>NZ_CP051682.1 GCF_012849215.1 Mucilaginibacter robiniae
AAATGTAGATTGCTATTGTGGCTTAAAGTGCATGCGATTATCACTTGACAAAAGTAGTTTAAGCCTCTGTTGCACTTTACCCTTTCTGATTATCTTAAAGCCTCGAAATAAATCTTAGAAAGAAAATAAAGTGCATTTTTTATATACCTGAGCTTAGAACTTCGATGTAATAATAATTGTTTAAAATCAATACGAAGACCATTGTCATTTAATATAACCCGAAACTTTTTATTTAAACTTGTTAAGGTACTTTTATTGCTTTATGTTCATATACCCCTCACAATATTAACCGCAATTTACTTCGTTTCCAAAATACAAATCAACACTAGAACATAACAACACGTAGGTACATGAGTAGGTAAAATAAATGATCTTATTTGATGTCATCCTAGTCGAAAAAAATGACCCTTAAGATGCTTTAAGATAAGTAAATGTCACATTGAAGCATGAAAAATGTTATACCATAAGCATTAGGGATATATTTTAAGAATTAATACCTTTAAACAAAATCCGGAGCATGTACCAGTACGAACTTTTCACAATTATTGACGAAACTGAAAAAGAACATATTGACTTTCGGTATGAAATTACCAGTTATGGTGCCGACTATCCAGTGGACTCCCTTGTACAACGAATTAGTTCAAAGGTAATTTTCGTTCCACCCTTTCAGCGTAAATTCGTCTGGGATATTTTTGAAGCTTCAAAATTTGTTGAATCCCTAATTTTAGGCCTCCCGGTGCCAGGTATTTTTCTTTCGAAAGAAAAGGAAACAAACCGGTTGTTAATTGTTGACGGTCAGCAAAGACTTTTAACATTGCACAGTTATTATACTGGCAAATTTAAAGATCAGGAATTTCGGCTTTTAGGAGTACAAAAAGATCTTGAAGGCAAAAGGTATCATGATCTATCTCTTTCCGACAAAACTAGGTTGGACGATTCCATTTTACACTCAACGATAATTCGTCAGGATGAGCCGGACGATAATGAGAGTAGCATTTATTTAATTTTTGAAAGATTAAATAGCGGTGGACGACCTTTAAGTCCACAAGAAATCCGTGCCTGTATTTACTACGGTAAATACAATGAATTATTAGGAAAGCTCACTAAAAACGTTCATTGGAGAATGATCTTTGGGCCTAAACATAATGATAGGTTAAAAGAAGAAGAGCTTGTTTTACGATTTTTTTCTCTTTATTACGATATAGAATTGTACCAAAAACCGCTAAAGGATTTTCTTAACAGAAGAATGTCGGCTAACAGAAATTTTGAATTATATTCACAAGAATTGTTAGAAGAAACGTTCAACCGGACAATCACTTTCATTGATACTAATCTTGGAAAATCCGCATTCAAAGTAGAAAAGGGTGTGCATACAGCAATCTTTGATTCAATACTTATTGGTGTAGGAAAACGCTTGGAACGCGGGCCTATTTTAGATACATTAAAATTTAAAGATACTTATAGAACTTTATTAAATGACAAATCATATAAAAAGTTAATTGATACTGGCACATCTGATGAAAACTCATTGAAAAAGCGCATTGAACTGGCTACGGGCAAATTTTCAAAGCTTGCTTAATGAAATTGCGTCTAGATCAGCAGGAGAAAAAATTAGATGAACTATTTAATATGGTACAGGCTGTAAGTGATGAAGAAATTAAAGCGTATTTATCAAAATTCCTTTGCATAAGAACATCTGGATTGTTAGAAAATGCTTTAAAAGGTCTTTTATTAGAATTTGTTCACGGTTCTTCTCCTCAACAAGTGGAGAATTATATTGGTAAATCCATACGTTCTCTTACAAACCTTAAAGATGAGAAGATAGAATATTGTTTGAAATCATTCAGTGATGAATGGCATGCAAAATTCTGCGCTAAAATTTCAGAGGAGCAAAGGTCTGCACTCAATTCTGTAGTTACAAACAGAAATAACATTGCACATGGAGAAGTTGACAATTTAACATTTAAAATGATGGAAGGGTATTATTTTAAAGTGAAAGAAGTTATACAATTATTGAAAATCATAATAAAAAAGTAGTAACCACTTTGTTAGCCGCGCTGCATTTATGGCCAATCACAAGTAAAACTTTCTAGGATAAAATGTTTTTTCTCAATAGGCTTATTGGCACACATAATATTTACGCTTAATACGGCCGATGATCACATCAAACTCTCCATACAACTAACGGTTTGTTGAGGGCTAATACAGACATTGAAATTAGTTGCTTAGGCCAGAATTGTGAACTTGTTATAATACTCAAAATCGTTCTATATATTTGATTAGTCTATTAAAGTCTAATAATATTAAATTGGTGAGCACTGATTTAAAAAGTTTAAAGATATTATTTAATTGCGGTTTTTAGGGCAAAGTTCAAGTCCCGTCCAAAACTTTGATATGTTACTAAAATGAATATTCTTTTGAATAAATATGTATTCAAAAGAATATTCATTTTAAAATTAAATGTTATAATCAGCTAAATAGTTGGTTTTCTTAAACCGTTTTTGGAGTAACTGCATATCTTCGCTCACTTTAACTGCTAGCACTTTGGCATAATGCTGTGTTTGGCGGAGGGATTTGTGTCCCATCATTTTGCTGATGGTTTCCATAGGAACGTTATTAGCCAGTGTCACAGTGGTAGCAAACGTATTCCTCGCTACTTTGGAACTCAGTTCAATGCTTATGTTAGCGATTGTTCCCAATTCTTTAAGATAAGAATTGTACTTCTGATTACTTAGTACAGGAAGCAAAATATCCTTTAATAAGCAATCTTCATCGTTTTTATACTTAGACAGAATCTTTTTAGAAATAGGTAATAAAGGAATTACAGCTGGGGTACCCGTCTTCTGCCGATTTTTATAGATGCGTAGTTCGCCATTATAATCAATATTAACTTCCGACCTTTTGAGTTGTTTAACGTCAATAAAAGAAAGGCCGGTAAAGCAGCAGAACACGAACAGGTCTCGAACTTTTTCTAAGCGAGCGTTATTTAACGTTTTCGTTGCAATAGCCTGCAAATCTTCTTTGGTAAGAAAAACGGTATCTACTTCATCTCTGGTCATCTCAAATTTAGCGAAAGGATCCCCTAGTAACCATCCGTTATCTACACAATCCAATACAATCTTCTTCATATTGGCAATATTTTTTAACGCTGAATTATGGATTAGATTTTGATCTGTACGGTACCAATTATATAACTTTTTGACAAATTCAAGATCTAAGGAGCGAATGTTGATATCATCCACTTTATATTCTTTTTTGATAAACTTAGCGGTGTGCTTAAAGGAAGTATTAAAATTAGTATAAGTTCCTTTGGCAACACCCTTACCGGCCATATTCTTTAAACCATTATTATGCGCTTCAAATAACGAGAGTAACATCCACTTCCGCTCATTGATACCTGATAACAATTCTACTATAGCCGACGCTGTTACCACTTTCCCACGGTCGATCAAGTGTTTTCTTGCATCATATGCTTTGTTCTGTAATAAATATAGATACTCATTAAGCGCTTTTGCGTCTTCCTTGTTACCGCTTGCCTTATTTCCCTTAGAGTTCCATCTCGAAGGCTCCCAGGACCGTTTAACCGAAAGATCTTTAGGCACGCCATCTACTGTAACCTTGAGATAGATATACATCGGTCCACTTTGATAATTTTTTGGTCTTTTTAAAAAGAACATCAACCCTAAACTTTTTTCTAGCATGACGATAATTTAATAAGTGTTTAAATATCGAAATACAGAAGTAAAAAGTCAAGATGTTCATCCATTAAACACCTTGTAAATCAATTGTTTATGACGGTTTCGTGGCGTTTTTTTTCGTTAAAAAAAGACGCCACGAATGACGCTGATTTAAATTGCGAAATCTTGAACGTTTTGGTTATCTCATGGAAACAAAAAAGCCTGTAAAAATTTGATTTACAAGCTTTTGATGTTATTTGACTATTTAATCAGCGGTGAGGGAGGGATTCGAACCCTCGGTACAGTTTCCCGTACGTCAGTTTAGCAAACTGATCCTTTCGGCCTCTCAGGCACCTCACCTGTTCTACGGTAGTAACCGCCCCTATGCTTTGGGACTGCAAATATAGTAATTCACTTAAGTCGTCAAAAAAAAAATTCAGTTTTCTAGTAATCTATTCGAACATGATAGATACTCATTAGCATACGCTTAAAAATATCTTTTATAGTTTCTAAGTCTTTCAAAGTTATATCACTGTCTTTCAACTGGTTCTGACTTAGCTTGTAGTTAACTATACGATCTACCAAATCATTAATAGATTGTGCATTCGGCTCGCGTAATGAACGAGAAGCAGCCTCAACTGAATCGGCAAGCATTAAAACACCCGTCTCTTTCGAGAAGGGAATAGGCCCAGGATAGCGAAAAATGTTCTCATCAATCAATTTTTCTGGAAAGTTTTTTAAATAAGATTGGTAAAAATAATCTACTCGGGTATTGCCATGATGGGTACGTATAAAGTTGATAACTGCTTCAGGCAAATTAGCCTTATCTGCCATTTCAACACCCTGCCGTACGTGTCTAATAATAATCTGGGCACTTTCCTCGTAAGGCAGTTTATCATGCGGATTAAAACCGGAACTTTGATTTTCAATAAAGTACAAAGGGTTTTCCATTTTTCCTATATCATGATATAATGCCCCTGCCCTAACCAACAAGGCGTTGCCACCAATGCTATAGATGGCATTTTCAGCCAGGTTGGCCACTTGTAATGAATGTTGAAAGGTACCAGGTGCTTTAAAAGCTAAATCACGCAACAAGGGAGCATTGGTATTAGTTAATTCAATAAGTGTTAAATCAGAGGTAATGCGGAAGGCTCTTTCGAATGCATAAATCAAAGGATAAGCTAATAAAGTAAGCATTACGCTTACTACAAACGGAAAAAACTCAATCCATTCAATGCTATCGAAGTTGCCTTCACGTATGAAAGAAATCCCTATGAAAGCCAAAAAGTAATTTATTGTTATTAAAAGAGCTGAAGTCAAAAACTGTCCGCGGCGTAGCAGGTTCTTAATGCTGTAAATAGACACCATACCGGCTGTAATTTCATAATAGGCAAACTCAAAGCTATTGGGTACAAAAAAGCCAGCTACTAGAATTACAAGTAAATGGATATTCAAAGCCAGGCGCGTATCAAAAAGTATGCGTATAATAATGGGTACAATACAATAAGGTATGTAATACAAATTAGGCAGCTGCAAAGTTATAGCCCATGATAAGGTGGCCAGCATGGCTGTAATAACCAGCAGTATCAACCCTATCAAGCGGTTATCTTGGTAAATATCTTTCCTGAATAAATAAAGAAATACAACAAGCAAGGTAACCACTACACTTACCAGCAAAAACTGCCCCGCCAACACCAAGAAACGATTGCCATTTACCTGGCTGCTATCTTCAAACGATTTTTTATAAGATTGTAGCTTTTGATAAACTTCATCATTTATCACAGCTCCTTTAGCCACAACTACTTCTCCTTTTTGCACCATCCCTCTTGTTGTGGATAGATTACTCAGCACTTCTTTTTCCAGCCGGGTAGTTAATTTATCATCGTAATTTAAGTTGTTCTGTAACCGGTTTTGCAGTATATCAAGCATAAAAGCTTTATCAATCCCTGCATAATGGCTTAAAACATTATCACAATAAGCTAAAGCTTTTTCTTTAGTATATAATCCTGAAGTGTTTTTTTCAACAGATACGTTTTTACTAACCACCGCAATATTGTAATTATCATTACGGCGCTGGTGCTTGGCATCTAACGTAAGCAAACCAACGGTATAAATATGGTTCAATAAGTTTTCACCTATAGCAAAATATTGTTTCTTTACATGTTCATTAACACCTGAGGTAGGCCATTTTAAATCAAAATCATTCTTGTATCCTTCTAGCTGTTGCTTCTGAACATCGTTGTTAAGTTGATAAACAGGATAAACACTATTAACGGCCACTTCTTCATCCTGCTCCATTTCAGTGCCGGTTTTCAGCATAGCATAGTTATATGGCGCTATTAAATCTTTTTGAGTCCAGATTCTGCCTTTTTCAAATTCATACCTGAACTTAGATTGCTTAGGTAATGATGCCACAATGAGGAACACACTGGCCAGTATCATCAAAAATTTTACACCTATAGCATATTTACGTAGTATAGCTCTTTGGCGTGAAATAGATAGTTTTGCCATTATAATAGTTAAACTGTTAATTTGAGGAGCAAGTTCAAAGGTAAAGTAAATCGTTAAACTTTAAAGTGCAATCTAAACATGCCGGATTGCTGCTTGATTTTAGCTGAAATACTTATCATATTTATCTATAATAAAGCTTTACACTTTTATAATGCTCTAACCTGAATTACGTTTTTAATACAATGAAAAAAATACAGTGGTTGCTTGCCTTTATGCTGATTGTACCAAGTATCAGTTTAGCACAGCACTTTTTAACTCCTGATGAATTAAATCGCCTACGTCCCTACCAGGATAGTTTAACGCAGTTAAGCCACACATTAATCAATAATGAAAACGAACTGGAACGTAAAAATGCCAATTACGCTTTTATACGTACCCTGGTTAAAGCATTACAAACTCCAAATTCTTTTTCATTCGGGTTTGATTCTGTAAAAAGCATCAGCATACAAACATCACCGGACGATAAGTTTCGGATTTTTAGCTGGTTCTTGATGAATGATGATGGCAGCTACCGCTTCTATGGAGCCATTCAGATGAATATACCAGGTAAGCTAGCTTTGTACCCACTGGAAGATTACTCGCCATTACTGAAGAACCCTCAAGATTCTATGTTGGATAACCGAAAATGGTATGGCGCCGAATATTACAAAATTATACCGGTTGCAAGTAGTAGCCCATATTATATCTTGTTAGGATGGAAAGGCAACACGATCAAATCCACAAAAAAAGTGATTGAGGTTTTACGCTTTCAAAATAACAAACCCTTATTTGGTATGCCTGTTTTTGAAGAACATTTAAAACCTCATAAACGGATTATCTTTGAATATAGTCGGCAAGCATCTATGCTGTTGCATTACGTTCCCGAACAAAAACTCATTGTATTTGACCACTTGGCACCACCAGATGATAAACTGAAAGACAAACCAGACTTATATGGTCCAGACCTGACTTACGATGGATATAAGCTAATCAATGGTAAATGGCAATTAAAAGATAATTTAGATATGCGCAACGTACCTACACCGCAAGATATTGACCAACCCGACCCTAAAAAGCAAGCTATTATTGACCGGAACTCTGTACCTGTACGTAAGCAATAAATTTTAAAACATGTTGGAATACAGAATATATAAATTCTGCAATGATTAATCTCAACACAAAATTTTGATTAGTGATAATTGTAGTATTTTAGGCGAAATTTTTTTAACGGATCATCATCATGCAAGAAATTATTGATACCCCAGTCAAATCAACAGCCAAGATTCCGAGAAGCGTACCTTTTATTATCGGTAATGAGTTTGCCGAACGATTCAGTTTTTATGGAATGCGCAGTATTATTGCTGTTTTTCTGGTACATCAGTTTTTCAATCATGAAACCATAGAAGTAGCTAATGCTAAAGCCAATGCTATTAACCACGCGTTTTCTACCCTGGTTTATTTTACGCCTTTGCTTGGTGCTATATTAGCCGATTGGTTTTTTGGCAAATACCGCGTTATTTTGATCGGCTCATTAGTTTATACTATTGGTCACTTTATCTTATCCATGTTTGATACCTCGTTGTCGGGTTTCGTTACTGGGCTAATTGTCATTGCTTTTTCGGCAGGTGCTATTAAATCTTGTGTATCTGCCAACGTAGGTGATCAGTTCGATCATAAAAACCAACATTTAATGAGCAGTATTTATGGTTGGTTCTATTTCAGCATCAATGCGGGCTCTATGATTAGTTTGTTATTAATACCATTAATTTATGATAAAGCGGGTGCGGCCTGGGCGTTTGGTGTACCCGGAATATTAATGGCGTTAGCTACACTGATTTTCTTTTTAGGTAGTAAAAGTTATGTAAAACTACCTCCGGGAGGTATCAAAAAAGACAACTTTGTTACTGTAAACTTTTACACTTTAAGTGCATTCTTTGCTAAAAAAGACAAATCAAAAACTGCTTGGCAGCAAGCTGAAGCCAAATATGGTATAGAAAAAGTAGAGGCTATAAAGGCTGTTTGGGGCGTAATTGCTGTATTTGCCTTTATTCCTATCTTTTGGGGTATGTGGGACATGAACGGTTCTGAGTGGATTTTACAGGCCGAAAAGTTAAACCTGGGTTTGGGTATTTTTAACATGCACATCCTGCCTTCTCAAATTCAATTTGTGAATGCCTTGTTTTTATTACTCATGATACCAGTATTCAATTATGGGATTTATCCACTTGTGGGAAAAATGGGCATTAAACTTACACCGCTTAAAAAAATTGGTGCAGGTTTGTTCATCACAGGCTTCAGCTTTGTGATAATTGCTTTCTTACAACGTTCTATTGATGCAGGTGGTCACCCTTCTGTATGGTGGCAAATATTTGCGTACTTCATGCTATCTGCAGGCGAAGTATTAGTATCAATTACCGGCTTAGAGTATGCTTATACCCAGTCGCCTCCATCCATGAAAAGTACTATGACAGCTATCTGGTACCTAACCTATTCAGTAGGTACTTTCTTTACTACTTTAATTAATGTTAACATATCAAACAAAGGCTTCTTTGCTTACTTTACCGGCGAGAAATATTACTGGCTATTTGTTGGTATTATGGGATTCTTTGTGGTACTGTTTGTACTGGTAAGTCCGTTTATAAAGGAAAAGGTATATCTAGTTGCTGATGCTACTTTAGCTGAAACAGATGGCTTGAACGTACGTGGTGATAAAACCAACGAAATACACCCAGATAACCCAATTGTATAAAAAACATTAGTTTTGGCTAATTTTTAACTAATTCAACTTTCTAAGTGCCCGACAGTCTCGTCATCATACCTACTTATAATGAGAAGGAAAACATTGAACGCATTATCCGTACCGTGTTTTCACTACCGCATGATTTTCACGTGCTGATTATCGATGACGGATCGCCAGATGGTACAGCACAAATTGTAAAAAATTTACAACCTGAATTTGCCGAACGTTTACACATACAGGAACGTAAAGGAAAACAAGGATTAGGCACTGCATATATTCTTGGATTTCAATGGGCTATAGCGCGCAAGTATGATTATATCTTTGAAATGGATGCTGACTTTTCGCATAATCCGAATGACTTGCTTCGTTTACGGGAAACCTGCGTGAAAGATGCCGATGTAGCCATTGGATCACGCTATGTAAAAGGGGTAAATGTAGTAAACTGGCCCATGAACCGTGTACTTATGAGCTATTATGCCTCAGCCTACGTACGATTTATTACGGGTATTAAAGTACATGATGCCACTGCTGGCTTTGTATGCTTCAAGCGACGTGTATTGGAAACCATCCGGTTGGATAAGATTAAGTTTGTAGGTTATGCTTTCCAAATTGAGATGAAATATACTGCTATTAAGCACGGCTTTAAAGTGGTAGAAATTCCAATTATATTTACTGATCGTACAGAAGGTACCTCTAAAATGTCAACCCGTATTTTCCGTGAAGCTTTCTTTGGCGTTATTCAAATGAAAATCAACAGCGTTTTTCGTAAATACCCAGAAGGTGAATAACTTGATGGTTTCTATGAGTAAAGCTATTCTACATCATAATCAGCATTGTTCGTTTATGCTCTAATCTTTAGTTTGAAACTTACTAGTTGCTCTTTCTCTATCTAGCCTATTATACATTATTACACAATGAAAAACCTGAACATCATTGTTGCTATTGCCACTAACAACGGTATAGGCAAAAACAATCAATTACTCTGGCACCTACCGGCCGATTTAAAGCATTTCAAGCAAATCACTTCAGGTCATACGGTAATTATGGGTCGTAAAACGTATGATTCTATTGGAAAACAATTGCCTAATCGCCGTAATATTGTGATTACTCGTCGGCCTTTAAATATAGAAGGCTGTGAAGTTGTAAACTCTGTTGAAGATGCTTTGAATAGCTGTAATGCTGATGAAAATATATTTGTAATTGGAGGCGCTGAAATTTACCAACAAACCCTTCCGGTGGTAAATACCTTATATTTAACACTTGTACATCAAGCTTTCGAAGCTGATACTTACTTTCCAGAAATCAATAAAGATGAGTGGCTGGAAATAAGCCACGAAGACTATCAACCTGATGTAAAAAACGAATTTTCTTACTCGTTTATCACCTTACGGAGGCGCTAACATTGAACGCCCTTATTTTGTTTTAATTAAACTATTACGGTTACGAAATTTTATTAGATTTGCCGTCTTATTTTTAGAATGCTTATAAACTAATTAATTTACATATAAACTACACCATGCAAGGTAAAGGGGTTATTAAATTTTTTGCCGTTCTGTTGGCTATTGTTTGCTTGTATCAGCTCTCATTCACGTGGGTAACACGTAGTGTGGAAGATGACGCCAGAGCCTACGCGAAAGGCAATTCAGACAAAGAAAAAGCTTATCTTGATTCTGTTTCATCACAGCCAGTTTACCCAGTTTTGAAACATACTTATCAGTACTGTAAAGACCGCGAACTGGCTTTAGGGCTAGACTTAAAAGGCGGTATGAACGTAACCATGCAGATTTCGCTAAGCGAACTGATCCGTTCATTATCAAACAACAACCCTGATGTTGCCTTTAATCAAGCATTGCATAATGCTGATGTAGTAGCTAAAACCAGCCCAGACAACTACATTGACATTTTAATGCGCGAGTATAAAAAACTGAGCCCCAATGGTAAATTAGCTCCGATTTTTTCTACCCAAGCTAACCAAAGCCAGCTTAAGTTTGATGCCAGCAACAATCAGGTTGAAAATTATTTAAGAGATCAGGCTAATACTGCGGTAAACCAATCATTCAACATCTTGCGTAATCGTATTGATAAATTTGGTGTAGCATCACCAAACATTCAGTTGCAGAATGGTAACCGTATTTTAGTTGAATTGCCCGGTGTATCAGAAACCAATCGCGACCGTGTCCGCAAGTTGCTTCAGGGTTCAGCCAAGCTGGAATTCTATGATACTTATAATAACAGTGAAGTTTACCAATTATTGGGCAACATCAATGGTATATTAGCAGCTAAAAACAAGTCTGCCAAAAAAGATACTGCAACAGCTACAACTGCTACTACAACAGCGAAAGCTGACACAACTAAAGGTACTGGTAGCTTATTAAGTAAAATTCAGAAGAATGCCGGTAAGGATACCTCTTCTGCTGCTTCATTGCAAAACAAAGCTAAATTAGCTGAGCAAAACCCGTTATTTAGCGTATTAACACCTGCCATTTATCAAGATCAAAGTGGCCAAGCTCAATTAGCACCAGGTTGTGTAGTTGGTTATGCTTTAACAAAAGATACTGCTAAAGTTAATTCTTACTTACACACTGAAGAAGTATCTGCGGTAATTCCAAAAAACATGCAGTTACTTTGGGGTTCTAAACCTGATGATCGCACTAAAGCCTTGCAACTATATGCCATCAAATTAACTGGTGCTGAAAACGGACCTGCCTTAGGTGGTGATGTAATTACTGATGCCCGTAGTGAAGTAAGCCCTAACACTGGGGATTATGAAGTAACTATGGACATGAACTCTGATGGTGCTAAAACCTGGAGACGCGTTACCGCTGATGCATCTGGAAACCCAGGCGATGATAATGACAACCGCGCTATTGCCATTGTGTTAGATAACAACGTAGTATCTGCACCACGTGTTAACGGTGAGATTGCAGGTGGTCACTCTTCAATTTCAGGTAACTTTACCAAAACTGAAACAGAAGACTTAGCCAACGTTTTAAAAGCTGGTCGTTTACCAGCTCCGGCTCGTATAGTTGAAGAAGCCGTAGTAGGCCCATCATTAGGTCAGGAAGCTATCAACAACGGTTTAATGTCTTGTGGTGTAGGTTTGGTTGTAGTATTGGTATTCATGGTGGCCTATTACAACCGTGCAGGTACGGTAGCTGACTTAGCTGTATTTGTAAACGTGTTTTTCTTAATGGGTGTTTTAACCAGCGTACATGCAGTATTAACCTTACCAGGTGTAGCCGGTATCGTACTAATATTGGGTGTATCGGTGGATGCGAACGTATTGATTTATGAGAGAGTACGTGAAGAATTAGCATTAGGCAAATCTCAGCGTTTAGCTATTGCTGATGGTTTTAAACATGCTTTATCTTCTATTCTTGACTCTAACATCAGTACTTTCCTGACTGGCTTAATCCTGTTTATTTTCGGTAGCGGTCCAATCCAAGGTTTTGCTACTACGCTGATGATTGGTATTATAACTTCATTATTCTGTTCATTACTAATTACCCGTGTAATTTTTGAATGGATGATGGACAGAAACATGGAAATCAAATTTTCAAATCCATGGAGTTCAAACCTGTTTAAACATGCTAACTACGCCTTTGTAAAAAATCGTTTCAGATTTTATACTTTCTCAGGCCTATTTATTTTGGCTGGTATTGTTTCCATGTTTACACGTGGCTTTAGCTATGGTGTAGATTTTCAAGGTGGCCGTACTTACGTAGTTCGCTTCGATCAGAACACTTCTACTCAAACAGTACGTGACGCTATTGACAAAACTTTAGGTAACGGTAAATCAGAAGTTAAATCGTTTGGTGGCAATAACCAGGTTCGTGTTACTACTAATTACTTAATTGAAGATAACACCACAGCTGCTGACAACAAAGTAGAATCTACTTTGCGTACTGGTTTAAGTCAGGTATCTCCTAAGTACCAAATCTTAAGTTCGCAAAAAGTTGGTCCTACCATTGCTAACGATATTAAAACTTCAGCAATATGGACAGTAATCTTAGCCATAATTGTGATTTCTACCTACATTCTAATTCGTTTCCGCAGATGGCAGTTCAGCTTAGGAGCCATGGTAGCTACAGCGCATGATGCATTGCTGGTATTATCATTCTTCTCATTGTTTAATGGTATATTACCTTTCGCATTAGATATTGACCAAGCTTTTATTGCCGCTATCCTGACCGTTATTGGTTACTCTATTAACGATACTGTGGTTGTATTTGACCGTATTCGTGAATTCTTAGGTCATACTACCAATACAGATAAAGCTACAGTAGTGAATCAAGCTATTAATAGCACACTTAGCCGTACTATTATCACTGCTTTAACCGTAGTGTTCGTGTTAGTGGTATTATTTATTTTCGGTGGTGATGTAATTCGTGGTTTCTCATTCGCGCTTTTAGTTGGTGTATGTTTCGGAACTTACTCCTCTATTTGCGTTGCAACCCCTATTATGCTGGATTTTGATCGCAAAAGCATAAAATAATTTTCACTTTCAAATTATAAAAGGCTTCAAAGAACATTTGAAGCCTTTTTTGTTTATTCAACAATCGTACATTTGCAACAAATTACAAAAATGCTATGGATGCAAATAAGAACACTAAATTTCCGCTGGTTGTAATTATTGGTGGAGGCTTTGGTGGCATAGAAGTAGCCAAGGGTCTAAAAGATGCTGAAGCTGAAGTATTACTACTTGACAGAAACAATTACCACATTTTTCAACCGCTCTTATACCAGGTAGCTACTGGTACATTAGAAGCAGATACGGTATCATACCCTATCCGAAAAATGTTTGCAGGGCAGAAAAACTTTGACTTTAAAATAGCCGAAGTTACTAAAGTAAGTCCTGAAACCAACAGTATCGAAACTAGCCTGGGCCCTATTGCCTATGATTACCTGGTAGTTGCTACAGGTGCAAATACCAACTACTTTGGCAACAAAGAGATGGAAGCCAATGCCATGCCTATGAAAAGTACGACAGAGGCATTAAACCTGAAATCAAAAATTCTGCAAAGTTTAGAGGAAGCTACTTTAAAAGCTACTAAAGAAGAGCGTGCTCCTTACATGACTTTCGTTTTTGCTGGCGCTGGACCAACTGGTGTTGAATTAGCCGGTGCTGTTGCCGAAATTAGAAATAAAGTTCTGCCACTGGAATATCCGACCTTGAATAAAGACGAGTTTAACATATACTTGTGCGATATGATGCCAAGGGTATTACCTCCCTTGTCAGAGAAGGCCTCTAAGAAGGCACAGGAAGCGTTAGAAGCCATGGGTGTACAGGTTCTTACAGGCGTAAAGATCAATACCTATAATGGTGAAGAAATGAGCTTTGAAGGTGGCCGCGTAATTAAAACCAAAAACGTGGTATGGTCTGCCGGTGTAGCTGGTGTGGTGCCTGATGGTATTGCTAAAGAATCTGTTGTGAGAGGTAACCGTATCCAGGTAGATAGTATTGGCCGTGCTAAAGGCTACAACAATATTTTTGCTGTTGGCGATGTAGCAGCCGAAATTTCTGAAAAGCTGGAAAGAGGCCACCCAATGGTAGGTGCCGTTGCAACCCAAGCAGGTAAACACCTAGGTAAAAACTTAGCACGTATTATTAAAGGTCAGCCAACTGAACCTTTCAAATACTGGGATAAAGGTTCCATGGCTGTAATTGGCAAAAACAAAGCAGTTGCCGATATTGGCAGCTTCAAAACTGCTGGCTTTTTTGCATGGTTAATGTGGATGGGCGTACACTTACTGCTAATGGCAGGTTTCCGTAATAAGGTGGTAGCTTTTGTTAACTGGTTTGGTGGCTACTTTACTTATAGTGGTGGTACCCGTTTAATCTTAACTAAAACCAAGAAAGATCCAATTCCAGTTCCTTCCGATTTACCAAGGCCGTAAAATAGCTTTAAAAAAGAACTTTTATACAAAAGGCTCTTATTGTTTAATAGGAGCCTTTTTATATGTTAAGCTTAATACGCTGCATTTTAACTTTTCTGCAAAACCATTTTGTAATGCTGAATGCCAGCTTCGTCAAATTGTTGTCCGGTCTTTTTAAAACCAAATTTTTTGTACAAAGGCACAGCTTGCACTTGAGCATGCAGGTAAACGTAATCTGCTTTTGGAGGTAAATCATTCAACACCGCTTGTACCAAAGCCTGAGCTACTCCGTGTCCTCTATAGTTTTTCAATACGGCAAAACGTTCCAGCTTATAACCTTTTTCTGTTTTGCGCCATCGGGATACACCAGCAGGCTCACCATCCACTGCGGCTAAAAAGTGAGTCGACTCTTCTTCAAACTCCCATTCCAACTCTGGAGGGCACTCCTGCTCGTTAATAAATACTTCTTCCCTAATGGCAAAAGCCTTATCCAGATCGGCCTGATTAGTTACTTTGCTTACTTCTATCTTTAGATTCATTAATTCGTTTTGTAGTATTTTTGGTTCTTTCTGATTTCGTTTCGTGATTCATATTAGCAGCATCAATAGTATGCGTGCAACCTAAGTTATCTTCGCCTTTCGCCAATTGTGATAAACGTACATAAAATTCACGTATTTGTTCCAGTTCTGTTTCGCTTAAGTCTTCAATGCTTACCATACGGTTGCTGGCACCTTCATGCGCTGCAATCAATTCATTTAACTTTAGGTGCAATGCCTTTGAATCTTTATTTTGCGCTTTCTGGATCAGGAAAACCATTAAAAAGGTAATAATAGTTGTACCCGTATTGATTACAAGTTGCCAAGTTTCAGAGTAGTGAAACACAGGGCCACAAACTGCCCAAACAATTACTACTAGAGCGGCTAATATAAAAGCGGCTGAACTGCCCGTAGCAGTTGTAGCCCAATTAGAGAATTTTTCAAAAAAGTTTCTGTTCTTAGACATGTTATAACTATTAGTTGTATAAATGTCTGTAATATCTTCAACAAAAAAAGTCAATACTGTGTAGTATTGACTTTTCTAACCACATTTTAATCTAGGAGTATGTTACAGCTTACTGTTAACATCTAAGCAATTTAAATCGCCAAAAGCATGGGTTAATCTTTTTACAAAAGATTCCTCGCCTTTGCGCAACCATACTCGCGGATCATAATATTTTTTATTTGGAGAATCCTCTCCTTCTGGGCTACCAATTTGGCTTTGCAGGTAACCTTCTTTTGATTGGTAATAATCTTTAATGCCTTCCCAGAAAGCCCATTGCATATCAGTATCAATATTCATTTTGATAGCGCCGTATGAAATAGCTTCACGAATTTCTTCCTGGCTTGAGCCTGAACCACCATGGAACACAAAGTTAATTGGTTTTTCAGCTTCCAGATTATGTTTTTCTTTTAAATAAACTTGTGAGTTATGCAGAATTTTAGGTTGTAATTTCACATTACCTGGTTTGTAAACACCATGCACGTTACCAAAAGCTGCTGCAATGGTAAAACGCGGGCTTACTGCTGAAAGGTGCTCATAAGCATAAGCTACCTCTTCAGGCTGGGTATATAAACGTGAACTATCTACATCGCTATTGTCAACACCATCTTCTTCACCACCGGTTACACCCAGCTCAATTTCAAGTGTCATGTTCATTTTAGCCATGCGTGCCAGATATTTGGCTGATACTTCAATGTTTTCTTCAATTGGCTCTTCTGACAAATCGAGCATATGTGAAGAAAATAACGGCTTACCTGTTTCTGCAAAGTGCTTTTCACCATGCTCTAACAAACCGTCAATCCAAGGCAATAATTTTTTGGCAGCATGGTCGGTATGCAGAATTACAGCAACGCCATAGTGTTCGGCTAGTAAATGCACATGTTTCGCTGCTGAAACACCACCCAAAATACAAGCTTGCAGTTTGGAATTATCTAATGTTTTACCGGCATAAAATTGTGCACCACCATTTGATAACTGGATAATAACCGGTGAATTTACAGCTTTAGCTGTTTCCATTACCGCGTTAATAGAATTGGTACCAATTACATTTACAGCAGGCAGCGCAAACTGATGAGCTTTAGCTGCTTCAAACAGTTCTTGCACCTGATCGCCGTGCAAAACGCCTTTATAATTTTTTAAATCCATTGAACTGATATGTTTAAGCTACGAATTTATAAAAAAATTATATTAATGCAGGTATGCTCAACCCATTCAACTATGTAGTATGTGATACAATTAATTTAATGGTGTAAAATCTGCCGTGTTAACCTGCTGTTAAGTATGATTATTTTTGTTTCTTTGTATCCTCATTATTGAAAAACAGGGAATATTTGCCATGGCGTGGTTTAAAAGAGAATCAAAAGGTATAACTACAAGTACGGAGGAAAAGAAGGAAGCGCCTGATGGCGTATGGAATAAGTGCCCGAACTGTAAAAGACCGCTACATTATTCTGAGCAGGTTGAAAACCAGTATGTTTGCCATTATTGCGGCTATCATTTACGTATAGGTTCAAAAGAGTACTTTTCTATAATATTTGATAATAACGAGTTTACCGAGCTGTTTACCGATTTGAGATCAGCCGACCCATTGCAGTTTGAAGATACTAAAAAGTATAGCGACCGTTTAAAGGAAACGATAAACAAAACTGGCCTGAAAGATGCTATACGTGCTGCACATGGTACTGTTGATGGCCAGCCATTGATGATTGCCTGTATGGATTTTAACTTCATTGGCGGATCAATGGGCTCAGTAGTGGGTGAAAAGATTGCACGCTCTATTGATTATTGTATTGAGCATAAAGTTCCCTTCTTAATGATTTCTAAGTCAGGGGGTGCACGTATGATGGAAGCTGCATTTTCACTGATGCAAATGGCTAAAACATCGGCCAAACTGGCTTTGCTGGGACAGGCACAAGTACCTTATGTTTCATTACTCACCGACCCTACTACCGGTGGTGTAACCGCATCATACGCTATGCTGGGCGATATTAACATTGCTGAACCTGGCGCTCTGATAGGCTTTGCCGGTCCGCGTGTGATTAAAGAAACGATTAAGAAAGATTTACCGAAAGGCTTTCAAACTGCCGAGTTTTTGCAAGAACATGGCTTTTTAGACTTTATTGTTGACCGTAGAGAGATGAAAGAAAAACTGGGTTCATTTTTAAAAATGATGGCTAACTAAGTTTGGTATTCATTTTTTAAGTGTCTTAACGTTCATAAACATTGTGAACGCTCATGACAGACATTGCTATCAAACTTACCAGTACAAATTGTACATACAAAAAAAGCTATCCTTAAATAGGATAGCTTTTTTATTATAACATTGGGTATTATTAAATACCTTCTGTACCTGGCTCATGTCCAACCATGCGGCCAGTAGTACGGCCTAGTGGGCGAGCCTCAAAGTTAGTTTCGGTGTGAGTACCTTCTGAAGGGAACTCATGAGGTATTGGCGGTGTAACATCATTTTGCTCACTAAATGATGCATCATTGCCCCCTTTTTGCTGCTCAACTTCTGTCTGGTCAGGATATTCTGATTTTTCATTATCAGCTTCCTCATACTCTGGCGTTTCGTTAGGCTCCTCTAAGTCATCTGTGTCATCATAGCTGGCAGTTACGCCTGAAGATAATGGCTGCGTTGTACGACCTGTAATACGACCGTCATCATCGTCTAAGTCATCATCGTCGTCCAAATCGTCATCATCTACATCTTCGTCGTAATCGGGCACAACATCGTCATCATCATCAAAATCATCGTCGTCCAGATCCTCATCATCAAAATCGTCATCATCCAGATCATCATCGTCCGGATCAGGACCTAAAGCCCTTGACAACCTGTCGCGATCCAGTTCATCTTTACGATAATCTTCATCGCTCATACGGCGAAAATCATTTTCTATTACTGGTGTTTCTTGGTCATTAGTCCAAGATTCCTGATTAAATGCTAACATAGGTTCTCTATTTTAAGGTATTGTATAGATAACCTTCAAAACAGAGGCTTTGTTTGTAAAGGAATTGAAAAACTTAATGATTTACATTAGCTCAAATTACTAAATACAACAAGAGCGTATTTGCCCCATACTTTAGCATGTTCAAAAACGCTCTTGTATTTATAATAGTAGTAAAACTGTATTATGTCAAAGCAGAAACCGACTTATCAGGCATTTACAGAAACAATTTCTCGTATTTTGTTTACTGTATAGTCAACTTCCTGCAAAGTGTTATACTTAGAAAATGAGAAGCGCACGGCTGGCCGATCAGGGTTTGCGCCAATGGCATTCAGCACATGCGAACCTATATTGGTACCCGAACTGCAAGCACTACCGCCTGATGCTGATATACCTGCAATATCCAGGCTGAATAACAACATATCAGCCATTTCCATTTCAGGAAAAGAGACGTTCAGTACCGTGTACAAACTTTTATCGGGTGCTGTTTCACCATTAAAATGTACACCAGGAATTTCTTGTAATTGGCTTATCATCCGGCTTTTCAAGCTTTGTACATGTTGCTGGTGCTGCTCCATATCAGCATAAGCCAATTCAAGAGCTTTGGCTAAACCAACAATGCCATAAATATTTTCAGTTCCCCCCCGCATATTACGTTCCTGTGAACCACCATATATTAAAGGGTTAACTTTTACTTTATGGTTGATATGCAAAAAGCCTACTCCTTTAGGGCCATGCAGCTTATGTGCAGCACACACCATAAAGTGTAGCTTTAGTTTGCTTAAATCATGCTGGTAATGCCCTACGGTTTGTACCGTATCGCAATGATACAAAGCATTATATTGTTCACTTAATTCACCAACACGTTTAATATCCGTCAAAGTTCCAATTTCATTATTAGCATGCATTAACGATATAAAGCTGCGTTCATTTTGTTGTAACAGCTGTTCTAAATGCTCATAATTGATGGCACCTTTATTATCTACCTCTACAAAACTTAACTTAATCATGCCTGCCTTTTCCATAGCCTCCAGTGTATGCATTACCGCATGATGCTCCAGCGGACTGGTAATAGCATGCTTGATCTGATGATCGATAATACCACAACGGATAGCCATATTGTCGGCCTCGGTTCCGCCTGATGTGAAAAATATTTCGGCTGGTGATGTATGCAGTAAGCCTGCCACTGTACGGCGAGCCTTCTCAATTAGGGTACGGGCTTCACGGCCATGAGCATGAATAGACGATGGATTGCCATATTGGCTTTCCATTACCTGAACCATCTGCTTCATTACTTCTGGGTCCATCGGTGTGGTAGCAGCATTATCGAAATATACGCGGGTCATATTTTAAGGTATTGAGGATTGAACTATATGAAGATTGAAGGGCAAGTTTAGTATATACTTTCGGAGTATCCAACCATCTCCTTCAATCGTGCAATATTTTACTAGTTGATTTGAAGTATTTCCTTGATATCAGCAATGATTTTGTTAGCCAGATTATTAGCTACTGTTTCTGAATTACCCTCTGAGTAGATACGGATAATAGGTTCTGTATTAGAACGCCGCAAATGCACCCACTCCTTATCAAATTCTATTTTCAATCCGTCAATGGTACTGTGCGGCTGCTTTTTATATTTTTCTTCAACCTTCCGTAATAAAAGGTCAATGTCCATTTCCGGAGTTAAAGTGATTTTATTTTTAGAGATAAAATAATTCGGGTATGAGCTTCGTAGCACCGATGCTGATTTACCAAATTTTGCCAGATGAGTTAGGAACAAAGCAATGCCCACAAGTGCATCACGGCCATAATGCAATTCAGGATAAATAACTCCACCATTACCTTCGCCACCTATTACAGCATTTACTTCTTTCATTTTGGTTACCACATTCACCTCACCTACGGCCGCAGCATGGTATTCGCCACCTGCTTTCTCGGTTACATCACGCAGCGCACGGGTTGATGACAGGTTTGATACTGTATTGCCTTTATTATGCTTCAAAATATAATCGGCCACAGCTACCAGGGTGTATTCTTCGCCAAACATATTACCATCTTCGCATACAAAACAAAGACGATCTACATCGGGGTCAACGGCAATACCCAGGTTTGCTTTCTTATGCAGCACCTGTTTAGAAAGTTCTGCCAGGTTTTCAGGTAAAGGCTCTGGGTTATGCGGAAACTGCCCATCTGGCTCACAATATAATGGATGAATCGTTTTTACGCCCAAGGCCTTAAGCAAGGTCGGTACAAAAATACCACCGGTTGAATTTACAGCATCTACCACCACCTTAAAATCAGCTTTAGCAATTGCTTCTACATCTACCAATGGCAATGCTAATATTTGATCAATATGTTTTTGCAGATAGGTATCATCATACACTACTTTACCTAATTGATTTACTTCGGCATACTTGAAATCAGCAGCGTCGGCCATTTCCAGTATTTGCTTACCATCTTGTTCACTTACAAACTCGCCAGTAGCGTTTAAAAGCTTAAGTGCGTTCCACTGCTTAGGGTTATGGCTTGCAGTTAAAATAATACCGCCGGCTGCTTGTTCGGCAGGTACAGCTATTTCAACTGTCGGCGTGGTAGATAAACCTAAATCAACCACATCCATACCCATACCCTGTAAGGTACCTACTACTAGGTTATTAACCATAGTACCCGATAAACGGGCATCACGGCCAATAACAATTTTTTGAATACCAGTTTTTTGCAAAGCCCAGGCAGCAAAAGCTGCTGTAAACTTAACTACGTCGGGAGGTGTTAACCCATCACCTGCTTTTCCACCAATGGTACCCCTTATACCGGATATAGATTTGATAAGTGTCAAGACAAAAATTTTTAGAGTGCAAAAATAGTTATTCTTGAACTATAGTACTATAAAAACACTACTGTTTTCGGCTCAAGGTTAATTAGCTATATTTGTCGGCATTTTATTAATCATTGGCTAAAGGTCAGTGTTAGTATAGCATGAGCATTTTCAATCTGACATTTACCCATATTACTTACAACAATGCCTGATTTTCTACTACAGCTTGACCGGCATTGCTTTTACCTGATTAATCACAATTTTAGCAATCCGGTATTTGATGCGATTATGCCCTTGCTGCGTAATCTACGCTTTTGGATCCCATTATACATTTTCATCATAGCTTTCGTCATTTGGAATTATAAAAATACTGGTGTGCGGTTAATATTTACGTTGTTGCTTACGGTTGGCGTAGCCGATTATGGTAGTGCTAGTGTAATTAAAACTTGGGTACAGCGCAGTCGTCCATGCCGGGATGAAGTGATAGCTACCACCATCATTAGCCGGGTACCCTGTGGCACGGGCTACAGTTTCCCCTCAACACATGCCAGCGATCATTTTGCCATGTCAATCTTTTTGGCGCTGGTCTTTTATCGAAAATGGCGTTGGGTATGGTTCTGGACCATTCTTTGGGCTATGTTAGTTTCTTTTGCCCAAGTTTATGTAGGCGTTCATTATCCGGTAGATGTAACCGCGGGTGCTCTGTTTGGCACTTTAATCGGGACCTTATTTGCCTGGCTATTTAAAAAATATCATTCTCAATTTGCATGAGCTGGAAAATCATTCTACTATTTTTAAGTGCCTTTTTAGGCGGCACATCAGTTTTCCTGTTCAAAGGCGGCAACCATAAGCAACTGAAGTTGGTGCTTTCCTTTAGCGGCGCTTATTTGTTTGCTATTACGGTACTGCACTTAATACCTGATGCCTATCATGGCAATGATAATTATGTGGGTGTTTTTATATTAATCGGCTTTTTGTTCCAAATTGTACTCGAACAGTTTTCAGACGGTATTGAGCATGGGCACATGCATGCACACAAACACGAACATGATAAAGCCACTTTTCCGTTAGGTATTATGGTAAGTCTTTGCCTGCATGCTTTCCTGGAAGGTATGCCTCTGGCCGAAGGTTACCAGGACCAACTGGTATTCGGCATTGCATTGCACCACATACCGGCAGCATTTGCATTAGGCACCGTGTTGCAAGCCAATCACCAACCCCAAGCTAAAATCTTCTTTTTCATTATCTTGTTTGCGATTATGGCACCAGCCGGATATTTTTTCAGCACAGCTTTAAGCACTGGCGGTATAGGGAACTTACAACATTACTTTAACCGCATTATGGGTGTAGTAATTGGTATATTCCTGCACATTTCTACTACCATTTTATTTGAAGCTGGGCCTGATCATACCTTCAATCGCCGTAAGCTCATAGCTGTATTACTGGGTGTTGGTATTGCCTTATTAGGCTTTGTTCATGAGCTTTAAGTAGCTGCTCGGGTGTTGGTAATGCATAGTGCATTATAAAACTTTACAAGCCATAGGCTGTTGTTGATGAAAACATCGACACATGAAACAGACCTATAAACATGCTTTAAAACAAGCTATGGGCTTGGGTGCAGTAGCTGGCTTGCGTGCAACAGTAGCGCCGGCAGTAGCCAGCAATTACTTGAGCAAACACCCTAATACTGCCCTGGCATCTTCAAAATTAAAGTTCATTCAATCACCGCTTACCTCTATTATTACCAAAGTTTTAAGCGCCGCTGAAATATCTGGCGATAAATTACCTAGCGCACCTAACCGTATTGTTTTACCACAAATTACAGCTCGCGTAGCTTCGGGAGCACTGGTAGGTGCAACTATATTTGTGGCTAATCGGGAAAGCTTACTAAAAGGTGCCTTAATAGGCGGAGCATCGGCGCTGGCAGCTACGTTTGCCAGCTTTTACGCCCGCAAATATCTAGATACGCTACCGCATGTACAGGATGCAGTAGTAGGTGCTGTTGAAGATAGCTTTGCCATAGGTAGCGGGGTTAAACTCATTAAGTCCTAAATAAAAATTTAAGTAACGAAAAAGCGGATATTCAACTTTGAATATCCGCTTTTTCGTTCAATGTGATTATTAAAATTACTTTACAAACTCATCTACAGTTTCGATAGTTCCATCAGGATGAATAGTTAATGGTGTTACTTTTACGTTGCGCAGCCAGGTTTTACCGGATAGCTCCGTATCATGATAAAACAGGTACCATTTACCTTTAATTTGTACAATCGAATGATGCGTTGTCCAGCCTTGTACCGGGTTCAAAATTACGCCTTTATAGGTGAATGGACCATACGGACTGGTGCCTGTTGCGTAACACAGCATGTGTGTATCGCCTGTTGAATAAGTAAAGTAGTATTTACCATTATTTTTAAACATCCATGAACCTTCAAAAAAGCGATGGTCATGATCTTTAGTTAACAAAGGCTTACCCGCAGCATCCAATATTACTACATTGCGTGGAGCTTCGCTAAACTCTTTCATGTTTTTGCTTAGCTTAACCACTTTGGCTGTTAAAGCAGGTTCGTCAGGTTTGCCCAAATCCGTTTTTGAACCCTCAGCTTCGTACCTTCTTGTAGCCCAACGCTGCAGTTGGCCGCCCCAAATACCGCCAAAATACATGTAGTAGCTACCATCTGTATCTTTAAACACGGCAGGATCAATACTAAAACTACTTTTAATAGGCTGTGGCTCGGCTTTAAATGGCCCTGTTGGAGATTTACTGCTAGCTACGCCAATACGAAAAACATCACTTTTATCTTTAACTGGAAAATACAGGTAATAAGTTCCTTTTTCATAAGCTGCATCGGGTGCCCAAAGCTGCCGGCCAGCCCAAGGAATGTCTTTTACTGTTAAGGCCACCGGATTAACCGTTACCTTACCTCCTACACGGTCCATAGATAACACATGAAAGTCGCGCATGGCAAAGTGATCACCATTGTCATTTTCTGGAATACCAGCATCAATATCATGTGATGGATAGATGTAGATTTTTCCATTAAATACGTGTGCTGATGGGTCTGCAGTGTAAATAGAAGTAACGAGCGGCTTAGATATAAATTTTGTTTTTTTGCTGTCTACAACACTTTTTACAGTACTACCTCCTTTGGTTTGACCAGTAGCTGAATACACAGCTGCTCCCAGCAAAGCAGCAATTATTAAAGACGAGTTTTTGAACATATGTTATATTTATAGTGATTTTGCAATCGGTTGCATAAATAAACAAATATTTTTTAATAGTGGAAATTTTATTTTCAGTTGAAGCGTTCTGATGTTAATTGAGTATGAGTAGAAAGGTTTATTAAAACTTAACAATATCTTAAGTGTTTATTCATTCACTATTCAGAACCATCTGGTTTAGAGTAATTAAATTTGAACCTGAATAAATCAGCTACTGGTTTTGAGAAACGTTTATTTATAATAAAAGTAAGTGTAACCGATTTAGGCTTAATTTTTGAGCCGGGCAGAACATGGAGACTAAGCAAAAAACGATATTAGTTGCAGATGATGATAAAGCTATAGTTGATTCCATTACAGCTATACTTGAAATATCAGGTTACGAAGTGTTGGATGTAAGTGATGGCACTTCGGTAATGCAAGCCGTTAAAGCACAACCTGATTTGATACTATTGGACATTCAAATGCCCGGGCATGATGGTCCGGCGGTATGTCGACAATTGAAAAGGCAGGCCTCTACTAAAGATATTCCGGTAATTGTAATATCAGGTAATAGTGATATTCGTTTACATGCAGAAACCTGCGGCGCGGACGATTACTTGGAAAAGCCATTCGATATGGACGTTTTACAGGATAAAGTATCTACTTTATTATACAAGTAAGTAACTAGCAAACTGTATTTTATAATAAAGAAGCAAATAAATACTGCACCCCTTTTAAATTAGCCTTCATTGGTAATTGTTTTGACGTAATACAATTTGCTATATACTTAATTAAGATTATAAAATCGATACCGTACCAGAGTAACGTTGCATATTTAGTATCTTGCAACAATTATATAAGGTAAGTGACTTTTCAAGATTTTAATTTTAACGAGCAACTGTCAGAAGGTTTAGACAGTATGGGTTACAACATTCCTACTGCCATACAGCAAATGGCCATACCAGTTATCTTACAGGGCAAAGATGTAATTGCCTGTGCGCAAACTGGTACCGGCAAAACAGCTTCATACTTGTTGCCGGTTTTAAACCACATCGGGCAAAATCCTAAGCACCAAATTAGTGCTTTAATTTTGGCGCCTACACGTGAGTTGGCACAGCAAATAGATCAGCAAGTAGAAGGATTGGCTTATTTTACGGCTATTAGTTCGCAAGCGGTTTATGGTGGTGGTGATGGCTCTGCTTATGACCAGCAACGTAAAGGGATTGACAATAAAGTAGATATTCTGATTGCTACGCCCGGACGGCTCCTTTCATTTTTATCTTCCGGTGCATTAAAACTTAACCACCTGCATTTTTTGGTGCTGGATGAAGCTGACCGTATGTTGGATATGGGCTTTCAGGACGATATTATGCGTATTATTAGTCATATACCAGCTAAAAGGCAAACACTGTTGTTTTCAGCTACGATGCCCGGTCGCATACGTACGTTAGCACGTGCTATATTGCAGAACCCGGAACAGATTAACATTGCCATTTCACAACCAGCTGAAGGCATTAACCAACAAATTTATAAAGTATATGATGAGCAAAAAACCAAACTGCTCACTCTACTATTGAAAGGCGGGCAATACAATAGCATAATTATTTTTGCTTCAACCAAAGAGAAAGTAAAAGCATTGTATAAAGATTTAAAATCAACTGGCTTAAATGTTAACCTCTTTCATTCTGATATGAAGCAGAACGAGCGCGAAGACATCCTGCTTGATTTTAAAAATAAAAAGCTGCCTATAATTATTGGCACTGATGCCCTATCACGAGGTATTGATGTAGAGGGTATTGATCTGGTCGTTAACTATGATGTACCATCCGACCCGGAAGACTACATTCACCGCATTGGTCGTACGGCACGTGCTGCTACTACTGGAACAGCTATTACACTGGTAAATGAGCGCGATCAGCGTAGGTTGGCTAACATACAGCAACTCATTAATAAAGAAATTACCGAAGTAGCTTTACCTGCTGAACTGGGAGAAGCACCAATATTTAAACCTGTTACCAGCCATAACCAACACCGGCAAAAGCGGCATTCCGGCAACCGGAAGCCGGGTAATAAACCAGCTGGCAAGAAGAATATTAAGCCAAAAAGTTCATAAGCTTGTTGATTTAAAGCACATGAGTTCAAGTTTACCACTCATCCGCACTGTTAATGTAATGCGGTATGTTACTCCTTTACGCGAAGGCGGTTCATTACCAGCTATTGCCGAAGCAGATGATGATTTTTTATACGTTCTGAAATTTAGAGGTGCCGGTCAGGGCATTAAAGCTTTGATTGCAGAACTGATTGGCGGCGAGTTAGCCCGAATGATCGGCCTCAAAATGCCTGAAATTGTATTCGCCAACTTAGATCCGGCTTTTGGCCGTACTGAACCTGATGAAGAAATACAAGATTTACTGAAAGCCAGTACCGGACTTAATTTGGCTCTGCATTACCTTTCAGGTGCTATTACCTTTGACCCGGCAGTTACCAACGTGGAAGCTAAATTAGCTTCACAAATTGTGTGGCTGGATTGTTTACTTACCAACGTTGACCGCACAGTACGCAACACCAATATGCTGATGTGGCATAAAGAATTATGGCTGATTGATTTTGGCGCTTCTTTATACTTTCATCATACTTGGAGTAATTGGGAAGAACAAGCTAAACGGCCGTTTGCTTTGGTGAAAGATCATGTACTGCTATGCAAAGCTACTGAGTTGGACGCTGTAGATGCAGAAATGCGAGCTTTACTAACACCCGAACGCCTGCAATCTGTAGTAGAACTTATTCCTGACGAATGGCTGACCGAATGGCCAAGTGGTGAGTCTGCCGAGGAAGTAAGGCAGGTATATACCCGTTTTCTGCAATTGCGCATAGCCTCGTCTGAAATTTTTTTAAAAGAAGCACAAAATGCCCGAACATCACGTTTTTGAGTACGCCGTTATCCGCGTTGTACCCAGGGTAGAACGTGAAGAATTTTTAAACATAGG
Source organism: Mucilaginibacter robiniae (assembly GCF_012849215.1). Lineage (NCBI taxonomy): Bacteria > Pseudomonadati > Bacteroidota > Sphingobacteriia > Sphingobacteriales > Sphingobacteriaceae > Mucilaginibacter > Mucilaginibacter robiniae. The sequence goes on from NZ_CP051682.1 coordinate 27,774, forward strand.
AGTCATTGTATTCTGTCCCAAGCAGAAGTTTTTGCAATGTCATTTTAAGCTAAATGAAAGCCGATTACAACTTTTTGCAGAAGAGTTAGACATTCAGGAACTGCAGCAAAATATTAATGCTTTTGAACAGATATGCCAGGGGAATAAAACCGGTGGACCCATTGCACAACTAGATGCAGCCTCGCGTTTCCGTTGGTTAACGGCTACCCGAAGTACTATTGTGCAAGCTTCAAAAATACACCCAGGCTTGTGCAATGGCGATGCTCATCAAACGTTGAATAAGTTGTACAACCAGTTGGTAGTGTGATGGCTCTAATTACAGATCAGTTATGAAATTATCTCAATCATCACCATTACAAAAACTGCTAGATACTTTACCACAACAAGGCACAGTGTGCTGGATTGGGGTACGACCAAAACGCAAAGCCGCTATACAAACCTTAACCCAAACAGAAGCTATCACCCAGCAAGGCATAACCGGCGACCATTATGCCGGCACACTAGGCAGCAAAAGACAGGTTACCCTCATTCAGCAAGAACACTTAGATGCTATAGCTTCGGTAATGCGCATACAACCATTATCACCTGAACTATTGCGTCGAAATATTGTAACTAAAGGCATTAACCTATTAGCATTGAAAGACAAAACCTTTTGGGTGGAAGATGCTTTGCTTGAATATACCGGCGAGTGCCACCCCTGCTCGCGCATGGAAGAAAACTTAGGGCCAGGCGGGTATAATGCGGTACGTGGACATGGTGGTATTACAGCACGTATTCTGCAAGGTGGCCCCATTAAAATTGGCAGCACCATCCGAGTTGCAGATAAGTTGGCTGGTAAACAATAATTATAATTGCTGATCAATATCTACCTCATCAGGCCCATCCAGTTTGGCTACATGGCAGGCACATTTACCCCCTGATATTTTATAATTTACTTTAAGTACTTTATCGTCTTTACGGGTAATTTGTAATTGTACATTTGTGCCCTTCTCAACAAAATCATGTAAATGGCTATCATCTACCAACAATACGATATTAGCATTACTCCTGTCAGTAACGGGTAGTTCATTCCTGCTTTTAATTTCCTTACCTGTAGCCGTTTCTATCACATGATAGGATTTATAATCAACTTCATGGCCAGCTGTTGATATGAGTTTTACCGGAATAATTACAAATTGCTTGGTGCAAATTACATTACAACCATTGCTAGCAGGTTGACGAGATTTGCAGGCAGCCAATGCAAGCGCAAGAAAAAGGATCAGTTTAGTTTTCATCGCATCTGTTTACTATCAATCTGTAAAGCTTAATAAAGCAAGACTTACAAAATAAATGGTACTACATGATAACTATAATTATTGTTTACATAAATACCAACTATACTTACTTGATTAACCTTCTGCTATAGTTTAACAGTTAGCTCGGTACCAGTATAAGTAACTGTTGTATTTACTTTTTGGCTAAAATCCAGCTTTTTTGCATCATCTGGCTTTATCAACACAATGCTGAACGTTCTGCGCTTAAGCATACCGGTATAACTATGCATGTTACCACCAATAGTTAGTGTTTGGGTACTCTGATGGTAAGTTATAGGTATTTCAGTAAACTTACCTTGTTCGTAGTTGTAATTGGTACCTTCATCTTCGTATAAGGTAAATTTAGCATCAGCTCCGGCATATACATATAATGTTATATGATCAGGCTGCTTTTCGGTAGTGTATTGTAAATCGGGACCAAAAGGTATAATAGAACCCGCTTTTACAAAAACCGGTATTTGGCTGTATGGCGCATCAGCCTCTATAGTGTTATTGCCTTTGTAGTACTTTCCTGTGTATAAATTATACCAGCCGTTGCTTTGAGGCAGATAAACAGATCTGCTTTTTGCACCATATTTATACACCGGATTTATAAGTAGAGCCGGGCCAAACATATATTCATCATTAATTGATTTAACATGATTATCATGAGGAAAATCCATGACTAAGCCACGCATAATGGTATAATCTTGCTGATAGGTAGCTCCAACCAGCGAGTAGATGTATGGCAACAAACGATAGCGTAGCTTATCATAATACAACATACTTTGATAAGCCGGATGGCCTTGTGGTGCCACGTTGTAGATTTCGCGATATGGAAATTGGCCATGAACGCGGAACAAAGGTGCAAATGCACCAAATTGGTACCAGCGTGTCATAGATTCACGCCACTCATCCAAATCTGTACCGATAGGTTTTTCATAGCGTTGTTCTACAGCAAAGCCGCCAATATCCATCGTCCAGTATGGCATACCCGATAAAGAGAAATTGATGCCCGCGGCAATTTGCGCTTTCATATCCTCCCACCTGGCAGCTATGTCACCGCTCCAGGTAGCTGCTGCATAACGTTGCAAGCCTGCAAAAGCAGAGCGGGTTAAAATAAAAATACGATTGTTCGGGTTTACTGTTCTCTGACCTTCATATACCCCTTTAGCATTTTGCAAAGGAAAAGCATTAAAGTACTGTGTTGATGAACCCAAATAAGTAGGCTCCATCAACATCTTCCGGTCAGTTACTGATGCATTAGACAAAATATCCGGTTCAGTAGCATCCAGCCACCACGCATCAATGCCTTTGGTGTATAACTTTTGATTAATTAGGTTCCAGAAGGCCTTGCGGGCATTCGGGTTAAAGGCATCATAAAAGGTAGAAACATAACCTTGTGCTATCCAATCACGCTGGCGGTTGGCAATGTTTCGTTTAAATAGAAAGCCATCTTTATCAAAAGCTTGGTAAGCGTCGGTTTCCTCGTAAAACTTAGGCCATACAGAGATCATAAAATGTACATTCTGAGCATGTAGCTGCTTTATCATACCTTCAGGACTACTAAAACGAGTCCGATCAAATTCTTGGCTACCCCATTGGTTCTCTTTCCAGTACGACCAATCCTGTACAATGTTATCTAAAGGAATTTTACGAGTTCTGAACTCATTAACTGTGTTTAGTATTTCATCTTGCGTTTTATAACGCTCCCGACTTTGCCAGAAGCCCATCGCCCATTTAGGCATCATAACTGCCTTGCCAGTTACAGTACGATAACCACTAATTACCCGATCAGCACCTTTACCGTAAATCAGATAATAATCTATAGTACTGCCAGCTTCAGAACTTAGTGCAAAAGTATTTTTAACCTCACTTGGTGCTGGTATAAGCACCTTTACACCCAGATATGACTCTGAGCCACTAGGAACCCACTGCATCTTCAGCTGGTATTTTTTACCTTTTTGTAAGTTAAGGTCTAAAATAGTGGTAGCCGGATTCCAAGGCTGACGCCAGTAATCAGCCAATAACTTACCATCTAACCACACTTTAATATAGCCAGCATACTTTACCTGCAACTGATACAAACCGGATTGATCTCCTTCAATAGCTCCTTCATAAGTAACTATGGCATCCTCCATTTTTACTTTATAAGGAAACTTTTTCATGTCCGATAACCAGTTATAATCAAGCTCTGATATCGGTTGTTCAAATATTTTCTGATCTGGATTATTCTTTAAGTTATAGCTTGCACTTAGCCAGCCTTGCTGCCCACCTTTACCATACAACTTTAAAGCGTATAGTGATTGCAACTCTCTAATATCCCCAGCTGTAGTAATACTATTATTATCCCACAATAAACCATAGTTTTTATCAGAGACCACAAAAGGAACAGCCACTTCGGTGTTATTTTGTATTAAATCAACATGTCGGCCGTTGTAGTTTACTATACTTTGCTGATGCTGGCCTAAACCATAATAAGCTTCATTATTCTGCGAATCAAAATACTGACTAATTCGATAAGTACTATTGCCGCCATACATGCTTTTTGTAAATGCAGAATAGGGTAATGCACTTTGCTTAACCAATACATGCCCAAAAGCATCATAAAACGATATTAAGCCACTGCGTACATCAACTACAGCTTTAACCGAATCGGTAGTTAAAGCTACTTCACTGTTGCTATATTGAATAGAAAACTTTGTAGTTGAATGCTGTTGCAATACTGCCATTAAACTTGGAGAATCATTAAAAGCACTATCAGGTGTTAATGTTACATGTATAATACTGGCATTAACCGGCTGAAGCCTGACTAACCGGACTCCATTTAACGAATGTGGTACAATAACCACAATGCCGCCTTCAATTTGGCTGTAGGGCTTTGTAAGTACCTGTGCTTTCGTAGCTCCGCAAAAAACACTTACAATAAGCAAGGCCCAAAAAGTACAGTGCTTTTTTACCATAACCTGAAAATGTCTATAGATGACAAGTGTGACTATAGGTTAGCACATATGCCATCAACGGTTTATAATACAGGTGTAAAGGTAAGAGGGTTATAGATTATCAAGCTATATTGATAATCAAATTTGCACTTAAAAGTTAGCTTAATGGTTTGTATTAGAAGGTAATCTTGAACAAACTTATCCAATTAATGAAAATAGCCGATTGTATAGATACTTATGAGACTTTACTAGCTACATTATAAAGTGATTTACTAACCTTTATGGTTACATAAATTATGTAAACCACTTTACAGACGTTATTGATTATTCTTATAAATCTTACTTACCCAAAGTACACCGCTTTTACTTTCATCTTTTTGAATCAACTCTTTGCTAACTAATTCATCAAGCATGGCTTGAGCTTCCTCTTTAGAGCTATTGCTTAAAAAAGCAAATTCTTTAGCAGTCAGAGTCGGAAAATGCAGAAACGGAGCTTTTGCATCATTATTCATTAACTTCTTCTGAGCAGATGGCTCCAACGATAAAATTGTTTCTTCAAACTTTTCATAAGGCTGATAACCCTTTACAATAAGGGCTGGTTTAGAACCTTTTGAAAACAATAGCGTAGGAAAGCTATACACTCCATATTTCTGAGTGAGAAGTAGATCTTCTTTAAAGTTATCATGAGCTAAACTTTTAATATCTTCCAGAAGTTGCTCTATGTTCAAACCACTTTTAACAGCCGCTTGCTCTAGGTTATTCCAATGAGTGATGTTCTTTTTCTTTACGAATACTAATTCCTGAAGTTCTCGTAAAAACAGCTTGGCTTTGGTTATACTTTGCAGCTGAGCAGCTTTAAAAGCAATAGAAGGTGTATAAGAAGAAGTTAGCGGATCTTCCAGCCAAATATCGCCATCCAGAGGCATGTCATAAATCAGGCAGGCTTCTTCCCAATGGTGGGCTGCGTCACATGGTTGCTTAATTTTTCCAGAACTATAATTTTCCCAGCTAGGCAACAACCCTCCCATTATATATTGTACATTCAGGTGATGACCATATTCTAATTCTAGTTTACGCAACACAGGCTGAATGCCCCAACAGGTAGAACAAATAGGATCTGTAAAATACAACACATCCACCTTGGTATCTTTTTGGCTTTTTGCTTTTTTCTGTTCAATAAGCGGTGTAATTAAACTCTGCTGAGTGTGGCTGTGCGGATGTAAAAACTGTTTTTTCAAATCGCGCCCTAGTTGTAATTGTTGTGCGATGATTTCAGCACGCGATTGATGGTACTTATTGAAAGCTTCTTCTAAAGAGTTGCTTTTAGTTATATACGACACTAAGGTTTGCGCATCAATAAGGGCATTGGTAGTTCCTGCACTAGTAAATGGTAAAGCTAAATGTGCAGCATCACCGATTAAAACCACATTGCTACGATGAAATGCAGGCAATACATCAAAATCACGAGTGTGCCAGATATAAGTGCTTGAAAAATTGTTATGTTCAAGCACCTCATGAACTACCTGCGGGAAATCATTCAAAATATTCTTGCAAAAAGCAGCCAGCTCTTCTGCCGAAGGTTCTGTTATATCAGCAATCAGCGGATCATATTGAATAAACCAGACAAACTCCTGATCTGCTGCCGGGATTAGCCCAAATGATAATCCTTTTGTCCGATCCTGAAATTTAGTAAACTGATGAATGTACGGTTCTTTTAAATCTTTGCAGTTTGAGATCCCAACAATTTCCTTTACTTCAACAGGGGTGTAATTTGCAGGACCGAATAATTGATTACGCACTTTAGAATTGCCGCCATCAGCCCCGATGAAAATATCTCCATATTCTACCTCACCATTGGTAAAAACAGCAGCTATAGCTTGATCATCTTCATACAAAAAATGTGAAAACGCACTGCTTTCTTTCACCTGATGTGCTGGCAACAATTCTCTGAGGTATTTGATTAGATCAACCCTTTTGATACAATACCAAGCATCCAACTGCTCGTTCTTCAATTCGGTATGATCAATACTGTTTAAGCTGTAGGTAGCTAAACTACTTGCAGGTAGCTGCACAGTATTAGTGCCTTTTAGTTCATTTACAATGTTTAGTCCATCTTCATGCATCAAGAAAGCATGGCCCCTGTTGGGTATGCCTGCAGTTCTTTCGCAAATTACAACTTCAAAATTTTGTTGATTCAGCAGTATACCAGCAGTTAAGCCGGCAATGCCGCCCCCAATTATTACAACTTTCATACTATTTAAGCAACAGCTTGTTTGATTCTTGAAAATGCTTCTTGTAAAATTTCTGCTGATGTAGCAAAACTCAAACGTATATACCCTTCTGCACCTGGTCCAAACCATTCTTTCAATCCTGGCACAACGGCTACTTTGGCTTTATCCATAAGTAACGTCTGCATTCCTTGGCTGGTTTTTCCGGTACTTGAAATATTAGCAAAGGCTACATAACAACCTTCGGCCGCTATACATGTAAAACCAGGTAAGGCATTCAACTCGTTAATGCACAAATCACGCATAGCTTGTAAATGAATTAGAAAATCATTAAGCCAATACTCACATTGGGTCAAAGCAGTTGTGGCGGCCACCTGCGAGAGCACATTTGCACCATGAATAGTAGAACGGTGCAAGGAAACATTCATTAGCCTCTCATAATGCTGTACATTTGATGCCATTACTGCACCAATACGTAAACCTGCCAGCCCATATGATTTACTAAAACCAGTAATAGTAATTGTAGAATTTCTGATTTCTTCACTAATGGAAGCAATGCTTGTGAACTGATGAGGTGTAAAAACAATATCACTCCAGATTTCATCTGATAAGATAATAAGGTTGTGCTTACAAGCAATTTTTCCAAGTTGCTCTAGTTCCGTATGTTTGAAAACCTTACCTGTAGGGTTTAATGGATTACACAAACAGATCAATCTTGTTTTTGGTGTTATTAGCTGCTCTAATTGGCTAAAATCCACATTATCAACACCTGCCGGAATAGCAAAAGGAACGGCCACTCCGCCTACTGTTTCTACAGAATACCGGAATAAGAAATCAACAGGATCAAATATAATAGCTTCGTCGCCGCCAGAGAGAAATGCTTTGCAGGTAATGTAAATACCGAATGCAGCGCTATCTACCGGCAATATAAAATCGGGCAAAGCCGGGATACTGCGTTTATTTTGAAAGTAGGCTGCCATACTTTCTTTAAACATTGGCAAGCCTTCAGGTGGCGTATAGCAGAAGTACTGCTCACGTGCATATCGAGCTATAGCTTCACCTATTTCAGGAGCACTCGGAAAATCGGGATCGGCAGCTGTTAAGGGGATAACGCCCTCGGGCAACGTTGCCCATCGTAAATTATAAGCTCTCTTTTTTAGAATTTCTAACTGAATAGAACTTTGTGTAAACATAGGTGCAGAAATAGCAATTGTAGTACTAGTTGTAGGTCATAAATATATAACAGAATTAACAAACTCAAAAGTACTATCTATGCATCTTGCATTATATTCATAAATTTATCTTGTGTTAAAGGTTTGATAATGAAATCGTCCACAACCGACAATTCCTTAGCTCGTTCAATATCATACGGGGAAATGGAAGATGAAAAAATGTACAACTTGACTTTCTTGGCTAAATCAGGCTGAATGGTCTTAAATTCTTCAACAAACTCCCAACCGTCCATTACGGGCATATTCAGATCTAAAAAAATCAGGTCGGGTAACTGCTCTTTCTGACTACTTATTTTTTTTAAATGCTCCAGCCCCTCCAAACCATCCTGAAACTCCGTAATATCGGCTGTAAAGCCAATAGTCTGAATCATTTTTTTAGTCAAGAAAACGAAGAGCATGTCATCATCAATAATAAAGATTTTAGGTAACAAGCTCATATTATTTGGTTTTTAAAAGCAACATAAAAACAAGCACCTTCATCAGGTGTGCTTTCCACCCATATCTCGCCTCCCATAGCTTCAATTTGTGTTTTCGTCATATACAGGCCAAACCCTTTGGCATTAGGATGTCGGTGAAATACTTTTCCAATTTTGAAAATGCTATCCTTATGCTTAGCAATGTCAATACCCAAGCCATTATCCTTTACCGAAAAGGTAATAATATCATTTTCTCTACGTGTTCGCAGTTGTATAATCGGCTTCCTTTTAGGTGAATGATATTTTAATGCATTACTAATGAGATTATGGCAAATACTTAACAGGTATTTAGGCGGAAAATAAATTTCAGGTGCTTCTGTAAAATCTATATCAATAGTCGCTTCTAGCTTATCAACTTCCGTTTGAAGGGTTTCCAGCGTTCTGTTTACATAAGATGCTAACTCTAACTTTTCAGACTTAATTTCCAGATTTTGCTTTATCTGTATAGATTCAACCAGTTCATTGAAAGTGGCATGCAGATTATCAATGACAGGTGAAAGCTTTGATATTAGAAACTTTTGTTCTTCTTCGCTATTACTTTTTTCAATGTACTCTACCAACATTGACATATTTACCAACGGTGCTCGAAGGTTATGAGACACAATGTTACAGAAATCAATCAGCTGAGCATTTTGCGCTGAAAGCTGCTTAAGCATATGCGTCTGTTTTTCTTCCAGAACTTTCCGGTCTGTAATATCAACACCAAACCCTATAACCATAGTAAGTTCGCCTGTATCATTATAAACAGGAAACATTCTACGTAAACTGGTAACTACCTCTCCTTGTGGGTTACGTATGCCTTCTTCCCACCGAATTTCTTTACCTGAATTTTTAGCTTGTAAAAACTTTTCTCGGCGCGAGTGCGCAATGGATATGTCTCGATTACGATAAGCAACGTACTGATAATCATCTTTACCAATAATATACTTTCTATACTCCGGATTACTAATAGCTACAGGATTTACAAATAGGTATTTGTGGTCAGGACTAAAAACAGCAATATCTGCTGGTAATTTGTTTAAAATATTCTCGTAAAATGCCCTTTGCTTATTTAACTCTGATGATACTTGCTTCTGATCCGTGATATCACTAATGTAAGCAATGTTACACATTTTTCCATCAATTATAGTTGATGAAACACCTAATGCAATTTCAAACTCATTGCCACTTTTATGCAAAGTTGTAATTTCTATAGGTTTATTTGCTGTTACTCTTTGCCGTTCTTGATTGCTACGTGCTATAGTTTCATGCCACATAGCGTGATGATGCTGCGGCAAGAATGTCTTATAAAATACTTTGCCGATCGCTTCTTCAGCTCTACAGCCATATATGTTCTCTGCCTTGGGGTTCCAGTGCTGTATTACGCCATTTTCGTCTAAAATTATAATGGCATCTAATGAATGATGAAATACTGCACTGATTTGATTATAAGCAGAACTAAACGATGAAGGCTCAGACTTAACAATAGGTAAATGAAGCTGACTTAACAATTCTAACTGCTTACCTAATAACTTTAGTCCTGAAATTTGCTGACTGGTTATTTCTCTGACATTTTGGTCCATTACACACAAATACCCATTTCTTAAGCCGCTACCAGATTGTATAGGCAAACATGAAACAAAGCAAAGGTAAGGATGCTCAGCAACCAGCTGATGAAGTTTAAAATCTTCATCATAGCTGATATCAGTTACAACATATGGTTCTGCGTTCAAAGCGTGCTGTCCACGTTCAGCAATGAGGCCAACTAAATTATCAGAGAACAAGTATCCAACAGAAGATACAACTTTTAACTCATTATTGTCAGGAAGAATTATAGCAGCAAATGGTGTTTGACATATTTGTGCTGCCAGCGCTGCAATATTATTGAAAGCTTCTTTGTGGCTCGTTGTTAAGCTTGTAAAATTATTTAGAGCCTGCATTGTTAACTTTCGAGTGTAAACTAATGAATATAAATTTTTGAACCATTATATGGCCGAATCTCTGTTAATGTGATAACAATCAAGTTTACTTGTTTTAACTTGCCTATTGTTCAAAGTTACTATCTTTTGCCGTAATATCATTTATTTGCCAAGCTAGCAGCTAACAGATAATTTCACATGTAATAACACATTAAACACTTATTCAAGCAAGCTTTTTATAGCTAAATCAATATGGCGAATATTACGTATTTACGCATTAAAAGTTACCTATACATGCTGTGTTTTGTAATAAGAGCATATACATGAAGCACTTAAATTAATCAAAACAAACTTCAGTAATTTTATTACACTTAATAAGCACCCAAATTCCCTCTACTTCTTTTTAATTTGCTGTATATACATCAAATAAATAATATTACTTACATTATACGGTACTGTATATATACGAAAGCCTAAAACTTTATAGCTTTAGGCTTTCCATTCACAAGAGTGAATACTGGTTTGTTGTAAAACCTTCTAATTATCTGTTATAAAAGCGAGCTTACTTTTATTTTGAGAAGATTGAAGTATCCCATGTTGCTTTTTGCACACTGTTGCCAACAAAGCTAACACCACGTGTTGTTACACCATTGTTTGTTATACCAACATTTACCCCACCAGAATAACCATTAATAGTGTTATAAGTTAAAGCAGCATTATCAACGCTTATTGCAAAGGTAACATCCTTGCCTGTACTTTTAGGTGCATTAAGGGAGTATGTTAGTGTATTCTTATCAAGTTTAATCGTATAATTTTGCTTGCCACAAGCCTGTACACATGAGCTGGCGATACCGTAACGTGTAGCAGTAGTTTTACTGTTGAAAAGAATGGTGTTTTTAACTACCGAGTATGATGATTGGACAGAACTACCTGCATATAAACTGATCCCATAACCAGTAGGATCTATTATCGTGTTAGATTCAATAGAAACTGATTGTTGAGTATTTTGACCGAATGTTTCAATAGCTCGTGCACAATTAGTAATAATGTTGCCACGGATAGTTGTAATTTTATTTAACGTTAAAGAAACATCTTTTAAGAAGTTTACGAAAATGCCTTTTTCTGCACCTGTATCGTAAATCAAATTGTTCGTGATGGTTAAGCCATTGCTACCTCCTACTTCAATATAGTAATCTTCAACATCGGTAATAGCGTTACCATCTACTATAGTTTTAAGCGCCACAGCCGAGATACCCATACCTTGGCCAGCCGGAAGACTTGGCATTTTAGAGGTTCCTTTAATGATATTGTTTTTAATAATAGTACCAGATGTATTTTGTTGATCTTCAACACCCATACGACCGGCATTTTCTATATAGTTATTCAAAACCTGGTTATCATAACAAGGCGTAGTACCATTACCAATTCCACCTAAGGCATTAGCGTATGCATTAATAATCTGATTGTTTTTGATAATGCTGTTTGATGAACCGTTTTCGCAATAAGTGATACCTAATGTTTTTATATAGTTATTGCTTACAGTGTTGTTAGCTGAAGGCCCGGTTATCCAAACAGCCTCCATACCTTTACCGTATGCAAAAGAGAAGCTGAAAGTGTTGCTATCAATAATACAAGAATGTGCATTGCTTAACAAGATAACTGTGTTTGCCCAACCTAACATATTGGTCATGTTATCGGCAGGTTTAAAGGTGATACCTTTAATGTTTACTGAACTTTTACCAGATAAATCGATATAAATACCACGACTTGATAATAGTCCGGAACGGCTATTTGCTGCTTTAAGTATTGAATTACTGTTAAGACCGGTTAATGAACCGCCAGAAGGCACCTGAAGGGTTGTACTGATTACATAATTGGCATCTATACTAACATTTTTGTAGGTATTCAAAGCCGATTGTAGAGCAGTAGTAACATCTGAGCCGGCAGTAGCTTTAAATACATAACTTGCATTAACTAGTGTAATATTGTTAGTTGTTAATGTAAGTGTTTTACTATCAATTTTTGACTGAGTTGATGTAACCTCAGTTGCTTCCTTCTTGCAGGAAACAACCATAATAGCTAGAGCATTTAATAAAAGGAACTGCTGTGTAAATTTTTTCATTATTATAATAAACTTTTCTTTTTTGATATAATTTTAATACACAAGTAGATGATGAAGAGGAAAAGAGCAACAACCTTGTATGCTCCAGACTATTTGCTTATCAAAGTCCAAAGCGTGGCCTATTAAGAAATGAGACATTCCTTATCCTCAATTACTTGTGTTAATAAACACGTAATTACAAGAAACTTGAATTTGAAAAACGGAAGAGAGGGAATTAGTTGAACTGTAATAACTAATTACAATGGCGTTGAAAGATTGAAAAACAGATCGCTCTAAAATAGAATAGATGGTAGGTAGATAAAGATGAGCGTATCTAAGTTTTATACCACTACATAAAGTTTAATATACAAACAGACAGGTTTAACTAGTTTGATACCTAAGCATTAACGTTTGTATGATAAAACCCAATAATGGCTCCTTCAATTACATTATTTATTTTTGTACATCTCTCTAAAAAACTCTGCTTTAAAAATAGTTATTTAACTTAACAGAGCAAACATTTAATTTAAAATATAATTGCGCCGGCAATAAAACCTGCAAAGAAGATGATAAGTACACCAAGTATTAACCCACTTTGCAAGAAAGTAGTTTCCTCACCATTGGCGATAATTTTAACTTCGCCTGAAGGCTCATTGTTAAAATAAAATTCCTTTTTTGAATCAGAATCTGCATTGATGGCAATAGCAGCGGCATTGTTAAACATATTCATAGTCTTATTATTTTGCATAGCTTCGGCTTTTAAATTTTGCTGATAAATATTGTTTTCATTATTTATCAGCGTTGTAACTGGATTCATATAACTCTAGTTTAATCAATTCAGATTCTTTTGTTTGAATCGATGATCTTATAGTGATTCTAATATTACAGTATCAATGTATTTACGTTTTTTTACGTTATGGGATATTAAATGTTACGCTGGTTATGATTTTTATGAAAATAAATTGATTATACGTTTAAAAACAAAAATTTATATACTTTAAATAATATTATTAAGGACTTTATAGCTCGTTTATTAAACATAAACGATTAAATTCTTTTTTTTAAAGTAATACGAGTAGTACGAAGATTACAAACCTAATGTTGCTTTGCAAAGTAGATGAACTAGCGCAAAAGAACTTCTAATATCAGGAGATACGTAAGAAGTAAATCAGAATACGTATAGAAATATTTATGCTTTATTGGCAAGTTCTATACCTTTTTCTTTCCAGCTCTTAATGATTTGCTTACCCCAATTTTGAGCATTTACCTCAATATACTTGAAAGAAAAATTAGATAGCAGAACAGTAACAATCAAAACTGCTAAGTAGCTGTAAACAAAGTTTAATAAACCCTGAGGATGCTGGATGTGAATAAGGTTAAACTTTGAAAGCCAGAATATTACAGCAAAATGAATCAAATACATGCTAAAGCTTAGTTTTCCAACCAGCATGGTGAAATTATTAACGAGTATTTTAACGCTGTATTTTCTTAAGCATAATGCCAAAAGCAGAAACATTATACCAAAGCAGAAATCAACATTGAACAATCTAATTTTCAACACACTTCTATCTAACAGAAATATCAACAAAAGAGTTGTAAAGGTTATTGCAATAGTCTTAGAATGCTTTTTTATAGTTTGAGTTATATTGGATTGTATAGTTAAGAAATAAAATAGTATCCCAAAAGCAAATGAAGGAAGTTGATCAGGCAGGTACCAATATAAATACTCTGTCCATAAACCTTGATTAAAGTTTAATGGATTATGTATGAGTAAGCCATTGAAAATAGCTTTAATACATAAAGCTATCACTAAAAACAATATAGCTTTATTTAATGAATTTATTTTAATAACTAATAAAGGTACAAAAACATAAAACAACATTTCTACTGCTATTGACCACCCTCCCGGAACAACGTTATTAATATAATTGGGTGAAAATCCATGCATGAAAGTTAAATTCAAGATTATGCCTTCAATACTGATTTTCTGAGTAGTAAAATATGGAATTATTATACCATAATAAATTATTGCCAAATAGTATAGTGGAGCAATTCTGAATATTCTTCGGATAAAGAAGTTAATGTTTGCGTTTGTTTCTTGATTTGTTCTGCCATGAGCAGATAAAAACAATGTAAATGCACTTATAAAGTAAAACAGTTGAACCCCTTTGGCGCCTAAACCTGCCATGGTCTGGTAACGACCAGTAAGACTATTTAAACTCACATGAACCATTATTACACCAAGAACCGCTAATCCTCTAAGCGCATCTATATAGGGTAATTTTTTAAGCATTCATCTAAGTTAATAAGCACTAATATATGGTACATTATTATATATACATTTATATAATATCTTATTGAACAAAAAACGTATATTTTGGGAAAAGTAATCGTACTATACCTCACTTATAAAGTTTAGTTATAGTTCTAAGTAATTCTACATTCTGCTAATTAACAATATCAATATAAAGTAAAACAACAGAACAGAATGAGATCAAGAGTTAAACAGTTTTTGCATTATAGAAGCTGTAAAAGAAACAGAAATTATCTAGATACTTATTAACTCTTTAAAAGAGAGCAACTCTATAATACTTAAGAAAAGATAGGAACTAAACTATTTGCTATAATTTACATATTAGTAAATTATAGAAGCTGGCACAATACTTAGTAAAAGTACAAATGTTAGTTAGTTCGATCATAGTAATGTAGAATGGTGTTTAAACTAGTTTAAACACCATTCTACTAGAAAAGAAAATCAATGAGAACAATTAATCCTGTTAAAACTGCTTTTTTAGATGGTCAGCAAGCTTTAGGGCCAATGCCAAAATAGTTAATGTAGGATTGGCATGCCCGCCTGTGGCAAATACCGAACTGCCCGCTATATACAAGTTAGATACACCATGTACCTGGCAATTGGCATCAACCACTCCTTCCGCCGGATCTTCGGCCATGCGAGTAGTACCTAAATGATGCGCGGCAGAGTTAAAATTAATAATTTTATCTTGCAGATATGATCTGAGCTCTGCCTCATCAAAACGTATTTCACCTAAATGCTTAGAGGTAAACTGCTGTGCAAACATACGGTGAGCCGCTACTACGGTTTCAATATCTAATGGTTGGAACTGAACATCTATTACCGGTAAAGGTAATCCTAGTGCATCAGTTTCTGAAGACAGAGTTATACGGCTTTGCGGATTAGGAAAATGTTCCGACTGATAATACAAGTATAAATCGGAAGAATTTACATCTGGTAATATGAAAGGTAATCGCCTCTTAGCAAAACGCATTTTAGCTAGTTTAAACACCTGAGGTAACATTGCTGGTCCTTCTTTAACAATAGTATGCAGGTGTTCTTTTATAGCTGGTGCTGAAGTTTTCAGGCGTTTATACATTAAGCCCAATCGTTTTTGATGAACGATAGACATTGCCTCTTTAGCTAGAAAAACGCCAGAAAACAAAGGATCACGATGTCCAATTGCATCCATTGAACGATGCAAGAACATGATTATGTTACCGATTTGCTTTTCATGCTGAGCTTTGGGAGAAATCCACCACCTGCGCCTGCAATACACACCTTCCTTATCTTTTTCAAAATCAAACAACAGATTCTCCCGATTATAAGGATTTATGGCCGAATAAGAACCAATTAAGTGAGACATATAAAACCTGCCCACGTTATCATGTTGATTTCCGATACCCTGTGGAAAAGCTTTTGAAACCGACATCAACAACATTCTCGGATTTTCTATTCCCCCCGCAGCCAATATAAATTGCCGTGCAAATATTTTGTTTTTTCTGCCTTCTGTATAAATATCTACACTTTTAATCTGATCAGGCTTTTCCTCATCAACATGAATACGAAGAACATGGGTATCCATTAGCACGTTAATGTTAGCTGCAACAGAAAATGCTTTTTTGTATTTGAAAGCAAACCTTGTAGGCAGACTCCAGCGTTCCAGCGGCCATGAAACAATATCTTCATTATCAAAATCAGGCAAGATTTCCAGCTGGCTACCAGGAAAAGCCTGCCTTGCATCAAATGTAAAGGTAGAACCAGCTTCGCACAGGGCGAGTGCATGTTGAAATAAGGATCTAAATCCTGAATACTTATTGGCCATTTAGCATACGGGCCAGCCCAGGGGCGGGTTTCAAAATCAATGTGATCAAGTGGTATACACCTGCCTCCCCAAACAGCGGTGCCTCCGCCAAACTGCCGCCTTCTGTTCTCTTCAAAAGGCTCATGGCTACTAGTAGCCAAACCTTTATTAAGCTCTCGATTAAATGCTGTTTCCGACCATGTTCCACCTGTTATTAAAGTTACCTTAACAGCAGTGTCAATAAACTGGACGGCAATACTTATACCAGCCGGTCCGCCACCAATAATACAAATATCTGTTTCAAAATTCAGACTATCTCCAATCTGAGATGGATTCAAAATCATTGGTTAGAATGGATAAGGTGATTGATTTCATCAAACAACGGTTCAGGGTACGAATGGTTTACCGCTGCTGCATTATGGGCTAAATGGGCAGCTTTTCTAGTTCCGAAAAGCACGCATTTAACAGCTGGCTTTCGTTGAGCATATCCAATCATGATTTCACGAAGTGAGGTATCTTCTAAACCATAAGCTGGCAGTAGTTGACGAATTTTTATTAGTATAGCCGGGCTAATAACATTGAGGGGCAAGAAAACCTGATTAGCAATAACCGGAATATTATTTTGCTGACACAGATTTAGTATGACTGCTGAACCAGGAACACAGTAAGAAACAGGCGTTTCCACCAGTTGTACCTGACCGCTGTGAATACCTGCACTTACCACTTGCTCATCGCCAGATGATATACCAGTTAGCTGTGCCATACCTTTTTCTCGGATGCGCTCCAACGCGCGCCAGCTTTCGTCGGGTACGTAATCGCCAGCAAGTGGTTCATGCAAAACAAACGCTCCTACATTATCAGTTTTGAGCCTTTTTAGGCTTCTATGTAGCGAACATTCTAAATACTGAGGCGAAAAGTTTTTCTGCGGTACTATTTTCTGCAGTACTTTTTTGCCAATTTGATTTAAAGGCGACATAAATGCAGGCAAGGCCAGATGACGAAAACCTGCTTTGGTAACAATAAAAAAGTAATTTTTCAGCTCCTGATCCTGAGTAGCTCGGGCAATTAACCGCTCTGCATCGCCTGATCCATAAGTATCAGCCGTGTCAATAAGGTTTACTTGGAGTTCAAAGGCTTTACGAAAAAGCGCATGAGCCTCATTTAAGGAAATAGCAGAGCCCAAAGAGGCTATATGACTTGTTCCTAAGCCTGCATTTCCAAATGCAGTAAAATTTTTCATTAGTAATAAAGGTTATAATTGGTTTGTTCTCCTTAATCAACTATCATCATCTAATAGTCAACTACTTAAATAACTGGTATATACAATGCTGCTTAATACTATAACTAATATAATCAAGATCAGCTTTGGTTCATAAAATAACAGAGAGAAAACTTGAGCGGAGATCTCCTGAAGCAAAAATTCTGTAGTTCCTAAATACGTGCTTTTTTAAAGTTTATTTTCAAACAAAATCGCCTATTAAACTTGATAAAGATTGCATGCTCTTAAGTTTTCAGGTTTAACTTTAAACCGTTTAACAACTTGTTACTATCAAAGTCTCCGTTATCATCTGCAAGAATATAGCTTGCATCATCCGGATACGAATGCCAAAAATTTCCCGGAACTACTTTAGTTCCGCGTGATATCAAAGTTGGTTTATAAGAGAATGAACTTTTACTGCTAATTAACAAGTCTGCATGAATCATGTGTAATACAGATTCGACAGGCCCCATATCTAAGCAGAAATGCAAGTTCTCGTATTGTCTAAATTCAGGAAAATCACTCTCCTCCCCTTGCGAAAATACATAGACATCAATCTTCTTATCTGTTTTTAGCGTATCAAGTACCTGGTTTAAAATAGAAACATAATAATCGTTATTTAACCAACGCATTTCTAAGTTGGCATTAGCTGTATTTTCTTCAATAACAATATCGCCTCGGCGGATATGTACAGCGATGTTAAAATGATCCGGATTATAGATTAGCTGGTCATTGTTGCGAGACTTGGCTTTAAAAAATTTATCAGAAATCAGTTTTGTGGTATCACACTGGCGAGTGTATCCTTGATCTAATTCTAGCTCAAATAAAGTATTTGGCTCTTTATAAGATGAAATTATATCTTGTATCAACTTTACCTCATCTGGTTTATCAGGATTAAACCAAGGTAATTTCACCTTCCGGATTGCTTTGTTTCGATATAAAGATAAGGCATGTATTTCTCCTTCACCGAAGCCAAAAAATGAATCCCACTTTTTAGTAGAAAAAGGATAATAAGCATAATTCAGGTTAAAGTAATCAGCAAAGTATAAGCCTGTATTCCAGTTTGCCAGCTGATGACCAATACCAGCTCCGTAATTTGGAGCCTGAGCTAAATACTGCTGCTTTTGAATTTCACCGCTCTTAACTGCAGTATCGTTTTTATGAGTTATGTAGTGCCAGTACGATTTGTATAATTTAAAACGCCAGCTGTTATTTAATGTATTTTCTACTATCTTAGAGTTTATCTTACGTCTTAATCTACCCCATTTTGATTTAGTCTTGTAAAAATGACTATCAATCAAAGCATCATTATGAGGTAAAACAACATTTTTCATAAAGGCAATAATTTTAATTAGAACTAATTTAAATCAAAAAATAACTAACTAATGAGCAACGTTAAAATTGTTCATGAATTGCACATCTTAGTTATATATCTACTTAGCTTAACAGCTAAGCGTAATTGTATTGTAAATTGTTGATTATACAGGCTTTAACTTTATTTTCGAACTAAATACCTTAAGAGATAATAAGTTATCATTGGTATTTCTAAACGCTTCTTGTGGTAAGCTAAGCGTACAAATGTGTATTAATATTTAAC
This sequence comes from Mucilaginibacter robiniae, assembly GCF_012849215.1. Taxonomy (NCBI): domain Bacteria; kingdom Pseudomonadati; phylum Bacteroidota; class Sphingobacteriia; order Sphingobacteriales; family Sphingobacteriaceae; genus Mucilaginibacter; species Mucilaginibacter robiniae. The sequence continues at coordinate 46,895 of NZ_CP051682.1, forward strand.
AAGGCAGCAATGCTTCTCAACATATAATTGCTAGCTAAGTTAAATCCACAGCTATAAATTACTATATCAAATCACAGTTTTACCCCATTTGCTGTATTATCAATTGCTTTTAAGCCGACTAGTTTTACACCATTAGTAAAGAATGGATATACCTTTTGTTTATGGTAACTAACTATATTATGTGTGAAGGTTACATAATTAGTAGTGATAAAAAATCCATATTCGGTATTTTTACTCATCCCTATTTCATCATTATAACTTAAAATGTTATTAGCTACTGTAAGTAACTGATTAACTTGCGGCGTTGCAGCATAAGTTGACAGAGCCGTTCTTTTATCCTTACCGGCTTTACTAAAGATAAAATGATTACCACTTACAGTAATTTGGTAGTTAACTGCAGTACTCGTAATATCTATACCTTTAGAGGATGGATTTTGTATATTGTTACGTTCAATAGATAAATTGAGCGGATTGTTCCCAAAAACAGCAATTGCTACGTATGTCCCTTTAATTGTGTTATTACGTGTAATACTGTTATTACTGATGTGTGATGACGGTGGCGGAGAGGTGACATTTGACATAATACCGGTTGCTGTCAGTTCATTATCAATAATAGTATTATCAGCTATCAGTATATGATGATTTCCACCTGATTCAATACAATAGGTTTGAGCATCTTCAATAATATTACCTGTAACTTTCGAGTTATATCCTACACAGGATATTCCCATTCCATCAACGCGTTCTTTAATACTTTTTCCTGTACCTTTTATTTTATTAGCAGCAATGGTGGTACCATCCATATATCTAAAATCTTCAATGCCCATACGCCCGGCATTGATAATGGTGTTTTGTATTAACGAAACATCTTTTGATGCACAAGCAGCATTATTACCGGTACCAGTTAAAGCATTTTGATGAGCATTAATAATTGAATTGCCTTTAACTAAAGTACCAGATGCACCATTTTCGGCATATACAATGCCGCAGGTTTTTAGCTTATTACTCAGGATATTGTTTTTTGACGATTGTGGGCCGGTAATCCATACAGCTTCCATACCGGCTTTACCATAAGGTTGATTTAAATTGAAAGTGCAATTACTCACTGTAATGTTTACAGCATCTTTAATTAATACCACAGCATCCAGCCATCCGGTTAAATGAAACCCATTTGTTGCCTTGAAAGTGACGTTCTTGATTACGCTATTACTAACATTTTGAAACTTTAAAAAAGTGCCATTGGCAAGCAAATAACCCGACATGTTATTACCATTTACTAATGTTCCGCCTGTAATATTTACGCCACTAGGTACAATTAGTGTTCTGTTAATGATTAGCGTGCCGGTTAATACCAGATCTTTTCCTTTGTCTAACTGAGCTTGTAAAGCATCTGTATCATCAACACCATTTGAAGCGATTGCTGCATACGCTGGTTGCAGCGCCATGAAAAACAAACTCACCAGCAAAGCGGAACGTAAACGCTTCCACATCACAACTAAGCAGACATTCATTTTTTCTGTATGTAAAAATTGCTCAGATAACTATAGATTTTAAATACTGTGGCTGCTACAAAAATCTGTTTTTCAGATAAGCAAGAATGCCATAAATGTTATTTTCACGAAGCAACCGAATAGCCCGTTGTCCAGAATGACTATAAAAATGATTAAAAGTGTATTTGTCAGCTTCTCTATTTACTTCAACCTTGTCAGGATGCACTAATGGAAATACCATAGTTTCATTCTTAACGCTGGTTTTGGTAGAATCTTTCAAAAAATAATGGGTAGCCTGATCAAAAAAGCCCATATTAACTACCAAGTTCTGGTTAGGTGTTATACATAATCCGCCACTTTTCCATATAGAATAATAAAAATGGAAATCCCATACACTGCTGCTTTCTCTATTAGCTTTGTACAAAGATTTTATCCAATGATTTTTTTCTTTAGTTGAATTAAACACGTAATCGAGCTTACCACTCTTAATTTCTGCTGTAGATTCACTAATGTTCGCTCTGAATATTTGCCAGCTCCTTCTCCAGGTTGCCCATCCCCATGATGCTGGATAATGTGAAAAATAATAACTTGCATTTCCACGCTTTCTTCCACCTTGAAAATTGTTACCACCAATAAACTTTACCACGTCACTATCTTTATACTTTTCCAATAACTCCTCGCAAAATGGAAAAAAGGACAAATTAGGTACACAGTCATCTTCCAGGATCATTCCGGCCTCCACATGTTCAAAAAACCACGAAATAGCCGAACTTACAGCAGGGCCACATCCTAGATTTTTATCTCTGAACAATGTTTTAAGTTCACAATCCCAATCGATTTGTTCAATAATATTTCTGGTTTCACGGCAGGTTTCAACATCACTACTATTGTCTGGCCGAGGGCCATCAGCAGCAACATATAAGTATTTAGGTTTAATCTTTTTTATTTCATTAAACACTTTCTGTGTTAAACCAACTCTATTGAAAATCAAGAATAAAACAGGCGTTTGAAAAGGCTTATTTTGAGCACTTGTGTACTGCATAATGTAATTTTAGCTCTTATAGCTATGAAGCTAGCTATATGTTGGTTGGAAATTATTTTATAAAGTATTAGGAAAAAGAGGTAATGAATAATGCTTTTATCCGAAGTAGTGTATAGTAAAATACTCTGTTATATTGGGCGTTATATTAAGGAAGTTAAAAAGATATTTATGGTACGAACTTAAACATTTTTTGATTTTTATTTAGTATTTTATTCAAAGCAAAATGGTTCATGAATGAAAATAAGTGGAAGTTAAAACTGTAATATGTTCATTCTTATTTTCAAGTGAAGGAAAGCGTTCAGTTATTTTTTTGGCTGGGTTTCCACCGTATATAGAGTATGCTTCTACATCTTTGGTTACTACAGAACCAGCTGCAATAATGCTGCCTGTACCAATTTTAACACCACTCATAATAATTACACCATATCCTACCCACACATCATCTTCTATTACAACCTTTTCATTAAGCCCTTTCCAATTGTAATCTTTATCTCTTATCTGTGATGCCAATCTGATTGGTACTCCTACTTCATGAAAATTATGGTCATAGCGGCCAACCAGTGCTACTTTATTACCTAAAATCACATCATTACCAATTTTACAATTGGTTTCAATCTGCGAATCTCTACCTATATAAAAGTTTCTGCCTGTTATAATGTTATCCTTCGCCCATAACCTTACCCTGGCACCGGCATGAAAATTTTGGCCTAAGTTGTAATTTCTCCATTTTACTTTTACTAAGTACAAGTCACGGAGCTTTTTAAGGAACTTAATCATAAGCTATTCTTAACTTTTAATATTAAGGTTTCTACTTTAGATATAATACGCGCTCTGAGCCCCATCTTTAACGAAAATTTTTCATGATAGTAAGGATGTATAGCTACGGCATCAGGCAATTGAAACTCAAGCGAATGTTCGGTATCTAATAAGGGTCTATAGCGCCGGTCTGATCCATTTGTATGAGTTGCTGAATTATCAAATCCGTTATTATAAACTTTAGATCTAACCGGATACAAAGTAAGTCCTTTAACTTTATATTGATAATAAAACCATCGGATAGCCCATGAATCCAGTAAGCCATTCATTTGATTACGCAACATTTTGTTCAAGTCTGACCCACCCTTAGCAAAAGCCCTTTGCCGGCGCTTATCTCGCCTGAAAGAATCATAATCTTTTACTTTCCAGTCCACATCGCTCCATTTGTTTTTCCAGGTTGCCCACCCCCATGACCATCCACGCTCTAAAAAATAAGCATCCGAATTTTCATAGGTACATTCACCTAAATCAAATGAATAACCTGATATTGAAAATACCGAAGCTGAATTTCTGTATTTATTTAAGGCTTGATTCATGAACGTTAAAAAGTTGGGTGTTGTTAATAAATCATCTTCAAGAACAATTACTTCATTATGGTTTTCCAGAACTTCAGTAACACCTTGTATTATAGAGTTTGCCAAGCCTTTATTTACTTCTGCTTCTTTAATCGTAATACTTTTGAATCCCGATACATCTTTCAGGAATTCTCGAACACTTTTTACTTGTTCCCGATCCGAATCATTCTTGGCGCCATCGGAAAAAATATAAAGGTTTGACTCTTTAGCCAAAACATTTTTCTTTAAAGCCTCTATGGATTGCTTTAAAGGCTCTAATCTCTTATATGTAAAAACTAAAACTGGTGCAAGGTTCATAATCATATATTTTAAGGTTCGCGTACTTATATTGCTGAGTGTTAGTTGATAGTTAATATATACTTATGATTAACAGCTGCTAGTTTTCCAAACAAGCAACTATCAGAATTATTTAAAAGCCATATACGGATAATAATTTTTCACTTCCTAGAAAAAAGGTACTACTGCTAGTTTAAATAGGATTGCTGAACAATATGCTTAATCTTGTTCTCCCATGTTTGCTTCAATGCAAAAGCATTGGCAGCCTTACTCATAGATGTTACTAAAGCAGGTTCATTATATAACGTTAATATAGCTTTATTTAGTTCATTGATTGCTTCTTCAGGTGTATCACAAGAGCATCTAAATCCGGTCTCATCATTAACAATAATGCCTTGTCCATGCAAATTTAAGGTAACTACAGGCATACCATAAGCCATGGCTTCAATCAACTGAGCCGGACAGGAATCTCTCAGGGAAGTAAAAAAGAATACATCACAATCTGCATAAAAGCCTTTTACATGCTCAAACGGTACCTTTCCCTTCCAAAAAACGGTATTTTGCAATCCTTTCTCTTCAATTGACTTTAACAATGAGTCTCTTTGTTCACCATCACCAACAATGGTTAGTGTGATACCGGGATAAGATTTTAACTTCTCCATTACTTCCAACAAAACTAACACACCTTTTCGGGGCATCATTCGGCCTACCCACAAGAGATTGAGTTTGCCGGGCTGTGTAACTTTATGTTGAAATTGACTTGGAAAAAAGGTTGATGGCAGAGCAGCATCTAATGTATAATGTACAGGTGAAGAACTGATCTTTTTAACCATAGTAGCGGTGTCATGATTAGAAACCCAAACGGCTGATGCTTTATTCAGCATACTTTTGCAAGCTGGATTGTATTTCATTAGAAACGCTGAAACCTTTTCACGCTTTTCTTCAGCCCCCCAACCTGATTCAAAATACTTTTTAAAACTTACTGGCGATTGCTGCCCACCACCAGCAGGCCCGAAAACAAATGGTACCGGAAGCTTATACATGAATGAACCCAACTGCACACTACCCCAAGTAACATGGTGAGCTATATCAAATGCCATTTGCGTGTGTAATGCTTTGGCTGCCTTGTAGGCAAACCATTGCCACATAATATAGTATAGATACATGCTCGCCTGAGATTTGGCGTATAACTTTTCAGCTCCAAATGGTAATTGAACATAGTGGAAAAACAAGTTATCAGGTACATTAACCTTTTCAATATTCGCTTTTCCTTCTATACGGGTAAAGCAATGTACTTCTAAACCTTGTTTAGCCAAACCAGTAGCCCAGTTCCAGCCATTACCCGGTTCAGATCCTTGAGTTGGGTCGCAAGCAAATGCAGATAAAAGAACTTTTTTCATTTGTAGAGATGTATGGATATAAGGTGTGCGCAATACTTCTGATTACTTTAAGCAGTATCACCTCTTTACCTCATATCCAATAATGCTTTGCTGATTACTTTATTATACCCGGCATTAATAAGCGCAGGTGAATAGTAAAAAAATGTTTTATGGCAACTAACAAACCAAAATGCCTTTTTTCATAAACGAAAAATTCATTTGGAGGGCCGTAGCTCAAAGGAGAATACAAGTTATTGATCCTGTCTTTTAATTTTACCTGGGGTAAGCGCCATTTTGGTAAAGCATCGTTTCTTTCACAATTTCCTATAAAATTGCCTGTCGTGTAGGATCTTATACCCTCGCTCCGTGCTCGTAACCCATAATCATGATCTCCTATGGCATGTGTAAACTTCCAGTCTAAATTTCCTACTTCATTATAAACAAATTTTGGTATCAAAACACAGTTACCATGAATGATATCACATTCTACTATGTTTACATCCGGATAGTTCATTACAGGTCTGTTACGTTGCAGTTTCCCGCCGCCATAAGTAAGTACACCGGCTTCCAAAGGAGATTCTATACAGCCGCAAATGATTGCTTTATCTTGTGTTTCCTTTGCAGCAGATAATAGTTCCAGAATGGCATTTTCGTAGATGTTGGTATCATCATTCAGCCACAAATAAAAGTCGTTCTTTTCATTAGCTTTTGCTGCTGCTTCCCAAGCTGTGTACATGCCTCTGTTCCAGAATAAATTACCATCGCCTTGAATGGTGGTCACCATCGGAAACTGTTTTTGAACAGCAGCGCCGGTTCCATCTGTAGAGCCATCATCTACCAGATATACTTGAATTGTATAATCCTGATTAAGGCCTTTTTGATTGAACAACAAGTTTAAACAGTCAAGCGTTTTCTCTTTCCTGTTATGGCATGTCATTAAAACAGCAATGTGTGGCATAGCGAATATTATATATGTAAGTAATTGTATTATAAAGTAATAGAACAACTAAGCTGATATTATTCAGCCAATGTTGTATCCTGGTATTTATTGTTAATAAGTGTTGAACTTTGCAGATACAAGTCTAAGTTGCGATAGCGTTTATCAAAAATCCCCAATATCCAATTTTCCATTTCTGCATCATCCATCTCGCGGAATGCTTGAGAAATACACATCCCAATCATTATCCACAAGTATAGATAAGATAAATCAAATGCGCTGAAATCCTCAACCCATCCATAGGCCCAGCGAAATGCAACGCAAACACCTAGTATTCTCATGATGGTATTGTTACTCCTGGCAACGGCTAGAAAAGATGCCCAGAAATACACCAAAAATGATAAAACAACGCCGACTACCCCCGTCCATGTAAATGTATTTAAAATGGCAACCTCGTTATAGGGTCGCTCCATTTTACCCGTTTTTAAAACTTCCATAGCATACTCGCCAAAAGAAGCTGATTCATTACCTCGTGCAGGAGTACGCCCCAACCATATATAGCTATATTTTACAGCCGAAGACAATACTTCTTCATACAAAAAGGTTCTTGTGTCGGTTGTTAAATTAGCTTCTTCGGTTCCTCCACCTTCAACTACGGAAGTTGTAGTATAGTCACCTTTAATGTATTCATCCATTTTAAATACATTAAACTTCCCGCTTACAGCTAAACAAAAAAGTACTATCGGAACAATTAGAAGTAACCATCTAGTCAAACCTAAAAACCTAATCCATATAGTATTTCTAAATAGGTAAACAAAGCTTAACAGCAAAGCTGATGAAAATTTAATGACGTTGCTTCTGGCATCAAGAGCACTGAAAATCACTATTATTGTTAATACAAAACTAATGATCTTCCATTTTTTGCTAAGCACCGGAAAGAATAGCAAGAAGAACCCTATAGGTACCAAATATCTGCCAAAGGCATCGGGATAGGCAATAATAGGCAGGAACAATATAAAAGCAGGAAGTGCATACTTTAACCAAGTACTAAATATGCTTTGTACCAACTCTTTATTGGTGGCAACATATACGACTAACGGTGTTAGTAGTAACATTGCATTACCTACTAAATTCTTCCATTCCCAGTAATTATCGGCCACAAACATACCTCGAACAATACAGATGGCATTCCAGACTAAGTACAACACCAAAAATTTGGTATTACGGTTATTCTGTGTATCGTAATACTTTTTCTTTGCTTTAACGACAGCAATTATCAAAGCCAAATTGATAGCCCACCATACAAACGTGCCGCCAAGTTCAAACCTACTCCATTGATTTATGGAGTTGACTGTAACCAGCAACATTAAAAAATTAATAATCTTTCCTGAATCGGGCTTTACCATTTTTATACGATAGATAGTTGCTCCTGACTTGAACTTACAATTTCCTGTTCGGATAAGACTTTTATTAGCTTAGCCGGATTACCTGCCCAGACCTGATTATCAGGAATATCTTTAGTAACCAACGAACAAGCACCTACAACCGAGTTTTTACCAATAGTTACGCCTTTCAAAATAGTAGAATGAGCACCAATAAAGGCGTTATCGCTAATAATTACAGGTTTTTTTATTCTATTAGCTAAATCAAGTGCAGGGCTTTTCCTGATTTCTGGTATTATAGAATGGAAGTCGGTATCATACACACACACACCTCCTCCTAATTTTACATCATTCCCAATAGTAATGCTTGAATGGCAGATTAATGCAGCCTGACTCATGCCCACATTACTGCCGATAATTAGTTGCGCATTTTTGTCAACAAAGAATACACAAGGCTGTGGGCGACCTATAGGATTGGATGACAAAGTATTATTCATATCAAGTCCAGACCCAATAACACATGTTCCACCTGTAGCAATAGATACATAAGGCAAACCTTCTGTTTTAAAGTTAGCATGCTGCACATTTTTAATGTAAAACAGAATCTTACACAAGAGTTGATTTACAGCACCAGAACAGTATACATCTATTCTACGCAACACCTTAAATATAGTAACGATGATTTTTTGCATCTTTTATCATTTTAGTTTATAGAACTGCCTTGCAGGTTGCTTTTAAGCGTACTATCAAACTTTTATATACAAAGCTTAAGTATAAATTTATTTTATGCATTAAGCTGCATTTCTAATTCTTCGAGCTCCTCTTTAATGTTTCGTTTACCGAATATTTCGCCAATCCAGTTTTTTACTTCTTCATCAGTCATGCTCCTGAACGATGTTGTTAAGCAGATGCCCAACATAAACCACAAAAACACCGTTGTAATATTGAAAAAGTTACCATCTTCTACCCAGGCGTATCCCCAGCGGAAAGCCATAAAAAGACCCAACATTTTTGAATAAATATTATTTGAATGGTTTATAGCCATGTATGAAGCTCTATTAAATACAAGTAGGTATAATGCCACGCCAACAATGCCTGTCCACATGAAAACGTTAAGAATTGCAGCTTCATTCCACAAGCGTTCTTTACGACCGGTTATTTCTGCCAGATCGGCAAACCAAACTGTTTCGTTTCCACGCGCTGGACTTCTACCTATAATCCATGTATTGTATTTTTTGGCGGTCCCTAATACTTCCTCATACAAAAAGGTTCGCGTATCTGTAGTTAAGCTTTCATCTACTACTTCACCATCTGCATTAACTTTTGATTTTGTATAATCACCACTTACATATTCGTTTATCTTGAATACATTAAAGGTATCAGTTACGGCTAGTGAAAACAGTATAATTGGAGTAACAATAAGTACTATTCTACAAACCTCCAGAATTTTTACAGGAACAATATTGCGAGTCCAGTAAACCAAAAGCAGTACAAACGGAACGCCAAATTTAATTACATTACTTCTGGCGGTTACATCAGCAAACATTACCCATATAGCAAAAAAAGTGATGATAATTTTTCCTTTAAACGGTATAACCGGTAAAAAAAACAGCAGGAAAGTTACAGGAACCAAGAAAAAGCCATAGGCATCTTTTGAAATAGCGAACGACAGCAATAAAAACAATGGCAATCCGAACTTTAAGAAAAACTTTATTATTGATTGCCATAAGGGCAAGCACGATGCTGAAAATGCGACTATCGGAACAAGTATTCCTAATGAAGCACTGGTGAAGCCTTTCCAATCCCAGTAAGTTTCAGCTACAAATAAGCCTCTGATGATACATATCACATTCCATAGCAAATACCATTTAACCACCCGCATATCATAGTTATTAATAGTGGTTTCCAGAATACTTTTAAAACGCCAAAACATCAAAAGCGTAATAAGTTGTATAATCCACCAAATGGTTATATTATGTAACGGAAGTGATGAGTAATCGACTATTGAATTAACAGCTATTAATAATATGAAAAAAGGCGCAGTTTTAAAAAGTTGTCTTGTACTAATCATCCTCTAAGTTTCTCCTTTAAACCTGATTTGATACCTGCATATAACTTGTATCAACCTTAGCTACATTGTTGTAAATCTCAACCATTCTGGTAGAGTTCGCCGTTTTATTATGGCGTTCCCAAGCCGCAATTCTACCATTTTCTGAAAGTTTTTGAGTCAGTTCCAAATCAGAAAAAATATCGCATACATTTTTGGCTAGCATTTCAACTTCCTCAAAACGATACAACAATCCTGATTGATGGTCCTCAATCATATCGGTCATGCCACCTACAATTGATGCTACACATGGAACACCTAATAGCTGAGCCTCTCCTATTGAATTAGGGCTGTTCTCGATAGAAGATGGGCAGACAAATACATTTGCCTTTAAAAACTGCTGACACATTTGCTGTTCAGAAAGCATACCCAGAAAAACCACATTGTCTTGAATTCCTAAATCTTCAATTTGTGATTGAATGTATTTTCCGAATCCATTTATCTTCAGAAAACCTTTATTGGTAAAGTTATGCCCGGCTACATATACTTTGGTTTGAGGATAATGGGCCAATATAAAAGGTAAAGCAGCAAGCATTTGTTGCAAACCTTTAATAGGATAGTGGGCCTGGCTTAAAAAGATGCTGTATTTTTTACAGTTCTGATACCCCCACTTGTACTTATAGAATTCCTCACGGAGTGTTTCGTTGCAGAAGTGATACTTTATAGCTGAATTGAGAGCCCATGTATGCGCTTTATCCCAAGCTGTACGGCCTATAATATGCTTTACAGATTGAATCATCTGTTTTTCAAAGCTTCCCCTTTGCACCATTCTATTACGTTGAGTAATAATGGTATCGTTCCGTAAAATATCTCTAATCGTAATGTTTTTCAGCAATACTTTTTCGCTAATACCGCCATAGTAGTAACGCTCATAAACACTCACTAACCCCTGAATAGAAATTATTACCTTCTCACTTCCGCAAGCATTTACATAAGCCAATCCATGCGGGTATTCTGTTCCGTGCACATGTGTTACATCAGGAGCAAAATCTTGATCTATTTGTTTCCAATAAGCTTCAAGCTTTGCATTGTACGATATAACATCACCAGCGCCTGGCAGCAGATAATAGGTAATTTCTCCTAATTTCAATACTTGCAACTCCTCGCCCGAGTAAAGAGACGCTACTGCTAATTGGATATTACTATTTGTAGCTAACAATGCTTTTGCACCGGCATACATCCAGCCTCCAATAACAGGCGTAGCTATATTCAGCGCTTTACAAGCGTCAGGAAATAACGTATTGGTAATCCAGAGAACGCGCATTAGCTTAGTTTTAACATTTATTTAATTGATTTAATTGAAGAAAGCACTACTGATTGATAAACTACCAGTAACAAGCGCCTTCAACCTTTAATGCTCCTTCAGGCTTTTCTTTATTATCTGGTCTTACCCAATGCTCATTAATTAAACGTGCATAATTGTAGGTATCATTATAATTAGCGGTTTCCCACCGTTTGCCTATAATGCCGAATAATAGTTGCAGGCTCCCTCCCATGTGAAAACCTTTTTTACCCATTCTTTTTACGTGGGCAGCTAACGGGAACCCGTAGGCACCAGCACCTATTAAACAGATATCGTAATCTCGCTTATCTATTTCGGCTTTCATGTAATCCAAAGCTTCAAACCAATCATTAAAGCTGGTTGGTACACCGGCTATAGTTTGCACTGCCTTTATTGTTTCCAGTTCAAAATCAGGCAACAAATTATCTTCAAATAGAACTTCTCGCTTATTGTATTGTGATTTGATAGTTTCGGCAAAAGGATGAACAACCAGCACTTTTTTACCTTCTAAAGCTTTAGTCCAAGGAGTTTTTGAAAAGTATGGGTTCAATAACTCGAAGTTTACTTTTGTCGCTTGCTTTAGCTCATCTGTAAAATAGCTTTCTTGAGCCATCCAGCTACCTAACACATCCACTTCAGGAATATCATGCAACATCAACTCGCAAAACTGCTCTATTTTCTCAGTTGTGGTAGGGAAGAAACCACTATACACCTGCATCTGGTTAATAATGTTGTTTTCCCACCACCAGGGTTGTGTTTTACCTTTGATAAAATTCACAAACTGGTTTTTATGATTTTTAACACCTATGTAATTACACAGACATATCATTTCTGTGCTGCCAAAACGCGCAATCATACTTGGCTCATCAGAGGTTAACGCTTTATAAATTGCATCTGCAGCTACATCAGCATTCTGCTCGCATTCGGGTTTCTTTTTAGGTTGGGGCTTCAAGCCTTTTTCATACCCTTTTCTAATAACTTTTAACAAAATAATACCTAAACCGCTGGCTGCTTTCTGGAATTCTAAACGTTCAGATCTGGCAAAACCAATGTACCAAAAGGCAATTAAAATAGATATAAAGCTAGTTGCAGCAACTGTTATAAGCCGCAATACACTTTCTGCCATGAAATAATGTGGCACCCATGCAATCGCTGCCGCTACACCAAATGCAAGCACGCAACGTACAATAACCTCACTAAAAAATTGCCAATATGATAAATTGAAAGACTTATTTGAGAAATAAAGAATGTTTACGGAATAGATAATTGAATATACTATGAAAACGAGATACATAGCATAAGGCGGATAGCCTAAACTATAAAGTAAGTACGTAACAACCAGCGGAAAGAATGTTAGAACAGAAGATACAATTTGAAATCTTCTGATATTACCTACAGCAGAAATGGAAGTTGACAACGTTAAGAAAAGCTGTTCAATCATATCTCTTACTAAAAGTAACTGACAAAATACAATAGTATAAGCAGGTACGTTTTTTAACCATAAATGTAAAACGTACGGCATTTCTATCAATGCGGGTTGTATAAGTAAAATCAGGAGAAAAAATGATATTTTACTACCCAGCATGGCAGCTTTAACCATCAACTCTCTATCACCGGCTCCTTCACTTTTAGCCAACGTAGGATTGAGCGCTCTCAACATGGTAACCGAGAATGCTCCCAATTGTCCACTGACCTGATTAGCTATTCCCTGCGCGGCATTTAAAACAGTACCAAAAAAGATATTGATTACCATACCCTGACCATAAAAAGCAATCATGCTGGTAGAAGATCCCATCAGTGACCAGCCGGCAAAACTGGTCATCTCCCGCATTAATTTACCATCATAATTATCACGTAAGTTAATCTTGCACTCTTGGTATTGCCGTTGGCAGTAAATTACCCGAATAATAAACAGCACGATAGCAACAGTAGCCATCAGAAAACCATAAGCTATTAGTTTATCACCAGCTTGATGTGCAACAATAATGGCGATCACCATTTTCAATACCGATTCAACTACACCCAATATAGCAAACAACAACATGTTTTCGCGCGCGTTAATTGCTGCATCATACGGCACAGAAGATATGGTGAACATGGTACTAATAATCATAAACTGATAAATCAGCTTAGCAGCTGCTACCCTTTCCGGTGCAATATTTAATACGCCTTTAAATAGTATATAGCCTGTAATTTCAAGTACTATAAAAATTATACCTGAAATAATTAAATGCAATAGCGTACTTACATTAAATATGTGCTTTAACTTATTCAGATCTCCTTTACCTTGGGTGAATGACATAAAGCGTTGAGTGGCCGATGCCATAGAAGCATTCAGGAAACCCAGCATCAATATAATACCGCCAACTACGTTGAAAATACCAAAATCTCTGGCGCCTAAGGTGGCCAGTACTAATCGGGTAGTGTACAACGAAATAAATACGGTAATGGCCATGCGACCATAAAGAAATCCTGTATTTAACGCAATACGTTTTGCAGCTTGCATTTAAGTGAACCTTTAATTTTTGTTGAATTGGATCAGGAAATATGGTAGAATAAGCCTCTAATTAACTTAGAGGCTCTGGTATTATTAGAATCTGCTTGAGAAATCTGTAAAGACAGAATTCTGTTTTCTACTCTTTTTATTGTCAGTATAATAGTTATTGTTATAACTGTAGCCATACCCATACTGAATTCTTTTAATACCATTGAAAATGATATTGATATTTGACAGCTGCTTTTGTTGGATTATATCTTGGATAAAGTCAAGCTCTTCAATTTTAGTGTAACCCTGGCGAATAACGTACAAGATAATATCTGCATAGCTAAACATCACCATAGCATCTGGAACTAAGTGAGCAGCCGGGCTATCTAAAATAACACAGTCATACATACCACGCAGTGTTTCAATCAGGCTCCTTAACTCATCCTTTTCTAATAGCTCTGATGGATTGTCAACGATTTTTCCGCAACTTATAACATGCAGGTTTGGTACTATACCCGAATCACGTATAATCTGATTTAATCTGGCGTCACCATTCAAATAGTCGCTTATACCGGCATGTTCGCTTTCTAAATTAAACAGTTTAGAAATCTGAGGTTTCCGCATATCCATTTCCAGCACTACAGTCTTTTTACCTGAATAGGCCAAAGCCACGCTCAAATGCCTGCCGATAAAGCTTTTGCCTTCACCCGATATGCTAGATGTTAGCAAAGTAACACTACCTGGCTTATTGCCTAAATTATAGTTTAGGTTAATACGTAAAGCTTTAAACTGCTCACTCAAAGCATTAGTACCTGCCTTAGTTATAATTAATTCATTATCTGGCTCTTCATACTGTAACTGACCAATAATAGGCAAGTTTAATGCATCTTTAATTTCTTGCACATCAGTAATAGTATCATTTAAACTATTGCGGGTATAAATAAGTCCGGCGGGTAAAAGAATACCTAATAAAAATGCTACACCAAGTGTAATAGGAGCTGTAGGACGTTTAACTGCTTCTATGTAAGCATTATCTACCACATGATCATCAGCTAACTCTGAAGCATATTTTACAGAAAGTTCTTCTCTTTTTTGAAGTAGATAAGTGTATAAGTTTTCAATTATACTTTTCTGCCGGGTTTTGCTACCATACTGGCGTTCTGCAGTAGGAATATCTTTGATAGAAGATTCAAAACCAGAATTGTAGCTTTTAAGATTTTCTTGTGTACTAACTAAAGACTGTTTAAGCGTTTTAACATTTTCTTTGATGGCTGATTTTGTTATAGTAATCTGACGATTAATCGGCTCGAAATCAGGGTTAGTTTCCGGAGTGGTTGCCAGCAAACGTTCACGTTGCAACTGCAAATCCGACAATCTTCCAATTAAATTGGTTAAAGTTGGGTCTGTGACCCCTAAAACAGCAGTGGTTTTATCCAACCCTTGAGGCGAATTGATTTTACGCTCAATATTTTCTAATACATTCAGCTGAATATTCACATCATTCAGGCGATTAGTGTTGGATTGCATGTTCTCCAAACTAATTTTGGAATCAGAAGTCAGATCTGTTAAACCTCTGCTGCTTTTAAAACCTTCTATACCCTGCTCTGCGCTGTTAAGCTGACGAGACAAGGAAGCAACTCTTTGATCAAGAAACTTGATTGTGTTTTCTGTCTCCTTGTTTCTAGCTATAGTACCTAGTTGTTTATAATTAGTTAGTAATTGGTTCAGAATATCTTTACCTCTTTCGGCTACATTATCATTGATGGCGAGTACAATAGTACTAGTTAGCTTGTTAGGTAAACTTACGTCAATGGCTTTTTGGTATCCGGCAGCTACCCCGTCAGGATCGGCAACAGAAATTTTAATAAGGGAACCGGAATATTTCAACACATCTTTTGTAGGCTCCAGTTTCCAGTCACCAAAGCTATTGGTGTAAGTGTTGTTAAAAGATAGTTCCTGCTGACCTCCTGAAGGAGTCTTGATGTAAAACGAGCTTTTATCTTTAACGATGATATTAATATCCGGATTTTTGTAATTTCTGGTTGCTGAAAGCAAGATTAATTTAACAGGACTAGCTTTGTAAAGATCTGTTGAGTTAAGTTTAGTTTTCTTTTGATAAGAAATCCATAATTCTAAGTCTTCCACCACTTTTTTGATAAGCTGGTTAGATTTTAATACCTCAACTTCGTTCTCAACACTCTTGTTAGAATTAATCAGGTCAATTTCCTGCAATGCCGTTTTTTGATCAGGTGTTTTTTTATCGTTATTAATTATTAACGACGCCTTTATTTGGTACACAGGCTTTGTTAGTTTTAAATAAGCAAAACCTGCTGCTAATGCAACTACAATACCGATTAGGAAAAGAGGCCAATGAAACAAATATTTTGATACAATTCTTTTGACATCAATTGTGGGGCCGTTGCTTTGAATAAGCGCTTTGATTTGAGCTGAATTATTAGCCATTATGGTTAACGGTATAAATTTGAAAGAACGATTGCTATAATAGACAGACCAGAAAGTACCAGAGTTGCTATACGGTAACCACGATCAACAGTGGCATATTTTGTACGGTCAGGCTGTACGTATATCTCGTCGTTATTTTTTAAATAGTAGTATGGTGAATCAAAAATCTTTTTAGAAGTAAGATCAATGTTAATGTACTTACGTTCGCCATTCTCTTCTCTAATCAGAATGATATTTTTACGCTTAGCGGTAATATTTAAATCGCCGGCCATAGTAAGCGCCTGCGTAATAGTTGTCCTTTCGTTTTGTAAACTATATACGTTAGGGCGCAACACATCACCAAAAACACTTACATTCATATTGATGATACGAACATTTACTACAGGATCTTTATAATAGGTGAGCAAAGTATCTCTTAATTTTGCTCGTAATTGAGATGTGGTTAACCCACTTACTTTCATTACGCCTACTAGCGGTAAGCTAATCATCCCCTGGTCATCAACCAAGTATCCTTTGTTAAGATAATCTTCCGGATTAGATGAACTAGCAACCGAAGGAAAATTAAATATAGCTGATGATTCAGGATTTCTGCTGCTCACAATGATGCTTAAAATATCTGCAGGCTTTATAGCAACAGGAGAATAATTATTAACTTTCTCTTGTGATGGTCGTGAACTATCTAAATCTTGGAAGTAAGGTATTTCTTTGTAAGATCCACACGAACTAAAAAGAAACATTACTAGAATACTAAAGAAAATACTTGTTTTATTCATGAGTTAGAGTATTATATATATGACTTTGATTATACTTAAGGATTACTATTGTTTAAGCAACATTTATCTGTTTTTTACTTGGATTTATTCATCTATAAACATTAGTTTGTAATCTACTTTTCTCGATTGTTTACTATAGAAGTATCATATTTTCAAACAATCATCTTTCAAAAGAAAGTAGATTAAATCGACCAAATATCTTGTTAATCAGTAAACAGCTTCGCCATTCCGCTTACATCGGGCACTTTTTTTTTAACTTAATGATAAACTGCGTAAGCTTTTTAAACTCATAGTTATTTACCATTTGATTATAAATTTACGCCAAACTATTACCATCGCAAAACAGAACACAGAAGTTGTGTACCCATTGTATAATTATGAGAAAATATAGTATATTGAATTTTAAACACTGAGAAATAAGAGAAAGAACCAACAAAGTCATATCTCTTCAATAATCATATTACAATTACAAGGTTCCATATTAGTATATAAATCAGCGTTAAACAACAAAATCATATGCTTACATTGCAACATATCTAAAACATTCCTTACACACATTATTTTTTGAAAGGTTAAACCTTGTACACTTATTCTCATAATGCTTTACTTGTAATACTCAGGTCCTAGATTGCCTTTCTCTAAACTTTAACTGAAATACGTATGTACTGAATGCTTATTAAAAGATAAGCCTAACGGCATAAGTTCTTTGTTAAAACTATAGTATGTCAAATGCTTTTTGTAGGTATTTAAAAGATTTTAGCATCATACATAAAATGCCTATTAGGTTAATCCTAATAGGCATTTTCTTCACCATTAATGATGTTAGCAACAGTTAAGTATATAATCTTTACATCCAGCGTAACGGACCAGTTATCTAAATACCACAAATCATAATCAACCCTTTTCTTCATTTGTGGTATTTCTTTAGTCTCACCCCTATAACCATTAACCTGAGCCCATCCGGTTATACCTGGTTTTAAGTAGTGGCGAGCCATATACCGGTCAATCAAATTTCGATACTGTTCTGTATGCTTTAACATGTGTGGCCTCGGCCCTACCACACTCATATCACCCAAAAAAACATTAAAGAATTGCGGAAGCTCATCCAAGCTTGATTTTCGTAAAAACCGGCCAAAAGGTGTAATACGATCATCGTTTTTACTGGCTTGCTTCTGATCGGCAGTTTGGTTTACACGCATGCTCCTAAATTTGTAGCACCAGAATTCGTCATTGTTTCTGCCGCTACGCAATTGTTTAAACAATACGGGCCCCGGACTTTGGCATTTAATAATAAGCGCCAGTATAGGATATAGCCAACTTAATATGAAAATAATTACCATACTGCTAAACACTAAATCAAACAACCTTTTTATAAAACGACTCTGCATCTCTTCAATCCGAGCCGCATGAGGATTTATTGCCGAAAGTGTATTTTTGGTAAAAGAGTAACTATAATCAGGCACCAAGCATAATCTTATGCATTGATTATGCGCTTCTTTAATGAGTTCTTCTATGTCAGCCATCCTCCTGTCGGGCGTTAGGGCAACATATACTTCATTTATTCCATTGTCAGCAGCTTTTCTGATTTGCTCCCGAGTATCTGCCAAACTTACTGGCGTTTCGTCCATCATTAAGCATTCATGCTCATCTAAAAAACGATTCAAGTTGTATTTGGCATTTTTGCTTTTTAAAAAGCTAGCAAGCTGTGCACTGTTTGGTGTTATACCCAACAGTGCAATAGGCTTCTTAAACTTAAACCGTTGTTTTAATAATGGTTCTACTATATGGTAACTCAGCTGGCTAAATATCAAATGTAAGTTTAACAGCAAGCAAAGCAGAAGCAAAAAGAGGTAAACTGCCTGTAATTGGTTAGTCATTAAAATAATGGTACCTAACCACAATACATGCATCACACCGCACTTCCACCGTAAGGCAAAAAGCGTTTTTGAGCTAAATACTGTTTTTTTATGATATAAGTGTAAACAGCTTGCGCTTATTACCCATAGTAAGTTGTTAGCAATTAGTAGTTGTAAATAGTTTGTTAGTACAAAATGGTGTTGTATTTGGCTAGTAAAATAATAAGCCATCAAAAAGACTATGTTTATACATACAAAATCAACACCACCCAGTACAAATCGTAACGTGTATAAATAACGGTTTTGCATAGTAGTAGATAATTAACGTAGGTTTAAACCAGCTCTCTTAATATAGATCAGGTACCATCAGCGTACATTAAGCTTTATTAAGCAGGCAAATCCTCTTTTTCCTTTTGTTTAAGGAGGAAGTCCTGGTAAGCGAGTTGGATGCCTTGCGGCAGTTCAATGGTGTGGTGCCAGCCCCATTCATGCAGCTTAGACACGTCCATGAGCTTACGCGGGGCACCATCAGGCTTGCTGGTATCCAAACTGATCGAGCCCTCATAGCCCACCACCTGACTCACTAACTCGGCCAGCTCCCGAATGCTGATATCCTCGCCCGTGCCGATGTTTACCAGTCCCGGCTCATTGTAGTGCTCCATCAGGTAATAACAAGCAGCTGCCAGATCATCGGCAAACAAAAACTCTCTGCGCGGTGTACCCGTACCCCAAATTACCACTTCTTGCAGCCCCTGCTCTTTGGCTTCATGAAACCTTCTGATCATCGCCGGCAGTACATGCGAGTTCTGCGGATGGTAGTTGTCATTATAGCCATACAAGTTGGTGGGCATCACTGAGATGTAGTTACACCCGTACTGTGCCCGGTAAGCATCGCACAGCTTAATGCCGGCAATCTTGGCAATGGCATACGGCTCGTTGGTTTCCTCCAACAGGCCCGTCAGCAGATACGCTTCTTTGAGCGGCTGCGGGGCTAACTTGGGGTAAATGCAGCTCGAACCTAAAAACATCAGCTTTTTGACGCCTTGCAGATACGAGGCATGAATGATGTTGTTTTGAATCTGCAAGTTGTCATACAAGAACTCGCCCCGGTAGGTGTTGTTGGCCACAATGCCGCCCACCTTGGCCGCAGCCAAAAACACGTACTCGGGCTGCTCGCGGGCAAAAAAGTCCTGCACCTGCTGCTGGTTTCTTAAGTCCAGCTCTGAGGAGGTGCGTGTAATAAGGTGTTGGTAGCCCTCGGCCTGCAGCTTGCGCACAATAGCCGAGCCGACCATGCCGCGATGTCCGGCAATGTATATCTTTGCTCCTTTTTCCATAGCTTGGTATCTAACGCTTTAACGTGAGTGGAATAGTGACTAAAAAAAGGATAGCTTATTCGTACTGGTTTTTGATCTTGTAGCCGGAATCCTTCAGCAGCTTTTCTTTCTGGAACAGCTCCACATCGGCATCTACCATCTCGCTTACCAACGCTTGCAGGTCATACTTTGGCTTCCAGCCCAGCTGGGTTTGGGATTTGGTCGGATCACCAATCAGCAAATCCACTTCGGTTGGGCGGAAGTACTTAGGATCTACCGCAACCACTTCGGTGCCTTCTTCTATCTGGTAGTCCGGGTTAGTGCAGCTTACTACATAGCCTTTCTCGCTCGCACCTTCGCCGCGGAAGGTCACCTCGATGCCAACGCGCTCAAAAGCTAGGCGGACAAACTCCCGTACACGGGTGGTCACACCGGTGGCAATCACGAAGTCTTCGGGTTTCTCTTGTTGCAGGATCAGATACATGGCCTCTACATAGTCTTTGGCATGTCCCCAGTCGCGCTGTGCATCCAAGTTGCCCAAGTATAGCTTATCTTGTAAGCCCATAGCAATCTTCGCTACCGCACGGGTGATCTTACGGGTCACGAAGGTTTCGCCACGCAGCGGGCTTTCGTGGTTAAACAAAATACCATTGCAAGCATACATGTTGTAAGCTTCCCGATAATTCACAGTAATCCAGTAGCCGTACAGCTTAGCTACGGCATAAGGCGAACGCGGGTAGAACGGCGTAGTTTCGGATTGTGGCACGGCCTGCACCAGTCCGTATAGCTCCGAGGTAGAAGCCTGATAGATGCGGGTCTTTTCCGTTAAGCCCAATAGGCGTACCGCTTCCAGGATGCGCAGCGTACCGATACCATCGGCATTGGCGGTGTACTCCGGCGTATCAAAGCTTACCTTCACGTGCGACATGGCACCCAGGTTATAGATCTCATCGGGTTGTACCTGCTGAATAATGCGGATCAGATTGGTCGAGTCGGACAGATCCCCAAAGTGCAGCACCATGCGCGGGTTACCCTCATGCGGATCCTGGTACAAGTGGTCAATGCGGTCGGTGTTGAACAAAGAAGACCTACGCTTGATGCCATGCACCTCATAGCCCTTTTCCAATAACAACTCCGTTAAGTAGGCCCCATCCTGACCCGTGATCCCGGTAACTATCGCTTTTTTCATCGTCTAATATTTTAATGTGAATGATTTAAATTATTAATATGTGTTTTGTAAGTTGAATATAAAATCTGTTAAGCTTTTCAAGTTGATGCTATCAAAGCTTGAAGTAACTGTTTAATGATTTATTAAGTTAGTTATGGATTAGACTTGAACGTTTGTTTGGTTTTATTTTTAACCAGCAACATAACAAATGCAGGCCCATAATATAGGTATCGCTTCCACATACGTTTAGGTTCAGCTACCAGCCTACCTAACCACTCCAATCCAAATCTGATCCATATACTTGGTGGCCGCTCAATAGTACCTGCATAGAAATCAAACACAGCACCTATTGATCCGATTACTTTAGTATTTAATAAAGCTTTATGAGCATGAATCCATTTTTCTTGCTTTGGTGCAGTCATTCCAATAAACAATACATCGGGCTGAAAATTATTAACGGCTGCAATCATATCATTGCTATCTTGCTCCGTAAATTCAGGTTTGTAAGGCGGAGAATACGTTTCAACTCTGATGTTAGGGTATTCTTCTTTTATACGCTCCCTGATTTTAGATAATGTATTTTCGGATGACCCCAGGTAAAAGCAAGAACCAGATTGTTCGTTCATCTTTTCCAGCATATAATGATGAAAATCAGCACCAGCAATCTTTTTAATATTCTGACGATTTAGAAAGCTAGATGCCACCGTAATGCCAACACCATCAGGCAGCAACACATCAGACTCCATTAAAGCAGCTTTAAAAGTTTCATCTTTTTCGGCCATACAATAAGAGTACTGATTAATTGTATTAACTACAGTTTTTTTATGAAGAGAAATATCTATTAGGGAACCATTAAACAAAGGATATCCCATACAAACTGTGGTTGAGTTCATAGCAACTATTTTTTAGATGAAAACTGTTATGTGAAAATGAATATCGTTATAAGGTATGGCTCTTCACTAAAGTCACGAATATTTAGTAGCCGATATCTTTAAGATATAGTATGTGCAACTTTTATGCACTTAAAGCTTGTTGTTTATATATATTAAGGTACTGATTAAACACACGGTCTGAAAAGAGTTGCACAGCAACTTCACGAGCCTTATTCGAAACTTGTTGATGATAATTAGGTAAAGCAAGATGTAACAATGCTAGCGTAATCTCATTTACTTTTTTAACATTAACCAATTCTCCACCTCCGTTTTTCAGCACTGATGAAACTTCTCCTCTGTGCTTGCCGGCAATTACTGGTACCCCCAAGGCCATGGCCTCGATTAATGCTGTCGGACATGGTTTTTCTAAAGAGGTGTGTAAAAATACTTTTGCAGAATTTAAAGCTATTTTTAATTCATAGCTTGACACTTCACCATGAAAATAAATAGGAGCTTGAATGTTGCTTTTTTTACACCAAAGATCAACATCCTGACCAACGCCGCAACCCGCACCATATAAATGCAATTGAGCAGATGGCTGATAATTATTAAAAGCTATAAATGCTTCTATCCCTCTAGCTATATCACCGTGCTTGTAAAAACCTTCATTAATCATGATAACATTAATCTGTGTATCCATTCGTGTCTGATTAAGCTATTGTTATATTATGTACTTCTGAAACCTTTGCCTCATTATTAAGTAGCTTAGCCTTGACAATGCGAGAGGCATGCTACATGATAATGAATCCTCATACATTAAATATTTAATGCAGATAAAAGGCTAACTCAAACTTCAAACAGGTTACTGTGAAATATAGCTTCGCCATTCCGGTTACATCGGTATTCATTTTCAAAAGAGATTTACAATATTCTTTTGCCTATATATTTATAAGTGAATATTATGATTAACTCTTATGACAAATTTACGTTAGGACCGTAATAATAAAAACAAATACCAGATGTTGTGCAGTAAATGTAAATTTATGTGAAATAAGCACCAGGATAGACTGTATTAGTAGCTTACAGCCGCTTTTACATGTGAATAAATGCACATTCAGCTATAAGCAACAACTTGATAAATGATACATTTTTTAAATGAAAAAAGCTTTTTTTGCCAATACTTTCATTAAAATACAGGTTTTGCTAATAATATTAAAATCTATTTTTTCCCTTTAGAAACAATTAAAATGACTAAAAATGGATATATTTTTATGCAATCCATTGCACAGTAAACAAGTTTACCCATTTAGCAATCTATTCTAAACGTATAAATAATATATACTTCATCGTGTAGTACTTATATCCATAATAAGAGCCTACAATTAGGAACTATTAATTTATTAACCTTAATACATTCTCTATAAACACACATCTATTAGAAGCATATTTTTAAGAGAAGATTTGCATTATTTAACAACTAAACTATAAGGGAGGCGATTAAATTTGGCATCAGTAAATTAGTACCATACAATTACTATATAGATCAACCAGGCAGAGCGTTAACATTGCTACAACTAGAAGCCTTGAATGGTATAAAACATGTTTAATGACACTTACAACATTTAAGATAAACAATGCGCATTGTTTATCTTCGAAATTCTACTAGAAATTAATGCAGCTATATATAGGTGTAGTTGCATAATAAAACAATGTTCAGTATTTTGAATATTACTTGTTATTTACCTTAAAATAGTAGCAAACATAAAAGAGACAATCCGAGCAGATATGTTGTAAACCAACAATGGTTTACGTAAATCAACCAACATTCTACTAATCCAATTTTACAACACGTTATTTCGTATAAATAATATAAGATCGTTTAGCTATCTGGCATTTTCAATTCCAGTGTTTTTTGCATAAGACGTATCTTTATATATTCAACTTTTATAACTTTCGTATTATTATAATTTACAACCTTTAATAACCGCTACACTATCACAGGTTCACATCACTTCTATTTTACAGCAACCTAAAAGTAACTTCTCTAAAAGTCACTATAATCATTCCCAATACTTCCCAGTTAGCCACATTAACATACACATAATGCGATATGAGCTTTTGTAAACAGAATAATATTTAACTTAGTGTTACAATATCAGTTTACCATACGCTTAAAAAAATAAATCAATTAGAAAATATATATAACATAATTATATAACTCCATATCAGTCTGGTTATTTAAGAAGTGTTTTGTAAAGCAGAATAATTTCATATGCCAAACGACTAATAATGGTAAGTTAGAGATTAATTACATTATTTTTCACTTGGTTTATTGGTTAGTTTCAACAATAGTTTGAATGAAGACAGTAGATAGCACATATAAATTAAAAGCCATTGAGAGAAGATGGATGGTTGTTTACACACGATCCAAGTGGGAAAAAAAGGTTGATAGATTATTAAGCGATCAGGGAATTGCCTCTTATTGCCCGGTGGTTAAAAGCCAAAGAAAATGGGCTGATCGTACAAAGATTGTTGAAATGCCTTTATTTAATTCATATGTGTTTGTTTATGCAACTCTGCAGGAGCAAAACACAATTTTACAAACCCCTGGTGTATTAAACTTTGTAGTACATTGTAATAAACCAGTTTTATTGGAAAATACCGAAATAACAAGAATCCATTCTATTGTTAAAGATTACGTAGATATAGAAACTGTAAATCTTAACTTATTAAACGTTGGTAATAACGTTAAAATTAACAACGGGCCCCTATTAAATCATTATGGTAAGGTTGTACAGCTACAAGGTAAATCAGTATTAATGGTGATGGAAAAATTAGGCTGCGCCTTAATTGTTAAAGTTCCTTATGATCATGTTATAGGAAATACCAGCACTAATCTTATTACAGCTAAAGCATAAACCATATAAGTTTTCATCACTACTGAATTGTATAAAAGATATATTATAAGATAATTACACTATGAACAAACACTACGGTCAAATTGTAGAAAGAATAATCAGACGCAACGGTTATAGCATAAGTGAGCTTGCGCGTTTGATGAATGTTAACCGTCGGTCTGTATATAACTGGTTTAATCAGAAACGTCTAAAATCTGATATCATTTACCGAATATCTACAGTTTTAAATTATGATTTTTCGGTTGAGTTTCCAGAACTATTCACATCTGAAGATTTTCACAAAAACAATAATGAAGTAAAATCACAGAAAAATGATGTTGAGAGTAGTGAAGATCAGTCTAGCCAAATAAAATGGAAAGACAAATACATTACCCTGCTAGAGAGATACAACGAACTATTAGCCAATAATCTCAACGTTAACTCGAGAAAACTTTAAATTTTCAGAAACGTCAATTGTACCACAACGACGATTACAGTATTTCTGATACTAGCAAACTTTACCAAATCGACTGAGAAGTTATAGAGAGAGGGTTTTACAATAAATTACTAGTATAGTAAAACCAATGTACAACCCTTTAATTTTGCCATTATTTACTGTTTAAAATAATCAACAGTAAATAATTCTATGTCTAAAATTTAATGATGTATTTATAATTTACTCAAACCTACTTTTATCTATTTAACTATATCAAGTCAACTGTACGACAAAGAGAAAAGCTCGTGAATAAATGCTCTTTGATTTGATAATCTGTATATTCCAACTATTTACTTGATGGATTAACCTAGCTATTAGCATAGTCCAGCTTTTTATTCTCATTTCTTACAACTAAAATGTTTATTAAAGTTGCTAAATGAGAAATTTTATGAGCTTTAATTTAACAAGTATTTCTCACAAAGAACTTTAATTTAGTATTATTAATCCGTTACTAAAGCTTTATAAAAGCTGCGATCAATTATAATACGAATATATGCTAAACAACAATGGTATAAACCGAATCTATGTAGTAGGTAATTTACTTGAAAATGCCATTAATAATGTATCAAGTAGCCATGCAGATGTAGTTCAATTTCCTTTGTTAATTACAGAATCATATGTAAAGCAAGGTGTTAAAAAAGAATTTGAGCAAGTATTCGACATAATGATTCCAAGATCAGCTTTATATACTAATATTGAAAACTTTGTAAAAGGGCGTATGATTCATTTGGAAGGCAGAATTCAAACACACTCAGTTATAGACCAGCAAGGCACCAAGAGTTATATAACCCAGATATTGGCACACAAATATTCTTTCTTGAATTAATTAACGCCCGCGTATGCATTGTTGGTAAGTAGCATAGTAAAAACTTGTTGCTTCACTATTTGCTGCTCTATTTTACTACACTGTGATCTAAGATTAAATACTGAAGCCATGATTGTTTCTTTTTCATTTGCATTCATTGGCGTTTTGTAGTACGCGTAAGTAAGCTCATGAATCTCATCCTTAAGATTGTCATGTTTCATCTGTAATTCGTGTAAACGTTCCATCAAAATCTAATACTTATACCTTTTATACGGTACGTTTCTAAAAAAGATACATGCTTTTTTTATAAAAAAAACACACCTCTAAAACATATAGTTTGAGAGGTGCATTTTTGATGAAGAGAAATTTTCACAGAAGTAAGAGCACCCTTAATTAATTTATGAGTTGCTCAATTTTATTTAATACAGCCATTCATAACCTGCTTTATATTTGATAGCTACTAAAGCCAACGGAGGTAATATAAGCAATATTGAGTTCTTTTTGCCATGAAGAGGAATTGGATAGCTTTCTAATGCTGGTTCATTCAGCACATCGCTACCACCGTATTTTAAATTATCTGAATTAAATACTTCGGTATATATTCCAACTTGTGGCACGCCAATGCGATAGTTTTCTCGAACAACAGGTGTTAGGTTAGCTACCAATATCAACTGTTCATCTTGGTTCTCACCTTTTCGTATCCAAGATATAACACTGTTTTTACTATCATCTGCATCAAGCCATTCAAATCCGTTTGGTGAAAAGTTATTTTCATACAAAGCCGGATATTCCTGATATAATTTATTAAGGTCAGTGATTAGCTTTTGAATACCCTGATGATGAGCATCCTGACTTTCATGCCAATCTAAGCTATAGTCGTGCTGCCACTCATGATGTTGAGCAAACTCACCTCCCATAAAAATTAGTTTAGCACCAGGATGTCCGTACATATAACTATATAACAGACGCAAGTTTGCAAACTTTTGCCAACGGTCGCCTGGCATTTTATCAATTAAAGAGTGCTTGCCATAAACTACTTCATCATGAGATAACGGCAGTACAAATTTTTCGCTAAAAGCATATACCAAGCTAAAGGTAATTTGCCCGTGATGGTAGCTGCGATACACAGGTTCAGTTTCAAAAAAGTCAAGTGTATCATGCATCCACCCCATCATCCATTTCATGTCAAAGCCTAAACCTCCTGCATGAGTCGGGCTAGTTACTCCCGGCCATGCTGTTGATTCTTCAGCTACTGTGAACACGTCAGGATAGTATTCATGTACTGCATCATTAAACTCTTTTAAAAAGCTGATTACTTCCAGGTTCTCTCGCCCACCAAACTCGTTAGGTATCCACTCACCTTCTTTACGTGAATAATCCAGATAAAGCATGGAGGCCACAGCATCTACACGCAAACCATCAATGTGGTATTTATCTAACCAGTATAAAGCATTTGAGATTAAAAAAGCGCGCACCTCATTGCGGCAATAATTGAATATCAAACTTTTCCAATCAGGATGAAATCCTTTACGTGGGTCAGGGTATTCGTACAAATGCGTTCCATCAAAGTACCCTAAGCCATGCTCATCTGTTGGAAAGTGTGAGGGTACCCAATCTAGAATTACTCCAATGCCTGCTTCATGTAATTGGTCAATCAAATACATTAAATCTTGCGGTGTACCATAACGGCTGGATGGTGCGAAGTATCCGGTAATCTGGTACCCCCACGAACCATAAAAAGGGTGTTCCATTACCGGCATAAACTCCACATGCGTAAAGTTCATTTGCTTACAATAAGCAGTCAGTTCAATGGCCATTTCCCGATAAGTCATAAACCGGCTATCAGGGT
The DNA here is from genome assembly GCF_012849215.1 of Mucilaginibacter robiniae. Taxonomy (NCBI): domain Bacteria; kingdom Pseudomonadati; phylum Bacteroidota; class Sphingobacteriia; order Sphingobacteriales; family Sphingobacteriaceae; genus Mucilaginibacter; species Mucilaginibacter robiniae. The sequence goes on from NZ_CP051682.1 coordinate 75,161, forward strand.
CTGTTACCCTACGCCATGACCCTAAATGTATTTCGTATATAGAAATTGGCTTTTTTAAAGCAGAACCTTGTGAACGATTACTCATCCAGGTTTTATCGGCCCATGTGTAGCTTATATCAGCCGTTACCGTTGCTGTATGGGGTGGTGTTTCCCACTGGAACGCGTATGGATCACCTTTTTCAACTTGATAACCATTGTTCGATTCAATAAAGTACTTATAATATTCTCCAGCAGCTATATTCGGTATAAATGTTTCCCAAATACCTGATTCATCCCATCTTACCTGCATAGGATGATCGTTTCGCTGCCAAGCATTGAAATTACCAACTACCGATACATACTTAGCATTAGGAGCCCACACAGCAAAGTAAGTACCTTTTTTGCCTTGATGCTCTACCTGATGTGCTCCTAACTTATTGTATAGCTGATAATGTTTGCCGGCTTTAAATAACGTAATGTCAAAATCCGAGAACAAAGAGAACCAGGGTGTTTCCTCTGCAGTTTGCAGTCCATCTTCAATTTTATAATCTTCCATTTGCCTGTTGTTGTGCTGTTTGCAATCGGTTTTTCATTACTATTGACTTAATACCTCTCAATGGTACCATCACCCAAGTTGGCCTGTTGTTCAATTCATAATTTAATTCGTAAACTGCCTTTTGCAACAAGAATGTTTGTAACAGAATATCTAAATCTTCAACATCTTTTGGAACAAAGGCTTGTCCTTTAGCTTTATCCAGATAAGATTGCATGAAAAAGCCTGCCATGTAGTGATACCACTGTTCTACATAAGGAATCAGCTTATTGATATCTTCCTCTCTAATTTGATTATCTAAAAACAAGCTGCCATATGCTGCGTAATGGAAAGAGCGAATCATGCCTGCAACGTCACGCAATGGTGAATACTTTAAACGGCGCTCACTGTAGCTGCGAGCTGGTTCACCTTCAAAATCCAAAATTAAAAAGTCTTTTCCGGTGAATAATACCTGACCTAAATGATAATCGCCGTGGATACGTATTTTAGTTACATCGATCTTGCGACTATATATTTTTTTCAGGATAGCCAGAATCTCATCTTTCATACCTAATACTTCTTCAGCCTCTGCCCTAACCTCACCGGTAAGCTGCTTGATGTTTTTGCTCAGGCTCTGAAAAGCTACCCTTACTAAAGATTGCAATGAAGAAAACAATGAACGCTGGTAATGCAATGAATAATCTTCTGGCTTAAAGGCTGGATCTTCATGATCTGAAGAAAGAGCAACGTGCATTTCGGCAGTGCGTTCGCCCAGCAATCTTACCAACTCAGCTACGCTACCATCCAGCAAAGCTTTCAAGCTTTCTGGTATTTCCTCGTATTTTACAGGATTGGTTAAGCCTCCCAATAAATCGGTAGATATTTGGGTATTATCAGTACTTGATAGCAGCTGTTCATTAAAGTCGTCTAACCGCTCAAGCATATATCCCCATCCGTCGCTGTTGCTTTTTACCAGCTCCTGCATCATGCCTAATACCATGGTATCTTTACCAAAACTCCACTCAATAGAGCCAATGAATTCCGGTATATGCTTGAATTGAGCTTTCTGACTTAAAAATTCAGTAACTTCTACATCAGGGTTAATAGCACGATCAACCTTACGATAGATTTTCAGATAATACTGACCATCGTAAGTAATAGAAGTATTACTTTGCTCAGCGCCTAACACTTTAGGTTTAGCTTGCGGATTTTCAGCTATATACTGTTTTAGTTGTTCGTTTCCTTTAAACAGAAGCTCGCCTTGCGATTGCGGAATAGCATTATGATTACCCATATTGGTTATGATAGCTTGTTGCAAATCAAAACCATAAATGGCATCATACAGTATTCCTTCTTCTCCCTTAATGTTCACGGTAGCAATAACCGATTGCGGGCAGTTTTCCTGTAATTTGTAAGCATTTTGTCCTTTAGTAAAAGCTACAGGCAACTGGTAAGTATCAGGTAATCCATCACGATAAGATACTTCAATTAGTATGATATGTGCGCTTCCCTCTTCTAGCGGTATTTTAGCATGGTCAACAATATGAACGTTTTCTATTCCTCTACTTTTACCGCCAAACCAACGCATACGCATCATGTAAGCCGGTAAAATTCGATTTTCGAATCGTTCTAAAACTTCGCGGCTTGAAAACGCTTCCCAGCTGTCTAGCTTAATATCTTGCAACTGCGAATTATCCTGTGATTCAGAACGTGTATTTTCCAACAGGAAAACCTGGCTGGCATAAGCTCCAAGGGTTACGAAATAAGGTGCATCTTCACGAATGGCGGGGAAACGGTTCCGGCTTAAAATTTCTACTGGCACATAGCTTTTGTAAGCACTTAATTCCAATTCAACTGGCTGTGTAAAACGAGACAGATTGCTGATCACCAACATAGTTTGATCCTCATAGGTACGGGTAAATGCCAGCACCTTTGAGTTTTCACTTTGCACGAATTTCATATCGCCCCTGCTAAAAGCTTTATATTTTTTACGGGTGCTGATAATACGCTTCATCCACCACAACAGTGAAGAAGTATTTTGGGATTGCAAATCTACGTTAACCGATTCATAATGGTATTGCGGATCTAAGATAAGCGGCAGGTACAAACGCTGTGGGTTGGCTTCAGAAAAGCCGGCATTCCGGTCGGCATCCCATTGCATTGGCGTACGCACACCATCACGGTCACCTAAATAAAAGTTGTCGCCCATACCTATTTCATCACCGTAATACAATACAGGAGTACCGGGCAGCGCGAACAACAATGTATTTAGTAACTCAATTTTACGTCGGTTATTTTCTAACAATGGCGCTAACCGGTGTCTGATACCTAGGTTGATACGCGCTTTCGGATCTTTTACATACACTTTGTACATGTAATCACGTTCCTCATCGGTCACCATCTCCAAGGTAAGCTCATCGTGGTTACGCAAGAATATAGCCCACTGGCAGGTGTTTGGTATTTCTGGAGTTTGGTCGAAAATATCTGTAATCGGATATTTATCTTCCATCTGTAAAGCCATAAACATACGTGGCATTACTGGGAAGTGGTAATTCATCTGGCATTCATCGCCATCACCAAAATAGGCAGCAGAATCTTCCGGCCACATATTGGCTTCAGCTAGCAGTAGTGTACCAGGGTAGCGATCATCAATATATTTACGCAACTTTTTTAAGAAAACATGAGTTTCCGGCAGGTTTTCACAATTGGTGCCATCTCGTTCAAACAAGTATGGTACGGCATCCAGCCTAAAGCCATCTACACCCATTTTGCACCAGTAATCCAGTATTTTAAATACTTCTTCTTGTACTATAGGGCTATCATAGTTTAAATCTGGCTGATGATGAAAAAACCGGTGCCAATAATATTGTTGAGCTACCGGATCCCAGGTCCAGTTGGAAGCTTCAAAATCCTGGAAGATAATACGGGCATCTTTGTATTGTTTAGGATCATCGGTCCATACATAGTAATTTCGCTTATCAGAACCTTTAGGTGCTTTACGCGCCCGCTGAAACCAAGGGTGTTGATCGGAAGTATGATTGATAACCAACTCTGTAATCACCTTCAGCCCTCTTTTATGTGCCTCATTTAAAAACACTTTAAACTCTTTCACATCACCATATGATGGGTTAATATTGTAATAATCAGCAATATCATAACCATCATCTCTCAACGGCGACGGATAGAAAGGAAGCAGCCAGATAGCTGTTACCCCCAAGTCTTGCAGGTAATCCAGCTTTTCCATTAAGCCTTTAAAATCGCCTATACCATCGCCATTGCCGTCGCGGAATGCTTTGATATGAAGTTCATATATAATGGCATCTTTATACCAGTGTAATTTATCGTCAATCGGTGTTATGTTCTCAGGCATGGTTTATAATTTTTCTACTTTAAAAATATGTGCAGGCATTTGATAAGGATTTAACTCAACATAGTTAAACTCGCCCCATTGGTATTTGCTGCCGCTTAATAAATCTTTTACTATATAAGGTTCATCATACCCAATGTTTAACTCAGGTAAAGGTATTTTAACATTTGCACTTTGGGTATTAAATACATCCAAATTTACTACTACAATCAGCTTATTTCCGGTTTGCTTATCTACTTTAACATAGCAGATAATTTGATCGTTACTGGTTTCGGCAAACTCGATATTCCAGGTTGAATGCAGCGCAGTATTTTCTTTACGTATGCGGTTCAGGCGGGTTATAATTTCACCTATACGGGTGTACTCACTCCAGTCCCAATGCTTAACTTCATACTTTTCATTATCCACATACTCTTCCTTTACACCATGAGGCTCGTTAATGCCAAATTCATAAACCGGACCATACAAGCCATAGTTGGATGATAAGGTACCGGCTAAAATAACCCGCATAATATGTGCATTTTCGCCACCTAAGGTAAGTGCCGGAGGTAATATGTCGGGGGTGTTAGGCCAGAAATTAGGCCGGAAGTAGTAGCGCATTTCACTTTGCGTCAGCTCAGTCATGTACTCTTCTATTTCCTGCTTGGTATTGCGCCAGGTAAAATAGGTGTATGATTGGTTGAAACCAGCTTTAGCCAGCCGCTCCATAATACGCGGACGAGTAAAGGCTTCGGCCAGAAACAATACTTCCGGGTTCTTTTTCCGTACCTCACCAATCATCCATTGCCAGAAGCCGAAAGCTTTAGTATGCGGATTATCAATCCGAAATACACGTATCCCTGCTTCTATCCAATAATCAATTACGCTTTTTAGTTCATTCCACAGGTTTTGCCAGTCATCGGTTTCGAAGTTGAACGGCAAAATATCTTCATACTTTTTGGGCGGGTTTTCGGCATATTGAACAGTACCATCAGGCCGCCATTTAAACCATTGCGAATGCTCTTTCACATACGGATGATCGGGCGCACACTGATAGGCAATATCCATTGCAATTTCAATGTTGAGTTTATTAGCTTCTTGAATTAAAGCTTTAAAGTCTTTCAAAGTACCTAGTTGCGGGTGTATAGCCTTATGCCCACCCAAACGGTTACCAATAGCCCAAGGTGAACCCGGATCATCAGGTCCTGCAGTTAAAGAATTATTCTTTCCTTTCCGGTTCTTTTCGCCGATGGGATGTATAGGTGGAAAATATAATACATCAAATCCCATTTTGGCCACACGTGGTAGTAGCTTTATTACGTCTTTGAAGTTGCCATGCTTACCCGGCTCTGCTGAGGCTGAACGGGGAAATAACTCATACCAGGTGCTATAAGCTGCTTTTTTACGCTCTACCTCTATCTGGTAAGTAATTGGAAACACCGTAACTAAGTTTTGGTGACGATGCTTGTACATCACCTTAGCAATTTCTTTACTCAGCGCTAAGGTAACGCTTTGCTCAGGACTACTAGATTGTTTAAACTGATCAATCCAGGTCAGTAGTTCGGGCTTATCGTTTATGTTTTCAGTTGCAGCTTCCTCTAACAATTCAACCCCAATTTGAAGTTCAACAGCAATATCTTGGCCTGCATCAAATTTTTTCTTTAATCCCTTTTTCCAGGTAGTATAATGGTCAACCCATCCTTCTATCCGGAACTCATAAAAACCTATCTTTTCTGCTTTGAAAATGGCCTCCCAATGGTCGTTAATTACAAAGGTCAATGGAATTTCAGTCCATTGGGCATCATTAGCATGCTTTACATAAGCACTTGCTGCAATTTCATCATGCCCATCGCTGAATATATCTGCCGAGAGTGTAAGCTCTTCGCCTATAACTGTTTTTGCCGGAAATCGGCCCTCTTCTACCGTTGGATATACATTGGTGATAATCACCCTTTTTTGGCCGCTTGAATCAGTCATCAGCTTTAACTTTATATTGTATTAGGTTAGTGTACTAATTTTGTTAACTAAAAACAACCCCATGTTTTTGTCATAAAATTAACCCCTATCTCATGCAAAATGTTTAATGAATGCTAAAATTGATACGTGAAAGCTTACGAAATCAACTTTTTCAAAAGTATAATTACCATAATGGGCTAGAAATAATTCCTACAATTACTTAATTCAACAAGCCAAATAATTCGAGGTTTATTTTGGGCATCTTTCATAATCGGCTATTTGAATAGCAATGTTATTTAGTCCTTAAAACAAGGGAGCCTTTCAGATATGTACCTGGAAGGCTCGTTCGCTTTGTAACTATTAAAATGTTTATTTAATATTGAAAATCAAAGCTTTATTTATCAAGAAAAGCTCACCGGAGCATTTTCTTCAATAAGTCGTTGCTGCTTTAACTCTTGCCAAAAATCTTCTGGAATTTCTACTTTCAATGATTGCACATTAGCCATAACCTGAGCTGCTGTATGCGCACCTGGAATTACAGAAATGGCAACGTCAGGATATAAAGCAAACTGTAAAGACGCTGTTCGTAAATCTACATTGTGCTTTTGAGAAATTTCTCGCAACTTATCACGCTTTGCTATGTATTCGGTCGGAATGGGTTTACTCGGATCATAATTATAACGTTCACTTCCCGACAAAAAGCCAGCATTCAGGTTAGAACCCATAACCAAAGCCATGTTGTTTTTTTTGATTTCAGGGAATACCTGGTTTAAAGCATTTTTATGATCGATGAGTGAGTATTGTGAAGCTAATAAAAATACATCCGGCTGAGCAACTTGTATAGTTTTCAAGATAGGTTCCGGACTGTTTACGCCTAATCCCCAACCTTTGATTAAGCCTTCTTCACGCATACGGGTTAACTCTGGGAATGCGCCTTTTTCGGCAATAGCAAAATGCTCCAGCCACTTACCTTCCAGCAATTTATTATCGGGTGATAAATCATGAACAAATACTATATCTAAACTGTCTATTCCTAAACGCTGCAAACTATCTTCAACTGATCTTCTCACCCCTTCCGCCGAGTAATCAAAAACCACGTTATTTGGAGAATGCGCTTCCGGAAAGTACTCAGCGCCTTTATTGTTTTTACTAGCCTTCAACAGCTTACCTACTTTTGAAGAAATGAAATAGTCTTCCCGGTTTTGATTATGTAAGAAGTGTCCATATCTACGTTCGGCCAATCCTAGGCCGTACCATGGAGAAACATCAAAATAGCGTACCCCTGCCTGCCATGCGGCTTGTAAAGTAGAGTACGCCTCTTCATCAGATACATACTCAAATTCATTACCTATAGCTACACCGCCTAAACCGATTTCAGGTAAATTCTCCTGAACCCAAGTACGTGCCTGTGATTGTTCCGTTGCTGTTGTCATCATTGTAAATTATTAATCAGAAGCACTCCTTAAACATTGTGCTCCTATCCATCGAACAACAGTTTAGGGCTGTAGTTTCGCGTCGATTAAACAAAAAGCAAAGTATTTAATTAATTATGTACAATAGGCATTAGCTCATTTAATATACTTGATAATACGACAATCAATGATACAACATGCTTCAACCAAATTATTAAACATATCATTTCTGGAACAAGGTCGAGATGATAGCCAGGTAGTACTGCTGCTGCATGGCTGGCCAGATAATGCGACTACGTGGAATAACGTAATACCACCATTGATGGCAGCCGGTTACCGGGTGATTGCTCCCTGGCTTCGTGGGTTTGGCAGTACTACTTTTCATGAAAAAAGTACGCCACGAACTGGAAATTCCGGTATTCATGCTTTCGACATGATTGAGCTGATGGATAGCTTGGATATAAAAAAGTTCAGCATTGTTGGGCACGATTGGGGATCGAACATTGCGGAAGCTATGGCGGTAGGTTGGCCAGATCGGGTTGAATGCATAGCATTGCTGTCAACTCCACCACGATTAGGTGGTATGCCGACTCCACCTTTTCAACACGCTCAACTAGAATGGTACCACTGGTTTCAAGCTACTAAACGCGGGGCAGATGCGGTTCGTCAAGACCCAAGGGGCTTTGCACATATTATGTGGGAAAACTGGTCGCCTAAAGGCTGGTTTAGTGAAGATACTTTTGCACAGGTAGCTCAAAGCTGGCAAAACCCGGATTTTGTAGACATCACTTTACACTCTTACCGTTCACGTTGGGATGAGGCAGAACCTGACCCTAAAAGTGAAAAATTGGAAAAAGAAGTAAAAGCTACAAAAACGCTTTCACTACCTGCATTATTTGTTCAAGGCGAAGTAGATGGCGTTAACCCGCCGTATGTTAGTGAAAACGTACATGAAAAGTTTACAGGACCTTTCGAAAGAGTTTTGATGCCTGGTGTTGGCCATTTTCCATCTCGTGAAGCACCAGATTTACTTAGCCAGCATCTGCTAAACTTTTTGCAACAATCGTTAGCCACTTCATCCGAAGAGTAGCAATGTATTTATTAAACATAAACAATTATTAACTGGCAAAGTCGCTCGTACAATCCGGTTAATAATTGTTTATCAAATCGCAAACTTCTTTCTTAACCATCGCCTTACTGGTTCATCATACCATTTCAAGCAAGCGTATGCGAGCAGAATAGCACTTACGATAGTAAGAATGGCAACTGGCCAAGCCTGCTGAAATTTGATACCATGATGCCAGCTCACCCAGGCTGTATAAGTATATATTAGCGGATAATGCGTAATGTAAATCGGGTACGATACATCTCCCAGAAACTTACACAACTTGGAGGAGAACTTACCTGTCACATCGCCACTTGCACCCAGATAAACGATTAATGGAAACATCAAGATGATGCTTAATGAGTCGTAAAGGCCATTTGCCCATAAATTCTTGGCTCCGCCTATTCTGGGCATAATCAGCACTATTAACAGTAATATACTGCACCATAAAAAAGCATGATTAATGCGGGTTAAATGAGCTGTTCTGGAAAGCAGCAATCCGGCAAAAAATGGAAATGTTAAACGGGTAAAACCAATACGCAGTTGTTCAGCATTTACCGACCAGCCGCCAATTACATCACCTGTTTTACTGTTTACTGCGTATTCTACCAACGCAATACCAGCAATCACGACCAGAATGGTTAAAGCTGTTTTAGAAAACTTTCGGATAAAAAGTGCATATAATATATTGGCTATATACTCAAAAAACAACGACCAACCCGGACCATTAAGTGGGTGCATTTCTTGCCAGCCACGTATATCTGCCGATATAGGTAAAGGTATCAGCGTGCAACCTACCAACATAACCAACAACGTTTTCCATACAGGGGTATGCTGTATGCCTGGCCAAAGTTCACAACCCTGAAAGTAAAACAAAGCTGCACCTATAATCATCCCTATAATTACCATAGGTTGCAACCTTGCCAACCGACGCTTGAAGAAATCACCGATAGTCAATTTATGCCAACGATCATCATAAGCGTAACCAATAACAAATCCGGAAAGCAGAAAAAAGAAATCTACTGCCAGATAGCCATGATTAATAACCTGATCGAGGTGACTGGTAGAGTGCGTTTCGAAAATGTGAAAAGCCACAACTGTAATAGCGGCTACGCCACGTAAGCCATCTAGTATTGGATAATGTGGCTTTGTAGCAGGCTGAGCATTGTATTGCATAATCAATTCAGGTTAAAACTTAAGTATTAACCTATGTTAATACCTATACTGTACACATGTTATTGCGGCAAATTATAACTGTGCAAGCATCACGTATAGCTGAAGCTGGCAATATAATGAAAATATAGATTGAGCAAAAAGAATGTGTTCTTGACTGATAAGAACATGTTTTGAATACCAGAACGCGGTTGTAAAAAATATTTAGTTTTGTTATGCTGTTACAAATCGTGAACTGCTAAAAGAATCTATATTGAATATTGCAATTATTAACAACAATGCACTTTTAAATTTTAAGGTATGCTTCACCTTGCGAATGGTGAGATAAGCGTTTAAGAACTTTTGCCAACACCACCGACAAGCTTTACCGCCTCCTCCCACTTCATAGCTTTTTCTTCCAATAGACTTTTGATATAAACTCGAATATAAGGTTTTGACAAGTTCTCGGCACCGATATGCCGGCCCGTGGGTTTGCTGTAGCCGGCACATATAGCTGCCTACGTGGCATTCAGATTCACGACATATTCTTCAATAAAACGTTATTGTTTATCAGTGAGAACTCAGCGGTTAAATGCAGTATCTTTTCCCGGAGTACTTAAATTATATAAAATTCAAAAGCTAAAGAAAGTGTCTTCTCCTACACTTTTAATGGCATCGATTAGTAACTAGAAGTTGCCTTTAATACCTCCTGTGGCCTCAAATGATTTGTAATTAAGCGGATAGCTGACTCGATCTTATGTATCTAGCTGACCGCATTCCATCAACATCGACTGTAAAGCCGTAACTCATATGAAAGCTTTTTTTATTTAAAGATATTTCAAATGATGTTCAGACAATTATCAATTCAAAACACTGTTCAACTTAACCGCAACAAAAAAGCATCTACGTTCAAAATAGATGCTTTAATTGCGATATGAGGTTATTAAAAGTAAAGCCTTAAGTCTTTATTGAATTATTTTGTTACTCTTGTTTAAGCCAGCAGTTAGTGCCGTCGCTTTGACAATACAGCCCTACAACGTTATGAGTGGTACACCTTATTTGAATGGATGTGTCACAAATAGTCTTTCCTCCGCATTGAGCACTTTCTTTAACCTCTGTACGCACATGATAATAACTGCCCAACGTATACTGACCAGCAGCAAACATCCGGCTAGAGGTACCATTAATACACCCCCAGTCTAAATGTTGAGTTTTAGCGACATCATATATCGTAATCCATATGCTTTGCGATGCATTATTTATAATTTCAATTGTTTCTGCCATGTTGCCTTAATTTTTTAATATTACGTTAACTTGAGAGCACTCCTTATCAGTCTCATGAGTTTTTGACATCCCAATAGAAATTACCATCTCCTTGGTTTAGCGAAAAATAATTCTCATCACCATCAACCATAAAAAACTTAGCTTCCGTGTCGTAGATGTTATTGAGATTACTACAATCCGTGTTGCCAAGTGGCTTTACTTCACCACGAACTTTGTCTCTTTCAGCCAAGTAATTCCGAGTAAAATTACTTTGTGTAAGTGTTGTACTATTATTTGGCGGAACGCAAGTTGCAGATAGCTGATTGCCTGCTGATCCATAAATTGTCACCCAAGCATAATTGGGAGTCTTATTATAAATAGTTACTGAATTCATAATTAACTTTTGGTTTAATAGATTTTATTTAAGTCAAATTTAATCTACAAACCCATATTCGTCAATCACCCAAATTGGGTGAGATTGCTTAATGGTTAATCTTGAGAAACAATGAGAGATTATAGTAGTTGTAAAGCTGATAAAATTATGATCTTTTCAAATTCAATATCTACTTAATAAAAAAAGCTCCCCTAAATTGGGAGCTTTATCTAGTATGTACCTTTTTTATTACAAGGAATAAGCCTTTTGTGCACCCGAAGGGATTCGAACCCCTATCATCAGAACCGGAATCTGACATTCTATCCATTGAACTACGGGTGCTGGTATTTTGCCTGCAAATATATTGTTTAGAGGCATAAATACAGAATGTAGAAATAATAAAATTTAGTACCTGGTTTATTGTGCCTTAACCTTCAATTTTGTATGCTACTTCTTTTTTAATTATACATTGAATCTGAAGTGCATGATATCACCATCAGCTACCACATAGGTTTTACCTTCCACGCTTAATTTACCGGCTTCTTTACAAGCGTTTTCTGAACCATATTTCACAAAGTCCTCATACTTGATTACCTCAGCACGGATAAAACCTTTTTCAAAATCGGTATGGATAACGCCGGCAGCCTGCGGTGCTGTAAAACCTTCTGTAATAGTCCAGGCACGTACTTCCTGAACCCCAGCCGTAAAGTAGGTAGCCAGATTCAAAAGGTGATAAGCTGCTTTAATCAGCTTATTTACACCAGATTCTTCTAAGCCTAAATCATCCAGGAACATCTGGCGTTCTTCATAAGTTTCCAGTTGAGCAATCTCCGATTCAATTTGTGCCGAAATAATCAGCACTTCGGCATTTTCTTCTTTTACGGCATCGCGCACACGTTCCACATAAGCGTTTCCGGTATTTACTGCACTTTCGTCTACATTACAAACATACAGTACCGGTTTTGCGGTAAGCAGCCATAAGTCAGCTATGTGTTCTTTATCTTCTTCACTCACAGCAGCCGTACGTGCCGATTTGCCGCTCATCAAGTGCTCACGGTAAATAGTGAGTACCTCAAATGCTTTCTTAGCATCTTTATCACCACCGGTTTTGGCAGCTTTCTCTACTTTCTGTATTTTCTTTTCAACTGACTCCAGGTCTTTCAGTTGTAACTCGGTATCAATTATTTCTTTATCCCGTATAGGGTCAACCGAGCCATCTACGTGTATTACATTGTCGTTATCAAAACAACGCAGCACATGGATAATAGCATTAGTAGCACGTATATTACCCAAAAACTGGTTACCGAGCCCCTCGCCTTTGCTGGCTCCTTTTACCAAACCTGCAATATCTACTATCTCAATTACATTCGGTACAACACGCTGAGGGTTTACCAGTTCAGCTAATTTAGTTATCCGTTCGTCGGGTACGGTAATTACCCCAACATTTGGCTCGATAGTACAAAACGGAAAGTTAGCTGCCTGAGCCTTCGCGTTTGATAAACAGTTAAAAAGCGTGGATTTGCCTACATTTGGCAAACCTACAATACCACATTGTAAACCCATTATATTTAATTGAGTAGTTATTAAGTTAAGTGGTTAATTGTGTTAAACAGCTAATGAATTTGAGATTGAACAAGCGTGTAATAATGTTTTTACCTGCCTAACTTTCCTAATTCAATCAGCCACTTACCCTTTCACCAAAAATTCCCGCAAAGATAACACAAAATCTGCCTTGAAATTTGAAAAAATAAACGACTTTTGCGGGCGTTAGAAAAACGCATCACTTATTTAATCACATGTAAAACGAGGGCTGACTATGGAAGAAATGGTTGAACAAATAGAACTATTGCTGGAAAACAATCAACATGAAGAGTTGCGCAACTATTTGAACAACCTGAACATATCGGACGTAGAGCAATTAATTGATGAACTACCTGAACATGCCCCTTTATTCATGGAAACCTTATCGCTCAATCGTGCGGTAAATGTTTTTCGTATTCTCGATTTCCCTACTCAAGAACGCCTGCTAAAAAAGTTATCCGGTCCCAAAATTATCGAACTGATTAACGAACTTCCGCCGGATGATCGTACATCCCTGTTTAGTGAAATGCATGGGGATACGGTGAAAAACCTTATTTTACATTTACCCCCTGATGATCGTAAGCAAGCTTTATCATTGCTAGGCTATGAGGAAGACAGTGTAGGCCGATTGATGACTCCTGATTACATTGCTGTAAAAGCAAGCTGGGATGTCGTTAAAGTACTATCACACATCAGGCGTTACGGTAAAAACTCAGAAACCATTGATGTGCTTTATGTGATTGATGATAATGGTGTTTTACTGGATGATATTCGTATTCGTGAAATTTTGTTGGTTGATCCGGCCACAAAAATCAGCGATTTGATGGATAAACGCCTGATTGCATTAAATGTTAATGACCCTCAGGAAGAAGCCATTAACGTTTTCCGGATGAATAACCGGGTGGCTTTGCCTGTTACTGATAAACATGATATTCTGTTGGGTATTGTTACGGTAGATGATATTTTGTGGATTGCCAATGAAGAATATACTGAAGATATTCAGAAAATTGGTGGTACGGAAGCCCTTGATGAGCCCTATCTTGATATTCCATTGTTACGATTGGTTAAAAAGCGGGTTGGTTGGCTGATCATTTTATTTTTAAGCGAAATGCTAACGGCTACGGCTATGGGTTTTTTTGAAGAGCCTATCAAGAAAGCGGTAGTATTAGCTTTGTTTGTGCCCTTAATTATATCAAGTGGCGGCAACAGCGGATCTCAAGCTTCTACCCTGATTATTCAAGCAATGGCTTTAGGCGAAATTACTGTAGCAGATTGGTGGCGAGTAATGCGCCGTGAAATACTTTCCGGATTACTCTTGGGGGTAACTTTAGGTGTAATCGGCTTTTGCCGTATTTACATCTGGACACTGTTTAGCAATATCTATGGCCCTCATTGGTTACAAGTGGGTATTACAGTAGGTATTGCTTTAATAGGTATTGTATTGTGGGGGTCATTAGCAGGTTCCATGTTGCCCCTTTTACTTAAACGATTAGGTTTAGACCCAGCCACCTCTTCGGCTCCCTTCGTAGCCACATTAGTAGATGTAACCGGACTTATTATCTACTTTACTGTTGCCGTATCTATTATGCATATTTAGCATTGCTGCAATTAATAATCATATACAAGCTTTTATATTGAAAATAAAAAAGCCCCGTCTGGTTAAGACGGGGCTTTGCTTCTGAATTCTAGGTTTATAAATTAGAAAGAAAAGTCCTCTTCAGCACCAGCAACGCCGGCTGCTTTGGTTATTTCTGATAACTCGTTATACTCGTAACGTTTTTCAGTTACTTCCTGATGGTCTTTGATATAATCTACCGTGTCTTTTAAACCTTCGGCAAATTTTTCAAAGTCTTCTTTATATAAAAAGATTTTGTGTTTCACGAAAGACCCATCTTCCAAACGCTTCTTACTCTCTGTAATCGTGATGTAATAGTCGTTTGAACGTGTGGCTTTTACATCAAAAAAATAAGTTCTTTTCCCGGCTCTTACCTTCTTCGAAAAAACTTCATCCCGCTCTCTATTATCAAAATCTCCCATATAAAGTGTATTGTTTTAGTTTGATTGCATAAATATAGACAATTTTCAATATTGACAATAACAATTTTACTAATGTGGAAAATATTTTTAACTGTTAATAATATATTAACATGTTTAATATACATCAAATAAATATATGTTCTATAAACTACGATATGGCTTAGTTCATTTGGTAGTTTATAGAAAGAATTTTACATACATTTTCTTCAATGCTAGATGATAGACTTACTTACCCTGCACTCTCCTGCTCTTCCAATAATTGCTTTTCGTAAAGCTCAAAGTAAACGCCTTTTTGTTGCATCAGGTCTTCATGGTTACCTTGTTCCACAATACAACCTTCATCCATCACCAAAATTTTATCGGCATTTCGAATAGTTGAAATACGGTGAGCAATAATAATACTGGTTTTATCTTTCATTAACCGACCCAAGTTACTCAAGATCTCTTCCTCTGTACGGGTATCTACGGCTGAAAGGCAATCATCAAAAATTAATATTTGAGGTTCCTTAATAATAGCCCGGGCAATAGATACGCGTTGTTTTTGCCCGCCCGATAATGTAATCCCTCTTTCGCCAATCAGCGTTGCAAAGCTATCTTCCAGTTCTATAATATTGTTATACACCGCGGCATCTTTAGCAGCCTGCTCAACTTTAGCCATATCCAGTACATCAGCGCTAAAAGCAATATTGTTAGCAATGGTATCTGAAAACAAGAAAACTTCCTGCGGTACAAAACCTACTTGTGAACGATAGCTGTTCAAGTTTATTTGCTTTAACGGAGTATTGTCAATCAAGATTTCTCCTTGCGTACAATCGTACATCCTCATAATCAGGTTAGCAATAGTTGATTTACCAGAACCTGTACGTCCAATTATCGCCACCATCTGCCCTGCTTCAGCTTGAAAAGACACATTTTGTAAGGCTTTAATCCCGGTATCCGGATAAGTAAAGCTTACCTTATTAAAGGTAATGCCACCAGCAATAGCCTGCGGCTGTACATTAGGTGATTGTATTTCAGGCTGTGCATGCAGAAACTCGTTAATTCGTTTTTGTGATGCTGCCGCACGTTGTACCAACGAAGTTACCCACCCTAATGACATTACCGGAAACATCAACTGATTCAGATACACCACAAACTCGGCGATATTACCCGAGGTGATGTTACCTTTCATGACCTCTATACCACCAATATAGATAATCAGCACATTACTTAATCCTACCAGCAGTAGCATCATCGGATAAAACAAAGCTTGTACCTTTACCAACGCCATAGATTGGGTTTTGTAATCTTCACTCTCAACAGCAAACTCCTGGCTAACGAAAGCTTCCCGTACATACGATTTGATTACACGGATACCTGATATGTTTTCCTGCACAAAGCTGGAAAGAGAAGATAACCTTTCCTGTATGCGCTCGCTGCGCTGGTTGATAATATTATTTACATAATAGATGCTCAGTACAAGCACAGGCATAGGTAGTAAAGAAAAAAAGGCCAAACGGGTATTAACGCTCAGCATGGCGTAAACCGTTAACACAAAAAGTACTATCGTGTTAATAGAATACATAATACCAGGCCCCAAATACATACGCACGCGGCTTACGTCTTCCGTAACTCGGTTCATTAAATCCCCGGTATTGTTACGCCGGTAAAAGGCTAATGATAACTCCTGATAATGTTGATAAATTTCATTTTTCAAATCGTACTCAATGTGCCGCGACATTAAAATGATGGTTTGGCGCATGAAAAACAAAAACAAACCACGCAACAAAGAAAGTACCAGTACTAATACGCCGAAAAGCAACAGACTGGAACCAAAAATTTCGTATATAACAGTTTGACGGCTAAAACCTGCATACAGGTGATAAATTTGAATATTCTCAGCCACCAAATCAAAAGCGACCCGGATAACCTGTGCAGGCAGCACACCAAAAATATTGGAGATAACGACAAACAATACACCCGGTATAAGCCGCCAGCGATATTTATAAAAAAACTTATTTAGGTAAGCCAGACTTTTCATATTCAATAGCAACAAAGATAGAGTAATTATACAGGTTTACAGTCTTGCTTCGGCAACATGCGGTATGGCAAAGCTGTTTGTTAAAATGTTACTTCTTTTGGTATTGAGTGGAAAAGTAAAAATGTTACTTTTGCAGCGCATTGAGCAAAACATTATTTATTCTGCTTTCATAGTACAACATTGTTTGTTAAGCTAAATATGGCATAATCAACTTTGTTTTACCACGCAAGCTATGAATTAGTAATTATTTGAACAAATCATACTAGTTGCTGTTAACTAGGCAAAAATCAACAGCATTGATTGAAATTTTTACTGCGCATCCTAAAATCGTTCTTGTAAATGTTAAACAGAAGACACCTCAGGGTTAAAGTATTGCAAGCTTTATACGCCTATCATCAAACAGACCAAAAAGATGTAAAACTGCACGAAAAGAATTTACTGCAGAACATTGATAAGGTATATGAGATGTACATCTGGATGCTATCGCTGATTGATGAGGTAATCCACTACGCTCATAATGATGCAGCCGAGAGAGCCAACAAACACCTACCTACTGCTGAAGATTTAAACCCTAATCTTAAAATTATTGAGAACCGGTTTATTACTTCGCTACATGCCAACAAAGAGTACAACCTGGCTATCAAGAAATACAAAGTATCTTGGGATTTTGATCCGGAACTAGCTAAAACATTATTTACAGCACTCAAAAACTCTGATGATTACAAAGCATATCTAAAAAAAACAGATGATACTTTGCAAACCGATAAAGACATTATCAAATACATCTTTAAGAAGGTGATTTTGAAATCATCTCTGGCCGAACAAGTTTTTGAAGATAAATTTATTTTCTGGCCGGTTGATAAAGATGTGCTACAAGCTTTAATTGCCAAAACGTTCAAAAACTTTTCGCACGATAACCCGCAAGAAAATAAACTTGCTGAAATTACCGGCAATTGGGTTGAAGACCGGGATTTTATTGTAAATCTGTTTGAACAAGCTATACGGCATGACGGAGAATATCAGGAATTAATTAGCAATAAAACCCAGAACTGGGAACCTGAACGTATTGCTATGATGGATACTTTGCTGATGAAGATGGCCATTACAGAATTTATTAACTTTACCTCTATTCCGGTTAAAGTTACCATTAATGAGTATCTTGAAATTGCAAAGGAATTTAGTACACCTAAAAGTAATTCTTTCATCAACGGTATATTAGATAAAATCCTTTTTGAATTGAAAGAACAGCATAAAATACGGAAAACGGGCCGTGGCTTAATTGAATAAAAATGAGAAATCTGATTGTAATTGCTTTACTGGCCGGCACGTTGGCGGCTTGTCAATCATCCACTACTAACCAGCAAAACGGTGGTGACTCTGCATCAACTTCTGCTTCCACAAAAGTTAATCCGGCTTTAGCTCCGGTTATTAAATTTGAACATGAGGTACATGATTTTGGCAAAATTAAACAAGGTGATAAAGTAACTTATGCTTTTGATTTTACCAATAATGGAAAATCACCTTTAATTATTACTGATGCGGTGGCTACCTGCGGCTGTACCAGACCTGAATGGCCAAAGGAACCTACAAAACCTGGCGACAAAGGCACCATTAAGGTAACTTTTAATAGCATTGGTAAAACCGGCCAGCAAGATAAAATGATCACGGTAACGGCTAACACTATACCAGCACAAAGCATGGTACATTTAACCGGTGAAGTAATTGACCCTAACAAAAAATAACTTTTATAATGACAGCAACTATTTTATTGCAGGCAGCAGGCGGCGGTATTCTCGGCAGCGGTATTGTACCGATGATTCTGATTATCGTGGTATTTTATTTTTTCATGATTCGTCCGCAGGTAAAAAAGCAAAAGGATCAGAAAAAATATGTGGATGAATTAAAAAGAGGAGACAAAGTTGTTACCACTTCAGGCATACACGGCCGTGTAGCTGAAGTATTTGAAAAGCATTTTGTAATCGAGATTGATAAAGGTGTAAATGTAAAGTTTGATAAATCGGCCATTTCACTAGATGCATCAAAAGCATTAAACACTACCACCACCTCTGTTGAAACTAAAGCTTAACTAACGCTACAATATTCAGCTGAAATGCCGTTCCGTTTGCAACTTACGGAGCGGCATTTTACTTTTACTCATCCTTGTAAAAAATTATGGCACTGGTAAAACTATCTGCATCTGAACGCAGGCGGCTCACCGCTTTTATTACCTGCCTGCTGGTAGCTATGGTGGCTTGGGTATTTGCTACCCTATCCAGTACTTATAACTTCACCTCGAAAAAAGTTATCAGCTTTAAAAACACACCACTGAAAAGAGCGTTTCGGTCTCTGCAGTCAGATACCGCTATTGTAACCGTACAAGGGAATGGCTGGCAAATGTTACTTTCAAAAATAAGCCCCGACATACAGCCCGTGTATGTTGACCTGCATACCCTAGAGCATAGCAATTATATTGCACTAAATACTCAATTGGCTCAAATCAATACGCAGCACAACCAAAATGAAAAGGTTATAGCAATTGATCCAGACACGCTGTATTTTGATTTTACGAATCGCTTGAGTAAAAAAGTTCCGGTACAGCCTGTTTTAAACATTAAGTATCAGTCACAATATAAAAATTCGAGCAGAATAGTTGTTAAACCAGCTTACATTATTTTAAATGGGCCAACTAATTTGATTGATAAAATTACCAGTTGGAAAACAGATACCTTGAAACTACAGAATATTAGTAATACAATAGATGCTAATATAAATTTGCAAGCGACCAAAGAAGCCAATATTAATTTTTACCCGAAGACTGTTCAGGTTCATATTCCCGTTGAGGAGTTTACAGAAAAGGTTCTAAGCGTACCCGTCAAGATCATTAACAATCAGCATTACGATAATATAAAAGTCTTTCCGCAAAGAGTTAAAGTAACATTTACCACGCCGCTAAGTCGCTATGCTGAAATAGATGAAGATTTTTTTGAAGCCACCGCAGATTTAAACTTTTATCTGCAATATGGCTATAGTGTGCTTCCTGTTAAAATAACACATGCGCCTGCCTACTGTAACATTGTAAGCATTGAACCGCAAAACATTGATTTTTTAATTAAAAAATAATATGCTAAAAATTGGCATAACAGGGAATATAGGTAGTGGAAAAACCACCGTTAGTAAAGTTTTTGAACTGCTTGGCATACCTGTATTCTATGCAGATGTACATGCCAAAAACGTGATGACTGCCGATCCAGAACTTATAGCCTCACTTATGCAAACATTTGGTTCTGCAGCCTACCTGCCTGATGGCAGTTTAAACCGAAAATATATAGCAGGCATTGTATTTAATAATGAGGTAGAGCTACAAAAACTGAATGCTCTGGTACATCCTGCCGTATTTAGGGCATTTGATAGCTGGGCTTCACAGCAAAACCAAGCACCATATCTATTGAAGGAAGCCGCTTTGCTTTTTGAAAGTGGTTCAAACCAAGCTTGCGATTTTACGATAGTAGTAACAGCCCCCACAACAATGCGCATCAACCGGGTTATGCAGCGTGATCGGATTAGCGAAACAGAAGCAGAAAGCCGTAATGCTAAACAAATGCAGGAGGATGACAAAATAAAATTAGCTAATTTCACTATTTGTAATGATAACTCAAAGCTTGTTATTCCGCAGGTACTAGCATTACATGAACAGTTTTTAGCTAAAGCTAGTACCCTATCATGATTTTAGACGACTTCCTGGTATTTGATGATCATGGATTATACTGCCGTTACGGTGATTTCTACTTAGATCCACAGCAACCTGTTCAACACGCAGTTATCTCGCATGCGCATGCCGATCATGCTGTGGCTGGTAATCGGCAGGTATATTGCACGCCGGCTACAGCACGTTTTATGCAACTGCGTTACAGTAAAAACGCTGGTGGCCAGTTTCATTTATATAAATGGCATCAATCATTTACAATAGGCGCAGTAAAAATTTTCTTTATACCTGCTGGCCATATACTAGGCTCGGCTCAGGTTGTTATGCATTATGAGGGTATTACTTATTTATACACCGGTGACTACAAGCTACAGCCAGACTCTACCTGCGAACCTATTGAATGGATAAAAGCAGATGTACTAATTACCGAAAGTACTTTTGGCAATCCTGCTATCAAACACCCCGACCCTGTTGAAGAGATAAAAAAGCTAAAGGAAATTGAGAGTAACATTTTATTAGGTGCATATGGATTAGGCAAAGCTCAACGTTTGATTAAACTAATCAGTGAATATGCTCCAAACAAGAAAGTACTTGTACATCATCGTATTGCACCTATAAATACAATTTATGAACAATTAGGCTATGCTGTAGGTAACTACCAAATGTATAACCGAAAACT
Source organism: Mucilaginibacter robiniae (assembly GCF_012849215.1). NCBI lineage: Bacteria > Pseudomonadati > Bacteroidota > Sphingobacteriia > Sphingobacteriales > Sphingobacteriaceae > Mucilaginibacter > Mucilaginibacter robiniae. The sequence goes on from NZ_CP051682.1 coordinate 96,299, forward strand.
CATGAAAACACAGGATGAGTATGTTTACCTAGTACCTCCTTTTACATTTGACAGTTATTTACGAGCTACTGGTGTGAAGCGTATATTCGCTTCGGGCTGGAAAAATTTACAGGTGAACCAGCAGGATACTTTATTTATATCAGACCATGCTGACTGGGATAATATTTTATATACTGTTGAGCAAGTTTCTCCAAAACAAATTTGGACTCTACATGGTGATGGCAGTCACCTGAAAAGCTATTTTGATAATCAACTAACTGTTAAGGCTCTAAATTAAATGTTGAAAGCAGAAATTGACTATTATATCAATGCGGATGGTAATTATGTATTTACACGCGAGTACCATTTAAAACGAGGTCACTGCTGCAAAAACAAATGTTTGCATTGTCCGTGGAACTTTGGACGGCCTAAATGTGTTAAAGTAATTAAAAAGAAATAAACATATTTGCCTGTTAACCTATATTATAATATATGCAAATCGAGAAAGAAATACAAAGCGATAAATTTGAAGATAGTTATCATAAAGTTGTTATAAATCTTTCTTATACGTATAGCTGGATGGCAAACCAGCTACGCTCCCAATTTGAAAAATACAACCTAACCAGTCAGCAATTTAACGTGCTACGTATATTGCGTGGGCAATACCCGAAACCAGCTACCGTAAATTTGCTTAAAGAACGTATGTTAGATAAAATGTCTGATGCTTCGCGTATTGTTGATCGTCTGGTTCAAAAAGAATTGGTATCACGTTGTACGAACAATCATGATAGGCGTGCAGTAGACATTCGTATCAGTGAAAAAGGATTGGATGTATTAAACCAGATGGACAATTCTTTTAAAACAGCCGATCTCTTAAAAAAGAACATTACAGAGCAGGAAGCAGACCAGCTAAGTAATTTGCTAGATAAACTACGAGGATAAGGCCTTAATTGCTTTAGATATATAATTACAAAAAAGTTAAAAAGGTAAACCTATACCAAAATTGAGCTGCATAAATCGATAAGTTTCATTATGACTGTCTTCGTAAGTGTTTTTAAAACTTCCGGTGTGGAAGAGTTCATCAAAATGCTTTATTAGCACCCACTGGTCGGCACCACTAAATTGTGGGTCTTTTAGCTTAAAGGCTGCATCAAACCTGAAAATAAAGTAACTTAAATCAAACCGTAATCCTGTACCAATACCAATAGCTGTAGATTGAAACAGCTTATCAAACCGGAACTGCCCGCCTGGATTGTCACTGGTTTCGTGCAAACGCCATACGTTACCAAAATCAACGAAAGTGGCACCTTTTAGCTTAGTGCCAAAAAAGTTATCAGCCAGTTTATACCGGTATTCAGCATTACCAATAATTTTAATTTCACCAAACTGATCCAGATACTTTAAACGGTTGCGTGTTGTGCTATCAGGATATACAGCCCGATTAAATTGTCCGGGACCTAAGGTTCGCGGTAACCAAGCACGAATATCATTAGCCCCACCTGCATAATAATTCTTTTCAAAAATTAGCTGATTGCTATTACCGTAAGGTATGCCTATACCTGGGTTTATACGGAATATAAACTGTCGCTCATTTCCACCTAAGTAACGGTAAAAACGTAGATCGACTTCAGCCTTGGCATATTGTGCAAAGGCATATCCAAATAGCGTACGCTGACCTGCTGTATCTCGCTTAGTATTTAAAACTTTACTAATCAAACTTAAGGTATTACCACCAACATCTATAAAGCCTCTGAAATAAGTAAAGTTACCTAAAGTGTTTAGCTTATTGGCATTCAACTGAAAAGTATATTGGCTACTTGCCGTATATACGGTTCGGCCAATCAGGTAGATATAAGAGTAACGATTTTGGCTGAGTAATGTAGATTTAGCTATTGGATCAATAGTTCCGTTAGAAAACTCGATACTTATTGGCGTAAGTGTATGCTGTTTACGAGCTGTTTCCACCCAATCATACGTTAATGAATTGATAAAACTGCGGCGTTCTACCAAGCCTTTTTGATAAAATAGCTGCAAACTGGATGAAAAAGTAGTATGCGGAACACCATATTTGCCTAAAGTAGGTACATTAAAAGGTGCAATAATGCGCGGATATACTAAGTTAGCTCCTATCTTAAAATCTTGATTTTCGATACTGCCTGCTGTAGCTGTATTGGCATTATCAAATAATACGCTCCAGTTTAACTTAATTTGTAATACCTCTGCCCGTTTAAAAATATTACGATCAGTAAAAGTGTTACCCAAGTTATAACCATACCGACCACTGTTAAACAGAAACTCTGCTTCTACCCGATCAGACATTCGCTTTAATGGAATAATATCAATACGGCTGTCCAGTTTCCGATTTACACTATCGGGCAACTTAATATATACAGGATTGGGTACGTTACGGAATACATTGAGTTCCGATAAGCGCGATGTAGTTAATGATTGCTGATCAATATTATAAAGGTCTCCTTTTCTCTGAAACACATAACGCGTAACCGATTCAGGATGAAATTTATGGGAGTAATCAACAAAACGAAATTGTGAATCAACCTGTATAGTATCTGCTTTACCTGTGCTACGCCCAGCGCTATTAGATATAGTAATCAGTGTGTTGTTGATTTTGTAAGTAGGATGATGTGCCTTACCGTCTGGGTTATCGATAACTGTCTTGATATCTACTACTTTATTGTTAAAGGTAGAATCATAGTTATAGTTAATGTATTGACGATAAAAATCATAGTACCCGTTACGTTTCATGATTTGATAAAACTCATCACGGTCGTAAGCCAAGCTGTCGGTATCAAAACGGCCACCAGGCTGTACGTGTGAAAAACGTGGTCGGTTAATGCGGTACAACAATCGCACATTGGAGTCGCCTATGCTATCCTGAATACTTCTTATTCTAAAAAGCGGACCTTCATCAGCTGTAAAGGTTAGCTTAGCTTTTTTCTTTCGTATTTGTATATCACTGCTTACTCTTGCCTTTAAATAACCTTTGTTACGCAGAAAGTGCTCTATCTGCATACGTGAATATTCTACCAGGTTACTATCTAAAATGGATGGTGGTTCGCCAATGTTATTCTTGCCTTTTTTATTGAAAGTGAGATATAATTGCAGGTTGATCCAGTTGTTAGGTTGCTGCTGACGATCAACATAGGTTAAAGCTTGTTCAGAAAATTCTTTGTCTACATTCTGCAATTTTAACTTGCGCACCAGTGCCTGGTTATCATCCAGCCGGCGTGTTAAGCTACAACTGCTTACCAGTAAGAGGAAAAGAATACTTAATATTGTAAGGCCATTTAACGTAGTACCCAGGTATGCTTTCAAAATCTCAGATCAGTTTAATTAAATCCTTACAACATAAAAAGTTTCGCCGCGAACACCAGCTTTTTGTAGTTGAGGGTTATAAATCGGTTGCCGAATTCATCACATCACCATATTCTATTCAAACCCTTTTTTATACACCAGCTATAGCGGCTAAATTGCCTAAAATACCAAAGAAACTAAATTTTCAGGAAATTACAGTAGCTGAATTAGAAAAAATCACTGGCCTCACCACACCTCAAGATGCATTAGCCTTAGTGCAAGTACCTGATTACACACCTGTTGTATTAGAGAATATTAAACAAAAGTTCACCTTAGTACTGGATGGTATACAAGACCCTGGAAACTTAGGCACCATCATCCGTACAGCAGATTGGTTTGGTATTGAAAACATCATCTGCTCTACCGATACTGTTGATGCTTACAACCCTAAAGTAGTGCAGGCTACTATGGGCTCGTTGGCACGTGTTAAAGTGCATTATACCACTTTGACAGATTTGTTGACCACATTGCCACTTCCAATTTATGGTGCATTACTGAATGGTAAAAATATTTATACTACAAATTTTGGCGAAGAAGGGCTAATTGTAATGGGCAACGAAGGCAATGGATTGCGACCTGATATTGAACAACTTATTAGCGAAGCTATCACAATTCCGCGTGTGGGAAACGCGGAATCTTTAAATGTGGGGATCGCTACAGCGCTATTTTGTTCAGAACTTAACAGAAAAAGGTACAAATAAATGTTGCTGGTGAAATATTAATTATTATTTTTGCACTCCATTTAAAACGAATGGTCGGGTGGCCGAGTGGCTAGGCAGAGGTCTGCAAAACCTTCTACAGCGGTTCGAATCCGCTCTCGACCTCACAGGATTTACGATTAAATAAAATTTGCCATGGGCGTTACACGTTTAAAAAGAAAAGACAGAAGAAACAAAACTGTTTCTCGTTTAGAAGTACAACACTTAAAACTGGCTACTAACCTGGAACCAGGCAGCCGCTCAAAAGAATCTAAAAATAGCCAAATTGCTAAAAACAACGAAGTTTTAGCTAATTTGACCAAGTAATTATCAGGCTTCTGCCCCAATTACCTACTACATTTAATTAAAAATAGCAAACTTGTTCAGCAAGTATTTTAGCTTACCATATTAAAAATCCTGTCAGTTTATACTGACAGGATTTTTTTATTGATGCGACCAATTAGCCCTGGTCCCTCATAAATAAAGCCGGTGTATAGTTGTATAAGCGCAGCTCCAGCTTGTAATTTCTCTAAGGCATCTTCAGGAGAGTGTACGCCACCTACTCCAATAATCGGAAAAGCTCCATTTGATTTTTGATTAAGGTATCTGATTACTTCTGTAGAACGAGTGGTTAAAGGCTTGCCACTTAATCCTCCGGTTTCAGTAACTACACTCCCGTTGGTTTGCAAACTTTCGCGGTTTATTGTAGTATTAGTAGCAATCAGGCCAGCTATTCCGGTTTGCAGCACAATATCAACAATATCATCTAACTGCTCATTGGTCAAATCTGGTGCTATCTTCAATAATATAGGTCTGCTTTTGCCATTCTTATTATTTCGCTGTTGCAGTGTATTCAAGATGTGCATGAGTGGTTCCTTTTCCTGCAACGCTCTTAAGCCGGGCGTATTAGGCGAACTAACGTTTACTACAAAGTAATCTACCACATCAAATAAGCAATCAAAACATTTAATGTAGTCGTTTACGGCATCTTCATTAGACGTATTCTTATTTTTACCAATATTACCACCTATCATTATTCCTTGCTGCTCCGATTGTTGGGTTTTACGATAAGCTTTAATACGTGCAGCTAATACTTCAGCCCCCTGATTGTTAAATCCCATCCGATTAATCAAAGCTCCATCAGTAGGCAACCGGAACATGCGAGGCTTAGGATTACCAGGTTGAGGTAAAGGCGTCACTGTTCCTACTTCCACAAAGCCAAAACCTAAGTTAGCCATTTCAGCTATCAGTTCACCATTTTTATCAAAGCCAGCAGCTAACCCTACCGGGTTTTTGAATTTTAATCCAAATACCTCGCGAGTTAATCTCTTATCTTCAACATTCCAAGCAGTTCTGGTTAGTGCAGTAGCACCGGGAACATGATTAGCTAGCTTTAAGCCGGCAGTAACGAAATGATGAACTTTCTCAGGATCAAACTTGAATAGTATAGGCTTTATTAAAGAATACATGAGGCGAAGTTAGAAGTTTATTCCTTGAATTTGTAGCTTTGGTAACAACAAGTACCTACAAAACCAATTTACCTATATTATGCTTAACCGCCGCAAATTTATCCAGAGCTCAGCTATTGCAACACTGGCTACCGTTTCCATCCCAGACATTGTTAATGCTGCAGCAACAGCACTCCCAGCCAAAAAAGTTTCTTTAACTGTTAACGATACTATTCTTTTTCAAGGAGATTCGATAACAGATTGGGGACGTAACAAAACAGATGCTAATTTTAATACATCTTCGGCCTTAGGATCGGGCTACGCGCTTTTAACGGCCTCGCAGTTGTTACTTAACAACCCAACTAAAAACCTGCACATTTATAATAAAGGTATTAGCGGTAATAAAGTATATCAATTGGCAGACCGTTGGGAAGCTGATTGTTTAGCTATAAAACCTAACGTGCTTAGTGTTCTGGTTGGGGTAAATGATTTTTGGCATACCTTATCCAACGGATATAAAGGTACAGTAGAAACTTACCGCAATGATTACAAAGCTTTGCTAACCCGCACCAAACAAGCCCTGCCCAATGTAAAATTGATTATAGGCGAACCGTTTGCGGTTAAAGGCGTGAAAGCTGTTGATGAAAGATGGTATCCTACCTTTGACAACTACCGACAGGCTGCTCGTGAAATAGCTACGGAGTTTGATGCTGTATTTATACCTTACCAAAGCCTATTTAACGAAGCTTTGAAAGCAGCTCCAGGCTCTTACTGGACTACTGATGGTGTACACCCGAGTGTAGCAGGAGAAGCTTTAATGGCTCAAGCTTGGCTGAAAGCAGTGAAATGAGTTGGTAACAAATTCTCTCACATATCTCACGTTCTGCTTAGTAACAAGCACGATCTGACTTATGAGTTCAATATATTTTTATTTGTAACATTTATAATACAATATATATATTGGACTCATAAAATATTGTAGATGAGTATACTTTACCGTACCAGACTTTTTTTTCTATTTGCCTGTCTTTATAACTGCTGTATATCTTGCAAAAAAATTTCGGAAATTGATTCAACCACTAAGCATGATAGCACACTTAATGCTATTACAAACCCTATTCCCTTAAAAGTATCCAGTAAACTAAAAACAATTGTTGTAGTTGGTTCATCTACAGCAGCAGGCTACGGAGCCAGTTCTATTGATTCAAGCTGGGTAAACAGGCTAAACAGCCAGTTACTTAATAGTAAAAAAGCAAGAATAATTAATTTAGGTGTTGGTGGTTTCAGTACTTACAATGTCATGCCCACCAATTTTATACCCGGACCATCCAGAGCCTACCCTGCTGTAAATAATAACATTACTCAAGCATTAAGCTATCATCCGGATATGGTTATTATTAACTTACCGACTAACGATATTGCTTATGATTATAGCGATACTGAAATCATGAACAATTTCAAATTGATGGCTTCATTATTAGATTCCTCTAAAGTGGCTTATATTATTACAGGTACTCAGCCTAGAAACTTTTCTTCACTACAAACCAGAAAACGGTTAAAAACTGTAGATGATGAACTAAATGCTGCTTTTCCAAACCATGTAAATGATTATTTGAATCAGTTAAGTGATGACACCTGGAACATTAAACCGGATTTCAATTCTGGCGATGGCGTTCATGTGAATAATAAAGGTCATAAAATTATTTATCAATCCTTCATAACATTCCCACTGCTTCTAAAACTAATAAACCTCTAGTAATTAGGGGTACTATATTTTTAGTTACCTAGCTTTAAGTAAGCCAAATTATATCGCAACAAAAATTTCACAAACACTACAGTTGTAAGGTAGCTGACAAAAAAAGACGCTATGGCTAGTGGTACATAAACAAGAGCTTTGTAAGTATAAATTTGAACCCCCAAGTACTGATCGGCCCATATAATTAACTTAGGGAAAACGTAATACATAATGGTTCCATGATAAAGGTAGATACCGTAAGTTTCGGCTCTCGGATTAAAAAAACCAAACTTCGGCGCTTTTGGACATACACGAACCAAAAACATAAACATGCATATAGCATATAGCTGATTTCCTAATCGTAATACGCTAAAAAAGTTAAGCTGGTGCTTATACAAGTAACATGACTCAACACTTGAAATGATATAAGTAGCTATTACTAAACCAAGTAACAACCACGGATTCATCATGTATATTTTTTGTACAAAATTACTTTTCCGGATATATACCCCTAACCAAAGGTAAAATACAAAGGCAAATAAAGCAGACGTGTGGGATAGTTCAAATTGCTTGATGTAAACTGTAGCTATTGAATAGACTAACGTTATTCCGAGCAAAATCAAACCAAAGGAAACCTTATTAACTAATTTGTGAAAACAAAATAGAACACTTAAACAAATCAGATAATTAGGTAGGTACCATAAATGACTTGATAAAAAGCAGAAGTGCAGAATACCACCTACCGTTTTGAGTTGATCTTGATCATGATGCAGTAGAAAAACCCTGATGAAAACTATTGAAAAAAGAATGATAAATGCAACAGCGTAAGGCTTTAAGGTTGTTGTTAAACGCCGTATAAAATAGTTTTTAGGGCTATCATGATCTATTTTAGAACCAAGTAAAAACCCTGAAATAATGAAAAAGCATAGTACAGAAAACTTAAATATCTGGTAAAAATAAATGCAGATGTTTGCATGATCTACCTTGGGCAGTGGATCAATTTCATACGGTGAAAATACTTTGTTATGAGCCCAAACAATGCCCATCATCGACAAAAACCGTATTAAGTTGATAAATGGATATTCCTGACGTCTGCTTTCAACAGGCGTTGAAATTTTAATTGGGTTTGGTTTAAGTTTAGGTAAAGTAGTACCAGCGTATTCTAATATCATCAATGCCTTCCAAGTAATAGTTGTTTAACTATGAGCTAGCTACGTTTTTATCAGTGCATGCACCGATAGAAGTTATTGTATATAAGCATCGGCGATTATTACAGATCATCTTTATGCAAACCCAGTATACATTTTGCAACATGGAAGATTATCGATGTTAATTGTGATGTTTATATGTTACCGCAAAGTTAAAATTTCTCATTAAATTCGCAAATTTTCTCACTTTATTCACAATAAATATGTGAAGTAATTCATTTCACAACTTCACATCAAGGCCGATAGCACTTAATAGTCAGCGCTCTTTAATTTTTAAACCTTCATTTTAAGCAGCCTACATGGTTTCGTATATTTGTAGATAAATGATTGCGATAAATAACCTTACGTTCGAGATTGGTGCGCGTGCACTGTATGATGAAGCTAACTGGCACATTAAACCCGGAGAAAAAATTGGCCTTATTGGTGCTAATGGAACTGGCAAAACTACTTTGCTGAAACTGATTGTGGGGGATTATAAACCTACTTCAGGTACTATATCTAAATCAAAGGAACTGACTATTGGTTATTTAAATCAGGATTTGCTTTCTTACGCTTCCGATAAGTCTATTCTGCACGTGGCTATGGAAGCTTTTGATCGTCAAAATCAATTGCACACTGAGATTGAAACTTTACTGAAAAAGTTAGAAACTGATTACAGTGAAGATTTGCTTAACAAACTCAGTGACAAGCAACAGGAATTTGAAGCTTTAGATGGCTACAATATTGAGTACAAAGCTCACGAAATTTTAGCAGGCTTAGGCTTTAGTGATGTTGACCAGGAACGCAAACTAAGTACCTTCTCAGGTGGGTGGCGTATGCGGGTAATGCTGGCTAAAATTCTGTTACAAGCACCAGATATTCTACTGCTGGATGAGCCTACCAACCACTTGGATTTACCTTCTATTCAATGGCTGGAAGATTACCTGAAAAACTTTGAAGGCGCTATCGTTATCGTATCTCACGACCGTTGGTTTTTAGATAAAGTAATTAACCGAACTGTTGAATCCCGTAAAGGTAAATTAACTGTTTACGCCGGCAATTACACTTTCTACCTGGAAGAAAAATCTCTGCGTGAAGAAATTCAACGTGGTGAGTTTAAAAACCAGCAGGCAAAAATTAAGCAGGAAGAGCGCTTAATTGAGCGCTTCCGTGCTAAAGCATCTAAAGCTAAAATGGCGCAATCACGCATCAAGATGCTGGATAAGATGGAGCGTGTAGATGATGTGGATGATGATAACCCAAGCGTAAACTTTAACTTCAAATTTACCAAGCAATCAGGCCGCCACGTAATCAACATTGAAAATTTAGGTAAAAGCTATCCAAACCTGGAAATACTTGATCATGCTAATGCAGTCATTGAAAAAGGCGATAAAATTGCGTTGATTGGTGCTAACGGCCGTGGTAAGTCAACCTTGCTGCGCATTATTGCAGGTGCTGATAAGACTTTCACCGGCAAATCCGACACGGGTTATAACGTAACTCAAACTTTCTTCGCACAGCACCAACTGGAATCTTTGCACCTGGAAAGTGAAATACTACAAGAGTTACAAACTTTTGCCCCTAAACATACCGATACTGAACTGCGTTCCATACTAGGTTCATTCTTGTTTACCGGCGATGATGTGTTTAAAAAGATCAAGGTGCTTTCGGGTGGTGAAAAATCAAGGGTTGCTTTAGCTAAAGCCTTAACGGCTGATGCTAACTTTTTGATACTGGATGAGCCTACCAACCACTTGGACATGCAGTCAGTAAACATTCTGATCCAAGCTTTACAGCAGTATGAAGGCACTTTTATTGCCGTATCACACGACCGTTACTTCCTGGATAATATCGCTAACAAGATATGGTACATTGAAGACCATAAAATAAAAGAGTACCCTGGCACTTACGCCGAGTATGAGGAATGGCAAAATAAACGCAAGTTACAGCCGAAAACTGCAGCTCCGGCACCTCAGCCTAAAAAGGAAGAAAAGAAACCTGTTGTTCAGCAGCCTACCGAGGATAAATCCAAACAGTTGAAAAAACTAAATCAGGATTTAGGTCGGATGGAGCAGCAAATATCCGATTTAGAGAAAGAAGTAAAACAGCTGGAAACGAAATTGGCTGATGATAGCATTTACAGCAACGCTAACAAGCTCAAAGAAACCAACAGTGCTTATCAGCAAAAACAATCGGCGCTAAAACAGGTACAGCAACAATGGGAAACGCTGGCCGAGCAGATTATGGAACTGGAAGCTTAATTATTTGAATTATGTTTTTGCCGGTAAAGGTATCACAGCAATTGAAGCATTATTATACAAGCTTAAATTATTATAAGTTCTTCATCTTTACTATAACTTGTATAAGCTGCTTAATGCTGCTTTTACCGGCAGCTTTTGCACAAAGCATAACTTATACAGATAATGTTTACCGTGCAAATATCAAAAGTGTACTTTGTTATAATGCAGCTAAAGAAGGATCATTTCCAGCTATTAACCTGCGTTCTAACGATCAAATCTTGTTAAGCTTTGATGACTTGAGTGGACAAAGCCACGATTACTACTACACCGTTGAGCATTGTGATAACAGTTGGCAGCCTTCTCAGCTATCGCCGGCAGAATACTTACAAAGCTTTCTGGAAGATCGTTTGCTGGATTATCAGTACTCAAGTGGTACGGTGCAGAAATATGTACACTATGAAGTGAAGTTTCCTAACCAAAACATAGCACCTAAGCTATCCGGCAACTACTTATTAAAAGTTTATGAAGACGGCGATCAAAACAAGCCTGTATTAACCCGGCGCATTTACGTAGTTAATCCACAAGCTGGCATTAGCGCCGAGGTTGTACCATCTAACAACGTATCGCTACGTCAAACTAACCAGAAAATAAATTTTAGATTTGACTACGCGGGTATAAACGTAGCCAATCCATACAACGACATTAAAGTGCTCGTGATGCAGAATGGGCATCCCGAAGTTAGTTACCTGAATACGCAACCTACCTTTGTGCAAGGCAGCCAGTTGTTTTATAATGATATCAGCATCAACGATTTTCCAGGTGGCAATGAGTTCCGGCATTTTGATACTCGCACGCTCAAGTTAAACTCAGAACGTGTTGCGCGTATTTTCAAAGATACTGCAAATGCTGTATTGTTATTAACAGATGTAAGCCGAAACAAAAATGGGTATCTACTTGAATACGACAATGATGGAAACTACTTTATTGGTAATCAAGATGGTCGTGATGCTCGTATTGATGCTGATTATGCACGCATGTACTTTAGCTTTGCTGCCGAACAAGTTCCTGCCAATGGTTCGCTTTATGTAGTAGGTAAGTTTAATAATTACGCACTAAATGCAAGTAATCGTTTTACGTACGATGATACTCGTAATCGTTATTACTTAAACACCTTGCTTAAACAAGGCGTTTACGACTACCAATATGTTTGGGTACCTAACACTACCTCCCACCCTGATTATGTAACTTTGGAAGGCAGCTACTTTGAAACCGAAAATGATTATCAGCTTCTGGTTTATTATCGGCCAGTAGGCGCTCGCTGGGAAGAACTAATTGGTTTTAAAACTATAAACACGATTAAGCGCTAGGCTGTTGCAGCTATAATTCTTCTAATATTAAATGTGTACTTTTGCAGTTTACACCACTACTCACATGAACACAAAAAAGCCCCAGGAATCATTAGTTATCATGAATGAATTTGTAATGCCTAATGATACCAACATGATGCACAACCTGATGGGCGGCCGCTTATTATATTGGATGGATATTGCCGCAGCTATGTCGGCGCAGAAGCATAGTAACCGATTGGTAGTAACTGCTTCAGTAGATAATGTATCTTTTCAACAATCTATCAAGTTAGGAGATGCGGTAACCATTGAAGCCAAAGTAACCCGTGCTTTTAACAAATCCATGGAAGTTCGTTTAGACGTATGGACATCTAATATCCCTTCGGGTACACGTGTTAAAAGTAATGAAGCTTATTACACCTTTGTAGCTGTAGATCAGGAAGGTAAACCTGTACCGGTGCCTGAAATTACACCAGAAACGGCTGATGAACAAACCATATTTGATGCAGCTTTACGCCGCCGTCAATTACGACTTATCCTGAGCGGACGCATGCAACCTAATGATGCTACTGAACTGAAGGCTTTGTTTATGGCTGCCAAACACGAGGCTTAAGCCAACTATAAACTTAATGCTTGTTTATATGTTAGTAACAGTTATACATGAACAAGCGAATAGAGTTACTACAAGGCGATATAACCAAATTGTATGTTGATGCCATTGTTAATGCGGCTAATAGTAGTTTACTAGGCGGTGGTGGTGTGGACGGAGCCATTCATCGGGCTGGTGGTAAGCAGATACTGGAAGAATGCAGAGCCATTATAGCCCACCAGGGGCGCTGCCATACAGGTGAGGCAGTAATTACCAGCGGCGGCAGGTTACCAGCTAAATATGTTATCCATACCGTTGGGCCCGTTTGGAACGGCGGTAAAAAGAACGAGGCCGAATTATTAGCCAATTGCTACACCCATAGCTTACAATTAGCCGTTGAACACAGCGTAAAAACCATAGCTTTTCCCAATATCAGTACAGGAGTTTACCGTTACCCTAAAACAGAAGCAGCCCAAGTAGCTGTTGATGCTGTGAATGCCTTTTTACAGCAAAACACGTTTTTGGATAAAGTAACTTTTATATGCTTTGATGCAGAGAACCTAACTCTGTACGAAGAATTACTAAACAAACTTTAGAGAGCATTAAAAATCCTGGTAAAGAATAATCATACTAAATTTTCCTTACCAGGATTTATAAGAAGACATTATTAATAATGCCCTCTTATTTGTTTATGAATTTGTTCATCATACAACTTTCGCAATTGCTGGTGTGTGGCTGATGATAATGAAGCTAATTCGGAAGCAGATACATTACTATCAACCTGACTGATTTTTGAAGCGCCAGGAATTACAGTTGTTACTTCAGGGTGATCTAAAATCCAACGGATAGCCCATTGCGCCATGTGGTCATCCGGCAGCATCGTTTTAATTTCATTAGCTAACTTAATACCTTCTTTGAATTCTACACCCGAAAATGTTTCGCCGGCATTGAACTTTTCGCCATTAGCGTTAAAGTTACGATGGTCATTCTGCTCAAATTGTGTGTCTTCACTAAATTTACCGCTGAGTAGTCCGCTAGCTAAAGGTACACGCACAATTAAGGCTACTCCTTTTTCTTTCGCCTTAGCAAAAATCTCATCGGCCACATGCTGCCTGAACAAGTTAAATATAATTTGCAATGAGGCTAACCCCTCTTGCTCCAAGCAAATCAAGGCTTCTTCTGAAGTTTCTACACTGGCACCAAAGTAACGGATTAATCCTTCTTGTTGTAATTGACGAAGATTATCAAACACTTTACCGGCTTTCATCTCCTCAGTTGGGATGCAATGCAGTTGTTCTAAAAACAGCTGTTGTAAACCCAAATGCTTTAAAGAATCTTCAGCCTGCTGTTTCATGGCACCGTAAGTGAAATTTTGCGGCCAGCCATTACCCGCGTCTCCGCGCCTGCCCAATTTGGTAGCTACGTAAATTTCTTTATTAACAGATTTCAGGAACTTACCAATAACCGTCTCACTGACTCCCATTCCATATACATCGGCCGTATCAATGAAATTACCACCAGCGTCTACATAACGCTGCAGTATTTGCAAAGCTTCCTCTTCATTTACATTTCCCCAATCGGCACTGCCTAATTGCCAGGTACCTAAACCAACTTCGGCAACTGATACATCTTTGAATGATCTGTATTTCATGTTTATTTAACTGATAAATAAATGGTAAAGTTTTATGTAATTACCAGAATAGAAGACAAAACAAAAACAAGCTTTACTAACTTCCCAAAGCCACTATACGGTCAAACTCTTCTGCTTTTAATGGCATTACTGAAAGCCTACCCTGCCGAACTAAAGCAATATCTTTTAATTGTTCATCGGTTTTGATTTGCTCCAGAGTTACTGGGTTCTTTAAAGTTTCCATGGGTGCTAAATCAACAACTACCCAGTTGACATCATCGGTAGTTGGATCCTGATAAAACTCTTTCACCACTTTAGCTACACCAACTACAGCTTTTCCTTCATTACTGTGATAAAAGAGTACCAGGTCGCCTTCTTTCATGGCTTTTAAATTATTACGCGCCTGATAATTACGTACCCCATCCCAAAAGGTACGGCCATCCTCATTAAATTTTTCCCAGCTATATTTAAAAGGTTCGGACTTAACTAAAAAGTATTGCATTATTTAAAAAATTGAAAGCTTCAAAAGCATGAATGAATCATCATAAAATATTTATGATGTACCTAGCCATTTGCAAATTAGATGAAAATGGTAGAGTTTAAAAAATTAAAAAGCAGACTTGGTGTAACTTGAGTTTCTAATCTGTAAGCTTGGTATAGCTTAGCAGGACGAATAAAAAAAATAGTAAACCGGCTACCTGTTTATTATGCTTATCCTAGCGGTAACTTAATGTAAAAAGTGGAACCCTGATTCAATTTGCTTTTTAGGTTTAAGCTTCCTCCCATGGCTTCCACATGGCTTTTAACTAAAAATAAGCCTAAACCCTTGCCTTCTACTTTAGCGTCAAAACGTTTATAGGGTTTAAATAAATCATCGGCATGCTTATCCAGATCGATACCTTTGCCATTGTCGGCTACGTATATTATTGTATGCTCTTCGGTGAAGTAATAATCAATTTTAACGTGAGGCTTTTGATATGACCTGTATTTTATAGCATTGCTAATCAGGTTATATAATATGCTGTACATATAAGCTCTGTTCGTATGAACCACCAAAGGTTTAGGAGGCAGCATAATATCAGCATCTGTGTGCACAATTATAGGCTGCAAATCAATGAGTACCTGATGCAATAAATCCTGTAAATGAATGGGCTCTTTAAACAGATCTTTACTGGCATTATTAACGGTAAGAATATAGCTTAAATCTTTAATAACGGCATCTAGGTTATTTACTGATTTAATCAGCTTTTTTAACGTTTGGCCATGCACATCAGCATCATCCTTAAACAGCTCGAGTAAATTGGTTAACCCTACAATATTGGCCACCGGCGATCGCAGATTGTGCGACACAATATAGGCAAACTGATGCAGTTCCTTATTTTGTCGGTATAAGTCATCAGCTAAGAGCCTTAACTCCATTTCAGCCTTTTTCTTTTCGGTAATATCTACATGTATAATAATATAGCGTTCTAGCTTTCCCAAATCATCAAATATCGGAGTAGCTTTAATCAAGTTCCAAAAAGTAGTGCCATCTTTACGATAACAAAGCATCTCCTGCTCAACACTTACCCCTTTGGCCATTTTTTGCCTTGCGTCTTCCAGAACTTCTGAATCCAGCGTTTCTAACTTCAGTAGTTGGCTTATTTTACTCTCCAGAACCTCTGCATACTTATAGCCTGTCATTTGTAAAAAGCCGTCATTAACCCATTCTACCCGAAAATTTGGATTAAGTATAACTACACCGTTGGTAGTTTTGTCAGCTACAATAGACAGTTTTTTTAAAGTTTGCTGCAGCGCTAATCTTTCAGTAATATTTTTTATGGATACATGAATTTCAAAAATCTGGTTTTGAAAAAGCACGGCAACCATGGTAAGGTTAACATCAAGTATCCCATCACCAGCCTTAAAAACTTCCACATCAAAAGTGGAAGCTTTACCTTGATTACAAGCTTGAACAAATTTTCGCAAAGCTTTGTATCGATATTGAGGCAATATAAAGTTCAGCAAAGGTTTATGCTGAATGTCAGAAAGTGTGTAACCTGAATCAGTTAGTAATTGTGTATTAACCCGAGTAATCTCACCTGTCTTATTCAGTTGCAATATCCCTAATGGATGATTAATATAGAACGAGGCATTTATGGCATGTGCACTTCTTTGCTTGCCAGGCAGCTCTGTAACGATGTTCCGGATACTAGCAGCTATTCCATTAACTGTAGGGTTATCAGATAAACAGGTTAATGTAATCTCAACTTTAGCCGTAGTTGCATTGTGCGTTTTAAAACTTAAAGCAGAGCGGATGATTGTATCTTCTGCTGATGCCGTTTTTAAAAAATACAATAAGGGTTGTGCATCTTCTGCTGATAAGTAATCTTGTATAAATGAGCCCGTAAAATCTGCATGCTGATGCCCTAAAAAGTTTTCTTTGAACTTACTAACCAACCTGATACGGCCGTTAGTATCCAGCAGTAGATGTAGATTCATGTATAACCAAATAGCTTAATAATATGTGCCGAATGTACAATTATATTGATAAATTATAGGCTATAACCTAAACTTTTACATAACCTAAGCGTTACTTATGAACTATGAAAAACGGATTATTTGAGTACGGCGATCGCGTTGTTATTGATGCAACTGACGAGAAAGGAACAGTAAATACCAACCAATTAAAAGATGGTGATTTAGTTGAAGTAGAACTAGAATCAGGTGAAGTGAAACAATTCAACGAAGATGATTTGGCTTACGATGAAGACTTTCAGCCTGATACCGGCGAATAAAAAGCAGCTACAATTTAAACATTAGAAAATGGTGCTGGTATAAGCAGAACTGGTGTTAATGCATAATTTTAAAAACTAGTTCTTTCAGTAAATCACCATGTAAGGCGTTTGCATTAACGCCTTTTGTTTTTAAATCATATTCGCGCAGCAAGCCTATAATATCCATGGTTTTAAACTGAGAATAGCTGCGCACTGCCTGCTCGTAATTTTTTAATACATACGGGCTTACACCCAATTCCCGGGCTAAAGTCTGTGCTGATTTGTCTTTAACGTAATGATATTGCAGTACCTTACTGAAAAAATTATTCAAGCTCGCTAAAATCAGTACAATAGGATTGCTTTTAGGGTTTGCTTCAAAATAGTTTACTATTTGATTAGCCTTTAATACGTCTCGCTTAATTAAAGCTGTTTGCAGTTCAAAAACATTGTACTCTTTACTTACCCCTATATTTTCCTGAATATAAGGTAAAGTCATTTCCTGACCAGCTGCAATGTTAAGCATCAGCTTCTCCAGCTCATTAGCAACTTTTGATAAATCGTTACCCAAATACTCCGTAAGCATGTTAGCTGCCTTCTCGCCTATACGATACCCTTTTTCTGACACGAATTTCTCTATCCATGCCGGAACTTTATTATCATACAAAGCAGCTGATTCAAATACAAGCCCGTTTTTTTCGATAGCTTTATATACCTTTTTCCGTTTATCGAACTTACCGTATTTATAACAAAAGACCAGTATGGTGCTCGGCAAAGGATTTTCCATGTAGCTCAACAGCGGGTTGATCCCTTTTTTATCAGTGTCCTCCTTTCCCCACTTTAAATCTTGAGCTTCTTTAACCAAAACAACTTGATGCTCAGCCATCATCGGGTAACGTTTTGCTGCATTTAATACTGTCATGATCTCTGTATCTTTGCCATATAATACCGTTTGATTAAAGCCCTTCTCCGCATCACTTAAGAGTTTATCTTCTACATAATTGCTGATTTGATCGATAAAGTAAGGCTCTTCGCCATGAAGCAGGTAAACTGGTTTGTATTTTCGTTTTGCTAAATCTTTCAGTATATCGTCGGCAGTCATCATTCGGGTACCAAATTACAAATAACGATTTAGGAAATAGCAGGCAAAATACTGATTTTCGCCTCATGAACTTGTTACAACCGCTCCACCTACCTCCCTATCCTTTTAAGTTAACAGAGCAAAATGAACAACTCTTTATTTATGATGAGATTAGGAAAAAGAACTTAGTACTCACCCCAGAGGAATGGGTGCGGCAGCATTTTGTACAATACCTAATACGAGAAAAAAAATACCCGAAAGCTCTAATTAAGTTAGAAGGCGGCTTACAAGTACATGGCAGACCTCGCCGGTCGGATATTGTTGTTTTTAATTCAGACGGCCAAAAAACATTAATGGTAGAGTGTAAGGCGCCTGCCGTAGAGATTACGCAGAAAGTATTTGATCAGATTGCCCGTTATAATATCACGCACCAAGCACCCTTATTAGCGGTAACTAACGGTTTACAACATTATTATTGTTTGATTGATGTGCCTAACAAAACGTATAAGTTTGTTCAGGAGCTACCAAGTTATGAGGGTTAAAGAAAGCTGATAAAATAGTTATACAGCTTTTTCAGTTGTCATGCTGATTAACTTCTCTCTAAGCTCTTCAGGCTTGAAAGGTTTAGATATATAATCATTCATTCCCGATTGGAAAACCTTTTCACGAATTTCGGTTAAAGCAGATGCTGTTAAGGCGATGATTGGTGTATTGGCTTTTTTGGTGTCCATTAACTTGCGTATTTCTGTGGCTGCTTCAAAACCGTTCATAATCGGCATTTGCAAATCCATTAAAATAACATCAAAGTTTCCGTATTGTACCTGCTCTACAGCACGCTCACCGTTTTCAGCAAATGATGTTTGTATTTTCCATTTAGAAAAAAGCTTTTTCATCAGCATGGTATTTACCACGTTATCTTCAGCGATCAAAATTTTAAGATGACTTAAATCATTGTCCTGTTGGGTTGTGGGTTGAAGTTTAACGCTACTTTCAACAGGTACTTCTGTAGAAACCAAAAACTCCATGTTAAACGAAAACTCAGAACCTTGACCTGGTTGGCTATTTACCTGCATTTTAACCCCTTTAAGCTCCAACAGCCTTTTTACAATAGCCAAGCCTAAGCCCGTTCCGCCGTATTGGCGTGTAGTAGTTACCGATTCTTGGGTAAAAGGTTCAAAAATAGCATCCAAGCTATCAGGTTCAATACCGATTCCTGTATCTTTTACAGAGAAGTGTATGGTGACCCGATCATGGCGGTCTTCAAATAAAGCAACACGTACTGTTATACAACCTTGCTTGGTAAACTTGATAGCATTGCTTACCAGATTAAATATTACTTGCGTAATACGGGTAGGATCACCAATGATAACTTTGTTTTGTAGTACATCATCAACAAGCAACTTAAAATCTAATCCTTTTTCATGCGCTTTGATGCTTTGTCCCCCACAAATACTGTTCATCAGCTCAACCAGATTGAAACGGATATTTTCAAATACAATTTTACCAGATTCGATTTTGTTGAAATCCAATACATCATTAACAATGGCCAACAAGTTGCTGGCTGAAAACTTCAGTATTTCCAGATTCTCTGTTTGGTCTGGCCTTGGATTACTCATTATCAGCAGGTTGGTCATGCCGATAACCGCGTTTAACGGTGTACGGATTTCATGAGACATCGTAGATAAAAACTCCGATTTAGCCTGTGATGATTTTTCAGCCTTGTCAATAGCAGTTTCCAGTGTATAGTTTAGATTAGATTGCTCTTCACTGGTTTGCTTTAACTGCTTTATATTGCTGAGGTAAGTTTTATAAAAATGGTTGTGAATAAAAAGCAGTAAAACAAAATTAGCTATTACGCATATGATAATAGTAGATTGATCTACCTTTTCAGGCACAAAATCAATGATGTACATGTTTTTGTACCCATACAGCATAAATACAATTACGGGCAGTAAGTTGAGTATTGAATAGATCAACCCCCATTTTTGCCCAACCGTGTAAAAACTAAATATAGTTATAATCAGCACCAGCTGGATAGCAATAATATCCACCTTCTGAATAACCACAAAAACATCAATGATATTAACCAGCGTACCGATAGCTATGAGTGCATGAGTTACCGACTTCCAATCGGCGCACCATGTTAGGTATTTAAACAGGATTAACATGCTCAACAGCATGAAGCCAGCAACAGTTGCCAGCACAACCTGATCTTCAACCAATACATTAGTAAGTATAATGCCAAGTGCTACAAAAACAAGTAACAGACCATAGTACAATAAACGAATGCGAGCCTGATCAAGCATTGACTGTTTATTCGTAAGCACATTGTTTATAGAAAGGTTTAAAAACCTTGCTTTAT
Organism: Mucilaginibacter robiniae; assembly: GCF_012849215.1. Classification (NCBI taxonomy): domain Bacteria; kingdom Pseudomonadati; phylum Bacteroidota; class Sphingobacteriia; order Sphingobacteriales; family Sphingobacteriaceae; genus Mucilaginibacter; species Mucilaginibacter robiniae. The sequence goes on from NZ_CP051682.1 coordinate 116,719, forward strand.
TACTCATCTTTATATTTTATAACTCTTGTGCTGTTTTAAGTAACACAAGGCATTATACTTTCAGTAAAACATTTATAGCAAAGGCCTACACGCAATCAATCTGTTAAAAACTTCAAATTATCCTCTAAGGCTTGCAGCTTTGTTTCAGCATCTGCCTTTTTCTTTAATTCGTTATCTACTATTTCAGGTTTAGCATTACTAATAAACTTCTGGTTAGAAAGCTTGGCATTAACTGATTTCAAGAAGCCCAACAGGTATTCTTTCTCTTTTTCCAATCTTTCACGCTCGGCTGCCGGATCAATAGTATCAGCCAGTGGTATAAAAAACTCATCTGTAGATACCATGAAACCAACCGCACCACTTACTTTTTCAGTAACCATGCTCACCTCACTGATGTTACCCAGCTTAGTAATTATCTGTTCATATGTAGTGTAATCTGTACCTGAATTAGGCTTTACCGATAATGATAAGGCTTCTTTAGGTGATAACTGCTTGCTATTTCGGGTATTACGTATCTCGGTGATTATTTGTTTGATATTTTCAAATGCTGTTAACAACTTTAAATCAAAGGCATTACTTCGCGGTAGCTGGGCTACAATACAGCAATCGTTATCCGTACGGGTACCAAACAAATCATCGTGCCATAACTCTTCTGTAATAAATGGCATAAACGGATGTAAAAGCTTCAGCAGGCTTTCAAACTGCCCGATTACTGCCTGAAAGGTTTGTTTATCTATTGGTTGCTGGTATGCTGGTTTTACCATTTCCAAGTACCAGGAACAGAAATCATCCCATACCAGTTTGTAGATAGCCATTAAAGCTTCTGATAAACGGTACTGCTTAAAGGCATCTTCAATTTCTGCCAGCGCTTGGTTAAACCGGTTGTTGAACCATTCTACAGCAGTTTGGTTAGCAAAAGGCAGTTGTTCATCTACTGTCCAGCCTTTTACCAAACGGAAAGCATTCCAGATTTTATTAGCAAAATTACGCCCCTGCTCGCAGTAGCTTTCATCAAACATCAGGTCGTTACCGGCAGGCGAACATAGCAGCATACCTACACGAACCCCATCAGCGCCGTATTTTTCAATTAAATTTAACGGATCAGGCGAGTTGCCTAATGATTTTGACATTTTACGCCCCAGCTTATCGCGCACAATACCTGTCAGGTAAACATTCCGGAACGGTACTTCCCCTTTAAATTCATGTCCAGCCATAATCATGCGGGCTACCCAGAAGAATAGAATTTCCGGTGCAGTTACCAGATCGTTAGTTGGGTAGTAATAATTGATGTCTGTATTATCAGGGTCTTTAAAACCGTCAAATACGGAAATAGGCCACAGCCATGACGAAAACCAGGTATCTACTACATCTTCATCCTGCTTAATATTTTCGGCACTATGTCCTTGTGCTTTAAACTCAGCTTCAGCTTCGGCTTGGGTTTTGGCAACCACCCATTGCCCCTGGTTATTGTACCAGGCTGGTATTTGCTGCCCCCACCACAATTGGCGACTAATGCACCAATCTTTTACATTTTCCATCCAATGGCGGTAGGTATTAATAAACTTATCAGGAATCAGCTTGATTTCGCCATTCAATACATAGTCCAAAGCGGGTTTCGCCATTTCTTCCATTTTGCAGAACCATTGCATGGATAGTTTAGGCTCAATTACTGCATCTGTTCGTTCTGAAAAACCTACCTGCGATTTGTATTCTTCTACCTTTTCCAGCGCGCCGGCTTCTTCCAGCATAACGGCAATTTTCTTGCGGGCTGCAAAACGATCTTCGCCTACTAATATCTCAGCACTTGCATTTAAGGTACCATCATCATTTAAAATATCAATTACTGGCAAATGATGTTTCTGGCCTAGTTCATAGTCATTCAAATCATGCGCAGGTGTTACCTTCAAACAACCTGTACCAAAATCCATGGTTACATATTCGTCCAGTATTACTGGTATCTCCCGATTAATAAGAGGCACCAATATCTTTTTACCATGTAAATGGGTATAACGCTCATCATTAGGATTAATACATACAGCACTATCAGCCATAATGGTTTCCGGGCGAGTAGTAGCAATTGTTAATGAACCATTCCCCTCTGCAAACTGGTACTTAATGTAATATAGCTTTTGGTTAACTTCTTTACGAATTACTTCTTCGTCAGAAACTGCGGTTTTACCTCTGGGATCCCAGTTTACCATGCGCACGCCACGATAAATCCAACCTTTTTTGTACAGGTGAATAAACGTATCAATTACTGCTTCTGATAACTCTTCATCCATGGTAAAGCGTGTACGATCCCAATCGCAACTTGCACCTAGCTTTTTTAGCTGGTCAAGAATGATACCTCCGTACTTTTCTTTCCACTCCCAGGCATAGCCCAAAAACTCCTGACGAGATAAATCTTGCTTGCTGATACCGCGTTCTTTCAGCATGGCTACCACCTTTGCCTCGGTAGCAATGCTGGCATGATCGGTACCGGGTACCCAGCAAGCATTTTTACCGCTCATGCGGGCACGGCGTATCAGTACATCTTGTATAGTGTTATTTAGCATGTGCCCCATGTGCAGCACGCCTGTTACGTTAGGTGGCGGAATTACAATAGTATAAGGTTCACGCTCATCGGGCACTGATTTAAAAAATTTATGTGCCAGCCAATAGCTGTACCATTTATCTTCAACTTCGTTAAACTGGTAGGTTTTAGAAATACTCATAGCCTACAAAAATAACGTTTTGCCGGAAATTGCCGCATCATAAAGCCTGCGTATGAGTATATTAAAGCTATAAAAATGCCACCTAATCAAGCTGTGTACCCGGATTGATAGTATTAATTTTTTTCACATACAGTTCATCAACCAAAATGATTATGATAGCCAGTAGCGGTACGGCCAAAATAATACCTAAAGCACCCGATAAGGTACCCATAATAACTTGACTAATAATGGTTAGAGCCGGTGGCAGGTTAATGATCTTTTTTTGAATAAGCGGTGTAACAATACTGCTTACAATAGTTTGCGATACCATATAAATGAGAGCAACTATAATAGCTTTATTGGTACTGATGGTAAAAGCTAATAAAATACCCGGTATCATGGCTACCAACGAACCAAAATTGGGTACAATTTTAAACATACCTGCTGTTAAGCCCAGTACCAGCGCTACAGGAATACCCGTAATAGTTAATCCCACAGTAATTAAAATGGTAATGAGCACGATAGATAACATGGTACTTTTAAGCCAGCCTTTAAGTGAAAAGCTTATTCTATCCATAACATGTTTAGCCATAGCTTTTTTGTGAGGCGGAAACAACAGCAATATGCCATTTTTATATAAAGAAGGGTGCGCTGTAAAAAAGATGCCCAGAAATAGGATAACATAAATATCACCCATTACCCCGAAACTGGTACTGAAAAAATGCTGAGCAGTAGCAAACATCTTTTCTGAATTATCGCCTGAAAAGTTATCCAGTATTTGTTGGCCCAAATGAGTTTGGGCTAATTTAGCACGTGTGGTACTAATGGTATGTGGCAATGTGCTGCTTAGTTCGATAATCTGATTCTGAATTTTAGTCCCCATAAACCAGAGTAGTAACGCCAGCAATGTAAAAGAACCAGCAATCGAAATCATCATGGCAGCCTTACGGTTTAGCGAGGTTTTGCGCTGAATAATATCACCCAAGCCATGAAAGTAAACAGCAATCAGTGATCCTGCCAATATCATCAGCACCACGTTGAAAGCTACGCGTGCAATCAGGATGACTACCACCAACAAGGCCACAATGGCTACGGTTTGCCATACCTTTTCGATATAAGTAAGTTCTTTTTTTACCGAATCGGAAGGCTTTTCATCTGATAGCATAGCAAAGATTATGTTGTTTATACCCTAACGACATGGAAATTTCTTAAATGTTTTATCCGTTGTATTGCTTACACTAACATTTAAGTTTAGCTTAACAGCGGTCCGGCCAAGCTTTATTGCCGAACCGTTTAGTTACAGTTTATTATAGGCTTAAAAGCCAGCCATCAGCCATTCATAGAAAGCTGGAAAATCATCATGCCATTGTTGCTCATTATGCCCAGCGCCTGGTACAACCTGTACCATCACTTGTTGCTTGTCGGTCACTTTTTCGCTTACAATGTCAGCCATGCCTATCATATCACCTACCATATCGTCACTTTCAGCATCGCCGCATACAAAATAGAAACGGGAGTTATTTAAATTCTCTTGTTGCAAAGCATATGCATATACCTCTTTAGCTATCCAGAAAGCTGGCGAGAAAACACCGGCATTACCGAATACTTCCGGGCATTTTAGTGCGGCATACATAGCAATCAAGCCTCCCATTGAACTACCTGCAATAGCTGTATGTTTTGTATCAGTTAAAGTTCTGTATTGCTGATCAATGTATGGTTTTAAAGTGCCAGTTAGAAATGATACGTAATCATCCCCTTTACCTTGCCCATGTTCAGAATCGTATGGGTTGTACTCTGTTATACGGTTTTCCTCACCATGGTCAACCGCTACAATAATGCAGGCCTGACCCGCAAAAAGTTCGTCCATAATTTCATCTACCCCCCACTCCTGGTAACTGGCGGTGTATTGATCGAACAGGTTTTGTCCATCCTGCATGTAAATTACCGGGTACGATTTTCCGGAAGTTTCATAATCGGCTGGTAAGTATAACCAAACTCTACGCTGTGCTTGTAATTCGGGACTGTAAAAATGATCATCCAGTATTTGCACCTGGGGTGTAGCAGTATGTTGTTCTTGTTCTATAGAAGTAGTAAGTTCTTGTTCGGCATTCATGCTTATAAAGTTAAACCGCTCTGTTTAAGCATTTATCTTGCCATAATACTTCACTCCTTCATATTTTACAAAATGAAACCGCTTTACTTCTGAAATTTTCCTGACGAAACAGCGCCACCACTGCCAATGGTTTGTCAGTGTTACAGGGTGTTACACACTGAAACATGTAACACCTGTAACAGCTTATCATGTATTATAAACTAAATTAAAGCTTACTTAGCAGCCCAATTGAAAGTCATCTTCACCGGCAGAATATGTCCTTCTTTATCAAAGTTCATTTCATCAATACAAACCACACGATGGTTCGCTCCTTTCTCATTTAAAGGTCGGCGATGGTATACGATGTAATACTTGTCATCCTGAACAGAGTGGATCACTGAATGATGACCAGCTCCAGTTGCTACAGCAGGATCTTGTTGTAACACGGTAGCTAAACGTTTAAAAGGTCCTATAGGAGAATCGGCTATAGCATAGGCTACCTTGTAATCTGGCCCTGTCCATCCACCTTCCGACCACATAAAATAGTATTTGCCATTGCGCATAAACATGTATGGGCCTTCTACATAATTTTCTGGCGTAATTTCTTTGTATAAGGTACCATCAGGCATCGGTTCTATGCCTGTAAAATCAGATTTTAATTTAACTATATTACAGTGTCCCCATCCCCCATAGTACATGTAGTAAGAACCGTCTTTATCTCTGAACACAAACTGATCAATAGGTTGAGCACCATTTACGATGGTATCAATTAACGGACGGCCTAATAAATCCTTATAAGGGCCTTCGGGTTTCTTGGCAACAGCCACGCCGATACCGCCTACCTCACCCGGATGAATATCATTAGCACCAAAAAACAGATAGTACTGTTTACCTTTTTGCAAAACGGCCGGAGCCCACATCGCTTTTTGGGCCCACTTTACACTGCTGGTATCAATAACACGCGCATGTTTTTTCCAGGTCTTTAAATCGGCTGATGAAAAAGCATCCATGAAAACCTGCTTTTCATATTTATCAGAATAGGTTGGGAATATCCAGTAAGTTTTGCCGTATTTGATGCCTTCGGGATCGGCATACCAGCCGTCAATTATCGGATTGTGCTGAGCGACTACACGCCCCATTATGAAAGTAAAAACAGTACAAAGTAGTAAGTATCGCATCGTAATAGTATGGGCAGGAGTCAATAAGTGCACAAAAAAGGCTGATAGATTAACTACCAGCCTTATATAAATATCAAATAGCTTAACGATTGTTGATATCCGTATAGTCGCGGTTGGTAGCACCAACATAAACCTGACGCGGACGTCCAATCGGCTCTTTATTTTCTTTCATTTCTTTCCATTGGGCAATCCATCCTGGTAAACGGCCTAATGCAAAAAGAACGGTAAACATATCAGTAGGGAAACCTAAAGCACGGTAAATGATACCTGAGTAAAAGTCAACGTTCGGGTATAGCTTACGTTGTACAAAGTATTCATCTTGCAAAGCTACTTCTTCCAATCTTTTGGCAATTGACAACACTTCATCATTAACACCCAGCTTTTCCAAAATATCATCACAGGCCTTTTTAATAATCTTAGCCCTTGGATCAAAGTTTTTGTAAACGCGGTGACCAAAACCCATTAAACGGAAAGAATCATTCTTATCCTTAGCTTTAGCAATCCACTTATCAGTATCGCCACCATCAGCTTTGATTTTTTCCAGCATCTCTATTACAGCTTGGTTAGCACCGCCATGTAACGGTCCCCAAAGCGCTGATATACCGGCTGAAATAGAAGCATAAATGTTAGCATCTGATGAACCCACAATACGTACAGTTGAAGCCGAACAGTTTTGCTCATGGTCGGCATGCAGAATAAGAAGCTTATTCATGGCGCTTACCACTACCGGATCAATTTCGTACTCTTCAGTAACCTGGCTAAAGGTCATGTACAGGAAGTTGGTTACGTAATCGTACTTATTTTGTGGGTAGTTCACTTTTTGCCCTAACGATTTTTTGTATATCCAAGATACAATAGTGCTCATTTTGGCAATCAGCTTTATAATTTCCAGATTGATAATTTCCGGACTTAAACCTGGCTCTAATGATTCAGGGTTGAATGCTGCCAATGCACCAATTAATGAAGAAAGCTGACCCATCGGGTGTGATTTTGATGGAAAACCATCAAAAAACTTCTTCATATCTTCATGTACCAGTGTATGGCGGCTTATCTGATATTGAAAATCTTTTAACTGTTGCTCGGTAGGTAGTTCACCGTAAATCAGCAAATAAGCTACCTCTATAAAACTTGACTTTTCAGCCAATTGCTCAATAGGATAACCGCGATATTTCAGGATGCCTTGTTCGCCATCTAAAAACGTAATAGCACTTTTGGTAGCGCCGGTATTTTTATAACCAATATCTAATGTAATGTACCCGCTTTGGTCGCGCAGTTTAGATATGTCAATTGCTTTTTCGTGTTCAGTACCTTCTATAACTGGCAGATCATAGGTTTTATCGCCAATTTTTAATTGTGCTATCTCCGACATAGGAAAATTGAGTTAGTGTCTGCAGCAAATGTAAATAAATCTGTTATTTATCATTGCCCGATGTTGCATTTATGATATGAATTTACGATTAATAAATAGTAGCTACTGTAAATTGTTTGCAGAAAACAGATGTTAAATTTAACATATCTTATTGTGTTGCACAATAAGACAGCAATTGCTATAATTTTATAAAACACTTTTCAGTATTTATTCAACTATCGTAGTAAGTTGCATTGTAAACACTTAAATGCTGCTGACTAAACAATTAGTTTCGGCTACTAAGGTCAATAAACATTCTTCAAAGCTATCTCACACAAAGCCAGCATATGTGCGTTATCATAACGATTATTTTTCGTACGTTTGCGCCCTGAAATTTTATTTATATAAAACATGAAATTATCTCAATTTAAATTCAATTTACCAGATTCTCTAATTGCGCACCAGCCATCTTCTGAGCGTGATGAATCGCGCTTAATGGTATTACACCGGGATTCGGGTAAAATTGAGCACAAAATATTTAAAGATGTTTTGAATTACTTTGAGGATAAGGATGTGATGATCCTGAACAACACTAAAGTTTTTCCAGCCCGTATGTACGGTAACAAAGAAAAAACTGGTGCTACTATTGAAGTTTTCTTGTTACGTGAGCTAAATAAAGAACTACGCCTTTGGGATGTATTGGTTGACCCGGCTCGTAAAATACGCGTAGGTAATAAGCTGTACTTTGGTGATGACGATTTGTTAGTGGCTGAAGTAGTAGATAATACTACATCTCGTGGCCGCACTATTCGCTTTTTATTTGATGGTACTGATGAAGAATTTCGTCGTAACGTTGAAATTTTAGGTGAAACTCCACTACCTAAATATATTAAGCGCAAGGCTACTGCCGAAGATAAAGAACGCTATCAAACTATATTCGCTAAAAATGAAGGTGCTGTAGCAGCTCCAACTGCCGGCTTACATTTTAGCCGTGAACTGATGAAACGCTTGGAACTGAAAGGCGTTGAGTTTGCCGAAGTAACTTTACACGTAGGTTTGGGTACCTTCCGCCCGGTTGAGGTAGAAGACTTGACCAAACATAAAATGGATTCTGAGCAGTTCATTATTGAGCAAAAGCAAGCTGATATTGTAAACCGCGGTATCGAAAACAAACGTCGTATTTGCGCAGTAGGTACTACTTCCATGCGGACGATCGAATCAGCTGTATCAGCCAACAAAACCTTAAAAGCGGCTAACGATTGGACCAGCAAATTCATTTTCCCTCCGTATGATTTTAGTATTGCTAATTCTATGGTGACTAATTTCCATACGCCGGAGTCAACACTACTAATGATGATTTGTGCCTTTGGCGGTTATGAAAACGTAATGAATGCTTACGAAATAGCTGTAAAAGAAAAATATCGTTTTTATAGCTATGGTGATGCCATGCTGATTATCTAATCAAATCAAGAACTTAGAATATGAACGCCGCTGTTAAGAATCACAGTGGCGTTTTTCATTATTGTATATTTATAGATAGAACACATTTATGCAAAACATGGATCAAGTAATATCTTCCAATTCATCTAACGCCCAAAAAGCATATGCTATTATTGTAGCTGGCGGTTCGGGCACCCGCATGCAAAGCGCAGTACCCAAACAATTTCTACTATTGAATGGAAAACCTGTTTTAATGCATACGCTTCATGCTTTTAGTCAAAGTACCTATAAGCCTGAACTTATTGTGGTTTTGCCTGAAACTTACCACAGTTATTGGAGAGAGCTATGCAACGAACACCATTTTACGATTACTCATCAAGTTGTAAGTGGCGGTGCTACCCGATTTCATTCCGTAAAAAATGGATTAGATGAAGTAGATACAAACAGCTTGGTTGCTATACATGATGCAGTGCGTCCTTTAATTAGTACAACAATTATTGATGATGCTTATGAACAGGCCATGGTAAAAGGCAGTGCAATAGTGTGTGTACAAAGCCGCGACTCTGTACGACAAGTAAAAGAGAACAAATCAGAAAGTCTATTAAGAGATGAAATTTACCTGGTACAAACGCCGCAAACCTTCCAAGCTCAAATACTTAAACAAGCATATAGCTACTCATACCAAGAAAGTTTTACAGATGATGCCAGCGTTGTAGAGAAGGCCGGACACGCCATACATATTATACCTGGCAGTTACAATAATTTCAAAATAACCTTTCCTGATGACATTGCCATTGCCGAATTTCTGTTATGCAAAAAAGCCACTAACTTATAAAAAGTAGTGGCTATCTTAATCACTTAGAAATTAATCTTACTTATGCTCGTCGTATAATGCCTAGTATTAATGCAATAATGGCAATAACTAGCAAAATGTGAATTAATCCACCTACGTCGTAAACAAATGCGCCTAGCGCCCATCCTATAATCAGGATAACAGCAATAATGTACAATAAGCCTCTCATGGTTGAATGTTTTGAGTGTTGATAAATGTTATATATTCATAACCAAAACCATTCCAAAAGGTTGTTTTAAAATAAAAAAACCTTGTTTTCACAAGGCTTTTTATTTCTAAGAAACTAATATTCGTCTTCGTTAAAAAAGAAATCGTCTTTTGTAGGATAATCCGGCCAAATCTCTTCTATATTTTCGTACGGTTCACCATCATCCTCCAACGCTTGCAAATTTTCAATTACTTCAACCGGTGCGCCCGAACGTATAGCATAGTCAATTAGTTCATCTTTGGTGGCAGGCCATGGTGCATCCTCCAGGTGAGATGCCAATTCAAGAGTCCAATACATATGATTTATTTTTTTAATTTATTTAAACGATTCAATTTTCGCAAAAATATAACAATTTCAATTGGTTTATCAAATTATTTTTTCAACAACATCTAAGTACCTGGTACCCATTTCTTTTCGGGTATTTGTTGCTCGTGTCCTATTTTGCGTGCTAAAACAAACAGGTAATCACTCAATCTGTTTAGGTACATTATAACTTTATTATCCACAAAACTATCTTCTGCCAGTTGAACAATACCACGTTCTGCACGCCGACATACACATCGGGCCACATGGCAAAATGAAATAATAGTATTACCACCAGGCAAAATAAAATGCTGCAAAGGCGGTAGCTGCTCATTCATTTCATCTATCTGCTGCTCCAGCCAATGCACATCCACTTCCTGCAAATCAGGTATTTTAGGTGCTGGCTTTTCCGGGTCGGCAGCTAGCATAGCGCCTATTACAAATAACCGATCTTGTATTTGCTGTAAAGCTGCTTGATGTGTTATACCAGTAGGCTGATCAGCTATTAATCCTATATAAGCATTTAATTCGTCAACAGTTCCGTAGCTTTCTATACGTAAATGATATTTAGGTACACGGCTGCCGCCTAGTAAAGATGTAAAACCTTGGTCGCCTGTTTTGGTATATATTTTCATATGCAGTTGCAAGTAAATAAATTTTAGCTTGTTTGCTGTGTATTGCTATTGTTAAATTTACCACTTAAACTTTATTAAGCTTTATCTATCCTATTTATATGTTAATCAAATCTGGTACTATACAATCATCGGCTTGCTGGTTTATAGCGGGTGCATTTTTAATTACGTTGCTAAGTTTTAGTTGCAGCCAGCATAAAACAGCAGCAAATCAGAATAACAAGGTAAGTACAACAGCCGCAGCTTTAATAACAGAAAAGCAGTATAATGCTCTGTTTCCTCAGCATAATATTTTTTATAGTTATCAGGCATTTGTTAAAGCTGTAAACCAATTAAGCCACATTAAAATTAAAGTAACCCGTCGTGCCGTTTCGATTTACCAGATTATACGAACTGATAAAGCCACAGGCAAATCAACCATTGTTAGGCAAGACCATGATTGGAACGAGGCTTGGGCTAAACAGAAACCCGATAGCGTTTATGAAGTGGACTTTGGCTTATTTTGCACGCAGAAAGATGTCAGCATTAACAAAAAAGAACTGGCTGCTTTTTTTGCCAATATTGCGCACGAAACCCGTAATGGTGAAAATGGCAAGTATAATGATGGCTTAATGGAAATTCATGAAGCGAATACTACATCAGCCTACATTGCCGAAAATGATGAATACCCACCTGCCACTGGTAAAAAATACTACGGACGTGGCCCCATGCAACTTAGTTATAATGGAAACTACGGCTATGCTTCAGATTGTATTTTAGGCGATGATAAAATTTTGTTGAATAATCCCGAATTGGTAGAAACAGATCCCGTAATATCCTTCGAAACAGCCATTTATTTTTGGATGACACCACAGACCCACAAACCATCAGCTCATGGTGTAATGGTAGGTGTTTGGCAACCTAAAGCAAGCGATTTAGCTAAAGGCCGTAAGCCTGGATTTGGTATGACAATCAACATTATTAATGGTGAAATAGAATGCAACAAAGGAGAAGACCTATACAACATGAAAGACCGTATAGGTTTTTACCAATACTTTTTAAGCAAACTAGGTATTCAGGATACTAACTGTGCTTGTAGCTGTGGTAAAATGCAACCTTACTTGTATGGAGTAAATGAATGAGGAAATAGTTGATTGTAGTACTTTATCAAAGATAAAGCAACAACATTTGATTACTTCTTCTCTATTACTTTAGCTACTAAAAAGTGCTTTCCGTCATGCTCAGGTGCATTTTGTAATGCCTCTTCGTGGGTTATTTCTTGCTTAATTACATCCTCACGCAAGGTATTCACCTCATTGGTCATGTAAATGAGTGGTTCTACCTGTGTGGTGTCAATCTCATTCAGCTTGGCCATAAAGTCGAGTATCTTGGTCATATCTTGTACTAGCTCTTCGCTCTCTTGTTCGTTTACTTCTAAGCGAGCCAAATGGGCAATTCTTGCTACGGTATCTTTATCAATTTGCATGGCTATTTAGTTTCGTTTGGATAATGTTATACACGCTATCACGCAGTGCATCTGCATCAGCTACGGTTAAATGCGCTGTTTCAATAGGTTTATGTACAAATATATGGCAAATACCAGGCTGGCTACCACGTTCCAAGCCAGTATCCCATAAAGTTTTCCAGGTATCTAATGATGATACTGGAATAATAGGAACTTTATTTTCAATCGCCAACCTGAATGGTCCGTTTTTAAATTCGTGCAGTTGCGGTGGATAATCATCCGGAATTTTCCCTTCCGGAAATATTACCAACGTCATGCCTTGTTGCAAACGCTCGGCTGCTTTTTTAAACGCCTTGAAAGATGATATCTTGCTTTCACGGTTTACCGGAATATCTATGGTTTGAAAAAAAAGCTTAGTTACCGGGTTACTCAACAACTCCTCTTTTCCAATAAAACAGAAGTTGCTTTTAGTCATCAAGCTTATGGAAGTGATATCTAGGTTAGAAGTATGGTTAGAACAGATAATATAAGTACGCGACCAATCAATAGTTTCTTCAAATGTATAAGTGTAAAATATGCCTGCAATACTGGAACTACAATACCCCCATATTTTGCGAAATTTATTCATCATCGGATAACGCTCTGGCTTGCGCGAGGCGTAATATAAAAAGGGCCAAAATACATAGAAGAAAACAGCTACACTATAGCGGTATATATAAGCATGTACTTTCTTCAATCGTATTTTCATGGGCTTCAAAAATATAAAAAATACTTACTTTCGCGCACTATGGAAACTGTTGTTAGTGGTATTCGTTCAACCGGTAAATTGCATTTAGGAAATTACTATGGAGCCATCCAGAACTTCGTAAAAATGCAACACGAATACAATTGTTATTTTTTTATTGCCGACTTACATTCCTTAACCACCCACCCTACTCCTGCCGACTTGCATGGTAATGTTAAACAGGTGCTGATAGAATATTTAGCTGCCGGTATTGATCCGGAAAAAGCTACCATTTATATACAATCAGATGTACCTGAAGTAGCTGAATTATATTTATACCTGAATATGAATGCCTACTTGGGTGAACTGGAACGGGCAACTTCTTTCAAAGATAAAGTACGAGCCAACCCGGATAATGTAAATGCGGGCTTGCTAACCTACCCGGTACTAATGGCTGCTGATATTATTATTCATAAAGCAACCAAGGTTCCAGTGGGTAAAGACCAAGAGCAGCACCTGGAAATGTCTCGTACATTTGGTAATCGTTTTAACCGGTTATACAATACCGAATATTTTCCGGAGCCATATGCTTTCAATTTCAGCAACAACCTGGTAAAAATACCTGGCTTAGATGGTAAAGGGAAAATGGGAAAATCGGAAGGTGAAGCCAATGCCGTTTACTTGTCTGATTCGCCTGAGGTTATCCGTAAAAAAGTGATGAAAGCTGTTACCGATGCCGGCCCTACGGCCGAAAACCAGCAAAAGCCTGACGAGATACAAAATTTGTTCGATTTGATGAAAGTTGTATCAACACCAGACACTTACCAGCACTTCGATGCTTTGTATAATAGCTGCCAGATACGTTATGGCGATCTTAAAAAGCAACTAGCCGAAGATATGATTATAGCTACAGCTCCGATACGTGAACGCATTAATGACATAGCTAACGACCAGACTTACTTACGGCAGGTGGCCCGTTATGGTGCCGCTAAGGCTCGCGAAAGTGCGTCTAAAACAATTAAAGACGTTCGGGAAATTATTGGGTTTAGGAACTTTTAAGGTTTGTTATTAGGTTATTGATTTACTGAATCTTTAAACTTTTTTCAATATTATTATTCTTTTAACTCAATAATCTAACAACTCAAATTAACAACTTAATACCACAGAATCAAACCTATGCACATTGCAATAGTTGGAAATATAGGTGCCGGCAAAACCACATTAACAGGCTTACTGGCTAAAAATTACGGTTGGGAGCCACAGTACGAAGCGGTAGATAACAACCCCTACCTGGAAGATTTTTATAGCGACATGAAGCGTTGGAGCTTCAACCTGCAAATCTACTTTCTGAATACCCGTTTCCGTCAAATTACCGAAATTCAGCAAAGTAACCGTAACATCATTCAGGATCGTACCATTTATGAAGATGCCTACATTTTTGCGGCCAACCTGCATGATATGGATTTGATGGATACCCGCGACTACGAAAATTACCAAGCTATTTTCGATAACATCACCTCTTTCATCAACCCGCCTGATTTATTGGTTTATCTTAAAGCTTCTATTCCGAAGTTGGTTAATAATATTCATCGTCGTGGCCGTGAGTACGAAATTGGTATTCGTTTAGATTATTTATCTAAGCTGAACGACAAGTATGAAAAATGGATTGCTGGTTACAACTTGGGCAAGCTGTTGATTGTAGATATGGATAATCTGGATTTTGCCAACAACACGGAAGACATGGGCACCATCATCCAATTGATTGAACGTGAAATACACGGATTATTTTAAATGGTTAATGGTTAATGGTTAATGGTTAATGGTTAATGGTTAATGGTTAATGGTTAATGGTTAATGAATGGAGCTACATTGAGCCCATTTAGTTTTAGTTATATAACTTTATAAGCCAAATTTCACAACTCACAACTCACAACTCACATGAAGATACTCGGCATTATACCGGCTCGTTATGCCTCTACCCGTTTTCCGGGTAAGCCGTTGGTAGATATTACTGGTAAGGTAATGATACAACGTGTATATGAGCAATGCGTAAAATGCCAGAGCCTGAACGAAGTGATTGTAGCTACCGATGACGAACGTATCTTAAACCACATTCATGATTTTGGCGGTAAAGCTGTCGTGACCTCTCCCGACCATCAAAGCGGCACAGATCGTTGCGCTGAAGTAGCTGCTAACTATCCAGATTATGAAGTCATAATCAATATTCAGGGCGATGAACCTTTTATTGATCCGGTACAAATTGCTAAAGTAGCCGCTTGCTTTACCACTGCTGATACACAAATTGCTACCTTAATTAAAAAGGTAACCTCAACAGAGGAGTTGCACAACGTCAACTCCCCAAAAGTTATCATCAATAAATTAGGTGAAGCTATTTATTTTTCCCGCTCTGCTATACCTCACCTGCGCGGACAGGAACCGCAAAACTGGTTGCAACACTATACTTATTTCAAACATATTGGTATTTATGGCTTCAAGGCAGATGTATTGCAACAGGTTACCCGGCTTCCTATCTCCTCTTTGGAAAAAGCGGAAAGCCTGGAACAATTACGCTGGATTGAAAACGGGTACCGCATTAAAGTAGCCGAAACAGATTTGGAAACACAAGCGGTAGATACCCCTGAAGACTTGCAGAAATTACAACGGTAATCTTGTTCAAGCTAGTTGATACAACCTATTGAAATAGCACCTTGCTAAAACTATTCATACTTCGGTTCAGTTTTACCACTGAATGGAACCGAAAAGATGAATAGTTTACACCAATCAAAATCAACATACTTTACATTGTTATTCTTTAGCCTGCTTTGCTGCTCATGTAGCCGGAGCGGACCAATGGCTTTATTTAAAAAGCTGTCACCTCATGAAGCTTATGCACAGCGGTTGAAAGATGCCGGACTTGACCATACCGCAATAGGCGGTGCTTGGTTGCAAAATGCCAATAACAGCTTAACCAAAGCTTTAACAGTAACCATACCCTACAAAGAAACAGGTTATTTTGCAGCCGATAAGATACAAACGGCTGCCTTAAGGTTTGAAGCGAAACGAGGACAAAAATTACACATAGCACTCAATAAAAAGCCTGAATTTGGTTTTGCTATATACATGGATTTGCTTCAGGAAAATGCAGGTAATGAATCTAAAATCGTAGCATCGGCAGATACTGCAGGCGTAAACTTTTCCTATGAAATTAGCCAAGCCGGATATTATATTTTGCGATTACAGCCTGAACTTTTACGCGGTGGTGAATACACCCTTACCATTACTGCCGGCCCATCACTTAACTTTCCGGTTTCATCATCGGGTAAACCGCACATTGGCAGCTTTTGGGGTGATAGCCGTGATGCAGGAGGCCGCAGGCATGAGGGCGTAGATATTTTTGCACCAAAAGGTACACCTGCTCTAGCTGCTGCTGATGGTACGGTAACTCGCGTTACCGAAAATAAGCTGGGTGGCAAAGTAGTATTCATGCACCCAGACAATGAAAATTACACTTTATACTATGCACATTTAGGAAAACAGCTGGTACAAGATGGCGAAACTATTCATGCTGGTGACACTGTAGGGCTGATTGACAATACCGGAAATGCAAAAAACACGCCTTCACATCTGCATTTTGGTATTTATACATTTGGACAAGGCGCTGTTGACCCACTGCCTTTTGTAAACCGAGAAATTAAAACTCCCAAGCCAATTAATGCCCCTTTAGAATTGCTAAATGCAACCGCACATACCACTACTAAAAACAATAAACTATACACAGAGCCTAATGAAACATCGCTTGTAAAAGAAATACTGCCTGTTAATACCATTATTAATATTGAGGCTGCAACAGATAGCTGGTACAAAGCTGTTTTACCAAATGGCTTGCAAGGATTTATCAGCAGACATAATGTATCTACAGCTAATACCATCAAGAAGTATGTTGCCAAACAAGCTCAGCCTTTATTAGATGCACCAAACGTGCAGAGTGCAGCTCGTAAAACTATTATTCTGGAAGGTTCACGTGTTAATGTAAAAGGCATTTACAAAAACTACTACCTAGTTACAGATGAACAGAATAATGCAGGTTGGATAGAAGCTGAACGTTAAAAAAGCTACAATTCTATTCTTTTAAGTAACTCATAAGCGAGCATGTATTAACGACATATAATTCTAGCTTACAGGTTCTATAAATACCTGTTTGTAATGTGGATATTTGTTTTGAATAACCTGACGAAGTTGGTTGATTGCCTCAGCTACCTGGTTACTGGTAAGGTTAGAGTTAAAATTTACTTTAAGTACCATAATTACATCCTCAGGTGCCAAGTACATTGATAAGTTATTAACTACGCTATTTACAGCTGTATTTCTTTCTGTTAGTTCCTTTACTTCTTGCAACTCATTATCTGGTACAGCCTCCCCCATTAGCAGACTTCGGCTTTCGCGTACCAATAAAATAGCCACTGTAGTCAGTAATACTCCAATCAGTACCGATGCTATCCCATCAATATACGGGTTATGTAGCCATTGGCCTAAAACTATACCCGTAAAGGCTATTAAAATACCAATCACATCTGCAGCATCTTCGAACAATACTACAAAGGTGGATGGATCTTTACTTTGGTGCACAGCCTGCCAGAATGGTGTGCTGCCACGCTGCCGGTTAAATTCTTTTATAGCAGTAATGAACGAATAACCATCAAACAAAAAAGCTATACCTAACACTATATAGTTCCAAATGGGGTTTTTAACAGTTTCTGGATGCTGTATATGTTCAATGCCTTCGTAAATAGATAAACCACCACCTATAGCAAAAAACAACAATGACACAATGAAAGCCCAAAAGTATAATTCTTTACCATAACCAAAAGGCCGTTTTGCATCGGCTGGCTTTTGACTGCGGGTAATGCCCAACAACAACAAAATTTCGTTACTGGTATCTACCAGCGAGTGTATGCCTTCTGAAGCCATAGCTGAGCTGCCGGTAAAAAATGCAGCTGCCAGTTTGGTAATAGCTATAGCTGTATTAGCAGCAAATGCAGTGTAGATAGGTGTTTTAGATGCTGGCATAGTTGAATTGTACTCGCTTAACAGTATAAACGTATAACAGGTTTTAGGGTGATAGATTATTTATATCCGCCGCTTACTTATCAGGATAGCCCTAATCAGTAACTACTAATCTCACGTTAATCGATACAAACACACAATTCATCTATACTATTTACTATTAACTTATTTGATATATAATTTTGCTCATTAAGCAAGTTGTATTCACTAATATTTAGACCAGAAAACATGGATATAAGAAATACTTTTGTCATAAACAACACAATAAATCACTTTTAGTATTGTTATAGCAGTCTATAAATCAACAAATTAAAACACATGAGCAAACTATACTTAATTCGGAGTACTACATACTTCTTTGTTTTGCTTTTACTATTCAGTTTAGCATCCTGCAAAAAAGATAAAGTTACTTCGGGGTCATCAGCAGCAATTATGGCTACCCCTACCAAGCTTGGGCTTTACGAGGCTGATTCGGCCCAGTACAAAGCATTGTACATAGATATTTCGAAAGTAGGCACGCAAGCTATTACAGATTATTTGGTATTTGATACTGGTTCGGGCGGAATGGTTATTGATGCTAAAGATATTTTACCAACTTCTATGGTAACCAGTTCTGGTTTTAACTTTACCGGAGATTCAACTGTTGTTGATGGCATTACGATTACTAATCAAAAATCAACAGTTTCTTACGGTGATGATGATACTTTTACCGATAAAGTTTACGGAAACCTGGCTTATGCTTCTGTTACTATAGGTAATAGCCAAGGTAATGTTGTGATTAAACGTTTACCATTTTTTCTCTATTACAAAGCTGTGGATGATGATGGGCATAGCTACCCACAAGGGTATTTTAACGTTTTTGGTGTATCGCCCGAACATGATCTTACTTTTTCAAACAACGTTTATCTCACTAGTCCGTTCAGCTACTTTGACCCCGGAACTGGTTTAACTAAAGGTTTTAAACTGGCAGCAATAGGAACGAGCAATTTTTCGTATGATGGTACTTATGTAGCTGGCATAGTTAGTTTAGGACTAACCTCTTCTGATCTTTCTTCATCCTCCTTCACCATGCACCAGCTCACCAGCTATCGTAATTATGGCTACATCCCTTATATTACATCAACCATTAATTATAAAAGCAAAAGCCTTTCAACAAACGTCCTTTTTGATACCGGCACTACTGGTTATAGCTACATTGCTGACAAATCAGCCACTGCAACAACCCTTTTGCCATTGAACTCTTCGGTAAGTTTAGCTACTAGTTCAAGCTTTAACTACGCTTATACCATAACGGCTAATAATAATTTAACATACGTTGACCCGCAAACGAGCACTACAGTAATCAGCAGTGATTTTTTCCTAAACAATGAATATTTGCTGGATTATAGCAGTAATCGTATAGGATTAAAAAACAATTAAATACTCAATTAAGACACTTAGTTGTACTATCAATGATTGTTGTTGATCACACCTATCTAGGTGTGCTTTTTTAATTCACAAAAAATATGCTATTTAATAATTGCCTAATAATTATATAAGCTGAATTACATAACTTTAAGGACAACAAAGCCGTAAAAACCAATTTTAAATTATGCTCTTATCACTCAAAGTGCAAGGAACTATAAATTCTTTAAAAAGAATTTATCAGCACAAATCTAAACTCCTTATCAGTGTTACTGCACTCTCCCTTTTGCTTTCAGCTTGTAAGAAAGACAAAGAGGTAACTGCAACAGTAGCTCCTACACCTTTAGCAACTATAGGCTTATATAAATATCAATCATCAAGCAGCACAGCAAAAAGAATATTTGTTGATATCAACAAAATTGGTACAGTAACTTTAAACTATGCCGCTACTTTTGATACTGGTTCACCAGGTTTAGTATTTGATGCCACTGGTGTGCTACCCGCATCTATGATTACCAGCTCGGGCATACAAATTACCGGCGATTCAGTAAGCGTTAATGGTATTACGGTGACCTCCAGAACGGCTGTGGTTAAGTATGGCGTAAGCCCTAACATTGTTTCACAATATGGTAACCTAGCTTATGCAACAGTTACCTTGAGTGATGATAACAATAATACCGTAACTACTAAACGGATTGCTTTTTTCTTGTATTACAAAATTGTTGATAGTGATGGAACAACTGAGCCCGCACATTCGGGAGATGTTTTTGGGGTGTCAACTGGCAGTAATGCTTTTACCGAAGTAGTAAGTCCGCTGGATGGTTTCAAACTGCCAACTAATGTAACTAGTGGTTTTAAGCTGTCTGCCATTAGCAACAGTAACTTTTCACCAAGTTTATATTTCCAGTCCAATTTATTAACCATTGGCTTAGTTCCTAATGATTTAAGTTCAGCTGGTGGCTTCACTATGCACCCACTTACCTATGTTTCAGGATATGGTTATCTGCCTAATATACCGGCTACAATAACTTATGGTGGCAAAAGCATTTCTACTGAGGTAGTATTTGATACTGGTAATCCTTCAACTGCCATAATTGAAGACCGTACCGCGAGTGCTTTAGGTCAGCTTCCAGCGAATACAAGTGTAACTGTTACTACTACAAAAGGCTTTAGTTATACTTATACAACTAGCAGTACAGCTAACTTAACCGAAGTGTTAAACCCCAATGTTACGGGTGATTATCGTAGTGTTTTAGCTATTGATTTCTTTTTTACCAATCTGTATTTAACAGATTATGCTAACCATCAAATCGGCTTGAAAAAGCAGTAATCAAGTTAGCATACATCTATATAAAATGGCTCCTTAAATATAACATAAGGAGCCATTTTCATTTATCTTGCGTCTCGCTTCTAAAGCCCTGAAAAATAATCGTAACCTCGTTCGGCCCAATAGTCAGGCGGCCGTTGGTTACTGAAGTATAGTGTGCCTATACGTTTCAGATTTTTAATGCCGTATTTAGTAGGAATGATTAAACGTAATGGTGCACCATGCTCAGGTGAAAGCGGCTGGCCGCTTACTTCATAGCAAAGCAACGTTTGCGGATGCAGGGCACTGGGCATATCAATACCTACATAGTATTTGTTATCAGGGGTGTGCATACCTACATACTCCATTTTGGCTAATTCCTGCAAGCCAAAATGATGAACAAAGTCACTAAACTTTACGCCTCCCCAATGGCTGATCTGACTCCATCCTTCTACACACTTAAATTCAAAGGCAAATTCGGTTTTGGGTAATTTTTTAAGTTCATTCAACGTAATTTGCTGGGTTTCATTTGCACTTTTTACCAGGTTTAATGCCCAGCTTTCAATGTTTTTATCTGTAATACCTAGTTTACCATTTAGCCGAGGCTTTTTAGCCGCCATAACTTTAGGATAAGTACGTGATAGATGATTAGGTTTAACTGCACCTTCAAACAAGCATCCGTTAGCATCCAGTACTCTACGCAATGAAGATTTTGCACCAGCCGTAGCTGTGGCTATTTCACGCGCACTATGATAAACGGATTCCCAACCCCAATATGCTAGTCCTGCTCCTGCCAAAAACGTGATAGACGACAAAAATGTACGCCGGTTTATTTTCTTCTTATCGTAAGGTTCAGTGTTGAGTGGCAGTTTATCGAACTTATCTTCCGGTTTATTTTTCATCATCTGCTTTCTTTGAAACTATCGGTACAATTTGTTCATCGGTCACTTCAAAGCCTCGTATCATACTAATAAAGTTCTGCCAGCCAGCTATGATTACCTGTACTATGTGAATGATAAAAAACAGGCAATAGCCTACGGTTAATGTAAAATGTATAAGCCGTGCAGTTTTATATCCTCCTAGCACAAAGGTAAGCCAACTAAACTGCGCAGGCTTGTAAATAGCCAAACCTGTAAGCAGTGATCCTACTCCCATGATTATAACTGCAGAATAAGCTATGCGTTGTGCAGCATTGTACTTGTTTTGTGGTGGTGCAGTTTTGCGCAGGTGTAAATCGTGTAATAGAACCAACCAAGCATCCCGCCAAGAATGTTTTTGCGGCAGCAAATACCGCCACTCACCCGATACTATAGTGTATAACACATACAAAAAGCCGTTTATTGCAAACAACCACATGAAAACAAAATGATAAGCCATTCCTTCGGCCAATCGGGCATTGATTTTATACTTATGATAGAACCATTCCGGAAAGAATTTGATTACTGTTGTACCAAACAGTTTGATAGCGTAAGGGTCATAAGCCCAATAAATGAGTATGCCGCTCCAGATCATGATGGCTAATAAAGGAAAGTTAAGCCAATGAAACCAGCGGATAGCCAATGGATGCTTATGAACAATGTAGCGCATAAATTTTGAGTAAGCCAGAATATAAATTTATGTTCAGGAAGTTACAAATATCGGATTATGCCCAACAAAAAAGCGCCATAACTTATTTGTTATAGCGCTTTTCAGAATATGTAAGTTGTCTTATTCTTCTATCTCTAGTTTGCCTTCCACTGAATCATCAATGGTTTTGCCGATTACAGCACCAGCAGTTTGCTTTAACAAAGCAATGGCATTGCCATGTTTATTATCCCAGTAATAACCTTCAGTAGGTTCTACTTTGATTACAGTGATGCGCGAATCATCTTCCCCTTCGGTAAACCAAGTTTTCAAAATCGGCTCCCAAAGTTCTTTGATCTTTTCTTTGTCTTTGCTGATTTCAGCCAAACCATAAATATTTAAAAAGTCGGAATGAGCAGATCCTTGAAACAATAAATGTACAAAAGGATCATGTGATACTTCCTCATTTTTATGACTATCATCGGCGCTCAAAAACCAAAAAAAGCCTTGATCGTCAATTTTTTGAACCGACATAGGGCGGATTGACAAAGGCACACCTGTTTTTATATTGGTGATAAAAAAGCAGGATTTGGCTTGCTCAGCTAACTCTTTTATTTTTTTATTGGCGTCTTCGCCATGCAGGTTTTGGATATTATCTTCCGGCTGCTGTTGATTAATGCTGTCCATAATAATGTTTAACGGTAAATATTAGCAATAACCCCCCGAACTGTTTTTTGTGTGGAAGTTTTTTTGATTTAAAGAATACTGCTACAAAATTGCAGTAAGAAACTTGTAATCATTAAACGCTACAGTTAATGTATAAATCCTAAACTTTCAACTACAGACATTCATGCGGTTAACCCGCTCCATTCAGGCTTCTGAACTCAAACTATAACTCATCGGTTCGGCTATTGGCACAAGTTCAATCATCTTTGTAGGGTTGCGTTCTGCATAGTTCATAACCATATTTTGCATATAATCATTACCGGGGTATGGTGTTAAATGATTTTTCAGCTGCGCCAAGCTATTCACTTCAAAGTATTGTGAAATATAACCCATACCATAAAACCGGCCTTCTTCAATCAGAATACAGCTGTGCTCATCATTGGTACGGCCCTCATCTCTAATGGCAAAGGTAGGTAGCGATAGTTTCAATCCCTCAATAGCCTGATTTACTTTCTGATTGTAATCGGTAGCGGCTTGATGCCCTTCACAAGCGCATACTTCGCCACTAGCACCGGTACAAGTTTCCGTATTGGTTTGTATATGGCAAAACTTAGGGCAAAGCTCAAATTGGTCAATCAACTTTAATAAAATATTGCGACCATGCAGTAAGGAACTACAGGTATGTACCGGAACCGAGTATTTGCGGCGTTTATCTACAGCCAAGCGCAAATAACCGCGCTGATCCTCATAAGTATAAATACCAAAGTTAAATTCTAGCTTTTTTTGCGATCGGTTGAATGGTGGCCACAATCTTTTTATCTCTACTGCCTCAGTCAGTAAAGCCATTAGTTCGGTACCACATTCCTGGTAACTGATACGATGAATATGCCGCATGAACTCCTGTCGTTGTGCTCCGGAATTGTTGCCGCTAAAGTGACTAGCTACTCGCTTTTTAATGTTTACCGCTTTACCTACATAAACTACCTTCCCCTTCTGGTCATGAAAATAGTACACCCCTGGGGTAGGCGGCAGTTTATCCATAAACTTGCGGTGCAGGTTGGGCGGCAATACCTGTTCTTTTGAACGCTGCTTTAGCGCTTCTGGAATAGCATTCTCTGCATCCTTCTGTAATAAGAGCGTGAATAGTTCGGCTGTGGCATCGGCGTCTCCACCCGCACGGTGCCTACCCGAATTAGTGATACCGATATGATGACATAACTTGCCTAAACTATAAGATGGCATGCCCGGCATTATTTTACGGCTCAGGCGTACGGTACAGAGCTTATTGCATTGTAAATCGTATCCGGCAGCTGCCAGATGGTATTTAACAAAGGAATGATCGAAATTAACGTTATGCGCCACGAAAATATGACCTTGTAGCAGATGATAAATATCGTATGCTACTTCTTTAAATACAGGTGCTGTGGCCACCATCTCATTACTGATACCCGTAAGCGCCTGTATATATACCGGTATTTCTTTACCCGGATTTATTAACGTTTGATAACGCTTTACTACTTCATTTCCATCATGAATACATATTGCTATTTCCGTAATACCATTTGCACTGGCATGACCACCTGTAGTCTCAATATCAACAATCGCGTACATTCATTCAAAAATAATGAAATTATTTTTGCTAAACTTATTAGCGATATGTTTTTAATTATTATGACAAATAGGTTAAGAGCAACTACTTAATCAATGAAGAATTATAGATTTAATTTGGACCTGTTGTACAAAAAATAAGGTTATTGAGTGCAATACACAAAACTGTATTACACTCAATAACCTTTAACCTTGATTGTGCTTTAGAAAGAAGTAGATAGATAATTAATTACCTACGCGACCACCATTGCCGGTTTCTTTACGTAAGCCGCCTTGCTGACCTCCGGCTCCCTTACCACCTTTGCCTTTTTTTCCACCACCTTGCTGATCGTTTGCATTGCTACCACCAGTTTGGTCGCCATGTTCGCCAACACGCTCGCGACCCAGGTGCTGTTCGCCGGGAGCTAAACCACCCTGGCTACCTCCCTGCTGATCGCCACCGCCTTGCTTAGCTGATTGGTTGCCTTGCTGATTAGACTGGCCGCTTCCAGATGCCTGGTCCTGCCCATTCTGGCTTTGGGCATTTTGCTTATCGTTTACAGGCTGCCCATCACGTATTTCGTCAGTTGCAGCTTTTACAATCCGGTCGCCAGGGTTCAGTTCTTTACTATAGATCTCTATTACGTCTTTGCTTTGCAAGCCACGCTGAACATCTATCCATTCTGCACGGCGTTGTTTATCAATTCGTACCACGAACACCCGCTCTGTTGATTGTACTACTGCAGTTTTTGGCACAATAAAGGTACTATCATGAGTCTCCAGCGGTACATTAACTTCGGCATACATACCCGGCAGCAACCGCCTGTTGTTGTTGTAAACATCCATCTCCAAACGTTCAGAACGCAGGCGGGTATCTAATGCCCCAGCTAAACGCTTAATACGTGCTTTGAATTTCTCATTAGGTAACGAACGGACTGTAAATTCAACCTCTTGTTTATTGTTTAAACCGCCGGTATTTAGCTCGGGTACTGATATCACTAAACGTAGCTTGGTTTGCTCCTGCACCACAAACAGCGGCATTGCACCGCCCTGCGCACCTGGCCCAACATAGGCGCCTAAGTTAGCATTACGGGTACTTACTACCCCATCAAACGGTGCTTTAATTTGTAAATATTGCAAGTTGGCAGCTACTTCCCGATAAGATGCTTTTGCAGCCTGTACATTAGCATAATCAGAATTTTTACGAGCTTCAGCCTGATCTAAATCATTTTGGGCTACGGTACCAGGGGTTTTACTGGTGTTGTATAAACGGTCGTAGTTGGCTTTGCTGGCTAAATACAAAGCTTCCTGCTGCTTAATGCGTGATTGTGCTGCTGCTAGCTGCGAATTAATTTCAGGTGCTTCTAGTATAGCCAGTAATTGGTTTTTATGTACCTCTGTACCTACATCAACTAAATACTTTTTTACGTAGCTGTTAATTTTAGCGTATAAACTTACTTCGTTATAAGGCATTAATTCGCCCGGCACCTGTAGGGTTGATGATAGCTTGCCTTTTTTAATTGTATCTACCTGAACAGGCGGCACTTCAATATCAGACTGTTGTTGAACTTCACGTTCTTGCGAGGCTTTTTCCTGCTTATTACCACCACAGGCACTCATAGCCAGCCAGCCGGCCAAAACTAGTGTTGATGCAAAGGTTGATTTATTTTTTAGATGATTCATCGTCAACGTATTCATAGCTTTATTTATGCTCTGTTTGCATGTTTTGTATTAAACCGGTATGCTGGCCGTCTTGCTTGTGTTTATCTTGATTATCAGGTTTATGACCGTCTTTATCTTCTCCATGATACATGGGTACATAAAACTTACTTTCTCTATCTTCAGGGTCAAGCGATACGGAATCAGTTGAAGTGTTACCTTGTACCCAGGCAAACACCAACGGTAATATGACTACAGCAGCAAAGGTTGAAAATAACAGACCACCAATTACAGCACGACCCAGCGGAGAGGTTTGATCACCACCCTCACCCAGACCCGATGCCATTGGAATCATACCCACCAACATGGCCAAACTGGTCATTAGAATTGGACGTAAACGTAAAGCGATAGCCTCACGTGCTGACTTTAAGGCATCGCCATTAAACTTGCGCAATTCTTCAGCATTGGTAACTAATAGCACCGCATTGGAGATAGATACCCCTACCGACATAATCATACCCATGTATGATTGCAGGTTTAGCGTAGCACCTGTTAACTTCAGCAATAAAAGGGAGCCTAAAATAACTGCCGGCACGGTAGATAATACCACCAGTGATACTTTAAATGATTGGAAGTTGGCAGTAAGCATTAAATAGATTACTATAATAGCTACCAACAAACCGGTTTGTAAGCTACCCAATGTATCGGTTAAAGTCTGCGTTAAACCCCGTGGTTCGATAGTCAGTCCCCGCGGTAATTTACCCAATGATTTCAGTGACTCCTGTACATCATCGGCAGCCGAACCCAAGTCTTTTTTGTTGATATTAGCAGTTACCGATAAGGTAGGTATAGCGCCAATATCATCATTTTCGCCAAAAGTTGTGTCGGGTTTAATGTCAGCCACATCGCTTAACACGGGCCTTGGCTGGTTAGGCATAACCGGGATTTCACGAATATCATTTGTGCTGGCCATTTGGTATTCCGGAACTTCAACCTGCACATTATAACTCAAGCCCACTTTTTCATCCAACCATACGTTCTTTTCTGTAAAACGTGATGATGAAGTAGAGGCAATCAGAGAACGTGAAATATCATTCATACTTACGCCCAACTGTGCGGCACGTACACGATCAATATTAATATCAATAGCGGGGTATTGGTAAGATTGCCCAATTTGCACATCCCGGAGGTAAGGGATTTGCTTTAGCTTTTCCAGCACCTTTTTAGCATAAGCAACGTTTTGCTTTTTGTTTTTGCTCGATATAGCCACTTCTACCGGCGTAGGCGATCCTTGACTTAATATTTTATCTGTCAGTTCTATTGGCTCAAATGATACTTTAACCGTAGGCAGTTCTTTTTTTACATAAGCTCTGAACTGCTCTTTTAAATCGTCTAAGTTGCCATCAAAATCTTCAGTTAAGTTCACTTGCATTACTGCCTCTTGCGGGCCGGCCATAAACAGGTAAATTGGACTGGTAGAAAACTGTGAAGGATGCTGACCAACGAAAGATGAGGTTACGGCAATTTTATCCTTACCTACCATACGCTCTAAAATTTGTAGGGCTCGTATGGTAATTGCTTCTGTACGCTCCAAACGGGTGCCATCCGGTGCACGTAAACGTACCTGGAAGGTACCAGAGTTTACTTTCGGCAATACGTCACGCCCAATAATAGTAAACATGAGTGCGGCTAATGCTACAGTAACTATTACGTAAATACCTACTATCCATTTACGCTTAGGCAACATACTATCCATTCTGCGCAAAAACCATAAACGGAACTTATCGAAACGAGTTTCTTTATGTTCACCATCTTTGCCATGGTCATGATGTTCTTCCGTTGCCTGTTGAGCGGTTTTCTCCTTCTCTTCTTCCATGCTACCTTCATCCTCGCGGGCAAAATCTTTCTTTTCATGGTCGTTTTTCATGAGCCAATTAGCCATTACCGGCACAAAGGTTTGCGCCAGCAGGTATGAAGTAATCATGGAAAAACCAATGGCTAATGATAATGGTAAGAACAATGCTCCGGGAATACCTTTCATAGTGAAGGCCGGTGCAAACACCGCCAGAATACAGAACAGGATTAACAATTTTGGAAAAGCAATCTCCTTACAGGCATCCCAAATAGCTAAAGCTTTAGGTTTACCCATATCAAAATGCTGGTGAATATTCTCAATCGTCACTGTTGATTCATCCACGAGGATACCAATAGCTAGCGACAAACCACTCAACGTCATGATATTGATCGTCTGCTTAAATAGGTATAAAAACAGGATACCTGAAATGATACAGGCCGGGATGGTCATGATTACAATTAAAGCTCCCCGGCGGTCGCCCAAGAAAAGCAACACCATCAAACCAGTTAGTACTGCACCAATACCCCCTTCTTCGGCCAAACTTTTTACGGCGTTAATTACATAAACTGATTGGTCAAACTCATATGAAAGCTTTACATCTTCGGGTAATAAAGCCTGAAAGCGCGGAATAGCTTTTTTTAGATTTTGTACCACTTCCCAAGTGGAAGCATCAGATGATTTGGTGATAGGCAGATAAACAGAACGTTTGCCGTTAACCAAGGCATAGCTACTGGTAATATCAGCGCCATCTTCAACCGTTGCTACATCGCGTAAAAACACTGTTTGTATACCATTACGGTACAGTGGTATATCACCAAAATTTTTAATAGCTTTTATAGTCGTATTAGTTGGCGTAACATAGTTATAATCGCCAATACGTACGTTACCAGCCGGCGAGTTCTGGTTATTATCACGTAATGAAGCTACAATCTGGTCGGGTGTTAAGTTGTGCGAACGTAATAAGCCCGGATCTACCTTGATCACTACAGTACGGGTATTACCTCCAAACGGTGCGGGTGATACCAGACCGGGTACTGAAGTAAATGACGAACGCACATATACGTTAGCCAAATCCAGCAGTTCGTTATTGCTCCGTGTTGGGCTGGTTAATACTAACTGACCTACTGGCAATGTTGAAGCGTCAAACCTTAAAATAAACGGCGGTTGCGTACCAGGCGGAAAAATTGCTTGGGCACGGTTCGTATATGCCGTCACTTCGGCAGCAGCCTGCGCCATGTTGGTACCTTCGTAAAAGGTAAGCTTAATTAACGTTAAGCCTTGTATATTACGTGTTTCAATACTTTTTACCCCAGATACATACAACAGCAAGTTCACATATTGCTTACCGAAATACGATTCCATTTGGTTAGGTGTGTAACCACCATAAGGGTGTGATACATAAATAACCGGCAGGTTCAAGTCAGGGAAGATATCAATCTTAATACTACGAACGGCATTGATACCAAAGAAGAACAGTCCGGCTACGAGAACCAATACCGTAATCGGTCTTTGTAATGCGCCTTTAATGAGTCCCATATATTTATTACTGTATTGGTTATCTTAAAAATTGTTAATGAATATGGAAAAATCGCCTGTGGCAGCCGATTTAAACAGCAATGCCTGCCAAACATTGTTGAAGGCAATAAAACTATCGGTTTCGGCACGGTTTAGCGCGAATAAGGCTTCGGCATAATCAGTGATGGTAGCTAGGCCATTGCGGTACAATGCCGTTTTTTGGTTGAAAGCATCATTAGCAGCTTTAATTTCTACCGGTGCTTCTTTTGCATTTTTTACAGCATTACTGATACGTGTTTCAGCAAATACCTGCTGGTTTATTAATTGCTGGTTGGTTAAATCGTACTCATTCCGGTACTGTTCTGATGTCAGCTTCTGCGAGCGTACCTGGTAGCGGGTTCTGAATATGGTACTCACATTCCATACTACTGCTACACCAGCCAGATAATTGAACCGTGTTGGATCAACCCCACTGCCATAGCTGCTGGTATAAGGAACTGGTTGTGTGGTACTCAAAACTGCCTGAAAACCGGAACCACGCCCTTGAAACACGCCGAACAATGTAAAAGTTGGATAAGCGAAAGTACGCTGATAGCGTGCCTGCTCATTACTTACATTAATGCGGCTTTGATAAAATTGCAGGAAAGGGTGGTTTTCTAACCGAACACGTGCAGGCGGATCGGGCACGGCAGGCGATTTAGTAGCAAACGTACTATCCAGAATATAATCCTGGGGTGTAGGTGCCAAACCTAAGTATTGCGAAAGTTGATTTACCTGCTCTTGCTCGTTTTGCTGCGCATTATTTAACAAAATGCGTGCATTAGAAACCTGTGCATTAACAAACGAAGAATCAACACCGGGATTTAAACCGTTTTTTACTCGAGTTACTACTACTTTCTGTATTTCTAAAGTACGGTTCAAGTTATCTTGCTGTACGGCTACCAAGCGCTGAGCGGCCAACACATTCAGGTAAGCTGCAGCTATTCTGATTTTATGTTGAAATACTTGTTGACCTAAATCGGCAGTATCACGGTTAACTACCATTTTTTGTACTTTAACCTTTTCGATAGCTCTGCCGAAAGCAAAGAAGTCCCAGTTTACATTAGTTAAATATAAAGCACCAAATGCGGCATTCCAGTTCTGCGTGGTTTGTGCCGGCCCCGAAGATGCTACTGCTAAACCACGATAACCAAACAGCGGCCCGTTTTGCCCGTTGATGGTACCATAATCTTGTTGTGCAGAAAGGTTGAAATCAGGCAGATATTCTGTTTTCGTTTCAGATAGATAAGCCCTGGATGATTTAAGCTGGCTTTGCTTTGCTTTAATGGCGGGATAGTTGTCAACTCCAAGTTCAATAGCTTCTTTCATTCCCAAAGCTTTTACCTGTGCTGTAACCGTTGCACTAAAAAACATACCAGCAATTACGATATATAAGCGAATTGCTATTTTGTTAAACATCAGAAAGATTTATTACAATACACAAAGGTAAAGGTAAGTCGTATATGAATAAAATGAATTATTTTTGTATGTGTTATTAATATTTGTAATATGAATGTTGCACTGCATCACTTTAAATTAGTAGATACCATATTTAAAGAAGGTACGCTTACTAAAGCTGCCTCTACTTTAAACTTAACGCAGTCGGCACTTAGCCATCAATTGAAAGAATTGGAAAGCACACTGGAAATAGAAGTATTTCACAGGCAGGGTAAAAGATTGCATTTATCTGAAGAAGGGTTTCGCTTTTTAAAAAGTGCCGAAAAAATTCTGGCAGAAATTAAGCAACTGGAAGAAGATTTACAGAACTTGAAAAATGGCAATACCGGCAAATTGAATATCAGCTTGCAGTGCTACACTGCTTACCATTGGTTGCCTTTTATTGTTAAACATTATAAAACACAATTTCCGGCCATTAATATTCATATTGCTTCTGAAGCAACCCGTAGGCCGCTTGAGTATTTATTGCGTGGTGAAGTGGATGTTGCTATAGTACGAACTCAGATAGTAAATACTAAAATCAAATACGAGGCTGTATTTGAAGACCAATTAATTGCTGTAGTACCTGCGGACCATCCGTTAGCGGCAAGAACCCATATTGAGATTGCTGATTTTGAAAACCAAGAACTGATTTTGCCTTTGTATGACCCATCATACCAGGACACTCCTGTTATTGAAAGTCAGATACAGGTACAACAGGTAAAGCCCAAAACGCTGCACCGTATACATTATACAGATGCTACGCTAGAAATGGTAAAAGCGGGTTTAGGTATTACTGTTATGGCAGATTGGATTGTAAAGCCCTACTTAGAAGGTACTAATTTAGTTACCTTGCCCCTGCCTGAAAAAATAGCCCGACGCACCTGGTATGCAGCTACCTGCCGCCAAACACCGGCGGTTGAATATTTTATAGAATGTTTGAAAATGTACTTTGCCGATGAACCTGAAAACGAAGACAGGAAGTTGTTATTAGTTTAAATTAAACCCAATATTTTCTGGACTGCATTTCTGCCGCTCACCAACGCTGCCTCCACTGTGCCCATAGCTGTACCCTGGTACATGAACTCACCAGCCAGATAAATAGTGTCTGCTATTGGTTCGCTCAATACCTGTAAAGCTTGTGGGGTTTGCACTGTATCATACGTGTACGAGCCTCGTGTATAAGGTTCGGCCGTCCAGTTAGCTACATGCCAGGCAATCAGATGGGCTTTTAATTCTTCCGGGCTCCGGTTAAAAACATGAGCTAATGATTGTAAACTCTGCTGTAAAATCTCTTCAGGTGAAGCATTTGCCCATTGCTGTGATGCAGGTCCGGCTAACCACCCGGTAAGTAAAGCGGTATGTTGCGGTAATTGAGTCCACCAGGTAGGCACCACTTCGTCGCTGAATAAAAACTCCATGTTTTTTAAACTATGCCCCACCAACTCTTCAGTAACCTCATCTTCCCAAAAAATAGTATCAAACCGCAACAATATTTTAATAACGGAACCAAAGCCCAATTGCTGCAAAGCTTCTGTTTGTGCGTCAATGCCAGGAGAAAAGGAAATTGCACCATGGGTATCAGCAGGAGCCTGCCAAACACCTAAGGGCAATGCTAAAATTATCTGCTTGGCCTCATACTGTTCTTTATCCGCGGTATATACCTTTACCTGGCCGGGCTGCCAATGTACTTCCTTAACCGGAGCATTCAAATATATAGCACCACCAGCCGCCTTAAACTCAGCAACCAAATATTGTATTAAAGCACAGTAACCACCTTCAATCCTGTATTGTGCATCTTCGTCTTCATTTTGCCATTCGCGTTGTAAAGCCAGCACACTAATCCGGTCTGGGTCCCCAGTGTCATAGCCACCAGCATACCGCCGCACTGAATCTTTAAGTTCTTCAAATTTAGGATCAACAAAATGCTGCTCCAAAAACTCATTTAGCGTAGCATCTTCCTGCTGGGCATTCATTTTTTTCATCAACAAATCCCATCCTTCAATCATGCCTGCATCCTGAGTAAAGGTACCTGCACGGTACTGCCACATTTCACCGCCGATAGGATGATACGCAATGTTGGCCTGCTGCAATAACCCCAAAGTTAGCGGTAAGTTACCATGTACAAACTCGGCACCCAATTCAGCATGTTTAAAAAACGAAGCACGATCAATAGTGTGAATACGGCCACCAGTACGGTTGCAAGCTTCCAATACAGTAACCCGCTTGCCTGCTTTAGCCAAGGTATAAGCTGCCATCAGTCCGGCCGCACCAGCCCCAATAACAAGTATATTCGCCTGTTCCATAGTGTAGATGATGCAAATTAAGAATTTATTTTTAAAGCAAGTTATTTAAAGATCGCCAAGGCTTTGTATGTCTATAGTGCATCTGCTTTATATATAGTAAACCCGCTTGCCTTTATTTAATTAGCCCCTTACAGGCTATGAGTACCGGAATTTATTTATTATTGCTATAAAATTTCAATTGATAATGCCCATTAAAGTAATTGCCTTTGATGCCGATGATACCCTTTGGGTAAATGAACCCTATTTCAGGAATACAGAAGAAAAGTTCTATAATTTGTTTAACGAGTATCTGCCTGCACATGAAATTGAGCGGGAGCTGATGAGAATAGAAATTGGCAACCTGCCCCTGTATGGTTACGGTATTAAAGGCTTTGTCTTATCCATGATGGAAACCGCTTTGCAAATTACTGGCAACCACGTTAATGCTGAAGCGGTAAACAAAATATTGGACTTAGGCAAAGAAATGCTGAATGAGCCAATTGAATTGCTAGAAGGCGTTGAAGAAGTTTTGCAAGCTTTACACCCACATTACCGACTGGTAGTTGCCACCAAAGGCGACTTGCTAGACCAAGAACGAAAACTCAAAAAATCGGGCTTGGCGCATTACTTTCACCATATTGAAATTATGTCGGAAAAAGATGAAACCAGTTACCTGAAACTTATACGCCACCTGGATATACAACCAGATGAATTGTTAATGATTGGCAATTCCCTCAAATCAGACATCATTCCGGTACTGAACGTTGGAGGCCATGCCATACATGTACCTTACCATATTACTTGGGTACACGAGCAGGTAGAAAAGCAGGTTGAACACGATCACTTTAAAAGTGTAACCCACATTAAAGAGGCTTTACCTTATCTAATAAGCTAAAATCTATTATTCGCTGCGTAAACTTTTAATGGGGTTAGCAGTAGCTGCTTTAAACGTTTGAACACTCATAGACAATAAAGCAATTAACAAAACTATAATTATAGCTAAAGCAAATATCCATATACTGATGCTGGTATGATAGGCATAATCCTGCAACCATTGGTTCATGGCATACCAGGCAAAGGGTAAAGCTATTACAAACCCAATCACAATCAACTTAACAAAATCTGTTGTAAGTAAGGCTATAATCTGGCTTATGCCAGCTCCCATAACTTTGCGAATGCCAATCTCCTTGGTACGCTGGTTAGTAGTAAAAATAGCCAACCCTAGTAACCCTAAACAGCTAATCAGGATAGATATTACGGTAGCCCAGTTGAGTAATTGTGCTGTATTTTGCTCAGCCTTGTAAAACCTGGCAATACTTTCATCCACAAACCTAAACTCAAAATCGTTATCTGGAAAAACCTGCTGCCAAGCATTTTGCATTTGTGCTAAAGCTGCTTTCCAACTTTCTGCCCCTGCCATTTGCGGCTTTAAAGCAATATGTATGGTGCGCATGTTTTTACCTGAACGGCCATAGCATAAAACCATAGGCTTAATGGCTTGGTGTAAAGATTTTTGGTAGAAGTCTGCCACTACGCCTATTATTTGTTCTCGCTTATGATCTACCGTTACCAACTGCCCTACAGCTTGTTCTGGTTTATTAAAGCCTAACAATTTAGCATAGGTTTGATTAATAATGAAGTTACTCGTACTATCTTGCGCCTGTAGGTTGCGGCCAGCCAAAAGTTTAATATGGTATACATTCAAGTAATTCGTGTCCGCAAACTTTAATTCTACGTCATTTTCATGCTCGGTTTTGCCATTAGTGTACCTGAAAGTAGTAGAATGCGAATTAGGGGAAGAAGGTGCATCGCCACCAAAACCTAAATTCTCAATTTGAGGTATGGCTTTTAGTTTATTACAATATACCTGCTTTAAGTCGGTATTTGCACTATTTACCGGAGTACGGATGTATAAAACGGCGTCCTTCTTAAAGCCTAAATCTTTGTTAACTATATAATGAATTTGCTTGCCTACTAACAAAGTAGTCATGATAAAAAACAAGGCTATAGCAAATTGAAACACCGTAAGCGATTTGCGCAGCATTAAAGCATTACCTTTAACATTGGGCATCCCGTGCTGGCTTTTTATAATTTGAACAGGCTGATACCCCGATAATATCAGAGCTGGATAAAACCCGGCTAGTAAGGTAATTACAACCATTAATAAAACAGCAAACAATAATATAGGCCAACTAAACAGTTGATGATACGTAATTCCAGCAGGTATGAAACTGCTGAATGCCTTAATTAAGTATATAGCCAGAAAAACAGAGATTAGAGTAGCAGCAAGCGTTAACAAAAATGTTTCGGTCAAGAGTTGCGCTACTAATTGCAACCGGGTTCCGCCTACAGTTTTGCGGATGCCTATCTCTTTCGCCCGTTGCGATGCTTGCGCAGTAGTTAAATTAATAAAGTTAATACACCCCAGCAATAACAAAAAAGCGGCAACACCCAGCAAACTGTACAATACAGATTTATTCGCCACACGCTGATCAAAGTTGTCAAAATCAGTATTAAAGTGCAGATCACTTAATGGTTGTAATTTAAAAACATGCGCTTCGGTAGCCTTGCTACTGCGGTTTGTATTTTTAGTAATCAGGGCATCTAATTGCTGTTTGATATTTTTTACAGCAGCTTGTTGATTGACTTTAATAAAAAGCTGGTCGAATGAAGAAGTATGCCCCCAAGCACCCACACCCGACGTTCCATCCATATCCCCTCCAGTAGAACTTATGGCTTCGTTTTTAAACGTAGTATAACTAATAAAATCGTGGAACTTAAAGTCTGTATTTGCATCCAGATCGGCTACAATACCTGTTACACTCAAGCGCAAGGTATCGTCGTAAACAATCACCTTGTTCAGAGTTTGCTTAGGCTGCATACCTGGAAAATACATTTTGGCGCGACTAGCTGTAAGCACTACACTATTGGGCTGCTGTAATGCTGTAACTGCCGTACCGGCCATCCAGTGATAAGGTATAAAGCTGAAATACTTTTGATCACATACTAAAATGTTGTCTGCATTCTTGAAAACTGTAGGTGTATTGTGGATGGTGGGAATACTAACACGAGCATCACCTTCACTATATACATGAAAAGGTGCTGCTGCTTGTACTCCTGTTATACCATTAATAACTTTATTGAGTGGGACCGGAACGCCGGAATTGTGGCTTACTTCACCTTGAAAAGAAATATCAGACACTATGCGATAAATACGGTTACCATCGGGCTGAAACTTTTCAAAGCTGAAATCATACTGTACTACCAAGTAAATTACAATAGCTGCACTAATGCCTATAGCTAACCCGATAATGTTAATCAGCGTAAACGACTTGTTTTTTAATAAGCTACGAAGGGCAGTTTTAAAGTAGTTTTTTAGCATAATGGCTTGAATAATAAGTTTAAGCTACTTATAACATTGCATTATCATGCCAAATACATAAGCCTATATTTATCAATAACTTACCTTTAACATCATCTTCCTTGCGTTCGATAACGCACACTTTTTTGTGCGAGTATATTACAATAATTGTGTTGTTTATGCCTGTTGAAAGCAATATGATTAGTACATCGGGGAGCTAAAGCGAACATTAGTATAATGAACTTTTCAAAAACCAACACAACAAACCTCAGGTTTTACTATTTTTGAACTGATGCTTACGCCTACCCAACATACTTTAGACAAACTGGAGAACTTGTTAAAAAGTGCAGGTTACAAAGTGCGCTACGAAAAGGGCAACTTCAAAACTGGCGCCTGTTTGTTGCAAAGCAGCCGGATGATTGTGGTGAACAAATTTTCAAATCTGGAGAGTAAGGTTCAAGCCATAGCCGAATTAATACGGCAGCTGGAAATAGATAACGAACAACTGGACGATAAACAGCTGGCATTTTTACAACAAATTAGAAAAACCGAATTGCAGCTGTGACCATTACTTTTTTAGGAACCGGAACTTCACAGGGAGTACCTGTAATAGCATGCGACTGTGAAGTATGCACATCAACCGATAGGCATGATAAGCGTTTGCGCTCTTCTATCATGATTGAGGAGCAAGACACCAACATAGTTATTGATACGGGGCCCGATTTCCGTTATCAAATGCTGCGTGAGCATGTAATGCACCTGGATGCCGTAGTATTTACTCATGAGCATAAAGACCATATTGGCGGTTTAGATGATATTCGTGCTTTTAACTTCAGGCAGCAAAAGGCTATGGATGTGTATGCTACGCCTCGGGTACAGGAAGCACTAAAACGGGAATATTCTTATATTTTTTCTGAATACAAATATCCCGGCATTCCCGAAATAAACCTGCATACCATAGGTTTAAAGCCTTTTGATATTGGCCAACTGCACTTTATCCCAATTGAAGTATTACATTATAAACTGCCGGTATTAGGTTTCCGTATCCGGAACTTTACTTACATCACAGATGCTAAAACCATCAGCGAGCAAGAAAAAGCCAAAATTAAAGGGAGCAAAATATTAGTTGTAAATGCATTGCAAAAGCAAGCACACATTTCACATTTTACCTTAAGTGAAGCTATTGCGTTTGCACAGGAAATGGGCGCTGAAACTACTTACTTTACTCACATTAGCCACCGCTTGGGTAAACATGCAGAAATATCACAAGAATTGCCACCAGGCATAAAGCTGGCGTATGATGGACTGAAAATTGAATTATAGAATCCGTTCGCTTTGAAAAGCAGCACAATAAAGAAGGCCACTCACTGAATGGCCTTTTTTATTTGCTGCTTTAGAGCTTTCATCGTAAATCAACAACTTCTACTCCGGGATGCTCTTTAGGATTGTAAGTAAACGTACTGCCTGCCACCGAGGCATTAGGCGTAAAACTGCGAATGGTATAAGTATAACGGTTTCCGTTCTTATCAAACAATAACGCACTATAAATTTGTTTTTTCACTTTATCTATTAGCAACCTGATTTTGAAAATACTTTGCTTTTCATCAGTAGGTGTTAACTCAACTACTTGCAAAGCCTTACCAGCTACTTTCTGCTCACCAGTATAAATGTACTTATACCCTTTCTGATACAAGTTAAACAATTGTGAAGGGTTCATAGCATCGGCATGGCCGCTGGCATCATTCACCTGTACCTCTTTGTCTTTAGGCGTATAAGTCCATTGGGTTTTACCATCGCTAATAATTTCCTGAGCCGGAGCTGCTTTACTTCCACCAGGACTAAATATGGTAAGCCGGTATTGGTTAGCCTTTGTTCTGGCCAGTAAAGTACCCGCTTGTGTTTCGTTTACACCCGCTTGCGGATTTTGAACTGCTACGGAAAAATCAGTTTTAACAGCATCGTAAGCCTGATATTTATGACTTACCTCATCTAGTATGGTTTTGGCTTGCTTGTCTTTTTGCGCAAAAGCTGCTGAAGCAGATACGGTTAAAAGCAGGTATGTGAAAATCTTTTTCATGGTTATATATAAAACAGAAAGTTCAATCAGCGATTAAGCCAATTGAACTTTAGAACACTAAACACACCTGATGGTTTAACAAGCTTATTGTTTTTGAAGTGTTTCCAGATGCCGCTCTAAGCTATATTCATCCGGGTACAATACTTCACGTGCTTTACTACCCTCAAACGGACCAACAATGCCAGCTGCTTCCAGTTGGTCAATAATACGCCCAGCACGATTATACCCCAATTTTAATTTTCGCTGAATTAATGAAGTTGACCCCTGTTGATGTAACACAATCAGGCGTGCGGCATCTTCAAACATCGGATCACGATCATTCGGATCAAAATCTTTTGGGGCACTGGCTTCGCCGCCTTCACCAACATATTCAGGCAATAGCATGGCAGTTGAATATCCCCGCTGATTGCCGATGAAATCCGATATTTTCTCTACTTCCGGAGTATCCACAAAGGCACACTGTAAGCGTATTAAATCGCTACCCGTTGACAGCAGCATATCACCACGGCCAATTAACTGATCGGCACCACCTGCATCCAAAATAGTACGAGAGTCAATCTTAGATAACACCCGAAAAGCCAGCCGAGCAGGGAAGTTAGCCTTGATTGTACCGGTAATAATATTTACAGATGGGCGCTGTGTAGCTATAACCAGATGAATACCCACAGCACGTGCCAACTGTGCTAAACGGGCAATTGGCATTTCAACCTCCTTGCCGGCCGTCATCATCAAGTCGGCAAACTCATCCACCACCAATACGATAAATGGTAAAAAGCGATGACCATTTTCAGGGTTCAGCTTCCGATTGATGAACTTAGCATTGTATTCTTTCAGGTTACGTACCTGTGCATCTTTCAGTAAGTCATAACGCT
The DNA here is from genome assembly GCF_012849215.1 of Mucilaginibacter robiniae. Taxonomy (NCBI): domain Bacteria; kingdom Pseudomonadati; phylum Bacteroidota; class Sphingobacteriia; order Sphingobacteriales; family Sphingobacteriaceae; genus Mucilaginibacter; species Mucilaginibacter robiniae. Next base: position 156,324 of record NZ_CP051682.1, read on the forward strand.
GATCCATTTCAATACACAATGAATTCAGCGTGTTGATTACCTTCTTGGTATCGGTAATGATAGCATCAGCTTCATCGGGCAATTTAGCCAAGAAATGCCTTTCTATTTTACGGAACAGCGTTAACTCCACCTTTTTCGGATCCACCATCACAAACTTAAGTTCGGCAGGATGGCGCTTATACAGCAACGATACCAGAATGGCATTGATCCCAACTGATTTACCCTGACCTGTGGCACCTGCTACGAGTAAGTGCGGCATTTTAGCCAAGTCAGCAATAAAAACCTCATTCGAGATTGTTTTACCTAAAGCAATAGGCAAATCCATTGTGGTATTCTGGAATTTATCTGTAGCCAATACCGAACGCATAGAAACCATTTCAGGCTGTTGGTTCGGTACCTCAATACCAATGGTACCTTTACCTGGCATAGGCGCAATAATACGAATACCTAATGCCGCTAAACTTAAGGCTATATCATCTTCCAGGTTTTTGATTTTGGATATACGTACGCCTGGTGCAGGTATTATTTCATATAAAGTTACCGTTGGGCCAATGGTAGCTTTAATTTTTTCAATTTCAATATTATAATGGTTCAGCGTTTCAACAATCTTATTTTTGTTGGCTTCCAGTTCGGCACTGTTTACCGTTATTTTGTTTGAACCATAATTTTCCAGCAAATCCAGTGTAGGGTATTTGTAGGAGGACAAATCTAATGTAGGGTCGAACGTTCCAAACTGGCTAACCAAATCATTGGCGGTCACTTCACTTGGCTGTTCAATAGCTAGTTCAGGCAATGGTCGGGTATCTTCTACCGTAAGTGGAACTTCATTTTCCAATTCCAGTTCTTCCTCCTCAAGCGGTTCTTCTACTTTAGCCGTTACAGATGGCGTAAGCACAATAGGCTCATGCACCAAAATATTGGTTAATACCGTGTTTGCGGTTACCGAATGTGGAACTACAGGTTCATGCACAATAGTTTCCAGTACTGGCGCTTTAGGTAAGGGCTGCTGCTTCAAGCGTTCGGTTGGAGCAACTGGTGGCGGAGTAACAACAGCATTTTCACGCATGCGGTGGTTAGCACGTGGCCACTCTACAGGTTCTGAAGGTTCATCTTTTTCTAACAGAGCATCTTCTTTTACTACTTCAGGCACAATAGCTGGCTTAACCACCGGTTTAATACGGCGCTCCGGTAATTTAAAGTCGATATTATAAGCTACAATTAAAGCAGTAAGTGCAGCAAACACCAACAAACAGCCAGTACCCGCCTCCCCTATTTGCGCATTCAGTAATCGGGTACTCCAAAAACCAAAGCCACCCTCAATATAATGAGCATAATCGGTTGTAAAGCCGTGTATAAAACCAATAGTTACCGAAGTGAAAATCAATCCAAAAAGTGAGTAGCCTAACAGCTTACCTGTAGGAAATAGCTTTACCTTGAATAACAAGCGATACCCTATTACAAAAAACACTGCTACAAAGAAAAACGAGGCTAAGCCAAACCACTCATACATGAATTGATTGGACATGAGTGCTCCCAATTTACCCAACCAGTTTTCAACAACTGGTACATTAGTACCACTATCGCCTAGTTCCTGCTGAGTTTTAAATAAAGTATGCCATCCTCCGTTTGATTTTAAAATATAGCTCTGGTCAGATTCCCAAGTGAATAAATATGAGGTAAAAGCAATGAGGAAAAAAATAGACAATACCAGACATACTAAGCCGGCCACTTTAATTAACCGACCATCATAAAAATCAAAGGCAGATAGTTTTTCAAATTTTTGTTTCACTAACCGTTCACGATCATTGCGCGAGGCAGCACTCTGTCGTGGGCGATTTTCCTCTTTTACGTTATTTGATTTAAACTGATTTCCTTTTGGCGGCATCTTTATCGACAGTTAATTTCAGATATAAAGTTAGCAACTATAGTTTGCTTTGGCATGATTTTTAATCCAATATTATTTAAATGATTGACTATGGGACGTTTAGAATACTACATTACTACAGAAGATTTAAACAGCTTAAATGCCATGCTGGCTCAAAACCCAATGCTGGCCAAATATGACGATGATACGCAAGTATCACCACTTATGTTGTCATGTGTGTACAAAAAACCTGCTGCAACTTCGCTGCTGTTAAAGTACTTAGATAAGATTGATATCTTTGAGGCTTCTGCTGCTGGTAAATTTGATATGGTAGCTTATCTGGTTTATTCTAATCCTGAATTAGTTAATCAACATAATGACGAAGGCTTTACACCACTAGCTTTAGCCTGTTACTTTGGCCATTATGAAGTAGCTCGTTATCTGGCCTTTAAAGGTGCTGATGTAAACCAAGCACTTGACAATGGTTTAGATATTCACCCAATACATTTAGCTGTTGCTGCTAAACATACAGACATAGTGCATATGTTAATTGAACACAATGTTCAATTAAACGTACAGCAAAGTTCTGGTATTACGCCACTGCATTATGCTGCTAAAAACGGCGATCCTGAAATGCTAGCCATGTTACTGGAAAATGGTGCTGACTTACACATTAAAATGGAAGACGGTTTAACACCTGCCGATTTGGCTCGTGAAAAAGGCTTTGAAGAATTAGCTCAAATTTTAAGTTAATACTTTTTTCGAATCAATCATATAAATACAGAAAGGCTCCTGATTAAATATCAGGAGCCTTTGTTTTTGTAAAGCAGTTCCATTTAAATTGTTAGTAAACGTATTCCTAACCGTAATCTTAAATAAGCACTTTATAGCTTTTAATTTTATCAATCAAATTATAAATTAATGTGTTTCAATATAAATCTTAATGAACAATGAAAGCCGAAAAAATGGTCATGTTAACTGGTAAAGAATACCAGGAAATCAAACAAAGCTTAGAAACACAGTCCTCTTATACATACAACGTAGGTACAGTCAGTCAACCTGAAACCGTAAAAATTACGGATATTTATTTGGATACCGATCCGGAGTTTACCCGTAACCCTAAGCAGTACGCTAAAGTACATGATGATAAATCGGTACAGGTTAGAATTGAATACGAGGCATAGTCAATAATTGCATACATTTTCTACGCAATAATATACACTGAAGCTTTGTTGCGTATTAATGATGGTAGTTTAAAGCTTCGGTTTTTTACACAAAATATGTTACACCTTCAACAAAATAATATACAGATACCAGTATTAGGTTTTGGCACTTATACTTTAACAGGCAACAAGGGTATTGAGGCTACAGAAACAGCTTTACGCATCGGTTATCGGCATTTAGATACAGCCGAGTTTTACAAAAATGAAGCTGAAGTAGGTAAAGGTATGCGCAACAGCAAACTAGACCGGAAAGATATATTTTTAACCACTAAAGTATGGCCAACCAATCTTGACAAAAACAAATTCATACCGGCAGTTGAGGAAAGCTTGCGGCAGCTGAATCAAGAGTATGTAGATTTATTGCTGATTCATTGGCCAGCAGATAATGAAGACACCAACTGTAGTGCTGTAGATTTATTGGCTGAATGCCTGCATAAGCAATATGCCAGACTTATTGGGGTGAGTAATTTTTCAATACCACAATTAGAACAAGCTCAAAAGCAAGCGCCTATAGTATGCAATCAGGTGGAATATCACCCCTATTATTCGCAGAAAGAAATGCTGGACTATGTACAGGAAAATGGATTGTTTTTAACAGCCTATAGCCCTTTAGGGCAAGGTGATATGCTAAATGAACCTGTGTTAAAAAATATAGCTGCCGAATATAACAAAACCGTTAGTCAAGTGGTATTACGCTGGCTCATTCAGCAACCACAAGTAGCGGCTATACCAAAAGCATCTAGCGAAAAGCACCAATTGGAAAACTTGCAGATATTTGATTTTGAACTGCGGGATGAAGACATGGAAAAAATTTCCGGTTTGAAGCATAAAAACAAAAAGTATTGCTAAAACTTACCGCAATGTAAACCGGTGTATAATTTTAAAATAATGATTTGTACGTCGGTTTATATTGTAGTATTTAAGAGCAGATGATTGCAAAAATTACTTTGTACGAAAATACATGCGCGTTGTAAGTTTATGTATTTTTGTATTCTGTTATTTATGAAAAAAGCAACATCCTTTATAGCTCTACTGTTCTTATTAACTTCCTTCCAAGCTTTTTGCCAGACTGATACTGCACAACTGGTAATTAAAGGCCGAATCAACAGTAAGGCTCAGCAAAAAAAGCCTTATGTCATCATGATTTCGATAGATGGTATGCGGTATGATTATGCTGACAAATACCAGGCTAAGCACCTATTAGCATTACGCAAAAGCGGTGTGCAGGCACAATCCATGAAACCGGCTTTTCCATCTATTACTTTTCCGAACCATTATACAATGGTTACCGGTTTATTGCCAGCCCATAATGGCTTAGTAAGCAATCGTTTTTACGACCGGAATTTTAAACAATTCTACTCTTACAAAGGCAAAACTGCTGCCGAAGGCAAATGGTACGGTGGTACTCCGCTATGGGTATTGGCAGAACAGCAACACATGCTTACCGCAAGTTTTTACTGGGTAGGTTCGGAAGCCGATGTTAAAGGCGTGTATCCTACTTACCGCTACCCTTACAATGAAAAGATTGGCATTCACCAGCGTATTAATACTGTAGTTAAATGGTTGAAAATGCCGGCAGAACGCCGCCCGCATCTGATTACTTTTTACTTTCCGGAAGTAGATCATGCCGGACATGAGTATGGGCCCGAAACTGCCGAAACCAAACGGCAGGTTCTCTTTATAGATTCAGCCATCAACGAATTGAACAAAGCCGTAAAAACTACCAAGTTACCCATTAGTTTCGTAGTGGTATCAGATCATGGCATGGCTACTATTGATAATCAGAACGTACTACAAATACCTGCATCTGTAGATACCACGAAGTTCACCATATCAGGAGAAGATATTCTGGTAGAGCTTTATGCTAAAAATCCCAAAGATGCATCAGCCATAAAAGGCACTTACGAAACTATCAAGAAGCAAAAAACCAGCGACTATAATGTATACCTGCGCAGCAATACACCTGCATATTGGCATTATGGACTGAAGGATGACCGGTATAATCGTATAGGCGATATATTATTGGAACCCATTTACCCAAAAGTATTTAAAATTGGTAAAGGAAAAACCAAGCCCGGCGCTCACGGTTTCGACCCTATTAAAGTAAAACAGATGCAAGCCACCTTTTACGCCTGGGGGCCAGCTTTTAAAACGCACTTAACTATACCGACTTTTAAAAACCTGGATATCTATCCTATGGTTAGCCAAGTTTTAGGCTTAAAATACTCCGAAAAACTGGATGGTAGCAAGAATTTAGCTAAGCGTATACTCAAGAAATAAAGTACTCAGCCAGCTCAATTTTTAAAAAGATAAAGTTTTTAGGTAAACTTGAACTTTCCAAAACGCAAGTTACACCTAAAAACTTATCGGCATGGATCAGCATATCTATGAAAATTTACACGCAGAAGGTCTCATTAGTGATGTCTCTTTTGAACGAATAAAGCAGCATCGTCAACATCCACTGTTTTCCATACATTGGGAAGTAAAAACCTTGCTTTACGTGGGTATTATTATGCTCACCAGCGGATCAGGCATACTGATTTATAAGAATATAGACACGATTGGCCATCAAATTATTTTGGCTCTGATAGCACTAATTACTGCCGGATGCTATGCTTACTGCTTTAAACATAAAAAGCCTTTTAGCTTTGCTAAGGTTCAAACACCTAATACATTTTTTGACTACATACTGCTATTGGGTACCCTATGTTTCTTGATATTTTTAGGTTATCTGCAATACCAATATCATGTTTTTGGTAATCAATATGGCTTGGCTACCCTCATCCCTACCCTAGTACTGTTTTATACAGCTTATGCTTTTGATCACATCGGCATCTTGAACATGGCTATTGTTAACTTAGGGCTTTGCTTAGGTGTATCTGTTAACCTAAAACAGTTACTAAGCTATCAAACCTTCAATAGCCAGAGTGTTATTTACACTTATTTGGGTTTCGGCCTACTTATGTTGCTGGCAGCTTGGCTAACACAGAAATACATCCTGAAAAAGCATTTCGCCTTTAGCTACCAGCATTACGGGATACACGTAGGCTTTATTGCTTTAATAGCTAATTACTTCTTTAACTACAATGAAAGCGCATCTGTTATTTGGCTTATTGTTCAAATTGCTTTAGGCATGTATATCTATCAAGATGCTATACAAAACAAATCAGCTTACTTTATACTGCTTAGTGTTTTGTACAGCTATTTTAGTTTGAATTGCTTATTAATTAGAGCGATAATGTGGGTAGCACCTAATGACTTTGTAGGGCTTCTGCTTATGTTTTTTAGTGGCTCGGCAGCAGGTATCATCTATTTATTGGTTTACATCAGCAGAAAAATCAGAGCGTTATGATTATATATAATAAAAACTGGCTAAATAACTTACGCTTGCACCAACAGATTGATGCTGACCAGGCAGCTGATATTCTAACAAGTGATGAAGTTACAGCCATCAAGTCAAAATATCCTGTTGGCTTTTATTCACACGGAATAATCCTTAGAATAGGATTTTTTATTTTAACGATTGTACTGCTAATTTTTGCATGCGGGCTACTAAGCCTGATGGCTTCCGAAGTTCGTATAGTCGAGAGTTTTGGCTGGTTATTGTTTTTAGGCATAGGTACATATGTAGTTCTCGAGTATATAGTTAGAGAAAATAATCATTACCGTTCTGGTGTTGATGATGCTTTGATGTGGGTAGCAGGTGGTTTGTTTACTGGTAGTTTTATCTGGCTTATAGAAACAATAGATACCGCTGGCTACGAAAATTCACATGCTATTGGTATTAGTGTGTTTGTGTTACTTTTAGCAGGGTACTTTACCTTGCGCTTTGCTGATATACTCATGAGCGTAGTAACCAGTGTAGCTTTTCTGTCAGCAGTATTCTTTATCTGGAATAAACTAGGTGCACTAGGTATAGCCACCATACCATTTATTATGATGCTGGCATCTGTTTCAATTTATTTGATTGGAAAACGGTTTAATCGTCATCCCAAAGCTTTATATTATGCCAATTGCTTGATAGCTGTTCAACTGATCGGCTTAGTTACTTTATATCTATCAGGCAACTACTTTATTATTGATCAGCTAGGCAGTCAACTAACCCCAAATACTTCTTTCGAACATGCTCCTGTTAGATTAGGTTGGCTGTTTTGGTTATGGACCATTTTAGTTCCTTTCTTTTACATAGCTATAGGTTTGAGGAAGAAAAACGTGTTATTTTTACGTTTAGGTTTATTACTGGTTGCTGCTACTGTATTTACCGTACGATATTACTATCACATACTACCTACAGAAATGGCACTAATACTTGGAGGTGGTATATTACTTGCGCTGGTGTACGCTGTTGTTCGATATCTAAAAACACCTAAACAAGGTTTTACTTATGCAGAAACGGCTACCCGAAATAAAATGGATCAGTTAAAAGTAGAATCGCTCCTAGTTGCACAAACCACACCGCATACTCCTCATATACCGATTGAACATCCTGATCGTTTTGGTGGCGGCAGTTTTGGTGGAGGTGGCTCCAGCAGTAGTTTTTAATAGCTTATATAAGCGTTTGATTATAAACATGAAAGCCGCAGGTATGTACACCTGCGGCTTTCTTAAAAACGTAGTAGTTGAACGTTTAATTGGCAGCTTCGCCTTCCGCCGTAGGGCGTTTGCCATTCATTTCAATATCACGATCAATTTCTAATATGTCCACGGGTTGTGAGAAATCACCCAGCAACCATTTTACAAAGTAATCAGCTTTTTGCCAGAAGAAGTATTCAGTCATATCTCCATAAGCATGACGCTGGCCGGGTAGCAACACATAATCGAAACGCTTGTTAGCTTTGATGAGTGCATTAACTACCCTAATGGTGTTGGCCGGATTTACGTTATTATCAATATCGCCAGTAGAGAGCATCAGGTGACCTTTCAGGTTTTTAGCTAGATCTTGATTTTTATCGATGTTGTATTTGAAAGTAGTATCTCCTTTAGCAGTGATGACCTCGCTTACACCATGGTGTTTTTCACTCCACCAGCGATTATAAATGCTGTTATCATGATTACCTGATTCAGATACTGCCACTTTAAAGAAATCAGGATAATTTAAGATAGCCGCGGTTGACATAAAACCACCGCCTGAGTGACCGGTGATACCGACCCGTGTCCTATCAATAAACGAATATTTATCAGCCAGTTGCTCAACTACGGCTTTCTTATCAGCCAAACCATAATCGCGCAGGTTACCATAACCAAAGTTATGATACCATTTAGAACGTTCAGGATTACCACCACGGTTACCAACGGTAACCACAATGAAACCTAATTGCGCTAAACGATCAACATTGTTCATGCTGGCTGTAAAAGCAGCATTTACAGCTTCAGTTTGCGGACCTGGATATACATACTCAATGATCGGGTACTTTTTAGTAGGGTCGAAATCAAACGGTTTGTACATTACACCGTATAAATCAGTAATGCCATCATCAGCCTTTACTTTAAACGGCTCAGGGAACTTGTATCCTGACGCCATTAAACCTGATAAATCTGTAGTTTCCAGATCCATTAGCTGATGCCCGGCATTGTCGTACAATATCGATTTTGGAGCAGTATTAACCCTGGATGAGGTATTAATTACATAATGATTATCATCACTTACGCTAGGCACGTCGGTCGCGTTGCCAGCAGTTAATAATTGCAAATGAGAACCATCAAGATTAACCCGGTACAGGTGTTGATAATACGGGTTTTGTCCTGGTTCACGGCCAGAAGCTGTAAAATATAATACGCGGTTTTTGCTGTCTACATTTACAATATCATCGCAGTGGAACGAGCCTGATGTAATTTGATTTTTCAAATTACCGTTATCATCATATAAGTAAAAATGAGCCCAGCCATCGCGCTCAGACCATTCTACCAGTTCTTTACCATCGTTTACTAATCCCGGACGAACAATTTCAACATAGGTGTTTAACCGTTCCTGAACCTGTATTTTTACCTGGTCAGTTTTGATGTTATAGCTGCAAACATCAATCTTTTTCAAATCTCGTCCGGTACGGTAAAAGTAAAACCTGTCGTTAGTACCTAGCCATAGAGATGGACGAAACTCATCATCACGATCTTTTTGTAAAGCTGGTGCTGGCCACATAGATAGATCCTGATCCTTAAATAAAGCTACGTTCAGCTTTTTGGAAGTTTTGGCCGCAAAATCAAACAAGTATAACTCCGTAATTGGGGCTTCTTTTTCGCCAGGCATTTGGTACTTGTAGGTTTCCAGCGTAGGGCGTGGCATAGCAATGCTGTTAATCACCCAAAAGTCTTTCACCTTGCGCTGGTCAGTACGGGTAAGCGCAAAATATTTAGAATTTGGCGACCACATTACACGGGCAGGTCGGCGCTTTTTCATGTTTTTTTCGCGCTCAACATTGGTTTCGTTCATACCACTACCACCATAGCTGTAATTCTCTACCCCATCTTTAGTTAGTTGATGCTCTTCAATAGTTTTATCTTCCTCATCTTTTAAAGCTTTTTTATAATTGGCTTTATCCATCCAATACAAATTGTACTCGCGCGAAAAAATAACAACCGAACTATCGGGTGCAATGGTTGCCCACATAGGTTTAGGCTTTACCTTTTCATAGTTTTTAAGTTCCTGCACCTGTTGAGTTTGCAGGTTATATTGAAAATAAAAGGTTTTCTTTTCTAACGAATCGGCCGCTTTCTTATCCTTACGATCTTTCTTTACCTGATCGAGAGTACTTTTCAGGTCAAACTGGATACTTTTTTCGTCTTTAGTAAACTTCAGATTTTCGATAGGTAAATGTTGCGCATCAAACGGATCTTTTACAATCAGGGTAATAGCAGCAGCTAGTTTGGCATTGTCAAACAAAAGTTTTTTGCTGCGTGATGAAGGGTCAACGGTGTACCATTTTTTGCCATTACTAGTTTCATAAGCATACCAGAAACGATCAGATAATTTCAACCAATGCGGATCAACCGCGGTACTAAAAACCATTTTCCGGATTTTGCCAGGCGAAAACCGGGCGGCTAACTGGTAGTTACCTTTGGCAATGGACTGAGATGAAGTTACTGGTGTTTGAGCATGCGTCTGTAAGTATAACCAAGGCGCAGCCATCAAGAAGTAAAGTTTTTTCATGCAAATCAATTAAGCTAAACTGATGTGAAAAATAATAAAATTTACCTCTATAGCTTTTATTGTAATAAATACATTACGATATTCTCCTATTTACTCATTGCGTAATCATAAACAGCTTTACTAATGCGTGCTATTACCTTTTCACATTGTGTGTTGTTCATATAAGTATCATTAACAAAAACAGCTAATGCTAAATGCTTACCGTTAGGTAGCATAATTATGCCCACATCATTTATTGCAGCAATAAAGCCTTTTGTATTAGTGGCTCCAGTTCCGGTTCGGTGAGCTACGGGTGTACCTGCCGGCAACATCCCTTTTATACGCTTAGCACCGGGCACAGTAGCTAACATGAGTTGCCATAAATAACCATTACTAGCTTCACTTAAAGCAGTACCTTTATCTACTATGCACAGTAATTGAACCATATCTACTGGCCTGCACCAATTAGTGTACTGTGCAGCCCATGAACTCCCCATCTGGCGCTCTGAAGCTTTTAACGAGAACTGCTTGAAGCCTAATTGATGTATGTATTGCTCTACCGGTTTTGTTCCACCTAAAAGCTTCAGTAAAATATCACAGGCATCATTATCACTTAAGGTTACCATATAACTGAGCAAATCAGCTATTGAGACGTCAACGTTACCATCGGGGTATTTGTCCCGAAGCGGACTAAAGGTTTCAGGTAAATCTGCTTTGGTAATATGAATAGTTTGTGTGAGTTTTAATTGACCAACATCTACCTGATGCAACACGGCCATAGCTATAGGTAACTTCATAACACTTTGCATAACTGCATGAGCATTACCGTTGTATGATAGAGTGTCATGATCTTCTATAAGAGCATAAGCCATATACACCTTGCCCTTTGCTAGTTGTTCAAGTTGTTTAATTTGATTGCGCAAGCTATCGGTTTGGGCTTGAGCTGCAATTGTAGATATTGCTAAAAAACTGACTAATGCAACGCGCAAAAAAAATTGGGCAAGGTTTTCCATGCCCAATTATACATATAATACTACAATGCTTGAGTTAATGTAGCTTTACTTCAAGAATGAATAAATAGCCATTACATCCTGATCGCCCAAGCCTTTATCCTGCGCTTGTTTAAAGCTGTCGTAAATCGGTGTACTTAATGGTGTTTGTATGCCTTGTTCTTTAGCCAAGCGCAAATCTTTAGTTAAATGTTTAAGGGCAAAAGCCGCCGGAAATTCCTCTTTCTGTATAGCTGGCGATTTGGTTTTAGTAATACCGCTACCACAAGCCCCTTCATTAACAATGGTTAGCATATCTTCCACCTTCACGCCATTAGCTTGTGCAAACAGTACGGTTTCGGCTAAACCTTGTAAGGTTACACCTAAAAAATAGTTAATAGCTAATTTAGCCGCGCTGCCAGCTCCTACCGGTCCAACCAGCATGCTTAGCTTGCCTAAGGCATCAAACACTGGTTTGGCTTTTTGATAATTTTCTTCTTTACCACCTACCAAGATAATCAACATTCGGTCTTGAGCTGGCTTTACACTGCCTGATACAGGAGCCTCTAAAAATTGCGCTCCTTGCTTTTGGCAGGCTTGCTCTAATATTTTAGAAGTTTCAGGAGACACCGTACTTACGTTGATAAATAGTTTACCGGAAACTTCTCCTGAAAGTAAGCCATTATCACCAGTAAAAATTTCTTTAGCAGCATTATCATCCGACACCATTACCAGCACCATATCATTATCAATTGCCATTTGCTGTAAACTGGCTGCTGAAGTTGCTCCGGCTTCCACTACTTCTTTCTCCTTTTCGCGTGTACGGTTATAAACCGTGACCGGAAAGCCCACCTTCAACAGATTACTTACCATCGGATTACCCATATTGCCTAAGCCAGCCCAGCCTAATTTTAAATTGCTCATAGTTTTAATTCTTGTTTTTAAACCTGGTATGCAGTACTGCATATCAATAGGTAAACAAAGAGAATATTTATAAGTTTAATAACAAGCTAATCTGTAAAATATTGAAAAAAGCTTTACTGCTAACGTGTATTGTGCTACTGTATCATGTAAGTTATGCTCAGCTTACTGAAAATACAGGCTGGCTTTTTCTCAATCATCAGCAAAAACTGAATGAAAAGTTCGATTTCTTGTTTGATGCACAATTACGTTCTGCCAATAACTTCGATTATCTCACTACATTATTGCTACGCGGAGGGCTGAGTTATAATTTCAACAAAAAACATTCGGCTGCTGTAGGGTATGTTTATAAAGGAGATTGGGAACACGATGATATGGGTGAAGTTGCTTATACTTTGGAAAACCGCTTGTTTGAACAGTACCTGTACCAATTCAAAATTAAGCATACAGAATTTCAAATTCGGGCTCGGCTGGAGCAGCGGTTTGTAAAGGAAGAGCAGGTTGATTTTTCACAAAGAGCACGGGCATTTATTAGTATGCAGCTCCCGTTGTTAACAGATAGCGCTTTTACCCGTGGCTGGTTTTTGGGCTTACAGAATGAACTATTCGTGAATGTTCAGCATAATGAACGTGTCAACAACAGCTTTTTTGATCAGAACCGCCCTTACCTATCATTAGGATACCGATTAAGTAAGAAAGCAGACCTGCAACTCGGTTATTTGTATTGGTTGCAGAAAGAAGAAGATGCCACTTACCAGCATAATGTGTTACAAATTACAATTGCTACAAACTTTTAGCACCCGACTCATATGCTTGATAGTTAATAAATTATACCTTTTTGAAACTTACTGCACCCCATCAACGTATATACTAGGTATTCTTTCTTAATAACCTAAATACAAGCCTATTATGCTTACCGGTGAAAGCCAGCGCATCCTGACTATGCAAAGATTTTTGGATCTGGATATCAGTCGGGAGAACGAACTACAGAATATTGTAGCACTGGCTGCTGATACCTGTCAGGCTCAAGCTGCATTTCTGGTATTTGTAGAACAGGACACTATTAAAGTAAAGTTTAAAGCAGGCAGTTTGGCCGATAGCTTACCCAATGCCGAAACCTTTTACCAAGAAGTATTTCAGGGTCAGGAAGTGGTTGTCATTCCCAATACCAAAAATAACCCTTTATTTGCTAATCATCCTTGGGTAACCGGACCGGCAAACATTCGCTTTTATGCAGGGGCACCTCTTATTACGCATGATGGACTTACCATAGGCGCGTTATTTGTAGTTGGACAGGAGCCTAAAAATTTATCAGATCGGCGGAAGGGCATGTTGAATATACTAGCACGCCAAGCCGTTAACATGGCTGAATTTGAACTCAGCATCAGCATGCTTAGAGAACAGCTGCTAGAGGCCAAAAGCTCAGCCAACAAATTGCGGATGTTTTTTGAAAGTACGCGATCTAACCATTTATTGATGGACAGTAAAATGGAAGTACTTGCCTTTAATAGAGCATTTTATAATATATCGAAGGCAGTAATGGGTATTAAGGTAAAAGCGGGCACGCATGCTACTCAATATATCTTTCCTAATTATCGTGAAGACTTTGAAAAGAACTTTCAGATAGCTTTACAAGGAACCCTTGTTCAATATGAGCGTTATATTGAGTACCAGGGCTATGCGCCCAGCTGGGTACGGGTATCCTACAATCCGGTTTCCGACGATCAAGGTACAATTATTGGGATCTCATTTAATGCAACAGACATAACCGAACAAAAACGTAATGAGCATAAAGTATTGGAACAAAATGAAGCATTGCGCAAAATTGCCCACATCCAATCGCATGAATTACGTAAGCCGGTAGCTTCTATTTTAGGGTTGATGAACGTAATTAAAATAGAAGGTACCGGCCCTGATAACGAAAACCTGGCTATGATGGAAAAAGCTGTACTTGAACTGGACCATACCATTCAGGATATAGTTGGCAGCATTGAAGAACAGGAAAACCAATCTTCATTAGTTCATTTACCTTAATAATCTGTAATGTGAATCTTAGCTTTACATGCGCAAACTTTTAGTTTGCTCGATATTAAGGATAAACTTGTTATTACTTTACTAGTTCTTGAACTGCATGTTCTACTTTACTGAATGGAAACTGTTGCAAAATATTATCCATCGCTTCAGCTATTTCCGTATTGCATAGGTTGCCAATACTCCCCTCATGCGTATGGTTTACTTCTTGATTCGGGTTAAAATTGCCTTGCTCAATAGCTAACCCCACCTGCTTGTAAGCATCACGGAATGGAACTCCATTTAACACTTGACGGTTCACTTCTTCTACGCTAAATAAATAAGCATATTTCGGATCGGTAAGTATATCCGTTTTTACTTCGATATGCTGTAGCATAAGCTCGGCCATTTGCAAACAGCTTTTCAGTTCGGTAAAGGCCGGAAACAGTAGCTCTTTTAAAATCTGCATTTCACGATGATAGCCGGATGCCAGGTTTGTGGTAACCATAGCTACATCATTAGGTAAAGCCTGCAAGCGGTTACACTTACCTCTAATTAGTTCCCAAACATCCGGGTTTTTTTTGTGGGGCATAATGCTGCTACCAGTAGTCAAGTTTTCAGGATAGCTCACAAAAGAAAAGTTCTGGCTCAAATAAAGACATTGGTCCATAGCCATTTTAGCTAGCGTTGCCGCTACAGCCGATAATGCTTGGGCGATAATCCGCTCGGTTTTACCCCGCCCCATTTGCGCGTAAACTACATTATAGTTCAGGCTCTCGAAACCCAGTAGCTGGGTAGTTAATGTACGGTTTAAAGGAAATGAAGAACCATAACCAGCAGCCGATCCTAACGGGTTTTTATTGGTAATCTTATAAGCAGCTAGTACCATTTCCAAATCATCAGTCAGGCTTTCGGCATAAGCACCAAACCACAAGCCGAATGAGGATGGCATTGCTACCTGAAAATGAGTATAGCCCGGTAATAACACGTTTCTATATTTTTCGCTTAGTTGTAAAAGTGAATCGAACAACGTTTTTACGCCTTCAACTACTTCCTGCAACTCGTGCCTGAAAAACAACTTTAAATCTACCAGTACCTGATCGTTTCGGGAGCGGCCGCTATGTATTTTTTTGCCAGCCTCTCCTATACGGCGCGTAAGCAGCAGTTCTACCTGAGAGTGTACATCCTCTACACCAGGTTCAATTTCAAATTGGTTACAGTCAATTTCCTGATAAACAGTTTTCAGTTCATCCTGAACAGCTTTCAAGTTGTCTTCACTCAGTAGACCTATGGTATTCAGCATGCGGGTATGAGCTAGTGAGCCCAACACATCAAAAGAAGCCATTTGGCGGTCAAATTCTCGGTCGCGTCCAACTGTAAAATCTTCTACCCTGGCGTTTACCTGGGTTGTTTTTTGCCACAATTTGCTCATACCGCAAAGATGAACAAAATTTACTTACCAGAAAGCCGATGTATAAGCCCAGTTATAATTAGAGGATGTTAGAACCCATCAGGTTTGGTGTAGACGAGATTATTGGGGCAGAAAGAGATTTGAAACTGAGCATGATTATCTCTGTACAGTATCGCTTAATCCCTTCATTATCTGTTATGGTGCGTGTTTTGATTTTTCCTTCCAGGTAAATAACCTGTCCTTTTTGTAGTTGTGAAATCAAGTCGAATTCAGCTAAGCTATCTACTTTAATTTCATGCAACTCCAAATGTTGCATATTTTGCCCGTCTTTTTTAATAATTTCATCAGTAAGTAACGGAAAAGAATAAAATTTATAGCCATCAGGCTGATTGTGAAGGCGTGGTTTTTTGTTTACAGTCCCAATCAAAAAAACCTTGTTTATTCCAGCATTATTAAACATAGTATCAGTAAAAATAGGTTATCGTTAACGTAAGCCTATACTCGGCTGCGCGGCAATATTCCGCATTGTTATTTTTCCCTAATACCGTATATATACGCTTTATACAACGTATAAATACGTATTTCACCCTTAAATTCCATCCTAATATATCGATACGCATACCTGGTATTTTGCTGATATTGATTATCAACCTGATTTTGTGATTCTGGATTATCTTTTAAAGGATGCTAATAATGACGGTAAAATTTGCCAGTAGCTTAAAGCTGATAAGAACCTGGCGCATGTACCAATAATTATATTTTCGACATACTTACACTGTTACATAAAATATCTATCATTCGGCTGTAAGGCAGTTATAACCAAACCTCTAAATTGGAAGGATCTGCTTGAAGAGGTAAACACCTTAACAACTCAAAATTAAATCGGAATTGATTTTAAACTAATTGCAACTTTATAAGCCGTAATGCCTCGCATAGTTATTTCACAAACAAGATAAATCGCATATCTTGCTGCAGTTTATTTACAACAACTTGTTTTACATATGAACGGTCAGAACCGTAAAGATATTTATCCCGGTTTAGAGGTAGATATCATCCTGAAAAAAGATCAGCGCAGTGGAACACTTACCAGAGGTATTGTTAAAAATCTGCTTACCAGTGCTGCCTACCATTCGCGCGGCATTAAAGTACGATTGGAAGATGGCCAGATTGGCCGGGTTGCTTCTATTGTAGAAGAAGATTTGTAACCTGTACTAAAAAACTGTTGTCTTTTAAATATTTAGATTATAATAACTTGTTCCTGGAATAATCATTAATCTTATTAATTATGCCTGCTAATAAATCAAGCAAGAAGAAGCTCCAGTTTTATTTAGATGCCCATCACCGCTTGTTTATTGCATTAGGTGTCGGTATTGTTGCTGCTGCTATATCCTACCGCAATTTATCAGGACCGCAAACTACTCTTATTGCATGGATATGTTTTGCATTCAGCATTATAATTCCAGAGTGGATTATTATCCTCACTGCCCACCCACGCGAAATTCGTAGCATTGCTCGCTTGCAGGATTCGAGCCGTTCGTTCATATTTTTATTTGTAATTGGGGCTGCATTGGTCAGCCTGTTTGCTATTGGCTATTTATTAATCACCAGCAAACATAGTTCGCAAGCCGAAGTAACCAGAAGTATCATACTTACTATGGGCTCGGTAATTACTTCCTGGTGGCTGGTACATACTGTTTTTACTATGCGCTATGCTCATGAATATTATGATACCGACACCGACGAAGGCGATATCAAAAAAGTTGGTGGCTTGAAATTTCCAGAAGAAGACAATCCTGATTATTTAGATTTTGTTTATTTCTCTTTTGTATTAGGCATGACTTTTCAGGTTTCTGATGTGGATATTACCTCACGTACCATCCGCCGGCTGGCTTGGATGCATGGTTTAATATCATTTGCCTTTAGTACCGCTATAGTAGCACTCAGTATTAATGTGATTTCGGGGCTAGTTTCACATTAAACTTGCAGCTAAGAGAATTAAAGAAGCATTTGTTTTAACATTTCTGTAACAAATAAGCTATACGCTGGCAATTTTGCTTCTTTAATGTACTTTTAGTAGCTATTAATTAAGAAACCCCAAAAATGAACAAATTTTTCATGACTATGGCTATTGCGGCCGTAGCAACTACAGGCTATGCTCAAGGTCGGCAGGATAGTACTGCTCGTCGTGCGGCTATGCCGGGCGGCTTTCCAGGTATGGCCAACCAGCAACGCGCTCAACCAGCACAGCCTCGCCCCTACAATTCGGTAATTACCGACAAAGCTGTTACCCGCAAAGGGCTATTTAAAACACATAAGGTAGATGACAAATATTATTTTGAAATTGCCGATAGCGTTTTAAACCGTGATATATTGGTGGTAAGCCGCGTAGCACGTGCAGGCGCTGAAATGAGAGCAGCCGATGTATATGCCGGCGACCAAATTGGCAGCACCGTAGTTCGCTTTGAAAAAGGCCCAAGCAACCGCATCTTCCTACGTAAAATATCATACCGTACCTACAGTCCTGATAGTACCAAGTCCATGTACGAGGCTGTACAACGTTCCAATATTCAGGCTATCGCAGCAGCTTTTAACATTGCGGCTTACTCTCCTGATAAAAAAGGCAGCGTTATTGATGTAACTGATTACATTAACAGTGATAATGATGTATTTTTCTTTAGCTCGCCGCAAGCCAAGCAACGTGCCCGTCTAGGAACCATTTTGCCAGATAGAAGTTATATAGAAAATATCAGAAGTTTCCCTACCAATGTTGAAATCAGTACTGTAAAAACTTACGGCCTATTAGCTGCTGCTTCGCCATTTGGTGGTGCTGGCAGAACACCTATGCCTACAGCGGGTGGAGCTGCCGCGGCTAATGGTTCTGAAACGGTAGAATTAAATACTTCTTTGCTGATTTTACCTAAAGTGCCAATGAAGGCTCGTTTTTTTGATCCGCGTGTAGGTTACTTTACTACCGGCTTTACCGATTTTGATGCTAACCCGCAAGGTATTAAAGAAATACAACTGATTGCCCGCTGGCGCCTGGAAGTAAAACCAGAAGATATGGCCAAATACAAGCGCGGAGAACTAGTTGAACCTAAAAAACAAATTGTTTATTACATTGACCCAGCCACGCCTAAAAAATGGCAGCCCTACCTAATTGCAGGGGTAAATGACTGGCAAAAAGCTTTTGAAAAAGCCGGCTTTAAGAATGCTATTGTTGCTAAAATTGCTCCTACCGCCAAACAAGATTCTACCTGGAGCCTGGATGATGCCAGCCACTCTGTAATTGTTTATAAACCATCAGAAACTGAAAATGCCAGCGGTCCGCATGTATCTGACCCACGTAGCGGCGAAATTCTGGAAACTCACATCAACTGGTATCATAACGTTATGAAACTGGTACATGACTGGTATATGATTCAAACAGCTGCGGTTGACCCTCGTGCCCGTAAAATGACGTTTGATGATAAATTGATGGGTGATTTAATCCGCTTTGTATCTTCACATGAAGTTGGTCATACGTTAGGTTTACGCCACAACTACGGCTCAAGCTCAAGTGTACCAGTTGAAAAATTACGCGACAAAGCTTTCGTGGAAGCCAATGGACATACTCCATCTATTATGGACTATGCCCGTTTTAACTACGTAGCACAACCTGAAGACAATATTGGCCCGAAAGGCTTATACCCACGCATTGGCGATTATGATAAATGGGCTATTGAATGGGGCTACAAAGTACTGGATGCTAAAAATGCGGAAGCTGAAGTACCGGTTTTAAATAAAATGACTATTGAGAGTGCTAAAAACAGAAGATTATGGTTTGGCACTGAAACCAACCCTGACGATCCGCACTCACAAAATGAGGACTTAGGTGACAATGCCATGAAAGCCAGTGATTATGGAATCATGAACCTGAAACGCATTCTGGCTAAACTACCGGAGTGGACTAAAGAGCCTAATGAAGATTATGATAATTTGCAAAACATGTACGGTCAACTGGTTACGCAGTTTAACCGCTACATGGGCCATGTAGCTAAAAACGTTGGTGGCATCTATGAAAATCCGAAAACTGTAGAACAAGTAGGCCCTGTATATACTTACACGCCGGCTGCTACGCAGAAAGAAGCTATGAATTTTCTGGATCGCCAGTTGTTTACTACACCAACCTGGTTACTGAACGAGCCTATTTTGAATAATATTGGCCAGACTGACGTTCAAGTAGTTTACCGTAGTCAAGATGCTGTATTGAACCGTTTGATGACGCCACATACTCTAAATAAGCTAATTGCTTTTGAAGCGGCTGATGGCAAGCAAGCTTATACCATTACGGACTTTATGAGCGATATGCAGAACATAGTATTCCGTGAGGTAAAAAGTAAGCAACCAGTTGATGTTTACCGCCGCAACTTACAAAAGTTGTATGTAGATAAATTGATTGATATAGTGAACCCGCCCCAACAACCTGCTGCCACAATTATTATTGGTGGACGTGGTGGCCAAGGTATGGGCACTCGCGAATTAGAGCAAACCGATGTGGTTTCTGTAGCTAAAGCACAACTGCGTGCTATTGATACGATGATTAAATCGGCTCTGCCAAGTGAATCGGACTCCATGACTAGCTATCACTTGCAAGATTTATCAGATCGTATTCAAAAAGCGTTAAATCCGAAAGCATAATTTTAGCTCAAATTAATTCCTGTTTAAACAAACAGCCGCTATTGTTAAAAACAAAGCGGCTGTTTTACTTTAGCATATATGGTAATTTACTGTAGTAAGTTGCTGTATTAAATATTTTCTAAGATCATTTTAGAACAATGTACCATTCGTTGGCAATAATCTTGGCCGTTGCAATTTTAAGTTGAGCTTTTGATTAAGTCGCTCTATGAAATAATCACATAACACAGGTGCATTTACTTCTTCGGGCTGATGCATCATAAAATACACAGATTGCAGCCCTTGCTTAGTCCATTGCTTTAAACGCTCTACCCAAGCATCAATACGCAAATAATCTGTTGGGTGCAGGCCATTCCCTACAAAGCGTATAAAGGCATGTGGCACGGTCAAGGTCATGTGCACCACATCTCGTCGTCCGGCAGTATCAGTAATTACAGCACCAATATTCATGTTGTGCATCATTTCAAAAACTGCCTCTTCTACCTTGGGTTGCATAAACCAGTTGCGATGCCGTAATTCGGTAAATACCGGTAAATCATGAGGAAGACTTTGCAAATATTTTTTCAGCTCATTAAAGCTGTTAGGTGAAAAATTATCGTTCAGCTGCAAAAACATAGGACCCAGCTTATCTTCAAAAGCCAGCATGCTTTTGTAGAAAGCTGTTGTCAGTTCATCCACTCCTCTCAGCCGTTGTAAATGACTAATAGTTTGGTTGAATTTGGGACAAAACTTAAAATTTGAATTAGCTTCAGTTTTTTCGCGCCACTTAGCTATAGTATCCGGTTCAAATATGCGGTAAAAGGTAGCATTCAGTTCTACACAGTTGAAGTGCTTAACATACTCTTGTAAAAAGTCAACATCTTTAGTTTTTGCCGGGAACAAGTTACCTTTCCACTCCTTCCTGCCCCAACTCGTGCAGCCAACATGTACTTTTAGTTGTTGTACAGGTTTAGCTAAGCTTAAAGTGGCCGTAGTTAATGCCGGATCGGGCGGCAAGGAAAAATCAGAGTTAGCTAATTGTGTAGGCGCTACTTTGCCAAATTCCATGTTCAGTTTTAATTAATACTTCCCAGCATCTGAATATATAAAGCAATGCCCTCTTTAATCTCATCCATATAGATGAACTCGTCAGCCATATGAGAACGAGCAGAATCACCAGGACCAATTTTAAGGGACGGAATATCCAACAAAGCTTGGTCGGAAGTAGTTGGAGAACCATAAGAAGTTCGTCCTAAAGCTAAGCCTGCCTGTACAATAGGATGATTTTTATCTATTGATGATGGCTTCAACCTTACTGAACGTGGTTTCACTTCACAACTTACATGCTGCCTAACAATTTCCAGCACTTCTTCATTGCGGTAAGCATCCGTTACCCGAACATCAACCGTAAAGGTGCAGGTAGCCGGCACCACATTGTGCTGTGAACCTGCATTAATGATGGTAACCGACATTTTAAGTGGCCCAAACATATCAGACTCTTTTGGAAAGCGGAAAGTCCGGAACCATTCAATATCAGCCAGCGCTTTATAGATAGCATTCTCCCCTTCTTCACGGGCAGCATGACCGGCTTTGCCGTAAGTGGTACAATCCAGTACCATTAAGCCGCGTTCGGCAACGGCCAGTTGCATCAGCGTAGGCTCTCCTACTATGGCAAAATCAAGCATGCCTAAATCTGGTATAATCAGCTCCAAGCCGTTTACACCAGAAATCTCTTCTTCAGCAGTGGCAGCCAGGCAAAAGTTGTATTTAAGATCACTCCTATTATAAAAATATAAGAATACCTGTATCAGGGATACTAAACAGCCACCAGCATCATTACTCCCCAAACCATACAAACGGCCTTCTTCTTTCGTCGCTTCAAACGGATTACAGGTATACCCGGTATTGGGTTTTACAGTATCATGATGCGAGTTGAGTAAAATGGTAGGTTTTCCAGCATCATAGTATTTATTGTAGGCCCACACATTGTTCAGCTTCCGGTGGGTAGATACCTGATGCGCTTGTAAAAAGTGTTCAATTATATCAGCTGTTTTATCTTCTTCTTTACTAAAAGACGGCGAAGCTATAAGTTGTTCCAGCAATTCAAGTGCTTGCTGGTATAATAGATTGGTATCAGCCATACAGGTTATCAATATTCCCTTTAAATAAGCAGGTAAAAATAAAGTAATTATTTAAAAGGTTAAATTGTATAATAACTTCCTTAAAGTTATCTAATCATCTTCATTACGCATTTATGACTATGCAACGCCTCATTGTAGCAGTTATGTACAGCACTAATGTCTGGTTTGTACATAAAAAAATACATCTATTATATTATTTCGATTATCAAGAGTTCCCAATTAGCTTTTGCATGAAAAATTCCATTATTAGTCAAATTCTGGCACACTATTGGTATAAACCTTTACAACTAAAACGAACTGACTTATGAAAACATTAGATACCAAAACCCAAATACTTTTAAAAGCTATCGATCTGGAACTTAAAGCTTTATTAAACCAGGATATTAAAAATTTCCGTACAGCTCAGTTTAAGAAAAACAGCAACAACCAAGGCATGAGCAAACAAGCTGCCTGATCTACATATATTTATCTACCCTATGAAATCAAAGGAGTTTTTATTTAGTAAAGACTCCTTTTTTATTTTATTATAGATTATTTATTCTAGATGCTCATTAATATATGTTAGCTACTTTAAGAACTAACAAGTGTTTTTTTTGCAAGGCACAGTTTACGAATGTATACAGCTATACCTTATTGCAGCCAATTAATTTGGTAATGTATAACATCAAACATCATTTATTACCAACATTAAGAGTTAAGTATTTAGTATGGCATGTTTGTTGAACATTCTTAAATAGTAGAAACCTTATAAAGTGCAATGAAAAAGAGAATTTTACTAATTGATGATGACGTTATTGGAGCAAACTTGCTATCGCAATTATTGAACTATATGGGTTATGAGGTATGTTCACTACCACGTATAGAACGCGTGTTTTATGAAATTCCTAAGTGTAAACCCGACTTGATTTTATTGCATGATATATTATCAACCATCAGCAGCAATGTAATTGAGCGTTCCATTAATGCTATTGATGGTTCAAGTCATATTCCCGTTGTTAAATTTTCAGAAAGCGACTACTCTGGTTTTACCTCTTTGCTAGCCAGCCAGGAAAATGTAAAGCATATAACGAGCTTAGATACTTTCATTCAAAAAATTGAGCATCAGCTTGTAGCCTAGATTATAAATGCACCTCGTGTTTTAATCAGTTATACTGGTACGCATACGCTTTACGTAATTACGTATATCCAATACTATACCTGCACAAAAGTAAAATATGAGCGGAAAGCCAACCGCCAGGAATGAAGAATAAATAAAAAACAGCCGTATTTTAGCAATCGAAATATCAAGGCGCTCGCCTAAATAGGTACATACTCCGAATGAGTATCTCTCAAGAAAAGTTAACAGTCGCTGCAGCATATCAGGTTATGTTTAATATTTGGTTACCTACCCCACATTGCAAGCACTTCTTGAAATTACAATAGCTGTTTCTCAGCTCCAATAAGGCCTGCGATTCAAAAGCAGAGTTTATTTTTATACCTAAGTCTTCAAAGTCGTTGATGATATGGTTTTGTTCTACAGGTAAATTTTCCAGCAACTGTAAACTCCTGTTCACGTAAGGTTGCAATTGCTGATGATGACCATAACTAAACAAAAATACTGCTAAAGTATTTAATAAAAGTAAATTAACCGATGCCTGCCCCATATTTTTTGGTGATGGCTTGGCTTCTTTATCAAACCTGTAATGATTTTCCCAATACTCGTTAACATGGGTTACGGTGAAAAGCTTTCTTAACGCTGTAACATCATCAGTTTCCAACACTTTAGATAACAAGTGATTGGATTGCATTATTAAAGCAGCAAATTGGGCTAAGCGTATAGTCGGAAAGTTTTGAGGCCGCAAGCGCATAAACTTCCATAAATGTTTTTCAATAGGTACTAAACCGTACTTCTTCTGCAAAAACAGGTATTCTGCCTTGAGTATATTTGGATACGTGTCTGTAAACTCATCTGCTAAAAACCCTGCTTGGCCAAATATCAACGCCTCAATCTGTAACGAACTGTTTTTATGTTTACCTAGTAAGTTCTGGGGTAATGCTTTAGCCAACAACTCAAAAGGCAAAGCATTCACCTTGAAACCGAAGCTAATAGCCAGCTGCTGGTAGAAAGTTTCTTCCCAATTGCCACGATTGTATTGCAAAGCTTGTATAATGGCGAGTGATTTTTTTTGAAGACGCTCAACCAATACCCGGGTAAGCCAATTGTGCAGAGTTATACTTTTGATATTTTTAATACTACCCTCACAAGGAATAACCTGCTGGTTACCATAAACCAGTTGATGATACCTGGCATATAAATCACCAGAGATTCGATTTTTTAAAATCAAAGTAGCTACTTTCTGACCCGATGGCTGATGTAGAGGTTCATCATCATGATAAACAACATGCAGTATCACATTATGATAAGCGGCATCATCCTGATGCTTATGCTTACGCCAGTCTGATGATGATACATGGATTTCTACATTACCAGCCCATGTTGTTTCACCTATCCGGATACGAGCATTATGAAAATCAGGTCCGGAATCGTGGTTATGCAAACCTGCCGATAGAATCTGCAATTCTTCACCACTAGTAGTTTGCAAGCTATCATGATTAAACAGCTTAAACTTCCATATATAGTGCAAAAAATTTTCGGTGAAAAGCATGATGTTAAGATAAGGAAAATTAACTTTTAAGTAGTATTTATTTCTTATGTAATAAGCTCTCTGGATTTATTTGATAACTAAATTCTTGTATTAACCAGATATTAAATATTTAATCAATAATTCATAAATGTGAAATTAATGTCATTAATGCAAAAATACACCTATATGTTGCAAGCTACATGATATGAATTTGACGTATGGATAATAATAAATGCTGATTTTTGTCTGTTTAAAATCAACCTGCGAAATACTGTTATTACATTGACATGCCACTACAAGAACTTAAACGATTGCAAGCGGTAAACCGTTTCTTAAAATTAGAAACATCTAGGCAAGAAGAGCTAGATAACATTGTTAAACTAGCTGCTGAAATCTGCCAGACCCCAATTGCATTAATTACTATACTTGATGAAAGCTATACTTATGTTAAACATAGCACAGGCACGAAAGTAGAACTTATACCCCGTGAACAAACTTTTTGCAACCATGTACTTCCGGCAAAACAAACATTAGAAGTACCTGATACTTTAGTAGATGGGCGTTTTGTTAATCTTCCATTAGTAACAGGTGATTCTAAAATACGGTTTTATGCCGGAACCCCCTTAAGTACGCATGATGGACATAACATAGGTACTTTATGTGTGCTTGACCAAGAACCCAGGCAACTTACGGACCAACAAAAATTGATGCTTGAAATACTTTCACGTCAGATCATCCATATTCTGGAATTTGAATTCAGTGTAAATATTCTGAAAGCCCAATATGTTGAAGCACGCAATTCAGAAAATAAATTGCGTTCATTTTTTGAAAGTTCAGAATCAATACATCTATTAATTGGGCCAGAAATGGAAGTTCTGGCGCATAACAAATCGTTTTACGACTTTGTAAATAAGATGTATGGCGTGAAAATTCAGATTGGGATGAAAGCTATAGATTATGTTCATCATCTATATGTTTACGATTTTATTAAAAATTTTAATCTGGCTTTAATTGGAACACCTATAAAGCATGAAAGATTGCTGGATTACGGTGTAGCTGGATCAATTTGGTGCCATATTACCTATAACCCCGCTTATGACCGGGAAGGTAACATTATTGGTATTTCGTTTAATGTATCTAACATTAACGAACGCAAACATCATGAACAAAAAATATTACAGCAAAACCAGGCGCTGCGTAAAATAGCTTACTTTCAGTCACATGGATTACGCAAGCCTGTTGCTTCCATTTTGGGATTGATGAACATTGTTAAAATGGATGGCTACGGACATAATGAAGAATCATTAACCATGATGGAAGCAGCCACTATGGAGCTGGACGATATGATTCATAAAATAGTAAGCAGCACACACCTACTAGATGATGAAATAACCATAAACAACGACTTCACTTATCCTGAAATGCCAGTTGCCTGATTAGTATACAAGCTTTGCACCTTATATTTGCTTACTTAGTTGCAAAGCTTGTACAAATGCAAAATCTGGAAAATACACCTGCACTTACCACAGCACAACGCATCAAATCTATTATCGGTGGTTCGTTGGGTAATTTAGTAGAGTGGTATGATTGGTATATTTACTCTTCATTTACGTTGTATTTTGCCGGAAGCTTTTTCCCTTCGCAAAATGCAACTGCACAACTACTGAACAGTGCAGGCGTTTTTGCTTTAGGTTTTTTAATGCGACCTATTGGAGGTTGGGTAATGGGTACCTTTGCCGATAAACACGGGCGCAAAAAAGCATTAACCTTATCAGTACTGCTCATGAGCCTAGGTTCGCTCATGATTACAGTTGTACCCACCTACCAGCAAATAGGTATTGCCGCACCTATTGTTTTAGTATTAGCCCGTGTAATACAAGGTTTAAGCGTAGGTGGTGAATACGGAACCAGCGCCACTTACCTGAGCGAAATGGCTGCCAAACGGCACCGGGGCTTTTATTCCAGCTTTCAATATGTTACTCTAATTATGGGTCAACTCCTCGCATTGAGCGTATTGGTTTTGCTGCAACGGGTATTTTTATCAGAACAGCAATTGCACAGTTGGGGCTGGCGTATTCCTTTTGCAGTTGGAGCTATACTAGCCATAACTGTAATGTACCTGCGCCGTAGCTTACATGAATCGGTAGCTATAACATCTACAAAAACCAGCTCAGCTCAAAAAGGCACATTAGCGGGGTTACTGCAACACCCTAAAGCTGTACTTACAGTAATTGGTTTAACTGTTGGTGGTACAGTAGCTTTTTATACTTATACTACATACATGCAGAAGTTTTTGGTAGATACAGCCGGGTTTTCCAAAGCTGAGGCTACACTAATTTCCACCTTAACTACTATTGTGTTCATGTTGATGCAACCTCTATTTGGTGCTGTTTCTGATCGTATAGGCCGTCGGCCTTTGCTTATTGCCTTTGGGTTATTAGGTACGCTTAGTACCGTTCCCATCATGACCAGCCTAAGCCATACAACCAGCTTTTGGCCGGCTTTGGGGCTTATATTGATAGCCTTACTTATTGTGAGCGGATATACTTCTATTAATGCCGTAGTAAAAGCCGAATTATTCCCGGCTGAAATACGTGCGTTGGGCGTTGGCTTACCATATGCCATTGCCGTATCTGTGTTTGGCGGCACAGCCGAATACATTGCACTAGACTTTAAACAAGCCGGACATGCCAGCTATTTTTATTGGTATGTTACTGCTTGTATTGCCGTTTCATTAGTCATCTATGTATTTATGAACGACACCCATAAACACTCTAAAATTGAAGATTAACTAAAGTAATATCTTTAATCAACATCTAACCAAATAACAGTTAATCCCTTATTCACATATGCATTCCAGTTTTTTGGACCACATTGACAACCAATTTCATTTACCCTTATCTAATCCGGTACTTATTTTTTCGCTTATACTTTTTATTATACTATTATCTCCCCTGCTGCTTAAAAAGTTGAGAATACCCGGGGTAATTGGTTACATTGTAGCTGGTATTATTATAAGTCCGCATGGGTTTAACATCTTGCAAAAAAATGCGGCTGTCGAATTATTCTCGACTATCGGCCTATTATACATCATGTTTATTGCCGGTATAGAGCTGGACCTAAAAGATTTTAAAACTAAAAAGCATAAAAGCCTCACCTTTGGCTTATTCACCTTTGCCATCCCTATTTTGTTAGGCTTTCCGGTTTGTTATTATGTATTGCACTACCCTATGGTTACTTCCATACTTACATCCAGTATGTTTGCTACCCATACGCTGGTTGCCTATCCAATTGTAAGTCGCTATGGTATTGCTAAAAATGAAGCTATAGCTGTAACTGTTGGCGGTACTATATTGACAGATACGGCCGTGCTCATTATACTGGCTGTTGTTATGGGATCAGTTAAAGGCGGTTTAACATTTTCATTCTGGATACAGCTTATTGTATCCTTGCTCATTTTCTCGTTAATCCAATTTATTTTACTACCTAAGATAGCGCAATGGTTCTTCAACCGCATAGAAAACCAAACTACCTCTCATTATATATTTGTGTTACTTATGGTGTTTGTTTCGGCATTTTTAGCACAATTAGCAGGTATTGAGCCAATTATTGGTGCTTTTATGGCTGGCTTAGCACTTAACCGGTTAGTATCACGTTCAGTTAAATTAACCAAGCAAATTGAGTTTGTGGGCAATGCTATATTTATCCCCTTTTTTCTGATTAGTGTAGGTATGCTGGTTGATTTGCATGTATTGTTCAATGGTACTCATGCCTTGCTCATTGCTGGTTGTTTAACTATAGTAGCATTATTAGGCAAATGGCTAAGTGCTTGCTTTACAAAATATATTTTTAAATACACCCGTGCTCAACAACAACTTATATTTGGATTGAGTAGCTCGCATGCAGCCGCTACCATGGCAATAATACTAGTGGGCTTTCAAGCTGGCATTATTGACGAAAATATATTAAACGGAACCATTATATTAATCATGATTACCTGTGTGGCAGCTTCGTTAGCTACAGAGAAAGCTGCTATTAAAATCAAAAAAGCAGAAAAAGAACCCGAAGAGATCCGCCTTAAGTATTTAGTGTAACACAAACATCATTTCATATGTCATCATCTGCCAAAACCCTGCCTTTAGAAATTACTATAGGCCAAAACACACAAAATCCATTAACCGTGTACCGGTTAGGATATGGCACTATGCGCCTCACCGGACCGGGCATATGGGGCGAGCCAGCCAACCGCGAAGAAGCTTTGCAAATACTTAAAAATGCAGTGCAAGTAGCCGGTGTAAACTTTATTGATACCGCCGACTATTATGGAGAGGATGTAACCAACCGCCTGATAGCCGAGGCTTTGTACCCTTACCCTAAAAATTTAATTATTTGCACTAAAGTAGGTGCTACCCGTAAACCCGATAAAAGCTGGGTAGCCTTTAACCGCCCCGAACAATTACGTACCAGTATTGACAATAATTTGCGCACGCTGAAGCAAGAACAAATTTCGCTAGTACACTTCAGGGTAATGTTAGATAGCGATGTGCCTTTTGAGGAATCAATAGAAGCTATGTTTGAACTGCAGAAAGAAGGTAAAATTTTGCATGTGGGCCTAAGTAATGTAACCCGCGATCAATTGGAACTAGGCTTAACCAAAGGTCATATTGCTACGGTTGAAAACATGTACAGCTACCACCAGCGCACTACTTTGGTAATACACCATAACGAAAACCGGGGTGGTGAGGAAGTATTGGATTTGTGTGAAAAAAATCAGATTCCGCTTATTCCTTATTTCTCTTTAGTTACTTCTCTACCTACACAAAATGATAAAATAGGAATGATAGCGCAGAAGTATCAGGTAAGCAAAGCACAGATTAATCTAGCTTGGCTGCTACATAAATCACGTTGGATATTACCAATTCCGGGCACTTCATCGCTGGCTCACCTGGATGAAAACTTACAGGCTGCCAACATTCAGCTAACGGCAGAAGACATGGCCTACTTAGGTTAAAAACAATGCAGACTAACTTCAAAGAATTAGTCTGCATTGTTTTATATTTATTATACTGCGCTTAAACTACTTGTATATGAACACCAGTAAGTTACCTAAAAAGATTATGCTTAGGCAGCATGAGATTACCGCTGATTTTATGAAGATAATAGATCAGCATCTGGATGATGTATTAGCTAACC
This sequence comes from Mucilaginibacter robiniae, assembly GCF_012849215.1. Lineage (NCBI taxonomy): Bacteria > Pseudomonadati > Bacteroidota > Sphingobacteriia > Sphingobacteriales > Sphingobacteriaceae > Mucilaginibacter > Mucilaginibacter robiniae. Next base: position 186,476 of record NZ_CP051682.1, read on the forward strand.
GAGTTACCGAAATGTTCGAGATCAAGGATATTGCCGATACTATACACATTCACCCTACTCATTTAAGTAATACTATTAAACTTGTTACCGGCTGCTCGCCCTGTTCATTTTATGAAGAAAAGATTATGAACATTGCACGGCAGCAGCTTAAAGAAACTAACAAGCCTGTTGCTGCAATAGCCGGGCAGCTTACTTTTGATCCTTCTAATTTTGTTAAATTTTTTAAACGTTTTGAAGGCACTTCGCCTAAACAATACCGAGAAAAAGAACAAGCAACTCAATCAGAAACAGAAAAATCTGAAATGATCACCATTTGAACTGAAACTATCACCATAATTATGTAGGTAGCTTAACGCAACTTTGTACTACATCATTCAACAAAATAATATGAGTACAAACAAGATAGCTTTGATTACCGGCGGTAGCCGCGGATTAGGCAAAAACGCTGCTTTACATTTAGCCGATAAAGGCATTGACGTAATTGTTGTTTACCGAAGTAAAGAAGAGGAAGCGAACAATGTAGTTAATGCGATTGAACAAAAAGGGCAACAAGCTATAGCTCTACAATTGGATATCGCCAACACAAAAGCATTTGATAATTTTTTTCAGACTTTAGCTGAATCTTTACAGCAAAAATGGAACCGCAACAATTTTGATTTTCTGATTAACAATGCTGGTATTGATGCAGCCTCACCATTTGCTCAAACAACTGAGGAAGACTTTGATCATTTGTTCAATGTGCATTTCAAAGGCGTTTACTTTTTAACGCAAAAGGCCTTACCTTATATTGCCGATGGTGGCCGCATTATCAATCTTTCTACAGGTTTAACGCGCTTTGCTACGCCGGGCTATGCTGCTTACGCATCCATGAAGGGTGCCATTGAGGTGTTTACTAAGTACCTGGCTAAAGAACTTGGCCCACGCCGCATTGCTGCCAACCTAGTAGCACCGGGTATTATTGAAACTGACTTTACCAAAGAAGCCTTTACGGCTCATCCTCAACTAAACGAATACATGTCATCTATTACAGCTTTGGGCCGTGTAGGTCAGCCAGATGATATTGGTGGCCTCATCGCTTTTCTATGTACCGATGAAGCTCGTTGGATTAATGCACAACGCATTGAAGCATCTGGTGGTATGTTTTTGTAAGCAGAAACTTTTGGTAATGACATACGGTCATGCTATAGTAGTATAGCATGACCGTACATTTACAAGTCGATACGACGAACGTTTCTAACTTCCATAACCGGCTTGTTCATCACTGCATAAAAGAATAAACCGCCAAGTATATAGAGCAATACATCCCAATAATCAGCCGTGTACGTTGCTGAATAGTGTGGCAGCAGCCATTCGAACAACACACTGAGATAAATTACTATAAAGATAACGTGGCCAGGCAACAGCACATAATAATTACTTTTAATCATAACTGTACGTTTAAACCACAAACTTAAATTAGCGATAACAGGCACAGCGACTGCATCATCCAAGTAACCATTTAAAAATGGAACAGGATAGTTCAATTTGCGGGCTGGGATAATTACTGCCCACACTAAACAGCCTGCTATAAACCATGGATTCTGTAGCGTTTTCAAATTCAAGTGGCTAATAAACTAATCAGAACCAGCAGCAAACTGACAAAAACAAAAAATACAATCTGGAAATAATATACATACCAGCGCATGGCATTCAGAAACTGCTTAGTTTTACGCCTGAGCCATCCATCATTCGGTTTTATGAAAAAGATATCCTTTTCTTCCACCACCTCTGCCCTGATCTTCTTTTCTATTTCACGTGAGAAACGCTGAGGATCAATGTAGCCGCCACAGTACAAACAGCGATCATCTACACCTCCTCTCCACAAGGTCCATTCTTTGCAATGCGGACATTTTATTTCGCTAACCTTGCTCATACATCACGTTCCCTAACTCAAATATACTACATAAATCAGGCTTTTGTACCCCATTAAACTCCACGAAAAGCACAGTTGCTTTCTAACGTATGAAAAGGTTAAATTAGCACTCACTTATATTTACATGTTAGAAATTGTTTTTCAGGATGACTACTTGGTAGCCATCAACAAGCCGCATGGCCTACTAGTACATCGCTCATCTATTGCGGCTGATGCTGAAGATTTTGCCCTGCAATTACTACGCGATCAATTAAACCGCCATGTTTATCCTGCACATCGGCTTGATCGAAAAACAGGCGGTGTATTACTTTTCGCATTGGATAAATCTAATGAGATAGCCATGCAGCAACAATTCGCTGCCAATTTGGTTAATAAAAAGTATTGGGCTGTACTACGCGGCCACACACCCACTTCAGGTGAAATCGACTATCCACTACGTAAGGAAAACGGTGCCATACAAGAAGCGTTTACCGCCTACACTATGTTAGCCCATGCTGAACTACCGGTGGCTTTTGGGCAGCATACCACCTCCCGTTATTCGTGGGTTGAAGCCCAACCAGCTACTGGGCGCATGCATCAGTTAAGAAAGCATTTCAGCCATATCTTCCATCCCATTATTGGCGACCGGACACATGGCTGCAACAAGCAGAACAAATTGTTTACCGAAACCTGGCAGATGAATACTATGCTTCTACATGCCGTAGAGCTTAACTTTCAGCATCCGGTAACAGATCAGCAGGTAATGATCAGAGCCAGTGTACAACCTGAGTTCAGGCGCATGATGGACCTAATGGGCTGGACTCAACCTGACTGACATTTTTTTTGAGTAATACTTAGCAACCAAATACCTCAGGGTACAAAGCAGCCGCTTTAAAGATAAAGTTCATGGAATCGGTAACGTAAATACCACCATCTTTTACCTGCTGCAATACTTCAGGGGCAGGCATAGTCAGCACTTCTATGGCTTCAGTTTCATCTGGCTTTTGCACGGAATTAAACTCAGCATCAAACACGATATATCCATATGTTATTTGCCGGGTTTTAGTAGGGTTATTAGATATTTTGCCAAGGGATATTAGTTTGTCGGCTGTCGTTTTAATGCCGGTCTCCTCCTCTAGTTCGTTCAATGCTGATTCAACTAACGTCCTGCCTTTCTGTTTCATACCACCAGGTAGTTCAATCAAAATTTCACCTAAGCCATGCTTATATTGTTTCACCAAAACAACCTGGTTGTCGGGTGTTACTGCCAGTACCATTACTACATCTCCTAAAGGCGCAAAGTAATAATCATCAACAATCTGCCCATTAGCCAGCTGCACTTTATGCAATAGTAATGGAAACCACGGGCTTGGTGATACATCCTGTTCTTCCAGAACAATCCACTTTTTAATAGGTGCTGTATTCATAGGCAGCTAATGTAAACAAATCTTTGATAACAGGTTTATTGTGGGTTAGCGTTAGTATAATGCATTTTATACAACATATAAATGCACCAACTGACTATTTAATTGGGAAGCGTTTTCTATAGCTTACACAGTGGCCTAATGCATTCAATAAATTTTGCATACTATTAGCAACTTGCGGCACAGATTAACAGCAGTAAAAAAGGCCGGTTTACAAACCGGCCTTTTTTATTCCTTTGCATTACCTTATTTGCCAAAAGAATAAAATAGTGAAACGGTTAAGCCACTCGTGGCCAAGTTCAAGCCAAATGAATCTGACTTTTGGTGTTGGAGTGATTGTTTCTGATCGGTATGACTATAAGCTAATGAACCCAGCGTAGTAGCCAATCCGAATCTTTTGGTTGGAAAGTAAACAAAATCCAGGCCTATACCTGCATCAACAGACTTATTTGTTTGTGCACCAGTATCATTAACCTGATTATTATAACTATCGCTGCTTTTACTATATTGATATTGCACAAAAGGCCCGGCTCTAAAGCCTATTTTTTGTTCAAACATCAAATATTTTCTCAAATAAATTGATCCAGAAATAGCATGCGCTGTATTTTCAATCGGTGTATTGACAAAGTTATAGCCTGTGTTCGTGTATTTAGTTTTTACATGATTATAGCCAACACTAGCACCCAAATCTAAATTATCAGCTATAAAGTAACTGTAGTTAGGACCTATAGAAAATTGATTGCTCCGATAATCGGTAGTATAATCATAAATAGAGTTGGGTCCAATCATAGAATTGCTATTGGTACCTTTTGAAGTTGTTAAACCCAAAAATCCTCCCAAGAGCTGATTACCTTTTTGTGTTTGGGCTTTTGTAGCAAGTGTGCCCAACAAAGCGCAGGTAACTGCGACAAGTTTTTTATTGATCATATACTGTGATAAAATTTGAAGCCGCTAAAATAGTATTTTTAGGAATAAAACTTCATCACTGGTTACATGTAAATCAATAACGTAGTAGGTATATTACGGTTATATAATCAACTTCGGTTTGTCTACAATAAATACTAAGCATTACACATAATTTACAAAAAATGGGTTGCAATAATAAGATAGGTTATCTTATTATTGCAACCCATTCGTAAAACAAATCTCAATATAATACTTTATAAAACTTTAGATATACCTCACAACTATTTGTATATTAACGAATAACTTGTATCTAATATCAGCCAAAGGATTTAACTAAGCAAAATATTAGTTGGTTTTCCAAATAGTAAAAGCTACTTCCTTTTCGATGTCATCACATTGAATTACAACTGACAGGTTTTCACCCCGATGATCAAAAGTATGGCTTACCACATCTTGTACTTCTTGTTTAATTTCTTTGACCTTACCATCAAAATCAGCATCAGGAATTCGAATCATAATTTGGTTCATGTAAGAAGATATACTTCCATCGAAAGTACAATCTTTCTTCAACTGCTCAACTACTTGTGCTTTTAAAGTCTCCATGTTTGGTATTTAACAATAGTTATTAAAATAGAATATTTTAACTAAATCGGGTACTGTTAAGCTTGAATAAAGGGGCAAACAGGCAGAATAATAATCTTGTTATTACTTACAAAATATATCCAAGCTACGTAACAATCTTTGAAATACGTAAACTTTACGAAGCTGCTTGGGTCAATAACGTATTTGTTTCACAAATATTGTACAAGCCTAATCTTTTTTAGTCTTGGTTTATATTCTAACTATTAAAGCTAATGCCTACAGCCAACTGCCACTTACAAACACACTGTTATTTCCTTAATGTATCATTATACAACTAACAAACCGCAAACACTTTGCTGATTAAAACCTTATTGTAATTAAATCTATAACGGCTCAGCCGGTAAATAGAAATATTATGGAGATTAAGCTTTACATTAAATATCTGGTTTTCGGCATACCCGTACTTATTATCGTATTCAACCAGCTAGCTGTTTATTATGGTCGCCAGCAGGTATATGACAGTAGGAAATGGATGCACTATATCCGGAACGTATTGGTACTTATCTGGATTATAGCAGTAGGAATAATGCTGATGCATAAATACCAGGATAAACCTTTAACACCATACCCTGGACCGCGTTTACCTACAAAATCTAAGTAAGTAAACGAGCATTTAAAGTAGTTAATATACGTGAACTAATATAAGACTTAAAAGCAGCAATCTACAGACAATTAGTGACATATCTACAATACAAAAGGGGCGTATAACAAATAGTTATACGCCCCTTTATCAGAAAATTTAGATTATAAGTTCTGTAAAAAATTTGCTGCGCAGAAGCCCTCTATACCATTATCTGTTTTAATGTAATACCAATTGTTATACATACGTTTCAGCAGTTGCACTTTAGAATGATGAGCCGCTTTACCTACAACATCATACTCTGTACCTGGTCCGCGGCGTACATTCAAATTCGAATTGGCTGTATTTACCAGCATAAATATATTTTTAGCCGTTAAATCTTCTATCTCCAACAAGTTTACCATACTGGTAACTCCAGGTTGGTTTTTTAGTGCTGCTACAGCCTTATCGCCAGTTGTGGTATCAGACACAGTGCCAAACAACGTAAGTACGCCATTGGTTAAATCGGCCTTAAAGTTTTGTACTGTAATACCTGCATTTTTAAGTAAGGTTTCGTAATCGTTGTGTTGCTGCTGATCGGCAACAGCTTTATTTACTGCATCAAATAAGCCCATGTTTTTTATTTTACAGCCATACAGGTCACTGTATTGCCTTGGTTAGTTAATTTTAATTGCTCATCACTTAAGTCATCAATGGTATAAACCGTACTCCCTTTACCAGCAGCCGATACGGTAGATAGTGTTTTACCATCTTTATCCATAGTATATGTACCCTCATCAGCACCAATACCTCCGGTAGTATTATAGTGCCCATCTTTGGTAAATATCATTTTAGCATCAGCCATCATTGCATTTTTAGTTGATTCCGGCAGTTTGATTTTAGTATCAATTTTAGTTACCTGCCAGGTATTCACCAGTTTTTCAGGTGATTTTTTACCACATGAGGTAAGCGCTGCCCCTACCATAAAGAACAGGAATAAGCATCGATGTAATGTTTTCATAGTATTTGAATTTATGTTTTAACATTAAACTGCGGACCTTGTTTCAGCAACTATTCACAGTGTTTATCTACGTTAATCACGTTCACGAGTGTTCACAATCAGAAAATGAACACCTTCCCTTATTTCAGAAAGCGCCTTATCTTATAATCAAGTTAATGTCATCTCTGTAAGCGACATAGGCATATCGAAAAATTCCGATATACATTTGTAGCATGGATCAGGTAGAAATTTTCAAAGCGCTATCGAACAAAACCCGATTGCAAATATTACTGTGGCTTAAAGATCCGCAGCTTAACTTTCCTGAACAAGCCGAGAAAGGCTTTGATGCTGGTGTTTGTGTAGGTCAGATACAAGCTAAAGCTGGTTTAACGCAATCTACTGTATCTGAATACTTGGCTACCCTACAGCGTGCAGGATTGGTTAAAGCTACTCGTGTAGGACAATGGACCTATTATCAACGCAACGAAGAAAACTTTGCTTTGCTGAGCCAATTGATTCAATCTAAAATTTAGAAACACTTAACTCTATAATTATGAATACAAATAGCTTATTCAGTCCCTTTCAACTGAAATCATTAAATATAAAGAACCGTTTGGTTATGGCACCTATGACACGGTCTTTTTCGCCAGATGGTGTGCCTACGCCTGAAGTAGCCGCCTATTACCGCAAAAGAGCTGAAGGCGAAGTTGGTTTAATTTTATCAGAAGGCACAGTGATTGACCGGCCATCTTCATCTAATGATAAAGATGTTCCGCACTTTTATGGCAACCAAGCTCTAGCCGGTTGGCAGAACGTAATTAATAATGTACATAGCGCCGGTGGTGCTATGGGACCGCAAATTTGGCATATGGGTATTATGGACAACCACGCTTCAGGATGGACACCAGCTGAACCGTTTGAAGGTCCATCAGGTACCAATCGCCCAGATAATAACAACGGCAAAACCATGACTGAAAGCGATATTGCCGATACTATTGCTGCATTTGGCCGTGCTGCTGCCGATGCTAAGCGCCTGGGTTTTGATTGCGTTGAAATACATGGTGCACATGGTTATTTAATTGATCAGTTTTTCTGGGAAGGCACCAACGAGCGTACAGATATTTACGGCGGTAAAAACTTGCCAGAGCGCAGCCGTTTTGCCTTGGAGGTAATTAAAGAAGTGCGTAAACAAGTTGGTGATGATTTTGCCGTGATTATTCGCCTATCACAATTCAAGCCTTCAGCTTATGATACTAAAATAGCCCATACACCTCAAGAACTTGAAGCTTGGATTAACCCTATGGCTGAAGCCGGTATAGATATTTTTCATTGCTCACAACGCCGCTTCTGGGAACCTGAATTTGAAGGTTCGGACTTGAACTTTGCAGGTTGGGCTAAAAAAGTAAGTGGTAAAGCTACTATCACTGTGGGTTCAGTTGGTTTAAGTGGTGATTTCTTTGGCGCTTTTGCCGGTGAAAGCTCTCAACCAAGTTCTTTAGATGAACTGGTACGCCGTATGGATCGTGGCGATTTTGATTTAGTTGCTGTTGGCCGTCCACTATTATCAGACCCATTCTGGGTACAAAAAATACGCGAACAACGCACCAATGAGTTGAAAGGATTCAGCAAAGAAGCTTTAGCGCAGTTAATAATTGATTAATTGTATCAAGTTTATTATACTACATAAGCCCTAAAGCTATGCTTTAGGGCTTACTTTTTTATCTTATTAGGTGTATAAATATCTGTAAATGTAAGTTTTATCTATATTACATCAACAATATCAATCAAGCTAAGCCAGCAAAAAGCCCTACTTTGCGCAAACATTTTAAACGTTTATTGTTAACCTAATATCATGAGTACGCAACCCACATCACCCGATATTTTTGAATTAGCCCGTTCTAATAAGGCTGAAAAATTAAAAGAAGCTTTAACCGGCGCTGATATTAATGCTACAGATAGCCGAGGCTCTACCCCACTGATTGTTGCAGCCTATTATAATAATGCTGACGCTGTAAAGGTTATATTAGTGTCTGGTGCAGATACAGACTTGCAGGATGGTATGGGTAATACGGCCTTGATGGGCGTTTGCTTCAAAGGCTACACCGAAGTTGGCCAGTTACTACTAGAACATGGTGCTACAGTTGATTTACCGAATGGTAATGGTGCTACTGCTTTAACTTTTGCAGCAACCTTCGGCCATACACCATTAATTAAACTATTATTGGAACACGGTGCTAACAAAAACTTACGCGACCGTTTTGGTAAAAGTCCGATTGATTATGCCCGCATTCAGGAAAATATTGAAGGTTTGAAATTATTAGCCCCTGAGCTCCTGGAAGAAGAGTAAAATAGTATAGCTTTCCTGATTATAATTTTTAAAGACCTGTTTGCATGCACCACCAATTGAATAATGCTGCTATAAATGGTCGATTCAAGGTGAGCAAGGCTATGAGCATTGTGGGCATCGGTTATATACTAGCTGGCCATATAATTGAAGGTCGGGTTGAAGCAGGAAATATTATCAGGCTTAACCACTTAGATAATCTTGTTGCATATGTAGTTGACGCTGTTGAAACCATTGAATATGGAGAAACTAACAGTAGGGAAACGGCTCTAATACTAGAGCCAGTTTTAAATGGTTTTTCAGCGGAAAAGTTTTATGCTTTAGAAGGTCATAAGCTGGATGTTTCAAACAGAGTGTAAATAATTTTGCTTTCTTCTAAGTTAAACAACTTATAGGAGTAATAATTTCTATCTTTACAGCGTTCAAATGTTTTCATAAGTATAATATTGAGCCGGTACGTTGTGTTGTTCGTACCGGCTCTTTCCGTTATATACAACTGATATAGCTAACAACTAGTCTAATTTAGTACATACTTTATATAGCTTTTGAAATAGCTATATACAATTTTTCACATCCCGAATAAACCTTAAGGTCTGAGTTAAGTTTAAGTATTAAATACAAATACCATGAAGATCCTTAAAACGTTCGCTTTGCTGTTATTTACAGCCATGACATTGAGCTTTGCTGACGCCGAAGCTAAAACTACTTCAGTTAGTCATTCAGTTAATACTACTGCTATCAGCCCGCAACAACACTGGCGCCCAGGTTACGGTCATCGCGTCTATCGTCGTCGTGTATATCGCAGACGTGCCTTTTACCGTCATCGTATGATGGACAGACATCGTTTTTATCACCGTCGTTACTAAACGTTGTATCTGATTAAAGTATAACTTACTAAATAATAAAAGCTGTATCCTACAATAGGGTACAGCTTTTATTATTTAGTAAGAATCCAAGAGTACATTTTAATAATATAAAGGCCTTAACGCTACACATGGCAACATCTACTTAACTCTCAAATAACAACCTTTAATTAGAAGCAAATAATTAAAAAAAACTATTAAATAATATTTTGAAAAATTCAATTTTTTTCCGTTAATTGCGTTGTTAAGTAAGCATGCTTAACCTGTAATATTTTAATTAAATGAACATTTTTGTAGGAAGCCTTCCCTATCGCTTAGAGGAAGCAGATTTGAAAGAACTCTTTGAAGCATACGGAGAGGTAAACTCAGTAAAGCTAATTATTGACCGTGAAACCGGCAGAAGCAAAGGTTTTGGTTTTGTTGAAATGCCTGACAGCGAAGCTGCTCAGAAAGCCATTGCTGGCCTTAACGGTGCTGAAGTAAGCGGCCGAGCAATTGCTGTAAGCCAGGCTGAAGACAGAAAACCTAGCGGTGGCGGTGGCAGCCGTGGTGGTTTTGGCGGTGGCAACCGTGGTGGCGGTAGCTACGGTGGTGGCAACCGTGGCGGTGGCAACGGTGGCTATCAAAAAGATAACAACAGAGGCGGTGGCCGTTGGAGCTAATCGCAAATTATAATTATATAAACGCCGACTAAATTTAGTCGGCGTTTATTTTTTGAGTATCTCTTCTAGTTCCAACATATTCAAGCTGCTACTTACAGCAGCTGAGCTACTCTTATGCTCAATCTTTTTCAGGAAAAGCTCGGTTGAGCTTAAATTGTTGGCATACAATAACGTTCCCCAACCTATTCCAGTACTATCTACAAAATTCAACTTTTCATACATTTATATTTAATTTACGGTTAAACTTTCAAATAAGGCTATAGTCAGATATTAAAAGTATGATGCTTAACCGCATTCAACCAACTAAATTATAAATGACTATGAAACGTATAACATTTTTAGCAGTATTAGTAGTTGCATTATTTACTATCAACTCAGCCAAAGCACAAGTAGGCGTACACGTAGGTTTAAATTTTGGCACACCATATTACTATCATCCACACTACTATCGTCCGCAACCGGTTATTGTAGCACCTCCTGCACCAGTAGTTTACAATGAGTACGGATATTATGCACGCCCTGCCGCTCCGGTTTATTACCGACATGCTTATTATGCAAGGCACTTCTACCGCCCACGTATGGTTTACCGCAGATGGTAATTAAACGTCATAAAAAAAGCTCCTTGAAAATCAAGGAGCTTTTTTTATGACGTTTTAGACTAGTACATAGTATTACAGCAGCTCATCTAACTTCTTGCGCAACGCTGCTGGCTCTAAATTATGTTCTATAATTGTTCCAGTTTTGTCAATCAGAAAACTGTTGGGTATAGCATAGATACCGTAAATACTAGCTACTTTGCTATTAAAGGCTTTTAAATCTACCACATTTGTCCATGGTAGTTTATCATCATTAACCGCCTGTTTCCAATTACTGTAATTAGCATCTAAAGATACTCCCAAAATCTCGAATCCTTTGCTTTGATACTGCTGATAAACTTTGATTAGCTGTGGATTAGCCATCCGGCATGGGCCACAATTAGATGCCCAAAACTCTAAATAAATAACTTTATTATTTAAGCTAGATAAGCTAGTAGCCTTACCTTGTAATGTATTTAACTTAAAATCAACGTATTTATCTCCTATCTTAATATCCCGATTATAGTTGATATAATTTTTTATGCTTTTGCCATAGTCGGACTGCTTTATTGCCGGACTCAAATAACTATATAGTTGCTTTACTTTTTGTTTACCCCATTCTTCTTTATAAATATTTAAATCATTACCACTCACCAATGAGTTGCCGTTATCCCTAATAAATTGTTGCTCAATTAACATCTCCTGATCTATTGAAGCATTAAGTTGTCGTCTTAAATGTTGCGTGTAAGTTGAAGATGTATCTTTGCCAATAAGTTGCTTAAGACTAAACTGCTTAGCTCTTACAGGCATAATCACCTTATTAAGCTTATTTTGGGTAAGTTGCGTAAATGATCCTTTAACTATGGCCTGTTTAAACTTTCCCTTTGTGGCACTGTAATGTATAACTGTATTTTCAATCCATAAGTAACTATAATCCTGGCTATTTGGTAACAGCAAAAAAAAAGGCTTAGCCTTAACCTTTAAAGTACCTTTTATCAGGAACTTACCTTTCTTTAATATGGCTGAATCTAAGTTACTTTCAGTTTCTGAATCATGCAAATAAATCTTGGTTCCGTCAGGGTAGCCTTTTATTTCACCTATAATCTGGAAACCTTTTTTATAAGATAGTGGTTCTTTGTTCTGAATAGTTTTATAAACGAAAGCAGTTGATAGTAGGCTTATAGTAGCTGTTGCAAATAACCATTTCGGTTTCATAGCATTTGTGGTTTAGGATGAATACTTTAAATATACTAATTTGTAACTACTTCACAATAACATCCCATAAAACGTAAAAAGCCCTGCTTACTTATTGTAAGCAGGGCTTTTTAAATAAAGTTTTACTTATGCGCCTTGAATAGAATCATTCACTTCGCTTGCAGTACCTTTTACTTTTGATTTTGCAGCGCCGTAAACATCAGAAGCTGCATCTTCAGCATCTTCTTTGTACTCGTTTGCGCTACTTACTACACCATTTAATTTAGTTTTAGCTTTATCAACCAATGATGTGCTGTATTCTTTCAGATCATCAGCAGTAATCTGCGCTTTATCTTTGGTTTTTTCAATTAAGTCATTCACGTAATCAGCAATGTCTTCACGTAGTTCTGAGCCACTTTCTGGTGCTAATAATAAACCAATTGCAGCACCTGCTGCAGCGCCTACTAATAATGCTGCGATAACTTTAGTTTGATCTTTCATGTTCAATTCTTTTAAGTAGATGATTTCTTTTATAACAACATTTAAAACTTATGGTTTAATTAATTTTTACAAAAACGTAAATAAACCTATTAGAAAGTAGTTTTTATTATACCTATGGTGTTATTAATGGAATAGAAAAGTAGAAAACAGACCCTTTTCCTTTTTCACTTTCTACCCAAAATTTACCATTATGGCGCTTAATAATTTCAGCAGCTACATATAACCCGATACCAAAGCCTGAAAAGGTTTGTTCATTACGGCCTTCTACTCTATAAAAACGATTAAATATTTTATTCTGATCAATAGGATTGATGCCAATACCATAATCTTGCACAGCAACCAAAGCTTCATTATACTTTATAGATAATTTAACATCTACTCGATCATTTTCTGGAGAGTATTTAATGGCATTAGTCAGGAAATTGGTAATCACCTGTGCTATTCGGTCACGATCAGCCAACACGGTACAAACGCCTTCATGCTGGTAAACAATATCGTGGTGAGTAGCCGTATGCTGCACCTCTTCAACAGTTTCCTTCAGCAAATCATTTAACTTTACAGGTTCAGTATTCAAGCTTAACTGACCACTTTCCATTTTAGAAACATCCAATAAATCTGAAATTAAACGCGTAAGCTTGCTGATCTGCTTGTTAACTGTATTAAGCGATTTTTTCAAAAAATCATCATCATTGGCATCTTTATAAATATTAAGTAGCAATTGTACATAAGCTTTGATAGAAGTTATAGGAGTTTTAAGCTCATGGCTAGCCATGCCAATAAAATCATTTTTTATCTGCTCATGTTCTTTCATCTCGGTGATATCCATACCCGAGCCAATAAAACCAGCAAATGCTCCATCAGGCGAAATATGTGGTACCCCTTTCATCCCAATCCACCTGTAGGCGCCACTGTTGCTTTTCATGCGGTATTCAATATAGAATTCTTCACGGGTATCAAAAGCCTTATTGTAGCGTTCAGCTACCCCATTCACATCTTGCGGATGCAGTAAATCACTTTGTAAATAGCCGCTATCAAAAGGTAAATGATGAGTGTCTGTAAATTGTAGCCAGCTTTTGTTCAGAAAAGTAGTTTCTTTTTCAGTATCCGTCATCCAGATAAGTACCGGAGCAGAATCGGCAATATTTCGGAAACGTTCCTCACTATCCTTTATTAACTGCTCTGCATTCTTGCGCTCTGTAATATCCATACACGATCCTACATAGCCTGCAAAATTGCCGTTTGCTAAATACCGGGGTTTACCGCTGGCTGCTACCCATTGGGTTTTACCATCATTACGAAGTACTCTGAAATCAATCTCAAATTTTTTTTTCGAGTTACCATCACGTATATAACGCATGATTACATGCTCACGATCTTCCGGCATCACAAATTCAACCCAACCACGGCCAAAATGAGCTTCTTTAGGTTGCCCTGTCCAATCAACCCAAGTCTGGTTTACAAATGTAATATTACCTTTAGCATCTACCATCCATAAGGCCGCATCTGCCGCATCAGTCATATCGGTAAGTAACTGTTGATGATCAACAAGCTGTTTACGAGAGGCAACTTTAGTTGTAACATCCAATCCGGTAATTACCACGCCATCAATATGCCCCTGTTGGTTGTAATATGGTGAATATACAAAGTCAAAAAACGTTTCTTTAATCAAGCCATTATGCCAGTTAGACAGTACGGCAAAATCATGCATATAAGCAGTTTCGCCAGTATCATAAACATGCTCTACAGTTTCAAACCAGCCTCTCCCATCCAATTCCGGCCATATCTCACGCATAGGTTTATTTAGCAGATCCCGACCTGACCAAAGCTTGTGGAACACGGGATTAAAAAGCTCGCAAACACCTTCGCGCCATCGTAAAAGAACAACGGGCCCCGGCATTTGCATAAACAAATGTTTCAACTGATTATCAGTCTGATAAAAACTACCGGTTGATGAACCAGCATTATCTGTTTCTGGCAGCATATAATAGATGTTAAAACTAAAGTCACTATTTAATTACACAATATCAACTATAATCTCCAATTCACTAGAATATTGTGTGTTACATTTATTTGGTATCAGCGAAACAGCCTATGTATACCTTTTTTTAATAAAAATAACGCTAAGCTGCTTACCAATAATTTGCAACAATTCAATTAAATGAAGTAAATTTCGCAGCCTTTTGTCTGACCCGTAATCCGATACTCTAATAACACATACTGATGACAGATTTTAAAGTTGATCTTACTAATTGTGACCGTGAACCTATACATATTCCAGGTAGAATACAGGCGCACGGCTTTTTAGTAGCTGTAAACAGTGCTGGTACAATTTGCTACATTAGTGAAAATGTTGCTTACTTTTTATCTGTTGATGCCCGTCAGTTGCTTAACAAAGATTTGCCCTATTTAGAATCTGTGCTTTTGCATGATGAGGTGCCCGGCTTTTTAAACCAAATATTAAACCTGGGGCGCCATGCTAAAAGCTTTGACAACTTAAATCCTTATTTGATTAATACTGATAATGGGCAATATAATTTAATCCTATCTAAATCGGGTGAGTATTACTTGCTGGAGTTTGAACCTGCTACAGGTGCTGCTGAACTGGACATTCAAAAAATTATAGGCAAATCGGTTACAGAAATGCTGGCAGGCAAACAACTCAAATATTTACTGGATAACGCCGCCCTACAGATCAAAAACCTGATTGGTTATGATCGTATCATGATTTACAAGTTTTTGGAAGATGGCCATGGTCATGTAATAGCCGAAGTTAAGAATGATGATCTGGAACCTTTTTTAGGTTTGCATTATCCAGCTACTGACATACCAAAACAAGCACGTGAACTTTACAAGCTTAACTTAACTCGTATTATCACGGATGTAAATGCCGAAGCTTCGCCTATCTTAACCTTAGCTCCGGATAATCAAACACCTAAACCGCTCGATTTAACCTGGTCATCACTTCGGGCTGTTTCGCCTATCCATATTCAATACCTTAAAAATATGGGAGTAGCTTCCAGCTTCAGTATTTCATTGATGCATCAGGATGAGCTATGGGGTTTAATTGCTTGCCATAACTATACGCCACGCTTTATTAACTTTAAAGCACGTGAAGCATCAAAGTTAGTAGGACAAATTATTTCTTCGGCACTGGAGTTTAAACAGGTTGAAGAAACATCGACCAAAACAGACAACTTTAAAACTGCATACGAAGCACTTAATGATTTGCTTCGTAAAAGTGATAATATTGTTGATGCAGTAACCAGCCACTCAACAACACTGCTACAGATAGTAGATGCTACGGGTGCAGCTATTGTTTTTGAAAATCAAATTACCACTCTAGGGCAAACACCAGATACCGAAGAATTAGAACAACTGCTGGAATGGTTGAAAAACCACATGGAAGACCGCGTGTATTACACAAACAATCTTCCGATAGTTTATTTTCCAGCCAAAACCTATAGCAATATAGCAAGCGGCTTGCTGGCTTGTACTCTATCTAAAGAAATGGGCGAGCTGATGTTGTGGTTTAAGCCGGAACAAGTAAGTACCGTAAAGTGGGCAGGCAACCCGGAAAAACCCGTTGAAGTAGACGATAACGGATTTGCTAATTTAAGTCCACGTAAATCATTTGATGTTTGGACGGAAACTGTAAGATACACATCGCAACGCTGGCAGCGGGAAGAGATTGCTTATGTGCTACGTTTGCGAGAAGAAATGGTATATGCCATTAACCGGCAAGCTAATGAAATACGCATACTGAACGAAAAATTGAAGCAGGCTTACGAAGAGCTGGATACCTTCAGTTTTACAGTATCACACGACTTGCGTACGCCTTTGTCAACCATTAAAAACTATTCAGAACTTTTGCTGGAAGTTAATACCAGTTTAGATGACGACGCCCGCAAAATTCTGAGTAAAATAATTGGCGGTGCTGATCGGCTAAACTTCCTGATTAAAGAAGTGTTAAACTATTCGCGCATTGGGCGTTTAGAAATTTCCCATACCCGAATTGATATGGGTAGTTTGATACATGATTTGGAAAGTGAGCTAGTTGTAGCATTAAAGCCTGAAAACCTGCAGTTAACCATTGGCCCAACTCCTGATCTTTACGGAGACCCTACTATGTTAAGGCAGGTATTTGCCAATTTGCTTAACAATGCCATAAAATATTCCAGCCGTTCTAAGCCATCAATAGTGCAGGTAATGGGAAGTGAAACTTCAGCTCAAATTACCTATACCATCAGTGACAATGGCATAGGTATTGATTTAAATTATTATAACCGGATATTCGACCTATTTAAACGCATGGACAATGTGCGTGACTATGAAGGTACAGGTGTAGGTTTGGCTATTGTGAAACGTATTATTGAGAAACACAATGGCCGTATCTGGGTTGAAAGTGAATTAGGAAAAGGAACAACATTTTACGTGGCTTTTAATAAATATGAGTAATGGTAGCACCTGATATTTTGTATATTGAAGATAATGATGATTTTATTAATGTTGTGGAGCGTGCTATAGTACAGATAGACAACAAAACCATACTAAAAAGTATTGACGACGGCAACCAAGCTTTACAAACCTTAAACAAACTGGCAGAAAGCAAAACAATACCTAAGCTCATTCTGCTTGATTTAAACTTACCGGGATTGTCAGGATTAGATATATTGAAACGAGTTAAAGAAACACAGCCCTTACGCTATGTTCCGGTAGTTATATTTTCAACTTCTGATAATCCGGCAGATGTACGTACATCGTTAGAGTTCGGGGCTAATGCTTATGTAACTAAACCGCTAGGTTATTTAAACCTAGTTAAGTGCCTTTCGTCTATACATGAGTTTTGGTTGAATACCACCAGCACGTATTCTGCTTAAAAGTTTTAGTTATTATAATCATAACATACCGTATGAAAAAGAAAGTAATTTTCGGCTTATTTATGCTATTGGGAACTTCAAAAGTCTTTAGCCAAACAGCTATCACCGCTAAAGATGCAGCCAAACACATCAATGAGCAAGTAACCATAACCGATAAAGTTTTTGGTGGCAAATTTTTGAGTAATTCTAACATTACCTTACTGGATATAGGCGGCACTCACCCTAACGAACTTCTAACCTTACTGATTAAAGGTGATGACCGAAAAAAATTCAGCACTCCACCAGAAGAAGCCTTTAAAAATAAACAAGTTACAATTACCGGCACTGTAATAGATTATAAAGGTAAACCTGAAATTATCATCACTAGCCCTGATCAAATTAAAGCTCAATAATTTTATAACCAGTGATGGTCATACATAATAAGGTATGACCATACACTAATAAATATCAGCGTACTTATAATTGGCGAAACCCGCCTGAGCAAACGATCATAGTAAGTTCCGCTTACTAATGGAAACTCAAACTCCTGGTCGTGTCCATTATTACTTTGCCTGTAATTTTTAGTTAGCCTATTCATTTGTGCGATGCTGCTTATAATATCCAGCAGCGTAAATACGGCTATAGATAATCCTATCAATGGCATTGCCATGCCTAATTCCCTCTGCAAGGTTTTCATATCCGGCGTTGGTGCCATAAATACTACCGAAGCTGAATATATACCGAACAAAAATGCCTGTGCATTAATCAACCATAATAAGCGGCCACCAATGGCCATATCCTGAGTTTGTAACTGCTGTATAGTTACTACGTATAACGTTGATGCAGGCTGATTTTCGGTAGGCATAATATCCTGGTAACAAGCTATAAACAACAAGGTTTTAAAGGTATATATTATGATGAATACATTACATTAAAATACTGCCAAACTTGGGCTATGGCACGGTTATTAAGCTCATAAACTACACAAACAAATCTTATTTGATGCCTGAGTTTAATCCGAAACAGATACTATTTACTCCTGATGCCTTGAACGAACGAGCAGAAGTTATTACTGCACAATATCCTGATGCCAGCATGATGCAAATAAAGCAGCATAACCGTTTGCCTGAAATTGATATGCCGCATTACAAAGCCAAATCAGATATTTTGGTATTAGGTAAACTTAAGACTAAAGAAGTTAAGTTTAGCGGACGCAGCTCAGATTTTATTTCACCGAGCCTGGCAAATGGTTGTTATGGTGGTTGTGCTTACTGTTACGTTGATCGTCACAAAAAACTTAACCCTATCACGGTATTTACCAATGTAGATGAAATTTTAGCCACGGTTGATAAGCATGTAATGGCTCAGCCCTGGCCACGTGTACCCAATCAAACCGACCCGTACTATTATACTTATGATATTGGTTGCAACTCAGATATCTCAATCGATTATGACATATCAAATAGTATAGCTGACGTTTTCCAGTTTTACAAAAGTCACCCTCGTGCTAAAGCTACTTTTGCTACCAAATTTGTTAACCGGAACATGCTTAACTTTGATCCGCAACGCAAAGTGCGTATCCGCTTTAGTTTAATGCCTGCTGCAGTTAGCCGCTTGGTTGATGTACGTACGGATAGTGTTGAAAAGCGCTTGCAAGCCATTAATGATTTTTATGAGGCTGGCTATGATGTACATGTCAACTTCTCTCCTGTTATAGTTTATGATCGTGTACGTGGTGTGGAGCGCGACTGGGAAGAAGATTATCGTGAGTTGTTTCAGCAGCTAAACGCTTCCGTTAACCCAGACGTGAAGAAACAAATGGATTGTGAAGTTATCTTTTTAACTCATAACGAGTGGCAGCACTTAGCTAATTTAGAAATTAACCCTCAGGCTGAAGAGTTGTTATGGTTGCCGGAATTGCAAGAAATTAAACAAAGCAGCTTTGGAGGCATTAATATCCGTTACGAGCATAACATTAAGGCCAAAATGATAAATACCTTCATTAATATACTTACTGAAGAAATACCTTGGTGTGGCATACGGTATATTTTTTAGTGTGTGCTTAGTCGTTGGTTTTACACAGGCACAAAGAACTTAGCTCGCTATGATTTAACCAGATATATAAACAAAAGCAGCACGTTTAAAACGTGCTGCTTTTGTTTATATATGCAACCACTATATATGATTAGAGTAATTAGAAGTGTTTGTCAAAAGTTATAACTTGTTTAAATCACAACATATATTAATGTAACGAATCAGCATTTTTGTTATCTGAATTGTTAGATATAGCTTTAAACATAGCTGCTGAATTCTCAATTAACTGTTTTTTAGTTTGCTCCTGTTCATGCTGATGCATCAAAGTTTGCAAGCTCCAATTTAGTTCAAGTAAGTTAGACACCTGTTTGGCCAGTACCTTTATAGACGTGATTTGTGTGTTAGTTAATGAGCCAGGCTTTGAATCCAGTACACATAATGTTCCAACCACGTAACCATCAAAAGTTTTCAGCTGTGTGCCTGCATAAAAACGCACGTAAGGCTCATTAATTACCACAGGCAATTGTGCAAACCTGCTATCTTGTGTAGCATCAGTTATAATTAGCAAACCATCGTTTCGTATGGTATGGTTACAGAATGACAACTCTCTATCTCCGCATTCCATTTCACCCATACCTACAATAGATTTAAACCATTGTATATTATCATCTATCAAACTAATAACTGCGATTGATTTTTCACAAATTAGTGCAACCAGGTTAGTTATTTCATCCAGATCACGTTTTAAGCCAGCATCTAATTGCTTAAAACGTTCCACTGCTTTCAGACGTTCAATTTCACTGCTCATCATTAGTTTATAGTTCATCAACTATAGCGTATCAATCTACTACTAATATAATAAAGTATTTCCGAATGTCAAGCATATTTGAATGCACAAAGGTACCCAACGGGAAAATGTCTAAACTATCTGAAAAACAGAAGATACTATCAAGAAAGAGTAACAAGAAATACCTCATAGCAAACGCATTTAAACCAACTACATGAAACAGGGAGTTTAGCAATCAAGCCTGTGCATCAATTTCTTTACCCAAATGTTGTATTTGTTCGGGACCTAATAACAAGCCGGCATGTTGATGCGGCTCATAAATCCAAATGCTATGCTCGTTTTTAAAAATGCAACCACATAGTTGGTCACAATAAAACAAGTCATAAACCACTGCTGTACTTTCATCATCACGGCTTTTCACAACAACAGCCATGGGATGATCTTTCATGGGAATATCTATTTCAAATGTATTTGCCATATAAACTTAAACTAAAAAACAAGCACATGGTTCTGCCAGCCCCTAGATTTTTAAGCAACTACCAATAATAATCTAACTACACAGATGCAAAACTTGCTACCTGCTTTAAGCTAACAACCTTAATTTCTTGCCCAACTTGTATAATTCCTTCTCCGGCATGCAATAAATTCTGCCCAAAATAAATCTTGTTATTCCTCTTACGATAAGTAGATAATATTTTTAGCGGCTCCACTCCAGCTATTGCATTTTGCTGGTTTACTCCTATCATGGTGCAACGGGCACACAGCTTCACTCCATAAAAGCTTATGGAACCTATGGTGAAATGCTCCAATTGGTCTTCCCAATAAGGTTCGAGCGCTGTAATCACCATATTAGGACGAAAACGGTTCATGGGTACCGCTTCGTTTAAACGGCTATTTAAATCATCAAGCGAGTTCTGGCTAATTAGTAATAGCTGGTATTCATCTGCAAAAGAGGTAATATCATCCGGTGAGGCATAGCGCAGATCAATCCCCCTGTGGGTTTCATCAGGCATATAAACCAGCTTACAAGTGTAACCTAATTTTCCAGTAAACCACTTGCTAATAGCAGTACTTACCAGTTGAGCCTTACATTGGTCGTTCCAGATTGTTACTTCAATGTACTCTGTGGTAGTAGGTTGAAAAGGTATAACAATTGAGCAATCATCTGCATAGGTAACCTGTAAACCATTAACTACGAAGTTTAGCTTGAATAAAGCAAGCTGGGGCAAGGTACGTTGAGATAGAAATTGGTTATGTTCATCTACCAACATCCACCGACGGTCATGCTGTAAGCCCCGACTAGTTACCTGTGCTTCGGTAACTGATATTCCACCTAACGATTTTACAGGATAAATATAAAGCTGACTAATTTGAAACACGACACACAATAATAAAGTTAAGGTATAAAGATACAGGTTTTACCTACTTAAGCACTCAACGTGTTTTTGATGAACTGCAAGGCCATAATTATTTTATGTAATCAGTAAAAGGTTTAATAAAATTATTTACACTAACGCTTACTACTCTTTGTTTGCTTTAGCCTCTAAATGCAACTCGTAAAAAGATTTTAACATGGTAAGCGGCATATTGAATTTTTGGACGTTGATTTTTTTCAAAAAATTATCATTCAATTCAAAGTAACCTGATATTTGCTTAAATTTATCTAATGTTAATGATTCAAATCCCATTGACCACGTTGTGAAATTTCTTTTATCAATTTCTGACTCATTCAACAATATTACATTGTAGTGCCGTGAGTCTTGCGCTATTTTTTCGTATATTTTTATTACATCAGCCTTCTCTCCTTCCAGTACTTGTATAAAACGCCCACTTTGCTGTGATGAAAATTGCCCTTCAATATAAAGCAGCATTCCCGTAAGATCATGCTCCAGGTTACTCTTTCTAGACTCTAACAATATGTTGAGCAAATCCGACTCTTGCATTAACTTAGCTGCTTTGCTGGTGTATATTAAATAAAAAGGCATTATCAATATGGAATAGGTTTATGCAATATTAGCACATACATACAAGACCCGTAATATGTCTATAAATTTTTACCAAAATAATTAATTTGATATGCATAATACTCTATATTTATGTAATACTTATTAACAAAATCAAGTATTTACACCACTAATAAAGCAAGTATTTATACCTATACGCAAAAACCATCTATATCTATCTTTGTAGTAAGCAATACATCTATGGATATTTTACTTACACCCAAGGTGCTAGGCTACCTGATTAAACATGGTTATAAATATTGTATGGCTAAGTTCGAACTACAAGACAGTGTTGTATCCATTACATTGTTGCCTGCTAAAAGAAAGCCCCTACTCAGCGTATTAAGAAAAAAATACGACCATTACTATTCTATAACTGAAGAACCATTTCAAATGGTATCAGGCTTAATTCATGCAGGAAGTCGTATTTATATTAAGCTAAACAAGCAAGAATTACAAACTTATACAGATGCATCGTAGGTTCGCTAGTATTTAATTAAACTTCCTGCATTAAAGGCTTTCATATCAAGGTGAAAGCTTTATACAAAAAAGAGCCTTCTTGTACCACTTACAAGAAGGCTCTTTTTCAAATGTTTATTCAAGTCCTAATTATTGGCCTTGACTCATGATAGCTGTTCGTTCTTTATCTAACTCAGCTAATTTTTTCTGCTTTTTATTCAGCTGTGATGTAAGACTTTTTATTTTTTTGTTTTGATCTTTTAATTTGTTGTTTGCTTCTTTAGCACTTTCAGCTTCGCTATCAGCCTTTTTTGCTTATTTTTCTTCTTTTTTAATATCGGATAAATTTCCGCCAGTAGCTTTGTCCGCCTGTTGTTTACTAGCCATCGCGGTAGCCTTGGCATCAGAAGCGTCTGATTTGCTAGCCGATTAATAATCTGGCAGTTTAGCTTTTGCTTCTGTAAGTTGATTGTTTAAGTCAGTAATTTCAGTATTTACTTTTTTGTATTCAGCATTAAGCTTTACCGTATCGGCTAAAGTTTTGTACTTCTGAGCAAAAGCATGTGAAATAGATAAAATGCATATAGCTACTATAGCTGTAAACATTTTCATTTTGTTGGGCGTAGTCATAATGTTTATACAATCCTTTGTTCAAGAATCAATCCATACTATACCTAATTTGTACTTGATCTCCAACAGAGTAGTCATATCACAACACTGTTACATATTAAACATTATTCATAACAAGCACGGGGTACAATGATAATTATAAAACATCCGATAAGCTTATTTATGAGAACACCTGTTATTGTAACTATTATCACTAAAGGAGCTATAAACAAAATATGATGTTTTAGTATGCCCCGAAAAAATACTTAATTTTGTCTATCCACTATTACCTGTACATGAATCATTCTAACGCCCGTTTCAGCGACCGGCAACTGCTTGAGATTTTAGCGCTTTCTAAAGATGCCACGGCAATATACTCATCTGAAGATATTACAATTGAGATGGCAAACGATGCTATGCTAGGCTTATGGGGTAAAGACCGAAGCATTATCGGGCTAAATTTAGCGGATGCTGTTCCCGCACTTAAAGATCAGCCTTTTTTAGGCTTCTTGAAAGAAGTATGGCGAACCGGTATTACTTATGAAGCAAAGGAGTCATCAGCAACACTGCAAATAAATGGACAACTCCAAACATCGTACTTTGATTTTGTTTACCGTGCTATTAAAAACAACAATGGTGAAACCTGTTGTATTTTACACACAGCTACAGATGTAACTGAGCTGGTATTGTCAAGAACAGCAAGGGAGAAAACAGCGACTGAGAACCGTTTGCTTAACGAACAGTTAACAACCACCAACCAGGAGCTGTCGGCAGTTAATGAAGAATTAACAGCAACCAATGAAGAACTACTTACCTTAAGCAATCAGGTTCTACTAGCGCAAGATGAACTTCAAAAGCTTTACGATAAGTTATTAGAAAGCGAAGAACGCTTCAGAGCAATATTTGACCAAGCCCCATTAGGCATGTGCCTGCTGAGAGGACGAGAACAGGTGATAGAACTTGCCAATGAAAACATACTCAAAATTTGGGGAAGGCGGTACGAAGAAGTAATTGATTTCCCTCAAAGTGTAGCCCGTCCGGAACTTGGAAATCAACCTATATTACAGTGGTTAGATGAAACTTTCACATCAGGTACAACTCGAATTAATACTGAAATAGGTATAAAATTATATGACCAAGGTACATTAAGAGATGCGTATATTAACTCTGTTTACCAACCAATAAAAGATAATCATGGTACAGTAACTAGTATATTGGTTATTCTGGAGGATGTAACGCAAAGAGTAGAGCAAAAAAAACGAGAAGAACGTATTCAGGAAATGTTTAACATGGCTGTACAATCGGCCAATTTGGGTACTTGGTATATTGATGCAGAAACCAGAGAATTTGTACCTTCTCTTCGATTAAAGGAATTGTTTGGCTACTACCCGGACGAGATTATGCCCTATGATGTTGCCATAACCCAAATAACTGATGAATATAGAGACCTTGTAATTAAAGCAGTAGAAAATTCTATTAACAAAGGGGAAAGTTATGATTTGGAGTACCCTATTTTAGGCTACCATGATAACCAGCTCAGGTGGGTACGAGCAACCGGAAAAGTATATCAACCAGAAGATGGCAAGCATGCTCATTTCTCAGGCACTATCTTAGATATTACTGAACGCAAGCTAGATGATATACGTAAGAATGATTTTATTGCTATTGTTAGCCATGAACTAAAAACGCCCCTTACATCGGCAAAGGCTTATATACAAGTACTCAGCGCCAAAGCAAAAAAAGTACAAGATAATTTTACTGCCGCCACCCTCGACAAGGTAGATGCGCAAATTAACAAGATGAACACCCTGATTAAGGGTTTTTTGGATGTAGCTCGACTAGAATCAGGTAAAATCCATTTAGCTACTCAAACTTTTAATTTGCAGGATTTATTGAAAGAAGTAGTGGATGAATCAATTCTATATACCAACAGCCATCAATTCACTTATACACCGTGCCAACCTATAAATATTACTGGTGATAGAGAGAAGATACTGCAAGTCATAAACAACCTGCTTAGTAATGCAGTAAAGTATTCGCCTCAAGGGAAAGCTATTGAAATAAGTTGTACTATAGAAAACGGCATGGCTAAAGTGTGGGTAAAAGACGAAGGTATGGGCGTTAAGCCGGAAGATCAAGCTAAGCTATTTGACCGCTTTTACCGGGTGGAAACTAAGCATACCCAAACGATATCGGGTTTTGGTATTGGTTTATACCTATGTGCCGAGATCATTAAACGGCATCATGGAAACATTGGGGTAGAAAGTAACGCAGATACAGGTTCAACCTTTTGGTTTACTCTACCCATCACTGCTGAATAAAGCAAGTTTTTATTATTTACGTAAATGTTTAATAAATGAAAAGCCCTTGTAAATAGGTTTACAAAGGCTATTCATTTATAGTGAATGTACAATATTAAACATGTACATTAAGCTACTAAGGCTTCACTTTCGGCCACCAGCGGATTAACGCTTTCATCATCTTTTTCAACTCGTAGGTTTTGTACAATGTGCTGCTGACGTGTTGGTGTGTTTTTACCCATAAAGTACTCCAGCAAGCCTTTAATGTTAGCATCTTTTAAAATGACTGGATCTAAGCGCATATCCTTGCCAATAAACAAGCCGAACTCATCAGGTGAAATTTCGCCCAAACCTTTAAATCGGGTAATTTCAGGCTTGTTACCCAATTTAGCTATTGCATTACGGCGTTCTTCATCGCTATAACAGTAAATAGTTTCTTTTTTGTTGCGCACCCTAAATAACGGAGTTTGCAGGATAGAAACATGCCCGGCTTTTACCAGGTCCGGGAAAAATTGCAAAAAGAAAGTCATTAGAAGTAACCGTATGTGCATACCATCCACATCGGCATCGGTAGCAAATACAATATTGTTATACCGTAAACCATCCAGACCATCCTCAATGTTCAAAGCATGTTGCAACAAATTAAACTCTTCATTTTCATAAACCACCTTCTTGGTAAGACCAAAGCAGTTAAGCGGTTTACCTTTCAAACTGAATACAGCCTGCGTTAATACATCGCGCGATTTTGTAATAGAACCACTGGCCGAATCACCTTCGGTAATAAATAATGTAGTATCTTGTTTACGTTCGTGCGTATCATCAAAATGTAGTTTGCAGTCGCGTAATTTACGATTATGTAACGATGCCTTTTTGGCCCGCTCATTAGCCAACTTTTTAATGCCGGCAATATCTTTACGCTCGCGTTCTGATTGCTGAATACGTTTTTCAAGTGCCGCCGCCGTAGTTGGATTTTTATGCAGGTAATTATCCAACTCATTTTTAACAAAATCATTCACAAAGCCGCGAACGGTTGGCCCGTCTGGCCCTATGTTTTGCGAACCCAGTTTGGTTTTAGTTTGTGATTCAAAAACTGGCTCCTGCACCTTAATAGCTATAGCTCCTACTATAGAAGCACGTATATCTGACGCATCATACTCCTTTTTATAAAACTCACGTAAGGTTTTAACTACGGCTTCACGGAAAGCGGCCTGGTGTGTACCACCCTGGGTAGTATGTTGCCCATTCACAAACGAGTAATACTCTTCACCATACTGCTGCCCGTGCGTCATGGCTATTTCTATATCCTCACCTTTTAAGTGAATGATTGGGTAACGAATAGTTTCTGCATCAGTATTACGTTGCAGCAAATCTTTCAAACCATGCTGCGAAAAGAACTTTTGCCCGTTAAAGTTAATGGTTAAACCAGCATTCAGGAACACATAGTTCCAGATCATGTTTTGTACAAACTCCGGTATGAAATGGTAGTTTCGGAAAATACTATCATCTGGCGTAAAGTTGATAGCTGTACCATTACGCTGTGTGGTTTCTTTTTCAGGCTCCTCACGTAGCAGTTCGCCTTTATTAAACTCAGCAATCTTGGTTCGCCCCTCCCTATACGATTGTACAGTGAATGCTGCAGAAAGCGCATTAACAGCTTTAGTACCTACCCCATTTAAGCCTACCGATTTTTGAAAAGCCTTACTATCATATTTGCCACCGGTATTTATTTTCGATACGCAATCAATAACCTTACCTAGTGGTATTCCGCGGCCATAATCGCGCACAGTTACTTTGTAGTCGCTTAGGTTTACATCAATAGTACGACCGGCCCCCATTACGAACTCATCAATAGAGTTATCAATAATTTCTTTCAGTAATACATAAATACCATCGTCATAAGCTGAACCGTCGCCCAACTTGCCTATGTACATACCCGGCCTTAAACGGATATGCTCTTTCCAGTCGAGCGAGCGAATACTATCTTCGCTATAATTAACTTCTGCCATAGTAAAAAATCAGTAATTTACAGAATTGTCTCATTATAAAACCTACAGGTTAGGTACATAGTACAACCTGTAAAAGCACATCAAATATACTAAAATAATTAGCATTATACAACTTATAGTTAGTTAAACTTAATACAACTCCGAGCCTGGTTAATGGTACGGTAAAACTCAGGTCCTTTATCGTTTGTTAAACACACTGCGGTAAAATAGCCAATACGATTTTTTTCCAGTGCAAAAATCAACGCATATTTATAATGATGTGTTTCGGGCAGATCCTGTAAATTAACTAAATAAGTTTTACCGGCATCTGCATTAAACTGCGTAAGAATATGTGGCGAAACGTTTCTTACAAAATACTTAGATTCAGCGCTCAGCGTAGCAGCCTGAGCTTGGCTTGCATCCAAATAACTTGAATCCGGATTTGGAACGATTCTGCCTGGTGTATTTTTATTATGTTCATAGTTATCCCAATCAGGCTTTACCGATTGTACATTAAACAAGATTTCAAAAGTATGCCCTGGCATAGTCATAGCATAATCGAAAGAAAGATTTTCACTATTGATAACTTTTATTGATTTGAAATTATCAGGCATAGTAAAACTGATACCTGCATCTTCAGCCAGCTTTTTAAATGTAACTACCTGATGATCGGGCACCACAGGTTGCCGGGTTTTGGCTTTATTTTGTGCTATCGTATTAAAATGCATTAGCACTGTGCTCAAAGCTATTATAGCGATAGCATATACCCGCTTTTTTATAGATTTTATTATTAGTAGCACTATTAACTATTTTAATATTTATATATTAAACTTGCTATCGTAAATATCAAACAAAAGTATAACATTAATTTTAAAATTAAACTCCCAGCCAAACAATGTCGATCAAGCCTAAACTAAGCCGTTTCGATTTAACCATGATTGTAATCAGCCTTATTATAGGTACAGGCATTTTTAAATCGCCGGGCGAGGTGGCCATACGTGCAGGTAGCACACCATTATTTTTTACAGCCTGGGTGTTTGGTGGCCTGATCACATTATGCGGAGCCCTTACCTTTGCCGAAATTGGTGCCCGTTACCCTAACACAGGTGGTTTCTATAAGCTATTTTCTTACTGCTACCATCCGGCTTTTGCTTTCATGATTAACTGGATAGCTATTATTAGCACCACAGCATCGGTAGCAGCTGTAGCCCTAATTGGTGCAGAATATATCAACCCCATGCTACTGCCTGCCAGCCTGCAAAATGAAACAGGTACTAAAATCACAACCATCGCTATGGTGATTATAGTTTATCTGATTAATTTTTTAGGCATAAAAATGAGTGCCCGAGCGCAAAATCTGCTTACCTTATTTAAAATCGGCATGATAGCTATGCTATGCATGGCTGTGTTCAAAAATAACGCTCCGTCACAAGCATTACCAGTTATTATACAAGCAAGTAATCCACTATCCTCATTTGGGCTAAGTTTGGTAGCCGTATTTTTTACCTATACCGGCTATCAGCAAACCATCAATTTTGGAGGTGATATTGTAGATGCTAAGCGTAATATCCCTAAAGCTATACTTATGGGTATTGCTGTTGTGATAGCGGTGTATCTGGCAGTGAACTTTGCTTATTACCAAGTACTAGGTATGATCGGGTTGCAACAAAATACTGCCTTAGCGGCTAAAATGGCAGCGGTACTATTTGGCGGCGTAGGTGCTAAAGTAACTTCAGTACTCATGTTTATTTCGGTGCTGGCTTATGTAAACGTAAACATGATGGCTATACCCCGCGTGTACTATGCAATGGCCGAAGATGGCATGTTGCCTAATATATTTAAACGAGTAAACCCACGTACACAGGTACAAGAGTTTGGCATGACCTTTTTAGCCGCCAGCATTTTGGTGATCTTGTTTTTTGTAAGCTCGTTTAGCCAGATGCTGAACTATAGTATGTTTTTTGAAACCATTAGCCTATCAACAGCGGCTATGGCTATTTTTATTTTACGCAAGCGAACCAAGCACCTCAACAACACCGGCATTTATACTATTAAATGGTACCCATTTGTACCTTTGTTATTTATTATTGTTTACTGGTTTGTAACCCTCAGCATTTTTGTAGCAAACCCGATGGGAGCATTATACTGTCTGGGCGCATTTGCAGCCGGCTTACTAATTTATTATCT
The DNA here is from genome assembly GCF_012849215.1 of Mucilaginibacter robiniae. Lineage (NCBI taxonomy): Bacteria > Pseudomonadati > Bacteroidota > Sphingobacteriia > Sphingobacteriales > Sphingobacteriaceae > Mucilaginibacter > Mucilaginibacter robiniae. Next base: position 216,257 of record NZ_CP051682.1, read on the forward strand.
TACTAAATGGAGTAAAGATAGAAAAGGCAACCCCGCGGAAATCAATTTATAATTCGTCTATTACAAAGACGTATTTTCAACCATAATTGTATTAAAAACCAAAAGCCACAGCTAATAACAGCTGTGGCTTTTGAATATAAGATGATGAAATTTATTATTTAATCATTTTGTAATAAGCATCGTTCCAGGCAATTTCTTTTTGCAGTTCACGTAGCTTAGTTTCTTTACCAATCAGCAAATATTCAATACCGGCCATTTCAGCAAAGGCGTGTAAATGTTCATCAGTCAAGTTCTGGCTATAGCAGGTGTGGTGAGCACCACCAGCCTGAATCCAGGCAGCACAACCGGTTTTCATATCCGGGTATGGCTTCCATAATACTCGTGCTACTGGCAATTTTGGTAAATCATTCTGTGGCTCAACAGCTTCTACTTCATTTACAATCATTCGGAAACGATTACCCATATCTACGATAGAAGCATTAAGCGCTGCACCTGATCCTGCGTTAAATACCAATCGTACCGGATCAGCTTTACCACCAATACCTAGCGGGTGTACCTCTACACGTGCTTTGCCTATTGCTAACGAGCTATCAACCTCCAGCATGTGTGAACCCAGCACCAATGAATTATTACCATCAAAATGATAGGTGTAATCTTCCATAAAGGCGTTACCACCCGGTAATCCTGATCCCATCACTTTCATGGCACGTACCAAGGCTGCGGTTTTCCAGTCACCCTCGCCAGCAAAGCCATAACCTTCGCCCATTAAGCGTTGTGATGCTATACCAGGCAGTTGCGCCATACCATGCAAATCTTCAAAAGTATCACTATAACCTTTATAGCCGCCTTGCTGCAGGAAGGTACGCAGACCTACTTCAATTTTTGCTGCCTCTACCAACGACTGATGTTGGTCGCCGCCTTTTTGTAATGCTGGTACCACCTCATACAAATCATGATATTCAGCAATTTGCTGATCAACCTGCGCGTAATCTACTGCATTAATTACCTGCACTAAATCGCCTATACCGTGAGTATTTACTGAAAACCCAAACTGAAGTTCAGCTTCCACTTTATCACCATCAGTAACGGCCACAAAGCGCATATTATCGCCAAAGCGTACAAATTTAGCGCCTTGCCAATCGTGCCAACCAGCCGCTGCACGAGCCCACACGCCAATTTGTTCAGCTACTTCAGCCTCTTGCCAGTGACCTACCACTACCTTGCGGCGTAAACGCATACGCGACATCATGAAACCAAACTCACGATCGCCGTGAGCACTTTGGTTTAGGTTCATAAAGTCCATATCAATACTTGACCATGGAATTTCGCTGTTAAATTGTGTATGCAAATGCAGCACTGGCTTTTTCAAGATACTCAATCCACGTATCCACATTTTAGCTGGCGAGAAAGTGTGCATCCATGTAATTAAACCAATGCAATTCCCTGCTGTATTAGCCTGCTGAATAAGGTTAAATATTTCTTCAGATGATTTTACAGTAGGTTTAAAAACTACAGTAACAGGTACTGGTGCAGCATTATTCAAACCCGCAGCAATTTGCTGCGAATGTTCAGCTACCTGGCGCAGAGTGTCTTCACCATATAAATCTTGGCTACCGGTTACAAACCATACTTCAAGTTCTTTTAAATTTATCATTGTGGTTAATGGTTATTAAATATTAATTTAGTTTAAGTGCATTGAGTTATTAAGACTATTATATTCATCAAGTAATAACTTAGCTGAAATTAGGCCTGACCATAATAAGAATCAGGTCCGTGCTTGCGTTCAAAGTGCTTTCTTTTTAAAGATTCTTTTAGCTTGGGCGCTTGCGGATTAATTTGCTCGGTGAGATAAGCCATTTTAGCAACGGCTTCTAGTACGGCGCTGTTGTGTACTGCTTTAGCTGCGGTTTTGCCCCAGGTAAAAGGTGCGTGATTACCTACCAGTACCATTTCTACCTCCTTATAATCCAAGCCTTTTTGGGTAAATGCATCCATAATCTGAAAACCTGTTTGGTATTCATAATTGCCTTGAATGTATTCATCACTCATAGGTGGAGCACATGGAATATCAAACGTATTATAATCGGCATGGGTAGTACCAAAAATCGGGATATCGCGCTGAGACTGAGCCCATGCTGTTCCGTATGTAGAATGTGTGTGGCAAATACCACCAACTTCTGGCCAGTTCTTGTACAAAACAGCGTGAGTTTTGGTATCGGATGAAGGGCGTAAAGTACCTTCAACTGTATTACCGTCAAAGTCAACAATCACCATCTTTTCGGGTGATAAATCTTCATAAGGCACACCGCTTGGCTTAATAGCAAATACGCCAAGAGTATGATCAGCTGCGCTTACATTACCAAAGGTAAAAATAACCAGCCCCAACTTAGGTAGTTCCATATTTGCCTCGTAAGCGGCTTTCTGTATATGTTCGTATTGGCTCATCTTGATTCGGTTATCGAATATTTATTTTTATGTTTTTTCGGGTTAGAGTTAATTTGCTTGATAGTGTATAGGACAGCTTGCACTACTATCCATTGCTTGATGCAAATTCATCAGCACCCACTATCATTTGCTCGGTAAATGCACCTAATTTCAAATAACGCTGATAGCGTTTGTTATAGAACTCGGCATTATTAGCATCAGGCTGGTATTCGATTTCGAAACCACCACCCATAGCTTCCATTGCATCCTCTACCTTAATGTACAAACCAGCTACGGTAGCTGCAAACATGGCTGCACCAAGAGCACACGTATGCTCAAACTGATGTATGCGGATTGGCATTTGCAGTACATCCGTCATCATTTGCATGATATATGGTGATTTTTTAGCTACACCACCAATACCTATCAGGCCTTCTACCGGCACGCCTTCAGCCCGGAACCGTTCCACAATGTTGCGGGCACCGAAACAAGTTGCTTCAGCTAAAGCACGGAATACCCGAGGCGCATCACTGCCTAAATTTAAGCCAGTAATGGTACCTTCCAACAACTGGTTAGCATCCGGCGTACGACGACCGTTAAACCAATCTATTGCCAGCTCCGCCTCTTCATCTAAGGGTAATAAGGCGGCTTGGCGGCTCAGTTCAGGTATGATTTTGCCTTCAGCTTCTTCACGCAATGCACCAGCAGTTTGCACATCAATCAGGCTGGAACCAGATAGTAGGTTATGCAATGGCCAAGCAATTAAGTTTTTAAACCATGCATAGGTATCCCCAAAAGCTGACTGTCCAGCTTCCAGGCCCGACATGCCCGGGATAACAGATCCATCCACTTGCCCGCAAATACCGCTAACCAGTTTACCTTCCATATCCCGGTTAGGTGCTACTAAAATATCGCAGGTAGATGTACCCATTACCTTACTCAGGTGATAGGGTTCAATTTGCCCGCCTACAGCACCCATGTGTGCATCGAAAGCACCTACACCAACCACTACATCGGCAGATAAGCCTAAACGTTGCGCCCACTCTTGGCATAGATTGCCAGCTGCAACATCAGAAGTATAAGTATCTTTAAACAAACGCTCGGTAAAACCCTGCAATAGCGGATCAAGTGAAGAGAAAAACTCATTAGGTGGCAAACCACCAAACTCGGCAGCCCATAGTGCTTTATGCCCTGCCGCACAACGACTGCGTTTTATAGCAGCGGCATCATTACCGCCAGTTAACAGGAATGGAACCCAGTCGCAATGCTCTACCCAGGAGTAGCAAGCTTGCCGCACCTGTTCATCTACGCGCAAAATATGTAGCAGCTTAGCCCAAAACCACTCCGAAGAGTAGATACCACCTACATACTGCAAATAATTAGTAGAAAACTGTGTAGCATGCTGATTGATTTGAGCGGCTTCCTGAACCGAAGTATGATCTTTCCAGAGCACAAACATGGCATTAGGATTTTCGGCAAACTCAGGAAGTAAGGCCAAAGGTACTCCTTGCTGGTTTATAGCCACCGGAGTTGACCCAGTAGTATCTACCGCAATAGCTTTAATTTTGGATGCAATTTCTGTACCTGCTTTAGCAATGCAAGCTTTGATGGTATGCTCCAACCCTTCCACATAATCCAGCGGGTGCTGGCGAAATTGGTTTTCGGAAGCTTGGCAATATAAACCCTTTTGCCAGCGCGGATAGTAAAACACCGAAGTAGCCAATTCTTTCCCATTGCCGGCATTTACAATTACCGAACGCACAGAGTCTGAACCATAATCTACTCCTATGACGTAGGCATCTTCTTTCATAATTGGTTTTAATTGTTAGTTTGACACTTAAATACTTCTGTAAAAGTAAGTGTCTGCGGCAATAACCAAAAATTTTTATTATAAAAGTTGCAAGTGTTCCGGTGCTATAATTAACCCTAAAATCTTATACAGATTTTGCTGGTATTTGTCTTTATTCAATGTATAATAAAAAGCACCTTTCTTTGAGCCTAGCTTATCCTTTTCATTTAGTTTGATCAGCAACCCGGTTGACAGCAGTTTTCTACTAAAGTTTCGCTTATCAAAGCTTACATTATAAATAGCATCATACATGCTCTGTATTTGCGGAATGGTAAATTTACTGGGCAGCAATTCAAATAATATTGGATGTAATGCTGCTTTATACTGCAACTTCTTTTTAGCTGCTTCTACCATTTGGTCATGGTCAAAAATCAGCTTAGGCGTGCTTTGTACCGGAAACCATTCGGCAGCGTACTCATGGCTTAGCTGCAACTTATATCTTTCAATATCAATTAAAGCAAAATAAGCTACGCTAATGGTTCGCTCCGTTGTATCACGGTCTACACCGCCAAAAACATGCAATTGCTCCAGGTACACGCCGGTAAGCCCGGTTAAGGTTTGTAATATCCGGCTAGCCGCTTCATCTACGCCTTCGCTTTCATTAACAAAACCGCCCATTAAACTCCATTTGTTTTGTTGAGGCTGCAATGCGCGCTTAATTAATAGCAATTTTAGATTAAAGCCGTCAAAACCAAATACAATACAATCAACAGCAACGGTAAGTTTAGGCGAGCCTATATGTTTCATAATGTTAACAGGGCTAAAGTAGCAAATTAGTGTAATAAATACAGCTTTACCTATAGCTTTTCAATCAGTTGTAAATCTTAATTCATTATCAATTTCTTTAAACTAAAATTCTATACAATCAGTATAAGTCTGAATGAAGTGGCACAATATTGTTAGCAATGTCACATATCAATTGCAGAATACGCTAAAACTATCCATCTATGCGCAGCAGAATGGATACTAATTATATGAAAGTAGCACATATTATACTTACCTATACCAATCCTCAACTTACTGAGCGACTAATTAAAAGATTGTCGCACAATAAGTTTGATTTCTATATACATGTAGATAAAAAATACAGTTTGGAGCCATACCTCTATCTACAACAATACCCTAATGTTTATTTTATAAAAGATCGGGAAGATGTAAGATGGGCAGGTTACAACACCATAAAAGCCACTTTTAAATGTATTAAGGAAGTTGCAGCTACAGGTAAAACTTACCAGTATTTAAATTTTATAAGCGGACAAGATTACCCTATTAAATCAGCTGAATATATTCTGGACTTTCTAGAGCGCAACAATGGCAAACAATTTCTTGAATATCAAAGCTTTGAAGAGGAATGGCATGAAGCAATTCCGCGCATTACAAAATACCATTTTACTAATTACAAGTTTAAAGGGCAATACTTTTTAGAACGCTGGATTAACCGAATACTTCCGCCGCGTCGTATACCGAATGATCTTAAACCTTATGGCAAAAGCATGTTTTGGATGCTGCAAATAGAAAAAGCTTTGTATGTGGTTGATTATGTAGAAAGTAATCCACATCTCAGGCGCTTCTTTAACTTCACTTGGGGCAGTGATGAATTTGTTTTTCAAACTATTTTAATGAATTCGCCGTACAAGGATGAGCTAGTCAATAACGATTATCGGTATATTGATTGGTCGGCAGGCGGATCACATCCTAAAGTATTAGGTATGGAGGACGTAGAAAAACTTAAAGCCTCAGATGATTTGTTTGCCCGCAAATTCAGTGTAAATACAGACGAACGTTTGTTAGATATACTGGATACTTTCTAGTAAAAATCTGAGCATACTTATTGAATGGCTTACCTAATTCATATACCTACATTTACTGACAACCGCGGACACCTTTCTGTACTGGATGAAGCCATCCCCTTTGATATTAAACGTATCTTTTACATTTATGGTGTAGACAATTCGGCCCGTGGCGGTCATCGGCATCACACCACTGTACAAGCTGCCATTTGCATACAAGGCAGTTGTACCATTATTAATGATAATAGTGATGTAACTGAGCACTTTGAAATGGATACGCCTGAAAAATGCTTGATTCTGGAAACGCAAGACTGGCATGTAATGACCAACTTTAGTCCTGATGCTATTTTGCTGGTGATGGCTTCTACATCATTCAATGCTAAGGATTATATTTTTGAACCTTACCAGCACAGCGCATGATACCGTATGAAAATCTGTTGCAACTAAACAAGCCCTTTACAGAAGCCTTTAAAAGCCAATTTGCCACTTTCTTAGATTCGGGTTGGTATATATTAGGTAAACAAGTAGCAGAATTTGAGCAACAATTTGCTACCTACAACCAGTCAGATTTTTGCGTGGGCGTAGCCAATGGGCTAGATGCGCTTACACTGGCACTCAAGGCTTACAACTTTGAACCGGGTAGTGAAGTTATTGTTCCCTCCAACACCTACATTGCTACTATACTCGCTATTTTGAACAACAACTTGGTGCCTGTTTTAGTGGAGCCGGATATTCGCACCTACAACCTGGATCCGCAATCAGTAGAGCAAGCTATTACGTCTAAAACCAAAGCAATTATGGCTGTGCACCTGTATGGCAAATGCTGCGATATGGATGCATTGTTGGCAATAAGAAGTCAATATCAGTTGATTTTAATTGAAGACTGCGCTCAAGCCCATGGTGCTACTTACAAGGGCCAAAAAGCAGGCACTTTCGGTGAATTTGGTGCTTTCAGCTTTTACCCTACTAAAAACCTGGGTGCATTGGGTGATGCCGGTGCACTAACTACTAATAACAGTGAACTTGCTCACATCATCCGACAGTTACGCAATTATGGCTCATCAGTGAAATATTACAACGAGCGTGTTGGCGTTAATTCCAGATTAGATGAATTGCAGGCTGTCTTCTTAACTATAAAATTGAAGGCGCTGGATGAAATTAACACGCACAAACAAAAACTGGCCGCCTTGTACATAAAGCATTTAAAAAGTGATTATGTATTACCTGTTGTTGAAGATGATTATCAAGATGTTTACCACATTTTTAATATACGTTATGCACAACGTAATAAGCTGAAAGATTATTTACAGCAAAACGGTATTGGAACCGAGATTCATTATCCTCTACCACCACACCAGCAAAAAGCGTTGCAGCCCTTGTTTAAGGACCAGCGATACCCAATTGCTGAAGAAATACATCAAACCACACTAAGCTTACCTTGCTCATATTGCCATACACCTGAAAACATTATGCAGGTGATTGAAACCATGAATGCATTTGAAAGCTAGTGACTTTCTGTTCAGTTTTACAAAACTTTGTTGTGTAAATAACTAAGCTAAATTTTTATCGTATAAGGATACTTTAGGTACTTCAGCCCTATTCAAGAAAATTAAGAAACCTAATTTTAGAGAGATACTTATTGATGAACAAAATATTTACAATTGCTACTTTTTTGTTATTTACAGTAAGCATACCTTGCTTTGTACTGGCACAAAACACGATTATACCAGACATTTCTGAAACTTATCTGGATAAATTAATAGCTACAGCAAAAGCTAATTACCCGCACGTAAAAGCATTGGATCACCGTGTTGATGTTGCCAAGAACAACATTGGCAAAGCTAAAGTTGCATACTTCGATCCGTTTACCGTTTCGTACGTATATCAGCCCAATAACACCTTGAACCTGTACCAATCGGTTGATAATAGCGGGAGCGTGAACAGTCATCAAAGCTTATTTAATGGTGCACAATTTGGCTTATTTTTCAGTTTGGGCTCCTTATTGCAAAAGCCTTATCAAGTAAAACAGGCTAGAAAAGAACTATTAGTAGCTACTGATGAAAAGGATGAATATCTAATTACCCTGGCTACCCTGGTAAAAAAACGTTATTACACTTACCTGCAAAGAATAGCCGCATTAAAATTGCAATCGGAAGCTAGCATTGATGCTGAAACCATGCTGAAAAATGTACGCTATAAGTTTGAAAAAGGAGAAGAAACTTTAGATAACTACACCAAAGCGCGTATCACCCTCACTCAACAGAACGAAAGTAAAATTGGAGCTGAAGCTAACCTGTTTTTAGCTAAAGCTGACTTGGAAGAACTGATAGGTGATAAACTAGAAAATATTAAGTAATGGAATTAAGTAGCTTTATTAAATTACTTGTACGTCACAAGTTCACCCTTATTATTATTCCGCTAGTTACTGTCATTATTACTTACTTTCTGGTACGTAACCAACCGGATACTTATACTTCTAACGCGCAGCTGGCTACAGGCTTGGTTGATCAAACGCAGCAAAGTTTAAGCATTGCCGGTGAGGTATTGCAAGATTCACGCATTAGCCAGGAATTCAGCAATCTGATTGCGATGATTAAATCCAAAAAGATGTTGGATCAGGTATCTTACCAGTTAATGATTCATGACTTAACCAGTGCCACCCCTTTTCGGAAGCCCAGCAAATTGATGGAGCAGTTAAATTCGAATGCTAAAAAACATGCTGTTGAGGTTTACACAAGTTATTATAACAAACGCCAGTCCTTATCGCTATTCAACTCTGACCAGAAAGGTTTGTATGAGCTGATAAAATCCATGAAATATGATGATGAATCAGTACTTCAAAAACTGTTAATATATCGTGCAGATAACAGCGACTTTATTGATTTGCAGTATGATTCAGAAAACCCCAATTTGTCAGCTTTGCTGATTAATGATTTGTGTAAAGAATTTATTCAGTACTATACTTTACTGGTAAAAGATAATCAGCACAAAGCAGTAACATTCTATGGCGATTTAATGAAAGCCAAAGAAGATAGTCTTAACGTGCGCATGAACCGCCTTAAAACGTATAAGATTCAAAATCGTGTACTAAATTTGAATGAACAGGCGAGAGCTTTATACGGGCAGATTGCTGATTTTGAAACCCGTGCAGAAGAAGCTCAAAAAAACACTATTTCTACCCTAGCTGCCATACGAGATATTGACAAGCAGTTTGACCCAGCCGATCGGAAATATGTGGAAAGCTCCATGATTAAGCTGAGTCAGCAAGTACTGAATACCCGCTTTCAGTTACAGCGCTTGAATAGCGAATATGTACAAAGCAGCTTCAATCCCGCTATTAAAAGGCAGCTCGACTCGTTAAACAGTGTATTAACCGGACAAATTTACCAGAACTCTGATACCTATACGGTTAATCCGTTGAGTTCTAAACAGCACTTAATAGAACAAAAGCTTGCACTACAAATACAGTATGACTTATCTCAAAACAGTGTTAAATCTATTCAGAATGAATTGAACCGGCTTAATGTTCGACTGAACACTTTAGTACCGCACGAGGCTGTTGTACAAGCCGACGAGAATGCCATTAACGTGGCGCATGATGAATATATTGATGCTTTAAACAAATACAATCAAAGCCAGCTGCAATCAAACTTTTCGGTGCAGTTACGCCAAATTGAAATGGCCATGCCTGGCACGGCACAGCCCTCGAAAAAGATGCTGCTGGTAATTATCAGCGGTATAATCAGCTTTGTGTTTTGTATTGTGGTACTATTTATCTTGTTCTACCTGGATAATAGCGTTAAGACCCCTAATGAACTAGCTAATACCACCAAAATTCCGGTATTAGGTTATCTACACAAACTTAAAGGCTCATCGCTTGATTTAAGACAGATTTGGACCGGTGCGCAAACTGACCAGGATACACAACTATTTAAAAATTTATTGCAGTCTATCCGTTATGAGGTAGACCACGACCTTCATGAAAACAAAGTGCTTCTGATCAACAGCTTAACAGCTGCCGAAGGTAAAACATTTTTAGCCCTTAACCTGGCTTATGCTTATGCATTAATTAACAAAAATGTATTGCTGATTGATGGTAATTTTAATGCACCTGGCATTACTGAAGCGGTAAAAGCTAAATATTTTTTGGAAGATTATTTATCAGGTAAACTCTCGGCAGAAAATTTAGTAGCTGCATCAAAGGTAAGCGTGTTGGGTAATAAAGGCGGTGATATTTCTTTACTACAATTGGATACTGAGCATAACATTACCAATGCATTTAATGCACTTAAAGCGCAATTTGACATCATTATTATTGAGGCATCAGCTTTATCTACCCTCAACAAATCAAAAGAGTGGATTGACTTTACCGATAAAATAGTAACCGTGTTTAAAGCAGGGCAAACCATTAAAGGAACCAGAAAGCAGCAGGTTAATTATTTGAAAAGCCTGGATGCACATTTTAGCGGATGGGTACTAAATGAAGTAGATAAAAATCAGTTGCCTGCATCATAATTTAATCAGTTTAAAATAGATAGCGGAATATAGCGTAATGATAATATTAAAAATAGTTTGGATTGCATTTCAAGTACTGGTTGGCTATAATCTGTTTTTGCCAGTGATACTATATTTATTTTATAATCTAAAAAGAAAAAATTACCCGCTGGTTGCCTCTCCTACTGAAGAAGCTGATTACGGCATTATTGTAACAGCTTATGAACAGATAAGCGCTATACCCGATGTAGTAAACTCTTTATTAAAGCTGAACTATAGCAACTATCTTATTTATGTAGTTGCTGATAAATGCGATATCAGTACTCTGCACTTTGCTGATGAACGTGTAGTTATTTTGCGCCCAGAAGAAACTTTAGCCAGCAACACGCGCTCACATTTTTATGCTATCAATCATTTTAAACGTCCGCATGAACGACTTACAATTATTGATAGTGATAATTTAGTTGAACCAACATACTTACATGAATTAAATAAGCTTTTTAATCAAGGTTTTGTAGCTGTACAAGGTATTCGTGAAGCTAAAAACCTGAACACTACTTACGCCTGCCTGGATGCAGCTCGTGATATATATTATCATTTTTATGATGGTAAAATATTGTTTGGTTTAGGTTCATCAGCAACGCTGGCAGGTTCCGGTATGGCCTTTACCACGAAATTGTACCGTGACTGCTTAGAGAGCCGTGATGTATCGGGTGCAGGTTTTGATAAAGTTTTACAATCAGCTATACTAAGCCAGAATAAACGAATAGCTTTTACCAGTAAAGCTGTTGTATATGATGAAAAAACCACCCACTCCGATCAGTTGGTTAAACAACGTTCACGCTGGATTAATACTTGGTTTAAATATTTCAAATACGGCTTTACCCTACTAGGCAAATCTTTCAGTAACCTGAGCATGAATCAATTTTTGTTCGGGTTGATTTTACTACGTCCGCCGCTGTTTATATTTTTACTATTAGCTATCATCTGCTTAATAGCTAATCTATTCATCAGCGTAGCAGGTGTGTTGGTTTGGGTAAGCGGATTTCTGCTGTTTGTATTAGGATTTTGGATAGCGCTGGTAATGTCGCCTACAGATAAGCGTATTTATCAATCGTTGGTTAACATTCCTAAATTCATCTATTTCCAGGTATTGTCGTTACTTAAATCGCGCAAAGCAAACCAGTATTCAGTAGCTACACAGCACACCTATAATAGTACATCCGATAACGTTAACCTGAATAATCATGAGAATTAATCCTAGTGAAAAAGTTCTGCGAGGTAATGTTGTTAATCCGGTAACACAAGCACGTATAGATCGGATTACCCGCATTGTGGCTATCGTGGTTGCATTTCTAAGCACATTCGGCTTATTCGTAAAAATTTTATTCCTGTAAGTGACTGATTTTTTTGTAACCCTCCAAGGCATTGACCATGCATCTGCTCGCCAAAGTTTTTTGAGCAGGCTAAAGAATGTATTTATTATTGAGAAGTTGTACAACAAAACCGGGGTTGCCTTATTAGTTGTATTTGCTTTAATTATAGCCGCAGGTACCGCCTACAAAGGGGTTATATTTGGTGCTATATTAGTTGGGGTTTTATGCGCTTTCCCTCTTTTATATAGTATTGTTACTTATCCTAAGTTCGGCATTATTATACTATTGGTCATGGCATACATGTTATGGCAAGTGGCTGATTACATACCTATACCCATAGGTACTGCTATGGATGGTTTACAAGGCTTATTGCTATTGGGGTACTTATACATTCCAAAAAAAACCAAGATGGTGACATTTTAAAAGGCCCTATCACCAACATCCTGATGGTCTGGCTGGTTTATAACCTGTTGGAAGTAGGCAATCCCACTACTGAAGCCCGTGGAGCATGGATATATACAGTGCGTAGTGTTGCCGTAGTTACATTAGGGTACTTCATATACATGTACAATGTACGGTCAGTTAAATTCATCAGGTTACTACTTAAGTTATGGTTGCTGTTAAGCGTTATAGCGGCGGCATACGCTTTTAAGCAGGAATACATTGGTTTCTCGGCCTCTGAAGAAGCTTATCTTAACTCCGACCCTAATATTGCATCTCTACTGCTGATAGGTGGGCATTGGCGAAAATTCTCTATTTTTTCTGATCCAGTAGCATTCTCTTACAATATGGTTATGCCCAGCATTTTGTGCATTTGCCTGATTGCCGGAAAAATTAAGCTTTGGAAAAAGATAGTGTTAGGGCTTCTAATCCTGTTTTTCTTTGATGCTATGTTGTTTTCAGGCACGCGTGGTGCCAACGTGCTGCTACCGGGCGCACTGGTTATTTTCGCCATTCTGAATTACAACAAAAATGTATTAATATTTACCTGTGTTGCTGCTGTATTTTTAGTTGTACTGATTAATATGCCTACCAGCAATCAGAACCTCTTGCGTTTTCAAACCGCTTTCCGGCCTAATAATGACGACTCCTACACGGCACGTAAAAACAACCAGAAACGCATACAACCTTATATTTTAACACACCCCATGGGTGGTGGCTTGGGCTCTACAGGTGCATGGGGTAAAAAATTTGCACCGGGTTCTTATCTGGCTAGTTTCCCGCCCGATAGCGGCTACATACGGGTAGCGGTAGAAGATGGTTGGTTAGGTTTATTCATTTTTTGCACAATGATGTTTTTGATTTTAAAAACAGGCATCAGCAACTTTTATAAGATACAAGACCCGGAACTGAAAACCTATTGTTTGGCCATGACGATGGTATTGTTTGCTTACAACTTAGGCAACTTTCCGCAGGAGGCTTTAGTGCAGTATCCGTCTAACATATTCTTTTATATGGAAGTGGCGCTTATAAATATTACACTACGTCTTGATCAGGAGCTTACGCTGCAAAAACAAAATTCCTTAAAAACACAACTTTCCTAAATATATGCTGCGTAAAAGCAGATGAACGAAAACAATATGATTAAAGGTAGAGACATTCTGATTGTAGGCCAGCAACCCTGGGATGTTGAAATTGGCAGCAACTGCAAAAACATTGCGCTTGAGTTTAGTAAGCATAACCGGGTTTTGTACATTAACTCGCCGTTAGACAGAATTACGCTGTTTAAGCATAAGAATATTTCCGCAGTACAAAAACGTCTTCAGGTAATAAAAGGTAAAGCCAATGGGCTGGTAAAAATACAGGATAACATCTGGAACCTTTACCCGGATGAAGTTATTGAATCTATTAACTGGATTAAGAATGACATCATCTACTCTTTTTTGAACAGAATTAACAACCATCGTTTTGCCCGTTCTATACAAAAAGCTATTAAACAACTTGGATTTCAAGATTATATATTGTTTAACGACAATGATATGTTCAGAAGCTTTTACTTGAAAGAGATTCTGGAACCAGCCATAAGCATCTATTATTCGCGCGATTATATGCTGGCAGTTGATTACTGGAAGCTACATGGCCGCAAACTGGAACCAGAGTTAATAGCCAAAAGTGACGTATGTGTAGCTAACTCTACTTACTTAGCTAATTACTGTCGCCAATATAACCCTAACTCCTACTATGTTGGCCAAGGCTGTGACTTGGGTTTATTTACAGGCTATAACCGGCAGAATTCGCCACCTCAGGATATAGCGGGTATCTCCCATCCTATTATCGGCTACGTAGGTGCTTTGCAAAGTATCAGGCTGAATATGGATTTAATAAAGCACATCGCTCAACAAAGACCTGACTGGAACGTGGTATTAGTAGGTCCGGAGGATGAACAATTTAAAGTTGGCGATTTACATAAAATGCCTAACGTTCATTTTTTAGGTGCTAAAGATCCAGAACTATTACCAGCATATATTAATGCATTTGATGTATGTATTAATCCTCAGTTGTTTAACGAAGTTACAGTCGGAAATTATCCGCGCAAAATAGATGAATATCTTGCTTTAGGCAAGCCTACTGTTGCTACCCGTACAGATGCGATGAGCGTATTTGAAGAGCACGTTTACTTAGGTACTACACCTAACGATTACCTGCAACTAATACAAAAAGCTTTAATTGAGAACAGTGAGGCTTTAGCGCAAGAAAGGATCAGCTTTGCAGCTACACATACCTGGGAAAACAATGTCAACGAAATTTACCAAGCGATTGAACAAACCTTAAGTGTGCAAGCTTAATGTTTGATAAATAAGTATTTTCTAAACCTTATTACCATAACTTCAGGCTGCTCTAGAGAAAATAAATTTTTCTTTAAAGCAGCCTGATTACTTTAACAGATAGGCTGCAAGCGTATTTGTTAAAATAGCACTTCCCAAGTGTGCTTTACATTACGGTAAATACCACGCAACATTGAAATCAATACGTTACCACTCTGACGTAAATCGCTACGCGTCATAGTACTAGGCTCATCCGATGAGTTCACTTGATCAAATAAACCTTTGTAATCTTCATAAAACATTCCCTTACCTTTATTTTTTAGGAAAGATATAGCCATTAAAAATTCCGTACGATCGCCTTTCAATCCTTCAGGATAGCGGCCGAACTTTTTAAAAAAACTGGTTCTTCTTAAATGTGGATGATCGCTGTAGCAATGAAACTTACGATAGCCTAGATACCATATTTTAAATACCATTTCTGAAAACCCATTTCTATAAGGCTTCAAATACGGGTATTTGAAATAAGCATAAAACCTAACCAAGTCAATATCCTTACGCTCCTGCATAATAGATAATGCATCACTCAAATGAACTCCATAATTTTTGTAAGGATCAAAATCTTCTTGTATATATAGTGTATAAGGCGTTGTTACTGCATCCTGACCTTTGTTTATGTTGTTCCCTAAGCCTTTGTTTACAGGAGTGGTAACTAAATTGTAATTATACACCGACTGCAAAGATTTTAAACGGTTCAGGTGTTCAGGTTTACTCCCATCATCAGATACGACAATACCGCCAAAAACAATTTGCTGATTTTGAAAAGTCTGTAATAGTCGCTCTAACGACTGACTACGATTATAATGAGTAACTAATAAAGTAACTTCCGGAAAGGTGCTGACAGGCATAGGATAATAAGATTAGAATTAACGCTTGTACAATACATCATACGTCCAGCGTATGAGTTTAAACTGTAAGTAAACGGCACGTAGAGCTAGAGCTAATGGATTTTTACTTTCCCGCCAGCTTGCACGGTTCATGGTACTTGGTTCATCAGATGAATTTTTTTGATAAAACAAGTCGTTAAAGTTTTCAAAAAACAGTCCCCGACCATTGTGCTGTATGAAGGATTTAGCCATACCATATTCGGTAAGGTCGCCTTTGATTCCTTCAGGATAACGGCCAAACTTTTCAAGGAAGTTGCTACGTCGCAAATGCGGGTGATCGCTGTACACGTAAAACTTCAAATGATTACTGGCCAGTATTGATGATTTGAATAACATTTCGGCAAAGCCTTTACCATAGCTTTTTATATATGGGTAACTGAAATAGGCATAAAATCGAGCAATATCTAACCCCAGGTCAGCTTTCATAAAGGCCAATGCATCTTTAAAATGTTGTACAAACGCTGGCTTGGGTTCAAAATCTTCCTGCACATACAAGGTATATGGAGTAGTTACCGCATCCTGACCTTTATTGATGTTATTACCCAAACCCTTATTTACAGGTGTAGTAACCAGCTTATACCCATACTCTGGCTGCAAAGCTTTTAAACGATTCAGATGTTCCGGTTTACTTCCATCGTCAGATACTACAATACCACCAAAAACCATCTGTTGGGTTTTAAAAGTTTGCAGCAATCGTTCTAATGATTGGCTACGATTGTAGTGTGTAATTAATAAAGTAACTTCTGGGAAGGCTATTTCGTTTACATCCATAATTTAAAGCTGACATGCCAGTGGTGCCTTTACTTTACAGGCACTATTCGCTCATTCTTGCTAAGCATAATTTTACGTATAATGTGGCTAAAGGTTATTAATCTCGTCCGAAACAAACATTTTTTATCTTTAACAGGCAACATCATCATGTCAGGATTAGGACTGGTGACCATGACACTGATTTACCGCACCCTGTCCAAATCAGAAGCGGGCACCTGGGTATTTTTTCAATCCATCTTGTTGCTGGTTGATACTTTTCGATCCGGTTTCTTGACTACGGCGTTTATCAAATTTTACGCTGGTGCAAATAAAGACCGTACTGCGGATGTAGCTGGTTCAGCTTGGTTTTTAGGCTTGTGTATTACAGGCGTACTGGTAGTGGTTAGCTTATCCTCGTTACTATTTCTAAACCAGATTAAAGATGAAGGCTTGGTCATGTTTTTTAAGTACTCAGGCTTGTACTATGCTTTTTCTTTACCTTGGTTTTTAGCCACTTGCGTGATACAAGGCGAACAGCAATTTGATAAACTTTTATACATTAGGTTGAGTAACCAAGGCAGCTTCATTGTATTTATTATATTGCTGATGATAACTGGCAACATGACTATTATTCATGTACTTTTTGCTTATCTACTATCCAACCTGATTACTAGCATCTATGCCTTAAGCAAAAGCTGGACACGAATTACTACCTTAGGGAAACGCACCACAGCTACAGTAAAAGATATTTACAACTTCGGCAAGTACAGTGTAGGCACGGCTTTAAGCGCTAATATGTTCAGCACATCTGATACCTTCATTATCAACTTTATGCTGGGCAAGCAAGCTTTGGCTATATATAACCTCGGACAAACCTTAATGCAGCTGGTAGAAATTCCTTTGCGCAGCTTTGCAGCTACTGGTATGCCTGAACTATCAGCCGCTTACAATCAGAGTGATCGTGTTGGTGTTATTCAAATCATGAAAAAGTATGCCGGCATGTTATCCCTCCTACTCATACCTGGCGCTTTGCTGGGCTGTGCTTTGGCTGATGTACCTATTTACATTATTGGTGGTGGAAAATATGCAGGAACAGAAGCAGCAAATGTGTTTCGCTTATTTCTAACCTTTGCTATTATCTTCCCACCAGATCGGTTCTTTGCCCTTACGCTGGACGTAATTCATCAACCTAAAATCAACTTTTACAAAGTACTGGTTATGCTGGCGGTAAACATCATTACCGATTTCTTAAGCATTTACCTGACACATAGCGTTTATGGTATAGCTGTAGCTACAGTGTTCCCAATTATCACCGGAACGCTTATTGGTTACTGGGCCTTGAACAAGTACTGCAACTTTTCATACTGGAGTATATTCAAAACCGGATATCAAGAAACCAAGTTGTTATTACAACAAACATTGGCTAAACGAAAACTGCAAATGTAATTTGCGGTTTTCGTAACATTAGAAACAATAAAGGGTATCTCAATTACTACACATTGAGATACCCTTTATTGTTTCTATTCTATTATATCTGAATTAATTTACCATAACCACCACACCTTTTTACCTTTTTGCTGTGGTACTTGGTTGAATCGCATCTCAATATTTTTGAACGTCCAGGCTGATACAAAGTAAATCAGTAGATAATTTAAAATAATTAAATAACTGTATGCCGATGGCGGAAACTTCAGTACGCGGATGAATACGATATTGAACAAGCTCAGCATTAGCGTATGTGTCATGTATATAGAATAAGAGTATTTACCGGTTTGATGTAATAATTGTGATTTCATCAGCCATTTAGATAACCATCCTTTTTGCGAAGCAAACAACAGCACGTTAGCAAAAAACAATATTTCGTATATAAAACCTTGGTTTTCATAAATACCACCATAATACACCATAACCAGTGTACCAAAAAACAGTACCGGCTCCAAAACATGGTAGGTTAAAGACGATAATTTGCTTTGAATTTTTTTAGTAGCTTGATAAGTATTGTAGCATATTACACCGATAAAGAACCCTGTTGTTCCTCGTAAAAAGCCATAATCAAAATTATAGGTCAATTTGAAGTTACCTGTAAAAAAGTATAATAAACCTGCTGCTATAAATACTACTAAAATGTAAACAGCATTTCTGTTTTTCGCCAAACCGCTACGGTTAATTGCAGCCACCGTTAAACCGAACAGCAAATAAGAAATCATTTCGGCACTGATGGACCAACTGGCAATGTTCCAGCTCACATCATGCACAAAAGGAAACTTAACAGAATTCAGCAGCAATAAGTTGGTCAATACGGTGTACAGGTTATTGCTTTCATTAACCAGTTTATTTACATGTACGTAATGCGAAGCTGCTCCTTTTAACAGCTCGATAGCAATAAAAACCAATAATACGGCCAAGTGTAACGGATAAAGCCTGTAAACACGTTTTGAATAAAAACGCTTTAAGTCATGGCCTGAAGTAATGTATTGATAACTGTAAGCAATTACGAACCCGCTTAGAATAAAAAAGAAATCGACAAACAAGTCGGAATGCTTAATAAAACTGTTATTTATTAATGGAGTTGCCGAAAATGCACTGGCATGAAAGAGAACTACTAAACTTGCAAATATACCCCTGAAAATATCTAAAACTTCAAACCTTTCTTTCATGTGACAGCGTATAACGTGGAAACTAGAATTAATATACAGCAATTTAATACGGATTATTAAGGGTTAAGTTATAGCTATCCTTTAGCCTGTTAAACAATATTTGCTAGTTTTAAACCACATATATCCTTACCGATCCCTCTACAATGAGAATAGCTCATCTTATACTGGCACACAATAACCCGAAACAATTAGAACGATTAATAAAAAGGCTATTGTTTCAGGATGATGTGGTCTACATTCATGTAGATAAAAAGTCAGATTTTGAGAGCTTTGCTTATTTGAGCCAGTACAATCATGTTCAGTTCATCAACAAAAGGGTTCGTGTAGATTGGGGCTGCTTCAATATTGTAGAGGCCACGGTTAATAGCTTTACTGAAATTATGGCTTCAGGCCAGCACTATGACTTTGTGAATTTGCTGAGTGGCTGTGATTACCCACTGCAAACACCTCAGCAAATCCACAATTACTTAACACAAAACCCAGGCAAAGCTTTCATGAGTTATCTTTCAATCGAAAATGAATGGCAGGAAGCTTTACCCCGCTTTACACAATATCATTTTACGAACTTCCACTTTCCGGGTAATACCCGATTAGGGATGCTTATAAACAGCATATTGAAACCCAAACGAAAACTACCCAACCAAATGGTACCTGTAGGTCGCTCGCAATGGTTTACCGTACCGGCTGAGTGTATTGAATATATTTTACAATACTGGCGTAAAAACCCCGGCTTTGTACGGTTCATGAAACTTACCTGGGGTGCAGATGAGTTTGTATTTCAAACCATCTTATACAACTCTAAGTACCAGAGTTGGATGGTTAATAACAACTTACGCCACATGGATTGGTCATTAGGTGGTGCAAGCCCTAAAACTTTTACGATAGCAGATAAAAGCCAACTTTTAGCTTCCAATAAGCTTTACGCCCGAAAATTTGATACGAATAAAGATATTGAAGTGTTAGATTGTATTGATCGTAAACTAGAGTCTAATCCACTTACCAATTCAATCTAGTTTTATTCTAACGGTAAATAGGTTTGTGGGTTCATCATACTGATATATAAACTCATCAGCCATACGAGTAATTATTTGTAAACCAAAATGTTCTGTAACTTGATTTACATCAATAATACATTCTAGCTCTTCTCCGATAAACTTTATCCGATTCTTCTCTTCTTGAATTCCATAAAGCCGATATAAAACATCTTGACCAACAAGTATCGGCTGGCCAGTTTTTGTAACTGCTAACTTTAACAATATAGGTAATGGCGCACCTTCATCCGCTTTATGAATATGTAAATAGCCATTATTTACGCTCAAGTGTATAGAGCTTTGCGCTGCAACTGAATGTTTTAAAGCATTCGTGAGTAGTTCGGTTACGATATATTTTACCTTAAAGGGTAAATCATCCGTTATACTATAAGGCAATTGCTGCACATGCGCCATAATCTCTTTCACCATAGGTGATAAGGCATGCGGATGATGGTTAAAGTTAAAAAGCTGCATACCCGCTGTTTACTGCAATGCGTATTGGGCTTCAGGTAAAGCCTTGTAAATCTTGAACACTTTATCTAACCGGATTAGCTTCATTAAATCATAGATATCTTTTTGCAATCCGGTAAGTAAAACATCAAGTTTCAAGCTTAAAGCATGTTTCAGTACAGCTACCAATGCGCCTAAAAAAGAGCTATCAACGTAGGTAATTTTTTCCAGATCAAGTATAATAGTTTGTTGATACTGATTAAGCAAGCTTATTAGCTCTGTTTTAAAAATTTCGGAGCTATGTAAATTAGCTTCTGTAAGGTTAACAGTAGCTACCAAGTAGTTGGCTTGTTTAGATATACTAATCATGGTAATTTTAATTTTTTTGGATGTGTATCAAACTGGCATCATCTACCCACAGGTCAGATTGCCGCAGTAAATCATCTTTTACGTTGCCGAAGGCAGATTGGGTACTTAATAATTCAGTTATACGGTTAGCGAAATGCGTGTAATCACTTTTACTGCCATCACCGGTATCATAATCAATCAAACCATCAGTAAACAGCAATAAACTATCATGTTCCGCTAACCTGATTTCTGTTTCCTGGTACATGCCGTCAGGGAACAGCCCTAGTAGTAAACCTGAAGATTGAATTTGACTGTACTTGCCCTCATCATAATGATAATGTAACAAAGGCAAATCGCCTGCACCAGCATAAGTAAGTTGCCCTGTTTGCCGGTCGAGCCGAACAAGTGAAAGGCTGGATAGAATATCTTTCAGAACCTGATCATAGCAAATAATTTGATTTACTTTTTGCAATATCACCGCTGTTGATAACTCCTGACTCATGATGCCAAAGCGGATGGCTGCACGTATATAGCTTAAGTAGCTAAAAGTAAAAAACCAGGCTTTCCACTTTTTACCCATAATATCGCCCAGCACAATAAACAAATAGCGTTCGTCAGCCTCAATGAAATCAATAAAGTCACCACCAGGAATATCCTGGTAATCTTGGTGCCAGAAGTTGATGGCAAAATCTGTTGATGGTGGCACATTATCAGGTACGGCTTTAATATTTAAGGCTGCAGCTGTTTTTTTAATTTCTTGTTCTGATAACTGCCTTTGCTTATCAACTGTATTCAGCAAATTAGTGAGCTTAG
Source organism: Mucilaginibacter robiniae (assembly GCF_012849215.1). Lineage (NCBI taxonomy): Bacteria > Pseudomonadati > Bacteroidota > Sphingobacteriia > Sphingobacteriales > Sphingobacteriaceae > Mucilaginibacter > Mucilaginibacter robiniae. The sequence goes on from NZ_CP051682.1 coordinate 237,948, forward strand.
CTACAATGACTGGCACCGGCGTATTTTTTACTACATAATCTACTGCTTGCAAGCTAAGCCCTGCAGTCATTAATTGTGTATCTGTTACGGCAGTTAAGAAAATGAACGGGATATCGCTAAGCGAACTCTGCTTCAACAAGTGACGTCTGAATTGGAGTCCGTTCATACCCGGCATTTCATAATCAGACAAGATTGCATCAGGCGTATTACTTTTCAACCATTGCAAGGCCTCCTGTGCCGATGGTGCAGTATGGCATTCCAATCCTGCTTGCCGAAAAGCCTGCTTTAATAATTTCAAAAACAGCACATTATCGTCAACCAACAAAATATTTTTAGGGGCACTTGCTGTCATATCAGGAGTTGGTACTTGATTTTTTGTACATCGAGCGTATAATCAAAAATATACCCGACAATATGATGAGCAACGAAATTAAGTCCATCAACGTTACACCATCATCAGGCGAAAAATAATAGATGGTAAACATTTCAAAATAAGGAGGTGCCGGCATAATAATCATGGCAAAGCCTAAAGCAACCATCACCAACCCGATAAACATCAAAAATAGCTTGGATAAACGTTCCCCCCGGATGTATTCTTTAGCCATTTTACTATCTAACTGATTGCCTGAAAGCAAAACGCTAAACTCATCTAATAGCTCTGCCCTGGATGCATTTTCATCTATTTGAATATGCTTAAAAGCATCTATAGACTGTGTTTTGGAAGCAGCCAGATTGTCTAGTGCTCCGTTTAAGCGTTGTTGTAAAGCCTTTATTTTTTCGCTATCCAGCTCACTGTGGTCTAGTAAAGCTACCAACTCATCCAGCTTGTTATCAATAGTAGTTTGGCCATCAGCTGTATGCTGAATCCTGCTAATATCTTTCTCTATGTTCTGCGGCTTACCCAATGTAAAGTAATATTTTCAACACCAAACTTTTACAGCCTGAATACCGTAAAATCACGAAAAATGAAAAGTGTTAGCATCATTACGGTTAATTACAACCAAAGTTACGTTACCGAACAACTTTTATCCTCTATTTATGCTACTAACACCTACGCGGCTATGGAAATTATTGTGGTAGATAATGCCAGCAAAGAAAACCCAGTACCCGCCTGGAAGGATAAATACCCCGAGCTCACCTTTATAAGATCGGAAACCAATTTGGGCTTTGCAGGAGGTAACAACTTGGGCGTTAAAGCAGCTAGCGGCGATTACCTGTTCTTTGTGAATAATGACACTGAATTTACGACCAATCTAGTTTCCACATTAGTTAAGGTTTTAGATGAACATGACAAGGTGGGTATGGTATCACCCAAAATCAGGTATTTTGATCAACCGAGCATGCTGCAATACGTGGGCTTTACTCCCATGAACTACTATACCATGCGCAATCGGTGTATTGGTCAGTTTGAAACTGATAATGGCCAGTATGATCATACAGCAGGCACAACCGGTTATATACATGGTGCCGCCATGATGGTACGCCGCGAAGCAATGGAGAAAGGCGGATTGATGGCTGAAAACTTCTTCTTGTATTATGAAGAGATGGATTGGTGCGATCACATCCGCCGGGCAGGTTACCAAATTTGGTTTGAGCCTTCGGCATTGATTTACCATAAAGAATCAGTATCGGTGGGGCGGGTAAGCGGCTTGAAAGAATACTTTATGAACCGTAACCGTCTGTTGTTTATACGGCGTAACGCACCGCTTACAGCACGCTTATTTTTCTACACCTATTTTACGTTGCTCGTAGTACCACGCAATATCATCAATTATGCCCGTAAGGGTTACAAAGGTTTCACCAGCCTGTTATTACGTGCCATATGGTGGAACATCACGGAAAGTAAAGACAGCAAAAATTTAGGATATCCTTTTTAATATATGAAGATACTACTTTGGCTTAGCCTGTTTATTGTTTTTTATGCCTTTTTTGGTTACGGCATATTGTTATTTGTTATTATTAAGATAAAACGTATACTGCGGGGTAAACCTGTAATACCTACGGTTACTCATGATAATCAGCTACCTACTTGCACTCTGGTAGTAGCGGCTTACAATGAAGAAAGCTTCATGCCTGAAAAAATACAGAACACACTGGCTCTGCACTATCCGGCAGGCAAGCTCAACTTTGTATTTATTACCGATGGCTCATCAGACCGTACTCCTGATATTATTGCTGCTTACCCGCAAATCACTTTGTTACACCGGCCTGAGCGGCGGGGTAAAATAGCTGCGGTGCACCGTGCTATGAATGCTGTAAACAGCGACGTAGTGGTATTTACCGATGCTAATACGTACTTGAATACCGATGCTCTAATTAACATTTGCCGGCATTATCAAGATGCAAACGTTGGTGCTGTAGCTGGCGAAAAACGTGTTATGGTAGATGAAACAGCCGATGCTACGGCCGGTGAAGGTTTTTATTGGAAGTATGAATCAAAACTAAAAACCTGGGACTCGGAGTTATACACCGTTGTAGGTGCAGCAGGTGAATTATTCAGTATTAAAACTCAATTATATAAGCCTGTATCAGAAACTGCCATTCTGGATGATTTTATGATTTCGTTACTAGTAGCTAAAGATGGTTATCGAGTAATTTACGAACCTAATGCTTATGCTCAGGAAACCTCATCAGCCAATGTACAGGAAGAACTTAAACGTAAAATACGCATTGCTGCGGGTGGCTTGCAATCTATTATTTGGCTCAAAAGCTTACTTAATTTTTTCCGCACACCTTTACTCTCCTTCCAGTACATCAGTCACCGCGTATTGCGCTGGACGGTAGTTCCCTTCTTAATGCTGTTCGCCTTAGCACTAAACATTGCTATTGTAATAGATGGTGGTAATTGGTTGTACCAATTATTATTAGCCGGACAGGTTGCATTTTACACCATGGCCTTAGCCGGATGGTTGCTGGAGCAACGCAAGGTTAAAGTGAAATTGCTTTTTATTCCCTATTACTTCTGCATGATGAATTACGCCGTAATTCGAGGCATATTCCGCTATTTTGCTGGTACACAAAGTGCCGCATGGGAAAAAGCTCAACGTAAACAAGTTATAGTAAACAGTTAAGCTACACGTATCCATGTCATTAAAAGAATCGATTAAGAATAATCCGTCATTAAAAAAGCTGGTGCACCGCTTGCTTATTCCACAAGGCGAAGCAAGGCCCAGGTTGTGGGTTAAGTACCTGGTGAACCCTATATTACATAAACATGGCAAAGGTTCTAAAGTACGGCGACGCACCCGAATAGATGTACTGCCTTTTAACCGGTTTGAATTAGGCAAGAACTCCGTTATTGAAGATTTTTGCACCATTAATAATGGGGTTGGCGATGTACTCATTGGCGATAATTCTCTCATCGGTATGAGTAACGTAATTATTGGCCCCGTAACCATTGGCAACAACGTTATATTTGCACAAAACATTGTAGTAAGCGCCTTAAACCATGAGTACCGAGATATTAACGTACCCATACAAGCTCAAAATGTAATTACCGCACCCATTGTTGTGGAAGATGATTGCTGGATAGCTGCTAATGCGGTTATTACAGCCGGTACCACCATTGGCAAACATAGTGTTGTAGCTGCTAATGCTGTAGTTACTAAAAGCATTCCACCCTACTCAGTAGCTGCAGGTAATCCGGCTAAGGTTATCAAACGATATGACTTTGAAAAACAAGAATGGGTAAGATGTTAAATATGTATTTAGCATTTTACTATTAATTATACACTGATTTAACTTTTCAATACGGTTATGCCTACACGGATAGTTGTAGTTAATAGAGTAACTTCCGATAACAATAAATAATGCTATCTACTTGTAAATACATTTAAACACTTTAAAAATGTTATAAACTAAAAAGGGCCCAAGATTAATCTTGAGCCTTTTTGTATAATTACTACTATAATATTTTAAACGTTTTCCTTCTGTAGCAGTGCCGGAATGGTTTTCAGTATAAGTTTTATATCCTTGCCTAAACTGTGGTTTTGAGCATAAACATTGTCGAGCATTAAACGTTCTTCTTCGCTCATGTCACCTTTACCCCGCTTTTCAACCTGCCATAAACCAGTAATGCCAGCAGGTGCATGAAAGCGTAAAGCATATTTATCAGTCGTTAACTTTTCAGCTTCATATAAAGGTAAAGGCCGGTTACCTACAATACTCATATCTCCAATAAATACATTCCAGAGTTGAGGGAGTTCATCAATACTGGTATTACGGATAAAGTTACCTACACGGGTTATACGCGGATCGTTCTTGATTTTAAAGAATGCGGAACCGGCATTATGCTTTTTACTATCCATATATTCTTTCTCGCACCAATGCACTTTATCAGCATATATCGGGAACTGACATTTACCTGCGCCCTGACACTCAGCACATAGATGAGCGGTATTTTCTTCTACTTTTTTCTCAGTCTTTGCTGCCGCATCTGTATCATATTGGTTTAGGTGTTTTAAGTCTTTCAAACGCTGATCTGCATTTACATACATCGACCTAAACTTGTAGAATTTAAACACTTGATAACCGGTACCTACCCGTAGTGAGTAATAAAAAGCCGGCCCTTTCGATTCCAGTTTGATTAAGATATAAATCAGTAAAAAAATAGGAGAAAGGCACAATAACGCAAAGCCTGAAAAGATAATATCAAACGCGCGCTTATTAGATGGTATGCTATAAGCTGCTGTAGCTTGCTGCTGGATATTATTTTTTAAGTCACCCCAACGGTCAATCATGAAGTTGACCCTGGTTTCAATATTTTTAGTTTTAACTGGCAGTTTGAAAACATCGGCAATGCCGGCGTTAAGTGCCAACCTACGCAGATTGCTGTTAAAATGATTAACAATCAAAAAGAATGGAACGTTGTTTAAGCCATTTTTTTGAAACGTTTCCAACAATGTTATACCTGATGAGGCTAATACCTCATCCTGAGAGATAATGGCTGCAATGTTCAGATCGCCAGCTTCCCAAGCTGTAAACATCTGCATACCATTTTTAAAATGCATCAATTGCCTGTCCTGAAAATCACATTCGTTTATAGAGATCGTCAGTTCATCATCAAGATTAATTAAGGCAATAACTTGCCTTTTAGCGGTCAACGTATCTGCACTCATTATCAAGTTTCAACAAATTATTTTCCTATTCTTCTCAATATAACTCTAACGCGTGCTTCCAGTTCGGCCGGGTTAAAAGGCTTTACGATGAAATCATCTGCACCGGTATTTAAGCATCTTACTCTCACCTCTGAACTGTCTTCACCTGATACGATAATAACCGGAATAGATTTAAAAAAATCACTACTTTGAATTTGTTTAATAAAGTCCAATCCACTTAAATTAGGAGTATTTAAGTCTGATATAACCAAATCAGGGATGTTACCATTTTGCAAAAATGATAAGGCATCCAACGCGGTCGGACATATTTCAATTTCGTAAGCTTTACTCAAAAACTTTTTGAGTATCAATTGCATATAATTATCATCTTCAATAACCAAGATTTTGGCCTGAGCGGTATCGGAGAATCCCATAGAAGCGGATTTGCTGTGATTTGTTGTATTAAAAAGGTTATTAAAAACAGGTACCATAGGTGATGTATTTTACCTGTAATACGAGAGTTAATACTATAAGGTTGTATAAATAGGAAAATGTTAAATATTAAACAATCGCTTTATACGCTTAATAATACCTTTCCATAAGCCACCATCAATCTGTATTCGGCGGTCTGTTGTCCATACAATAGCATTAGGGCGTGTAACGCGGTATAATTTACCAAAGCCTTTCCCTTTCAGCTTCAAGGCCAGGTAACCATCTTCATTGGTGCCCGGTGGATGGTTAAAGCCATCAACCTGCAACCCTTGTTCGCGCCTGAAACCTGAATTGAAACCATACACGTTAACTGCTTCAGATTTAAACAACTTGTTATAAAAACGTGTTAAATCGGCTACGTACTCATAAAAAAAGTAGGTAAACCGCCCGGTACTCCCTACCGGAACAAAAGCAAAGCGGCCGTAAGTAATAGCCACTTTTTTACTTTCATCAGCCAGAGGCTTTATCATTTCCTCAATCCAATCTTTCGGATAAATGGTGTCTGCATCAGCATTTAATATATACTTACCCGTAGCTTGTGCCAACCCTGTATTACGCGCAGGTGTAATACCTTGAGTAGTTTCCAGAATACATTTTACCCCACACGCTTTTACCAAAGCTTCTGTATTATCTTTTGAGTTGTTGTTGACTACTACTATCTCTACCGATCTGCCGGTTATATTACTACAAAGTGAGGCTAATGTAGGCACAATGGTGCTTTCTTCATTATAAGCCGGCATTACTATTGATACTTCGGGTGTACCTTTATACAATTGGTTATAAGCTTCCTTTACCTGTTCGGGCTGGGGTTGCGTAGTGCCTGTTATGTAGTTAACGATATAGGCTGGTATCTGCAAGGGTCTCATAAAAGCACCAAATTATAATTTGAAATTTCTGTATCTATAATCGGCAACTGTATCTAATTGGCTTTAATAAGAATTTCAAGCTATATATAGATCATTAACAGCTGCAAAACATGCATTATACGTACATAGCCGGCTAAAAGTCATTCAAAATGTTAAAATAAATTACAAATGCTTTAGGCAGAGTTATAACAACACCATTCATGAAATAGCCGTACCTTTGCTAACCTATGAAAAAGCAGAAGCCTACTATTTTGGTTGTGAATGATGATGGCATTACTGCCCCGGGCATTAAAGCCTTAATTAACGTAATGAAGGAACTGGGAAGAGTTGTTGTGGTAGCGCCCGACAGCCCTCAATCGGGTATGGGGCATGCCATTACTATCGGTAAACCTTTACGACTAGACCAAGTTGAAATATATGCCGATACTGAAATGTATAGATGCTCGGGTACACCGGCCGATTGTGTAAAAATGGCAAAAAGCATCATATTCAAAGGTTCAAAACCGGATTTGTGCGTATCGGGCATAAATCATGGTTTAAACAACTCGATTAATGTTTTATACTCCGGCACCCTATCCGCGGCAGTTGAAGGGGCTATTGAGGGTATACCATCTATAGGCTTTTCATTAGATGATTACACCTTACAGGCTAACTTTGAGCCGTGTCTGAAGTATATAAAGAATATTGCCGAGCAGGTGCTTACTAATGGCTTGCCACCGGCTACCCTGCTGAATGTAAATTTCCCGAACAAGGCAGACCTGAAAGGCGTAAAGATATGTCGCCAAGCCCATGCCAAGTGGGCAGAGGAATTTGACGAACGAGTTGATCCGCACGGCAGGCCTTACTATTGGTTAACCGGAGTATTCGAATTAAATGATAATGGTGAAGATACTGACGTTTGGGCGCTGGAAAACAATTATGTATCGGTAGTACCGGTACAATTTGATATGACAGCTCATCATGCCATACCACTATTGAATAATTGGGTGTTTACAAACTAATCAATTAAAGCCCCAATTATTACTTAACAGTAGCTTGGGGCTTTATTATAAATTGACTTAAAGTTATATTATTGTATATTTTCCAGGTTCAAGTCAATACCATAAGGGCCACCTTCCATTTTACAGATTAGCGGAAAACCCGGATTATTCAGTACCCATATTTTAGTTTTTCCATTTGACGTTATTGCATAAAACACATCGGCTTCTTTGTCATTAATTTTGTAAGGAGTTGCAGATGTATCTGCTACAACATTAAACGTTTGCTTGTTTAACGTAAAAGTCTTATTATTTACTAAGCTGTTAAAGGTGTCTTTTGATAGGAAAGCCATAGTTTCATCATCCTTCAGCTTTGTTACCGGGTCCATACCAGGTTCTTTAATAGCCATTTTAGTACCACTTTGCACTCCTTTGGCTGATATTTCATACATGCCATTGCCAAACCCAGGAATTGCCCATTTTAGTTGAACAGGCGGCGTAAGGCTAACCAAAGTAAAACTAGCTGGTACCCGCTGACCGGCATTACGCGCATACGCAGTGTAATTGAATACAGTTCCAGCTTTAATTTGCGGTACATATTTTTGTGCGAAGCCTGCACAAGTTATCATCAGTAATGATATTGATGTAAAAAGAGTTTTAATCATGGTTGTTTGTTAATATAATATCTAAAATAACATAAAAAGAGAATACCGTTGTACTTTTGCACAACATTATGTCTGTAAAAAATAATTTACTTACGGGACTTATTTCTGGTCTGATTATCCCAGCTATTGCCTGGGTGATTTTTGATTATAAATTTCCGGAGTTCCAAATTCAGCACAAGCCTGCTGTCCCCTACCTGATTGCATTAGCTTTAAACTTATTTATTATCCGCTACTGTTACAAAAATGGTACAGAACAAACAGGTAAGGGAGTTATGCTAAGTACGTTCGTTTGCATGCTGCTAATAACTATATTTAAAATAAAGTTGTAATTACATGAAATATTATCTGGTAGCTGGCGAAGCATCGGGCGATTTACACGGCGCAAACCTGATGAAAGCACTGAAGGCAAAAGATACTCAAGCTGAGTTCCGATACTTTGGTGGCGATTTAATGCAGGCCGAAGGCGGTACTTTGGTAAAGCATTATGCTGACATGGCCTACATGGGTTTTGTAGAAGTCTTTTTAAACCTGCGAACCATTATGGCCAACATGAAGCATTGCAAGCAAGATATATCAACTTGGCACCCCGACGTTTTGATATTGATAGATTTTCCGGGCTTCAATTTAAAAATTGCAGAGTTTGCCAAAGCACAAGGTTTAATGGTATGCTTCTATATATCACCTAAAGTATGGGCTTGGAACCAAAAGCGGGTACACCAGATTAAACGTGTAGTTGACCACCTATTTTGCATATTGCCTTTTGAAGTAGAATTTTACCAACAATGGGACATGCAGGTTGATTATGTAGGCAACCCTTTGCTCGACGCTATTGCAGCATTTACACCCGACTCGGATTTTCTGCAAAAGCATCATTTAACAGAAAAAAAAATTATAGCATTGTTACCGGGCAGCCGTAAGCAGGAAATTAGCAAACTGTTACCAGTAATGGCAACCTTAACGCAACGCTTTCCGGATTACCAGTTTATAGTAGCCGGCGCACCAGCTTTTGATTTAGCCTACTACCAGCAATACTTAAACAATTCAGACATCCCGGTTCTGTTTAATGCTACTTACGATTTGTTACATCATGCCGAAGCAGCCATTGTAGCTTCAGGTACAGCAGTTTTAGAAACGGCTTTATTCAACGTACCACAAGTTGCCGTTTACAAAGCCAATTGGGTAATGGTTGTTATTGCACGTACCTTTTTGAAAATTAAATACATTACGCTGGTTAATTTAATCATGAACAAACGTGTTGTACAAGAACTTATACAGGAAGAGTGCAACACCGACACCATCAGTGATGAATTAAATAAATTACTGCCAAATAGTAGTACTGATAGGCAAAATATGTTGCAAGACTATCACCAACTACATCAATTTATGGGACAGCCAGGTGCCTCAGCCCGCACTGCTGAACTGATTGTGAGTTATACGCTACAAAAAAACAAAAGCCTCAATTAACGTTGAAGCTTTGCTGTTTTCATAGGTTTGATGTACAGAAAAAAGGTAATATATAGATAGATGTAGTATAGATACGTATTAAGCCGCTGCCAAAGTAGTTGATGATAAGCTTTGGGATTTATCAGCATTTACCTGCTTTTGAGCTTTGAAAGATTTTAATTCGCCCAGCAGTAATTTCTTTAATTCGTTATCAAATTGATTAGACAATTTGTCAACAGCGTTTTTGTTTATGTTATTCATAGATAGATGTAGCAATTTAAATAGGTAGATGCGAGTATTATCATGTTTGTCAGGCAGCAGATAAACTTTTAACTTCTATGCTTTGTTTGATTTTATTAATCAAATCGTTTTTAGTATTTCTCACAGCTTGCAGATCTTGCAGTAACAAAGCTTTCAAATCATTATCAAACTTAGCTACTAATTTACTTACAGAGGTTTTGTGGTAGGTTTTCATAGTGTTGAATTTTAATAATGATTAATCGTTTTTTTGTGGCTTATCAATATGATCTGTTTCTGTCAGGTTGTCTTTACGTCGTTTAGCTTCTTCGTATTGCCTTTCTATTTTCTCGGCATCACGATCATCTTTTGGCTTTTCAGGGTTCACCGGGTTTTCCCACTCCTTCTCGCCATCTTCTGGTATTGCATTTTTTATAACAATCATCGCAGCTAATTTTGATAAGTGATATGCCAACTTAATGCCAAAATTGTGTTAGCTGTATTTGCAAACAAATACCAATCCTGAAGCATGGCATCAAAATGCAGCTTTTCACGATGTTACGACAATTAATCGCTACTCAGCACTGTAAAGCACACTGCCCTAAATTTTGAAATGGGTGTGGTCTGCAATAGTCAGTACTGTACTACAAGCGTACAATAAGTACTACTTTTTACGACTACTCAACAAGTGCAACGCAATAACCACTACCGACAATACCAATCCAATCACGCATACACCGGTCCAATGATAGGCACCCCACATACGAGTAGCCAGGAAAGTTCCTAATGAGCCGCCTATAAAATAGGTTACCATATAAACCGTGTTAATACGGTTACGTGCGTTAGGGTTTAAAGAGAATATAATGGCTTGATTAGCTATGTGGGTTGCTTGTACGCCCATGTCCAATACAATTACCCCTATAATCAGCCCGATTAAACTTTGACTGGAGAAAATAAAGATAATGAAAGATGCCAGTACTAACAGTAAGGTATAAGTGATGATTTGATTAGTACCTTTTTTATCAGTTAAACGCCCGATTACAGAAGCTGCTAATGCACCAAAAGCTCCTACTAAACCAAACGCGCCAGCAGCTGTACTGCCCATGTGAAAAGCCGGCGTGTTAAGCAAAAATACAATGGTTGTCCAGAATGCACTAAACCCGGCAAAGCACAAAGCACCGCGTAAAGCAGCTAAACGTAGTTGAGGCTCCTGCCGGGTAATAGCTATTAACGATTTCATTAAATCCAGGTAAGTACCTTTGTAATCTGGTTCTACCTCGGGTACTATCCAGGCGATTAGTGCCCACATTAACAACATTAAACCAGCTGCTATATAAAACATGGCTCGCCAGCCTAGATAATCGCCCACTAAACCACTAATGGTACGTGATAGCAATATACCGATGAGCAAACCACTCATTACAAAACCTATTTTCTTACCACGTTCTTCGGGGTTAGCTAAATGTGCAACCATAGGTACCAGTATCTGCGGAATCATGGAAGATACCCCTATTAAGTAACTAGCAACCGCCAGCACCCATAAAGCAGGCGCCACAGCAGCCAGCAACAAGGCTATAATGATGAAAATGAAATTAATTACCATCAGCCGTTTACGCTTAAACATATCGGCCAGCGGAATAACAAACAACAGCCCGGTAGCGTAACCTATTTGGGTGTACATGGCTATTTGGCCGACGGTACCATTACTCACATGGTACGTACGGGCGATATCACTCAGTAAAGGCTGATTGTAATAAATATTAGCTACTACCAGACCGGTAGCTATAGTCATTACCCATAAAACCAAAGAAGTAAGCTTTGCTGGCTGCTGCTGAGCCGATGATGTAGCGTTCATAATATCTTAACACAGTTTTACGGCGCAAAAGTGCTAAGCTTTTTTAATTAATGGATATTGGGTATTTACATATTGATGCCATTTTGCTAAAAACGTAATTTTTTAAACCTTTTAGTTTACTTTAATTTAACTTATATCATCAATTTGCGTATAAGACTATATTATAATGTAAAATGGAGGTACAAAAAGGTGGCTTTAAATAATTTCAGTAAAAATTTTGAAAAAAACTTGCACCCCAAACTAGATAGTGTTAATTTTACACCATAATAAAAATAGAACAAAAAGTCTTCTCATAATTTAGGTTTATAATTGGTTAGTAAAAGCCGCCTGCCCATCAGGTGGCTTTACTTTTTTACAAGCTTTTAGATCGTTGAACTTTTTTATTTAAAATAACACTCGTAATTTGGCGGTATATAACTTTTTATTACTTTTGCCCACACCGACGGGGGTTTAGCTCAGCTGGCTAGAGCGCTTGCATGGCATGCAAGAGGTCATCGGTTCGAATCCGTTATCCTCCACATTGAAAACATCGATTCAAGCTCATATTGCACGATTTTACATCTGTAGTATGAGCTTTTTTGTTGGGTAAAGTTTAGAAATTTCATAGTTACAATATACAATTACCGCACTTATCAGCAATAAGCCCACTAAAGATTTCATTCTCACAACAAAAGCTTACCAACTACCCACATTTCCTACCCTATTCAACTATTTACCAAACAGATTTTTATAAATAAGGTATTAACTACAACACTTTCCGATCAGACAGCTATTTCTTGCAGCTCCCCTCCTTCTCATTTTTTAGTTAAACACCTATGTTTACCAATTTTAGTGAAGCCGAAAGGGCTATGCGCATACCTCAAGACCGTCGGATGTATATCGGATTAAAACCTTATACCTGGCTGGCCTTCTTCCTGGTTATCTTTTTAACAGTTGGTGTAGCTTGGATACAATATCTCGTTTTCGGATTACCAAATGATCCTTCTATCCAACTTCCGCCTGTTACAGCTGCTGATCCTAAAGGATTTCCCTGGTGGTTATGTCTCAGTCATTGGGTGAACTTCTTTTTTTTGATACTCATTATCAGAAGCGGCCTCTCCATCCTGGTTGATCATCCCCGCTTGTACTGGAACCGCGGCTGTGCTCGTGATACTGAGTGGATTCGGTTTACGCCTATCAAAGTTCCGGATAATAAAGTGTGGACTGCTAAAGAAGATGCCCGCTATTTAAATCCCGTCATCGGTTTGCCTGGTTACCGCCATACTGTTGGCTTAGCGCGATGCTGGCATTTTATCACCGTTCCGTTTTTTCTGCTTAATGGCATTGTGTTTATAGTTATGCTATTTGTAACCAACCAATGGAAACGACTGATCCCCACATCATGGAACATTGTACCAGATTCATGGAAGGTATTTGTACATTACACAACCTTCAATATGCCTATTGAGCCTAATGGCTTTTATCATTACAATGCCTTGCAGCAACTCTCCTACTTTGGTGTGGTTTTTATATTAGCTCCGGTGGCTATGCTTTCTGGTATGGCTATGTCGCCAGCTATTGAGAACCGTTTCCATTGGTTTCCTAAATTGTTTGGCAACCGGCAAGGAGCACGTTCCATTCACTTTTTAGTTATGCAGGCTTATGTGGCTTTCATTATTATACATGTGGCAATGGTTGCTGCCACAGGTTTTGCCCGCAACATGAACCATATAGTGGCCAGTAATGATAATACTGTAAGCTATGCCGGCTTGTATGGCGGTATAGCCATTATTCTGTTTACTATATTATTTGGCTTTGCAGCACATTGGCTATCCTGGCGGCGCCCACGTTCTTTACAACATACCGAAGCAGCCATTAATGGTACCCTATGGGGATTAAATATCAATAAACTAAAACCACAAAGGTATTTTAAGAAGGAAGATATATCACCTTATTTTTGGGTAAATGGCAAAATGCCTAATCCTGATGAGTGGCGCAACCTAGTTAAAAATGATTTCAAAGATTATAAACTTAGGGTAAGCGGATTAGTTGAAAACCCGGTAGAGTTATCGCTAGAAGATATGATGAAGCTGGGTAAAGATCAAAATATCACCATGCATCATTGTATTCAAGGGTGGACCGGCATAGCCGAATGGGGCGGCCTATCTATTAGCAAGCTGATAGAATTGGTTAAACCTCACCCGTCAGCTACCACAGTAGTATTTTATTCTTTTGGTGAAGGTTTATACGGCGGTGTTTATTACGATACCCACAGTTTAGACAATTGCCTGAAACCAGAATCCATTCTGGCTTGGGAAATGAACTACGAAACATTGCCCGACAAACATGGTGCACCGCTACGTCTTCGGGTGGAGAATCAGTTGGGGTACAAAATGGTTAAGTGGGTCAAATCAATCGAGTTTGTCGAAAGCTATGAACAAGTAGGCAAAGGCTTTGGCGGGAAGAATGAAGACGACGAGTTTTTTGATCTGCTGGCAGATACATAATATTTTTTTGTAGTTATGACCAGTCAACAACTGGCCACAACTACAAGTATGAAACATAAGTTTATCAAAGATTCAAATGTTTAGGTAATGGAATATGCTGGCTAAACTGATCTGCAACCGGCGCCATCCTTTGCGTTTGTAACGGAATAATACCAGACCAGATGCGCAGCTGTTTATCTTCTGGCTCATCGTTAGGCATACCTGTTCTTACTTTAGCAGACGCTTCTTCCAAGTTAAAGGCCAGCACTGTTGTTTTACGCATTTCACTTTCTGTAACCAGTCTTAAATAATTCCAGCTATTGGGTACCACTTTGTTGGTTAACCATTCCAAAGCTTTAACCTTTTCCGCAGGTAGTTCTATTTTCTCAGCTTGAGCAAAAATTATAACTGATCGGTAATTCATTGAATAGCTAAAAGCAGACTTGGCAACTACCAACGCATCCGTTAAAGTAACTACTATACAAACGGGTATCCCTTTTTCTATCTCCCGTATAAAATGGCTACCTACCGAACCATGAAGATAAATTTTATCCTCATACCGAACAAAAGCAGTAGGTATAGAAAACGGACGATTATCAATCACACAACTAATGGTACAAAGTAATGCTTCATCCAATATCGGGTAAATAGTTTCTGCATCAAAATGAGCCCGTTTAGGAGCACGACTTGGAATTAAGTGAGCAGCAGGTGTTTTCATAGCTTTATTTTTTTACAAATCTCTATTTTTAACGGGTGAGTATATCCATCCAGTTTTTACAAAAAGAGTAGTCCACTTATGCAGCCTCTCCTCTCCCTGCTTACAATCAATAAAGCGGATGCCAAATCCGTTTACTTGCAATTAGCTGAACAGCTTACAACATTAATCAGAACCGGCACTTTACCAGCAGGCCATCGTTTGCCCAGTACCAGAAAGCTATCTGAACTGCTAAAACTACACCGTAAAACAGTAATACGGGCTTATGATGAGTTACTGGCACAAGGCTGGCTGGAAAGCACTTCAGGAAGCGGCACTTATGTATCCAAAAGTTTGCCGGATGTTAAACCACAACACCTAGCCCAACATACAATGCAAGCCATAAACCCTGTAAAAACAGCGGGCTTTACTTTTGAAGAAGAAACCCACTTAGCCAGAGAAGTAATAAAAGTATCTGCCACGTATCACCTGGATGATGGTTTTCCAGATGCCAGATTGTTTCCACTAAAGGATCTCTCCAGAGCTTACCGTACGCAATTACTCATCGGTAATCCCTATACGAGACTAGGGTACGATGATCCGCAAGGTTCAGCATGGTTAAGAGAGGAATTGGCTACATACTTGAAAGATACCCGTGGGTTGAAAGTAACTGCTCAAAATATTCTGATTACGCGCGGATCGGTTATGGGCTTATACCTGGCATGTACCGCATTGCTGAAAAAGGGAGACATAGTGATTACGGGTGCACCAGGATGGGCCGGTGCAGATACCAACTTTATACAGGCAGGTGCCGAACTGATTCGGATACCGGTAGATGATTATGGATTGCAAATAGAACACCTGGAACAGCTTTGTCAACTTAAGCCGGTACGAATGGTTTACGTAACGTCCCACCATCATTACCCCACAACCGTTTCATTGCGTGCAGACCGTCGTATTCAGTTGCTTGCTCTTGCGGATAGGTATAAGTTCATTGTTTTTGAAGATGATTACGACTATGACTTTCATTACGAGAACAAGCCGCTTCTACCTTTAGCGGGCGCAGACTTATCAGGTTTAGTACTCTATTGTGGTTCTTTTACCAAAACCATCTCTCCTGCTTTTCGGATAGGCTATCTGGTCGGGTCAGAAGATGTAATTAAACATTTAGCGCGCTTGCGCAGAACGATTGACCGGCAGGGAGATATAATGTTAGAAAATGCTATGGCAGAGCTGTTGCAAAACGGCATTATACAGCGACACTTGCGTAAATCATTACGTTTATACCGGCAAAGGCGCGACCTGTTTTGTCATCTTCTGAAAAGTGAATTAAGCGACTTTCTGGAATTTAAAATACCGGAGGGCGGCATGGCCGTATGGGTCAAGTTTAGTTCTACCATTAACCTAACTGAGCTGGCGCAAAAAGCTTTAAAGCGAGATCTTTATTTCTCCAATGGCGTTGCGCATAATAGCTCGGACAAGAAACTTAATGCTACACGCTTCGGCTTTGCTTCTTCTACCCCGCAAGAACTGGAAGACTGCATAGCCATATTGAAGCAATTACTAAAAGATAAATCTTAATTTACACCCTAAAAAGTTTCAGCGAGTTTAAACTATGGCTTAGAAATTCAATCCAACTAACTCTTAACTAACGGTTTAATTTAGCATGAAGGATTTCTATTCTATTTTGGGAGCGGATGCCAAGTCTACTTCCGTTGAAATAAGTGAGGCTTATGGGAAACTATCAGCCAAGTTTCACCCGGAAATTAATGCGAGCGATCAGTATTTTGAAAAGCGATTCCAGGAGATTCATGAAGCTTATGAAATATTAAGCGATCCTGCAAAGCGCCGTCAGTATGACAGAAGGTATAAACAACAGTTAAAACGTTTAAGAACTAAGCGGATTGATGTAATTTTTACCATTGTTTTGGTGCTGTTTACTTTCATTTTTGGTCATTACGTTATAAAGTCCATCAGTAAATCCAAACCGGGTCCTCCTACACAATTAGCAGCTGTTACCGTTAACTCTGCTCCTGTTCATACTGTTAAGCACCATAAAAAACGAAAACACAGGTTAAGGATTCAGGCTGATAATAGTTCATGGCAAGCTAACATCAATAAAACAACAGCAAACACGAAGCACAATCAGGCTCCGCCTACTGCAATTATTTCTAAAGTAACTACAACAGCTAGCAATCATCCTGTAATTACAGCGCCAGCAACCACAACACCTATAACCACAAAAAAGATACCTGTAGAAAATTATACAGATACGAAAGCCGCTCATAACAACACTCCTATTGAACACCAAAGCAATTATTTATACACTACTGATATTGTTGGTAATGAAACCGGTGTTGTCAACATGAGAAAGTATGATTATTATAGTTCGGCTGTAATTAAGGTAATTCCATCACATGCTAAAGTGTTCGTGCTGGCTAAAGGTGATAACTATTACAAAATACAGTTCGAAAGTACTACTGGCTATGTACCGGCTTGGACAGTTCAAACGCACTAAGTAAAACACCAACTGTAAAAATTTTAAGCTAAATTCTACTTCTCTCCATATTTAAATCAAACGTAAAAACCATAAAGAAGTCATTTGCTGTCAGCCTCCTTATGGTTTTGTTTGGCTGATTAATCGATACAAGTTTTTCATTCATCGACACTTCACAGCGTACGTGTGTAATTAACGTAATATTTAATACCAATTAATTAAGGCTGAGTAATAAGCAGCCCGAATCAACTTGGTATTTGTATTTGCTGACTTTACACACTGTATGTATTTGAAAAAAGCTATTCGCATAAAGTATCAACTATTATGCGCTGCTGTTCAACTTTTGCTATTAACCTTATTATTACCCAATCGCTTGCAAGCGCAAAGCTTGGGTGATCCGGTAGTGAAAATTACCTTTGGTTCGGGCACTGCTACCCGTGGAGGTGCCTTAGCTGCTGACTCTGGCTCAACCACTTACACTTATACCAGCGGCAGCGTAGGCGAAGACCAATATACTATTGCCAATGCAGTTAACACCAGCATACATGGTGGCTTTGTTACCAGTACAGATCACACCGGCAACACAGGCGGTTATATGATGATTGTAAACGGCAGCTTAACTGCCGGTACAGTTTTTACCCGTACTGTTACCGGGTTATGTGGTAATACATCGTACCAGTTTGGTGTCTGGATAAAGAACGTATTATCAACCACCGGAAGTATTTTACCTAATATGGTTTTCCATATATATGCAGCCGATGGTACTACCGAACTAGGTAGTGGCGTATCAACCGGAGATGTACCCGTAGGTAATGTATGGCATAACTATATCGCAAATTTTACACTACCGGCAGGCACACAAACGGTAATCATCAAACTGGTTAGTAATGCCAGCGGACAAGTAGGTAATGATTTTGCCGTTGATGATATTACTTTTAGCCCTTACGGTTCAATTGTTTCAGCAGTAATTGCTCCTGCATCATCAACTACCTCTACAGCCATAACCCAATCTACTTGTGCAGGAACTTCGCAAACTTACACCATTAACGCAACCAGTACACTGGCTTCCGGCTATGTACAAAAGTTGCAAATGTATGTAAACGGTACCTGGACTGATTTAACTGCCGCCAGTACAGCAACGTCTTTCACCGTTACCTCGCCTTCCACAGCCGGAACTTACCTGTATCGCTTAGTTTCAGCTTTATCTGATAATATCAGCTCTGCTAAGTGTGTGGTAGCATCCAATGATCTGACCATTACGGTAAGCGCAGCACCTACTGCTATCATTACACCTCCCAGTACTACCTGTTTAGGTAATGCTACCAGTTTCTCGTCGGCCAACTCTACAGCCGATGGTGGCTCAATAGCATCCTGGTTATGGAATTTTGGCGATGGTACTACCTCAACAGAACAAAACCCAACCCATACCTATACTACAGCAGGCACATTCACTGTCAACTTAACCCTTACTAGCAACACGGGTTGTACCGCTACAGCAACACCAGTTACTGTAACTATTAACCAGCTAGCTACAGCAGCATTTAACACTTCAACTCCAAATTGCGTAAACCAAGCCATCACGCTTACTGATGCCTCTGCAGCTAACAGTGGTACGATTACATCATGGCTATGGGATTATGGTGATGGCACTACCGAAACCAGAACTAATAATCAAGCTTTTCAGCACACCTATACTGCAACAGGTTCAAAAACCATTACTCTAACTATTACAACAGACGGCGGCTGCACCAGTACTATTTCGCATGATATTACTATTGGTGCTTTACCAACAGCCAGCTTTACCACGCCGGCTATATGTTTATCTGACGGAATAGCTACTTTTACTAACACCAGCACAGCAGATGATGGTACAGCTACTTATTTGTGGACGTTTGGTGATGATGTGCCAGCAAATATTACTGCTGCTAACCCTAATACTTCTACCGCAAAGAATGGTTCACATACGTACAGCCATGCAGGTACTTATACGGTTAGCCTTACTGTTACATCGGCAGCAGGTTGTCAAAACACTGCCTCTTCTCAGTTTACTGTAAATGGTTCTAACCCCAATGCGGCTTTCACCTTGGCTAATACTTCAGTTTGCAGTGACCATGAAGTATTTGTCACCAATCAATCTACCGTAACACCTGGTTCTGTTACTCGGGTTGATGTATATTGGGAGTATGGGGTGGATAACTCGGTTGTGACCAGCTATACAGCACCAACTAACGGGCAATTATTCCGGCACTCCTATCCTGTTTTTCATACCGGTAATGCTCAAACTTATACTATTCACATGATTGCTTATTCGGGAGCTACCAGCAATTCATGCACCGGCACGGCTGATCAAACCGTTACCCTGCTGCCGGTTGCTGATTTAAGCTTTCCGGCATTAGGTGTAGTTTGTCAAGGCAGCGGCTTAGTGCAGTTAACCGCTAAAGAAAACAGTGGTATTGCGGGTACAGGTACTTACTTGGGCACAGGAGTAACCAACACCAGCACAGGCGGCACTTTTAACCCATCAGTATCAGGTGCAGGCACTTTCCCTATTACCTATATATTTAACGTAACTAATGGTTGTGCCGACACCATTACCCAAACTGTTACCGTTAACCCGACACCTAAAGTTTACGCTGGAGCCAACTTTACCCTACTTGAAGGAGGTACGGCTACCATGCAAGCTACCTTAACTAACGCGGGTACGCAACCCACTATAACATGGTCGCCTTCTAGTGGTTTAAGCAGCACGTCCGAACTTAACCCAACCGTTACAGGCGGTACTAGCGACGTAACTTATACGCTTACCGTAACAACAGCGGAAGGATGTTCAGCTGTTAGCTATGTTACCGTGTCTGTGCTAAAAACCCCGGTAATACCCAATACTTTTACCCCTAATAACGATGGAAGAAATGATGTTTGGAACATTGAATATTTGAGTACTTACACGGACTGTACGGTTGATATATTTAACCGTTACGGTAATAAGGTTTACTCCTCTATTGGCTATGCCGTTCCTTGGGATGGCAGGTACAATGGTTCTGACTTACCGGCCGGTGTATATTATTATATCATCAATCGTAAGCATAATCAAAAACTACTATCAGGCTCAATAACCATTATCAGGTAAAGCAACAATCAGTAAAGTAAAACAGCCGATTACCCGCTACGTGGCTGTTTTACTTCATGATAGTCTGTAAGTGCAATTACGTATCTTTGGCGTTTTACATTCATTATGCGTAACAAAGTTGCACCATTCTTCTCCGTTGCTATAGGCTCCATCTTCATCATAACTGCTTGTAACCGTCCATCAGCTAATCAGGCAGCTACAGCTACTAACACGCAACCTAAACCAGTAGAAATGTCAAAACCTGCACCTGCAGATACTGGTCGCTTGGTAGGTGTTTGGTATGATGAAAGCATTAAAACCGAACAAGGGCAACAAATTGCTTATGAAGTAGTAAGCAAAGGCAAAAAGATATATATACAGGCTATTACTTTCAATAGCAACAACCTCAAGGTAAGTGATAGTCCGGTAATTGAGCCTAATGCTACATTGTTAAAGCGAAATGGTAATGTGTTTATCAATGCTAATAGTCCGAACGAAATCTATAAAGTAGATAAAGCTGGTAACCTACTGATTTATGATCAAACAGGTTTGGTAGTAAAGTGCAAAAAGGTATTATAGTTTACAAGGTATAGCAGTTATAGGTCATTGTAGATTAACCTACTATTACTCGTAATGAAATACTTTATCAACTAAACATTTGAACATCTCTATAAAACAAAAAAACTGCCCATCGCGGGCAGTTTTTGCTACTTACATTTTATAAAGAACGATTCAAACAGTTCAAGATAGGTTAAAGTGAAACACCACGTTTCCAAGGGATAAAATCATCCTGGCCATGACGTACAGCGCTCACTTCGGTTTCGCCGCTAGCTACCTGAATCACATAATCCAGTATTCGGCTTCCGGCTTGTTCAATACTTTCTTCACCTTCAATAATGGTTCCGGTATTGATATCAATAATGTCATTCATTTTTTGGTATAAACGACTATTAGAAGATATTTTCACCACAGGCGCAATGGGGTTACCAGTAGGCGTTCCTAAGCCTGTAGTAAATAATACCACGTTAGCGCCCGAACCCACTTCGGCAGTGGTTGATTCCACATCATTACCCGGAGTACATAATAAATTCAAACCTGGCTTAGTTACCTTTTCCGGGTAGTCCAGCACATCTACCACCGGTGAAGTACCACCTTTTTTGGCGGCTCCGGCAGATTTGATAGCATCCGTAATCAAACCATCTTTAATATTACCCGGGGATGGGTTCATGTCGAAACCAGAACCAACTTCTTCGGCACGTTGGCTATAGTTATGGATCAAATGCGCAAAACGTTCTGCATTGGCTTTATCCGTACAACGGTCTACCAAGTTTTGCTCTACACCGCATAACTCCGGAAACTCAGCCAAGATAACAGAGCCACCTAAAGCTACCAATAAATCTGAAGTATAACCAATAGCCGGGTTAGCCGATATACCTGAAAAACCGTCAGATCCACCACATTCTAAACCAATGGTAAGTTTGTTTAATGGTGCCGGCGTACGGGTGACTTGATTAGCTTGCATTAAACCAGCTAAAGTTTGGCGTATAGCCTGCTCTATCATGTCAGACTCACGACCTATAGTTTGCTGATCCAGAATGTATAAAGGTTTCGAGAAACCAGGTGAACGTTTGGCAATTTCTTGTTGTAAAATACTTACCTGCGCATTCTGGCAACCTAAACTCAATACTGTTGCACCAGCTACGTTGGGGTGGGTGATATATCCTGCCAACAAGCCGCACAAAGTAATAGCATCTTGCCGAATACCACCGCAACCACCTGTATGGCTTAGAAATTTGATGCCATCTACATTCGGGAATACCTTCCCTGAATTACCTGCAGCATCGTTAGCGTTAACCTCAGTGTACAAAACCTCTTCAACGGCTGCACCCGAACGGATGCGGTCAATTAATTGTTGCGCCTTGGTTTCGTAAGTCTTTTTACGGCCATAACCCAGTGGCTTCAACAACGCCTCCTGCATTACTTCAATGTTTCGGTTTTCACAGAATACCATAGGAACTACCAGCCAATAGTTGGCTGTACCAACACTGCCATCAGTACGATGGTAACCATTAAACGTACGGTTTTGCCAAGTGCTCACATTTGGTTGATTCCAGCTAACTTGCTGGTCGCTGGTTAAATAAGTGCTGTTAGCAGCATGTTTTACATTAGAGGTAGATAACAAACCGCCAATGGGAATATCACTCTGCGCTTTACCTACCAGTACACCATACATAGTTATAATGCCACCAGCAGGTATTGGTTCCAACGCTAATTTGTGTTTGGCAGGTATAGCATCAACAGTATGAACAGTTACTCCGTCATAATTGATCTCTTCTCCGGCGGCTAAATCAGCCAGTGCTACCAGCACGTTATCAGCCGGATGTATTTTTAAAATTTGCTGTTTCATGGTAATTAAACGTTAACGCCTTCTTCCAATAACACACGAGTACCTTGTGCTATCAGGCTTTCTAACTTCTGAGCTACCGCCTCAGCAAAGCCGGGTAGTACACTTAAGTCGGCATTCCATAAATTTTTATCTTTTAAAACGGTATTTACAATCTCTTTAATATCATCGTTTTGCCATACTTTACAAAAGGTTTCTGCCTGGCTATCTGTAACGGTGTATTCAGCTCCATTAACATGACCTATAAACTTACCTTCTGCATTCTGCTCAGTTTTCATGAATCTTAAAAATGCAGCAAAGCCCAATGCAATGCGCTGCGGTACACTGGAGTGCAGCTTATAATGGTTAAGTAACAAAGGTACTACACGCATGCCCATTTTGGCGCTGTATTGTGCCGAAATGCTAATCCACTGGTGTTCAATATTGGGGTTACGGAATCTATCAAGTACCTGAGCGGCAAACTCAGCAGCTTGATTATAATTTACTTGGTAAGGTATAGCAGGAGCAATTTCTTTCAACATTATTTGTGTAATGAACTCTGAAAATGCCGAATTATCCATTGCCTCTTTTACCGTGCGAAAACCAGAAAGAAAAGCCACAGCGCAACTTAACGTATGTGTACCGTTAAGCAAGCGTAACTTCAACTCACGATATAACTCAATATCAGGCACAATCACTACACCTTGATCTGCTTTACTGAAAGACAGTATTTGAGCTACCTTTTCATCACCTTCAATAGCCCATAAGCTATAAGTTTCTGACATGGTACGCAAATCATCTTCATAACCCGACTCTTCCTGCAATTGCTTTTCTAAAGTTGCATCAGGCTTGCCGGGTACAATACGATCAACCAGTGAGTTACAGAAACGGTTGTTTTCTTCCAGCCAATCCATAAAAGCAGGTTCCAGCTTATTCAAGTGAGCTAACTCCAATACAATGGCCTCCAACTTCTTGCCATTGTCAACAATCAGCTCCGTTGGAACGATAATCAAACCGCTATCAGGCTTGCCACCAAAAGCTTTATAACGCTCGTACAGTATTGCCAGCAGCTTTCCGGGGTAAGATACTGGTGGGTGCTTGCGAATATCATCTTGTACTAATTGTATACCAACTTCGGTAGTGTTGGATATAATCAATTGCAACTCCGGATTATGAGCCACCTGCAAAATAGTTTCCCAGTCTGTACCGGCCGATAATACACGGCTGATGGCTGAACATACTACCTGCTCATTCACTGGCGTTCCATTATTGATGCCTTTCATGTACAACGTGTACAATCCATCCTGTTTATCAAAAGGTCCGGCCGAACCAGTATCGGTTGATTTTACTACCACTACCCGGCCGTTGAAAATACCGTTACGGTTGGCTTTATCAATGTAATAATCAGGTAGCCCTCGCAATAGTACCCCGGTACCAAACTGCAGTACCTTTTCGGGCAACTCAAATATGGATTCATCAGGCAGAGTAATATCAGAAGCCTGAATTTTATTTAAATTATATTGTGATAATATCATAATTCTGCTTTGCTTATCAATGATGGATATTGTTTCGTTTTAACCATTCCGGATAATCTTTTTCCAGCAATTGCTGAGGCCAGGTTCCATACCAGGCATATCCAGCACGCCGTTCGTTTTCTATTTCTGTTAAATTGTATTTTAGTTCGCTGTTGCGCCCTGAAAAGAAAGGTTTATTACTTCCTATTTCATAATACCGGGCCCATATTATAGCATTAGCATCAGGCACCAGCACGCCGTCACGCCCGGTTGGCTGGCTGGCATCCTGAATATGTTCAAAACGGTAGCCTGTAATTTTTACCTGATTTAACCAAGCTACCGCGCTTTCAATAGCTGTTTGTATTTGCGGTGAAGGTGTAGGTATTTGCATTAAAAAACGAACAATGCCTACTGTTTCGGCTGCGGTTAAACCCACCAGTTCAAACTTACGGGCAGCCGCTGGTTGTAAGGTATGGTTGTTATATTGCTGACACCATGCAGTTAATTTCCCTTTTACTTTTACCTGTGTTTTCAGGATGCATTGTATGCCCCGGTTTACCGCTTTAGCTGATGGTTCTACCAGTTTTGCATCTACTACTTCGAAACCGCCTGTACGCTGAGCCACCTGGTTCAGTAAGTTCATGGCATTCATCATGGCGTTATCATTAAAGGTAACATACGCCCGGTAAATGCTGGTATCCGGATAAAACTGCGGCCAGCCACCATTAGGTTCCTGCGCTTTCAGCAAATAGCGAATACCTTTTTCAGCCGATTTCAAATAAGCCCCATTCTGTGTTTCATGGTAAGCTTTTACCAGATAATTAATTTCTTTATTAGTGGCATCATTATCAAGCGTGGCATCATTACGGTAAGCATCTTCTTGCGTAGCCATACGGTCGGGAGCAGGCAGGGTTTTATGGTAATCTACCTTAATATTGCCAACCGCTTTAGGCCAGCCTCCAATTGCCCGTTGGTACAACAACATGTTTTCGGCAACAGGATCAGTTTTTACCGACGATGCCGTTTGCGCCCAAGCAGCACTCTGCTGCATTAATACAGCACTTGCTATTACTATGATAACCTTTCCAATTTGCTTATTGTAGCCCATTCTTTTACTCACCGCTCCTTTCTGGATTCCATTGGTTATCCATCGCCCACAAGGCATTAATATTTGCTGCTACCGGAGCACCCGGTGCTGTAGCCAGGTTGTTTTTAAACCATGTATAATCACCGCCATCACGGTGGCAATTTTCAAAATATATGCGACTGCCCCACTGTGTGCCTTTTGAACTGGCTGCCTGGTAGATTGGTGCATTTGCCATATTGCGAGCAAACTTGCAATTGATTAGGTAAAATTGTGAATCCAGATGATAGCGCCCCAGCTTAAAGCGGCTATCCCCTGTAAATGTGCAATTTACCAGCACTGTTTTTTGGCTTTTATTTTTCGATCCATCATGCCAGATTGCAGCCTCTAAGCTATGGCAAACAAACTGACAATTTTCAGCATAAGCCCAACCACGCGGACAGTAAAAATCTACGCCGCCTTCCATCAGGCAATCTTTAAAATAGTATAAGCCGCTTGCACCATTCCATGGGCTAACGGTATCTCCACCTCGAGCACGTAAGGCACAATGAATTACCCGCAAACGTGTAGTTTGAAATGAACGTAATGCCATTTGATGCCCATCAGGTCGCACTACCTTCGTAGTTGTACTCTCAGTATTGCTTTGGCAATTTATGGTGCTATCCTGCACATGATGAAAGCCATAACCATTGATAATGGTCAGGTTTTCGAGTGTAATATCGCTACCTCGCAAGTTCAACGTAGCCACGCCCCAATCATCAGCATGATTTTGACAACGCCATACATCGCGAGCCATATCAAATGTAATTACGGTATGTGCTTCGTCTTCACCTTTGAGGATGATATGACTTTTGGTGATACTTATCTTTTCAGGATACGTGCCTTTTTTAACTAAAATAGTACGGTTGGTTGCTGAAGAATCGGGCAAACTATTGATAGCTTCCTGAATGGCTTTGAAATCACCTTTACCAGCAGCATCCACTATCACAGGGCGGCTTTGCGCCATACCGGTGCAGCAGGCTAATGCCAGCAAGCAATTTATCCCTATAGCAAACAACCTTTTCATTATTTTACCGGAATTTGCTTGGCTAACCAAGCAGCTACATCATTAGCTGCATTAAAATTCTGGTATTCAGGTGGCAGTTTACGGCCATCCACATACTCATTATAAAACCATGGGTCGCCCACAGCTAGTACCGTGCCTTTGCCATACTTAGCTGAGGCTACTACCACAAAGCCTTTATGCATCAGCTCAGGTTTGGCAGGCGGTGTTAGCGTAAATGTGCTGATTTCTTTAATGTAAACCTTTTTAGCTGTTTTAAATACAGCATTACCGGCCGGAATTTGCACTGCTCCCATTTCAAATTGTGAGCCTGTAACATGGTTCTGGCTGTCCTCATTAAAGCGAATACCAAACTTGGTCATTAAAGTATTCAGGTGTTTAAACTCGGCATTTCCAGTATCATTGTTTAACACCAACAGCGTGCCTCCGGCTTTTACCCATTCGCTAATGGCTTTTACATGTGCAGGCTCAATATATTTAGTATTAGGGTTTTCTTTTGGAATATCAGGATCTACAATTACATAAACCGAAGCTTTTTTCAAATTACCAGCATCTGGCGCCTGGTATAATGTTTCAGTTTTGAAACCGTAGTTGTTAAAGATGTGTCCGAATACGGAAAAACCATTATTGACCTCTTCTTCCCATTTATAATGAGTCGGAATGGTTTTACCGGTAATATCCTTACGATGTTCATCATTGAAATAGCTATCCAATAATACTACTTTCCCCTTGCCGGCTGATAAATTTGCTAAACGTTCTACCTCAACACTGGCCATGATAAAAGCCCCTACCCCTTTAGGATCGTTAGTGGCAATTTTCTCATGGATGTAGTACTCATAAGTACCATCACGATAAGGATTACCGCCTAACCCAGCTACGCTGCAAACTTTATTCAGGTTTACCTGGCCGTTAGCATCTGTAGTAATAAATTCTTTGATGATGCCCCGGTAACCTGTTTGCGCTGCCTGCATAAAGCGTTGTGGCAGATAGCCTTCGCGGGCTCCTTTGGCTAATGCATACACAAACATGCAAGAGGCTGAAGCTTCCAGATAGTTGCCTTTTTCAGCTCCTTTATCCAGCACCTGGTACCACACGCCTGACTTCTTATCCTGATACTTTTCAATAGCTACAGCTAACCGGTTCAGAATAGCCAGCAATTGAGGCCGCTTAGGGTGATTTACCGGAAAGTCGTCCAATACATCTACCAGTGCCATGGCGTACCAGCCATCAGCACGGCCCCAAAAGTTTTGTGAAAGTCCGGTTTTTGGGTTTGCCCATTTCTCATTTTTGCTTTCATCCCAAGCATGGTACAGCAATCCGGTTTTAGCATCACGGGCATTAGCTTCCATCAAAATAAACTGCTGAGCGATATCGTCAAAATCAGCATCGTCATGGAAAGCTTTAGCGTACTCGGCATAAAATGGTTCGCCCATGTACAAGCCATCCAACCACATTTGGTTAACATATTTTTTTTTATGCCAAAATCCGCCTTCTGGTATGCGCGGCTGCGTTTTCAGTTGTTCGCGCAGCAGCGTAGCCGCTTTATAGTACTTTTCAGTTCCTAACACGTTATATAACGTCATGAGGCTGCGGCCGCTCAGTACATTATCTAAATTGTAATCTTCAGCTTTGTAAGTTCTGATGTTACCATCAGCAGTTACATAATGGTCTGCACAATGTTGTATGTATCTGAAATAACTGGCATCACCGGTTTGCAGCCACACATTTTTCATGCCTTGCCATACCACGCCTTGTTCGTAAGCCCAATGACCATTGCTGGCGGTATCTGGCCACAAATGCATAGCAGTAGCTGCCATTCGCTGCGACCAGGTTTGTGTTTGCGCGTGGCACAAGCCTAAGTTCAAAAAAGATAATAATGCTATCAGAAAATATTTTTTCATGTATAGATGCTATAGCTTTATAATTCAGTTACAAGGATAAATCTTAACCTTTACGACAATCCAACTATACAGTTATAAATGGTGCTTAGTGCAATTTTAACTATATTCTAAAGGTTTATCATCGGGTTTACCTGGAATAAATTATGCAATCGTTCCCGAAGTACTATTTACCGCTTATAGGTTAGTAATTGTTAGTTTATAATGGTTTTTACCACCCGCAATAACCCTGTTTATCCATTGCTGCGGATGGTAAATATATACGGCTTTAATAAAACTCACTATCCTGCTGCTTCCTGATTGCTTATACCATCATGGCTTGCTCATCATTTTACAGCTACATTAATTCTTTTGCGGATTCCAGTGATCTTGTCCTGCTAATATATTTTGAACATTATAAAGCTTGGCTTCGTGTGCGGTAAGTTGGTGCGACCAGCTTACGCGTCCTTTTACATCAGCTCCTGGCCCTGTACTGCCATATTCAGCATAGTAAGCAGTTTTTTCCTTTTCGGGAAACATAGCATCACCTTTCCATGGGTTCCATCCTTCGGCTATAATATGCGCACCCATTTGCGTACGGATATAAACTGTTTTGGCATATGGCCGCCACGGTCTGCCCAAAAACTGCTTTTGTACCGAAGTATCTGCTATCAATTTACAATCTAGCAGTACATAGCCATATTGCTGCTGCTGAGATGTTGCAGCGGCTGTAATATAAGAGCGATTCAGTAAACTTTTAATAGTACAGCTTTGAAAAACAGCGGTGGCTTCGCCAAAAATAAAATCGGTAGTGCCTTCAATGTAACAGCCTTCGTAATACTGCCGACTGTTGCTTGTAGCCATATAAAGGGTATCCTGATTACCCAGTAAACGGCAATTTTTGATAATACATTTGTCGCCTTCCACGTGCAAAGCAACCGCTTGCCCAACTCTACCCGCATTATTTTCGATAGTCAGGTTTTCAGCACAAAAATCATTGCCTTGTACCAGCACGGTGTAAGAAGTAAAAGTGTTCATCTTTTCCTTACCCATAGCATCATGGCCACTGGGCACTGGCTTGCCAGAGTAATCATTATTGGTGATGATGGTGTTCTCTTTATCTTCACCTATTAATGTAATATGTGTTTTCCAGCTTGGTATGACCAGCTTTTCATGATAAACCCCTTTTTTGATGTGAATGATTGCCTGCTGTTGCGATAAATCGCGCACAGCATTAACAGCTTCCTGTATGGTTTTATATTTACCGCTGCCATCTTGCGCCACAGTAAGCTGTACAGGGGTGGTTACAGGCTGAGCAACTGCCCTACCCACTACTAAAATCCAGCCAAAAAGTACAAATAACTTCTTCATTATAGTGTTCGTTTATTTAGCTGCTACCAGGGCCTTATCATCAGCACCGCGTTTAAACTCTACTTTGGTTTTGGCTTTAGAGGCATCCGTGTTCAGCACCTTTATCTGGCCAGATTTGCTACCACTAATGCTAAATAATAAGTTGGTGTTAGTACCATATTTTAAACCATCAAAAGTTACCTCACTACTGTTGCTGATGTTTACCAATGGTTCTGTGTTTTTACTTTCCACATAAACATTGCGAAGGGTTACATCCTTACCTTCAATAATATTAATGCCTTTATTGGTTTTCAGCACAATATTATCCAGATGAATACCTTTAATGCTCATTTCCGGCAAGCCGCGAATCAGTAAGCCATTATCAGCACCATTGCATACTACATGACTTACATAAAAATCACGGAATTGTGGAGTTGCTTCTGTAACTGCCGGTATTTTAGAGTTATCGACTGTTTCTTCTTCCGATGGCGACTTACCTGAGTAGTACATATCAAACAAAATGGCATCATGCAGTATATCACGCATAGCGATGTTTTTGATGTAGATTTTTTCAACCACACCGCCGCGACCGCGAGTAGTTTTAAAACGCAGACCAATATCGGTACCAATAAAAGTACAATCAGATACAAAGATATTGCGTGCTCCGCCCGACATTTCACTGCCAATTACAAAACCGCCATGTGCGCGGTATACTACGTTATTACGCACAATCATATTTTCGGTAGGTTTACCACGGCGGCGGCCTTCTTCATCACGACCCGATTTCACACAAATGCCATCATCGCCAGCATCAAACGTGCTGCCTTCAATAAGTATATTCTTACAAGATTCTACGTCAATAGCGTCTCCATTTTGAGCGTTCCACGGATTACGTACTCTTACATTGCGTAAGGTTAAATCTTCACACAATAAAGTATGTAAACACCAAGCTGGAGAATTCTGGAAGGTAGTGCCTTGCAATAACACCTTTTTGCAATTAGTTAATACCAGCATGTTGGGCCTGAAAAAGTCTTTCATCGGTTCAACATCTTTTACGGATGAACCTGGTTTGATATAGCCAGCCTCTGGAGTAGTTAAACCTTTTTGGTAACTAGCCGAAGGATACCAGCTTTTACCATTTTCACTTACCATACCACCTGAAGCTACCAAAGCTTTCCACTCATCTGCCGTTAACCGATCTTTGCCTATGGCCCGCCAAACTTCACCATGCCCGTCAATAATACCATCACCAGTGATAGCTATATTTTGCAGGTTAGTGCCCGATATAGGTGATTGGTTACGGTATGATGCATGGCCTTCCCAATTACCCTCCACTAAGTGGTACTGGCTTTTATCATCAGTAAACTGTACCAGCGCAGCACGGTCAATATGCAAGTTTACATTGCTTTTTAACTCAATAGGTCCGGTAAGCCATAAACCTGCAGGCACTAACACTACACCACCGCCTTTGGCACTACAAGCCATAATAGCTTTGTTTATGCTTTGTGTATTTAGCGTAAGCCCATCAGGTTTAGCGCCATAATGCGTAATATTTATGGTATCTTTCTTGAATGTTGGCGTACTCACTTTCGGTAAATTGCTCCAGGAGTAAGCTGTATTTTGTGCAGAAGCATAATTAAACATGCCAGCAAACAAGGTGGCTGCAACTGCAACTTTTTTAAAGTCTATCATATCGGTACTGTTTTCTACTAAATAAAGGTTTTATTGTTTTAAAGGGTTCCAGTGGTCTGGTCCGCTTAAAATATTATTAATCGTAAAAGCTTTAGCTTCATCACTCGTAAGCTGATGCACCCATGGCACACGGTTTTGCAAAGCTGCACCAGGGCCAGTACATTGGTATTCAGCAAAACGAGCTGTTTTTTCGTTGGCTGCGTTTTTCCAATTGTTCCAGCCTGCCGGTAAAATATGCGGTCCAATATTGCAATGAATATAAGTAACACTGGCATACGGCCTCCAAGGTCTGCCAAGTGATACACTGTTCAAGCCAGTATCAGCTGTTAAAGTACAATGCATAAAAACAAAACCATAAGCATGGTTTTGCGGAGTAGATGCGGCCGTAATATGCGAGTTTTTTTTACTATGTAAGGTACAATTTTGAAATAGCACGGTTGCTGGTCCGAAAATAAAGTCGGTAGTACCTTCAATATAGCAGTTTTTATAATATTGGTGGCTATCCGGATTACTGCAAAACAGCACATCCTGAAAGCCTTTGAAATTACAATTATCAAATACCAGCTTATCACCATAAGCATAAACGGCTACGGCTTGCCCGGCGCTGAATCCTGCATTATTTTGAAAGGTCAGATTGGAAGCTTTGAAGTTATCTGCATTCTCAAAAAAGGAAGCAGAAGTGTAGGTGTTTATAGTATCACCTTGAGGGCTGATAGTGCCTGTATGATTGTTATAAGTCAGTATCGTACGATCTTTATCTTCACCGGTAAGTGTTATATAACTTTTACCTTCCGGCAAAAACAGCCGCTCCTGATAAATACCTTTTTTCACATAAATTTCTACCGGCTTTGTGTTATGTGCCGGCACAGCATCAAACGCAGCCTGAACTGTTGTGTAATTACCACTTCCATCCTGTGCTACAACTATGCGCTTGGGCAAGGCTATAGCCTGTATAACCAATAATTCAAGCGTCAATACAATACCTAAAAACTTCATTTAATAATTACTGATTTAGGTTTCACAATATGCTCAGCCAAATCGGGTTGTACTTTCCTGATTTCGGCCAATACTAGTTCGGCCACTTTACGCGCGCCTAGCTCACTGAAGTGTGTATCATCTTGCTTACCATCAGGGTAATTGGGATGCTCGCCAGGAGTTAGATGATTAAATAAAAGTTTAGAAGTTTCTGGTCCATACTGATGCAACATATCCATGCTAAGCTTATCCAAATCAATCAGGGTAATATTGTTTTTTGCAGCTACATCACGTACCAGCTGTGCGTAAACAGTATGCGTATCTTCAATTTTACCACCAGCATCAAACTTACGCCGGGCTACTGGGGTCAATAAAATGGGGATAGCTTTTTTACTACGCACCTCATTAACAAAGCGGTTTAAGTTAGCGGTAAACTCACTTTCGGTAGCATAACTGGCTTTGGTTTTCACCTCATCATTATGCCCGAACTGAATCAGCACATAATCGCCAGCTTGTACATGGTCAGCTACAGGCTGCCACAAACCTTCGGTAATAAACGTCTTGGTGCTGCGACCATTTCTGGCCCGGTTATCTATTGTTACGGTAGAATCCATGAAAGCCACGAAGGGCATCCCCCACCCGGTTTCAGGATAAGCTTTTTTTTCTTTAACCGACATCGTAGAATCGCCAATCAGGTAAACGGTAATATGTTTCGGAGGAAACGTAAAAGCCGTTAGCACCAACAACGTAAAAGCTAAACACGATAAACTATATTTTTTCAAAAACCACTTCATAAATATTATACACCTTAATCGCAACTCATTATTTAAAGGTCATGCATGCTAACATAAATTATATGGCTAAGATTACCAACATGGCAATCTTAGCCGTACCAGATTAATAACCAGGGTTCTGTACCAGCGATGGGTTAGATTGCATAGTCGGTAATGGTATTGGCAATAGTTCACCATGATTAGGTGTAAACAATTGCGCCACGTTGGTGATGTAACTTGTACTTAATGAACTTACCCAATTTACTTTAGTATTGTTGGTTGGCGTAGCCGCTGGCGTGGCTGTGTACAGCGAATTACCATAAACCAACGTTTGTGAACTATTCAAATAATACATGGATTGTGGCAGGTTAGCATAAGGCGCCTGTCTGTTCAACATCAAGGTTAAATTTGCCCGGGTTTTAGTGATTACGCTGTTTAGCAAATTCCATCGAATCAAATCATATTTACGGATACCTTCACCGCCAAACTCAAATGAACGTTCATTAACAATAGCGTTAAAGAAGGCATCGTGCGTAGTAGGCGTAGTACCAATCAAAGATGAGTTACCACTAAACCCACGGGTACGAACTTCATTAAAGGCATTAATAGCAGCAGAAGTTGGCCCATTGTTCAGTTCGTTATCGGTTTCGGCAAACATCAGCAGAACGTCAGAGAAACGAAGGATAGGCCAGTTGATGCCAAAGTACTGAGCCGCTGAAGTTGTCGAGATAGATGGATTAGTAATCCAATCACGTCTGAATTTGCCGCTGCAAGCGCTGGTAAGTTTTTGCAGCACTTTTGTACCATCGGCATTGGTAAAATAAGTAGCAACAGTCACATCACGGCGGGCATCGTTCTGATCGAAAGCATAAAAGTAAGTAGGCACCACCAGCAAGGCCGAGCTACCTAAGTTATTTACCCTAGGCCCATCATAATAGCCCAGTTTACTATCGGCAGCCGAGGCACCGCCACCCATAGCTACTTCAAACATAATTTCATAAGTAGGATCAAGCGTATGCGCATCTACGTAATTTTTAAACAGGTTTTGAAAGCTAGTGTTCAACGTATGCTGCTCACGATGCTGCATTAAATCAGCACACTCATCGTGGGCAATCTGGTAATATTTTAAATAATCGGCATCCCGCTCCATCTGGCTGGATGTATTACGTAATGAATAACCACCCCGAAATAAGGCTATACGAGCCCGCAACCCCTTAACCGCTCCTTTAGTAATACGCTCATCACGTGTACTTACCTCGGTGCGCCAAGGCACTAATGTTTCGGCGGTTAGTAAATCACCTAGTATTTGCTCGTAAATAGTATTACGGTTAGCACGGGTTAAATACAAAGTGGACTGATCTGCCGAAGGAATGAAAGAAGCTGGTACATCGCCCCAGTTGCGAATCAGTTCAAAATAAAACTGTGCACGCAAGGTAAGCGCCTCACCATACAAACGTTTCAAAGCAGCTTGATCGCTTGTACTGCCGCTGGTATAAGCCCCCATCTGCGGAATGTATTTAATACAATTGTTAGCTCGCTCAATACCTGAGTACAAGTTTTCCCACGGCGATTCAATTTGCGCGTTGTTAGGTGTTGCCCCGTAACGCGCAATATCCCGGCGGTCATTATCCGGCGCGCTGCTGTTGGCCGGGCCTAACATCTCATCCTGATCAACTGTGAAGTACAAACTTAAACGGGTACCATAGCCGGCATCACCAGCCAGTCTGGAATAAACGCCCAATACTGTTTCTGTAGCATTCGCTACATTGCTAAAAGCATCTTCAGTACCAATAGAAGCTACTGGCTTTTCATCTAAATATTTTTTACAAGAAGTAACCGAGCCGGCAGTAAGTACTACTGCCATTACAAGCACACGGTATATATATCTTTTTTTCATGATGTTACTTTTTAATTAGGTTTACAGAGTCAGATTTACACCCATCAGGTAAGTGTGGCTGCGTGGATAGGAAGAATAATCAACACCTGGTGTTACCGGGGTTGCACGGCGGGTATTTACATCAGGGTCAAAACCAGTATAGCTGGTTACAATAGCCAGATTGTTGGCCGTAACAAAAACCCGCAGTTTTTTAACGCTTACTCTCCTTAACAGCGCCGGACTAAAGGTATACCCTAGTGTTACGTTGTTAACGCGGGCAAAAGCTGCATTTTCCACATCATCAGACGTTACATAGAAAGCTGCCGCACCAGTTACAGGTATTGATGTTTTAGCATTAGCATTTAAGGCATCCAATACGGCTGGTGCTGCACCTACCGCTACCGTACTACCATTTACCGTAACTAACTTTTGGGTAACGTTGCCGTTGGCATCAACGGTGCGCCAGCGGTCTTTAGCTGTACCTAATAAGTTGGTGTTTGCGGTATAGCCATTACTAAATTCAATTTTCGAAGCATTTAACACCTTGGCGGCAGCTTGGAAATTGATAAAAATACTAGCATCAAAACCTTTGTAAGTAAACATTTGGTTTAAACCACCAGTAATTTTAGGGTTAGTGTTTCCCAGTATAGTTTGGTCGGCTGAAGTAATTACCCCATCGCCGTTCAGGTCTTTATATCTTACTAAACCCGGTTGTGCTGTACCAATGGTTTTAGATGGATCAACCACGCCTGATTTAAGAGTGTACTGGTTAGTGGCTGCATTATAATTAAAATCAGAGGTTTTATAGAAGCCATCGCTTACATAGCCATAAACGCTACCTACCGGTTTACCAACTTGTACAATGAAATCGGCTGGCTGGCCAGAAACACCCCAACCTGAGTAAGCAAAGTATGAATCTTGTCCTGGAGCCAGTGCCAATACTTTGTTCACATTGTAAGCTACGTTAAAGTTGGCCGACCAGCTAAATGATTTACTTTGAATAATGTAAGCATTAAACTGTGCTTCAACTCCCCGATTTTGTGTTTTACCTACGTTTTGCAGTTGGGTAGTATAACCCGAACTGGTTGGTACAGGTACACTAATCAAAAGGTTGCGGGTAGTCCCCTGATAAGCATCTAACGATACCTGAATCTTGTTATTAATCATACCAAAATCTAACCCAATATTGGTAGAAGCAGTAGTTTCCCATTTCAATTTTTGGTTTACCAGGTTGGTTGGTGCAATACCTATACTGGTAGTACTTTCATTTAAAGTATATAACGTGTTAGTGCCGGTGTTGTATAAAGTTTGCGTCAGGTAATCGGCAATACGGTTGTTACCTGATGTACCATAGCTTAATCGCAATTTCAAATCAGAAATAGCTGTGATATTCTTCATAAAATTCTCTTCAGAAACACGCCAGGTCAGGGAGCCTGATGGGAAATAACCCCATTGATGGCCGGGAGCAAACTTTGAAGAACCATCAGCACGCATAGTAAAGGTTGCTGTATATTTTTTATCCAACGTATAATTACCGCGAGCAAAGAAAGACAACAAATGAGAGGTTGAATTGCTGACGGTTGGATAACCTGGTATAATAGTACCCTGATTAAGCTGATTTAATGCAGACTCAGCACTGATGCCTGCCGGAAATAATTTAAATTGGTTGTTTAGCCCATCAGAATGCAGATTATAAAATTCGTTACCTATAATTAAATTAACATCATGATGTTTAGGATTAGCTGCTGAATTATTAAAGGTTAACACGTTTGATAAATCAAGCGTATTGGTATTAATCTGGTTGATACCTGCCAATGGTTGTCCGCTGCCATTAATGCGCGCATTGAAGGTAATGGCGTCATCAAATGAGTTTAACTTTTGACGGTTAAAATCAACCCCTAATGTAGAACGGAAAGACAGATACTTGTTGAAAGTATAGTTTAGGTACCCGTTCAAATCAGTTACATAAGTATAGTTTTTTCGGTATTGAGCATTGGAGTTAACTATAGGATTTAATACGCCAAGGTTATTACCGGCTGCATTACTTTCTGCATAGAGTGTTGGATCTACCTGATCGTCAGGAATGCCTGGTACATCAAACGGACGGTATTTGATGGTGTTCCGTAGATTGTTATAAGTAGAACCTTGTGTACTGGAAGTACCTGCGCCACTAACCGCTTGTGCATTATAGCGAGCATTAAAACCAAATCTGAACTTGCTGCTCGCCGTATGATCCATACGGAAGTTAATCAGTTTACGATCATACATCGAATTGATTACCGTTTCGTTTTGGTTGTCATCGGTAAAGCTCAGGTTAAACTGCGTACTTTTGCTTCCACCAGTTATACTAATATTATGTTGCTGCTGGAAGCCGGTTCTACCCAAAGTTTTTTTCTGCCAATCCACAAAAGGCACGCTCTGAAACCGGGAAAGCGCTCCAAAATCATTACCGTAATCATTAGCAAAACTGGTACTGTCGGTAGCGTTACCCCGGCTGCGTTCATATTGATAAAGCACAAAATCATATGGATTTAGAACCTGTAACTCGCGTGCTAGACTTTTAAAACCTACGCGGCCGTTGTAAGTAACTGTAGTAGGTTGTTCACGACCACCTTTAGTAGTTATTATTACTACACCATTAGCTCCACGAGCACCATAAATAGCCGTTGAAGCCGCATCTTTCAGCACATCAATCGATTGTATATCTTGCGGTGATAAAGTGGACAAGCCGTTTTCTACCTGCACCCCATCAATTACGTACAATGGATCGTTATTTTGGGTGATAGAACCACCACCACGTACCAATACCCGCACTGCCGCATCCGGCGAACCTTCTGACTGGGTAATTTGCACACCAGCTAAACGACCAGCCAATGCTTCACCTAACGAGGTAACCGGAATGTCTTTTAACTGAGTGGCATTTACTGAGGATACTGCACCGTTTACGTCACGGCGCTTTACTGTTTGATAACCAATAGCCACTACTTCATCCAACTGCCTCGAATCATTTTCAAGCGCAGCGTTAATGGTTGTTTGGCCAGCAGTTAAGGTAAATTCCTGTTGCTTAAAGCCAACGTAACGGATAACAACAACAACACCGGCTCTATCGGGCACATTCAATTTGTAAGTTCCATCAACGGCTGTTTGTGTTCCGGAGGTTGTACCTCGTATGGATACGGTGGCTCCAACAACAGGCTCTTTGGAGTCTTTTTCAGTTACCTTACCGGTAATCTGCCGGGTTTGTGCCCACGCTGCAGTGCAACACAGCAACAGTAAGCATAAATTAAGTAAAAATTTATTCATAATTTAAGTGGTTTCAGGTAAACAGCAGCACATAATCAACAGCATAGCCTATTCCTTTTCAGGGCAACTACACGGGTTCAAGTACGCTTGGTTAAAATTTAATAATTGGTTTATAAGTATCTGGCTTCAGTACAATCTGTTGGTTATTCAGCTATACTATTCGAATGCTTAACAAGATTAACTACTCTGTATAAATAAAAGAAATTTATACAGCATAAAAAGTATGCAAACGTTCCCGGAAACGTTTGCATTTGAATAGCAAAATTTTCGCCTTCAAATTAACTTATAGTTATTTAGCTTACTGACAGACTTTTGTAGTACTAAGGTTTGTACAATAGAAATTCTTTCAAGAACCCTCATTAAACCAGAACCTTAGCTTACCAGACATGAGCGGTTAGGACATTTTGTTATTTTAACTTAAATTTAGCCACCAATTATGTTCCAATCGTACACCATAAAAGATATTGCCAAAGCACTTGGCCTTTCCACATCTACCGTTTCAAGAGCGTTAAACGGTAGTTATGAAATAGGAAGTGAAACCAAAAAGCTGGTATTGGAGTACGCTGAAAAAGTAAATTATCGCCCCAATCCTATTGCGTTAAGCTTAAAAGAGCAAAAAAGCCATTCTATAGGTGTGGTGGTGTGCGAAGTAGCTAACAGTTACTTTTCTCAAGCTATTAATGGCATTGAATCTATCGCTTATAATTCAGGTTACCATGTCATCATAACACAAACTCATGAGTCGGCAGCGCGTGAGGCCGCCAATGTACAACACCTTTTATCCAGGCATGTAGATGGCTTGCTGGTATCTCTATCGGCTGAAACTACCGACATTACACCTTACCAATATTTGCACGAAAAAGGTTTCCCAATCGTGTTTTTCGACCGTATTGCACCTGAAATTAATACCCATAAGGTAATCGCCAACAATTACCAAGGTGCTTTTGAAGCTACTGAACTCCTTATTCAATCAGGTTATACTAGAATCGCTCATTTAACCAGTTCCGACAATCTGCTGATTAGTCGCGACAGACTAAACGGCTTTACAGCAGCCTTAGCTAAACACCATATTGCGTTTATACCTGATTATGTTAAACACTGTAACCGTGGCGGGATGGTATTGGAAGAAGTAGAAGCAGCTATTCGTGAACTGTTTAGTCAGCCCAACCGACCGGAAGCTATTTTTATTGCCGGAGATAAATTAACGACCACTTTCATTGCAGGCATTAAAAAACTGGGGATGAAAATACCGGATGATATAGCCGTTGTGGGTTTTACCAACTCGAACGTAGCCGAACTTTTTGATCCGCCGCTTACCGTTGTACGGCAACCCGCTTTCCAGATCGGGCAAACAGCCACCGAGCTGTTGATTAAAACTATTGAAAGCAAACGCCCTATTTACGAGTATAAAACCGAGCAGTTAGCAACTGAATTAATTTTAAGAAACTCGGCTCCCCAACTCCGACCTCATTAAACGCCTTAGTTATTCTCCTGTAAATCAATATTTACGCAATCGTTTCCGTGAAAAAATAAACTCTGGCATGCATAAACACGGGATTTTTAATTTTAGGTTTACTTTGAAATTATAAACCCGTCTTATGAAACTTTCTTTAAAACATCTGGCACTGACAGGTGCTTTGGTGCTTGCGCATTTTTTTAAGGCTGCTGCACAGGATGGTACAGTGCCCGATATGAATTACTATTTAACGCATGCGCCGTTTAAAATGCCAGCATTAACAGAACCGCATTTTAACGGCAAAACATATAATATTCAGGATTATGGAGCGGTAAGCAACGGCGAATATTTAAATACCGAAGCTATAAGAAAAGCTATTACAGCTTGTTCTGCCGCAGGCGGTGGTACCGTTCACATCCCGCCTGGGCTATGGCTTACCGGACCTATAGTGCTGCAAAGTAATGTAAACTTGCATGCCGACCGAGGTGCGCTGATTATATTCAGTCCAGATCATGCTATATATCCCATTTTAGCAGATAATAAAGTACAAAGGTTAATATCGGGCAATAATCTGGAAAATGTAGGCTTAACTGGCGAAGGTATTTACGACGGCTCGGGCGATACCTGGCGACCTCTGAAAAAAAGCAAAGCAGCTCCTGCTTTGTGGAATGATCTTACTAAATCGGGCGGTGTAGTAAGTACTGATGGCAGTATGTACTGGCCTACCAAAGAAGGCTTGGAAGGCGAAGCTTATGTAAAAGGTTTAAAAGGCAAACCCAACTTAAAACCTGATGACTACTTGCCTGCGCGTGATTTTTTGCGCCCCAATTTGGTGGTTATCAGCAATAGTAAAAACGTGCTGATTGATGGGCCAACCTTTAAGAACTCGCCCATGTTTGCCCTAAACCCTAACAACTGCAACAACCTAATTATCAGAAATGTAACTATCAATAACGAGTATTATGCTCAAAATGGTGATGGCATTGATTTATCGGCCTGTAAAAATGCTGTAATTTATCATTGCACTGTTAATGCCGGTGATGATGGTATTTGCATGAAATCGAGCACTAATAAAAATGCTAACGCTGATGAAGCCGGGTTGCAGAATGTTGTTATAGCCGATTGTATTGTATACCATGCGCATGGGGGCTTTGTGATAGGCAGCAACACGGATGGTGGCATGAACAACGTGTATGTAACCAATTGCAATTATGTAAATACTGATATTGGCATTCGGGTAAAAAGTAATCGTGGAAGAGGTGGACTGGTGCATAACATTTACATTGATAATGTATTTATGCATGATATTCTGAACGAAGCAATCTTGTTCAGCACCTATTATGAAGATAATGGCACAAACCAAAACAAAGTAGTACCCGTAACCAACTTAACCCCGAAATTCCAAGATTTTTACATTAGCCATGTATATTGCAACAATGCAAAAACAGCAATATCTATTACCGGCTTACCAGAAATGCCGGTTAACCATATCAACTTGTCAGATGTGGTTATTTCGGCTCAGCAACCCATTGTAGCTACTGAAGCTTCAGAAATTGTGCTGAAAAATGTTAAAATCATTTCGCCGGAAAAAACGTTAATGAAGTTAGATAATAGCCAAAATATTACTGCTGATAATATCCAGTACAGCAACGAAACAACAACATTGGTTGCCGCTACAGGTACTAAAACCAGCAATATTAAAATTAGTAACAGCAATGCAAAAAAGTTATCCAAGCCTGTACAATTAGGTACTGGAGTGGATAAAAGCACGGTTCACATCTTATAGCACGATACTCAACTTTCAAGAGCTACAAACCGTTTTCAAATTATCTATCATACACAATATTGTAGGATACATGATTAGCACTACAAATTATTGAATCAGCAATAGATATATTGCACATTAACCATTATTAAACCTATCAAAAACCAAACCTATGAAATCAATCAAGACGTTAGGGCAGTTCATCATTGAAAAGCAGGCCGATCATCCGTATGCCAAAGGTGAGCTCTCGCGTTTGCTGCGTGACATCGGCATTGCCGCCAAGATCGTCAACCGCGAAGTGAATAAAGCAGGTCTGGCTAACATCCTGGGTGATGCCGGCTCCGTGAACATCCAGGGCGAAGGACAGAAGATGCTCGACATCTATGCCAATGAACAGTTCATCTCGGCCCTGACCTCCGGTGGCGAGTGCTGCATCGTAGTGAGCGAAGAGAACGAAGACTGCGTGTACATTGACAACGAAGTCTCACAAGATGCCAAGTACATCGTAGCCATTGATCCACTGGATGGCTCTTCTAACATCGACGTTAACGTTTCAGTAGGTACCATCTTTTCCATTTACCGCAGAAAGTCTACCGAAGGCAGAGCAACGTTAGAGGACGTGTTGCAGCGCGGCACCGATCAGATCGCAGCAGGTTACATCATCTATGGCTCCTCGACCATGCTGGTCTATACCACCGGCAAAGGCGTAAACGGCTTTACCCTGGACCCTTCTATTGGCGAGTTCTGCCTGTCGCACCCTCACATGCAAATGCCTAAAGAAGGCAACATTTACTCCATCAACGAGGGTTACTACGCGCATTTTCCGGATGGCGTCAAAAAGTACATCAAGTACTGCCAGGTAGAGGATGCCAAAACACACCGCCCCTACACCTCACGCTACACTGGCTCGATGGTAGCCGATCTGCACCGCAGCTTGGTGAAAGGCGGCATTTACATGTACCCCATGACGGCACATGCACCTTTGGGTAAGCTGCGCTTGGTATATGAGTGTAACCCGATGGCCTTTTTAGTAGAGCAG
Organism: Mucilaginibacter robiniae; assembly: GCF_012849215.1. Lineage (NCBI taxonomy): Bacteria > Pseudomonadati > Bacteroidota > Sphingobacteriia > Sphingobacteriales > Sphingobacteriaceae > Mucilaginibacter > Mucilaginibacter robiniae. The sequence continues at coordinate 280,491 of NZ_CP051682.1, forward strand.
GCCGGTGGCAAGGCCTCGAACGGTTATGAGCGCATCTTGGAGCTGGAAGTCAAAGAGCCGCATCAGCGTTCAGCGATCTTTATTGGTTCAGAAAACATGGTAAACAAAGCTGAAGAGATGATTGCCTGCTTCTCCCCACAAGGTACCAAGCGCTCCTTTGAAGGTGTCGTCTCTATTCAATAGATGAATAAATTTTTTATAATTTAAATTAAAAGAGCTAAAACCACAAGCTACATAAATGAGTTATAGTAGGCATAAAACATTATCTAGCTATGGCAACATCAGAAAAATCAGTAGAAGTATTAAATGATCTACTTGAAATTAACAACGACCGTATTAAAGGTTTTGAACGTTCAATAAGTGAATTAGGCAATGGCGACAGCGATTTGAAATCGTTGTTTGAAGAATACAGCTCACAAAGCCGTAAAAACGTACAAGAATTAACAGCTGCAGTAACCCAAAGCGGTGGCAGTGCAGAAACTGGTAACAGCATCAGCGGTACTATTCACCGTGCATGGATTGACGTAAAAGGAACCTTTACTGGTCATGACCGTAAATCAATTCTGCAAGAATGCGAACGTGGCGAAGACGCTATGAAATCAGCTTACAAAAGTGCATTAGCACCAGACAGCGAATTATCAGCTGATTTAGTGCAAACTGTATCTAAACAAGCTGAAGAACAAAAATTAGCTCACGACCGTGTGAAAGCACTTCGTGACAGCGAATAATTTGTAAAATCAATTATTTATAGGCCGGCCTTTATGCAAACATAAAGGCCGGCTTTTTTATTGTATCTATATGGAAAATCCTTTTTCAACTGATAAAGTTGTGCAATGGGGCAATAACGGCCCGGTATTGGTGTTTCTGCATTATTATGGCGGCAGCGCGCAAACCTGGCAATGGGTAGCTCAAAAGTTAGCAGACCAATATCGTTGTGTGGCTATCAACCTACCTGGCTTTGGTGGTGCTGCTCCTTTAGAAAAGCCCTCCATAGCTAATATGGCAGCTGATATTGAGCAGCAGCTTCAATATTTAGGCATAACAGATTACACGCTTATAGGCCACTCGATGGGTGGTAAGATAGCCATGCAGATGGCGGCAAACCCAGGCAATACTATCAAAAAATTAGTTTTGCTCGCCCCATCCCCTCCTACTTTTGAAAAAATACCAGAGAAGGAAATTCAACGCATGCTTGATCATCCAAGTGGTGAGGCAGCTGCATACAACATCAAGAAAAATACGATACAGCCCCTTGGTACCGAGCAATATGCCTTAGCCATTGACACCAACTACATGGCCGACGGTAGTACCTGGCGTTGGTGGCCTTTGGAAGGTATAAACCATTCTATTGCCGATCTTACTAAAAGTTTGACCATGCCGGTAACGGTTATTGCCTCTAAAGATGATGCCGCTATTACTTATGAAATGGTTACAGACGAGGTTATGCCTAACTTACCATCCAATACTCGTTTAATTACTACCCATGGCATAGGGCATTTGTACCCATTGGAGGCACCAGGCTGGCTGGCTGAATTGTTAAAAATTGTACTAGCTAAGTAAACCTGGTACGATAACTTTACTGGATAGTAAACCAATTTAAATTTTAGCCTGTGCAAAAGCATAGGGCTTTATATTTTTTAGTTATCTCGCATTCTAATCGTTCGTAACGGAAACCTGGTTAATGGGAACAGGATGGGCATTTTTGATCAGCTTTAGCCCTGCTTTTAACTTCTCAGCTTTTTCGGGCTTGTCTTTCAATAATTTATCCAGATTAACTTTACTAAAATACTGTAGTACATTTTGCTGTAATTCAGCAGACATACATTGCAAGCCTTCTTTTTGTAAGTTAAGCACCAATTTGCTATAAGTTTCATCGGCCAGCCCATAATCTCCAGATGTAGTAGCATGACCCGTATCTAAATTAATATCAGATACTGCATATTGATTATTATCCACCTGCCTGAGCATGGCTGTATATTTTACCACGATGGTATCAAAAGTCTGCATAAACCGCTTTTCACCATCTCGTCCGGGATAAACAAATTTAAGAGTTTTCAATGGGCCTATTTTGGGGAGAATGCTGACAATGAAGCCTACGGTTCTTGCTAAGAAGTCGGGCTTGTTATCAATTTTACCAAAATCCTGCTTATACATACGCCGGCTCATTCTGTATTTAAACCGATGTAAGCTGGAACGTGCATCCTCCTTTTTGATCTCCTTTTTGTTGGCTTTCCAGGCTCTTTTGGTTAGTTCAGGAAATAAATCTTTTACGCCCCATCGAAGTCGCCCTATAGCTGTATCAAAGTTTTTGAATACCTCATTTAAGTCCTGTCCGTAGGTCTTTAAAAAAGCCCTTTCCAACACAGGCCGGGCAATATTAAACCCAATAAAATCATGGTAAGCTGCCGAGGCATAGTGGCTACGTCCTATTTGTACGGCATCATAAGCAAATTCCATACGGCTGTGCGAAACATGATCTTCATCGTAAGTAACTATTTTGCCGAACTTCTTTTTTAAAACCGGATACACTTCCGGCACCGTAACATTCGTAGCCAGCGAATGGCCGTACTGATCGGCTACATAGTGCGATAATGTTCCTAAAGCAAAGGCGTATTCATTTAAGTTTTGTGCTTCGTGCAATACATTGGTTATAAAATCGCCGGTACGTACGTAATGCAACAGATCGGTAAAGTAGGCATCACCTCCGGGAATGTAACCAATGTCGGCTACTAAACTCCCTCCATAAGCATACGAATGTGCTTTACGTATATCTTCGTCGGTTGCATCCGGGTACTTTTGCTTTAGCATGGGTTTTAATACATTATCCCACTCCGCATCAATAATGGCCTCATGCGTTAAAATAGAAAAGGCACGGGATGATAAAGGCAACCAACTTATAATAAAGATGAACACCAAACATTTAATAATAGAACGTATCTGCATAAACTATTCGCCTGAAGGCAATACTGCTCACAACAGCTTTTTTATTGCTTATGTTTTTGCAGGAGAAGTCTCCTATATTACCGCTTGCTAAATAACTAACAATATTCTAAAAAAGAAAAGGCCGGTATTTCCGGCCTTTTCTTTTTATAAACTATTAATCCACTTTACTAGTTCATCTCGGGTTTTACCGGTTTTTTGTTGTAACCGGCCCAAGGTTTCATCATCTTTACCTTCTTCGTGAGCTAAGTCATCGTCGGTTAAATCGCCGTAGGCTTGCTTGATTTTACCTTTCAGCTCGTTCCAGCCACCTTTTAATTCTAACTTGTCCATAACTTTAATGTTTAGTATAGATATAACAAGCCTTAATACATTTGGTTTGATTGAACATAAAGCTAGCTATTTAGGGTGTTTAAATAGATGTTTACTTTTACACACGTGAACGTTCATGAACAGAATGAACACCATGAACATATACAACGGAAAAAGCTGCATAAAGAAAAGTGTTACAGGTGTTACATGTTTCAGTGTGTAACACCCTGTAACACTGACAAACCATTGGCAGTGGTGGCATTGTTCTGTCAGTAAGTACTTTTTCCATATCCATATTTTCGCACTAGCTACCACCTAAAATGTACTTTAAATTAAAATGCCTGTTTAGATTATCAATCTAAACAGGCATTAAGCTTTTTTAATCAAAAATACTTACAAAGCACCATCCTTAATTTCATCTACTACCGATGGGTCAAGCAAGGTGGAAGTATCGCCTAAGTTACTGGTATCACCCTCGGCAATTTTACGCAGTATGCGGCGCATAATTTTTCCTGAGCGGGTTTTAGGTAAACCGGTTACAAACTGGATTTTGTCGGGCTTGGCAATAGGCCCGATGATGCGGCTTACGGTCATCAAAATATCCTTACGTGTCAACTCTTCACTCTCGTGTTTTTCTGGGCTAATCACAAACGCGTAAACGCCTTGACCTTTAATTTCATGCGGATAACCCACTACGGCTGATTCAACTACGCTGCTATGCATATTAATAGCGTTTTCTACTTCGGCCGTACCTATGCGGTGACCAGATACATTCAGTACATCATCCACCCGGCCCGTGATACGATAATAACCATCTTCATCACGCAAACAACCATCGCCGGTAAAATATAAGTCAGGGTAAGTAGAAAAATAAGTTTGGCGGCAGCGCTCATGATCGCCATAGGTAGTACGCAACATGCCCGGCCACGGAAACTTGATACATAAGTTACCACTTACGTTATTGCCTTGAATCTCCTGACCGTTTTCATCTACCAAAATAGGCTGTACACCTGGTAAAGGCAAGCTGGCATAACCAGGCTTTAGTGGCGTAACATTGGCAATAGGCGAAATCATGAAACCGCCTGTTTCGGTTTGCCACCAGGTATCTACAATAGGGCAATGGCCATGACCTATGTTTTCATCAAACCAATGCCAGGCTTCTTCATTCAATGGCTCTCCTACCGAACCTAGTTTGGTCAATGAACTTAAATCATATTTATTAACGATGTCGGTACCAAAACCCATCAGCGAACGGATGGCTGTTGGTGCGGTGTACAGTATATTTACTTTGAACTTTTGCACAATATCCCACAAACGGCCGGCATCCGGCCAGGTAGGTACCCCTTCAAACATCAGTGCTGTAGCACCTTGGCTAAGCGGGCCATATACAATATAAGAGTGCCCTGTAATCCAGCCAATATCTGCCGTACAGAAATATACCTCCCCCGGTTCATACTGAAAAGCCGTAGCAAAAGTATAACCCGTATATACCATATAGCCTCCGCATGTATGCACTACGCCTTTAGGCTTACCGGTAGAACCTGATGTATACAAGATAAACAGCATATCCTCAGCATCCATCTCTTCAGCAGGGCAAGCCGGGTTACCTTGGGTTTCTACTTTTTTCACCTCATCTTCCCACCATACATCACGCCCCTTAATCATAGATACTGGCGTATGGCTGCGGGTAAGCACAATTACACGTTTTACCGATGGACACTGTACCAAAGCATCATCAATCACGCTTTTAAGCGGCAAATCTTTAGCACCACGGAAACCACCATCAGCTGTAATGACTATATTACACTCTGCATCCTTGATACGGTCGGCAATAGATTGGGCAGAAAAACCACCGAATACTACGGAATGCACAGCCCCGATGCGGGCAGATGCCAGTACAGCAATAGCCAACTCGGGCACCATAGGCATATAAATGCAGATACGGTCGCCTTTTTTAGCACCATTATTTTTTAATACGTTGGCAAACTGACACACTTTATCGTGCAACTGCTTATAGGTTAAAACCCTGTGTGCTTCTGTCGGGTCATTCGGTTCCCAAATAATAGCTGGCGTGTCAGCGTTAGTTTCCAGATGACGATCTAAACAGCTTTCAGTAATGTTAAGCTTACCGCCCTGAAACCATTTAATATTAGGCTCTTTAAAGTTCCACTCTAAGGTCTTATCCCACTTTTTACGCCAGTAGTATTGGTCGGCCACATCAGCCCAAAACTGTTCAGGCTGTTCAACACTCTGCTGGTAAATATGCTGGTATTCGGTAAAAGATGATATTTTCATAGTTGGTTATAATGGTGGCGTAAATTAATAAATTACCAATAGGTGTATATAATAATAAACTGTAAAAAACAGATATGTTTACAGCTACGCTTTAAATATATCATGCACGTACAACCAGATCTATTTTAGAGTCTGCCTGTACAACAGGTTATATAAATGTGGATATCTTTTATAAAATATTTTTGCTACACTATTGAATTTGTGATGAAAAAACTTGATATTTGCAAACTCTTTTTGGAAGAGAATTACAATTAAAAGTTTTGTCATGTCAAGAATCTGTGATTTAACAGGAAAAAGCGCAATGAATGGCCATAACGTTTCTAATTCAAACGTAAAGACCAAACGCAAATTTTATCCTAACCTGAAGCTTAAAAAATTTTATATCCCTGAAGAAGATAAATGGATTACCCTGAAAGTATCAACTTCAGCTGTTAAAACCATCAGCAAAAACGGTATAACCGCTTGCATTAACAAATTTGTAAAAAAAGGATACATATAGTAGTTGAGAGGTTGATCAGTTGATTGGGTAAGTTTTTTTAGCTCAATCCATCAGCCGTTCAATAACTCATTAACCACATAATAACCAAAGCAATGGCAAAAAAAGGCAACAGAGTTCAGGTAATATTAGAGTGCACCGAGCATAAAGAGAGCGGTATGCCAGGTATGTCTCGTTACATTACTACCAAGAACAAGAAAAATACTACCGAGCGCCTGGAGTTGAAAAAATTCAACCCTGTACTGCGTAAAGTAACCGTTCATAAAGAAATTAAGTAATTAATTTAGTTATTTAAGTTAATGATGCTGTTGAGTTGCTAGGTGTTTACACCTGCATGCTTAAGAGCTTAGTAACGCAATAACTCAATAACCACAAAGAAATGGCAAAGAAAGTAGTTGCAACCCTGAAAACCGGTAAAGGTAAAGAGTACTCTAAAGTAATTACCATGGTGAAATCACCAAAAACCGGTGCTTACTCATTCAAAGAGCAAATCGTACACAACGATCACGTTAAGGATGCTATCAACGAAGCTAAAGCTTAATTGATTATTTCCTGTTAATCATTAAAAGCCGTCTTGTAATTGCAGGAGGGCTTTTTTTATACCCTTTACTTTAAGCTTTTTTAATTAGGAAAGCTCTGTTAAGCAAATCAGGTGTAAAAAGCTGCCCATTATTATCATTAAGCATTCATTTTTTAGGCGCTTACCCCACTCCTCTTTTATAGGGCTATAGGTTTTACGTATATTTGTGCAACTGCACATTCATTAATCTGCACATCTGAATTATGGGATTATTTGATTTTTTTAAGAAAAAGGAAAGTACGCCTCAGCAACAGGAGGCTCTGGATACCGGTTTAGAAAAAACCAAAGCCAATCTTTTTTCAAAATTCACCAAAGCCATAGCTGGCAAATCAACCGTTGATGATGAAGTGCTGGATGATTTGGAAGAAGTGCTGGTGACTTCGGATGTTGGTGTAACTACCACGCTGAAGATTATTGATCGGATACAGACCCGCGTAGCGCGCGATAAGTATGTAAGCACTTCGGAACTTAATACTATACTGCGCGACGAAATACAACACCTACTGGCTGAAAACAACAGCAACGATTTTCAAAACTTTGAATACGGCAACCATAAGCCTTATGTAATTATGGTAGTAGGTGTTAACGGCGTAGGTAAAACCACCACCATTGGTAAGTTGGCCCACCAGCTGAAACAAGCAGGTAACAAAGTAGTATTAGGCGCTGCCGATACTTTTCGTGCTGCTGCGGTTGACCAGATACAGCTTTGGGGAGATCGTGTAGGAGTTCGGGTTGTGGCCCAGGCAATGGGATCAGACCCGGCATCAGTAGCTTACGACACTTTACGATCAGCGGTTGCCAACCAGGAAGACGTAGCTATTATTGACACGGCAGGCCGTTTGCACAACAAGGTGGGCTTAATGAACGAGCTTACCAAAATTAAAAGCGTAATGCAAAAGGTAATACCGGGTGCACCGCATGAAATTTTGTTGGTGCTGGATGCCTCAACCGGACAAAATGCTATTGAGCAATGCAAACAGTTTACGGAAGCTACAGCAGTAAATGCATTGGCTTTAACCAAGTTAGATGGAACCGCCAAAGGTGGTGTAGTAATTGGTATATCTGACCAATTTAAAATTCCGGTTAAATATATTGGCGTAGGTGAAAGCATGAACGATTTACAGCTATTTGACCGTAAAGCGTTTGTAGATAGTTTGTTTAAGAAGTAAAAAAGGATTTACGTTAGTATTTTGTACTGACGTGTGAGAGAAGCATAGATGAAGACTAAGATAGTTAAGCAGCCCGCACCAGCAGTTAAGCCTAGGGTTAATGTGATTACATTAGGTTGTTCTAAAAACGTGTACGATTCTGAAATACTGATGGGCCAGCTTAAAGGCAATCAGATTGATGTGGTACATGAATCGCAGATTTTAAGCAGTAATGATACGGTAGTGATTAATACCTGTGGCTTTATTGACAATGCCAAACAGGAATCTATCGATACCATACTGCAATATAGCGAGCTAAAAGAGCAAGGCAAAATAGCTAAGGTTATTGTAACCGGTTGCCTTTCTGAACGTTATAAGCCCGAATTAGAAGCTGAAATACCGAATGTGGATGCATATTTCGGCACCAACGAATTGCAGAACGTTCTGCAAAACATGGGCGCCGATTATAAATACGAATTGCTGGGCGAACGTATGCTGACTACGCCTTCACATTTTGCTTATTTTAAAATAGCTGAAGGTTGTAACCGCCCCTGCTCCTTTTGTGCCATCCCGCTTATGCGTGGTAAACACGCAAGTACGCCTATGGAGCAATTGGTGAACCAAGCTAAAAATTTGGCTAAGCAAGGTACCCGCGAACTGATTTTGATTGCGCAAGATTTAACCTACTACGGCTTGGATTTGTACGGCAAGCGCAACCTGGATGAGCTATTACGCCGGTTAAGCGATGTAGAAGGCATTGAATGGATCCGTTTACAATATGCTTATCCTTCAGGTTTCCCAATGGAAATATTAGATGCAATGAACGAGCGTAGTAATATCTGCAAGTATCTGGACATGCCATTGCAGCACATTACAGATAACATGTTGAAATCTATGCGCCGGGGTATTAATAAACAAAAAACAATTGATCTGGTAAACAGCATACGCGACAAAGTACCGGGCATAGCTTTGCGTACCACCTTAATTACCGGCTATCCTGGCGAAACTATGCAGGATTTCGAAGAAATGTACCAATGGGTTGAAGATACCCGTTTTGACCGATTAGGCTGCTTTACATATTCGCACGAGGAAAAAACTCATGCCTATGATTTGGTAGATGATGTTCCGGAAGATATTAAGCAGGAACGTACAGAAGCCATAATGGAGTTACAGCAAGGCATATCTTACGAAAAAAATCAGGAAAAAGTAGGTAATACTTACAAGGTGTTGATTGATAAAGTAGATAATGGCTATCTGGTAGGCCGTACTGAGTTTGATTCACCCGAGGTGGATAACGAAGTACTGATTGATGCTACCCAGCAGTATGCTACTGCCGGCAGTTTCGTTAATGTAAAAATTAACACCGCTGAAGATTTTGACCTTTATGGAAACATTGTAAAATAATTGTGCATACAGAAGCATAATTACAAAATGCTTCTACTTTTGACGCTATGGACGCAAACTGTATTGATTACCAAGAAACTGGCTACTTTTCAAAAACGGTAACAGATTACCTGAACGATGTGCCCGAACTAAGATCATTCTACAGCTATCGTCCCGATTTAAAAGGCTTTGCTGAGCTATTCGAAAACAAGAAGGTAACGGCTAATCGTCAATTACTGAGTGAAGTTCTTACCGAGCAATACTTTAAGAATGCCGATGTTGAATATCCTTTTGCCCAGCCGGTAAAAGCTAATATTGATTTACTACAAGCAGATCATACTTATACTATAACTACGGGCCATCAGCTTAATGTTTTTACAGGCCCGCTTTATTTTATTTATAAAATAGTAACGGCTATTAAGCTGGCACGTCAGTTAAAAGCTGCATTTCCAGACAAAAACTTTGTGCCGGTTTACTGGATGGCATCTGAAGACCACGATTTTGCTGAAATTAATTACACCAACATCGGGCACAAAAAAATACAATGGAACGAGTCAGCCACGGGCGCTACAGGCCGTTTGAACCTGAAAACTTTTCGTGATTGCTTAAACCAATACAAAGGCATTTTAGGTTTGGAAGGCTATGCCTCTGAACTGGCTGCTATAGTAGAAACGGCTTATGGTAAATTTAACAAATTAGCCGATGCTACCCGCTATTTAGTTAATGCACTATTTGGACAATATGGGTTGATTGTAGTAGACGCTGATCATCCGCAATTAAAAAAGCAGTTTGCTGGTATTATCACGCAAGATATACTGGAGCAAAACAGCTATAAGCAAATTACATCCAGCAGTGAGCAACTTCAAAATTTAGGTGTACATACTCAGGTAAATCCTCGCGAAATCAACTTCTTTTATTTGCTCGACAATTTACGCGAACGTATTGTTTATAATGGCAGTGCCTACCAAGTACTAAATACAGACATCAGTTTTACTGCAGATGAACTGAAACAAGAAATCAGCAACTATCCTGAACGATTTAGTCCGAACGTAACTATGCGCCCATTGTATCAGGAGTATATACTACCCAACATTGCCTATATTGGCGGTGGTGCAGAAGTGGTATATTGGTTGCAGCTAAAAGCTAATTTCGACTATTACCAAGTTGCTTTCCCTATTCTGATATTGCGAAACTCGGGCCTGCTTATTCGTAAAGAAATGGTAGCAAAAATACAGAAGATGGAAATAAGTCCAGCTCAGTTATTTACTAGCCCTGATAACATTAAAACTACCTGGATAAAAAATCATTCGCAGCATGACTTATCACTTAAAGAAGAATGGCGCGAATTGCAATGTATTTTTGAGAAGATAAAATTACGGGCTCACAAAATTGATCCTACGCTTGAACCTTCAACCAGCGCTGTACAAGCTCGATTAAAAAATGCAATGGACAACTTGGAAAAAAAGTTGTTGAAAGCTGAAAAGCATAACTATGATGTCCGTTTGCAACAAATAGATGCTATTAAAACAGAGTTGTTCCCCAAAAATAGTTTACAGGAAAGACAAGAAAACTTTGGCCTCTTCTACGTAAAATGGGGACAGACTCTCATAGAAGAATTGATAAGAAACTTTGATCCTCTTGCTTTTCAGTTTACCGTGCTTAATGAATAATATTTATTCGATTAAAAGCTAGTCGTAGTTTAACTAAATTTAACAACTTCCCCCAATAATTAAATTATACCATCGTTAACTTTGAACATGAAAAAAGTTCTATCTACACTATCACTATTTGGCTGCATAATGCTGAGCCTTACTGCAAGAGCCCAACAGGTTAAAACTTATATAGGTATATCGGCAGGTGTTATGAATCCATATAGTGAATTCAAGCAAGCTGATTATGGCACTACTACTAGCCCTAATAATAAAGCTGGCTTTGCTAAAAAAGGTCCTGTATTTGCAATTGATGGTGCATACTACTTTTATAAGAACTTGGCCATAGCTGGCTTGGTTTCTTTTCAAGATCAAGGTCAGCTAAACTCTGATGATGAAACAAACCTTTCTAACGGTTACCGAGAAAACTTTGGTTCTTATCAATCTACAGTTACAGCTAGCAACCGTTACCATAATATCAACGCATTGCTAGGACCTCAATACACATTTACCTACAAAGGCTTTAACTTAGATTTACGTGCAATGGCTGGTGTAGTAAAAAGCCTTTCCACACCGGAAATTAAAGTATATTTAACCAACTACAATGGTCAGCAAATTGAATCTTTTACACAAAGTAGTTCAAAATCAACAGCATTTGCTTATGCGGGCAGCGTGGGCTTACGTTATAACTTTGGTAAAGTAATTGGCATTGCATTACGTGAAAACTATGTTGCTACACCAACAGGTGTCGCCATCACCACTAGTGAACGTAACACTAATACTGGCCGATTAGTAACTAACCAACGAATTAGCGAATTTCAAACTACTCTGGGCTTAATTATAAATCTAAAAACAACAGAGAAATAAAGTAGTCCTAAAAAATTTACACTCATAAACAGAAGAGCCGTCTTATACAAAAATAAGATGGCTCTTCTGTTTATATGCTATGTTAGCTTAAATGATTAGTCAACAAATCACTTGATACTCCTACAGCTTGAATCTTTATGTTATGAAAAACTATCATGTATAATAGGAACGAGCATGATGTTATGTTATTCCCGGTCATAACCTTAAAAGCTTTTTGATGACCAGCCAGACACTATTATTTCGCCGATTGGTTCACGCGGTATAGGGGAGATAGGGATTACGGGGATGGCGGCAGCGGTGGTGAATGCGGTATACCATGCCACGGGGATCCGGGTACGGGACTTACCGGTGTCACCGGAGAAGCTCTTGGCGGGCCTGCCTGCTTAAGCTAGCCTACTTACCAATACAAAGAGCTACTGCATTCCCCAAAGGGGCAGTAGCTCTTTGTATGGAGTACGGAGTGAGCCTACAGGATTTCCAAAGTTTGTAAAAGCAAAAACCCCCTCGTAGGATGGACCTAGAGGGGGTAATTGATAAGAGTTGGCGCCGACCTACTCTCCCACGTGTTACCGCAGTACCATTGGCTCTGGCGGGCTTAACTTCTCTGTTCGGAATGGGAAGAGGTGGACACCGCCGATATAGGCACCTGAATATTTTTAATGTTGTTTTTCGTTGCGGGTTTTCAGATCCGGGTATCCCGTAGCTAAAGACGCTGACTATACAACAATGACATAGTATTGAAAGAAGTGATTGATGGCTGAAAAGACACAGCTGATTGTTTTTGATTGTGGTGCTGCATCCGGAAAGAATGCAGCACCTGATCTGTTGACGAAGAAAGCTTCGGGCAATTAGTATTACTCGGCTATGATGTCACCACCTTTACACCTGTAACCTATCAACGTGGTAGTCTACCACGACCCTCAATGGAAGTCTCATCTTGTGGCTAGTTTCGCACTTAGATGCTTTCAGCGCTTATCTATTCCAAGCGTAGCTACTCTGCAGTACAACTGGCGTCATAACAGATTCACTAGAGGCTTGTCCAACCCGGTCCTCTCGTACTAAGGTCAGCCCCACTCAAACTTCCTGCGCCCACAACAGATAGGGACCGAACTGTCTCGCGACGTTCTGAACCCAGCTCGCGTGCCACTTTAATCGGCGAACAGCCGAACCCTTGGGACCTTCTCCAGCCCCAGGATGTGACGAGCCGACATCGAGGTGCCAAACCTCCCCGTCGATATGAGCTCTTGGGGGAGATCAGCCTGTTATCCCCAGCGTACCTTTTATCCTTTGAGCGATGGCCCTTCCATGCAGAACCACCGGATCACTATATCCGTCTTTCGACCCAGCTCGGCTTGTCTGCCTCACTGTCAAGCAAGCTTATGCTATTGCACTCCCCGTACGGTTACCAAGCGTACTGAGCTTACCTTTGAAAGCCTCCGTTACCTTTTTGGAGGCGACCACCCCAGTCAAACTACCCGCCAAACAATGTCCCCGGCGTTACCGGGTTAGACACCAGATACAGAAAGGGCGGTATTTCAAGGTTGGCTCCACGAGTCCTAGCGAACCCGCTTCGCGGCCTCCCGCCTATCCTACACATCCTGTATCCGATATCAATGTTAAGTTGTAGTGAAGGTGCATGGGGTCTTTCCGTCCCGTTGCGGGTAACCGGCGTCTTCACCGATACCACAATTTCACCGAGCTCATGGCTGAGACAGCGCCCAGATCGTTACACCATTCGTGCAGGTCGGAACTTACCCGACAAGGAATTTCGCTACCTTAGGACCGTTATAGTTACGGCCGCCGTTTACTGGGGCTTCGATTCAATGCTTCGCCTTGCGACTAACATCCCCTCTTAACCTTCCAGCACCGGGCAGGTGTCAGGCCTTATACGTCATCTTTCGATTTTGCAAAGCCATGTGTTTTTGTTAAACAGTCGCCTGGGCCTTTTCACTGCGGCTGCCATTGCTGACAGCGCCCCTTCTCCCGAAGTTACAGGGCCATTTTGCCGAGTTCCTTAGCCATGAATCACTCGAGCACCTTAGGATTCTCTCCTCGACTACCTGTGTCGGTTTACGGTACGGGTTTTTACCACCTGAAGCTTAGCAGGTTTTCTTGGAAGTCTGATTACCTTCACTATCCCGCCACCCGAGGGCTTTGGGTACTATCAGCTTTCAGCAAACCGGGCGTACTTTACAACCCAATCTATACCTACGGCCTTTAACGTTCTATTCCGTCAGAACGCGGAAGTGTCACTACTCCGTCACTGCATCGCAGTGGTAAAAAGTACAGGAATATTAACCTGTTGTCCATCGGAAATCGCCCTTCGGCTGATCCTTAGGCCCCGACTAACCCTGATCCGATTAGCGTTGATCAGGAAACCTTAGTCTTTCGGTGGGCGGGTTTCTCTCCCGCCTTATCGTTACTTATGCCTACATTTGCTTTTCTGCAACCTCCACATGCACTTGTCGTGTCATGCTTCACCGGCGGCAGAATGCTCCCCTACCAGTACATCTAATGATGTAATCCATAGCTTCGGTATACTATTTAATGCCCGTTTATTATCCATGCCCGGCCGCTCGACTAGTGAGCTGTTACGCACTCTTTAAATGAATGGCTGCTTCCAAGCCAACATCCTAGCTGTCTGTGCAGCCGGACCTCGTTAGTTCAACTTAATAGTAATTTGGGGACCTTAGCTGATGGTCTGGGTTCTTTCCCTCTCGGCCCTGGACCTTAGCACCCAGAGCCTCACTCCAGCGTAATGTTATTCAGCATTCGGAGTTTATCTGGATTTGGTAGGATTTGACTCCCCCGCACCCAATTAGTAGCTCTACCTCTGAATAACTCAACCGCCAGGCTGTTCCTAAAAACATTTCGGGGAGTACGAGCTATTTCCCAGTTTGATTAGCCTTTCACCCCTACCCACAAATCATCCGGAAACTTTTCAACGTTTATCGGTTCGGTCCTCCAGTACCTGTTACGGCACCTTCAACCTGTCCATGGGTAGATCACAAGGTTTCGCGTCTACCTCCTCTGACTGCACGCCCTATTCAGACTCGCTTTCGCTTCGGCTTCGCAGCTTAACCGCTTAACCTTGCCAGAGAAGAGTAACTCGTAGGCTCATTATGCAAAAGGCACGCCGTCACAGAACAAAGTCTGCTCCGACCGCTTGTAAGCACACGGTTTCAGGTTCTATTTCACTCCCCTGTTCGGGGTTCTTTTCACCTTTCCCTCACGGTACTGGTTCACTATCGGTCTCTCAGGAGTATTTAGCCTTACCGGATGGTGCCGGCTGATTCCCACAAGGCGTCTCCGACCTCGCGGTACTCAGGATCCTACTAGGTCAATACTCATTACGCGTACGCAGCTCTCATGCTCTATGGCGGGCCTTCCCATGCCCTTCCGCTTCTTTATATTGTACCACATCGTAGTCCTACTACCCCGTCTATGCCGTAACATAAACGGTTTGGGCTAATTCCCTTTCGCTCGCCACTACTCAGGAAATCACTGTTGTTTTCTCTTCCTCTGCTTACTTAGATGTTTCAGTTCAGCAGGTTCGCGCTATTTGCAATCTATCTTCAATAGATTAGGTTTCCCCATTCGGAAATCTCGGGATCAATTCATATTTGCTAATCCCCCGAGCTTATCGCAGCTTATCACGTCCTTCATCGCCTCTGAGAGCCAAGGCATCCTCCGTGTGCCCTTTCTTACTTTCTTCTACACTATCTGCTTTTGCTCAGATAGGTATGCTTTTATTTGGATAGTTTTCTATTGCGTGCTCTGCGATGTTTGTTCCGGGTAAACCCGCAACGCACAACGCATTACTCGTAACTTACTAACTGTCCCACTGTTGTCTTCTCAGTTTTTCAATTACTTCTTCCAATATGTCAAAGAACTTTTTGTGATTAGAATCAAGCGCTTAGAATCAGGATGCAAGACTTTTTATTATCTTGACTCTGTATTCTATATTCTTGAGTCTGTACCACATCGTGGAGAATAACGGATTCGAACCGTTGACCCCCTGCGTGCAAGGCAGGTGCTCTAGCCAGCTGAGCTAATTCCCCATAAGAATAGTTGTTAGTTACCGGTTATTCGCTCTCCGCGCTTTTCGCTTGGAACTTTTAACCTTGAACTTTCAACCCTGCCAGTAGTAGTCTCGAGCAGATTTGAACTGCTGACCCCTACATTATCAGTGTAGTGCTCTAACCAAACTGAGCTACGAGACTTTGGTTGGTATAACAGCCACTCTATATTGCTATAGTACTGATATGGCTTTTTCTTTTGGGTTTCTCTTTTCTTCTTTTAATCTTAAGAAATACATGTGCGTAGCAGAATTCTCTATCCTTACTGGCCTTCTTTCGTCTCTTCTTGGTTGAATACTGCTCCAGAAAGGAGGTATTCCAGCCGCACCTTCCGGTACGGCTACCTTGTTACGACTTAGCCCCAGTTACCGGTTTTACCCTAGGACGCTCCTTGCGGTTACATACTTCAGGTACCCCCAGCTTCCATGGCTTGACGGGCGGTGTGTACAAGGCCCGGGAACGTATTCACCGCGTCATTGCTGATACGCGATTACTAGCGAATCCAACTTCACGGGGTCGAGTTGCAGACCCCGATCCGAACTGTGAACAGCTTTTTGAGATTGGCATCCTGTTGCCAGGTAGCTGCCCTCTGTACTGCCCATTGTAGCACGTGTGTAGCCCCGGACGTAAGGGCCATGATGACTTGACGTCGTCCCCTCCTTCCTCTCTACTTGCGTAGGCAGTCTGTTTAGAGTCCCCACCTTAAATGCTGGCAACTAAACATAGGGGTTGCGCTCGTTGCGGGACTTAACCCAACACCTCACGGCACGAGCTGACGACAGCCATGCAGCACCTAGTTTCGTGTCCCGAAGGACTGATTCGTCTCTGAATCATTCACTAACTTTCAAGCCCGGGTAAGGTTCCTCGCGTATCATCGAATTAAACCACATGCTCCTCCGCTTGTGCGGGCCCCCGTCAATTCCTTTGAGTTTCACCCTTGCGGGCGTACTCCCCAGGTGGAATACTTAACGCTTTCGCTTAGACGCTGACCGTATATCGCCAACATCGAGTATTCATCGTTTAGGGCGTGGACTACCAGGGTATCTAATCCTGTTTGATCCCCACGCTTTCGTGCCTCAGCGTCAATCGCACTTTAGTGAGCTGCCTTCGCAATCGGTGTTCTGTGACATATCTATGCATTTCACCGCTACTTGTCACATTCCGCCCACTTCAGCTGCATTCAAGCCCATCAGTATCAAAGGCACTGCGATAGTTAAGCTACCGTCTTTCACCCCTGACTTAATAGGCCGCCTACGCACCCTTTAAACCCAATAAATCCGGATAACGCTTGGATCCTCCGTATTACCGCGGCTGCTGGCACGGAGTTAGCCGATCCTTATTCTTACCGTACATTCAACTTCTCACACGTGAAAAGGTTTATTCCGGTACAAAAGCAGTTTACAACCCGTAGGGCCGTCTTCCTGCACGCGGCATGGCTGGTTCAGAGTTGCCTCCATTGACCAATATTCCTTACTGCTGCCTCCCGTAGGAGTCTGGTCCGTGTCTCAGTACCAGTGTGGGGGCCATCCTCTCAGATCCCCTAGACATCGTCGCCTTGGTGGGCCGTTACCCCGCCAACTAGCTAATGTCCCGCATGCCCATCTTTATCCTATAAATATTTGATCATTATGCAATGCTGCACTGTGATTTTATGCGGTGTTAATCTCTCTTTCGAGAGGCTATCCCCCTGATAAAGGTAGGTTACATACGTGTTACGCACCCGTGCGCCACTCTCATGAGCCCGAAAGCTCAATCCCGTCCGACTTGCATGTATTAGGCCTGCCGCTAGCGTTCATCCTGAGCCAGGATCAAACTCTCCATTGTAAAATGTTTTGTTTGTATCCAGACCCTATTACTCAAAATAGAAATCTGATTATTTGTATCTTTATACAGTATTCAGAAGTTTAACTTAAAGGTTTGTTTTTCTTGACAGAGTGTAGTACTTCTACTACCTCCCGCTACGCTACATGTTACTTCTTAAAAGAACTTTCTCGCCGCCGCATCTCGCTTAGGCTTTTATATCTGTCATCATTGCGATGAATAGACTTTCTGATTTTTAATCCATCTTCGTTGCGAAGATTTCTTTTTTTTTATTTTCCCTTTCGTTGTGATTGGGAGTGCAAAGGTAAAGCTTTTTTCTTTTTCTCCAAATTTATTTTTTAATTTTTTTCGGAGCTTTCCGCCTTTTCAGCGTACTTCAGAACTTTTCTGGCTTTCAGTTTGCGAGTGCAAAGGTAAGTTTCTTTCTCTTTCGTGTCAAGTACTTTTTTAAAGTTTTTTTTAGCCTACTTTCTCAGCTAAATCCCTGGCACTCCAGCTCCCCTTCCGCCGCTTCAGCTTCCAGGTCCCATTTCCCTTTTTCCCCTCTTTCAATGTACTAACCGTCTCGCTTCCGAAACGGAGTGCAAAAGTATATCTTTTTATACCTCCCGTCAAGTACTTTTTGAAAAAAGTTTTAGCAGCATCTTCAAACTTACGTTTCATTCATTTGATGCCCCTGCTCTACTCGCTTCAACCCTAACCTTTCAATGTACTACCCGCATCCTCTCGTTTGCGGTGTGCAAAGGTAGATTTATTTCCCCATCCCGCAAACAATTTCCTGCCTTTTCTTGTTATGCCTCGTTAAACCGCTGAACTTAAGTCACTTTAATTGATGTGCGCCTGCATGGCCCGGGCTTGCCTCTCGCCCCAGTTATATATATGGTAGAGTTTAAGTATTAATAAACCATCCATATATACACAAGCGTGTTTTACCTATTATAAAGGCATGAAATTTTCACCAAATACACTTTCGTCTATTCCTACAAACGAGTAGTGTTTGGGTAAATACCAGCTAATGGCTTGCATGATACTTCTATACTCATCTTGTGTTTTGAAAGTTTGTGGTGTTAAATTGAATACCAGATCTTGAGTACTGTCTTTACCATCTTGCTTGTCTCGCATCATCAACAAAACTTTTGGATTCTCAACTCCATTTATTTTCAACAATTCTGCAAGCAGTTGTCGTGTTTGCTGAGGCAGAATTGCTTCTGAAGGTTGGCCGATCATTACTTTTTCGTTTTTGTCAATGGTTTCATCATTAACGCGTCTTGAAAATGGCGTTTTTTCAGTTGTATAGAACGTTTTATTCAGATGCAAATTCAGTATATCGCCATACGAGAAAACCCAGTCCACACTGTTCGGTGTCGGATTGATTACAACGCCAAAGCCTGAGGACAGCAGAAAATCATCTTTCATTTTGTCAATTACATAGCATTGAAAACTTTTATTAGGTTCAGGCAAAAACAACTGAAAATATAGAAACCCATCTGGGCCTGTTATTACCTGTGGTTCTCCGCAACGAAAACTTGCTTGTATAACGTTTTGTAAAAAAGCTTTTTGCCAATTTTCGTCACGTTCTGACTTTGGAGTTTGAACCAAATTATACACCAGTTCTGTCTTCTCCAAATCGCCAAGATAAGGTTCGTTATGTTGTTCTGCAGCATTTTCAGTTTGCTGATTAGTTTGTTGTTGCGGCTCCTTTTTCTTTAAAAAGTCGAATAGTCCCATTTTATAAAATGTTGTTAATTATGAAATACTTCTATACAACTATTAACACGTCAATATATCCATGTTTTACAAGTTTGCTACGAAGATATAGAAACGACATCTATTTGGTAGTTATGTACCAATGGCAGGTTAGATTAAGGCAGTGAGTAGCAGTACACGGATTGACTATAGTTATTTGAATAAAATATGTCATACCCAATCACAATATACTGATTTAAAGTGTTAGGTAAATTATGAGTGATATTAAACTTACAAGTCAGTTAAATAGTGAAACTATAGACCGAGTTATAGAAATGGCTTGGGAAGATCGTACGCCCTTTGATGCTATACATGCGCAGTTTGGTTTAACTGAGAAGGACGTTATTAATTTGATGCGCAGGGAGATGAAACTATCAAGTTTTAAAATGTGGCGTGCAAGGGTTCAAGGCAGGCAGACCAAACACACCAAACTTCTAAGCAAAACAATAACTCGATTTAAAAGTAATCTACAAAGGCAAATTACACTGAACAAGATCAGTAAGCGAAGAGGATAGTACTAATCTAAGTAGATAAATCAAGAAGCATTTCTATAAATGATTTTTGAGTGCATGTAGCTCCTATGCGATTTTATAAACAAACGATAAGTGGTAGATACCTGAATGAAACATAATTATCAGTCAAATCATCTAGTTGATCTTTCCACAGTTTATCATTTGTACTTCCTGAGTATCATTCAGGTTGTACACGTTAGTGTTTACAAATGCAGGAAAGCTTACATTCTCCAACTTTACAGCAGTTTTCGGCTTTTTGCCGTTTGCATAAAATTTCACATTTTCTAATCGAAAATGCTGCACGTTTGATGCTCCCAAAGCCCATGGCGCTTCTGTTGTTGCATTAGTAAGGTAGTGAATTGAAAGGTTCTTAAAAAGAATGTTTTTGTAAGTGTAGCCAGCATCACTATGTACAGCTATAGGGCGTTTAATGGAATCTGCTGTTATATTTTCAACAACAATATCTGTAGCGTTGTTTCCTTTATGCAATTCGAAAATGAAAGGATTATCCATGTTGTGCATTTTTAGGTTTGAGATATGAATACCTTCTAAATCTCCTTTAACCATTCCCCATCCACCTGGCTGAATGTAAATGCCTGCCAGCATATTAGTTCGGTGTAATTTACCGGAGGTTCGGTGCGGGTATTTTCCCGGACCGATGAAGCGGCAATTTGTTACCTGAAAATCTTTTACAGGCATGATAACCCGAATGCCATTACAGGATGAATTGATAGTGCAATTTTTCACCAGAAAGTTTTCCCAAAACCCGCCAGCAATGGCATCATCGCCAGTTTGCAAATCGCAATGCTGCAAAAGAATATTTTTGCCGCCCCGAATATGTATTCCGTCCCACCCTTGCTGAATATGAATGCCTTGAAAAGTTGCATTTTGCAGGTTATAAGCCAGCAAGGCATAATTGGCGGCTTTTTCTATAGTGATATTCTCAAACTTAATGTCTTTGCAGTTTGCTAAAACTATAGTGTGCGGACCCCGCATACTTTCCTCACCTTGAGCGTTGAATACATGTTCCCCATCTATAATGCCACTACCTGAGATAGTAACGTTGCTTGCACTTTCGCCTATAATCAAAGCTTTGGTCCATACCGTATCGTAAGCACTATTAGCATTATTCCCGGTTGCGCTTACTGTATTATATCTGGAAAGATCAGTTTTAGGAATGAACGAATGATATAGGTTTATATTAGAAACACCTTTTAAAACAGCGCCTTTTTTCAATTCGATATTTACATTGCTCTTTAAATAAATAGTTGCAGTCAGAAAAACCCCTTTGGGAATAACAACTGTGCCACCACCCTCATTAAAGCATTTGGTGATAGTTTGATTAATGATATCCGTATTCAATGTTTTATCATCCCCTTTGGCCCCAATATCTTGTATATTATAGCGAAGGTGTTGTGCAAACGACAACGACGGTATAATCCAAAATAACAATTTAAGGATGATGTTAAAGAAAGGCTTTTTGATCTTACGGGTAATATAGGTCATAAATGATGTATGCAAATAGCTTAACGAGTTTTCAAAGTAAAGAAATTTGGTAATAACTATTCGCGAAAAGCATAGTTGATGATATTTGCTTTTAATCCCTCCATTATTATTTCGGTAGCTTATCATAAATGCACCACTAAATGCCTATTACATACCCGTGTACTTCAATGTTAGAGCGACTACTCTTTTTTGATTTGCATTGGAGAATCATTTGGGTTGTTTGTATTTACCACTAATGAAAGCGAATTATTTTTATGATAGTTGTAAGTTAAATCTAATTTTGACTTATTGAATTGCTACAATATATTATGGTGCCTATATCGCATTTTGAAGTAAAATATTAATTTAGATTTAAATCATAAATAATCCGTTTTACGACTCATATACAATTCACCTCTTAAAATAAATTTTAAAGAGACAAATATGTGTATCAAAACCATCATAGTAACCATGATAGATAGTAGGTCAATAAATGGCGTTGGATAAAATAAGTCAAAGAAGTTTTTTACGACTACTCCAAATAATACAATGATAGCAAAACAGAAGATAAAATATTTGAATACAAAAGGTAAACCTTCCTCATTTTTCTTTACTAATGTTGTAAGATTTGGCAACACTTCATTTTGAACGTCCATTGAAATATCTAACAATAAGTCGCTGCTGTATTTAGCATCCTTATATTTCTTTCTGTCAAATCTTTTGGCACTGCTTACAACAGGCTTTGCATGTGCTTGATTGCTAAAATCGAAATGGTTTTCATAATTACCTCTTTCGTTGTCAAAAACGTACCAGATAAGATTATTTTCAGTAAATAACTCCCACATTTTAAGTTCTTTGCTTGAATATATGTAATTGGCTGAATGAGTAGCTAACATGAATGGTGGATTATAACCTCCTTCAATGTAAAAACTGTGTAATTGAAGGTAAAGTTTAAGAAGAATCTCACTAAAATTTGAGTCAACTATATAATTTTTGACCTTCAAGTGTAAATCTTCGTCATTGGAAGAATTGAAATTCTCCAATTCTTGAAAAGTGATTTTAGATGTAATTCCCCTGGCATATCGGGCGAAATTTGGAGCAGTAAATAGTGATGGGTCATAAATTAAATTGCGACAAATTCTTCTAAATTCAGTTAGCTGATTACTATAATCTCTGATTGCTACTATTCTGTTATTTTTCTCTTGTTTAATGGCAACGACTTTTGTAATTAGGTAAGTGATGATTAATGTTGACAATAAGAAACATATATTGACATAGTAATTACTAATCTCTTTTGCTTCATGGTCTAAATCAGTTATTGATATATCTGAAAATTTTAAGCAGAAAGCGGTTGTCAAAAGTGGTAGACAAGAAACCAGTATTGCCCAATAAAATGGCATACTTAACTGCATCATAAATGGAGTTTGCAATAGTCTATCTTTAAAACTTGGGTATCTTAATTTGTAAGTTTTTCCAGCAATTGTTAGATTAACTTTAAACGATTGATAATTGCTTTTAAAATATGAATCTATTGCATCAACAAGCTTTTTAGGATTTGATGCAGTATCTATTTTTACTATCAATACACCTTTTTTAACCACCAAGTTTTTTAATAGACCTGCCGGATTATCAATATTTAGGTCTGATAAAATTTTGAAGAGTAAGTTAGTAAGTGTTACGTCTATAATCACGTTCGAAAAGTACGATATATAAGATAATTTAAATATATTAAGCCGCTAAACCGCTTTTACCAATCAACTCTCTATATTTAATCCTTGCCCGATTGGTTGTTCTGATAGCCAAATCAAACCTCCTGCAATCATCTAAATCCTTACTGTTATACCGAAAATTCATTTCATCACAATATCGTTGCAGATGCTTGAAGCTAATATACCTGTATACGCCGTAATACATACGTTTTAGGCTCGTCCATGAACCTTCTATAGTATTGGTAGATTGATACCCTCTGTTTGTTAATCAACAAAACCGCCATCGGCTTTTTGCACTAAGGTCAAGTCGGTTAAAGGGAACCAATCAACCTTGTGTGTTGCTTCATTTCCGGCAAAATGTGAGCATTTGGCTCTTTGCCCATCTTCACTGATTTCTTCTACATTCATTCGTAATCCACCGTTAACTGAAGGATTTTCATGTCTCACATAATCACCTTCCTCAATCGAATAATTCATGGGATTAGAACTTCTATATGGTATGAAATGTTTAAAAAATGTAATTGAAATTTTTCAGCAAACTGCGATATCGACACCGAAATTTATATAAAGTAATTTCAGTTAAAACAATAAAGCAAATCGCCATTATCTTCACGCTATTCTAATTTAATATTTGGTTGATTTATGTACAGCAATTAACTGAAAATATATTAAATTACTTTTGTACGGATAAATGATGCCAAATAAAAGCCAACATATTCCTGTTAACACATTGCCTGCTGGTACCAGAAAAGGAATAATGATTGGAAGAACGTCGTTCAACGGTTTACCAAATGCTAAAGAGGTAGAACAATCGCACCGAGACAATGGACATTTATTTATCTTACAGGAAAAAGGAAGTACGCATATTGAGATTGACTTTCAAAAACATGTAATAGAAGCATCGTCTGTTATTTATATACACCCGAATCAAGTGCACCGCCTGATAGCATTTGAAAATGCTACGATTAGCAATTGGATAATTACCGCTGAAAATCTTCGGCCAGAATACCTGAAATTATTGGAAGACCTCACACCGGTGGATGTATTGCCTTTAAAAGCAGAGACACTATCTACTATTTCAAAAGCTGCTTCTTTATGCATTGAATTATCTGAACGGAAACATGAGAAACTATATGATTCCATCTTAAAAGAAAGTTGCAATATTTTAGTTGCACTGATTACATCGCAGTATTTAACTCACTATAAGTCAACCGATACCTACTCTCGGTTTGAAGTTATTACCAGAGCGTTTAAAACATCTCTGGAATATAACTTTACAACAGTTAAAAGTCCTGCGGAATATGCTAAAAGCTTGAATATATCCACCCCCTATTTGAACGAATGTATTAAAACAACAACTGGTTATTCCGTTTCGCATCATATACAGCAGCGTATTATTTTAGAAGCCAAACGCCTGCTTTATCATTCCAATAAATCCGTAAAGGAGATTGCAGGTGAACTGGGCTATGATGACTACTCTTACTTTACGCGGTTGTTTGTTAAAATTTTAGGTATAACACCATTGGCTTTTCGAAGTAAAAACCTCGTTTAGTCCTATACTTACTATGGATCAACATTGTTTGTACTGACCTTATGGTATTCCTTTGTATCAACATAAATAAAATACAAATGGAAGCACCAAAATCTATAAATCTATTACACAATAAGCAAATTGCCATTGTAGGCGGTGGCCCTGGTGGATTGACCTTAGCTAGGCTATTACAGCTCAAAGGAGCAAACGTGAAAGTTTATGAACGGGACTTTAGCAAAGAAGCACGTGTACAAGGTGCAATTGTTGATTTGCACTTTGATTCCGGATTGAAAGTAATAGAAGCCGCGGGTTTATTAGAAACTTTCAAAGCTAATTACATGCCAGGTGCCGATAAATACCGCATGGTTGACAAGGACGCCAATATCTGCATGGATGAACATAATCAAGAATCTAGTGCCGATTTTGGTGATGAACATTTTAGACCGGAGATTGACAGAGGAGCACTTCGAAACGTTTTGATAGATTCGCTATTGCCAGATACAGTGGTTTGGAATAGTCAACTTGTAAGTATGCAGTTGGTCAATAACATTTGGGAATTACAATTTAAAAGTGGAACAACAGCTTTAGCAGATATTGTGATCGGTGCAGACGGGTACAGATCAAGAATTCGTTCTCATGTAACAGACATTAAAGCTCTGTACTCAGGTGCTACCATCATTCAAGGTGAAATAGATTACCCGGAGAAGGATTGTCCTGAAATGTACGAGTTAGTTAACCAAGCTAATCTTATTGCTATGGGTGCAGGAAAAACTATTGCAGTACAACCAAGAGGTGACGGTGGGTTAACGTTCTATGCGGCATCTCTATATCCAGAAAATTGGATTAAAACCAACGGTATAGACTTTAACAACCCCGAAGAAGTGTATGCTTATTTGGTTAAGTTTTATGAAGGATGGAGCCACCTATTTCTTACACTTTTCAAAGCATGTACCCGTTTTGTTCCCCGGCCATTAAACTATTTTCCTTTAGACCAACATTGGGATACTAAAGCAAACATCACACTCATTGGAGATGCAGCTCATTTAATGCCACCTTCAGGTGAAGGCGTCAATACGGCTATGCTGGATGCGTTAGATCTAAGCGAATGTTTAACCAATAGTGAATTTAAAGATGTACAAGCTGCCATCACTGCTTATGAAAAACAAATGCGGGAAAGAGCTATCATACTGGGGAAAGAGGCACTGGACGGAATAAAGGACTTTGCCTCTCCTACTGATGAATCGATTAAGAAGCTTGTACAACAGTTTACTTAAAAAACTTTCAAAAGAGATTTTACAAAACAGCCGGAAACCAAAGAAATAAAGACCCTGCAAAAATTAGAAGTGCACAGTACTATTTCTGACTATCTAAATTTGCAGCTTAAATAAGCGATGATAATATATGTGCATATTGATGCTAAAATTTCATAGTATCTTGCGTATATCATATAAAAATTGAAGCATCAGCACAGATATTTTTGCGGTTGCACCAATAAATCTAACTTCGTTTATACCACACTTTCCTATGTTATCCGGTCATTCCGGCTTCAATTATTAGAAGGTACTTAAGCGAAAAAAACCTGTATGTCTGAACAAATCATCCTGAAAGGAATAACCTGGAACCACAGCCGTGGCTTTGTGCCCATGACGGCCACTGCCCAGCGTTTTTCTGAATTAAACCCCGGTGTAGAAATTATATGGGAAAAGCGCTCGTTGCAGCAATTTGCCGATTTCTCTATCGAGCAATTGGCCCAGCGCTATGACCTTTTGGTGATTGATCACCCTTGGGCTGGCTTTGCCGCCAATACTCGCACCATTTTACCATTCGACGAATTTTTATTGCCTGAGTTTCTGGAAGACCAGAAAGCTAATACGGTAGGCGAATCTTATATCAGCTATAACTTTTTGGGGCAGCAATGGGCATTGCCTATTGATGCCGCTACACCTGTAGCTGCCAGTCGTCCGGATTTGTTGACGGCGCACGGCACCGATCGTCCTTCAACTTATGATGAGTTGATTGAACTTGCTCAGCGCGGCCTGGTGGCTTGTCCGCTCATTCCGATTGATTCATTAATGACCTTTTATACCTTTTGCTGCTCACTGGGCGAAGATCCTTTTCAGCGTGAAAATGAGGTGGTGAGCCGCGAAATTGGTGTTCAAGCTTTGCAAATGTATCGCCAATTGGCGCAATTAGTTGATCCGGCTTGCTTTAACTACAATCCTATTAAGGTGTATGAGCGTATGACCATGAGTGATGATATCGCTTATTGCCCATTCGCCTACGGGTACTCTAATTATTCGCGCGAAGGCTACGCTAGGCGAGTGCTGCACTTTAATGATATGGTAACACTAGACGGTAAAACCAATTTGCGCTCTACATTAGGTGGTACAGGTTTAGCCGTATCCGCACAAACCAAGCATGTTGATGTAGCCATGCGCTACGCCGAATATGTAGCATCGCCAAGTTGCCAACAGGGCTTATTTACCGATAATGGGGGCCAGCCGGGGCATCTCAGCGCCTGGACCAGCGAGCATACCAATGCTTACACCCATAATTATTTTAAAAGTACTTTGCCTGCTTTACAACGTGCCTACTTGCGCCCACGTTATAACGGCTCCATGCATTTTCAGGATTTTGGCGGCGACGTAGTGCGTAACTATCTGATGAACGGCGGAAGCGAACATGATGTGCTGAACGCTTTAAATAAATTATTTGGCGAATCGAAAGGAAACATACAACATGGTTAAGCCTTTAGAAGGATTGGTAGTATTAGAGTTTAGCCAGTTTATGGCCGGCCCTACAGCCGGACTGCGCCTGGCTGATCTGGGTGCACGGGTTATTAAAATTGAACGCCCGGTGAAGGGTGAAGCCGGCCGGCAGATTGCCATACGCAATATTTTTGTAAATGGTGATAGTTTAGTATTCCATACCATCAACCGCAATAAAGAATCATACGCGGCCGATCTGAAAAATCCTGATGACCTGGAAAGGGTTAAAAAACTCATTGCACAAGCTGATGTAATGACGCATAACTTCCGTCCTGGCATTATGGAAAAAATCGGGCTGACCTATAAAGATGTACAAGCCATTAACTCTAAAATAGTTTACGGCGTAGTAACCGGCTATGGTAACAAAGGCCCATGGGCACAGCGCCCTGGACAGGATTTACTCATCCAATCGCTCTCAGGATTAACTTATCTGACAGATACTCATGATGCCGGTCCGGTGCCTTTTGGTTTAGCTGTGGCCGATATCATGTGCGGCTCGCACTTGGCACAGGGCATCATGGCAGCGTTAATTAAACGTAATAAAACGCAAAAAAGCGTTTTAGTGGAAGTAAGCCTGTTGGAGTCGGTGCTTGATCTGCAATTCGAAGTTATTACCACGCACCTTAATGATGGGCAAAAACTGCCGCAACGCAGTAGCGTAAAGGGTACTGGTCACCCATACTTAAGTGCGCCGTATGGCATATACTCTACTCAAGACAATTACCTGTCCTTGGCCATGGGCGATTTGCATAAAATTGGTGATGCCCTGGGCATCAACCTGCGAAAATATGAAGAGCGGGCGACTTGGTTCGAGCATCGTGATGAGATTATGGAGCTGATTTCGGGCCGCTTGAAAGAGAAACCAACGGCTGAATGGCTGGACATCCTGGAACCATTGGACATTTGGAGCTCTGCGATATTAACCTACGCCGAAAGCCTGAACCATGAAGCTTTTGAGGCCATGGGCATTAAACAGCAAGTATTATTGCCCGATGGCAGTGCGCTGAATACTACGCGCTGCCCAATACGCATTGACCACACACGCTTGTATTCTTCTGTTGCAGCGCCGCGTCCTGGTGTGCATACTGATTTAATTAATCAACAATTTCATTTAACTGAAGCATGAGACCATTAGAAGATTATATAGTGGTTGATTTCAGCCAATTTTTATCGGGGCCCTCAGCCGGTTTACGTTTGGCCGATTTAGGTGCCCGTGTTATTAAAATTGAACGCCCGGAAACGGGAGACATTTGCCGGCATCTATATACCTCAAACGTAATTATGAATGGGGAATCGTCGGTGTTTCATGCCATCAACCGTAACAAGGAAAGCTTTACTGCCGATTTAAAAAGTGAAGCCGACCGTGCCCATGTTTGGGAATTGGTAAAAAAAGCCGATGTAGTAATGCATAATTATCGCCCTGGTGTAATGGAGCGTTTAGGATTTGATTATGAAAGTGTAAAAGCTGTAAATCCGGATGTCATTTATGCTGAAATATCCGGTTATGGAAACATAGGGCCCTGGAAGGATAAGCCAGGACAAGACCTCTTGCTGCAATCACTCACAGGTTTAACCTGGTTAAGCGGCAATGCCGGCGGCCCGGTGCCCATGGGCCTATCTATTATTGATATGCTGGCAGGTACGCATTTAACGCAAGGTATATTAGCTTGTTTAGTGCGCCGGTCGGTTAAAGGTGAAGGCGCTTTGGTGCAGGTAAGCATGCTCGAATCGGCTTACGACCTGCAGTTTGAAGCCGTGACCACCTATTACTATGACGGCTTGTTACCGCAGCGGTCAGAAACGCATAATGCACATGCTTATTTAGGAGCTCCATACGGCATTTATCAGACAGCTAATGGTTATATGTCTTTGGCTATGGGTTCCATTCCCCAATTAGCTCAGTTGTTAAAGTGTAATGCACTGTTGCCTTATAGCGAAGTTGCGCAAGCTTTTCATCAGCGCGATGAAATCAAGGCCATCCTGGCTGAGCATTTGAAAACAGGTACCACCGAAAGCTGGCTGGCAGTATTACAACCGGCCGACATTTGGTGCGCCGAGGTATTAAGCTGGGACACGCTCATGGAGCAGGAAGGCTTTAAAGCATTGGAAATGGTACAGAAAGTGACCATGAAGGATGGTTATCAATACCGCACCACCCGTTGCCCTATTCGTATGGATGGTGAATTACTGACTTCTGATATCGGCTCACCGGCATTAGGGCAGGACACGCAGTCCATTTTAAAAGAAATTATATCCTGAAAACGATAGATATGAGCAGCCCTGATACCATTAGAATTGCCGTGCGTAAATTTGGCCCATTTGAAACTGCCCTGCAGAAAATATGGGACAGCTTTTGTGAAGAAACGAGCTGCACCCTGAGGGCTGAAATGGTGCCGATGGATTTAGAAGAGCTTTACGCCTCGGCTATTGAACACCGAGGTTTGGCTAATGGTGACTGGGATATTGCACACGTGGTAACCGATTGGCTTTACGAGGCCTGGACCACCGGTAATCTGGAAGACCTCAAACCCTATATTGATCAAAAACCGCCAGTTGATTTTCCTATCGGGTGGAGCCCTTCATTAAGAGCTTCTCAGCAATATGGCGATGGCATAGCCGGGCTTCCATTTCATGATGGCCCGGAATGTTTAATTTATCGAAAAGATCTGTTTAAAGACAGCCGCGAGCAACAAGCATTTCATGAGCTGCATGGCAAACCGCTGCAAGTGCCCCGCACCTGGGAAGAATTCCAAACCGTAGCTCGCTTTTTTAACCGGCCTGAGCAGAATTTGTACGGAACTGTTTTTGCAGGTTACCCGGATGGGCATAATACCGTCTTCGACTTTGTGCTGCAATTATGGACCCGCGGTGGTGAGCTAACCAACACAGCCGGAAATATCATTATTGGCACACCGCAAGCGGTAGAAAGTCTCCAATTTTATAAACAATTGTTGAATGATGCCGGTGCTGTTCACCCCGGTTCGTTGAATTATGAGTCGGTAGCGATGGGTATGGCTTTTGCCCGTGGTGAGGTAGCCATGATGGTAAATTGGTTTGGCTTCGCTTCCATGTGTGAGGTAATACCCGAATCGAACGTGAAAGGCAAGGTAGACATCACAACGTTACCTTCAGCGCCAGGATTTGCATCCGCTTCGCTTAACGTTTACTGGCTGTATACCATTGGCAAGGGCAGCCGGTATAAGCAAGTGGCCTATGATTTTCTACGTTTTGCCATTAATCAACGCAATGATAAATTGGTTACTTTGGAGGGAGGCATTGGCTGCCGTGTTTCTACCTGGAATGACTACGGCGTGAATGCCATTATTCCATACTATTATAAATTGGAAGAGCTGCACCTGGTTGCCCGTTCGCTGCCACAAAAAAGCAACTGGGCCCACATCGCTAAAATAATTGACGAAGTGGTGCTGGCAGCTATTAACACCGATACACCGATTATTGACCTGCTAAAACAAGGGCAGCAAAAAATAGACAAATTAACCGAATAATTGCATGGAAATACCGTATAAACCCACATTGCCGCAAAATCCAGCGCCAATCATCATCATCGGCGCTGGCGGTATTGTGACCGATGCACACCTTCCCGCTTATCGAAAAGCCGGTTTCGAAGTGGCTGGCATCACCAACCGCACCCGTGCCCGCGCCGAAAAAGTAGCAGCTGAGTGGAACATTCCGAATGTATATGATACGGTTGCCGATGCCGTTGCCAACGCGCCGGCCAATGCCGTTTATGATATTACCATAATGCCCGAAAAGTTTGTGGAAACACTGGAACAACTGCCCGAGGGCAGTGCCGTTCTAATTCAGAAACCGATGGGCGATTATTTTTGGCAAAGTAAAGAGATACTGGAAGTTTGCCGTCGTAAAAAACTGGTAGCCGCCATTAACTGCCAGTTGCGTTTTGCTCCATACGTGAGCGCCGCCCGGTGGATGATTGAGCAGGGTCTAATTGGTAAACTTTATGACCTAGAAGTACGCGTAACTTTGGAAACTCCATGGGAACTGTTTCCTTTCGTGATGGTGCACCCAAGGTTAGAGATACAATATCACAGCATCCATTACATTGATCTGTTGCGTTCGTTTTTAGGCGATCCAAAATCGGTAATGGCTAAAACACTGAAGCATCCTGCAAAGAAGCTCTCATCATCACGGTCAACCATTTTACTGGATTATGGCGACACCATGCACGCGGTTATTAATACCAATCACGATCATTCTTTTGGTCCGCATAACCAGGAAAGTTTCATTAAATGGGAAGGCACTAAAGGTGCCATCAAAGCTCGTATGGGTTTGCTGATGGACTATCCGCACGGCGTGCCCGACAAGTTTGAGTATGTGATTATAGAAGAAGGCAAAGCCCCCGAGTGGAAAGAAGTGAAATTGGAAGGTTCCTGGTTCCCTGATGCCTTTATCGGTACCATGGGCAGCCTGATGCGTTACAAAGCAGGCGAAACCGATGTACTACCCACTAACGTGGAAGACGTAATCAAGACCATGGCTGTGGTGGAAAGCGCTTACCAAAGCAGTGATAATGGTGGCGTGCCATTAAGTGATAAATTAAAGGAAGTGGTCTAAGTCTTACCCATCACACCGAAGGGAGGGCCTAAAAGGGATTTGTTATTTCGATTAACGATGAAATCTTATATAAGCGACAGGCCATGCAAAAGAACGGTACAGACGCGCAAGATTTCGAATGATAACTCAAAATGACAAATTTTAAATATAAATATTAACGAACAAAAAATAGATCGAAATCGAACATTCGACTTCCGAAATCAAGAGACATGTATTTTAAATCAACTTTTTACGAAGACTATACTTTAGGCGACAAACGCGTTACGCTTGGTCGTACCATCACCGAAACTGATTTTGTGGTACATGCCGGCCATACAGGCGACTTCTTTCCGCATCACTTGGATGCTGAGTGGTGTGCAACCCAGCCGTTTAAACAACGTATTGCCCATGGTACCATGATATTTGCTATTGGCATTGGCTTAACTGCATCTGAAATTAATCCTGAAGCATTTAGTAAAGGTTACGATAAGCTGCGTTTTGTAAAGCCAGTATTTATAGGCGATACCATCCATTCAGAAATTACCATATCAGAAAAGGCCAATGCCAAAAAACCTGAATATGGCACCGTAACCGAACACGTAGAAGTAATAAACCAGCATGGAGAAGTGGTGCTAGTGTGTGACCACCTGTTACTCGCTAAAAAAATCAACGTATAATATGGCCAACATTAGCTCCAGCGCAGGAAGCACTGTAATGGAAGAATCCGAATTAAAAGGAAAAAACCTGCTGTTACCTTTTGTGCTTATTTGCTCTTTGTTCTTTTTGTGGGGTATGGTACACAATACCGATGGTATACTTATTCCCCATTTAAAAAAGGCTTGTCAGTTAAGTAACGCACAATCTACCTTAGTAGACACGGCAGTTTACCTGGCTTATTTTTTAATGGCTATCCCCGCAGGTATATTGCTCAAAAAATTAGGGTACAAAAAAAGCATTCTGGTAGGGCTTTGCCTGGCCGCTGTAGGCGCTGCATTATTTATACCGGCTGCCAATGCGCTTACTTATTTAGGCTTTTTGGGCGCATTGTTCATCATTGGTTGCGGCATAGCAATATTGGAAACCGCAGCTAATCCATACGCTGCCGTGCTTGGAGATCCGGCAAAATCTACTACCCGTTTAAATTTAGCAGCGGCATTTAATGGCTTGGCAGCAATGGTTGGTCCGTTAGTAGGCACAATCTTTATCCTTTCAGGTAAAAGCCTTACGCAAGCCCAGCTCAATAAAATGCCATCTGCCAGCCGTACAGCTTACTTACTGCACGAGGCTTCATCAGTAAAGGTACCTTATGGTACATTGGCAGCTGTATTACTGGTAGTAGCTTTTTTATTCTGGATAATTAAATTACCTGAAATTAAAAACGTTACCAAAGAACAAACTACAGGCGGTAGCTTTTTGGGCACTTTAAGGCATAAACATTTAACCTGGGGGGTTATAGCGCAGTTTTTTTACGTGGGTGCACAAACTTGTGTTATCAGTTTTTTTATTAAAATGGCCATTCAGGGCGGAGGCTTTGATGAGAAAACTGCCGGCTATTACCTGGCTGTTTACGGTGCGTTCTTTGTAGGCGGCCGCTTTGTTGGCACCGCTATTTTGCAATTTGTTAAAGCGTCAAAATTGTTGGCTATTTACGCGGCGGCGGCGGCCTTGCTTTGCGGAATAACTATTTTGATACAAGGTGTGTTCGTGGTATATTGCCTTTGGGGTATCGGTTTCTTTATGTCCATCATGTTCCCAACCATTTTTAGTTTAGGTATCGATGGTTTAGGGGAAGATACAGCGCCTGCGTCATCGTTCATGATTATGTCTATTGTGGGCGGTGCTATAATACCTTATATCATGGGTATGGTGGTTGATTTAAGTCATGATAGAATACAACCGGGTTATATCATACCGCTGCTATGTTTCCTTGTCATCATCTACTTTGGCCTCAACGGCTATAAAATTAAAAAGCATCTGATTGCCGAATAAAGGAGAGAATAACCGGAAAATATTACCTTAAAACGCCGAACGACCTTTTACGCGTGTGATGAACAGTACTTAGAACATTATTATTATTACGACATGAGAAATCCAGTTAAAATGCTTGGTTTCGCTTAGGAATAATCACAGTCTTTCCTTAGAAAAGCAACCCCCTGTTTTTAACATTCATCTATCAGACCTCAAGAAAACAGGGAGCATCCTGAACGGGCGAAGCCTGCTACCGGACAATTTTGGCGTTCTTCCTAAGCGACGTAATTTCAGCTCACCTTCAACAGCTGCGTACGAAAATCCCGAGATTGAAAAAATCTCCGGTGAAATAAGATGCCTTCACGAAACAACTGCCACAACATGGAAACCCCGCAGTTAGCCAGCGCAGAATTAATGAACAAGTCCTGCTTGGCTTGGTCAATGCTTTGGCCAGCGAGCAACTCGGCGTGTCGCCATCCTGTTCCGAGGAGGTCAGCAATTTCTTAAACTCCTCCGTAACTAAAGGCAACTTTTCTACAGACCAGTACAATTCAGAAGCAGACTGACTAATATTGCCTAAAGTGGATAAAATAACCTGCCCACTGATACAGCTGTTGCCAAAACCCATCCAGTACTGGACGCGGTTACGCCCGTAATGCTCCCCGACCAGTAAGTTCAGCATTTTAGCTATTTCAAACTTATCGTGTACGGTGTCCACACAGATAATCGTTAGGGTGGCAATGGCGATATGTGTTTACGCAATAAAAAGAAAGAGCCAACGAAAACCTTTTTACAGTTATTGATTGGAACAGTAATTAACTTGAGCTGAAATCATGGACATCTATGATTATATCATGGCCAGTATTGATAGTGAGGTTTTTATCAAATCTACCATCTTGATCAAAGGAGCGGACATTATCAAGATGAGCCCGAGAGCGAACGAGGAGATAATAGCCTCGACACTTCCAGGGGGAGCAATAGGCGACCATTGCAAGTACTTCAGGGTAAGTGAGAGCTATGTCAAGTGGGATCTGAGTTATGCTAATTACTGCATGTACCTGGCTACCATACCGAATTATTAAGGTAAGGTTAAGGATGGAAAGGAAGTTGAGGATGAACTAGATGAGTTACAGTAGA
Source organism: Mucilaginibacter robiniae (assembly GCF_012849215.1). Lineage (NCBI taxonomy): Bacteria > Pseudomonadati > Bacteroidota > Sphingobacteriia > Sphingobacteriales > Sphingobacteriaceae > Mucilaginibacter > Mucilaginibacter robiniae. Next base: position 315,489 of record NZ_CP051682.1, read on the forward strand.
ATTTGGGTGAGTAAAAAGCTAGTTCTAAAAACACATATGAAAATTATGCCTCCACATGTTCGTGGCCATATTTTACAGTATGGCGAATTTTTGCAGCTTTCAAATCTTCAATCCGCTTAGCTTTCTGCTTTTCAACCTTACGTATATCATTCCTCCGATTCAGGAATATCGCAAAAGTCAATATTGTGATACTGGCTAAAATGCCAAAGGAAACAAATATAAATGCGCTCGTACTCCTAAAATTAAAGTTGATGATATCAATATATCACCAAAGACATAAATGTTTGCATGTACAATAGAATTAACTTCTTCATATATTAAAAAGCATAATGTTGCTCCACTTCATTACCACTTCCCCTAGCGCGCGAGCATGCAGGGCCAGAAACGTGGCCAGCTACTCGTGACTTACCTGCTTAGGAACAAGCAGCTATCCTCACTACTCAACAATCCTATACACCCATACTTATTGAATATACTTAGAAAATCCTTTGCCGCCGGTATACACGCAGGCAGACATGGCCGGGCCCTTAGTATCGTCAAAACTTTTGTCGCTGCTCCATTGCTGTTGGCCCGTGAGTAGGTTAACGGACAAAAATAGATTAGGCGTTCCCGGAACGAATGGAGTTATGCCCGAAGCAGGCCAATAAACCTTAAAGTAAAATATCCTATTACCGGCAATAAGGTACTCAGAACTCACTCCTCTTTGTTCCTGTTCGAAGGTGACCAGCTCAGACGACAGATCAGCCGGCAAGATACCGTACCGACTACTGGCTAAATATCCGTAAAACTTGGCTGTTTCTGAATGCGTTTGACTAATGATGAGCTTATTGTTCCACATTTGCGTGATCACATTAGTAGTAGGCACCAAAATATAGCCTTCACCAAACTTAATACGTTGTTTTTCTGTACCTGAGGCAATGTCTACTACGCTCAAAAAATCCTGGTTAAAATCATAGCCCGAGTAGGCGCTTGGCCTGTAATGCCCGGTTTTAATATAGCAAACAGTAGGCGTAGCATAAAGCAACTGCGACCGAACGATAGTGCCTGCACCGTAAAATAACGGTATGTTTATCGTGCCTGCCGTGCCGATGATCACGCCGGTGGCCGCATTATAAATGGTATTGCCTGCTATAAAAGCGCCATCGTTAATGGCATTGAGCGACAACGGCGCTGCGGCAGCAACGCTCCATTTGGCTGTCCCGGTTTTGGCATCCAGCGCGGTAAGGTGCGTGACATCAGTTAATACATAAACTACCCCATTGTAATAATTCAGTTGTACCGGCGCACCCGGCAATTTATATTTCCATAAAAAATCGTTGGTTTGCCGGGTAGCATCCAGGGCATACGCCTCGTACGAAGTTGTGTTTTCTTGCTTAACGCCAAAAAATGTTTGCTGGTGCAAAATTGGGGTAAGGGCGTTGTTAAGGGCATCAGTCCATACCAGTTTGCCGGTAGCCATGTTAATAGCGTTAATTTTATGGGTTTGCAGGGTATACAACAGGTCGTTCCCAGTAACCGGGTAACTCCAGGTGGTACCCGCATCTGCCGGGTAGGTGTATTTGGTAACCGATGCACCCGTGGCCGCATTGAGCACAAAAAGCACGGTAGCGCCCGAAGTTTGATCGACCGTATTAACAAACAATACCGAATCGGGCAGCGGAACAGCGCTCACAGGTTTTTCGGGATCGGGTTTTACGACCTTGTCTTTCTTACAGCTCAGCAGCGATAACAAAATACAAAGGATGATAAGGTAAGGTATTTTCACGAATGATGTGTTTATGGGCAAAGATAATGATTCACAAAGCCTTTGCAATCCCCCAGATTGGGGGATTATGTGGGTGAGTGTTTGTTTCTTTGGGTGCAGGTATGCGGGGGGGGACGGGTTGCGTGAAGGGTTTTGTGGTGGCAAGTTTTTGGAGGTTCGGGTAGCTATTGCGTAGGCGCGAATGTGCAGGGCCGAAATGGAATTACAACAGTTTATTGGAGAGATTTACCAGGCAGACATTTTGTTTTTTATTAAAAGCTGTTCATACTGACAAGGTGTGAGATAAGTCAGCGCTGAATCCTTTCTTTGGCGGTTGTACCAAACCTCGATATATTCTAACATAGCCAAACAGGCTTCGGCTTTATTTAGAAAGTATCTGTGGTAGACCATTTCTGTTTTTAGGGTTTTGAAAAAGCTTTCCACGACAGCATTGTCCCAGCAGTTACTTTTTCGGCTCATGCTTTGCTGAATAGGGTACTTCTTTTAATTTACGCTCCGTTGAACTAATGGGATGTTTTAACTAGTAATAATAACTGCTGGAACTTACACCCAGCACCTTGCACATCTTTTCTACGGTATATTCAGCTCGGTGAGCCTTTATAAATCCGAATACTTGCCCTCTCCTCTGGAAAAGATGCTGACTGCCTTTTTTTAAATTATTACGCTCTGCTGTGCCCCCTGGGTTCTTTTTGTAGTCTTCTGATCTCTTTTTGTTCATCGCTTATGCTTGCGGATAATACAGCACCCGTACCATTACTTTTATACTGGTTTTTCTACCCATCTGATCCGGCCCGGATCTATGCCCAACTCCTCAGCCGCCTCCTTTACTGCCACTTTAACACTAGATAACTCTACTGCCATCTTCTTAAAAGATTCATCGTACACCCGCTTTTCATTATAGCGGGAGATTTAATCTCTTGTTTAAATCTGCTTGTATTTTCACTCCAATTAAATGTAGAAACTCCAGTCACCCTTAATTAATAAATCAATAAAAGAAGCATACAAACAACTGCTCAGCGATAAGAGTGATGATTATACCGATATTTTTTGCAACTGTATAATTGGTAGATTAAAAACTATCTATCCATATTCCATCTTAATTCCAACACCAAGAGACGTTATAGTTCAAATTAACTCCAAATGCAAATCGAAAATTAACCAATGGAACTAACAAAACACTACTGCTTAGAAGCTAGAGGTCATAAATTCGTTTTCACCTTGCTAAAGCCCTTTTTGAGCTATCTATAGATGCTTGTGCAAGCTATGTGCAAACAGAGCAACGTTGTTAATAATTTAATGAACTGCAATGCAAGTTAAACTGAAATATCCAGTTTTGGAAATCTAATCTCATGTACTATCCATATGCTTGTTGATTAAGTGAAACGATGTGTTAATTACGTTGCCTACACTCAGGTTTGAGGCAATCAAGCAAGAAAGGAAACGGAATAAATGAAAGGCCGTGTATGAGGTTGTGTTTATGCCGTAGTCTTTCATGCGCTACAGCAGCTATAAGCGCAACTTTGCCTGAATAATTCTTTCTTCGATTAACGGGTTACTTTTCTTAAAATAAGAGATTAATTAGTGTAGACTTTTAATGCTTATCATAATTAATAAACCTTCCATTTAATAAAATCATCTCATCAGTTAGAGAGGCATTCATTTGGATTAATGTATTATTAAACAATCTGATTGCAGCAATCTTAAGTAGTATTTCTTTCCTGACTGAGCCATCTGTACAGACACCGTATTGGAGGACTATGCTAGGTATTCCGGGGATGTTGACCAGGCTATTCCGTGGCAAACTGACCAGTCTGAGAACTGGCGGAATGATGCAGCCAATGCTGTAGAAGCATTATTACAAAGTTAGCTATCTCAAGTTATTATTGGTAACTGATTTCCTTTTCATCAGCCCTGCGTTTTTTTCTCATGGATTCACCCTTGAGATCCAGCCGGTGAGCGCTGTGTACGATACGGTCTAATATTGCATCAGCTATTGTTTTTTCACCGATGACCTCATGCCATTTACTGACCGGAAGCTGTGAGGTAATGATCAGGGATGCTTTACCATGCCGGTCTTCAATGATCTCCATCAGGGCAGCCCTGTTTTGTGCATCAAAAGGCTGCAAGCCAAAGTCATCGAGTATGAGCAGTTGCTGGCGTTCAATCTTTGCGATCTCTTTGATGTAGGAGCCATCAGCCTTGGCCATCTTGAGTTTGGCAAATAGCTTGGGTGTACTGGCATAGAATACCCTATAGCCCTGCATACAGGCCTGGTAACCAATAGCAGAGGCGATGTAGCTTTTGCCAATGCCGGTGCTGCCGGTCAGGAGCACATTCTCATTGCGCTCAATGAAGGTGCAGTCCGCCAGGCGCATGACCAGGTTGCGGTCAATGCTCCGCTCTGCCTGGTAGTTCACCTCTTCAATGGACGCTTTGTAGCGGAACTTGGCATGATAGATCTGGCGCTCTATACGCCGGTTATGCCGGTCATCCCATTCGGCATCCACCAGGTAGGCCAAGAGTTCATCGGCCGTGTAGTGATCTGTTTGCCCGGTTTCCAGGCTGCTTTGAAAAGCATGGAACATGCCGAAGAACTTCATCTTCCGCAGTTTGTCTAAAGTGTTTGTATTCATATGACTTGATTCGTGTTTACTGGTAATAGTCTTCGCCTCTGATGTTATCATGCTCGGGCATGGTAAGTTCATTGGCAAATAAGCTTTCTTCGTACTGATCGAGGTTCTTTTCCAGGATCATTTGTATGGTCTTGTAACTGTACATGCCATAACTCAGGCCTCTTCTGCAGGCCAGGATCAGGCGTTCATTCCCGGCTTTACGGGCAAAGCCCAGCACACCGATGCAGGATCGGTAAGCCTGCTCTGCATGGTGCCTGCGGCTAAGGATATGCTGGATATAAAGGCGCACATCCTCATGGATCGATGCGGCCCAGGACAGGAACTTTTCCGGGTTCCACTCGGCAACGAACTGGTGGGTGGAAGCCAGATGGTCTTTATCCGTAATGTAGCGGTGCAGCCCCTTGGTACGCTTGTGAATGGCTATGCGTTCATAATGATAGAAGGCCTCTACCGTCGTGCTGGAATACAGCAGCTTGATCTTTTTGCCGATGAAGCGGTAAGGCACACTATAGTAGTTCTTATCAGGCCCGAGGCTGACATGCCCGTTTTTCATCACGGTGGCATGAAACTGCTTTTTAAGCTCATAGCGCAACACGGGTAAAGGCATAAGCGTTTCACGCTCTACCTCCTCGAATTGCTGCCTTCTGCTGTAAGGCCGGCTTTGCATCAGCCGGTTATTATGGGCTTCCAGCAGTTCATGAATAGCGGCATTCAGCTCTTGCAAGGAATGATAAACGCTCTTGCGCAGGGGAACATAAATGCGGCTATAGATGATTCTTACGGCACCTTCTACCAGCGCTTTATCACGAGGGCGGAATGCCCGGGCAGGTAAGATGGTCGTGCAATAATGATTGCTGAAGTCTTCAAACGTTTCATTCAGCGTAGGTTCGTAACGGTTACTTTTAGTGACGGCAGCTTTCAGATTGTCCGGAACAATGGCCTCCGGCACGCCGCCAATGTAATGCAGGGTATGCTCACAAGCGGAAATGAAGTCTTCTTTTTGCTGGCTCATGACCGCCTCGACATAGGTCAGCTGGCTGGCCCCAAGTATGCCGATGAAGACCTCGACAGGAATGATCTCCCCGGTATCCCGGTTTGTGATGCTCAGCTTTTGACCGGCAAAATCCACATACAGCTTATCACCGGCCTTGTGGTCGATGTGCATCACAGGGTTAACCCGGGCCTGCCACTGGGTATAATAAAAGCAAAACTGGCTATACTGGTAACCGTCCGGAAACTCTTTACGATAAGCCTCCCAAAGCATTTGACGGGTAACACCGGTACGTTTCAGCTCTTTGTCTACTTTGGGAAAGCAGCGCAGCATGGCTTGCATACGGCTGTTGGGAGAGCGCTCCTTAGCCTTGCCAAACAAGTCTTCCAGCTCTTTATCATTCAAAGCATTGACTTCATCAAAGCTGAAGCCGCTCTCCTTGAAAGAGGCCAGATACTTCTTTACGGTGTTTCTGGATGCGTCTGCCTGGGCTGCTATAGACATGATGCTGCGCCCGTTGGTGTACATCCTTAAGATCTTTCTTATCTTACTCATACTGATCGTAGTGTTAGCCATACTTTGAGAGTTTTGTAACCCTACAAAGATGACGGCTGCTACCGCATCAGCTGCATTCCAGGGGTGGTCAGTTTCGCCCGGAATCCCTGGTCAGTTTGCCCCGGAATGGGGTGGTCAGTTTACGCCGGAACGCCTGACCTCTTTAAGACAGAACACCTGGTCATTTTCAGCAGAATACCCAGGGTAAGCTCCGTAACATATTTGTGGATATCAAATCGGGTAAGATTGATCAGGATATTCTGCATATCGGTAATGCCCTGAATACACTCGGTGCGGAAGGCCTGGCTACGGCCCCGGTGGTGTCCGATATGGCCAGCCGCATTGGTAGTGTGGGTATATCGCTCGGTTTGACCAGCGGGCAGGTACTGGGTTTGTCGGCTACCATGCAGGAGCTGAACATTGAATCGGAAAAAGGCTCTACCGCGGTCGTGGCAGTCCTCCAGCGCATGCTGACCAGCTCCAAGGATTTCGCCAAGGTAGCCGGCATGAACGTGACCGAGTTTAAAAAGCTGTGTGACACGGACTTGTACGCAGCCTTTATGAAGGTGGTAGATGGTGCCGGTAAATCCAAAGACTCGGCCACCGGCTTTGCTAAATTACTGGACAAACTTAAATTGGATGGTTCCGGTACCAGCCAGGTGATTGCCGGCCTGAGCAGTAACCAGACGCTCTTGCATGATCGCGTGACCTCGGCCACCGAAGCTTTGAAAGGTCAGGATTCTATCCTGAGTGAGTTCGACCTGAAGAACAATAACCGGGCGGCGAACCTGGAAAAGCTCAGCAAGAAGTTCAATGGCCTGTTCAGCAGCGCCTCCTTTAATGATTTATCCGACTTATTCATGGGTTGGGCGGATAAAGGCATCGATGTGCTGAAACTGGTCATGAGTGTTTTTGGCAGCCTGATTAAACTGATAATAGCCGGTACTGCTGCATTTGTCGCTTATAATGCCGTAGTCGTTATCGCAACATTAACACAGGCCGCATGGTGGAAAACTTTACTGGAAAGTGAAGCAGCAACTAAACTCATTATGGTGGCCGAGCAGGCCTGGGCAGCGATCAAGCTGGTCCTCGCCGGCCGGATCACCGAGGCCCGTAACGCTATGGCCGGCTTTAATGCCGTTATGGAAGCTAATCCAATCGGGTTGGTTATTGGTGCCATTGCCGCATTGGTTACCATGGTTATCCTGTTTAAAGACACGACGAATGCGATGGCTGATGCCCAGAACAAACTAAACGAAATTCATCAGAAAGGTATTGAGGGCGCAGCAGATGAAACCGAAAAAATCAACCAGTTACAGGAGATCATTAAGGATGAAACCGCAGCCCGGGAAGATAAGCTGCTTGCTATTAAAAAGCTGCGGGACATCATGCCGGATCATTTGAAGGGCTACACAGATGAACGGATTCTGGCCGGTGATGCGAAAATTGCCGTAGAAGAATATATCAAAACCTTGGAGCACCGGGCTGCTGCCGAAGCTGCTTTTGAGGAATTGAAAAAACTCCAGACTGAAAAGCGAAGATTGGAAAACGGCAAAGGTAACATGAGCGTAGCCGATTGGATAGGCGTTGTGGCTGCCGATATTTTCACCGGTCAAAAGAACGGTCAGGAACATCTGGAGAACACCGAAAAGAGTAACAAGGCCAAGGCCCTAAGTTCCGTCGATGCACAGATCGCAGCGATCAAGAATGAGTTCAGAGCCGACTTTCAGAAACAGGCACTGGAAACCCCTACTTCAGCTGTCAGTCATGGAACCGGTAATTACACCGATGAGGAGGATGATAAAACTAAACGCAAACGTGAGCAGCTGATGGAAGAATCCAAGCGCCTCAGTCAACAATTCAAGGGGTTTAGCGCCGGTGAGCTGGCCGACCTGATGGCCACGAACGAAAAAGAGATACTAGACACTGGGCAAAAGTTTGATAAAATGATTCAGGATGAGCAGAACTTCCTGAACAATAAAAAAGTCAAAGAACTACTCAGCGACCAAGAGCTGCAAAAACACCGGGACGAGATCACAGCGCTCCAAAAGCAGAAAACGGATGCGCTTAACCAGATCAGGCTGCGCCAGGAGAAAGAATACTTGCAGGCGGTAGAAAAGCTCCGGCTGGAAATGTCCGACCGGCACGAGAGCGAAACACAGAAAGAGTATGACCGCATCAACCAGTTTTATGATGAGGAGCTGCAAAAAGTAGGCAACAACGAAGCAGCCAAGGCCAAGATTCAAGCCGATCGCGCCCATGATCTGGCGGACGCCAAGCTTCGCGCGGAAAAACGGTTGCAGCAGGATACGGAAGGTATCAAGGCACAGGCACCAGTAGCGGAAGCAAACCGCGATAAGGTGGAGCTGGCCCGTATTAACAAAAAATATGATGACCAGGTACAGGCTTTAAAAGATAAATATGAAAAGGAACTGGGTGCTACACAAGCCTATCAGGATGCGCTGGCGCTGATTCAAAAAAACCGTAAGGCTGAGACTGACACGTATAAGGCTGACAAGAAAAAAGAGCAAGATAAGAAAAACAAAGACTTAGCTATTCAATCAGCACAGGATGTATCCAATGCTGTTTTCCAGATTGGAGCTAATAATCGTAAAGCGGAAAGCGATGCATACCTCGCAAATATTGAAAAAAAACGCGATGCGGAACTGGCTAACAAGAACCTGACGGAAAAACAAAAGCAGGCTATCAACGACAAGTATGATGCGCAAGTCAAAGCTGAAAAGCTCCGGGCTTGGCAGGCTGATAAAAAGGCTGCTCTGGAACAAGCCATTATCAACACCGCTTTAGCCGTTGTAAAAGCTTTACCTATTTGGCAAAATGCAGCAGCAGCAGGTGTTGCTGGTGCCGCTCAAATTGCAATTATAGCAGCCCAGAAGCCGCCTCAGTTTGCAACTGGTGTACGAAATGCACCTGAAGGTTTGGCTACTGTAGGCGAAGCAGGTCCTGAAATCATTCAAGAAGGCAATCGGCTACGCCTGGCAGATCATGAGATGTTGACTTACCTGCAAAAAGGTGCTAACGTTTACAATGCCGGAGATACGGCGAAGATCCTGTCCGGAAACAATACGCGCTCGGTAGCACTTGCCGCTTTTCAGAATATGAATGCCACTGCTGCTGGGGTCAGGTTTAATCAGCAGGGTTTCACCGCCAGTGTGGATGCTTACCGGTATGGAAGCACGGCTACTACGCAACCGGCTGCTGCACCAACCCCTTCGGCAACTAGCCAGGACATGGACTGGTCAGCCATAATGGATAAATTTGATCAAATGATCCAAGCGCAAAAAGATGCGAACGATAAACAGGTTAAGTTTATCTATCAGGATTTTGAAAAATTTAAAAATAAAATAGACCGAGCCCGGTTTGAAGCGGGCAAAACTTCTTAAGCATTGACGTAATAATCCTGTAGCTGGAGCATGGCTTTGAGCTTAGCCTGCTCGGCTACGTTGATATAGCGCATAGTTGTTTCCAGATTTTTATGCCCCATCAACTTGGCGATAACGGTTACTGGTACACCTTTAATGGCTAGCGATGTTCCGAAAGTATGCCGGGCCACGTGCGACGTTAACTTTTTAGTAATACCGGCCTTGGAGGCAATTACTTTCAAACATCGGTTATATTCCTGATCACTGGGCAGCCCTAAGTTGTCCGTTGGTAGGTTGGATACAAACTTCATAGCCAATGGAATCAGCGGCATAAATAATGGTTTAGGTAGTATCTTACTCAGCCTGCGTTTCTTCGGTATGTATTCAAAGCCACCATCTTTTATCCATGATTTGTTCCAGCGTTGTAAATCAGAAATTCTTAAACCGGTTAAACACGCAAAAAGGAACGCTCGCAGGTATGGCCGATACTCTCCTATTTTGTCAACATCCTCGTATAAGGCAAGCAAACCGTTGATTTCTGATTCTTCCAATGCATTAACTTCCGGCGCTTCATAGGCGATCTTGCAACGTTTGTAACTTAAATCTACCTCTATTCGGTTACTATAAGCATATCCCAAGTAAGATTTCAAATCCTTGATGCGTACAGATACACCAGCCTCCCCCATATGATCCCGCAGATAGTCCGCAAATTCGTCCATCCAGTCGCCTGTGATTTGAGCAATCGGAAAATCCTGGTCATGTAAATATTTCTTCAGCCAGCCTAAAGTGACTTTGTGAACCTTTGAGGTGGAATATTTAATACGGTCCTTCATGCGCGGAGCTTTCTGACGGGCAATAATGGATAGCTCCATAAACTCACAAATCATGGTACCGGTCTGATAAAGCCGCGCTTCCTTGATCACATCCGTTAATTTAAATGGAACATCTTTTAGCAGGAACTTACGAATGATGTTCCAGTACTTAGCTTTTTCCTTTTCAACAATGGCTTTAAAAGGAAGCAGATCAGGATCTTCCGGCATCCGTGCCAGCAGGTCTCTTTTCTTCAAATCAATTTTGTTAGCGGGCCATTCGATTTTAAGCGGTAGTTCAATACTGTCACGCTTAGTTATCATTTGAATGTATAAAGATACGTTCCCGTTTTTCTTCACGCGCTGCTTATTATACCACAGCTGCACAGTACATGAGTTCATGTGACTCTTTCTGATTTTTGCTGCCATGCTTTATCGTGTTGTAACAATGTTGGAACATGATACTTGAAAACACGAAAAATGCAGAAACAGTAAAGCGCCTTTAAATACGTTTAAAGGCACTTTTTTAAAAAATATACTGTTTTGGGAAGTATAAAAGTGATTCCGTTTGGATTCGAACCAAAGACCTACTGCTTAGAAGGCAGTTGCTCTATCCAGCTGAGCTACGGAACCCCGCATTTGTTTTGCGGTGCAAATATGAGGAATTCACTTTAATTATCAAAGCTTAGTTTGGTATTATACATGCATTAAAATAAAAAAGCCTCCTTGCAATCGCTGCTTGGAGGCTTTTAACCTAAACCTTATCACAATAAGTAAGTTATTCACTTACTGGAAGCAAATGTACAACAAGCAAGATCATTCTCAATATGGTATCGACAAATGGGATGGTTGTGTCGATAAATACATGTTTTAGCATTATAATGAACCCTAATTAGAATATAAGCGCTATGAAATTTAGTTGTATAACAGCCAGTAATTAGTGATTCTTTACTATTTTTAACATTATCGATTTTGTATAATTTGTTTTAACATGACTACACTTACTCCTTTCCACATAGCCGTACCTGTATATGACTTGGAAGAAGCTCGCCGTTTTTACCGAGACGTGTTAAACTGCACAGAAGGGCGAACATCAGATATTTGGACCGATTTTAATTTATATGGTCATCAATTTGTAATCCACCTGAAACCTCGTCCGGCAGAAACTGAGCAGCATCACTTTAACCCTGTTGATGGCCATGATGTACCTGTACCACATTACGGCGTAGTTTTACCTTGGGAAGAGTGGCACCAATTGGCAGATCGTTTAAAGAGTATAGGTATAGAATTTATTATTGAACCCGGAATCCGTTTTGCAGGCCAAGTAGGTGAGCAAGCTACTATGTTCTTTTTAGATCCATCAGGTAATGCTTTAGAGTTCAAATCGTTTAAAGATATGGCACAATTATTTGCCGTATAAAGTTATTTGGTTAGCAATTCAGGGAACTTTATATAATATCCAACATCCATTTATTTAATCAAGCCAGCAAATTAGTCTTAAACTTCGGTGCTATGCGCTTTTTGCTGGCTTGTTCATATGCATAAGCTAACCTGATAAGTTCCGGCTCTGTGTAAGCTGTACTGAAAAATGACAATCCCATAGGCAAGTCATGCCAATTACCCATAGGTACAGTAATGTGCGGATAGCCTGCCATAGCAGCTGGCGACGAGAATGAGAAACCATTGTCATAATCACCGTTTATTAAATCAATACAGACTGCAAATCCGTTAGTTGGACCAATAATAGCGTCTAGTTGGTTAATTTTGAGTATCGTATTAATGGCTTTACAACTGATTCCGTTAGATTTTTGCAAAGCATCCAGATACTCTTTACTAGTTAAGTCACCCTTCTGTTGAGCTAATTCTAGGGTTTCTTGTTTAAAAAACGGCATAGCTTTACTCTCATTATTTTTGTTAAAAGCAATTACATCAGCCAGCGTTTTAACCTGAGAATTAGCTTGTTTCAAATACTGGTTCAGTCCGTCCTTGAACTCATATAACAAAACTGTAAATTCAGCATTACCAATTTCTTTAAGTTGCTTGTATAGTTCAATTTCTATAATAGTAGCACCCTGTTTACGCAAAATGTCCATAGCTGTTTTTAGTAAGGTAACCATAGCTACATTGCCGGTTAAAGCTGATTTTTCAATGCCCAAACGTTTTCCTTTCAATCCATTTTTGTCTAAAAAGCGAGTATAGTCTTTTTCCAATTTGCCTTTACTAGCTAAAGTGTAACTATCTTTCGAATCCACACCTGTAAGAGCACTTAACAAAATAGCAGCATCCTTAACTGTACGGGCCATAGGTCCGGCTGTATCCTGTGTTTTTGAAATGGGGATTATACCACTACGACTTAATAAGCCAACTGTTGGCTTAATACCCACTAATCCGTTAACTGATGAAGGCGACACTACTGAACCATCGGTTTCTGTACCAATAGCTACAGCACACAAATTGGCAGCAACAGCCGCACCTGAACCTGCGCTTGATCCGCTGGGGTTTCTATCCAGTATGTAAGGCATCTTAGTTTGCCCTCCCCTGCTGCTCCAGGCACTGGTAGAATGTGTAGAACGAAAATTAGCCCATTCACTCAAATTGGTTTTACCCAAAATTACGGCTCCGGCTGATCGTAGTTGATGGATAATAAAAGCATCTTGCTTGGCGAAATTATCGGCTAAAGCTAATGAACCAGCTGTAGTGTGCATATTATCTCCGGTATCAATATTATCTTTAATCAAAACTGGTATACCGTGCAAAGGGCCACGTACTTTACCGTTGGCTCTCTCTTTATCGGCTACGTCGGCCATGGTTAAAGCATCTTTATTTATTTCAATAACCGAGTTTAATTGGGGGCCATTCTTATCAATAGCTTCAACGCGCTTCAGATATAATTCAGTTATTGACCTTGAGGTATGTTGCTTACTTTGCATTTTATGCTGCAGGTCATCAATGGTAGCCTCATTTAATTCAAAATCATCAGCCGAGTTGTCCAAAGCGCCATCAGCACTTGTTTTTTCTGGAGCATGGCTACAGGATGAATTTATAAGTGTACCCAGTGATATACCTGCCAGCGAGCCAGCTTTTATAAAATTTCTTCGTTGCATGTTAAAATAGAAATGATTATCCAATTAACAAAATCTTAAACATCTATAAAATACCAGCAATGCATAACAACGTTATCCCACAAAAAAGTGACAAATACTAATACATGTTGAGAATTACAGAGTTACTGGTTACTCCGTTTTTTATCTGTAGCAGGCTAATTTTCTACTTGCCTTATCAATCGTTTTTGCTCAAGCCTAAATTGAGACATACTCGAACTGTCACCTTTATACTAGTCAAGTCAGCCTTGTGATATATCATGAAAAAACCCTGCCTTTTTAGGACAGGGTTGTAGTTGTATTTCTGTATGCTTTTGATTTCACATAAAGCTTAATAACCAGGGTTCTGACCAAACTCAGCTCCATTAGTTAAGGCATTCAGTTCGGCAAGCGGTACAGGCCTCAAGGTATGAAATGGTTGAACTGCTGTAATGTCTGGGTTTTTAGCTTTGATCCACGCGGCAAAATCGGTTGGGCTTAAAGTACGTTTTAAGTCAAACCAACGCAGATGCTCACCACAAAGTTCACGGGCGCGTTCTTCTAAAATAAAACTTATGCCACCAGTTTGTACAGCTGCAGCCGTTGTTTGCATAGCCGCAGTTTGGTCAATAGGAGTTTTGATGGCCGCACGGGTACGCAGTACATTAAGCTGTGCTGCAGCACCTGTATAATTTCCTAATTGAAATTCTGCTTCTGCGGCAATCAGGTACATCTCAGCTAAACGAATCACCATAATGTCATTGTAGCCAGGTTGAGAGTTAGGCACAGTTCGAGTATAATCCAGAAACTTTTTAAGTGCCACAAAATCAGTTAACGATTTAATTGTACCATTGGTGTTGTACAAATCATTACGGTCAATAAGTACCCAAGGCTTAGTCGCTTTATCAGCAACTACGTTTTTGGTAATCTGCAAAGCCAAATCACGACCACTCACCACTTGCGTTCCCACCACGCTTGCTGCCTTACCGTAAGTTGTAGCGTTTGCAGCCGTCCAGGTGTATGCTGTAGTACCAGATGTGGTATTATTAGCTATCCAAGTTTCCTGAAAGCTGGCTGCATAGCGGGCATCTTTGGTTTCATCAAACAAATCAAGTAGGTAACGGGTAGGCTGTAATCGGCGTTGGTTATCGTAGCCATAAGGAATACTTAACACCAAGCCTGGTTTATTACTGTACTGCGTTAAAAACCATGCATGTAAACGATTAGCATTGGCATCATAATCTAATGCTGTGTTGGTAGAATTGCTGATGATGTAAAGTGCCTCTTTATTATTCTTGTTGTTGGATGGATTCCATAAGTCGGTTGGTGAGGTCCACAAATCAACGCCAAACTCACCCTTGCGTGATATTACTTCCTTGGCTGTATTATCAGCTAAGGTAAAGTAATTAGTACGATCTGTTCCGGTGGCATAATAGGCTCTGGATAGATATACTCTGGCTAATAAACCGAGCGCTGATTTTTTAGATGCACGGCTATACTCAGTACCCCAATAGCTAGCTAAGGGCAAGTTATCAGCTGCAAATTTCAAATCGCCAATAATTAAATCATAAAATGCACTTACCGGACTGCGTGTAGCGGTTAGTTCGGGAGTAGTTACCTCTGTAGTTCTTAAATTTACGCCACCAAATTGTTCTACAATGTGCCAGTAATAAAAAGCGCGTAAAAAGCGCAATTCACCTAACCGACGATTTTTTTCGTCCTGGTTAGTAAATCCGGCATTGTCGATGCGTCCGATTCCGGCATTGCATACATTGATAGCTTGGTAAAACAGGCGGAAAACCGTACCTGCTGAACTTGGCGAGGCTGCCGAAAGCCCTTCATAGCGGGTAACCTGGTTGGCATAGTTTGATTTATTAGCGTTAAACCATAAATCCGAACCAGCTTCAGAAACAAGGGGACCATCCTCTTTACCGTACCAAGCCCTTTGCTGCTGGTAGGCACCGTTTACATTGGTGATAAACCCTTCTGGTGTGCTCCAGGTTGCATCGGCAGTAGCGCCTGATGGGTTTACTTCATTCAATCTTTTGTTACATGACAGTAAAGTGGCTGTCAATGCCGAAACAAAAGCAGCTTTATATATAACGTTTCTCATGTTTAAATCAGGTTTAATATTTTATAAGTCCAGGTTTACACCAAATACCAACTGACGGCTGATAGGTGCTGATTCAGCACCGCCACGTTCAGGGTCATAATCACGTAATAGTTTGTTGCGGGTAAAAGTGAATATGTTGGATGCTGTAGCATAAGCCCGCAACGTGCCAATCTTAAACTTATCAGTTATACTTTTGGGGAAAGTATAGCCTAATGATAAGTTCTTAATTTTTATAAATGAACCATCAATATAGTACAGTGATGGATAGGTTGTTGGGTATATGGTAGCTAAGCTGCTGCCAGTACGGGGCTGCGGAAAATCATTAGTTGGGTTTTCTGGTGTCCAATAATTAAAGTTAGCCGGCCCATTGGTTGTGCCTGACGGATTGTAACGACCTACAAACTCCGCTTTGATAGTTTGGCCATAACGCGCCAAAACATAGATATTTAAGTCAATGTTTTTATAACGGAAGGTATTTTGCAAGCCACCATACCATTGTGGTTGCGCGTGGCCTATTACCGTACGATCATTAGTCGCATCAATAATGTTATCACCGTTTAGGTCCTGCACTTTAATGTCGCCATATTTGAAAGGCGTGTTGCCCAGCATCACTGCTGATGGGTTTTCATTCAATTGCCAAATACCAGCTTTTTTATAGGTATAAAAAGATTGAACTGGAGAACCGATGAACAAGGAACGTTCTTCCGGAACACTGGCATCTATAATGTTGCGGCCATCAACCAAGCTCAAAATCTTTTCACGATTGTGTGAGAAAGTTGCGGTAGTACTCCAGGTAAAGCTTTTGCTTTGAATGTTTATACTAGTTAAGGTAATATTTATACCCTGGTTTGATGTAGAGGCAATGTTTTGATAGACTAAAGACTGACCTGTTGACTGTGGCAATGAACGTGGATACAGCAAACCAGTGGTTTTAGTGTTATAAAAATCTACTGTACCAGTAATGCGATTTTTTAACACACCAAAATCGATACCTAAATCAAGCTCATGAGATTTTTCCCAACCTAGGCCTTCGGCTACAATAGTTCCATTAAAGGTATAAGCATTAGCCGGAGTATCACCAAAGCCCATTGGAATAGCCGTTAATAAGCTTTGCGTTCCGTAAACAGGCAAGCCTGAATTACCAGTTACACCATAGCTGGCGCGAAACTTCAAGTTGGTAATAGTTGATACATTTTTCAAAAAAGATTCTTGACTAGCTACCCAGCCTGCTGACACAGATGGAAAGGAATCCCATTTATGCCCTGGCGCTAATCTGGATGCACCGTCAAATCTTAAAGTACCTTGTAGTAAGTATCTGCCATCATAACTGTAATTGAAGCGGCCGGCATACGCCAACAGATCATAACGGCTATAAGGATCAGCAATAGTTCTGCTGGTGGTTTGCGTACCTGCTAAGCCATAAAAATTTTGTGCATTAAGGGTTTGGCTGATGCCTTGGGCAAGCACATCCTCGCCATCACTATGTACATAGCTGGACAAAACTGTTACAGTTGCATTATGCTTAGCAAATTGACGGTTGTAGGTAATTATATTATCCCAGTTGTAATAACGTGAATTGCTGTTGGTTACCCTTGCCAATGGATATTTGGCGTTGTTTTGGGTAAGGGAATATTGATCGTAAAACTCCCCACGGCGACTATTGCTTAAAATGCTACCAAAGTTCATACGATAAGTAAGTCCTTTGATAGGTGTTAGTTCAGTATAGGCTGTTGTATTAATTTCAGTAGATAACAGTTCATTAATGGAAGCTCCAGGCCGTTCATCGGTAAGCGGACTTGTAAATATGGTATTGCCAGCTATAGGATACAAATTGATACTCCCATCTGCATTGTAAGGTACACCCAACGGTGTAGCTGTTAAAGCAGTAGATAGCGGATCGCGCCGATCATTAGTTTTACTGTAAGCTAACTGTCCAGTAATACCTGCTTTAAACCAGCTACTTAGTTTATGATCAATATTATAGCGCAGGGTATAACGGGTGTAGTCATTGTTCCGCAGTTGCCCCTGTTCATTAAAATAACCCGCTGAGAAGAAAGCCTTTGTGGCATCTGAACCACCACGAACACTTACGGTATGGCTCTGTTGCTGTCCGTTGCGTGTCGCCAAATCTACCCAGTTAACAAACTGCCCGGCTTGTATAGCTGCCAGTTCGCCAGGGTTGTTGAATACTACATTATCTGGTTGATAAGAGCCTGTGGTTCCACGATAAGCCTCCCGGCGGAGGTTCAGGTAATCCTCACCTTGGCGTGGTTGAGGAAACTGAGTAAAACCATTAAACCCATAATAGCCGTTGTAAGATATTTTAGGCTTGCCAGAAATACCCTTTTTAGTAGTTACGATAACCACCCCGTTAGCACCCTGTGAACCATAGATAGCTGTTGATGCTGCATCTTGCAAAACATCAATGCTTTCAATATCATTAGGGTTTAAATTATTGATAGTACTGGCATTTAGTGTTTGTACCCCATCAATCACATACAATGGGTAATTAGCAGCATTAGGGTTGTTGGGGTTCAGTGTGTAACTTGGAATAGACCGGGTACCACGAATTTGAATATTAACGCCAGAACCTGCATTACCAGAACTGCGCGTAATATCCACACCCGATGCACGACCTTCAATAGCTTCTAATGCGTTGTGCGTTGGAGTTTTCACAATATCGCTTGCCTTAACAGAAGCAACTGAACCGGTTAAGTCACGACGTTTAATAGTACCGTAGCCTACTACCACTACCTCATCCAAGTCGTTAGCGCGGGCTGGTAGTTTAATGGTAATATCCTGGTCGGTAGGTGTATAAGCTACTTCCTGGTCGGCATAACCAATGTATTTGGCTACTAGCGTTACCGCTTGACCCGAAGGTACATTCAAGGTAAATTTACCATTAATGTCGGTTGCTGTACCTGCTTGCGTACCTTTAACGCTAACGCTTACGCCTATTAATGGCTGACTGTTGCTGGCATCAACCACACGCCCGTTCAGCGCACGGTTTTGAGCCTGTGCCGTAACCATACATAGCAGTAGTAAGCATAAGAGATAAAATTTCCTCATAATGTAAGAGTTAGATTAGTTTTAAGTTATACGTATCTTAATTGGTTAAACCTAGGCTATACCCAAATGCATAGGTACGCAGGCTAAAATAAACCTGCAGTACTATGGTTTAAGGTTGCTGCAGATTTAAGGGGCAATCAGCAGCTATAAACCTACAGTTAATGTAAGACCAAAAGTAAGTTCGTCAGCGCTTTATAGATATAGCATTTTTGCAATTTATTATACTTTATTACCATTTTGAACTACTGGTAAATTGCCTGAGTGCAAAAAGAAATTTATATTGTATAGCTTTTTGGTAGATACAAGTATTGCACAGAAATTAACTAATTCTATAAATTATATAGAATTTACATTACATCCTTATTACTCAAAGGAGAGCTACTAAAAACCAAGTGTGGGTGTGCATTAAAGCTGTTGTATGAAAATCAGGTACTTGTTAGATGTAGGTAAGCTGGTTTACAAGAATGGTTGATAGTTCTCTCAGATATGTTATGATAGTTTTGTACTAAGAACTTTTGAACAATATTATTAAATGTTCATCAATTCAGCCAAATCTTGCCAAGTAGCACTAATTTCATGTAAACCCAACATTTGGGCAATAGATGAAAAAACATCTGCTACCTTGTAACCTTGCTGACGGAGGTAACGAATGGAAGTAGCACCGGCCGATTTAGAAAGTTTTTGCCCGGTAGGTTCATTGAGTAAACGGTGGTGCAAAAAAGTACAGCTAGCAAAGTTATTGTTTCCTAATTGCTGGGCCAGATATAGTTGGGCTAAAGTAGATGGCCATAAATCCTCTCCACGCACAATCAAGTCAACTCCGAAATGCAAATCATCTATCATTGATGCTAATTGATAGGCTGGGTATCCATCCTTTTTCTTTATTACAAAATCTTGCATGGAATCAGGAAGTGTAGCTTGTATTAATTCACTACACGGCAATGTTCTAACAAAAAGCGGAGTTACAACATCAGTAAGCAAACGCCAGTTTGCATTTACTGTATCATTAAAAACAGTGTGATCTCGGCAGGTGCCAGGATAAATGCCCTCGCTCCCCCCAGGTTGCCGAAGCTGTGAGCGCGAACAAGTACAGGCAAATACGGCTCTATTTTCTTTTAATTGTTGTAGAGCTTGCTGGTAGTGAGGCAGCCGATGTACCTGCGACCAATCGCTTTTAAACTCCTGAAAATTACGAGGCCCCTCATCCCACGGAATTTCCAAAAAATTCAATGTATCAAATATATCCTGAACATACAGTGGGTTCGCCCTTTCACGATCCAGATCATCAATACGCAGCAAAATAGAAGCGTTAGTTTTACGCGCCAGGGCAGCCGTCAGTGAAAAAGAAAGTACATTACCTAAATGCAAAAATCCGCTCGGCGTAGGCGCTATTCTTGTTTTGTTAAAAACTACGTTTAGGCTATCAGGTGTTGTACTCATCTACCCTGGTATTAGCTTAACCGTAAAGTTTGTATAGCCTCTACCCACTCTTCTTTTTTACAACGCTGACAGCAGCAACCTGCACTAATATCTTCCACATGACCGCAATAGGTGCAAGCGTATCTACCAGGAGCAGGCACCTCTTTACTCTTTTTGTTATAAGCTTTCGGCAGTACGGGTAAGCCGGGCTTTACTTCTTCGTCGGGGTAGTAAAAGAAACTTACATTACCTGCAGTTTCTAAAATAGCTGTTTTAACCTGACCTAAATGCTCAATACTTTGCTGCCGCATTTCTGCCAAAAACTCATCTTTAGCAAACATAGGTTCTGTATGATTGGTGTCTAATACAAATAAACCATCTTCAATGATATATAACGGTTCACCTTCCAGTATTTTTTCGAATGTTTCGCTTTTGCTGGCTGCCCAAGTGAGCAGGCGGTAAAAAAGCAGGATACTGATAAATACCACCACAGCAGGTAAAATGGCGTTTTCTTGGTTAAACATGGGGTCGCCGGCAGCAGAACCCAGCCCAATAATAACGGCCACTTCAAACAATGAAAGTTGCCTGACCCCTTTTTTACCCGAAAGCCGCAGAAACAGTAAAATCAGGATAAACATAACCAGCGTTCGAAAAGTAATTTCGCCCGCCACACTCCACTCTAAATCCTTAATAAAAATATTATTCCAGTCTAAGCGCATATTGATATATAGCTACTTAACCCGATTTTTTGCTTTTTGTTATAGTTTGCATCTGAGAGTACAAATGGAGCTCTGACCCTTTGTGTTTTTTTATTTTTTTGTAGCTTAATTGAGTCAATCCTTATTGTATGAAAAAACTAACACTTCTTATTGCCACAATTTAGCATAGCACTTTGTTCCTGCAAAAAAGAATGCCTAAAACATGGCAAGGAACTGGCAGCATATATATTGAATACTACCAACCGGTGCGTGAATAACGATACTTGAACAATCCCTTGCCTACTTTTTACATCATGGCTATGTCAGAGGAAAGCGAAGAACCGGAATTTTACCTGTTATTGTTGACGGCGATAGAGGACAACTATCTACCGGCAAAATCCATATAGGATACAGAACTATTTTTAACCACTCAACAGATCATTGAAAACCTATCAGGGATGCACTCGGGTATTAAAGTTGACAAACTAGGAGATTTCATGTTACAGAGCGGCTTTAAGTTTGACAACATAGGTGATCTGGAAATTGCTTGGCTTTTAAAGACTAAGTTGGCTTAATTAACACTGACCTGCTCCCTCATTGCGTCATGTTGAAATTTTTTAATATACGTAAGAATTATTAAATTTGATAAACAAAATAATAACCTCATGACCTTATCAAAACTTATTCCTGGAGAGGCTGGCTACATTAAAATTGATGACAACTTTCTCAATAAGGAAGCCAAAACTTTGCTTCGTGAAAACTTCAGCGAACACGATTTTGCATTTGTCAGAAAGCATCATCGGCTGGAAAATTTCAGACATCCCGGCACGTACAACATTAGGCTATTCAACATTGGTCCGCACAATTTTACCATTCATAAATTCAAAGATGAATACTTTATCTTAGTGTATAACTCCCAGATACATTATCTATGTAATTGCAGAGATGGATTAGCAGAATGTATAGATTCCTTTATTTAAGAAATTAGCGTCAATATAGCTCTATGAATTTGTTCCCTAACCTAATCACTTATAAAGATTTACTTGCAAAACTTGAACACGACACACAAAGGTTTGTCAATGATTATAACACTTATGGTCTTTTGGATTGGTTTTTAACAGCAAATGCACTTCCTGAATGGATTTCAGGAAGTGATCTTGCTAGTGAGCAATTGAAACAGATTGCAAGAGACAAGATATTGATTATGAAAGGTCTAAATGGCCACAAGATCGACGATTCTAAATTAGAAACGGATATAGATGAGCAACTAAGATTGATAAGGCTAGTTTGTAATCAAGCAAAGCACAGCAAACCAAAGAAGGATATTCCCGTAATCAAAATGGCAAATCAATACTTTCCTTATACTTTTCCAATGAGATTTGGAGGAACAATTACTATTGGAGAAAAAGAATTTGATGCGGCGGCAATAATTATTTCTGTAAAAGATTTTTGGGTTAATATAATTAAGAATAACGACTAGCTGATTTGTTCTCATTAAACGAACGTTTTTTGAGACATAATATCGCCATTTATTTTTTTAGAATCCTGTCTCAGGATGATTAGGTAATGCTTTGACATTTCTCATAAATTCGTCTCACAATTATTTCTTATCAATTAGTAATTTAGATGGATAATTGAGACTTATATGAAGATTGGATATGCTAGGGTGAGTACCACCGATCAAAACCTCGATATGCAACTGAATGCATTGCAACTAGCCGGTTGTGAGATCATCTATAAAGAAAAGCTGTCTGGTAAAAATGCTTTAAGACCTGAACTATAAAAAATGCTAGATCATTCGCGGAAGGGCGATCAGGTGATTGTATGGAAGCTTGACCGCATTGGACGGTCTATGAAAGATTTAATACAAATCGTTGAACACCTAAAAAGTAGAGAAGTAGATTTTGTATCTCTACACAACCATATCGATACATCCACACCTACCGGACGTCTTACTGTTAATCTTTTTGCTGCCCTTGCGGAGTTCGAGCGTGAAATTATTTTTGAACGAACCAAGGCTGGTTTAACTGCTGCTCGGTCAAGGGGTAAAGCTCCAGGCCGTAAGCCATGCTTATCTGAAGCTGCACAAAAAGCGGCAAAACAGGCATATAAGCTTTATACGAAAAACAATATGCCTGTGGAAGAAATTGCCTTAATTATGAAAATAAGTCGAGCAACTATATATCGCTATATAAACCTTTAAAGTATAAATTAAAATGTACGGAGCAATGATTGTTGGTATTGAACCACCCAAATTTGAAGGTGCATACAGCATTTGGAAAGCAGCAGAAGTTTATCGAGATGCAGCATCTTTACTATATAAAAGGATGCAAGCCACTATAGCCAGTTATGATTTACAATTTTTATTGGTACAACCTTGCATTGTATTAGAGGCATTTTCTATTGAATTATATCTAAAATGTTTGTATCAGATTGAAAATAACAAACAAGCTAATAAAATTCATAATCTTAAAGATTTGTTTATATTGTTAACTGATGTACGTAAAGAGCGTTTACGGCTCGTTTATGACACTATGTGTAAAAACAGTAATGATTTGAATTTTATTAGAAAGTCAATACCAGATATAAATATAGAACTGGATTATATTTTAGAGTTGATGAGTCACACATTTCAAGAGTTCAGATACTCATACGATTCTAACATTAAGCTCAAAGGTTATTATTGCCTTGGTGAATTCCAAGAAGCATTAAGAACTGTTATACTTGAATTAAATCCAGAATGGAAAATTTTAGTAGCTACTGGAAATATTGGCGAACATGATGCAGAGTTCAAGCAAGCTAATGAAAGTACAACAAAAATAATTTCCTAATTTATATGAAAGTATTAGTAGTCCTTTAATGCAACTCTGACCGGTTGCATTTTGGTAGCATGGTAAATCCCCTAATTGCTACCTGGTTGCATGGCAATCGCAATTACTCAGAAAGGTTAGAACTGCTTAGGCAATTACAACCCGGCACACTCACCCTGCTGATTCTCGAAAGTGGTTAGGATGAATACAATCAAAACTTACTGGCTGATGAATTATGCAATTGTTTCAGGTAAATCAGAATGCTTGGCAAATTGACATGTTGCCTATTGATCCAACAAAGTTTTTAAAAGATTTATTGGATGAAACTGCAGCTGTACACTTTACTAATTTTTTTAACTTCGGAGCAGATTCGGAGCAAAATACTTTCAGTCAACTGGGAATAGCAATCAAAAAACGCCTTTAGAGCATTAAAAAGGGCATTTCTAAACTCTTGCGAGAAGAAATACCCTCTGTATAAGTACCCAGAGCCGGGGTCGAACCGGCACGGCCTTGCGGCCACAGGTGTTTGAGACCAGCGCGTCTACCGATTCCGCCATCTGGGCCTGTCCTTACTTCTTCTTCAGAAGCGGGATGCAAATGTATTCAAACTCTCTTGAATTCGCAACAAATATTTTTTTCTGTAGTAAATATCTGCAACAGCATTCAAGCGGTTCTCTTTTGCTGTATCATTAAGCTGTTCATAATCAGCAGTTAATTCATGTAGCTGTTGGTTTAAATTATCTTCTACCTCCAGCACTTCAGTACGTATTTGAGCCAGTTGTTCAGCATCATCAGCCTCCATCAAGCGTTCATTCAGGTCCATCATCTCCATTAAAAAGTCGCTAGGTAGCTGGGGTTTGGCACCTTCATTCACTAAATCATGCTGCTTTAAAATATACTCCAGTCGTTTAGCAGGGTCAGAAAGCGTCTGAAAAGCTTTATTGTTGATGGTTGATATTTCCAGTATTTCCTGCTGCTTGCTTTCATCTTCGTTAGCAAAAAAATCAGGATGGTACTGTTTACTCAAAGCATAAAACTGCTTTTTCAAAGCTGCCGTATCCGGGTTAAAGGATTCAGGTATATTGTAGAATTCAAAATAGTTAATCATGATATAGTATTCGATAGCAGATTACTTGCTGTCAATGATATGTTTATATAAACCAATAACAGCAAAGGTAATACTATGTGTGCTATAATTAGGATTACCTGTAAAGCTGAATTTAAAGTGTTAGGCAGGCACTGTTCATTACCTAAGCTTATTTTATACTATTCCTGCCTGTACCGGCGTTAAGCAGAAAGTTCGGGTAACATGAATTTTTAATTTGTTAAAAAACTTCATCTTTGCCCTTATAATATATTCCGATCATGACGTTGTTTGAACAAATACAGCGCAAGCCTTTTTTCATTTTAGGGCCTTGCGTAATGGAAAACCAAGAATTACTGTACCAGGTTGCCGAGCAGGTTGCCCGAGTTGGCGAGCAGTACCAGGTGCCGGTAGTTTTCAAATCCTCGTTTGATAAGGCCAATCGTACTTCCATTCACTCCTACCGCGGGCCAGGTTTGGAAAAAGGTTTAGAAATGTTGCAGAAAGTAAAAGATCGATTTAACCTGCCACTAGTTACTGATATTCATGAAAGCCATCAGGCAGCTGTAGCCGGCCAGGTGGTTGATATTTTACAGATACCGGCTTTTCTATGTCGTCAAACCGATTTGTTGGTAGCTGCGGCGCAAACCGGCAAGATTGTAAATGTGAAGAAAGCACAGTTTCTATCCGGGCAGGATATGTTTTACCCGGCACAGAAAGTGGTAGAAGCCGAAAACCAGCAAGTTATTTTAACCGAGCGGGGCAATATGTATGGCTATAACAATTTAGCTGTCGACTTCCGCAATATTCATGATATGAAAAGCTTTGGCTATCCGGTATGTATGGATTGCACGCATTCGGTACAGCGGCCAGGTGGTGCAGGCGGAAAAACCGGAGGTGATCGTACTTTTGTACCTATGATGGCTTTAGCGGCTAAAGCCTTTGGTGCTGATGGCTACTTTATGGAAATTCATCCAGACCCAGATCATGCCCTAAGTGATGGCCCGAACATGGTTAAACTACAGGATTTGGATA
This sequence comes from Mucilaginibacter robiniae, assembly GCF_012849215.1. Classification (NCBI taxonomy): domain Bacteria; kingdom Pseudomonadati; phylum Bacteroidota; class Sphingobacteriia; order Sphingobacteriales; family Sphingobacteriaceae; genus Mucilaginibacter; species Mucilaginibacter robiniae. Next base: position 340,933 of record NZ_CP051682.1, read on the forward strand.
AAGTAATTGCCCCATTGGTTAGTTAGTATATGACAGCTATTGCACAGCGTGTATTTACTACCGAAATTGCTGCTCTTCAGGAAGTATGTCAACTAATTGATGAACAGTTTACAGCAGCCGTAAATGCCATATTACAAACCAAAGGCAAACTGGTTATTACCGGTGCCGGCAAATCGGGGCTAATTGGTAAAAAGATAGCAGCTACCTTAGCCAGTACAGGTACTTCCAGCTTTTTCATGCACCCCACAGAGGCTTTTCATGGTGATTTAGGCATGATCGGCAAAAATGATATTTTGATCCTCATTTCTTATTCGGGCGAAACTGACGAAGTAATCAAGCTCATTCCATTCTTGAAATGGAATCAGAACACGACTATCAGCATCACAGGTAATCCGGCATCTACCATAGCAAAAAACACGCATCATCATTTGAATGTGCACATTACTCACGAAGCCTGTCCATTGCAACTGGCGCCTACTTCATCCACTACAGCCACTTTGGTGATGGGCGATGCACTTGCCGTAGCTTTAATGGAGGCTCGACAGTTTCAACCTTCCGATTTTGCCAGGTTTCATCCTGGAGGCAGCTTAGGCCGTAAATTGTTGATAAAGGTTAAAGACTTGATGCGGACAGAAGAGCTTCCTTTTGTCAGTCGGGATATTTCATTTACTGAATTACTATTGCGTATGTCGGAAGGCAGATTGGGTATGGTGATTGTAGGCCAGCCTGATGATGTACAAGGCATTATTACGGATGGTGATTTGCGGCGAGCATTATTGCGTAATCCCGATACGCAAACATTGCAGGTTACTGATATGATTACGCATCATCCGGTCATTATTCATGAAGACCAGTTTATACATGAAGCAGAAGAGTTGATGATGAACAAGAAGATAACCACCATTTTGGTGAGTTCATCAAATGATCAATGCATCAAAGGTATCTACCAAATCTACACCCGATAGCTATAGCAAGTACTATAACAAGATCAACAATAGTATCATGTATGTGTTAGTCATCTCAAGCAACTAATACATATTACGATGAACAAATTAGATGATCAGGAACAAAAAGAAGTATATACTGACTTTAAACACCTAGTTAACATGCCGGCCTCGGCTTTAGAAAAGTGGCTGCAAACTGATGAATCAAAAGAAGTAGGCTGGGATAGCGGTGATGGTGAATCTATCGGGCATAAATCCGGCAAAAAGATTATCGAGATTCTTCACAAAAAGAAAGACGAACTCACCGATGATGATTACAAGCACATGCAAAAAGTAGTGGGCTACATCAAACGGCATTCTGCACAACAGCCCGATGGCGATTTGGCCCATACCCATTGGAGCTATTCATTGAAGAACTGGGGCCATGATTACGCCAAAAAATAAAGACCTTTTTCAAATACCAGGATCAACCACCTAAGTAACTCAGTAGTTGATCCTGGTATTTAAAGCACTTAGATACCTGTATTTCTATAGCACTCTTGCTCATCACAAAGTCGATTAAGAGTGCTTTACTACCTTCCGCCCAATAAAACATTACCTCCATTTTACAAGCCTTCTCAATCCATTTAGATGCCTGTTTGTATTTCTATTTTAACAAATATATTTATGAGCATTGCATCTATCAATCCGGCTAACGGTGAAACTATAAAAACCTATGAGGCGCACAACGACGATCAGGTAACCGGTAAAATTGAACAAACTCACAATGCCTGGCTGAAGTGGAAGTTAACTACAGCGGAGGAACGCTCTACCCTACTTAACCAAATGGCCCGAGTGCTGAATAACCGCAAACAGGAATTGGCAAAGCTAATGGCTGTAGAGATGGGCAAACCTGTTGCACAAGGTATAAGCGAGATTGAAAAGTGTGCATCGGTATGCGAATACTATGCAGAACATGCTGCCAGCCATCTGCAAAACCAAATTATCGAAACAGAAGCGCAAAAGAGTTATGTTAGCTTTCAACCCATAGGCGTAGTGCTGGCTATTATGCCCTGGAACTTTCCTTTCTGGCAAGTATTCCGCTTTTTAGCTCCTGCTTTAGCTGCGGGAAATTGTGGCGTGCTGAAGCATGCCTCTAATGTACCTGGTTGTGCATTGGCTATTGAAGAGATTGTACAGCAAGCAGGCTTTCCGGAACACGTGTTTCAAACCTTATTGGTAGGTAGCGATAAGGTGGATGCCATTATTGAAAACCCCTACATTAAAGCGGTTACTATAACCGGCAGCACGCAGGCGGGTATGAAGGTTGCGCAAAAAGCCGGATCACTAATCAAAAAAACTGTATTGGAATTAGGTGGTAGCGACCCCTACCTTATTCTGGAAGATGCCGACTTGGAGCTGGCAGCTACCACTTGTACTGACAGCCGGTTAATTAACAGTGGCCAGAGCTGTATTGCAGCCAAACGCTTTATTGTGGTGAAAGAAGTAGCTGAGAAGTTCACCCAATTAATGCTGGCTAAAATGAAGGTTAAAGTTATGGGCGATCCATTAAGTGAACAGACAGAAGTTGGGCCACAAGCCCGTATTGATTTGCGTGATGATTTACACCAGCAGGTGCAAGCTTCCATCGAGAAAGGTGCTCAGTGTTTATTGGGAGGTGAAGTACCCGAAGGCACCAACGCTTTCTACCCACCCACTATTCTAACTCAGGTAAAAAAGGGTATGCCAGCTTTTGATGAAGAGTTGTTTGGCCCGGTGGCTTCCATTATTGAAGTGGCTGATGAAGCTGAAGCTTTAGCAGTAGCCAACAACAGCGTGTTTGGTTTAGGCTCTGCTGTGTTCACGCAAGATTTAGAACGAGGTCAGCGTATAGCTGAAACAGGATTAGAAGCAGGTTCATGCTTTGTAAACTCACTGGTAAAATCAGATCCACGTTTACCATTTGGAGGCATCAAAGAATCAGGTTTTGGCCGTGAATTAGGCTTGTTTGGGATTCATGAATTTGTAAATATCAAAACAGTATATATCCGATAGTCCATTTATGGTTCGCTAATTCACATCTACATCAAAGCTTTATATTAAAAGTATAAAACTCTGATTATAAATTTTAATTAACTTATAGTTAATTAAAGAAATCCTTCTATAATAATGTTTTACCTTAGGCTGACTGTGCTTTTTCAAGCTTAAATGCAGAAAGTTTATCTTTGCAAAAGTATGAGCAAGCACGGTAGAATATTAGTAGCCATGAGTGGTGGAGTTGACAGTTCGGTAGCAGCTATCATGTTACATGAACAGGGCTATGAAGTAATTGGCTTAACCATGAAAACCTGGGACTATGCTTCATCAGGCACTAGCTCAAAAGAAACCGGTTGCTGCAGTTTAGATAGCATTAACGATGCGCGTGCTTTAGCTGTTGGCTATGGCTTTCCTCATTATATTTTAGATATCCGTAATGAATTTGGCAATTATGTAATTGACAATTTTGTGGATGAATATCTGGCTGGCCGTACCCCTAACCCATGTGTATTGTGCAATACGCATATCAAATGGGATGCTTTATTGAAGCGTGCAGATAAATTGGATTGTGAATTTATAGCTACCGGGCATTATGCCAACATCCGCCTGCAGGATAATGGTCGTTACGTGGTATCTAAAGGACGTGACGAAAACAAAGATCAATCATATGTACTTTGGGGAGTATCTCAGCAAAACTTGGCCCGTACCCATTTTCCATTAGGTAGTTTTACTAAAGCCGAAATCAGACAAATGGCACTTGACATGGGTCAGGCTGAAATAGCTGGCAAAAGCGAAAGCTATGAGATCTGTTTTGTTCCTGATAATGACTATCGCTCCTTTTTACGCCATAAAGTAACTGACTTAGATGAACGTGTATCGGGCGGTAACTTTGTTTTGTCTGATGGAACAGTTGTAGGTCGGCACCAAGGTTATCCATTTTATACTATCGGTCAGCGTAAAGGCTTGGGCATTGCATTAGGTCAGCCTATGTTTGTTACGCAAATCAACCCGACCGACAATACCGTAGTGCTAGGCACGAGTGAAGAACTACAACGTAAACAAGCTTGGGTGCGTAACTTAAATCTGGTTAAGTACGAAAGCATTACGGAGCCTATACAAGCCGTAACCAAAATACGTTATAAAGATGCCGGTGCAGAAAGTACCATCGTACAAATGGGCGAGCATATGAAGGTTGATTTTCACCATCAGGTATCGGGCATAGCTCCCGGCCAATCTGCTGTATTTTATGAGGGTAATGATCTATTAGGTGGTGGCTTTTTAATGTAATACTGAGAAGATTTCTACCTTCAGCCTCCTGAACAATTCTTATACATTCGTGTTGAAAAGATATAAAGAATGCTAAACACAAATTTGTGTTTAGCATTCTTTATACTTTATTTGCAAAAAACTAAAGCATTAATGGCTAAAAATTTACTCATTGTGGAGTCTCCGGCGAAAGCCAAAACTATTGAAGGGTACTTAGGCAAAGACTTTACGGTTAAGTCAAGTTACGGGCACATCCGTGATTTAATCAAATCGGAAGATGCTATTGATATAGGCAATAACTTTGCACAAAAATATGAGGTACCTGCAGATAAAAAGCAAGTTGTCAGTGAGTTAAAGAAACTAGCTAAAGAGGCTGAAATGGTATGGCTGGCATCGGACGAGGACCGTGAGGGTGAGGCTATATCCTGGCACCTGTATGATACGTTGGACTTGAAAGAGAGCAAAACCAAGCGTATCGTTTTTCACGAAATCACCAAGCCAGCTATTTTGCGGGCTATTGACAATCCACGCACTATCAATTACAATCTGGTAAATGCTCAGCAAGCCAGACGTGTGTTAGACCGTTTAGTAGGTTTTGAACTATCACCAGTATTGTGGAAAAAAGTTAAACCATCTCTTTCGGCTGGTCGGGTACAATCGGTGGCTGTTCGGTTGATTGTAGAACGTGAGCGGGAGATCAATAAATTTAAGGCAGAAGCCTCTTTCCGTATTGTTGCGCTTTTCGGCAAAGGTCGTGAAGCATTCCGTGCTGAACTACCAGAACGCTTTGCTCAGCAAGAACAAGCTGAGCAGTTTTTGAAAGACTGCACCGAAGCCCTATTCAGCATTAAGTCGTTAGAAACTCGGCCCACCAAAAGGTCTCCGGCAGCACCTTTCACCACATCAACTTTGCAGCAGGAAGCTAGTCGCAAGCTGGGCTTTTCCGTTTCGAGAACTATGTCGGTTGCCCAAAAGTTGTATGAATCCGGTTTTATTACCTACATGCGTACCGATAGTGTTAATTTATCTGACGTAGCTTTAAATGCTGCTGCACAAGAAATTAGCTCAGCCTACGGTTCACAATATTATCAGCATCGTAAATATAAAACCAAATCAGCCAACGCTCAGGAAGCGCACGAAGCCATCCGCCCTACTTACTTCAACCAGCATACCATTGATGGTGACAATGCCGAAAAACGTTTATATGATTTGATCTGGAAACGGGCTATTGCATCGCAGATGAGTGAAGCGCAATTTGAGAAAACTACGGCCAAAATCGATGTTTCTACTCGCAAAGAAGATCTAGTAGCTATCGGTGAGGTCATGAAGTTTGACGGCTTTCTAAAAGTTTATCTGGAATCAAACGATGATGAGGATGACAACGCCCAAGATGGTGATAACGCAATATTGCCCCCGTTACAAGTAGGCCAGCAGCTTACCTTACAGGAGATGACAGCAACTGAGCGTTACTCACGTCCGCCTGCACGTTACACGGAAGCTAGTTTGGTTAAAAAGCTGGAAGAACTGGGTATTGGACGACCATCAACCTACGCCCCTACTATCTCTACGGTTCAAAACCGTGGCTATGTGGTTAAAGAAGATCGCGAAGGCAAGCAGCGCAACTATCATGTTTTAACCCTAAAAGATAAAGCAATACGGCAAGAGCAGAAAACTGAAAATACCGGTGCTGAACGTAGCAAACTGTTCCCGACTGATATTGGCGCCGTCGTGAATGATTTTCTTATACAGCACTTTGAAGGCATTGTTGATTATCACTTTACGGCTGGTGTTGAAAAGGAGTTTGATGAAATAGCCCAAGGTATGAAAGAATGGACCGAAATGATTCGGAACTTCTACCAGCCATTTCATCAAAATGTAGAAAGTACCATTCAAACTGCGGATAAAGCCCGGGGCGAACGCGAGTTAGGTGCTCATCCTGATAATGGCAAGAAGGTATCGGTTCGTATTGGACGTTATGGGCCTTTCGTACAAATTGGCGAAAATGATGATGAAGAAAAACCTGCGTACGCCAGTTTACGTGCCGGACAGATGCTGGAAACCATCACGCTCGAAGATGCCTTAGAATTATTTAAACTACCTAAAAAGGTAGGTGTATTTGAAGATAAGGACATGACCGTGGCTATTGGTAAATTTGGCCCCTACATTCGCCATAACAATAGCTTTTACTCGTTGGGTAAGGATATAGATCCGATGAATGTAACCGAACAGCAAGCCATAGTTATTATTGAAGATAAGCGCAAAAAGGACGCCGAGAAGGTCATAAAAACTTTTGCTGAAGATCCGGACGTTAAAATTTTAAATGGACGATGGGGTCCTTATATTGAATTTGGCAAACTGAACGTTAAAATACCTAAAGAGATTAAAGACCCGCAGGTATTAAGCTACGATGAGTGTAAAGCCCTAGCCGATGCCATGCCGAAGGATGGTAAAAAATCGCCCGGTAAAACATCAACTAAGCCGGCAGCCAAAGCAACTAAGCCAGCAGCTAAAAAAACAACCAAGAAAAAATAATATCATGCGCCTGAAAAGGCGCTTTTTTTATAACATGAAAAAAGATTTGCCTGAAAACATTGTTGAAGATATTGCCATTGCTGTAGCCCTGGAAAACGAAAGTCCTGAAAGTAAGCTATGGTATGTATATGTCATCAACCTGAAGAACCATCCTATTGAGAACGTTCTAATCACCTCAAAAGGTTACGGTAGCAAAGATGGAGAGCAAGTAAAAACATCCACCCTGCGCCATATGATTCCGTTATTGCAGGAAAATAGCTTTGCTTTGATTGAACCTATAGATGAACAAACATTTGGCCTCACAAATGAATATTGGCTCAGCTACTACATTGGCCGGGATATTTATGATAAGAAGTTTATTTTTCTGCCGGAGAGCATCATTGAGTCTAACTTCATCAAACTCCCGTTATTGAATAAACCAGGGGTGATGATCAAATAGAAAGTAAGCTGTTATGCTGAATAGATAATGAGAGTAATACAATAGAGAAATTCAAATTGCTCGTTAGTCATTCCTTCAACTAAACAAATTCTCCATTATCTATTCACTAAGCTTACTACTTGGCCTTGAACAAGCCATATTTTAAAATACAGTAAATAGCCCTGAACCCGTCTTTCCAGCCAATCTTCTTGCCTTCTTCATACGTTCGACCATAGTAAGATATACCAACTTCATAGATGCGCAGTCTGGGTATTCGTGATAGTTTGATAGTTACTTCAGGCTCAAATCCAAATCTGCTTTCCCTTAAGGTAATACCCTGTAGCATCTTGGTATTAAATAACTTATAACAAGTCTCCATATCTGTCAAATTCATATTGGAGAACATGTTGGATAAGAAAGTAAGCCACCGGTTACCAATGGTATGCCAGAAAAATAAGATACGGTGTGGATTACTGCCCATAAAGCGCGAACCATATACCACATCTGCAAAACCGTTAACTACCGGTTTAAGCAAATCATTGTACTCAGCAGGATCATACTCCAGGTCGGCATCCTGAATAATCAAATACTCGCCCGTGGCTTTACCAATGCCAGTATGTAAAGCAGCACCTTTACCTTTGTTTACCTCGTGTTTAAAGTATTGTATATTCATCTCCGGATTAGCTTGCCGGTAACGTAGTACAGCTTCTTCTGTATCATCTTTCGAACAATCATTAACAATAATGATTTCTTTCGCAAGCTGATTAATCAGTTCAACCGTCTTAATCTTATCTAATATCAAATGAATGGTTTTGCCTTCGTTGTATGCCGGAATAACAATCGAAAGTTTAGTAATGAACATATTTTTTGTGGTGCAACTTTGTAATAGCAAAATTATAATTAATCCTGCTTTGGTACGAAACAACCTTCTATGTTGTACGGCCTTTGTGTAATTATAACATAAAACCATACCCATACCTTTAACATTCAGTAAAATGTTTTACTTTGTAGCTGTTTTTACAAAGTTGAAGGATGCTGGAGAATTTAGATTGGAACAATGTAATGGTTATTGACATTGAAACGGTACCACAGTATAGCAATTACGATCAGGTACCGGAGCATATGCAAAAACTATGGGATATAAAAACACGACATCAGCGTAAAGATGAAACACCTGAAGAATTCTACAAGTGCGCTGGGATACTAGCAGAATTTGGAAAAATCATTTGCCTGTCGGCTGGTGTATTTACCAAAGATAATGGCTTTCGGATTAAATCTTTCGCTTCTCATGATGAAGCTTCCTTACTGCATAAGTTTGCAGATATGCTTCGTGGCTGCTCTGAAAAGTTGATCTTATGCGGACATAATGCTAAAGAGTTCGACTTTCCTTACATCTGTCGCCGCATGTTAATTAATGGCATTAAACTTCCACCACAATTAGACATATCCTGCAAAAAGCCTTGGGAAATTTGCCACATGGATACCATGGAAATGTGGAAGTTCGGGGATTTTAAAAATTTCACTTCCCTTAATTTACTGGCTGCTATTTTCGGCATACCTACGCCCAAAGATGATATAGATGGAAGCATGGTAGCCGAAGTATACTGGTTGAATAACGAATTGGATCGTATTTGCACCTACTGTCAAAAAGATGTGGTTACAACAGCTCAGTTGCTTAAACGATTTAAGGGTGAAGAACTAATTGGAGAAGATCAGGTTACTATAGCTGAAAGATAGAAATATAGATAATCTCCGTAAACACCTGATTATAACCACCTTATATATAAACAAATGCTTCAAATTGAAAATTTAATAATTCAATTTAAAACCCACTCAGGTTTATTTGAAGCGGTAAAAAATATTTCTGTAAAAATACAGAAAGGTCAAACCTTAGTTATTGTAGGAGAATCAGGCTCCGGAAAATCTGTAACGGCATTAGCCATTATGCGCTTGCTGGATGAGCAGCGAACCTTAATACAAGGGCGTATTCAGTTTCAGGATATAGAACTTACCTCACTTCCTGAAAAAGAAATGCAAGCTATCAGAGGCAATCGAATTGCCATGATATTTCAGGAGCCCATGACTTCCCTCAACCCGGTTATCACTTGTGGTAAACAAGTCAGCGAAGCTATCAAGCTGCACCGCAAGATAGATAAAAAGCAAGCCTATCAGGAAACTCTAAACTTATTTGCTGAAGTGCAGCTACCACGACCTGAGGCCATCTTCAATAGCTATCCACATCAGCTATCAGGCGGACAGCGACAGCGCGTTATGATTGCCATGGCTCTTTCCTGCAATCCTGAATTACTGATTGCCGATGAGCCTACTACGGCTTTAGATGTTACCGTTCAAAAAACTATCATTGACTTATTACTTAAGCTGAAGCAAGAACGTAAGATGAGCCTGCTTTTTATTTCGCATGACTTAGGCGTAGTTAGCCAGATAGCTGATGAAGTACTGGTCATGTATAAAGGTCAGGCAGTGGAACAAGCATCAGCCAAAAGCTTGTTTACCAATCCGCAGCATCCTTATACGCAAGCTTTGCTGGCTTGCCGACCATCAGCTAACCCTGGTTCAGGAAAGTTACCCGTTATTAGCGATTTTATGCATGTTACTGCTGATGGTAAAATTGTAAGTACCGGTTTAAACCCTAACGAGTTTGAAAAACAATCATCTGAAGCTCAACTTAAGGGTCATAAAGATAACGGGCTGATTAATAAGGATTTTCCAATACTTGAAGTTAATAATTTATCTACTTGGTTTCCAATACAAGGTGGCTGGTTTGGATCATCCAAGCAAGTAGTTAAAGCAGTTAATGATGTAAGCTTTAAAGTATATGCCGGCGAAACTTTAGGCTTGGTAGGAGAATCTGGTAGTGGTAAAACTACTTTAGGTAGAAGTATTTTACGGCTGATTGAACCCACTGCCGGACAAATATTATTCGACGGCCAAGACCTGCGGAAACTCAATCAAACTGAACTGCGCGGCGTACGGCGACATCTGCAAATCATTTTTCAGGACCCCTACTCTTCTCTCAACCCACGCCTTACCGTTGGGCAATCATTAACTGAACCTATGCAGGTGCACCAGCTTTACCATAATGATGTACAACGGCGGGAAAAAGCAGCCGAGCTTTTAGAACGGGTAAACCTGTTACCAGAACACTTGAACCGTTATCCTCATGAGTTTTCAGGTGGCCAAAGGCAACGTATTGTTATTGCCCGGGCATTAGCCTTACAGCCTAAATTTATCATCTGCGATGAATCTGTTTCAGCCTTAGACGTATCAGTTCAGGCACAAATCTTGAATTTGCTTCAGGAGTTACAACAAGATTTAGGATTAACTTACATCTTTATTTCACATGATTTGTCGGTAATCAGGCATATATCTGACCGGGTGATGGTGCTCAACAAAGGGCAAATTGAAGAGATTGCTACACCCGAAGAGCTGTATCAACAACCTAAGTCAGCTTACACTCAAAAGCTCATCAACGCTATACCACGCATTATATACTAAGCTCCAGCTGTTATCCTGACAATCATGTGTCAACATTTTGCTTGCATTTCGTTATATTTATAGAGCTATATAAATCGCAGCATATTTAAAATAATTTTTGTTAACGATTGTTATGCAATACATAAGGGCTTGTACAACTTTGCCAAGCGGCACAGTATATGAGCCACATACTCATACAGAATGTCTAAGAAAAAAACAACCAACCATTCTATCAAACAAGTACTTACCCAGCTGGTGCTGGATGTATTTGAACGTAATGGTAAAGAATCATTAAACTATAAACAGGTTTCGGCGATGCTGAATGTTCGCGAGCCCGAAGCCCGTGACACTATACTCGAAATTTTAAAAGAAGAAGCTAAAAGAGGTATTTTGAAAGAAATATCGCCCGGCAAATTTCAGGTACTGGAACTTAAAACCTTTGTGGAAGGCACAGTTGATATGACCAATGATGGATCGGCCTTTATTGTGACCGACGATGAATTTGAAAATGATATTTTTATTGCCCCACGTAAGTTACGTAATGCCCTAAATGGCGACCGCGTTAAAGTATATGTATATGCCAAAAGTAAAGGTAAACATAAGGAAGGTGAAGTAATTGAAATCATCCGGCGCAATAAAATGGAGTTTACCGGCATTGTAAAGCTGTCGGAAAGATTTGCCTTCTTGATACCGGATGATCGTAAAATGCTGCATGATATCTTCATTCCGTTAAGTGATTTAAGCGGTGCTAAAAACGGAGTAAAGGCCATTGCTGAAATTACCGACTGGCCTGCCGAAGCTAAAAACCCGATTGGCCGTATTAAAAATATATTAGGTACACAAGGCGAGAATGATACCGAAATGAACGCTATTCTGGCAGAATATGGCTTTCCGCTTTCCTTTCCTGATGAAGTAGAAAAGGAATCGGAAGCTATACCAGAAGCGATCACGCCCGAAGAAATTGCGCAACGTCGAGATTTTAGAGACACGTTAACTTTTACCATCGACCCTATTGATGCTAAAGACTTCGATGATGCCATATCTTTTAAATATCTGGATAATGGCAATTACGAGATTGGCGTACACATTGCCGACGTATCACACTATATCATCCCCGATTCAGCTTTAGATAAAGAAGCCTTTGAGCGTGGCACTTCGGTTTACCTGGTAGATCGCGTAATTCCGATGCTGCCTGAACGTTTATCGAATGGATTATGCTCTTTGCGGCCTAATGAAGATAAGCTGTGTTTTGCTGCCGTATTTGAAATGGATGCTGCCGGAAAAGTACTAACAGAATGGTACGGAAAAACCATCATCCACTCCAATCGCCGCTTTAGCTATGAGGAAGTGCAGCAAGTAATTGAAACCAGCCAGGGTGAATACGTACAGGAAATACACCAACTGAATGATTTAGCCTATAAACTGCGTGAGCAAAAGTTTAAAAACGGAGCCATCAGCTTTGAAACTACTGAAGTTAAATTTAAGTTGGATGAGCAAGGCAAGCCTACTGGCGTTTACGTGAAGGAACGTAAAGATGCCCATAAACTGATTGAAGAATTCATGCTGCTGGCGAATCGCAAAGTAGCTGAATTTGTAAGCAAAAAAGGCAAAGGTAAGAGGAAGTACACTTTCGTATATCGTACGCACGATGCACCTAATCCTGAAACTTTAGGCAACTTCGCGCAGTTTGCGGCCCGCTTCGGTTATAAAATCAGCACCAAGTCTGACCGTGATATTGCCCGGTCGTTAAACCATTTGATGCACGATGTAGAGGGAAAAAAAGAGCAGAACGTGCTAACCCAGCTAGCTATCCGTTCTATGGCTAAAGCTATTTATACCACCAAAAGCACCAGCCACTATGGTTTAGCTTTCGACCATTATACGCATTTTACCTCTCCTATCCGTCGTTATCCGGATGTTATGGCTCATCGCTTATTGTTCCATTATCTAAATGACGGCCAATCAGCTAATGCTGAACATTACGAGGTACTATGCAAGCATAGTTCAGAAAAAGAGAAAAAAGCGGCCGACGCTGAACGTGCTTCAGTAAAATATAAACAAGCTGAGTACTTGAAAGATCATATCGGTAGTATTTATACCGGTGTAATATCAGGGGTAACAGAATGGGGTATGTATGTACAGATTACCGAAAATAATTGCGAAGGCATGATCAGGCTGCGTGATATATCGGATGACTTTTATACCTTAGACGAGAAAAACTACGCCATCATTGGTCAGCGGAAAAAGAAAGTTTATCAGTTGGGTGATGAAGTCCGGATTAAAGTAAAAAACGTAGATCTTACTAAAAAACAGATTGATTTTTCGTTGGTGCTGGATTAATGGCATAGCCGCACCGACTCGTCTTTATGAATACATTAAAACATTTGCAGTTACTAATTGAGCAAGCTGTTACCGATCTTCAGTATCCGGTACAGCCTGCCGAACTATATGAACCGATTACCTACATCTTGTCGGTAGGTGGTAAACGTATGCGCCCGGCCTTATTACTTATGGCCTGCGATTTATTTGGCGGTGATGTAAATAATGCTTTGCATCCGGCTCTGGCTATTGAGGTTTTTCACAATTTCACCTTGGTGCATGATGACATTATGGATAACGCTCCGTTGCGTCGGGGCAAAGTTACTGTACATGAAAAGTGGAACCCCAATGTTGCTATTCTATCGGGCGATGTAATGCTGGTTGAAGCCTACAAGCTAATGATGCAGGTAGATGCTTCTATTTTACGGGAGGTACTTGAAATTTTTAGTAACACCGCAGTGGGTGTATGTGAAGGTCAGCAGTTTGACATGAATTTTGAACGGCAAGTTAATGTAGAAATTGCCGATTACCTGAACATGATTCGCCTAAAAACGGCTGTGTTGCTGGGCTGCGCCCTTAAAATTGGAGCTTTGATTGGTGGCGCCACTATGGTTGACGCCGATTTGCTGTGCACTTTTGGCGAACAATTAGGTATTGCTTTTCAATTACAAGATGATATTTTAGATGTGTACGGTGATCCTGATAAGTTTGGCAAGCAGGTAGGCGGCGATATTATATCCAACAAAAAAACCTATCTGTTATTGAAAGCTCTGGAACTGGCTGATGCACAAATTAAAACTAATTTACATCAATGGTTAGAAGCAACACAGTTTGATAGTATTGAAAAAGTAAAAGCGGTTACTACCATATACAACCAATTAGACGTAAGGCAACATGCCGAACAGGAAATGTACAACTTTACTACGCAGGCTTTTAGTGCTCTGGACAAAGTAAATCTGCCAAGTGACCGCAAACAGTTTTTGCGTGATTTTGCTGATAGTTTGATGGTGAGGGAGAAATAATATTCCTACTAGGAACGATTAAGTCTATACAACAACTATTAATACGTATTTAAAGCTTTGTTGCCTTAATCCACTCTGATGTTAATTAGCTTTTATCATTGTTTTGAGAACACCAACAACGTCAATAAACATAAATGTAATACTGACAAAACAGTGCCACCACTGCCAATGGTTTGTCAGTGTTTCAGGGTGTTACACCCTGTAACATGTAACACCTGTAACAGTACAGAAAAATAGTAATCTAAGTGTTTAACAAAAACAACAAAGGCGCATCCATACAGACGCGCCTTTGTTTATTTACCACCTACCAAGCACCAGCTTACATATAAGCTCGCTGGTTTTTACCTTCCATCCAGTTAATGAAGGCACGGTTAACCACCTTATTACCACCCGGAGTAGGATAATTACCTGAAAAATACCAATCACCTAAATGATTTGGGCAGGCTTGATGCAGGTTATCTAGTGTTTGATAAATCACTTGCACTTCTGCTGAGGTATTAGCCGGTGTAATAATTTTTGCTATACGGTCAGATATTTGCTGATCGGTGAATGGCGCATATATCGCTTTCACATGATTTTCAACCTGTTCTTTAGGCAAGTTACTGCTAGCTTTACACTTCTGGTAGGTTTCAGCCAATATATCCTCTTGGCCGCTTTCTCTTAATAAGCTTACGGCAGCCTCAAAAGCTACAAACTCTCCCATACGCGACATGTCAATACCATAGCAATCAGGGTATCTGATTTGTGGTGCAGAGGATACGATAACGATCTTTTTAGGCCCTAAACGGTCCATAATTTTCAGAATACTCTGCTTTAAAGTTGTGCCCCGAACTATAGAATCATCTAAAAGCACGAGCGTATCGCTACCGTTTTTTATCAATCCATAAGTGCTGTCGTAAACATGGGCTACCATTTCGCCCCGGTCAGCATCCTGGGTAATAAAAGTACGCAGCTTTACATCTTTAATTGCTAGCTTCTCCACCCGTGCAGCCAGACTTAAAACCTCGCTTATCTCCTCATCCGAAATCTTATCATCACGGTTCAGTAAACGCTCGCGTTGGTATTGTTTAATATACTTGTTTACCCCTTCTACCATACCGTAAAAAGCAATTTCGGCAGTATTAGGTATATAAGAGAATACTGTATTTTGTATATCGTGATTAACTTCTTGCAACACCTGTGAGCAGAGTAAACGGCCTAAGTGCTTACGCTCACGGTAAATAGCAGCATCGCTTCCTCTCGAAAAATAGATCCGTTCAAATGAACAAGATTTTTTTTCTATCGGCTCTCTGAACATTTCTTCTGTCACCAAGCCGCTCTTCTTCACAATCAATGCGTGTCCAGGCTTAATTTCCTGAATTTTCTCAAACGGAATATTAAAAGCTGTTTGTATAGCAGGGCGCTCTGACGTAACTACCACAACTTCGTCATCACAATAGTAAAACGCAGGGCGAATACCCGCAGGGTCACGCATTACAAAGGCATCACCATGCCCTAATATGCCGGCAATAGTATAACCACCATCCCAGTTTTTGGCTGATTTACGGAGTATTTTAGCAACATCCATGCTATCAGCAATCATCTTGCTAATCTCAATATTGTCGTCGTTGCCTTCGCGTTTAAACTGATCAAATAAGCCTTGCACTTCCGTATCCAAAAAGTGCCCTATTTTTTCCAATACGGTAACAGTATCTGCCTTTTCTTTTGGATGCTGCCCCAGTTCATACAACTGCTGTAGCAACTCGTCAACATTAGTCATGTTGAAGTTACCGGCAATTACCAGATTACGAGTCATCCAGTTATTTTGGCGCAAAAACGGATGACAGCTTTCAATACTGTTTTTACCATGAGTACCATAGCGCAAGTGCCCCATTAACACCTCTCCGGTAAAACTAATATTATCTTTCAGCCATTCGGCATCCTGCATTTTTCCAGGCTGCTCCTTTTCTACATCAGCAAATTTCTTTTGAATGTATTCAAATATGTCAGCCACAGCGTTAGAAGCCATAGAACGGTGCCGGCTAATATAGCGTTTACCTGGCTCAACATCCAGCTTAATGGTTGCCACACCGGCGCCATCCTGGCCACGGTTGTGCTGTTTTTCCATTAACAAATACAGCTTATTTAAACCGTACAAAGCTGTACCATATTTTTGCTGATAATATGAGAGGGGTTTTAACAGGCGTATAAAGGCTACGCCGCATTCATGCTTAATCTGCTCACTCATGATCGGAAATAAGCTGCAAAAGTAGAACTTTTATCGGCTTATAGTGCTACATATTGTCATGTTAATAGCATTAATAACGCTATTATAAATGCAAAAACCCGGCTAAGGGAGCCGGGTTTTCAGAACAATAGTTTTAAAACAGGGTAAAAAATCTTTATAGCTTTTCGCCATGCTGGCTAATATCTAAACCTACGGTTTCATCTTCCATACTTACACGTAAAGGCGAAATCATATCGGTAATTTTTAATAACAGTAACGAACCGAAAAAGGCAAAAACAGATACCATTACCAAAGCGGTTAGTTGTACAATAAACAAGTGTGTATCACCGAAAACCAAGCCATTACCGCTTTTACCATCAGCATTTACCAAAGGGTTTACGTTGTGGTGAGCAAAAACACCGGTAAGCAGCATACCTACCATACCGCCAACACCATGACATGGAAATACGTCTAGCGTATCATCAATAGAGGTACGAGTACGCAGCTCCACTACTAAATTACTTACAACAGCTGATATAATACCAATAGCCAGTGAGTGCGGTATAGACACATAACCAGCTGCCGGAGTAATGGCTACCAAACCAACAACAGCACCTATACAGGTACCCATAGCTGAGGGTTTACGGCCACGCATCATATCAAAAAACACCCAGGCTAAACCAGCGGCTGATGCAGCTGTAGTGGTAGTAGCTAAAGCTGTTGCCGCCAAAGGCGACGCACTTAATGCCGAACCCGCGTTGAACCCGAACCAGCCAAACCAAAGCAAGCCTGTACCAATAATTACGTAAGTAATACGAGCAGGTGCATGGTTAGCTTCATGCCGGCGTTTTAAATATAACGCTGAAGCCAGTGCAGCCCACCCTGCCGACATATGCACTACGGTACCACCGGCAAAATCCAGCACACCCATTTTAGCTAAGTAACCATTAGGGTGCCAGGTACAATGTGCCAATGGTGAATAGATAAAAATGGAAAACAGTATCAAAAATATCAGGTAAGAGTTAAAACGAATACGTTCGGCAAAAGCCCCGGTAAACAAAGCTGGTGTAATGATGGCAAACTTTAACTGGTACATCGCAAATAATACCAGCGGTATAGTTGTAGCACCCGGCCATACAGCGCTCCCCAGCATGCCTTTCATCATGAAATAAGTTGAAGGATTGCCGATAAAGCCGCCAATTGATTTACCAAAGGCTAGGCTAAAACCGAAAACTACCCACATTACTGTGATGATAACCATACTGATTAAACTTTGCAGCATGGTTGAAATCACATTCTTTTTGTTAACCATACCGCCATAAAAGAAGGCCAGACCAGGAGTCATGATTAATACCAGAGCAACGGATATCAGCATCCAGGCAATATCGCCAGAGTCAAAATGGGTACCGGTAACTTGGCTTATTTCAATAGAGGGAAAAACAAACGACAGGATTAAAACAACAATTAAAACTAAAAAGGGTATAAATCGCTTCATAAATACTATTCGACCTGATGTAATTCAATTCAGGCATGAAACTACTAATATCATTGATAATTTCAAAAATGCAAGAGCTAAAACTTAGCATATTTTCAATTATCGCTAATTTATTACATCCATTGCGCTAAATAAGAAGGAAATACACCAAAAAACAGCACAAACAAAGCAGCTAAAACACTTAAAACTATTAAAAAAGTTTGTCCATGTGGTGTTTCGTGGCTTTTATCTGTTTTTCTCAGGAACAAATACAACGGAACTTTAATATAATACACCAAAGCAACCACTGTAGTAACCGCACCAGTCAGCAACAACAAAAGCAACCATAAATTATGACTTTGCTGATATTGCGAATAAACTGACGAAAACACCAGTAGCTTGGCATTGAAACCAGCCGTAACTGGTAAGCCGGTTAACGAAATTAGCAAAACAACAAAGCACACTGAAGCTATGGGGTATCGGGTACCTAATCCGCTATAATCTTCCAGCGTATGTGCCCCTGTAGTGTTGGTAAAGAAGGTAGCCAATGCTAAAGTACCTATGCTGGCTATAGAATAAACAGCTAGGTAAAAATTTAACGCGGTTATACCTTGCGCCGTAAAGGTAACAATAGCCATCAAAGCAAAGCCGGTATGCCCTATGCTGGAGTAAGCCAACAAACGTTTCACATTTTGCTGCCATACCGCTGCAAAGTTACCTGCAATTAAGGAAACAACACCGATCACAGAAAGTAGTAACTTAAAATCAAGCGCCTGCCAATGCGGACTGGTAAATGGAGTTAAAAAGTTAATCAGTAAACCAAAGGCAGCAATTTTAGGCAGGGTTGACAGATAAGCTGTAACTGGTGTAGCGGCTCCCTGATAAACATCAGGCACCCAGAAGTGCAAGGGTACAAATGAGAGTTTAAAACCAATTCCCGCCAAAATCAGTATTAAAGCAAAAGCCATACTGGTTGCATCTACATCCCTCAGGCGCATAATCAAGTACCGGTCGAACAAATTGATGGTGCCTGTAAAGCCATAGAATAGCGAAATGCCGTACAGCATAACAGCTGAAGCCGCCATACCAAACAACACATATTTTAAACTAGCTTCGGCACTGAAACCGTTTTCACTCTTGTAAGCTACCAGCAGATATGAAGCTATAGATACCATTTCTACAGACAAAAACATAGTCAGCAACGTAGCCGACATTACCATCAGGTGTAAGCCTAAAACTGAGGCGATAATAATAGAATAAGCATCCGAAAGCCCTTTACGATGCGCATGCAAGTTTCTGTCCCACGGAAAATACAGCAATATCAAAATTGATATAAAATCTATAATCAACTTCAGTACTACAGCACTGTGATGAACAATCAAGCTTCCATTAAAAAGTAAAGGAGCATCATGCAACAGTACGGGATATTGGCCCCAATCGGCAACCAACACCAACAGCAAGCCACCACAAGCTACTGCCCGGCACAACCAATCGGATGTTTTAGCAAAAAGTAAATCAGTAACCAGTACCAGCAAAAACAATATACTCAGGCATAACTCCGGCTTAAACAGCAGCAAGCTCCCTAAGGTATCATTTAGTTGCTGGTGTATATAAGGCAACAAATCGTTCATGCTTTATCTGATAATCTGTTTGGTAAAATCCACAAAAGCCAACACTGAATCGTTAATTTTATCCAACACCAAAGATGGCATGATACCTAATACCAAGGCCAGTAAGGCTAACGGTAACAGTACTAACTTTTCACGAATCAGCAATCCGCTTAAAGCTTGTTTCCAAACGTCACCACCTTTTAATAGCACTTTGCCAAAAAACATGCGTTGCAAAGTCCATAAAAAGTAAGCAGCGCTCAATAATATACCTATGGAACCACAAACCGCCATCCAATGTGGTATTGCTATCGATTTAAATGCACCCATCAGCGTAAATGCTTCGGCTACGAATGCTGAAAAGCCCGGTAAACCTAAAGAGGCGAAAAAGGCAATCATTACATACGTAGTATATTGAGGCATTATGGTAGCTAATCCACTAAAGTGGTAAACATCCCGATCATGTACCCGACTGTAAATAACTCCCACTAAAAAGAACAGCATGGATGATAAAAAACCATGGCTCACCATTTGCATCATGGCACCGCTAATACCTTCGGGCGTTTGTGAAGCCAAGCCTAACAATACAAAACCCATGTGCGATACGGATGAATAAGCAATCAATCTTTTCAAATCGCGCTGCGCCAATGCATTCAAGGCTCCATACAAAATAGAAATAACGCCTAGTAAGCCTAACCAGTAAGCCCCAGATAAAGCTACCTCAGGGAAAATTCCCATACAGATACGAATTATGCCATACCCTCCTATCTTCAACAACACACCAGCCAGAATAATTGATACCGGTGTTGGCGCTTCAACGTGTGCATCAGGCAACCAGGTATGTAAAGGCACTACCGGTACTTTAATAGCAAATGCAACAAATAACACTGCAAAACCCACTACCCTGGCTGGCAAGCCGAACAAGGTTTGATGACTCAGTGCAGAGAATATTGAACCTGCTTGATAATTACCAGGGTTCATCATCTGTACAATATTAAAGGTATGACTACCCGTAGCCGGATCAGTAACCGACAGATATAAGCCTACCATGACCAACAACATAAATACAGAGCCAAACAAGGTGTACAAGAAGAACTTGATTGCTGCATATTCGCGCCGAACTCCGCCCCACATACCAATTAAGAAGTATAGCGGCAAAAGCATTAGCTCGTAAAAAAGATAAAATAGGAAAAAGTCCAAGGCACAGAATACACCCATTACGGCCATGTCTAACAGCAAAAACAAGGCAAAGTAGCCTTTAGCATTAGCTGTAATTTCCCACGAAGCCAACGCAGCTACAGCCATTACGATAGATGACATCACCAATAAGGCAATCGACATACCATCTATCCCTATAAAATAATCAATTTGCATTTGGCCAGCACCGCCTAAATCCAGATGGATCCATGGAACTTTCTGTACGAATTGAAACTGATTTTCCTGATTGATACCGGCGTGGGCTGCACCAGTTTGGAAATGCATATACAACCATATACTTAAACCGATTTGTACCAATGTAGCGGCCAATGCTATATACTTATAACTACCCCGTAATGATGATGGCAGCACCAGAATAAGCAGTCCAAATAATGCAGGAACAAAAATCAGTAAGGATAGAATATTCATCAGGTTCAGATCAGTAGTTTGATAATAAATACAGCGAGCAATACTGCCAGCATACTAAACAGGTAATATTGAATGCGGCCACTTTGAAAACCTCGAAAGAAATTCCCGATAGCTTGTACCAGCAGGGCAATCAGGTGCAATGTACCATCCACCAGGTAACGGTCAACCCAGGCGGCAATTTTTGAAAGCAGACCTACAACTCCGGTAAGCAAATCAATCAAGCCATCAATCACATTCCTGTCCAGCCAGAACAAAGCCTTACCTAAAAGCACTACGGCTTTTACGATTACTTTTTGATAAAAAACATCGATATACCAGTGATGATAGGACAGCCTGAACAAGAAGTTATGTTGCGGAAACACCAGTTTACGTTGTTGAATGTATACGGCAAAAGCCCAGTAAACAACCAACACACTTAACAAGTTTATTCCCGCCGGAATAATGGTATGATACACGTTTTCGCGGGCTTGGTAATCGGGCAAGTTTAATCCTTTAAATAGCCAGGCATGTTCGTACAGTAAAGGATGCAGCGAAAACCAAGGAAAAATACAGCAAACAGCCAGCAGCATTAATGGAACACGATACTGCCAGCCTCCATCACTAATGTGCAAGTGTATATCGGGCAGTACTTGCTTTAATTTAAACTCGCCGAAAAACACTTTAAATATCAACCTCGCTACATAGAAAGCCGTTAGGCAACTGGTCAGCATAATTCCCCAAGGTACTAACTTGAAGCAGAAACTTCGGCTATCAGCCCACTCAAAAGCTTGTATCAGAATGCCATCTTTTGAGAGGTAACCCGAAGTGAGTGGTAAACCTACCAAAGCCAAGCAGCCCACAATAGTGCACACGAAAGTTATAGGTAACTTTTTGCGCAGCCCACCCATGTTGAGTATGCTTTGCGGATCAATATCTAAATTATACTCATCCTTAATATGCTGCACTTCATGAATGATAACGCCGGCACATAAAAACAGCAAGCATTTAAAAAAGGCATGTGTAACCAAATGAAACAGCGAAGAACCATAAGCATGAATGCCCATAGCCATAATCATGTACCCTAACTGCGATATGGTAGAGTAAGCCAGTATGCGCTTTAAATCATTTTGCGTAAGCGCAATGGTTGCTGCCATAAATGCGGTAAAGCAACCTATTATTGCTAAAGCATCTAACTCTGCCCCATTAAATAACGGATAAACCCGGCCCAACAAAAAAACACCAGCAGCAACCATGGTAGCTGCATGAATTAAGGCTGACACTGAAGTTGGACCTTCCATAGCATCAGGCAACCAGGTATGTAATGGAAACTGGGCGGACTTAGCTGCTACTGCCAAAAAAATACCGGCACAAGCTATGTATTGCCACACTGCTGGTAATTGCCCCAATGGTGATTGCCAAACACCATTTTGCAATAATGATTTTATCACCAAGCCATTGCTGCCAAAAAGTTGCACCAAATCAAAAGTATGAAATTGAGTAAACAGGATGATGATAGCCGTTAATAAGCCCACATCACCAATGCGGTTCATGATAAAGGCTTTCTTGTTAGCCTGAACGGCTTTATCGCGCGTAAACCAAAAACCAATAAGCAGGTATGATGAAAAGCCGACTAACTCCCAAAAGGCATAAAACAATATTAAGCTATCTACCACTACCAAAGCCAGCATGCTAAAACAAAATAAACTCAGGAACCTGAAATAGCGCTGCTGCTCATCAACCTTAATATAGGCAGTAGAGTAAATATGTACCGGTAAGGCAATTATGGTTATCAATGATAACAACAAAACAGATAGATTATTAACTAACAAGCCAGCATAAACTGGTGTACTGCCCATGGTAAACCATACAGTTTGTACATGTAGCTGACTCACGTTCCATACTCTGCTGAAAACGGTTATGGCTAAGATACAGCTTAACAGTATAGCCAAAGTTGAAACCCAACCTGCCAGTTTACCTTTTACCGGAAGTATAAAGTTGATGAAAAAGGCAGCAAATGGCAGCACCACCGCAGCAAGCGTATAGTAAATAGTTTGTGTATCAATATTTGGTAAGGGTGTAGTCAAATTGATGATATTTAATTTAATCCTTCAACTGGTTAACTTTCCCCGGATCAATAGTTTTGTAGCGCCGGTACACATTTAATACAATGGCCAATGCCACAGCTGTTGAGGCAGCTGCTAATACAATAGTGAACAAAGCGAAACTCTGCCCACTGTTGTTCACCTTATCAAAACGACTAAAGGCTACCAGGTTCAGGATAGCAGCATTCAGCATCAGCTCGATACCTATTAATATCTGCACGGCGTTCTTTTTAGATAGTATGACATACAAGCCAATGCAAAATAAGGCAGCACTAACTACCATGTAATGGGTTAAAGTAATCATACCACGTCCTCCTTCCGAGCTAAGTGAGCAGCACCTACAAGCGCCATTAACAACAGTATAGATATAGCTTCAAAAGGCAGCAGATAATTAGTCATCAGGTTTACACCCAAATTATTAATAGTGATTATTTCTGGGGTAATTACGTTATGTTGCGCAACGGCTAATTGCAGCCAATTCAAATGATTAACGTTAGCCTTAAATACAATGGTTATTAATACTGCGAAGAACGCTATAGCTAATACTAAAGCAGGCACTTGGTTAACCGCTAACAAACGGTTTTTCACTTGTTGTAAACCGCCCAGTGTTTCACGACCAGACAACATGAAGGCAAATAAGATAAGTACCAAGATGCCGCCTACATATACAACCACCTGGGTAACTGCAACAAAATCAGCTAAGGATAATACATACAAACCTGCTAGAGCAAACAAGGTTACAAAAAACATAAATACCGAACGTACCAGATTTTTACTAGCAGCAACATATAACGCAGAAGCCAAAGCTATAAAAGCCATCAGGTAGAACACTATAGTTACAAAGCTCATGCTCCCCCCTCCTTTGCTTTCAAAGCCGCTTGCTTGGCAGCTAAACGTTCAGCTTGTTGTTTTTCAAACTCCTGCTTTTTCAGAGCGACTTCTTCGGGCGCCATCTCTGAAAACTGGTAAGTTAATTCACCTAGCTGATATACACTACGGTCGTACTGATTAGTCATAGTAATACACTCGGTTGGGCATACTACTGTGCACAAGCCACAATACATGCACTTGGCCATATCAATATCAAACTTAGCAGCATACAACCGCTTCACACTACCATCAGATGTTTTTCCAATAGCTTCACTCGCCTTGATAGATTCAATATTAATACAATCTACCGGGCAGGCTTTGGCACATAAATCACATACAATACAATCGTCAATTTCTACATCCAGCTGGTATCGGCCAACTTCGGGTATAGGTAATTGCTGTTTAGGAAATTGAATAGTATTGGTACCTTCATTCAGCTTTTTAAAGTAATTATCAGAAGTTACCGGCAACACCTCCCGCTTACGATTAGGCGCAAACAAGTGCTTTATGGTAAGTACTAAACCTTTCCAAGCTGTTACAAAAGCGTTATATGTACGATTAACTAACAATTTTTCTTAATCAGAATTAAAGATTACTCTATCTAACTTAACCTACTCCTTGCCAATATTCAACTCACTAATCTTCAAACTACATTACCCATACTCGCCAAATACCAGATATAATCATGCAGATAAAAGCCAGTGGGGTTAGTACTTTCCAGCACAAGTTCATCAGCTGATCTACCCGAAGGCGGGGCAAAGTCCAGCGTATCCACATTTGCACACCTACCAAAGCTAATGTTTTTACTAAAGTCCAGCCTATTCCCCAAGCAGTTCCGGTAGTCCACGTGGCTAACTTAAGCGAAGCAATATTTGGAAATGGTGTATTCCAGGCACCTAAAAACAGCAACACAGCTAGCATGGATACCAAAAACATCATAGAATATTCGGCCAAAAACATCAAGGCAAATCGGGTACCTGAATATTCAGTATGAAAGCCAGCTACCAGTTCTGATTCCGCTTCCGGAATGTCAAACGGTGCCCGGTTACTTTCGGCTAATGAAGCAATAAAATAAATAACAAATGCAATAATCAGATGTGGAGCCCTGAAAATATTCCAAGCTAAAATACCGCCATTAGCTTTCACATTCCAGTAGCCTAAAAACTTAACAGACTCTGAAGACAAGATACCTTGCTGAGCCGATATTTGCTGTAAATCCAATGTTTGAGCAATCATCACTACAGAAATCAAGGCAAAGCCTGCCGGAATTTCATAAGAGATAATTTGTGCTGCAGATCGCATGGCTCCTAAAATAGAATACTTATTATTAGAACCCCAACCTGCCATAAGTATGCCCAAGGTTTCTATGGATATGATGGCAAAAAAGTAGTACAAACCAAGATTGATTTTAGCTGGAACCAGCCCGGGCGCCCAAGGCAGGACCGCAAAACCCAGATATACGGTAACAAAGATGATAACAGGTGCCAGCGCAAACAACCATTTGTCGGCAGCAGCAGGAGTTATAATTTCTTTTTGTATCATTTTCATGATATCAGCCAGGGTTTGTAAACTACCGTACTTGCCCGTTTCTGTTGGCCCTAACCGATCTTGAATATAAGCAGATATTTTGCGTTCAGCATATACGCCAACCAAGGCAAATAATGCTGCAAAAGCAAATAGCCCAACGGCCACAATAATATCTGTAATTAATAAACTCAAAACCTAATTAGCTATACTGATGCAAACTTAGCTAATTCTGTTTAGAAACCGGATTGTTACTTATATTAATTCTAAACAACCTGCACCTTTGAGCATTAATATAAACAAAGCACAAGCTTTGAAATACGTGAATAAATAATTAAGGTATGTGCACATAAGCAGATGTAACGGGAGCGGCAAAAAACGTAGAAGCGTGCCGGTCAAAATCTGCCGTGTCATCAGTTGTTGTAAAAAATTGGCAATTGCCTTTTTGAGTTAATTTAGTTTCTATTTCCGGGTGGCGCTGTAAGTAGTTAGTCAAACTTTTAGCTACAATATCACCTTGTGATACCACAGTTATATTTTCGGGAAGGAACGATTGAATTTTGCTTTGCAACAATGGGTAGTGTGTGCAGGCAAGCAGTAAAGTATCAATTTTAGCAGATTGTGACAGCATTTTGTCTAGGTACATTTTGATAAAGTAATCAGCCCCTGGCTGGGTATACTCACCACTTTCAATTAGAGGTACCCATAACGGACAATCTTGCTGGTACACCTTTAACTCCGGAAAAAACTTTTCAATTTCAATCACGTACGATTGTGATTGCACGGTTCCGGTAGTGCCCAATACACCAATTTCTTTTGATGTTGAATAATCACCAATTACCTCAGCTGTTGGCCTGATAACCCCCAGCACTCTTTGATCAGCATACTTACCCGGCATATCCACCTGCTGTATGGTACGCAAAGCTTTTGCTGAGGCCGTATTACAAGCTAGAATAATTAATGGGCAGCCTTGTTTAAATAACCATTCCACACACTCCCAAGTATATTGATGAATAGTTTGAAAAGATCGGTTTCCATAAGGTGCACGGCTATTATCACCCAAATAGATATAATCATAACCGGGTAACTGCTCAATAATGGAGCGAGCAACAGTTAACCCACCTATGCCTGAATCAAAAATACCAATAGGATGATGAGATTGCATACAGGCAAAAATAACGAAAGCGAGAGCACTGCTCTCGCTTTCCGGTAAAATAATGTGTTTACTGTATTATTTGATACCTAATTTCAATTTTACAGCTGGCATTAAATCATCACTTGGAGGCGATACGATTAATGCAGTTTGACCTGAATCTAACACGTAGTTATAACCTTTTTCTTTAGCAACAGTAGTAATAGCAGTACGTACTTGGTCGCTTAATGGTTTAATCAACTCAGCGCTTTTAGCTTGTACCTGTTGGTTAAAGCTATTATTTGAATCCTGTAAGCGTTTGTACAAATCTTGCAACTCGCCTTCAGATACGGTACGTGCGGCATCAGTCATGCTTGCTCTGCTTTTTTCATAAGCTGCATTTTTGGTTTGCAACTCATTTTGCATAGTTTGTAACTGATCAGTAAAGGTTTTTTGGTAAGCAGTTATTTGCGTGTTTATGGTTTTGGCTTGTGGCATTTGTTCCATTACCGCACCAAAATCAATGTAGGCAACTTTAGTTTGTGCTTTGGCAAAACTTCCCGCCAGTAACATGCATCCGGCAACTAAAGCAACTTTAAATAATTGTTTCATTTTTGTTCTGTTGTTCTTTGTTTTTAAGCGTTTATTTTATTTTAATAGTTTTATTACTTAGCAAGTGCACCAGGTTTCAAACCTAATCTGGTAATTACAGCATCACTTTTGTTATAACGCGGGTTAACATACAACATAATAACTTCGCTGTTTTTATCAAAAATCATGTCCAGGTTTTCGCTTTCGGCTTCGGCCTGCACAGCTTTCGCTACTTTATCTTGTATAGGTTTAACTAAAGCGGTGCTGCGTTGAGTCAGCTCACCATCGGGTCCGAACTTTTGACGTTGAAAATCTTTAGCAGCTTTTTCCTTGTCAATAATTTCTGCCTCACGGCGTTTTTTCATATCACCAGTTAGTAAAACCTGATCAGCCTGATAGGCTTTATACAAACGGTCAATTTCCTGAAACCGGCCATCCACCTCTTTTTGCCATTGGTCTGATAAAGCACTTAACTGTTTTTGTGATGATACATATTCAGGCATATGTTTCAATATATACTCTGAATCAACATAGGCGAAACGTTGTGCCCATGCACCTGTTAAGCCTAATAACGTAAATGTTAATGTAAACAGTATCTTCTTCATACAAATTTATTAATTAAATCCGCCGTTCAAGCTTTGTGAAATTGAGAAGTGGAATTGACCTTTATTAGCATCCGGGATGCCAGGTATTTTATCAAATCCATAACCATAATCCAAGCCCAGCAGACCAAATATAGGTAAAAATATCCTAGCACCCACACCCACCGAACGACGGATGTTAAATGGATTATAATCGCGGAAGCTATCCCAGGTGTTACCACCTTCAGCAAAGGTAAGCATAAAGATAGTTGCTGACTGTGATTGGATAACCGGATAACGCAACTCCATAGTGTACTTGCTATATATCGGGCTACCTGGGTTAGTATCAGTACTGTAGTTTTTACCAACCGGGATAATAGAGAAGTTTTGGTAACCTCTTAAACCGACAATCTCGCTACCTTGTAAAAACTGATAAGTAGCCATACCATCACCACCCAGTTTAAAACGCTCGAACGGTGATTGCCCTACTGCCTTGTTATAGCTACCCAAGAAACCAAAGCGGGTTTGTGACATCAACACCAGTTTACCGGCAATACGGGTAAACCATTGCGCATCAAATTTCCATTTATGATATTCAACAAAATGGTAGCGATCTTCTGGTGTAGCAATAGTATAGTTTGTATTGTTGAACAAAGAATATGGAGGCGTAACTTGTATTGTAAAACGGATATTTGAACCACTTGTTGGATAAATAGGTGCATCTAATGAGTTACGGCTTAACTCCTGAGTTAACTTGATATTGAATGAGGTACCGTTAGTAAACAGGTAACCGGTATAGTTATCCAGTTTGTAGTGGTCAAAGTTCAACGAGTAGTTCAACTGGAAGTAATCATCAGGCCAGTGCAAACGCTTACCTAAAGTTACACCGATACCATTAATACGTAAGTAATTATAGCGATAATCTGATTTAGCATAAAACTGACCGGTTGAACTTAACTGCGTATAAGCTGATAAGCTGAAGAAGATCGGCTTTTTACCACCTAACCAAGGTTCTGAAAACGTGAACGAAAAGTTCTGGTAGTTTTTACCGTTGGCCTGACCACGCAAACTCAGCTTTTCACCATCACCTTTAGGTAGTGGGCGGTAAGCTTTACCGTTAAAGATGTTGCGGATAGAGAAGTTATTAAACGTTAAGCCTAAAGTACCTACCAGCTGGCCACCACCAAAACCACCAGAAAGCTCAATCTGATCGGAAGGTTTTTCAACTACGTTGTAGATAATATCTACTGTTCCGTCTTGTTGGTTAATGTTGGTTGGTTTAGGCTCAATTTTCTGCTCATCAAAGTTACCTAATTGGGTAATTTGACGGGTACTGCGTACAATAGCCTGCTTTGAAAATTTCTGTCCCGGCTTAGTAGCTAACTCACGTCTGATGACGTTCTCGTTAGTTACTTCGTTACCTTTAATGATAATGCGGTTAATAGTATATTGCGCACCTTCATAAATACGAATATCTAAATCAACGGTATCATTATACACACGGGTTTGTACCGCATCGGCATGGTAAGTAAGGTAACCGTTATCTAAGTAAATAGAGTTCACATCCTGTCCGTCAGGTGTACCACCATCTAAACGTTTGCTTAGCTCTTCTTCACTAAATACATCTCCTTTTTTAATCTGTAATATTTTATCCAGTGTTGTTGCTGGGTAACGTGCATTGCCAGACCAGGTGATTTTACCAAAGTAGTATTTATGGCCTTCGTAAACTTTAATTTTAACATTTACAGTTTGCTCATCATGCTTCCATACCGAATCGCTCAAAATGGCTGCATCACGGTAACCTTTGGCTTGCATTTTTTCAACCAGTGTTTGTTTGTCTTCTTCGTACTGGTCGCGCTTGAACTTTTTAGAACCAAAAATATTATAAAACTTTCTTTGACGGGTTTTAGGCAAAAACTTACGCAACTCGCGTGATTTTAAATCCTTGTTACCCTCAAAAACAATCTCGTTAACTTTTACTTTTTGTTTTTTATCAATAGCCACATCCAGAATAACGCTATTCGCATCTCCCGGATCTTTTCGTTCTTTAATATCAACCGTAGTATTTAAAAAGCCTTTATCATTAAAAAACTTTTTGATGATTGTGGTGGTGCTGGTCAGCACGTTTTCATTTACAATTTTCCCGGTTTTATCATTCAGCTTTTTTTGCAAATCTTCAATTTCGCCTTTACGAATACCGGTTAAATGCAAACGAGACAAGCGCGGGCGCTCTTGTACGCTTATTTCCAGATATACAGTATCCAAGTTAATCTTTGATACATATAACTGCACATCATCAAACAAACCTTGGGCCCACAAGTTCTTTAGAACATTGGCCGAAGCTTCGCCTGGCAGACTTATTCTGTCACCTTTGTTGATTTTAGCTATCTGTATTAATACATCTTTATCCAGATACTTGGTGCCTGTTACTGTAATGCCACCAATAGTATAATCTTTAGGATTGAGATAGCTCAAGCTGTCAGCAGGTATGGCTGCTCTATTGACACCTTGCCTACCGCCGATAATTTGAGCTAAGGCTGCAGTACTTATAAAGGAAAACAGAACAGCAAATAATAGTTTATTCATCCGAATATTTTAGTGGGCTAAAAGTAGCTTATACAGTTGTTAAAATTTGTTAAAAGAAAAATTAGTTAACCTGTTCACTGGTTTTTCCGAAGCGACGTTCTCTTTTTTGATAGTCCAGAATGGCTTCATATAAATCATCGCGCCGGAAATCAGGCCAAAGTTTATCAGTAAAATAAAGTTCCGCATAGGCAATTTGCCACAGCAGGTAATTACTAATGCGATATTCACCACTGGTTCTGATAAGCAGTTCAGGGTCAGGCATGTTCTTGGTGTACAAGTTTTCTGAAAACACTTGTTCGGTAACGTCTTCAGGTTGTAACTCACCGCTTTTTACCTTAAATGCTATGTTTTGTGCAGCCTGAGCAATTTCACGGCGTGAGCTGTAGCTTAAAGCTAAAGTAAGCACCAAACCGGTGTTGGCTGATGTTTTGTCAATAGCCCCCATCAACTCTTTGTGGCATTTACCTGGCAGTTGGTTTAAATCACCAATTGCATTAAGCCTCACGTTATTTTTCATCAGCTTGGCAATCTCTTTATTAATTGTGCTTACCAGCAACTCCATAATAGCAGTAACTTCAAAGCTGGGCCTATTCCAGTTTTCGGCCGAAAAGGTATAAAGTGTAAGATATTTAACACCCAATTCACCGGCGCCTTCTACTACATCACGTACAGATACAACGCCATTGTGATGCCCGAATATTCTTAATTTACCTTTGCCTTTGGCCCAACGGCCATTACCATCCATAATGATAGCGATGTGCTCAGGCAACTTTGATAAATCAATCTGATCTTTATACCCCATGATATTGATAATTACAAACCCGGCTTTTTTGCACAGCCAAGTTTGTTTAAGCTTAATGCCTGCACGGCACTACTATTACTTATTTTATGTTATTGCTACGAAAACTATCAGGACTAAAAGCAAGCTTACCTCTACTTAAACCCCAATTTTTCAGGGTACAAAGGTAAAACTATACTTTGATTTTTTTATTATATGCAAACAAAAAGAAAATGCTCTTGTATGATATGGCTCAGGTTAATACCAACAAAAACAGCCTTGCCATTTAAGCAAAGCTGTTAACCGGAACCAGTAACTTTATAGCTTAATAAGCCATGCGCTTTTTAAGCAGGTTAATATCGACTGCTGTAATATCTTCAACGGCGTAGCTGGGTATTTGTGTAATATGCAGTTCATCCAACACATCTACCAAATTGCCATAAACCGATTTATCACTGGGCTTAACTAAAACCACCATGCTTTTTCCAGTTTGGGCATATATGTTTTGTTTGACTTGTAATAACACTTTACGCAATCCTGCTTTGCTATAATCGGTAATTTCGGGATTACCCAAAGGTTTATCCGCCATTCCCTGATAAACCAAAACTTTGTTGTTTTTACCTAAACATAAGGTAACCGTTCGGCTTTCGCCTATGGGTTCACCAACAGGATCCTTAACCGGCATAGCCAAATCCATAGCATGAGGCTTGGATAAAGTGGTAGTTAACATAAAAAAGGTGACTAGAAGAAATGCTAAATCTACCATTGCAGTTAAATCAACTCGCAGATTAGCTTTTTTGCGTAATGGCTTACCATTCGCATTTTGAGGAGCAGTGTTAAGCTCGACCATAGCAGTAAAGTTTAGAAGGTTAAATAATTGAAACAACTAACTATTTAACACAAATAAACAAAACTAGGTTTTCAATTAAGGTAAGTTAACCAAACTAAATTTTGAATTATAATTTTCAAAAGTATAATATTCTAGTATACCTACTTTTCATAATAACATTTTTCCGTAATGAAGGTATAGGATATGGTAAAACCTAAAAACCAATAAGTATCATGCTTACGTAAATCGCCACGTTGTGAACCTGCAGCACCGATGTTATACCCTAAACGCTCACCCGAACGATCGGAAAGCGCAGCAGCTACCGGATTGCTAAATACAGATTTATCAGCATACAAACCACTTACATCGTCAATATAATCTGTACGTGCACTACGATACCCCAAATCGGCTATCAGGTTTAAGCGGCCAGCTACATTATACTTAATGCCCACACCAAAAGGTAATGTGACAGCAGTTTGGCGGTAAGGTTTGCTTTGCCCTTCGGTAGTAAGTGGCCTTAAGTCATAAACTACGCCTTGGTAAGTTGCCTGAGGATTATATTTTACTGCACCTACACCAGCGTATATAAAGGGCGTAAATAAGTTTTTACTAATGCTGGGTATGTATTCCAGAAAGTTAAATTCACCAGTTAAAGCTACTTCATTCAATGGTGTAGCAAAGCTTAAGTTACGGTTACGAAACTGTTCATACTTTGATGTGCTATCTGCCCCTTCTATCTGGGCATGCATGTAACTTGCTTTGGCAGAAAAATAGCCGTTGAAGTTTCTTTTCAGGAATGCGCCGGTTGCCAATCCGCTTACCTTTAGCGGATTGCGTTGGTTTAGATCACCTAGGTAACCAGCGCCCCCCATAGTAACGCCAAGTTCCCAACTCTGGGCTTGCACTTTACTAACAACACAACATAAGAAAATCAGGATTACAATTATTCTTGCGGGCATTTAACAAATTTAATAATTGCGGGCATCTAATCCCCACAATAATTTGTTTCTTAATGTATTCAGATAACTTTCGTTATTAAGTCTGATTAAGTTGAGCTGAAAATCGGCTTTACAAATATCAAACTTCATGTTATTCTCAATTACGGCCGTACGTGAATCACATGAAATCAAATAGTTAGCACTGCGAGTTTCTACTTCAAAGCTTAGTTTACTGTTATCGGGCAATACAATCGGGCGCACATTTAAGTTGTGCGGCGATACGGGTGTAACCACCAATGCGTTAGATTTTGGGAAAATGATAGGCCCACCGCAGCTCAATGAGTACGCAGTTGACCCGGTTGAAGTAGAAATGATAATTCCATCTCCCCAATATGAATTCAGAAATTCATCGTTCAGATAGGCGTGCATGGTAATCATGGCTGCATCATCACGCTTGTGAAAAGTAATATCATTCAATGCAAAGTTATCGGCACCGAATACAGATGATGCAGAATCAATGCGGATGAGCTCGCGTGCCTCTAACGTAAACTGCCGGTTTACTACAGCATTAATGGCTGCAGCAATATCACTTTTATTTACACTGGCTAAAAAACCTAACCTACCAAAGTTAATACCGATTACGGGTATGCCTGTATCCCGAATCAGCGTTACAATATCCAGCATCGTACCATCGCCACCTAAAGTAATCAGCACATCAATGTGCCCTTTAAGTGGTACATTTTCATCCAGTAGCTGATAATTGGTATTGATGGTTTTGGCGGTCAAAAATTCATGCAAACGGCAATGTACAAATATCCCCACCTGATGCTGAGCCAGGCTATCAAATACCTGCTGAGCAAAAGGTAATGCCGAATCATTAAACTGCCTGCCGTATACTGCAATATTCATCACGGCTACATATTCAGGTAATGCATAAACGAATCATAACGATCTTGTGAATCATCATTATCATCAGTATAGTTAAATACTGCTTTTACATCATAGCCGTAACGCAAAAATGCGGCATTAATGGTATGAATATCCGGTTTGTTCAATTTTAAAGTAACCTCAGTACGGGTAGAATCCGGAAAGCTACGCACGTATGAGCTCAATATCTGGGCATTATCTGACTCCACTATTTGCGCCATATGCGACATGGAATTGTCTTTGTTATTAATCTCGAGTACAATAATGCCACCCGGATCAGTAACCGCAGTAATAGTGGCAAAATAATCGTTCATGTTATTGAGCGCGATTAAACCTATGTAAGCTTTTGATGAGCTTAGCACGGGTACTACTGTTAGTTTATGCTCATAAAACATACGAATCACATCATACACATGCTGCTCTTCATATACAAACGAGTTAATCATGAGCTGCGGTAATGAACTTACCGGCAAACTATGATCAGACTCCATAATATCGCTATCGGCCAGCAAACCTATAAACTGCTGTTCATTTACCACAGGCAGATGCCTGATACGAAACTCCAGCATACGGTCAATGGCCTTTTGCAGAGTATCCGCAGTACTTACGGGCGGTATTGTATCAGTGGCTATCTCAGTGGCATACATACTATACTTTCAGTTTAGTGTTTTCTAAAAATGTTTTCAGGTATCGGTTAAATTCTTCGGGCTGCTCCATCATGGGTGCATGTCCGCACTGGTCAATCCAGTACAGCTCCGAGTCAGGCAATAGTTCATTAAATTCAACCGCTACTTCTGGCGGAGTAATTTTATCATTCCTGCCCCAAATTAGTCCAACTGGTATCTTTATTTTGTGCAGTTCCTTATTCATATTGTGCCGAATGGCTGATTTTGCCATAGCTAATATGCGCACTACCTTATTACGATCATTAATGGTAATAAAAACTTCATCTACCAAATCTTTGGTAGCGGTTTTAGGATCATAAAAAGTATATTCAACCTTTTCCTTCACAAAATCATAACTCTCGCGCCGCGGGAACGAACCCCCAAACGCATTTTCATACAATCCTGAACTACCGGTAAGTACTAAAGTTTTAACCAACTGAGGATGTGACAAACAATAAATTAAAGCCACATGCCCTCCTAATGAATTACCTAACAAAGTAATATTACTTAAACCTTTATGCCTTACAAAGCGGTGTACATACTTAGTTAAAGTTTTTACCCCGGTAGTTAATAACGGCAAATCATAGATGGGAAGTATAGGAATGATAACACGATACTCATTTTTAAACTCTTCAATTACCTGTTCCCAATTGCTTAAAGCGCCCATCAGGCCGTGCAACAGTAATAATACTTCACCCTGACCTTCTTCGATGTAGATAAAACCCTTTTCTTCTTTAAGCGCAAAATTCATATAAGTATAAAAGCTGTTTAGGTTTAAATCCCTGCTTTATACCATTTTTAATTTTAGTATAAAACAAGGCTTTTCCGGCTATAAAATTAGTTTTTTGGTAATGAGTTACAATAGGTAATGAATTAAATTAAGCTAATAATTGTTTCACCACTTCTGAGATAGTTTTCCCATCAGCTTTTCCGGCAAGTTCTTTATTAGCTGTACCCATTACTTTCCCCATATCTTTTACCGAGGTTGCACCTACCCTACCAATTAACTCTTTCAGGTAAGTTTCAATTTCGCTACGATCCATTTGTTTAGGCAAGTAGCTTTCAATTACCTCCATTTCGTCAGCCTCAATCTGGTACAAATCAGGCCGGTTTTGTGCCTGGTAAATGTCGGCAGATTCTTTACGTTGCTTTACCAGCTTTTGCAACACACGGGTTTCAGTTTCTTCACTTATTTCTTCTGAAGCACCTTTTTCAGTACGGGCCAGCAGCAAAGCAGACTTAATAGCCCGCAATCCGCGTAGCTTAACTTCTTGCTTACCCAACATGGCTTGTTTAATATCTTGATCTATTTTCGTTATGAGTGACATATGTTTGGTTAAATATTGTTGAGTAATTGTGTTAACAGTTAGCTGGTAGTTAAACTACACGCACTGGAGAGTTATCGGTTTACTACCAGCAATTTAGCAACGCAATAACTAACTTGTTTTCTTATTGAATGTGGTGGCGTTAGCCTGAGCAGTTGGCATTAAAACCAAATCATTAATATTTACATGTGCCGGACGTGAAGCCACAAACCAGATGGTATCGGCTACATCTTCTGCCGATAATGGTGTAAAGCCTTCGTACACCTTTTTAGCGCGTTCTTTGTCGCCTTTAAAGCGTACTTCCGAAAATTCGGTTTCAACAGCACCAGGGTGTATGGCAGTTACTTTAATGTTATGTGATAACAAATCTATGCGCATACCTTGGCTTAACGCATCAACTGCTGCTTTAGTTGCACAATATACGTTACCATTCGCATAAACATTTTTACCCGCTATAGAACCCAGGTTGACAATATGACCATGCCCCTGCGCAATCATCCAGTTAGAAACTATTTTACTGGCGTACAGCAAGCCTTTGATATTGGTATCAATCATGGTGTCCCAATCGGCATAGTTACCATTTTGTATAGGATCCAACCCTTGGCTTAAACCAGCATTGTTAACTAAAACATCTACCTGTTTCCATTCGGCAGGTAAACTTTCCAGATGATGAGTAACCTCTTCCTGGCGGCGTATATCAAATGCAGCAACTGCTATACGTATATTATAGCTGTTGTTTAACTGCTCGGCCAGTTGCTCCAGCCGATCCTGACGGCGGCCGGTTAAAATGAGATTGTAGCCCTGACGGGCAAAAAGTTCGGCACAGGCCTTACCAATACCCGCGGTGGCACCTGTAATTAATGCGGTTTTCGACATAGGTGAATAACTATTGGCGGCAAAGTTATGTTTTAATTTTTAACTCGGGCCCTTGTACGGCTCCAGGTAAAGTAACTTACCTCATTTCAGCCATAGCATCAGCTACTTAATCTACTCAAAGTGCAAACTAAACATCAGGCTATGCAGAAAGAGTTTACTGATGGGTTCAGCAAAAGGATGATTTTCTGGCACCAGTACGTTACCAAATGAATTGGCTACCTTAATTTCGGGAGACATTTTAAAATAATCAAAGTAGATATCACAGCCGATACCTGCTTCGTATGAAGCGAAACCCCGAATATTTTTTACTCTTTTTTGTAACAAATCATCGTTGGCATCCTGCTTACTTTTACCGCCAATAGCAAACGAGTATTTAGCTCCCCCTACCAAATAGGGTCTGAAATTACCAAGCCGGTCAGCCTTAAGTTTTAACAGCAAAGGCACATCCATGGTTGTGCTTGATATCAGCCGTTTATCATTCTGCGTAGTATTCTCAAAAGTATAGTCCAGCTCCCGATCGGCAAAAACCAGCGAAGGCGTGGTACGTACTTCCAAATGTTCGCTAATACGGTAACGGGTTATAAAACCTACCGCAAAGCCGGGCACCGATTTAGAGCTGATACTGGTTAGCGGACTGGTCAGGTAATTTCCAGGATGATCGGGATCAGGGTACGGGTTGCGCCAGTCAGGCTTTTTAACAATTTTATAGTCCTGCATAACATACTGAAAGCTAAA
Organism: Mucilaginibacter robiniae; assembly: GCF_012849215.1. Lineage (NCBI taxonomy): Bacteria > Pseudomonadati > Bacteroidota > Sphingobacteriia > Sphingobacteriales > Sphingobacteriaceae > Mucilaginibacter > Mucilaginibacter robiniae. The sequence goes on from NZ_CP051682.1 coordinate 378,296, forward strand.
GCCGAAACTCAGATCATTTTGATCGGCCCCACCTCCCCAGGCTTGCACTTGTGCCATCAATATATTACTACACAATATAAAGCTTGCTAAAAGCCCTAAACGTTTAATCATAAACTTATTTTATACCGGTATATACCGAACAGATGCCAAAAGCTAAAGGCCGGCTTTTAGTTTGGCTGAACCCTACCTTGCTCATCAGCGCTGTAAAATCTTTACCATCCGGGAAAGCAGCAACTGACTCTGGCAGATAGGTGTACGCTCGTGCATCTTTCGAAAACAGCTTACCTATACCTGGCGTAATATAATTAAAATAAAAGTTATACAATTGCTTTATTGGAAAACCTTTAGGCTTTGAAAACTCCAGTATTACGACTTTACCACCCGGTTTTGTTACACGCAGCATATCAGCCAAACCAGCTTCCAGATTTTCAAAGTTACGCACGCCGTAAGCAACCGTTACAGCATCAAAAGTACTGGCAGCAAACGGCAACTGTTCCGAATCGCCCAGCTTTACTTCAAACTTTTCGTTTAACTTACGCTTATTGATTTTTTGCTGGGCAATATCCAGCATCCCCTGCGATATATCTACTCCCGTAATTTTTTCTGGCTTCAGGATAGATAAAGCTTCAAAAGCAAAATCTCCTGTACCGGTAGCTACATCGAGTATGTGCTTGGGCCGAACTGTTTTTAGTTCATTAATAGCAATTTTACGCCAGATGATATCAATGCCCAACGATAAGAAATGATTTAAAAAATCGTAAGTTTTAGATATGTTGTTAAACATATCGGCCACCTGCTGCTTTTTAGTGGCTTGCTTATCTTGGTAGGGCGTAACAACTTTACTCATTAGGTTCAAAGATACATATTTTGCTTTTATTCAATAGCTAACTAACATTGCAGAATCCCTACTGGCAACACCATGGTATCTCTCCGACTGACAACTTGTTTATCTTTTTTAATATTTATTCAGCTTTGGCAAACAAATTGCTATTTACTAAGTTTATTAGCAAAAAGTAATTCATTATGGCAACTAAAAATAATTCAGATCAAACAGGAGATTTGTTTGAAGACGATAATAAAAACAACTCACAAAACAGTGACAACGAAATTAAAGGTTCAAACACGGTAAAAGATCCGGATGATTGGACCACCGGAAAAGAACCTATGACTGGAGCACAGCATTCCTATTTAAAAACCCTTTCGGAAGAAGCTGATGAGCCACTTGATGAAAGCCTGAATAAAGCTGACGCATCAAAAAAGATTGACGAATTGCAGCATAAAACTGGTCGTGGCGTTGACAACGATTAATACTCTCCTCTTAAAAAAGAGAGCCTTAATACAACTGTGTTAAGGCTCTCTTTTTTATTTATTGTTTTAAAGGACTATTGCTGAAATATCATGAATAATAAGCCTCAGCTTAAATCATCCGGTTGGTGCTTACAAATGTTTTAAGCATACCAATTATCGCAGTTACATTATCTTCATGCAAAAAATCTGATCGGGTTGGATCTACATATCCTCTAAATTCCGACAACTCTTCGGCATTTACTGATTTAAACCCCATTGCCCATTCAGGAAAGTTACGTTCGGTAATAGTACTTTCCATCATTTTTATAATATTCTTGTGTCGCAGATCCTGTTTAATAACATCATAAGTTTGCTCCAGTATTTCTGGCTCACCTTCCAGCACCTGTATAAAGGTACCTTCGCCATACAACAACATACCTGTTAAATTTCGGCTGTTGTTATTTCTGCGACTTACTGTTAAAATATCCAGTAATTCATCTTCATTCATTAATTTACAGGCAGAACTGATATAGACAAGTTGTTTCATCGGCATAATATTAGTGACAAAGATATACCAAAAAATTGTTGAGGTTTATACCGCTAATCAATTAAATAAAAAAAGCCTGTAAAGTTTACTCAAGATAAACTTTACAGGCTTTTTTTATTTTAGTAAAATAGTTATCAGGCTGCTGCCGATAGCTTCTCCATTACTACCTGCATCAGTTGGTTTATATCAAATGGTTTGGCCAATATAGCATCGGGAGCTCCTTGTTGGTTCAAACATTCTCGAACATCCGAGCGGCCGGAACACATCACCACAGGTATATTATTCGATTTAGCTGATTGCTTAATTTGGCGGCACAAATCGCGCCCATCGGCATCAGGTAGGCCTACATCTAAAATAACTAAACGTGGATGGCTGGTCTCAATATGATCCAACACACCTTCTGCCTTGTTAAATACTTCTACCTGATAGCCATTGTTGTCCAGTATATAGGATACTAAATCCAATATAAACTTGTTATCATCAATTACCAGTATCTTATTACTCATACCCTACGTGTTACAACATGCAAATTACAATAAAAATGCCAACCTATTAACCGATGGTTAATCCATGCTAATCAAAACCATCACTCAGCTTTCAAAACTGTTATTAAATAAGCACCTTTTCCCTCATAATCAAACCGTTAAGTTAAATAAAAAAACCACAAGCTATAATTTCCTCTTTTATTTAATTGCTTTAATTTACCCACAAGAAAATTTGTGCTTTATAATACATAAGTTGTTGTGTAAATAACACACTTAGACTCAATTTTTTTCCCATTTTTTTGAACAACTTTGTTGTTTTTGATTTTAGGTAATCTATCTTTCGGGCATGGATGCAGCACACCAACTCATAATGGCTAACGTAGGTAAACACTTATCACTTACCCCAGATGAAACTGCTTGCTTTAGCCAAATGCTGGTTCAGAAAAAGTTTAAGCGCAAACACTTTTTACTGCAACAAGGAGAAACTTGCCGGTATTCGGCGTTTGTAACCGGTGGTTGCTTGCGGGGCTATACACTAGACCGTAACGGCTTTGAACATGTACTAAGTTTTGCGCCATCTGATTGGTGGATGGCTGATATGTATAGCTTACTCACTCAACAGCCGGGTAGCTTGAATATTGAAGCTTTAGAAGATACCGAAGTATGGCTATTATCTAAGTACGATCAAGAACAACTTTACTTGCAAGTACCCAAATTTGAACGCTTTTTCCGCATTTTGACCGAAAAATCATTGATTGCCTATCAGCAACGTTTAATTGATAACTTGAGCCTCACAGCTAGCGAACGTTATGCCCGTTTTTGCCAACGCTATCCCACCCTTATTCATCATTTACCCCAAAAACAAATTGCCGCTTATATTGGCGTTACGCCTGAATTTTTCAGCAAAATGAAGAAGGAGTTTGGTTAATGGTTAATGGTTAATGGTTAATGGTTAATGGTTAATGGTTAATGGTTAATGGTTAATGGTTAATGGTTAATGGTTAATGGTTAATGTACAATTGACTTGGTTGGTTTTTATTTTTGTTAGTTATTTCTGGGTATCTAAATATTCTGCATATTCTGCGTTCAACCCATCAATCAATTCGCTACACACCATTTCCTATTCTGTCCCCCCCATTCACCAAATCATTTCTTAACCTACATTAACTTCTGGCTACTAAGGCTACGGTACTTTTGTGGTATTAACACATCAACGCTATGGCAAACTTCGTTTTACATAAAGCTGGTACCCGCGGTCATGCTAATCATGGTTGGCTGGACAGCTATCATACCTTTAGCTTTGCAAATTATTATAACCCCGACCGTATGCACTTTGGCGCGCTACGTGTATTGAATGATGATACCGTAAGTGGCGGTATGGGCTTTGGGAAGCACCCACATGATAATATGGAAATCATCTCGATTCCATTAGAGGGCAATTTGGAGCACCAGGACAGCATGGGCAATACTGCCGTAATTAAAAAAGGCGATATACAAGCTATGAGCGCCGGAACCGGCATTTACCACAGTGAGAAAAATCAGAACCATGGTGAGCAAGTTAAATTTTTGCAAATATGGATTTACCCCAATCAAAAGAATGTAGAGCCTCGCTATGATCAACTAACTTTGAATCTGGAAGACAGGCATAATCGTTTGCAGCAAGTATTATCGCCTAATCAAGAAGATGAAGGCATCTGGATTTACCAAAATGCATGGTTTCACATGGGTAAGATTGATAAAGGTTTCAGTACGGAGTACATCTTAAAAGGCGACAGCAATAGTGGAGTATATGCTTTTATTTTGAAAGGTGATGTAACCATAAATAACCAGCAACTAAACACTCGCGATGGTTTAGGTGTTTGGGGTGTATATAAACTCGACATTATAGCCGATAGTGATGCTGAGCTTTTATTAATGGAAGTACCTATGATATTTTAACCGTATGAATAAAACAGAAATTTTGGTAGTAGGCCGCCATGAACAAATTTTAGAAACTGTAGTGAGGCTGATTAATAACAACCCGGAATGGCACGGCGTAGGCGCATTAACTAATGCCGAAGCTATTCAGCTTTTCAACCACGAGGTATTTGATTTAGTATTATTAAGCAGTGGTATTGACAAAACTGAAGAAAATGACTTACGTGCTTACTTTATTGACCATCGGCCTAATACTTTGATTGTACAGCATTATGGCGGTGGCAGCGGCTTGTTAACAGCTGAAATTTACGAAGCCTTAAAAAATAAGCAGTAACAAAAAAGGCTATTGCAACTATAGGTTGATAATAGCCTTTTTTGTTAGCCTACGGGTTTTTCCATCACCATTAACTCGATAGTTGTTTTGGGTATGCCAAATCGGGTATCGGTTGGGAAAGGCAGCAACTGGCCTGCAGCTTTATAGCCATGCCTTTCGTACCAGGCAATTAATTCTTTCCGGGTAGTAATAACTGATATTTTAATAGTGGTGCAACCATGCTGGCGTGCATAATCTTCAGTTGCGGTTAGTAGCTGCTTACCCACGCCTTGTGCCTGCAATGTAGGTTTTACCGTTAGCATGCCCAAGTAGAGCTTGTCATCTTTCACTTTCTCCAGGTAAGCGCTACCAATAATTTCTCCGGTATCACTTACACATTTTAGCATGGTAATGTGCGATTGCGCGAAGTAACTTTTCAACTCTTCTTCATCAATACGGATACCGTCCAACAAATGGCTTTCACTGGTCCACCCTTGTTTGGAAGTTTCACCACGGTAAGCACTGTTTACTAAAGCGGCAATTTCGGGCACATCGGCAATTTGTGCGGGTATAATAGGCATAGTGTGTTTTTATTGGGCTGCAAACCTAAAAAATAGTTTTAAATCAGGATAACTTGTGCATCGTTGAATTTACAAGTTAGCACCCGAACTAAGCAATAATAACCGTGCCTCATCAACTTTACTTTCATTTAACCATTGTTTGGCTTGCTGAAATATAGCTGTATCGTTTTGCTGTAATAAAGGTGCAATAGATGCCTGACTGGCAAAAGCTTCCACCTCTTCTTTACTGGGTAATTGCTCGATATTAGCCAGCATGCCTAAATCATTACCGGATAACACGTCCGAGTTACGGATGAACGCAGGTAAATCATCAATACCAATGCTTTTAATTGGGCGACGAACTTTAAACAAACATTCCGGTGTGGTTCTGCAGTACCAGTCGGCACCCAGGCGGCCTACTAAATCCAGTTTGGTTTGGTCCATACGGCCATGAGCATCTAATACATTATCTTGTATGTGCGTCACCTTAATTTCGGCCACTACCAGGTTGCCGGAGTTAGGCTGATTACCCAACGGTATAATTTGCGTTACCACACATTCTAGCTGCACAGGTGCTTCAGCCACACGTGGCGGCTTTACCATGTCGGAAGGAAGTTCGGTAAAGCCAGCTTTTACAAACTCGTTTACGCCTTTATCAAACTGAGCGCTGGCTACATTCATTTGTTGTACCATCGGGTAGCTGACTAAATTGATTACACACTCGGGCACTTCCTGCACGTTTTGTAAAGCATGTTTAGGCTCATTATTACTGGTATTGCTGGGTGAAAACACGCAAACCGGCGGATTGGTACTAACCATATTAAAAAAGCTATACGGACTCAGGTTTACCTGCCCCTGAGCATTTATAGTAGATACAAAGCAAATAGGACGTGGTGCGACTGCATGGTTCAAATAGCCGTACAGTTTAGTAGGTTCAATATCTGTAGTTTTAATGGAAAGCATAGGCAACTAACAACTGGATATGTAAAAAGTTAATAGCAAACCCTCTGAAACTAAACAGCCTGAATAGTTCAAACTATTCAGGCTGTTTAGTTTCAGAGATCCTGATTATTTTTGGTCTTTATCTACCGGAGCTTGTTGCTCATACATGTTGGCAGCTAATGCGCTATCTGGCACTACGTTGCTCATATTTACTTGTGCTTTATTTTTAAAACCAGAAATGATTTTATCATCGCCTGCCATTAAAGCATCATAACCATCTTGTGCTACATCGGCCGCATTAGACATTGAACTCTTATCCTGAACCATTTTGCTATCCTGCATATCGGCTTTGTTAAAGAAGTCGGTATCGGTAGCACCTGGCATCAAAGCGGTAACGGTTATGTTCGAGTCTTTCACTTCGGCACGGATAGCTTCAGAGAACGACAAGATAAACGCTTTGGTAGCATGGTAAACTGATTGCCATGGACCTGGCAGCTTGCTGGCAATAGAAGCTAAATTCAAAATTTTACCTTCTTTGCGTGCTACCATGTCTTTCAAAAAGCTTTTGGTCAAAATCAGGGTTGCACCGATGTTCAAGTTTACAATATCCAGCTCACGTTTAATATCGGTATCTACAAATTCTCCGTATAAACCTTGACCGGCATCATTTACTAATACATCTACCTGAATGCCTTTTGCTTTTACTTCATCATATACTGAAAAAGCTTCATCATTGCTAAACAAATCTTTAGCTATGGTTACTACTTCAACGCCGTTCTGCTTAAATTCAGCAGCAGCTTTATCTAATTCTTGTTGATTGCGTGAAACTAATACTAAATTGTATTTTTCGCGGGCAAATATCTTGGCTAACTCATAGCCGATACCTGAACTAGCACCAGTAATCAGTGCATATTTTTGTGTGTTTGACATAGGATGTGGTTTTTAACTTTATTAACCATGAGTTAATAAACCATAACTATGCCAAACATTTTTGTAAAAACAAATAGTTGTACAGTAGCTAATCCACTAGCTGAATTGAAATTAAGCTTGCTGTCTTTTTAAGAGCTCATCGCGTATGATTGCACATTTTTCATAACGCTCGTGTAGTAAATGATCTTGCAGTAAATCTTCCAGTTCCAGCTTTGATTTGCTTACAAATTCTAAACTGTTGGCAGTTAATACACTAATAGGTTGAAAAAACCCATCAGCGCTGAAAAAGCCCAGACTTTGGGTCGGATTGGTGTTGTTTTTCATCTTCGCTTAGTTTAATTAAGGTGAGCTTAATGTACTAAACTATCTGACTAGATGCAAGCAAAACAGTTTAAAATTCTGCTAAATACTTGTAAAACAAAAAGAAATTTCACGCAGCATACGTTAAGCCATATTTATAAAGCCTTGTAATCTTCACGTACAGGTGAAAAAACATCCAACAGTTTACAATCTGTAACTGCCCGGCCGCCGTGAGGCACATTGGAAGGTACAACAGCAAAAGTACCTGAATCTAAAATTTGTGCTTCACCATTAACTGTTAATTCAAACTGCCCTTCCAGCACAAAAGCACATTGCTGATGAACATGCTGGTGGATGGGCACACTGTAGCCAGCTTTTACTTCAATAAAATTTAACGTATTGGTGTCCGTATGTACAAAACGTGATAAAAAGCCCGGCGCTATTTCTTTTACGGGAATATCGGCAAACTGGCGAAATATAGATGCATCCATCATTAACTCCTTAATAGTTTAGTTACTTCAACGTAAGCTGTTATCAATTATATTCTTTCCAAACGCCATCCTGCTTCCCTAACTGACTGTTTTTGTAGCCATAGGTAAAGTAAATAACTAAACCTATAATCAACCATATTAAAAAACGAAGCCAATTAGTGTAACCCAATTCAGTCATCAGGTAAAAACAGCTTAGCAAGCCTAGTACTGGTATAAGCGATAAATTTTTAACAAAAGCCAAAACGGTTAATGCTGCTGAAAGAATGATGAATAAGAAATAAGGAAAATTCTCATGCCGGTTTTCACCTGAAAATAACCCCATCATCGGCTTCCAGAATATAAACATACCTGCAATAAATATAACAGGTACTATCCATTTCGAATTGATGTAAGGAATTTGAAACTTCCCTTTCTGAGCAGCTTCTTTAGGCAACAGCAACACGCCACCGCATACCAGCACGAAAGCGAACAAAGTGCCTATACTGGTTAGGTCGGTTACCTCGGTTAAATTCATGAACAAGGCAGGTATAGCTACCACAAAGCCCGTTACAATAGTTGAAAAAGATGGCGTTTGATATTTGGGGTGAATGCGTGAAAAAGCTTTAGGCAGCAAACCATCACGGCTCATGCTCATCCAGATACGGGGCTGGCCTAACTGAAAAATCAACAATACACTGGCCGTAGCAATTACCGCACTAACAGAAATTACATAACTGATTTTTTTTAAGCCCACATGCGAAAACACAAAAGCCAATGGATCGCCTACCTGCAAATCTTTATAGCTAACCATACCGGTTAGCACCAAAGCAATCAGGATGTATAATACAGTACAAATAATCAGTGAGTAAATCATGCCGCGCGGTAAATCACGCTGCGGGTTCTCACACTCTTCGGCAGTGGTAGAGATAGCGTCAAAGCCGATGTAAGCAAAAAACACACCCGATACTCCTTTCATTACGCCACCAAAACCATTAGGCATAAAAGGATGCCAGTTAGCTGGGGTAACATAAAAAAAGCCTAATACGATTACCGCTATCACGATAGCTATTTTAAGCATAACCATCGCATTGGTAGCCTTTTTAGTTTCGCGGATACCTACGTAAACTAAATAGGTAATAACGATTACAATAAACAATGCCGGTATATTGGCAATCAGTTTAAAATTGTTTATACCCGGCGCACTGGTCCAGGCTAAGGCAGCAGCCTTCATCTTTTCGGTAATAGCACCTAATTGGCCTTTTGCTGTTAACTCTTGCAGCTGCTCGTGCGCTTTAAAGGCCGAAAAGTAATCCATGGTAAGGTAACCCGGCATGCGGATATGAAAGCCCTCCAACAGGTTTACAAAATACTCACTCCAGGATATGGCTACGGCAATGTTACCTATGGCATATTCCATCAACAAATCCCAACCAATAATCCAGGCAATTAGTTCACCAAAAGAAGCATAAGCGTAGGTATAGGCACTACCCGCTACTGGTATGCGAGATGCAAACTCAGCATAACACATAGCCGAAAAGCCGCAGGTAATAGCAGTTAGCACAAACAATATAGTTACGCCTGGCCCACCGTTGAATGAAGCTTCGCCTATAGTTGAGAATATACCGGCTCCTACTACGGCAGCTATACCCATCAGGGTTAAATCCTTAACACGAAGTTCTTTACGTAGATGATTGCCAGAGTGTTCGCCATCACTAAAACCAGTTGCTACATCAGCTAAAATTTTGTCGAGCGATTTTTTTCGAAATATGCTTTTTGACATAAGGGGAATTTATCCGGAAGCTGCACCAAACATAGCCAAAATTTTGAACTGATTGCGCATAAATGTGTTTAATTTGCGCCATGAACACCCGCATAACCGACGTTTTACACCAAATAAGGCTATTATTTGTTCCTTACCTCATTATATTAATTACTTGTTTAATAATTAAGCTATCCTACACGCGTGAGGCTATTTATTATGCCATTAATGCGCATTACGATGCTTTAGCCGATCACTTTTTTACTTACGCTACCAGTTTAGGGGAAGGCATTACTGTGGTTACCCTATCTGTTGGATTTTTATTGGTAAGCTATCGCAAAGCTTTGCTGTTGGGAACCAGCTTTGCTTTTACGGGCATACTGGTACAAATTGTAAAGCATATTTACCATGCTAAGCGCCCCGTTATTTACTTTGCACAACAGCTTAATCACATACACTTTGTAAAAGGTGTTCATTTAATGACGACGAACAGCTTTCCGTCAGGCCATACCGTTTCGGCATTTACAGCGGCTACGGTACTCTCCTACTTAGCCGTTAACAAGCGTTTGGGCTTTATCTATTTGTTGCTGGCGATAGCCGTAGCTTACTCGCGCATGTACCTGAGCGAACACTTTTTTGAAGATGTAACTGCCGGTTCTATTATCGGCACTATGGGTACCGTAATCTGGATTACCTGGCTGGACGGCCTTCCATTTATGAAATCACAAAGGTGGAATAAGGGATTGTTGAGAAGATAGATTTTGGATGGCAGCGTCAAAATGAAATCAATAACAATAAAACACAGTGTCATTGCGAGCGTTAGCGTGGCAATCTCTGCATAGACATGAATGTATGTCTGTCAGCATAGAGGTTGCTTCATTCTTTGCAATGACACTGTTTTATTTTTTAAAGCTTATCCATTTCGCTCTTTACAAAGACTGCCAGTTCTTTTACATAGCTGGCGCTGAAATCAAACTTAATACCAGCAGTTTCATAAATCTCTTTAATGGTTTTGGTATAACCCAGCTTTAAGGCATCCAAGTATTGCTGCAAGCCTTTTTCCGGATTTTCTTTGTAGTTTTTCCATACGGCAATAGCACCTAATTGAGCCATACCATACTCTATATAATAAAACGGCACCTCAAAGATGTGCAATTGCTTTTGCCACAAGTTAGCTTCTGCTTCAGGGTACTCGCTCCAATCAATAAAGCCAGCACCAAAGCGCTCATAAATTTGCTTCCAAGCATCATAACGCTGTACATCAGTATGGTCGGGGTTGGTGTACAACCAATGCTGAAACTGATCGACTACAGCTACCCAAGGCAATGTTTTCAACACATCTACCAACTGGTCCCGCTTAGCACGTTTTAGTTCTTCTGCATCACTGAAATACACATCCCAGTTATCCATAGAAATCAACTCCATTGACATGGAAGCTAGTTCAGCTACTTCAGAAGGCGTATGTTTAAAATCATTCAATTCCAAACCGGCGGTTAAAAAAGTATGCACCGCATGGCCTCCTTCATGCACCATGGTGGTCAGGTCACGGAATGTATTAGCTGAATTCATGAAGATGAATGGTGCACCGGTTTCTGCCAGCGGATAGTTATAGCCTCCCGGCGCTTTACCTTTGCGGCTTTCTACATCAAACAAGTCATTAGCTTTCATAATTTCCAAACGCTCGCCCAAATACGGACTAATGTTGCGGAAGCACTGAATAGATTTATCAATCAAATCAGCACCGTTTAAGAAAGGTTTCAGGGCTGGCTTGCCGGTAGTATCGACATCCATGTCCCAAGGTTTCAAAGAATCCAACCCTAAAGCTGCTTTGCGCTTTTCAGCTTGCTCACGTAAAATAGGTACAATTTCAGTTTCTATAGCTTCGTGGAAAGCATAACAATCTTGAGGCGTATAATCAAAGCGGCCTAGTGCCTGGAACATGTAATCTCTAAAGTTTCCAAAATCCGCGTTTAAGGATACTTTGTGGCGCAGCACCAGCAGCAAATCAAAAAGTTCGTTTAATTGCTGTTTATCTTGTAAGCGGCGGGCAGTAATCTTTTCCCACGCTTCCTGACGTTTACTGCGGGCAGTATCTTTTAATAGAGCAGCAGCCTGTTCTAAAGTAAACTCTTTCTCACCAATATGTACCGACATAGCACCGGTAATAGATTGATACTTCTGCTGCTCTACCTGTATTTCAGTTTGGATAGGAATATTTTCTTCCCGGAACAACTCCAATGATTTTTTAACACTACGCAGGTAAACAAAATATTTATCCTGATCCAGATCGTTGAAAAAGCCGTTGTTAACCAGCTTTTTATTCAGCTCGTTGCTGTAAGGTGCTACTTTGGGCTCTACTTCTGTTGCAAAGTATTGAAAATTTTGTAGCAACTCTTCATTAGTCGTATCACAGGTCATGCGGATGTACCGCCAGGCAAAATCCTCCTCTAAAGCGGCTTCCAGTTCGCTACGATCACGCAGCCATTGTTCCAAATCAGCAACCGAGTTAATTTCGCGGTTCAGTAATTCCTGAAAAAGGGGTTCTAAATTTTCCCATTTAATGTCCAGCTGTGCTGGTATATACGTTCTATCTTTAGGTTGTATCATGTTTTATATTATGCAGATGTGCAAATGTGCAGCTATGCCAATGATAAAACAAATCAATTCAAGGAAATTGATACAAGGATGGATATTGAAACTACCCAGAAGTTATGCTTTAGGCTTAATCAGTGTTTCTGATACCTGCTTTATCCCCGCTGCATAGGTAGTTGGTTTAACCTGAAATGCCTTTTCAAACTTGGTTGAATCAAAAATATAATCGTGATTGTACTGGTAATACATTTCAACCGTACCCTGAATTAGTTTACTAAACAAACCAGCTAACTGCAACATCAACTTATTAACCGTACTATACTTAGGAGCCACCTGGTAAGCTTTTGCTGCTAGTTCAATAAACTCTTTACCGGTAAGTGCAGGCGCTGTAGGCAAATGCCAAATCTGGTTATCAGCTTCAGAATTTTGCCCTAGCAAATACATGGCTTTACCCGTATCGGCTACATAGGTGAAGCTATGTTTGGTGTTCACATCACCCAACCATTGTGCACGTTGTTTTTGTGCGTATTTATTTAACACCATACTATCATAAAAGCTGTTCATTGTTTCAGATCCGTAAAAATCGGCAGCGCGGGCTATGGTAGCTCTAATATTTCCGGCTTTTACTTCTTCCATTAATTGAGTAGCTATACGAGCACGTACTTCACCTTTTACACTAATAGGATTGTAGGGTGTCTGCTCCGTCATGGAACCATTTACCAGCCCGTACATGTAAACGTTATCAAAGAAAATGAACCGGGCTCCGGTTTCTTTAGTAACGTTAATCATGTTTTGCATAATAACAGGCCATTGCTGTTGCCAAACATTTTTATCATACACCAAGCCAGCACAAAAGTAAATGATGCTTGAACCCTGAGCGGCCTGCAACACTTCGGCATATTGCAGCAAGTCGGCTTTTTGCCACGTTACTTGTGGATTATGAATAGCTACTGGCCTGCGGCTAACTAACCGAACAGGCTGACCTTGCTTTATTAACTCGGTAGTAAGGGCATTGGCAGTAGGTCCGCCTGCGCCAAAAATGGTATGCATATCTTTTACTTTTTGATTAAGCCAAAGCTACCAGCCTACTAGCCATCAAAACGTTAACAAAAGATAAGAAAAATTACAAGCACCTTATCGTGCCGGTTCAAACATGCGCTTGCGGATACGGGAAAGTGAAACCGGCGTGATGCCTAAAAAATTAGCCAGATAATGCTGTGGTACACGCTGCAAAAGTGGCGCATTACTATTTAATAGTTCAGCATAACGCTCTTCCGGGGTTTGTGTTACAAACGAGTGTACACGATCTTCATAACAGCAAATCAAGTATTCGGCTATTAACCGGCCAAATCGCTCCATTTTGTAAGCCGTAATTTGGTTGGCTAAGAGTTGCTGTAAACTTTTATAATCAAAGATAACCAGCAAAGTATCTTCCAAAGCTTGTATGTAGGCATAGCCGGGTTGCTGCTGTATAAAACTTTTGTACGAACTGATAAACTCATTTTCAAAACAAAAGTAGCCGGTTATTTCTTCGCCATCTTTAAGGTGATACAAACGTACCGAACCAGAAACAATAAAGCCTACTTGTTTACAAACCTCATCGGCTTTTATAAAATGATCTTTCTTTTTTAAGGTAGAAAGCTGAAGGTACTGCTCAAAAATGGTCCACTCCTCATCATTAAAAACTACTAAATTCTTCAGTTGCTTCCTGAAAACAGTAAATGCAGTTACCTTATCCATATTCTGTCCAGTAAAAAGAATAATGCAAAAACTACGCTGGCAATACCGTTGGTAGTCATGAAGGCAAAGTTAACCCGACTTAAGTCTGTAGGTTTTACCAATCGATGTTGGTACACCAGCATACTGCAATATACCAATATGCCCAGATAATAAGGAATACTTACATGTGTATAAAATGCCGGAAGTATGACAAATAATGCCGAAAGCACATGCAAAAAGGTAGAGAATCTTAAAGCATTCACAATGCCATGCCGGCTGGGAATGGAGTGCAGGTTTTGACCACGATCAAACTCTTCATCTTGCAGGGCATAAATTATATCAAAGCCACTTACCCAACATACTACTGCCAACGAAAAGAAAACGGGTAATAATGCAAAATGCCCAGTCACCACTAAATAAGCGCCAAGAGGTGCTAGCGATAAACCCAAACCTAATACAAAATGACATAATGCCGTAAAGCGTTTGGTAGCACTATATCCTAATACTATCAATAAGGCTATTGGCGCTAAGTAGAAACACAACAAGTTAATAAACCAAGTAGTTACCATAAACAATACACAGTTTATGATAGTGAAGGTTAAAGCTGCTGTTGGCGAAATGCGGCCGGCTGGTATATCACGCATTTTGGTGCGCGGGTTAATGGCATCAATATCACGGTCCAGGTACCGGTTGAACGACATGGCTGAGTTGCGTGCAAATACCATACACAGCAACATCAAAATAAGTTTATACCATTCAAACTTATAATCGGTAGTAGTAACTGCCAAAAAGAAGCCTATAAAAGCAAATGGCATGGCGAATATGGTATGCGAAAAAGTAACGAGCGAAAAATATTTTTTCATTTCAATATCTATTTGTTATTCCCCTCGTAAAAGGGGAATATAAGCCTTGTGCATCTTGTTGCAGGTTTAACAAAGTAGCTTATAACTTTGACAGCTACATAGTAAATCCTTTATTCACCTCATCAATAAACCCCAGCACTTCATCTTTACCGAGCTTGTTTTCAGATGAAGTTACGTAGCAGGTCGGCACTTCTTCAAAGGTTGCCGATAGTGCTTTCTTGAACTTGGCTATATTCTGATCGGTTTTCAGGCCTGATTGTTTATCAGCTTTGGTAAATACCAGTACAAAGGGAAGTCCTTTTTCGCCCAGCCAGTTACAGAAAGCCAGATCAATCTTTTGCGGTTCTAGCCGACTGTCAATCAGCACCAGCACACATTGCAGGCTTTCGCGCTTGTCCAGGTAAGTGCGGATAAACTTATCCCAGTCTTCCTTTTTGCTTTTTGAAATACGGGCATAACCGTAACCAGGTAAATCAACCAGGTACCAATTTTCATTGATTAAGAAGTGGTTAATCAACTGTGTTTTACCGGGCGTTTGCGAGGTTTTAGCCAATCCCTTTTTATTAGTAAGCATGTTTATTAACGATGACTTACCAACATTCGATCGGCCAATAAAAGCATACTCCGGTTTTTCCGGTGGGGGTAATTTGGATATTTGCGTGTTGCTGCACACAAACTCAGCAGATTTTACAATCATGACACAAAGATAAGGGTTGTTTATCTTAAATTTGATGTTCAAACATATATTTACATTATGATTGATTATCAGATACCTGCACAAACGCGCATCGGTCACGTACATTTAAAAGTAAGTAATCTGCAACGCGCTCTCGACTTTTATTGTGGCTTGCTCGGGTTTAATTTAATGATGAAATATGGCGAACAAGCTGCTTTTATTTCGGCTGGTGGCTACCACCATCATATTGGATTGAATACCTGGCACAGTAAAGATTCTGTTCCTGCCCCTGAACATTATCCCGGCTTGTACCATACCGCTATATTATATCCTGAACGCAAAGATTTGGCTGCTATACTGCAACGCTTACTGGATGCCAAATACCCGCATATTACCGGCGCATCTGATCATGGGGTATCAGAAGCCATTTATTTAGATGATCCGGACCAGAATGGTGTAGAATTGTATTGGGATCGCCCACGTGAAGAGTGGCCACATAACCCGGATGGCAGCTTAACCATGTTTACTAAAAAACTGAACATAGAAAGCCTACTGGCCGAATTGCATCAGTAAACTATAGGGTGTTTGCGTTCCCAGCGCTTAATAAGCCATTGTTGTGCCTTCCAGCTCAGGTAAGCCGAACCAGCGCCCACCACGGCTCCCCCCAACACATCGCTCGGGTAATGTGTGCCCAGATACATACGTGAATAACCTATTGCGCCGGCATAAGCAAATGATGGTGCAATCACATACCATTTAGGTATAGCCATACTTAATGATGTGGCTGTTGCAAAAGCCATAGAAGTATGCATAGAGGGGAATGAGTACCGACTGGCCTGTGTTTTCTGCGTAATTACGTCGGGATAAGTTGTTGCAGGCCGATCGCGACGGATGGCCTCTTTCAGAACCAAGGTAGCAGCACCGGCTACCAGCAGAGAAGCACCGGCAGCATAAGCATCCCGTTTTAGCAAACGGTATTCATAATGATAACCGCAAAGCAGTAAGGTTACGGGTACAGCAGCATCAATTAGGTAAGATTTATCGCTTATATAGCGCCAAACCTTGTCGGGCCCGGTATGTACACCTGAATTGATATACTTAAGCAAATTAATATCTGCATTCTGGGCTCGTGCATTAAACGAACTCAGAATACAGATTAACCCTACGCAAAAGGCTATTAGTTGTGCCTTCTGCATGAATTATACAATACGGTTAATAACTACTGCTTCCGGATCAGCCAGCATCAGTGGTACTTTTTCTACCGTAACAAAACTTAAATCCAAGCCAAAGCCACGCTCTTCAGAAATGCTCACTTTTTTAAGTTGAGCATAATAAGCCATCACAAAACGCTCGTAAAGAGACATACTGTGCGAACGCGAGAACACCTTTTCAATCACCACAAACCTGAAATCACCTACAATTCTACGTTTGTTCAATGATTCATACTTACTGGTAATATCTACCTCTCCTTTTTTCACCAGATCTTCCACTACTTTGCGGAACAGCATACTAATCTGCTGCTCAACCCGGAAGCCTAGTTTAAAATCAATCCGAATGAGTTTATTGGGAACCAGGAAGTCAACTTCGTAGTTACGGGTATAAGGCTCGTCCATTACGTCAACGTGCACCAGCCAGTAAATATCAGCCCGTTTAGGTTGTTTCTGTAAAATAGAATAAATAATTTTTGATTCTACTTCCGAATTAAAGTTGGCACTGGTTAAGTACACCAGTTGGGAGGCATACTTAGGCACCGATTCATCATCACTCAACTCTTTTAATATATCGTAATAATCTTCTATCTCAACAAACTTGATGTAACGGTTACGTATTTTACGCGCGGTATGCCAGGTCCACATTACACTGAACAGCACAGCACCCATACTCAGGGTAAACCAGCCACCCTCTACAAATTTGCCTAGATTACCATATAAGAAAATACCTTCTACAATCAGGTAAACCGCCAGGAAAAGATTAATAATATAGCTAGGCACTTTACGGCGTTTCAAAAATCTGGATACCAAAATGGTAGTCATGAGCATGGCTACGGTAATACTTAAACCGTAAGCAGCTTCCATTTTATCGGAATGCTGAAACAACAATACCACACCTAAACAGCCAAAGCATAATAACCAGTTGATACTTGGCACATACAATTGCCCTTTTTGTTCTGAAGGGTAGTTAATTTTCACCTTAGGCCACAAGTTCAACCGTACGGCTTCGGCAATCAGCGTGTATGAACCAGATATCAGCGCCTGGCTGGCAATAATAGCTGCTACAGTAGCTATACCGATACCATAAATCAGGAACCAATGCGGCATAATCTGGTAAAAAGGATTATTCTTATTCAGGTCAATAACTTGACCATTGCGCTGCAAAAGCCAAACAGCTTGCCCTAAATAATTCAGTATCAAACACACCTTTACGTATATCCAGCTTACCCGGATGTTTGACCGACCGCAGTGACCTAAGTCGGAATATAAAGCCTCAGCACCGGTAGTACACAAAAACACAGCACCTAAAATAGTGAAAGCACCAGGGTTGGTAGTTAATAAATGGTATGCATAATACGGATTTAATGCTTTAATAACTGAAGGCATCTGTGCAATCAGCACAATACCCAGCACCCCCATCATGGTAAACCACAAAAACATAATAGGTCCGAAAGCCTTACCCACCAGGGAGGTACCGAATTGCTGTATAAAAAACAGCATGGCAATAATAGCCATTACAATCTGGACCGTAGGCAGGTGCGGAAACCTGGTTTGCAAACCTTCAATTGCCGATGAAATAGTGATAGGTGGTGTAATAATACCATCGGCCAGCAAGGCACACCCACCTATTACTGCCGGAATAATGAGCCATTTGGCCCTTCGCCTTACCAAAGAAAACAAGGAAAATATACCACCCTCACCTTTATTATCAGCTTGTAGGGTGATTACCACATATTTGATAGTGGTTTGCAGCGTCAGTGTCCAGAAAATACACGAGACACCGCCCAGCACTAACGCATCAGAAATATGCTGTGAACCCACAATTGCCTTAAACACATACAGCGGTGAGGTACCAATATCGCCGTAAATAATTCCCAAACTGATTAGCAGTCCGCCTAATGTCAGTTTTTGCAGATCTTTATGACTCGACACTTTAAATATAAAATTTTTTTTGTCTAAATTAACGTTTGTAAATGTATACGCTTATATGGTGCTATACACTTTGTAACAGCAAGTTATTAGCATAACTTTTAAAACCATGTTTTGTTAAAAATTGTTAAAAATACTTTATTAAGTGCTACATTGGGGTAACGTATTATAGCTTAATTCATACCTTTGCATAGCAAATACGAATAATGGGGCAAAGATATACTTTTAATCAGTTATGGATAATTTTAATTGCGGCAGCGATATCCATAAATTTTGCCTACACTTTTCCATCGTACTCAGCTCAGAAAACTGATTCTACTTATTTTAAGCGTACCCGTTCAAACGCCAAAATAGCATATCTGAAAAATCTGAGTAACAACGGACTTGTACCCGGTTTAAAAACCATGCCGTTGCTTAAACCGCTGGTTTATGCTACCGTTAAGCCTACCACACCGCGTGAAGATGATAAACTGCTGAGCAACGTACAAACTTACCCTAACGTAATTACCGATCAGCTTAACTTGCGTTATACGGTTTCGCGTAATGCTAATGTGACCATAAAAATTGTGGATGTACTAGGGAATACTGTTTTAACCTTTTCACAAAGGGTTGAACCCGGCGAACAGAAGTTTACGCAATCCATGACCAACCGGCTTACGAGCGGCTTTTATTTCTTACGTGTTATGGCCGGCACCGAATCGGTAATTAAGCGAATTACCATTTTATAAATTTACTTTTTTCAGAAATTAACGTGTTTTAGCGGGCAAAATTATTTTTAGCTTTGGCGTTTACCATACATTTGCCATGAAAATAATTGCTATAGGCCGTAACTACGCCGAACATGCTAAAGAACTGAACAACCCGGTACCTACCGTACCTGTCATATTCATGAAGCCTGATACGGCTTTGTTAAAAGATAACAAGCCTTTTTACTTGCCAGAATTTTCTGAAGATGTACATCATGAAATTGAGCTGGTATTGAAAATCAGCAAAGAAGGTAAGCACATTGCTGAAAAGTACGCTGCCGACTACTTTGACGAAATTGGCTTGGGTATTGACTTTACCGCCCGTGATGTGCAAAGCCGTCATAAAGAAAAAGGCTTACCTTGGGAACTAGCTAAGGCTTTCGACCACTCTGCTCCTATCAGTAACTTTGTACCGAAAAGCCAGTTTCAGGATTTATGCAACCTCAACCTTAAACTGGATGTAAACGGGCAAACCCGTCAGGACGGCAACACTCGTGATTTATCGTTTTCATATGAGCAGATTATTGCTTTTGTATCTCGCTATATTACCTTGAAAAAAGGCGACCTTATATTTACCGGCACCCCTGAAGGTGTAGCTAAAGTAAACATAGGTGACCGGTTGGAAGGCTATCTGGAAGGCCAAAAAATGCTTGATTTTTACGTAAAATAGTTGAATGAAGTCAAAAGTATTTAGGGCTTTACTGGGATACCTATGCCTTTCGCTCAACCTGTACGCTCAAGAGCCGATACAAACCCATACTTATCCTAAAGATATGTTCTGGTATCCGCTGGATTTACCACCCAGCACGGCCGGTTCATTTGGAGAGCTACGCCCGAGCCATTTCCATTCAGGGCTTGATTTTAAAACCAACCAGCGCATTGGGTACCCGGTGCATGCCGCTAATTACGGTTATGTATCGCGCTTACGGGTACAATTAGCTGGCTTTGGCAATGCCGTGTACCTCACCCATCCGGGTGGTTATACTACGGTGTACGGGCACCTGGATCATTTAAGCCCGGAACTGGCTAAAGCAGTGCGTGCTTATCAGCAACAGCATCAAAGCTTCGAGGTAGACTTTAAGCTTGATCCTTTCCAGTTCCCGGTTACCAAGGGGCAAGTTATTGCCTGGTCGGGCAATACCGGTGGTTCTGCCGGTCCGCACCTGCACTTTGAAATACGCGATTCGGCAACCGAGCAAACCATTAACCCACAACTGCTCGGCTTAACTATTCCTGACCATGTTCCGCCTACACTGAACAGCATTACTATTTACCACCTGAACGGGCAGCCATTCAGCGAAAAGATTTTGCGGCAGCATTTAAGTATAACGGGAGCAGGTGGTAATTATCACCTTACCCAACCACAAACGTTGAACCTGAGTGGTGATGTTGGCTTTGGCATTACAGCTACGGATATGAACAGCACATCGTTCAACCGTAATGGCTTGTATTCGCTGGAGATGAAACTGGATGGGCAAACAGTTTACACCTTTGCGGTTGAACGGTTTGCTTTTGATCAAACTCATGCTATTAATGCATACATTGATTATCCGCAATTTCAGCTTACCAGAAGCATGATCCAGAAATGCTTTATATTACCGGGCAGCCATATTACTATCTATCCGCAATCGGTAAACCGAGGTATTATGCATTTTAGCGATACTTTATTACACGATGTAGAATATGTTGTAAAGGACGTGGCAGGTAACACCTCAACACTCAAATTGAAAGTACAAGCCAGTATCATGAAAGACCGCCCGGTGTTTAACCCAACAGGTACGCTGTTTCATTACAATACGCCAAACGATTTTAGTACTGATGCTGTTAAAGTGATTGTACCTGTCGGCAATTTGTACGATGACCTGGACTTTAACTATGCTACCTTGCCGCAAAAGCCGGGCGCTTATTCGGCCACACATCGTATTCATAACAAATTTACGCCTTTGCACGAGGGTTTTCAGCTTTGGATTAAGCCCAACAGTAACATAGGCCGCTATGCCGATAAAGCAATCATCTTCAATACAGTTGCCGGTTCGGTAGGCGGTATTTACCAAGATGGTTACGTTAAAGCCAAACCAGCCAGCTTTGGTGATTTCTATGTTCGTATAGATACCATAGCACCGGTAATTACACCTATTAACATTCACAATGGCAGTAGTATGGCTGGTGTACGCAGTATTACGCTGAAAGCCAGTGATAATTTATCGGGCATAAAAAGCTATGTCGGTAAAATTGATGGCGAGTGGGTATTGGTAGAACAGGATTATAAAACCCGCATTTACAAGCACACCTTTGATGATGCACTAGCTAAGGGTAAACATACTTTTGAGTTTACTGTTACTGATAACAAAGACAACACAAAAACCTACACCGCAGAATTTTACCGATAAGTACTATGGCCACAATATTAAAAGAAGGCGACCAAGCCCCAAACTTTACCGCTACCGACCAGAATGGCAAAACCATTTCGTTATCTGATTACCTGGGTAAGACCGTAATATTATATTTTTACCCGAAAGATGACACACCTGGTTGCACAGCAGAGGCTTGCGATTTTCGAGATAATTATCAATCATTAGCTTCATTGGGTTATGAAGTAATTGGCGTAAGCACCGATGATGAAAAATCGCACAAAAAGTTTGAAACCAAATACAACCTTCCTTTTGTACTCATAGCTGATAACGACCAGCAGATTGTGAACCAGTATGGCGTTTGGGTAGAAAAAAACATGTACGGTAAAAAGTATATGGGTACTGCACGCACTACCTTTATTATCAATCCGGAAGGAGTAATCAGTAAAGTTCTTGAAAAGGTAGATACTAAGAATGCTTCACAGCAGGTTTTAAGCTTGTTGCAGGCATAGCTTACAAATTAATTATTATACTTATTTTCGCAAAATATTGCGGGCCCGTTAAACCCGGGCTGTAAAAATTCATCAAATATTCGCCGCATCGATGTCAGCACAGGTTAGTGATACCGAAATACTCAGTAAGTTCCAGGACGAGAAAACCCGGAACCAGGCATTTAGCTTGTTACTGAAAAAATATCAGCAAAAAATTTACTGGCATGTGCGCCGTATGGTGATTAACCATGACGATGCTGACGACCTGGTACAAGACATATTTGTAAAAGTATGGAAGAACCTGCCAGGTTTTCGCAGTGATGCCCAGCTTTACACTTGGATGTACCGCATAGCCACCAATGAGTGTATTACTTTTCTGAACAAAAAGAAACAGAAAAATAATGTACCGCTAGATGATGTAGCTTATGAATTGTCTGAATCATTAGCCGATTCAACTTACTTTAACGGCGATAAGATACAGATGAAACTACAGCAGGCATTGTTAACCCTGCCCGAAAAACAACGGCTGGTATTCAACATGAAGTACTACGATGAAATGAAGTACGAAGAAATATCAGAAGTGTTGGGCACCAGTGTTGGGGCATTAAAAGCCTCGTTTCATTTGGCTGTGAAAAAAATTGAGGCATTTTTAATAGAGAAAGATTAGAAATTTTCTAATATTGAATTAAACCTTAACCGAATAACGCTATCTAACAAGAGATATGGAAATCGATATGGATAACAAAGAATGGCCGGACGATGGAGCATGGCTTAAAGGGGTTAACGCTGGTAACCCGTTTACAGTGCCTGCCGGTTACTTTGATGATTTAAGCCAGCGAATACTATCATATGTTCAATTAGAGGATTTAAAACAGGCTGATGCCGCAGAAGGATTTACAGTTCCGGAAAACTACTTTACTGAATTAACCAACAATATTGAAAGCAGGATTGCTATAGAGGAAATGCTGGAAGGCAAACCTCATGGCCATACTGTGCCCGATTTGTATTTTGAACAATTAGAAGAGCAGATTAGCAGCCGCATTCAGCTGGAAGAAATGGCCGACGTTCATACCAATGCTTTTACCGTACCTGATGAATATTTCAATCAGTTAAGTGAAAGTATACTGCAAAAAACAGTTGAGCACGACAACCAGCTTAAACGAAGTGTAATCAGGAAGCTTTACAGCTCGGCAGCATTTAAGTATGCTACGGCAGCATGTATTGTGCTGATTGCAGGTGTAGGTATATTTGTAACACAAACCAACAAGCCGCAAGCAGATCATAGCCAATCTTACCTGCATCAGCAGTTGATGCAAATACCTACTTCTGATATCAGATCTTACCTGCAAACACAAACCGATGCCAATGATCTGGAACATACGGTAGCAAGTGAGGGTACTGATTTTAATGATGCTAATTTGCAGAATGCTTTACAAGATGAACTGGAAACACAATAATACGTCCCGAATTGCGCCGCTAATCAGGCAAGTGCTTGTTTTTATATTTGTGTGTACCAGCTTTGAAGCGTTTTGTCAGTTTGGTGGTCCGCCAGCCAGTTTCAGGGATAACCGCATGAACCGGATGGAGCGCCCTAACCGTAGCATGGCGCCAGCTCGCCGTATAGAAGCTTATAAAGAAGGCTACATGAACTTAAAGCTAGGCATGTCGCCCGAACAAGCGCAACGATTTTGGCCCGTGTACAGGCAGTATGAGGCCGAAATCAGGACTACGCTGATGCTAAAACGTCAAAACAACTCCAATAGCCAGCCTAACGGACGCGAGCAGCTAGACCGTGAAGCCTACTATGACCAGAAGTTGGTAGATATACGCAGGCATTACACGGAAGAGTTTTTACGAATACTGCCTCCGCAGAAAGTAAGCTTGATTTATAAAAGCGAGCGGGAGTTTAAAGATGAGCTGATCAGACAGTTGGGTGAACGTCCTGACTCTGGTAACCCCTACTAAGATATGATAGTATTTTGAACAAGGCTTGCCTTATACTGGCAAGCCTTTTTTATTTTTGTACCATGTTAACCTTACGCCAGCTTTTTTTAAATAACAATGCCCAAACTACTGATTTCCCGCTTTTGCTGGAATTTGAACGAGCAGAAGGCATCAACCTGTACAATACAGAAGGGAAAGCCTATATTGATTTAATATCTGGCATTGGCGTAAGCAACATTGGTCACAGCAACCCGGCTGTAATTGATGCAATAAAACAACAGTTGGATAAGTACATGCACCTAATGGTGTATGGCGAATATGTACAAACCCCACAGGTACGCTTTGCTGAAAAGCTGGTATCGTTACTACCAGAAACACTGCAATCTGTTTATTTTACCAACTCGGGCACTGAAGCGGTAGAAGGCGCTATGAAACTGGCGAAGCGCTTTACCGGAAGGCAACAAATTATTGCTTGTCATAACGCTTATCATGGCAGTACGCAAGGCGCTTTGAGCATTATGGGCAATGAAGATTTTAAGCAGGCTTATCGCCCTTTATTGCCGGGCATACAGTTTGTTCATTTCAACAATCAAGAAGATTTAAGTAAAATTACCCGACAAACAGCCTGTGTGATTATAGAAACCATACAAGGTGAAGCTGGCATACGTGTACCTGATACTGACTACCTGCAAGCCTTACGTCAGCGTTGTTATGAAACAGGCACCTTGTTGATACTGGATGAAAACCAGACTGCATTCGGCCGTACAGGAACTCTGTTTGCCTTTGAAGGCTTTGGCATTGTACCCGACATATTGGTGTTAGGTAAAGCTTTGGGAGGCGGTATGCCGTTGGGTGCATTTGTGGCCTCTACTGAAATTATGGGAGCGTTAAAGAACAACCCTATACTAGGTCACATCACTACCTTTGGCGGCCACCCGGTATGTTGTGCTTCAGGCTTAGCATCGCTGGAGGTATTATTAAATGATAACCTGGTTGAACAGGTAGCCAGCAAAGAGGCTTTGTTTAAAGAACGCTTGAACCATCCGGCTATTAAACAAATACGTGGTAAGGGCCTGATGCTGGCTGCCGAACTCGAAAGCTTTGAGTTCAACAAAAAGGTAATTGACCGCTGTATTGAACAAGGTGTAATTACCGATTGGTTTTTGCATTGCAGCAACTCCATGCGCATTGCTCCTCCCTTAATCATCAATCAGCAGCAGATTGAACAAGCCTGTAGCATTATTACAGAAGCTATAGAATATTGCCTTACCTAAGACACGTTTTATTAGCTGTAATAAATGTATTTATCTAATTCTAATTTCATTCTCTTTAATGAAATTCATAGCCTTTTACCATCACCGTTAAACAAATAGTAACAAAGTAATTTATTTGCTGTAAAGCATCTAAACAACTGTACTAGGCTATTCTGCAAATTTGGTATAGTTTATGCGTATATATGTGCAATAATTGCTCAATAGTGATTTAGCGCACCAGATAAAAGATTTTCAAAATAGCACTGGCCTTTTTTTTAGTCATTAGTGTATTTCTACTACACACTTTATCTGCTCATCTATCCATTAGCTAATTACTGTTACCTAAAAGAACATAAACTTACAATGAAAATAGCGTATATCTCAACGTATCCTCCGCGTGAATGCGGACTTGCAACCTTCAATCAGAATGTAATGCGAGCCATTAATGCCAATTTTCCTGAAAGAAAGTCGGCTTTAGAAGGTGGCTATGTAGTAGCCATTAATGATTCGGATAGTGTGCAGGCGTATGAGTATCCGCCAGAGGTTAAATATATTATCCGCCAAAACCACCAGAAAGATTATATTCAGGCAGCTAATTACGTTAATACCAGTGATGTGGATGCTTGTATTTTGGAGCATGAGTTTGGTATTTACGGCGGCGAAAGCGGTATTTATATACTGCCTTTGCTTAATCGTTTAGAAAAACCTCTGATCTCTATTTTACACACTATACTACGTGAGCCTAGCTACGTACAAAAGCTTATTATCCGTGAAATTGCCGAGCAGTCAGCAAAAATCATTGTAATGAGCAAACGTGCTGTTGAATTTCTAACTACCATTTATGAAATTCCAGCCGAAAAAATACAGATTATTGAACATGGTGTGCCTGATTTAGAAGCACCTGCCAATAACCCGGTTAAAAAGCTATCCGCATTTAAAAACCGTAAAGTGCTATTAACTTTTGGCTTACTAAGCCGTAACAAAGGTTTAGAAGTAGTTATTAAAGCTTTACCTAAAATTGTAGAAAAGCATCCAGACGTGATGTATGTGATATTAGGTAATACCCACCCTGGTATAGTAAAACATTCGGGCGAAGAATACCGTGATTATTTAAAATTGTTAGCTTCACAGCTAAAGGTTTCTAATAACTTAACCTTCATTAACAAATTTGTAACTGAAGAAGAATTAATGGATTACCTGACTGCAGCAGCAGTATATGTAACGCCATATCATAATGAAGCCCAAATCACCAGCGGAACTTTATCATACGCAGTAGGTGCTGGTGCAGCTGTAGTATCAACCCCATATTGGCATGCTACTGAGCTGTTAGATGACAACCGCGGCCGCTTGTTTGACTTTAAAGATCATGAGGCACTGGCTAATACCATCAATGAGCTTTTTGATGATGAAGCAGCTATGCAAACCTTGAAGCAAAATGCTTATGAATATGGTTTGCACCTGCGCTGGCCAGTTATAGGTTCTGAGTTTATTAAAGTAGCTCAGGAAGCCAGCAACAAACATGATTTCAGAGATAAAATTTTACGCAACAGCATTGTTGACCCCGAAATTATGCCAAAATTCAGCTTGGCGCACATACTGCGCTTAACCGATGATACTGGTATCGTACAACATGCTAAATACGGTATACCTAACCTAAAAGAAGGTTATTGCCTGGATGATAATGCCCGTGCCTTAATTATGGCATTGATGGCTTATCAACGTAATAAAAGCCCGGAAGCTTTTAAATTGCTGCCCATCTACTTAAGCTACATTCACTACATGCAAACGGATGATGGTAACTTCCGTAACTTCCTGAGCTTTGATCGCCGTTACTTAGACGACATTGGCTCTGAAGATTCTTTCGGACGCACTATATGGTCTTTAGGTTATCTGATTGGCTGCGCTGCCAGCAATTCTTACCGTGAGTTTGCGTTAGAGCTATTCCATCGTTCATTTACGCACTTCAAAGCGTTAAAACATATCCGGGGCATGGCTAATACCGTTATTGGTATATCACTGTATTTGGAAGCAGTGCCATCTGATGAAGGTATGATTAAAGAACTCATCCGCTTAACACAGCCACTGGTTGAAGCTTATGAAAAAACAGCTACGCCGGATTGGCAATGGTTTGAGGAGATGATGACCTACGACAACGCAATATTACCTTTAGCCTTACTGCATTCTTGCAGTATAACCGGTAACGAAGAGGTAAAGCGTATTGCATTAGAAAGCATGGCTTTCCTAGATAAGCTTACCTTATCAAACGGTTATTTGAGCCCTGTTGGTAATGATGGCTGGTATTATCGTGGTGGTACCTTCCCTACTTACGATCAGCAAGCGATAGAAACCATGGCCATGGTATTGATGCATTTCAAAGCGTATGAAACCTTCAGACAGCCTGAGTATATTGAGAAAATGTTCTTGAGCTATAAATGGTTCTTGGGCGAAAATACCTTGCGTGCACCACTGTATGACCATGAAACTAAAGGTTGCTGCGATGGTTTACTACCAACTGGCATAAACCGTAACCAGGGTGCCGAAAGTACATTGGCTTACATGATATCGCACCTTACTGTGTTGAAAGCTTTTGAGCTGGAATACGAATATAACAAGTACGGCCAAGGTCTTGAAGTTTGCTAAATGAAAGTAGCCGTATTAGCCCCTGTTGCCTGGCGCACACCGCCCAGGCACTATGGGCCTTGGGAACAGGTAGCCTCTAACATAGCTGAAGGTTTAATCAAGAAAGGCGTTGAGGTCACGCTGTTTGCCACTGGTGATTCTATCACTGCGGGCACGCTGGATGCCGTTTGTGCTACAGGTTACGAGGAAGATCGTAGTCAGGATGCCAAAGTGCTGGAATGTTTACACATCAGTAACCTGATGGAAAAAGCAGG
This sequence comes from Mucilaginibacter robiniae, assembly GCF_012849215.1. NCBI lineage: Bacteria > Pseudomonadati > Bacteroidota > Sphingobacteriia > Sphingobacteriales > Sphingobacteriaceae > Mucilaginibacter > Mucilaginibacter robiniae. Next base: position 406,475 of record NZ_CP051682.1, read on the forward strand.
CAGCTTTGATTTGATACATAACAATTTCGACTTTTTACCCCTTACTTATTCAGGACTGATAAAAACGCCGGTAATAACTACCATACATGGTTTTTCATCACCCCGAATCATTCCGGTGTACAAAAAGTATAATGCTACGTCGCACTATGTATCTATCAGCAATGCTGATCGCAGCCCTGAACTGGATTACCTGGCTACCGTGTACAATGGCTTAAATACACAGGAATTTGCAGTGGCTGAACAACCGGATGATTATCTGGTATATTTTGGCCGCATACATCATGATAAAGGTGCAGCCGAAGCTATTGAAATTGCCCGCAAGAGCAACCGAAGACTGCTGATAGCCGGGATTATTCAGGATGAAAATTATTACCGTGAAAAAGTAGAGCCTTTTATTGATAACGAACAGATTGTTTATGCAGGCCATGCCGGACCAGACAAACGGAACGAACTATTAGGCAAAGCCGCAGCCCTGCTGCACCCCATTAACTTTAACGAACCTTTTGGCATGAGTGTAGCCGAAGCTATGCTTTGCGGCACCCCGGTGATTGCCTTTAACAAAGGCTCAATGCCGGAGTTGATTAAAGATCAGGAAACCGGCTTTTTAGTAAACACGGTAGAGGAAGCCGTAGACGCCGTAAAAGAATTGCCTGTTATTGACAGGCAAGCTTGCCATGAATGGGCAAAGAGCCAATTTTCGCGCGAGAAAATGGTAGATGATTATTATAAGCTGTATCAACAAATTTTAAATAAGTAGGTACTAGCATTTATATATAGCTGCAAACGAGAAAGGGAGCAATCATTAACTGATTGCTCCCTTTTTCATTATAATGTTTTGGTATTGTATTATATACCATCGGCTTTCAAGCGATCCAGTAAAGTTCTCAGATCCACTTCTGCAAAAGAAGATGAATAATCGGATAAACCATAAGGTAAAATTAGTTTGCCATTATGCACCATAGAACCGCAGGAGTAAATAACGTTAGGAACGTAACCTTCACGCTCGTCACTGTTCGGAATTAACAAAGGCTCTTTCAAACGACCAATTTCAATGCTAGGGTCATCCAATTTTAGTAAGCTGGCACCTAAAACATATTTACGCATCGGGCCCACGCCATGCGTGATAACCAACCAACCATCTTCTGTTTCAATAGGCGAACCACAGTTACCTATTTGCACGAACTCCCAAGCAAATTTAGGAGCTTGCAGTTTTTGAGGATTTTCCCATATATTGATTTTATCGGAATACATAATGTAGTTATTCCAACCATCAATACGGGAAAGCATAGCATATTTTCCGTTTATTTTACGTGGAAACAAGGCCAGGTTTTTGTTTGCTGCTCCGGCACCGTATAACGGCATAATTTTGAAGTTGATGAAATCATTCGTTTGCAGCAACTTCGGCATAATCAATGAACCATCGTAAGCCGTGTAAGTAGCATAATACACTGAACTGCCATCGTCATTAGTAAACTTTACAAAGCGGGCATCCTCAATCCCTTTGCGTTCATATTCAGAAATCGGGAAAATAACCCGGTCTGAAATATCCGTATCCAGCGAGAATACAATTTCATAATAAGAATCTGCCAACCATAGTATTTTGTCATACTCTAACCGACGCGTATCATCCTGGTGGCTCTTTTGCGCTTCCAGAATGATTTTACGTAACTCGGTATATTCGAAATGATGATCCAGCTGGCCTTCCAGTTCTTTCAATACATCAACGTTAATTTGAGTAGCTACTGCTTTCTCAAAAAACAGATTTTTTGTATAAACGGCATTACGAACTATTTCAGCCTCGTCAATATAGTTACCGGCTGGCAGTACTGTAATTTCATTGTTTTTACCAAATAAAGCCCTACGGAAGGTTATAGAGGATACGTGCCCCTCACCTACTGCTCGGAAACTGATAATAACCCGGCGCTGACCTTCTTCCAGTTCGCTCTGGTCAGGGTCATCAACCATCGATGGGTTGAAAAACGCGGCCGACTCAATAGAGTACTCATGCGTAAAGTATGAGCCCAGCAGTAATTTGCGGTACACGCTTAACGAATCAAAATCAATACCCAGTTCGCTAATGTAGGCTTTTAGTTTACTGCAATGGCGGTTAAATACACGGGTAATATTACGATGGCGTTTGGAATATTCCTGCAACAAGGGCGATATTAAGTCAAATACGTGCTCTTCATTGACCTCCATTACACGCTGAATAACTTCTTTAGCACGATCAGGACCATTAAAAAAGAATCTGGCAATAACACGCTTAGAATCGGGGTTTACTTTTACAGCTTTACGCTCGATAGAAAGTCTCATATATAAAATAAGTTTTCAAAAAAACCGTAGTTCGGCTAATCAATTACAGCAACCAAGCATAATAGCTGTTTAAACAGCCAATGTTTGAATTGCCTAAACCAACACAATTTGAACTGGGTATAAGTTTTATGTTTTTTAAATTAGATTAAATACCAATGGTTTAAACGTACTCTTCAGAAACTATTTATACTTACAATTAAATTACTTTGTTACGCTTAATTAGATAAGCTTTTAATAAATTTTGATAGCCTTCATGAATATTAGAATCCACCAAATCAACCTGGTACTGGGCGCACTTTAGCTCCAACTCATGCCGGTAGTGTTGCAGTACTTGCCGATAGCTATCGCGTACGCGGCCCGGGTGCACTTTTAGCTCTTCGCCACTTTCTATATCCACAAAATGATGTGGCCGGTTGTCAAAGCTAAAATCCAGTTCATGCTGGCGATCGTTCACATTGAATATAACTACCTCGTGCTTGTTAAACTTTAGGTGTTGCAGAGCAGCAAACAATGCCTGCATCTTTTCAGGATTCAAACTGTTTTCCAGCATATCACTGAAAATAATAATCATGGAACGCTGATGAATTTCTTCAGCAAAGTAATGAATTACGTCAGTGAGGTGAGTTTGCGTGTTTGCCTTAGGTTGCTGATAGGCTTTCTCCAGTTCGGCAAACAGGTAAAACATGTGGGTAGTGGTTGAGCGGGCTGCACTCAACCAGTCTATTTTATCAGAGAAGATTCCTAAACCAAAAGCATCTCGCTGCTTTTTGAATAAGTACATTAGCGAAGCTATGGCATATACCGAAAACTGTAGCTTATTGATACCTTTTTGCGGATAGTTCATGGATGATGAGGTATCCAGCAGCAGGTAGCACCGCAGGTTAGTTTCTTCTTCAAACTGCTTAACGAACAATTTGTCGGTTTTGGCGAATAATTTCCAATCAATGTTTTTTACCGATTCACCACTGTTATACAACCGGTGTTCAGCAAACTCTACAGAAAAGCCATGAAACGGACTTTGATGCAAGCCGGTGATAAAGCCTTCAACCACCTGCCTGGCCAGCAGCTCTAAATTAGCCAGTTCCCTGATTTCCTGATTGGTATTTAATTCAGCCATGGTACGGCAAAGTAATCATAAAAAAAGCGTTACTGTAATTGAGTAACGCTTTCTTAATATATTTAATATAGATGGTTAAGCTAATTGTTTGTCCAGTTTACCAGCTAAAACTGATTTTGGCACTGCACCAATTTGCTTATCTACAATCTGACCGTCTTTGAAGTATAGTAATGCAGGAATATTGCGGATACCAAATTTCATAGAAACGCCTGGATTGTTATCCACATTTACTTTACCGATTATAGCTTTGCCATCATATTCTTTGGCAATTTCTTCAACTACCGGACCTACCATGCGGCAAGGACCACACCATTCTGCCCAGAAGTCAACCAATACGGGTTTATCTGATTTCAACACTACTTCTTCGAAGTTAGCGTCAGTAATTTCTAAAGCCATGATTTTATGTTTTAAGTTAATATTAACAAATATATACTAATCAAATTACTTGCCACAAGTAGTGGCTGACAATCTGACAATCGAATTACGGGCGTATGTTCACCTATGGGTTAAAACATGCCCAGTTCATCTTTTGCTTTATCCGAATATCCCCATTCTTCGTTTTCCTTCAACTCCGGATAGGTATAAGGATCTTTAAGCACGCTGTACACCATCCATACCATTAGAAATGGTGAGATTAAAAAGGCATAAGACAATATAGTTTGCGATATACCGGTGTGAAACAGCACCGAATATATAATTACAAATACAGTAACCGTAATTACCGAAACCTTGGCTATGCTCATATGCTTGCTTCTTAAAAGTTCTGAATAAGCAACAGCAATGCAGCAGTTTAAGTTTTACTAATCTTCAGGCAACTACTTTTCAGATGCGTACATAAATCCAATGTATTATAATATTCTAAGTACCTTTTTCCTACTTCAATACCGGTTGCACATTAGTAAGCTGATAAATTTCGGCCAGCAAATCATCGCTTGGATGTACCCGGCAGGTTTTGGAAGGCAGATCGATAAACAAGGTATCTTCGCTATCCTTAATCATGAACCGCAAGGCACAGTTTTTATTATCATGCTTCTGGTTATTAGCTTCTACAGCCTGTTGTAAGCTGTCCAGCAACTGATCGTTCAGGTTGTGCAGGTGCATACATACCGTTAATGATTTTGTCATTTTATCCCGCATTTCTGATAATAGGTTAATGGCAGCTATGCGCAAATCCCAGTTATCTTTCTGGCGATATTTTTCTTCAATGTTACCTTTAATCTGGATAAAGTACCCTTCCACCAACAGGTTGCGGAACTTAATGTAATCATCACCAAACAAAGCAAACTCGTACGAGTCATTGTAATCTTCCAGCACGAAAGTGCCAAAAGGCTTGCCGGTTTTGGTCATTTTGTGCTGTACGTTCGCCATTAAGCCACCAATAGCTAATTCACCCTGGCGACGTAACAAGTTAAAACGTTCCATAATATCAGGCGCGGCTTCACCATTACGCATGGTTACCAGTACTTTCAAATCGGATACCCGGTTCTGGCAATATTTTTCCAGCTCCAGCTTATAATTATCCAGCGGGTGACCAGTCAGATAGATACCGATTACATCTTTCTCATACTTCAGCTTTTCTATTAATGGCCATTCTTCAACATCGGGCATAGCAGGTTCGGGTATGTAAGCGGCCATGGTACCACCGAATAAAGAAGCTTGCGAACTGCTTTGTGTATTCTGGTAATCGTTAGAGTATTTAATCAGGCGTTCTACACCGGTTAGCAAACCATTTTCGGTTTTGGCAAAAAAGCGTGCCCGGTTAACGCCAAAACTATCAAATGCACCGGCATAAACCAGGTTCTCGTATGATTTTTTATTTACGTTACGAACATTGCTGCGCTGTGCAAAATCAAAAACTGATTGGTAAGGTCCGCGCTCGTTACGTTCCTGTATAATACTTTCAATGGCTTTATCACCCACCCCTTTTACACCGGTTAAGCCAAAACGTACTTCACCTTTTTTATTCACGGCAAACGCCATGTCCGATTCATTTACGTCGGGCCCCAGCACATTGATACCCATACGACGGGTTTCTTCCATAAAGAAAGATATCTTTTCAATGCTGTTCTGGTTGTTCAATACCGCAGCCATGTACTCGGATGGGTAATGCGCTTTCAGATAAGCCGTCTGGTAAGCCACAAAGGCATAGCAGGTAGAGTGCGATTTATTGAACGCATATTGGGCAAAAGCTTTCCAGTCATTCCAGATTTTAGTCAGTTTATCTTTAGGGTGGCCCTTTGCCGTTGCGCCATCCACAAACTGGGATTCCATTTTGTTCAGAATCTCAATTTGCTTTTTACCCATCGCTTTACGCAACACGTCGGCATCACCCTTACTAAAGCCCGCCAACTTTTGCGATAAAAGCATCACCTGTTCCTGGTACACGGTGATACCATAACTTTCCCCCAGGTACTCTTCCATGTCGGGCAAATCGTAAGTGATAGGTTCCAGGCCATGCTTACGCTTAATAAAGTTCGGGATGTACTCGAGTGGTCCTGGCCGATACAGGGCATTCATGGCAATCAAGTCTTCAAACTTATCCGGCTTCAAGTCGCGCAGGTACATTTGCATACCATCACTTTCAAACTGGAACGTACCGTTGGTATCACCGCGCTGGTACAGCTCGTAAGTTTTCTGATCGTCTAGCGGTATATAGTCTATATCGATGTCCCGGTCATGGTTCTGCTTAATCATGCGCAGCGCATCTTTGATGATGGTTAGGGTTTTTAAACCCAAAAAGTCCATCTTGATAACACCCGCATCTTCAATTACACGACCATCATACTGGGTAACCAGCAGGTCAGAATCTTTGGCGGTGGCTACGGGTACAATGTTGGTCAAGTCGTCGGGCGCAATGATGATACCTGCGGCATGCACGCCCGTATTTCGTACTGAACCTTCCAGCTTTTCAGCTTCGCGCAGTACCGTACCTTTTAAATCCTGACTTTTATAGATTTCCTGTAGTTCAGGTACTTGCTGAATGGCCGCTTTCAGGGTGATGCCCAAAGTTTCGGGTACCAGCTTTTTCATGGCATTCACATCAGATAACGGCATATCCAGCGCGCGGCCTACATCCTGAATACTGGTACGGGCAGCCATCGAACCATAGGTAATAATTTGTGCTACCTGGTTTTTACCGTATTTATCTACCACGTAGTCGATTACCTTTTGCCGTCCGCTATCGTCAAAATCCGTATCAATATCGGGCATTGATTTACGGTCAGGATTCAGGAAACGTTCGAACAGGAGGTTATACTTAATAGGGTCGATGTTGGTGATACCGATACAATAAGCCACCGCCGAACCCGCTGCCGAACCACGCCCTGGGCCAATAAACACACCCAAGTCTCGTCCGGCTTTAATGAAATCAGCCACGATGAGGAAGTAACCGGCAAAACCCATGGTTTTAATAGTGAACAACTCAAAGTTGATACGCTCTTCCACATCAGGCGTAATATCCCGATAGCGTTCTTTAGCCCCTTTAAAGGTCATATCTTTCAGATACTCCCACTGGTTCAAGTTATCGGCTTCCGGTCCTTCATGTATTTTAAACTCCGGCGGTATCGGGAAGTTGGGCAGCATGATGTCGCGCTTCAGCTTCAGCACGTCCACCTTGTCCACAATCTCGTTGGTGTTATCTAATGATTCGGGCAGGTCATGAAACAGTTGTCCCATTTCAGCCTGTGTCTTGAAATAAAACTGATCATTCGGAAAACCAAAACGATAGCCTTTCCCACCTTCTTCATCCGTAGCAATCGGTGTACTCTGCATATCACCAGTATTCACGCACAGCAAAATATCGTGTGCGTTAGCATCCTGCTGATCCACATAATGCGAATCATTAGAGCAGATCATTTTTACCTGATGCTTTTTAGCATATTGCTGTAACCGGTTATTAATAATTTCCTGCTCGGGTATTTCGTGGCGTTGCAGCTCAATGTAGTAATCCTCGCCAAACAGATCTAGCCACCATTTAAACTCAGCTTCGGCCTCCTCTTCCGTCTTTTTCAGGATAGCTTGCGGCACCGATGCACCAATACAGCAGCTGGTAGCAATTAAGCCTTTATGATGCTTCAATATCAATTCCTTATCAATACGGGGCCATTTGCTGTACAAGCCCTCCATGTACCCGTACGAACACAGCTTGATGAGGTTACGATACCCCTCGGCATTTTTAGCCAGAAATAACTGGTGATACCGAACGTCTTTCTTCTCTTTGGTAAACTGCTTGCGGTGACGGTCTTCCACTACGTAAAACTCGCAGCCCACAATAGGTTTTACATTGTGCTTGGCCGCTTCGGCCACAAACTTAAACACCCCGAACATGTTACCGTGGTCGGTAATAGCCAGGGCCTTCATACCATCCGCAGCAGCTTTTTTATACAGCTTGCTAATGTCGGCAGCACCGTCGAGTAAAGAAAATTGAGTATGTACGTGTAAATGAGAAAAATCAGGCATAACTAATCCGTTTCAGCACCAGAGTTGGCCTACAAATTTACTGAAAATAGCGGTTTATTTGGGGTGGATTGTAATTTATCAAAGTGGTATGACAGAGAAATATAGTGGTAAGGTTTATGCTTTATTGAAGCACCGGACTTCTTTATTGAGCTTGTGCTTTGATGATTGTTCATCTGCTCATGGCCGCAGAGGCCTAGTTACTTTTGTCTTAGTCACAAAAGTAACCAAAAAGACAAGGCAGAAAAAAGCTTCCTCCCTCACACCCAACGCTGGCCCGCTTTTCTGCCAACCCTACGCTCTTGTTTTTAGCAGTTTTTAATTCATCCCTACGCCTAACTCTGCTACTTCTCGCTACGACTTGAAAGTCTTGATTCCTGAATCTATACTCTTAATTCTTATCCACTCGTCTTCTTCCAGCTTCGGGTGAAAGGGAGGCAGCACAGATGGCATAGTGCGGCAGGAAAAGGTCTTTTATTCTTTGCTGAAGCTTGGGCTAGTGCGCGGTGTAAGCGGGGCAAAGAATAAACAACCTGTGGTGTTGCGTACCTTTGCAGGGATGGGATTAGTGCGGCAAAGAAGCATAGAAGAGACTTGGCCTTTTTGTTTCTTTTGTGGCTAAGACAAAAGAAATAGCCCCTGCGGCAATGAGCAGACAAACAATAATAACAGCACCACCCTCAAAAACAAGCACAACAAAAAAGCAACGCCATTATCATGACGTTGCCTTTTATAAAATTCCCTATTCCCCTTTACTTCACTTCTTCCTCTTTGCCGGGTACAAACTTCATGGAAATGGAGTTGACACAGTGACGGGTATTTTTAGCAGTAAAGCGTTCGCCCACGAATACGTGACCTAGGTGAGCACCGCAGTTGGCACATAAAATTTCGGTACGACTACCATCGGCATCGGTTTCACGGTGAACAGCGCCGGGTATTTCATCGTCAAAGCTGGGCCAGCCACAGAAGGATTCAAATTTATCTTTCGATAGGTACAACGGTGCATCGCAACGGCGACAAATGTAAGTACCTTGCGCTTTATTATTTAGCAACTCGCCGGTAAATGGGCGCTCAGTACCTTTGTATAAGATCACCCGTTCTTCAGCAGGCGTCAGGTTATTGTATTTGATATTTTGATCGCGTTCCATGTAGCTTGTATATCAAAAGCTGCGCCAAATTGGAATGTGGGACAAGGTGGCATATAGCTCCATTACTTACTAATCTAAATAGCCTCTTCTACTATTTTTATTTCTTCTTCAGTAAGATTATATAGTTCGTAAACAAATTGGTTGATCTGCTTTTCCAAATGAGAAATATCATAGTTGATATCAGATTCCTTTTTTAATATTATTTCATCAACTATCATCGACAAATCATTCTGTTGCCTGTTAGTAGCTTTAATAATCGGAAGCTTTTCCAAATAAACTTTTTTTACTTCTGCAAAGCTTCTACCCTTGTCTTGAGATATATTTTGGTAAATATAATTTATCAAGCTACTGTTAATAAGACCTAATACATATTTATATTTATACTTAGCATCTATGTGGCCTATGTTATATACATTATTTAAATTTAAAGATTTGCTACTATCTAACATAGCAATAATTGAATCTGACGTTTGTCGTAAAATGATTTTTTCTTCATCAAAAAAGGCGGACTTTCGGGGTTCAGCAAGCCATTCACCATACTTTAAAAACATTGTAGGTTTATTAATTAAACCATAACGATGAAAGTCCTTTCCATTGATGCATAACCGATAGTCATCATCAAGTTTTATAGTAGATGTATAAATTTTGTTATCTACCACTTCCTTTACTTGCTTTGGCTTCCCTTTTCCAACTTGGTAAGGCTTAATACCTACTATGATTTTTGAAATATCTCCCAAATAAATAGAATTAGGGTGTGAAAGAGAAATATTCATTGCTGAATAGTTCAAATCAAATACATTTTCGCTTAAATAGAAGTTTTCACTTAATATACTTTTTTGAATTTCTTTTGATTTAAATAGAAACTGTACTTCGATAGGATAAGTGCTACTAATGGTTTCTTTTTTCGTTAATAATGAAACTGAATCTCCTATATCTGCGTCCTCAAATACTTCATATAAGAACTTTCTAACTCGTAAAATTTTGTTTGACTTTAAAATAGACCTAATTCTTTTAAAATATCTTTGATAGGTAAAAGTAGCCGGAGTAATAAAATCTACCAATCCATTTACCTTAAGTAGTGACAATGCATTCTCAAAAAAGAGAACATAACTATTAACTTGATACTCGAATGACGAATAATAAGCTTTAAAAAAATTGATTTCATTCAATTGAAATTTTATACCATATGGTGGATTACCTATGACAACATCAAAGCCTCTATAGGAACTATCATCACCCAGTACTTCTGGAAACTCAAATCGCCACTCAAATGCATTTTCGTAAATTTTGTTTGTCTTTATTTCTTCAATTCTTGTTTTAAGCTTATCAATTTTATTTTTTAAATCCTTCTTGTCATTAATTTGCTTTTTAGAAAGTTTATTATCAAATAGCTGTGTGCTATCATATTTGTATACATATTCGCTTTCAAGCTTAGTTAAATCTTTTACCTCCTTACTATTGTTACTGATTTCTGTCCTAAAGTTGGTTTTAATAACACTAATTATCCCCTCCATTTCACGCTTTTGCTCTTTATCGCGCGCGTTCCGGTAAGTATCAACAGCTTGACGATAAGCTTCAATAGTAATATTGTTCTTTTTAAGCGCAGGTTTTAAATCAGCATCCAATGCAAAACGGCTTATCAAGGAGTTACCGGTTTTGATATTTATATCAATGTTAGGCAGTGTTTCTAATTGCAACCCACCGCCACTTGCAGGTTTGTAATAGGCGTTTTTTAGCAATTCAATCCATAACCGTAACCGACATATTTTTACTGAATTTGGATTAATATCTACACCAAACAGGCATTGTTCAATAATTGTCTGCTTTTCATGAAACAAGGTTTGTTGTACAATTTGGCTGCGATGGTCATGAAAGTTATACTTAAAAGAATCTCCATTTTCATCGTTTACTATTAACTCATCGTTCACCACTTCAATATGATAATCGCGCAACGTTCGGCCATCACTACTCATGAGTATATTCAAGTCGCTTTTAATCGCAATCAGTTCATTCAATGCTGACACCAAGAAGTGACCTGAACCAACAGCAGGGTCACATATTTTAAGACTATTTATAATATCATTAGCCTCTTTCCTATCGGTTAGATTAGTGATTCGATCATAAATATCAGTATACTCCTGCAACTTCCAACCTTTAACTTCATTAAACTTTTGCACTACGGCACGACGTATTGTTTCGCGACACATATACATGGTAATAAAGCCCGGCGTAAAAAACGAACCATCCTTATAGCCGTTTATCTTTTCAAATATGAGCCCAAGTACAGAAGCATTTATTAATGTTTTATTATCTTCCTGTATCTCTTCGGCTCCCTCACTGCTAAAATCATAGGCGTTTAAAAATTCAAACAGGTAATCGAGCGTATTTAAACTTCCTTTAATTGTTCTGCCTCGCTGATCTTTTAACACCGTGCTACTTATTAAAGGCAGTGCAATAGCATCCTCTAAACCGTTAATAAATAGTGTTTGATGTTCTAGTTCGGTAGGCTCAAACAACGAAGAGTTCAAGTAGGGCACTTTGCCGAACAACCGTAACACTTCTTGACTGCGTTCTTCTTCCTTTTTCGCCAATACTCTAAAGAATAGCTTATCCAAATCATCAAAACTGTGAATCTTATCTTTGTTTAAAAAAGTAAAACCTTTATCGCCTTTATGATAATTTAACAACTGTGCTTCTAGTAGCTTTAAGAACAATATGCGGTTTACCCATGTAATCACCAATTCGAGCGCTACGTTATACATGCGGTTCTGGTAATTATCGCCATACTGCGAGGGTTTATCTAAACGCGATATTTTATCGTGACTATCGAGGTTAGCTATTGCATTTTCAAGCAGCGATCCTGCATTACGCTCTCCTTCTTTTTTACGACTAATCAGCTTTTTACTACCTTCTTTATACTCATACAAACCGATGATGTGTAACAGTTCTGAATAAAACTTAGGTTGTAGCGTGTTACTGTCATTAGCAAACGATAACTTAAGTAAATGAACTGGTGAAAGGATTTTGAATAGCGGTATCAGCTTTTTATCATTATCAGCATTATTGCTTAAAGCTGCTTGTTTATAAGTTCTGATGTCAAAATATGTAGCTTCTAAACTTAGCTCATCATCAGCAAGCAACTTTTTGAGCTCACCATAAAACCAAGGGTTATCTTTGTTATCGTTTCTCTTCTGCTCATACAATTTCTTGATGGCAGTACTACGATAAATCTTTTTATCAAACTCATTTGCATCAAACACATACCACTCATAAATATTAGTAGCAACAAGCTGTTTAACATCGTGCTTGTTGTTAGTAATACGCTCATTAAGATAATACAATATTAATTCATGGATAGCTTTAACGTTGGGCTTTTGCTCGCTAATCATTTCTAACGTATTCACCATATTTTTAGCTTCCAGTATTACCCCAATAGGATCAGCAGGAGACTTACCAGTATGTATCACCAAATCATTTTTGCTGATAGGGTTGATCTGATAGGCATCTTTGTACCATGTAAATTTTAAGAAATCGGCAATTAATGATTTAAGATGCTCTTCATCGCCTTTCTCATTTATTTTACTAAGTAAATCAACAAAATTTGTTTTGAAGAGCTCAATGCTTGTACGACTTATCTTTTCTTTAAGGTAAGCTTTATTAAGAGCTTGCTTAGGCGTGATTAGTTTTAGGTGCATATTATATTACAGCCGTTTCTGATTATACGCTGCAAGATAATCAATCCGCTTTTAATTTCAACTTACCTAAGATTCAACTCACTCCTACCATACTCATGTCCGATGTTTGCAGTGTTCACGAACACTCAAACTTCAAAAAAGTGAACACCTACACCAGTATGTAACACCCAACTACCAGTACTTTTCTGAACCTCAAACCTATGAGTAGCATTTCAAATATCCTATATAACACATTGTTAGTCTCATACTTACATGTTTATAAAACACAGAAAACAGAGGTTAAACACCCTTCCAAGCTACTGACAAAACAGTGCCACCACTGCCAATGGTTTGTCAGTGTTACAAGGTGTTACACACCGAAACATGTAACACTGCCAAAATTCTGCACCATCTGTCTCCAAACGAAAAATCCCGGCCAAAACTGACCGGGATTTTCTTGTATCTCAAACGCCTTCAAAAACCAAAACTCTTGGCTCTTGATTCTTGGCTCTATAATCTATTTTTTAGCCATTTCTTCAGCCATAGCTGCACCAATTTCAGCTGGCGATTCTACTACGCGGATACCACACTCAGCCATAATTTTCATTTTAGCTGCAGCAGTATCATCCGAACCACCCACAATAGCACCAGCATGACCCATACGACGGCCCGGAGGCGCAGTTTGTCCGGCAATAAAGCCTACTACGGGTTTAGTACCGTTTTCTTTAATCCAACGGGCAGCTTCTGCTTCCATGCCACCACCAATTTCACCAATCATGATAATACCGTGAGTTTCCGGATCGTTCATCAGCAATTCAACCGCTTCTTTGGTTGGGGTACCAATAATAGGGTCGCCACCAATACCAATAGCCGTAGTAATACCCATACCGGCTTTCACCACTTGGTCAACCGCTTCGTAAGTTAAAGTACCAGATTTTGATACTACACCGATATTACCTTTTTTGAAGATAAAGCCTGGCATAATACCAATTTTAGCTTCATCAGCAGTAATTACACCTGGGCAGTTCGGGCCAATCAGGCGGGCATCAAAACCTTTCAGGTATTCTTTCACCTGAATCATATCCTTAGTCGGGATACCTTCAGTAATACATACAATTACTTTAATGCCACCTTCGGCAGCTTCCATAATCGCATCAGCCGCGAATGCAGGCGGCACAAAGATGATCGATACATCGGCACCGGTTTGGTCAACCGCATCTTTTACCGTGTTAAACACCGGGCGCTCTAAGTGCTGCTGTCCGCCTTTGCCGGGGGTAACACCACCTACTACCTGGGTTCCGTACGCAATCATCTGCGAAGCATGATAAGTACCTTCATTACCGGTAAAACCCTGAACAATTACTTTGGAATCTTTATTTACGAGAACACTCATGGTTTATGCTTTTGTACGGCAAAGCTAAAGTTATTGCTTAGACTATCAAATTATTTTTGCGTAGCGGTACCTATAGCGTGTAATTTATTGCCGCGCACCAGGGTCAATCACCGTTGCACCGGCTTCGGGGTACAGTTTCTTATACATGGCTTCGGGTTCAACGGTCAGCCTGACTTCTAGTGTTGGGAAAATGTAAGCTTCCAGTAAATGGCCGCCATGCACTACCCCATCAGGTGCCGCCAGATTGATGTGGGCATGCACCACCGGCTTGCCGTTGTACATGGCAATGTCGCCAATCAGCGAAGTAATTTCAGACGGACTGGTAATTGGGATGACTTTAAACATTTTTCGGCTTTGATCATACCAACCTACTTTGGCCGACAGGGCATCACCAATAGCGGTGAAGTGTGCACTGGTGATATTGTTCTTTTGTGCAAACTCGGTTAAGCCTGAAATTACTTCATCATTTTTGGCAAACACCAGAATATAAGTTTTCACCCCACCATTCTGACTGAGTAGTTGAGCTTTCACACCCGGCGATTTATCTGTTTGTGCCGGGTTGGTAGGCGATACATAATCCTGAGCTAAAACCTTGTTGGTACCGGATAAGATAAGTAACACAGAAGCCAAGCTACCCGCTGTTTTCAGAAAAGATAATATCTGCTTTTTCATAGTTCCCTGTTTAGTTTGAGGATTAACTTATGAGTATAAGCAAATGTTTACCCAATGGGTATTTAAGCATCCAGCGACTTGATGGCTTCCTGATAGCGTTCCCGATCGAATTCTTTCTCACTCTCGGCTACTACAATAGTGGCAATGCCATTGCCAATTACATTGGTTAATGCCCGCGCCAACGACATAAACCGATCTACCCCCAACAGAATTGCCACACTCTCTACCGGAATTACCTTAATAGCCGACAGTGTGGACGTAAGCACAATAAACCCGCTACCCGTTACCCCTGCAGCCCCTTTAGAAGTCACCATCAGGATGCCGATGATAGTTAGCTGCTGCTCCAGCGATAAGGGAATATGAAAAACCTGCGCCAGAAAAATTACCGACATCGACAAATAAATCGTAGTACCATCCAAGTTAAAAGAATACCCCGTCGGAATCACCAGCCCGACTACCGACCGGGCACAACCAAACCTCTCCATCTTCTCCATCATGCTAGGCAATACCGGTTCGGATGAAGAAGTGCCGAATACAATCAGTATCTCCTGTTTGATATAGCGCAGGTATTGCCATAAACTTACTTTGGCCCATAAGCAAATTACATTCAGTACGATAAATATGAACAGCAACATAGCCAGATATACCGCTCCCAACAACTTGAGCATAGGCACCAGGGTGGCAATACCATACGTACCTACCGTATAGGCCATCCCGCCAAATGCGCCAATGGGCGCTACCCGCATTATCACATTCATGATGTTGAAAAACACCTGCGATAACTTGCTGAAAGTATTAATAAGTGATTGTCCGGTTTCACCCATGCGGCTTAAACCATAACCAAACAGGATAGCAAAAAATAGAATTTGTAATATATCACCTTTGGCAAAGGCATCCATTACGTTGCTGGGTACAATGTGGGTAAAAAACTCACCCCAATGCATTTCAGATGCCTGCTTCTGGTAGGTTGCCAGTTTATCGGCGTTGGCAGCGCTGGCACTCACCTGCAAACCTTCGCCTGGCTTTAGCACATTGGCTAGTATTACGCCCAAAGCCAATGCAAAGGTAGTTACTACTTCAAAATACAAAATAGCTTTACCACCTACTCTACCTACTTTTTTCATGTCGTTCATGCCGGCAATGCCTAAAACAATAGTAAAAAATATAATAGGTGCAATCAGCATAGTAATCATGCTGATAAAAGTTTTGCTGATAGTTTGTGCTGTTGGTGCAAAAGATTTAAAATAAACCCCGACAACAACCCCTAAAATAATAGCAACAATTACCTGAAAGGTAAGATTAGAAAGTAAACGCTTCATGAAAACCAGCCGGAGCTTAGGCCCCGAACAGCAATAATACTGATAATTCTTACCTGTTTAGCTTTCGCCCAATACAATTTGCAGGCAAGACAACAGCAGGATTACCGAAGAGTAATCGCCATATTTAGGATTAAAAACATACCGGCATACTGCACAGTGCGTACAAAAATATCGCTTAACCGGGGTCCAGAACAGTAATGTTTTTACTAGTAAACTACGTTTGCACCGGTATTTAAATTGATGTCCGCACACCGGACAAATAGGATAATTTGTTGAACGGCGTTTACTTTGCCTTTCGTCGTCACTATTCATAAGAAGTTGCATTAGGTAATTGGCCGTTGCTATTTACAAAAAAGCAGGTCAGATTATCTCATAACAATTCCGTTACATTTTAGTTTAAGACAAAAACTTCACCGGCAAGCTGCTATTAGTAATCCATAGTATCCTGAACTTTGTCGCCTATTACCATCAATTTTTGTAGTTTCGCGGCTTAATACTCTGAGAACCCGCGAAATGGACTATCAATTTAAAGACATTGAAAAGAAGTGGCAGCAATTTTGGGCCAGCCACCAGACTTTTAAAGCCGACAATCAGTCATCCAAACCTAAATACTACGTGCTTGATATGTTTCCGTATCCATCCGGAGCAGGTTTGCATGTGGGTCACCCGCTAGGCTATATCGCCTCTGATATTTTTTCACGCTATAAACGCCTGAAAGGATTTAATGTGCTGCACCCGATGGGCTATGATTCGTTTGGCTTACCAGCCGAGCAATACGCTATACAAACCGGTCAGCACCCGGCTATTACTACCGAGCAGAACATTGCTACCTATCGCCGTCAGCTGGATCAGTTGGGTTTTTCGTTTGATTGGAGCCGTGAAGTTCGTACCAGTTCGCCGGAGTATTATAAATGGACACAGTGGATTTTCATGCAACTGTTTAACTCGTGGTACAACAAAGCCGCTGAACAAGCACAAAACATTGATCAACTAGTGGCTCACTTTGCTGAAAATGGTTCAGCTGGTATCAACGCTATCTGCGATGAAGACACGCTGAGCTTTACGGCTGACGAATGGAAAGCCATGAGCGAAGCCGATCAGCAAACCAAATTATTAAAATACCGCCTCACCTACCTGCGCGAAAGTACCGTAAACTGGTGCCCTGCCTTAGGTACTGTACTAGCCAATGATGAGGTAAAAGATGGCTTTTCGGAACGTGGTGGTTACCCGGTAGAGCAGAAAAAAATGATGCAGTGGAGCATGCGTATTACGGCTTACGCCGAACGCTTGCTGCAAGGTTTAGATACCATAGATTGGCCCGAACCGCTAAAAGAAATGCAGCGCAACTGGATTGGTAAAAGTGTAGGTGCTAGCGTCAGGTTCCAACTTGATGAAACCCAAAACTCACAATTGGCAGCCGGAAGCTATATCGAGGTTTTCACCACTCGTGTAGATACCATTTTTGGTGTTACCTTTTTGGTAATAGCGCCAGAACATGAGTTGGTACCAGCCCTGACTACGCCAGAACAGAAAGCCGAAGTAGAAGAGTATATTGCCTTAACTAAAAAGAAATCGGAATTGGACCGTATGGCTGATACTAAAACAGTGTCAGGTGCATTTACCGGCAGTTATGTACTGAACCCACTAAGTGGCGAGCAAATTCCGGTTTGGATTGCTGATTACGTACTGGCTGGTTATGGTACTGGTGCCGTAATGGCTGTACCATCGGGCGATCAGCGCGATTACTTATTTGCCAAGCACTTTAACTTGCCAATAGTTCCTATCATCGACATACAAAATATTGAAACCGCTGCCGACCCAACCAAAGAAGGCCGCTACATCAACTCCGAGTTTGCTAACGGCTTAACTTACAAAGAAGCTACTGCGGCAATCATCGCCAAGCTGGAAGAAAAAGGAGCGGGTAAAGCGAAAGTAAACTTCCGTATGCGTGACGCTATTTTTGGCCGCCAGCGCTATTGGGGTGAACCAGTACCTGTTTATTTTCAGAACAATTTACCGCACCTGATTCAAGAAAATGAATTGCCGTTAATTCTGCCTGAAATTGATAAATATTTACCAACCGAAAGCGGCGAACCGCCACTAGGACGTGCAGAAGGTTGGAAATACCAGAACGCTCACGAATATGAATTGAGCACTATGCCAGGCTGGGCTGGCAGTAGCTGGTACTGGTACCGCTACATGGATGCGCAGAATGAGCAAGCTTTTGCTTCAGAGAAAGCGGTGGAGTACTGGAAAAATGTAGACTTATACATTGGCGGTTCTGAACACGCTACCGGACACTTATTGTATAGTCGTTTTTGGAATAAGTTTTTGAAAGACTTAAACTTAGCTATTGAGGAAGAGCCTTTCAAAAAGCTGATTAACCAGGGCATGATACAAGGTCGTTCTAGTTTCACCTTCCGACTGGCACCTTTGCTGCTGAATGTAGATGAAAACTTTGTTAAACCCGAAGTTTACGTATCAAAAGGCGTGTACGAGTTGTACAAAGAAGGCGATTTTGACACCATTGAGCAAATAGCCTTATTCTACAAAGATTTATTGCCGGAAGGTGCCGAATTAGGTGAAATGGAATTTAGCAAGCTGCATGTAGATGTGAACATTGTAAACAATGATGTTCTTGACTTAGCAGCCTTCCGCCAGTGGCGACCGGATAATAAAAATGCCATTATCATCCTAGAAGATGGTACGGTAGTTTATTCGAATGATAACACGCAACAGGAAAGCAAATTTGTTTGTGATTTCGAGATTGAGAAAATGTCAAAATCCAAATTCAACGTAGTAAATCCTGATGATTTGATTGAACGTTATGGTGCTGACACTTTACGCATGTACGAAATGTTTTTAGGTCCGCTGGAGCAAAGCAAGCCTTGGAACACTAACGGTATTGAAGGTGTGTTTAAATTTTTACGCAAGTTCTGGAAGTTATTCCATAATGAGCAATGGGAGTTTACAATTTCTAACGAAGCACCAACTAAGGCTGAACTGAAATCATTGCATAAAATCATCCGTAAGGTAGAAGAAGATATTGAGCGTTTCTCGTTCAACACTTCTGTATCCAGCTTCATGATTGCGGTAAATGAACTCATGGACTTGAAGTGCAACAAAAAAGCGATTTTGCAAGATATGGTGACTATCCTTTCACCTTATGCACCGCATATTTGCGAAGAGTTGTGGACCTTGCTAGGCAATGAAGCTGGTACGCTGTCTTATACCGCTTACCCAACGTTCAACCCGGCATATTTGGTAGAGGATGAGTTTGCTTACCCAATCTCTATCAACGGTAAAACTAAAATGAACCTGAACATCGCTTTAACTATGGAGCCTAAAGAAGTAGAAACTTTCGTGCTGGCTAATGCTGATGTACAAAAGTACCTGGATGGTAAAACACCTAAAAAGGTGATTGTGGTTAAAGGCCGGATTGTTAATTTGGTAGTATAACTCTCCTGATAAGTTTATAAGCACGAAACGGCGAACCTTTACAAGTTCGCCGTTTCGTGCTTATAAACTAATATGCTATGACTACAAAAATACTATTAGCTACAATATTACAGTTGCATAGAAAACTGCAATCCTAAAGCACCATCCTGGTAAGAAGGTAATAACATGGAGTTGCTGTACTTTTTCTTTTTTAGCTCAGCTGGTAAACCGTTGTTCTTTTTATCTTTTTTGTCGCTGAATAGTGCATTCCGGATATAAGGATATAGTAAGTAAGCACCTTTAGTAGATAATATACCAAAGCCTGCACCTGCCACCACGTCGCTAAACCAATGGTCTTGATGGTAAATACGAAATATGCCGGTAGTTGTAGCAAACGAATAACCGATAACACTATAGATAATGGAGTTACCGCTCAGCTCCTGAGACATAAATTCAGCATTCAAAAAAGCATTACTGGTATGGCCTGATGGGAAAGATAACCGGTTGAACTGATTAGGCCTTAACCTATGAGTGGAATGTTTGAGCGTACTTAGAACAATGTGCATCATTCCTTGAGACATGGTATAAATAAGCGTTCGGTCTACAAAGGTGTTCTTGCCATGAACGCCTACCAGGTTAACGCCATAGGTTAAGATAACGGGTGCATACTGAAAGTAATTTTCCAGGTTACTACGCGTAACTATGTTATGCTTTGCAGCCTGGTTATACAGGTAACGATCCCACCCCCTCAAAGGCTTAATGTAAAAAGATGATATACCATACCCTACTAAAGCCGCTGGTGGTATTAAGGAAGCAAATTTGCTGTGCAAATGCTGCACCGTGTCGGGTGCTGTAAAAAGATCTTTCTTTAAAGTATCAGGAATATTCTTCTTCGTGGTATCACTAGATTGCTGCGCCTGAACTTCAAAAGTAACTAAGCAGAATAATAAGTAGAATAGCTTTTTCAATAAATACGATATAGGTTTAACAATGATGATTTCTAACTTTTCATAAGTGCAAACTCAACCTAATTGTTTGTTAATTTTTAACAATTAATTAAAGTACAGCATTATAACCTGTTACTTACTAAAGTAAATAACAAAAGGCTGCCCAGTTAGGAGCAGCCTTTTGTATAAATAAGCACCTGTAAATTTAATTAATAAGGCTTTGCATCATGCGATACTTCCTGAGCTTGCTGAACAGCTTCATCAGAATGTTTGTTGCCGATTGGGCCTTTAGAAACGTTGCCTTCAGCTAAGCATTTCTGAATACCTTCTGCTACTAAACGGCCATATTCAGGATCACAGTTGGTGAACAACTCAATCATTTTATCTTGAATACGTTTATCAACAGGCGCCAATGTGCTCGACAAATTGTTGATCAAATCCTGACGCTCCCATTCTTCAAACGCATGGAAACGCTCGCCTGCTTGTTTAAAGTTGTTCTGACGATCGATTTTCTTGCGTACCAGTTTAGCAGTGTACTGCGGTTCATAATCAGCACCGGCTTTAGGCGCTTCCTTCAATGGGTCAAGAGTTGATGGCTCGTAGTTTACGTGCCCGCTTTGGCCTTGTGCTGCATCTACATGGTAAGCCATTTGGCCATCGCGCTGGTTCGTAGCTACGTGAGTTTTTGGCGAGTTGATCGGCAATTGCAGATAATTAGAACCTACACGGTAACGCTGAGTATCAGAATAAGAGAAAGTACGACCTTGCAACATTTTATCGTCAGAGAAATCCAGACCATCTACTAATACACCGGTACCGAAAGCAGACTGTTCCACCTCAGCGAAATAGTTTTGCGGATTACGGTTTAAAGTCATTTTACCCACTTTCAGGAATGGGAACTGATCTTCTGGCCAGATTTTAGTATCATCCAGCGGATCGAAATCCAATTCAGGATGCTCATCATCGCTCATTACTTGTACACATAGCTCCCATTCAGGGTAGTTGCCTTGCTCAATAGCATCATACAAATCCTGAGTAGCATGGTTGAAATTTTTAGCTTGGATAGCCTGAGCATCTTCCTGGGTCAGGTTTTTAATACCTTGTAATGGCTCCCAATGGTATTTTACTAGTACAGCAACACCTTCTTTATTAACCATTTTGTAGGTATTTACACCAGAACCCTGCATTTGACGATAGTTGCCCGGAATACCCCATGGTGAAAACAAGAAGGTAATCATGTGCATAGCTTCAGGCGTATTGTTGATAAAGTCAAAAATACGTTCGCCATCCTGACGGTTAGTAATCGGGTCTGGTTTGAAAGCATGTACCAGGTCAGGGAACTTCATCGCATCACGAATAAAGAACACTTTCAGGTTGTTACCTACCAAATCCCAGTTACCATCTTCAGTATAAAACTTAACGGCAAAACCACGTGGGTCACGCAGGGTTTCAGGTGAATGACCACCATGAATTACTGATGAAAAACGTACAAATACCGGCGTTTGCATTCCCTTTTCCTGGAACAGCTTAGCGCGGGTATATTTTGAAGCTGGCTCATCACCTATAGTGCCATAAGCTTCGAATACGCCGTGTGCACCTGCACCACGTGCGTGTACTACGCGCTCAGGAATGCGTTCACGATCAAAGTGAGATATTTTTTCTAAGAACTGGTAATTTTCCAGCGTAGCAGGACCACGATTACCGATGGTGCGCAGGTTCTGATTATCAGTAACCGGATGCCCCTGGCGAGTAGTCAAGGTTTTGTTACCCTGGCCATTCTGGTTTGAATTTTCTTGCTCAATCATACTTCAGGTTTTTATATATTTTTAATAAGCGTATTATATATTGATTATTAATTGCAGTGTGTTATTTTATCATTCACTTTATTAAATCTGCAATGCGTTAATCGTTATTTGCTTTATTTAATGTAAAAGTACAAGGCTGAGATGGAATAGTTTACGGTATAAAACAATAAGATGATGTATAAATTCTATCGATAAGAAAATAGAAACACTATATGATTTATTTATACTGATACTGATTTATAAATTTAAAAAGATAAGACGTTTATTTTATTATTAATTACCCCCATAATAACGAAAGGCTGCCATCAATGGTTTCACCATTAGGCAGCCTTTTTAAACAAAAAAGTATTAAAAGAAATTAGAAATCCAACGACAATCTGGTAAACAGGAACCTACCATTAAAGCCAAACTGCTGGGCGGTACGTGACCATAAAAAGCGGCCTGAGCTTTGGTTAGCAGCCGATGTATTATCCGGATAAATATCAAACAGGTTGTTGGCACCTACGGTTAAGTTCAAGTTTTTCACCACACGGTAACTCGCACTTACATCAGTTACCACTTTACCATGGTAAACATCCTGTGCAGATACTACGTTGGTCGCTTCGGTAACTTTACCAAAGTACACGCCCCGAGCAAAAAAGTTCCACTTGTTAATGCCATAGTTCAATGACAGGTTTACTTTGGTTTGCGGCACTGCCGATTCCAGGTAGATACGGCTGGCATCATCAAAGTAGGTGCTTTCTTTACCTGCCAGCAAAGCTGAAGTATGCACATTACCACGTAAATCTGTTTTAGCAAAAGTGCCTGATAAATCGGCGCGCAAGCTGCCTGTTGCAATACGGTGGCTATAAGTCAACACAGCATCAATACCACGGGTACGGGTATCAATGGCATTGGCAAAAAAGCGAGCTGTTGTGGCATTAGCCAAACGCAAAATATTGGCAATTTCCTGATCTTGCGTTGATGCCGTACTACTAGAGTTGCCGGTAAATTGGCCGGTATAAATAATGCGGTTATTGATATCAATTAAGTAACCATCAACGGTTAACTTGAAATCGCCAACATTACTGGTAAAGCCCAAGCTGTAGTTGTGCGATGTTTCTTGTTTTAATTTAGGAATACCCAACAACTCAGCTATTCGACTGTCATTCCGGAACGTGCCTGATTCTACAAACTGCCCGTTGCTAAAGATGGTAGAAGTAGCACTAAAATAACGTTGTTGTAAAGAAGGTGCTCTGAAGCCGGTACTGGCAGCACCGCGCAATACAAAGTAATCAGAAAACTTGTAACGGCTGGCTACTTTCCAGTTCAGGGTTGAACCAAAATCCGAGTAGTTTTCGAACCGTAAAGCACCATCTATCAAAAACTGCTTGGTAAAGTTGATTTCAGCATCACCATAAGCGGCTACTGATGTACGTGAAGCATTTACTGCATTATCAGGACTAAAGCCCGGAAAGCCTTGCGCTCCACCAGCTAATGCCGAACCATTAGCTGCAAACAAGGTAGAAACATTGCCTTGCGGGTTAGGAACCAAAATAGCTTTACCGGTAGCATCAGTACCTACGTTAAGCGCATTACCATAGTTAGTGTATGAGGCAGGTTCGCCAGCAATAATCTGATAATTTTCATAGCGGTGTTCAGCGCCGAAAGCCAAATTTAAGCCACTTAGAATATGATTGTAATAACGGCTCAAATCCAGGTTAGTGGTGTTTTGCTTGAACACATAGCCACCATCTGTAAAAGATGTAGCTGAAGCCGTTTGCTGTGAAGCATTCAGAGTGTTGATGGTATGAAAATCTAATGTATTCTGCCCGAAAGTATTACTTAAATCCACTTTCCAAGCCCCTAAATGACCGCGAATACCAGCCGCTATGGATTGGTCGTGATTATCGGTAGCAATAATCGGCAAAAAGCCATTTGGGTAAACAGTAGCATTGGTTTGCGTGAGCTGCGAGGGTACGCGGTAAAACGCTGCCGACTCACCATGACGGTAGTTTAAGCCACCGAAAGCATATACTTCGGCACTATCCCCCACAGGTACTGAAGAGTTAAAGAATAAACTCCCGCCCCTATTAGCCGACTGCCCCACACGTGAATTGAAATCAGACCGGTTCAGACCGCGTTTAGCCAGTTCAGCATCGGTAATATCTTTACCTGTAGGTGAGCCGGGCACTGTCGCTAATGATGGGTCGTTATAATCTGTAAAGATAGTACCCGTAAACTCGCGCATGCGGTTGGTATAAGCCCGCTGATCGTATGAACCCGCCATATTAACGAATCCACCTTTTTTACCCAGTGGTAAACCATAGTTTAGGTTGGCTTGTACCTGGCCGCCATCAAAGGTTTTACCTGCTTCGGTATGGCGTGAGTCATAGCCGCCGGTAGTTACATTAGCACTTAGCTTGTTTACTTGGTCATCCAGAATAATGTTAATTACACCGGCAATCGCATCTGAGCCATATTGTGCCGAAGCACCATCGCGCAAAATTTCGATACGTTTAATAGCAGCAGTTGGAATAGCATTTAAATCCGTTCCGACAGAACCTTTACCAAAACTACCATTGATGTTAATGAGCGAGGTAGTGTGGCGGCGTTTACCATTAATTAATACCAGTACCTGGTCTGGACCTAAACCACGTAAGGATGCAGGGTCGATGTGGTCAGTACCGTCCGAGATGGTTTGTATACTGGCGTTAAAAGAAGGCGCTACATAATTCAATATCTGGTTCAAGGTAACCTGCGGACCAGACTGGGCAATCTTTTTAAGATCTACCACATCTACCGGTACTGGCGTATTCATCTGCGAACGAGGCCGTCCGCGTGAACCCAATACCACCACTTCGTTCAAATTACCTAGCGCATTCAGGGTAAAATCCAGCGCAAGGTTTTGTCCTTCGGCAAGGGTCGTATCCTTTTGAATGGTTTGGTAACCGATGTAGCTGGCAATAACCGTAACAGCACCGGGTTTGACGTTCAAAGTATAATGCCCATCAACATCAGTAGTAGTGCCTGCCGTTTGGCCGCGTAAAGCCACCGTGGCACCAATTAAAGGCTGTGCAGCCTGATCGCGGATGATACCGCTAATGGTTTGCGCATGAGCCGATAACTGCCACAAGCTTAACCATAAAACAAGAACAACGTAAACTTTTTTCATATAGATAAAAGAATAATTAAAAATACCCGCCGCGTTAGCGAAAGGAAAACCATTAAAATTGTAACTGGGAAAGTATTGGAGATGTTTAGCTCATCTCCTGGAGAGTAACTAAACTATAGGGTGATAGTATATGCACCAAGGCACAGGCAACAGCAACAAGCCATACCCATCATAGCATAAGCCTGACGAGTGATAGTTGTATATGTGCTATTTGCTTTCATTATTGAACTGCGAATATAAAGGCTGTTTCTTCTAATTTAAAAAAAACTTCAATTAATTAATACTTCATGACAAAACCACCTGCTGATGTACTCTTTTGGTTACAATAGTAGGTTGACAAAATAAAACCTCATTTTTGCTGTAACAATTGATTAAACATTTAATCTTATTACCAAAATCATATTAATGAAACGTATTTTTTTACTTTTTGCTTTTTTCTGTTTTGTACTGTCGGCCAAGGCGCAGTTTGGTGCATCAGGTGGTGGCTCTGGCATTACCGGCCGTATATCGGGTACCGTGATTGACTCGGTAACTAAAAAACCACTTGATTATGCTACCGTAAGTATTTTCAGGAGTGGTGGTAAAGCGCCATTGAACGGTGTACTTACCGACGATAAAGGAAACTTTAAATTAAATAATATTGCGCCAGGTAACTATAAAATTACCGTATCTTTTATTGGATATCCTACCAAAACTATTGATCCGGTAACTACCACCCCTGGCAAGCCCGACAAAAACATGGGCGACGTAATTGTAGCCCCAAGCAGCCGCGCTTTGAAAGAAGTAGTGGTAGCCGGACAAACACCAGTTATTGAAAACAAGATTGATAAAATTGTTTTCAATGCTGAAAAGGATATTACTTCAACCGGCGGTAATGCTACTGATATTTTGCGTAAAGTGCCTTTAGTATCGGTTGATATGGATGGTAATGTATCGTTGCGCGGCGATCAAAACGTTCGTGTATTAATTAATGGTAAGCCATCAGGTGCTTTGTCAACCAGCTTAGCAGATGTGCTGCGTACCATTCCTGCCGATCAGATTAAAAACATTGAAGTTATCACTTCTCCTTCAGCCAAATATGACGCTGAAGGCTCAGGTGGTATTATCAACATTGTCACCAAAAGCCGTAATGTATCGGGGCTTAATGGCTCGGTAAGCGGTGGTGTAGGTACTCGTCAAAACAATGGTAACGTTAACTTAAACTACAAACAAAATCGTTTTAGTTTGTCGGGTAACCTGGGTACCAACTTTGCATGGCCACAAAATTCATTAGTTGATTTTTACAGCGAACGTGGCACCAACATCACTACACAGCATTCTGAATCTAAGACCAAGCGTTTTGGTACTATCGGTTCGGTTACTGGTGGATATGATTTTAACGAGTATAACAGCATTACTTCTACTATCAGAATTAATGGTGGCGGCATGAGAAACAATGGTAATACCGCAAGCACTAACAACTTATTTACAAACAGCCCTAACTATAACAGTAATAACTATAGTAAAGCTTCATTCAGCGGGTTTGACTGGAATGCTGATTACACGCATAAATTCAAAAAGAAAGATGAAGAGTTGACTGTTGCAGGCCAGTGGAGCCACAGCAAGGTAAATACTGATTATTCAACCTTGTACAGTAATGTAACTACTGATTACTTACGTTATGTACCAAACCAAATGGGTAGTAATGATGGTAAGAACGATGAATATACCGCTCAAGCTGACTATACGTTACCTATTAACAAAAACATAAAATTGGAAGCAGGTGGTAAAAGTATTTTCCGCCGCCTGAATAGTAACTCAGATGTTTATCGCCAGAATTTGAACCAAGGTCCATTCTTGTTAAATGATACCTCATCATACAAATATGATTACAATCAGGATGTGTACGCAGGTTATACTGTGTTAAGCTTTAGCCTGCCTAAAAACTATTCGTTACAAGTAGGTGGACGTGTTGAAAACACTCAAATTAAAGGTGACCCTAACAATGCTACTCAGCCTAGCTTAAAACCATTTAGTAACTCCTATACTACTTTTGTACCTAGCTTTATTTTATCTAAAACGTTAAAAAACAACAATACATTAAAGCTAACTTACAACAAACGTATACAACGCCCTAGCTTAAACTACCTGAATCCATTTATTAACAAAGCCAATGCGGATAACCAAACCCAAGGTACACCAACCTTGTCACCGGAAATTACCCAAACTATTGAGTTAGGTTACACAGCATTCATCAAAAGCTCGGTTATCAATGTATCGGCTTATTACAAGCACACCAGTGATTTAATTGAAGGCATAGCTATATCAACTTATGATGCTGATTTAGACAGAACTGTAACCCGTACCAATTACCTTAATATTGGTAAAAACAACTCGGTAGGTGCCAGCTTCTTTGGTTCAGTAAATCCAATCAAAATCTTAACTATCAGAGCAAGTGCCAACGTTTATACTTATGATCCTAATGCAATTTATGCAGAAGCTTTAAGCTCAAGCACCAGCACTTATGTTCAGTACAACATTTTTTCAAGTGCTTCATTAACCTTGAAAAAAGGCTTATCGGTTGAAGGTTTTGGTGTATTCAATTCGGCTCGCCGTACTATTCAAGGTAAAAACCCGGCATTTAATATTTACGGTTTTGGCTTAAAGAAAGAAGTAGTTGCTAAAAAACTTACTTTAGGTTTAAACGCACTATCACCTTTCCAGAAATACCTGCATTTGAATACCAATATTGCTAATGCTAACCTGAAGCAGATACAAACTATTTCATACCCAATTCGCTCATTCGGTGTATCATTAACTTACAACTTTGGTAAAATTTCTTATGGTCAGCAAACCAAGAAGAAAGGTGTTAATAATGACGACTTGATGCAAGGCGGCGACCAAAACGGTGGCGGTATGCAAGGTGGCGGCAGCGGAACACCACAGCGCTAATTCAAACCTCAACTTTATCATAAAAAGAGCCCTGTTGAAATCAACAGGGCTCTTTTTCGTTTAGTCTATATGAATGCCAATTTGCTTGAGCAGCATTGAAGCATTGAAGGTTTTACAAGCTCCATGCTTCAGTTTATAATCAAATAGCATTTCGCCATGCTGCACCTGAATATCAAAATAAAAGTTGCGGATGTAGTCTGGATATTGCTGCTCCAATTCGGCCAGTTGTAAATCGTGCGTAGCTACCAGCCCTACTCCTTTATAAACAATGAGTTGCTCAATAACTGCTTTCGAGCCTAAATATTTATCTACCGAATTGGTACCACGCAGCATTTCATCAACCAGAAACAAAATATTATTTTCCTGCTGCACAGCAGTTAACAGCATTTGCAAACGGTCTAGCTCTGCCTTGAAAGTAGAAGTACTTTCGTTTAGAGAATCTTTAATGCGCATGTAACTAAACAATTGTACTACCGAAACCCGCATACTTCGGGCGCATACCGGTGCTCCACACAATGCCAATACGGTATTAATACCCAATGTACGCAAAAAAGTACTTTTGCCCGCCATGTTTGATCCGGTAACAATATCTACTTTGCGTGTGTTATTAAGCTCATAATCATTAGCTACCCTTACCGTACTTTTGATTAGCGGATGGGCAATCGTTTCAGCCGTTAAGGTGTAACCTGCACCTTCAGCTATTTCAGGAAAGCACCAATCCGGATAGTTAATATGCAAACCCGACATACTCATGAGGGCTTCAAATTCGGCAATTACATTAAATGCTTTTTCTAAATTTTCGTGGTTGTTGCGCTTCCAGTTTTCAATAGCTATTACCTGACGAATATTCCAGATGAAGAAAGCATTCAACAGAAAATTCATTACCATGTTCAGGCGCTGGTTCAAACGGTTTACCAAGCCTGATAACTGCCTGATCTGCGCTGATACGGTTTGCCCCTGCTCTGCTCTGATTTGCTGAGCCAGATTTATACATAGTGGCGATTGCCAGGCATGGTTTTCAATTTCGGCAAACACATCTGCATACCCACTCAATCCCTCTCCTATTTTACCTGCTATCAGGTCCGCTTTCTGTATATTTTTAGATTGTGCAGATACCAAGCGATTATTAAAGGTAAGCAGTGCTACGGTTATATAGCGGGCAACCGGAAAGAAAACGGATAGTACCACACCACCTACAGTTAAAAAAGGCACTACTTTCGTATACAAGTTAAGCCAGTACTCGTTGCTTAGTTGAACAGGTGTTTTTAAATAAGTAAGCAACTTTTGTAATTGTAGTCCCTCCTCTTTCAAGGCAAACAGCATTTTGGCTTGTACATCCAGTTTCCAATCGTTATTAGCAGCAAGTTCTTTCACGGCTTCCTGGCGGAGTAAAATATTATTACGCTCAGCAGGTTGTATCAGCCACGCTGCCAGCAGCTTTCTTCCGGCTGGTGAAGCTGCCCGGTTCATTAACTGCAATAATGAACCTGAACCAAACACATCCAAATCAGCCGTGTAAGCATGCTTATCATTCATGAAGCTACTACCACTATCGTAAATATTAGCCTGTGTAGCTATACTATTTAATTCGTTTTGGCAAACAGCTTCATAACAGTTATAGTAAATTTTATCACGTTCAAACTGGCTTTGCTGACTAACTAACCTGTTGAAAACAATGGATAAAACAGCCGTAGCTATAACAAAGAATAATATGTTGTTAAAACTTACAGCAACATATATGCACACTAAAAAAGCTACAAACACACCTAAACGCAATAGCGAATAGGTATTCACCAACTTTTCCTGCTTGGCTGCTTGTTGCCGGGCAAAGGCAACACGGTTGTGATAATCATCAATAAGGTTAAGTGACATTTTTAATAAATAAATATTCAATTATACAGGCGGCTCAAATTAAGCTTTTATTTGCAGTATGAAAATTACCCTGCTCACCGTAGGCAAAACCGAAGATGCTTATTTACGGGAAGGCATTGATAAGTACGTAAAACGGTTAAAGCATTACACCAAATTGGATATTATCGATCTGCCTGAACTAAAGAACACCAAGGCACTTACCCAGGAACAGCAAAAAAGCAAAGAAGCTGAACTCCTTCTAAAAAAGCTTTCTGTTACCGACTACGTAGTGCTACTGGATGAAAAAGGACTGGAATTTACTTCGATACAGTTTGCCGATTACTTGAACAAGAAGAACATCAGCTCGGTACAAAACCTGGTATTTATTATTGGCGGGCCTTATGGATTTGATACTACGGTTTACCAGCGGGCACAAGCACAAATGGCACTTTCTCGGCTTACCTTTTCACACCAGATGGTACGCTTGTTTTTTACCGAACAGTTATACCGCGCGTTTACTATTATTAAAGGTGAGCCTTACCATCATTTGTAATTTTTCAGTACCTGATTTAACGCATTGCTGAATGCTTTAAATTTAACATACACCACACACCAACAGTATGCATTGATGCTGTTGATTGTTTATGCCATATTTCTGCGACATATTTTGTAAGCGGCTTTTTTGGAAGGCAAATATGTAACTTTGCAGCTATGGGTCACGATCATTCACATCACCATCATCACGATCATGCGCCGAAGCTTGATCACCTAAATAAAGCTTTCATTATCGGTATTATCCTGAAC
This sequence comes from Mucilaginibacter robiniae, assembly GCF_012849215.1. Taxonomy (NCBI): domain Bacteria; kingdom Pseudomonadati; phylum Bacteroidota; class Sphingobacteriia; order Sphingobacteriales; family Sphingobacteriaceae; genus Mucilaginibacter; species Mucilaginibacter robiniae. The sequence continues at coordinate 437,496 of NZ_CP051682.1, forward strand.
TCGGCTTTTGTGGTTATTGAAGCTGTAGTAGGCTTTTCTAAAGGCTCGCTTGCATTGCTTACTGATGCCGGCCATAACTTAAGCGATGTGGCTAGTCTTGCTTTAGCTTTGTTAGCTTTTAAATTAACCAAAGTACGCTCTAGCCACCAGTACACTTACGGATACAAACGTTCAACCATACTAGTATCCTTATTGAACGCTATTATCCTGATAGCGGCGGTAGCTATAATAGCTTATGAAGCTATTACGCGCTTTAATCACCCGGCACCAATACCAGGCCTTACCATTGCTTGGGTTGCGCTGGTGGGGATTGGTGTAAATGCCTTAACGGCTTATTTATTTATGAGCGATAAGGACAAAGATCTAAACGTAAAAGGCGCCTACCTACACATGGCTGTTGATGCGCTGGTATCATTAGGGGTAGTTATATCGGGCGTTATTATTAACTACACACACTGGTACATACTGGATAGTATTGTCAGCCTTATTATTGTGCTGGTAATTATCAGAGGTACCTGGAGTTTATTGATGGATAGTCTCCGGTTGGAAATGGATGGCGTACCCACCGCATTAAACATTGACAAAATAACCCAGGAGTTGCTTAAAACCAAAGGGGTACAAAATATTCACCATGTACATGTTTGGGCACTCAGCACTACCGAAAATGCTTTAACAGCACACCTGGTTATTACAGAAGAAGAGATGCCGAACTTTGAGTACATTAAACAAGATATGCGGCATCGGCTACAACACATGGATATTCAACATTGTACTTTTGAGCCCGAACTGAGCCATGAACAATGTACACAGCCCGTTTGCCAGCTTGATACCGGTCATGCCCATGATCACGACCATGAACCTCACCATCATTAACAAAAAAAGCTGAATATTATTCAGCTTTTTTTGTTTCTTCTGTTTCTACGGCTTCTTCATCTACCGGAGCCTGACCGGCAGGCTCTTCATTAAATAAAGGAAGCTCTTTGAGTTGATGATACCAGGTTAGTACTTTCTTCATATCTGAAGCATATACCCTTTCTTCATCATGATCGGGCGCTACTTCTCTGAAGTACTGACGCATAGTTTTGGCATCAACTTTCGCATCAGGTGCATCACCTTTAGCCTTCATGTTTTCAAACACTTCGGTTAGCTTTAGGTCATCCTCTGTACCAAACAAGGTAATCTCATCTAAAGCAGCCATTTTTGCGGTTGATAAGTTTACCACCAAACGGGTTTTCTTTTCATCTAGGCTTTCCAGTACAAAGCCAGTTTTGTTTTGTGCTAATGCACGCCACAAACCCGGTTTACCAGCTACCGATACAATTCCGTATAAATTCATATATTTTAATTTCTAGTTACCGGCGGCCAGTTGCGGGTTTACGTTCTTATGATTTACGCAACCCGCAACCTCCTACCTGTAACATTAATTATTCTTCAATTACTTCAACGCTGGTAATTTTATCACCTTGACGAATGGCATCTACCACTTCTACATTTTCAACAACTTTACCAAAACAAGTGTGGTTTCTGTCTAGGTGAGCGGTGTTGTCACGGCTGTGGCAGATAAAAAATTGAGAACTACCTGTATTACGGCCGGCATGCGCCATTGATAATACACCACGGTCATGGTATTGGTTCTCACCGGTTAGTTCGCAATCAATACGGTAACCAGCACCACCTGCACCAGTACCAGTTGGATCGCCACCTTGAACAACGAAGTTCGGGATAACACGGTGAAAAGTTACACCATTGTAAAAGCCTGATTTAGCTAATTTCAAAAAGTTAGCTACAGTATTCGGTGCATCTTTATCGTAAAATTCGATAGTCATGTCACCTTTTTCGGTTTTCATTATTGCTTTGCTCATGTTCTTCTATTTATCAAACGAATTGGCAAAGTTAAACATTTCCGGCATTACCTAAACCTATAATACGTTCTGGAATTAATCGTTACATTTGAGTACAAGCTCAGGGTTCAAAACCAAGTACCCGAAACTGCTAAAAGTTCATGAAGTTTACTAAATACTTTCTTGTTGCATTCTTCTGTTTACTAACCTGCATTACGCATGCGGCTTCAATTCTTATCCCAATGGATGAGGATCAGAAAGATCATCTTAAATCGTATGGTATTGCTTTTTGGGTATTAAAGAATGGTGAAACTATCGATTGGTTGCTCAATTACCGCGGGGGCAGCTTCATGACTCCGTATAGCAAGCAAACTGAAGATGAGTGTAAAATACGGGGCGTTAGCTATGAAGTACTGGCTTATGCCAAGGTCAACAGCATTCTAACTGAAGTGAGCGATCCGTCCGTGAACATGGATGTAGTTAAGTTGGAGAAAGCGCCTAAAATGGCTGTGTATTCCCCTAAAAACAAGTTGCCGTGGGATGATGCAGTTACCCTGGTGCTGAAATATGCTGAAATACCTTACGATGTAGTGTATGACGAAGAAGTCATCCGCGGAGATTTGGCAAAATACGACTGGCTGCACTTGCACCATGAAGATTTTACCGGCCAATACAGTAAGTTTTATGGCGCTTTCCGGTATGCGCCCTGGTACGTGGAGGATGTAAAAATACAGGAAGCTATGGCGCACAAGCTGGGTTTCCAGAAAGTATCACAAATGAAGCTGGCCGTTGCCCAGCACATCAAAGATTTTTGTGGCGGTGGCGGCTTTTTGTTCGCGATGTGTTCGGGTACCGATACTTTTGATATTGCCTTATCAGCCACCAACACCGATATTTGCGAGACAATGTTTGATGGCGATCCGGCCGATTCCAGAGCACAATCGAAGTTAGATTTTGGTCAGACCTTTGCCTTTCAAAACTTTCAATTGGATATGAACCCGATGTCGCATCGGTTCAGCAATATTGACGTAACGGACACCCGCCAAGTAGAGCGTACCAAAGATTTCTTCACTTTGTTTGATTTTTCGGCTAAGTGGGATGTGGTACCCAGTATGCTTACCCAAAACCATGATAAGGTAATTAAAGGATTTATGGGCCTGACTACCGCTTACAATAAAAATATGCTGAAGCCTGGAGTTACCATTATGGGCGAAGCCAAAGCCTACAACGAAGCCCGCTATATACATGGTGAATACGGCAAAGGTCAATGGACCTTTTACGGCGGCCATGACCCGGAAGATTACCAGCATAACATTGGCGACCCACCAACTGATTTAAAACTGCATCCTAACTCCCCTGGCTACAGGCTCATCTTGAATAATGTGTTGTTTCCGGCGGCTAAAAAGAAAAAACAGAAAACCTAAATAGCTGAATTATACAGAATAAGCAAATAGCTTTAACAACAAAAAAGGTCAGCACCTTATTAGGTACTGACCTTTTTTATAAAACTATATTTTGATGCTTAGTGCATTTCTACCTCAGCTTCTTTTGCCGCCAAATAACGTTCGGCATCTAGGGCAGCCATACAGCCGGTTCCGGCAGCTGTAATAGCTTGGCGGTACACATTATCTTGCGCATCGCCGCAGCAAAATACGCCTTCTATGTTAGTTTGGGTAGTGCCGGGTTTAGTTAAGATATAGCCAGTTTCGTCCATATCAATCCAGCCTTTAAAAATATCAGTATTTGGATGGTGACCAATAGCTACGAAAAAGCCAGTTACATCCAGCGTTTTTTCTTCCTGAGTTTTATTGTTAAGTACTAAAACACCTGTTACATTCTGTCCATCACCAACAATCTCTTTAGTTTCAGTATTGTACACAATTTCAATGTTAGGCGTATTCTGAACGCGGGTTACCATTGCTTTAGAAGCTCTGAACTCATCCCGACGTACCAGCATATACACCTTACGGCACAATTTAGCCAGATAAGTAGCTTCTTCGGCAGCAGTATCACCAGCACCTACAATAGCCACATCTTGTCCGCGAAAAAAGAACCCATCGCAAACAGCGCAAGCTGATACACCAAAACCGTTATATTTCATTTCTGATTCCAAACCCAGCCATTTAGCCGAGGCACCAGTAGATATAATTACGGTATCTGCCAATATGGTAGTACTTTCATCCACCACCACTTTGTGCGGCAAGCTTGAAAAATCAACCGAGCTCACATAGCCAAAACGGATATCAGTACCAAATCGTTCAGCCTGTTTACGGAAATCTTCCATCATTTCTGGGCCCATAATACCATTAGGATAACCCGGGAAGTTTTCAACATCAGTTGTTTGGGTAAGCTGACCACCGGCTAACATACCTGTGTACAAAACCGGCTTTAAATCGGCGCGGGCTGCATATATGGCTGCCGTATAACCGGCCGGACCTGAACCTATAATAAGGCATTGAACGTGTTCCAAATCTTGCGACATGTGCTATAATAATTGAATTTCAAAATTAAGATATTAAACGCATACCACCAATGCTGCAACGTCAGTACTATGCCATTGTTTTATACCTACACTCTTATACGGGCAGAAGCATTGTTCAGTTTTCTTGTTTAAAAACCGTTAGATAGCATTTCTCTCAGTTAACTTTATTCATTAAAGAAACACCATTGCAAAAAACTTGTTACATTGAGGCTTTTAAAAACGCATGTATGCTGATAATGACAATACTATATTTATGTAAACGCTACAATGTAATTGAGCGTTTCAGAAGGAAACCACTAAATGTATAGGCTGTAACAAAACTTAAGTACGGTAGCTCAGCAACTGAATAATCTTTTCTTTGTCTTTCAATTGATCTTCCAGAAGACGTATTTGCTTCTGCAAACTTTCATTCTCTTTCTGGTAAACGCTTGGGGGTTCTGCCAAGTAAGCTTCGTGAGGGGGCATGATGTACTGCGATTGGGCTTTCTCCGTTTGAGGTTGTTCTTTCAAGAAAAACTCTACCGGTTGCTGCAACACCTCTGCTACTTTTTTCAGAGTTTTTACTTTAATACTTTCTGATGATAGCATTTTGTAAAACCCAGCCTCGGTCATGTCAATAAGCTGCGCTAAATCGGCAAGAGTAATCCTCTTGACTTTAGTTTGTTGTCTTATATTGACCTCGATGGTTTTGAAAAAAATATCAAATTGTTTTTCAGACATCTACAGATTCTTTTAATTAAAAAAGTTTAGTATATATTTGCTTACAACAACAAAAGTTTAGTAAGACATTGTAAACTTTTACTGAACTCAGAAAAATTTTGCTGAATTACTGAAAAATTATGACTGAAAGCAAGTTTAAGTACCGCATTAACCAATTACTGAACACATTGTCGGTTACAGATTACCGCAAAGCTATACGAATTATTCCTAAACAATTAGGTGTCAGCGAGAAAAATCTTGCAAATTACCGCAACATTAAAATGGATGATAAACAAGATATTCCACACGAAAAAGTTGCCATGCTGGAAAAGCTGTTTAATGTACATCCCGGTGAACTGCAAAACTTTGTTTTGGTCATGAACCCTATTACTGAGATTATTCAACTCAACTAAACCAAATACACCAATTACTTATTTATTATTTATGTACCTGCATGATCCTCATTATTTTGTTGCTTTGTTAAAGGAGCAAACATCAAAGAAATCAGCTTTTGATTATCAAATTGAACTTGAATTTTCTGCACAACCAGAAACAGATTTGCAAAAACAGCACCGCCAAGAGTACTTACAATTTTTAGCTGCCCGTATCCTGCACATTGACCATCTGCTGGAGCTTTGGCTTACCACCGTAAAGCTTGATTTAAGCTCGCTGGAAGCTTAATCTTTTAGGTCAGATTACGATCTTTAAACCAAACATCATCGGGATGCGCTTTAAAGTCAGCCATCATGTTTACCAACTCAATCGCATCAGCAGAGGTAATAACCAGTTCCCGGTTCGTGGGCTTTAAAAAACGCTGTTCTACCATAACATCCATCTGCTTCAGCAAAAAATCATAAAATCCGTTTATGTTTAATACGCCTATTGGTTTTTGATGCAACCCCAACTGCAACCAAGTGAGCACTTCAAAAAATTCTTCCAGCGTACCAAAACCACCAGGCAACATCATAATGCCATCGCATAAATCACTCATCATTTGCTTACGCTGATGCATGGTTTCTACAATATGTAATTCTGTTAGCCAAGTATGTCCTACTTCTTTATCCATCAAAAACTGAGGTATAACTCCAATGGCTTTACCGCCGCTGCTTAATACAGCATCAGCTAGCAAGCCCATTACGCCTACCCGTCCGCCACCAAATACCAAAGCAATATCACGGCTTACCATAACTTCGGCCAGTTGCTCAATAGCTTGTTTCAGTACCGGATCGCCGTTGAAATTAGCGCCGCAAAATACACATAGAGATTGCATAATAAATGGGTGAGTGGTGAATAGGGAATGGTGAATGCTAAGTGTTAATGATGAATAGAAAGTAGTGAATAGGGAATGATTAAAGGTATTTCATCTTCTAAGAAAAGAACGCTTTACAACTCACTATTCCCTACTCAATATTCACAAGCAACCACTCACTATCCTATCAATTAACGGGTATAATTAGGTGCTTCTTTAGTAATGGTGATATCGTGTGGGTGTGATTCACGAATACCGGCAGCCGTAATACGAACAAACTTGGCTTGCTGTAAAGTTTCAATATCTTTAGCACCACAGTAGCCCATACTGGCCTTTAAACCGCCCACAAACTGGTAAGTTACTTCGGCTAAAGTACCTTTGTAAGGTACACGGCCCACAATACCTTCAGGTACCAGTTTTTTAATATCATCTTCTACATCCTGGAAATAACGGTCTTTTGAACCTGACTCCATAGCTTCGATAGACCCCATACCACGGTATGATTTAAAACGACGGCCTTCATAAATAATAGTTTCGCCCGGCGAATCTTCTACACCTGCAAATAATGAACCGGCCATAATTGAGCTGGCACCAGCGGCGATAGCTTTGGCAATATCACCCGTATGTTTAATGCCACCATCAGCAATAACCGGCACGCCGGTACCTTGCAGAGCTTTAGCACATTCGTAAACAGCATATAGTTGTGGCACACCTACACCGGCAATAATACGGGTAGTACAGATAGAACCTGGCCCAATACCTACTTTCACAGCATCAGCACCAGCTTCGGCCAGTGCTTTGGCCGCATCAGCAGTGGCTATGTTGCCAGCTATTACTTGCAAATCAGGGTATTTAGCTTTTACTGCCTTTAGCTGCTTGATAACACCTCTGGAATGACCATGTGCAGTATCAATAGCAATGACATCCACACCAGCTTTCACCAAGGCATCTACCCTATCCATAGTATCGGGGGTTACACCAACGGCAGCACCAACCCGCAAACGGCCATGCTCGTCTTTACAAGCTATCGGGTAGTTTTTAAATTTCTGAATATCTTTAAACGTAATCAATCCACACAAACGGCCTTCCGCATCTACAACCGGCAGTTTTTCAATTTTCTGATTTTGTAAAATCTCTTCAGCCTGCAACAAACTGGTACCTTGTGGAGCGGTAATCAAGTTAGCAGTAGTCATTACCTCGCTGATGGGCTTACGCATATCTTTTTGGAAACGTAAATCACGATTGGTAATAATACCTTTCAGCTTACCGTCGCCATCAATTACCGGGATACCACCTATACGGTACTCGCGCATAATTTTAAATGCATCGGCTACTACAGCATGTTCATCCAGCGTAACCGGGTCCTGAATCATACCGCTTTCTGAGCGTTTAACTTTTCGCACCTGCTCGGCTTGGGCCTGAATAGTCATGTTTTTGTGCAACATACCCAAACCACCAGCTTGTGCCAAAGCAATAGCCAGGGCCGACTCGGTAACTGTATCCATAGCTGCCGATATAATCGGAATATTTAAACGGATTTTTTTAGTTAGATAGCTGCGGGTATCCACCTCGCGCGGTAAAACTTCAGAATAGGCCGGAAGGAGTAGAACATCATCGTAAGTTAAACCTTCGGCAACAAATTTGGCGGGATCAAGCTGCATGGCAAATAATAATTGTGTGTGATTATTTGCCGGGCAAAGGTAATGTTAATTGTGCAATTGTGCAAATACTGCAAATAATGAGTACACTATTATAGTGTCATTTCAGCAGCAGCATTAAATTTCACTGGCACGCTTGCGCAAAAACCATTCGGTACTCAGTAAAGCTACAATTAACACGAAAACCCATTTTACATCAATCAGGTCGCTATAATGTTTGTCATCGTAAACCACAGTTTTAATATTCTCATTATGTCGTATCAAATCAGCTAAACGGTTTACTTGCGATGGCAACAACATTTGCCCTCCCGACTGCCGGGCAAGGCTGTTTAATAACTGGTGGTTAGCCGTACTTTGCCTGTTTTCCAGGTTTAACGCTCTTACTGAAAATTGCCCGTGTGCGGTAAAAGGCTGTTTGCCAATTTTTGTAGTGGCAGTATAGCTATACTCGCCAACCGGTATAGCATTGGCATTAAGCTGATAACTTTTGCCTTCTCGACTAAACAGGAAACTGTAATTTTTACCCGTTGTGTTTTTCAGGTTGATATTCACATCAGGAGTATTAATCAACTCTAGCGCATCATTGTATAATTCGGCGTTCAGCAATACATTCTCACCTTCATCAAACACATTACGTGCCGGGTAGGCTCTGAAACGTTGCCGATTAGCATTGGCTGTTAGGTATTGAATGCTTTGGCTGAACAGTTCCTCCAGAGCACTATGATTTCCGAAAGTTTGATATTCCGCCAATTGCCAACGCCATAACCCTTCACCAGTTAGTACAGCTGTTCGGCGGCCTTCCGCTTCGTTGAACGTTAGCAATGGATAATCGGTACTAACATTGCCTATACGCTGCCTGAATAAGGTAGCCGCAGTATTACTTGTACCATAATTGCCAAAAGGTGCTAACAAGGGTGGCAAATGGGCAATTTTGTTTTGTGTTGAATCAGAAAGGGTAAAAGCCGAAAAATTATTTACCGGCAAAGCAAATACTTCCTGCATATCGGGCCTGGTTGAAGCAATCTGCACCGCTTTCTGCTCAGTGTTGAAGCCAGCTAAATTAGTCTGGGCACCGGCTATATACCATACAGGTGTTTTGCTTTTGGTTAGGTAATCATTCAGCAAAGTATTAGCAGTTACGGGCAACTGGTACAACAATACTAAACCATAATCACTTAATTTTATATTGTTCAAGTTAGCCGCTTGTACGGCTTTTACTTCGTAGTTCTTATTGCGTTCTATGGTTTGTTTAATTACGCTGATATCAGGATGTGGGCTTTGGTAGGCCAATAATACTTTTTGCCTAGCATCCAGCACTTCAATGTAAATAGTTTCTGTATTATTCTGCACCGACAACTCGTTTTTAACCGGTTTGATGCTGATGGTAAAACGGTGTATGCCTTTTTTATCAGCATTCACTTTAACTGGTATTACCTTCCGGTAAGCGTTGCTATTGACAGCCACATTCTGGAATGCCACATTTCGACCATCTTCGGCAACACTGATTTGCAGGGTTTCGCCTTGGCTCTGGTACGCTTCAGCCAGCACTTCTATTACAAAATCATTCCCCAGGAATGCTGTTTTATTATAATTAACGTTACCGATCAGCAAATCACGTCGTGGTATAGGATCTCCTAAAGCTATGGTGTAAATACTGGTTTTCAGGTTGCGGGCTTCATATTGCGGGTCGGCTCCCTGGTTGTATAAACCATCGGTAGCCAGCACCAATGCACCAATGTTCTGGTTTACAAACTGCTCATTCAGCTGCTTAATAACCGAAGCTATATTGGTTTGCTTACCTGTAAAACTATCGGTCAGGCCATTGCTTAAATTGCTATTAAAGTGGTATTCGCGTACCTCATAATCATTACCTAACTGTTGTTTTAAGCTGGCTAATGTTTTTACCAATTGTATAGCATTAAACCCTGCAGGTTTAAAGGTTTGGATAGAAGAAGAGTTATCCTGCGCAATAAGCACCAAAGGCTTTTGCGGCTGGTAAGTAACCGACTGTACCAACGGAGATATGGGCAGAAAAGCAATGAAGAAGACTGCAAATGCACGTAAAGTAGCTAAACCATAACGCATGCTTTTGCTTAACTCAACCGGTTCGCGGTACATGAGCCAGGCATATAGTAAGCCTAGCAGCAAACATACTGGCGTCCACCAGCCAGAAACAGCACCCCAGGTTATTGAAAACAAAAACAGCATATTGGTATTCCCAAATATGCTGTTTTTATTTTATGGATGTAGAAATTTTGAATTTGTTAAAGCTTCAAAAAGTTCTATATCTCATTTAATTAATCTTGGTTCTTGATTTTTGACTCCTGACTCTAACTACAGCATGCCGCCATCTACTGCAATTACCTGACCGGTAACATAAGCACTCATATCGGAAGCCAGGAAAACGCAGGTATTGGCAACATCTTCAGTTTCGCCAGCACGTTTTAGTGGAATGTTCTGAGTCCAGCCTTCAACCACTTTCGGGTCTAACACTTCGGTCATTTCAGTTTTAATGAATCCCGGGGCTACCACGTTGGTACGAATATTACGTGAACCCAGCTCTTTAGCTACTGATTTGGAAAAACCAATGATACCAGCTTTTGAAGCTGCATAGTTAGACTGACCGGCATTACCCTGCACCCCTACTACCGAACTCATATTAATGAATACGCCTTGACGGGCTTTCATCATGACACGTGAAGCAGCTTTGGTTACGTTAAAGATTGATTTCAGGTTTACATCCAACACTTCATCCCATTGCTCTTCGGTCATGCGCATCAGCAAACCATCTTTGGTGATGCCGGCGTTGTTTACTACAATATCCAGTTTGCCAAAATCGGCTATAATATCATTAATCAGTTTATCAGCTTCTTCAAATTTTGAAGCATCCGAACGGTAACCTTTTACCTGCGTACCGAAGCTTTGCAGTTCTTGCTCCAATGCTTGTCCTTTTTCAACAGACGACAGGTAAGTAAAAGCTACGTTAGCACCTTGCTCTGCAAATTTTTCAGCTATCTTACGGCCAATGCCTTTAGATGCGCCGGTAATCAGCGCGGTTTTTCCTTCTAACAATTTCATTATTCACTATGTTATTCGAGGGGGTGAAGATAGGTATTTTGATAGTTACTTACAGATTAGGGCTTGGAGATTTTTACCCGAGCGATAATCATACCATCAGCCTGCATTATTCAACTAAAACTTTAAAGTTTTAACTTGTAAAAAACAGTTTACATTCCCTGCATTGTACCTGAAAATTGCTACTTTTCAGCGTTTATTTTTTTAAAACTATAGATGAAACTAAATTTAGGAAATTGGATGCTTGCAGCCGCTGTTTGCCTTTCGGCCAACACCTGGGCTGCCGATGGCGGCAAAAACGGGCCTACCCCGGTTGCACCTCCACGCAAGTTTATTGATCCGGCTAACATGGACCCGGCTGTAAAACCTGGCGATAACTTTTTCGAGTATGCTAATGGCGGCTGGCTGAAACAAAACAGCATACCGGCTAAAGAAACCCGTTGGGGAAGCTTTGGCATTCTGGCGGAAGAAAATAATAAAAAGCTGATCAACTTATTAACTGAAGTAAGTAAAACCCCTAGTCAGGCAAAAGGCAGCATTAAGCAACGTGTAGGCGATTTATATGCCAGCGCTATGGATAGCGTAGCTATTGAAAAACGCGGCTATGAACCTATTAAAACTGACTTACAGCGTATTGATCATATTACAGACCTGAATGGTGTAATTAACGAGATTGCTTACCAACGCACTATTGGCGAAGGTAGCCCGCTGTTCGGCTTTGGTGTAGGGCAAGACTCCAAACACGTAACCAAATATATTGTAAGTATTGGTCAGGGCGGTACCAGCTTACCCGACCGCGATTACTACCTGGTAGATAATGCACGTAACCAACGCATACAGGGAGCCTACAAAACTTACCTGACAACCTTATTTACACTAACCGGCACTCCGGCTGCTGAAGCAGAAAAGAATGCAGCTACTATTTTCCGGATGGAAACTGAGTTGGCTAAGCTGCAAATGAGCCGTGTGGCTATGCGCGACCCAAACAAAACTTACAATAAGTTTTCGGTAGCACAGTTCAGCCAAACTACACCGCACCTGAACTGGGCAACTTTACTGCCTAAAATGAAAGTTAGCGGCCAGGATACCATGCTGGTTCGTCAGCCTGACTTTTTCAAATCAGTTGATGGTATGTTAACCAGCATTCCGGTTGAAGATTGGAAAGTTTATCTAAAAGGTTACATTTTACGGGGTTCTGCCAGCCAATTAAGTTCACCGTTCACCAAAGCTAGCTTTAAATTCAGCAGCGTATTGAGTGGACAACAAGTGCAAGCACCGCGCGATCAGCGTATGGCTCGCTTGGTTGATGGTAGCTTGGGCGAATTGTTAGGCCAGCTTTATGTAGAAAAATACTTTACACCAGCTGCTAAGCAATATATGGTTAATCTGGTGAACAATATGAAGGAAACTCTGGGTTCCCGTATTGAACGCTTGGAATGGATGAGCCCTGAAACCAAGCAACGTGCGTTAAAAAAACTGCACGCTATTACAGTTAAAATTGGTTATCCTGATAAATGGGAAGACTATAACGGGGTTACCATTAATCGGAATGATTACTATGGCAACCTAAAACGCATCAGCGTTTGGGGATATAACTTTAACGTTACCCGTTTGGGCAAACCGGTTGATAAAACCCGTTGGGGCATGACGCCGCCAACTGTAAACGCTTATTATAGCCCGGTTGGTAACGAGATTGTATTCCCGGCTGGTATTTTGCAATTTCCTTTCTTTGATTTCAACGCCGATGATGCCATTAACTATGGTGGTATAGCTGCCGTTATTGGCCATGAGATGACCCACGGTTTTGACGACCAAGGCCGCCAGTATGATGCTGACGGTACCCTGCGCGACTGGTGGGGTAAGGAAGATGCCGACAAGTTTAAAGTACGTGCCGATATGGTGGTAAACCAATATAATGGTTATACTGTGTTAGATACCATGCACGTAAACGGTAAACTAACCTTAGGTGAAAACCTGGCCGACTTAGGGGGCTTGAATATCGCTTACGAAGCATTCAAGAAAACCAAAGAAGGTAAATCAAACACCAAAATTGATGGCTTTACGCCCGATCAGCGTTTCTTTTTATCATGGGCACAGGTATGGCGCAGTTTGCAACGTCCGGAATCAGCGGCTTCACGCATTCTGACCGACCCACACTCGCCAGAGCAATTCCGTACCAATGCACCATTAACCAATATTGATGCCTGGTATGCTGCTTTTGATGTAAAACCCGGCGACAAGCTTTACAAAAAGCCTGAAGACCGTATAAAAGTTTGGTAATATTTACACTTCCTACAAAAACAACAAAGCCCTGCTTACTAGTAAGCAGGGCTTTGTTGTTTAAACTAAAAGCTATTATCCAATATTTAACTAAGTGTTCATTTTTTTGAATATGAACTCTTGTGAACATTTATCGAATCGCGTCATTAGCCTTTTAATTCAATACGCACTCTGTTATGAACATGAAGTTAAAAGTAGTTTTTAACTATGCTCCACTAACTTGCCTTTAAGCACTGTAAATTACCCATACAAAATTCAACATTTGTTGAGCTTTCGCGCTATCAGATGATGACCAAGTAATGATAAAGTTCTATTTACCTTTAGTCTGCACGTACATATACACAATGGCAATTACCACAATAACAGCTAATATAATCAGGCCAGTGGCGCCTTTGCGTTTATCTTGCCGCATTACCCAAATAAGCAGGGCAACCATTGGTATCACAAATATCAGCCAAAAAATAAGTGAAGGTAAATTCATGTTGTTTCGTTAAAAAGGCATACGGGCCAGCGGCGCTACATGCTGATCGGTAAAATCGCCCTGTAAAAATTTATAATATCCGGCAATGGCAATCATGGCTGCATTATCGGTGCAATATTCCATTTTGGGGATGAAGGTGCGCCAGCCCATCTTTTCACCTAATTGTTGCAAACCTTGCCGCAATCCGGTATTAGCCGATACGCCACCAGCCAACGCCACCTCGGTAATGCCATAAGCCTGTGCTGCCTGGGTTAACTTACGCAGCAAAATGGTTACAATCCGATGCTCTACTGAGGCGCAAATATCTGCCAGATTATCTTGTATAAAATTAGGGTTCTGCGCTACGTTCTTTTGAATAAAGTATAAGATAGAAGTTTTCAGGCCGCTAAAACTGAAGTTGTAGCCCGGTATTTGGGGTTCTGGAAAAGAGAAAGCTTTAGAATTGCCCTGCCGTGCATACTTATCAATAAGCGGCCCTCCCGGATATGGTAAACCTAAAATTTTACTGGTTTTATCCATAGCCTCGCCAGCGGCATCATCTTGCGTATGGCCGATAATTTCCATATCGAAGTAGTTTTTCACCAGCACAATCTGCGTGTGGCCGCCCGATACGGTGAGGCACAAAAATGGAAAAGCAGGTTTAGGCTCATCAATAAAATGAGCTAGCACATGAGCTTGCATGTGATTAATATCAATAAGCGGCAGGTTTTTAGCCAAGGCAAAAGCCTTCGCAAACGACACCCCAACCAGTAAAGAGCCTAAAAGGCCGGGACCGCGTGTAAAAGCTACTGCATCAATATCATTTTTGTTTATTTTTGCGTTAAATATTGTTTGTTGTACCGCCGGAATGATATTCTGCTGATGTACGCGCGAAGCCAGTTCGGGCACAACGCCGCCGTAAGCTTCATGTATGGTTTGGTTGGCAATGATGTTACTAAGCATCACACCATCCGCACATATGGCAGCTGAGGTTTCATCACAAGAGGATTCTATTCCGAGTATAACAGGCACTTTACTTTAACTGATTTAAAGGCGCAAAATTATTAAAAAAATACTCAAAATAGCGTTAGGCATTGTATTGGTACTGCTACTAATGCTCAGTTTGGTACTGGTGCTGTTTCAATATAAGCCTGTACAAACTTGGGCTGCCCGTAGAGCTACGCACTATCTGGCTAAAGAACTGCATACTACGGTAAGTATTAAAGGGCTATATATCAAGCCTTTTTCATCAGTAGTGCTGGAAGATTTGCTAGTACTCGACCGGCAAAAAGATACGCTTTTGCGCACTCCGTTGCTTACGGTACAATTAAGTGGCTTTTCTATATTCAACAGCCTTAAAGCACGTAAAATTGATTTCAAGTCCATTCAACTGGATAATGGTTCTTTTTATTTGAAAAAACTAAAGGATAGCACCACTAACCTACAATTTATCATTAATTACTTTAACAAACCTGCCGATACTACTAAAAAGGTCAGTAAGCCTTGGACCATTAACTTTGAACGCATTGGCCTAAATGGCTTTCACTTTCGTTATAAAAACCAGCTTACCCATGTAGCCGCACCCAATCAGGTAAACTTTAATGATGTGGATGTTCGCAACTTCAGTACGGTAGTTACCCAGATTGATTTAAAAAACCACTTGTTTAAAGGTCATGTTCAAAATTTGACCTTGCAGGAAAAAAGCGGATTTTATGTAGAGAACCTAACGGTAAATGCCAAGATTGATACGAATGAAATATTACTGCAAAACCTGCATCTATCTACACCACAATCGCAGGTGCAAGATTATTTCAGGATGCATTTTAAATCATTTACTGATTTCAGCGATTTTGAAAATCGCGTTTATATAGATGGCGATTTTAAAAATTCGCGCCTATCTAGCATTGATGTGGCTTATTTCACCAGTTCATTGGATAAAATAAGCTTTGATTTGGGCGTTAGCGGCCGGGCTTATGGTAAAGTGAATAATATTCATTCGCGCAACTTCATGATTACGGGTGGCCAGGCTACTTATATAAAAGGCAACTTTAACTTGAAAGGCTTACCTGATTGGGATCACACCTACCTGACTTTAGATTTTGACCAGCTGGCAACCAACAAAAAAGATCTGGATTACCTGCTAAAGCGTTTTACTGGCACTAACAAAACTTACCTACCTGATTTTCTATCTAAGTTCGGTAATATCAACTTTAAGGGACGCCTTACCGGTTTGCAGGAAAACTTCACTACCACCGGAACATTCAAAACTGCACTGGGCCGCTTGGACCCAGATATTAACATCCGGTTTGGTGCCAAAGGTGTACCAGCCTATAATGGAAAAGTGGCTGCTACCAACTTTGACTTAAATAAGCTTCTAGATAATAGTACAGTAGGCCGTACGTCATTTACCGCCAATGTAAATGGTAGTGGTGATGAACTTAAAAACTTGTCGGGCAAAGTAAATGCACAAATTGCCTACCTGGATTTTAAAGGTTACCAGTACCACAATTTAACTGTTGATGGCAACTTCATTAACCAAATAGCTAACGCCAAGATTACGGTTACCGACCGTAACCTAAAGCTTAACTTAACCGGACGGGTTAACCTGGCTCCAGCCCTGCCACAGTATGCCTTTAATGCCACTATTAAAGGCGCACAGCTTAACCGGCTTAAGTTAATAAAGGATACTATTAACATTACGACCACAGTAAACACCAACTTCTCAGGTAATACCTTGGATAACTTGCAGGGTAATGTGCTTATTACTGCTGCACGGGTAATCACTCCACATCGCAATGATGTGGTTGACTCGGTATCGTTGAGTGCTTCAGGCTTAGGTAACAACCGACTTATTAACTTAAAATCGCCATTTGCTGATGGCAGCATTAAAGGCAGTTACAATTTGGCTACGTTGCCCTCTTACTTTAAAACCATTGCCAAGAAGTACATTCCGTCGTTAAAAACTACTATTTATAAAGTAAACCCGCAAAATTTTGAGTTTAACCTGCAACTCAAAAACATTGATACGGTATTATCCTTGTTCCACACCGGTATCAAAATACCAGATCGGGGTACATTTATCGGACACTTTAACTCGGCCGAAAAAACAGCTACGTTAAATGGATTAATCAAAACTATTAAGTTCGGTAAAATTGTATTTCACGATTTTATTATTGACGAAAGCACAGCAGATAATATGCTGGGTGTCAACCTGTCATTGAGCCGGGTTGATTTAACTGATAGTTTGTTCATCAAAGATATCAACGTTATTAACATGGTACGGAATGATAGTTTGAACTTTAACGTCAAGCTATCTGATAAAAATGCGGTTAACCAACTCGACTTGTACGGCTTAGTAGAGTTTGGGCGCGATACTACCGCCAAATTAAAGCTATTACCCTCAGACGTTATTCTGGAACGTGAAACTTGGAAGTTACAGGAACAAGTACGTATTCGGTTCTTAAATGATAAAATACAGGTTGCGGGCTTTGAGTTATCTAACGGTCAGCAGCAAGTACGTATTAACGGTTTTGTATCAGATAACCCAACCGACCAGCTGAAAGTTGAATTTGAAAAGTTCAACATGAGCACCATCAATCAGCTTACCAAATCGGCAGGGGTAAATTTATTAGGAACCCTGAACGGTAATGTTATACTCACATCAGTAACGAAATCGCCTGGTGTGGATGCCGACTTGCGCATCGATTCCTTATTGATGAATCAAACCCTGGTAGGTGATGTAAAAATCCAATCTACACTGGATAACGCACGCAGCCAAGCCAATGTGAAGCTGAATATTTTGAACCGTGGATTGGAAACCATGAATATTGCAGGCGCTTACTACCTGAACAGGAACGATGGTAACAACCTCGATTTCAACGTGCAGATGAATCAAACGGAAGCCGTTATTTTCCAGCCCTTCATTCAAAACTTGGTATCCAACGTAAAAGGCACTATTTCCAGTGATATCAGGCTTACCGGATCGCCAACCGCCCCAAAACTTAATGGTACACTTACCCTGGCCAGCACAGGTGTAACGGTAGATTACCTGAAAGTACCTTACACCATTGACGAAAAGCTGGTGGTAGAAAACAGCATCATCAAAATTAACAAAATGGTGATTAAGGGTTCGCGTGGCGGGCAGGGCATTGCCAATGGCACCATTGACCTGACCAACATCGCTAACCCGGTACTGGATATTAAGATCAACGCCCGCAACCTAATGGCCCTGAACACATCGCTGAAAGATAATAAACTGTATTACGGTACTGCTTTCGCTACCGGACAGTTTAACTTTAGCGGACCGTTGGATAACATGAGTATTGATATTGATGCCAAATCTGAAGACGGCACCGTATTTAATATTCCGCTGAACACGGCTGCTACTGCTGGCGATTATGAGTTTATACGCTTTGTAAGCCATAGAGATACCACCAAGTATGTAGTTAACCCTAGCGCCTTTAAAGGTGTTACGCTGAACTTCAACTTACGGGTAGATGAAAAAACCGTTGTACGAATTTCAACCGATTTAGGCTTACTGGAAGGCCGCGGCCAAACCAATAACCTGAACTTGAAAATAAACAGCTTAGGTGATTTTGATATGTACGGCGACTTCCTGATTTCGTCAGGTAAGTTTGAGCTGACAGCTAAGAACTTTATCAGCAAGGTATTTACGGTATCAGAAGGTGGAACCATACGATGGACAGGCAACCCGACCAATGCTGAGGTAAACCTGAAAGCTATTTACGAGCTACGGGCTGACATTCGTGACCTATATTCGGCAGCGGGCTTGGGTTCCTCATTGGTGAACAGCCGCCAGGAACTGGTGGATGCTGAACTGGATATCACCCATACCCTGTTGCAGCCTGCTATTAGCTTTGATTTCAGCTTTCCAACCAACCCGTCAATTAAAGACGATTTGGGAGCTTACCTGAGTGATGTGAACAACCGTAACCAGCAAGCCTTAAGCTTGATTGTTCGCCGGCAGTTTGCTCCAGGTACAGGTAGTGCTATTAACCGTCAGGTAATGCAAACAGCTCAAACGGCGGCCAGCGAGTTTTTCTTTAATAAGCTGAACAGTTATCTTTCTCAATCAAGCGCGCTGAAGGGTGTAGTGGATATTAACATCCGCTCGCAAAATGATGCCAGTGCTTCGTTGCACTTCAACCGCTTTTTGTTTAACGGCAGTTTGTACAATATTAACGCGAACAATGATATTTCGCTGAACAGCTCGGCCAACTTGTTCAACTCTAATTTCAACAACTTAACCAAAGATTTTAGTGCGGAGTACCTTATTCGTTCAGATGGACAACTACGCGCACGGTACTCTTACCGTATTTTGAATACCACTACTTTAAACACGCTGAATTCAGCTTTAGATCCACAATATGTAAATGGCTTAGGTTTGATTTACCAGCGCGATTTTGACACCTTTGGCGAATTTATACGAAACCTGTTCCGTAAAGGAAATCGTCAGCGACAGCGCTCAGGTACCATGCCTAATACTATGACTATGCCGCAGTCGGTTGATGATAATGACGAGGATAAATAACAACACAAAATAAAAAAGCTTCCTTCGCATTGGCAAAGGAGGCATTTTATCAATTATATTTTCGCTTAACTAACGCGTAAAGCTATTGGCTTAATGGTTTTTCAGAATGGCATGATCCATTTTATCGCGCTTGGTGCGCAGGTAAAGTTCATTGTGCGGGTTGGGTTCAATTTCGATAGGCACGGTTTCAATTACTTCTAAACCATAACCTACCAAGCCAGCCCGCTTCTTAGGATTGTTGCTCATGAGGCGCATCTGGGTTATACCTAAATCACGAATGATTTGCGCACCAACACCATAATCACGCTGATCCATTTGAAAGCCTAGTTTGATGTTTGCTTCTACGGTATCCAAACCATTTTCTTGCAAATGGTAAGCTTTCAACTTATTAATTAAGCCAATACCACGACCTTCTTGGTTCATGTAGATAATAGCACCTTTTCCGGCCTCGCTGATCATCTGCATAGATTTATGCAACTGCGGACCACAATCGCACCGGCAAGAACCGAAGATATCGCCGGTAACACATGAACTGTGTACCCGTACCAGAATAGGTTCATCAGGTTCCCAATGGCCTTTTACCAGGGCCAGGTGGTGTTCGCCGGTGTTTTTTTGCGTGTAGGCAATCATGTCAAAATCGCCCCACTCGGTTGGCATTTTTACAGAAACTTCCCGCTCAATCAAACTCTCGGTATGCAATCGGTAAGCAATCAAATCTTTGATGGATACAATCTTCAACTGATGCTCACGGGCTATTTCTATTAAATCAGGCAAGCGGGCCATTTCGCCATCATCCTTCATTACTTCGCAAATTACTCCGGCAGGCTCCAGTCCTGCCATTACTGGCAAATCGATAGCCGCTTCGGTGTGCCCTGCCCTGCGCAATACGCCGCCATCTTTAGCAATAAGCGGGAACACGTGCCCAGGCCGACCTAAATCTATCGGGCGGATAGCCGGATCGATTAACGCCAGGGTAGTTCTGGAACGGTCGGAAGCTGAAATACCCGTTGTACAACCATGCCCCAGCAAATCAACCGAAACCGTGAAATTAGTTTCGAGCGTAGCCGTATTATGGTTCACCATGGGTTCAAGTTCCAGCTTTTTAGCCTGCTGACGGGTGATGGGTGCGCAAATTAAACCGCGGCCATAACGGGCCATAAAGTTGATGGCTTCGGGTGTGGCAAAACGGGCAGCTATTAAAAAGTCTCCTTCGTTTTCGCGATCATCGTCATCAACTACAATTATTATTTCGCCGGCTTTGATAGCCTCAATTGCTTCGGGAATAGTATTTAACATGTTATTACAACAAGAAATGTAATCAAAACACAAGTTTAACGCCGGTTAGCCAGCACAACTTGTTATGCAAAGCTAAGCTTTAGCAAGCTTAAACAAGTCTGTTGTTTGTAAAATCAAAACGGCTTGACTTTGTTTGGCATTAGTTTACGTGGTATAAGCCGGGTAAGCTTCTGCGTTAATCGTTTGTAGATCTCTACATCAAACAATGCTGAATCGGTAGCGGCTTTGTACGACAGGAAAATACCAATGGGCGTAAGCACTGCAATAGATACCCACATACCTATAGCAGGCGACAAGCCACCTTCTTTAACTGACTTTTCGCCAATAGTAGCAATGATGTAGTATATAAGGAAGAAGATTACCGCCACCACAACCGGCAGACCCAAACCACCTTTACGAATGATAGCCCCCAATGGAGCCCCAATCAGGAACAATACCAAACAAGCGGCCGAAAGGGTGAACTTTTTCTGATATTCGATAGAATATTTACGGATGGTTTTAGATTCTTCTTTGTACGAATCGGCAATTCCTTTTAGCATATCTTTCACCGAAGTAGCTTCGCGCAAAGCGCTGGATATGGCTGTTGCTTTTTCACTATCATTCGTTACGCTCAAGGCGGCTGCTTTCTGTGCCGGCAAATAGTTTTTTACCGAATCAGACTTTGGTGGTACGCTGAAATACTTTACATAAGGGTTAATGAGCCGGTAATTGCCCGACTCGGTTTTGTCCAACGTTCGGCGTACCGAATCTTGCGAGATGGTTAACTGCTTCAGGTTCATCATCTGCATTACCGATTTCCAGTCGTTATCGCTGGTGCGGTGCATTTTAAAGCTTGATAAATCGAACCGGTTTTCGGCCGAAGTAAAACGCGTACGGGTTAAACGCTGACGCATATCATACGCCGGTTCGCCTGGCTTTTCTTCATAACGTACGCCATTTTTTAGCTTCAGCACCAATTGCATATCATCAGGCGTACGGTACATAATACCTTCTTTGGCAAAAACCACGTTCATGTTGCCGGTCGCTTGATCTTTCTGGTAGATCATCAAATCATGCAGGGTTTGCCCATCAGGATCTTTTTTGCTTACACGAATGGTGTAGCCGGGCACGCTGTTATTAAATACCTTTTCGGTAATCAAAAACGCTGCTTTTTGCTGGCGCACATCATACAGTAAGGAATAATATTTAAAATTGGCAATAGGCAGCATATAATCTGAAAATACGAAAGCGCCTATTGATAGTAGCGTTACAGTAATCATCATGGGGTACATAGCCCGGCTTAATGATATACCGGCAGATTTAATAGCTACCAGTTCATAATTTTCGCCCAGGCTGCCGTAAGTCATGATAGAGGATAACAATACCGACAAGGGCAGCGCCATAGCCACGTTGGTGAAAGAAGCATACATCATCAGCTCCAGAATGGTGTACCACTGGAACCCTTTGCCAATCATATCATCGATGTATTTAAATAAAAATAGCATCAGCAATACGAACATTACAATTAAGAAGGTAACGATAAAAGGCCTGATGAAGGATTTGAGAATTAAAAGATGGATCTTTTTCACACGACAAATTTAAGCAATTTGCCAGCTTCAAGCATTAAAGCGGCACATGCCATTTATACATAGGCTTAACGATGAAGAAAGCTTGATTATTGCAGGCAGGAAAAGGCTTAAGCCCCCAGTACGCTAATCAGGTAATCAATTTGGTTGTTCCAGATGAGTTTACGCTCGGCAATGGTATCTTCGGTGGCAAAATCGGTAACGCCTAAAGCTACATCATTGGTGAGTTCATCTTGCATAATTTCCATCTCGAAATAACATTGCGGGTCATCATCCAGCCAATGGAAGCGCACCACTTTGTTTTCTTTGGCGCTCAGCAGCTTGGCTTGTTGCTCCTCATCATCCCAAACAAAGGTATAAACCTGATCTTTCACGCTAACCCGGTCGGCAAACCATTGTGTTAACCCGTTCGCTTCACTTAAAAAACCATACAAAATGCGGGGTGATGATTTGATTTCGTATTCCAAGTGGAATTTTTTCTTTTCTGACATATAAGGGGTTACAATTGATATCTAAGGTCCAGAACACAAATGTTAACATTTTTTATAAAAAAAACTAATTTGTGCTATATTTGCAAACCTTTTCAGGGAAACACCCGGCGGGGTAGCTCAGATGGTTAGAGCGTAGGATTCATAACCCTAAGGTCGGCAGTTCGATCCTGCTCCCCGCTACACTTAAGATCAGCCTGTTACATGAAGATGTGACAGGCTTTCTTTTTTCCTGTTCATACACATTAGCCATTGTAAGAAGTTAAACAACGAATGCTGCATACCAGCGGCAATGTTCAAAGATAAGTAAGGCTTTGACTTTCTACACTTTAATTTAAAAATTAGTGTTATATATTTACTTTATATATCAAATGTATGTAACCTAAACATTGAAGTATTACTAATGGCAGAAGCAAAAGGCGAGTATCTACAAAGGGAATTAGCTACAAAAAAGATATTCTACTACAGAGACCCTTCAGAGAAGATAGATCAGTTATCACGTGAAGTTTATATCACCAAGGATGAAGAAGTTCATTATCCAAGAGGATTTGAAAAGGATAAGCCTAAGTATAAAACAATCAAAAGATTTATTTACAAAGGATTTAAAGGATCAATTCCTGTAGGTGTTATAAAAGCCTCTAATTTTGGATATGGCTTTACAAAAACTCTGAATCCTTTTGCGTTTTATATAAACGATAGCTATGAAATTGAAGAAGTGGTAATCGAAAAAGACGGCAAGGTTGATATTGATATAATTCGTAAAAAGCTTTACTTAAATCAACAAACTTTAGCTAACCTGAATACAATTTTTCGCAGCATTTATTCTAAGCACCGAACTGAAGTAAACTTTACACTGCAACTGTCATTAAGTGAAATATTTCCTTCACAAGTATCAAAACCGAGTAAAACATATCTACCAAATGCATTAGCATCTTCATTGGCGACTTGGGGCAACAAATATGCAGGTTCTAATATATAATAACCTGCACAAATCTATCTCCACATCAAAAACTCCACACAACCGTCTTTTCAAAAATATAGGCCATTTGATTGTAAATTAGCCATAAGGATTTATCATCTACTTTGAAAACTACAAAGTCGCCATGCTCCTGGGTTCTTAAAACCGGCTTTTTATGTACCGGGCTGTACAGTAGTTCGAAAGCATAAATCTTGGCGGCGTTTTGATGAATCACCAATAGCGTACAGGCGGCATTGTCACGATCGCGCTTAAACTGCCAGATCGTATCGCCATATTTATTCTTCCACGAACCAATCAGTTGTGTCTCTATAGCCGATATATCCATCATACGGTTGATCTTCATATTGTTTCTCATTATGGGCCAAAGCATCAGCTGCCCGATCTGGGTGTGAGTATTTTCCACTCACGTCACTTCATCAACCTTATTAGTTTTATATAAATTATTTACCGTAATATGCTTAGAGAGGCAGTTTTAACTGCTTACGCAATAGGCATCTCAATCAGGAACTCAGTACCCACCTGGGGTTCACTTTGTACCGATATGGTACCCCCTAGCCGCTCTACCTGCATTTTCACCATGAACAACCCCATGCCTCGCCCTTCCACGCTCTTGTCAAAGCGCTTGTATAGGCCAAATAACTGGTGCCCATAGCGAGCCATATCTATCCCCTTCCCGTTATCTTTAAAAAGAATGCGAATGCCCTGATTAACTATTGCACTGCTGATGTGAATTACCGGCGCAACATCAAGTCGCCGGTATTTAATGCTATTCATAATCAAGTTTTGAAAAATGCTGTACAAGTAACTTTTAATGGTTAAAAGGCCGCTTGCCCCGTGAAAATCATAGATGATAGAAGCTTGGTTAGTTTCTATCATCTGGTTGACGCTTAAATTAATTTCTTCCACAATTTCGGCTAAATCAACCTGCTCCAACCGGTCACTCACTTCATTTCGGGCTTGCAGTATATGGTTCAAGTCCAGAATAATTTGATCCAGATTTTTGATAGAAGCCGATAGGGCTTGCGCCAGTATTTGGTTGTCGGTATCCAGTTCTACCTCGCTGCCCAGCAAGTCAGACAGGCCCATAATATTGGCTAAAGGAGCCCGCAGGTTATGCGAAATGATATAGGTAAACTGTTCCAAGTCACGGTTCCGCTGAATAAGATCGGCGGTGATGCGCTTACGTTCAATTTCGGCTTGGCGGCGCTCGGTAATGTCTTTGAAATTGCAAACAATGGCATTAATATTTTCATCCTCAAGCATGTTGGTAAAAACACACTCAATCCAGATATAATGACCCTGTTTGTGCCTCACGCGACTCGTAGCAATTACCGGAACAAAAGGCTGATGATAAATTTCGGCCAGTAGGTTGCTGGTCATATCCACATCATCAGGGTGGGTATAGTTACGCATATTCTGATGCAGCATTTCTGCATTGCTCCACCCGTCAATACGCTCAGCAGATATGCTCCGGTAAATTACCCGAAACGCTTGATCAAACAAGGCAATACCATCATAACTGTTTTCAATCAGCTTCCTGAACCGTAACTCGTTCGATAGGTTTTTTAAAGTATTCAGCCTTAGCTTTTTTTCAAACTGGGCCTGCAGTGCAGCTTTTTCTTTTTCTTGCCTACTAATCTCGTCTGTATTACGAACCATAACTACAAAGCCACTCAGATGGCCATTCTCATTATAAACTGTAGTAAAAACGGTATGCGCATAAAACAAGTGGTCACCCTTTTTTAGCTGCCACTCTTGTGTTTCCTGTATTCCACTTTTTAGCGCAGTATTTAAGTTATTGCGAAAATGTTTTTTTGCCGGCCTCGTCGGCCTTATAAAATATGGAGAAATGCTTGCCTATCACTTCATCAGCAGCGTAGCCATAAATGCATTCAATCCCCTGGTTGCGGCTTAGAATATACCCATTGGCATCTATGCAAATCAATGCCGCACTTTTAGAGGTAGCTGCAAGCAGCCGGTATATTTTTTCATCCGTATCGTGGTTGGATATTGAAGGCGCGTGTTTCAAGTGACGTATTCGGTTGATTTGTGTAAAAGCTTATTTTTTTCTTTGGCTGCTTAGCCTGCCGCATTTATCGGCCTGCTGACTAAGAACAGTAATCCATATCTCTGATGATAACTACGGGGAAAAGCTGATCAGATAGTACTGTTCCTGGCGTTCGAAATTAATACAAGACCAGTACAAGAAAATACGTATAACTACCTGATTTAGGGAATACGTATTAGTACTTGATTCTTAAGAAAGAAGAAATATAGCGAATTGATTAACAACAACTTGATAGCTTTTAAGAAGCAATATATAGCGGTTAGAACTGCGAAATATCCACAGCCTTTTAAACCTATAGTGTAGAAAGTACGTATAGGGGTGCTTTATAAACTATTTAAAATTCTATGTACGATACCAACAGTTCATTGCCTGATGCATCAGGCAAAATCAGTGTTTCAACCGCGGCTACACTTACAGCAAACTGGCGCAGCTATCTGGCTACATCAGGACAAGATTTTCAAACCAAAGCATTTTTGATTCCTATTAACTCTATTAAAAACTTATTAGCAAACAACCCGGATGCAGAAGGCGTACGCGTTTATTTAGGCTTAGAAGATGCCAGTGATGCAGATTCGGGTAAACTTGTCATTGTTCCTACAATAGGCGACAATGACATTATTTTTATGTCGGACAGTTCAAATAATCCTGATAGTGAAGATGATAGCAACGTTTATGACCGTACAGACTCCTGTCCCCCACTTTGCCCAGTCAACAATGTGTTAAATTCATAAGTTTAAACACATTTTTGGAGCTAATTAAGCGTACAACTATCTTGGGTAGGCATAATTTCACGTAAATTCGCCTTGTTCAAGATAGTTGTATGCTACAATTCTACTCTCGATATATCGTATCACCAAGTGTAATTATTCCTATTATTTTAGGGCTAACACGCTACAAAAGTCTCAAAGGTCCTCACCGTTTTCTACTCTACTTTCTATTTTGGTCTGCGTTTTCAGATTTGGTTATTATTACTATGAATATGCATCATCGAGTAAACGCCGATGTTCTGCATGTTTACACCCCAATTGAATTTCTATTACTTGCCAGCTTTTACCGGGGTTCATTTGAATCGCTTATAGTACGAGAAACAATACTATGGACTATCATAATATTTACTGTATTCTGTATAATCAACCCCATTTTTTTACAGAATGTATATTTATTCGACACCTACACTACTTCGGTAGAGTTTATAATGCTCATTATCATGAGTGTAGCTTTCATGAGCAAAGAAAATGACTCCTTGAATCAAAGATGGCAGGACAATCTGGATAACTGGTTCAACACAGGCATACTCATCTACTTTTCTGGGGCCTTGTTCTATTTTATGTTATCTAACTACCTGATTGGTTTCCCCTTATACATTCTTTTTATGTTTCAAGCTGCACATGCCACCTTACTTCTTATACTTTACATCCTTTTCAGTATAGGCTTTATCCGTTACAAACATGCATGATAATATTCTGTTCCTGTTAGCCTTAGGCACAACAGGTATGTTACTATTGGCTATTTCAATTGTTTTATTGCAGGTTCGTAATCAAAACCGCATGCTGAAACAACGTGAATTAACACAGTTGGCCGAGATAGCTCATCAAAAACAACTACTGAATGCCGTTATTCAATCGCAGGAAGCTGAACGCAAACGCATTGGGCGCGATTTGCATGATGATATTGGTGCTGCCCTATCGGGTTTAAGACTCTCTATTGATGTTTTTGAACCTACCAAAGCCGATGGAAGCCAGCATTTCAAATTTAAAAGCAATTGTAAAACAGCTATTGATTCTATTATTGCTGAAGTAAGGCACATTTCGCATAACCTGTCTCCTTCCATGCTTAGCTTGCACGGGCTGGTTGCAGCTTTAAACCGGCAATTGGAGTTTATTAATCGTACCGATCACCTACAGGCAGTAATTGATAATACCGTACCTGAGTTGATCGACAGCTTGACCATTGAAGTGACTACAGCCATTTACCGGGTATTGGAAGAGTTAATTAATAACACCATTAAACACGCTAAAGCAACCAACATCAACATCAACTTTAACGCTGTAGGGAATACATTGCGCATCCACTATTCAGATAATGGCATCGGCTTGCCTATCACATCCAACATTAAGGCTAAAGGCATGGGCTTACAAAATATTGAAAGCCGGTTATCTATGATTGAAGCAAGCTATCATATTCTGGACCAGCAAACCAGCGGTTTTCATTTGGAAATAGAATATCCACTTAACCGTGTACTAAGCCATGTCTAAAATTCATATTGCCATTGCCGACGACCAAAAGCTGTTCAGTCAGGCGTTAGCTATGCTCATTGGTACCGTATCTGATTTCGAGCTGCTTTTTGTAGCTTCAGATGGTCTGGACTTTCTAGAACAACTTAAGCAATCTCCAGTACCACCCCAAGTAGCCATGCTGGATATTGACATGCCGGGCATGGATGGCGTTAAGCTGAACAAGCAGTTGCAGAAAGATTATCCGCAAATTAAGGTCATCATGCTTTCAGTACACTTGGAAGAAGAATTGATTACCCGGTTGATTGAAGATGGCGCAGCTGCCTACCTTAATAAAAACTGCGATAAAGAGGATCTAATTAAAACTATTCATGCTGTAATGCGTGATGGGTTTTATATTAATCAACTTACTCTAAAGGCTATATCCGCTGCGCAGAAAAAACGAACAGCGGCCAAAAAAGCAGCAGACGATCAATTATCAGCTGGCTTAACCAAACGTGAGATTGAAGTATTGGTGATGATTTGTGAAGAAAAAAGCAATAGTGAAATTGCCGACAAGTTATTTATTAGTGTTCGAACCGTAGAAGGGCACCGCAACAACCTGCTCATTAAATCAGGTTGCCGCAATACAGTAGGTTTGGTTTTGTTTGCTTTAAGGCACAACTTTTTTAAACTGCCAGAATAAACAGGTTTAAGTTACTTTTACAAAACACTGTTTTTTTAAACTAAGCAGTTGGTTTATTGACAACGTGTAAATCATTTTCGTGAACAAAATGTTTAAAAGCTATTAAGTTAATAAATCACATTATGAAACTTCCAAAAAATGCGTTTACAAAAGATATAAGTTTTAAAAATTCAGGAGCTACCGCATTAGGTGCCTCAGCAGTCGGAGCTACAGCTATAGGTGCGTTAGCTGTAGGTGCAGTTGCCATCGGTGCACTAGCTATTAGCTTCGTAGCTATTAAACGTATGGTGATTAAAGATTTGCAGGTAGGTACCCTTACCGTTGATAAGTTGGTAATTAAAAGCCAGGAAGAAAAAGCACATTAACTTATATTTGCATTGCGCGTAAGATCATTTATAAAAAGAGAAGGCTTTCTAATTAGAAAGCCTTCTCTTTTTATAAATGTTAGTTTCCAACTATATTAATGTATGCCTTTGAATATGCGGCTCCAGCGTATTTTGTGTAAAAATGAAGCATTGTCATCCCAGCTCATCCAAATAAATAGAGCTTTACCTACAATATGATCTTCAGGCACAAAACCCCAGTAACGTGAATCGGCCGAATCATGGCGGTTATCTCCCATCATCCAATAATAGTTCATCTTAAAGGTATAGCTATCGGCTTTTTTACCATTAATTAAAATATCATTTCCACTAACAGTTAACTTATTACTTTCATATACAGTAATGGCACGTTCATACAAAGGCAAGCTTATACTATCCAGCTTTACAGTCAAGCCTTTTTTAGGAATAAGAATTGGGCCGTAATTGTCGGCATTCCAACGATCATAATAATGACTGGTATGTATAGCATGATCGTACATATTCATGCTTGGAAAAACCGGATCAAGTACTGGCGAATTTTTAGGTGCAATGCGTGGCTGTACAGATGCGATACCTGAACTTTTTTTCAAAACGTCAGCCGAAGCTTTAGTCATAGTGAAATATGGGCTGCCATCGTACTGTGTAGCTTCCAGATCCTCAAATATTTTCGGATTAACTTCCTGACTACTGGTGGTTACTGTATAATCTATCTGCTCACCGGGAGGGTTAGGAGCAGCTTTACCATTAACATATACCTGCGCATCTACCAGGCTTAAGGTATCACCAGGGCCACCCTGACAACGTTTAATGTAGTTTTCTCGCTTATCAACCGGCCGGTAAAAAGGTGAATCAGCTTCCATAGGATAGTTAAATACCACTACATCACCTTTCTTTACCTCGCTCAAACCCGGTAAACGATAGTACGGCAACTTAACACCATCCCAGTAAGCTTTAGTTCCCAGTACAGGCATAGTATGATGAGCAAACGGAAAAGCAATCGGCGTCATGGGCGTACGTGCACCATAGTTTACTTTGCTTACAAACAAAAAGTCGCCAATCAGCAATGAACGCTCCATGGAGGCAGTAGGTATTGTATAAGCTTCAATAAACAAAGTGCGAATCAAAGTAGCGGCAATTACAGCAAAAAGAATAGCATCCACCCACTCGCGAGTGGCACTCTTTTTCTTTTTGTCTGCCTTATCTTTTTTATTCCAGATTTTCCAGTTCATATCATCTGTAAAGGTATAAAACGCTACTAATTACCCAAGTATTAAAAGTTAAACATATCTGTTACAGGAAAGCAGCCTTTTCTGTGTTGCAACCACTCGGCTGCCAATACTGCACCTAAAGCAAACCCATTACGGTTATGGGCGGTGTGCTTAAACTCAATGCTATCCACATCCGAATCATACAATACAGTATGCGTACCTGGTACGCTATCAATCCGGTGCGATTCAATCAATAACTCTTCCGCTTGTGCATCAGTTTCATTATCTGCATTTGGGCTATCACTTACCAATACATTTTTCCAGCCTCTTTTATTATCCACATTTTCCAGAATACCTTCGGCAATGGTTATAGCAGTACCACTTGGTGAATCCAATTTTTTAGTATGATGAATCTCTTCTACCTGCGCTTCATAGTACGGGTAGTTATTCATCACTTTAGCCAGCAAACGGTTAATGTGAAAAAATATATTTACCCCTACACTAAAGTTAGTGCCATACATTAGTGCATGATTACCTGCTTCACATTCTGCTTTGATGTTACTAAGCTCATCGTACCAACCGGTAGTACCCACCACAATCGGTACATCAGCCGCAAAGCAAGAGCGTATGTTGGTTAGTACCGAAGTTGGTGTACTAAACTCAATAACTACATCAGCATTTTTCAAGTTTTCAGCAGTAAATTCGTGCAGGTTATCTTTGTCAATTATTAGTACAATTTCGTGCTTACGGCTCAAGGCTATCTGTTCAATAATTTTGCCCATTTTACCATAACCTGATAGTGCTATTTTCATGAATATAGTTTATGATTGATTTATAACTAATTTTAGCCCAGTTAAATTGAACTTTACTTTATTAATATACTCAGTTTTATAACCGGCATCAAACTTACATTGTAATTGGCTGCATACGTAAGCTGCGGTGCAATACCGGGTGTTACCTTAAATGACAAATTGTTATCCATACTGTAAGAATGAATAAATTTTGCATCAATATAAGCATCTATCATTTGTATGCCCCAAGCACCCATCAAACCTAATATACTTAACTGAAAATTACGTTGATAACCCACCACTGCTGTTTGAAGTTGTGTTTCGGTTACTCCGTTTTTGGATAAGCTCTCATATTCTAGATAGTCTGCACTTTGGGTATCATTACCGCTACTTTCACCCGTTCCTTTACGGGCTATGTTATACAGCTTTAAATAATGGTGATAATTGGTTTGATTAAATATGATAGCTGAACCCAACAATCCTATGCCGGTATATATAATGGGAACTTTCCACCATTTATGGTTATAAAGCTGCCCCCAGCCAGGTATATAACCTGACCGGCGGAAAGCCAACCCCGGACTATGCGTGCTATCCGGATGATATTGCCTTATCTTTTTTGAGGCCCGAGGTACAAAAGGTTTTGAAGTTATTGAATCCTGCTTGCGATTTAGACTATCCGTACGGTTTTTAACTTTTAAGGTATCAGGCTGCTGTGCTCTGGCACATAGCGCCAAACCAACAAACAGACTAACAAGGATAAATAGTTTATGCATGTGTTACCAATCCAGCATTTCCAGAATACGACCCAAATCATCCTGTGATAAAAAAGGAATTTCTATACTGCCGCTTCCCCTGCTACTTACTTTGAGCCTTACCTTAGTACTAAATTTAGAAGCCAGATCATCTTGTATTTTTTGTACCTGAAAAGATAAAGACTCTGCTTTTTTAGCTGGCTTTTTAGCCGGCATTGCATGCAGATTACGTACCATTTCTTCTACTTTACGTACAGAAAGCCCTTGCTCTAGAATCAAGTGATGCAAGTGCAACTGTGCTGCCGGATCATTCACCGTAATCAGCGCACGGGCATGCCCCATGCTGATTTCACCATCACGGATGGAAGCTTGCACACTAGGTGGAAGCTTTAACAACCGTAAATAATTAGTTACCGTTGAACGGTTTTTGCTTACCCGCTCCCCTAATTCTTCTTGTTTCAGGTTGCATTCTTCCAGCATACGTTGAAAACTAATAGCTACTTCCATAGCATTCAGGTCTTCACGCTGTATGTTTTCAATTAAAGCCATCTCCAGCAGTTGCTGGTCGTTAGCCGTACGTACATAAGCAGGAATGGTATTTAACCCGGCACGACGTGAAGCCCGCAAGCGCCGCTCGCCCGATATAAGCTGATAGGCATGTGCGTTAACACGGCGTACAGTAATAGGCTGTATTAGTCCTTGCAACTTGATGGAGTCGGCCAGTTCCTGCATACTATGTTCGTCAAAATCAGTACGGGGCTGAAAAGGATTTACCTCAATTTCAGCAATCTGAATTTCATTAACCGAACCCAATGTATTGCTAGCTGGCATGGCTACAGCAGCCTGCTTATGTTGTAACAGGCTCGTCGAATCATCCAGCAAGGCGCTTAATCCTCGTCCTAATCCTTTTTTCTTTTCTGCGCTCATTTATAATGTTAAGCTGCTGTAGTAGGCTGTACGGCCGATTTGAGTAAACCGTTTTTACGGATAATTTCGCGAGCCAAGTTCAAATAATTAACTGCCCCTTTACAAGTAGCATCGTGCATAATAACCGATATACCAAAGCTAGGCGCTTCGCTTAAACGGGTATTACGTTGTATAATAGTATCAAATACTAAGTCTTCAAAATGGCTGCGCACCTCTTCTACTACCTGGTTTGACAAGCGTAGGCGCACATCATACATCGTCAACAAAATACCTTCAATATCCAATTGCGGGTTCAGGCGGTTTTGCACAATCTTTATAGTGTTCAGTAACTTGCCTAAGCCTTCTAACGCAAAGTACTCGCATTGTACAGGTATAATTACCGAATTGGCAGCAGTTAAAGCATTTATGGTAATTAAACCTAATGAAGGGGAGCAGTCAATAATAATGAAATCATAGTCCTTACTTACCTTTTCCAGCACCTGGCGCATTTTATATTCACGCTCATCCAGGTTAATCATCTCTATTTCGGCACCAACCAGGTCAATGTGAGCCGGTAATAAATCTAAATTGGGAGTTTCTGTTTTTTGTATAGCGGTGTAAGGGTCAAGATGATTAATGATACATTCGTAAATACTGTTCTTGATTGTACGTGGATCAAACCCTATCCCCGAGGTAGAATTAGCTTGCGGATCGGCATCCACCAGCAATGTTTTATATTCTAATACAGCTAAACTTGCAGCCAGATTAATAGAAGATGTAGTTTTCCCTACACCACCTTTCTGGTTAGCCAAAGCAATAATCTTACTCATTTTATATACGCCAAAATGTACAACACAAACCTATTAGCCGGTAATGAAAAGTAAAAGTAAAAATTTATACTTTCGCTACGCGTTATTCCGGGGGATAAAGATACAAAATTAAACAATTAGCAACCCGGTACGTTGCGCTTATTGATAAACATTCCCCTTGTATGGTTACTATTATTGCCTCTACCAACCGCCCTGAAAGTTCTACGTTAAAACTATCAAAATATTATCAGCAACTTCTATCAAATAAAGGTGTAACATCTAACTTGTTCTCGTTGGAAGAGTTACCTGCTAACTTTATCCAGACTGATATGTACGGCCAGCGAAGTAATAATTTTCAACCATTACAGCAAATGGTAACAGAAACTCAAAAGTTTCTTTTTATCATACCTGAGTATAATGGCAGCTTCCCGGGAGTACTGAAAACATTTGTAGATGCCTGCAACTTTCCGGAAAGCTTTTATGATAAAAAAGCTGCTTTAGTAGGTTTATCATCCGGCAAGTATGGTAACATACGTGGCATTGAACATTTTACTGGTGTATGTCATTACCTGAACATGCATGTAATGCCCTTAAAATTACATATTCCAGCTATTCACAAAGAGCTGGATGAGCAGAACCGCCTGTTTAAAGAAGATACAATAAAGTTTGTAAACGAACAGGTAGATAAATTTATTAAGTTCTAAATTTAAGGAAACTGCATTCATGTAAAATAGCTAACTTCGCCGCTTCAACCAGCGTACAAAGCGCTTATTTAGCCTTATTATTGCATGAAATACTTTTACTCCTTGCTGCTTGCAGCCCTTTTACTTCCATTATTATCTTTAGCACAAAGTAATTACAAACCAGGTTATGTAGTTACGTTGCACGGTGATACATTAAGAGGTTATATCGATTATAAAGAGTGGGAACAAAATCCACGGAATATCTTTTATAGAAATTCTTTAACCCAAAATAATGTAGAAAAATTCACGCCTCAAAATTGTAATGCATTCAGCGTTATTAATTTTGAGATATACAAGCGCTATGTAGGTAATATATCTACAAGCAAGGTTAACCTTTCCGATTTATCCACCGGCATTGATACAAGTTATCGTACAGATACTGTTTTCTTGCGCACCATTATCACAGGTAAAAACTTAACCCTTTATCAGTATAATGATAATGTTAAAAACAGATTTTATGTTCAAGAAGCTGATAAATCTCAACCCTATGAGCTTTATAAAAATGTATACATTAGTAATGATATAGATGGTAGGGTAGTAGAATCAAACTCATATAAAGCGCAGCTAATCAAGGTAGCTATGCTGTACAATACTGACCCAAAAAATCTAATTACTGAAATTCAACAAGCACGTTATATACAATCAGATATTCTGCCTATAGTTAACAAAATCAATAATAACCAACAAGCCGGCAAGTCATTATCAAAGTTTGGAACTGCTTACTTTATAGGTGCAGGTGTAAATGTGAATCAATTAACTTTTGAAGGTACTATCTCACTAGCTCAAGCCAACGCAAGTAATAAAGCTTCAATTGGTCCAAAAATATCTGGTGGTATTGATTTATTTCAAAATGTGAACGTAGGCAGACTAATTTTACGTATTGAAGGGGATCTTTACGCATCCGATTACAAGGTGACAGCATCTACTACTAATAACTATTTATTCAATAATACTGAATATACTCGCACGTTCAAGCAGTACACGATGGCAGTAGCTCCGCAGTTCATATATAACTTTTATAACAAAGCAAATTTTAAATTTTACTTATCTGCTGGAATCATGGCTAATTTTTCTGCTTACACCAACAATAAGTATATCATAAACACCGGGGTTATTCTATATGATGACACCTACACTCAACTCAAATCTTTTTGGCTTACCTATCCACTTAAAGCAGGAGTTGTTTTAAATAAAAGGTTTGAACTTTATGCCAATTATACTCCATCAGTATCTATAACTGCAAACTATATTGCTTTTTCAGGCAATATAACCACTTATAATGCTGGTGTACATTACTTATTTGGCAGAAAATAACAATTCAGCAAACTTATCTTACTTTTCATCACCAGCCGCAGCTAAAACAACTCTTTGCTTTAAGGGTTAGTTTTTAAATAAATAGTTGCGCTTAGTGATGAAAACTAAAAATTACTTTTACCATATTTTTATAGCAACTGGCCTTTTAGCAGCCAGTTGCCCCAACCACAAGCCCGATCCAACCAAAGCGGATGTAGCGGACGATAAAAGTGGTCAGGAAGTAAACTTGCCGGCCCCTTATGAAACCAAATCGGTGATGAACTTTTGTAAGGTAATTGGCTGGCCGAAAGGTGCTATACCTAAGGCGCCGGCTGGTTTTAAAGTGAATTTGTATGCTGATAGTTTAAATAATCCACGTAACATTTATGTAGCACCTAACGGCGATGTGTTTGCCGCGCAAGCTACCACTGAGGCGAAAGGTTTGAAAAAGGCAGGTTCAGCGTTGGCGGGTCAAAACCAGTCGCAAAATATGGGCAAAAGCCCGAACAACATTATCATTTTCAAAGATACCAACGGTGATGGTGTTGTAGACCAGAAAGGTATATTTTTAAGTGGCCTGAACCAGCCTTATGGTATGCTAATTTTGGGTAAATACTTTTATGTGGCCAATACAGATGGTTTGTGGCGGTACCCTTATACACCCGGTGCTACTCATATAACTGCTAAAGGGCAGCAAATTATGAAGCTGCCAGCAGGTGGTTACAACAACCATTGGACACGTAATATTATTGCAGATAAAGACAGCAGCAAAATATATGTTTCTGTAGGTTCGGGCAGTAATGTGGCCGAACATGGCATGGCTAATGAAGTTAGACGGGCCAACGTATTGGTAATTAATCCGGATGGCTCTGGCGAGAAGATTTATGCTAGCGGGTTGCGTAATCCAGCTGGTATTAGCTTTCAGCCAGGAACCGGCGTGTTATGGGCTTCGGTAAACGAGCGCGATAAACTGGGTGACATGCTGGTACCTGATTATCTGACCAGCGTTAAACCGGGTGGCTTCTATGGCTGGCCTTACGCTTACTGGGGCCCGCACCCCGACCCACGCTTAAAAGGTGCGCGCATGGATTTAGTGAAGAAAACCATTGTTCCTGATGTGTCATTAGGTTCGCATACAGCTTCATTGGGATTAACTTTTTACAACGGTAATAAGTTTCCGCAACGGTATGTAAACGGAGCCTTTATCGGCCAGCATGGTTCCTGGAACAGTTCAAAACTGGTGGGTTACAAAGTAGTATTTGTGCCCTTTAGCAACGGTAAACCTGGCTTACCTGAAGATTTTCTAACAGGTTTTATTGCCAATCTGGACAAAAAAGAAGTACATGGCCGCCCGGTGGGTGTAGCAGTTGCTAAAGACGGCGCCTTGCTGGTAGCTGACGATTCGGGTAATAAAATATGGCGGGTAAGTGCAGTTAAGTAATTTAATTTAAATGCCTACTGTAAGGTTCAAATAAGATGTATATTTTTTGAGAATGCGAACGCCAATAAACACTGCGAATATTCGTAAACGCTGACAATAATTTGTCAGTTCATCATAAATGAACAATCATTTAATAAGGAAACAAGTTTGTTTCCTTATTTTTTGTCCTGTAAGTTCTTCAACTTTTCGCGGGTATCAGGATTATCATATAGCTTCAAGGTTTTATTGTAGTATTCTATTGCTTTTTTCTTTTCTTTTTTAAAGTTATAGTAATCTCCCATACTATCAAACGCATTGGCACTGGTTGGATAATTTTTTATATTGAGCGCAAATAAAGCATAAGCGTTACTATCACCACCATTTTGCAGATGATAGTAAGCCAACTCATTAACCATCCCCTCAGGCGGTAGTACCTGGTAACCGAACTGGTTGGAAAGCTCCTGATAGCGGGCCGCTAAAAGCGTACTTACATTAGCTTTGCTGGCCGGATTATACAATTCGGCACTTTGGTTAGCTGATAAAGCGTAAGACTTAAACAGAAAGCGCAAGGCATCGTAAGTTGCTATCAAGGGTACCGAATTATGATTATCGTTTTTATAATAGCTATAGCTGTAATTCAAACCATTACCCAAATTGCTTTTTAACACATCATTCAAAACCATTATAGAACGGATATGTGCCGTATTGCTTGTGGTATCTTTACGAACTTGTGTCGTATCCATATTAGCTGGCATGGTGTTGGCCATACCTAAAAAAAGTTTTTTGCCGGTATAATTTTTCTCTTTGAGTACCTATCCTGCTTGCTGCAAAAGCTTTTGTTGATCCCACCACATGCTAGGATCAATAGCCACATAGGCGTTAAATAATTTTGTATGATTGATTAATACTTTTACTACAGTTAAGGCACCAAAAGAATGACCAATCAAAACTTTGTAAAGAGCCGTAGGATATAAAGAATCTACATGCGGCATCAATTCTTTTTCAATGAACGAGATAAACTGCTCGCCACCTCCCGAGTTTTTAAATTCCTCGTTATGCTTACCACCAGGTTCGGTTAAGGAGTTAGTGGGCGTCAAGTCACGGGTACGATCAGTGTTGGTAATGGCAACTACAATCATCTCCGGTAAAACCGTATTGCCATTGGCTGTGCTTAACTGTTGTATACCCCGGTAAGGGAAGAAAAATGAGCTTCACCATCCAGCAAGTACACTACTGGGTATTTCGGCTTTGTAGTGGTACTCTCATTAGCACTTGCCGGTACATATACCCATATTTTTCTTTGCTCATTCAATGTTTTTGACTGCACACTATCAACACGCCCCATAATAATTTGATCATTTTTTATCATTTGGGCATGGGCACTACTTACCAACAGAATTAAGAAAATGAAAAGGTAGGGCTTCATTTGCAATGACGGTTTAAGCTAAGGTATTCAGTTTGATGCAATAATAAAACACACCCATGCAAATCATTTTTCTGCAATTACCTTTGAACGATTAAAAAATAACCGCTCACTAATGAGCTTGTACTTTGTTATACCAGTGCATGATTAAACTTTCTACCTCCTTTTTTCTACTATTCTTCACAGCCAACCTGTACGCACAAAATCGGCCAGATACGTTAAGTACCGATATTAATCACCGTTTGCTGCCGGTAACTATCCGTGGTTATCTGTCAGACCAGCCAGTGCTGCGTGTACCAGCTTCTGTCGATGTATTAGGTGTCAGTCAATTGGCCTTGCAACCGCAAAACTCGCTGGTAAGCGCCATGAATACCCTGCCAGGCGTACGCATGGAAGAACGTACACCAGGCAGCTATCGTTTGTCCATCCGCGGCAGCTTACTACGCTCGCCATTCGGGGTACGCAACGTAAAAATTTATTATGATGAAATACCACTTACCGATGCCGGTGGCAATACCTATTTGAATGCGCTGGATGTAAACAGCTTGCATAGCCTGGAGGTATTGAAAGGCCCTGATGGTAGCTTATTTGGCGCCAACTCAGGTGGTGTAGTACTAATCAATCCGGTTAACCGCTTTGCCGACAGTACATCAGCATCGATAAATGTTAATGCAGGCTCATACGGTTTGTTTCACGAAAACGCGGCAGTACATAGCCGTCAGGCTAATAACGAAATCAACCTGAATCAGGGCTATCAAACTTATGATGGCTACCGCGACCACAGCTACATGCAACGGCACTTCATACAAGGGGCTGATCGCTATCATTATGGCACTAACAACCAAATAAAGCTTTTAGGCTTTTACTCTGACTTAAATTACCAAACGCCTGGTGGTTTAACCCTGAGTCAGATGCAGGCTAACCCGCGGGCAGCACGGCCTTCTACTGCTGCCGTACCTGGAGCTATTGCGCAAAATATCGGTATTGATCAGAAAGTATTATTTGGCGGAGTGGTAAATGAAGCTCACCTAACCCATCGTTTACGTAATGTGGCTACCATTTTCGGTACGCATGTTGATTTTACCAATCCGTTTATCACCAATTACGAGCACCGTGTGGAAAACACATATGGCCTACGCACTTATTTTGAATTGAGCAGTTTACCCCACCCAAACTTAGATTGGAAACTGAACTTA
The DNA here is from genome assembly GCF_012849215.1 of Mucilaginibacter robiniae. Classification (NCBI taxonomy): domain Bacteria; kingdom Pseudomonadati; phylum Bacteroidota; class Sphingobacteriia; order Sphingobacteriales; family Sphingobacteriaceae; genus Mucilaginibacter; species Mucilaginibacter robiniae. The sequence continues at coordinate 477,009 of NZ_CP051682.1, forward strand.
GGCATAGAATGGCAGCAAACCAATGCTAATATTAACGACTACGATAACCTGAAAGGCTTACAAGGTAATCCGCAATCGTTAGACCGCGTGAACACCAACCAGCATTTTATTTTTACCCGCTATGCTGCCACGTTGTTTAAGAGCCTGAACCTGGAAGCTGCTCTGAGCCTGAACTATTACCAGTATCGGTTTAAAAACAACTACCCGCTTAATCAAACCGATTTTACCAAACAACATTTTTCGCCACAAGTAATGCCACGTATTGCTTTGTCTTATGAAATTACACCCAATTTCATCTGGCGAGCCTCTGTTAGTCGCGGGTATTCTACCCCTACTATTGCAGAGGTACGGCCAAGCAACAACCTCATCAATACAAATTTGCAGGCCGAATATGGTTGGAACTATGAAACCGGTTTTCGCTTGCGTACACCGCATGAGCGTTTAGTGCTGGATGCCTCTGTTTTCTATTACCGATTAAACAACAGTATTGTAGCACAATACAATGCTAATGAAACCCAATACTTTATTAATGCGGGCGGCACCAATCAGCCCGGACTGGAAGCCAGCTTAAGCTACTGGCTTGTTCGGCAAAAAAATACAGGATTTATTCGGGGTGTACAATTTATTGAAGCTTATACCTTGAGTCGTTTTACTTTCCGCAATTATAATCCGCTAGGTGTAAACTATTCGGGCAATCGCCTTACTGGCGTGCCACGGCAAGTAAATGTAAGCAGCTTACAGTTTAAATTTCCGCAAGCTATTTACCTGTTTGTACAATACAATTATACAGACAAACTACCGGTAAATGATGCAAACACAGCCTATGCTTCTTCCTACCACTTGTTGCAAGCTAAAGCTGGTTGGGAATACTCACTTAATCGCAAAACCCGCCTGAATTTGTATGCTGGTGCAGATAATTTGTTAAACCACCATTATAGCTTAGGAAATGATTTAAATGCAATTGGTAACCGCTATTACAACCCGGCACCGTTACGAAATTACTATGTGGGGGTGAGTCTGGTTTTGTAAATACTTAATTCTACCGTGTATGAAAACAAAAAACGTTTTGCCGAACTCTTTTTCTGCAAAACGTTTTTTGTTCAGTAATCAGCTTATTTGTTAAGCTGTTTACCTGTCAAGCAGTTATCTTTCTAGTGGGTTGCCGCTTTTTCAACCGAAATATTGAGTCCTGATTTTGTACTCTTAATATTATCCTTCAATCACACATCAAACTTAATCCATCCTTCGCCTTCGTAGCCAAAAAAGAATTGTTTAGGATAAATAATTTCGGCCATAATTTCTAATGAATCAACAATACGCGGGCCGGGACGATTGAAGTACTGGTTACCATCAACTATATAAAAGCGTTTGTTTTTTACCGCTTGTAGATCGGTTAAGCCGGGTAGTTGCAGTATCAAGTCAATTTCCTGTAACGTACGTTCGATAGAAAAACCGCAAGGCATCAGCACCATAATCTCCGGATCGGCCAAGCGTAAATCTTCCCATTGTATGTAAGCAGAATGCTTACCTGAATCAGCCATGAGCGGTGTACCACCAGCTATACTTACCAGTTCGGGCACCCAGTTGCCAGAGGTCATGAGTGGATCAAGCCATTCTATGCAAGCCACAGTAGGCTTGTTTTCCATGAACTTCAGTTTATGCCGAATTATATCTACCCGTTCCTGCAAATCTTCTAATAAAATCTGGGCAGCTGGCAGCGTCTGCAAGGCAGCAGCAACCTGATTGATGTTATCAAAAATATCGTCCAGGCTATTAGGCTGTAAGGAGATGATTTGTGCAGGCTTATCCAAATAGCCGGCCAATGCCTGCTCTACCTCGGGCAAAGATACGGCACAAACCTCGCATTGGTCTTGCGTAATTACCACATCCGGTTTCAGCTCCTTGATTACCTCACGGTTTACTTCATACACCGACAATGCATCAGTTAACAACGTTTTCACCCTGCGGTCAATAGCGCCACTGTTCAGGTCTGTTCCAATACGGTCACGTGTACAAGCAGGCAAATGCTTTACAGAGAATGGATAATTACATTCGTGCGAACGGCCTACTAACTGAGCTTCCAGGCCCAGAGCACAAACAATTTCGGTAGCAGCAGGTAATAAGGATATGATTTTTTCGGCAGGCATGTTTGGTAGTCAAAAGTACAAATAACGGTATTTAAAGTGAACTGAAACATGTTTAATTGAACTTTCAAAAATCAGGTTACCTTTGAGCAATGATTGTTTTGACCTTCGTTTTAGGATTGGTTGTAAACTTTATAGGTTACATTCCACCCGGTAATATTAACTTAACCTTAGTACAATTAGCCATTAACCGGGGCATGCGGCAAGCTATTCGGTTTATTACTGCGTTTTCGAGTATGGAGCTGGTTTTTACTTTTGCCATTATGCAGGGTGCCAAATGGCTTTCGGCACAAGCGCATATCGGAACAATCATCGATTGGTTTATGGTCGTATTATTTGGCGTGTTGGGCACTATAACTTGGCTCAACCGCAAAAACCCACCTAAAACCAAATATTCTGACCGTGAAAGCATTCGCTACGGACTTATTTTAGGGCTGGTTAATCCGATGCAAATTATATTCTGGCTATTTGCCGGTACTTATCTGCTAGCTCACCAATGGATATTGCCCGGCTTGTGGGCATTAGGTATATTCAGTTTGGGCTCAGCTTGCGGTGCTTTTTTATGCTTATACCTATATGCATTATTTGCCCGGTACCTGCAAAGCAAATTTGATTTAAGTACGCAGGTAATTAATACTAGTATAGCAGTGCTGTTTTTTGCATTCTCAGCTTATCACCTGATTAAACAAGTTTATTTAATTATTCATCACCATTAATGAAAATATACAGTAAAAAGCCTTTTATTATTTTATACTATCGATTGTTTAGCCAATAGAATCTTTCAGTGCATCCAGGTTCCAAATCTTTTCTGCCCGACGACCAATCAACCAAAATGAGGCCGCCAGAATAGCAAAGAATAACGTGTATGGAATATGGTTCCACAAACACTCAAAGTATTCGGTATAAATAAAAATAAGTAAAAAGGTAATGCCAAACTCGCGGGCAATAGCATCTTTGCTGCGTAAGCCGTACAGCAAAAAACCAGCCGCAACAGCCGCCAAAAAGAAGCCCCAATAAAATAAACTGATTTGCTTTACCTCAAACCAGCGTTCCAGTTCACCGAAGTTCCCGAATATACTCAGCAGCCATAAGGATAAGAACAGATATAATAAGCCTACCACATAGGTAAGTTCCCAAAAAGGCTTTACCCAATTACGGCCACGTAGCAGGTAACAGGCAGCTAGTAATATTACCCCGAAAGCCACAAAGCGTAAAGGGTAATTCATACCTAGAAAGTAGTAGCTCCAGCGGGTTTGATAACCTGTTTCGGTGCCGAACCAGCTACCCAGCGATACCAACGCAAACAACCAGATCAGCCTTGAATTTAGCTGCCAGCCTAAAAAGCCATATATAAATACCGATATCAAAAACAATAAGGAATAATGTCCCGAGCCATTATCAAACGTTTTGCCCAAATAAGCAATGCAGCAAGCAGTAAAGAGTACACCCGTGAAAATGGTAGCCTCATTACTGAACACTCGCTCCGGGAAAAGCGTTTCGCGACGGCGGCCTAGATAAAAAGCACCAGCTGCCAAAGCGCCCGAACCTATCGCAATCACCACATCGGGCGTATAATACAGGCTTTTAATCCAGTTAATAATGGCATCGTTGATGATTAATGAACCTATAGCTATGCCACCACAAATCAAAGCTATCCAGAAAGAATACTTAGCCAGCCTCATCCAATCAAACCCTTTTACCTCTACCGAATTGCGCAAAGCCTGAGCCTGTTCAGTTGATACTAACTGTTCTTTCTCCCAGTGACTAATGGCTTTATTCAAGAATTCACTTTCTTGTTTATCGAGGTTGAGTTTCATAAAGTCAGTTCAGCGTTCGTCATTATGTTCAAGCCAGTTACCTTAAAAAGGCTAACTATAGCCAACTTACGAAACACTAACTTACAAAAAACTTTTACTTTCAGCTATGTACTTTACGTTAAAGGCTACTCAATAACCGTTGTACCTCTATCTGATCTAAGGCTAGTTGCTCCTTCAAACCATCTAATGAAGAAAACTTAACATCATGGCGCACAAAGTAATGGAAGTGCATACGTAACGTTTGGTTATAGATGTCCTGGTTAAAGTCAAAGATGTTTACTTCGATATTCCGCGTCATGCCGTTAATAGTGGGTCGGTGCCCAATGTAGGCCATTCCTTTATGAGTTCGGCTATCTACTTCAACCGTAACAGCAAATATCCCATCGGCAGGAATCAATTTGTAATTTTCTTCCACCAGCAAGTTGGCTGTAGGATAGCCTAGTTGCCGGCCAATCTGGTTACCACGTATTACCTTGCCGGTAATAAAAAACGGATAACCTAAAAACGCATCTGCCTGGGCAATATCGGCCTGTAACAACGCTTCCCGAATGCGAGTTGAGCTTACAGCTACATCATTTACATCCTGTTCTGGTATTTCAATCACCTCGAAACCATAAACTGGTCCGTTTTGTTGCAAATCGGTTAAACCACCTTGGCGGTCTTTACCAAAACGGTGGTCATAACCAATGATGATTTTACGGGTACCAATTTTCTGCACCAAGATATCACGAATATAAGTTTCGGCAGATTGGTTGGAAAAATCACGCGAAAATGGAGTAATAATTAAATGATCTACACCTAGTGTTTCCAGTAGTTCGGCACGTTCCTGTATGGTGGTAATAAGCTTTAGTTCCTGATTTTCGGGGTGGATAATCATGCGCGGGTGTGGAAAAAAGGTAAGAATTACGGTTTCGCCTCCACACTCATCAGCTAAAGCCTTAATGCGTGAAATAATTTGCCGGTGCCCTAAGTGCACCCCATCAAAAGTACCAATAGTAACCACTGCATTCTTCAGTGGCGTAAACTCATCCAGGTGATGATATATCTTCATGTATCAGGCAGGGCTGTTAAGCTACAAAATTAAATTATTTCCGCTGTGTTTAATGATTAAGTTTGTACAGGCTGTGGCAGATAACATTCTTTTCTATTTGTCTTTCTGCTCGCTTTTGTTCTTGATGCGTCCTGCTTCTTTCAAAGCCTGGTGCAAAATCCATTCTATTTGCCCGTTAACACTTCTGAACTCATCAGTAGCCCACTTTTCAATGGTTTTCATAGTTTCAGCATCAACCCTCAGAGCAAATGATTTTTTTTCGGCCATAGCTTACTGATAAAGAGTTCCTGTATTCACTACAGGCTGCGTTTCACGATCGCCACATAATACCACCATCAAGTTACTCACCATGGTAGCTTTTTTATCTTCATCCAATTCAATAATATCTTTTTCCGATAAAAGTTTGAGTGCGCTATCCACCATACCTACGGCGCCTTCCACAATTTTATGCCGGGCGGCTACTACAGCTGATGCTTGCTGGCGCCGCAACATAGAATGGGCAATTTCGGGTGCGTAAGCCAAATGGCCGATGCGGGCTTCTACTACTTCAATGCCAGCCATGTGCATGCGTTCGTTAATTTCCTGCTCCAGGGCATGGTTAATATCATCAAAATTGGTGCTTAGGGTTATGGTGGCTCGCTCATCTTCAAAATGATCGTATGGAAAGCTACCTGCCAGCTTACGTACAGCTGAATCTGTTTGTACTTTTACAAACTGCTGATAATCGTTCACCTCAAACGATACCTTAAAAGTATCTTGCACACGCCAAACTAATATCACACTAATTAGTACTGGGTTACCCATTTTATCATTCACTTTAATGGGCGTACTTTCAAAGTTCATAGCCCTTAAAGATAAGCTGCGCCTCCAGTAAAACGGATTAATCCAGAACATGCCGCTCTTGTTGATACTCCCCACATACTTACCAAATAACAGTAAAACCTGTGATGAATTAGGACTCACAATAATTAGCCCTTTAACAATAAACACGAACAGCAGCATAAATCCAATTACAAATATAGGCTGCTCATGAACAATACCCACAAAAGCAGCAATTGCGCAAGCTGTAGCTAAACCTAAGGCTATATAACCATTAAACGGCATGATAATTTTTTCGGTTTTCATCTTTATTTAATTTGATATTAAAATGATATCACAATTGTAAACATTAAAAGTTTTATGTTCAAATGTTTAAGTAAACTTTTTCGATCAGCAGTAAAGCAATTTACAAATGTGGTTTTACCAAAAGCCTTATTATTAAAAAAAGTTATAACCTATAACAAAGTAATTATACATGCTTATCTTTGCACTTAGTATGATTATTCATCAGTTTTACGATAAAGATTTGGCACATGCCTCATACGCTATTATTGAGGCTGGGCAGGCTATTGTAGTTGACCCTGCACGAGATCCGCAGCCTTATTACGATTTTGCTAACCAACATGAGAGCCGCATTGTTGGAGTAATTGAAACCCATCCGCATGCCGACTTCATCAGCTCTCATTTAGAAATACACCAAACTACTGGTGCCACTATTTATGCCAGCCGCTTACTAGGGGCTACCTACCCGCACCAAGCATTTGATGATGGTGATGTGATTAACTTAGGTAACGTCCAGTTAAAAGCGATGAACACGCCTGGGCATTCGCCTGATTCTATTTGCATTTTGGTGATTGATGAGCAAGGACAAGAAACAGCGCTATTTTCGGGAGACACCTTATTTGTGGGCGATGTAGGCCGGCCAGATTTGCGTGAAGGTGTAGGCAACATCAAAGCCAAGAAAGAAGATTTGGCCCGGCAGATGTACCAATCTACCCGTCAAAAACTCATGACCTTACCTGCCGATGTAGTAGTTTACCCAGCTCATGGTCCCGGTTCATTGTGTGGCAAAAACATGAGTCCGGATTTGCATAGCACTATTGGCCGTGAATTGCGCCAAAACTATGCTTTACAACTGATGGACGAGTTGCAATTTGTACAAACGTTAACTACCGACCAGCCCTTTATGCCGCTTTATTTTGGGTATGATGTAGAACTAAACAAACAAGGTGCACCAGCTTTGGCTGCCAGCCTAGCTGCTATACCTCATCTGGAAACCGGGAGCCAACTGGAAGCAGGCATCACTATTGTAGATACCCGGCCGAAAGCCTTATTTAACGAGGGACATTATACCAATGCCATCAACTTGCAACTGCAAGGAAAATTCGAGACTTGGCTGGGTGCAGTAATTGCACCACACGAACCATTTTACTTAGTTGCAGCCGATGAAGAAGCGCTAGCTGTTGCCCTAAAAAGAGCTGCTAAAATTGGTTACGAACAATACATAAAAGGTGCATTGATAGCCGATTATTCTGCCCAGCAAACCTTCGCTCCTTTGGATATGGACGACTTTAAAGCCTATCCAGAAAAATACACGCTTATTGATACCCGCAACTGGAATGAAATTAACGCCGGATTATTATTTGCCGATAGCTTAATGATTCCTTTGCCCGAACTACGTTACCGCTTGCACGAAATACCTACCGATAAGCCCATTGTAGTACACTGTGCTGCCGGTTACCGTTCGGCCGCAGCACGAAGCATTATTGCTGCTCATTTACCTAACGTGCCGGTATATGATTTGAGCGATGCCGTGTTGGAATGGGCGTAACTTACTTTGGTAATCAGCTTTAAAAATATTTAGAGCTGATTACCAAAATATTTATTTATCATTTCCCAATAGTCTATGTCGGTTGCTACTCCATAGTTAATCTGCGGTTTATGCACACCATCTGTAAGCACCGATCCAACAATGCTATCCCCTTTAGTCCGGTTAAATTGTACTTGTTTACCATTATTTAGTTGAAAAACAATAATAGTTTTATTAGTAAACATGGCCTTTAAAGTTGGATGCTTATTTAACGAATCTATTACCCGGCCTGTATATTCATTAAAGTCGTCGGTTACTTCATTTAAACCCGAATCCTATCCTTCTTTTTTAAGCATTTGCTCAAACTCAGCTTCTGTTGGTCCAAAAAACACCACCGTTCTGCCTTTCACAACAAACGTATCTGTTCTTGTTGGTGAAGGTTTATGTGCCTTAGAGCTCTGAACTTTTTTATCTGGCCTTTTGCCTCATGATTGACAGCCTACCAATATGCTAGGCATCATTATTAAAAGTATAAACTTTAAGTAATGTACCATACTGTAAATTTTACTGCTTAAATATACACGATTAAGTAAGATATTTGCCCTGCTATGGATAGCTTAACTCATCAGAACCTCAACATACCTGCTTCTCAACCCTTACAATTTGTTACTACAGCCGATGGCTCTAAAACTATTTTCAATGCTGAGGTGGGAGAAAATTATCACTCCAAACACGGAGCCTTGCAGGAAAGCCAACATGTATTTTTAAATTCTGGCTTACGTTATTTTCTAGCCGGGGATAATGCGCCGCAGGTTGCTGTACTGGAAGTTGGCTTAGGCACCGGACTGAACTTTTTACTCAGTGCGGATTTTTGTACAGGTAAAGAAATCCATTTAATCTATACTGGTATCGAGGCTTATCCTCTCTCTGCCAATATGATTCAGCAAACGGGTTATGAGGCTTATGTATCGGCACCTTTGTGGCAAAATTTTATTCAAAAATATCCGGCTTCGTTACAGCAATCGGTTCATTTAAACTCTTATATACAACTGCAAACGGCTCACTGCACGTTGCTTAACTTTAGCACAACACAACAGTATGATGTAATTTATTTTGATGCCTTTGCCGCCATTCATCAACCTGATATGTGGAACGAGAAAGCCATTGCGCATACCCTACAATTTTTAAAACCGGGTGGTGTATTCGTGACCTATGCCATTACCGGCAACCTGAAACGCCAGATCAAAGCTTTGGGCTTGAAAGTAGAAAAAGCTCCTGGTGCACCTGGAAAACGTGAAATGCTACGGGCTACAAAATTAATTTAACTAGCAGGGTACGCAATAGCCGAAATGAGTGCATTGGCAGCTTGGCGTGAATCCAACCGGGTGTGCTGCACCACAATAGGCACGTTGCTCACAATAACACTCGCATAACCTGTTCCGCGCGGTACCGGAGCAGGGTCTTTCAAATTATTAAATCTCAAGTGCAGGGTACGGCGAGCTGGTATGGTTATGTGGTAAGGACCAATAGGTTCTTTGTCTTCAAAAAACAAGATAATTTCAACATGTGCGTCTTCATCGCTGGTGTTGAGCATACATGCGGCCTCATGGCTGGTAAACTCCGGTTCGGGCCCAGTACCAAACGGCGGAATGTAACCTTCGGCAATAGCCCATACTTTTTTTCCAATAGCCTCCATAGTGTAAGTTTTATAAGCAACAGTCTGTACAAAAAACGGTTTGCCTTAAGGCTGCAATACGTACTTTTGTAAAAAAGACCTTGTATGCCTATAACAGCTCCCACTACTGCCCATAATTCAGCAACAGCTTTTGAGCGCCTGCTAACCATCATGAACGACCTGCGTGAAAACTGTCCTTGGGACAGGAAGCAGACCTTAGAAAGCTTGCGCCACCTGACTATCGAAGAAACTTACGAACTATCAGACGCTATACTCTCAGGTGATATGACCGAGATTAAGAAAGAGTTGGGTGATATTATGCTACACCTGGTTTTTTATGCTCGAATTGGTTCAGAAACCAACGACTTTAATATCACTGATGTACTGAATAGCATATGCGATAAGCTGATTAACCGTCATCCACATATTTATGGCGATATTGATGTAAATAATGATGAAGACGTTAAACGCAACTGGGAACAAATTAAATTGAAAGAAGGTAACAAATCTGTTTTGGGTGGTGTACCTGCTTCATTACCTGCTCTGGTAAAAGCTACCCGTATTCAGGAAAAAGCTCGTGGCATTGGCTTCGATTGGGAAAACAAAAGCCAGGTTTGGGAAAAGGTAGAAGAAGAAATGCAGGAATTTAAGACAGAGTTCAATGTAGAAAACAATGAAGCTATTGATCATGAAAAAGCTGAAGCCGAATTCGGCGACCTAATGTTCTCGCTGATTAACTACGCCCGGTTCATCAACATCAACCCGGAGGATGCACTGGAAAAAACCAATCGTAAATTTATCAAACGTTTTCAGCACCTGGAAAACCGTGCCCGCGAACAAGGCAAACTGTTGCAAGACATGACACTAGCCGAAATGGATATTTATTGGAACGAAGCCAAGAACTTGTAATTTTTTTCACACAGCTTGTTGCATTAAGATACTTCCTGCCGTAATGCTTGGTATAAACGACAGAAACTTATGAAAAAACGAATACTCCCTTTTGCTTTAATTGCCTTACTAGGTTTATCAGCAGGTTGTTTGAAATCTAAACAAGAAGATGCTACACCGGTAGTACAACCACAAGGAACGTTTTCCGGTCAATTTACAAGATATCATTACAACCGCATCAACAACAGTGTAGATTCTTTAAAAATCAGCCTTTCACTATTACTAAGTAGCAGTAATTTTAGTGTAGGCGGTGATACTACAAAACATGCGGGTAGCCATGGTACATTCCAGTATGATAATACTTACTTAACTTTTGCCGACAATACCGTTCCAGCTACTAATACTACACCAGTAACTTTACTGCCCAAAATACACCTAATCGGATCATACGTGTATGCGTATGATGGCATCACCTTACAACTTAGGGCCAGTAATGATACCTTGATTTACTACTATAATTTAAAAAAGTCTAATTAACGGGGGCGCAAACGGCTACTTAACCCAACCGAAATCTAAACTGAATGCATGCTCCTATCAGTAATGCCGAAGCTGAACTGATCAGGCATTGCAAAACTGGTAATCTAAGACATCAGGAGATATTGTATAAACAGTATTATGGCTATGCTATGGGTATAAGTTTGCGTTATTCCATTAACCGGGATGACACTTTAGAAGCTGTAAATGACGCTTTTATCAAGATTTTCAACATGCTGCATACTTATGATGCCGAGCGCCCCTTTAAAGCCTGGATACGTCGCATTATTGTAAATACAGCTATTGATAGGCGACGAAAAGATTTAAAATTTCAGTTACATACTACTATTGATGATGCGGTACAAGTAAGCTTTACCGATACCACCATAGCCAGCTTGAATGCTAAAAACATTTTAGAATTATTGGATAAACTTCCCCCTTTACAACGTGCCATTTTTAACCTGTATGAAATTGATGGTTATAATCATGATGAGATTGCCGTACTGTTAAGCGTACCGGCTAGTTCATGTCGGGTGTACTTGAGTCGGGCTAAAGAGAAATTAAGAAAATTATTAACTGCGGAAGCATAATAGCGATGAGTGAACAGCCAGATAACGAACTCAGTAAACGCATAAGCGAGGTATTCGACCATTATGAGGAAGATACCATGGCTGCTGATGCGGGCTGGGAATTGCTACGCCAAAAATATCCGCCGCAGCAAAAGCGTCGCGGTGCTTTCTGGATATGGCCTTTGGCTACGGCAGCTTTGTTATTGCTATTTTGCTTGACTGGCATCTGGTTTTACCAAAAACAAGCGACAAAGTCAAACTTGGCCCATACAAAACCAACCCGTCGCTCAACTATGCTTTCTACTGCAAAAAGCCAAGATAGCTTGGACCATATTTCAGCTACTTTAACTGACCACGATTATTTAGTTGCCCATCATCACCCCACAACAATCCATAAGAACACACCAGCACAAACCGAAAAGCCCTCAAATGATACTGGTCAACCTTATACCCTTTCACCTCAAAATAGCTATACTTATAAGAATAATGCGGTAGATTCAGGCCAATCACATCCAATCTCCCAGCTCAACCTACCACCTGTAAATACTCAAGTAGCAATAGCCCAAACTGGTAAAAAGCCTATCAGTAAATCAGAGATACCTATGGCCGCTCTGCTGGATAGTTCTGCCAAGGTTAACCAACAACTTATTGTTCAAAAAACTATTCCTCCTACCATCGGCAAAAAGGATTCGGCGGTAGCAAAAGCTACATCCAAACCTTCCATTTATACTTTGTTTGAACAAGACGAAAAAAACAATAATACTAAATCTAAACTGGTGAAAAAAGAAAACACCAGTAAACGGGTACTATACAGTGTTTATGCCGCTACCTACTTTAACTACGCGAAGGGCAGCAGCAACCAAGTAAATGCTGGTGCCGGGTTCACCTCCGATATTCGCTTGTCGGGTAAACTGAAGTTATCTACCGGCTTGGCTATCGGACAAAACTCTTTAAGTTATAACGGATTGCCCTCGCAAGGTAACTTAGCTGCTGCGGCTATAGCAGCCGCTCCTGTTATCGCCAACACAACAGTGAACAGTTTAACCAGCAGTTTTCCGGTAAGCCGTGCTGCTGTATCGACTGTAAAAAGGTACCAAGCTAATTTTACGGGTTTAGACATTCCCATCAATTTAAAATACGAGTTTAATTCCCATTCAGATACTTACATTGCCGCCGGTTTAAGTTCAGGCACCTTCATTACCGAAAACTACCGATACCAGTACGCTAATCCGGTTTCTTTTTCCACATCAAACACCCAAACAACTACTGAAGTTACTACACGCACTAACTTCAGCCGGTTTGATATTGCCCATGTACTTAACTTATCGTTTGGCGTAGGCTATCGCTTAGGAAGCAACCGTATTATCATTGAGCCCTTTTTAAAGTATCCTCTGGATGGCTTGGGCTCGCAGCAAATTCAGTTTGGTGCCGGTGGCGTTAATTTAAAGTTTAAATTTCAATCACATAAAAAATGAAAAAGGTTTTAACACTCATTGCATGGCTGATTAGCATGGCTGAGTTACGGGCACAAAATCTGGAAGTAGCTGTTCAGGCTGGGGGTAACTTGTCGCACTATTCAGGCACCAATGCTGAAGCTTATAACAGTTTGGGAACCAAAAGCCGGGTTGGCTATCAAGCCGGATTACAGCTACAGCAGAATTTTAAATCAGGATGGCTAATTGGTCTGTATGCCGGGTACGAAGCACTAAAAAATTCATCACATTATAGTCCTATTTACTTTGATAACCCTCTTTATTACGCAACAGTTCCAACAGCTTCCGGCACCTCCCCGGTTGATTATATGATTCCGGATCATGTTCAAACTATTTTTACCAATAAATTTTTAAACATCAATCCTTACTTGGGTTACCGTTTTATCATGAAAGACATTAGCATTGATGTAATGCCAGGCTTAGAACTAGGAATAAGATTATCCAGCACTGGCAAAACAGAGTATTCTTACTCTGGCTCAACCGGTACGGCTGATGACCCTTACAACTCAGCTGTACAAGGCTCAGACTTAAGGCTACGGGGCGGATTAGCAGTACACATTCAACGATGGAGTATTACAGGCGGCTATGCTTATGGGCTGATTAAATATTTAAAAACAGCAGATGAAGGCTCCCATAGCCATATTGCTAGATTAGGGCTGGCTTATCGCTTGTTTTAAGCGATCGCTTTTATTTAAAGCGGATAGCTTTTACCGGAGTTATTTTACTAACCAGCATAGAGGGTAGCAGTAGTACCAGCAAACAGATAATCAGCGTACCAGCATTAAGTAGTATGATATCGCTGCTATTAATTTGTATCGGCACAAAGTTCATGTAGTATGATGCTTTGTCAAGTTTAAAGAAATGGGTTTGCTGCTGCAGCCAACTTAAGCCTAAGCCAAATACATTGCCCAGTAGCAAGCCTAAGCCAATCAGGTAAGTAGCGTTGTACAAAAACACCCGCTGAATGGCCCAGTTAGTAGCGCCTAAAGCTTTAAACATACCAATCATGGCCGTGCGTTCCAGTATCATAATCAGCAAGGCCGATATCATGTTAATAACGGCTACAATCAGCATTAATACCAGCATAACACGGGTATTACCATCCAGCAATTGCAACCATTCAAATATGGATTGGTAGTTTTCATCTACTGTGTAGGCTTTCAGGTAAACCGGCAGCAGGTTACTTAAAGTATCAGCAGCTTCACCCAGCCTACTGAAATCTGTAATTTGCACTTCATATCCTCCAGCTTCCCGATTAGTCCAGTTGTTGAGGCGCTGTATTACCCCTAAATTGCCGATAACAAACGTTTTGTTTACATCTTCCAGCCCAGCATCATAAATACCTACAATCTTAAACTTACGTTTGCGTAACCTTTCCTGCACAAAGAACATTAAGAAATTATCGCCCACCTTCAACTTTAATCGTGCGGCGGTATAACTCGAAATCATAACTGATTCCTGAGCAGCGGCAGAATCAGCAAAGTTGATGACCTGCCCGGCTACCAGCGTAGGTTTGAAGGCCGTCCAGTCGTAGGTTTTATCTACCCCTTTCAGTACAACACCTTCAATTTCATCGTTGGCTTTTATTACGCCTGGCTTAGTGGCAAAAGGCATAATATGCGACAGCAAAGGTATGCGATGTACTTTTCGCACCAAGTTGCTATCCACCATGAATGGTGAATTTTCATATGAGAAGTTATTATCGAATTTAGTTACTTGAATATCGCCGGCAAAGCCGCGCACCTTAGTTAGTATTTCTTGCTTAAATCCTTTCAACACCGCTACTGACAAGATCATGACGCCTAAGCCCAGCATAATGCCCACAATAGCAATACGTACAATCAATTTTGAGAAAGTACGCTTGGTTTTAAAAGTAATACGTGATGCAACAAACGAAGAGAAATTCAAGCCCGACAGTTTTTTTGTACTTTCGCAAATATGCGGTTTTTGCGATTAAACCTCGCCAACTGCTAAATTGTTTTACACAACCAGCTACCATGAAATTTATCGTTCATTTCGCTTTCACTTTAATGTTAGGCCTTGCCGCTATCACGAGTACTGGTCAGGTAACCGGCCAATCAGGTACTCACAAAAAAACGGCTCAGATTATTACTGGTGCCGACCAGCCGAACGCATACCTTAGCTACTTGCATAACAAGAATGTAGGTATGGTAGTTAACCCTACTTCTATTATCGGTAATCGCAAAATGCCATTGGTAGATAGCTTAGTTAAGCTGAGTATTCACATTACCAAAATTTTCGGTCCCGAGCATGGGTTTCGGGGTGATGCCAGTAATGGTAATACGGTAAATAACAGTGTGGATAGTAAAACCGGAATTCCGGTTATATCCTTGTATGGCAGTAAATACAAGCCATCTGTAAGCGACTTAAAAGGTATAGATGTGCTGGTGTTTGATATACAGGATGTAGGTACCCGCTTTTATACTTACATTTCTACTCTGCATTATGTGATGGAAGCTTGTGCGGAAAACAATTTGGAGCTGGTGATACTAGACCGTCCAAACCCTAATGGCTACTGTGTGGATGGTCCGATATTAGATACGGCTTATCGTTCGTTTGTAGGCATGCATCCCATCCCCATTATGCACGGCCTTACCATAGCCGAATATGCTCAAATGATTAATGGTGAAGGCTGGTTGAAAAACCACGTACAATGCAGGCTTAAAATTATCAAACTCGCCAACTACAATCACCAGTTGTCTTACACGCTGCCAGTTAACCCATCTCCTAACCTGAACACGGCACAATCTATCCTGCTATATCCTAGTATATGTTTGTTTGAAGGTACTACATTAAGCTTGGGTCGGGGTACGTTGTTTCCTTTTCAGGTAGTTGGCCATCCGGCGTTAAAAGGGCAGTATAATTTTTCATTTACACCGGTAAGTATGCCTGGCATGAGCGAAAACCCACCGCAAAAAAACCAAATTTGCTATGGGATTGATTTACGTAATTACAATGTAAATCAGCTTAAACAAAGTGGGCAACTTAACTTAAGCTGGTTATTGAGCTTGTACCATAACTTTCCAGATAAATTACACTTTTTTAACGATTACTTTACCAGGTTAACTGGAAGCAAAAAGTTGCGTGAACAAATTGAAGCCGGACTTAATGAACAGGCTATTCGCCAAAGTTGGGAACCCGGTTTAAGCCGTTTTAAACAACTGCGTAAAAAATACCTGATATACCCTTAAACTCCTAAATGTTGTAACTTGCGCAGTAATTCACTTTCCAGTAATATTTTTATCACCTAAAAACATTAACTACCTTGTTGTGCTTGATGAACTTATGAAATTAACTAACCTAAATAAAATATAACAACCTTAAATCTTAATATTTATCTATGAGAATTGTATTTATGGGCACGCCCGACTTTGCAGTAGCTTCGCTGGAAGCTTTACTGGAAGCTGGCTGCCAAATTGTGGGCGTAGTAACCGCACCCGACAAGCCAGCCGGCCGCGGCCAAAAGCTAAAAGAATCGGCAGTAAAGCAGTATGCTGTTGCACAAGGGCTAAAAGTACTGCAACCTGAAAAATTAAAAAATTCTGAGTTTTTAGAAGAACTAAAAAGCTTGCAAGCCGATTTGCAAGTAGTTGTAGCCTTCCGTATGCTACCCGAAGCAGTATGGAATATGCCAGCTAAGGGCACTATAAATCTGCATGCTTCACTTTTGCCACAATATCGAGGCGCGGCTCCTATCAATTGGGCCATTATTAACGGCGAACCGGAAAGCGGTGTCAGTACTTTCTTTTTAAAGCATGAAATTGATACTGGCGATTTGCTGTTTGTAGAAAAGGTAGGTATTGACCCTGATGTAACGGCCGGTGAGTACCACGATCGCCTGATGATTAAAGGTGCCGGTCTGCTGGTAAAAACCGTTAAAGCCATTGAAAGCGGCCGTTATACCGAGCAGCCGCAAGAACAACTAGGCGACGGACAAGAACTAAAGCATGCCCCCAAGATCTTTAAAGAAGATTGCCTGATAGATTGGAACCAACCTGTAAGCAAGGTTTATAACCGCATACGTGGTTTAAGTCCTAGCCCAGCTGCTTATACTGACTTAAACGATAAGACCTTTAAAATTTATAAAGCCGCTAAAGAGCAGGCTCAGCCTACCGAGCATCCAGGCAGCTATGCAACAGATCATAAAACTTATTTGAAGTTCGCTTGTCGTGATGGTTATATTAGCGTTACTGATGTACAAATGGAAGGAAAAAAACGTATGGGAATTGAGGAATTTTTACGTGGCGTAAAGTTGTAAAACCCAATCATTTTATAACAGCAACTAATAGAAAAGCTATTGTTATAACGCTAATAAACTAGCGCTACACAATAGCTTTTTTTATAACCATTTCACTAAAGTATGTTGTCAAAGCAACAACCAGCACGAATTATGTTTGGTTACAACAGCTTTACATTTCTCATCAAAATAACGTCAAAAATGCAGGTACATGACTTTTGTACATAAATGCCGTTTAAATTTGTAACCTATAAGTAGTTGATTGATTAAGATTATGGCATTTCAGGATTTGCGCATTGAACGTTTAAAAACACAAATTGAACCTTTACGGCAACAGTTAATTCAGCATTCATTATATCGGCATATCGCCACGCTGGATGATTTACACACGTTTATGGAGCACCACGCTTTTGCTGTATGGGACTTCATGTCGTTGCTGAAGGCGCTGCAACAAACTCTTACCTGTGTACATGTGCCTTGGATGCCTGTAGGTAATGCCACCACGCGTTACTTAATTAATGAGATTGTGACTGGTGAAGAAAGTGATGTTGATGAACAAGGTAATCGTACCAGCCATTTTGAATTGTACCTGCAAGCTATGCAGCAGGCCGGCGGAAAAGCGAATGCTATTGATGCCTTGTTCAATGAACTGCGTAACGGCAAAACTATTGATGAAGCTTTGCTAATAGCATCTATACCTATCGCAGCCCGCAACTTTGTGCAGCACACTTTTGATGTAATTGATACTCGTAAATCTTACCTACAGGCTGCTGTATTTACCTTTGGGCGTGAAGATTTAATCCCAGACATGTTCATCAGCATGGTAAAAGAAATAAGCCGACAGTTTCCGGGCAAGGTAGATTTATTACTGTATTATTTAGAACGCCATATTGAAGTTGATGGCGATCACCACTCGCAACTGGCTTACCAAATGACAGCGGAGTTATGCGGTGATGACGAAACTAAATGGAGTGAGGCTACCGAGGCTGTTGAAGCTGCTTTAAAATCCCGTATTGCTTTGTGGGATGGCATTCTGGAAGCTATCACACTTCGAGAAACCGTATAACTGTCAGATATCACTCTCATGCCGAAACCAACAGGCATGAGCATATTTGAGGTTTTACTTGTTGAGCTCGTCAATTAAGTTCTTACTTAAGCTATTAAAATAACGTTTTACACCATAGCCAATTACCCATTGTATGCCGCGGGTAGCGTTGGTTAAAAATACCTCATCCGCTTCATTCAAAATATCAGGGCTCATTTGTGCTTCAGTTACTGGTATATCCAATTCAAGCGCAATATTGATGATTACCTGCCGCATAATACCATCTACACACCCCTCACTCAAAGCCGGGGTGTATAAATGATCACGATACCACACAAATACATTGGAGCTAATGCCTTCGCATAAAAAATTATGCTCATTCAATAAAAAGACATCGTCCAGCCGATGCTGGCTTTTATACAAACCCGCCATTACATACAACAACGAGTTACAGGTTTTCAGGTTAGATAAATAGTTTACCGGCTTTTGCAACTCGGTAAATACATTCATCAGTAAGCCTTTGTTATTCAGCTGGTAACCGCTTATCTCATCTGGTTGTAGCTCCAACACCCAGCCGGCTTTGTTATCGGTGGGAGTATAAAGTCCGTCACCTTCACGGTAAACGGTAAGACGGATTCGACCATTTTTAGCCTTGTTCCATACAGCTAACTCTTCGGCTTTTTCTTTTAAAAACCAGGTATCCATCAGGGAGTACCCCTCTATTTTCAAGGTTTTCATACCTTGTTGAAGCCGGCTGGCATGCAGATTAGCAAATTTAAGCTGCCCATTAACCAGGCGCATGCTTTCAAACAAACCATCCCCATATTTAAAGGCTCGGTTAGCTACTGTTATTTGCGGAGCATCCGCCGGGATCAACTTACCATTAATATTAACAAAAGAAGGCATCATGCGATGGTTTAAACAACTAATTAGTCGTTTTGCTCTACTGTGTTGACAATATATTTACGCCATTTTTGCAAAACGGCTTCAAAATCAGCAGGCAAAGGTGCTTCAAAATAAATAAATTTACGTGTAGTAGGGTGTACAAAGCCTAAACTTTGTGCATGTAAGGCCTGACGGGGCATTAATTCAAAGCAATTTTCTATAAATTGCTTGTACTTGCTAAAGGTAGTGCCCTTTACAATCCGGTCGCCTCCATAAGTTGCATCACTAAACAATGGGTGACCAATATGCTTCATGTGTGCCCTGATTTGGTGCGTACGCCCGGTTTCCAGTTGACACTCAATTAACGTAACATAGCCAAAACGTTCCAGTACCTTGTAATGCGTAACCGACCATTTGCCTTTTTCCGGATCATCATAAACCGACATTACTCTGCGGTCGGCCACGCTACGGCCTATGTATCCGCTAATGATACCATCTTGCTCCAAATCGCCCCAGGCCAAAGCCAGGTATTTACGGGCAATGGTATGTTCAAAAAACTGCCGCGCCAGCCAGGTCATGGCTCGTTCGTTTTTACTAATTAGCAGCAAGCCTGATGTATCTTTATCTATGCGATGCACCAAACCCGGACGGCCATCGTTGCCAGGCAAAGTAGGTAATTTCTGAAAATGGTAAACTAACCCATTCACCAATGTACCTGTATAATTATTATACCCCGGATGCACTACCAAGCCAGCAGGTTTATTTACAATAAGCACATCATCATCTTCATACGTAATATTCAGCGGTATATTTTCCGGGTATACTTCCGTATCACGAGGAGGATGTGGTAATACTACCGAAATTACATCTTGTGGCTTTACCTTATAGCTGGGCTTTACTGGTTTATCATTCACTAGCACATTGCCCAAGTCAATTGCATTTTGGATGCGATTGCGCGATGCATTTTCAATGCGGTGCATTAAAAATTTATCAATTCGTAATAATGACTGGCCTTTGTCAACTATTATGCGCAGATGCTCGTATAAATCCTGTTCATCAGCTTCCTGAAAGGCGTTTTCGGTACTCATTCGGGCAAAAATAGCTGATTTTTAGTGTTACCAGGCTTTGTAAGAAATTTTATTAGATACTCATATTTTAACAGATGAAAAAACCTTTACTTTCTGTAATGGCAATACTGTCATTTATTACTTTAAGGGCTACTGCACAAACCAGTGATGGTGTTTCCCAATTATTAAGAACGGCACCAGGCGATGCCACTAAATTATTTAGTGCTTACGCGAATCCGCTATTCAAAAGCTTAGGCACAGGCCTAAATAACGGATGGACCAACACCGCTAAAACCAAAGGTTTACTACACTTTGAACTACGTGTTAGCGTATCGGATGTTTTTACCCCGGCATCCGACAAAACTTTTGATATCAACCAGCTTGGTTTATCCAGTAGCGTGAAAGTAGCTTCAGGCAGTTCATCCATTGCACCAACATTCACGGGTTCAAAAAATGTTACCCCCCCAACGCTTGATTTGTATTCTAACAATGGCATCAGGGTAGATCGTTTTACGCTGCCTGCTCGCCAAATATCGTCTATACCTACCCCACAGTTGCAGCTTACCGCAGGTTTACCTGGCAATACGGATGTTACAATCAGAGCTATACCTAAAACCAAAATATCTGATGATATAGGTTCGATAGGCATGTTTGGCTTTGGGCTAAAACATGATATTATGTCGGATATTATTGGCAATACTGCCGCACAGATAGTGCCTTTCAATTTGGCAGTACTAGCTGGATATACCCATTTTAGTTATGAAGACCCGTTGAGTGTACAACCCAGCACCGGTAAAGCACCCGATGCCAGCAGCACTGGCAAAACTGACTTTAGCACCCAGCGCATACAAGGGCACCTGAACGGCTTTAATGCACAAGTGATTATTTCCAAAAAGCTAATGTTCTTTACTCCTTTTGCAGCAGTAGGTTACAGTACAGCTAAAACTAACGTGGGTTTGTTAGGCAATTACCCGGTAACTAGCGGCCTTACTACTTACACCGTTTATACTGATCCAATTCGCATTAAGCAAAATAGTATTAATACTGTGAAATTAGATGCCGGTTTTCAGTTAGATTTGTCGGTATTTAAATTTTATGCGTCAGGCAGTTTGGGAGAATATAAATCTGTTAACGCAGGTATTGGCTTAGGTTTTTAATATTTGGAAACGCTTATAGATTTAGAAATATTCAGCCCTGTGCACCCTTGGCAGCACCCGGTGTTTGCAGCACAGGGGCTGAATGTTTTTATTAAGCGTGATGATTTGATACACCCGCTTATATCGGGTAATAAATGGCGCAAGCTGAAATACGTATTGCAGCATGCACGTGCACAACGCAAGAACCATCTGGTTACTTTTGGCGGCGCTTACTCCAACCACTTACTGGCTACTGCTGCAGCAGCAGCCCGCTTTGGCTTCAAAGCCACCGGCATAGTACGGGGTGAAGCAGTAAGTAACGACACACTTTTTTTATGCCGCCTACATGGCATGAACCTGATTTTTGTAGATCGAGACAGTTACCGCAACAAACTTAAATTGTTTCAGGAGCATTTTTGGCATGACGAACAGGCCTACTTTATTGACGAAGGTGGAGCTTCCCCCTTAGCTATTCAAGGCTGTAGCGAACTAGTTGCCGAACTCCCGCAAACTTACCACCATCTATTTTGTGCTTGTGGTACCGGAACTACTGCAGCAGGCATCATTACTGGGTTGCAACAGCACCACCTACCTACTCATATGCATGCAGTACCTGTTTTAAAGAATGGCGACTTTATGCGGCAGGAAATCAATGCTTATTTAACTACACCGGCTGATTATACTTTGCATACTGATTCCCATTTTGGCGGCTATGCCAAAACTACGCCCGAACTGTTACAATTTATACAACAGTTTACCGCCTCAACCGGTATTTTGATTGAACCTATTTATACCGGCAAAATGCTTTATGCTTTACTCCAACTGGCGCAACAGCAATACTTTGCTGCTGGCAGTCAAATATTAGCCATACATAGCGGTGGTATATGGGGATTATTAGGTATGAAGGATAAATTTACATTAAATTCTTAACCCCCAATTATTGTTAAAGCAAATTCAGGCACCAAAACCAAAAATTATCACGGGTTTGGTTCAATATTTTGCTCATAATTCTTCCCAGTAGCCATATACGGCTGTCTTTACGGCTTTTTTGCTACCTTGCAGAAAATATTTGCCTATGCTGTCTTCTATAATTTCTCCGCAAGACGTTCATTCCGTCTTGCAGAAGCATTTAATTGCGGATGGATTCGATTTGACCTTTGATATGGAGAAAAGTCAGGGCGTACATATTTATGATTCTAAAAACAACCGTACGCTACTTGATTTTTTTACCTGCTTTGCTTCCGTACCACTAGGCTACAATCATCCAGCCTTATTAAATGATGAGGAATTTAAGAAAGATTTGATGTTGGCAGCGCTTACCAACCCTTCCAACTCCGATATTTATACCACACAATACGCTCGTTTTGTAGATACTTTTAGCCACTTAGGTATGCCCGACTACCTGCCGCATGCTTTTTTTGTAGCCGGTGGTGGGCCTGCTATAGAAAATGCGTTAAAAACAGCGATGGATTGGAAAGTACAGAAGAACTTCAAAAAAGGCTACACTTACGAGAAAGGCTTTCAAGTACTACATTTTGAAAAAGCATTTCATGGTCGTTTGGGTTACACCCTTAGCTTAACCAACACCTTACCGGTAAAAACTAAATGGTACGCTAAATTTGATTGGCCACGGGTTTCACATCCTACTATTCAGTTCCCGCTTACGGAGGCTAATCTGGAAGATTTAGAGCAAAGGGAGGCTCAATCGATAGCTCAAGTCAAACAGGCTTTTGCCGACCATAAAGATGACATTTGTGCTATCATTATTGAACCAGTACAAGCTGAAGGCGGCGACAATCATGTGCGGCCCGAGTTTATGGAGCAACTGCGCATACTAACCGACGAAAATGAGGCTATGTTGATTTATGATGAAATACAAACCGGCGTAGGCCTGAGCGGCAAGTTTTGGTGTTACGAACATTTTGGCCCAAAGGCCCAACCTGATATATTGGTATTTGGAAAAAAAATGCAGGTATGCGGTATGCTGGCCAACAAGCGTGTAGATGAGAATGAAGAAAACGTGTTTAACGTATCATCTCGAATTAACTCCACTTGGGGTGGCAGCTTGGTTGATATGGTACGGGTAACCAAAATACTCGAAGTTATTTCGCAAGATCAATTAGTTGAGCAGGCTGCTAAAACCGGCAAGTATTTACAAGAGCAGCTCTCCTTATTAGCCAACGAGTTCTCAATAATAAGTAACATACGAGGTAAAGGCTTACTTACTGCCTTTGATTTTCCTGATCAAGCCACACGCGATTCATTTATTCAGCAAGGAATCAATCATCATGCTATGTTTCTGGGTTGTGCCCGGCAAACTATCAGGTTCAGGCCAGCTCTCATTATTCAAAAAGAAGATATTGATATGGGCTTAGATATTATGCGCCGTATTCTTCATACGTTATAAATTATAAATAATAATGGCGAGGATAATCAGTTTGGCACAAATCGTATTTTTTTCTCATCACAAACATACTATTATTATACGTTTACGTTTATTATGTACATGCTAAGAATATTGGCTTAATTTTAGTAGCAACTAACTGTATTACATATAACAACATTAAATAAACTACAAAGATTTAGAGGGGAATCTACAACTGAACATGAACAGGCAAACAGAGAAACTAAAAAAGCAGCTTCTCGAAATTTCTGATGTAATTAATTCATTTCAATCCGAAGCTGTACAAGTAAAAATTGTTGATCGCTTATTGGATGTGATGCTTGAATGGGAACGTGGTGAAGTAGAACATACCGACCATGTGAACAAAAGAACGCGGAACTTAACTTTACATAGCGGTAGCGGAGATTATGCATCATCCAAAAAGCCAGGTGCTACAAAAGTGTTAAATCAATTGTTGCACACTAGTTTTTTCGATGAACCGCATTCCATTGCAGATATTGCACAATACTGCAAAGAACAGTATGATTCAGATTTTAAAACATCTGAGTTATCTGGCATTCTGCTGAAACTTTCAAACGAAAACAAGTTACGTCGTGAACGCAGTAATGATAACAATCGTTACGAATATGTTAAAGCTTCTTAAAGTAAAAAGCCCTTGTTTGATAAACTAGGGCTTTTTACTTATACAGGGAGTGGGCTACTCTCCTACTACCTTAAATTAAATAAATTATCTACTCCTAATATTTTCTGCGATAAAAAGCCTTCCGCATACGTAACCTGCAAAGGGCGGCCAAATTCACGATCGCGTGCTTCTACTTTTAAAATAAAGTCAGGGTTGGAAATATAAGTTTGCGGTTCATCTATCCAATCAGGATTGTGAAACTGTGAACCATAAGCTTTGATACTTTCTACTTTTGTACTGAAGTGATCTGTAATATCTATTAATATATCGGGCTTAATGTAACTATCCTGTACAAAATGCAATACATGCTTAGGGCGCCAAGCTTCCTGCAGTTGCCCGTTATCATAAGTTTCTATCTTACGCAAACCCGAAAGGAAACAAGAAGTAGCTACCAAATCACTAGCACGGCCATGATCGGGGTGACGGTCGTAATAAGCATTGGTAATTACAATTTCTGGTTGATAGCGGCGTATTACCTCAATTACCTTTATTTGATACTCAGGCGTGTTCTGAAAAAATCCATCAGGCAACCCCAAGTTATCTCGCACAGTCAAACCTAAAATATCAGCAGCAGCAGCGGCTTCCTGCATCCGTATTTCGGCAGAGCCACGGGTGCCTAATTCACCACGGGTTAAATCAACAATACCTGTTTTTTTACCCAAAGCATGATGCTTTAATAATGTACCGGCACAACCCAGTTCAGCATCATCCGGATGCACAGGCAATACTAGAATATCTAATTTTACCATGCCTTAACAGGTTCTTGCCCAGCAGCGAGCAACTTTTCAATTTGTTTTTTCAAGCGCCCTGAACTTGGCTTGGTGAAAGGATAAAAGAAGTCGATCACCTCGCCATTACGATCAACCAGGTATTTATGGAAGTTCCACCATGGTGACGATTGGACATGTCCGTTCTGCTTTTTATTGCCCAAAAACTTAAACAATGGATGTGCATCGCGGCCTTTTACTTTTAACTTACTGAATACCGGAAAGTGAACGCCAAAATTAATCTGGCAAAACTTGCCTATTGATTTACCCTCCAGCGGTTCCTGCCCGCCAAAATCGTTTGACGGAAAAGCCAATATTTCAAAATCCTGACCTTCAAATTCCAGTCGCAATTTTTCCAAATCTTTCAGTTGTGGAGTAAAGCCACACTGCGAAGCGGTATTTACAATTAACAGTACTTTATTTTTGTAGCTGCTTAAATTAACTTCTTCACCGTTTAACTTTTGAACGTTAAACTGGTAAATACTCTGATCAATCATCTATTAATATCTATTGTAAGAATAGTAGCCAGCCTGTTGAAGGATAGCCTCAATGTCACGCTCCTCTGATGGATCGTAAGTTTCTTTTAAATCGTGGCCAAATATACGTGCTACTGATTGAAACATGAAAGCATGAAAACCACCTTTTAATTCTTTCACCAAAGTGTAGGTATTATTCCCCGTTTCACGGTCAATCAGTTTAATTAATATTTCGCCTTGACTAATAGTCAGGTTTTTCACCTGTTTATTGAAAATATCTTTAATCTGCGCTTCACAAGCATTAATCATTTCTTTCTGCTTATGCTTGTCGCCAGTGGTAGCTAAATCACGTTGTAATTGGCGGTACCTATCACCTGCCATACGGGCATAAGGTATTACTTTATACACATTATAACGCAAACGGTTATAAGCCTGACGGTCGGCATCACTGGCAAATATGCGCGAATCTTTAATCACCACATCTGACCCCACAATCCACGGAACCAGTTCGCCATTCAGTTCAGTCAGGTAAGTTTTTATGGTATCATTTTTGCCTGTTTTAGGGTGCGGCAATGCATTTTGAGACATGGCCTGTCCCATTATTATACAGCAAAACAGTAGCAAAAGGCCAATAAATTTCATATATTTACGTAATACAAAAGTAACGCTATTTTCCTGTGATTTAACAACAACCCGCTATAATTTATTTTGTTGCCGCATTAATGATACGGGATTGACAAACACTTATAAATGAAAGATTTAGTAATTGACCTGGAAGCTGAAAAGAACGAGATACTTAAAAGGTACCGGGCATTGCTGCGTGCATCTAAATCCACTTTGCAAAAAGGGGACAAAAGGCTGATTCGTAAAGCTTTTGAGATTGCTGTTGAAAGCCATAAAGACATGCGCCGCAAGTCGGGCGAACCTTATATATACCATCCTATAGCTGTAGCGCAAATAGCCGCCGAAGAAATTGGTTTAGGCCCTACATCTATCGTATGTGCCCTGCTACACGATGTGGTAGAAGATACTGATGTAACTCTGGAAGATATTGAACGTGAGTTTGGTAAAAAGGTATCCAAAATTATTGATGGGCTCACTAAAATTTCGGGTGTATTTGATACCAATAGCTCACTGCAAGCTGAAAACTTCCGAAAAATGCTGCTTACGTTGGCAGATGATGTACGCGTGATTTTGATCAAGCTGGCCGATCGCTTGCATAACATGCGTACGATGGAGTTTATGCCGCGCGATAAACAGCTGAAATTATCGTCAGAAACAGTTTATTTGTACGCCCCTTTGGCACACCGCCTGGGTTTATATGCTATCAAGTCAGAACTGGAAGACCTATCTATGAAGTATATGGAGCGGGAAACTTACCAGTTTATTAAGAAAAAGCTAAACGAGAAAAAAGCAGAGCGCGAGAAGTTTATTCATGACTTTATTCAGCCGGTAAAAAATACTTTAGAAGAACAAGGCATTCATGCCGATATATTTGGTCGCCCTAAATCCATACATTCCATCTGGAATAAGATGAAGAAAAAGGGCATTCCATTTGAAGAGGTGTACGATTTGTTTGCTATCCGTGTTATTCTGGATAGTTCGCCAGAACATGAAAAAGCCGATTGCTGGAAGGCCTACTCCATTGTAACGGATTCTTACCGGCCTAATCCCGACCGTTTGCGCGATTGGGTATCCTCACCTAAAGCTAATGGCTATGAGTCATTGCACACTACGGTAATGGGGCCACGCGGACAATGGGTAGAAGTACAAATACGCACCAAGCGTATGAACGAGATTGCCGAAAAAGGTTTTGCCGCACATTGGAAGTACAAAGAATCATCCTCAGACAGTGGTTTAGACCAATGGATTCATAAAGTACGCGAGCTGTTGCGCAACCCGGAATCAAACGCACTCGACTTTTTGGACGATTTTAAAATGAACTTGTTTTCGGATGAGATTTTCATTTTTACGCCTAAAGGTGCGCTAATCCAGTTGCCATCAAACGCTACAGCGCTCGATTTTGCCTTTGAAATACACTCAGATGTAGGTGCCAGCTGTATTGGTGCAAAGGTGAACCACAAGCTGGTACCCTTAAGCTACAATTTGCAAAACGGCGATCAGGTAGAAATTATCACCTCCAGCAAGCAAACACCTAAGGAAGACTGGCTGAACTTTGTTGTTACTGCTAAAGCTAAAGCCAAAATTAAATCTTCTTTAAAAGAGGAAAAGCGTCGCATTGCCGAAGATGGAAAAGAGATATTAGAACGCAAGCTAAAATCGCTTAAGATTACTTATAACAGCGATAATATTAATAAGCTTACGCTGCATTTTAAATTGACTACTTCACAGGATCTATTTTATAACGTAGCCAAGGGCATTATTGATCTGAAAGACCTAAAAGAATATCAGGCATCAGAACGGGTAATCGAAAACAAGCCACAAGACAAGATTGAGCAAGAGCAAGTACAAAATATTCTGCGCAATATCAAAACCAAAGACAGTGATATATTACTGATTGGCGAAGATATGCAGAAAATTGACTACAAACTTTCTTCCTGCTGTAACCCAATACCTGGCGATGATGTTTTCGGCTTTATTACGGTAAACGATGGTATTAAAATACACCGTACCAATTGCCCGAATGCCACCAAGCTGATGGCTAATTATGGCTATCGTATTGTGAAGGCCCGTTGGACCACGCAACATGAATTAGCCTTTTTAACCGGCTTGCGCATTACCGGTATAGATGATGTAGGTTTGATTAATAAGCTGACTACCGTTATCTCTAACGATTTTAAAGTAAATATGCGATCGATAACTGTTGATAGTGATAATGGCATTTTTGAAGGCACCATCATGGTATACGTTAATGATACCGAACATTTGGATAGCCTAATTAAACGTTTGAAACAAGTTAAAGGAGTAACTGCCGTAACCCGTTTCGACTCAGCCTCTACTCCGTTTGAAAAAGCATCATAATCAACAAAGTCAGCCATCAGGAGTATAGCGTCAAAATAGTTTACTGTTTTTTGAAATCTATACTCCTGATGCTTGTCTCTATTCTCTTTATTCTATCTTTGAAAACTTAATTCCCAATTCTATGCCTCTACAAGAAACCATTGATATGGTGAAGAAAATTTTCGAGGCGTATCTCGAAAATAAAAGTTTACGGAAAACTCCTGAACGCTTCGCCATACTGGAGGAAATTTACTCACGTAATGACCATTTTGATGTGGAATCATTGTACATCCACATGAAAAATAAAAAGTACCGCGTAAGCCGTGCTACAGTATACAACACGCTTGAACTTTTGGTATCATGTGATTTGGTCACCAAGCACCAGTTCGGCAAAAACATGGCGCAGTTTGAAAAATCGTACGGCTACAAACAACATGACCATATTATTTGCATTGATTGTGGTAAAGTAGTTGAATTTTGCGATCCGCGCATACAACAAATACAAAGTATGATGGGCGACTTGCTAAAATTTGATATTAAACACCACTCTTTAAACTTATATGGTAATTGTACTAAATTAAAAGAGGGCTACTGTGACAGAAAAATTTAACTTTGCCGCTTAAAAATTAATAATTCAACTATAAATGGCTGTTGATGTTTTATTAGGCCTCCAGTGGGGCGACGAAGGCAAAGGAAAAATTGTTGACGTACTAAGTGCTGGCTATGATTTAATTGCCCGCTTTCAGGGTGGCCCTAATGCCGGGCACACGTTGGAGTTTGACGGTAAAAAATTTGTACTGAATACGATCCCTTCCGGGATATTCTTTGATAATACACTAAACCTGATTGGTAACGGTGTAGTAATTGATCCTATTACGTTAAAAAAGGAACTGGATAAGCTGAAAGATGCCGGCCATGACCTGTTAGCTAAAAAGAACCTGGTGATTGCTAAAAAAGCTCACCTGATTTTACCTACCCACCAGTTGCTGGATGCGGCTAGTGAAAAAAAGATGGGTGAAGGCAAAATTGGTTCAACGCTGAAAGGCATTGGCCCAACTTATATGGATAAAACCGGTCGTAACGGTTTGCGCATTGGCGATATTACCCTGTCCGATTTTAAAGAACGTTACCAAAAGCTGGTGGCTAAACATACCTCAATGCTGCAAGCTTTATATGGTGAAGTAGTTGACTTCAGCGAACGTGAACAAGCGTTTTTTGAAGCCATTGACTTGATTAGCCAGTTTCCGCTGGTTGATTCAGAGCACTTGGTGAATGATTACCTAAAACAAGGTAAGAAAGTATTGGCTGAGGGTGCACAAGGCACTATGCTGGATATTGATTTTGGCTCATACCCTTTTGTAACTTCATCAAACACTACCACTGCCGGTGCTTGTACCGGTTTAGGCATTGCTCCTAACAAAATTGGCGATGTAATTGGCATATTTAAAGCTTACTGTACTCGCGTTGGTGGTGGCCCCTTCCCTACTGAGTTAGAGAACGAAACTGGTGAAGAACTTCGCCAGATTGGTCATGAGTTTGGTGCAACAACTGGTCGCCCGCGCCGTACTGGCTGGATTGACTTACCTGCGCTGAAATATGCTATTCTGCTGAACGGCGTTACTCAATTGGTAATGACCAAAGCCGATGTTTTAAGCGGATTTGAAAAGATTTATGCTTGCACCCACTACAACTATCAGGGCGAAACCATTGATTACATGCCTTACGATATCTGCTCTGTTAAACCTGAGCCTTTGTTGCAGGAAATTGATGGTTGGCATGAAGACCTTACCGGTATTACTGAACCTAACCAGATACCTGCTAAGCTGCAATCATACATTGCATTTTTAGAAGAACAATTGGGTGTACCTGTAAAATACTTGTCTGTTGGCCCAGATAGAAAACAGACTTTAGTATTAAGCTAATAACGTTAAACATTCTTGCAGGAGGATCGCCTTTCGCATAATGACATAAAGTTTAAAAAGGCCGGATTTACCGGCCTTTTTAATTATCTACGATGATTTTTGAGGCAGATAACATAACCGTTTTCAAGCAAAAATCCCTGCGATGGGCTTCAGCTTTTAATGTGTGCTGCTACCTGGATTCCAACCAGTTTAAAGATCAATACAGCAAGTTTGATGCATTGATTGCGGTAGGTGTACGAGATGAAGTAACGGCACAGGCTGGGCAAGCTTTTGACGCTTTACATAATTTTCGCAACAAAAACCCAGATTGGATAACCGGATTTTTGGGCTATGATTTAAAGAATGAGATTGAACATCTAACTTCTAAAAACAGCGATTATCTGCACTTCCCTGATTTATACTTTTTTGCCCCACAACATTTGCTGATGATTAAAGACAATCAGGTTCAAATCAACACTCAAAATGCAGAAGCCGTATGGCGGGATATCAACCAGCAAGAATTAATTCAGGACAACATTGCCCTTGACATCCACTTACAATCACGATTTAGTAAACAAGAGTATCTGGATGCTTTTGCACAGATTAAGCAGTATATAAACCGCGGAGACATCTATGTAACCAACTTTTGCCAGGAGTTTTATGCAGAAGGAGCTAACATCAATCCTTTACAGTTATTTACGGCTCTTCATCATCTCTCGCCTAATCCGTTCACTTGCTTTTTCAAGCATTATCAGCAATACATTCTTTGTGCTTCACCCGAACGCTTTTTAGCTAAGCGGGAACATCAACTTATTTCACAGCCTATCAAGGGCACGGCTAAGCGTTGTGCCACATCCGAAGAAGACCAGCGAATCATCAATTGCTTGCGCAACAGCATTAAAGAACAGCAGGAAAACGTGATGATTGTAGATTTGGTACGTAATGATCTGACCAAATCAGCGCAACCTGGCAGTGTTAAAGTAGAAGAACTGTTTGGCATATACAGCTTCAGGCAGGTACACCAAATGATTTCGACTGTTACCTGTACGTTACAGGATAATATACCAGCTGTTGAAGTTCTTAAAAACACCTTTCCCATGGGCAGCATGACAGGAGCTCCCAAGTTGAAGGCCATGCAATTGATGGAGCAGCAGGAACGTACTCGACGTGGTATTTATTCGGGTACCATAGGTTACTTCGCTCCTGATGACGATTTCGATTTTAATGTGGTTATCCGAAGTTTACTTTACAATGAAGCTAACCGGTACTTATCTTTTCAAGTAGGCAGCGCTATCACCCATGATGCCGTAGCCGAACAGGAGTACGATGAATGCTTACTGAAAGCTAAAGCTATTTTGCAGGTGCTGAACGCACAGATATAGCTTGCTTTTTATAAAGAAATAATCCTATTACACCTTTCGAAAAGCTGATACATAATAACTTAGGACCTCTTTAAAAATGGTGCCACTTTTTGCAAAGCAAACTCTAGCTGCTGTTCTGGGGTAATGTTAGTATTATCCAGAATAATAGCATCTTCTGCACGCATCAATGGGCTTTCTTTACGGGTAGTATCTGAATAATCGCGATGAGCCAAATTTTCAAAAATTTCCTCTAATGTAACATCTGGGTTTTTAGGCATTAGCTCTTTATAGCGGCGCTCGGCACGTATTTTCGGGTCGGCGGTCATAAAAATTTTCACTTGAGCGTTCGGGAACACGGTTGTTCCAATATCCCGCCCGTCCATTACAATGTTTTTAGACCGCCCCATGCGTTGTTGCTGGGCCACCATCTCTTTACGCACCTCACGAATAGCTGAAACTGGGCTTACGTTTTCTGATACTGGCATCAAACGAATCTCATCTGATACCTCTTCGCCATTCAACGTAATATGTGTTTCGTAATCGCGCGAGTGAAAATTTAAGTGAATGTTTTCTAAAGCTTCAACCACCTGGCCTGTGTTATGAATATCAATGTTGTGCCTCAAGAAATACAAGGTTACAGCGCGATACATAGCGCCACTATCAACATAAATAAAGTGTAAATTCTTGGCGAGGGCCTTAGCTAAAGTACTTTTTCCGCAGGATGAATAGCCATCAATGGCTACCACAATGTTGTTGCTCATCGGGGTGCTAAGGTACAAATTATGTACTTATTTTGTGTACCGCCCAGATTAAACTTAGCTTTGATCATGAATTTTACTAAAGCCGACTTGCAAAAAGAAGTAAGCTACAAAACATCCCGCAGCGGTGGCAAGGGTGGTCAAAATGTAAACAAAGTATCTACCAAAGCAGAATTACTGTTCAGCATACAATTATCCGTTTTGTTTACGGATGAAGAGAAAGCACAACTAAGCCATAAGTTGCAAAACAGGTTTAATAAAGACGGCTTGGTACAGGTAATTAGCGAAGAGGAACGTAGCCAGTACCTAAACAAAGAACGTGCTTTAGGTAAATTATACCTTTTGCTGGCTCATGCCTTACACATACCCAAAGTACGTAAACCAACTCAAATAAGTAAGGCAGCTAAAGCTGTCAGATTGCAAAACAAGCGCCTGCAATCAGTAAAAAAGCAGTTGCGCAGCAGAGGGTTTAAGTAATTAGTGAATGGGTTTTAAAATCCGGTTCCAGCGGACTTTGTTTAGCAAGCTTTCTGTAGAATCCAAACTCATGCAGGTAATCATAGCTTTACCAACAATATGATCTTCGGGTACATAACCCCAAAAGCGTGAATCAAGTGAATTGTGTCGGTTGTCACCCATCATCCAATAATAATTCATTTTAAAAGTATAGGTATTTGCCTTTTTACCGTTTATGAAAACCTCAGTGCCTTTTAGCTGCACTTTGTTATTCTCATACAGTTCAATAGCTCTCCGATACAAAATTAAGTTTGCTTCATTCAATACTATCGTCATTCCTCTTTTGGGCAACACCAATGGGCCATAATTGTCCTCATTCCATTTAAATTTAGCATTGTGCGGAAACACATTAGCATCGTACATGCCTGCTGGCTCAACCACGGGTGATACTTGTTTGATATTGCTGTAACTTTTAAAAGCAGCTAATCCATCTTGTGGAATAATCATGATATAGGTTTGCTCATTAAATTGCTGTAATACCTCAACATGTAAATTATGCAATAACTGCGGATTAATATCAGCACCATCTGTAACTACTTTGTAAGATGTTTGTGCTTTTTCAGCATTAGGTGCGGCCTTGCCATTAATGTAAACTTGCGCATTTACGATGGTGAGCTTATCTCCAGGCGTTGCTTGGCAACGTTTGATTAATGCAGTTCTTTCATCAACAGGTTTGTTATAACTCGGATCGGCTTCTTCAGGTTTGTTAAATACCACAATGTCGCCTTTCTTTACTTCGGATAAGCCTGGCAAGCGAAAGTAAGGCAGCTTGATACCATCCCAATAGGTTTTAATTTGATGAGAAGTAATCGTTGGTTCTAAGAAGGGGATAGACACTGGGGTAAAAGGCATGCGTGGCCCGTAGCTAATTTTGCTTACAAACAAATAATCGCCCGTAAGCAAAGTGCCCTCCATTGATCCGGAAGGAATGGCATAAGCCGAAAATAGCAGCCCACGTACAAGCGTGGAAACTATCAATGCAAATAAGATAGCATCTCCCCATTCACGAAGTGCTGATTTCTTGGGTGAGTTACTTTGATCATTTTTTGATTTACGGTTGAATTTCCACTGCATAGCATTTGTGTTTTGCTATACGTTGGATGAAATACCAAAAGCATTGTTACAGAAAAACTTAAAAATAGTTATCTAGTAGTTTCACGCTTTTGATATCATGTTAACCATTATTTAAAGCGATATAACAACGTAACGGTACCCCACTTATGAGTACGTACCATACGCGTTACATCACGGCTATGAATAACAGCTCCAGCATCAAGTACCCAGCGACTACCCGAATAAGCTACTCCTATTTGCTGACTAAAAACAGAATGCTCCGGTGTCCCGGTTACTTCATCGCCTGCTGTATGTTTGAAAATATTGCCTTGTACCGTAGCATCGTAACCTATATAATTATACATAGGCTTGTAGTACAAAAACACTTCGTGTTGATGTAACGGTGTTAATCCAACTTTGCTGGCAGTACTTTGTGTACTTACTGAATTGTAAAGCGCATTAAAATTGCCCACACGTAATAAAGGGCCTATGCCTGCGCCAATAAAGCCCGTACCTATATTAGCGTAAGTACTGCCCGACACATCAATCCATTTTGCTCTTGCCAATAACTTGTTATACTCGCCTGAAAAGTTTAGTTGAAAACTGTTTTTAACTTGATAATGCCAGCCTTGTAAGGTGTAAAAACCAAAAGTATTATGAATGAGGTTTTGCGCCTCTGCTCCTAAAGCAGCCGGGCCTATTATGCCTGTTTGCAAACTTATTTTCAAGTTACTTTCATTTTTGTACAGTAAGTTCAAGTTAGCCCCTGCATAAAGATAAGCAGCAAACGGCCGGTCAATAAATTCTTTATCAGGTACTGAGCCGCTTTGTGGGTTATACATTTTCTGTCCTAACTCAATACCCAATACACGGTTAGCCAAACGTGTAGCACTCGGATTATTGATAGACAAGGCCTGTCTATAATAAATAAATATGCCGTTGGTATAATACTGATCGGAGCCCTGCCCTAAGTACGAATCATTATCAGTTTGTATGCCTATTTCGTGGGTGCGAACTTTAACCTGCTCTACTTGTGCCAGCAAATTGCTTAGGCTAAAACTAAACAGAATGGTAGCCGTTAAAAGTTTAAATTTCATGAAAGGGTGTAAAGATTTGCTAAAATAAAAAAGCCGGATAAATTTCCGGCTTTATATTATTCAAAGTAACTGATTTGCACTCTAAAAGCAGATGGCAAATCAATTATTAATAGTTCAATTCGTTAACTGGCTTAGGCTCTTTTTTGATAGTTAAATCAAGCGCATCCGGAACTTTCTGATCAAGCAACGCCAAGTTAATCACCTCGCGCATATCTTTTACATAGTGGAAGGCCAACTCTTTAATATAATCTTCTTTAATTTCCAATATATCTTTGCGGTTGGATTGGCACAAAATAATTTCCTTGATGTTAGCCCGTTTAGCAGCCAATATTTTTTCCTTAATACCACCTACTGGCAGTACACGTCCTCGTAAGGTAATCTCACCCGTCATGGCCAAATGCGGTTTTACCTGACGCTGGGTAAAGGCCGAAGTAAGTGCCGTTAACATAGTAATACCAGCCGATGGGCCATCTTTAGGTGTTGCGCCTGCCGGAACGTGTATATGTACATCCCATAGCTCAAAAAGCCGTGGATCAATATCAAAATAGCTGGCATGTGCTCGTAAATAAGCCAAAGCAATAGTAGCTGATTCCTTCATTACATCACCCAAGCTTCCGGTTAAGGTAAGTCGTCCTTTACCGGGACTTAAGCTGGCCTCAATAAACAAAATATCACCGCCTACCTGTGTCCAAGCTAAACCGGTAACTACACCAGCCACCTCGTTGCCTTCATATAAATCTTTATCGTACAGCGGTGCACCTAATATTTTTTCAACATCCTTCTTGCTCACGTTTGAACTGTATTCTTCCTCCAGAGCAATGCTTTTGGCAATACCACGAACTACCGAACCCACCTTCTTCTCCAATGCACGAACACCCGACTCACGCGTATAATCCTCAATGATTTTTTCCATCACGTCATTTTTAATCATCACGTTTTTGGATTTTAAACCATGAGCTTCGCGTTGCTTAGGCAATAAATGTTGCTTAGCAATTTCTATTTTCTCTTCAATAGTATAACCGTTTACTTCAATAATTTCCATTCGGTCAAGCAATGCCGGCTGAATGGTGCTTAAACTATTGGCTGTCGCGATGAACATTACGTTGGATAAATCGAAATCCAATTCTACGTAATGGTCATAAAAAGAACTATTCTGTTCAGGATCCAGCACTTCAAGCAAAGCTGATGAAGGGTCACCTCTAAAATCGTTACCTACTTTATCAATCTCGTCTAAAATAAATACAGGATTAGCTGCACCTGCTTTTTTGATAGATTGGATAATACGACCTGGCATAGCGCCGATATATGTTTTACGGTGCCCACGTATTTCGGCTTCATCCCTTACCCCACCTAAAGCCATACGCACATATTTACGCCCCAAAGCCTTAGCTATAGATTTACCCAAAGAGGTTTTACCTACCCCAGGAGGACCTACCAAGCACAAAATAGGTGCTTTCATGTCGTGCTTCAGTTTTAGCACGGCTAAGTATTCAATAATACGTTGCTTAACTTTGTCTAAGCCAAAATGATCTTTGTCCAGAACCTTTTGAGCACGCTGCAGATCGAAATTATCCTTAGTGAACTCGTCCCAAGGTAAATCCAACAGCAGTTCCAAGTAATTAATCTGTACTGAATAATCAGCAGCAGCCGGATTAATGCGTTGTAGCTTTTCCAACTCTTTGTTAAAGTGGCTGGCTACTTCTTTACTCCACTTCTTCTTAGCACCGCGATTTCGCAGGTTTTCAATTTCCAGATCAGGAGATGTACCACCCAACTCTTCCTGAATGGTTTTCAGCTGCTGATTTAAAAAATAATCACGCTGCTGCTTATCTAAATCTGTACGTACTTTAGTTTGTATCTGATTTTTTAGCTCCAGCATCTGCAAATCAGTAGTCAGGTGCTCTAAAACCATTTTAGCCCGATCACGCAAACTGGCTGTTTCTAACAGCAACTGTTTAGCTGCCATATCCGCATTCATGTTCGAGGATATGAAGTTGATCAGAAACGAGGTACTCTCTATATTTCTTATAGCAATACCTGCCTCGCTCGGAATGTTTGGCGAAAGCTGGATGATGCTCATAGCCATATCCTTAATGGAGGATACCATGGCCTTAAATTCTTTATCTTCGTTAAAAGCGGTTTCATGAAAAGGCTCAACCGATGCTTTTAGGTAAGGATCGTTTTGCAATTCTTCTTTCAATACAAAGCGCTTTTTACCCTGCAAAATAACGGTAGTATTACCATCGGGCATTTGCAGCATTTTAATAATCAGAGCTGTAGTACCTACCTGATGTAACTGATTGAAGGTTGGGTCTTCAACACTTACATCCTGTTGGGCAACAACGCCAATAATGCGGTCACCTTTATTTACATCCCGTATTAATTTGATAGATTTATCACGACCTACCGTTATTGGGATGACAACGCCTGGAAACAGCACCGTGTTTCGGAGTGGCAATATAGAAAGCACTTCCGGAACCTGTTGATTATTCATTTCTTCCTCATCCTCTGTCGACATCAACGGGAAGAATTCTGAATCTTCATTAATTACAGGTAAAGCACTATTAAAATCAAATGGATCAAAACTCATTAAATACCCTTTCTATATGGTAGAAAAACGTCATGTTGTCAGTTTACAAGACTGTAAACCTTACTAAACAAGCAAAAGTAACGTTTTATAATTTAAGCCTGTACTAGCTCAATTGATATGCCAATACTTCATGGCTAACGCTTAATAGAAATATTATTTTCAACGCTTTGTATAACAGATATTTATACATTAAGCATCAACTCAAACCTGTTATATTAAATTTATAAGTTATTACTTTTTGTCATAACTAAACTAAGATTTTCCCTTAATTACCAAACATTTATGCTGCAAACACCTTAGGCAACAGAGTAACAGTAAATCAGCATGGGAAAAACATTACCCAATTTTATTCTATTTATATAGAAATGCTTAGTTTAGGCAGTAGTAAGCATATGGTGCTCAGCTCGAAAAAGTTTTTCACAAAAGTTGTTGTAGATACAATAAATAACAAAGGCCTAAGTTATTGTAGTATTAAATTTGTTTAACAAATTAACTGGTCATGAGACTCTCTGTCATCTTGTCTTTCCTGCTTGTTTCTTCTTTAGATGGTATTGCGCAAAACGCTTATTTTAAGCTGGGCTACCAATCTTTTATGGATAAAGACTTTAAAACAGCCGTACGCCAGTTAGAAAAAGCCTGCATGGCCGACTCCAACAATACTAATGCTTTGTGGATGCTGGCTTACTCTTACTTTCATAGTGATAATTACAAAAAATCAGTAACGACGTATACTCGTGTAATTACTCTTAACCCAACCGATCAGGATGCCTACTACTTCCGCTCTAAAGCAAAAAGTAACTTGGCTAAAGATGTACAGTTATCATTAGATGACAAAGAGAAATGCATGCTGGGTGCTATCAATGATTTAACTAAAGCTCTATTAATTAAACCTAACGAAACACGTTTCTATCAAACTCGAGGACTAGCATACCGGGATTATGCCACCTTCAAACTACAAGCTAATATGCATTATTACGACCGTAATCGTGGTATAAATGCTTTGAAAGCAGAAATCGCTGATTTCGAAAAAGTAATGAACGAAAATCCAGGCCGTATGGATATCGCCTCCTTGCTTGATATAGCTAAAGAGAAATTAGCTACTGTAGTTGGCCACCACTAAAACCTGCCAAGAAATTTTATTTCAAAGTACCAATAGTTCCTTTAATCTGGTAGCGGTTACTGCCTAAAAACTTCACTTGCTGTAGTTTATCAATCAAGTACAACGAATCTGGAAAATACACCAACTGTTCAGTTGTTTGATATAGTAAGTTTTTGGTGTAATTACTTATAATAATCTTTTTAACAGTTTTATCCTGTTTATAAATTACCATACGGTGGGTAATCAGCTCCGAATATTTTGCAGTATAAATAATTGAATCGGCTGCTTGCTGTATAGTGTAGCTTTGCCGCCAAGCGGGTTTATTTAAATCTGACGCACTAAATGGTTCCAGTTCGCGCCCCCAATTAACAATACGCAGTTGCTTGGTTTCACTAACGCTATTATTATGCTGAACAGTTTTAGTAACTATTACTTGTGCACGGGTAAGACGAGCAGAATCGGCTTTGATAAACTTCTTTAATTCAAAGTATTTAACCGAGCCTTCGGTTGATTTAACATCCGGTTTGCATGCATACAAGCCGGATGTTAAAAAAACAACACTTCCCCATATAGCAACCTGTTTAATGAATTGATTACACCAATACATTACCAGTCATGGCTTGAGGTATTTCTACATTTAATAGTTCCAGTACAGTTGGCGCTATATCACCTAATTTCCCGTCTTTTACTTGCTTAACGTCTTTATCAATTATGATACAAGGTACTAAGTTGGTGCTATGTGCTGTATTAGGTGAACCGTCATCGTTCACCATATAATCCGCATTACCATGATCGGCAATAATGATAAATGAGTAGCCATTTTGAATGCCTGTTTCTACCAGAGTTTTAACACAGCTATCTACGGTTTCAGCAGCCTTTACTACAGCTTCAAATACACCAGTATGCCCCACCATATCGGTATTGGCAAAGTTCAGGCAGATAAAGTCAGCCCAACCACTTTGTAATTCAGGTAAAATTGCATCGCGTATGCCTTCAGCACTCATTTCTGGCTGCA
This sequence comes from Mucilaginibacter robiniae, assembly GCF_012849215.1. Taxonomy (NCBI): domain Bacteria; kingdom Pseudomonadati; phylum Bacteroidota; class Sphingobacteriia; order Sphingobacteriales; family Sphingobacteriaceae; genus Mucilaginibacter; species Mucilaginibacter robiniae. The sequence goes on from NZ_CP051682.1 coordinate 516,880, forward strand.
AATCATAAGTAGCCACTTTAGGTGACGGTATCATAATCCGCTTCTCGTTAGTAAATTCTTTTTCACGCCCCCCCGAAAAGAAGAATGTAACGTGAGGATATTTTTCAGTTTCAGCAATGCGGATTTGGTGTTTACCTGCCTTTTCTAATATCTCACCCAAAGTTTGCGTTAAATCTTCCTTATTAAATACCACCTGCACGTTTTTGAAGGTTTCGTCATAAGGTGTCATGGTGATATAGCGTAAGCTAAGCGGATGCATGTTCTGCTCCGGAAAATCACGCTGTGTTAAAGCAAGGGTGATTTCACGACCACGATCAGTACGGAAATTAAAGCAAAGTACCACGTCTCCTTCTTTAATCACGGCAACAGGCTGTCCATTTGCATCAACCCTTACAATCGGTTTTACAAATTCGTCGGTTACACCTTCGTTGTATGATGTCTGGATAGATTCAACTAAATTTGTACTTAGTGTGCCAGTACCATGTATTAATAAATCGTATGCCAGCTTAACACGCTCCCAGCGGTTATCACGATCCATAGCATAATAACGGCCAATAGCCGAAGCAATTTGCACTGGTTTATCGCTAATATAGTTTTCTAAGTCAGTAATATAACCTACACCTGAACTAGGGTCAGTATCACGACCATCCAAAAAAGCATGAATGTAAACCTTATCTAAACCGTACTCGCCAGCTGCATCACACAAACCTTTAACATGATTGATATGTGAATGTACACCGCCATCAGACACCAGTCCGATGAAGTGGACGTCCTTATTATTTTGTTTAGCGTATTCAAAAGCTTCTTTTAACACAGGGTTGCCAGGTAGTTCGTGGTCATCTACTGCTTTGTTAATACGGCCCAATTCCTGATATACAATTCGGCCAGCGCCAAGGTTCATGTGGCCTACTTCCGAGTTTCCCATCTGCCCTTCAGGTAAACCCACGGCTGTACCCGAAGCTACTAATTTAGAGTTAGGATACTCTTGCAACATCGAATCAAAAAACGGCGTATTAGCCGTATAAATAGCATTTGAACTATCACGACGGCCGTAGCCCCAGCCATCCAGTATTAATAAGGCAACTTTTTTGTTATTTTCCACAGTGCAAATATAGGGTTGCTGATGAATATGCCATTAATAAAGTAACATACTTAACAGCTTGTTTACATAATTTACAGAATCATCATACCTAAATACCTGACATGCATTACTTACTTTTACCAACTTTTTATTTTTAGAAAATGATTGTTAGTGTTTTAGGTTGTGGCTGGTTTGGCTTTGAGTTAGCCAAAGCATTGGTAAAGCAAGGCATACGAGTAAACGGTTCTACTACTTCATCAGATAAACTAGCGCAATTGTCTGAAGTTCGTATTCACCCTTACCTGATTGCTTTACCAAGCACTGACACTAAAGTGGATGAAGAGTTTTATCAATGTGATGTGCTGGTTATTGCCATACCACCCAAAAGTCGCTCGGGCGAAGATGATCTGTATGTTGACAAGATGAAAAGCATTATTCAAGCAGCAACTACCCACCAAATTAAACGCGTAATACTTATTAGTTCAACTGGAGTTTATGCAAATAGCAATCGTAAATTTACCGAAACTGATGAACCCATGCCAGATACAGCCTCTGGCAAAATCTTGCTACAGGCAGAAAAGCTTTTTCTAACAGAAAGTAGCTTTCAAACTAGCATTATTCGCTTTGGTGGCCTAGTAGGCCCAGGGCGTGATCCCGGCCGCTTTTTTGCTGGCAAACAAGATGTTCCAAACGGACAAGCTCCGGTTAATTTAATTCACCAGAACGATTGTGTAAGTATTGCTTTAGCTGTAATTACGCAGCCTATAACTGCATCCATTATCGATGCCTGTTCTCCCCATCATCCACCCAAGCAAGAGTTTTATAAAATGGCAGCAGCCCGGTCGGGATTACCCTTACCTACATTTGTTGACGAACTACAAAGTTGGAAAATAGTAGATAGCCAAGTGTTAACTTATACCCTTCATTACCAGTTCCAAGTAGACAATTGGTTCGCGTGGTTAACCGAAGCATAAGTTAAACACATTGCTTATTTACCAGCATACATCTTGCAGGAGTAAGAAATTGTATCGAATATACTACGATAATCAATCAAAAACTAAATACTAAACAATTGTTTTTACTTTTGACGCACTAACACCTATTGTTTTGGATACTCAACTTGTAGATGATTTTATTACAAAAGCCCTGACCGAAGATGTAGGCGATGGCGACCACACTTCGTTATCAACCATACCGGCAGGTACTACGGGCAAAGCCAGATTGCTGGTTAAAGACACCGGCATACTGGCTGGCATAGAACTGGCCCAAGAAATATTCAAGCTGATTGATCCGGAGTTGAAACTTACCTTGTTTTTACAAGATGGCGCTACTGTTCAGCCGCAAGATGTTGCCTTTGAGGTAGAAGGCAGTGTACATAGCATATTAAAAGCCGAACGTTTGGTGCTTAACTGCATGCAACGCATGTCAGGCATAGCTACTAAAACCAACCATATTGTGCACCTACTGACTGGTACTCACACCAAAGTGCTGGATACCCGTAAAACGACCCCAGGTTTCCGCTATTTTGAAAAATGGGCTGTCGCTATTGGTGGTGGTGTAAATCATCGTTTTGGGTTGTATGATATGATTTTGATTAAGGATAATCATGTGGATTACTCGGGTGGTATCCGGCAGGCTATACAAAATACACAACAATACCTGGCCTCACAAAACAAACAACTACCCGTTGAGGTTGAAGTGCGTAACCTGGATGAAGTAGAGCAGGTATTACAAATAGGCGGTGTTGACCGTATATTACTGGATAATTTTGATTTAAACACGCTAAAACAGGCAGTAAATATAATAGCAGGTCGCTTTGCTACAGAAGCGTCAGGCGGAATAACACTAGAGACTATTGCTGATTATGCTGCCTGCGGAGTTGATTACATTTCAGTAGGCGCTTTAACACATTCTGTAAAAAGCTTGGATTTGAGCTTGAAAGCGGTTAAAGCGTAAAAAACAATAATAACCTCATCCATTTTTGTAATATTGTGCTGAAATGATTTCAATCTATTCTATCCTGGTACTTATACTGGCTTATCTGATGGGCTCCATCCCTACAGCGGTTTGGATAGGCCAGGCCTTCTACGGAATAGACGTACGCGAATATGGCAGCGGTAATGCCGGCGCTACCAATACGTTTAGAGTTTTGGGTAAAAAGGCGGGCATTCCGGTTATGTTGATTGATATACTCAAAGGCTGGACAGCTACTAATCTGGCCTATCTCATTGGCGTATCTACCACCGGCAGCCACCATTCGGTTGCTTTTACTAATTATGAACTGGCTCTGGGTATTACTGCCGTAATGGGACACTTGTTCCCTATCTTTGCCGGTTTTAGAGGAGGTAAAGGCATTGCCAGCTTATTCGGGATGGTACTGGCTATACATTTGCAAGCGGCCTTGCTTTGCGTTATGGTATTTATTGTCGTGTTGTTGATAACACGTTACGTATCATTAAGCTCCATTATGGCAGGCTTCACTTACCCATTAGGTATTACCTTTATATTTCATACCCAAATAAAATCGGTAGTTATTTATGGTATGTGTATCTGTGTACTAATATTGGTTACCCACCAGAAAAATATTGAACGCTTATTAAAAGGTAAAGAGTCAAAAGTAAATCTGTTTAAAAGCAAAACGGCTTAAATAATTGTATAATAATTATGAAAATGCCTAAGCTTACAGGGTTTGCAATTGCGGCTCTATTATTTTATTCGTGTTCAACGGTGCCTTTAACAGGTCGCCGGCAATTTATGGCAGTAAGTGATGCCGAAGTAAACCAATCGGCCGCACAGAGCTATCAGCAACTGCTTACCAGCCCTAAAACCAAAGTTATTGCGGGTACTAATGATGCTATTCGCATAAAACGTGTAGGCAACCAATTAGCTGCCGCTATACAGCGCTACTTAAATGCTAATGGTTATGCTAATCGTTATAACTTTCAATGGGAGTTTAACTTGATACAAAGCAATGAAGTGAACGCCTGGTGTATGCCCGGCGGCAAGGTTGCCGTATATAGTGGCATACTCTCTATTACTCGTGATGATGCCGGATTAGCTACAGTAATGGGCCATGAAATCGGTCATGCTATTGCGCGTCACTCTGCAGAACGCATATCACAACAGTATGTAGCACAAGGCTTAGGTGCAGCAGTAGGCATAGCAGCCGATAACTCGACATCTGCTTTAGTACAAATCACCAATCAACTGTATGGCACTGGCAGCCAAATAGCCCTTTTACATTACAGCCGCAGCCAGGAAAGCGAAGCCGACCGACTGGGCCTTACATTTATGGCCATGACAGGTTATGATCCGCACCAAGCCGTAGCTTTTTGGCAGCGAATGGCTCAATTAAGCGCCAATGGCAACAAACAACCTGAGTTTTTAAGTACTCACCCATCCGATCAAACCCGTATCAGGGACATTGAAAACCGGATTCCTGAGGCCATGAAATACTATTCTAAATAACCAAATAGCCTGCTTTAAGCAGGCTTCGTTATATCATGTCTAAACTAAAGTTCTTGCAAGCACAACGGATGATCTCATCATGTTGAATTATGAGGTTAACCCGGCAGTGCTAAAGCCCTATTTACCTGCATCTACTGAATTAGATTTATGGCAAGGAAAGCCTTCGTGAGCATGATTGGTTTCATGTTTTTGAACACGCGTGTGCCCGGTGTAAAATGGCCTTTTCACGTGAATTTTGAAGAAGTAAATCTTCGCTTCTATGTAAAGCACTTTGATGGCGTACAATGCAGGCGTGGAGCCATTTTTATTAGCGAACTGGTACTTAAAGCTTTAATTCCTTTGGTAGCTAACAACCTATACAATGAGCATTATAAAGCTTTGCCTATACGCCATTCAGTTACCCCTCTGCCGAGTAATGAAACTACTTACATGTACGAATGGAAATTGAACGGCAATTGGAACCGTTTAGGTGCTACTGTAGGCAATACATTCATTGATATAGCCCCCAACAGCGCCGAAGAATTTATTTTTGAACATTACTGGGGCTACAATGCTATTAACAGCACTACTACGCTCGAGTATGCCGTTGAGCATGTACCCTGGCAAATAGCACCAGTAAGTAGTTGTACTTTTGGGGCAGATGTAGCACAATTCTACGGTGAGACTTTTGTACCTTATTTAAAGCAGCCATACTCTATGTTTTTTGCTAAAGGCTCGGATGTGATAGTTCGGGTAGTTCGCAAAATTCAATTGAAACAAAAAGAGGGTTAGCATAAATAATATGCTAACCCTCTTTTTATTTATAACTGTGTTTAAAAAATAACTTGATCAGGTTGTTCTTCAAACTTGGTAGCTTTTACACCAAAGCGGTTTAAAAAGTCGACACCCTCATCACTGGGCAAACCTTTATACTCAGCATATGAATATCTATAATATACAGTGCTAATACCTGCCGAAAAAATCAGCCTTGCGCAAGGTAAACAAGGAGACAAGGTTGTGTACATGGTAGCACCTTCCAATTTAGCTCCATTTTTCACGGCATACAATATGGCGTTTTCTTCGGCATGAAGGGCAAGCGAACAGCTACCACGTGCATCACGTGGGCAACCGTTTTCCGGCCACTCCTCGTCGCAGTTATGTGTACCTGCTGGCGGACCATTATAACCTACCGATATAATCCGGGTATCTTTGGTTAAAACAGCTCCTACTTGTGCCTTCACACAATGCGAGCGTTTAGCCAGATCACTAGCCAGATTCATAAATATTTGCCCGAAGCTTAGTTTGCTCATGTTGTCGTTTAGTGACCGCCTTCTGCTTTAATATGATCTAAATCAATGCCTTGTTTACGTAATTCACCACTTACTTTCCACGCGAAGAATGCCAAGTAAGCAAAGCCTAATACTGGTACTACATAAGATAAGTGAATACCTGCTGTGTCGGCCAAAATGCCTTGCACCGGTGGCAGTATAGAACCACCTAAAATCATCATGATTAAAAACGCCGACCCCTGGCTGGTGTATTTGCCCAAACCAGTTACAGACAAAGCAAAAATGGAAGGCCACATAATAGAACAACATAAGCCACCGCTAATGAAAGCAAAAACAGCTACGATGCCACTGGTAAATAACCCTATTAGCATAAATACCATACCTAATAAGCCAAACACAGTTAATGTGCGTGTTGGTTTTTGCTGGCCTAAAAAGAAACCTACAATCATCACAACAATGCATATTGCATAAGGCAACAATGGCTTTATAGCTGCATTGGTTAAGTAGTTGGTTAATAACACTACACCAAAGGCAACAAAAGGAATAATAATGGTTAAAATATTTTTTGCTGATTTAGATAAGTTAAATGCACCAATAGCGCCTGCCCACCTTCCAATCATTAAACTACCCCAATATAAGGCAATAAATGGTGCAATGGCTGATTCACTGTAACCACCAAATTCAGGCAGCTTTAACAAGGCTCCCATATTACTTTGTATGGTTACCTCGGTACCTACATAGGTAAAAATGGCCAGCATACCATAAATAAGTTGTGGAAATTGCATTGCCCCCCAGCCTTGGTTATTCCGTCTGGCTGATAATAGAGAAGTAATCAGCGTTACTAGAATAATAATCAAAGAGGTATAAACAAAATATGCTTTTGATAATGATGTAAGTGTACTTAGTGGTCCTGCGGCTAAAATCAGGCAAAAGGCAAGAAACAAAACAAACAAAGGCAAGTTTGCTTTAGTACTGGCTTCAATTTCTTCATCACTGGTCACTTTAGGTAAATTAGATACCCAGAAAAATACAGCTACCGCAATAAATAAACCTGCTAAAGCAAAGTATAGGTTGTTTACAGAAGATATAGCTACAGGTGCATTTCCTGTATTATTAGCTGCTGTACCGAATAAAACCACACCAACAATAACTGGCCCCATCAAGGCACCGAAATTGTTAATACCACCAGCCAAGTTCAAACGGTTTGATCCGGTTTCAGGTGGGCCCAACGCAATTACAAAGGGGTTGGCTGCAGTTTGCTGTAGTGAGAAACCTACTGCTATCACAAAGAAGGCAGCCAAAATAAGACCAAAAACGCCTGAATTGATAGCCGGCACCATTCCTAAGGCTCCAACTGCAGAAATAACCAATCCTAAAATAATACCATTTTTATAGCCTAATTTATTTAGAATATCTACCTTACTGGCTTGAGAAGCAAAGTATAAAATCAGGGAACCAATAAAGTACCCACCATAGAAAGTAAAGTCAATCAATTGTGACTCAAACTGTGTTAAATTAAAATGAGCTTTACAGAAAGGGATGAATACACCGTTAGAAGCTGCCAGAAAGCCCCAGAAGAAGAATACCGTAATTAAGGTATACAACGCGGAGCCGTAGCTCTTTGTAGCTGTTTGTTGCATAAAAAATGTTAGTTAGTAGCAAATGTTTTAAGCCCGCTAACATAAATGTATTTGCGCAATTATCAACCATACTTTTTCAACTTCTTTAAGCAACATTATTACTTTTTTTTGTTTATCAGATAAGTTTGCATATTCGCATTGGTTAATTTTTAAGCCGTAGCATGATAGAAGCCGTAATTTCGGGCATAGGAATTGGTTTGGTGTTAACCTTCATAACTGGTCCGGTTTTTTTTGCATTAATAAAAACCAGCATTGAAAAAGGATTTCATGCTGGCGCTGCCCTAGCATTAGGTGTAGTATGCAGTGATGTTGTATTTGTAGGTGCCATTCTGTATGGATCGCAGTTTTTTGAAGTCTCTTCACAAGCAAAAATGTGGGCTGGTATCACCGGCAGCGTTATTTTGTTGGGAATAGGCGTTTACTACCTGCTGAAAAAAGCTGAAGTAAGCTTTAACACACATACACCAGTCAGCGTAAACCGTGCTGGGTACTTTTTTAAAGGGTTCTTGATGTGTATTTTCAACCCTACCCTACTATTTCATTGGATTACAGTAATTGGTACAGCCAGCACTATTTACCACTTGGGGGTACCACACCGGCAGATTAAAATTGCTATCATGTTTTCAACCATCCTACTGGTTCAATTCTCGATGGATGTGATCAAGGCATTTTATGCCAATAAGCTGCGCAACAAAATATCGGTCACTTTAGTTCACCGTCTTAACTACGTGGCTGGAGCTGCACTGATTATTGCAGCCTTCATTATTTTTGATCGTTTGGTAACACATTTTGTGTTTACCATGCCTACCACCAACAGTTAAGCCGCTAAAAAAAGTCTAATTAAGTATATATACTGCCGTATATCCTTCCTGATAAGGCTTGAATAGTACTCTTTGTCTCATACTATCCATGACATTGCATCAAATGTATCTTGTTATTATTCTATATCAAAGCCTGCAATGATCAAGAAAGTTTGTTAAAGGACGTTTACCCTATGCCTTAAATAAGACTATCTAACATACAGTTGATTTTTCCTTTTTGAATTAAGCAAAACTTAAACTACCTTTCTGTTTTAAATTCCTTGGTAATAGGTTCTATAAAAAGCTAAAAAGACAAGCACTATCAACATAAAACAAAAAAGACCTTCCCAAAAGTGGAAGGTCTTTTTTGTATCTATTTAAAAGTTGTTTTGTTGGTAAGTGTACCTGATTACTCAGCTACTACTTCTTCACTTTCAGCAGCTGCTTCAGTTTGTGGTGCTTCAACGGCTGTAGCTGAACCATTGGTGTGTACTGGTAAAGCAGCTTCTTCAACGTTAACGTTTACTACTGGTTTGTGTTCAACAGCAACATCAGCAGTTTCAAACGGTAATACTGAAACGTATGAACGGTTATCAGCTTTCTTTTTGAAAACTACCTGACCATCAATCAGTGCAAATAAGGTATGATCACGACCGATACCTACATTTTGACCAGGATTATGTCTGGTACCACGCTGACGAACGATGATGTTACCAGCAATAGCAGGCTGACCACCAAAAATTTTGATACCTAAACGTTTGCTATGCGATTCGCGGCCGTTCTTGGAACTACCCGCTCCTTTTTTGTGTGCCATGTTTTTTTAATTATTGATTTTTTGAATGAGTGAATGAGTGATTTTTTGATGAAGAGAATATAAAATTCAATCCTCAGTCCTTCAATCCCTCCATCATTAATTATAATGTAATACCAGTAATGGCGATTTTAGTAAATTGCTGACGGTGACCGTTTTTCTTTTTGTAGCCTTTTCTTCTTTTCTTTTTGAAGATCAGAACTTTATCACCCTTTACATGAGACACGATTGTGGCTGATACTTTAGCACCTTGCAGCGCGCTGCCTAAGCTAAATTTACCTTCGTTTTCAGCTAACAATACTTTGTCAAATTCAATACTAGCGCCCTCATCTCCCTGTAAGCGGTGTACAAAGATTTGCTGGTCTTTAGCAACTTTAAATTGCTGTCCGGCTATATCTACTATTGCGTACATTTGTTATTATTAATTAAAATGGTTAAAAATTTGAGGTGCAAATATAAGATTATAATTTATATAAAGCAATATGCCTGTTTAATATAATCATCCTAACATAGACCCAAAATAAACTATTCAGAACTTACTAATGTAGTTCAGATAAGGCATAAATTAAATTTTATCCTTTTTTAAACTTGTTGGCCAGCATTTGCAGCATATCATTATTAACCGGGGTTGCCGGTTCATCATTCTTACGGTTAACAGGTTGCTGGTGCTTTGGCTTAAAGTTATTGTTTCTTTGAAAATCCTTTTTCGGCCTATTATTATCTGGCTGTTGACCTTGCATGGGTTTTGCTGGTGCTGGTTTTGGCTGTATAGGTTTAGCCTGAGCTGGCTTTGCCGGTTTGTTCTGGTTCCAGCGTTTGTAAATTTCTTCTACTTTGCGCTTAGTATATAATGGAAAATCACCGTGCATAATCCAGGCATAGTAGCTAGGTTCCATATCAAACACATCTTCCACACGTTTACCTTTGTGCTTGCCAAAATTAAACACCTCCTCGCCTGCATCGTTATAAACCATGCGGCCCACAAAATCAACCGTGCGGTGCAAATTAGTAAATTCATGCAGCCCTGCTACATCATTTACCACCGGAATGCTACGTTTGCCTTTTTTATCTTCCCACTCGATGTTGGCATAGCGTTCCACCTGAGCCAGTAATACTTCCATGGTAGCCCGGGTGTCAGCTTCAGCAGAGTGCGCATTTTCAATTTGTCTATTGCAATAAAACTGATAAGCTGCCTTTAGCGTACGCTGCTCCATCTGGTGGAAAATGTTTTGCACATCCACAAAATGGCGCCCGTTCAAATCAAATTCGACACCTGCACGTAAAAACTCCTCCATCAGCATCGGAATATCGAATTTATTGGAGTTATAGCCAGCTAAATCACTGTCAGTTAAAAAATCAGCTATCTCAGCAGCTACGGTTTTAAATACTGGTGCATCTTTCACATCATCATCATAAATGCCGTGTATTAAAGATGTTTCCAGTGGAATTGGCATATCTGGATTAATAAGCCAGGTTTTGCTTTCTTCCATACCATCAGGCAATAGTTTGATAATGGCAATTTCCACTACCCGATCCGTGCCGACACTAGTGCCGGTAGTCTCCAGATCAAAAAAAGCAAGCGGGCGTTTTAAGTTTAGTTTCATGCACAACGTATTTCTGCAAAGGTCGTAAAACTCTTTTAAAATATTGACAAGGAAGATTTTTTGAGTTAATGCATTTTAGCACAACATCTAAGTAAAAAATACTTAATCTTTAAATAAGTAGCTAGATTTTTGTATTTAAAAATTTACATAGCAAAGTTAAAATCGAATAACTGTTGTAATTTCCTATCGTATAAATTTACCTTACTCAACCACTTTAATCTCTAAAATTATCACACTATATCTATATTCAACCTGCTAAAATTTAAATACCTTAGTAGAACCTAAAATTCCTTTATGAAACAATTTTTACTAGTCTTTTTTCTTATTCTTTTTTCTGTTGTTACTCAAGCTGATGATTTTCCATATGGCACCTACAAAATGGAAGATATGGAAATGAAATCTTATCCCAAAAGCACTAATGCACATGCTGTAGTATTACAGGAGTACGGTAAAACCTGGGTCAGCAGCAATGAGCAGGTTAGGCTGATTCATGAATATCATGTTAAAATAAAAATTTTTGATAGCAAAGCTTTTGATCAAGGCAATGTTGAGATTGTACTGAACAAAAGCGATAATGATACCTACGAAGAACTACAAAGCGTAGAAGGCAAAACGTATTATTACAACAATCATGGTGTGGTGCAAAGTGCAGATCTGGACAGCAAACAAGTATTCGCACAAAACCGCGATAAATACCATAATCTGGTAAAATTTGCTATGCCCAACGTAGGCAAAGGCTGTGTAATTGACTACAAGTACACTATACGTTCACCGTACTTGTTTAACTTCAAATCTTGGATGTTTCAATCAGACATTCCTAAAGTAACTTCTGAATATGAAGTACATATCCCAGCGGTTTATAATTACAATGTATCATTACGCGGCCCATTTAAATTAACTCGTAACAAACCCGAACTTGAACGAGATTGCTTTTCAATAGCTAGTACTAAGTGTGATTGTTCTAAGATAGTATATGCTATGGACGATATTCCAGCCTTTGAGGAAGAAGATTATATGACTGCTGCCAAAAACTTTATTTCGGGTATGTATTTCGAGTTAACGGATTATATAAACTTGAACAATGGCGGTAAACAAAAAATAACTAAAGAGTGGAGCGATATTGATTACACGCTAAAACATGATGAAGATTTTGGCGGCCAAATGCGTAAAGAAAATCTGTTTAAAGATAAACTACCTGTCATAACGGCTGGAAAAACAGATGAACTGGCTAAAGCCAAAGCCATATATGCTTATATTCAAAAGAATATTAAAGTCAACAACTTTTACGGGTACTCTACCGATAATGGTATCCGCAAGGCTATAGAAACGCATACTGGTAACGTGGCTGATGTAAACTTAGCACTTGTTGCGGCTCTGAATGCAGCAGGAATTAACACAGAAGCTGTTTTACTTTCCACACGCAATCATGGTATCATTAATAAGCTTTACCCTGTGATTAATGATTTTAACTATGTGATAGCAAAAACTAATATTGGTGGTACTTCTTACCTGCTGGACGCAACCGATCCTCTATTGCCATTTGGATTACTACCTGTTGATTGCATTAACGACCAAGGCCGGGTGCTAAGCCTTAATAAGCCATCGTACTGGATTGATTTGAAAGCAACACAGAAAAAAAGCAGCTTCATGATTCTTGATTTAACGTTGCAGAACAATGGCAAACTTACCGGCACGTTAATCGATTACTCGAAAGGATACGAAGCCTATAATGGTCGGCGTGCTATAAAGAAATTTAATTCGGTTGATGAATACGTGGAAAACCTGGATGAAAAGATGCCGAAAATAAAAATTTTAAAATCAGAGGTTGAGAATGTAGATAGCTTGGATGCTACGTTGGTTGAAAAGTATAATATTGAAATTGACGCTTACGATAACTTAAACCACGAACGCCTAGCCTTTAATCCTTTCATTATACACAAGCTGGTAGAAAATCCTTTTAAACTTACAGAACGTACTTACCCCGTAGATATGGGTGCCCCTTCAGATAGTCGGGTTACTTTAACAATACATTTACCAGATAATTACACCATGGAAACTATTCCAGAAAATGTAGGCATCAGATTACCTAATCAAGGAGGCCAGTTTATCACATCATTTGAAAATCAAAATAACGAGTTTACATTTTCTCATCTAATCCAGCTTAATAATTCAATATACTCACCTGAAGAATATCCTTATTTAAAAGAACTGTTCAATAAAATTATTCAAACGGAAAGAGCAGAAATCATATTTAAAAAGAAATAATGAAGCATATTTTACTTATTGGTTTACTGAGCTTGTTTGTACTAAAAGTTACAGGTCAAATAAGCTATGATGCAGCTTCCATTCCTAAAGATTTATTGCCTTATGCAGGCTCAGTAGTACGCAGTAATAATATAACTGTTGAGGTAAAAGATTTAAACAACATTGTTGAGCATTACAAAAATGCAATCACCGTACTGAATAAAACTGGCGACGACGATGCAGAACTAACAATTTATTACAATAAAGCGAATCATATTAAATCTATCAAGGGTATAGTATATGATGAATTTGGTAAACCTATAAGTAAAATCAGCGAAAAAGATTTTAGAGATTACAGTGCAGCCGACAATGCTTCCCTTTTTGAAGATATTCGTGAAAAGTATTATAAACCATCAGTAGTATCTTACCCTTACACTGTCGAGTATGACTATGAAGTATTATCTAAGCAATCGCTAAATTTTCCCGATTGGTTTCCGGCAGAAGACGTAGGCATTGCAGTACAAAACAGTTCGTATACTTTTACTTGCCCATCCAATTTTAATATTCATTACAAAGAACGAAATTGCCCGACTCAAGCCAACATTACAACCAATGCTAGCGGACAAAAGGTTTACACCTGGACAATCAGTAATCTAAAAGCTCGTCGTAGTGAACCTTATAGCCCAAATCCAGAAGAGTATTTGCCTGTAGTAAAAATTGCACCTGAAAAATTCACCTACGATGGCCATAGCGGTTCATTTACCAACTGGAACGAGCTAGGTAAATGGCAATATGATGATCTGTTAAAGTCACGTTCAACTCTACCACAAGCTACTATAGGCTATATTCATCAGCTGACTGATACTATTAGCGATCCGAAACGAAAGGCTAAAGTAATTTATGAGTATATGCAAAGCAAAACCCGTTACGTTAGTGTACAAGTAGGTATTGGCGGTTATCAGCCTTTTCCAGCTGCTGATGTTGATCGCTTAGGTTATGGCGATTGCAAAGCACTAGTTAATTACACGCAAGCCTTACTGAAAGCAGGAAACATTAATTCATACTATTGCATTGTACAAGCAGGTTCTGCTAAAAAAAGTTTACTTACTGATTTTGCCAGTATGCAAGGCAATCACATCATATTGTGCTTACCGTTTAAAAATGACACCACTTGGCTGGAGTGCACCAGTCAGAAAATACCATTTGGTTTCCTAAGCGACTTTACTGATGACCGTTGGGTACTGGCCTGTACGGATGCAGGCGGCCGCTTAATGCATACGCCTAAATATACAGCCGAGCAAAATAAACAAATTCGTACTGCTATTTTAGAGTTGAAAGCTAACGGAGAACTAGCAGGCAACATGAATACCTTTTTTGAAGGAACCCAGTATGAAAACCGTCCTGACGAAGCCAGTGATAACGACAAAGATTTAAAAATGGTGAAAGAAGTTTATCCCATTAATAATCTGGAGATAGAAAGCCTGAGCTTTAAACAAGTTAAAAACATACAACCAACTAACCAGGAACAATTAAAATTTAACGCCCGCGATTTTGCTACGCAATCAGGTGGAAAACTATATTTCATGGTTAACCCGGTAAATCGTGTCAACAACGTACCACGTGAAGTTCGTAACCGTACTACTAACTTGTACATTAACCGTGGTTACACCGATGTGGATGAAATTACTTATACTATACCCGAAGGTTATAAACTGGACATTGAACCTCTTAATGTCACTTTAAGTAAACCTTTTGGCAGATTTAAAGCCACAGCCCAGTTGAATGCCAACCACCAGTTGATATATAAGCGCAGTTTACAAGTTATTGATGGCACTTACAGTAAAGAAAGTTATCAGGATTTAGTAAGTTTTTACCAGGCAGTATCAGATGCCGATCATTACAATGTGGCTTTAACTAAAACTAACTAAAGATGATAATGCCTAAAATGATACCGATAATCATAATCACATATAAGAGTATTTCATTACCGGCAAAGCGCTTGTATGTAGTCCAGAATGAGTAATCTTCTTTCTCTTTTGCCATAGTAAGACAAAAATAGCCAAAAGTTGTTTAAGTATAATAAATTAGCTTTCACTATCAAGGTATTAACTTTATGAATGATAGCTGCTAATATTTAGCTAAACAAAATCCCCGACGTGTTCAGCACATTGGGGATTTTTAATATTAATTATAGCTACCTTTTATTAGGCACTCTTTTTCCATTTGATAGTACAGCCAATAGCTTTAGTACTAGTTACTTCAGGTTGTTTGCCAGCTAATAAAGCATTCACTGCATTTTGTACATAGTTGGTTCTGCTTGCGTTGGTACCCTGAGTATCATCATCAATAGCACCAACATATTTTACTACATTACCTGATGCTGTTTTTTGCAATAGGTACACGTGCGGCGTAGCTTTAGCACCGTAAGCACGGGTAACATCCTGCGTTTCGTCAATCAGGTACGGAAAGGAATAATGCTTTTCAGTAGCTCTTTTCTGCATATTTTCAAATGAATCGGCCGGCTCAGCAACCGGGTCATTTGGGCTAATAGCAATTACCGGGTAGCCTTTAGAAGCATACATCTTATCTAATTCCATAATACGTGTTTCATAAGCTTTGGCATATGGGCAGTGGTTACAGGTAAATACTACCAAAAAGCCCTTAGCTGATTTATAATTGGCTAATGATACCATTTTACCGTTTACATTTTTCAACTTAAAATCAGTAGCGGTATCGCCTACTTTATAACCTGGTTCGGCTGGCTTAAAGGCTACGCTAGCCAGCGCAACAAAGCATAGAACAATTAATTTTTTCATGGTAAATTTTATTTGTGGGTTTGATAAAGCTTGTTCAATTCGTCGTAAGTAAATTCCTGCTCAAAAAACTGTCTGAAGCCTTTTTTGCCATTAACAATGAGTGTACCCGGCAAGGCACCGCTCCAATCTTTATTAATGCCATCAATAAACTCCTGATCGCTTTTGCGTGAAGCCAAGTAAACTTCAGGAACCAGCTTGTGGGTACGTACAAAAGTATTTACGGCTTGGTACTTAGAATCAAAATCCATACTTACCAGCAACACTTTGAGGAGCTGCTTAGCATAAGTAGTTTGCAATTGGTTAAAGTAAGGCAATTCGGCGACACAAGGCCCGCACCAGGTAGCCCAAAAGTTAACTACGTAAACAGTATCCGTATTACTAATGCGTTTTTCCAATTGTGGTAAGGTAATGCGCTTTACCTGCGCGAAACTGGTAATGCTTACGATAAATAGTAAAATGGATAATAATAGGCGATTTTTCATAATTCTTAAAACGCTGCCATTTTAACAAAGTTATTCACTTTTTGCTATACTATTACCTAATATTACCGAACCTGCTCTCGAAAAATATTTATACATAGCCGGATCGCGTAGTTTCACTACAATTACCCCACGCCTAGAGCTGGCATGAACTAGGTATCCATTTTGCAGGTACACGCCTACATGACTAAACTTTTTACCGTCAAAATCAAAAAATATCAAATCACCCTCTTGCAGTTCATCTTCATACTTGCGCTTAATGCTATTTACTTGTTGGCTTGTCATGCGTGGAATATTAACGCCATACACCTGTTGTTCCAGTAAAAGCGCCAAACCCGAACAATCAATACCATCATGATCCATGCCGCCAAACCGATAAGGTGTACCAGCCCATTGCTCAATAAAGTTATACAACCGACCGTTAGTAATATCTTTACTATCTACTCCCATCAGCTCAGCATACTTGTCGGCTATAAAGCCTTGTGGCCTAACGACCTCGCCCGGCGCACCTTTCATCACAGCTCGTTTAGATTTACATGAAGTTAAAGCCATAATGGCCAGCAGCAACATTATAACAACACGCGGGCAATAGTTTAAATTCATAAGTTTAAAGATAGGCAATAGGCTTTTCCACTTGTTTTAAATTGTTTGGAAATAGTTTTCCATACGTTATCAACATTTTGCAACAATCAACCTTATACAACATTATTAAGAAGTCTTTTTTACATAGCATTTTACGTATTGCCTATGAGGTTAGGTTCATAAGAAGAAAGATATTATCTCACCTTATCCAATAAAGCTGTATTTGCAACAAAATAAAATGCTTTATATATTTATGACTAGCTACGTTTAGTAACCAACAATTTATGCCTTCAAGAGGAGAATTAACCAACATTTACTTTGATAAAAGTAGAGTAAACAACCATAAGTATCCTTTTTCTCTGCCATTTTTTAGCAATCATGATAAAATTGGCATTCACCCTCTAGTAACCTACTTTGTTGGCGAGAATGGTACCGGCAAATCAACACTTTTAGAAGCTATTGCTGTGGCATCAGGCTTTAACCCTGAAGGTGGGTCTGCGAATTTTAATTTCAATACCCGAGCATCACATTCTGCTTTGCATAAGCATATAATTACCTCACGAGGTACTCATCAACATACAGATGGCTTCTTTCTAAGAAGTGAAAGCTTCTTTAACATGGCTTCAGAAATTGAACGTTTGGATGAAGACGAACCGGGAACTACCCATATAAACGTAAAGCAAATTAAAATAATTGATTCTTATGGAGGGAAATCACTGCACGAACAATCGCATGGCGAATCCTTTTGGTCTCTGTTTTTACATCGGTTCAGTGGTAATGGTTTTTACATTTTGGATGAACCAGAAGCCGCTTTATCCCCCTCACGCCAAATGGCCATGCTTATTAGGATGAATGAACTAATACAGCAAAGATCGCAGTTCATTATTGCTACACACTCACCCATATTACTGGCTTATCCAAACGCCTTAATTTACGAGTTTAGCGAGCAAGGCATACAAGTGCGAACTTATGAGCAAACACAACTATTTCAATCCTACCATGATTTTTTTCGAAACCCTAAGTATGTAGTCGACCGTTTGCTTCATACTAGGTAAAATACAGGGGTACTCTTTTATTGTTAACTATTCCACTCCTCTTGTTGCTTCTTGTAAGCTGCATACTGGTTCAGGTAATCCTGATTAACCGACCATTGAGGCTTTAACGCTTGCAGGGTTCCACTAATTTTAAGCAGATTTAATACACTCTGTGATACTTCTCCGGCCGGGATAGCCAGTAAATCGGCTATTTCGTTTCCTAGTAAGTACCGCATTAATTGTACTATGTTCTGAGCTGTAAGTGGTGATTGTAGTTTAACAGTCTGAAAGTACTCAATAAGGCTTTGGGTCAGTGCTCTGCCCTGTTCAGAAGCACGGAATTGGTGTTGCTGTATAGCCTTTGCTAAAGCAATAGCCTGCTTCCCGGTTTGCGGCAATAAACTATCCTGCACGCCAGATAGATAGCTTACCACATTCCAGAGGTGCATAAAAGCTTGCTGATCATCATAGCTTACTACTAAATCCAATTTGCGCAACCCACGGATAACCAGTAGCGAAAACGAAAGGTTGGTACCGGCCATATCTTCCTGGTTCACGGGTACGCCCCAAGTATCATCCCACTGACCGGTTTTTAAGGTATAGTACCGTGCAGTGGCATGTATCAGCCGTACTTTTAATATGCTGATAAAACCTTTACCTTCAGGTGCAAAAGCATTGGGCGCCATAACATCCCACACAAACTGCCCGGTTTCCTGCAAACGCATCGCGGCATCGTTTCGTAAGCGCTTTGATAGGTACAACACCATAGCGCCATTAGCACCGGCATAATCATAAGGTAATGATAATAACCCCAGCATATTAAGCACCAATGAGGCATGCCGGGCAAAAAATGCTGCACCTCGCTGCATTTGCCGCTTATCGGCCCAAGGTGGCAATTGCTTAGCCTGTGCAAATAAAGTTTCATTGGCATAAGCTGTTGGCAAAACATCCAGTTGGTGATTAGCTTTTAAACTATCCAAGTAATTACGTAGTGCTGTTTTATCTTGATCGTTGGCAAACGTATGGGTTATGAACGTATCAACAACCGGATCTGCTACTAATCGCTGTGTTGATAAGAAATCATCACTATACACAACTACCTCTTCCATAAATCTAGGTTTTAACCAGCTATCAACATTTCGGCAACCATTCGGCCGGTTTTCAGCGCTGCATTAATGGAGCCATTTAGCAAGTAATCACCGCAAACATAATGGTGCTCACTCCGCTTCAGTCCAAGCGGGCTAATTTCATTACGTACCGAAGCATCTTCAGGCAGAGCATGGGCAATGTGATAAGTTTTTAAATGTTGCCAGCTTAAACTATCCGGATACCATTTACTTAGCTCTTGTATAACTTTTTGACCTAACACTGCATCTGGCTCCCGGCTATGATCACCTAACACAGAAACCGAAATCAGCGATTTTCCGGATGGTGCATAATCTGCCGACACCTGGTCCATCACCGCTAAATTATTCACAAGCTTTTGTGCCGATGCATTCAGTACGATGATAGGCTTAGCAACAGGCGGTTGATTAGCCGTAAAATACAAATTTGTCACGGCATGGCTTTTTACCTTTTGCCGCGGATATGGTAAAGGAAAATCAGCCGGGTAAGTAGCCATTATAATTTTACTCCCAAAATATTTTTGTCCTGATGCAGTTATGGCAATCTGTCCATCCAGTTGCACCACACGTTCATTTAGTATCAACTCATCAGGGGTTAAGCCTTGCGCCAGTTGCTCGGCTATACGGCCCATACCTTTAGCCGGAACAGAAGTATCATCCTCACTAAACACTTTGAATACAAACTCAAACATCCGGCTGGATGTGCGCAGTTCCGGTTCCAGAAATATACCAGCCATAAAAGGCTGGAAAAACTGCTGAATAATGCGCTTACTAAAACCGTAATCTTCCAGGTACTCCAGCGTGGTAGTTTCAGGATGTTTAAACAAATCATCAACGCTGATTCCTGCTAATTTCAATTTTAGTTGTAACACCTTTACTTTATCAACCAAAGTGCCGGCTGAGGAAAAAAGCGTTTCCAGTAACATAGAAGGCTGTTGTGATGGATCACCCAATTCGGTACTGCCTTTTTCATTTACAATTAATGCACCGGGTACAAATGGTTTCAGGTTTAATGATTCATAATCCAGCAACTCTCGCGTTTCCGGGTAAGCTGTAAGCAACACTTGAAAGCCGCGATCGAGCAAAAAACCATTTACCTTATCAGTACGCACCCGCCCCCCTACGCCATCCAATGCCTCCAGTACCTTTACCGATTTACCCGCTTGTTTCAGCAGCTTTGCGGCTGTAAGTCCGGCTAGGCCGGCACCTATAATTAAAACATCAACATAGGGTTTATTCATGATTTACACGTAACAGCAAAAATTTTAAACTGATTTATTATCATAAAAAAAGGCAGATACGAATGTACCTACCTTTATGTAATAATTAATCATTCAATTTTAGAATAATCCACCTAATACACCACCTAAACCACCAGGCAAAGAACTCTGGATTGAGTCGGGTGTAATGCTTGGATCGTTAGGATCATTAGCCTTATGAGCAAACTTATTCAAAATACCAGGTAAAGCCGCAGCAATAGCACCGGTAGCTGCTGGTGGCAAACCAAATTTGCTACCTAAACTACCAACTAATCCGCCAGTAATAGCACTGGTTACTGGATTACCGGATGATAAGCTTCCGGTTAATGATGATAATAAACCACCTACACCACCTTGTGCTGATGCTTGGTTAACAATTCCTTCATTAATATGACTGGCAATTTCTTTATGAACAGCATCCTGCTGTCCGTTGGGTATAGCTGATGCGACCTGCGGATTACCGCCAATGTGGTCTTTCACCATTTCTAATATTTGGTCAAACATAGGTTATCCTTTTTCTAATTAAAGGCTTTTATCGAAAATTAGTTTTAACCAAATTCGATATTTCTTCTGCAACTGTAATAAAAATTTCTTTTAAGTAAATCCACAACTAGATTAATATGCCTTCAATATTTCAATACAAATACAGCTATAAAACGGCCTTTTAGGCATTTAAACGTTCATTAAATTTTACTTTTTAAAAACTTTATAACTCTACAATACTTTATATCATACATTTTCATAGTTAAAAAAAACACATATTAACTATTAGTTATCAACTGTAATGAAAGATTGGAAGATATTTACAGGCACGGAACAAAACCTGAATACAAGGAATCAAGAAACGGCACAAACGTCGGATTCAGTAATCCCTGTAGTACAGGAAGAATTGCACGTTGATAAAAAACAAATTGAAACCGGCAAAGTGCATGTATCTAAAAAAGTAGTTACAGAGCCGGTAAACGTTAGTGTTCCTGTCATACAAGAAGACGTTGTAGTTGAGAAAAAAGCTTTTAACCAGTACATTAATACGCCTCCGCCTGGTGTACGTCAGGAAGGTGATACTACCATTATATCGGTAGTTAAGGAAATTTTGGTAAAACAACTGGTATTGGTTGAAGAAATACACATTACCAAGCGCCGCACCGAAACCTCAGCTAACGTTCAGGAAAACCTACGTAAAGAAGAAGTTACCGTTAACCGGATAACTAACTTATAACCTCACATTCCATTAATTAACATCTAACATAAAAACAATTAAAATTAATTATTATGTCGCACACAGTAATTGGAGTGTTTAGCTATACTAGCGAAGCACAAGAAGCAAAACAATATTTAGTTAACAACGGATTTTCTAACGATGCCGTTGATATAGCCACTCAAGATGGCGTTAGTGACACAACAGGAACCGATACCAGTGATCGTGTTGGTAACTTTTTCAGCAACCTATTTAGCAGCGATGAAGACGATACCCGCACTAAATACACTGAAGCTGGTCGTAAAGGCACCGTTGTAACCGTACATGCCAAGTCGGAAGACGAAGCACAACGTGCTTTAGAAATATTAGATAACTATGGTGCTGTTGACGTAAACGAATGGTCGGGCCAGGGCTATGCTGATAAAGAAAACTTTACCGGCAGCAATAACGATTATACTTCTACTACCGATACAACCACTAGCGGTGCTATACCGGTAATTAATGAAGAACTGCAAGTTGGTAAACGTGAAGTAGAAACCGGTGGTGTACGCCTGCGTAGCCGCATTGTGGAACGTCCGGTTGAAGAAAGCATCCGTTTACGTCATGAACATGTTAACGTAGAACGTACTGCTGTAAACCGCCCAGCTACCGAGGCTGACTTTAACACCTTTAAAGAAGGCACGGTTGAAGTTACCGAACATGCTGAAGTACCCGTGGTAAATAAAGAAGCCCGCGTGGTAGAAGAAGTAAGTTTAGGCAAAGAAGTTACCGAAAAAGAAGAAACCATACGTGATACTGTACGCCACACCGAAGTGGACGTAGAGAACCTGAAAAAAGGCGATTCTTACACTTCAGGCAGTAGCACAGATACCAGCGCTTTATAATAAGCAATACAAAGCCATCAGCTACTATGTTAGCTGATGGCTTTTTTATAATTTTTTATTTCAACTTACTAAAACTATCAAAATTATGGCCGAATTAGATGTTCAACCCAAAAGCAAAACCCCATGGTGGCTTTGGCTTTTATTATTGTTAATAGCTCTGGGTTTATTATTTTTCTTCCTGCGTGGATGCAACAACAAAAATGGTACAACTACCACAACTGATTCAACTGCAACTACTACTGACAGTACTTCTACCACAAAGGTAGGCACTACTCATGCTGATTTTAGCGGTATAGATTTTAATGCACCAAAAGCATCATACGAAGAGATTACCGATACTACAATTACGGTACAAGGTGGTGATAAATATGCTATTTATAGTTTGGGTGAAAACGTATTGTTTGGTACCGATCAAAGTGCCGTACAAAGCAGCGCCGATAAAGAACTAAAACAAATTGCGTCATCATTAGACAAACGTTTCAAAAATTCAGTGATCGGTATTTATGGCCGTACAGATGACGAGGGAAGCAAAGAATACAATAAAGGCTTAGGTGCACAGCGTGCAGCATCAGTACGTAACTGGCTAATCAGCAATGGTAAAATTGACTCATCCAGAATATACATTAAATCTTTGGGTGAATCTAAACCGGTGGCTACCAATGCTACTGCTCAAGGACGCCAGCAAAATCGCAGCGTAGAAATTGTAGCAGTACCTGATAGTACATCTCATTAATTTAACGTTACGGAAGCAGGTAAACAGGTTTACCTGCTTCATTTATACAATCAGTTCAATAACTTAAAAATTCGAACAACATGGCTTTAAATGATAATAACACTGATTATAACCGCCTGGAAGAGCTGGGTGGCAGTGATTACGAAATAGTTGACGGTGAACCTAACATCAAAGGCTGGGATGTAAAAGACGACCAAGGCCGAAATATAGGTGATGTAGAAGAGCTGCTGTTTAATCCGGATACCCGTAAAGTACGATATATTGTGCTGGATACTGATGCTAACGACTTCTCATTAGAAGCCCGTAAAGTATTAGTACCTATTGGTATTGCTGAGCTAGACGAGGATGACGATGATGTAATTTTGCCTAACGTAACCGCTGAGCAAATTGCAGCTTTACCTCTTTACACTAAAGACTCATTAAATGCAGATACAGAAAGCCGCATTCGTGACATCTTTGCAGGTTTAGGTGCAGCTGGCGTAGCTGCCGGTGCTTATGGCGCTACTCATAATGCAGAGTTCTACAATCATGAGCAGTTTGATCAGAACCGTTTATACAACCGCCGCTTGCCAGCACATGATGCTACTACCGATGCGCAATCTATCCCGGTAATTGAAGAAAACCTGGAAGTAGGAAAACGCGAAGTAGAAACCGGCGGTGTACGTGTTACTTCCAACATTGTGGAACGCCCAGTTGAGGAAACCATTAACTTGAAAGAAGAACACGTACGTGTAGAACGTACGCCTGTTGACAGACCAGTAGTGGGTTCAGATTTGGATACCTTTAAAGAAGGTGAAATTGAACTAACTGAACATGCTGAAGTACCCGTAGTTAGTAAAGAAGCCCGCGTGGTAGAAGAGGTACGTGTAAACAAAGACGTAGAGGAAAAAGAAGAAACCATACGTGATACCGTGCGCAATACTGAGGTAGAAACAGAAAGGTTTGATGATACCAACAAGAAAGATTTATTATAATCGCTTTTTGTAGATCATTTTAATAAAAGAAAAGGGCTAACCTAGTGGTTAGCCCTTTTCTTTTATTAGTAACTGAGCAATAATTTACCTGTAGCTTATTTAATATTAAATGGCAAGTAAACACCGAATGTGATATTACGGCCAGGATTTAACACACCATAAGTTGGATCCTCTTGCGAAAAGCGGCCAGGACGTAATCTGTTCAAGGCATCATAATAACGCTTGTTGGTTAAGTTATAACCTGATACATATAGTTTTAATTGCTGGGTACCAATATGTAAGGTTGCACCTGCGCCAGCATTCAGCAGAGTATAAGCGTTAGTAGGTGTTTCAAAAGTTGGATCGATTCGGTATTGTTTAAAGAAGTTATCAACACCTACGTACACATAGAAGTTTTCCAAGCCTTTTACCTTAGGCTCCAGGCGTAACGTGTTATGAATTACACCGGCTGGAATTAAAGGTAATGCCCTATCAAGCGATGTGTTTTGAGCATGAGTATAGCCAAAGCTATTATCTAGGTGAATAAAAGTTGTAGGGTGAATGTTTAAATTACCTTCCACGCCATACAAATTAGCATTTACCTGACCATAACGATACACATCAAAGGTTTCAGGAGAACCGTCAGGATCTTCTGCTGGTACAGTAATCTGATCGCCTTTAGCACCTGATGCGTAAATGTAATTATGAATATAATTTTCATATATACCCAAGCTACCAGTTACAATGTTGTGTCCAAACTCTAAAGTAGCATCTGCTTGATAACTGCGTTCCGGATTCAAATTGGCGTTACCGATTTCGTATCGAGTAGTACCCTCATGCACGCCGTTAGATCCCAACTCGGCAGGGTTAGGAGCCCGAAAAGCTGTACCTGCATTCGCTTTAAAGCTAAACACATCGTTAAACACGTGCGTATAACCTAATGCACCGGTAAAACTATTAAAGGTGTTTTTAAAACCTGCAAACTGCTCCTCATCTTCAAGAATTAACTGTTTACCGTTATTTTTCACGTAATCAAAACGCAAGCCTGCATTGAATGTATTTTGATTCCAAGTTTTCTTGATGTAAGCAAAAGCACCGGCCGATGTACGATCATACGCCGGAATCAGGTACTCTGTTCCTTTATTTACGCTATGTTCTTCGCTGCTGCTCACGCCAAATACCGGTTGCCAACCATTAGTTTCAGCTAAGTAATATTTAGCATCTAACGAGTACGTATTTAAATCGAAAAACAAAGCAGGCGTTGGCTCATCCAACTCACGACGTTGGTTTTTCTGATAGCCCAGGTCTAATTTCAATGAGCCTGAACCAATAATGAAGTTGTTGTTTAACGCTAATTTATAATGTCTGATATCTTGACGAGGGAAATCAAGCGTACGGGATTTATCATTAGTGTACAGCGGGTCACCTGGGTCTGCATCATTAAAGCCTATGTTATTTTTGAAATATTCAAAGTTCAGGTGTGAATATCCCCATTGTTTGTTCAGCCCCAGCATACCACTTAAGCTGGTATTATTATAACCACTATTAATGTAATAGCCATCAGGCGTTTTAAAGTTATAGGCATTTTGGTAAGAACCGCGTCCGCGCCATACAAAGCCATTTTCATTACCAGTCAGCATTGCCGAACTGTTAGTTAAGCCATTATTGGTAGAATAGCTCGATAACACTTCACCTTTTAACTGGCCCGGAGCAGGTGCTAATGGTTCCAGCACGTTAATTACACCACCAATTGCATCTGAACCGTATAATAGAGATGCTGCACCACGCAATACCTCTACCCGATCAGCTTGGTTTTGATCAATCTCAATACCATGTTCATCGCCCCATTGCTGGCCTTGTTGCTTGATACCATCATTAACAGTAACTATACGGTTGTAACCCACACCACGTATAACGGGTTTAGATATGCCGGGACCAGTAGTAATTTGGCTTACACCAGGTACCTGTTTAGCTAATGCATCAATCAGGTTGGTAGCGCCATTTTGCAGCTGATCTTTGTTTACTACCGTAGCCGAAGTGCTGTTGTATTTATTATTGGAGGCAATTGGCGTTCCGGTAATTACCACTTCATGGGTTTCAACAATACTAGGTACCAAAGCAAAATCCAATGTTGCATTGGCCGATAAGTCAACGGTTTGTACCATATCCTGATAACCGATAAACCGAACTTCGATTACGTAGCGGCCACGTGATGGCAAGGTGTTAAATGTAAAATGGCCGTTTACATCCGCCACTGTACTTATGCGCAATTGCGATAGAGTAACGGTAGCACCAGGTAAAGGTTGGTGTGTTTTTGCATCAGTTACCGTACCGGTAAAAGAGCTTAAATTGGCAGCAAATAAAAATGCAGGTATAGTAAACAGCAGTAAGCTGAATAGAAATTTCAGTTTCATAAATGTGTAATAAACAATAAAATAGGGTAAAATAAAGCCACAGCCCTCAATTTGAAGAACTGCACGGTATAAGGAAGCTTAGCACTGCGGAGGCCCGCGGTTACCCGATAACAACAGCTTTACACCTTCATATACAGGTGTATAGGTAAGGTAAGCATAACTGCTGCTTATTGTCCAGAAATGAAAATGAAAGGTTTGCAGAAAAAGAGGCGCATGGCTGCTTTGATGACAAATCTGACATTGATCATCAGTAGTTGCTCCTGCTCTGTTCTTTTTAGTGCTTGTAGTATAATCTGCTTTTTTTAAAACGTGCGTATGCCCAAATACAATAGCCTGCCCTACCAAGAAGGTTAGTAAAAGCATCCAGGATGCAGCTATTTTGGCCGTACGTTTTTTCAAAGCGCTAATCGGGCAAATATAATCACTTCAGCAATTATCTATAAAGATTGTTGATTTTTATATCTGAAATATTACAAATTATACATTCGGCGCTTTTAAGTGTTAACATTATGATAAATGTTTATGTAGCAACAGGCAGTATAAACACCTCTTCTCATTAGATATGGTAAACTAACTCCTGATTAAAACGTTCAAAATAAACCCAACACAAAAGCGATGCAATGAAAGCTCTCGTTCTGATTTACACTACCCTACTCATGACTACATTAACTGCCTATGCACAGCCAGACAAACAGGAATCAGCTAAACTGATAGAAGTGGCACAGTTCGGCCATTATCAACCTATTGGCGTAGCAGTTACGCAAACTGGCCGTATATTCATTACCTTTCCGCGCCACATGCCGTATGAGTATGGCGTGGCTGAACTGGTGAATGGCCAGCGCCGCCCCTATCCAGATGCTGAATGGAACAAATATGACTCAACTCAAGCCGATCGGCATTTTGTAAACGCACAAGCCGCCTGGCCTGATGATCAAAACAATTTGTGGATACTTGATCCGGCTAACCCTATGGATGGTACTACAATACCCACAGGCGTAAAGCTTTTAAAAATTAATCTATCCAACAATCAGGTAGAACATGTGTATCGCTTTGAAGATTTACCACGTGAAAAAATTGCGTTGAATGATGTGCGGATTGATACCAAGCGTCAATTAGCCTACTTATCAGAACCTAAAACTTCTTCTATCATAATACTGGATTTAAAGACAGGTAAAAGCCGTCAGGTACTACAAGAAGATAAATCAACTAAAGCTGAACCTGGTTTTAAATTGCATTTGGATGGTAAAGATGTAGTGGATGATAGAGGAAAAGCTTTTAGCTCGAACGTGAATGGTATTGCACTTACTCATGATTTTAAATACTTTTACTTTAGAGCTATCAATCAAACTAAACTGTATCGCATTGCTGTAGATTATCTGGCAAACCGATCCCTTACGGATGCCGAACTTTCTAAACATGTGGAATTGGTGAGTGAAACCGGCATATCACATGGTATGATTGCTGACAGCAAAGGCAATGTGTACTTAACCGATTCGCCCAACAAAGCTATACGCTATGTAACGTCTAATGGCCACTTAGAAACTTTAGTGCAGGATAAGCGACTGATATGGCCAGACACTTTTGCCATAGGCCCAGATGGTTATTTATACCTGACTTGCTCACAGATTAACCGGGCTAAAAAATACAATCATGGTGAGAATAAAGTAGAGTATCCGTTCAGATTGTTTAAGGTGAAATTACCATAATCACCTATTTGCTTATTGATAAAAACGTTACTACCAGAAATTACTCAATTTCTGGTAGTAACGCCTACAACTATTTAACGCCAGTAACCGTGACGCCATACATGCCCACGTGGGCCCTGTTCCCAACGGCCCTCTATATAAGCACGACCATGCCGCGGACGTGACCAATAACCATTTCTATAAGCATATCCTCCACCTCGATAATACCATTCTCCTGGAACCCAAACAGCACCGGCATAAGGAGCTACCGGACGGGCGTAATAAGGAGCTACAGGTCGTGAGGCTACATAATACTCGCCTGCACATGATGAAAATAAACCTGTAACCAAGCTTAATCCTATCAATAATTTTAATGTACTTTTCATAACAGTAATCAGTATTGTATAATATGACCAACTGTAAAGAGAAAAGTTTAATCAAAATATTATGGAGTACCCTTCTCATTAAAATGAGCAGCAAACAACATTAATTCGTCTGAATCATCTTTCAAGGTAATTGTTTTTTCAAATTGAAAGCCTAGCTTTTCAAGCACCCGTATAGAAGCTATATTATCAGCAATAGTAATAGCTAGTAGTCGTTTCAAACCTAACTTAGCTTGATAATACTGAAGTACACCGCGGGCTATTTCTGTACCATACCCCTGCCCTTCATATTCTGGCAATAAGGCATACCCTAAATCCAGTTCAGGCAAAACATCTCGTTTTACTAAGCCACACATCCCTATAGGTGTACCATCCGTTCTTAAACAAACCACACACATACCAAAGCCATGCAACTGATAATTTAGCAATGGACCATTAACCAAATAACTTTGTGCTTCCTGCAAAGTTTTGATGTCCCGATCGCCAATATATTTCAGCCAGGTAGGGCTATTTAATAGTTGTAATACAAAGCTGGCATCATCCAGCATAAAATGCCTTAGTGTAAGCCTTGAAGTTTGTAAGATAGGTTCGTGCATCATATAAGCACCTAAAATACTGCATTTTATCATAAATAAACAACCTAGTTGTATAATGCTACTTGTAACGAGTAAAGTTGTACTTTTTCGTAACATATTTTCAATTTGATGGTTGATGTAGCGAAAGTTTTATCTTTTCAACACTTTACTTATGGCAACACCTGATCAATATCCTCTATCAAAAGAGTTTAAAGCACAAGTACTTCCTTACCCACCTAAGCAATCGGAAATGCACATACAGCCGTTTAGCGACCTGAGCACTTATAAAGCTGCAGGGAAACTACAAGGTAAAACAGCTATTATAACGGGTGGCGCTACTGGTATAGGTCGTGCTATCTCAATAGCCTTTGTAAAAGAAGGCGCTGAAATTACTATTGTTTATAACAGTAATGATGAAGATGCCGATGAAACCAAACGCTTATGCGAGGCTAATGGCGGTAAATGCTTAATCATTAAAACCGATGTAAGCGAAGCCGAAAACTGCCGCCAAATTGTAGCGCAAACTTTGGCAGAATATGGCAAGCTGGATATATTGGTTAATAATGCTGCTTACCAGATGTCGCAAAAAAGCTTAGAGGAAATTACTGAAGAACAACTGACCAGAACCTTCCGCACTAATATTTTCGGTTACTTCTTTATGGCGCAGGCAGCCCTGCCGCATTTGCAAAAAGGTAGTGTTATTATCAACACCGGCAGTATTGTGGGTAAAACCGGAATCCCGATCTTGATAGATTACTCTGCTACCAAAGGTGCAGTACATGCCTTTACCAAATCGCTCGCACTTAATTTGGGTGAAAGAGGCATTAGAGTAAACTGTGTGATTCCTGGACCAGTTTGGACACCTAACATTACCGCCACCATGCCGCCAGAAGAAATTAACAATTACGGGCACGAAACGGTATTTAGTCGCCCTGGTCAGCCTGAAGAATTAGCGCCTATGTACGTTATGCTGGCATCAGACGATAGTAGCTTCATGACCGGCAGCCTTATTGAAATTACTGGTGGAAAACTGTCCAGCGATTCTTAACAAGCAGTTAGTTTTATGCGCAATGATCATTACATGCCTGGAAGCAGCTTAAAATTGCTGCACACACCTTATGTAACACCGCAAACAAAGCAGGTATTAACAAAACGCATGGAAGAACCAGTAGTAACAGAACCAAAGTTCTTTTCGGCAGCTTTATTCAAAACTTTACAGGCCGTGTGCAGCCGCTTGATACCACAAGATACTGATGCCATACAAGTTGACTTAGCCGGCACCTTGGATTTGCAGCTGGAACGCCAACAAGGTGACGGCTGGCGCTATGATGTTTTACCAAATGACCAGACAGCTCATACCCAAGGAATGCAGGGTATTGAAGAAGTTGCCGAACACTTATATCAACAAAGCTTTACTGCCTTAAGCACTATCCAGCAAGATAAGATATTAGCAGCCGTACAGGAAGGAAAAGTAAACAGCCCAATTTGGCAGCATTTAAATGCAACAAGATAC
The DNA here is from genome assembly GCF_012849215.1 of Mucilaginibacter robiniae. Taxonomy (NCBI): domain Bacteria; kingdom Pseudomonadati; phylum Bacteroidota; class Sphingobacteriia; order Sphingobacteriales; family Sphingobacteriaceae; genus Mucilaginibacter; species Mucilaginibacter robiniae. Next base: position 547,428 of record NZ_CP051682.1, read on the forward strand.
TTTGAAGAGTTATTAGTTACCATTACTGCCGCCTATTACTGCCACCCGGCAGCAAAGGATGAAATAGGCGATGTATCATGGGCTGATGCAGCTGGCTGGCAGCATATAGGTTTGAACCAACTAGAGCCTATTGAACCGCCTACGCAGTAAAATTAACTTACATGATTTTAGCAGATACGAAAAAAAGCACGCCATCAAACGAGAACGTGCTGAATATACTACGACAAAAAGGCCAAATGAAACGTTACAGCACTCACGAAGTTGTAGATGCTGTAGTTATTGGCACAGGAGCAGGTGGCGCACCTTTACTATCACGATTAGCCAAGGCTGGGCTGAAAGTAGTTGCGCTGGAAGCCGGTAAATTCTGGCAGCCTGATACAGATTTCAGCACAGATGAACGCGATCAAGAAAAGTTATTCTGGAAAGATGAACGCCTGAGTGCAGGTGATAGCCCGGTTCAATTTGGTAGTAATAATTCGGGCATTGGTGTAGGCGGCTCTACCCTGCATTACACTGCCTATACTCCCCGCCTTATGCCTGATGACTTAAAATTGTATACAGAATTTGGTGTAGGTGTTGACTGGCCTTTAACCTACCAGCAACTCGAACCTTACTTTAATGAACTAGAGCAGTTTTTAGGCATATCTGGCCCAACACCTTACCCTTGGGGACCAGTTCGAAGCCAAGGTTATTCCCTACTACCTTTGCCACTTAATGGTGCAGCCCAGTTAATGAAAAAAGGATGTGATGCGCTGGGTATTCGCACCTCGCCGGCTGCTAATGCGGCAGTATCTGCACCTTATTACCAACCGAATATAGGTTGGCGTAACGCCTGTACCAACCGCGGCTATTGCCAGGCTGGTTGCAGTACCGGAGCCAAGGCCAGTATGGATGTTACTTTTTTACCACTTGCTATACATCATGGTGCCGAAATCAGGGCGGAAAGCTTTGTGAAAACTTTTGAACAGGATGATAAGGGTTTAATAACGGCTGTGGTTTATGAACATGCCGGTGTGGAGTATCGGCAAAAGTGCCGTAACATTTTTTTATGTGCCGGTGCTATTGAAACGCCACGCTTATTATTGATTAATCAATTAGCCAATAGCAACGGCCAAGTAGGTAGAAACTTTATGGCGCATACTGGTATGCAGCTGTGGGGACAGTTTAATGAAGACATTCGGCCTTACAAAGGCATACCCGGCGCTTTAATTTCTGAAGATACACACCGACCAAAAGATGCCAACTTTGCCGGCGGATACCTGTTGCAATCTATCGGTGTTATGCCACTAACGTATGCTACACAGGCAGCACGTGGTTTGGGTTTGTGGGGAGAGCGTTTAAAGCATCATATGCGTGGGTACAATCACACCGCTGGAATCAATATTTTAGGCGAATGCTTACCATCAGCCAACAACTATTTGGAGCTATCTGATGAATTAGATAGCCGAGGTTTGCCTAAGCCCAGAATTTACTTTACTAATAATGAAAATGAGCAACGGCTTACTGCACACGCCGAAAACATAATGCGTGCCATTTGGGACAAAGCAGGGGCTTACAACGTTTGGGCATTTAACCGCAACCCGCATACTATTGGTACCTGCCGCATGGGCACCGACCGTAACACTTGTGTAGTTGACGCTAATGGACGAAGCTTTGATGTACATAATTTATACATTGCTGATAATTCAATTTTTCCAAGCTCATTAAGTGTTAACCCAGCACTTACTATAATGGCTGTTTCCCTACATGTGGCCGACCAGTTTTTAGCCACTACCCAGCAGCTGCACGTTAAACCACTAGCTACTACTTAAACATATTTATTCAAACATTTATGGCAGATTTTCTGAGCATTATCAAAAAAGAGTTTGGTAATAAAGGGCATGATGGCGATCAGTATGGCGGCGCAGCAGGCTCATCGGGCAACGGTTTACCAGATGGCTACAGTGGTAACTTTATGTTTGCCACAGGTATTGAATGCTCCTATCCTACTATCAATCATGGTGCTATTCGTCGCGACCAGTTAGAGGAGTGCGGACATTATACCCACTGGAAAAAAGATCTGCAGTTGGTAAAAGATTTAGGACTAAAATTTCTACGTTACGGCCTGCCCTATCACAATATTCACTTAGGCCCTAATAAATATGACTGGAGTTTTGCTGATGAGGTAATGAACGAAATGAAGCGTTTGGAAATAACGCCTATTTTAGATCTCCTTCATTTTGGCCTACCCAATTGGCTGGATAATTTTCAAAATCCAGAATTGCCCATTCATTTTGCACAATATGCTGCTGAAGTGGCCCAGCGTTATCCTTGGGTACGCCACTACACACCGGTAAATGAGATTTTTGTAACAGCCAAGAATAGTGCACTGGAAGGTAAATGGAATGAGCAGCTTCAATCAGACAAGGCTTTTATAACCGCTATTAAGCACTTGGCAGCAGCAAGTATACTGGCTACTCAACGTATTGCTCAATACCATCCAAACGCTATTATCATCCAAAGTGAATCGGCAGAATACCTACATGAAATTAAGGCTACGCCATCCGCAAAAACCAAACTGTTTAACAAACAAAGGTTAATTGCATTAGACTTGCTTTACGCCTATCCACCCGATTCAGACGTATGTATGTACCTGATGGATAACGGCCTCACACGTGATGAGTATAATTGGTTCATGGCTGGCGAGCCGCCAGGTTATCAAATTATGGGAAATGATTATTATGGCCGTAACGAAAAGATATTATTACCTGACGGAAATTTTGTTATTGCTGAAGATATAATGGGCTGGTACAATATTACACAAGAATACTACCAACGTTACAAAAAGCCGGTTATGCATACCGAAACTAACACCTTTGATGCTCATACTGCTCCAACCTGGCTTTGGAAGCAATGGGTTAACATTTTGCAGATGCGCAGAAGCGGTGTACCTGTATTAGGCTTTACTTGGTATAGCTTAACTGACCAAATTGATTGGGATATAGAGCTATCTCAAAAAAAGGGCACCATTAACGCTTGTGGTTTGTATGATTTAAATCGTAACCCACGGCCTGTAGCCGATGCTTACCGTACCTTGCTGAAGGAATTTGGGCAAATTACCATGGTGCCACATGGCGAACTATTTGAAGTAACCAGCAAAGATGCTCGTTTGAAGGTGGAGGTATAATTAAATAGAGTTAACACTTTTGTTAATAAGAACATATTACCATAGCATTATAGCAGGCATCAAATACAATTAAATGTTTAAACTAGGTTCTGGAACTTTTAAATACAGTAAACGTATGCAATGATGAAAGCTCATGATGCACTATGATCAATACTTCAACCTACATCTTTCTTAATGAATAATACAAAAACCAGCAGGCTTGATTACATCAATTCTATTCGTGGAATAGCTGTATTAATGGTTATTGTAGTGCATATATCAGCAGCTATAGATGGACTGCCAGAAACTTTCAAGTATATATGTGGAAAAGGAGCATTTGGTGTACAATTATTTTTTGTCACCAGTGCTTTCACGCTTTCTTTATCCTACAACAATCGGGTTTTAACTGAAGGAGAACATACAAATTATAACTTTTTTATCAGGCGGCTTTTTCGGATTAGTCCAATGTATCATCTGGCAGCACTGGTGTATGGTATTATTTGCTATCAAATACCAGCTTATAATGATGGTAAGCCCTTGGTGCTTTGGAAAATGTTAGCGAATGTATTGTACTTAAATGGATTTCTGCCTGGTGCCATTAACTATTTGCCACCAGGAGGTTGGTCAGTTGGTGTTGAAATGGCTTTTTACTGCTGTGTGCCATTTTTATTTACCCGAATAAAAACGTTAAAGAGCGCTACTATTTGGTTTATCACTTTACTAGTGCTTACTTTTATTCTAAAAGTTGCTATAAGATATGTTTTAACCAGTATGGGCAAGGATTATCAAACGCCCGAAAACTGGTTCCTGTACTTTTGGTTTCCCAACCAAACGCCTGTATTTATGTTGGGCTTAGTTTTATATTACGCCTTGAAAAACTATAGCATTCAAAGTAGCACAAAAACGTATATTGGTTTAGCTGGTGTTCTTTTACTACTAGCGGTATTTGCTTATTTCAGAGTTTCATTTGACCCATATAACCTTGTACCCGAATACGCAATTGTTGCTATGTTTTTCACTGTGAATGTGTTTTTGATGGCACAACACCCTGTAAAAATACTAAACAACCGGGTTACATGTTTTTTCGGTGAAATTAGCTTCAGTTTATATTTAATACACTTTATAGTTATTTACGTGCTTGCCGACTACCTACAACTGCCTGGCAATGTATATGTACAGTTCTTTATATTGTTACTCCTCACATTATCAATCAGTTCAGTATTAGCTAAGCTCGCTTACCACTTTATAGAATTAAAGGGGATTAAGCTAGGTAATCGCTTAATCCGCCGTAAAGTTGATAAACTGGAACAAGGCACCTGGTAGCAAATAAAACAACCTTTACTCTAGCATTGAAAGTATTTCCTTTATAGAGAAAGTAGCGCCGCATACAAATTCATCAGCTGCACCATAGTAAATAGTTACTGTATCGCCATTTACCACATGCCCATTGGTAAATACCACGTTGCCAAAAAAGCCACTTGTTTCGTATGGTTCTGTCGGAATCATGATTGGGTCTGTAGTTCGAGCCAACACATTAAAAGGATCATTTAAATCGAGCAGGAAGGCACCTAGGCAATACTGGTGCTTTGCATTCGCTCCGTGATAAATTTCCAGCCAGCCGTGTTCGGTTTTAATGGGCGCAGCACCAGCCCCCACCCGTGCACTATCCCAATTACTTTTACGGGTACGCACAATACACTTGTGGTTTCCCCAATGTATGCCATCCGGCGATTCAGCCAGCCATATAAAATTGCCGCCAATATCTACACTGCTGGGGCGGTGCAAAGCGTAATACTTGCCGTTTATCTTTTCTTCAAAAATAGCGCAGTCTTTATTATGCGGCGGCAAAATCATGCCATACGAATCAAATTGCTGCCAGTTTGTAGTAGTTCGCATACCTACCCCAACGCCGTTACTTGATACAGCCGTAAAAGTAAGATAATACTTATCTTCCAGTAAAGTTACCCGGCAATCTTCAACACCATAAGCCTGTAACATACCTTGGCCAAACAAAGGCGGGTAACCGTCAGGCTCATAAAAATTAGCACCATCATCACTGCACATCAGGCGCAGGTGCGATAAGGTAGTCAGATAATCTAGCCCCATGTATTTGACTACACGCGGATCAGTATTAATCAGTTCCGGGTGTCCTTCCGGAATTTCTAAAATATCAATCTTTCCCAAATCATTCAGAACCGGGATAAAAATTACACCTTCTTTAGCCACTGTATTTTCAGCTACCCGCACAATGAGCCATGTTTTATTCTGAAAGGTAAACACACCCGGATTAAGCAGACAAATGATTTGCATACCTTCACTACTAGGTTGCAAATCTGCTGGGCGGAGTAAAGGATTTTGTGGAAAACGCTTGGCAATATCGCTCATGAGTATCAGCGTAGTAGATTTTTATTAAAATATTTTGATGAACATTACGACAGCGTACTACTTTGGTAAGTAATTAAATACTTGCTTTGTTATTTACCAATGTTTGTTTTTTGTGCCTTTTTAGCCAGCTTTTGTGTACGAGCTTCAGCTTCCTTTTCTTCATCGCGTTCACTCATCGGAAGATCTGTTTTAGGTTCTTCTTTTGATGTCTTTTCGGTACTGCCCAATTTTTGTTGGTCTTCTTCTTTTAACTTTGCCATAATATATTGAAGTTATTTTTAATTATAAACTGCTGCTAAACGCCGTAGGTGAAGCGTATTTACTAAAGCTAATGGGTGTAAACACTTTCCTAATTCATCCAGCAAATCAGGATCAAGCGGTTTACCTTCTGTCACTTCCCATTGGCCATTGCACTGTACTATAAAAATATCTTCATCCGGATTTACACAAATATGCCAGCCTAACTGTCCGTTTTTAGTTTCTTCCCAAGCATGAAGTTTTACGGTTTCGTGATTGCCGGGATTGTAAACATGAATTGTCATAAACCAAAATATTTGAGTAAAAGATGATCTAGCAGTGTCAGATAGCGTGACGTATTAAAGTTTACAAGCTAAGCTGGTTTTTAGTTTTTGTTAAAATGAAAAACTTCAACAAAGTCCAGTTAAATGTGTTTGCTGATAAATACAGGTGCATAAAATATTGTTGTTATGAATCATCCGGTAATTAACCAAGCTGTGGGCCAGCCCTTGAATCGTGTTGAAGGTGTTGCAAAGGTAACAGGCCAAGCCAAATACACCGCCGAGCATGATTTACCCGGCATGACTTATGGTGTTATGGTTACCAGTACCATCACCAAAGGTCATATAACTAAATTGGATACTAAAACTGCCGAACAAGCTACTGGCGTGTTGGGTATAATAAGCCACCTGAATTGTCCCGAAGTTCCTGGTTACCAGAAAAACCCGGCTGCTACACTTCCCATATTTGCAGGTCAGGAATTTAAATTATTTCAGGACAGCCAGATTCATTTTAATATGCAACCTGTAGCTTTAGTAATTGCTGATACCTTTGAACGTGCACAACATGCAGCTTCACTGGTTAAAATAGCATACAGCGCAGAACCTCACCACACCGATATACACGAACAATTACCAAATGCTATTATTCCTGCCAAACCTTCCGACTATACACGCGGGCAGGCCGATGCCTGGCAGCAAGCTCCCGTAAAGATATCGCAGCAATACGAAACATCATTACAGGTGCATAACCCTATGGAACCTCATGCTACTATAGCCTATTGGCCGGCTGAGGATAAACTCATGCTGCTCAATAAATCAAATGGTGTAAAATCATCACAACAAAGCATTTCACAGTATTTTGAATTACCACCCGAAAACATACAGGTTATATCAGAATATGTGGGCGGTGCTTTCGGAAGCTCGTCCAGAGTATGGCCGCAGGAAATGGCTGCCGTACTGGGTGCAAAAAAAGTAGGCAAACCCGTAAAAGCAGTACTAGCGCGCAACCAAGTATTCAATATGGTTGGTTACCGCCCTTACTCGCTGCAAAAATTTAGTATAGGCGCTCAGGTTGATGGTACTATAACCGGCATTGCCCATAAGGCTTATGGCTCCACATCCAGTTATGAGCAGTTTAATGAACGTATTGTTGAACCTACCAAATCAGCTTACAACTGTATTAACCTGAGTACCACCTACAAACTGGTACCATTAGATGTAAGCACACCTTGCCCTGCACGTGGCCCCGGTGAAACCAGCGGCTCTTTTGCGCTGGAATCAGCCATGGACGAGCTAGCCTATGCCCTAAAGATGGACCCGCTGGAGTTAAGATTGAAAAACTTTGCCAATATAGATTTAAACAACAACAAACCCTGGTCAAGCAACCACTTGAAAGAATGCTACCAAATAGGTGCTGAAAAATTTGGATGGAGCAAACGCAATCCTGTTCCACGCTCCATGCAACGTAATGGTATGCTGATGGGTTGGGGCATGAGCATGGGTATTTATAAAGCGGAACGTGCACCAGCATCGGCCAGTGTACGCATCCAAGCCAATAGTCAGGTATTTATCCGTTGCTCGGTGGCTGATACCGGACCAGGTTCTATCACTATTCTTACTCAAATTGCTGCCGATGCTTTGGGCGTAGATGTTAGTCATGTTACTATTGAATGGGGTAATGCCGATTACCCAATGGCGCCGCCACAATTTGCCTCACATACTACAGCATCAACCGGCTCGGCTGTACATGATGCTGCTATAGCTTTAAAACAGAAGTTTACCACATTGGCTAACACAGATAATGTATCATCAAGCAACTATACTGATTTATTGCGCCAGCATCAATTAACAGAGTTAGAAGCCACTGTTCAATCCAAACCAGGGTTTGAAACGCAGCAACATTCGGGTAAATCTTTTAGTGTTAATTTTATTGAGATACAAGTACACCCCACAACGGGCATGGTTAAAGTTAACCGGATTGTTTCAGTTATTGATGCCGGCAAAATCATGAATCATAAAACAGCCCGAAGCCAGGTTTTAGGTTCGGCAGTTTGGGGTATTGGTATTGCTTTAATGGAACAAGGTGTGGTTGACCATCGCTACGGCCGTTATGTAAACAATAATCTGGCCGAGTATCATGTACCAGTAAATGCCGACATACCGCAGATGGGCATTCACTTTATTGATAAAGCTGACAATTATCTGGACCCGATGGGTGCCAAAGGCTTAGGCGAAGTTGGACTGATTGGTTTTACAGCAGCTATAGCAAATGCAGTTTATCATGCTACAGGTAAGCGGATCCGGCAGTTGCCAATTACGCCTGATAAATTACTGTAAAATCAGGAAAGATGCTGATACGGTACGATACGGCTAAACCAAGAACGGGAAAATTTAACCTGCGAAGGATTTGCCTGGATAATAGCCTCATACTTTTGCTTTCTTAATTCACAAACAGCTTTATACAAAACCTCGGCATCTATGGCATTGGCAGCTGCTATTGTTTTAGGTCCGGCTTGACCATCAATCACTAATGTACCAGGTCTCAATTGATTGATTGCTTTTTGCAAAATTTTGGCTGCTGTTCCTATACCCATATTAACGGCAGTATCAAAAAGCTGATTAGCCAGTTGCTGATCATGCATAGCATCCATAAACATAGCATCCCAAAAGTTGCTTTTATAAAAAGACATTACCAGGGTTTGCAAACCAGTGCTACTAGCTAGCGCGGTATTCAATTTGGCTGGATGCTTTGCTTTTACACCATCTACAATTGGCCAGCCGGCCCATGAGGGCCAGTAATTCCGGGCAATGCCTTTATAGGTTTCACCGCCCGCATCTTCAGGTGTGTTGGCGTACCCGCCTTCGTTGCGCATAGTAATTTGAAATGCAACATTAAATTGTGACATAGTTTTAGAATAAAAGGGTTATAAAAATAAATTATAAAGTATTATAGTAATAACAACTATTAAGCAGCAGAAAACAGCACAGGAAAGAACATCCATGCTACTCTTTTATCAAAAACACTTTGTTTATTGGTTAAAGAAGCTGGCAGATTTACCAGTGTTCAGAAAGTAGTTAATCAACTTAGCCATGTAAAATTACAAATACACATTCAAATTACCAAAAATATTAGCAAATACTTTTACTTTATGGTATGTAAAAATTCAGAAGGGCGCATTTGGGTTTGCTGGTAAAAAGTATTACTGAAAGCAGAAATGCTCCCATAACCGGTAGCAAAAGCAATTTGACTAAGTGTTAAATCAGTTTGCAACATCAATTCTACAGCTTTTACCATGCGGAGCTGTTTTAAATATTGTAGAAAAGACATACTTAAAGTTGATTGAAATAAGCGTGACAAAGTGCGTTCACTTAACCCAAACTTCTGGCTTACTGTACTTAAAGTAAGTAATTGCGCAGCATAGGTATCCAAGTATTGTAATACAGGCTGTAATCTATCGTTCTGCGTAGTAGGCAGAACGATGGGCAGATTCTGAGTTTCTGAAACAGACAGCAAGTTTTTTAAGGCTGTAAAGAAAGAATAATGCCGGCTTTCCGGATGAATATGCCCGCGCCATTGCCCGGTATAAATCATCATTTCATGGAGTAAATTATTTACAGGATAAATACCCATGCGACTGTAAAAAGGCGAACTATCATCATCATAAGTATAAAAATAAATTGACCGTATAGCTGAAGCTGAATGCCTTACTTTTAAGAAATGATTGAGCCCGCAAGGCACCCAAACATAATGCCGAGCGGGTATAATATAAGCCGTATCATCCACATGAAGGTAAGCTACTCCCCCTTCTACATAAGTGATTTGACCTTTAGCATGATGGTGCACTGGAAACCGTCTTTCTGTTCTTTCATGCAGAACATATACCGATTTAGGGTGCTTGTCAATTTGTATCAGGTATTCTTGAGTTGTTAATTGCTCCATGTTAACTGGCTGGAATCATCAATTTTTCGGCAATTTACATAAAACCACACACTTGTTATCGTAGTAACTTTGCTTACATAGTAATAAAGATGTGTTACTCAATAATACGAACATGTTTAGTAATTGGCTGGCTGGCTGCCAGTCAAGCAGTATTTGCCCAGCAACCAACTGTTGTCCCAACCGGAGCTAAGCTTACTTTGCAGCAGATTTGGGATAAAGCCGAACAGTATAACAGAAGCATACAGATGCAACAGCTGCACGTGCAAAGCAGTGCCGAGGATATTAAAGATGCAAAAGCCGAACGCCTACCAGACATTAATGCCGCCGGTGAATATGATTATGTAAGCAACCTACCCATTTTTGAAAATGGGCTGCTGCATACTCCTACTCAGTATCCGGTACTGCATACCTATTATCGTTTAGGCGGCGATGCTTACCTGAATTTGTACAACGGCCGTAAAATCAGCTTGAAAATTGAAGAGCAAAAAGCAGAGCACCAGCTGCGAGAGGAACAAAAAGGCTTAACTACAGCTGAAGTAAGATTACGGGCCGTAGCTTACTATCTGGATTTGCAACGAAGCAATATTTTCAAGCAACTAATGTTCAGTAATATTGCCGAACAAGAAAAACAGCTGGCTCAAATCAGGCAACTGCAGAAAAACGGTGTGGTGTTGAAAAGTGATGTGTTGCGCGCCGAATTACAGCTATCGCGCCAAAGACTTTCACTGGTACAAATTGAGAATGACTTGGCTATTGCTAACCAGAAATTAAATATCCTGATTGGGCAGCCTGATAGTACCTTAATTACTACGATACCTATGCCTCAAATAGATTCCAGCTCTATTAAATCATATCCTGAATATTTGGCTATAGCTTTACGTAATGCTCACGAAAATAAGATATCAGAACAGGAAACTAACCTGCGCCGCTTACAGGTAAAGGATACTAAAGCTAATGTTTCGCCCAAGCTGGGCTTATTTGCCAATTACGCTTATACTTATCCACAAATTCAATTTTTCCCTTACAGTGGCTATTTGTACGGTTTAGGTATGACAGGCATACGAGCTTCATTTCCAATATCCTCCATTTATTTCAATAAGCATAAAGTAAAAGCTTCAGAGCTAGAGTACAAACGGCAGGAAATGGAACATCTGGATACGCAGGATAACATTAGGCAACAAGTTAATGAAGCCTACTTGCGCTATAAAGAAGCGTTAACCCGAATTAGTGTAGCGCAAACCAACATTAACCAAGCTAGCGAAAACTCCCGCATTATCAATAATACCTACTTCAACCAATTATCACTGGTAACTGATTTGCTGCAGGCTAACACTCAACTGCTCCAAACTCAATTTGATCTGGCTGCAGCCCAAATAGGCGCACAAATGCAATACTATCAGTTACAAAAAGTTATAGGCAACCTTTAAGTTATGAGCAAAAAAGACCAATACACCGAAACGGATAAATTAATTACCCGCATAACAGCCTGGATAGCCGGTATCATCCTGCTTGCACTTATCATTTGGGGTGGTATTGCTATCTACAATTTATATCTGTACGAAGAAACTAATGATGCACAGGTACAAGAATACATTAACCCGATTACTTCTAGGGTAAGCGGTTTTATTACCAAAATCAACTACGAAGAAAATCAGGACGTAAAAAAGGGTGATACCTTGTTAACTATTGATAACAGCGAATATCAGCTACAACAGCAGGAAGCAGAAGCTGGCTTAGCCAACGCTCAGGCACAACTGCAGGCTTTAGGTAGTAACATACAAACTTCCGCTCAAACCTCACAAGTAAACAAAGCACAAATTGCAGCTGCCAAGGCACGTTTATGGCACCAGCAGCAAGAATATGCACGCTATAAAAAGCTGTATGATGTAGAATCAGCTACGCAGCAACAGCTGGAAAATGTAGAAACAGCACTGGCTGTTGCACGGTCCGATTATCAATCTACCTTAAATAATTATCAAGCTTCTTTATCTAAAGTAAATGATACACGGGTACAAAGAGCTGTTTTGCAAGCTGAAATCAAGAGACGACAAGCCTTATTGAACCGTAATAAACTGGATGTGGGCTATACACTTATCAAAGCTCCATACAATGGTAAAATGGGCCGTTTAACCATACAAGAAGGGCAGCAAATACAAGTAGGCCAAACCCTGGCTTTTATTGTTGACCAGGATGCAGGCAAATGGGTAATTGCCAATTATAAAGAAACTCAACTCCGCTACATGCATGTAGGTGACAAAGCCGAAGTGGAAGCTGATGCATTTCCTGGACACCAATTTAACGGACGAATTATTTCATTGTCGCCAGCTACAGGTTCCAGTTTCTCGTTGCTGCCACCCGATAACTCAACCGGTAATTACGTAAAAATTGTACAGCGTGTACCAGTACGCATCCGGCTTATTGATAGCCCTGCCGTTATTGCACCATTACGGGCTGGAATGAATTGCAACGTTATTATTCGCAAAAACCAATAAGCCAGTCTGATGAGTAATACAATACCGGTTTTCAAAGCCTGGGCACCCGAATGGCTCATTCGGGGAGCAATATTACTGGTGGTGTTGCCTTCTATGGGATTGTTTGGCTTATCTACCGCAGATGGGCCTGCTTCAGCTGGCTATTATGGTATTGAACCAGCCGATGTACAATATTCGATGGTAATATTCTATGCCGCTATTGCTAGTTTTTTTGCTTTGGAACGTCGCTTTTTCATTTTCATTGCCGTAAAAGAATATTTGCTAATCAGCACCATTATACAGGTGATAACTTCTTACATCTGTTATCGTACCTATAACCTGCACATGTTATTCATCTTCCGGTTTATACAGGGTATGGCGAATTGTGCTTCAACAAGTATTTGCATTACGCTAATATTTAGCCGTTTACACACCGAACGTGCACGTGAAATTGGGTACTCCGTTTTTTACTGCGTATTGTTATGCCTTTCACCATTCACAACAGTAGTTACCGCGCCCATTATTGATGCATTTGATTATAATATATTGTACAAAGCCGTAATTTACGCTTACCTACCCGGCACCATTTTACTGTTTATTTTAATGAACAATGTGCACCTGAACCGAAAGTTCCCGCTATACCAGATTGATTGGGCCAGTTTTGTAATTTATGCACTGGTGCTATGCTTAATAGGCTATGTACTTTTATATGGTCAACAGTACTACTGGTTGCAAGATAAACGTATATTATCAAGCGTTATCGCTATTGTTGTTTTACCAATCATTTTTGTTGTTCGACAACTTAAAATGAAACGGCCATACCTAGACTTTGCCGTTTTCAAGTCTCGTAACTTCCGGATTGGTGCATTACTAATATTCATATTATATATCTGTCGTGGAGCTTTAGGCATTACTTCCTCTTATTTTGCAGCGGTGTTGGGGATGGATCCTATTCATCAAGGATATATGCTGCTGGCTAATATATCGGGCGTAGTTTTGAGTGTTATAGTTTCCTCACGTTTAATTGTGATACGTATACCCATGCGGTTTACCTGGATGATGGGTTTTACCTTTTTGCTGATTTTTCATGTTTGTATGTACTTCTTGTTTGCTACGCAGGCTAACCCATCCGAATACGTTATACCGCTCATTTTACAAGGTATGGGAGCCGGCATGCTCATGACACCTATTATTATTTTTATGGTATCATCTGTACCGGCAAGCTTGGGTAGTATGGCTTCCGCAATGGGGGTATTTTTCAGGTTTATGGGTTTTTGTACCAGCATAGCGCTCATTAATTTCTTTTCACTTTTCAAGCAAAACGAACATCTAGATCGCTTTCAGCAAACATTAACCGATTTAAACCCGGTAGTGGTTCAACGCATGGTTGGTTACCGCCAAGTACTTGTTGCACGTGGCATGGCACCCGATCAGGCTACCAAAGTAGCCAATGCTCTTTTAGCTCGTACAGCACATGCACAAACCTCGTTGCGCTACGCTATGGATTATTACATAATGATTAGCTGCCTTATTCTAATTGTAATTATCCTGATTGCTTTATCTCCTTACATCAATCGTACTACAGTAAACGTACAAGCCAACCAACCGGCACCAGCATCATACTAATTATTGCTGCTAGCAGCTTCAAGTATGCTTTACGAAAGGTATATGTCTTGTAAGCTCTTGTAAAGCATACTTAATTATTAGGTATATAATTTATCATCAGTGAAAAATATTATCCTATAAGAACATTCGCTCTAACCTAATGTTGTATTACCAGTTAAAAAGTATTACATAAAACCAGAATACACATTATGCTAGCAATGAATTATAGAGGCCCTTCCAGAGTGAGGGTTACTCACAAGCCGATGCCTGAAATACAGCATCCTAGTGATGCTATTGTTCGGGTTACCCGGTCTTGCATTTGCGGGTCGGATTTGCACTTATATAACGGCTTGGTGCCCGATACACGCGTAGGCTCTACCTTCGGACACGAATTTATTGGCGTAGTAGAAGAAATAGGTTCTGATGTTACCAAAGTAAAAGTAGGCGATACTGTTTTAGTACCCTTCAATGTAGCTTGTGGCGAATGTGCTTTTTGTAAGCAGGGGTTGTATGGCAACTGCCATGAATCCAACTCGCAGGCAACAGCAGTGGGCGGTATATTCGGATATTCGCACACAGCCGGAGGCTTTGATGGCGGACAAGCTGAGTACGTACGTGTACCCTACGCGAATGTAGGCCCAACAGTAATTCCGGAAGGTATGGACCATGATGATGCCTTGCTATTAACCGATGTGGTGCCCACCGGCTACCAGGCTGCCGAAATGGGTGGCATTAAAACGGGCGATACCGTTGTAGTTTTTGGTGCAGGCCCGGTAGGCATTATGGCCGCCAAATGCGCCTGGTTGTTTGGTGCTGGCCGCGTTATTGTAATTGATAAGCTGGAATACCGATTGGAGTTTGTGCGCAACTATGCACAATGTGAAGCTTACAATTATGAATCCGTTGGTGACCCGGTGCTGTTCCTGAAAAAAACAACCGATTGGTTTGGTGCTGATGTTTGTATTGACGCCGTAGGTGCCGATGCAACAGGTAACGCACTGCAAACTATTACCGGCCGTAAACTGATGTTACAGGCAGGATCGGCTACTGCATTGCATTGGGCTATTAACTCAGTAAAAAAAGGTGGTATCGTTTCTGTTGTGGGCGTATATGGCCCAACTGACAACCTGGTTCCGATAGGTAATGTATTAAACAAGGGACTTACCATACGTGCTAACCAAGCCAGTGTTAAACGCTTGCTGCCACGCTTAATCGAGCATATACAAGCTGGCCGTCTTGACCCGAAAGCTCTCATTACCCATCGCTTCCCGTTAGAAGAAGCGGCTGAGGCTTATCATATCTTTTCAGAAAAACTGGATAACTGTATTAAACCCGTGTTGATTCCACCATCAGCCCGACTATAAAATATTGTCATGGAAAATACCACCAACAATTACTCACATATCAAAGGCTGGGGCATAGACGCCGATCCAACCAATGAGCCTACGCACCCGATGAAGCATTATACGGGCGACGATCATAAACGCTTAAACTGGGAGCGCCCACCACTACAGCCGGAAACCGTTGAAATTTTAAAATCAAACGAGCGGCCTAACTTATCAGCAGTGCTGGGCACCTCGGTGCCACCTACAGGCTTAAGCGGCGCTATACGCCGGTACGCCTTTAAGTATAGCGAATCCAGCTATGGACATTGGCTTCCTTTATTACTAGCTGACCGGGTTAATGTGGTTGAAGGCCTTATAGATGACCTGAAACAAGGCCACATTCCAAACATTTTTGCCGAAAAAGGATGGAAAGCCGACCTTAAGTACAACCCTAAAGGTTTAGCTACAAAAGTTTTGGTAACAGCCTTAGCAACTACCGCCGTTTTAGCCTACTTACGTCGCAAAAAGTAAGCATCACATAAAGCCGGAAAGAGAATTGTTTTTTTCCGGCTTTATTATTTTCCAGAACATACCAGGCTTAAGCATTAAAATTACCAGCAGCTCTGCTAGTCCAGATAAAGCCTAATCTCCTATAGCATTGTTATTATCTTACTTTTGCTTTTCTATACAAGCTTTTGTAAAGTTCAATGATTATGTTCGATTTCCGCCTGCAAGTATTTTATAAAGTAGCTAAAAGACTCAATTTTACCAAAGCAGCTGCCGAACTTCATATATCTCAACCTGCAGTAACCAAACACATTCATGAACTGGAGAACCAGTTTAAGGTTACACTGTTTGAACGTAGCGGCAACAAATCTATCGTACTCACACCAGCCGGCCAACTCATGCTTAGTTATGCTGAAAAGCTCATGAACACCTATCAGGAACTAGAGTATGACATGAATTTACTAACGGAAAAGCATTCAGGGCAGTTGCGTATAGGAGCCAGCACCACGGTAGCACAGTATGTTATACCAACTACACTGGCACAATTTCATGCCAAATTCAGGGATGTACAGGTTAGTTTGTACACTGGCAACACCGAGCAAATAGAACAGGCTTTACTGAATAAAGAAATTAATTTGGGTATTGTTGAGGGCATCTCCCGAAACCCACAGATTAAGTATGAAACTTATCTGAAAGACGAATTAGTGTTGGTAAGTGCAACTGGTAACCGCCTTATAAAAAAGGATACTCTCAAGCCTGAAGAACTTAAAAATTATCCTTTGCTGCTGCGGGAACCCGGCTCAGGTACGCTGGCGGTAATTACTCATGCGCTGCAATCTCATCATATTAAACTAAGTGATTTGCAAATTGAAATGCAACTGGGTAGTACCGAAAGTATAAAATCTTACCTGCTACATAGTAACTGTTTAGCTTTTATATCGGTACAGGCCATTTTAAAAGAATTGAGCCATAATGAATGCCGAATTATTGATATTAAAGGCTTAACCATTGAGCGTCCGTTTCATCTCATTCAATTACATGGTCAGCCCTCATCTTTAAGCGAAATATTCTTGCGGTTTGCTAAAAGCATGAAAGGATAAGCTACTACCATCATAACTACAGGTTATTGAACATCATGTTTTATGATGAAAATACCATCGGTTATTGATGCATTTTGGGGTATTCAAGCACAAAACAATTGTTATGCATACTCAACAAAATAGTTCTCGTCAAATACATAGTTCATGGTTCCAGGTTAGTGATACTACCCGTAAAATAATTTTTATAGCATGTCTTGTACTCTGCCTTGCTCCTTTCATTAGTCCGGCAATAGCCTTATTTATGGGGTTGGCTGTAGCACAGCTTACCGGGCACCCCTATCTGCATTTAAATCATAAATCCACACACTTTTTACTACAAGCCTCGGTAGTAGGCTTAGGCTTTGGTATGAATGTACACAATGCATTACAAGCTGGTAAAACAGGTATTTTGTTTACCGTTGCATCGATCACAGGTACTCTGATTTTGGGAGGACTACTTGGAAAATGGCTTCATATAGAACGTAAAACTTCTTATCTCATATCATCAGGAACGGCAATTTGTGGTGGTAGTGCTATCGCAGCTATATCGCCGGTTATTAAAGCCGAAGAAAAGCAGATTTCTGTAGCATTGGGCTGCATATTCATCCTAAACTCTATAGCTCTGATTATTTTTCCTATAATTGGACATCAACTTCATCTTTCACAAACACAGTTTGGTTTGTGGTGCGCCATTGCTATCCATGATACCAGCTCAGTAGTGGGTGCAGCTAGCAAATACGGCCCTCATGCGCTGGAGATAGCTACTACCGTTAAACTAGCCAGAGCATTATGGATTATTCCGGTAGCATTTATGTCGGCCTTTATCTTCAAAAATCAATCTAAAAAAATAAGCGTTCCTTACTTTATCGGAGTGTTTATTATAGCCATGGTGGCTAATACATACCTGCCCTTTGTTGCTGCCGTAAGCTCATACCTAATTACCATAGCTAAAGTTGGCCTAACACTTACCTTGTTTTTAATTGGAGCTGGTTTGTCAAAAAAAGTGTTAGCTGCAGTTGGTTTGAAACCTTTGTTGCAAGGTATTGCATTATGGATTGCTATTTCAGGAACTGCTTTATACGCCATATTACACTTAGCTTAAATTCATGAGTTTGATAAAAGCTATCACAAGAAGAAAAATGACATTTTAGAATTGAAAAGTTTTCATTTAAGTTGTTTGCTTTTCAATGTTCAGTAAACCAATATAAAAAACAAAATAAGAGGCTGTCTGAAAAGGGCAGCCTCTTATTGTTTTAAGGAGATTTTTGTATCTTAAAGACATGGGAGGCAAGATAGTCTTTAAGGAATATGATCCAGACCAGTTAACGTTTTTACCGTACAAACTGGAGGAACTGGTACCGACAGGTCATCCGGTCCGTATCGTTAAACAGGTCGTGGACGCGGTAGATGTCAAACCGATCAACCGGAAGTACAAAGGCGGCGGGGCGTCAAGTTTCCATCCCCGGCTGATGCTGAAGCTGCTGGTTTACGGCTATCTGACCAATACTTATTCCTCACGCAAACTGGAAGAACAGGCGGCACAGAACGTACACTTCATGTGGCTTTTAGGGATGAAAAAGCCCGACCACAACACCATCAACCGTTTTCGCAGCGAGAAGTTGTCAGGCGTCTTAAAGCAGATCTTCTCACAAATCGTGTTGCTGCTCGAGCAGGAAGGTATCGTATCCTTGAAAGAAGCCGTTTTTACTGATGGTACCAAGATCGAATCAGCGGCGAACAAGTACACCTTCGTATGGGGCAAAAACATCAAGGCGAATAAAGATAAGATGAAAGCCCAGCTTGATGAACTGTGGGGTTATGCGCAAAGCATTGCCGCCGAAGAACTAAAAGATACAGCGCCCTTGGAATATAGTGAGATCAACCCGGAGAAAGTAAAGGAAACCATCTCAAAGATCAATGCAGCCTTAGATGATAAAGAAGACGTAGACAAAAAAGTAAAGCAAAAGCTGAACTACGCAAAGAAGCACTGGCCGGAGAGCCTGGCACGGTATGACGAGCAGGAAAAGTTATTAGCCGGCCGTAACAGCATGTCAAAGACCGACCCGGATGCCACCTTCATGCGGATGAAGGAAGACCATATGCTGAACGGACAACTTAAGCCGGCCTATAACCTGCAGATATCCACCCAGGAGCAATTCATCCTTAATTATACCCTGCATCAAACCTCAACCGATTACCAAACCTTGTCTTCCCATATTGAACAATACCAAGCCTTATATAAAGACCTGCCCAAAGCCATTGTTGCCGACGCCGGCTACGGATCGGATGAGAACTACGGTGTGTTAGCGCGAAAAGGCATTGAGGCTTACATCAAATACAATACGTTCGATAAGGAACAAAAGGACGGTATCAAAGCGTTCAGTAACGACAGCCTGCATTATAACGAAGCGGAGAATTACCTTGTTTGTCCGATAGGTCAATGGATGGCGCATATCGGTAACGGTCAGCGAGTCACTTCATCTGGTTTTGTACAACTGATCAGCCTTTACCGTGCCCAGAACTGTGAAGGTTGCCCGATGCGTGGTGTTTGCCATACTACACAGGGTAACCGGGTCGTTGAGATCAACCACAGCCTAAGACAACATAAACAGGCAGCCAAAGAACGGTTGAATACAGAACAGGGTATCAACCTCAGGAAACGAAGGCCGGCCGATGTGGAACCGGTATTCGCCCAATTAAAGCATAACCATGGCTTCAGACGATTCCTGCTGAAAGGGATGTCCAAGGCCGAGGTCGAAATCGGCTTATTATCCATCGCACATAACCTAAGAAAATGGAAAACCTGAAAACAAGCTTTTTATAGACTTTTAGAACCTGTTAGAATCAATCCCCCGGTTCTTAAACGGCTGCTGACATCTTTCACTCAACCTTCCAACCAAAAATCATAACTAAATAAAAAACCGCCTCATATTTGACTTATGAGACGGCCTCTTTTTTTGTTTTTTATCGTCTCGCAGCCATAGTACCGTTCTCGGTAATTAATCCATCCTTAACCATTTGCTCATGGATAGATTTCAGGTAATCCTTAATGAAGCTGTTTACATTGGCCGGATCGTAAGTTTTGGATTGCGCTGCCCACACTAAATCTTCGGTACGAGCATCATATAAGTTAGTTTCCAAGTAATATACTTTCGACTGGTCGTAATAGCCCGGCGAGTATATAGATGGATAGTAATTATTATAATAGTTCCAGAAACGTCCATAATAGCCATACCTTCCCGGGTACCAGGCACCACCGCCCGGTATATAGCGCGATTCAGTTTCTTGCCTTAATAAAGTAATGGTCAATATAGCATCAGCACCTACTGATTGAATTTTTCCTAATACCAGTTCTCTGGTTTGGCCAGTTTGGGTGCTAAAATTTGGCGGAAACACATCTGTACTTTTTTCAACAGTAAAGCCTTTTTGCTGAAGCTGTTGTTGCAAGCCACTCTCTACCGATTGCTTAACCGGTATGTTGCTGGTTAAAGCGGCAACAAAAATATTATGGTATCCACTAGCTGTGGCATTAGGCTTACGCCATGAGCCAGTAATCATAGTAGATGTACTACAAGCTGAAAGCACAATGGCAATAAGGCCTGTTACTAAAAAAATGTTCTTGATTTTCATAGATATTTAAAATTGGTTTAGCGTGTTGGTTAAAACCCTCTAGAATTAAATGCTTCTGTTTTATCAAGCACTACTGAATGTGCGGTAAATATACCAGTCCCCATCAGCAGTAACCCAAGCAACACATGTGGAAGAAATACATGCGGATAAAACCCGTACAGAAACGGAGCAATAAACAAAGTAAAGCCTGCAATTACATCAATGGCCAAGTGCAGCTGGATAGGAATAGCTCTAACTAAGCCAACTTCATGATCGGTAAAGATGGTCATGATTAACAGCAGTGATCCTGAAATAACAGGTATAAACAACGCAGCTCCACCTGCATCATCAGTAAAGCTAAAAAGCCAGGGTGATGCTGTGATTACTGCACCCAAAACGTAGTCCAGCACGCCATGAACCTTTGTAGGTATAAAAGTTGTCATAACAATAAGCAATAAATGGATGTTAAAAATAATGCCTGCCTGTATTTGCATGGAAACAGCAAATACAGGCAGGCATGTAACACTTATTTACGGAAGTATAGTGTCTTTGATGTTATCAAGCAGACCTTTGTCCATGCCGCCAGTCATTTGCTGTTCTTGAGCATAACCTTTTACATCTGGCGGAGCCAGTTTAGGTTCTTGACCAAGAGGACGTGCATATTCATACTGGAACTCACCTTTACCATCAATAGATGGGCCGCTAGCCCAGCGTGCATCAGGAGGTGCAGGTTTTTCAATATTGGTTGATACAAATTTGTATTCAAATTCTCTTACCTGATCGCTCATCGGGAAGGTGTTCGGAATAGGCAAATTGCTGGTTACGCCGCCTAAATCTTCTATAACAGCCAACCATTGGTTTTGGTGCATAGTGTCGCGGGCTATCAAGAAAGCCAGCATATCTTTCATGCCCGAATCATCAGTTAACTCCCAAAGACGGGTAGCTAGTACGCGGCCGGTTGATTCGGCCATAACATTAGCATACATATCTGCCGCAATGTTACCACTGCCTACTACCCATGAACCGTTAAATGGCACACCGTTACTATCCACAGCCATAGCTGCTAAGCCTGATGACAGTACATGGCGTGGATCCATGCCGCCTAATATGCT
Organism: Mucilaginibacter robiniae; assembly: GCF_012849215.1. Lineage (NCBI taxonomy): Bacteria > Pseudomonadati > Bacteroidota > Sphingobacteriia > Sphingobacteriales > Sphingobacteriaceae > Mucilaginibacter > Mucilaginibacter robiniae. The sequence continues at coordinate 569,124 of NZ_CP051682.1, forward strand.
GCTTACAATAGGGTTTTCGCCTGCAACTTTATCTTTCAATTCGTTTGTAGCACCTTCTAGGTTAAGAGCCACAGCTGTACTCAGCATTTCAATGTGTGAAATCTCTTCGGTGCCGGTATCCAGCAACATATCACGGTATTTAACCGGACCACGGCTACCCCAAGCCTGAAATAAATATTGTAAACACACTCTGATTTCGCCTTCAATGCCACCTATTGCTTGTTGCAACAATTTAGCAAACGCCGGATTCGGCTTATCTACACGTACCTGGTACTGTAGTTTCTTGTCATGGTAGAACATACGTTACTGTTTGATTATATAAAACTTAAAAATGAATTAGAATTAAGATGAGCAGCAAGTATGTAATAACAAGATAAATAAGCCTTACAGCTATCGTATGTACTTGGTTATTGAAGAGTATCGCATACTGAACAATTTATTGTTATTCAGTGTAGAGATAACATTAGGAACCCTGATTGGGTTTTATTATTAATTAATTAAATTCACTCTAATTAAAGTAATTATAACTAAAGTGAATTTAAATAGCAGAGTTTACTTGTTTTTTAATGCCTGTCTTCTGGCGGAAGGTATGTATCAGGTGTTGCACCTTCCTGATTTTCAGGATTAATACCTTGGCTGTTTTTAGGAGCAGCTTCTTTTAATTTAGCTAATTGGTCCTCATCATTAGCTCCGCTTATAATTTCTTGCCCTGATTCATGAGCTTCTTGCAGCCCTTCTTTTTCGTCATAAGGCTTTTCGCCTTGTTGCTGCAACTGATCTTCTTCTTGTGCCATAATTCAGTTCCTCCTTTTAGTATATATTATAAGTTAAATATTAAATTGATAAATTAGTACCGCATGAATGCAGCCACAATGCTTTCTTTAGGCATATGCTCTTTATTCAGCAGGTAAACTGCACCACCATTGGTATAAGTTTTAGCAGCAGCCTGATTTAACAGGCATTCATCGCCATTTTGCTTCTCCTGATGAATCTCCAGTTTATTTTCGGCTTCGTTAAACGTACCCCATAAGTGCACATCCTTACAGATAAATAAATCAGAAACTTGAGCATAAAAGCTGGCCGGAATCACCTTTTCAGGCATTGACGAAGTTAGCGGGGTAGCTATTTGGTTGTAATAATTTTGCAGCGCCTTTTTAGTGCGTTGTTTAAAATAAGGTTCTAATATCTCACGAGCTTTGCCTAAAAGGGTATTCAGGCTTCCATGCTCTTGGTTACCAGTAATAGCATCTTCTGCTATGAAATTATATTTACTTAAACCTTTATAGATCGGAATCAAATACTCCACGCCTGCTAATACCAAAGGGGCATGTTTATCATGCAATATCTCAGTAAACAATGTTTTATCCACCTCATGAAAGTAAATACCCAAGTTGGCTTTATCATCCAATTGGCCTTCACCATGCCCGTGAAAGCTAGTACTACCTTTACTACCCTGACGAAACAATTGCTGATCTTCTTTTTCTTCAAAATGTACAACATCATCCATACCGTTGGGCAAACCTTCCACTTCTACACGTTGCAACCCAAAAGCATTACCTTGGTAAAACTTCGCTTCGTGCTTGCTTAACACTAGTAGATAAAACTCTTCGGTGTTGCTTATGGCCGGCAGTAGCGGACTGATAAAAAAGGAGTGATTTACAAAAACTTCTTCTTTTACAGCAAAAGGCAGCTGAATAGTTTTTACCAAACCATCAGCTAAAAAGAATGCCAAACCTTCCATTTGGTTATTCCAGAAAATCTCATTGTTATAGAGGTCAAATCCTGGCTTAAGCAAACCCTCAATAGCTTGGGAATTTAAGCCCTGATTTTGCAAATTGGTATTCACTGCTGAAGCGCATTTTTAAAAACTATAGCATCCTGCTTTTCATTTACTTCAACCCCGGCGCGGTGCGTAGGTATATAAATTGATATGCAGTTTTCACCATGATAATTAATCAGTTCTGCAAATTCTTCTTTTGATATCAAATCCATTGTTGAATATTATTAACCGTTATTACTGTTAGTGCTTTCATCTAAATCTCCCTTTTGTGCAAGTGGCGGTTCGCATGGCGTACATAAATGGCATCGGCCAACTCATCACTTTCATCTTTGGTGTATTTTCAGAAATCTTTCACAAACTTTAAGTTTATACAATAATTTATTTTAACTATTAATTAATTACACCTCATTAACTTATCGTTACAATAAAGAGTTTTAAGAAAAGAATAATTAATAATTTAAAACAAATCTTAAAGAAGCCTACAATCTATCCACATAAAAAATCATAAAACAATTTTGACCGTCTATTAATTACAGATATGAAAACATTGATACGCCGCTTGTATTTCAAGTTAAAGCTAATACAACATTCATTCTAGCGCTTCATTTTTTTGCTATGCTGTATCTGCAGGCCATCATCGTAAATCATTCACGAGAAAACTGATGTAGTAACAGCCCATACATAATTTATTTGAGTAAAATATTCAGATAATAAATGGTTGGTGAAATAACGATTAAAGCAACTTTATAATTTATAAATCTTGTATTATCTACCTGAGCTTACTACATCTTTTATTCTTTAACATTACTCATAATCATGGACAAACCTGTTAACCCTAAGCTGCACGGTATTATAGATTATGTGTTTTCCGGTATTCAGCTTATTGCTCCGCCCCTTCTTGGTTTGAATACCGATACCCAACAAAATTATCAAGCATTAGGAACTGGTTTTCTGCTGGCTAGTACTTTGACCAACACTCCTGTAGGACTTAAAAAGTAATCTCTTTTAAAACACATAAAGAAAACAGATGCGGCCTTCTTAATTGGCTTTCACTCCTGACCTTTTTCAAAGGAATCAGGAATAGTAATTGGGCTTTTTGACAACAGCTATCACACACTACGTTCTGACAGGTTATGATGCCCAAGGCTAACTTACTTTTATATTAACTACCATTATATGAAACGTTCTTATCTAAATATTCTAGTATCTAGTATTCTTTGTATCGCTAATGGCTGCGGTGGTAAAAACACATCCTCCTATGTAGATGCAGAAGGAAGCAAAAAAGATGTAAAAAGCAAAATTTTAAATACAGGAGCTGATTTGCTGCAAAATAAAAGTCCACTTAAAGCATTTAGCGCTTACCTAGATGGCTTTCATTTTTATAGTGGTAACCCTCATGCACAAATGGAGGCGCATCATTATGTTTCCCAGCTCAACAACGACGTTTACCAAGCCATTATTTTTGATGGTAACGGATCCGATGCCAAGATTATGGGTATTGAATACATTATCACCGCACGTTTATTTAAAACTCTCCCCAAAGAAGAAAAACTACTTTGGCATAGCCATTATTACGAAGTAAAATCGGGCGAGCTGATTGCGCCTGGGCTGCCGGCAGTTGCCGAACATGAGCTGATGGAGAAACTGGTATCTACCTATGGCAAAACCATTCATACCTGGCATACTGACCAAGACCGTAAACTGCCGATGGGTAGCCCTATGCTGATGATGGGCTTTACTCATGATGGTCAGATCAATAATCAGTTATTAGCTGATCGTGACAAGCGATTTAATGTATCTACCGCAAAAAACAAACAAGACAGGGCAGATATACCTATGCCAAGTGTTGACCCCGATGCCAATGCTTGGGAAAAAGGCGTTATCAGGCAGTTTACCATAACTGACCAAGCTGATTCAGCTTTACATAAACATCAGATGCCGGTAAGTCTTGATAGAAAACATCATTAAGCAACTTGAGCAGATATTTAACTTGTTCAATGTGAAGTGCTCACTTGAAGCTCAATAATTTATTTGAGCTATTTTATCTTAAGAAAATTGTAATCAGAATTGTTTATTAACTTACGTTATGGTCTAGCTATACAGCAAAGGCCATAACGTTGATAAGTAGTTCCCTAATTTAACTTGTAGTAAAATTCATATAAAATTATATTTATAAAGAGCACCAAACCATAGTAAGTACGGTTACTTGTTACTATTTCTATTCAAAATACCGCCATTGCAGGTAAGTGCATAACCCTTCCAGCTCCGGAAAAATAGTAAAAGCATTCACGCCTAGCGTATTCATATCGATCCGTATATCCCAATATCTTTTACACGGTATTTTTACCTTAATCAGCTTTTCTTTATAAGAATCAGTTTCATTCATATAACACTTATCCAACATTTCCTGAGATGATGGTACGCTGAATACCCCCGACTGATTATTAATGCGTTGCTTGATGATGCGCGGACGTACAATTTTAGTTTTAGGTACATCAAAAGGGTGTATAGCTTCTATATTCAACGCAAAATCTTCTTCTTGCGCCATTAATATCCACACTACTGAATAAGGTTGAATTAGAGATTTCTCGGGATCAGCATATCCGGTAGCAAACCAGAGTGCCGTTAAAGCATTGTACGACCAGTCCAGCAAACGAGTAGGCAATCCAAAATGCTGACCAAGGGTTAAATAGTCCCAATCATCCATAGGTTGTTGCTTATCCAACAGCAAAGGGTTGGTGCGTTTAAACTCTTGTAAAAGCAAACGTTCTACATCCAGCAAATTGCCTTTAGCTTTCAGGCGGCATAGTTTAGGTATTAACGGATAATCCGCCATTTGCCCCCTGAATAAGAAATCTTGCTGGTTGCCATTACGTACATTCTCTTCTTTACTCTGCTTAATTAAATTTAAATATTCTTCTATCGTATTTATTTCAACTTCTATCATGAATATCAATCGTGTAAAACTTTCTTAGCATCAAATTTTATTGCTCAAATATTTATTCGGTCTTATACTTAGCTGTTTGTTCTTGTTGTGAATGGCTCGTTTAAGCTTCACTTGTACAAACAACCTTACACAACAAAGCAATTCAGCAAAGCAGAATATATTAGCAGCATTTTTATTAATGGGATTTAGCTTGTTACAAGCTTGAGCAGATATAGTATTGAGTATCGGTAAATAACAGACCCATTATTATAATAAATACCGTTCAGGAACTATACTGTTTTTAAAACAACAATTCTATGCAGCTGAACACACTTTATAAGCTTGTGTACTTCTAGCCGTTTGTCTTACAACTTCCATATTGTTTCTTTGTTAAGATTATAGCAGTGTTTTACTTCTTAACTCCATTCTGATGATTACACGGAAAACATTTCTATCGTGATTAAGCTTATGGATGATGCGTCCGGCATTTGCCAATACTAATAACATCAAACTTATGGAACCCGAACAACTGCATTTCAAAGACGATGACATCATACCTAATAGTAAGTTTCCGGTACTGATTTACAAAAACGCGTTTACTGACAGGCAGAGTGCTGGCGCCGAGTGGCTGGAAAAACACTTTGCGGCTAACAACTGGACTAATTCATGGCGAAATGGCGTATACCCGTTTCATCATTATCACAGCACCTCACACGAGGTACTGGGTGTATATTCGGGCAGTGCCTTACTGCATTTAGGTGGCGAGCAAGGAAAGAAGGTGCAGGTACAAGCAGGTGATATTATTATTATTCCGGCAGGTGTAGGGCATAAAAACCTGGGTAGTGAAGCCTTAGGCATTGTAGGCGCTTATCCTGACGGACGTAAATGGGATGTAAACAAAGGTTTACCAGGCGAGAGGCCAAAAACCGATCAGAACATTGCCCATCTGCCTATTCCAACTACCGATCCATTTTTAGGCAAAGGTGGTGGATTAGTGAAGATATGGGTTTGATACCAGCTAAAGCTTTTTTGATCATTAAATTGATGTACCTGCGAGAGTTGACTTTCTGCCAAGCATACGTCCGGACTCAACCCGATTGCGGTATAATACGAAGCACAAAGTAGCAACAATGCCAATCATTCCTTCAACACATACTGCCATTCTGGGCCCTACTGCGCCGGCTAATAAACCGATTAGTAAGCTACCTACCGGAATCATGCCTTGGTAGGCCATCACAAAGTAGCTAATAGCCCGTGCCCGCATGTGCGATGCGGAATGCGTTTGAATGAAGGTATTGATGGAGGATGTTTGCGCCATCATACCCACGCCGGTGAATGTCATGAACAATAATGCTATAGGCAGCACTTTAGCGTAGGCCAGCAATAATACACTTAAGCTAAATAGCAAGCTGGCTCCAGCCATAATTTTAATAAGCCCTTTACTGCTTTTCAAATAAGCCAAATACACCGCACTAAACACCGAACCCAAACCAGCAGCACTCTCAAACCAGCTAAACGTTTTGGCACTGCCATGAAACAAATCTTTAGCAAAAATGGGCATCAAGGTGTTAAAGGGAATCACAAACAAGCTGCTGATAGTCAGCATTACAATCAGGCTACTGATATCTCGGTCGCTAGCTACGTAATGGAAACCTTCTTTCAGTTCAGTCCAAATATCTTTTTGCGGTCTGTTCACTATGGCTGTATTCAACTTCATCATGAATAAGCAAGTAAGCACGGCAATATAGCTCAAGAAGTTGCTGATAAAACAAAAGTCTTCACCTAATGTACTTAAAATGATGCCGGCTAAAGCAGGTCCGGCTATGCGCGCCATATTGGTCATGGTAGAGTTTAGTGCAATAGCATTCGGCAAATCTTCTTTGTTATCTACCATCTCCACCATTAATGATTGCCGACAGGTTACATCAAAGGCATTAGTAATACCCTGAATAAGGCTTAACAAGATAATACCCGACATATTATAAAACCGGAAGTAGATCATGGCAGCCAGTGCGCCAGCCTGCAACATAGATATTACTTGTGTACCTACTAATACTTTAAAACGGTTATGCCGATCAATATAACTACCCGCATAGGGCGATAAAATAAGTGATGGAATAAGGCTAACAAAGCTAACAATACCCAATAACACAGCCGATCCGGTTAGCTGGTACACCAGCCAGCTTACTGCTGTTTTCTGCATCCAGGTACCAATTAATGATACTGACTGACCATAGAAAAACAGTTTGAAATTACGGTATTTGAGTGAGCGAAAAATATCCATGACTTATATATTTTGAATAGTGCAACGGTTAAATAAATCCACCCTGTTGCTGTAGCTATTTCGTTTTACAAAAATCGGGATTAATTATACATTTGTAAAATAGATTGTTTTAATGATATTGATAGGTAAAAACGATGGATAATGGAGATTAGGCAACTAACTTATTTTGTTAAGGCAGCCGAAATGCTGCACTTTACTGAAGCAGCTGTGGCGGTTTATATTACACAATCTACCCTATCACAACAAATTAAGCTGCTGGAGCAAGAACTTGGTATGCCGCTGTTTGACCGCTTAGGTAAGCAAGTACGCTTAACCGAAGCAGGAAAGACATTTTTGCCACATGCACGCCAAGTGTTGCTTAACGTTGAAAAAGGAAAGCAAGCCATTGCTGATTTAAACAACCTGATTACTGGTGAATTGCGCATAGGCGTTACATATGCTTTTACTTCTTTGATTTTGCCGGTGCTACCTGAATTCACAAAGCGGTTCCCTACCCTGAAAATTAATCTGGAATATGGCGCACCAGAAGAATTAGAACGCAAGCTTAAAGTATCTGAACTGGACCTGATCTTAGCTTTTCATAACCGTACCGACGATGCAGAACTGGATTTGCAGCCTTTATCCAAATCAAACATTGTACTGGTAGTTGCTAAACATAATAAGTTAGCTAAACTGAAAAAGATTAGTTTGAAAGAGATACTAAACCTAAACCTGATTTTACCGGCCAAAGGTTTTAGCTCACGTAACTTTGTGGATGAGTTATTTGAACAACATAAAATTACGCCTTCCATCCGAATGGAACTGAATGATATGCACTCTTTATTATCGTTGGTGCAACATGGCGAGCAGGTAAGTATCATTAATGAAAAAGCCCTGATTGGCTGGAATGAATTGGTAGCCGTACCAATTGCCGGCAATCGGCTGACCCGTCAGTCGTACATTATCTGGCATACCGGCGCTTACCGTAATAAGGCGGCTGTTCTTTTTGCTGAAGAACTACTTAAAATCAGTAATCCCAATTAGGCGAAGCATCATCAGTCAGCAAATCCAATAGTTCGGTTCTGGTAAGTGCATTTACAATAGCACCATTGTTCTTGATAAGCTTGCTAATTAATTCTTTTTTGGTGGATTGCAGTTTTTGCACTTTATCTTCAATCGTGTTTGGGCAGATAAGCCGCACAGCCATGACGTTTTTATGTTGACCAATACGATAGCACCGGTCAATAGCCTGATTTTCTACAGCAGGGTTCCACCAAGGGTCAACCAGGTACACATAATCGGCAGCCGTCAAATTCAACCCAGCCCCCCCAGCCTTTAAACTAATTAAAAATACACGAGTGTTTGAGTTATTTTGAAAATCGTTTACTACTGCTTCCCTGTTCCGAGTGCTGCCAGTTAGGTAAGCAAAGCTGATGTTTCGGGAAACTAACTCCGCTTTTATCAAATCCAGCATATGTACATATTGTGAAAATACCAATATTTTATGCTGTGCTGCTTTAACTTCAATCTGTTCCAGCAACATGTTAATTTTTGATGATTCTTCGCCAGGCAGTTTTTCATCACCCAGCAAAGCCGGCGAATTACAAATTTGTCGTAATCGGGTAAGCCCTTTTAACACATGCATGGAGCTTTGAGGAAGTTGCTCGTTTGTTGTAGCCGAGATAAACTCCCGAAACTCTTTCTCGTAAGCATCGTAAATTTTTCGTTGCTGCAGTTGCATTTCACAATATAATACCATTTCAGTTTTATCTGGCAGTTCATGTGCTACCTCCTGCTTAGTGCGGCGCAGTAAAAAAGGCTGAATGCGTTGTTGCAACTCGGTTGTTCGTTGGTTTACCTTAAACTGGTCAATAGGTGACGAATATATTTCTTTGAAGTATTGCTTTCCACCTAACAAACCCGGACAGGCAAAAGATAACTGGCTAAACAAATCAAAAGTGTTATTCTCCATCGGTGTGCCGGTAATGGCAATTTTATTGCGGGACTGTAAAAGCCTGACTGCCTTATACCGGCTCGATTCGGGGTTTTTAATATTCTGTGATTCGTCTAAAAAAATATAATTGAATTGATAATACTTTAAATAATTTACATCAGACAACAATGTACCATAGGTGGTTAATACAATTTCATGCGCATCAAACTTCGCTATATTGCGGGCACGATCAGGTCCATAAGTTGTAAGTATTTTAATAGAAGGTGCAAACTTTTCTACCTCTGCCTGCCAGTTAAAAATTAACGAAGTTGGTACTACCAGCAAATTCGTATTATGTTTAACCTTGCTGCGTTGCAAAAGTATAAAAGCAATAATCTGGATGGTTTTACCTAATCCCATATCATCAGCCAGGCAACCGCCAAAATTAAAATCATCTAGAAAGTTAAGCCAGCTTAATCCCTGCTGTTGGTAAGGGCGTAGTTGCGCCTGCAAACCAGCCGGCACTGCCACTTCCTGTATGTTTTCAAAGTTGGCGAAACGTTGCTGATAGGTGTCAATTTCATGCCGCACTTCTTCACTTAACATTTCCTGATCATACAATTCAGTTATCAAAGCAAAATTTACTTTGGGTGTAATAAGCGTATCATCCTGCACTTTACCAGCTTCAAAAAAGGCTGAAAAGCGAGTTATCCATTCATCAGGTAAAATACCCTGCGTACCATCATCTAGCTGCACAAACTTGCTTTTATTACGGATGGCTTTATGCAGATGCTTTAAGGAGGCGCGGTGCTTACCAAAATATACTTTCGCTTTGGTGTTAAACCAATCTATTCCACTCAGTACTTTAATACTTATTTTAACTTTATGCGGGTTCAAGCGGTTACCGCTTAGCTCATTAAACCCTAGTATGGTAATGTTCTGATTGCGCCATTCTTCAAAAACATTCAAGAACCAATCAGCATCCAGAAAACGCTTCCGGTGCAAATAAAAATATTGCAGGCTATCATCCAATTGCTCTTCAAAAAGGGGATGTTGTTTAATAAGCAAAGCCATAAACGCCTGCTCGGCGGCTTCATCGCGTCTTACTAAAAACTCTTCGCCTTTATCATCCACTGCATAAATTAAGCGCTGAGTACGAATGGGTATTTCCACTTCGGCATACCGTAGTACAGGCACAATCATAACATATTTACCAAAATCAGATAAGTAGATAATCCGTTCTGGTGTATTATTGAATTGTTGTTCCTGCAGCTGCTCAGGAGTAGCCGGTTTAATGTAGGTATATTGTACCGGCAATCGTTCTTCTAACGGACTTAATATTTTAGCCCTGAACTGCCGGTATTGTGACTGGTGTATTAATAATTCTGCTTTACCTTTAAAAAGCTGTATAAGTCCTAGCATTTGCAGGTTCTCAACCAAGTATAACCTATTATTTAGGTCAATAAAATAAGTGTACCTTAATGGTAGATCACCTAAGTTATATACTTTACCTTCTACAATTAGCGTAGCAATTACCTGATAAAATTGTGCATCTAAATTAACTGATAACGATATATTTTCAGTTGTCTGGTTTAATTGCAAAGGTGATAAAGCCACAGCGGTTATTTTTTCAGAAACATCAAACCGATGTGCATAAATCTCATAATTGAATGGATTGCCGACGATTGCTTTAAGGTGATTTAATATTACTGCCAACGGTTTAGCATCGGTAACTTGCTGGAAATAAGAAACACCTGTTAAAAACTTGATTTCGGAGGCATTAGCATCCGGGCTGATTAAGGTTAAAGGGTTTACTGCAGTTAAGGGATTCTTGATTTTACCTTCTTTCGTAACTGCTGCATCATACAACTCAACCAGCAAATGCTTGTAGTACTTGTGCTGACGTAACACAATGCAACGTGTATAATCGTCGGCTATATCTTGGCTCAGGTTTGCAGGTATATCGTCTGTCGCAAATAATCGCTCGCTCATGTCTTGTAAAGCCCTTGGCGACGCATTTAGAAGAGATGCTTGCTTAGGTAATACGATTAACTGCTGATCGGTGTAGCGTATGGTAAAAAACTGCTCTAAATTAGTTCCATTCTCCAAGCCATAATCAGCAGCTACCTTTTTTAATTTGGTATACCGAAGATCAGCATCAAAAAAGGCTTTCACATCTTCTTTGCGTAATACGAACGATAAAACCTGTACCTGATGTTCACAAAGGCCTTGTTGAGTTTGTTGACATGTACAAGCTAATAGCACTTGCTGGTATTGCCCTTCTACTTTCACTGTGGCAACTACTTGCCTATCTACTATAACGGCAAAGGTACCTTCATCAACAGATAAAGTTTCAGTAATTACATTAGCAGCATGTACACCATCATACAACCAACCAGCACTATGTTGTAACAAAACACCTTCAGTAAGTTGAGCAACCGTGTAATTGATTAATAAATAATGATGTTGAAAGTTGTTTAAACCTGTATAATGCTGTTCCAAACTAAGTGCCTTTTTTAAAGTAATTTGTTGCTATCATATCAATGTAATCAAATACAATTATCAAACTTTTGCTGATAAATGCTGTAGATTAAAAATCTGCTTTTAACAGATAAGCAAACCGTTTTACCTGTTACAAGAGGATTATAAAAATAATTGTAAAGATACACATCATGGAAAATACAAACAGCCCGGTATGGTTTATTACCGGATGCTCAACTGGTTTTGGCAAAGAGTTGGTTAAGTTAGTACTACAAAAAGGCTGGAATGCAGTTATTACCGCTCGCAACACCGACCAAGTAAAAGATTTAGCTGAAGGCTATGAAAAATCTGCTTTGGTTTTACCATTAGATGTAACCAACAAAGAGCAGGTACAATCTGCTGTTGCTAAAGCACAAGAAAAATTTGGTAAGATTGATGTTTTGGTAAACAATGCTGGTTACGGCTATTTTACCAGCATTGAAGAGGGGGAAGAAGATAAAATCAGGGCACAGTTTGAAACCAACTTTTTCGGGCTGGTTAATGTAACACAAGCCGTATTACCTGGTATGCGTGAAAAGCGCAAAGGACATGTTATCAACTTTTCGTCTATTGGTGGCTTGGTGGGCTTTGCTGCAACCGGCTTTTACCATGCCACTAAATTTGCGGTAGAAGGTTTATCTGAATCGCTATCGAAAGAAGTTGGACCATTGGGGATTAAGGTACTACTGATAGAGCCAGGACCATTCCGTACCGATTGGGCAGGCCGATCTACCAGCAGAACAGAAACACAAATAGCAGACTACCAGGAAACAGTAGGTACCCGCATGAAAACCAGCTTAGAAGGCAGCGGCAAACAGAAAGGCGACCCAATTAGAGGTTGTGAAGCTATTATTGAAGCAGTAGAATCTAATTCTCCACAACTTCGTCTAATCTTAGGTAAAATGGCTTATGACTTGGCTTTACAAAAAGTTGATTCTTTAAAAGAGAATTTTACTGCTTGGAAAGACCTAAGTTTAGGTGCCGACTACCCCGAAGCTGAAGCTTAATTTAGTTTACAAAACTCCTTAAAAGAAAGGCCTGAAGTTAATTAACTTTAGGCCTTTCTTTTTATCTGCTAATTGCTTAACCTTATATTTTAATTACCTTTTCGGTTTGTTCCGGATTTCTTAACGAGTCGGCTACTCGTTTTATGAATAAGTAATTGGTAGAACCGCCAATTACAGCACCTACTACTGGCACTAAACGCTCAGCCGTTTTAGAACCAATATTTAAGAGTAGCTTTTCAGCCACTTCTTCCATCAGGTTTTTGCTAATTGCCATTCCGGTATCTACCTTTAATGATGCAGCTACAATTTTAATGAAATCAGCAAATTTGATTTCATACCTACCCGTGTTATAGTAAGAGATAGCCAGTGTAACACGAAATTGTTGGGTAATCAAGTTAATGATATCTAATGGAACACCAATAATCATACTGGTTACACCGCCTATACCGGTTATAGCACCCGAACCAGCTGCCAGTATGGCACATTGTATAATAAACTTATCAATCCCTAGTTCATCTACACCTTTCTTTATACCTAATTGGTCGATACGATTATATATCTGCTGAAATCCGCCTTCCGATAAGTAATGCAAGTTCTTTTTAAACTTGGATTTGAAAGCTTTCAGATTAATTTCTGGTAATTTCAATTTACGCATTTCAGTTATTTAAATAGTTAATTATCACAGTGCTATTTTCATGCCATATATAAAATTATACGCTTGCTTAAATGACAAGCAATAAATGAGCCTTCTAGCTTTATATAGTTGCAGTACTGTTGTTCATTAATCCTGTTCAACACAAACCAAAAAAAACAGAAAACCTTTTAAAATATTCCTAAAAACTTTTTTCTTTTCTTTTTGAACTTTTTATGGGCCCAACCTGGCGGTATTTTGTGCCTTACTACAGGTATAGCTGCTGGAACTGCTTTTTGTAACCTTACTGATGTATCTGGTTTGTAGCTTTTGAGATAAATATAAGGTGAATGGTAAGCCTTGGTTGTAGCTGTATAAGAATTGACAGAAGGCGTTGATACGGAGTTCTTTTTTGCAGATAATACATAAATAAACAACACAATAAACAAAGCCGCCAAGCCCACCAAGCCAATTAATAAACGCTTAGGCAGGTGCACTATACCTTCATTGCGTTCAAACACACCCTTACCCTGATTAAAATGCCCGCCAGCTTCCATGGCAATAGATTGCAAAGCAGAGAGCTGCCGCTGGCTATCTTCCTGTTGTTGCTGAAGTTGGAGGAGTTGTTGTTGTAGTTGCTCGTTTTCGCGTTGCAGTACATCAGCACTCAGCGCCTGCGCTATCGGGCTGGTTTTACCCCAACCCTCGGCTGCTCTTAAGCTACCACTTACTATAGCTTCCTGCAAAGCTACGCCACTGGCATACCTGGCTTCCGGCGCTTTCTCCAAACAACGGTAGATCACTTCTAGCAGCCATTGCGGTACCTGCATCTCCTGCTGACGCTTGCTCTCTCCCCAGCTCTGCGGTAAGCTTTGCGACCGCTTGGCTATAGCATCCGGCACCTGTCCTTCCAAATGCGCCAGCAGCACCTGGTTCCTACTCGTTTCTGCACCGGCTCCCTGAGGCAGAGGAAAAGGTACTTCGCCCGTCAGCAGCTCATACAGGATGACCCCATAACTATATACGTCTGTTTGCAACAGCAGCTGACCCAGCTCATGCTGCTCGGGTGCCATAAACTCAATAGCACCGGCATGCCTTAAGCTGCTTCTACGCTGTTCATCACTCAGCACCGCTAAGCCAAAGTCCAGCAGTACGTAGTTACCACTATGTACATTGTACTTGACATTGTTGCTCTTTAGATCGCCATGCTTGACCCCTACACGGTGACAGTGCGCTAAGGCAGCCGCTAACTGATCAGCTACTTTTAAGATATCCTTCAAGGTAAACAATGGTTCATGCGGCGGTTGCAAGAGCTCGGACAAGTCCGGCCCTTCAATGTACTCCATCTCAATAAAGGGAAATGAGCCGCTCTCGGTTAAGCCCCAGCTCATAATCTTGACGACATGGGGCGAGGGTTGCTCATTCACCTTTTGCAGCTTGGCCACTTCGCTTTGAAAGTTGCGGTAGTTGCGGTCATCCTCGCTCTCGGCATGAATGGGGGTAGGCAGCATCTTAATGGCCGTGTAGATTGTGCCCGTTCTTCTGCCCTTGTACACCGAACCTTGTCCGCCTGTACGCAAGGCACCCAGGTTCTCTAATCCCTCCGTTATCGTAAATACTTTACTCATGAGCAAGCGAATGATAACTAAATTGTAGAACAGCTGATTCACCAACTACAATCTGATCGCCTTCAGCTAAAGGATAACCTATTTCGGTAGAATGTAGCTTTACCAATTCCTCTGTAGCTTCTGCCCGAACCTTCACCTTGTTTCGGGGTGGTACTCCACCTTCATCGGCAAATATCATAAATCGGGCACTATCATTATCCCATTCTATATGGGCGTGCTGCCGGCTTACATATTTATTGGCAGGGTTTGTACTATCAGATGGAAAAGCTATATGATTGGTACGGAAAAAGCCGTCATTCACCTGCGCTTTCTTATCCCGACCAATATTTACTTTGCCGCCTTCTGAGGTAATGGTATATTCTTTTTGAGAAGTTTCACCGCTTAACACACTAATGTAGGCCGTAGCCGTTTGCCTGATAAAATGCTTGTTGGTTTTAATAAAAAATGCAGCATCCAAATTGGGCGCTTTAACTGCTTCAGATGGAAAATCCTGTTCGAAGTTTACATCCAATGTCCAGTTATCCGGCAAAGCCAAAGCATAATCGTCTGCTATTTTTTGTATCTCAGCCTTAAAGGCGTCAGGTTCATCGGCATATACTGCAGCTTCATATACATGCTTTTCGGCTGCATTACCACCTAAATACAAACACAAGCCTTTAATATAACTACCTTCTCCGCCTTCGGCTTTTTGTAATTCTTGTTTAATAAACTGAAGCAATGCGTAACGGATGCCCTTTACATCGGTAGGACGATCAGTCGCGCCGCTTTTAAAAAAGTTAAACATATACGTTTACTTAAATTTTCTTATTTACTCTCTTATGCACACCTACAGCATTTATCAGCTTTTACGCTATTCTATATTTTAGGAGGTAATACTTCTAATATAGCCCTTTTTCAGCAAAAGGGGTACCACGTGCCGTCCTGCTAATTTAACCGCATCTGATGAGCCTTTGGTAGCTTCAATACGAATACATACCACAATATTGCCTTGCCCTGTAGCTTTAGGGGCGAAGAATACATACCAGCCATCATTGATTTGCTGCCTTTTCCATATACGCTCGGGGGTACCTGTTTTACCGGCTACAGCCAGACCCAAAGTTGCCGCTTTAGGCGCACTCTGCTCAATCATGTACTGGCGTATGAGTTGTGCATACTGTGAGTTATTAGCCAAAGTAATGCCGGATTTTACAGGCTGCACAGTTTTGCTCACCTTTAATACATAACGATTATTCATCATGGTACCGTTGTTGGCTACACCCGAAACTAAACGCGCTACGGCAGCCGGCGTGGCAATTAACTCACCCTGCCCCCAAGCCATACCGGATATACCTTTGGCCCGTGTACGCCGAATATTGTTCGGGTTATAAGGTGGCTTAGTGTTAAACTCCGTTTTGCGCCACAGAGCTTTCCATTTTTCTTCTTGCGTCTTATTCTCTGTTTCACGTCCATAATAATAACCACCTACCCCATGCAAAAACATGCCTGTTTTCAGGTACAGGTTCACCATTTCTTCCTGCAAATGCTCTTGATTGGCTATTTTGATAAAGTACACGTTATTAGATTTCACCAAAGCACGCTCTAGGGTAATAACGCCGGTTTCATCAGGCTCCAAGCCTTTAGTACGTATCCGTTCTCCTGCACTGACGGTATAACGCTTATTAGCTGCTTCTAAACCTAGTTTATTGAAAGCAGCCATAGATGTTAATACCTTAGCGGTAGAACCTGGCTGCGAAGCATAGGTAAAGCCTAAGTCTGATGTGGTTATCCAACCCGCTAACTGGTTCTGGTCGGCATAGCTCATGGTAAGCTGCTCCCAGTTGTGTACGGGTGGTAAAGGATACATGGCCGAAGTTAATACATCACCGGTATTCGCTTCCATAACCACCACCGATACCCGGTTATCAGCCAGTGAAGTGTCTGTAGCCAATGAGTTTTGAATACTGGTTTGCAGACCGGCATCTATGGTTAATTGCACATCACGATTTCGATTGCGGAAAGCTTCTACCTGCGGACTATTAATACCAGCCAACAACAAAGGTGCCAAGGCGCTGTAATCTTTTTTCACTACCGTCATCTCCTTAACGCCACGTGACAGAAATCGGTTTTCACGATAACGATTAGCAGTTACGTTATAGCTGGTTGTTGGCAGTTCAAAGCCTCTTAACTCGGCAGCATGCTCGTATTCGGCAAAGTAACCATTGTTACTGCCGTTGAATACGCCGGTATTGGCATCCCCTATCCAAAAGAAAGTTTGTTCTTCAAAAGGATAATAGCGGTCTAACCGCTTATGCACAGCCGAATCAATATTGTACCTGCCTACACCTGCGGCAGCCAGTTTTGCCCTTTGCTGACGAATGATTTGCGGCTTGCTGGTAGCGAGCAAAGTACCGGTACGATCGTATAAATTACCCGCCTGCAAGCGGTTCATCAATATAGCAATACGCGGGTTATAACTGAACATACGCGCACCACTTTTATCGGCTACTAAAGAGGGTTGCACTACCCATTTTTTGTTGTTGAACAAATAGCGGGATACATTAACTGTTAGCAATATCAAGCCTACACATGCTGCCATTAACGCAGGCACTAAGTTTTTATCCTGTTGTTTGGAAATATAACCCATTTGTACCGGAGTACCTTTCACCAGTGATGCCGACAGTAAAAATCCCGAAGCCAATAAATTGGCTACTAACGATGACCCACCATAGCTCTGGAAAGGTAATGATACTCCTGATAAAGGTAAAGCACCAGTAGACCCGCCTGCAATTAATAAAAACTGCACAAATGTAGATATACCTACACCCGCACATAGGTAAAACAAGAACGGCGTACCCGTTCGTCGACCGATGAGGATAGAACGATGCAGATAAACGAGGAACAACAAGAAGATACAGACAATACCTGTCCAGCCAAACTCTTCCCCCATAGAGGGCAATATCATGTCGGTATGTGCTTCCGGAATGGTTTTGGCAAAGCCTTCGCCTATACCCTGGCCTGACACGCCGCCGCTGGCCATAGCCCATAGGCCGTTAGCTACTTGGTCGCCTCCATAAACTTCATTGTTCCAAGCATCTTGCCAGATAGCTTTACGATCAATCAAACGTTGTACCGGGCCAGGAAAAGCTTTATCCAGATATGGAATTTGATCGATAGTTAAAAAGGCAGCCATAATGACCAGCACCATTACAGCCGATTCACTCAACTGCCGACGTTGCACCATCATGAGTAAGGCTACCAGTGCAGCAGTAATTATTACTGACAACCAGACGTTCTTAAACGCCCAAGATACCAACACATAAATAACCACAGCAGCGGCCATAAAGCCAAAATCGCCACGCGAAAAGGAGAACAAGGCTATAAAGGTAAAACAAACCACCATAGCTGGACCCAAATCGCCCAGTAATAAAAACAACATCAGGGTAGCTAATATAGCTATGAGCGCAAACGAAAAAAACGACCATCGTTTGGTCCAAGTAGCATACTCACTAATCAATTTTTCATTAATAGCGAAAAAGCCAGCCAGAAACAGAATAATCAAATACTTTACAATTTCGCTGGGTTGAAAGCCAAACAGGTTTACCTTAACGCCGCTACCCTCCGGCCCTGTACCAAACTTAATGGTTAAGGCCAGCAATGTAATAGCCAACGCTACCCAAGGCCAGCCATTAGCAGCACCCGGACGATTTTTGAAAACCAGCATTCGGTATATAGGTGAATCAACCGTAAAACGGCGCATATTGATAAGCAGCATACCAATCATCACAGTCCATCCTATACCCAAGTAAACCAACATATCTTTAGCCAAAAAGCGATCGCGTAAAGGGTCTTGTAAACTTAACAGGGTTAGGAAAGACAAACCGGTAAGTATCATAACAACCGGTAGTATCAACTGATCGGCATTGCTGAACTTCCAAGATAACAGGATATGTATAATGAAGAAACCGGCAAAAAAGCCACCTACAATCATCCAGAACCAATGGTTAAACTCCTGGGGCGTTCGTACAATTAAAGATTTCTCTTTTTTAAGGATATTAAAGTCACGTGTGGAAAATAGCCGGATGGTATGGGGTGCCTGGTGAAAAGTAAACTGAACATCTTCATCCAAACGTTCTACCCCCTGCGATGTACCAAACTGAAAGCCGGGTTGCAACGGCAATACTTTAAAAGCTTTGTCATCGGGTAAGTTTTTAAACTCATAATGTCCGTTAGCATCGGTGCGGGTATAAGCAGTTAACTCCTGTAAGTGGCGCTTGCCGGCACTATCAGGCAAGTAAGTTTTGGTAAAGTCATTATCTTTTTCAGTACTAATTTTTAAGTCTTCTGTAGGTTCGTCGTTAGTAATACTATCTTGGGGTAAAATCAAATCTAACCGCATCAGTACGCCGGCAACAGGTTGCTCATCTTTATTGATTACTGTTCCCTGAATGCTATGTGTACCTAAACTTAAATCAGTAGCATTAGGTACTTGGGGCGGATTGTTCTTCTCTTGCTGAAAACGTAAAGAATCAGCACCTGTGTAACCCAGCAAAGAACGTGAGGCATTTACCCTATTTTTAAAAGATTTGCCCCCTTGCGCGAAGGCATCATCAGCTACAATATTGTATTTGCGTTTGTTCAGCTCGCCTATGTTATCAATCTTTTCGCCGGTGTTGATGCTCTGCGCAACAGTAGCTTCAATCAGGTCAACATCGCGTTTATCTTCAAAATAATAACCTTTTTCCAGTACTTCTCTTAACCGAGCTGCCGGATTTTTTGCATTCAGGTTCACCATAGTTCCTTCATGCAAACGCTTATCCACATCCGCAAAGCGAAGCTGCAATACGGTATATAGCCGATAAAAGAACAGCGCAAGAATTAGGGTAATCAGTAATAAAAACAAACGTTCCTGCCAACGGCTGGCAGGTTGAGGTTTATCGGCTTCCATGTGATGTGTTAGGAGTTTTAACTAAAGAATCGGCTTTGAAAGACACAGCCGGCAAATTGGCTGTAATGGTTTTATTGCTGGTAAAGTTGTAAACATTTTGTACAGGTTGCTTACAATTTATAAACTGAACATTTTTCAAGAACAAGGATGTATTGTTTAATGCAATAGCTGCCTCAAAATCCTGAAAGTGCAAGTTATCCAGCACAATATTTTTGCACTTGGCATTCAGCTGTATGGCTGGCCCCGTATAGGCAGAATCACGTTTTAATATTATGTTTCCTTTAGCTTTAATGTACAAGCTATCTTTTTGAACATGCAAGGTATCGCTAATTACAACAGGTTGTTTAAAAACAGTATCAGACAGCACCAGCGTATCGCCAGTTGCTTTATCAATTAAATCCTGCAATTTAAGTTCCTGAGCATTACGTACTTTTTTGGCCGAAACAGCAGCAGTTTGATTCGCTACAAGTTGCGACGATGGCCTCTGCAAAAACAACCACACTGCGGCTCCCAGAAAGACCAAACACAGTATGCCTAAAGTTATAGTAAGCCCATTACCTTTCTTTTCGGTATGTGTAGGTAAAGTATTAGCAACAACATGAGCCGGTTCCTGCGGAGCAGGTGATGATACATCATTGACTAAATCTTCTTTTTTTTTAACAGCAGCAACGGGCATAACGGCTTCAGGCTGTTGCGGTACTTTTTGATTTTGCACCAGCACCACCGTAATATTATCACGACCACCATTATGATTAGCGGCATCTACTAACTGAGTTGCTTTTTTAGATAGAGGTGCGGCTTGGGTAAGTATAGCGGTAATTTCGTTCTTATCTACCAAATCGGATAAACCGTCACTGCACAGCAGCAGCATGTCGCCCGGTAAAAAAGGCGACTGACCAGTTTCTATATAGTCATCATCCGTAAGGATGCGGGTATCAAAACCCAGTGCCTTGTTGATTTCATTCCGCTTAGGGTGACTCATAGCTGCTGACTCAGACAACCGCCCTGAATCTTCCAGAAAACCAACAAAGGAGTGATCTTTAGAAATCTTAACTAAAGAACTATCACGTAACAAATACAAACGAGTATCACCTACATGGGCGTAATAAAATTGGTTATTTTCAACATCTGCCAGCACTACTGTAGCTACGCAGGCCATGCTATCCAATTCTTTCTCTTGTTGCTTGCGGAGATATATACGCTGGCTAGCCTTACGAATGGACTGCACCATAGCTGGCAACAGCTCACCTGTTACAGCATCCAGGCTTTCCAGCAATTGCTCGCGGGCCAGGGCAGCCGCTACTTCACCGCCATGATAGCCACCTACGCCATCAATTACAGAAGCCAGTAAAAAATGATTGTTACTTACAGGTTGAGCAATAAACGTATCTTCATTGTTATCCCGCACTTTGCCCGTGTCGGTTATACCAAAAATATTTTCAGCCATTACGTTTACCAGAATTTTTAATGTCTATAAAATGCGTAACCAGCAAACCTGCCACCATCACGAGT
Source organism: Mucilaginibacter robiniae (assembly GCF_012849215.1). NCBI lineage: Bacteria > Pseudomonadati > Bacteroidota > Sphingobacteriia > Sphingobacteriales > Sphingobacteriaceae > Mucilaginibacter > Mucilaginibacter robiniae. The sequence goes on from NZ_CP051682.1 coordinate 590,248, forward strand.
AATGCTATTGATAAAACATGCGACATGATATTTACGATTTAAAAAGATTTAAGCCTACAATGCCATTCAGCAACATGCGCGAGTTTACCGGCAGTTCAACCCATACTGGTGCATTAGGTTCACTACGGGTTACCAGCACTTCGTTCAGGGTGGTTACTTCGCCGAAAGAAGCCACATAAAACTTATTATCAGCTTGGCTGAAACGTATTTTCAGGTGTGGTACATTCAGCCAATCGGAAGGTATTTTAAAAATATCATCTTCCTCACGCGTTTCCTCACTGCCCGATACAGTAATTTCCTCTTTCTTCATAAGGTATTCCACCTTTTTACCGGCAAACATGGGGTTAGGAATGATAGTTTCTAAACGTGCTAAAACGGATTGTTCTGCTTTAGCAATGCTTTTCTCATCGTAAGTCAGATTGTCTTCATACGGTATTTCGAAGTAACCTTCACTGTAATAGGTAAACCCTTTCAGCACTTCAGGGTTTACATCAAAGGTTTGTGCAATACCAGTTTGGCGGGGAATGAAAGTTACCCTTAGGTTCTCTTCTTTCTGATTATTATCGGGCAATAATTTGCCAATAAAGCCTTTATCCCCTCGGGCATAATCAGGATGGGATACAATACGAAACACCCATTTGGAGCCCGAAGGCTCTACCCTTTTACCTGCTGCCCGGTACTCCCTGAGTATATCATAAAACTTTTTAACCGTTTCCTGCACAATCAGGCCAATAATGCCCTGCTTGTTTTCATTAAATTCTTTATAGTCATCGGCATTAAAGCTAACAATGAACTCGTGATAAAATACAATTCGCCCGGCAAATGATAACTCACCAATAGATTCTTTAAACTTTTCAACTATGTAGTTATAAATTGTATCGGGAGTAAGTGCCTGCGTAGGGGTAAGCTTCTCGGTAGCCTCGTTAGTTAAAAACCAATCCTGCAAACCAATGCGCTGCCAGAAATTAGGTTTAGATTCCATCTGAAATATTTTAGCGTTATGCCTTATTGGTGTAAACCGAAACAGGAAAACTGTTACGGATGTTTGCTGTAATAGCAAATGCAGTGCCTTGTTAATCACATTGTTGGTGATAATCAAGGCACTGCATTACATAGGTTCTTCGGGTTTTACAGTAGTATCCGGTTTTAAATTGTCGATACTATCTTTTGCAGCTGCTTTTTTAGCCTCTGCTTTCCGTTGCGCACTAATCGTGCTATCAATAGACTTTCGCACACTATCAGCAACTTGTTTCTTACGGGTGGTGTTAACACTATCCGTCATCGGAACATAGTTCCCTTCCTGAACCTGATTATCGGTATTGGATGGTGTAGTTTGTGTGGTATCAGGCATATTCTCGCTTTCTACCGGTTGAGCTGTCCGCTTAAAGAAAGCAGAATATACACTAAAGCCCATAAACAGCACCAACAAAGTCACCATTATAATAAACAAAGGTTTGGATAAGGATACTTTAGATTCATCCTCCACTCCTTCGCTTAGCGGCCGGTTATATTGCTCTTCCTGAAGTTGGAGGAGTTGTTGTTGCAGTTGCTCGTTTTCGCGTTGCAGTACATCAGCACTCAGCGCCTGCGCTATCGGGCTGGTTTTACCCCAACCCTCGGCTGCTCTTAAGCTACCACTTACTATAGCTTCCTGCAAAGCTACGCCACTGGCATACCTGGCTTCCGGCGCTTTCTCCAAACAACGGTAGATCACTTCTAGCAGCCATTGCGGTACCTGCATCTCCTGCTGACGCTTGCTCTCTCCCCAGCTCTGCGGTAAGCTTTGCGACCGCTTGGCTATAGCATCCGGCACCTGTCCTTCCAAATGCGCCAGCAGCACCTGGTTCCTACTCGTTTCTGCACCGGCTCCCTGAGGCAGAGGAAAAGGTACTTCGCCCGTCAGCAGCTCATACAGGATGACCCCATAACTATATACGTCTGTTTGCAACAGCAGCTGACCCAGCTCATGCTGCTCGGGTGCCATAAACTCAATAGCACCGGCATGCCTTAAGCTGCTTCTACGCTGTTCATCACTCAGCACCGCTAAGCCAAAGTCCAGCAGTACGTAGTTACCACTATGTACATTGTACTTGACATTGTTGCTCTTTAGATCGCCATGCTTGACCCCTACACGGTGACAGTGCGCTAAAGCAGCCGCTAGCTGATCGGCAATTTTCAAGATCTCCTTTAAGGTAAACAATGGTTCATGCGGCGCTTGCAAGAGCTCCGAGAGGTCCGGCCCTTCAATGTACTCCATTTCGATAAAAGGAAAAGAGCCGCTCTCAGTTAAGCCCCAGCTCATAATCTTGACGACATGGGGTGAGGGCTGCTCATTAACCTTTTGCAGCTTGGCTACTTCGCTTTGAAAGTTGCGGTAGTTGCGGTCATCCTCACTCTCGGCATGAATGGGGGTAGGCAGCATCTTAATGGCGGTGTAGATCGTGCCTGTTCTTCTGCCCTTGTACACTGAGCCTTGTCCGCCTGTACGCAAGGCACCCAGGTTCTCTAACCCCTCCGTTATCGTAAATACTTTACTCATTTAAATTTCTTATCAAATAATAGCCGGTTTTCCAGACTACAGCATTCGGCACCTATCAAGTACATTACACGTAATGGGCCTGCTTTGTTGTATGCACATTAACAGATTATAAAGTTAATATGCATAAATATCTATGTATCTACAAGGTAAAATACCTGTTTAATTTTTAGCATCAATAAATTAGTAGAGATCAAATACCTGCTATCTGATTCTACACTTTATATTTTATTTATCTTCTCCGGCAGTGAGATCATAAATTTCCCTGATGCCTTTTAAAACCTGATTAAAATCAATATTCAGGTCTATAATTTTTCCATTATGGAGATCAAATACCCAGCCATGTACCTGCGGATAGCCATCAGCTGCCACGCCCAGTTGTACAGCTGCAATTTTGATCACATTAATGCACTGCTCTTCTACATTCAGTTCCACCAGCCGGTCATAGCGTTTCTGCTCATCAGTTATGGCATTCAGCTCTGACTTATGTAAACGATAAATATCACGAATATTGCGTAGCCATGGGTTCAATATACCCATATCAGCTGGCGTCATGGCTGCTTTTACACCGCCACAGTTGTAATGGCCACATACAATAATATGCTTTACCTTCAGGTACTCTACTGCATATTGTATTACCGACATGGCATTCAAATCAACACTATTAACCAAGTTAGCCACATTGCGATGCACAAAAACTTCGCCGGGCCCTAACCCCATCAGTTCTTCTGCTGTTACACGACTATCGCTACAACCAATATATAAATACTCAGGGTTTTGCTCGCGGGCCAGTTCCTTAAAAAAATCTTTATTGTTGCCTGTTTTCTGCGCAATCCACTTGCGGTTATTTTCAAAAAGTTCTTCGTATGATGCCATAATATGTTCAATTATTATCAAGCCTGTAATTTGGCCAGATTATATCAGTTAACAATTCATTTCTTTAATCAGCTCATAAATTTATTAAATAGCCATCATCAGTTAAGCCGAATATTTTACAAACTTATTTCAATTAAATTGACCGGAGCAAAATCATCGTGAAAGGCTGTGTTTATTAATTACTAGTTAAACATTAAAGCAGTAGATGTTGTTATTGAACTATACATTTAAAACAACATAATCATGTCAAATCAGAAGTATACGCTGATTACCGGCGCTACCAGCGGTATAGGACTTGAGCTAACCAAACTGTTCGCCCAAGATAAATATAATTTAGTTTTGGTAGCCCGCGGCCAGGATGAACTGGAAAAAATGGCTACTGACTTGAAATCACAATATGGAGTTGAAGTAACTACGATTGCTAAAGATCTGTTTAAAAGAGAAAGTCCGTTTGAGGTATATCAAGAAGTAAAAGATAAAGGTATTGCCATTAACGTACTGGTTAACGATGCCGGACAAGGCCAATATGGTGCATTTACCGAAACTGATGTAAACAGGGAACTGGATATTATACAACTGAACGTTGGGGCTTATGTAGTGCTCACCAAATGCTTTTTGAAAGAAATGGTAGCCCGCAATGAAGGTAAAATCCTGAACGTATCTTCTATAGGTGGTGAAATGCCAGGTCCGCTGCAATCTGTTTACCATGCCACAAAGGCCTTTGTTACTTCATTTAGCGAAGCCGTAAACAATGAAATTAAAGATACTCAAGTTAGCATTACTTTGTTAGAGCCCGGTGTAACTAATACCGACTTTTTCCATAAAGCATCTCAAGAAGAAGCCAAAGGTGTAAAAGAAGGTAGCAAAGCTGATCCGGCTGAAGTAGCTAAAGATGGGTTTGAGGGTTTAATGGCCGGTAAAGATAAAGTGATATCAGGCTTTAAAAATAAAGCCATGGTAGCCGCCAGCCAAGTAGTACCCGACAGCATGGTAGCTGAAAACATGCACAAAATGATGGAGCCTACCAACAAAAACGAAGAGTAATCAATTAATTAGCTGATGGTATTTGCAATCAGCTAATTAATTTTAACTAAAAAGGGTTGTTTTTTGATCAAAAGACAACCCTTTTTAGTTATGTATATATACGCTATCAGACGTTTACATCTGCTATTTGGTTTTGATGCGAATAACAGTAAATGAATAAGCCGGTAAATCAGCAGTAAATTTATTAGCTACATTTATTGTCGACTCAACTGGTTTAGCATCTTTACCAGCTGGATTACCTTGTAATATTGTTGCAACAGCTTTTTGGTTAGCAACAGATATGCCTTTTAAATCTACGTTGGAGTGCACGGCAACAGGTAAAAGATTAGCCAGTTTAACAATTAAATCCTGCGTTTGGCTATCACGAACTACGGAAATACCTACCCTTTTTGTTACCGCAGTATGTGTATCTGATAGGGCCACGGTAGAAGGCAAGTACTGATTACCCGCGTTTTGCCCATATAGTTGCTGTACATAATAGGCGACTGTTGGCTTCACTTCCGAATTGTTGAAGTAAATCATATCAGGGTTCCATTGCGTATGGCCTTCACGAGCCAGTAAGGGTGCGTATGAAGACATGCTCACCACGTCACCGTTCCGCTCCAGACTGGTTAAGTAAAGTGCTTCAGCCAAGGCAGTTTCCAGATTGGTTTTACTGCCGGGTAAATGGGCAGCATATTCACCCAAATAAACTTTAGATTTGGAACGATCATACTTATCATAAAAGTCTTGATTGTTGATGAACCAACCCGAAGTTTCATAATAATGTTCATCTACCATGGGTACATGCATCCGGGTGGCTACATCCCAACCTTCATCATAGTCCGTACCTTCAAAAAATGGCCCAACAGTTCCAATAACAGTAATTTCAGGATGCACGCGCTTCATAGCCTTATAGATCATGGCAAAGCGTTCTTCAAATACATCGGTAATTAGGTCTTCATTACCTATGCCAATATATTTCAGATTAAAAGGCTTAGGGTGACCAGCTTCTGCACGCTTTTTACCCCAAGTAGTAGAAACATCGCCATTGGCGTATTCCACTAAATCCAGAATATCTTGTACATAAGCGTTCATCTCGCTCATCGGAATACCGCCTTGCTGACCATTCCCACCTGTTGATGAATTTTGACAGGGTACTCCTGCTGCCACTACCGGTACGGGTTGTGCACCAATATCTTCACAAAATTGAAAATACTCAAAATATCCTAAGCCCGCACTCTGGTGATAATTCCAGATGTTGCGCTGAGGTTTACGAGCTTCTAAAGTACCAATCGTGTTCTTCCAACGATAGATATTAGCCAAACCATCGCCATGAGATACGCAACCGCCTGGAAAGCGAACAAAACGTGGGTGAATGTCAGCTATGGCCTGTGCCAAATCGGCACGCATACCATTTTTTCGGCTTTTAAATGTTTTTTGCGGAAACAAGGAAAGCATATCCAAAGCTAACCTGCCTGAAGTTTGGGGGGTTAGTTCTAAGTGAACATCTGTAGCACTGGCGCTGGCAGTAAGTACAGCCGCTTGTGCTTTCCACTGTGTATTAGCTACATTGATTGTAGCTTGGGCTAATACGCCTCCTTTATCGCTCACTAAGCGAACTAACAGTTTACCGGCATGACCATTTAGCTGCTTTGTAAAAACCGAAAAATTATACTTTTCACCAGCCTTTACCGCTATACCATCAAAACCAGCATTGATTAATGCCGCGCCGGGTACCTGTGTGTTTAATACAGCATAATGCGAATTGTTCGGGTGTATGGGTGATACACTATCAATAGTAAACGTGCTGTTATCACCGGTTAGCTTCCAAGAATGTGTGCTGTTCCAGCTTTTATCACGACCTTTTTTATCGGTTAACTGGTACTCAAAATCGCGGTTCTGAATCAATTCGCCATATAGGCCACCATCGGCCGCATAGTTAATATCTTCAAAAAAAACACCAACTAGCATGTCGCTAATTGGCTTAGCTTTTTGGGGTTCAACCGTAATAGCAGCTTCCAAAGTCTTTAATCCGGCAAAGCGCTGGGTATCCTGACTAAAGGCTTCGCCATTTTGAGTTATTTTATACTGCCGCTGCTCATAATACTTAATTAAACGATCTATCACAGCCCAAGGCACCCGGTTTAGCTGGCCATTCACCCTCCCTTCAGGTAAGGCAATATTAAAAGTAGAATTTACATACGATGCAGCCGGAATCTCTTTTGCTGAACTAAATGATTTAAAATTATGAGTAGCAACTGTATAGTACTTTTGATTGGCATCGGCATAAGTAACGTTGTACATATCCTGATCAGGATTATACTGCAATACCGGCCTTAGACAATTAGCCCCCTGCTGCAGCATGGGGTAACTTTGCCGCCGCCAATTAATTAAATCAGTTGAAGCTGCATGAGCAAAAATATGGTCTTTATCATTTAAGCTCCATACGCAATGCCATAGGCCCTTTGCATCCTTATACAAGTAAGGCGTAATCATTCGCTTTTCGGAACCCCAAGGGCCATAATCACTCTTCAAATAGCTGAAATCCTCCCCTATAACATGCCAAGTTTCTTTATCTCGGCTCCAAGCAAATTGCAACCCATCATGATTATTGTTTTTGGTTGTAGCATACGAGAACAAGTAGGCAGAATCGGGCACATCTTTCCGGTTAAGGACCTTGCCAGAAACGGTTTGTTGTACAAAAACAACCATCAGACACCAAAGCCAGCACCTGTTCATACATAAGATATTTTTCATGCGGCTAACGATAAAACTATTTAGCCGCGTTACTTACCTCCGGAAACCAAACCTGCATTTCACCTTCGCCGCGGTTAGCCCAGGCATAATAAGGAATGGCGGTAAGCAGCTGCGGTTTAGCTTGAGTTGCTGTAGTATCTTTTTGCAACGCTTGGCCTTTTAACACCATTACGCCATTCAGTAAAGCTGCATTGTATTGTGGTTTAAAGGTAGCACTAGCTGGTAATTCCAAATTACTTACGTTTCCACCATTATCTTTCCATTCAGCGCAGTACATAACAGGGCCACGTTGCAACGCTACTTTACCAGCATTAACCGTCAGTACTGGGTTGGCATCCACTTTTCTGACTGGCATAGGCAGATTTACTTGTATGCGATCACCTTTTACCCAGGTTCTGTTTAAAACAGCATATCCGTTTTCTAAATGGTACTTGGCTGGTTTGCCATTAATGCTGATAGTATAAGATGCATTAGATTTATCCTGAAAGTGATACAAGCTGGAAGGTATAGCTTCATTCTGAGCCCAGCCAGGTATGCGAATACGGATGTTAAAACGATCAGCCGATTGCGGCTGTACTGTAAAGTTCAGTAAGCCATTCCATGGATAGCCATTTTGCTGCGTAATTTGCACCGGATGGTTGTGCATTTGCAAGTTAGCCGTACTGCTTACAAACAAGTTAACGTACAAATCATTGGCTTTTTGTGCATAAACATAACCTGATAAGGAAGGCAGAAAGCGAGCCATATTAGTAGGGCAACAAGAACACTCAAACCAACCCGATCTACCCTTTTCTAAATCATGATAGGTAGAGCCATTAGTTACCTGCATGGCGTTGGTGTAGAAGAACGATTTGCCATCTAAGCCAACACCCGAAATTAATCCGTTGTATAATACTTTCTCCAACAAGTCAACGTATTTGGCATCGCCATGGAGTAAAAACATGCGTTGGTTCCAGAACACGTTGCCAATAGCAGCACAGGTTTCGTTGTAGGCAGTGGTATTGGGCAATTCATAATCATCGCCAAAACGTTCACCATTAGGTACTGCACCAATACCGCCTTGTACATATATTTTTTTGCCGACCATATTGTTCCAGATCCGGTCAATCGCTTCTATGTACTCCTTATCGCCGGTTAAGGCAGCAACATCAGCTATACCGGAATATAAGTACATAGCCCGCACGGCATGACCCTCGGCTTCATCCTGCGCGGTTACAGGTTCATTATCTTGCCAGTACATACCGTTTTTCCATTCGTCTTTGCTACTCTTATCATAGCTACGATGCCCCCGTTCGTCAATAAAAAACTTAGCTAAGTTCAAGTAATCTTGTTTTCCGGTGATGCGGTACAATCTTACCAATCCCATTTCTACAATTTCATGCCCAGGAGCTACATGCCGTTTATCCGGACCAAAGGTCTCCACCAACAAATCGGCATTTTTTAGGGCAATGTTCAGAAAGTTGCGTTTGCCAGTAGCCATGTAATGTGCGCTGGCGGCCTCAAACATATGTCCTGAATTATACAATTCATGGCTTAATTCATTTTCTTTTACCCAACGCTCAGGCCCGGCCCAACTCTGCGGATGCAAAGGGTCGATAGTACGAGCCGTGTACAAATAACCATCAGGCTCTTGCGCTTTACCTACAATAGTAATCAATGAATCTACATACTTATCCAGCTTAGGGTCAGGATGCACTGCCATCGAGTATGAGGCACCTTCTATGGTTTTATAAATATCAGTATCATCAAACGGGAACTTGGTACAAAACTTTCCTTTTTGTACAGCAGCCATCTCAAAGTTTTTAACGCGACCCGTATTCTCGCAACGGGCAAATGAAGCCGGAATAGTTACGGTACGGTTGGTTTCAATGCGCTTACTCCAGAACTGGTCGGTTAGTTTTACATCTGTAAATGCAACAGGTTTAATGGGGTAATCTTTTTGCTGCGCATAAGTTAATCCGCTACATAACAACAGCACACTAAGTATATTTTTCATTTTACAGGTAATTGGTTGGTAGGTTTACATACTTGAGCCATAAACCTTGGTTACAGAGCGGTAATTTACAATGTTTAACTTACAATTGCTCAAACTATTGATATTAACCAGCTTACTTTTCTTAATCCAGATGAAACACTGGTGTTAAAGGAACAGAAATTGGTGAATTATCGGGGTTCGTTTCCATGATGTCGGCCATGTAAGCCCACCATTTCTGTACAACTTCAGTTTTTCCTAAATCTTGCGATGATTGCCCACTTTGCTGCTGAACAGCAAACAAACTGTTGGTTTCTTCATCCAGAAAAATGCTATAATCACTAATACCGCTAGCACTAAGCAGACTGACCAATTCGGGCCATATTTCACTGTGCCGCTTTTGGTATTCTTGTTTATAGCCCGGCTTCAATTTCATTTTAAAAGCTATTTTACTCATGAGTTGGTTCAATTAGTTTTTTCATCAGTCAGGATATTCTCTTTAGGCATGGTGAACTGGTGATTTTCTACAGCAGCTTTAGGGAGGCCGAAATAAAAGTAAAGAGTTCGCTTAGTTAAACCATTTACCTTATTGGGTTCACTTAATGGGCCTAATGCCGTTGTATTGTTACTGATGTTAAAAGCCAGTTTACCCCCAATAGGCGGAATACGATCTAAGAAAGAAATATCACCGGCTGGCAGTGCAGGTGCAGGCTTGGCACCTGATAACCCGTAGAAATCAAACAATCGTACGTACAAGTTATCATCGGGAGAAGCTATGGTAAATTTGCCTTCAGCAGTATTCATTTCCATCCAAACAACGTTGCTGTAATAACCTTTAAACTCAGGATATATCCAAGGTGAACTACCGGTTTGGGTATTGTTGTTCATGTTTTGCCATACATTTAGCGGAGTACCAAACTGTCGGTTTTTCCAAACGCGATAAGGACCGCCCCCCAGCCACTTGGCACCAAAAACATAATTTTCAGGATAACTGAATGTAACACCGGTAAACGGATAAGTACCGTTTAACTCATATTCATAATGCAGTTCTACCCAGCCGCTCGGGTACATTTTCCATTGCAGCTTTTTCATATCGCCACTGTAGCTACAATCTACTACGTAGGCATCATTAGCTTTGTAGTGCTTTAAGCCGGTAAAATGGGATATACCGCTTACCAGAACTGGCCCATTACCGAAGGATAACTGCTTGCTGTTATCATTTGCCAAACCGGTTAACTTACCATCTTTTTTGCTGAGGGTAATAGCTATACCGCTGGCTTTCAGTGTAAGGCTACTATCCGTTTCGATAGCATCAACCGCGTTAGCGCCGGTAGTAGTTACCATGCTATCAAGCAACTGCATACCTGTTTTAATTTTCCAGGTCCAGCGGTATAGCTCATTCTTGAAAGGATCATACGCGGCCAGTGCTAAAGCATCATAATTTTTCCAATCGGATGGTAAATCGAGCTTTAAGTTTCCTTTTTCAACTGGTTCTATACTGGGTGCTGTAATTGCTCCCCATTTCCCCATGCGTGCACCCGCTGCCTGGTTGCCGGGCTTGTTGAAATTGATTAGTTCCCAGCGGTAAGTACATTGGTTTAAGTTGGTAAAGTTGTACCGGTTTTCGACAGGTATAATGCCATTAAAGTTTTCAGGCAGCTCCTTCAAGGTGATTTTTACCGGCGAATATATTTCGCGGATAGCATTGTAGCTTCCTTCTTTTTCACGGTGTGGACCAAGTACACCATCAGGAGCGTTAATGCCGTTTACATCAATGCGGTTGTTCATATCGGTACGCACAATACCTTCATCCAGCAATGCCCAAATGAAACCACCTGCACCCTTTTTGCTGTTCCAGTGTAAATCCCAAAAATCCGACAAACCCGCTGCCGCACCGCCATCATCCTGCGCATGCAGAAATTCAGTAACCATATAAATATTGGTGTCTGCCAGAATTTTCTTGGTGCTATAGTAATCTTCATAATGGTTACAATCAATGCCGTTAAAAGCATTGCCAGGTTTATGATGTGCATGAATAACCGGCCGGGCTGATAAATCATATTTTGCAAAATCATCATCCAAGTCAAAGTTATGACCGCCTTCATTACCATTGCTCCAAAAAATAATAGAAGGGTGATTGCAATCTCGAACTACCATTTCTTTTACTAACGGAGTTCCAGCTTTAGTGCTGTAAGCCTTTTGCCAACCCGCCAGTTCATCCAGCACATACAGGCCTAATGAATCGCAATAGCGTAAAAAGCTTTGGTCGGGTGGGTAATGAGAACACCGTACGGCGTTCATATTCATTCCTTTTATCAGCTTTACATCATTCAAATCAATACTGGCATTTACGGTACGGCCACTTTCCGGCCACCACACATGGCGGTTAATGCCTTTCATCTTGATTTTTACGCCGTTTACGTAAATACCATCCTGTTTCCTGATTTCGATAGTACGAAAGCCAAACTTTTCGGTAGTTTGATAAAGCTTTTTCCCGTTTTTACCTAAAGAAACTCTAACTGAATACAGGTTGGGCGTTTCGGCAGTCCAGAGCAGCGGATGATTGATGCTGGTTTTCAGCTGCACTAAAGTGTCATTAGCTGCTGTTGTTTTTTTAACAGTGCCTACTACCTGATTTTTATTATTTATAATTTCGGCAATTACCTCACTACCAACGGCAGCACTTTTCAAAAACACGTTCATGGCAAATGAACCATTGGCTTTAGCATCAATAGCTATATGGCTGATATGCTGCTGGGGCACAGCTTCCAAATAAACTGGTCGGAAAATGCCACCAAAAATCCAGTAATCGGCCAGGCGCTCTGCATTGTTTACCGAACCATCGGCCGACATTTTATTTACAGTTACATACAATTGGTTAGATTTGTTATAATTCAGTTTATCGGTAACATCATACATAAAGCGGTAAAATGAACCTTGATGGGTACGCCCAACTGATTTGCCGTTTAGTTTCACTTCTGTATCCGTCATGGAACCTTCGAAAACCAAGTTTATGGTTTTGTCTTTCCAGTTGGCAGGTACAGTAAACTGGTATCGGTAAATACCTTTTTCATCTGCAAAGCGAAAGTTTTTACCATAAGTTACATAATCGCGCCCGTAGTTGTAAGCACCAAAACCTTGCTGCTCCCAGCAGGAAGGCACCTGTATGTTGGTCCAATAACCGCTTTTCCGTCCCCCGGTGCACCAAAAATCCCAAGTGGTGGTATGCAGATTATCTGTACCTGATAAATATTGTACCTGCTTGTTGATGCTTTGTGATGTGGCCGATGTTGCCCAAAACAAAAGCTGGCATAAAGCCAGCAAAATAGCCGATGTTTTTCTCATGAGTATAACTTATGCCTAAAAGCAGCCTTAAAATTACGTAAGCCATCCACCAAAACTTGGTTGGTTTTGAATGGGAATTGGTTATATAGCGGAGCAGCTCCGCAGATTACAATTGGTTAAGCGGCTAATATATAAACAGAATACGAACAAGCTGTATCCTGAACTATCCTGCAAGTTCAGGCGCCACATTCAACAATTTTACAGTAATGAAACTTTCATTAATTCTAATAACTTCTTTCAATAGCCCACTATCAATTAACCGAACTATCTTTTGCTTCAGGCCAGCCTTTACTCCAGGTCAGCTTGTCTATAATTAATTTTGATTTACCCTGATCGTTAGCATCATAGCCATGAAAAATCAGGTAATCAGTACCGTTAAAATTACATACGGCGTTGTGCCCTACCCCATACCAGTTCTTATCACCCTGCAACAATATGGTTCCTCCACCATAAGTCAGTTCAACACCTTCTTTATCTACATAAGGTCCTAACAGTTTTTTGGAACGGCCCACAATTATTTTGTAAGTACTTTGAGGCCCTTTACAACAGTAATCTATCGATGCAAATAGGTAGTAGTACTTACCACTTCTAAATATAAAGGGTGCCTCAATCGGATTGAGGCCGGCTACATCAGGCGCAGATTTGATTCTACTAGCAATTGTAGGCAGGTCATCTAACGATTGGGCTAAACTACGCCTATCAGGATTTAGCTTTACCATTTTTATTCCGCCCCAAAATGAACCAAAGGCTAAGTAAGGCGTACCATCTTTGTCGGTAATTAAATTGGGGACGATAGCATTCCAGTTGTTTTTACCAGCAACAGATTGTATCAGCTTGCCATGATCTGTCCAGGCGTAATCAGCACTTGCGACATCAAGCGTTTTATTGGTAGCTACTCCAATACAAGAGGTATTACTGCCATAGGTTGATACAGCGTAATATAGATAATACAGGCCATTGTAATACGAAATATCCGGAGCCCATAAATGCCCTTTAAAACCTAGTACGGCTTCAACTGCCCATTGAGGTGCTGCAGCAAAAACGGGTTTTTCAGCTTTCCAGTGCACCATATCGGTTGAACTCCAGGAAGCGATACCCCAACCTGTACAATACATATGGTAAACTGAATCCTGCTTAATCATTACCGGATCGTGCGCCGGAATACGAATTTGCAATTCTTGCGCATGCACCACATGATGCCCAGATAATATTACTCCGAGCCATGCTGCTATACCTGATATCGAAACTTTTAGCACACGCACTACAATAATTTATTGATTCAACTTAACCCTGATTACGCTAAATGAATAAGGCTTAACTACTAAGTTAACCTAATTACCGGTTAATTTCAGAGGCTCCCCTTTCGGGCTTACAGCCATCGGAACAGTTAGTAAATTTACCTCATCCAAATGATCGTTTTGCAGCGTAATTAATTGCCCTTGTGTCTGTATACCTTTTGCCCCATTAATAACAAAGCTGGCATTTTGCATTTAGTTAGCTGTATTTGCAAATTTAATTACTACCTCATTGGTTTTATTATCCAATACAGCTGAAGCATAGCAGCCTGCCTGTCCTAAACTTTTTTTCATAAAAGTTTGATATCGTATTCAGCAAGCAGCAACTAAAATCAGGCATGCGTTAGCACCATGCTAAGTACTACTTTGTTAAATATAGCCTTATGCTATGGAACAATAAACTGACTTATAATTTAGCAACTGGATGCTTGGGTTTATATTGGTATGCTTATGTGTACAAACACGTTGCTAATTAATGAAATATATCTTAATTGTCAATGCAACACTTAAATATATTAGTTTATCATTGAAAGCAAAACCAATAAGTTATTTACCTTATCAAGATCAAAAACTCTTAAATATTCTTAACAAATTATTGTTCAATGCCTCGAAACATTGCTACCAGCTTGGTAAGCCCATCAGCAGAATGCAAAATGGCCGTTTGTTCCAGCGTTATTCGGGCAACTTCAGAAGCTCTGGCACGCATTTGCTGCTCATAAGCAGCTATAGCTGCATGAGTATCTGCAAACGTTTCATTGAGCAGGCATTCTGCTAATTCCAGCGCATCAAGCATAGCCATGTTTACGCCTTCACCAGCATAAGGCGGCATTAAGTGTGCAGCATCGCCCAACATAGTCAGGTTAGGTAAAGCCTCCCAAGTTTGATCTAAAGGCATGCAGTACTGCGGACGCGGGGTGAATGCCGAACTTGCATTCTCAAAGAGTTCATCCCAAATAGAAGCCCAGCCTGCAAACTCTTTCTTAAACCAGGCTAGCACCTGTGCTTTGTCGGTAAAATCAATTCCACTGTCTTTGTACCAAAACTCATCAGCCTTAAAGCCAGCATAGTACGTTAAACTACCATCTCCTTTCGAACCTACAATCAATGTTTTTTCATCCTCTATGGCGAATATCTTTCCATCGTTTAACAGCTGGTAAACATTCGGACTGTTTTTCTCTGCATTATATACGCTACCTTCAATTACGGTAACACCCGAATAAAATGGCTTTATAGGTGTAATATATGGCCTGATTTTAGAATTGGCACCATCAGCTGCGATCACTACATCTGCATAAGCACTACTACCATTTTTAAACTCAATTTTTACACCTCCATTTTGTTGGTGTAATGAAACAAACTGGCTATCCCATATTATGGTATCTGGCTGTAACGAATTAAGCAAAATATCACGCAAAGGTCCACGATCAATTTCGGGTCGGAAGGCTTCACCTTCGCCGCCACCTTCATCAGCATATACAATATGGGCATGCTTATCGGTTACACAGGTTTTATCAGCTCCAGGTCGGTAATTGGCTTCGAACGCTTCTATTAATCCAGCAGCACGCAATGCTTTAAGTCCCGAATCATCATGCAAATCCAGCGTAGCACCTTGTACCCTTACGTTGAGGTGGGTATCACGTTCGTAAACTTTTACTTCAACACCATTCATTTGTAAAAGGCGAGCCAAGGTTAACCCTCCAGGACCGCCGCCTATAATGGCGACAGTTTTGTTTTTAATAGCAGTCATAAAATATGTATTTAACTTAATTCAGCAATCCTTTTATTACGGTTTCACAGCAGGCTATCAGCACATCATCTGTAATAATTTGTACTGGTCGTTCGGTATAATCGAAATATTCATTTACCAAATCCAACAAAGGCGAGAACAGCAAAGCCCGGTAAACATCATCATGAAAGGGCTTGATAATGCCCTGACTAATTTTAAGTTGTACAAAGCGATTAATAGGTGCAAAAAACTGCCCTTGCTGAATGTTTTCCTGCTGAAAGGCTTTATTTAACAAGGGCGATGATTTACCGTATTGCATTAAGGCAAAAGCAGACCGGTTATTTTTCAGGTATTCAAAAGCATTGAACCAAAGCTTTTTTACACCGGTAGCAAAATCCATTTCTTCACTAAAATTTACTAATACAGCCTGCTCATAGACTTGCAATACCTCTTTTATAAAAAGCTTAATTAACAAGTCTTCTTTATTCTCGTACTTAATATATATAGTTCGTGGAGATACACCAGCCGCTTGCGCCAGCTTTTGCATACTTAAATTTTCCAATCCTTCTTTGGCTATAATGTCCAACGCCAGTGTGCGAATGGCTTGTTCCTTTTCTAAGTTCTTAGGTCTCATCTTCTATCAAGTTCCTGTAAAAACAATTACAACATAAAAGTAAGTAAACGATTATTTACTTAAAATATCTTTTAAATTTTTTGTAATGCATTAGGTGTTGTTAATGGAGCGACGTTTAGTACTACTGGTTTTTAAATGAGCTTTTCGGAAAACTAAGTCTATCAGTATCGGTTATTTAACCTAAACAAAAGCTACCATGAACGAGAAAGATAAAATAAACCGCCGTAAAGTAATTGGCGGTTTAGGGGCTGGGTTAGCTGCTGCTACGGTATTGCCTGTTTTTGATGCACAAGCCGCATCACAATCAGAAGCTGTACCAGCACAACCCTTGCAAGACCCTACGACCAAATACCCCAAGCCACCATTTAAAAGTCAGTCGCAGCCATGGCCGGGCTTAGCCAGCCAGATGGACCCGCGGCCGGATCATGGTGAAACCAGTTATAAAGGATCAGGCCGTTTAGCCGGCCGCAAAGCATTAATTACCGGAGGGGATTCAGGCATGGGTCGTGCAGCAGCTATTGCCTATGCACGTGAAGGTGCTGATGTAGCCATTAACTACTATCCTACCGAAGAACCGGATGCACGTGAAGTAATTGAACTGATAAAAAAAGAAGGCCGCAAAGCAGTAGCCATTCCTGGTGATTTGCGCGATGAAGCTTTTTGCCAGAAATTAGTTGCAGAAGCTGTACGCCAATTAGGTGGTTTAGATATTTTGGTAAGCAATGCCGGCCGTCAGCAAGCTCATGAATCTATATTGGATATTTCAAGCGAGCAGTTCGACTGGACGATGAAAACCAATATCTATGCGCCATTTTGGATTATTAAAGCCGCATTGCCACATATGCAACCCGGCTCAGTAATTATTGGAACCACTTCAGAGCAGGCTTATGACCCTTCACCCGATTTGTACGATTATGCGCAAACCAAAGCCGCTACCATGAACTACGTAAAATCGTTAGCTAAGCAATTGGGACCGAAAGGTATTCGGGTAAATGGTGTAGCCCCCGGCCCAATCTGGACGCCATTGCAAGTAAGCGGCGGTGCCACCCAACAAAAGCTGCAAAGCTTTGGCGGTCAAACACCACTAGGCCGTCCAGGTCAGCCAGCCGAGTTGGCGAGCATTTATGTTCAGTTGGCAGCATCAGATGCTAGCTATGCTAACGGCCAAGTGTACGGTTCAGCCGGAGGTAGTGGTCAGCCATAATAAATAGGCCATTCATTGTATGGAATGGTAAAATCATAATCTAATATAAAGGGATAGTATTGCTATCCCTTTATATTAGAAAGTAAACATTACCCCCCTACTTCTACCATGTCATCACAGCTGAAACAAAATATAAGCTGAAGTAGCAGGTAAATTTAAGCTGCCCTCGTGCGGCTGCCCTATTCCCTTTTCCTGAATTTGATTTTCGTTACCAGCCAGTATCCATTTTCCGGCTGGCAGTTGTACAGTTTTGGCTGAAGTATTGCCATTAAGCAGCACCAAAATATTTTTCCAATGGTCGTTATTGGCATGATCTTTCAGTTGATAGCCAATTACCTGTGGATCGGACATATTCAGGAACTCTAAATGTTGCTGAATCATAGCCGTACTGGGCATACGAAAAGCTGGATGATGTTTGCGTAAAGCAATCAGTCCCTGATAATAATTGAATACAGACTTGTATTTTGTTTTACGGCTCCAATCTAATGCGTTAATAGAATCAGGCGAATTGTATGAATTGGCAATACCCTTCTTAGTGCGCAACATTTCAGCACCAGCTTGCAGAAAAGTAACACCTTGTGAAGTGAGCACGGTAGCATTAGCCAGCTTGTCCATTTGAATCAGTTCTGCTTCAGATGCATTCGGGTTGGCTATTTTTAGGCGGTCGAACAAAGTGTTATCATCATGGCATGATACGTAGCTGATAGTTTGGTAAGGCTCACGCGCCCAGGGTGCTTTAGAATAGTTTACCTGCTGATAATTAATTTGCGGATGCTGTGTAGAAGCTACAATGCCAAACTTTACGCTTTCGGTTGAACCAACAGCGCCACTCACAAAACCTTTAGCTTTAACATCACTGAACGGGCCACGCAAGCCATCGCGAATATCATCACTGAAAGCAGCAATCTGGTTTAGTTCGGGCACATTCTTTTTTACAGCCCGCAGATTTTCGGCCAATGGGCTTGCTCCTGCTGTCCAGCCTTCACCATAAATAAATATGGTAGGGTCAACCTTATGCAGAGCCTCACTGATGGCATTCATCGTAGCTATATCATGTACGCCCATCAGGTCAAAACGAAAACCATCCAAATGGTACTCCTTTGCCCAATACACTACCGACTCCACCATAAATTTTCGCATCATGGCCTGTTCAGAGGCTGTTTCATTGCCACAGCCTGTTGCATCCGAGTAGCTACCATCGGGGTTATGCCGGTAAAAATAACCGGGTGCAAATTGTGTAAAATTAGCATGTTGCCAATCAGCAGTATGGTTGTACACCACATCCAGTATCACCCGCAAGCCATTATCATGCAAGGTATTCACCATTCGTTTAAATTCGCGAATGCGCACCGCACCATTGTAGGCATTGGTAGCATAACTACCTTCAGGCACGTTATAGTTTAACGGATCATACCCCCAGTTAAACTGCGGACGATTACTGGCTTCATCTACCGAACTATAATCAAAAGAAGGTAGTAAGTGGATATGGGTTACGCCCAGTTGTTTGATATGATCTAATCCGGTAACCTCGCCTGTTGAGCTTTTAGTGCCGATTTCCGTTAAGCCTAAAAACTTGCCTTTGTGCTGTATGCCCGATGTGGGGCTTTCCGACAAATCACGAACATGCAGCTCATAAATAATAATGTCGGTAAAGTTTTTCAGCATAGGTTTCTTATCGTGCTCCCACCCAGTAGGGTTAGTAGTAGCCATATTCACCACCATGCCACGGTGGCCGTTAATTCCTACCGCTTTAGCATAAATATCCGGGCATTCCAACAGCCATTTACCATCTTGTTCGGTTTGAAAAGTGTAATACTGGTTCTTCACATCCTGATGTACAACAGTTTGCCAGGTTCCATTTTCAGCTTGAGTTAAACTGATGGTTTGAATAGGCGTTCCACCCTCGCCTGCTGTATATAACCGCAGCTTTACGGCTGTAGCTTGTGGTGCCCATACTTTAAACCGGGTTTGCTTAGGTGTGTAACTTACGCCTAAATCGTCGCCTTTGTACACCGGCCAGTTTGCCGTTATTTCTCTATCAGAACTATACCTAAAGGCCATCAAAAAAACTACTCCTGACAAAAGCAGCGTACTTATTTTTTTCATAATGCAGAAGAAAGGCTACATGCCAACATTACAAGTTTACAGGTATTTTCATGGATAGCACAAGCCATGAGCGATACAGCAATAGTTGTTTAGTCAAAATTTAAGAAGAAAAGCATGTGTTATGGTTGAATAATACGTGCAAACAGCTAGTAATAAACTTAATACAGGTTTGCCCTGACTTCATGAAACATCCAATTATTTAAAGAGGATTATTGACTATTGCTGAAGTATACGTTGTTAAACAACATGAAATACTACTATTCTTCTGCCTATTTTCAAGCTATAGAGTTTGTTTAACAAGCATTTGATGCTTCTACTATAGATCTTCTTTTTCATCAGAACGTCATTATTTATCATATACATTAAATAAAAACTAATTTATTCCTTGTGCAAACTAACTCATTTTAAACAAATTACATGTTACAACATACATATACACAAGTTTCTGATTATTAGAACTTAAGCTAGGCTCTATTGACATTTCATCTATTCCATTACATTTGCGGCAGATAATATTACAGAACATGAAAAAAGCAATTACCCTTATCGCAGCAGCTCTATTAAATACAGCTGTATTTGCACAAACCTGGAAAGCTGACAGAGCGCACTCACACATTACTTTTACCATCACTCACTTGGCTGTATCTGATGTAGATGGCTCATTCAAAGATTTTGATGCAACCATCACTGCTACTAAACCTGATTTCAGTGATGCTAAATTTGATTTTACAGCTAACGCTAACAGCGTAAACACAGATAACGATCAGCGTGATGCTCATCTGAAAACTGCTGAATTTTTTGATGTAGCTAAATACCCTAACGTTACTTTCAAAAGCACCGGTATTAAAACCGTTAGCAAAAACCACTACAAAGTAAATGGTAACTTAACCCTGCATGGTGTTACTAAACCTGCTGTGTTTGATTTACAATACCGTGGTACCATCACCAACCCTATGACTAAAGCTCCTGATGCTGGTTTTGTAGCTACAGGTACTATCAAACGTTCTGATTATGGTTTCGGCAGCAAATACGGCGCACCTATGCTGAGCGACGAAGTAACTTTCAAAGCTTCCGGTGAGTTTACTAAAGCTCAATAATTCGCGCTATTAACTCCATCATATACATAAGGGTGTATCGGCATAAGCTGATGCACCTTTTTTGTTGCTTTATAGTTTAGGTTGAAATGCCTGATTAATTAACTTCAACTGCTCGTCTCCAAGATGAAAGGAACAAAAATGACCTGTTGTTACTTTATGTAATTAGGTAAGCTTACTTTTTATAGAGAAGACAGTTTTATGGAAAAGATAACAAATGCTGACCTCAGCACTTTAGGAATAGAAGATTTGGACGTATTGGTCAGTTTTAGCCGGGTTGCTAATGGCTTGCTCAAACACCAAGTGATGGACAAAGCACAGATTTTAGCTAATCTGGAAGCCATGCTGGTCAACCCCGAACCTTATGCCTTGAAACAAGGCGGCAAGTTTAAAAATTTGGCCGAACAGGTTATTCAATTACAACAGCAAGGTAAATTAACTAAGCAGCCCCGGCCTGAACAGAAGTTAAAAAAAGAACTGGCTGATTTTCCGGTGTATGGCATTGAACATATTGAAGCCGGTGCTTTGGCGCAAATGCGTATTGCTATGCAACTGCCTGTATCACGTGCTGGCGCATTAATGCCCGATGCGCATCAGGGTTATGGTTTACCTATTGGTGGCGTGCTGGCTACTACAGCCGGTACTATTATCCCCTACGCCGTTGGAGTAGATATTGCCTGCCGTATGTGCCTCAGCCTGTTTGAACTGCCTGCTGATACCATTGATACCAAAGTAGACGATTTAAAAAGTTTGTTACTTAAAAACACGCACTTTGGTATAGGCAGCGAAACTAAAAAGCATGATGATACCAGTCTGTTTGACCGCCCGGAATGGCAAGCTACCCAGCTTATCAATCGACTGAAAGATAAGGCTTATCGACAACTAGGCACTTCAGGCACCGGCAACCATTTTGTAGAATGGGGCGAACTTACGGTACAGGAAGGTGCTTTGAAAGAGGTACCCGCCGGCAACTACCTGGGGCTGCTTTCACATTCTGGTTCGCGCGGGTTTGGGGCTGGCATTGCCGATTATTATTCAAAAATAGCCATGACCAAAACACAGCTGCCTAAAGAAGCTAAACACCTGGCTTGGCTAGATTTAAATAGTAATGAGGGACAAGAATACTGGTTGGCCATGAACCTGGCCGGCGATTATGCCAGTGCCAACCACCATGAAATACATAACAAAATTGCTAAAGCCATGAACTTGCAGCCGCTACTGCGCATTGAAAACCACCACAACTTTGCCTGGCAGGAGCAACTGGCTGATGGTACACCGGTAATGGTGCATCGTAAAGGTGCTACGCCAGCGGGCAAAGGCGTGCTGGGCATTATTCCAGGCAGCATGAGTACGCCAGGCTTTGTGGTGCGTGGCAAGGGTAATATTAAAAGCATTAACTCGGCCTCACATGGCGCCGGAAGGGTAATGAGCCGAAGCGCAGCCTTCAAGACATTGAAGCGGGAACTAATTACTGCCGAACTGCACGACAAGAAAATTACTCTTTTAGGTTCCGACCTTGACGAAGCTCCCCAAGTTTACAAAAACATTCATGCCGTAATGGAAGCGCAGCACGATTTGGTTGATGTTATAGCTAAGTTTCAGCCCCGCATTGTGCGTATGGCTGAAGCGAAAGAAAGGCCAGAAGATTAATAGTAGCAGGAGTTTACAATAAGTTAACTGTAGCTTTATTCAATTATTACTCATAAAACACTTTACTTTGTGTAGTAATTTGAGAAAACATGAGCATACGATTTTAAGTTTCTCTGTTTATCTTAGTACTTAGATAGATAAAGAAAACGCACACTCCATAACCAATTATAAACCTCTTTATTTGTCTGATCAGTTAATAGTTTAAAAGCATAAAAGCCTGAGCGATTCAGGCTTTTTTTGCTGATCGTGGTTGTTTTTCGACCAAACTATTGATTCATGTAAAGCACTCTCAGTTGTGCATACTCTTTATCAAGACAATTTATATACGGCATAACATTTGGTAGCTAATGATGCTATGCAGTTTGGTTGCAACGATAAGTTGATTAAGCTGGATTGCGATTCATTTTAAAGCCATTCAAATATGATACTAGCCTCTGCTCCTACCAAAGAAGAATTTGTACTGGAAGTACATCACCGCCTATCGGCTGTATATGGCCGGCAAATTAAGTACTTTCATGATCTGGATCCTTTAAGCGAGCTGGTATCTGCCTTGCTTTCACATCGTACGCAAAACAAAAACTCCGGACAGGCTTTTGCCAACTTACGCGAAATTTTCGGCACTTGGGAGCAGGTACGTGATGCACCTACCCACGAGGTGCAGGCAGCCATCAGCCCTTGTACCTGGCCTGAGCAAAAGGCTCCGCGCTTGCAACAGGTATTACGCTTGGTTACCGAACGCCACGGCGTACTTAATCTGGACTTTTTAGCCGACATGGAAGTATCCGCCGCACGGCAATGGCTGGAAGATTTGCCCGGCGTGGGTCCGAAAACCAGCGCGGCAGTTATGTCGTTCAGTACGCTTCGGGCCAAGGCCCTACCGGTTGATTCGCACCACTTTCGTGTAGCAGTTCGTTTAGGTATTATTGAAGCTAAAATCGGCGAAACCAAAGCCAATCGTGTACTGGAAAACTTGTTACCTCCTGATTTTACTGCACAAGATGTGTACGACAACCATCAGGTGACGATGAGACATGGCCAAAAAGTATGTTTCCATTATCGGCCCGATTGCCGGAATTGCGTACTGTTGGATATTTGCCCTACTGGACAAGCCCTGCTCCATCCACCATCTGCTACTGTACCGCCAGCACCTGCCGGATAAAAGTTTCTGTTAAAGCATTTACTTCAGCATGGTTTTCTATCATTCCCTGGTGACCGGCATTAATAAGTTTAAGTTGTGCCTGCGGTAGTTGCTGATGCAGGTATCGATTACACTGTACCGTGATAAACCGGTCATGTATGCCGCTGATAATAAGGGCTGGCCATTGCAGATGAGGCAATTGTTCGGTTACATCATACCGCATTAACTGTAATACACTTTCTACCGCAGCTGCACTATCATTAGTAGGCGCCATTGCAGATGCATACAATAGTTGATTAGCCGTTTGATTACCTGAAAACAAGATAAACCGATACACCAGGCACGATATACCATTCCATAAATTAACATAGCTTAGCAGGTTAAAAAACCAGGCATTGCTTTTTATAAAACTGAATAATGGGATCAGTATTGACTGTTGCAACGGTTTCAATAAAAAGGCAAACGGATTGGTACGTATAGGATTCGTGTATGATGCCCCTTGCAAAATCATAGCCTGCATGTTGGTATTGGAAGTAAACTGTGCCGCATATTGCAGTAATACCATACCGCCCATACTATGACCATAAATAATTGCATGCTGAATATTCAATTGACTGAATACACTATTTAAATCGGCAGCTAAAATGGATATTGATAGTTGGCTCGACAGGTTTTTACCCGTATGCATTGGCATATCCAGAAACAGCAAGCGATAGGTATTACGAAAATGCTCTCGCTGGTAATACCACTGCCGATGATTGGCATTAATGCCATGAATAAACACTATTGTTTGTTTGTTCGCAGTTCCGTCAAACTCGGCATACCATACGTTACCACTGGGGCAGGTTACATCAATGCTGTTTTCTGGTGATGCCCAATGCAGCTTTTTGCCCCATCGACGAGACACCAGCCGAGATATGACATACCTACCCGCCAGCAGCATAGTGCCAACTGCTAAGTATTTTGCGGTTTTATACAGATGCTTTTGCTCCAGCCCATGCTTCATAATCAGCCTTCTTATCCAACATAACTCTTAATTCATTACACTTGTTTAAGCTTACTCCATATAGCAAATACCTGTGAAGTCGGGTAACACTTGTAAATAATCACACCGATTGAGACCTGGGTAGTATATGGTTTAAATTGTTACTACCTGCACTTTTAAAAAACCTGAATTTATGGTATACTGCACCTGCTTATCAAGCATCATTTTGCAGATGATAGCTTGCAGAGGTATGCAACTGTTCGTCTGTCCAATCCAACCATCATGAAAAAGCTTTTCATCACCTTAACCCTTATCATCATAGCTTTTAGCTTGCATGCCCAAAGCTTGGTGGGTACCTGGTACGGTACATTAAATGTACAAGGCAACAAAATACCGCTGGTATTCCATATTAATAAAACCGGAGATGCTTACACCGGCAGTATGGATAGCCCTACACAAGGGGCTAATGGCTTACCTGCTACAGCAACTGCTGTTACCGGTAACCAGATTACCATTGATTTAGCCAAATTCGGTATCAAATACGTTGGCACTTACCACCCCGATAGTAATCAAATTGCTGGCAACTTTTTGCAAGGCGGCGGCTCCTTTCCGCTTAACTTATCGGCTAACAAACCATTGGGAATCAAGTCGGCATTGGCAGCCCGACCGCAAGATCCAACCAGTTTTCCATACCACAGGGAAGATGTAACATTTACTAACCCTAAAGCAGGTAACCGATTAGCGGGAACACTTACATTACCTCCCAACGGAAAAGCCAGTAAAATCGTAGTATTTATTACAGGTTCAGGTCCGGAAAACAGGAATGAAGAGATAGCACAGTATAATCATCGTCCCTTTCTGGTTTGGAGCGATTGGCTGACCCGCCAAGGAATAGCTACTCTGCGGTATGACGATCGGGGTATTGATCAATCAACTGGCGATTATGCCACTGCCACTACTGCTGACCTGGCTGATGATGCAGAAGCTGCGGTTAACTATATTCATTCCAGAACTGATCTGAAGCAGCTGACTGTAGGGCTGATCGGCCATAGCGAAGGCGGCATGATTGCCCCAATGGTAGCCAGCCGTAATGCCAATGTGAAGTTCCTTGTACTGTTAGCAGGCCCAGGCGTACCGATTAATGAATTGATGGTACAGCAGAATGCCAGTTTTATGCGTTTGGCTGGTACCCCTGCCGATGTTATTCAGCGCAACGAGGCTACTAACCAAAAACTTTATGCAGCTGCCAAGCAGTACCAAAACTTACCCGATAGTGCTTTCAAGGCTCAATTAGCTACCGTTTTGTACCAGGATTTTCACAACTATCCGGCTGGTGCTTTAGGTAACAACAAATTAGAGGATGTTGTTAACAGCAGCGTAAATGCAATAAGCAACCCTTGGTTTAGGTACTTTATCACCTTTAAGCCTGCCGATTACCTCACCAAAATAAAATGTCCAGTGCTGGCTATCAACGGGACGTTGGATATGCAGGTGAACAGTACCACTAACTTAGCTGCTATTAAAACCAATTTGCAAAAAGCTGGTAATAAAAACCACCAGGAAGTGGCCATGCTTGGCTTGAACCATTTGTTTCAACAAGCAAAAACCGGCTCTACAACCGAGTATAGCGAGATTACTGAAACGGCAAATCCAGCAGCTTTACAAAAAGTATCCAGTTGGATTAACCAGCTATCTATAAGCACCACTAAAAAATAAGTTTACCGTAAACACTATACTCTTT
This sequence comes from Mucilaginibacter robiniae, assembly GCF_012849215.1. NCBI lineage: Bacteria > Pseudomonadati > Bacteroidota > Sphingobacteriia > Sphingobacteriales > Sphingobacteriaceae > Mucilaginibacter > Mucilaginibacter robiniae. The sequence continues at coordinate 616,333 of NZ_CP051682.1, forward strand.
TTAGTAGTACCATGCTGCTTACCTAACCAAACCACAAATTAACCACTGCGTTATGTAATGCATGACCAAAACCCTACGCCTAATTTTGGGCGATCAGTTAAACAGCAACCATAGCTGGTACAAACAAATTGATACTAACATTACCTACATTATGCTTGAGGTGATGCAAGAGCAGGCGTATGTGATGCATCATGTACAAAAAATATTGGCTTTTTTCGGGGCGATGAGGAACTTTGCTTATCAGCTTCAAAAGAAAGGTCATCAGGTAATTTACATCAAGCTGGATGATGAGCATAACCAGCAAGACTTTGAAAAGAATCTGCAACGCATTATTGAGCAGCAACAGATTACCCGTTTTGAATACCAGTTACCGGATGAATACCGTTTGGATGAACAGCTTAAAAGCATTTGCCAAAAGTTAGCTATTGAAACAGCCTATGCAGATACTGAACATTTCCTGACTGAACGCTTTGATGTAAAAAACTTTTTTGGCGACAAAAAGCGATACCTGATGGAAAACTTCTACCGCTACATGCGCGAAAAACTCCACATTTTAATGCAAGGCGATGAGCCAGTAGGCGACCGCTGGAACTTTGACGCTGATAACCGTAAAAAATACGATGGCAAGGTACCGCTGGAAGAACCAATACAATATCACCATGATGTATCGGAACTGAAAGCACTGGTTGACCAAATGGGCGTTAAATATTTTGGTAATGTAGATGCCGCCAACCTTGAATGGCCATTATCCCGCCAGGAAGCGTTGAAATCGCTTGACTATTTTTGCGAACACCTGCTACCCCATTTTGGCACTTATGAAGATGCCATGTTGCAAGACCATATCAGCTTATTTCACTCGCGCATGTCGTTTGCGCAAAACTCCAAACTGATATCACCAGCCGAGGTGGTGAGTCGGGTATTAATCTACTATAACCAGCACCAGGATGAAATTTCATTAGCACAAGTAGAAGGCTATATCAGACAAGTGGTAGGCTGGCGCGAGTTTATGCGGGGCGTATATTGGGCACAAATGCCGGGTTATGAAGAGAAAAACTTCTTCAATCATCAAACGCCACTCCCCCACTGGTTTTGGGATGGTAAAACCCGCATGAACTGCCTGAACAAATGTATCGGTCAGTCCTTAAACCATGCTTGGGCACACCACATACAACGGCTTATGGTCATCGGCAATTTTGCCCTGCTGGCTGGCTTACACCCCGATGAGGTGGATGCCTGGTATCTGGGTGTTTATGTGGATGCCATACAATGGGTTGAAATTACCAATACCCGAGGCATGAGCCAGTTTGCCGATGGCGGCTTTATTGCTTCAAAGCCCTATGTAGCAACTGCGGCCTACATCAATAAAATGAGTGATTATTGCAAGCATTGTCACTATGATTATAAAACCAAACATGGTGAACGCGCCTGCCCATACAATAGCTTGTACTGGAACTTCTTTGACCGGAACGCCGAAAAGCTGCAAGGCAATCCGCGTATTGGCATGGCTTACCTGACTTTAAAAAAGATGAAGCCTGATGAGAAACAGAAAATCATGGAACAGGCAGAAAGCTATTTGGATAGGCTTAATGAGCTATAAGGCTACAATTACCTGTTCCCTGATTAAGTAATTTATATCTTTTTAAATACGACTACACTGTTATGCCCGCCGAAGCCAAAGGTATTGCTCAGCGCAGCATTAACAGTTTTTTGCAAAGCTTGTCCGGTTACAATCTGCAAGCCGGATGGTAAACGTTCATCTAACTGTGTAGTGTTGATAGTTGGTGGAACCACATTATCAGTAACCGACCGGATAGCAATAATAGCCTCTACTGCACCAGCTGCTCCAAGCAAATGCCCCGTCATGGATTTGGTGGCGCTTACTGCTAAACCTGCATTGTTCTGGAAAACTGCATGTATAGCTTTCGCTTCGCTTAAGTCGCCCACTGGCGTAGAGGTAGCATGGGCATTCAAGTAATCTACTTCGTCGGCATTCAATCCGGCATCTTGTAAGGCCAATTCCATACCTTTAATGGCACCTTTACCTTCCGGGTGCGTAGCCGTAATGTGGTAAGCATCGGATGTCATGGCTGCACCAGCCAGTTCGGCATAAATATGAGCACCGCGAGCTTTAGCATGTTCGTACTCTTCCAATACTAGTACGCCGGCACCTTCGCCCATTACAAAGCCATCACGTTCGGTATCAAACGGGCGTGATGCCGCTTGAGGGTCATTGTTACGGGTAGATAAAGCTTTTAATGCATTGTACCCACCAATAGAACCTTCGGTAATAGGCGCATCAGCGCCGCCGGTAATCATGATTTTAGCCTTGCCCCAGCGTATGTAGTTTAGCGCATCCATAATGGCGCTATTGGCACTGGCACATGCGGATACAGTAGTATAGTTAATTCCCATCAAACCATATTTGATAGAAATTAAACCTCCTGCCATATTCACCAGCGTTTTAGGGATAAAGAACGGGTTGAAATGCGGCTCATTCTGCGCTTGTGTGTACTCGCTGATTTGCTCCTCAAAGGTTTCCATTCCACCCTGTGCCGAACCAAAAATCACCCCTACATCATACGGCGACATGGCAGATACATCAAAACCAGAATCTGTAATGGCTTGTTGAGCAGCAATTAATGCATATTGCGTATACAGATCGTTCCGTTTAATCTCGTTCCGATCCAGAAACTGTGCCGTGCTGAAATCATCAGGCAACTGGGCTGCAAACTGCGTTTTAAACTTTTCAGGATTAAAGCGGGTGATAGTTTTAGCGCCGCTTTGTCCGTTTACTATATTTTGCCAGAAAGTGCTTACATCAGTGCCTAAGGCCGATACCACACCTAATCCGGTTACAACAACTCTTTTCATTTTTGCAAATGGGCAAACTAGCTCCTGCATGAAGTAACTATACCCGTAAAACTTGATTTAAAATTGGCGCAAAGTAACTGAATTATTCAGCTTATTAGGCATACCTATTTTAGAATTACTTTGGTAGCCCCGTAGCCAAACTTCTCTTTACGGGCATCTAAAAAGGTTTTTACCTTTTGGTGTTTACCTAATTGCTTATGCAGTTCATGGCGCAGTATGCCATTTCCTGCTCCGTGTATAAAAGTAATTTCATGCAATTGGTGTACAATAGCCGCATCCAGCGCCTTTTTAAAATGCTCCAGCTGAATATTCAGTATTTCACTGCTGTTCATAAACTGGTGGTCTTGCCGTAATTTTTCAATATGCAAATCCACCTCGTTGCCAGGTTTATCTACCTGCTGCTTTTCCTGAGCGGGTTTGAAAAAGCTTTCTTTTAATTTTTCAGCATCTATAACCAGATCATCCTCATCCAACCTGATGAGCCAACCATTTTGGTTGAGTACAGGCAATGGCTTTTTAGCGCCGGCAAAATCTTTAGCTTTAAATTTTTCTTTAAACACAAGCGGCTCATGCGGTGCAGTTTGCTGGCGGGTAAAATACAAAGCCTGTAATTGGAACTCAGGCCATAGTTGTATATCGGCCAACTGTGCCGAATAAATTTCTGTAGCCGATTGTGGCGCTACAATACCGGCATACTCTCCTTTATAACTCTCCTGCTTACCGGTACTATGGGCTACCAATAACTGGAAAGAAGTATTATTAATTAAATGAAAATGCACTACTGATGCCGCCTTAGCATCACTCACTACCCCAAGGTAGATACCTTTAGTTTTGAACTCAGCAGCAGGCACAACCGGCGTATCATGAACCACATCGGTTTTATCGCGTTTGGATACATGGCCGTGTACTGATGTTACTTTACTGGCCAGTACGGGTATCTCAAAGTCGTCTTCGTCGGTAACGCCAATCATCTGGTCGTCAATTATACGGGTTACATAGCCTTCCCGCCTTTCATCCACAAAGCGCACAAAATCACCCAACTTATATTTCATCATCTTAGGTTTTTAACAGGTCAAAGTTACTTTAAACCAAACTATAGTACACCAGTCAAATTGTACATTAATTTAATATTGACATAAAAATTATTTAACATATTAACAGCAAACGCTAATTTTGACCACCCTTAGTTTTATTATTGTGAGCCGTAACGTAACACTTTCTTTGAAACGCAACTGGAAAACTACTTGGCAAACGCCATCATTACGCATATTGATGCTTATTGGCTGTTTTATAGCCGCTATACTTATTTCTGTACTACCTATTTTTTTTCAAAATATTGAAAAACGCCCCGGCATACAGCTGAATGATCGGATACTGTCGCACACTCCAGCTTACAATGTGTCCATTTACCTCTTCCTGATTATTTGGAGCATGGCGCTGCTAACACTGGTTAGGGCCGTGTATAAACCTGAAATTTTTATTAAATACTTGTGGCTGTATTCAGCTATATGCATTACGCGCATGATTACCATTACGCTAATTCCATTAGCCCCGCCGGCAAATCTTATGAATTTGGTAGATCCGCTTACGGGTGTTTTTTACGGTCATGCTAACATTACTAAAGATTTATTTTATTCAGGCCACGTATCTACCTTGCTGGCTATGTATTACTGCTTGCATAAAAAATCAGATAAGCGGTTTGCCTTACTGGGTGCCGTAGTGGTAGGCGTATTGGTATTGGTACAACACGTGCATTATACCATTGATGTACTGGCAGCCCCACTCTTTGTTTTTGTACTTAATAAACTGTTAACTGCATTGTTGTTTCCATCAACCAGGCAGTAAAATGAATACACATAAAAAGAGGCTGTCTCATAAGGGACAGTCTCTTGTTGTTTTAGGATATTTTTGGTATCTTAAAGGCATGGGAGGCAAGATAGTCTTTAAGGAATATGATCCAGACCAGTTAACGTTTTTACCGTACAAACTGGAGGAACTGGTACCGACAGGTCATCCGGTCCGTATCGTTAAACAGGTCGTGGACACGGTAGATGTCAAACCGATCAACCGGAAGTACAAAGGCGGCGGGGCGTCAAGTTTCCATCCCCGGCTGATGCTGAAGCTGCTGGTTTACGGCTATCTGACCAATACTTATTCCTCACGCAAACTGGAAGAACAGGCGGCACAGAACGTACACTTCATGTGGCTTTTAGGGATGAAAAAGCCCGACCACAACACCATCAACCGTTTTCGCAGCGAGAAGTTGTCAGGCGTCTTAAAGCAGATCTTCTCACAAATCGTGTTGCTGCTCGAGCAGGAAGGTATCGTATCCTTGAAAGAAGCCGTTTTTACTGATGGTACCAAGATCGAATCAGCGGCGAACAAGTACACCTTCGTATGGGGCAAAAACATCAAGGCGAATAAAGATAAGATGAAAGCCCAGCTTGATGAACTGTGGGGTTATGCGCAAAGCATTGCCGCCGAAGAACTAAAAGATACAGCGCCCTTGGAATATAGTGAGATCAACCCGGAGAAAGTAAAGGAAACCATCTCAAAGATCAATGCAGCCTTAGATGATAAAGAAGACGTAGACAAAAAAGTAAAGCAAAAGCTGAACTACGCAAAGAAGCACTGGCCGGAGAGCCTGGCACGGTATGACGAGCAGGAAAAGTTATTAGCCGGCCGTAACAGCATGTCAAAGACCGACCCGGATGCCACCTTCATGCGGATGAAGGAAGACCATATGCTGAACGGACAACTTAAGCCGGCCTATAACCTGCAGATATCCACCCAGGAGCAATTCATCCTTAATTATACCCTGCATCAAACCTCAACCGATTACCAAACCTTGTCTTCCCATATTGAACAATACCAAGCCTTATATAAAGACCTGCCCAAAGCCATTGTTGCCGACACCGGCTACGGATCGGATGAGAACTACGGTGTGTTAGCGCGAAAAGGCATTGAGGCTTACATCAAATACAATACGTTCGATAAGGAACAAAAGGACGGTATCAAAGCGTTCAGTAACGACAGCCTGCATTATAACGAAGCGGAGAATTACCTTGTTTGTCCGATAGGTCAATGGATGGCGCATATCGGTAACGGTCAGCGAGTCACTTCATCTGGTTTTGTACAACTGATCAGCCGTTACCGTGCCCAGAACTGTGAAGGTTGCCCGATGCGTGGTGTTTGCCATACTACACAGGGTAACCGGGTCGTTGAGATCAACCACAGCCTAAGACAACATAAACAGGCAGCCAAAGAACGGTTGAATACAGAACAGGGTATCAACCTCAGGAAACGAAGGCCGGCCGATGTGGAACCGGTATTCGCCCAATTAAAGCATAACCATGGCTTCAGACGATTCCTGCTGAAAGGGATGTCCAAGGCCGAGGTCGAAATCGGCTTATTATCCATCGCACATAACCTAAGAAAATGGAAAACCTGAAAACAAGCTTTTTATAGACTTTTAGAACCTGTTAGAATCAATCCCCCGGTTCTTAAACGGCTGCTGACATCTTTCACTCAACCTTCCAACCAAAAATCATAACTAAATAAAAAACCGCCTCATATTTGACTTATGAGACGGCCTCTTTTTATGCACGGTGATGTTTTTAGTTTTTGGGTCTTTTCAGTGTACCTAAAAAATCCTGCCCGTGGTAGTTAAATTTCACATTAATCGAATCAGAATAAACCTTTCCCTCACTTGGAATGTCTTCGCCATTCAAATTAATTTTGTAGCTAAGCTGGTCTTTATCAATCTTGCCTTCTTTAATTTCCGATAAGCCAAATGGTGTAGTTATAGTACCGGTTAGTTTATCACCATCTACTTTAAAATCGGCAGCAACAGCCACATCATTTCCGTTGTAATCAAATGCGCCTACCCATTTTCCATTAATATCAGCTGCAATCAAACACAACAAAACACCGCATACAGCCAGTGCAAAAGAGTTAAGTAATTTTTTTGTCATAAGATTTGATATTTAATAAGTTATAACGATAATAAACGGAGCAATGTTCTATTAAAAAAAATTAAAAGTCAATATATTATTTACGCTTACGCCATTTTTCTAAATCAGATATTTTGGAAACAATTTTATCAACTGCCAGTTAATAATTACACCTGCCTAAAGCGCAGGCCGATTATAGATTAACAGCAAAACCATGAGCAAAAACGTTAGCGAATACATAGTAGACCGGCTGCATGCCTGGGGAATTAACCGTATTTTTGGTTATACCGGTGATGGTATTAACGGAGTAATGGGCGCTTTAGATAAAGCCCAGGATAAAATTGAATTCATTCAGGTTGCACACGAAGAAAACGCGGCTTTTATGGCCTGTGGCTACGCCAAGTTTACCGGCGAAGTAGGCGTATGTATGTCAACCTCCGGCCCAGGCGCTATACACATGCTGAATGGCTTATATGATGCTAAGCTTGACCACCAACCTGTAGTGGCTATTGTAGGTCAGCAATCGCAATTATCATTAGGCGCTACATACCAACAGGAAGTAGATTTAATTTCCTTGTTTAAAGATGTGGCTCATGAATATGTACACATGATTACCGACCCGGCCCAAGCGCGTCAGGTAATTGATCGCGCTATCCGCATTGCTAAAGCTGAACGTACGGTAACCTGCGTAATTCTTCCGAATGATGTTCAAGAAATGGATGCGGTAGAGGCGCCGCCACGTAAACACGGTAGTGTATTTACGGGCATTGGCCATAGCATTGAATTACCTGTTCCGCCATCATCTGAATTACAGAAAGCTGCTGCCGTTTTAAATGCAGGTAAAAAGATAGCCATATTGGCCGGTATTGGTGCTAAAGATGCCGCCGAAGAACTAAAGCAACTGGCTGATGTATTAGGTGCCGGTATTGCTAAAGCTTTATTAGGTCGTGCCATTTTACCTGATGATTTGCCTTATGTTACTGGTGCAATTGGCTTGCTGGGGACTAGTGCCAGCTGGGAACTAATGTCCGAGTGTGATACTTTATTCATGATAGGTACAGGTTTCCCTTATTCAGAATTTTTACCGAAAGAAGGACAAGCCCGTGCAGTACAGATTGATATTGACCCTAAAATGGTGAGCCTGCGTTACCCAACCGAAGTAAACCTGATTGGCGACAGCAAAGCTACCTTAAAAGCCTTATTACCATTGTTACAATATCATGAAGACCGCTCATGGCGTGAAAGCATTGAGAAAAATGTAGCCGATTGGTGGAAAGTGGTAGAAGCCAAATCGAAAGTTGAAGCTAAACCATTGAACCCACAGTTGGTAGTACAAGAACTATCATCACGTTTACCCGACCGTTGTATTGTAACGGCCGATTCAGGTTCATCAGCCAGCTGGTTTGCGCGTAACTTGAAATTTAGAGAAGGCATGATGGCTTCGCTATCTGGCTCATTGGCTACCATGTGCCCGGGGGTACCTTATATTACGGCTGCCAAGTTTGCTTATCCTGACCGTGTGCCAATTGCTATTATTGGTGATGGTGCTATGCAGATGCTGGGCATTAATGGCATGATTACCATTTCTAAGTATTACAAGAAATGGAGCGATCCGCGCCTGATTATCCTGGTACTGAACAATCAGGATTTAAATATGGTAACTTGGGAACAACGCGTAACCAATGGTAACCCTGAATTTGTGGGTTCACAATCTATTCCTGATTTCCACTTTGCGCAATATGCAGAGCTGCTAGGTTTGAAAGGTATCAAGATTGACAAACCAGAGCAAATTGGTCCGGCATGGGATGCCGCTTTGTCGGCTGACCGCCCTACCTTGATTGAAGCCATGGTTGACCCATCAGTGCCACCGCTGCCACCACATATTACCTTTAACCAGATGGTAAACTTTACCAAAACCTTGATTAAAGGCGACGACAAAGAAAAAGACGTAATCCGCCAGTCGTTTAAAGATTTATTGCAGGAAATACTGCATTAAGTAGATAGATTATAGTAATAGCCCGTTTCCATTTCATTATGGTAGCGGGCTTTTTTGTTGTGACTGCTTGTATTTTCATTTGAAGTTGTGGCGTGACGGACTTACCCGTATTTGAAGCATCATGAATAATTTACCCACACTTACAAACGGCTGTACACAATATTGAGAAATTACGAATATCATAAATTCACTACTTTCCTTATAAAATTGCATAAGGCAGGTATATTTTTTATTTATGCATTCTGAAAAAACAATCCATTGTGTAACTGTTTAGTTTAAAGTGCGGGCAGGTACATGAAATTGTAATTTTTATGTAGCTAAACCGGATAATAGTTCCTTAAAATTTAGGTACAAAGTAATTTGCGTGTACATTTGTACTGTTCGAAACCAAAATGAGTAATAACCAACTTAATAAAAATACGGAAGCTGACGTAGTTTTAATCGGGGCTGGCATTATGAGCGCTACTTTGGGCGCCATGCTGAAAGAACTACAACCCGACCTGACCATTGAAATGTTTGAAAGGCTGGATACCATGGCCGCCGAAAGCTCGGATGCGATGAACAATGCCGGTACAGGCCACTCGGCTTTTTGCGAGCTGAACTATACGCCAGAACTTTCTGATGGTACGGTAGATATTTCGAAGGCCATCAAGATTGCGGAACAGTTTGAAACTACTAAAGAATTCTGGTCGTTTTTGGTAGAGCAGAAATTATTGCCCGAGCCTAAATCATTCATTACCCCCGTGCCGCACATGAGTTTTGTGTGGGGTGATGATAATGTAGCTTACCTGAAAAAGCGTTATGAAGCATTGGCTAAACACCACTTGTTTGCCGGTATGCAATACTCTGAACATACCGACCAGCTGATGCAGTGGATTCCGCTCGTAATGGAAGGCCGCGACAAATCATTGAAAGTATCGGCAACCAAAATGGATTTAGGTACCGACGTAAACTTTGGTGCCTTAACTAACAGTTTGTTCGATTACATGCAGAAACAATCGGGCGTAAACTTGCATTTGCAACACGATGTAACCAACGTAAAACGTAATAAAGACCAAAGCTGGAAAGTTTCGGTTAAAAATTTAAAATCTGGCAGTAGCCGTACCTTAAACGCCAAGTTTGTATTTATCGGTGCTGGTGGTGGTGCATTACATCTGCTACAAAAATCTGGCATCCCAGAAAGCAAAGGCTTTGGCGGTTTCCCGGTAAGTGGACAATGGCTGGTTTGCCACAATGAATCAGTTATTGAACGGCACCAGGCTAAGGTATATGGTAAAGCTTCGGTAGGTTCGCCACCTATGTCAGTTCCTCACCTGGATACCCGGATGATTAATGGTAAAAAGGCTTTACTATTTGGCCCGTATGCTGGTTTTTCTACCCGTTTCCTGAAGCAGGGTTCTTTGTGGGATTTATTTGGCTCCATCAAACTGAGCAACATAGCCCCTATGATGAAAGCCGGTATTGACAATATTCCGCTTACCCGTTACTTAGTTAGCCAGGTTACCCAATCGCAAGATGATCGTATGGAAGCGTTGCGTGAATATTTCCCGCATGCTCGTCCGGAAGATTGGAGTTTAGATATTGCCGGTCAACGTGTACAGGTAATTAAAAAAGATCCTAAAAAAGGCGGCGTACTTGAATTTGGTACTGAAGTAGTTACCGCTGCCGATGGTAGCATTGCCGCTTTACTGGGTGCATCACCAGGTGCATCTACATCAGTTTCTATCATGATTCAGCTGATTGAACGCTGCTTTAAAGATAAAGCTCAATCACCGGAATGGCAGGCTAAGTTTAAACGCATGATTCCGTCTTACGGACAATCGCTGGCTAAAAACGTGCAACTGGCTAATGAAGCTCGCGAACGTACCAGCAAGATTCTGCAACTGGTAAAATAAGTTAATCTTTATCAAGCATAAAAAATCCCTTTGTGAATAAAGCAAAGGGATTTCTTTTTTGTAGGCTATGGTATTTAAGTACTACTTATTTAAGTTATAGGTAATACTTCTCACCATTAGTTTTTATCCTGCCGCTATCTAAAAGCTGGCGTATGGCGGTTAAGCGCTCCGCTTTCTGACCTTGTTTAATCGTGTTCACCAAATGTTCTAAATCGGCCGGGCCGCTATTAAGCAGTTGTAGTATGTCATCTACAATCATCTCCTGCAACTGACCGGCACCTTGCTGGCGCTTTTCTTGCAGGCAAATATCACATACGCCGCATTTGGGTGCATTCAGTTCACCAAAATAAGCCAACAGTTGCTGACTGCGGCATTGCTTGTGCTGAGCATAAGCAATAATAGCTTCCATCTTCTTTTGGTAAACGGCTTTGCGCTGGTCCATATACCGCTTGTCAATCAAGAGGTGTTCGGAGGTTTGGCGAGGTTTTAAGTAGGTTACCTGTGGTTTATCAGTTTGGCGCTGATAATTGAGCACACCAAAATCATGCAGTTGCTGCAAAGCATCTATAACCTGCTGCACGTTAAGGTTGGTGCGCTTTGATACATCAAACTCGCGTATGCGTACAAAGTTATCAAAAGCACCACCATACGAGCGTAATAAGGTTTTGATGAAAGGATCCCATGCCGGGTTTTGTATTTGAAAGTTATACAACTCTTCATTATAAACCTCAAACCTAAATCGTGATGGCAAAAACACGCTTTCATTAAACGACAGGTATTCGGCTTGCTCTAAAAACTTCAGAGCGTTCAACGTTTTCAGGGCATCCTGCTTAAAGCGGCTGCAAAACTCGGCCAAATCCAAATCAAAGCTTAACCCCTCGCCTGCCCCATAAGCCAGTTGATAGTAGTTAGCCAAGTAATGATAAGTTTGTTTAATTTCTTCCAACGTCGGGAAGCTAAGTTCAAACTTCTTTTCTTGCTTTTGCTGATCAGCTTGGTTAAACAACAGTACGGCAAACGCTTTCTGCTCATCGCGCCCAGCCCGACCTGCTTCCTGGTAATACGCTTCCAAACTTTCGGGCAAGTCTTTATGAATTACAAAACGCACGTCCGGCTTATCAATCCCCATTCCGAATGCATTGGTAGCTACAATTATTCGGGTACTATTGGCCTTCCACTGCTCCTGCTTAGCCGAGCGTAAATCGGCAGTCAGGCCAGCATGGTAATAGTCGGCCTCAAAACCGTAAGCGGTTAAAAACTTAGCCATCTCGGTAGTTTCCTTGCGGCTACGTACATATATAATGCCTGTACCTTTTACACCACGTACAATATCGAGCATTTTCCGCAGCTTGTTTTCTTCATACTGCACCAGGTAACTAATGTTTTTGCGTTCGAAGCTAAGCTGAAATACATTGGTAGCTTTAAACAATAACTTTTCCTGAATATCAGCTTTTACTTCAGTAGTGGCCGTAGCGGTAAGCGCCAGCACAGGTGTTTTAGGCAGTAATTGTCGCAAATCGGCAATATGCAGGTAAGGCGGCCTGAAATCATATCCCCATTGTGATATACAATGGGCTTCATCTACTGCAATCAGGCTTACCTTCATGTATTTAATGCGTTCGCGCACTAAATCAGATTGCAGGCGCTCGGGCGATAGATACAGGAACTTAACCGGCCCGTAAATACAATTATCTAAAGCAATATCTACCTCACGCTTGCCCATGCCCGATACAATAGCAATGGCATCAATACCTTTCGCTTTTAAATTATCTACCTGATCTTTCATCAAGGCAATCAGCGGCGAAATCACCAGGCAAATCCCTTCTTTAGCCATAGCCGGCACCTGATAGCAAATAGATTTACCACCACCGGTAGGCAGCAAAGCCAAAGTATCCTGCCCCTGCATTACCGATTCAATTATCTCCTGCTGTAAGGGTCTGAACTGATCGTGCCTCCAGTAATGTTGAAGTATTTGCGTTATGGTCATGAACAATAAATGCCGGCAGATTTAGTTTATGCTTAGTACTCTCAAAATAACAACAAAAAATAGTAATTTAAGTGTTAATAGGTAATAGCCACCTAACAAGTACCTTAACAGTACAAGTAAACCGCTATACAAATAAAACCTTTAGGCAAATACAAACCGTATCAACCTCAATGGGTTTTATGTACTTTTGAACTGATTTATGAGCACCCCCAACCCCTATCAACGAAAAAAACGCTGGAAATATTTACTGCTGATTTTTGCCGTCATTATTGCCAGCAGCTCTTTATTATATACCCAGTACCTGGTTAAAAATATAGCCAAATCAGAACGTACCCGCGCTCAGGTTTGGGCTATTACCATGAAGCAGATTTTATCAACCGATGATAACGATCAGCTTAATTACTTTTTTGAGGTACGTGATAGTTTAACTGTACCAGCCCTGGTTACCGATGAAAAAGGAGATTTTAAGTTTCAGCGCGGGTTAGATACCAACAAAACTTTTATCCCAACTCAAGGCATTACAGAGTTAGCCGGCAAAAAGAAGTATGATTTGGCTTATTTTCAAGGGGAGTTAAGCATTATGAAAGATCAGCACCGCCCTATTAAGATTAAGGTGCCAGAATCTTTTGGAGGGTATTGGTTGGTTTACTACAAAGATTCTTTGCTGCTTACCGAACTACGTATCTTCCCTTACATACAGCTTACTATTATTGCTGTGTTTTTAGTGGTCGCCTATACGGCATTTAGTTCGGCACGTAAATCAGAGCAAAACCAGGTTTGGGTAGGTTTGGCTAAAGAGACAGCGCATCAGCTGGGTACGCCTATATCTTCATTGCTGGCTTGGATTGAACTATTGAAAGATAAGTTTGATGCCGAGGACGACCCACTCATAGCTGAAATGGCTAATGATGTGCAACGATTGGAAATTGTGGCTGACCGATTTTCAAAAATTGGCTCAAAGCCCGTGTTGGAGCCACATTCGGTATATGCCGTGGTAAAAGATTTTATGGATTACTTTAAGGTGCGTGTTAGCGATAAAATTAGCTTTGAGCTTAATGGCAACCCGCAATTTATGGCCAGCTTGAATGTACCCTTATTTGCTTGGGTAGTTGAAAACCTGCTAAAAAATGCGGTGAATGCCATTGAAGGTAAAGGCAGCATTAAAGTGAACATCAACAGTAGCAAAACCAAAAACCTGATTTATATTGATGTGATTGATACCGGTAAAGGTATTGCCAGATCTAAATTCAAAACGGTTTTCAGGCCTGGTTACACTACCCGTAAACGTGGCTGGGGCTTAGGCCTGTCGTTAACCAAGCGTATGGTAGAAAACTATCATAATGGGCAAATTTTTGTAAAAGATTCGGAACTGGGCAAAGGCACTACTTTCAGAATTATATTAAAGAAGGTAAAAGATGATCAACCAACCGCAGCCTGATGAGTATGCTCCTTTTTACGCCAACTATATAAGCTTGGCTAGTCAAGGCAATACCATAGAAACACTTACCCGGCTTAAAGACAGCACTTATAACTTTTTCATAAGCTTACCAGCAGGCAAAGGCGACTTTGCTTATGCCGAAGGCAAATGGACCATTAAAGAAGTATTGGGTCACTTAATTGACTCGGAACGTATTTTTGCTTACCGTACACTCCGCTTTATTCGCAACGATCAAACCAATTTACCGGGCTTTGATCAGGATTTATTTGTAACCAATGCCCACTTTAATGAACGCGATTTGAATGATTTGGCATTGGAATTCAAAACCGTACGTGAATCTAACTTATATTTTTTCCGCACCATTACTGAACCTGATTCATTGAAGACTGGCTTAGCCAATGGTAATATTATATCTGTCAGGGCGCTGCTCTATATTGCGGCCGGCCATGAATTACACCATCTGCATATTTTAAACGAAAGGTATTTGTAAACTAAAAAGCCTTGCCTGTTTTTACAGGCAAGGCTTTTTACAAATTGATTGTTGGTAGTAAGCTTACTCGTAAATTTTTTCAGGTACGTGAACTTCAACTTTATCTTTGTCTTTATGCATATCTTTCTTTTCAATCAGGTAAGATAATAACAAACCTGCACCACCAAATATAGCCACCAAGGCGGTATAAATTACATCGTTATCGTTATCTGTATGTGCAAAAACTGTTTCATCCAGTAAAAAGGCAAAGAACATACCTAAGCCTGCACCAATCAATAATAACCCCCATTTTAAATTTTGATAGGGTGCTGATTGTGGTTTATAACGGCGTGGATCCATCCCGCGTTCAATCATCGCCATACGTTCACGTTTGTATAAGTATACAATGCCGAACACCATAGCAAAAAAGCCAAGTGGCACCAAAATTCCGACTAATTCTTTAGAGACTCCCATGATATTTAATTCTTTTAAGTTAATAATTTATTTTAAAGTTTTTTCAACCGGTGATTTGTAAACTATGACCACCTCATTTCTAATCAGGTTACAGGGGTTACACACTTTTATTTAATATATTTTTATAAATTTATTTTTCATTTAACCTGTAACCTTAACAAACTAGCTGTAGTCAGAGAGGTTGTAAAATGCAAAGCAAGCTCTCCGATATAGAATTAATTACCGAAACGTTGTCGGGCAACCAATCAGCCTATGCTGATCTGGTAAAGCGCCATCAGCGTTTTGTATTTACGCTGGCTATGCGTTTTGCCAAAAGCCGTGAAGATGCTGAAGAAATTGCACAAGATAGCTTTATAAAAGCATACCGTTCATTACAAAACTTTCAGGGGCAGTCCAAATTCAGTACCTGGTTGTACAGCATTGTATATACCACCGCCATGACCTTTTTACGAAAGAAAAAGCTGGATACTTCATCTATTGATGATGAAAATAATTTCATACAGCTAGAAAATCAATCGGGCGGCTTTGATAATAATAGTGCTGAAAATAAATCCAGGTCATACTACCTGAACCAGGCTATTGAGCAATTATCGGCAGATGATGCTTTATTAATTACCTTATTTTACAAAGGCGAACAAAGTTTAGAAGAAATTGCAGCTACGTTAGGGATTGAACCTAATAATGTGAAAGTGAAACTATTTAGAGCACGCCAGCGTTTGAAAGAAAAGCTAGAACGTAATTTACAACACGAAGTAAAAGAGTTACTATGAACAACATAGAAGAAAAACTATGGAGCTATATAGACGGCACCTGTACGCCTGAAGAACAGCAAGCCATAATCCGGCTGATTGAAGATGATGAGGTTTACCGCCACCAATACCAGCAACTACTGGCTTTTAACCAGGAGTTGCAAGCTATTGAGTTGGATGAACCATCTATGGCTTTCACTTATAACGTGATGGAGGCCATTCGTACCGAAGAAGCCCAAAAACCTTTAAAGGCAGCTATTAACCCGCACATTATAAAAGCCATTGCCGGATTTTTTATAGTAAGCATTTTAGCCTTATTAGGTATTGCCTTAGCAAACATGAACTGGTCGGCACCAGGCAGCAGCTTAACCGTACCTGTTGATCTGAAATCATTATTGCCTGTAAAAAGCTATACCAATGGTTCAGCGTTACGAATTTTCTTGTTTTTTGATGTTGTACTCGTACTATTTCTGGCCGATGGTTATTTACGTCGGAAGGCTAATTTAGCTCGCTAGTTAGAAAATACTGACACTATTGTATAAAATAATACACACCATGACAGGAGGTGCTGACATTTTGAAACACCTATATTTAACGATAAATCAAAAACAAGCCTAATTACTACTAAAACTTAACCTTTAGAAAACTTTAACAGTATTTAACTTTTGGCATTGTAATTGTTATAAATTAAGCGAATTGGTAAACTTACCAATTTAATTGTGATAAGGTTTAGGTTGAAAGTCCCCCAGAGCAAGTCCGGGGGGCTTTTTATTTTTTATAGCATTTTGTAATTCTTTGTAGTGGCTATTAGCTTACTTATACCGATTACAGCAATAATCCAGTATCTTCGTTACCTAAACTCATTCCTAACATGAAAAAGTTATTTGCTCCGCTTATGCTGCTGGTTACAGGCAGTATGCTGCAGGCCCAGGCTCAGGAGCTTAAATTACCTCAACCCAGTTCAACACAAACCGTTACGCAAGATTTTGGCTTAGGTAAAATTAACCTTACCTACTCTCGCCCAAATGTACATGGCCGCAAAATATTCGGAGGTTTGCTACCTTATGGTGAAGTATGGCGTACTGGTGCCAACACGGCTACCGTTATTAACTTTACTGATGCGGTAACTATAGATGGTCACCAGATACCAGCCGGTGAGTATGCCTTGTTTACCATACCCAACCCTAAGGAGTGGACGATTATATTAAATAAAAGCACCAAGCAATGGGGCGCTTACAGCTATAAAGAAGGTGATGATGTATTACGCTTTAAAGTAAAACCAGCTCATTTAAACAGCCTGCTGGAAACCTTTACTATGCAATTTGCCAATGTGGAGCCCTCAACTGCCGATTTGCATTTGATGTGGGAACGTACTGATGTAATCCTGCATCTGACTACAGATGTAGATACCCGTGCCATGGCGAATATAGATGCGGCTATGCAAGGCGAAAAGAAGCCTTACTATGCTGCCGCCATGTACTATTACAATACCAATAAAGACCTGAACAAAGCTTTGGGTTGGATTACCGAAGCAGAAAAAACGAACCCGAAAAGCCCGGTATATAAAGTTTGGAAAGCCCGCATTCAGTTAAAGATGGGTAATAAAGCTGCTGCTATAACTACTGCCCAGGAAGGTGCACAACTAGCTAAAGAGGCCAAAAACGAAGAGTATGCTCGTTTGAATGAAGCCGTAATTGCACAAGCTAAATAATAGTCAGCTACACAATGTATAAAACAAAAGAGGCCGTCTCATAAGTCAAATATGAGGCGGTTTTTTATTTAGTTATGATTTTTGGTTGGAAGGTTGAGTGAAAGATGTCAGCAGCCGTTTAAGAACCGGGGATTGATTCTAACAGGTTCTAAAAGTCTATAAAAAGCTTGTTTTCAGGTTTTCCATTTTCTTAGGTTATGTGCGATGGATAATAAGCCGATTTCGACCTCGGCCTTGGACATCCCTTTCAGCAGGAATCGTCTGAAGCCATGGTTATGCTTTAATTGGGCGAATACCGGTTCCACATCGGCCGGCCTTCGTTTCCTGAGGTTGATACCCTGTTCTGTATTCAACCGTTCTTTGGCTGCCTGTTTATGTTGTCTTAGGCTGTGGTTGATCTCAACGACCCGGTTACCCTGTGTAGTATGGCAAACACCACGCATCGGGCAACCTTCACAGTTCTGGGCACGGTAAAGGCTGATCAGTTGTACAAAACCAGATGAAGTGACTCGCTGACCGTTACCGATATGCGCCATCCATTGACCTATCGGACAAACAAGGTAATTCTCCGCTTCGTTATAATGCAGGCTGTCGTTACTGAACGCTTTGATACCGTCCTTTTGTTCCTTATCGAACGTATTGTATTTGATGTAAGCCTCAATGCCTTTTCGCGCTAACACACCGTAGTTCTCATCCGATCCGTAGCCGGCGTCGGCAACAATGGCTTTGGGCAGGTCTTTATATAAGGCTTGGTATTGTTCAATATGGGAAGACAAGGTTTGGTAATCGGTTGAGGTTTGATGCAGGGTATAATTAAGGATGAATTGCTCCTGGGTGGATATCTGCAGGTTATAGGCCGGCTTAAGTTGTCCGTTCAGCATATGGTCTTCCTTCATCCGCATGAAGGTGGCATCCGGGTCGGTCTTTGACATGCTGTTACGGCCGGCTAATAACTTTTCCTGCTCGTCATACCGTGCCAGGCTCTCCGGCCAGTGCTTCTTTGCGTAGTTCAGCTTTTGCTTTACTTTTTTGTCTACGTCTTCTTTATCATCTAAGGCTGCATTGATCTTTGAGATGGTTTCCTTTACTTTCTCCGGGTTGATCTCACTATATTCCAAGGGCGCTGTATCTTTTAGTTCTTCGGCGGCAATGCTTTGCGCATAACCCCACAGTTCATCAAGCTGGGCTTTCATCTTATCTTTATTCGCCTTGATGTTTTTGCCCCATACGAAGGTGTACTTGTTCGCCGCTGATTCGATCTTGGTACCATCAGTAAAAACGGCTTCTTTCAAGGATACGATACCTTCCTGCTCGAGCAGCAACACGATTTGTGAGAAGATCTGCTTTAAGACGCCTGACAACTTCTCGCTGCGAAAACGGTTGATGGTGTTGTGGTCGGGCTTTTTCATCCCTAAAAGCCACATGAAGTGTACGTTCTGCGCGGCCTGTTCTTCCAGTTTGCGTGAGGAATAAGTATTGGTCAGATAGCCGTAAACCAGCAGCTTCAGCATCAGCCGGGGATGGGAACTTGACGCCCCGCCGCCTTTGTACTTCCGGTTGATCGGTTTGACATCTACCGCGTCCACGACCTGTTTAACGATACGGACCGGATGACCTGTCGGTACCAGTTCCTCCAGTTTGTACGGTAAAAACGTTAACTGGTCTGGATCATATTCCTTAAAGACTATCTTGCCTCCCATGCCTTTAAGATACAAAAATCTCCTTAAAACAACAAGAGACTGTCCCTTATGAGACAGCCTCTTTTGTTTTATGTTACTACCCGTTTAGGAAGTACTATCTCTAATAAGGCTGCCAGCATAACTACCAATATACAGCCTAAGGCATTCAACCATAGGTAGGCTATCCATTCTTTCCATCCGCATAGTATTACTATAGCTTCGGTAATGATAGCAGCTATAAATACAGCACGACCGCCTATCTTTTTTAAATAGAAAGCTACTACGAATACGCCCAGCACCGTACCGTAAACATACGAGCTTAATTTATTGACGCCTTCCAGCAAGTTACCTAAATGGCCTGCGTATAAAGCCATGCCAATACACACCACACCCCAAAAAACCGTAGCCAGCCTGGAAGCGTTCAAATAGCTTTGTTCCGAAGCCTGTGGGTTAATAATCCGTTTATAAACATCAACAACCGTAGTAGAAGCTAATGAGTTCAAAGCACTGGCTGTTGATCCCATGGATGCCAGAAAAACAATAGCGATTAATAATCCCACCAATCCGCGAGGCAGGTAGTGTGTTACAAAGGTTAAGAAGATGTAGTTAGTATCGTTGGTATTAGCCTTTTCACTGTTTTGCTGCATTAAGGCCATACCCTGCTTACGCAAAGTATCGGTTTGTGCTTCGGCTGCTTTTAAATCCTGACTGGCTGTATTAATAACATTTTGGTTCTTAGAATCCATAGCACTCACCAGCGCTTCTGCTTTAATCTTCTTTACCGCAAATGCCGTGTCATATTCTTTTTCTAGTTGTTGGTACTGCGTAGCATAACGGCTTTGCTTGATCTGCTGTACCTCATACTGGTTAAAGAACATAGGAGGTCGGTTAAACTGATAAAAAGCAAATACCAACACACCAATCAGCAGTATCAAAAACTGCATGGGTATTTTAATCAGACCATTCATGATTAACCCCAGCCGGCTCTGCCCTACCGAACTACCGGTTAAGTAACGACCAACCTGGCTTTGGTCGGTACCGAAATACGATAATTGCAAAAAGAAGCCACCAATCAATCCGCTCCAGATATTATATTGATTTTTGGGGCTGAACTTCCAGTCAATCACATTCATGCGGCCCAGCTTGCCAGCCAAATGCAGCGCATGACCAAACTTCACGCCACCAGGCAGTAGCATAACCACCAGTAACCCGGCCAGAAACATACCCGAAAATATAATGCTCATTTGCAGCATCTGTGTATATGATACTGCCTTACTGCCGCCATAAACCGTATAAATGATAACTAAAAGCCCAATGAAAAACGTGGTATAAACCAAATTGAGCTGTAGTATAGTAGCCAAAATAATGGAAGGTGCATAAATAGTAATCCCGGTTGATAAGCCGCGTTGCAGCAGAAACAAAACAGCGGTTAACGCCCGCGTTTTTAAATCAAAACGCTGTTCCAGATACTCATATGCGGTATAAACCTTAAGACGATGAAAAATAGGCACAAAGGTGGTGCACAGTACAATCATGGCCAGCGGCAAGCCAAAGTAAAACTGTACAAAGCGCATCCCGTCACTATAAGCCTGCCCGGGTGCCGAAAGGAAGGTGATGGCGCTGGCTTGTGTAGCCATTACCGATAAACCAACGTTATACCAGGGTAATGAGCGCCCCCCGGCAAGATATTGATCAATGTTTTTATTGCCGCGGCTTTTCCAGAGCCCGTACAGAATAATGGTGAGTAAGGTAACGGCTAAAACAATCCAATCAATCAGGCTCATTTATATGATATAGTAATGAGCCAAAATACAAAAATTAAAAAAACCAGCCACACGATAACTATACCGTAAAACTGGTTCCAATTTTTAATAAACGGCGGTAAATCCTGCCGATCAGTCGATGTCTTCATGACCTTTTACCAGCGCTTTCAAAAACAATGCAGCTGATAATAAACCCAGCACACCACCAATTGGAATGTAGATAAAACCGCGGTTGATAATAGCGCCAGTAAACAAGCCGGCTAATAAAGCGATAAGATAGTAGTAACTGTCAACGCTTTTTTGTTCTTCTCTATGATGTGCCATGTTTTTTTGATAATCGTATACGCAAAAGTATAAGTTTAAAGGCGGTATGCCAAAATTTGTTTGTGGTAAAAAGCTTAAATAACTCCCCTAAATGCAACGTTAAGAAAATGCAGGTGTCATTTAAACAAAACTTTTAAATATGTGTATAAAAACCTTCAACCCACTGCTTAAAACTAACCTGATTGTATCTGCAAGCATTTTCTTTATATGCTTATTGAACAACCAAGGCTATGCTCAAACCAAAAACATCAAATTAACTTTGAAAGATAAGGCATCTGAAACACCGCTTAATGAGGCGACAGCTGTATTCATTAACCTGAAAGACACTACGGTGATGGACAAACAAGTCACTAAGAAAGATGGTGTAACCAACTTTACTTATCCGGGTGCAGGTAAGTTTCAAATCAAAATTACAAAGGCTGGTTATCAACCTGGACAGTGCTACGGAACTTTCGGTAATGCCAAAGATGATACATTTATGTACTTCACTTTAAAGTTGCTACCATCAGCTAAATAGACAATTTTACTCCAATAATAAAGGGCGATAAACTTTCGTTTGCCGCCCTTTATTATATAAAAAACTAAATACTAGAAAATGTAATCTGTGCTCAGGAAATTAGAATCATGATCGTGCACAATTTCATTTAACAACTCTTTGTTGGCATCGTTCAGCTTGGTAGCTACTAACGAGCGGATAGAGAATGAACGTAATGCATCATTTACTGACAGGGTTCCTTCAGCACTATCTTTACGGCCAGTAAATGGAAACACGTCCGGACCACGTTGGCACTGAGCGTTGATATTTACACGGCTTACCAGGTTCACGAACGGATCAATCAGTTGGGCAGTTTCAATAGGGTCGTTACTGAAAATACTTACCTGCATACCGTGCGGCGAATCAATCTGGTATTGAATAGGCTCCTCGATACTTTCGAAAGGAATCACCGGGATAACCGGACCAAACTGTTCTTCGCGGTACAGTTTCATCTTATCATTCACCGGATAAACTATAGCCGGATACACGAATGAAGCTACGTTTTCACCACCGTTCTCATTAACTACCTGGGCACCATTAGCTTTCGCATCTGTGATACATTCTTCCAGGTAGGCAGGTTTGCCGGGTTCGGCTACCGGGGTCAGGTTTACCCCTTTCAGCCAAGGCAAACCAAATTTCAATTTGGCTACACCTTCACTTAACAACTTCAAAAACTCATCAGCAACATCTTTATGTACATGGATGATTTTTATAGCCGTACAACGTTGTCCATTGTAAGATAAAGCACCCAAAATACATTCGTTTACTGCAATGCTCAAATCAGCGCTTTTGGTAACAATAGCAGCATTTTTGGCATCCAGGCTTAACACTGCACGCAGGCGGTTAATTTTAGGGTGACGTTTTTTCAAATCGTTAGCTACCTTGCTGGAACCAATGAAGGCCAGTACGTTAATTTTGCCGGTAGCCATCAACCCTGGTGTTACATTAGCACCACGACCGTAAACGGTATTTACCACACCTTTCGGGAACGATTCCTGGAAAGCACGCAGTAAAGGGTAGTGTAATAAAGTACCATGCTTTGGTGGTTTGAAAAGTACCGTGTTCCCCATGATAATAGCAGGAATCAAGGTGGTAAAGGTTTCGTTCAATGGATAGTTGAACGGTCCCATACACAACACCACACCCAATGGTGAACGACGTATCTGCGCTACTACACCTTCGGCCATTGTGAAACGTGACGATTCACGGTCAATTTCCTTCAGGGCATCAATAGTCAGGTTAATATATTCGATGGTACGGTCAAACTCCTTAGTAGAATCAGCAAGCGACTTACCAATTTCCCACATAATTAGCTTAATCACCAGTTCGCGCTGCTCGCTCATTTTGTACACAAAGGTTTGCAGACATTTAATGCGGTCGGCTACGCCCATGGTAGGCCATTCGCCACGGCCATTGTCATAAGCTGCTATAGCAGCATCCAAGGCTTCCATGGCTTCCTTTTCGGTACCTAGCGGGTAGCTGCCAATAACCTTACGCTGCAAGCCTTCGGGGGTAGGTACGCAAATAGGTGATGACACCTCACTTACATCGCCATCCCAGGTCCGCATTTCCCCGTTCACGAGGTACTCGCGTTGATGAATAGGCTCAATCCGGTATTCTTCCGGTATCTGGCTTTCATCAACAAACAGACTGTTCAGTTCGTCTTTAAAACTCATGATGTTTTGTTTTCAGATTAAATATATGTTCAGGTTGATTTTTGTTAGTGCAACATTACCAGCCGTAACAAAGTTTTATGAATTGTTACAGATTACAAATCGGTGATAGGTCTGAAACGAGGCACTAAAATTTTCATAATTGTCCATGGGATAATGTAGGCTACCGCACAGAATACAAACATAATCAGGTAAGCGGTTTGCGGTGTAGCAGCATAGTGCGTATTCAGTCTGCCTGCCATTTGCTGGATTAGCACCCCGCCTATACCACCGGCCATACCACCAATACCAACTACCGAACCGATGGCTTTTTTAGGAAACATATCGGACACGGTAGAGAACAAATTGGCCGACCATGCCTGGTGTGCCGCAGCACCAATACAGATTACTGCTATAGCCAACGTAGCTGCCGAATCGCCAAATATGGCTTTATCGCCAAAATATTGGGTTGATATTAAAACTAAAGGGAACAAAGCAATAATCAGCATGGCTGTCATGCGCGCTTTATATACTTCCATACCCCGGTTAATGAAGAAGAGTGGAATACTACCGCCAAATACACTACCGATAATAGCAATACCATACACAATAAAGGTAGGCAGCATTACTGAATGTCCGGTAAAGCCAAATTGCTTTTTCAAGTAATCAGGCAGCCAGAACAGCAAAAACCACCACACGCCATCGGTTACAAACTTGCCGGTAAAAAAAGCCCAGGTTTGGCGGTAACCAAACAGCTTTTTCCAGGGCACACTGGTATTTACTTCTTTTACAGCCACATCTTCCGATGCCGCTGCATGTACAGCTACATCATCACTATGAATGAAATCGAATTCTTCTTGCCCTAACTTTTTACTTTTAGCAGGCGTGGTATAAATAGCAAACCAAAAGAACAGCCATATAAAGCCCACTACACCCGTAATAATGTAAGCCAGCTTCCAGCCTTGCTGATAACCAAAATATACTAAGCACCAAGGCACAAACAACGAAGTAACCATAGCACCCAGGTTTGCTCCACTATTAAATATACCTGTTGCTAAAGCACGCTCCTTTTTCGGGAACCACTCGGCTACGGTTTTAATAGATGCCGGAAAGTTACCTGCCTCACCAATACCAAATAAACTGCGTACAAAAGCATGTACGGCCACGCTACCCCCTACAAAAGCATTAAGTATACCAAATATTGACCAGATGATGAGCGATAAAGCCAAACCCAGCTTGGTACCAATTTTATCAATAATGTATCCGGCCAATATAGTTACCGTTGCATAAAAAGCGGTAAATGCGGAGGTTACATCACTGTAGTCGGTATCAGTCCATCCAAAGCCCCCCTTGGCAACGGGCATACAGAAAAATTCTTTCACGTAGCCGATTACCTGGCGATCCATGTAGTTGATAGTGGTTGAAAATAGCAGCAGGGTAACAATTACCCATCTGTACTTTCCGATGCTGGATTTTTCCATGTAGTTGTCGTAGCTAAAGTGTTTACCGGCTGGTTTGAACTAACTCAATAGCCTTTTGTGTGTCATTAAATAACTGATCGTATAGTTTGTCTTCCAGCACTTTTTTGCTGACAAGTTTGCTCCCCATCCCTACTGCACATACCCCAGCCTTAAACCAGGTAGCTATGTTTTCAGCTTCCAGTTCTACCCCGCCGGTTGGCATAAATAATTGGCCAGGAAACAACTCTTTAATAGAGCTTAAAAACGCCGGACCTAAAATATTGGCCGGGAATAGCTTAATTAAAGCGGCATCATTGCATTGAGCAGTGTAGATTTCGGTAGGCGTCATGCAGCCAGGTATCCATAGCATGTGCTGATCGTGCGCCATACGGGCTACCTCCGGGTTCACAATAGGCGACACAATAAAATCAGCACCTGCAGTAATAAAAGCATCTGCCTCATTAATTGATTTTATGGTGCCAATACCCAAATGCAAATCAGGCATTTCGGCCTGTTGTAATTCTTTCAGTTGTTTGAAATTTTCCAGCGCGGCTTTACCACGGTTGGTATATTCAAATACACGTACACCCGCTTTGTATAGGGTACGCGTAACTTCCAGGCTTACTTCTGCATTTTCATAAAAGAACAGCGGCAACATGCCCTGGGTTAAAATACTATCTAAAACTTCTTGTTTGCTTTTCATGGTTTAATAGCTTTTTCAATTTCGTCCACGCTTTTGTTGGTGGCATCGCTGTTTACAAATAATTTGGTAAAAGCAGCAGCAGTGGCAAAATCAATAGTTTGTTGCGGGGTGTACTGGTTGTAGAAGCCGTATATTAAACCGGCCATGTAGCAATCGCCGCTACCTACTTTATCTACAATATGCTCGGCTTCGTACTCACCCGATTGGTACAGTTTTTCATCGGTGTATAAAACCGTATAGTACTTAACGTTGGTGTTATTGGCATCAAACCTAAAGGTGTTAGCTACTGCTTTACACTTCGGGTATTGCTGCATAATAGCCTGCGAGGTATTTTGCGCCTCTTTCAAGTACACGCTTTTTTGCCCCGACTCATGAATATCCGGTATTACCGGAATGCCCAGCATGGTATCGGCCGCCCAGACGTTACCCATTACCACGTCACAATAAGGCAGCAAGCCGGTCATTACATCCTGTGGCGTTTTGCCGTACTGCCATAACTTAGCGCGATGATTTAAATCAACCGAGATAGTAATACCCTTACGTGAGGCTGCCTCCAATGCTTCTTTACACACATCAGCCACATTTTGGCTGATGGCTGGGCAAATAGCGCTAAAGTGGAACCAGGTAATACCGTCAAGCACTTTATCCCAATCAATCAAGCCGGTAGTCAGGTCGGCAAAGGCCGAATGGGCACGGTCGTAAATCAAGGCATCATGTTTTAAATCCTGCCCTTTGGTTAAAAAGTACAAACCAATGCGCTTTCCATGGTACAGAATGGATGAGGTATCAATATCCTTATCCTTCAAAAATTCAATAACCTGAGCCGACATGCCATTTTGCGGCAATGCCGTAAAGTAACGGGTTGGCACATCCCATAAAGCCAACGCCGTAGCTACATTCAATTCGGCACCGCCTACAAAAACAGGCAACGAGTTGTCTCGCAACCATTCGCCGTCGGCATCAGGTGTAATACGCAACAGCAGTTCGCCAAAAGATAAAACCGAACCAGTGCTGTAATTTTTTTCTAGCAATTCACTCATTTAAAATCAATTAAAAGGTGAAATAATTTTTAGCGTTATAGTAGCAAATATCCTGAATGATTTTGCCAGTCCATTCAATGTCATTAGGTAGCTCACCATTTTCAATATCTTCACCAAACAAGTTACATACCAAGCGGCGGAAATATTCATGGCGAGGGAACGACAGGAAGCTGCGCGAATCGGTAAGCATACCGATAAAGCGGCTCAATAAGCCCATGTTGGATAAGGCATTGATTTGCTTGGTCATGCCATCTTTCTGATCCAAAAACCACCAGGCCGAACCAAACTGTACCTTACCAGCTACTGAGCCATCATTGAAGTTACCGATCATGGTAGCCATCAACTCATTATCGGCCGGGTTCAGGTTGTAGATGATGGTTTTAGCTAATTTATCTTCGGTATCCAGTTTATTCAGAAATTTGGATAAAGCTCTGCCTTGGCTAAAATCACCAATAGAGTCAAAGCCTGTATCAGGACCTAGTTTAGTAAGCAAGCGGGTATTGTTGTTGCGCAAAGCACCCAAGTGATATTGTTGAACCCATCCTTTTTCATGATCCCAAACGGCAAAATGAAACAACATAGCTGATTTAAACTTCAAAATTTCGCCCGGCAGCAAAGTTTCGCCTGCACGTATTTTGTTGAAGATGGTTCTGATTTCATCATCTGTATAATCTTCCGCATAAATTTGCTCCAAGCCGTGGTCAGATACTGAGCAGCCGTTTTCTGCAAAAAAGTCGTGACGGCTTTTTAAAGCTTGCAAATAGTTGTCTATATTATCAATCGAAGTATTGGTTACTTCGGCCAGTTTATCTATGTAAGCATTCAAGGCAACAGTATCATCGGCATTCATGGCCTTATCAGGACGATAAGCCGGCAGCACTTTTATAGCTGCGCCACTTTGCTTAAGTTGCTGATGATATTGCAAATTATCCAGCGGATCATCTGTAGTACAGATGGTTTCCACATTCATCTTTTTAATTAAGCCTTGAACGGAATATTCAGGGGTTTGCAACTTGGCCGTACAATCATCATATATTTTTTGAGAAGTATCAGGCGTTAGCAAATCATGCACATCAAAATAGCGTTGCAATTCCAGGTGCGTCCAATGGTATAGTGGGTTTCTTAAGGTATAAGGTACGGTTTCGGCCCACTTTTCAAATTTTTCATAATCGGTTTTGCTGCCGGTTATGTAATCTTCATTTACGCCGTTGGTGCGCATGGCCCGCCATTTATAATGGTCGCCGTAAAGCCAAACCTGGGTAATATTTTTAAAGTTCAGGTTTTGCGCAATCTGATCGGGCGGCAAATGGCAGTGGTAATCAATTATTGGTAAACCCTTAGCGTACTCATGGTACAAACGTTGAGCAGTTGCTGTTTGCAGCAAAAAATTCTCATCTAAAAAGTTTTTCATATTTCATAAGGCAGCACTTGGCGGCTGCATTTTGTTTTTCAGGTTACAATGGTAAACTCAATTACTGTGTAATTGGCCACAGTTACTAAATGTCATTTCAACAATTATTCGCAAGTTTAACAGATTTTACAAATAAGGCACTATAAACAGCTATAAAAATTTGCGCAAACGTTTGCTTAACTTTTTTGAAAGATAATAAACCTAATATAATTTAAGAAAAATCGGGCATAAAGATTAAACCTTCTGCTTATCAAAAAGTCTAATATAGCAACTTACTTGATCCCGGCAGCATACTATTTACAAGGCTTGCAGCAGATAGGCAGAATTACAATCATGAAAAAGTTATTTCAATATTCAGGTCACTTATTGTTAACCGGTGCGCTGGTTACCTTATTACATACAGGTGCTGATGCACAACGTGGTTTTCATGGCGGCGGTGGTTTCCGTAGCGGCTTCGGCGGAGGTTTTCGTGGGGGCTTTGGCGGCAGCATACATCTTGGCGGATACGGTGGCGGCTATCGCGTTTTAGGCTATCCGCGTATTGGCTTCAGCATTGGTGTATTGCCATTTGGCTATTATCCGTTTTTTATCGGCGCTAACCAGTACTATTATGCTGATGGTATTTTTTATCGTCCTTATGGTGATGGTAACTACCAAGTAGTAACACCACCGGTAGGTGCCGAAATCCCGAAACTGCCTTCGAATGCCAGTTCAATTGTTATTGACGGGCAACAGTATTATGAAGTGAACGGTGTTTACTACAAACCCCGCCAAACCAATGATGGCAAAACGGTTTATGTAGTAGCCGGTAAAGATGGCGTTTTAGATACTACGGTTAATAATGATAACATGAGCAACAACGCCGGCAACATGCTACGCTTAGGCGATATTGTAGATGAGCTACCTGCCGACTGCTCAAAAATTAAACTAAACGGTAAAACCTATTTTGTATCCCCTGAAGGCATCCACTTTGAGGAAATAAAAGATGATAATAACAATACAGCTTACCGTGTAGTAGGCTTGCCAGACGAGGATGATAATTCAGAACAGCCTTCTAATTAATAATTATTAATAAGTTTTCACTTTAAAAAGGAGCGTTGGTTACAATGCTCCTTTATTATTTATACACCTTTTTTAAAAACTGGCACTGGGTTTGCAAGCTACACGCTTGTAACATTCACTTTACATTCACAACATTATGAAAACATTGTCATTCAAAACAGCCATTGTGGGCGTAGCTATGGCTGCGGCTGCTTTTATCAATCCAGGCTGTAATTCTTTAACTAAAACACAAAAAGGTACAGCTATTGGTGCTGGTGCCGGTGGTACTATAGGTGCATTAATTGGTAAAAGTGCTGGTAATACAGCTTTAGGTGCTATTATTGGTGGTGCTGTAGGTGGTACAGCTGGTGCATTTATTGGTCGCAAAATGGACCGCCAGGCTGCCGAAATTAAACAAACCGTACCGGGTGCTACTGTAGAACGTAGCGGCGAAGGTATCCTGGTGAAATTTGATTCAGGTATTTTGTTTGATGTGAACCAAACTGCCTTGAAATCAGCAGCACAAAACAATTTACAAAACCTGGCTACTACCATGAACAACAACCCGGAAACCAATATACTGGTTGTAGGCCATACTGATAATACCGGCAGTGCAGCGCTTAATCAAGATTTATCGGTACGCAGAGCTGAATCAGTAAAATCATACCTTACTACTAATGGTGTAAGCGGTTCCCGCTTAGCTACCCAAGGCAAAGGCTTTAGCGAACCTATTGCTGATAACAGCACCGAAGCCGGCCGTGCACAAAACCGCCGTGTGGAAATTGTTATTGTAGCTAACGATAAGCTTAAACAAGAAGCTAAACAAAACGCTGGGTAATTCATCCCCATCTATCATAAACAAAGCCCTTTTTGATGTTATCAAAAAGGGCTTTGTTTGTTATTGCGCGAAAGTATTTTTAGTTAACTAATTCTAAATTTTCAACACTCACGAAAAAAACTTTTAATTATTCCATTTTCTCTTTACGTTTGAATTTTTTGTTGCTGTAGCTTACATAAATTTTTTACCAGTACTTATGCTACGTGTTGACAGCAGCAAACCATGCCAATTAATTTACTCGCTTGCCCGCCACGAGTACTTGTCGTGGTTGCTTGAGCCTCACATAGTTCAGCTCAACCCCAACGGCGAGTTCTCACTCACCCACCAACGTTTATTTTCCAATACAGCGCAGGAGTTCAGTTCGTGCATCAGCGAGAGCGATGTTAAGCTTATTAAGTTGCTGGAAGATATTGAACAGGGTAACATTATTAAAAAGTACTACAAAAAACCCCTGCGACCTTACGAGTTTTTCAGTCGTATTTTCAATGAGCAGCTGTACGAAACTATTCGCCCCAAAATTGAAAAAAGGCTAACAGAAGCGCTGAGCCAAATGCGTGATAAACAGATTTACCTGATGAGTAAAGAAGGCTATCCTGCCGGCCGGAAGCTGCATATAGCTGACGAGGCAGCTTCGGTATTGTTCCATTTCAAGCGGAACGAAACGGAAGTGCGTTACTACCCTACCATCAAGTACCAAGGCATGAAAATTGAATTCATGTTTAAGGGTGCCGAAATTGTGTGCAACCAGCCAGCCTGGATGATGCTGGAAGATACCTTATATTACTTTGACCGCGAGGTGGAAGGTAAAAAACTGCAACCCTTTTTAAACAAGCGCTACATAGGCGTTCCGCGCAGTGCCGAGCAATCGTACTTTGAAAAGTTTGTAGCGCCGTTGATTGAAAAGCACCACGTACATGCCGAAGGCTTTACCATCAATACCGAAAAACACGAAGCCACACCGGTAGTAAAACCCATTTATGTAGAGGGTGGCATATCGCAATTGCAATTGTATTTTAGATATGCAGGTTACGTATTTCCGTATGGAGATGGCCGGCAAATTTCGGTTAAAATGGAACGCAACGGTGATGATTACATTTTTCATCGCATTAAACGTTCGGTAACCTGGGAGAAAAATAAGTTGCAACAACTGGAAGCGATGGGCCTTATGCCTTCCTCTTCACTGTTCCAGAACCTGGAAGTTAAACCTGAACATGAAGATACCGACCGGGCTTTTTCGGTATTTGAATGGTTGAATACGCACCACGACGAGCTACAAACAGCCGGTTTTGTTATTGAGCAACCTGAAGGGCAAAAACGTTACCTGTTTGGCAATACAAAAATTGACCTGCAGGTAAAGGAAAATAATGATTGGTTTGATATTTACGCCATCGTTCATTTCGGCCCATACAAGATACCGTTCATGGAACTGCGTAACCATATTCTGAACCATAAAAAAGAATTTGTGCTGCCTTCGGGAGAAGTCGCCGTAATTCCGGATGAGTGGTTTGCCCAATATGGCAACCTGCTTAACTTTACCGAGGGCAATAAAGAACTAAAATTACGCAAACACCACATCGGCCTCATTAATGATTTAGCTGAAGGTGAACTGGCCAGCATAACCATTAACCGTAAGCTGCAAAAGCTTAGCAACTTTGAAGAGTTGGAAGAAGTAGCTCCGCCGGTAAATTTTGCCGGTAGCCTTCGCCCTTACCAGCAAGCGGGCTATAATTGGTTCCACTTTTTAAAAACTTACCATTTTGGCGGCTGCCTGGCTGATGATATGGGTTTGGGTAAAACCATACAAACGCTGGCTTTACTACAAAAAAACAAGGAAGATGCCGAGGCCATTGATGCTAAAACTACTTCCCTGCTTATTATGCCTACTTCGTTAATTTATAACTGGATTAACGAAGCCCACAAGTTTACCCCACAGTTGCGCATTATGGTGCATACCGGCGCATTCCGGTATAAATCGCCGGATGTGTTTGCGAATTATGATGTGGTGATTACCACTTACGGCATCAGCCGTATTGATGCAGAACTGCTGAAAGCTTTCTTCTTCGACTACGTAATTTTGGATGAAAGTCAGAATATCAAAAATCCATCGTCCAAATCATACCAAGCCGTAAGGCAGCTCAAATCCAGGTTTAAGCTGATTTTGAGCGGCACGCCGGTTGAAAACTCGGTGAACGATTTATGGACGCAGATGTCGTTTATCAATCCGGG
This sequence comes from Mucilaginibacter robiniae, assembly GCF_012849215.1. Lineage (NCBI taxonomy): Bacteria > Pseudomonadati > Bacteroidota > Sphingobacteriia > Sphingobacteriales > Sphingobacteriaceae > Mucilaginibacter > Mucilaginibacter robiniae. The sequence goes on from NZ_CP051682.1 coordinate 648,548, forward strand.
CTTACTGGGCAATCAGCAGTTTTTTTTGAATGAATTTGTTACCCCTATCGAAAAAAAGAAAGATGAAGATAAGGCTCGCAAACTGCAAGCGTTGATTAAGCCCTTCGTGCTGCGCCGTACTAAAGAACAGGTAGCTACCGAGCTGCCACCCAAAATTGAAAACCTATTTTACTGCCAAATGAGCGACGAGCAATCGGCTGTTTATGAGAAAGTAAAATCAGAGTACCGTAATGAATTGCTGCAAAGCTTGGAAGATGGCACCTTTGCCCAAACCCAAATGCAGGTATTGCAAGGGTTGATTAAACTGCGCCAGATTGCCAACCACCCCTCCATGATTGACGAGGCTTATGAAGGTGATTCGGGCAAGTTTGAAAACGTGGTGCATACCCTCGCCAACGTGCTGGATGGCGGTCACAAGGTGCTGATCTTTTCGCAGTTTGTAAAGCAATTGGCTATTTACCGGCATTACTTTGAGCAGCAAGGCATTGCTTACACTTATTTGGATGGCAGCACGCAAAACCGCGGCGAGGTGGTAAAACGCTTTCAGCAGGATGCTAAAACACGAGTATTCCTGATTTCGATTAAAGCTGGTGGCGTGGGCCTGAACCTAACCGAGGCCGATTATGTATTTATTTTAGACCCGTGGTGGAACCCGGCGGTGGAACAACAGGCCATTGACCGTACCCACCGTATTGGCCAAACCAAAAACGTGTTTATTTACAAATTTATCACTAAAGATACGGTAGAAGAAAAAATTCTGGCGCTGCAACAACGTAAGCTCAGCGTAGCCCGATCACTCATCACGACTGAAGAAAGTTTTATTAAATCACTTTCGGCAGAAGATATCAGGGAAATATTGGGATAACGATTACAATGGGGCATAAAGTTATTGCCAATAAAGTATGAACATTTACCTGATCATATAAAGGTGCGCTGCTATTTCAATGATAGCCTACTAAATGTTTTTTGCTTGTCATTAGTTAGTATTTGCTCAAACGCTGGCCTATATTTTTTGTTACAACAGGACATTTTGATTGTAACAGCTTATGCGCACCGCTAAAATTATACGTCATCGTCATAAATATCATCATTACCTGAATGATGACCTGAAATCGGTTAAAGAAGAAACCTTTTTTAAGATCGTTTTTTCTGAACCGGCCGAATTTGATCAATTTAGAGAATGGATTGCCCAGCATGGCGGCGAATACAACTACAATAAAGACGAAAGCCGGCAAGAAGGTAAATTCCCGAAAGTGCCCATGTTTCATGATGAAATTTGCTGGTGCGATATCATGACTTACTACATACTGCATGTAGCCGGATATAAATATCATTCTTCTATACACCCGTATAAAGGTGAGGTGTATGTGAAGGAGTAGTAGATAGAATCAAGAGTATAGAGTCAGGAATCAAGATAACATAAAAAAAGCACGTCATTGCGAGCAATAGCGTGGCAATCTCTGCATTGGTAGGCAAACGTTTATTCTTGTCAGCGCAGAGGTTGCTTCGTTCCTCGCAATGACGTGTTTTTATCTAATTTCTTTTGTTACAGTAAAAGGACAGATTTTGTCTTGGTTCTTGGCTCTATACTCTTGATTCTTCAACTAGTACCCAGATTCCTGGTATTCTTGCTGTAATTCGCGCAAACAGTTTACGCATAGGCATCCATCGTATAGTTCGCTTACGTACTGTACCTCGTTAATGCTAAGCTGCACCTCACTGCACTGGCATTTGGTGTACGAATTAGCTTTACATTCAAAAGGCGCACGGCAGCGTTCGCATTGAATAATTTCGTGCTTTTGAAAAACGATAGACATTATACAAATATAAAAAGCCTTGAAGTGCGAAACTTCAAGGCTTAGTCATTTTATAATAAAAGGTTGATTGCTTATGCAGAGCAGGTCACGCAACCTTCTTCCATAGAACAGGTTGGGCCAGCTGGAACATCGTCGCTCATTTGGGCAACCTGGGCCGGAATAACCGGATCCATGTTTTTGCCACCTTGGTTTTCGATTGTAAACTTAACTGCTTGTGATGCAGCTTGGGTACGCAGGTAATACATACCGGTTTTCAAACCTTTTTTCCAGGCATAGAAGTGCATCGAAGTCAGTTTTGATGCATTCGGTGCATTGATGAACAAGTTTAAAGATTGTGACTGGCAGATATAAGCACCACGGTCGGCAGCCATATCAATGATGTTACGCATCTTAATTTCCCAAACCGTTTTGTACAGTTCTTTAATATTCTGCGGAATTTCAGCAATATCCTGTATAGAACCATTAGCGCTGATGATCTGATCTTTCATGCGGCTGTTCCACAAACCTAAATCTACTAAATCACGCAACAGGTGTTTGTTCACAATGATGAACTCACCACTCAATACACGGCGGGTATAAATGTTAGAGGTGTAAGGCTCGAAACACTCGTTGTTACCTAGAATTTGTGAGGTAGATGCAGTAGGCATAGGTGCTACCAGCAGGGAGTTACGTACACCATGGTTCATTACATCCAGACGCAGGTTTTCCCAATCCCAACGGCCGCTTTCTGGTGTTACACCCCAAAGGTCGAACTGGAATTTACCTTGTGATAGCGGTGACCCTTTAAAGGTTGCATAAGCGCCATCCTGAATAGCCAGGTCTTTTGAAGCAGTCATGGCAGCAAAGTAGATAGTTTCAAATATCTCTTTGTTCAGCTGTTTAGCTTCCGGGCTTTCAAACGGCATACGCAGGCAGATGAAAGTATCGGCTAACCCTTGTACCCCTAAACCAATTGGCCGGTGGCGCAGGTTAGAATACTCGGCCTCTTTAACCGGGTAATAATTGTTGTCGATAATCTTATTCAGGTTCAACGTAGCCTGATAAGTTACTTCATATAATTTATTGTGATCGAAAGCACCGTCTTTAACAAAGCGTGGCAATGCCAGTGAAGCCAGGTTACAAACCGCTACTTCATCAGCAGAGGTGTACTCCATAATTTCGGTACACAGGTTAGAGCTTTTGATAGTACCCAGGTTTTGCTGGTTTGATTTGCTGTTAGCAGCATCTTTATACAGCAGGTATGGCGTACCGGTTTCTACCTGAGCATCCAGTATAGCAAACCAAAGTTCTTGTGCTTTTACTTTACGACGGGCGCGACCTTCATTTTCGTACTGCGTATATAAAGCTTCAAACTCAGCACCGAAACAATCAGCTAAGCCTGGTGCTTCATGAGGGCAGAATAAGCTCCAGTCTTCGTTAGCTTCTACGCGTTTCATGAATAAATCACAAATCCACATGGCATAGAACAAATCGCGGGCACGCATTTCTTCTTTACCGTGATTTTTACGCAGATCTAAAAACTCAAACACGTCGGCATGCCAAGGCTCCAGATAGATAGCGAACGCACCTTTACGTTTACCACCACCTTGGTCAACGTAACGGGCAGTATCGTTAAACACACGTAGCATCGGGATAATACCGTTGCTGGTACCGTTGGTACCGCTGATGTATGAACCGGTAGCACGCACATTATGGATGCTTAAACCGATACCGCCAGCACTTTGTGAAATTTGTGCGGTTTGTTTCAGCGTATCATAAATACCTTCAATGCTGTCATCTTTCATGGTTAATAAAAAGCATGACGACATTTGCGGCTTAGGTGTGCCAGCGTTAAATAAGGTTGGGGTAGCGTGGGTAAACCAGCGCTCACTCATTAAGTTGTAAGTTTTAATTACGCTGTCAATATCCTGTTTATGAATACCTACCGATACACGCATAAATAAATGCTGTGGGCGCTCGGCAATGCGGCCATCCAATTTCAGCAAGTATGATTTTTCAAGGGTTTTAAAGCCGAAATAATCAAAGCCAAAATCGCGGTCGTAAATAATGTTACTGTCCAGTATATCAGCGTTTGCCTCAATTACATCCCAAACATCATCAGCCAGCAAAGCTGCGTTGCGGCCGGTTTTAGGATCTTTGTAATTGTACAGCTTACGCATCGTTTCAGAAAACGACTTGATGGTATTTTTATGCAGGTTTGATACAGCAATGCGTGATGCCAGCAAAGCATAATCAGGGTGTTTAGTGGTTAATGAAGCTGCAGTTTCAGCAGCCAGGTTATCCAGCTCGGAAGTGGTTACCCCATCGTATAAGCCTTCAATTACTTTTTTGGCAACATCCACCGGATCTACCAGATTCGGGTTCAGACCATAACATAACTTTTCGATCCGCGCGGTAATTTTATCAAACTTTACCGACTCCGTTCTTCCGTCTCTCTTTATTACAAACATGGTAGTATGATTTTAGTATTTAGTAGCCAGTATCAAGTAGCAAGACTTTTACCGGCTGATTTATGTTGAATTTGATTATGAGCTTTATTAATCGTGATACTTGATACTAAGTACTTGACACTTCTTTTAAAAATCCTCGTCTAGTGAAAAAGCTTGGCTAGCAGGTTGTGCGTTCATGACGCCGCTTTTTTGGTAATCACCAACGCGTTTTTCAAAGAAGTTGGTTTTACCTTGCAGAGAAATCATCTCCATAAAGTCGAACGGATTAGTAGCGTTGTATACCTTATCATAACCTAGTTCTTGTAACCAGCGGTCGGCTACAAACTCGATGTACTGGCTCATCAGTTTGGCGTTCATGCCAATCAAGTTTACCGGAAGCGCATCGGTGATAAATTCTTTCTCGATTTCTACCGCGTCGGTAATAATCATGGTAGCTTCCTCTTTACTTAACTTGTTTTGCAACATGCTGTACAGCAAACAGGCAAACTCACAGTGCATACCTTCATCACGTGAAATCAGCTCGTTGCTGAAGGTTAAGCCTGGCATTAAACCACGTTTTTTAAGCCAGAATATAGAGCAGAAACTACCGGAGAAGAAGATACCTTCAACCGCAGCAAAAGCTACCAGGCGCTGAGCAAAAGTACCATTGTTGATCCAGCGCAGGGCCCATTCGGCTTTTTTCTGAACACATGGAACGGTTTCAATGGCATGGAAAAGACGATCTTTTTCCACCGGATCTTTCACATAAGTATCAATCAGCAGCGCGTAAGTTTCGGAGTGAATGTTTTCCATCATAATCTGGAAACCATAAAAGCAACGGGCTTCTGGCACCTGCACTTCACTCATGAAGTTAACAGCCAGGTTTTCGTTTACAATACCATCGCTAGCGGCAAAAAAAGCCAACACGTGCGAGATGAAATGGCGTTCGCCATCGTTCAGGCTCTCCCAGTGTTTCAGGTCATCCGACAAGTCGATCTCCTCGGCCGTCCAGAAGCTGGCTTCATGTTTTTTGTACATGTCCCAAATAACCGGATAATTGATTGGAAGGATCACAAACCGGTCCTTGTTCTCTCTTAGTAATACTTCGTTTTCCTGACTCATAACCTTATCTTTCTAATCTCTTTTTAATGTCTCAAACGTTGGCAGACAAGTTCTCGACTCAACCTGTTATTGAGTTTAAAGATTCTGCTGCATGATGTTGATTATTAACAATCGCTTACACCACTCCTGGCCTGCCACAACAGATTATTGGGCTGCCTTTTTTTATTTTTCAGAACTAACATGTACGGATTGATTACCCCTTGTTATGTTCCGGTAAATCAAATGTACGTACTAAGTACATTTCGATTTTCATGCTGTTTAATGTAGTTTTTCACATGCCTGAAATAGTTATTAACATTCGTGTACAGAACTTTTTCTGTCGAAAAGTTATCCACATTCAAGGGTTTTGTAAATCAACCAATTAGACTAATATTAATTAAAGTATGTTGGTAAAGTGGATAAGTTTGTGAAACCTTTTTAATTAAAAATAACGCAAAACTACGATGACGATGCTATGACAATGCATTGATGATTAAGCTTTTGGATGCTTCAAACAGGAAAAGCTAATAGCGAGGTGTTGTCCACGTTCAGACAGGTTAACTATGCTGATTTATATTCAAAATCAAACATGAACACTTTAGAAATATCCATTAAAATCGTGGATATTAGCCAGGCTAGCCCAGCAGATTACCAGTAAACTCCATTTTGATTTTAGTCTGGAAGTTATCGATGATTTTAAAAATCTCTTTTAAGGCTACTCGTTCAATTTTTGTCAGATGCGAGATGTCAATGTAATTATCGGGTTCGCTTTTATCCTGTATAATTTGAACCGCCTGCTTTTTCAGGCGCATACTCATTAAGAAATAATAAGATTGCGAAAGCTCGTGGTAAGCGGTTTCACTAAACACCTCTAGCTGGATCAGGGCTTTCAGGCGCTCGCCGGTGTTTACTTTAAATACCCGGTGCTTCAGGGCATACACCCGCACCAAATCTACAATCGGCGTCATGGTTTTCTTAATATCAAACACCTCACGCTTGCCTTTGGTAAACGTACGGATGGTGTTGAAGAAAGTAAGCGGCGGTACGTACTGCAAAGCGTTTTTAGCCATGTTTACAAAAAGCTTTTCCATCGGCTTTTGCAGCTCTTCGTTCAGAAAAGCTTTTAGCTCATCCATAATGGCCGGCTCGCCATAGATTAAGCGACAATCAAAAAAGGTAGAAAACTGAATTACCGTTTCAGGCAATGACTCGGCCATCCAGTTCAGGTAATTTCTTTTCCAATGCGATAGCGAGTGCGTCCATTTCGGGTTTTGCGCCATGTAGCCGCCAGTGCAATACACAAAGCCAATACTGTTTAAACGATCAGATACGCGCTGTGCAAAGTCCAGAAAATAAGCACGCACTTCTTCACGATGTTCATTAGCCTTATCTTCATAAATAATGGCATTATCCTGATCGGTTTTAAAGGTTTGCTCTTTACGGCCTTCGCTACCCAGCACCATAAATACAAACTTGGCAGGCGGCTGCCCTACCAGAGCTATTACATCCTCAATTACTTTTTGAGCGATAGTATCGGCAATAGTGGTAATTACCTGATTGGCAATTTGCGCATTCACGCCACGTTCCAGCAGTTGATTGACAAACTGTGGCACCGATTCCCATTTACGCTTCAGTTCCTCATCAGATACGGCCGATTTTACCGACTGGATAAATACTAGCGGCGATTGTGCCTGCTCGCTCAGTAGTTTATTACGGCTTAGAAAACCTACGTATTCACCTTCTTTACGTACCAGCAAATACCGTGTTTTGGTACTGAACATCATCAGTATGGCTTCGTACACATAAGCCTGGGCATCAATGGTAACTATAGGGTTTGCCATTACGCTGCTTACCGGCGCGCTGGCATCTTTAAGTTCGGCAATTACGCTATCGCGCAAGGTAATATCGGTTACATAGCCTACAATTTGCTGTTGCTGATTAGTTACAAACAAACAGCTTACCTTACTAGCTGCCATGTGGCGGGCAGCCTTATAAATCGGCGTCTGCTCATCGCTCTGTACGATGGGACGATATTCCACGCTTTCAATTTTGCGCGAGTACAGCTGATCGGCTGCTGCATAGCTTTCTTCAAACACAGCCGGACGCTTAAAAAAATGTACAAACTCTTCGTTCTGCATCCGTTTGCCAAACTCGGCTGTAAAGTACAGGAACAAGTCCTCGTAAGTTTTACATAGCTCCCTAAAATCTCGACGATGCAGAAAATAAACTACAGTGCCTTTTTTAGCGATTACTGTTCGTAACGACTGACGACGGTTCAACAACACCGATACCCCACCGTAGCAAAAACCCGGATAATGATGTTCTACCAATCTTCGGTTTTGTACACTATCGTAAAAGAAAGATTCATACTCCCCTTTTACAATAATATCTACTCCTTTTAGCTTGCTAACCTCCTGCTCATAAATAACCTTGTCTTTTTTATAGCTGATTTCCTCCAACCGTTCGGCTACTTCCTGTAGTACCTCATCAGGCAGTAAATTAAACGGAGCTGATTGCTTTAAAAATTCGACACGTTCGTTCATAAAGTATGGGCTAATATCATTATAAGCAGCAGTATAAATACCGGCATCACCAAAGTAAGCAAGTTACCCGATAAGACCCGCAATTTCCTGATACTCGGATGCGCATCCTGCTGGGCAATCATTTTTTCGGTAATCTCGGTACGCTTCAGCAGTTCAAAAAAGCAATCGGCAGTAGCTTTGGCATCACATAAAGCATCATGCTGATTTTCCAATGGCTTATAAAACAGGAAAGCATACAAATCGCCCAGCAACAAACTTTTAGGCATCGGTGTCCAGGCCAGTTGGGTAGTAGCCAACATGGTACAAAATACCGGCAGATTAGTTAACGGGTTCGGCAAGCTAGCGCGGTAAAAATCGGCGCTCAGTACATGGTAATCAAACTGTACAAAATGGCCTACTACTAAAGGTTCATACTGTTTTAAATCTTGCGTAAGCAGTTCTAACACATGCTTGCGGTCTTCCCCTTTAACCGCCAGAAAACCGGAGTTGATACCATGAATCTCGATTGCTTTAGGCGTTATAAAAAAATCGGTATTGCGGATGTAATGGTTCTCGCGTTTAATTTCCTGCCCATCTTTGGTGTACACCAGCCAACTGATTTGTACAGCCGAAGGCCAGTTGCCCTCAGTAGAATAAGGCAAAGTCCAGTTTACCGGCAAGCCGGAGGCCTCGGTATCCACAAATAACACATAATCGTTCACGGTAAAGCAGTATAAGTTTACGTACCCAAACTGCGCGAGAACTTATAATTGGTTAGTAGTGCGGCAGTTTTGTGTTGCAAGTTAAAAATAAGTGACAACATATTCAGCAACAAACCTGCAAGCCAAATTGTTGTAAAATAAAAAAGCAAAAGCCCTGCTGAATGATCAGCAGGGCTTTATATAAACTTATAGATTTATCTTGCACATCGTCATTGCGAGGTACGAAGCAATCTATGGACTATTTATAGTTAAACTACTTGTGCAGAGATTGCTTCGTACCTCGCAATGACGATGATTTATGTTTTATTTTACTCTACTTTCAATTACGCATCAATACGTGCGTACTTGGCGTTCTTTTCAATGAACTCACGGCGTGGGGCTACTTCATCACCCATCAGCATAGAGAAAGTATGATCGCACTCAGCAGCATTTTCAATACTGGCCTGGCGCAAAGTACGGGTAGCCGGGTTCATGGTAGTTTCCCATAACTGTTCCGCATTCATTTCACCCAAACCTTTGTACCGTTGCACGTGTACGCTATCTTCACGACCGGCACCTTTCAGACGCTGAATGGCCGCCATACGCTGCTCGTCTGTCCAGCAATATTCAAAATCTTTGCCTTTTTTAACCAAGTATAATGGAGGTGAAGCAATGTACACATAACCGTTTTCTACCAGTTCTTTCATGTAACGGAAGAAGAAAGTCAGAATCAGGGTAGTAATGTGCGAACCATCCACGTCAGCATCCGTCATGATTACGATTTTATGATACCTGAGTTTGGCTATATTCAGGGCCTTATCATCTTCCGGGGTACCAATGCTTACACCCAAAGCGGTAAACATGTTCTTGATCTCCTCGTTCTCGTAAATTTTGTGCTCCATGGCTTTTTCCACGTTCAGGATTTTACCCCTTAACGGCAAAATAGCCTGAAACTCGCGGGCGCGACCTTGCTTGGCAGTACCACCTGCCGAGTCACCTTCCACCAGGTAAATTTCACAAACAGCAGGATCACTGTTAGCACAGTCGGCCAGTTTACCCGGCAAACCAGAACCACTCATTACGCTTTTACGCTGCACCATTTCGCGTGCTTTACGCGCAGCAGCACGAGCTGTAGCAGCTAATATTACTTTATTAACAATCTGACGGGCTTCTTTCGGGTTCTCTTCCAGGTAAACACTTAAAATTTCACCTACCGCTACGTTTACCGCACCGCTTACCTCACTGTTACCTAACTTGGTTTTGGTTTGACCTTCAAACTGTGGCTCCGCTACTTTAACCGAAATAATAGCGGTTAAACCTTCGCGGAAGTCATCGCCGGTAATATCTACTTTTACGTTTTTCAGCAAACCTGATTTATCAGCATAAGCTTTTAAGGTACGGGTTAATCCCATACGGAAACCCGCTACGTGTGTACCACCTTCAATAGTGTTAATGTTATTTACGTATGAAAATACGTTTTCTGAGTAGGTATCATTGTACTGCAAAGCCAGCTCAACCGGAATACCTTGCTTGGTACCTTCTACATAAATAGGCTCAGGAATAATTGACACCCGGGTGCCATCTAAAAACTTAACAAACTCTTTTAAGCCGCCTTCTGAAAAGAAAATTTCGGTGCGAAATTCGCCAGTTTCATCCGGCTCGCGCTCATCTGTTAAGCTCAGGCGTATGCCTTTGTTCAGGAAAGCCAACTCCCGCAAACGGGCAGCCAGCGTATCGTATTTATACTCAAGCGTGGTAGTAAAAATTTCAGGGTCGGGCTGAAACCATTGCGTAGTACCGGTTCTTTCGCTTTCACCTACTACCTTAACATCATATTGCGGCTTACCTTTTTCATATTCTTGCTGAAAAATTTGGCCTTCACGCTGAACGGTAGTTTTTAAATGAGTAGATAAGGCGTTAACGCAACTTACCCCTACACCGTGCAAACCACCGGAAACCTTGTAAGTATCTTTATCAAATTTACCGCCGGCATGCAGTACGGTCATAACCACTTCGAGTGCCGAACGTTTTTCTTTAGTATGTATAGCGGTTGGAATACCACGGCCATTATCCTGTACCTCAATGGCATTACCGGGTTTAATGAAAACTTTAATATCGTCGCAATAGCCGGCTAAAGCTTCGTCAATCGAGTTATCTACAACCTCATACACCAAGTGATGCAAACCTTTTACGCCGGTATCACCAATGTACATAGACGGGCGCTTACGCACCGCTTCCAGGCCTTCTAAAACCTGGATATTATCTGCCGAATAATTGGACCTATCCTGTTGTTCTTCGCTCATTATTTTGTTTTAAAAACTAACTAACAAATATACGCATTTTACAGCTATTTCTTGCTACTGTGGATAACTAAACACGTCATTATCGGGCCATTAAAACATTAGGATACTGGTAATGAAGTTATATATTTGTGAAATTTTTAAGTTAGCATAATGAAAAACCCTGCTTCGATTTTTACGAAAATTACTTTAAGCCTGTTAGTAGCCGGCACCATAGCTGCCTGCAACCAAAACAAACCTGCGGATAAAACAACCACCACTTCATCACCAGCTGCTGCCCCGGTTGCCGTTGATGAATCAGCCAAAATAGTATTTGTAAACTCTGACTCACTGCTAAACAAATACGATTACTTTAAAGATATGTCGGCCCGTTTGGAAACCAAAGGCAAAGCCGCTCAAAGCGATTTACAAAGCAAAGGTCAGGCTTTTCAACGTGAAGTAGCTGAATACCAGAAAAGTGCCGGTACCATGACTGCCGAGCAACGCCAAGCTACCGAACAACGTTTACAACGCAAACAGCAGGAACTGCAAGCTTACCAGCAAAATGCAGGCGCCCAAGTACAAAATGAAACCGCCAGCGAGCAAAGTAAGCTTTATGAAAAAGTTGCCGAATTCTTGAAGGTTTATGCTAAAGACAAGGGTTACAAAATGGTAATGACTTACCAAAAAGGCAACAGCGGTATTTTATACGGCGACCCTAGCTTGGATATTACTTCAGACGTGGTAAAAAAACTAAACGAGGCTTACGCCAAAGACAAAAAATAATTTTAACTGTTAAAATGATAGAAAAAACCTCAGCTAAACCGTTGAGGTTTTTTTATGAACATTATTTACTGTTTTTGAGAGCTAGTTAACCGATGTACTGGCAAAACAGTGTCACCACTGCCAATGGTTTGTCAGTGTTACAGGGTGTTACACACTGAAACATGTAACACTTGTGAAACACGCTGCTGTAATCAGTCTCCTGATTTTTGAAAAACAATATCTGATACCGCTGGTCATTTATCAAACCTATAACCCAATTTGAATTGATATTTTATGGAAAATATAGAACACGAAAAATTTATGCGCATGGCTATTGCCTTATCTGAGCAGAACGTAGCTCAGGGCTTAGGCGGGCCTTTCGGTGCAGTGATTGTTAAAGATGGGGAAGTTATAGCCGCCAGTGCCAATAAAGTGGTACCTTCTAATGACCCTACTGCTCATGCCGAAGTATCAACCATACGGCTGGCCTGCCAGCAACTGAATACCTTTAATCTGCAAGGCTGTGTTATTTACACCAGCTGCGAACCCTGCCCGATGTGTTTAGGCGCCATTTACTGGTCCCGCTTGGATAAGATTTATTACGCCAATACCAAAAGCGATGCCGCCGCTATCGGTTTTGACGACCAATTTATCTACGAAGAGTTAGACCGGCCCATGACTGCCCGTAAACTCCCTGTAGAACAACTCTTGCACGAGGAAGCTTTAAGCGCCTTTAAAGCATGGGAAATCAACACGCAGAAAACACATTATTAGGCATAATATTGAACTAGATTATTGTAACTAATGCTAACTAAAAAGCCATCCTGTTGATACAATGGGATGGCTTTGTTTTTAATAACATCAACCTCCGTTGAGGTTACCGGTCTGAATGGCCTAAACTCTTTTCAGGGTTTACCACATCTCTCACCAGCTGCTTTAATTCTTTAATTTCCGGAAAGCGCCCCATTTGTTTACGGTTAAAAACCTCCAACTCATTAACTCTGATGATGTAACTACCACTAACTTCGCTAGGTTGCAATAGCACACCATGCACATCATCCGTAAACGTGGTTAATAGTTCCTGCGCCATATAGGCAGCCCGCAGCATCCAGCCGCACTTGGGGCAATATTCAATACTGATGGTCGGCTTCATTCCTCCTCTTCCCCTTGTGGCTTTTCAAAATACCCTTCCTGTAAATCATCAATCTCCCGCCGGTCGCGCTTGGTAGGCCGGCCCGTACCCCGGTCGCGTCGCAATACCGGAGAGTGAAACATGGATTTAAAAGCTGGCGTTTGCTCCACCGGGGTAAGGTCGGCGTAAAAGTTCACCGCAGTTTTGGCATCTACGCGGTTTTCGAGCAGGCCGGTTACTGTTAATATTTTACGCTCCAAACCCTTCGATACATTGTAAGTTTCACCCAGTTTCACCTCGTGGGATGCTTTAACATTCTGGCCATTCAGCTTTACACGGCCAGCCTTACAAGCTTCCGTAGCTAGCGTACGGGTTTTAAAAATGCGGATAGCCCACAGGTATTTATCTATTCGTAGTTTTTCTTTTTCAGGCATTTATAGTTGTTCTATTTTCGTTTTATTGATCATTCTCCGCTATTTCAGCACGTGTTTTACTTTGAAAATTAATGATTATCCATTCAATAATCAATCCATAAAGAAGGCAGGTTATGGCAAGAATTAAAAAGTATCCAGGAAAATGATTTTTCCCTAAAAGCCAACCAATACAGACAGATGGTAAAGCAATTACTTTGAAATATGCAGTGAATAGACCTACAATGATTATAGTGAAAACACTATCGCTAAAACCACCTTCACTATCAGCAAATGAAATAAAGAAAGAAAGAATTGCTAAAATGGCCATAACAAGGCTGTTAGACAGTAATCTCAGATAATTAACTTTCTTGAACATGCAATTTTGAATTAAGCCCCTATATCACAATGTATAAAACAAATTTCCTCAAAAATCCCTTAATTTGCCAAAAATTTGAATGATGGCTGAAACTTTAAAGAAAATGGTGGAAGAGGCTTGGGAAGACCGTGCCTTACTCAGCGAAAATACCTATATCAATGCGATTGAAACTGTGATTGCCCGATTAGACAAAGGCGAAATCCGTGTAGCAGAACTGATTACCAACCGTTGGCATGTAAACGACTGGATTAAAAAAGCGGTTATTTTATACTTCCCCATCCGTCAGATGGAAGAAATTAAAGTGGGCCCTTTTGTATTTCATGATAAAATGAGATTGAAAGAGGATTACCGCAAAGCTGGCGTGCGTGTAGTACCACATGGTATTGCCCGTTACGGTGCTTACCTGGCTAAAGGTGTAATCATGATGCCATCATACGTAAACATTGGTGCTTATGTAGATGAAGGCACCATGGTAGATACCTGGGCTACCGTAGGTTCATGCGCTCAAATTGGTAAACATTGCCATTTAAGCGGCGGTGTGGGTATTGGCGGTGTGTTAGAACCCGTTCAAGCAGCCCCGGTAATTATTGAAGATAACTGCTTCTTGGGTTCACGCGCTATTGTAGTGGAAGGCGTTCACGTAGAGCAGGAAGCTGTATTGGGTGCTAACGTAGTACTTACGGCATCAACCAAAATTATTGATGTAACCGGTTCTACTCCCGTTGAGTACAAAGGCCATGTACCTGCCCGTTCTGTAGTTATTCCAGGTTCTTACTCTAAACAATTTGCTGCCGGCGAGTACCAGGTACCTTGTGCCCTGATTATCGGCAAACGTAAAGAATCAACCGATAAAAAAACTTCGTTAAATAATGCACTGCGGGACAATAACGTGGCTGTGTAAGAAAGTTATTTTGTTTTAAATTTACCAAGCATTGTTGCGAGGTACGAAGCAATTGGTGTAAAGATATATTGAATATGTCTGGTGCATAGATTGCTTCGTACCTCGCAATGACGTTTTAAAGTACTCCCACACCATGCGCATAGGCTATGATGCCAAGAGAGCTTTTTTAAATAATACCGGTCTGGGTAATTACAGTCGGTGGCTCATTGGTGTTATGACTAGGTATTACCCGGAAAATCAATACAGCTTATACACACCCGAAGTTAAGGATAATCGTCACGCGTATTTGTTAAACCATTTGCCACATACCAACACTGTTGCACCAGGTAGCAAGCTATTATCTTCCTGGTGGCGAACTAAGGGCATTGTTAACAACATGAAACAGGATGGTGTGAAACTCTATCATGGCTTAAGCCATGAATTACCTCTAGGTATAGCTCAAAGCGGTATCAAATCGGTACTTACGGTGCACGATTTAATCTTCATGCGCTTTCCGCAGTACTTCGGGTGGGTAAACCGAATGATTTACCGGGCTAAACTACAATACGCCTGTAAAACAGCTGACAGCATTATTGCCATCAGTCAGAAAACTAAGGATGACTTAATTGAATTGCTGCAGGTACCTGCTAGTAAAATCAGTGTCATTTACCAAAGCTGCGATCCGGTTTTTGCACAAGCTCACCCCCCCGCACAAAAAGCATCTATACAACAAAAGTATCAGCTTCCTGAACAGTTTATACTAACAGTAGGCACCATTGAAGAACGCAAGAACCTAATGCTGCTGGTTAAGGCTTTATCTTGCTTAAAAGCTAAAGCTACTTTAGTAGTGGTAGGAAAACCTACAGATTACCTGAACGAGGTAAAAGCCTTTATTCAGCAACATCAGCTAACCAGTCAAGTTATATTTTTGCATCAGGTTAGTTTTGATGAACTGCCGGCCTTGTACCAGTTGGCTCAGGCATTTATTTATCCCTCGCGCTACGAAGGTTTTGGCATACCGATACTGGAAGCATTGAACTCAGGCACTCCGGTCATTGCAGCTAAAGGTTCGTGCCTGGAAGAAGCAGGAGGCCCGCATAGTTTGTATGTTGATCCGGATGATGAACAGGAACTGGCAACAACCATTAGCCAAGTACTCCATAACGAAGAATTAAGAAATCGCATGATAACGCAGGGCTTAACTTACGCCAGGCAATTTAATGATGAGGCATTAGCTGAGCAATACATGCAACTTTACAAAAACACGCTTACTTATGCTTAGAGATGAAGTAAATAAGGCCTTGGAAGTTATACAACAAGGCGGCATCATTTTGTATCCTACCGATACTATTTGGGGTATAGGCTGCGATGCTACCAACACCGAAGCTATTAAAAAAATATACCAGCTTAAACAGCGGGACGAAGCCAAAAGTATGCTGATTTTGGTAGATACCGAAAATAAACTGGAAAGCTACATACGCGAAGTGCCAGCCATTGCTTATGAATTGATTGAGTATGCCGAAAACCCGATGACGTTGGTGATGCCTGGCGCTAAAAATATTTCGCCGGCCTTGATTAGTGCTGATGGTAGCGTGGGCATCCGGGTTACTTCTCATCCTTTTTGCCAACAGCTAATACAACGTTTACGCAAGCCTCTGGTATCTACCTCGGCCAACATCAGCGGACAGCCTTCACCACAAAATTTTGCGCAAGTATCAGAAGAGATCAAAACGGGTGTAGATTACGTAGTTAACCTGGAGCAAGATAACCGTTCTGCTAAAAAACCATCCACCATTATGCGCTTAGAGCCTGATGGACGGTTTGAATTTCTTCGGCGATAAGTATATAGGTTATCTAACCTGTTTTAAATTATTAAGCCAAGTCGGTTAGCGTCCAGCTTAATCAAGATGAACAGCAAAATGGTAAAGCTCCATAATGAGGAGCCACCATAGCTGATAAAAGGCAGCGGAATACCAATAACCGGCACCAAGCCTATCGTCATGCCGATATTGATAATGACGTGAAAAAAGATAATGGAGGCTACCCCATAACCATATATTCTGGAAAAAGGAGCTCGCTGTCGTTCGGCTAAATAAATTATACGCAACAGCAAAAACAGGTACAAACCAATAACGCCTAATGAACCTGCATAGCCCCACTCCTCACCTACGGTACAAAAAATAAAGTCGGTGCTTTGTTCGGGCACAAAGGAGTATTTGGTTTGTGTGCCTTGCAAATAACCTTTCCCCCACATTTTGCCTGAACCAATAGCAATTTTAGACTGGTTAACGTTATACCCTGCCCCACGCACATCGTTTGCAATACCTAACAACTCATCAATGCGTGATTTTTGATGGCTTTTTAATACGTTATTGTAGATGAAATTTACACTAAAAACGAACAAAACAGATATGGCCAAACCTCCTACCAGAACCACCAATGTTTCGCGCCTCAGCTTGAACAGGAAAATAGCTCCAACTACCAGAGCAATCAATATTCCGATTAAAATTAGCTGATTAAACAACAAGGAAAGCACAAATAAGGTAATCAGCAAACCTGCAATAATCAGGAACAACGGCGATAACCCCTCGCGGTACAACACAAAAATAAGCGAACAAAATACCAGTGTTGAACCGGTATCCGGCTGCAACATAATCAGCAACATAGGGAAGCCAATGATGGCAGCAACCGTTAAGAAAGATTTAAACTCCGTAATGCGAATATTAGTTCCGCTTAAGTAACGGGCCAGCAACAAACAAGTCGTAAACTTGGCAAACTCAGAGGGTTGCAATCTAAAGCTGCCTATAGGTATCCAGGCCTGATTACCACCCACATTGCGGCCAACAATCAGCACCAGCATCAGCAATAGCACAGTCACTACGTAAAAGCCAGGAGCTAAGGCACTAAAAAAGCGGCTATCCAGCAGTAAAATAACCGTCCCCAGTACAATTGCCGACAAGATGAAGATGAATTGCTTACCGTAATTAGTTTCTAAATCTAAAAAGCCCGGATGCTGATCATCAAATACAGCAGCATGAATATTAAACCAACCCACGGTACACAACGCCAGGTACAATATTACCGTCAGCCAATCTACGTTGAAAAAAAAGCTGCGTTGGTTATTCATCCTCTCTGCGTTTAAATTGTACAGCCGCCAACTGCCGGCTAAAAGTATCTTTTTTGTGCTTGCCTGATACTGACTTCAAAATAACCGGCTTAGGAGCGGTGTCTTTTTGTGTCTTTTTCAAACTATCCGGCCCCATTTTATATTTGGGAACAGGAGGCTTATATCCCGGCGGCGGCGGCAGCAGATTTTTGTTCATAATATACGCTACCTGCGCCTTAGGCCGGGTAATAGCATCACGCAAATACTTTTCAACCAGATAACTGGCAATAGGTGCTGCCCATGATGCACCAAAACCACCATTTTCAACAATAACAGCTATGGCAATTTTAGGATTATCACGTGGGGCAAAGCCCACAAATATGGAGTGGTTTTTACCTCTATTTTGCGCTGTACCCGTTTTACCACACATGATGATGCCCGGTATACGAGACTCGGCCGCTGTACCCCGATCTACCACATCCTGCATACCATCAATTACTGGGTTGAAATAAGTAGAATCGATACCCACATAATTACGGGTAGTATATTCTGCCTTCGTAATTCTACGATCGCCTATAGCTTTAATCAAGTGCGGCGTATAATAGAAGCCACGATTCGCTATGGTACATTCAATATTGGCCATTTGCAGCGGGGTTGATAATAGCTCTCCCTGCCCAATAGCATCAGAAATAATGGTATTTACCCGCCAATGATCTTTATGATAACGGTTATCATAAAACTTACTGCTAGGTACTAAGCCTTTACGTTCGTGCGGCAAATCCAAACCCAGCTTTACGCCAAAACCGAATTTGTTCACATTGGTCCGCCAGTTCATGTAAGTATCGGCTGTACGATGACCACCGCCATTTTTGTTAATTAAGCGGTCAAATACATTACAAAAGTAGGTATTGCAAGATTGTGATATAGCCTTGCGCAAATCAGTAACGCCATCAAAGTGCTCACATCCTACTCTATGATTGCCAGCTTGGTAATAATGCGGACAGAAAAACGTGGTTTGAGGTGTGATAATACCTTCTTGCAAAGCAATCAAAGCATCTAACGGCTTGAAGGATGATCCAGGCGGATAATACGCCTGAATAGGGCGCACTAGCAAAGGCCGATAAAAATCTTTGTACATGGCAGCCATATTATTACCACGCTGCCGGCCTACCATCAAATTCGGATCATAAGTAGGGCTACTTACAAAACACAAAATTTCGCCGGTTGAGGGCTCAATGGCTACAATACTGCCTACCTTGTTATGCATAAGCGCCTCGCCCAATTTTTGTATGCGGATATCCAGCGATGAAGTTAACTGCTCTCCTGCAATAGCCGGTGTATCGAGCTTACCACCTGCAAACTGGCCCTGAAATACACCACGCGAATCAACCATAAAGTTTTGCACACCACGCTGTCCACGCAAAATGGTTTCATATGATTTTTCAACACCTGTACGACCGATATAATCACCAGGACGATAGTAATCACCAGAGCGTTCCACATCCTGATCGTTTACCTCACTAATATAACCTAAAAACTGAGCGGCGGTTGAATCTGGGTAAGTACGAATGGTACGCCGTTGCACATCAAAGCCTGGAAATTCAGACATCCTTTCACTCAATGCTGCATATTGCTGCACCGAAAGCTGCTTTTCAAATATGGATTCCCGGTAAGGCGAATATTTTCGGGCCTTGATTAACCGTTTATCAAACCCATCTTTATCAACACCAATTAACCGGCAAAACTCTAAAGTATCAAACGGCTTTACCTCTTTAGGTATTACAGTAATATCATATACCGGCAAGTTCTGCACCAATATTTTACCATTACGATCCAGAATTGGACCACGGGCTGGAAAGATAATTTTTTGGCGAATAACATTTCGGGTGGCATACAAGGTATACTTGTCATCCACAATTTGTATATAAAATAAGCGGGCCAGCAAAATGATGACCAGCGTTATGAATATTCCGGCAATAACGTAACGGCGCTCAAAATAATTGTTCATTTAACGTTCTTTTCTTCTGAAAAATAAGAAGCTGGAGATTAGTATCAAAAATAATGTAAAAACTGAACTAGTTAAAAAACGGATAAGCGTATATTGTATTTCAGAAAAACGAAAAACTTCCAGGTTGAATAAAAAGAAATGGTGAAACAGGGTTAAAATAGAGGCATAAGCAAAAAACCACCGGAAACCCATATTCCCTAAAGTGGGCTCAGGCTCATTATCAAAGCCTTCTTTTTGTACGGTAATGCTAATAAACAACACCCGCGCTAAAGCCAACAACACACAGGCGGCGGCATGTAAACCTGGTGTATCGTAAAAAGCATCAACGCATATACCGAGTATGAACGACAGTACGAACAGCAGCAAATTAGGCGTTTCGAACGGCAGCAGTAGAATAAACAGAATGTACAGGTACGGCACCGAAAGGTTATATAGGCTGATGTTCTTCAGCAAAAAAACCTGCAAAAATAGCAGCGCTATAAAACGGAGTATGTTAACAACAAAAACCCTAATCATCTTTCTTTTCCTGAGCCTCCATTCCCGCCTGCTCGGTAGCAAACTTGTTATTTACCACATACACGTATTGTAATTTACTAAAGTCAACGGAAAGCGCTACTTCCATGTTCAGGAAGAAACCACCGCCACGAGCATGCAGATTGCTGATTTTGCCGACCTGAATACCTGCCGGGAAAAGTGTAGAATAGTTAGACGTTACCACAGCCTGCCCAATACGAGGCTTTACGTTGTTAGGAATATCAATCAGCAAACCTTTATGCGGATTCATATCATTACCCCAAATTATGGTACCAATATCCTGCATACCTGCCAGCATAGCACTTACTTTGGTATCTTTATGCAGCAACGACTGCACTAATGATAAATGTGGCGTGGTGTATACCACCAAACCTACTACGCCAGCACTAGACATTACCCCCATACCTTTACTAATACCATCTTCACTTCCCTTTTGTATGGTAATATAATTATTGCGCTTGTTAACAGAATTGTTAATTACGCGGGCCTCAATGTAGGTGTACTGTTGTTTGTATATGGTATCAATTACCGCTTTTTTGGTACTGGTATCCACATAGTATGAGGATTTCAACTGGTTGTACAAACGTGCATTTTCGCGGGCTAAACTATCATTCACTTTTTGCAAAGATAAATAGCCTGTAAGCCGGTTAACCTGAGCATCCAGATTGCCGGTAATCTGATTGGTGGTATTGATAAAAGTAGCTTTCTGAAAAGTATTATACTTTACGTAAATTATTAATGCACTAATCTCAAAAATCAGGAATAAAAAAAATGCGTTGTACTTACTGATAAATATCAAAAGGTTACGCATGTTCGGTAAGTGGCGGGTTGCGAGTGATAAGTTGCGGGCTGTATTTAGGTGCTTATTTTAAAACACGCAACCTACAACCCGCAACACGAAACTCAATTATTGCATTAAAAATTTATAATTACCAATATTTTTCAGGGCAGTACCGGTACCACGTACTACAGCACGCAACGGATCTTCGGCTACGTGAACCGGCAGCTTGGTTTTAGCAGCCACACGTTTATCCAAACCACGTAGTAAAGCACCACCACCAGTCAGGTAAATACCGGTTTGGTAAATATCGGCTGATAGTTCGGGTGGCGTAATTTCAAGCGCTTTCAGGATAGCTTCCTCAATTTTAGAGATAGATTTATCCAGGCAATGCGCAATTTCAGTATAAGATACGGTAATTTGCTTAGGCACACCGGTCATTAAATCGCGGCCTTGTACGGCAAAGTCGCCCGGAGGATCTACCAGTTCAGGCAATGCAGCACCTACCTCAATTTTGATTTTCTCGGCAGTACGATCACCAATCATAATATTGTGCTGACGGCGGATGTACTGTACAATATCCGAGTCGAAATTATCACCGGCTACGCGGATAGACTGGTCACAAACAATACCCGATAAAGCGATAACGGCAATTTCAGTAGTTCCACCACCAATATCGATAATCATGTTACCCATAGGCTCTTCCACATCAATACCGATACCTACAGCCGCAGCCATTGGCTCATGAATTAGGTACACCTCTTTAGCGCCTGCAATTTCGGCAGATTGATGTACGGCACGTTTTTCCACCTCGGTGATACCTGATGGAATACAGATTACCATACGCAATGACGGGAAGAACCAGCCTTTGCCTTTGTTAATCATTTTAATCATACCGCGTATCATGTGCTCGGCCGCATCAAAATCGGCAATTACACCATCTTTCAGCGGGCGTACAGTACGTATATTATCGTGGGTTTTGCCTTCCATTTGCATGGCTTGGCGACCTATGGCGATTACTTTATTGGTTTTGCGATCGAAAGCCACAATAGAGGGCTCATCAACCACAACTTTATCGTTATGTATAATGAGGGTATTTGCAGTACCTAAGTCAATAGCAACTTCTTGTGTAAAAAAATTAAATAAACCCATTTAATCTGTATTTCAGTTAATCTGCAAAGTTTGTAAAAATATGTTTAATTATCTAAATAACCCGTTGTTTTTCAAAGCTATTTTTACTACGAACCCAGCTACTTTTCAAGGCAGCCACAGGCCTGGTTTTTAATGCTTGAAATGGCGTACACTGGTAGTAACCATAGCTATTCCTTTTTGGTTAGCCATTGCTACTGATTCTTTGTCTTTGATGGAGCCGCCAGGCTGTACTACAGCTGTAATGCCAGCATCGGCAGCAATCTCTACACAATCCGGGAACGGGAAGAAAGCATCAGAAGCCATTGCGGCTCCTTTTACATCAAAACCAAAACTTTCGGCTTTAGCCAAAGCCTGGCGCAAGGCATCTACTCTTGAAGTTTGCCCTACCCCACTAGCCAGCAACTGGTTATTTTTTACCAGTACAATGGTGTTTGATTTGGTATGCTTTACTACTTTATTGGCGAAGAACAAGTCTTTTAACTCCTGCTCGGTAGGTTGCTTGTCGGTAGCGGTTGTCATTTGATCCGGACCTTCAATCACCAAATCTTTATCTTGCTCAATTACGCCGTTTAATAAAGTTTTAAACTGCTTAACAGCCAGCTCCACGCGCTGACGAATGAGTATAATACGGTTCTTTTTCTCTTTTAGTATTTCCAAAGCCTCATCGGTATAAGCCGGGGCAATTAATACTTCAAAGAATATCTTGCTGATTTCGGCCGCCGTTTCAGCGTTAATCTCGTCATTAGCAATGATAACACCACCAAATGCCGATACCGGATCGCAGGCTAAAGCATCAATCCAGGCTTCTTTAATAAATGAACGAGTAGCTATACCGCAGGCATTGGTGTGCTTTAAAATGGCAATGGTAGGGTCGGTGAACTCGTCAATTAAAGCAACGGCAGCATCTACGTCAACCAGGTTGTTGTAAGATAGTTCTTTGCCATGCAGTTTGGTAAACATAGCATCCAGGTTACCATAAAAAACGCCTTGCTGGTGCGGGTTTTCGCCGTAACGTAAAACCTGGCTTTGCTGTATACTCTTTTTAAATACCGGCAACTCTTCATCCTGGTTAAAATATTGAAAAATAGCCGTATCGTAATCGGAAGTAATATTAAATGCTTTCTGTGCAAACCGGCGGCGCTGATCAAAAAAAGTTTCGCCATTTTGTGTTTTCAGGATATTCTCCAGATCGTTGTAGTCGTTTTTAGAAGCTACGATCACTACATCCTTAAAGTTTTTAGCAGCCGCACGAATCAGGGATATACCACCAATATCAATTTTCTCAATCACATCATCTTGCCCGGCACCCGATTTCACGGTTTCTTCAAACGGATACAAATCCACAATCACTAAATCAATCTGCGGTATTTCGTATTGTGCCAGTTGCTGTTCATCGCTTTCAAAATTGCGGCGGGCCAATATGCCGCCAAACACTTTAGGGTGCAATGTTTTTACCCGGCCTCCTAAAATTGAAGGGTAAGAAGTTAAATCTTCTACAGCAATAACA
Source organism: Mucilaginibacter robiniae (assembly GCF_012849215.1). Lineage (NCBI taxonomy): Bacteria > Pseudomonadati > Bacteroidota > Sphingobacteriia > Sphingobacteriales > Sphingobacteriaceae > Mucilaginibacter > Mucilaginibacter robiniae. Next base: position 672,048 of record NZ_CP051682.1, read on the forward strand.
TCAGCGCCTAAGCTGCGTATAAATGTTTCGGTACCACCTGTTGAGTATATCTTCACCCCTAAGCGTTTTAGCTCTTGTATTACGGGTTCCAGATGATCTTTATAATAAACCGAAATTAATGCATTTTTGATTTGAACAGACTGGCTCATAGCAACGGTGTTTTTTGAGCCGCAAAGGTAGTGGTTTTTAGCAAGATAAAATAAGTCCAGTTGCTGAACATTATTTTTAATAGTCATCTACGCCATACTTTTATCACAATTTATTATAAAACAAGGTTTTGAAACAATTCATTGAACGCTTTTTAGCCTGTAAAAGCTAAAACCAGTTAAAGCATAGTGTAATTTCTCGTGCATATACGCCGGAATATGAAACTTTTTGGCACAAGAGTATCATAAAGGCACTCTTCTAAATTTATCTATAACATACCCTGATAGTAATTACCTGATAAGATGAATATGGCATGCCGCAAACTACTGTAGCCCCCCTAAAAGAATAAGCAGGGTTGTAAAAACAATACCTGCAATTGCTTTTAAAATAATTGAAATAACTTTAACTATGCAGCTTCAAATACCTATTATGTTTAAAAAGTTTCTCCTTATTCCATTGCTCCTGATAGAAACGCATCAGGTGATATCGCAAAGTAAAAAGCAGATTTCGCCAGAACAAATTGAGAGCAAGATTACCGATTTGATGGCCAAAATGACGCTCGACGAGAAAATTGGCCAGCTTAACCAATACAGCGGCGACTGGGAAGTAACCGGCCCGGTTACCAACAAAGGCAACAAGCTACAGGATGTAAAGGATGGCAAAATCGGCTCGATGCTGAACATCAGAGGATATGAACATACCCGTGCTTTACAGGAAGCCGCCATGCAATCGCGCTTGAAAATTCCGCTATTGTTTGGTCAGGATGTTATTCATGGTTATCGGGTAACTTTCCCGATTCCGCTGGCCGAGGCTGCCAGTTGGGATATGACAGCTATACAAAAATCGGCTCGGGTGGCTGCTACTGAAGCTTCCGCTTCGGGCATTCACTGGACTTTTGCCCCCATGGTTGACTTATCGCGTGATCCGCGTTGGGGTCGTGTAATGGAAGGCGCCGGCGAAGACCCTTACCTGGGTTCTATGATTGCCAAGGCTCGTGTAACCGGCTTTCAGGGTGAAGGCTTGGGGCATACCGATGCGGTAATGGCTTGCGTGAAGCACTTTGCCGCTTATGGTGCTGCCATTGGTGGCCGTGATTATAACAGTGTAGATATGAGCCTGCAAACGTTGTGGCAATACTACCTGCCACCGTTTAAAGCCGCTTTAGATGCTGGCGCAGCCACCTTCATGAACTCGTTTAATACTTTAAATGGCATACCGGCTACCGGCAACAGCTATCTGCAACGCGACATATTGAAAGGTAAATGGAACTTTACCGGCTTTGTAGTGAGCGATTGGGGATCGATAGGTGAAATGGTGCCACATGGCTATGCCGCCAATAATTACGAAGCTGCCGACTTTGCCATACATGCTGGTAGTGATATGGATATGGAAAGCCGTAGCTATATCAACCATTTAGCCGCCCTGGTGCACAATGGCAAAGTAAACATTGCATTGATTGACGATGCGGTAAGACGTATTCTGCGCAAAAAATATGAGTTAGGTTTATTTGATGACCCGTACCGTTTCAGTAATGCTGCGTGTGAAAAGAAAACCCTGAACAAACCAGAATTTCAGGAAGCAGCTCGTGATGTTGCTCGCAAGAGTATTGTATTATTGAAAAACCAAAATCAACTGCTGCCATTAGCTAAACAAACCAAATCTATCGCATTAATTGGCCCATTGGTGAAAGCAGAAAGCGACATGAAAGGTTTCTGGTCAGTAGAGTGGCAAAACCAGGACCATATTGTATCGCTGTTTGAAGGTATGCAAAAGCAAGCCGGCAACACCAAATTAGTTTATGCTCAAGGTTGCGATGTGACCGATACTTCTAAAGCAAACTTTGCAGAAGCCATTAAAGCTGCCCAAAGTGCCGACGTAGTGGTAATGGCTGTGGGCGAAAGAGCCAACATGAGCGGTGAATCAAAAAGCCGTGCCAATATTCACTTACCGGGCGTGCAGGAAGATTTGATTAAAGCCATACAAGCTACCGGCAAACCGGTTATTGTATTAGTAATGGCGGGCCGACCATTGGTATTCAACTGGACTGCCGACCACGTTCCGGCTATTGTTTATACCTGGTGGCTGGGTAGCGAGGGTGGCAATGCCATTGCCGATGTGTTGTACGGCAAGTACAACCCTAGCGGCAAGCTGCCTATGACATTCCCGCAAACGGAAGGACAAATACCGGTTTACTACAACTATTTAAATACCGGTCGCCCGGCTCAAGATAATGCCGTATCGAACTATAGCTCCGGTTACATCGACTTAACTAAAAAACCAAAGTATGCTTTTGGTTACGGTTTAAGTTATACTACTTTTGAGTACAGCAACCTGAAATTAAGCCAGGATTCGCTGCACAACAGCGACCAGCTAAAGGTATCTTTCACCCTTAAAAATACCGGTAAGTATGCAGGTGAAGAGGTAGCGCAGTTATACCTGCGCGATGTAGTTGCTCAGCCTGTTCGCCCGGTGAAAGAGCTAAAAGATTTTCAGAAAGTAATGTTGCAACCTAACGAAAGCAAAACCATCACCTTTGTGATCAACAAAGACAAGCTTTCGTTTTACAACGACAACCTGGATTGGGTTAGCCAGCCTGGTATGTTTGACTTATTCATCGGCAGCGCATCAGATGATGTACGGCTACAAAAAAGCTTTAAACTGATCGACTAACGACAGTTTGCGTAAAACAAAAAAGGAGACACTTTCCAAGTGCCTCCTTTTTTGTTTTACGGTATTGCTGCTAAATGAGCAATGATGAGTTATCCACGCATTTTGCTTAATAAACCTTCTATTACTTTGGGCAGGTGCTGATGTTCCAGCTGCTGACCTTTGAGTTTAATTATTTCCAGCGTATCGCTCGGCTCAATTTTGTATTTAGCCTGATGAATAATTTCGCCTTCATCAAAATGCTCATTTACAAAGTGAATAGTGATGCCTGATTCTGCCTCACCATTAGCCAGCACCGCTTTATGTACATGATCGCCATACATGCCCTTACCACCATATTTAGGCAATAGCGAAGGATGGATATTGATAATTTTATTCGGAAATGCTTGCAACAAAGAAGCGGGCACAAGCCATAAAAAACCTGCCAGCACAATTACATCTACCTGCATATTCTGCAATAATCTGACTACCTCATCAGTTTGGTAAAATTCATGACGGGTAAATACATGAGTGGGTATTTCAAAGTTATCAGCCCTTTGCAGCACATAAGCATTAGGGTTGTTACTCAGCACCAGCACAACTTCGCCTTGGGCGTGCCCTTTAAAATACTCCATTATTTTTTGTGCATTCGAGCCCGAGCCCGATGCCAAAACAGCAACTCTGGTTTTCAAGATCATTGATATTTAGTTGCGGGTAAAAATAACATTTTACCCAAAAAGCAGACTAATACTATAAAATAGCGGTTACTTAATCGGCTATGTGAATAAAACCGTATCGCATTACGGTGTACTTCTTTACCGTACTTGACTGGTATTTGGTTGGTGTGTCAGTTTGCTGCAACACCAATGAGTTACGCCCCAGGTTAACAATCCGTGCATACTTAAAAGGCATAACCAATCCTGTATCTACTTTAAACTGCGTAGCAGACAAAAGCACCAACTTATCCGTACTAAAATGCCAGTTACCGTTTTTTAAATCGGTTGCACAATTAAAGTGATTATACATATAAGTACCAGCATCATTAAAGTTGACCGTCTGTGTGTACATACAGGCGGTATTTAAAGTATCAGTAGTTTTAAGCGTATCGCCACTATAGTTATACCGTTGCAACGAGGCCAGCTGCCACGAGCCATAACCCGTTAAAAAAGTAGTAATACTGGCTTGTTCATCCTGCTTTTTGCAGGCATTAGTTAACCAGCATACCAGCAAAATACCAGCTAGTACAAATAAAACCGAAAACTTGTTTTTTAGGATATGCACCTTACAAAAGTATAAATTCCCTGAAAACTGCTGACATTACAAACTAACGTTTTATCAAAACAGCTCTAAATGCAAATACTGGTATAACGTTGCTAGCCAAGGTTAATTACAATCAAGCATCTTTTATTCTGTTTTCAAATTTTTAACTGGGTTGGCCGTAGCTGCTTTTACCGATTGGAAACTTAGCGTCACACAAGCTATAACAATAGCCAGCATTCCGCCTACGGCAAATATCCACCAGCTGATGGCTATATGATAGGCAAAGTTTTGCAGCCATTGGTGCATAGCATACCAAGCTATGGGTGAAGCAATCAGGATGGCTAATAGTACCAGCTGCACAAAGTCTTTAGACAATAACAAGGTAATTTGCGCCACAGATGCTCCCAACACTTTACGGATGCCGATCTCTTTGGTACGGCGCTCGGCAGTATATACTACCAACCCTAGTAAGCCGAGGCAGGCAACGAATATGGATAGTGAAGTAAATATAGTCAGCAAATTGCCTGTACGCTGGTCAGTAATGTACAAAGCGTTTAAATCGTTGTTCAAAAAAGTGTAATCAAAAGGTTCAACAGCGTTATAGTTTTTCCACTTAGTGGCTATTTGCCTAAGTGTAGCTGCTGGGTTACCTGCCTTTAATTTCACAATCACAAAAGAAGTATGGGTATCATAACTTTTAGATGATTGGTTAAATAAGGCAAAAGGAGTAATTATATCATGTAATGATTCCAGATTAAAATCTTTCACTACGCCTACCACTTTGTAGGCTTCATACTTCCCTCCGGGATAACGTATGTACTGACCTATCGGATTTTTCCAGCCGATTTGCTTTACAGCAGCCTCGTTCAGAACTACGGATAAAGAATCATTAAAATTTTTGTTAAATGATCGGCCTTTTAACACTTTCAAGTTGAGCGCTGCGGTAAAATCCTGATCAACCAGGTAAGAGTTCAACGTAATATCTTTGGCTACATGGGGTTCTGTCTGGTTAGCTACAGGCACATAAAAATCGCCGAAAGAGCTTTTGGTAAATATACTGGTAGAGATGCTTGCCGCTTTCACCTGCGGCATGGCAGCTAGTTCCTGCCTGAAGGTTTCTTCGCTTTGACCCAGCTTTTCAGCATTAGGCAGCACAACAACATTCTCTTTATTGAAACCTAAGTCTCGGTTCTGAATATAATGCAGTTGCAGGTAAACCACCAATGTACATACCATGAGCGCGGTAGATACCGTAAATTGAAAAACAACCAAACCGTTACGGATATTCAATACGCCCATACCGGTTTTATATAAACCGGCACCTTTGAGCACACTAACCGGCTTAAACGATGCTAAGTAAAAAGCAGGGTAACCACCAGCCAGAAAAGTAACTACCCCAATTAACGCAACCATCAAAGCCAGGTAGAAACTGTTAAACATCATCTGCGGTTGAAAATTCTTCCCAGATAACTGGTTGAACAAAGGTATTATTGCAATAATCAACACCAAGCCTAAAGCCATAGAAACTAAGCCGAACAAAAATGTTTCGGTCAGGAATTGCTGAACAAGTGCTTTTTTGCCAGAACCAACCACCTTGCGTACGCCTATCTCCTTAGCTCGCTTTGCAGCTTGGGCGGTAGAAAGATTAATAAAATTAACGCAGGCCAGTGTAATTACAAACAACCCAACGGCAGCAAAAATGTACAGATTCTTAATATCGCCCTGATTGGTAATGGCTGATGTGATACCGGCTGACCGCAGATGGACATCTCTTAAAGCCTGTAAATGTAAGTTCCACCGTCCACCCTTTTTCAGAAACGCTTCATAATGCTGACCGATACGATTAAAGGCTGTAGCCGCTTGTACTTTCACCATTGCCGGAAATTTAGCCTCCATGTTTTTTACCACATCCGGGTTGGCCGCCACAACTGGTTTAAGTTTAACATAGGTAGCCATATTCAGCCAAACCCAGCTCCAGCTAAAATACTTTACTTCGCCACAGTTTTGAACAGGTATCAGCATATCAAACTTTAAAGAGGATTGCGGTCCCACATCTTTCAATACGCCGGTTACTTTTAAAGGATTTTTGCTTACATCGGTCATCAGCAACTTGCCTATTACATCCGTATTACCGAAGTATTTTTTGGCAATAGCCTCTGTAATAACAATGGAATTAGGTTGTAGCAAGCAGGTAGCCGCATTGCCTTGCTTTAGCGGATAAGTAAGTACCTGTAAAAAGTTTGCATCTACCGCAAACATGCCGCTTTCGGTAAATGCCTTGTACGTGTCGCCGCTGCTATATCGAATGAGCTGATTGCCGGGCCGATAAATACGGGTATAACTTTCTACTTCCGGAAAGTTGTTCAGGAGGGCATCGCCAGCTGGTGGTGGTGTGTAGCCAGCATTAAATTCGCTATCGCCCATTTTACCTTCCATGTTTACCCGGTATACACGGTTGGCATCTTGAATGAAGCCATCATAAGCCAGTTCATTTTTTGTGTACAGGCTGATCCACATTACACAAGCAAAGCCAATGGCTAAACCAGCAATACTAATCAGTGAAAAAACTTTGTTACGCAGCAGATGCCGGTAAGCAATGGTAAAGTAGTTTTTAAACATGACGGCAAGATGTTAACACTCTTTCATCGCATACCACGCACCAAACCTTCAAAGTATTGTATATCAGCACAATATTATATAAGTAACGAACAATAACCGTTCATAATCGAACAGTTACTGTTCGTTAAAGTACTGACGAAACAGTGCCACCACTGCCAATGGCTTGTCAGTGTTACAGGGTGTTACACACTGAAACATGTAACACCTGTAACACTACACCTATAAGTTTACTGCTGTTCAGGCACAGCAACTGATTCCAGATCGTGTTTGGTTGGCCCATTAATTACTTTACCCTCGCAAGTAAAGCGTGAACCGTGGCACGGGCAATCAAAAGATTTTTCATCGTTATTCCACTGCACCACGCAACCCATGTGCGGGCAAATGGCGCTATACGCTTGAAAACGACCTTCGGGTGTACGGTAAACGGCTACTTTCTTCACCTTGCCCACGATAGCGGCCTCACCAGGCTTAATGCTTTTCAGCGATTCTACATCGGATGGCAGCAAGTAATCTACAAACTGGCTCAGGGTGGTGTACTGTTCTTCCAGGTAAGTTTTGGCAGTTCGCAGCTTAACCGTTATCCGGGCCGGATCGTACAGTTTAGTCCAAGGGTTTTCCCGACCCATAATCAGGTCTGTAATCAATATCCCGGCTAAGGTACCATGGGTCATGCCATTACCTGAATCGCCGGTTACGATATATACTTTCTCATTACCCGGATTTTTACCAATAAAGCCCATATCATCTACCGGCTCCATCACCTGGCCCGACCAGCGGTATACAATATCTTCAACCTGCGGGAAACGCTCACGCAGCCAGGTTTCCAATTGTTTATATCTGCCTTCTTCCGGTTCTTCCTCTTTATTGGCCTGCCCGGTTTTATGGTCGGCTCCGCCATGTATCAGCAAATCATACTGTTCGTTGTAAGGCTGGGTACGCACATAGTTATAAGGCATAGTAGGCCAAACCGAATCCTTATCGCCAGTGTCCCACCATAAAGCAGGTTCAATTTTATCTTTCGGCACCTTAGCCACAATAACATACGAACGGTATGGTGACTGTTTGGTGTGCATGGTAAACCAATCGTTAACAGGCGTATTGGTAGCCACAACCACGCTTTCTGCCTCTATTTTATGGCCATTGGCTTCTACCAGCCCCTCCTCTACTTTATCTGCACGGGTTTCAGTAAATATCTTTCCACCAAGACGAACAAAGGCTTCGGCTACTCCCCTCAAATATTTTAAAGGATGAAACTGACCTTGGTGCGGAAACTTTAGACTTGGCCCTTTTTCCACTGGAATACCCGGAACGCTGTACACCATTTCAGTAGCAATACCGGCTTTTTGGGTAGCTTGTAGTTCCTCATCTAAAGTTTGTTGCTTATCAGTTGGGTGCAGAAACAGGTAGCCATCTACCCGTTTAAAATCACAATCTATATTTTCTTCTTGTACAATTTTTTCAATTAAATCAATAGCTGCGGTATGGCTTTCGGCTGCATTGCGGGCACCTTCTTCGCCAAAATAACTTTCAATTTCGCTATACCGGTCATCAAGCGCATTAACCAGGTGGGCGGTAGTACGGCCGGTTTCGCCGCTGCCTACATAGCCATCTTCCACAATAACTACCTGCTTGCCGGCTTTGGCCAGGCAGTAGCCAATGGTTACGCCAGCTATACCGGCGCCTATAATTACCACATCGGTTTTGATGTCGGCGCCAAGTTTGGCATATTGCAACGGCTCAACACTATCCGTCCAGTAGGATAAGTGTGTTCCTGAGGTCAACTTACCATCAGCATTTGTTTGTGTGCTTTCCATAGGTTTTTATTTGGTGTATGATATCTTAAAACCACTGCTGCTAAATATGGTTTTAGCATAAAGCGGGTATAACGTGGTTTGCCCAATTAATAAATTTCAAACAGCATGCGCATTCCATTTGACACCATGCAGGCCGAATTTAAACGCGTACTGCTGCAACTTAACTTTAATGATGACAAAGCAGATGCCTGCGCCTCTATTTTTGCCGACAACAGCCTGAATGGAATTTACACGCACGGGCTTAACCGTTTCCCGGTGTTTGTGCAATACATTAAAGAAGGCTATATAAAGCCCGATGCCGAACCCACAGCCGAAGAAGGCTTGGGTTTAGTGGAACGTTGGAATGGCAATTTGGGCCCTGGTATGCTCAATGCTCAATTTTGTATGGATCGCGCCATTAACCTAGCCCGGCAACATGGTATAGGCTGTGTAGCTATACGAAACACGAACCATTGGATGCGAGGCGGTACCTACGGATGGCAGGCTGCCGAAGCCGGTGGCATCGGCATTTGCTTTACCAACACAATTGCCAACTTACCGCCTTGGGGGGCATTGATCCGCGGTTGGGTAATAACCCGTTAATTATTGCCGTACCTCGTGAAGGTGGGCATGTGGTTTTAGATATGGCTATCTCGCAGTATTCATTTGGCAAGCTGCTGCAATACCAGGCCAGTGGTGAAGAGTTACCTTTACCCGGAGGCTACAATAGAAATGGAGAGTTAACGCTGAACGCCGGTGAAGTTGTAGAATCGGGTCGGTTATTGCCGGTAGGGTTTTGGAAAGGCTCAGGTTTATCTATGATGCTGGATTTGCTGGTAACTATCCTGAGCGGGGGACAATCTACAGCAGCAGTTACCCAGAGCCAGGCAGAGTATGGCGTATCGCAGGTATTTATTTGCATTAAGCCTAACTCTGATGAAATGACTCAAAACTTGATTGAGCAGATTATCAGCTATACTAAAACCAGTACGCCCGAACATGAAGGCCATGCCATACGCTACCCCGGTGAAAGCACCCTAAGAATCAGGGCCCAGAACTTACAGGAGGGTATTCCGGTAGATGAAACCATCTGGAATAAGGTACTAGCTTTGTAAACAGGGCTGCCAAAACCAAGCTTAAAGGTCTAGCTCATAGCTGAACCTGAATATTACCTGCTTATATTTGCCACGCAATACGAGCTTACACGTTTATGTCGAAAGGTGCAACTACCCGCTTAAATATACTGCAGAAGGCTTTTCAACTGATTTATACCCGAGGGTATCAGGCTACCAGCGTTGATGATATTATTGCCACTACGCAGGTCACTAAAGGTGCGTTCTTTTACCATTTTAAAAATAAAGATGAAATGGGCCTGGCCATGATTAACGATGTCATGTACCCAGGTATGTACGAGGCTTTAGTGCACCCTCTTGAAGCCGGTCAGGATCCAGCCGAAGAAATATATACCATGATGAAGGCCCTGTTAATTGGCAATCCGTTTTTTCAAGTAAAGTATGGCTGCCCGGCTATTAACCTGATCGAAGAAATGTCGCCTTTAAATGAAGCTTTTCATCAAGCCTTATCCAAGTTGGTTGCACAATGGCAAAAAGCTATTGAACAATGTATAAACAACGGTAAAACAACCGGCAAAATACATAATGAAGTAAATGCCACGCAAGTAGCCACGTTTGTTATGGCAGGTTATGGTGGTATACGCAACTTGGGTAAAATATTAGGAGCAGACTGTTACCACACTTACCTGCATGAGCTTAAAATATACTTAGAAACGTTGAAATAATTTTTTTTCATTAAAAACATACCAATTGGTATGTTTTTATACTTTTGCATAGATCAATGTTAAAGTTATGACACATACTACTACTGAAATTTTTTCTTTATCAGATGCTTTCATGGCAATTGTTGTAGCACTAGTAGCCATTACCTTGTTATCCCTATTTCGAGAACCTGAACGACAAAAATTTAACGCTTTACTTATTGCTGGAGCCAGTGCAACTTATTTGAGCGGAGGCTTAGGTGTATGGGAATTTACTTTTTGCGCTACCATGACGGCTTTAGCTTACTTTGGCTTTAGGCATTATTATTTTATAGGAACAGGTTGGTTATTGCACGTAGGCTGGGATGTAATGCATCATTTATATGGTAGTCCCATCATCCCCTTTTTGCCCACTTCATCAGCCGGATGTGCGGTTTGTGATAGCTTACTGGCCTTGTGGTTCTTTTGCAAAGCGCCGTCGGTATTTACTTGGTTTCGTAAATAGTTTTTAAATTAGCTTGATATGTACCCTACCCTTTTAGCCCTACACTCGCTTACCCGGTGGTTGGTTCTGATCAGCCTGATGTATGCTATTTACCGTGCTTACCGGGGGCAACACAAGCATTTGCCTTTCACTAAGTTTGATAACACCGTTCGGCATGTTACGGCTACGATAGCGCATATACAACTTACTTGGGGCGTTTGGCTGTACATTATTAGTCCGCTAACAGAATACTTCCGGGATCATTTCAGCACGGCTGTACACGATCGGCAGTTCCGTTTTTTCGGGATGGAACACAGCTTGATGATGCTCACAGCTGTTACGCTAATTACCATAGGCTCGGCAAAAGCTAAACGCCAAGCTACCGATCAGCAAAAATTTAAAACGATGGTTACATGGTTTACCATTGCACTGCTTATCATCCTATCTTCTATTCCCTGGTCATTTTCGCCTTTAATCAGCCGACCTAATTTTCGGCCTTTCTAATTAGGGAACGATTAATAATTATGATAGCAGCTTATTCTGCTTGTCCTTTCAAAGTGATGGCATCATCTTTCTCATGAACCAAATGAACAAACTTGTCCCAGAAACCATCCTTAGGCAGAGAGGCAATGATATCGATGGGTTCTTTTTTAACCGGATGTATAAATTGCAGACGCCGGGCATGCAGGCAAATACTTTTCTTTAAGCTGCCACGTGGGTAGCCATACTTGTTATCGCCTACTATGGGACAGTTTAGGGTAGATAACTGTACACGTATTTGGTGCGGACGACCAGTAATCGGGTTTACCTGGATTAAATAGTAGCCTTGCAGTTCGCCCACCATACGGTAATGTAACTCGGAGCGTAAACTTCCTTTTACTTCGTGGTCATGGGCTTTGGTTACATTTTTTTGCGGATTTTTAACCAGCCAATGTACCAAATCACCATAAGGCGGATTAGGCTGGTTGCGTACCACGGCGTAATAGGTCTTACGCATTTCGCGCGTTTTAAACATTTGATTTATCCGATCAAGCGCTTTACTGGTTTTGGCAAACAGGATAACGCCACTTACGGGCCTATCCAAACGGTGCACTACACCTAAAAAGGCGCCATTAGGTTTGTTATACTTTTGAGCCAGGTACCTTTTTACCTTTTCATCCAAAGGTTCATCGCCGGTATCATCCACCTGCACAATATCGCCTGCCCGCTTGTTAATAGCAATCAGGTGGTTGTCTTCATATAAAACATCGTTGTCGGTGATGTCGGTACGAGAATTTTGCATGGCAGGTATTTGAATCCGGATATCAGCAAATCCGTAAGTATATTTCGGATACAGTTAAATAAAATGAACGTTTAATCAAGCTATACCTAATTTAAACTTTACTTAAAATGTGAGTCTTGGCTCTCAGCTCTTGTTTATTAATTCTAGTTTTAATATTGTTCCTTATCGCTTGGGAATGCTTGTGCTTTTACATCACTTACATAATGCTTTATAGCATCATTCATTACCTCGTACAAACTAGCATACTGGCGTAAAAACCGCGGACGGAAACCTTTGTTCAGGCCCAACATATCATGAATAACCAGCACCTGTCCGTCACAACCTTGGCCAGCGCCAATACCAATAGTTGGTATTTGCAGGCTTTGCGTAACCTCGCCCGCCAATACAGCCGGAATCTTTTCCAGCACCACCGCAAAACAGCCCAATTCTTGTAGTTTCAAAGCATCATCTTTCAGCTTTTGTGCTTCAGCCTCTTCCTTAGCCCTTACGGTGTAAGTACCAAACTTGTAAATAGATTGCGGTGTTAAACCTAAATGCCCCATTACCGGAATACCGGCAGTCAGGATACGGCTTACTGATTCGGCAATTTCTATACCACCTTCTAATTTTACCGCATGCGCGCCCGATTCTTTCATGATACGGATAGCCGAACTCAGCGCTTCTTTTGAGTTGCCTTGGTATGAGCCAAAAGGCAAATCAACCACCACAAGTGCCCGGCTTGCTGCCCGCACTACTGATGAAGCATGATAAATCATCTGATCGAGCGTGATAGGCAATGTGGTTTCATGTCCCGCCATTACGTTAGAAGCTGAGTCACCTACCAGAATCACATCAATGCCGGCATTATCAACAATAGCAGCCATTGAGTAATCATAGGAAGTAAGCATGGCTATTTTTTCGCCTTTACTTTTCATAGCCTGAAGGCTGTGGGTGGTAACGCGTTTAATTTCTTTATTTACTGACATGGTAAATGCTAAACAGTGGTTAAAGCTGCCCTGCAAAGGTAGAAACTACCTGTTAATAATTTATTGCATTTTTGACATGCTATCAATATTAAAATTACGTATTTTTGCAGCGTGAATACAGAAGCATGTTTACTTCTTCTTTCCAACTGTTTTCACGGAGCTGCACACCAGGCCAACCGGCTTATCGTTAATCCTTTTATAATTTTTGTAAGATGACAAATTACACCAAATTACCGGCTGTATTGTTACTGGCTGACGGAACTGTTTTTCATGGCAAAGCAGCCGGCAAAATAGGTACCACTACAGGCGAGATTTGCTACAATACCGGCATGACCGGCTATCAGGAAATTTTTACCGATCCTTCCTATTTCGGGCAAATTATGGTAACCACTAATGCTCATATCGGCAACTACGGTATCAGCAAGGAAGAAACCGAATCGAGTAAAATACAGATTGCAGGTTTGGTTTGTAAAAATTATAACATTGCTTATAGCCGCAAACAAGCTGATGAATCTATTCAGGATTATTTTCAGGAGCAGAACATTACCTGTATATCAGATATTGATACCCGCCAACTGGTACGCCACATACGTGATAAAGGCGCCATGAACGCTATTATTTCTTCAGAAATTTTAGATGTGGAAGAACTGAAACGCAGATTGGCGGCTGTACCTTCTATGGATGGTTTGGAGTTGTCTTCACAAGTATCTACTACTGAAACTTATACTTTTGGCAATGAAAATGCTCCTTACCGGGTAGCAGTGCTGGATTTAGGCGTAAAGAAAAATATTCTGCGTAACTTTTCTGATCGTGATGTTTATGCTAAGGTATATCCGGCTAAAACCTCTTTCGAAGAAATGGAGAAAGATTTTCAGCCAACCGGCTACTTCATTTCCAATGGCCCCGGCGACCCTTCGGCTATGCCTTACGCTGTTGATACCGTAAAAGAAATTTTAGATGCCGACAAACCTTTGTTTGGCATTTGCTTAGGCCACCAGTTATTGGCTTTGGCCAATGGCATTCCAACCAAAAAAATGTTTAACGGTCATCGTGGCTTGAACCATCCGGTTAAAAACGTGATTAAAGATCATTGCGAGGTAACTTCACAAAACCACGGTTTTGGTGTGGTGCAGGATGCGGTACGCGCATCAGATAAAGTGGAAATTACCCACGTAAACCTGAACGATCAATCTATTGAAGGCATTCGGGTAAAAGATAAAAAAGCATTCTCGGTACAATATCACCCTGAATCATCTCCCGGCCCACATGATAGCCGCTACTTGTTTGATGATTTTGTAGATTTAATGAAATAATATAACAGATTAATCTCTGTATAAAAGCCAGGTATAATTGCCTGGCTTTTTTTATATCTGCAATTGCAACTTAACCGATACAATTTAAATATTCATCCATACTTATTGTTAAGTTAAAACTAAACGGGTAGCTTTACTATTAACTAATTAAACATACTCACTAAAACCTTGTATTACTATACTGCGTAAACTGTTTTTAATTAATAAATAACTATGGCCAAAAGCTTACCTATTGTAATGTTGATTATACTTTTCTTTGCTGCTTCCTGCCAAAAAGCAGATTTGAAAGATATGCTGATTACGCCCGACTCGGTAAGTACTATCAAAATTAGTGTAGCTAGTGTAAGCGGGCCTACTACTACTTCTGTTAACCAGGAAGTAAGCTATTTAGTTACCTGGCCGCATAGCCGCACTTACACCGCCTTTCGCAACTTTAAAACAGATACGCTGGGCCAAACCAGCCATATTACTTTATATGTAGATAGCAATAGTTGCCAAACCTGCATCGTAAATACTACAACTGCTACCTACAAATTTAAACCAACTGCTAAGGGTACTTACTACTTGAAGTTTTTAGGCCGCGATAGTACCCACACTATTGTAGATACCGTTACTGTAAAATAGATTCATTTACTTTTAAAAGTTCTAAGGCCCAAATACGGCAGCAATTTTGTTGTATCCCTTGAAAACAACATCACTATGAAAAAGGGAGATACCGTACACTGGAACTGGGGCCAATCAGAAGCTGAAGGCAAAATTGAAGAAAAGCATGACAAGCCAGTTCAAAAAACCATTAAAGGCACTAAGGTAAAACGCAATGCCAGTAAAGATGAGCCTGCCTACGAGATTAAACAGGCTAACGGCAATAAAGTACTCAAGTCAGAAAGCGAGTTAGAAAAAGGAAAGAAGTAACATCCACATCCAATACCCAATAAATAGACCCGCCCTTAGAAGCGGGCCTATTTATTGGGTAGTATTAGCTGATACCAGCAACATACCTTTTATTAAAGGTTTATAATAATCAACCAAGTTTTTTTGCCATTCACCGCTTATTTGATGCTGTTTACCGAAAAGTGCATCAGGATTTTTTTTTGTTGGTATATATTTATACCATGATAGCACAACCTATTATCACAGTTAACAACCTGGTTAAAAAATATGGTGATTTTACCGCCGTGAATGGCATCAGCTTTACGGTTTACGAGGGTGAAATTTTTGGCTTACTAGGCCCCAATGGCGCAGGTAAAACTACCACACTGGAGATTATTGAAACCCTTCGCAACAAAACTTCGGGCGAGGTAATGGTAGATGGCTTTTCTATTGATGCGGATGCCAACAGCATTAAACAGCGTATTGGTGTGCAGTTGCAAGCAGCTGGTTATTATCCTAATCTGAACTTGTATGAGCTACTGGTCCTGTTTTCGGGCTTGTACGGTGTAAAGGTAAACCCAATGGATATGCTGGAAAAAGTAGCCTTGACTGATAAAGCGAAAGCAAAATACAAAGACCTGTCTGGCGGGCAAAAGCAACGTTTTTCTATTGCCACTACCCTACTCAACAATCCGCGTATTATATTTCTGGATGAACCGACTACCGGTCTCGATCCACAGGCCCGCCGTAACCTTTGGGATTTAATACGACAAATACGAGACAGCGGTACTACTATAGTAATTACAACTCATTACATGGATGAAGCAGAAGAACTGTGCAATCGTGTCGCCTTTGTAGATGGTGGCCGAATTATCGGTCTAGATACACCTGACCACTTTATTGACCAGTTGGTAGCCTCAGGTTTTGAACGCAAAAAGCAGGTTAAACAAGCCAATTTAGAAGATGTCTTTATCAACCTAACCGGGAAGGAATGGCGTGAAGGATAAATTAGTTCACAGTTAATGGTTCTTAGTTGAAGTATGGCACCATTCACTATAAGCTAATGAACTCCTCATATATCATTATGCACTAATCAATCTCCCCTATCAATCACTATCCCATACACATGAACACCAAACCTTACAGCAATCTTAATGCTACGTTAGCTATTGCGCGTGCCAGTTTACGTTCTATACTGCGTAGCCCTTCAGCAGTAGTATTCAGCTTATTGTTTCCATTAATCTTCATTGTCATCTTTGCCAATATTGGCAATGGCGGCGTTAGTGTGGATGTTGGTTTGGCAAAAGGCAGTGATACATTAAACTCGGTGTATCAGATATTGAAACACAGCAAGGTTGTTAATATAATTACTAATCAAAATCAAGCCGAAATGCAAAAGAACCTAATAAAAGGGAGCATTGATGCAGTTGTTCAAATCACTAACAATCAAAGTAAGAACAACAAATCAGGTGGATGGATAATTTATCCGCCTTTAGCAGGACAAATAAAACCGTCATTATCAATAAACGTGCATTATACCTCTGCTTCTCCTGATAAAGGAAGCATCTTAAAATCAATACTGAGTAGTATTTTGTATCAAACTAATACTCAGGTTTCAAATGATATTCCTATAGTAGCCCAGCTAACCGAAACTACGGTAAAAGGTCGCGAATACAAATACATCGATTTTATTTTGCCTGGACAGCTCGGTTTTTCCCTACTTAACATTGGGGTATTTGGAACGGCTTTCGTATTTTTAAGCTTACGGCAAACCCTGGTTATCAAAAGGTTTTTTGCAACACCTGTAAGAAAATACAGCATTGTACTGGGCGAAATGCTAGCCCGTGTTGCTTTTGCTTTGTTAGGAGCCATTATTATTATCATGATCGGACATCTGGCGTTTGGCTTTACCTTAGTACACGGGGCGGTTACCGTACTCAATATGCTGCTTTTAGCTTTTATCGGGTTGATTATCTTCATGGGCTTTGGCTTCATCATATCCGGCTTGGCTAAAAATGAAACCAGTGTACCGCCGTTGTCTAACATTATTACCCTGCCCCAGTTTTTATTATCAGGAACGTTTTTTTCAACAGCTGCTTTTCCAAAATGGTTACAGCCCATTAGCAATGTGTTGCCCTTAACACACCTTAACAATGCCATGCGTAAAGTGGCCTTTGAGGGTGCCGCCATCACCGATGTTACTCATCAGTTATTTGTTCTGTTACTTTGGGGAATTGGCATTTACATAATTGCTGTAAAAACTTTTAAATGGGAATAGTGCATTAAGCTAATATTAAGTATAAGATTTATACTTTCGCCATTGTTAACAATTATTTAACAATGGCATTTATGCGAAAACTTTTCCTCTTACTTCTATTATCAACAATTACAAAGTTTACTGCGCAAGCGCAATATAAAGGTTTAGGTAGCTGGAATATCATTACCGTAAACCTTCCGGGTAATGACCTGCACCATTGGGGCGGCTATGCTGAAGCTCAAAACCGGAACTACGATGTAACTAGCCATTTCTATTACTATGAAGTAAAAGCCGGAGTTAGTTATAATCTGGATAAAAACAGTTATGTATTATTAGGTACAGGCCGGTACACTACTTACGGCTATGATGCAGTTGATGATGGTCCGCAAATTACTGAAACCCGCTTATGGGAACAGCTTACCTACAACCATTATATCAGCCGCGTTAAACTGGAACACCGTTACCGTATTGAGCAACGCTTTCTGAATACCGGTTATTTGAACCGCTTCCGGTATCGGCTTAATGTAACTGTACCCATTAATAAACCTGTGCTATCGCCCACAACCTTTTTTGCCGCAGCGTTTGGAGAGGTTTTCTTTAACAATAAACAACCTAATTTGGAGCGAAATCGCTTTTCGCCATCCTTAGGCTATCAGTTCAACAAAGCATTCTTATTACAGGCGGGTTACATCAACCAGCGCAATTATGCTACCCTATCCAGCAACGATAAAAATTACCTGATACTCACAGCTACCTACAATATACAGCGCAAATAAATAACGCTTCATTAAGCTAAAACAATTTGCGGCAGCTATTGTAAATAAAACACTAAGGCTAGTGATTTAAGATTTACAATTTCATTTATTGCACTTATCTTAGCCCCGCAAATTTTTGTATAATAATTATACACTTATCAAACTGATAGCACTATGAGCTTAATAATTGATGTTCACGCCCGCCAGATTCTGGACTCTCGCGGCAATCCTACTATTGAAGTAGATGTTTTAACTGAAAACGGAGCCCTGGGTCGGGCGGCGGTACCTTCAGGCGCTTCAACCGGTGCCCACGAAGCTGTTGAACTTCGCGATAATGACAAAAGCAAATACATGGGTAAAGGTGTACTGCAAGCTGTAGCCAACGTAAACGATAAACTGGCTAAAGAACTACAGGGCATGGACGTATTCGAGCAAAATGCTATTGATAAGCTGATGCTGGAAATTGATGGTTCAGAAAACAAAGGTAACTTAGGTGCTAACGCTATTCTAGGCGTATCATTAGCCGTGGCTAAAGCTGCTGCTCAAGAAAGCCGTCAGCCTTTATACCGCTACGTAGGTGGCGTAAACGCTAACACCCTGCCTATCCCGATGATGAACATCATTAACGGTGGTTCACACTCTGATGCGCCTATTGCTTTCCAGGAGTTTATGATTATGCCTGCGGGTGCTCCATCTTTTTCAGAAGCGCTGCGTTGGGGTAGTGAAATATTCCACAACTTGAAAAAGATTTTGCATGACAGAAATTTATCAACTGCTGTAGGTGATGAAGGTGGTTTTGCACCAACTTTTGAAGGCACTGAAGATGCGGCAGAAACCATTTTAAAAGCCATTGAAAAAGCAGGTTACAAACCAGGTGAAGAAGTATTTTTAGCTTTGGATTGTGCTGCTTCAGAATTTTATGTTGACGGCAAATACGATTATACCAAGTTTGAAGGCGAAAAAGGTGCCGTTCGTACCAGCGAAGAGCAGGTTGAGTATTTAGCTCAATTAGTAGAAAAATATCCTATTGTTTCGGTAGAAGACGGCATGTCTGAAGATGACTGGGATGGTTGGAAATTACTGACTGAACGTTTAGGCGAAAAAGTTCAATTAGTTGGTGATGATTTGTTTGTTACTAATGTAATCCGTTTACAACAAGGTATTGATCAGCATATCGGTAACTCTATCTTGGTTAAAGTAAACCAGATTGGTTCATTAACCGAAACTATCAATGCGGTAAGTTTAGCACAAACTCATGGTTATACCTCAGTAATGAGCCACCGTTCAGGTGAAACTGAAGATGCTACCATTGCCGACTTAGCTGTAGCTTTAAATTGCGGTCAGATTAAAACCGGTTCAATCTCTCGTTCAGACAGGATCGCTAAATACAATCAATTACTACGTATTGAAGAAGAATTAGGCGCTAATGCTAAATTCATCGGTAAAAATTTCAAATACGTAAAAAACAGATAAGAACCTAGTTTCATTAATTAGTTTCAATCATCATGTGAAAGCCGGCTCCACCAAGCCGGCTTTCCTGCTATATGGATATTTAATCGTATCTTTGTAACTGAAACAAGTACATCAAATTTCAAGTTACTAATCTTATTACCAATGCTGTACACGTCTGTACAGCTTACATATACGATATTCATAATACATGTTATTTCAAGATTTAAATTTAATTGAGCCTATCCTGAAAGCCCTAGAAACTGAGGGATATACTCAACCTACGCCTATACAAGAGCAATCTATTCCTATTATACTGCAACGCCGAGATTTGCTAGGCTGTGCACAAACCGGTACTGGTAAAACAGCAGCTTTCTCCATTCCATTGCTACAGTTGTTATATCAGGAGCGCACACAGCATAAAGAACCAAAGGCCATTAAAGCTTTAATTCTTACGCCTACCCGTGAGCTGGCTATACAGATAGATGAAAGCTTAGCCGCCTATGGCCGACATACCGGCTTAAAGCATTTAGTAATTTTTGGTGGCGTATCACAAAACCCGCAGACTGATGCACTGAAAAAAGGTGTAGATATTTTAGTAGCTACCCCAGGCCGCCTGCTAGACTTGGTGAGCCAGGGTTTCATACACCTGAACCATATTAAGTTTTTAATACTGGACGAAGCCGACCGCATGTTGGATATGGGCTTTGTGAATGATGTAAAAAAAATCATTGCTAGAGTACCAGCTAAACGCCAAACCTTGTTCTTTTCGGCTACTATGCCTAATGAAATTCAACAACTGGCCGATACGATATTAAATAACCCGGAAAAGGTAGAAGTAACGCCTGTTTCGTCAACAGCTGATACCATACAGCAGGAAGTTTACTTTGTAGATAAAGGCGACAAAAAGGCATTGCTAAATCACATTCTGAAAGATAAAAGCATTGAAACAGTGTTGGTGTTTACCCGTACCAAACATGGCGCTGATAAAGTGGTAAAAGACCTGAGTCGTGCCGGCATTACTGCCGAAGCTATACATGGCAATAAATCGCAGAATGCACGCCAGCGGGCACTTACCAATTTTAAGAACCGTACTACCCGTGTGCTGGTAGCTACCGATATTGCCGCTCGTGGTATTGATGTGGATGACTTAACCCACGTTATTAATTTTGAGCTGCCTAACGTACCTGAAACCTATGTGCACCGCATTGGTCGTACCGGTCGTGCTGGGGCTAGCGGTATAGCGTTATCTTTTTGCGACGAGGAAGAGAAAGAATACCTGAAGGATATTCATAAGCTGATTGCTAAAAACATTCCGGTAAATGAGGCACACCCTTATCCTTTAAAGCAACTCACAACAGCCGAAAAACACCGTAAAGAATTACAAAGCAAACCGGCACAACAACAGCATAACCGATCGGCAGGTGGTCGTAATAATAACAGGCGACCAAACAATAGCCGTAAACCAGCCGTAAAAGGTTAACTCATTTGCTTATAAGCTCTCATTTTTAAACATACATTTAAAATGAATTTTAACATACCTATTGGAATGAAACGCGTGGTGGATCTGCTTCGTAACAAATACTTTTTAGTAACGATAGCTTTTATGGTATGGATGCTGTTTTTTGATAAAAATGATTTGTACTCCCAATACGAACACCGTCAGCAATTGAATAAGCTGATACAGGAACGCGACTTTTACCAGAAAGAAACCGCTCAGGTAAGCAAAGATTTAGATGAGCTTACTTCCAACCGTGCAAAGCTGGAAAAATTTGCCCGCGAAAAATACCTCATGAAAAAGCCTAACGAAGACGTTTTCGTGATTGTAAAAGAGAGCAAGAAAAAAGACGATTAAGGGTTAAAGTATTATACAAAACAAAAAGGAGAAATCTTTTAAGCCATAATGCTGAAAAAGATTTCTCCTTTCTATTTATAAGAACAACGTGTTGGTAGCAGTATCAGAATTAATACTTACCTACTATCACTTTGTAAAAATCATCAAAGTTCAAATATTTATTCGCCAGTTGCATCAGTTGCTCTGCAGTAACGGTTTTCACCACTTCGGTATATTTCTGGTAATAGAAATTGTCTAGCCCCGAGAAATGAGCATTTTTGAACTTATCGGCATGTGAAAACACATTCTCTAAACTACCCAGCAGCGAACCTAGCATGTAGTTACGTACTAAAGATAATTCATCTTCTGGTATCAGCTCAGTTTTCAGCAGATTAACTTCCTTCTGAATTTCTTCAACCGCACTACGGCATACATCAGCTCCTACCTCACTGGCAATAAAAAAGGCTCCGCCATGTTTTAGTGAGGAAATGCCTGAACCAATACCATAGGTATAGCCTTTATCTTCACGAATGTTCGCCATTAGCCTCGAACCAAAGTAACCACCTAATACGGTATTTAAAACCTGCACAGCCGGGAAATCAGGATGGGTACGGTTAATTGCCGGACCACCAATCCGGATAGCCGATTGCAGTGCATTAGGCTTTTCTGTAAAGTAAAAGCGTTCTTGTTCTGGCTGTAAAGCTGGCTGCGTTGTATCGGCAGGCATGGCAGCATTTTGCCAATCGGTATTAAACACCGAAGTAATTTGGCTAAGTGCATCTTCATCTACTTTTCCGGCAATAATCAATGTACAATTGGATGGCTGGTACATTTGCTTAAAATGTGCCAGCAAGTCGGTCCGTTGTAATTGCTGAAAATCTTGCGCTTCGGCAGTTAAGCCATAAATGGTATTTCCATATAAAGCTTTATTGAAAGCACGACGGGCCAGTATATCATTCTTCTGCAAGCTTACCTGTAGCTTTTGCTGCTGGTTACGGATGTAAGTCTCCAGCTCCTGCTCAAAAAACTGGCTGTCGGTCAGTATGGATTTAACCACCGGCAAGGTATGCTGTAAATGCCGGTTAAGGCTATACATAGTTAATTGCGATTGGTCATACCCATAGTCCGATTGTAAAAAGGCGCCATAGTAATCAACTGTTTCTGCAATCTGCGCAGCACTCAGGGTTGACGTACCTTCATTTAATAATGCATTTACGGCCAAATTCAGCAAAGGCTTAGCAGGATCAAAACGCAGATTGCCAAATATCCACTCTACCCGTACCAGATCCTGATCACCGGAGTTAAACCAGTAAACCTGGCAGCCGTTATCTAATACAGTATGGCCGGGTTCTATTAAATTAATATTGTTGATGGTCCTGAAATCAGGCGCAGTAGTTCTGTTTAACATAACTCGTAGTTTAAGCCGGCACAGCCTCGCTCTTTTCAGCTAAGTAAATTAAGGTAGATGAATTATCCTTCTGGAAAATAGCCTTAGCTTGTTGTTGTATCTGCTCGGCAGTTACCGCTAAGTATTTATCCACTTCATGGTTAAAATCATCAGCATCACCCAACAACTCAAAATAAGCCAAGTTCATGGCCTTATCCAGCAATGCCATTTCGGCAAATACCATAGTTGACTCGGTCTTATTCTTTACCTTCGTCAGCTCTCCGGTTGGTACGGGTTCAGCCGCTATTTTTTCCAGCTCTTTCCACACGGCAGCTTCAGCCTCTTCTATAGATACAGTTTCCAGCGGTTTGCCTTCAACCACCAGCATACCTGTATCAAAACTGCCGGTTAAGTATGCATGTATTTCGCTAAATAGTTGCTGTTCCTTAACCAACGATCGGTATAAACGTGATGAATGACCTCTTGATAAAATATCTGATATCAAATCAATAGCGTAGTACTCTTTATCACTTCGGCCGGGTACCTGGAAAGCAATGTAAACATCATTCAAAGGTACTTTAGCGGTTACTGTTTCCCGACGTTCTTCGTGTTGTTCCGGCTCCTGTGGCAGGTTGCGGTTATATTTTTCGCCGGTTGGAATGCTACCGAACCATTTTTCAGAAAGCTGTTGCACCTGTTCAACAGTCACATCACCCCCTACTACCATAATGGCATTTTGCGGATTGTAATGTTTCTGAAAAAACGCTTTTACATCCTCAATCTTGGCATGTTCAATATGTTCCAGGTTTTTGCCAATGGTAGCCCAACGATAAGGATGATTCTTGTAAACCAACGGGCGTAAACGCAACCACACATCGCCATAGGGCTGGTTGAGGTAACGTTGTTTAAACTCTTCCATCACCACATTGCGTTGCACTTCCAAGCTCTTTTCACTAAAAGCCAAGCTCAGCATACGGTCACTCTCCAACCAAAAAGCAGTTTCTAAGTTAGCAGCAGGCAGAGTAATGTAGTAGTTAGTAATATCATTGCTGGTAAAGGCGTTATTTTCGCCACCTACACGCTGCAATGGTTCATCGTAAACCGGAATATTGACCGAACCACCGAACATTAAATGTTCAAACAAATGCGCAAAACCAGTTTGTTCGGGATTTTCGTCGCGAGCACCAACATCGTATAAAATGTTAACTACCGCCATGGGTGTAGTATGATCTTCATGAACAATTACCCGCAGGCCATTGCTCAGTACAAAACGGTTGAATTTAACCATGTTTAAGAGAACAATTTTTTTTAGACCGACAAAGGTAATTCTTTTATTACGGAAACATCAATTTTATGAAACGCTAATGTTACACAGGTGTCAACTTTAATAGCTGTTAGCATCTTTGTGGCTGATTAAAAGCTTGTAATTGCAAGGGTAGAATAGATAAACTCAGCTGTTGAAAATACAACATCTGAATTGGTGAAGGACTAAAATATCATGTATGTTTAATGCACAACGGTGCCCTACTAAATGTATAGCAGGGCACCGTTGCATTAAAATTTATATAGCTTGTTTTAAGCTGTTGGACGGTCACTACCGTGCAGGTTATCACTTACCTGATGGTGGTGTAATTTGGCTTGTATAGCAGACTCACTGTTGTTGGCATACGTACCGTAAGCATCAACCAGGGTGCCTTTCAGATTATGTTTAGTTGAAGATATAGCATAAACAATAGCCATATCTGACGGATTGCTAGCTCCTTCAAAACGGTAAAATTCATCTACCTCAAAGTCGTCAGCAGTCATGTGTATATCTTTTGATTTGTCATCCAGAGTATCACCTTCCAGACTTAAATTAGCTTCGTATCCTCTTTTTAATAAATCGTTAGTGGCATCCACTAAAGTTTCGTAATTTTTCATGGCAGTAGTATGTTTAATGTTAAGTGCAGTTGGTTTTAGGCTGCTTTTGTATGAATAACCACTAATAGGGTGCTGTTGTTTGGTATGTAAATAGTTTTGTATTTTTATAAGTAACAGCTGTTCAAAAATAAAACTCTAAAACCGTCAACTGTATTATTTGAACAAAAGAGCAGCAAAAAGCATAACGCTAAATTAATCTTCGTAGACTTTAGACAAGTTCAGTGTAATGTTAACCGTGTATAAATAGGGGTGCCCTGTCTGATTAAACACCTGACTATCCATTGGCCATGAATAATGTTCAATTTGGATGCTTTCAATCAAATATGAAATATCATAAATTTCTATATGATCCCCTGTAGAAATCTGCCCTATTTCATGCGGGTTAATATATTCTTTGTAAGTGTTTAAATCGGAAGTACAAAAAATTATTTCATCCTCCAGTACAAACATAAATCTGGCGGCGCTAGTTGCGGCAGTTGACTCGATCATGGCTTTTAAAGCTAAGGGGTAATACTCTATTATAATATACCATTTAGATGCTTTACTGTTTTGTTGCTAATGTTTAATGCTATTTCTTGATAGTCTATTTTCACAAAATGATAGTTCTCTATTCACACACCTTCACACCCTATAAACTTCTATTTATTAGATTACCAAAACTTTATGATTAGACTTGCTTAAAACAATCAAATAGATTACCAATGCACATTAAATATGGGGCCCACGCCTACATAATCGGCCTCAGTGCCATGAATGTAGCCTTTAACCTGTAAAGCTACCCATGGTTTAATTTTGTACTTTAAGCCCGCTGTCCAATACTTTTGGTTATCGGGAAAGTAAGTTCTGTAATGTATATAGTGCCCATAGTTAGCCATAACTGCTAACCGGCCAAGCCACACATCAACACCGGCGCTGATGCCTACCCGCCAGCGGTCGTAAGATGAGCCATAATATTGAAAAGTCTCTACGAAGTTAGAGGGGTCAAATACGGTGTAGAAATAACCAGCGTCTGCACCAATTTTCAGACTCAATATTTTACTTAAGCGATAGTTATACCCTAAATACAAACCGGATTTAAAATGCCCGTCTTTGCTTTTGAACACACCACGATAGCCTATATCTCCACCTAATTCAATCGAGTTTTTAGGGATATTGAGTTCATTATCTGACCTTGGCGATTGCCGCTGGTTAACCTTCTGCACCAAACCCAATGACCACATATACGCATTCACACCGTTATTCGGCAATCGTGTAGCGCCATTAGAGTAATGCAAAATGTCAATTCCTCCCTGTATGCCTGTTGATGGTGTAATAGCTGTAAACAGCTTTAAACCGGCTTGTGCGGCAATGTTTATATGGCTGCCTACAATTGGGTTTTTGTTGTCGGTAAAGTACGTCTGTGTAGAATATATTAAACCAGCTCCAGGTGTAAAAAGTAATTGTACGGGTCCGGCCTTAAGCAAGCCAAACTCAAAACGGCCTAGCACACCAACCGTACTACCTAATAAACCTTTAGTTGACGGATCACTATTAAGCACCACCTGCTCCATATTACGGTAAGATACAACCGCATCAATACTCTTGATATTAAATATACGAACATAAGATGCCGGATTATTTTCCATATTAAAATGGTAAGCAAGTTCAGTTCCCCAGAATTTTCCTTTTAAATAATTCTTTTCCGCAGAAAATATTTTTATTCCAGCAGTTGGTGTAATCTCAACACTATTCTTACTATCCTGCGCTTGGGCTTTTACGATCACAAAAGCACACAGCAGCGCACACAACAATACTTTTAAACGCATTTACTTAATAATTGGTGCTAAAACATCAAGAGTATGCTACAGCGTAGAGCATATCTTTTACAATTGGTTACGAAGAGCGAAAGTAAATTAATAGTATCGCATATTAACCACCAGTTAACGCGCACTAAGCAGCTTGTATAACGAAAGGAGAAAAGATTGTATAACTTAAGCTATGCCGGAAGGAAATTATGTGTAAGCAGATATAGGATAATACCAACAGGATAGGAACGAAAAAAGCCCGACACGAGGCCGGGCTTCTATTTTAATAACTGAACAACTCAGTAATTTGAAGCAATTATACTCCTAATAACAAACGTGCAGGATCTTCCAATAGTTGTTTAACACGCACCAAGAAGCTTACTGACTCGCGGCCGTCTACAATACGGTGATCGTATGATAATGCAATGTACATCATTGGGCGAATTACCACTTGACCATTTACTGCTACCGGACGCTCAATAATATTGTGCATACCTAAAATAGCTGATTGTGGCGCGTTGATGATTGGCGTTGATAACATAGAGCCAAATATACCACCATTGGTAATGGTAAAGGTACCGCCGGTCATATCTTCAATAGTCAGCTTGTTTTCGCGGGCTTTACCGGCTAAGGTAACTACTGCTTTTTCAATCTCAGCCAGGCTCATAGCATCTGCATTACGGATAATTGGAACCACCAAGCCTTTAGGTGCTGATACGGCTATAGAAATGTCAGCAAAATTGCTGTATACAATTTCTTCACCTTCAATGCGGGCACCTACTGCAGGCCATTCTTGCAGAGCAACAGTTACGGCTTTAGTAAAGAACGACATAAAGCCTAAACCAACACCATGTTTCTCTTTAAATTTATCTTTGTATTTGCCGCGCAGTTCCATGATCGGCTGCATATCTACCTCGTTAAAGGTAGTTAACATAGCTGTTTCATTCTTAACCGAAACCAAACGCTTAGCTACTGTTTTGCGCAGCGAAGTCATTTTTTCACGACGCTCGGCACGGGTACCAGTAGTTACCGGTTGTGTTTGTGCGGTTTGTGGTGTAACACTTGGTGCTGATGATTTAGCTGGCGTTGCAGCAGATTTTTGAGCGTTTAAAGCATCTTCCTTAGTAATACGGCCACCTACTCCAGTACCTGAAACCGAACCGGCATCTACGCCTTTTTCGGCCAAAATTTTACCAGCAGCTGGAGATGGTGTACCTGCGGCATAACCATTTTGTGATGCCGGTGATGAGCTACCAGTTGTAGCTTGCTGAGCAGTTGGCTGTGAAGCCGGAGTTGCTGCTGAAGTTGTACCACCTGCAATAGAACAAACTATTGCACCAATAGCCAGTACATCACCTTCTTTTGCAATGGTATGCAGGGTACCGGCTCCTTCTGCTGTCAATTCGAAGGTTGCTTTATCTGATTCCAATTCGGCGATTACCTCATCCATAGTTACCTGTTCGCCGTCTTTTTTAATCCAGCGTGATAAGGTAACTTCAGTGATCGATTCACCTACTGGTGGCACTTTGATTTCGATAGATTTAGCTTCTGCCGCTGGCGCTTCAGTTGCAGGTTGTGAGTTACCAGTTGCCGGAGCTGCAGGTGCGCTCTCTGCTGCTGCCGGGGCCGAACTTCCAGCTCCGCCATCAGCAATGCTGGCTACTACAGCACCAATAGGCAATACATCACCTTCCTGTGCAGTAATTTTTAAAGTTCCTGCGCTTTCGGCTGTCAGTTCGAAGGTTGCTTTATCTGATTCTAATTCAGCAATTACCTCATCCATAGCTACCTGTTCGCCATCTTGTTTAATCCAGCGTGATAAGGTAACCTCGGTAATCGATTCGCCTACCGGCGGAACTTTTATCTCTAAACTCATATTTGTTTTCGGTTGCGTATTTTCGGTTTTCAGTTGCAGATTGTGAATTTTTGGTTGTGGGATGGAAATGATATTTCTCACATCCCACAACCAACAACTCGCAACACTATTTAGTCGGCATTAGTTTCTGCCATTTTTTTAGTAGTTTCTTTAATATCCTGCTTTTGTTGCTGACTTACTGGTGCTTCAAAAGCTTTAGAAATAATTTGCATTTGCTGTGCACTGTGCTGTTTGGCATAACCTGTAGCGGTGCTGGCAGCTTCGTTGCGTGATATTACTTCCAATTGCAAATCACCCTTCCGGAACTTACGGCACAGATATGGCCAGGCACCCATATTTTCTGGTTCTTCCTGAACCCAGAAGAAATCTTGAGCTTGGTTGTATTTGGCTTTTACCTCTTCCATTTGTTTTACCGGAGTTGGGTAGAGCTGCTCCAAACGTACAATTGCTACGTCAGCGCGTTTGTCAGATTGCTGTTTTTCTAACAGTTCGTAGTAAATTTTACCAGTACAGAACAGTACGCGTTTTACCTGAGCTGCATCAGCTGAGTTATCATCAATTAACGGTTGGAAACCACCTTGTGTAAATTCTTCCAGCTTAGATACGCACATTGGGTGGCGCAATAAACTTTTCGGTGTAAACACTATTAGCGGTTTACGGAAGTCTCGATGTAATTGACGACGCAGAATATGGAAGAAGTTAGCTGGCGTAGTACAGTTAGCTACCTGAATGTTATTATCAGCGCAAAGCTCCATAAAACGCTCAATACGGGCTGATGAGTGTTCTGGCCCCTGGCCTTCGTAGCCGTGAGGCAGCAACATTACTAAACCGTTGCCACGTTGCCATTTAGTTTCGGCACTCACTATGTACTGGTCAACAATAATTTGGGCGCCGTTGAAGAAGTCGCCAAACTGTGCTTCCCAAATAGTTAAAGCATCCGGGTAAGCTAAAGCGTAACCATATTCATAACCCAATACACCATATTCAGAAAGTAAAGAGTTATAAATACTGAATTTAGCTTCCGCTCCTAAAGCATTCATTGGTGTGTACTCCTCATCAGTATCAGGCAAGGTAATTACAGCATGACGGTGAGAGAACGTACCACGTTTCACATCCTCGCCGCTTAAACGTACCGGATGGCCTTCTTTCAGCAAGCTGCCGTAAGCCATCAATTCGCCCATAGCCCAATCAAACGAATGAGTTTCGTTCACCATTTTGCGACGGTCTTCAAACAGTTTTTCAATTTTCTTGAAATACTGTTTACCAGCCGGTAAATCGGTTAAAGTTTTACCAATTTCCAGCAGTTCAGCTTCACTGATTGCCGTATCGGCAGGTGCAGCTACTTCTTGTTGTGTAGCCAAGTGCAAGCCTTCCCAAGCGCCGGCAAACATCGGCTTCGTTTCGGTGAAACGCTCTACAGATTTGGTTTCATTCAGCTTTTCCTGTAATAAATCACGGAAGCTTTTTTCCATCTCTTTAGCCAGGCTAGCATCTACGCTGCCTTGCGCTAATAGTTTCTGGTTATAAATTTCGCGCGGATTTGGGTGCGCTTCAATAGCCTTGTATAATACCGGTTGTGTAAATTTAGGCTCATCCGATTCGTTATGACCGTATCTGCGGTAGCATAAAATGTCAATGAATACGTCTTCGCTGAACTCCTGACGATATTCCATCGCCATATTAACTACATAAACCAGCGCTTCAGCATCATCACCGTTTACGTGAAATACTGGTGATAATACGGTTTTAGCCACATCCGTACAGTAAGTACTTGAACGGGCATCTTTATAGTTGGTGGTAAAACCAATTTGATTATTGATAACCAGGTGCACAGTGCCACCGGTTTTATAACCATCCAGTTTTTCCATTTGCAATACTTCGTAAACGATACCCTGACCGGCTACCGAAGCATCACCATGTATTAATATAGGTGCAATTTTCTTGTTATCACCCAAGTATTTACCATCAATTTTGGCGCGGGTTAAACCTTCCACTACCGGGTCAACTGCTTCCAGGTGCGATGGGTTAGGGCATAAACTCAGGTGTACTTTTTTACCGATAGTAGTTTCTACATCGGTTGAGTAACCTAGGTGATACTTTACGTCGCCACCAAAAGGTGAATCCAGATCGTAGTTTTTACCTTCAAACTCTGAGAATATCTCTTTGTAGGTCTTATTCAAAATATTGGCCAGCACATTTAAGCGGCCACGGTGAGCCATACCGATGGTAAACTCTTCAATACCTAATTGTGAACCTTTTTCGATAACAGAATCTAACGCAGGAATTAAAGATTCAGCACCTTCCAGTGAAAAACGTTTCTGACCTAAAAACTTAGTACCTAAAAAGCTTTCAAACACTACGGCTTGGTTCAGCTTGTTCAAGATGCGTTTCTTTTCGTCGATAGAGAAAGAAGGCTGGTTACGCTGACGCTCCATCCGATCTTCAAACCATTTGGTTTTTATCGGATTACGGATGTACTTGTACTCCGCACCAATAGATTGACAGTAAGTATCTTCCAGCAGCTGGCGAATATCGCGCAGTTTGGCCTGACCTAAGCCTACTTCCACACCTGCGTTGAAAACAGTATCGAGGTCTGCCTCGCTCAAGCCAAAAGTTTCCAGTTCTTTGCCTGGATAATACTTGCGGCGATCGCGTACGGGGTTAGTGTGGGTAAACAGGTGTCCGCGGCTGCGGTAACCGTTTATCATGTTCAGCACGTTAATTTCTTTTAAAACGTGCTCAGGCGTTCCACCTGTTGTTGCTTCCGGTGCTGACTGCAGCCCGGTATCTTTGCCGAAATCAAAGCCTTCAAAAAACTTTTGCCAGCCATAATCAACCGATTCTGGGTCTTGTTGATAAGCTTCGTATAAAGAGTTTATATAGGCAGCGTTCCCGCTATTGATGTAGTTATGACGATCCATCTGAAAACCAATCTGTAAAACGGTACAAAACTAATAACTTATACCGTAAGTTACACGGTTTTATTTGCAATTGGTTTTTTAAATATTATATTTTGCATTCTGCACACCAAAGAAATAGTTACGCCGGCTGCTTGCTTTTCATTAAAAGTGCATTTACAAGCATTAATAAGTGTATTTACGACAATTGATAGCCGCGGAGCTGCCGATTTAAACCGTTCCGGCTTCAGACTGATTTTTGTTTTCGCGTATCATAGTTACCAGTTCCATCACCTCCCAGGCATCCTCAATCCGGAAATTACCACTTCGGGTACGTCGTAATCTGGATAAGTAAGCTCCACTATTTACCGCTTTACCAAAATCATTCACCAGCGAACGGATGTAAGTGCCTTTGCTGCATACCACTCTAAAATCAACTTCGGGCAGTTCAATACGGGTAAGCTCAAATTCAGTAATAGTTACCTGGCGCGATTTGAGTTCCACTTCTTCACCCCGGCGCGCCTTTTCATATAAACGTTCGCCATTTTGCTTAATAGCGGAGTGTGCTGGCGGGTACTGATCAATAAGCCCCATAAACTGCTCACAGGCTTGTTTCAGATATTTTTCATTTAAATGAGTAATATCATAGGTTTGATCCACTTCAGTTTCCAAATCATAAGAAGGTGTGGTGCCCCCTAAGGTCATGGTACCGGTGTATTCTTTTTCTTCCGCCTGGAAAGAATCGATCTGTTTGGTCATTTTACCGGTACAAACGATAAGTAAACCGGTAGCTAATGGGTCAAGCGTGCCGGCATGTCCTACTTTTAGCTTTAATGGCTTAAAGGCATTACGCACTTTGCCTACAATATCAAAGCTGGTCCAACGGTAAGGCTTGTTAATTAACAACAGTTCGCCTTCTGCAAAATTAAAATCCTTTGACTTAGAATGATTCGTTTGTTCGCTCAATGGTATATCAAATAAAATGCAAAGATAAGGAACATAAATTAGAGCAGAAACTCGGGCATAATTAGCTGCTTACTTTTATATTACCATGTTATTTTATATTATTACAACATCTAAAAATACTTAAACCACATGGTACAAAAAACTTCAAACGCCTTTATTGCTGCTTCATGGATTGCCTTAGGTGCCGGAATGATTGGTTTCATTGTTGGCTTAACCCGCGCAAGCATGGCGCTTAATGAGAAAGGGTATTATTTCACCGTTTTGATGTATGGCTTATTTTCGGCAGTTTCGGTACAAAAAAGCGTACGCGACCGCTTAGAAGGTATTTCGGTAACTGATATATACTACGGGTTAAGCTGGTTTTCTACCCTTTTGGCAATTGTACTACTAACCGTGGGTTTATGGAATGCCACATTGCTGCCTAGCGAAAAAGGATTCTATGCTTTTTCATTTCTGCTGGCTTTGTTTGGCGCTATTGCCGTACAGAAAAACACACGTGATAATGCACAGTTGGATAAAGATAAAGTATAATTTTTTTTAACTTAGCTTTCCAAAACTATATCCGGCTTTACTCCAAACCTCTAAAGCTTTAGGTAATACATATTCCAACCGATTAAATGCTTTTAAACTATCGTGAAACACGATGATAGATCCATTTTCGGTATGTTTTAAAACATTTTGCAAACACTGATCTGGCTTTAAAGCCAGATCAAAATCGCCACTCAGCACATCCCACATAATTAAGTTCAGGCTAGGCTTAAGTACTTGCAGTTGCTTAATCTGCGAACGTTTAATGCGACCATAAGGTGGCCTGAAAAGGTTGGTTTGTAACATTTGGTCAGCCTGTTCAAAATTATCTATATAAACCTTATCCTCTGTTTCCCAGCCTTTCAGATGGTTGAAAGTATGATTACCTATGGCATGACCTGCTTCTTGTACCTGTTTGAAAATAGCCGGATGTTTCTGCACATTATCACCAATACAAAAAAACGTAGCCAATGCATTATGTTGTTGCAAGGTTTTTAGCACAAAGGGCGTTACAACAGGTATGGGCCCATCATCAAAAGTAATATAGATAACCTTTTCGGCTCTGCTTTGGTTCCAAGTGAGTTGTGGATAAAGCTTTTTGAGCAGCCAAGGCGTTTTTACCAGGTACATGCAGCAAATTAAGCCATTTTAGTTGGATAGTGAGTGGAGAATGGACAATAGTTAGTAGTTAGTAGTTAGTAGTTAGTAGTTCTTAAAACAATTAAATTGTTTTCCTATTGAACAACTCATTAACCATTAACCATTAACCATTAACCATTAACCATTAACCATTAACCATTAACCATTAACCATTAACCATTAACCATTAACCATTAACCATTAACCATTAACCATTAACCATTAACCACTCACTATTCAACTAAAATACTTTACTTTGCACCACATGCAAGGGCATAATAATACCATTTTAGTAGTAGGCGGCGGCAGTTGGGCAACAGCCAACATCAAAATGTTGCTGGATAATACTACAGAGAAGAAAGTTTTTTGGTGGATGCGGAACGAACATGCAGTCGAACATCTGCACAAATTTGGGCATAACCCTAGTTACCTCAGTTCAGTTGAAGTAAAGCTCCCGGCTTCTCATATTTCCACGCATCTAAAAAGCTTGCTTGAGCAGGCCGAATTTGTATTGTTGAATGTACCTGCTGCTTTCTTGAAGGATGCCCTAAAAGGTACTACGCCAGCCGACTTAGCCGGTAAAAAAATAATTTCGGCTATTAAAGGTATTGTACCTGATGAAAACTTGATTATAGGCGAGTTCATGCACAAGTATTACGAAATACCGCTGGATCATTTTTTGGTAATTAGCGGCCCATGCCATGCGGAGGAAGTAGCGTTGGAAAAGTTATCGTACTTAACTATTGCTTCGCCAGATACAGAATTGGCTACTCGCTTTGCCAGTATGCTGAGTACCCGCTATATCAAAACTGTAGTTTCTGAAGATATTTACGGTACCGAATACGCTGCTGTACTTAAAAACATTTATGCGGTAGCCAGCGGCATTTGCCACGGTATTGGTTATGGCGATAATTTTCAATCGGTATTGATCTCGAATGCTATTCGTGAGATGAAAGATTTTACCGATGCGGTACATCCTATTGAGCGTGACATTAAAGAATCAGCCTACCTGGGCGACTTATTGGTAACTGCTTATTCACAGTTTAGCCGTAACCGAACTTTTGGTAATATGATTGGTAAAGGTTATACGGTAACCTCGGCACAACTAGAAATGAATATGGTGGCTGAGGGCTATTATGCAGTAAATTGCCTACACCAAGTAAATAAACAATACAAAGTAAATATGCCTATTTGTGAGGCTGTATACCGCATTTTGTATAAAAAACGCTCGCCAATACACGAAATGAAATTTTTGGCAGAACAATTGAGTTAATTCGAGAAATTAATTTCAATTGAAACCATGAAAAACGTATTTAAAGTAGCACTGCTGGCAACAGGTTTATTTGTTGCTGCGCAAACACAAGCTCAAGTAGTAAAAAAAACAGAACATGCTATCGGTAGAACTGCTACCAAAGTAGGTCATAAAACATCTGAGTTAGCATCAAAAGGTAGCTCGGCTATAGTAGATAAGAAATATGATGGCAAAGGTCGTTATGGTGAAACTGTGTACATCGATAAACACTCACGTTACTACTATGTAAACAAACGCGGTCACCGTGTATATGTAAAAGGATCTTACTTAAGACATATGTAATACCTCTTTCAGCACCTGCAATAAGCAGGTGCTGAATTATTTGCCTCTACCCCCGTATATCATGAAAAACTTTGCATTGGTATTTGTACATATAGTTTGTGCACTAATACTTATTTCGGCTGCTTGTTCAAAATCTCCACATAGGAATTTCAAAGGAAACTGGCATACCCAAGATGGGCATGCTCAATTGAAAATTACGGATAAAGATTTTTTTCTGGTGAATGATTCACCAGCACCGGAAGATTATTTCATGAAGGGTGATACGGTTTATACCTCATTTGAAGGCAACCAGCCTTATACACGCTATGTAATACAAAAGCTGGATGACCATCATTTAACTCTCCTATTTCCAGATTCGGTACCGGTTAGTTTTGTGCGTTAAAAACAAAAGCCTCCCCGAAACAGGAAGGCTTTGCTAACTAAACTAAAACTAAACGCTTCAGCAAACTGAAGCTAAAAAACTAAATTAATACCGCTTGCGGCGCTCACCCCGATCTTCACGGCGTTTGCCTGAAAAATCGCGGAAGCCTGAGCCACTACGCTCATTACCGCGGGTGTTACTACCGCCATCGCGCCGGGAACCACCTTCACGTTTTTTATAATTAGACGCACCACCACGACTTTCGTTACGGTCACCATCAGCAGAAATTTCAATTCTTACCTGACGACCTTTAAAATCAGCCTCTTTGAAGCTGGCGAAAGCACGGTCAACATCAGCATTTGGCACTTCAATAAAGGAATAAACACCTTTTACATCAATTTTTCCAATGGTACGGCCAACTAACCCGGTTTGATTACAGAAGTAGCCCAGCAAATCACCGCGGCCAAAACCATCTACCGAACCCAGGTTAATGAATAAGCGGGTAAAATCAGCACGTGTTCCGGTACGTGGGAAACGCTCGCCGCCTTCGCGTGAAGCGCGGGTATCTTCCGGCACGTTCAAATCAGGTGCATCTTTATAGTAAGCCAAGAAGCTGTTAAACTCAATTGAAGCAAAACGCTTAATCAAATCTTCTTTGCTCAAATCAGCAAACTCATCCATAATGCGTGGCAGGTACTGATCAATTTGTTGCTCATTAACCTCTACGTTATGCACTTTATGAATTAAGCCAAACAGTTGTTTTTCGCAAACCTCAAAGCCGGTTGGTACTTCGGCTTTAATAAAGCGTTTGCCAATTACTTTTTCAATCTGGCGTATTTTACCAATTTCTTTAGAGTTGATGATAGAGATAGACACCCCTGTTTTGCCGGCACGTGCAGTACGGCCGCTACGGTGGGTATAATTCTCAATTTCATCAGGCAATGAATAGTTAATAACGTGAGTTACATCATTCACGTCAATACCACGTGCAGCTACGTCGGTTGCAATCAGCAATTGCAGGCTGCGCTCGCGGTAGCGTTTCATTACCTTATCACGTTGTTGCTGCGAAAGGTCGCCGTGTAAAGAATCGGCATTGTAACCATCTTTAATCAGCGCTTCGGCAATTTCCTGAGTTTCAATTTTAGTACGGCAAAATACGATACCGAAAATTTCAGGGTTAAAATCAACAATACGTTTAAAAGCGGCATACTTATCACGGGCACGTACTACATAATATTCGTGCTCAATGTTAGCATTACCCGTATTTTTCGCGCCCATAGTTAACTCGTATGGGTCGGTCATATACTTTTTAGAAATGCGGCGTACTTCGCTTGGCATAGTGGCTGAAAACAGCCATGTTTTTTTATCCTCGGGCGTGGTGGATAAGATACTATCAATGTCTTCCTGAAAGCCCATGTTGAGCATTTCATCAGCTTCATCCAGTACTACATACTGCACTTGTGAAAAATCAATAGCATTGCGGTTGATGATATCGAGCATACGGCCCGGTGTAGCAACAACAATTTGTACGCCGCGTTTAATCTGGCGTAACTGATCTGAAATACTGGCACCGCCGTAAACAGCCACAACGTGTACGTTGCTCATGTTTTTGGCGTAATTTTTCAAATCATTAGTGATTTGTAAGCAAAGTTCGCGTGTAGGGCACAAAATAAGTGCCTGCGGATAATTTTCTTCAAAATCCAGCAGCTCCAATAATGGTAAGCCAAAAGCAGCAGTTTTTCCGGTCCCGGTTTGGGCTAATCCGACAAAATCGTTGCTGCCTGTTAACAATACCGGAATTGACTGTTCCTGGATTGGCGTAGGATTTTCAAATCCTAACTCAGAGATGGCATTAACAATATCATGACGGATTCCCAGTTCAATAAATGGGTTGTTCATGAATTAAAATAACGAATTTAGCAACATCGCTAAATCGGGTGCAAAAGTACAAAAAAATAACCCCGTTTCAAATACCTGAACCAAAATGAGATTGAAGTGATAATCAACGCAGCTCCATCCATGAAAAATGTTGACTATCAATAACATAATTACATACATCAAGCTTGGTGAACACTTACGCAACAATATAGCTTTTTCGGAATAAGGAATGCGGTTGTTATACTTCATACTTTTACACAATTGTTGAATATCTGCATAAATAATTTCTGATATTTAGCCAGATGTACACTCGCTGGCCTTACTTCATATGGATGGTAGCTTTACCAATGCTATTTTCTTCCTGCCACCCTTCAGCTCCTGTATCGCGCAAAACTGTATTTAACCTGAACCTCGATCAGGGTTTAACTTCTATGGACCCCGCCTTTGCCCGAAACCAGGATGCTTTATGGATTGATAACCAACTATACAACGGCTTGGTACAGGTAGATGACAGCCTGCACATCAAACCTGCTATTGCCAGAAGCTGGAGTATATCGGCCGATGATAAAGTATATACTTTTCACTTACGGACGGATGTGTACTTTCAGGACGATGCTTTGTTTTCCGAAGGTAAAGGCCGCAAGGTTACTGCTGCCGACTTTGTGTACAGCTTTGGCCGCCTTATTGACCCTAAAGTTGCCTCATCAGGCTCCTGGATTTTTAGCGACAAGGTAAGTGGTAAAAATGCCTTCGTAGCCGTAAATGACAGTACTTTACAAATTCAACTTAAGCAACCTTTTCCGCCCCTGTTAAGCATGCTTACGGCGCAGTATTGTTCGGTAGTGCCGCATGAGGTAGTAGAACACTATGGCAAAGACTTCCGTAACCATCCGGTAGGTACCGGCCCTTTCCGGTTTAAATACTGGAAAGAAGGCGAAGTACTGGTATTGCTTAAAAACGAACATTACTGGGAAAAAGACCAACAAGGTCAGCCACTCCCCCATCTGGATGCGGTGCGGGCAACTTTCATCAGTGATAAACAAACGGCCTTTATGGAGTTCATCAAAGGTCAGCTCGACTTTTTTAATGATATTGATGGCAGCTACCGCGATGATATTTTAACCAAATCGGGTAAGGTTACCCAGAAGTATAAGGGCAAATTCAAAATTAATATTGCGCCTTATTTGTACACCGAATATTTAGGGATGCTGGTTGATACCAACCTGGCTATTGTTAAACAATCGCCTTTGCGATTTTTGAAAGTACGCCAAGCCATCAATTATGCTATTGATAAGCAGCAAATTATTAAGTACCTACGCAACAGTATAGGCACTGTAGGCAATGCCGGGTTTGTACCACAAGGGATGCCCGGTTTTAGCGCATCGGCTGTGCAAGGATACACTTATAATCCGAATAAAGCCAAGCAACTACTAGCCGAGGCTGGTTTTCCGGGTGGCAAAAACATGCCCGAAATTGTACTAAACACTATTGTAAGCTACCGCGATTTGATAGAATACATACAAGGTCAATTGCAACAAATAGGCATACGCACCCGGGTTGAAGTATTGCAGGGTGCCAGCCTTCGCGAAATGATTGCCAAAAATGGTGTCACCTTTTTTAGAGGCAATTGGATAGCCGACTACCCGGATGGCGAAAATTTCTTGTCAGTATTCTATTCCAAAAACAAGGTACCTTTTGGCCCTAATTATACGGGCTTTTATAACGCGCAATTTGATGCGCTTTTTGAAAAATCCTATCACGTAAATGATAATCAGCAGCGATATAAATTGTACCAGCAAATGGATAATTTGATTATGCAACAATCGCCAGTGGTGGTGTTATTTTATGACCAGCTAGTAAATTTATACCCTAACAACATTACAGGTTATAGCCGCAATGGACAAAACTTGTTAATGCTTAAAAACATTGTGAAGAAGTAGTTACTTAGCTATTAGTCATCTCACAAATTACGTGTTACACTGAGAATAATTGAGCGAGGCTACTCGCTATAAAAAATTACAAGATTTCATTAAGAGTAACTAACCGATAATTATCTATCAAATACACCTATAACAAAAAAGCGCCATTGCTATGCAATGGCGCTTTCAAATATTAAGCTTTATTACTTAGTCAGCGTGTTGTTGTTTGCGGATGATGTTTAACGCACCACCAGCTTTAAACCACTCAATTTGCTGCGCATTGTAAGTATGGTTTACCTGGAATGAATCTTCAGAACCATCTTTATGGTGCAACACTACAGTTAACTGTTTGCCCGGAGCAAATTCAGTTAAGCCATTGATATCGAATGTATCGTCTTCCTGAACTTTTTCGTAATCAGCAGAGTCGGCAAAGGTAACACCCAGCATACCCTGTTTTTTCAAGTTGGTTTCGTGAATACGGGCAAATGATTTTACCAGAATAGCACGAACACCTAAGTGACGTGGCTCCATGGCTGCGTGCTCACGTGATGAACCTTCACCATAGTTTTCGTCACCTACAACTATAGTACCGATGCCATGCGCTTTATAATCACGCTGAGTAGCCGGAACCGGGCCGTACTCGTCAGTCAGTTCATTTTTAACGCTATCAGCAGTGTTGTTAAAGTAGTTGATAGCACCAATCAGCATATTGTTACTGATGTTATCTAAGTGACCACGGAATTTCAACCACGGACCCGCCATTGAAATATGGTCGGTAGTACATTTGCCTTTGGCTTTGATTAACAGTTTTAAGCCTTTCAGGTCGGTACCTTCCCAAGCAGGGAATGGATCCAGCAGTTGCAGGCGTGATGATTTCGGATCAACCTGTACAACCACTTGGCTACCGTCTTCAGCAGGAGCTTGGTAGCCCGCATCCTCAACAGCAAAGCCTTTTACCGGTAATTCAATACCCAGTGGCTCATCCAGTTTCACTTGCTTACCGTTCTCGTTGGTTAAAGTATCGGTTAAAGGGTTGAAAGTTAAATCACCAGCAATAGCAAACGCGGTTACAATTTCAGGTGATGCTACGAATGCATGCGTATTCGGGTTACCATCCTGACGTTTTGCAAAGTTACGGTTGAATGAAGTGATGATAGCATTTTTACGGGTAGGATCATCGGTATGACGTGCCCACTGGCCAATACAAGGACCACAAGCATTAGCTAATACCACACCGCCAATTTGAGCAAAGGTATCTAAGTAACCATCGCGCTCTACCGTATAACGTACCAGCTCAGAACCTGGAGTTACCGTGTATTCTGCTTTGGTTTTTAGGTTTTTGTCAATTGCCTGTTTAGCAATAGATGCGGCACGAGTAATATCTTCGTAAGATGAGTTGGTACATGAACCAATTAAACCAACCTCCAGTTCTGTAGGCCAGTTGTTTTCTTTAACAGCAGTAGCAAATTTAGAGATAGGCCAAGCCAAATCTGGAGTAAACGGACCGTTTACGTGCGGTTCCAGTTCACTCAGGTTAATTTCAATTACTTGGTCAAAGTACTGCTCAGGTGTAGCATAAACTTCAGCATCACCGGTTAAATGATCTTTAACGGCATCCGCTAAGTCGGCTATATCTTCACGTTTGGTTCCGCGCAGGTAAGCAGCAGCTTTTTCATCATAACCGAAAATAGAGGTAGTAGCACCAATTTCTGCACCCATGTTACAGATAGTACCTTTACCAGTAGCCGACATAGAACGTGCACCTTCGCCAAAATATTCTACGATAGCACCAGTACCACCTTTTACAGTCAGGATACCAGCCACTTTCAAAATTACGTCTTTTGGAGCAGTCCAGCCTGAT
Organism: Mucilaginibacter robiniae; assembly: GCF_012849215.1. Lineage (NCBI taxonomy): Bacteria > Pseudomonadati > Bacteroidota > Sphingobacteriia > Sphingobacteriales > Sphingobacteriaceae > Mucilaginibacter > Mucilaginibacter robiniae. The sequence goes on from NZ_CP051682.1 coordinate 713,106, forward strand.
AATTTACCAGTTAAATGTACACCAATCAGTTTCGGGAATTTAAGCTCCCAAGGTAAGCCAGCCATTACGTCGCAGGCATCAGCACCACCAACACCAATAGCAACCATACCTAAACCACCAGCATTAGGTGTATGGGAGTCGGTACCGATCATCATACCACCTGGGAAAGCGTAGTTTTCCAACACTACCTGGTGAATGATACCTGCACCTGGCTTCCAGAAACCAATACCGTATTTGTCCGATACTGATGAAAGGAAATCGTAAACTTCTTTGTTTATATCTTTAGCCGTGCTTAAATCTTCAGCAGCACCTACTTTAGCCTGAATCAAGTGGTCGCAATGTACGGTTGATGGTACAGCTACCTGCGGACGACCAGCTTGCATAAATTGCAACAATGCCATTTGAGCTGTTGCATCTTGCATAGCTACACGGTCAGGAGCAAAATCTACGTAATCAACACCGCGTTGAAAGGCTTTTTGGGCATCACCTTCAGATAAGTGGGCGTATAAAATCTTCTCAGTTAAGGTTAAAGGTTTACCGGTCGCTTTGCGAGCTGCCTCAATACGGCTGCTATAGCGGTCGTACACCTTTTTAATCATATCTAAATCAAAAGCCATTTGATTGATTTTTAGGTAAAAAATGAACAATTTTCAGTTCGGGGACCCATAACAGGGCGAACGCCGCGAATGTACAAAATTTAACACCCAAATGTCAGTGAGGGGTTTAGGCAATTGTTATTTAGATACGTTTTAAATAAGAAACAATCAAGAGCATAGCGGTTAGTTAATACAGTTGTGGCGAACCATGAATTCAAGTTAAATATTTTGCTTATTTACGTTGTAAAATAGCAAAAGAGCGAAACCATACAGCTTCGCTCCTTCTATTTATCAAATATGAATACCTGATTTTATATGCTTTTTCCGGAATTAAATTACCTTTAAATTGTGTCCGGTCATGTACAGGCCGATAATTACAGCCCCTACAATAATACGGTACCAGCCGAATAATTTAAAACCTTTACGCTCCAAGAAGGTGATAAATGTACGAATTGCCAGCAAAGCCACAATAAAGGCAATTACATTACCGATAGCCAGTAGCTTGATTTCTTCGCCGGTAAAAACATGGCCTTCTTTATAAAAATCATATAGCTTTTTAGAAGTAGCGGCAAACATGGTAGGTACAGCCAAAAAGAAAGAAAACTCAGCTGCGGCTGTACGGCTTAAACGTTGCGACATACCGCCCACAATAGTAGCTGCCGAACGGGAAGTACCAGGTATCATGGCGATGCACTGGAAAAAACCAATTTTCAGCGCAGTTAAGTAGCTAATATCTTTTTCTTCGTTAATCACTGGTTTGTTAAACCAATTATCTACAAACAATAGAATAATACCACCAATAAACAACGTGATACCGACAGTAATTGCGCTTTCCAGCAAGGCATCAATTTTTTTGCTGAATAGCAAACCAAATACTGCTGCCGGAATAAAAGCAATAACCAGTTTGATATAAAAATCAAAGGAACGGAAGAAGCGCTTGAAGTAAAGCACTACTACCGACAGAATAGCGCCTAACTGTATAGCTACGGTAAACAGCTTTACAAAATCATCAGAGGCAATACCCATAGCTGATGAAGCAATAATCATGTGCCCGGTTGAAGATACCGGCAAAAACTCCGTCAAGCCTTCAATAATGGCCAGAACGATGACGTGAATAATATTCATGCTTTAGGCGGCAGGCTTTTTGAAAATTGCGTAAAAAGCCAAACCAAAACCAGCCAACACCACTAATGGCGCAATTACAATTTTAGTTGTACTGTAAATATCGGTAGTGCCCGACATGAGTACAAAACCTACAGCTACAATTAGCACACTGATAGCCAGCAACTGGTAATTAGCTTTGTCAAATACAAAGTTTACGGGCTTAACATCGGTTGGTGGCGTGGTAAGCAAAGATGGCCTTGAGGTTGTGGTTGATGCAACCGGCCGGGTGTATTTCTGAGCCATAGTTTTTATCGGTATAGTTGATATATTTTTAAACGTAAAAAGCGGTTAACAGCCAGTAGCGTACTAAAACCGGCAATAAAGATGCCCAATAACACTACTCCTAAAAAGATGATGCCAAACTCGGTATAGTTTTGTAATACTACCAGTTCAGGTATTTCATGGTTGGCCAAATACAAAGTACCTACCAAAATGATGATCGCAATTAAAGCACCTAGCAAGCCATGCCAAATTCCATATAGCAAAAACGGCCGACGGATAAAGCTTTTGGTAGCCCCTACCAGCTGCATTGATTTAATCAGAAAACGCTGCGAGTAAATAGCCAGCCGAATAGTATTGTTAATTAAGGCTACTGATACCACTACAAAAATGGCAGCAAAAGCCAAAATAACCAAGCTAATAGAAGTTAAATTTTGGTTAATTAAATCTACCAATGAAGGTTGATATTTAACCTCTTTAACTAAGGGGTTCTTTAACAATTGTTCTTTAAACTGATTAATGGAAGCATTATTGGCATAATCAGCCTTCAAGTACACATCAATAGATTGTGAAAGCGGGTTTACGCCCAAAAATTTAATAAAATCTTCGCCTAAATCTTTTTGTAAGTTACGGGCAGCTAGTTCTTTACTTACGTATTGGGTGCTTTTTACATAAGGGTTGCCATCCAACTGATGCTGCAATTGCAGCACATCAGTTTCGCGGGCACCTTCATCCACAAATACGTTCACCACCATATTTTCTTTAATATAGTTGGCCAGGTTTTTGGCATGTACCAGTATTAGGCCCAGCATACCTACCATTAAAAGCACCATAGCGATACCAAAAACCGTAGATATATAAATAGCTTTCGTTTTTTTGGCTGACGTGCTTTCTTCAAATTCTTCCATATACGTATTCAGTGTTGGGATGCGAAATTAAAAAACCCTTGGTTAAAGGTAAAACTTTATTTGTGTTAAAGCGGATTTACTTACTTCAGCAGTATACTTTTAACAAAAATTAACGAATAGACAAGGAGCAGATTATACTATAAAAAGCTTAATAGACATTTGAACATTATGTTTAACATTGCTTACAGGTTTTATTAGAAGTAAATGAACTCGTATTAAGGCACTTCATTCGAGCATTTATCTCATCAACTATCTTGAATTTTAATTTTCAATCCTATCATAACTTTCATGAAATCCTGCTTATTCAACCCTAACACAAAAACACTTGTAAAAATTTCTTTTTGTCTTTTCGCACTTCTTTTAGTTTGTGGTTACGCTCAGGCCCAAGACAACAGTCCGTTTAACACCGGGTTTGAGGAAACTATTCCTTCCAAAATATTGGGTCAGCAGCGGAAAATTTGGATACATATTCCTAAAAGCAATGGAGGCACTAAGGTTAAAGGCAGAGGAAATTACGCTGTTGTTTATGTGCTGGATGGCAGTGAAAACTTTAACACTGTTGTAACTATTACGGAACACATGGAGGAATCCAGTCTTTGTCCGCCGATGATTGTGGTGGGCATTGTACCTGTAGAGCGCTTAAGCGAACTCACAACCAGTACGGATAAAGAACTGCCTGAAGTTGTTGGGAATGGAGATAAATTTATGGCTTTTGTCGAGAAAGAATTAATTCCATATATCGATGCGAACTACCCGACTACAACTTACAAAACATTAATTGGCCATTCGCTCGGTGGCTTAACGGTTATTAATACCTTACTTCATCATCCAAATTCATTTAACGCTTATGTTTCTCTTGAAGCCTCTTTGTGGTGGAATAACAAGAAATCTGTAGAAGAAGCAAAGGCAATATTACCGAATCAAAATTACCATGGAAAAACATTGTTCATAGCAATGGCCAATCGTATGGAGCGAGGAATGGATACGCTCAGTGTTCAAAAAGATACCAGCGGGTCTACCGAACTTATACGTAGCAACCTGGAACTTATTAAAATTCTTAACAACAATAAAAAGAATCAGTTGCGCTACAGTTACAAGTTCTATGAAGATGATAACCATCCGTCGGTAAGGCTGATTGGAGAATATGATGCACTCGGGTTTGTTTTCGCTTTTTACAAGCTTAAGATCTATGACAGTGAGTTGAATAATCCAAACTTTAAACTAGACTCGGTACTGGCTGCACATTACAAAAAAGTATCTGAGCAGATGGGTTATGTGGTTAAGCCAGGTGAAAGTCAGGTTAATAGGTTAGGCTATCAAATGCTAGGCACTAAACAATATAAAAAAGCCGAAAATCTATTTAAACTCAATATTGCCAACAACCCTTCAAGTGGTAACTGTTATGATTCACTTGGCGATTTGTATCTGGCAACTGGCAATAAAACCAAAGCAATTGAAACTTTTAAAAAAGCTTTAACACTGCAAGCAATTCCTGAAACGAAGGAAAAACTAGATAAGCTATTAAGTGACAACAAAAAAAAGGTTAAATAATAAATTTACCTAATAGCTGGGCTTATCATTCATTAAGAAACGCTCTGTTCCTAATACAATGTAAGTTGCAAAATTTGCTGTCGCACGTTTGGAAATCAGCAAGTGCCCACCTTTTTAGGGGTAGCCACTTGCTGTAATGCGTTAATTTACAGATCAGTAATAACGTGTTTTTTAATTTTTAATTGAGGAAACGAACTATTAAAATCAAACATGTATTCATTTTAATTGAATGAAGCCCTAAACTCGAGAGGAGACATCTGCATTTTGCTTTTAAATAGTTTACTAAACGACTGTGAATGTTCAAACCCCAAGGCATAAGCTATCTCACTTACAGATAAATTGGTAGTAGACAGAATTTCTTTCGCCTTTTCTATCAACTTGTTGTGTATATGTTGCTGAGCACTTTGCCCTGTAAGGGAACGGAGCATATCACTCAAATAATTTGGCGACAAATTTAAGTGTTCGGCTAGGTATTGTACCTTTGGGATGCCGTACCTCAAAGTTGCTTTATTATCAAAATACTCATTCAATAGTTTTTCCATCCTTTCCAGCAACGTGTTGTTAATTGCTTTACGGGTGGTAAATTGCCTTTTATAAAAACGATTAGCATAATTCAGCAACAACTCAATCTGAGCAATTACGACGTCTTGGCTAAAATCGTCAATTCTGCTGTTCAGTTCAGTTTCAATCATATTGAAAATAGAGATGATAGTTGCTTTTTCTTCATCAGAAAGATGTAAGGTCTCATTGGTGGCATAAGAAAAGAAACCATATTCTTTAACGCGTTTCGCCAATAGATAATTCAAAAAGAAATCCGGATGAATTAGCAATGTATACAAAGAACAGACCGTTGACTCGTCATTCTCAGTATTTCCTCCTACAATCTGGTTAGGAGAAGCGAACAACAATCCGCCTTCATTAAAATCATAGTATTGCTGCCCATATTTTAGTCTTCCGCTTAGCTGCGGCTTGTAGGATATTTTATAAAAGCCAAGCACATGTGCCCCCGATGGATGATTGACATCCTGGCTGACATGACTGCCATTAATTAAACTGATAAGCGGATGTTTGGGATTTGGTAACCCAAATGCCCGGTGAGCATTAGATAGCGACTCAAATCTAACAAGGCTTTTACTTTCCTTTTTCATTCTGATAACTAATTTAGTTATAACCGGTAACAATTTATTACCGGTTATTATGGATATACGCTATTTGGATTCGCCCTGAGCTGCGCTTGACACAGCTTCCCAAGATTCCCAGATAGCAAGCCGGTCTGCATAAGTTTTCCGTACTGCAGGCAAATTCTGGTTGCCTAGGAAAAATCTTAAGGGTGGATTTTCAGCATCTACAATTTTAAAAAGTGCCTCTGGTGTAGCATTCGGGTCACCTCTTTTCGACGTTTTCAATCCCTCAACAAACTGTAATTTAAAGTCAGCGTAAACATCCATACCTGCAGCAAACCATAAAGATTCGGGACTGCCAAACTCCGTTGCATAAGCGCCAGGCTCTACAATAGTTACTTTGATTCCAAATTGTTTAATTTCGGCTGCAAGGCTTTCAAATATGGCTTCAAAAGCCCATTTAGATGAACAATAGTATCCTATAACAGGGAGCGCCACGTGCCCCAGTGTGCTCGAAGTACCCAAAATGTGTCCATAACCCTGCTTCCTTAATATAGGTAGTACCGCTTGAATAACAGCTACAGCACCGAAAACATTAGTCTCGTACAATGCACGCACATCTTCAACACTCGCTTCCTCAATGGTTCCAACCAGTGAATAGCCCGCATTATTCATCACAATATTCAGTTTCCCGAAGTGATGATAAGCTTGTTCTACAGCTGTTTTTACCTGATCTGGCTTTGTTACGTCAAGCGCCAGTGTTAATACGTTCTCACCGTATTGTTCTTTTAAATCTGCAAGGCTGCTTAATTTTCTTGCAGTCGCTGCAACTTTATCACCGCGCTTTAGGGCTGCTTCAGTCCAAATACGACCAAAACCACGGGATGCCCCGGTAATAAACCATACTTTACCAGTTTCATTTTGATGTGCCATAACTTTTGTTTTCATTTAATAATATGGCGAAGGTCAGCAACTGCCAACTATACCTTGTAGTCTAATCATGGTGATTTGTAGCCGAAATGCGAAACGGTATTTATAGCAGACTTCTAAAAAACGTTTAAATGGCCTTCTTTTGAAAACAGGTTTATGAGTTAATTATAAGTTTTTATGTGTCGCATTTCGAGTGAGTCTTTAAAAATGTACATTTACTCTTAAAACCTTTCTGTCTTACATATATAGCACTTTATAGGAATGATCTTAAACTATAAAAAAGTTTGACGTTCTCCAAAACGCCGTTCCTTTTAGCACCACCGAAATACAGATCATGATGTTTGTGTTGTTCGTTCCTCTCTTCATCAGTTTAGATTAGCCAGACTCCCTATGTTTAATCTTATCAAATACCTTGAAGGAATTAAACCGTAAAAGCTCAAATTGCATACTATAGTGAGCCGTACAAGCGGAATATTTGAGCCGTAGAAGAAACCATGATGCGTTTTGAACTTTGATATTTGCATTATGAAAAACATCACTAAAATTCAGTTGGGCCACAATGGTCCGTTCGTATCCAAACTTGGTTTAGGCTGTATGCGTATGTCTTCTATCTGGGGTGGTTCTACACCTGATGAAACAGAAAGTATTGCTACGATTCATGAAGCTTTAGATAGCGGTGTTAACTTTTTGAACACCGGAGACTTTTACGGTGCTGGTCATAACGAAATGCTGATCGGCAAAGCCATTAAAGGGAGGCGTGATGATGCTTTCATCAGCGTTAAATTCGGTGCTATCTTTCACAATGGTCAGTGGTTGGGAATGGATCTGCGCCCTATCGCTATCAAGAATTTTATCAACTATTCACTAACCCGTTTGGGTGTTGAAACTATCGACCTCTACCAGCCCAGCCGAATGGATAACAGCGTGCCGGTGGAAGACATTATCGGAACGGTAGCTGACCTGATTCAAGAAGGCAAAGTGCGTTATATTGGCGTATCGGAAATTACAGCTGACCAATTGCGTAAAGCCAACAGCATTCACCCCATAAGCGCACTAGAAATTGGCTATTCGCTGGCTGAGCGCGGGATAGAAAGTGAACTGTTGCCTACAGCAAAGGAACTAGGCATTGGCATAGTAGCCTTCGCCAATACAGCTGAAGGCTTACTAACGGGTGAAATGCAAGCACCACTTCCGGAGAACGACTACCGTAATCATTTCTCTCGCTTTCAAGGCGAAAACTTGATTCATAACCTGGAAAAAGTTGAAGTTTTAAAGCAACTGGCCAGCAATAAAGGTTGTACGCCAACACAGGTTGCGATCGCTTGGGTGAAAGAGCAAGGCGAGCATATTATGCCGTTAGTGAGCATGAGTCGCAGATCGCGCTTGCCGGAAAACATAGCAGCGATGAATATTGTATTTACGCCAGAAGAAATGAACACCTTAAATACTACTTTTGCAACAGGTGCTATATTGGGCGGCACTTACTTACAACGCTAAATGAATGATTAGTCCAGAAGAAATCCTCCCAGGCGTGATTTTCTATTCTTACCTCTCTGCCGAGCGAAAGGAGAAAGTATGTTTTTGGAACCACCCTACTTTGATACTACAGGTTTCAGGACAGTTTACCTTGGAAACTTCCGGACAAAGCATCTCGATGACCGGAGGAGAAATGCTGCTGATTGGCAAAAACCAAGTGGGTACGCTCACCAAAACACCGCTACCCGGAGCGAATTATGAAACCATCGTGATATCCTTGCAGGAAGATTTGTTGCGCAAAATTGCATTGGAAGAAAAACTTGAAGCAGACCGAAAATACATTGGTCCGCCCAATATCTTAATTCCATTTAACGAATTTCTGCAGGGATATTTTCATTCTATTGTTCCCTACGCCCGGAGTTCGGGGGCGGCCATGACCGATGAAATGGGCATCTTGAAAGTAAAAGAAGGCGTTAAATTACTGTTACTTGCGTTGCCTGTTCTTCGCAACTTTTTATTTGACTTTTCAGAACCTTATAAGATTGACCTGGAAAAGTTCATGCTCAGTAACTTTCACTTTAACGTTCCTGTCGAAAAATTTGCACAGCTGACTGGTCGTAGCCTAGCGGGTTTCAAACGCGATTTTCAGAAATCCTTTGGCTCACCGCCACGTCAGTGGCTGCAAGATAAGCGGTTAAACGCAGCAAAACACCTCATCGAAAACAAGCACCAAAAGCCCTCAGCAATATACCTTGATTTAGGCTTTAAAAGCCTGTCCCACTTCTCTTATTCTTTCAAGAAAAAATTTGGTAAGTCGCCTAATGAGCTGGTGTATTTTTCTTCCAGACAGCCATCGTTAGGTTAAAGGAAACCCCGTATGCATTCACCATACGATTAGGCCATGTCATCTTATAGGTGATAAGCTAAAAATAGTTTTACTGTGATGTGCCTGTAGTTGTTATTTTACTTGTAGCACTTTATGCGAAGTACAATAAAGCAACCTAATGTTTTCGTCACTACTAATTTCCAACTTGCTTTCAATTGGACATCAGTAGTAAATCGAATTTTGACTAAGTTCTAATCCTTCGCACTTCAGTTTGCTTTAGAACAATGAGCTTTTTAGTCTTTAAAGAAGAACTTCTTTTTATAAATATGAAAGTTTGTTTTAGGTAATCCAAAGTATATGATCTTACTTTTTTGATAAATTACTCCATATCCACATTGTAAGTATTACCGCTCTATACCAGCTGAATTAAATTGCAGATCGTATAATTTACGATAATAACCATCTTCTATACGTAATAACTCCTGATGAGTGCCTACTTCTTTGATTTCGCCATGATCCAGTACAATTATTTTATCTGCATTCTGGATGGTAGATAAACGGTGAGCAATTACAATTGCTGTACGATCTTGCATCAATTTATCAATGGCATTTTGTATCAATAATTCAGTCTCAGTATCTACCGATGAAGTAGCTTCATCCAATACCAATATAGCCGGGTTGTACACTAATGCCCGCACAAACGAAATCAATTGCGCTTGACCTGCTGATAGCGTAGCACCACGCTCCATTACGTTATAATCATAGCCGCCGGGTAAACGTTCAATAAACTCATGAGCGCCTACGTTTTTGGAAGCGTTTACAATCTGTTCGCGGGTAATAGCCGGGTTGTTGAGGCTGATATTGTTGGCAATGGTGTCTGAAAACAGAAACACATCCTGTATCACCGTAGCAATCTGCGAGCGTAAAAAGCTTAGTTCATAATCCTGAATACTTACACCATCCACCTTTACGCTTCCCTTACCAATCTCGTAAAAGCGGTTCAGAATGTTAATAGTTGATGATTTACCAGCACCGGTAGCCCCTACCAAGGCCAGGGTTTCACCGGGTTTTACAGCAAAGCTGATATTTTTTAACACCCAGTTTTCATCATTATAGGCAAACCATACTTTATCAAACTCAATTTTACCTTTCAAGGTTCCGGGCTTCAAGACGCCTTTATTTACGGCTACCTCATCCGTATCGAGTACTTTAAAAATACGATCGGCACCTACCATCCCCATTTGCAAGGTATTAAACTTATCGGCCAATTGGCGTATAGGGCGAAACAGCAGGTTAAGCAAGGCAATAAAAGCCACGATGAGACCTGGAGTGATTCCATGATGAGAGGCTGAAATATCTGCCATTTGCTGATCGGTCAGGATACGCTTACAGCCATACCAAACCAATAAGGCAATAGACATAGCCACGAAAATTTCAACTACCGGGAAGAAGATAGAATAATACCAGTTAGAACGAATGTTGGCATCCCGGTACTTCAGGTTTACGGCTTTGAACTTGCGCATTTCCTGATCTTCGCGGGCAAAATACTGGATAATGCTGATGCCTGAAATGTGCTCCTGCAAAAAGGTATTGAGCTGCGCTACTTGGGTACGTACTTCCTGGAACGAAACTTTGATAGCTTCTTTAAATATATAAGTAGCCCACAATAAAAACGGGATTGGAACTAACGTAATCAGTGCTAACCGCCAATCTTTTACCATCATATAGATGATAATAGATACCACTAGTAAAAAGTCGCCAGCTATAGAAATTAACCCTTCCGAAAAAATATCGGCAATGGTTTCCAAGTCAGATACCGTACGGGTAATGAGCATACCAATAGGTGTGCGGTCAAAATACTTTAAACGCAAACCAATGATGTGATTGAACACATCAATCCGCAAATCGCGAATTACGGATTCGCCTAAGGCATTGGTCAGGTAAGTTTGATAGTACTGAGCTACTGTTTGTATAGCCAGCTGGATAATCATCAGCGTTACCATGAGCAACAAGCCGTTGTAATTACCTACCATAATGTAGTTATCCAGTGCCTTTTCCATCAGCACAGGTTGAGCCAGTGCAATAATAGCAACGAAGATGGTTAAAAAGGCAGCTGTGGCAAACGTGCGGTTGTAAGGCTTTACATACTGCATAATGCGCCTGAGCAACGACCAATCAATAGCTTTTCCGGTTACCTGAGACATGTATTATATAGTGCGTGAGTTATTTGAAGGATTGAGTAAATGATTTGTTTTATACGAAAGACCAGACCACTAAGACTGATGTTATAAATTTGCCTGTAGCATTAATTACCGGATTTCTAAATTCAAAGGTACGGATATTTTACTTCCGTGAGGTACAACCCGCAGGCCGGAACAGAAGTGCCGGCGTTGCTACGGCTTTTGCTTTCAATAATCTGGCGAATGCTTTCAGGCTCAATTTCTTTTCGGCCTACCATCAGGCAGGTACCCACAATAGCCCGAACCATATTGCGCAGAAAACGGTCGGCTGATATGTGAAACACTAAGCCGTCTTCGTTCCGTAACCATTCGGCCCGTGTAATTTTACAGTTATTGGTTTTTACTTGGGTGTTGGATTTACTGAAACAGCTAAAATCTGTGTACTGCATCATGATAGTGGCCGCTTGGTTCATTAGCTCTATATCCAATTCCCCTTTTAGCAACCAAGAGAAATCAACTTTGAACGGATCTTTATGAAAATGTATATGGTACTCGTACGAACGCGATGTGGCATCAAACCGTGCATGAGCATCTGCCTGCACCGGAATTAAACGTCTTACGGCAATATCAAAAGGCAAAAGAGCATTCAAGCCCTCCAATTCGCGCTTGCCCAATAAGCTATAAACCGGGCTTTGCTCTGCTGTTAGGTCTTGTGTTTCGGTTTTACGCTGCCGTAGCGGAATATCAGCATGTACAAATAACTGCCGGGCGTGTACTCCGGTATCGGTACGGCCTGCACCGGTGGTTTCGATAGGTTGACGTAGTAAAGTAGCCAACGCTTCGTTTAACTTTTGCTGCACAGTAATGGCATTGGGTTGCAATTGCCAGCCGTGGTAGCGTGTACCCTCGTAAGCCAGTTCCAGAAAATAACGTTGTATTTGAGCCACGCAGCAAAGGTAGCAAAGCGTGCAGCAAACCTCAATGTATATTTTAAGCAAACAATTTTATATTTGCCCTGCTAAGTATTTAATTATGTTACAACGCGTACAAAGTATATATCTGTTTTTTGCCAGTTTGGCCCTGTTTGCCCTTTATCTGTTCCCGATAGCTTACAATATTTATGTAGCCGGCGTACCTACTAGTGTTAAAATTACCGGCTTGTTTCAAAATGTAAAAGAAGCCCAGGTGCACACTGAAGTATTTGTGGCGCTTACCGCTGTTACCGCTATTGTGGCCTTGTTGCCGCTGGTAATCATTTTTTTGTATCGCAACCGTAAGCAACAGGTGGCTTTATGCTACAGCACCGTATTGGTTATTATTGGCTTAAGCTTTTGGATAGCTCAAACGGTTAAAAGTGTTACGCAAGGCGTGGTATTGAGAACTGATAATTTTGGTATTGGCTTGTTTTTGCCGCCGATAGCCATTCTGCTGCTGTTTATAGCTATTCGTCATATTAAAAGTGATGAAAAGCTGGTACGTTCGGCCGATCGTTTGCGCTAGTTATTAGCAGCAACGCCGTTAACATACTCAATTGTTAACTCATTCAGTATAGAGCTGAATATTGATTATATACTCAGCTCTATACTATATTCCATTAAGTGTATCACTTATTTAGCGGCCGGATTTTGTGCAAATACCCGACTTAATTGCTGGTATAGCTCCGGATGCTTCTGCTGCAACTGACCGGGCTTTTCAAAAAAGTATTCGGCGGCTACGGCTAAAAATTCAGCTTCGCTGGTAGCAGCATAAGGGTCAATATCTGAATGGCCTTTTTCAATACGCTGCATTTCATGGTGCATCATTTTCAACCAGGGCGAAGCATATTCATGTGCCAGCATGTTTTCAGGCAAACCATCAGTAGCACCGTCAGATTTATCCAGCAAATGCACAAACTCATGAATGCCGGTATTCTGTTTACCAGATTGTGACGAAAAGCCTTTCAGCAAAGCTGCTCTGGATAACAGCATTTGCCCATTCATGTAACCCGAACCCACCATACCTTGTATGTTGCGACTTTCCCCCTCAAACTGAAAATCGTTATTAAACGTATCCGGATATAAAATCACATTGGTGAGGTTCTGGTATCGCCATTCCTCATAACCGAATATAGGAATAATGGCGCTGGATGCCACTAATACGCGGTCGGTATCATCCACCTCCAATCCTACTCCTTCAATGCGAATATTTTGTAGAAAGCTGGCTATCATACCCTCAAATTTAGTTTGATCAGTTGCATTCAGCTTTTGATAATACGCTATATGCTGAGTAAGCAAAGCTTTATATTTTTCTTCCAGTTGCTGGTTAACCATTAATTGGGGTTTGCTACGCTTGCCGAACAACCAATAAGCCACCAAACCCAACAGCAGCAATACAACAACAGCAATTATTATAAAAGACGTCATAATTCATTTTGTGAGGTAAACACCCGTTGTTTTATATCGTTTGCCAGGTTTTTCAATAATTTGCAATTAGCGTGCAACGTTTGGGCAGCAAGCATCGTCTGTATAAATAATCATCCTTCATACAATTTTAAAATGAAAAGAAATTGGGCACTATCCATAGCTGGTATAGCTTTATTTAGTTTGGCTTTTACTTCGGTATCTTCCTTAAATTTCATGGTAAAAAGCACACAGGAAATTCAGGGATATATGTTAACCGACCATTATTACACGCTGAACAACAACATCAATAACAGTGCATCGGCAGCTTACATTGCCCCTAAGCCTTTATTAAACGCTATTGAACAAGCTGCCTTAACGCTGCCATCCGATTCATTTACCGTAGCTAAAAACCAGCAGGTTTTACTCACCATAAAATTGGTAATGGCACCGCAAAAAGCATTCATCATCAACAACCTGACTACAGGTCAGCAACAAACAATTGACTGTAACTTAAAAGGTGATATTACGGCTAACCGGGCTATTGAAATAGTTAGTAATAATTACGAAAAAAACAAAGCCAGCCTGGTAGATAGTTATTTATACTTTAACCACAAGAAAATACCGGTAATTGAAAATGCTGCTATACAAGCCGAAGTAATGAAGTTGGCTGAAGCAGAAATCAAATAAAAAAAGAGGCACTCCATGGAGTGCCTCTTTTTTTATTTGCCGAGCCTTTCTTTCAAAAACTGGCCGGTATAACTTTTCTTGTTGTTGATTAAATCTTCAGGTAAACCCTCAAATACCAGATTGCCACCCCGGTCGCCACCATCAGGACCAATGTCAATGACCCAATCGGCGCTTTTAATCACATCCATATTGTGTTCAATAACCACAATGGTATTGCCTTGCTCCAGCAGTGCATCAAAAGATTTCAGTAACTTCTTGATGTCGGCAAAGTGCAAACCGGTAGTCGGCTCATCAAAAATGAACAGTGTTTTACTAGCGTTATTACCTTTTACTAAAAACGAAGCCAATTTAATACGCTGCGCCTCACCACCTGATAATGTATTGGATGATTGCCCCAACTGTACGTAACCCAAACCTACATCTTGCAGAGGTTTTATTTTATTGATGATTTTTTGGTCGTTTACAAAAAACGCCAGTGCTTCATCAATGGTCATTTGCAAAATATCAGCTACATTCTTTTCCTGATAGGTCACATCCAGAATATGCTGCTTAAAGCGTTTGCCGTTGCAGGCTTCACAAGGTAAAAAGATATCAGCCATAAACTGCATCTCGATCTTTACCTCGCCCTCACCCTGGCATACATCACAACGTCCACCTTCTACGTTGAACGAGAAAGCCGAAGGTTTTAGTCCGGCTGCTTTAGCAGCAGGCTGGGCAGCAAACAAGTTGCGAATCTCGTCCCAAGCTTTTACATACGTAACCGGATTGGAGCGGGACGAACGGCCAATAGGGTTTTGGTCCACCAACTCAACTGATTCAATTTTGGCATAATCGCCTTCAATACTATCATAAGCACCGGTTTGTTCGCCCGAGTAATTGCCTAGTGCTTTTTGTAATGCCGGGTGTAAAATGCGTTTTACCAAGCTAGTTTTACCTGAGCCGGAAACGCCGGTAACTACCGTAAGTACGCCTAACGGGAACTTTACATCAATGTGTTGCAGGTTATTTTCGCGGGCACCTTTAATCAGGATAAAATCGCTCCATTTACGACACTGATTGGGTATGGCAATTTCTTCACGTCCACTTAAATACTTGCCAGTTAGGCTTTCATTATCGGTTAAAATTTCATCGTACGTACCTGAAAAAATGAGTTTACCACCATGCGTACCAGCTTCAGGGCCAATATCAATTAAGTGGTCGGCAGCCTGCATAATCTCTTCTTCATGCTCCACCACTAAAACAGTATTACCTACATCACGAAGTGATTTCAGTACGATAATCAGTCGTTGAGTATCGCGGGGGTGCAAACCAATACTCGGCTCATCCAGCACATAAACAGAACCCACCAAGCTACTACCCAATGAGGTTGCCAGATTGATACGTTGCGACTCACCACCCGAAAGCGTATTGGATAACCTGTTCAGGGTTAAATAGCCCAAACCCACATCATTTAAAAAGCTCAGGCGGTTGGTGATTTCCATTAGCAGGCGGCGCGCTATCTTTTCATCATGCGCATCCAACTCCAGTGATTTAAAAAACTCTTGTGCCCTATCCAGTGGCATCAGCACGATATCAGTAATAGAATGATCGCCTACCTTCACATAAGTAGCATCAGTCCGCAAGCGGCTGCCACGACATTCCGGGCAAGTAGTTTTACCCCGGTAGCGCGACAGAATTACACGATATTGTATTTTATAAGTTTGTTCTTCAATCTCTTTAAAAAACGCATCCAGCCCACGGAAGTACTTGTTGCCTGTCCATATCAACTGCTTTTGCTTGTCGGTAAGCTGACTATAGGGACGATGAATAGGAAAGTTAAACTTATCAGCCTGAGCAATTAAGCGTTGGTTCCATTCGCCCATCTTTTCGCCGCGCCAAGGTGCAATAGCACTATCGTAAATAGATTTGCTTTTATCGGGTATTACCAAATCTTCATCAATACCGATAATTTTTCCGTAACCCTCGCAACGGCGGCAGGCACCATAAGGGTTATTAAAGCTGAAGAAATTAGGTGTAGGCTCTTCAAACTTCATTCCGTCCAGCTCAAAACGGTCGCAAAAGAAAGCTTCTGTTTCCTGCTCAGCTTCCGGTTGCTGGTAACGAACAAAGCAGTCGCCTTTACCTTCAAAAAAAGCGGTTTGAGCCGAATCGGCCAGGCGGCTTAGGGTTTCTTCTTCATTATTTTTAGTAATGCGGTCAACCACAATACGTACCGGATCATCATTGGTGAGCGTGTGGTTCACTACACTTTCATCTTCCAGCAAGCTTTCAATACGCGAAACACTACTTTGGTATTCTACACGCACAAAACCTTTTTGCAACAGCACAGCCAGTTCTTCTTTCAAGCTGCGGTTATTATGCGGATGCAATGGGCATAGCACCGTAACCATGGTATCATCGGGCATGCCCTGTACAAAGTTAACTACATCAGTTACCGTATCTCTTTTTACCTGACGGCCTGACACCGGCGATATGGTTTTGCCAATGCGCGAGTATAGCAGTTTCAGGTAATCGTAAATTTCGGTTGAGGTACCTACAGTAGAACGCGGGTTGCTGGTAATTACCTTCTGCTCAATAGCGATAGCCGGTGCAATGCCTTTAATATAATCAACATCCGGCTTATTCATGCGGCCTAAAAACTGGCGTGCGTATGAAGATAAGCTTTCCACATAGCGGCGCTGCCCTTCGGCATACAAAGTATCAAACGCCAATGATGATTTGCCCGAACCCGACATCCCAGTAACAACCACTAACTGGTTTTTAGGAATGGCGATGTCCATATTTTTCAGGTTATGCACCCGGGCACCTTTAATGATGATATGTTTTTGCGGATCTTTCTCCGTTTCTGTACTCATATAAATTCGTAGTTCATACTATCGTTTATTGTTCATAGCTTATAGTTAACAATTCATAATGCACCACCAGCCATGAACCCTAAGCAATATTTTTTAAGGCTGCAAAAATCCTAAAAAGTTTAGCATATTCCAAACCTTCCCGCTTTTACACGCGTTGTTTATATGGAATATGGCATTAGCAGGTAATTTGTTTGCTTCTTATTACTACAAAATGAATAAAACTTTGCTAATCATAACTTTGTGCAAATTTATCTGCCTTTGAAATTAAACCTGTTACCCACTAAATAGTCCAAATAGCAGTTAAGTTTAACCGGAGGAACCCGCTCTTTAGTTTTTGTCAGATAAATGTGTTATAACATATTTGTTTTAAAAATATTTGCATTTTAACACAATATTCACTTTATTTGATATGACAAAAAACGAGGAGCCCCTATCGATTAGAACTTATACTTAAAACGTAGTTTTTTTAAATTTATTGATTTTAAAGTAGCAGTTCTATGGATTTTCATTTGAAAAGTGATCAGGAATTGATCCATCTATATATAGCCGGGCACGAGGGTGGTTTGGTCGAACTCATCCGGCGTTATCAATCTAAAATATATACTTCTATTTATTTGCTGGTTAAAGATGAGTACCTGGCAGAAGATATTTTTCAGGATACTTTCATTAAAGTAATTAATACGCTTAAAGCCGGCAAATACAATGAGGAAGGCAAGTTTTTACCCTGGGTAAGCCGCATTGCGCATAACTTGGTAATTGACCATTTCAGACGTGAAAAACGCACACCTTTGGTAAGCGGTGGAGACGATTTTGATATTTTTGAAGTACTAGGACATTATGATGAAAGCACCGAAGACCGTATGGTGCGCGAGCAAACTCATAAAGATTTAAAAGCACTCATTCATTTATTGCCAGCTGATCAGAAAGAAGTACTTATTATGCGCCATTTTGGCGATATGAGCTTTAAAGAAATTGCCGACGTAACTGAAGTAAGCATTAATACGGCACTGGGCCGTATGCGTTATGCACTTAACAACTTGCGCAAAATGATGCAGACAAAAGAATTGAGCTTGAAAAACTAAAATAATATTTATTACAAATTTCTTGATAAGCTGTAAAATATTGTTTAGTAATAGGCGTTAGTAAATTGTAACAAAACACTAAAGCTTATGAGTGAAAATTCTACTACTTTAAAGACCAACACTGGCAAAGCTATGGTGAAAGGACGTGATATGATTGAGTGTGCTGAGGCTGATGAAGTAATCTTTTTTCATGCACTCAGAACGGAGTTGGATCGGTTACAAAAAAGACCTAAACAACACACTATTGACAACATTCTTCAACACTCCAGAAACCTGCGCTAACAATGGCAAAAGCCCTGCACACCAGCAGGGCTTTTGTTATATTTGCACTTCATGCTAAAAAAAGAACGCTATAAATTATTTGTTGATTACTTTTCGAAACATCAGCCTAACCCGGTAACTGAACTCCATTATTCCAACCCGTACGAATTGTTGGTGGCGGTTATCCTATCGGCCCAATGCACTGATAAACGCATCAACCAGATTACTCCTGCCCTTTTTGAACGTTTTCCGGCAGTTGAAGCACTAGCTGAAGCAAGCGTTGAAGAGATTTTTTCGTACATCCGTAGTGTTAGCTATCCGAACAATAAAGCTAAGCACCTAGCAGGTATGGCGAAAATGCTGGTAGAGCAGTTTGATAGCGAAGTACCGCCTGCATATAGCGATTTGCAAAAGCTACCTGGTGTAGGCCGTAAAACAGCGAACGTGATTGTTTCGATTGTTTTTGATACGCCAGCTATAGCGGTAGATACCCATGTATTTCGGGTAGCCAACCGAATCGGGCTTACAACTAATGCTAAAACGCCGCTTGCCGTAGAAATGCAACTGATGGAACACCTGCCCAAACAAACCTTAGGCATGGCTCACCATTGGCTTATACTGCACGGCCGCTATATTTGCTTAGCCCGCCGACCTAAATGTGAGGTTTGCCCACTTACTCATTTTTGTAAGTATTACCAAAGTGGCAAAGCGGCTTTGGTATTGAATAAAACAGCTAAAGTAGCAAAGCCGAACAAAACATCTCCAGCCAAAGCTGCTAAAGCAAAAACCCTGAAGCCAGCGACTGGAACTCCAGCTGATGATTTGTAGTAAGCTCTAAATAGCCTTATACCATAATTGTAGCACCCATCTTATCCAAGGAGTTACTTATATCAGGATATTTCGAAATAATTCAAAAGCTTATTGCAGAGTTAATGTAGTATAACGATATTTACTGATAATCAGCCATCTGCATTATCATGAAAAACCTATTCATCCCTGCATTCATCTTAAGTTTTATACTTTTTAAAACTTCTGTTGCCCAGCAAAGTGGAAGTGATGAGACGGTTAAATTTGTAAAGCCTCAGAAGCAAATACAACAACCTAGTTTTAAGATTAAGCAAATTACTTATCAGGTGCCCGATGCGGATTTTTCAATAGGTAAAACTGTTAACTTGGAAACTTTTAAAAAAGAAAAAGAACGAATTTACCTGCTACTGTATGCAATTCAACCCCAAATACAACCTAAAGATATTCGATTTAATGTAGATACTACACAGCAAAAGCATGCATGTTCAATAGTTACCATCGTTAAAACCAGTAACAATTAAGCAATTCTTTTAACCGTAAAAGGAATAAACCACAAGAACTTACCTGCTTTTCACTAATACTACATCATCTATATAACAAAAAGCATTGGCTTTGCCCTGTGCTAAAAAGCCAATTTCAACTTGTCCGCCTTTAACGGGTACTTTTTCAATACGAATAGTTTGCCATGCAGTATTTTCATTTTTGATATTGTACTTTACAGTTTGCTTACTGCTGACAGCATACATCTCCAAAGTAACAAAGCCTATACTGTTTTTTACTTTAGCTGTTAAGGTGTACAAACCATCGTTTAATGGAACATAAGGCGTAGCGGATAGGGTTTGATATACTTTTCTTTGAAAATCTACCCGATCACTGATGTTAAGGCTTTTTTCACCAATCACTACTTTTCTGTCATTAGCATCATTGTCATGATTTAAAGATGGAGATATAGTATCTATATGTATTGGGCTGCCCTGCAAAACTACCGACACCCAGCCTGATAGCTGCTCTTGAGCAGGTTTAACTATACTAGGTATTCTTTTCCGATCGGCCTCAAAGCTGCCATTCTTTACATAATTATTGTTTGTACTCACCATCCATGCTCCTGTTAAACAATTTAAATTCCAGGAACTTACTGAATTGAAGTACGGCGTTTGACCATCAAAAGATAATGGACACCATTGGTTGTACCCTAATCCGTTCCCTGCAAAATCAGCCCACCGGTCTCCACAAAAAATAACCGTTTCTTGCTTGCTGCCTCTTACCGTGTAAAAAAAGCCGGTTTGTGTAACATGGGCATAATCATCAGTACAACCATTCATCACCTGCATATGGTTGGCCGGAGTATAGGGTCCCCTAATGTTATCGGCAACCAGGTAGTAGGCATGAGAAGCATCCCAGCCATATAAGTCTGATGCACACATGTAGTACCTGCCTTGATACTTAAACATACAGTTCCCCTCACGCCCTTCACCATGATATACTTCGGTGCAGTCTAGCAAATTGACCATGCCATTTTTAACGCCAATTTCAGAAACATAAATTTTATTTCTGCCCCTGCCGTAAGAATAGATCAGGTAAGACTTGCCTGTATCTTCGTCTGTAAATACAGTTTGATCGCCCGTGTTTGGGGTACCTATCATGCTGGTCATGTCAATCTGCTGATGCCAGGTAAACTGGCTTGTTGGAGAATCAGCAACGGCAAAAAGCACCTGATTGCCGTGCTGGATAATTAAGGCATACTTTTTTAGTTCTTTTATGTAATCCACCCCCAAACGGCCAAGCCATGTGGGTTGTGCGTTGTTTTTCAGAACTTCACTTTCCGTTAGCACGTCTCCTTCAAAAACCCAGTGAACCAAATCAACAGAACTGTAACAAGTAACTGAAGTAAATCTCGATGTTTTTTGTGTAACACTAGGGTCTTTCCGGTAAGCATCAGCCTCCTTGTAGTGAACGCCGTACCAATAGTATTTCTTCGCTCCGCTGGCTGGGTCGTTAAACCTGAATATTCCACCACCTTGACTGTAAATAGGACGACCATCGGTTGTATTCCAAAATACATCGTTCTGGATATTGGCTGTTTGTGCACTTACCATCAAGGTACTGCCGAATCCCAAAAACATAAATACGATAAAGTAATAAAGTGTGTTCATAAGGCCAGTAACTTAAGTATCTATGCAAGATAATCATTTTATAAGGTGACCATACAACCTCTTGAATAACGCAATTATATATCATGTAATTTTGTAAGAGTACAAGGATCATTCCGCTCCGACCAGCTTAATTTTTCAATGATTACGATTCACTTCTGGGGTCATTTTTGTGCTGTAAAAAGCAGGTAAACGCTGGTGTTTTCACACGTAAATTTCATAGCAGTCATTAACAATTAGTTAAATAACTTACCTTAAAAACATTCGTTTATTCAACATATTTTGCATAAATTTATATCATAAAACAAAGGCATCTGTGGTGTATGATAGCCTAAAAATAATGCCCATAAACCTTTTGTATAAGCTAGAATTACTAAAAATACCTACTAATATTTTTAGTAATTCAATTTAAATAAGTATATTTGTTATAGTAAAAAACAACGAATGAGTAACGCAGATAAATTAAAGGCACTACAGCTTACGCTGGATAAGCTGGAAAAATCGTATGGTAAAGGAACCATCATGAAATTGGGTGATTCTCATATAGAGCCCATTGAGGTTATTCCTACCGGTTCATTAACGCTCGACCTGGCTTTAGGTGTAGGCGGCTTGCCTAAAGGCCGTGTGGTTGAAATTTATGGTCCTGAATCATCAGGTAAAACCACGCTGGCTATACATGCTATTGCCGAGTCGCAGAAAAAAGGCGGCATTGCAGCCTTTATTGATGCAGAGCATGCTTTTGACCGCTTTTATGCACAGAAATTAGGCGTGGATATCGAGAACCTGCTGATTTCTCAGCCTGATAATGGTGAACAAGCTTTAGAAATTGCCGATAACCTGATCCGTTCAGGCGCTATTGATATTTTAGTAATTGACTCGGTAGCTGCATTAGTACCCAAGGGTGAGATTGAAGGTGAAATGGGTGACTCCAAAATGGGTTTACAAGCCCGTTTAATGTCTCAGGCTTTGCGTAAGCTTACCGGTACTATCAACAAAACCGGTTGCTGCTGTATCTTCATCAACCAATTGCGTGAAAAAATTGGTGTGATGTTCGGTAACCCAGAAACGACTACCGGTGGTAATGCCTTGAAATTCTATGCTTCCGTACGTTTGGATGTACGTCGTATATCACAGATTAAGGATAGCGACGAGGTATCAGGTAACCGTGTAAAAGTTAAAATTGTTAAAAACAAAGTGGCTCCGCCATTCCGTTTGGCCGAGTTCGATATTATGTTTGGTGAAGGTATTTCCAAAGCCGGCGAAATTATCGACTTGGGTGTAGAGCACAATATTATCAAGAAATCAGGTTCTTGGTTCAGCTATGGTGATAGCCGCTTAGGTCAAGGCCGTGATGCCGTTAAGCAATTGATTATCGACAATCCTGAACTGGCTGAAGAGCTTGAAAACAAAATTAAGGATGTTGTATCAGGCACTGACCAGCCGGTAGAAGCTGAATGAACTCTCTTTAAATAAGAATACTTAAAAGCCGCTTTAATCATTAAAGCGGCTTTTTTATTTATATCAACTCACCCAAAATTAAACTTGATCGCCAATCTTGCATTTAGGTGAACTATAATACTGATACAACCCTGACAAACATTTGCAACCTACAGTGTTATTTTAACACAAACACTAATCAAAAAAAAACACATGAGCAAAGTATGGTTTATCACCGGTTGTTCTACCGGCTTTGGTCGCGAGTTGGCCAAAGAAGTTCTAGCTGCCGGTTATTGGGCTGCCGTAGCCTCTCGCAACACCGATGATGTAAAAGATATTGTAGAAGCTTATCCAGAAACCGCTTTGGCGGTAAAACTGGATGTTACCCAAGCTGATGAGATTAAAGCGGCTGTTGAACAGATCCGGCAAAAATTCAGCACTATTGATGTGCTGGTAAACAATGCCGGTATTGGCTACTTCGGTGCTATTGAAGAAAGCGAAGAAGATGAAGTACGCCGCATGTTCGAAATTAATTTTTTTGGATTGGCTGCTGTTACCAAAGCCGTATTACCCATAATGCGGACACAACGTAGCGGAAACATTTTAAACGTAGCTTCCATAGGCGGTTTGGTAGGCTTCCCGGCCGTAGGTTTTTACAACGCTACCAAATTTGCGGTAGATGGATATTCTGAATCGCTATCGAAAGAAGTAGCCCCATTAGGCATAAAGGTTACGGTAATTGCACCAAGCGGTTTCCGCACGGATTGGGCAGGCCGGTCAGCCAACAACAGTAAAACTGTAATTGACGATTACAAAGATACTGCCGGTCAGAATAAAAGTAACATTCGCGGTTACAGCGGTAAACAGCCGGGCGATCCGGTACGTGCAGCAAAAGCTATGATTAAAGCTGTAGAATCAGAAAAACCACCATTGCGATTATTATTGGGCGAAGCTGCTTTAAAAGGTGCCCGCAACAAAATAGAACTTTTGCAAAAGGATTTTGATACCTGGGAAGAAACTACCATAGGTGCCGACTTCCCGAAAGACGAACAATAACATTTAAATACACTAACTACCTCTACTATGGAATACAGACAATTAGGCGCCTCAGGACTATTTGTACCGGTACTGAGTTTCGGAACGGCTACCTTTGGCGGCGGCAATGCGTTTTTTAAAGCATGGGGCAATACCCAACTGGATGAAGCTAAAAGAATGGTTAACCTGTGCCTGGATGCCGGCGTTAACTTTTTTGATACCGCTAACGTTTATTCGCGAGGCGCTTCCGAAGAGATTTTAGGCAGAGCGCTGGAAGGCTTGCGCAACCAGGTGCTGATTTCAACCAAAGCGACCTTTGGTATGGGCGATGGTCCGAATGATTTTGGCTCCTCACGTTATCACCTGATTGAATCATGCGAAGCAAGCTTGCGCAGATTAAATACTGATCATATTGATATTTACCACATGCATGGCTTTGATGCCAACACACCGGTTGAAGAAACCTTGCGTGCTTTAGATGATTTAATTACCAGTGGTAAAGTGCGCTACATTGCCTGCTCCAACTTTTCGGGCTGGCATTTGATGAAGTCATTGTCAGCATCTGAGCGTTATGGCTGGGCTAAGTATGTAGCGCATCAGGCTTACTACTCGTTATTAGATCGCGAATTTGAATGGGAACTGATGCCTTTAGGTATTGACCAGAAAGTGAGTACCATTGTGTGGAGCCCGCTATCATCAGGCAGGTTAAGTGGTAAATTCAGACGCAACCAACCGCTGCCTGAAGATAACCGCATGAGTCAGGGTGGTTCTCATGGTCCGGCTACTAACTTTGATTTGCTATACAAAATTGTAGATGCATTGGATGAAGTAGCTGAAGAAACCGGCAAATCAGTAGCGCAGGTATCCTTAAATTGGCTACTGCAACGCCCTACCGTAGCCAACTTAGTTATAGGTGCCCGTAACGAAGAACAACTCAAACAAAACCTGGAAGCTATAGGCTGGAACTTAACTACCGAACAGGTGAAAAAACTGGATGAGGCTAGCGCCATTGATCCGATTTACCCCTACTGGCACCAGCGACAAAATCCGAAATTAAATCCGCTGCCTAAATTTTATTAAGGTTTATAAAGTTTTTTTATATTGAGCAATCTGTTGATTGCTCAATAATTGAATCTAAACCTAAAGTCTATGAAAACCATCTTATCTTACGTTCTTTTGATGAGTTTACTGGTATGCTCTTCAATCACGTTTGCTCAAAAAGTTAAGCGGCATTGTGAATTGTATTACCAATACCATTTACATTTCGCCCGTATTGGCCCGGATGGAAATATACATATAGATGCAGGAGTAAGCGATACGACTCCTATTTTTCAAGATTCGACAGTAGTTAAACAATTGAAAAAAGCAGAAACTTTTAAGACGCTTTCGGCAGCATTAGATTACTTAAGCGAACTGGGATGGAACCAGGAAAGTATAGTGCCTGTTCACGGTTCAAAAGAACAGGAAGTGCGAATACTATTATCTAAAAGTTTTGATCAGTCTGAAATTGTAAGCTTATTGCATTGATAATTAACAATAAGCTTTTAATACTATAATTAGCATAGTACCAATCCATTAAAGCTGCTTCGGTTTACCGGAGCAGCTTTTTATCTTTAAACAGTTTATCTAAAAAGTCAGTAACATGTTGTACCGTTGGTGTAAACCAAGGTTCAAACAAGCAAAAAGCGTGAGGCGTGTCTGGAAAAGTAAAAACCTCGGTATAGGTATGATATTTACTTAGCAGGTTCACATAATCTTGCCGACCAGCGTGCATACGGTCGATAGAACTATTTAAAAACAACGTAGGTGGTGTTTTAGCACTGGCATATTTTAATGAAGATGCACTTTCCCATAATTCAGGATTATCTTTTTTGCTATAACCAAAGTAGTGGGTAGCTGATGATATAGCTTTACTGTCATCCCCTTCACCCGATTCCGGATGCACAAAGGCCAGAATACCATCAATATCAACCACGGCCTGTACCTGGCTGGAGTAAGCAGGATTACCTTCCGCACCTTCAAACTGTTGTACACCATTAGTTGCTCCTAAAAAAGCTGCCAGTTGCCCTCCGGCAGAAAAGCCTAAAGTTGCTACTTTGCTGGTATCTACCTGGTACTTTTTAGCATTCGCCCTAATCCATCGCACGGCAGCTTTCAAGTCGTAAACTGGTGCCGGGTACACTGCTTCAGTTGATAACCGGTATTCGGCAGTAAAACAGACATATCCTTGTGCAGCCAAGCGTTCAGCCAACGGATAATGCTGTGTTCGATCTCCCGAACGCCATCCCCCACCGTGAATAATTAATACGGCCGGATAACCTTTTTCTGATTTTTGTTTAGGGTAAAAAGCATCTAGCCGTAACCGATGCTTACCAACCAAAGCGTAAGTTTTATTTTTAGCTACTTTAATGCTCTTGGGCAAACTATCCTGCACCAGCTTGATGTTAGGGTAATTTTTGCGCGCACTTTGGTAAGCACTATAAGTAGTGAACGAAGTATCTTTCTTCCCGGTAATACTGGCCGTACTTTGCGCACGGGCTACTTGTCCCAGCGCAAAGCTCAACAAAATACCAATACTTAAAAACCTATATAACTGCATAATTTAAATTAAGACTATCCATAGCAACCATTGGTTTAATGATTTGATTGTATTGCTTCACTAATTAGGTGAGGAATAAATTTAAGGTTTCCATACTTTGTATATCTTAATTCTATTCAACTGACAATTGTATATTAGCCGCATTTATTAGCATCTACTGTTTCTATGAAAAAAATCAACAGCTTTCTACTTACCTCATTGCTCTTATTTTTAGGTATTAGACCATTGGTTTCGTGTGCACAAAGCCAAAAAGAACCCGTTGATTATGTCAATCCCTATATTGGAAATATTAGCCACTTGCTGGTACCCACTTATCCTACCATTCATCTACCTAACAGTTTATTGAGAGTATACCCCGAGCGTGAAAATTTTACGGGAAATACTATCAAAGGGTTACCGCTGATGATTACCAGTCATCGCGGAAGCTCGGCCTTTAGCCTGAGCCCCTATCAGGGTGATGCAGCAGGGATAAAAAATGTCATAGCTTATGGGTACGATAACGAAATAATCAAGCCTTATTACTACCAGGTTGATTTGGATGATTACGGCATTAACGTCAAATATGCGCCGTCGCATCAAGCTGGTATTTATGAGATTAACTTTAGTAATTCATCTACACCACCTTATTTGATTTTGAATACCAAAGAGGGTGGCCTATCCATTGCTGGTAATGCAGTAAGCGGCTATCAGCAACTGGACAACCATACGAAAGTATATATTTATCTCGAAACAGATATTAAACCGGTTTCATCGGGACAGGTGAATGCTGTAGACCTGGATTCTAAGAAATTAGTTGAGGGAAAAGATGCTTACTTAGTGCTGAAATATCCGGCTAATACATCCAGCATAAAGGTACATTATGGTGTTTCATTTATCAGCACAGAACAGGCCAAACGCAATCTTGGTCGCGAAATTCAGAATTATGATCTGGCTGGGGTAGTGTCAAAAGGTCGGGCTGTGTGGAATAACACGCTGGGCAAAATTATAGTGCAGGGAACAGATGAGAACGCCAAAACGGTTTTCTACACGTCGCTTTATCGTACTTATGAGCGCATGATCTGCCTTTCGGAAGATGGCAAATACTTTAGCGCCTATGATGGAAAGGTGCATAATGATGAGGGCACACCTTTTTATACTGATGATTGGATTTGGGATACTTACCGCGCTGTACATCCTTTACGGGTAATCATAGAGCCTAAAATGGAATCCGATATGATTAATTCTTACCTAAGGATGGCCAGCCAACTGCCCAATCACTGGATGCCAACTTTCCCGGAAGTTACAGGCGACAGTCGCCGCATGAACAGTAACCATGGTGTAGCCATGATTATTGACGCCTATAACAAAGGGTTACGCTCGTTTAATCTGGCAGAGGCTTACCAGTATTGCAAGGCTGCAATTACCGAAAAAACGCTAGCGCCTTGGTCGGGTAAAAAGGCCGGTGCCCTAGATCAGTTTTATAAAGATAACGGCTATTTTCCGGCACTTGCGCCTGGTGAAAAAGAAACTGTACCCGAAATACACAGCTGGGAAAAACGGCAGCCGGTAGCGGTAACGCTGGGTACCGTGTACGACGAATGGTGCTTGGGCAACATTGCAAAGGATTTAGGTAAAACGGATGATGCCTCATATTTTTTGAAACGAAGTTTAAACTACCATAAAGTATTTAACCCGCAAACCAAGTTCTTTCATCCGAAAGATGCACAAGGCAATTTTATTGAACCCTTTGATTACCGATATTCCAGCGGTATTGGTGCGCGGGAAGCTTACGATGAGAATAATGGCTATGTGTACCGTTGGGATGTACAGCATAATATAGGCGATTTGGTAAACCTAATGGGTGGCAGGCAAAGTTTTGTGGATGGATTGGAAGATATGTTCAGCACGCCGCTGGGTAAGGGTCGTCCAGATTTTTACTATCAGTTTGGCGATCATACCGGCAACGTTGGGCAATTTTCTATGGGCAACGAGCCAGCCATGCACATTCCC
This sequence comes from Mucilaginibacter robiniae, assembly GCF_012849215.1. Lineage (NCBI taxonomy): Bacteria > Pseudomonadati > Bacteroidota > Sphingobacteriia > Sphingobacteriales > Sphingobacteriaceae > Mucilaginibacter > Mucilaginibacter robiniae. The sequence goes on from NZ_CP051682.1 coordinate 741,360, forward strand.
TATTTGTACACCTATGCAGGTCAGCCTTGGCGCACCCAGAAGCGCGTACGTAACTTACTGAAAGAATGGTTCAGGAATGATTTAATGGGTATACCAGGTGACGAGGACGGCGGTGGTTTAACCTCTTTTGTAGTGTTTTCCGAAATTGGATTCTACCCCGTTACACCGGGATTGCCCATGTACGTAATAGGCAGTCCGATGTTTAAAAGTGCGACCTTAAAGTTGGGCAATGGCAAAACATTTACAGTGCTTTGCAGCAACTATTCGCCAGACAATAAATACATTCAATCGGCCAAGCTAAATGGCAAAACTTGGGATAAATCCTGGTTTTCACATAAAGAATTGATGAACGGTGGTCAGCTCGAATTACTTATGGGACCGCACCCTAACAAATTGTGGGCATCGGGTATTCATTCAGTTCCGCCTTCTTTCAGCATGCCTAATGACGACAACTAAAACAATGGACAAACAGTATCATCATGGGGCTGATAAGCAAGATCGGATTTGCTTTGGCTTGCGACTATTAACTTAATTGATTTTAGCGCCGTGGTTAACCAAAATCTGAATCAAATCCTGATTTTTCATTTGAACAGCATACTTTAATGCAGAATTGCCGGCAGCATCTTGTATGTTGACGTTAGCATCCTTTTCAATCAGAAATTCGCACATACGAGTATTGTTGCTATGAGCAGCAATCATCAGTGCTGTTTCTCCTTTGCTGTTCATTTTATTCAAATCGGTTCCTTTGTTTAATAAATATTTTACAGCAGCTAAATCATTAGAATTTACAGCAGTGAAAATATCATGCGCAAAAACACTTAGGTTAATCAACAGGAATGCAGGAATTAATAGTAACTTTTTCATATTATATGTTGTAACATCTATTTTGACAAAAGTACGTTTCTATCCTGTATTACGGTTTTAGTGCTTATTTAAGCGCACCAATGTAATTAACCTATAATTAACACACAAGAAGCAACCTTCACAAATAAAACTTATGTTATGAGAGATAAACAAAGCTTTTTATAGACTTACTTGCTTTTTTTATTTAATAGATAAACATTAAATTTCTTAAGGATTAATCTATAGTGACTTAGTTATTGCAAAACTCATTTTATATGACATTTTATTAACCCTAAAAACATGAATAATCTACCAGTATTTTAATCAATCATGTGGCCGAAAGGTAAGAAAACCAGCTCAAACCAACATTTATATCTGAGGAGTAAGCGGATAATAAGCAGGCGACTTTCTCCAAATGGTGCAATTAAAATTGCATCAATTTACTCTTTAACAACCAAGTGCTTGTCGAAAAATAGATACATCCTATTCTTTATCTACTTTAACCAAGTGTGTATTTCCACACTCCAACAGCAATAGCAACGCCTACCATAAACAGTGGCCACCGAAGTACAAAGTTAGGATTTGAAGCACGCTTAGAAGCTTTTGATAAGCTACTATTCTACAGGTTTGTACATAAATAGAATTACTCAAAAGCGTAGTATCACATGTAATGGCTTAGAAAGTTTAAAAAAGTTTCAATTGCCATCAATGAGCCGTAAGCTTTTCCTGCTGTTATTTCTTTATCAGATTGGGATGATGATTTTATACGATATTTCTTGAAATACTGGAAACGGTCATCACTCGACTTAAAGTTTTTAGTGTTCTATCTGGCTAGGCGTATTACTGAGTCCTACTTAGAACTTTGGGCGTAAGGAGTGTATTTAGGCAACATATTAGAACAATTATTAATTCCTACATTTTTCATCCTATTCATTATCTGTTAAAGAAAGCCATACCCGCATGATACTGGAATGTTCTTGACAGTAACTAATTGTTTTTAAAAGAACTACACATCATGTACTTGTAGAAACAGCAATGGAGTTTAATATTACTGTACTTGATTATTCAAATAGTAAATAGCATGAAATATTCTACATTTTGCTTAATTAATTCATAAAGCCGTATTATATAACAAAGGTCTTTAATTCCCCATTTTGTTATTTAAATCTCAACACCACCTTTTTACCAGCTATATTTTCCAGCAATGGTTTAAATATAAGCTGTGCGTTTTCCTGAGCTTTGCCCAGTATGTTCAATTCTTGGGCATTATCCAGCAGCTTTTTCTCGGCCAGTTTATATACATCCTCTACCATGGTTTTGGCGGTGTTGGGTAACAAAATACCGCTTACATCATAAACTTTAGAACGTTGATGATCCAGCCGGACATAGCAAATTTCGGGCTTAGGCATCAGTACAGTTACCGTATCTTTTGTAGAACTGATATCCTGTTTTTTAATCTTGGTGAGATCAATGCAGGCGGTTACCTCCCCTACAGCTACAAACAATACACGTTCGTCGGGTAATATCATATGCACTTCTTTCTTTTCCAGCACATCTTTCATGGCATATTTTACCAGCTCCAGTTTACCCATACTGGTAATTTTCTCAACCATTACATCATCTATTACCTCAGTATGAGTAGCCTTAAACTCACGCTTAATATATAAAGCCAGCAACACCAAAGCACCTATTATAATTACAGAAGTCAGGAAACGGCGAAAAGCTCTTGAACGTAGCATATTAGAAGTATTCATCCGAATATAAACAAAAAAGAGCAGACTGTATTGCCTGCTCTTTTAACTCGTTTTAAATATGTCATTACCATGAATGTTAATCACCCATGGCTATCAACATGTTAAACATATTATCCGCCGTAGGTTACATTCAAAGTAAATGGAACGCTTAGGGCTTTGCTGATGATACAGTTCTTTTTAGCATCTTCAGCAACGGCTTTAAACTGATCTTCTGATACACCTTCAATCTGGCTGGCTTTTAGTTCCAGATGGATGCCGGTAATGCTCAAAGCAGCCATGTCCAAATCCAGAATGGCTTCGGTAGTTAAATCGCCTGGGGTAAAGCCTTGCTGGCTTAAAGCTGCACCTACTGCCATGGTAAAACAACCAGCATGAGCCGCAGCAATTAATTCTTCAGGATTGGTACCTACGCCTTGCTCAAAACGGGTTTTGAAAGAATACTGAGTTTTGTTAAGTGTAGTGCTTTGTGTAGTTAGTTCCCCGCGGCCATCTTTTAAAGTGCCATTCCAGTGGGCGTTTGCTGTACGTTTCATGGTTTATTTATGTTAGTATTTATGGTTTACAAATTTCTTGCACAATTAATGCCATTTCGCACGTTCATATTGCACGGGCCAATCTACCTCCTGCCCCAGTTCATGCGCAGCACGCAACGGGAAATGCGGATCGCGCAAAAACTCACGGGCAATAATTACCAAATCTGCCTGTCCGCTTTGTATAATGGCATCTGCCTGGCGGGCTTCAGTAATCATACCTACAGCACCGGTCATTATACCAGTTTCTTTGCGTATTTGTTCCGCAAATTGTACCTGATAGCCGGGGCCAACCGGTATGTTAGCATGTGGCACGTTACCTCCGGTTGAACAATCTATCAAATCCACACCTTTATCCTTTAAAACAGCCGATAATTTTACCGATTCTTCAGGCGTCCATCCGCCTTCCGTCCAATCGGTGGCAGATATACGTACAAACAACGGGTACTCTTTCGGCCAAACCTGCTGTACGGTTTCCAGCACTTCCAGTAACAACCGGATACGGTTCTCAAACGAACCACCATACTCATCTGTACGCTGGTTGCTCATGAGCGATAAAAACTGGTGAAACAGATAGCCATGAGCCGCATGCAGTTCTGCTACCTTGAAACCCGCTTGTACCGACCGAATGGTAGCCGCTTTAAAATCATCCTTTATCTTTTCAATGCCGGCTTTATCTAAAGCCACCGGTGCTTCCTCACCTCCGGTAAAAGGAATAGCACTGGGTGCTACGGTAATCCAGCCATTCTCATCGTTGGATGGTATTTGCTTACCGCGTTCGTTCCAGGGTTGTGCATGGCTGGCTTTGCGGCCGGCATGAGCCAGCTGTATGCCGGCTACAGCTCCCTGTCCTTCTATAAAATCAACTATTTGCTTTAACTTTTCAATTTGTTCATTTTTCCAGATACCCAAATCAGCAAAGGTAATACGACCTTCGGGTGATACGGCAGTAGCTTCGGTAATCAGCAAACCGGCACCGCCACGAGCCATGCTGCCCAAATGCACCAGATGCCAGTCGTTAGCAAAACCATCAGTGCTGGAATACTCGCACATGGGTGATACCACAATGCGATTTTTAAGTTCTATATTTTTGATTTTCAGAGGAGAAAACAGATTACTCATAGTGCGTTTAAATGTATATGCGTAACCTTAAATCAGGATTGTGGTTTTGTTAAAAACATAATCTTGGCAATTAAATGATAATTTATCCCGAACATTTAGCAGTGTTTCCAGTTCACCCATTATCATGACATTCACCAAGAACATGAACAACGAAAACTACCTTGATTTGAACGTTGCCGATGGCAGCAATATGGCAGCCTACGTAGCCAAACCTGAAAACCTGAGCACCGATACGCCTGCCATTATTGTATTACAAGAAGCTTTTGGCGTTAATCATCATATACGCAATGTTGCCGACCGCTTTGCCCGTGAAGGTTATTTGGTTATTGCGCCCGAACTTTTTCATCGTACAGCACCTAAAGGTTTTGAGGGCAGCTACACGGATTTTCCGGCAGTAATGCCCCACATGCAGGCTTTAACTATTGAAGGTTTAACTGCCGATTTGCAAGCAGCCTACCAATGGATTATGCAACAGCCGGTTAATCAGCAAGCGGTTTTTAGCATAGGTTATTGCCTGGGAGGCCGGGTGTCCTTTTTGGCCAATGCCGTGCTACCGGTTAAAGCAGCTGTATCCTATTACGGTGGCGGACTGGAAAAATTAACCGAACAAGCCACACAATTACATGGTAAGCACCTGTTTATATGGGGTGGATTGGATCAACACATTAAACCCGAAAACATTGCTACCATTATTAAGGCGGTGGAAGATGCCGGTAAGGATTATGTAAATACAACCTTTTCTTACGCCGATCATGGCTTTAACTGCGATGAACGAGCCAGCTACAACGAAGCCGCTTCAAAAGAAGCCTGGACTTTAACGCTGGCTTTCCTGAAAAATAGTTAACCGGCTGAACTGATTGCTCACTTTAAATTTTTGATACCCTGAGTACCTACACCACATTAATTATTCTTAGCGGATTGGTGATATTTTCGTATTTGTTTGATTTAATTGCAGGCAAAACCAAGATACCATCCGTACTGCTACTGCTTTGCTTGGGCGTGGTAGTAAGGCAAATGGTTGATTATTTTGGCAGTAAAGTTTTCAACTTTTCGCCGTTGTTGCCCACGCTAGGCACGTTGGGCTTAATCCTGATTGTATTTGAAGGTGCACTGGAACTAAAATACTCGCCGGCTAAAAACGCGGTTATCCGCAAGTCGTTTTTTTCGGCCTTTTTCATTCTCCTTTGCACTACCTTAAGCATATCCTGGCTGTTGTATGAATTAAGCGGCAGCAGTTATTATCAGTGCTTTATCAATGCCATCCCTTTTTGTGTGGTCAGTTCAGCTATTGCCATACCATCAGCTGCCAGCATTAACCGGGAAAAGCGGGAATTCATTATTTATGAATCCTCGTTTTCTGATATACTGACAGTAATTCTGTTCAATTTCATTCTCAGTAATCCGCATATCAACGTAGGCTCATTTGCCAAGTTAGGAGCTGAATTGGGCGTCATCCTTACTTTTGCCATAGGGGCCTGCTTGTTTTTACTTTACTTAATTGGCCGCATTACCCACCATGTTAAGTTTTTCTTAATTATAGCTTTACTGGTTTTCGTGTACGCGGTTGGGCAGCTATATCATTTATCGGCTCTGATTATTGTATTATCATTAGGGTTGTTTTTCAACAATGCCGATCAGATACGATTACCCTGGTTTCGTAAATACTTTTTATACCCTAAACTGGCTGTCGATTTAAAACAGCTGCTGCAATTGTCGGCCGAAAGCGCTTTTCTAATGCGCACATTCTTCTTCGCTATTTTTGGCTTTACTATGGCTATCGAACAACTGGAGAAATGGTCGGTACTCATTATTGGTGGCTTGATTTTGCTGGTTATTTACCTGATCCGTTTCTTGTACATCAAGCTTGTATCTAAAACTGACCTGATGCCCGAACTGGTTATTGTACCACGTGGCTTAATCAGCGTATTGCTATACTACAATCTCCCTCAAAACCTGCGTATACCAGGTGTGGAAACAGGCTTGCTCTTCTTGGTTATTCTGGGTACCAGTATTATCATGAGCTTGGGCTTATTTGTATCTAACCGCCGGGTAACCACCAGCCAGGAGTTTGGCGATTTGTAATTCTAAAAATAGCGTTCTAACTGTAAGCCGTAAGTTACCAGCAAGGTTTCGCTTTGCGTACGGGTTTCTTTATTATAGTTTAGAGCTCCATTAATAGACAGCCATTTGCGCAATTTCAGCCCTACACTAAAATTAGAACGAATAATATAATCATTCCCCTTTTTGAGCGAGTTTTGCAGGAAGTTGCCACTATCCAGCGTAATGATATTATTGATTAAAAAGTGGAACTGTAACCGCAACGAGTTTCTGTAGGTGTGGTAAGTACTGCGAGTAGTATCATTTTGTTGTATATCACTTAAATCGTACAAAATACCATCGCTAATGTTCAGGTATCCATTAGGCTTATCCAGAATACTATAGGCAATACCGCCACCAGCCAGTAACTGGTTATAAATTTTGAGCGAATAGCTGGTATTATAGTTGGCCAATCCCCAGTAATAAGCATGTGGTATAGCTTTGTACAAATTCACATCCAACACCGTCGAAAAATCATTGTTTGATAATGCACTATTGGCTTTGCCATATACCCAATTGGTGCTATAATTTAAGGCCACATCTTTTCTTTTCACATCAAACTTAAAAACGTTGTTCAGTAAGTATGAATTGGCATCACGTGCGCGGTTGATGGTGCCGCTGGGATTCAAAAGTAAATGATAATGAGTAGTATCATTAAATTGGGCCAAAGCAGCTTTGGCAAAAAACAAGAAAATAAAAACAGTAAAATATTTATACATGCAGCTGTTAACTAGGGTAACGTGAGGCAGATTGATCACCTATGTGTTTATTCAACAACCCGGCCTCATCTCGTTATGTTTAAAATTAGTACATATTCAAACAACAGACTTAAGCCAGAGGTTAACCTTATAACACTAACACACCTAGTATGTCGGCCAAGCCCCAGTTGTTAATTTTTGACGTTAATGAAACGCTACTGAATATGGAACCTGTAAAGGTAGCCATTACCAAAGCGCTTAAAAGTCCGTTTGCCTTTAAACAATGGTTTTCGTGGCTGTTACATTATTCGTTGGTAGATACCGTTACGCAAAGTTATCACACCTTTAGTGAAATTGGGCAGGCTACGTTAAAAATGACGGCAGCGAGCTTGAACACCTCTATTGATGAAGAAGAAATAACCCATATTGTACAATTGATGCAGCAACTAGAGCCCTACCCTGAAGTGGTTAAAGCGTTAGATATACTGCAACAAGCCGGTTATCGTATGGCTACGCTTACCAACTCTACTGCGGAGGCCTTACAAAAGCAGCTGGCTTTTGCTGAAATAGCTTCCTACTTTGAGCGCAACTTAAGCATTGACGGCCTCAACGTTTACAAACCGCACCCAGAAACTTACCAGGCTGCTTTAAAAGAGCTAAACACTGCACCAGCTGATAGTATGCTAATAGCCGCTCACGGTTGGGATGTGGCAGGTGCTCTGCACGCCGGATTGCAGGCAGCCTTTGTAGAACGGGAAGGGCAAGCCTTATACCCGCTCTCTCCTCCCCCGCATTTAATAGGGAAAGACTTACTAACTATTGCTCAAGATTTAGCCGAATTGTAACGATAGCCCTAGTTATTTACTTACAGCTTGTTTAAAGCATAATCTGTCGCCAGCTATCGGTTTCGGCATATAGTTAATAAAATTTGCAAACAGATAACAGGCATATCAAAGCCAAAGCTACTATTCTAAGCGGTTTTTGCGCAGGTTTTTTTGGTACAATGGTGTCAAAGCAGGTTTAGGATGCGCAATCAAGAATATCCCTACTCCTTTTTCACGAGCAAGCGGGTTATCAATTATGCCTACCCGACGGTAACTTTCTACCAACGAATTTAAATCGCTAATATCATTGTCATCACTCACGTAAATAATATAATCTGCCTTCAAGCTTTCGGGTGCCCATAATGCAAAGCTGCTGTTCATGCAAATTACATCAGGCAGATGGTATTGGTGACGGTATTGATGCAAGGCACCCGCCTCGCCATAAGTGTCAGCATAAACCAGCGTATGCCTTTGCTGCTCGGGTGTAAGGCTATGGTAAGTAGCCGATACTTTAGCAGCCATTTCATCCCACCCGTACATATCCGCATAATCTTGCGTAAGGGCGTGTGGCTTCTGGTCTTCCCAAGTAATGGTAAAATCCAGCAAAGGTAAGTGCTGATGATTATACCTGAATAAGCTTAAGGTCTGCCTGATTGGTAAAATTGGTAATACTAACGGCAACAGCAGTAAATTAGGTATTAAACATACTGCTGCCAACACAATACGCCAAGTGTAATTATGCACAAGCCATGCTATACCACACCCACCAGCAGCAAACAACATAGGATAGCCGGCTAACAGATAATAAGCTTTGCCATGCTTGAATAATAAAAAGGCAAATACCAGCAGGTACGCCAATCCAGCAAACTGATATGGCCGAAGCTTTTTACTAAACAATAAAAAGCCTAAACCAATTATCCATACCAAGCCAAACAAGCCATGCAATAAGAGTTGCTGCAGAATAAAATCACTAGGTTTTACATAGTCCAGCTGATAGCGTTGGAGTTTATCCATGTGTGCAACCACCGGCCAATGGTGTTCATATTGCCAGATGATGTTCGGTAGAAAAATAACAGAAGCTATTAAAATAGTAATGATTATTGGCTTTACGGTTAGCAGCTTCCGTTGTGGAGTAAGTACAAAACCTACTAATAAGGCACCAGCAAAAAAGGCCATGGTATATTTAGTAAGCAGTCCTATGCCTACAATCAAACCCAGCCCGTACAAATAATTTACCTGATTGGTATTTACATATTTTACTAACGCCCACGTAGCCAACAGCCACCATAACTGATCAAAAACTACGGGTTGAAATAAATAGCAGCTAGCCACCATACCCGGCGAAAACAACATGCATAAGCCCGCCAGCAAAACAGCAAAGCGACCGCCACCTAATTCGATAGTCAGTAAGCCGGTAAACCATAGCATAAGCGCACTAGCAATAGCCGGAAACACCCGGGCAGCTACTAATGAACTACCAAATACCGCTGTAGTTATTCGTGCCAGCCAACCCACTACAGGCGGCACTTCCATGTAGCCCCATCCTAAATGATCGCCCAAAGCCAAGTGTAACAACTCATCCCGATGAAAGCCATAATGTGGAGCCGCCAGAAAATTCAAGAATAGCTTTAATGCTACTAATAGTAGTAATATAATCTTCGAATTGTAATATGCCTTTTGTGATGGGTTGTACATGGTCGATTTTCGATAAATTTACACATCAGATTAGGATTACGACCTGGCTGTTACAGGAGTTATGAAAATTTATATCAAGAATATGGTGTGCCATCGTTGCAAGTTGGCTGTAGAGGCTGAATTGCAGCAAAGTGGCTACCATCCTACCCAAGTTGAATTAGGTGAAGCTACAATTACGGAAGATTTATCGACCGAACAGTTAGCCACGTTGGATACCCGGCTGAAACGCATGGGTTTTGAATTGATTGATGACCGGAAGAGCCGTCTGGTAGAAAAAATCAAGAACCTGATTGTTCAATTAGTTCATCATCAGACGGAGCCCTTAACTATCAATTTATCCAGCTACCTGGCCGATCAGCTACACTATGAGTATAATTATTTAAGTAACTTGTTTTCGGATACGGAAGGTATAACCATCGAAAAGTACTACATCAGCCAGAAAATGGAAAAGGTGAAAGAACTACTGATTTATAATGAACTTACGCTGAGTGAGATTGCTTACCAGATGGGGTATAGCAGTGTGGCTTACCTCTCCAGCCAGTTTAAAAAAGAAACCGGCCTTACGCCCAGCCACTTTAAAGCCATTAAGGAGAACAAGCGCCGTAATATTGAAGAACTGTAAATTTTATAAACCAAACCCTGAATAGTATAAAGCTCGCCACCCAGTATGGCGTACCTTTGTGTTGTAATTAAGTATTAATACTATGACACATACCTATTCTGTAACCGGCATGACCTGTGCCGGCTGCCAATATAAAGTAGAACATTTGCTATCGCAGATACCCCATGTACAGCACGCTGCTGTTAATTTGGACAAGGGTGAAGTAGCCGTAGAAATGGCGCAGCATGTTCCAACCCCCACGCTGCAAAGCGCCTTGAAAGATTATCCGAAATATCAGCTTACCGATACGCCGCCAATAGCCAGTCCTATTAGTGGTGATGATGCTGCGCCTAAATCATGGTTTGAAACTTATAAGCCTATCGTGCTGATTTTTGCCTATGTGTTTACGGCATCTATCATTGCAGGCAGTACTACACTAGGTTTTGATGATGTATTGGCTATGCGGGTGTTTATGGCCGGCTTTTTCCTAGTGTTTTCGTTTTTCAAGATGTTGAACCTGGATGGCTTTGCCGATAGCTATGCGATGTATGATGTAATTGCCCGCCGCTTCAAAAGTTGGGGTTACATCTATGCGTTGCTGGAATTAGCCTTAGGCTTGGCTTATGCTACCGATTTTAGTCCGGTACTGACTAACACTGTTACTTTGGTAGTAATGACCGTAAGTATTATTGGCGTACTGCAAACCGTATTGAACAAAAAAGTTATACGTTGTGCCTGTTTAGGTGCGGTATTTAACCTACCCATGAGCACGGTAACTATTGTTGAGGATGGCCTAATGATAGTAATGAGTGCCGCCATGCTGGTGACTTTACTATAGAGTTGTATTTTACTGACAGGTTCTTGTCAGTGTTACAGGTGTTACATGTTTCAGTGTGTAACACCCTGTAACACTGACAAACCATTGGCAGTGGTGGCACTGTTTTGTCAGTGTTCGTTTTTTTGTAATGTGAACACCCGTGAACACCGGTAAAACAGTGTCACCAAAAGTGAAAAGGTTTATGCTTTATTTTAAGGCATAAACCTTTTTTTGCTATGTGTAATTCTTTAATCAACCTACTGCTCTTCGTAATTTCCAAACTACGAAGGTCTATGCCTGCAAACTCTAGTCTGCCGAACGCATTAGCGTTCTCCGGTAGTCAAATATGGCACATATGGCACGCGTGAGCCAGCACGAGGGAGGAAAGGATTATTTGGCCTTCTATATAGAAAATAATAAATATCCTTCCGATTTAATCCCCCAATTTGCGGGATTGACCCCTTGTCAATATCGTTGTAACTTTGTAAATGGTATGTATAATCATACACTCTAGTTAAAGAAAATCGGCTTTATTTAAAATAGATATCTACGATCATGCCCAACCTTGCATTGAATAAAAAAATCACATTAGCATTAATATATCTTACAATAGTGTTGATTCTAGGGTGTAAAAAAAACGACAGACAATCTGACGAGCAACCCAAAGCCATTCCTGTTATCTCAAACTTTGAATATAATAATGGAAAATATTTCCACAGTGGCAGCCTTATCGCCGATACTGTTGGGAAGCCCAACACGTTTATATTTGTCAATGGCCATAACTTCAGTCAAAACTTCAAGGATAGTAAGGTGCTTTTTAATGATGTAGTTGCGCAGGCACTTGCAGGAGACTCAACCTACATCATGATTGCAGTTCCAGATCAAGCGAATTGGGGCCCAAACACTATTACTATCGTGACTAATGATCAAAAAGTTGTTTATTCAAAAAAACTAGTAGTTGTACCGCCTGATCCAACAATAATCAGCCTAATGACGGAAGGCGGTATGCGTAATGCCAAAATCGGTATTCACGGCAGTGATTTCAGCCCTACACTTACTAAAACTACCGTTACGATTAATGGTATACCGGCAGCTCTGGATTCGGTAAGTCTAACAGATATATACCTTACCATACCGCCAAATGCTTCCACCGGTAAGCTGGTTGTAACAACGCACGGTAAGACGCTAACTTACAAAAATGATTTCACGATTATTCCACAAACATTTGCTGTGATCGGGAAAATACCATCTATGGAAAACCTGGTTGTAGATGCATCCGACAATATTTTTGGCACTCAATATAATAAGCTTACTAAAATAGCCCCAAATGGCACCTACAGCGCAATTGCGTCAATAGGTACTGATCCTGTATCTGTATACAATAGAAGTAATACTTGGTTTACCGGCTGTGTAATGGACGCAGGAGGCAATTTTTACCTCTCATCTCCTTTCGATGCTGAGGGAAGGTATATTATATCACAGTATAGCAATAAAATATATAAAGTAACACCTGAAGGCACGGTAAGCGTTTTTGCAGGTGATACAAAAGGATTTGCCGACGGACAAGGAATCAACGCACTATTCCAAAGACCTATGGGACTTGAAATAGACATAACCACCGGTACATTATATGTTAACGATGCCGGGACTGCCCTCAGGAAAATTACACCATCAGGTTTAGTGAGTACTCTTACCGGAGTGAAGATTGGTCCCGATCAATCCTATTATATAGCGGATGAAATGGCATCTAATCCTATAACCGGAGACGTTTATTACATAAATAGCAGAAGCGGCGTTATTACGAAAATAACACCGAGTGGAGTGATAACCTCATTTGATATGCCTGTTTTACCTGGCGCTTCCAGTAAGGCACTCAATCCAAATAGTTATATCATGTCCGTGATCACCGCGGCTGATGCGTCGGGCGCTATTTATATCTCGGTAGGCTACGGGGTTTATAGTACTATCTATAAAATTAAGGATGGCGTAATTTCAAACAGTTATTTAAATCCATCTCGTCAATATATCACTGGAATGACCATTGATAAAAATGGCTACATGATTTTAAGTACGCAAATAACGGGAGGTTCCGTTTATTATTTGGATTCCGATGCGGTATATAAAGTCAAACTCTAATGTATCATGATTCCGTTTGTTCAGTAGCAAGCAAAAAACAATGAAAAATTACAGTAGATAATCGATGTGAATCTTGTATGTTTTACGTCTACTTGGGCTACCAAGAAAAATCCGAATATCGATTATCGAACCTGTAATAAGTTTGCCGTAATCAACTGGTCATTACATAGCTTTAGTTACGATTGATTCAAAGAGTGCTTACCTATAAGATAGTTGTCTTTCAATAGGTAAAGAAAGTTGTAAAAGTGCCCTTACCTATTACTTTGAATTTTTAACGACTTTCGCTACTACCGCTTAGGAAGAACAACTCAGTATCTTTTATAATAGAACAAGGAGTTAAATAAAAGAATGTTTTCGTTAACCGGACCGATTGCCGGTATTGCAGGCACTAGCGTTGATGCTGGTTGTAACAAGGCAAGCCTGAGCGGCAGGGTCTATTTTGAAAAGGTATGCCCTTGTGCTGGCGCACTCGTGCCGTGTGTGCCTTATTAAACTACACCAAGCAAATTTACTAAAGCTATACACTGTTGAAACAGGTAGCTAAAGCATACGCGGCACGCATGCACCAGCACATAAGAGGAGTTCACTATAATTTACTTTCTACGTCCCTGGTAAAATCCCCCAATTTGGGGGATTGATAAGGTTAGCCTTATACGATAACTTTATAGTAAATTTCAACTTAAACCGTATTGCAGTATCAAACGTGAAACAAAACGCTAAAGCCTTATCCATGAAAGAAATAATTTTTTCACTGCTCATCATTGTTACATGTTTGTACAGTTGCTCTAAAAAAGAGAAATCAATTATTCCCACCAGTACAACAAGTACTACCGGTACATCAGGTGCCACTACCAATACCGGCAGCGTAAGCGGTATGATCTCTCCAATCAGAGCAGTAAAAACGATCACCGTTTTATTTTTGAAAACAGGCACAACATACTCATGCACTGCAGATACGGTTACCGGTGCATTTAGCTTGGCCAATCTTCCTGAAGGGAATTACAAGATAGATTTTTCAACCGACCCACATTATAATGGCCTAGCTTCCGTAAACACTGTTGTTACAGCTGGAAGAAATACGGATGTAGGTAAATTTACAACCAAGGAAGCCAATTTCTACTTATCTTACGAGATCAATGGAACCTTTGAAGGTTGGCTTTTCAAAGGTTATTATTCATCCACCCTTTTCAATATCGGTCCGTTGTCTATCGGTACTTATCCTGAAGATATGCGTACAGCTTATTATCCTTCCATCACCTTGGATGGTTTAACCGGGCCCGGTACTTACACCTGCAAAGGAGCATCAAAATCAAAAATCACGTATTCAGGCTACAGGTTAGGAAATGGGTTCCGCATAAGCTATCAAAGTACAGAGTATGCCGGAGGAGAAGGCACTGTGGTTATTACCTCTATAGACCCTAATAACCGAACCATTAAAGGGACGTTTACGGCTACGCTTACATCAGCCTCCGGTAATGCAGCCGATAGTAAAACAATTAAGAATGGCCTAATCAATGCTACATATTGATATGCTGCCAGATACTGCTAAATCAAACAGCTAGCAATTCGCGTATCTAGAGCAACCTTAAATTGAAAAAATCAGCTAACCCTTTAACTTTGTACTGCTTAGCGTTACGTTTATACCACATTCCTTATTCACATGTTTACATTAACCATATCAAAAAAAGCAGCCGGCCTGCTACTATCAGTATTTCTGTTATTGCTGTTTAGCTGTAAAAAAGATAGTAATAAACTGGAAGAAAAAAACGCACCAACAGAAACAGCTAATCCTGTAATAGGAGGCATTTGGCAGTATACAGCTTTTAATAGTTCAGGCAAGCCATTTTACACGTTGGCTATATCTGGGATTAATTTTAAAAAGGATTTCAAAAACTATAAGGTTCTTTTTAATGATCTGACTGCTAATGCCATTGCAGGCGACTCTCTCCAATTTGTGGTCAATATACCGGATGCTGCTGTAACAACGGAGTCAACACTTACTATCGTAATGGATGGGAAAAGCACTATTTACGGCAAACCGTTTAAAGTAGAGCAAATTGAGCCAACTATTGCAAACCTTAATACCGAAGCGGGCATGCGCGGTAGTAAATTGGTTATCACGGGCACTTACTTCAGCCCGGTGCCAAGTGAAAACATGGTTATGCTTAATGGCGTTAAAATAGCTATAGATTCATTAAAATCCTCTAACTATGAAGGAAGTACATCTGGTGGTGTAGTGAACGGAAATATTTATCAAGGCGTAAACCGAAATCTGTATACTGGCCGGGTAATCAATGTGACTATACCACCCAATGCCAGCACAGGTAAATTAGTAGTAACTTCTTATGGTAAATCTGTTACTTACTCTAATGATGTTAACGTGCTTTCCTCAACTTTTACCTCCTTCCCCAGCACAATCCTGAAAAGCATTTCGTTTGATGGCGCAGGCAATATGTATGGTACGGTAAAAAATACAGTGGTTAAGGTTACCCCCGGCGGCGGCATCAATACCTTAGCAACCATAGGCGATAAAGATTTTATTTTAGGCGACTGCGTGGCCGATGCGGCCGGCAATGTATATGTTGCCTCGGGAGATGATTATACATTGTTACCAAGCGGACCCCATAATTTACCTTTATATCGCATTACCGAAAACAGCTCAAAGGTATACAAAATAACGCCCGGCGGTGCAGTCAGCGTTTTTGCCGGAAGTACGAACGGACTAGCAGACGGACAAGGCACGGATGCTAAATTCAGGTCGCCTACGCATATCGTCCGTAATGCCAAAACTGGCGATTTGTATGTGAGTGATGCCTTAGTGATACGTAAAATAACGGCCAACGGTACAGTAAGCACATTGGCCGGCAGTAACAACCCTGCAGGATCGAGTTATACCAACGGATTGAAAGATGGACAGGGAACGGCAGCAAGCTTTCTTTACATATACAGCATGTTATGTGATGCCAGCACCGGCGACCTTTACGTAATAGATGATTCCTATCTCGGTAATTTGAGGAAAGTTACAGCGGGTGGGTACGTTAGCACTATAAAGATCACCGTACCCTATTATAACGTTATTTCGTTCAACACGGTTGGTATGGCTATTGATGCTTCGAATAACATTCTTATTTCTACGTACGACAAGATTTATAAGATTAAAGATGGCATGGTGTCTGACATGCACCTCAATCCATTTGGTGAAGCCATCTACGGAATGGCATTAGATGGTTCAAATAACATATACCTGAACACGGCTAAAACGCTCTATAAGATTCTACCTTAGCAGGGTTGTTGGAATTCAAAAGGTTACTTATTACTCTTTCATCCCTGTGCTGGTGCACGGGGAGTAGTAAGCAGGAAAGTGCGGCAGCGAGAATGATAATATGTTTAAAAAAACCTGGTTGTCTTAATTCAACTCACAAAAAATTATCACCTAATCAGCATGAGCTTGCCTCTTGGTAAGAGGCAAAGGATATTCGAGTGCAATACAACAAATTGTTTTAGTGAGATAATATCACTATAAAAAATTATTCGCCCCCCTATGCTAGCAAGTTAGTTATTTTATGATGCTAATGAGAAGTTATGAACCCTACTCCATGCAGAAGGAAGTAGCTCTTTAATTTAATCTTTAAACCGAGCTATCGTTTTACGCCCTAAATCATAAACAATGCGGAATGCCTGCTGGCTGTCGCCTAATTGTCCTGGCGATTGGTGCAAGCTCAGGATAAACTGGCCTTTCAGGTGCTTGAAAATAAACGGAGAGTAAATAATATCCAGCCGGTTATATAGTTTCTTCTCGTAAAAAGCATCACCATAGGTGACATGGTGACCCTGACCAGCATAGAACTCATCAAATAAACCCAAACGATGATAGCTGGCATAAGCACTGGCTACAAAGCCTAAGGGTTTACTGAATCCGCCACTAGTATTGTGCCGAACACGTTCTAATGATATCATACCACCAGCTTCTACCGAAAGGGAATCAAAAAAAGTTTTGTGACTGAAATCCATACCCAAGCGGATTTGACCAGCGCCATTATCCCGAATGTGATCACCCGGAATAGATACTGACGGGCCTGCATCATGCAACATCATGAAATAGTGTTGCAAATAAAAGGGGCCGTAAGGGTCGGGCAGGTATTTGCCGGATAAACCAAAGATGAACTGTTCACGGTCAGTAACGGTTTGGCGGCTCACCCAATCCAGAAAAAGGGTTTCATAACCGTATTCAGTTTGGTAGCGGGTCAGCAAACCTTCCAGATTAGGGCGGTAGTACCGTAAAGTATCATTCAGTAAAGCGCGGGGAAAGTTATCAATTAGTCCAGCGCGTGGAAACATACCGGCGTTAAACAACCATTTATGGCTTTCAAAGCTGTAATAAGCTACAGGGTCCACTTTCAAAAAGTATGGATGTGCACCATACTCATGTATGCCGTTTATCCCTACCCGGAAATGGTTAAGGCTATCCAGGTTCAAGCCAAAATCAAGCGCCACCCGGGTACCTGAGTACGTGCGCGAACGCTCGGTAAATGCTTTATACTCGCGGTTATCTAAAAAACTAAAACCGTTGAAATGCACATCCAAGCTATCTATTATCTGGGCCTGTGCAGCAACGGCGCTTATGCAAAAAAATATGATCAGGTAAAGTTTTTTAAACATACAGTGAAATTAAATTATTGAACGGTAAAGTTAACAATACGGCTGTTACGCCCACCCGGAAACGGCGTAGTACGTAAAGAAAATATCAAATCATACTTGCCCGGTTTAGGCGGCGCATTTACATGCAATGTATAAGTAGCCGTTTGATGTGCAGGTATTTTAAGCTGATTAAAGGCACTATCGGCCAGTTGCGCATACGTTTGCTCTTCCCCTTGAAAAAAGCACGCGGCTAAATATGCCGGATGAGTTTGCCCCACATTACTAAAATCAACAGCAAACGGGTATGGATTGGTTAACATCAAATTAAATGTTAAGGGCTGACGAGGCCGGGCAGATAACTTGTAATTCGTAATCCGAATATCTATGCGCTGATAAGTACGTACATCATTTATCCAAGTACCATAGTAAATGCCTTTAGCAGTATGCAGGGTATCCGTAGTAATACCAGCCAGCGGTACAGTGCTCAGGTAATAAGCGCGTTGGTGTTGCAGGCTATCTTCAATAGGCCAAAGGTCATACTGGGTACGGCGATAACTGCGTGCATCGTAAGAAAAACCTTTTAAGCTGCGGGTATAGTAATTGTATTTTGATGGCTCCTGAAAACCATTGGCCATAATTACATAAGCATTCCCCACTTTTTCATGTACTTGCCGTGCCCATTCCGGATAACCAAAATAGCTGCGAACCGGACGTAGATTTTTAATGTAGGGCAATCCCATTGCCAACAACAGTCTGAAAGCAACAATAACAACCAGGTTTACCATAGCCAACCGGTAGAACCATTTTGGTGGTTGATTGCGCTGAATACGAATCAACACCAACAATGCCAGTGGTACAAATCCAATCAATGTCCAGTGCGGTTGCACATTCCCCTTTAAGGTATTAATTAAGAAGAACAGGAAAGTTCCCCAGCTATTAACCAGCAGGCAGCGCGTAAAATTATCGGTATTTCGGGTACCCCAGGCATAGTAAAACAGAAACCAGCCAATTAAGGGTCCTGCCATCAGCAACTGCCCTGGCAAATACAGATAGGTATGTGCAAAATCATACGTTTCGGATGAGCGCTCAAACAAGTGGTAATTGATAGAAGGATAGCCATGTTGTATCTGCCACAAAATATGGGGCACATATAGCAAGGCTGCCAGTACCGGAATTAGCCAGAATGATGGTCGTTTCAGCAACTTCAGATTAGCTGCCAGGGTAAAAAATATGAGCAGTACGGCATGGTACTTACTGTATAGCAAGCAAGCTATTACCAAGGCTAGCAGCAGCGCAATACCCCAGCTATCCCGATCCAGGTAACGCTGATATACATAGTAGAATAATATGGTAAAGAAAAGCAGCGGGGCATCGGGCGTGGTAGTAAAACCATAAATGTGGAAGATCAAAATACCCGGTACAATCAGCACAAACCACCGTGCATCAGCTTTATACCTTTTGGCAATCAGCCAAAGCACATACATGGATAACGTGCTGGTTAACACCGTCATCAGCCTTACCCCAAGTTCCTGATGAATCAGGCTATAACCAATACGGATAAAAATGGCTACCATCGGCGGATGATCATAGTAGCCCCAATCCAGCAAGCGGGAGTATATCCAATAATAAGCGGTATCAGAATGCAGGCCCAGCGTGGTTGCCTGTAAAATGTTCAGCAACGTCCAAACCAGTAAAAACCAGCCAATCAGGCGGTCGGCATTCCGGCTAGGATTGTTCAGGGTAGCGGCCATTCAGGGTGGATAACGATGTGCCAAAGGTAAATATTTTGTACACAGTAAAAAGCTGAGGAGGATAACTAAACTCACTATGTGGTGCAACTCAGGCGCAATTTCAGAAGCGATTTAGCTACTTTTCTTACCTACGCTAATCACGCACGCATATTAATAGCCTGAAAGCAAACATATTTTATATTTTGGCATTCCATACAATAAGTTGTAACAACGGTACAACATTTGTAATCCAAGTACTAAAATTCAACTTTAAACAAAAACCTGTAAAAGATGAAAAAACTATTCTCAGCCGTTCTGTTAATTATGGTAGCCATGTCATTCAGTTCGTGCAGCTACAATGGCATCGTGCAAATGGACGAAGACACCAAAGCCAAATGGGGAACTGTACAAAGCCAGTATCAGCGCCGGGCCGATTTGATACCGAACCTGGTAGCTACTGTAAAAGGCGTAGCAAACTTTGAAAAAGGCACCTTAACTGCTGTTACTGAAGCACGTGCTAAAGCAACTTCCGTACAGATTGACCCTAGTAAATTAACACCTGAAAACGTACAAAAATACCAACAAGCACAAGGTGAATTAAGTACAGCTTTAGGTAGATTGCTAAGTGTAACTGAGGCCTACCCTACCCTGCGTGCTAATGATAACTTTACTGCGCTGCAAGGCCAGCTGGAAGGTACCGAAAATCGCATTAGTGTAGCACGTATGGATTTTAACAACTCTGTACAAGCTTACAACAGCAAAATACGGTCGTTCCCGGCTAACCTAACAGCTAAAATGTTTGGTTTTCAGCCTAAAGGTTATTTCCAAGCTGAAGCCAATGCGCAAAGCGCCCCTAAAGTACAGTTCTAAGTTAACTAGTATATAAAGGATGGTAAGATTAAGAGGCTGATTAGCTATTATTTTAGCATTGCTCTCTAATCTTACCTTCCTTCAATTGTTCAATCTCTCAGTCCTTCAATCTTACTCAATATGCCAATATTTAATGAAGACGAGCAGCAGCGCATACGCCGCGCTATAGAGCAGGCCGAAAAGAATACATCGGGCGAGATTAGGGTTTGTGTAGAAAAGAAGTGTCCGAACAATCCGCTTGATCGGGCTGCGGTTTGCTTTAAAAAGCTGGACATGCATACAACTCACGACCGTAACGGCGTACTCATTTATATAGCCACTACCGATAAGCAGTTTGCTATTATTGGCGATGTAGGCATTAACCAGGCTGTACCAGACGACTTTTGGGATTTAACTAAGGAAGATATGCTAAGCCTTTTTAAACAAGGCGATTTGGTAGGTGGTATTGTAGCCGGCGTTTTAGAAGCCGGACAGCAACTAAAAACTTACTTTCCTTACCGGGAGAAAGATAAAAACGAATTATCAGACGATATTGCCTTTATGGATGGCGAATAAAACTTACAAGATGCTGAAAAGATTATGGCTGTTTGTTACCTTACTTACTTTAGGTTACACAGCCCTCGCGCAAGATTTTCCGGAAAAGCCCAATACGCTGGTTAATGACTATACCAACACGCTATCGGCTGATGAAAAGCAAAGGCTGGAAGATAAGCTGGTGGCTTATAATGATTCTACTTCAACACAGTTAGCGGTAGTCATCATAAAATCAATTGGCGACTATGATATTGATGAGTATGGCACCATGTTGGGCCGTAAATGGGGCATCGGGCAAAAAGGTAAAAACAACGGCGTACTGCTGCTGGTAGCATTAAACGACCATAAAGTAACCATACAAACGGGGTACGGTGCAGAAGGCGCTTTGACCGATGCGGCTACACAAACCATTATACAGCAAGATATTAAGCCTAACTTTAAGCAAAACAACTATTTTGCCGGGCTAGATGCAGCTACTACTGATATTTTCAAGTACCTGAAAGGTGAATTCAAAGCTGATCCAAACCAACAAAAGCAAACTGATGATGGCGGCGGTGGTAGTGCTGTGGTCATTATCATCATTATTGTTGTAGTACTTATCCTGGTTTTCCGGAACCGGGGTGGCGGTGGTGGTGGCCAGGTTATTGGCAGTCGTGGTAGTTCTAGTCCGTTTTGGTGGTTTTTAGCTGGCAACATGCTGGGTGGCGGCGGTAGCCGAGGCAGTGGCTGGGGCGGCGGTGGCGGCTTTGGCGGTGGTAGTAGCGGAGGCGGCGGTTTCGGTGGCTTTGGCGGCGGCAGCTTTGGCGGTGGTGGCAGCAGTGGTAGCTGGTAAACTTTATTATTTATGTATAGAAAAGATCTAATTGCAGATGAAGCCCAAAAGTTTGCGCAGTTAATTGCCAAACTTCTGGGTTTAAAGAATACCAACCCGGATGAAGCAAAACAACTTTATCAACAAAGCTTATCTGCTGAATTTGGCTTGGATGAAAATACACTATTGCAGTTAAGCAATGCTGATTTTGGTGCGCTGCTGGAACAAAGAAATTATAACGCACAAAAGCTGGATGGCTTAGCCCAAATGTTGTATTTAGAGGCTGAACCCTTCACTGCTGATCAGGCCACACTAACTACTTTACAGAAAGTATTAATCATTTTTGACCGGTTGGAACAGCACTATCACGTTCAATCATTCGAAAACATCAGTCGCCGAAACCAGATCAATCAATATTTAAAGCAACAGCATGCCTGATTTAAAATGGGAAGTTCTCTCATCCGAATATATTCATCGTGGCCCCTGGGCTACTTTGCGGGTTGACCAATGCCGTATGCCCGATGGGCGCTTTGTACCGGGTTATTATGTACTGGAATATCCGAATTGGGTTAACGCAGTAGCTGTAACCGTCGATCAGAAAATTATTATGGTACGGCAATACCGACATGCGGCAAGCATTGTATCGTTAGAAATACCCGGTGGTGTACTCGAAGCCGGAGAAACACCTGAAATGGGTATGCGCCGTGAACTGTTGGAAGAAACCGGTTATCAGTTTGACAATCTTGAACTTCTAAGTACCATATACGCCAATCCATCTACTGCCGATAACCTCACTTACTGCTTTTTAGCTACAGGCGGCATTAAGGTGCAAGAACAGGAGTTGGATGCGCAGGAAGAAATTATTGTGGAAGAATATACTATTGATGAAGTAAAGCAACTATTAGCTGATAACAAAATAGCTCAAGCTTTGCACTGCACCACTTTGTTCTATGCACTCATGAAGCTGAACGCACTTGCTTAACAGCAATTCGTTTAAAAAACTAAGTCAGCCTAAATACTTTCTTTTCAACTGCCTGTTTTTGCTTACAACTTAGTTTATGCTAACTTGTTGTAGCTTGTAATAAAGTAGCTATCTAAATTATACCAGATAGTAGTACTCAAAACTTATACCTTTTGTCCGCAAGTTTAAATGATTAAACTATCCATCTTAAAAGCTGCTGTTATTCCTGTTCTTATCAGTGGATTGCTATGCATAAACCATCATTCAACTGCGCAAACTTTAAAAAAAGATACCGTTTTACAGCCGGTTACTGATTCATCAAAACAAGTAGATGCTATTGATGTACTAGGTAGGATATTACACAAGAAGGAAGCCACAGGAAATAACCAAGCTGCCAAACGGCTAAATTTTTCGGTTGTACCATCAGCCGGCTACTCACTCTCTACCGGCTTAGCAGCAGATGCCGTAGCTAATGCTGCATTTTATACAGGTAAAAGACATTTGGAAAACTTATCCTCTATTAATGCAGAGCTCGTTTTTGATACTCGGCAACAACGCATTTTTGTTAACCGTTGGGAAATTTGGTCGCCCGGTAATCAGTATAAGTTTACTTCAGATATACGGTGGGAAAAGTTCCCGACAGACAACTATGGTTTAGGTACCCGAACGCCATCCGCTAACGAATACGATTTGGTTTACAATTACGTACGGGCTTATGGTACTTTTTTCAAAAAACTGGTTACAGATTATTATTTAGGCATAGGCTACAATCTGGACTATCATTACAATATTACACAAGACCCAACCGAAACCAGCACCCGCGATGATTTTAAAGCTTATGGGCAAACTACTACCTCTACCTCATCAGGCTTGGTATTGAATTTTTTGTTTGATAACCGCAAAAATTCCATTAACTCACTCAATGGTGCTTATGCCAGTGTAATTTATCGACAAAACTCAACACTGTTAAATAGCAACACTAACTGGCGTTCATTACTGATTGATATACGTAAATATTTCAGGCCCTCGCCTACTTCCAACAACGTATTGGCATTTTGGAGCATGGTCTGGCTCAGCTCGGCCCAAACCCCTTACCTGGATTTACCCGCCACCGGGCAAGACACCTATAATAACAGTGGCCGGGGTTATGAACAAGGTCGATTTCGTGGCCGCGATATGTTGTACATTGAGGGTGAATACCGGTTTGGTATAACACCCAATGGCTTATTTGGTGGTGTGGTATTTGCCAACGGGCAAACGTTTACCAACTATCCTGATAATAAATTTTCAGGCTTTGCACCTGCCACCGGCGCAGGTTTGCGTGTAAAAATTAACAAGCACTCTAATACCAACGTAGCTATTGATTATGGCGTAGGTATTAAAGGCTCACGTGGCTTGTTCGTGAATTTGGGCGAAGTATTTTAAATATAGCAGTCAAATCCACTAAGCTTCCACTAAAAACAAATCTTACTGAAAATAAAAAGGCCCTGCACAAGTGGCAGGGCCTGGGTTTATAATTGGTTAGTAAAAGGGAGCATATTATTAAGCCATTTTCAGCTTTTTCTGAATATCGGCTACATAACCTTTAAACTTCTTATCGGTATCAATTAAATCTTCTACCGTTTGGCAAGCATAAATAACTGTAGAGTGATCCCGACCACCGAAAAAGTTACCAATAGATTTCAGTGAACTTTTGGTGTGCGCTTTAGCCAGATACATAGATATTTGGCGAGCCTGTACAATTTCTCGCTTACGGGTTTGTGATTTTACCATTTCTACCGGTACTTCAAAATACTCGCAAACTAAGCTCTGGATGTACTCGATTGATATTTCTTTGGAAGAATGCTTCACAAAGTTTTTCAGCATTGATTTAGCCAGGTTCAAATCAATCTCCTTGCGCATCAGGGTTGATTGTGCCAGTAACGATACCATAGCACCCTCCAGTTCACGCACGTTGTTATCAATGTTGTGGGCTACGTATTCAATTACATCGTCCGGCAACTCAATACCATCCTGATAAGTTTTGTTTTTCAAGATTGCCATACGGGTTTCCAGATCAGGCATTTGCAAATCGGCAGAGAGGCCCCACTTGAAACGTGATAACAAACGTTCTTCTAAACCAGCTAAATCTTTAGGCGCTTTATCTGAAGTAATAATCAGCTGCTTGCCCGATTGATGCAAATGGTTGAAAATGTGGAAAAAGAAATCCTGTGTTTTTTCTTTGCCGGCAAAGTTGTGCACATCATCCATAATCAGTACATCAATGGCTTGGTAAAAGTTCACAAAGTCATTAATGTTATTATGTTTCAGAGCATCTACAAACTGCTGGGTAAATTTCTCACACGATACATATAGAACCAGCTTATCAGGCAGTGTACGTTTAATTTCATTACCGATAGCTTGTGCCAGGTGAGTTTTACCTAAACCTACATGACCGTAAATCATGAGCGGGTTAAAAGAAGTACCACCTGGTTTAGCAGCTACTGCATAGCCTGCCGAGCGGGCTAAACGATTACAATCCCCCTCTACAAAGTTTTCAAAAGTATAGTGTTGATTTAATTGTGGGTCAACATGCAACTTTTTCAAGCCAGGTATAACAAAAGGGTTCTTGATATCTTTATTTATAGAAATAGGTATCGGCATGGATTGATTCTTGGCTTCAGCACCGTTTCCATTTGAGGGCATATTGGTGGTAAAAGGCTTGCTGGATGACGATTGCTCCACTACGATATTATACTCCAGCCGACCTTCATCGCCCAGCTGTTTTTTAATAGTTTTACGCAGTAAGCCTACGTAATGTTCTTCCAGCCATTCGTAAAAAAATAAACTTGGTACTTGTATGGTTAGCACGCTTCCTTCCAACCTCAAAGCTTTAATAGGGTCGAACCACGTTTTAAAACTTTGAGCCGGTATGTTATCTTTTATGATCTGCAAGCAGCTGTTCCAAACGTTAGTACAAGTTTTTTCCATATTGTTCAAGATAAAATACTGATTTCCAAACCCTCGCTCCACATTGATTGGCGCCGCTACGGAACATCGAAGTTTCGAAAAAAAAGTCAATTAAAAAATAAAATAAAAAATTTGCACAGGTGCATTTTTTACTCTATATCAAGTACGCGATTACGCTTTCATACCATACATACCTCCATACAATCTAAACAGACTGCTGAATAATTTTATGGTTTAAGACTACCTAAATAAAAGGTACATTTTCAAGGCTGCGCAGTAAAGCAACCTTTGCTTAACACTGAATTTACATCAATACTTACGCCACAAAATACCCTTCACTCCTTTTCAAAATATAAGTTACTGAGGATGCGGTATATATTATTTTTAGAGCCCGATTATTCAAAAACCGGGCATCTACTGTAAAAAGGACACTATAGTTTTTACGCTACATTACTGATAAACAGCTTACTACAAAGTCCGCTAACAAGAGAGTGCAACTTTCAGATTAGTTAAATAATTCATCTAAATCTTTATGAATTAAACCTGTAGCCAAGTCGTAAGGGTTATCTTCCAGCTGACTTAAGTTGGTTAACACCGCCCGACTAAAATCCAGGCCAGTAGCGCCGGCCGGCAAGCCTTGCAGCGTGTTGTTCAGTAAATTTAATGTGTCATCTTTCAGCCTGCGGGTAACAACCCAAGCTCGGCTGCTTACGTAAATTTGCTGGGTTAAGTTATGCTGAAATTCTTCGCGCACCTCATTGGCAGCTACCTGATACAGCTCTGTTGCACTGAGGGTAGTACCACCCAATCTAATCAATAAACTAGCCGGATTGCAACGTTCAATAAACAGCACCAGGCGCTCATAAGCCTGTAGCCGCAAAGGCAGTGTTTGGCTATCGGCAGCTTTTTTAAGTTCCAGTATGCGCAGCCGCTCTGTTTTATCCAGATAAGGTTTAACCAGGTAAAAAGCTACCCATACGGTACCTATACCGGCCATGGTGAGTTTAATAATATCAAGCAGTAAGCTGTAAATGGCTATGTTGTTCATAAGATAATGTTAGCTATTCGTCATTAAATGGGATGCGGGTAACAAAAATCTGCATTTTAACTTATATTTGTTTAAAGCAAATAAAATTTAATACCATGAGTATAGCTGTTGCCACTGAACTTGCACCGGTTACTTTTACCGAAGGTGCCGTTAAGGAATTAAAAAAGTTAAAAGATCAACAAGAACTGAGTGATGATTTTGGCCTGCGTGTAGGCGTTGAAGGTGGCGGTTGCGCTGGCATGAATTACGTATTAGGTTTTGATCAGAAAAAAGACGGTGACCAAGAATACTTCATTGAAGGCGTTAAAGTTTATATGCATAAAGCTCATGGCTTATACCTGGTGGGTATGCAGATTGATTTTCAAGATGGCCTGAATGCACGTGGTTTTACCTTTAACAACCCTAATGCATCCAGCACCTGCGGATGTGGCACTTCGTTTTCCGTGTAATTAGTTTTTTAATCCTGTATATAATGGCAGCCGCATAGTTTTACTATGCGGCTGCTGTTTTTTACGGCTATAGTTAAATGTAATTAAACAAAACACAATATCGGCAGGTTGCTATCGACATAGTTATTTACATGAAGCATTTAATTTTATTTGTAAGTGGTTTACTGTTGTGTTTAAATACACAGGCACAATTAAAGCCCGGCTTTGATATTCAAGAGTATTTGGAGATGCTGCGCATATCGCGCCAGCAGGTGGATACGGCGATGAAGAACGACCATGTGCCCAAGCCACAAACTTATCACATGATTTATCGTTCGGCAGTTGGGCCATTGAACAACCGTTGGGATTTATGGATTAATAACCACCAAACAGCGGTAATCAGTATACGAGGAACTACAGCCGAAAACGTGAGCTGGCTGGAAAACTTTTATGCGGCCATGGTGCCAGCCACCGGGCATCTCCATATTGATGACACCACTACCTTTAACTACCATTTGGCCGATAACCCGAGAGCAGCTGTACATATAGGCTGGTTGTTAGGACTAGCCAACTTATCAAAAACCATTGTACCACAAATTACCAAATTGTACCGGGAGCAAAACATTCATGATTTTATTATCATGGGGCATAGCCAGGGTGCGGCTATCAGCTTTTTACTCCGCTCCTATTTAGCTGATTTACAGCAACGAAAGCAATTACCTGCCGATATCCGTTTTAAGGTTTACAGCAGTGCCCCTCCTAAACCAGGTAATACCTATTATGCGTATGCCTATAATTACCTAACTCGTGGTGGCTGGGGCATAGCCATTACCAATGCTGCCGATTGGGTGCCCGAAACTCCTTTTTCTATTCAAACTGTTCATGATTTTAATACGTTGAATCCGTTCAGTAACATTAATGAAGGCACCAAAAACCAATCGTTACTGATTAGGCTATATATCAAACATGTGTATAACCGTTTAGCAAAGCCGCCGGTAAGAGCGGTAAAAAACAATCAAAAATATTTGGGGCATCTGGTATATAAGTTCATTAAAAAAACATTGCCGCAATTTACTGAACCAGCTTACGCTCCTACCAACTTATATGTATCGTGCGGTACACCTATTATTCTGATGCCCAATGCTGATTACCGGCAAAAGTTTCCGGATGATACTAAAAATGTTTTTACGCATCATTTATTCTGGCCTTATTACTATCTGGCCGAAAAGGAGTACGCGCATTAAAAATGTTGCAAATAAAAAAAGCAGGTACTTGATCAAGGTACCTGCTTTACTGTTTCTATAGTTTAAAAATCAGAGGCTAAATTGAATTTAGCATGGTATACGTTATCTCTGCGTATATTGTTCTTCATAATATTGCTGATAATGGCCTGAAGTTACATCATTTAACCATTGTTCATTATCCAGATACCACTCTACTGTTTTTTCCAGGCCTTGTTCAAACGTAATGCTTGGGGTCCAGCCCAGTTCGGTTTTCAGCTTGGTAGCATCAATGGCATAGCGCAAATCATGACCCGCGCGATCGGTTACATAGGTAATCAGCTTTTCAGAAGTACCTGGTTCCCGGCCTAGCTTTCTGTCCATAATCTGGCAAAGCAATTTAATCAGGTCAATATTCTTCCACTCGTTATGACCACCAATGTTATACGTTTCGCCAGATTTAGCCTGATGGAAAATTACATCAATAGCTCGTGCATGGTCTTCCACCCACAACCAGTCGCGTATGTTTTCACCCTTACCATAAATCGGGATGGATTTATTCTGCTTGATGTTATGAATAGACAGCGGAATTAACTTTTCAGGAAAATGAAAAGAACCGTAATTGTTAGAACAATTAGAAATTACCGTATTCATTCCATAAGTATCCTGGTAAGCTCTTACCATGTGGTCGGAACTAGCTTTAGAAGCCGAATAAGGTGAGTGCGGATCATAAGGCGTTTCTTCTGTAAACATACCGTTTTCACCTAAGGTACCATACACCTCATCGGTTGATACATGGTAAAAACGGGTATCCTCATACCGGTCTTTCCAATAATAGCGTGCAGCGTTTAACAAGTTTACGGTACCCACTACGTTAGTCATCACAAACTCCAGCGGATTGGTAATAGATCGATCCACATGCGACTCGGCAGCCAGGTGAATAACCGCATCAGGCTGTTCTGTTTCAAAAAGAGAATTTATAAATTCAGCATCCACAATATCGCCTTTTACAAAACGATAGTTGGATTCATTCTCTATATCTTTCAAATTGGCCAGATTACCTGCATAGGTTAATTTATCCAGGTTGATGATTTGATACTCAGGATGTGATTTTACAAACCTACGTACTACATGCGAACCAATAAAACCAGCACCGCCGGTGATGATAATTTTTTTCATGCCCAAATATAAATTAAATTACAAAGCCTTTTGTGCAATAGCTTTTTCCCATGCCCAGGCTGATGACATCATAGTGTCGACGTCTAATTCGGCTTTCCAGTTCAACTTTTCGGTTGATTTTGTTACATCGCCCCAAACCTGTTCCACATCGCCGCCCCGGCGCGGGCCTACAGTATAATTCAGTTTTACGCCGGTTGCCCGTTCAAAAGCTTGTATAATTTCCAGTACTGAGGTGCCTTTACCTGTACCTATGTTAAACACATCATACCCGGTAAAGCTATCCTGCTCCATTAACTTCAGCGCGGCCACATGTGCTTTTGCTAAATCTACCACATGAATATAATCGCGGATGCAGCTACCATCAGGAGTGTTATAATCATCACCGAAAACGGTAACCTTTTCACGTTTACCAATGGCTGTTTGTGTAATAAACGGTACCAAGTTTTGAGGAACACCCAATGGCAACTCACCGATCAGCGCTGATTCATGAGCACCTACCGGGTTAAAATAACGTAATGATATTACTTTATAGTTGCTGCCTGATGCAATCATGTCTTTCAATATCTCTTCGGCCACTTGTTTAGTGTTGCCGTAAGGTGATTGCGCTGGCTTTACAGGTGCATCTTCAGTAACGGGTAACTGGTCTGGCTGGCCATAAACAGTACAGCTGGATGAAAACACAAAATTTAATGATTTACCGTAATAAGCATTCAGCAAGTTAACCAGTGAATAAAAATTGTTCCGGTAATATTTCAATGGAAACTGCACTGATTCGCCCACTGCCTTAAAAGCAGCAAAGTGAATAATACCTTCTACTTGAGGCTCGGTGATTGTTAATTGCCTTACAGCTGCCTCATCGGCCAAATCAACTTGGTGAAAAACCGGTTTAAAGCCGATTATCGTGGCTAACTGGTCAAGTATGCTAATATGTGAATTGGATAAATCATCTACAATAACAGGCTCATACCCTGCCTTTACTAATTCTACTACCGTGTGAGAACCTATAAAACCCAGGCCCCCAGTTACTAATATCTTTTTCATAAATGGAAATTTGCTATGCAAGGTAGTAAAAGAATTACTTAATGAACTGTGTAAATTCTTTATGTTGAATTTCGTGTTCAGGCAGCGAGCGGAAGTACTCGTAGGTAATCTTGAGCCCTTCTTGCCGGCTTACCTTGGGCTGCCAGCCCAGCAGCGCCTTGGCTTTGGTGATGTCCGGCCTTCTTTGCTTAGGGTCATCGGTGGGCAGCGGCTTACTGATGAGCTGCTGATCGGTGCCGGTGAGCCTGATGATCTCCTCGCCAAACTCCCGGATGGTAATCTCATCGGGGTTGCCCACGTTCATAGGCTGCACGTAATCGCTCAGCAGCAGCCGGTAAATGCCCTCCACCAGATCATCCACGTAGCAAAACGAGCGCGTCTGACTACCGTCTCCAAACATGGTAAGCGGCTCACCGCGCAGCGCCTGACCAATGAAAGCTGGCAGCACCCGTCCGTCATTCAGCCGCATTCTAGGGCCATACGTGTTAAAGATGCGCACGATGCGCGTTTCGAGCCCGTGAAAGGTGTGGTAAGCCATAGTGATGGCTTCCTGAAAGCGCTTAGCCTCATCATACACGCCTCTGGGGCCTACCGGGTTCACGTTGCCCCAGTACTCCTCAGGCTGCGGGTTTACCGAAGGGTCGCCATACACCTCCGAGGTGGAAGCCACCAGGATGCGCGCGCCTTTGGCCCGGGCCAGTCCCAACAGGTTATGCGTGCCTAAGGAACCTACCTTGAGTGTTTGGATCGGGATCTTTAAGTAGTCGATGGGAGATGCCGGTGAGGCAAAATGCAGAATGTAGTCCAGCTCGCCCGGTACGTGCACGAACTTGGATACGTCATGGTTATAAAACTCGAACTGCTCGAGCTTAAACAAATGCTCGATGTTGCGCAGATCGCCGGTAATGAGGTTATCCATACCCACCACCCGGCAGCCTTCCTTAATAAAGCGGTCCGAGAGGTGCGAGCCCAGAAAACCGGCTGCACCCGTGATGAGTACTCTTTTACCTTGCAGGTTAGTCATAATGGTAATGCTATTGAATAGTTGAATGCGTTATGAAATCGGATCAGTGCGCTAAAGCTATCTACTAAAAGGGTAAACCCAGCAAGCCTAAAGAACTTTTCTCCGCTGGCTTACCCTTTCTTTTTTTATGAGGGTCTTTCGTTTAAGAGTATACGGTAGAAGGGTTACTGGTTACTGGTTACTTTCTATTTTTTACTCAATACTTAAGCCTTACTACTTTCTACAACTTGTTCCCGGCCCACCACCTTGCGGCCGATGGAGTTGTAGTAAAAGCCGCAGTCAATCATCTTTTGAATGTCGTACAAATTACGCCCATCAAAGATGACCTTGGCTTTCAGCAGCGAGCCTACGCGCTCAAAGTCCGGCGTACGGAACAGCTGCCACTCGGTAACAATCAGCAGTGCATCGGCGCCTTCCAGCGCTGCATACGGGTTCTCGGCAAAGGTAATCTTCTCGCCCAGCAGCGCTTTGACATTGTTCATGCCTTCCGGGTCAAAGGCCGACACCGTAGCGCCTGCCGAAAGCAGCGCATCAATAATCTCCAGTGCCGGGGCTTCACGGATGTCATCCGTTTCCGGCTTAAAGGCCAGTCCCCACAAGGCAAAGTGCTTGCCGCTCAGATCGCCCTGGTAGTAGTTGCTTACTTTTTCTACCAGCATGCGCTTTTGGGTTTGGTTGACGTCCATCACCGCATCCAGGATCTTGAAGTCGTAGTGGTTTTCCTCGGCTGATTTGGCCAGCGCCTGTACGTCTTTCGGAAAGCAGCTGCCGCCATAACCAATGCCGGCAAACAAGAACCTTCTGCCGATGCGCTCATCTGCGCCGATGCCCTTGCGCACCATGTCCACGTCGGCGCCTACGCGCTCGCACAGGTTGGCAATCTCGTTCATAAAGGAGATCTTGGTAGCTAAAAAGGAGTTGGCCGCATACTTGGTCAGTTCCGAAGAGCGCTCATCCATAAAGATGATGGGGTTACCCTGGCGTACATAAGGGCCGTACAGCTCGGCCATCAGCTTGCGGGCCCGCTCATCGGAGGTACCCACCACTACGCGGTCCGGCTTCATGAAGTCTTCTACGGCTACGCCCTCGCGCAAAAACTCGGGGTTAGACACTACGGCATAGCTCACCCCTTCACGAATGTGCTGCTGCATGATAGCAGTCACCTTATCGGCTGTGCCTACCGGAACGGTAGACTTGGTCACAATCACTTTATAGCTGGTCAAAAGCCCGGCAATATCAGCTGCGGCACCCAGTACGTAACTCAGGTCTGCGGCGCCATTGCCGCCCGGCGGGGTAGGCAGGGCTAAAAAGATGATCTTGGCCTCTTCGATGCCCTCCGAGAGCGAGGTGGTAAAACGTAGGCGGCCCTGGGCAATGTTGCGGTGAAAGAGCTGCTCCAGCCCCGGCTCATAGATGGGCAGCTGCCCTTGTTGCATCATCTCTACTTTCTTCTGGTTGATGTCTACACACACCACCTCGTTGCCCGTCTCCGCTAAACACGTGCCGGTAACCAGACCCACATACCCCGTCCCCACGACTGCTATTCTCATATCTTCTTTCCTTTTACTTGTTGAATTGTATACTTTTATGCCCGACTAAAATACTAATTCTTGAATTTGATGCTGGTATTATACAACATTGGTGTACAACTTTATTACTTCATCGCGAAAATTGCATCAATTTGGAATACCAAAGCTAAACGCTGGCTAAACGGAAGACAAGAGCAAAAAGTTACAGATTTTCAGCAGAGTATATGGTTCCATTTTGCCTCTTTAGGCGAGTTTGAACAGGGGCGGCCAGTACTGGAAGCTACCCGTAAGCAATATAGCAGTTATAAAATTGTGGTAACCTTCTTTTCTCCATCGGGATATGAAATTCGCAAGAATACGCCACTGG
Organism: Mucilaginibacter robiniae; assembly: GCF_012849215.1. NCBI lineage: Bacteria > Pseudomonadati > Bacteroidota > Sphingobacteriia > Sphingobacteriales > Sphingobacteriaceae > Mucilaginibacter > Mucilaginibacter robiniae. The sequence continues at coordinate 774,806 of NZ_CP051682.1, forward strand.
CTGATGCTGTTTACTACCTGCCACTGGATACCGCAAGTAATGCCCGCCAGTTTATTCATGCGATAAAGCCGGCTGCTGCTGTTTTTACCAAATATGAGTACTGGTACCATTTCTTTAATGAACTACACCGGCAGCAAATTCCCTTATATGTTATATCAGCTATATTCAGGCCGCAACAAGTATTTTTCAAGTGGTATGGCAGCTTACACCGGCAAATTTTAACTAAGGTAACCCACTTCTTTACGCAAAACCAAGCTTCTGAACAGTTATTGGCTGCTTTAAATTTACACAACGTAACAGTAAGTGGCGATACCCGTTTCGACCGTGTGTGGGCTAATGCACTACACCCACGTACTCTGCCCGAAATAGAAGCTTTTAAAAATGACAAACCTGTATTTATAGCAGGCAGCACCTGGCCACAAGATGAAGAATTGATTGCCGGCCTGGTTAAACAGCATACCAACTGGCAGTTCATTATTGCTCCACATGAAATTCACGCAGCCCAGATTAATAAGCTAATCTCCTTACTACCTGCCGGAACAGTCATCAAGTTTTCAGAGATAGCTAATTACCCAACGTCTATATCCGAGAAACAAGTATTGATTATTGATAATATTGGTATGCTATCGGCCTTGTATCAGTATGGTAGTATAGCTTATATAGGGGGTGGGTTTGGTGCGGGTATTCACAACACGCTGGAAGCAGCAGCTTTTGGCCTCCCTGTTATTTTCGGCTCTAATTACGCCAAGTTTAAAGAAGCTCACGATTTGATTGAACAAAAAGCCGGATTCAGCATCCGAAACAATGATGAGTTGCAGGATGTAGTTGACCGATTAATTCAGCACCCTGAGATTTTACAGGAAGCAGGTCAGGCAGCCCATTATTATACGGAGAACCATATTGGTGCGACTGACACTATTATGCGCCAGATTAGGCTTAAAACTTAAATTCATCCCGATAAAACTTATCAAACAAGCACAGTAACCAACTTTAAACTTATACAGATAACCGAAACTATAAGCCTGCACTAATGTTTATCTCTATCTTAAATAGAGAATATGATTCGTGCTTTAATATTGGATTTGGACAATACCATTTTTGATACCTCATCTATCAGCCCTGTTATTTTTAAAGACCTATTTGCTTTAATGGATAAGTATAAGAATGAAGTAGGTGCTGAAAAGATGGAAGAAGCAAAAACACTGATGAGCAAGAAAGCTTTTCAGATTCTTGCTGACCAATATGGCTTTAACGAGGAGCTTAGAGAACAAGGTATGGAACTGCTTCGGAAAACCACCTATGGTTATCCTATAGTGCCGTTTACGGATTACTCGTTCATCAAGCAGGTGCATTTGGATAAGTACCTGGTGACGATGGGGTTTGAAAAAATGCAGCAAAGTAAAATACGGATGCTGGATTTGCATACCGATTTTATAGAAACTATTGTTAACGACCCTGACCAAACTGACGAAACCAAGAAAGATGTTTTTCAGGACATTATACAGCGCAACCACTACAAAGCCGAAGAAGTACTGGTAATTGGTGATGATCCGGATTCGGAAATTAAAGCAGGTAAAGATTTAGGAATGCCTACGTTACTGTACGATCCGCATCATGAGTATGGCGAAGACGTAGCTGATTACCGAATTGAGAACTACAAAGACCTACAAAAAGTCATTGAAAGTATTCAATAAAAACCACAGGTAAACTATCCCTACTAAGCTTCCCTGTTCAGCAAAACTTTTACAGTAACCAGTAGCTGACCGGTATGACGCATAGTATGTTCGGCGGCGTGTACGTACAAACCAATCAGCGTTGAGGGTACCCGTGCACGCCCTACCCAACGCACATCAGGCAATTGTGCTTCGTCAGTACTGCGTAGCTGATTTAAAGCTTTATCTACCTGTAGATTAAAATTTGCCACTAAGCTTTCCGTGCTGTAAATACCGGCAGGTGGCTGGCCTTCGGCGGAGAGATAGGCCAGCTGATTATCCGTTAGGCTTTCATTACGTGCATAAGTAAACAACCGATCTAACACACCAGCCATGTGCTGCATATGAAACCCCGGTGATGCCATTCCTGCCAGCTTTTGCCACAACAAGCTGGCAGGAAAACCGGCCATCAATTCATTTACTTCTTCACGAGCCTGCAATAGTGCATGGGCCACAGGTTGTAGCAGAGCTGGCATATCGGGCAAAGGTCCGCGTTGCCATACCTCAGGTTGTTTTTGCATCATGTTCAGGGGTGCAACAATTTTTGCGCCACTTCATCATGGCTTAAAGCTTGCGGCAAATTGTAAATTTCTTTTGCCCTTCCCGCTGGGTTATCGGTCCACAACCAGCTGGTCCAAACCATAAACCAAGCCCATTGAGGTTGCGCCTGCAATATTTCAGGCTTAGGCAGTTCGCCTACTTCGGTTAAAGCAATCAGCTTACCATGCGCCAACTGCAATAGTTTATTATAATCGCTTTGGTCATAATCAAAGTGATATACATCGGCGCCTAATATATCCACGTAAGCGGCTCCGGGGTAATAATCAGCATAATTATAAGCTTCATCCTGAGGAATGTCGCGCAAGCCATTAGCTCCCCATATCCAGATCAGGTTATTTAAATGATGGTAATTGGTGTAACGATCATACATCATTTTCCATAATTTATTAATCCCGTTTGAACCTTTACGATTTCCCCACCAAAACCAAACCCCATTCATTTCATGGTAAGGTCGCCATAATACCGGTACATGGGCATCTTGCAGTTGTTTTAAATAGCCTGCTATCTGGTCAATCTGGGCTAACCAATGTTGGTTTAAAGCCGTACCGGGAGTAACCAGTTCCTGCCACTGTACATTGGTCAGTTTCCCCTGCACACTTTCTTTCCAACCATATGGAGGGTTATCAATTGGTCGCCCCTGGTGCCACATTAAGGTAACCAGATAACCTTCTTTTGATTTTTTGATAGCCTCAGCTACAATTTGAGGACCATTATCCTGCGTACCCGACAAAATGAAATCTGTTCCCCACAAGGCTGGCATTTTACCCGTAATATGACGGGCACTATCCGAAAACGCATTTAACTGTTCATTATAATTATGCTGACCAGTAATAATGTTTTTGCCTTTAATACTATATAAATAGCGAAGCAAATTTTTCACTTCGGTGGTTGCATGAGAGTTTACCGGCGCTATGCTTTGCGCCCACCCAACCAGTCCTGATGTTAATAATATCAATATGAATAAAGCTCTTTTCATAAGTTACATTGTGCAGGCACTAAATTAACAGTCGTACTGATCTCTATTTAATGGATAAACGGCATTTGTGCGTACACTTTTAACATGCTGAATGCTTTACGTTAAACTAACACCTACGAGAAGCCTTACTCCTAAAAATTGTTAAAACATAATGCTGCTCTTCAGGTATTTAACTTAATGAATAAAAATTTAACAATAACTATATCCTGTTTATTAATACTACTTACTAACTGCTTACAGGCACAGCAACTACTCAGCACAGCTATGCACGAAAAGTTTGCTGTTCGGATGGTAGCTAACCAGCTAAGTGACCCGTGGGAGATCATTTTAGGTCCCGACCAGCAGCTGTGGGTTACTGAAGCACATGGCTACAAGGTAAGCCGCATTAATCCAACCAGTGGAGCAAAAGAGGTTTTGCTGGATATTAGCCATGATCGAAATTTCCCGCGCTATGATAAACTGCCTAAATCTGCAACCGGTGGTAAGCCTTGGCCGCAGGGTGGTTTAATGGGTATGGCCCTGCACCCACGATTGCTTAGTGGCAAACCTTATGTATATTTATCATATCTCTATTACTTTGCCGGAGCAGATAGCACTGGTTCGGGCTGTAAATTGAATACAGGCGGCTGTTATTTTAAAACCAAAATTGTACGCTATACCTATCATGCGCAGGCGCACCGCTTATCTGAGCCAGTCACCTTATGTGATACTATTCCAGGCAGCAGTGACCATAATGGCGGCAGACTGTTAATTGCACCGGTTAAGGGTAAAAGTTATTTGTTTTATAGCATAGGCGATATGGGCGCCGGGCAGTTTGGTAATGGTGGCCGCCCCAATCATGCTCAGCAAACGCAAGTTTACGAAGGCAAGATTTTACGCTTTAATACCGAGCCAGATCAGGATGCAAAAACCTTCGACCGATGGATACCGAATGATAATCCTTTTAATAGTAGCCGGCAAAATGCGGTATGGAGCTATGGGCACCGTAACCCGCAAGGTTTAACTTATGCCGTAATTAATGGTGTTGGACGTATTTATTCATCTGAACATGGCCCCTACTCTGATGACGAAATTAATATTATTGAAAAAGGTAAGAACTACGGGCACCCATTAATTATTGGTTATGCAGATGATAATTATAATGGCTTAGCTGCCAGTGTATCTGACAATGCAAAATTGCCTGGTCGTTGGCACACGACCTATCCTACTATTGGTAGTGAAACGGAGAACGCTCAGCGCATTGGTTCAGCTAATTATCGTAATCCTATCAAAACGCTATACCCGAATAGCCATGAGTTTTTAGTAAACCTGTTCAATAAAATAAGCAGCGGCAGCCATGATGGTACAGAATGGCCTTCAGAAGCCCCCAGCAGTATTGCGGTTTATACTTCGGCAGCCATACCAGGCTGGCAAAACTCAGTACTACTGCCTACATTAAAGGGCGGCAAATTGGTTAGGTTGAAGCTTAATGCTGCCGGGAACCAAATTGTTAGTGATACCCTGAACTATTTTAAAGGCAATGTACGATACCGGGATGTAGAAATCTCGCCAGATGGTAAGAAAATTTACTTAGCGCTTGATAGTGGTGCTGTTAGTTCCGGCCCATCGGCTGAAGACCCACATCAAACTAGTTATCGGGGCTGTATATTGGAATTCAGCTATTTAGGACAGGATAATGATTCTAATTCAAACCATCCACAAAAACCATCAGGCGAAATGCGCAATCCTGAACGGGAGGAATAGCAATAGTTATTAAGTAACTTAATTTTATCAGCATAGTTAAAAATATTTAATGGTCACCTGAAGTAATGGTATAGGTATTGCTTAGATATGTCGGATATAATTAACTACTTATGATACGAGATAATACTTTAACAATGAAGAACCGCTTTATGGCCCTAACGTTGGCTATATGCGCCTTGTTCATCATTACTTTTGAAAGCTGTAAGAAAAAGCGGACCGATGTTGGGCAAAACCTTTATAATTTAAGCCACAACAAGGCTTTTAATAAAGTTACACCAGAAGGCTTTAGCACGGCATTACAACAAGCCTTAACTGAGCAAAAATCAAAACTGAGCAACCCTAGCCTAATTAGCGGCTATTATGCCCAAAATGAATATGACCCTTCTTTAGTACTTGATCACCTGAAAGATAATCAGTTAAAAAGCATGGCCATCTATCTGCAACGTTCTGGCGAACATGGCTTGGATCCGAAAATGTTTCAGGCAGCGCAGATTAATGAACTAGTTAATAAATTGTATGATAAAAAGGGTATTAAAACTACCGACGAAGCTTACCAGACTGTAGCTAAGCTGGAAGTTATGCTGTCCAATTCTTTAATCAATTACTCTAATACTTTGCAGTATGGCGTAGTAAGCCCACGTAAAATTTACGCACGTTATTTTACAGAAACTAAACGTCCGGACAGTGCATCCATGTTGCGGGTATTTACTACCAATAACTTAAAAACATATTTGGATAGTATTCAGCCTAAAAGCCCGGCTTACTTGGCTTTACAAAAAGCTTTGAAAAACGGCGTACAAGTACCAGGCATGACACCTGAAGAAGCTGACCGTACGTTGAAAGTGAACCTGGAGCGTTTACGTTGGAAAAACAAGCCATCTCAAAATGAATATGTACTTGTAAACATTCCTGATTACCGCTTGGATGTAATGAATGATGGTAAATCTGTTTTAAACATGAAGGTTTGCGTGGGCGAAGGTCGCAATGTTGATCGTTCTAACACGCTGGTTGAATATGATGAAAGTGATAAAGTGGACCGTCCGTTTTCGCGCGAAACACCGCAGCTGAATAGTGTAATTTATGCTGTACAGGTGAATCCAGTTTGGAACATTCCGCAAAGTATTGCTAACAAAGAAATCATTAAAGCTGCGCAAGATGATCCTTATTACTTGTCGAACAAAAACATTGATGTTTATAAAAACGGTAAAAAAATTGAAGATCCGGAAACTATCAACTGGGCCGATGCTGTAGATAACAGTGCATACGCATTTAAACAGCGCCCGGGTGATGATAATGCCTTAGGTAAAATCAAGTTTTTATTTAAAAACTCAAGCAGCGTTTATTTACACGATACACCAGCTAAAGCCGCTTTTGGTAAAAATATGCGTGCAGTAAGCCATGGCTGTGTACGTTTGGAAAAACCATTAGACTTGGCCCATGCCATATTTGGCGACAGTGATAAGTATCAGACTATTTCTAATGATATGAATGCAGATAATCCTGATCCAACAAATTTATCAACCCCTAAAAAGATGCCGGTGTATATTACTTATATTACCTGCTGGCCTGATGAAGCTGGAACGCTGCAATTCAGACCCGACGTTTATGGGTTAGATGTAGTGTTGTTTGCACATTTAAACAAATACCTGACTGCTTAATAAACCCGAGCAAGCGTCGTATGTAGGCACATAAAAAAAGAGCCTGATTGATAATCAATCAGGCTCTTTTTTTATAGAGATAATATTAAAACTACATTACTGCTTTTGATACCTGAGTTAAAGACTCATTTACCGGTGAAGCAAACTGAGCCATAAAATTGTCGTTCAGATATTTTGAATTATAAGCATTGTTATTAGCATGAATGTACAACATATTTTTGCCTTTAATGAGGTCAATAATTTGGTTGGACACTTCAGGAGATACAGCAGGGCAACCAAAGCTACGGCCTAATCTACCTATTTGATTGATAGTACTTTGGCAAACGTATGCAGCTGAGTGTAAAACGATGGCACGTGAACGAGCATTGCTGTTAAAACCTTTATCCATACCATCCAAGTGTAATGAACGGCCATGTTTACCCATGTAAACATCATCAGTTACGTAAAAGCCTAAGCTGCTTTCATGTGAATCGGCATTGTTAGAAAAACGGTTGGCAAACAAATCACCACTACCTTGACCGTGAGCTACCCAGGTATTTAATACCAATTGGCGTTTTAGCACATCCACAATCCACATACGTTTAGAAGAACTTGATTTGTCAAAATCAACAATGGTAATAACACTGCTATTATCAGCTAACTTGTTTTCACCTTTCAAGTTATAATAACCAGTAAGCGCTTTTTGAAAAACAGTGTAATCTAAACCTGAAGTAGCTAAGTCAGCAGCTTTATAGATATCGTTCACATAGGTAACGAAAGCTGTAGTAGCGGTTAATTTCTTCATGCTCAGCTTAGCAGATGCAGCAGCCGAAACTGACTTGTGTGCTGTAGCTGTTCTCCAACTGGTAATTACAACAGTCAGAATTAAAAGTATACTTGCAGACCACCAAAAACTTCTTCTCATATAATGTTGATTAGTTTAAACTAGTTAGTAAGTAAAAGGTATACTCAAATAATTTCGGGAAGATTTATAAGCGATTTTGTATTACAAATATAATCAGGTTTTATTAATATACAAGTCATACAAGTATCATTAATTAACCTATGGTTAAGCCTATAAACTTATTGATCCTTTTCTTACTTTACAGCTTCATACGTATATATAAGCAACATGTTGCTTATATATTGGGTAATCAGGCTTAAATATCAACTATTATATAGCATAAAAAAAGCCGGAAATTTAAGGTTCCGGCTTTTGAATTTTTATTCGCCTGCGGTTTCGCTATCGTATTTAATCTTATTAACGTGCTTGTCAATTTCCCAGCGGCCGGTGCCTTCTTCGCCAATCACCTCAAACAACTCCAGCGCACGTCGTGCTTTGTACTCTTCTTCGCGTTGTTCTTTCATGAACCAATTCAGGAATTCAAAAGTGACAAAGTCCTGCTCACGCATACAAGCCGCAGCAATGTTTTTGAATGATTGGGTAATGGCTACTTCCTGCTCCAAAGCATCTTCAAATACTTCACGGAAGGAGTTAAATTCTTGTTTAATATTATTGATTTCAGGTGATATTGCTGTACCACCCATATCTAATACATATTTGTATAGCTTCAGTTGATGATAACGTTCTTCATCCGATTGTTTGAAAAAGTATTCTGACGAGTAATCAAATCCATTACGGTTGCACCACGAAGCCATAGCCAGGTACAGTGATGATGAATGAGCTTCTTTTTTAATCTGTTGGTTTAAAAGTGACTCTATATCTTCCGATAGCAGACATTTGATGCGCATTATATCTTTCATAATGTATAATTCTAATTATTGTACAAAATATCTTGTACAATAATAGTGCTACTTATATAAACTATGAAAAATAAGCGTAATATGAAATAAATCTAATTAAGCTATGTGGCGGTAATGTTTAGTAAATTAAACAACCGTACGGTACAATCGGTCGTGAATAATCTGGTTAAGCTCCAGCATAGCAAATGTACCCTCCAGCAGTTGTTTTAGCGAAATGATTTGCAATAGATTAAGCAAATAACAATGGTTGCAGGCACAAATAAATACCAGTTCAATTTCGGGCGATTTACTGGTATCCAGTAACAATTGCTCTATATCTACCCGGTAAATTGACTTTTTTAACTTTAACAAGCTACGGTAATCAAACCGAACCAGCTTGCCTGCAAAATCAATATACCAACATCCTTCACGATCGCTTTGGTAAACAGCACCGCATGGCGTACTGAACACCTCAGTATATGTATAAGTAGAACTAATTGCCAATTTCGCCGCAGCCATCACCGACAAATTTAACACTATTTAGAAGTAGTCCAAATAAATTAGGAAATTTTATGGATGTATCGTTACACAATATATAGCATGTTATCCTGTTATGCTGGGACATGCACCAGTAAGTTAGATGTTTGTGCAGGGAAGTACCTATCTCGTAATTTTAATACACGTTTTTCAATCTGCCTGGTAGCAATATGCTCAAACTTACAGATACACTCATATAAATTATCGTATAACTGTAAGCACATTTTTTCAGCTGTTAACAGCACTGCTAACTATCAGTATTATGTTTTAAAACATAGCGGCCTTTAGCTTTGCCCTGGTAAATAGCGTCCAACTTTTCGGGTAACTGCGTTAATGATATTTCCTGAATCAAAGCATGCAGATTGGCAGGTTTCCAATCAGTAGCCAATTGTTGCCACAAGTACTGGCGTAGCTGCATAGGTGCCTGTACGGAATCAATACCAACCAGGCTAACTCCCCTGAGTATAAATGGGAATATACTGGTATTTAAATCGGCCGAAGCTACCATACCGCAGCAGGTAACTGTTCCGCCATAGTGCGTAGCCTTTAACATAGCCGACAGGATAGCACCGCCAACAGTATCGATACCAGCTGCAAATGCAGGGGTAGTTAAAGGTTTGCTGTTGTAACGCTGCGTAAACGATTCGCGGGTAATAACGCTTTGCGCACCCAAGGTATCTATTAAAAACCCATCTTCCTCTTTGCCTGATACTGCAGTAACATCAAAACCCAGCTTTGCTAAAATAGCAACAGCCATACTACCTACTCCACCCGTTGCACCGCTTACCGCCACTTTGCCTGTAGCTGGTACCAACCTTGCTTTTAACAAGGCCTGTACCGATAAAGCAGCGGTAAGGCCAGCTGTACCAAAGCACATAGCTTCCTGCATAGATAAGCCGTCGGGCAAGGCAACTGCCCAACTAGCTGGTATGCTAATGTATTCGCCGAAACCACCCCAGGTATTCATGCCCAAGTCAAACCCGGTAACTAACACCTCTGTATCTACAGCAAACTCCGGCACTTTTGATTGTACAATTACACCAGCCGCATCAATACCCGGCACATGCGGGTATTTCTTGGTAACACCTTTATTGCCTGTGGCCGATAAGGCGTCTTTAAAGTTAATGGAAGAGTACTTAACCCGAATCAGCAAATCATTATCAGGTAACTGATTGGTATTTACTTGCTTGATTTCTTTCACATACATGCCATCCTGTTCAGTAATCAGCAAGGCATTAAATAACTGTTCCATAGATAAGTTTTAGTAAAGGTGCGATAATACACAGGTAAAAGCAAGGCACTAATGGCTTTAACTAAAAAGGGAGCTGTCCGTAGGCAGCTCCCTTTTTTAACACCAGTATTAATAATTCGGTTAAGAAAATTTTCAGAAGATTATTCGTTTAAGAACACGAATTGGTTATCAAATATATCCAGCTTGATGTGGGTATCTTTATCCACTTTACCGGCCAGAATCTGTTTAGACAACTCATTCAGAATTTTCTTTTGAATAACTCTTTTCAGCGGACGAGCACCAAACTGCGGGTCGTAACCTAACTGAGCCAGCCAATCTAAAGCTTCGGCCGATGCATCCATGTGGATACCCATTTCGCTTAAGGTGCTTTGTAAGCCTCTAAACTGTAGCTTCACAATATCATTGATTTCATCACGGCCCAGCGGAGTAAACATGATGATTTCATCAATACGGTTCAAAAACTCCGGACGTATGGTTTGTTTCAGCAAATCAAACAACTGGCTTTTGGTTTTGGCAATCACTTCTTCTTTATCGTACTCATCATAATTCTGGAAGTTTTCCTGAATTAGATGCGAGCCGATGTTTGAGGTCATGATTACTATAGTATTCTTGAAGTTTACCACCCGACCTTTGTTATCCGTTAAGCGGCCATCATCCAGCACTTGTAATAAGATATTAAACACATCCGGGTGAGCTTTTTCAATCTCATCCAGCAAAATTACACTGTAAGGTTTACGACGCACAGCTTCGGTCAGTTGACCGCCTTCATCATAGCCTACGTAGCCCGGAGGCGCACCAATTAACCGGCTTACGGCATGGCGCTCCTGATACTCTGACATATCAATACGTACCATTGATTGTTCATCATTGAACAGAAACTCGGCCAAGGCTTTAGCTAACTCAGTTTTACCAACACCGGTAGTTCCCAAGAAAATGAACGATCCAATTGGTCTGCGTTTATCCTGCAAGCCCGCACGACTACGACGTATCGCATCACTAATCGCCTCAATAGCTTCTTCCTGACCAGCTACACGTTTATGTAGTTCCTCTTCCAGATGCAGCAACTTCTCGCGCTCGCTCTGAATCATTTTACTTACCGGAACACCTGTCCAGCGTGATACCACACCGGCAATATCATCAGCAGTAACTTCTTCTTTCAGCATCCGGCTGTCGGTCTGGTTAGTCTTTAAAGCATCTTTCAGTTTCTCTACTTCCTCCTGTGCTTCACGGATGCGGCCGTAGCGCAATTCGGCTACTTTGCCATAATCACCAGCACGTTCGGCTTGTTCAGCTTCCAGTTTGTAGGCTTCAATAGCTTCAATTTTCAGGTTAATGCCATCTACCAAATCTTTTTCGCTTTGCCATTTAGCCCGCAACGAGTCGCGCTCGGCAGACAGGTTAGCAATTTCCTCGCTCAGGTCTTGCACCTTACGTTCATCGTTTTCGCGTTTGATAGCTTCGCGCTCAATTTCCAGCTGCATAATGCGGCGTTCCAACTCATCCACCGCTTCGGGCACCGAATTCATTTCTAAACGCAGTTTAGAAGCAGCCTCGTCCATTAAGTCAATAGCTTTGTCAGGTAAAAAGCGGTCGGCAATGTAACGTTGCGACATTTCAACCGAAGCAATTATAGCTTCATCTTTGATGCGAACTTTGTGGTGAGCCTCGTAACGTTCTTTCAAACCACGTAATATCGATATCGCATCAGCAGCGTCTGGCTCTTCCACCATTACGCGTTGAAAACGGCGCTCTAACGCTTTATCTTTTTCAATATACTTCTGATACTCATTCAAGGTAGTAGCACCAATAGCTCTCAATTCGCCACGGGCTAGGGCTGGTTTCAGAATATTGGCAGCATCCATAGCGCCTTCTCCCCCACCTGCACCTACCAGGGTATGTATCTCGTCAATAAACAAGATGATTTCGCCATCACTTTTAATCACCTCGTTTACTACGGCTTTTAAGCGCTCTTCAAACTCACCTTTGTATTTGGCACCGGCAACCAGCGCCCCCATATCCAACGAGTACACGGTTTTGGTTTTCAAGTTTTCGGGCGCATCGCCTTTAATAATTCGGAAGGCAATACCTTCAGCAATAGCAGTTTTACCTACACCAGGCTCACCTACTAGTACCGGGTTGTTTTTAGTACGACGTGACAAAATTTGTATTACCCGACGTATTTCTTCGTCACGACCAATTACCGGATCTAACTTACCTGACTCAGCATATTCATTCAGGTTACGAGCATATTTGTTTAAAGCATTATATGTAGCTTCAGCATTTTGGCCAGTTACTTTGCTATCGCCACGCAAGCTTATAATAGCCGTTTTTAAATCTTTTTCAGTAACGCCATAATCTTTCAGGGCACTACTGGTTTTATCATTAACAGAAAGTATCCCGAGCAAAATGTGCTCTACTGATACAAACTCGTCTTTAAATTCTTTTAAATAGCTCTGTGCTTTCTGCAAAGCACTATTAGTGTTTGATGATAAATAAACATTACTGCCACTTACCTTCGGGAATGAAGCAATTTGCTCATCCAAAGTAGTATGTAAGCGGCTGATGTTTACATTCAGTTTTTTCAGCAAATAGCTGATGATGTTTTCATCAACCAGTAACAAACCTTTCAGCAAATGAGCATTCTCAATAGCCTGCTGCTGATTACCGGTTGCAATTTCAGAAGCCTTTTGCACGGCTTCCTGTGCTTTGATGGTAAAGTTGTTAAAATTCATGGTACACTATACTATTCAAATTATTTGCCACAACTGCTTTAATGAAAAAAAGTCAGGCAAAAACAAAGTTCACAGCCATTTTGACAACATATCCGAACCACTATAGTCAGCTTATGAAATATAAAAAACAATATGGCTTAGTTAAGCGTAGAAACAATATCTACCCTTATGAAACCATGAAAAAGATATTTACAGGCTTGTTATCATTATTAGTGCTGATATTTTTCATATTAACTTATATCTTCACTATTAAAGATGTTAATTAGAGTAAGTTATATAAGAACGTACTCTAATTAATCGATTGATGATTAAAAATATTTATCTTATAACTTAGTTCAGGTTGTTAGAAAACCTATATTTTTGATACATCAAGTTAATAACTATTGAAATCGTTTTTTTTCAAAAAAATATATTCGCCTTGCTATACTGATTTCCAGAATTATTATACGCTGCAAAATCTGGAAGCTATACGTAATGGCAGCTTGGTATTTTTTATTCTGAATGCCGGCATACGGTTATTTTATATACTTTTTCCTGAAGGATTCAGGCATGCTCCTAACATAGTACCTTATAATATTACCAACTGGATATTTGTAAGCATTACGCCATTGTTTTTTATAGGGAGCCAAGCCTTAATCAAAAACTACAGGCATAAAAGTAAGGCAACTGTTTTAACATTATCCTTTACGCTGGCCTTTGCCTTATACATCATTTTAAGTGGTATGGTATGCAGTTTTATTGCCATGCACAACCCGCGCAACACCTTAACGCTTTACTTAATTGGCTTGTTAAGCATTAGTGTATTATGCGTGTTTGAGTACCTGCATGCACTGTTGCTTACTATAACCACAGGCGCTTTTTTTACCATCTTCCTTTTTTATGTAAAGCATGATGCGGCCGAACGCATTTATAATGAAATTACATCGATTATTGTACTGAGTACGTTTTATCTTATTTCGCGCTACATCTATACCTTTAAAGCCAACCATTATAATCACCTGAACGAAATTACCCAGAAGAATAGCGAGATTGAAAAAGCCAGCCGGTTCAAAACTGAGGTTTTGGGTATGGTCGCTCATGATTTACGCAACCCCATAGGTGCTATTGAATCATTAACCATGATGATGGAGCTGGATGAGTTGGATGATGATATGCAGGATAACGTTAATATGATTAAAGCATCCTGTGTAAAAGCCCGAACGATTATTAATGATTTGTTGGATGTGGCACGTAATGAAGACCCAAGTTTAATGGAACTGGTTCATTTGGATGTGAATGAATTACTGCTAAGCTTTGTAAAGGACTGGAACAGCCGCAAAAACAGCAATGAAGTAGTTTTTATAGCGCCCGATTACCCGCTTTATGCCGATATTAATCCTGAAAAGTTTCATCGGGTGATAGATAATTTGGTAAGTAACGCCATGAAGTTTTCGGTTGATGGTGGCAAGATTGAGATACACCTGCATCAGCAGAATAAGTATATTTACATTGAGGTAAAAGATTACGGTATGGGTATTCCTCAACACATGCTGCCTTATATTTTTGATCGTTTTTCAAAAGCTGGGCGTACCGGTATTCGGGGAGAACAATCAACCGGATTGGGTTTGAGCATTGTGCGGCAAATTGTTGAAAATCATCACGGCAAAATTGAAGTAAGCAGTACCGAAAACCAAGGCTCCTCCTTCAAAATACAGCTTCCACAACCTGCATAACACTTGTTAATAGTAGTACTTTGTGTACTAGAACAATGTACATGCTTGCATACATTGTGCTGCTTAATATACACTCAAGTTGTCAACTTTTATTTTTAGCTAAACAGCTTCTTCCAACATTCTGTGTTGAGTTACAATCAATACTAAGTATCAAGTAATAAAATTTCAACTTTCCACTCATACATGTAAATATTGGTATAAATTTTAATAATTAATTGACATAATCAACCAATTAACCATTATAAAATCACCATTACTTAATTTATGAAAAAGGTATTTAATACTATACTTTTTATATTTTCAATTGTGCCTTTATTGATTTCTATTTTCTTTACCATTAAAGATCGGGAACATTACTATACGCACATTCATGACCACATGCCTTTTTAATCTTCAGCCGGCGTTTGATAGAACTTATCGTTAAAGTTAACCAAAAACAATTCGGTAGTTGCACGAGTGCAAGCCGTATAAAACCAACGTAAAAAGTCGGTATTTACCATTTCATCGGTTAAATATCCCTGGTCAACAAATACTGCTTCCCATTGGCCGCCTTGAGCTTTATGGCAAGTCACTGCATAGGCAAATTTAATTTGTAGGGCATTGTAATAAGGGTTCAATTTCAGTTCTTTAAGCTTGGCTCTCCGGCTTGATAAATGCTCATAATCTTTCATCACCTCCAGAAAAAACCTTTTCTGATCAGTAGGTTGCAATGCTGGTGCATCTGAGTACAAAGCATCCAGTAATACTTTACATTCAATCACCGGATCTTCTGCATAATCAATAAACTCCAGTTGCACATCGGCAAACCTGAAGCCATACATATCTTCAAAGCGCCGTACTTTCTTAATACGCGCTATATCACCATTAGCTATAAACCCGGTACTATCTTCTTCATGCTCCTGCATCCAAAAGTAATTGTTACGCACCACCATAATCTGGTCGCCGCCGGTCAGCTCCTCTTCCCGCATTAAAATACGGTTGCGTATCTGCCGATTATACAGGTTAGCATTTTTGTTTGACCGGCATATCACCAACGAACTTTCATGACCATACTTGTGGTAAGCGTAGTTCAGCCCTTCTTCCAGCCTATCGCCACGCATACGATACACATCCTTATAGCCCTTAGTCACAATTTGAGGAATGCTCTCTTCTTCACGCCGGATAATTTCACGTACCGACGTTACATTATGCAGTATGCCCGAGTTTTTTTGCTGCCGCAATACCTCAGTGAGTTCATAACTAAAAATTTCCAAGCCGAACTCATCTTTAAGTATCTGAGCATCCAACGCCGGACTGTACACTGAACCTACTGGCGGCAACTGGGCTGTATCTCCCACCAGCATCAGCTTGCAATTTTTGAAGTTATAAACATAATCAACCAAATCGCGCAGCAGAGTTTCATTATTATTTCCGCTCAAATCATCCGATATCATGGATGATTCATCAACAATAAACAAGGTATTTTCGGATGTATTTGCCGACAACACAAAGGATTCATCAATGTTCATGGCCGACTTTTTACGGTATATGCGCTTGTGGATAGTAAAAGCTTTACGGCCCGAATAACCAGTAATTACCTTAGCGGCCCTACCGGTAGGTGCCAGTAATACTGATTTCAGACCATAAGCCCGCAACGCTTTTACCAGCGCGCTCAGCACGGTAGTTTTGCCCGTACCGGCGTAGCCTTTCAATAAAAAGCATTCGTAACCGTTGTTGCTTTGCAAAAACTGATGTAACTGATTAAATAGCTCCAATTGTTGAGCTGTAGCCTGATGCTGAAATACTTTACTAATCTGTTCTTGAGCGGGCATGGTTTAAAAATGAGGCAGCGTACTGCCACAAAACAATGAAAAAATAGTTACTTTTGTTCATTACTCATGAACGATACATTAATAAATTATACAGATCCAGTTTTTAATCATGAGCAAACCAGCGCCTGCAATCTGCTGCTGCTGATTGATGCAGAAACCTTTTCGCTGGCTATAACTAACCAGGAAAAGCTCTTGGTATGGGCTCAGCAATGCCCTTTACAGGAGTTAACACAACCCAACCAACTGCATGCCCTACTTACCGCACCTTACCACCAAGTTATTACCGGATTGTGCGCTACCGGTTTTACCTTAATACCCGAACCTTTGTATGATGGCCATGATGTAAGCGCCATTGCACGTTACTTGGATGTACAGCCCCATGAAACGGTACTGGCCCAACCACTTGACCATGATAACCGCGTTATCTTTAAAACTACGGAAAACCTGATGATGGCTATCGCCCGTTTTGATATTCAAAAGGCCCTTTTTGCCCCATCAGGATGGATTCAGGCTATTGCCGGCAGCAATCCTTCAGGCTATAATCTGTATATAAATATTAACGTAAATTCGTTCGATTTGGTGTATTTCAGGCAGGGAAAAGTATTGCTTTTTAACACGTATGAAATCACCCACGAAGATGAATTAACTTACTACACGCTCTTTACTGTTAAGCAGCTAAAACTGGATCCGGGCACTTTAAGTGTATTCCTGAGCGGGATGACTGAAATGGACGAGCAGTATTTCAGTCGCTTATCTACCTTCTTCAGCCGGGTGATATTGAGCCCAATTAACGTTTTAAACATACCACAACTGTTACCAGCCCATCAATTGCTATCACTTACTGCTTTAAGCTTATGCGCATCATTGGTGGACGCTTAAAAGGGCTGCGGCTTAACCCGCCTAAAAATTTGCCGGTAAGGCCTACTACCGATTTAGCCAAGGAAGCCTTGTTTAACATCCTGCAAAACCAAATTGAATTGGAGGGGCTTAAAGTGCTTGATTTATTTAGCGGTACCGGCAACCTGGCACTGGAGTTTGCTTCACGCTATGCAGAAAACGTTACTGCAATTGACCGTAGCATTCATTGCATCAATTACCTGAAAGATACTGCCCGCCAGCATGGCTTAAATCAAATTACTACGTTTAAGGCTGATGTGTTCAAATACCTGGAACTGGAAAGCGAAACCTACAACCTGATATTTGCCGACCCACCTTACGATTTGAACCGCATACCTGAACTGCCTAAGGTAATATTCCATAAAAACTTGCTGCTGCCCGGCGGTTTGCTGATTGTGGAACATCAATCGATGCAAAATTTGAGCAACCATCCTAACTTTACTGAGCAACGCCGGTATGGGCATTCTTCATTCTCATTTTTTGAGATGCCGGAAAACCAATAGTCTTACCGCCATCACCAAACATTTTACGGGTTGTAACATTACTTAACAAAGTAATATGTAACGTATGCGCAACCGGTACAATTTAAAAACTGAAGTTTCATTGGCACTACTGCCTACCCTAACCATGGCTGGCGTACTGTTCTTATTAGAAGCTTATAGCAAGCAACATCTGCTTTTTGCTTCGCTGGCTTCCAGTGCTTTTTTAATTTATATCGACCCGCAGCATCCTACCAATAGCATTTATACGCTGGTAATGGCGCAAGTTTCAGCTGCCCTTATTGGGGCTGGCGTTTTAAAACTTGTAGGGCCAGGTTATACATCAGCCATACTGGCTATGGTACTTGCCATTGTATTTATGGTGCTTGTTGGTGTAATGCATCCGCCAGCTGTATCTACAGCCTTAACATTTGCTTTTTCTACTGGTAAAACCCTCCCCTTGTTCATGATTGCCTTGGGCCTGCTGGTTATATTGGTAGTTTTACAAAAAGTATCTGTATGGTTGATTAACAGAAATGTACCAGCCAATCCAATTAGTAAGTTATAAAACATGAATCCGACTCCGGGAGTAGAAAACCTGATTATGAACCTGGTGCAATGGTTGCGGCTGGGTGTTGAAATTACCGGCGCCTGTACTATCGGTATTGGTTCAGCTATTTCTTTGTTCCGTTTTGCCAAAGCTTTAATGGTAGGTAAAGAAACTGACTTCAATGCCATCCGGCTCACACTAGCCCGCTACCTGGCCTTAGCACTTGAGTTTCAATTAGGCGCAGATATTCTTTCCACGGCTGTTGCACCTAGCTGGCAGGAAATAGGAAAGTTAGGTGCTATTGCAGTTATTCGAACAGGGTTAAACTTTTTCTTATCTAGAGAAATGCAGGAAGAAAAGAAAGTTTCTGAAGGCGAATCGCAAGTGGAAACTAAAGCAGCCAATATAAGCTAACATTTAGCTATATAACGTTGCTCCTTTAACTCAGAATAATTTATGGAATAGTGTAGGTTGCACTAAGTTTATTTTGCTTTTTTGCAATATCTATTTATTATACCATGAAAACCTATTGTTTACTGCTGTTAAGTAGCCTTTTTGCATTCTCCGCATTAGCACAAAAGAAGGTTACTAAAACCGACACCCTGTTATTTGAAGATTTTAATGAAAGAAATCTCAACCGTAATCGCTGGAATGTAGAAGTTACGGGCCATACCGTAAACAATGAGCAGCAGGCTTATGTTGATTCGGCTACTACCCTTTACCTGGTACGTGGTAAAGCTGCCGAAGGTGCTAAAAATGGAGCCTTAGTTATTAAAGCACTTTATCATCCGGGATACACGAGCAAGGAACAACATAAATATGATTTTTTATCTGGCCGCATTAATACACAGGCCAAGTTTGAGTTTACTTATGGTACAGCCTCAGCACGCATGAAAATGGCTACAGGTGCCGGTATGTGGCCAGCCTTTTGGGCCTTAGGAGAAGGTAAATGGCCCGATTGCGGTGAGATCGATATGATGGAAACCGTAGGTGATTCATCATGGGTGAGCCATGCATTGCATGGACCAGGCTATTTTGGTGATACGCCTATTGCCTATCGCGCACACTTTCCGGCAGGTACTGATGTAACCCAATGGCACGTGTACTCGGTTGATTGGACACCCGATAGCCTTATCTTTAAAGTAGATGGTAAAGTAACTTATACGGTAACCCGCACTATGGTTAAAAAATATGGCCGTTGGGCGTATGACAATCCAAAATTTATTATTCTGAACTTTGCTTTAGGTGGCGGTTACCCTAACGGAGTTAATAAAGTAACTACACCATACTTTGGTTTGTCACAAACCAGCGTTAACCGCATTAAAGCCGGCCAAGCCAAAGTTTTAGTTGATTGGGTTTTAATAACCAGAGCTAAGCAATAAAGCTTATTGCTTTCTTTATAACATATAACATCATGCTGAATCTAGTTCTCAGTATGATGTTATATGTAATTTAAAAGGTTGTACAATTAATAAAGTAGTTCAGAAACTACTAAAAGCTTCAAATGTATTAAAGCCCTACTTTTTTACTTTCTTTACCAGAGTATAAACCCCAATAGCCAGTAAGCCAGCTACTGATGCTGCCAGTACCGGATTAAAAAGCTCAGGTGGTACGTATTGAACACCGTGCTTGTTAGTTTTGGCTGGCTCTTTAACATAACGGCCTTGGCTTGGCTTAGCCACTTCTTCTCAAAATGGCTCACCAGATAGTTTAGCCCCTCAGTAAGTTCCTGTCCATACATAGGTTTACCATGCCCGGTAGCTGCTATTGCCGGATGCAAATCACGCAACTTTTTAACGGAAGCGGCAGCA
Source organism: Mucilaginibacter robiniae (assembly GCF_012849215.1). Taxonomy (NCBI): domain Bacteria; kingdom Pseudomonadati; phylum Bacteroidota; class Sphingobacteriia; order Sphingobacteriales; family Sphingobacteriaceae; genus Mucilaginibacter; species Mucilaginibacter robiniae. The sequence goes on from NZ_CP051682.1 coordinate 794,959, forward strand.
GCAATCCAATCAGGTGTAAAATATTTAGGCGGACCCGATACTACTTTTTTCTGTGCAGCTACAGAAAAGGCCGACTCTTGCTTGGTAGTTACAAACGCATCGCCCGCAATTAACAGTTTATCCCGCCCTCTGAATAGGGAGATATGCCCTGGTGCATGGCCAGGTGTAAAAATAAAATGCCAGTCAGGCAGAAAAGGTAAGCTACCGTTTTCATCTAAAGCATGTACCCTATTACCTAAATCAATAGGCTTTTTAGGATAGAGGATAGACATGGCACTCATCAAACCGCCACCTACCATAGGGTCGGGCGGTGGATAAGCCGATAAGCCGGTTAAATAAGGAAGTTCCAGTGGATGAGCATATACTGGCACATCAGTCCATACCTCCAGCAACTGCTTCAAGGCACCAATATGGTCGAAGTGGCCGTGTGTTAATATAATAGCCTGTGGCGGATTGTTTTCGCCAAACAACTCGGCCGCCATCTTTTCTATTTTGCCAGCAAAACCTTTAAGGCCGGCATCTACCAACACCCATTGGTTATTGTCTGTAGCAATCATATAGATATTTACAAAAACAATTTTTGTTCCCCATACACCTGCTGCTACTTCAAAGTAGTCTTTTTCGTCCGTACTATCCGATGCATTTAAAGTTAGCGTTGCCATAGTTTGCTGTTTATGTTTTAACACGATATAATGAGGCAAGTTTTAAATGAAATTAATTAGCAAAATTCTGTTAAGGTCATTAAACACATACTTTTTATACCAATCATTTCATTTATTTATTCACTGCGCAAGCTTTTAACCGGATTAGCTACGGCTGCTTTAATTGATTGTGAGCTAACTGTACCAAAAGCAATTAACAAAGCCCCCGTTCCTGCCAACAAGAATATCCACCAAGACATATGTTGCCGGTAAGCAAAGCCCTGCAACCATTGGTGCATAGCTAACCAAGCTAATGGTGCAGCAATCAAAATAGCAATAATCACCAGCTTAATAAAATCACGTGATAGCAGTAAAACAATGGCACTAACATCTGCACCTAACACTTTTCGGATGCTAATTTCTTTAATACGCTGTTCGGCTGCATAAGCAGCCAGGCCAAACAAACCTAAACAGGCAATACCAATAGCTAGCATTGTAAATGCCAGAAACAATTTACCCATGCGCTGTTCAGACCGGTACAAGGCATCAAAATCAGCATCCATAAACGAGTAATCGAAATGTTGGTTAGGTGATAATGCTTTCCACTGTTGTTCAATTTTAGCAACTAACTCCTGTACGTTCGTGGTGTTAAGGCGTACGCTCAAAGCACCATAATCATCACCCAAGGCCATTATTACAGGGCTTACATTATCACGCAACGAAGCAAAATTAAAATCTTTAACTATCCCAATTACCCTGAACTCCTTGTTATGTACTGGCGAGAAGTAGTATAGCTTTTTATCAAGTGCATTTATACGGTCTCCTATCCTGCGGGCTGCCGCTTCATTAATAATAACTCCTGAAGAATCGGTTAGTAAGCTTTTGGAAAAGTTTCGCCCTTGTAACATGCTCATCTTCATGGTTGGTATATAATCTGCATCAACAGGCCATATTTCGGTAATGGTAGCACTTTTCGGTGTGGCCACCTGGGTGGTAAATATCTCATCAGGGTTGCGGTTGCTACCTGTAGGTATATAGCCGCTTAAAGTGGCATTTTCAACCCCTGTAAGCTGCTTTACTTCCTGCTTAAAAGTTTTAGCCTGTTGATTGAGTATCTGTACATTTTTAACTACTAACACTTGGCTACGGTTAAAGCCCAGATTTTTGTTTTGAATGTATTGAAGCTGATGATAAATGACTAGTGTACCTATAATTAAGAATATAGAAATAGCAAACTGAAAAACCACCAAGAAGCTACGAAAACCACTATTTTTGAATCCGGTTGCTAACTTCCCTTTCAGTACCTGTACTGGCTGGAATGCAGATAAAAAGAAAGCAGGGTATGCACCTGCTAAACTGCCAACCAGCAAAACTACAAACAACAGTACTGGTATTAACACGGCTACCACATGCCATGATACGGCTAAGCTTTTTCCCGAAACCTGGTTAAACAATGGCAACATTAACCAAGCGGTACCTGCTGCTAATAACGTAGCCACCAAGGTTACAATTACCGACTCAGCCATAAACTGCACAACCAAACTGCTGCGCGAAGAGCCTAATACTTTACGTACACCTACTTCGCGGGCCCGATTAGCTGACCGTGCCGTAGCCAAATTCATGAAGTTGATGCAGGCAATCAGCAATACAAACAGCGCAATGGCCGAAAATATGTAAATGTATTGCATGCTGCTGTTTACCCCCAGCTCGTACTGCCGGTTAGATTGCAGATGGATGCTGGTTAATGGTATTAAATTCATTTTGATGTAATTGCCCGTTTTGTTCAGATTATCTAAATCCATGTTGGCATCTTTCTCCAGAATTACTTTTTGTATAAAAGCATATAACTTAGAGTTCAATGCCAAATAGTCGGTATTAGGCTTTAATAGCACGTAAGTATTGCAACTGTAATTAAGCCAGTTGGTTGATTTGTTCTCAGGGCGCGAAGCCAGCGATAAAAAGAAGTCAAAATGAAAATGTGATTGTTCAGGTATGTCCTGTATAACGCCAGTTATTTTGTAAGGTGTCTGATCGTTAACCATCAGTGTTTGCCCTACCACTTGCGTATGGTTAAAGTAGCGTAATGCGGTAGATCGGGTAATCACCATGGTATTGGGTTCGGATAAAGCTGTTTTTGCATTACCTGCTATTAGGGGTAAAGTAAATACCTGAAACAAGCCGGGATCACTGTACACCACCTTTTCTTCCTGCACACTTTTGTTATCTTTTTTGATGCGCACGCCATAATCATGATATAAGCGGCAAGCTTTTTCTACCTCCGGAAAGTTGTTTAGCAAAGCACTTGCTAAAGGTGGCGGTGTTATAGCTAATGCTGAAGTAGTACCACCAAACTTAATATCGGTATTGATCCTGAATATACGATTGGCGTTTGAGTTATATCGATCATAACTTAGTTCATCCACTACGTAAAACATAATGAGCAAGCAAGTAGCTAAACCTAAAGCCAAGCCCAGAATGTTAATCAGCGTAAAAGCTTTGTTTTTGCGTAAGTTACGTAAGGCTGTTTTAAGGTAATTTCTGATCATAGCGGTGTTGTGATACAGGTATGTACTTATTCTGGTTTAATAAATTCAGTATAACTATTTTTGATATATAGCATTAGCTCATAATCCGTCATCATTTTAATCTGCGTTGCTGATGGACGGTATTTATCTATAAACTTATCCAGCGAATCACCTTTAAGCGGTGTTAATGCCATGACCCGCTGGCGCGAAAATCCACGGCTTACATATTTGTATTGTTCATCCACAATTAATGTTTTTTGCAGTTTTGAAACTGGCGCTTTCTTTTTACCAAAAAAGCCTAGTACCTGCAAAAGATTCACACTGGCGATGGTTGTCGTATTGTTAGGATTGTTGATGTAATTATCAGGCGTGTACGCGAGCTTGGCATTGTTGATAAACATATCCTTTACAGTAGGAGCTTTGTAGGTAAATACTGAGGCAAACATTCGCCGGTTAGCAATCGAATCTTTTTTGTAATTACGGGTACCTTTTACGGTTACTGGTCTCAGCACTACCGAAATTGGTTCCAGATACACTCGTATAGTATCCGTAAAAACTTGGCGTGTAAGCAGCAAACGATAAGACTTATAGCCTACATGAGTAATACTTACGGTGTCTCCTGCGTGAAAGCTTGGTAAACTAAATTTGCCTTCGGCATCGGTTAACGTAGTATTAAAGGATGCTTTTACTGTAGCCTGTGCAACAGGCATGTGGGTGATATTATCTCGTACAGTTACGTGAATATCTTGGGGCAGTAGCGAACCAGATATTACCATCAGCAACAGTATGCCCACAACTTTCATTTCAGATGAGTTTTAGGTTAACAACACTAAGGTAGCGTATAAGCCTTTGTGAATTACAACCTTAACATTTTTTAACAACATACCTAAAATCAATAGGTAAGATTGCTACATATGTAATTAAATTATAATTTTGCTACATGAATAACAGTTCATTGCTTAAAGGCACATTGCAAACTATTATTTTAAAGCTACTGGAAGATAGCGGACAAATGTATGGTTATGAAATTACGCAAAAGGTGAAAGAGCTAACCCAAGGCGCCGTGGTACTTACTCAAGGTGCCTTATATCCTGCCCTGCACAAGCTGGAAGCTGAAGGCCTATTACAAACTTATACAGAGATTGTAGATAATCGTGTGCGTAAATATTACCGCCTTACGCAAGATGGTAAGAAAGATGTAACTATTAAGCTTGAAGAAGCACAAGCATTTATTCAGCAGTTACAAGCCTTATTAAATATTAAACCTGCCTTATCATGACCTATACTACTGTACAAGCTGAAGGATTGAAGAAATACTTGCGTAGCATACTCCGTTACCGTGAAACATACGAAGAAGTGTACGACCACGTACTTACAGCCTTAACTGCCAAACCAGATTCCATCTCGTTTGAAGAAGCGGTAAATACTATCTTAAAAGATGATTTTGGCGGAGCTAATAGCCTGCCTGATATGGAGAAGAGATGCCATAAAGCAGTTATGATGGATATGCTGCGCAAACAATGGTTTTATGTAAAAGCTTACTTCATATCATCTAAAATAATTTTTACCATACTGCTTACACTGGCTACTTATAGCCTAGTTGTACTGCTTAATGCATCTAACTTCATATGGCTTTGGCTATACCTGATCCTTACTGTATTAGTCACCCTCATTATCATGATCAGGTACTTTAGTGTGGGCTATTATTTTAAAGATACTAAGCGATCTATCCGCGATAAAATTAGCGAGGAAATTGCGGGACGGCCTCTGTTCTTTTACAATATGGGTGTTATGTTTTTATACAGCACCCGGAAACAACATTATAAAAGCCTTCCACCTGTTGATCCATTTTTGCTGACCGCTTTTATTGTGATTAACGTTATTTATATCTTATCATTCATTAGGCTAAGTCAGGATGAGTTTCAATTATACATTACCAAATGAATAATTGAAACTTTGAGAAAATTAAAAACGCTGCTCATTAAGGCAGCGTTTTTAATGAAAAAACTTAGTAACTCAGTAACTGAATCACCAGTTACCAGATTTTAATACGTTGGTTTTCTGGCTTGTACAACTTATCGCCAGGTTTAATACCAAAAGCATTATACCAAGCATCCAGGTTAGATATCGGACCATTTACGCGGTACATAGCCGGTGAGTGCGGATCGGTATTGATACGCATACGAGCTGTTTCATCGCGGTTTTTGCTTCTCCATATTTGCGCTAATGATAAGAAGAAACGCTGATCGGGCGTAAAGCCATCAATCTTTTCGTTGCTTTGTCCTTGCTTAGTTTTTTTGAAGGCCGCATAAGCAATAGCTAAACCGCCATTATCTGCAATGTTTTCACCCAAGGTAAGGTTGCCATTTACATGCATGTTATCTAAAACGGTATAACCATCATATTGCGTAGCAACGGCTTTGGTTTTAGCTTTAAACTTAGCTTCATCCTCTTTAGTCCACCATTGTTTCAGGTTACCATCTTTGTCGTATTGGCTACCTTGATCGTCAAAACCGTGGGTCATTTCATGGCCAATTACCATACCTATACCACCATAGTTAATGGCATCGTCGGCATCCTTATCAAAGAACGGGAATTGTAATATACCAGCCGGAAATACAATTTCGTTAAAGCCTGGATTATAGTAGGCGTTCACAGTAGGCGGCGTCATGCCCCACTCTGTTCTATCTACCTTTTTACCTACTTTATCAATCTGCTCTTTATAATCGTGTTTTGAGATCGACTGCATATTGGCGTAGAAACCGTTCTTGTCAATATCTACGTCATCGTACTTTTTCCAATGGTCTGGATAACCAATTTTTTTGATAAAGGCAGATAATTTATCTTCTGCTTTTTTCTTGGTTTCAGGGCTCATCCAATCCAGCTTCTCGATACGGTCATGATAAACGCTTTGTAGGTTATTTACCAATTCAGTGATACGCTTTTTGGCTTCAGGTGTAAAGTATTTTTCTACATACAGTTGGCCTAACAATTCACCCAAACCACGATCAACGGTAGATACCATCACTTTCCAACGTTCTTTTTGCTGTTTCTGCCCATATAAGGCTTTACCGTAAAAATCAAAATTAGCATCACGGAAAGCTTTGCTCAAATAAGGTGACGAGGTGCTCAGCGCCATAAAGATTAGCTTGTTTTTCCAAACGTCAATAGGCTGTGATTTCAGGAGCTGATCTAAAGCCACATAATATTTAGGCTGCCCTACCAATACGCTGTCAGAATTGAAACCCATGCGCTTGAAAATATCTTTCAAATCCATGTCAGGTACCTGTTTCTGCAAATCGGCTACGGCAAACTTGTTGTAGTTTTTAACCGGATCACGTAGTTCAACCGGCGTAGAGTGTGATTTAGCCAATTCAGTTTCCAGCTTCATAATGGCATCTGCATTCTTGGCAGCAGTAGCTGCATCAGTGCCCGATAAGGTAAACAGCTTGGCGATATAAGCAACGTAGGCTGCCCGTATCTTTTTAGTAGCCTCATCCTGGTTGAAGTAATAATCACGGTTAGGCAATCCTAAACCTGACTGACCAAACTGCGGCATATTTTTAGTGCTGTTTTTATCGTCAGGGCCTACGTAAAAGCCTAACAAGTAACCATCACCATCTTTAAAGCTATCAGCTACATAAGTCAATAATTCCTTATAATCTTTCAGAGCATTAATTTTAGCTAAGGTTGGTTTTACGGGTGAGTAACCTAGTTTTTCAATAGCTACGGTATCCATACCACTTGCGTATAAGTCGGCCACCTTTTGCTCTTTGCTTCCTTTATCGTTGCCTTGAGCCGATATATCTTCCAGAATCTGGTGCAGATGTTTCTGGTTGTTGTTGTACAGCACGTTAAACGAGCCCCAACCAGTTTCAGAAGCAGGTATGTCAGTCTTTTTTAGCCAGGCACCATTGGCATAATCAAAAAAGTTATCGCCAGGTTTAACCGTGGTGTCCATACCGGATTTATCAAAAAATACGGTAAGCTTAGGCTCCGTATCTGCCGGATTTGGTTTGTGAGAACAGGCTGCCAGTGCCAGCATGGGAGCGGCCAGCCATAACCAATTATTGGATTTCATTTTAGGATATAAATTTTTTACTAAAAGTGCATAACCCATAACATTAATGCAAATAAATACGCATTTAATGTTAACACAACTTGAATTGTTGATAAACAACCTCCTGTTAACAAAAAATTTATCCTAAATGCATCTTTATGTCAATCAATATCGCTTATTTTTATAGACCCCAAAAAGGTCATCAAAAAATCTAACTAAAAAACATTTTTATGACCTGGAGAAAATTTAGCGGTGAAATACTGCGTACCCCTATTCTGGAAGAAGTTGAACATACTATTGAACGCGAAACTACCTTAGGCAATAAGCTTAAAGTTTGTATCGGTACCGACTCGCAGGTAAAAGGCGATGTGACCGACTTTGCTACCGTTATTGTTTTTTTGCGCGAACAGCGTGGTGGTTTCATGTATATTCAACAAGAACGTACCTCGCAAAAGATGAGCATTAAAGAGCGTATGCTGAGTGAAGTACACAAATCTATCGACATTGCTTACAAACTATGCGATTTGCTGGATTTGTATGATGTCGATTTAGAAGTACATGCTGATATTAACACTAACCCTATGTTTAAATCAAATCAAGCCTTGCATGAAGCTATGGGTTATATTTTAAGTATGGGATTTGTATTTAAGGCTAAACCTGAAGCTTTTGCCAGTTCTTACTGCGCTAATAAAATGGTGCATTAAACCTGTAGGTTGATCCACAACGAAACAGTTGCTTTACCTGGCTGTTGACTATACGTGAAAACGTACGAACGCCGCTGGCAACAATTCATTCCGATTAGCCTGGATAAAGCTTGGGACTTTTTTTCGTCGCCGTTTAATTTATCAAAGATTACGCCGCCGGATATGCGGTTTGTGATTACTTCGCCTTATGGTGAAGATACAAAGATGTATGCGGGTATGATTATCACGTACAAGGTATCACCACTGTTCGGTATTAAGATGAACTGGATGACTGAGATTACTCAGGTGCATGACAAGCAGTATTTTGTAGATGAGCAACGTTTTGGTCCTTATGCCTTGTGGCATCACCAACACCATTTTAAAGAGGTGCCTGGCGGCGTACTAATGACTGATATTTTAAACTATGCCATACCTTATGGCTTAGCCGGAACTTTGGCTAACAAAATACTAGTAGGCAAAAAGCTTACTGCCGTTTTTAATTACCGGGAAAAGAAGATTAAAGAGCTTTTCGGCTAGTAATCTACCTTGCGGGCAAATACGTTATCGATATGGTAAATTAACGAAACCGAACCATTATTACCTACGCTGGTGTTACGGCCTATGATAAACCGACTGGCTGTAAAAAACAGTGATAAGTGGCTGTTAAACGTATGCCCGTAACTTATGCTGGCCTGCGTAAACGAGTAATCGCGTGCGGTGTAAATATTGCTGGTAAAAGCTTTTAAACTACTTTTAGAGTAAATACCAGAGATACCTAAGGTAAGCTGGTCATGAAACTTTTTATCGAGCGTTAAGCCGAAAGAAGCATTATAGCGATCTTGTGAAGGTGCATTGCTACCGTAATACTGGCGCACGCCGTTTTCAAAACTTAGTGAGTAGAACTTGCTACCTATTTTACCAGCGCCTGAAAGGCCTAAACGTAGTTCGGTACCAAGTTGTCCGTAGCCTAAATCGCCGGTACCATATAAAGGCACAATGCCGGTGGTTTGCACCGTGAAGTAATAACGGTAACCAATATTGGCTACATAAAACTTCAAGCTCAATTCGGCATCACCCAAACCTGCTTTAGAATATTGTGCGGAATCATTTCTGAGGTGGTAACTAATAAAAGGCAGCGTTACGTTGGCAGCAATACGACGAGAAATACCATACTCTGAAAAAAGACTCACATTGGTGCTGGTAAATATGCCATTGTTGGGTTTTGCATTCACATGGCCTACCGAATCCCAATCCTGACTGGAGTTGAAGTAGCTGAATGAAGGCGAAATGATGAGCCTGCCCGGCCGGGTAGGCCAGCCACAGTAAGCTTTAAAAGCCACAGTCAAGCATAATAATACAGTTACCGATAGTATCTTTTTAATCAAAGCAGACAATTAATAGTTTATACCCCTATTTAAAATAAACCAAATGTATCACGCATCCAACGGCCTTCATAATCTTTATAGTACACAGCTACTTCATGACCTAAATCTCTAAAGATGATCATGTGCTTTTTAACCTTCAGGTTATTGTATGCCGTGTATTCATTATCTGGCGGAGCCAGGTGATCGAGCAAGCCAATACCCATCAGGGTTGGGCATTTGATATTGGTAGCAAAGTTTTTGGTATCAAAGTACGATAGATTATCTAATACCTTATCCATCGTTAAGCCTCGGTTGATACGTATGTACCGACTAAAATCTTTTAATGGCCAGGTTACTTTACCAGGCAGTGCTTTTACGTCACATAAAATAGGGTTTTGTGCAGAACACAATTTTACCCGATGATCTACACTAGCTGTTGCAATGGATAAAAACCCGCCCATACTTCCGCCAGATACCATAATGTTGTTATGGTCAAGTTCATCTTGCGTGAAGATAAAATCAATCATGCGTACGCAATCCATAATAGCGCCCCGCATTACGTACTTCTTTTTATCTTCAATACCGGTAAATATGTAGTCATCTCGTAAGGTACGTATCCGGTCGCGACTATTACCCTGCCCACGTACGTTGAGTACTACAATGGCTAAATCCTCATCAGAACCAAACATGGGTAACAAATTCACCTGATAACCCGGCAAGCCTAGCAATACCGGAAATTTCTTTCGCTTGTTATTGGTTTTAGGTAAAGTCATCCACCCACGAACGGTAATACCGCCCAATGATTTCATTTCTATAGCATACACCCGGCGGTTATCACGCGAAGAATCAGGCAGCTCGGTTGTTTTAAACTCAGGCTTAACGGCCGCTAAATCTTCTTTTGCAGTTTGCCAGAATTGGTCAAAATCAGCAGGCTTAGAATGCTCTGAGCGGATTTGAGTAGGCTCCACACCAAATACGCGCCTTACCGTATCATCATAATCCGTAACATTTACGGTAATAATGATTTTGTAAAACCCGGAAGGCTGGCTTGGTATTTTCAGTGATACGGTTTTAGTAGATAGCTTGCCAATATTTACATCAACCGCATGCTGGGTAATTTCCTTATTACTTAAGCTGGTAATGCTATACCCTACTGTACCTACCTGTGCACTTTTAATTTTACTTTCCAGCTTCACATCATATACAATGCTACTGCCTGAATTAAAGATGGCATCTTTTGCTTTGGGTGTAGCCGTGATTACAATCTCTTCATCGTCGTCGGCAGCTTTACCTTGTACAGTTGGTGAGAGATTTTTTACAGATATCCCGACAGCATAACTATTTTGACTGCTAAGCCACAGTAAACCCATTACACCAAACAACAGGTGTACATATTTAACTATTTTATTATCGAACAAACAAGTAGGCATTTGTATAAAAAAGCATCTATAAACTATTCGCATTTACTAAGGATGAGGCATTCGCCTTAACCATTACACCAACCTATACAGCTATTTAAGCTCCGCGATTTGATACGCAGTGTAAAGGTGGTTTGTTATGTAATTACTGAACTTAATACAGCACTTAATTAATTAGGCGCACGCAATGATTCTTTAAACCACAACAATTGGAACATAAAATAATCAAAGTTCATTTCGTGTGCTTTATCTGGAGCTACACGATATTCCTTTTGTACATTCTTAGCAATTTTGTTATACATACCAAAGCTGCATCGTGGCGGACAAAACTCGTCCAGTAAACCCACGCCCATCAGGATAGGACAATTAACCTGGCTAATAAAATTTTGCGGATCATAATAGTCCCAAATATCAAAAAAACGTTTCGGTGTAAAACCACGATGCTGTTTTAGATAATCCTGAAAATGGTTCATGGGCCATGTGGTGGTAGGGAATGAGGTACCGATAGCATAAGCATCATGTATGTCGGCATATAATGGCAATTCGACCGTACAAGCCGTTACCCGTTTATCTAATGCAGCTACTATAATGGCCAGCGTAGCCCCCTGACTTCCTCCATAGGCACATACCCGGCTGGTGTTCAAATTCAAATCGGCATGCGACAGGATAAAATCCAGTCCACGCAAACAGTCCATATACACGCCATGATAAATGTAACTTTCCCGGCTTTCAATACCTGTTACATTATAACGATCGGTTGCTGGAGCCACCATATCACGGCTCATACCATTACCGCGCACATCTAATGCAAACACGGCAAAATCCGGCTTATCAATTTCAGGTTTCATGGCTACATTGTAGCCAGGCAACTTATAAATCACTGGCCAATTTTTGCCTTGTGTGGGCACTGTAAGCCATCCACGTATTTTTACATTATTCCAAGAACGCATTTCTACTTTATACACCTTTACATCGCGGGTAGATTGCTGCGTATCTTCTGTTACATGATAATCCGGATTGATTTTAGCTAATTGCTCTTTTGATTTACTCCAAAACTGGTTAAAATCAGTCGGCTTGTGCAACTCAGTGGTTATTTTTTCCGGACTAATCGCTACTACTCTTCTTATCGTATCATCATAATCGGTTAAGTTCAACCTAAAGTTTACGCGATAAATACCTGCACTTTGGTGCGGAATATGAACGCTATAGGTGTGTGAACCCTTTTTACTTAAGCTGATATTGGTGGTACTGGTCCAAACCTTTTTCCAATCGTCTGTAAGCAGCTCAGTTGTTAAGGCACCATCCTGGCGAGTTTTATAAGTGCTTTTTACCGCCAGCTTGTAGGTAATGCTACTATTATCATCAAACACTGCATTTTTGTGGCCTGGTTTGGGAGTAATAAACATTTCTTCATCGCTACTATCCTGTGCGTAAGCTAAGCCTATGCTACTTACCAGAAACAGGTTAATCAATATCGTTTTAATTTTAAGCATGTTGATGTGACTGCTGCAAAAGCCTAATTTTAATATTTGAAAATTACTGACAAGGCTCCACCATATCCTACAGGAGCATTACGCCCAATAATGTTGTAAAAACCGCCAGCAAAAACCGAAAGCTTGTTGGTAAACTTGTAACCGTAGTTAATAGAACCCTTGATGTAGTACCCATCATAAACCAAGTTGGGGTTAACTGAAATTAAATCACGGTTGCTACTGAAGGAATAAATACCTGACACATCTAAGCTTAATTGATTTTTTTTGCGTGCATCTAATGCAGAACCTATACTAGCCAGAAATATGCCTTGGTTAGGTCCTTTAGCATCCAGATAGCGCCTAAAACCGCCTTCCAGGTTGAAGTAAGATGGGCCGGCCAGTACACCACAATACATCAGCTTAATATCGCCTCCTAATACGCCATAACCTAGAGTATTGTTGGTTTTAGCTACGGTGTATAAGGGAATAATGCCCGTACCTTGTACAGATAAAAATCTTTTATAACTAAACTGAGCCAAGTTGTAACTCAAGCCTATTGATAAGTCACCTAAGCCCGATGGGGTAGATTGCTTTTCGCCAGCATAAGTACTATGTTGTACTGATATGGGTAAGCTCACGTATAAATCAGTACGGCGGCCTAAGCCAATGCCTCCGTACAATCCTAATGATACAGCTGTAAAATTGGTACCTGATGGAGCTATTATTTTGTTACCCTGCTTATCCCAATAGTTTTTGGAAGAATAAAGCATGAACGATGGGGTGAACACATGCCGGTATTTACCAATAGGCCAGCCAGCATACACCTCTGTAGGTATATAAAGCAGTAATAAGGCAACAACAAACAGGTAAAGTCTCTTCATCAATATACAGGTTGTAAAAACAGCTATCAGCTTTTAATTAGTTGTGAATCGTTCTGCGGGTTTCTTTTTGGATTTTTAATCAGGAAGTCTGACTGGCGGATATAATGGTTAAGCGGCTCTTCTATAGTTTTAAATAACAATATGGAAATAGCATTTAGCAGAATGAATAGATAAACCACATTTAACCAATCATACTCTAGCGGTGAATGCCAGTCAACGCCTACTTTATCGTAGTAATCAAAAATTCGGTCATTCAACCAGTTGATGCCATCGCGCAAATAATTGTAAATATATCCCAGATGGATGAGGTAAAAGATGTAAGAGCTTTTACCTAATAACTCTACAAATGGTTTAGCCAGCACTTTCTTAAAAATGGTATTTTCTGTAACTAGTCCGTAAAAGAACAAGGCAATACAAACGGCTAATAAATAATTGTTGGTGATGATACCCCAAGGATTATGCAATCCGGCCATCCACCCTTTTGGAATCGCCAATTTCGACATGATAAACACACAAACCATCATCAGCAAAAAACCGATATAAGTATATTTCAGCTTGTTGTTGCGTACAGTACCTTTTTTGAGCAGAATTAAAGCCAATTGGATGCCTACAAAAAACTCAAAACAACGCCCCAAAAAGGTGTAAATCATCATGAAGGTAAAACTGCCGAAAAAGCCATACCAGTTTACATTCCTGAAAACCAATACCAACAGCATACCTATGGCAGTAATAGCTACGGGTTGCAAGAAAAGCTTGCCGTATCTTTTAGCCAGTAGGAAAGCAAAAGGAGCCGAAAAATAAAAGCATTCTTCTACCGTAAGCGACCAGCCTTGAGCTATGCCGGTGTCCCACAAATTCTGAAAAAAGCCGCGAACAAAAGTTACGTGCATCAGCAGCAAACCTATGGGCGACGGATAATCTTTAGTAATGCGCGTATCGTGTGTAAAATAGTAATATACAAACGCGCCTATGGTAAGCAGAAAATACATAGGATAAATACGGGCTACCCTATTTTTCAAATATTGCTTAAACCAATCTTTCGTGAGGTGAAAATTATTGTAATACCTATAGGCAATTAAAAACCCGGAGAGCACAAAAAAGATAGTAACCCCCATATGAAACTCTTGTAGAAACCGTTGCACAGCGTGAGGAAAATTACCATCGAACACGTATTCATAATGAGATATGAATACCAGGTAAGCGGCCAAAGCCCGCACACCCGTTAAAGCCGGAATGTAATTGAGTAAAGGTTTATTTGACACAATAGTTAAATTAAGCTCAAACTTAATTACCTATTGATTACAAAACAAATACCAATTCACAAATTTTTACATTTTAAGCTATAAAACTACACAGCTCAGCGTAAAATATGCATCAAAGTTTTACACTAAAGCAGAACCTTGCACTACACCTCTGCTTTCGATTTTTTGATCAATATAGTATTGGATTTCCGATTTTTTAAGCCCCCAATTGGGAGCAATCAGTAATTCCCAATCGGAGATGCCGAACAAACGTTGTATTACCACATCAGGTCGAACTAAAGGTAATAATTCGCACAGGAAGTTGGCGTATTCATCCAGTGTAAACAGTTTGAAGGGATTACGCTTGTATTTAACACCCATTACTGAACCTTCTACAATATGCAGATGATGGAACTTGACAAATTTAATTTGCGTATGGCGGTTAATTTCATCGGCATAGCGTAGCATCATTTCCTGGGTTTCCCATGGAAAGCCAAAGATGGTATGCACGCAAACGTCAAGCTTGCTGTTTTCAGTAAGCTTTAACGCATTCAATAAATCATCATGAGTACAGCCACGGTTTATTTGGGCCAGGGTATCGTTGTAGATAGATTCCATCCCCATCTCTAAATCCACATCAAAGCGGTCGGTATAGCTTTCTAGTAAAGCTATTTTTTCAGCATCAATACAATCAGGCCGGGTACCTACCGATAGGCCCACCACATCTTGCGGACTAACGCTTAACGCCTCATCATACAACATTTTTAAATAATGTGCCGGCGCGTAGGTATTGGTATTGGGTTGAAAATAAATAATAAATTTATCGGCCTTGTTGCCTTTACGTGCCCGTTCCATTCCCTGTATTACCTGCTCACGTAATGATGGATTTTGGCGAGAAACTGAAGGTGTAAATGAATCTACATTGCAATAGGTACAACCGCCGTAACCTTTTGAGCCATCACGGTTAGGGCAGGTAAAACCACCATCCACAATTACTTTAAATACCCGTTGTCCGTTATACTTTTTACGCAGCCACGGCCCGTAATTATTATAACCTTTATATCCCTGATTAACTGTAGCTTCTGTTACTTGCATGCAAATGCAAAGATACAAATTAATTAAAGCAGTACAGAAGTGCCAATGTTCAGAACAAAGTAAAGTTAGCCACTAATCAAAACGGCCGGCTTCACATCATCTGTAAAACCGACCGTTTTTGAAATTATCGTTTTTCTACCCTGTCGTAAAAACCACCAAATGAATTCATCTTCACGCCATCTTCCTTAAAGAAATCTCCGGGAAAGCCCAACGAAATGCTACTTACTTCATCCAGCTTTTGCAGCTGTTCAGCATTTAAGGTTACGTCAAGTGCTTTCAAATTTTCCTGCAACTGTTCTACCTTGGTAGCACCTGCTATCGGAATGCAGGAAAAACCTTGCTGCATGGTCCAGGCCAGGGCTACGTGAGCAGGTTGTACCCCCAGTTCATCAGCAATAGCTATTACCTGTTTGGTTATACGCTGGCTACTCTCATTTAAGCGGTTACTTTCTGCTTTAATGCGTCCTTGTTCGCCGCGTAAGTATTTACCAGTTAAAGCACCACCCGCCAAAGGAGCCCATGGTGTTACGGTCATGCCAAAATGTTTGGCCATCGGGATCAACTCACGTTCGGGAGTACGCTGTATTAAACTATATTCTACCTGTAAAGCAATAAATTGGCTCCATCCCATTAGCTCGGCTAAGGTATTCCCTTTAGCTACCACCCAAGCCGGTGTATCACTAATGGCTGCATAATTTACTTTCCCTTGCCTGATCAAATCATCTAAGCCACGCAACACTTCATCAATTGGGGTGATGTTATCCCAAATGTGCAAGTATAGCACATCAATAAAGTCGGTTTTAAGACGTTTTAAGCTTTCTTCTACACTACGCATCATGTTTTTGCGGTTGTTACCTGATGCATTAGGATTGGTTGTATTATCTTTTAACGTGTATTTAGTAGCTAGTACAAAGTAATCACGATCACGCTGAGCTAAGTACTCGCCAATTATCTTTTCGCTGGTACCTAGCTTATAGACGTTAGCGGTATCCAAAAAGTTGCCACCTGCTTCAGCAAAGGCATCCATAATGGCAAAGCTGGTTTCTTTATCGGCTCCCCAGCCTGCTTCAGTGCCAAAGCCCATTGTACCCAAACATAGCTGAGATACTTTCAGACCTGAACGGCCTAATAATTTGTAGTTCATAAGATTGATAAGATATTACCTTCAATATAACAGTATCCCTGCTATTAAGTTCTGCAAACCCTACCTTACTACTCGTAACAATGCAACTTTTAAGCACAGAAAGCATTTCTTATTCGGTAAAAACAATCATAAAAAAAGCATGATGCTTAGGGCATCATGCTTAAATATCTTTAAAATAATCAGCTAAAAGCTTATCCGTGTATCCAAGAAAACTTGTACTCCAACATCGGGTTTTTCATACGTTCTGCAATACGCAGTAAACGATCAGGCAAGTTCATCAGAAAATCACGGGCCTTTTCACCGGCTTCGTTCAATTCAGTACGGCTTTCAATTTGCCACTCGTCTAACAAAACTTTCATAATATCTACGTAATCTGTAGCGGTATAAACACCCAGGCGTTGCGCAGCATCCGTAAAGTGACCAAACGTCTGTCCTATCTTTATTCCAATTTCACGTAAAAAGTGTGCTGGCATTACGATTTTCTTACGCATCATATCTTCAAAAGCCAGCATGGCTTCATTAGCATCTACCTCGAAAATTTTACTGATAAAATGTTTGTAAGCTTTAGCATGACGTGCTTCATCAGATGCAATTACGCCACACATTTTTGAAAGGAGCGTATCACCATCCTTTTTAGCCAATGATGCTACCCTACGGTGAGAAATGTTGGTAGCCATTTCTTGAAATGAAGTGTAAATGAAGTTACGATATGGATCAGCACCAGTACCAATGTCAAAACCATCAGCAATTAGGTACTGCGTAGAAACTTCCATAGCACGCATGTTAACACGACCTGATAAATACAGATACTTATTCAGCAAATCACCATGTCGGTTCTCTTCAGCCGTCCAATGGCGGTTCCAGGTCATCCAGCCGCTATGCTGATCTTTATCTACTCCCTCTACCATGCTCAGCCATGACTCGTAAGTAGGTAATGCTTCTTCAGTAATAGTATCACCTATCAGCACAGCTACCAAATCATAAGATAAGCCTTTGGCACTTTCCTGCAATTCTCTAATTTCCTGAAAGAAAGTATCACGTGTAGAATCAGGCAGCAAATCTGATGGTTGCCAAATTTGCTCGATGGGCTTTAAAAAATCATGCATTTTTTCAAGCATGTATTTTTCAATATGCTTCATCACTTCACGTCTCTTGTCTTCAAAAAATTTCATAGTCGTACTTAGTAAGCAAAGCTACACATTTCTGCTGGCTTATATGCTATTTGTTATTAGTTTTAATAACACATTCTGTGCCATGTTTCATGCACCAGGATGTTTTTTGGCACCAAATTATAGTTAACTTTTACAGCAACAGTAGTTTAACAGCGTTTATGACTGGAATTTTTTTCTACACTATAGGGGAATTGCAGCCCCACTTACAGACCTCCGCTAACTTCACTAAACATCTCCTATCAATTAGTGAAAATGTGAGTAAAAATGATTACTGCAATTTATGCTGCCAGATTATACTTAACAGAGATCTAGAATTTGTATAAAATAGATTATCAAAAATTATTTTAAAATGCGGCTTCTTTAAGTAGTAGGAAATTTGCCCCAGTAACTTACTTTTTAACTATAGTATTAAACCATCCCCTTTGTTTAATGCCCAATAGCATAGCCATTATTTATTAAAAATGAGTTCCGCTTGAATAAGCTCAAATAGCTAAACAGGTTTATTGGTTTGCTTTTTGCACAACCAAATGCAACTATTGAGAAGAATACCAAAGTAACTTTATGATTTAACATACCGTAAAAGTTTACTTTGATATTCATATTTATCAAGTAAATTATTTGTGTAAAAGTTAATCTCGCACATTACCTGAGTTAACTTGAGCCTGTGAATATTACCTAATTAATTCAATGATTACCCAAATAGACAAACAAGAGTATCAAAAAGAAATTCAAAAAAGAGCATGGTACGAAACCAACATTATTATTTGGAGCATAATATGTTTGTTTCCGTTACTCATCATCGTTGATTTTGTTTACGAAAACCAGAACTGGCTTCAGTTTGCCTTTGTGCGCATTATTGCCACCATGCTAATTTATGGTGCTTACAAATACTTTGAACAACACAAGGTTCATTACCGTATCCTGCTGCATATTGCTTTTACCATGCTATCGCTGGTTATGGCTATCTTCTGCAACGTGGTTGATATTAAGTATCTTACTAATTACTATTTGGTCTATTCGGCGCTTGTACTATTATTTAACCTACAGGTATTTTGGGAACCAGTTAACTCTATCGTTCAGTCGATAGTGTCTATTGTGTTACTGGCTATCTTTTTTAACTTGTTAAGCAACTATAATCTTGATTTGGTTCTATCTAATGGTGGTCAATACTTTTTTATCATTGCCCTGATTGCCTGTCTTATCCCAATAGCACGCTACAAAGTTATTCAGCGTGATGTTAAGTCGCAGTTGCTGATTGAAAAATCAAACGAGCAGTTAAAAGCGCAAAACCGCGATATTGTTGAAAAGAACAGCATCATTGACTTGCAGTATGAAAAGCTGCGCCGGTTGGATGAACAAAAAAACAGCTTCATTAATATTGCCGGCCATGATTTAAAGAACCTGATTGGTTCTATTGTGATGAGCAATGACTTGATTAAGGAAGAAGACTACCGCCTGAGTGCCGATCAGAAAGAGTTCACCAACTACATATCGGAATCTGCCGAAAAAATGCAGTATCTGCTGAAAACGCTGATGGATGTAAAAGAACTGGAATCACCAGAGCTTAAGTTCAACATGGAAACTTTTGATGCTAATACCATAGTAAGACAAGTTTTCAAAGGGTTAATTGATACTGCCCAGATGAAAAATGTGCATTTGGTGGATAACATACTGAAGCTGCCGTTGAATGTACGCTTGGATAAAGTATTTACCGGTCAGGTATTTCAAAACGTGTTATCCAACGCCGTTAAGTTTTCACAAACTAATAATGATATACGCGTAGTAACCAGCTTACAAAAGCAAAAATTTGTGTTTGAAGTAGTTGATGAAGGTATTGCAATAGGCCTACAGGAGCTGGACATTATGTTTAACCGACTGAAAACTTTGAACGATGCTTCAGGCACGGTTACGGAAAGCCGCTTGGGTTTAGGACTTTCAATTGCTAAACTAATGACACAAGAAATGGGCGGTGAACTTACTTACCGCAGTGATGAAAACGGAAACTATTTCAAAGTTGAATTTTACGCTACTAATTAATATAACTGCTGTTTTACAATGAAGAAAATCTTTACTCTATTACAATTATTAACGTTTTTATTAATTGGCCAGGTAGCATTAGCACAAACTAATATTACTTTTAAAACCTTGGGCCATGATGATGATTCGATTTTTGGGATGAGCGGAGCCACTTCCTTTTATTTCAAGATAGATCCGTTGGTGGATATGAACAGAAGTAAAGTGGTAATTTATTATGAGCCTTCACAAGCTCTTATTAAAGATTTAT
This sequence comes from Mucilaginibacter robiniae, assembly GCF_012849215.1. Lineage (NCBI taxonomy): Bacteria > Pseudomonadati > Bacteroidota > Sphingobacteriia > Sphingobacteriales > Sphingobacteriaceae > Mucilaginibacter > Mucilaginibacter robiniae. The sequence goes on from NZ_CP051682.1 coordinate 814,939, forward strand.
CGTACATCAACGTACTTATTGCCGATCAGCCGGTATATAGTGGCCGCCTCACCCGCGATTCTATACAGCGTTTGGTGTTGCCTCTAAAAGATGTTTATCTTACTGAAAACCACCAATACCTAAAGATACAGGTTAAAACTTTATTAACCATTACCGACAACAAGTGTAAAGATTTGGATAACCCGGCCATGTGGCTTAAAGTAAAAGGTTACTCTTACCTTTCATTAGCCGGTAATAACCGTACTGCTTATCGTAATGTAAACATCAGTAATTCATTTGATACTAAAACCGCTATTGTTTACCCTGCTTTAACCAGCCTGAACGATTTGAAAGCTGTAGCTTGGGCTTACTCACGCATGAGAAAATCAGTAAACACCAGCGATATTCATGTATTCCCGGCTGATCGTGTGCCTGATTCGGTAAAAAACTACGTAATGGTAGGCAACATAGAGCAACTGCCTGCCAACAAACGCAGCTTAATATCAGTTACACCACAAAGCGGCCAAGGGTTGTTGTACTTGTATAAAGGCCCTTCTACCGATACTTCAGGTGCAGGCGGTTATCGCTTCGTTAGGTCCAGCGCAGGTGCACGCCAGGCCTTCGCCAACAATGAAATTCTATTCGTGACCGGTGCTGATGATGCTGGTTATGAAAAAGCGATTACAGCACTGGCTAACTTAAACGTTATTAATTCAGCTTACGGTGATTACCTGGTTGTTAACACTGCCAACCATGATTTGGTGAAAAGCTTAAGTGAAAACCGGTCACGGTTAACCTTCCGCCAGGTAGGTGGCGTAAGCAATTTCCTGTCGGGTATTGGCTCTTTAAAAAGCGTATATAATTTCAAAAACAGCGACTTCGATTTTACGCCTAAAGAGATAGAGATTAAACTGACCGGTACTTACAGTGGCTTAAATCCTGGCGACAGGGGTTTCTTCAACGTGTACCTGAACGGTATGCTTATCAGCAGTGAAAAACTGAATGAATCCGGTAAGCTGAATACTTCAGTAGTGGTAAACCGTTATCAGCACCGTAAATATAACTCACTTACAACCGAGTTCCGTTTTTACCCGAACAGTGGTAACTGCCAGAATGCGTTCCTGAACTTCTTTGGTGAAATTGATGTGGATAAATCTTATCTGGAATCTCGCAATCCTTTCGTCAACAACAATTTAAGCTTTTATCAATACCCTGAAGCCTTTAATTCTGGTTCCACACGCATTATTGTTAGTAAAAACCTAGCTAAGTATGCAGCCGGCGCTATTGGCGAAATTTTGTTTGAATTAAACAACAACATCAACGCAAGTAACTTCCCTGAATTTAGCTATGCGGAAGAAGTAAGTGAAAGTGATTTGAAGAAATCACACATTATCGCTATCCTGTCTAAAGACGATCCACTGATGGACAAATTCCCGGATGCACCGGTTAAATTTAACCATGCTTTCCGTTTGTACAACAACCAGGATAACAAGGTGATTTACTCACTTTCCGATTCGGTATCGAACGGTTTGGCGCAGATATTTTATGGTCGCGGCAGCAGCAATTCGGTATTGATTATTACAGGTACCGGTCAGCACATATCTGATGCTTTAGTAGCCGCATCAAAAGCGATTACCGAACAGCTCTCTACCCTAACCAGCAACGTATGTATTGCCGATATAAATGACAACAAATACTTGTTCAACATTGAAAAGAATGGTGATAATCTGGAATATACTGATGGTAAAACCGGGTTTGCCCGTTTCTGGGATAACTATAACTTATACGTGTTGTTAGGCGTACTTATTTTAATATTGTTGGCATTCCTGTATGTACGTTCTAAAGTACAACGGTCGCAAGATATTATTAATGACTAAAATCACCTGCTATAGTTGATAAAAGCATAAAAGCAGGGCAGCTTACTGTTCCTGCTTTTTATTTAACAAGAGCTAGCCAATTAGCTATAAACCATGAACTATGAGTATTTTGATACCAGAAGGTATAGGCACCGGTAGTTTTGATGCATATCAGGACAGCGTTCGCCATTCCTTTATTTCTGAGTTTTTGAGGCAGGATGAGTTTTTATCAGAAGCTGATTTTGATAAAATTGACTACATTCTTTCGCAGAACGGTACCTCATTTATAAAAATAGCGCTGAACTTTGGTTTCATCTCCCGTAAAAATTATGAACGTTCATTAACCAGTGCTGGGTATCCTTTTCAAAATATCCGTAACGAAGCACATGACACTGCTGTAGTCAGCAAAATAGATTTAAAGTTTGCGGATGAACGGTTAGCACTCCCTTTACGTATTGAAAACGATAAGGTAATTACTGCTATGGCCGATCCTAGCGATCAGTTGTATCTTGATTTCATTCGGGTAACATTTAATTTGGAACCAGAAATAATAGTAGCATCCGACTTAGATATTACTTGGCTCAGTCATAAACTACTCGGCGAAAAGTATGTAAAATCAGCAGTTTTTGAATTATTGAATGATGATCCGGGTAATTCTGCCCTAACGACTTTTACTACGCCTCAGTTGGTGGTGATCTTTTCATTTCTGGCCCTTTTAGCAGCAGGATTGGTATTGGATTTCCGCATTACCTCTATCATCGTTAATATTATTCTGAGTACCTTCTTTCTGTTTACTATTACGTTTAAATTGTTCCTGTCGTTAGTCGGTTCACGTTTTGAACTGTACCAAGCGGTAACAAAAAGCGAAGTAAAAAGCATTGATGATGATGAGCTACCTATCTATACTATACATTTACCGGTGTATAAAGAAGATAAGCTGATTAAAAAATTAATTTGGAACCTGCAAAGTATTGACTACCCGCGTCACAAACTGGATATTAAACTTTTAATTGAAGAGGATGACGACAAAACCTTAAATGCCGTACGTAATCTAGATTTCCCGGCCATATTTGAGGTGATTGTAGTGCCCTTCCATATGCCGAAAACTAAGCCTAAGGCTTGCAACTACGGTCTGCATTTTTCAAAAGGTAAATTCTTAACTATTTATGATGCAGAAGATATACCAGATACCGATCAGTTGAAAAAGGTAGTAGCCATGTTTAACAAGCTGCCTGAGAGTTATATTTGTGTACAGTGCGCTCTAAATTATTTTAATAGGAATGAGAACTTCCTAACCCGCATGTTTACGCTGGAGTATTCTTACTGGTTTGATTACGTGCTACCCGGCTTAGATACGTTGGATATTCCCATTCCATTAGGCGGTACCAGCAACCACTTTAAACTGGATGAATTAGTTGAGCTAGGTGCCTGGGATCCTTTTAACGTAACTGAGGATGCAGATTTAGGGGTAAGAGCCTATGCTAAAGGACACAAAATTGCGGTTATTAATTCAACTACTTACGAAGAAGCAAACAACGATTTCTTCAACTGGATTCGTCAGCGCTCACGTTGGATAAAGGGGTATATGCAAACTTATTTGGTACATATGCGTAACCCTGCCGCATTGATACGTAAAATTGGGATTAAAGGCTTTTTAGGTTTTAACTTCTTTGTGGGCGCTACGCCCATTATGTTCCTGATTAATCCAATTTTGCTGCTTATTTTTATTGCTTACGTTGTTTTTGATCTGACCTTTATACGCACCTTATTTCCAGATTGGGTATTGTTTATCTCCATTTTCAACCTGATGGTAGGTAATATCCTCATGATTTATGTAAACATGATGGCTGTATTTAAACGGCGTTTTTACGAACTAATTTTGTTTGCTATTGCCAATCCTGTTTACTGGCTTATGCATTCGGTAGCGGCTTATAAAGGTTTGTATCAGCTTATTGTGAAACCTTTTTACTGGGAAAAAACCAATCATGGTTTAAGTAAAGCTAATAACCCCAACAGAGCTTCTGTATGAGACCATCTAAAGCCATATTCCTGATCATTACCACAGGCATATTAGCTGCCTATTACCTGCTCATCGGCTTATACCTGAATAAAGTAGGCTACTCCAATCAGGAGTCATTATTTTATATTGAAAAAGCTCAAATCATTTTCAATGGCATGGGCGACAAATTGCGCATTATGGGCTTAACATCGCCCATATTGCCGTTCTATGGCTCGGCTCTGTTCAGCTTTATTAATCACGATCTGGCACCGGTTATTGCTTCGGCTATTGGTACCGCTGTATTATTTTATATCATGGCTTCAGCCATGGTTCGCCGAAATAAAGATAACTTCTACTTGTACCTGATAATTGCCATATTCGTTCTTCATCCAGGCATTATTTACATCGCCTGTTCGGGTAAGTCGGTTTATATGGTGCTTATCTTCTTCTTCCTGTTCTTTTTGAACATGCTAAAATATTACAGTTCTAATACTACGTTCCATGTGTCTATCGCTAGTATCTGTTTTGTACTACTTATATTTAGTGATTATAAGATGGTATGGCTGGCCATATTTTTTATTCCGCTGGTTTTTTCTATTGCTATCAACAGTCTTAATCTGAGTGAGAAAGAATCCGTATTTAGGGTATTCTTGAGCTTTAACAACAGCTCGCTGCGCCGTAAATTGATTAATAAAACTTTTTCAATTTACGCTATCATCTTTTTGTTGCCTCTAGCATCTGTATTCGTTTACAAGATGCTTAATTTAACCCATGCTGATGATTTTAATTACTTTATTGATAGCCCTTATGCTACCTGGAATATTATAACTGACAATCTGGAATATAATATCACGCAAACAGTATCTAAATATGACATATCAGATATGTCAATTTTAATCTCATTAAGAGTACTGATATTCTGCCCATTAATTGTTATAGCAGTATATCTATTCAGACATAATACCTACCATGTACTTACATTACTTACGCCATTCGGGTTAATTGAATTTCTGAGAATAAAGTATGAAAAGGTACATTTAACTAACGAGTATTATTTGCTTTTTTTAGTTCTGGCTTTATTATGTCTTATCTACAGAGCAAGATTTGTTAAAGAACAACGTACACTGAAATTGGGTATAGTAGTAGTCGTGGCAGTTCAAATTTATTTGGGCTATGTTTTCCTGAACAAATCAAGCATTAAAGAAGAGAAAGACTTTGTATCCGCAGCTTTACAACGCAACACAGATCGTGTGGAAGAAGAAAGCTATGAACTGGCTGATTATATAAAGCAGATGCCGAAAGGAACCCGCATTCTGGCTGATGACGCTGTGGCTTATGCTATTGTAGGCTATGTTAATGATATTACCAAGTTCACACTCCCCTATCAAATAGACTATCTGAGTGCGGTAGAAGCGCCTGAAAAATATCGCGGCTATTTACTTATTGCCAATAACGTAAACCCTATGCTAGGCTACACACAGCTTACAGAAGATTACATTGAAGGTATACATGAAAAGAAAAACCTATACCTGCACCGCATTTATGTTACAGATAACTGGACATTGTATAAAATTGTAAATGAGTTTTATCAGAAGTTCTAGAGATTATAGCTGACACTACATTTAAAATGAAGTCTGCCTACATAAGCAGGCTTTTCTATTTTGTATCTTTTTACTAAAGAGCTTTATAAAGGCTGATGTAATGTTTACACCTTTAAAGATGTTACAAGCCTTACACACTGTATTATAAGCATTTTCCGCACTTTATTATACTCTTGGTCATACCCCAAATAAAAGTTATAACGTAGTTAGTATTGAAATAGCCATATTTCATGAGTATATGTATAAGTAGATAGTTACAAAGAGCTACTGCATTCCCCAAAGGGGCAGTAGCTCTTTGTATGGAGTACGGAGTGAGCCTACAGGATTTCCAAAGTTTGTAAAAGCAAAAACCCCCTCGTAGGATGGACCTAGAGGGGGTAATTGATAAGAGTTGGCGCCGACCTACTCTCCCACGTGTTACCGCAGTACCATTGGCTCTGGCGGGCTTAACTTCTCTGTTCGGAATGGGAAGAGGTGGACACCGCCGATATAGGCACCTGAATATTTTTAATGTTGTTTTTCGTTGCGGGTTTTCAGATCCGGGTATCCCGTAGCTAAAGACGCTGACTATACAACAATGACATAGTATTGAAAGAAGTGATTGATGGCTGAAAAGACACAGCTGATTGTTTTTGATTGTGGTGCTGCATCCGGAAAGAATGCAGCACCTGATCTGTTGACGAAGAAAGCTTCGGGCAATTAGTATTACTCGGCTATGATGTCACCACCTTTACACCTGTAACCTATCAACGTGGTAGTCTACCACGACCCTCAATGGAAGTCTCATCTTGTGGCTAGTTTCGCACTTAGATGCTTTCAGCGCTTATCTATTCCAAGCGTAGCTACTCTGCAGTACAACTGGCGTCATAACAGATTCACTAGAGGCTTGTCCAACCCGGTCCTCTCGTACTAAGGTCAGCCCCACTCAAACTTCCTGCGCCCACAACAGATAGGGACCGAACTGTCTCGCGACGTTCTGAACCCAGCTCGCGTGCCACTTTAATCGGCGAACAGCCGAACCCTTGGGACCTTCTCCAGCCCCAGGATGTGACGAGCCGACATCGAGGTGCCAAACCTCCCCGTCGATATGAGCTCTTGGGGGAGATCAGCCTGTTATCCCCAGCGTACCTTTTATCCTTTGAGCGATGGCCCTTCCATGCAGAACCACCGGATCACTATATCCGTCTTTCGACCCAGCTCGGCTTGTCTGCCTCACTGTCAAGCAAGCTTATGCTATTGCACTCCCCGTACGGTTACCAAGCGTACTGAGCTTACCTTTGAAAGCCTCCGTTACCTTTTTGGAGGCGACCACCCCAGTCAAACTACCCGCCAAACAATGTCCCCGGCGTTACCGGGTTAGACACCAGATACAGAAAGGGCGGTATTTCAAGGTTGGCTCCACGAGTCCTAGCGAACCCGCTTCGCGGCCTCCCGCCTATCCTACACATCCTGTATCCGATATCAATGTTAAGTTGTAGTGAAGGTGCATGGGGTCTTTCCGTCCCGTTGCGGGTAACCGGCGTCTTCACCGATACCACAATTTCACCGAGCTCATGGCTGAGACAGCGCCCAGATCGTTACACCATTCGTGCAGGTCGGAACTTACCCGACAAGGAATTTCGCTACCTTAGGACCGTTATAGTTACGGCCGCCGTTTACTGGGGCTTCGATTCAATGCTTCGCCTTGCGACTAACATCCCCTCTTAACCTTCCAGCACCGGGCAGGTGTCAGGCCTTATACGTCATCTTTCGATTTTGCAAAGCCATGTGTTTTTGTTAAACAGTCGCCTGGGCCTTTTCACTGCGGCTGCCATTGCTGACAGCGCCCCTTCTCCCGAAGTTACAGGGCCATTTTGCCGAGTTCCTTAGCCATGAATCACTCGAGCACCTTAGGATTCTCTCCTCGACTACCTGTGTCGGTTTACGGTACGGGTTTTTACCACCTGAAGCTTAGCAGGTTTTCTTGGAAGTCTGATTACCTTCACTATCCCGCCACCCGAGGGCTTTGGGTACTATCAGCTTTCAGCAAACCGGGCGTACTTTACAACCCAATCTATACCTACGGCCTTTAACGTTCTATTCCGTCAGAACGCGGAAGTGTCACTACTCCGTCACTGCATCGCAGTGGTAAAAAGTACAGGAATATTAACCTGTTGTCCATCGGAAATCGCCCTTCGGCTGATCCTTAGGCCCCGACTAACCCTGATCCGATTAGCGTTGATCAGGAAACCTTAGTCTTTCGGTGGGCGGGTTTCTCTCCCGCCTTATCGTTACTTATGCCTACATTTGCTTTTCTGCAACCTCCACATGCACTTGTCGTGTCATGCTTCACCGGCGGCAGAATGCTCCCCTACCAGTACATCTAATGATGTAATCCATAGCTTCGGTATACTATTTAATGCCCGTTTATTATCCATGCCCGGCCGCTCGACTAGTGAGCTGTTACGCACTCTTTAAATGAATGGCTGCTTCCAAGCCAACATCCTAGCTGTCTGTGCAGCCGGACCTCGTTAGTTCAACTTAATAGTAATTTGGGGACCTTAGCTGATGGTCTGGGTTCTTTCCCTCTCGGCCCTGGACCTTAGCACCCAGAGCCTCACTCCAGCGTAATGTTATTCAGCATTCGGAGTTTATCTGGATTTGGTAGGATTTGACTCCCCCGCACCCAATTAGTAGCTCTACCTCTGAATAACTCAACCGCCAGGCTGTTCCTAAAAACATTTCGGGGAGTACGAGCTATTTCCCAGTTTGATTAGCCTTTCACCCCTACCCACAAATCATCCGGAAACTTTTCAACGTTTATCGGTTCGGTCCTCCAGTACCTGTTACGGCACCTTCAACCTGTCCATGGGTAGATCACAAGGTTTCGCGTCTACCTCCTCTGACTGCACGCCCTATTCAGACTCGCTTTCGCTTCGGCTTCGCAGCTTAACCGCTTAACCTTGCCAGAGAAGAGTAACTCGTAGGCTCATTATGCAAAAGGCACGCCGTCACAGAACAAAGTCTGCTCCGACCGCTTGTAAGCACACGGTTTCAGGTTCTATTTCACTCCCCTGTTCGGGGTTCTTTTCACCTTTCCCTCACGGTACTGGTTCACTATCGGTCTCTCAGGAGTATTTAGCCTTACCGGATGGTGCCGGCTGATTCCCACAAGGCGTCTCCGACCTCGCGGTACTCAGGATCCTACTAGGTCAATACTCATTACGCGTACGCAGCTCTCATGCTCTATGGCGGGCCTTCCCATGCCCTTCCGCTTCTTTATATTGTACCACATCGTAGTCCTACTACCCCGTCTATGCCGTAACATAAACGGTTTGGGCTAATTCCCTTTCGCTCGCCACTACTCAGGAAATCACTGTTGTTTTCTCTTCCTCTGCTTACTTAGATGTTTCAGTTCAGCAGGTTCGCGCTATTTGCAATCTATCTTCAATAGATTAGGTTTCCCCATTCGGAAATCTCGGGATCAATTCATATTTGCTAATCCCCCGAGCTTATCGCAGCTTATCACGTCCTTCATCGCCTCTGAGAGCCAAGGCATCCTCCGTGTGCCCTTTCTTACTTTCTTCTACACTATCTGCTTTTGCTCAGATAGGTATGCTTTTATTTGGATAGTTTTCTATTGCGTGCTCTGCGATGTTTGTTCCGGGTAAACCCGCAACGCACAACGCATTACTCGTAACTTACTAACTGTCCCACTGTTGTCTTCTCAGTTTTTCAATTACTTCTTCCAATATGTCAAAGAACTTTTTGTGATTAGAATCAAGCGCTTAGAATCAGGATGCAAGACTTTTTATTATCTTGACTCTGTATTCTATATTCTTGAGTCTGTACCACATCGTGGAGAATAACGGATTCGAACCGTTGACCCCCTGCGTGCAAGGCAGGTGCTCTAGCCAGCTGAGCTAATTCCCCATAAGAATAGTTGTTAGTTACCGGTTATTCGCTCTCCGCGCTTTTCGCTTGGAACTTTTAACCTTGAACTTTCAACCCTGCCAGTAGTAGTCTCGAGCAGATTTGAACTGCTGACCCCTACATTATCAGTGTAGTGCTCTAACCAAACTGAGCTACGAGACTTTGGTTGGTATAACAGCCACTCTATATTGCTATAGTACTGATATGGCTTTTTCTTTTGGGTTTCTCTTTTCTTCTTTTAATCTTAAGAAATACATGTGCGTAGCAGAATTCTCTATCCTTACTGGCCTTCTTTCGTCTCTTCTTGGTTGAATACTGCTCCAGAAAGGAGGTATTCCAGCCGCACCTTCCGGTACGGCTACCTTGTTACGACTTAGCCCCAGTTACCGGTTTTACCCTAGGACGCTCCTTGCGGTTACATACTTCAGGTACCCCCAGCTTCCATGGCTTGACGGGCGGTGTGTACAAGGCCCGGGAACGTATTCACCGCGTCATTGCTGATACGCGATTACTAGCGAATCCAACTTCACGGGGTCGAGTTGCAGACCCCGATCCGAACTGTGAACAGCTTTTTGAGATTGGCATCCTGTTGCCAGGTAGCTGCCCTCTGTACTGCCCATTGTAGCACGTGTGTAGCCCCGGACGTAAGGGCCATGATGACTTGACGTCGTCCCCTCCTTCCTCTCTACTTGCGTAGGCAGTCTGTTTAGAGTCCCCACCTTAAATGCTGGCAACTAAACATAGGGGTTGCGCTCGTTGCGGGACTTAACCCAACACCTCACGGCACGAGCTGACGACAGCCATGCAGCACCTAGTTTCGTGTCCCGAAGGACTGATTCGTCTCTGAATCATTCACTAACTTTCAAGCCCGGGTAAGGTTCCTCGCGTATCATCGAATTAAACCACATGCTCCTCCGCTTGTGCGGGCCCCCGTCAATTCCTTTGAGTTTCACCCTTGCGGGCGTACTCCCCAGGTGGAATACTTAACGCTTTCGCTTAGACGCTGACCGTATATCGCCAACATCGAGTATTCATCGTTTAGGGCGTGGACTACCAGGGTATCTAATCCTGTTTGATCCCCACGCTTTCGTGCCTCAGCGTCAATCGCACTTTAGTGAGCTGCCTTCGCAATCGGTGTTCTGTGACATATCTATGCATTTCACCGCTACTTGTCACATTCCGCCCACTTCAGCTGCATTCAAGCCCATCAGTATCAAAGGCACTGCGATAGTTAAGCTACCGTCTTTCACCCCTGACTTAATAGGCCGCCTACGCACCCTTTAAACCCAATAAATCCGGATAACGCTTGGATCCTCCGTATTACCGCGGCTGCTGGCACGGAGTTAGCCGATCCTTATTCTTACCGTACATTCAACTTCTCACACGTGAAAAGGTTTATTCCGGTACAAAAGCAGTTTACAACCCGTAGGGCCGTCTTCCTGCACGCGGCATGGCTGGTTCAGAGTTGCCTCCATTGACCAATATTCCTTACTGCTGCCTCCCGTAGGAGTCTGGTCCGTGTCTCAGTACCAGTGTGGGGGGCCATCCTCTCAGATCCCCTAGACATCGTCGCCTTGGTGGGCCGTTACCCCGCCAACTAGCTAATGTCCCGCATGCCCATCTTTATCCTATAAATATTTGATCATTATGCAATGCTGCACTGTGATTTTATGCGGTGTTAATCTCTCTTTCGAGAGGCTATCCCCCTGATAAAGGTAGGTTACATACGTGTTACGCACCCGTGCGCCACTCTCATGAGCCCGAAAGCTCAATCCCGTCCGACTTGCATGTATTAGGCCTGCCGCTAGCGTTCATCCTGAGCCAGGATCAAACTCTCCATTGTAAAATGTTTTGTTTGTATCCAGACCCTATTACTCAAAATAGAAATCTGATTATTTGTATCTTTATACAGTATTCAGAAGTTTAACTTAAAGGTTTGTTTTTCTTGACAGAGTGTAGTACTTCTACTACCTCCCGCTACGCTACATGTTACTTCTTAAAAGAACTTTCTCGCCGCCGCATCTCGCTTAGGCTTTTATATCTGTCATCATTGCGATGAATAGACTTTCTGATTTTTAATCCATCTTCGTTGCGAAGATTTCTTTTTTTTTATTTTCCCTTTCGTTGTGATTGGGAGTGCAAAGGTAAAGCTTTTTTCTTTTTCTCCAAATTTATTTTTTAATTTTTTTCGGAGCTTTCCGCCTTTTCAGCGTACTTCAGAACTTTTCTGGCTTTCAGTTTGCGAGTGCAAAGGTAAGTTTCTTTCTCTTTCGTGTCAAGTACTTTTTTAAAGTTTTTTTTAGCCTACTTTCTCAGCTAAATCCCTGGCACTCCAGCTCCCCTTCCGCCGCTTCAGCTTCCAGGTCCCATTTCCCTTTTTCCCCCTCTTTCAATGTACTAACCGTCTCGCTTCCGAAACGGAGTGCAAAAGTATATCTTTTTATACCTCCCGTCAAGTACTTTTTGAAAAAAGTTTTAGCAGCATCTTCAAACTTACGTTTCATTCATTTGATGCCCCTGCTCTACTCGCTTCAACCCTAACCTTTCAATGTACTACCCGCATCCTCTCGTTTGCGGTGTGCAAAGGTAGATTTATTTCCCCATCCCGCAAACAATTTCCTGCCTTTTCTTGTTATGCCTCGTTAAACCGCTGAACTTAAGTCACTTTAATTGATGTGTGGGCTAGTATGGCCCGGGCTGCCTCTAGATAACCTATTGTGGCTATATTAATAGGTGAGATATACTGGCCTACTATATAGTAGTATAATATACTTGCCCAGGTTAGTTATTTAACGCATTTTAACAATCATCCTTTATAATAACCCACTAACTTAGCGGTTAAATAAATAATTGATTGATTTACATTATATAGTTATCTTTGCAGGATGTTAAAAAAACAACGTATATTAACGGCTAGTGCATTAATTGCGGTATCACTTATGTTTGGTAGTTGTAAAAGCGACTACGAAAAACTGAAAGCCAGCAATGATGTTGCTAAAAAATACCGCGAGGCTGTTAAGTACTATAATAAGAAAGACTATAATAAGGCACTCGACTTATTTGATGATCTTACCCAGCGTTATCGTGGTAAGGCAGAAGCCGAAGACTTATTTTACTATTACGCTTATACTAACTACAAACTAAAAGATTATACATCGGCTGGGTACCACTTCAAGAACTTTGCCGAAAACTATCCGAGCAGTACACGTGCAGAAGAGTGCCGTTATATGGCCGCTTACTGTTCTTATCTGGATTCGCCAAATTATCAGCTTGACCAAACCAATTCTTCCAAGGCTATTGAACAATTACAATTGTTCATCAACTTGTACCCAAAGAGTGAGCGTGTAGCTGATGCTAGTAAGTTGATTCAAAACCTGCGTAACAAACTGGAAGAGAAATCGTACGCAGATGCCAGATTGTATTACGATATTGGTGATTACCTATCAGCAGTTATGGCGTTCAATAATTCACTGCGTGATTATCCTGACACCAAGTATGCTGAGGAGATGGAGTTCATGATGATTAAGGCTCAGTATCTATACGCAAGAAACAGTTTATACTATAAACAGGAAGATCGTTATAATCAGGCTATCAGTTACGCCGATCAGTTTACGGAGAAATACCCTAACAGTAAATACTTGCGCGAAGCAGCATCTTACCGTAAAATAAGTGATCAAGGCATAAAACAAGCTAAGGTATTAGTTGCAGAAGCATCAGTAGATAGTAAAGTAGCTAAAAAACTGGCTAAAAAAGATACAACTACTGGTCAGCCACAATCTGTAGTAGGTAAACAAAACGAAAGAAGTCCGCAAAATCAATAAAATAAGCAGAGCATGAGCAATACTAATAACAATAAACCATCCACCGTCGCCGGCAGTACCGTAACGCGCGATTTACGTGAGTTGGATAAATCAACCAACAATATTTACGAATCTATCGTAATTATGGGTAAACGTGCCAACCAGATTTCCAACAACATCAAAGAAGAGTTGCACCAAAAACTTTCTGAGTTTGCATCTTCAAATGATAACCTGGAAGAAGTGTTTGAAAATCGCGAACAAATTGAAATTTCTAAGCACTACGAAAAATTACCTAAACCGGTGTTAGTAGCTGTTCAGGAGTTCTTGGATGATAAAGTATATTATCGGAACCCGAACAAAGAGTAAACTTCCCGGTTCCCCTATGGGGAAGTACATAAATATAGTGAAAGCCTTTCTTGCAAACAGGGAAGGCTTTTTTCATGGATTGCACCTGAAAATGATATTTTTGCAGGATGCTTGATAGCAAAAAAATTGTTTTATGTGTGTGTGGCAGCATAGCTGCTTACAAAGCCGCAACCCTGTTACGCTTGCTAATTAAGGCAGGTGCTGATGTACAGGTAGTCATGACTACCGATGCTACCCAATTTATCACGCCTTTAACTTTATCAACCTTATCGAAAAAGCCGGTTCTGGTACATTATTTTGAACCTACAACTGGCGTATGGAACAACCATGTGGAACTGGGCTTATGGGCCGACCTGTTTATCATAGCGCCAGCCAGTGCCAATACGCTGGCGAAAATGGCTAACGGGCAGTGCGACAATTTACTTACGGCCGCTTACCTTTCAGCCAAATGCCCGGTTTACTTTGCCCCGGCTATGGATTTGGATATGTGGAAACACCCGGCTACCTGCAACAATGTGCAGCAACTGCAAAGTTATGGTAACATTCTGATACAACCCGGTACTGGTGAACTGGCCAGTGGTTTACACGGTGAAGGCAGAATGGCTGAACCAGAAGAAATTGTTGCTTTCGTTGCGTCACATCTTAATAAAAGCCATCCGCTTGAAGGGCAAAAGATATTGGTTACAGCAGGCCCTACTTATGAGGCGATTGACCCGGTACGTTTTATAGGTAATCATTCATCAGGTAAAATGGGGTTTGCCATTGCAGATGAACTGGCGCGTTTGGGAGCTGAGGTTATATTAGTAGCTGGTCCTTCGACACAGGTGAGCCATGAACCACAGGTACAACGTGTAGATATTACTTCGGCCCAAGATATGCTGGAGGCATGTTTACATTATTTTGAAACAGCCAAAGCTTGTGTAATGAATGCTGCCGTTGCCGATTATACGCCTACTACGGTAGCATCACAAAAAATAAAAAAACAAACAGATAGCTTTAACATCGAACTTAAAAAAACAACCGACGTATTAAAGACGTTGGGCGAACGCAAACGCCCCGAACAAATATTGGTTGGCTTTGCGCTGGAAACACAGCATGAAGAACAGTATGCTATGGAGAAACTCAGGAAAAAAAACCTGGACTTTATTGTACTGAACTCATTGAATGATAAGGGTGCCGGTTTTAAAACTAATACCAATAAGATTACCATTATTGATGCCCAGTTGCAAAAAACCACCTTTGCACTAAAAAGCAAAGCTGAAGCTGCCGCCGATATTTGCCAGAAACTGGTAGAATTGATTACATCATGAAAAAGCTGTTTTGCTATTTACTTTTGTTTTGCCTGGATAGTGCTGCATCTGCACAAGATTTGAATGCACGTGTACAGGTGTTATCGCCCAAAATACAAACCACCAACAAGCGTATTTTTCAAACGCTCGAAACTGCCATGAAAGAGTTTTTGAACGGGCGCAGGTGGAGTGCCGAAACTATACAGCCGCAGGAAAAGATAGACTGCAGTTTTATTTTAAACATTACTGCCTGGGATAATGGCAGCGGTTTTAGCGGCGAATTGCAGGTACAGTCAACCCGGCCAGTTTATAACTCGGCTTATAATACTACCTTATTAAGTATAAACGACCGCGACTTTGATTTTTCATACACCGAAGGCCAAACCATTGATTTTAACAACCAAACCTTTGTTAGCAACCTGAGCTCGGTTATGGCTTTTTATGCTTACATGATTGTAGCTATGGATTATGACAGTTTTTCGCGTTATGGTGGTACAGCCTATTATGCCAATGCACAGGCTGTAGTAATTAATGCACAAAGCAGCACGTATAAAGGTTGGAAAGCTTTCGATGGCAACACGAACCGGTATTGGCTATCTGAAAATACCATGAATAAAACCTACATTCCGTTGAGAGGCTTTTTGTATGACTACCATCGATTAGGTTTAGATGTAATGGCTGACGATTTGAATAAAGGCCGACAAGCTATTGATGCTGTATTACCCGTACTTACCCAGCTTGACCGTACGCGCTTGGGTGCTACCTGGCCTACCCTCTTTTTTTTGGCCAAGCATGATGAATTGGTTTCTATTTACAGCAAAGCCAGTCCGCAGGAAAGATTACAAGCCATGAACACTTTAAGCCAAGCCGACCCGGCTAATGGCAATATATACCAGACATTAAGGCAGTAAAAACTTATAATTCTTAGAGTAACCGTCATGGCTGTAGCAATAGCCATGACGGCTTTTTATTTTCTAGCCTACTCACTTGTAAATGCTGTTGATACAGTTTATAGTAAAAAAACATCAATAGTGATTTCATCAGTAACCAGAACTGCTTATAGAGACAAGTAGCAACTAAATTTATTTACTAACTTTTTTAGCTGAAATATTGACATTTGCCTCTATATTAGGCACTAATTTTGCAACTTTGTATTTTCACAACAAGTATATATTTACATGCTGCAGCAGCTTTCCATCAATAATTATGCGTTAATTGATAACCTGGAAATCAGTTTTGATGCAGGTTTAAATATCATGACCGGCGAAACAGGTGCGGGTAAATCTATTATTTTGGGCGCTCTGTCGCTTATATTAGGTCAACGTGCCGAGAGTAAGTATTTTTTTAATCAGCAAAAAAAATGCGTTATTGAGGGCACTTTCAAAGTAGCCGGATTTCAGCACCTGAAAGCTTTTTTTAAAGATAATGACTTGGATTACGAAGCTGAAACTGTATTGCGTCGCGAAATATCAGCCGATGGTAAATCACGAGCTTTTGTAAATGATACGCCTGTTAACCTGACTACGCTAAAACAGTTGGGTGAACAGTTGATTGATATTCATTCCCAACATGCCACGCGCGAACTGAACGACCCGGAGTTTCAGTTGCTGATTGTAGATTCGGTAGCTAAGCACCAGTCGTTGCTGAATGAATATGAAACCAATTACCGCAGCTACAAAAAACTGAGCTCACGCCTGCACCAGTTAATTGCTGATAATGATAAAGCCAAAACTGATTTAGACTACTTTCAATTTCAGTTTGATGAATTGGATAAAGCCGGCTTAGCTGCCGACGAGCAGGAACAACTGGAACAGGAACTATATGCGCTAAACAATGCCGAAGAAATAAAACGTAAGCTGACCGGCACCATGTATTTATTACAAGATGGTGAATCGGCAGTTACCCTGCAATTGAAAGAGGCCGGGCAGCAGTTGTTGGCTTTAGAAAAATTTAGCCCTGAAGTGGCCGATCTGCACCAACGTTTAAATAGCGCCTTGATTGAACTGCGTGATGTTTCTTCAGAGATTGAACAATTAGAACAGCGCACACAAACCAACGAAACCAGAGCTGATGAAGTTAACACCCGCCTGAGTTTAATTTACAATTTGCAGAAAAAACATCGGGTTAGCAGCAATGTAGAGTTACTTGAAATACAACAAAACTTATCAGACAAAATCCAGCAGGTATTATTTGGTGATGAAGAGATTGAAAGTTTGCAACAGCAAATCAAACTGCAAAAAGATGAGCTGGAAGATTTAGCACAGCAGCTATCAGCCAACCGTTTGAAAGCTATTCCGGCTATTGAAAAGCAAGTTTTGGCAACATTGGCTGAAATGGGTATGGGTAATTCACAACTTAAAGTAGAGCAACAAACTACTCCAAACAACGAACTTACCAAGAATGGTATTGATCAGATCCGTTTCTTGTTCACTGCCAACAAAGGTCATAACCTGGCTGAAATGAGTAAAGTAGCTTCCGGTGGTGAGTTATCAAGATTGATGTTGAGCATTAAATCAATCATTGCCCGTTACACTGCGTTACCTACTATTATATTTGATGAGATTGATACCGGGGTATCAGGCGAGGTAGCTAACAAAGTAGGCATCATTATGGAACGTTTATCAAAAAACTTGCAGGTAATTACCATTACCCACTTGCCGCAAATTGCCAGCAAGGGCCAAAGCCATTACTTTGTTTATAAAGACACCAAAGCAGCTACTACCTACACCCAAATACGCCAGTTAACCGGCAAGGAACGAGTAGTAGAAATTGCTAAAATGTTAAGCGGCGACAAACCGGGAGAAAGCGCCCTACAAAATGCCCGTGATTTATTAGCTAGTTGATACCGTCTATTTTTCACCTTTTATTAAAACCCCAAGAATCAAAAAAATAGACTTCCAATAAGTACCTTAAATAAAAAAGCGCCTTAAATATTTAAGGCGCTTTTTTATTTATAAATGTTGTAAGGTTCTGAAATAAGTTGACACAATAAGTGTTAACAAATGCAAGAACAAGAAGTTAAGAGTTATCAAAGGAAGACTCAAAAAGATTACAGTTTAGCTTTTAAACTGGAGATCGTAGATGCGGTAGAAAAAGGCGAGCTTACTTACAAACAGGCCCAACTGCGTTATGGCATCCAAGGAAGAAGTACCGTTTTGGTTTGGTTGCGAAAACATGGTAGATTAGATTGGAAAGAATCGGAAACCATGAAAAGAGATACGCCCAGTAAAAAGATCAGGGAACTGGAGAAGAAGCTAAAGCGCCTGGAGCAAGAGAAAGAAATACTGAACCGGGCGATCGATATAGCCGATAGTCAGTTGCATACAGATATCAGAAAAAAGTATTTGAGCCTGTTGTCAGAAGCTACAGAACAGGCTCAAAGCAAGAACGGCGAACCGTTGGATCAGTAGCTAAAGTTTTAGGATACAGCCGACAGTATTTCTATAAACACTGTAAAGAGCAGGCACACAGAGCAGCGCATGAATTACAGGTAAAACAACTTGTCGATAAAGAGCGCAAGGTCTTATCCCGCTTAGGCGGCAGAAAGCTTCACCACCAGATCAGAGATAGTCTACAGGCACAGCAGATCAAGTTCGGTCGGGACAAACTGTTTGCATTGCTGCGAAAGCACAGTATGCTTATTCTGCCCAAGCGTCGGTATGTACAGACAACGATGTCAAAGCATTGGTTAAGAAAATACCCTAACCTGATCAAAGGCATTGTTGCCGGACGACCTGACGAAGTTTGGGTAAGTGATATCACCTATCTTAAAACTGACGAGGGGAACTGTTACCTGAATATGGTTACCGATGCCTACAGCAGGAAGATAATGGGCTATGCTATAGCTGACAATATGGAAGCAGCCCAAATGAAGCAGGCTTTTCAGATGGCTGTTAAGAACAGACAAAATAAACAATATCCGTTGATTCATCATTCAGACCGGGGCCTGCAATATTGCAGCGCAGAATATGTAAGTATAGCTGATCAGCACGAAATAAAAATGAGTATGACAGAGAATGGTGACCCTTATGAAAATGCATTAGCGGAACGAATGAACAGGACCTTGAAAGAAGAGTTTGGCCTTGGTAATGTTATGAGATCAAAACTACATGCAAAATTATTGACTGAAGAGGCCATTGATCTATACAATAATCGAAGGCCACACTTATCTTTGATAATGAAAACACCGCAAAGTGTTTATAAACAAAAATCCCAGCTACTCTCGTAACTGGGACTATCGTAAAATCTGTCAACCTATTTCAGGACGATTCATGTGCTAATTTTTTTATTTAGTACCTGAAGCCTGCATCGGGTTAGTACCTACTGATTGGCCACGAACAGCACCAGCACCTCTTTGTTTAAACACCTGGAACTTGGATGGCTCCGGCAATTTACCCCAGTAGTTGTTGGTTTCGTCAATATCGGCAGTTTCACGCATTGGGTCTAATTTGATAGAAGCTACTTCTTTATCTTGTACATAGAATTTAGAAGCAGTTTTCTCGTTCAGACGCCATATCTGGGCAGGAATACGATCTACTTGTTTAGTACCATCTTTAAAAGTAAATTCTACAATAATTGGCATAACCAAACCACCTTTATTGCTGAATTTAAGTTCATAAAAATATTTGCGGCCGTATAACGCTTTATCTTGTTCAGTAAAGCCATCTGCTGATGTAGCTGTTCTTTGTGGTGGCATTTTTGCTTTAGCAATGCTGTTAAACTTAGCTGTATCTACAGCAGCCAAACCACGATCATACTTGTAATAAAAATCCTGTACTGCCGGATCACGCTCTACGTAAAACTTAATGTTTTTGTCTTCACGGTTACGAACTTTTGAAATATCATCAAAGCTGTTTACTTGCGGAGCATCAGCACGGTTTGCTGCCATTCTGTTTTCACGACGGCCACCAAAACCTACTACATTGTTAGGACTACCGTTTAGATCAGCTCTACCTACTTTAACAGAATCCAATGAAATGTCTACCGGATCAGTACCATAGAACCAGCCTCTCCAGAACCAATCCAAATCTTCGCCACTGGCATCTTCCATTGTGCGGAAGAAATCGGCAGGAGTTGGATGCTTGAAAGCCCAACGTTTAGCATATTCTTTAAAAGCATAGTCGAACAACTGGCGGCCCATAATTGTCTCACGCAAAATGTTCAAACCTGTAGCTGGTTTTGAGTAAGCATTTGGCCCGAAACGAACAATGTTTTCAGAGTTGGTCATGATAGGCTCTAACTCATTTTTTGGTAGCTTCATGTAATCAACAATGGTATAAGCTGCACCTTTCTTGCTTGGGAACTTATTATCCCATAATTCTTCAGTCAGGTACTCTACGAATGAATTTAAGCCTTCATCCATCCAAGTCCACTGGCGCTCGTCGCTGTTCACAATCATCGGGAAGAAGTTGTGCCCTACTTCGTGAATGATTACGCCGATCATACCGTTTTTAGTAGCTTCACTATAAGTACCATCTTTTTCGGTGCGCCCATAGTTAAAGCAAATCATTGGGTATTCCATACCGTTTGATGCTTCAACACTTTGCGCCACCGGGTACGGGAACGGAATAGAGAAGTCTGAATAAGTTTTAATAGTGTGCGCAATTAAGCGGGTTGAATATTTGCTATACAGGTTGTAAGCTTCTTTGCCATAATAGCTCATCGCCATTACTTTCTTGCCCTCCACGTTCACCCCCATACCATCCCAAACAAATTTACGTGATGATCCCCAGGCAAAATCTCGCACGTTATTAGCTTGGAATACCCAAGTCTTTTTAGCAGTGCTCGGGTGAGTTTCCGCTTGTTTGGCTTCATCTAAAGTTACAATCTCAACCGGAACTGTTGAGTTTCGAGCTTTGTTGTAACGGGCTAAACGTTCAGGGCTTAATACTGCGTTGTAGTTAACACATTCGCCGGTAGCACCAATCACGTGGTCGGCAGGAACCGTCATTTGTACGCGGAAGTTACCGAAAGTCAGGGCAAACTCTCCACGACCGGTAAACTGGTGATTTTGCCAGCCTTGAAAATCGCTGTACACACACAAACGAGGATACCACTGGGTCATGGTAAACAAGTAGTTGCCATCTTCAGGGAAGAACTCGTAACCACCTCGGCCCCCCATAGCCATACGGTCTGATATTTTATAGTTCCAGTTAACATTAAACGCAAATTGCTGACCTGGCTTTAGCGGCGTAGGCAAATCAATCCGCATCATGGTTTTGTTGATTACATAAGGCAGCTTCTTGCCTGCGGCATCAGTAAGCGATGTTATTTTATCACCATATCCGTTATCCTCACCGCTTTTGTCCGCACGTTCCAGTATTTGCGCATTCACACCACCACGTGGCATAATTGTGCTGCTTTGGTAACCTGAATTATTAATATTATTATGCTCATTTTCATCCAACTGCAGCCAAATATAGTCTAACGGATCGGGTGAATTGTTAAAGTATGTAATGGTTTCGCTACCGGTAAGCTTTTGATTTTTTTCGTCCAGTTCGCATTTGATATTGTAATCAGCACGTTGTTGCCAGTACTTAACACCAGGAGCGCCACTGGCTGTTCTTTGCTCGTTCGGTGTAGTTAAAATTGTACCCAGCTGTTCAAACTTGTTGCCATGGTTGCTACCCGGATTGTTTTGAATGTCTTGAGCGTAGGCCAGTTGCATTAGGCTGGCCGATAAAAATGTAACAGAAAGTATTTTTTTTATCATAGTATAAGGTGACAAATAACAATGTTGGAATAAAATTAAACTTTTTTCATCAGAATGGCCACCTTTCTATCGCCATTTTTACAGATAAGGCAAAAACAGCCGATGCTAGAAAGAAAATCCAATCTCTTCTTTTAACTTTTATAATATCCAGGAAAATGAAAGCTACTATTAAAATTATCGCTACCACAAACACCTGCCCAGCCTCAAGTCCAACATTAAACCCGAACAAGCCTAAACCTAAACTCTCATCCTGAGCCAGCATAATGCGGATGGCATTGGCAAACCCCATACCATGTATAAGTCCAAAGCACAGGGCTAGATAATAATTAATACGTGCACTCTGCTCCTTACGATCAACTTGTATTAGGTTGTTGATGGCGGTAATGAATATGGTACAAGGTATCAGAAACTCTACCCATTTACTTGAAAAACGAATGACATCCAGCACGCTCAGCACCAATGTTAAAGAATGCCCGATGGTAAAAGCTGTAATTAAGATAAGTACCTGCTTGATATCTTTGAAAGTAAAAACCGAAGCCAGTGCCAGCACAAACAATTGATGATCAAGTGCATCGGCGCTGATAATGTGCTCCCACCCTAACTTAAAATAAAAAATAAAATCAGACATTCAACGTTCAGTATGCAAAACGCTAAATTTAAGGCGTTTTTTCATAATTAAAACTTCTAGGCAATTATGTATGCTTTAATTTATCAATCCGTGTTGTATTGCTACTTGTTTACAGGCTCATCTTTTTTCGGGCATAAGCCTTTACCTGTTCCCCACCCATTACATGTAAGCACCAGTGATATTAGCTACAACGGGCAGGATAATAAGCTGGAAGTGACCTGCACTATTTTTACCGATGATTTTGAACAAGCTTTAGCCAAGCAGTATAATACCAAAACAGATTTAACCAAGCCAACCATGCATACCGCGATGGATGCTTTGGTTAAAAATTATATAAACAGCCATCTGCATATCAGGAGCGGTGCTGGAACCATTGTTCTGAATTACTTAGGTTATGAAATTGACCGGGAAGCCGTAAATGTTTATCTGGAATCGAACAAACTGCCAGTTATCAAAAAAGAAACTGCCGACGTTAGCTTACTGCACAACCTATACGACGATCAGATTAACATTGTACACATGACGGTAAATAGCGTACGCAAAAGCACTAAGCTGGAATATCCTAACACTAAAGTAAGTCAGGATTTTTAATCCGGCGTGTATCTGCACCAGCGGTGCTAGCTTAAACAGATTTAGATTCTGCTTTTTTATTGGTAGTAGTAGCTTGCGGAACTATGCGCTGTGCTAGGTGCTGTATTTCAGATTGCAGCGTGTCTACCGCCTTAATAGCCATAATGCGTTTATCAAACTCTTCGCCGTGTACCAAAGCTTTGGCCTTGATGCGCATTTTATACACGTAAATAGTTTTTTCGGTATATTCCAGAATGTTGGCAATAGCTTCGGTATCGGTAATTCCCATCCGGATGAGAGCATATATCCGTAAGTCGGTGGTCAGCACCTCATTTTCCTTCGGCCAAATCTGGTCTTTTTCAGCAAACAAAGAATTGAACGCAGGTATGAAGTTCGGGAATATTTTCAAGAACACATGATCGAAGGTGTAAAACAAGGTTTCACGCTCCTTTTTGATATTGATTTTATTAATGGTTTGCTGAATATCCTCATACTTCTTGATAGATAGCTTGGTATCGATAGAGTTCTTCAGCTTTTCTAATTTTAGAATATAGCCGGAAATAATGTTAAAGAAGTAACCAATATAATCTTCCTTAATGCGCGCATCTTCTTGTAAGCGTTCGTTAATAGCTTCTAACTCGGTATTTTTATCTTCAATAATTTTTTCTTTAGCCTGTACTTTTTTCAGCTGTTTGAACAGGATAAAAGAAAACAACACGACCAACAAAGCCAATACCGTAATAACGATCAGGTAAATCAAAAACCGCATACGGGCTTTTTCTGAATCATTTAATTCTTGAGCAGCTACAATGGGCAACACATTGCTGATTTGAAACTGCCTTTGGCGAGCTCCATAAAACTCAGCATCAGCCATAGCTTGCTGTATAAACCGGTAAGCATTAGGGCTATCTCCATCCTGATACAATTGCTGTGATAGCCAAAAAAGTGCAACAGCTTCTTTAGTGCATGCCTGAATATCGGCTATAGCAGCTTTAGTCAACAAATCAATACTCTTTTGCCGCTGGTTACTGGTAATATACAAGTCGCCTAAGGTGGATGTGACAATAGCATACTGGTGACGGCTTAGTTGGTATTTAGTCATCAGCTGGATGAAAGCACGCTCGGCAACTTTATATTGTTTGTTCTTAAAAGCCTTAAATCCCGTCAGGTACAACCAGTCGTATGATCCGGGTTTACTAATGGCAATTGCTGAATCAATATACCGATTAGCATCATTGTTATAGCGAGGAGAATAACGGTGATCATCGTCATAGGCTGCCAAGTCATAATTGGCGCGGGTCAGAATAGAATAATACTCGAACTTTGCCTTCGTATCTAGATAATGAGAGTCAATATTGCGCAGGTTATCAAATGTTTCTTTGAACATACCTGACGACAGCAGGATGAAAGCCATTTTGATTTGGCTGTAATATACCTTGGCTTTGTCATTCAACTGATTGCCTAGAAGCTGCATTTTACCAGCATACACCGCAGCCGAATCGTATTGGTAGGATTTGTACTCATTATAGATACGATTGCACAAATCATACTGCTGCAAGCGGCTACTAGCTGGCATTTGCTTCAATTCAGCTTTTAGCGAATGAAGAGTTATTTGCTTCTGATGATCGTAAGCTTCTTTTTTACCAAGTTCTGTTTCCAGTTGTTTAATCAAATCATTAGTACGAGCCAAAGCAATATTGGCACATACCATTAAGCACAACAGGGTACAGAAGCTTTTAATACTAATTTTCAACACTTTACAAAAGTAAGGGGTAATCTGCAATTTTGGTTAGGAAATATAAACGTTACCCAATCTAATCACACAAAAAAGCCCCGGATTTAAGTGATTAACTTCAATCCGGGGCTAATATTATACTTATTTGAAATCTATTTAGTAGTTAATAACAACACGATTATTGCTGTTACTAATTATCATGCTTTGTACATTATGACCTTCAGCCTGATTAGCTGTACCCTGTGGATCAAACTTGGAGATTGGTGTAAGTAAAGATACAAACTCAGTAGATACTTTGCCATTTGCACCACTGGCTTTAATGTTAGCATTGCTGCCAAAACCATGCAGTTGCAGCTTCAGGTATTTGAATTTAGATGATATACTACCTTCTGCCTTTTCAAACACAATTTGTTTTTGAGCAGCATTGTAACTGATAGTACGTTTGTAAAAAGCACCATTTTCGTAGCTATAGCTTTCGCCATCATCCTCATAATACACAAAGCTATTGTTACGATTACCTTTGTAAATATGAACCGTTAAAGTATCTGTTGGCTTTTCGGCTGTAGTTTGTACTAATGATTGCATGGGGATAATGCTGCTTTCTTTCACATATACGGGCAGCTTATTCATGCTTACATTCATAATTTTTTCCTGCTTGCCTGAAATCAGCTCATCATTATATAAATCATACCAATCGCCACCTGGAAAATATACAGTACCGTAATTAGCTGAACCAATAAACGGAGCAATCATTAAACTACTGCCAAACTTGTATTGGTTTTCAAATTTAGTATCGTAAATTTTAGGATCATGCGTATAGTCGATAGCTAATGAACGTACCACCGGTTCACCATTTTGAGTAGCCTCATAGAAGGTTGAATACAGGTAAGGCAGCATACGGTAACGCAGGTTTACATAGTTACGTGATATTTCCAGCACTTCTTCACCAAAAGCCCAAGGCTCGGCTGATTTAGTATTTACCGCCGTATGGTTACGGAAGTAAGGACTGAAAGCGCCAATCTGCATCCACCGTGCAAATAACGGAATGCTGGGATTACCCGTAAAACCACCAATATCCATTCCAGTAAATGGCACGCCGCTTAAGCCCAAACTGCTTAATAGGCGTACGCCTAATAACATGTGGTCATCTTCAGCACGGTTATCACCAGTCCAGATGGCAGTATAACGCTGTAAACCGGCATAGCCAGAGCGGGTTAATATGAACGGACGTTTGCCAATAGCGTTTTTGAAACCTTCAAAACTGGCACGAGCCATATTAAAACCGTAAACATTGCGAGCCTGTAAATGAGATGCTCCTAAACCAGCATAATTGAATAGAATATTATCCGGATTTTTTTGGCCCCAGGTTGAAAACTCGTTCATATCATTCCAGATACCACTGATGCCATCGGCAGCATATTTCTTAATTTCAGTACCCCACCAAGCACGTGCTTTATCACTGGTGAAGTCAGGGAAATGGCACCAACCTGGCCATACTTCACCCGTGTAATTGGTACTGTCAGGATACTTAACAAAGATATTTTCTTTCAAGCCACGTTCGTAAACGCCATAGCCAGGTTCAACCTTAACACCAGGGTCAACAATTACGGTCAGCTTAAAGCCCATGTCTTTCAGCTTAGCATTCATTTTAGCCGGATCAGGAAAACGTTGTTTATCCCAGGTGAACACTTTGTATTTATCCATGTAGTGGATATCCAAAGTGATACCATCAGCCGGTATTTTCTTTTCACGCAAGGTTTGCGCAATACGCATTACTTCAGTTTCGGGATAGTAGCTATATCGGTTTTGCTGATAACCCAAGCTCCATAGTGGTGGCATTTTCATACGACCAGTAAGCCAGGTATAAGAAGTAATAATATCGGCTACTTTTTTGTGGTAAATGAAGTAGTAATTCATTTCACCGCCACGGGCACCAAATGATGAAAAACGGTTATTACTGGCACCGAAGTTAAAGTCGCTCTGGTAAGTATTATCTAAAAAGATACCATAGTTCAAGCCATCATGCACCCCCATATAGAAAGGGATAGTAGAATATATAGGATCCTGATCGGTACGATAGCCAAATGTATCTGAATTCCAATGTGTATAACCACTACCTCTACGGTTTAAACCTCCCGTTTTTTCACCCAGTCCAATAAACTTTTCATCAGGTTGCATGTGTTTGTAAGTAGTTACCGATTCATTTACCCATGAAGTGGTTAAGCCCTTTTCATCTTCACTAATCACTTTGTTATCCAGCGTATAGAAAGCTGTGCGGAAAGGCTTTTTGTAAATTATCAGCTTTACGGAATCTGTTAATACAGTAACGTCATTTGCGCTTTCAGTAACATTAGCTTTTGTTTTTTCTGGCGATGCAATTACCGCAAAGGAAAAATCCCGGCCTAGTGGTTGTTTATCAATACGTACCCGAATAACTGATGGGCTATATACGGTTACTTCTGCATGAGCATTGTCGGTAGTCAGTTTAACCTGTTGCCCGTTAATTTGTACATTGTTTACATTGCCTATACTTTTAACCGGATTTGTTTGCGCATCAGCTGCTGTACCTAAAGAAACGGCTAAAAACGAAACAAACAATGCCCGGCATAAGAATTTTGCCATAATTAGTTTTATAAGTTGTGATGTGTAAACCCATCAATAGCTACGTTTGCTATTGATGGGTAAAAGATGAGAGACGTATCAGGCTATCAGTAGTGTTTGATGGCCTGTGTTCATTACTGTTTAGTAATGGTATAAGTCAGTTTGGTCATATCCACAGTTATCGTGAATGTACCTGCGCTTGGGAAAGCTAAGTTAGCTCCTGAAGTACTCAATACACCATTGGCACCACCATAGCTCGTATCCCAGTTTTGTGCTGGTGTAATTTTGAAACCTAAGTCGGTTGTACCTGCCGGAACAATAACTGTACCCGTGTAAACACCATTACTTGTAGTTGAAGACAAACTTGGTGCAGTAGCCGGAGTCCAGCCTTGATAACCACCCGGTACATACACATAATAAAGTACGGCGTACGGCGTAACAGTCAAATTTATTGTATTAGAGTAAGCCGGATCAACGTTAGCGGCAATAGTTGATTTAACACGTACCTCAACCTGAGTAGATACACCTGTAGTTAAACCTAATGAACTTAACATAGTATTCAGATCACCTACAGTAACTGAAGTATTGCCTGGAGCAGCGCTAATTTCCTGAGCGGCCACAAAGTTGCTACCTTTTTTACCAATTTGAATAGTGTAAGTTACTCCGGTTTGATACCCTGTTACTGGTGTAGCTGCCGACAAGCTAAAAGTTACAGCAGTACTAGTACTGGTAGCTTGCGTTAAAGCTGGTGAAGTACTTGATGCTGTTAAAGTACCCGCGCTACCAACAGATGAGTACACTTTAGTTTCATCCTTTTTGCAGGAAGAAAACAACAGTAAAATACTGCTTATTGCTAATAATGTAGTTAATATTTTTCTCATAACAAAATTTGTTAAACACCCTGCCTAATCAGGCAGGGTGTTATTAAATTAATAACCTGTATTTTGAACTAAATTCGGGTTGTCTATAATGTCAGTGTTAGGTATTGGATATAATGTACGGTATGATTCTGCACCTTTACCGTTCTGTACACCACCTTTGTAAGGCCATAAGTAGCTTGAAGAAGTAAATAAACCGTAACGAATTAAATCTGTACGGCGGAAACCTTCCCAGTATAGCTCACGACCTCTCTCATTCAATACATCTGTTAAGCTAACACTGCCTAAGTTACCATTGGCACTGCCATAAGCACGTGTACGCAAGATGTTGATATCAGCTAGAGCTGAAGATGTACTGCCAGCTCCACCACGCAAGGTAGCTTCAGCACGAATCAGGTACATTTCTGCTAAACGGAACAATGGAAAATCAGTTGAGGCATATACACCACCTGATGTTGTATTAGTTGCGCTACCATTAACGGAATATGGAGTTGTACCATCAGAATTAAGATTCTTGAACTTAACTACGGCTAAGCCTTGTGTAAAATCATTAATATTGCTTATAACCAAGTTCGAACCATAAAACATGGCACGCTTGTCTGTTTTACCACTGTAATCAGAAAACATATTAGGCAATGCACTAGTACTACGGTTACCACCCCATCCACCATTAGGCACACCGTACAGTGATGGTGTCATAGCACCATTAATAGCAGCATTGATAATGTAGGTAGTACCACCATAGTTTTGTGAACTTACACCATCATAGTTAATTGCCAAAATAGTTTCAGTATTACTCACATTATTATCAGCTAAAAACAATTTAGCATAGTTTGATTGTAATGAATAACCAGCACTAATTACCTTATTAGCATAAGTAATAGCTTCAGTATATTTTCCATTACCAGTACCTAAGTAAACTTCAGCATTCAGGTACATACGAGCTAACAATGCATCAACTGCTGCAGCATCAGCGCGTCCGTACTCGTTTTGACGGGCAGGAACCATTGAACCTTCAATAGCTTTTAACTCCGACTCGACGTAAGCAAACAACTTAGCCCGGGTTATTTGAACTGGCAGATATTTACCAATAGGTGTAGTTTCATCAACAAATGGAGGATTACCAAATAAATCCATCAAAACCCAATATTGGAAAGCTCTCAAAAAGCGAGCTTCAGCCCGGTAATATTTAATATTGGTGGCATCGGTTCCAGTAAATCCGCGACTAGCAATTTTGTCATCTGTTGATTCACGAATGAATGCATTAGCTACAGTAATTTGGTATATGGAACGAAAATATAAACCCTTTAACAAGCTGTTACTTGAACTCCAGTTCAAATTGTGAAAGTCAGGCACATCAGCATCATTCCAGGCACAAACTGCCTCTTCAGTAGGCCATTCCTGAACGCTCCAGAATAAGCGCAAAAAGTCAGAAGTACCCGCATCAATACCTCCCAAGTCAGAACTGGCCGAGCCACTACTACCTGTTAAGGCATAAGCACCATAAACTTTAGCTAATGATTGTTTGTAACCGGTAGCCGTACTATATGCCTGATCAGCTGTAGTTGCGTTGGTAGGCGTCCGGTCTAAATCTTTTTTACACGATGCTAAGCTCACGGTAATTAATACTGCAATACTTAAACATCTTACTATATTATTTTTCATGCCTTCTCTAATCTATCAGTTAATTAAAAACCCACATTCAAGCTTAAAGTGTAAGTTCTTGGGCGTGGATAAAAATTATTGTCTATACCACCATAAACCTCAGGGTCTAAGCCTTTGTATTTGGTGATTACAAATACATTTTGCACGTTAGCGCCTACGTTTAATCTAACTTTTTTGTGGTATACATTACCAAAGTTGTATGATAAACCAGCATTATCCATGCGCAGGAAAGATGCATTTTGAACGTAATAATCAGACAAGTACTGGCTATTGGTAAATCCGGTACTCAACAAATTGCTGTTTGCATTATTGATAATACCGGTTGAACTGATTAAAGTGTTTTCAGTAGCCGAATTTGACTGTACGTTATTGTACATGTAGTTACCTAAGTGAGCGCGCAATACAGTACTAGCTGTCCACTTTTTATAAGTGAATTGCGTACTAAAGCCCATAATAAATTTAGCATATGGAGTTTTGTATTGATACAAATCACTAGAGTTAATTACGCCATCACCATTCAAATCTTGATATACGCCTTGTAAAGGTTTACCGGTTTTGGAATCATACACTTGTTTGTAAATATAAAAGGCATTAGCTGTGTAACCTGCTTGTTGTACCTGAACTGTATTTCCGGTACCACCAGAAATTGAGCCTACCAGGTTTTGTGTTGTGGTGCCATTACCCGTAGTTGATAAGTTAGTAACTTTATTGTAGTTGTAAGCAATATTATAGTTTAAAGACCAATTAATATCTTTAGTCTTAACAGCTACCGCATTCAAGTTAAATTCAATACCACGGTTTACCATATTACCTACATTGGTAGTAAGTCTGTTGGTAAAGTTAGTACCAGCCGCTAAATACACGGTTGACAACAAGTTTGAGGTATTCTTATAGTAAGCATCGATAGTACCGCTGATGCGCTGGTTCAGGAATCCAAAATCAAAACCTACGTTAGTAGTTTTAGTGTTTTCCCATTTCAGGTTAGCATCGTAAGCTGATGGCGTGTACATGTAGTAATAGTTGTTGCCAAATTGATACTGTGATGATTGTACGCCCAGATAGTAAGTTGGTATGTAGCTATAATATGGAATACCATCTTGCTGGCCTGTTAAACCGTAGCTTAAACGTAATTTTAAATCAGATATCGCTTTTGAATCTTTCAAGAAGTTTTCGTCAATAATTCTCCAGGTAAAAGCAACTGCCGGAAATACGCCCCAACGATTTTCTGGCGAAAATTTAGAAGAACCATCTGTACGAATAGAGCCTTGTAAAATGTACTTATCATCAAAAGTGTAAATTACACGGCCATAGTAGGATTCAATAGTATAACGTGGAATATCAAAGTTATACAGCGGAGTTGTACCTGCAATTAATGTACCGGCTGCATTATAAGTAGCAAAGTTGCGGGTTGACGTTCTAAAATCATTAAAAGAGTAACCTGCAGTAGCATCAATTTTGCTCTTAATTGATTTAAAAGTATTAGTATAGTTCAAGTAAGCTTCAGCAACAGAATTATAGTTCTTTTGATGATATTCTGAACTGGTACCTAAAGTTGTATAAGCTTGAGCTGCATTAGCTGGTACGAATACACTACCACCGCCTTTTGATAAATCATAACCCAAGTTTACGTTAGCACGTAAAGCTTTCAGGAATGGGAAACGGTAATCAGCAGTAAAGTTACCAAAGCTACGGTAAGTATCACCTACACTATGATAGTCATTTAGTACGCCTACCGGGTTGCGTGGTGCATTAGGGTTTAAGCCTGATGATGCATTACCTGGTGTATTATACCACTCATAATAGCCATTGTAAGGTGATGTAGATGAATAAACTGATTGAGTGGGATCAAAAAAGGCTGCAGCACCAATAGCACCTTGGTTAGCAAATCGGCTATGGCCATAGCTACCATTTAGATTGAAATCTAATTTCAAATCATCGTGAAAAAATTTAGGGCTTAAGCGGATAGCAGTTGTGGTACGTTGCAAACGGTCAGTTTTTAACAAACCTTGCTGATCCAGGTAACCTACAGATACACGGTAAGGCAATTTTTTAGTAGAACCCGCAATGCTCAAGTTATTATCTGATGTTAAAGCATTTTGATAAATCTGATCTTGCCAGTCAGTATTAGCTGAACCTAACAGTGAAGACTTACTAGTACCATGAGCAGCATCATATGCTTTTACATAACTACGTATTTCATCAGCACTTAAAACATCCAGCTTATTACGCAGGGTTGCTATTGAATTTTTAGATGAAAAGTTAACTTGAGGTTTGCCTGATGCACCTTTTTTGGTAGTAATGAAAATTACACCATTTGATGCTCTTGAACCGTATATAGCCGTTGAAGCTGCATCTTTCAACACAGTGAAAGTTTCAATATCATCAGGGTTAATCAATGATAATGGATTAGCAACACCAGAAATACCGTTAGGACTTAATGGTAAACCATCAACCACAATCAATGGATCGTTGCTGGCATTTAAAGAAGCTCCTTGACGAATACGGATTGTAGCACCAGCGCCAGGTTGACCACTGTTTGTAGTAACCGCCACACCAGCAATTTTACCTTGAATTAATTCGGCAGGCGATGTTGTAGTACCTTTCTGGAAATCTTTAGAAGAAACAGTAGTGATAGCACCAGTAGCTTCTTTACGAGTAGTGGTACCATAACCGATTACAACAACCTCATTTAAAGCCTGAGTTTGGGCTTGTAGCTGAAAGTTGACAGCAGCAGGCGCGCTTGCGGTAACCGTAACTGTTTTTTGTTGGGTAACAAACCCGAAAAAGCGGGCCGAAATGGTATAAGTACCAGCTGGTACATTGTTGATACGGTAATTACCATCTACATCGGTTGATGCGCCTAAGGTACTATTGCTCAGGCCTACAGTAACACCTGGCAAGGTTTGGCTGTTGTTATCCAACACCCGGCCTGTAATGCTGCCAGTTTGTGCAAATGCTGCGCACGATAGTACGAGCAGTAAACAAACAAGCGCATACTGTTTAAAATAAATTTTTCTCATACACTTTTAATTTTCTGTAAAAGCTTGATTATTAATAAATAATTGGTTTAAAAACTTGTAATAGGTTTAAGAAGGTCTTTTATGGTTAACCATAATGAATGGCAACCTTTTAGGTTGGGAGTAAATGTTTATGCATAAAGGTTATTATTGAGTTAATTCTAAAATATATTCGCCTTTGGCTGGTACGGTAATGCTTTGAATAACAGACATGGTTTTGCCGGTAATTACGTCACGGCCTTGCCTATTGCTTTTTACTACATCTATAAAACGGTTCATGGCAACTGTTTTATCCTGATTAGTACCATTCAGCATTACCAAAACAGTTTTGTTATCTTTTATACGGGCATACACATACACTCCGGTATTATCCAGTATGTAGTGTATCAGCTTACCTTGCGTAACCGCTGTATTCGTTTTGCGCCATACCAGTAGCTTTTGTAAATAGTTCCAAGCTTCATTCTGTTTGGCTGTACGGCCAGCAGCGGTAAAGGCATCGGTTGCATCTCCTCCCCATCCGCCTGGAAAATCTTGACGTACATAGCCATCACTTTTTGCTTTTTTGCCATCCATCAAAATTTCAGTTCCATAATAAATTTGTGGAATGCCTCTTGTAGTCAGCAAAAAGGCTAAAGCTTGTTTATAACGGCGCAAGTCGGGGTCGTCACTTCTGGCAAACCGATCTAAATCATGGTTATCTAAAAAAGTAAGTACATGATCTATGTCAGCAAACATAAAGTCTTGTGCAATTTCTTCATACAAAGGGTACAATTGGCTACCCTCTCCTTCATATTGGCTATCCTTGTAGTTGAAAGCACTATTAGCAATGAAGGTTAATGGGAAATCCATCACCGTTTTTAATGCCGCATTACCTTTATTTAAAACATCATGATTTTGCCACCAGGCTGATGCAGAAGCCCGACCGTACCATGATTCGCCTACAATGTTAAATTGTGGATATTCAGCCTGCACTTCACGAGCCCAACGTACCATAAAATCATAGTCCGGGTAAGGATAAGTATCCTGACGGATGCCATCGATACCAGCATAAGCAATCCACCATATACTATTTTGAATTAAATAAGTAGCCAAATGGCGGTTACGCTGATTTAAGTCGGGCATTTCACGCACAAACCAGCCGTTTACCAGAATATCATGGTCAATAGGTGCTGCATGTGGGTCCATCAGCGTATACTTGGCATGGTTGGTTTGCACATAAGTACCGCTGTTATTGTTAATCCAATCTTTAGCAGGCAAATCATTCATCCACCAATGTGAACTTCCACAATGATTGAAGATCATATCCATTACCACTTTTAAACCTTTGCCATGCATTTTTTGCACTAGCGAGGCAAACTGTTCGTTCGTGCCAAAACGTGGATCAATATTATAAAAGTCAGTAATGGCATAACCGTGGTACGAGCCACCTGGCATACGGTTTTCTTGTACCGGGTTCAGCCAAATGGTTGTAAAGCCTAAGTTTTTGATATAATCCAGATGTTGTTCAATGCCTTGCAAATCGCCGCCATGACGGGCGTTAGGGTCTTGGCGGTTCACGTTCACGCCTTCTAAAGCATCATTATTAGGATTACCATTGGCAAAACGATCGGGAGTAATCAAGTACAATACATCTGATGTACTAAAACCAGCTGCTCCCTGATT
Organism: Mucilaginibacter robiniae; assembly: GCF_012849215.1. NCBI lineage: Bacteria > Pseudomonadati > Bacteroidota > Sphingobacteriia > Sphingobacteriales > Sphingobacteriaceae > Mucilaginibacter > Mucilaginibacter robiniae. The sequence goes on from NZ_CP051682.1 coordinate 849,209, forward strand.
AGTACGTGCTTTAAGCGGATAGTTATAAGTTACATGCTGACCAGCATCAGTAAACTGCAAGCGTACAGTTCCTGGTTTAGCTGTAGCAGCAATATTCAGGTAAATAAAAAGGTAATTATTGTTATCGGTATGAGCAACTTCTTTAACGGTAATGCCCAGGTAGTTTAGGTTAAACTTAGCATGGCCAATGTTTTTGCCATATACCATTAATTGTAGCTCTTTATTTTTCATGCCAGTCCACCAACAGGCAGGTTCAAGCCGGCTAATTTCCAGCGCTTGGGTCTGCAAACAGGCAATTGTTAAGCTAATTAATAGTAAAAGTTTTCTCATAAGTTTACTCTGGTATATTAATAAGTCTGTGTTAAAAGCCAACTAAAAACAGTCCAATAATCAACACTGATCGCCTCGTCATAAAGCCATTTCTGTTGGGTAAAAGAAAGATTAGTTCGTAACAGGTTTATTAAATTGGTGCTATAGCTACACGCAAATACAGCATAACAATTACAAAGTAACGTTACATAAATGTTACATTCGGCTACTTTATTAAAAATTTAAAGAAATTGAGCTAATTTAAAACTCAACTATCTGATTATAAGATACTTCAGAAGAATAACACACTCAAAAATTTAATCGATTTTATAGTGAAATAGGCCTAATAGGAAGCATAACACTGTCAAATAAATTTTCAATTTATGGTACCTTCCTATCTTTCATCATGTAAAAAAAATCGAGCAAGTTAGCCCTTTCCAGCAGGAATATTTGGTACTAGTAAAATAGTTTGTTTTACAACCTATATCTTATATACATTCAATGGATAGGATACAAAATAGTTGAGCTATCAAACAAAACTAAAAGGTTGCTCTTTGTATGAATGATCAAAATTATTTTCCGTTACTAACACTATCAACTTGAACTTACTCAATACCATTTACCAGAATATTGTTAGCCATGCGCCGCTCATTGATCAGGATGGGTGTTTCCCGGAACAGGAATTTACATGGTTGGCTGATGCTAGTTTGCTGCAAATTACTTTACCGGGGCAATTGCTGGATTTTACACGTGGCAACACCCCAACACTTTTACAGTTGCTTAAAAACGTAGGGCGGGCTAGTTTACCAGTAGGCCGTATTTATGAGGGTCATATTAATGCTTTATATCTAATTCATCTGTATGCCACTTCCGAGCAGCAAAAACGCTGGTATACGGATGTTAGCCAACATCATCAACTTTTTGGCGTTTGGAATACGCAAGCACAAGATGGTATTCGTATTCATGATTTAGGTTCCGGGCGTTACCGATTGGAAGGTTGTAAAACCTTTTGCTCAGGCGGCAGCCATGTAACCCGACCACTTATTACTGGTGAGTTGGTATCGCCTGACAAGAAAGGTTGGCAAATGTGCATTATTCCTACCGAAAAGGTAAAAATTATAGTAGAAGATCGTAGCTTTTGGAAACCTTTAGGCATGAAAGCTTCAGCCAGCTTTAAAATGGACTTTACGGGTATTGAGATTAGTGAAGAGGATTTATTAGGACCACCAAATGCCTATTACCAGCAGCCTTATTTTAGTGGTGGTGCTATACGCTTTGCGGCCGTACAGTTGGGTGGCGCCGAAGCTGTAATGGAAGAAATGCACCATTTTATCACGATGATGAACCGCACGCAGGATCCATTTCAGCAAGCACGTATGGCAGAAATTACATATTTAACAGAAAGCGGCAATTTGTGGATTAACCAGGCCGGCGCAAAAACAGATGAATGGTTGCAAAGTGATGACCGAACAGACCAAATATTGGCTTATGCCAACATGACCCGCACCATGATAGAAGAAATATGCCTGCGCACCCTACAATTAGCTGAACGCTCGGTAGGCTCGCGCGGATTGATGCGACCTGATAGATTAGAAAGAGTACATCGCGACTTAACTACCTATTTACGACAACCAGCACCTGACGCTACTTTGACGGCTATAGGAGCATACGTATTTAATCAACCTGCAACACATGACATCTGGAATTAAGCCACAACAAAACTGGCATCAGCATGCTGGCACGTTATCGATAAATTCCTTGAGAGAATTGGGCAAGGTACTGGTTATTGCACCACATCAGGATGATGAATCATTAGGTTGTGGAGGTACTATAGCCTTATTGCGGCAAGCAGGTTTACCAGTGCATGTTGCATTTGTGAGCGATGGCAGCCTATCGCACCCTAACTCTAAAAAATACCCAACTGAGAAACGTATAGCCTTGCGTGAGCAGGAAGCTTTGGCTGCTCTACAGATTTTAGGGATAAATAACAATCAGGTAACTTTTATGCATTTGCCTGATGGCAGTGTACCTTTTAACGGCGATCCGCAATTTACTGGAGCTGTTAACCAAATGCAACAACTCTTACTGGATATTAAACCGCAAACTATCCTCCTGCCCTGGCGGCGTGACCCTCATACTGACCACCGGGCCACCTGGCAAATTGTTGATGAAGCCATAAATGAAACTGGCATTTCAGCAAGGCAACTTGAATATTTGATTTGGCTCTGGGAACGCGCTGCTGATAACGATTTACCACAACCTGGAGAAATGCAAATATGGCAAGTAAATATTGAACAAGTTATCGAATTGAAAAAACAAGCTATAGCTGCTCATCTATCGCAAACCACCCGCCTGATTGATGATGACCCGGAAGGTTTCATGCTGTCGCCCGAGGTGTTGGCACATTTTGATAAACCTTACGAAATTTTTGTTGAATCTAATAAACTTGCCTAACATGCCAGTACCTGAACATTCCTTACCTGAAAATTACTTTAATGATGTTTACCAAGCTCATGATGATCCCTGGAATTTTGAAGCTAGTGAATATGAACGAGGCAAATACCAAACTACAGTAGCCGCACTACCTAAACCTTTGTATCAGCAAGTTTTTGAAATTGGTTGCTCTATCGGCGTACTGAGTCAAATGCTAGCGCCAAAGTGCCAGCATCTTTTATCAGTTGATATTGCAGATGCACCATTATTGAAAGCCAAACACCGCCTACAAAATTTCCCACAGGTAACAGTACAAAAGATGACTGTACCGCATGAGTTTCCCGAACAGCAGTTTGACTTAATTTTAATGTCGGAAGTTGGCTACTACCTGGCTTTACCTGATTTAAAGAAACTACAGCAACAAATTACTGATCATTTACAAGTTGGTGGACATTTGCTGCTGGTGCATTGGACACCGTTTGTGCATGATTATCCGTTGACCGGCGACCAAGTGCATGAACAATTTTTGCAACTATGCGGCCCAGATAAGCCTTTTAAACATGTACATGGCCAACATGCAGAAACCTACCGTTTAGATTTACTGGAGCGGCAATAGCATCTAATACATTCTACCTTATTTCTCTTTTACGAAAGAACGCAATTGCTGAATAGCATGACCAATAAACTCAGGTTGATAATGGTTATACAAAGTGGTTCGTTGCAATAAAGGTTCTACTACTTCCCATAACAGACCGAAAGATGGCAGATTTTCAATTTGATGTTGCAGCCAAATTACATCAGCTTGCAACTCTTGAGATAGTTGCGTAACAGCTTTACGGCTAACGGCTCCGATTTGTAAATAATGTTCTCTGCAATCGCGTAACTTTTTGCGAATATGATAACTATGCAATGTCCCTATGGTCGATTCTACCAATTGTGGTATTTGTGCATCAGATTCATCCGTCCATTTTTTCAATTGCTCTGAAAAGCCAATACTTACCCGGCCTGAGGTACGATCGGAAGTGTAAACTTTAACCTTGTAACTCTTACGGATACGGGCATCCTGCCGAACCAACGCTTTATGAAAAGCATCATCTTCTAAATAAGGCACTTGCGGTAAACGACCTGCCTTGTGGTACATAGCACAGGTTACTGCCAGGCTGGCTCCAAAATATTGGAAATGCCGCGGCCAAGGGTCGTGCGGTTGCGGATCAATCAATGCCTCTGCCTTAGCCAGCAAACAACGATAAGTTACATTGCGTAAATGATGCAACCGGGCACTATTGGCAGTACTATGGGCCAGTATGCGACCACCAACAGCATCATTACCTGCTGCAATCTCATTAATTACATGGTATATCCATTGGCTATCCACTATAGTATCGCCATCGGTTGAGGCAATAATACCATTTATATTACCTGATTGTAGTAAGCGGCGGTAAGCTTCATCCATCAGCATACGGCGCACCGTACCAATATTAGCTGATGCGGGTGGAAGAAAAACCTCATCAACATGCAACTGGAAATCAGGATATTGTTGCTGATAAGCGCGTGCTATGGTGTATGAATGATCTGTACAATTATTAGCCAGCACCAATACTTCATAATATTGCGCATTAAGCAGTACACCAGCCTCATCAGTTTGGCAGCGTAATGCATCTAAAGTTTGTTGCAGGTGCAAAGCTTCATCTTTTACAGGCACTACAACGCACACTTTAAGTTCGGTTAAAGGCTTGGCGGCAGTTTGAAATACAGGATCGGCTACAACAAGTCCAAAGACTGGTGTAGCAGCAGCTAATACAGACATGAAAAAACTTTAAAAGGATCGGAAAATGTTCATTAGAAATACATTGACAAACCCTTAATTGTTTAAACTGAACTTATATCTTTTAGGTGTACGCTGCCCAACACATTATCATACTTAACCTCTTTAAACAAGAAAAGCCACCTTAAAAGCAGCTTTTACATGAATCAACCTATCAGGTTTCCCAATTTACCGAGGTGAATAAATACGGTAATTACCGCTGCAATGCATGAGGCTCATGATATATAATAGGCCATCGTAGTAGCGCTCAACCCAAGTGTGCGGAACAGGTGCCTGCCATAAGGCTTCGGTAAACTTGCGTGATAAAGGTTGAGTAGCTGCCAAACTGGCTACTGCATTGGTGGCAAGCAAACCACTGGCATGCCGGGCATCCAGTAGTTGTTTGCCATCCAACGTGTACTGGCAACCGTAAGTATTCATGCCTTGCGAAGCGAAGAAAGCTTGTATCCGGTTGCTTAGTACTTGTTCGTTTGTGTCTTTATGCCACCAGTTCCAGTCAACCGACCAATTGCTGGCGGTACGCCAGGCATCAAACCCGAAATGTGAAAACTGCCCGTTTCGCCGCTTGGTAGGCTGGCCCTCAAAATCAGCCTGATCGGGTGCTAAACCTGTTTGCGGGTTAGTGGATTTCTGAAAGTAACTACGGCTGCTATCAGCCGCGGCAGCCCAAAAGCTACGGTCGGCTACCGGCCCCCACCGAGCCCATAGTTCATAGAAAGCAGGTAAATGATAGGATGGGTCTGAAAAGTCCCAGCGGTTGGTGCTGGGTACAAAACGGATCATCTTTTTTTCTTCACTTACCATTACGGATACCGTACGTTCGCCAAACTTAGTAGGTCCTGTTTTAAGCGGATGATGGCGCATAGTAGTAAGTATCTTATCGGCCCAGGCATGGTAATTATAAACACCTTGTCCGTTGCCCCAACGCCCGGAAGCAAAATACAATGCCATTACATAATATTCTTCTCCATCAGGTGCAGGTGTTTCTTCGTTAGGAGTACCATCTGTTTTCATTGACCACGAAAAATATCCTTCGGATGGATGCTGTGGCGAGCTTACGTACATATGCGTTACCGACCAGTTCCATAAAGCATCAAACTCCGCTTTTTTATTTAGCTGTACAGCAATCATCATAGCGTACGACATCCCTTCGGTACGTACATCATAATGTGCTATATCACTTACATAGGCCATCGGACCATTTTCATTGCTTCCGGCTTTAAAGTAGATCACCTGCGAAGTATCACCATAAAACAGCTGTTGGAAGGCTGCTTCTATTTTTGCTTTACTCTGTTTTGGCGAATGCCCCATTTCCTGAAATAAATCACGATAATGGTGAGTAGCATAAGCACCTGCCCCATTGTTAAGCTTTTGCGCAACGGCTGAATAACAACTTAAACACACCAGGAGGCATAAGCTTAGGATTGACAAAGGTTTTTGATTTCTCTTGAACATAACCAGGTAGTTTATATGGTGAAGTAAGTTAACATTTCAATCGATTGCACATCTACACAATATGAATTATTTTATCAATTGCCTCTGTGTCCTTTTTTGAAAGTGTGTGAAAGTTCATGAACACCCATGAACAGGACTAAATAAACTTTTGCAATTCAACTCGCAGTAGTAATGACCTCCATAGGAAGAAATCTTGTATTTCGAATTAGTTTATTACAATTTGCTATAAAGGTTGTTAGGTTAACATATCAAAACTTTGTAACTCATGAAAGGACGTATTATTACTATTGTTACGCTAGTTCTGCTGCTGATTATAGCTGGTGTGGTATATTATCGTTATTATTTTGTATTTGGCGATGGCATCAAGGCGGGTACCATGAATTACTTTGTGCATAAAGGATATATGTTTAAAACCTACGAAGGTAGATTGATACAATCTGGTATTCGTACTACACCTACGCAAGGTAGCATCCAATCTAACGAGTTTAAATTTTCGGTAACCGATGCTAAAGTGGCGGAAGAGTTGAACCGTAATGCAGGCGCTTTTCTAGAACTACACTATAAAGAGTACTTCCATACCCTACCTTGGCGTGGCGTATCAGTTTTTGTAGTAGATAGTATTCTTTCTGTCAGACCAGCTACTATTACTCAGCCTTAACTTGACCGTTAGCTGCTTAATACGAAGCACAGCTCATATCTATTTCACTATATACACATTGTTGGCTTTATTCACGTCTGCATCATAAGTAGTGCCTAAAACCAATTTCGTTACTGGCTTTTGAGCGGTAAAGTTTAGTACACAAGTTTTCTGTTCATCTTTCCAGCAAACAATGCTGCGGTGCACTAATTGATTAGTGCCATCTGTATAATAGATGGTCAGGTTTACCGGCACAGGCTTGGTGCCTACATTCGTGATGGTTACCGTGTATTTGCTTTGCTGATGGGTGACCTGAGTAATGGCTTGGTCGGGTACACCATTGTCGAAAAACCAGGCTTTCCAAAACCAATTCAGATTGATGCCAGCGCCGGTGTTCATGCAATTGAAAAAATCAAAGGGCATTGGGTGCTTACCATGCCATTGGCCAATGTAGTAATGTAAAGCTTTAGTAAATAATTCATCGCCTAACATATCTTTCACATACCAGTAGCCCATACCCGGTTTAGGATAACAATCGGTAAATTTGGAAGCGCCTATCAATGCTGGCGTCAGCGTCATGATCGGTAGATCTTCTTCTGTGCCTGCACTCTGGTTGTAGCCATCCATACCATAATCATCAACTATCTTAGGGTCTATAATCGGGCTTATTGTCCATTCGCCAATGGTAGCCCAACCCTCATCCATCCAGGCGTATTTGGTTTCATTAATGCCCATGTAAAATGGGAACATGGTATGGAATATTTCATGATCGGTTAACTCGATTTCATCAGTAACGGTAGGTGTTGGATTATCATTCACCATCATGGGATATTCCATCTGGTCTAATCCGTCAAAAACAGTTTCATGCGGATAAGGATATGGCCACTTCGGAAACTGATAGCTCATTGCTTCTACCGTTTTACGGGCATGTTCAGCTACAGTTAGGTAATCCTGATGATTCGGATTAAAAACAGCATCTACCCGCGTGCGCCGGTGTGTGGCCGGATCAACCACCAAGCTGCTGGCTTTCCAAACATAATGGTTGCTGATGGCAAAAGCCAAATCGGTAACACTATCGGCTTCAAACTTCCAGGTATGTGAAGTGCCTGGCGTAGTAATCTTACCATCTTTTAAATCGCTGGTGGTAATAATATCAGTAATAGCATCGTTCTTTTCGGCTGCCACAATACGATCTGTAATATGCCGGGTATATACTTCACCAGCATTTTTCAAATTGCCAGTGGCCCAAACTTGATAATTGCCTGGCACTGTAATTTCGGCATTAAAGTGGCAAAAATCATTATAAAACTCTTCCGAACCCCGGTAAGGGTAACGGTTCCAGCCATCTATATCATCATACACGGCTATGCGCGGAAAAAAGTAAGCTACAAAAAATGCACCGCTATCTACCTGTCCGGTACGGGTGTGCGATCCTTTGTTTAGCACATACGAATATCGGATAGTAAAATGAGTTTGCTTTGAAGGCGCAATAGCCGGTACTGTTAACACCATATTGGTACCATCAATACGCCATTTACGAGCTTCCTGCGGTTGCTGGTTGATGCTTAATTGCTGGATTTGTACGCCATCGGTCACATCTTCGGGCTGAATAACTGAATTACGGATGCTACCTTTTTTATATAAGTTAGGATACAGCTTAAAATAAACCTGTTTTAATGTATCAGGACTGTTATTCAAGTAGTCCACATCTATTGTACCATTCAGTACCCGGGTTTCCGGATTAAAATTTACCTTAATTAAGTAGTCAGCCCGGTTTTGCCAATAATTCTTTCCCGGTGCGCCATTCAGGCTTCGTGTGCCTTGAATGTAAGTTTTTTGCAGATTTACGGGTGCAGGCAAGGTGATTTGGGCAAAGCTATGCAGCGTTAGCAACAGCAGAAACGGTAAAAACAGTTTATGTAACACGGTCATGAAAGTAAATTCAGGAGATATTGGTGATAAAGATAGACATTAGGCTTTACACCCTTATAACAACCAGAGCTATTCTGTAATATAGCATAATTTAACACCAACTTTGAAATCTTTATAAAGCAAAACGCCATTGTAGTTCTACCACAATGGCGTTTTATATTCGTTATAAAATATAATTATAATTCTGCATCATCAGGAACCTGGCGGAGCAAAGGCGGCTCACGCTTAAATAAAGCGCCTAAAATAGCTGCTATAGCAAAAATCAGGATAACGGAAATGAGCAGATTTTGGATAACACGACCGATGCTTAACGTATCTCCTTCATTCATACTTTTCTGCGTAGCTTCTAAGGTACTCTGAATATCAGCTTCAGAGCGGTGTGTAGATTGAAGCGCCTTGCGTTGTATAGCCAAAGTCTCTGTATTAGCTTTTTGTACCGTTGCCTGATCAATATAGTTGGAAAAAACCCATCTGCCCACGCTGGATATTAGATAGGTAACAAACAGCATTACAAACAAACCGCTGGTAGCTTGCTTTAAAGTCCAGTAGCCACCTATTTTTTTGCGCAAACTGGCTGTGAATAATAAAGCTAAACCGATTTGCACCACAAAGCTGCCGATAAAAGATACCACGAAAAATACTCCAGGCACCTGCGCTATGTAAGCGGTATAATAAATAAGTAAAATATTAACCGCCAGCAAAATGCCGCCAAACAGCAATCCCCGCAGGGCACCTTCTTTTCTAAGCAGGATATCCAATATTATCGCGGGTTAAATGTTTCCAGTATAGCAATTACAGACATGTCAAAATCAGGCGCTGCTGAAGTGGTTGCTATTTCTTGCTTATCACTTAAAGATGGATACATGTTCTGGAAAAATGTTAACATCGGATAAAACAGTGAACCCAGTTCTTCATCTTCGGGCAAGGTATCAGCTACACGCCTTACTTCAGATGGCGAGCTTTCTACCAATATCTGGTTAGCAATAATTGGCTCATAAATCTGATACTCATCCTGGAACTCGCTCTCATCAATTAATAAAAATTCTTGTAAGTAATCTTCTAATGAGGGTTCGATATCTTCATCAGCACACTCGTTCAGGTACAACAGCAGGTTCAGTAATTCGGTACCCCGGTCAAGCGTTTCTTCTTCAATGCTCTCCCATTCTGGAGAGTCCAGATAATCTGCTTCCAAGCGGTTTAAATCAGCACTGAAAAAGTTTACCATCAGCAAATCAAAAAATACTTCGCGCAAATCATCGGCATGTGGATGTGCATCAAATACATCATCCATATCATCCACCTTATCCATAAAATCTTTGTCGGTGGAAAATACTTTAACCATTTCGTCGGTTAATACACCCACGTTAATGGGAGTATAAGCGGAATAAGACTGGAATGCAGCCCGAATGGCGGTATCTATTTTAGAATCAATCATGAGTAGAAGTTCTTTTAAAATTTAAATACTTGTTGATTATTACAGGTTAACAGCACTTTACCTTTTAAGTTCTGCCCTATAAAAGGAGAATTAGCCGATTTGGAAAAATTAGTTTGCGCATTAAACGTCCATTCGGCAGTGGTATCCAGCAATACCAGGTTAGCTACCTGCCCTGCTGCCAGTGCCGGTATTTCTTTTTTAAGTAAAAGGCGTGGGTTTATGGCTAGCTTTTCAACCAGCAACTCTACAGGTAAGCCGGTTTGCAAAGCTAATGGCCATACGGTTTGTAAACCAATTATACCAAAAGCAGCCACTTCAAACTCTACATCTTTAAATTCGATTTCGTGTGGCGTATGTTGTGATACAATGGTATCAATGGTACCATCCTGCAAGCCCTGCAGCAAAGCATCAACATCAGCTTGGGTGCGTAGTGGCGGTTTTACTTTATATTGGCTATCAAAGCCCATCAAGGCTTCATCCGTTAAAATCAGATGATGGACTGCTACATCGCACGTTACCGGCAAACCCTTACGTTTAGCCTCACGGATAAGCTCGACTGAGCGGGAGGTTGATATGGTACTGAAATGGATAGGCGAGTTGGTATATTCGGCTAAATACAAATCACGGGCAATCATTAGCTCCTCGGCTAATGAAGGTATACCTTTCATGCCCAGCAATGTACTTACTACGCCTTCATGCATTTTAGCGCTACCCGCAATTGCAACATCTTCAGGATAGGAGAAAATTAAAGCACCAAAACCTTGAGCATACAATAAAGCACGTTCCATCATGCCCGCATTACTTACCGGATGATCGGCATCAGTAAAGGCAACGGCACCGCTCAGGTACATGTCGTACATTTCGGCCAGGTCTTTGCCCTCACGCTTGTAAGATACAGCCCCTAGCGGGAATACATCTACCAGGTTTCCTTTCGCTTTATTCAGTACGTACTCTACAGCGGTTTTACTATGTATAGCAGGCTCGGTAGTCGGCATTAAGGCTACAGCCGTAAAGCCACCGGCTGCTGCGGCCTTTAACCCAGTGGTTAAATCTTCTTTGGTTTCCAGTCCGGGGTCACCAATATTACAGTTCAGGTCAAAAAAGCCGGGAGCTAAGTATTTTCCATTAGCGTTAATAACCTCGGCATCGGCTACTTCTAAACGGGTGCCTATATTTTCAATTCGTCCATCTTTAATCCAAACATCGGCTGTTTGCTGATGAAAGGGCGAACCAGGATACAAAATGGTAGCGGATTGAATGAGCAAGTTCATGTAAAGGTGGCTTTAAACTTGATAAAATGTAAAATCTTAAACCTGTGGCTGCTGTTTGCTTGGGCGAAAAAACCGCACCAGCAGTATTTCGGCTGCCACAAATATCAGGGCCAAAATTATACAAAGTTTCCATAATTGCAGGCCAAAATTTGTTTCGTTGATTACACCTGCTACTGAAGCTTTACCTGCTTCAATGACACGGTTGCCAGCAGGCAATAATTTATCCAACTCAGCTTTATCCAGATAAGTTAAATCCGACTCTTGGCGGTTACTGTTGAAGGCGACAATAGCTGCGGTGCTATCCTGCTTTTGCAGCCGGTAGTTACCCGGTTGCTGCACCTGATCAGCTACGTAAAGCAGCAAACTTCCTTCCTGCCGACGGGCATCCGGTATCAAAGTCTGGTTACCTTTACTCAGCTTTAAAATTTGCTTTTCAGTAAGCGGTATAGGTGCTGTTTCAATAGTTTCATGCTCGCCAATGGTGTAAAACAAAGGCATATCATGCCCGCTTAATAAAGCCATTCTGAATAAAACCGGCAACAGCAAAGCATGGTGTGGCAGGTTGCTATAAGCTTCATCAAGCGGCACGGCAGCTATATACACTTTCCCGACACCACTCCGGTACCCGGCCCAGAATGGCTGGCGGCCTGGCAACTCCATCAGACTTTCGCCGGCTGTTGTGGCATGCAAAGGGTAATACTTTGTTACCATAGGCAAATCAGGATTGCGGGGCACTTCCTCAAACAAGGTTTTGAATAATGGATTCTGCAAGTTTAAAGCCGCCACGCGTGTACCTTCAGTAATCAGCTTTTCCGGGTAAGCAGCATTAACAGATTGCAAAAACGATTGGTAACTAGCTAAGTCAGCATCTGTAGCCGGAAATACAGCCAATGTACCACCTTTATTTACATACGTTTTTAGTTGCTGAGCCAATCCAGCCGATATAGCTTTTATGTCGCTCAGCATAATAATGGTGTAAGTACCCAAACCTGCATAATTTACGTTACCATCAGATGTACGCGTAAGTGCAAAAAACTCATCAGCTGTAAAAGCCGTTTGCAGGTATTTATTAGGTAAGCCGCCATCAACCAACAGTACCGGCATTTGCTGCTTTACGTTAAAAGTAAAATAAAACTGATTATCAAAAATAACGGGGTTATCCTGCAACTGAATTTCGCCTTGCTGCCAGCCCGCCGGTAAGCCCGAAAAGGTAAGCGTATCCTGGCTCACGGAACGTGCTTTTACCGAAAAGCTGCCTAATGCTTTTTGTGTACCATTAATTAATAACTTGAGGGGAATTCCCTTTGCATCCTGCCCGGCGTAGTTGTGCAGCTTTACAACCAGCTTTTCAGTTTGGTCGGGCCGGTGAACAGCGCTGAGCAACCACACGGAATCTACTGCTACGTTGGGCAAGGTATTGGCTTTTAGCTGCACCAGGCTTAATTGTAAACTTTTATCGGCTTGATATTGCTGCTGGTTAAACGGGGCTTTCTGAAAATCGGAAATAATGTAGGCCGCATGCAGCGCACCCGGCCGGGTTTGTAATAAGCTCTGCTGACGATTGATTATTTGTGCAAGCGTTCGGCTTTGTGCACTAATTTTGATCGCATCTATCGCATCATTAAACTCTTCGCGTCTTAGTAAACGCTGATGCCTCCCTTCAAAATCTTGCGTAAGCAACTGAAAACGGTCGTTCAGGTTATAAGCAGATACAATTTCTTTAGCTCTGCGCTTAGCTTCATCCAACAAACTCCCTTCCCTACTAAAGGTTTGCATAGAGTATGAATTGTCCACAAAAATGCTAACAGCCTGTTGTTGTCCGGCTGCACGGGTGTTATGATTGGGTATGTAAGGACGGGCAAATGCCAGCACCAAAAAAGCAAGTGCCAGCAGGCGGCTCAGCAAAATCAAACGTTCGCGCAGGTTACGGCGAGATGATTGCTGTTCCTTAATTTCTTTTAAAAACTGTACGTTGCTAAAATATACCTTCTGATAACGCCTGAAATTGAACAGATGCACCAACACTGGAATAGCCAGTGTACCTAAGGCAAACAGAAAAGCCGGATATGAAAAATGCATTTATCAGTAGCCGGTAAGCAGGCCGGTTGCTAACAAATATAACGCTTACAGTTTTAACTTTCCAAGCTTTGCATGTCCATAATCACCTGCTTGGCCGGAAAACTGATGGTGAAGGCGCTACCTTTACCCGGCAAACTGTCAATCAACAGTTCGCCATTATATTTTTTAATCAAATCCCGAATCAACATTAAACCAAAACCGGTACCAGCCTCATTTAAGGTACCTTTAGAGGTATGGTAAATTTTGCTGTTAATTTTCGCTAGCATCTCTGCACTGATGCCTATACCATTATCTTTAATGGTTAAGCTGGTTTTGGTATCATTAACCTGTGCATATAAATCAATACAGCCGCCTACTGGCGTAAATTTAATAGCATTGGTTAACAAATTACGACATACAATTTTAATGACTTCATTTTCAATATGCCAAGTTAACTCAGAACCGATATGATTACGAACCTGTATCTTTTTTTCACAAACTGATATTCTTTGTTCCTCTATCACACTTAAAGCCAGATGGCTTACATTAACCGGTACAGTTTCGGCTGATATGCCGGTTAGCTGTCCCTTAATCCAGAACAGCATATTATCAAGCAGGTTTAAAGCCCGGGCATACTGGGCTTCCAGTTGCGCAAGCGTGGCTTCCATTTCTTCGGCCGATAATAATTCCATCTTAATTAGCTGCATCAAACTTTGCGTGTTAGACAATGGCTTACGCAAATCGTGCGATATAATGGAAAGCAGTTTGCTTTTCAACTCGTTATCATCTTCCAGCTTCTGATTCTGCTGAATAACCTCAGTATTCAGCTGGTCAAGCAAAGCCATCTGCTGGTTAATCTGTACGTTCTTGATATTCAGCTCACGGCTGTATGTTTTTGCTTTTTTATAGCTGTAATTTAAATTCAGAATAATAACAATTACCACTAAGAGCACACAGGTATAAGCCGCAATAAATAAAGTCCGCTTTTGCAACTGGCTTTGTATAGCCGTCACTTTCCGCTGCATACGGAGCTGCTGTAACTCCTCATTATGCAATACATCTAAAAAGTTTATGGTCTCCTTTTTTTCGCGGGTGGCTATTAAGTTGTCTATGCGTACCAGTTCATCCTGCCACTTAATTACAGCCGCACTATTGTTGAAAAACTTGTTAGCACCAACTAGCAGCTTTAAAGCATCCTGACTCAGAGCTGCCGCATTTACACTATTAGCATTGGTATAAGCTTGTTGCGCGTAGTATAATGATTTATCCCACTGCTTTGTACTGGCGTATGTTTTACTTAATTCAATATAGGCTAATGTTTTGCCGTAGGTATCTTTAGTCAGCGTATCAATGTGCAGCGTTTTGTTCAGATAATAAACCACAGAATCAGGTTTAGCTAAATCTTCGTACAATAGGGCGCGATTATAGTAACTTTTCTTTTCACCATATAAATATTTAACCTGCATACTTAAACGCAAAGCTTCATTATAGCACCTAACGGCAGCTTGATAATTCTTCAAATCAGCCTGCAACAATCCAATCCGCAATTGAATATCGGCTATATCCGCAGCTTTATTTAAGCTTACAAATGTTTTTAAACTGGCATTTAGCAATCGCCAGGCAATAATATAATTATGGTTATGCCGCTGTATCGTACTAATATGCTGATTAGCTTTAGCTATACTATATTCATCATTGGTTTGGCGGCTTAACTGAATAGATCGGTAATATAACTCCAGGGCCTTTTTGGTATAACCATGCTGCCGGAATACTTCTGCCTCCTCTTGATAAGCCATAGCCAGCCCACGTTTGTAATTAAGCTTGGCCGCCAAGTTTTCAGCATCAGTAAGCAAAACAAAGGCACTGGCTACATCTTCCCGAATAAGCTCATTGGCTTTGCGGTTTAGAGAATCAACTGTGACTGTAGTAGACTCAGTTTGCGCATAAGCAAACCGACTTAGCAGTAATATTACTACTAAAAAATACTTTTTGCTTACGGTATTTAGGGGCATGATTAACCGAGTGTAAGTTTAATAATTGGTAAATAAGCAGATACGTAACTTAATAGAAAGTTTTATAATTGTCATAATAACACTTTATTATAGAAAGTCTTTATACCCTATTATCAATTCCTTTTACGTTGGCTACTACTAAAACGTTGTTCTTATTACAAAAAAACATATCGCTTTAAGTTGTAATTATTCAAACCGTAATACAGTTCTATTTAACTAGCTGCGGCTAGAGCAATAGTATATTCCAGGTGCAACAATATAATCATTAACCTGTTAGATGCATTAAATAAACATTAAACTGATTTATGGAATATAGAAAATTAGGCGAAACTGATTTATCGGTTTCAGCTATTACCTTCGGAGCTTGGGCAGCGGGTGGTTGGATGTGGGGTGGAAATGATGACCAAGCCGCCATCGAGGCCATGAAAGCAGCTTACGATTTAGGCATTACTACTATTGATACTGCCCCTATATACGGCCAAGGCAAAAGTGAGGAACTGGTAGGCCAGGCCATCAAAGGCATACCGCGCGATAAGGTACAGATACTCACCAAATATGGTATGCGTTGGGATACGACTCAAGGCACCTTTGGCTTCAAGAGTAAGGATAACGACGGGCATGACCTGGACGTTTATAAGTTTGCCGGTAAAGACAGCATAATTAAAGAATGTGAAGACAGCTTAAAACGCCTGGGCACTGATTATATCGATTTGTACCAAATACACTGGCCTGATGCAAGTACGCCTATTGCCGAAACGATGGAAGCTATTATACGGTTACAGGAACAAGGTAAAGTGCGCGAGGCTGGCGTGAGCAACTATAATGTTCAGCAAATGCAGGAAGCCGAGCAAACCATCAAACTGGCCTCCAACCAAGTACCCTTTAGCATGGTGAAGCGCGATATTGAGCAGGATGTGATACCTTATTGTATAGAGAACCATAAATCTATTTTGGCATACAGCCCTATGGAACGTGGCTTACTAACCGGAAAAATGAAGCCCGGTCAGCAATTTGGGGAAGGCGACCACCGCGCTGGGTTGAAGTTTTTCAAAGACGAGAACATCCGTCGTACGAATGCTTTCTTAGAAAAAATCAAGCCATTGGCTGATGAGAAAAATGCAACATTAGGCCAATTGGTTATTCGTTGGACGATTGAGCACCCTGGCATTACTGTTGCTTTGGTTGGTGCCCGTAACGCCGAACAAGCTACGCAAAACGCCAAAGCCATTGAGGTAAAACTGAGTACTGATGAAATTGACTTCATCAATAAACAGCTTAACGAACTACAACTAGTAGATTAAATTAAAAAGGCCCGAATGACTCGGGCCTTTTTAATTATTGTATTTCTTTATTTAAGAAAGGATAGCGATAATCCTTTGGTGGATCAAAAGTTTCTTTGATAGTACGAGGCGATACCCAGCGCAGCAGGTTCAGCAACGAACCGGCCTTATCGTTAGTACCTGAACCACGAGCACCACCAAAAGGCTGCTGCCCTACTACGGCGCCAGTTGGCTTATCATTAATATAGAAGTTACCAGCTGCATTACGTAAACGTTGTGTTGCCAAAGCAATAGCATACCGGTCTTGCGACAGTATAGAACCTGTTAAAGCATAAGGCGATGTTTTATCAATGATATCCATAATGGCTTCAAACTGATCGTCTTCATACACGTAAACGGTTAATACCGGCCCAAATAATTCTTCGCACATGGTACGGTAATAAGGATCTTTCACCTCAATAACAGTAGGTTCAACAAAATACCCTACCGATTTATCGTAAATTCCGCCAGCTATAATTTCTACATCAGGATTGGCTTTCGCTTCGTCAATGTATTTAGCCAATTTATCAAACGAACGTTCGTCAATTACGGCATTCACAAAGTTGCCAAAATCTTCAACCGGGCCTACTTTAAACGAAGCAATATCACGCTGCATTTTTTCTTTCACCGCCGGCCACAATGATTTTGGGATGTAAGCACGAGAAGCCGCCGAACATTTTTGCCCCTGGTATTCAAATGCACCACGTACTAAAGCCGTGTTTACCACATCAGCATCAGCACTGGCGTGAACCAGCACAAAATCTTTACCGCCAGTTTCGCCTACAATGCGTGGATAGCTGCGGTATAAATGAATATTGTTACCAATAATTTTCCATAAGTTCTGGAACACATGAGTAGAACCGGTAAAGTGCAGGCCGGCAAAATCTGGGTGACTAAAAATTACATCGCCAGCTACCGGGCCATCTACTGTAATCATGTTAATTACACCTGGAGGCAAACCTGCTTCGTTCAATACTTGCATAACCACGTTGGCAGCATAAATTTGTGTTGGTGCGGGTTTCCATACCACCACATTACCCATCATGGCTGGTGCAGCGCACAGGTTACAGGCAATAGCCGTAAAGTTGAATGGGGTAATAGCAAATACAAAACCTTCAAGCGGACGCTGTTCTAACCGATTCCAAACGCCTTTGCCCGATTGCGGCTGCTGTGCATAAATTTCGGTCATGTATTTTACGTTGAAACGCAAAAAGTCAATCAATTCACAAGCCGCATCAATTTCGGCTTGAAAAGCATTCTTTGACTGCCCCAGCATAGTAGCGGCGTTAATTTTAGCCCGGTATGGGCCAGCTACCAAGTCGGCTGCTTTTAAAAATATAGCGGCACGCTGTTCCCAAGGCAGGTTTTCCCAATCTGCTTTGGCAGCCAAGGCGGCATCAATAGCTTGCTGCACGTGGCTGGCATCACCTTCATGGTAAGTAGCCAATAAGTGTTTATGATCATGCGGAGGACGTACTTCCAGCGTTTTGCCGGTGCGTACTTCCTGGCCGCCAATGTACATAGGTATATCCAGTTGCTGCGCACGGGCTTCATCCAGCGCTGCTTTCAAGGCGGCA
Source organism: Mucilaginibacter robiniae (assembly GCF_012849215.1). NCBI lineage: Bacteria > Pseudomonadati > Bacteroidota > Sphingobacteriia > Sphingobacteriales > Sphingobacteriaceae > Mucilaginibacter > Mucilaginibacter robiniae. Next base: position 867,472 of record NZ_CP051682.1, read on the forward strand.
CGCTCTACACTACGAGGGCCATAGTTTAACACCGGTTCGTTTAACGGTTCCGGCACATTAAAAAATCCTTTCAACATCGGTTCTTTATTTTGATGCTGTAAAGATAGGTGTTAGCAGGCAGAAGTACCAATCAGCTCCAACATAGCAGCCAGTTTGTGAAAGGTAGCTGACAATAGCAGGCTTCAACTAACCATACAGGACTTATGAAGCAGAAAAGACCATTACCTCATCAAGCTTTAATTGGTATTCACTTTTTAAATTTATAATTGTTGTGAACGCTCGCTGTTAATTGCGCACATTCTGCAAAAGCCAGCTTTTACCCTTAGTTATAAAACGACCAGGATACGCCTATCTTTAGTAAGCGGCTTTGCATAGGATAACGATTTACGGTATAAAAGCCATCGCTGAATAAGCCTTGGTTAGCATAATCATACTGCACCAACAGGTTGGTACGGTACAGGGTAGCTTTTACATAAGGAGTAATTAGCGGATAGGACGAGAAGGTCACGTTAGGTCCGTTATAAAACTGCCCGATGCCAACCGCATATGATGGCGCTACGTAAGATGTATTGTAACGTACATTAACCCCCAATGTGGTATTCAGCACATTAAACAACAGCTTAGTTACATACAGATTGGCATAGTTATACACCTGCGGCGTACGTATGGTATTTTGGTAGTCAGATTTTTGATAAACCAGATAATCTTCAAAATGCAAATGTCGCCAGGTAATAGATTTACCTACGCTAATTTTAAGCAGGTTAAGTGGTGAACTTAACTGCGCCGGAGCTGCATCATTACCGCCAGACGATAAAGCTGCAAAATACTGATAACCATTAATCAGGAAGTATTCAGCCTTTAAATCCAGTTGCAGTTTATTGTTGATATAGTTAAATGACAGGTTGTTGATTTTCTGGTTATTAATACCTGTATTCAGATAAATGTAGTGGTTGGATATCCAGTTGCTGTATAACAGTGGCGCTTTATTGTTTTGCGCATAGGCACCCAAAATAATTTTACCGGCTTTATCACCACCAGCCAGGGTTAATTTGGCATCATACAGGTAATCACCAAAATTGTAACCTTCGGCTATTTGCTGCAAATCACCTTCCAGACTGATGCGGTCACTAAAACGATAGCTTAGCGCAGCATGCAGTTTTATGTTTTGAATAGTAGCATTCTGCACCTTGCGCAGCTGGTTGGTCAGGTTTGTATAAGCCTGCAACGAATCATTAATAAACTGGCTGTAATGATAAATATCACTGGTTACGCCCAAATCCAGTTTTAGCTCGTTTTTAACAAAGCTGGTAGGTTTGCCGCGCAGATAAAAGCTGTATGAGAAATCATTTTGCAGGTGCTTAAGCGATAACGAATCTCGCGAAAGCGTAGGACTGAAAAAGTAATCGGGGAAGACTTTGTAGGTATCCGACTCATTTTGCGAAAAGCTATAACTACGGGTATTGTAATAAAAAGTGTAAGCTACGCGCTGGGTAGGTAATATTTTAGCGGCGCCCTTCTGCTTAATAGTATCAATGCGACCCAGGTAATAAAACTGCTTTATATACAAACCGCTATTACGCTGGTAATCTCTGGAACTATTGAGCCTTACAGTTGCATTCAGCGGATCGCTGATGGTGGTAGTGGGCGTAAAAATATTATCATTCACAACCGACCCGTTTTCGGGCGTTTTCATGTTGTTGAAAGTAATATTCGCTAGTAAATTATACCGCTTGTTTTTAGATTCGTACCAGCCAAAAAGCGCCGCATTAATATCGCTCACGTTTTGCCTTGTATAAAAGCCTTTTGAACCAATAGTATTAAAATCAGCACCTATGTTTAAATTCGGTTTGATATTTTGCGTATGCGTACCCCTGAACACCTGTTCGGTTAAGCCTCCGGCTACGTAAGACAGGTTAGTATAAGCTACCTTAGATCGATAATAAGTTATATCCTGCGGGTTGAGCATGTACTGATCCAGAAAATGTTCGCCTACATCAAAGCCGATGCTTTTTTGCGGTTCAAACAATAAAGGCCGTGCAGCCAAGCCCAGATTACCCAACCCAATATAGGGGTGCTTGGGCTGATATAGCGGACTGTAATTTTCAAAATTATTAAGCCCGGTATCTAACGGAAAAACCTGAGTACTATCGTTTAGTAAATGTTCATTAGTTACTTTAATAAACTTGGATGTATAAATAACCGAGTCTTTCTTGTTTTCTAACCGCTTGCGGGTAGAATCTATTAACTGATCGTCAGATAGCTTTTTAGGAGGAGTGCGCAGCGTATCCGTCGACATGTAAGGCCGGTTAGGTATTTGTGCCATAGCTGTATGCGAAGCCAAAGCCAGTATCCAGGTGAATAATATATAACGCAGCTTACCAGCCATTCCTGTTGTATAAATCAGCTTCTGTTCTAAAAAGCGGGGGTACTTATAATTGTGCAATCAGTTCTTTTAAAATCAGCGTCATGTTTGGTTCGGCCTGCCGGGCCACTTCCAATATTTCTTCAACCGATACCGGCTTCAGCGTTTCCGGGAACCCTTCATCAGTTAACACGGATATGGCAAATACCGGCAACCCCATGTGGTTGGCCACAATTACTTCCGGCGCCGTACTCATGCCCACAGCATCGCCGCCAATAATGCGCAAATACTTGTATTCGGCGCGGGTTTCCAGGTTAGGGCCGCTTACAGCCACATAAACTCCTTTATGGCAGGTAATATTGTGTTCTGATGCAATATCTAACGCTTTTGAAATCAAATTTAGGCGATAAGGCTCGCTCATATCCGGAAAACGAGGTCCCAGTTCATCATAGTTGGTGCCCACCAGCGGGTTGCTGGGTTGCAAATTGATATGATCTTCAATAATCATTAAATCGCCTTTCTGGAAAGAAGGGTTTAGCGCACCGCTGGCATTTGATACCAGCAATGTTTGAATACCGAGCATTTTCATTACCCGTACCGGAAAAGTAATTTGCTGCATATCATACCCTTCGTAGTAATGCAAACGACCTTGCATGGCTACTACCCTTTTACCGGCCAGTTGCCCAAAAATCAACTTACCGGAATGAAACTCCAATGTTGAAATCGGGAAGCCCGGAATGTTGGCATATAGTAATTGCTTTTCTACCTCAATTTCACGTACTAATCCGCCCAATCCGGTACCTAAAATGATACCTACTTCGGGTTCAAAATCACCAATGCGGCTTTTAATGTAAGCCGTGGTGCGTTGTATATTTTCTAACATAGTTAACTATCGTTTGCTTAAACGGCTCTTCGCCGTTGTTTAAAAATTGTATGCCTATAGGCAGCACCAAAACTGGTAACTGACTCATAGCTGCTGCTAAGTCCGGTTCGCGCAACCGCTGGGCATCCTTTTCGGTAGTAATAATTACCTTGCGAGATGCTGTGCACCGGTTAAAACCATCGGCAAGTTTAGCAATATTTTTTAAGCTAAACGGATGATGGTCGGGATAATTGTGATGCGTAATGTGCGAGCTAAACCCTTGAAGATACTGTAACATAGGCTTTGGGTTGGCTATACCTGTTAACAGGAAGATATACGTATTTTCATCCAAAACGGTTAGTACCGGTTGCCCATTTATATTAGCCAAAGGCAAATAGCTGATGGTAGTGAAATAAACCTGCTGGTTCGGGTATGGACTGATGCGCTTTATAGCGGCTTTTTGCTGCGTTTCGGTAAGCTGTGCCGGGCATTTGCTAACCACCAGCACATCGGCCCGACGCCGTCCGCTAAAAGGTTCGCGCAGGTTACCGGCCGGCAAAAGCAAGTGAGGCTCTTGCAAGCGGTTATAATCAAACAGCAAAATACTAAAACCCGGTTTTACGGCACGATGCTGGTAGGCATCATCCAGAATAACTGCCTCGAAACCGCTGGCTTGCAGATTTTCAATCCCGATTACCCGCTTTTCGCAAACGGCAACGGTAATCTCCGGAAACTTCTGTTTAAACTGAGCAGGCTCATCACCCACTTGGGCGGCTGTAGTAAATGGGGTAGCTACCAAATAGCCCTTAGTTTTACGGCCATAACCCCGGCTTAGTGTGGCTAGGTGAAGTTCATTTTTCAACAGCCTAATCGAATATTCGGTCATGGGACTTTTACCCGCGCCGCCTACATCCAGATTGCCTACCGAGATGACTGGCAGATCAAATTGCCGGCTTTTATAAATACCCGCGTCATAACACCAATTGCGGATGAGCACCACTAAGCCATACAGCAACGAAAAAGGAAAAAGCAGCCAGCGCAGGTATTTCATGTAACATCCAAAGATAAGAAACCGCGTGCTGAAAACTTTGCAAAATGCAAGCAAAACCTTTTGGCTGATAGTTATATTTGTTAATCAACACCTATGAAACCTTTGCAAACCATACAATTATCTTTCAAATGCCCCAAAGCTTTTGATAAATTGATACCTTGTCAGGATGGCTGGTATTGTGAGGGCTGTCAGAAATTGGTACAGGATTTCAGAGGCACTTCAGAGTCTGAGCTACGGCAAATTGTTGCTCAAAGTCCGCAAAGAATATGCGGTTTATTTGAAACCGACTGTATTACAATAAAGCCGCACCAGCACAGGTGGCAAAAATGGTTATCTGCCAGCATTATGGCTTTAGGATTAACCGGATTACCTCAAACGATTTTTGCACAACGTCCTTTTCATAAAGACAGTGTTTTAATACGTAAGGAACCTATAGCCAATCAGCAACTCGTATTTGGTATGGTTGATGAAGTTGCTCCGGAGTATCCTGGTGGAATAGAAAAGTTTCGGGCATATGTAAAAAGCAACCTCACGTTAGACGCTGATTATACCGGTAAACGTGTTATAGTTACTTTTTTAGTAAAAGCGGATGGTTCGGTAGCTGATGTCAAAATACTCAGAAGCCAAGTAAGTGATAACATCAATCAACAATTGATAAGAATATTCAGGGCTTCCCCAAAATGGAAGCCGGGTAGAATAGGCAATCGGTCCGAAGTTCAAAACACGGTACCTATCATTTTTTAATAAACGCTAGTAGCTGTAAAGTACGTCTCCATCAATCAAAGTATTACAATCATCAAAGCTTCTCTATTCATAATAATTCTAAATTAGTTCAACTACTATTTGTAAGTTTATTCAATTACCTATTTGGTAACTTTGAAGGCTAATTTAAGTACATCAACATCAGGAGATTTAGCCTGTAATTATATTGATTGAATGACTACACAATTTAAAGGTGAACACCTGGCTTGGGGAAATATAGGACAATTCTTAGTCGTACTGTCATTTGGCATGGCGATCCTATCCTGCATCAGTTACTTTTTTGCCACTCAGGATAAAGCTCCAAAAGAGAATACATCCTGGTTACGGTTGGGCCGCATAGCTTACATCACCAATTTCTTAGCCATATTGGGTGTAGGTATTTGTTTATTCTGCATTCTTTACAATCATTATTTTGAGTTTCATTATGCTTGGTCGTACACTTCCAGGGCTTTACCAGTTTACTTTTTAGTTTCCGGATTCTGGAACGGCCAGGAAGGTGGTTTTCTGCTTTGGATGTTTTGGCAAGCCGTTATCGGCCTGATTCTCATTAAAAAAGCCGGAACTTGGGAAAAACCCGTCATGACGGTTGTCGCCTTTTCGCAAGTGATTCTCACTTCCATGATTTTGGGTGTAGAGATTTTCGGCGCTCGCGTAGGTAGTTCACCGTTCCTGCTTTTAAGAAATGCTATAGCAGGCCCTATTTTTTCTAATCCTGATTATTTATCGTTCATTAAAGATGGCAAAGGCATGAACCCCTCTTTGCAAAACTACTGGATGATTATACACCCACCGGTAGTGTTTCTAGGGTTTGCCTCGGTGGTCGTTCCCTTTGCCTACGCCATAGCCGGCCTTTGGCAAAGACGCTATCATGACTGGATACAGCCCGCTATTTCTTATGCACTGTTTGGTGCCATGCTTTTAGGCACTGGGGTAATGATGGGCGCAGCCTGGGCCTACGAAGCCTTAAACTTCGGTGGCTTTTGGGCCTGGGACCCGGTAGAAAACGCTTCTGTATTCCCATGGCTTACCTTAGTTGCAGCCCTGCATGTGCTTATTGTTTTCAAAAACACCAAGCATTCTTTTTTCACTGCTATTTTCCTGGTTCTGATTAGCTTTATTCTGGTTTGGTATTCTTCCTTTTTAGCCAGAAGCGGCATTCTGGGTGAAACTTCCGTACACGCCTTTACCGATTTAGGCATGTTCTGGCATCTGGTACTCGCTATTGTTGCATTCGTATTAATTTCTGCTTACTTTCTGATTACACGCTGGAAAGAACTTCCCTTTTCGCAAAAAGATGAGGAAACCTATTCAAGAGAGTTTTGGATTTTTGTAGGTTCCGCTTTTTTGGGGTTGTCTTGCTTCCACCTAATTCTGGTTACTTCTATACCGGTATGGAACGCCATGTTCGGCACCAAATTGGCACCGCCGTTAGATCCGGTAAAACATTACAACATTATACAGGCAGCCTTTGCTGTTGTCATTACCCTTTTAAGTGGCTTAACACAGTTTTTAAAATACAAGAAAACCGATGTAGGCCGGTTCTTTATCACCAATGGTGTTTTCATGACGCTTGCTATTGTATTAACTGCTTTGGTTATTTATGCAACCGGCTTGTACAAGCTGCATTTTGTTTTTTGCCTGGTTATGGTCTGCTCTATATATTCCATTATTGCGAATGCCAATATTTTGTCTGAATCAATAAAAGGTAAATTCAAACTGGCAGGTTCAGCTATTGCTCACCTGGGTTTTGGCTTATTGCTGGTTGGAGCTTTAATTGCAGCAGGAACGCATAAAGTAGTATCAGAAAACACAACTGGCGAGCAATTCAGTGCTGATTTTGCCAAAGAACAAAATCCGCGTGAAAATTTACTGTTGTATAAAAATCAGCCTGTAAAAATGGGTAACTATACCGTTACCTTTCTAGGGGATACCACAGAAGGGCTCAACCACTATTTTAATGTCAATTATAAATTGATTGACGATAGAGGAAAGATTAATGAAGATTTCACGCTGCGGCCCAACGTTCAGGGCGAAGGCAGCACCAGTGGGCTTTCTTCATCGCCAGATACCAAGCATTACTTATTGCATGACTTGTACACCCACATCACTATGTCGAACCTGGTCAATACTGAGCCTCAAACACAAGATGCAGATCATGGCAGTGGGGAAAACAGCAAAAAATATGATCCGCCTGCCACCTATAACGTTTCTGCAGGAGACACTATCCATTACCGCGAAGGTTATGTTATTTTTAAAGGATTGAATAAGAATGCCCGGGTACAAAACATACCGTTAGATAAAAACGACATTGCCGTTGGTGCCCAGTTAAACATTTATACACATGGCAAAGCTTACAATGCAGAACCCGTGTATTTAATTAAAAATAACAGTGTCTTCGATTTTCCAAAGATTATAGATGCTGCCGGACTGAAATTGCGACTATCCAAAATCATTCCTGAAAAAGGACAGGTAGAGATCACAGTTTATCAACAAAAAGAAAGTGATAAAAAGTTTATAGTCATGAAAGCGATTGAGTTTCCATACATTATCTTTTTATGGACAGGTACCATCATCATGATACTCGGCTTTTTGATATCACTTTTCAGACGGAACCAGGAGTGGAAAACGGCTTAGCCTAGGGCCTTATCGCCTAAAATACCAGCTTACCTGGCCGGATGGCTTGCTTGCGGGCTGTATCACCTACCTCGAAGTAAAAGAAATCGCTGATGTTGGTGGGCATATTGTCGTTGTTCAGGGTATCAACAGGGTTACGCTCCTCCATTTTTTTGATGCCATATTTGGCATACTGCGTACCTTTATGGTAAACGGTTACCTCTACATTATTTTCATAAGCACCGGGGCGGTCAAAGTCAATGGTGTTAAGTTTGCCATTATCCTTAACGTAGCCATCGTGCAGCTTGGCTGCGCCTAATTGTTGCTTTACCTCTTCAATATTAGCCAGGCCTACAGCATCACCATATAAAATGATGGCACAAGGCTGGCGGTAAGCGTTATAGTAGATAAGCACATTGGCCGTAACATTGCCGGTATTGGTACGAAAAGTAACCTCTTGCTTATCATGGTATATTTCATAAAGCCGATCCACATCTAAGCGGGCAAGGTTTGCTTTTTTCTGTGCCAAAGCCCCATAACCCAGCAATAAAATCCACACTAAGCAACCCACTTTTTTCATGAACTTAACCCAGATAATCTGTACCATACTTACAAATAATAAAACTGTGAATGCTTAGAATACAAACTTTTTAGCTCCCCCAGCAACAGGCCGGCGGCTTTCATCAACTACCTCAAAGTAAAAGGAATCGCCCACGTATTGGGGAACGCTTTCGTGTACCGAAGGATTGTAGATAATCTTCTTGGTGCCATACTTGGCAAACTGACTGCCTTTTTGGTATAAAACTACTTCAAACTTATTTTCAAACGTGCCACCTGGATTGAAAGCAACTGAAAAACGCCCCGGAATTTGATGGTAACCCACTTTCAGCTTCTCAGTTATCAACTCATGCACCAGTTTATCAAGCGCGTGTGTGGAGTCGGCATCGGCTTCGCCATAAGCAATCACCGAATAAGGCTTTTTATCAGCATTGTACAAAATTTGTACATGCGCTTTTACCGCTCTACCATCTAGCGGAATCATGACCACGTCGGTATCACGGTACAACACCCACAAACGATCCACATCCGAACCAGGTTCGGGTTTGCGCATTGGTTCAACCATTTTGGGTGTAACCACACTATCGGTAATAGTGCCAGGGTCTTCTTTTTGCTGTGCCAGTGCACCATAGGCCATCAATATGCAAAACAAAACACCAGCGGCTTTTTTAAGGCCGGATGACAGGTACACACTTAACACTGTACAATTATAAGAAATATTGTGATGTTCTGTATAGCTGTGTGCCATACCTGATACTGCTCCTATCTGTTTGGCAGTAATTATATTGTTTACCGTTCTCGCACACATTTTTTTCAATGTCATTAACTGCTATCCTCTAAAAATCTTCTATTTTCACGCCTTTTATTCTTTTGACGCGTACTAACTTTTATATGTATTGTAAATTTCGTTTATTCCTGTTCTTTCTTATTGTTCTTACAAGCGCTGCTTCTGCGCAAAACACAGCGAACAATTTAGGATTGATACCTGCACCAGTATCGGTAAAAACTATAGTTGGCAACTTTGTATTAAGCCAGCAAACCGCAATACTGGCCGATAGTACGGATAATAAGGCCGTAGAGTTTCTTGCAGGCTACCTGCAAAACAAAATGATGTTGAATAATTCGGTAAAACTCTATACGGGTCAGACCATCAGCAATGCGCTGGTGCTTACAGCAACCGGCACCGAAGGCTTACCTGCCGAAGGCTACCGCCTGACTATCACCCCACAGCAAATCACCATTGCCGGTAAAGGCGCCGGGTTGTTTTATGGTATTCAAACGTTGATCCAATTAATGCCTTTAGATCGTAGCGCTACGGCTAAACTACCGGCGTTGCAAATTGAAGATTATCCGCGTTTTGGCTATCGGGGTATGCACCTGGATGTATCACGCCACTTTTTTTCGGTAGAGTTTGTTAAAAAGTATCTGGATTTAATGGCTTCTTACAAGCTCAACACTTTTCATTGGCACTTGACTGACGATCAAGGCTGGCGCATTGAGATCAAGAAATATCCAAAACTAACCAGCATAGGCAGTCAGCGTGCACAAACTGTAATTGGCAACTACCACGACCATAATCCTCAGCAATACGACAATACGCCTTATGGTGGTTACTACACGCAAGACCAGGTTCGGGAGGTTGTGCAGTATGCTGCGGCTCGTTACATCACCGTTATTCCGGAATTGGATATGCCTGGCCACTCTATGGCAGCCTTAGCTGCCTACCCTGAACTGGGCTGCGATAGTGGCCCGTACCAGGTAGCCCAAACCTGGGGTGGTTTTAATGGTGTATACTGCCCCACCGATCAAACTTTTAGCTTTCTGGAAGATGTACTGACCGAAATCATGAACTTGTTCCCGAGCAAGTACATTCATGTGGGGGGCGATGAGGTGACTAAATCGGCCTGGCATAACTCTCCATTTTGCCAGCAACTCATTAAAAGACTAAAGCTGAAAGACGAACATGGCCTGCAAAGCTACTTTATACAACGTATTGAAAAGTTTGTAAACAGCAAAGGTCGCAGCATTATTGGCTGGGATGAAATACTGCAAGGCGGTTTGGCTCCCAATGCTACGGTAATGAGCTGGCGCGGCGAAGCTGGTGGTATTACTGCGGCTCGCCAAAACCATAACGTAATTATGTCGCCCGGTGGTAGTGGTTTGTATTTTGACCATGCCCAAGCACGGTCTGATCTGGAACCTTTAAGCATTGGCAGCTATACCCCGCTCTCTAAAACGTACAACTATAACCCTATGCCAGCCGAGTTAACGGCCGATCAGCAAAAGCATATTTTAGGGGTGCAAGCCAACATGTGGACCGAATACATTGCTACAGAAGCTAAAGCCGAGTATATGCTCTTGCCGCGTATGCTGGCCCTGTCTGAAGTAGCGTGGAGCCCACTGGCTAACAAGAACTATACTGATTTTACCGAAAACCGCCTGCCACACCAACTGGCCAGGTTGGACAAAAACCAATATAATTATCGTGTACCCATAGCTATTGGTGCTAAAGATACCAGCTACACCGGCAGCCAGTTAACGGTTAACTTAAAATCACCAGTAGAAGGTGCCAAAGTATATTATACCATTGATGGTTACACACCGGGCGAAACGACCCTGATTTACGATCATCCGTTTACCTTGAACATTCCAACCAATGAGTACCGTGAGTTGCAAACCATGGTGATTACGCCAGCAGGGCATCGAAGTTTAATTACCCGAACTGTAGTTTATAACCGTACCTTACTGCCAGCAGTACCCTACAGCGGTACTACTACGGGTGCTAAATACCAACTGGTAACCGGCAACTTTACCAACACCGGCCAACTGGATAATGCTCATGTATTGGATACGGGTACGGTAAAAACCTTTAACACCTCGGCTTTTGCCAAAACCAACACCAACTTCGGACTTATTTTTACAGGTTATATTAAGGTTGATACCGACGGAAAGTATATCTTCGCTACACAATCTGGCGATGGTTCAACGTTGTATATTGACGATCAGCTGATTGTTGACAATGATGGTAAGCATAGTTTGTATGAGCAGCCCGGCGAAGTGCTGCTGCAAAAAGGCTATCATCAGTTTACACTTAAATACTTTAAAGCCGGCGCATTCAGTAACTTACGGGTGTACCTGACTATGCCCGGCAAACCTAAAGGAGAGTTTTCAGCCGATTCATTATATAACTAAAAAAAAATACTATCTCTAGTTACAAAATGACAGTAAAACATTACACCTTCCTGCTGCTTAGTGGTATAGCCCTGGCAGGTTGTAATCATTCAGAAAACAAGCAAACTGCAACTGCCACCGAAACTACTACCGTAGTAACTAAATCGGCTAAGGTGATGGCTCCTTTCCGCTTTCACAAAAGCATTGAGGTAGCACCCGGACTAACGTACGACGTACTAAGCTGGGGTCGGGGTTCAGATTCGGTAGGAGCTTATGAGATATTAAGGTCTGATTCGACTGGTAAAAATTACACCACTACTACCGCCGATTTGGAAGGCAAAATTGTGGATGTGCTCAATTCAGATATGGATACGGATGGTAATCCCGAACTCTTTATCCAAACTCAGGCTACCGATAGCTTGCATACCAGTGTAGTATATGCTTACGAGTATAACGACGCACAGGCCCACAAGCTGGACTTTCCGAAGTTAACCAAATCACAACGCAAGGGTTATCGGGGTAATGATAATTTTTATATTAAAGATGATAAGCTGATGCGTGAGTTTACAGCTAACAACACCGATGAAGACGGTAAAGCCACTACGCAAAAGCGTGTATTAGTTTACAACTTACACGGCAACGAACTAAGCGTTACAGAAGTTAAGCAAGACACTACGCAGAAAGCAGCTACCACTTCACAGCCGCAAACGGCAACAACAGAAAAGCCGAAAACGGAAGAAAAACCAGCTACAAGCACTCATCAAAACACCACACATTCCTCGCGTTCACACCGGGAAGAACGGTCATCATCACGACGTCACCATCAGGAACAACACACCTCAAGGCGGCATGAATCATCCAGACGTCACCAGTCTTCTTCTCACAGCAGGCATTCAGAAAGTAGACATCGCCGGCACAGAAGATAGTCAAAGTATCGTAAATCAAAAGCGCCATTACTATATAGTAACAGCGCTTTTGATTTAAGCGAGTAACGATTTGTTTAATCTAGTTTGAAAACATCAGCCAGGTTGGTATTAGCGCTGCTGCTTACTTTTAGATCTTTAATGTAACCATTGGCCACATCGTACACCCAACCATGTACGCTTACTTCCTGACCTGTTTTCCAGGCATTTTGCAGAATAGAAGTTTTGCACAGGTTATGTACGTTTTCAATTACATTGAACTCAACCAAGCGGTTAGCACGCTCTTTTTCGTCACTAATCAGGTCCAGTTCATAAGAGTGCAAGCGGTACACATCTTTAATATGGCGAAGCCAGTTATCAATAATGCCATGCTGGTTGCTGGTTAAAGCTGCTATTACACCACCGCAGCGATAGTGGCCGCATACAATTACGTGTTGTACTTTTAATACGTTTACGGCATAGTCAAGCACCGATAACATGTTCATATCGGTATGGATAACCATGTTGGCAATATTGCGGTGTACAAATATTTCGCCTGGGTTAGTGCCGGTAATTTGGTTGGCCGGTACGCGGCTATCAGCGCAGCCAATCCATAACACCGGTGGCTTCTGGCCATTGGCCAGCTTAGTAAAGTATTCCGGATCTTCGGCCAGCGTTTCTTCTACAAATTGCTTATTGCCTTCCAGCAAACTTTCATAAGTAATGTGGCTAGTGTCATGCATGTGGGTGTGTGCACACATAAATTTTAGTGTTTTTAAGGAAATTAATATTGGGTTGATTTTTTACGGGAGGAGAATATAGAAAAGAACTGTTGTGTTTTGTAGCGCATTAATGGCAGTATATCATAACTGATAATAAGCATCAACAGGGCGGGTATAAAGTAAAATACCTGAAAATCAAGTATAGTAAACAGGTAGCCACCTAATATACCACCAATAAAATAACAAGTCAGAATAGTCATACGGATAAACAGCTTATTACGTAGTACCGTATCATTTTTACGATTAGGATGCAGCCACTCGCCTACCTCGCTGCCAAAGTCAGTCAGCAAACCGCTCAGGTGAGTTACCTTTATCAAACCACCCGATATGTTGGAAACCATGCTATTTTGCAAGCCCATTGAAAACAGAATGGCACCTATAATGATTTCACGCTCAGTACGGTTTTCATCATAAAAATGGTGCCCGTAAATAGCTACCAGCAGTAAAATAACAATTTCAAACAATATAGGCGTAGCATGTGCACGGTAACGGCTTTTAGGCTCAAACGACCGGATTAAAAAGCTGCTCACGAATGCGCCAAAAAAGAACATAAATAACCAGGCAAAGAATACGAGTATTTCGCGAATGTTTTGCTCAACCACATGCCGGGCCAGAGTAGCTACGTGCCCGGTTACGTTAGTGGTAAATGCCAAAAAGGCCATTACACCGGCCACATTGATGCCGCCACTTACCAAGGCCGTTGACGAGGCCAGCATCAGATTTTCTTTTAATGATCGTTCTTCTTTTACGCGCCGGAGCATATTGTAATATTTTTGATAGTTTAAGATTAGAATTCCATTAGAATTAGTTCAACCTAAACGCAGAATATAGCGATATGTTATATTTATCTTCCCCGAATATAGCTTTATTTGTAATTATTGATCAAGCTATAAACACAGAGAGTACAAATTACATTCACCTCATCATGCTAGCATACTAATCATTTACAACTACTTACGCAGTAAAGATGGATAGCTAATTAAGCAAGAACTACTTATGAAAACGTTAAAAAAAATCAGCCTTTTTATTTTAATTACAGGCTATATACTGGCTGGTATTAACCATTTTGTACACCCTAATGGGTACATTAAAATTATTCCAGACTATCTGCCCTATCCGGTACTACTAAATTTGCTGGCTGGTATCTGCGAAATTACGTTTGCCGTACTGCTTATTTTCCCGGCTACCCGTAACTGGGGTGCATGGCTGATTATATTAATGCTGGCTGCTTTTTTACCGGTACATATTACCATGCTGCAACAAGCGCCTTTCCAGTTGGGTAAGCTGTATGTTACCCCTTTGCTGGCCTGGATACGGCTTTTACTGCAACCTATTTTGATGTTATGGGTAGGCTGGCATATACAAACAAAATCAAAGCCTCACACTTATTAATAGATATTAGCTGTAGCTGTGGCTACCTCCCGGAAAATGATTAAAACAGAAAAATTTACCCTGGCAGGCTCAAAAGGCCGCTTGATGCTGGCTGACCTGACGTTTGACGATACCCAGCCTGATGCTCCGCTAATTATATTCGTACACGGATTTAAAGGCTTTAAAGACTGGGGGACACACCATCTGGTAGCCCGTTATTTTGCCCAGAACGGTTATAGGTTGTTGAAATTTAACTTTTCGCACAACGGCACCACGCCTGAGCAGCCGGTTGATTTTGCTGATTTGATTGCTTTTAGTGAGAACACCTTTTCGATAGAACTTGACGATTTAAAATATGTGATTGATTTTGCTTGCAGTGGCTCGGTTATACCGGCGGCACCATCAGTTATTTTAATGGGGCACAGCATGGGCGGTGGTATCAGCATTATTAAAGCTGCCGAAGATAGCCGGGTAAGTCGCTTAATTACGCTGGCCTCGGTAGGTACCTTCCGAAACCTATGGCCGGCACAAGCTGAGCAGCAGTGGCGCACCGCAGGAGTGATGTACTTCCCGAACCACCGCATCGGGCAGCAGATGCCTATCAAAGTTTCGTTATTGGATGATTTAGACCGACATCCCGGCAGGCTGAATGTAACCGCACGCGCGGCTGATGTAAAGCAACCTTGGTTGCTGGTTCATGGAACAGCCGACCCTACCGTCAACATTAGCCAGGCACATGATTTAAAAGCCATGCAGCCTAATGCCCAAGTAATGGTTATGGCTAATGCCGATCATGTTTTTGGTGCCACACACCCTTTTACTGGTCATGAGTTGCCAGCGCATTTACAGGAAGTATGCAAGCTGGCGTTAAAATTTTTGAGTTCCAGTACTCACTAAACTATTCACTACTCCATCATACATGATACAACTTAAAGGTGCCCGCAAAGAGGGCAAGAAATATTTAAACCCCGTACCAACCGATACGGCTGGCTTTGACCACTTTTTTCCCATTTTGTGGGAGTACCTCACTAACAAATCTGAAAATACACCCAAGAAAACGTTAGGCCCTTTTAAAACTGATGCTTCCATTTATGCTAGCCCCCCAGTCAGTGGTTTACGTGTTACCTGGATAGGGCATTCCAGTTTGCTGATTGAAATTGACGGCAAACGCATCCTGACTGATCCGGTTTGGAGCCAGCGGGCTTCCTTTTCACAATATCTGGGTCCTAAACGTTTTTTTGCAGCACCTCTACCTTTGGCCGAGCTGCCGCCGCTGGATGCAGTATTGATTTCGCACGATCATTATGACCATTTTGACGAAGCCACTATACGCGCTTTAGCACCTAAAAACATTCCTTTTTACTGCTCATTAGGCGTAGGGCAATACTTAAAAGCTTGGGGTGTGTCCGAACATTTAATTACTGAAATGGACTGGGGCGATACAGCCCGTATCGGTGATGATTGCACGATTACGACTACCCCTACTCGCCACTTTTCAGGCCGAAGCTTATCCAACCGGATGGAAACTTTATGGTTAGCTTTTGTAATTAAAGGCGTTAAACACAATATATTTTTTGGTGCAGATTCCGGTTGGTTTGAAGGATTTGAAGAAATTGGGAAAGCGTATGGTCCGTTTGATTTGACGATGTTGGAAATTGGTGCTTATGGTAAAAACTGGCCTGATATACACATGGGTCCGCTAAGCGCTTTCAATGCCCACCTGGCTTTAAAAGGCAAACAGATGATGCCTATACATTGGGGTACTTTCAATTTGGCATTACACGCGTGGTATGAACCCATAGAAATTTTATTAGAACTGGTAAAAAAGCAACCGCAAAGCTTGTTTATACCCGAACCCGGCAAACCTACTGAGGTTACCGGCACAAATTATAACTCGGGCTGGTGGAACAAATTCATGAGCATTTAATAGGTAGATTATCCTGTTAATGCTTTTAGCATAGAATACTAAATGTTCTGATTAGGCTAACACTATTTATCAAAGCCCTTTTTATGAAGGAAGAAATCAAAAATGTCCAACTTCGGTTTTCTTGCTCAGAAAACTGGAATGAAATGCCTAAAGCAGAAGGTGGCCGCTACTGTGACAAATGCCAGAAAAAGGTTTATGATTTTACAGATAGCAAGGTAGCTGATTTTCAGCGCATACTAGCCGAAAATAACCATAATGTATGTGGCCGCTTTACGCGCCAACAAATGCATGTTCAACCTGTAATATTACCTTTTTGGAAAAAGTGGTTATCGGCCGCTATGGTGATACTTGGGATTAATTTAACTAATTGCAAAAGTAACAGTAGTCAACCTTTACTTGGTGATACTGTCAGGATTGCTCCTACAGACTCAACTATTCAGCTTAATGATTCTATCAAAAACACACCTGTTAATAAGGTAAAAACCGATAGCAAAACACTTAAATAATCTTGGTAAAGTAGCTTAAGCAATTATTAGTTTAATGTTAGAAGAAAAACTTGATAACTGATACAGCAGTAACTATGATTATTATTAAGAATGAACAATGAAGCTTTCCTTGAAATAGAAACCAGATATGTTCAATGTAAAACCTATCCGAATACAAAATAGTGTATTAACATCTTTAACTAAAATGAAGATTATAGGATATAACCGTTATCGTACACCTGTTAATATTGTGTGTAGCAGATAATCAATTAAAATATACCAATATCACTTACAACGCAGCCACAGGCTCTACCCAATTACCATCTTCTTGGATAATGCCAATCAGTTCATCCAGTGCGTTGGCGGTATTGACGTTTTTCTTCACTACTTCTTTACCTCGGTACAGTGTAATTTTACCCGGACCTGCACCTACGTAGCCATAATCGGCATCGGCCATTTCGCCGGGACCGTTTACAATACAGCCCATAATACCGATTTTTAAGCCTTTTAAGTGACTGGTTCGGCTGCGGATCATTTGTGTGGTTTCCTGCAAATCGAATAGTGTACGACCACAGCTTGGGCAGGATATGTATTCGGTTTTAGAAATACGTGAACGGGTAGCCTGTAAAATACCGAAAGCGGTTGAAGTAACTACCACAGGAGACATGCCGGGCGCATCAATCCAGACACCATCCCCAAAACCATCTACCAGCAAGGCACCCATATCGGTAGCAGCATACAACTGTAACTCGGTTGCAGGTGGCGTGTGTGGAGTTGCTGGAATTAAAATTGCAGAATTATCACTATTCACGATGGATTGGCCACTGTTTACCAACAACTCTGATTGAGCATCTGGTAACTGATCGTTGAAGTCATAACTGCGTTTGATAATTACGGGTGTAGCAATATTGGCCTCAGTTAATTTAAAAAAGAAACTTCGCTGCTCGGCCATCCCATGCAGAGCATCCGTTTCCAGCACCCATACTAAGCCTGGGTCGGCAGCTAATTGCTGAAACTGGGTAACGTCAAAATTATTAGCTTTTACCTTAACCAAGTTTAAAGCAGATGAAAGATCATCGGCCGCCAGGTATTCGGCTAAAGTAAATACCGGATGACAATTTTTTTTGTTAACTAAGTTTTTCCAGGTAGCGTAATTATATAACTGTTTTAAATTGCCTGGAAAAGTAAATGAAGGCAGTTGATCGGCCAAATAAACAAAATCAACCGATTGGTCAGCCATATTGTATTTATCCAGCACTGGCGAGTACAGGTAACCTGCATCATTCAGTACAGATGGGTCTTTCAGGTTGCGGTTAGATAAATCAAGCACTACACGAGGCACCATGTGGCCACCAATAAAAGCATTAGCCTCATTGGTTATACGTTTTTGATATTCGTAAGGGTTGTGGGTTACGGGTTGAACAAAATCTTGGTTTACCAGTTGTCCCTCACGTTTTGCAAACCCGTCTTGATTCTGGATTCTAGACTCTAAATTCTGGGTTCCAGACTTCTGGTTCCTTAAAGAATAACGGTTCACCAAAGCCATAGCTACTGGGGCTTC
This sequence comes from Mucilaginibacter robiniae, assembly GCF_012849215.1. Lineage (NCBI taxonomy): Bacteria > Pseudomonadati > Bacteroidota > Sphingobacteriia > Sphingobacteriales > Sphingobacteriaceae > Mucilaginibacter > Mucilaginibacter robiniae. Next base: position 885,879 of record NZ_CP051682.1, read on the forward strand.
GGCTTCTGGCTCTTCAGTTAAGGATACCCGTACGGTATCGCCCAAACCATCTTCCAACAAAGTACCAATACCTACGGCAGATTTGATACGACCATCTTCGCCATCGCCGGCCTCAGTTACGCCCAAGTGCAAAGGATAGTTCATTCCTTCGGCCACCATGGTATCTACCAGCAGACGGTAAGCTTGCACCATCACCTGCGGATTGCTGGATTTCATGGAAATTACCAGATTATAGTAATTCAGCGCTTCGCACATACGGATAAACTCCATAGCTGATTCCACCATGCCTTGTGGGGTATCGCCATAACGGCTCATAATCCGGTCGGATAAGGAGCCATGATTAGTACCGATACGCATAGCCGTACCATACTCTTTACAAATATTGACCAGTGGAGTGAACTTTTGAAAAATACGGTCTAACTCGTTTTGGTATTCTGAATCGGTATAATCCAGTTGGTCAAATTTCTTTTTATCAGCGTAGTTACCGGGGTTAACACGCACTTTTTCAACAATGCGGGCAGCCACCTCGGCAGCGTTAGGGGTAAAATGTATATCGGCTACCAGCGGCACTGTATAGCCACGGGCACGTAATTGCTTCTTAATTTCAGCTAAGTTTTGTGCTTCTTTAATGCTGGGTGCTGTAATGCGTACATATTCGCAGCCTGCCTCTACCATCCGGATGGTTTGCTCTACCGTACCCTGGGTATCCATCGTATCGGTAGTAGTCATGCTCTGTATACGAATGGGGTTGTGACCGCCCATCGGTACATCACCAATGGTTACTTCGCGGGTAATAAAACGAGAATATTCGGTTAATGAATTACAGTAACGGCCAGGCAGCACTTTCACAGCATCAGCATTCATGGGCAACGGTATAGCTTTTATTTAATTAACAAAGATAAGGTTTATCCAGTTATCCTTATTTCAATAGCGTGTTAAAATAACAAACGCTTAACATTCATTACAACTTACCCAATACCAGATTAAGCCTTTCTTGTACCGAAGTGTCTCCCCTTATTTCCAACACTGAACAGGATAGTTTTGACAACCAGGCTTCATGCGCTTTTAAGGTTCGCCCACTTATGGCATCAGTATCGTAAGCCGTAGCCCATTCCAAAAACTGTTGATATTGTAAGGCTCGTTCCGGGTTGGTAAAGATCACATCGCCATAGCGTTCCAATTCGCGGTTTTTTAATCGTTGCAGCCTTATAGCTGGCGGGATGTATAGGAAAACAACCAGATCAAACGCGGTTAACCATTCTTCACCCCAGTTAATTACCGATCCGCCTATAATCCAGTTATCATGCAATAACAAATCTTCATGAAGCATAGCATTCCTTTCATGAGGCTCACGCCTGATGGTAAAGGGAGGTTCAGAAGGCTTCCAGAAATACTGGTCACTATCAAAGTAAGGACAACCTACATGTTCAGAAAGCACCATCCCCAAGGTTGTGGTACCTGAGCAGGATGCGCCCAAAACATGTATTTTCATTTAAAAGCTTTGCTTCTTTCTTAATAAACGTCTTTGCGTATTACGTAGGTTTTAGCCATCACATCATGAAAAGCCTGTTTGTATTGGCTAAAGAAAATGCCCAGAAAGCCTACACCAAAGAAAAAGCCAGACAAAAACTTACCAAACCCTCGCCCTAATGCCCGCAAAAAGGTAACTTTCCGACCATTCTGATCTACAATTATCAACTTAAATGCAGCCTGCCCCAAACTGCTGCTTAAAGGTGAAGCTGCGGTCAAGGTAAAATAAACAATCATGAAAATTGGCGCTACGGCCACCTGAAAAAACTGCTGATTTTTAACAATAAAATCATCTAGCTGAACATTAGGAGCAGTAATGCTGGCATAAATGGTTATTCCGATAATCAGAATTACTACCATGGTAAAGTAGTCAATTATGTAAGCCAGCAAACGAATGCCAAAACCAGCTAAATTAGCCTCGGTAGGAAAGTAATAACCATAGTAGCGGAAGTATTCCAGAAAGTCAGACATATCTGCCGCTTTTTCCCATTTGCCCTCATTGATACGAACCGGGGTATCCGGTTCTAAACCACGGTCGGTTAACTCATCAAAAGAAAATGGCCCTAGTTGTTCACCATTCTCCTGAATATAAAAATTATCCATGTTGTAATGCTGGATAAACAGCATACAAAAGTAGTTGTTTTTTAGCAGTACTTACTAACGCTGCTCACGAACTCATGGCATACACAATAATGTTTATGCCGAACTTGGTATTATCTTCCGCCAGAAAGCGCTTGTTCCTGAAATCATAATCCCATTCGCAACCATAATCTTTATTACTGTACAAAACGGCAATACGACCGTTAATGGTAATGGCCTTCAAATAATCATGCACCAAATCATCACCCCAGCCATTCAGCTCAAACGAGGTATTGGGCGGACCTTTCTCAAATTTGAAAAAGGCATTATAAATTTCATGATTATTGGGGATTTTTTTCAAAGCCTCATGCCCGAACAAACTCCCCATTTGCGTTTCGAATGATTTGGCAAACAGTCCGTCAATGTCATGGTTGCAATCGTCAACAAATACAAAGCCGCCATTTTCTACATACTTTTTAAAGTTAGCCCTTTCCTGCGCATCAAACTGCACCAGCTTATGCCCGCTCAGGTAACTAAACGGCGAGGCAAACACATCCGGACTGCTTAAGGCCACCACCTTTTCTTTCTGCTCAATAGGAATAGTAGTATATTCCAGCAGCGAGTTCAGGATATTTGACGGCATGCGCTGGTCGGTATCCCAATCGCCGGAGTGGTAGCTGAAACGGGTAAATGTAAATTTAGAATTTAGAGACATTTAGGATTAAAACTCTAAAGTAAGTACAAAATTTTATCTAAACTGCCTTTTAATTTACGGCGCCTGTAATTTTTTAGATACTTCCTTTAATTTTTTGCAATACTTTATCGCATTTTGCCGAAAGCACGATATATTGTGATGCCATTTAGCTGGTTATACACTTTCTAAACCCTATACTGTTTTGGAACTTACCGAAAATAACATTAAATCACTGCTGGCCAAGCTGCCGTTGCTGAAAACCGAAATACAAAAGGTTATTGTAGGCCAGGAACACATTCTGGATGAATTACTGGTGGCCTTTTTTGCTGGCGGGCATTGCCTGCTGGAAGGCGTACCGGGATTGGCTAAAACGTTACTGGTAAAAACCATGTCGCAGGCGTTGCAGCTATCGTTCCGACGTATACAATTTACGCCCGATTTGATGCCGACCGATATTATCGGTACTGAAATACTGGAAGAAGACCATGCTACCGGCAAACGCTTTTTCAAATTTAACAAAGGTCCCTTATTTGCCAACATTGTACTAGCCGACGAGATAAACCGTACACCGCCCAAAACCCAATCAGCCTTACTGGAGGCTATGCAGGAGTTCGAGGTAACTTACGGCGGGCAAACCTATCCGCTTGACCGGCCCTTTTTTATTCTGGCTACCCAGAACCCAATTGAGCAAGCTGGCACCTACCCGTTGCCCGAAGCACAACTCGACCGTTTTTTACTGCTCATTCGCATAGGCTACCCTACTGCGCAGGAGGAGTTTGAAGTATTGAACCGCACCACCGGTACCCGCAAGGTTGAACTGAATGCGGTTATCTCAGCTGAAGAAATTACACAGGCACAAGCACTGGTGAGACAGGTAAGCATCAGCGAAGATTTGGTACGCTATGTAAGCCTCATCATTCGTGCCACCCGCCCTGATACTACCGATTTGGCTTATGTAAAAGAGTGGGTTCGCTGGGGCGCTGGTCCGCGTGCCGGGCAGGCACTTATTTTAACTGCCAAAGCCTGCGCTTTGCTAAAAGGCCGCTATGCCGTACTAATGGAAGACATTCACGCAATGGCCACCCCGGTACTTCGCCATCGCGTGCTCATGAACTTTAAAGCCGAGGCCGAAGGCATTACCGCCGATAAAGCCACCGCCGAATTAATTAAGCTAGTAGAAAGACCGAAAGGAATATAGTCGGTTGCGGGTTTTGTGTTGCAAGTTGCGAGATAAAAGTATCTCCAACAAATATACTAAAACACAAAACTCGCAACACAACACGCACAACTCGCAACAAAAAACCCGCAACCCAAAATGCTGCTCGACCCAAAAGTATTAATGACCATCAAGAACCTGCCGCTATTGGCTAAAACGGTGATTGATGGCTTTATGAACGGCTTTAACAAAAGTACCGTTAAGGGGCCGGGATTGGAGTTTAGCCAGTATCGAAGCTACCAGCCGGGTGATGATTTGCGTTGGCTGGATTGGCGCATGTACGCCCGCTCAGACCGGTATTACATCCGCGAATCGGAAGTGGAAACCAGCATTTCGGTTAAGCTGATGATTGATGCCAGCGCCTCCATGAATCATTTTGATGGTACGCTGAAAAAAATTGAATATGCTAAATTTCTGGCCGCCTCGCTGGCTTATCTGGCCAACTTGCAGGGTGATGCCGTAGGCTTATACGTATTTAAGGAAGGAGATTTATTCTCATTGGCCTCCAAGCCTGATCCGCAACATTTGCAACGGGTATATTATCAGCTTGAAAATATGCAGCCAGCCGGCAACTTTACACAGCCTATGCATTACAAAGAGCTGTTTGCCGGAACAGGCCGCAAAGAGCTACTGGTATTTGTAACCGATATGTACCAGCAAGATGGCGAAATTATGAACCTGCTGGACACACTGGCAGCCTTGAAGCATGAAATTATTGTATTCCAATTAATGGGACAAAACGAATTAGATTTTGATTTCAAAGGTTACTCAGCTTTGGAAGACCTGGAAACCGGCGAGATCATCCAGATTGGTCCGCAAGCCCGTGAGCAATATCAGGAAAAGTTACGGCAACATCAGGAAAACATCAGGATGGAGTTGCTAGGCAAACATATTGTACACCGCGTAATCAGCACCGCCGAGCCACTGGATAAAGCTTTACGCGATTTCTTGGTGCAGCGAAATAAGGGGTAGTTATTGGTTATTGGTTATTGGTTATTGGTTATTGGTTATTGGTTATTGGTTATTGGTTATTGAGGTAATTTATTTTAAAGGAAGTTGTTTCAGTTTTTAAATCCCATATGGTTGTTGGCAGGTACCGCGGTAATTATCCCGGTAGTGATTCACCTGTGGAATATTCGTCCGGGTAAAGTGCTTAAAGTAGGCAGTATCTCGTTAATAGATGCCGCCTCGCGCAAAAGTAGTCGCAGCTTTAAACTGTTGGATATACCGTTGTTTATATTACGCTGCCTGCTGCTTATCACCTTAGCCCTGTTGCTGGCCTTACCCGTATGGCAAAAACACCTTACGCTAACAAAAGCCAAAGGCTGGATACTGTTCCCGAAAGAAACTTTTACCGCTACTTACCGGCAATTTAAACCGCGCATTGATTCGCTCACCAAAGCCGGGTATGAGTTTCATTATTTCGACCGAAACTTCTCCAAATCTAACTTGCAGCAAATCTTGTTGCATCCGCAAGATTCTATTCGCAAAGATACCGCCGCCTACACACCCGATTATTGGAACATGCTTCGCCAATTGGATACTAAAGTAGCGTCCTCATTGCCTTTGTATGTATTTACACCTAATCGGGCCAGCTATTTCACGGGCAACAAGCCACAGGTAGCCTTAAACCTGCACTGGCAAACTTATACGCCTGCCGATTCGGCAAGCACCTGGGTACAACAGGCTTATTTTACCGGCAACAAAAACATCAGGGTAGTACAAGGCAACGGTACAACAACGGGCATTACTTACCGGTATGCCAACATTCAACAGGGCAATCAGGCTAACTCAGCTTATTCCGTTAATGTTAATAATGGGCAACCTACCGTTAGCCTTAAAGATCAAGCGAACACCGCCGCCGCTATCGACACCACTACCCTGCGCATTGCGGTTTATACCGATAATTATACTACTGATGCCGCTTACCTGCAAGCCGCACTAAAAGCCGTAAGTCAATTTACACAGCAAAAATCTATGGTCAAGTTGTACAGCAATGCACAAGCTATTCCGGCAGGGCAAACCTGGTTGTTCTGGTTGTCTGAAAAGCCAATAAGCAGCCGCTTGCTACAACAAAGCAAAAACGTGCTGACTTACGAAAAAGGCAAAATCATGACGGTACGTTCATGGATGGATAACAGCAATGAGTTTTCTACCGCATCGCAGCAGGTACAAAAAGTTGCTTTGTTTAAAATGGTAAGTAGCAACCGCAGGGAGTCACCTATCTGGCGAGATGGATATGGCCATGCAGTTTTGGGCTTAAAATTACAAGGTACACATCAAGCTTATCACTTTTATAGCCGCTTTAACCCAGCCTGGAATGATTTGGTTTGGAGCAGCGAGTTTCCGAACTGGCTCCTTCAATTATTAACCGGCAATACTGTTCCGGTAAATAAGCGCTTTGATAAGCGGGTGCTTACGCACGAACAATTAATGCCTCTTATTAGTACCGAAACGCATGAAACGGTTACCAAAATCACCGGCTATCAGGATTTAACTCATTATTGCTGGCTGGTCTTAATTCTGCTGTTTTTGGCAGAACGCTGGCTAGCTAACCGTACACCTAAAACTGCAACCCATGACTGAGCATAACGGATTGTATAAGGTAAAAACTCTGCAACAACGCTGGATTGCCTACCAAATCCTGGCCGACGCACTTCTGGCTTTAGGTTGCGCTTTAGTTTTAGGCAGTCTATTACATTTTTTAGCGGGCTGGTCGGCGTGGTGGGGCGTGCTTGTTTTTATCATTGTATGGCTAGGGCTGGAAGCTTACCGTCGCCCGTGGCAAATTACATTACAAGCCATTTGCACATTCCTAAATGGCTCTTACCCTGAATTGGAAGAAAGCACTGATTTGGTACTCAAACCTGCCGACAGCCTGAACCTGCTGGAGCGCCTGCAATGCAGTAAAGTGGAAAATGCATTGCAACACGTACCTACCCAACCTGAACAATTTACCAAACGGCTTAAAACAGCCGGATTACTATTGGTGCTGGCTTTAGCCATCAGCTTTGCTTGCTCAAAAATACACGTACGGACTCATGCCGGCAGCTATGGGTTGGGTACCGATCAAACCAGCACAGGCACATCACTGCCACCTGAAAAGGTATTGCCCCAAATTGATGAAGTCAACATTAAAATTACACCACCTGCTTATACTGGTAAACCTTCGCACGAGCAGGATAAATTTACTTTACAGGCCGAAGAAGGTGCTACAATAAACTGGCAAATCAATACCAATATAACAGTTAAAAAGGTTTGGCTGCTCTTTAACGAACATGAAAAGCTACTGCTAAGTAGTACCAATAGCGAGCACACCCAGTGGAAAGCCCAACGTGCCATCATCCAACCCGGCTTTTACCAGGTGAGCATTGATGGCAAACTATCAGACCTTTACCAAATTCAGGTAATTAAAGATGGCGTACCGGTTATCCATATCAAAATGCCTAAACAATACACCCATATTGATGCCGGCGAGGCACCTCGGGTAACCTTAAACGCGGCAGTAAACGACGACTACGGGGTAAGTGATGCCCGCATTTTTGCCACCGTAGCCAAAGGCAGCGGCGAAGCCGTAAAGTTTAAACAATATCAGTTCAGCTTTAGCACTTCATTTCAGCAGCATAGCCGGCAATACAACTTACAAAAGGTATTGGATTTACCCGCCCTGAACATGGAACCCGGTGATGAATTGTATTTTTATATTCAGGCCCGTGATACGCATCAGCAACTAAGCCGCACCGATGTACTGATTGTTTCGATACAAGATACCGCAGCTTTGCTAAGTATGGATGGTTTAGTAACTGCCGCTAACATCAAACCTGAATACTTCCGGAGCGAACGCCAAATTATTCTGGATACCGAAAAACTTTTGAAAGAGCGCGACAGCATTAGCCAGGATGCTTTTAAAACCCGTTGCAACGATATGGGCATGGACCAGAAACTACTGCGCCTGCGCTACGGTAAGTTTTTGGGTGAAGAAGACGAAAGCGGTAATGAAGGTGAAGACCATAAAGAACTGAGCAAAGCCGAAAACTTCGGCAATACCAACATGATTATGGATGCTTATACCGATAAGCATGATAACGCCGAAGATGCTACCTTTTTAGAACCAGCTGTGAAAGCGCAATTGAAAGCTACCCTAAGCGAAATGTGGAAAGCTGAACTGCACCTGCGCCTATACAAACCGCAAGAAGCTTTACCTTTCGAATATAAAGCATTACGGCTATTGAAAGACTTGCAGGAAAAATCACGCTCGTATGTAGCCAAAACAGCTTACAATCCGCCTCCACTGAAACCGGAAAAACGATTAAGTGGCGACTTAAGCAAAATCGGCCAGCCTGTAAACCAGCAGGAAATCAAGCCAGCTGCCGACCGCTTTATCACGCTAAAACAAGCCGTAACGGTATTGGAACAACTCAAGCAAAACCCTGCCCTTACTACCACCAGCTTGCGCACCTTGCAACTAGCCGGACAGCAACTTAGCAGTCGGGCATCAGCCGAGCCGGGTATTTATTTGCGTGCGGTAAGCGCCATGCAACGCATGTTATCAGCCGGCAAAAAAATAAATCCGGCAGATATTGCTATCGTAGAAAAAGCCATTCAGAAAAGCCTGCCTGCGGTAAAAACGATGCCTGATGCTACAGCTACTACGGCCGATTTAGGTTTGGCCAAAGGTTATTATAACAACTTAAACCACTTGAACCGATAATGGCTGCTACTCACTGGAACATCACCGTTATCATCATCTGTGTAGTTGTACTACTGCTTACACTTTGGCAGGAATATCGCCGTACCAACCGTAGCCGCTTAGGCTGGCGTGTACTGGCTATTTTGTTGGCGGTTACTGCGCTGGCCTGCATTGCCTTACCCTTAACCTACTCCAGTCAGCGAAAAGCAACTGATGGCAGCGATGCCGTTTTATTAACTGAAGGCTACTCGGCCGACAGCATCAGCAACCATCATTATCCGGTTATTTTCACGACAGACAAGAACATTAAAAAACAATACCCTAAAGCCACTTGGGTAAGCAGTTTAAGTGATATTATTTATCATCATCCGGCCATTAAGCAGTTGCACATTTTAGGTTATGGCTTAAACGAGTATGAATTACAGCAACTCACTACTATTCCGTTAAGCTACCAGGCACCTGTTACACCGGCAGGCTTGCAGCGTTTAAGCTGGCCAGAAAACTTAAAAGCAGGCGAAGCATTACAAGTACAAGGCCATTACCAATCAGCAGCCGACAAGCCGGTTAAAGTGCTGTTAAAAGGTTTAAACACCGGATTGGATTCAATTACTTTACCGGCTCATGCCTCAACAGATTTCGAGTTATCAGCCATACCTAAAAATACAGGTCGTGCAGTGTATAGCCTGTTAACTTTGTCGGGCAATGATACGCTTGCGCATGAAAGTTTACCGGTTCAGGTAGAAGCGGTGAAACCCATCAAGCTGCTCATGCTCACCTCCTCGCCCGATTTTGAAACCCGTTTCCTGAAAAACTGGCTTTCGGAGAATGGTTACAGCGTGGCGGTACGTTCCGTCATCAGTAAAGATAAAATCAGCCAGGATTATGTGAACATCGACAAGCTATCGCTGGAACACCTTACGCCTGCCCTGCTTAGCAAATTTGACGTTGTACTGGGCGATTTATCAACCTTAAAAGCTTTGAACGCTTCTGAAAGTGGTGCCTTGAAACAAGAGGTGCTGCAAAAAGGCTTAGGCGTAATTGTACGGGCAGATAGCGCCGGCAACGCCGCATCCTGGCTGCAAACTGGTTTTCAGGCAAACGCAGCAACTGCCAAAGCACAGTTGAACGAGGTATTGACTCTGCAAAATCAAAAAGCCAAAACAGCACGCCTGCTCATTGATCCTTCTTACGTTTCGGCACAGGGTAATACGCAAAACCTCGTTTACGATAGTCAAAACCATGTACTGGCGGCTACGGCGTTAACCGGTTCAGGTCAGCGCGTGTTTACCACGCTAAATCATACCTTCGCTTGGCTGATGGCTGGCAATAATAAAGATTATGCCGCATTATGGTCGTTGCTGATTGGCAAAGCAGCCCGCAAACTCCCGTCTGTACCCGGATGGATGGTAGCCTCAGCCTTACCTATGTTGAATGAACCCGTACAACTTCAATTACAAAGCGCCTCAACACCGGCGCAGGTTCAGGTAAATGGTATACACGTGGCACCGGTACAAAACGCTTCCATCCCCTATTTGTGGACGGTCAACTATTGGCCTACTCATGCTGGCTGGCAACAAATTAACACTAGCAACGGAACACCTTCCTGGTGCTACGTTTATGAAAATAAACGGTGGAATAGTTTAAAAGCACAGCAAAAAATAGCAATCACACAAAAATCTGTAGCAAATAGTGGTAAAAATGCAACTGTAACAAAACAGATACAGCAAAACACACAAATTGAACTACCGAAAATGTATTTTTATTTGCTTTTATTAACAACCTGCACTTTTTTGTGGATTGAACGCAAGTTAATTGCTTAACCAAGTTATTTTAACAACTATAATTAACCGCTAAGGAGGATTAAACCTTGAAACGTAGAAATTTTATTTACTTAACTGGTGTTGGCGCCGGCGCAATGATGCTGCCAAACCTGCCCTCATTCGGAACGCCGATTGACCCGGCTGAGGCGCTGAAGCAGGTGGACACACGCATTAAAAAAGAACTGGCCGACGCCGCCCTGAACACTGCCAAATCTAAAGGTGCATCTTATGCCGATGTGCGTATTGGCCGCTACCTGAACCAAGCTGTTATTACCCGCGAAAGACGAGTACTGAACGTAGGCAACTCCGAATCGTATGGTGTGGGTGTGCGTGTATTGGTTAATGGCTGTTGGGGTTTTGCCGCTACCAATGATGTTACCAAAGATGGTATGGCTAAAGTAGCCAACCGTGCGGTAGCTGTAGCAAAAGCCAATGCTAGAATCAGCACCAAACCTGTTGAACTGGCACCGCAGCAAGGCTACGGTGAAGTAAGCTGGAAAACCCCTATTGAAAAAAACGCTTTCGAGGTACCCATTAAAGAGAAAGTTGATTTACTACTGGCCTGCAATGGCGCTGCATTAACCGGAGGTGCTACTTTTGTAAACTCAAGCATTCTAGCTATTAATGAGCAGAAATACTTTGCTTCAACCGATGGCTCGTACATCGATCAGGATATTCATCGCCTGTACCCGAACTTCACCGTAACCAAAACAGACCCTGCCACGAATAGCTTTGAAAGCCGTGCAGCCTTGAGCGTACCTTGCGGCATGGGTTATGAATACTTAACCCCATCAGAAAGTGAAAAGGTACATGGCATAGTAACCCGCTATAAACAGCGTTATGACATGCTGGAGGATATTAAAAATGCCACCAAAAATACTACTGAAAAAATCACCGCCAAATCGGTTGAACCCGGCAAGTATGATTTAGTGCTTGACCCTTCGCATCTTTGGCTCACCATTCACGAATCGGTAGCTCACCCTACCGAGCTGGACCGGGTACTGGGCTACGAGGCCAATTATGCAGGCACCAGCTTCCTGACCCTGGATAAATTACATTCCGGCAACTTCCACTTCGGCAGCAAAAACATGAACGTAGTAGCTGATAAACTACAAGCCGGTTCATTAGGCGCTGTAGGTTATGATGACGAAGGCGTAAAATGCGGACAGTGGGATTTGGTGAAAGATGGCGTACTGGTGAACTTCCAGGCCATTCGCGATCAGGCTCATATTTTAGGGCTGGATCATTCACAGGGATGTTGCTATGCGCAAACTTGGAGCGACGTACAGTTTCAGCGCATGCCGAACGTATCACTACAACCCGGCAAAACCCCTTTGAGTGTGGATGAGATGATTAAAGGCGTAGAAAAAGGCATTTACATTGTTGGTAACGGCTCTTTCTCTATCGACCAGCAACGTTACAACTTCCAGTTTGGCGGTCAGCTGTTTTATGAAATCAAGAACGGTAAAATTATAGGTATGCTGAACGATGTGGCTTATCAGGCTACCAACCAGGAATTCTGGAATTCGTTGGTTGCCGTGTGCGACAAACGCGATTACCGCCTGGGCGGTGCGTTCAACGATGGTAAAGGCCAGCCTAGCCAGTCTAACGCAGTATCGCATGGCTCGGCCACCTCACGTTTTAACGGAGTAAATGTAATTAACACTAAAAGAAGAATCGGATAATCAAGATATTATGCCATTACTGAGTAAAGAAGAAGCACAAACCTTGTTAAAGAAAGTGCTTAGCTATTCAAAAGCCGATGAATGTATAATTGGTTTGAGCGGTGAGGAAGGCGGCAACATTCGTACCGCATTAAACCAGGTTTCTACCGCTGGCGATATAGGCACTTTGAGCCTGTCGGTAAGTTCAACTTATGGTAAAAAAACCGGCACCGCCAGCATCAATGAGTTTGATGATGCTTCGCTGGAAAAAGTGGTACGCCGTTCGGAAGAGCTAGCTCAACTAGCGCCCGAAAACTCAGAGCACATGCCCCCACTTGGCCCGCAAACGTTTGCCGAATCCATCACCTATAACGACAAAACAGCTGCCATTACGCCCGAGCAACGCGCCGATATGATGGCCAAAAGTTTGGAAGTAACCAAAGCCGCCAACCTGGTAGCTGCCGGTTACCTGGAAAATGGAACTGACTTCAACGCAGTCATGAACTCAAAAGGTTTGTTTGCCTACAACAAAGCTACTAACGTCACCTTTACCGTAACCACCCGTAATGAGGCCGGTACCGGTTCAGGCTATGCTGCCCGAGGTTTTACTGATGTAAGCAAACTGGACACTTACGGTGCTACTAAAATAGCGGCCCAGAAAGCGTCAGCTTCGGTAGGTGCTAAAGCGATTGAGCCGGGTAAATACACGGTAATTCTGGAACCTACGGCCGCTGTGTATATGCTGGAAAACATGTTCAGGTTTGATGCCCGCAGCGCCGAAGAAGGCCGTAGCTACCTGAGCAAAAAAGGCGGTGGTACCCGCTTGGGCGAAAAGCTGATGGATGATAAAGTAACCATCTACTCCGATCCCTTTAATGCCGACCTGCCGGCCAGCACCTGGAGCCGCGAAGGTTTACCGCACGAAAAAACTTATTGGATACAAAACGGGGTGGTAAAAAACCTGGATTACGACCGTTACTGGGCGCAAAAGAAAGGTGTAAAACCCGTACCTGGCCCAAGCAACATTATTATGGAAGGTGGCACCGCCAGCCTGGAAGATATGATTAAAAGCACTGAACGTGGCATTCTGGTATCGCGCCTGTGGTACATTCGGATGGTTGACCCGCAAGTATTGGCTTTAACCGGCCTTACCCGCGATGGTACTTTCTACATTGAGAACGGTAAAATTAAGTTCCCGATCAAGAACATGCGCTTTAATGAAAGTCCGGTGATTATGCTGAACAACGTAGAAACATTAGGCAAGCCGGAACGCGCCATCAGCGTGGAAAGCTACCGGGGCTACATGATTCCGCCGATGAAGATCAGAGACTTTACGTTTACGTCACTTTCAGACGCGGTATAAATTTGAATACGTCAATACATTAATCCCCCTTTTTAGGGGGATTTTTATTTAACATTGTTTTGCGTGCTTATTACTTAGGTCAACTTAATTTTCTAAATTTCCTTTCTATCTTGCTTTCATGAAACACCATCTGTCTGCCTTCGCTTTCGTGTGCTTGATTATGACTTCGGCTTACAGTCAGAAAAAGAGTAAAACAGCCGACTACTTTCCGCCTGTAGGTAGCTGGGCACATAAAACGCCAGCACAAATGGGTTTGAACGAAGCCGCCATACAGCAAACTATCGCCTTTGCCCAAGCCCATGAAAGTAAATCATCACGCAACCAGGAACTGGCACAATACCAAAGTTTTGGCAAGGAGCCTTTCAGTGATGCAGTGGGTCCGTTGGTAGATCGTGGTGGTTCATCCGGTGTAATTGTTTACAAAGGCTATGTAGTAGCCGACTGGGGTACGCCCAACCGGGTGGATATAACCAACAGTGTTACCAAAAGCTTTCTTTCCAGCCTGGTAGGCATTGCGGTTGACCGGGGCTTGATTCACAGTACGCAAGATACTGTAGCTAACTATGTACCCTTTGTGGAATTGTACAACCCCAGTATCAACACTACCGGACACGAATACGAGCAGAACAATATCATCTACCCTTTTGCTTCGGCTCACAACCGGCGACTTACATGGGAAGTGATGCTGCGCCAAACCAGCGATTGGGAAGGCACCCTATGGGGCAAACCTGATTGGGCCGACCGTCCGCAAGGTGATATTGAACAATACAAAATACGCCAGCGCAATGAACCTGGGGTAACATGGAAATACAACGATGTACGGGTAAATGCTTTGGCTTTGGCAGCTACCTCCGTTTGGCGCAAACCTCTGCCGCAGGTTTTAAAAGAAACCATCATGGATCCGATTGGTGCTTCTACTACCTGGCGGTGGACAGGCTACCGCAATGCGTGGATTGTGCTGGATGGGCAACCGGTACAATCGGTAAGCGGCGGCGGGCATTGGGGCGGCGGCATGTACATCAGCGCTTATGATATGGCCCGCTTCGGTTTACTCACCCTAAATCACGGCAACTGGAATGGCCGCCAGTTGATCAGTCAGCAGTGGGTTAAGCAAGCCCTCACCCCTACTACCGCCAATACTGGTTATGGTTACATGAACTGGTTTTTGAATACCGACCACAAACTATTGCCATCGGCACCAGCCAATGTATGGGTGCACATAGGTAATGGCAATAATATTATTTACTGCGACCCGGAACACGACTTGGTAATGGTAGTGCGCTGGATTGAAAACAAAGAAATGGATGACTTGGTGAAAAACTTACTGAATGCTATAAAATAACCGCAGTACCTGCATGATACTGTACAACGCTAAGCTTTTATTTATTTTCCACCCGCTTGCGTACAGTATTGAAATACACGGCAGTACCTGCGCCGAACAAAGCGCCGGTAGTTACATCACTAGGGTAATGCAAACCTAAATACATACGCGAGTAGGTAATGGATGAAGCCCAAACAGCAGCCGGTGCGATCACATACCATTTCGGATAAGCCATAGAAATCGCAGTAGCCGTACTGACTGATGATGAAGCGTGGCCGGAAGGAAAAGCGAAACCGCCAGCTTGGTAAACCGCGATAATGCGGGTATTGCTGCGAAACGGACGCGGGCGTTTAAACAGGTTTTTAATCAGCAATACCGCACCGTAAGATATAACCGAACTACTGGCTACAAACAAAGCATTCTGCCGCATTTCTTTATCATGACCGAACACACCACCCGCCAGCAATCCGGCCGGAACCAAGGCATTTCCGTATAAATTCATGTGTGATACAAAGAGGAAATACTTGGTTTGTGCTGGCGTACGATGCTCGGAAAGGTGAATCATGACACGGTTATCAAACTTCTGAATCACCGAAGTGGTATCAAACTGCGCCGAGGCACTTTTAGCCTGAACCATAAGCGCGCTCAGCAAGCATAAGAAAACCTTTAAGTGTGAATGCAAAGACATTATAGCTAATTTAACGCCAGTACTTCTGTAAAGTTTGTGTTAACTCACCTTATCAGGTACGCCAAAGCTTTTATGCAACGCTTAAAACCTTGGTACGTACAAATAAATGCCCGCTTATAAATTCAAACATTTTCACCAATATCACACTTCTGCTAACTAACTTTACCCCCATGAGCATTCAGGTTAACGCTTTAACCAAGTGGTATGGCCCCCAAAAGGCGGTAGATAGTATTAGCTTTAACGCCACACCAGGCGTACTGGGTTTTTTAGGGCCTAATGGTGCAGGCAAATCAACCACCATGAAAATGCTGACCGGCTTTGTACCGCAAACATCGGGCACTGCCAGTGTGTGCGGGTATGATACCGTAAAAGAATCGTTAGCAGTACGGCGTTGCATTGGCTACCTGCCCGAAAACAACCCGCTGTACACGGATATGTACGTTAAAGAATCGTTAGCCTTTATAGCCGGTGTACACCAGCTGCATAACCCAGCCCAGCGCATAACTGAAGCAATTGAGCAAACCGGGTTAGGTCCAGAGCAACACAAAAAAATCGGCCAGCTATCTAAAGGTTATCGCCAACGGGTGGGTTTGGCACAAGCTATTTTGCACAACCCCGATGTTTTGATTCTGGATGAACCCACTTCAGGACTTGACCCGAACCAGTTAATTGGCATCCGGCAACTGATCAAAGATTTGGGTACAACCAAAACCGTTATTCTTTCCACCCATATTATGCAGGAGGTAGAAGCCGTATGCAATCGCGTTATCATTATTAACAAAGGCCAAATTGTGGCTGATGATACTTTGCAGGGACTTAAGCAAGCTCACCAGGAGCAATCATTGGAGTCTGTTTTTATCCGTTTAACTAATCCTCAACCACAAGCATAACGAGCTAAACGGACACATTTCGGTAAACTTCTTACATGAAAAAACTTTTTCTGTTTATTTCTACCTTCGGTTTGATTACAATAGCCGCGGCACAAAACCCTACATTTAATAACCCGCATATAGCCGTCAGCATTGGGCCGGAACTGAACATTCCGCAGCATAGCGGTTATACTATTGGCTATGGCGCAACAGGTAAACTTGAAGCCCATCTGATTAAGGCTTTTAGCCTGAGTTTAACCGGCGGCTATACCCAAATGCATTATCGCCGAGCTTATGCGGAAGCTTTTGCTACACCTTCCAACGACCATTACATACCCCTTAAAGCAGGTATTAAATATTACCCTGATACCAAAGTGTATTTTGAGGGAGAGGCCGGCGCTGTGCTGGATAACAATGCCGGACAAAAAAATCTGGCTACCTACTCATTAGGTACAGGCTTCATCATACCCTTTCAACCCGAAAGCCACCAAGCGGTGGATGTGGGTTTGCGTTACGAAAGCTGGTCGCGCAATCGTTTACAGCAGTTTGCTATTCGGGTGGCATATAGGTTAGCTTGGTAAGAGAAAAGTCGTCATTGCGAGGAACGAAGCAATCTGTGCATGGATATTAGTGCCGCGCCTATCAGCGTAGCGATTGCTTCGTTCCTCGCAATGACGTTTGTTAAAATAAATTAATTAATTTATGCAAAGAGGGGGCTGTGTTTATATCCTGACTAATAAGTGCCATACAGTACTCTACACAAGCGTTACTGCTGACATTACTAGCAGAATTTGGGAACATAAAAACAAAGTTTATCCTGATAGCTTTACAGCTAAATACAACTGTGAGAAATTAGTGTATTATTTTGCTTATTTGCATATAGAAGAAGCTATTGCAGCAGAAAAGCAAATTAAAGCAGGAAACCGACAAAACAAGGTAAACCTAATTCAACGTATGAATCCTGACTGGAAAGAATTGTACGATGAATTAATAAAAGAATAACATTAAACCGTTCGTCATTGCGAGGAACGAAGCAATCGCTGCGCTGACAGGCACGGGCGCTAATACCTATGCAAAGATTGCCACGCTATCGCTCGCAATGACGTTGATAACAGATATTCATGTTCACGATATTAAAAAAAGAAATTACATCTTACCTCAGTTCCTTAGTAGCTTATGTTACCATTGGCGTGTTCCTGCTGGTGCTGGGTTTATTTTTGTGGGTATTCCCCGAATCCAGCATACTGGAGTATGGCTATGCCGGATTAGAAAGCCTGTTTAATACCGCGCCTTACCTGTTTATGTTTCTGATACCCGCCATTACCATGCGGTCGTTAGCCGAAGAACGGCGCGAAGGTACTTATGAACTGCTGGCTACGCGCCCGCTTACTGAATGGCAAATTGTTGGGGGCAAATACCTGGCCTGTGTAGTATTGGTATTGTTTGCGCTGCTGCCTACACTGGTGTATGCCTATTCGGTAAGTGTACTGGGCAACCCGCAAGGCAACCTGGATACCGGAGCTATTACCGGCTCCTACATTGGTTTATTTTTGTTAGGCGCCGCCTTTACAGCCATTGGTCTGTTTGCATCATCCATTAGCAAAAACCAGATTATTGCTTTTACCATAGCGGTTTTTATTTGCTACTTTTTTTACAGCGGATTTGATTCAATCAGCCAGCTGTTATCCTTACAAAACTGGGATGTGCAACGACTGGGGATTACCCAACATTATGAGTCGGTAAGTCGTGGCGTACTGGATACGCGCGATCTGGCTTACTTTGTTTTACTTATTTTATTCTTCCTGGCTTTAACTTTAATTGTGGTTGCCCGGCAACAGCAAAAGCCGGTATTTAACCGCTCGGTTCTGGGTCTGATAACCTTATATTTTGCCATTGTGCTGCTAACACAGTTTATATTTACCCGTATTGATTTTACCAAAGAAAAGCGCTTTACCCTATCGCCCATCAGTCGCAATGTGATGGATAGCCTGGCACAGCCGGTTAAAGTAACGGTATACTTGCAAGGCAAAGATTTGCCCGGTGGCATGAAACGCCTGCAACGCGAAACCATGGATATGCTGAACGATTTACAGGCTTACAGTCACCGTAAATTACAATACGAGCTGGTAAACCCGCTGGAAGGTCAATCGCAGCAACAGCAGGAACAAACCTTGCAAAACATGCAGGCGCAAGGCATCGAGCCAACTAACCTGAGCGTAAAAACCGATAATGGTTTATCGCAAAAAATTATTTTCCCGGCGGCTGTGGTTACTGCCGGTCAACGACAGATAGCCGTTAAATTGTTGCAAACCCGTATGGGGCTTGACCCCGATCAGGTACTCAACAACTCGGTGCAAAACCTGGAGTATGCTTTTACTTCGTCCATAAAAAAGGCAACTACGGGTGGCCGCCCGCGTATTGGCTTTACCGAAGGGCACCATGAATTAGCCGATCTGCAACTGAATGATGCCTTACATACTCTGGCTGATGGCTTTGAGGTAGGCCGGGTAAACCTGCAAACCATTCCGTTTGCGGGTATGCAAAAGTTGAAACTGCTGGTTATACCCAAACCTGAACAGCCTTTTACCGAACTGGAAAAGTTTAAGATGGACCAGTACCTCATGCGTGGCGGTCGTATTTTATGGGCCATTGACCAGGTAAGCGCCGAATTAGACAGCTTACGCGGACATGGTGGCGAGCAATTGGCTTTCCCGAAACAACTGAACCTGGACGACCAGCTTTTCCGCTATGGCGTACGCATCAACTATGATCTGATTGCTGATTTAAACTGCGCGCAGATACCGGTAACTACCGGCAACATAGGCGGACAACCGCAAATACAAATGGTACCCTGGCTGTTTTACCCAATCTTTATTCCCACCGCCAAACACCCGGTAGTCAAGAACCTGGATGGCATTTACAGCCAGTTTGCCAGCACGATAGATACGCTGACTGTAAAAGGTACTCGAAAAACGGTCCTGCTTACTTCATCCCCTTATAACAAAAGCCTGACGGCACCTAAAACCTTATCTTTACAGGCATTGGAACAGGAACCCAATCCGCGCGAATTTCAGAGTACGCCCAAAAAGGTAGGCGTGTTACTGGAAGGACGTTTCCCCTCGAACTTCCAGAACCGGCCAGTACCTGAAGGTATGATGGAGCAGGTTCCGGTACTAAACCAAAGTCAGCCAGCCAAGATGATAGTTTTGAGTGATGGCGATATCTTGAAAAACCAGGTAAGTACTGATGGATCACCTTTTCCGCTGGGCTACGATCGTTACACGCAGCAAACCTTCGGCAATAAAAATTTGTTGCTGAACATGGTAGATTACCTGACTGATGATTCGGGACTGATTGCCTTGCGTACTAAAGAAATACAGATTCGATTGCTGAACCGGGCACGCATTCGTAATGAAAAGTTGTACTGGCAACTGGTAAATACCTTGGTACCATTGGGCATAGTATTATTATTTGCATTTTTTCAACATTATTACCGCAAACAACAGTATGCGCGTTAATTTTCATACTTTTGATTGATTAAAATTGAGTTATGAGATTTATTGTTTCAACATTAACCTTACTGAAGCAATTGCAGTCGGTAAGTGGTGCATTAAGCAGCAGCACGGTACTACCTATCCTGGAAAATTTCCTGTTTGAAATTAAGGATGGTAACCTGACCATATCTGCCACCGATTTGCAAACCAGCATGACCACTTCGCTGGCGGTTGAGGCTAAAGAGAACGGCCGTATTGCTATTCCATCACGCATATTGCTGGATACGCTGAAATCATTACCAGAGCAGCCGATCTCATTTTCAGTAGATGATAAAACTTTTGCTATCGAGATCAGTGCCGGCGATGGAAAATATAAACTGAGCGGCGAAAACGGCGACGACTTCCCTAAAATTCCGGTGGTTGAAAATCCTTCATCTGTCAACTTGCCGGCATCCGTATTGGGCGAGGCGATCAATAAAACCCTGTTTGCCGTAAGTAATGATGAGTTGCGCCCGGCCATGACCGGCGTATTCTGCCAGTTATCTACCCAAAACTTAACTTTTGTAGCTACTGACGCGCACAAACTGGTACGTTACCGCCGTAATGATGCACAGGGCGCCACCAATACTTCGTTTATTCTACCTAAAAAGGCGCTTAACCTTTTAAAATCAGCTTTACCAGCTGAGGATGTAACTGTTTCGGTAGAGTACAACAACACCAGTGCTTTCTTCAAGTTCGGCAACATTAACCTGGTATGCCGCCTGATTGACGAGCGTTACCCGGACTATGAAGCTGTTATTCCGCAAAATAACCCTAACCGTATGCTGATTGATCGCTTGTCGTTTTTGGGTACGTTGCAGCGTGTAGCCATTTATGCCAATAAAACCACCCACCAGGTACGTTTGAAATTGAGCGGCAACGAACTGAATATATCATCAGAAGATATTGATTTTGCTAATGAGGCACACGAACGCTTAAGCTGCCAGTATGAAGGTGAGGATTTGGAAATTGGCTTTAACGCCCGTTTCCTGATTGAGATGCTGAAAAATCTGGGTAGTGAAGAAGTAGCTTTACAAATGTCAACCCCGAACCGCGCCGGCTTGTTGTTGCCTCAAGGTAGTGATGAGAACGAAGACGTACTGATGCTGGTAATGCCGGTAATGCTAAACAGCTACGCCTAAGTAAGTAAAAGGGCAAAAAATCTAAGGACTGATTGACATTGCCCCATACTATCAACAAGATAACGGTTGCTGCAAATAGTAATGC
Organism: Mucilaginibacter robiniae; assembly: GCF_012849215.1. Taxonomy (NCBI): domain Bacteria; kingdom Pseudomonadati; phylum Bacteroidota; class Sphingobacteriia; order Sphingobacteriales; family Sphingobacteriaceae; genus Mucilaginibacter; species Mucilaginibacter robiniae. Next base: position 907,073 of record NZ_CP051682.1, read on the forward strand.
AACCGAAAAGTTAAAAGAGGTCCGGTTAACATGCCGGGCTTTTTTTAATTATAGCCGATACCAAAGCCGCAAACAACGAGTTATAAGCTCAGGTGATATGAGAAAATTTAAATACTGTATTTTACTGATAGTAGCTGCCATAGCTTGCCTAACTGCCTGCAAAAAAAACAATGATGTTGTTGCAACGGTAGATAATACCAGGCTATCAGTAATTAATGCCACTACTGATCCTATCAACATTTATTTAAATGGCACTCGGCAAAACAGTACCAGCGGTATTTATACAGGTGGCTCAACCGGCTATCTTACTATTGCTGCAGGAACCGAAACTTTTGCCTTTAAGCATAACTTCAACAACGTAGATTTTTCCAACACCGATACTTTATTTACCCTGCCTCTAACTTTACCTTATGTAGCACCGGTTACAGTATCAGATATTACAACCAGTTACGCTTACTCGTTATTTGTAACCGGCAATACCCGCAGTGATACTTTTTTAACTAAAGATACGCTGACTGCAAATTCTTCATCTCTACCTGAAATGAGATTTATTAATGCTGCTCCAACTGTACCTAACTTACAAATAAAGTTAGATGGTACAGTACTGTTTACCAGCAATGCCTACAAATCAGTTAGTACGTTTCAGACGCTGGCCAGCAGTGGCGACAAAGTAATTACAGTTATTAACACGGCTACTGGTGGCACTATTTACACCACCACTGTTTCTTTAACATCAAGCAGTATATATACTTTAGTTGCACTAGGTACGTTAAAAGGCACAGGTACTTCAGCGTTCAGAGTAGGATTATTAACTAATCAGTAAACAACCTGTTGATTGAATAATGCAAACATATAAATCAGTTTATTGGCGTATAGCAGGTGTAGCCTTCAGTTTGCTCCTGTTTTTGGCAGCCTGCAAAAAATCAAATGATACTACACCCGCTGCCACCAGTGTACAATTGCAAATACTTAATTTCAGTCCGGATGCGTACCCGGTAGCTTTTTTCCTGAACGATGTACAGCAAAACCGCACAGCTGCAACGGGTATCACTAGCGTTAAAACGTACTACTCTTACGCATCACGTACGGGTACCACATCGTCTGATTATTTCTATCTAAGCTCTGCCCAGTATCCACTGCAAATTCGTTCTACCAAAACCTTAAACCGCGTTATTTCTACTGACGACACCACTGCGCTAAACTCTTATACTAAATACACCGTGTACGTAGTCGGTTTAGATGCTGATAATACGCTTACCTCAGTAACCACCAATGATAATGCAGAACCTTTGCCCAGCATAGGCAAGGGTGGAAAAGTTCGGTACATTAACTTATCGCCTCGCACGGCTAGTTCAGCGTATGATATTTATGCCAATGGCATTAAGGTTAATGAGTTCACTAACGTCTTATTCAAAAAAAAATCTGCTTACGTAACGCTGCCAGCCGGTAATTACATTTTTAAAGCATTTGCTACCGGCAATAGTACGGATGCTTTAACCACTATGAGCAGCTTTACCATTCAGGATGGGCATTTGTACACCTTGTTTGCACAAGGCTTATCCAGCCGTACCGATTCAGCCGCTTTGAGCTTGGGGGTAATTACCAATCAGTAACTTCGCCTTTGCACCGGCATATTCAAGCCTAGTCGGCTCAATTTGTTGTACATTACCGTGTGACATACCTTAACTTAAAAGTATATTCTTATTTTTGAGGCAAACTCTTATACTTTGGACTTTCTGCATTCCCTAATCGACTTTATCCTGCACATTGATAAGCACCTGGCCGAAATTATCAGCAATTATCAGGGCTGGACGTACCTGATTCTGTTCTTCATCATTTTTGCAGAAACCGGTTTTGTGGTTACCCCCTTCTTACCCGGCGATTCGCTGCTGTTTGCCGCAGGTGCTCTTGTTGCTGCCGGTAATACAGGTTTGAATATTTACTTGTTAACCACGCTGCTGATTGCGGCTGCCTTTTTAGGCAATACCGTTAATTACGAACTAGGCAAATACTTTGGTGCCAAAGTATTTAAACCCGAAAACAAAGTCCTCAAGCTCGATTACTATTTAAAAACGCAGGCATTTTTTGATAAACATGGTCCGCTGGCAGTTATTTTAAGCCGCTTTATGCCGATCATCCGTACCATTGCTCCCTTTGTGGCTGGTGTAGGCCGTATGCCACTATCTAAATACAGTTTATACAACATTGTGGGTGGCACAGCGTGGATTATTGTTTTCCTGTTTGCGGGTTACCTGCTGGGGAATATCCCTTTCTTCAAACAACATTTTTCATTGATTGCGCTGGCTATTATCCTGGTTTCTATCATTCCTCCTATTATAGCGGCTGTGCGCAGCAGAATGGTTCGTAAGTAATTTAACAGGTTTTAACATACTTCTCCTTAATTATTAAGCCGGCTATTTGTACTTTCATATCATGATGTATCGTGTATGGCTTATAGCTATTATACTTTGCCTAACCACTTGCTACGCCCATAGCCAGGAATTACGCGGACGTGTATTTGAAAGTAAAACCCGCATTACCCTGCCGGGCATTAACGTTCAGAACCTGAGCAGCAAACAAACGGCTACTACTGATAACAATGGCAAGTTCAGCATTAAGGCAAAGGTGAATGATATGCTGATTTTTAAAGGCTTTGCTTACCAGAATGATACGCTGGTAGTAACTAGCTTGAGCGAGTGTGAAGTCTTTTTACTGCCTGAAACCCACCTGCTTAAAGAAGTAAAAATTTCTACTTCGGAAGGTGAAGCCATTACCTACCATGACCCTAATTTTCATGGACAAAGTGTAAACTACCAAACCGATGCCAATGGTAATTACAAAGGTGGCTTGAACTTCAGGATATGGTCGAACCGGGCTACAGAAAGAAAAAGGCTGAAGCTGGAAGATCAGGAAAGATACGACAGGGTTACCCGGCAGATTGATGCTATTTTTAACAGCAAAAAAATGTTAGACTATGTACCGCTAACCGGTACGGAAATGGATAACTTCATCGCTTTATACACCCCATCGGTAGATGCTTTTCAGTCTCGTGATTTTAACCTGCTGGTTTACATTAATACCTGCTACCGCAAGTTTATGCAAATGCCCGCCGATCAGCGGTTAGGCCACACAGCAGACCAAGTTTTAAAACCTAATCAGTAAGCTGTATTTTCATTATCTGCATTTTAAGACTAATAAGATAAGAACATTCGTTCAACTTAAACAGATTTACTGTCGTTGTCTCAGCAGCAAGTTTATATTTGTACACATCAATCATTTCATCATACATCTACTTTTGATATGAAACAGCTTTTTATTTTTTTACTGTTGCTGGTAGGCGGTTTACAGGTACAAGCGCAACAACAATATGTTACCCTGAAAAACCTACCCTATTACGCCGATTCGCTCGATAAAACCGACGAATACAAAACCAGCCGTTGCCGGTTAGATTTGTACTACCCGAAAGGCGCAAAGAACTATGCTACGGTAGTCTGGTTTCATGGTGGTGGCATTACAGCTGGCAATAAAGAAATACCTAAGGCTTTAATGGAAAAAGGCTTTGCGGTGATCGGCGTAGGTTACCGCTTATCGCCCAAGGTAAAAGCGCCTACTTATATTGAAGATGCAGCTGCGGCCATTGCCTGGACGTTCAAACACATTGCTCAATATGGCGGTAACAACAAACTCATTTTTGTTTCGGGTCATTCGGCAGGCGGCTACCTGGTTTCTATGGTTACGCTGGATAAACGGTATTTACAGAAATACGATATTGATGCCAACCGTATAGCGGCTTTAATTCCTTTTAGTCCGCAGGTGATTACGCATTTCACCATCCGTCAGGAAAGAGGCATTAAAGATACGCAGCCCATTATTGATGAGTACGCTCCACTTTACCATGTTCGGGCAGATGCGCCACCCGTATTGCTCATTACCGGCGACCGTGAATTGGAAATGCTGGGCCGTTATGAGGAAAATGCTTATATGGCTCGCATGATGAAACTAGCCGGCCACAAAAGAACCCGTCTGTACGAACTCGATGGCTTTGACCACGGGAACATGCCCGAACCTGCCTTTCCACTGCTGATTAAGGAAGTGAGAAACATATCGAAAGAGATATTGGCGAAGTGATAGGATTGGCGGCGATTCTATAATTTATTAAAAAGTTGTTTGGGGTTTAACAAACTTAGTTTTATCACGTCATGGCGAGCGATAGCATGGCTATCTCTGAACTATAACTTATTTTAGCGCAGAGGTGGCTTCGTTCCTCGCCATGACGTTTTTTGTTTTAGCAGGGTCTATCGTTAGAGAACCTTGTGTTAAGGCTGAGATGCAACCAGCAAAACAGGGTTTCCTCTGGAATACCTTGCGGAGGGCCAGAAGCGGTCAGCATACAGTTTATATCATCTGATATAGAAATAATGCTTAGTAAACCATAATCGGAATTCAACATGTTTACTTTATGAAAGATATGACTGCTGGTATCATCAGATATAAACAACTGCTAAACGAAACACTGCCATCATCATTTACCAGACCGGTTCGGTATAACCATTGTTTTAACCGGATTGTATTAGATTGGCTGTTTCAGGATGTATGGTACCGGCATCTGGATAGTTCAAAAACGGCTATCAGTCAGCTCAATGAAACCCAACTGCAAAAGATGATTGAACGAATGGAGCAGTGGTTGCAAGAGCCCGATTTGCTTTTTGAGGACAATCATCGCTCCTTAACCTGGCGAAAAGCAGCTAAAGCAACCTGAAAGAGTAATGTGCTAGCTAAGATTTACTTAGTATAACTATTTTCTTCCTTACCGCCGCAGTCTGTGTCCTCACAGACTGCTTAATTTACCCTTTACTACTTTGTCGTAGCAGGGTCTCTCGTTAGAGGACCCTGCGTTTAGGATAAGATAGTGCAAGCAACGCAGGGTCTCCTCCGGAAGACCCTGCGGAGACACAAAAAGGTCTTTTAATATAGTCCATTCGATCTTTTTGCTAATATTCTCATAAACAACTATCTTCACGACAATAAACCTACATCGTGCAGCTTAATACTATTTATTTCTATACCGCTTCTATTCTGAACTGGATTCCATTGCTACAAGCCGACAAGTTCAAACACATCATTTTAAGTAGCTTAATCCATTTGGTTGAACAAAAGAAAATGAAAGTGTATGGTTTCGTAATTATGCCTAATCACATTCATTTAATATGGTCAAATCTTGCTGTAAATGGCAAAGAAATGCCTCATGCCAGTTTCATGAAGTTTACCGGACATGCTTTTCAAAAAGAGTTACGGTTAACCAACTCATTCTTACTAGAACAATTTAAAGTGGAACGCAACAGCAGAACATACCAGTTTTGGCAACGAAATGCGTTGCCTATCGAGCTATATACACGCCAAGTATTAGAACAAAAATTGGATTACATTCATACTAACCCTTTGCAGCAGCACTGGAACTTGGCTACCGACCCAAACGATTATGTGTACTCTTCCTGCTCCTTTTACGAAAAAGAAGATCAGCGATATTCCTGGTTAACTCATTATAGGGATGATCTGTAAAGCCTTAGCATTTGTCTTTACTATTATCGTGGTTGGCTGTATCCTCGCTCGCCGTTGTCTGTGTCTTCACAGACAACTCAATTACTTATTTGGCTAAGTAATCTGTTCATTAATCTGCTTGTAGTTGTCTGTGAGGACACAAACAACTGCGGAGAATCTCTTATAAATAATTGCTATTTAAAAGGTATATTGCATATACTTAAATTGATACATAGAATTTTATACTAATATGAATGCAACTTGGGCTTCAGGCGCAATTGAGTTACTTGAACATGCAGATGGACATATTAATCTAACTACTGCATTTGATAAACGCATAGCTTTTATAAGTATTGATAATGCCGTTGAAACAAGCATCAAAATTTATCTATCGCTACCTAACTTTGGGGGAACTTCTGGACCTTCCAAAAGAGAGGTTGATGAATGTAACAATAGTTTTAGTAAATATCTTCTGCTATTGGAAAAATATGCAAGTAAAAAGTTAGTAGGTATTGAGATTGCTGATATTGAGTTCTTTCATAGGATAAGAAATAAGCTATATCATGAAGGAACAGGACTGAGTGTTGATGAAGAACAATTAAATGCCTACTACAGAATCGTAAAAATTTTATTAGAGAAACTTTTCAATGTTAATTACACCTCAAAATTTGAAGGTTTGTCATTAGAAAGAGTAATTGAAACCTGGAATCAGATTGAGGAGTATTTGTCTGAAATCTTTGCTGGCTTACGTAATGGTGGAACCTACAAGTGGGAAGAGGCTGTTCATGAAGGATTATTATACTACGACTTGGTCTTTCAGATTACTGAACTACAATTATTAAGGAACAAAGTAGTTCATTCAAACAATATTGACAAAGATGAATTGTCGAGTGCCGTCAAAAAATCCGATTTCGTTAGAAATGAATTGAAAGAAATTATTAAAAAAAGAAACTTCTTTTTTGATCCATCAATATCTGAAATAAAAGGTAAGGTCTCTTTAAATTATTTTAGTGGCATTTATTACAATAGCATAGGCGATTCAAATAACGAACTTTTGAATGAAGAATTGCAAGAAACGGTCTGGATGTTAAATTTGGAAACACCTATCAATGTTCATCAAGAAACAGCTATTGCAGAATCTGGAGGCTATAATTCTTCACAGTATGACATCCAAAGAGTTCAATTAGCATTAGGGTATTATAAATCTGATTTAAAGAAATTTGAGGGTAAAACAGTCATAATTAAAGGAAAATTTTGGGGTGCACATACATCACATCATTACACATCTGTACTCTTAGACGTTATAAGTATAAAAGAATAAACTTTTGTCTTAGCAGGTTTTCTCGTTAGAGGAATCTGAGTTAAGGCTAAGTTATTAGTATAGCTAACTAGCCCACCATAAAAGCAGTTATAATTGTCTGTGAGGACACAGACAATGGCGGAGAGAAAGATAAGAACTAAGGTGTTATGCACATACAGTTTACTACCTCTGCCTTCTCCTTGTACTCCTAATCATCAAACTACCGGCGGCATTACCTTATGCAACTTGCGGTTTACGGTAGCTACGGAAATTTGTAAGGTGGCGGCGATTTGTCGCTGACTCATGCCTTGCTTAGCCAGTTCTGCAATCCGGGGTTCTAAATGGCTAATATGATCCAAGTGCATCTGCTCTGCGGCGTAGCCGGTAAATTCATATTGTAGAAACCAGCTTTTCCTAACCAGTTTGCACAGACAAACGTTATCAACGCCATATGTAACCCTCCCTTAGTTCGGACTGGTATCATATAGACTTATTGATTCAAAAATATAATTATTATTGTTGTAACTGTGGGGATGTTGGAAACTCGGTAGAGTTTCTGGTATCTCCACAGTTTCGCCGCTTATACAGGTCTGGCGTTATACCTCCCAATGCTTCATGTGGCCTGCTGAAATTGTAATCTTCCATCCACTCATCGGCTAAAATCTGTACCTGATCAATGTCCTCAAATAGGTAAGCGTCCAAGATGTTTTCCCTGAAAGTTCTATTAAAGCGTTCGATATAGCCGTTTTGCATAGGCTTGCCCGGTTGTGTGAATTGCACGGTTATATCTTTGCTTTCACACCAATCCTTAAACTCCTTGCTGTTAAACTCTGGCCCGTTATCTACCCTGATACAGTTTGGTTTACCTTGCTCATGAATGGTTCGCTCCAGAATCTGAGTGACCCGCACGGCTGGTATGGTATAAGCAGCTTCTACGGCAATAGCTTCCTGGTTATAATCGTCAATAATGTTCAGCGTTCGGAACCTTCTTTTGTTCATCAGCACATCACACATGAAATCCATTGACCACGTATCTCCAGCCTGCTCAGGCACGATCAGTGGGACTTTGACCCTTGCCGGTACACGCCGGCGTACCTTACGGCGCTTATTCATGCCCAGTAGTAAGTAAACTCGTCTTACACGCTTGTAGTTCCATAGCAATCCTTGCTGGCGAATCCTGCTGTAATATAGATCCTGGCCTTCGGTTGGATGGCGTTCAGATAATTCAATTAGTTTATCAATGGTCCCAGAATCATCCCGGACATTCTTATAGTAATACATGGATTTGGGCAGCTTTACTACCCGACAAGCCCTGCTAATGCTTACGCTGTAACTTTCCAGTAAGTAAGCAACCATGTCTTTGCGCTGGCAGGGCTTCAGAACTTTTTTGAAAGAACGTCCTTTAGCATCTTATTGTCTAGCGCTAGTTCTGCATACATGTGTTTAAGCTTGCGGTTTTCTTCTTCCAACTCCTTCAGACGCTTTAGCTCCTGGCTGTCCATGCCAGCATACTTCTTTCGCCAGTTATAAAAGGTGGATTTGTGAATGCCGAGTTCACGGCAGATATCAGTTAGCTCACGGCCACCTTCATATTCCTTGATGGCTTTGACAATCTGTGCTTCGGTGATAATAGAGTTCTTCATTATTGACTGTTTAAAGTTAAGACTTTTCGTCCTCTAAGCAGTCCGACTTTTAGGAGGGGTTACACATACACTTCGTGCGTGTTGCGTTGCTTAATTTGCTTCAGGTAGCGTAAGCCTTTTTCCTGATAACTTTCGCCGATTGCAAAAGCACTATCACAAAAGTTAATGAGCATTTTGCTACCTTGTAAATCATTACGGGTAATGGGTTTGAGTGGATTGCGCTTAGGCGTATGCGCCAGCACCAGGATAGAAAGGTTAAATTTAGCTTTCAGATATTTCAGGTGTTTCATGAGCGGCAAGGCATCAGCGGCCTTTTCCGTACCGCTGCGCAGACAGGTTAGGTTATCAATAATCAGTACCGTTGCCTGTGTTTTGTTAATGGCGCTTTCTATAGCACTATTAAGCTGATGTTCACGATCTTTAAATCCAGGTGTCAGTTCAGACATGGGGTTAAACTCCGCCCGGAAAAAGCGTGCGCCGAAGGTGTGCGGGTTGCCTGTAGCCGGGTCGCGGTAGCGTTGTTCAAACTGCTTGGCTGTTAGTTCAAAATCAATATACAGCACTACCTGCCGGCGGTCCATATCCAACCCGAAAGGCTCAATGCGTTCAGCACGGGCCAAACTGTTAGCCAGTTGTACCGCCAGCATGGATTTACCCATGTTCGTATCGGCAAACAAAACACAAAGCTCGTGCTCGTACCAAAACTCGCCGAAAAGCCGTTTAGGCATTGGCGTATTGCATTCCTGTTTCAGCCATTCGTCGCCGGTTTTTACCGTCAGTACCACACCAGCTGGTGTGTAATTTAGCCTTTGCGTGGTGTTCTCCCGTATCTCCGAACGGAGCATCTCAATTTCCAACGGCCGCAAAGCACTTAGCGGGATAGAATCATACATAATAAAAAAGTTTATGCCGAAAATCAGCATAAACTTTTAACAGCATGGTGGCACTGTTTTGCCAGTACTGACAGAACAGTGCCACCACTGCCAATGGTTTGTCAGTGTTACAGGTGTTACACACTGAAACATGTAACACCTGTAACAGCTAGATTTAACCTACCAGTTTTTTATATTTAATACGTTTGGGTGCTACATCGCCCAAGCGTTTTTTGCGGTTTTCTTCATAATCGGAATAATTACCTTCAAAGAAGTAAACCTGTGAGTCGCCCTCGAAAGCCAGAATGTGTGTACAGATACGGTCCAGGAACCAGCGGTCGTGACTAATTACCACGGCACAGCCACCAAAGTTCTCCAAGGCTTCTTCCAATGAACGCAGCGTGTTCACATCGATATCGTTAGTCGGCTCATCCAGCAGCAACACGTTCGAACCTTTTTTCAGCGTAATAGCCAAATGCACCCGGTTACGCTCACCACCCGACAGTACTTCCACTTTCTTCTGCTGATCGCCACCGTTGAAGTTAAAGCGCGATACATAAGCACGTGAGTTGGTGCTGCGGTTGCCCAGCATCATGGTTTCCTGACCATCAGTAATGTTCTCCCAAACCGATTTTTTAGGGTCCAAATCGTTGTGCATCTGGTCAACATAACCCAATGCTACCGTTTCGCCCACCCGGAAGGTACCGGCATCGGGCTGCTCCTGCCCGGTAATCAAACGGAACAAGGTCGTTTTACCCGCACCATTCGGACCAATAATACCCACAATACCCGCAGGCGGCAACGAGAAGGTCAAGTTTTCAAATAATACCCGATCACCATAGGTTTTGGTAACGTTATTCACCTCAATCACCACATTACCCAATCTTGGACCTGGCGGGATGAACAGCTCCAGTTTTTCTTCGCGCTCCTTGGTTTCTTCAGAAGCCAGTTTCTCGTAGTTAGCCAAACGCGCCTTGCCTTTAGCATGGCGGGCTTTCGGAGCCATACGCACCCATTCCAACTCGCGCTCCAAAGTTTTCTGGCGTTTGCTTTCGGTTTTCTCTTCCTGCACCAAACGTTTTGATTTCTGGTCTAACCAGGAAGAATAGTTACCCTTCCACGGAATGCCTTCGCCACGGTCCAGCTCTAAAATCCAGCCGGCTACGTTATCCAGGAAGTAGCGGTCGTGGGTTACGGCTATAACGGTGCCTTTGTATTGTTTCAGGTGTTGCTCCAACCAGTCAATACTTTCGGCATCCAAGTGGTTGGTCGGCTCATCCAGCAACAAAACATCCGGTTCCTGCAACAGCAAACGGCACAACGCCACCCGGCGGCGCTCACCACCTGATAGTACGCCAATTTTAGCTTCCGGATCAGGGCAACGCAGGGCATCCATAGCACGTTCCAGCTTGGTGTCAATTTCCCAAGCGTTTACGGCATCAATTTTATCCTGCAATTCACCTTGGCGTGCCATTAGCTTATCCATGGCATCCATATCTTCGTAATACTCCGGCAAACCAAATTTTTCATTGATTTCCTCATACTCTTTCAAAATGGCGGTAATTTCGGCTACACCTTCTTGTACCACCTCGAGCACCGTTTTATTGGGATCGAGTTCAGGTTCCTGAGCTAGGTAGCCTACCGAATAACCCGGCGAAAAAACCACCTCACCCTGATAAGATTTATCCAGCCCGGCTATAACTTTTAATAAAGATGATTTACCTGAACCATTTAAACCAATAACCCCAATTTTGGCGCCATAGAAAAACGACAGGTAAACGTTTTTGAGTACTTGTTTTTGAGGCGGATAGATTTTACTCACTCCCGCCATCGAGAATATAATTTTTTCGTCGGCCATCTAAGTTTTAATAAGTTCGGGCAAATATCGGGTAAATGAATGGAACTTGTATAAAGGCTGTCGTATTCCGGTATAAATAAAAGCGCCTGCAATTTTAGGTTGCAGGCGCTTTTATTTGTAGTGCATTTATGATTATTGGGGCAGCTTCACTTTAAATACATGGTAAGGCTCGGTACGCTTGTTTACATGGTTGTTGAAATCCGGTTGCTTGTGAATCTGTGAGGTGGTTATGTAGATATAACCATCTTTAGAAATGGAGTAAGTATCCGGCCAGATCAAGCTTTTGCTTTTGAACCAGGTATGGGCTTTCAGCTGTGGGTCTAACACCACCATACGGTAGTTTACCATATCACCTAGGTACAGGTTGCCTTTCTTGTCGAATATCATACCATCCGTACTAACTACATCACCCAAATTTTGAACTTCGCCGCTTAATTGGTTAGGGGTCAATTTCTCATTTAGTAAAGAGGCTGTTTTAATACGATATAACTTTTTGTCGGTAATGGTTTTATAGTACAACCAGTTGTTATCTGGTGTCAAGGCAATACCATCTGAGTTAAATACTACCGGCTGACCTTGTTTCAACAACTGGTGACCATCAATTACAAACTTGGCATTCGGATCAGGGTGTACTGATTTATGCATTTGCAATACCTGGCGAGATTTGCCGGTTTTCAAATCCAATATCACAATACCGCCCGTACCTGAGTTGGTAATATAAGCCATTTGCTTTTTAGTATCTACTCGGATATCATTCAGGTAGCTGCTATTATCAATAGTAGTACCGAAGCGATAAACCTTTTCAATTTTGTTGGTATTCAGGTTAAACTTCACCACCTTAGCGCCATTGCCGACTACTTTGTTCAAAAATGGTGCGGCAGGGTCAACAATGTACAGGTAGTCGTCATCATCCACGTAGGCGGTTTGTACGCACACCCATTTGTTCTGACCGTCTTCGCCGGTTTTCCACTCGTTCATGGCAGCGTCCGGGAAAGGTTTGGCCGTACCATCGGGCATGACTTCCACCACGGCATATTTGTACGTGGTTGACCAACGCGGATAAGTTACAAACAACCGGTTTTTGGCCGATACAGCTACGCCGGTAAACTGGTAAGTATTATCGGCATACACCTGCTGTAATTTAGGCTGTTGTGCCTGAGCAGGTTTTGTAACAGCTACCATACCGGCAACAGCTACAGAAGTTAAAAGGCAGATGATGTTTTTCATACTGCTGTTAACCTGATATACATTCAAAAAGTTTAGTTCTTTTTCATACACTCTAGCTCTAAACCAGAACATTAATACGGCTTAAAATTTTAATACATACATTAAATTTTCCGAAAGCTGGTAGCAATGACTGCCAGTTCTGAATCGGTAATCAGTTCAGGTTGATGAAATTGTTGCAATATTAGGCTAAGAGGCACATCAATTATACCCTGCGTAGTTTTTACAATAACGCCCTGATCATGTATGGTATGATCTTTATAGGAGCCGATATGATGGTCAGAGTCAGATAAACGGATTAAGATTTCAACAATGGGGTATGTGGGTAAGTCATCTTTCGGCATGGCGCAAAAATAAGTTAACGCAAGCATAACCATACATTAACATTCTGTTAACAGAACCAAAGTAATTTAACATTGTATTGATATATACATATTCATTATGAAAACAACTCTGCTCGGCCAGTTTCTTCCCGATAATAATCAAGTATTCTATAACTTATTCAATGAAGCTTCGGCCAACAGTACTGCTATGGCTAAATTACTGTATGAAGCTGTGAGTTCCAGCTCAACGCAGGAGCAGAAAAATCAATTTAACCAAATTAGCCGGCTAAAAAACAAAGCTCATGAGCTTAAACGTCAGGTATATGCCGTATCAGGCAAAGCCTTTGTTTCGCCTTTTGAACGTAATGATATGTACAGCCTGGTATCTGCTATTTACAATGTAGCCGACTATATTGATAATGCTGCCCGCCGTATTAACCTGTATGCCATCGACGTAATTACGCCGCCGCTGAAAGAATTATGCAACCTGATTGTAGAAGCTAGTGTAGCGCTTGAAGGTTGCATTAGAGCCATGAATAACCTTCGCCAAAACGATATTATTGAAGCGGGTTGTAACCAAGTTAAGTTGTTGGAATACCATGCTGACCAAGTGTATGACAAAGCTTTAGCTGCTTTAAACCACGATGAAACTAACATTTTTCAGGTTTTAAAGTACAGTGAAATATTTTCTGCTCTGGAAAAAACGACTGACAAATGCGAACATGCTACCTATGTAATTGAAAGCATTTTAATTAAGAATAGCTAACCATACTCAAAGCAGTTAACCCAAATTAACCTTTCAAAGCTTTAGTTATTACGCTCCGGTCTGCGAGCCTTGGTGGCCTGCTTTTGTTGGTAATAAGCCATGGTTAACCGAATCATGCGGTTGTAAGTGCGTAAGCCTTCGGGTTGGTTGTTGGCTTTTAAAAATTGATTATAAAACACTGCCGTAATTTTATCCAGCTTACCAGCATAAGAAGTCCAGTATAAGCTATCTGTCCGCATGTCCTGTCTTACCTGTACTGAAAGCCTTTGTTTGAGCTGGTAGTAAGCTACCGAATCGCGCCGGCGGATGTGGTACAAAAACTCATCTGCCGCCAGATAATAAGCTGAATAACACAGTGCACGATTGTGAGAACCGATGCCAGCCAGAAAACCGATAAAGTTAGCTTCATCCTCACGCCCATAGCCCATTTGGTGCCCCATTTCATGGCAGCAGGTAAAAGGCCGGTCAAACCAAGGCATTTGGCTATTGATTTGCGCCTCGCCGGTAAACGGATTATAATAGCCGGAGGTAGCCTGGTAGTTTAGCAAAGGGGTAAACAAAGATGACTTTACATGAGGATAAACCGTGTAAAAAGCGGTGTTAATTCGGCTGAGTTGATTAATAGCCTGAACAGCAGTTTGCTGTAGTACGGAATTATTGGTCGAGGTATCAGCAACAGTTATCCTACTACGATGGGCATTAGCACTATCAATTAACAAGGTAGTGATGGTATTGAGGTTATTTAGGCTATAGGTGCTATCCTGCAAATTCAGGCGCTTAGCCAATGGGGGCCTGAAATAGTTCAATCCCCACAACAAGTAAAAAGCGGTAATAGCTATCTGGAGGATAATAATCAATCGAAGCACAAACCACCCTAGCAGTCTGAACTGTTTTCTAAGGGTTAATACTACTATTTGAAAAAGTGCATACAGTATACCGATGATGGCTATCAAATAGAATACATCACCTACGCTGAAAGGAAATAGATTGAATATCGGGTGCCAAAAAGAACTAACCAATACGTATGCACTTCCTGCATAATACTTTTCAATCCAATCGGGATAATGACCAGCTATAACCAGCATAATTAGCACTATACTTAATGCGGCTATAACCAGCAATTTGTGGTACAATGGTCTAATCACCATGCCACAAAAGAAATCATCCTGCTATAATTCACCAAATAAAGTTATTCCTCGTCCAGTATTTCCTGATAATATACCGTTTCCAAGAATAAGCCATACTTAATGGCAACTTGTGCTTTTATAGATTCCAACTTCTCTTTAACAGTTGCAGGATTTATATCTTCCTCCAAAGTGTAATAGAAAATAGCATTCTCTGTTCCGCTATTAATAAACTTATAATGTTTTACAGCCCTTTCCATAATTTATATAGTTTAATGAGTTGGTTTAAACGTTTTTAACAAGTGCTACCTGCAACTACCTGAATACATCCGGTAATCAAATGCGTTACTAGGCTTTAATAAAAATAAAAGCATGAATCATACCTTCTATATTAAAACGCAGTCATATGCTTTTTCATGTGCAAGATAAATATACATCTTTTAAAATAAAGTGTTCCATATCATATATTACAGGCACACTCTTCATTGCTTAACAAAATAGCATGATTACCATACATTTTATACCATATCAACAATAAACATAGTATTTATTAGTTTAGTTGATAAATGCAGAAGTTAAATCTGATTCACAAGCTACGCAAAAAAAGGCTCTTGCTGCCTATTATGATATTGATATTAGAGTTGGCCGCGTACGCCCAAAAAAAGGGTGGCGACAAAGGTTTAATAGCTGGCTATTTACAGGCAGATGAACTAGGCGAAACTTCGGGCATTGCAGCATCCACTCAGCATCCTGATACGTACTATATCCATAATGATAGTGGCGATACGAACCGCTTTTTTGCCATTAGCAGCAATGGCAAACTTAAAGGCACTTATTATTATCAAACCAATACCGGCAATGTTCGTGCTTATGATTGTGAAGATATTGCTATGGGGCCAGGCCCGGTAAACGGTCAAAGTTACATTTACCTGGGTGATATTGGCGATAATGGCTCATACCGTAAGTTCATCACCGTGTACCGTATGGCCGAACCCGAGCTACCCGCAACCGAGGGCAGCAAACAGGAAGTCGCCGCCTCTGCCTTAAACTTAAAATATCCGGATGGAGCACGTGATGCAGAAACCCTGATGGTTGACCCAGTAGAAAAACTGATTTACGTAGTATCAAAACGCGAAAGTCAGGTAGCTATATATACGGCTCCACTTTCTTATCATGATAATGATACGGTCACTATGACGCGCCGTTGTCAAATTCATTTTAAGGGCATTCGTCCGTTTAAGTGGATTGTAGCAGGCGATATATCACACGATGGCAGTCAGGTGCTGTTAAAAAGTTATACCCGCGTGTACTACTGGAAACGTCAAGGCAACGAACCGGTTTGGCAAACCATGCAACGGCCTCCACAAGAGTTATCTTACGAACAGGAACACCAGGGCGAAGCGATAGGCTTTGCTACAGATGGGCATAGCTACTATACGGTAAGTGAGGGCAAAAAGTCGCCTATTTATCATTATCAGTTATCTACCACACGTTAACTCATGCTCTGTCATTTGGCAGCAACAAATCAGTAGCTGGCATGAGTTGAAGCGTTGCATCTGTTAACTTTACGTCAATAAATAGGTAAGTGTAATGAAAGTTGAAATCTGGTCGGATGTCATGTGCCCGTTCTGCTATATTGGTAAACGGCGTTTTGAAGAAGCTTTATCTCACTTTGATCATCAAGATGAAGTGCAGGTAGAATGGAAAAGCTTTCAGCTAAATCCGCTGTTAAAAACGGATACCAGCATCAGCGTATATCAATCATTAGCTGATAGCAAAGGTTGGCAACCAGAGTATGCCCGCCAGGTAACGGAACAGGTAACCGAGTTGGCAGCGCAGGTTGGCCTCACCTATAATTTTGATTTTGCCGTAGTAGCCAATAGCTTTAATGCACATCGGCTTAGTCAGCTCGCTAAAAAGCATAACTTGAGCGATGCTGCTGAAGAACAACTGTTCAGAGCTTACTTTACTGATGGCAAAAACATTGACGACCAAGATACATTGCTTGATATTGGTTTGCGTATCGGCTTAGATGCCGAAGAGGTAAAGCAAGCCTTACAATCCGACGCTTACACTAATGCGGTTCATCAAGACATTTACGAGGCTGAAACCTTGAACATCAGAGGAGTTCCTTTTTTTGTACTTGATGATAAATATGCCGTGTCGGGTGCTCAACCAGCCGAAGTTTTTCTAAATACCTTGCAAACAGCTTACCTTGATCAACAGCAGGAAACCACCACATCGGCTACCGAAGGTCCGGCTTGTGATGCGGATGGAAATTGTGAATAGGTGAAAGCACGTCGCCGTTGTCTGTGAGGACACAGACAACACAATTTATTAGGTAAGGAAGATTTTTAACATTGTTTGTTAAAATGCAACAATCAACGACATGTATGTACCCCTCCTATCTTCTTAAAATCAAGCTCCACATCCTCAACTTACATCTTATCCCCAAAAGCTAAATCGCCAGCATCACCTAAGCCAGGAACGATAAAAGATTTGGTGGTCATTTCTTCATCAATAGCGCCTATCCATAAATTGGCCATAGGCAGATGGGCCCGTACATGTTCCACACCTTCGGTACTGGCTATAACAGCAGCTATGTGTAGGGCTTTGAGCTGATATTGCCCTAAAAGCTCTTTACATACTTCTACTACGCTTTGCCCGGTAGCCAGCATGGTATCGCACAAAATAAGAGTTTTACCTCCCAGATCAGGAGCGGCAATATGTTCAATCTGGATAGTAAAGCTACCGTTTTTATGCGTTTTACGATAAGCCGTAATAAATGCAGATGTCGCCTGATCGAAGAAATTCATAAACCCTTGGTGCAGCGGCAAACCAGCCCGCAAGATGGTACCCAATACGGGTTGCTCAGCAGGGGTATTAATTTGCGCTATGCCCAACGGCGTTTGCACTTCCGAAGGCTGATACGTTAACTGTTTACTAATTTCATACGCCAGCACCTCACCTATCCGTTCCTGATTGCGCCGGAAACGCATACGATCTTGCTGTAGTTGCACATCGCGCATTTCGGCCAAAAAACGGTTACAGATAGTGTTACTGTTGTTTAAAATAAATAGCATAACAAAATACAAGTTAGAAAAAGCACCGGAACCTAAACACCCGATTAAAACACATTGTAAATAAACTATTTATTATTTACAAACGTTTTATCCTTCACATTAATTTTTGTGCACTTGAAAACGTTGCTATCAATTTTAGCAATAGCTTTCGGGTTTTGCAATTATTTGCGTATATTTATACTACATGGATTTTAAAATTAATTCACATTACAAACCCACTGGCGACCAGCCCGGGGCCATAAAGCAATTGGTAGATGGCGTACAAAGCGGGGAGCTGTACCAAACCCTGCTGGGTGTTACCGGCTCGGGTAAAACATTTAGCATAGCCAACGTGATTGAACAAACCCAGCGCCCTACCCTGGTGCTGAGCCATAATAAAACACTAGCTGCTCAGTTGTACGGCGAGTTTAAACAGTTTTTTCCGGAAAATGCGGTAAACTACTTCGTATCCTACTACGATTATTATCAGCCTGAGGCGTTCATACCCACCACCAATACTTATATTGAAAAGGACTTACAGATTAATGACGAGATTGAGAAACTACGTTTACGTACCACCTCGGCTTTAATGTCGGGCCGACGGGATGTAATTGTGGTATCTTCCATTTCATGCATTTACGGTATGGGTAACCCGGAAGATTTTGCCAATTCAGTTTTCCGTTTTGGTGTAGGTACCCGCATCAGCCGCAATGCTTTTTTGCACCGCCTGGTAGAAATTCTGTATGCCCGCACTACTGCCGAGTTTAAGCGCGGTACCTTCCGGGTAAAAGGTGATACGGTAGATATCTATCCGGCTTATTTGGATTATGCTTACCGTGTATCCTTTTATGGCGATGATATTGAAGAGCTCAGCAGCTTCGACCCCTCCAACGGTAAAACTATTGAGAAGTTCCCGAACATGGTGGTATTCCCGGCCAACCTGTACGTAGCACCGCGCGACCGATTTACTAAATCCATTTGGGCTATACAGGAAGAACTGGAAATCCGCAAGCAACAGTTTATTGATGAAAAACGCTTTCTGGAAGCCAAGCGATTGGAAGAAAGAGTGAACTACGATTTGGAGATGATACGCGAACTGGGCTACTGTTCGGGTATTGAGAACTACTCGCGCTTTTTTGATGGCCGTAAACCGGGTATGCGCCCATTCTGCTTGCTGGATTATTTCCCGGATGATTACCTGATGGTGATTGATGAGAGTCACGTTACTGTACCACAGATACGCGCCATGTATGGCGGCGACCGTTCGCGCAAGATATCGCTGGTAGAATATGGCTTCCGTTTGCCGGCAGCTATGGACAACCGTCCGCTTAACTTTCAGGAATTTGAACGTTTAGCGCCGCAAACCATCTACGTAAGTGCTACACCCGGCGATTTTGAACTGGAAAAATCAGACGGTGTAGTAATTGAACAGGTTATACGTCCAACCGGATTGCTTGACCCGCTGATTGAGATTCGTCCGATAATTAACCAGGTAGACGACTTGTTGGATGAGGTAGATAAAACCATTAAACAAGGAGATCGCGTACTGGTGACTACCTTAACCAAGCGTATGTCGGAAGAGCTGGCCAAATACATGGACCGACTGGGTATTAAGTGCCGGTACATCCACTCGGAAGTGAAAACGTTAGATCGGGTAGAGATTTTACGCGGCTTGCGCCTGGGCGAATTTGATGTATTGATTGGTATTAACCTATTGCGGGAAGGTTTGGATTTACCCGAGGTATCTTTAGTAGCCATTCTGGATGCCGATAAGGAGGGTTTCCTGCGTTCGGAACGTTCGTTGATACAAACTATTGGTCGTGCGGCCCGTAACGACCGCGGCCGGGTAATTATGTATGCGGATAATATTACCGAGAGTATGCGCGTCACCATTGATGAAACCACCCGCCGCCGCGAAAAACAGATTGCTTACAATACCGATCATGGTATTGTACCTAAAACCGTAGGCAAATCTAAAGAAGCTATTATTGAACAAACTTCGGTAATTGACTTTAAAGGCGGTGTGCAACAGCCTTACATGGAAAGCGAAGAAATAAGCATAGCTGCCGACCCAATTGTGCAGTACATGAGCAAAGCCGACCTGAAGAAAGCTATTGACAATACCAAAAAAGAAATGCTGGCGGCCGCCAAAGACATGGACTTCCTGCAAGCGGCCAAACTACGCGACGAAATGTTTGCGCTTGAAAAAATGCTGAACGAGAAGTAAGAGTTAAAATGTAGTAACTTTAACATAGTTCCATACTGTTGCCTGTGCATGCATAAGCAACAGTATGGAATATACAATTAAATGGCCTTTTGCTTGGGGGCTTTTACCAGCAACACGCCATTGCCCTCAACTAAAAAGCAAATAAGGCCTAATAGCACGACCACTGACAACCCGAATTCAGCATAAGGCCTGAATAAGGTTAGTTGCAGGTTAACTAAAAAGACTGCACCGATAAGCACTGGTAAATTCAGCAGACAACATAAACGGGTATTAGTACCCAAGGCTATACAAACCCCGCCAATAAGATGCAAAGCAATAATCAGGTGAGCTAACAAGCTGATAGAGATGGCCAAACCCAGCTTGTCATCTATATGGCTTTCTATCAGGAAAAACCTTAATGCATGCAGGTTTAAGATGAAAGAAACGCCTTTCCAGACTAAAACAACTCCTAAAATAATTCTGAAAACATCCAGCCATTTGGGGTGATGCTGATCGCCCCAGCTTTGAATTTTAGCAAGCACTTTCATAGCGATTTATATATTGGTCATTATAAAGTTACAAAGCTTTTCAGGTAATTGTAATAGCTATTTTGCCCTTTATTTCATCCTTGTAAGTAGCGTTACGCATGAATATGATTGCTGTTCTTGGTTTATTATAGCTCGATCTAAAACTCTGATAACTATCCTTTGACTTATAATTTTATATGCCTTTTTGACAACCCGCTAACCTTACCCATCAGCATAAAAAAACTTTTTTAGCGTTAAGTACTTATATTTGTACTGCAATTTCATTGTTCATGATACTATTACGCTTTTTACTGGTGGCTATTTGTGTACTGTACATTGTACGCAGTTTGGCACGTATCTTTTTACCAATGCTGTTTCAGGGCATGATTAACAAAGCCCAGCAACAACAGCACAAACAAAACTATCAGCAGCAGCCTAACCGCCCTGAAGGTAGAATTAAGGTAGATTATATTCCTCCGGCTAAAAAGAATACCGTACCCGATTCAGAAGGTGATTTTATAGATTACGAAGAAGTAAAATAGCTTTTATGGTACCTGAAAACATTTTTAAAGACCGTCACTATAGCTCGCAAGCGATTATTGGCCTAATTACTGCCAACTACATTGTTTTTGCCCTGGCCGTAGAAATATTTGTATCGTGCACATCGGTTAACTGGTTTTTCTGGATAGTACTGGCTGGTTTGGCAGTATACAACTACTTTACCATACGCCGCAACGAGGATGAATTTGCCGAAAAGCGCACTAAAATTATTTACGTAATCAGCCTTGTAGGCTTAGGCATTATTTACTACCTGCTGGCTTTTGCAGCACAGCATTGCCAGGTTTCGGTTCCGGCAAAGTAATCGTTCTGATTATCGCTTAAATTTATATTTTTGGGAGATTTTTATCTTTTCAAAAAATAAATGAGCAACTGGTTTAAACGCAATGGCATCCATCTGGCCATTATCGGAGTTTTCATAGCACTCGGTTTCTTTTACTGCGCCCCGGTTTTTCAGGGCAAAGCTTTGTTTCAAAGCGATGTGATGCAGGCCCAAGGCATGCAAAGAGAAATCATGTCGGTAAAGGAAAAAACAGGCAAAGCACCTTTATGGACCAATAGCATGTTTGGTGGTATGCCTGCCTACCAAATTTGGGTTCCTTACCCTACTAACGTAACTACGTATGTTATTTCAACGCTAAAAGCCGTTTTCCCTAATCCGGTTGATACCATTTTACTGTATCTGGTTGGCGCTTACTTTTTATTGTGTGTATTACGTTTAAACCCTTGGCTGGCAGCAGCAGGCGCTATAGCCTACGCATTTTCATCGTACAACTTTATCATTATTGATGCGGGGCATGCTAACCAAGCTTATGCTATAGCCTTTTTTGCCCCTATTATCGCTAGTATTCTGCTGGCATTTCGTGGTCGGCCATTATTAGGCGCTACATTAACAGCGTTCTTTTTGGCAATGGAAATCCGTACCAACCACATTCAGATGACTTATTATCTGATGTTGGCTATCTTAATCTGGGTAGGTATTGAATTGTATCATGCCATTAAAGAGAATCAAACCAAGCCGTTCTTTAAAGCTATTGGTTATTTAGCAGCAGCTACCGTGCTGGCAGTAGTAGTAAACGCAGCTATGCTATGGACTACTTATGAATATGGTAACGAATCTATCCGTGGTAAATCAAACCTGACTCAGCATACTACCGAACCATCGAACGGCCTGGATAAAGATTATGCTTACCAATACAGCCAGGGTATAGGCGAATGCTTTACCTTTTTAATTCCGAATGCTTATGGTGGTACCAGCAGTGGCCCAACCAACAGCGATTCAAACGTATTGAAAGTATTAACTGACAAAGGCATTGACCCTAACCAGGCACAAAGCTTAGCACAACAGTTCCCGTTGTATTGGGGTGATAAGCCTATTATTGGCGGTCCGTGGTATTTTGGTGCAGCCGTATGCTTTTTATTTGTACTGGGCTTGCTGATTGTGAAAAACCGACTTAAATGGTGGTTGTTAGGCGCTACTTTATTGAGCTTACTGCTATCTTTCGGTCAGCACTTAACGTTTATATCCGACTTATTCTTTAACTATTTCCCATTATATAACAAGTTCCGTACAGTTGAATCTATACTGGTTATTGCGGCCTTGTGTTTTCCGGTGCTGGCCTTTATGGCCATACAGGAAGTTATTTCTTCTACCGACAAAAGCTTTATTTTCAAAAAAGTTAAACTGGCCTTGTACATCACCGGCGGTTTAACCTTGTTAATGATTGTGGTGCCAAGCGTGCTGTTAAGCTTTAAATCGCCGGAGCATCAAAACTTTGTTGCTCAATTAACCCAAATGGCTGGCGGCGATAGTGCTTTTGCTAACAATCTGGCTAATGCGCTGGTGCAAGATCGTATCTCGTTAGAGCGTGCTGATGCTATACGTTCCTTAATTTTTATCCTGATAGCCTTTGGCTTGCTGTGGGCCTTTGTAAAGCAAAAAGTAAATGTTACGGTACTATCTATTGCCTTTTTACTGCTTACGCTAGTAGACATGTGGACTGTAGATAAACGTTACTTGAAAGACAGCAACTTTGTAGATAAAGAAGATTTACAGCAAAGCTTTCAGCAACGTGAGGTTGACCAGTTCATTCTGCGTGATACCGACCCCGATTACCGCGTATTTGATGCGACTTTATCACCTACCCCATTCTCTAATGCTACGGCTTCTTACTTTCACAAAACCGTAGGTGGTTACCATGCGGCCAAGTTAAAGCGTTTCCAGGAGCTGATTGAAAGCCAATTTTCAAAAAGCGTTAACCAGGATGTGCTGGATATGCTGAATACCAAATACATTATTACTGCCGATCCGAAAACACAAGCAGTAGGTATGCAGGTAAATCAAACCGCTTGTGGCCATGCATGGTTTGTAAAAAGCGTTAAGTACGCTAAAAATGCTGATGAAGAAATGCAAGCCATCAGTAGCTTTGACCCTAAAAACGAAGCCATTGTTGACGAGCGTTACCATAACCTGCTGAACAATAAAATTACCTCATTAGATGAAGCAGCTACCATTAAACTTCTTAGCTATAACCCTGATCATTTAGTTTATGAAACCGGTTCAACCACCAACCAGGTAGCTGTGTTTTCAGAAATCTATTATGATAAAGGCTGGAAAATGCTAATTGACGGCGTTGAAAAACCTTATTTCAGAGCTGACTACGTGCTGCGTGCTGCTGAAATTCCGGTAGGTAACCACAAGATTGAATTTGTTTTCCACCCAACATCATACTACACTGGCGAAGGCATTTCATTAGCTGGTTCTGCAGCTCTGGTACTGCTGTTAGTAGGCGTAGGTTATGCCGAAAGCAAAAAGAAAGGTCCTTTATTAAACAAAGAGGCATAAGCTTTTGCAGAGTTCCTTTTTAATTTAAATACTCTTTATAAAAAAGCACCCGTTATGTATTACCAACATAGCGGTTGCTTTTTTATTTTATAGCTATAGGGTAACGCTTTACTCAACTGCAAACCCACTCGAATCTGTTGTATTTGATTTTCAACTAACTGATAAATAATTTTTACCTTTACCCCCCAATTAACAATATTTAAATTATGGCTTATAATTTACTGAAAGGTAAAAAGGGCATTATTTTTGGCGCCCTGGATGAAAAATCAATTGCCTGGAAAACCGCCCAGCGCTGCAAAGCCGAAGGCGCTGAACTGGTACTGACCAACGCTCCTATTGCTCTGCGCATGGGAACCATCAATAAACTGGCCGAAGAGGTAAACGCACCGGTTATTCCGGCCGACGTAACCAGCGAAGCTGATGTAACCAACCTTTTTGAAAAAACCATGGAACATTTCAATGGTGGGGTTGATTTTGTGCTACACTCTATAGGTATGAGCATCAATGTGCGTAAAAACATTCCATACACCGAAAACAACCTGGAGTTTACGCACAAAGGTTTAGATATATCGGCCGTTAGTTTACACCGCGTATTACAAGCTGCCATGAAACTGGATGCCATTAACGAGTGGGGTTCGGTAGTAGCTTTAACTTACATTGCTGCACAACGCGTATTCCCGAACTACAATGATATGGCTGATGGTAAAGCTATGCTGGAAAGCATTGCCCGTAACTTTGGCTACTACTATGGTGTTCAGAAAAAAGTAAGGGTAAATACCATTTCCCAATCTCCTACCCTAACCACAGCT
Source organism: Mucilaginibacter robiniae (assembly GCF_012849215.1). Taxonomy (NCBI): domain Bacteria; kingdom Pseudomonadati; phylum Bacteroidota; class Sphingobacteriia; order Sphingobacteriales; family Sphingobacteriaceae; genus Mucilaginibacter; species Mucilaginibacter robiniae. The sequence continues at coordinate 931,728 of NZ_CP051682.1, forward strand.
GGTTCAGGCGTTAAAGGAATTGATGGCTTTATCAACTTTGCAGAAAAGATGAGTCCGCTGGGTAATGCCAATGCCGATAACTGCGCTGATTACTGCGTTACTATGTTCTCTGATTTAACCAAAATGGTAACTATGCAAAACCTTTTCCATGATGGTGGTTTCTCTTACACTGGTGTTACGCCAGAGGTGATTGAAAGCATGAGCAAAGAATAAGGCTACTTAACCATAATACTAAAAGAGGGTTCCCGTAAAACACGAACCCTTTTTTAGTGAATAATTTTCTTCCAGTCTACTGAACTAAAACAAACATAACTAAAAATTTAGTTATGTTTGAATATGTATAAGTCCATCCTCTTTTTTTTGGCTCTGCTGCCCTTATTTTGCCAAGCACAATTAACCGTATCGGGCAAGATTATCAATGCTGCCGATAAGCAGCCTGTAGCTAAAGCCAGTATATTTTTAAGTAACACTACCGTTGGTACTACTTCGGCAGATAACGGTAATTACAGTATGGTTAATGTAAAACCAGGTCAGTACACCTTGGTTGTATCAGCAGTGGGCTACGAAACCTACAACTATAACCTAGCAGCTAATGCCAATGTTACAGCTTTGAACATTGAATTAAAACCCACATCTATCGAGTTGAAAGATGTAGTGATAAAGCCTGATAAGGAATGGGAACAAAATTATGCAGCTTTCAAAAACGAGCTCTTTGGTCCCTCACCTGCTGCCCAGGAGTGTAAAATTCTGAATCCCGAAATGCTGGACCTGACTTATGACAAGGTACATAATCGTCTGCTGGCAAAATCTTATGATTACCTGGAAATTGAGAACCGCGCACTTGGCTACAAACTGCATTATAAGCTGGAAGATTTTGAGCGCGACTATCGGGATAATAGTTATTATCATCAATGGTCGGTGCTGTTTGAGGACCTGAAAGGCAGCAAATCGCAGCAACGTAGATGGAATAAGAACCGGATTAATGCTTATTTAGGTTCCAGCGAACATTATTACCGCTCGGTCCTGAACCATCAGACAGAAAAAGAAGGATTTAAAACGCTCAGACTAATTAGAAAAGATAATCCTAAACGGCCTACAGACAGCCTGATTAAAGCGAAAATGCATCACTTTATGCTTGTACAAAGTGCTCATAAAGTTCATGGTAAAATAGTAGCTAATGACTCATTGACCTACTGGGCTAACCAATCAGCAATACCTAAAATTGTACAGTACCTGATTACCACGCCACAGCATACTGACAGTTTGCTTCATCGCACGGATGTAACCGGATTGTATGCACTAAGCTTTAAAGATTGCTTATATGTGCTGTACACTAAAAAGCATAATACCACTACCATGTCTAACCTGCCGATGAACGCGCCTGATAATTTAACTTCTATTGTTACCCTTACCGACCCCTACTTATTTTTTGACACAAACGGTGTAGTAGCCAACCTTCACGGCTTTGTTTATGAAGGTGACTGGGCAGCAAGGCGAGTAGCCGATTTACTTCCGGTTGATTATGAACCACCTGTTAAAAAGCCATGAAATAAAAAAGCCGCTAAGTTATAGCGGCTTTTTTATTATTATAGTAAGCAAGCGTTTATTCTTGCTCTTCAGTTTCTGGTGTTTTGCTTTCACCGCTCTTTTTGGCAGTGATTACAATTTTGTCGGCTTCTTTGTCAAAGTCAACTTCCATTACGTCACCTTCGGCTAGTTCACCTTTCAGAATCTCTTCTGCAATAGGATCTTCCAGGTATTTCTGGATAGCTCGTTTTAACGGACGGGCACCGAAGTTCTGGTCATAACCGCGGTCGGCAATTACTTCCTTAGCATTATCAGTCAGCTCGATAGTATAGCCTAAGCCATTTACACGGCCGAACAATGAAGCCAACTCAATATCGATAATTTTGAAGATGTCCTCTTTGGTTAAAGAGTTGAACACAATCACGTCATCAATACGGTTCAAGAACTCAGGAGCAAAAGCACGCTTCAACGCATTTTCGATCACACCTCTGGAGTGTGCATCAGCCTGGTTCAGTTTAGCAGCTGTGTTGAAACCAACACCCTGACCGAAATCTTTCAACTGCCGTGCACCAATGTTTGAGGTCATGATGATGATGGTATTTCTGAAATCCACCTTACGACCTAATGAGTCAGTTAATTGACCTTCGTCAAGCACCTGTAACAGAATGTTGAATACATCCGGGTGAGCTTTTTCAATCTCATCCAGCAATACCACTGCATACGGTTTACGACGTACCTTTTCAGTTAACTGTCCGCCTTCTTCATAACCTACGTAGCCCGGAGGCGCACCTACTAAACGTGATACGGCAAATTTTTCCATGTATTCGCTCATATCAATCTGTATCAACGCATCCTCAGTGTCGAACATAAAACGGGCAAGCTCTTTAGCCAGCTCGGTTTTACCAACCCCTGTAGGACCTAAGAAGATGAATGAACCAATTGGTTTCTTCGGGTCTTTCAAACCGGCACGGGTACGCTGTATAGCTTTAGTCAGCTTTTTCACAGCATCATCCTGGCCGATGATTTTGCCTTGGATAGCAGTGCTCATGTTCAACAGTTTCTGACTGTCGCCTTGTCCTACTTTCTGTACCGGAATACCGGTCATCATAGCTACTACTTCAGCTACGTTATCTTCAGATACGGTGTAACGTTTTGATTTGGTTTCCGCTTCCCAAGCAGCTTTAGCTTGTTCCAGCTCTTCCAGCAAATGTTTTTCAGTATCACGCAGTTTAGCAGCTTCTTCATATTTCTGGCTGCGTACTACCCGGTTTTTCTCAACCTTAATCTGCTCAATCTTTTGCTCAATATCCAGAATGTTTTGAGGCACATGGATATTGGTTAGGTGAACGCGTGAACCGGCTTCATCTAAAGCATCAATTGCCTTATCTGGTAAAAAGCGGTCGGTAATGTAGCGTGAAGTTAAAGCCACACAAGCCTGAATAGCTTCCGGTGTATAAGTTACACCGTGGTGCTCTTCATATTTATCTTTAATGCGGGTCAATATCTCAATGGTTTCATCAGGCGAAGCTGGTTCAACCATTACTTTTTGAAAACGACGGTCTAAAGCGCCATCTTTTTCAATATATTGACGGTATTCATCCAACGTAGTAGCACCAATGCATTGAATTTCACCGCGAGCTAAAGCTGGTTTAAACATGTTAGAGGCATCCAGTGAACCTGAAGCGCCACCAGCACCCACAATGGTATGAATCTCATCAATGAACAGAATTACATCCGGAGATTTTTCCAGCTCGTTCATTACGGCTTTCATACGCTCTTCAAACTGGCCACGGTATTTAGTACCTGCCACCAATGAAGCCAGATCAAGTGTTACTACTCTTTTGTTAAACAGTACACGTGATACTTTACGTTGTACAATGCGCAGTGCCAAGCCTTCAGCAATAGCTGATTTACCCACACCCGGCTCACCAATCAGGATTGGATTGTTCTTTTTACGACGGGAAAGAATTTGCGATACACGCTCAATTTCTTTCTCCCGACCTACAATAGGATCTAAACGGCCTTCTTCAGCAGCTTTCGTTAAATCGCGGCCAAAGTTGTCAAGTACCGGAGTTTTTGATTTAATATCAGATACCTTTTTAGGCTGGCTGAATGATTCTTCTTCTTTAAAGTCATCATCACCACCAGTAGATGAACCCGGCATTTCATCAGTAATATTTTTGTGTGATTCTACTTCATGTTTAAATACTTCATAGTTCACATTAAACTGCATCAGCAGTTGTGAGGCAATATTATCTTCATCACGTAAAATAGACAATAGTAAATGTTCAGTGCCTATGATATCGCTTTTAAATATTTTTGCTTCCAGATAAGTGATTTTAAGTACTTTTTCGGCTTGCTTGGTTAATGGTATGCTACCGATATGTACATTGGTTCCAGTTGTGCCTTTTACGGCATCTTCAACGGCGCGGCGAAGTTTTGCAGTATCCACCTGCAAACCTTTCAGCAACTTGATAGCTATGCCATCACCGTCGCGAATAAGTCCCAGTAAAAGATGTTCAGTACCGATATAGTCGTGGCCAAGGCGAAGGGCCTCTTCCCGGCTATACGAGATCACATCTTTAACACGGGGCGAAAATTTAGCTTCCATATAGTACCTTTCTAAAGATTTTTGATAACAACTATATACAACAGAAAATGATGAATACAGAGATACTTTATATTATCAACAATATTGCCAAGTTGTACAATGTGCCTATTTAAATTGTTAATTAATTGTAATCTCCGTGTCTGCCTTCCTCAAATGCAATTTAAAGGCGTTTTAACAAGTATTTAACGCGTGTTTTACCTCTTAAATACATTTGCAATTTAGTATTTGATTTAAATTGTTCAAGAAAGTTTAACAATATTAAGTCCAAGCCTTCAAATCTCTTAAGCATTCCGCAATTTCGTCAGGGCTTATGCCAATAAGACATTAGTTATTTAGGCAAGCATTTGCCTGTACTTAATCCTGCTAAAAACATTTTTAATTTGTAATTAAAAACCGCTGGTATAATTTATGGTTATACATCAAACTATTTCTCAAGATGCGATTTACCAATAAAGTTTGCCTAGTAACCGGCGGCACATCAGGCATAGGTCAGGCTACCTGTTTTCAACTAGGTCGTGAAGGGGCCATTGTAATTGTAATTGGCCGGAATGATGAAGAAGGCGCACAAACTGTAACTCAAATTGAACAAAGCGGCGCTGAAGCGCAGTTTATTAAAACTGATATCGGCAACGCCGACCAGGTTAAGCAATGCGTAGATACAGTGATTGAAAAATACGGCAGAGTGGATGTATTAGTGAACAATGCTGCCATGATGACCTTTACGCCCATTGTAGATTTATCTATCGAAGACTGGGATAACTTGATGAATGTGAATCTGCGTTCTACCTTTTTATTTTGCAAATACTGCCTGCCGCACATGAATAAAGGTTCAGTGGTTAACGTAAGTTCGGTACACGGGCATGAAACTACGCCGAATGTATTGCCTTATGCTGCCAGCAAAGGTGGCACCGAAGCATTTACCCGCGGCCTTTGTTTAGAATATCCTTCCAGCCAAGCCCGGTTTAACTGCGTAGCGCCTGGTGCGGTAAACACACCTATGCTCTGGAGCAATCCGAACGTAAAAAGCGGAAAAGAAAAAATTGAAGGAGAAGTAGGTACACCCGAAAACCTGGCAGCGGCTATATGCTTTTTAGCTTCAGATGAAGCTGCCTATGTAAATGGCACTACCCTGGTGGTAGATGGTGGCCGTTTAGACCGGTTGTAATTAGAGATTAGCCTTTATTAAGGCACCTGCTTTACCATTCAGCCTATTTTGAATTGCCTTTGTACAACACAAAGGCTAAACTTATACAATGAGAAGTACATTCATGTTCAGCACGGGTATTGAAAACAGTTACCCAACAATAAATATAAACGGCAAAAAAGTACGGGTTGATGAACTGGAAAAAACCGGCCATTACGAACGCTGGAAAGAAGATTTTGCCTTAGTTAAAGAAATGGGGATTGATTACCTGCGCTATGGCCCTCCCTACTACAAAGTACATACCGGCCCTGGACAATATGACTGGAGCCTGGCTGACGAAGCTTTTGCAGAACTGAAGCGACTAGACATTTGCCCGATTGTTGACCTTTGCCACTTTGGCGTACCCGATTGGCTAGGTGATTTTCAGAATACGGATTTTCCGCAGTATTTTGCTGAGTATGCCAAGGCTTTTGCCGAACGCTACCCTTACATTATGTTGTACACGCCCGTGAATGAAATTTTCGTGGCGGCCATGTTTTCGGGTCAGTATGGCTGGTGGAACGAGTGCTTAAGCAGCGACCGTTCATTTGTAACTGCACTCAAAAATTTGTGCAAAGCCAATGTAATGGCCATGCATGCCATATTATCTGTACAGCCTGAGGCTAGCTTTATTCAAAGTGAATCGTCAGAGTACTTTCACCCGGAAGACCCAAGCTGCCGTCATTTGACTCATTTCTTGAATGAAAAACGCTTCTTATCGCTTGATTTATCCTACGGACATCCGGTAAGTGTAACTATGTACAAGTATTTGCTTGATAATGGCATGACCGATCAGGAATACACCTGGTTTCATCAAAACCAAGTAAAAGCCAAATGCATTATGGGTAATGATTATTATGTCACCAATGAGCACCTGGTACATGCGGATGGCAGCACATCAGCATCGGGCGAAATATTTGGTTACTACATTATTACACAGCAATATTATAACCGCTACAAGTTACCAGTTATGCACACAGAAACCAACATTGCTGAGCCCCAGGCTGTAGCCTGGCTAAAAAAAGAATGGGCCAACCTGTACCGGTTTAAGCAAGACGGTTTCCCGATTGTAGGTTTTACCTGGTTCAGTTTAATTGATCAAGTAGATTGGGATTCGGCATTGCGAGATGATGCGGGCCGTGTTAATGCTTTGGGTTTATATGACTTAGACCGGAAAATACGCCCGGTTGGTGAGGCTTATAAGAAACTAATTGAAGTTTGGAGACCTGTGCTGGCCGAAGAAAGCTTTGGATTACAAACATATTTGTAAATGTAAGTTTTACACTATATCTTTACTTAACCCAGGGCAATAACCAATTGCTATAACCTAAAGTTAAAGAAATGAGAAGAGCGATAACAGCCATGTTGCTGATCATAGGCGCAGCCAGCTTAGCACAAAATAAAACAGCAGTTGCCGCCCCCGGCGATCAGCCTGTTTATTTTGTTGACTCTGTGCAGATTAATGAGGCTAACATGCCTTTGGTTGAACACATTGCTCCTCAAGAAATTGCCTCATTACAAATTGGTAACAATCCCAAATATCCACAAGGTTCTATCTACATTACCCTGAAAGATCATAGCTTATTGGATAAGTTACTCAAGGATAAACTATTAACCTTAGCTGATATTACTGAAAAAAATATGCCTGGTCAAAAAAAGCAAATTATCTATTTGGTAGATAATAAAATGCTGACAGATACTTCAGGCATACGCATTCCATCAAACTATGTTAAAAACGTTAAAGTAGTAAAGGCTAACGAAACCCCTTATTTTAAAACTACCTTCCCGAAAGCAGTTATTGTGATGATCTCTACCAAGCCGGAAGAAATGCATATCAGAGGCGGTTTAGTGGCAGAAGATATAGAATAAAAGGTTAATCATTACTTTCCGGGATGAAAGGGATTAAAATTACGTTGTTCAATTTCCATACCGGCCGCACGGCAAATAGTTTTATTACCGTATTTAAAGTTAATATCATCCATAGCTCTATATAGCTTAATTTGCTCTTCACTATCTTCAAATAGGTTAATCTGATAATTGCCACTGCAAAGCTGACTGAGCTTCACACCTATTAAGCGAATAGGTCGGTGCTGGTTCCAGGCTTGTTTTAGCAGCTTTTTAATAGCCGGTATCAAAATGTGCTCGGCCGAAGTATAAGGTATTTTTTCCTGCAAGGTATGCGTTTCAAAATTTGCATACCTAATTTTGATCGCTAAGCATGCGGACAGCTTATTTTCACTACGCAGTTTAAAAGCTAACTCTTCTGTCATAGAAATCAGCAGCGTTTCCAAAGTACGTTTGTTAGCCGTATCAGCATCAAAGGTATGCTCGGTTGAAATAGATTTCCGATCGCTGTGCGGTATAATTTCACTATCATCTATACCTTGCGCCTTTTCCCAAATAGCACGCCCCCACTTACCTAACAAACTTTCCAGAAAGCGTACATCCACTCGTTGTAAATCACTGATTTTTTCAATACCATAGCCATACAGTTTTTGACAGGTTTTTTCACCCAACATAGGTATAGTACTAATGTTGAATGGCGCCATAAACGCTTTTTCCTCTCCATGCTTTACCCACAATTGCCCGTTAGGCTTAGCCTTGTTGGTAGCCATTTTAGCCACTGTTTTACCCGAAGCCATTCCGAATGATATAGGCAGACCAGTTTCATGAATTACCCGTTGCCGCAGTTCAGTAGCCATTTGATAAGGGTCATAGTATCGGTCCATACCGGTTAGGTCAATATAAAATTCATCAACTGAGGTTTTCTGGTACAGCGGCACAGCATCATGTATAATACGCGTTACCTTGCGTGAAGCATCCGCATAACGCTCATAAGTGCCACGTATAAAAATAGCGTGCGGACATAATTGAGCGGCTTGCCTGGATGGCATTGCCGAGTGTATGCCATACTGCCGCGCCTCATAACTACAGGCAGCTACCACGCCCCGTTCTGCCGAACCGCCGATGATGACCGGTTTACCCACAAGCGCCGGATTAAACAACCGTTCTACCGATACAAAAAAAGAATCCAAATCAATGTGAACGATGTAACGCTTAAGCATAAGCAACAAATTTAAAAATGCATTTGCTTTTTTGCTAATTATTTTAGCATTTTTGTTTGCTCAACATTTACCTGTTATGCATTGCTGTGATTATTTGTTTTTGCTGCCTCCTACCAATTCGCTAAAGTTTAAAGTTAGCTGCTTTAAACAGTTGGCCGGCCATATTATAGGTCCTTATAAGGGTATGCAAACGCAGGCTCATTTAACTATACATGAGTTTTCACGCAAAAACCCTGGCCATATTCAGGAGTTTGTTCAACAGCTGTATCCTAAAATTAATAATATGCCACCCATTACTTTCCAGATTGATAATTTTTCGAGTTTTAAACATGGTGAGGAAAGCAGAACCCTTTATGCAGCCATAAAGCCTACTTATAAAACAGATAACTGGCTGGCCTTATTCAAACAGCATTTAAATGTAGGTGAGGTAATTACCCCACATGTTACCGTGGCTAAAAATATTTCTATTGATCAATTTTTACTGCTATGGCCTATATTTACCAATGAATTATTTCAGGAAAAATTTATAGCCGACCGGCTCATGATTCTGGAAAGAGAATCTTTGAAGCCTGACTGCAAGTGGAAAATTTATCGCGAACTATATTTTAGGAAAAACGTTTAACCGCCAATATTCTTAATAACAAATTAAAATGCGCTGCATTGTAAAAAAAGCCTGACACACAGATATTAATAAAGCAGCTATAATTATTAAATGATAAATATTTGCAACTTTGCAGCTAAATCGGCAAGCTATAAGTAGTAATTATTCTAAAGCGTAGCGAAGTATTGTATTAATAATATACTTACTTTTGTTTATTATAAAATTAATTTAACCAATAATACAAACCTGGTGAAAATTGTAGTAGTTGAAGACAACCCAGACATTCGTGATATTATTGACTACATTTTAAAAGATGATGGTTATGAAGTAATATCCTCTGTTGATGGTAGCGTTGTCAATCAATTCAGTGAAGTTAATCCTGACTTGGTATTAATGGACGAATTGCTGCCCGGCCCGCGTGGCAGTCAATTATGTCAACAAATTAAATCTGATGAGCAAACACGCCATATTCCGGTAGTACTGGTTTCTACCATGCCCCACCTGGATAAGTTGGCAGAAAAATGCGGCGCAGATGGTTATCTGGAAAAGCCATTTAACATTAGCGCACTGGTTGAACTGATCAGAAAATACGCTCCGTTAAACGGTAATTGATTATAATTTTTCTGCAACAATTAAACTGTTTGTAGAAGTACTGGACCATCACTTAGCACAACCCTGTGCATCAGTAAGTTGTATTACCAGTTTAATCCCACATCTTACTCCTTATTCGAATAATTAATTGGTTTGGTAAGAAAAATATACTAAGTTTATTTTACCTAAACTAATTACACCTATGCAGTTGCTTGGCTTTTCTGATACTTCAAATTTACCACCTCCGCAGTTGGTTGTTGATTCGCATTTACAAGCCGCCATGAACCATATTCATTTAGGTTTTTGGGAGCTGGATTTAAAAACTTTGCATTTAACCTGCACGGCCAGTTGTAAGCAAAACTTCGGATTACACCCGTATGCTGACTTGAGCTACGAACGCTTACAATCCATCATTTATGAAGAAGATTTGCCATTGATGCAGCAAAATTTGGCGCAAGTTATCAGCCGGCAAAAAGAATTTTATTACGCCGAGTACCGTATTAACCATCCTGATGGTACCCTGCACTGGATACAGGCAGAAGGCTTATTGATAACAGAACAAGATACCCCCGTAAAGCTTGCCGGCACCACGTTAGACATTACCCCACGCAAATTATCAGACTTACGCAAAGATGAGCTACTCAGCATTGTTACTCATGAAGTGAATACGCCACTAACCAGCATACAAGGCTACTTACAACTGCTGGACCGCATGATTAAAACAACTGACCAATCAGCCAAGATGGGACAAATTATTCAGCGCACAATGCAATCGGCCGAGAGACTTAAAAACATCATTCATGATTATTTTATCCATACGCAAAGCACCATTTACCAACCGAGCTTGCGTATGCAAATTTTCAGATTAGATGAGTTGCTTAATGAAATTACCGACCATGTACAAGCTATTACCTCTAGTCATGAAGTACAACTTCCTGAAAGTTTGCCTACTGTATGGATCAATGGCGACCGGCAGGATTTAGGACAGGTAATCAATAACTTGCTTATCAATGCTATTAAATATTCTCCCGGCCGGCAGATAGTTAAGGTAGATTTAATGCTTGCCGAAGCTACTGCCACGTTAAGCATACGTGATTATGGCATGGGCATAGCCACCCAAAACCTGGGCAACCTATTCAAAAAAGCCTACCGGGTTGATTATGATTCGGCAGTGAAAGGAACTGGTATGGGTTTATACATTTGCCATGATATTATTACCCGTCATGATGGCTATATTGGCGTTCAAAGTACGGAAGGTGAAGGATCTAACTTTTACTTCACCCTACCCATGATTACTGAATAGATTTTATTAATTCTCATTTATACCAGCTCACGCCGGCCTCCATGATCCAAACTACGGTAAATGGCTTCAATTACCTTCATATCTTTCAAACCTTCCTCACCCGGAACGCTGGTGGCCTGTCCAGATAGAACACATTGCGCAAAATTATCCATTTGTGCTGCCTGCTGTATCATGGGCGGATAGTTGAAAGTACCTTGAGTTGATTTGCCTTTTATGCCATTGTACGGAAAAGCCGGGTTCAGTTCAAAACCACCATGTTGCGCTGTGGCTTTCAGGCTGCTCCAATTATTATTATAGCTGCTTTTACATTGCGCCTTTAAACCGTTGGGAAACTCCAGTTCAAAAAACACAGTTTCGTCAACCTCTTTAAATAGTTCAGGCTTGGTTTTTTCCTGCCGGGCTGTAACTGCTAGGGGCTCCATACCGGTAGTATAGCGTGCCGCCTGTATGGTATAAATACCCATATCCATTAATCCGCCGCCACCAGCCAGTGCTTTTTTCAAACGCCAGGCATTCGGGTCACTTCCCCAAACAAAGCCGTTAGCGGCCTCAAATGCTGTAAGCTTTCCAAATACTTGTTTTTGCCCTAGCCTCATAGTTTCTTGGTGATATGGGTCAAAATGCAACCGATAACCGATAGACAGCATCCGGTTAGCTTGCTTACAAGCTGCAATCATATCCCGGCATTCCTGCGCACTTATAGCCATAGGCTTTTCACAAATGACATGCTTACCAGCTTTAGCCGCTCTGATGGTATATTCTTTATGCAGCGCTACAGGCAGCACCACATATACAATATCGATATCAGGATTATCTTTAATGCTATCAAAATTCTGATAGTTGTAGATGTTTTTGGCAGGTATATTATATTTCTGGCTCCAAGTTTCAGCTTTAGCAGGCGTACCGGTTACAATACCTGCCAAGTAGCAATGCTCGGTATGTTGTAAGGCTGGCGCCAGTTGCCCGGTGCTGTACATACCCAAGCCAACCAAGGCTATGCCTAACTTTTTGGCTGGCTTACCAGCGGCTAATGAAAGTAAAGACGGGCCAATAGTTAATGCACCGGCGCCTACGGCAACGTTATGCAAAAACTTGCGCCTTGATAATGGCTGTACAGGTTTCATAGTTAGATGGTTTATAACCAAATATAACGCTTTCGCTACCGAATACAGCAAGGGCTGGTTACAAAATCACGCTCCTCAGTGGTTGTGCTTTTTATGAATATCTTTAACCAAGCAAAGCTTCTTGATTTCGGAGCGCTTGATAGTAAACGGAGCATATTTCAATCGGCCGGCTACCATTTCGGTAGTATTGTCCGAATGGGCTATTACTTCATCTTCCTTATCGCCAATAAGCAAGCGTTTGTACATCCGGTAGTCGCCCCATTCAATGTAATACACCTCGCCAGGCAGTATTTTTTTATCGTGAATAATTTTGAGCGCCACCCAGCAGCCATTTTCCAGATAAGGGTACATGGAGTGCCCCCAAACAGGTAAGGCAAAATCACAATCTTCAATACCCGGAAAATACATGTGCCCTACGGGTTGTGTATCATTAATATCATTGTACACCTCCACCCCCGATGCCGTTGCCGTAACTTCATACATTGGGATACCTAGAAAAGGTTTGGCAGGTGCGGCAGGTACAACAGCGGTACCATCCAGAAATGCTTTATACTTCTCTTTAAAGGTGCGCAGCTTTTCTGTATCTATATTCTGCCTACTCTTTATAATTTCTGTAATCGAGCTGGGCGAGTTAAACCCTAAAGCTTCAGCAAGCTCAGCATTACCGTTAAAAGCCTTTCCTTTAAGCTGATTATAAAGAATGATAAACTCTAATGTTTCCGGTCGAACGGTTTTGATCTTGTTGGGCTTGGTTGCAATTTCCATAAAAAACAAAAATGTTAATAACTTCCCCTTGACATTAATAAAGAAATTTCTTTATTTTTGTTCTGTAACAATTCAAAGAAATACAAAATTCATGAAACCATCAAATATATTTTTCAACTCAGCTTAATACTAGGCATTTTACTCACTCAATCACTGCTTATATCTAAACCCTTTTATTACACTAAGATCAATCACTTACTTATATGTATCTCGCTTATTCTGCCTTCAGGAAAGAGAACCATCAAAGCTCAACCAAACCTTGTACCCGTTCATCTAAACACAGAACACATCAAGAAAAATTACGCTACCAAGGTTATCAAGCGGCTTGCCATAAATACCGGCATGAATTAGCTGCTATTCGGGAATATCTTCCAAACTGGCAACCTCAGTTCTGATTCAGGAACCTTGCTTTAGTAATTTTTTTATAACGGCAGGCAGCAACAAGTTTTACTCCTGCCAATTACCCTTGCAGCTATAAATTATAGCTATACCTCTTTCAAAGACTAAATTTCCATTACACCAACAATCACTTTTTAATAAAATATTCTAATGATTAAGTTAAATACCAAAACCCGTAATGAGCTATGGTGGCTTATTATTTCTGTAGATTATAATTATGGCCGCATTGCCATTGCTGACCACGAGCTTAATGGTCAGCACCTAATTTTGTGGCTGGAAGATAAACAGGATTACAAGAACACCTTAGATGAATGTTTGCAGCTGCATATTCCGGTAAAACAGTTTGCCAAATTCATTAAATCGAAAAAATTTAACAGTTATAAAGGTGCCCGTATGCACCCGCAGAAAAAATATGTATATACAGCTGAAATTTCAATCAGCGAGCCTTTACCCTGGTACCAGCAAGACGCCACTCCTACCGAACAACGCTGGGCACGTGAGGCATTGTTAAAGCACATACTGACGCAATTGGTAGAGAATGAATTGTACGATTGTGACCTGGATTTTTAACATTCATGTATGCCAATCAACATATATGACATAAAATTGAAATACTATCGCTTTGGCTAAGCTTTAGCAAAAAGCGATTTTAGCCCATCAAAAATGCTTTCGAAAAAGTTGGGAATGCTCAAGCCGTTATGATGGTTGAAATACAGGAAAATAACCAATACAATAGCTGCGATAATCAGGAACCGCTTAAACAAATATCCGGCAAAAATGATAATTAAAGGTATAGCCAGCAGCAACATCCAGCTGATATGCCAAGGGCTCAGTTTATCGCCATGCTTAAATACGTAGTATAAGATTGAATGCGTACCAGTAGTATCCTGATGGCGGACAAACATGAACGTAGAACGCTCAATTTTATGCCGGTAAAATGCGGTACCCTGTTGAAAATTCAGTTCGCTTTCAAAACCATTAATGGTAAAGTTGTATAAGCCATTCACGTTTTCTTGAATACGTTCCAGCGAATCGGTAGCTACTATGGCAATTTGCTCCTGTGCAAAAGGATTTTCCTTAATTACAAAATGACGGATGGGGATAGTATCAGCCCGGCAGATCATCAGGTTAATTAGTAACAAGGCAGCAGAAAGCCAGATTTTCTTCAGCATAACAACAATATTAGTCTGTTACCGGCAACATTACATCAATTAGCATTACCGGTTCAGCAGGTAAATATACAGATTTAGTGCAGAGGCATAACTAACCCATAATAAATACGGCACCAACAACCAACCAGCCACACGGCTGAATTTAGAAAAGTAGTAAATAGCGATGCCTATACTCATCCATAGCAGAGTAATAACAGCCAATGCGCCAGCTATTTGATGCAAACCGAAAAACACCATTGACCATGAAAAGTTAAGCACGAGTTGCACAACATAAATGAACATTGCCGAACTATACAGCTGACTTGAACTTCGCTTTTGCCAAACCAGCCAGGCTGCTATGCCCATTAAAATGTAAATGATAGTCCATACCGGGCCAAACAACCAATTAGGCGGATTGAATGCAGGTTTGTGCAAAGCAGCATACCAGCCAGCAATTTGCGGACGGGTAACCATCGAAGCCGTTATACCTATAGCTAAAGGAATAAGCAGGCTAATAACCAATGCTACAGTTTTAGATGGCTTAGGCGAGGTGGCATGCATCAGGCGAATTTATTTATGATAGCTTTGGTTTAACTATAATTAGTTACACAGCTTGGCAATACAAAGCTCTGTTTAAACCAGACCTGCTAAGCGCTTTTCATAGCACATAAAGCGCAACCCCGGCCGGAAAGCCAGCGTAATTTCACCAGCCAGATGATAACCTAGTTTCATGGATAGGTTTTGCATAGCACGGTTCACCGAATTAGTATCTAAAAATATACGTTGAATCTGGTGTTTGGCAGCTTCGGCTTCGGCTTGTTGCAATAAAGCGGCGGCTATACCCATACCCTGGTAATTAGGGTTTACAGCCAGCCGGTGTAATACAATGGCCGGTTCAGGAGTATTCCATTCGGGTATTTGGGCGTATTCAGGTTCTTTTTGGTCGGTAATAGCTAATACACCACCTATGGCACCATCCACATCAGCTATCCACAAGTAGTTTTGTGCTATATCTTGGGTAAAAACTTCGGTATTGGGGTAAGTATCATCCCATTGAGTATTGCCGCAGGCCTGCATGGCCGCAACCACCTCACGTATGGTTTGCATTAAAGGCACTAAATCAGCCAATACTGCCTGACGAATAATCATAATATTATAAGTATATGAAAGATGAAGATAATGATAGTTAAGACTCTTGCTTACGTTCTTTACCCGGACTACCCACTTCTACCAACTCTTCGCTAACCTCTTCGGCTTGTTCGGTAGTAGCATAGCTAAGCTTACGGAAACGCCAGATAGCAAAAGCCGGCTCTTGGTAACGGTTAATTAACCGGAAAAATTTAGGAAAATTATGTACTTCTTCCAACAATATGCCTGTGGCAATACCATCATTATCCAATATTTCGCGTATGGTATATTCTTTATCTCTAGTTATCCAGATTTCAAAGTCGCGGCGTATTTCTTCCGCTTTATCAGGGTCAATCTTATCGTTGATGCAAATTACTTTATCTCCGGGTTTCATAATATTACAAAGTTGAGCATTAGTTAGCAGTTTTTAACAGGCCTGCAAAAGCTTTTTATAGCAAATAACATTTCAATATGTTTTATAATACCTGTAATTATAATTGCAGCTTTGTTGTTACAGTGATACAATCATTAGCGCTACAACGTAAAATCAAATCGTTAACACTACCAACTCAATCGCTATCAATAAAATGCTAAAAATATTTGCATTTCTCAAATCAATGTTTTACTTTTACAAAACCTATATGCCATTCGGCACACTTATCATAAATGAAACGTAAATTCTTACTGTTTAATTCTACTAATGAATTAACACACCTTATCACTAAATATTTTAACTGGATAGAGGGTGAATACCACCTGGAAGATACTCCAGTAAAAACCACAGCAAAAAGCATTACAGAAACCATACAACAAAAGGTTTGGGATCGCGAACCACAACCAGCTACTTTAAGTGGCTTGGCTCTTTATCTGGGGTTTGAGAGCCGGCAAGCTTTTGAACAATACGAAACCAGTGGCCGCTTTGCTGCCATATTAAAACGAGCACGACTTCAAATTGAATCAGAGTACGAAAAAAAGCTACACTTTACTTCGGCTACCGGAGCCATTTTTGCCTTAAAAAGCATAGGCTGGACCGATAAAAGTGAAACTGATGACTACAGCAACTTGGCCGCTAACCTTAAAGTAGAAATACAGGTAACCGGTCCTATACCAGCAGGAAGCGAAAAAGAGGTGACTTTATAGTCTTGCTCCCCTACTCTACAAAGGGCCATTCAGCACACAGCCATCCGCAATATATATTCTTAACAAATTCCTTCCTCTGCCAGCAGAACTGTTGAATATAATGCAACACCGTACAATTGCAGGTTTCCTACACCTCATTTATAATCACTTTATTACGCTATAATTATCATAAATGCAGACTTCCATTTTATTTAAACATAACTATGCAGCCACAGCTCAGGTTGTGGTTAATCAAGGCGGTACCAGTTCAGGTAAAACTTATGCCATTTTGCAGGTACTTTTTGCATTAGCCTGTGAGCAGGAAAAGCAAATTATCACCATAGTCGGTCAAGACATACCTAATCTGAAAGCTGGCGCTCTGCGCGATGCTCAAACTATTTTTAGTCAATCGGTAACGTTGCAGCGGATGGTTAAACTATTTAACAAAACCGACCGGATTTATGAGTTTGCAAACGGTTCTTTAATGGAGTTTAAAAGCTATGGCAATGCTCAAGACGCCAAATCGGGCAAACGCGATTATTTGTTTGTAAACGAAGCTAACGGTATAGATTATGATATTTACACCGAACTGGCCTTGCGTACCCGCAAGCGTATTTTTTTAGATTACAACCCTAATGCCGCTTTTTGGGTGCACGACAAATTATTGGGCCGCCCTGAAGTGCAACTCATTATCTCCGACCATCGGCATAACCCTTTTTTGAGTGAGCAGATGCGCACCAAAATTGAGAGTTTACAACAAATTGATACCGAGCAGTGGAAGGTATATGCCCGTGGTTTAACAGGAAAGATTACCGGCTTGGTACTCACCAACTGGTTAGTTTGTGACCCTATACCTAACACAGCTAAACGCCTGGCTTGCGGATTAGATTTTGGCTTTACTAACGACCAGACCGGCGTTATTGAAGTGTTCATGCAAAATGGCGAACTCTGGGTAAACGAAATTCTTTATGAAACCAATCTGACCAATCCGGATATCTCAGTAAAGTTAAAGATAGCAGGTATTAGCCAACATACCGAAATTATTGCTGATAGTGCCGAACCCAAATCAATTGAAGAATTACGCCGCTTAGGGTGGAACATTGTTGGTGCCCGCAAAGGGCCCGATAGTGTAAAAAACTCAATTGATATTTTAAAACGTTACCCTATTAATGTAACCCGCAGCAGCATTAACCTGCGCCGTGAACTAGAAAGATACCAATGGAAAACTGATACTTCCGGTCGCCCCACTAATGAACCGGCTGATAGTTGGAACCACCTGATTGACCCATTACGCTATATAGCTTTGAACAAATTAAAAGTAGCAGGTTCGGCTAAAACCCAATCCAAGCTTCCACTGGTAGTTACTAAACCTCAAATGAGCGAAGTTTCAGACTTCTTATAATAATTACTGCTATTTATAGACAACATCTATAGCTGTAGTATAACTACCATTCATCTTTTAGTAACCGCTTTTCATTAATTACTATTTTATAAAAAATGATTAAAAAAACTATACCCGTTAACGGTGGCAAATTAACTATTCAGATTCCTACCCAATTGAATGAGCTACGGCTAGGGCAACTGATGCAAATGCAGGATACGTCTAATTTAACTGACTTGGATGCTATTCATATCCTATCGGGTGTGCCCTTACAGGAGTTAAAAAATGTGAGCAGCTTTATGGACTTGCAACAATTTAGTGAACCGATAGCTACGCTGGCACATGAGATAAAATACCTTTACAATGCCGAGGCTATTCCCAAACAGATTACTTTTTTGATAGAGGGCAAACCCCGCACCGTTCAGGTTATTAAAAACCTATCGGTTGAGCCAGCCGGTGCTTTCCTGGCAGCACGCGATTTGATTGCTGATGAAATAAACGCTCACATCAATCAATACGGTGAAGCTGATTGGAAAGATCAGTTCAACCCATCTTTAAAACTGTGCAGCCAGATTTTAGCGCATTACTTTTACACCCGGGCCACTGGTATGCCTTATGATGAGTACCAGGCCGCAGCCTTTACCGAACAGGTAGAGCAATTACCGGTTACTGATGCACTACCTATTGCCCGATATTTTTTTTTGAGCTATCCCAACTTATCGAAACCGAAAACCGGCTTTTGGCAACACCTGCTACAGCGCTTGAACAAAAAGCAGGCATCCGCGAGTTTGAAAAATTCCGATACGTCAATGCCGTCAATGCCCTGGCCAGTGGTGATGTAACCCGCTGGAATACGGTACTTAATCTGCCTTACAATACGGTACTCACCAAGTTGCTGCTCAATAAAACAGAAGCGGCTTTCCAGAAACGTTATGCTGAGTTGCTACAAGCACAAAAGTAAATTTTTGGTTCGTACTCAATTATTGGCAGGCTGGTGTACTTGCTATTATTTAATCTTCTACTCAATTCCTTTAATTACTAACCCTATGCCTATTCGCAATTCTATCGAGGCTGTTGTGAAAAACCTGAGCGGCAACCCGGCATTTGCCTATGGTACCGCTAACGAGCTAAATCAATTAGCCGACGATCAACAGTTTCCGTGCGTGTTTATGTACCCGCTGCAATCTATCGAACTCACGCCGGCACTGAATGGCTCTGTCGATAACATTTTCACACTTTACCTGGAATTTCTGTTCAAAACCGATTTTGACCAGTACACGGCCGATAATGAAACCTACATAACGCAGGCGCTACAATTAGCCAACGAATTTTTAGTAAAAGCGTCCACCTACCGTGAAGGAGAGGGGCGTTATTTCAAAATAAAAGCAGGCACTAAAGCCAAATGCTTACCAGTTTACAACAAGTACGATGTCAATACTACAGGCGTCAGTATTACGCTTAACTTAAACACCATGTATTTTGACCGGTTTTAAACTGTTTGTATACACTGCATCAATTTCTGGCTTGCTGCTATTATCGTTTGTTTCCTCATCTTCTATCACTTTCTTCTTTCCCACTTTGTATGTCTATCATTCCACAAATTTTTAAAGACAATCTTAAAACTATATCCGTTCCTCGTACAGATTGGGCAACCAACGACCAGTCACAAAGTCTACCTTCTAGTTTGGACATTATTGGCACTCGCCAGTACGCTGACGTTTATATAAAGCTAACAGATGAAAATGGATATGAAGTTGCAGGCAACTACGCATCAGTATCATACCAAGAATCTATAAACGGCATGGCTCAGCCTGTAAAAATGGTGCAGATACCTGGATCATTGTATCTTATTGGTGAGGAGATGCTTATTGAAGATACTACCGAGGACAGCTTTTTTACCTACGATATACATATTGTAGGCACCGTAACACCCAATATAAGCACTTATACGCCACCTGGTATTTGCGATGCCAAAATCAGCACCATCAGCATTAATAAAAAGGAAAGTACGGCAGGTGCGCACGATGGTCAGATTACCATATCGGCCAGTTCCACTCATTTGCCGCTACAGTACAGCTTAGATGGTAGTACTTATCAAAGCAGCTCTACCTTCAGTCAACTAGCCGGAGGAGCATACACGGCTTATATTGAAGATGCAACCGGCTGTACTGATATTTTAGCTTTTAACCTCGGTATTACAAACAGCCTGCTTACTGATGATCCAACAGTTGCGCTGAACGATGGTAACAGTAGCCGGTGGAATGCTGCTTTTAACCCGGTAGTGTTTACTTACCAACGTAAAGATTTTGAAGTAACCAGCATTACACCCAATCCGGCAACGCTCAACATTACGGTAACTATTAATGGTGTTTTAAGCACCATTATCAACGGCCAAACGGTCAGCTTAGCTAAAGGCGATCTGGTATATTTAAATGCCGGACCATACAACAACGTTTATCAGGTTTTACTTATAAATGCCAATGGCACTTTGGTATTAAATCAGCCTTATTTAAATAGTACAGGCATTAATATAAGCGGCTTTATGAATATTGATAAGCTGCGGCCTTATTACAAAGTCAAAACCCGAATCACTTATCAAAGCAAGCTAACCAGTCTAACAGAAGCCATTACCTGCACCCACCGCCCGAACAACAAGGGTTTGGTGAGGGCTGATTTATCCAGCTTTTTACAAAGCTTGCTGCGGGCCAAAGATGATAGTGATTTTACCCAAACCAACTTCAGGGATGATAACCTGAGCGCCAGCTATACCGTTAGCTATGCCGAAGAATGGGACGGGCAAACCAATCAGTAATATATTAGCTTGGATAACCCTTTTTATGTAGTGTATGCAGCTAAACAACTGGGCGATGTTTATGGTGGTAATTTGGCTGCTTATGTTCCTTTTAAAAGGGTACTATCTGCTAGTATGCGTGCACGTTGGGTTACCGATTTTACTGAACCTGCTTACAGCAACAGCTACCCTTTTGATATTGGTTTTATTTACAGTGAAGATTTAGCCGGCTTAGCCATTTACGCTGAAATTACGCCTTTGGATATTAACCGCAACCCTTTACCAAGCGGTGTACGAACTATCAACTTATTGAATGAAGACAGCTCCTTTTTACTAAATCAGGATGGCAGTCGGTTAGTTATTTACAGACAGCCGGAGCCTAGTCAGCCTATTACTTTGCCGGTGGCTGAATATATTGGCTTGAACCGTTTGCTGATTAACATACCTTTTACCAATCAGGTTTACTATTTCAATTTAGTGCTGAAGTATAATAATGCGGAGGGCGTTCATACCATCACGCAAACGCAAACCATCAGGATTGATAATGCGGTGGATGACCAATCGGTTTACCTGCGGTGGATTGGACTGACAGGTTGCTGGAACTATTATCGTTTTATATACAATCAGGAAGTGACGCTGGATGTGCAGAATGCTGTTATTGTTAAAAACTATGTGCAGGATTGGGCCGTTCAGGATAGCATTGAAGAAGTGATCAGCAAAAGTGCCGGGCAAAAGATGAAGGTCATGGCTGAGGATCTATCTGTAGCTGATATTAAAGGTTTACAGTCGCTCAAATACTCGCCTAAATTACAAATGCTCGTGAGCAAGAGTCCGGTGCAATGGCAAACTGTGGTGCTGAACACCGCCACCTTTGCCGAGTACGAAACCCGCAATGGTCAGGCGCCTTTTAGTGTAACTTTCAACCTGCCAAGTTTAAATATACAAACACAGTAATTCTAGAATTAAGAATCAAGAACCAAGACTTTTGTACTTGTTAGTGCTTTTAAATTTACAACTAGGTTTAGCAGTGCCATTATTCAGTCCATTCATCCTTCTACCCTTAGCCATTCCTCATGCAATCTCTTCAACTTTACCTGAACGACCAATTGGTTGATTTGAGCGATGACAGCTTGATAGCGTTATCGTTTCAAATTAATAACCTGGCCGAAGTAAAAAACCAACAAGGTAACACCAGCAACCAGTTTAAGCTGCCTCTTACCCAAAACAACCGTCAGATTTTAGGCTACCCCGACGATGTAGCTTTTACGAACTGCCTACCTTATACCCAATATGCCGCCAAGCTGGTGCAAGATGGCTTAGAAATCATTCCGTATGGCATTGGCGAACTGAACAGCATAGATCAGGATACAGCCAGTGTTACCATTTTATCGGGCAACGTTGATTTTTTTGACAGCATTGATGGCAAGCTGTACGATGTGGGTGATACCACTTCCACGCTATGGTACAATGCCAATTGGAAAAACAAGTACGAGCATGAATGGAGCTTACAGAACGTTATGCAATCGCAAACCAAGCTGGATGGCTGGATTTGGCCCATTGTAGATTACGGGAAAATAGATGCTAATTTTAGCGATACCCCTACTATTGATGTACGCCACCTCAGGCCGGGCTTTTTTCTGAAAACGGCTATCGAGATGATGGTGCAACCTACTGGTTATACCATTAACCCAAGCAGCTTTCTGGTTAACGAATGTTTGTACAAAAAGCTGATTGTACAGTTTGCTAATGATAGTTTTGAGCATAGTGCAGAATACCT
Source organism: Mucilaginibacter robiniae (assembly GCF_012849215.1). NCBI lineage: Bacteria > Pseudomonadati > Bacteroidota > Sphingobacteriia > Sphingobacteriales > Sphingobacteriaceae > Mucilaginibacter > Mucilaginibacter robiniae. The sequence goes on from NZ_CP051682.1 coordinate 954,244, forward strand.
GGCATCGGCTGGTAGCAATAATGTAAGCGTTAAAAAGAGCAGCAACCAGGTAGTGGGGAATAGTCGTACCGACCGTACGGGCATTATCCAATTTGATAATGTGGTGAGCGATATGGGCAAGCGTTACAGCAACGTGCCCAATTCCAGCTATAGCAATCCGGCAAAGGCTAAAACGGCTATTCAGGTAAACGTGTCGGCGGTATTGGTGGTAAATACAATCGGCAAGTGGCATGACCCGGCTACCATCAGTATTCATATTGTGCGGTATGATCCGGTTAAAAATGAAGATACCCACCTGGTAACACACAACTTAACTTTTGATGATACGGCCACCAAGGTAAGCGGCAACGCCTATTATCAGCGTTTTGAAAACGTAAAAATATCTGGCGATGTTGACTTGGCCGCTGGCCAAAGTGTTAAAATGTGGTATGAGCTGGATGATAAGAAAACCACTACGGCCACTATTGAAGCCGGCTCAACCTTTACCATAACCGTAAAAAATACCAACGAGGTGCAATACGGCGATCTGGTGCAATGTGAGCGCATCTTCCCCGACATTGGTCAGAAAGATTTACTGAAAGACACTTTGCAGCGCTTCGGTATTATCTGCCAAACCGATAACACCACTCGTACGGTTACGCTAGCCTCACTGCGCGATATTGTTAACCATATTCCGCTTGCCCGCGACTGGACCAGTAAGTGCCTGAACCAGGGCAAGACGATTAGCTTTCAGTTGGGAGGTTATGCACAAGTAAACAACCTGAAGTATAAGCAGGATGATAACGTGCTCCCCCAAACCTTTGCTGACGCCCAGATATTGGTTAAAGATAAAACTCTGGCCGCATCGGCCGATTTGTTTGAAAGCCAGTTCGCCCCTACCCTAAACCGGCCATACATAGGTGGCACTATAGCCCAGATTTTGAAGGTGGATACCAGTACCGATGTCAATGCCTCAGATTTCAGCATCAATACGCAGCCGCGCATCCTGATACATGATACCGTTGACTTATTAAAACTGAACCGCAATGTAAAGTTTACCGATGGCACCACCAGCCAGGTATATAATGATACGTTGTGTACTCCCTACTTTGATAAAACCGGCGGAGCGTACAGCTTGCTGTTTGATAAGCTGCGCCTCACGTACTACCCCGAACTGGAAAAAGTACTGCAACGCAGCAAAAAAGTAGTGCGCTATTTTCTGCTTACTCCACGCGATATACTGGAACTTAATCTGCTTATTCCCGTATACCTGCAGCAAGATAGCGCATACTATTACATTAACAAAATTGACAGCTGGCGCAAAGGTCAGCCCACCAAAGTAGAACTGGTGAAGCTGGGGTAAGATTTTGTACCATAGCTCAAAATTTGCTAAGAATAATACCTGCTTTTCTAGAGTACTCATTTTATATTCATCAACTATACTAGCACCTTGTTACAATATGGCAGATTTTAGAGAAATTAAAGATTATGCAGAAAAGCGCGCCTTTTATGAAATTGTAACCGGCTTTTTCAGCTCTGGAGATGGTTTTAACCGAATGTTTTTTACGCTTCTTTCTGTTATCATTGGAATTTTTATTCTAGCGTGGTTTTTTGGAAACTTATGTACATGGGACTCAAATAACACCTGGAACTATGTTAAACCAGGCGATAAGTTGTATGCCTTAACAGAATACATGAATGACAAAGATACGATGTGGAATAAGATGACAATTTATAGGAAGTTCAGGCCCATCGGAGCTGCTGATATTGACAAAATGAACATTGAGGAATGGCAGAAAAGAAAGATGAAAGACCAGTTAGATACAACTCTAAAGTTGAACATGGACTTTGTAGCACTAACTTTTACACGAGACAGCTTTTACAAAGCAAATACAGCCTGTATTGGTGAATATATAGGTAAAGACAGCACAACAACATGGGGCGCTGACAATGCTAAATGGTATAGTTTTAAACCCAATCCTAAAACGAGTTCAATAAACCCCAAGGATGTAGGATACAATCCTGAACATTACACTTTTGCGGATAGTTTATATTACGTGATGATTTCAGATGTGTTATTAACAGAATATCCAGGCTTTAAAAAGAAAAAGTAAAAAGCAGTTGTGAACACTGCTATTTTTTTAGTTATAAATTATGCCAAATGGCACAACAAACATATAGTCTATTATGAATAAGAATTTACAAAATCAGGCTGTTAATGAGGTAAATATTAATACCGACAAGCTTAAAAATGATGTAATTGCTTTGAATGCAGAACTGGAGAAGTTACTGCAAAGACAGAACGAGCTTACTACAAGTGGTGAAAAGAACACCAAGGCCTATCAGGATGTGGCCACTCAGGTGCGTATCGCTAAAGATGCAATTAAAGAAAATACGGCACAGATTGACAGCAACATCAAAGCGCTGAACTTATCTAAAGGCTCGTTAGAGCAGAACAAAGCATTACTGCAATCTCTACAAAACCAGTACACCGCCTTATCGCAGGCCGAAGGCGATCACAGTAAAGAACTAACCCAGCTAAACACACTGCTCCAAACAGTATCGCAATCGGTTGAACGGCAGGAAAAGAAAGTGGCCAATAGCCGGGAAGTATTTGATTTGCATAAGGGGAGTGTTGATGCCTTAAAAGGTTCGTTTGAAAGGCTGGCACCTGTTTCAGGCGACTTCGGTTCCACCCTGCAAGATGCAACAACAGGCTTTAACATGATGAAGCAAGGATTAACCGCTGTTAAAACCGGCTTTACCAGTGTGGGCGGTGCTATTAAAACTACTGGCTTTGGTCTGCTATTACTCGTGCTGGAATCATTGGTTGAGTATTTTACAAAAAATAAGGAGGGTATCACTAAACTTAAAGGCGCCATCTCTGCAGTTGGCAAAGTAGTAGATATGATTCGAAATACTCTTGCCGGTTTTGGAGAGAGTATATTTAATGCTTTTCTGCACCCGGTAGATAGTTTAAAAGCATTATCGAATGCAATTAAGGAGAATGTTATTAACCGCCTTAATTCAGTAAAGGTAATACTGGATGGTATTGTTCATCTAGATTTTAAAAAAATCGGTGATGGGGTTTTACAAGCTTTTACAGGTGTTACCCATGTCAGTGATAAGATGAGCAAAGCATTCATTTCTGCAAAACAAGGTATAATAAATTTAAAAAATGAAGCAATTAATGCTTATAATGCAGGACGGGATAACGCTAAAAATCAACAAAACGATGAAAAGAAAACACAGCAGCAACAAACTCAAATTCACCAAACACGCATAAAACAAGTTAATGAAACAACGAATATACTGGCACAAGCCAATGAAGAACGTATAGCCTCGCAAACCCGCATGAGCCAAACCGTACTGGAAGGCTATGCTAAGGAAATTGCAGATACAAATGCTCATTTTAAAGAACTAAAAAAGAAATACCAGGCATCAGCTACTACGGTTGAACAACTAGAACGCGAACATGCAGCTACGCTGGCAGCCATTAATGAGAAATTTCAAAATGAGGACCTTAAAAAGCTCGATGATTATCAGAAAGAGTTGAATAAAGCCAGTATGGATGCGCGTGCCTTAGCCTTGCAACAACTGCAAGAGGATTATAGCAAGCAAGCAAAAGATCTGGAAAAAATTCAACAAGATAATACAAACTTTGTAGCCAGCTATGGTGAGGAGATTGCCGCATTGCAAAAGCAAAAACAAACAGCTGAAACACAAAATTTAATTAATGATTTAAAGAATAAGCAAGATAAAGCGCAGGAAACAGTTGATAAAGCCAAAACGGTTATTGAACAACTCAAAGCACAATATGATAAAAGCAAGAGTGACACTAACAATACTTTCGATAAAAAACCGCTGGAAGAAGCCGTACAAAAGGACAAAGACTCCGGTAACTGGCAGCAAGAATATCAGGACAGAGCTGCACTGCTTAAAATGGAATACGATCAGGCTGTAGCAGCTGCCAAAGAAAAAGGCGAGAGTACCGCTAAAGTTGAAGAAGAATACAGTCAAAAGAAGTTAAAGCTTGATCAGGACGCCAAAGTAAAACAAGGCAAGCTTGATAAAGACCGCATGGCAGCCGAAGCAGCTAATCAGAAGCAATACCTGCAAACGTTAGATAAACTATCCGGTGCAGTAGGTAATATTTTCGGCAAAAACACGGTGGCGGCCAAAGCTGCCTTTAAAGCCCACCAAGCCGCCGCGGCTGCGCAGGTTATTATTGATACCAAACAAGCTATTATGGGCATTTGGAGTTCTGATGCCAGACTTCCTATTATAGGCGTACCTAAAGCTATTGCCGAAACAGCCATTGTAGCTGCAGCCGGCGCCAGCAACCTGGCTTCTATCCTGAAACAAAAACCAGGCTTTGCCCAGGGCGGCCAGTACCTGTCTGACGGGCGTGGCGCTTTACTGTCTGGTTACAGCCGGCATGATAATACCAATGCTTACTTGCGTTCGGGCGAAGCTGTTGTGGTTTCAGAAGCCATGCGCAACCCCTGGGCCCGTAATTTGGTTAGCGCCATTAACGTAGCTTATGGTGGCCGCGATTTTTCCATCCCTAATCCAAGCCGGGGGTATGCCATAGGTGGTATTTTTACCGATGGCGGCAATGCTAACCGCTATTACAGTCAACCCGTAAATGACCAGAAAGATCTGGCTAATACCCTGGCTTACCAGATGCTCAACAACTTCCCTCCTATTTATGTAGATGTAAAAGACATCAACAACCAACAAAATATCCTGGCGCAAACAGTTAATAGAGTGAATCTGTAGGTTTATAGAGCCAAGAAACAAGAGTCCAGGAGCCAAGAGTTCTTTTGTGTTGTGTGACTCCTGTAATTTCAGGCTGTACTTATATTAATGTTCGTCTGCTCATGGCCGCAGTGGCCTAGTTACTTTTGTCTTAGTCACAAAAGAACCAAAAAGGCCAAGGCAGAAAAAGCTTCTACCCACCAGCCCTACGCTAGCCCGCTTTTCTGCCAGCCCTACGCACTGTTTGCTTTCTTACTAGTCTTCCCACCGCGTCATGGCGAGGTACGAAGCCATCTCTGCGCGGATTAGGTCAACTGTTCAGGCATAGTTCAGAGATTGCCACGCTAGCGCTTGCAATGACGCATGATTGTTGGAACTAAATTTTTAAACACAGAACCACCAATACCCTTTCTTCCGCGGCATCAGGAATGTTGCGGGTAGTAGAAATTAGCTACAGCACAGCTTTACATAGCAACATAACGTAGCCTCAAGTTTTTCTTTGGTTCATTTCTTCTTATACAAAAAGAAAGAACATCCACTAACGTAAATAAAACACTCAACCTAATTCTCACAAAGAACTGCAAAAGTATAAAGCACATTTTATGAACATTCAACTCGCTAATACCTTGTTTGATAACGGCACCTTTATGGAAATGTATAAAGCCGGCTTCATTACCGAAAAAGTTTTTGTTTACCGCGAAATTTATTTGTGGATACAAGCCCAGATGCAAACCCGAAATCTTAATAAAAACAAAGCCGTGTTGGAGGCTGAAGTTAAGTTCGGGAAAGATGAACGCACCATTTGGCGCGCCCTCAACAGCTTTTCTCTGGATACTGACAAACCAGTGTCACCATTAATATAAAAACCTTTTTGCAACTTTGAACTATGCCAATCAGCATAACTTTCAACATCAGTGATAGCATTGAAAAACTACTGACAAATCAGCGCCACCAAAACATTCAAAAAGAGTTCTGATATTTGAATTGTTCTTTCAAACCAAAGCCATCCGGCAAATTACATCGGCAAAAGATTTCCTTCCATACTAAGTATAATCTAAACCTTATCGCATTTTTCATTAACCATATTGGTAAAATCATTCTACAACCTAATTACCAGTAACCTAATAATTTATAAAAACTTTCACATGCCCTATCCCATTTATCTTTATGATACCGATCAGGATGCTATAGGCTCCGGCAGCCTGTCATCAGCCAGCATTCGGCAACAGCTTGAAGCAGCCGGCGGTCAGGATGTAGAGCTGCATATCAGCTCGGCCGGAGGCTCCGCATTTGATGCCATTGCTATTTACGATTTGCTTAAAAAATATACAGGTCATGTTACTACTTACATTGATGCGCTGGCTGCATCGGCTGCCTCTATTGTAGCCATGGGTGGGCATACCATTGTAATGAGCAAATACGCGCTACTCATGATACACAAACCACTGGTTGATAGCGGTGGTAATGCCGATGAGTTGCTGAAAGATATTCAGATGCTCAACACCGTACAATCGCGCCTGGCACAAATTTATATAGACAAAACCGGGCTGGATGAAGTAACCATTCACAGCCTCATCAACGCCGTCACCTGGATGACGGCCGACCAGGCACTTGCCTTAGGCTTTATTGATCAGATAGAAGATTATCAAGCCACAGTTACCAACAGCGCACAACTTAAAAAATGTACCAGCACCGCTCCGGCTGTTTACCAGCGCTGCATTAATAAAATTTTAATTTCTCCTCATAATTCACCTCAACAAGCAATGAACATGCACAACACCGACCTTATTCAGAAAACCACCACTGTGCTGGATAAGATGATGAACTTTTTTAAAAAAGTAATGAACAAACAAACCATGACCGACAAAGGCCCTATTCACCACACCGGCGATTTGGATGCCGGCACCGAAGTTTACCAGGATGAAGACATGACCGAACCCGCAGTTGACGATGTGTACACCACAGCCGACGGCCAACAATTAACTACACAAGCAGGCAAAGTACAAACGGTAGCTCCTGCCAAACTGGCTGCTGAAGACGACGATGAAGATATGCCTGAAAGTAAGCTGAAAGGCAAAGTAAAATCGCACGAGGTAAAAAATAGCATAGCTGCTTTACGAGCAAAAATACATGCGCAAAATGCGCTGCTTAATGAAGCACGAACTGCATTGGAAACAGCCAACGCACACTTAAAGCAAACCCGTCATGAAATTAAAAACGAAATCAAATCTACCTTTACGCCCGAAGGCTCCAAACGCAGCAATAAGGCCAAAGCTGAAGCTCAGCCTTTTTTCGCGCCACAATCTGACTTAGCCAAAAATGCGGTAAAACATGCAGTTCATGGTAAAAAATAAGCCTTTATATCAAGCGGCAAAATAATCAGCCTGTAACCTATATTTCAACCTGAACACTTCAACCTAAAACCTTATCCAATAAAACTTATACCGGCCTTTGGCCATAGCACACACGCAACCCAATCTAAATGCCTCAATTCACCTTTACCAACAACACTTATGCCGGCGAAGCTTTAGCCGGATTTATGGCCAGCACCCTGCTGGAAGCCGATTCTGTAAAACGCGGATTACTCACGGTTATCAATGATGTAAAATCGCGCAAAATCATTCTGGATGTGGATGATGATGTTAAACTGCAAGATCCCTCAGGCATGTTTAACGATCAGGGAACTACCGCTCTGCAAAACGAAAGCTATCTTGACCCGGTGGCATACGAATTTATGAAACAGGAACAATGGGACAAACTGGTGCAAAGCTGGGAAGCCCAAAGCCTGGCCCCAGGTGCCTTCGGCGATTATGAAGGCGTAGTTGACCTTTCAGACTTTATGGTGCAACGCTACCTAACCAAAATACAAATTGCTAATGAGCGCTTATACTGGCTAGGCAAATCGGCTACGAAAGAAGCTTCGTTCAGTGCCGCGTTTACCGGCTTGCTGCCCAGCATTGCAGGCGCATCAGGAGTTTACAAAGTAGGCTTAGGTAAATCGTCCACCTCTATGTCGGCAACTTCTATTGATAGCAATGGTGTAGTTACCGTATCTAGCACCGCTACACTAGCTGATGGCGATGTAGTTACCCTAACCAATATAACCGGCACCAGCAAAGATATTACCAACAGTACGCCAGCTATTGATGTGGCAGGACAATCTTACTTTATAAAAGTAGTCAGTGCCACTAGTTTTAAGCTGATACGCAACTACAATGAGGTAAACACCCGCAAAGCAGCAGCATTTACCGGTACTTCAACTGCAGCTACAGTAAGCTACATCAATGCCAGCAACGTGCTGGATGTACTGAGCGGCGTTTTTTCGCAACTGGACCCAGCCGATCGTATTCAGGATGATTTTAACCTGCAAATTCCTTTACACGTAGGTTATGCTTACGCGCAGGCACAGGCTAACAAAGCTACTAATGTATTAAATGCCTTCACCGATAAAAAGAAAATGGATTACTTGGGTATTCCATTACAACTCATGAACCACTGGCAGGCCAATACCATTTTAGGTGCCCGTAGTTCCAACCTTTTTCTGGGTGTAGATTTATTGGGTGATACATCTGAGCTATCAACCGTGTACATGAAGCCTTATACCAATGATAACGTAGTACGCATGAAAGCCCGTATGAAAGCCGCTGTAAACTTCAAATTCGCTAACGAGCTGTTTTATCTATCTGCCTGATAAGCCGATGTAAAATAAGTGAAGGAAAGATTGATTGAAATAATCTATCAGCCTAAACCTACCATTCTGCTTTCTTTCACTTATACCATCCCTTTTCTAAATAAAGAATCAATCACTCCAATCATCTCTTATTCAATTATTAATTTTCATGTCTATATACAACAAAATTACTGCGGGCTTTAGCCTGAGTGCTGCTGAGCCGGTTACTTCAGGTATTGAAGATGTTATCTACATTTTTAACGCTGATGATATTGCACTTACTTATGACACTAACAATCCGCTTGTCATTACCGACTTAACAGCTACCAGCAGTGCTAAAGTCTACAAATTTGAAGGTACCAACAACAGCTTCAATGCTACTTCCAAACTGGCTAAAACGCAGGTAGGTCCACGTTATACCGAAGAAATTGATTTTAACATTGCCGGTTTGTCTGTAGCTGTAAAGGCACAACTGCGTGCTATGGGCTACGGGCGAGTTAAAGCTATTGTTATTAACAACTACAAATCAGGAGATTCGGCAATAGAGTTGTTCGGTGCCGTAAACGGCCTGGTACTTACCGATGCCGAGCGTAATGCAGCTGATGAAACCGTAGAAGGCGGTTACAAACTTAAACTTACCAACCCGGATAAATTGCGCGAACCTTACCCGCCACGTGCCTTAGCTATTGCTCATGAATCCGGCCCTGTTACTTACGCCAGTACACTGGCTGCTTTAGAAGCTTTAGCAGTTTAAATTAGTAGCGGGTTTTGTGCAACGGGTTGCGGGTATATCCATCAACAATTACGAACTAATCATCTTACTTACCCGCATTGAATTAATTCCCGCAACCCGTTACACAAAACACCAAGCACATTAAATGAAAACCTACTTACCACAAATTGAACGTCGTATTAAAGTAAGGCCGAACCAAACTTACGGCATACTGAATTACGATGTGGATAATGCCTATCCGCAACGTATGCTGGAACTGGTGGGCGGTTCCCCCACGGCTAAAGATTGCTGGAGTAAAAGAGCTAAATTTATAGGCGGCAATGGTTTTGAAGAAAGTAATCTGGGCAGACAAGTTATCAACCCTCAAGGTTTAACCTTGGCTAAATTATTGAAAGCCGTAGCTACTGATAAAGCTTTATTCAGCGGATTTGGCATTCATGTCAATTACAATGCAAACTACCAGATAGCTTCAGCCAACTACGTAAAGTTTGAGGACATACGGATGGGCAATACCGATTGTGCCGACACAGCTGAGCAATTTGCCTTGTATTCTGACTGGAGCCGTAAAACCTGGAAAAGCATTATGCGTTCCAAAATCACCTTTCTGGATAAATACAACCCTGATCCGGAGGTAATTGATGCCCAAGTACTAAAAGCTGGCGGCTGGGACAAATACAAAGGTCAGCTTTACTACTTTAACCCTGAAGTGGACGATTACCCCTTGATAGAAGCTGACAGTGTGTGGGAAGATTTTGAAACTGAAGCCGGCATCAAAACTTTTAACAACCGTGAAGTAACCACCGGTTTCCTGCCCTCTACCATGTTGTTCATGCAAGCTCGCCGGGAAGAAGCCGACAACAGTTCGCCTGACAGTGATGCTAATAAAAGTGCAAACGTACCATCACAGTTAGAAAAAGACTTAGGTACGTTTCAAGGTGCTAAAAGTTCGCAGAAAATCATCGTTATTGAGTATGAAGATGAAGCATCAAAACCTGAGTTTAAACCCTACAGCATTCAAAACAATGATAAGCTATTTGAAACAACCGAAAAATCAGTAGAAGCACGCATTATCAAAGGCTTTTCAGTACCTAAAGAATTAGTGAATGCCGAAAAATCATCTGGCTTAAGTAATGGCGGTGAAAAGAAAGAAGCGATATGCGAGTTTAATGACAATACACAAGCCGACCGTTTAGAACTCAGTGAGGTTTTTGCTGAACTGTTCAGCAACTTCTATCAAAACTTAAATCCATCCAACAATTGGAACATTGTACCCGTACCCAGCAATGTAGCAGATGACAGCGCAGGTATAAGTGCCGGCACCAGTATCAACCAAATTTTGCTATCCAGCATTCCGCCTGCTAACAAAATGGCTATTCTGGTACATGCCTATGGCTTTAAACAAGCTGAAGCCGAGGCGATGGTCAGCGTTCTATAGCTATCCTTTAATAATCAACTATCATGATTGAGTTAAACAACAACGTTACTCCTGCGAGCGGGTGGGGAATCATTGCGCCTTCTATCTTTCAGCAATATGAAGATATTTCTGTCAACATTAAACCAGAGCGACTTAAAGTATTCATTAAAAAAGCACAGGAACTTGACCTGAAACCCTTTTTGGGCCACGCTTTATATTACGAATTAATTAAATGGTTTACAGCCGATGGTATATTAAGTGATAACATGCCACCCAAGTATCAGGACCTGTATAAAGGCTGCACCTATACCGATCCGCAAGGTTATGAAATTATCTATGAAGGTTTAACACCGGCAATGGTTTACTTCACTTTCGCCCGCTTTATTGAAAGCAATGCCGTGCACTATACGCCAACCGGACCAGTAATAAAGCGATATGATAATGCAGAGCCTTTAAGTGCTTCTGCCATTGTAAAGCTGGTACAGCAACAACGCAGTATAGCCAATGCCCATGTAAACGAAGTAGAGAAGTTTCTGCTTGATAAGCAGGCCGACTACCCTTTATGGTTTTTTAACAGTAAAAACAAAAGCGCCCGCCAAGCTGGCCCACGCATTCGCGGCATTGACCGTACTGATTTTAATTATCCATCTGGCAATAATGATGCGGTAAACCTAAACACACTTAACAACTTCCTGACTGATGCCTACTGATTTAAAAATAAGTGAACTCAACGAAATCTTCAGTATAAGCGCTGATAATGTTTCCGTACTCGTCAGCAATGGGGCCGATTACCGGTATTCTTTTGCCACACTGCTACAGTTTATTACCAAAAGCCTTACTGATAGTAGCGCACTAGGCAGTACGCTGAATTTTTCCAGCAGTGTACCACAAGCTAATCAGGGTAATAATGGCGATGTAATAATTGACCCGGTTAAGCAGGTGTTTTATCAAAAGGTAAATGGCACTTGGATAATACCCTATCAAATTACTGCCACCGCCAGCAGCACAACGGCAAATAGTGTACTGTATGGTAAGGGGCAACCCTTAACCAATGCTGGCGATATTGGTGATACTTACATCAACACCTTAAACGGTACTTTCTACCAGAAAACTGAATCAGGCTGGCAGCCAGCTTTTACGATGCTGAATGGGCCGGCTGGTGGCCCTGGCCCCAGAGGTGATACTGGCGCAGCCGGAACTAATGGCAAAAGCGTACTCAGTGGTCCATCCAACCCCTCTAACCAAAATACAGGTACCGACGGCGACTTTTATATTAATATCAATTCCTGGTACATATTCGGGCCCAAAGCAAATGGCGATTGGGGCATAGGCACATCCATGATTCCGGATGAAGAAACCCTGGGTAACCTAAATAATCTGCAAACTACTGATAAGAGTAACTTGGTTGCAGCTATTAATGAGGTTTTTAATCGATCAGGTATCCAGCCGAAAGATATAGGTAAAGGCTTGATTATAGATAACGATAAAAAACTCACCTTGGACTTGGACAGCAAATTATTAGTAGGCCCTACCATCAGCGTACAATGGACTTTATTTCAAACTAATGGCAGTACGCCTTACCTCGCTCCCACCTCAACCAGCAAGGGTTTAGTAGTAGACAAAGGTGTCAAAGCGCAAATGGCTGCCAAATACAAATATCCTACACCTAATGCTTCACAAACTTTGCCGCAAGGTGTTACCAGCAGTATTTTTAGTACGGTACTGCCCGGCGCAGATATTTTTTCTGATACACAAAGCGTTAATAATATTGCTGCTAATAGATCAGATTACGTAACTCTGCAAAAGCCTAAAAGCGGATTGGTTATTTCAGGCTCGCAAGTGGTTTTTCCGACGGGTAATGATACGATTAGTGATAACATTAGCATCAGCTTTCAGGGGCGCGGGTGTTTAGCGTTTTTTGCTGATACCAGCTTAACAGCAGCCCAGATACAATCGGTTTTAAATACCGGCACTTCGGGTAATAGCGAGTTTCAAACCAGCAAAGCACGCAGCTTCAACGGCGTAACCGCCACGGGCTACACTTACTATTTACTGAGTAGCAGTTTGGGCCGGCCTACAGCAGTTGCGCAAGATGGGGTAGATGCTGTCTTCGGGGCCTTCCAGTTTTTGGATGAAGTAACAATTACAAATGCAGCGGGCTACGCCGACACCATTACCGTAATGCGTTCTAACGCGACCAACGCCTTTAACAACAGAACCTTATCATTTAGCTAACTTTTTATCATGAGAGAAACTCCAGACATCTGGGAACACGCAAATAAAACCTTATCTGCCGTTGATGCCAATTTTATGCGGGGTGGTGGTCGGGTTACAACCAACCTAAGCACGCTGCTTACCGATTTTGTTACCTTAACCGATCAGCTTAAAGAGAATGTTACCCAAGTATATGTCATTAGCGAAGCGGCCTTTTACCTGCTGAAAAGTATTGTTAACATAGGCAATCTGGCCAGAGGTTGGAAAGCTATTACAGTGCAGTCGGACACTATGCCAACGCTGAACAGCGTTAATCCGGTACAATCGGGCGGAGTGTACACAGCCTTGACAGCCAAAGCTACGCTGCCCGATGGGGTAACTGAAATAGGCCACATACGGACAGATGGCAATATAGCTTATATTGATGGTTTTGTAATTAACTACAACGCTTTAGCCGTCAACTTACCTATGGGTCAAATTTCATTAGATGGGCCACCGGTAACAGGCCAGTTCACCCGAATGGATGCAATTTATTATGATCCGGTTAGGCAAACGTATGGTAAAGTAACCGGCAATGGTAACACCAATTGGGACCCTGCTATCATACCGATTGACACTTACCGCCTGGCCGATGTACAGCGCAACTTGGATGGTACCAGCAAGGTGTATTCTACGTACAGTGTTGCTTTTATTAGCAACGTGAACATTGATAAAATTTATGCCGATAAGGTAATGAACGGCAAATGGTATTCGGAAGGGGATGCTGTACAGTTTGGCACCAGTATAGATACCCCTGGCCGGGTTGGCTACCGAATGAACTTCAAACGCTTATTCTTTCGGTCGGAAGTACAGGTAGTTACTGATAGTACGGCCAATAAAGATTGCTATATGGTTTTTCCGGCTGGTCTTATTCAAAACGGCGGTTTTTATGTTTACGGGCCTTACGTTTATCTGGAAAATGGCCCTTGCACTATCGTGATCGGGATGAAAGTGTCGGATAATACCTCAAAAGCAGATAGCGGATTGTATATTGAAATAGTAAAAGACGTAGGTGACAAACAGATAACCCAGGCTGGTTTAACTGTTAGAGCCACCGATTTTACGGTTGCTAACCAACTGCAATACTTTTTACTGCCATTTACAGCAGAAAAAGGTTTTCATTATGAATTCCGTATCAATCCGTCAAGTACTACAATAGCTACACCAGCTACCTTTTATTTGGATGAGGCTATCATCTGTCCGTTTCCGCTGGCACCTACCGTCGACCTCTCCCCTCTGCAAAAGCAGATTACTGCTAATGCACCCAATTTTGTTGAACTGCAATCGGATAGTGATGTATCTTACACTAGCAACCTGTGGAAAGAACGCGGCGTAAATATGTTTAACCTGATGTACAAACATTCGGACTTCCCGCAGGTGGTGAGTAACACGGCACATGATCCGGGTGCATTCTGGATTGGTACTGCCATTGTTGACCGCACACTGGGCACCGGCCGCATGGAAGCTACGCAGTGGGACATTGAAAGCGGCAAAATGGTTTACAAGGTTGAACGAGCGAAAGATGATACCCAAGCCAATTGGGGCGCTTGGACTTTTATAGCCACTTGGGATTATGTACAACAGCAACTCACGGCTGCCCGAGCTTTTACCTTGAGCTTTACCACCCCGGTCCGAGAGTATAACGATTATTACGAAGCCGCTACACAGGTGCAATCCATCATTTTATCAGGAGCTAGCGCTATTCAGTATAGTTTAGATGGTGGGGCACATTATACAACACCGACTTTACCGCTACCCACCGATGGCTCAAAAAACATTAGCATACCGGCGGGAACCTGGGTAAGTTGGCGCATAACTTATAGCACCGGAGCTACCCTGGCGTCGGCTTATATCAAATTAGCTTAAACCTTATCACTTTTTAAACATGGCCAATAATTTCAGGTACAACGCCATCGTTGGACAATCCATTTACATTTCTAAAGCCGGTAACGATAGTAATAGCGGCTTAACACCCGATTTACCTAAAGCAACCGTGCAAGCAGGCTTAACCCTGGCAGCAAACTCATACACTACATCGGCCTGTACTATAATTATTGGTACGGGTACTTATGAAGAAGCCATAAGCGCATCCCTAAGAGGCATTAACTCATCAGGTTATTCCAAAATTGTAGGTGATGGTGAAGTAGTACTTAGGGGAAATGGTTCTAATAGTTTTGTACTTACATATACTAACTACAACTTTTCCATATATAGTCTAAGGTTTGAAAACTATTCTAACTTGACCATCAATCATGCTATTTATAACTGCAAGATTAGATATAACAATACAATAAGCATTCCAACACAAGGAAGTTTAAATAACTGCCAGGTATCTGATACAACAGCCTCAAACATTTATAATTCATATGGATCTATTTATATAAATGTGGCTACAGTAGGTGCTGTAACCAATTTTCAAAACTGCTATACAAATGCCTCTACTCAGGTAAATACAGTTGCTAGTCCAATAACATTCGACTATAACAATCTGATGGGACCTATTAAAATAGGTAGTGGTACGGCGCAAACATTGAGTACTCATCAGACCAATTACCCCAACTACAACCAGCATAGTATTAATGCATCGCCATTGTTCAACAATAGTGCTAAATACGATTTTACGCTGCAAGCAGGCAGTCCGCATATCAGCGCCGCCAGCGATGGCAGTAATATTGGCGGAACGGCCTATGCCATACCTTTGGTTACCAATGTAGCCGACTGCTGGAAAAAAGAGAATGGTGCAGTATTTTCGGGACTGGAACTGAGCGGAACCGATGTAATTATATCCAGCGGATACACTTCTGGCTCTGTAACTTCGGCTCCGGTAAGGGCATTCCCGAATGCTAATGTAATTAATAAAATTGATTACATTGGGTTTACGCTATTTAACAAAAGCCAAGCGGGCGGTAGTGCTACCAACAAAAATGTGCCGGATAGTTTTATAGTGAGTGATGGTTCGGGCGGTAGTAATCCCGACCGGCTCAGCATACAAATGCGATGGACTGACAATGATAACCAACCTACTACCGATAGCGATTGGATTAATGGCTATTTAACTACAACCGGCAACTTTGTGCATTTTGAAATAAACACCCAGCCCTTGGTTGATAATAGCGGATATGGGAATGGTAATCCGGCTTTTAACCCAGCAGTAGCTTATGCCGTATCGGCACAATGGGTACAATTTAAAGTTATTTTAACCAATGCTTACGCCTGATGAATAGCATTACCCTTACACCGGGCGTATTAGCTGCTAATACAACCCGCCCCCCTCGAGCTTTTAAAGGCATTACTATAATTGGTGGTGGGAAGCAATACATCGAACCTCAAGTTGGCTTTAAAGGTATTGCACTATGGGCTACGATGCCAGGCAGTGCTATCAAAGTTAAACATTATCGATAGTAACATACTGCTTGTATAATTCGTAAATAAAGCGGATGTTATACTTTTTTAGCTATGTCAAACTAAGCTTACTTAGCAAGAAAGTTTTCTTAAGCAGATACATTCCTTACTACATTATTTTAAAATGAGCAAATACGTACTAACTGCTTCTTTGATTATTAACCTTGTATTAGCTATAGTTACTATAAAACTATATTATAAATTACAAAGTGCTCGGGTTTCCAAAACAACTAATAGCCAGCCTAAAATAACCGATAAAGAAATTAAAGCCAGTTTGTACAGATTACTCCCGGTAAAAGCAGGCTCAACTGTAATAATTGGTGATAGCCACACTGATTTTTTCCCTTTATCCCTTTTAAATAAGCCAGTAGTAAAAGAAGGTATTGCTGGTGACACCACCGAAGGTGTTTTACAACGAGTAGAAAAGGTAAGTGAATGTAACCCTGCTAAAGTGTTTATTGAAATTGGACATAACGATTTGAGCAGAGATAAGTCGCCTAAGGAAGTAGCAAATCATATTATTCAAATAGCTGAAAAATTTACCTGTTCTAAAGTGTACATCACAAGTATCTTTCCAAGCAGCACCAAAAGCAAACATGGTAAGTCTATGTTGGAAAAAGATGAGCAACTTAACAAGATACTTAAGCAATATTGCCTAAACAACAACCATACCTTTATTGATCTTTATAGTCTTTTCCTACAATCCAATAGATTGAACCCTTTGTATGACTGTGGCGACCATGTTCACCTATCTTATAATGGCTATGTAGTATGGGCTAATCAATTAAACAATTTATTATAAAAGTTCTATATAACACGCTTTTCTTTTGTAAATGCTACACTAACATATTTCTAAAGACTCTTACCAACAGTCAATTACCTTTCTGCTCCAGATAGCCTTTCAAAATTTTGCATATTATTGCAGTTGTACATACGTGTTTTCTATCTATTCTGCCTAACTCTATACTTTAAGAGTAACGTTTATCATTACTTTCTCTAACAAAGCTAAATTTTAGCTAACGCCTTCTTTATTCTGTTCTTCTTAAAAACAACTCCTGCTGTTCTATGTCGGCAATCTAATAGCATCTACGCTGTTGCCGTTTCTGGTGCATTTTCCTATTAAACATATATCCTATGCAACATACCATTAAGTATTTGTACAATTATTTCAACTACAAGCCTCATGTAGGCATCCTGTCTGCCGTTACCAGCTACCTGATTGCGGTAAGGGGCATGCTGCTCACCGATGAAACGCTTAAACTCATCGCGGCCATTTCATCCTGCGCCGGCTGCATTGTGGGCTGTGCTACGGCTTTGTCGTGGCTGTTCCGGGCATCCATTTGGGCCATGAAATTCTATCAAACACTCAAACTTAAATTCAAAAAATAATATGCGCTTACCTAATTGGCTTCAAAAAATTGTCAAATTCATTCAAAACTTCTTCAGCCATATTCCGGCCGAATTACAAGCTGCCATTCACACTGGCGTTACCGTAACTGAAAACATTAAAACCTTTGTAGATTCGCCTGCTGCAGATATTTTGACTGCCCTCATCCCCGGCAACCTCGACGACAAGATCAAAACCGCCCTGCGCCAAGCCTTACCTACCCTGCTTACCCAACTTAAATTAGCCGATAACTGCGCCGGTGCTCAAACTTCTGACGAGATTGTTACTTGTGCAACCCAAACCCTGCAAGCGCTGGATGGTAATATTAAGAATGCCTTTCTGCACAGCTTAGCAGTAATGATAGCCCAGGTAGCTGCTGATGGCCAATTAACCTGGCAAGACACAGCTTGTGTGGTAGAATGGTACTACCAGCAACGTTTCAAAGCACAGGATGTGCAATAGCGTTTCTGCGCGCACGATACTCCTTCTACTCTCCTCTGCAAAATACAGGCAAATACTTAGCTGCCTGATATCGTAAACATTTCATCCGGGTTCTGGGTTATGCTATTAACCATGAACAAAGCAGACCAAGCATTTAACGAAGAATTTAAACCGGTATTTCCACCCGAGGCTTACCATGCTGAAGCCAGCTGGCAGGATAAAGTATTATTTGCCCTATCACAACTGGGTGCAGGTAACGCACCGGAAGTAGCCACTAAGCTTGCCGAATTTGAAACGCAGGAAAACGCAACGGCATTAAACCAGCATGCAGAAGAAGTATTGCAAGGTTTATACAAAAAAGGTTTAATTAAAGGTCACGAACAAAGTGACGGCTTGCAATACGATTTGAGCAAAATAACCCGCCCTAATACAGGCGGCACTGATCCAGATTTGTTATAGATATGTTGAACAGATAAAGTAAGTCATCCGTATAAGCCATTTAAAAGCAAATTTACTCTAAGCTTTTAAAATATGCAGACGGTTGAAGTTCTAGATAAGGTTAAAGTTTCCAATAATTTCAGATATGACATCAACGCACTAAGAGCTGTCGCAATTTTAGGTGTATTATTGTTTCATTATAATGTTCCTTTTTTTGCCGGAGGCTTTTCAGGAGTTGATGTTTTTTTTGTCATTTCTGGTTACTTAATGAGCCGAATCATAATTAACAGCATAGATAAAAGTACTTTCTCTTTTATAGATTTTTATAGTAAACGAATAAAAAGAATTGTACCTGCACTATTAATAGTAATACTTACTATTACTATAATATGCTTCTTTTTCTATTTTCCTGAAGATTATAAATTAAATGAAAAGTATGGAACAGCTAGTCTAATATTCTTATCAAACATATTATATTGGAAGAGTTCTGGCTACTTTGATCCTGCTTCAAACACTAATATTTTTTTACATACTTGGTCTTTATCTGTAGAATGGCAATTCTACATGCTTTATCCTATAGCGTTACTAATCCTAAGTAAACTTTTCAAGAAAAAGCCTCAATACTGGACATTCTTTATTTTATCTACAATTAGCATTATAGTATTATCATTTTTATATACGCAACATAAGGCTACAGCATCGTTTTATTTATTACCAAGTAGATCGTGGGAAATGATGTTTGGCGGAATTGCCTTTTTTGCTGAAGAAAAATTTCAAGGCTTTAATACAAACGTTATGTTGCAATATTGGGGTATATTACTATATTTTTTTGCTTTTACTTATTAAAGAGCGAATTACTTTGGCCAGGCCCGTACACCTTGATTCCAGTTATAGCTACTTTTTTAATAATTTCTGCTAACTCAAATGATATACTTGTTCTTAAAACTAAGCTAATACAGTTTATTGGCAAAGTATCCTACTCCTTATACTTATGGCATTGGCCTGTATTTGTCATAGCTCAATATTTGGGTGTTGAAATGACTGTAACTTCAATCAGTTTAATGGTATTAATATCACTTATAGCAGCATATATTTCTTATAAATATGTTGAAACTGTTAATTTTAATACTAGCAAAGTTGTTCTAGTAGCTCTTTCAATCTTAGTGTTAGGGACAAGATTTTTATCAATTGTTCCGGCAAACAAATCAATGTACAAGGCAAAAACCCTTGCATTGTCAAACTATAAAAGAGCACATTCGAAGGAAACAGTTGATTTGTTCTATTTGGGAAAATGCTTTATTAGTAAACAATCAACTTTTTCCAAAGATTACAACCAATCAGACTGCTTAAAAATTGATTCAAATAAAAGGAATGTAATGCTACTAGGAGATAGTCATGCGGCTGATATAGCTCAATCATTAGAAGCTAGCCTTTCTAAAATGGGTATTCACATTATGAAAGCAGCTTCAAGTGGGTGCTTACCGATATACAAACCAAATGGGGAAACACAATGCAGTGATATGATGAATTTCATATTTAATGAATATTTTCCTTTGCATTATAAAAAAATTGATGGTGTCATTATATCAGCCAATTGGGTTAAAGTGCCAGAAGATCAACAAGAAGCATTAATTTCAGACTTAAAAAAGACAATTCAAGTATTTAAAAATTATCACATTCCCACAGTGATAGTTGGTCAAAACGAAACGTACAGAATACCCTACTCGGTTATTGTTGCTAGAGAATGTGAGTACAATATAATTAATCGTACTCAATACCTAGATGCTAATGCTTTAAAAACAAATAAACTTCTGCTTCATAAGCTGACTAACTCTTATATAGATATTTACAATTACAAATCTGTACCTAGCTTATCCATTAATAATGATCCTTATATGCTAGATGAAAATCATTTTACCAAATATGGTGCGAACATAACAGTGCAAAAGATTATTAGTACTCCGCCATTTATTAACTTCTTACAAGCCACATCACAACGTCTTTAAGTCCTAATAAGCGCAATTCATACTATCCGGCTCAGCTGAACGTGCAGTATTTCAATAATAGATATTTGGATTTGTGCCCAGGACGAGATTCGAACTCGTACAACCTTACGGATACCACCCCCTCAAGATGGTGCGTCTACCAATTTCGCCACCTGGGCTTTTACAGGATATGGATGCAGGACTGGCAGTAAGGTTATTTACTACCGCTGTATGCAAAATAAAATAGCACTATTCACAAGTGCTATTTTATTTTGAAATCCTGTCAACCAAGATCTATATTTTTTTAAGTGGTGGTGTGCCCAGGGAGAGACTCGAACTCTCAAGAGACAATTCTCAACGGCTTCTGAGACCGCAACGTTTACCAATTTCGCCACCTGGGCTCTTATCAAAACTGCTTAAAATTTCAAGCAGCTTGATTGAGGCTGCAAATATAGTAGTTTGCTGTAAATGTCATCAAATAAAAAAATAAAATTGTACAGCCATTTGCTATAGTGCTTATTACCTGATACTTTCGGCATATAAACGATTTATAACAACTACTTATGCTTAAAAAATCAGGTATTTTGCTGCTGCTTTGCAGTCTGTTCATGCTTAAAGCTACCTATGCTCAACGTGCAGATGATATTCTGGGTAAATGGATTAACCCTAGTGGTGAGGGTCAGATACTTATCTACAAAAAAGGCAACTTGTATTTCGGTAAATTAGCTTGGATTAAAGTACCGAATGATGAAACCGGCAAGCCTAAAACCGATATCAAAAACCCGAATGCCAGTTTACGCTCACGCCCTATACTCAACCTGGAAATACTAAAAAGCTTCAAGGCCGACAACGATAACACCTACGAAGACGGCACCATTTACGACCCTAAAAGCGGCAAAACTTACAGCTGCAAAATGACGCTGAATGGCAACCAGCTTAAAATACGCGGCTACATCGGCGTATCTCTACTAGGCCGAACTGAAGTTTTCACCCGGGTTAAATAAAAGGGAAATGAAACATGCTTTTGTATGGCTAATTCTGCTGCTGAGTATGCAGCTGGCCTTAGCACAATCGATCCGGGTTGTAGAACAAGGCCAGCCTTGCAGCATTAGGGGGCTTTCGGTTGTTGATGATCGGGTTGCTTGGGCAAGCGGTAGTAAAGGCCATGTAGCTATTAGTACCAATGGTGGTCAAACCTGGCAGTGGCGTCAGGTAAAAGGCTTTGAACAAAGCGACTTTCGAGATATAGAAGCTTTTTCGGCCCGTGAAGCTATTATTATGAGCTCAGGTACGCCTGCCGTAATATTAAAAACTATTGATGGTGGCGAAAGCTGGAACGTTTGTTATCGTAACCCAGATAAAGCCTACTTCCTGGATGCCATGACCTTTGCCGATCCCCAACATGGCTACATACTAGGCGATCCAATTAACGGCAAATTCCTGCTGCTACAAACCATTAACGGTGGTCAAAGCTGGGCACCCTTTGCCGTTCAGCCTACCGCCATGCCCAACGAAGCTGCTTTTGCCGCGAGTGGAACCTGCATCAGGGTTAACAAGAACAACTTGTACGTAGTAACAGGTGGCGCTACAGCACGCCTGCTTGCCACTCCACTAAATACCGCTAAATGGACGTACACCAACTTACCTATTACACATGGCCAAGCCAGCACCGGAGCATTTTCTGTTGCATTTGGCAGCCGTTCCGCTATAATTGTAGGAGGCAATTACGCCAGCCCTAAACTTACAGATTCGGTAGCTTGTTACATTTCACTACCAGCAGTTACACAGATAAGTTTAGCCAAGTCAGTACCTGCTGGTTACCAGTCGGGTGTTGAATACTTGGGTCAGGAAACCTTTCTGGCTACCGGTACCTCAGGCACTAACTGGAGTACTGATAACGGTCAAACATGGCGGCAGATAGACCAAGAAAGCTACAATACTTGCCAGAAAGCTAAGCGCGGCAAATTAGTGCTTTTAGCTGGCGATAAAGGCCGGATAGCCATCCTACAACAATAGGTCATTGATAGCCAATAGATTACTGATTATTGAAAAAATTATTGAAAAACTTTTGCAGTCAAATACAATAAACTCTATATTTGCACCACTTTATCGGAAACGAATAAGTTGATTCCGTAGCTCAGCCGGTAGAGCATAACACTTTTAATGTTGGGGTCCTGGGTTCGAGTCCCAGCGGGATCACTGAAAGATCAGAAAGCCTTCTGGCAACGGAAGGCTTTTCACTTTAAAAGTAGAGAGCAGCGCTGAGCGATAAAGTAAACATGTTTAACCACACGGCAGGTTAAATACAAAATTAAAAATTGAATGATTCCGTAGCTCAGCCGGTAGAGCATAACACTTTTAATGTTGGGGTCCTGGGTTCGAGTCCCAGCGGGATCACAGATGGAAAAGCCCTTGAAAATCATTGATTTTCAAGGGCTTTTGTTCTTTATTAACAGTCTGAGTTTGTATATGCATACTGTGCTAATTTTTAATTCATGTTGGTTCAAGTTTTATACATGATGAATTAGTCCACTACCCTTATCTAGCGATTTGATAGTTGTCATGTCATCGGAAGACAACTCAAAATCAACTACATCGAAATTTTCATTTATCCTTTTCCTACTTGCTGATTTCGGAATAACCACGACTTCTTTTTGAATTAACCATCGCAAGACCACCTGGGCAATACTCCTATTATATTTGCTTGAAAGCACTTTTAAAAGTTCATGATTAAAAAGATTGTTTTTACCCTGAGCAAAGGGAGCCCATGACTCCAACTGGATGCCTTGAGATTTCAAAGCTTTCTGCATTTCTGTTTTTTGGAAAAATGGATGTGTCTCCACTTGATTGACTGCTGGTATCACACTATGCTGCTTAAGTAAATTCTGAATCTGATTCATATTGAAATTACTTACACCTATAGCGCGTACTTTACCTTCTTGATATAATGCTTCCATGGCTGTCCAAGAGGAATATATGTCTCCCTGCGGGAGATGGCTCAAGTACAGATCAATATAGTCGAGCCCCAATTTCTTTAGCGCTGCTTCACAGTCGCGTTTTGCTTTTTCTAATCGCTCTGCCCACCGATTCCTCATTGTTATATGCTGCAGCGGTATCGATCAGTCTGTAGCCAACATTCAAAGCATGCAGCACAGACTGCTCACACTCAACACCATCTCGAAGCAAATAAGTGCCAAAACCAAGCAGCGGCATTTTTATGCTGTTATTTAATGTTATGTTCGTCACTTTATATCAATTTGATTGCAGTTTTTTTACAAATTTATGCTGGGATTATGACTTGTTATTTGCCTTGCAAATTTGCCAGGCTTGCGGGATAGCGTTCTCCCTGAAGGCTTATATTGCCCAAAGCCTTATGGATATGGGTTAAATCATCATCGCTTAAGGCAACGTTTACACCGCCTATATTTTCTTCCAGGCGAGTCATTTTTGTAGTTCCCGGAATCGGTGCAATCCATGGCTTTTGCGCCAACAGCCATGCTAGTGCAATCTGCGCTGGCGTTGCATTATGTTCTGCCGCAATCTTTGTTACCAGTTCAACAATGGTTTGATTCGCTTTGCGGTTTTCTTTACTAAAACGAGGCATCACGTTTCTCCAATCGGTTTTGTCAAATTCCGTATCCGCATTCATCTTACCTGTCAAGAACCCTTTGCCCAACGGGCTAAACGGAACGAAGCCAATGCCCAATTCTTCAAGCAACGGCATTATTTCTTTTTCCGGTTCGCGCCAGAACATAGAGTACTCGCTTTGCAAGGCTGCTACGGGTTGTACGGCATGCGCTCTGCGTATACTTTGCACGCCGGCTTCACTCATACCAAAGTGCTTTACTTTGCCTTCGGCAATCAGATCCTTTACGGTTCCGGCAACGTCTTCGACAGGCACATCCGGGTCTACGCGGTGCTGGTAAAACAAGTCGATGTAATCGGTTTGCAGATACCGGAGCGAGTTTTCCGCCACCTGCCTGATACGTTCCGGCCGGCTATTCAAACCATCTGTATTCCTGCCGTTCTTAAAGCCAAACTTGGTAGCGATGATGACCTGATCACGTATGTCGTGCAATGCTTTTCCTACCAACTGTTCATTGGCGCCTTGTCCATACACTTCTGCGGTATCAAAAAAAGTAATGCCAGATTCATAAGCTTTCTGAATGAGTGCAATGGCATCGTTTTCATTGGTTGCCGGACCATAACCATGGCTTAATCCCATGCAGCCGAAACCCAGTTCGGACACTGCTAATCTTGAGGTTCCTAATTGTCGTGTTTTCATTATAGATAAATTTTATGTTGCAAAATTGGAGAGAAAGGGCAAGCCATTTTGTATACAGATTACGGGTTTTCCTACCAATATTACTGATGGGGAAGGCCGATATCCAAAAGGCTTGTCTGAATTTGTAATTTCGTAGTGTTAAAAAATAGGGTATGGAAGAGATTGTAAAGATTGATAGCATCGCGCAATATAATACCCTGCGGGGCGTAACTACTAAACATCCATTGGTTACAGTGATCGACCTCTCGAAAGCGCAACCGATGCCCGCGGGGGCATTCAACTTTGGTTTGTATGCGGTGGGTTTGAAAGAATTAAACTATGGTCAGTTGCGTTATGGAAGAAGTCACTATGACTACCAGGAAGGAAGTCTTATATTTGTAGCACCCGGGCAGGTGTTAGGTGTGCAATCCGGCGTAGACGTATTTGCTCCGAAAGGCTGGGTATTGCTCTTTCATCCCGACCTGACCAATGGCACGCCGCTGGGCAAACACATGCATGATTATTCATTCTTTTCGTATGATGTAAATGAAGCGCTTCATCTGTCGGATAAAGAGAAGATTATGGTGACTGACTGTTTCTCAAAGATCGAGTATGAGCTCGACCAAAATATAGACAGGCACAGCAAAAGACTGATCGCATCCAACATCGAGTTGCTGCTTAATTATTGCATCCGTTTTTACGACCGCCAGTTCATTACGCGCGACAATGCCAACAAAGGGATTCTGGAACGGTTTGAATACTTATTGAATGGCTATTTCGCATCTGATAAACCGCAGAACGAAGGCTTGCCTTCCGTAGCTTATTGCGCCGAAGCCCTACACTTATCACCGAACTATTTTGGTGACTTGGTGAAGAAAGAAACCGGCAGATCTACTCAGGAATACATTCAATTAAAAGTGATAGATGTGGCCAAAGAGAGAGTGTTTGACATGAATAAATCTGTGAGTGAAATTGCCTACGAACTGGGCTTTAAGTACCCGCAACATTTTACAAGGTTGTTCAAACAGCGCGTGGGTTATACACCGCAGGAGTACCGGCTGCTAAATTAAAAATCTACATAATTAGTCGATTGTGAAATTCAACAAATACTAATAATGGCTTTTGCCCAATCACCTCGTTTTGGTTTTGTATTCAGGCCCATCTCTATGCATTCAAGATCTGGATCATCTTCCTCATATGAAAAAATAAAAAGCCATAACCCGAAATGTCCTCTATCTTAAATAACCGTCTAGTTCCTTTCGCTTGATATTAACCTAAAGTGAAATAATCTGAAATATGGTATGCCAGTCTTTTATAATTTTTTACTTTCTACTTTAAATATTTTTGTAGCAAAAGTTATTGTGAATTTCATCTCGTGTTGAGTTCTAGTGTAAAGATAAAAACATTTGTCCATCTGATTTGCGCCTAACTAAGTGGCTATTAAATCACTCAGGAGCTTCAAATCCTCCAACAAGTGGTTCGAGTGTTATCCCATCGGAACCATTAAAAAAATAGAAGCCGCCTAAAATGGTTTAGGCGGCTTCTATTTTTTCAGAAGTTGAGCAATGTAGTTTTATGAATCGACTACTATTTGATTATCAAACTTTCGATAACTTATTTCAACGCATAATTGATGTAACCGCCATCAACCAAAAGTTCTGTTCCGGTAATAAAGCTTGCATCATCAGAAGCCAAAAATAATACTGCTTTTGCAATTTCATCAGGGTTGCCCATTCTTTGTAGCGCTGTAGCGGCAGTAGCCATTTCTTTGGCGCCTACCGGAACAGCTTTGTCAAAACCTGGTGTTGCAGTTGGCCCGGGACTAACAATGTTTACACGGATTTTTCTGTCTGCTAATTCGTTTGCTGCAATTTGGGCTATTTTATTTAATGCGCCTTTGGTAGCAGAATATACACTGGCTCCTGCATTCGAGGCGGTTGCTACAACGGATGAATTAAATACCACGGCAGATGCGTTTGCCAAATGCGGAAGTAATTTTTGTAGAGTGAAGTAAGCCCCCTTTACATTGGTATTGAACTGAACATCAAAATCTGCCTCTGTTGTTTGTCCAATCGGTGAAAATACAAATGTTCCTGCATTCAGGAAAAGAACATCTAATGTGTTTCCGCTGTCTGCAATTGCTTTTTCTAAAACTGCAATGCCTGCCAAATTTGAAGTGTCAGAAACAACCGTTGTTAATTTCGGACTATTAATTTCTTCGGCTGCTTTTTGCAAGTTGTCAGCACTTCTGCCTGTAATCCAAACATTTGCTCCTGCGTCAATAAATGCTTTGGCAGTTGCTAATCCAATTCCGGTGCTGCCGCCTGTTATTACTACATTTTTGTTTGTAAAATTCATTGTTCTATTGTTTATCATTTACGAAGCAAACTTAAAACAGAGTTATTAATTTTAGTAACTTTGTAACGAAAAGTAACAGTAACATTTGAGTAACTAAGTAACTTATGGTTGAAAACGGATGTCACAAAGAACATAAAAAAGAGATTATGGCTGTTCACGATGCCATGGACGTACTGAGCGGAAAATGGAAAATTTCTATTATTTCGTCTATTTGCTACTATAATCAAAGAAGATTCTCTGATATTTTGAACGATGTGAATGGCATATCTAACAAAATGTTGAGTAAGGAATTAAAAGAACTGGAGATGAATAAGCTGGTAAAGCGAACGGTTTTAGATACTCAACCTGTAACGGTTCAATATCAACTAACGGAATATGGCCGAACATTGCAGACCATTATTGACAATCTTACAGATTGGGGAATGGAACACCGAAAGGTAATTACAGGAGCAATGTAAGCACAAGGTGTGCAGCTACCCTATGGTTTTCAGCACTTTTTTAATGCAATTTTAGCAAATGCTTAATTGTAAGGAACGTGCCCGTGTAGTACTATATGTTAGTTGTACAGCAAAAAGTGCAATCAATAAACCTGCATTCTTGTTATTTGATCAAGCTCTAACTACAAATATCTATGTGCGCCCGATTTTCCCTTAGCAAAGCAGACCAAGAAATAGCCAAAACATATGAAGTGAAAGTAATTGACCCGTTTGCACCATCATACAATACGGCACCGGGCATGAACTCGGCTATTATTACAGCCGACCAGCCTCAAGGTATTCAGCAATACCACTTTGGTTTGGTTCCGCATTGGGCCAAGGATGTAAAAATAGGCTACAAAATGTTTAACGCCAAAGCTGAAACTATTACTGAACTTCCCAGCTTTAAGCCGCTAATGAATAAAGGTAAACGCTGCCTGGTATTGGTAGATGGCTTTTACGAATGGAAAACAGAAGCAGGTCAAAAACAGCCTTACCGTTTTGAACTCACCGACCGTGATGTATTTGCTTTTGCCGGCCTGTATAGCCATTGGCATAACCCGCAAGATCAGCAATGGTACAGGAGTTTCAGTATTATTACCACCACTCCTAATCAAACTGTAGGCGAGTTACACAACCGCATGCCGGTTATCCTAAGTCCGGAAGAAGAAAAGCTTTGGCTGGCACAAGATGTACCTGCCAAAGAACTACTGCCATTATTAGATACCTACCCTGATGAGGAAATGAAAAAGTTTAGAGTGAGTAAGGATGTTAATAAAGCAGTTAACAATTATGCCGATTTGATACTACCACAGAACAGTAAATGAAAGAGGTAATATTATGTTATCTAGCACCTTTGAGCACGCTTGAGAAACAACCTGATGGATAGTATTAATTACTGACTTTCCAGTGATTAACTATACTGCTTGCAGCACTTTGGTACTCATTTAAAATACATATTTTTGCGCAAATTTTAAACGGATGAGTAAAGTACAAGTAGGTTTGGTACAGATGAGCTGTACAGCTGATAAACAGCAAAATTTACAAAAAGCTATAAGCAAAGTGCGTGAGGCTGCACAGCAAGGCGCACAAATTATTTGTTTACAGGAGCTATTTACTTCCCTGTATTTTTGCGATGTAGAAGATTATGACAATTTCAAGCTGGCTGAAACTATTCCGGGCCTGTCAACAGATGAGCTTTCGAAAGTAGCGGCCGAGTTAGGCGTAGTTATTATCGCTTCGCTTTTTGAAAAGCGCACACAAGGTGTTTATCATAATACTACCGCCATATTGGATGCTGATGGTACTTACCTGGGCAAATACCGCAAAATGCACATTCCGGACGATCCGGGCTTTTACGAGAAATTTTACTTTACCCCAGGCGATTTAGGCTACAAAGTATTCAAAACTAAATTTGCCACTATAGGCGTATTAATTTGTTGGGACCAATGGTACCCTGAAGCATCTCGCATTACAGCTTTAATGGGCGCTGAAATTTTATTCTATCCTACTGCTATTGGTTGGGCCTCTACGCAAGATGTAGATACGAATACCGAACAGTACAATGCTTGGCAAACCATACAACGTTCACATGCTGTAGCTAACGGTGTGCATGTAGTAAGTGTAAACCGTGTGGGTGAAGAAGCTGGATTAAAATTCTGGGGTGGTTCATTTGTGTCTAACCCGTTTGGCAAAGTGATGTTCCAGGGCGATCATCATGATGAGCAAACTACCGTTGTAGAACTGGATCTGGATAAAACCGACCATTACCGTACCCATTGGCCTTTTCTGCGCGACAGAAGAATTGACTCCTATGCTCCTGTTACTAAACGCCTGATTGATAATGACTAATTTTGATCATACGCCGGCTCAGCAAGGTTATACCTTTCCGGCTGAGTGGGCGCCGCATACGGCCACTTGGCTAAGTTGGCCGCATAAAGAAGCTTCATGGCCGGGTAAAATTGAAACTATTTATGCCCGCTACTGTGAGTTTATTAAAGAAGTAGCCAAAGGCGAACTGGTGCGTATTAACATAGCCGATAAGCAAATGCAGGCTTTTGCCGAACAGCATTTACATGAGGCTGGTGCTAACCTGCACAACATTCAGTTTTTTGAATTTCCAACTAATGATGCTTGGTGCCGCGATCATGGCCCGGCATTTTTATTGAATGAGAAAGACAAAAAGAAGGTAGTGGTTGATTGGGGTTATAACGCTTGGGGTGGCAAGTATCCACCGTTTGATTTGGATGATGTAATACCTACCCGTATTGCCCAACAGTTTAACTTACCCGTCTACCATCCGGGCATTGTAATGGAAGGCGGCTCCGTTGATTTTAACGGAAAAGGCACCGTACTTACCACTACGGCTTGCTTACTGAACCCCAACCGTAATCCGCACCTTAACCAGCAGCAGATTGAGCAGTATTTGCAAAATTTCTATGGCATTGAACAAGTGCTTTGGCTGGGTGATGGTATTGTAGGTGATGATACTGACGGGCACATTGATGATATTACCCGCTTTATAAACGAGGATACTGTAGTAACCGTAGTTGAAGAAAACAAGAACGATGAAAATTACCATATCCTGCAAGAGAACCTGCAAGCGCTGAAAACTATGCGTTTGCTAAACGGCAAGCAGTTGAATGTTGTGGAGTTACCTATGCCAGATCCGGTGATTCATGAAGATCAGCGCTTGCCGGCATCCTATGCTAATTTCTACATCAGCAACGCAGCCGTAATTGTCCCCACCTACCGTTGCTCTCATGATGATAAAGCTTTAGAAATATTACAGCAATGCTTTCCACACCGTAAAGTAGTAGGCATTGATTCTACCGATATTATCTGGGGTTTAGGCAGCTTTCATTGTTTAAGCCAGCAAGAACCAGAAGTTTAATAAAAAAGCCTGCTTCCTGAAGCAGGCTTTTTTATTTACATGCCAGCTTCCTTAGGCCTGAATTTTCTTATTTGATTTTGTTTCGGCCTTAAAGTTTTCAGAAAAGCAAAAATTGCCTTTAGGTCATCATCCTTCATTCCAGCATACATTGTCCAAGGCATTACGGTGTTAAAATCTCCGGGAGCTACCGGCCGATAAGCAATAGCAGAACTTCTGTATTGTATAAACCGATTGATAAAAGTTTGTTCTGTCCACAAACCTAAACCTGTATTTTCGTCTGGAGTAAGGTTACTTGAACAAATACTACCACCCGATATGTTAAACTGCCGTCCGCCGGCAAATTCCAATCCAACAATGGGCTTTCCAATATCGTTTACCTGAGTGTGGCAATCTTGGCAGCCAGCAGCTGTTACCAAATATTTACCATAAGTTACACGATTAGTTGAATCTGGCTTTGGGTGTAGGTGCGCTGTTTGCGGTTCAGCCCGAACTAAAAGGCTAACTGGAAAATCAGCTTTTGATACCGGCACCAAATTATCAATAGAAGCCAGTCGACGCAGATAAGCAATTACCGCAATTACATCACAAGAATCTACCTGCCCGTATGAATGGTAAGGCATCACGGGAAAAATAGGCTCTCCCAGCTTGGTAACTCCGGTAGTTATTGTTCTGAAAATTTCACCATCTGACCAATTTTTCAAATTGAACGGTGTAATGTTAGGTGCAAAAAAGGTTCCGGGAAAACCCATAGCATGCCCGAACTCGCCCCCGCCCTGCCCCAATGTGCCAGCCACCATGGGTCCGGCAAATTCATCAAAATTTCTGGTACTATGGCAATCCATACAAACCATAACATGGTTAGCCAGATACCTGCCACGCTCCAGCATAGCAGCATTACTTACTATATGTATTTGAGGAGCTGGCCCAACGTTTGGCTGCAAAAAACGCAGGTATACTAAACCCGATATGGTAATAGTAATTAAAAGTAGTATAACTGCAATTACGGCTTTGCCCGGAGCATTTTGTTTAGCTGCCATAGTGATAAAAGTAAAAGGTGCGTTCAATATCGGCAAATGCCGTATAGCACACAACTACTCACCTACACAACTTTTTCACCGAAAAAATTCCTTCGTTTACCGACTTCTCCGTTCCGGCCACCTGATTACTGTAGGCGCAAGCTCCACATTATATTAGATTTGACTTATTAATTCGCACGTACATCATGAGCATTCCATCATACTCTACCCCTCCGCGCCAAAATAGCAAAGCACTGGCCGGACTTATCTTAGTGGCTGTAGGCGGTATTTTATTGCTTCGGCAGTTAGACTTATTCTTTTTTCCACACTGGCTATTTACCTGGCCTGTGTTCCTGATTGTGTTAGGTATATATATAGGCGCAAAGAATAACTTCAGGAATGTCAGCTGGTTTGTTTTAGTACTCATTGGTAGTGCTAACTTATTAGATGACATTTTCCCTAGCATTGATGTAAGTGATTTCATGTGGCCGATTGGAATTATAGCTGTAGGAATATGGGTTATTTTACGTCGAAATCATCCCACAAAATTCGGTAAATCAAAAAACATCAAGTATGCTCCCGACCCTATACAAGCCGATTACGTGGTAAAAGATGAAAACTTTACTGCGTCAGATACTAAGGAAGAAAACTTTACCGTACCTCCGGCCTCCCACCCCGGCGATGATTATATTGAGGCTACTGCTGTATTTGGTAGTGTAAAAAAAGTGATTCTCTCTAAAGATTTTAAAGGTGGAGTAATTACTAACATTTTTGGTGGCTGTGAGCTAGATTTTACCAAAGCCGACATCAATGGCAGTGTCATCATAGATATCACCCAGTTGTTTGGCGGTGTTAAAATGCTGGTACCCTCACACTGGCAGGTAACTTCAGATATTGCTGCTGTATTTGCCAGCATTGATGATAAACGCTTGCCCAACCCGGCAGCACACAACAGCGATAAAATTTTGATCCTGAAAGGTATTTCTGTATTCGCTGGTATTGATATACGTAGCTTTTAACCTCAAAACCACCTGATTATGAACTGGTCATTAATCATCATGAGTATTATCACTTTTGTTAAGCTGATATTACACTACTTATAAAATCTGGCAAACGTATCAATCTTACCCGTTGAACGTCACACCCGGCTTTTATAATCATCCGTATTCAACCGCTCAACCCAACCATTACCCGACTGACCGTTATGGCTGCATCATCAAACACTGTATTTTCCAAACTTGGCTTAGCCTTTTTAATTGGAGGGTTAGCTTGGGCTATACTACAGGTGTATGTTATACATAGTTTTGGGTTTATATGGTATGTGGCTATTATTGATAGTGTTTCTAGCACCATCCCCTTAGCTGCAGCCTGCTGGCTTATCAACAACAATTTACGGTATTATCAGCCGGGCAAAGGCAGTTATTTAAACCTGCTGATTGGGTGTATTACCCTAGCTGGTTTATGTACTGTTGCTGTACGCTACAGCTTACCTATGTTTGGCATAGGCGATGCTTACCGAACGTTTGTGATACAATCACTCTCTCTCCGCTTTTTCACCGACTTTTTGGCTATAGGCTGGATGGCCATGCTGAGTGTACTATGGTATGCGCAAAAAGACCAAAAAGAGCAGGAAAAACGTAAAGCGGAAGCGGAACGTTTAGCCCGCGACGCAGAACTATATAATCTGCGCCAGCAACTGCAACCCCACTTTTTATTTAACAGCCTAAACTCCATTAATGCGCTAATTGGTTTTAAGCCCGACGAAGCCCGTAAGATGATCCATCAGCTTTCTGACTTTTTGCGGGGCACGTTGAAAAAAGACGATCAGCAACAAGTGAGCTTACAGGAAGAATTGCAACACTTGAACTTATATTTGGATATTGAAAAGGTACGTTTTGGCCACCGACTTAAAACTGAAGTTAGCTGTGATGATAAATGCAAGCAAGCTATGCTGCCGCCGCTTTTATTACAGCCCTTAGTGGAGAACGCTATCAAATTTGGCTTGTATGATACCACTGGAGAAGTAACAGTCAGCATACGCGCGGAAACA
Organism: Mucilaginibacter robiniae; assembly: GCF_012849215.1. Lineage (NCBI taxonomy): Bacteria > Pseudomonadati > Bacteroidota > Sphingobacteriia > Sphingobacteriales > Sphingobacteriaceae > Mucilaginibacter > Mucilaginibacter robiniae. The sequence continues at coordinate 987,764 of NZ_CP051682.1, forward strand.
GAAGATAACTATTTGGTTGTAATGGTGCAAAACCCTTACGATCCGCAAACGGCTCGCCCTCGGCAGGGTACTGGTTTTGGTTTAAGCGGCATACAGCGCCGCCTGTATTTACTTTTTGGACGTAATGATTTAGTGGAAACTTTCATAAATGATGATATATTTACCATCCTGATTAAGATTCCACAGGCATGAAACGCATACTAATTATTGATGACGAACCTTTAGCCCGAATGGTAGTACAAGAATACCTAATGCCTTTTAGCCAAATACAGGTTTTACAGGAATGCGGCGATGGGTTTGAAGGGATAAAAGCCATCATGCAACATCAGCCCGACCTAATTTTTCTAGATGTACAAATGCCCAAAATTAATGGATTTGAAATGCTGGAATTGGTAGAACAGCCTCCGCAGGTAATATTTACTACTGCTTTTGATGAATATGCTATTAAAGCTTTTGAAACCCATGCGGTAGATTATTTATTAAAGCCTTTTAGCCGCGAGCGCTTTAATAAAGCTATTGAAAAGTACCTGGCCCAAACTGCAGCAACATCACCGCAAAATCAAACTGAAAATTTATTGGAAGCCGTAGCACAATCACCGGCACAGCATGAACGGATTGTGGTAAAAACCGGCACCAAAGTAAAAATTATTCCGGTGCAGGATGTTGAGTACTTAGCTGCTGATGATGATTATGTAAACATCCATACGCCCGAAGGCTCGTTTCTGAAGAATAAAACGATGAGCTTTTTTGAACAAACACTGGATGCCAGGCAGTTTGTACGCGTGCATCGTTCCTTCATTATCAGTGTACCACAAATTACCCGTATTGATCCTTATGAGAAAGACTCGCATCTGGCCACGCTAAAATCTGGAGCTAAAGTGCCGGTAAGCAAAGCGGGCTATATGAAGTTAAAGCAAGTACTGGGCTTATAACAGCAGCTCTACTTCTTGGCTAATTGCCACGTTTTTTCCTGAACCTCAGCTTCTAAAAACAACTGCTTAAATTCCTCATTGCTTTTAAACTGTAGCTGCTTAATCAGCCTTTTTTCTATATGTAGCTCAAAAGTATCCTCCTCAAACGGCCATGGTTGTACAGTTAAGTTACCTGTAGAAGTTTGCTGTAGTTGATAATGCTTTTGTGATGGCCCCTGGCTTACCTCAATAGTACGCTGCTCAGGCTGTACTTCATGCTGACACAATAACAAAGAAAATGCATCACACCATTCCAGTAAATGATAAACGCGTTCGGCTTCGGGTTTACCAATCTTTAATTCCTTACACCATTGTTTTTGTAAACGTTGTTGTTCTTGCAAAAAAGGCTTTACTAAAGGGTTAGTGTTTCCTTCCTTTTTATACAAAAACACCATGTGCATAGAGGTTAACAGGGCAATATACCGGCTTTTGGATAAAGCAAAATCGGCCAGCCGTTGGCAATGCTCCGGTTCAAACAACTTCATGCTGAAATTTACCGGTCCACCTTGCGGCGTCAGCAAATCATCGGATTGCAATTCAGTCTGGGCATCATCGTGCTCGGCTATAGCCAGCAGGGTTTCCGTCCAGCGTTGGGGGCGTTCGGCTACCGACCAGTGCATAGCTACCTGAGCAGCCAACAAGCCATGAGCACGTTGCGTTATAATTTCCCAGCCTTGTTCAGTATAGTTAACAATCATCAGTTACACACAACTATTTAAAACTGATAAGGTGTTAACATAAACGCAATTTCAAGTATTTACTCTTATTTTATTGAGGGAACCGTCTACGCAGTATGGCGTAAAACTTATCAGTAGTAGCCGGCTTATCAGCCCAATGATTTTTTACAGCATAGTTGGTTTTCAGAAAGCGATCGGCATCATCAAAACTTTTACAACGGTTAACCAAGTCAACGGCCTCGCTATACGATAAACTATAGCCATTGAATAGATCTTTCACAAACAACATTTTATCATTCAGGTTGATAGCCGATTTAATATCGCTTATAGCAGGCTGTGCGCTTGTACTCTGACTTTCGGGTTTGCTAACCGATGGGCGTAGCTGAGCTGAAAGCTTCTGATTTAAAGTTAATACAGGCTGTTCGGCTTCTTCACCAGACGTTGTGGATTCTGAAGCGGTTGCAGATGCCGGTTCAGGTGCAGTTAAGGCAGCAGGTTCTTCATAAGCATCTTCACTATGGCTGCTGATACTAAAAGTATGCTCAGCCGAACTTACTTCGGGCGTTTGCCTGATGTATGAGAAAGTATCAGGTTGGTTTTGCGCTACAGCAATTTCAGGTGCAGGTGTTTCTTCAGGCATTACTGCTTCCTGAGGTGCTGGCGATGCAGAAGTTACTGGTACTTCTTCAGGTGTTGAAACTTCCTGAGGTGCTATGACCTCTGCTAATACAGGTTTTTCTAGAGGCTCTGGTGCAGCAGAAATAGGATCTTCTGCCGGAGGTTGCTCGTTTATAGTCAACTCAGGTACAGGTTCTGGATCAAAGGTAACTGCAGGCTCCATTATGAAAGGCAATGGTGCACTAAAAGGCTCAACCGATTCTGCTTCCGGCTCAGATTCTTGTACTTCCGGTTCTGCTGGTGCCTGAAAAGGTTCAGGGGCTGGTTGCTGTACAGTTTCTTCCTTATTTGCGACTAACGCAGGTTCGACACCTACGTTCAGCCTTTTCAATATCTTGGTATGATCAACTAAAAAATGAGCATTAGCCGAAAACAACTCTAGTTCCAGCTCATTAAACATCCCTTCCTGAGATTGCAGAAATTCGTATTGCTCGTTCAGATCTTTGATAATATCACCTATCTTTTTTAGTATCTCCTGTTGTTTCATACACTCGGTTGTTGAAAATGTCCCTATTCAAAAGTAAGATATAATTCTGATATTAGTCGGCTGTTAATTTTTTGTGCATGCTGTTTAGTGAAGATGTATTTAAGCGGAAAAGCGAACATGGTGGAAGTATCGAAGTTATTTGCGGATCTATGTTTTCGGGTAAAACCGAAGAATTAATTCGCAGGCTACGACGTGCCCAAATTGCCAAACTGGCTGTAGAAATTTTCAAACCGCAAACTGATACCCGTTACCACGAAACTGACATTGTATCGCACAATCAAATTAGTATCCCTTCTACACCAGTTGATAACGCATCGGCTATTTTGCTGCTAGGTAGCCATGTGCAGGTAGTAGGTATTGATGAAGCTCAGTTTTTTGATGATGAGTTACCTTATGTTTGCAATACCCTAGCCAACAAAGGTGTGCGAGTAATTGTAGCTGGCCTGGACATGGACTATTTGGGTAAACCCTTTGGCCCAATGCCGGCTATTATTGCCATGGCTGAATCAGTAACCAAGGTACATGCCGTGTGTGTAAAATGTGGCAACCCTGCTTTATATTCCTATCGGTTGGTATCTGATAACAGCCGTGTTTTACTGGGCGAAATGGATACTTACGAACCCCGTTGCCGAGCTTGTTACCAGTTGCCCTAATAACCTGGTAATTCGAACAAGATTTTTGAACAATTGCCTGAACACAAGGTTATATATCAACATATAATATTGGTGTTATGAGTATCAAGTTGGTGGGCATATTACATTGTAATTTAGATGCAGAGGAAACATTTGAGCAGGAGTTAAAAAAGCTGGTAGAAACCTCTTTGCTGGAAGAAGGCTGCTTGAAATATGAACTTTACCAATATAACAATGAACGTTGCCGATATTTGATTATTGAAGAATGGAAAGATGAAGAAAGCTGGCAAAAGCACCAGGAAGCCGTACATTATCGGTATTTTGTCCGCATCTCGCCCGTATTACTTTCCAAACCGGCAAAAATTAAAAAGCTAACCCGCTTGGTTTAGCAAGCCAGATAAGCAGCCTAAATTCACTTATACTTTAGCTGACTGCTATTTTTTAATAGAATTTGTAAAACAAAAGCGCCCTTATTGTTTGTTATGCTTTAAATCCAGTCAATTATAAAACCAAAAGGTATATAACAATTGACTGAATAGTAGTAGTTTGAAGATACATTTTATTGCGTTGACAGCGTTATGGCTAAGAAAGTTTTACTGGTTGAGGACGATAAAGATATTAGAGATACCATTGTTTATGCTTTACAGCATGAAAAAATTGAGGTTGTAGCCTCAGATAATGCCAGAATTTTAAAGAGTTTGGATGAAATTAAGCCTGATTTAATTTTGTTGGATAACTGGCTTACCGATTGGAAAAGTGATGCTAATGGCCAGCAATTGAGTAAAGAACTTAAAACTAATCCTGCAACCAGTCACATTCCGGTAGTTATTGTATCGGCTGTAAGTAACATTAAAGAAGTTGCAGAAGCTGGCATGGCTGACGCCTACTTAAAAAAACCCTTTGAGCTTAGTGAGCTTTTTGCTGTTGTCAAGAAGTTCATGGCTTAGTGTATAACCTTACTGTAATTAGTTTTATAAAAAAAGCTTAGTGCAATGCACTAAGCTTTTTTTGTGGGCTTTTCAAAACAACTATTGTTTTAAATTTGGCCTGTCCTGCTTGTCTTTATCGTCTTCACCAACAGGGCCACCAGCAAAGTCGCCGCTGTCCAGGTTCAGTTCTGATGAAGGCACTGAAGCATCATAGGCTCTTTGCCAAGCCTCCATTTCACCTGCATCTTTATTATCATTTGTAGGCCCTAAGTTAGTATCATTAGGGTTGCGTGTTGCTGCTTTTTCGTTTTCTTCCTCATTAATAGGAGTGGTTTGTTCTGAAGCCATAAAATCAATGTTTTATAATAAAAGCGCTTAATCGGTTATATTGTTTGCTCAAAATAAAGTTCAGCTACCCACTACTCCTGCATTTTTGAGTGCTTTTCGGTATTCGGCATTATGATACTTACCAGCAATGACACCGCAATACAACCTGTTATATACCAGTAAAACCCGGAGCTGTATTCCAGTTTTTTAAACCATAAAGCCACATATTCGGCAGTACCACCAAACAAGGCTACTGCCAGCGCATACGGGAAACTAACACCTAATGAACGTACGTTAACCGGAAACAGCTCAGCTTTGATAATAGCCGATATAGAGGTACTCAGGCTTAATATTAAAAGTGCAGCTATAATGAGTATAGTAGCTATCCAGACCTGATGGGTATGGCTTAACGTATTCAGAATAGGAAATGTGGTAACCAGAGCCAGCACACCATAAATAATCATGAGGCGTTTACGACCTATATAATCACCCAGCAAACCGGCCAGTGGCTGAGCTAGCATAAAAACTAACAAGCTCACTATAGTGATTAGAGTTGATTCATTTTTACTAAAACCGGCCGTATTTACCAAGAACTTTTGCACGTAAGTAGTCAGGGTATAAAAAGAAACTGTTAGCCCGATAGTAAAGCCGATGATAATAGCTACCTCACGCTTGTATTTCCGCAACTCGCGAAGGGTACCTCGCGCTTGTTCGGCTACCGTTTCGTGAGTAAAAGATTCTGTTTCTATCATACTACGCCGCAGGTAAATTGCTGATAAAGCCAGCACTGCTCCCAGCCCAAACGGAATACGCCAGCCCCAATCGGCAAGCTGCTGCGGGGTAAGTAGCCAGCGTTGTAACACCAGTAAAATACCCAAAGCTACCAACTGCCCCATGATAGAAGTAACGTATTGAAAACTGGAGTACAGTCCGCGTCGGTTGGGTGGCGCTATTTCGCTCAAATAGGTAGCGGCTGTACCATATTCTCCCCCTATACTTAAACCTTGCAGCATACGGGCCAGTACTAAAATAACAGGTGCAGCAATACCAATATGGTTATATCCAGGCACTAGTGTAATCAGCAACGAGCCTCCACTCATCATGAATACAGATAGAGTAAGAGCAGCCTTACGCCCTTTACGATCAGCATAAGTACCCATCAGCCAGCCACCTACCGGTCGCATTAAAAAACCAATGGCAAAAATGCCGGCTGTATTAAGCAGTTGTGCCGTTTCATCTTCCTTCGGAAAAAATGTACCAGCAAAATATAAGGCAAATACCGAGTACACGTACCAATCATACCATTCTACCAAATTACCTATAGATCCTCCTATTACCGATTTAATGTGGTTGCGGATAGCTGGTTTTTGATCGTGTACAGAAGCAGGAATCATGTATTAAAAATTATACTTCCGTAAGATACATTTTTACAGTAAATAATATAAATGTCTTAAATGCCAGTCCTTAACCGTCTTTTATTTGCTTTATAAATTCTTAATGTATATAATTGTGTAATTAATTACGTAATTTGCTTCATATGTCTTTTTTCGAGAAAGTAGGTAAGGTAGCTATAGGTAGCCGATTAAGAATGCTGACTGAAACCATCACAGAAGATGCTGCTCAGATTTATAAACTTTATAACATTGAAATGCAGCCCAAATGGTTTCCGGTTTTTTATGCACTGTCGCAAGGAGAAGAAAAAACCATTACTACTATTGCCAAAGAAATAAGGCACTCCCACCCTTCGGTAAGTAAAATTGTAGGCGAAATGGTGAAACAACAATTAATTATAGAAAAGAAAGACATTGCCGATGGCCGGCGTAATCTGGTTTGTTTATCGGAAAAGGGCTTGGCAATTACCGAAAAAATCCAAAACCAGTATACTGATGTAAATAATGCCGTAGAAGAAGTTTCGGCACAGGCTACCCATAACTTGTGGAAGGCTATTGAAGAGTGGGAATTTTTATTGGAACAGAAAAGCTTATTACAGCGGGTAAAAGAACAGCAAAAGCAGCGCGAAAGCCAGCACGTTCAAATTGTAAACTATGAGCCTCGCTATGCACAGGCTTTTAAAAGTTTAAATGAAGAATGGATATCTCAATACTTTAAAATGGAGGCCGCAGATTACAAAGCTTTGGATAATCCGGAGAGCTACATTTTGCAACCAGGCGGGTACATTTTTGTGGCTTTGTACCATGATGAACCTGTAGGTGTATGCGCCTTACTAAAAATGGACGATCCGACTTATGATTTTGAATTGGTAAAAATGGCGGTATCGCCCAAAGCACAAGGCAAAAACATTGGCTGGCTGCTAGGTCAAGCTGCATTAAGCAAAGCGCGAGTGTTGGGAGCTACAAAAATATATTTGGAAAGTAATACCATTTTAAAGCCAGCCATCAGCTTATATCATAAATTAGGCTTCCAAAAAGTAGTTGGTCATGCTACGCCTTACGAACGCTGTAACATTCAAATGGCCGTTAGCTTAACTTAAGTATTTCTACTTATCCAATTAAGGTAGTAATTTTATAAGTGCGAACACTCATGAACATTGATAATTTAGTGCAAGCGATGCTGTAAGTGCATCAGTAATTAATCTATAAAGCGGCTTTGCTAATCTGTTATTCCACTTGTCCGGTAAGCTTAAAATACTTTTGTAATACTAGCAGTGAAATTAAATCCTCCTGTGTGGTATTGAAAAACTGCTCTATATACTGATGTGCATTTACTATAATAGCTTCAGCTTCATTCGGGTGATTTAAATAATATTGTAATCGTTCCTCCAAATCTGAATAATCATCTTTAATCTGGATATAATGATGATTGCCGATCAGCCTTCCTTCCATAAACCAGGTTTCGTACTTAGGTTTAGGCATTACGGCAATGGAATTAGACGACATAATCCATTTCAGGTTAGTGGCTACATCATGTCCTTCCAAACTTAAAATAAACTTGTAATCTAAGTGTGCAGTAATAGAGATTTTAGGTTTCAGCCATTCTGCATTCCCTCCTTCGCGGTTTACCTGCCCCAAATCGCACAACGGATGATTATAGTACATCTCCATAAACCTAATCCGGTGTGGTTGCACCACCGAAGCCCGACCAATCATCATGTTTTTCTTTTCTACAAAAGTTTTACGATCATGTATGAAAAAGAAGTGTCGCTTTTTATCCAGCTTTAACAAAATTGCATTCTGGTTATTACTTGCAACGGGTCTGCTCTTTTGCAACGTAGGTATAGTAGGTGTGGTAATTACATCACCAAAAGTAAAGTTCGCTTTAAGGCTTGGATTGAAGTAACGCGTATATGCCATTGTATCAAAACGGTACGCTTTGGGACTTTTAATCTTCCATATTTCACGCAAAGCAACAGCCTGTTTACCCAGCAGCATAAACTGGTTTAGCTTGTTATAGTAGTTAACGCGGTCAGTTATATACGCTTCATCGTAAAGCTGAATGACTGCTTGCTTTTTTTGCACAGCTTTTTCGTACCCCATAGCTGGAATGCGCTGCTGTAAAAAGTTTTTAGCATAATACAGCAGCTTGTTTTTCCTGATAGCTAATACGATGTTTTGAAAAAACATATATCCAAATTAACCGCCAATAATAAGCATAATGGCGGTATGTAGCTCTATAATGCTTCAGCTATTATCAATGGCTGGGCAGCAACTGAGTATCGGTAATACCATATTCCAGCTTCCATCTTTCCAGAACAGGTTGTTCCAGTTTAATTTGCCGGTATTCATCCGGCGACATAATAGGCACTCCATACACAATAGGGTATTTACGCAGGCACTGGGTACAGCTTAATATGCCTTCCAAAATATTTTGCTCAGTATCTTTAGCCAGTATCTGTAAACTCAGATCATTTTTATCAAATGGGCAGCAAAGTTTTTCAATGGTTTTTAATCGCATAATATATTAATGTTACATGCTTAAAGCATTTTGATAATGTTTAACTTGTTGTGCAGGATCATCGGCGCTTAATATACCGGAGATAACGGCTACGCCATTAAACGGCGTTTCTTTTTTAAGTGCTAGTAAGTTTTCGGGTGTAATGCCTCCGGAAACAAAAATGGGGAGGGTAGTTAGTGTACGTGCCTTTTTCACGATGGATGGCATTACGATGTCGCAACTCCCGGCAGAAGGTGAAGGAAACATGGAGCAAAAAGACACATAATTTAACTGATGTTCATCAGCCCAAAGTACTTTATTCAAGTTGGAAGAACAGGTGATACCCGCCAAAAAGGGCTTATTAATGGCTTGCTGTATGGCTGCATAATCTGCCGGAACATCGTCAAAATGTACACCTTGCAGAAAGGGAGATTGCATAACCAGTTGCCATTCCTCATTAATTAATACCGGGACTCGGTGGCTATTGCACAACTCGCCGATAGCCTTAACTAATGCCAATTTATCGGTACCGGGCTGCCAGTTATTCCAGATTTGCACCACTTGCAAACCAACACTTAAGGCAGATTTAAGCTTGGCTAATAGCAGCTTGCTTTCCATAGCAGGATTAAGTACCAGGTAAATGCCACCAGATATTTGATAACTACTATCCATTATTTCCATCCATTTTTGTAAGCAGTAAAAAATGCCGCCCAGTAAGGGTCTGTACTCAGGTAAGGCATATCGTTTTCTACTCCTTCTTCTACCAATTTATGACTTTGTTCTTTTTCGGTAAACTCGCCTACTATGGTAGCCTGAATACTATTGCTCTGTAAGCGCTGCACAACTATTTCGCCGTATTCTTTCTTCACTGCCATCACCATAGCACCTGCCCCCACGCAGAACCGAGCATCAATTTCAAATAAATTACAGATTTGTTGTGATATAGCACTCATGGGTAAACGCTCATTATCAACCCGAACACCTAGTTCTGAAGCTATAGCCATTTCGTAAATAGCACCTAATACGCCACCTTCGGTTACATCATGCATGGCTATTACTTCAGCATAGCGAATTTCTGTTCCTGCAGCAACTCGTGCATCGGGTAGAGATGAGGTTTGATAAAACAGCTCACAACCACTATTATAAACTTCGGCACCCAGCTTATTTTTTACGGTTTCATGAAAACTCATAGCTAGTATGGCTGACGATGATAATGCGCAGGTTTTGGTTACAATAATTACGTTACCGGCTTCTGCCTTTTTACTTAATAATATTTGTTGAATGGGCGCAGTAAGCAACATGGTTCCGCCACCGGCAATGGTAGAGTTTTGCCCTTCAATACTGCCCGTATGCCCGCCTGTAATAGCCACACCAATCCCTACGCAATACTGGTGAATGTAATTCCAATAAACCTCGAAATCCTGCTCACTTAAGGTAGGTGGCAGGTTCAGTACCATTTGCGCGTACATAGGCGCAAAACCCGTAGTGGCCATATCATTAGCCATCAGGTGTACAGATAGCCAGGCTGATTCCTGCAAACCTAAAGACGGGATTAATGACAGTGGATCGCTGGTGAGGGCCAGCCCCATGCCACTACCTAAATCAATTACTGATACATCTACCCCAAAGGCTGGTCCACTTTTTACCAACTGGCGTTCATACCCGCAGCGTGGCAGAATAATTTGCTCAAAACCACCATTGTTTATTTTTCCGGATAATGACATAAATAAACCTTAGTCGAGCAGTTTAACATATAAACCAAAAAAATCGCCCACGGGTACGCTCCATTGCTGCACCGGAAACCACTCCGGCAAGCCGGTGCAAGTCCACTCCAAGCTATACTGCCGCCCTTTCAGCGCTTCGTCAATCTTTTCAATCAGCATAGCCGGGGTATAAAAAGTAGCTGTTACATAGAAAGGGTTTTTACCAAACACCTGCTGAACACGCCTGCGTAGCACCTTAGGCGAATTTCGGTTCATCATGCCAAAGGCAATACCATGTTTACCCACGCGGGCAGCCTCACGTATTACCTGTACGGGGTTACGGTAATACTCAAACGTGGTAATAAAGGCTACAGCATCAAACGTATGATCTTTAAAAGGCATAAAGTGCGAATCGGCATTCACCAAATCGCCTTTAAACAAGTGAACAGCCTGGCCCAGCATAAAAGGCGATAGGTCGCCGCCTGTAGCTTCGATACCTATTTCATGCCACCACCGTGTAAAGCGAGTAGTACCACAGCCAAACTCCAGCAGTTCTTTAACTCGCGGGTCTTTACCCAACAGTTGAGCCATTACCTTTTTTTGCCATACTTCAGCGCGTTTATAGCGTCCTTCGTACCATTGTTCGTAAGTATCGGTGTGTTCGCGGTTAAAAAACCATTCTTTGCGGCCTTGCCAGTTGGCCAGGTTTTCGGTAATCAGGCCGAAGTTGTTTCTTTCAGGTAGCATATGCTTTTAAATTAAACATGAAAAAAGCCTTGCCTCTGCCCGCCAATACTGGTACAGAAACAAGGCCTATTATGCATAAACAGCAATGCTGAAAAACCATAAAGCCCATGCATCCCTACGCCGGTATTATCCGTATCAGGTTTATCGGGTATTATCTCAGCCTTTAACCAGCAGTTAAAAGCACCCCGTGCAAGTATGTAACGAAGGTAATTGATTTACCTTATAAAACAACTCATTACTATTCTTTTTTAGTTGTAAACATTATGGACCAGATCTGCTTACTACCTCAGAAACATTAAATCAACATGCTTTTAAACTAATCTGTATTTAATTGTTAATAGTGCTTTAGTTATAATAATATTGCACACCTGTAAATGCCTATTTACAAACGCTATTATGGAATTAAAACTGAACGGCAGAATTTGGGTGGAAACAGAGGGTGGCCCTACTTTGGGCCCTGGCCGTATTGAATTATTAGAACGCATACAACAAAGCGGTTCTATACGGCAAGCAGCTATGCAGATGGGCATGTCATACCGGCAGGCTTGGCAACTTATTGACCACATGAATACCCACCTAAAAGCACCAGTTGTGATTTCGCACCGAGGTGGTAAGGGCGGCGGTTGGGCAGAGGTAACCCCAGCCGGTTTAGAAGTTATTCAGGAGTTTAAATTATTGTATCAAAAGTTTCATGAGTTTTTAGCACAAACCGGTTTAGGGCTTCATTTTTAATTGTCCCTATTGCACTTACATCTATCAACAAACACAAAAACAACTTTTAGGAATATACTACAGGTAACAAATAGCTTGTTATAGCAGTATAAACCTATGCTTACATCTTGTTAATTACACTAATTACGTTTTCAACACTTTATGAAACAGGAAAGTGATGTACCGAGCCGGGAAAAAGTGATTGAATTGCTTTAGTATAATTGCACTCTACTTATGTCGTTTTCAGCCAGTACTCAACCGGTATTACTTCATACTAATACCTCTATATCGCCTTCAACATGCGGACCGCTATGCCAAAGCCGGCAAGCGGGTACTGGTGCTGCACAGCCCGTTGCACAGCAGATTACCGACTTTTTCAGTAAGCTATTTGACACTCATGATTTCCCGGCGCGCTGGCATTGCGGAAATTGGACCGACTTTCATGGCTGGTTGTACATCTTGTCTGATCTGGGTATTTGGGCTGCCTATTTTGCTATTCCGATTTTGCTTGTACGGCTCATAATTAGAAGAAAGGATGTACCTTTTCAAGGTATTACGCTTCTTTTTCTGGCTTTTGTTTTGTTGTGCGGCCTTACACACCTGATAGATGCAGTTATTTTTTGGTGGCCAGCCTACCGGCTAAGCGCCATATTGCGTTTAGCAACAGCTATTGTCTCTGTTTTTGCAGCCTATGCTCTAAACCGCGTTTTCCCGCTGCTCTTAAACTTACGTTCAGTTAAAGATTTAAAAATTGAAATTGCCAAACGTAAAAGAACCGAAGAACGTTTATTGGCCAGCGAGTTTTTGCTTACAGAAGCGGGCCGTATTGCCTGTGTGGGCGGCTGGGAATGGGATGTAGTTACCGGAAAGCGTAGCTGGTCAAAAACAGTGTATGATATTTTAGAAGTACCTACTGATGCCGACGTTAATATAAAAAACGTTTTTTCTTACTATCCGGAACCCTATAATCATTTGCTCAGCCAGGCTGTAGAAAATGCTTTAGAAAACGGCTGCAAATGGGATTTAGAAGCGATTGCCATTACGGCACAAAATAAAACTTTATGGATAAGACACATCGGCGAACCGGTTTATAATCAGCAGGGCAAAGTAGTAAAGCTTAGAGGAACGCTGATGGATATTGATCAGTATAAAAAGCATGAGCTTGAACTGAGCCGCGCCTTAAAAGCTACGCAAGAAAAAACCCGGCAGTTGCAAAATTTCAGTTATGTGCTTTCTCATAACATCCGCAATCATACCAGCAACCTGTCTGCACTAGCAGAAATGATTGAGGTTGACCATATAGATCATGACAACAAAGACTTGATGCTGAAAAGCAAACGTGTAACGCAAGCACTTACCATTACGCTTGATGATTTGGCCAACGTAATGGAAGCACAGGAACAAAGTATCAGTCAGGAGCTGGTGAGCTTTGCCACGGTTGCCGACCAAGTTACAGAAGCGCAAAATTTTCAACTTCAGCAAATACAAGCAGAAGTTATGCAGCACTTTGAAGTTCCGGCTGTTTACTTTTCACAGTTGTACATGAATAGCATTTTTCAGCACCTACTATCCAATGCTATCCGATACCGTGATCCAGCAAAAAATTTGCAGGTACAATTCAGATCGTACCGCAACGAAGATGGCAGGATTGTTTTAGAATGTCAAGACAACGGACTTGGAATGGATTTAGAACTGTATGGCCATAAAGTATTTGGCTTGTATGCCACCTTTCATCCATCCTTAAGTGCAAGAGGTGTTGGTTTATACCTGATTAAAACCCAAATTGAATCGCAAGGAGGACAAATTACCGTGGATAGCCAGCCTGGTAACGGCAGTACTTTCCGCGTTGTATTTAATACTCAGGAAAACTAATCTAGTTTGTTGCAAAGCTTTATTAAGGTTTTAACTACATTAGTCCTCAATTAACCTTTGAGCAATACAATGAAAAGAAATTTAACTGCATTACTACTGCTATGCTCATGCTACGCTTGTAATAAACCCATTGAAAACACTTTTACCTACCACCACTACTAGTATTCCTGAATCTAAAATAACCGTTATTGGCCCAAAGGTTCTTGCAAACTATCCTGGCATACAAGGCAGCAGCACCTACAATCTACTAGGTTACGGATATGATGTAACCGGAAAATATGCAGATACCAGCGCTGTACGTCACCAAGCACTTAATGTAGATGCTTATATCACTAACAATCCAGATCGTTTTATAATCAATCTTGCCTCGTCATCGTATGCGGAAGCTTTTCATACTGAAAATGCGGAAAACTTTGCACAACAAACATCTTATTGGCTAACAGCTACCAAAGGCTTAAAGTTGTTTAAAGGCTCTATTACGATTCCTTTTCCTGATTCAGATGCCTTATCTCGAAAGTACGTTTATGGCAGCTTCTCGCAAGTCATTCAAAGAAAAAGGCTGAGGTACATGGAAAATTACGACCTATTAAAGAACTATCTAACACTTGATTTCAGTCGAGATCTAAGCACGTTGAGTGCTGCTAGCTTAATTAAAAAGTACGGCACACATGTTTTGTCAGATGTTATACTTGGCGCTAAGTTCAATGTCTATTATCAGGCTGTATCCACTGCCTCTGATCGCAAAATATCAGAAACAGCAGGCTTTACTTATGCACTTCAAAAAGTATTTGGCCTGTTTTCGGGCAGTATTGATGCTGTAACTGATGAGAGATTAAAAACTATTTCCTCTCCTAAAGTTGTTTATGAAGCTTTAGGAGCAGATGTTACTAAAATAAAAGTAAACAAGCTTGATGATAATACCAATGTAAGTATTGTTGATTGGCATTCAAGCACTACTATAGACAATTCAGTCTTTATTGATATTGGCGAAAATGGATTAGTCCCTTTGTATGAGCTCATTAGCGATCCCACTAAGAAATTAGAAGTAAAAAATTATATCACTTCTTACCTGATTGCACAACAAGTTAAAGTTCACTAATTGGGTAACCTATTAACAAGAAAGTGCCTTTTTACTAAACAAAAGACACTTTCTTGTTTAATTTGTATCTTAAAACTCAAATTCATTACTTGGCATACCAATTGGTGCGCCAGGTGGCATTTCCAACGGTTCAGCAGGTTGAAACTTTTCTGGATTTTTGTGAAACTCCTCTATTTGCGATAAAGCAAAATACATGGCTGCTTTTTGTTTTGGTGCCGAACTAGCCAAGCGGCTGTTCATCCATTGCTGCAAATCATTAATCTTTAGCAAAGTCTCGCCACGCACATTCTCACCAGCGCGGGTATTTGCGGCCAGCTCTAGCAGATACTTTAAGGTTATATTATCCACCAAAATCTGCAATTCTCCTTTATAACCGGGCTGCAATGGCGCTTTCCAGGTTTGGTCAATCAGTTTATCCAATACGGCTAATAAACCCGGCTGACGGCTGTCGCGCGCGTTGTACTCAATCAGGCGAGCTGCACGATTAGCATCCAGCATATATGATAAAGTAGTACCCGCTGCAGTTTCGGCAGCACTAATTGGATCGAACGTTACGCCCGTATGGCCCCCAAAGGTTTCTACCGATGCTGGGTAACCTACTGGCCTCGGCGGAATTTTGGCAATCAGCGCTTCAGGCAAAGCTAATGCTTCAGGTGTAATGGTGCTCATGAGTGCGTCAAATGCTCGCCATTGTTCGGCAGGCTCCACCATTTTGGTTACAATTTCACCATCGTTTTTCAAGGCATGGGTAAAGTATAAACCACCCAATGAGTTGGATACGGCTTCAATCTGGTAACGGTGCAGCAAATACATTGGCACCAACACTTCTTCCAACGTAGCCATAGGTGCATCTTGCCTAATAGCTTTTTCTGAGAAGTTATCCAGTACGTGCCGGCGAACGGCCATTAATTTATTCATCTGGTCAACCGCATTTACGCCATCATCCCACTGGTGCGACATCGGATGCACACCTCCACCAATATCGGGAATAAAGATATGACCTTGTGCCAAGGTTTCTTTCATGATTTGGTCTAGAGCAGTATTCTCATCAGTCCCTTTTGGAAATTCAGCATATCCCCACGTAATGGCCCGCTTATCCCAGGCACCTATACCAGTAGCATAAGCATTAGATACATCGATAGTTCCGTCAGCTTTTAAGGAAAACCGCGGGAAAGGGTAATCCATTACTGAAGCCCGTTCATGCGTACTGGAAGTAAAGTTATGGTATAACCCCAACGTATGACCAATTTCGTGAGCCGATAACTGCCGGATTCGGGCCAGTGCCATCTTTTCCATTTTGTCGGTTACTGGTTTGCCATCTTCATATGGTTGCAGCAAACCCTCGGCAATTAGGTAATCCTGCCGGTGCCGGTCAGAACCTAAGGTCACTACACCTTTAATAATTTCGCCGGTACGTGGGTCTGTATAGGATGAACCATAAGAGAAAGCCCGCTCCGGACTGCCCGATCGGTTTACCCAGTTCACTACGTTGTAACGAATATCCATCGGGTCGGCACCTTCGGGTAGCTCTTTTACCTGAAAAGCATTTTTATAACCGGCAGATTCAAAAGCCTGGTTCCACCAGGAACCACCTTCAATCAACGCCTTTTTAATGAGCGGTGGCGCCCCCCGGTCAATATAATACACAATAGGTTCTACCGGTTCGCTCATAGCTGCGCCGGGGTTCTTTTTTTGCAGACGGTGCCGGGCAGTAAAACGCTTCATTAAAGGCTCCGACATGGGTGCCGAAAAATCATAATAAGAAAACTGGTTGAAACCTGACCGCGGATCAAATTTGCGTGGTTTAAAGTTATCATCTGGTAGCTCTACAAAAGCCTGGTGCATACGTACCGTTACCGAACTTGGGTCGGGCGCAATGCCCCCACCCCGGCGGCTACCTCCACCACCATTACCCGCAAAAGTAATCAGCGCTTCAAATTCTGAGTTTTTAGGAAAGTTTTTAGTATTACCCATATAAACGGCCGACCGTGTTTCATCAAACCGGTAACCACCACCTGCTGCTACACTGGCATTGCCTCGGCTACCCGCAGCAATGGCACTGCCCAGGTTACCACGACCTGAGCCTAAACCCTCGCCAATATGCTGGCTATCGCGCAGCAAAAAAGGAGTTAAATCTAATAGTACATGATCACCTTCAATAGCTACGGGTGCAAAACCAAAAACTACTGATTTCGCAAAAGCATTGTCTACTGCTTTTTTCTCGTCCTCGTTGCCCTTCACAGCTCGATAGTTTTCTACCGGCTGCACTAAAAATATTTTAGGGCCAACTTTTACAAACCGGGTAATTACCGATGATGCCTGCCCGCGTTCGGGACCACCATTACCCACCCCATCCACCAGTGAACTGAAATACAGAAAGTCTTTGTCAAAGTTATTCACTTCTAAATAAACCTTGCCGCTACGTTCATCGTAGTAAAAGTTAAAATAACCTTCAAACTTCTTTAAGTTTTGTGTAAAGGAAGTAATAGTAGCTGATGGGTGGGTGTCGGAATTATGACCTTCGCCGTTTAATGGCCTGTTTTGTGCTGTAGCCATGCCTGATACGGTCAGCATAGCCGCAGTGATGGGTATAAAATATTTCATAGTTTATAGGGTAAGGGAGTATAGTTTCAAGTAGCAATTATTTTAAAACCTTAATAGATTAAGAACATTGCCATTATAAACCTAATTACCTAAATTATTTTCAATAACTTACAATATTTTAATATAAAATATAATTACCAGGCATTTTCTAGACAAACAAAGCCATTATTTTAATAAAATAAACCACAAGGCCAATCATCTCACCAAAAACTATCTTACAATTACATATACATCTTATTTATCCACCAGAATGCCTATATTTAATTATTTTCAACACTTGACTTTGAACTTTATTTACAAGAGGCCATTCTCCTTTATTACTATATTATCACTTCAATAACATTCTCTAATACTTTTTTTGAGCTCTGGTTTCTCTATGTTTTTGCTCGACACCTTTTCCTAATAGATAGTAGTGCAACCGAGCTTGGTGAGTTCATTTAATTGCAGGTTATTGATTTTACTCGTACAATCCGTTTGCTCTAGGTAGCATTAAGATTAGGAATGCAAAGCCTACGCCTAGCGGAAGCCACCAACAACAGTTCCAAAGCTAATCAGCAGTACAATTGCGAAATACCAGCAATAAGTGCCAAGAGGCGAAAGATGTAAACCGCAAATGAACGCCGTGATAAATAGTTTAGCATCCAAGATGAGGTATTCCAATGCTACTTACTTATGGCTAGCAAAGTAGAGATGATCGCTATAACGGCATATTGTGCCCAAATCTCGCGCAGCAGGAACAATCCGTTATAACCTCTCAAATGCAATTCAATTGCAATGGAATAGTACATAAGGATTCATTCTTAAGAAGTCAATAAGAAGAATGTCGTTGAAGAAGGCAGAAGAAAATGACGGAACAGAGTTCTGCAATCATTAAATCTCTCCTTAAAACTACTTCCTAACTAAAAGTTACCTAATTACAACTATGGGTTAATTCATTAACGGCTTTTACATAACTTAGCACATCTTAACTTAAACCATGAGTAAAAAACTACTTTTGCTAGCTGCGATAGGACTATTTGCATCTTGCAAAAAATCCAATAATTCGAATCCTGAAAATCCTGTTCCGGAAACTATTAAAGAAATGAACTTTACCATTACAGGGCCAAAGTCCTTTTCTTCTGCACCTGTTCAGCAAGGAACTGGCAAGTTTAATTTTTTAGGATATGGATATAATATAATCGGTAAATATGCTGATACGAGCTCAGTTAGGGCGCAGGTAATTAATACCTCAGCCTACGCCACAGCTTACCCCGGACGCATCGATTTTAGCAGCTCTACTTCAAGTGGCTTTACATCATTGTATGCAGAAAATGCTGAAGACTATTCAAGAAAAATTTCTATGAATTTAAAGGAGACCGAAGGCATGAAGCTTTTTAAGAATTCAATTACTACAGTATTTCCAGGCCAGGACGCTATTTCAAATAAATATATCTATGCACAGAACGTTTACGCAATGAACTGGAAAAGTATTAGAACTTATTGGGATAATGGTGAAGGCTATTTAACATCTGAATTCAGCGTTGATGTACAGAATTTAACACCCGAAAACCTGGTAAAAAAATATGGTACTCACATCTTATCCGGCATTGTACTAGGAGAAAAGCTCAATGTTTATTTTCAGGCAAAATCATCTGATAACGACAAGCTACATTCATCAATAGTAGGGTTTACCTACGCATTGAAACAAGTTTTTGGCTTTATGTCTGGCTATGCAGATCCGCTTAAACCGGCAGAAGTAAACGCTATTTCTGAACCAAAGCTCGTTTACGAAGCTATAGGTGGTGACCCATCAAAAGTTAACAAAGTGGTAACTGATAAAAGAACACTTATTAGATCTAATGATTGGTTTCCAACCTGCACGGAAGATAAGGCTTTGTTTATAGATATTATAAGGCTAACTCCACTGTATGATATGATTGTTGATCCTGTTAAAAAAGCTGAAGTAAAAAGCTACATTACTTCATACATGGAGCAAAATCAAGTTAAAATATAAGGAGCTATACTCATAATTATGAAAGTCCTGGGGGTTCTTTTCGAAATTTTTTTTATTGATTTAAAAAGTTTATTATATATTCAAATTCTTCACAATAATATTCTTTTTATCATCAGTGTTTGTATAAGCCTCTTTGCTATTCAGCTTTGGTAATAACGATGTAAAAGAGTTCAACTTTAAATTTGGTATTGATGGTCCGTACAGAAAAACAGTACCAACTTCGGGAATAAGCTAATGTAAATCACACTTAAAAATTATAAGCTATTTATTTATAAATAGCTTATAATTTTTAAATTACTAATACCCAATTAGGCACATCATTTCACTGCAAGTTTCCACACCAAGCCTTTACCCTTTCGCCGTTTTTACCTAACTTAGTTGCTGTGGATAATTTTATTGTTTCGGCTCGTAAATACCGCCCGGTTACTTTTGAAAGCGTTGTTGGTCAGCAACATGTGACTAATACCCTAAAAAACGCTATTAAAAATAATCAATTGGCGCAGGCATTTTTGTTCTGCGGGCCACGCGGGGTGGGTAAAACAACATGTGCGCGTATTCTGGCTAAAACCATCAACTGTCAAAATTTGCAGCCTAATGGTGAAGCATGTGGCCAGTGTGATTCATGTCGTGCTTTTCAGAATGGCAACTCTTTTAATGTTCATGAACTGGATGCGGCTTCTAACAACTCGGTTGATGATATTCGTAGCCTGATTGACCAAGTGCGCATACCGCCACAAGCTGGCCGCTACAAGGTTTATATCATTGATGAGGTACACATGCTATCGCAGGCAGCTTTTAACGCTTTTTTGAAAACGCTGGAAGAACCACCACACTATACCATTTTCATTCTGGCTACTACCGAAAAACATAAAATACTACCTACTATTTTATCGCGCTGTCAGATTTTTGATTTTAACCGCATTAAGGTAGATGATATGGCTAATCATCTAGCCTCTATAGCGCAAAAAGAAAATATCAGCTACGAACCGGATGGGCTACACATTATCGCCCAAAAGGCTGATGGTGGCTTGCGTGATGCCTTGTCGATGTTCGACCAAATTGTAAGCTTTTCGGGCGGTAAGGTAACTTATCGGTCAGTAATTGACAACCTGAACATTTTAGATTACGATTATTACTTTAACATCACCGACAGCCTGCTAAATGAAAATACAGCTAAAACCCTGCTGCTATTTGATGAAATTTTAGCTAAGGGCTTTGATGGCAGCCATTTTATTACAGGTTTATCAGGTCACTTGCGCAACTTATTGGTAGGTAAAGATACTGCTACCCTGAAATTACTGGAAGTAAGTGAGGGTATTCGGCAAAAGTATATGCAACAAGCGCAGCAGGCTACTATGTCGTTTTTACTATCGGCCATGAATATTGCCAACCAGTGTGATTTGAATTATCGCTTAAGTAAAAACCAGCGTTTGCAGGTTGAATTGGCTTTATTGAAAATATGCCATTTACAATCAGCCTTGAATTTAGCTGCACTGTCAACTAACACCGACAATATACCCAAAGATGAGGTAAAAAAAAAAACTGAGCCACAGCCAGTAGCTCCGCCTACTCCTGAACTGGTTAAAACACCACCGGTTAGTATAGATATTCCGAAGCTAACCACACCAGCAACTCCAGTAGTAACGAATGGTACTTACGCGGCAGCTTCGCAACCTACTAACGAAGCAGCCAACTTGGTAGTTAATGAGCATGCCATTTCTTATCATGGCACTACACTACCATCGGCGTCTCCACAACCTGTTGCAGCTAAGCCAGCTCCACCAGTAGTACCTAAAATATCATTATCCAGTCCATCGCAAAGCCCCTCATTAAAGGGTGGCGCCTTTGGGGCTTTAATTGCTGAAGCGGAGGAAGAAGACCCATACATTAGGGGTAATGACCAGGAAACCTATACTCTAGATAGCTTCCTGAAACTTTGGCAAGAATATGCGGCACAGGTTAAAGCAGATGGAAAAGCCACTTTAGTAACCATCTTAACTTCCAGTACGCCGGTGATGCTACAACCTCATATTTTTGAAATTATAGTAAGCAACCGCACACAGGAAACTGTATTCAGAGATGAAAAGCCGGGATTAATGAACCATTTGCGCACCAAGTTACGCAACTTTAGCATTGAGGTAAACACCCGCATTGACGAACAAACGGTAGTTAGAAAGCCTTATACTGCTTTAGAAAAGTTTCAGCATATGGCTGCTAAAAACCCGCAACTGGTAGAATTAAAAAAGCGATTTAACCTGGAATTGGATTAAACCGCTTTTTAAAAGAACAATGCTTATCATTAAAGATTACGTTATAAGTATTAATGATAGGCACTTAAATTATTTCAGATATTCGTTATCGTCAGATCCGTTAACATCCTTATCGGCACCATTAATGTCGCTGTCGTTTTTAGGATAACCTTCTTCATCCAAGTCATCGCGATCATCTTCGGGAGTACGAGCCAGCATTTCATCAACCGGATCCAGTTCGGTAATTTTACCATCGTCAATGTGCATACCTAACTGGTCAGCATCTGTTTCCAACGATCGATTTTTATCGTATTCGCCTAAAGTATCGTAAGGGTTGGCCTCATCATAGCTGGAATCAAAATCGCTGCCACTTGGCGCTGCCGTATCAAATAATGCTGGTGGATCATAATCTGGATCATCACTTTCTACCTGTATTTCGTAGCTATCGGTATCCGGGTCATATTTTAAATCATGAGCAGCAGGGTTGCCGTCCAAATCATCTTTCATTTTTTTATCTCTGTCCAGATTTTCATCATTAAAACCTGGATAGAAAGTATCGTCGTTTTTCATGAGCATGTGTTTTGTATTATAAATACATACAAAACCTTGCCAAAGTTTTAACCCTGCCGTTTTTCAACTAAGCTTAGCTGTATTATTGCATGTAAGGAATATCTTTTCGGTAGGAAGTAATACCGCCTACACCAAACTTTAAACCAATTACGAACTGCCCAAAACCATCATTACGCACGCCAACCTTCATACCATCCAGCTGGTCGCCCATTATAAAATTGTACTGATAACCAATATCTAGCTTAATAGCAGGCTCATTATAGCTGTTGTACAATTTAAATTCATAACCTATTTTAGCCGGAATCAATAACTCACTGCTGGTGTTTAAGCCAGTAGTGGTGTAGCCATCAATATACAATGAACTGCGGTGAATATCATGCATGTTATTGTAAATAACTCCTACCCCTGAACTTACATACAAACTTTTCAAAGCGTTGAGGAAACGGCTGTTCGAGTAATCCATGATTTCGCCAGCCTGTAACTGCGCCCTGAAGGTAACTGATACATAATGATTATTAAACTGCCTGCCCGATAAGGTATTCACAGAATCGCCACCAGCCAGCTTACCCAATTGTACTTCAGCGATGTAATTTAAATAGGGCGTATAATTGTAAGTAAAATGCAGATTGGCCGAATGGGTGCTTTTTATAGTTTCTGCATCGGTATAAGCCCGATTAAAGGTACCCGAAATACCCAAATCATACTGCGCGTAATTGAACCCCAGCTGGGCTTTGGCCAGTACGGATACCAAACAAATGATTAACGTTATACTTATTTTTTTCAAGAGACAATCAGCTTAAAAACGTTTATTAATGTTAATGGGCGTAGTTATAATAATTGGTTACTGTAGTAGTTACCGTATCTGATGTAGAAGATGATGCCTGATAAATAATCAATGAATCTTTAGTCAGCGTTTTAATATTGAAGCTAACTAAAAAATCACCGCTTTTAAAAGTTAATTTCTGCGGTGATACGCTTGAGTTAGCTGAGTAATAACCCTGGTATGATTTACCAATGATGCTTGAGGAATAAGTAGCCGCATTGTTAGTAGATTTAAACTCAAAATAATCATCAGTAGTTAAACCAGTAGAATAGCTAACGGTTGATGGCACATTAACGCCAGTTACGCTTTGCACATCAATGCTCTTTAAATACCACTTACCTACTAAATCTGCATTTTGCAGGTTGGCCGGTATTACCGCCGGATCTTGCTTGCAACTGCTAAGAATTCCAATTAAACCAATAAATAAAAAAATGTGTACTTTTTTCATCATATCAACCGCCCTAAAGATATACTTTTGCTTATACGTTCACAATTAAAATAGCGGAAGGCTCGACCAATACGGCAATAGTATAGATGAAACTTTCTGCTGTTTTAATTGCAATAATGTATTGTTTTTAAAACCATTTTGTACGTTGTAATTTTTAACTTGTTTGTCTGTTATTTTCTTTTTTGTAAAATAGCTGCGCAATGATTAATTAAATTTCACAATAGCCAAATTTTATATATTTGAAAGTTTTATAATCGAACTACAATAAACCCGATATGTCAAAAATTAAAGTAGAAAATCCGGTAGTTGAGCTGGATGGCGATGAGATGACCCGCATCATCTGGCAATTTATCAAAGATAAATTGATTTTTCCGTACCTGGATCTGGATGTTAAGTACTACGATTTAGGTATTGAGTACCGTGATGAAACCAATGACCAGGTAACTATTGATGCCGCTAACGCCATTAAACAATATGGTGTAGGTATTAAATGTGCTACCATTACTCCTGACGAGGCCCGGGTAAAAGAATTTAACCTGAAGCAAATGTGGAAATCGCCAAACGGCACTATCCGTAACATTCTGGATGGTACTGTTTTTCGCGAACCGATTGTAATGAGCAACGTACCCCGCCTGGTGCCTAATTGGACTGCACCTATCTGCATTGGCCGCCATGCTTTCGGCGACCAGTACCGTGCTACTGATTTCGTAACTAAAGGCAAAGGCAAACTGACTATTACCTTTACACCTGAAGATGGCGGCGAAGCACAATCTTTTGACGTGTATAATTTTAAAGGCGATGGCGTAGCATTAGCTATGTACAATACTGATGAATCTATCCGCGGTTTTGCACATGCCTGCTTTAACCAAGCCCTGATGAAAGGCTGGCCTTTATACCTATCCACCAAAAACACCATCCTGAAAAAGTATGATGGCCGCTTTAAAGATATCTTTGAAGAATTATACCAAACTGAGTACAAAACTAAGTTCGATGAAGCAGGTATCACTTATGAGCACCGTTTGATTGACGACATGGTAGCTAGTGCCTTGAAATGGAATGGTAACTTTGTATGGGCTTGTAAAAACTATGATGGCGACGTACAATCAGATACTGTAGCCCAAGGCTTTGGTTCATTAGGTTTAATGACTTCTACCCTGGTTACTCCTGATGGTACTGTAATGGAAGCTGAAGCTGCACACGGTACGGTAACCCGCCACTACCGCGAGCACCAAGCTGGTCGTCCAACCTCAACTAACCCAATTGCCTCTATCTTTGCCTGGACCCGTGGTTTAGAGTTCCGTGGCAAATTAGACGGCAACCAAGAGTTGATTGATTTTTGCCATGCTTTAGAGCAGGTTTGTATTGAAACTGTAGAAAGCGGCAAAATGACTAAAGACTTAGCGATTACTATTAAACCTAAAGTAGAACACGGTACCGATTACCTGTACACTGAAGAGTTTTTAGAAGCTATCAATGAAAATCTGAAAGCAAAGCTGGGTAAATAAGTATTGTTTTAACCTTAATAAAAAAGCGCATTCTTCAACAAGAATGCGCTTTTTTTGTTTACCTGATGCATTAACCATAATTTAGCTTCCGCTACAATACAAATAAGTCATGTCAACACTTTATCCTTTCAAATTCAAAACCATTTATAAAGATAAAATATGGGGTGGTCAGAAGATCAAAACCTATTTGCATAAAGATTTTGGCGATCTGCCGAACTGCGGCGAAACCTGGGAAATTTCTGGTGTTAAATCAGATGTATCGGTAGTAGCTGATGGACCATTGGCTGGCCAATCTTTAGCTGATTTGGTAGAACAATATAAAGGCGAACTGGTGGGTGAAGCCAATTATGAGCGCTTTGGCAATACCTTCCCCCTATTGGTTAAGTTTATTGATGCTGCCGAAGATTTATCTATACAGGTACACCCTAATGACGAGTTGGCTAAAAAACGTCATAACTCGATGGGTAAAACAGAGATGTGGTACGTGATTGAAGCCGATCCGGGCTCTTCATTAATTGCAGGTTTCAACCAGGAAGTAAGCGAGCAGATTTATGTAGATAAACTGAACAGCGGACATCTAACCGATATTTTAAACCGTGAACAGGTAAAAGCTGGGGATGTATTCTTTTTACCAGCAGGCCGCGTACATACTATTGGTAAAGGATTACTAATTGCAGAGATACAGCAAACTTCAGATATAACTTACCGGATTTATGATTTTGACCGTGTAGATGATAAAGGCCAAAAGCGTGAACTGCATACCGAAGAAGCTTTAGCAGCCATCGACTACAAAAAGTACCCGAACTATCGTACCGATTACCAGCCACAAAAAAATCAGGATGTGCCACTGGTACAATGCCCATACTTTACTACTAACGTACTGGACTTTACCGAAAACACTACTAAAAACTATTCAACACTGGATTCATTTGTAATTTACGTTTGCCTGGAAGGTGAATTCACTATTAATTATAATGACACCAGCTGTAATGTAAAAATGGGAGACTGCGTTTTATTACCCAATACTATTAACCAAGTAGAATTAACCACGCAGCAAGGCTTTAAAATGTTGGAAAGCTATATTGCATAAAGCTGAATTATTTTGCATTAAAAAAAGCCGGTTATTATGTATTAACCGGCTTTTTTTATTAACACTACTTAAGCAGGCATCAGGCTGCCAAACAATTGGGCATGCCAGCTTTCTTTAAAGGGCACCTCCCACTTGTTCTCCAGTTCACTCAAGGTTTGTATAGTATTGTTAAAAACGATGGTATCAGGCGTTATTTTACCTTCTTTAATCAAGTTCTCGAACTTAGCACGTGAGGCCGACAAAATGCGATCGCCGTCACGATAAGCCATATCAAAACGATCAAACAAATTTGTATTGTATTTCTGCTCCAATTCTTTCAAGAAGCGGACAGATTTATCGATAGAACAGCCACTGGCGTCCGCCTGACTTTCATCAACCACTAAAATAATAAAGCGATTGTAATGCACGATACCTGTAGCTTTCAATTGATGGTTATGTGCAGTCCAATCTTGGGTAAAGCTATCTAACTGCTGCTGTATCTGGCTGGTTTCGGCAGGCGTTAACTCACAACCTGACTGATAAATCCAAATCCTTGAATTTTTAGAAAATTGCATAAACAAATTTATGATTTTTTAATTTAGGGTTCCACTTTGCTTGTCATGTTAAAATCAGCTTTCACTTCCATCCGTTCTGTCGGTATTATACTATTTTTGATTACCGGTGGTATCAGTAGCTATGCTTTTCAATGCTATACCGACAAACAGCAATGCTTAACGTGGAGCAATGGTTGCTTAGATCAGGCTTATGACTACTCCACCGAAGCCCAACTGAAAAAGTGGGACATCAGCATTACTAATGATTGTTTTTTACGTTTTCGCAAAACCTATAACAACGGCAAGCAAGAATATTACTCTTTTAAACTCAACCGGTTTTCTGATTTAGATTATTGGGGCACTGCCCATTCTGGCCTACTACGCATCAAAACACAGGCAAATGACATTATTGTACAAACCTATAATGACCCGAAAGGCAATATTGATTCTATGACTACCGTGCTAAGCATTCCAGCTAAAAATATGGAGCCCGAACGGCTGGACAGTCTACGTCAAGCTTTACTACAATTAAAAATGCTTTAATAGCAAAATATTTTAAATTGTATATCAACTAGTTAAGCTTAATACCATTTTAATCCCTAACATTTTTTCAAAATAAATTTCCATTATTCAAAAAACACACTACATTTGCAGTCCCAAAACACGGGAACGGTATCATAGCTCAGTTGGTAGAGCAAAGGACTGAAAATCCTTGTGTCGCTGGTTCGATTCCAGCTGATACCACTCAGAAGATCAGGCTTTTAGATGAAAATCTAAGAGCCTTTTTCTTTTATTGGTACAACAATGGTACAACATTTCACTTTGTTGTACCAATCGGTAAAAATTGTATCTTGCCATTACTTAAACCAGAGTATGGCAATCGAAACCAAATTCATCTGCCTTGAAGACACCGCCTTTGAAGAATTAATCAAAAGGGTTGTTGCGCAGGTTAAAGCCCAAACGGACAACAAGGAAGATAAATGGATTGACGCTTCCGAGGCGATGAAAAAACTACGCATTAGCAGCCGCACCACTTTACAAAATTTGCGAGATGATGGCAGCATTGAGTTTACCAAGCTTTCCGAAAAGCATATCTTGTACAACACTCATTCCATTGACCGTTACTTGGAGAAACACGCTAAGAAGACATTTTGATATGACCGAGCAGGAAGAAGAAAAACGGGTAGCGGCAGCATTCAACGCTGGCTACACGTTACAACAACATGAACCGCAATTACTTGAAAAAATAACCACCGATGCCAATAAGCAAAGTGATTTTGTTAACTACATGGCGATGGGACAGCGGCAGCAGAAGAAAGAAACGCTAATCCAGCAGCAACTAAAGATTAAACAAACGCAAAGGAATAAGAAGCAGCAACGCGGTAGGTAAAGTATATGCTATCCGTTATTATGATCTATTCAATATCAAAAGTCCGTTAAACTAAGCAGGTTTACGATGATGTAAATGCTGCCATATTGAAATACTTAAAGCTGCTGATTAGTTGGACAACTTGTATATCAATTGATTGATTGGTGGTAACTCTTAAGAAAAAAACAGTTTAATAATTCTCAATCAATGATTAATCAAATGCATAAAGAATTTTCTCAAGCAGTAGCCGAAAAAATTGGTTATTACGTCTATCTTTTAAAAGACCCAAGAAACAACACTATTTTCTATATTGGAAAAGGCAAAGGAAATCGTGTATTTAATCACATAAATTGCGAAATAGAAGATGCAACGAACAATGATAAGCTAACGTTAATCAAAGATATTGGTAACGATAATGTTGAGCGTTACATTTTAAGACATAATTTAACCGAAGAGCAAGCATTTGAAATTGAATCAGCTTGCATTGACCTATTAGGGTTAGAAAACTTAAGTAACAAAGTGTTGGGGCATGATGCTTGGGAACGTGGCTTAAAAAGTATTGACGAGATGGTTCAACACTATGATGCAAAACCGATCACTATTGATGAGCCTGCAATCATCATTAAGATTAATCGACTTTATGTGAGAAATATGAGTGAGATTGATTTATACTACGCTACACGGCATAAATGGAAAGTAGGTTTGAACCGAAAAAAAGTTAAATACGCAATAGCAGCATACAAAGGATTAGTAAGAGAGGTTTATACTATAGAGGGGTGGACAAAGTGTGATGATGGGAGATTTGAATTCTTTGATCAAGTTGCTCCCATTGACATTAGAATGAAATATAATAATAAATCACTAGAAAATTATATTAAGAAAGGTGCTCAAAATCCTTTTCAATACGTAAATATTTAGCCCCTTGGAAAACTTTTCTAATTCTTCCGTTTTAAATTTTTTTCATACAATTCGTCAAATGTGTTGTAAAATGTTATCCACGTTTGCACATACCAGACAAAAATTTAACGACAGCTACAGTTTAAATATTAAAATCTTTGTCCGGTCATTGCCACTCGTAGTTACGCCAGGTATAAATCGTGTTTACGCATAACGCTAAATTATGATAACAATTTGTTTTATCTCTATAAATAATAATATTTAAGAACTTGTATTAGAATGACGATATACAAGCTAACTATATAATTCCTTTAAACCATAAACCATTATTGTAACCCTCCCTTAGTTCGGACTGGTGTTTTATAGACTTAATGATTCAAAAATAGTTTTATTGTTGTTGTAACTGTGGGGATGTTGGAAACTCGCCAGAGTTTTCAATATCCCCACAGTTTAGCCGCTTGTACAGGTCTGGCGTTATACCTCCCAGTGCTTCATGCGGCCTGCTGTAATTGTAATCTTCCATCCATTCATCGGCTAAAATCTGTACCTGGTTGATGTCTTCAAATAAGTAAGCATCGAGTATATTCTCCCGAAAGGTTCGGTTAAAGCGTTCGATGTATCCATTTTGCATAGGCTTGCCCGGCTGCGTATATTGTACCTCAATGCCTTTACTCGCACACCAGTCTTTGAACTCTTTACTGATGAATTCAGGGCCATTATCTACCCTGATGCAACTGGGTTTACCTTGCTCATGAATGCTTCGCTCCAATATCTGTGTTACCCTGGTTGCTGGCATTGTATGGGCAGCTTCAATCGCGATAACCTCTCTATTGTAATCATCGATAATGTTGAGCGTACGGAACCTTCTTTTGTTCACCAGTACATCACACATAAAATCCATTGACCAAGTTTGACCGGCTTGCTCAGGCACTATCAGCGGTACCCTGACTCTTGCCGGTACACGTCTGCGTACCTTACGGCGCTTATTCATGCCCAAAAGCAAATATACTCTGCGCACGCGCTTGTAATTCCACTGAAAACCTTGCTGGCGAATGCGGCTGTAATACAGGTCTTGGCCTTCGGTAGGGTGCTTTTCAGCGAGTTCCACTAACTTATTTATAGTTTCAGAATCATCACGAACGTTTCTGTAATAAAACATGGATTTGGGCAGCTTGACTACCCGGCAAGCCCTGCTGATGCTTACGCTGTAACCTTCCAGTAAGTAAGCAACCATGTCCTTGCGCTGGCAGGGCTTTAGAACTTTTTTGAGAGCACGTCCTTCAGCATCTTATTATCCAGCGCCAGTTCTGCATACATGTGTTTCAGCTTACGGTTCTCTTCTTCCAGCTCTTTGAGCCGTTTCAGTTCCTGGCTGTCCATGCCGGCATACTTCTTTCGCCAGTTATAAAAGGTCGATTTGTGAATGCCGAGTTCCCGGCAGATATCAGTTAGCTCACGGCCTCCTTCATACTCTTTGATGGCCTTGCGGGGTCTGTGCTTCGGTGATAATAGAGTTCTTCATTATTGACTGTTTAAAGTTAAGACTTTTCGTCCTCTAAGCAGTCCGGTTTTTAGGAGGGGTTACATGCCAACATTTGAGGCAGCAAACTAATGCCACTCCATTGATCGTAGGCTAGCAAATCAACCGGATAGCTTTCCTGAAAAACCAAATCATCTTCCGTATTAATAGTAATAGTGATTCTGCTAGCTATACGTTCAGTAAGGTAAGCAAGGTATTTAGATGAAACGTTTAAGAGTATTGATTTAAATTCATAAGTCTCACCACGACTCAAAAAGTCAATGTTATATTTCCATACATCGGCAAAATCATGTTCTGTAGTAATTTCAATGCCTACATTCGTCCCGTTCTGATCGCTTTGGTTCTGAAGCGTAAATTCTCGAATAACAGGAACATGGTTTTGTTGAAATGCAAAGTTAATCGCCGGAATATAAGCAAAGTTAACCTTTGCCGCAGATAAAGTTAAGGTATTCATATTAGGTGATTAAAATAGTGAATATTTTAATCAAAATAATGTAAGACTGAAATGAAATAAAATTCAACTACTCTCAAATATAAATTTATATACTAAACGACTTTCTGGATAAAAAGACTGCTGCTTACTACAATATGGCCTGTTACCTAAGCTTGGAAGAGCATACAGATTCCGCACTCATTATTTTAAGGCACGCTTCATTTGCTTAATGATGCAGATTGACGCCTTTACATCCATTGGAGGCTTAGAGACTCCTGACGAAAGTAAAAAGGAACTCAATGTATATCCGGTTAAAGCTCGCTTTTTACTACTGACATCCATCACTTCTGTACCAATTATGATAGTGTCATGGCTGATACGGCGCGTTTCAAGCAAGTCATGAAAGCTGGTTACTTTGAACAAAGCCAACAGAAACATGAATAATCATAAGATACATAAAGTAAGCCGTACCGACTTTTTTGTCCAGCATATCAGATCAGCTCCGGAATTTTATAGTGCTATCTAAAAGTGGAGCAATACAACATTGCTTTTTCGGCACCCTATGTGAAGATAAAAACAAATTTGAAGCAGATTCACCAAAGATATATATTACACCTGGTACAATAACTGGTTAGCTAATTCACAACAAGCAACACCAAATAACCTATCGGATTAGGACTATTGGATAAGAGATCAGTTTTGTAAGTGTTACTACGAACAGGCACTGGATAAAAGCAAGGCAAGCTATTTATAATATCTTGCATATTCAGGATTCTAAAACTTTTTAGCACGAAGACAGAGGGAAAATAAGGTTGCTTCCTTGCCATAGAGAAGAGGTCTATTTTCTTAATAAAGCCACGAAGACAGAAGGCAGCTTTGCAAGTTCGAGAACAACTTCTTAGGATAGACAATTGTCTATCCTAAGAAGTCTTTGTTTCTCTTTAAAGTAGTTTATGGCTATTATTACCTCTTGATCCAAAACTATACGTAAGCATAATTTCGTGGGTGGCAAAGGTAAACTGACTAATGTTG
This sequence comes from Mucilaginibacter robiniae, assembly GCF_012849215.1. Taxonomy (NCBI): domain Bacteria; kingdom Pseudomonadati; phylum Bacteroidota; class Sphingobacteriia; order Sphingobacteriales; family Sphingobacteriaceae; genus Mucilaginibacter; species Mucilaginibacter robiniae. Next base: position 1,019,574 of record NZ_CP051682.1, read on the forward strand.
TTGTTAGCCGTACCAAATTGATAAGCATAACCTAAACGCAAGCCATCTACCTGAACGCTTAATATCCCAGCCATCTCGTTGTTGGTTCGGTAATTGGCGCCTATTCCTAATATACTTTTTATGTAAACCGTTGTAGAAACATCTGCGGTTGCCGGAACGCCTTTAGTAGCCTGAAACAAAAAGGCTGGTTTAACCCGAAAATCATCACCTTGCTGCCCCGAAAGATAGGCGCCCTGGACATAATAATGATTACGGAAGTAGGTATTCTTTTCCGCTGAAGCTACACCTAATGAACGTAAATTGAATTGCGGTACCGAAACGCCTAAGTAATAGTTATCGCTGTAGTACATTACACCAAAACCCAAGTTTGGCCGTGTCTCCCGAACGTCACTATACAAAAACATCGGATCATCAGGAGCTACAGACGAATAACTAGCTACATATCTCCGCACTCCTGCATCCATGGATACAGCCAGATAGCCCTTTTCTGATAACCGCACTGATTTGGCAAAGTAAGCATTAATCTCTGTTTGATGCTCAACAGCAAACTTATCGTCCATAACAGTTATACCTGCGGCTGCTCCAATACGTTGTAGTGGAAAGGCACTGCTGAAAAGAAAGGTAGATGGGGATCCTTCGATCCCCGCCCATTGCTTGCGGTATATAGCTGAAACCGAACCCTGCTCATCCAGCAACGAATAAGTATGGTTAATCGGGGTCAGGTTGTTCATATATTGCGTATAGGTAAACAGTTGCTGAGCTTTCGACTGAAGCATACAGCTCAGCAGAACAAGCACAAGGCCGGCAACCTTCCAATTGAATATATTGTTAATTGTAGTCATTACTTTTATGACGCTTTGTTTTTTTGTCATTGTTTTTGTTTTCCTTAATTCTGTAGCTGCCTTTAGTATTTAAGTATAAACCAACCTGTTTTTCTTCTGCCTTCTCCATTTACCGTATACTCCAGCAGATAGAAGTAGGTACCAGCCTGCTGCATGGCTCCGGTTATATTTGAATGCCCATCAAATGCATTGCTTGCATTATTGTAATTCTGGGTATCAAATATTTTTACGCCATTGCGGTTGATAACTGTTACCCGATTAACAGGGTGCTCATTAATACCTTCTATGTAAAGCACATCATTAATACCGTCGCCATTAGGTGATACTGCCTGACGAACAAGCACCTCACTACCCGAAGCATCTACCACTTCGAAGGTTTGCTTTACAGTAGTTGCCGGCAGGTAATTGGCATTACCCTCCTGGGTGGCCGTAATGGTTATACTGCCTAATCTGTTTGCACTTAAGGTTTGACCGTTAACAGATGCAATTACCGGATCTGAAGTAACCAAAGTTACTGGTAATCCTGAACTGGCTGTTACTGCCGACAGACTGTATTGTACACCCTTTAACTGGTTAGGTATAATAGCAAAATTGATAATTTGCGGCGCTTTGTTCACTATCAAGGTGTGTGTTACTGATGGCATGTTAGTGTAATTACCATTAGCAGCCAAGGTTGCCGTTATAGTAGAAACACCCGCACCTACAATATGAATTTTACCATTTACTATGGTAGCTACTGAAGTATTACTGCTGCTATACAGTACAACTTCACCTGTATTAGCAGTGGCACCAGGATTGAAATCGCTATCTCCATAAGTTTTTTCACTTAATGAATTGAAGGTTAACGTACGTTCGGTTGGCATAACTGTCAATATACCGTTCACATACATAAAGCTGTAATTAGCGCTTACTCCACTTGATGGTGTAATAGCATAGGTACCTGCAATTGAGTTGGTTGTAGCTAAAGTATTTGCTACAGGCTGAACAGACAATTTGCTTGCATCATCGCCATTTACAAAACCGCTATAACTTACAGTTAACGCAGGGTTAGCCGTTCCGTATAATTTGGTTTGGTTATTTGCGGTTACCGTTAATAGAGCAGGTGTTACGGTTAGTGTACCTTTATTGTACACAATGGTATAGTTGTTACTTACCGCCCCGTTTACCTGGATATCATACGTACCAGCACCTGATGCTGTAGTGGCTATAGTTGATGCAGTTGCCGCAGATGCTAACTGGCTTGCATTGTCGCCGTTAATGAAACCATTATAAGTTACGGTCAGTGCCGGATTAGCCTCACCATAAACTTTGGTTTTATTATCTGCTGCAATAGTCAGAATTGCTTTACCGATAATCAGGTTTGCACCTGTATAGGTTAATGCATAATTTCCATTCAATGCCAGCGAGCCTTGTTTAATGGCGTAGCTGCCTACACTCTCTCCAGCATCACGGGTTAGTGAACCGCTAAAGGCATCTGAACCTACCAGCGTACCGGAAGTAATTTTGTAAGTTAAAGTCGGATCGGTTGTACCGTAAGTTTTGCTTTGCGCATTAGCTGTTACAGTAATAGCCGCTGGACTTACTGTTAATAACTGACTTACGTCTGCAGCTGCTACGTGGTTAGCATCAGTTGCTTGTGAAGCCGTTATGGTTGTTGTACCGGCACTGATAATATGAACCTTACCACTTACAATAGTAGCTACCGCAGTATTGGTGCTGGTGTAAGTAATTGGTGTTACTGCATTGGTACTTGTTGCGCCTGCACTAAAATCGCCATCTCCATAGGTTTTAGCAGGCAACGTGGCCAGTGTGATAGCAGGTTGAGCAGCTTGTACAGTTAATGTACCTGGCACATAAGTAACTACATAGTTAGTGGAAGCAGCACCATTTGCAGTGATAGCATAAGTACCTGCTGGCGAACTGTTGACTGCTGTTGTGGTAGCCATAGGTTGAGTAGTAAGCTTTGAGGCATCGTCGCCATTTACAAAACCATTGTAACTTACTGTCAGATTCGGATTAGCTTGACCATAAATTTTGGTCTTATTTTCTGCTGTAATAGTTAAGCCAGCTTTATTAATTGTTAAACCAGCCCCTACATAGGTTAATACATAATTTGTGCTAACAGCTAAAGTTCCCTGGCTTATAGCGTACGTACCTGTATTTTCACCAGCTGCACGGGTTAAGCTGCCAGTAAAGGTGTCACTACCTACTAGTGTACCCAGAGTGGTTTTATAAGTTAATGCCGGATCAGTATCACCGTAGGTTTTAGCTTTTACATCAGCAGTAATCGTTATGGCTTTAGCACCAATATTCAGATTTGCTCCGGTATAAGTCAGCTTATAATTATTGCTTAATGCTAAGGTACCTTGCTGAATAGCATAAGAACCTACATTCTCTCCAGCACTACGGGTTAATGAACCGCTGAAAGCATCTGAGCCAATCAGACTTCCCGAAGTCACCTGGTAAGTCAAGCTTGGATCTGCATCGCCATAAGTTTTACTTTGTGCATTGGCTGTTAAAGTAATTGCTGCTTTAGTTACAGTTAATGCTTGTGTTACACTTTTAGCGGCACTGTTATTAGCATCAGCAGCTTGTGTTGCAGTAATGTTAGCTGTACCTGCACCTACGATGTGGATATTACCGTCTGTAACAGTCGCTACAGCCACGTTATCACTACTGTAAGTCAGAGCTGCACTACCAGTGCTCGTAGCATTCGCTGTAAAGTCTGCATCGCCATATGTTTTAGTTGGCAATGCGGCAAACGTGATGGTTGGCTGCCCTGCAGTAACCGTTAAGGTACCTGCCTGGTAAATAGGCGTATAATTAGGAATAACTACACCGCTTACACTAATCGGGTACGTACCCAATGGTGACGTAGTAATTGCCGTTGTAGACAACACAGGCTGTGTAGTCACGATTGATGCGTCATCACCACCTACAAAACCCTGATAGCTGGTAGTTAAGGTTGGATTGATTGCGCCGTAAACTTTAGTCTGGTTGTCCGCTACGATAGTTAAACTAGCCTTATCAATTGTCAGGTTAGCACCTCTATAGTTTAGCGTGTAGTTATTATTCAGCGCTAACGTACCTTGCTTAATTGCATAAGTACCTGCATTTTCACCAGCATCACGAACCAGTGAACCTGTAAACTTATCCTGGCCTACTAAAGTACCTGAGGTAATATTGTAGGTTAAAGACGGATCTGCCTGACCATATACTTTCGTCTGCGGATTAGCAGTTATCGTGATAGCAGCCGGGGTGATGGTTAAGTTAGCAGTGTTGTACGTTAAGTTATAGTTGCTGCTCAGGCCCAGTGTTCCTTGCTGAATAGCATAAGTGCCTATGTTCTCACCTGCATTACGGGTTAAACTACCAGTGAAAGCATCTTGACCTATAAGTGCACCTGATGTAATTTTGTAAGTTAATGCTGGGTCTGCATCACCATAATTTTTATTTTGTGCATTCGCTGTTAAAGTGATAGCTGCTTTGTTTACAGTTAACGTTTGTACCACACTTTTAGCAGCACTGTTGTTAGCATCAGCAACCTGCATAGCCGTAATATTAGCTGTACCTGCGCCTACAATATGGATATTGCCATCTACAACAGTGGCTACAGCCGTGTTATCACTACTGTAAGTTAAAGCCGTACTACCCGTACTTGTAGCACCTGCTGCAAAATCAGCATCGCCGTAATTTTTAACTGGCAAAGTAGCAAAGGTGATGGCGGGTTGGCCTGCAGTTATAGTCAGCGTGCCTGCATGATAGATAGGCGTATAGTTAGCTGCAATAGCACCGCTTACAGTGATTGGATACGTGCCTACTGGTGATGTAGTGGTTGCCGTTGTAGCTAGTACGGGCTGCGTAGTTACGATTGATGCATCATCACCACCTACAAAACCCAGATAGTTCGCCGTCAGCGTTGGGTTGGCTGCACCATAAACTTTAGTCTGATTATCGGCAGTGATGATTAAACCGGCCTTATTGATAATCAGGTTAGCACTATTGTAGCTCAGCGTATAGTTATTATTAAGAACTAACGTACCTTGTTGGATAGCATAAGTGCCTGCATTCTCACCCGCATCACGCGTTAATGAACCGATGAAAGCATCCTGGCTGCTCACCAGTTTACCACTGGTAATCTGATACGTTAGGGAAGGATCTGCCTGGCCGTAAACTTTGGCTTGTGGGTTGGCGGCTATAGTGATGGCAGCCGGCGTGATGGTTAAATTAGCCTCTTTGAAAGTTAAGTTATAGTTACTGCCCAGCGTCAGCGTTCCTTGATGAATAGCATAAGCAGCAACATTCTCTCCAGCGTTGCGCGTTAATGAGCCCGTGAAGGTATCCTCACCCACTAGCTTGCCACTGGTAAGCTGATAAGTTAAGGCAGGATCTGCCTGACCATATACTTTCGTCTGCGGGTTGACCGTTACTGTAACAGAAAGTGGAACAGCAATATAGGTTTGTTGCACGCTTGCAGCGGCGGCATGTGTAGCATCGGCTGCCTGCGAAGCCGTAATTACGGCCGATCCGGCACCTACAGTGTGCAACTTATTGTCGGGGGTAATCGTTGCTACGGCAGGGTTGCTGCTGGTGTACGTGATTGGTGTTGACGTGTTCGTACTCGTGGCTGCTAAGGCAAAGTCCGGCGCATCGCCATACTGTTGTATCCGCAAAGCAAAAAATGTAATTACAGGTGTTGCGGTATTCCTGGTTACATTTAACGTATAGGTTTTACTGGTTGCACCATCTTGCGCGGTGGTTACTACCTGTATAGTATTCGCCCCTACAGCCAATGGGATAGCACCTGATGCTGTTCCAGACTGCACTGTTGTACCGTTAACAGTTACTATAGCATTGTCATCGGTTGTATTTGGCTTCAAAGTAATACTGCTTACCGAATTTTCCACATTAGCATTATAGCTGGTAGTGCCTGAAGCAAATGTCGGAGACAGTGTACCTGAGCTGATCGATAAATTAGATAAAGTAGCTACCGAGCTGCCGATGCGGGTTACATTCACCGTGTAAGCCTGCTGCGTAATTCCATCCTGTGCAGTTACAACTACCTGAATGGTATTGTTGCCAACAGCCAGTGGAATGGCACCTGAAGCTGTTCCTAATGTTACAGTTGTACCATTAACAGATACAGTGGCATTGGCATCAGTTGTGGTCGGTGTTAATGTTACAGATGTTGTAGCATTAACAACCGAAGCGGCATAGCTTTGCGTGCCGGAGTTAAACGTTGGCGATAAAGTTCCAGAGCTGATTGACAAGGCATTCAGCGTTGCCACTGAACTGCCAGCACGCATCACAGTCAATGTATAAGCTTTCTGCGTACTACCGTCTTGTGCCGTTACTACAACTTGGATGGTGTTGGAACCAACAGCCAGCGGAATGGCGCTTGACGCCGTACCAGAGATTACTGGTGTACTATTAACAGATATAGTGGCAGTAGCATCAGTTGCTGTAGGTTTGATTGCTATTGAGGTCGTCGCGTTACTAACCGAAGCCGCATAGCTTTGTGTGTTTGAATTAAAAACTGGAGACAAATTACCCGAGCTGATTGACAAGGCATTCAGCGTTGCCACTGAACTAGCCGCACGATTAATCGTCAGCGTATAAGTTTTGGTAGTCACACCATCCTGCGCGGTTACCACTATAGGAATAGTATTGGTACCTACCGCTAATGAAATATAGTTTGCTGCTTGTGATTTTGCGGTTGAACCGTTTACTTTCATCGTTGCATTACCATCATTGAGTCCTGCGATGAGGCCGATCAGACTAGTTGAATTACTCACTGATGAGGTATAGCTGGTGGTAGCAGCGTTAAATGCAGGTGAAAGTGTAAGTTGAGGAGAGTTCAGGCTAGACAAGGTAGCGTCTGAACTTACCACAGCAATCGAAAAATAATTACTGTACGAAATACAATCGGTACTACTGTTAGTTACCGTTAAATAAAAATCATACACTCCAGCCGCAGTTCCGGCAGGCATGGCAACTACAATAGGTGAAGAACCTAACTTGGCATTGCTGACAGCTGTAAAGCCGCTCATAGCTTTGCTGCCTGTAATAATTGAATATAAGTCCGGTGAACCGGTAGTAGCCGTATATGGTACACTAAAGGAAGTAGCTGATCTGTTAACCGAGCTTATCGAACCAAAATCTATAGTAGGCCGAGGATTTTGTGTACCACTTAACGCTACGTTTTGCGTTGTTGCGCCAGTTGCAGATAAAGTAATATTGCCAGGCGAAGGGCTGCTAGCTGAAGCAGCCATACGGGTATACAGCGTTGCACTTACCGTACCGTTAGTTTGCGTAAGTATTAAACTGGTCTGATACGGACCACCCGAAGTTTGAGATATCTCAAAACCGGCAGGAGGCGTAACGGTAATATCAGAAACTAGATTACCGCCCTTTACCGTAAAAAATTGCGCTGTAGAGGCATTGGCGTAACATGAACCGAAAGCCGGCAACGTTGCTACCGATGTGGTAATTACTGACGCCGCTGCCCTGTTTACAGTTAGATTGTACGTTTGGTTGGTAGAGCCATCCTGTGCGGTTACTTTTGTCTGAATAGTATTTGCCCCTACTGCTAGCGGAATAGCGCTTGATGCTGTTCCTGATTGCACTGTTGTACCATTAATAGTTACTGTAGCATTGGCATTTGTTGTGGATGGCTTTAAGGTAATACTGCTTACCGAATTATCTACACTAGTCGTATAGCTAGTGGTACCGGAAGCAAATGTTGGAGACAAAGTACCCTGGCTAGTGGTCAACGAGGCTAAAGTAGCGTCGCTGCTGGTTACAGTAACAATAAAGCTATTACTGTACGAGATACAACCTGTACTGCTGTTTGTTGCGGTTAAGTAAAAATCATACTTACCTTCTACCGTTCCGGCTGGCATGGCAATCGTGATTGGCGAACTGGTTAACTTGGCATTATTAATCGTCATAAAGCCGCTCATGGGATTACTTTTACCGGTAAATATCGAGTACAGATCAGGAGAACCGGTTGTAGCGGTATAAGGCAGACTAAAGGATGTAGATGCGCTGGTTACCCGTGTTACTGAACTCAAATTGATAGTTGGCCGGGCATTCTGCGCCCCGCTCACGGCTACATTCTGTGTGGTTGCACTAGTTGCACTCAGCATAATATTGCCAGGTGCAGGACTGCTGGCTACAGCAGCCATACGAACATACAGTGTTGTGCTTATTGCACCATTACTTTGCGTTAGCGTTAAACTAGTTTGATACGGACCACCCGAAGTTTGAGCTACCTCGAAACCTGCGGGAGATGTAACGGTGACATCCGAGGTTAAATTGCTACCCTTTACCGTAAAAGATTGTGCTGCGGAGGCATTGCCATAGCATGAATTGAAACCTGGCAGCGTTGTTACTGAGGTTGTAATTGCTGATGCCGATGCTCTTGTAACGGTCAGGTTATAAGTTTGGGTAGTAGATCCATCCTGTGCGGTAGTTACAGCTTGGATAGTGTTGGCTCCTACAGCCAGAGGGATTGCACTTGAAGCAGTACCAGAAGTTACTGCTATCCCATTTACCGATACAGTTGCATTTGCATCGGTTGTGGTGGGTGTTACGGTAACACTGTTTACCGAATTGTTCACACCGGCCGTATAGTTGGTCGTGCTGGAGGCAAATATTGGAGAGAGCGTGCCCGGATTTATAGATAAGTTTGACAAAGTAGCTACTGAACTGCCAGCACGGGTTACCGTAACCGTATAAGTTTGGCTGGTTACATTATCTTGAGCAATAGTAGTTACTTGAATAGTGTTTGCTCCTACTGCCAGTGGAATAGCACCTGAAGCTGTTCCTGATGCTACAGTTGTACCATTAACAGATACAGTGGCATTAGCATTAGTTGTAGTTGGCGTTAGTGTTATAGATGTTGTAGCATTAACAACCGAAGCGGCATAGCTTTGCGTGCCGGAGCTAAACGTTGGCGATAAAGTTCCAGAGCTGATTGACAAGGCATTCAGCGTTGCCACTGAACTGCCAGCGCGGATCACAGTCAGCGTATAAGTTTTAGTAGTAGAACCATCTTGTGCGGTTACCACTACAGGAATAGAATTAGACCCTACAGCCACTGGCATATAGCTGGATGAATAGCCTGATTTTGTGGTTGATCCGTTAACTTTTATTGTTGCATTAGCATTGGTTGCTGTTGGCGTTATGGTAACATAATCAACTGAATTGCTAACCATGGCTGTATAACTCGTGGTACCTGATGTAAACGTCGGTGAGATTGTAGTTGCGCCTATGGCTAAATTAGACAAGGTAGCATCTACAGATTGAGTAGTAAACGTTACATCGCTGCCGTAACTTGTTCCAGCACTATTTATGGCGTAAGCACGTACATGGTAAGTGGTTGCGCTGATAAGGCCTGTTGCAGATGCTGAAAACGTTCCGGTACCTCCGCTTGCATCAGCAATCTGCGTAACGCCGGAACCACCAATTACAGGATTGGCTGAAGTGCCATACACAACGCCACGCCCTTTTACGGTAGCGCCGCCATCTACTGTTACGTTACCCCCTAACGTTGCGGTTGTACTGGCATAAATAGTAACTGCCGTTGTAGTAACAGTGGGCGTTACTACTGTTGCGCCGCTACCTAAAGTTAAGTTGGTAGCTGGTTTTTTAGCCGTACCACAACCCGCGTTTGTTTCAATCCAGCCGTTGGGTGCTGTAGGTGAGGAAATTGGCGGTGTAGTAGAATTAGTAGTGACGTTGTAATAAAAATTTTGACTCCCGTTAGCAGGAATATAATCCAAATACCACCTATCTACACTATAATAAAGACGGTAATGATAACTAGTTGCAGTAATTGGATCTTTAACATTAGTACTGGTATAATCTTTTGTTGTACTACTATAGGTCAGTGTTGCCCCATTTGGATATCCTCCTGCACTAGTGCCTTCGTAGCAATCTTTATAAATTATACTTTGGGCAACTGCCGAAACAGATAACAGAACGGAAAACAAAAATAAGTAAAGCTTTATCTTCATATATTGTAATTACAGTAAATCACATTTATAGCGGAACCAGGATAAGTAGAAAGCACGAAAAGCTATCCGCCATAACGATAGCTTTTTGTGCCAAATAATTATGACCTTACAGGAAATATCCCGTCTGACACACAAATGATGTAATTCATAGCTAGGTAAGGTTGCATATTGCTTACCGGAGTGGGCTGCGAGCTGCCAGCTGGGCTCAAAGTATTTGGAGCCAGCGTTGCAGATGGTACCTGATTAGAATACTTCCAAGTATTTGACCTGGGTGAGCTATTACCGAGTAGATTACCTTCCACATCAGTTTCTGAACCCGGCACGTTAGCTCCATTTAGGGTGTGGGTGTGAACCGGAACATTGTATAGGGTATAATTAGTGTTCCCACCAGCTGCCCCAATGTTAAAAGTAGGCAAACCAGCTCCTGTGCCTGTTCCTAGAGGTACACTGCCCCTTAAATCAGGTAAGTTAAAAGTGGTTTGTCCATTACCACCATAAACAAAGCCAATAACGGCATACAATGCTGCATTTTGCTGGATATTCATTTGCTGCCCCCAGCAAAATTGCCATCCTCGAGGCGCAAATGTTCCACAAAATATTCTGATTTCTCCTATATAAGCATCCATAGAAAGTTTGTATCTTTTTTAATATTTACAGTTAGGTTAAGCATTAATTAAGGTTGCGGAGGGTAAATACCAACTACTGCAATAGCGAACACAAGGCCACGGTAAGGTTGCATATTACTTACCGGGTTGCCGCCCCCAGGGGAAGGTGATATCATGCTTGAAGACATAGCTACTAACGAACCTTGTACACTGGAAACAGGTAAAAACTCGTTATCAGAACCAGCTGGCTCTGATAAGAAATTACCTTCTACAGCCGATTGATTTGCGGGATTATTTACTACATAAACATTATGTGAATGAGCTGGCATGTTATTAATAGTTAATGTAGTACTGTTGGCTCCACCCGGGTTACCCTGTGTATAAGTAAGTGCCGAATTGGTATTGGGTACCGCTCCTGCGCACAACGGAACACGTCCGCGTAAATCGGGTAGGGCAAAATTCACCCTTCCGTCGCCGCCAAATTGGGCAGTTATTAATGAAAATAATGCCTGATTATTTTGTATAGGCATGATCGTGCCATCGCAGGCAGCCCAACCCCTTGGAATTTTGTTGTATGGAAATATTCTGATTTCACCAAGAAAATTATCACCCATGATAATATGTTGTTAAATGTTGGTTTAATTAGCTATTGTTAGTAGGGAATACGCCAGTCAAAGCAATGATGAACGATATTGCCCGGTACGGCTGCATGATCGATTCATTGATGTTAGTCACACCTGCCGGGCTTACTGATTGGCTACTCATAGCCGAGAGATCCGGCGATGATGAACCCTGTACATACACAGCCCGGCCTGCTGAATTAGAAATTAAGTTAGAACCCGGCGTACTCGTTGTTCCTGCTTCATTTGCAGCGTTCACAAGGTGTGTATGGGGCGGCACGTTCGCTGTAGTAATGCTTACTGATGTTACACCGCCTGCTTCTCCCAAAGCGATAGGATTCAAACCCACACCTGTGCCATTGTGTACCGGCACACGGCCTTGTAAATCAGGCAGAGCAAAGGTACTCACGCCATCCCCTCCATAAGTTGTGCCGAGTAGAGTAAACAAAATATCGTTACTCGAAATAGACATTATTTGTCCATTACAGAATGCCCACCCTTCGGGTGCATAATTACCTGCAAACATCCTGATTTCTCCAATATAAGCTTCAACATCCATAGATAATTAGAATTAGTTTTGTTATATAATTGGTTAAATAATTTGCTCTTTGGCAGTTAAAACAAGACGGGCATTTTCGAAAACGTCGCCCGGTTGTATGCCCAACGCGGCTAACTTAAAGCCTGTCATGAAGCCCTCATTAAGCTTCAATATATTGATGCGTAATATTTTACGATCTACACAAGACACATACATGCCACTCTGATCAGAATGCACAACGGTACCCGGTGGGGTTGCTGCATCGGCAACAGCATCCACTGGCGATACTTCCAATATGCGTACCATCTGGTGCTTTAAAGAAGCTATGGCTCCACCCACGTTCGGATTACAGGCATTCACTAAATTTTCAATTTGTGTAGCTGTGCTTGTTTGCCAGTCAATTGCGAACTCTTCAACCGCAGGTTTGCTGTAGTAGGTGGCCTGCTGCTCAGGAATACTAATTTGCGGCAGCGGTAGGCCGTACTGCAACTGATCTGCCAGTTGCACCATTAAATTATAGGCAACAGCACTATGTCTGCTATTGCAAATACCCCAGGTTTCGCCTGGTATAAAGGATACTTGCTGCTGCATAACAATTGGCCCAGTATCCCATCCGCTATCAACCTGGTGAATGCTTACCCCACCTACAGTTTCCCCGTTCTTAATTTGCCAAAAAATAGGATTAGGCCCTCTATAAGCAGGTAACATACTGAAATGTATATTGTAAAAGCCTAAGCGCGGACGTGTAAACAGACACTCCGGTATATGGTAAGAAAAGCCAAACATAACAGCCAGATCAGGTGCTATTACATCAAATAAATCTGTAATCAATTCGTGGAATTCAGCCTTTCCTACATAGTGAAAAGGGATAGCAGCAGAACAGCAGAAATCTTCAATCTGGAAATCAGAAGCTTTTTGTCTATGAGGATGTATCACAGCTTTGAGCCACCCTTTAGTATGAAAATAACTCAGCAAAGGCAAAGCCGCTAGCTGATTGGTAAAAAATATTATTTTCATTTAGGCTAAGAATTGCAATAAGAGAAATACTAAACGTTTTTATAATTAAACAAACCTTACTAAAGCTTATTTGTATTGCTACTTGTACGCATAAAAAAGATAAAAGATACTTTTATCATTATTTTATAAGCAATAATTTATTCTTTAAAGTTCTTATTTTCAGACACTCTCCTTTTAAGAATAAAGAAGGCACATTAATTTATATGTCTAGCTCTTTTTAGTTTTTCTCAACTTGCAACTGGCTATAACAAACAGCCTACATTTATCATAAAGTTATAATATTATTATGTAAATGTGACTCCTTGTACGCGAAGCTATATTTAATAATAGAGCACACAAAATCAACTTTAACCTGTAAAAAAGCTCTGCTTTACTCAACTTGTTGGGGGAGCAAATTGTATTATAAAAATCACAGTATGGTAATGTTGGTTCTTATAGCTCACTGCTTCTGTTACTTTGACTTACACTCTTCTCCACTTATAAGAATACATGTGCCTTCTTCATATACAATTCGGTCAAAATACCCAAATACAGTATGTTCAAGTAATGCTTTAAAACCTGTATGATTTTAAATTACTACTGCATATCTTATACTAAAAAATAGAATGCACGATATCAATTAGGCTTGAATTCCAATTGAATGCTAATGATTTCTGACCATAATCTCCTCTCTAAAACAAGGTTCATCGGCCAGCAAAATTCTCACATCACAGCTTCAAGAAAGCTTGTTTGCTCATTAGTAACGATGGTTCATTTATAAGTAAAGTACAGATGTAACTATTAAGGTACTAAATACCCCTAACAACATCTCTACTAGAACATTTAAAAATCAAAGGCTCAGTACCTAGTTTCTCGAATGTGGTCAACACTATGCAAATAGTTGTTATACCCATAAAAGCCATTCAAATAGATAACGTAATACTGGAGCTTACCTTGTTACAGCTAAAGGGTGTGGTAGTTACTGGCCAGTAAAACAGGTCAACTATTAAAAGTTTTCCACGACTTCAAAGCTGATTCTTTCTTTGGTTTTGGGGTGCACAAATTCAATCTGGGCAGCATGCAGGTACAACCGCTCAGAAGGCGTACCATAAAGATCATCTCCAACAATTGGTGCATTAAGTCCTAGCTCATGTGCCGAGTGCATACGCAACTGATGTGTTCTGCCTGTAAGTGGCCAAAAGTGAATTTTGATTATACCTTCATTCCTTTCAACTACTTTCCACTTCGTGATACTATTTTTTCCGTGTTCAAAACAAACCAGTTGTCGTGGACGGTTATATAAATCAGTCCGTAAAGGAAGCTTAACTTCTCCTTCTTCCTGATCTAATATTTTAGAAAGTAGTGCGGTGTAACGTTTACTTACGGTACGTTGCAGAAACTGCCTTTGAATATGCTTGTGTACTTCCGGGGTTTTAGCTACTATTAACAATCCTGAAGTACCCATATCCAGCCGATGAATAATAAGCGGCTCAATATTTTTCCATGCATATTTCAGCCTGATATATACCGAATCTTGAATATCAATACCCGGAACAGAACGTAAACCAGCAGGTTTGTTGACTAACACTAAACATTCATCTTCATAAACAACTTCCAACCTGCAGTTTTCTGCCGGATTTTGTAAAAATGGATTTTCATCCACAAGCATACCTTCCAGCATATGCCCCAAAATAGGTTTGCATTTACCGGTACAGGCCGGGTAAAATTGTTTATGCTTCCTGATCTCAGATTTAGGTGACTCTCCCCACCAAAATTCGGCCATAGCCAGCGGCTTATACCCATTAGCAAATGCAAATTGCAACAGCTTGGGCGTTGCACATTCGCCCGCCCCTGCTGGGGGTTTACCAAAAGCGGTTACACTAAAAATTTCTTGTAAACTTTTGCTTTTACCTTCTTTATTTAAAAATACATATTGCTCAAAAAGTTGCTTCTGTAATGCGGCAGATCTTTGTTTTCGCTCATCCTTTAATGCTTCTATGCTGGCTTCAACTTGCACTAATTGTACTTGCGTTTCTTCTAAAAGTTGAGCCCACTGGTTAGTTAAAACATTAAGCTGGTGTTTATCGTGCAAACTATGTTTAATCAGATAGGCCTCAAACTGAGCATATTCAGAGTGCCCCATGTTATTCTTCTGCTCTTCACGGAGCTTCTTTCGGTTGTTTTTATTACTTTTTAATTGTTTTTTAAAAGCTGATATTTCCTTTAAGGATTGAACCGAAAGTTGTTCAAAATCAAGCTTAAGACGCCTGTAGTTTTCGTCTGCCTCTATCTTTTCTAACTGCGTGTTGATGGCACTGATGACCTCTTGCTCTTTAAGGAAAAAGCTATTTTCAACCAGCATATCAAACACTGGCGGAACAAACCTAGGATGATCATTTGAGCCAGCCAGCTTGCCCGAGAAAGCTGTTAGATAACCTAATTTTCCTTTCATGTCCTGCACCACCAAAACACCGAACATCTTCCCGATAACTATTCCTTCCTGATTGCTGACAAGGCCGAAGTTATGATCAAGATCAGTTTGGCTTTCCAGATAATCTTGTAGTTCGGCAGCAGCTATCTTTGTTAACGGATGCGGTTCGTAATAAAAAGGAAAAGTAAAGCGCTCAGGTAAGGGAATATCATTTACCGATTTATCCGAAAAATAAGTAATTCTATTTAGAGTATTGTTGCGCAAGTATTTCTATCGTTTATTCTGCAAAAGTAACACTTCTTCTTCAATAGATTTAGCTGACCACTATGCCTCCTTCAACAACAAACAACCTATCTTATTTTAAACAGCGACCAAAATCAACTTAAATTGAGCTTGGCCGCAGTTAAAATATAAAGTATATGTAAATCAATACCTTTATGCAGATAGTTGAGGCTTTTTTGCCTATGTTCAATGATAATTATTAGAAAGTATCAACCAGACATTCCCGCATAAGCAATAACGACCTTTTTAAGGCATAGTGTTATAACCCTCTACTGCTTTTCAATGTACTTAGCCATACATTACCTATACTGAATATACTTAATGTCATGAAAAGAACCGAACTTGTGCTTCATACAGATTACCTATGGAAAATTTAAAACGTTTGCTCAATATCAGCTACCCAATTGTACAGGCTCCTATGCTGGGGGTTACCACACCTGCTATGGTGGCGGCTGTTGCTAATACTGGCGCGTTGGGTTCATTACCCGTAGGCGGGTTATCACCCGAACGTACATTGGAACTTATTAAAACTACCAAATCTTTAACCAGACATTCCTTTGCTGTTAACCTATTTGCTCATCCTCCTGCCGAAACTGTAAATAAAGAAGAGCTGGACCTTATGCAAAACTTTCTTGCCGAGCTGTGCCAAGAATATAGCATTCCGTTTGAGCGGAAAGATGTAGACAGCTTTCAGTTTTACTACTATGAGGATTTGTTTCAAGTATTGCTTGATGAAGATATCAAGGTAGTAAGTTTTACATTCGGGCAGTTAAATAGCGATACTATAACTGCTTTTAAAAACAAAGGCACCATCCTGATTGGTACGGCAACCAGCGTTGCAGAAGCACAACAACTGATGCAAGATGGCATTGATATTATTACCGTACAAGGTTTAGAAGCCGGTGGGCACCGGGGCACCTTCTTGATTAACGAACCTGTACCACAGGTAGGCTTATTATCGCTTTTACCCCAAGTAGCCGATCAAGTAAGCTTACCATTATTGGCGGCGGGCGGCATTTATGATGCACGAACTATAAAAGCTGCTTTTACACTGGGTGCATCGGGTGTACAGGTAGGTAGTTTGTTTATTACAGCCGATGAAAGTGCTGCCAGCGAAACCTATAAAAAGGCGGTGCTTCAATCTCAAGAGACTTCTACAATACTTACACAGGCTTTTTCTGGTCGATGGGCGCGGGGCATACACAATGAATTTATGCGACGAATGGAAGCAAAAGGGCTTTCTATTCCCTACTATACTTTCCAAAACCAACTGATAGGGCCCATCAGAACCTACGCACAACAACATCAATTAAAAGATATGATTGCCATGTGGGCAGGTCAATCTGCCGGAAGAGCCAGCCGGGGTACAACAGAGCAAATTATCACCAGGCTAATTAACGAGCTTTCCGCAGAATATAAATCAGCTTAACTCACTTAATTTCCGGCAGAGATATATCTAAACACCACTGCCGGAAATCAGAAATAATTTAAATAAAGGCTTAATCCTGAACCATACTGTTAGAAGAAATTGTACTGGTGTTTAAAAGTGTATAGCTATTAATCGTCATCATCTTTTTTCTTCTTTTCCAATAACACAAATGCACTGCGCTTAGGAGCTGGCATTACTGAACTTTCGCCCTTAACCGATTTCCAGATCACCTCATTTAAATCTAAATCAGGCGCTGCATCCTCTTTATTGAAATTAAACAATTCTGAACGCTTACTACTTTTGTTAACAGCCACGTTGCGGAAATCCAAATCTATTCGCGCTGGCTTGCATTTGTACGGCGTATAATCGGCTTTGCTGGTAAAGCACTCATATAGTGGTAGTGCTGCAGCATCATACTGGCTCATAGGGGGCAAACCCAGTATCAACTCAATGGTTCTGAGTACGCCTGATGTAGAGTACATGCTATGTACTACGGCATTGCGCTTTACATAAGGGCCTGCTACAAATACCGGCGAACGGTGAGCATCTATATGATCGGGACCATTCTGCGCATCATCTTCTAAAATGAACACCACTGTTTCTTTCCATACAGGGCTCTGCGCCAAGTGTTCCAGAATACGCCCGATAGCCAAATCATTATCAGCTACTGCAGCAGTTGGGGTGTACTTACCTTTTCTTTGTCCGCTGGTATGATCGTTAGAGATACGTAAGGTGCTGAACTGCGGAACAGCATTAACATTCACCAACGAATCAAAATCATGCTGCCAGGCATCTACCCTCACCTGATCTTTGATATCCAGATCAAAGCCCGGCGATTGGGCACATACATGGCCTTGCAGTGATTTTAAATGGGCTTTACCATAATCAGCAAACTCACCATAGCTACGGTAAGTTACACCAGCCCGCTTACAGTAATCCCAAATAAATCCATCTCGCGGGTAGGTAGCCTTACGGCCTCCTTCAAAGTCAGTTGTACCACCACGCTTGCCATAACTGGTAGGCCAAGTTTTCTCTACCACATCCGTAGCGTAGGCGGCCATGCTCCAGTTATGCCCGTCGGCACTTACTTCAGCATTTACATAAAAGTTATCCATCAGCACAAACTCATTTGCTATAGCATGATGATTTGGTGTTACTTCATCGCCAAACAAGCATAAGGATTTATCGCCATTGCCTTTTTTCATATCTCCAAGCACCTGATCGTAAGTACGATTTTCTTTGATAATGTAAAACACATGCTTGATGGGTGATTTCTCCCCCTGCCGACGGGGTATGGGATTACCCGCCTCGCCTTCTGCCTGGGCAGCTTTCCGGTCATTAAATGGGGTATTGGCATAAACCTGTTTCGTGTAGTCTTTCAACTGATCGGCGTTAGGCGCATCAATAAAGGATAACGACCCTTTAAACAAACCAGCAATATATTGCAAACGGTTGTTGGCTGTACTGCCTGTCTGGTAGCCACTATTATCGGCTTTCGATATAGGTTGTGGTCCTTCAGGATTAGGTAACGAAGACATTCCTTTTCCATTACTAACCATAATTTTATTACCTAATACCTTCACGTTGGTTGGATACCATCCTACGGGAATAAAACCCTGACTTTTACTGTTGCCAACTTGTGATACATCAAAAACAGCCAAGCAATTATTATCGGCATTGGCAATATAAAGTGTTTTTTCATTAGCTGACAGCGCTAGCCCGTTTGTGGTTGAGCCGGTAAGTACTGTAGGATACAAAGTGGTTGACAAAGTTTCGATCACCTTATTCGTAGCTGTATTGATAATAGAAACCGAATTGTCATTTGCATTAGCTACGTATAACAACAAACCTTTTTTGTTCAACAACAGTTCGTTAGGATGGCTCCCTACATTAACCGCAGAAGTAATCTCTTGTGATGAAGTATTCAATACGATTACCTGATTACCTCCCCATAACGATACATATAAAGTTTGCTCATCAGGAGACAAAACACAGCTGTAAGCTATAGTAGGCAACTGAATTTTATTCAGAACTTTACGTGCTGGCAGGTCAATAATATAAATGCTACTATCCTCTTTAGTAACCGTGTACAAACGGCTATCATCATGAGTGATAGCTATACCGGTTGGACATATTTTGTTTTGAGGCCAGGGCAACCCTAAGCTTATAGTATCAGGATTTTTGAGCTTATTATTTCTTAAATCATAATCTAAAATGCAGTTATCATTGCCCCCAGAGGCATATAAGTGCTTTTCATCATGGCTAAAGGCTAAACCATACCACGCTTTGCCAATTTCTTTTTCATCCAGTACTTTTTCATGTTGCGGATCAATTAGCTGAATGGATTGCGTGCTCTGCCCATTGTTGGTAACAGCTAGCAACTTGCCCGATGGACTTAGCTGCAAGTTCAATGGCAAATCGCCTAAAGGCAACGACCTTCCAGCCGGGCTAAGCTTCCAGCCATTGGGTAGCAGTACCTGCCCGGTTTGCTTTTGCTTACCAGGTAGCTGTGCAAACACATGGCAGTTAATAATAAGCCCTATTAGGATAATAGATATTCTGTAAACTTTCATAAACCTTTTCTAATGTAGTGCTTTAACACTGTTTAATGCAGATTAAAATTAACTGCCGCTCTTAAAGTAAATCCGTTTTGTGCAGCCGGTGTACCCACATCGCGGATAGCGTCGGAAGGTACTACCTGGCTGTGGGTAGCATAAAATACAGGTCCGCCACAAACGGAAAAAGAGAACCTGGAATAAGCCGGCACCAGATTTAACGACGGGCCAATCAACAACTTAGCGCCACCTTCTGCCTCGTCAGCTTCCCAAAAGCCTTCCAGGTCTTCACCCACCGCCTCTAACCCGCCATATAGCGTACCCACCAACCGATGATGGAAGCCTATGCTACTTACTAAATCAATATCGTCCCGATTGCTGGCAAATGCTTTTTCAAAACGTGCATTGCCAATAAAGCGCCACGAAGCAGCATCAAAAGAGGTAGTAATGCGGCTAAAAATAGCTTTTACATTCGACCAATCTCGGCTTACCCCAAAACTTAAACCTACACGAGGACCGAAAATCTGTTTGCCACCAATAAAATCACGCATGACCTCAGCTTGCTGTGCGCTGGCAGCATTTCCTGAACGTGAAAACCCCAATGCAGCATTGGCATACAAGGTAAACCGATCACCCATATATCCTTTCAAAGCAAATTGCTGGGTAGTACCATCATAACCAAATGGCCCGGCAACGCGCTCTCCGCAACTTCCCGAATAGTTCAGGTTCCAAAACGGTGCACTTGCAGTTAAAGTGTTTACCGAAAATAAAAAAGGCTGTGCAGCCTCGCTTGCTGGTATAGCATAGCTGGTTTTAGGAGCAACAGTTTGCGCCTGCATGGTTATGCTTGCCAAAACAGCTATTATAAACGTACCAATGTTTATTCTCATGATAAATCGTGCACTTGGGTAATGAGCAGCGTATCGGTAAAAGTGGAAAGTACATGTTACGGAATTGTTATAACCAGGTTAACCTTTACTCCTTTACTATACAGTAGTATAATTTTTACAAATGCAATAAATACCACAAAGCCGTAAAGCCAGCACCTTAGGGCATTGGCTTCACGGCTTTGTGAATATATCTGATTGCGCGATGTATAACTTTATTTTACAGTAGTCACATCGCTCCCTGTTTCAATATCAGTCAACGCTGATGTAGATGAAAGGGTTAAAAAAGTATATTTTCTGGCTGTAGTCCAGTTTTTTGTAGTGGCATCAAAGGCCCCACCCAGTTTTACAAAGATACCGGCATCTGCAGGCGTACTATGTGGAATTACATAGGTATTGGAACCCTGGTAAGCGAACGGCTGTGCTCCATTAGTAGTTGGGTCAACCGGATGATAATGATCATTGTCGGGTATGCGATAACCTTTATTGGTTGTAGCATTGTAAATGGTAGTTGCTCCTGTGCCACCAAAAAACACCACATCAACTGGTATCGAAGCTTCAGTAACACTGGTACCGGCAAATATGGCAATACCACCAGCGTTACCACTATTCGGCAATAAACCGGAGCTCATGCTACCAAAGCCGTCACCATCATTAGTTACGTAAGCGATAGATCGTATCCACTTAGCTGAGCTAATATCTGTTGTATTAGGCCCGTTAATTTTTTTGTTGCTACCGCCTACATAAAAGAAGTCGCCTTTGTTTACTACACCTGTGGTCAGATTAAACTTGTAAGTTCGGCCACCGCCGGTTGCCCATCCGGCACCAGGCGCATCGCCAGCGTTAGGGGTTGCCGTGCCCGCATTAGTACAGGTTACTACCGCCATGGGCGTTTTTGAAAAATCAATGGTGCGGGTAGCTCTGAACTGGAAGTACTCATAATTACCATCGGCACCTTTAGTATCGTTGATATAGCCGGTAATAACTACCGGAGCTTTACCCAAATCAGTCGGATCAATCGGTACCGTTTTGTTGGTGATATCGGCACCCGTACGTGGCCACACCTGTAAAATAGCATTGCCTGTTGCATCCTGATTAACTAACAAAATGCCAGCAAAGGTAGCGCTGCTAGGTAAAGCCGCCTTAGCAAAACTTGCTGCAGCTTCGGTATGTAACACAACACTATCCGCACCATTTACCAGGTATCTTTCACCCGCAACAGTATCACCAACTTTAGGTGCAGGTGATACTGTTGCTGATTTGATTTGCACCAAAGTATTTTCATAAGAATCAGGATTACTTTTAATAGTATAGCTGGATACCGCTTGTACAGTAACCGTATTGGCCGATGATATTTTATGAATATTAGCTTCTGTTAAGCCGGTAAGTTGCATAGCGCCACTTACTTTTTTTAATACAGCACCTTCCACATCAATCATCAGCGAATCACCAGAATGATAGCTAGCCGCTTTGTCGCCCAACGGAATAGAAATTCCACGTATTACTTGTCTTCTGAAGTTTTGCAACACAACAATACCCTGCGGTACGTTGCCTGAATCTGGGTTAGAAATTACGATGCCTACAATTTGATGAGCCCCCTGCATGTTTTCCTTTGTTAAGGTTACATCGGTGCCTTTGTACAAACTACGCATATCGCTTACGGCTATAATTGGACTTAAAGCACCTTCGGCAAAATCATGTTTTTTACACGCACTAATTACTGCCAGTAGCAACACCAATAGGATTGGGTATATTTTTGTTTTCATAAAAAGTTATTCAAAATGTTGGTAATTATGGTTTTTGCCACCATACCTGTGTGCTGATTACATCTGGTCCTTGCAAGGCTACAGCGGCGTTGTAGTTTACCGCATTGGTTGATTGTATGTAAACTGGGTAATTTAAACGAGCCGGCATTATACCATTGTTCCTTAAACCTGCTCCCTTAGGTAAATAAGGGTGTCCGGTACGGCGATACTCAAACCAAGATTCCAGATCCGTAAAAAACAGTGTGTAGTATTTTTGCAGGTGAATAAGTTCCATTTTCTGTTCTAAAGAATAACTATCGTTCCACTTAATCAGCTGAAAGCCCAGGTATCCGGTAGGTGGCGTATAGCCCCACAAGGTAATGGCATTAGTGGCTCCTGTTTCGTAGTAGCTTTGTGCCGATTTAGAAGTAATCCAGCCTTTAGCGGCTGCTTCGGCCAGAGCAAATTGCAACTCGGGATAATTTAAGATATTACCTAACAAAGCTTCAGGCTGCAATGAAGTAGGCAGGGTTGATTTGCCTTCGGGTGCCTGCCCTACCGGATATCCGCTTGGAATACCTGCATAATCGCCCTGATATTGGGTAGCCCACTTACCAATGCGCGGATCGCTCCAGTCATTCAAATTATCCACAAAAAAGCTGGTTAACTTAGGCGTGTACCAGTCGGCATTACGTAGGGTAGCAAAAGGAGATACATAAGGAGCTGTACCTGTCCATTTTAATATAGCTGATTCAGCATTACTGGTCATGATCGGATAAGTAGACGGGCTAGTATCCACCATTTGTTTGATTTTAGCCGGGGCATTCATCTCCGCTTTTGCTGATACACGAAGTAGCAAGCGCAGATATAATGAATTTCCAAACTTGCGCCAGTTAGCTGCATTACCCTGGTAAATCGGGTCACTTGAGGATAGTACATTAGCACTGCCGGTTAATAATTTGTTGGCTTGCTCCAGTTTGTTGAAAATATCGGTATAAATATCTTTCTGCTTATCAAACGCAGGTGTGAAGTTGCCATCTTTGGCCTGGCTGGCATTGAAGTAAGGCACATCGCCGTAAGTGTCTGTTAACATGGAAAACACCCAAGCCTGGCAAATAAGTGCGATACCCTGATAAGTTGGACTTAAGGTAGCCACTCCGCCAGTGTACACATCATTGAAATTAGGTAGTTGCAAATACCAGCTGTTCCATAAATAGTCGGCTTGTGAAGGCAAAATATCATACCTGAATATTTTACCTTCGGTATCACCCTGATCAATGGTTACCTGCATAAGTTCATTAGTAATGGTACGGCTACGGCTCATATTAGCCGACACTACGTTCGTAATAGCCGGAGCCAATAACGCCTGTGGCAAGGCATGATCGCTGGTGTTAGGATTAGTGTTGATTTCCTGAAAATTTTTTTTGCACGAGCTCATGGAAACAGCCGCTATCAACACTAGTAAACTATAAATATACTTTTTCATCATTATTTGATTAAATGCCTACGGTTAGGTTAAAGCCAAAGGTTCGGGTAGAAGGAAGTTGCCCCAGTTCAAAACCTTGAGTAACATAAGATGTGCCTTGAGCGCCGGGCGTTCCGTAATTATCACTAAGGGTACCAAATTCAGGATCGAAGGCTGGCCATTTGGTGAACATGAGCAAATCGCGGCCATAAACACCAACCGTTAAACGGGTTAGGCCTATTCGGCGTAGCTTTTTGGGTGTAAAGGTGTAATTAAAATGGACTTCACGCAGTTTAACAAAATCAGTTGAATAGGTAGTTCCTTCAACGTTATCACGACCGTAGTGCGTAGTATAATAGTTAGTTAAATCCTGAGCCACTACATCATTAGGCCGATAGGTACCATCAGCATTACGAATAACACCATTGCCTATTATACCATTATAGCGCCCGGGCAACGTGTTCTTGGTTTTACCTTGTTCAGCCAATACAGCTGAAGTTAGCGAATAGGCAACTGCACCAAATTGTGCATCAACCAAAATACCTAAACTGAAGTTTTTATACGTAAACTGGTTGTTTAAACTAGGTTTAAACTTCGGGTATATGTTGCCTATATACTGTAGATCGGTAGTTAGTAAAGGATACCCATTCTGGTAAATGATTTGTCCATCAGGCGCACACTGGTAACTACGACCATATAAATCGCCCATAGAACCGCCTACCATAGCGATGATAGAGCCCCGTCCACCCGGGCCTTGCTGAAGGGTTAAACTGGTTAAACTATCGGTTAGTGATTTTACTTTATTACGGTTAGCAGTAAAGGTTCCGTTGATGCTCCAAGTAAAGTTTCTGGTTTTAACAGGCGTACCATTGGCAGCAATCTCAATACCTTTATTCTGTACCGCACCGGCATTTACGTAGGCCGAATTAACACCCGACGAACGATCGACCGTGGCGGTTAATATCTGATCTTTAGTATTATTCTGATACAGAGCAATATCGAAACCTAACCGACTACCAAACAATCGCCATTCGGTACCTATTTCATAACTAGTGGTAAATAACGATTTCAGATTGGTATTGGCCAAAGTAGTAGGGTTGGCTAAGCCACCTGGAAAACTACTAATGGGCGAGTAAGAGTAGGCCGTGCGATAAGGGTCAGTTCCGCCACTACCTACCCCAGCGATTGATCCTCGTATTTTAGCATATGAAATACTTTTTGGCAAACTGAATATTTCAGATAAAATAGCACTGGCACTTACCGACGGATAAAAGAAAGAAACATTATCTGACGATGTTGGAGACGCCAGTACGCTGTTCCAATCGTTACGGCCGGTTACATCCACAAATAATTTGTCTTTATAACTGGCAGATAACACCCCATAAAAGCTATTGAGTGCATACTGGCTTTTGTAAGGCAATGCATTGAGTACACCAGCCTTATTAGCCAAGGTGTAAATCCCCGGATACAATAAAGAATCGGCACGCAATTCGTCACGATTGTAGCGATTTTTCAACATACTGCCACCGGCGGTTACAGTTACCGTTACATCTTTGCCGATTTTGTTATTGTAGCGCAGCAAAAAGTCGTTGGTAATTTCTTGTGAAAATGTGTTTTGTGTGCGGTACATACCCTTCAAAAACTTTTCGGTATCATACGGCCTTTGTATAGAAGTTTGCTGATAACCAAAATCAAGCGAGGTACGCACCATCAGGTTCAGGTGCTTGGTAAAATTGTAGGTAGCTTGTATGTTGCCCGTCAAACCGTTCCGATTCAATTTGTTTAACATTTCATAAGCAATCAAATACGGATTATCTGGGTAGCTACTGAAAGGATAGCTCTGCTTTACATTGGTTTGCCCTGGTAACCAATAATCTTTCAACCAATTGATATCAGCATTGGGTTCCCAAAACATATTCCAGTACATCAACGACTGATTATTATAACCCGTTGCCGGTAAGTTATCGCTGGTTTTGCTGGTGTAGTTAATGCGGGTAGATATTTGCAGCTTCTCACTTACCTTCTGATCAACTGCCAAGGCAACCGTATTACGTTTGTAACCCGTATTCGGAATAATCCAGGTGTTATTCACATTAGTGGCTGAGAAGCGTACCGATGTTTTTTCGGTACCGCCACTTAAGCTTACACTATTGGTAAACGTTCTTCCGGTATTGAAAAAATCTTTGCGTGCATTCGGATAAGTTACCCAAGGTGTACGGGTTGTGCCGCCGGTATGCGTAACCGGATCATACTGAAAAAAGCTTTGTCCGTTAAATTTAGGCCCCCAGGCCGAACTGGTACTGCGTGTACTGGCACCATCAGCCGTAGCACCAAACGAATAATAATTGGCGCCATCTGTACCCTGGCCATATTCATACTGGTAATCAGGCCAGCGGTTAATTTGCTCAAAAGCAGTATTGGAGTTGATAGTCACACTAATTTTGCCATCTTTAGATTTGCCCGACTTGGTCGTAATAATGATGGCTCCGTTAGCACCACGCTGCCCGTACAAGGCGGCTGCACCTGGGCCTTTCAGTACCGATACGCTTTCAATATCTTCGGGGTTGATGTCACTTAGTCCGCTGCCAAAATCAACCGGAGAATCTGAATCCAGATACCCACCGCTACCCGAACCTGTTGAGCGCCCGCTGCCATTATTAATGACTACACCATCTACCACAATCAAAGCTTCATTAGCACCGGTCAAGTTACTTTCACCGCGTAACACAATACGATTCGAGCCGGTTGGTCCGCCGTTAGAACGGATTATATTTAAACCTGCTACTTTTCCAGACAAGGCATCGGTCCAGTTGTTGGATAAGGCTTGGGTAAGCTGTTCACCCTTTACCACCGTAGTAGCATAGCCTAAGGCTTTCTCCTCACGTTTAATACCTAATGCAGTAACTACTACCTCATTCAATCCGGTATTGGATGCAGTTAATGACAGGGTGATACCTGCGGTATTCTTATCAAAAGTTACGCCCTGTTGCTCAAAGCCAATCATGGCAAAATTCACTTTGCTTCCGCGAGGTACTACGATAGAAAACTTACCACCAGCATTAGTTGAACCCAGAAATTTCTTGCTTGCATCCGTAATATTTACACCGGCTAAGGGCAACTTATCATCTGCTGATACTAGAGTACCACTGGCCGTAATCATATCCAGTTGTTTGATTACCAGATTACCATCCATGTTTCTGAGGCCCACTCCTGCCTGCTGTTGCAGGATGAGTATCAATTCATCAAAAGAAATATTTTCGGATGAAAGGGTTATGGTTTTAGCACGGTTTACACCAGCATCAAACGATACTTTATAACCATAACTGGTTTTAAGCCGATCAATAATGGCTTGCAGGGTTAACTGCCTCTGGTTAAAGTTAAGCTGTGTGTTTACACGACTTTGTGCCTGTATTCGCGAGGAGCCCGCCATTATCAGCGCAAAAAAGCATACTGCCAATAAATGCAGTAAAGTTTTCGAATAGTTCATTTTAAATTAGAAAAGTGTGAGCGTATGTGAGTTTTTATAGTGGTAGTGCAGACCAGTGGCATAGCTGATAGCTTGCAGTGTACTGCCAATGCCATCATCTTTAATTTCACCACTGAAGCGCGAAGCGTTGTGTGCCGAAGCTGATAGCGTAACCTGAACATTGTACCACCGTTGCAGCTTTTCAGCAATTTCAGTAGCATTGCTGTTATTGAAAATCAGGGTTTCGCTCTGGAGAGAACTAGCATCTTTTACAAGCACAGGTTGAATGGTGGCAACTGAACTATTGGCTGTAAAACTTAACTGCTGACCTGGCTTTAAAAGTTGTGTTCGGTTACGATATTTAACACCTACCAACCCAGTTGCCACTTTAACCTCAGCAGCAGCGGACTGGCGTGCATAAACGTTAAATGCAGTACCCAGCACAGTTACCGAAACCTTACTTCCGGTGTAAACAATGAAAGGTTTGTGGGGATTATGCTTTACCTTAAAGAAGGCTTCGCCTACTAAGTGTAACTCGCGCTTAGCTTTACCAAAATCACTATTATATGCTATATGGGTATTAGGCGCCAGATAAATCTGTGTACCATCAGGTAAGGTAACCTGCCCGCGTTGGTAAGCCGGTGTTTGTAAAGTAAAGTTTTCAAGCTTTGATTTTACAGGCGGCTGTTGAACATACAGCAAACCCAGTACAGACAAGAGCAGCAAGCTAGCTGCTAAACCAATGAAACGATAAGGCTTTATCGATTTTACTCTGTTATTGCTTGGCGAAACTTCCAGTATCCTGTCTACCAAACGTACCCATTGTTCATGAATATGTTCTTGCTTCAATGGGGCATTTAACTGTTCCTGCCGGCGACTTAGGTATTGTAATAAATGCTGATTTTCGGTTTGTGCCTGAAGCCAACGTTCTACCTGCTTGTATTCGGCAGCAGTAGCTTCTTTATTAATATACTTTAAAAGTATTTCCCAGTTCACGTGCTTTATTTTATAGAGAAGAGCAACATGAGCCGGTTTTCACCAAAAGAAATGATTAAGTATTTGTTAAGATTTTATTAAAGACCTTATGAATGCAAAAAGCCGGATACATTCCGGCTTTTTCATCAAAGTAGTACCTCTTTAAACGTCTATTTCCTGACTGTAATTTTTACCAAAGCGGTCGGTAGCAGTCACCTTAACTTTTTTTGCACCTGCTGATGGTGTGGCAAAAAACAGATGGTCCGTCAAAGTTGGATCAACAAACTTGTGTTTTTTAGGCAATTCAGGCCCTTCGTACAATTCCAAGGCCCAAGGGTCAAATTCAGCTTTTTGCTGCATAGTACCTTTTAAAGCACCATCTTCATACCACTGTATTTTCCATTGCGGGTCCCAGTTCCATACATTGGCTACTACAGCATCGGGCGCATTTTTAAGTCGCCCTTTTTCATACACTTTCAACTGGTAATCTTTAGGCTTTCCTGTTGATTTATAGTACCATTGTACTTCATCACCATTTACTTCGTACACAGCGTAACCTTCGGGTGTACCATCACTGCAGATGGGTCCTGTCCACCAGGCACCGCATACTGTACCATGTACGTGCTCTATCATATTATCACGTTCCCATTTTTCGTTCATGTGCGTATGGCCAGACATGATGTGAACTTTGTAAGGAGCTAGTATTTTATACAATTGCTCGCGGTTAGATACTACACCACCCAGTTCTTCTTCCTTCTCTTTGTTCCGGCGCTGACTGCCAGTGTTAGTCGGTATATGTAACGATACAATTACGGTACTACCTGGCTTTACGTATGCTAAATCCTGCTCCAGCCATTGCAACTGTGTTTCGGTAATATAACCAATATATTTTTTGGCTGTTCCGATGAAGAAAACATCATCCAGCACTACATAATGAACATTACCACGATTGTAGGAATAGTAAGTAGGCCCGAAATTGCTTTTGAAGGTTTTGGCTGAGTAATCATCGGTGCGCGCATCCAGGTCCATGTCATGATTACCAATAAGGTTAAAAAACGGTATGCCACTAATTTCTACCGCATGCTTATAATCATCGAGGAGTTCAAAATGATCCCAAACCAAATCGCCACAGCCTACTGCATGAATGGGTGTACCTGCCGGGTATGATTTAGCTAAATCGCGCAGGTCGGGTGCGGCTTGCTCTACTAAAACAGCTGCATCCTTTTTAGAGATTATTTGCGGATCGGACCATACAATGAACACATGTTTATTATCACTTGTACTCAGTTTTTCTAATTGAAAATCGGCATTAAAAATACCTTGCTGCTTATCAATGCGTTTAAAAAACTGCACTAACCCATTTTGTTGCGAAAAAGCGTAACCTGCCGGCAAACTGATATAAACAAACTCAGCTGTTTTATTACTTAACAAGCTATAATGCCCGTTGCTGTCGGTTTGGGTAATGTTAATACCATCTGTTACAGCTACTCCTTTAATCCCTTTTCCATTGTAGTGCACCCGGCCTTTGAGGGTGAGATTGGTTAAATCCTGCTTTTCGGTATGTGTTTCGGGTGCTGCTTGCAATAGGCTGCCAGGTATGGCTATAGCAGCACTCGTAAATCCTAGTTCTTTAATAAAGTTTCGTCTGTTGGTCATAGTATGGCTATGCTGAAATATAGTTTTACTCAAGAGTAATAGCACAGCCTTTTACACCAAAAGAAATTATTACATTATTGTAAACAATAGGTTAAGCACCATTAAACCACCTGCTACCGTAGCCTTATCCAAACGGCTATGATGAATAGCATGCCCCAGTTGTTCAATAGCTTCACGCATATTATACTCTACCTTTTTTTCTGTAATATCCAGTACTCTGGCAATCTCCTGATTCTTCAAGCCCAATAGTCTCAACTCAATCATTTCCTTGCGTAAAGGAGATAGTTGGTTAATCAAGCTTTCAACTATTTTTATGGATTGCTTGACAACGATCTTTTCTAAAGGATTATAAATGTCGGCAGGTACATTAAATGTATCTTCTGATAATTGTAAAGACCTATTGGATAAAGTTACCATTTTCAAGGCACCATTACGGGCAGCACGAAATAAGTAAGGTTTAATGTGATTAATCTGAAGCTGATCCTTTTGTTGCCATAAATGCAGAAAAAGATCAGAAATCACATCTTTTGATTGTTCCTGATCTTTTACTATGGAGTTTACGTAACTAAGTAAAGGCGTATAGTTCTCTTTGAATATAACTTCTACCCTATCCAATGTCACTGGTTGAGACATGCTTGCTGATTCCATCGTACCAGCAAAATAAGCCTAGTTATGTTTATTTTAAGATAGATTAAGGTTAACCTTATATTAAGTAAACCAAACTAAGCAGCTTACAGAGTAACGCTTTTATTACATGTTATTGAAAATATCTTTAAACTTAGGCTTTCAAGGGTACTAACTTACTTCACCGTAAATGTATAAGTGGCCGATTGCGAGGTATTGCCTTTGCTATCTTTAGTAACTACCTTCCAGTAATAAATAGTGCCCGAAGTTACCACTATATTACCAATAATGGTATCAGACACATTACTTTTTAACAAGTTGGGGCTTGCTTTAATATCCAGATACACGTCATATCCTACAATGTCGTTGTCAACGTCGCTACCACTCCAAGTCAAGGTGATTTTACCATCCGTTGCAGTTATACTACTATTCAGGCTAGGGCTAACCAGTTCAGCCGGAAAAGGTGCATAACTTAGAGTTCCAAGGCCAGAATTATAAAACTTCCAGGTGTCACTTTGCGCAGTTGAGGTACTCTTAGTTGATTTGGATTTCACCGACCATGAGTAAGGCGCATTACGTTGCAATGTCATGTCCAGTTGCGTATTATTTGTTGTTTGCGTACTGCTACTTCCAGTTTCCAGATTTTTTAAACTCACTTCATAAGTATCCGTGTTAGCTGCACTATTCCACTTTAAGGTAACTGTACTTTGCGATGCGGAAATAACTGTACCTTGCTGACGTAGCTCATTCTGTATAGGCGAGATCAAAACGGCTTTTTCGGGTACTGCAACAACAATAGGTTCGGGATTATCCTTACCGCCTCCTCCACTGCACCCATATCCGGTCAATAAGGTCATTATGCTTATTGTAGCTAATATTCTTTTCATTGTTTAATAATCTTGTAAACGGTTTCTTTTCCATCCATCATCAAGTGCAGCGAATATATGCCCAGCATTAATCTGGATACATCTAAACTGATTACCCCTGATTGATTATTGAATTGTGCTGCCGACTGTAATGAACCATTCGCTACATTGTAAATTTTCACTGCACAGTTGGCTACTGTATTTTCACCCAGATTAATGTAAAGCACGTTCTGGAAAGGATTTGGATAAGGTGTTGTGTTATCAGATGGATTGATGATTTGTTCGATAATGCCCTGACATGGCTTGTCGGTACTTACAGATATTTTGTTATTTCCTTTATCTAATGGTAAGGTTAGTGAACTGTTAGATGTTCTGTACACAGTACCGTTCAGTTGCACAGTATATGATGAGCTACCATTCAAAATTAAATTAATAGTGTTAGTTAGCTTGTTAACGGTTGAATAAACAGTTAAATCTTTAGGCTCAGTAATGGTTAGATTAAAACATTGCTGGTAAGCATTCAAAGCCGCGTTCGTGATACATACATTATACGTTCCAGGTGATAGTTTATCAATACTTAAATCTGTGTTAAATGAGTAAGATTTATTATTTCCATTTCCGGTTAATATGGCTGTGTAAGCAGCAGTTTGTATGGCATTGATATTAATTATACCATTATTTTCACCTTTACAGGTAACACTAGTAGCCGATACTTTGAAGTTGGTAACAGCAGGCATAATGGTAAGCGTACCGTTATGGTAAACAAAGCTGTAGTTGTTAGCACTTGCTCCACTTGGCACCAGGCTGTATGTACCAGCATCGCTGGTTGCGGTAGCCGTTGTAGTTACTGATGGCAACGTTGCTAACTGGCTAACATCATCATTATTTACAAAACCGCTATAGCCTACTGTAAAGTCAGGGTCGGACTTACCATAAGCACGCGTTTGATCGTTAGCTGTTACTATAAGCTCTTTTTTAGCTATAGTTAAGCTTTGTGTAACATCTGCGGTTCCGATTTGTGAGGCTGTAACATTCACGGTTCCAGCTCCCATAATATGCAAATTACCGTTTACAATAGTGGCTACTTGGGTATTATCAGCAACGTAGGTAATTGGTGCAGCAGCATTATCGCTCTTTGCGGTTAATGCTATATCTGCATCTCCATACGTTGCTGGGAGCAGGGCAGCAAAGTTGATATTTGGATTAGTTACAGCAATATTAACTTTAGCCGAATTACTACCTGCAAGATTGTAAGCCGTTACTGTATAATCTTGAGCCGAGGTAAACGTAGTTGGTGTACCACTAATGGTACCAGTAGTGCCCTCAAAGCTTAAGCCCGCTGGTAAGGCTGGGTTGATTACATAACCACCTAACGTTATTTTTCTTAACCTGCGTTCTATTGTACTTCCATTATTAGGATAACTATCAATAACAAACAAGTTTCCAGAAATGTCTATTGTCAGTCCGTATGCACCTTTAAAACTTGCAGCTGTACCCACTCCATCTACATAGCTTGCGTTACCACTACCAACCAAAGTGCTAACTTTGCCATCTGGAGTAATCTTTCTAACGATGTGATAACTATTATCTACAACATACAAATTACCAAGTTGATCGATAGTCATGTCGTTAACAGAATAGTAAACTCCAGTTTTATAAACTCCTGATATTTTATCGACCAAAGTTGTTACCCCACCATCAGGTGTAATTTTTCTGATTGCATTAGTGTATCCCTCTGCTACATATACATTTCCGGCATTATCTACAGTGATAGCTTGAGGATTATTAAAATTAGCTGCACTGCCAACTCCATCTGCATCAGCACCTGTGTTAGTTGAGTTGCCAGCTAATGCACTCATTATACCTGATGATGTTACTTTCCAGATAATTTTATTACCTGGGTCACTTACATAAACATTACCATTTTTATCCACAGTAATAGCATGAACAATTTTAAATTTAGCGACTCCGTTTACAACTGTCCCGTAACTTTCAGTTAACTTAGTTATTGCCCCTGCTGGCGTAATTTTCTGAATAGAGTAGCTTCCAGCAGCTACATAGATATTATTAGATGGATCAATAGCAATGTCTAATAAGTTATTGATTGAAGCAAAAGTAGAAACTGCACCATTAGGTGTAATTTTCTTAATTGCATTTCCGGTGTTATCTATTGCATAAAAGTTACCATAAGTATCAACAACCATGTTACCTATATTATCTAGGTTTACTGTTGTATTAGTCATAAAAGTACTTACCTCACCATACGAGTTAGCAGGTATTGTACCACCTGTATTAGCTGGCACTAATGGCGTTATGACTTTATTTACAACATATTGCTGTGGAATATTGTAAGCAATATTAGGTAAGCTTAGTGCCTTTACACCTATACTAACGGTTGTGGTACTGGTACCAGCATAGTTGTTTGCAGTAATGGTATAGTTAGCCGCCGGAGTAATAATAGTTGGTGTACCACTAATAGTTCCTGTTGCACTGTCAAAGTTTAAACCTGCTGGCAGTGCCGGAGTTATAGTATAACCACTTACAGATACTTTCCTAATTAAATGAGATGCGTTATCTGCTACAATCACATTACAGTCTGATCCAAACATAATAATGCAGGAAAGTAAAACGAGGCAGCATTACCAACACCATCTTTTGTTCCTTCTTGACCGTTACCAGCAATGGTACTTACCACACCATCGGGAGTAATCATCCTTACATAATTATTCAACTCAGTTATAAAAAGATTACCAGAAGCGTCAACAACTACACCTCTTGGATAGGCTAAACCGGCTGACGTACCGACGCCATCTACATGACTATAGGTTCCACTACCAGCAAAAACAGTAACTACGCCAGTTGCACTAACTTTACGTATTAAGTTGTTATAAGTATCAGCAACATAAAGGTTGCCTTTGATATCTGTGGCAATACCACTCAGACCGTTAAAGCTACTACTACCTGTATTATTAATTAACCCTGAACTACCATTACCAGTTACAGTAGTAACAGTACCATCTGGAGTTATTTTACGAATTTTTCCAGAACCTGAATCAGTAACGTATAAATTACCTGCCACATCTATTGTAATACCTGTTGGGTTATAGAAGCTTGCTGCTAGACCTACTCCATCTATTGATGTTGCGGCTCCATTACCAGCAAAAGTGGTAACTACACCTGCTAAGGTAATTTTACGTATTAAATTATTATTACCATCAGCTACATATAAGTTGCCAACATAATCACTTACTATGCCATTAGGAAAATTAAAGCTAGCGGCTGTACCTGTTCCATTAACGGCTCCTGTACTACCAGTACCTGCCAATGTAGTAACATTACCATTAGCATCAATTTTCCTAATCAGACTGTTATTTCTATCAGTTACATAAATATTACCCGAAACATCTGTTGTCACACCAAAAGGATAATAGAACGTAGCTGCACTAGCTAATCCATTTAATGAACCTGAACTGCCTGTACCAGCTACAGTGTTTACCTTTCCAAAGCTATTGGCAGGTATAACAGTACCATTATTGGTAGGTGTTATTGGCTTTATTGTTGTACCGGCGGTAAGTGCAGGAATACTGCTATAACTAATTTGCGGCGGTCCAATAAAAGTAAACCCATCTGCTGTAGCACTTCCATAAGCATTTGTTACACTAACACTACCTGATGTAGCCGTTGGTGCCGGAACAGCTATTATACTAGTTGGTGACAGCACAGTATATGACAATGCTGATACACCACCTATGCTAACACCAGTTACACCAGCAAAGCTTGTTCCGGTAAAAGTGATAACAGTACCTGCATTCGCTTTTGTTGGCAATATGCAGGCTATGGTTGGAGCTGTAGGTGGCACACCTACTTCAATATTCAGCTGTGCTGTACTGGTGCCAATCATATTGCTCGCAGTTATGGAATAGTTAACAGCAGCTGAGATAGTTGTTGGTGTGCCGCTGATGGTACCTAGACCATTTAAAGCTAAACCAGCTGGCAATGCAGGCGATACTGCATACCCTGTTAATGAAATTTTGCGGATGGCATTATTGCCTTTATCAGCTACATACAGGTTGCCTGCAGCATTAGCCAAAACGTTAACCGGATTATTAAAGCTAGCCTCTGTTCCTGTTCTGTTAACCAGAGCAGCAACACCAGTTCCAGCCAAAGTTGTTACTTCACCTGCTGGGGTAATTTTTCGAATTAAGTGATTGCCGGCATCAGCTACATAAATATTGCCGGTAAAATCTATAGTTATACCTGTTGGATTATTAAAGCTGGCTGCTGTACCTTTGCCATCAGCTTTACCAGTTAAACCAGATCCTGCCAAAGTTGATACAATACTCGCTGGTGTAATTTTACGAATTAAGTGGTTACTCTTATCAGCTATATAGAAGTTACCGTAATTATCAATAGCTACACTTTGCGGATAATTAAAGGTAGCTGCATTAGCTGGACCATTAGCTGCACCGGCACTACCTGTACCTGCAAAGGTTGATACTATACCATCTGTACTTATTTTACGAATTTTGTTATTATAACCATCAGCTATATACAAATTACCGGCATCATCGATAGCCATTCCTTGTGGATAATTGAAACTGGCATTTACAAGTTTGCCGTCATCTGATCCATAATTGGTATTATTAGTTAATGTGGTAACTACGCCTGTAGGAGTTATTTTTCTGATTTGATTATAGCTTTGATCAGACACATAAATATTTCCATCTTTATCTATAGTCATTCCTTGTATTGAACCAAAGCTGGCAGATGTACCCGTACCATTAGTATTACCGTATGCACCACTTCCAGCAAAGACAGTTACAACTCCTGCTGGCGTTATTTTATGGATTACGTAATTATCTGCCGAATACAAATTACCTGATGCATCCTGCACTACAGCAGATGGCTGATTAATGATTGATGAAGATGACGTTTCTGTACTGCCGGCAAAAGTAGTGGTTTGCCTATATAATGCCTCAGGAACAATACTTCCATTGTTGGTTACAGTTAATGGTGTTATAGCCACACCTGCTTGGTAGGTTTGTGGCCCTTTATAGGAAATATTAGGTGCACTATTAAAGGTAAAGCCCGTTAAACCATTATTACCATAGGCATTTGTTACCTTTACAGAAGTACCGGTTGAACCTGGTGCTACTATAGCTTTAATAATGGTTGGTGAAACTACATAGTAATTAGTTGCCGCAATCCCACCAATTTCCACAGCAGTAGCATCAGTAAAATTAGTTCCAGTTATAGTCAGAATATTACCAGTACCAGCAGCAACAGGGCTAAATGCAGTAACAGCTGGTGCCTGTTCCGGTATTTTTATTTCTATAGCAATATCACTATTACTTATGCCAGCTGTATTTATTCCACTAGCTGTGTAAGTGATTGCTGATGACGAAACTGTTGGTGTACCGCTAATAGTACCTGTAGCACCATCAAAATTTAACCCTTTGGGTAAAGCCGGCTTAATTGTGTAACCGGTAATAGCTACTTTACGAATAACGTTATGACCGGCATCTACTATAATTAAATTTCCTTGCCCATCAGCTACTAAACCAGCTGGGCTACTAAAGCCAGCTTCACTGCCAACACCATCTACCAGCTTGGTTCCACCCGAGCCTGCCAATGTAGAAACATCTCCAGTAGGTGTTATTTTACGGATTAGGTTATTGTATTGATCAGCCACATAAACGTTTCCATAACTATCACAACTTACCCCAGCAGGATGATTAAAGCTAGCAGTAGCACCGGCACCATCTACTTTACCTGATGTTGTACTACCGGCAAAAGTGGTAACCTCACCTGTTGGTGTAATTTTACGTATTTGGTTATTATAGCTATCAGCAACATATATGTTGCCTGAAGCATCGCAAGCAAGACCAAGTGGGCCATAAAAGCTGGCAGCAGTACCTTTACCGTTTGTTGATCCTGTATTTCCACCAGCAAGCGTTGTAACTACACCATCGGGCGTAATTTTCCGAATTTTATTGTAAAAAGCTTCTTCAGTAACATATAAATTCCCCAATCCATCTATAGATAATCCTATCGGACCTGCAAAGCTGGCAGCAGTTCCTACGCCATCAGTTGAATTGTAATTACCAGATCCCACGAATGTAGTAACTTTTCCCGCAGCTGTAATTTTGCGAATAACTCTATTGGACTGATCGGCTACATACAAATTACCGCCACCATCAATAGCTATACCTTGCGGACCATTAAAGCTAGCCGATGTACCTTGTCCATTAAACATACCCTGACTGCCACTACCAGCAAAAGTAGAAACCACGCCTGCAGGCGTAATTTTCCGGATTAGGTTATTGCCGGCATCAGTTACATAAACATTGCCATCAACATCAGCTACAGCATTTCGTACATTATTAAATGTTGCTGCAGTTCCAGCACCATTAGCATTTCCTGTTGCCCCACTACCTGCTAAAGTTGTAGTTTGTGAATAAGCAGTATTGGGTATAACGCTGCCACTATTATTGGGTATTAACTTATTAATAGCTGTACCAACTGTATAAGTTTGCGGTGTCGTATAACTGATAATAGGGCTAGAGGCAATGCTAAAGTCGGTATAGTTTGCTGAGCCATAAGAATTAGTTACTTTAATGTCTCCTGCTATAGTAGTATTCACAACAGCCGATAACTTATTAGGCGATATAATATTAAAAGGCACCGATGCTGCACCTATAGTTACTCCTGTTGATCCTAAAAAATTATTACCATTTATAATGATGGCACTACCCGATGCCGGCGATGAAGGCGTAACACTGCTGATTGTTGGTGCTACTGGTGGTATAGTAATAGCAATATTAATATTGCTATTACTATTACCCGCTAAGTTGGTAGCGGTTACAACATAATCTCTAGCTACTGATGGTTTAACAGGTATGCCGGTTATCGTTCCTGTATTATCCATTGTTAAGCCATCAGGTAAATCAGACGATATTGTGTAGCCAACTATATTAACTTTTTTAATTTTTTGTGCATACCGATCAGCAACATATAAATTACCTAAACCATCAATTGTAATACCCGATGCATAACTAAAATTAGCTGCACTACCTACCCCATCTGCCGAAGAAACAATAGAACTAGTTATATTTCCTGCTATAACGGTTAATGCACCATCTGATGCAATCTTTTGAACTACTGTTGTATTGGTGATGTATAAGTTGCCTGCTGCATCTGCCGTTAGGCTAATTGGCGCATTGGAGTATCCTGAAGAGATTATGCTTTTTACAATAGTACTCACTACACCATCAGGCGTTATTTTTCTAATATTACGGGTTCCATTGTCAGCAACATACAAGTTTCCAGAACCATCAATAGCTATACTTGAAGGATTAGAAAAACTCGCACTGGTACCTGTACCATCAACTGAACCATAGGTTCCCGAACCCGCAAAAGTAGTAACTATACCGGCTGGGGTTATTTTACGTATTAAATAATTACTTGCGTCAGCCACATACAAGTTACCGGATGCATCAGCAACAATACCCGAAGGATAATTGAAACCTGCACCTGTACCCGTTCCGTTGTTATTACCTTGATAACCTTTTCCGGCGAAGACAGAAACTACACCTGTCGATGTTACCTTACGGATTTGATGACTACCACTTTCAGCAACATACAAATTTCCTGCTGCATCAAAGGTTAAACCAGCAGGATTATTAAAACCTGTTGCAAAAGTACTTACTAGACCGTCAGGGGTTATTTTTCGAATATAATTATTACTTTGATCTGCCACATAAATATTACCACTGGCATCTTTAGCTAGCCCTGCGGGGTAATTAAAACTAGCAGCAGCTCCAATGCCATTACTCGAACCTACATTGCCACTGCCGGCAAAAGTAGATACCTGCCCATAAAACCCATTTGGCACATCACTACCACTACTGGTAGGCTTTAATGGTATTATTGTTGTTCCTGTGATATAACTTTGCGGACTTTCGTAGCTGATAGCGGGAGCTGCAACGCTAGTAAACCCGGTTAACGTAGCAGTACCATAAGAATTAGTAATGGTAATATTGCCTGACGTTGCCCCGCTTGGCACTGTTGCAACGATTGTTGTTGATGATTGGGCTGCAAACGTTGTGGCTGGTTTACCACCGATATTTACGGCTGTAACACCCAACAAATTAGTACCAGTGATAGTAAGTGTATAACCAATTGGGGCCGATGTTGGCGTAAATGCAATAGCAGTTGGGGCTACCGTCGGAATAACACTAGCAATGCTAATTTTTGCACTGCTGCTACCATAGGCATTTAGCCCAGTAATCGTGTAATTGGCAGCTGCAGAAACAACTGTGGGAGATCCATTTATGATTCCGGTTTGGTTATCAAAGCTTAGGCCCTGAGGCAAAGTTTGATCAATAGCATACCCGGTGATAGCTACAGCCCTGATAAGGTTATTGCTGTAATCGGCAACATAAAGCTTATCTCCCAAAACAGCAACCCCCATAGGCCGATAAAAACTTGCGCCCCCTCCTACTCCGTTAATATAACCTGCTGTGGTACTACCTGCTAATGTACTTACTACACCAGCAGGTGTAATCATCCGAATCATGTAATTCCACTGATCAGCCACATACAAATTTCCAGTTCCATCTATTGAAATGCCTGTTGGAGATGAAAAGTTAGCGGCTGTACCTGTACCATTGGCAAAGCCATATGTTCCAGAACCTGCTAAAGTGGTAACTACACCTGCAGGTGTAACTTTACGAATTTGGTTGCTTCCATTGTCGGCTACAAATAAATTACCATTACCATCAATAGCTATACCTGTAGGATAGTAGAAACTGGCACTGGTTCCGGTACCATTGATGCTGGCTGTACTACCAGAACCCGCAATTGTTGTTACTACGCCTGCCGGCGTAATTTTCCTGATTTTGCTTCCTAACTGTTCAGTTACAAAAAGATTGTTATTAGCATCAACAGTAATACCGTAAGGATAATATAAGCCCGCAGCTGTACCTGTACCATCAGCTGATACTGAATTACCATTACCAGCAAACGTACTTACTACACCCGCCGGTGTAACTTTACGAATACGGTTATTATATCGGTCAGCCACAAACAAGTTACCATTACCATCAACGGCAATACCACATGGATTATTAAAAAGGGCTGCTGTACCTGTACCATCGGCAAATCCGTTATAACTTCCACCAGCAATAGTACTCACTACACCAGCAGGCGTAATTTTCCGAATACGATTACTCCCTTGGTCAGTTACATAAATGTTTCCGTTTGCATCTGCAGCTATACCTGCCGGATTATAAAATCCTGCTCCGGTACTTGTTCCATCAGAAGAATATCCGGAACTATTACCAGCAAAGGTAGTAGTACTACCATAAGTAACTGTAGGGATAGTACCACCAGAATTAGTAGGTGAGATCGTTACATTGGTTCCAATAGTTAAGGTTTGCGGAGTTGTATAAAAAATTTTAGGAGCTGTTTGTGCTAAGGCCAGCACATAGTAAGCACAAATCAAACAGGTAAGTAAAAGTCGCTTCATTCAGTAATAAAGTTCAGGTTGATGCAAACACGATTTGTTGAAAAGATTTATTTAAACAACATATTTATTGTGCTTACACAAGTTAAAGTCAGACTAAAATAGGCCTATTTACTGATTTGCAGCTAAATAAGTTACAAAATGTGATGTATTTTTTTTATTACCATACAATATTTCTATATAGTTAAAGAATAGTTTCACAGAATGAAATTCACTTAATCTAATACTTAGCCGAGCCTTAGTTTGATTCTTTCATAAACATGCTTATTAAAAAAGGAAGCCCTCTTTTAAAAAGGACTTCGTACTGTCTTTGCTCAACTTCATTTATAAAGTAACCAACGTATAATTATTAATTTTAACTCTTCTTACATAGTACACTGTATTACTATATCCTGCTGGTTAGTGTATTTAGTTCTAACATACAGCACATGCATATCTTCATCGTAATACCAACCGGCACTGCCAGCTAAGTTTTGGGAAGATAGTTTGTTGAGACTCTCTCCATTCTCAGCTATAATTGTGGGCAGCTTACCCGTCCAATGTATTTTAGCTATATACTGATGCTTTTCTGGAACAAATGCTCCTACAGGTTTCGAAACACGAAGTGTAAAGACTTGTTTGCTGTTCGACAACTGTGTTATGTTAGTTATTGCATAGTTACCTTGCTGGTAGTTCAAGCTTAAGCCATCATCTTCATACAACTTAAAATTGCCTGATGGGCCAGGAAATATATCCAACGTAATTACATCAACAGGCTTTTCATTCATGTAGTTCATTTCGGGCTGCATCGGGATAATACTACCTGCTTTAACAAAAACGGGCAGTTGCAGCAAAGGGGTTAGAATATGAATATACTGTTTGCCGGTGTACTGCTCGCCAGTCCAATAGTTATACCAATTACCTTCGGGCAGGTAAATGATACGGGTTTGCGCCCCTTTTACCGTAACCGGGCATATCATTAGGTTATCGCCAAATAAATATTGATCGCCAATATCATAAACATTGGGGTTATGCTGATAATCCATTACCAAGGCGCGCATTAAAGGCACACCAGTTTGATATTGCTTAAAGGCAGCACTATAAATGTATGGCACCAACTGGTAACGTAATCTATCGTACATTTTAAAGTTTACCAATGCACTATCGCCATAGTTCCAGGGCTCTTTATAGCCAGGATGATCCATACCGAAAACCATAGCTATGGGGCTGAACATACCAAATTGCACCCAGCGGATATACAGCTCCGGATCGGCCTGATGTTCAAAGCCGCCCATGCAATGCCCCCAATAACCTACGCCCGATAAGCCAATGTTAATGCCAGCTTTAATAACCGGGGCAAAGTATTGCCATTCACTGGGCCAGTCGCCGGCGAATATGTAAGGGTACCGTTGTATGCCGGCATAGCCCTCCCGGGTTTGATTTAGTCCGCGAAAACCGTTAAACTGTTGAAATTTTAGAAATGGAGCTTTCGCGTAAGCTATAGGGAATACATTATGTAGCTTTTCCACGGTTTTACCAGTGGGCCCAACCTTCTCACTCTCGTTGGCTAATGCACCAAAAGCACTGCCCTCATCAGTTTTCAAAAACTTGGCACCTACTTCTCCTACCCGCATTACGCCATTACTCCACCACCAATCAACCGCTTTTTGATCAAAAAAATTAACAAACTCGCCAGGATGGTTACCTTCAGGATAAGTAAAACCTTTAGCCTGAGCTTGCTCCAGCAAGTTCAGATTTCTTGCATTATCAAAGCGCCCCCTAATGTGCAAACCTACCATTTTGTAATGCATGGCATACAAGCTATCAAACATACCTTTAGGGTTTTTAAAGGTTTCTCGCCACTCGAACGAGGTAGCGCCTTTACCAC
This sequence comes from Mucilaginibacter robiniae, assembly GCF_012849215.1. Classification (NCBI taxonomy): domain Bacteria; kingdom Pseudomonadati; phylum Bacteroidota; class Sphingobacteriia; order Sphingobacteriales; family Sphingobacteriaceae; genus Mucilaginibacter; species Mucilaginibacter robiniae. The sequence continues at coordinate 1,061,969 of NZ_CP051682.1, forward strand.
CGGTTTTGCCAAATAGCCGCCAGGTTGAATCCAAAAAAAGCAGATCAACCGGAATGCCCATTTCTCGCATCCTGCGAGCTAATGCAATCACATACCGGTCGGAAGTTTGCTCTTCATGCCCCCAGGTGCCGCCACTGTAGGTACCCATATGTAAACCAAAAGCAAAACGTGGTATTAACGGGGATTTTCCAGTTACTGATAAATAACTTTTCAGCACAGCAGGAAAATCAGGACCATAAATAAAATAGTAGTCCAGTTCCCCATCAACCGCTTTAAAGCTGTAGGTATTATCACTGCTATTGCCCATATCCCACTCGGTTGCAAATGAATTGTGCAGAAATATACCATATCCTTTGGTACTCATAAAAAAGGGTACCGGACAGTAATTAGCCTGGTTTATATCGTACGCCCCTAACTGGTTGTTTTTACTTTTACCCCGACCTACATTTAATTTCAGCAATTTATTACGCTGGTCGATGAAATCCATACGTTCACCAAATCCAAAAAAATGTTCGTCAGCTAATAGCTGCTTACTGCAACCTACGGTATCGCCTTTGCGCAGGTACCCGGCTTTATCTGCCGATATGAGCTGCCCGGTTAGAGTGAAAACATTGATTTTAAAAGGCGCCTGCGTAACTTTTACTTGTAGCTTAGCTGTAGTGAGCGTAGTAGTACCCTTTTGATTATTCGCTTTAACAGCTACTATAGGCCAATTGTATTGTTCCTGCATTAGGTGTTCATCCAGCTCAAAATTGCCATTACGGCTCACCCGTACCCTGAACATCACATCTGAACAAAACTCAAGCTTTACCTTTTCCGAACCTGTACTGAAAGTGAATACCTGGTTATCTTTCGTTTCTACTACTTTGGCTTGTCCGGTAATTTCAACAGCCAATAACAGTAGCAGGGCGATATAAAATCTTTTATACATTATTTACTTAATGAATAAATTTCGCTACCGGCCAGTAAAAAGCACCCTAAGCCATAATCTTCAAAATCAGGAACATTATCATAACTTACAGGTTGCCCATCTTTAGGTTCTTTGCCGGTTCCCTGCACATAGCCCAGCATACCATCCGGGTGCAAACAATCTTTCACCATAGCATTCCAAGCTTGGGTAACTACCGGTAGATACGTCTTTTTATTCAGCACATGATGATTAATACCCCAAGCTATGCCATAAGTAAACAGAGCCGTACCTGATAATTCTTTACCGCCAAAATGTGTTGAATCTTTCAGGCTTACATTCCAGTATCCATCATTACGTTGTAACGGGATGAGCGCATCAACCATCTCCTTATATGTTTTCAGGTATTCCTCACGGTGTGGTGCATCTTTAGGCATAATTTCCAGCACGCGCACCATTGCAGCTACTACCCAGCCATTCCCTCTCGACCAGTAACAGCTTTGTCCGTTAGGCTCCTTGTAAGGTGGAACAAAGTCCTTATCGCGCCACCATAAATGTTCAGTCGTGTTGTACAAACCATTACTACCATGACTGTTTTTAGAATAGCTATAGATGTCGTACATTTTTTCATAATAACGATTATCATGATACACCTCGCCTAATTGTGCATAAACTGGCATGGCCATTTGCAGGGCATCAATCCAGTTCCAATCATCCTTTTTATCGCTGTTCACCATATTGTCAATACTCTGCTTAATGCCTTTAATACGCTCGGGCTGCTTATCAAGCAAGTATAAATCAATGTACGTTTGGCCGCAGCACTGGTTATCAGCATTCCGGGTTTCTACTTTATCGCGGGGGTTCCATTGATGCTTAGTTCCCCAATATACCGCATAATCATAAAATTGTTGTTGCTTGTCAACTTTGTACAAAGCCATCAACCCTTCATAATATACAGCTCGCGTCCATAAGTTGCTAGTGCGGGTAACGCCTTTAACCGTTACGGGCATACCTGGATCAGGCCACTTTTTCATAAAGTATTCATTGGCCTGCTCCATAGCTTTTAGTACTTTAGCTTTAGATGGCAACTTTTGCTGTGCATTAGTAGATATAGCAACAGCCAACAACAGTAAACCTACGAGAGTACGGGTAACAAGTTTCTTCATCAATTTTATATTAGCCTTTGTGATAATTTCAGCGTTGCTCTAGCTTTGCCTACCTGCAAGCTTACCATTTTTGTACAGTAGCCTATTAGCTGCGTAACAAAGCTGGGTACCTACCGTAAGCCGGTAAAACATTAGCAATACTTTAACTTCAGTAATAATTGGTGACCGGAAAGCAGTGGAAAGAATCCGATTCGCTATGTTAAACAATAGGGCTAACTTCTGCATCCTGTAGTATCCTGCTCAGCAGACTCTTTCTAATAAAAGTATTTTTCAGTATAATTCATTATCAACAACATTATGTATCTTACTTCCGGCTTTAAGCTAATATGGTACTTTGAGCAGTGAATTATCTTTAGCTTTAATAGTTACCTGCTGCCACGTCCAGCCATTAGCTTGTTGAATATCCCCAGCAGTAGCTGCTTCAATGTCTACATTATTAAAGTGAAATCCTGTTAATGGCGATTGCTGCAAGCCGATAGCATTTACCGCTTTTTTAGCACCGTTAACTTTGACATTGCTGACGTAAACATCTTTAAAATGCGGAATGCCTCTCTCAGGAGGTTCAACCGGGTGCAACATTTTTTTCCAGTGTTCAGGCATGGTGGCTTCGTTATAACCTTCGGGCAACTTGGAATAGCTATAGCTTGGGTTCCAGTTCATGGTAATCTGAAAGGCGGTGCCTACCCCATTCATCGTGACATTTTGAAAGTGAATATCTTCGATAGTACCGCCACGCGTAGTAGCCGACTTGATATTTAACCCGTTACTGGTTCCGTTACTTACCAGATCGGTAGCCAGTACGTGCCTGATACCGCCCGAAGTTTCACTACCTAAAGTTACCAGCCCGGCCCCGGCGCGAGATATGCATTTACGAATTACCACGTATTCGGTAGGCTTATTTACCCGCAAGCCATCCCAATCACGACCAGCCTTCAAGCAGAAATCATCATCGTTACAATCTATATCGCAGTTTTGCACCAGTATATAAGTAGATGAATCAATATCTACCCCATCCGTACTAGGCCCATGCCCGCCAATATTGTTGCGTATGGTAATACCATCTACCGTAACATAGCTGGAGTACAGCAGTTGCACTGTCCAGAAACCAGCTTGCTGTAGGGTGATATTTTTAATGGTGATATTACTGGAATTAGATACCAGCAACGTGCGCGGACGCTGGGCATCATAATCTACAATCCAGCGTAAGCCTTTGGCATCATATTCTTTGCGCATGTTCCAGTACTTATCCCAAAACGGTTTGCCTTGTGCATTAACTAACCCTTTGCCCGTAATGGCAGCATTTTTTTGCCCTGCAATATTGATTAAAGCCGCCGGCCATTTCATCTCAATACCAGCCACTCGGGTATTTATTTCCGGATAATCAGCCAAGTTCTGACTACCCAATAAAGTTACCTGTTCAGGTATATCAAGCGTTACATTGCTTTTTACAAACAGCGAACCAGTCAGGTATTTGCCCGGCTTGAAAGTAACTATACCTCCGCCATTGGTCGCACAACGATCAATTGTTTTTTGTATAGCTTGCGTGTTTACGATTGTGCTATCATCAGCTTTAATGCCGTTATCATTCACATAATACAACTTAGTTTTTTCAGGAATAGCATGAGCACCTACTTTTTGCACCCAATCAGCCTTAAACTGTGCTTGTAAGCTTTGCGCCACTAAGCACCCCATTAAAAATAAGCCTATTGATAGTTTCATAATATTGTATCTTACACAACAACCTGTAAAGCAGCATTTACTACTTTATAGGCTGCTTGATTTTAAAAGTTTTTCTATCCACATTAACGCACCGCTACCTGAGCCAAAGGTGTTAAGGTTACTTTACCAACCAAGCCTGATGGTTGAGGCTCCCACTTGGCAGCGGTAAATAGCCCATCATCGCCACGATTTTCTTTAAAGTGTGCTTGAAAGTTGGTGTTGTAGAAAATTTTATAAGATATTTTCTTTTTATCCATATCAATAATGCGGTTAGCCATTAAGTTAGTTACTTTAATCTCTAACCGGTTCACTGATTTCAATAGTGCAGCAGGTACATTAACTGCATATTTTGGACCTAACAATGTTGCTAGCTTAACACCATTCAAGTACACATCGGCACTTTCATGTACTTTGCCCAAATCCAGCTGCCACATAGCAGCATTCTGTTTAGGCTTGGCAAACGTAGTGGTGTAGCTAGCCATACCTGAAAAGATTTTAGTTTCTTCACCGCCCAGTTCCGTCCACGATTTTAAATTATTGGTTTTGACAACTGGCGGCAATGTTGGCCCGCCACTCATGAACTGAATAATCCAGCTACCGTTTAGCTCGGTTGAATTACCAGTTGGCTTATAATACACAAACTGGTTACCTGTTACAGTACTGTTTGATGTTTGCAGTATACAGCTTTCTCCGGGTTGCAGTTGCAGATACACCTCAGTACCACCACCTGCATGGGTGCGGGCTTTTGCTAAACCATACTGTTTTTGCATTGGATCAAACAACGCTATGCTAGTAGCCTTTACCGCTAAAGGCACCCAACTTTCTACCGCTTTGTCGCTCTGGTTGGCTATAAAATAGTAGTAACCTTTCGGATATTGGCGGCGCACAAACTGCAAACCGTTATCCGTCATGCTTTCACGCTTGATATTCGCTGCATTAAGCAGCGCCGTTGCATTATCAGCCATTACTATGCGGCCTTTACCTATTACAGCAGTTTTTACCCCATTACCTGATGCATTAAAATTTAAAGCTAATAAGAAGGCTTGCAGTGATTTTCTTCGTTCGGTCAGTTGGTTATAGCCCGGAACATCTGAAGGCAGCTTTTTATAAAAGGCTATAGTGGCACCCGCTTTAGCCATATCCATTAGTTTGGTAAACGTAGCTAAGGGAATATATTCGCAGTCGGGCAGCAGCACAGTTTTGTAACTTACGCCGCCAGTAAGCAATTGGTTGCCGGAGAGCTGGGTAGCTAACAGTTGCTTATCAGATATAAAATCGAACGTATAACCTTTTTGCAGCATTTCATCAGATACATCAGCGAAGCCCGTGCCGTTAAAATCTGGCTTCAAGGCATCGTAGTGTTTCAGCAAAGCCGGGCCTGCCTCCGAGAAACTATCAAACAATGGGTAATAAATCAGTACATCGTTGTTGGGTTTACCTTGCTGCAAGAAGGATTGGCAACGAGTGATGTAATTATTCAAAGTAGAAAACTGTGGCCAGAAAGGATTGGTTTGGTTAAAATGCACCGCTGCATAAAATAGCCAACCCGGCCAGGGTGCATTTTGTGGCGAATAGCTTACTCCATGATAAAAGATGTGGTTTACGCCACCAATAAAATATTTATCAATTACCTGCTTTACATCACCCAAGGAAGATAAGAAATGGTCATTAAGCCAAGTTGCCGACTCGGAAGAGGCCAGCGGTTTACCGTTCACGTGAGCTGCTGAGGTAGCAAACTTAAACCGAAGTATATCGGTACCTTCTGTCTCAGGAATATCAATAGCGGCATACAAATCCAGTATATTGGATGGTGAACCATGCGATTGATTGCGAATGAGAGCACCTTTAGATTTACCCCAAGCCTGCCATGGTTTAGTAAAGTTATCCAGCAACAGCTCAGATACTGTTTCGCGGTAGTCACACAGTACTCGGTTGTTGATTTCTTTATCAGCTTTGCCAAACAAGGCAGGCAGATGGTTACGCAAATCATACCCCCTCCGCTTCAAAAACTCGTTAAAAAATTCGGGCGTAAAGTTAGATTGACCACGAGCATCATCCACTTCGTAAGAATCATTGAAGAATGCGCGTATACCATTGATGTTTCTACCTTTAAATGCCTCATCAAAACGGTTCAGATACCGGTTTAAAGCAGGTTTAGAAAAGTGGTCGATTACATAGCCTTCTCCACCCGGTGCAGCGCGCTCCACCATTTTACCATGCCAACCCATGAATAGCGCATACAGATGCCAATTGCTTCCGGCAGGTGCAGTCCAATCTAAAGTACCATTGGTATTTACTTTATCAGTTAAGTTTATGGCTTCGCCTTTATCATTATAGGCCATCAGAATATTGAGCGGCAAACGCTTCTCAAACCGTACCTGATCTAGCGCCATCAGTTGTAGGTTTTTATTAGCGCTAATAGGCTCTACTAAATCAGTAATTTTAGGCGCAACACCGTCTGATCGTATGAGGGGTTGCTGCACAAACGTTATATCTTCTTGCAACCGCTCTCCGCTTTTCAGATCGTAAGTTTTCCAAAACAGCTCTTTACTAGCATCTTCATCGGTTACCCAGGGGCCACCAAAAGGCCAGCCGGTTGCATTGGCCAAGTCAATGCCCATATCCAATCTTTTACCTTCTTGTAAGGTATATTGCAGCATATCCATCCACTGTGATGACAAAAATGGAATAAACTCGCTTTCGTGCCCTTTAACACCGTAAATAGGAGTAATTTCCAAGCCCCCTAAACCAGCAGCCCGGTAGCTTTCCATATTCCAGGTTAAATCTTTTTTGTTTACAGCACTACCTTCCCACCACCAGCGTGCCCAAGGTTTGGTTTGGTGTGTGGCAGTAGGCCATACTATTTGCGCAGATGCACTGAAACTGTAAACAGACAGCAGCGTTACAGAAGCAAGTTTTAATTTATTAATGAGTACCGACATAGTTTAATTCTTACTGGTGTTTAGCCACTTCTACCGCATATACCTGCCCACTGCCTTCAAAGTTAGCCCTGAAAATGATCCATTTCTCATCGGGTGAGAAATGCACGTTGGGTTCCATTTTGTAGTTATGATTTTTCATATTCACTAACTTTTCCGATTTAAAGCGGCTGCCATCGGGTTTGAAGAGGTATATCCACCTGCCATCAGGTGCTTTAGCTACCTGGCCAGGATCGCCACCATCGCCACAAAAGGTTTGCTCATCTTTGCTTACATTAAAATGTATCGACCACTCATTCCTGTCCATTTCATACACCCGGTTCTCCTGATGAGTTTTCAGGTTAATACCAGCCAAAAAGAAGGTTTGCCCTTTAGGTTTCTGCAAATCAAACCATTCTGTATTACCCAAAGGAGAGAAAAACTCATGACCGGCTATTTCGTTCACCATAGTGCGTTTATGCAGTAGTTCATTTTGGCCGGTTTTGATATTGATATTCCAGATCCGGTCTACCTTTTCCCAAGGCCCCTCATGGCAGTATGATAACAGATCAGGGTTGGTGGGTGAAAACAACAAGTGGTTGGTCCATTCATTCTCCTGATGTATTTGCTTCAGGCCTTTGTCTTTTACACTCAATATATAAAGCGTGTGCTGAATATGAGCATCATAAATCCGATCGAAAAAATCACGCTTTTCAGGATATTTAGCCAATATTTCACGTTCCTGGTTGCCGGTAGATTTTACGCAAGCCAGGTAAGTACCATCTGCATTTACCGTACCTACACGTCCTTTAAAATCAGGAGCAAATGCGTAAATAAACCGGGTTTTATAATTATCTACATTCACGGCAAATACGCTATCTCCGCTTTGGTAAAAAGCTTCACGCGTTTTAGGGCAAGCCATCTCACCAAATATTCTGGCTTTGTTACTGAGCTGGTGTGTTTTCAGCGTTTTTAAGTTTACCGTGAATAGTTGGTTACCGTTGGCTGTACTACCATAAAAAGCCATTAAATCGCCTTTGCCACCTTTTTGCGGGAAGAAAGGATTGTTGTTAAAATAAAAGCTACCGTTAGTACCCTCGCGCCGTACCAAACGCATTATTTTATGACCGGTATCTTTATCAATCCATTCATCAGGCATTTTCTGACCGCCGGTTTCCATTATTGGCTGGGCCAAGACTGTTATTCTCAGCATGAGCAACAGCATTGGCAATATCCTTACTATTTTTCCCATAAGTGTATTGTGGTTCAATTTGGTTTATGCCTTATTATGCCCGATGTTTTTCCATAGCCATAGCACTTCAACAAAAAACACGCACGTAAACCAGCCAGCAAAACACTGTCTCGTCACATCTTAACTGCACAATGCAGTAATCCGTAAAAAATGAATCAACTATTGGTTTATAATCGGTGCCACAAACTAAGTGGCGTTAACAGGATGGCTAAGTTAGCAGATGACTAAGCCAATAGCATCCTGCTCCGTCCTGCCAGGGTAACCCATAGAAGAAGGTAAACTTTGTTATCCGCTACTTCAATCTGGTTTCCGGAAGCAGGCCATAAAACGGTTTAGAATTATTTAGATTGATCAGTATACGATCCAAAACAACACCGGGATCTATCATATAAATACGCAGCACGTGTTTACCGAGCTTTAAGGCAGATATGTGCATTGAACGCATAGTAGAGTTACTCAGCACATTCTGTTTCCACTCCTCACTACGCCCTACTGTTTTAAAATCAAAAATTGATACCGGGCCATCATCTACACTTACAGCATAACGCATTTTAAAGTTTTTGTTAAGCGGAAAAGTTGGTAAGGTATATACCTTTACTTCGGCTGGTGAACTATCAAACGTATAGAAGTTGTAAGCCACTACTGGCCTGCTTTTGATAGCTGCCTCACTCATATTCTCCATCCCAGCTGCATTGAACTGCAAGGGCAAAGCTTGTACCGATTGTTCGGTAGCACTCGGGCTGGTTATCAGTTTCCAATGTTGATTACCGCTTTGCTGTATGGCTTGGTAATTTTTAGCATAAATGGAAATATAGCCATCATGTTCTGCAAAGCCCTTGTAATTACTTAATTCGGGCGTTTGCAAATTACGGGCCTGAACAGCTATTGTTGATACCACTTGCCTGCTATCACTAATGGTGATTGTACCGTTCAGATTTGCTGCCGCTGGTACAGCTTGCCAATCCACATCCACCCATAAGTGGCACTCGCTAGCGTTGCCTTGTGGCAGTAAAGTACCATTGCGTTTTGAAACTTTAATCCACGGTGCAGAAGTTTTTACTGTATAGTTAACGATGGTATCCTTACTCAAAAACAAATCGATAAAGTGTACTTGCTTTACCCATTTATCAAACATCGGCAATGAGGCGGGTTGATGGTGATTTAACGAATCAGTATTTGCACCCTCAGGCAGTACTTGCAACGCTGTAGAATGATGGACTATAGTATGATTCAACTCCGGCATTTGGTAAACCGGCAGGTTTCTGGGGTTCATGGACATGATATGAGCCCATTTACCGACAGCCAGTTGCGTATTATAATATGCAGTTTCGTTAACAATTTGCTGGTAAGCCGCTTTTGATAAAGAATCATAAGTTCGGGTACTTAGTCTGCCTTGTTGTGCATATAAATAAGCTTTGTCACGGTACAAAAACTTTTTATTCATACATGAAGCGGCAACAACCGGGTAGTAAACCAACTGATAATAGCTATCTTGCCTATCAACAGAAATATGGGGTTTTATAGCCTTTACGCTTTCTTCCAGCTTGGTGTAAGCGGCTATTCTCTGTTGAGCTTGGTCACTAAAAGCAGTGGCATTATAAGCCGTAAATTTTACTGGTGTAGTAGGTTCGGTTTGGCTCCAGCCCATAAACTCGGGCTTACGTTCAAACGCCAGTTGGTAGTATTTCCATAAAATATTTGTTACGGTAGCGGCATTGGGCCGATCAATGTTAGCTGCTACCCATTGCTGCAAATGCGTTTTCGTATATTCACTTTGGTAAAAAGGCTGTATATGATAAGCCATATCCATAAAAAGTTGAATATTATATTCGGCAGGTTTAATATCCCCCACGTTAGCTACCCAAATGTTGCGGGCTTGTAAGGTATACGCTTTAGTCATTTCTTCTTGTATCAAAGCCGGACTGGTGGTACTCAGCCATAAATAATCGTGTGGACGGCCCCAATAGGATAAGTGATAGTACACGCCCGAGCCACCAGTGCGCCTGCTTTCCGCTTCATTATCTAACCTTTGTATGTAGCCATAATTATCATCGGGCCAAACCAAAGTAACGTCTTCCGGTACCTGCAAACCGCCGTCATACACATCCAGCACTTCTTTGTAAGCTGTAAAAGCCTGAGGCACCTGCTTTATATCTGGGTTAATATAAGTTTTTAGCATCATGCGCTGGTTTTTCATAATACGTTCCAGCAAGGGCACCGTTTCGGCTATGGTTTTTACGCCTTCTATGCCACTATCATGCACGCCCCTCATACCTATGGTGTAAATAGCATTTAGGTGGCTACTTTCTTTTACCCGCGAGGCCCAGTAATCATCTACCTTTTGCTGATTGGTTACATAATTGAAACTACCCATTGTTTTTTCATTCCACTCCCCTACATTGTTGCGCAGCATTGGTTCAGCATGTGAGGAGCCAATAACAATCTGATAATCTTCGGCCACTTTTAAATTTTCAGGATAGTAATAAAAAGGCTTGGTGCTGGGGTGCATAGCCGGCCAAATCAGGTTAGCCCTTAAACGCAACAGCAACTCAAATACTTTAGCATAAGTTTTTGGGCCAATATCGCCGGTTTCAGGTTCAAAGGTTTTAGCGGCCCAGGGTTGCAGCCCCCAATCTTCATCGTTAATAAATATGCCACGGTATTTTACCGATGGTGGCTGTGATGTGTAAGGGTTAATGTTTAATAGAACAGTCCTTTTACGTTCCGGTTGTACATCAGCCCACCAGTACCAGGGCGTAACTCCAATACGGCTTGAAATATCAAACACGCCGTAGGCCGTGCCCCGGTAATCGCTACCAACAATAACCAGTGCATTTGTGATGTTCTTAAAAGGTTTTGCTTTTACTTTCAGGCTGTAACATTCCCATCGGCCTTTCAGTTGGTCAAAATAGCTATCGTGCAGGGAACGGATGAGTGCGGAATGCACACTGCCAATAATAATTACCTGTCCTTGGGCCTTAGTTACATCAGTGTACACCCTAGGCAAATAGCCTGAAACGCGTTGGATATCTGCTGCCAATAAGTGCGCTGCTATCGAATCTATTTTACCATCATCTACAGCATAAATGATAGAAACTTTAGTTTGTGCGTTAATTATGGTAAATGGCTCGGCTTTTATCATACCCGAACCCAGTAACAGCACAACAAGAGTTGGCCAGAGCAGGCGCTTAATATCATTCATATCGTAAAAGACTTTTAGTTAATATCAGCAGGTTATTGGTTATCCATCATGGGGCATCTGCTTTCATGACCATGAACTTATATACAAATCAGCTTTGATTTTATTAGCTAAGCCGATACAAAATGGAAGTTAATATGTATCAGCAACTTATGAACTTTATTGCTAAGTTGCTATTTTCTTTACTGCTAATTTGTCACTTTAATTTGGCAAAAAATAGAAATATAATTTCATCTGAATCCACGTGACTATTAATTGAAGAGAACTATTTCGAATGTTATCCGTAAACAGCATTGGCATCATAATGATAAACATAGTACAGCGAAATAATGTCCGTATAACTGGGCAAGGAGAGAAAGTAATAGTTTTTGCTCATGGTTTTGGATGTGATCAAAACGTATGGCGACATGTAATGAAGCCTTTTGAATCAAATTACAAGCTTATCTTGTTCGATTTTGTAGGCTGCGGAAATTCTGATCTGTCTGCATATGATTCAGAACGATATGCATCTCTGGATGGATATGCAAAAGACATATTAGAGATATTTGAAGTACTCAACCTTAAGAATATTATTTTTGTAGGACACTCCGTAGCCGGAATGATCGGTATTAGAGCAGCTATTAAGTGTCCGGATTATTTTGACAAGCTGATTTTTGTAGCACCATCACCCTGCTATATTAACGATGGTGAATATACCGGCGGCATGGAAAGGGCGGATCTGGAAGCTCTTTTGGCAATAATGGATAGCAATTACTTAGGATGGTCAAGTGCATTAGCTCCGCAAGTTATGGCTAATGCTGACCGGCCAGAATTGGGCGAAGAATTAACCGCTAACTTCTGTGCCACCGATCCTGACATTGCACGTGAGTTTGCCCGCGTTACGTTTCTTTCTGACAGTCGCGAAGACCTGCCCAAAATTACTATCCCGAGCCTTACGTTGCAGTGCTCTGACGATATCTTGGCACCATTGACCATAGGCGAATACATGCACAAAAATATCCCTCTTAATACGTTATATATCATGAAGGCAACTGGTCATTGTCCGCATCTAAGTGAGCCGGAAGAAACAATAGAATTGCTCGGCAAGTATATTGGTCTTAACTAATCCGAAAGAGTTCTTATTACTATGGGGGATAACCGTTTTTTAGAACATAATGATTCTTTATGTAACCATGCTCCATGCGGATTGCTAACCTTTAGAATAGATGGAACTATCTTGCACGGTAATAAAACCCTACTAAACTGGCTGAAGATAACGCAGGAGGAGCTGACAACTACCACATTTGTCAGCTTACTAGACAATGGAGGCCGATTTTACTATCAGCTTTTTGTGCTGCCTTTGCTCAGAATGCATCATGAAGTTAATGAAATCAGCTTCCAAATACAAAAAGAAGATGTGAATTTTTCCTGCTTGTTCAGCGCATCTGTTTTCACTGCAGGTAATAGTAAAGAAATGCAGGTTTGTGCGGTTATCTACAAAGTAGTTGACCGGAAGAAGTATGAAGCAGAGTTGCTGCTGAAGAAAGCAAAATCAGATGCTGAAAGGCTGTTAAGTCAAGAAAGACTTCGAATAGTAGCGCTCGCACAATCTCATTTGGTACGAGCACCATTAGCTAATATACTCGGATTGGCTGCATTGTTGCAGGATATGGAATCGGATAAGGAGATAAAGCAACTAACTGCAATGCTGCAGGAAAGTGCTAAAAAGCTTGATGTCGAAATCAGAAAAATAGTTGATGCTGCAAGTGACAATTCTCAACAAGGATAATTGTATCAATTGGTATAAATACTATGCCTCTCTTTTTTATAGATCTCAAACCTCAATTTACCATACATTCCAGATCAAAAAGTTCAAGTGCTTCATCAAAAAAGAATCTTTGATGATAATTACACACCTTTTAGTATTAATCATAAGAAGCAAAATAGTACTAGATAACAATCTACCAATAAAGTTTACAAGCTCCCTTCCTACTACACGATTTTATTTCGATATAGCTGATTTCTAATTAGCCATTCTCTGCCCTTACAGGATACAGCAGGACACTTGATTAATTGAAATAATTGATCTTTACCTAACCAGTTATACTAAAGTATTCTTAAAATTTATTGTTATTCAAAAGAATAAAATGCAGCACCTGCTTTGAGCAGCAGTAGCCTTTTATTACTTGCGGTAACTGTATCTAGTTGTTAATACCTAACCAACCCATTTATGGCGAAAAATATACTTGTCATTTTACTACTAATTTTAACCGGGCTTACCCCCCATGCCCAACCCAAAGCTACCCACGATGTGTATTTGTTTGGCTACTTTAAAGGTGGTGGAACTGACGGACTGCATTTAGCTTACAGTTATGACGGGCTAAAGTGGGAAACTTTAAAAAATGATAGCTCTTTTTTACAGCCCGCAGTAGCTAAAGATAAACTGATGCGCGACCCTTGCATTATGAAAGGTGCAGACGGGCTTTATCATATGGTTTGGACTGTAAGCTGGAACGATAAAGGTATTGGCTATGCCAGTTCGCCGGATTTGGTACACTGGTCGGAACAGCAGTTTCTACCTGTAATGGCACATGAGCCTCAGGCACGTAACTGCTGGGCACCCGAAATTAATTACGATGCCGGTTCAAAAACCTACATAATTTATTGGGCCACTACCATAACCGGCCGGTTCCCGCTGGTTGATACCACCGCCGAAGCTAAATACAACCACCGACTTTATTATGTTACCACCAAAGACTTTAAAACGTACAGCCAGGCCCAACTACTTTACGAACCAGGTTACAACGTGATTGATGCCACCATTGTGTCTGATAAAAAACAATTTGTGATGTTTTTCAAGGATGAAACCCGCACACCGGTACAGAAAAACATCAAACTGGCTTATGCCAATAAACTAACCGGGCCTTACAACAAACCCGAAAAAGCAATAACCGGCAACTACTGGGCTGAAGGCCCTACGGCTATTCAAATAAAAGGAAAGTGGATTGTGTATTTTGATCGTTACCGCGATCATCGTTACGGGGCTTTAACTTCGGATGATTTAAAGACCTGGACTGACATCTCCGACCAGCTTTCTTTACCACAAGGCATTCGCCACGGTACTGTTTTTAAAGTTACCGCTACCGACTTTAACAAACTTATTGCCAGTATTTAAAGCAATACTTATGCCCAGCAATAATAGTTGGGCTTGATGCTCAACCATAAGTAGGATAACTATTTACGCAGGATGGTGCAGGATACTATTACAAGACAACCTGCCTACCTTTAAATGCTTCCGAACCCAATTATACCCTGCACGTAAAATGCTTTTAACCTTAATTATTACTAAATAAACATGATTTGCTTTTACAAAAAGTTTGTCGCCGCCAGTTTAGGATTAGCTTTTGCCGTAGGTACTGCCATAGCTCAGGTACAATCTGAATTTCCTATAAAATTCAATTTGAGCAACCAGCAAGCACCTAAAGGTTATAAACAGGTTACAACCACTACTGCATACAACAACACCACTGGTTATGGGTATGATTTTGATACCAAACCTACTGCGGTGAACCGGAAAGGTAAAGCAGAATTAACAACTGATTTTGTAACCTCAGATAAGCCGTTCTATTTTTCGGTTAATGTACCAGAGGGTAATTACCGAGTCACTTTAACTTTAGGAGATATTAATGGAACCAGTTTAACTACGGTAAAAGCTGAATCGCGCCGGCTGATGCTGGAGAAGGTAGCTACACAAAAAGAGCAGATTAAAAAGGTAAGCTTTATTGTTAACATTCGTAAGCCGCAAATTAGTACCGGAGGCCGTGTAAGCCTCAAACCTCGTGAAATAGGTAAGCTGGATTGGGATGATAAACTAACATTAGAATTTAGCGATACCAAACCCTGTGTAGATGCTATTGAAATAGAAAAAGCCGATAACCAAACTACAATATACCTGGCTGGTAATTCTACCGTGGTTGATCAGGATGACGAACCCTGGGCTTCATGGGGGCAAATGATTACCCGCTTTTTTAAACCAGGTGTAGCCATTGCCGACCATGCCGAATCTGGTTTATCACTAGGCAGCTTTTTAGGTAGCCATCGTTTAGATAAAATTCTAAGCTTAATTAAACCCGGCGATTACCTATTTATTGAGTTTGGCCATAACGATCAAAAAGAAAAAGGCCCCGAAGATGGAGCCTATGGTTCTTATACACAAAGGTTCAAACTGTTTATCAACAAAGTACGCGAACGCCAGGGTATTCCGGTTATTGTGACTTCAACGGCACGCCGGTCTTTCAGTCCAGAAGGTAAAACCATAAACACCTTAGGCGACTACCCGGCGGCGGCCCGTAAAGTAGCCAGCGAAGAAAAGGTGGCTTTAATTGATTTAAATGCTATGTCTACCCAATTTTATGATGCCTTGGGGGTTGAAAAATCTACAAAAGCCTTTGTATATTATCCAGCTTATACTTTTCCAGGTCAAGATAAACCATTGGCTGATGATACGCACTTTAACGGGTATGGTGCTTATGAACTGGCTAAATGCGTGTTGGAAGGCATCAAAGCTAACCATTTGGGTATTGAAAAGTACATTATTAATGCACCTACTTTCAACCCATCACAACCCGATCCGGTAGAAACTTTTAGTTTACCCTTAAGCCCTAAAAGCACTGCCATAAAGCCCGATGGCAATTAAATATTCCTTTATCATTACTCAACCTTACTGAAAACGATGAGAAAAAAGCTTGCTCTTGTTGCTATACTTATCCATGCCTTGAGTTCTGCTTCGGCAGCAATCAAGACCAAACAGCTTCTGGTAGCTCCCGGAACGTTATCAGCAACCTCAGCCACGCTGATTTGGGATAAACCTGAACGTCAGTTAAACATCAGCCAATATCACATTATATTGAATGGAAAAGAGGTTGCAACATCTACCCAATGCAATTATACGCTTCATGACCTGCAACCTACCAAAGCTTACAACTGCATTATTCGGTTTGAAGATAACCAGGGGAAGCTACTATCTTTTGGTAGTACAGTTAAGTTTAAAACAGCATTTACAGGAAAGATATTAAACGTAACAGATTTTGATGCTAAAGGCGATGGCACCACCATCAACACCCAGTCTATTCAAAAAGCTATTGATGCCTGCCCCAAGGGTGGTACGGTTTTGATACCGCAAGGTACTTTTTTGAGCGGAGCCTTATTTTTAAAAAGCCATATGACTCTCGAAATAGCTAAGGGTGGCGTATTAAAAGGCAGCGTTAATGAAGCGGATTATCTCCCTTTTTACAACAACCGTTTTGAAGGTTGGGAAATGAAGACTTATGCTAGCTTGCTTAACGCGGGGGTGATGAATAACAAAGGTGGATACGCGGTAGAACAGCTTTCTGTTAAAGGTGAAGGTACCATTAGTGGTGGTGGAAGCGCGTTAGGTAGAGCCATGATTGAAAAGAACGGCATCCGCAGCCGGGGGCGTTTAATTTGCTTAATGAACTGCCATAATGTAGAAATACAAGGCTTGCAGATACAGGATTCTCCCTGCTGGACTATACATTACATTTACAGCAAAGGCGTAACCTGCCATGACCTAAACATAGTAAGTACTGCCCGTAATGGCGACGGATTGGATCCAGATTCATCTGACGACAGTTATATACTGAATTGCACCTTCTCTACCGGCGATGATTGTATTGCCATCAAATCGGGCAAGAACCCGGAAGGAAATGTAATTGGAAAACCCACCAGAAATGTGAGAATTATGGATTGCGATTTTACCAAAGGTCATGGTATTTCTATCGGCAGTGAAATGTCGGGCGGAGTAAGTAATGTTTTAGTGCAGGATTGCCATGCAGGCGCCTTATTGCATGGCTTGCAGATTAAAGGCACTAAAGAACGTGGCGGCTATGTTAAAAATATAACTGTTACGGATTGCCAGTTGCTTCAAATCACCGTCTTTTCGGCAGTAAACTATAATAACGATGGTGCACCAGCGCCGGAAGCTCCTACTTTTGAAAACTTTATTTTTAGAAATATCGATTTATCAAAAGCAGTAGTAAAAGAACCAGTTATTGATATCAACGGGTTTACAGATCCTGGTCATCAATTACGAAATGTAACGTTTACCAACATTACTGTTCCGGAAAATGCAAAGGTTAAAATTAACAATGCCGAACAAGTGAAATTCACTGATGTAAAATCAGCAACCGGCAATAAACCTCAGTACGTTGTTAATAACAGCAGTGCTATAACCTATTAAGCAGGTTATAGCACTATATAAAATAACTAACTAATATTTTCAGCTAGTTACTTTAATCTTTTAAGTATTTAGCTAATTTCAATCCTTTCGTTTTTACAATGCCTGCTACCACGCTTTGGGCATTTAATATAGCACCGGCTTCAATAGTATGAGTAGCATCTTTAGAGCCGAAATAAGCAGACTTTACCTTATCTTCACCTTCTTTGTCGTAAGTGTCGGCTATGAGCTGGTTAAGGTCGATAAAGTAAACGCCGGTTTGCTGTGCTACCTGAGCTGACCATTGGCCGTAGCTATCCACATTGTTACGGTTAATCTTACCTTCTTTCCAGCTATTGCGTGGTATAGGCGAACAGATAATTACCGTAGCGCCTTTCTCCTTGGCATCATTTACAAATTTGCGCATGTACCAGCCATAGCTGTGTACCACTTCCTGAATTTTACGAATGGGGTTATAAATTTCTTTCTGTTCTTCGCCAACGCCTCTAATGGTGCCGCGAGCACGAGCCGTATCATCCAGCGGACTGGAATCATTGTGCCCGAACTGCATTATCACGTAATCGCCAGGTTTAACTTTTACCAGCACCTTATCCCACAAGCCTTGAGTTTGGAACGTACGACTGCTGGTACCTCCCAGTGCATCATTTTCAACCGCGATTTTGGTGGTATCGAAATAATTAACCAAGTAACTGCCCCATCCCCATAAACCGCCATCACCTTTACCTTTGCCGTTTTTTACGGTTGAATCGCCTATCAAATACAAAGTAGGCTTAGGTTTGGGTTTTAACAAAACGAAAGAGGAGCCTATAACTAAAGCTAAAAGCAAGGCAGGCCAGCTAATGTAATTACGAAGTTTATTCATGGTATTATTTTTTCAAGTATTTGACTAAATCAATTTTGGTATTTGCCTTTAATCCCGCCACTACCGATTCGGCATTAACTAAAGCACCGGCTTGGTTGGTATGCGTATGATCGCCAGGGAAAAACCTTTTCACCGAATCGGCTCCCCATTGGTCGTACTTATCGGCAGTAATTTGATTTAAATCAACAAAGTAAGCACCTTCCTGCTGAGCTACTTCTCTGGCCCACAAACCATAATCTTTATCGGCTCGCAACACTTTGCCTTCTCTAAACTCATTTCTCGGTATCATGGAGAGCACTACTGGCGTGGCATGCTTAGCTTTCACATCACGAATAAACTGGCGGATGTACCAGCCATAACTATGCACCGTCTCATGCGTACCATTGGGCCAAGTTAACTCTTTAACCTCATCACCAGTACCTTTCAACACGCCGCGGTAACCAGCTTTGGTAGTATCGGGTACACTGCCTTCATTATGGCCAAACTGCATCATCACAAAATCGCCGGGTTTTAGCAGTGAATCTACCTTGTGCCATCGCCCCTCTTTAACAAAGGTTCGGGTACTGCGCCCGGCCATAGCATTATTGCTGATATTGATTCTGGAAGTATCGAACAACGATTTAATCATGGTGCCCCAGCCCCACTGCACCTTATCGTTATTGTGCACCGTTGAATCGCCAATCAGAAACAGGGTGGGCTTAGGCTGAGCAGCAAATGCCCAAATGCCAACGATGGCTGCTAAAGCCAGCAGTTTGTATGGTATTTTTATCATAAGTAAATGACGAAGTTATTGTTTAAGCATCCTAAACTGGCTTACTGATGAAAGTACAGGTAATGTACGCAGACAAGCGCTTGTTTATTCAACTTTTATTTTGTTGTTATTTTTTCTTAACCAAGGTGATGTTAGGTTTGGCAGGCTTTTTCATGCCATCGCCCAAAAAGAAACTGGTGTAAGGCGGCTGGTTGTAGCCAACATTTTGCCAGGCAATACTTACCCGGTATTGCGGATCGTGCATGAGGGTACGAAAGCGATAGGTGGTGGGTATAGTAGTGGTGTAAATATGCAAAGCCTGATTGTCCTGAGTTCTGAGTACTACTTCTTCGCGCCAGTCGCCAAATAAATCGGCACTTAAAGCTGGGGTAGATTTACTGCCATTGTTGGCTAAACAGCCTGTGGCGGTTAAAAGCGGGTTCATTACACTGGTGGTATAATCCCATTTGTAAACTTTATTGCCATCCAGCAATTCACGCAACAAATCACCATCCCACCATACGGCAAAGTTCACCGACCGTGGTGATATGCCTATTTTTTCACCTTTACAGGTTTTTAATCCTTCTGTACCACCCCAGTTTTCAACGCCTGCATATCGTGGGTCGATATCAGCCGAAAGACCGCGGCCTACATCCATATCCATATCGCCTTTCCACAAAATCTCACCGGTTTTAGCATCAAAAAACGCAGTACCTATACCCTTAGCACCATCCTCCAGTTCATGTACGCCAAACACTTCCAAACCAGGGCGCGATGGATCCAGATCACTTACATGCACGGCATCACCATGCCTTAAGCCGGTAGTGTATAAACCTTTGCCATTATCATCCACACACATAGAGCCGTAAACAATTTCGTCTTTGCCATCGCCATCCACATCAGCCACCGTCAGGTTATGGTTCCCCATACCTGAGTAAGGATTATCCATATCGTGCGTATCAAACACCCACCTTGAAGTTAATTTATGGTTTTGCCAATCCCAGGCGGCTAAAACAGTACGACCGTAATAGCCCCGGCACATCACCACGCTGGGGTGTATGCCATCCAGATAAGCGATGCAAGCCAAAAATCGGTCAACACGATTGCCGTAACTATCATTACCGCCGTTACCCCCCTTGCCACCCCATTTGCTGATATCGCCCCGGGCTGGGATATAATCGGTAGTAGCCAATGCAGCACCTGTACGGCCATCAAATATGGTAAAGTATTCAGGCCCCTCTAAAATTCGCCCTTGGTTATTGGCATAACGCTTGGTGGAATCACCTATCACTTTGCCCCGGCCATCTATAGTTCCGTCGGCTGTTTTACAGGCAATTTCAGCAATACCATCACCATCCAGATCATATACCATAAACTGCGTATAGTGTGCGCCTTCGCGAATGTTGTGCCCCAAATTAATCTGCCACAAAAAAGTACCATCCAGCTTGTAAGCCTGTAAAATAGACGGATCGGTTAACCCCGATTGTGAATTATCTCTACCCCTGCCAGTTTGATGAATTACAATCTCGTACTCACCATCACCATCCAGGTCACCTACTGAAGCATCATTAGGTGTGTAGCCTTGCGGTGTGCGCAAAGGCACGCTGAGGTAAGGCTGCGCTGTAGCATTGGCCTTCAACATGCAAGGCTTACCAGCGGCTTCTTCATGCCCGTTCACCACAGCCTTTACAAACCAAGTGTTGCTTTGGGTGCTATCCACACCGGCTTCCGTAAAGTTGGTACCACCGGTAAGTGGTTGCGGATTTAATTTTATCGCTTGCCGGTTGCCGGTTTGGTGATATAGGTTGTAAGCTATATTATCAAGCTCAGTTCCCAGCATACGCCAGCTTAAAAACACCTTGCCTTGTCCCTCGTTAACGGCAATTAAACCGCGATCCAGATTTTCCATCTGTTTTTGGGCGGAGCTAACCAAACAGCTGCTTACCAGCGTTGTGGTTACTACAGCTGCTGCCAAATACTTTTTTAAGTTTAAAACCGGTATTGTGTAAAGCATTTCAACGTTCAATTAAAAGTTTAGTGGCAAATACCAGTTGGCCGGATTCATCAACTTTGCCCGTACAGTACCCGCAGCCGGATTGCCGTCTTTTAAAAGTTTCTGATATACCTTTTCGGCCAGAAAAGAAGGGTCGTTGCGACGGCGGGCTATGCGGAGCAGGTCGGGCCAGCGGTTACCTTCATAAGCCAGTTCTAATCCAGCTTCATCAATAATGGCATTTTCCATTCCTATCATATCAGTTTGCAGCGTAGCCGGTAACGGTTGCAGATAGGCCCGGGTACGGGTACCCACCTGCTGATACCATGGCGCCCGGTACGACGGTGCATTTCCAAAGCGTGCGTCAAAATCATACGGTGCCGGAAGCATGGTTTGCATAATGTTCGTTACATCAGTTGGTACTGTTCCGGCAGGTGTATAAGTGGCCTGGATGCCGGTATTCACAAAAGCATAAGCCAGTTTCGAATAGTTATCACGATTAGCAGCTTCGGCAAAACGCAGGTTTAAGGTAGCAGCCCGGTATAAAAACCAGCGCCCGTTTTTTTCCAGCACTTTGGTAGGCACAAAGCTTAAAGGATCCAGATAGGTGTACAAGTATTTCATAATTACCGGCTGGCCGTTTATACTCCTGACAGTGAATTTGCCACGCTGATCGTAAGGAAAACCATTAAGCTGCGTTTGCGCATTCCAGTTATCCAATGCCAGTTGTGATGGTTTTACCAGATAACGGCCGCCTTGGTTGGAAAACAAATCAATAAAAGGATCTTGGGGAACAAAATTCTTATCAAAATACAGAGTCCATATCCATTCGTAACCAAATATAGCATCCTGCGAGCGGGCAAACATAGCCCGCCAACCTTGCGAATTATTATCTACTAGTGCATTAATATCTTGCTCACGGTAACGTAAATAACCCACACTATTATCATTGTTGGTTACTACATCCGAAAACGGTATTTTAAAAATAGAATAATACCCTACACTGCCCGATGTTGCATTACGGGTACCGGTTTCCAGCACATTGCGGTAATTGGTAGCCGCCTGCGTGTAATTACCTTTCCACAGGTATAAATCGCCCAGCAAGCAACGCTTATTGATAAAAAAGTAGCTGGTATTATAACCATCAACGGTAGTTACCAATGAAGTATTGGTAGCACCAGTTACGGCGGTAGTACTGGTATAAGGGTCCAGATAAGGCAAGCCAGCAGTAAAGGTGATTAACTTATCCAGCAACTGATCAAAAGTAATACGCGGAAACTTGCTTTGGTCTTTTAAATCATCAACACTGGTTAAGGCATCGGTAACATAAGGTACTGTACCATAATGAATGCCCAGCTGCAAATACAACCATGAACGGATAGCCCCTACATCAGCGTAGCGTTGCGCATAATCATTGGTCGTCATTTTCTTATCCGCCAACATGATGTCGAAATTTTTCAGCGCATCATTACAGTTGATGATGACGTTGTAAAACGGACGAGGATCAGCCCAGGGGTTATCGGCCGATACGGTGTGGGTATTTATTTCCTGCAAGTACCGGTCGGCATTGGTAGTTACATCCATTAAATCGGCACGTAGTTCATTTAAAACCACGTATTGTTCGGCAATATTTAACAGCTTGCCGTAGATACCAATTACAGCAGCATTGGCATCGTAAACGTTGCGGTAGTGGTTAGTGACATCTACCTGATCTTCAGGCTTTACATCAAGCGCCTTTTTGCAGGAAAAAGTGAACAAGCCCAAACTTAACAGGCCTATTTTCAAGTATAGTTTTGGTATATATTTTTTCATTACGTTGTGTCTAGTGGTCAAAACATTATATCCCCAGGCGTGCGCCTAACTGTACCGTTCTGATTTGAGGCTCGAAACCGGCATCAATACCTTGCATTAGCGGACTATCGCCAGCACTGAATTCTGGATCATAGCCTAGGTATTTGGTAAAGGTGAGCAGGTTGTTGCCGGTGGCATATATTTTAATGTATTTGAAAGTTTTAGCTTTAACCGGCACGTTATACATCAAAGAAACTGTTCTGAGACGGATGTATGAACCGTTTTCAATCCACCGGTCGGAGAAACGGGAGTTCCCTGCTGGGTCGCCGTAAACGGCTTTAGGCATGTTGGTTACCTGCCCATCGGCACGCCAGCGGTTCAGTACGGCCAACGTTTGGTTTTGTGTACCATTTTCTGATTCCAGTATGCGACGGGTATAATTATAGATTTGGTTGCCGCTCACAAAGGTTACTAAAGCACTTAGGGTAAAACGTTTATAAGTTACATCGGTAGATAAGCCTCCGGTAAGTTTTGGGTTTGGATTACCAATTACCTGCATATCCTGACTGTCAATTACCTTGTCGCCATTCATGTCCACAAAGCGCATATCACCACCTTTCAGCGCAATTAAGCTGCCGGTAGAAGTACGCACCGAAAGCCCTGCACCCGCAGCTTCCGCATCCGACTGGTACACACCGTTGGTTTTATAACCATAAAATACGTTGGCTGGCATGCCCACTTGGGTAAGTATGTTAGCACCTGCGTAAGTAGTTTGCATGCTGGTACCCGGAAACTTAGTGACTTTATTACGGTAAGTAGCCAGGTTAACACCTAAATCCCACTTGAAGCTATTTTTGTTAATTAATCGTCCATTCACGCTCAGTTCAACACCAGTATTCTGCATGTTACCATTGTTATATACCGCATAAGTGAAGCCGGTAGCCGCCGCTGTAGGGTCATACGTAATCATTTTAGAAGTAGTGTTCCTGAATACATCGGCTGTAATGGTTAACCGTTCCTTTAAAAGAGAAGCATCTAAACCAATATCCAGTTTCCGGTTTACCTCCCATTGCAAACTGGAGTTGCCGATATTACCTCTTACCAAGCCTTGTAACCCTAACAGGTTTTGTGACACATAAAACTGCCGTGCGGCATAATTGCCAATATCATCATTACCGGTTAAGCCATAGCTGGCGCGCAGTTTAAGCAGCTCAATAAACCTGACGTTCGACATAAATTTTTCAGATGAAATCAGCCAGCCTGCCGCAACCGAAGGCAACACCGCCATTTTCACCCCATCAATAGTAAGTGCGTTAGCTACGGTAGAGCCAAACCGGGAGGAGGCATCAACCGCCATACTGTAGTTAAGGAAGTATTTGCCCAATAACTGGTAATCAGCACTCAGATAATTATTGAACCAGCGGTACTTACCAATATCGCCTCCGGCTGCCCGCAAAGATGGAGCTCCGGTACCTACGGTTACCAACTGATCGATGGCTGAATTATACCCCAGCGCATACAGTTCATTACTGCTGGTTTGATTAAAGCGGCTGCCCACACTGGCTGTTAAATGATGAATGCGACTGAACACCCGATCGTAAGTTACACGGGTATCATTATACAAAGTGTACAACCGTTGTACCCGGCTGCCTAAGCGACTATCGGCAATGGCATTGTTTAATGTATCATTTACAATACCAGCGCGGGGTATAAAGGTATTTTCACGAATCTTGTCGGATGTTACACCAATCAGTGTTTGGGCTACCAGATATTTGTTAATCTGATACCGGAAGTTGATGTTACCAAAAAAGCGATAGTTTTTGCTTAGTGCCTGTACATTATCATTAATAGCAATAGGATTGCTCACCCCAAAAATATCCGAATCACTAATGTTCGGCGATTCAATTCCCTGATTGTTCACCTCGTTAGCCCTGAGCAGCGGCGATTTAATAAGTCCTACATATAAAGGGTTAGTTTTCGGGTATACGCCTTGATCGCGCAGGTTTTGCTCGTTATAACTGAATGATAAATTGGTGTTCACGGTAAAATGCCGGCTAATGTTCAAATCGGCGTTAAACCGTGTAGTGTAGCGGCTCAAATCGGTAGCCTGGCTAATACCTTTGTTATTACCATACCCTACTGATAACACGTACTTGGCTATGTTATCACCACCAGCTACACGCAAGTTATAGTTCTGGTTATAACCGTTTTTAAATACTTGTTTTTGCCAGTTAGTATTATTGTGATAGGTGTAATAATCAGGATTGCTCAGGTTATCGTTCATGTAAGGCTGAGCAGCAATTTGAGTAGGCGACATACCACTGGTATTCAGCACTTCAGATAGATACGTGCGGTAATCGCTTGCCTGCATCACAGGGTAAAACATAGTATGCGGCACATAATTATAGCTGCTGTATATCCCCAAATCAATTTTAGTGGCTAAGTCTTGGCTGTGGCCGGTGGTAATTACTATTACACCGTTAGCGGCTTTAGTACCATATACCGAAGCAGCATCTTTGATTACAGTGATGTTATCTACATCGTGTATATCAATATCCCCTAACGGATTGGTGATATGCCCGCCAATAAGCGAACGACCGTAGTGTGTTACATCATAGATCATCCCATCTACCACCACCAAAGGCATGTTGGTACCATATAAAGAATTATAGCCACGCAAAAATAAATTAGCGCCAATGTTAGGTGTACCCGACCGGCGTATAGCGTTCAAACCGGCCACTTTACCTTGTAAATAGGTATCGGGTATTTCGGCTGCGGTTTCCCATGCACCCTGGGTGTTAATGGTAGAAACAGAATTAACTAACTGGTTGATGGGGGTTGTTTTCAGCGGCAAAGTAGCAACATCGTAAACCGAGTTATAAGTATCTTCATACAACCAAATATCGGGTAACGTTTCCTGCCCTTTTACAGGTACCTCCTTTTGTTGATACCCCTGCCCTGATACCATCAGCACTGCGTTGTAATCGGGCACGCCGATGGTAAATCGTCCGCGTTCATCACTGATGGCAGCCGTGTACTCAAAT
This sequence comes from Mucilaginibacter robiniae, assembly GCF_012849215.1. Lineage (NCBI taxonomy): Bacteria > Pseudomonadati > Bacteroidota > Sphingobacteriia > Sphingobacteriales > Sphingobacteriaceae > Mucilaginibacter > Mucilaginibacter robiniae. Next base: position 1,087,806 of record NZ_CP051682.1, read on the forward strand.
ATATTAATATTGATACCTGATACAGGTTTACCGGTTGCTGCATCTCTGATGATACCTGATACTTTAGGACCTCTGGCTTTCTGCAAAGAATCGGCCTTGTACCGGGCCACGCTATCTGGTACCTGCGCCTTTACCGTGCTACCTATCAGCAGGCCAAAAAGCAGTAAAAGAAAAGTCTTATTGGTAAAAATTAGCATAATGAAGGTTTAAGTTGTTATAATACCGGTACCAGTTTAATATAATCAAGTATCAGACTGTTGGTACCCGAAGCGGTAGCATTCGCCCCAATCAAATACATGGGTATAGTACCAAATTTGCTCAGGGTATAGTTACCCAGCAAAACATCATCATAAACCAGCGGGTTCACGTTGGTATAGGGAAAGGTTGCTGCCGTTACAGTATTAAAGGCCAACTGCTGTGAAATAGCTGTAGTCTGCACATCGTTTATAGCTCGCCAATACACCTTATACTGGCATGAGTACAAGTTTTTAGGCAGATAAGCAGCATAAAACTGTGCTGGTAAAGTCCCGTTGGCACCACCGCCAAAAATGTATATATCATTAAACGTTACCCCTTTGTTATCTTTTTTAATGCGATAGAATATATCACCGGCCTTATCGGTACGTGAAAAGTAGCTTGGGTTTTCGCCCTGAATGTAAATGGGTGTAATTTTATCCTGTACCCGGAAAGGCACATTATTCATAACATATACAATGCCGTTGCTGGCATTATAAGTTTGTACAATATTGCTTTTATTAACCGGCACTTTTACATTATTTACCGAGAGTACGGTATCAGTAAGCTGTGCTGTAGTTAATGCGTTATTAAACGTTAAATCTTTCAGTACGTTAAATGATGACAGGTTGTAAGTACTATCGGCTGTACTGGTGGCAAAATACTTAGTTACTTTGCTGCGTTCTGTATCATAAGCATTATCAGTTAATACAATGTAGGTGTACAGCTTATCCTCATTACTTAAATCGGCTACATTGTCAAAATAATGGTTTTTGCTAATTACACCTGTGCCGGGTTTAAGCACCGGCTTACCGGTAACAGGATCAACACCGGTTATGGTAGCTTGGCTGGTATCTACAACGGTATAATTTTGCGATTGCAGGTAAGCTTTTTGTTTTAAACCTATCGAAGTAAGCCCATTAATGAACTCCCAGATGCTTTGTTTGGGTATTAGCCCCTTATCAATAATGTGCAGCACTCCATTCCGCACATATTGGTTGGCTTTCACAATATTGGCATCCTCCACCTTTGAGGCAGTAAAGGTTACGTTTTTACCAATCAAAGTATGAATGCGCAATGATGGCTGCGGCGCATTGGTTAAGTAAATTTGGGTGGTGATGTGGTTGGCCACAAACTGGCGCAGCTTGGCTGTATCGGTCAGCAGAGATTGGTCAACCGCTTGCATAGCTTGGTTGTTGGGTGCCCAAACAGTAAAGGTTTTAGTTGAATTTAACAGCTTATCGTATCCTGTTTTGGTTAAATATCCGGCAAATACACTCAAATCAGTGTGAGCTTGTATTTGCTCCATTAGCGATACATTAAGTTGCGGGTCGGTTACCGTGTCGCGCTTGTCCCACTGCTTTTTACATGCGGTAAACGCTACAGACAGTACGGTAATCAGTATGGTATATTTAAATAGTTTGCTCATTGATGTATTAATCAGATGTTGTACAGGTAGAATAATATTTATGGAGTAATGGTACCATCACGACCGAAGGTGGGCTTTTCCTGATCCATATCAATTGGCCGGAATTCTACCATATCAATGGTAACAGCGCCTTTGGTATTGCCGATGGCTACAAATTTGATATGGTGCCTGTCGGTAGAGGTTACATCAATTACACCGGCCAACCTGCCCACCATTTTGTTATTGGTTGGAGCGGTTCCGTTAACCTGCGCGGTAGCATAACGCTTATATCCTTTTGATTCCAGCACCGGACCCGAATCGGTTGTGCTAGGCAAGTTATCCGGGAAGTTGACGATGTTAGGCAAAGGCTGTCCATCAAACTGCACCTGAATATTACTACCACCCGCGCTGGACCTAAAATCTACCCAAACCTTGTACCGACCTTTAATAAGTGTAGGCGTTTTAAAGTCAATGTAGTTCATGGTAGTGGCGGCGGTTCGTAAGCTGTTAAAAGTTAACAGGTCATCCCAATAATAAAAATTGGCATCAGTGCTAGCTACAGCTGTATAGGTAATTACATCGGCATTCCAGGTTACATCGGCCAGTTGCCCTGCGGTAAACTGTACGCTTTTACCTGCTTTTCTGAATACTGAAGTCAGTTTGCGTATTTCAGGCTGATCGCCTAGATCAAAATAAACCGGCGATGGCTTACGTACCTTAATGCGGAAATTGCTCTTTACCGAATGTAGTACCCCGTTAGTCGCCGAGTTATCGCTCATTGCTCTATCTAATGCTACGCCCGGCTCAAGCACGCCATTAAAAGTATCATTATTTAGCAGAATGGTAGTACCCGATAGCTGATCGGTAATTACCTCTTGTGGCGCCAATGTAATGTGTGATTGTGCACTGATGATGTCGGCTAGGTAATTCAGTTCCGGCAAAATCCGGTAAGCCACAAACAGGTACAAACTATCACTTGGGTTTTTAGGATTGCCGGTGGTCGAATATTTTTTCACCAGATCATTATAGCTACCTATACCTGCCGCATTAAACACGGAATCGGTTTGGGCAATAAGCGTTACGTATTTACGATTGATATTGGTGTTGGCCGAAGCATCTACATTAAGCGTATCATAAAAGCCAGTGCTTTTTAAGGCTTGCGTAAAAATGGCGTACTTAGGATTTTGCTCCACCATTTTAGCCAGGGTTAAGGAAGCCGGCAACAGTACATTATCAATGGCGTGTATAATGCCATTACCTACCCTGATGTTGGATTGTACAATGTTGGCTTGCTTATTAACCGTTGTGCTAGCCACGCCATTAACAAACGTAGCTCCTGTAATCAAATACTGCCCATACATGGTAGCGGTGCGCAGTTTACCGTCGGTAAACATCTGGGTACTGATGGTATCCTGTATCAGCGCTATTTTCACCATGTTTTTGGCGGTATTCACATCAATGTCAGCTACTGATGATTTTCCGGCTGCTTTCAGGTATGCTTTAACCCCGTCATTGGTAGGGGCAAAGCAGGTGTAAGTTCCGTAAGCATTCAGAAAGCCACTGTAGCCCGCCTTATCCAGTATTTGCTGAAACATGGAAAACTGGTCGGGGTACTTATCAAAGTACGAGAACATGTTTACATCGCTGGTTGTGGAGGTTACAAAATGCTCGCGCTTACAGCTGTAAAAACAGGTTACTGCAACGGCTGCCATCACTATAATGGCCGACAAGCAGAATTTTGAAATAAACTTTTTCATCATAACAAGTATTTTATGATTGTTATTTATTTATAGAATGGATTCTGAACCAAGTTAGGGTCAGTAGTTAGTTCGTATTGATAAATAGGCAGGTAATGGCTCCTGGCATCTTTAAACTTATTGATAGCGGCCTGCTGGTTATCGGCAGGTACACTGCGGGCAGCCATGTTCAGCAATAAATCCAGCCGTGCATAATTATTACGTTTGGCATTGCGCAAAACATCAAACCAGCGTTTACCTTCAAAAGCAAACTCCCGTGCCCGCTCGGCCAGAATATAATCGGTTAAGCCACCTACATCCGTAGGATCCACATTCATGGAGGTGCCTGAAATGCTACTGTTCACGGCCGAGTTATCTAAAGCATGAGCTCTTCTCCGGATCTGACTGATAATATCAAGCGTAGTTTGGCCTTTGCCGGAGTTGGCACAAGCTTCGGCCTTCATCAATAGAACATCGGCATACCGGTACACCATCCAGTGCGCGTATGATATATCTTGCGTGCGCAATGTAGTAGCAGTAAGGCCCACATATTTCCATATCGTTAAATCGGCAATATGTACGGCTACGTCAACACCTCTGATGTCGCGGTTGTTGTCGTCGCTTAAATCCACCCCATAAAAATCTTCTATAATGTTCGGTTCTGCCAGGTAGCGGCGCTTGGTAGTTAGGAACATGTTGTAAAAAGGGTTCAGCACTTGGGAATCGTACTGCAACTCAAAAATGCCTTCGTTAGAGTTACCGTTTACAAACAAGTTCACAAACCAGCCGGCATCACCCGTAATTAAACCATATCGCCCTGAATTAATAACTTTATCACAAGCAGTAATGCAGTTCTCGTACTGATCCATCCACAAGTACACATCGGCCTGTAAGGTATTGATGGTAAACTTGGTGATACGCCCACGGTCAGTAATGCTGTTGCCGTAAGTAGGTAAAGCGTAACCTTCGGCCGTATTCAAATCGGTAACAACTTGCTTAAGTACATCCTGCTGTGATGTTTTGGCAAGCTGCACCAAATCATTATCAGATGAAGTGGATTTCAGCTTTAGCGGAACATCGCCAAAAGTGCGCACCAAATAAAAGTACATCAGGCTACGAATAGCCAATGCTTCCGATAAATAGGCGTTTAATTGTGCTTGAGTTAAGGTATTATCAACCTTTAATACGCCCGGTGCGTAATCAAGCACGGTGTTACAATAATTGATGATTCGGTAAAATACCCGCCAGTTGGTAATACCATTACTCGCCAAAACATTATCACTGATGATATTCAGCTCATCATTGGAGGTTCCACCCTGATAAGGCGCAATCATGTCGGCACGTAGCTCACCCCACATGAATAAGTATTCGGGCAAAGCCCTATCCCCTTGTGCTGAAAGCATTGAAGAATAAATACCAATCACTGCCGATTGTATCTGCTCTTTTGATTGCCAGAAATCCTGCCGGGTAAGTCCATCCTGAGGCTTTAAATCCAGGTATTTGTTGCAGGAGCAGAATGATAGAGCCAGTACGGTTATCAGTATCGTTTTAAAAAGTTTATGTATTTGCATAGTTACTCCTCCGTGATTAAAGTGTTGCCGTTAAACCCAAAGTGAATATTTTGGCAGGTGGGGTTGTTGAGTTATCCTGCACCAATGAGAATATGCCGTTACCTCTGGAAGCTACTTCCGGGTCCTGCCCAGTGTACTTAGTGAAAGTGTACAAGTTTTCGGCAGTTACATAAGCGCTTATGTTTTTCAACCCTAATTGGCGGGCTACCCTTTGGGCCAGCGTATAGCGCAGGGTAATGGAACGCACCCGCAAAAATGAACCGTCTTCCACATAGCGGTCTGATCCCAACCAGTTATAACCACTGTTGTATAAAGCTCGCGGCATATCGGTTACATCGCCTATGTTTTGCCACCTGCGTAAAACAGCCGTACTTTGGTTATTGAAACTGTACATGTTGGTTGTTTGCATTTTAGTTTGATTGATAATTTGTCCGCCCAATCGGTAGTTAAAGAAAGCTGTTAACTTCAGGTTGCCATTGTAAGTAAAGGTTGGACCAAAACCACCGGTAACTTTAGGGTTACCATTACCTAAGTACACTACGTCTTTAGCATCAATATTACCATCGTGGTTAATGTCTTCATACTGAGCATCGCCAGGCTGGAAAATGTAATTGGTTGATGGATAATTGAAACGCATCTGCACCGGCGTACCATCCGGGCTGATAATTGGATTGCCATTTTTGTCTTTAGCAATAGTGGCTGCTGCATCTTTATATACACCTTTATATTTGTAACCGTAAAAAGAGCCCAACGGGTTGCCCACTTGTAACAAGCTTAGGTAATTACCATTAAGGGTTGTGTTGCCGCTTGAGTTAGGATAATAGGGCGAAATAGAACGCAACACATTGTAGTTGTGCGCAATGTTAAAGTTGAAATCAATAACCAGCTTCTTGGATTTGTACGGCGTGGTGAAAATGCTGAACTCAAAGCCTTGGTTATCCATAGTGCCCACGTTAAGGCTTACGGAGTTATAACCATTAAACGATGATATCTGTAAGTTATCTGTAAACAAGTTTTTGGTACGGTTTCGGTAAAATTCCATATCAATGTTCACCCGGTTTTTGAACATAATCAGGTTAAAACCCAGGTTGGTACCTACTATAGTTTCCCAACGCAGGTTATCCAGCTGGATGTTTGCCGGATACACACCCGACAGTCCCATGTAGTTATAAGCATAGTTAGTATAGGTATTGTAAAACAGGTAATCGTACTTCGGTGCGTTGCCGCTTTGCCCGTAACTGGCCCTGAAACTTAAATCATCCAGCCAGTTATCAAATCTTTTCATGAAAGGCTCGCCTGAAAACCGGTACCGGGCTGATACAGAAGGGAAAAGACCATACCGGTGGTTGGCGCCAAAACGTGAGTTACCGTCACCACGTAAACCTACATTAAGAATGTAACGGTCCAAAAAGCTATATTGACCGTTAATCAATGCTGCAACCGAACGGGTTTCGGTAGTACCGGAAGCTATACCCAAATCACTGTTTTGAATACGTGAAGGAGTTGAAGGGTCTTGCAACGTAGTAGATGCCGTATTAGCCGTTTGTACCGATTGGGTTACAATCTTATTATCATACGTTTGAAGTGATAATAAACCCTGGAAAGTATGTTTTTCATTCAGTCTTGGGGTATAAATAAAGTTGGTTTTCGATTGTACATTAAAAACATCGTAATCATAGTTATAAGCCCGGTTCACTGACGTTTCCGTAATAGGCCGACCTGTAGCAGTTTGCGGCAGAAACTGGTTGTTTTTACTGTTATCCACATCAAACTGCACATCCGATGTAGCGGTTAGTATATTCGGAATAATGCTATAGCTTAAATTAAAGTGCGGGGTAACCCGGTCATCTACCGTTTTGTTGATAGCCGAATTGGCCATAGCTACCGGGTTGTAGATAGATACACCGCTTGAACCAAGCCCGTAATAAGTATACTGCCCCTGAATGTTGGATGCTGGCGAGAAATAATTAGGGGTTAAAACACCATTTTCATTGTATTCGTAAATACTCATGTTGGGCATTTTTAAATAAGCCTCGCCCAAGATGTTATCTGATTTGGAGCTGGCAAAGTTGGCCTGTGTGGAACTATGCGTATAAGCCAGGTAGGTAGTAAAGTGTATGCGGCTGGACACAATATAATCCAGGTTCACGCGGGTATTCAGCCTATCCAAGCCTGTACCGATGATGGTTCCTCTCTGCCCGGTATAACCTACTGAGGCAAAATACCTGGCTTTTTCGCCACCACCCGAAATAGATAAGTTATTATCGTTTACATAACCGTTGCGGGTAACTGCTTTTACCCAATCGGTATTTTTACTGTAATTGTAGTAATAATAACTATCCTGCGGATCATACTCAAACTCTTTAACGGTAAAGGTATTTAAAGGCGCACCGGTCACATTCATTACCTCCTGCGGAATAAGTGTAGAGTATTGATCGCCGCTGAGCATAGGTAGTGCGCTGGGCAATTTAGAAATAGAGCCTTTAAAGGTATAAGTGATGGTTGGCGGCCCCTGTACTCCTCTTTTGGTGTTGATTACCAATACTCCGTTAGCAGCTCTTGAGCCCCAAACAGCAGTTGCGGCTGCATCTTTCAATACGGTAATGTCCCGAATGTCTGAAGGTGCAATACTGAGCAGGTTGGCATATTGAGTATCATCAGCCGTAGCAAAGTTGAAATCGCTCGGAATGGTGGTTTCGAACGGAATGCCATCTACCACAATTAAGGGGTTAGTATTACCATTAATGGTTGATGTACCGCGTATGCGGATAGACATACCCGCACCCGGATCGCCGGAGTTGGCTACGATATCCACACCCGGCATACGCCCTTGTATAGCCTGGTCAATAGTAGTGGCCTGTAGTTCTTCAACGTCTTTCCCGCTCACGGTTACAGAAGCTGTAGTACGGTTACGTTCGTCAACGTTCAGGCCAGTACCATTATTTACCCTGCGGCCGCCGCTTATATTTACTTCGGTCAGTGTTCTGGAACTTGATTCCAGGTTCACGTTGAATATCCGGCGTTCGCCTATATCCAGAACCTTAGTATTGTAGCCAATAAACGAGAAAGATAACTTATGCGTAGTACTGGATACTTTAATGGCAAAGTTTCCGTTAATATCTGTAGCAGCACCTGCAACGGTACGTTTATCATTATCCTGTTCTACTACCGTTGCGCCTATAACGGGTTGCTTATCTTTCTGGTCAATCACCCGCCCTTTTATCAAAATTTTATCGGGGGCTTGTGCATACACAGGTGCAGGCTGAAATAGTTGAAGAAATAAAAACAAACACAATAAAGTGGTAAAAATTTGTTTCATATAATCAGCTCAAAGGTTTAGTAGGCGTATTGTAAATAGGTATCAATTTGGTGCAGCAGTGTTCGGGTAGCTAAATAGTTGCTGTTGGCTGGTACCAGATTAGCAGTCCGACCTTTATTATCCCCTATCTGCATGCTGTTGAGCTGACTGGCAATTACCAGGTTTACCTTATCTCCTACCGAGTTTTTCAGCAATGTGGCAAACTGACCATTTTTCTTGCCATCAGGTGCTACGGTATTACCATCCAGAATATGAAACAGGATAAACCTGGATACCATGTCTTTATCAGTTGAAGATGATGGATTGTAATTAGGTGTTACTATTGAACCCGATACCGTACCTGGCAGCCAGCCGTTTTTCACCGCATCCAGAATAGCCTGGTGGGTAGGAATAAATATGGTGTAAAACACGCCCGGCTGTATGGCTGTAATTTCGCCAGTGGTGGCGCTGTAAACAGTTGAGTTAATCAGGTATTGATAAAAATCATAGTACGGGTCGGATGATTTGGCCGCGTTCTTCTGGATTTGAGAAGCTACTGTATTTACCGGGTATTGAAGTACATTATTATTCAGGTAATATACCTTACCATTATTAGCCGTTTTTGAGCCAGTTACACCAATCACCTGGTTATTTTCCACATTGCCGCCGGCATAAACTGTGTTACCTTTCCATCTGATGTACTCGCCACCATAAGTTTCAGCAATGCCCGAGCCCGACAAATCATTCAATTCACCGCTAGGGGTAAGTACAATATGCAGGTTTAAAATTCTTAAAAGCTGATCGCGTGCGGTGTTACCTACTGTAGTAACTCCGTTGGAGGTATAAGTAAACGCGCTGTTAGCCGTACTATAATCATATCCCAAACTGCGTAGTACAGCATCAGGCATCATGAAAACCGTAAATTTCAGGTTAGGGCTGCTTACGGTATAGCGCAGGTTTAAATCGAGCGCACGGGTCATTAATGAATAGTTCGGATCTAGGTAAGCCTTACCGTACACGCTGCTGAATACATTAGCCTGCTGTACAATATTGGTTCCATAAAATACACCATTGCTGCAAAACTTTTTATCAACCACATTACCGGTTGCACTGAAACGGGCAGGCTCACCCTGAATGTTGTTAGTAGTGCTGAATTTACTGGGCCATACAGTAGTTTGCCACATGTGTGCATTCAGTAAATCGGCTATAATTTGGGTAGGAAGCTTATCAACCGTTTTGTAGTTTTCCAGAATTACATCATTCAGGTACTTGTTAAAAACATCGTTGCTAGGCACAAACAAAGAATATCCGTCCGACTGACCATCGTTATCCATCACCTTTAGGAAATTTTCATTGTTTGGCGAAAAGCCCAGTAAATTTGAATACTGCTTTACATACACCGTAGCTCCCGAACCTGTCAAAACCGTATTGCGGTGCGTAGCATCGGCATTGGCCTGGTACGTAATCATGAACTGATCGTACAATTTTTTAAATGCGCTGTATTGCGGGTTGGATGCCAGATACTGTTCCAGGCTAGGTAGTGGTAAAACCACCCGGTTTATTTCATGAATAGTCCCGTTTTCGGCAGTGATGTCTTTGTTTACTACACTGGCATCTACTACATTGAAGCCGGAGTAAGTGGCATTCGGGAAAAAATAATTATAATCTGCCGCCGAAAGACCTTTGGTAGTTATATAAGAATCGAAAAAGTATGGGATATACTTATTGTTATTATCACCAAAAATGTAACTTACATTGGCTGTATTTCCTGTTAAATAAGGGTTTCTGTTGGAAGAAATAATACTCATTTGCTGCCCGTTTGCCGCATCCTGATATACCCCATCATAATAAGCCGTACGGCGTTTAAAGGCATTGTTAATTACCCAGCCGGTATTGGCCTGATAGTCGGCAATGTGATCGGTTTTAAACGAATTGTAAACCAAACAGTAGGTCACAATTTTACGTGCGGTAACCGAATCCATACGGTCAATAGAAGTATTATTTTCGGTAAAATACTTTTTAAAGGCCTCATCATTGGGCGCGAAGAACGTCCAGTAGCCGGCTGCGTTCAGGGTAGCTTTGTAACCCGATTTATCAATACAAGCCAAAAGGTTACTAAAGTTTCCTTTTGATTGTAAAACCTGATAAATAGGAGGCGCTAAATTTTCAGGACGACCATAAAAATCATCGTAAGCTTTTTTGCGGCAACTTGAAAAAGTTAGGGCAATAGAACACACGATGAATAAATTTGTCAAAAATTTATTCATAAGAAAATATTATATTTTTAAGCCAATACGGGTTTGATCTTGCAGTTGCGTGCGATTACATCAGCACACTACAGGGCACAAAAAGCGTAGAATTAAAACATATAATACGGGGTACAACAAGGCAGTTCTTGCCCATTAAGACTAAGTAAAATTTTTTCATAAAGGTTACTAATAATTGGTTTTATCAGGAGTAAAAAGGAGTATACTCTCTGATATAGTTTTAAAGGTAGATGCAATGATATAATTAACTGTCATGCACTATCCTGACCCTAAAACAGATGCACAATAGATGAGGAAACTACCGGTTTTTAGGTAATTTCAAACATCATAATTAGCACATTTTCTGGTAAAAACGTTACAATAAAGGATGTACATGACAGAATACCATCTTAAACAAAAACCACAAAACATTGACAAACAGGTACTTAATTAAAAAAAGCTATTAGATAGTATTTTGCGATTTTAGTATAGCAACTGTTTGTAACATTTATAGTACAGCAGCCGTACCTGTTTAAACACTTATTATTTCATGGTATGGAGCGCTTTAACCAAGTATTCGGCATGCAGCAAACAGGTAGATTGAGTCCCTTTCATAACTTCAATTTTTTATCTTGACTGTTGGTATTTAACCCTTATCTACTAACTGCAATTAGCTTGATAAATATACTTTTGCATCATTGTTTTATTTGAATAAATCTGACATGACTTATCAAGAAAAATTAACTGCCATACGCCAGCAAATGCAGGCGCATGGCATAGCTGCTTATATTATTCCGTCTGCCGATCCGCACATGAGTGAGTATGTGCCCGATCGTTATAAATGTCTGCATTTTGCCTGTGGTTTTACAGGTTCGGCCGGTACCATTGTAATTACGGCTGATTTTGCCGGCTTGTGGACCGATTTCCGGTACTTTGTACAAGCTAACGAACAGTTAAATGATACAGGATATGAACTGGTAAAATTGAAAGTTCAGCATGCGCCCGAATACATACAATGGTTGTATGATACATTAGATACAAACGCTGTAGTAGCTTGTGACGACAAGCTGTTATCGGTACTGTTAGGCGAATTCCTCAGCAAAGAACTAGCCGATAAAAACATTAGCTTACAGAGTTATGATTTTCTGGATGCTGTATGGGCAGACCGACCAGCTTTGCCCCCCTACTCCAGCGTTTTTAATTGATGAACAATATACAGGCCAAGCCACCAGCAGCAAACTAGATGCTTTGCGCAAGGCCCTGAAAGCGTACAAAGCTGATTATACGCTTATATCGTCATTAGATGATATGGCTTGGTTGTTTAACATTCGAGGTAAGGATGTAAGCTATAATCCTGTAGTGTTGAGTTTTGCTGTAGTAGGATCTGATACGGCTATCTTGTTCATTAATCCCGATAAACTTACGCCTGATTACGTGCAGCAGCTACAGCAACAAGGTGTTGAAGTTCAACCCTACGATGCTGTAGCAAATGCATTGCAAGAAATACCAGGCAATAGCACCATCTTTATTGATCCTAAACGTAACTGTTATGGTTTGTATAAACTGTTACCTACTTCAATTAAAGTAGTGCAGGATATCAATCCAACCACTCATTTGAAAGCTGTAAAAAACGCAATTGAAGTAGAAAACATGCGGGCAACTATGGTTAAAGATGGTGTAGCCATAACCCGGTTTTTCAAGTGGATGGAAGAAAACTTAGGTAAGGTTAGAATCACCGAACTATCAGCAGCGGCACAACTACTAGCTTTTAGGGCTGAGCAGGAAAGCTTTGCGGGTGCCAGCTTTAACACCATTGCCGGTTATAAAGCGCATGGCGCTTTGCCGCATTATTCGGCTACGCCCGAAAGCGATAGCGAGATTTTACCAGAAGGACTTTTCCTGGTAGATTCGGGCGGTCAGTACTTTTATGGCACTACCGATATTACCCGTGTACTACCTTTGGACAACTCTACTGAAGAAGAAAAAACAGATTATACGCTGGTGCTTAAAGCCATGATTGAAGGCTCGGCTACCAAGTACCCGAAAGGTACCCGCGGTTACCAGATTGATGCGATTTGCCGTAAACCTTTATGGGATCACGCCATCAATTACGGCCACGGCACCGGGCATGGTATTGGTTTTTACCTGAATGTACACGAGGGCCCACAGGTACTTAATCCAACCAACACAGCTATTGATCTGGAACCCGGTATGATTACTTCGATTGACCCCGGCGTTTACCGTCCTGGCAAGCATGGTGTACGTATTGAAAACCTAGTGCTTACCATCAAAGACAGCATCAATGAGTTTAATGATTTTTATGCTTTTGAAACTTTAACGCTGGCCTTTATTGATACTCGCATTGTTAAAAAAGAGCTGCTGGAAAACCGCCATATAGAGTGGTTGAACCAATACCATCAAACGGTATTTGAAAAGATTAGTCTGTATTTAACTACCGAAGAAAAAACCTGGCTTCAGGAAAAAACAAAAAGCATTTGATAAAGTAGAAAAGAGCAGCTTGTTTTAACAAGCTGCTCTTTTTAGTTATGCATTTAACAAGAATACCGTCATACTACGCGGACCGTGCGCCCCCAATACCAATGATTGCTCAATATCAGCCGTTTTAGACGGACCGGCAATGAAAGTACCGAACCCATACTGGCCATCTGCTATTCGAGCATAAGCCTCGTGCATAGTAGGTACAATGTTGTTAATATTGATTACAGCAGCCAGATGCTGACAGATAAACGGCAATCCGCGATGGCCCATTAAATCTTCAGTTACCCATACGGCACCATTTTCGGCTACTGCAAAATGTGCTTGTATAACCGCCAACTCCACATCGGCCAAATGGTGTGCAGCCGGATTAATTTCATAAGCATGGCTGGCTACCTCCTGCAACTCAGGCACCAAACTGATGATACGCTTTTGGCTGGCATCATACCCGGTTTGAATAAGGGTTTTGATTTCATCCCAGCTATTTACCCGATGTGCCTGCCCGCCTATAGCGGTCAAAACGGTTATGTATTTTTCAGCCACCTGCTCTGTGTCGCCTTTGAAAAAGTTGATATCCGGCAAAGGCATCAACTCTGGCTGGTTAGCGGCTACTGCGGCTAATATTTTATCTCTGCTGCTCATAGGTGAATGAGTGATGGATTATAAGATAGATTATTAAATACCCATCTATCTTCTCCATTAATCCTGTAAATTCTGTTTTATTTCTTCTTCCGGTTCTCAGCATACCATTCTCCGAACGATTGCTTAGGCGGTTCCGGCATGTCACGCTGTTTGTACCAAGGGTTCAATTTATTATTTACGGCAAACGGCATGTACTTTAAAGTTAAGCGGCCCATTTTGCCAGCACCATGATATAGCGTGGGCGATGATAAAGTGAAAGCCATAGCCTGCATAGCCAACTTTTTGCCTGCCGGACCATAACCTTCTTTCATGAGTACCTGCCGCCATTTATAAAGCTGATCGTGAATGTCAATTTTAACCGGGCATACGTTGGAGCACGAACCACAAAGCGTAGAAGCAAAAGGCAAATCGGCATACTTTTTCATATCCAAATTTGGAGCCAGTATTGACCCGATTGGTCCTGCCACAGCTGTATGGTAACTGTGCCCACCACTACGACGGTAAACCGGACAGGTATTCATACACGCCCCACACCGGATACACTTCAGTGAATTGCGAAAATCTTTACGGCCTAACTGCACACTGCGACCATTATCTACCAGTACCAAATGCATAGTTTGCCCAGGGCGTGGCTTGCTAAAATGGCTGCTGTACGTAGTAATAGGCTGGCCGGTAGCACTGCGGGTTAACAAGCGCAAAAACACACTTAAGTGCTTACGCTCAGGCAGCAGCTTTTCGATACCCATGCTGGCAATATGCACATCGGCCAGGTGTGCGCCCATGTCGGCATTACCTTCGTTAGTGCAAACTACAAACTCACCGGTTTCGGCTATGGCAAAGTTTACGCCAGTTAGGGCTACTTTGCGGGTCAGGAAAGTTTCGCGCAAGCTGCCACGTGCCGTTTCAGTCAGAAACTGTGGGTCAGCCATGTTGGAAGGCGTCCCCAAATACATGTGGAACAAGTCGCCTATCTCTTCCTTCTTCTTATGAATGCAAGGCAATACAATATGGCTGGGCGGTTCGCCGGCTAATTGTACAATACGCTCGCCCAAATCCGAATCAATTACTTCGATGCCATGCGTAGCTAAATACTCGTTCAGGTGGCATTCTTCGGTAAGCATGGATTTACTTTTCACCATTTGCTTTACCTGATTCTCGGTCAGGATGCGATGTACAATCTCATTATGTTCTTTTGCATCGGCAGCCCAATGTACTTGAATACCATGAGCGAGCGCCTGTTTTTCAAACTGTTGCAGGTAGGTACTTAAGTTTGATAAAACATTGAACTTAATTTGCGATGCCATATCGCGCAAGCTTTCCCATTCAGGCAGCTGATGCGTAATCTTATCACGCTTCTGGCGTATCCACCATAAGGTTTCATCATGCCAGTCTACCCTCTCTTCGTCGCGGTTAAATATCTCTGCTAATTCGGCGTGATCTTTTGTTGCTTGTTCCATTAGTTTATGGTTAATGGTTCATAGTTCATTATTTTATGGTAACGTTTACCATAGGGTTAACCAGGAGTATTATGTTTCATAAAGCACGAACCAGCATTCATGAACTACCCGTTGTTAACCTTTTATAATTCGCTATTCAATATCTCAGCAATATGAATAACTTTCACTTTGCTGCCCTGGCGGCGCAATATGCCTTCCATATGCATCAGGCATGACATATCCACACCGGTAATGTATTCGGCATCGTGGTGTAAATGATCAGCTACTCGATCTTTACCCATTTTGGCCGATACGGCTTCTTCGGTTACGCAGAAGGTACCGCCAAAACCGCAGCATTCATCTTTACGGTCCAGTTCAATTAAATCAATGCCTTCTACCATCTTCAGCAAGCTGCCAGGTTTAGAAAAGTCCGGTGCTACCAGCTCGGTCATCGAACTCAAGTGCAAACCACGCTGACCGTGGCAGCTTTGGTGCATACCTACCCGGTGTGGAAACTTTGAAGGCAGGCTTTCTACCTTCAAAACATCGGTTAAGAATGAAGTTAACTCCCAAACTTTGTGTGCGGTTTCCTGAGCTTTTTCAGGCTGCTTATTATCGTATAAGTGTTCACGTACGTGCAAAACACAACTACCTGATGGGGCTACGATATAATCGAAATCAGAAAAATTTTTAATAAACAATTCATTACAACCACCGGTCAAATGCTCAAAACCTGAATTGGCCATAGGCTGGCCGCAGCAGGTTTGATTAGCCGGGTAAACCACATCTACCCCCAACTTTTCCAACAATTGCAAAGTAGCAATAGCTGCGCCGGGGTAAAACTGGTCAACATAACAAGGTATAAACAAGCCTACTTTCATATATTTACCGGGTGTGTTAAAGCTTTATAACGCTTTAACTGTATTAAATTATTCGGCAGGTCTTTATAATTCCATGATTTATGAATAGCCAGCGCCGTACCTACTGCTGTGGCCTGCGCTACGGAAGCTGCCCACACTTGTATATCCGGAAATTTTTGTGCCAGCAGATTCATAAAAATCTCGTTTTTACCAAAGCCGCCATCTACATAAATATCTTTTACTTGAGTACCTTTAAGCACCAATTGGGTAGAGCTATATTGCAGGTCAACCAAATCAAGTATCAATTGGTGATAAGCTTCCACATCATTGGCAAAACCAGCCAAATCTCTGGCTGCAAAGCCAGAAGTAATTAAGCCCGTACTATCGGTACCTGTTGTAGCTGGTGCATATTTTTCTTTCAGCGCAGCTATTACTTCAGCCTGGTAAGGCATGGTACGATAATGTGCGGGGCTTTGACCGAACCAAGCCGATATACGCTTCACCTGCTGCTCATGCTCGTTACCGGAAAACACCCGTGATGCTTTTACCGGCTTGCCTTGGTATTGCATGTATGATAAACAATCGCTGCTTAACTCTTCGGCCGTAAGTGGCTGCTGGTTAAACGGATTTAAACTTATACACCAGGTACCGGTAGAAAGCAGGATAAAAGGTTCAGCAAAGCTAATCAGATATGGAATAAGCGCTGCTGAGCTATCATGCAGGCCAATGCCTACCGCGCAATTCTTTCCATTCAATATCATGGCTAAAGCCTGGTTGGATGGAAATATGGGCGCCAGCTTTTTACGCAGGTGTTCTTCCTTTACCCAGCTATGGTAATCGTTCTGTACAAAATCCCACAACTGGGTATGACAGCCAATGCTGGTAATATCTGAATAAGCCTGACCTGATACCAGCGAGCTTAAATACTGCGGTAAATGCAAGGCATATTTTACCTGGCTGAACAAATCAGTTTTTTGGTACTTAATGCGATACAGTTGCATACCTGAGTTCAGGCTATCCAGTACAGGTGATGCGGTTTCGGCAGCAATTTGTTCAGGAGCGCCGTAAGTATCATAAAACTGTTTTTTAACCTGTTGCGGATACGCTTTCAGGTAATTGTATAGGGGAGCCAGCGGCTCCCCTTCTTCATTCACATATACTAAACTGGCGCCGTATGATGAAAAATTGATGGCGCGAATATCAAATTGCGGCATCCGATAAATTTCATGTAAAGAATCATGAACGGATGAACGCAAGGTTTCCAGGTTTTCGCAAACATCACCATCCTCATCTACCGTTTCAATAAACCTGGCCGATTTTTCAAAAACAATATTGTAGTCTTCATCCAGCAGAAACAATTTTTTGTTGGTTTTGCCTACATCAAATACAGCTATTACAGGTATGGGCATGATGTTTATAATCCGGTAGCTACTGTTTTCTCACCTCTTTCACCAATCAGGCTTTTACGCACCTCAAACTGCCGGTAAACTTCCAAAGGTTGTAAAGCGCCACCTGCACGTAAACGTGCTTCGGCTACCAACGGACGCACATCCGTGCGGTAAGCATGCTGTAATATTTCCTGCGCTTTGGTTACGTCATTACTTTGCTGCGCTGCTACCAGTGCTTCTTTATCTACCAGTAAAGCCTGAGCATAAGCCATCTTTATCGCTTCTACCGATTGCAGTAAATCTTCAATCGGATCTTTCAGGTTGTGCGAAGCATCAATCATCCAGCCAATATCAGTAGCGTGGGTCATGCCGCGGGCATCCATACCTTCCACCAGCTCGTTGAAAATCAAGAATAGCTGGTAAGGATTAATGCTGCCTACGGTTAAATCATCATCGCCGTATTTAGAATCATTGAAGTGGAAACCTGCTAGTTTGCCCTCCATCAGCAACAATGATACAATCTGTTCAATATTGGTATTCGGTAAATGGTGACCCAAATCAACCAGGGTTGATGCTTTAGCACCCAGTTTGTTAGCCAGTAACAATGACTGTCCCCAGTCGCCAATTGTAGTTGAATAGAAGTAAGGCTCGTAAGGTTTATACTCTATCCACACTTTCCAGTTGTCAGGCAAGGCATCATAAATTTCTTGTAAGCTTTCCAAGGTATTTTGAAAAGCGTTACGGAAGTTTAACTGCCCCGGAAAACTAGAGCCATCGGCCAACCATACAGATAACGCGTTAGAACCTAGTTCAACGCCATATTTAATCACTTCAATGTTATGCTCAACCGCATGTCTGCGTACGCCTTTATCTCCGTGGTGCAGCGATCCAAATTTATAGCTCAGTTGCTGATCTTTCTGATCCTGAAAAGTATTAGAGTTTACGGCATCAAAACGTAATTCATGCTGGGCAGCCAGCGCTTTGATAGATGCAGCGTTTTCAGGAATATCCCACGGAATATGCAATGATATTGAATTGCTTGATTTATTCAGCGCATGAATTAAGCCTACATCTTCAATTTTTTCTTCCAGGCTACGAGGCTCTCCACCTCCTGAAAAACGGCCAAAACGGGTACCACCCGTACCTAATGCCCAGCTGGGTATGGCTATATTAAAAGCCATAAGCTTTTGCATCACATCATCCAGGTTTTTTACATCAGCCGCTATATATTCAAACTGGCGCTGATGCTTGGCACGCAGTTGCTCATTGCTTTCCGCAATCTGATACTTCTCTAATCTCATTTTTCAAATTTTTAACTGGTTAGTATAAACTACTAACAGCCGGGCCTAAAAGGCCCAGCCATTAATAAACCACTAAAATTAACGAACAAATCCGGCAGCTACACCACCATCCACGTTAATTACGTTACCAGTTGATTTGTTCAGCAGGCCGCCGGTAAGGGCAAAGCAAGCATTAGCAATGTCATCAGGTAAAATAATTTCGTTTAACAGTGTACGTTTAGCATAGTAAGCCGGTAACTCTTCAACGGTAATACCGTAAGCTTTGGCACGACCTTCGGCCCAGCCGCCAGCCCATATATTACTATCACTGATTACAGCATCAGGATTTACTACATTCACACGAATTTTATCAGGGCCCAATTCGGCCGCATTTAAGCGGCTTAGGTGTAGCTGTGCTGCTTTAGCACTGCCATAACCTGCATTGTTCGGACCGCTTACCAAAGCATTCTTGCTCACGATATTGATAATATCGCCACCAGTGCCTTGTTTTTTCATTACCGCTACTGAAGCTTGTGTAACCAGGAACTGGCCTTTCACCAATACATCATACAACAAGTCCCAATCTTTTTCGGTATGGTCGGCAATACTTTTAGAGATAGAAAGGCCAGCATTGTTCACAATTAAATCTACACCACCGAAAGCTAAAGCAGCAATGTCCATAGCTTCCTGTATCTGTGCAGCATTGGTTACATCTAACACCGCAGTGGTGTATGAATCTTTACCGAACAAGCCTTTAAACTCTTCGCCGGCACCAGCCAAGCGCTCAGCGTTCATATCATTCAGAATAACTACAGCGCCTTCCTGCACCAGCTTTTTAGCAATAGCTTTACCAATACCACCTGCACTGCCCGTAATTAAAGCAATACGGCCCGATAAGGCTTTAGGCTTAGGCATACGTTGCAATTTAGCTTCTTCCAGTAACCAGTATTCTATATCAAAAGCTTCTTGCCGGGGCAATGAGGTATATTCAGAAATAGCCTCAGCACCTTTCATTACATTAATAGCGTTGATATAAAATTCGGCAGCTACACGGGCAGTTTGCTTATCTTTCGAGAAGGTAAACATACCTACACCCGGATATAATATTACTACCGGATTGGTATCACGAACACCGGGGCTATTATCGTGTTTGCAGGTGTTGTAATAGTCGGTGTACATTTGGCGGTAAGCCTCAAAAGCTGGCGTCAGCTTTTCTTTTAAGGCAGCCACATCGCTCAAATCAGCATCTGGAGTTAAATCCAGCACCAGCGGACTAATTTTGGTGCGCAAAAAGTGATCGGGACAACTGGTTCCCATTGGTGCTAAACGATCCAGATCGTTTGAATTGGTAAACTCCAGCACACGGGCATCATCGGTAAAATGACCAATCATTTTGGTGTTGCTAGAGCAGAAACCACGTAATACTGGCGCCAGTGCAGCAGCCTGTTTTTTACGACCGGCTTCATCCAGGCTTTGTATTTTCTGACCGCCAAATACGGGGCCTTTTTTACCATAGTTTTGTTCCAGGTACTCGGCGCATTTTTCAATGACTTCCAGCGTATTGATATAACTTTCATAAGCGGTATCGCCCCAGGTAAATAAACCGTGCGAACCCAGCATAATGCCACGAATGTTCGGACTGCTATCTAAGCATTCTTTCAGCTGCAAACCTAAATCGAAACCAGGGCGTTGCCATTCTACCCAGCCAATAGTACCGCCAAAAAGCTCTTCGGTAATTTGCTTACCATCTTTAGCAGCGGCAATAGCAATGGCTGCATCAGGGTGCAAGTGGTCAATATGTTTGAAAGGCAAAAAGCCATGCAAAGGCGTATCAATAGAAGGCGCCTTAGAGTTCAGGTCGAATATGCTGTGGTTAAATAGCTCCACCATTTCATCCTCATGCTCAATGCCGCGGTAAACATTTTTCAGGCTACGCAAGCGGTCAACATACAAAGCTGCTAAGCCACTCTTTTTTAAAGTACCTATATCACCACCCGAACCTTTAATCCACATAACTTCTACCTGCTGACCGGTTAAAGGATCCTTATCCATTACTTTGCAGGAAGTGTTGCCGCCACCGTAATTGGTTAAACGCAAATCTGCTCCCAGCAGGTTTGAACGATAAATTAGCAGGGCTACTTCGTCGCCAGCTAATTCTGCCGCCTTGGCATCATCCCACAGGTAGCTTACATGTTTAAATTCAGTTGTATTCACAGACATATTCTTATCCATTATTTTCTATAATCAATATTTAAGGTTTAATAGAGTTACCGTATCCTACAATCAACACAGATAAAATGATTGTTAATATACCGGCAACTACCGTAGCTAATGCTTTACGGCTTACACCCTTCCATTCTTTCAGCACCAAGCCCCATATATTGGCAATTAATATGATAAAAGCCATATGCAAAATCCAAGAACTTGGCCCGTTACCTAACCGGCTTTCGCCCATACCATAAAAGAAAAACTGCAAAAACCAGGTGGTACCTGCCAAAGCCGAAAACAGGTAGTTAGCTGTTAACGGGGTTTTCTTATTTAAATAGTCGCCAAAGGTGCGGTTGCGAGCGTTCAGGAACATACACCATATAAAATTGGTAGTAAGGCCACCCCATAATATCACTACATAGGTTACGTTATTCTGAAACAGAAACTCGCCCTGTCCCGGGTGCGTAGCTTTCCATATATTATTCGCTTCATTAGCCATATCTTTACCGGCATCAATACCAAAAGCAAAGCAGGCACTTAGTACACCCGAAATAATAGCCACAATCAACCCCAGGCTGAAATTGTATTCAGTATTGTTAACAGCCACTTCCCGGTCAACGCTTAGTTCGCGTTCTTTCATTACCCCAGCACGGCCGCAAATAACAATGCCCAGCACACAAACCAAAATGCCCAGCAACACCATTTGGCCCCAATGGTTATGCAACAATATACTTAACGTATCTTTTCCTTCTTTCGGGTAAAAATCATAATAAATTGATGGAATGAGCGATCCGAAAATGGAGCATAAACCCAATATTACCGAACTGCCTAGTGCCACACCCAAGTAACGTACACCCAAACCATAGGTAAGTCCGCCTATACCCCACAACAAGCCAAACATGTAGGTAAGCATCAATATGTGCCCGTTGGTATGTTTAATGATTTCGGTAAAACCAGGAATAGTTAGCCATGCTGCCAGCGGCGGAACAATAAGCCAGGAGAACAGCCCGCCTACAATCCAGAAGCTTTCCCAAGCCCAACCTTTTACTTTTTTGTAGGGAATGTAAAAGCTGCCTGAGGCAAAACCACCGATAAAATGAAATATTACGCCAAATATAGCTTGCATCAAATAGAGGATTTAACAATTGGTGCCGGCTAAAATAGAAAAGCTTGTTTAGACAGCTATCATGCACTGTCATGGTTAAGTTTAGTACTGATTAAACGTTTTATCACAATAGTGGCAATAACCTGTAAACAGGTAAGTCAAATAGCATATATCACATTAAAAAACACAACCTGTGGTTATGAATCATATATTAGTATGTTTGTACTAACAAACGCTAAGGCAAATGCCCCTAACCAATGAAACCTGCTTCTTTTTTAGAGTATATCGAGATTGACTACTATTCGTCGACACCTAAATATTTACAGCTGGCTAACTCCATTGCTAAAGCTGTACGTGATAATAAATTGTACAAAAACGATATTCTGCCTTCTATTAACGAGCTGAACTACAACTTTGAAATTTCACGAGATACTGCCGAAAAGGCCTATAAACATCTGAAATCTATTGGCATATTGGGTTCAGTTCCGGGTAAGGGCTATTATATCAAGAGTACGGAGGCCATACAGCAGTTTAAAGTTTTTTTATTGTTCAATAAACTAAGTACCCACAAAAAAATTATTTATGATGCGCTGGTTGCCGGTTTAGACAACCAGGCCGCTATTGATTTATATATTTACAACAACGACTACGCTCTGTTCAAAAAGTTTCTGGAAAATGCAGGTGATGATTATACTCATTACGTAATAGTAAGTCATTTTTTGGAAGGTGGTGAAAATGCGCACGAGCTAATTAACAGAATACCTAAAGACAAACTGATTTTACTGGATAAACTGATTAAGGGAGTAGATGGCGACTGCGCTGCCGTATATGAAAACTTCGAAAAAGATATTTTCAGTGCACTGGAGCAGGCGCTACCGCAATTGCGTAAGTACCATACTATAAAAATTACTTTTCCAGAAAGCACCTACTTCCCTAATGAGATATTACAGGGATGTAGTAACTTTTGTACCCAATACGGTTTTCATTACAAAGTAGCGCACCAGGTAGAAACCGAACCTATTGATGCTGGCGAAGCATTTATTACCTTAATGGAACATGATGTAGTAACCTTGGTAGAGCGTATTTTGCAAACTGATTTGCAAGTGGGTAAAGACGTAGGCGTAATTTCTTACAACGAAACACCATTGAAGAAGATCATCTTGAATGGCTTAACTACCATTTCTACCGATTTTCAGAAAATGGGCGAAGTTACCGCACAACTCATTTTAAACCATCATTGCAGCCATATTGAAATTCCGTTTTATTTAAGATTACGGGCTTCTTTATAAAAAAGCATGTGCTCCGTGATTAGCTCAGGAGCACATGCTTTTTTGATTCCATCTTATTACGGTTTCCCAACGAGGCTAAACATAAGTTAGCTACCTGCTTTATCACTGTTCAAATTTGCCTAAAAGCCCCAAGAGTGTATAAGACCACCATCTCCTTTAATCTTCTACTTTCCACATGAGCCCTAGGCAATTTGAACAAATTTAACTAACTATCAGCTAATAAAATAAGCGAGTGATAGGGTTCCCTAAACTCTATATCCATAGCTGTTAATCCAGTACAATCTGGTTCAACCGGGTTTCAGATTGAGATAAGTCATCGTTGAAAGAACCTATAAAGTCAACGGTTTGATCCATCAGTTCCGGTATCAGCTGCCGATAATACTGAATGCCGGTTTGCAGTTGCTTTTTAAAGTTGCTAAAATATTTCTGCTTCTTATCGCTCCAGTCTTTTACCTGTGTGGTCATGCTTTTTTGTAGGTAATCAATGTACAGGTTCAGTTCATTGATAAACACATGCGGACGTGTTACGCCTTCCAGTAAATTCAGGCCACCGTAAATATGCTTAATCATTTCATCCAACGAATACGTTTGATAAAAATAAGCTAGGTTAGGTCCGGGGCAAATGCTGACAGCGGCACTTTCCCGTGGTTTTAATACGTCATTTTTAATATATGCTGAGGTGCAAAGCCCTTCACACAAGCAAACTTTTTCTGTTAAGGTATCTACCTGTTGCTGGTAGTCTGCTTCGGGTAGGTTCTGGCTGCTTAACTGTTTAATTTTCAAGTTCTGGTATTCACGGGAAGCGGTACAAATAGGCAGTTCGGTAAATTCGGTGTTGGTACATAAGTACTTTTTAGTACAAGGGCTACCCGGCCGGCCTTTTTCAATCCGTAAAAGTCGTTGCTTTTCGGCTGTGCTTCGTTTGAAGTTGTTAAATAGTACACCCAATGGTGATGAGTTGCTTACAAAATAATCATCCTGCGTAGCTACCGTTAATTGTTGTAAAGTTTCATCGTCCACATTGGTTGCTTCGGGCACCAGTAAAAACGGGCTTCCCCAGCCTGTGGCATCCAAATCATAACGGTCGAGTAAAAAGCTATTTTCCTGCGAGGTTCCAATGCCGCCTTGTGCACTAACACGCTGTTCGGGTGTAGCAACAACAGGAAAGCCTTTGGCTGTTAATGCCGCCTGGTACATACCGGCAAGTTCATGCAGCATATCCAATCTTTTCAGTTTAAAATCTTCCAGTATGGGGCCTAGCAGGTAACCATCAGTAGCAAAAGCATGGCCGCCACAGTTTAAGCCTGATTCTACCCTGAACTCAGAAACCCACAAACCTTTTTTGGCCAAGAATTTAGCTTGTATCAGAGCCGAGCGGTAATCACTTACTTTTAATATGATTTTTTTACGCAAATGGCCATTCTGATCGGGGAAAAAGTCGGCGAATTGTTCCAGATAGCTGTACAAACGTGGGTTCATACCGGCCGATAGGATAATGGACGATTGCAGCGTACTGTTGGCAAAACCCCGCAGTGCCGAAAGTGCATCGGTATTCTCATCACCTGCGTAAGTACCATCGGCATTAAAGTTCATCTTGTCTACTTTCGACATGATGTTTACATCAACAGCTCCCTTAGCAAGTTTTGTACGCAGTATGTTTTGAAAAATTTGCTTACGCTCAACATCAGGGTACTCCATCATAAGTTCATATCCTTGTTTTAAGGCTGATGTTTCGGGCAGTAATTCGAAATAGCGGGTCAAGTCTGTACCCGTTTCAAAAGGCTGGCTTTTCAGCTCATCAAACTGCTGGTTTACTAATTTATCCAGCAGGTTCAAATAAGCGGTAATACGCTTAGCCCGGCTATCCGGTTCAGCTTTGGGTATAGCGTAATACTCTTCTCCGCTTTTTTGCGCATGATGCTGCCGCATACGTTCGGTCAGCTCGTCATCAACTATAGAAACAACAGATGAGATGCCGTAACGGGCAACTTTAAGTGGCGTATCAACGGAGTACCCCAACCCTAATACCGGAATATGAAAACTATGGCTCATGATGTATGTGTAAAAACTTAATCAATACTAACGCCAGCATGCTGCTGACTAAATGCCAAAGTTACCTGCCTGTATCGGCCGAATGCTGACAGACATCAGTTTCAAAAGTGATAGAAATCACCTTTTCAACATACACCTATAATAAGTTATTAAAAACCGGTTCTATTAACTGGAAACGTCTGGTTTTCATCAAAAAACCATGTAGCACCAAATACTTTTTATGAAAATTATACGCTTAGCGAGGTATTATTCAGAATGTGATTACCATCATTTTATACCCTGACTACCGTCATGGCTGTGGGGGCCATAAAGCGGCATCTTTGTATCAACAAAACAAAAAACATTAAACATCATGGCAACTTTAAAAATAACTACCGACGCTCCTTTATTCACTCAAGCAGAAAGCACTATCACTAATAATGATATTACTTTGTGGAACAGATGCTTAAGCTATGCTGATAGTCAAAAACAAAAACACACCATGTGGTTCATGATTTCATTAATGGTACAAGGTGTATTTTTCCTGCCTATTCCAGCAGCGTTAATGTATTATTTTGATGCACCTATTATTGTACTGGCAGTAACCATGACCTTGTTCTTCACCAACTTAATCATGAACATGGGCGGCGCTGGTATACGTACTACCTTAATTACTTTTGTTTTAACAGTACTGATTCACGTAGGCATGGTATTAGCCTTCGTTCTGTAAAATCCATATAATAAATACCCCTTCTAAATTTTAGTTTGAAAATAGCCTGTAGTAATACAGGCTATTTTTTTGCGTAGCCTGAGCTAAGCATTTGAAGTTTCAAAACCATCAAGTTTAAAATACATTACATAACCCATTAACAGCTGTTACAGGTGTTACATGTTTCAGTGTGTAACACTCTGTAACACTGACAAACCATTGGCAGTGGTGGCACTGTTCTGTCAGTGCTTTAAATAAATAACATTAGGTTTTGCCTACATACTTACACGCTTTTGTGCTGTTATACAAAACCCTATCTAAAACATAAATTATGTTCTTACAAGGCATGCTAATAGCCAAGCACCCCAGTTACATACTTTAATCAAACAAAAAAGATTTGCTACGCTGATACTTGAAATCACAAGCCTTATTGGAGGCATTTTCAAATAGCCTGTCCTATAAATAGCTGAGCACAAAAAAATCCCGCTAAACACATCGGCTTAGCGGGATTAACAAAACTACTTGTTTTTCAGGCAACTGTAGAGTAGTATTTTATCCAGCCATACTAAATAGCTGAGAAGAAGGCTTATTGGCCCATAAGCGTGCATCGAAAGCCATACATATATTACGTAAAAACCGGCGACCTAAAGCAGTAACCTTTAACTCCCATGAGCTTAGCTCAATCAGGCCATCATCAACCAGAGGCTGCAGGCGCTCCAGGCATTCTACTAAGGCTTCGCAAGTTTCAGTGTGCAGGTTCCATGTGGTTTTACCTTTACACATAATATTCAGAATATGCCGGCGTATTATCAAATCATCGTCGGTTAAGTCGTGTCCTTTCACTACCGGCAACTGTCCGTTTGCTACCATTTGCTGGTACTCTTCCACCTTTTTTACATTTTGTGCAAAGCCATACCAAGAATCGCTGATAGATGAAACGCCCAAGCCAATCATTAACTGGGTATATTGGTTGGTATAGCCCATAAAATTACGGTGCAACGAGCCCTCCATTTCGGCCCGGAAAAGGCTATCGGTATGCAAAGCAAAGTGGTCCATACCAACTTCATAGTAGCCGGCTGCTTTTAACAGGCTGCGGCCGCTTTCATACAACAACTGCTTTAAGTTGGCATCGGGTAAATCCAGTTCGGTAAACATACGCTGGCTGGGCTTTATCCAAGGCACATGCGCATAGCTGTAAAAGGCAATACGGTCGGGTTTTAGTTCGGCTACTTTATCAATAGTATCGGTTAAGCCAGCTAAAGTTTGCAGCGGCAAACCGTAAATCAAATCATAATTGATAGATGTATAACCTATACGGCGTGCAGCTTCAGTAACTGTTTGTACCTGCTCAACACTTTGTATGCGGTTGATGATTTGCTGAACTTTTGGATTAAAATCTTGTATGCCCAAACTTAAACGACGAAAGCCTAGGTTATATAAAGTTTGTAAATGTTCTTCAGTAGTATTTTGCGGATGTGCTTCAAAGCTAAACTCAGCTTCCGGGTGCACCTCACAATTTGACAGCAAACCTTTAATCAGATATTCCAGATTTTCGGCATTGAAAAAGGTTGGTGTGCCCCCTCCTAAGTGTATTTCGCGTATTACGGGTTTAGCCTGCACAATATTGCGGTACATGCGCCATTCTTGCAAAACGGTATTAATATACGGTAGCTCAACCCCGTGGTTTTTAGTGATGCGGGTATTGCAGCCGCAATAAGTACACAAGCTTTCGCAGTAAGGCAAATGCACATACAAACTAATACCATCTTGCTGGTTAGCCTGCTGAAAAGATTTTTTTACAGATGCTTCCCAAGTATTGGCAGAAAACAAATCATTATCCCAGTAAGGCACGGTAGGATAACTGGTGTAACGCGGCGCAGCCACGTTGTATTTTTGAGATAACTGATGATACATGGCTTAAGAATGTTAGATTTTTACAGTTGCGGTTACTGCTGCAGGTATTTCAATGGGTGTAACAGCACGGCAGTTTTTGGCACAAACGCAGGCTTTACCCACACATTTACTTTGCTGCCATTGATCCAGGTTGCGAATGGTTTGGTTGGCAATTTCTTGCATGGCCTCACGGGTTAAGTAAGCCTGATGCGGAGTTACCATTACGTTACTACGGGATAACAGATCAGTTAACAAGGGGTCTTTACGGGTATCATGCTCGTGGTCTTCAAAAAACAAGCCTTTTTCATGCTCGTACACATCAATACCTAAATAACCTACTTTGCCGCTATCTAAAGCTTCCAGCACATCTGCCGTGTTTATCAATGCACCGCGCGAAGTATTCAGCAGCATAACGCAGTTCTTCATTTGCGCCAGGGTGTCTTTATTGATAATGTAACGAGTATCAAGGGTTAAGGGAACATGCAATGATATAATATCAGACTGTGCCAGTAAAGTATCCAGACTTACCTGCTCAATATTTTGTGCTGACGATGGGAAAGCCACATCATGGGCAATTACTTTGCAGCCAAAACCATTAAAAATATTGGCTACAGCCTGCCCAATATGCCCTATACCAATCAGCCCAACTGTTTTTTGGTAAAAGTTGAAGCCCATCAGCATATCATTTCTGAAATCAAAATGGTGGCTATGCTCATCGGCTTTGACCAAGCGGCGGTTCAAAGCCAAGGCTAAAGCTGCGGTATGCTCGGCAATGGCTTGCGGTGAGTAAGAAGGTACATTAGCCAGTTTTATACCATGCGTACCCGCACACTCTCTGTCAATATGATCGGTACCGGTTGAGCGGGTTACAATGTATTTAACCCCTAAGTTAGCCAAGCGGTTCACTACCGGCGCCGAAACATCATCGTTAGTAAATACAATTACTGCATCTTTCCCCTCTGCATAAGCGGCAGTTTCAAAACTTAATGGGTTTGATATAAGTGTAATATCATGCTTTTTCTGGTTGGCTTTGGCCAGAAATTCCTTTTCAAAAGGTTTAACACTATAAGCTACCGCTTTCATCCTCGTCGTAATTTATAATAACAAAATTACGGGAGTTGGCATGGGCCATACATGAGGTCAATCAGACGAAAAAGTGATATTAATCAGTTTTTCATCGGCAGCAGCAATGCTTAGCTATAACGGCAACTAACTACTGCTAAAATTCAGTTGTTAATCTATATTATCTTTAAACAACTTAGCGTTGTACGGAGATTTGCTTTTTCAGCCAACTGATAAAATCCTGAGCGGCTTTGTCGTTTTCAAACCCGATGGGTAAACGGCCATTTACATACTCGTTGTACAACCAGGGGTCGGCTATGGTTACGGCAGTACCTTTGCCATATTTAGCAGCTGCAATAACTGTAAATCCTTTTTTGTTTTTCAGCAGTGCCTTGGCAGAGCCTGTTGTACTAATGGAACATACATCTTTCATAAACACCTTTTTGGTATTTGGAAAAACCGGGTTGTTGGTGATGTAGATTGCACCATCTTCAAAGTGTGCATCATCAATAAAGTGATTCTGCAAATCATTGTTAAAGTGCATGCCGAAGGCACCTGCCAGCAGATTAAAATGCGGCAGTTCAACATTGGCACTATCATTAGCCAGCATCACCAGCACGCCACCTTGTTTAACCCAACCCGCAATAACAGTTACATCTTTTTGCTGAATGTAATTAGGCGCTGCACTTTCTTTTTTGCTATCAGGGTCAACAACAATATATACAGCAGCGCCTTTCAGGTTGGCAGCCGTAGGCGCTGTACCCAAAGTATCCAGGCTGAACCCTTGCTGCTTAAACCAGTTGCCCCATTTAGAATAACCAGGCTCATCAGTTTCTGTCCACAAATAATGAAAGCGTTCCGGCTGACTATTGGCTACCTTGCGGGTTTCATGATTAAAGTAATAATCCAGTTTAACGGTTTGAGCTGTGCATGATAGGCCTGTCATACAAGCTGCTGCTATAACAAAATTTCGTAACATAGAATTATAGTATAATTAATTTGCTACTAGTAATTAACCCTTGTGGGGATGACCACTGATATTTGCGAAGTATCTTTCACTTGTATTTGAAGCTTTCCCTGTTTAGATTCAATAATACCAGAAATTGTAACTAACTTTTCATAATAATAAGTTTCAAGGGGTTGTTTGAACTTGCCCCTGTCTTTGTCTTTAATTACAACGGTTAACCCATGATTAGGAAATTCTGCGCCGATATACAAAAAAGTTTTTTTCTGTTGTGGAAGATGATTTCCATTAAACACCATTCCAAATACATTTACTTTGGATCCAACTGTTTTGACTAAGCTATCAGGAGCTGGCAACATTACATAACCGGGATACTTACTCTGTGCCGATGCGCTTACCGTAATGAATAAGCCTACCCATAATAAACAACATTTCAACGAGTTCATAAAGATTGTACAAAAGTTTTAACAACTATATCTGTGACTTGAGAGCTTTATTTTAATCGGTTATATATCAAATATAAGGTATAACTATTCTATACAATACTCTTTTTAAAACTATATAGATTGAAAACCCCCAATATCCACCTCTTACTTCAGCATAAAACTATTATTAGCCCGGTTAACATCTGGCAAAGCAGCATCTGGGTCTAATTGCACGGTTTTCACTTCTTGAGTTACGGGTATAGTAAAGGTAACTACTTTATTTTGTATCCATGTTTCAACCGGAAACTGCATACGCTGCTGCGTTCCATCTTTTAAAGTTACGGCTACGGTAAACGGCATAGCCATACGCTCTTTATTAGCTATGGTAACGGCTAAGCCTTCTTTCAGATCGTTGTTTACACAGTGGGCATCAACTATAGCCATATCCAGCTTCCAGTTGTTGTAAAACCAGCTCTTCCAAAACCAGGAAAGGTCTTCGCCCCCACCGCTTTCCATACTTCTGAAAAAATCTTCAGGTTGCGGATGCTTGTAAGCCCATTGATGAATGTAGTTGCGGAACGCATAATCAAAACGATCTTTACCCAATATCTGCTCGCGCAACAACACCATACCGAACGCGGCTTTGTAATATTCAATCGGGTGCCGGTAACGCTCACTCACGGCATCAGCTGCTGTCATGATGATGGGTGCATTAGGATCGGTAATCGTTGGGATAATTTCATCGGCCGGGTTGCCACCGTTGGGAGCGTATTCGCCATCGCGCTTAGGGGCATATTCGCCTTTGTTGAAAACATCGTTGGCATAAATATCCACAAAGGTATTAAAGCCTTCATCCATAAAAGCAAAGCGGCGTTCATCAGAACCTACAATCATCGGGAACCAGTTGTGCCCAATCTCATGCGCAGTAACCGAAAACAAATCTTTACCCTTATCGCCTATACCATCAAACAAAATACCGGGGTATTCCATACCACCTGCAGTACCGGCCTCGTTAATGGCTACCGGATAAGGGTACACAAACCATTTTTCAGAAAAATGTTCTACAGCACCTTTCAAATATTCGGTTGAACGGCCCCAAGCGTCATTACCGGCACTTTCTTCCGGGTAAACCGACATGGACAAAGCTTTTTTGCCACCAGGCAAATTAATGCGGGCAGCATCCCAGATGTAAGCTTTGGAAGCACCAAATGCCACATCGCGCGTATTCAACATTTTAAAATGCCAAGTCAGGTTACCTTTCTTCTGCGGATGCGCAACGGCTTCTTTTACTTCGGCCAGTGTACGAATCATGATGGTTTTATCACTATTACGCGCTGCATTCAGGCGACTGATTTGCTGAGGCGATAGTACTTCAGTGGGGTTTACCAACTCGCCGCTGCCAGCTACAATCATGTTAGCCGGCAGGGTCACCGAATAATCCATATCACCGTACTCCAGGTAAAACTCACCACTACCTAAAAACGGCAAGGTATCCCAGCCATGAGTGTCATCATACACGCACATGCGCGGAAACCATTGGGCTATTTCGTATATCGCCCCATTTTTGGTGTACGAATAATCGGTACGGTTACCAAAGGTGCCTGGTATAGTGTAATGGTACTTAATGGCAATACTAATTTTACCACCACCGGCACTTACCGCTTGTGGCAGGCGTATTTGCATGCGGGTATCGGTAACTATGTAATCGGCTTTATAAGTTTTGCCGTTTTGTATAAGTTGCACCTCTTCTAACTGGTAGCCGGTAGTGTGTTGCGTGGCTGCCGTGCCTGTGTAAAAGTTAGAACGGGCATCTTTTTTATACGTGTTCTGGTCGAGATGCAACCATAGATAACCTAAAGCATCAGGGCTGTTGTTGGTATAAGTAATATTTTCGGTAGCGGTTAACGTTTTGCTCACAGTATCAATAGCAGCTTTCAGCACATAGTCGGCCCGGTTTTGCCAGTACTTAGGCCCGGGGTTACCGTTGGCTGAATGAAACTCGTTGCCTTTTTCCTGATAAAACAAAGGCGAAAACAGCTCTTGAGGCTGATAATTAGAAGTTATAGTATCGTTGGTATGGGTTTGGCGCTCACGGTGCTGGGCATACGCATTACCCAATTCTGCACCCAAAAACAAAAATAAAAGTAGTGATTTAACCTTCATGAACTTATGTGGGTTGATGCGGGCAAGATACAAAATTGCAAGATTGACCAGCAGCTTGTATGAAAATGATACATAAGCTATAAGGCCCGATATTAAAAAAGGCAAGGTTGTTACCCTGCCTTTTTTAATATTGCGTTAGTGTAAGCGCAACCGTATCAGACTGCATGGCCGTAAAAATACCGAAGCCATTGGTAATGTTGGTTGGCGGGTTAGTTAAGCTTTGCGATGAACTATTGGCGTTACTGCTTAGTGCATTAATGTATTCTTTATTTACGCTATACAGTATTACCCGGTAGGTTCCAATATAGTTCAACGTTCGGTAATAAAGATTAAAAGAGGCATTTCGTTCAGCATTCAAAGTAAAATTCACCAAATCGTTAGCGCGCAAATTGATATTGTAAGGACTGGGATCATCGTTTTTGAAAACTAGCACGTGGTACAGCGAGTCGGGGTTGTTCCAGGTGTATGTTACAGCTATATCACTGTTGTATGATACGCTGTTCGTGGTTGGAATATTGGCACTGGTGCGACTGGCTTTATAACCCGTAGGCTTAGCCGGCATTAGTGTACTGGCTGATACGTTAGCTCCGTTATAGGCAAACTGTAGCGAATAGGTTTTACCCGCAACCAGGAACGAAAGATCACTGTAGGTATAAGTACCGGTAGCTGTCTCGGTTAACTGCACGGTTTTGCTACCATCAGATACAGTAAGCTTTAAGCCGCTGATTAATGCACCAAAGGTAGCAGTATCAGTAAGGCCTTTTTGCTGATAAACTTTAATGCTTACCGGCTGACCGGGCAATAAGTAACCAACCACAACGGGTTCATTAGCCACGGTTGAAGTGGACTCTTTTTTACAAGAGGCCATTACAGCCAAAGCCATCAGCCCAATAAAGAAATGTATATATTTACTCATTATTTTATTTTCAAGCTCAGTGTAATGTTAGGCGTAAAACCCAGATAGCGGATAGTTGAGGTAATTACCTGATTATTCTGAATATAATATTCATTGTACCAGGTATTCACGTGGTTGTATACATTGAAGAGGGATATACCTATACTGCCGTACTTGCGACCATCAATTTTAAGCAAATCGTAAGTTGCCGATAAATCCAGTCGGTGGTAATCAGGCAGGCGTTCACCATATTTACCGCTAATGGTTAAGTAAGTGGTTTTATTACCATCAATGTTGGTAACGGTATAGCTGCCCAGCGGTGCCGTGTAAGGGTGCCCGGTACTGAATATAAATACGGCGGCAAAGCTCCATCGCTGCCAATGGTACATGTTGATGGATTTAAACTCGTGCCTGATATCTTGCGGTGAGGCAAAATAACCATCCTGATAGGCCGGAAACTTATTGCGGGCTTGTGCCAAAGTATAACCAATCCAACCGGTGTACAGGCCAACTTTCTTTTGCACTAAAAACTCAACTCCTTTCGCATAGCCTGAACCCGTGTAATAATTTTCAGTAATAGTTTGCGTACTGCCGGCGCTAAACGGCCCGCCTCCACCCTGCTGCCTGATGGAATATTCGGTTAAACCATCCAGCTTTTTGTAATAGCCTTCTACATCAAATAGCCAGTTATTTGTTTCATAACTAAAACCACCAATAAAATGGTTAGCTGAGCCTACCGGGGTGCTACTGTTATTAGCCAGCGTCCAGAAATAACGATCGCCGCCGGTAATATCCTCCCGTGTTACCCGATTGGTAAATTGATAGTAGCGGCCGGTGGCTGCTTTCAGTTTCCAATTACTGGTTAAATCATATGTTGCCGAAAAGCGCGGCTCCGGATAAAATTTACCTGTAGGCGTATAATAGGTGGCGCGCAATCCTGGTTGCAAATGGAGTTTACTATTCGGGTCTATTTCCAGTTCGCCGTAACCGCCGGTTATTACGCCGGTATTATGCTGGTCAATTAGTTTAGAAGTATCGTTTTGCGTGTATAAATATTTAATGTTCAGGTAAGATGCATAACCACCAAACAGTAATTTCACTTTAGAACCAGTTTGCAATTCCCAATCTGATTTCA
This sequence comes from Mucilaginibacter robiniae, assembly GCF_012849215.1. Classification (NCBI taxonomy): domain Bacteria; kingdom Pseudomonadati; phylum Bacteroidota; class Sphingobacteriia; order Sphingobacteriales; family Sphingobacteriaceae; genus Mucilaginibacter; species Mucilaginibacter robiniae. The sequence continues at coordinate 1,122,280 of NZ_CP051682.1, forward strand.
AGCTTACATCGTGCAAGCGGTTGGTTTCCACCATGCTGTTATTTATCGATTTTGTAACGCCGCTATCGGTAACGCTGCCAGTCATGCCCCGATTACGATCACTCCAGAACCCGGAGTAGCTCAGTATGGTATTACCAAACAGCTTACGCCCGGCAGTAGTTGACCATTTTAAACTTGAACCAATGTTGCCTGATTTCAGATAATCATTCACCGTAATGCTGTTACTGCTTGATGAACGGTTAGGAAAGTTTAAACCACGCGTATTATTTAAATCATCCGAACCACTATAAAACGTCCAGCTAAAGGTGTTTCTTGATGAAGGTGCGTAAGTGTATTTGGCGTTAAAGTCATAAAAATGCGAAGATGGCGTAAATAGGTTGGCAAAACCGCCACGTCCACCGGGACCGCCACCCGGAGCATTGTTAGTAGTGGTTGACGTATTGAACTGACCAAAAATTTTATCGTACAGCGGCCCTTGATACGATCGCCTAAAAGCTACCAATACCGATGATTTGCTCCCTATGGGAGTTTCGGCGTAAATGTTGGTACTAAGCAAACTTAAATCGCCACCAATGTTGGCTTCATTTTTATTCCCATCCTTACCACGAATATCAGTAACGCTGGATAGGCGCCCGCCGTATTTAGCGGAAAAACCACCTTTATAAAGTTCCAAATCCCGAACAGCATTACTATTAAAGGCGCTAAAGAAGCCATACAAGTGATCTACCTGATACACCGTAAAACCATCAAACTGTACCAGGTTCTGATCGGGTGTTCCGCCACGCACGTACGCACCAGATGAAGACTCGTTGGTGGCACTCACGCCAGGCATCAACTGAAAAGCCCGCATTACGTCGCGTTCGCCAATGTTGGGCAGTTTATCAAGTGCAGCCGGGGTAAGCTGTAAAACACTCACTTTTTTACTATCGGTATTCAGTACGCCAGCTTTTTTGCCAGTTACGGTTACCTCATTCAGGGCATTCATGGTCGGGTACAAAGCCAGCACCAATGAGCCATCCAGTTTATCGCTGCTTAACCGAAATACATCAGGCTGATAGCCTACGTAAGATACTTCAATGGCTACCGTATCGCTCGGTACATTCAGTAAGGTAAAGTTACCATTAGCATTGGTGAGGGTAGTTAAATCTATGTTCCTGACTTTAACACTGGCCCCGGGTAATGATTCGCCGGTATTCTGGTCGGTTACTTTACCGGTTAAGGCAAAGCTAAAGCGAGTAGGCGGTCCTTTGGGAGCCGGTAAGGCAACTGGTTTTATTTTAAATGCCGATTTTCTAAACGAGTACATTTTTCTTAACCTGGGCAAATCATCCGGGCGTTGCATGATGTATAGGGTACCATCATTTTCAATCCAGTATTGTAAATTATTAGCCCGGCAAACATGCTTCAATACCGACATCAGCGATTCATTAAAAAAGTGTTCGGCAATATCCATTTGATGCAACGAGTCGCGCTCAAATACAATGGGTATCCGATATTGTATCGACAAGGTGTCCATCATCTGGTCTAAAGGGCCAGTAAAAAAATGGTCAACCGTCGCTTTTTTCAATATTTGCTTGGTCTGCTGCGCTTGTGCAGCTACAGATAAAATAGTTAAAATTAACAGCAGTGGAAGGAAAAGTTTCTTCATCAACTCATCAGGGATTAGGTCGAAGTTGCATTAACTAGTCAGAGATGGGAAATAAATGAGATAAGACCAACAATAATGTAGACCAAACCGCCGCTTGTGCCGCAGTTTAATGCAGCTTACCCGTCATGCGGCTGATAGCCTCCTTATAGTTATCGCTGAATGGCACTTCAGCATTACCTATCTTAATTCGTCCTTTACGGATAGATACCACATGCTCCAGATTGACAATGTATGATTTATGCACCCGGTAAAACTGTTCGGAAGGTAACTGCTCTTCCAAGGCCTTAATGGTCATTCGGGATAGAATAGGTTTAGGCTGATTAATGAGATACAGCTTTACGTAATCTTTCAACCCTTCAATATGCGTAATATCAGCATGGCTGATTTTAATGAGGTTGTAATCGGCATACACAAAAAGGTGGTTGCGGTTTTTTACCACAGGCTCATCGGCTTGTTTTTTGTTTAGCTCGAACAGGTTTGATGCTTTATTACAAGCTTTTAAAAAACGTTCAAAAGCTACGGGTTTCAACAAGTAGTCCACCACATCCAACTCAAAACCATCCAGCGCAAACTCCTGATAGGCCGTTACAAAAATAACCAGCGGCTTTTGGGTAAGGCTTTTTACCAGTTGCAACCCATTAATACCAGGCATCTGAATATCACAAAAAATCAAATCAATGGGTTGCTGCTGCATAATTTGCATAGCCTGTGCGGCATTGCGGCAACTACCTGTTAGTTGCAGGTTAGCTACCTGGCTAATATTATCTTCCAGCAGTTCTAAAGCCAAAGGCTCATCATCTATTATCAGGCAACGCATCATGTTAATTGTAATTGCAGTATTACGGAGTAGGTATCTTCATAATAATCTCTGCGCAAAATGTATTGCTCAGGATAATGAACTTTTAATTGATTTTCGGTTTTCATGAAGGCTACCCTAGTACGTTCATCATGAATAGCCGGATTAAAAACGTACTGCACACCAAAGGTTAAATAGCATTCAGTCAATTTCAAATTAAAACAAAGGGCAGGTGCCTGAACATTGATTATGCCCGACCTGAATGCATCGTCAACAAGCGGCAGCAGTAAATCGTGTTTGATCCAGCAGCGGCACGGGTTAATTTCTGTACATAATTCAATCTGCGCTTTTCCGGTAAACAGCTCCCGGTATTGATTGATGTACAGATACACATAACTTGCCTCTTGCTCTGCCCTAAAATATTCTTTATGAATGGGAGATATCATGAGTAAAAGATTTTACTTTTAACCCTATATAACGGCATTTAGTACTAGCCGGCAAGAGTTTATAGACCAACACCTGTTTTGTGTAGATAATTAGCCTCTATAGCCATTAACATCACCTTTTTAATGACTGATTGTGAAGTTCCATAACAGGCATACAACCGGGTTCGTCGTCGCAATCGGCAGGCTTATCTCATTCGTGTGGCATCCTGATAAATTCTGATTTTATTTGTACAACGTATGAAAAAACTTATTGGTAAACCTTGGCTTTACAACACGATTCCGGTAGTGATATGGTTTTTGCTGCTGGTACTGCCGTTTTTATCAGGGCCAGCCAACATACCAGCCGAAGCACACCGCCATTTTTTAATTACTACAGTTACCTCCAATTTTTTACTGTTGTGTATATTTTATGTTCATACCTATTTTATTTATCCGTTACTCAGTAACAAAAGCACAGGCTGGTATATTGTATCCAACCTGGTTATTGTAGCCTTATACTTATTGTATTGGAAATTGCTAGTAGCCGTACCGCATCAAGCTTATGAATTTTCGCACCAAGCCGATTCGAGCCACATGGCACACCAACAATTTGGCCCTCCTCCAGGCGGACCGCGCTACTACATGCCGATACTATCGGTATTTATTGCTTTACTATGCAGCTTCTGCTACCGTGTAATACTGGATGATGCCTCACGGCGCCAACTGTTGCAGGAACGCGAAACGGTGCATTTGCAAACCGAGCTAAACTTTTTGCGGTCGCAAATCAGTCCGCATTTTATGTTTAATATTTTAAACAACCTGGTGGCGCTTGCCCGCAAAAAATCTGATGAGCTGGAACCTGCCATTGTTAACCTATCGCAGCTTATGCGCTACATGCTTTATGAGAGCGACGATAACAAGGTGCAACTAACCAAAGAAATTGAATATTTGAAAAGCTACATCAAATTGCAAATGCTACGCTTTGGCAACGAGGTTAAAGTACACCTTAATGTATCAGGCAACCCCGACCTATACACCATTGAACCTATGCTGCTGATTCCGTTTGTGGAAAATGCTTTTAAACACGGCACCGGCATGATTGAGCAACCACTAATTCTGATTTCATTAAACATACAGGAAGATGAGAACCGAACGCTTCAGTTTAAGGTAGTTAATGCCATTAGTACGCTGGATGTATCAAAGGATAAAAGCTCGGGCATTGGTTTAAGCAATGTACAACGTCGATTAGCTATATTATACCCCGGCAGGCACAGCCTGAACATATCCAGCCAGAACAACTCTTTTACTACCGAACTTACCATTCACTTAGGCAGCTAACCTGGCCTCATCTGGTTTTCCTGCAAAATGCTGTCGTGGTAAAAAGTGTAGTGGTCGCTACATTTTACCGGCTGGTATATTTTGTTTTTAGCGGTGTATGCTGATACCTATTCTTGTATCATTCTTTCACCTCAGCTCCGCGCCGTAACTGTTACCTACGCCACCGGGACCTCCCTAAATTAAGGTACGCAGTTACTGGCAAAGAGCATTTTAATTACCAGGCCTTGAAGCAGCTATTGTTATTTATTACTCTCGTTTTTATCACGAAACTTTCTTTTGCACAAACCACGCGCGAAGTAACAGGCGTAGTTAAAGATTCAACCGGCATTACCCTGCCAGGATCAACCGTTAAACTAATTGCCGGCCATGATAGTGTTACTACAGTTACCAATGCCAATGGGGCTTTCAGCTTTCCGACAGTTAAAAACAATCAATTCATAATCCGGGTATCTTCCATCGGTTATATTGCTTACCAAAAGCAGTTTTCATTTGCAGCCGATAACAAATCGGTAAATACAGGCACCATTATTTTAAAAACAGAATCTACCCTGCTTAAAAGTGTAACCATTACCGATGTTAACCCCATAAAGTTAAAAGAAGACACTACCGACTTTAATGCCAATGCTTATAAAGTAAGGGAAGGTGCACCTGTTCAGGATATGTTAAAAAAGCTGCCGGGTGTTGATGTAGATAAAGATGGCAATGTAACGGCACAGGGTAAAAGCGTAACCAAAGTTCGTGTAAACGGCAAGGATTTTTTTGGCGGCGACCTAAAAACTGCCACCCAAAACTTACCGGCCGATGTGGTACAAAATATACAGTTGATTGATGATTACGGCGACCAGGCTAACTTAACCGGCGTAAAAAGTGGAGAGCCCGAAAAAATATTGAACATCACCATTAAACAAGATAAAAATTACGGCTACTTTGGCCAGGCAACGGTGGGCGATGGTTCAGATGCCCAGAAAGCTATAGCCGGTAAAGATGAAGATAACCGCTACGTAGCATCAGCCAACGTATTCAGCTTTAAAGGCGACCGCCAGCTGGCATTATTAGGCAGCTTTAACAACACCAATACCAACCTGTTTAGCTTTGGTTCGGGTGGGCCTCGCAGCGGCGGCCCTGGCGGGCCTCCACCAGGTGCAAGTTCCACTTCAAACACCAACGGTATTACCACTACACGCTCATTAGGTTTTAACTACCGCGACTCTTGGGGTAAAAAAATTACAACTTACGGTAGCTACAGTTTTTCAGATAATACTACCAATACTATCAGTTCCAGTATCCAGAAAAATAATTCGCTTACCTCGCCTACTATCAATAACCAGAGTAATAATCAAACCGACGAAAAGATTAACCATCGCTTTAATTTCAACATAGAATACAAAATTGATTCGGTAAACTATTTGAAAATAACGCCAACCGTTACTTATGCGGGTATCAACACCGATTTAACCCAAAGCAGTACATTGCTTCGCAACAGCCAAACCATTACTGATTACACTTTGGCTTCCAGCTTAAATTCATCAGCGCCTAACTTTGGGGGTAATGTATTATACAATCATCGTTTTAACTCACACGGGCGTAATTTCAGCATTAATGCCAGTGCGGGTTCCACCAAGCTTACACAAACCCAAAATCCTGTTTACAATTACTTAACGGGTACAGCTAATGCACCTACCAATCAGCTCATCAGCACCAATGTAAAACTGGATAGTGTAAGTACCAACCTTTCTTACCTGGAACCACTCAGCAAACGATCATTCCTGGAACTTACGTATGCCTATCACTATGCTTATACTACTTCAGATAAAGAAACCGATACGCTTACCACTGCCAACACCCGTAACCGTTATGATTTGCTGAGCAACGATTACAATTATACCTTTATCACCAACCGCTTTGGCTTGAACTATCGGTTTATTGAGAAGAAATATAATTATACGTTAGGTATAGCTGCCCAACCGGCTATACTTAATGGACATTCGGTAAATACAAGTACAAATACGCACGTTACTACCTTTAACATAGCTCCTACAGCTCGCTTTATTTATAATGTATCGCGCAGCCAATCGTTCAGCTTAAACTACAATGGCGCCAGCAACCAGCCTACTTATAATGAATTGCAGCCTGTTATCGATTTTTCAAACGCTTCCTATCCGGTGCAGGGTAACAGCTCTTTAAAGCCAGAATTTAATAATAACTTATCTATTCGCTATAACCAGTTTAATTTCCAATCAGGCAATGTGTTGTTTACTAACTTATCATTCACCAAAACAGATAATAAGATTGTAGCTAACAGTATCACTTACCCGCAGGTGTACACACCTAACCCCAAACTGGCCGGAACTATACTTACTCAGTACTTAAATGCTGATGGCTTTTATTCAGCTTCTGGTTTTTACATGTATGCCAAGCCTTGGGAAAAACGTAAATACACGTTATTTGTTAATGGTAACGTTACTTACAACAATAACATTTCATACATTAGTAATGTAGATTCGGCTACGTATGCGATGAACACGGCAAAAAACATTGCCAAAAACCTGATCCTTACACAAGGCACACGCTTCCGGGTAGATATAACTGATATTATTGATGCCGAAGCTAATGCCAGTTACAGCATTACCAAAACGAACAATTCGCTACCGCAAAATAACAGCAACAACAACTTCAGAACTATCAACCTGGGAGTAAGTGGTAAAAACTACTTCTGGAAAAACTGGGTACTGAGCTATGACTATACCAAAACCATTTACAAAGGCTACCAGGGTGCTACCAACCCCAACATTCTGAATGCTTATGTAGAGCGTCGTTTTCTGAAACAAAATGTGGGTACCCTACGGCTATCTGCTTATGATTTGTTTAACCAGAATACCGGATTTACTACCACCCAAACCGGTAGCTATGTTACCCAAACACAAGCTAACCGCTTGGGCAGATATTATCTGCTATCGTTCACGCTAAGGTTGCAAAAGTTTGCCGGTAAACGCCCCGGCCCGGGTGATGGGCCAGGTGCAGGAGGTCCGCCGCCTGGAGGAGGCATGGGTGGCCCGCCGCCTGGTGGCGAATAATTGCGGGTTGTATTAAAACACTTTAGTAGTTCTCAATACCGCCATTATGCTGTTCATGAAACTTGATGAGTTTCTGCATTACATCAACAGCAATTTCATAGTTTTTAATACCTACCTGCTTTTTATATTGCTCTTCTAACTCGAATACCTGCGAATGCAGGTATTCATATAATTTTTGCCCATTAGGCGTCATGTACAGCATAACGCTACGCGCATCGTTAGGGCTTTTTTCACTTCTCACCAAACCATCGGCCTCCAGTGCTTTCATTATTTTACTGGCTGCCTGTTTGGTTACATTCAGCTTGCCTGCTAATTCGTTGTTAGATACACCTTCTGTACCAATGCTCATAAACATAGGCAAATGTGCATTGTTAAAACACTGGGCGCCACAGCACAATCGCTTATTAGCCCACTCCTCGGTGTGGCGCTTTAATAAGTAAACCAGTTTAACAAGCACATCTTTGGGTTGCATGATTTTCATAATATACGTACTCCTGCTGGGAGGATACCCTCCTTGGGGTTTGTTGCCCTACTTAGGCTAAACGTTATAAAAGCCAGCTAAGTTTACGAACATACTATTAAAAATCAAATTTAATCATGGTTCTGATGCCCCATGCAGGTGCGCCGGGGTTATCCAGGTAGGTAAAGCGGTGAACCAGGTCAACGCGCAACAGTTTGAGGATATTACCTACACCCACACTACCTTCTACATAAGGGCCATTATTTAGTGTATAAGTACCTGCCGAACCTGAACCATTTAATGGAAAGCGCAGCAATGATGCATTATTAGCCGGATTATTCTGGCTTCTTACTCCGCCCCATAAAGCTTTAACATCCACAATTTCGCGCCATTTTAACTTTTTGAATAGTGGCACCTTGTTAAAGAAAAACCCGTTAAAGTTATGGTCGATGTTGATGCTGGCGTAATGATCGCTTACAAACTCTAGGAAGTTCATGAGGTTATACGATTGTAGCTGAAAAGCATACGTTTGGTTGGCATGATGAATATCCAACAGCGGGAACGGTATGCCATTGCCAAATATATAATTACCCTCGGCAGTTACATCAGTATAACCCAGTTGCGATAAGTAAAAGCGTTTATTGATGTTGGCTGTAACATTCTGGTAATTATAATTACCACCCCATAAGCCGTTAATGCCCTGGTTATAGCGTAAAGTAAATATAGGATATCGGTCGATGATGGGCGTACGGTATAATTTACCTTGATAAAACCTTTCGTGAGGAGCATAACGTAACTCCAGCGATACTTCTGAAGTATGCACTTCATTTACATTACTTAGCTGGGCACCTACCAAATTTTTAAAGTACAAAGCTCCGGCAGGACTCTGATCCCATTTTTTGAAGCCTACATGGTATGAAAAATGGTTTTCAAACTCATGCACATAATCTAACCTGAAAATATTGTTGTATAGCCAAACATCATTATTACCACGCTTAAAGGATAGCAAAAAGTTATCTTCCTCCACAAACTGCAACTCCTGACCCGGTATTTTAGTGTCATGCTGATAGCTGGCCCGAACATAGCTTTGCGGAAAAGCGTAAATAGATTTATTGTTGAGCGAATAAGTAGAACTTAGAAAATATTTAAACTGCTGGTCGCGGGTACCGTAAGCACCGTAAGTTTCAAAATAATACCGCTTGCTGAACTCTGGCGTACTGCGGCCACCTAAACGCCCTCTGAAACCTTCCACCGGGTTAAAGCTGTAAAAAGTATTAACCGGTCCTACTTCAAACGGCCCCAGATTTTTATAACCAGCCACAAAAAGCGTTACCAAATCAGCCGTGCGTTTGAAGGACGGGATGGTTTGCAGGCTATCAATATTTTTATAGATGCCGGCCTGTGCTGGCGGGATGGTATCAGGGCGGCTCATGGTCCAGTACTTATCATCTTTACTATCCGAGTTCATGGCATATACTTGTGCGGGGCCATCATACACTTGCTTAGCTTGCACTTTATTCACCATAAAGCTATCCAGAATCACTTTACGTTCGCCGTAAATACCGCCGCCTTTGTTTTTATTGATACCAAACTCCATTTTCAAATCACTTTGGCTCAAGTGGTACTTGCCGTCGGCGTTTTTTTCAAAAGCCAGGGTGGTTTGCATCTGGCGCACAAAGTTTAGGTTGATGTTTTTGTTTACCGTAAGCAAAGCGCGCTCTACCGCATAGTTGCCATCCATAGTTACGTACAGCTTACCTTCAAACAGCAAATCGTTGGTGTTGCGTGGTGTAAAGCTTAGCTCAATCAACTGCGGCGACTGATCTTTCAGGGTATCGGTGATAAAAAACTTATAAAAATCCGGCGAATGATCGGCGATAGGACTTAACAGTTGATTGGTAACCAATGAAACGTTGTTATCGTAAATATTAATATCCTGGTACAAACGGTTGAAATAAGCCGATAAACCCTGGTTATCAATAAACTTTTCATCGTACTTTACCTGCTTGGTGCCTTCAATAATTTGCTTTTTGGCATAAGGCGCCTTGCGGTAATAATTTTGCGATAATTTTTCTTCCATATAAATAGGCAGCAGGTTTTTACCCCCTATAGCGGTTGAATCCTGCTCCTGAAACATGAACTGATAATTTTTAAATAAGCGCTTGTTCTTGAACTTTTCTGATAGGTTGCTCAGGTAAAAGTTCATGCGCTCGTACTGGCGGTATTCGGCATAATTATAGTTTTCCAGTCGGTTCTGGTTTTTATGTGCAATTACTTTTCGAATTAACTCCACCGCGGGGTTACCTTTATTATGGTATTTGGATTTCTTGCCGGCTTTTACCACTACCTCGTTCAGTACTTGCTTATCTTCCCACAAGGCAATGTTCACCATTTGTTCTTTGCCTGCCTCAATAGTTTTCAATACCGTTTTATAACCTACAAACGATACTTTCAATTGCGTATAGTGGCTATCAGTAGCAGTTAGGGTGAATTTACCTTGGTCGTTAGTACTAGCAGCGCGCGTACTGCCGGCAAATGCAACCGTTACATAGCCTAAAGGCTCGTGTGTTTTAGCATCCGTAATGGTACCTTTTACTACGGTGTTTTGTGCAGTAGCTGCCAAGCTAAAACCCAGCAGCACCAACAGCATAGTACAACCTTTCAGCAAGCCCGAAGCATCATGAAACTTAGTAGATACTGATTTGTGAAACAGATGAGAAAGGCTATGGCGCATTGCTACCAGTTTGCTGTTGCTCCAAAACTGCAATACTACAACCAGGGAAATGAAAAAGCTGGTGATAGCAAAAAAGTAATTTCGAATTAGTAGTAAAATAAAATCAGCACTGATGTTTTCAGCGCCAGGAAAGCTTTGTTTTACTACTTCATTAGCTGCACCTTTAAACAAACCTGTAAGTGATGAACTAGAGGCGGCCTTAGAAACAATTAGAAAAATATAATTTAGGTTGAGTGCATTCATAAAAATCAAATTAACGCAACAAATGTAAACTAAGTTGACTATATTGGTCAACTTAGTTTACATTTGCAACTAATTAATGACACACAGATTATACAAGCACCTCTTTCTTATGGAAACAAATTCAAACAATACCACTAATTTCTATCATTAGAAATATTTAATAATGAGTTAATTATATAATTATATAAGTTGATTAATTAGAACAAATTTACCAACACACCCTTAAACACAATACACTATGCCAACAAATAGCGCAATTTATAAACAGCATAAAGCAACTATTCAGCAAATAGAATAATACATAAAGATGAAGATTGTCTGACATTTGAATTTCAACATTTACCGTCTTTTGCCTGACGAAAATGTCAAACAAGAAAGTAAAACTATGGGCGTAAGAGATACCGGCGCCGAACAATTAATTAAAGATACTGCCAAACGCATATTTTTTTCCGAAGGCAAATTAAACGCCACCACGCAAGACATTGCGGATGCAGCAGGAGTAACAAGAACATTGGTTAATTATTATTTCCGCTCGAAAGATGTGCTGTTTGAAAAGGTATTCCAGGAAGCTATAGGCGAAACTTGCCAGCGCATGGACGAGGTTTTAGCCTCTACGCTGCAGTTCAAAAAAAAGATTGAAAAGTTCATTGAGCTGTTTTATGCCGAATTAGTGGCTTACCCCTATAAAGAAGCATTTATGATTAGTGAAATTAACGCACACGGTTATGTAACACCCGAAAAAGAGCGTTCGCCGGTACTAGCGGGGTTTCTGAAAGAAATACAAATGGAGATGGATAAAGGCACCGTAAAGAAAATGAAGCCTGTTAATTTCATGGTAAACCTGTTTTCGTTGATGGCTTACCCACTGCTTACCCGCACCCTGTTTCAATGGCTTTTTGAGTTAAGCGCCCAGCAGTATGAAAAGCTGCTTAACGAACGTAAAAAAATGATTATTGATATTCTATTTATTAACTAAACGGCTTTACTAAAAAATAACCCTTACTCAGCAACTTAAATTATCAACATACATATTCATGAACTCCCCCTTAATAAAAATGCAAAAGAGCAACCTTTTAACTTCAGTAACAGTTATAGCTACTCTCCTATTTTCATCGTGCGGCGGTAAGCAAGACCAAGCAGGCGGTGCGGGTCCTATGGGCGGTCCGCAGGCGCCGCAGAGCTACCAGGTATTTACCGTGTCTAACCAGTCGGCCACTTTGAACTCCGATTATCCAGCCACCTTACAAGGTGAGCAAAACATTGAGATACGCCCTAAAGTGGATGGCTTTGTGGATAAAATTTACATCGACGAAGGTTCGGTGGTTAAGAAAGGACAATTACTTTTCAGAATTAATGCACCACAGTACACGCAGGAAGTTAACACTGCCGCAGCAGCCATCAGCAGCGCGCAGGCCGATGTAAGTGCAGCCCAGTTACAGGTCAACAAAGCCAAACCACTGGTTGAAAAAGATATCATCAGCCATTATGAACTGGAATCGGCTCAATACACCTTACAGGCACGTAAGGCAGCCTTAACGCAAGCCAGAGCAGCTTTATCTAATGCCCGCACTAACCAGGGTTATACTACTATTACCAGCCCGGTTAATGGTGTGGTTGGTACCTTGCCTTATAAAACCGGAAGTTTGGTAAGCAGTACCAACGCACAGCCGCTTACTACTATATCAAACATCGGTAAAGTATATGCTTACTTTTCATTGAACGAAAAGCAACTACTTGATTTTTCAAGAACGGTGAAAGGTCGTTCTCTCAACGAAAAACTAGCCAATACACCACCAGTAACCCTGATTTTGGCCGACGGCAGTACTTACCCAGACAAAGGCCGCGTTGAAACTATTGGTGGCTTAATTAGCACCGAAACTGGTTCGGCAAGCTTTCGGGCTACCTTCCCTAACCCGGTTGGTTTGCTGCGCAGTGGTAGCAGTGCTTCGGTACGCATTCCGCAACAAGTTAAACAAGGCATTCTGGTTCCTCAAAAATCAACTTACGAGTTACAGGGTAAACACTTTGTATATGTAGTTGACCAGAGCAACGCCGTAAAAAGTGTAGAAATCGAGATTATGGATTTAGCAGCCGGCCAATACTATGTGGTAACCAGCGGCTTAAAAAATGGCGACCGCGTGGTGTATGATGGCACCAGCTCGTTACAAGATGCGGTTAAAATAAAACCTGAACCGATGCAGGACAGCCAGGTTTATCAAAACCTAAATCAATAACCGATACCTAATTACCAGCGGTTATTGCTATAAGCATCCGCTTTAAACTATTCAGCTTAAACAACTCGTATGTTACGCAAATTTATTGAAAGGCCGGTATTATCTACCGTTATATCGGTCATTATCGTTATACTGGGTATATTGGGGCTTACCTCGCTTCCCATATCTGAATACCCCGAAATTGCACCGCCAACGGTGCAGGTTTCTGCATCATACACTGGTGCCAACGCCGATGTAGTAATGAACAGCGTTATTGTTCCGTTGGAGGAACAGATAAATGGTGTGGAGAACATGACCTACATGACCTCGACCGCCAGTAATGATGGTACAGCCAACATTACCGTTTACTTTAAACTGGGTACCAACCCCGATTTGGCGGCGGTTAACGTACAAAACCGGGTATCAAAAGCTACGCCTTTGCTGCCTGCCGAGGTAACCAAAGCGGGTGTGACTACTGCTAAACAACAAAGCAGTATGGTGATGGTGTTTGCCATTTCCAGTTCAAATAAATCTTACGACCAGACTTTCTTACAGAATTATGCCAACATCAACTTGCTTCCGCAATTAAAACGTATTAATGGTGTAGGTGATGCCAGCGTATTTGGCCAGCAGGATTACTCGATGCGTATTTGGCTGAAGCCTGATGTCATGGCCACTTATGGTTTGGTACCTGATGATGTTAATGCCGCCTTAGCTGAACAAAATATTGAGGCTGCTCCAGGTAAAATTGGTGAAAACAGCAATCAATCATTCCAGTATGTATTAAAATACAAGGGCCGTTTAAAAACACCTGCGGAGTTTTCCAACATTGTAATCCGATCAGGCACTAACGGGCAATTGTTACGCTTAAAAGACGTGGCACGTGTTGAACTTGGTTCTTTAAGTTATGCGAGCAACTCTCAAACTAATGGTAATCCTTCTATTGCCGTTGCCGTTTACCAAACTGCAGGTTCCAACGCGCACGAGATGATTAAGCAGTGCGAAGAAACTATTGCCAATGCTTCAAAAAGCTTCCCGGCTGGTGTTAAAGCTATTCCAATTTTTAGTGCAAACGAATTCCTGGACGTATCTATCGAAAAGGTAATTCATACACTGATTGAAGCTTTCGTATTGGTATTTATTGTAGTATTCGTTTTCCTGCAAGATTTCCGTTCTACTTTAATTCCGGCTATTGCAGTACCGGTAGCTATTGTGGGTACCTTCTTCTTCCTGCAACTATTCGGCTTTACCATCAACTTATTAACCTTGTTCGCCTTGGTACTGGCTATTGGTATCGTAGTGGATGATGCTATTGTGGTTGTGGAAGCGGTACACGCCAAACTTGACCATGGCGCACAATCAGCCAGAGCGGCAACTACAGAAGCCATGAGCGAGATTAGCGGCGCTATTATTTCCATTACGCTGGTTATGGCATCCGTGTTTATTCCGGTTTCTTTTATTACCGGTTCTAGCGGTGTGTTTTATAAACAGTTTGGTTTAACGCTGGCCATATCAATCTTGATTTCGGCAGTTAACGCGCTAACCTTAAGTCCGGCACTTTGCGCATTGTTATTAAAGCCACATGCCGAAGGCGAGCATCATAACACCAGCTTTTTACACCGTTTTTATACTGCTTTCAACACCGGCTTCGATGCCATGACTGAAAAATACAGACGTTCAGTTAAATTCCTGTCTGCTAAAAAATGGATTGCTGTAGGTGCTATTGCCGTATTTGGCGTGTTGTTCTGGTTCTTGTTAAAAATTACACCAAGCGCATTCGTGCCTAACGAAGATCAAGGCTTTATTATCGGTGATATCTCTTTACCACCATCCTCTTCTTTAGAGCGCACCACTGAGGTAGCTAACCAAGTAGCCAACATTGCAAGCAGCTTGCCTGAGGTTGAATCGGCTACACGTATTGCTGGTCAGGGCATCTTAAGTGGCGCGGGTGGTTCTTACGGCGTAATCTTCATCAAGCTTAAACCGTGGGATCAGCGTAAAGGTAAAGAACACGATGTGAATGCCGTAACGGGCAAACTATTCGGCATGACCGCAAGCATTAAAGCGGCTCGTATTTTGTTCCTGGTGCCACCATCATTGCAAGGTTTTGGTAACAGCAGTGGTTTTGAGTTCCAGTTGCAGGATAAAACCGGCGGCGATATCTCTCACTTTGTGGAAGTAAACGGCAAGTTCCTGGCTGCGTTAAACAAACGCCCGGAAATACAATATGCTACTACCTTCTTCAATACTAACTTCCCGCAGTACCAGGTTGATGTTAATGTGCCAAAATGTAAAGATGCCAATATCCCGGTAAGTTCGGTACTAAGTACCCTGCAAGGATATTACGGTGGTTTATATGCTTCAAACTTTAACGAGTTTGGTAAGCAGTACCGTGTAATGATTCAGGCTGATGCTGCTTATCGTGGTACTCCCGAAAGCTTGAACAACATATATGTTCGCACTAATAATGGTGTGATGGCTCCGATATCAGAGTTTGTAACCTTGAAAAGAGTTTACGGTCCGGAATCTATAAAACGCTTTAACCTTTACACTTCCATCTCTATTACTGGTGCGCCTAAACCGGGCTACAGCTCGGGTGATGCTATTAAGGCAATACAGGAAGTTGCCGCGCAAACCTTGCCTGCAGGTTATGGTTACGAGTTCTCGGGCCTGACTCGGGAAGAAATATCAGGCGGCAGTCAAACTATCTTCATCTTTATGCTGTGCTTGGTATTCGTATACTTCCTGCTTAGTGCACAGTACGAAAGCTACATTCTGCCGTTTGCCGTATTGTTATCACTCCCAATTGGTTTGGCCGGAGCGTTCCTGTTTGCAAAAATATTTGGTGTTGAAAACAACATCTATTTGCAAATTACACTCATCATGCTGATCGGCTTGCTTGCCAAAAATGCCATCCTGATTGTAGAGTTTGCTGTAATGCGCCGCAAAAATGGTTTAAGCATAACGCAGGCCGCCATTGATGGTGCGGTAGCTCGTTTACGCCCTATCCTGATGACCTCTTTCGCTTTCATCTTCGGCCTTGTTCCGCTGATGCTGGCATCAGGTGCGGGTGCAGAAGGTAACCGTTCTATTGGTACCGGTGCGGTAGGCGGTATGCTTATCGGTACCATATTCGGTGTATTTGTAATTCCGGCGCTGTTCATCATCTTCCAGACCCTACAAGAGCGTATAGGTAGAAAACCTGAAGCTGTAGTTGCTCATGAACATGCCGAAGCATTATAATAAGATAACAGGATTTCAACCATTTGATAAGAACACAAGAAATGATTCATTCCTATAAAAAGCAAATATTTACAGCGCTATCCGTAGCGATGGTATTTGCTTCCTGCGTCACCAAGAAATACCAACAACCTGCACTTAAAACGGTTAATGTGTTTCGGGACACAACAATTACTGATAGCACAAGCATAGCTGACCTACCGGTCAATCAACTGTTTACCGATACGGTATTACAAAACCTGATTGCAGAAGGCATCAGAGAAAACCTCAACCTAAAAACGGCCATACAACGCATTAACGAGGCTGAAGCTAACTTAATACAGGCCAGAGCGGCTTATCTTCCAAGTGTATCTGGCTTTGCCCAGGCTACCCGGGCAAAACAATCGGCAGCCGGTTTAAACTTTCCACCTGAATTTGCCAGTTCTTTCAACCTAACCACTACTACCTACCAATTAGGGTTAAGTGCAAGTTGGGAAGCAGACATTTGGGGTAAGTTCAGCAGTACCAAACGTGCAGCGCTGGCTACGTTCCTGCAAAATGACGCCGCTAAAAGAGCAGTACAAACCCAATTGATTGCAGACATTGCCAACAATTATTATAACCTGCTTGCCTTAGATAAGCAACTTGCTATTACCGAAGAAACGCTTAAAAATCGTATCAGTGAGGTAGAAACCATGAAAGCGCTAAAAGAAAGCGCAGTGGTTAACGGTGCAGCTGTGGTACAAAGCGAAGCCAACCGTTATGCTGCAGAGGTTACTATACCAGATTTGAAAAGAAGTATTCGCGAAACCGAAAACGCCTTGTCTATTTTATTGGCAAGAGCGCCGGGCAGAATCAATCGCGCATCTTTAGCTGACCAAAAACCTTACGAGAACCTTTTGATTGGCGTTCCTTCTCAGCTGTTAAGAAACCGTCCGGATGTACAGGAGTCAGAATATGCTTTCAGAAGTGCATTTGAAAACACCAATTTGGCTCGTACCTACTTCTACCCTTCGTTAACTATCAGCGGTCAGGGTGGTGTATCTGCTTTAAAGATTAAGGATCTTTTTGAACACTCTTTATTTTACAACGTAGTAGGCGGACTAACTCAGCCTATATTTAACCGTGGCATCAACAAGGCCCGTTTACGTGTAGCGCAGGCTCAGCAACAGGAAGCTTACTACAGCTTCCAGCAATCTTTACTCACTGCAGGGCAAGAAGTATCAAACGCTTTATATGCTTACCAAACTGCGGTAGAAAAGCAAACGTCAAGATCAAACCAATTAAAGGCGCTTGAAAAATCGGTTGATTTTACCAAAGAGTTGTTGCGTTACAGCTCAGCAACCAACTATACCGATGTATTAACCTCAGAACAAAGTTTACTTTCGGCTCAATTAAGCAGCATAAACGACCGTTTGCAACAGCTTCAGGCGGTTGTAAACCTGTACCGTGCTTTAGGCGGCGGCTGGAAATAATTCATTTTATTTTACTGATGATAACAAAAAGGGAGGTCCTGCTAGCAGGCCTCCCTTTTTTCTTGTATTAACTGCTAAACTGTTAATATAAAGGCTAATTGCTGTAAAACATTATTAGATAAAATCGTTTTTTTTGCAATCCCTGATTAATGTATTTATGCGCATTCCGATATCATAGCTAGTTAAATAGTGTCTACCGTTTATAAGTTTCTTGAAGGAGGCGGACAGATGGGTGAACTGATCCGCAACACCAATTGGTCGTCTACCACGCTAGGTAATCCTGATACCTAGCCCGATAGCCTCACTTATGCTGTCAGTATAGGGCTGATGTAGATAAAATTGGACCGGTAATTACCAACTTGCTCAGCAACGCAGTAAAATATTCACCCAAAGTAAAAAATGTGGCGGTAAGTTGCCAGCAAGACGGTAGCATGGTAAAAATTAGCGTAAATGATGAAGGTATGGGGGTTTTACTCACAAGATTTAGATAAGCTTTTTTAGCGCTATTACCGGGTAGAAAGCAAGCATGCTCAACACATTTCAGGCTTTGGTATTGGCTTATATTTATGTGCCGAAATTATTCAGCACCACCATGGTGAAATTGGGATAGAAAGCCAGGTGAGCAAAGGCAGTACTTTTTGGTTTACCTTACCTTTATAAAAAAGCCAAAGTTTCATTTCTAATGCTTCTTACAAGCGCTGCAATACGTTTTAAAACTGCAGCGCTTCTATATCAACATATGCTGATAAGCTCTAATTAACTTCTAATAACATTTATTTAGTAATTATTTATATTTGCCACCGCATTTCCCTGATTAATTTAAACTGTATTGATGGCGTGAAAAAGAGAATCTTAATTATTGAGGATGATTCCAGCATTCTGGATATTGTCACCTTTATCTTAACGGAAGAAGGGTATGATGTTATAGCAGCTGCTCCCTGGCCTGCCGATCAGCTACATCATTATTCTGCCGATTTAATTTTACTGGATGAATGGATTAATGAACGTGAAGGACATTTATTGTGCACCGAATTAAAGGATATGCACGAAACCCAGCACATTCCTGTAATTATTCTTTCCACCGCACTCAATATTGAAGACATTGCCGTAAAATGCAAAGCAGAAGGCTACATACGCAAGCCTTTTGATATTGATGATTTAGTGCAGGAAGTAGAAAACTGCTTTTCAGGCCATTACCGTGAGTCTGCCGTTATCCGGTAATATCAGCAATCTAACACATCTCAAGTAGGTTATAATACACTGTTTACAGTATAGCTTTACTATATCTGCTTAACATTGTTGTAGGCTACCCAGCCTTCGTTACCATTAGGCAGCTTTATTTTCATCCAGCCGTTCTGGTTGTTCAGCACCCCTACTTTGGTACCATCATGCAATACTAACAAGCTTTTAGCGGCAGTAGCAGGTGTGCTTTTTACGGCCACTGCTCCACCAAAAATTATAGCTTCATGATGATGGTTAAAATAGTGCAACTGCCGGTTAGCTATAAAAATACTGATAAAGCCCAAGCCTATTAAAACCAAGCCGCTGTAAAATGATGCTTTTTTAAGCAACACCGTACCAGCAAACAAATAATAGCTCAGCAAGGCAAAGCCCAACAGCACATACACAATACTCAATACTGCTAAAGCATGTAATGAGAAAGCGAGAATAAAAGCATGCCACCAGCGAGTAATAAAAAACTCAGGTTCCGGATCTAACTTATCGGCTGTTTTTTGCCGGGCAAATTGCAGGTTCACTTTGATAGCTTCATCACCGGGCGATAGTTTATACGCTTTTTCATAATAAAGCATAGCCCAAGCTATATCTCCGTTTCTGTAGTAAGCATTACCCAAATTATAATAAACGGCTACTGATTGGTATCCTTCATCAACGATTTGTTTATAAAAGCTGATAGCCTCATTATAATGCTTCTTAGCATAAGCGCTATTACCTTTGGCAAAGGCTGCTTCTGTAGCAGGGTTAGCAGCTAATGATAGTAAGGGCAAAACCATAAACCCCAACAGGCACCAAACAAGCCGATGTTTTTTACAAGCTATCTTCAATATCATGAATTATGGTTTTAGATTGATTAAAAACCTCATTTTCTGCTATGCCCGAAACTGGTGCATAACGCGCCATCTCACATAAATCAAGTGTATGCACCAGCTGATTAATCAGTGGTTCCTGTACCTGCCGGGCGCGCAAGCCAGCAACTATATTTTCTCTATTTAAATCAGCTACCGGGATGTTCAGCTTATTGCTTAAATAACCATATAACCCACGGAAAACTGCTTCATAAAATGCTTTTGAGTTGCCTGCATTTAATTGTTTTTGTGCATTTACCAGGTGCTTAGCTGCTATTCTGCTTGCTTTGCGGCTTTTCACTTTTACTATATCACTATTATATTGTTCATACCATTTTCGGTAGGCATAGGCAGCACCAAACAGCAACGGCCCCAATAGCAACAACACGTAATACCAAATTGAACCGAAAAAGCCCTGCCCCACTTTACTTAAATCTACATCATCAGTTTTAATGTTACGTATATCTTTTTCGGTACGGGTAATATCCTGCTCATCGTCGGCATAGGCAGTCACATTATTTTCGGTCGGTCCTTTGTTTACCTTCACCGAAAAGCTTGGTGTAGCAATGGTTTGATACCTGCCGGTTTCCGGATTAAAATAAGAAAACTTGACAGGCTCAATAGTAGGATTACCTTGATGCCGGGGAATGAGCAAATAGCTATACGTACGGTACCCGGATACACCATTAGCATTTTCAGACAGGCTATCCGTTACTTTCGGATCAAACTTTTCAAAATCGGCAGGGAATATGGCATTAGGCGCTTGCATAAGCATTAAGTTGCCGGCTCCGCTAACCGTAACTTTATAGTTCAGCTGCTCGCTGGATTTCAGCTCCTTTTTATCTAAGGAGGCATTAACGGTAAAGTGCCCCACTGCTCCGCCAAAATCAGCTGGCTTACCGACCTCTGGCAATGGTTTTACATGCAGCGTTACTTTATTACTTTTAGCCTGATATTTTACTTCGCGCACGTTGTTGCCAAAAAACTGCTCCATAAAATCTTCGGTAGGCACAGGTTGCTGTACTACAAAAGTCATGGCCATTGGCTCAATGCTAATATCGCCGCTGTGTTCGGGAAATAAAATTACCTGCTTAATATCAGCTACGCGGTAAGCCTGCCCTTTGTAAACCTCGGTGCGCCATTGTACATAAGGCGTTTTTGATTTGATATCCTCATTCCAGAACCCGTTAAAGTCAGGCATTTTATCCAACTGATTAGCCTCAATACCCAAGCGGGTGTACAAACGGTAAGTTAACGTAAGCTGCTCACCTTGGTAAACTGATGGCTTGCTCACAATAGCCTTGATGAATAAAGATTTGCCAATATCACCCGAACTTACCTGTTGCAAATCGTCAGCACCACTCCCTTGGCTACTGCCCGAACGAGCATTTTGCTGCACAGGTGCGCCCTTTACTACCTTTATTTTAATAGGCGCTGTGGTGTATCTTTTGCCACCTACCACTATACTGGCGGGTTCAATTACAAACTCGCCTGTTTGAGGGGCCACCAAATCATAACTGTAAGCAGTGCTTGTGCTCGAATTACCATTAATAGAGGTCATGCTGGTAGATACATTAGGGCCAGCTACTACTTCAAAGCCACGCAATGGTGGCGGCACAAAGCTGGCACCTTCGGCATTTACCGAGAAGGTGATTTCAAAAGGCTCGCCGGTACCTACCTGCGTTTTACTTACTGACGCTGTAAATCGCACATTTTGGGAAAAGGCTACCTGGCTCAGCAACCCTAAAAATAGCACTATATAATAGCGGATCCGCATCATTCTATTTATACCTACCAATCTTTTGAAATCTGTACTTTTTGGCCTTTCAGCTTTTGGTTCTTCAGCTTATCCTGCGTTTGCCTTTCATTGTTGTTCAACGCGTTCAGCATACGCTCGGCATCTTCTTTAGATAGCTGTTGCTTTTGTTGCTGTTGCTTCTGCTGATCTTGATTTTGCTTATCCGGCTGGTTCTTGTTCTGATCCTGCTTATCCTGGTTGTTGTTGTTATTTTGCTGATTCTGGTTTTGCTTCTGCTTGTCTTTATCCTTTTTGTTCTGGTCTTTATTGTCTTTATCCTTTTTGTTCTGGTCTTTATTGTCTTTATCCTGGTTCTGGTTGTTCTTATTTTGCTGTTGCTGCTTTTTCAACATTTCCTGCGCATAAGCCAGGTTATAGCGTGTTTGCTCATCATTAGGATTGTTCAGCAACGATTTTTTGTAAGCATTAATGCTTTCCTCATATTTTTTCTGCTCCATTAAGGAGTTGCCTAAATTATGCCAGGCACCGGCAGCTAGGTTTTTGTTATTGGCGGACGAGGCAATTTGATTGAACTGCTGTCCGGCTTTTTCAAAATCTTTTTGCTTGTACAAGGCATCGCCTAAATTAAAGCTACCTTCAACACTTTGCTGCTTTTTGCGCAAAGCTTGCTGATAGCTGGCTTGGGCTTCTTTATATTTTTTTTGCCCATATAGTTTATTGCCCTTATAAATATCGCTTTTTTCCTGTTGTGCAAACAGCAGCGAACTAGATAACAGGAATATAAAGCTGATAACTAACTGCTTCATGTGTTTTTCACCTCAAATAATTTTATTCTGCTCAAGCGTTTGCTTTTACGGTTACTGATAAAGAACTCAGCAGCCAGCAAAACCAAGGCAATACCCAAAAAGAACTGAAAACGGTCTTCAAAATCTTTGTATAGCTTGCTGCCGTATAGCTTGCGCTGCACTTTAGCTACCTGGTTCATCACCATATCCAAACCACTGTTGGCATTGGTAGCTCTGGTGTACACGCCGCCACCAGCTATGGCTATTTCTTTACAAGCGTTCTCATCCATTTTACTGATTACGGTTTTACCATCATTATCTAAATGGTAGCCGGCTTTTTGTCCCCTGGCATCATACATCGGTATGGGTGCTCCCTGCTGTGATCCCATGCCGATGACATTCACCATAACCTCTTTGCTGTGTGCAGCTTTAGCAGCAGCCACAGCATCATCTTCGTGGTTTTCACCATCGGTAATAATAATCATGGCTTTGCCGGTACCATCTTTAAAATCAAACGATTTCATGCCCAAATCTATTGCTGAACCAATGGCGGTACCCTGCACCGGCACGATACCTGTGTTGATGGTATTTAGAAAAAGCTTGGCTGCCGAGTAATCGGTAGTTACCGGCATTTGTACATAAGCCTGCCCGGCAAACACAATCAGGCCAATACGATCATTCTCGTTCAAATTATCAATAAGCTGTGCAATGGCTCGTTTGGCATTCTCTAAACGATTAGGTGCCATGTCTTCGGCCAGCATACTGTTTGATACATCCAGCAGGATCATTAAATCGGCGCCACGGCGTTTTACCTCTTCTGTTTTTGATCCCATTTGCGGATCGGCCATACCTATAATCAGCAAGGTTAAAGCCGCTATAAACAAGCCGAACTTTAGCCAGGGCCGGGAAAAAGAAACTTCAGGCATCATTTGCCTGACTATAGGCTTATTGCCCAAGCGGCCAATGGCCTTTTGCTTCCAGCGGGTAACTATCAAAAACAGGAGAGCCAGTACGGGTATCAAAACCAATGCCCACAAAACAGCAGGATGTGCAAAACGTAACATCAGGTTAAAGCTCCTTTCAACAAGGTATTTCTCAACAAAAATTCAAATACTAAAAGCAACAGCGCTATTATGGCGAAAGGCAAAAACAACTCTGTTTTTTTATGATACTGGGTTACATCAATTTTAGCCTTTTCCAGTCTATCAATCTGCTCGTAAATTCCGGCCAAAGCTTTATTGTTGGTTGCCCTGAAATAGCGACCGCCTGTAGTGCGGGCTATTTGACTCAACGTACCCTCATCAATATCTACCGGCATGTTTTGGTACTGCACGCCGAATGATGTTTGTACCGGATAGGGTGCATACCCTTTGGTACCTACACCAATGGTGTACACCCGCACGTTAAACTGTTTGGCAATTTCGGCAGCAGTAAGCGGTGGTATAGAACCGGCGTTGTTGGAACCATCAGTTAATAAAATGACCACTTTACTTTTAGCCTGGCTATCTTTAATGCGGTTTACGGCAGTAGCCAACCCCATACCAATGGCGGTGCCATCCTCAATCATGCCGTTATGTACATCCTGAAAAAGATTGACCAGCACATCATGATCAATAGTAAGCGGGCATTGTGTAAAGCTTTCACCACTAAATATAACCAGTCCGATACGATCATCAGGACGATTTTTGATAAAATCAATAGCTATATTCTTGCCAGCCTCCAGGCGGTTAGGTTTAAAATCTTCGGCCAGCATACTGCCCGATATATCGGAAGCAATAACAATATCAATCCCCTCGGTAGTACTGTTTTGCCAGCTTAATGATGATTGCGGCCGAGCTAGCGCCACAATCAATGCAATTACACTTAGTAAACGCAATACAATACCCAAGTGCCGCATACGCGGGATAAGTTGGTTACGGGGTATCTGAAAGCCTTTCAACGCGGGCATGTTGAGCGTACCCTGCAATTGCTGCTGCTTCCATATATACCAACCTGCCATTAATGGCACCAGTAAAAACAGCCAGAAAAAGCCAGGATGGGCAAACTCTACGCCTTTAAACCATGCCATGAGCAGCACCTCCTTTCCTGCCGGAGTTAGCTACAGCCTGCGTGCTTTGCACAAAAGCAATAGCATTATCCATGCTTTCCTCATTTTCGGTAGGTAGCGGCTGGGCTTTGGCAAACTTTACCAAATCAGCCAGCGTAAGTATTTGCTGCAAGCGGTTGCGGTTAACGGGTTCCATATCCACGTTGCGTAAACCAGCAAAAATCTCGTCGGTAGTTTTTTCGTTCGTTTTTACGTTGTAGCGTAACTCAATATACTCCCGAATAATGTCGGTTAGTTCAATGTAATAAGGCTTTACCTGCTCGGTTTGCCATAATTTTTTATTCCGCAGTTCTTCCAGTTTGCTCAAGGCGATAAGGTGAGCCGGTACCTGCGGCTTTACTTCAGGAATTACAATAGCCTCTGGTTTAGGTCGTTTTTTATAGTACCAGATGATACCGGCTATGATACCTATACCTAACAGTACAAGCACTACACTCAGCCAATGGTCGCGCAACCAATCCCAAAACGAATAAGATACGCCAATGGGTTGCTTAATGTCGAACACACCTTTTGTGGTATCTACTTTTACACTAGTTACCTGCAAGGTAAGCGGTTCAGTTTTCACGCTATCCTTACCTATCTTGAATGTAAATGAAGGTACGGTGTAAGTACCAGCATCAAACGAAGTAATCAGGTAATTTCTGCGGATGGTTTGCATACCTGAATGGTCTTTATCAGGCAAAGTATCGGTTTTTACCATACCTACTACCTGCAACTTAGGAGCAACACTATCGGCAATTACTGGAAAGCCTACTACCTGCTTTTTAGATACGTGTACAAAAAAGCGCAGCATCGTTTGCTGCCCTATGGGTATAGCTGTGCTATCCAGTTGTGCAGTAACGTTCGGTGTTTGAGCGTAAGCCATTTGCCACAGGCTCAAAAATAATAGTAGTAAACAGCAAGGGTATTTTAAGGTTCTCCTCATATTAGGGCCTGCGTTCACGCTTTTTAAATAAGGTCATTAAAGGTTTTACGTATGATTCGTGCGTACCAATGCTGGCATAGTCCACACCTGTGCGCTTGAACACCTCAGCCAGTTGCTCATTGCGACGTTTGGCATCAGTACTAAAGGCTGCCCGAACTTCTTTATCGCTGGTATTTACCCATAGCAACTCGCCGGTTTCCTCATCCTGAACCGGGATGAGGCCCAGGTCTGGGAACTCTTCCTCATGCTTGTCATAAAGCTTGAGTGCCACTATGTCGTGCTTCTTGTTCGCTATTTTTAATTCATCCTCAAACGCCGGACTGATGAAATCGGAGATCACGAAAGCGGTACAGCGCTTTTTGATGGAACCTGTAAAGTAACGCAAAGCCTCAGCTAAATTGGTTCCTTTATTTTCGGGCTTAAAATCAATCAGTTCACGAATAATCATCAGGATATGGCTCCGACCTTTTTTGGGCGGGATAAATTTTTCAATCTTATCACTGAAAAAGATTACGCCTACTTTATCATTATTCTGGATAGCCGAAAAAGCCAGTACTGCGCAAAGCTCGGTAGCTAAATCCTGCTTTTGCTGTTGCTGCGTACCAAACTTTTCCGAACCGCTTACGTCCATCAGCAACATAAAGGTCAGCTCGCGTTCTTCATCAAACACCTTAACGTAAGGATGGTTAAAACGGGCGGTTACGTTCCAGTCAATAGTCCGAATTTCATCGCCTATCTGGTATTCACGCACCTCACTAAAGGCCATACCTCTCCCCTTAAAAGCCGAATGATACTCGCCCGAAAAGAGATGGCTGCTCAAGCCGCGCGTCTTGATCTCAATCTTTCTTACCTTGGCCAGCAGTGCTTGGGTGTCTTTCGCCATTGTGTTGCTATGCTAACGGTTTACGGAACGTCAATAGTGTTTAGAATTCCGGTAATAATATCTTCGGAGGTAATATTTTCGGCTTCGGCTTCGTAACTCAGGCCAATGCGGTGGCGCATTACATCATGTGCTACGGCGCGTACATCTTCCGGTATCACATAGCCTCGGCGTTTGATAAAGGCATAAGCTTTAGCCGCCAAAGCCAGATTAATACTGGCTCGCGGCGAACCGCCGTAGGTAATCAGGTTTTTGTACTTAGCCAGTTTGTATTGGTCAGGAAAGCGGGTAGCAAATACAATATCAATAATGTATTGCTCAATCTTCTCATCCATGTACACTTCACGCACTACCTTACGGGCACGAATAATATCTTCCGGACGAATGATGGCGTTAGGCTTCCGCATACCTTGCGGTGATATATTAGCACGAATAATTTGCTTTTCTTCTTCCTTGTTCGGATAGCCAATTACTACCTTCAACATAAAGCGGTCAACCTGAGCTTCGGGCAACAGGTAGGTACCCTCCTGCTCAATAGGGTTTTGAGTAGCCAAAACCAGAAAAGGTTGCGGCAACGGGAAAGTATTGTCACTGATAGTTACCTGACGTTCCTGCATAGCTTCCAGCAAGGCGCTTTGCACTTTAGCCGGGGCACGGTTTATTTCATCGGCCAGAATAAAGTTGGCAAACAGTGGACCCTTGCGCACAATGAACTCTTCCTTTTTCTGGTTATAAATCATGGTGCCCAGCAAATCGGCCGGTAGCAAGTCGGGGGTGAACTGAATACGGCTAAAATCGGCTTGTATGGCTTTCGAAAGGGTATTAATTGCTAAGGTTTTGGCCAATCCCGGAACACCTTCCAGCAAAATATGCCCATCGGCCAGTAAGCCAATCAGCAGGCGGTCAACCATATTTTTTTGGCCTACAATTACTTTATCCATCTCTATTTTCAGCAAATCAATAAATTCGCTTTCACGCTGAATCATTTCATTCAGCGCCCGGATGTCGGTTGAATAGGAAACCGGTACATTACTTTTCAACTCTTCCATTTGATTTCATTTGAACAGGCAAACTTAATCACCCGATAATTCTTTTGCCAAAGATAATTGTTCATTAAAGATGTTAAAATTTGTTAAATAATACTTTCAAGTTATAGCCTTTACAAAAATGGGGGGTTGCGATCCCTCCCTCACCTATCAATACAAGCAAGTGTTCATTTCTTGGGCGGGAACGTTCATGAATAATGTAAGCATTAACAACGTAGTGTCAGCACTATACCGACTAACATAGTTCATAACTACGCTAATCCGCAGTATTTTATAATGAACCAAATACGATTTGTTCCGTATATACGTATTATAACAAAACCATTACAATAAGTATCGTAAATTTGCATCATGAACTTTCAAACGGTTATTATTCTACTCGTTTTTGCTGCAGCAGTTTTTTACGTAGGCCGTATGATTTACAAAAGTTTGGTTACTAAAAAAGGATGTGGCACCAACTGCAAGTGCGGTGTCGATTTTTCCAATATCGAGCCAGACCAAACAGCCCGTTAAGCAGCGGCATACCGGTTCTGGCTTCTTCTTCTGCACTGGCAACTCAATTAGTACTTTTGCCTTCAATATCTGAATATTTTTAATGGCTCATAAACAAATTTTCCAGGCCGATACTCCTAATCGCTGGAATCGCTTTAAATGGCTTAGCCGTGTTCTGTTGATATTGCTGCTTAGTGGCGTAGTAGCTGCTGCGGTGACGGTTACCTCCAAACAATATCCATCACTGCCTAATTTGGATTTAGCGCCCCAAAAGTTCTCAAAATCTGAGGTTGAAAATTTAAAAAAGTCAACTCGTTATGAGAAGTTTAAACTGCAAAAAGCCCAGATTCAAAAGCTAGCCCATGACCGCCGGTTACACCAGTTAAAGCAGCCGAACAACAAAGACCGCATTAACGTAGGTTTTTACCGTGCCTGGGAGCCGCAGGCTTATAACTCGTTGGTTGAACACATGGCTCGGCTAGACATGATTGTAACTGAAGGCTTTGGCTTAATAGCTGGCGCTGATACCATTTCAGTGCGCCTCGATACAGGTTTAGTTAACTTGAACCGCACCTACCGCAAGCCTATTGTAGTTTCATTAACCAATTACATAAACACCAGCAGTATAAGCGGCGATTTTGACCGGAAAGATGTAGAACGCATTATCAGTAATCCGCAAAGCCGTACTAACTTCATTAACAACATTGCGGCTAATTTGGCCCGTTACAAACTACGTGGTGTTAGTTTAGAATTTGATGTAACTAACCGCAACAGCAAAAACTATGTTGCTTTTGAGCAGGAGTTATATACCAACCTGCACGCCAAAGGCTTTTTAGTAACACAGAACGTATGGCCTGATGATGATTCGTACAACATCAACCAGCTACAGCATGTTAATGATTACTTGTTTGTAATGGCCATTGACCAGCACAACGATAACAGTAATGATGGCGATGTATCTAACCAGCACTGGGTAGAACAAATTCTGGATCGTGTGTGTGACCAGGTACCCAGCAACAAAATCATCCTGACTATTGCTGGTGGTGGTTATGATTGGCCCGAAGGCAGTGTAGGCAAACCAATGGGGTATCAGCAAGCCGTTAGTACAGCAAAAGAAAACCATAGTCAGATTAAATACAACCCAGAATCGGCTAACCTGAACTATCATTATTACGATAAAGACAGCTTACAACATAGCGTTTACTTTACGGATGCGGCTACCAACTTTAATGTGATCCGCATGGCTGATGATTGGGCTACTGGCGGTGTAGCTTTATGGCGGCTAGGCTTTGAAGACCCTCGTTTATGGACATTTTTCCAAAAGAACTTATCTATTGATTCACTCAAAAAAACAGGTATAGATCTAAAACGGCTCACTACCGTAGGACTGAACAACCATATTGATTATGATGGAACCGGCGAAGTACTGGATTTAGTAACCACGCCTGATACCGGCACCATTAAGTTGAAAATGGATCCGTCCACGTTTACCATTACCGATCAACAGTATATTAAACTGCCTACCAAATACGTAATCAGGCGGTACGGGTACAAGCCCAAAAAGGTAGTACTTACGTTTGATGATGGTCCTGACCCGGACTACACCCCACGTATTCTGGATATTTTGAAGCGTGAAAAAGTACCGGCTGCCTTTTTCGTGGTGGGTTCAATGGTAGAAAAAAACATTCCATTGTTACGCCGTGAGTTTGATGAAGGCTATGAAATTGGTAACCATACCTTTTTCCACCCAGATATTTCCACTATCAGCATTCCGCGGGTTAACCTAGAATTGAATGCTACCCGCAAACTCATTGAATCTATTACCGGACGTAGCACCATTTTGTTCAGGCCGCCGTTTAATGCCGATGCAGAACCGCAAACCGTTGCCGAGGTGATACCAGTAGCAGAAAGCCGCAAACAGAATTATATCAACATTGGTGAATCTATAGACCCTTGGGACTGGCAGCCGGGCGTTACAGCTGATAGTATTGTGGCGCGTGCCATACGCGAATCCAAACGGGTGGATGGCAGCATGATTTTGCTGCATGATGCCGGAGGTGACACCCGTGAAGAAACGGTAAAAGCATTACCTGCCATTATTCACTATTTCAAATCGCAAGGGTACCAGTTCACCACTATTGCCGATTTGATTGATAAGAAGAAGGATGATTTAATGCCACCTATTCATGATGATGCCGATAGCGGTGTTACCGGCACTTTGTATGATTTATTCGTGAATGGCTTTTTCTACAGCAACTTATTTTTGATTTACTTGTTCCTGTCGGCTATATTCTTAGCGGTAGGTCGCATTATACTAATTGGTATTCTGGCTATGCGGCAGTATCTTGCTGAGAAGAAAGAAGTAGAGCCAATTGATTTGAGTACACTGCCACCGGTTAGCATTATTGTGCCCGCTTACAATGAAGAAATCACTGCGGTAAAAACCATCCAAAGCTTAATTAAGCTGGAGTATCCGCAAATGGAAATCATTTTTGTGGACGACGGCTCAAAAGATAAAACCTTTGAGGTGGTAAGTTTAGCTTACAGTCACCACCCTGCCGTGCAGGTACTCACCAAGCCTAATGGCGGTAAAGCATCAGCCCTGAACTTTGGCATTAGCCATGCCCGGTATGATTATGTGGTATGTATTGATGCCGATACCTTATTGAAGAATGACGCCATATTGCAGTTGATGGCCTATTTTACTGATGAAGAAATTGGTGCAATAGCCGGTACGGTTAAAGTAGGTAACGAAACTAATATTATTACCCGCTGGCAATCTATCGAGTACATTACGGCACAAAACATGGACCGCCGTGCATTCGATTTACTAAATAGCATTACCGTAGTACCCGGTGCAATCGGCGCTTTCCGTAAGGAAGCTATTTTCAAAGCTGGCGGTTTTACTACCGACACCCTGGCCGAAGATTGCGATTTAACCATGCGTATTTTAAAGCAAGGCTACATCATCCGTAATGCCAGCGAGGCTATTGCTTATACCGAAGCCCCCGAAACCATTAACGCTCTGCTAAAACAGCGTTTCCGCTGGAGCTTTGGCGTGATGCAAAGCTTCTGGAAAAATAAGGATGCGCTGTTTAACCGCAAGTACAAGTTTTTCGGCATGGTGGGTATGCCTAATATCCTGATTTTTCAAATCGTACTACCCCTGTTTTCGCCATTGGCCGATTTAATGATGATATTGGGCATCTTCAGTGCACACCCCTGGAAGGTATTTGGCTACTACCTGGCTTTCATCCTGATTGATTTTGTGGTAGCTATTCTGGCTTTCCGCATGGAGCGGGAGAAATACAGCAAACTGATTTACATCATACCGCAGCGTTTTGTATGGCGGCAACTGATGTATTATATTTTGTTTAAATCTATCCGCAGGGCGGTAAAAGGAGAGCTAAGCGGCTGGGGCAACCTGAAACGTACCGGTAACGTGAAACTAAAAGATTCTGTAACTTCTTGATAAGAAGTAATCTATTATATTATAGCAGGTTACCAAGTTAGCCAAAGTTATCTCATCAATGTCAAAGTGTTAATTTGGCATTGATGAGCTTAAAAAGCCATCTAACATACTGACGAATACTATCTGCTTACTACAGGAGGTTTCAAGTATTGCTTAAAAAATTGATAAAGCCGGTTTAAAGATGCAGCTGTTTGAGGTATAGCATGACCTTTACCATAATTAACAAGCGTTGACGTAGGAACCTGCAATGAATCTAGCTTAGCTTTCAAATGTGCAATCTGATCCTGGTAGTAATGGTCATCATCCGTGTTGTAAAAGAAGATAACTGGCGCAGTCGCTGACGATTGCACTAGGTAAGCCGAACCCATAGTCTGCCATTTGGCATAATTTTCACTCAACTTGCCCCAAGCCCACTCGCAGCGAGTTTCCAGGTTAGCATCCCCATCATTCAGACTATTGTATATCTGGGTATAATCAAAAACACCCGGACCAAGCGCTGCGGCTTGTACCTTATCTGAAACACCAATGTTAAAACCTGCCTTTTCAATATCCGGTATTTTCCTATCGCCTATAGCCATTGATCCGGCTGTTGAACCACGGGAAAACCCGAAGATTCCTATTTTATCCGCTAGCCCTAATTTACCTCCCAATTTATGTAAGGTACGCACCGCTGATTTTACTTTGCGTGCAGCATCAGGGTTGGTTTCGTAAGATTTATAGGTATCAGGCTGTCCATTTACAGGTTTACCCTTTGCCCAAGGGCAATATTTAGGATGATCAGCTATAGCCCACGCTATACCGTTGGCAGGCGCACCTTCTAAAAAAGAATCGTTAAATGCAGCTAGCGTATATTCCTCCTTTAATCTTTGATTTCTATTCTCATCCGTAAGCACCTTTTTCACGGCATCGTAAGTAGCATAGCTATTGCTGTAAGAAAAAGATAATATTACGGGAACCGCTTTAGCAGGATTGGCCGGATAAATAATATCCATATTCAGGTTATCGCCTACGGTATATTCTTCGGGAGTGTTATATACCGTCGGGTCATCTTTAAAATAAGGCACATTAAGTGCTATACGGTAACCTTCAAACAGTACGTAAGATTGGTAATGAGAACAATCTTTATATCCGCAAAAGTTTCCTTTTGCAATAGAATCATTGATAGCAATAATATCTGCATTAATGATGGGCGAAACCGTGTGTTGGTTACCAGCATAATTAAGTTCAATAACCCGAAAACCCTGCGCCAACAGCCAAGCTACATCTTGTGCATTACTGTTCCGCCCGATTTTTTTAATGTTCAGATTTTCCAGGTATACTATCGTTGCATAATTATCGGCGAAATCTTTCACTGCCCTTTTGGCTTCAGTTACGGTATAGCTAATACTGCTGCCTGTAACTTTACTTTCCCACTTGCCGGTAGCGGCAAAGCCATTAAATGCGCAAACCGTTAAGAATAAAACTATGATATATCGCACTATTAAATATTTAGAGTTCATGAATAAAATGATGGCGCCTAGGTTTATACCTTTAAAATACAACGCCCAGGTACATCCAAATTTAATTGAAAATACGAATTCAATTAGAATGGGCAATGTAAATAACCAAGTGCTAAGTTTACGGTCAAATTAAGCTAAAATAATAACTTATAGATAAGGTTACTGGTTATCATGTATATTGCACTACATTCCATTAAACATTCTTTGTGAATAAAAGACGATCATACTTTTTACCGCTGTGTGTGCTATTAGGCTTTGCACTAGGCATAGCCAGTCGGCATCTGGCTGCAGGTGTAGGTATAGGCACCGCTGTAGGTTTGCTGGTAAGCCGCAACGGCAACAACCGGAATGATTTGCTGTAAAAACTTAAATAAGATTAGCCGATGAATGATTTAAATTACAACAACCCGCATCTGGAAATAGGGTGTTATTTATTATAATCCTGGCGATAGTAGCGTAATAAATACCCAAACGCAATCAATTTTAGGTTGGACTTTTAACTACGCACACGCATTGACTTATGTATAGACAGGCGGTATTTTGCTAGACGGTTTTATAGATCGCCGATAGCGTTCATTACCTTTAGGCAGCTATTAAATAATTTTACAAGGGCATAAACTTTAAACCCCTGTAAAATTACTTTTAAACTTTTTCAATTAAGCATACAGTGTAGGCCACTACCCCTTCTTCACGGCCAATAAAGCCCATCTGTTCGTTAGTGGTGGCTTTGATAGAAATATCTTCTTCGCTGATGCCAGCAGCTTGAGCAATATGGGTTTTCATATCCGGAATATGCGGATTAATTTTAGGCGCTTCCAGGCAAATCATGGCGTCAATATTGCCTATGCTCCATCCGTTATCTTTCAGCAACTGCACCACATGCTGCAATAAAATCAAGCTGCTAATACCACGCCAGCGTTCATCTTTGTTAGAGAAATGATAACCAATATCACGCAGATTGGCAGCGCCCAGCAGGGCATCGCAAATAGCATGTACCAGCACATCGGCATCCGAATGCCCATAAGCGCCTGAATGGTGTTGGAGCGTTACACCGCCCATAACAAAAGGGTGCTGTGCCTTTAACTGATGCACATCAAACCCAAATCCTACCCGTATTTTACTCATCTTTTAGTTTGACCGCCAAAGTTAACACTTATCGTGAAACGCAACGTATTGGCTAGCGGACTATGCGCCTGTGTAGCCGCTAAGTATGATAAATCGAGATTGTAAATATCGTACTTAAAGCCGGTACCCAGTGTAGCATACTGCCGGTTACCTTTATCAGGGTTTTCATAAAAATAACCCGCTCTTAAAAAGAACTGCTTATTATATCCGTACTCAATACCTGGTGCGTAGCTGATTTCTTTTAGTTCTTCCTTAAAACCACCGGGTGCATCACTAAAGGATTGCAGCACACCGGCAGCTACCGAACGGTCATCATCTTTACCCGATATGATGTTACCTTCCATATCGCGGATGGGTGGCGTAGGTACCAGCAGCTTATTTAAATCTAGTGTTAACGTAAACTGATTATAATCATCCAGATACCAAGTATTAGCGGCTCCAATGCGCAGGTTAGCCGGCAAAAAATACTGCTGCCCAGCATTGGTATAGCTAATTTTTGTACCTAAGTTAGAAATATCAGCTCCGAAAGCCAACAATGCATCTTTATCGAACATGCGGGTAGGTATACGGTAATAAGCCGAAACATCGGCTGCAAAAGCATTACCTGCTTTGGTTTGCTGCCCGGCTACAAAGGCACCATTAGCTAGGTTAGAATGTATGTAACGTGCTGTTAGCCCCAACGAAAAATTTTGCCCGAACTTACGCGCCCATGAGCCATCTATCGAAAACTCGTTAGGCCGGTATATACCTTGGTCGCTCTGGTTGGCATCTACCAGCTGAATAGCACCCAGATTGAAATAACGTAAAGAAAGGCCAATGGTATTACGGTCGTCCAGCCGACGAGCATAACTCAGATAAGCTAAGTTCACATCCGACACTAAACGACGAAGCCAGGGGCTGTAAGATGCCGACAGGTTATCACGTCCTTCAATAAAAGCTAGTTTGGAGGGATTCCAGTACGTGGCATTTACATCGGGGCTTAAGGCTACCCCGGCATCCCCCATTCCGCCCGAGCGTGAGTCTGGGCCAATAGTTAAAAAGGGAACGGCTGTGGTTAAAGCATTGGTGCTACTGCCGTTGGTAGTGGTGCCACCGTTACTTACGGTACCTTGTGCCCATAGTTTACCTGGCAACATCAAACCGAATATCCCTAAAACACAGCAAGTAAAAATTCTCATTGGTAAAAATCAGTCGTAATTTTAGTAATTTATCTGCGCAATTAACAGAGGCTTCAACGTAAAATTAAAACTTATCGTTTCATTAACACGCTTTATCGATACACATGTAACTTACAGCGATAATTTACGTTTAATTGCGTTATCAAGTATTTGATAAATTGTCAGCCTGAAATAAATTATCGCTTAGAGAATTTTTGTATTTTTAATGACTATTTTTTTAACAAACATGAGGAAACACTTTACGCAAACTGCTTTGGTATTATTGGGCGTGGGGGCTTTGTTAAGCAGCTGTAGTAAACCTGTCAGATCGCAAAAAACCGGTGTTGTTTATAACAATAAAAACAACGGTGGCTATATGCGTTTCCGGAAAACGCACCCAACGCCAGGCCCGGGCATGATTCCGATTGAGGGTGGTACCTTTGTAATGGGTGGCAGCGCCGATCAGGATGTTACCTACGAGTACAATAATATTCCAAAACGCAAAACCATTGCCTCGTTTTACATGGATGAAACAGAGATATCTAATCAGGACTGGCTGGATTATCTGCACTGGATCAGCATCAATTTCCCGAACGATCGCCAACTATACTACAATGCCACACCTGATACCCTGGTATGGCGCAGGCCGCTTTCGTACAACGAACCCTATGTAGATAATTACATGCGCCACCCGGCTTATCAAGATTATCCGGTAGTAGGTGTTACCTGGGAACAAGCGCAAGATTATTGTGAATACCGCACCAGCGCTGCCAACGAAAGTATTTTGCGTGAAACCGGCAAACTGGCCAGCTGGAAAGAAACTTCAGCTCAAGGTGGCAAAGGCACCGACCAAGCTTTCAATACCGACATTTACCTGAACGGCCAGTACCCTGGTAAAGAAGGTAAAAACGCCATGCGCAATTTAAACCCGAATGCCAAAGCCGGTGCTAACGGTAAAGCTACCCGGGCCGTACGTATGGAAGATGGTATTTTATTACCAGCCTATCGCTTACCTACAGAAGCGGAATGGGAATATGCAGCTTTAGGCTTAGCAGGAAATACCCAGTATGAAAACGTGGAAGACGGCAAAATGTACCCTTGGAACGGCATGGGTGTACGCTCGCCTAAGCGCAGAACCCGTGGTATGATGCTAGCCAACTTTAAACGTGGCGAAGGTGACAACATGGGTGTGGCTGGATACCTGAACGATAAAGCCGATATTACCGCACCAGTACGTTCATACGAACCTAATGATTTTGGCTTGTACAATATGGCAGGTAACGTTAACGAATGGACCGGCGATACTTACCGTCAGACATCCTTTGATGATGTAGAAGACTTTAACCCTTTCCGTGGTAACCAGTTTACCAACAAACGTTTGGCTAACCCAGAAAAAGGTATTTACGCTAAAGATAAATATGGTCGCCCAATTAAGGATCCGGCTAAATCGAACAAAAAGTTATCATGGGATGAGTTTGTTGCCCAGCAGCAAGGTGCTAACGGAACCAGTGTAGTCCCACCGGCATCTGGCAATCCGGCTAACCCTCAGGCTGGAACTGCTAATCCGGCTATTGCAGGCAAGCCTTATAACTATGATCAACGTGGCTTTGCGGATACGGTAAATACTAGTTTATATGGGGTAACTACTTTAGTAAACGACCATTCGAAAGTATATAAAGGCGGTTCATGGAATGACCGTGCTATGTGGATGAATCCGGCAACCCGCCGTTTCATGGACCAGGATGATGCCAGCGCTGAAGTAGGTTTCCGTTGTGCCATGACCATGATTGGTGCTGCCGAAATTAATCCAAGTGGAAAACCGCACTTCCGCGTAAAAAAACCGAAAGACTTTAAGCCACAAGCTAAAGGCAGATAAGATTATCCTCATTAATAAATAGCAAAGCCGGTTACTGCATAGTAACCGGCTTTTTTTGTGTATTTGTATAAGGTAGTCTGATAAAATTTAGTTTTCTTCATTATGGAATTACATCTCATGTATGTTGAGCAGTATTAATCCAGCTTATACCAAGATATTTCCATGATATAAAGGCATTTTCATTTTATGAGAGATAAAGAGTTAAATGATAAAGTAAACGATAAATAACTTGCCAGTAAAGGCTTAGGTAATTCCATCGGTCCAAAGAAAGTCAGGACAATGATCTATTGTGCTTACAAGCATTGTTAAGCTTGCACGATACTGTGAAATTAGTTCTTGCTTCATGGTCAATTGGTCAACTACCTGACGAAGCAAGTATAATCACATTACATCTTAACTCCTTAAATTGCTAACAACTCAGTATATTATTGCTTTCCCTACTCCCTATCACCAAGCCGCCATATTAGCATTCATCCAACTGATGCGTTGGGTAAGAAAAGATTTTAGATAAGCCACTTCGCTGTCGTAATTGCCTAGCACTACGGCATTAGGATAAACATAAGTACTCAGAATAGGCCACTTGGCAAAGTTTTGTTGCTGCGATAATTTCAGATAGGCTGCATTTTGGTCGATATCTGTAAAAATCTGTTTTATTTCATTATCCTTAATGGCAGCCCAGCGGGTTTTAACTTTAGCCATAAAAGCTGGATCCTGTGCTAAACGCAGCATCCAGGTAGCATCTCTGATATACCATATCCCCGTCGGGTTTTTAGAATCGGCATAATCTACATTACCGGAACTAGTATCAAAATCCCAGATAGGTCCCATGCCTAACTTACCGTTCCGGTCTTTGTAATAAAAAATACTACTAAAATCGCGCGCATCGGTAGTTTCAAAAATTTCTTCTGTAAAGTACCAGTTCATGAACGAGTCTGGATTGATGTACTTGGCGTAACCATTTACCGGATCGGTAAAGTTTGAAGCAAATAAGGCATCTTCCGTACTTTGTATATAGCCGGATATATACTTTAATTGAGCAGGTGTTATGGCGCTCGGGTCTTTAATGCTAAAAGGTAACCCTTTCTTAGTTTTAAACCAGTAATCAGCATCCATCTTCTGGTCCAGCTCCAGCAAATATCCCCCTGTAATGGTACTGGCAGCAGTATCGGTGGTTTTCATGGAGGTAATATTCACTCGGTTAGCATCTACCTCTACTTGCGCCGTCAGCAGATAATTACCCAGAAACTCACCATTCATAAATACTTCAACAAAGCGGCTATCAGAGGTATAATCGGCACCTAAACGTTTACCCAGCAATAAAGCCAAACGGTTTCGCATCAGAGTTTTATCATTATAGTTAGCCAGCAGTACCCAGTTTTTGGCAGCCGGCATACCCAACATTGCTGTTTTGGAATCGAACTTTAAACGGTAAGGCTTTTTAGGGTATAGCACCCAGGTAGAATTACCACGCCCTTTAATTTGCATAGTAATCTTAGTTTGCGCCTGCTCATACTCTACATTTGGGTTCACAACCAAGCTGCCTTTTACATAATCATCTTTGGATCCTACAGGGCCGCTGGTAGTAATATCCAGGATGGGCAAGCCAGTAAAAACTTTAATTAGTACCTGGTAGGTTTTGGTAGTACCATCGGGTGAGGTTACGTTGTAAGTAACAGCTTTTGAGTAATCGGTAATGGTTGTGCCACTTACCTGTAATGTATCCTTCACTTTTACCACGGCTCCTGTAGTTTTGGTAGTAAAGGTTAGAGCTAACTTTTTGGTGGCATTCACATCCGGTATAACGGCAATAATCTGGTCGTTGCTATTGATGGTACAGGCCACATCAGCCGTAATTTTACCAATATTATTTTTAAGTTCGAGCTTAGCTGATGTGATAGCTGCCGCACTAGTCGCAATTACCGAAGTAGTAGTGGTTGAATCTTTTTTATTGGAAGTAACCGCGTTATCGTATTTTCTGCAACCCGATATACTTACCATAATATACAACACCAGAATATTCATTCCGGCACATAAAAAGCTCCTTGCGTACATAGCTATCCATCAAAAAGGTTGCTAAAGGTAGTTAATAAGCAAGACTTTTGTACAACAAAATATCACATTTATTCACATAATTTCACAATTATAATTAACCTAGTAGGTAGCTATTGTGTTAATGCATACTGCACCAAGTTTGCACCCATTTTAAGAGCTTTTAAACGCACATCCTGACTATCGCCGGCATAGGTGCCGTAATCTTCCCAGCCATTTCCTAAATCGCATTGGTAGTCGTAAAAGCAAACTAGGCGGCCTTTATAAATGAGTCCGAAACCTTGCGGACGTTTACCATCATGCTCGTGCACTTTGGGCAACCCATTCGGGAAATCATATTTCTGGTGATAAATGGGATAATTAAGCGGAAGTTCTACAAAACTGAGTTCCGGAAAAACACGCTTCATTTGCGGACGGATAAATTGATCCAACCCGTAATTATCACAGATATGCAAAAAGCCGCCACCGGTTAAATATTTGCGCAGGTTACGTACTTCCAGGTCAGAAAAAATCACATTACCATGTCCCGTCATGAAAATGAATGCATAATTAAATAGTTCGGCACTACTGGCTTCTACCGTTTCATCTTCAGCCCTGAAATTGGTTTTCAGGTTTTGATTGCAAAATTTAATCAGATTAGGTAAAGCTGTACGGTCGCCGTACCAATCGCCACCACCATTATATTTGAGCCGGGCCAAAGTATAAGTAGGTGGCACATAATAACTGCTAAGCAGAAAAAAACAAAGTATGAGCAGTACGTTATAGCTGATTTTCATAACAACACATCATGACCTGAGGAACGAAGCAATGATGTGGCCAATCTATTACTTACCCCTGTTGAACAAATTTACTTCAAAGCAAGCAGCTAGTGCAGCAGTTTCGGTACGCAGGCGGCTTTCACCTAAAGTTATGGGTTTAAATCCATTTTGCAAAGCCTCTGTAACTTCTTTTTCCGTGAAATCGCCTTCTGGGCCAATTAAAATTAAGCATTGCCCGTGCAGGGTAAGTTGTGATGATAGCGTATGCTTAGCGGCATCATCAATACAATGCGCTATAAACTTTTGTCCGGTAAATGGTTGAGCTACCAGTTTACTGAACGGTGTTACCGGGTTAAGTTGCGGATGATAAGCTTTAATGGATTGCTTTACAGCTGAAGTGACAATTTTATCCAAACGATCAGCCTTGGCCTCTTTCCGCTCTGACCGCTGACAAAGCAACAACGTTACTTCATCAATGCCCATTTCGGTAGCTTTTTCCAAAAACCACTCCAAGCGCTCAATATTCTTGGTAGGTGCTACAGCTACATGCAGATAGTGGTTGCGTTTACCATATTCCTGACGGGCAGCAACAATTTGCAGCTGTGTTTTTTTAGGATGCGCATCAGTAATGCGGGCTTCATAAAAGCCTCCTCTCCCATCTACCAGTTGTATTACATCGCCTACTTGCAGGCGCAGTACGCGTATGCAATGCTTGCTTTCTTCTTCGTTCAAGATATAGGCCGAACTAGCCGGCTGTAAATCAGGCGTATAAAAAATCTGCATCTAGAGCAGCTTAGTGTAAATCTGTAGTATCTTCTTCGTTCAGCAGCAGTTCCAGCTTCACCGATTCTACATTCTGGTCAGTTTTCCGCAGTACGGTAACGTTGTAACCATCAGCTTCCCGTTGTTCGCCTACATCCGGTATTTTACCAAATATCTCGCTTACCCAACCCGATACGGTATCAAAGTCCCGATC
Source organism: Mucilaginibacter robiniae (assembly GCF_012849215.1). Classification (NCBI taxonomy): domain Bacteria; kingdom Pseudomonadati; phylum Bacteroidota; class Sphingobacteriia; order Sphingobacteriales; family Sphingobacteriaceae; genus Mucilaginibacter; species Mucilaginibacter robiniae. The sequence continues at coordinate 1,162,895 of NZ_CP051682.1, forward strand.
TTCAGGTAAATCATGTGGTAAGTGACTGTTGGCATCATAAATAGTAGCAGCAGCACTCACAATAAATTCCCTGTCGTTTACTTTATCAACAATCGGTTTTTCTTCGTCAAACTCATCCTGTATCTCACCTACCAGTTCTTCCACAATATCTTCCAGGGTAACCATACCAGCTGTTCCGCCAAACTCATCGAGTACAATGGCTATCTGCATACGCTTTTGCTGCAGTTCAGCCATTAAATCATTGATTTTCTTGGTTTCAGGAATGAAGTAAGGTGTACGGATAATATCTTTAAGTTCAAACGTGGTTTTGCGAGCAACCAATGGCAATATATCTTTTGCATGCACAATGCCCACAATTTTATCAATAGTATCATCATACACCGGCATACGCGAGTAGCCTTCGGTAACCAGGCATTCCAGCAGTTCATCAGGATCAGTCGTAATGTCGATACCTGATATTTTGGTGCGGGGCACCATAATGTTTTTTACTACGCGCTCATTAAAATCGAACACGTTTTTAATCAGTTCATGCTCGTTTGAATCGAGCGCACCGCTTTCTTTGCCTTGTTCCAACAAATACTGCAGCTCTTCAGAACTATGATGTGTTTCGTCGCCGTGTACAGCAGCTACACCAAACAAGCTTAAAATAAAGTTGGCAAAGGTATTCAGCACCCATATAGCGGGCCTGAAAAACACAAAGAAAAAGCGTAGCGGTAAAGCTACGGCTAAAGCTGTACGTGTAGAACGCTGAATGGCCAGCGTTTTAGGAGCCAGCTCACCAAAAACAATATGTAATATCGTGATGGTAATAAAAGCCACCACATGCGTAGTACTTACTACCCAACCGGAGTTAATAACTACACCAAACAATAAAAAAAGCTTAAGCACCAAAGCGGTTACTACCCGTTCGCCTATAACACCCAGTGCCAGCGAAGCAATAGTAATACCCAGCTGCGTAGCAGCCAGGTATCCATCTAAGTTGTGCATTATGCCACGAGCCACTTTAGCCATGCGGCTACCGGCTTTAGCCTGAATTTCAATTTGTGAACCCCGAACGCGTACTATAGCGAACTCAGCAGCCACAAAAAAGCCATTCAGTAAAACCAGGAATATGGTAAGAAATATTTGTAAACCGTTTATGTCTAAATCAGGGCCCATGTAGTGGTTATTGGTATGCAGGGAAAGTGGACTGGTACAGTTCCAAACCTTCATTAATTACCTTTAGCGCGTAAGACTTGCCTAGTAACTGTTCAATGGTTACGTTTTTACCTTCCAGTTTTTTGTAGTCTTCAAAGAAACCTACAATCTCTTTCATGGCATGCGGTGGTAATTCATCTAAATCATTAATATAATTTACCGACATATCGTTTTTGGCAACAGCAATTATTTTATCATCTTGCTCGCCATTATCAACCATGTGCATCACGCCTACTACTTTGGCTTCAATCAGCGACATTGGAAATACGTCAACTGAGCATAAAACCAAAATATCCAGCGGATCTTGATCGTCACAGTAAGTTTGTGGAATAAAGCCATAGTTGGCCGGGTACATTACCGATGAAAACAGTACGCGATCCAGTTTCAGCAAACCAGACTCTTTATCGATTTCATATTTAGCTTTTGAACCTTTTGGAATTTCAATAATGGCATTTACCACTTCAGGTAATTTTTCACCAGGTGAAACCTGGTGCCACGGATGTTGTGTACTCATTTAATAAAATTGTATGAATATTTAATAAATTAATGTTCGTCAGTTTTGTTTTTGTTTGTAGCAGTACCTTTTCTGAAAAATGCAAATAGCAATGGCACTGTGGTTACTGCTATTAAAGCAAACACAATGTATTGCAAATAATTTTTCAGCTGCGGATACTCTTTGCCTAAGTAATAACCCGTAAAGGTTAGAGTAGCTACCCAAGCAATACTACCGGCAAAGTTATATAAAGTAAATTTATTAAACTTCACCTTTACTACACCTGCAAAGATAGGTGCAAAAGTTCTGATTATAGGGAAAAATCTGCCTAAAACTAAAGCCATACCACCATATTTGGCATAAAACTCTTCCGCCATAGTAATATATCGCTTCTTGAAGAAGATAGAATCTTTTTGTACCAGTATCATGGGCCCGGTACGGTAGCCAAACCAATAACCGGTATAGTTACCCAGTACGCCCGCCGCTATGAGTGATAATACCAATGTATAAATAGGCACATCCAGCAAACCGGTAGCACAAAGCAGCCCTGCCATAAACAGCAGATAGTCGCCTGGCAGGAAAAACCCAAAAAACAGCCCGGTTTCGGCGTACACTACTATCAAAAGCAGATAAAAGCCTCCCTCACTGATTATGGTTTGTGCATCGGTTAATTTATGCAGATGTTCCCAGAAGTTTTCCATTCACAATATTTGTAAAGCTACAAATATTAATATAATTTGCTGTATGCGATACACTTTATATACTATACGTGAAATCAAGCAGTATAGTTGGATATATTCCTATTGCTATAATAACCAGTGCAGCAAAGCCTAATACCCACTGATTGTAAGCCGAAATAGCTATATCAGCGCGCTCGGCACTACGCAGATACATGGCGGCTATAACCTTAAAATAGTAATAAATACCTACGGCACTACTCAAAACTGCTGTAACAACCAACCCGAACTGATCACGTGATAAAGCGCCCGAAAACATCAAAAACTTCCCCATAAAGCCTGCGGTGAGCGGAATGCCCGCCAACGAAAACAAAGCAACTGAAAGGACCATAGCCAAAAACGGATTTCTGCGTCCTAACCCGTTAAAGCTTTCTATAAGGCTTATTCCACCTGATTGTTGTAGCAATAATCCTGTTCCAACGGCAATCAGTGAAGCCATTACATAGGCAGTAACATACAGGAAAACAGCACTACCCGACCCACTGCCGAGAGCAGCTATACCCAAAAGCAGGTAACCAGTATGTGTAACGCCAGAAAAAATTAACATACGAGGAAAATCGGATTGGTACCAAGCGCCCCAATTACCTGCAATCAGTATGACTATAATAATTACGGATAGTACAGGTATCCAGAACTCGGTAATTAGTGCGAAGCTTATTGAAAATAAACGCAAAAAAGCTATCACGCTACTTACTTTAATCAATAGCGATACAAAAAAGAGTGTGATGTTGCTGAGCTGAGTTCTATCGTTTTTCGTTTTGAATAACTGCCAGGGAGTTACACTAATTAAACTTAAAGCTATCATCAGCAATATCACACCAGCATGAAATGAAAAGCTGTTATCGTGCGGATGTGCAATACTCCAATCGCGAATACCTGTTAATGCCCACGAACCGGTAGTGACATATATGAGCAAACCGCCACCTACCAATAAAACACCAACTACAGCTATACTGGCTGGCCCGTATTTTATTATTGTATTATCAGCTTTTTCACTACTACGTGCAAGCTGAAGATACAACCCTAACAACACGATGAACAAACCTGCAAAAAGGGTAATTACACTATAAAAAGACACCAGCACTACGTTACCAGCTAGCACCAGCAGTATAGAAAGATACTGTTGATTAGTGGAGCATTCTGCTTTGTCGATATATGTTCTGATTAAAACTAGTACTAGTACAGTAGTAACTATAGCCAACCCTGAAAAGGCTATGGAGAAGTTATCAAAATATATAGCGTTGTGGTAAATAGGTTCGGCTGACTTATTCCATCCGCATATAGCAGTACACAAGGCCAGTAACAATCCGGCTGTAGTAAACGGCATCAGCAAATGAGTTAAGTTGAACTTTCCTAACGCCCATACTATGCCGGGCAAAAGGGCTATGATAATCAGGGTAATCATTAATTAAGCTATTGCGGTTGTGAAAGTAATTATCCATTTTGCATTGTACAGGAGTAACTACGACATTTTAACATTTAATTCAATACTATATAGTGGTGCCTACTTTCAGGCTCACTAATGTAATTAACCGGTTAATTGCGGCATGAGATAAATGCACCAGTAGCTGTGGAAAAACACCAATAGCAACTATCAATACGCTGATAATACCCAACGTAAGTTTTTCAGACATCGTTATCTTATCAAATATTGTTAAGAGCAAACTCGTTTTACCGCCTGCTATCTGGTACAACCGGAACAAGTGTACAGCACTGGCCACTAAAGCAAAAGAGGCCATAAGTGCCAGCCATACATTATATTGATGCGATGATGAAAACTCAGCCATATACCTGCTGGTTAAAGGCAAGGCTATCGTACCCACTCCAATTATCAAAAACACAATAATAAAACTTGGCAATGCTTTGCCAGCAATACCTAAATGATTAAGATTATTGCTTTTAAGCTGCTGGTTAATAATGCTGATTATTATGGTTAAACCCGTAATGGCAACTCCATAATTAAACATCAGCACCAAAGTATCTTGCAGTACGTCTTCTTTCCAAACTAATACACCAGTTGCCATTAATGAAGTAAACAGCATTGCCATATAGGCCAGCAATCTTTTATTATCCGTTTGCCTGAAGGCCATCATGGCAGCGTAAACTGTACTAATAACAGCCAGCACCAACAGCATTTTCTGCCAAGCCATAAAACCTGTTGGCACTATCGGAATCATCCAGCGTATTGCACCGTAAATACCAGTTTGCAGCATTAGGCCTGACAGCAACAAAACACTTGATGTCGGAGCTTCTGCATACCAATCAGATAACCAACCTTGTAAAGGCAACAAAGGCATCCTGACAGCAAAGGCCAGCAAGAAACAGCACAACATCCATTGCTGCTGATTAGCGGATAAGTTTAAATTATAGAAAACAGACAGATCGTAACTATGGTCGGGCGCTTGTAGATGCAGATAGATAATTGCCAACAACATAAACAACGATCCGGTAAACGTGTAAATGAAAAACTTTAGCGTTACTGAAATGCGCTTTTCATTCCCCCATATTGCGTTGATGAAGTAAATAGGGATTAGCGTCATCTCCCATCCTACATAAAACAGAAAGCCATCGATAGCTGTAAACGCCATTAACAAACCGCTTTGCATTAGCAGAACAAAGGCGTAGAATGCAGGTGCGCTGGAGTGCTTCTGTTTATCGCTGTTTACCACGATTAATGGCACTAGTACCAATGTAAGCAGTACGGGTATCAGGCTGATACCATCTATACCGGCTTTGAAATGGATACCTGTTTTAGCTACCCAATCAAAATCGGTTACCATTTGGTAAGAAGCATCAGGTACAAACTTGATCAGCATGATTACACCTAAAGCCAGTTCAATTAACGAAGCAACAAGCGCTGCATTTTTAACAACATGGCTTTTTGTAAACAACAATGCCAAAGCGGCAAGTAGCGGAAAGAAAAGTAATATACCTACAGTCATGTAATAATGTGCAGAGAACGCTTATGCCCAACAGCAAATAGATTTAGAGTATCTATGACGTTGCTGTTAAACTAAGGTTCATGAATAAACTGGCTTATACAAAAATGCAGGTCAATATCACAGCCTTTCTATTTGCAGCACCAATATTGCCAAAGGTATAATTCTTTTTGCATTGCTTTAAAGGCTGATATGATACTTGCACAAGCTCCATCCTACTCCATGTAATAGAATGCTGTATTTGATAATCGATTAAGGGACAATCTACAATGTGTATTCTTTTAGTATTTGTACACTACCATCATCAGCAAGCTGCTGTAATTCTACTTTGCTACCTTGCAAAATGCGTGAATCTAGCAAAATGGGTTTCAAGTTCTTATACAAAAGCTCGGCATCGGCTGTTGTAATATAAAACTCGCCTCGGGTACCATCTTCATTTAATTCATAGCCATCATAAACACCTAAATTATGGTAACCCGTTGTAGTTTCTAAACTATCTTCCAGTTCATCCAACAAGTCAAAATCTTGGGTATTGAAATTAAATTTAATTACGAAAGCTTGTTCTGCTGCCATAAAAATAATTTTGTAATGAGTATATGCACGTAAAACCCACAGCTAAGCTATAGGTTTTATTTACCTTCAACAACAAAAAAGCCCTGATTAATCAGGGCTTTTTTATCAAATATTGATGAGTAAGTTATTTGCCTTTACCGGCAGCAGGTTTACCTTTCTTAGTAAAGTAATACTGCACTTGTGCGTTGGTTGGGTCATTATCCCTCGCTTTGGTAAAGTACTCTGTAGCTTTAGCGGTATCTTTATCCTTATACTCGGCATAATTACCCAAGTATGCATAAGCTTCAGCCAAACCTTTTTTATCAGCATCGGTTAATGAGCTTTTTCCACTTACTTCAGTTACAAACTTTTCGTAAAATGGCTTAGCATAGCCTACTATGTTGTTACGATCTTTTTCTTTTAAATCATACAACCGGGCACGATATTGTGTTACTGTTGAGTTAGGCGTTGTTCCTAATTTAGATTGTATGTGCGCAAACGCTGAATCTGCTTTAACTAGCAAAGTAGTATCAGGCGTTGGTTTTGGTGTTGCTTTGCTTGATAACTGAGCACCATAAGCAAAGTAATAACTAAAACCTTCTTTGAAGTAATCATTCAAGGTAGCCTTGTTTGATTTTGTTGCATATTGTTGGTAAGCGTCACCAGCTTGCTCGTACTTACGTTGTGCATAGTACACACCAGCAATATCACCATATACACCGCTCAACGCGCCTGTAGTATCAGCTTGCACAGCTTTTTGTAATTCCTGAATAGCAGCAGCAGTATCTTTACCCGCTTTCAATGTGTTACGACCTTGGTAATAATAATCATAAGGAATAACACGCTTAGGATCGGCTTTGCTGAACCAGGTATTTAAAGCAGTGTTACTGGTAGCATAATCGCCATTTTCGTAAGCTGAATAGCCCAAGTAACGGTACACTTTCAAGTTTACACCTGGATATTTGGTTAAGCTGTTAGCTACATCCTGTAATTCTTTGAAACGACCAGCTGAATACAAGAAGTCGGCATAACGAACTTGTGATTCAACTGACATATCAGTTAAGCTCAAGAACTTTTTGTAATGATCAACCGCTTCTTGAATTTTGGCAGAGGCCATTTTAGGGTCTTTGTTAGCCCAACGAATATCGGTTTCTGCCCACTCACGGTAAGCCGGACCGAAGTTCGGGTCGATAGCTATAGCTGCTTGGAATTCTTTTTCAGAATCTTCCCAGTTGTTAGCAAAACGCCACAACACACCGGTTGATACTTTAGGTGATGGTGATTTTGGATTTAAATCAAGCGCAGTACTGTAAGCTTTGTAAGCCTCAGAACTTTTCATTTGTGCACGATAAGCATCACCTAATGCAATAAACAGGTTAGGATCTTTTGCATTTACGCCAATCTCCTTATTTAATACTGTAATTGCGGCATCAGCATTCGGGTTTGGATCCAATAAATATCCTTTAGCAATGTACACGTAAGGCTCTGGCGATTTACCAGCTAGTGTAGCAGCTTGGTTAAAATTGCTTTGTGCACCTGCTGCATCTTTGTTATAATGTGCTACCGCACCTAAACCAGCATAGTTAATGGCTGATTTAGCATTAGCTGCGATACCTTTATTGAAAGCCGCTTTTGCGGAATCCGGATAATCTTGCTGTAGATATACCCAACCCAGGTAAAAGAAGTTTTCGTCTTTAGTAGGTTGTGTGGTAGTCAGGTTTTTCAACATTGACTTGGCTTTCTGATATTGTTCGGCGTCAATTGCTTTTTTGGCGTCGTCAAGACTTTGAGCAAAAACTGATGAACCTATAAATACCAGCCCTAGTGTAGTCCCCACTATCTCTTTAGTTAATTTCATGGCTTAATTTTATAGTTGTTAGATGTTAAGTTACTTTTTAATATTTATTTGACGTTGCGGTATCGAATCGGGCAACAAGCCTGACTTCAATATAATCCGCTGGCCACGTTCGCTGGCTAAAAAAGTAGCAAAGCCAGTGCCGAGCCCCATTTTACCAGAGCTGTTAATCATGTACAGCCGCCGGCTTAATGGATATTGTTTTAGCGCCAAGGTTTCTTGTGATGGTTTGAAATACTCGTTTGGCGCCTTTTTGTTACTTTCATCTTTTACCCCTACAATCTTCACTTTGGCTACTGCCGCTGCATAATCTTCGTCGGGGTCATCCAGCCAACTGAAACCTACAATGCCAATGGCTTGTGGATGTTGGCTAACATAAGCAATTACGTCCTTATTGGATTTCAAAGCATAAATATTTCTTGCATTTAAATCCTTACTTCCTGATAATTCTTTCAAATACCTTACCAAACTAGAGTTTGGATTGTCAAATACAATGCTTTTGTCAGTCATTCCTTTGCCATTTAAAGCGGCTTTAAGCTGATTGACAGATATGGTTGTATCGGCTGATTGCTGATTAACAATCAATGTAACAGCATCAATAGCAAAGCAATTAATTTCAGGTGCTAAAGTACGGTCACTTAAAATTTTCACCTCAGCAGGCTTCAATTCTCGCGACAAAATGGCTACTCGTATACTGTCATTCAAAAACAAACGCAATGCATCGTTTTCAGATTTGTATACCACCTGAGGCTTAGCTTCAGGAAACATGGCTTTATATACAAACAGTTCCTCGTCCAATATAGGTTGGAAAGATTCATCGGCTACAAACTGAGCTACACCACTGGTAAAATCATCTGTACCTTTTGGTTTAGCTTGTTGATGCACCTCTTTCTGGCGGCACATTTCAAATCCAACCAGTACTAAAATGCAGCCTATAATAACAACAATACTATTCTTCATAAATCTTTGTCCGGACTACTCTTATAAAGCGCAATATACCATAAACGATAAAAAAGGCACCAAAAGTATAACGTTGGGTTTGTGTTATAGGCAAATGGAGCTGTTTCCAGAACATAATCATTAATCCTATAATTGCTATACCAATAAATAGGGCTGCTCCTAAAATAAACAAAAACCGCCTTTCGGGCGATTTTTGTTTATTATTCAAAGAATTTTGCATTCAGTATTCTTATTGTTCATCCTGCAAAGTAAATACTACCGGAACCGTGTATTGTACACGAACATCGCGGCCGTTTTGTTTACCTGGTCTCCATTTAGGTGATGATTTTACGGCACGAACCGCTTCTTCATCTAAACCTGAACCTGGACCACGCAGGGCTTTTACGTCTGTTAAGCTACCGTCACGTTCCACAACGAAGGTTACGATAACACGACCTTGTACGTTGTTTTCGCGAGCTACTGCTGGGTAACGGATAGCTTTACCTAAAAATTGATAAAACTTATCCATACCACCCGGAAACTCCGGAGTAACTTCCACCGAAGTGAAAATTTCGTTGCTTGCAGGAGCTTCAGTTACTTGTTGAGTAACTGGTGCGTTACCTACCGGCTCATCAATACGTACAGTTTGACTAGGGTCGCCCTGAACGCTTTTCTGACCTGGGTCTTTTACTTCCAACTCTTTTTGAGTTGGTGGGTCTTTCTCAGGTACCTGCTCATCAGGTTTTACAACAGGAGGCGGGAAACGCACCTGCGATACTTTTGGCCTTTGCGGTTCGGCAGAAGGCGGCGGTGGTGGAGGTGTTTTCTGCGCTTGCAGTGGCGGAGGTGGTTTTAAAATTACCTCTTCAATTTTTACCTTTTCTGGAGCTTTAGGAATAAACCCGTTTATGATGTTGATGATAGTAGGCAGTGATACAGCAATAGCGAATAACGTTACAGTTACTACTAAAGCGATGGTAGTATTGCGTGCATTATTTTTACGCAACTCATACGCACCGTAAGATTTATTTCTGTCTGCAAATACAACATCAAGCCATTCAGGTTTCAATAAGTCCAGTTTTGATCCTAATAATGCCATGATATTTTTGTTTAAATAACCGTTACTACAGTTAAATTGTTGTTAATAAATATGATCCCGTTTAAGCAGATCTACTTCTACCGGAGTAATATCTACAATAGCATACAACTGTATGTTGGCAATGTGCATTTCATCCAAAGCATCAACCATGTTTTTATAAACTGATTTATCGCTTGGCTTAATAATCACGAACATATCTTTACCGGTTTGGCCTTTTATTTTTTGCTGTTGCTCAATCAATACCTTACGTAAATCATTTTTACCGTAACCACTTACAGTTGGCGGTGTTAATGATTCGCCGGGTACACCTATAAACCATTCTAAACGGTTGTTGTCGCCCAATAATAAGGTCATGGTTCTCGAAGCAGCAATAGGCTCCTGCTCATGTGTTTGCTCGTTTTTATCCGGCATAGCCAAATCCATGGCTTTTGGTTTGTTCAGGGTGGTAGTCAGCATGAAGAAGGTTACCAACAAGAAAGCTAAATCCACCATGGCAGTTAAATCCACCCGTGTAGATTGTTTCTTACTTCTTACCTTCCCGCCTTTCTTCCCCCCCCGCCGGAGGTATCTAATTCTGCCATTTTATTGTTTTCTTAATGAAGTGATTAAACTAAATTTATTTACTTCTTGCTTTTGCATGATGGCAATGATACGTTGCAAGGTTGGGTACTCTTCTTTACTATCGCCTTTAATGGTAAAACGCAATTCCTGGTTGTCCAGGTTTTTGGTTACTATACGGGCTTCATGTATCCAGTTGTACAACTCACTGGTACCAGTGGTGTCGCTTGGTATGCCAGGTTGTGCTACAGCTTTACGTTGCTCTGGGTCCATGTTCAGATATTGCTTTATCTGTTGTACAGGCACACCAATGGTATTCATATTGGCAAACTCTTTTAATTCATTTGCAGTGAAGCCAATATTATACTTTGTTCCCATCTGCTGTAACAGCTCTTTGCGTATTTCAAAGCCCTCAACACCAAAAAACACTTTTCCTTTACCTACGGTAAGGGTAGCCAGATCTTTTTCAGGAAGCGGTGCTTCTGATATTGATCCCGGGGTATCAACCGGAACCGGATCTTCAGACTTTGGCTTGGCTGTTAATATAAAGAAAGTAAGCAGCAGGAAAGCCACGTCGCACATAGCGGTCATGTCAATAGCAGTGCTCTTTCTTGGAATTTTTACTCTTGGCATTTTGTTAATGTAATTTTAAAAGATGATGAAAGTATGTTATGAAGCTACTCCGCTTTTTTTCGCATCAGCGGAGCAGCTCTTTATCACAAAGCAATACTTAGTATCCTCTTTCTCTGTTTTTGTGTGAAGCAGCAAATGTTTGTACAATGCTGAAACCAGTTTCATCAATAGCGTAAGTCAGTTTATCAATTTTTGATGTAAAGATGTTGTACATGATAATTGATAAAGCTGAAGTTAAGATACCTAAAGCGGTATTGATCAACGCTTCAGAAATACCAGTTGCCAGTTCGGTTGAGCTTGATGAACCAGAAGCAGCCAGTGACTTAAACGCTTTAATCATACCTGTTACTGTACCTAACAGACCGCACAGTGTACCGATAGATACTAAAGTAGCGATGATAGTTAAGTTTTGCTCCAGCATAGGCATTTCTAAAGCAGTAGCTTCTTCGATATCTTTTTGGATAGCTAATGTTTTTTGATCAACATCCAGGTTTGGCTCTAATTCCATTTCACGGTATTTTTTCAAACCTGATTTAATAACGTTAGCTACAGAACCTTTTTGTTTGTCGCATTCTGCGCTTGCAGCGTCAATGTTACCGGTGTTTAAGAAACCATTCACTTTACGTACAAAGGCATCAACATTACCTGTACCAGAAGCTTTACCGATAACTACCAAACGCTCGATTGAGAAAACAATCAGCATCAGGAACATAGTCATCAGAACAGGTACAATAACACCACCTTTGTGTACAGTGCCAAAATAATCAACCGGGGTGCCTTTTTCAACATCACCACCTTTATAATGGCTGGCATCACCTAAAATGAAAATGAAAATTAATAATGCAATAACAAAGCAAATTGGAATAACAAGCGATGCGAAGGCGCCTGAATTGCCAGAGCTTTCTTTTTTAACGGGAGCAGTAGTCGGTTTTGATGGTGCGGTTGCCATTACTTTAATTTTAGTTAGTTTTTGTTTATAGTACTTAGTTAATTAAATATGCTTATAGTCCGAATAACAAATTTATAATTTTTAAATATAAAATTACGCAAAATCTTATTCTTTACATTTTTTTAATATCAAGCTTTTATTTACTTAACTGGTTAGTTAATGCAATAACGTATTGATATGCCAAAATTGTGTTGGCTAAAACAATTTTTTGCAATGAAAACCATTTTTTTTAAAAATAGCAAGCATTGAACCTTAAAAATAGTGTAACTAAAATGATATTTTAGGTTAAATGTTTTGAATGAAGGCTTACTCTAAAGGGAAAAGGCTTAAGTAATAGTGTGAATTTTACACGTATATTTTACCTTTTTACACATAAATGGTAAGTTAATACACTTAATCACAGCAACTTTGAACAATATAAATTAAAGTGTAATTATGGTAAAATAAAATTGGGTTAAAGGCTACTTTTTTTTCAACCACCTGCTTTTTTAGCTTTATAACCATCGGCTAATAATAAAGTCACTATTTTATCTCTGAAATCGCCTTGAATCAAGATTTCTCCATCTTTGGCAGAACCACCAACGCCACATTTCGATTTTAGCTTTTTTCCCAAGTCTTCTAAATCCTGGTCGGTACCTATAAAACCAGCTATACGGGTAACTACTTTCCCCCCACCCTTTCGGTCTAAGTGCACTTTTAAGTTTTGCTGCTGGGGCGGCAACGTAGCTGCGGTTTCATCAGCATCCGGTTGGTACACAAACTCCGGATCGGTTGAATACATGATGCCTGAGGTGTTTTTGCTTTTTTTGGCCATAACTATTTACTTTTTATACGAATCGCCAGCTACAATCTTTAAGGCTGCCGGCATTACCTGTATATTGGCCGTTGTACCTAAGGTTTGTGGTTCACCATCCAAATGAGCAGGCCCAGCGCTGCGTCGGGTAACCTTAATATGCTTACCGCGAATAATTTCAACATATTTAGAGGTGTCAGCCGTTTTGGCAAACATACGTAAGCCCATTTCCGGAAAGCGGTATAGTGGAAATGGTTTAATAATGCATACATCCAGTAAACCATCCTGTACTGAGGCATGAGGCGATACATGCGCATTATTACCGTACTGCGAAGAGTTAGCGAAGCTGAGCATAAAAGCTTCACGTGAGTAAGCGCGTCCGTCAATTTCCAACTCGTACTGCTCCGAACGATAACTAATAATTTCGCGCACGGCCGATTTGAAGTAAGTAGTAAAGCCTCGGGTATGTTGTTGTGAAAACACTAAACTAATATGAGCATCAAACCCCATACCTGCCATATTAAAAAACCAATGCCCGTTAACTTGACCAGCATCAATTTGCTCCAGGCGGTTAGCGTTAATGGCATGAATGGCTTTAGTGGTATCCATCGGTATGCTTAAAAACCGGGAGAGCCCGTTGCCCGAACCAAAGGGTAAAATACCCAAAGCCGCCGAGCTACCTGCCACAGCCGAAGCTACCTCATTCACGGTACCATCGCCGCCTACAGCTACTACCATGTTATAAGTACTGCACGCTTCTTTAGCCAGCCAATGGGCATGGCCTGCTTCTTCCGTAAAAACAATAGTGGGTTGTATAGCCTCTTTATTTAGGTGATGTTGTATGAGTTGCGGAACGTGGTCTTTCTTTTTACCACCGGCTACCGGGTTAATAATAAATAAAGCTTTGCTTTTCAACTCTACAAATTTAGCCTTCAAAAGTAACTGTATTTTTGGCTTTTATAAAATTGTTTTACTTTTGCTACCCGAAAGTGGATTGATTTGATTTAGCCTGCCTACGGCAGACATCCGGATTGCAACCACGTAAAAAAGTGCTAAAACCAAAACCCTTCTTTTTTACTTAATCCGTTTAATCGTTCTGGTTTCTATTAACATTAGTTTGATTTTAAAATTATGCCTTATTTATTTACTTCCGAATCGGTATCAGAAGGTCATCCGGATAAAGTTGCCGATCAAATATCTGATGCTTTAATCGACCAGTTTTTGGCCTTTGACCCCGATTCCAAAGTAGCTTGCGAAACGCTGGTTACTACAGGTCAGGTTATATTGGCCGGCGAGGTGAAATCCAAAGCTTACCTGGACGTACAAAAAATTGCTCGCGATGTCATTAACCGTATTGGTTATACCAAGGGCGACTATATGTTTGATGGTAACTCATGTGGTGTATTATCGGCCATCCACGAGCAATCGCCTGATATTAACCAAGGGGTTGAGCGTCAGGAGAAACAAGAACAAGGTGCTGGCGACCAAGGTATGATGTTTGGCTACGCTACCGTTGAAACTGACAACTACATGCCGTTGGCTTTGGATATTGCCCATGCCTTGTTAATTGAGCTGGCTGCTATTCGCCGTGAAGGCACTGAGATCAAATACCTGCGCCCGGATGCTAAATCGCAAGTAACGCTGGAATATGATGACAATAACCAGCCACAACGTATTGATGCCATTGTAATTTCAACGCAGCATGATGATTTTGACGAAGATGAAGCCATGCTGGCCAAAATTCGTGAAGATATTATTGGCATTCTAATTCCACGTGTAAAAGCACGTTATGAAAAATATGCGCACTTCTTTAACAACGAAATCAAATACCACATCAATCCTACCGGCAAATTCGTAATTGGTGGTCCGCATGGGGATACTGGTTTAACTGGTCGTAAAATTATTGTAGATACCTACGGTGGTAAAGGTGCACACGGTGGTGGCGCTTTTTCAGGTAAAGACCCTTCAAAAGTTGACCGTTCGGCTGCTTACGCTACCCGCCACATTGCTAAAAATTTGGTAGCTGCCGGTGTATGCAGCGAAGTGTTGGTACAAGTATCATACGCTATTGGTGTAGCTCAACCTATGGGTATTTATGTAAACACCTATGGCACCGGCAAAGTAGGTTTACATGATGGTGAGATTGCTCAAAAAGTAGAGCAGATTTTTGATATGCGTCCTTACGCTATTGAAACCCGCTTCAAATTGCGTAATCCTATTTACAGCGAAACTGCAGCTTATGGTCACTTTGGCAAACCAAGCCAAACCGTTACTAAAACCTTTGTAAGTCCTGAAGGTCGCGAAGTAAAAGCCGAAGTGGAATTGTTTACCTGGGAAAAATTAGATTATGTAGATCAGGTAAAGCAAGCTTTTGGTTTGTAAATAACAATCTACTTTAATAAAAAGAGCGGCCAGCTGATGTTGGCCGCTTTTTTTATTATGATTTTAATGTTGTTTATGTGTAGTCCTTCGTGAGGGTGGGTCAAGTGTTTTATTTACGTTAATGGATGTACTTTCTTTTTTATCCAAAAAGAAAGGTACCAAAGAAAAGCTTGTGGCTACGTTATGTTGCTTTGTAAGACATTGCTAAAGCTACTTGGTGCTACTCGCAACATTCCTGATGCCGCAGAAGATATGGTATTTGTGGTTCTGTAGTTTGATACGCTGTCCACTTATACGTCATTGCGAGGAACGAAGCAATCTCTACACTGATAGGTATATAATAAAGATAGCCATCAATGAAGCAATAACATCATTGTGCTCATTACTCAATAACCAGGTTGCCACGCCAACATTTGCAGTAACATTGCTCCTAACTTTCCCCAAACAGCTATCAAGACAATTCAAACAGTTGCCATTAGCACTATATGCCGCATAAGCAAAACACTACCCATCTATTTCATTTTATACAAATCCATCAATCTTAACAACACCCCATTCGTCCATCCAAAACCATCTTGCAAAGGGTACTCGCCGCCACCGGCTTTGGCTTGCAGGTTTTGGGTGTCGTATTTTTCTAATAGCTTACCGGTTTGATTAAAAGTTTGCAAGTTTACTTTCATCCAACGCTGGGCAATAAGCTGGGATAAGCTATCTTGATGATAGTTTTGCAGCCCCACAATAGCCAGGTATTGTAATGGCGCCCATCCGTTAGGTTCATCCCATTGTTGTCCGGTTTTACGCAACGTGGTAGCTACTCCTCCCGGCTGTACAAATCGCTTTTGCACCAAAGTTGCAATTTGTTGCGCCTGCTGCTGGGTAGCCAAATTGAAAAACAATGGATAAGCAGTAGCTATGCTTAACTGTGTTGATTGCTTTTGTTGCACCCAATTATAATCGGTATAACATCCGGCTTTAACGTTCCAGCAATATTTTTGCAACGCGGCTTTTCGCAAAGCTGCTTTGTGATAATACAATGCCTCGAGCTTGGTTTGCTTACTCAGCTGGTATGATTTAGCAATCACAGTTTCCAGATGATAAAGTAAACTATTCAAATCAATCGGTACAAAATCAATAGTTTGTATGGTTTGCAGGTGTTGTCCATCAGCCAGCCATCGGCTACTAAAATCCCATCCTGATTCGGCTGCTGCTCTAAGATTTCGATAAAAATCAGGTAATTGTTTACCCAAATCACGTCCGGCTAATACATCCTCACGATAAGATTCCTCCCGCGGCTGATTACTGGCATCCCAGTACCGGTTCAGCAAGCTAGCATCCGGCATACGCACTACGTGGTCAACTGCTTTTCCAAGCTTTAGCTTAGTACTACCTGCCATCCAATAATTGTATTCTTTTATTAGTTCAGGCCTATATTTTACCAATGCGGCATTTCCCTGATGCTTGGCTAGTATTTCAACCATCAACGCAAAAAATGGAGGTTGTGAACGGCTTAGGTAATACGTACGGTTACCGTTAGGGATATGCCCGTATGTATCAATCAGGTAAGCAAAATTTTGAATGATATGTTCAATCAGCTTGTAACGGTGGCTATCTTCCAAGCCCAGCATAGTAAAATAAGAATCCCAATAATATACCTCCCTAAAACGACCACCAGGCACAATGTATGGGTGCGGCAATGGAATAAGGGAAGTGCCTTTTACAGTGTCGGCTACATGTTGCAAAACCGTCCAGAGTGTATCAATATGCTTGCGGATACCAGCGGACACGTTGCTGCGGTAAGGTGTACTATTTTCGGCAGGAGCTTTGAAATTATCTTTTACGAATGCCGATATATTAAAGCTAGCTTTATCTTTCTGCTGCTGATAAGCAGCCAATACTTCCTTAGCACTTCTTTTGGGCGATGCATCTACAAAAGTTTTACCATCGGGATAAACCTGTTGCATCTGCACAGCTTCAAACAAGCCGGGGTATAGCTGGGCAGGTGATTTGGGTTGTGCATAGCCATCCGCAACTACATAAAACACAAACAGGCATAAGCAATAAAATATTTTCATAACAGTACAAATATGTTTAAACCCTTGACTGCATAAATTGTCTGATGCAAGAACAAAAAAGTATTATTTTGACTGTATGTTGTTTTTATACCCCTATGCATTAATGCCCTAATAAAGCCCTGAAACCTTACTTTCACCAGATATAAATTTGATAACTACACGCTAACCTTTACTATTAGTGCGGCGTATAAGAAAGTCCTGCTTAATAAGTACGTTTGCGCTTATTAAAACTTTTAGGAATGAAACAAAGTTAGTTTTCATTCCGTACTAATTAAATATTATGATGGATGCTGCTAAGCCTTTAAGTATATTATTAATAGATGATGATGAAATTAACAACTTCATCTCCATAAAGCTGATTAAGAAAGCACTGGCTCATACCGAGATTAATGCTTGTTTAGACGGCAGCTATGCAATTGAGCAATTGTTGGATGTACAACGTAATAATCCTGACAATCTGCCCGACTATATTTTGCTGGACATTAACATGCCTATAATGAATGGCTGGGAGTTTTTGGACGAGTATAAACGTTTAGGTATTGACCCACTGGGCAAATCAAAAATATTTATTATATCATCTTCAGTTTTCAGTAATGATATCAACAAAGCTAAATCTTACCCACTGGTTAAAGATTTTATATCTAAACCTTTGAATGTGGATAAGATCAAAGAACTTTTTATTCTGGAAGATCAGGTTAAATAAGGCGTTATTGTAAAAGCATCATTCATATAATTAACATGCCCTATAGTTATGCTTTTAGCATGATAAAACAGGCATATCCAGTTTTCGTGCGCTGCTTTCAAGCCATACTCCTCACGCAGGTGCATAGCTTTGCGGCCATCAAAATCATACTTGGCGGCAAACTTACGCTGTAGCTGCTCCGGCTCCGGAAGTTCGTCTCCACCAAAAAACACCCGCTGCTCACCTTCTTGCAGCCAAAACACCTGATGATATTGGGTATGCCCACCCGATAGTTCAAAATGAATACCCGGCTGTAACTCACCCGAACCTTCCACAAATGTAATTTTTGCCTTTTGCTGCAAAGTTTCAAATATAGGTTTACGGTACGATGTTGATTTACCCGATAAGGCATAATCCCATTCTCCGCGTTGTATAACATGCGTAGCCTGCGGAAAGCTAGGCTCCAGTTTACCGTTACGTTCAGTTACCAAGCCACCAGTATGGTCATAATGCAAATGCGATAGTAGTACCAAAGTCACTTCACTGGGGGCAAAGCCAGCTTCACGTATATGTTGATGCAGCAGTAATTCACCCTGTTTATCTTTAAAACCTAACCCAGCATCCAGTACTATCAGGTCACGCTCTGTTTTAATTAAAAAAGGATTCACGTGAATAAATAGAGAACCTGGGCGATCTTTGGCGTTATCTGTCTTAGGATCAAAGGGTACAAACTTTTTAGTAGCGTCAACCGAGTAAGAGCCTTCGCCTAATGCAAAAATTTCCATAGAAATTAGGGTATGTGTATTTTTAAGAAACGTACTTTTGTTAGATAATTAACCCCGTAATTATATTTACGGTTTCAAATTACAAAAATATGCAAAAACGGTGGACCTTACAGCCCGGCCCTGATCAAGCGGCCATTCAAGCCTTGGCTGCCGAACTGCACATTGATGAAATCTTAAGTCGATTGCTGCTACTTCGCGGCGTTCATACCTTTCAGGAAGCTAAGGATTTTTTTAGATCTGATTTGCGCCACCTGCCCGATCCATTCCTAATGCAGGGTATGGAAGAAGCTGTTTTGCGTATTGAACAAGCTATAGCTACCCAGGAAAGAATATTGATTTACGGTGATTATGATGTAGATGGTACCACGGCAGTTGCTTTGGTTTACAGCTTTTTTAAAAAGTTGTACCCACATATAGCCTATTACATACCCGACCGTTATCGCGAAGGCTATGGTATATCTACCCAGGGTATTGATTATGCTGCGGATAATGGCTACAGCCTAATTATAGCTTTAGATTGCGGCATTAAAGCGACTGATAAGATAGAATACGCCAATAGCCTCAACATTGATTTCATTATTGGCGACCACCACATGCCCGGCCGTGAACTGCCAGCAGCTGTGGCTGTACTGGACCCTAAACGACTGGATTGTACCTATCCTTACAAAGAGCTATCAGGTTGTGGTATTGGTTTTAAGCTGATACAGGCTTATGCACAAAAGAATGATTTGCTTTTTGAAGAAGTAACCCAATATCTGGATTTAGCTGCCATTAGTATAGCTTGTGATATTGTACATATTACTGGCGAAAACCGTATACTGGCTGCATACGGTTTACAAAAATTGAATACCGACCCTGGCACTGGCATTAAAACACTGATGGAAATAGCTGGTAAAACCGCTAATTACACCATTGCCGATATTGTATTTTTGTTAGGTCCGCGTATTAATGCAGCCGGACGGATTGATGATGCCAAACACTCCGTACAGTTACTGATTGCTGAAGATATTGACATGGCCCGTGAAAAAGGCTTACTTATCAGTCAAAAAAATACCGAACGCAAAGAGCACGATTTAGCAATTACTGATGAGGCGCTAAGCATGATTGCCAATGATGTGCGAGGACTAGACCGAAAATCTACCGTAGTATTTAGCGAACGCTGGCACAAAGGTGTTATTGGTATTGTGGCTTCGCGGCTAACCGAAAAATATTATCGTCCTACAGTGGTGCTTACCCGATCTAACGGGCATGTAGCTGGTTCAGCGCGTTCGGTAGTAGGTTTTGATTTGTACGAGGCTTTATGTGAATGCAGCGACTTGCTTATCCAGTTTGGCGGGCATAAATATGCTGCGGGTCTTACCTTGCAACCTGAACAGGTAGAAGCTTTTACTCACCGGTTTGAAGAAGTAGTAAGCGCTAGCATCACCGAGCAGCAGCAAATACAGGAAATACCGATTGATGCCTTATTAGACCTGAAACAAATTACGCCCAAGTTTTTTAGGGTACTGAATCAATTTGCGCCTTTTGGCCCCGAAAACATGGCGCCGGTTTTTATAACCAAAGGTGTACAGGCTTACGGCGGGGTTAATTTGGTAGGCAACAACCATATCAAAATGTCGGTTTACCAACCTGATTCTACCTGGTTTGATTGTATTGCATTTAACCAAGGCGAATGCCTCGACCAAATACGCCAAGGTAAACCTTTTGATATTTGCTATACTATCGAAGAAAACATTTGGCGCGACAAACGCTCCATACAATTAAATATTAAAGGAATACGTTGTTAATAGGCTTCGGGTTGCGCGTTTTTAGTTGCGGGAATAGCTATTCTAATCATATTTCCTGCCTAACAAGGCGCGCAAATCGAACCCATGACCCGAAACTTAAAAGAAATGAATCTACGTGCCGATCATCTGGTAAAAAAATACAAGCAGCGTACAGTGGTGAATGATGTATCATTCAACGTATCGCAGGGTGAAATTGTAGGTTTGCTGGGGCCTAATGGTGCTGGTAAAACCACCTCGTTTTACATGATTGTAGGCTTGATTAAACCTAACGAAGGCCAAATATACTTAGATGATGAAGAAATTACCGGTGATGCCATGTACCGCCGTGCGCAAAAAGGCATTGGCTATTTAGCACAGGAAGCTTCGGTTTTCCGGAAGCTTTCGGTAGAAGATAATATTAAAGCTGTGCTGGAGATGGGCACTATACCCAGAGATAAGCAAAAAGACAAACTGGAAGAATTAATCGACGAATTCAGTTTGCATAAAGTACGCAAAAACCGTGGTGACTTGCTTTCTGGTGGCGAACGCCGACGTACCGAGATTGCCCGCGCCTTGGCTGCGGAACCTAATTTTATTTTGCTGGATGAACCTTTTGCCGGTGTTGACCCTATTGCGGTAGAAGAAATTCAAAGCATGGTGGCCAAGTTGCGCCATCGTAATATTGGCATTTTGATTACCGATCACAACGTGCAGGAAACTCTTTCTATTACCGACAGGGCTTATTTATTGTTTGAAGGTAAGATATTGGAATCGGGTGTGCCAGAAGTGCTGGCAGCGAACGAAATGGTACGCAAAGTGTACTTGGGTGCCAATTTTGTATTGAAACGAAAAACATTTATTTAATTTCGTCGTCACTACCGCATGACGATTATTAATTCCGTATTTACGTGGTTCATGAAAAAGCGCATTCATCAGATTGAGCTTTTCATGAAATACCCAAATGAGGTACAACAGGAGTGGTTTAACAGCCTTATTTCTGATGCTGAAAATACGGAATGGGGCAAAAAACATCATTACAAAAGTATAGAGAGTGTTGACCAGTTTAAGCAGCGTGTACCCCTGCAAAACTATGATACGTTAAAGCCCTACATTGAACGGATGCTGCAAGGCGAACAAAATGTACTCTGGCCTTCCGAGATACGTTGGTTTGCCAAATCGTCGGGTACTACGAATGACCGGAGCAAGTTTATTCCGGTAAGTGAAGAAGCTTTAGAAGAATGCCATTTTAAAGGTGGTAAAGATTTACTTACCATCTATTTCAATAACCGACCTGATGCTAAGCTATTTACCGGCAAGAGCTTAACCTTGGGCGGAAGCCATCAGATCGGGCAGTTAAATGCCGATATATCTTTCGGCGACCTATCGGCAGTAATTATGAAAAATCTACCTTTATGGGCTGAGTTTCATCGTACACCCGATTTGGACATTGCCTTATTGGAAAACTTTGAGGAAAAAATTGAGAAAATGGCCTATGCCACTAAAGATGTAAATGTAACCGGTCTTAGTGGCGTACCTACCTGGAACTTATTACTATTTAAGCGTATACTGGAAATTACCGGCAAAGAAAATTTGCTGGAAGTATGGCCTAATTTGGAATTATACTACCATGGCGCTGTTAGCTTCACACCCTATCGCGAACAGTTTAAAAAACTCATCCCCAAAGATGATATGTACTACCTGGAAACCTACAACGCCTCAGAAGGTTTTTTTGGTATTCAAGACTTGGAACAACCCGGCGAGTTGCTATTGATGCTGGACTATGGCGTTTTCTACGAGTTTTTACCCATCGAAAACTTAAACGATGAAAACCCGGCCACACTGATGCTGCATGAGGTAGAACTAAATAAAAATTACGCTCTGGTAATTAGCACCAACGCGGGTTTGTGGCGGTATTTGATTGGCGACACCATCCGCTTTACTTCACTTTATCCCTACCGTATACAAATTACCGGTCGTACCAAGCACTATATTAATGCATTTGGTGAAGAAGTAATTATAGATAATGCCGAACGTGCATTGCAAGAAGCCTGTAGGCAAACTAATGCCATTATACGCGACTACACCGCCGCACCGGTTTACTTTACTGACAACAAAGGCGGTGGCCACGAATGGATTATTGAGTTTGAGAAGAGACCTGTCGAATTTGATCGCTTTGTAGATTTGCTGGATGAAACCTTACGTAAAGTAAATTCGGACTATGACGCTAAACGGTTTAAAGATATGGCTTTGCACCGCCCCAAAGTACATCCGGCTCCCGAAGGTACTTTTGTGCAATGGATGAAACAGCGTGGAAAAATGGGCGGTCAGCATAAAGTACCCCGTTTGGCCAATAACCGGGAGTATGTAGATAGCATTTTACAAATGATGAATTAAAAATTCAGTAGCTAAAAAGTAGCATATATTATCCCTCACCAACAACTAAAAGCGTCAAATTAACATTCTCTTTACTGTAACAAAGTAGAGTGCCAACTATCTAAACCTAAAAAAATACATCCATGAATACTTCATTGATTACTACCAGCACCGGTTTAGAAGGTTATCGCGTCATTAAGCATTTAGGTGTTGTTCGGGGTATTACCGTACGTAGCCGTAGTGCGTTAGGCAACTTTGCCGGTGGGTTACAGTCCTTTTTTGGCGGCCGTTTGTCTATCTACGTAGAACTTTGTGAAAAAGCCCGCGAAGAAGCTTATCAGCTCCTTATTCAACATGCTCAAGCATTGGGAGCAAACGCCATTATTAATGTACGCTATGATGCCAACGAAGTAATGCCGGGTATTACCGAGGTATTAGCTTACGGCACAGCCGTAGTGGTTGAACAAGCTTAATATTTTAAATATTCTACAAAAATATTTTTAACTAATTTATTTCATCAGGCTGGATATCCTTAAAACATCCAAGCCTGATGAAGCATGTTCACTAATAAATCAGCAAAGCTCCAACCGATTTTTCGGGCAGCCAATGCCGTTAAACTATCTTGATCCCGACGGTGATGCCTTGATGGACCAGTCATATTCGGCTTCATATTTAAATCAAATAAGAAGTATTGGCCTTGAGCATTAGCCCGACAATCAATCCGAATGGGAGCTTTCAAATCAACCAACGCCGAAGCGGTCTCACACTGCCGATACAACTGCTGAATAGTATTTGAGGCTTCCTCCTCATCACTCAACACGCTACTATTATGTACAACAGCAACGGTACCATTGTAAGGAGCAACGCCATTTTGATGATTAAAGCGGATAACACCCGGCAAACACCAAGGTGTTTGCTGATGTAAACTTTGCCCATTAACCACATAATTACCTGCCGGCATAACGGTAATGGTAATTTCTTGTCCGGGTAAATATTCTTCTACGTAAACTTCGGTACCAAAACGGTCTTCTGCAAACATCTGCGTTAATACCGTTTCATATTCAGTTGCGGTATGTATTAGGGTTACGCCTTCGCTGCCCCTACCCCGAATAGGTTTGGCAACTACCGGGAACTCGATGTTAAGCTTAACTTCTTTAAATAGATGGTAGTTAACTAACTCTGCTTTAGGGATAGGAAGCCCATGCTGCTTCAGCAGGTTATTGGTGTACCACTTATCATCATAACGTTCTACCGCTGATGGCAGTTGCCCTACCAGCCATACATCCTTAAAATTTTCTATAGGATGACCTTGATAAAGTACGGTATTTAGCCAAAGGCAATTGGCACCAGCGCTTATAGCCTGCTCAATACCTTTATGCGTATCAGGAAACACCCAATCTAAATCGGTATTTGTATCAGGATGATTAACTGGTGTAATAATATTTACCTGATGCTGCTTCAAAGTATAAGCAATATCAGCCCCACTATCTGAATAACCACCGGGTTTCATCGGCTTTCGTATGCCGTTTTGTACAGGCGGCTGTTGCGCCTGGTATAGAACTGCTACCTTTAAAGACTTATCTTCCATAACCTCATGATTTGTAAAAGCAAAATCTAATCTGCTAAGCTTATACCACAATTCATTAATGGTGTATAGCTTAGTTTTGTTTAAACAAACATGAGTATTGAAAACTTGCAAAGATTGAGAGCCTTTTAAATCCTATACCGAACAGCCATTTACAAACTTAAACACGTTGCTTATATTTACTCAAATAGTTACCACCAATCGTTGGCCATTAGTCACTTCCAGCTTCCAGAGTTCGGCAATGTTTTCCAGCTTTACGGCAATAGTATCTACCTTTAATTTACCACTTGCTGCCAGTTGAAACATCTCGGGTAATATTTCACTAAACAGTTGCTTTATCTGCGCATTTGACCAAGCGCCCAGTCCAGAGCCCGTTAGTTGCAAATCAACGCTCCTGAGGTTAGCGGCAGATAGTTGTATCAAATCGCCAGTAATACTGCCTACTGATACATACCGAGTTCTGGTAGTAAATGATCCATCGCCTTTCAAACAAGACAAAATGATTTCAGCAGAACGTCCCCACAGGTAGTCGATAACAACGTTAAAAGGCGTTTGGGCATGTGCTTCTTTTAACTGGGCCTTCAATTCATCATCGGCTTGTTGTAAAGATATAATCTGGTCGGCACCCAGCAGTAATAAATCATTTGATGATTGTTGATTTCTCCCGGTTACAATTACCATTTGGGCACCATAATGCTTGGCAATCTGTACCGCTACGCGCCCAGTAAAGCCAGTAGCACCGTTAATCAGCACCACATCGCCCGGTTGTATATTAGCTTTAAACTTAAGCCCCATAGCTGCACCGATAACAGCATTCGGTAAAGCCGCGGCGGTAATATCGTCCAACTCGTCCGGCACTTTTACCAAGCGGCTTTTGTCGATAGTCGCTTTTTCGGCCAGCATACCGCTTACGCCAAAGCCATATACACGGGTACCATCAGGCAATAGGCATACCCCATCACCGCCAATCACCCGTCCGCTTGCGGCTGGCTTATCACTTGAATAATGTTTACCAGAAGACCGATTTTTATCAAAATGCTTAATGGCTACTGCTTTTACCGTAACTAATAACTCATCGTCACTTTGAACTACAGGTTCAGGAAAATCAACATACTGAGGTAACTCCCCTTTTTGATACAATACGGCTGCTTTCATTTTCTTTTTATTTGGTTGAGCCAAAATTAGATCAGAGAACAACGTCGTGACGATAACATATGTTATCAAGTTCAAAAGTGCAGTTTACCTTTAGCCAGCTTACTTTTGATACGACTGAGGTGTACAGTACTCACACCCAAATAAGAAGCAATGTAATGCTGCGGCACCCGCTGTACAATATGCGGCCTTTCGTTTAATAAATTTTGGTAACGTTCTTCGGGTGTGTCACGAATAAAGGAAACAAACTCATTGATATAGTGCGTTTGTCGCTGGGCTGACATCTGTAAAACCATTTGTGTAAAATCAGGCTTCTGGCTCAACTCCTCGATCAATTGCAGTACGTACATTTTGGGAAGCAGATAAATAACCGAAGGTTCTATGGTTTCAATAGTGAACACACTAGAGACATGATTAATAAAACTATCAAAGGAAGTTAACCCCTCATTTTCAAATAAGAACTGTACCGTTTTTTCTTCTCCATTTTTGTTAAAGTACGTTCGTACGCAGCCTTTTTCAATGAAAATATAGTTTTGAGAAACTTTGCCTTCTTCCAATAAAACATACTTAGCCGGCACTTCCATTCGTTTCTGAAAGGGCAAATATTTATCCCAGTAGGCATTTAGTTGAGGAAAACTGTTTCTGAAATGAAAAAACATAACCTGTTATGCAAGTAGGCTAATATAGTAGATTAAAAGCAGCGCCTTTAAGCAGTTAGCTAAAACTTACTCCTAATTAGCAAAACACAAATGAAGGTTGCATCTTGCTATTGATAAGCTTACATTTATCATCATTGTGCCTAACGTACTATATATCATCAGTAACTCAAAGTCACAAACAGGCAGTTGATAATTTCACACCTAAACCTTACTCTTATGCTAACTATCACCCATAACGATGGTGCAAAAAATAAAATCTCCATTTTTCAGGCTTCTAAGCTTGATGCACCGGTGATGATTTGCTTGCCAGCTATGGGTGTTAAAGCAACTTTCTATAAACGTTTTGCTGAAAACTTAAAGCGTGCAGGCTTCCATGTCATTACCTGCGACTGGCGCGGCCATGGCAGTTCCAGCATCCGAGCTTCGCGACAAAGCAACTTTGGCTACCAACGTTTAATTGATGATATTTATGATTTAATGCTTACAGCTGAACGTAAATTTCCCGGCAACAAGAAGTTTATTTTAGGGCACAGCTTAGGTGGGCAAGTAGGTACTTTGTATGCCAGCCGGTATCCGGAAATGGTAAGTGGTATCATATTAATAACGACCTGCTCGGTACATTATCGGGGCTGGCAGGGGTGGCAAGCGGTTAAAGTATTTGGCGCAGGTTGTACGTTTTATCTGATTAGTGAGTTAATGGGCTACTTTCCGGGCAATCGGCTTGGCTTTGGCGACCGAGAAGCCCGAATAGTAATGAAAGACTGGTGCAACAATGCGCTAACTGGCTGCTACCGCTTAACTAATTCAACCTATAATTACGATGCAGCCATGAAACAGTTACAATTGCCAGTATTAGCCATATCTATAGCTCACGATGATTTAGCCAGTAGAAATTCTGTAATAAATTTTATAAACAAGCTGAATCCCGAAGCATACATTATACACCAGCATCTTACGCCTGCACAATTTGGTCTCGAAGCACCTTACCATTTTAGCTGGGCTAAAAAGTCCGACCATATTGTCTATTTAATTCAAAACTGGTTAAATTGCTTATAAATGGCCTGCACATTATGAAACTTAGCTTAGCTTTTTATCACCTTGCACTGCTATATAGCATAGTCAGTTGTACCACCCAGATGCCTCATGAAAAAGGCAATTTTAGATCAGCCGAATTGGTTGAGCTTACTCAAATTGACCCTAGCTTGAAGTTAGATATTCGGTATGCCACTACCAACAACTTTACCGGGCAACGAGTATATCGGCAACCCAGAGCCTTTTTACAGCGTGCTGCAGCTATGGCTTTGGCACAGGTGAACCAGAAATTTAAGCAATTAGGTTATGGCTTGGTTATTTTTGATGGCTACCGCCCCTGGCAGGTAACCAAACGTTTTTGGGATATTACTCCTATTGATAAAAAGAAGTTTGTAGCCGACCCAAAAAAAGGCTCACGGCACAACCGAGGCTGTGCGGTAGATTTAAGTTTGTATGATTTAAAAACCGGTCGTGAAATAGAGATGCCCAGCGGCTACGATGAAATGACCGAACGCGCTTACCCCAACTATACTGGCGGCACTGTAACACAACGCCAAATGCGCGATTTATTAAGAGCCAAAATGGAAGCCCATGGCTTTGCAGTTTACCCTTACGAATGGTGGCATTTTGATTATAAAGACTGGCAGCAGTACCCTATTATCAATATACCATTTGAGCAAATTAAATGAGGCTGTAAGTACTAGCGCGATGCCAGCCACTGACCAAATTCAAAGCCTTTATGAGCAAGAAAAATTACAGCGAAAACGATAACTATAGCACTTAGCATTTGCTTGGTGAATGGTGACAGCGTATTAAAAGGTTGCAGGTTCATAGAGACTTTTTTTAAAGCTACTTTTTCTAAGCGGTTATTCAAAGAAAAGGGGAATAGTTTTTTATAACTATTCCCCTTTTCTTTTATGCAGTACCTAATAATTAGTATCGGTAGTACTCTGGCTTGAACGGACCATTAATAGGTACGCCAATGTAATCAGCTTGTTCCTGGTCTAATTCTTCCAGCTCTACACCAATTTTAGCTAAGTGCAGGCGGGCTACCTTTTCGTCCAGGTGTTTAGGCAAAGTATAAACTTTATTTTCGTAAGCTTCACCGTTGGTCCATAACTCTAACTGAGCTAAAGTTTGGTTAGTGAACGAGTTTGACATTACAAAGCTTGGGTGACCAGTAGCACAGCCCAAGTTTACTAAACGGCCTTCGGCCAGTACAATAATGTCTTTACCTTCAACGGTATATTTATCAACCTGAGGTTTGATTTCTACTTTGCTATCACCGTAAGCACCGTTTAACCAAGCCATATCAATTTCGTTGTCAAAGTGACCGATGTTACAAACAATAGCTTTGTCCTTCAGGGCACGGAAATGTTGTTCGCGTACAATATCACAGTTACCAGTAGCAGTTACTACAATGTCGGCTTCAGGAATAGCAGTTGAAAGTTTTTTCACTTCAAAGCCTTCCATAGCAGCTTGCAAAGCACAAATTGGGTCAATTTCGGTTACAATAACCCGAACACCAGCATTACGCAATGAATCGGCCGAACCTTTACCCACGTCGCCATAACCGCAAACTACAGCTACTTTACCAGCCATCATTACGTCGGTAGCACGGCGAATAGCATCTACTAATGATTCGCGGCAACCGTATTTGTTATCGAATTTTGATTTGGTAACTGAATCGTTTACGTTGATAGCCGGCATTGGCAGGATACCATTTTTAACACGCTCGTATAAACGGTGTACACCGGTAGTGGTTTCTTCAGATAAACCTTTAATAGCGCCCACCAGTTCAGGATATTTATCCAATACCATGTTGGTCAGGTCACCACCGTCATCTAAAATCATATTCAATGGCTGGCGGTCTTCCCCAAAGTGCAGGGTTTGCTCAATGCACCAGTCAAACTCTTCGGCGTTCATACCTTTCCAAGCATAAACTGAAATACCGGCAGCAGCAATGGCAGCAGCGGCATGATCTTGAGTAGAAAATATATTGCAAGATGACCAGGTAACTTCAGCACCTAAGGCAATCAGCGTTTCAATTAAAACGGCAGTCTGGATAGTCATGTGCAGACAGCCGGCAATGCGAGCACCTTTCAACGGTTGTGACGGACTGTATTCAGCACGCAGTGCCATCAGACCTGGCATTTCGGCCTCAGCTAGTTGTATTTCTTTACGACCCCATTCGGCCAGCGAAAGATCTTTTACTTTGTTTTTTACGTAGGCAGTTTCTACTGATGATGACATAGTATTTATCTGTTTTTAGAAATGCAAAGGTAGAGAATATCAACGGGTTAAACAAAATGAGAGTCAAGAATCAAGAATATAGATTCAAGATATAAAAGAGAGGCCGTCTCATAAGTCAAATATGAGGCGGTTTTTTATTTAGTTATGATTTTTGGTTGGAAGGTTGAGTGAAAGATGTCAGCAGCCGTTTAAGAACCGGGGATTGATTCTAACAGGTTCTAAAAGTCTATAAAAAGCTTGTTTTCAGGTTTTCCATTTTCTTAGGTTATGTGCGATGGATAATAAGCCGATTTCGACCTCGGCCTTGGACATCCCTTTCAGCAGGAATCGTCTGAAGCCATGGTTATGCTTTAATTGGGCGAATACCGGTTCCACATCGGCCGGCCTTCGTTTCCTGAGGTTGATACCCTGTTCTGTATTCAACCGTTCTTTGGCTGCCTGTTTATGTTGTCTTAGGCTGTGGTTGATCTCAACGACCCGGTTACCCTGTGTAGTATGGCAAACACCACGCATCGGGCAACCTTCACAGTTCTGGGCACGGTAACGGCTGATCAGTTGTACAAAACCAGATGAAGTGACTCGCTGACCGTTACCGATATGCGCCATCCATTGACCTATCGGACAAACAAGGTAATTCTCCGCTTCGTTATAATGCAGGCTGTCGTTACTGAACGCTTTGATACCGTCCTTTTGTTCCTTATCGAACGTATTGTATTTGATGTAAGCCTCAATGCCTTTTCGCGCTAACACACCGTAGTTCTCATCCGATCCGTAGCCGGCGTCGGCAACAATGGCTTTGGGCAGGTCTTTATATAAGGCTTGGTATTGTTCAATATGGGAAGACAAGGTTTGGTAATCGGTTGAGGTTTGATGCAGGGTATAATTAAGGATGAATTGCTCCTGGGTGGATATCTGCAGGTTATAGGCCGGCTTAAGTTGTCCGTTCAGCATATGGTCTTCCTTCATCCGCATGAAGGTGGCATCCGGGTCGGTCTTTGACATGCTGTTACGGCCGGCTAATAACTTTTCCTGCTCGTCATACCGTGCCAGGCTCTCCGGCCAGTGCTTCTTTGCGTAGTTCAGCTTTTGCTTTACTTTTTTGTCTACGTCTTCTTTATCATCTAAGGCTGCATTGATCTTTGAGATGGTTTCCTTTACTTTCTCCGGGTTGATCTCACTATATTCCAAGGGCGCTGTATCTTTTAGTTCTTCGGCGGCAATGCTTTGCGCATAACCCCACAGTTCATCAAGCTGGGCTTTCATCTTATCTTTATTCGCCTTGATGTTTTTGCCCCATACGAAGGTGTACTTGTTCGCCGCTGATTCGATCTTGGTACCATCAGTAAAAACGGCTTCTTTCAAGGATACGATACCTTCCTGCTCGAGCAGCAACACGATTTGTGAGAAGATCTGCTTTAAGACGCCTGACAACTTCTCGCTGCGAAAACGGTTGATGGTGTTGTGGTCGGGCTTTTTCATCCCTAAAAGCCACATGAAGTGTACGTTCTGCGCGGCCTGTTCTTCCAGTTTGCGTGAGGAATAAGTATTGGTCAGATAGCCGTAAACCAGCAGCTTCAGCATCAGCCGGGGATGGAAACTTGACGCCCCGCCGCCTTTGTACTTCCGGTTGATCGGTTTGACATCTACCGCGTCCACGACCTGTTTAACGATACGGACCGGATGACCTGTCGGTACCAGTTCCTCCAGTTTGTACGGTAAAAACGTTAACTGGTCTGGATCATATTCCTTAAAGACTATCTTGCCTCCCATGCCTTTAAGATACCAAAAATATCCTAAAACAACAAGAGACTGTCCCTTATGAGACAGCCTCTTTTCTCTTTCAACAAGCACTATTGATTTATAAAATCATTTGATCTTGATTCTATATGCTCGATTTTTGACTTTAATTAATTCAAACTCAAATACTCTTTCGGATTAACGGGCTTGCCGTTACGCCTTACCTCGTAATGTAAATGTGGACCGGTTGAACGGCCAGTTGAGCCTACTTTGCCAATAATATCTCCCACGCTTACTTCCTGACCCTCACGTACGTTAATGTGTGATAAATGCCCGTACCAAGTTTCAATATTATCAATATGCTTAATACGTACACAGTTACCGTAACCACCGGCACGGCCTGTAAAAATTACCCGGCCTTTAGCCGTACATTTTACTGGGTCACCTACGTTGCCACGAAAATCCAAACCGGGGTGAAACTCGTTACGGCCAAATTCGAACGGATTGCCACGATAACCGAAAAATGAAGTAAAAGCACTGATACGCGGATAACCCATTGGTACCTCAGCTATTTCATCTTCTAACTTAGCCAAATAACGGTTATATTTTTCATACAGTTGATTTGTAGTAGCCTTTGCAGATTTATGCCCGGTTTTAACTGCCTTGAACGAAACGCTTTTCAGTCCTCTTTTACTCAAATAGTTGTTAATGGTTTTTAGTTTAGCTTGTATGCTTTCAATGTAGCCTAGCGCTTTCAGGTTACTGCTGTCTTTTTGTGCAGTAACCAGATTCAATGTACTTACTTCGTCATCAATCTGGCTTTGCAAGGCTGATACCTGGCTTTGCAGTCGGGTATTCTCAACCTGTTGTACATGGTGTTGTTTATTTAGCTGCACAATGGTAACCGTTAAAGCTATAACCAGCCCAATGGTTACGGCTACAAATACCTTCAGTGCACGCCAGTAATGTGCCCTGATTTCTAATACTTTGGGCCGAAGGGGATTACCTGTTGTACGTACTTCTTTACTTAAATCCGCTTGTTTTAAGTTCATTAATAGTTTAAATTAGTTTGCTAATCAGGTTTTTAACAACTGGCTCCGCACAGCGGGTACATATTTCACTTTTCCTGCCAAATGTTAATAGGGGTTTAACGTCAGTATATTGTTAATATTTTAGCCCTACATTCTTTTTTACGGGAGTTTAGGTATTTTTGTGACAAATAATTTAAAACTACTATGTATCCAGAATATTTTGTTGCCCCTATGCGGGCTGATTTAACCAATGCCGGTTTTCAGGAGTTGAAAGATGCAGAAGCAGTAAAAAGCGCGGTAGAAAGAGAAGGTACTGTATTTGTGATGGTAAATTCGGTATGTGGTTGTGCGGCAGCTATGGCTCGTCCGGCAGCTAAACTGGCCGCTCAACACGAGAAACATCCGGATAAACTGGTAACGGTATTTGCCGGTATGGAAAAAGATGCTGTTGATGAGGCCCGTCGTTTAATGCTGCCTTATCCGCCATCATCACCTGCTATGGCTTTATTCAAAGATGGCAAATTGGTGCACATGATTGAGCGTCACCAAATTGAAGGCCGTCCGGCACAAATGATTGCCGACAACCTGATTGATGCTTTTGAGCAATACTGCTAAGTTTGCTTTTTCTGAATAATTTATGAATCCGGCTTATCTAGGCCGGATTTTTTTATTTTTAGCCCTTCTATCAAAACTAGGCTCTAAGAAAAAATATTCAGGCATAGCAAAGCGTTCGTTCATTGGTAGAATTAAAAGTTTATACTATTACTAGGATACATCAACTACATGACTAATTGCAAATTATTGGCTACTCTCGCAGCAGGCTTTTTTGTAGCGGCAGTGCAATCTGCTTCTGCGCAAGTACCTGCCAATTTAAAGAAGGCTGAAGCTCTAAAAACTTATCGGGAAACCCCAACCAAAATCAACGACCTGGTACATACCAAACTAGATGTGCGTTTTGATTATAAAAAACGCTATATGTATGGCCAGGAATGGGTAACCCTGAAACCACACCTTTACCCTACTGATAGCCTACGACTGGATGCTAAGGGTATGGACATTAAAACCTTAGCTGTAGTAAAAAACGGTAAAAAGATTCCGCTTAAATTTACTTACGACAGCCTGGCACTGGCTATTCACCTGGATAAGGTGTACCGCAACAATGAAACTTATACGCTGTATATTAATTACACTTCCAAGCCCGATCAGTTAAAAATCAAAGGCAGCGCGGCTATCAATGATGCTAAGGGTTTATACTTTATTAATCCGGATAGCACAGTAAAAGATAAGCCGGTACAAATCTGGACGCAAGGAGAAACTGAAGCTTCATCGGCTTGGTTCCCGACTATTGATAAGCCTGATCAGAAAACTACTGAAGAAATCACCATGACGGTGCCTTCTAAATACGTTACCTTATCTAATGGTAAGCTGGTATCGCAAAAAAACAATGGTGATGGTACCCGTACCGATAACTGGAAAATGGATTTGCCTCATTCGCCTTACCTGTTTATGATGGCTATTGGCGATTTCAAGATCTATCATGATAAATGGCGCGATAAGCCAGTCGATTATTACCTGGAGCCTAAGTACGCAGCTTATGCTAAAGACATCTTCGGGTACACGCCAGAGATTATGGAATTTTACTCTAAAATTTTGGGGGTAGATTACCCGTGGAATAAATACGCACAAATTGTAGTGCGCGATTATGTGAGTGGCGCCATGGAAAACACTACGGCTACTTTGCATGGTGAACAAGTACAATCTACCGGACGTGAACTCATTGATGGCAATCCGGAAGGTGAAATTGATATTGCCCATGAATTATTCCACCAGTGGTTTGGTGATTATGTAACCTGCGAAAGCTGGAGCAACCTGACGGTAAATGAATCTTTTGCTGATTTTAGCGAGGTACTGTGGGCCGAGCACAAGCATGGTAAAGATGCTGGCGATGCGCATAACTACGAGGAATTGCAACGTTACTTATCTGATTCGAGCGCCGCTTCTAAACCGCTAGTGCGCTTCCATTATGCTGATAAAGAAGACATGTTTGATGTGGTAAGCTACCAAAAAGGTGGCCGCATATTAAATATGTTGCGTAATTACTTGGGTGAAGAAGCCTTCTTTAAAGGGTTGAATATTTACCTAAAAACAAATGCCTTTAAAAATGGTGAGGCCCAGCAATTGCGCTTAGCGTTTGA
The DNA here is from genome assembly GCF_012849215.1 of Mucilaginibacter robiniae. Lineage (NCBI taxonomy): Bacteria > Pseudomonadati > Bacteroidota > Sphingobacteriia > Sphingobacteriales > Sphingobacteriaceae > Mucilaginibacter > Mucilaginibacter robiniae. Next base: position 1,197,343 of record NZ_CP051682.1, read on the forward strand.
AGAGGCCAGTGGCCGCGACCTGAACTGGTTCTTTAACCAATGGTATTACAAACCCGGCCACCCACTGCTACAAATTGATTACAAATGGGATACTGGCAGTCACACGCAAACCGTTTATTTACAGCAAAACCAAACCGGTGATGTATTTACCTTACCCATCAATGTGGATATTTATGCGGGAGGTAAAACCGAACGCCATCAGGTGTGGATGCGTGATCGGGCTGATACCTTAACCTTTAAAGTGCCTGTTAAGCCTGATTTGGTGAATGTAGATGCCGATAAAATTTTGCTGGCTAAAAAGAATGACAACAAGCCGGAAGACACTTATTGGTTCCAGTACCAGCATGCACCATTGTTTATGGATCGTTTTGAGGCTATTGATTTTGCCGAAAACCAAAGTGCTGATAATGCCAATGCCCGTAAAATTATATTGGCAGCCTTAAAAGATAAATACTTTGATTTACGCATTAAAGCCATCAGCGCCTTGAAATTGGATAATGATGATGTACGTAATGCAGCCGTACCTATATTAACTAATATGGCACAAACCGATGAAAAAACACAAGTACGAGCTGCGGCTTTGGGTGCCTTGGCTACATTAAAAGCATCAGGCAATACCAACTTATTTAAACAGGCGTTAAACAGTCAATCGTACGCAGTACAGGCTTCTGCTTTATACGGCTTAACCTTGATCGATCCGGCTTCGGGCCTTACACTAGCCAAGAGTTTGGAAAAAGATAGCGAAGGTGATTTAGCTGCCGTCATCCTGAACATTTATACCCAATTAGGCTCAGATGCTGAATGGCCCTATGTTTACCATACTTATGACGAGATTAAGCCGCAAGATAAAGTAGGCTTGGTTAGAAACTATGCTGATTTCATAGGCCGTTTACGTAACCCGCAATTGGTACAGCAAAGCGTAATGCAGTTACAGAAATTAGGTTTACGCTACAAATCGCAAGGGATTGCACCACGCATTATCACAGTGCTGGAAAGCATCAAAACCCAACGTAGCCAACAAAACGATCAGGCATCAGTAAAAGTAATTAATGATGCCATAAAACCATTACAATAACAACTTTTAAACTCTTAGTAAACTAACAAGGGGGCATGATTAGGCCCCCTTGTTAGTTTATTCTATGCTGGAGGTACTTATAAGCCTAGTAAGGTACACCTTCTCGCCATTGTCTGTGTTTTCACAGACAATAACTTATTAAAAAAGACTACTCCATTTGGCTCCAATTAGTTGCCTATGAAGACACAGACAACGGTGGGAGGACCTATCCAATCACCTAAAATCAGTGCTTTACTCTTCCAACTTCATAAACAAATTGTTCAACGATTCGGAATAAGTTGGATGCGCAAACACACAATATCGAATCCTATCGTACGTAATGCCACCTTCCATAGCCATCTGCATTACTGACATAATTTCACCGCCTTCTTCAGCTAAGATAGCTACGCCCAAAATTTCTTTGGTATCAGCATTTACTACAGCTTTCATTAGTCCACGGGTTTCACCAACTTCCACTGCACGAGCTACACTACTCATTTTCAAAACAGTGGTTTGAATATTAAGTCCTAGCTTACGGGCTTCAGTTTCAGTAACACCTACCCTACCCAGTTGCGGGTCAGTAAACATACAATATGGAATAGGACGATCTTCAGTAGTTAATTTTTCGCCTTGCAGTAGGTTGCGGTACACAATTGTATAATCATTGTACGAGATGTGGGTAAACGCTGGCCCCCCCTTAATGTCGCCCATAGCATAAATGCCGGGTACATTAGTTTCCAGCTTTGCATTTACTTTGATATAGCCTTTATCATCCACCTCCACACCAGCTGCCTCCAAGTTTAAAGCCTTGCTTTGCGGTTCTCGACCCGCAGCAACTAACACATGTGAAAACTCTAGTTGCTCTTGCAGTCCATTCAGATTCAGGGTAGCTATTATTTTTCCATTATCGCTCTTTTCAAACTTTACCGCTTGAGCTTGCGAATGTATGGCAATGCCTTCCTCCTCCAAAAACTCATGAATTTCCTTAGCTACATCTTCATCCTCACGGCTCATAATACGCGGACCACGTTCCAGCAGCGTAATCTGACTACCAAACCGCCTGAACATTTGGCTAAATTCCAACCCGATATAATTACCGCCAATTACCAGGATGTGTTCAGGTACAATTTCCAAATCCAATATGGTGGTTGACGTCAGATAATCCATATCCTGCAAACCTTCAATATCCGGGATAGAAGTTTTAGCACCTGCGTTAATGAAAATTAAATCGCCTTGTATTTCTTCACTACCGCCATCATTCAATTTTATAGCAATATTTTTTGAGCCAGTAAAGGAAGCTTCACCAAAAATCAGATCAATGTTTTTATCTTCTTCCAAGCTATTTTGATTACCACTCCGTGAATGCTCCACAATAGCATCCTTGCGCTTTTTAATTTGAGGCATATCTACTTGGTAGCCATCAATATGCACCCCTAAGTTGTTGCATCGCCCAGCCAAGTAAGCAGCTCGTGCTGAGGCAATCATAGCCTTAGTAGGCGTACAACCATCGTTTACGCAGGTTCCGCCTACCAAGCGTTTTTCAATAATAGCTGTTTTTTTACCAGCTTTACCCATTTTACGCGCTAACGGAGCGCCGGCCTGACCGGCACCGATAATTATTACATCGTACTGCTTCATATTACTCGGTTACCTTTACCCCTTTCCAGAAAGCTACATAATCTTTAATCTGCCCTGCAGCGTCTTTAGGTTGTGGATAATACCAGGCAGCATCTTTATTTTGCTGACCATCTACCTGCAGGGTGTAATAAGAGGCTAAGCCCTTCCATGGGCAGGTAGTATGGGTATCCGAAGACTTCAAAAACTCTGCATTGACACTTTCTTTGGGGAAATAGTGGTTATTTTCAACCACAATGGTTCTATCGCTTTCGGCAATTACCTGGTTGTTCCATAAGGCTTTCATAACAAAAAAACGTTCCGTTTTTACAAAGCCAGGGGCTTCATGAACGATGTACGTAGAATACCGAAAACTAAAATTTTGTTTGTTTAACCAGCTGCTATCTCACTTCTAAAAAAAGTGAAAAATTTTATTCTAATATTTTTATTTTATGGATAAACCTATATCTTTGCAGACCCAAAATAAGGGATTGTTCTTCGGAAGTGGAAAGAAAATATTTAAAGTAAAATAACTTTTTAACCTTTAAATTACGTTATACAAACTTCCACCTACATCATGGCCCGTTCGTCTAGGGGTTAGGACGCAAGATTTTCATTCTTGAAACAGGGGTTCGATTCCCCTACGGGCTACTTTAGTGATTAGTGAAATGTGAATAGATTTTAGGTTTATTCATTTCGCTATTCACTATTAAACCAATCATTAATTGGCCCGTTCGTCTAGGGGTTAGGACGCAAGATTTTCATTCTTGAAACAGGGGTTCGATTCCCCTACGGGCTACGAAGCCTTCAGCCAGAAGCTGAAGGCTTTTTTTTATATAGTGTTAACAAGCACCAACTTTAGCTTAAATCAAAAGGCCGCTATGGCTAACGTTATCCCTCCGTTCATTTACCTTTTTTCATTAACTATCTGATATTGTATGCCGAGTTCCCCATTACACCTTTTCAACTTTTCACAAAAAATAAATTATAAAACTGAAGTACTGGCCGGATTAACTGTAGCCATGACCATGATGCCAGAGTCTTTATCTTTCGCTATTCTGGCTGGCTTTCCCCCACTGGTAGGTTTGTATGCCGCTTTTATTATGGGATTGGTGACCTCTATCTTCGGTGGCCGCCCCGGGTTAATCTCTGGCGGTGCTGGTGCAACAGTAATAGTTTTGATTGCCTTGATGAAAACACATGGACTCGACTACGTTTTTGCGGCTGTAGCTCTAGCTGGTATTATTCAAATACTCATTGGCTTGTTCAAGCTTGGAAAATTCATTAGATTGGTTCCACAACCAGTAATGTATGGCTTTGTAAATGGGTTGGCCGTAATCATTTTTATGGCTCAGGTAGAGCAATTTAAAACTGTAATAAATGGCCATACCACCTGGCTTACCGGCCAGCCTTTGCTGATTATGATTGGCCTGGTGACCCTAACTATCGCTATTGTAATGTTACTACCTAAGTTTACCAAGGCGGTTCCACCCTCATTAGTTGCCATTATTGTTGTTTTTATTCTGGTGTTATCTTTTGGCATTCATACTAAAACGGTAAGAGATATTGCATCGGTGAGTGGCGGTTTTCCGCCGTTTCATATACCACAGGTTCCATTTAGCTTAGATACTTTAAAAACTGTTTTTCCTTACGCTCTGATTATGGCTGGGGTAGGCTTAACTGAAGGCTTGCTCACCCTGAACCTGGTAGATGAAATGACAGCCACCCGGGGCAACAGCAACCGTGAATGCATAGCACAAGGTAGTGCCAATATATTGAACGGCTTCTTTTTTGGTATGGGCGGCTGCCCCATGATTGCGCAAACCTTAGTTAATCTGTCGGCTGGTTCACGCGCACGCCTATCGGGTATTATTGCTGCATTAACTATTCTAGCCGTTATCCTGTTTGGTGCACCTGTTATTGAACGTGTACCTATGGCTGCCCTAACTGGTGTAATGATTATGGTAGCTATTGGCACCTTTGAATGGCTTAGTCTTCGGGTTATCAATAAAATGCCCAAGCAAGATGTATTTGTGGGTATTTTGGTAGCTATTATTACCATTTGGCTGCATAACTTAGCCTTAGCAGTCCTTATTGGCGTAATTATATCGGCACTAGTTTTTGCATGGGAAAGTGCTAAACGTATCAGAGCACGAAAGTATGTAGATGCCGCAGGCATTAAACATTATGAAATATTTGGTCCGTTGTTTTTTGGCTCGGTAACGGCATTTACTGAAAAGTTTGATGTTGCTACCGATCCTACGGAAGTGATTATCGATTTCAAAGAAAGCCGGGTAGCGGATATGTCGGCCATAGCGGCGCTCAATAAGCTTACCGAGCGCTACCAGCAGGCCGGCAAAACATTACACTTAAAACATTTAAGTGAAGAATGCCGCATGTTACTCAAAAATGCGGATGATGTAATTGAAGTAAATATAATGGAAGATCCTACCTACCATGTAGCTACTGATACATTATAAGCACAGCTATATTGACCATTACTTAAAAGCTCTTACTTTTGTGCACAAGCATGCTGTTTAATGAATAAAATAACCTCTATGTACGATATCTGCTGTATAGGTCATATCACTTTGGACAAAGTAGTAACTCCGCACTCAACTATTTATATGCCCGGTGGTACGGCTTACTATTTTTCAAAAGCCATTAGCCAGATGCAGGTAGATTATACTTTAGTAACAGCCGTTGCTATTACAGAATTAACTACAGTTACTGAACTCCGCCAGGAAGGCATTGCGATTAAAGCATTGCCCAGTACACATAGCGTATTTTTTGAAAACATTTATTCACACAATCAAGATCATCGTACCCAGCGGGTATTACAAAAAGCAGCACCTTTCAACATAGATCAGCTAGCTGATGTTCAGGCCCGCTACTATCATTTAGGTCCGTTGCTGGCGGATGATATTCCATTAAACTTAATTGAATATTTAGCTCATAAAGGCATGATTGCCTTAGATGTTCAAGGCTATTTACGTGAAGTACGCGATCAGCAGGTACATGCTATCAACTGGCCTGATAAAAAAGAAGCTTTGCGCTTAGTTACTATTTTAAAAGCTAATGAGCATGAATTGGAAGTGCTTACCGGCTGCACAGACATTCGTGAGGGCGCTCAGCTTTTGGCCGACTGGGGCGTAAAGGAAGTGGTTATTACCTTAGGTAGTATGGGTTCAGTTATTTATGCAGGTGGTACCTTTTACGATATTCCAGCTTATCCACCTAGTGCTGTAGTGGATGCTACCGGATGTGGCGATACCTATATGGCTGGCTACTTGTATCAACGCTGCACAGGGGCCGCTATAGATCAGGCTGGCCGTTTTGCCGCGGCTATGGCAAGTTTGAAAATAGAAGCGTCTGGGCCATTTACTGGTACTAAAAAAGAGGTAATGCAATATTTAGCTCTACAAGTGTAAGCAGATGTTCTAAAATTATCTATACCGCACAGACGAGCAACCTAATTTTTTTACAACAAAGATTGATACACCTTAAGCGTATTTTGAACACAGTCATCAAAGGCAAAACGCTGCAACTGCTGCAAGCCTTTACGTTTAAGTTCCTGTTGTAAGGGAATACTGCTCAATATTTGATTTACAGCACTTTTTATAGCTTCTATGTTTTGCGGATCAAAGTAGATAGCAGCATCGCCTCCCACTTCGGGGAAAGCTGTTGTATCACTACAAGCTACCGGGCATCCGCTGGCAAAGGCTTCCAGCAAGGGCAAGCCAAATCCTTCAAGCAATGATGGAAAAACAAACAATTGAGCTTGGGCATAAAGTTGTTTTAAAATACTATCCGTAACGTTCATTTGTAGGCATTGTGCGCCTATGCCATAGCTTTGTAAAAGCTGTATTTCATGACCGTTGAATGCACCGCCACCGGCACAAATTAAATTCAGGTACTGATTACCCTTAAGTATAGGCGCCATACCTTGAATGAATAAAGGAAAATTTTTGTAATGCCAGCGTTCGCCCACAAATAATATGTATTGTTCGGGCAACTCTAGGTAAGCGGGTTGACTTTCGTTGAATATATAGCCATGATAAACTACTGTGATCTTACTGGCCAGTTCGGGATATACTTTGATTATATCCTGACGGGTATGTTCAGATATGGCAATTAATGCATCAGCTTGTTGTATTACCTTTCGCTTACGGTTAATCATCTCGGTTGCATCTGCAAAATACTCCGGGTAAAGCTCATGTACCATATCATGCACGGTAACCACACATGGCTTCTTTTTATATTTAATAAAATATGGATCGTAATAAGTAGGATGAAAAACATCATAATCGGCCAGCCTGACGTTCCACCTGGAATAACGGCGGTTCCAGGCATAATTACGCTTTTGCTTACTACCCAACAAACTTTTACCTACCGCATTGCTCAACGGGAATTGATATTTTTTTAGGTATTCATTCTTAGAATATAAAGCCGCTATACGGCTGCTATTATCCGGAATAGTGTTAATGACTTGGTTTAAATTGGCAAAATACCGGGATATACCACCATATCGCTGTAACGAAAAAACCTGATGATCAAACAATATCTTCATACCATATTTAATAAAAGTTACTACCCGGACGGCGCTGTTCTTTACGCCTTTTGTATAAAAAGCGTAGATACATCAGCCAACCCATGCTTTGCTTAATCAATAAAGGTTTGTGCTGTTTAAACAAGTTATCCTGAGCTACCGCCGAATAGCCGGTAAGCGTATACCAAGCTACCGAAATAGGAAAATAGTTTTTGATGATAGCTTTATCACCCCAACATTGCAGATTTAAAGCATAATCAGCATAAACGTGGTATTGCGTATGATACTGGTATTTTTGAAACACTACTTTAGGGTAAAATAAAGCTTGTTGGCAGATAGCGTATTTGGCTATTTTATAAGCAGAATACTGGCCACCTAACAGGCCTTTGTCGCTCATGCAATTTCCGTAATATAAAGTATCCGGCTGTTGCAGCTGTTGGCACATGGTACTAAAACCTTCCAATAAGCGGTCATCAGCTCCTAAAAAATAAATCCACCGGCCACGAGTTAACTTTACAGCTTGGTTCATAGCATCATAAATACCCTGATCGGGCGAGCTTTCCCAATAAGTAATTTGCTGCTGATACTTTTCTAAAATTGCCAAGGTACCATCTGTACTGCTGCCATCCTTAATAATTAATTCATAATCAGTAAACGATTGCTTGAAAATGGACTGCAAACATTCATCCAAGTATTTGCTAGCATTGAACGTCACAATGATAATGCTTACCATTGGCTGATGCTCATGATTATTTGCCCATATTCGGGTGCCGCCTTGCTTCATTACTTTTTTTCAGGAATGAGGCAAATATATAATTGTTCAAGCAAGTCGGTGTTTTATCATACAGATACCTTTATTTTGTGCTATGGCCAACAGCATTGATATTATAATTCCCTCATTCCGGTTGGATGAACGATATCTACTGCCCATGCTTAACCTTACCCCACCTGAAGGTTTTATTATCAACTACTATGTGGTAGCTGATAATCCAAAAGTAAAAGTACCTGATTCTATTCAGCAGCTTAGCGGGAGAAACGATGTACATTTACTCATTAATGAACAAAACTTAGGGTTTTCCCGAACCCGCAATAAAGGCATTGATGCCGGACAAGGCCATTGGATCCTGTTGTTGGACGACGATGTTACGCCTGAGAAAAACTTATTACAGGCTTATGCCCAAGAAATAAGTTTACAACCCGAAGCGATAGGCTTTGTAGGCGTAACGGAGTTTCCGCCCCCTATTAACACTGTAACTCAGGCTTTGCAAATTACCGGAGTATCTACTCATTTCCAACGAGCCAGACACGAGCCGGAAATGTACTGGTCAGCCACAGCTAATGTAATGCTTAACCGGTCTAAGCTGGGTAACCGCCGATTTTTACCAGAGCTTACTAAAAGCACGGAGGATATGGAGCTACTATTCAGGAACGCTCAAGCTAACCATTTGCAAAAGTATCAAGCAGTGCCCAATGCCATTGTGCATCACCCTTGGTGGGGTAATGGACGCATACAAACCCGACGCTTATTTTTATATGGTGAAGGAGCGGGTGAAGCAGCACGGTTACTGCCCATACAACTTTATACTCATTATGATTTCACCAACACACTGGAAACTTTGCTACTGCTTACAGTAGCTTTACTACTTGCATTTATTGGAGGTTGGTCACCAAAATGGGTATTAATAATGGCTATAGCTCAGGCTTTGGCTGAGTTTACTACCAATTACTACCGCACTATTAAAATAGGACATACGTACAGTTTGAATGTAGCTTGGCAAGTTACCTTGCACAAAAACGTTATGGAAGCAGGCCGTTTGTGGAGCTGGTTACGTTTGGGCCGAATACAAGAACTGGGCTTACGAACGGATGGTAGTTTTCATAAACCACATCCGCAAGCGTTTAGGTTGAACCGATGGAAGATTATTAAGTTGATAATCTTTTTATTGCTAGTTATGGCAATCAGCCTTATTTACACCTCGTGATATCCGCTGGGGCAATAAGTTAGTTTTTCTTCTACTGTTTTACGGTAAATTAATTCGTTAGGTAAAAAGTTTTCCCGATCATGTATCGGATGAAAAATATGGTAGCTGATAGCTGCCATTTTCAAACGCTTTTTTAGAATGCCGGCATTAATCAGTCGGGCACCAAATTCGTAATCCTCCCAGCCCCATCCTTCAAAATCGTTATAATACCCATTTACCCGAATATAATCATCACGCCAGAAAGCCAGGTTACACCCCTTCACGTTCCATGAACTACGCGGATTAGGATTAAAGAAAACAGATAGTGCCGGAATGCGGACTGCATTAAACCGGCTGTAAACGCCAGGCGAAAGTGAATGAAAATTAATTTGCCGCGTTTTAATAATCTCCTGTGTTTTCTCGTCTGTTAGCATAGCACGGCTACCCTGCACAAAGTAACCTTTACGTGCAGCAGCTATATGATCACTTACAAACTTAGCATTAACGATGATATCCCCATCTATCTCGATAATATAATCTGATGTACCTTCCTTTACAGCCTTATTCAAAATAAGGCATTTGCGAAAACCTTTATCTTTTTGCCAAACATGCTTAACCGGAATAGTAAATCGGGTACGAAACTGGTCAATTAGTTCTCGTGTCTCTGGCTTAGAGCCATCATCAGCAATTAATATTTCATCAGGCTGGCGAGTTTGCTGCAACAGGCTCAACAACACCAAATCAAGTGCTTGCGGCCAGTTATAAGTAGAAATCAGTACAGCTACAGTAAACCCTTTATGAGACATGGTGTTAACAAACGGGTACAAAAGTAAGAAAATGCTTAAGCCGACCGCAAAAAATAAGCGCCTTTTATTATTTATGCCAGTTCTGCACTGTACAAATTATTATTACTTTTGTATACAATAAATTGAAAAACAATGAGCGAAACGAGTGATCTCATTAAGAAACAATTGAACGATGCCAAGGCTGCTATGGAAAAAGCAATCGTTCATGCTGATAACGAGTTATCTAAAATACGGGCCGGCAAAGCCAGCCCTGGCATGCTGGACAGTATATATGTTGATTACTACGGCAATCCGACCCCGCTGAACCAGGTAGGTAACGTTAATACCCCTGATGCCCGCACTATTGTGGTACAGCCTTGGGAAAAGTCATTGCTGGGACCTATCGAAAAAGCAATTAAAGAAGCTAATTTAGGCTTTAACCCGCAAAACGATGGTAGCATTATCCGCATCAACGTACCTCCATTAACAGAAGAGCGCCGCCGTGATTTAGTTAAAAAATTGAAAGCAGAAGCTGAAAATGGTAAAATTGCTATCCGCAACATTCGTAAAGATACCAATGAGAAGATTAAGAAATTAAAATCTGATGGCGTATCGGAAGACGAAATCAAAGCAGGTGAAGCTGATGTACAAAAACTGGTAGATACCTACATTGTAAAAGTTGATCAGTTATCAGAAGCTAAAGAAAAAGATATCATGACTGTTTAGTTTTTTAAACTGAACGTCAAATTAAAGGGAATGAATGCAGTGCATCATTCCCTTTGTTATTTTTACACCTGATTGTTATCATGAAGTTACTTTTATCCTACCTATCCAAACATCGCAATGTAGTTTTGCTGGCTCTGTTGCTGGCTGCTATTAACCAAGGATTTTCTCTGCTCGACCCTTATATTACCGGCCGTGTGGTGGATGGCTTTATTGAAAAGCGGAGTACGCTTAGCCATCATGATTTTGTTTGGGGCGTATTAGGTATGGTCGGTTTGGCAGTAAGTGCCGCTATGGTATCGCGCATAGCAAAAAACTTTCAAGATTATTTTACTAATATCATCACACAAAAGGTAGGTGCCAATATGTATGCGGATGGTTTAAAGCATTCATTAGAGCTACCCTATCAGGTTTTTGAAGATCAGCGCAGTGGTGAAACGTTAGGCATTCTGCAAAAAGTACGGTTAGATTCTGAGAAGTTTATCACTTCCTTTATCAGTGTACTTTTTGTAAGTTTAATAGGTATGGCGTTTGTTACAGTTTACTCGATTAGTGTAAGCTACAAAGTAACCTTGGTTTATTTTGCCGCTATACCCGTTATTGGTTTTGTAAGTTCGGCACTAAGCCGCAGAATTAAAACCATACAGCGCACCATTATTGCTGAAACTACATCACTGGCGGGCTCTACCACCGAGTCGCTCCGTAATATTGAACTGGTGAAAAGCTTGGGCTTGGTAAACCAAGAGATTGAACGCCTGAATAAAACCACCTACAAAATATTAGACCTGGAACTACGTAAAGTAAAATATGTGCGTAGCATGAGCTTCATACAAGGCACTACGGTTAACTTGGTGCGCAGCACCATGGTAGTCATTTTGCTATTGCTTATTTTTCAGCAAACTATATCACCCGGTCAATATTTCAGCTTTTTGTTTTACTCCTTCTTTTTATTTAATCCTTTGCAAGAATTGGGCAATGTAATCTTGTCATGGAGGGAGGCTGAGGTATCTTTAGGAAACTTTGAGCGTATCTTGAATGCTCCTGTAGATATCAAACCTGAAAAGCCAGTGTTGCTGGAAAAAATTACCGACTTAAATTTTAGCGGAGTTAGCTTTAAACACCTAACGGCTAATCGAAATGCATTAAACCAAATTAGCTTTGAAGTAAAAACCGGCGAAACTATAGCCTTTGTTGGCCCGTCAGGATCAGGTAAAACCACACTGGTTAAACTATTAGTGGGCTTGTATCAACCTATGGAAGGCGATGTGCTGTACAACGGTGTTTTAAGCAAAGAGATTGATTTAGATAAATTACGTGAAAAGGTAGGCTTTGTAACGCAAGATACTCAGCTATTTTCAGGTACTATTCGCGAGAACTTACAGTTTGTACGTCCCGGTGCTACTGATGAAGAGTGCATGAATGTACTACACCGGGCTGCCTGTCAAACATTACTAGCCCGTGCCGACAAAGGTTTAGATACTGTAATTGGTGAAGGCGGTGTAAAAGTATCGGGTGGCGAGAAGCAACGATTATCTATTGCGCGTGCATTACTGCGCCAGCCGGACATTTTGGTTTTTGACGAAGCAACCTCGGCTCTTGACTCCTTAACAGAAGAGGAAATTACAGAAACTATCAAGGATGTATCGGAAGACCATGACCATATTACCATACTGATTGCGCACCGTTTAAGCACCATTATGCATGCCGATCGTATTTACGTGCTGGAAAAAGGCCATATTATTGAACAAGGTCGCCACCAAGATTTACTATTCCAAAAAGGCCTATATTTTGCTATGTGGCGACAGCAAATTGGTGAGAAATACACAGCAGAGATTTAATTAGGATTTATAAGCCAATGTATATTTATAATAAAAGCGCCCAGATGTTTTAAACATCTGGGCGCTTTTCATAAAAGGAACTATTTGTTATTACTTTAATCTAAAGCTTGTTTTACCCATGGTATAACCATCGGCATAAAGCAACACAGTATATTCACCTTTCTGGAATTTATCAGGGTTTACCCAATCCAGGGTGTAAGTAGAACCATCATCTTTAAAGTCAATTGAGGTTCTGTAAGTATATTGTAAATCCTGACCGTCGGCTGTAAACGTACCGCTATCGGCAGGTACAATCAGGTTACCGGCAGGGTCAATAATTCGCATAAAAATATCGTGACTACCTTTTTCGGCTACGGCGTTGCTGGCTATATTAAAATTAACTTTAATCTTTTTAGCCGGACCTGCTCTGTTTACATCTACTTCTTTGCCGCTACCTTTTACTTTATAAGCAGTTACTTCAGCAGCACCCAGTTTTAAGGCTGAAGCTACTTTTACTTTAGTGTTCAGTTCTTCGTTTTGCTGAGCCAGTGTAGTAGCTTTTTGTGATACTGTTGCCAGATTAGTTTTCAGTGTATCACGCTCGGTAGTTAGCGAAGCGTTCTGACGTTTCAGGTCTTCAATATCAGCAGTATATTTTGTTACAAAATAACGTAGTTGCTTTACATCTTCCTGTGCCTGTTTTAATTCGGCTACCGAAAGCTGGCCTTTGGCCAGAGCACGTCTTAAAACCTTTATTTTAGCCTGCAATGAATCATTACGGGCCTGCATAGCTGCATTCAGCTTAGTTTTTCCTTCACTTACACTATTTACCTGCTGAATTTGAGCTTCCAAGCTATCCAGCTCGGTTTGCAAGCGGTGTTTTTCATCTTCTTTTTGATAAACAATTTTAGCAACGTCCGATTTTTTCTGCATGTACAGATAAACGTCCGTACCCAACAAAGCCACTACTACCGCGATCAGAAAGTATATTACGTTTGAGTTTTTTCGATTGGTGTTTTGTCCGGTTTTATTTTCCATAGAGTTTAACAATTATTGGTTAGATATTCTCTTAATAACGCCTTTTGATTAAAAAATCATATCAGGCTTGTGAAACAAATTTATAGTTAACATTTATAATACGCTGTAAAGTCTAAGTGTTTATTACAGGACATTCTAATCTAGGAAACAAAAACCCATTGACTTACAAACAAATACACTAAATAAACATAGCCATCAGGACAAACCCAACGCGCTAAAAATAATTACAAAATCATAAAATCACAAAAAGCACCTTATAAAAGGAAGGTTATACTAAACCTGCTAACCATAAGTTAATTATCTTTGTCACCCTCAAATCAATGTGTTAACGGTATGCTATTTAAACGATTAGTGCTGATACTATCTATAGGACTTGCAGTATTACAACTACATGCCCAAACCGATACCATTAAACAAATACACCCTGCGCCTAAGCGCGAATTCAGGGGGGTATGGGTAGCTACCGTTACCAATGTAGATTGGCCTAGCCGGCCCGGACTGCCTGCCGAGCGGCAGCAGCAGGAACTAACTAATATTCTGAATTATCATCAGCAAACCGGCATTAACGCTATTATGCTACAGGTACGCCCGGCGGCTGATGCTTTTTATGCTAAAAGCCGTGAACCCTGGTCAAAATGGTTGAGCGGACACCAGGGTCAAGCCCCCAGCATTGCATATGATCCACTAGAGTTTGCCATTACTGAGGCGCATAAACGTGGTATGGAGCTTCATGCCTGGTTTAATCCTTACAGAGCTACTATGGACGGCAACTTTGCCGCTTTAAGTCCGCAACATGTTACCAAACTGCATCCTGATTGGTTTTTTATTTACGGAGGACGCAAGTTGTTTAATCCTGGGCTGCCTGAAGTTCGCGCCTATATTGTGCAGGTGATATTGGATGTGGTGGATAACTATGATGTGGACGGTATACACATGGACGATTACTTCTATCCCTACCCTATTGCCGGGCAACACATTAATGATGCAGCTACTTATGCGCAATATGGTAGCGGCTTTGATAACATCAAAGATTGGCGTCGCAATAATGTAGATCTGTTAATTCATAGCTTAGCGGATAGTATTCATAAGCATAAGCCTTATATTAAGTTTGGCATTAGCCCATTTGGTATTTGGCGCAATAAATCAGACGATTCAGAAGGATCGGACACGCATGGTGGATCATCATACGATGAACAGTTTGCTGATAGTCAAAAATGGATAGCTGAAGGTTGGCTGGATTATATCAATCCACAAATTTATTGGCCTTTTGGTAACCGGGCTGCGGCTTTCGAAAAACTGGTGAGCTGGTGGAGTGATAATGCTTTTAACCACCACCTCTATGTTGGTCAAGCAGCCTACCGAGGTAACGAAATAGCCTCAACTGGCTTTAAAAACCCGGATCAGCTTACGGCACAAATACGTTACCTGCGTAATAACCCACGTGTGCAGGGCAGCGTATTTTTCAGCTCTGCTTCTTTACGTCGTAATATTTTGGGCTTTAACGATTCGTTGCGAACTCATTATTATAAAACCCCAGCTTTACCGCCAGTTATGCTCTGGCTGGATTCAGTAGCACCTAACGCACCACGTCAATTATTGGTTTCAAGAAATGAAGAACGTGGTTTAACTCTAAATTGGCAGATCCCCTTACTGGCTCATGATAAAGAAGCGGTATACGGCTACGTAGTTTATCGCTTTTACGAAGGTGAAAAAATTGACTTGAGCGGTGCCAGCCATATTCTGCATATCCAGTACAATACAGCTACTACGGCTGAAGATGAAACAGCCGAAAAGGGAAAGAATTACACGTACATTGTAACAGCCCTAGACAGGCTTAAAAATGAAAGCCCGCCGGTTACTACAACGATAGCTTACCGATAACAAAAAAGGGACTGTATTATACAGCCCCTTTTTTGTTAAACATGATGAATATTGTTTAAGCTGAAAATCGTAACCACATTTTCCAACTTAACTATCTTCATGAATACACTTTAACTATTCATTACAGCACCGCAGTTAATATCCAGCGTTTGCCCGGTGATTGAACGTTGACTAAGCAAATAAGCTATCAAATCTGCAATTTCTTCAGGCTGGCTCATGCGGCGCAAGGGTACGCTTTGCATTGCTATGTTGTAAAACTCATCTTTGGTAATACCGATACCATCAGCAATACCTTGCAAACCTTCCTGCGACATTTCCGTATCTACCCAGCCTGGGCAAATCGCATTTACCAATATATCTTCCGGTGCCCACTGTACCGCCCATGAGCGCATCAGCCCTAACAGCCCGGCTTTAGAAGCACAATAAGCTGAATAATTAGCTACACCTAAACGAGCCAGCACAGATGAGGTAATTACCACTTGTTTAATACCCGCCGTTTGGCGCAAATGTGGTAAGAAGGTATTCACAAAATTGTAAGTACCCGTTAAGTTTGTGCTGATGATGTCGTTCCAACGATCTGTCTCACCCCAATAATTTTCACCACCAATGCCAGAGTTAGCAATTAGGCCATTAACGGCTATACTACCCAACAGCCCGGCAGCTTGTTGTAATGAAGATATGCTGCGGATATCGGCTACTAGAAGCTGATGACCGCTATTAGGCAAACTATTTAAGGTAGCTTGTAAATGATTTTCATTGCGGCCTAACAATATACATTGATGCCCGGCATCAGCCAAGTTTTGTACAATAGCACGACCAATACCACTGCCTGCACCACTAACTAAATAAGTTGCCATAGATGTGTTTGATTAATGCTGCAAATATAAACAGCTTAGCAAGCAGACAATAAAATTCTAGGATTGGTTTTACAGAGGCACAAGCTATAATAGCAGTTGTGCCTCTGTAAGGGGAATACTTTTACTTTAACGACAAGTTAACATCAATATTGCACTGGAAGAAAATTAAACATAAAAGTAGTAAGTACTAATCTTCAAGGTTAATTAAACCTTTATTTTCTAACCCCTTTAAATAAATATCCAGTTCCATATCACCCATACAGTAAATTGATGATTCGTTCCAGAAAGAATGATAAATGGCAGCACGCTGCCGAACACCGTTTTGATATAGATGCAATAGTTTTTGCTCAATATAACTTAAACCTTGTGCATCTACCTGCATACGTTTTATATGGGCCTGCAAAGCTGATTGCAGTAAGGGCAAGTTTCCCCAAAACGGCACTTGGTTAAACCACTGTTGCATGGCGGCAGCATCACTATGTACACAAACCAACCAAGCTTCAGCAGCTAAGATAAAATCGTAATCGGTAAGCTGAACTCTGTTATCAAAAACATCCTCCAATTGTGCAGCATCCAGTTCGCCAAAGCTTTTATAATTAATTGCGCCTATAGGTGCATCCGGACAAGTCAGGTACACAGTGCGTTCACTTAAGTTGGTTTGCTGGTGTAGCAGTTGCATTACGCCAAGCAAATTCATCTGGCAATGCAAATCATATTCAAACCACAGGTTAACTTCAGGATAAGGTTCATTTAGTTTACCTAACTCCTGCAGCACCAACTCCTGATAACGTTCGGGTTTATCTTCAAACATCTGGCTTATCCAAGCTTGGCGGGCATGCCAGAAATTAGCATCTAGCTTGGCGGCTAATGGCCCTTCCGACAGTACTTCGCGCCAAACCAATATATCACCGGGTAATGCAGTTTGCCCGAAGGCCTCTGCTGTAACATCACCGTTTAAAACATGAAGTATATCAGCCATAATTTAAATTACAAGATTAATAGAAGTTTAAGTTAACCACACGGGCATCATCAGGCACATGCACCAGTATAGCTATACATCTTTGCTTGGCATCAACCTCAAAGGCAACACCTAGGTGTAAGTCATCGTACAACGTATTATGGTGTGCATTAAAGCCTAAGTTTTTAAGCGAATAATGATGTTGTATATCCTTTAAAAGCATACCGGTTTGTACACCCTCTGGTGTTTTAAACCAAGGCGATGTAATACGTATCGCTTTAGCCGCATGCTGCCTCCCGCTTGCGCCTTCCTGTACAGCTTTGGTACAAATATTAGTTTGATAACCAGCCGCATTATGCTGAGCATACCAGGTCATGGAAGCAGTGCCCATAGCGGCATCTTGCTGGTCGGGTTTGCCTAACAAAGCTACTACACTATCAGCCGACATGTTCAAGTGAATTTGTCCAACACTCAGTCCGGCTTTAATTTGCTGTTTAGCCGGTACAGTTGCAAGCGCATTAGCCTTTTGACTGACCTCTACCTGTTGAGTGCTTGCCTGTTCCTTAGAGGGTGCTGCCGGATTTTGACAGGCTCCTAGCATAGTTATCACTAACCCACTACAGCATATAAAACTTAAAATACGAACGTTAAATATCATTGGCATTTTTAAATACTTTTAACCAATCAATATTTATTTTGTTAGGTGAACATGCATAAAGGGCAGCAAATCATTCAGACGTGGTATCAAAAAAAAGGCTGGCAGCAGTTTCCGTTTCAGCAAGAAATGCAGGAAGCTTACCTGAATGGCTATTCCGGTTTGTTGAATGCTCCTACAGGTAGCGGTAAAACCTTTGCGCTGTTTTTACCTTTTTTGGCCGGGTATATCAACCAATATCCAGACACCTACCAAACCCGCATCAACAATGGGTTGCTCATGCTGTGGATTACCCCACTTCGGGCATTAACCAACGATATACGCAAAGCCATGCAGGAAGTATGTAATGAGCTAAACTTACCATGGCACATTGGTACACGTACAGGTGATACATCACAAGCTGAAAAGCAAGCTCTTCGTAAAAAGTTGCCTGAAGTACTGCTCACCACACCTGAAAGTTTGCATTTAATGCTGGCCCAAAAAGACTATTCCAAAACCTTTCAACACCTGCAAGTGGTGGTGATTGATGAATGGCACGAACTGCTGGGTACCAAACGTGGTGTACAGGTTGAGCTAGGCTTATCCAGACTCCGTAGCTGGGTAGCTAGTGGTCATTGGCGATTAGCAAGTATTGAAAAACATAGCAATCAAAAGTTACCACAAGTTACTAGTCAGCAACCTGCACTCAAAATTTGGGGTATCAGTGCAACTATTGGTAACCTGGAGCAGGCCGCAGAAGTATTGCTAGGCAACAACTTTCCGTCAGATCGGATTAAAATGGTGCGAGCGTATATTGACAAAAAACTTCAAATTAAATCGGTTATCCCGAAAAATATTGAAAATTACTCGTGGACAGGACACATTGGTTTAAAACTATTACCACAAGTAATGGAGATTGTAGCCAATAGCAAAACTACCCTGATTTTTACCAACACCCGTGCGCAATCAGAAATATGGTACCATGCTATATTAAACAATTACCCTGAGTATGCCGGTATCATGGCTATGCACCACGGCTCGTTAGATAATGAGTTGCGTAACTGGGTAGAACAAGCTTTGCATAATGGTATATTAAAAGTGGTGGTATGTACGTCGAGCTTAGATTTAGGGGTAGATTTTCGCCCGGTAGATACGGTTATACAAGTAGGCAGTCCAAAAGGTGTAGCGCGCTTTATGCAACGGGCAGGCCGTAGCGGTCACCATCCGGGAGCCATATCTGTAGCCTATTTTGTGCCTACCCATTCGCTGGAACTATTGGAAGGTGCAGCCTTAAAGCAAGCTATCAGTACACAACATTTTGAAAGCCGCGATCCGGTACTGCTGGCTATGGATGTGTTAATTCAGTACTTGGTAACATTGGCTGTGTCTGATGGGTTTCGGGCCGACCAATTGTACCAAGAGATTAAAACGACATTTGCCTTTGCCGATTTACGCCGTACGGAATTTGATGAACTGTTAAACTTTATTACTACTGGCGGAAATACATTGTCTGAGTACGACGAATACCAAAAAGTAGAAGTAGATGATGGCCTGTACAAAGTAGCCAGTCGCCGGGTAGCTATGCGCCACCGCATGAGCATTGGCACTATTACCAGCGAGATGAGCCTGCGTGTAAAAATGCTGCATGGCGGTAGTTTAGGTACTATTGAAGAAGGCTTTATTGCCCGTTTAAAACCTGGTGATACCTTCTGGTTTGCCGGTCGGAGCTTGGAGTTTGTGCAATTGAAAGAGATGACTGCTTTGGTAAAAAAATCGAGCGCTACAAAGGGCTTAATACCGAGCTGGGCTGGTAGCCGTATGCCACTATCATCGCAGCTATCATTTGTATTGCGTGAAAAGATGGACGAAGCAGCTCATCATTTAGAAAAGGATGAAGAAGTATTGGCGTTACGCACCTTGTTTAATTTACAAGAAAAACTATCCCATTTACCCCAAAAGCAGGATTTATTGATTGAATCTTTCGAATCCCGAGATGGCTATCACCTGTTTTTTTATCCGTTTGAAGGCCGCTTGGTGCATGAGGGCATGGCTTCACTGATTGCTTACCGCATCGGAAAAATCAAAAAAGCGACTTACAGCATTGCCATGAATGATTATGGCTTTGAGTTACTAACAGATGAGCCGATCCCCTTACTGGAAGCGCTGGAAGAAGATTTGTTTACTATTCATAACCTGCTGGCTGATATTCAAAGCAGCTTAAATGCAAATGAAATGGCTCGCCGCCGTTTTCGCGACATTGCTCACATTGGTGGCTTAGTGTTTACCGGCTATCCCGGACAACAAATTAAAAACCGGCATTTGCAAGCTTCTACCGGGTTGTTGTTTGACGTTTTTAGCGAATACGAACCAAACAACCTGCTGGTAAGACAAGCTTACAATGAAGCATTGGCCTATCAACTGGAAGAATTCAGATTACGCGAGGCTCTACTGCGCATTGCCCGGCAAAATGTTGTGATTAAAAAGATAGTACGCCCTACGCCTTTTGCCTTTCCAATACTGGTAGATGGTTTGCGTGAAAAACTAAGTTTAGAAAGCTTGGAAGATCGTGTGGCTAAAATGGCTCGCCGGTATGATGCTTTTGAAGATGATGACCTAGAACCTATTGTTCCTGCTACTACTAATCCACGAAAAAAGAGGAAATAAAAGGGAAAGCAAACACTCCTCAATAAACACCACATAACTCTACAAAAAAGTACACAAATTGTAGAAAAAATCACACAATAAAATACACATATTTACTCAATATATAAATTTTGAACCTATAATATACGCTTAAAACTAATGGAACAAGTTTTGTCTATTTAACAATAGATTAACTTTATATTCTTACAATAATGATTACTTTAATTACAGGATTAGTTTTAGCCAACATCGTAGTTGCTTTTAATAATTACAAAAACAAAGCTACTTTCTAAATACACTTTTGCTGCATGCTTCTCGACCAGTGCTGATTTGCTATAAAATGCAAAAGTTAACCTGAAGTATCTTACTACTCGGCAACATACCTTGTATATTATCCATACACAGCTATAATTAACTGTGTATTAGTAAAAACTGGTATGCTTTAATATTTCTGATTTACATCGAAAGCAGAATCCTACTAAATATTTATTCGCCTCCTTCACTTCATAACGTACAAACTTTATTAGCATATTTTTACTATAACTAAAAGGCCGCCATCAAGTATCAAAAAGCTGTTGGCATAATCTGCTTTTACACACTGGATCTAATAAATAAACTGGTGTAAGAATTTCCCACTTATTT
Source organism: Mucilaginibacter robiniae (assembly GCF_012849215.1). Classification (NCBI taxonomy): domain Bacteria; kingdom Pseudomonadati; phylum Bacteroidota; class Sphingobacteriia; order Sphingobacteriales; family Sphingobacteriaceae; genus Mucilaginibacter; species Mucilaginibacter robiniae. The sequence continues at coordinate 1,218,499 of NZ_CP051682.1, forward strand.
GTTACACATTACTTCTAAATTCTTTCTATTTAACTAAACTTTTGGTTATTTTAGGTTGTCTTTAAGTATATACAACGCTAGTACGCCGGGCCCTCACAGCTTATTCCATTGGCTCATTTACCAATTAACCTACAACATTATGGCAGTGGAATTAAAAAAAGACTTATCTGTTCCCGATGAACAATTAAAGCCCATGTTCATTAAGTTATTGAACGAAGTTTTTAAAATGAAATCTGAATTATTGGGTTACTTGCCCCTTATGTCAGATCAAGCCCATGTACATGCGGTAAAAACAGCCATACTGCAATGTGGTATTAATATACAGGCACAACTATTCCGGATGAATATCATTATGGCTTTGCTAAAAGCTGAAGCTATAACGAAAAATCAAACAGCGGCCATTGATCTAAACTTGCAGAACTATATAAAAAACAGCATCGGTTTTGACAGCCCTTACAAAATCGATTGTTCATTAATTATGCATTTGATTATGGTTGAATCTTTCGAAATCACCTCATTCCGGTTGTTAAGCAAAATGGCTGTAAAACTTCACCCCAAACACATTTCACATCTTTTAAAAGCAAACCTGTTAGAGGCTACCAGTAGTAAAAGAGATTTAGCAATGCTGTTAGATAATTATCTGGCCTGACAAGTCTTGTTGCTTTGGGTACAAAATTTTTAAGCTATCTAAATATGCAGGGGGAGTTTAAACAGACTAGTGGTTATTCGATTAACTGTGCACCAGCTTAACGTTTATTTTCTTCCATACCCAAGGCATGCATGCTCATCATCTCTTTCATGGTACGTTGCATATTCTCAGCCGAGCCATCCAGAAAAATCACATTACCTTTAGAGTTCTCTGAAAAGTGTTTGATGGCCTCTGTCCACATGGTAAATAAAATAACAGAAGTGTCCATATTAGCTTGCTCCATTTCCTTAGCAGCAACAGTCATACCCTTAGCCACCTCTTCACGGAACAAAGCCACGCCCTGCCCGCGCAATTGCGAAGCTTGACGTTCAGCTTCAGCAGCAATCTTGATAGCATTACCCTCGGCCTCGGCAGCTTTAGTTTTGGTAATCAGCAAAGCTTGACCTTCGTTTTCAGCAGCTGCCTTCAGGTTATTGGAGGCCACTACCTGGCTCATAGACTTCATTATGGCTTCATCAAAGGTAATATCATTCAGTTGCAAATCTTGCAGATGATAACCCCAGCCTTCCAATATATTGTCAATTTGATCTTTTACGTGTTCTACAATTTCACGGCGAAGTACCAGCACATCGCTTTGACGCTTGGTGGCTACGTAAGCTCGTATCGAACCTTCTACCGTACGCACCAGTGCTTGCATCAGGTTACGCTCATCTACAAACTTGAAAGCTACATTTTGTATAGTCTCTTCACTCTGGTTTAAAACCGAGTACAGTAACATGGCTTTGAAGTAAACATTCGCCTGATCGATAGTTACCGCCTGAAATTCCAGCTCAACTGAACGGTTCTGGATAGAAATGCGGGAGTACAGCTGCTCAATTAAAGGCACCTTAAAATTAAGGCCAGGCAGTAGTATGCGCCGGTATTTACCAAAAACGGTAATTACCCCAATAGTGCCTTGTTTAATGGTTACAAATGATGAAAAGAAAACAATTAATAAAATAAATAGAATAATCCAAACGGCAATCATGATATTGTGTTAAGTAGGGAATAAATATAAAAATATAATTGTCAACTACTGATCACTAACAAAATAATTTAATCCATGAATTTAAAACGGACATTTGGCGGTATACTCACCGTATTAGGCATTATCGGCTTAATTTACACCGGTATTGAAATCATTCAGCATAAAACCGATACCACCACCATGGTGGTAGTAGGCTTAATTTCTTTGCTATTTTTCTTTTCGGGGATTGGCCTGGTAAAAGGCACTAAAGACGAGCAATAATAAAAAAGCTCCCGGACGACCGGGAGCTTTCAATCAATGTTTATATTAATTATTCTGAACAGGTTGCTGATCGTTAAGCAGGCGTCCACCCTTATAATAATAACGCGTCCAGTATGGATCGGCCAGGTAACTGATCATTACCCCTTTGCTGCTTGATGCATGTGCAAATTTGCCGTTGCCAATATAAACGCCTACATGGGTGATAGCCCGACTGTGTATTTTAAAGAAAACCAAATCGCCTTCTTTTAACTCTTCTTTATCTACCGGGTTAACCATGCTGAAAATGTTACGGCTGTTATTACCGATAGCAGTATTGAATACTTTATTATATAACTGGTATGCAAAACCGGAGCAATCAATACCATTTTTGGTATCACCGCCTAAGTGGTAAGGCGTTCCGATCCAGTCATATACAAATTGAAATAATTTCACGTTTGAAGTAGCTGACATCGCTACACCCATAATTTGTGAGAAGTAATCTTTAGCTAAACTCTCCTGTTCATCAGGCGCTTGAGCAGTTATGTTTGGAATGCTTTTTGTTTGTGCTTGGGTAGATAGAACAGTCAAAAATAGGGCAATAGCTAGGGACAATTTCTTCATCTAATTCGTTATTTTCAGGTTTTTTAAAGCCTTATGTTTCTTAAACTGGACACTGGTGTCTATTGTTGAAGACAAAGCTATACATTATTTTTAAAATACCAAATCCCTTAAAAATTATTTTATAATTAATTTAACCTATCACTGAGGTTAAAATTACTCAAAGCCGCGTAAATAATTTTTAACAAATACGGCTTTACATCTATTTTTTACAAGGATATAATTAGATTTGCGCATTCTCGAATAAAAGAATATTGATTGTTTAATACATGAGTTCCATCGAAATAACTAAAGACACCTACCTGAGGTGGTATGAGTCAATGCTGCTGATGCGTCGTTTTGAAGAAAAAACAGGACAATTATACGGTCAGCAAAAAATCAGGGGCTTTTGCCACTTGTATATTGGTCAGGAAGCAGTATTAGCCGGTGCTATGTCGGTACTACGTCATGAAGATGCGATGATTACGGCTTACCGTGACCATGCTCATGCACTGGCTAAAGGTACACACCCGAACGCCATCATGGCCGAAATGTATGGTAAAGTTACCGGTTGCTCAAAAGGCAAAGGTGGCTCTATGCACATGTTTGATAAAGAAAACAACTTTTATGGCGGGCATGGTATTGTAGGCGGTCAGATTCCGCTGGGTGCTGGTATTGCTTTTGCCGAAAAATACAATGGTACTGATAATGTTTGCGTAGCTTACATGGGCGATGGCGCAGTACGCCAAGGTGCACTTAACGAAACATTCAATATGGCAGCCCTTTGGAAACTGCCTGTTATATTTGTTTGTGAAAACAATGGTTACGCTATGGGAACTTCTGTAGCTCGTACTACTGCTGAAACTGATATTTATAAATTAGGTATTCCTTACGGTATTCCTTCATCACCTGTTGATGGCATGGACCCTGTAGCTGTACACACCGCTATGGATGAAGCCGTACAACGTGCTCGTGCTGGTGAAGGCCCAACCTTCTTGGAAATTCGTACTTACCGCTACAAAGGTCACTCTATGTCTGACCCGCAGAAGTACCGTACCAAAGATGAGGTGGAATCTTACAAAGCCAAAGACCCAATTGAGATTACCCGCAAAGCCATTGAAGAAAAAGGCTATGCCGATGAAAAATGGTTTGATGAAATTGCAGCTAAAGTAAAAGCCCAGGTTGATGAAGCTGTTCAGTTCTCAGAAGAATCACCTTGGCCAGATGCATCAGAACTCTATACTGATGTGTATGTAGAGAAAGATTATCCTTTCATCAGAAGCTAACTATTTATTAAAACATTTTAAACCAACTATTCATCAACAATATATGGCTGAAGTAGTTAAAATGCCGAAAATGAGCGATACCATGACCGAAGGGGTTATCGCTAAATGGCATAAAAAAGTAGGTGACAAGGTAAAATCCGGCGATTTGATGGCTGAGATTGAAACTGATAAAGCCACAATGGATTTTGAATCGTACCAAGAAGGTACGCTTTTATATATAGGTGCCGAAGAAGGTAAAGCTGCTCCAGTAGATTCAGTTATTGCTGTGATTGGTAATGAAGGTGAAGACTACAAAGCTGCTTTAAACAGCGAAAGTGGTAGTGCACCAGCCGAAGAGAAAAAGGCTGAACCTGCGCCACAAGCTAATGCAGCACCAGCTGCGCCTGCTGCTGAAAAACCTGCTGCTCCGGCTGTAGATACTTCTAATATTCCAGCGGCTGTAATTCGTATGCCTTTGTTAAGCGACACCATGACTGAAGGTGTGATTAATAAATGGAACTTTAAAGTAGGCGATAAAGTAAAATCTGACGATTCGTTAGCTGATGTAGAAACCGATAAGGCTACTATGGAAGTTGTGGGATACGAAGAAGGTACCCTGCTTTATATTGGTGTTAAAGAGGGTGAAGCTGCTAAAGTAAATGATATTATAGCTATTGTAGGTAAAGAAGGTACTGATATTACCCCATTACTGCAAAGTGGCAGCGCTCCTGCTCCGCAAGGAGGTGGCGAACAACCAGCTACTAACGAAGCACCAGCCGAAGCTTCTGCTGAGTCACAAAGTTCAACAGAAGACGACAGCCGTGTAAAAGCATCTCCGCTGGCACGTAAAATTGCTAAAGATAAAGGTATCAATCTGAACGACGTTAAAGGATCTGCCGAAGGCGGCCGCATTGTGAAGAAAGATGTAGAAAGCTTTACCCCTTCTGCAAAATTAGCGCAAAATACCGATGGGCAAAAAGCTGCTCCTGCACAACAGCCAATGTCTGCATCATTAGGTGAGATACAAAAAGAAGAAGCCGCTAGTGCTAAAGCTAAAGAAGCTGCAGCAAAAGCTGGCCCAACTATTACTTTATCTCCTTTTGTAGGCGAAGAGAAGTTTACTGAAAAGCCGGTTACTCAAATGCGTAAGGTTATTGCCAAACGCTTATCAGAAAGTTTATTTACCGCACCACACTTCTTTGTAACCATGTCAATTGATATGGATGCAGCTATTGAGGCTCGTGGTAAAATGAACGAAGTATCTCCGGTTAAAATATCATTTAATGATTTGGTTGTAAAAGCATGTGCTGTGGCATTAAAACAACACCCTGCTATTAACTCATCATGGTTAGGAGATAAAATCCGCTTTAACGAGCACGTAAATATTGGCATTGCTGTAGCGGTTGACGAAGGCTTGCTGGTACCTGTAGTACGTTTTGCTGATGGCAAATCATTAAGCCGCATTTCGGCCGAAGTGAAAGAATTTGCTAAAAAAGCAAAAGATAAAAAACTGCAACCATCTGATTGGGAAGGTTCAACATTCACCATTTCTAACTTAGGCATGTTTGGTGTTGAAGAATTTACTGCTATCATCAATTCGCCAGACTCTTGTATATTAGCTGTTAGCGGTATACAAGCAGTACCGGTAGTTAAAAATGGTGCAGTAGTTCCAGGTAACATCATGAAGGTTACCTTAAGTGCCGACCACCGTACAGTTGATGGTGCAACAGCCGCTTCCTTCCTGCAAACATTAAAAGCATTGTTGGAAGAACCTGTTAGATTATTAATCTAATACCATAAAACAAAAATTTATAATCAAAGGCCATACACCATGTATGGCCTTTTTTGTTGAATAAGCTATATGAAAACATTTGCCGATAATGTTATTAACTTTAATCAACATCTGGTATTTACCGGTGGGCAGTTGCCATCTGGTATTCGCATATTAAATCCTTTTCAGGAATCAGCACAAGCTTTGTCGATTGCCGAACGGTTTTACCACCAGTATTATCAGGATACTAATAAACGGCATATCATTATGGGCATTAATCCTGGTCGGTTTGGTGGAGGCCTTACAGGTATTCCTTTTACCGATCCGAAACGTTTGGAAAAAGAATGTGGTATTCATTATGAAGGTAAATCAGCACATGAACTCTCTTCCGTTTTTGTGTATGATGTTATTAACGCCTATGGCGGCGTAAAAGCTTTTTATGAAAAGTTTTACATCAGTTCGGTTTGCCCGCTTGGCTTTACTACACTTGATGCTAAAGGCAAAGAAAAAAACTATAATTATTATGATAGTAAAGAACTTACTCAGGCTGCCTACCCTTTTATTGTGGAGAGTATGCAAAAGCAAATTGACTTAGGTGTTTATACTGATATAGCATTTTGCTTTGGTAATGGTAAAAACGATTTTTTTTTACGCAAGCTCAATGCCGAGCATCACTTCTTCAAACGCATTATTGCCCTGGAACATCCTAGATTTATTATGCAGTATAAATTATCCACTAAACAGTTTTACATTGATAAATACCTAGATGCTTTCAGGTCTGTTTTATAAAAACAATACTGTTTATAATAAACTATTAAACCAACCGTTATCCATAAAGTACATAGACCACGGCTGGTTTAATGTGTACTTAATTAATCATTTGCAGCCAATCCATTACTTCTGCTAAGTAGTTTGGCGCTCTCAGCCAGTTTCACTAATTCTGCCCGGTAGCCTTCCGCATCTTCGCCTTTAGCAGCTTTGGCTATTGTGATAGCTTGATTGTAGCTGGCATTTTGCTTATAATCTGAGTTACGCAGCATCATGCCGAATTCGGCTACGGCAGCGGCAAACCGGAAATCGGATGATGCTTTATTAAAATCAATCGGTTTATCAGCTATGGTAACCTGGCTCAATTTACTAACCGATGAATTTGGTTCTTTATACCGGAATTTAACAGTCATCATTTCATCAGAAGCTATGTAATTGATTAGTGCTTTAGGCTTTTGATATTTTAACGGATCAACCGTAAACTTATCTTTTATACCTACCGGGATAATTTCATAAAATGCTGTAACAGTATGTCCGGCTCCCATATCCCCAGCATCTTTCTGGTCATTGTTAAAATCTTCCTTGTTCAAAATGCGGTTTTCATAACCGATTAGTCGGTAAGCTTGTACATGTGCAGGATTAAACTCAATTTGTAGTTTTACATCTTTAGCTACCGTAAACAAGGTACCACCAAATTCGCTCACCAAAGTTTTACGAGCCTCAGTAATGTTGTCGATGTAAGCATAATTTCCATTGCCTTTGTCGGCCAGTGTTTCCATTTTGCTATCCTTGTAATTCCCCATCCCAAACCCTAATGCAGACAAAAATATACCGCTGTTCCGTTCCTGTTAAATCAAATGTTCCATATCCTGATCGGATGAGGCCCCTACATTAAAGTCACCATCAGTAGCCAATATCACGCGATTATTACCATTTTTCATGAAGTTTTCCTTAGCTACACGGTAAGCCAGTTTGATGCCCTCCCCTCCTGCAGTTGAACCACCTGCACTTAATCGGTCGATAGCATCTTTAATCGTAGTTTTTTGGCTGCCAGATGTAGATGGCAATACTAAGCCAGCCTGACCGGCATATACCACTATGGCAACCTTATCTTGCGGACGTAGCTGATCTACGAGCAATTTCATAGACGATTGAACTAGTGGTAATTTATTAGGCATGATCATGGAGCCTGAAACATCAACCAGAAAGACCAGGTTAGAGGCCGGCAGCTTATGATTATTTACCGCCTTAGCTTTTAAGCCAATACGTACTAATTGGTGTTCTGGGTTCCAAGGTGCTGTAGATAATTCAGTATGAATAGCTACCGGGCTGCCATCCGTAGGTGTGAGCAAGTTGTAACCGAAATAGTTAATCATTTCCTCAATACGCACCGCATCTTTAGGCGGCAACTGACCGTTGTTGATAAACCGGCGCACATTACTGTATGAGGCCGCATCCACATCAACAGAAAACGTACTGAGCGGATTCTCTTTCGGGTTTTGGAAACCGTTCTCAGTAATACCTTTGTACGATTCGGTATTTTGTACTGGCTGAGGGTATATTGAACCAGGGTAAACTTTATTTACCATTAAACCAGCTGCTCTACCTTGTATTATTCTACTTACCGGAGCATTACCCACCACCTCGTTAAGCGGAGCAGCCTGTACCTGAGTTGCACTACCTATTATGCTGGTTTTCTGTTGCGTACTGTAACCTACTACAACTACATCATGTAGTATAGCACTTGACGCTTGTAGATACACATCAACTTTACCTTTATTTTTTACATCTATAGTTTGTGATTTGTAACCAATAAAGCTAAAGGTTAGCTTATCATACGAATTCATAATATTAATAGCATAGTGTCCTTTGCTATCTGTCTGGATAGAAGTTTTTGTACCCTTAATCTGTACAATTACGCCAGGTAAAGGTTGTTTACTTTGATTGTCATATACCATACCGGTAATCATTCGGCTGCTATCAGCCCTAACGCTTGTTAGGCTAATAAGCATTAATAGTACTAGTGCAAGCTTTTTCATGGCTGTTTTTATTTGTTTTTGTAATAAGGATGTAACCGCATGCCTATTTCCATAAACCATTTAAAAAAATTATTTTACCTCCGTTAATGAAGTTGTTCAGCAAACGTAAGCAGCCAGATCAGGCAGGTGATGCAGACCTGTTGCAGCAGTATCGCCAAAGTGGTGATTTAGCTGTATTAGGACGTTTGTATGAGCAATATATGCCCTTGGTATATGGTGTTTGCTTAAAGTATTTGCAGGATGAAGAGCAGAGTAAAGATGCCGTTATGCAGATATTTGAAGAATTAGTTATAAAAGTTACCCGGCATGAAATAAAAGAGTTCAGACCCTGGTTGTATGTATTAAGCCGTAATTACTGCCTAATGCAATTACGTACCAACAAAAAAATGGAAACCTTAAGCTTAGAAGAAGTTATGGAATCTCCATTTGTTCTGCATCCTGATGATAATGATGAGCATAAAATAAATCAACTGGAAGATTGCTTGAAGAAACTAACGCCTGCACAACAGCAAAGCATCCAAATATTTTACTTGCAGGAAAAATCTTATAAAGAAGTAGCAGAACATACCGGATATAGCTTGAATGAAGTTAAAAGCTATATCCAAAACGGAAAACGAAATCTGAAAATTTGCCTGGAAAATAATCGTGAGCGCTAAAAAGACTGACATATCGCAAATCAGGAAGTATCTGAACGGAGAACTGGATGCCCATGCTATGCACAAGCTGGAGAAACAGGCATTAAATGATCCGTTTTTGATGGATGCTTTGGAAGGATATGAGCAGAACGATAACAATCAGCAACAGCATTTAACAGACTTATACAACCGTTTGCAACAGCGCGTACAACCTGCCAAACAGCGTTTATTATGGCCTCGCTTAGCTGCGGCTGCTTCGATAATTTTATTTATAGCTGTGGGTTGCTGGTGGTTGCTTCATCAAACTTCAACTACCCGAATAACTTTACCCTCAACTGGCAGTATGGTACATATTCCTATACCGTCATCTAATGTGGATTCAACTGTTACTAAAAGCAAACAACAGCCCACCTTAACTGATGCGGATGTATCATTACCAACCTCAAATAATATTGCACAACTAAACCGCAGATACAGCCGGCAAACCTTTGCTAAACCAAGGCAATCTCCTTTATTGACTCATGATGTTCTTCTTGAGCAACCAGTTGCCACTGATAGTAGCATTAAAGGCAATCTGCTTAATGAAGTGGCGGTAATTGGATACTCTACACAAAAGAAAACCAGCATAACAGGTAGTATAGCTCAAGTACAGGCACAACAGTTGGATGAACCTGTTGGTAATGCACCAGTAAGCCGGATAGCTGGTGTAAATATTTTGAACAGTAAACTTTATAGAACAGACACCACAAAAATTAAAACCATTACAGGTAAAGTAACCGACGAAAGCGGAAGCCCACTACCTGGTGTCGTGGTAAAAGTGGAAGGAGTCAATACTAATGTAACTACCAATGCTGATGGTAACTTCTCGATAAAAGCACAAAAAAATGATCAGTTAAACATAGCCTACTTAGGATTTGAGCCGATACAGCTTAAGGTTAAAGACCAGAATAATCTTCAGGTAACACTTAAGCCAACTCACATGTCCTTATCTGAAGTGGCAGTAACGGGTTATGGTACCTCATCCAATATAATTACAAAAGCACATCCTGTTACCGGCTGGAAGAGTTTTAAACAATACTTAGCTAATCAGGCTCATGTAACAGATAGTAGTACCGGCAAAGTACGTGTGAGCTTTATGGTTAATGCCGATAATAGTTTAACGGATTTCATTATCATCAAAAGTCTCAGCCAAGAAGCTGATCAGGAAGCTATCCGGCTTATTAAAGAAGGACCAAGCTGGTTACATAATCTAAATGACCAGCCTGAAAAGGTAACGCTCACTATCCGTTTTACACACGAGTAATCTATCTTACTGCGATTGAATTATTTGCTACATTTAAACATTTGCATTTGCTCATCATGAAAAAAACATTTCTGCTATTCAGTATGGTCGGCTTGTTGGCTGCCTGTAAACCCTCTGGCTCTGATACATCATCCGGCAGCAACAAAGATTTCAATAAGTTGCTGGATAATTATTTTGAAGATGGTTTAAAATTGTTCCCCCTTAACGCTACAGCTATTGGCGATAACCGGTACAACGATTTATTACCTAATGATGGCTCCCAGCAGTTTATCAACCAGACTAAGAATTATTACAAAACTTATCTGAACAAACTTCATCGGTTTAAACGTGAAGATTTAAACGAGGAAGATCAATTATCGTACGACATTCTGGATTACCAAGCCGGCATACAGTTACAAAGCTATAACTACCATTTTGAGTACATGCCATTTAACCAGTTCAATGCCTTACCCCTAACTATGGGGCAGTTTGGTTCGGGTACAGGTACACAGCCATTCAAAACAGTAAAAGATTATGAAGACTGGCTAAAAAGATTGAATAATTTTGCAACATGGGCTGATACGGCTATAGTTAACTTCAACAAAGGTGTTAAAGCTGGTGTGGTATTACCTAAAGTATTGGTCGTAAAAATGATTCCGCAAATGGAAGCTATGGTTGTTACCGATCCAAGCAAAAGCTTGTTTTATGGCCCAATTACTCATTTGCCGCAAAACTTTTCCGCAGCTGACAAGCAAAAATTAACAGATGAGTATAAAAAGGCTATCATGACGGTAGCTGTACCTACTTACCAAAAGCTGGGTACCTATTTAAAAACGCAGTATTTACCTCATGCTCGCAGCACTACCGGCTATTCAGCTATGCCAGGTGGTATGGCTATTTACACCTACCTGGTAAAGCAGCAGACCACTACCAATAAAACGCCTGATGAAATTTATCAGTTGGGATTAAGTGAGGTAGCACGCATTCGGGGCAAAATGGATAGCATTAAAAATAAAGTAGGTTTTAAGGGCGACTTAGTAGCTTTTTTCAAATACATGAACACCGACCCTAAATTTACACCTTATAAAACACCACAGGATGTGCTGAATGCCTTTGAGAACATCCACCAGCGTATGGAGCCTAACTTGAAAAAGATGTTTAGCCATGTGCCTAAAACCAAGTTTGAAATCAGGCAAACGGAAGCATTCCGTGCAGCATCAGCCAGCATAGAATACTATCCAGGCACTGCCGATGGTAGCCGGCCAGGCATATTCTATGTACCTATTTTGGATGCTACTAAGTACAATACCACTTCGGGTATGGAATCTACGTTCTTGCATGAAGCCGTTCCTGGTCACCATTACCAAATTTCTTTAACGCAAGAAAATAATACATTACCTAAGTTCCGTCGTTTTGGTGTTGATAATGCTTATGTAGAAGGCTGGGCCTTATATTGCGAATCGTTGGGTAAAGAATTAGGTTTGTTTCAAGATCCTTACCAGCACATGGGGGCATTAGGCGATGAAATACACCGCGCTATCCGTTTAGTAGTAGATGTAGGCATGCACAGCAAAGGCATGACACGCGAACAAGCCATCAGATATATGATGACTAATGAACCCGTTAGCCAAGAGAGTGCAGTGGCCGAGACTGAACGCTATATGGCGATACCTGGCCAAGCATTGGGTTACAAAATTGGTGCGTTGAAAATACGCGAGCTACGTAGTAAAGCCCAAAAAGCTTTAGGTGGCAAATTTGATTTAGCCGAGTTTCATAATCAAATACTTAAAGATGGCTCTATGCCGCTGGCCGTATTGGATAGCAAAATAGACAACTGGATTGCCAGTCAGAAATAATTAACTTACTATCAAACAAGAAAGGCATCCTATTGAGATGCCTTTCTTGTTTGATACATTATCTTGTTTTCTGTTGTACAAAACCAAATACTTTTTGCAGCAATGGTGTAGAACGGAAAGATATACTAGACCTAATATTCAATTCTTCTTGAGCAATACGGTAAAACAAGCCATCAATAGCTTTCTGAGTAACATAATCGTCCAGATCAGGATTGATTTTATTGAAAGTAAGCGGAATTTTGTTGTACTGTGTAGCCAATTGGCTGTAATAATGGGTTGCACCTACATTAGCTAAACTAGTATGTACTACTGGCTTAAATTGGTCAGTTAATTGGTTTGTAGTAGTGCGTTTAAAATATTGAGTGGCTGCATCTTGGTTACTACTCAACAAAATGGTGGTTATATCCTGTACCGTCATCTGTTTTATGGCGGCTACAAAAATGGGCTTAGCTTTACCAGCGGCATCTTCAGCAGCCCGGTTTAAAGATAGAATAACGTTATCACACAGTTTATTTAACCCTAACTTACGTAAAGTACGCTCAGCCTTTTGTGCCTCGGGTGGAAACAAGAGTTTGATAGCAGCATTGCCAAAAAAACCATTTAATGCCGATAGCTGACTGGTACTTTTATCAGTTCCTTGTTCCAGCGCCTGCTTTAGGCCACTCACCATTTCTAAAGTAGATGGCGTACTTTGCAATGGAACAAAAGTAGCAGCTTCGTTAATCAGCCTTGCAGGTTTACTGCTAAAGCTGGTAACTGATATCCATACAGGTAATAAAGTGGCTAATACAGTTAATCTTTTCATGCGTTTATTGTACGCAGGATATGATTAATGACTTACTGTGTAAAATGGATGATAGTAAATACCAAAGCAGCTACTAAGGCTGATATAGGAATGGTAATCACCCATGCCCAAAGCAAATTGATAGTCACGCCCCAACGCACAGCTGATACCCGCTTAGTTAAGCCTACACCGATGATAGAACCGGTAATGGTATGAGTAGTAGAAACCGGAATACCTAAACGCTCAGTAACAAATAAGGTGATGGCACCAGCTGTTTCAGCACTTACGCCTTCTAGTGGGGTTACCTTAGTAATTTTGCTACCCATGGTTTTTACGATTTTCCAACCGCCAGACATGGTACCTAGAGCGATAGCACTGTAACAAGCCAATGGGATCCACTCAGGCATCTTAGCATCTGGAGGTATCACTTTTGAAGCAATTAGAGCTACGTAAATAATACCCATTACTTTCTGAGCATCGTTACCACCATGTGCAAAGCTTAACGCACCTGATGAAACAAGTTGCGCACTTTTAAACCATCGCTCAGCTGATGCAGGTCTTGAATTTTTAAAAATGTGCAGAATGATAATAGTAATTACATAAGCAATGAACAAACCAATAAATGGTGCCAGAAAAATGTACGCAGCTATAGTAAATATAGAATGCGTATCTACCGCGTTCCAGGCATTGGCTCCCAAGAATAAAGCATTTGTCATACCTGCACCAGCAAAACCACCAATTAGCGTATGTGATGAGCTAGATGGAATACCAAACCACCAAGTAATTAAGTTCCAAGTAATAGCGGCTACCAGCCCTGCCAAAATAACGTGCATGGTAATAAAATTTTCGTGCACAGTTTTAGCGATGGTGTTAGCTACTTTATGATCTTTAATTAAAAAGAAAGCCAAAAAGTTAAAAGCAGCTGCCCACAGCACGGCCTGAAAAGGTGTGAGTACTTTGGTAGATACAATGGTAGCAATAGAGTTGGCCGCATCGTGAAAACCATTAATAAAATCAAAAATGATGGCCAGCATCACAACAACAACAAGCAAACTAGTAACCATGTGCAGGTGAGTATTAAAACAATTAAGCGTTTTTAACTAATATAGACTCCATTACATTGGCGGCATCCTCGCACATATCAGTTGCTGTTTCCAGCGCTGCCAGTATTTCTTTGTACTTAATCAGTTTAAGTGCATCTTTCTCATACAAAAACAAGTCGGCTACAGCACGATCAAACACATAATCGGCTTGGTTTTCCACACTGTTTATACGAATGCACGAATCGGCAATATTGCGTACGTTTTTCAAGTCTTTCAACTCACGAACGGCTTTTTCCAAATCATTGCTACCTTGTAAAATCAGATCAGATAGTTTACAAATAGGTTCTGTATAATCCTCAATGTTATACAACAGCATACGGTTAGCTGAACCTTGTATGTAATCGGCTACATCATCAATTGCTGTAGCTAGAGCATGTATATCTTCACGGTCAAATGGGGTAATAAAGTTTTTACCCAGCTCCAGGTAAATCTGGTGGGTTAACTCATCACCTTTATTTTCCAGTTTATCAATCTGTTTAAAAAGTTCTTGTCGTGTAGTTGAGCTTTTAGAGTTTACCGCCTCTACCAACACAGTAGCCATAGCTACAACGTTACTGGCAGCTTGCTCAAATAAGGGGAAGAATACTTTTTTATCCTTAGGTACAAAGTACTGGAAAAAGCTGTTTAATGACATGCGTAAATCAAATAGTTGCTACAAAGGTACGTTTACAATGTTAAGTTAATGTTAACTATTCAATATTGGTAATGGAAAAGGCCCTTGCTTAACCTTTTCTAGCGTAAAACCAAAGGTTGAACCTAAACCTTCGGTACTACGCACATTGATAGTTTGCTGGTGAGCTTCTACAATATGCTTTACAATGGCCAGCCCTAAACCTGAGCCGCCAATCTCACGCGAGCGGCTGCTATCGGTACGGTAAAAACGCTCAAACAAGCGGGGCAAGTTCTTTTCACTAATGCCCATCCCATCGTCGGTTACTTCAACCAGTATCTGATCATGCAAATCAAAAAAGCTTACTGATGTACTTCCTCCCTGATTACCGTATTTAAATGAGTTATCAATCAGGTTCACCAATACCTGTGTAATTTTTTGCCGGTCTGCATTTACTAAATAAGGTTCATCGTATTTTTGCTTAAACACCAGCTTGATATTGTGCTGTTTGGCTTTGAACTCCATGGTTTCAAAAACCTCTTTAATCAGGTCATTAACTCTGAATTTTGTGTAATTAATAGGAATTTCTCCAGATTCCAGCTTTGATATTTCATCCAGATCTTTAATCAAATAACTCATTCGATCTACATTTCGTGCAGCTTTCTGCAAAAACTGCATAGCCATATCTTTATCTTCTAAATCATCATCAAGTATGGCTTCAATGTAACCTTGTATAGCAAATAGTGGTGTTTTAAACTCGTGCGAAATGTTAGATAGAAACTCCCGTCTGAATTTTTCCTGACTGCGTAATTGCTCAATCTCTATCTTTTTTTCACTAGCCCAGTTTTTCACTTCCTGCTCTACATCGCCAATCGGATCAATACTTACCGATTCGCTTAAGGCATCGCGCAAGTCACGCCCTAGTTTAAGACTATGTATTTGTTTGTAAATGAGCTTAATTTTAGAATAAACGTATTTTTCAATTAAATAATAAAAAACAATGAAGCTGGTTATAAACGATATAGAAAACGTAACAGCCATATCATACCAGCTATGTTTAAAATAATAATTAACAATAGACAGGGTAATAGCTACTGCTAAAGCATTAATAAAAACCAGTACACTTAATTTCATACCACAAAACTATGGTTTATAAATGATTACCTGCCAACGGAAAGCCCATTTCCATTTAATGCTATAATGTGTGATACCAGCCTGTGCCAACAGGTGTTTTAGTTCTGATTTTTTAAAGCTTCGCTTAACTGACAATAGCCCATCATGATAAATCATGGGGTTACGCACTACTACTTTGGCTATAACTGCCAATGAATAATATAATAGCCAATGCCGGTGCAAATCGGTAATAATTACACCTCGCTTGGCAGTGCGGTACATTTTTTTAACCAGCGCTATCCAAGCCTCATCTTCAAAGTGGTGAGTAAATAAGCTGGATAAGATAATATCAAACTGATTATCTTGTAATCCATCACTCATTACATCGGTAAGCTGATAATGAATATTGGGATAAGCCGCCGTTTCTTGTTGGGCAAAGCTGATGGCTGCCGGGGCTGCATCAATGCCGGTAAGTTGCAACGGTAGCTTACGTTTAGCTGCCCAGCTGGCAATGGCTTTCAAAGCATCACCACCACCACAGCCCCAATCACTAATGGTGTTACCAGCTTGTACCGGAAACTTTACTAAAGCCTTAATGAGAGTTTTATGTCCGCCAAACCATGCGTTGAGGTTACCTAAACCTTTTAATACCGGATTAAGCTCACTGGCAGGTAAGGCAAAATCATCCATCAATTCATCAACACCATTGATACGCTTGGCTAAGTTTAGCATGATGTTTTACTCCTCCTAACGTTATCTGAAATAGATGAATTGAATGCTATAATGAATAGTAATATATTCTGCATAACTGTTTATTTTTCTACCCTAACCTCGTTGAAGTTCATGAGCAGAATTTAAATAAAATGGTTTGCCATGTGTCTGCTTCATCACCAAGCGAGTTACTGCTGGTACATGATTAAGGGTTTGAATAGCCCAGTGCATTAGCCTATTACTGCCGAACAAGCGTTGCAGTTGCCGGCCTACCCACAGTCGATGAGCAAACTGGTTGTTCCAGGCATGGCGATAAGCATTCTCTAAAGCTAAGCGCTGTTGCCCTGTAAAAAACCTGCCGGACTGATAATGTTGTGGAATGATTTCCGCCAAAAGCTTGGCCGAATGGATAGCCATAGTCATGCCATTACCGCATAGCGGGGCTATCATACCAGCGGTATCGCCACTCATTAAGATGTGTTGCTCCACAGGTTTCTTTTTCTCAAAAGATATTTCGTTTATTACCTCTGGCTTATCCATGAGCAGCTCTGCATTTCGGAAGATTTCTTTTTGATAAGGATTTTGGTTAATAACCTTTTCTTGTAAAGCATCCAGACTACCCTGCTTGCGCAAATCATTACGATGCGCTAATGAACAGATACAATATTGATTGCCTTCTACTTTAGATACACCACAGTAACCGTTACGAAAAGTATTCAATTGAATTAAGTCATCCGGGAAATTTATTCGGGCATGTACCTTAATTCCTACATACGGACTTCGGCGATAAAAAAAAGCACGATGCAGTTTACTATCTAAATTTGATCGTTTGCCGAAAGCGCCAATTACCAACGGCGCTGTCAGTTTATCGTTATGTGTAACCACTTCAAAAAGGTTATTCACCAATCGCATATCGTCCACACGGGTATCAAGCAGAAACTGTACGCCTTCGGCCTGCGCTTTTTCGTACAAGTAATTATCAAAAGCATAACGGCTCAGGCCAAAGCCGCCTAAATCTAACGGTTGCTTAAATATTGCGCCAGATGTGGCTGTAACTTCTAACCGCTGAATACTTGATGCACCTAATAGACTTACATCAATATCCAACTCTTCTAAAAATGGTAGTACTTCGTTAGAGATATATTCACCACAAACCCGGTGAAAAGGATAACTTTTACGTTCAATTACAGCAACCTGCAAGCCGGCGCGGTTCAGCAGTAAGGCGTTGAATAAGCCGGCCAGTCCGCCACCTGCAATAATAACATCGCTCATGTGAAAGAAAATTACTGCATTTTAAGCGCCATGCCCTCAACCGTCAAACCAGGGCCAAAAGCATAGCTTACAATATTATGCCCGCTTAGCTTACCCGAATGCATCATCTTCTGCAATACAAACAAAATAGTAGCCGACGACATGTTACCGTACTCACGCAACACCTCATATGCAAAAGCATTACTTTCCTCCGGTAGTTCCAATGCTTCTTCTACGGCTTCCAGAATTTTCTTGCCGCCGGGATGAATGGCGTATGAACCAACTTGCTCTGTTGTCAGATTAGCTTTACTTAACAAGCGTTCGGTAACGCCTTTGATATGTTTTTTAATTTGCTTTGACACTTTAGAAGTTAGCTTCATCTCAAAGCCTGTATTACCGATGAACCAGCCCATTTCGTTACGGCTTTCGGACATAAATTCTGAATAAAAACTTTCCAGTTCCAAACCGGGTTGTGTGCCTAGCTTATGTTCGGTATTTTCAATCAGCGCAGCGGCTGAACCATCAGAGAACAATGAATTAGCTACCCAATTGTCCAAGGTGTTGTGTTTTTGAAAATGTAGGGTACACAGTTCTGTGCTCACCACCAATACTTTAGCAGTTGGATTAGCCCTGCAAATATAATCGGCTGTTTTCAGGCCGTTAATAGCACCATAACAGCCCATAAAATTAATACAGATACGTTCGGTAGTACGAGGCAGTCCTAACTGCTCTACCAAATCAATATCAAGTCCCGGCGCATACATGCCGGTACAACTTATAGTAACAATATGAGTAATTTGCTGAATGATATGCTCATCAAAGTTTTTCAGACATTTATTTACAGCCTGTATTGCTATCTGCACTGCTTTTTCCTGATATAGTTTCAGGCGTTTTTCGGTAGTTACAAAAGGCTCTAGATCAGGCGTAGGTTCAAAAAACTGGTAATTAGCACGGGGTACATGCGGATTAAAATCATCTACAGCAGTGTAGCGGTAATCAATCCCTGAATTTTCATAAATACTTTTCAAGCGCAAGGCATGATCAGGATTGAGATTGAAAGCATCAACCATAAATTGATAAGCATCCTGCTGCGTTACCCGGTTAACCGGATTGGCCGTACCTATCGCACTAATACAACTCCCCATATTATAAATCACTATTTGCTGACATCCACATTCAGCACAATGGTAGCTTCATTGGCCAGCACCATGCTTTTACCGCCAATACCAAAATCGGCACGGTTTATTTTAAAGCTACCTTTAAATAAACCCATATTGGCAGTTTCTATATAAGTAAAAGGTACTTCAACTGCTTTTGTTTTGCTTTTAATGGTAACATTAAACAAGCCTACATAGTTGTTACCACCTTTATATTTAAACGAGGTTGACTTCATAGTAATTTTCGGATAGTGCGCTACATCAAAGTAATCTTCCGCTTTCAAATGGTTATCACGCATAGAATTATCTGAATCTAATGTATTCACATCTACTGTAGCTTCTATGCTGCTGGCGGGTAAATTGGCTTTATCAAAGTTAATGTTGGCCTCCAAACCATTAAACTTACCACTGGTGTTAATACCCATATTCTTAATCTCGTAAGTAATGGATGATTTAGTTACGGCTTGCTTGTTTTGTGCCAAAGTGCCCAATGATATTAAAAGTGTTATCGCTGCAAAAAATAGTTTTTTCATGATTCCAGAATTATAAGTCAGGCTAAAAATACTATTTATACTGACAGGTTGGGTGTTATTCAATTTACAAGGGTATCTATTTTATGGCTCACAAAAAACTGGGCAATAACGCTAAGCTGAAATAATTTTTATCCTATTCTGAAAAGTGTTGTTACTTTGCATTTATCCAAAAACTATCTGTTTATGAAAAAACTCTTATGGGCTTTGTTGCTATACCCTGTGTTATTGCAGGCACAAAACAAGCCGGCTGATAATAAACCGGCAGTAAAAAGCTATGATTTACTGGTAGGTACTTATACTACTGGTGCTAGTAAAGGTATTTATGTATACCGTTTTTATACAGAGCGCGGCCGACTGGCTTACCTGAACGAAATTGATGGTGTTGATAATCCTTCCTATTTATGTGTATCCGACAATCACAAATTTATTTATTCGGTAAATGAGGTGGGTGATGATCGGAAGGGTAGCGTAAGTGCCTTTTCGTTTGAACCCAAAACAGGTAAAATTGACTTTATTAACAAGCAGCCATCGGGAGCTGGGCCTTGCTATATTTCGGTAGATAAAGCGCAGAAAAATGTTTTTTCGGCTAATTATGCGGGTGGTAGCCTAAGTGTGTTCCCGCTAAATGCTGACGGCTCTTTAAAACCGAGTACCGAAACGCTGCAAGATCAGGGCCAAGGACCGAATAAAGAACGCCAAGATAAGCCCCATGTACATACAGCTGTATTAACCCCAGATGAAAAGTACGTTATGTTTACAGACCTGGGTACTGATAAGGTGAATATCTACCGATATAAAGCCTCAGCCCGAGTACCGCTTAGCCCATCTGCTCCAGCTTACATTAGCGTTGATGGTGGTGAAGGCCCCCGACATATTGATTTTACCCCTAACCATAAATACATGTACCTGATTACCGAAATGGGGGGACATATTTATGGATACAATTATGATGATGGCAAATTAAAACACAATCAAACAGTAAGTATTGTACCTGACGGCTATACCGGACAAGTAGGCGCTGCTGATATTCATGTATCTCCTGATGGCCGCTTTTTATACGCCACCAATCGGGGTGATGCTAACGAAATTATTGTTTATTCTATTAACCAAGAGGATGGTCAGTTAAGTGTTATTCAGCATATCGCTGCTCAAGGTGCTACACCACGTAACTTTGTCATTGACCCTACCGGTAACTTCCTGCTGGTAGCCAACCAGAAAGGTAACAATATTGTGGTATTCAGAATTGATAAAATAAACGGACGACTTATTTCAATCGGAGTAAAAATTGATGTAGATAGCCCAGTTTGTTTAAAGTTTGTACCCGTTAGCTAAGCCATAGCCGACTTTAAATAAGAAAGAGGCCGTCTCATAAGTCAAATATGAGGCGGTTTTTTATTTAGTTATGATTTTTGGTTGGAAGGTTGAGTGAAAGATGTCAGCAGCCGTTTAAGAACCGGGGATTGATTCTAACAGGTTCTAAAAGTCTATAAAAAGCTTGTTTTCAGGTTTTCCATTTTCTTAGGTTATGTGCGATGGATAATAAGCCGATTTCGACCTCGGCCTTGGACATCCCTTTCAGCAGGAATCGTCTGAAGCCATGGTTATGCTTTAATTGGGCGAATACCGGTTCCACATCGGCCGGCCTTCGTTTCCTGAGGTTGATACCCTGTTCTGTATTCAACCGTTCTTTGGCTGCCTGTTTATGTTGTCT
This sequence comes from Mucilaginibacter robiniae, assembly GCF_012849215.1. Classification (NCBI taxonomy): domain Bacteria; kingdom Pseudomonadati; phylum Bacteroidota; class Sphingobacteriia; order Sphingobacteriales; family Sphingobacteriaceae; genus Mucilaginibacter; species Mucilaginibacter robiniae. Next base: position 1,239,601 of record NZ_CP051682.1, read on the forward strand.
TAGGCTGTGGTTGATCTCAACGACCCGGTTACCCTGTGTAGTATGGCAAACACCACGCATCGGGCAACCTTCACAGTTCTGGGCACGGTAACGGCTGATCAGTTGTACAAAACCAGATGAAGTGACTCGCTGACCGTTACCGATATGCGCCATCCATTGACCTATCGGACAAACAAGGTAATTCTCCGCTTCGTTATAATGCAGGCTGTCGTTACTGAACGCTTTGATACCGTCCTTTTGTTCCTTATCGAACGTATTGTATTTGATGTAAGCCTCAATGCCTTTTCGCGCTAACACACCGTAGTTCTCATCCGATCCGTAGCCGGCGTCGGCAACAATGGCTTTGGGCAGGTCTTTATATAAGGCTTGGTATTGTTCAATATGGGAAGACAAGGTTTGGTAATCGGTTGAGGTTTGATGCAGGGTATAATTAAGGATGAATTGCTCCTGGGTGGATATCTGCAGGTTATAGGCCGGCTTAAGTTGTCCGTTCAGCATATGGTCTTCCTTCATCCGCATGAAGGTGGCATCCGGGTCGGTCTTTGACATGCTGTTACGGCCGGCTAATAACTTTTCCTGCTCGTCATACCGTGCCAGGCTCTCCGGCCAGTGCTTCTTTGCGTAGTTCAGCTTTTGCTTTACTTTTTTGTCTACGTCTTCTTTATCATCTAAGGCTGCATTGATCTTTGAGATGGTTTCCTTTACTTTCTCCGGGTTGATCTCACTATATTCCAAGGGCGCTGTATCTTTTAGTTCTTCGGCGGCAATGCTTTGCGCATAACCCCACAGTTCATCAAGCTGGGCTTTCATCTTATCTTTATTCGCCTTGATGTTTTTGCCCCATACGAAGGTGTACTTGTTCGCCGCTGATTCGATCTTGGTACCATCAGTAAAAACGGCTTCTTTCAAGGATACGATACCTTCCTGCTCGAGCAGCAACACGATTTGTGAGAAGATCTGCTTTAAGACGCCTGACAACTTCTCGCTGCGAAAACGGTTGATGGTGTTGTGGTCGGGCTTTTTCATCCCTAAAAGCCACATGAAGTGTACGTTCTGCGCGGCCTGTTCTTCCAGTTTGCGTGAGGAATAAGTATTGGTCAGATAGCCGTAAACCAGCAGCTTCAGCATCAGCCGGGGATGGAAACTTGACGCCCCGCCGCCTTTGTACTTCCGGTTGATCGGTTTGACATCTACCGCGTCCACGACCTGTTTAACGATACGGACCGGATGACCTGTCGGTACCAGTTCCTCCAGTTTGTACGGTAAAAACGTTAACTGGTCTGGATCATATTCCTTAAAGACTATCTTGCCTCCCATGCCTTTAAGATACAAAAATCTCCTTAAAACAACAAGAGACTGTCCCTTATGAGACAGCCTCTTTCTTATTTAAAAACATCATGCTGATTATTGTTTAGTAAAAGTATAAACTACATACCCTGTACCATTACCTAAATTAACCGGCGATTTCAGTGTCATGTTACGTCCATCGTTGTTGCTTACTAACAGGCGATAACCGGTATCTACATTCTTAGCTTTATCACCTTGGTATATTTTCTTGAATTGAAACATCTGCCCAGCTGCGTCGCCGTTATAAATTGACCAATAGATAGTTTGTGAGGTACCATTATTCAACGTGTAAATGCCGTTTCCGCTATTGGTAAGCCTCCAGGTACTACCCGTAAATGCAGCAGGCGGTGCCTGATCAAATACGGTTGTTACCGCACTCTGTACTATACCCTCATAACTTACCTGATTGAGTACCCAGGTGCCGGTAAATTTACCACGTGATACATTAACTGAGCTGTTGGCTGATGACAGGTTTTTTGATCCTGAACAGGAAGCCAATGTAATAGCTATACCTAAACAAAGTAATGCGAATTGAAGTATTTTTTTCATAGTATCAAATGTATTATTAAGGTTATAATACATCCATCCGACCTAACTTGTTTGTATTAGTGTGCTATGACTCTTTCTAATGAAGTATTCCTGAACTTATGAATTAGCCTTTTTGCTGCTTTCAATTACTTGCATATAGAAGTTTTCGTACTCAGGCAAAATATTAGCTAAGTCAAATTTGCGGGCATGTATTAGCGCATTTTCTTTAAACTGGTTTAATCGTTCTTGATCCTGCAAAATGTAAATAGCTTGTTCGGCCATGCCATCTACATCACCTACATCGCGCAGGTAACCGGTTAAGCCTTCTATATTTAATTCAGGTAAACCACCTGCATTAGTGCTAATGACTGGAACCCGGCAAGCCATAGCTTCCAACGCAGCCAAACCAAAGCTTTCTGATTGCGAAGGCATTAAAAACAAGTCAGATACTGACAAGATTTCTTCAATAGCATCTTGTTTACCTAAAAAACGGACGTCTTGACTTACTCCTAAGTCACGTGCTAATTGCTCACACTCAGGCCGGTCTTGCCCATCTCCTACCATAAGTAATTTAGATGGTATTTGCTCGTTTACCTTAGCAAAAATACGTACCACATCAGAAGCTCGTTTTACCCGCCTGAAGTTGGAGGTGTGTATTAATATCTTTTCACCTTCGGGCGCTATAGCTTTTTTAAAATGTTCTTTAGGCGTATGGATAAACCGCTTCAGATCAATGAAGTTGGTAATTACTTTTATATCCCTGGTAATATCAAAAAAGCGGTAAGTGTCCTGCTTTAAATGTTCAGATACAGAAGTTACCCCATCGCTCTGGTTAATAGAAAATGTAACTACCGGCTTGTAAGTACGATCATTCCCTACCAAAGTAATATCAGTACCATGCAAAGTGGTTATTACGGGGATATGGATATCATAAGTTGTCAGAATCTGCTTAGCCATAAAAGCAGCTGAGGCATGTGGTATAGCATAATGTACGTGCAATACATCCAGCTTTTCAAATCTTACCACATCTACCATACGGCTGGCTAAAGCCAACTCATAAGGCGGAAAATCAAATAAAGGGTACTTGCTAACACTAACCTCATGATAGAACAAGTTTTCGGAGAAAAAATCCAGACGTACCGGCTGGTTGTAGGTAATAAAGTGAATCTGGTGCCCACGGTCGGCCAGACCTTTACCTAACTCGGTGGCTACTACGCCGCTCCCGCCAAAAGTGGGATAACAAACTATGCCGATTTTCATTACTGTGATTTGATTTTTGGATGTAATAAAACCCCATAATACGGCTTCACAACACAGCTTTTCAGGATAGCAGCATCAGGTGTTTTCATGGCTGCAAGTTTAACAGCATTTTATGGTAAATGTGTTAAACGGGTGTAAAGATTAGCGCTAAGTCTAGAAATCAAAAAATCTGATAATTTGCAGCAAATTCCCTCTAGGTCTTTCTTGTTACCGATATACGCAATTACAATCCTTTTTGAATGGCTTGATAAACCACATCCTGTACACGCGGACGAATACGCCGACTGTTAAACAGTGTTAAATCTTTTGGATACACCCGATTGGATAACAGGATATAAACCAAGTTATATTTTGGATCTACCCAAATGCAGGTACCGGTATAACCTGTGTGCCCGTAAGTTTGCGGTGAAGCCAACTCGGACGGGTAATGGTGTGTAGTAACCGGATCCCAGCGGTCAAAACCTAAACCCCGGCGACTTACGTTTGATTGCTTAGCAGTAAATTGGGCTACAGTTTCAGGTTTCAAGTATTGAATACCGCCATAAGTACCACCATTCAGCACCATCTGGTATAATATAGCTAAATCATTGGCACTGGCAAAAAGCCCGGCATGGCCTGCCACACCTCCTACCAAACCCGCACCTTGGTCATGCACGTAACCATCTAGCAGTGTATGCCTGAAATAAGTATCATTTTCAGTAGGCGGAATTTGCTCCGGCTTAAAACGATTAAGCGGTAAAAAGCCTGCAGTTTGCATGCCTAACGGATTATAGAAATGATTCTGCACGTAAACATTCAGCGGCGTAGCGGTAATTGTTTCCATGATTTCTTTCATGAAATACATGCTCAGGTCACTATACACGTACTGGCCACGGGTACGCAAAGGTGAGTTCAGCATTTCAGGCCACATTACGTCTTTAAAATAATCTTTACGCAAATAGTAATGATCTACTATTTTGGTTGGGTAAGCGGCAGAAGAATCGGTACTATGATCGCTGGGCTTTAGCCTTTCATAAGTAGGAATATCAGGTATTAACCCAGATTGGTGCAACATTAACTCGCGCACCAGAATATTGTTTTTACTAGTATTCCGCGCTAAAGCAATATAACTACCCACTGTTGAATCAAGGCTCAGCTTACCTTGTTCAGTAAGCTGCATGGCTTCCATAGTAGTGGCTGATATTTTGGTACAGCTGGCCAAGTCGAAAATATCGGTTATTTTATCAGATAGAACCTTATCATATGTGTGATATCCATAAGCTTTATTAAAAATAACCTTTCCATCTTTAGCTACCAGCACTACAAAACCAGGTGTAGCATGATCGCCTACAGCTTCGCGGGCGATATCCTCAATGGGCAGTAAATTATTGGCATTAATACCTACTTCTTCGGGTACTGTATATTGCAGGCGTGTTTTAGCAGTTAAAAAACCAGCACCAGCCACGTATCTGGCCGACATGGTTTGCATTAGCTTTTGAGTAATAGCCACACCACCAAACACCGCTTGTGCAGCATACGAAGCAGCTACCGGTGTTGTTTGCTTCATCCATATGATAGGCACGGTAGTAGCATCATCAAGTGCCGACAACCAGGAACCATTTCCCCAATAAACTATTACCAAATTCTTCAACTTGTTATTAGTTGTAATAAAATTGGTAATTAAATTATTATTTAAGTCTTGATCGGTAAGCTGCAGAATAATGGTGGTGTACAACTTTAAATCGTCAGTTAAAGTATTTATACCTTTAACACCGTTGTAAGTAAGTCCGTTAAAACTTTGTACACGGGTATATTTATTCAGCAAACTATCAAATACAGGCGCATTGCTATTGATAAACCTTATGCTAGCCACCTTGATCTTATCAAGGCTTTGTAAAGGAATAACCTGCGGATTATTATTCAGCAAAACGGTAGACTGCTCAGCCAAATGCTCTTCGGTCAAGTAAGCCTGACCGGTAGGCAATTGTTGAGATGGTTGTGCACAGGCAGTATTTAACAAAATAAATGCAGCTATAACAGCAATTAACCAACCCTTACTTCTTCTCATAAACCTTGTCACCATTGATATAAGTTTTTAGCACTTTTATTTTTGGTAAATCAGCACCGGAAACTTTCATTAAATCTTTATCTAAAATCACAAAGTCAGCATATTTACCAACCTCAATACTGCCTTTTTCTTTTTCTTCAAAATTGGCACGAGCGGCCCAAATAGTTATACCCCGAAGTGCCTCAATACGGTTTAAAGCATTTTCTTTTTGGAAACCACCTTCCGGATAACCTTTCATATCCTTACGTTCAACCGCAGCATAAAATGTGTACAATGGGCTAATATTTTCTACAGGAAAATCTGTACCCAGCGGCATCCAACCATTTTGTTGCAACAATTCACGGTAAGCATAAGCATTTTTGAGGCGCTGCGGTCCCAAGCGCTTACCCGCCCAGTACATATCGGAAGTAGCATGAGTAGGTTGTACCGATGGAATAATGTTGTAATCTTTAAAGTAGTGCATATCCTCTGGAGATATAATCTGAGCATGCTCAATACGCCAGCGGCGGTCGTTTTTACCTTTCAGTACACCAGCATAAATTTTCAAAATAGCACGATTGGCGGAATCACCAATACAATGCGTACACATCTGAAAACCTTTAGCCGCAATACGTTCGGCTACATCCTGAAAATGCTTTTGGCTGTTCAGTAAAAAACCTTTCCAGCCTTTCTGGTCAGCATAATCTTGCAGCAAACAAGCACCTCTTGAACCTAAAGCACCATCCGCATATACCTTGAACGATCGAACGTTTAATCCTGGTGTTTTATATACTCCGCGTTTAAACAGGTAGGCAATATTATCTTCATTGTCTGAAAGCATTACATACATACGCATTTTCAGCGCCCCTTTATGCTGTAGCTCAGCTATAGTATTCACCATAGTATAAGGTAGGCCGCAATCATCAACGGTAGTCAACCCTACAGCAAAGCAGTTACGCTGTGCATTCAGTAAAGCCGCTTCGGTAATCTGATCGGTAGGTTCGGGTATCTTATGCGTAACCAAGCCTACGGCATTATCTACCAATATACCGGTTAACTTACCCTTAACAGTTTCAATTTCACCACCATTAATTTTTTGATCGGGTTTGATACCAGCAATACTTAAAGCGGCTTGGTTAGCAATTGCGCCATGCCCATCTACCCGGGTTAAAATTACCGGACGTACCGGGAATAAAGAATCCAGCTTTGCTTTGTTCGGAAATTGTTTTATAGTCCAATCATTCTGATCCCAGCCGTGGCCTACAATCCAGCCTTCGCTATTGCGCTTGGCATAATTTTGTACCGAATCTAAAATATCGCCCCAGCTTTTGGTACCTACCAAATTTACATCTTGTAAACCTAAGCCATAGCGATAAAAATGAGTGTGAGCATCAATAAAGCCCGGGTAAACCGGGTTGCCATGTGCATTAACTATCTCACGGACGTTGTACTTTTTCTCAAGAGTATCAGCTTTACCTACGGCTATAATTTTACCGGCACTTACTACAAAGGCATCAGCTTGAGTAAAATTACTATCAACTGTATAAACTAGGGCATTTTTAACCAGGAGGTCGGCGTTATATTCCTTTTTTTGGTTACAGGCAGCTAAAATTGCCAGCAATAGCACAGGCCAAATTTTTTTCATCAGGTTGGTATAAACAGGGTTAAGCTTCGTCAACTCATCGTAAAACTATATACAACGGTGTAAAGGTAAAGTTATGACGGCAATTTTTTTAATTTAGCATCGAATTAGAAATGAAGGGAGTTTTTGGACATGTCTGATATTATACAGCTTTTACCAGATGCGGTGGCAAACCAGATTGCCGCAGGCGAGGTGGTGCAACGCCCTGCCTCGGCGGTAAAAGAGTTGGTAGAAAATGCCATTGACGCAGGAGCGGATAAGATACAATTGCTGCTAAAAGATGCAGGCAAAACCCTGATACAAGTAATTGATAACGGCTGTGGCATGAGCCTTACCGATGCCCGCATGTGCTTTAAGCGTCATGCCACTTCAAAAATACGCAAAGCCGAAGATTTATTTGCCATTCGTACCATGGGCTTTCGTGGCGAAGCTATGGCTTCTATTGCTGCTATTGCCCATGTAGAACTAAAAACACGTCGCCATGAAGACGAACTAGGCACCTGCATTTCAATTGAGGGTTCGGAAGTGTTAGGCCAGGAAGCTTGTGCAGCTAGTGCGGGTACTTCTATTAGTATAAAAAACCTGTTTTATAATATACCTGCCCGCCGTAACTTCCTAAAAAGTAATTCGGTAGAGATGCGGCATGTGCTGGATGAATTTCAGCGCGTGGCTTTAGCACATCCGCAAATATTTTTCACACTGCATCATGATGGGCAGGAAGTATATCACCTGCCGGCTACCTCACTCAAACAGCGCATTGTACATTTATTGGGCAACAATTACAACCAACGCCTGGTGCCGGTTGAAGAAGACACTTCTATCATTAAACTAAACGGCTTTGTAGGCAAACCTGAATTTGCCCGCAAAACACGAGGCGAACAATTCTTTTTTGTTAATAACCGCTTTATTCGTGATAACTATTTAAATCATGCTGTACTAACAGCATTTGAAGAGTTATTACCAGAAGACAGCTACCCATTGTATGTACTATTTATTGATATTGACCCTAGTAAAATTGATATCAATGTTCATCCTACTAAAACAGAAATTAAGTACCAGGATGAGAAATCAATTTATGCCATTATCCGTTCGGCGGTAAAACGTTCATTAGGTCGGTATAATATTACGCCGACCTTAGATTTTGAACAAGACAATACTATTGGGAACATGATTACGCATAAACCGCTGGAGCAGATTATTCAACCCAGTGTAACTTTCAATCCTAATTTTAATCCATTTGAGTCACCAAACGGCAAAAGAACCGTTGTTCGTGATCCGGCTTTTCGTAGCGAAGGTTATCAACCTAAAACTGGTATACCACAAAAATGGGAGACGCTATACGAAATAACCAAACAAGAACCCGAACAGCCACAGCCTGAAATATTGGATGCACCAAGCTTTGCTATTAACAATCAACAAATTAGTAAAGACAGCGAGCGACAGCTATTTCAATTACATAATCGTTATATTTTATCACCTATCAAATCAGGTTTTATGCTGATTAATCAGCAAGCAGCGCATGAACGGGTGCTGTACGAACGTTTTTTACAGCAAGTACAAAACCATTCGGGGGTAAGCCAGCAAAGCCTATTCCCGCAAACAGTTACCTTAAACGGCAGTGATTTTGAACTGCTTCGTGAACTATTGCCTGATATCAGAGCCTTAGGCTTTGACATTCGAGAGTTTGGTAAAAATACGGTAGTAGTAGAAGGAATTCCGGCTGATATTAACTCCACCAACGAGCTACAATTGTTGGAACACCTGCTGGAAAATTTTAAAAACAACCAAGCCATTTTAAAGTTAGATAAGCGCGACACCCTGGCCCGTACGCTGGCCCGTAATGCCGCTACTAAAGCTGGCACTAAACTAAGTTTAGAAGAAATGAATTTATTGGTTGACCAGCTTTTTGCATGCCAAATGCCTAATTTATCATTGACCGGCAAATCTATAATCAGTACATTTACGTTGAATGAATTAGCAGAACGATTTGAAAAATAGCTTATTCAAGCTTTACACCCATCTATGAGTCCTTACACCCAAAGCCCGTTTTCAAATATTACTCCGGTAGTAAAAAACCTGCTAATTATTAACATTATTTTTTTTGTTGCCACCTATGCCTTAGGTAGGCTTAATATTGATTTAGTTGCTCTTTTATCTGCTTTTTACCCTAGTTCGCCTAATTTTAAAATATGGCAAATTATCACGTACCTGTTTATGCATGCCAACTTAGGGCACATATTCTCGAACATGTTGGGTTTATTTTTCATTGGTCCTATTTTAGAGCAAACTTTTGGTTCAAAACGGTTTTTTAATTATTACTTCATTACAGGTATAGGCGCACTATTATTTAATTTTATAGTTCAGGCTATTCATGTACATCAAATTACAGGTGCATTCTTTCCTGACATTTATAACTACACGCCTCGAAGTGAAAGTGATTTACGAGCACTTATTGAAATTTACCGCGATCCAATTTTGGGAGCATCGGGCGCCATTTTTGGTTTGATGGCAGCTATATTTGCATTGTATCCTGATCTGGAATTCTTGCTATTCCCTTTTCCTATACCGGTAAAAGTAAAGTATATGGTTCCGCTTTATGTTTTATATGAATTATACAGCGGAGTTAACCCAAAAGGAGGCGATATGGTAGCCCATTTTGCACACGTAGGTGGGGCTGTGGTGGGGTATATTCTAATTAAAATTTGGCATACGCGCACGCCAAACAATTTTTATTAAGCAATGTAAGTTAATACATAAAAAAATCTTCATTTTGTTATGGGCTCTATCTGGCAAGATATACGTTATAAAGTATTTTACTCGGGCAGTAAACTCAATTTACTGCTTGCTATCAACGTATTGGTATTTCTGCTCATCAACATTCCTTCTGTAATACTTGAGCTATTTGGCAATGGTTTAATCAGCAGTTATGCTAATGATTACCTAACCTTGCCATCCTACCTGCCTAAATTAGCTATTCGCTTCTGGACACCACTTACCTACATGTTTATGCACGATGGCATTTTACACATCTTGTTTAACATGCTGTGGCTATACTGGATGGGGCAAATTTTTGAAGAATACTTGGGCAATAAACGTATAATAGGGCTTTATCTGCTAGGAGGACTGGCCGGTGCAGCTGCTTTTATTTTAAGCTACAACGTGTTTCCGGTATTTGCAGATGAGCATGTGGTGTATGCTACTGTTGTTGGTGCGTCGGCCAGTGTAATGGCTATTGTGGTAGCAACCGCTACCCTACTGCCAGACTATACTATTTACCTGATGTTTATTGGCCCGGTCAAACTGAAGTGGATAGCCATAGCTTACGTACTGATTGATTTTTTAGGTATTATCGGACCAAATGCCGGTGGCGAAATTGCGCACCTGGGCGGTGCCTTATTAGGCTTTATTTATATTAAACAATTAAAAAGCGGGCACGACTGGAACCGATCTATCGAGAAAGTACTTAGCCATCAGCCCAAGGTGAAAGTAGTTTCTAAAAGTCACGCTTATCCTACAGTGCATCAAACTCCTTTTCCGCGTCAGGAAGAGATTGACCGCATTCTAGATAAAATATCCCTCAGCGGATACGATAGCCTGAATAAACAGGAAAAAGAAACTTTATTCCGGGCTAGCAAAAATGAAGATTAAACCCAGCAATAGTAATAAGAAGAAGCTTGGTATTTTTAACAGATTAGTTTTAGGGCTTAGCATATTTCTGAGCCTGGCTTTACTCATAAGTTATTTAGCTCCGGTAACTGATCCACGTAGGTACTGGGTGATTGCTTTTTTCGGGTTAGCCTATCCTTACTTGCTACTGGTAAATTTAGTTGTATTACTGTATTGGTTGCTGCTACGCAACCGTTACCTGTTATTACCTGCCATTACTATTATAATTGGCTGGCCCGTATTGCGCAACAATATTGGTTTTCATTTCATACCACAAGTAGCAGCATCAGCCTATACACCGCAGCAACAATTTAGAATAATGACTTACAATGTGCATAATTTTAAACTTTATGGTGCCAACAACAATGACGCTACTACCCGGCACGAGATACTAGAGCTTATTAAAGAACAGCACCCAGACATTATTGGCTTCCAAGAGTATTACACTCACCATCGCGGCCGTTACAATATGACTGATTCACTGAAAAGTATTATGCATTCATCGTACTACTACTTTGAACCATTTAGCTTTAACCGACCCACAGATGCTATGGGGTTGGCTATATTTTCCAAATACCCTATTATCAACCAAGGGAGCATCCATCTATCAGACGATAAAGGCAGCGAAAACCAATGTTTGTTCGTAGATTTAAAAAAGAACAAACAAATTATCCGTATCTATAGCATCCACCTGCAATCCATCAGGCTCGATCCTGTAGATTATGAGTACTTGAACAAAGTATCTAAGCAGGGAAAAACCAGTGTAAATTCGTCTAAACGCATTGGCAGCAAACTTAAAGCAGCTTTTATACAACGTAGCGAGCAGGTTTTTAAGATAAAATCTCATGCAGCACAATGCCCATATCCGTATATTTTTTCGGGCGATTTTAATGATACGCCAACTTCATTTGCAGTTAACCAAATGGCTAAAAACATGAAGAACGCCTTTCGAGAAAAAGGCACAGGATTAGGGCGTACCTACAACGGTAGCTTCCCGAACTACCAAATTGATTATATCATGACCAGTCCGCAACTAGACGTAGCCAGCTATTGGGTGATCCCCAAAAAGTTATCTGACCACTACCCAGTATGTAGTGATATTGTTATCAGATAAATACCTGATAGCCTCAATATTGTACAGCAAGATGTACTACAGCCTGGTTAAAATACCTCAGTCAGAACTTAAAAAATTGTAAGTTTGCGCCCATGAAACAAAATATATTTGTTTACAATACTCTAACCCGCAGCAAGGAAGAATTTGTGCCATTAGATGCTCCTTACATTGGCATGTATGTGTGCGGCCCAACCGTTTACAGTGATGCGCACCTAGGTAATGCCCGAACCTATATATCATTTGATTTGATGTTTCGTTACTTTACACATCTGGGTTACAAGGTACGTTACGTACGTAATATTACTGATGCTGGTCACTTGGAAGGGGATACAGATGAAGGGGAAGATAAAATATCCAAAAAGGCTAAGTTATCTAAACTGGAGCCTATGGAAATTGTGCAAACCTACACTACCGGCTTTCATGATGTAATGCGAGCTTTTAATGTATTACCCCCTAGTATTGAACCTACAGCTACCGGGCATATTATTGAGCAAATTGAACTGGTAAAAGCTATATTGGCACAAGGTTATGCTTATGAGGTGGATGGTTCAGTTTATTTTGATGTAGAGAAGTACAACCAATCTCGAGATTATGGCGTACTAAGTGGCCGCCATTTAGAAGATTTACTAAATAACACCCGTACACTGGGCGGACAGGAAGAAAAAAAAGGTAAGCTGGACTTTGCCTTATGGATAAAAGCCAAGCCCGAACACCTGATGAAGTGGCCTTCACCTTGGGGATTAGGGTTTCCAGGCTGGCACCTAGAGTGCTCGGCTATGAGTCAGAAGTACTTGGGTGAACAATTTGATATTCATGGCGGCGGCATTGATTTGATTCCTACCCATCACACAAATGAGATTGCGCAGCATGTGGCTTGCTGCGGTAAAAATCCGGCTTGCTATTGGGTACATACCAATATGCTAACAGTAAACGGGCAGAAAATGTCAAAATCTTTAGGTAACAGCTTTTTACCGCATGAGTTATTTAGTGGTCAAAACAGCATCCTAAATAAAGGATATAGCCCCATGACGGTGCGCTTTTTCATGTTACAGGCTCATTATCGTAGCACGCTTGATTTTAGCAACGATGCTATGGAAGCATCTGAGAAAGGTTTCAAACGTTTGATGAATGCCTTTAATTTGCTGGATGATTTAAAGCCATCACCCCAAACTGACATAGAAATACAACCCCTGCTTACCCGCTGCTATGAAGCCTTGAATGATGACTTTAACAGCCCTATATTGATTGCTGAATTATTTGAAGCCTCACGTATCATCAACTCGGTGCATGACAACAAGCTTAAAATAGATGAACAGAATTTAGACCTTCTCCGCAAACTAATGCATGACTTTGTTACAGATATTTTAGGCTTAAAAGACGAACATGCCAACAGTAATGAACTACCTGAAGTTCTTGACTTTATTGTTAACCTACGTAGTGAAGCTAAAACTAACCGCGATTATGCCACTTCAGATAAAATAAGAGAAGGACTGCAAAAAATAGGTTTTCAGTTGAAAGACAGTAAAGAAGGTACACTTTGGAACAAAATGTAATATTTACTGCAAGTGTAACCTGGGATATAAACTAATAAAACTAGAACAAGTAAATTCAATTTATTTAAACCACTACTCATAACAACAAAAAACTCTTACTATCAACTAATTACATTTACTACTAAGTAAAAGTATAATAATTATGATATTTTTAAGTTAGTTTGAATGATATGGTTAATAGCTTTTGAGGAATAGCTGTTAACATTGTTGTTTATTTTCAATCCACATATGAATACATACAAAACCTTATCATCTTTAGTGATTGCAAGTTGCTTCACGCTATCTGCGTTAGCACAAACTACTACGGCAACTACACAAACCGTTATTAAAGCAGAAGAAGATTTTAACAAACTGGTTTCTCGTAAAGGCATTAAAGATGCATTTTTAACTGTGGCCGATCCGGAAGGCATTGTTTTTAAACCTGAGGCTGTCAATATTACTGATTTTTATAGTAAAATAGATAAGCAGCCCGGCACTTTAACCTGGCATACTAAATTTGCCCGTACATCAGCCAGCGGCGACTTGGCAGTAACTGCCGGCCCTTACGTTTACCAAAACGGCAAAACTGATGAAGATAAAGTATTTGGCGATTGTGTATCAGTTTGGCGTATGAGCACCGACAACAAGCTAAAGCTGCTAATTAACCTAGGCATTCAGCACCCGGAAAATGAAAAAGAGGAGTTAACAGACATCAAAGAACCCCAACCAGTTCATGCTGCTCCATCAAAAGATCCGTTTAATGGGAAAAATGTTATTATGAATACGGATAAGCTGTTTAATACTACGTTGCAAAAATCAACGCTGGCAGCTTACAAAATATTTTTTGAACCTGAGGCCCATTACCTATTCCCAGGCTTTAACCCAATGGTAGGACAAGACCAAACTCTACACTTTTTAGAAAGTCAGGCTGTTACCATTAGCGCACAAACGGTTAATGCCGGCCGTTCTTCAAGTGGTGATTTAGCTTACAGTTATGGGCGGGCCCGTATCAAAAAAGGTGCTATTGTAAGCAATTACAATTACGTTCGTATCTGGGAGATTGATGCCAAGCACCAATGGAATGTACTGCTCGAAGTATTTTCGGCTATTGAAGCTGAGTAAAAAAGAAAGCCCCGGTTATTAAATAACCGGGGCTTTCTTTTTTATAATATTAGCAGCTATTTAAAATAGCTGCTCAATAATCTGATCGGTAGATAAACCTTCGGCTTCAGCATGGTAGCTACGTACAATACGGTGCCTTAAAATAGGCTTAGCTACTGCCTGAACATCTTCTATATCTGGCGAGTACTTTCCACTGATTACCGCATGGCATTTAGCACCCAATATCAGGAACTGCGAAGCTCGTGGTCCTGCTCCCCAGTTTAATAATCTTTTTACCTGCGGCGTAGCCATTTCTCCTTGCGGACGGGTTTTAGCCACCAATCTTACGGCATACTCCAGCACATGATCGGTCACCGGTATATTGCGAACCAAGTGCTGAAAATAAACAATTTGTTCAGCTCCAATAATCTTATTTACCTGCGGTTTGATGGTACTAGTGGTATTTTTAACTACCTGCAATTCCTCCGCAAACGATGGGTAGTTTAAAGCCACATTAAACATAAAACGATCAAGCTGCGCTTCAGGTAATGGATAAGTTCCTTCCTGCTCTATTGGGTTTTGTGTAGCTAATACAAAAAAGGGTTGTTCCAGTTTATGAGTTACACCAGCGGCTGTAACAGCTTTTTCCTGCATAGCCTCCAGCAAGGCAGCCTGTGTTTTAGGTGGCGTACGGTTAATCTCATCTGCCAAAATGATATTGGCAAAAATAGGCCCACGTATAAATTTAAAGTTTCGATCTTCGCCCAATATTTCAGCACCTATAATATCTGAAGGCATTAAATCGGGCGTAAACTGTACCCGGTTAAAATGCAGGTCTAGCACTTGTGCAACAGTTTGTACCAACAGGGTTTTAGCCAAGCCAGGAACACCAACCAGCAGGCAGTGTCCGTTACTGAATACTGAGATAAGAACGGATTTCACCACCTCATCCTGACCTACAATAACTTTACCTATTTCGGCTCTGATACGCTGGTATGCTTGCCGTAAAGCATCGGCTGCTTCAACTTCTGATGGATACGTTATCATTTATTATTTCTCGTCAGACTTGGTGGCTGTTACCTGCGCTGCTACTGAGGTACTGTTCCAACCTTTTAATTGCGGGCAAGATTGAAACTCAGGATCGATGCGAATAAAGTTATCCTTTCTTTTCTTCTCGAACCATTCGCTTACCGTACGGTTCACTTTATCACTCTGTGCTAAATCCTTAATACGAGGAAAATCCTGCGCTAAGTTGGCTTTGTGAGCATTAGTTACTGAACGCAAATAGAAAATACGATAGGTTGATTTACCATCCTGTCCAGTAATCAATTGTGGTTTTGACACTTCACCTACTTTCATGGTATCTACTACCAGAGCCACTTGCGGATCTAATTTATCAGTAGGGATAATGGTTGAACGAGATTGCACATCCTCGTAGTTCATCATCATACCACCATTATATTTGGTTTCTTTATCGTCAGAATAGAAAGAAGCGGCTGACGCAAAATCAATATTTTTATTGAGTGTAACCAGGTTGTAAATACTATCAGCTTTTGATTTTGCACGTTCAATACTGGCTGGGGTAGTAGTCGGCATAATCAGGATATGGCGAGTATTTACTTGCTCACCGCGACGCTCGATAACTTGCAAAAAGTGAAAACCAAAATCGGTTTCAAACACTGGCGATAGCTCACCTGCTTTCAGCTTAAAAGCCATTGCAGCATATTCAGTAGCCAAACCGCTGCTCCGGTCTTGAAAACCAAGTTCACCACCGCTAGGTGCTGTACCAGGGTCTTGCGAATACAAACGAGCCAATGTACCAAAATCTTCTCCATTCTTAATACGAGTACGCAAATCTTCGGCTTTTTGCTTGTAGTAAGCTTTTTCTTCTTTATTAAGTTTTGGTTGAAACATTATCTGGGCAACTTCTACCTCTTTGTTGTAAGAAGGCAAGCTATCCTTAGGTATCTTGTTAAAAAAGCGCTCTACTTCTTGCGGAGTAACACTTACCTTTTCAGTAATTTTACCCTGCATTTTGTTAGCTACCAATTGCTCTTTAATATCAGGACGTATTTCATCTTTATACTGAACTACCGAGCGACCTAAAAACTGCTCCAAACGCTCCTGACTACCGGCATTACGTATCATGGCACGCATACGGCGGTCAACCTCCGCGTCCACGTCATCTTCATTCACCGTAACACTATCAATAACGGCTTGCTGTGCCAATAATTTCTGAACAATCAGGCGCTGTAATATAGTACACTTAGCAGCAGGATCGGGCTGCATACCAGATGATAGATACTGGGCGTATGTAGATTCAATATCTGATTGTAAAACAATGCTGCCACCTACCACGCCGGCTACTTTATCTAACGTTTGTTTTTGCGCGCTGGCAGTAAGAGCAATCAGTATAAAACTAAAAAATAAATATGTAATTTTTCTCATGTACAGTATGGATGTGCTTATTGTTTATCAGGAGGATACACCTTGGTTAATAAACTCCCGAATGTCGGAAAAATTATGAATTTGAGCAGCATAATTGTGTCATTAAATGCTGTTTACCTTTTCAGCTGCGAATATCCGGATAAAGCTTCAAGCACTTTAATTATTTTTGTTAAAATTTGTTAAAGTGATGAGTGAGCCTACCCCAGCCAATTTGCGCTACCTGCTATCTGATGATTTATATTTACTGCCCGATGATGCTGCTTATTACCGTGAGCCTCGTCAGCCTATGGAAACTAATGTTCTGGAACCAGTACCTGTAATAAGTTTCAAGCATTTGGGTAATAACGAAAAAAGCTTCCTGATCCTGAGCTATTATCCTGATCAAGAGTTTATGACACCTACCCATTTAACTGCATTGGAAAGTACATTAAAACGTAAAGAAATGAGTATGGATAATGTAGCGCTACTTAACTTGGCTACATACCCGGATACGGATTGGGCAACCTTGGTAAATTACTTTACACCAGAAAAAGTACTACTGCTTGGCCTGTTTGCCCTACCAGCTAACGCCCCAGCCTTACAACAACACAACTTACAACAACACCATACCCAACAAGTACTTTATACCTATAGCTTTGATGAAATGGTGGGTAATAAAGATAACACAAAAGCTTTTTGGAACCTGATTAAAACTTTTTAAAACATGCCTACTCCCCTAGTATTTGCCACTCACAATGCTAAAAAGTTACAAGAAGTAACTGCCAAAACTGGCAATCAACTACAACTGCTTAGCTTAACTGATATAGGTTGTACCGAAGATATACCGGAAACTGGTGTTACTTTCCATGAAAATGCATCTATAAAAAGCCATTATGTTTTTGACCGGTATCAGCTCAATTGCTTTGCCGATGACAGCGGTTTGGAAGTAGAAGCTTTACATAATGAACCTGGCGTGTACTCTGCCCGCTATGCTGGCGAGCATGGCAACCATGAAGCTAATATGGATAAAGTACTGGCTGGATTGCATGGCGCCACCAACCGCAAAGCTCGCTTTCGTACGATAATTTCTTTGCTATGGCAGGGACAAGAACATTTTTTTGAAGGCACTATTAACGGTCTTATCCGTACGGAAAGAGCCGGTACTGGCGGTTTCGGCTATGACCCTATTTTTGAACCAGAAGGTTACAATATTACATTTGCCGAAATGAGTCTGGAAGAAAAAAACCGCATCAGTCATCGTGCTATAGCTATGGAGAAGCTGATTAACTTTTTAAACCAGCAATCTTGAGGGCTGGCTTCAATACCTACTTGCAGCAATTAGAAGAGTAACACCTGTTGTTAGAAATACGCTACAAATTTTGCCACATTTTTAAACATTACGCTATAAACAAGAAGACCATTGTTAGCGATAGCAGAACAATGGTCTTCTTGCTTTTTATGTTTCTTTTACGGTTTTACGGCCTTTATGGTATCACGTACCGCTGGCTTAGTACTTACCGAATCTTTAGGTGGAGGTTTAAGCCTAGGCTGCCCCTTAGTTGGAAGCGCTGGTGGCGGTGTACCACCTTTAGCTGGTGGTGAACTGCTATGCGAAGGCGTTTTAGCAGGTGCCTCTTTCTCTCCCGATAGTTTACGTCTTGTACGATGAATAACAGCGTCTTTAGACACAGGTCGATCTTTGGGTTTCCAAATGAACCCTCTTAAGATACGGTCATCTTCTGGAAAGCTTTCTAAAGAACCGTATTTATTTTCAGGTTTTGTAAAAACGGCCAGGTTAACGGCTTTATTATCTCTAAAGTTGATGCGGATACGACTGCCCAGGGAGCGTACCATGTCGGTAACTTTTCCGCTATCCCGGTTGAAATAAATACTCTCAGCATTACCATCCACAAACACACGTTGCAACTTGTTATCTACAAAATACCCACGCATGCGTTTGCCTGCTAATTGGTTAAAGTGTGTCGAATCATTATTTTCAATATTGACGATAAAGCCTGACAAAAAAATATTCATGTTGTTCAGCTTTTTGTTTTGCAGCTGCAAATGAATGGTATCACCGGAAAGCTGCGAACCTTGTGTCCAGAACATAGGATGAACATAGCAGCGCATAATCGAATCACTATTACTGTAAAACATCGAATCAGATACAGCCTGTAAATCCGACTTAAATATTTTAACATCATGATGCGCACTCAATATCCGAACTCGTGCGGTATCACTCAGGTTAATCTCGCGAGTTAGATAAACAGAATCTAAAGTCTGTTTTTTAAGCGAAGATGCTTTAACTACCTTAGGTGGAGTTGCCTTCTTTTTTTGTGTAGTATCTACTGCCTGTTTACGTGGTAAACCAAAATAATCTCGATGATAATAGCTGGTATCCGTCCGAATGATTGATGGTGACGGCGGCATAATCAGATTCTTGGCGGTAGATAGCTGTATTTTCTTTTTGGTAGGTACTGCAGTTGTTGCTTTATTTTTGAAAGTGGTATCTTTAATACCAGCCTTCCGCATCTTTTCTTGTAAATCTTTTTGAGCCTTGTAGGTGATAATCTTTGTTTCCAAAGTATCAGCACCTATATAAATTGAATCCAGCTTGGTTTTAGCGGGAGCTTTAGCTAGCTTAACTGTATCTGTTGGTGTACTAGTCTTGGGCTTTTTACCTGTAATTGCTTTACCTTTCAAGGTATCTGCCAAAGACAGTTTTTTTGCCTCATCCGCTACTGATTTTATCTGCGCGTTGGTAGGTGCCGGAACTTTTACATTCGCCGGCAAACCAGGTTTAGCTTGTGCTAGTGCTTTAACCTGCTTATTGGCTAATAGGGAATCTTTAATCTGAACCGGCACTCTGGTACGCACTGCATTTAGTAAGCTATCTTTGACATTGGCAGGTAATTGGTTTTTCGCAGTAGCTTTTATACTTTTTACCGGTATAGTATTAGGCGGAGGCGTATTCTTAACAGTAGCAGGTTTGCTTTTTTTGCCCGTTGGTGTTAATGGTCTTACGGTAGAATCAGTTTTGGTTGTATCCTTTTCTTCAGTAACAATAATAACGTAAGCATTTTTGGTTACAACAGTGTGCTCATCGGCTTTGTAGTAAGTACCCAAATCGCCACGCATGGTTATTTTTTGTTCCTCATCATTAAAGGTGATGTTTTTTACTGCCCGGCCGTAACCTTTCAGACGATCGTAAAATAAGCTATCCCCTTTCAAAGTTTTGGTACCTTGAGTATATAAATTCTTTTTGCCAAAAGAGGCTTGTTCAGTAATAGTGTTATAAATACCATTTTCGGTGTACAAGTTATCTTTATCCTTTTTGCCAATAATGTTGGTAGGCCCTAAAAAGTAGGCAATACGCGAACCGGAGTTGTACCGAAGCGTATCGGTGTTAATTACGGCATCATTTGTTGTTAGTACAACATTATACCGAAAATAGGCATCGCGTGTGTTGGCATAGTAGTAGCCGTTTTGGCTTACTAATGTATTTTGTTTATTTACCAGTTTACCACCACCCGTGTAGGTACCGGTACGAGTAGCTGTATTGTAAGTTAAATAGTTGGTACTTAGCGTAGCATCTTTATCCACCAGGCGCACATTATCGGTAAGCAGAGCTGTATGGGTATTACCATCATAATTTAGCTTATCAGAATACACGTTTAAGGTATCACCTTGTTTAATACGTACATGTCCAAAGGCATCAAAAGCATTTTTTTGCGGATAGAAGTAAGCACTATCTGAACTCAGTATAGAATACTCCTGCTGAAAGGTACCTTTATATACCTTGTAAACATCTTCACCATTTATCTTGATGCCTTGTGTGCTGGCCGATTTGATTAGCTGCACAATAGACTTTTTTTGCCCTGTAGCTTTTTTGGGCTGGGCAGTTTTTCGCTGACTAACAGCGGCCAGTACTGTGAACAATAACAGAAAGGTTAACAGATGCTTAATCACTCAGCAAAATTAGTTTTTTGGTTACGGTAATTAAATTAAATAATTTTGACCATGCTGCCGGTTCAACGCTTTACTCACTTTATACAGCAAAATCAGCTGTTTACTCCCGATAGCCGCATACTAGCAGCCGTAAGCGGCGGTATGGATTCAGTACTGATGGCACATCTGCTTAAAGCAGCGGGGTACACATTTGGTTTGGCTCACTGTAATTTTCAGCTACGCGGAGCCAATGCTGATGCTGACCAGCAATTTTGCCAACAACTGGCTACTGAGCTGCAAGTACCTTTCCACACCACAAATTTTGATACCATTACTTATGTACAGCAACATAAAGTATCGGTACAGATGGCAGCCCGAGAGTTACGCTATGCCTGGTTTGAAAAAATCAGGCAACTTCATCAATATGACGTAGTTGCGCTAGCTCATCACCAGAACGACACAATTGAAACAATATTGCTAAACCTAACCCGTGGTACCGGTATTGCCGGCTTACACGGTATCTTAGCCCTTAACGGACGGTTGGTAAGGCCACTCTTATTTTTAACCCGCACCGAGATTGATACGTTAATACAGCAAAATCAGTTTGCTTATCGGGAAGATAGTTCAAACAGTTCGGTAAAATATGCCCGCAACAAACTACGGCACGAAGTAATACCTAGGTTGAAAGAGTTAAACCCCAACCTGGAGCAAACCTTTGAACGGAACCAACGCCATTTTACAGAACTGGAACAATTACTTAATCAACAAGTTGAGGAGTACCGAAAGAAGCTTTTTACAGAAATAGATGGTGATCTACAGATCAACCTGGCAGCTATTCAGCAGTTACATCCACAACATTTATTATTATTTAATTTGTTAAAGCCTTATGGTTTTACAGAATCTGTGATAGATGATTTAATTTCCGTTTTAGGCAAGCATTCAGGTCGAACATTTGCATCCCCTACCCATACCTTGCTGCTCGATCGTGATCGGTTGATTCTTACCGTTAAAATACATCAACCTACACAATACACCAGCATTACAGTACAGGATAGCTACGTTAGCTCCGGTAATTACACCTTGCATATAACTCATAGTGATAAAGTAGAAACTGTTAGCCGCAACCTCATGATTGCTGCAGTTGATACTAGTTTATTAATTTATCCACTAATAATACGCACCTGGCAACAAGGAGATCTTTTTATACCCCTGGGTATGAATACTCATAAAAAGCTAAGCGACTTTTTTATTCATCAAAAAGTGCCTTTATATCAAAAAACCAAAATTCCTTTGCTAATAAATGGTAATGGTGATATCATTTGGGTAAGTGGCTATCGGTTGGATAACCGCTACAAAATAACAGCCGATACCCAAAAAGTTACTATATTCGAACTATCGAAATCATGACATCTACAAAACCGGTTTTTACAGAGAAACAGTATTTAGGGCGCGAGTGGATACCTATTACCATACGGCTGATGCTAGCTATACTATGTTTTGCTATTTATTGCTTTACTGATAATAACGACAAAACAGCTGATTTGCTGGCGGTGGTTGGCTTTACGATACTACTGGTGTCGATTGTTTTGGGCTTTGTTCTGCACTTCCGGACTCAAGTACAAAACAAAAGCATTTTGCTGGATGGTTTGTGGACTACCCGTTTGGTAAAGATTGATTTAAACAGCATTGTAAGTGTCGAAATTGGTAGTTACAGCCGTTATCTTTTTAACAACCCGGTTTATAATCTGCATAAAAAAGGGACTATCCGGTTTTATACTGCTGGTAATGAAGCTATACATCTTATTGATCGTGATGGTTTGGTTTACATTATTGGTTCGCAGCACCCTAATGAGTTTTTACGGGCAATACAAAGCGAAATGCAACAGTAATGCTTAATATGCGGCTCTGACATTAAACATTGCCGTACAACAGCTACATTTTTTATTAATTTATTTCCAAATCTTCCGGTATCAATCTACATCAGGAACTAAGCTTATAAATAAGCTAACTTTATATTGAAGACGATCATAAAACCATACATCACATTAAACGTTATATACGCTCATGAATAACGAATTTATGCATTGGTGGCATTTACTTCCACTAACAACTTTTCTATAGCACTTAATTCATAACCACTCCACTAGCCTATGAAACTAATTTACACAGGTTTTATTTTTACTTCTTTATTCACCTTAACTAACCGCTACGCTGCTGCACAAAGCAAAAAAGATAATGACACTAGCATCGTACAACTGGATAGTATCAGGATACGGGAAAGCCGGGCTAAGCACCTGCCTGATGTAAGTGGCACCTACATTTTTGCCGGAAAAAAAACCTTTACCATAACGCCTGATGCGGGCAGAGCCAATTTGGCAAATAGCACCATCAGAACCATATTTGCTACAGTTCCAGGAGTGAATGTTTGGGAAATGAGCGGCAATGGCTTTCAGGTAAATATTGGCACCCGGGGTACTGATACACATCGTTCTAATGAAACCAACGTACGCCAGAATGGCTATAACACCAACTCCGATTTGTTTGGCTATCCTGAAGCTCATTATGTACCCCAATTTCAAGCTGTGCAGGAAATACAAATTGTACGTGGCTCAGCTGCATTACAATTCGGCAGTCAGTTTGGTGGCATGGTGAATTACAAAATGAAAGAAGGTGACACTAGTAAAGTATTAGGCATTGAAAGTGAGCAAAGCGCAGGTTCTAACCATTATTTCAACTCGTTTAATGCGGTAAGTGGGAAAAGCGGCAAATGGAGCTACTATGGTTATTTTGCTAGTCGTACTGGTGATGGCTGGCGTAAAAACTCGGCTTTTAACGGGCAGTGGTTTTATGGCAACTTAAAGTACCAGTTTAACGCAAAAGGTAGCATTGCCCTGCAATTTTCGAGGGTAAACTTTCGGGAGCAGGACGCGGGCGGCTTAACTGATGCCCAGTTTAATGCAGATAGACAACAATCTACCCGCTCGCGTAATTACTTTGATCCGGAAATTAATATACCTGCTTTACTATTTAATTATAATTTAGGTAAACGAAGTAAACTGGAAGTCACTTCACATTTTATAATTGGCGAACGTAACAGTGTACAATTCTTGAATAACCCTAACGTTGCTGATACAGTTAACAAAAAATTAAACACTTATAATCCGCGCCAGGTTGATCGTGATTACTATACCGGCTTTACTACAGAAGCCCGGTTTTTAACTCGTTACCAACTAGGCAATCAAACCAGTACCTTTACTTCTGGCTTAAGGTATTTTATAGAAGGTACCAAACGGGATCAAAAAGGCACCGGCACTACCGGTTCTGACTACGACTTAACCTTAGTGAACCCGTATGGTATAGCCTTAAATCTGCATACGCACAATTATGCCGCTTTTGCCGAGAATACTTTCCAGATTACTTCGCGCTTTTCAGTAACCCCTGGTGCCCGATATGAAATCATTAACACCAGTATGGATGGTGTAATTGATAATGCAACTCATTATGTAGCGTATAAAAACAATCGCCATTTCCCGCTTTTTGGAACAGGTTTACAGTATCAACTTACCAATAGCAGCCAGCTTTACGGTAATATTTCACAAGCTTACCGACCATTTTCATATGCCAACATTATTCCGGGTAATGATTTAGCTATAGTAGATCCGAACTTGAAAGACAGTCGTGGTTATAGTGCCGATTTAGGCTATCGGGGTAACATCAACAATATATTCAACTATGATTTTGATTTGTATTACGTTTATTATGGAAATCGTATTGGTAACCTGACTGAAGTAAACGCAAACAAACAAACCTACATTTACACTACGAACATTGGTAATGGCGTAGCAAAAGGCATTGAGATGTTTACGGAGCTGTCTTTATGGAAATTGTTTGACAAAGAATCGGTACAGGATATAAGATTATTTAATTCCTTGTCTTATAATCATGCCCGGTACACCAGTGGTTCAATTACTGCTGGCAGTACTAATATCAGCTTAAATGGTAATTGGCTTGAAGGTACTCCTACCTGGATTAATCGTACTGGATTAACTTACCTGAACCAGCATATTAGCACTACTTTGCAGTTTAGCTACGTAGGCAAAAACTTCACCGATGCCAACAATACGGTATTTAACCCTACTGGGCTAAGTGGCATCGTACCAGCATATCATGTTTTTGACTGGTCGTTCAACTATAGTTTTTTGCAGCATTATCATGTTTTCAGCAATATCAACAACCTTTTAAACGCTAAATACTTTACTCGTAGAATCACCATTTTACCAGGACCTGGCATATTACCTGCTGATGGCATTACCTTTAATGTTGGTTTTGGCGTTAAAATTTAATAACTAGTTTTAACTCACAAAAAGAGGCCGTCTCATAAGTCAAATATGAGGCGGTTTTTTATTTAGTTATGATTTTTGGTTGGAAGGTTGAGTGAAAGATGTCAGCAGCCGTTTAAGAACCGGGGGATTGATTCTAACAGGTTCTAAAAGTCTATAAAAAGCTTGTTTTCAGGTTTTCCATTTTCTTAGGTTATGTGCGATGGATAATAAGCCGATTTCGACCTCGGCCTTGGACATCCCTTTCAGCAGGAATCGTCTGAAGCCATGGTTATGCTTTAATTGGGCGAATACCGGTTCCACATCGGCCGGCCTTCGTTTCCTGAGGTTGATACCCTGTTCTGTATTCAACCGTTCTTTGGCTGCCTGTTTATGTTGTCTTAGGCTGTGGTTGATCTCAACGACCCGGTTACCCTGTGTAGTATGGCAAACACCACGCATCGGGCAACCTTCACAGTTCTGGGCACGGTAACGGCTGATCAGTTGTACAAAACCAGATGAAGTGACTCGCTGACCGTTACCGATATGCGCCATCCATTGACCTATCGGACAAACAAGGTAATTCTCCGCTTCGTTATAATGCAGGCTGTCGTTACTGAACGCTTTGATACCGTCCTTTTGTTCCTTATCGAACGTATTGTATTTGATGTAAGCCTCAATGCCTTTTCGCGCTAACACACCGTAGTTCTCATCCGATCCGTAGCCGGCGTCGGCAACAATGGCTTTGGGCAGGTCTTTATATAAGGCTTGGTATTGTTCAATATGGGAAGACAAGGTTTGGTAATCGGTTGAGGTTTGATGCAGGGTATAATTAAGGATGAATTGCTCCTGGGTGGATATCTGCAGGTTATAGGCCGGCTTAAGTTGTCCGTTCAGCATATGGTCTTCCTTCATCCGCATGAAGGTGGCATCCGGGTCGGTCTTTGACATGCTGTTACGGCCGGCTAATAACTTTTCCTGCTCGTCATACCGTGCCAGGCTCTCCGGCCAGTGCTTCTTTGCGTAGTTCAGCTTTTGCTTTACTTTTTTGTCTACGTCTTCTTTATCATCTAAGGCTGCATTGATCTTTGAGATGGTTTCCTTTACTTTCTCCGGGTTGATCTCACTATATTCCAAGGGCGCTGTATCTTTTAGTTCTTCGGCGGCAATGCTTTGCGCATAACCCCACAGTTCATCAAGCTGGGCTTTCATCTTATCTTTATTCGCCTTGATGTTTTTGCCCCATACGAAGGTGTACTTGTTCGCCGCTGATTCGATCTTGGTACCATCAGTAAAAACGGCTTCTTTCAAGGATACGATACCTTCCTGCTCGAGCAGCAACACGATTTGTGAGAAGATCTGCTTTAAGACGCCTGACAACTTCTCGCTGCGAAAACGGTTGATGGTGTTGTGGTCGGGCTTTTTCATCCCTAAAAGCCACATGAAGTGTACGTTCTGTGCCGCCTGTTCTTCCAGTTTGCGTGAGGAATAAGTATTGGTCAGATAGCCGTAAACCAGCAGCTTCAGCATCAGCCGGGGATGGAAACTTGACGCCCCGCCGCCTTTGTACTTCCGGTTGATCGGTTTGACATCTACCGTGTCCACGACCTGTTTAACGATACGGACCGGATGACCTGTCGGTACCAGTTCCTCCAGTTTGTACGGTAAAAACGTTAACTGGTCTGGATCATATTCCTTAAAGACTATCTTGCCTCCCATGCCTTTAAGATACCAAAAATATCCTAAAACAACAAGAGACTGTCCCTTATGAGACAGCCTCTTTTTGTGCAATTTATAACCTTTAATAAGACCTGAGTCAGAACTAAATTTTAAATTACTTTTTTAAACCAATCTCACGTAAACGTTCGTCTAAGTATTCACCGGCAGTCATGTCACTGTACAGCTTAGGGTGTTGCTCATCAATGGTTGAAGGCAGACTGGTCAAATCCATGCCTGACTTTGGATGTAAGAAGAAAGGCACTGAATAACGTGATTCTTTCATTTTTTCTTTAGGTGGGTTTACTACCCGGTGCGTTGTTGATTTAAGCTTATTGTTGGTTAAACGTTGCAGCATATCTCCTACATTTACCACAATATCTTCACCATGTGCTTTTACTGGGAACCATTCATTGTCGCGGGTTAGTACTTCCAAACCATCGGCACTGGCGCCAATCAATAAAGTAATTAGGTTAATATCTTCGTGAGCACCTGCACGTACGGCATCAGCTGGTACAGCATCCGGGTTCTCAATTGGGAAATAATGTAATGTACGTAATATGGAGTTGCCATTGTGTACTTTATCATCAAAGTAATTTTGCGGCAAACCAAGGTAAGTAGCAATAGCTTCCAGCAAAGATTTTCCGGCTGTTTCCAGCTTCTGATAAATCTCGCGGGTTACGGTATTAAACTCTGGCAGCTCGGTTACTTGTACGTTTTGAGGATATTGATCTTTAACTGGATCATTGTCGGTAACAGTTTGACCTATTTGCCAAAATTCTTTTAAATCAGGCACTTTAAAACCTTTGGCAGTTTCTTTCCCCTTGCTGGTATAACCACGCTGACCAGCTAATTCAGGCTTTTCATATTTTAACTTTACATCTTCGGGTAAAGCAAACAAAGCTTTCACCTGCTCATATAATTTATCAATCAGCTCCTTGCTTAATCCATGATTAGCTATGGTAACAAAGCCGGTTTCATTAAAAGCCTTACCTATAGCATCCGAAAACGCTTTGCGACTTTCGGCATCACCGTTGATATAGGTGTTTAAATCGAGTCGCGGAATATTTACTGTGCTCATAATAACTCTTTTTAATAATAATTGGTAAAATTATTTAATTCAGATTACATACACAGAAATTCAGCTGAATTTCTTTTGTTAACTACCAGTGCAGAACTACAATTTACCAGCACCCAGGAAAACAATACCAGCTGTTAAACGCTTTAGCTTTTTACAAGTCCAAACCTTACAAACCTATAAATCCAATAAGTATGAGAAAGCTAATTCACTATATCGGCTTGTGCAGTATAGCATTTACCTTCCTGCTGGCACTCCCTCATTGCGCTAAAGCTCAGAGCGATGATGAAATAACATTTCAGGAATTTTACGACCAATTACAGCCTTATGGTACTTGGATAGATGACCCTGATTATGGCAGCGTATGGGTGCCCGACGTAGATCAGGATTTCAGGCCTTATGCCACCAATGGGCATTGGGTAATGACCGATTATGGTAACACTTGGGTATCTGACTACCCATGGGGCTGGGCTACCTTCCATTATGGCCGCTGGCGATTTGATGACTATTACGGATGGGAATGGATACCCGATACCGAATGGGCACCGGCTTGGGTAAACTGGCGCAGTGGTGATGGCTACTACGGTTGGGCTCCACTAGGCCCTAATGATAACACTGATGGCGCTTATGGTGGTTATAATAGCTATGATACACCCGATAGCTATTGGGTGTTTGCACCACAAGCATACATTAACGACCCGGGTATTTACAACTATTATGTACCACGTGCCAGGGTAATAACTATTTTCAGGAACTCCAGCGCAATTAATAATTATTACAGTTATAGTAACCGCCGGTATTTAGGTGGGCCAGGTTTAGCTGATATGCAACGGTTTAGCCACAATCGTATACAGATATATCACATCAATAGTATGAACCGACCATCCCGTGCATTTTTCGATAACAACCGGCTGAACTTATACCGTCCTATGGTGAGGCGCTCAGGCGATGCTCGTCCAGAACGTGTGGTTGATGCCGCAGCATACCGTAACAATAACCCGAACTACCGCATTGCCAATCGCAACATGGGTTTTGGTATTAACCCAACCAATAGCGATAGGTTAGCTAATATTGCCCGCAGCAATGATGCTTCAAATCGTAACATGGTACGCATCAACAATGGCAATCGTGATTATAACCGCCAACCAAATAACAATAATAATTTTAACCGGCCTAATAACGGCAACAATAGCCAGGGTGGTTTTAATAACGGTGATCGATTTAACAATCAGCCTAGCCGCAGTGGCTTCGACCGCAATCAGCAACAAAATGGGCAGCAGCCTAATCAATCATTTGGGCAACAACAGCGGCAGCAAATAGATCAGCAGAGAATGCAACAAAGGAGTCAGCAATGGCAGCAGCGGCAGCAACAGTCAGATCAGCAACGCCAACAACAAGGCGATCAGCAGCGGCAGTTTAATCAACAACAGTTTGACCAGCAACGGCAACAGCAACAAAATCAGCAGCAGCAAGCTGATCAACAGCGCCAGCAGCAAGACCAACAACGAAATCAACAGCAGCAAGCTGATCAGCAGCGTCAACAACAATGGCGTCAACAAGCTGACCAGCAACGCCGACAATGGCAAGATCAACAACGTCAGCAGCAAAATTCACAGCAACAACAAAATCAACAGCAGCAGAACCAGCAACAACTTGATCAGCAACGCCAGCAAATGATGCAGCAAAGGCAGCAACAATGGCAACAGCGTCAGCAGCAGTGGCAGCAACAAAACCAACAACAACAAAACAACCAACAGCAACGTCAACAATTTGATCAACAACGCCAGCAGCAGATGCAACAGCAAAATCAGCAGCAACAACAAATGCGTCAACAGCAGTGGCAGCAACAACAACAGCAAAGACAACAACACATGCAACAACGTCAGCAACAAAATCAACAACAGCAGCAGAACCCGCAACGTCAGCAGCAACAAAGACCTCCGCAGGAGCAGCATCCATAATAGACAAATAGCATCTTCAGTTTGAAGATGCTATTTTTGTAACTTACCCTTAAATACAAGTTTTACCATGATGAGAGTTTTATTTAAAATATTAATGTGTTGGTGCTTGTTCAGCAGTTGGGCTTTAGTTGGATGTGCCCAAGAACAGCCACCCAAAAAAGACAAGCAAATAAATTTTATTGAGGATGCCTGGCCCGAGGCCTTGAAAAAAGCTGCTGCGCAGAACAAATACGTTTTTGTAGATGCTTATGCTACTTGGTGTGGCCCCTGCAAAATGTTAAAAGCTACTACTTTTAAAAACAATAAAGCTGCTGCATTTTTCAACCAAAACTTCATTAACGTATCTATAGATATGGAAAAAGGATTAGGCCCACAATTAGCACAACAGTGGCAAATACAAGCTTATCCTACACTAATTATTTTTAATGCACAAGGCAAACCCGTTTTAGGTACAGTAGGTTATTTGGGCGCTCAGGATTTAATGCGGTTCGGGCAACAAGCTTTAGATAAGGACAAAGGCATTTAACTAAAAAAGCCGGAACTACTCTCGCAGTATTTCCGACTCTACATCTACCTATGAAAAACAGCCCTTTGAGTAGGGCATTTTAATATAGGCAAACTTTATACCATCAGTTAAGAAATGCTTTCAAGTTTAAATCTGCTCCACCCAGCTATAAAGACACATGCTTTGTAGAAATTAAACCACAAACCGTGGCGTTCTTTCCCAGACAACCCTCTCCAAAGTTTATAATGCATACATTTCATATTAAATAAAACTGATTGTATTTGGGGCTGTTACATTTTAAAACAGAAACCATGAGAAGGATAAGCATCATTTTGATTATTGTTGGGGCTGTGCTGCTAATTGCGGGCGGTTTCTTTTACAAACAAGCTAATACCGTAGCCGATTCAAAACCGATTACGGTTGATTATAGAGGCCATAAGTCATTCCAATGGCCTGTGTACACTGGCATTATTTTACTATTCTTAGGTGCCACTTTTAACTTGGCTACCCGACGAAATGGTAAAGCCGATCATACAAGAGTTTAACAATTACTTACTGTTCCCGGCCATCAGTACGAGTTCCGACTAAGGAAGTATCGCGCTGATGAGCCGCAGTGTCCTGCGGGAAGTTAGATGGTCCGCCAAATGTATTGTGCGGATTTTCGTGACATGCGCTTAACAATAGCGTAAGTGCACTTATAAACGCTGATAATTTTATCACCTTCTTCATACCTGAAAAAGACAAAAAACAATCTTTATTGTTTCTGAATTTAGCATTTAGCCTTTCACTTAAATCTTACTAGCTATTAAACAGGTTAAACATTACGGTTGTTAAACTATATAATAGTTCTATTGTTACAATATCATGGAAAACAACGTTTATCTTTTAGCTACCGATCCTCATGATGCTTGCCGTGACGTTATCCATTCACGAGATACTACATTGAAAGTAAAAGTTTATTGTGTAACAGAAGAAGGCTTTTCGCCTGACCCTAATGAAATACAACTTTATGGTTATGCTGGTAAAAAGCTTTATGCTTTTGAAACTATAAACATTACGCCCGATGATGCCTTAGATGTAATTAGTGCCATACAATGGTATGCTGACTACATTGAGCATCCGGAAATGGAAATTCTACCAGAAGATCCCCGCTCAGATCATAGCGTAGCCATGTAGTACAAAGAAATTAAAGCTATTTTACAGTTTCTTATAGCTTGGGCCTTCTATTACATTATTGTACTATGAAGTATGATATAAACTTTCTATAAAAACATATATAAAGCGAAACTGAATTTAACAACATGGCAACTGTTACCGAGAAAGACATTATTCATCATCTAAAAGAAAAAATAAAGTTTCATCAGAACGAGGCTAAGCGGATTGAAAACTTGTTAAGTGCGTTTACTAATGATTATCATACCTCACGTAGCCGCAAAGCTAAGTCAGAGGCTGATGATGAAGAAATAGATTCCGCGCCAGAAGAGTTTGTTAAATCGTCTCGCAAAGCCAATGATGCAAGCGGTGTTGCAACAGCTTCTGTCAAACCGTTGGAAATACCTGAAAAATATACAGATGATTTACCTATCATCGCTAAAATTGCTTTTGCCTTGAATGAAATAGGATCTGGCTTTAACGAAGATATTGCCAATACCATGGCACAATATGAGCCGAAATCTGACGCTAAAAAAATCAGCAAACAAATCTCAGGCATTTTATCAACTCTGAAAAGCAAAGGACAGCTTAATACCGAGAAGGTTGGACGTAAAGATAAACTCTCTTTAGTTATACCTGCTTAATCAATAAAGCCATGTCAAATATTTCCTCGTCATGGCTTTATTAACTAATTCTTTTAGCTTTTCCTATTCATAAATCCGCAAACGGTTACGTAAGCCCTGCATTTCAAGCTGCATAGCTTCTACCCTTTGTAGTAAATGCGTTATAGCTTCAATACCCGCTAGATTAATATCTAATTCACGATGTAGCCTTACCATCCGCTCCAACTGAGCCAATTGGCTTTCAGGTATAAAGCGGCTTTGATTTACTACGGTAATCTGCACCAATCCGGCATCTTCCAGTGATCGGATAAATGTGGCTTCAATATGATGATAGCTGCAAAACTCATCTGCAGCAGTTAAATGCTCATGGTTCATAAAAACTTAATTTAATCAGGATTTAGCCAACTCTTCAAACAACTCTTTTTGCCGAGGGCTCAAGTTAGTAGGCAATTGCACCTCATAGGTTATATACAAATCGCCTGCTTCATTTTCTTTTTTATAAATTGGGAAACCTTTTCCTTTCAGTTTAACTTTAGTACCATTTTGCGTTTCCGGCTTCACTTTCACTTTTACTTGCCCGGTCAAAGTATCGGCAGTAATTTCTCCACCCAGCATAGCGGTATACAAATCAACTTTTACAGTAGCCAGCAAATCATTGCCATTGCGCTTATAACGTGGATCATCAGCTACCAGGAAGGTAATATACAGATCACCTATGGGGCCGCCGTTGGCTCCTGCACCGCCATGGCCCGCAATTTTAATAGTTTGGCCATTTTCAACACCAGCAGGTATGGTAATGCGTATGTTTTTGCCATTAACGGTTAATGTTTGTTTGTGCGTAGTAGCAGCATCCTGTAAGGAGAGCTGCAATTCGGCATTATAATCCTGCCCACGGTAACGTACCTGTTGCCTACCGGCACCGCCAGCACTACCAAACATAGATTGAAAAAAGTCGGAAAAATCTCCACCATCACCACCAAACGATTCGAAGTTGAAGCCACCATCCTGACCACCGCCACTATAACCGCTATAGCTACGACTTTGTTGCTGCTGCTGTCGGGCTTGTTCATAAGCTTCGGCATGTTGCCAATTCTCGCCATATTGGTCGTACTTCTTCCGTTTTTCGGGATCAGTTAATACCTCATTAGCTTCATTTAGTTCTTGAAACTTTTTGTTTGCCTCCGAGTCATTCGGATTCAGGTCAGGATGGTATTTTCGAGCCAGCTTACGATAAGCATTTTTAATATCTTTTTCGCTGGCTGTCTTATCTATCCCTAATATTTTATAATAATCAACAAAAGCCATAGTTATTCATAATAACTGCTGTTGCAGTATTATGGTTTTAACAAGTAGCAGGCAAATATAGTTGTCATACCAAAGCTTCTTTTTTATTAAAACTACTTTATTACAAACTAACCTTTATACCTACTGTTACATAGCTGCTTACAATACACTTATTACATTATGGCAGATCCTCAAAACGATAACAAAAAACAAACAGATAGTTTACCAACAGACCAAGGACCGAAAGAAGAACAAAAGCTGTCACAGCTATACATAGTTAGCCGTGCTCAGATTGAGCATCATGATAATGCTGTTAATCAGCGAGTAATATGGCTATCTATTGGTCAGTCGTTCTTTTTTAATGTGTATGCTATGCTGGTAACAGCTAAAGCACCTACACCCGAACTATTTAAAAAACAACAGATGCTAGCTGTTATTTTCCCGATAGCCGCATTTTTAGTTGCCCTATTTACCCTTATTGATGTATTAGCTGGTTTATTTTATATCCGCAAACTACGGTTAAATTATAAAGAGCACACTAATGGCAGCTCGCAGGAAGGCTATTATCCTATGCTGAATGGTAACCGCTGGGAACGTACCTTTCAGCGTATATCCCCCCTTATGATACCTGTAATTTTTGTAATTACCTGGATTTATCTGTTGTTATATGATAACAAATTATTGTAATTAGTACATAATCCGAACGTATATAAACATGTTAAAGGCAACGCAATGCAGTTGCTTACCTAAAATCCTATGCTTTTTTTTTACCATTGTAACTAAAGACAGTATAAGGAATATAGCATTAATTATTTAAGGGACCTACACAGTCTTTCACTGATTTTGCATCCAGCAAAATTAGCTACAACAAACTATCTTGTACATACTAATACTGTTATCAAAAACTCTGGTCACAATGTTTAGTGTACCTTTCTTGTAATAGCATTCGCTACTACGTTAACTGTCTTCTCATAACAATCAAGTTGCATAATAGAAGTATCATTTAGAACCCTATTCTATTATTGCACTTTAATCTACGCCGCAATTTTTAAGCTTTTTCATTTAAAGCAGAAGTTAAAGCATCCTTCTTTCCAGAACAAAACAATTATTTAAAGCAAAAAGACATATTTCATTTAACTAAACACCATGTTTAAAAGTACAAAAATACAAATACAGAAAATAAACCATAAAAATTCATCATAATTACACACAACTAACCACAATACAAGGTATTCTGCTAACAAATCTTAAATTATTTACCTTAAAAGTTTTTAAATTATTACAACATACCTAAATTAGAGGATTAACTAACTAACAAATTAACAAATGAAGAAAATTTTACTTATTCTTCTTACATTAAGTGCTTTTGCAATAAATTATGCAATGGCCCAAAGCAGAAAGATTACAGGAACAGTAACCAGTGCTGATGATGGACAGCCGTTACCTGGTGTATCAGTTGCTCTTCAAGGTACCAAACAAGGTGTTCTAACAAATGGGGATGGCACTTTTACATTAAATGCTTCAACTGGTCAAGTTTTAGTATTTACCTATGTAGGCTTTACCGCGCAACAAATAATCGTTACTGCAGGTGCATTCCCACCGGTTAGGCTAAAAGCTGATGCCCGTGTTTTATCTGACGTAGTAATTAAAGACAGCTATGGTACGCAATCCAGGAAGTCTTACACTGGTGCTGCCGGTGTGGTAAGTGGTGCCGAAAACGAAAACAAACCATTTTCAACCATTCAGCAAGCCTTACAAGGTGAAGTTGCTGGTGTAAACGTGCAAATCAATAGTGGTCAGCCTGGCGCTTTAAACCAAGTTCGTATTCGTGGCATAAGCTCTATTTCCAGTCTTGCAGCATCTCAGCCCTTGTATGTAATTGATGGTATGATTATTAATGGAAGCAACGATCCAACACAAAGAGGTGGCGGAACCTTTAATCCTTTAGCAGGTATAAATGAAAACGACATTGAAAACTTTACTGTATTAAAGGATGCTGCTGCCACGGCTATTTACGGCTCACGTGGTTCTGCCGGAGTTATCGTTATCAACACCAAACGTGGACGTGCCGGTAAAACCCAAATTCGTTTTGATGCAGAAGCCGGTGTAAGCTCTAATTTACCAGTACCACAAGCTGGTAAAATTTTAACACCAGATCAATATCGTTCTATGTTTAACGAAGCATTTGCTAACGCTGGTTATACAGCAGCTCAAATTGCGACTTTAGACAATAGTTATGCCTTAAACAGCGCAGGGAATAATTGGTATGATCTAGTAACTAAAAGAGGCACTCAACAGCAATACAATGTTTCGTTAACTACTGGTGATGAGAAGAACAGAGTTTTTTCATCATTTGGATACTTCAGACAGGAAGCAACAGTGCTAAAATCAAATTTGAACAGAGTTACCGGTACCCTAAATTGGGATCACACCATTAACAAAAACTTCTCGACTTCAACCAATTTAAACGCTTCTAGTGTTCTACAAAATGCACCATTGCAGGGCAGCGCTTACTACAGTAGTCCTTTAGCTTCTGCATACTTTCTGAGGCCGTTTCAGTTAGCGTATAACCCAGATGGTAGCCTTAATTCTAGCACTACCGGTAACGGTAACTTTCCCGCTTCCTCTAACTCTAACCCGCTATATATAGCTGCTAATGATAAAAGAGGATTAGGCAACGTGCGTATATTAGGTGCCCAAACCATTAAATGGAATATCTGGGATCAATTAAAATATACGGGATATGCAAGCGTTGACTACCAAACTTATGAAGAAACTACATTTCTGAACCCCACCATGGGAGACGCTTTAAGCCTAAAAGGATCTGGTACCAGTTCTTATAGCCGTTATTTTAATTGGCTGGTTCGTAATCAATTAGATTATAGGTATAATGTACATGGCGTAGAAGACTTTTATATTGATGCAACCGTTGGCTATGAAGCACAAAGATCAAAAGCTTATTTCAACCAAGCTTATGCTACAGGCTATCCTTTGACCCAGCCTACATTAACGGCTGTTTCGAATGCAGCTACACCATCTACTGCTTCAGAAAATACCTCAAATTACACCTTTGATGCTATATATTCAAGAGCAAGCATTAATTATAAAAATTTGTACTCCTTAAGTGGATCTTATAGAAGAGATGGTGGATCAAGATTCGGTATTAATAACAATCACGGTAGCTTTTACTCTGTAGGTGGCGCTTGGAATATTGATGGCGAAGACTTCTTCAAAAAACAAACAATACTTACTACCCTGAAACTTAGAAGTTCATATGGTACTACAGGTAATGCCAATGTTTTGGGCAACTACACTTGGCGGCCAACAGCAGGATATGGATTTAACTATAACTTAGCAAACGGCCAAGCTTACAACACCGTAGGCAACCCAAGTTTGACCTGGGAATCGTCAAAAAAGTTTGATATTGGTCTTGATTTTGGCTTTTTCAATGATCGATTGTTATTCAATATAGATTATTATAAAAATAAGATTGATGGCTTAATTCAGAATGTAAACATTCCATGGGAAACTGGCTTTAGTAGTGGACAGTACCAAAACATTGGTGCGATGCAGAACAAAGGTTGGGAGTTCACAATTAAAGGTATACCAGTTAAAACAAAAGACTTTACCTGGAATGTAAACTTTAACGCAGCGTATAATGCAAACAAGATTACTAAGCTTGCTCAAA
Source organism: Mucilaginibacter robiniae (assembly GCF_012849215.1). NCBI lineage: Bacteria > Pseudomonadati > Bacteroidota > Sphingobacteriia > Sphingobacteriales > Sphingobacteriaceae > Mucilaginibacter > Mucilaginibacter robiniae. Next base: position 1,276,518 of record NZ_CP051682.1, read on the forward strand.
ACAACCAAGTTAACGGTAGTTACTGGCTAGCTACAGGATATGATTATTACACCTATTATACTCGCATTTATGCAGGTGTAGATCCAGCTAATGGCAATGCATTATGGTTTGCAGATGCTAATAGAACAACTACTACAACCAGCTATAGTGCTGCTGCACGCGTTCCATATGGCCATGCAGATCCTAAAATCACCAGTGGATTCAGCAATAACTTCAACTACAAAGGTATTATCTTATCAGTTGACTTCTATGGAAACTTTGGTAATCGTATCAGCGATAGTTGGTCATATTACTTAAATGATGGAACGTATATTACTGGTGCTAATAAATATCAATATACTTGGTTAAACCGATGGACTACTCCAGGCCAAATAACAGATGTACCTAAAAACGTATATGGTGGCGGCAGTTCGTCAAGCTCATCAAGCTTCTCTTCGCGCTTCTTGTACTATGGTGATTACATCCGTTTGAAGAATCTTTCATTAGGATATGATTTCAAGAACCTAAGTATTCTGAAAAAATATGGCATGAGCAGACTGTATCTGTACGGACGTGTAACTAACGTATGGACAAAAACATATGACAAGCGTTTACCATTTGACCCTGAAGTGCCTATTAATGGCTTTAATACTCAAGATATCCCTCAAGTCAGAACATTCACAATTGGTTTAAACGTTGGCTTTTAATTTAGAAGAAAATGAAATTTAATAAAATACTATACTTATTATTTGCAGGTGCGTCAACTCTAGCGGCTTGTAAAAAAAGCTTTCTGGATGAGCAGCCCAGTACTGCTGTAACTGTTCAGACTTCCATTAATACAACAAACGATTTGGCTGATGCTGTTAATGGTATGTATAACGTAATGAAGGCTACAACTTTATTTGGCAGAGACATACCTGTATTAGGTGATTTGCTGGCTGATAACACCTATGTGAACGTTTCTAACTCAGGGCGTTACCTCCTGGAAAACAATTATCAATTTATACCTACTACTGCAGAACCTGGAAATATTTATGGTAGAGCCTATTATTCAATTTTACAGGCTAACCGGATTATTTATGAAGGTAAAAAATTGGCTACATCAGCAGATAATAATCAACTTATGGGTGAGGCTTATGCATCAAGAGGATTACTTTATCTGGAATTAGTTACTTGGTTTGGTTCACCTTATACCGTTAACCCTAATGCTAGTGCTGTTCCTGTTGTTACTACACCCTCTTACATAACCGGGTTTGATATAAAACTTCCAAGAGCTACAGTAAACGCTGTATACAACCAAATAATTAGCGATTTGGATAGTGCTTATACATTAATGCCTGAAGCCGGGACTACTTATCATGCCATAAATTCTGACTATATCGCTAAATATGCTGCAAAAGCTATAGAATCAAGAGCTTACTTGTATAAAGGCGATTATGCCAACGCATTAACAGCTGCCAAACTGGTAGTTGATAAAGGGGGCTATAGTTTAGCTACTACAGCAGCAACATTCACAGGCTATTGGGCTAACCCTGCAGCACAAACCGGAAAGCTCGAAACAGTATTCGAGTTGAACCAAAATGCATCAAGCAACTTAGGCAACACAGGTTTAGATGCTATTTTTTCTCAATCGGGTTATGGCGATATACAAGCAACTGATAACTTGTATAATGCTTATACCTCTACTGATTTAAGAAGAACTCTTATTATAAATGGTACCCGAGGTGGTCAACAAGCATGGATTATTAATAAGTTTCCAAATTATACCAATACAGATAAAGACGAGACTAAAATTATACGCTATGCTGAAGTTGTTCTTACTTTAGCTGAATCTTATGCCCGTACAGGCGATGAAACCAGCGCAAAAAACTATTTAAATCAGTTAGCTATTTTGCGCGATCCTTCTTTCAAAGGTTATACTTCTAGTGGTGCGCAGTTAATTACTGATATTTTAAACGAAAGAAGAAAAGAATTGGCATTTGAAGGTTTACGCTTCTTTGATCTTACACGTTTAAATTTGGATTTTACTCGTCCAGCTCAAGCTTATGGTTATGTATCCTATCCAACGGTACTAAAAACAGATTACCACCGGATACTGCCTATTCCTCAATCTGCAAGAGATGCTAACCCGAACTTAACACAAAATCCAGGATATACACCTCAATAATTCTTGTTTTTTAAATAAATAAGGCTCAAGCATATGCTTGAGCCTTATTTATTTAAAGCTAATAATCCTTACACGCCACTGAATACTGAAAAGCCGCCATCAATAGCAATTACAGTTCCGGTAACGAAGGCAGAAGCATCACTTAATAGCCAAACTAAAGCGCCTATTAATTCTTCAGCTTTACCGAAGCGCTTGAAAGGGGTATTCTTAAGTACTAGGTTACCTCGCTCGGTGTAACTGCCATCAGGTTGAGTAAGCAGGGCACGGTTTTGTTCGGTCAGGAAAAAGCCTGGAGCAATAGCATTCATGCGGATAGCATCACCATAGCGGTTAGCTGCTTCTACCGCAAACCATTGGGTATAGTTATCAATAGCTGCTTTGGCCATACTATAACCTAGCACCTTGGTAATAGCTTGTTGTGATGCCATAGATGATATATTAACAATGCTACCTTTACCGCTCTTGGCCATTACTTCGCCAAATATTTGAGTTGGGATAAGTGTACCCCACAGATTTAGCTCCATTACCTGGCGCATGCCATCCATGTTCATGGTAAAAATATCCTGATCCGGCTGAATAATACCGCCCGGCATGTTACCGCCAGCACCATTTACCAAGCCATCAATACGGCCATATGTATCTAATACTTTATTGCGAGCAGTTAGTAAGTCAGCCTCTTTCATTACATCGGCAATCAAAGCAATGGCTTTACCACCATTGGCATTTACGGCATCGGCACGCTCCTGAGCTACTTTCTCATTACGACCTAAAACACCTACTATGCCTCCGGCTTGTGCAATGCCCTTAATAAATGCATCGCCTAAAATACCGGTACCACCAGTTACAATAATTACTTTATCTTTTAATGAAAATTCCATTATAATAAGTTCTTTTAAATCGGTCTTTTACAAAGCAAATAAAAATTAGCAAGATGGACTTGTAAAAAGCAATTAAAAGGTAGTTAACTGTGCACTTAACTGCTTTTTAACTATAAGGTTCCCGTGCAAACAATATTTTTTATACTACCTGCCAAATCGCATCCAAGAACCACTGCCTTTCATCAAAAAAGTACTGTATAGGTTTAAAACCAGCTTGTATAGCTAGTTGATCAGTTTCTGCCACGGCATATTTCTGTGAAATTTCCATAAAAATATATTCGTCCTTTTTAAAATGAATAGTTTCATTTGCTCCTATGGTCACCTCCTGGTCAACCAAACTAATCAAATAACTTTTGCACGAACCTGTTTCCGGATCATACATTGGGTAATGTTCAAATTGCGAAATACTGAAATTAGCATGCAATTCACGATTTATACGTTCCATCAAGTTTAAATTAAACTGCCGGGTATAACCTGTATTATCATTATAAGCAGCCAGTACGGTATGCGGATTCTTTTTTAAATCAATACCTATTAACACCCGATCTTCAGGTTGCAAGTACTGCCGTAATTTAGTACAAAAAGCTTGTGCATCAGCAACCGGCATATTACCTACGTTAGAACCCAAAAACAGCACTACCTTTCGGCGAGTAGATATTTTGGCTGCTTCCTGTAACATATCAAAGTAATCACCATTGAGGCCATGCAGTTGTAAACCGGGCAAAGCACCAGGCAAAGCAGCATTCAGGTAAGTAATAGTATTAGCCGATATATCGATGGGCATATAAGTAAAATCAGCCTGCTGCTCCAGTAAATACCGTAACAAATAAGTAGATTTAGTAGCATCACCGGCACCTAATTCAATCAAATCAAAGGCGCTTCCATCAGCCATCATAGCTTCGCAAATAGCTTGGGTTTGCTGCGTAAATATTTCCAACTCGCAATTAGTAGGGTAATATTCCGGGCAGGCCATGATCTGTTGAAATAGCTTATCACCAGCACTATCATAAAAATATTTTGCTTCCAGATGCTTAGGATGGGATGTTAACCCATTAACTACATCCTCATAAAACTGCTGATTAAGAATGGGCTGTGTACACGGGGCTTGTTCTGTACAAGCCTGATTATCGGTATTTTTCATGTAGGAAGATGTAAGGTATAAGTTTAACGCGCTAAACGGATGCCATTGAATAACCAGCGCAGGTTGGGGTGAAAAAAATTTCGGTAAGTAATACGGCTATGTCCCGGCGGCGTAGCTTCTGAGGCACCGCGAAGCACTTGCTGACTTACCATAAATTTACCATTATACTCGCCAATAGCACCTGGCGCTTTGCTGAAACCAGGATAAGGAAGATAGGCGCTTTCGGTCCACTCCCAACTTTTACCCCAAGTAAATTGGGTAGCCGCAGCTTCCCACTCAAACTCGGTAGGTAAGCGCATACCCTTCCAGGCGGCGTAGGCACTAGCTTCGTAATAGCTTATATGCATTACCGAATCATTAAGGTTTAAAGGTTCTAGCCCGCGCAGGGTGTAAATAAACCATTCCCCTTCTATCAGGTGCCAGTATAAAGGGGCAGTAATTTTATTTGTTTTTACCCAATCCCAACCTTCTGCATGCCAATAGCGAAAATCTTGATAACCGCCATTATTAATAAACTCTAGATATTCGGCATTGGTTACCTGACTGGTGCTGATCTGATAAGCATTCAGATATACTTTGTGCCGATTCAGTTCATTATCAAAGTTGAAACCTTCACCTGTATGACCGATTTCATAAATTCCTTCGTTCATGCTGATGAACCCCGATGTTTCTTCTATTTTGGGTGAGCTATAATTCCTATCATAAGCCGGGAACAACGGGTTATGTCCCAGAATGTACTTGATATCGTAATACAACAACTCTTGGTGCTGCTCTTCATGGTTTAAACCCAAAATGAATAATTCTTCTATTTCAAGTGATGGTTCATGACATAGAAAGTTATAGATGGCTTCATCCACGTACTCCCGATACAAATACACATCTTTTACTGTAGGCCGGCTTAAATTACCGCGATCTGTACGGATTACCCTTGCACCAACGGTTTCATAATAGCTATTGAACACATAGTTATAATCAGGATTGTATTCCTGGTACCCCATAAAATGAGGTTTTAGAATAAAAGTTTCAAAAAACCAAGTTACATGCCCGATGTGCCACTTAGGCGGACTTACATCTACTATGGGTTGTACAACATAGTCTTCAGTTTGCAAAGGGCTGCATATTTGTTCGGTGCGCTGGCGCACAGCTCGGTAACGATCAGCTAAAGTCATGTTATGGGTTACTAGTCAGAAAGCGTTTTAAATCTGAAATTGTTTTGATGTGCAATTCGTTAGCTTGTTTTTGCCGCATCATGAGTGCATACGCATTATTAAAGCCTATCGGTTTTAACCATTGAATTTGGTAGCGTTTTTGGAACTCCTGTTGTACGTAATGGTAGGTTGCATCTTTATCAATACTTACAGTTTGTATATCTTTTTGCGAAGGTTGTAAAAGTACCAGTAATCCTGTACCGGTATATTCCGGATAAAAATCAATCTGGTTATTAGTTAAAGCATCAAAACATATTTTGGTACCGCCTAAGCCGGTTTTAGTAGCTGTACTGTAATCTGTATACCCTTCAATCAGCATGCTGTACATACTGGCTAAAATGTATTGTTCGCCAAAAACTTTAGAACCAATGCGCACTACGCCTGCCTGTCCGTTTCGACTGGGTTTATATAGATGTTGTGCTACCAGGAAATCTTTAGCTACCCGTTCGGGTGTTTGATGCAGGTAATCGGTGCGATAATTAAGCTCGGTCATTACTGAGTCGTTGATATGCCCGGCTAATAAGTTCAACGTTTTTTCCAGCTCCGGAAATTTCCGCAATGCATCCTGCCGTACAATAGGCGCTGCATAGTAGGGTGGAAATATCTTTTTATCATCATTCAGCACTACTAAGTTAAAAGCCTTCAGCCGACCATCGGTGGAGTAGCCACTAATTACATCCAATTGCTTTTCATAAGCGGCATTGTACATTACAGCATCATTAATCACAATAGTATGAATTTTCAGACCATATTTTTGCTGTAAACCCAAGTTACCATCCTGTCGCCCCATGAACTCAGGGGTAAAACCAGCAGTAAGCTTGCTACCGTAAGCCGAGGGCACAAAGTAAAAACAAGCCAGTATCAAGGCGATTATCGGCACAGCATACGTACCCACTTTCAATTTTTTAAAGCTAATTTTTTGCACCAATGAAAGCAAAAAATCAAACACCACAGCCAGCAAAGCAGCCGGAATAGCGCCTGCTAAAATCATGTTGCTGTTATTAAGGGATATACCTCCAAATATAAATTCCCCCAGACCTCCAGCAGCAATGTAGGATGCAAGCGTAGCTACACCCACGTTAATTACTGTAGCAGTACGAATACCCGCCAAAATAACTGGCATAGCCAATGGTAATTCTACCTTAAATAGTACTTGGCTATTACTCATGCCCATAGCTAATGCGGCTTCTTTTATTGAACCATCTACCCCGGTAATACCAGTATAAGTATTACGAATAATAGGTAATAACGCATATAAAAACAAAGCTACAATAGCGGGCTTGGGCCCTATGCCGAGTAAAGGAATCATGAAACCGAGCAATGCAATGCTAGGTATAGTCTGTAACACCCCGGCTATGCCTAATACCGTACCGGAAAGCTGTCTTTTACGAGCAATAAGAATACCTAAAGGTAAACCAATAAGCACGGCAATGAATAGCGAAATAAAAGTAAGCCCTATGTGCTCCAGCGTTTGTTGCACCAGCTTACCCGATTGCTGCTGCATAAACTGCCATAAACTTTGTTGCTGGTTGTTCATATTGCTTAGCGTTTATTTTGATAAGCGTAAAAAGCCGACATGAGTTGCTCGAAGGTTATGGCTTTTTTTTCATCCTTTTCCGGCTGTTTAATGTTCAGTACCTGTGCATTTTGTAGTTTAAAAGCCTCCATAGCTGCCCACACATTATTGCTACTGTCGATAACTGGATAATTATGAGTATTCTTAAACGATGGAGGCAACAAGCTCCATAAATCATCTAATGTCAAGGCTTTTAATTCCAGTTGCAAGCGTTGAGCTTGCATAAATTCTTTTACAAACTCATTAGCCGGATTAAACAGCAGCTCGGCCGGTGTGCCTAGTTGTATTAAATGGCCTTGATCCATCAAAGCTATGCGGTTGCCCAGCTCGAAAGCTTCCTGCACATCATGTGTTACCATCACAATAGTTTTGCGTTGCAACTCATCAAGTTGCTTAAACTCAGCTTGTATCTTACCACGGGTAATATTATCAAGTGCACCGAACGGTTCATCCATTAATAAAACCGGCGTATCGGCCATTAATGCACGTGCTAAGCCAATACGCTGTTGCTGTCCCCCGCTTAATTGATTAGGGTAATGGTTTAAAAAATTGACCGACAAGTGTAGTTTTTCTACTAATTCATGCATCCGGGTGTTGATTCGTTTTGCATCCCACTTTAACAGCTTAGGTACTATAGCAATATTTTCAGCTATGGTATAATGTGGAAATAAGCCATTATTTTGCAGTACATAACCTATACCTCTTCGCAACTGCTCGGGTGGTTGCTGGTTAACATTTTTACCGTTGATGAATATTTCTCCATGGGTTGGCTCCACCAAGCGGTTCAACATCTTTAGCGTAGTAGTTTTGCCACAGCCGCTGGTACCCAGTAGAATCAGGTTTTCATGCTCGGCTACTTCAAAGCTGATATCATCAACCGCTTTGGCCGAACCATAATGTTTACTCAGGTTTTTAACCTTAATCATGCAACGTAAATGTAATAAATACGTCTGTTGTTTGGCGAGTTAACTCTAAAGATTGTAGGGATTATTAAATAGCTACGTTACAAGATAAACATTCTAACTATTAAGCTTTAAGATATTCATGTATCTAGTAGGTATTCAATATGTTTAGATTATAAAAACCGTATTGATTCGTTCTGATAGCCTGATGAATAATAGGTAGCATCAGGTATACCAACCGCTTCAATTATATTTTCTGGAACATTGATGCCCATTTTTATAAAGCAATGAACATTTGTGATTCAGTTGTTTAAAGGCGAAGTAGCTTCTTTAAAAATCTTTATTCAACAGTTTTTCTAGCTCTGCAAAGCTGATGTTCATTTTCACTTTGCCTTGCTTCGCATATGAAATTTCGCCAGTCTCTTCAGATACAATTAAAGCTGTAGCATCATTAGCCTCGGTAACCCCAATGCCGGCCCGGTGGCGTAAGCCAAATTGCGGCGGTAAGTCGGTATTATCGGTAAGTGGTAAGATACAACTGGCCGAACGAATTTTGTTGCCTGATATAATTACAGCTCCATCATGCAACGGACTGGTTTTTTGGAAAATACTTTCCAACAATCGCTTAGAGATAATGGCATCCATCACCTCACAACTATTTACGTATGATTGTTCGTCGTAATCACGTACAAAAACAATCAGGGCTCCGGTACGGGTTTGCTTGAGGCTTTTGCAAGCATCTACAATGGGCTTAATGCGTTTGTAATTATCTTTAGCTGCATCATTATTACCTGAAAAGTAACGCCACCAAGCCCTATTACGCTGTAACGAGGCATTACGCCCCAGCAATAGCAAAAAACGCCGTAACTCCTGCTGAAAAATGACGACCACTGCTATAATGCCCACTTGGATAAAGGTATCCAGTATTTTCATGAGCAGCGTCATGTGTAAGGCATGCACCACAAAATTGAGCAGGATGATGATGATAAGACCGATAAGAATATTAACGGCTATGGTGCCTTTAATCAGGTTGTAGAGTTGGTAGATCAACAAAGCCACCAACACAATATCCAATGCATTAAACAGTGTAAAATGAAATTGGCTTAAATCAAGTGCGGGCATGTAACGAAGATAGGATTTTTTTAGTTGTTTGATTGATTAGCGCTAAATGCACTTTACTACTTATTGCGTCAAAATGTTACAAGAAATAATGCTTTTACCTGCGTAATTACGCATTTACCAATCCGTTGTGCTTATCAAACAAAACCTATTTACCAATTGTGTTTTATGCAATTTTAATAACTGACAAGAAAATTCATTTCAATAATATTCTACTATCATGAAAAACATCAATCAACTGATGCAATCTTTTCTATCATCATCGGGTGAATGCAACCGGCGCGAATTTTTAGAAAATGCCGGTAAAGGGTTAATGGCAGCTACTGTTATTGGCGAACTAGCTTCGTGCACTGCCGATGCTCAAAATATGGGAGGTGGCGGCATGCATAAATCTATGGCCGATACTATTCGGGTACAGGTACCTAGTCAGCATGCGGCTACCGAAAGGCAGCAGGAAACTGGCACCGCTATGATAGAACCGGATAAGCGTATAGGCTATGCTATAGTCGGACTTGGTGAATTAACGATAGGCCAGATTATGCCTGCTTTTGGCGCCTGCAAATATGCAAAACCGGTAGCATTGATAAGCGGTCATCCAGACAAGGCCCAGAAGGTAGCAGCGCAGTATGGCATTAACCCGAAGAACATATATGACTATCAGAATTTCGATCAAATTAAAAACAACCCGAAAATTGAAGCCGTATATATTGTATTGCCCAATGGCATGCACGAAGAGTTTGTGACACGTGCAGCACAAGCCGGCAAACATGTACTATGTGAAAAGCCCATGGCTAACTCCAGCAAAGAAGCTGAACGCATGATAGCCGCCTGCAAAAAAGCTGGTAAAAAACTGATGATTGCCTACCGCATTCAGTATGAACCTCACAACCGCATGGCTATGAAGTGGACGCGTGAAAAGCATTTTGGTAAGGTAAAAGTAATTAGTTCTACCAATGTGCAAAACATAGGCGATCCGTCGCAATGGCGCTTAAAAAAGGCATTATCAGGTGGTGGCTCGTTACCTGATATTGGTTTGTATAATATTAATACTAATCGCTTTTTATTGGGGGAAGAGCCGCATACCGTTGTTGCATCCACCTATAGCACACCTAACGACCCACGTTTTAAAGAAGTGGAGGAAGCGGTAATGTTCCAGATGTTTTTCCCAAGTGGTGCTATTGCCAACAATGTGTGCAGCTATGGAGTACATAATTCTAAAAACTACCGCTGCTTTGCCGATAATGGTGGTTGGTTCGGCCTAGACCCAGCTTTTGATTATGAAGGTCTTAAAATGGAAGCATCGCAAGCACAAGGCAAAATAGAGATGAAGCAAAATCCTATCATAAGCGACAAAAAACAATTTGCATTGGAAATGGACCACTTTGCACAATGCATAATGGAAAACAATGAGCCTTATACCCCTGGTGAGGAAGGTTTGCAAGACCATAAAATCATGGAAGCTATTTATGAATCGGCCCGTACCGGCAAGCCAGTAAAGTTAGAAATGATTACCACGTTAGATACGTTCCGGCACGTAGATAATGCGCCGAAAGAATCATAAAGCAGGAAGAATCAAGACCAGAAGCCAAGATAAAATATAAAATAATTAACCAAAATATTAAGCAAGCAGCTGCTTAATGATAACAGCATTTTATGAAGTATATTCTTGGCTTTTGGTTATTACGTTTTTCTTAACCTACTTATTACGCTCAGTAGTATATCTAACTAGCTGTTCCAACCCTTGGCGGGCTTCACTTGGTGGAAAAGTGTTTAAAATTTCAAATGCTTCATTTTGGTACTTTTGCATTTGCGTTTCGGCATACTGTAATCCGCCGGTTTGCTGTACAAAACTAATAATTTGAGTAATTTTCTCAGGTTCTTCGTTATGATTTTTCACCAGATTAATAATACGCCTTTTCTCGGAAGAGCTAGTATTATTTAAAGCATAAATTAATGGTAAGGTTACCTTTTTCTCTTTAATGTCAATACCTAAAGGTTTCCCCACATCATTGGTACCAAAATCAAACATGTCATCCTTAATCTGGAAGGCAATACCAATTTTTTCACCGAATAATCGCATTTTCTCTACCGTTTCAACATCAGCTCCTGCTGATGAAGCACCACATGCGCAACAAGCTGCAATTAATGATGCAGTTTTCTGGCGAATAACGTCGTAATAAATATTTTCGTTAATATCCATACGGCGTACCTTTTCAACCTGCAACAACTCACCCTCACTCATTTGTTTTACAGCTTCATTTACAATGCGCAGTAATTGAAAATCGTTATTCGCCAAGGATAAATCCATGCCTTTCGCCAGCAGAAAATCGCCGACTAAAACTGCAATCTTATTTTTCCATAAAGCATTTATAGAGAAAAATCCGCGGCGCTGATAAGAATTATCTACCACATCATCATGCACCAGCGTGGCAGTATGCAGCAGTTCAACTAAAGCCGCTCCACGATGAGTGGCCTCATTTACGCCACCACATAAACTGGCCGAAAAAAATACAAACATGGGCCTGATTTGCTTACCTTTTCGCTTTACAATATAATGTGTAATACGATCAAGCAGGGGCACTGAGCTTTGCATAGAGGCTTTAAACCTTTCCTCAAAAACATCAATCTCGGCAGCTATAGGCTTTTTAATCTCGTCCAGGTTCAGCATTCAAACTAAACAACGTATTCTAGTGTGTGAGTTTTACCCTTACGGATAACCGGCAGCAAACATAAATAAAATATATGGATAAGCCGTTGATGAATAAAATTAACATAACCGTTAAACCATTTAAAGGATGCAGGCTCTATAAATCAGATAAACAATAAAACTTATGAAAATTAAAATATTTGGAAGCCTGTTAGTAGCCGCATTAGCACTAACTACTATAGCCGAAGCTCAAACCAAAACACCTGTTATTAACATGCGTGAGCACAACCAACATCAACGTATTAACCATGGTGTTAACCATGGCCAGCTTACCCGTGCAGAGGCTTACCGTTTACGCCGCGAAGAACAACGTTTGGCATTAAACAAACGTATGGCTAAAGCCAACGGCCATGTAAGCCGCGCCGAACGCCGACATTTACGCCATGAAGAAAATAGGCTTAGCCATAATATTCATCGATACAAGCATAATGATTTAAAAAGATATTAGTACTGAGTTGTAGTTTTTGTTTAAGCGAAGTACCGGAAGCGGGCTTCGCTTTTTTATTGCACAAAGTCGGGTATTATTATACCTTTGTAGCTCAATAGTGCATTTACGGAGAGGTGTCTGAGTGGTCGAAAGAGCACGCCTGGAAAGTGTGTATACGTCAAAAGCGTATCGAGGGTTCGAATCCCTCCCTCTCCGCTGATTACGTTAACAAAAGTGTCAAAAAGCCCTTTAATTGTATATTAAAGGGCTTTTTTAATTTTCCACCCTACTAAAAATCACATAAAAACGCATAACTCTATTGCGTGATTCATTGCGTGATTTCAAATTTCAAAATCACGCAATGAAACTTGTGTAAACAGCTGTAATACAGCCTGTTTACGGCATGGACATCTTGTGTGACCAATGCCAGAAATGTACTTTTGTTTCACCGTAATAATTAGAGTTATGTTAGAGAAAACCTTCGGTCTGCTTTTTTTTCTTAAAAAGTCTCAGAACCAGAATGACGACAGATTTATTTACATCAAAATCACGGTTGACGGCAAATCCAAAGAACTGTCAACAAAGCGCAAATGTGAAGCGTCAAAGTGGAATGTACACGCAGGACGAGCGACCGGGAATAAAGAAGCTGTCAAAGAACTGAACTATTTCCTGGATACACTGGAGCAGCAGGTGTACCTGGCCAAGAGAATGCTGATAGAATCAAATAAACCTGTTTCTGCTCAGGCCATTAAAGATATACTTACCGGCAATTATGAAAAGCCAAGAATGATCCTTGAAATTTTCAGGCATCATAATGACCAGATGAAGGCACTGGAAGGCATTGATTATGCACGCGGCACGATTGGCAGATATGAGATTTCGTTCGGGCATACCCGGTCGTTTATGAAATGGATGTATGGAACCGATGAGGATAAGGACATCAGGGAACTGGATCACGAGTTTATCGCACAATATGCCTTCTGGCTAAAAACAGTCAGAAAATGCAATCACAATTCTACGGTCAAGTACCTCGCCAATTTTAAGAAGGTAGTGCTGGTATGTGTTAAAAACAGGTGGCTGCCGGGTGATCCGTTTGCCAATTTTAAATTAACAAAGAAAAAAGTGGAGAGAACCGCCCTGACAGAACGGGAACTGAGGCGTTTGGAGGAGAAGGAATTTTCGACAGCCAGGCTGGATGCAGTCAGAGATATTTTTGTGTTCAGCTGCTATACAGGACTTGCTTTTGCAGATGTTCAGAAGCTGAAACGGTCAGATATCAGAATTGGGGCTGATGGGAAGCACTGGATTTTTGTACACCGCCAGAAAACGAATGCGCCCTCGAGGATTCCATTGCTCGTTCAGGCTAAAAACATTCTTTCCAAGTACAGGAATGATCCGAAATGTTGCAACACTGGGATAGCATTACCTGTGCTGACGAACCAGCGGATGAACTCATACCTGAAAGAAATTGCCGACTGCTGCGGGATCAGGGCAGAACTTACGTTCCATATTGCAAGGCATACTTTTGCCACTACGGTCACACTCAATAATGGCGTGCCTATAGAATCAGTATCAAAAATGCTGGGTCATGCCGACATCAAGCAGACCCAGCATTACGCGAAAATGCAGGATGATAAGGTGAGCAGGGATATGCTCCAACTAGAGGAAAACTTGCTGGAGAAAAATAGTTTGAAGGAGGGCGAAACCAGGATGGCTAAAAGCTTTTTCGAATTACCGTAACTAACCGCGTTCAAATGATGAGCTTAATGATACTTCGCTGATAGGCATCATAATTTGGAAAGTATTCAATGTATTCCAGCTTCCTGAGCTGGTTAATGCACTTATGGTAAGTGGTTATACTTCGAAAATGTGCGCCGGTCATCAGCTGTTTCCGGGACACCCTTAACTCCTGCGGACAGCCGCCTTTCTGCCATAGGGTTAAGATAGAAGTATACAAACTGATGTGCCAGACGCTGACACGCGGGTCTTCTGTAATTTTGGCGTATAAGGAAACCAGTGTTAACATTTCAGGTGTCATATACTATAGGGTTTTACCGCTGATCATGCTTTCCACATCGGCCAGTCTGTAAAAATGTATGCCGCCTACCTTATGAGATTTCAGCTTGCCGGTCATGCGCAGGTTCTGAACGGTGGCGGTGGAAACTTTCAGCAGCTTGCGCACATCTGCACACCGAAGCCATTCTTTCGTTTCCGGTCTGTTGTTGATCAGTAAAGCCTGAATGTCATTGAGCAGCGTTTTCCGGAAAGCTTCCAGATCATCTTTGGTGATTATTTCTATTGCCACAAAGGGTAGTTTAAGAAGTTAAATAATTTTGTTGAAAAAAGGGCGCCAGGGACGTTGCCCCGGTATCTGCATTGAAGGTGTTTTCACTTTGCTTTGAACCTGGTATTCAAGCTTACCTACCCAGAAGCGTCTACAAACTTCTTCCTGGTTCGGGTCCGTAAAAGATCATACTTCGGGGGAACGACCTCGGCATAAAAGCCACGGTAATTAAACCGGTGTTCACCGCGCAGGTAACGCTTCACGAAAACCGAAAAATCTTCATCGGGTCTGGCAACTTTCCTGCGGTAATGCTCTTTAACAAAGTGAACCATCTGCTTTTTACTTTCGAACCTCATGAGCGATGTCTTGTAAAGTTCAGACAGGATCTGCGGCTCTACCGGCACGATCAGTCCGATATTGTCGTATTCTTTGATGTAAACGGACCACTCATAATACATAGAAAGGGCAACCTGATACGACATGGCGATCAGTTTCATGATATCCATTAATTGCCGTTTAGGCAGAAGTCTAATAGCGTTCGGCGGCAAAACATAGCTGGGGTGCAAAGAGATCGGATTCGGCAACTCAGTGACGGACAGTTTATCTGCGTCCTCGAATTTTGATGCCAGGGAGAAGAAGCCCCTGTTGAGCTCATAGCCATCTTTAAACCCGTAAAAGGCTTCTGTATGTTTATTGTAAAAGGCGGAAGAGATTTCGTAAGCATACTGAAGACGTGACCTTAAATTCTGCTTGGTGCGTAAATCCAACTGTTTGACCTTGTTTAATTGAATGGTTTCTTCAAGGGTCATCAATTTGATGTTCAGGTCCGGAAAGATTTCCGGCGTCGCCTGCAGGTCTGTAAACGGCATAAAATATTGCATCTGCCGGTGAAGCGTATCAGGTCCGTCAGCAATGAGATAAGCTTTGTCAAAATGATTGCGGGTAACAGCCGGCAGGTATTCCGCGAATCGCATCTGATGAAAATTCTGCTGTATCATGAGCATGGCCCATTCCAGGCGGTCAGTAAATTCTGCGCCTATAAAATCGTTGGTGATGGCTTCCCGGAACTGCTGTTCGGTAAGTGCCAGGTCTTTGTTTAATAAACTTGCATCTTTCATGAGAAAAAAGTTAAAGTGTAAGTCAGAAAGCAGGGCTGCTATTGCGGAAATGGGCTTTTTATGAGCTGATTGAAACCCGTGAATGGGTGCAGAGAGCAAACGATAAAACCGTACAATGCGTGCCTGCAAGAGCCGGAATTACTTAGCTATAAAAACAGGATTAAAAGAGAAAAGTCCCTAAGCGCTTGCCGCCGGGACTTTTCAACCTAAACCTTATCACAATTCAGGCAGACGAGGCTGCCTGAGATGCCCAATATAAAAATTTTTTGCGGATCACCGCTGATGCCGATACCGCATGTATTCACGAAACTGATGCTCATCCAAGCGCCGCCTCATCTCCGTGCGTTTCATCCGAACATTCAACCGCCACAGGAAGATAGCCCAGATACCGAAGGCAATGCCATAGCACGGCCAAGGATAGGTTTTATTGCCCAGGGCACCCCAAAACGCAAAAGTAGAGATCAAACAGGTAATCATCAGGTGAGCAAAGGTTTTCATTTCAGCTTCGTGTGGAGGTTCTAAAATACTAATAAAATTAGCTATTCGCAATTATTAGCATCAATTTATTTCCATAATGCAGTTCAATGCGCGGGCCCGCTGTACCCATTCTCTCAGCTCTCCCACCAGGTCCATTGCGGGAATACCGGTCAGCGTGAGCACAGGATTCTCAGGGTCCGTACTTTTCAGGGTCAGGTTCATCAACCCGAAAACCTGCATGAGAACGGGCCGGGTCAGAATGTAGTCTTTCACCCGGAAGAGTTCCAGATAATCTGTTCTTTTGAAAAGTAAACCGCTGCTGACCTGCAAGGAACCTTCCGTAATCACGTACTGAATACTCCGGATATACCGCAGCCGATATACGGCAGCCAGCATGAACGCCAGGCTGCACCAGATGAACACCGGTGACAGGGTCCAGGCCAGCACCAGAAAAAGCAGGGATAATCCGGTCGGTAAGACAGACCGCCATAGCGCATAACTAAGCGCGGGCCTGAGGGTAATCAATTTTGGAGGAGTCATATTGTAACTGGATTAAATGGGTGACGTGCAGGGCAGGTTTGCTGGTGCGGATGCCAAGGCGCAGGCCAAAGGCTTTTTCAAAGTGGTGCAGACTGCAACAGCTTTCGTCAAAGTCAGCGGTTCGGCCCTGATAGCTGACTGCTGCTTTCTTTTTTTGCCAGCACAAAGAGACCGTTTTACCCTTGAGCAAACACGCTGCTTTGATGTCTGTCAGCTTTCCAAGCAGGCTATGAGCAAACACCAGCGTAAATTTCCGGCGTCGGAACGCGCTGCGAAGCCATGACAACTGCGCGGGTGTGGGAAGATTGCCGAGCGATACGAACGCTAAAGCTGCCGGATCTGCGTAACTGGACCGGTGAATCGCATACCAGGCAATCGCTTCCATAGCGGAGTTCGTGATGACTACTTCCTGAGCATACCGGTTGCCCGCGAGCCACAGGCCGTCGGTCGTCGGAACATAATGGTAACCTTGATCATAAACTTCGCTTACCCCGCCGTAATCAAAGCAAAGACTTTCTGCATGAAAAAAAGCCTCAGCCTCCGGGAAGATGCCCAGCCTTTCCAGCACGGGATTCATCAGCGTGAACTGCCGTTACGGGTATTGGAACGTGGCGTCTGCTCCGGAAACCGGCGCACCTGATCTTCCAGGTCTGCAACGGCATTCCGGTAGCCAGCGCTAAGGCGCTCCGCTTCCTTTTCATCCCGGGGCTTATTGAACAACGCATTCAGTCCTTTGTAAAGCATGTAAGACAACCCGCCGTCAATTAGAATTGAAGCTACCAGCGCTATTTTGTTGGAACGGATGCCATGCAAATCGGCCGCGGCATAGGCAAAGCGGGTCTGGTCCGCCAGTTCCACTTCCTGCCCTTTCCGGTAGCGTTCTTTCTGTGCGGGCGTGAGGAACTCGTTGTTCACCATATCCGGTACCAGAATTTTTTCTGTGTCGGAAACGATGAATTCACGTGTATCCGCATCAAACTCAACGAGGCGTTCCGTTCTATTGCCCTTGTCGTCAACGGTAATCTTCAGCAGATTGGCAACTTCCCCTTTCTGCAACTGTTCGGACTCAAAATCGTCCAGGAAATCCGGTGTGGCGGATTTCCGGTACACCGGGTGGATCAGCAGATCGACTTTGCCGTCTTTACCCTCCGTCAGTGAAATTTTGGCATTCAGGGATTTGATTTTGATATTGCCGGCTTCCAGGTTGCGCAGTTCTAAAAGAGCTGTACGCCTGCCGGAAAGCAAGGCCTTCAGGTCATCCACATTCAGCAGCAGCTGACCGCCGGTCGCCAAACCGATGGTTTCCAAATCCCGCATAGGGAGTTGTTGTTCGTTAAAACTAATCAGGTTCATCTTATCGGGTCATTTTATAGGTGTGTTCCAGTTCAGGTTCTTCAGCCATCAGGCGGTCTTCCCCGCGCGGATTGGTTTTAGCTTCCAGCAGCGACTTGAAAAGCCCATCGCTGGGCTTGATGGTTCGCTTGGTGCCTTCCGTATCCTCTACCTTGACGCTCTTGTTTTTATAAACTTCCAGCACTTTGTAGACGGTGTCCAGATAAGCAATCCCGTCACCTTTGTTGAATCCGACGGGCTTGGGGGCCGCTTGTTTCTGACTGCGCTCCCGTCCGGTACCCAGCAATAGCCCGGTGATCCGCTGGGCATCGCGGGCAGCTTTCGCGATTTCAAACGGTTCATCCTTCAGAATTTTGGCGAAAGCGCCCATATAGGTTTTATGCTGCCCGAAGTCATGCCCCAGCTTTAGTTGACCACCAATCAGGATAGCGGCAATCGCGGCCCGCAGTTCCTCGCGGGCATATTCCATGGATCCCAGCCGCCCTTCCATAGGGCGTTTCAAACGGCTCTCGTGGCCTGACCAGTGCGCCAGCTGATGGATAGCGGCCTGGTAGTACTTCGTTTCATTCTCAAAGGCGCTTTTCGCGGGCAGGAATATAGCGTCGCGCTTCTGATCATAATAAGCTTCCTGTCCGCCCTCGATGATCGTAGCGCCGCTGGCTTCGATCAGTTTCGCGGCTTTTTCCACCGGTGTCTGGGTATCCGCAGCCTCCAGCTTGCCCAAATAAGTTTCCAAGGGTTCCATGTTATTCATCTGGCTGCCGTTAAACAGGAAGCTTTTGGTGGGCTGCGGCTTGTCGAAGGTGACCGTGCGGGTTTGGGTGACGCCTTCCTCATTTTTGATGGGCTTGTCATCCGGCGTGCGCATTTTCTGAATCTCTGTTTTCTTGGAAAACTCGATCAGGGTTGCTGAAGCATCCTTTTTCACCGGTGTTCCCGCAAAACGGGCGGCATCGAAAGACAACCAGCGGGGGTCGTCGTGCCGTTGCATACCCAAGATCAGCGCATTCATGGCGCTGTACCCTTTGCCGGTGACCGGGTTGACCGGCGTGACAAAAGCGGGTCGACCATTTTCCTTCACGGGCTGCTGGAACAGCGATGTTCCGTCTTTGATCTCCTGCACCAGCTTTTCTGAAAGCTGCACAGGAAGTGCTTTAAAATTTTTAGCCATGATATTAATTTGTTTAATGAAAAGAGCTGCCTGCGCTTTAGCGAAGCAGTAGCCTGAAAAATTGCACAGGATTGATAAAGCGGCCGCGATAGCGCACGGCGAAGTGCAGGTGCTCACCGGTAATCCGGCCGGTTGCCCCGGTGATGCCGATCGGCTGACCTGCAGTTACCGAGTCAGCGCCCCCGACAAAAGCCTGGCTGAGGTGTCCGTAGATGGTTTGCATAACGCCATGCTGCAGTGCTACATAAACCCCCTAGTTTAGCATCGAAAGATTTACACCTGACCGTGCCACCAAGTACAGCAAACACCGTGTCGTGGCGGGCATGCAGGTCAACGCCTTCATGAAACTGTACGCGTCCTGTCAGCGGATGCCACCGGTAACCGAAAGACGAATTGATGTGCAGGTGCCGAAGCGGCAGGCACACCAGCAGGGCAAGCATACAGCACTTCACCGGCTGTACGCTTTGCTGACTTCCAGTTCCCTTGCCGGCATGGCGGCTACCAGGGCTTTATCCCAGATCGCCGGGTGTTCCGCCGCCATCTGCAAAGCATTGACGATGGCAGTGGAGGTACCTTTTTCCTGGAGCAGCATCACTTTATAGAGTGCCTTGAAGTCGTCGAGCTTCATGCCCGTGCCGGAGTCGGTCAGTTCCTGCAGGATGTCTACCTTGTGTTTGAGCAGCATCAGATCCTGGCTGCTGTAGTTGGCTTCTTTGCCGCCCAGCATGGTGACATAGATTTCGTCTGCGTCACGGGCATAAGTAACGACGCCGACCTTGCCCTGCTGGCGCACCGGGTCGTCGTGAAAGTCGGGTCGCACCAGTACCAGCGACCCGTTCAGGTTTTCAAAATTTTTCATGTTTTTTTAATTAAAGGTTAGCGGCCGACCCTGCGGCTCCGGTATTCGCCCAGCGCATCTTCCAGGCTCAGGATGACCAAGGGTTGCAGGTGCTCGTGCTGCTGCACGAGTTCGAAAGCCGTCCTAAGTTGTATGGCCGAGCCATAGCGCTGCAGCAGCGCTATGGAATGCAGGTCTTTCCAGATACCCGGCGACAGCGTTGTGGCCCGGTTCTCCATCAGCTCATACAGCTTTTCGGGTGGCTGCAGCACCTGTAAAGCACCGGCACTGTAATGCGCCAACACCATATCGTCGAAGCGGATCAGATAATCATCCTTTCCGCGGTCAGCTTCAATGATGACACCGATCTGCCCCATTCGCCCCGCAGGGTCATCGCAGAGCAGCGGATGCACCATCACGGTCATCCCGGTCAGTTCATCTGGATTCATGATGGATGGAATTAGTTATTTTTAAAGGAGCCTTTCGGCGGTACAGGTGATTCGGCCGGCTTGAAGCGGGCGACCAGCACCTGCACTTCCTGGCTGATACGGTGGAAGTTCTCGCGGAGCTTTTCATCCTGCCTGCCGCCGAAATCATAAAACGCCGGCAGCGGGCGGTAGCCCTTCGCTTCCCGTTTAAGGGCTTCCATATCTAGGTTGATGCGGCAGTTCACCGCTGAGGTTTTGAACTCGCCGGTATAATGCTCATCGGCATCGGTGGCAATGACGCCGACCATTTCACCGCTGCCCAGAGAAGCAATTTTTCCAGCTGGAATCAGGATCTCCAGTTTCTCGTTCAGCGAGGTCGAGGTCTTGTTGCGGTCGATGGACAAGCCTTCACCAATCTGCTTGGACTTGCCCAAGTAGGTATTCCGGGGATGTTGACCAGGCTATTCCGTGGCAAACTGACCAGTCTGAGAACTGGCGGAATGATGCAGCCAATGCTGTAGAAGCATTATTACAAAGTTAGCTATCTCAAGTTATTATTGGTAACTGATTTCCTTTTCATCAGCCCTGCGTTTTTTTCTCATGGATTCACCCTTGAGATCCAGCCGGTGAGCGCTGTGTACGATACGGTCTAATATTGCATCAGCTATTGTTTTTTCACCGATGACCTCATGCCATTTACTGACCGGAAGCTGTGAGGTAATGATCAGGGATGCTTTACCATGCCGGTCTTCAATGATCTCCATCAGGGCAGCCCTGTTTTGTGCATCAAAAGGCTGCAAGCCAAAGTCATCGAGTATGAGCAGTTGCTGGCGTTCAATCTTTGCGATCTCTTTGATGTAGGAGCCATCAGCCTTGGCCATCTTGAGTTTGGCAAATAGCTTGGGTGTACTGGCATAGAATACCCTATAGCCCTGCATACAGGCCTGGTAACCAATAGCAGAGGCGATGTAGCTTTTGCCAATGCCGGTGCTGCCGGTCAGGAGCACATTCTCATTGCGCTCAATGAAGGTGCAGTCCGCCAGGCGCATGACCAGGTTGCGGTCAATGCTCCGCTCTGCCTGGTAGTTCACCTCTTCAATGGACGCTTTGTAGCGGAACTTGGCATGATAGATCTGGCGCTCTATACGCCGGTTATGCCGGTCATCCCATTCGGCATCCACCAGGTAGGCCAAGAGTTCATCGGCCGTGTAGTGATCTGTTTGCCCGGTTTCCAGGCTGCTTTGAAAAGCATGGAACATGCCGAAGAACTTCATCTTCCGCAGTTTGTCTAAAGTGTTTGTATTCATATGACTTGATTCGTGTTTACTGGTAATAGTCTTCGCCTCTGATGTTATCATGCTCGGGCATGGTAAGTTCATTGGCAAATAAGCTTTCTTCGTACTGATCGAGGTTCTTTTCCAGGATCATTTGTATGGTCTTGTAACTGTACATGCCATAACTCAGGCCTCTTCTGCAGGCCAGGATCAGGCGTTCATTCCCGGCTTTACGGGCAAAGCCCAGCACACCGATGCAGGATCGGTAAGCCTGCTCTGCATGGTGCCTGCGGCTAAGGATATGCTGGATATAAAGGCGCACATCCTCATGGATCGATGCGGCCCAGGACAGGAACTTTTCCGGGTTCCACTCGGCAACGAACTGGTGGGTGGAAGCCAGATGGTCTTTATCCGTAATGTAGCGGTGCAGCCCCTTGGTACGCTTGTGAATGGCTATGCGTTCATAATGATAGAAGGCCTCTACCGTCGTGCTGGAATACAGCAGCTTGATCTTTTTGCCGATGAAGCGGTAAGGCACACTATAGTAGTTCTTATCAGGCCCGAGGCTGACATGCCCGTTTTTCATCACGGTGGCATGAAACTGCTTTTTAAGCTCATAGCGCAACACGGGTAAAGGCATAAGCGTTTCACGCTCTACCTCCTCGAATTGCTGCCTTCTGCTGTAAGGCCGGCTTTGCATCAGCCGGTTATTATGGGCTTCCAGCAGTTCATGAATAGCGGCATTCAGCTCTTGCAAGGAATGATAAACGCTCTTGCGCAGGGGAACATAAATGCGGCTATAGATGATTCTTACGGCACCTTCTACCAGCGCTTTATCACGAGGGCGGAATGCCCGGGCAGGTAAGATGGTCGTGCAATAATGATTGCTGAAGTCTTCAAACGTTTCATTCAGCGTAGGTTCGTAACGGTTACTTTTAGTGACGGCAGCTTTCAGATTGTCCGGAACAATGGCCTCCGGCACGCCGCCAATGTAATGCAGGGTATGCTCACAAGCGGAAATGAAGTCTTCTTTTTGCTGGCTCATGACCGCCTCGACATAGGTCAGCTGGCTGGCCCCAAGTATGCCGATGAAGACCTCGACAGGAATGATCTCCCCGGTATCCCGGTTTGTGATGCTCAGCTTTTGACCGGCAAAATCCACATACAGCTTATCACCGGCCTTGTGGTCGATGTGCATCACAGGGTTAACCCGGGCCTGCCACTGGGTATAATAAAAGCAAAACTGGCTATACTGGTAACCGTCCGGAAACTCTTTACGATAAGCCTCCCAAAGCATTTGACGGGTAACACCGGTACGTTTCAGCTCTTTGTCTACTTTGGGAAAGCAGCGCAGCATGGCTTGCATACGGCTGTTGGGAGAGCGCTCCTTAGCCTTGCCAAACAAGTCTTCCAGCTCTTTATCATTCAAAGCATTGACTTCATCAAAGCTGAAGCCGCTCTCCTTGAAAGAGGCCAGATACTTCTTTACGGTGTTTCTGGATGCGTCTGCCTGGGCTGCTATAGACATGATGCTGCGCCCGTTGGTGTACATCCTTAAGATCTTTCTTATCTTACTCATACTGATCGTAGTGTTAGCCATACTTTGAGAGTTTTGTAACCCTACAAAGATGACGGCTGCTACCGCATCAGCTGCATTCCAGGGGTGGTCAGTTTCGCCCGGAATCCCTGGTCAGTTTGCCCCGGAATGGGGTGGTCAGTTTACGCCGGAACGCCTGACCTCTTTAAGACAGAACACCTGGTCATTTTCAGCAGAATACCCACCTGTTCGAGCCTGTGCGTGCGTACATCATAATACAACAGGTCGCCGGTTTTTACGCTCACCACGCATGCCGTCTTGCCGTCCGGCGTAAGTGCAATACGGTGCAATCCCTGCACATGCGTATCTATTTCTGCCTGTACTTGCTTCCTGATCAGGTCGACAATCACCACATGACCGTCCGGCCGTGCCGTCCAGAGATGTTTCCCATCCGGTGTCACATCAAAGCCTTCAGCCCCATAGCCCACCCTGACCAGCGTTTGCCGCCATTCCAGCCGGGGTTTGGCGTTTGCCAGCAACACACCTGTTGGCGGCATATAAGGCGGCAGTACTTTTTTTTCATAAATGCTGATCGTCCCGGATTCCACATTGGTGGTATAGAAGCGGTTGCCGTCCGGCGTCAGGTACAGCAGGTGCGTGAAATCCTGACCTGTGCCCAAGACCTGGACAGGTTTGTCCTGTTTAACATCGTAGGCAACGACGCATTTGGAACCCTGAGCCGTGTACCAGAGTGTATCGTTATGATAGGCCATCCCATGCGGCACATAAAAGGGCTGGGTATCGATGTCCTTCACCGGCTGCAAGGTGTTCAAATCAATCACATTAATGAGGTGTCCGGTTCCTGCGATCACGGCATTAGACACATAGGCCGTATGCTGATCGGTAGACAAGGCAATCTCATGCGGGTCTTCACCTACAGGAATTTTAGTTACCAGATCAAGTGTTCGGTCATCCAGTACCCACATCTGTTTTTGGCCCTTGGACAAGATCAGCACATATCGCTTTGCTTGCGCTTGGCAGTGGGATACTACGAAACTGCAGAATAACAGACCAGTGAGCAATCCTGCGCCTATCCTCCTGCACTTATTTAGCATAAGCGCCCAAGGAATAGGTCAGCACATAACTGTGTGAATATACTTCAAAGACGATACCGAAAGGGTCTTCGACGTAGCACATGCAGTAGGGTTTATCGCCGGGATAATAATGACGAACCGGCATACGCTGCTTGCCGCCATGGGCTACAATCTTGTCAACCAAGCCCTGGACATCCGGATCTTGAACGCAGAAATGAAATAAGCCGGTATGGAAAGGCTGAAAGGCAGGCGCTTTCTTGTCCATCTTTGAAAATGAAAAAATCTCCATACCTATGCCGTCAGCCGTGGCCAAGTGGGCGATCTCAAACTGCCCCCAGCCACTACCAAATACATCGGAGCACATGATTCCGATCGCCGTTTGGGTTTCTTCCGTGACTACGCTGGGCTGCATCACCACATACCAGCCCATCACTTCGGTGTAAAACTAACTGGACTGAAGGAACCATTTCTGAATTCTTCCATATGGTAGCCAGGCTGATAACCAAGCCCTGTTAATAATCATTGGATGGATGATGGCTGAACATGGCAGTCATTACAGAAGGGATGACGTTGCCATGCGATCGAATGCGCATTTAATTTTGAAAACTGAACAAAAAATAAACAATTCTGTTTATTTTTGAATATGGAAAAGTGGATTGAGAAATATCGGGGTATTCATCCCGGCGCTATTCTTGACCGGCAGCTCAAAAAAAGAAAGGTGAAGCAAAATGCTTTTGCCAGGCATATTCATGTTCCTGCCCAGACCATCAATGCCATCATCAAGGGCAGCCGGAAAATGACGCCGGAAGTAGCAGTGAAAATTGATGAGGGTCTCGGATTCGAGGAAAGTACCATGGCCGTTCTACAAGCCCTGTACGAGACGCGGCTGGTAAAGGACAAACTCCATCAAACCGACCACCCTGATTTTTCAAAGATCAGGAGGATTCTTTTTTGGGATACCGATTTCGCTAAGATCAATTGGCAACAGCAAAGGAAAGCAGTTGTTCGCCGCGTATGGGAACGCGGTAACGAAGAAGAAAAACAGGAGATCAAGCGGTATTACGGAGCGGATATAGTAGATGCCATTATTAATCATACGAAAGCAGACTCCCGCCATCCCTCATTTTTAAGACCAAAGACCAGCTGATGCTACACTGGGAAACAGTTTCAAATCGATTGCGCACGACCCTGCTCACCCTAATGCAGGGAGAGCTCTTAAAGGGCCACCGGCTCGTCGGCGGGACAGCATTGAGCCTGTACCTTGGCCACCGCATGTCCGTTGACATCGACCTGTTTGCGGATGCCGGTGACTATGGGACGGTTGACTACAACGCGATTGAGGCGTATTTGAAAGAAAGCTTTCCTTTTGTAAGTGGTGATTTCGGCAGCGATCCCGTGTTTGGTAAATCCTACCTGGTTGGCGAGCATAAAGACGATGTTGTCAAGGTAGATATTTATTATTCCAGTGAATCCTTTAGGAATGAGGTGACGGAAGTGGATGATGTCCGCTTGGCATCAGTGGCAGACATTATCGCTATGAAAGTGGATGTTGTACAGCGAGGCGGCAGAAAAAAAGATTTCTGGGACCTGCACGAGCTCCTTGAGCAATACAGCGTTAAACAAATGATCGATTTGCATGCGAAGGCTTATGAATGGACGCATGATGAACAACTGGTCGTTCAGAAGTTTACGGATTTTGACCAGGCTGACGAAGATTTTGACCCTATCTGTCTAAAAGAAAAGGAATGGCCTTTTATTAAGGAAGATTTCGAGGATGCCCTGGAAAGCTTCGCTCAGCGGCCGCTCTAACCATTACCGGGAAAGCGACCGTCATCACATGGACCCTGGACAAAGACGTTCCGGAAACTATGCCTGTTGCTTTTATGCGTCAGTGCCTGAAAAAAATGAAGC
The DNA here is from genome assembly GCF_012849215.1 of Mucilaginibacter robiniae. NCBI lineage: Bacteria > Pseudomonadati > Bacteroidota > Sphingobacteriia > Sphingobacteriales > Sphingobacteriaceae > Mucilaginibacter > Mucilaginibacter robiniae. Next base: position 1,302,647 of record NZ_CP051682.1, read on the forward strand.
GGTGTACAGCTGAATACTTAACGGTCAGCATGTAGCGCATGGGTATTATAACCTTCCTCTTATCCGCATGTGGTTAACTTAATCCCAAAAGTACAGTTTACTGCGTTTAGATTCAGCCGGATCTTTCTGTTACTTCCCAATTCCTGGTATAAGTGGAGAATACGGAACCCGTGACCACTAAATTATGTAAATCAGGGATCAATTGTTCTGAAACAATTTGACCAAGCTAATTTATTGATTATAGGGATGTAGTTCAACATAGCCTTAACACAAGCATATAATCAAAAGAGCACATAATCATATGGTCAAGGCCTCCGTATTTTCCAAGTTCAAGCAACTTATCGATAGTTTCAGAGTCATCTCTCACATTCCTATAGTAATACATGGATTTGGGTAGACTAACTACCCCGCAAGCCCTGCTGATACTTACCGTATAACTTTCCATTAAGTAAGCAACCATGTCTTTGCGCTGGCAGGGCTTCAAAACTTTTTTGAGAGTACGTCCTTGAGCATCTTATTGTCCAGCGCCAGTTCCGCATACATCTGCTTCAGTTTGCGGTTTTCTTCTTCCAGCTCTTTTAGACGCTTCAGCTCCTGAGCATCCATGCCAGAATACTTCTTTCTCCAGTTGTAAAAAGTGGATTTGTGAATGTTCAGTTCCCGGCAGATATCCTTTAAGTCGCGGCCACCTTCATACTCTTTGATGGCCTTTACAATCTGGGCTTCGCTAATGACCACAGGGTTCTTCATCGTTTGACTGTTTAAAGTTAAGACTTTTCGTCCTTTAAGCAGTCCGGTTTTTAGGAGGGGTTACAGAGAAGACCGCCCTAATATTTAATGAGAAAGGTTACGCTGGAACTTCATTAACTGATCTCATACATGCCACTGATCTATCTAAAGGATGCATTTACAACAGCTTCAAGAATAAAGATTAAATTGCGTTGGCTGCGTTCGAATACAATACGAACAGGCTGACCCGCGTTTGTTACTGACGTTAATTAAAATGAGCCTTGTACTTTAAGTCGGCGTGTAATGACAGTTTCCATTTATTGTATCATCCGGAAACATGAGCTTTTTCTACATGAAAATGTACTTCCTAACCGCAAATGTTCCGCGGCTAGTTTCAGTTGTAAGTGGATAAAGAATTGATGCCGTCACGAGTCACTTCTCTGCGGTTGCAGGATAAGCTGGTTCATTTAAATCACGAGACACTTGAATAGCAATTTACATTTTCATGCCACCCTGCTTTTTACCGATGAAAAAATAAGCGATTGATAATGGCATGAATACAATATTGAGTACGGTTTTATAGTTCCAGGCAAACACTTTTTGATGCATATCTGATGCTGTATGTTGCTGCGGAATCATGTGCAAAAGACTGAAGCCTAAATCTACAGCCAGTGCAGACAGCATGATACTGACGCTGAGCACCAGCAATAATAGTAGCATCGGCCTGTTGCCGTAATAGCTTCGGTAAACCGCCAGCATAGGGATCGTTACCAAATCGGCCAGAATGTAGGCAATTACACCGCCGAAGGAAATGCCCCCGTGCCATAAAGCCGCCCCCATCACAATATTGCCTACTGAACAAACGAAGCTGATTATAGCTACAAATACACCGACCACAATATTCAGTATAACTACGAGAATATGAGGCAGCGTGTGGTTGTCGGTTAAGAATAAAGTATTCCACAAACTTTTGGGCATCACTACCATCATGACGGAGGCTACAACCACGCCGATAAGAATATCTTTACCTACCATGAGCACGTCCATGTAAAAATGACTGCTGGCCAACAGCAGTTTGGACCGAAACCCTTTAGGTATTTCCGGTTCCTTTATGTCACTTTCATGCATATCCTGCATCCTGGCCTCAGTAAAATCATGCATGTGCCCGGCTTGTAAACCTTGTTGCGTAGGTCCATCCTGCAAATTCGACTTTGCTTCTTCTTTAACTTTCGCCGGAAAAAACCTAGCGATCAGGAAAGCGGAAATTAAAATAAATAAAATGCCCCCTGCTACCTCACCGCCAAAGAACGACCAGCCCAAAATGCTGACAATGACAATAAAGATTTCGAAAACCAGGTTGGTGCTGGCTACCATAAATGCCACGGCATTAGACCAGGTTGCACCCTTGATCAGCAGGGTACGGGCCATGGAAGCGGCGGCATAGGAGCACGAGGAAGAGATGGCTCCGAAGAACGAGGCCAAAGATAAGGACTTGGCATTGTCCTTTCCTAGCCGTGAGCTGATAGCGCTGGTCGGTATAAATGCCCTGATGACGGAGGAAAGCATAAAGCCGAAGGCTAAGCCCCAGTAGATGTCCCAGATCATGGAAAGTAGTGCTATGCCGATTTGCTTTAGCTCGTTCATCGTTTTACTTTCAAAGTTTAACAGCAGAATGATGAAGTTGATTTGAAGCAGCGCGGTTAAAGTCCGGGTATTCGTGAGCATAGCATAACAGTACTCATGGTACGGATTTAAGCTGGCGTTGATATAAGCGTACCGAAAGTGAGCCTGCATCGGTTTCTCGCGATTGGATCAACTTCCTAAGGGGTAAGTTAACTTGTTGAACATGAATACTATACAGGCATTGCAGCGAAATTTACTCATAATTAGGAAGAAGCTTGTACGCATGAATATTACTGCCGCAAGTTTATCCGGCTGGAATAAAAATAGTCAGTTCCCGAACTTGCTGACCGGCAGCTGGTATATCCGGTCATGTATGGAAGATTCGTGGAACAGAGTTGTACTTACATCGTTATTCACTCTGTTGCAGTTGTTTTGCCAATGCGCCTATCGTTAAACCCTGAACTAAAATGGAAAACACGACGATAATATAGGTAATAAATACAAACTCATCACGGTGCATAGCAGAGCTTAATGATAACGCGAGTGCCACCGACAACCCGCCTCTCAATCCGCCCCAAGTGAGCATGGTAACGGCATGCCTTTCAAATTTTACGTTATAACGCAGCAAGGATATTGGAATAAAAACAGAAACCCATCTGGACAACAGCACGATGATAATGGATATTCCCCCGATCAGGAATACGGTCATGTTGATCTTAATAATCAGCATTTCCAGACCGATCAGCAAGAACAGCACCGCGTTCAGTATTTCATCTATTAGTTCCCAGAATTTGCCGAGATAATCCCGGCTTAGGTCAGACACCGCTCCGTCCCTGACTTTATTGCCCATGGTAATACCCGCGACTACCATAGCCAGTGGTCCCGATATATGCAGATGGCTTGCGACATAGTAACCGCCTATTACAACAGCCAGGGTGATCATAACCTCTACTTTGTAGTCATCAATTGAGCGTAATGTACGGTAACCCACATAGCCTAACAGACCGCCGAAGATCAGGCCGCCAAAAGCTTCCTGAGCGAACAGTTTGCTGACGGAGAACATCGAAACATCCGCGCCGCCGGCACGTGCTGCATTCATGAGTGTTATAAATATGACTACAGCGACACCATCGTTAAACAGGGATTCACCGGATATTTTTATTTCAAGCGAAGCGGGTATTTTCGCTTCTTTCAAAATAGCCAGCACGGCAATAGGATCAGTTGGTGAAATCAGAGAGCCAAAGAGTAGACAGTAAATGAAGGGTACCGCATGATGAAAAATTTGGAAGAGATAATACACCAGCAGTCCAACCAGAAAGGTAGAGATTAGAATACCTACAGTTGACAGAATAATAATCGGCCATCGTTCCTTTTTCAGTTGGCCGGCATCAATGTGAATGGCTCCTGCAAACAGCAGAAAGCTCAGCATGAAGTTCATTAACAAGTCCTGGAAATCAATAGAGGAAGCTAATTGAATCGCCTTCTTTGAAAGTATAGGATGAAAGCTGCCCAGAAAAGCCAGTGCTATAGAGGAAAGCAGCGAAAGTACCATAATTCCTATCGTCGGGGGCCACTTAATAAAGCGATGATTGATATAGGCAAATGCGGCGGCCAGTACGATTGTTATGGTCAGAATTTCGTTGATGTTCATTGGTCCGGGGTTTGCTGGGATATCGTTGACGGCGCTGCAGCATATCCGGGCAGATGTTCCGTTGGAATAGTCGAAGGACTTCCGTCACGCAAGGCTCTGTAATGCGGAGACATTATTTCGACACCTGCTTGGTTAAACTGATCCTGAATGTTCTGATGCAGATATGAATAAATAACGGCCTGTTTGTTTGGGGCTCTTGTAAAGGCATTGATCCGGTAGCTTACATAATAATCATCTAGGCTGGTTTGTAATACATAAGGCTTGGGTTCGGCTTCAATCATCGGGGTTGCAATGGCCGCGTTGATCAGCAACTGATGAACCTGCCTCCAGGGGGCATCATAACCAATGCTTACTGTTGTATGAATAATCAGGCCGTTTACTGCGGCGTCCGCACTGTAATTGACTGTATGATTACTCATCACCGTAGAATTAGGAATGGAAATAATTTCATTTTGGATCGTCCGTATGCGTGTCACCAGTAACGTGCGTCCAATAATGTCACCCGTAACCTCACCAATCTTAACCCGGTCGCCTAAGCGGAAAGCCCGCATATAAGTCAAAACCAAACCCGCTACGATATTACCCAGAGCACCTGCTGAACCAAAGGTGAACAACACGCCGACGAAGACAGATACGCCCTTAAAGATAGGTGAATCAGACCCGGGCATATAAGGGAAAATTACGATTAGCATAAATGCCAGGACCAATACCCGCAGTATTTGGTAAGTCGGATTCGCCCAGTCCGCGTAAAACCCCGGGATTGTTAACCGTTCCTTTTCAATTTCAGTTTTAACGTACCGGAAGAACCTGAGAACGTAACGGAAAATGACTACCAGCACGAGAATCGTCACCAGATTCGGAATGTAATTCCAAATGCCCAAACCAATCCTTTTTAAAGGACTGGTTACATACCCTACCAGTGTAGCCGACAGGTCTTTGGTGAAAGGAAAGATGCCGAAGAGGATAGGCAGCGCCAAGTAAACCAGTAAAACAATTAAAACCCATTTTATAATGTTGATGATAAAATGCAGGGCGCCAAGCTCCTGTTCGGCGTTCAGCAACTCATAGTTTTTGATCTTGATTCCGCTGGAGTACCAGGCCCTTTCTACTTTTGTTTTCGAAAGGGACCATCGGAACAAGCGGTTGATACCATAAATCAGCAGAATAACAACGGACAGCACCAACAAGGCAAGCAAACCTTCCTTGATGAGCGTAGACCAGCTGGTCGCCAGGCGATAGCCAGTGACAGCCTTGCCAATTGTATTTTTTAGCTGTGCGGCTAACCCTGCTTTAGTTGTATTTTGCCATAACGCATCCTGTTCTGAAACAGACATCAGCAGGTTACTTTTGTATAGGATGTCCATGGTTTGCTCTGATGCAGATATCTTAATGGAATCGGCTCGGAAGGCATAGTCATCTGCGAGTTGCCGGATACGGTTAGCTATCGCTTCCGCGCGATCTTTTGGCGTGAAACTGCCCTGGCGAGTAAATATATAGAATAAAGAGTCCTGAAAAGGTGTGACCGGGAAGCCACTGACAAAACGCTTTAACGAATCGATCTGATGTTTTTGTTTAATGAGACGAAGGGAGTCGCCCTGCTTTAATCCTGTCAGTTCCTTTAACAGTACAGATCGTTTGATCTGTTCCGTTGATTTGAGCAGGCTAATCCGGTTTTCCAGGTCTGCCCGTTTCAGGGAATCAGCCAGTCGTTCTGCCGAAAGTTGCTGAACTTTTGCCGACTGGTTGTTGAGCCTGACGTTGAGCAGAGAATCTGTTTGGTGCTGAACGCTGTCTTGCTGGGCAAATGCTGGATGAAAACCGAGGTATAAAATCGCAATACGTAGAAGATACTTCATTTAACAAAGGTTGATGCTATTAATTAAAAGTAAGCAAATAAACCAACCTGATCACCACATTAGCCAACGGTCGGTTATCACCAGCTGTCTGTTATTCCACATTCTGGTCAAGAAAGTTTATAATGCACTTAGTATTGGTACCTGGGGGTGCTGTGCTGAGTAACTGGATTAGCATCACTTTTACGGCTTGCTGCAGGTAAGGGTCCTTAGCGCCATAATGCCACACCGGCGGGTAACAAACTGCGAATAACTCTTCAAACGAATAATTCCGCAGATATAGCCGTACCTGTCCGCGTTTATCATGCAAAGCCGAGGGCTGAGTATGATTTAACAAATAGGCAAACAAAGCAGTAAGTGCATTTAAGCTCAGAACTGCCGTCTGCGGGTCGTTAATGCCCGGGCTTAATGCTTTCAAAGCAATTTCCGTAAGTTGGTGGAATCCGAAATAGGCGTTTTTTTCAACAGGCTGTCCTACATAGAAATCCAGGGCATCCAGCAGTTCATCAATTTGCCTGTCACTTAACTGATAGCCTGCATAAAATTCCAGTAGCGGCATGCCCTTCAGCAGATAAGTTCCTTTAGGGTGCAGAAAGACAATTATGCCATCGTGCTGTTCCGCAAAGCGCATCATATCTCTATCATCAAACGACTGATAATAATTAGCGGCGGGCATGCTGATAATTGTTTTGACAGTGTCCGGCCGGTTGAAAGGTAACCAGACACTGCTTGTGCCGGACAGCTGCAGCGTTTTCAATGTGCGGTTTTGCACCCGTTTAATGATCGTTTCAAACTTGACGGTTTGTGTAATAAAATGCAGAAAATAAATGAATAGAAAAATATCTCCAACGGTAAATAATACCAGCAGATAAATACTGAGCGCAGGAACGTAGATACCGGTATCCAGATCCCGGATGGTGCTTAACAGAAACAGGGCATAAACAATGGTGCCGATATAGCTGCCCAGCACCAGCTGCTGGAAACGGTTGGCAATCATATTTTCTAAGGTACGGTTGCTAAGCTGCGAAGCAGCTTGGTTAAGCAGAATCATAACCATAGAAAAGCTGAACACGGCCAGGGAGATGATCCCAGTGACGATGGTGGAAACGATAGTACGGGCAGTGCTGGCATCACGCAGCCGGATCAGATAATAGTTGGATTTGATGTGCTTACCGCTTTCTGAAAAATCAAGTTCGAGCATTATCCATGATAGCAACAGGAAGCCTATAGCAATCAGTGCCGGATAAAAAGCAATACTCCCCGTAATTTGATTATAGGTTTTGCGGAGCCATTTGGCCAGTACATGTTTCATAATGGGGGCAGATAATAGTGTTTTGAGGGATCTTTCCTAAGGCGCGGATTAATCTACCGGATATTTATGATAGGCTTGTTTTTTTACATACAACTCCTGTGTAAGCTTCATTCCGATGGCTACGACAGGCGTGGCCAGCAAAACGCCCCAAAAGCCGGTTAACGCGCCCATAGCTACCTGCGCAACCACTGTAAGTACCGGCGGCATGCTGATCATTTTTTGCTGAATGAGCGGCTGGGTAACGGCACTTTGTATAATCTGAACCAGCGTATACATACCGAACACCAGGAAAGCAGTAGCCGGGCCCTGCATCAGTGCCAGCAGTAGGGCAGGAATAACAGCGATGATGGGTCCGAAATTGGGAACGAAGTTGAGAAAGCCGGCAATCAGCGCCAGCGTAAATACCAACGGGAGGCCCAACGCCCATAACCCCAAGCCTGTAAAAACAGCAATAAAGAAAAACCCTATAATTTGACCCTTAATCCATTTTTTCAGTACATCGCCCAACTGATCCAGTAATTCATCTCCTTTATCTTTGGCATTTTCAGGCAGCAGGTGCACTATACCCCGTTTATACATCACTGGGCTGGCTACAAAGAACATGGTGATCAGCACAATCAGGTACAGGTCGCTCAGAATACCGAAGCTGGAGGAAAAAAAATGCCTGATGAAGGCGGATGTCTTGCCTTCATTACCACTATGGTCGATGTAATCGAGTATTTTACTGCCAATAGGCGACTGCTGCATCTGTACTTTGGCATGCTGCAGGGTAGAAGGTAAGGTGTCTGAAAGTGTCGTGATTTGCGACTGAAGCCGGCTTCCGGCAAACCAGAAGAATGCGCAAAGCAGTCCCAAGTTGATAACCACAGATACAATGAGGCTGAATGTGGCAGGTAAATGCAGGCGCTTCTGCAACAAGCCTGCAAAGCCGTAAAAGTAAATGGACAGCAGCGCACCGGCTAACGTGAGCAAAATAATGCTGACGATCGCTTTAAATAATAGAACAGCGACAACCAAAAAGACCAAGATACCCCATTTGATCCAGGTCTTTTTAATATAATAAGGCCAATCGGTGTGGGGGCTGCTTTCATTCTCCATATAATTGAGTTTTGAGTGATTTTAAACCGTGAACAACTTACAGTTTTGGGGAGTCTGCAGGCGGCGCCAGATTAATTTTCATCGGAACATCGCTCAATGGAACTCCCCCTTTTACGCCGAAATCAAGCGTCGTGGTAGGGAACGGCAGCATAATATCGTTTTCATCATATGTCTTTTTCAGCCGCATGATAGCTTTGCTTCCCACTTCCAGATAGGCTGGCTGCTCCGGTGAACTTACCCAAAGACGTAGTACGAAGTTGATGGTGCTGCCCCCAAATTCCTGATAAAACATCGTAATCTCGTCTTCTGTAGTCAGCCCATCCATTCCTTTCAAGCTATCCAGTGTTATTTTCTTTACTTTTTCGAGGTCTTCACCGTAGGAAACGCCTATCACAAGATCAAACCGGCGTTTGCCCAGGATGGAAAAATTTTCAATTGGGTTCTGGTAGACGTCCTTGTTAGGCACAATAACCATCTGGCCCTGAAAAGTACGCAACATAGTGTCCCTTAAGTTGATGTCCTCTACCTTACCCATGTAATCTTTAATTTTAACAATATCGCCAATGCGTATAGGTCTCCTAAAAGAAATGAAGATGCCTGAAATAAAATTGGAAGCAATGTCCTGAAACGCAAAAGCCAAAGCTAAGCCCACGATACCTGCACCGGCTAATATAGATGCGACTGCTGTATCCAGGTGCAAGATGCTCAACACAATAAAGATTGTAACTGCCAGAAGTACAATGTAAACTATCGAGGCCAGCAGATTGTTGAGGGTTCGGTTTTCTGATATCCTACCGATCAGATTTAAAACAATTCTGCGGATCCAGGCTGCCAGGTAAAAACCTATAACTAGCACGAAAGCAGAAATGATTATATTCGGCAGCAGGCGGATAAAATCGCGTAGCCACAACGCAAGTTTTTCAGTTACCAGCTGGTAGGCTTTTTTAATATCCATCTTAATGATTAACTACCACCCGCGTGGTATGTTTTAAAACGCTGAACTTTCTCCAAGTCACTTGATGAGGAACAGGAGAAAGCAGTTCAGCATCATTTCAAACATGACTAGTTGGTGCTATCTGCCTTTTATTAAAAAACCTGAAATCATTCAGTTGGACTGTTTACCTAAAGCGGGAGGGAGAGACAAGATGCATCATTGCTTATACTACACGGAATAAACTTCAAGTTAGATAATTGTCATAATTTTAAAACTATTTGCTCTGTCAAAGGTTAAATCCACAATACACTACCATCAATAGCTGCTCCTGCCTGTCTTCTGCAAGTTTTCTTCACATTAATGTTTAACAGAATGCAATACTTTCAATTGTTTGCGCGCAACGCCCTATACCTGATTTTACTAATCGGGTATTCCCTGAGTTTGACTTCCTGTGCCAAGAAAGTGAGCTTTATAACTTCGGGTGTGGTGCCCGCAGCTCAAGGATATATCAAAATATCCGAAGATGACAATCATAACTATACGGTAGATGTCAATATTAAGCGCCTGGCTGAACCTTCCCGGCTCAATCCGCCCAAAGAGACCTATGTGGTTTGGATGGAAACTAAGCGTAACGGAACTAAAAATCTGGGGCGTTTGAACAGTTCCAGTGGCTTCTTCTCGAGCAGTCTCCAAGCCTTGTTACATGCTGTTACGCCCTTCAAGCCTGAACGGGTATTTGTTACAGCAGAAAATCAATCCAACATACAGACACCCGGTTCGCAAGTGGTACTGACGACCAAAGAATTCCATTAACTGAAATAGTATTTTACGAATAATTGCACAATGAAGCATACAGAAATTAAATATCACAAACATCTGCTGTCTGCAGCGGCAGTACTTATCTTCATGAGTTCATGCGGCGGTACGAGCGACGAGGACCTTCAGAAAAAAGTGACTCAAAAGTTACAGCAGAATCCGCAGTTTAAAGAGATTGGTGCTACTGTTAAAGATGGCGTAGTTACCCTGAGCGGTAATTGCGAAAATGGCGACTGCGACTCTCTGGCTGCACAGCAAGTTAAAACCGTGGGTGGAATTAAGAGCATTGACAACCAGATTCATAAACAGGAGAAAACTGATTTGACGCTTCGTACATCGGTGCAGTCTGTGGTAAGCAAGTATGACGGTGTACAGGCGGACGTAGCAGCTGGTGTCGTAGTGCTTCGGGGAAGCATTGACAAAAAGGACGTAAATTCACTGATGACGGAGCTGCAGGTACTCAAGCCCAAGAAATTGGACAACCAACTAGCTGTGAAATAAGACATTGTGCGTTCATGATGCCCTGATTTCCGAAACGTGTTTTTTTTATCATACTGGAATAAATGCTGATGAACAAGTGGGGAGTTATTTTCTTAACCATCCTGATTGCGGCTGGAGTAAGCGTAGCCAGCTTTAAAATTATGGAACGCAGTTTTCACGCTGTTGCCTTTAGAGATACAACGGGAAAAATTAGCCTGGTGACTGGTGGAAGCCGTGACGCAGACTCCGGAGCAGCAGTTTATCCGAACCTTACCCACGCCGCAGCAATAGCTTCCAGTCAGGTGGTGCATATCAAGGTTACGATGTCAGAACAAGCCTCTGCTTCCGGTATCGCGGTTCCGAGGTATTACGGACCACGGCGGCAAACGGCCCCTGTGATGGCTTCCGGGTCCGGCGTAGTGCTGAGCCAGGATGGCTACATCATAACGAATAACCATGTGGTAGAAGATGCATCCCGCATGCAAGTGGTGTTAACAGATAAACGTAACTATACAGCTAAATTAATTGGCCGAGACCCTAATACTGACCTGGCACTGATCAAAATTAATGCTCAGGGATTAAACCCTGTTAAACTGGGTAATTCAGATCAGGTAGAAATCGGGCAGTGGGTGCTGGCTATCGGTTATCCGTTTTCCCTAAATACCACTGTAACGGCAGGTATTGTAAGTGCAAAAGAAAGAAGTATAGGTATCATAGGTCATCATGAAGATGAACAGCAAAACAGCGACCGAGGCGCCTCTGCCATAGAAGCCTACATCCAGACGGATGCGGCTATCAACCCGGGGAACAGCGGCGGTGCCTTGGTGAATACTAAAGGCGAGCTTATTGGTATTAATGCTGCCATAGCTTCCCAAACCGGTGGATACGAAGGTTACGGCTTTGCTATCCCGGTTAACCTGGTCCGAAAGATTGTGGATGACCTGCGTCGGTACGGCACCGTTAAAAGGGGTTATCTAGGTGTTGTCTTTCCGTCACCAGTTACCGAAGAGCAGGCATTAGCAGAACGGGGCATCAGTCCGGGCAGTATCAATGGAGTTTATATCACCGGTGTGCGCCCGGGTAGTGCTGCTGCAGTGGCGGGCTTAAAAGAAGGCGACATCATACAGCAGATTGACGGACATGCCCTCAATTCATCAGTAGAGCTTTCCGAACGTATTGCTCGGCATCACCCGGATGATAGGGTAACCCTCGCCTACTCCCGAAAGGGTAAATCAACAACAACTGCGGCTATCCTAAAGGGAGAAGCAGCCGCCACGCGAAATACAGCGACAGAAGAAGCAGGCTTAAACGATATTTATCATAAACTGGGGGCCCGCTTTGCGCCGCTCGATGGCCAGCAGAAACAGAGGTACCAAATAGGCTCAGGTATGCTGGTTACAGCGATAGCACCGGGCGGTTTTTTTGAACAAATCGGCATTCAGCCCGGGGCTATTGTGGTTAATGTAAACGGTATACAGGTAAATGATCCGGTACAGCTGGCTAAAGCGCTAACCGCAGCTGCCAGTGGTACGATCAGGATTGCCTGCATTGCGCCCGATGGCTCAAGGATCATGTTCAATTTGTCCCTGGGTACTTAAAACAAAACTTCTTGAAAAGGACAACCCGGCAACTGGTAAAGTACATTAACAAACTCGTATATGACCGATATAACAGATAGGCCGCACAGCAATACCATCCTGTACTGGCTGAGTGGATTCATTGTTGTAGGCCTGCTTGCGGTTGGCGGACAGTATGTATACTGGAAGCTTGCAGAAAATTCCGGAAGCAAAGCCGGCCACAGCGTGGCGGTACGGTCAGCAAACAATCAACTTTCATCAGCTATTTACCGCTACGAGCAATGGTTGATGGTTTTACCTGCACGAAAGATGACGTTTGATCACAACCTGACGAAAACAGGTTTGTATAGGATCGCCGATGTGCTTTCTGCGTTACCAGATTCCACCGCATCCGAGACACAATTCCAGGTACATGCGGAAGTTATGTCGATCCGCCATCTGGCAGATTCACTTACGTTCAACTGGAAAAGTGGCCGGCATGCGGATATGATAAAAAAAGCATTTTACATAACAGCGGATGTTGTAGACACCCAGCGGGCAAATAAACTGCAGACAGGGATTTCTTCTACGGCAGCGTTAAGAGCTAAAATAGACGTAATGGATGAAAAAACATTAACACTTAACCAGAAAGGAACAGTAAGGGATGTTTTTGCGGAGGTGGGAACTTTGTTCAGAAACATAGCGCAATGATTGCTTGAGATGGGAGCAGTGCAAAGCCTGTGTGTACAGGTGTAACTGATTGATTTTTATTATGCGAAAACTATTCAAGTTGTGGCTGATAGCTTTACAATGTCCGGTAGCCTGATGCTGCTGCAATGAAGATTGCTGTAAGGAGTGTTTGGCGGTTGGCTCGGCGCCTAATCATTTATCATGGCTGCCTATTCAAAACTCCTATGATATAAACAGGATAATTTATGCCTCAGATTGCAGGAAAAACAGAGTTGTTATGGCTTAAAGCGCAGACCATTTTTGACGCTGCTACGCCGCAGGCGGAGAAGATAAAGGGTATAACCAACGGCTTTATCTGGGCTTCATCTGCTATCATGCTGGTGGTTGTGGCTCTGACCATTTACATTCCAATTAAATACCGCGCCAGAGCCGGCAGCCCCGAACCTAAACAACTGGGCGGCCACCGGGCAATGGAGGCGCTGATGATCAGCATCCCCCTGCTGCTGGTGATCGGCTTTTTCTTCTGGTCAGTAAAGGTAATGAGCGCTATTTTACCTGCACACGCCAACCGCAAGCCTGATGTAATTATTACCGGTCACCAGTGGTGGTGGCAGGCCAACTACCCGGCGGCAAAAGTTACCGCTGCTAACGAAATTCATTTACCCGTTGGCCGCCCGTTACTGCTGCAGCTAAACGGTGCCGATGTGATACATGATTGGTGGGTGCCGGCTTTAGGTGGTAAAATGGATATGATACCCGGCATCAGGAACTTTTTGTGGTTGACCATCCATAAGCCGGGCGTATATGAAGGGGCTTGCAGCGAATTTTGCGGCCAGGAACATGCCTGGATGCGCATCAGGGTCGTTGCCCAATTGCCGGCAGATTATCAGCGCTGGCTGGTCGCCAACGCAACCGACGAAGAATTACCTGTTGATTCCATGGCCAAAGCCGGGCAGGCCTTGTTCGTCAACGCTTCGTGCAGCAGTTGTCACCGCATCAGCGGCACCAGTGCTGCTGGCTTACAAGGGCCCGACCTGACCCACTTCGGCAGCCGCAGCACTATGCTGGCCGGCATGATGGCGAATAACCCGGAAAACCTGTACCGCTGGCTGACAGATCCGCAGAAAGTAAAATCCGGCGCACATATGCCCCGCTTTATTTTTGGCAGCGATAGCTTGCGTGCTTTAACCGCCTATTTATCACACCTGAGATGATGAAAGAAGGTTTTTTGGAAGTACCCGAACCAGAGGAACCTATTCCTGACCTAAGCCTGAGCAGCAGTCAGGGCATTTTGCAATGGATATCTTCGGTTGACCATAAGCAGTTAGGCATCATGTACCTGTGGTTGTCTGTGTTGTTCCTGGTTATCGGCGGCATCGAGATTTTACTGGTGCGCCTGCAACTGGCTGCACCGAACAATCACTTCATTGCCCCCGAAATGTATAATCAGCTGTTTACCATGCATGGCACGACCATGATTTTCTTTGTGCTGACCCCGGCTATTTTTGGCTTTGCTACCTACCTGCTGCCTTTAATGATCGGTGCTAATGATCTGGCTTTCCCGCGGCTGAATGCCTTTAGCTTGTGGGCTACTTTTTTTGGCGGCGGCTTGCTCTACTTCAGTTTCATCGCCGGCGGCGCACCTGATGCTGGCTGGTTTAATTATGCGCCGCTCAACCAGTACAATTATTCATCTTCCCTGGGTATTGATTATTATTGTTCGGGCCTGCTGTTTGCCGGTATCGGTACCGTAACCGCATCGGTTAATTTTATTGTTACCATACTCAAATACCGGGTCAGTTCCATGAGCCTGAAACAGATGCCGCTGTTTGTATGGATGATCCTGATCAATTCTTTTCTGGTACTGGCCGCCTTTCCCTCGCTCAATGCTGCACTGATTATGCTGCTGCTTGACCGGCAGCTGCATGCCCACTTTTTCAGTGCGACCAGCGGTGGTTCAGCTATCCTGTGGCAGCATTTGTTTTGGCTGTTCGGGCACCCGGAAGTCTATATATTGATACTGCCCATCTTCGGCATTTTTTCAGAGGTTTTCCCGGTGTACAGCCGCAAGCCGATATTTGGGTACGCTTTTGTAATTGGTTCAGGTATTGCCATTGCCTTGCTGGCTTTTGGCGTATGGGTACACCATATGTTTGCTACGGGGCTGGGCAATACGGTAAACAGCTTCTTTGCCGCCAGCAGTCTCTTAATAGGTGTGCCCACCGGCGTTAAAATATTCAACTGGCTGGCCACCATGCATGGGGGCGCTGTCCGTTTCCGGGTATCAATGCTGTTCGCTATTGCGTTTCTGGTGGAGTTTACCATCGGCGGCCTGAGCGGTGTTTCCTTTGCCGTGGTGCCTATCGACTGGCAGTTAACAGACACTTATTATGTAGTCGCGCACCTGCACTATGTCTTTATCGGCGGCAGTCTGTTCGGTCTGTTCTCCGGCTTATTTTATTGGTTTCCAAAAATGAGCGGCCGGATGCTGGACGAGCGGCTGAGCCGGTGGTTCTTCTGGCTCATGGTGGTCGGCTTTAACCTTACTTTTTTGGTTCAGCATGCGCTCGGCGCCATGGGCATGCCGCGCCGGGTGTACACTTATCCGGATCTGCCGGGCTGGGGCATACTGAATTTGATATCCACCATTGGCGGGTTCCTGATGGCTGTATCCGTGGCACTGTTGATTTACATTTTGGTGAAAGCCATCCGTAGCGGGGAAAAGGCATCCTCAGACCCCTGGGATGCCAACACGCTGGAATGGATGACGTCTTCACCGCCGGCCCTGCAGAACTTTGACAGGGTTGTACCGGTGAAAAGCACCCGGCCTTACCGTGACTATAAAAGGCCGGATGATGCCGACTGGAACCGGCCAAACAAATATGGCAATATAGATGGGAAATAAACTGATGATGAAGCTGGTGGTGGGTACCGAGGCGATGTTTTTCGTGTCGCTGATTATGGCGTTCGTTTACTTTTCATTCGGGCCGGGCTTCAAGGCGCAGCTGTTGCAACATCTGGATACGAAAACCACGGGCATTTTTACCGCGCTGCTGTTGAGCAGTAGCTTTACCTATTGGCGTGCCGAAAGCAATTATGAGCAGGGCCGGATGGGCCGCCTGAAATTGTGGCTTATCCTGACACTGGCGTTAGGTATCGTCTTCCTGTTCGGGCAGGGCAGTGAATACCTGAAGTTGCTTAATGCGCATGTCAGCATCAGCAGCAGTTCGTTTGGTACCAGTTTCTTTACGCTGACCGGCTTTCATGGCCTGCATGTTTTTGCCGGGCTTGTCATCATCGGCATCATTACTTGCCTGACCTTTCTGGGTGATTATGACCAGGGGCAATCCAGCATTATTCAAACGATAGGCATTTACTGGCACTTCGTAGATATTGTATGGGCGGTTGTTTTTCTGATTGTTTACGTAGCACCTTATTTTGTATGATGACACCGATGAAACCCCTGCTTTGGGAATGGCATTTTAATTTGCTGATCATGCTTTTGGCTATGGGATTGGTTTACCTTTATTACCGGTTAGCCGGGTATAAGCACCGGCAGAACAATATCATTTTTTGCATTGCACTGTCGCTGTTCCTGCTAACCGAATGCTCACCCCTGCACTTTTTAGGCATGCACTGTTATTTCAGTGCGCACATGATCGCTCATGTCATCTTGCTGCTGGTTTGCGGGCCGTTACTGGTGATGAGCCTTCCGGCGGGTTCCGGCACCCATCAAACAGTGGCCGCTATGTCTGGCTTTATTCGAAAACACAGCTGGCTGGCCTGGTGCAGCGGCGTGGCTGTGATGTGGTTCTGGCATATACCGGCGGTATTTGATGCTTCCTTCGTGCATATGGGCAGCTGGCTTAGCCCCGTTCCGCTTTTACACGGGGGTAGTATGCTGTTGGCCGGAGTGATCTTTAGTTGGCCGTTGTTCGGGCCGGACAAGAAATTACATATACATCCGCTATCGGGCGTATTATATTTGTTTACCGCTTGTGTGAGCTGTTCCCTGCTGGGGCTGCTCATCACTTTTGCGCCGCTCACCACCTATCATCATTATGTAAGCAATACCATGAAGATGGGCAGCACGAACCCGTGGCATATAACCCAGGCTACCGACCAGCAGGTCGCCGGCCTGATTATGTGGGTGCCTTGTTGCTTTGTTTACCTGACCGGGTGCCTGTACCTGCTGCAACGCTGGTTTGCGGAAAGCCCTGCTCAAACTGAAACCGTTTCTATTCATTTACATACCCCTGTAATCCATGATTGAGCCTGCAAACTCTTACCCGGAAATCAAGCCTGGCCCCGACTGGGAGAAGGCGAAGCCGGAAGTATTACCCAAGCCTACCTACTGGCCTTTCTTTCTGGCGATGGGTTTGGCCTTCACCTTTTGGGGATTGCTCACCACCTGGGTTATCCTGACCGCCGGCTTGTTGATTTTCGTCGTTTCCCTGATCGGGTGGATTAACCTATTACGCCATGAATGAAGATACCACCGATGAAAAACGAAGAGGCTTTTTAGTAAAGCTGAGTCTGGGCCTGGCCGGCCTGGCCGCAGCTGTAGCCGGTGTGCCGGTTCTGGCTGCCTTGTTTGCACCGCTGATTGAAAAGACACCGCAGGTATGGCGTAATGTAGGCTTGTTGGATGATTTTCAGATTGGCACCACCAAACTGGTCACTTTTGAGAATGCCAACGCTGAGGCATGGGCCGGCGTAACTACTCATACGGCCGCCTGGCTCAGGCGCGATGCCGACCATAAATTTACGGCCTTCTCGGCTAATTGTACTCACCTCGGCTGCCCGGTCCGCTGGGAAGCAGGTGCACAGCTATTCATGTGCCCTTGCCACGGTGGTGTGTATTATAAAGACGGTTCGGTAGCTGCCGGGCCGCCGCCCAAATCACTGGTGCAGTACCCTGTACGCATTCAAAAAAACCAGGTGCAGGTACAAACATCACCAGTGCCTATTACCAACATCAGCGCATAAGCCAGCATGAAAACCCTGAAAAAAATATGGCACTGGATTGATGACCGCAGTGGTTTTACCGAGATATTCGGGCCGCTGCTGGGTCATCTGGTACCGCCGGGTGCTAAGTGGAGTTATGTGTTCGGCAGCGCCACATTATTCTGCTTGGTGTTACAGGTCATAACCGGAGTAGCACTGTCCTTACTCTACCAGCCATCTTCTGCGGAAGCGTACCAGTCGTTGCAATTCATTACCCACCAGGCGGCGTTCGGCAACATCCTGCGGGGTATGCACTATTTCGGCGCTTCATTTATGATCATTATGGTAACTGTTCACATGATCAGGGTTTACCTCACCGCTGCTTACAAGTTTCCACGGGAAATGGCCTGGATCAGCGGTGTACTGTTGTTCTTCCTCACGATAGCCATGGGCTTCACCGGTCAGCTGCTACGCTGGGATTCAAACGGGGTTTGGTCATCGGTTGTAGCCGCAGAACAATTGGGACGATTGCCTTTTATCGGCAAGTGGGCGGCACGTTTACTGTTGGGCGGCGATACCATTGGCGGGCATAGCCTGAGCCGTTTTTTTTCCTACCATGTATTTATTATACCGGCTATTATATTCCTGTTTGTGGGCTATCACCTGATGCTGGTCATCCGCAATGGCATCTCAGAACCGCCTGAAGCCGGACGGCTAGTAGACCCCAAAACCTACCGGCAATGGTACCAGGATATGCTGAAAAGTAAAGGCGTACCTTTCTGGCCTTATGCGGCCTGGCGCGATGTCTTGTTTGGAGCCGGCACCATTATTGCCATCATTGGTTTCGCCTATTTTGTCGGGCCGCCGGAATTGACCACACCGCCCGACCCCGCGCACCTGAACACTACGCCTGCGCCCGACTGGTACATGCTTTCTATCTTTTCCCTGTTTGCGCTCATGCCGGCCAGGATTGAATCGTACATGATCATCATCGGGCCTACGCTGACAATAATTATTCTGCTGGCCCTGCCTTTTGTTTCCAACAAGGGCGAACGTCACCCGATCAGGCGGCCATGGGCCGTATTTGGTTCGGCTTGCGTGGTCATATTCGTATTTGCACTGTTCCTGCTGGGCGAAAAATCACCGTGGTCGCCCCGGTTTAAATCCAAGCCATTAACTGCCGTTAATATTCATTCCACTAACCCCGAAGTAATGGCCGGGGGAGCGTTATTTTATAAAAAGGGTTGCCTGTACTGCCACCGGATAAATGATCAAGGCGGATATAGAGGCCCTAACCTCACGCAGGTCGGCTTACGATTATCCTATGGTGATTTAACCATCCGTATTGTAAATGGCGGCGGCAATATGCCGGCTTACGGGGGTATATTAAGCAAAAAAGAGTTAACGGACATTCTCGCTTTCTTACAAAGCAGAAAGTGAGAATCTGAAAAGCATAATTTAAATCACTTAAAACCATAACTATGAGATTCAGCAACAAAGTTTGCCTGGTGACCGGCGGCGGTTCAGGCATTGGCAAGGCAACCTGCCTGCGAATGGCGGTAGAAGGCGGTACTGTCATCGTGATTGACCGGGAAGAAAAATCAGGCATAAAAACGGTGGATGAAATCACCAAAAAAGACGGCCAAGCCATGTTCATCCGGGTAGATGTGGGCGTAACGGATGAAATTGAACAGTGTGTCAAGACGGTTGTGGAGAAGTATAAAAAGATAGATGTGCTGGTGAATGATGCCGCCATGATGACGTTTCAAAAAATCGTAGATCTTTCGATAGCTGATTGGGACCAAGTGATTGACGTGAACCTCCGCTCGGTATTTGCCTTCTGCAAATACTGCCTACCGTATATGAAAAAGGGGGCGGTGGTTAATGTAAGCTCGGTACATGCCTTCCAGACCGAGCAAACCGTTCTGCCCTATGCTGCCAGTAAAGGCGGTATTGAAGCCTTTACGAGGGGATTAAGCCGTGAATACACACATGAACAAGCCCGTTTCAATTGTGTAGCGCCCGGTGCGGTGGATACCCCAATGCTGTGGTCAAACCCGGAGGTAAAGGATGGTGATGAAAAAATAACCGGGCAAGTTGGCGAGCCCGAAGATTTGGCCGCCGCCATTTGTTTCATGGCCTCGGATGAGGCCCGGTTCGTCAACGGCACTACGCTCGTTGTAGACGGCGGACGTTTAGCTATTCTATAAATCTGAAAAATCATCAGCCATGCACAACAAATTTATATTCGCCACCGGCATTGAAAACAGCTATCCTACCATTTGGAGTGAAGGTAAGAAGATACGTATCGATGAGATGGAGAAAACCGGTCATTACGGCCACTGGAAAGAAGATTTCGGCCTGGTCAAGGATTTAGGTATCGAGTTCCTGCGGTATGGGCCGCCCTATTACACGGCGCATACCGGCCCCGGCACTTATGATTGGGCAATAGCCGACAAAACGTTGCAGGAACTGAAGGACTTAGGTATTAGGCCAATACTGGATCTGTGCCATTTTGGTGTGCCTGACTGGGTAGGTGATTTTCAAAATGCCGACTGGCCGCAGCACTTTGCGGAATATGCCCGCGCTTTTGCACAGCGTTTCCCGGAGCAGCTATTTTACACCCCTGTCAACGAGATTTATGTGTGTGCGATGTTTTCCGGGCAGTATGGCTGGTGGAATGAATGCCTGAAAACGGAGAAAGGGTTCGTTACCGCACTTAAAAACCTATGTAGAGCCAACGTTTTGGCGATGCAGGCCATTGCAGAAGTGCAGCCAGATGCGACCTTTATTCAAAGTGAGTCATCCGAATACTTTCATGCCGAAGACCCTGACTGCCGGGCCAAAGCAGATTTTCTAAATGAGAAGCGGTTCCTGGCACTTGATCTGTCGTACGGGCACCCGGTGAGCGTGGACATGTACCTGTATCTGCTGGACAACGGCATGACCCATGAAGAATACCAGTGGTTCATGGATAACAATGTTACAAAGGCCAAGTGTATTATGGGTAACGATTATTATGCCACCAATGAGCACCTGGTCCATGCCGATGGCAGCACCTCCGCTTCCGGCGAAATATTCGGTTATTATATCATCACCCGGCAATACTATGAGCGTTACCGCCTGCCGGTAATGCATACCGAAACGAACATCAGTGAACCTGGATCCGTCAGCTGGCTGAAAAAGGAATGGGCCAATATCTACCGGTTTAAGCAGGACGGCTTTCCGATACTGGGTTTCACCTGGTTTAGCCTGCTCGATCAGGTGGACTGGGATTCGGCATTACGCAACAACGCCGGCAAGGTTAATCCTTTGGGCCTTTATGACCTGAACCGGAAACTACGTCCGGTGGGCGAAGCTTATAAAAAGCTGATTGAATTGTGGCGGCCGGTACTGGAGAAGGAAAATTTTGGTTTGCAGAAATACCTGTAGATTTTTACAAAAGACAATCTATCACCCCTGACAACAATTTGAGTACCTCATTTTTCACCTTTAAAAACGAAACATTATGCATTTTTCTGACTCTTTTCTGCCCACGGCCAACAGCGTTGGCATTTCATCGATGGTGGCCTATTTTTTTATGATTTTTGCAGCTTATGCCTTTCTGGGCGGGTTCATCTTTGCCTGGCTGGGTAAGTCCAGCGTAGCACCCGAGCACCGTACCTCACGGTACTTTACGGCGATCATTGCCGCGGTAGCCGGGATATCTTATATGCTGATAGCGCATTTTTACCACGAAATGCTCAGTGAGTTATCCCGCCTTACCGACCCGGCCAAACGGGAAGAGCTATTAAGGACATCTTACAACGCCATCGGTCAGCTACGATATATTGACTGGTCCGTAACCACGCCGTTGCTATTGCTTAAAACAGTAGGTATGCTAAAGATCAAGCCCAGCCAGGCCAAAACGGCGATATTCTGGCTATTGTTCGCTGATTTATTTATGGTAATTACCGGCTACATCGGCGAACAGCAGATCGGCGCTGACGGGCATATCCTGGTAGGTGATAAGCTCATCTGGGGTGCCATATCCACTGTGGGTTACATCATCATTCCAGTTGTGCTATGGAACCTGTGGAAACGCTTTAAAGACACCGTGCAACCCGAAGAACGTACCGCGTTTAAATGGCTGGCCCTTTCCACCGTTACCACCTGGGGTGTTTACCCGTTAGGTTATATCCTGACCACAGTGGATGGTTTCAATCTGAACTACATTCATATCTCCTTCAGTATATTTGATGTAATCAATAAGGTAGGCGCCGGTGCGGTGGTTTATCTGGCGGCTAAAAGCGTACTGGAAAAAAAGGTGGCGGATGACGCGGTAGCAGAGGTGCATTTGGTCGATTAATCGCTTAACTGGTTGTTCAACCCATGCATCACTTCCATGTGCGGCAGCGTGATTAGAAGTCATCTCATAAATGGTCAACGCCGTTGATTAGCTTGTTCTGTGCTTATTCACCATGCATATCGAAAGTTAATATCAAGTGCTTTCAAGCAATTTTAGGTTATTGTCAACCGAGTGTTTGAGTGCAGATTTGAATTCAGGATATCTGTGAGATATCTTCTATAAACTATTCATAAATACTCTAAAATAAATTGTATTCCTGGATACTTTGCTAATTCCATACGAGCTTGTTTATAATTACCTCATATTTTTTACCATAAAATTTAGTATCCAATAGGGTGCCCGTGCATAAGATGGCTTCCGGTAAGATCGTGGGTACTCATGCGCCTTTTAATTAACATGCTTCATTATATATTCAAGCACAGCATCTTTACTGCCGGACGGTGACTTTTGTCGTACTTGAATCAGATGGTCTGGCATTACTGGTTGATTTTTTTTGGCGTTGCAGTCCGCCCCTAAATCAAATGTAGTAGTTACCTGCATTTGTATCTTGCTGTTAGGCAATTCAAACCTATACAGTTCGCCAAAGTCGTTGGTGTTTTCACCTGTTGGTTGCCCAATAACAGTAGCCATGTGGTACTGCTTTATGGCATCAGCCAATTGCGTGGCACTTGAATAGGTTTGTGGACCTGTAATCAAATAGATTTTTCCACCAAACAATAGCTTGTTGCCCGTGAACATTGGGGATTGAGGGCCGCACTGTCTCTGGTCAAATATAGTTCCGTTAACCTGCCTGAGGTAAGAATTCCCTGTATCGCCACGACTGACAAGGTAGTTCTTATAGCGCTGGCTTACTTTCCAGTATCTGCCACCAGAAAGTGCATAGGGCTTAGTATTGAAGTAGCTAATGAGCAGATGTGCTATCAAAGCATTTCCTCCGGTATTCTGGCGCAGGTCAATAGTTAAGGTAGTGATGTTGGCCTTCTTCATCGTGGTAAAACAAGAGTCAAAGAAACGTCCGTACCTTTTGTAGTCATCTCCCATCGTAATTAGGTTCAGATAGCCCACTTTGCCGTCAATTAACCTGAAGCTGTAATCAATTCCTCTAAATTGTGGAAAGGCAACAGCTAAACTTTCTTTTAAGATTACA
The DNA here is from genome assembly GCF_012849215.1 of Mucilaginibacter robiniae. Lineage (NCBI taxonomy): Bacteria > Pseudomonadati > Bacteroidota > Sphingobacteriia > Sphingobacteriales > Sphingobacteriaceae > Mucilaginibacter > Mucilaginibacter robiniae. The sequence goes on from NZ_CP051682.1 coordinate 1,325,831, forward strand.
CCTTCCTTAATCGTGGTGGTATATTTCTTTCCATCGACTGAATAAGTAACATTGAAGGGTGCAGTAACACCAGCATCATATAAATAATTGCTCAGCAGACCTAGAGCCAGTTGTTTCCTGTAAGGCAGCAATCCGCCAACGTAAGTCAGTACATCGTTGTAAAATTTCATCATATTTAAACCGTTAACGGTGAGCAGTATTGCTCCAGATGGAATCTGTGCCGGTGTGTATGAATCAATAATATAGAGCTTTCCATTCCGGCTATCTCCAACAGTTAAGGGAAAATAGATCGGTTTACGGAAGTCAGCCTTGAACTGCGGCTGAACAACGGCAGGCATCGTGTGGCCATCATTTAAGGCTGAAGTTAGCTGAGAAACTTTTAGTAACATCGATTTTATACTTATCGTATCATCAAGCGTCTGCTTCAGGCTGTCCACCTTACGATCATAAGCCTCAGCATCTATGTATAAAAAAGGATTGTAGTGTACTTCCCGAAGCACCTTATTGTACTCATCTATATCCGCTATTGCCTGGCTTCGTGTAAGTGTCTGCGCTTGGCAGAGAAGGTTATAAAACATGATCAAAAATGCAGGTACAACGATTTTCATATAACAAATTTAATCCAAGATGCAAGTTTGCAGTAAATAGTTGCGTTCCGACTGAATTTTATATCAAGTTACATCTTTTTGTAATCAGCAGATTAGAAGTTACTTCATAAACAACCATCAGCCAATTTTGTCGTTATTGAAACGAGCAATACTACCGCTTGTAGGGCTGTCTCAGTGGTAATTCATTTAATATTGAGTTCAATATAGAGGTTAAATTAGCCCCCTCTTAACAACTTGAATGTTTATAAGATAGCTTCTAGTAACTTCCTATAGATTTGAATGTGCCTAAAGCGTTAACATTTGTTTTGATAGTAAATAATCCTTAACTTAGATGTAGACAATTAGAGTTATTTGCTTCTATGCGTGATTCGTAGAGTGGCTATATTATGTTAAAATCAAAACATTGATAATCAGCTATATACAAAGGCGTGTTCTGAACCCCCCCTCTCCGCTGAAAGTAAAAATAGTTTATAACTGATTGAAAATCAATTATTTACAAGTAAAAATTAAAAGAAAGAGGGATTCGAACCTTGAATCTTTTATAGTTAAAAAACCCTCTAATTTCGCTAATTAGGGGGTTTTTGTTTTTTTAAGCCCTTTTGAATATCAAAAAATCTTCACAACCGCATTGCGTCATTCGTAGCGTCTTTTTTATCTCCAAAAAGACGCTTTAAAGGCTTAAATAATTGCAATTGAAGTATTTAAGCTAAAATTAAAAATGTTTTTCGTCAGAAAACAATTTATATTGATAATCAGATAGTTATCATTTTAAATGTCAGAAACCATTTTCAACTAAATCATTAACATTGGCCCGTATAACAGCATGTTTACAATATGAACATCTTGTTTTGCAAAGGTCTTAGCTTTAAATTTGTTAATCGTTTAAAATCATATTTATGATAGAAAAAAGTTTCGGTTATTTTTTCTTCTTGAAACAAACCAAAAACAAATGTGATGATGTCAGATTTATCTACTTGAAGATCACAGTTAATGGTAAATCAAACGAGATTTCAACTAAGCGAAAATGTGAACCGTCAAAATGGGACGCACGTTCAGGAAGGGTAAATGGTAGCAACGTGGCGACAAAAGAACTTAACCGTTTTCTTAATGTATTTGCCATGCAAGTGTATCAAGCCAAAAGATGGCTAATGGAAAACAAAAAAGAAGTGTCTGCTCAGGCCCTAAAAGAAGTAATGACGGGTAATTACGGAAAACCGAGAATAATCTCCTAAGGGCCTTTTTATTAAAGTTACATTCGCAGTTTCTCTACGGTATTGATTCCACATCTAATCGTTAAATTTTTGATTTAAGAAGATCACTTTCAAGCTTTGCTGACATTTAAAATTTGTTATGTTAGAAAAAAGCTTCGGCTTGTTTTTTTATTTAAAGCAAGCAAAAAATCAAAAGAATGAAAAACGATATGTTTATCTCCGTATCACTGTAAATGGAAGCCATCGCGAACTGTCCATCAAAAGGCAATGGATAACTGATCAATGGGACTCATCATTAGGTAGGGCAACCGGTGAAAGCGAAGATGTAAAAAAACTGAATTCATATTTAGAACTTATATCCTGTAAGGTCTATCAGGCAAAAATAAAACTCATTGAAAACAGTAAACCTATAACCGCAGAAGGCATTAAAGAAGTGCTTTTAGGAGCAGATGAAAAGAAACATTTCATTATGGCCGCATTCCTTGAACACAATGTCCAGATGCAAGCTTTAGTAGGTCTAGAAGTTGCTGCTGGTACACTAACCCGTTATAAAACCGCATACTCCCATGTAGGTAACTTTATCAAGTGGAAATATAAGAAGAATGATATAGACGTTGGTGATTTGAATTATGAATTTATTACTCAGTTCTTATTCTGGCTAAAAAGCAAAAAGAAATGCAATCATAATACGGCTATAAAATATGTGGGCAACTTTAAGAAGATTGTCCTGGAGTGCCTGAGAATGGGGTGGTTAAAAAAGGACCCATTCATACGCTTCAAAACTAAACGACAGGAAGTAATTCCAGTTGCTTTAACAAAAGGAGAAATACTTGCAATTTCTAACAAGCGATTTAAAATAGAACGAATTATTCATGTACGTGATATATTTCTTTTTTGCTGTTATACAGGGCTAGCTTATATTGATGTTTATAATTTAAAAGACTCAGATATAACCATTGGAATAGATGGTGAAAAATGGATCATCACAACCAGGCAAAAGACAAATTCATTTACAAGACTTCCTTTGCTTCCACCGGCGCTAAAAATTCTTGCCAAATACGAAAAGCATCCCAAATGTATGAGTAATGGTACTGTCCTACCTGTATTGACCAACCAAAAAATGAATTCTTATTTAAAGGAAATCGCGGACACTTGCGGTATAAAGAAAAATTTAACGTTTCATACTGCCAGGCATACTTTTGCCACTACAGTCACACTAACTAACGGGGTACCAATAGAAACGGTTTCAAAAATGCTTGGTCACAAATCACTAAAGCAAACACAGCACTATGCCAAAATTGTTGATGTAAAAATCAGTGAAGATATGAAGCAATTAAAAAAGCGATTGGAATTAATTTGACTAATTCGTTAATCATGACTTGTGGACGTTAAGTTGCCCGATATAGAGTGGATTGTAGGGTGATTTCAAATTTGCGCAACAAGCGATCAATGTTGGTTTCGAAACTACGACTAAGATACCTGATGCCAGTTTAGGTAAATGGCATTATTGTCGAATGACCGTTATCTAAATCTATACTGTTTGGACACACCGGTAATACCTATGCGGTATTTGACCATATCGACGCTGGCGCAAAAGTGGTCTGAAATACTTTCTATGGTGGAGAGGTGTTTGAGTCCCCATTGCAAACCTGCGCGGGTGATCTGCAGACAGCCACTTAAGTATTTGGCCTCCTGTTCGTGGACGGGGTTAAAATAATGCAACCCATATTGTGCGCATAGTATGGCAGATTCCAGCGGGACGGTATGTTTACGGATTATATGGGCCAACTCGTGCATGAGATTGCTTTGCTGGCGGAAGCGGGAATGGCGGTCGTTATGGATGATGATCTTTTCGCCGTGAACATTTGGCGTCCACATCGCCGAAAATTTATCGGGATCTGTCATCCGGCTGTAGTCCGGATGATCTGTTTGATCGCCAAAGATTTCGTCGACGGTAAAAACGTCCACCTGGAGGTGTTCGGCGAGCTTAAAGGCGTCCAGCGGATCGAATTTGGAAATGCCAAGGTCTTTCCGGCAGGCTTCGGATATCCGTTCAGCCTCTGCCATAAAACCGCGCGCCAGGACAGACTTACTGGGCATTGCGTTTGGATTTGGTGAAAGCCATATCGACCATGTGTACCATGGCATTGATGGTGTCGGTATCCAGTTCGCGGCTGGAGCGCAGTTGGAAGACAATCTTTTCCTTTTCGGAGATGTCTGCCGCCTCGATCTTCTCACCGGTAATAAAGGTTTCTGTGGATACGCCGAGCCAGTTGCACAGCCGGATAAAGGTCTCGACATCGGGCAGGTTACCTTGTTCAACACGCGAGAGCGTCGCCGAACTGATTCCGCCGATCTCTGTCGCGGTATCCCTTAAGCCCATTTTCCCGCGCTTGGATTTCAGCATACTGGCCAACAGTTCTGAATTTAATGTGGATTCCATGTGGGTAAGTTGTTGAAAAGTTTTATAAATAAGACATTGTTACATTAACGATACAATGTATATATTTGACAAATGAAACAATGTCACGTTGGTGATACAAATCTATAATACTTTAAACATATATACAAAATTTATTTAACCATGGAAAATTTGCAACAGTATTTCTTAAAGCCCGGTGACCAGTTGGTGGAATCCATTTTTGCCACTGGACTTACCAAACATTTCGCGGTCTACCTGGGACGCTTGTCGGACGGGCAGGAATGGATTGCCGAGAACCATCACCACACGGGTGGGGTGCGGCTGGTCACGGTGCGGAATTATGCTGCCGGGGAACGCAGCCTGGTGCGCATCGACCGTTTCAGCGGGACTGAACAGGAACGGCACCAGGTTATCCTGCGTGCGTTGCGGTTGGCGGGAAAGTCCTATGACCTGGTGCAATATAACTGTGAACATTTCGCCACAGAGGTGACGACTGGGCTGGCAGAAAGCAAACAGAAACAGGTGGGTATTCTGCTGAAAATGACCAGGTGTTCTGTCTTAAAGAGGTCAGGCGTTCCGGCGTAAACTGACCACCCCATTCCGGGGCAAACTGACCAGGGATTCCGGGCGAAACTGACCACCCCTGGAATGCAGCTGATGCGGTAGCAGCCGTCATCTTTGTAGGGTTACAAAACTCTCAAAGTATGGCTAACACTACGATCAGTATGAGTAAGATAAGAAAGATCTTAAGGATGTACACCAACGGGCGCAGCATCATGTCTATAGCAGCCCAGGCAGACGCATCCAGAAACACCGTAAAGAAGTATCTGGCCTCTTTCAAGGAGAGCGGCTTCAGCTTTGATGAAGTCAATGCTTTGAATGATAAAGAGCTGGAAGACTTGTTTGGCAAGGCTAAGGAGCGCTCTCCCAACAGCCGTATGCAAGCCATGCTGCGCTGCTTTCCCAAAGTAGACAAAGAGCTGAAACGTACCGGTGTTACCCGTCAAATGCTTTGGGAGGCTTATCGTAAAGAGTTTCCGGACGGTTACCAGTATAGCCAGTTTTGCTTTTATTATACCCAGTGGCAGGCCCGGGTTAACCCTGTGATGCACATCGACCACAAGGCCGGTGATAAGCTGTATGTGGATTTTGCCGGTCAAAAGCTGAGCATCACAAACCGGGATACCGGGGAGATCATTCCTGTCGAGGTCTTCATCGGCATACTTGGGGCCAGCCAGCTGACCTATGTCGAGGCGGTCATGAGCCAGCAAAAAGAAGACTTCATTTCCGCTTGTGAGCATACCCTGCATTACATTGGCGGCGTGCCGGAGGCCATTGTTCCGGACAATCTGAAAGCTGCCGTCACTAAAAGTAACCGTTACGAACCTACGCTGAATGAAACGTTTGAAGACTTCAGCAATCATTATTGCACGACCATCTTACCTGCCCGGGCATTCCGCCCTCGTGATAAAGCGCTGGTAGAAGGTGCCGTAAGAATCATCTATAGCCGCATTTATGTTCCCCTGCGCAAGAGCGTTTATCATTCCTTGCAAGAGCTGAATGCCGCTATTCATGAACTGCTGGAAGCCCATAATAACCGGCTGATGCAAAGCCGGCCTTACAGCAGAAGGCAGCAATTCGAGGAGGTAGAGCGTGAAACGCTTATGCCTTTACCCGTGTTGCGCTATGAGCTTAAAAAGCAGTTTCATGCCACCGTGATGAAAAACGGGCATGTCAGCCTCGGGCCTGATAAGAACTACTATAGTGTGCCTTACCGCTTCATCGGCAAAAAGATCAAGCTGCTGTATTCCAGCACGACGGTAGAGGCCTTCTATCATTATGAACGCATAGCCATTCACAAGCGTACCAAGGGGCTGCACCGCTACATTACGGATAAAGACCATCTGGCTTCCACCCACCAGTTCGTTGCCGAGTGGAACCCGGAAAAGTTCCTGTCCTGGGCCGCATCGATCCATGAGGATGTGCGCCTTTATATCCAGCATATCCTTAGCCGCAGGCACCATGCAGAGCAGGCTTACCGATCCTGCATCGGTGTGCTGGGCTTTGCCCGTAAAGCCGGGAATGAACGCCTGATCCTGGCCTGCAGAAGAGGCCTGAGTTATGGCATGTACAGTTACAAGACCATACAAATGATCCTGGAAAAGAACCTCGATCAGTACGAAGAAAGCTTATTTGCCAATGAACTTACCATGCCCGAGCATGATAACATCAGAGGCGAAGACTATTACCAGTAAACACGAATCAAGTCATATGAATACAAACACTTTAGACAAACTGCGGAAGATGAAGTTCTTCGGCATGTTCCATGCTTTTCAAAGCAGCCTGGAAACCGGGCAAACAGATCACTACACGGCCGATGAACTCTTGGCCTACCTGGTGGATGCCGAATGGGATGACCGGCATAACCGGCGTATAGAGCGCCAGATCTATCATGCCAAGTTCCGCTACAAAGCGTCCATTGAAGAGGTGAACTACCAGGCAGAGCGGAGCATTGACCGCAACCTGGTCATGCGCCTGGCGGACTGCACCTTCATTGAGCGCAATGAGAATGTGCTCCTGACCGGCAGCACCGGCATTGGCAAAAGCTACATCGCCTCTGCTATTGGTTACCAGGCCTGTATGCAGGGCTATAGGGTATTCTATGCCAGTACACCCAAGCTATTTGCCAAACTCAAGATGGCCAAGGCTGATGGCTCCTACATCAAAGAGATCGCAAAGATTGAACGCCAGCAACTGCTCATACTCGATGACTTTGGCTTGCAGCCTTTTGATGCACAAAACAGGGCTGCCCTGATGGAGATCATTGAAGACCGGCATGGTAAAGCATCCCTGATCATTACCTCACAGCTTCCGGTCAGTAAATGGCATGAGGTCATCGGTGAAAAAACAATAGCTGATGCAATATTAGACCGTATCGTACACAGCGCTCACCGGCTGGATCTCAAGGGTGAATCCATGAGAAAAAAACGCAGGGCTGATGAAAAGGAAATCAGTTACCAATAATAACTTGAGATAGCTAACTTTGTAATAATGCTTCTACAGCATTGGCTGCATCATTCCGCCAGTTCTCAGACTGGTCAGTTTGCCACGGAATAGCCTGGTCAACATCCCCGGAATACCTAGTTATTCGTCCATTGCGTGATTCGTAGCGTTCGAAAAAATTACCGCGTTAATATATTGACAGTGAGTTAGTTACAGACAAAAGTTCTGCACCCTCCCTCTCCGCAAAACTTGGTAGCAATAATAGAAAAGCCTACGAATTACTCATTCGTAGGCTTTTCTATTATTGATTTTATTTGACTATTTCAAATATAACTCTCACTGTAAAGTTAAGCTTAATGGTTTTAAAGTCAATATCACTTTCTGCTGGGGCTGCATCAGCAGTAGCCATTTTGGCCATGTACATGACCGGACGTGGAGCTGGCAGGTTTATATCATCATTTTCGGTAATATCAATAGGGTGCCCCAACTTCTCACCTACGGCGGTTAACATATATCCGGCTTTTTCACGTGCATTTAATAAAGCTTTAATTTTCAGATCGCGTTTTATTGCATCCATTTTTGAATAATCATAGCTATCAACATTAGTTGATTGTATTCCTTTAGCATCTACAACAGCCAATATTTGGTTTAATCGGTTTAAATCCTGTAGTTTAAGCCGGTACTGTTTAGCAGCCAAAAAATCAGGGTTCTTTTTTTTCTGGTATGTATTGTTATAAGCAGAAACATTGTTAATGGTAAAATCAGCTTTAGGTACGCCAGCGCTGTTAACTGCTTTCTCCAATTGATTTTCCAGTTGATCGATAGTTACTTTGTTTTTACCATCCATGTACTCTTTGAGCGATATAGAAACATAAATAATATCTGGAGTAATTTCTTGTGTAGCATTGCCGGTTACTTCAATACGATTGCGTAAGTCCATATTTTGTGCAAAACCGGTTTGAATGAATAAGCATAAAGTGGTTAATAACATTAATTTTTTCATGTATCTTATTTTAGTATATAGATGTAATACGGCTTGGAAGATTAGTTTGAAACAGGAATGTTACAAATTAATGTAAGCTATTGTTTTTGCCGATAGCATATTGAAGAGTAGTGCAGAAGTTATGGATTCATTTCTTTTAGTGTCTGAAACAGAATTGAGGCGTTATCAAGTACTTTTTTAATGTTGAACTTGTACTATTTCTTCAAAGAAAGTAGTCCAGCCATCAATTCTTCGTTAAAGTTACCAATGGTAGTATGATGCAGCAGATGATGTATTTGATCTCTTATAGCTTTAAACTGGTTGTGTAATGGGCATGGATTGATTTCTGAACATTGCTTTAAACCCAAAGCACATCCATAAAAAATTGCATTACCATCCACAGCCTCTACAATATCGCTTAAAGGTCTAGCAAGAGAGCTTTCATCTACGAAAAAGCCACCATTAGGACCTTTAGCAGAACTGATGATCCCTTTTCTACTCAAATCTTGTAAAATTTTAGCTAGGTATAGTTCCGGCGAATCAATTCCGAAAGCAATATCTTTAATGCCTACCCTGGTGCCCGAAGCTGATTTATGCGCAATATAAAACACAGCACGAATTGCATACTCACAAGTTTTTGAAAATACCGCCATAGCTAATAAGCAAGCAAAGATATAAAAAATAATAAAAGATAATTTTGTCCTTTAATAAATACTTCTTTATGTTTGCACAACCAATAAAAGATAAAAAGATATTTATATATTAAATAAAAGTTATGACAAACGAGCAGAAAGAATTAGTGAGGGGAACAGTTCCGGTTTTAAAAGAACATGGTGTAGCCTTAACTACCTATTTTTACAACCGTATGCTTACTCAAAACCCAGAGTTAAAGAACGTATTTAATAGTGCCAATCAGCATACAGGTGCCCAACCAACAGCTTTAGCTATGTCAGTGCTAGCTTATGCAGAGCATATTGACAATCCTGCTGTTTTGGGTTATGCTGTTAACAAAATAGCTAACAAACATGTAAGCTTGGATATTCGGCCAGAACAGTATGCTATAGTAGGTAAACACCTGTTGGCTTCTATAAGTGAGGTACTGGGTGAAGCTGCAAGCGCTGAGCTCATTGATGCCTGGGCTGCCGCTTACAACCAGCTGGCAAAAATCATGATCGGTGTAGAAGCTGATTTATACAGCGGCTCGGTTGCTAAAGAAGGTGGATGGAGCAGTTGGCGCCCATTTGTAGTTCAACGAAAAGAACACGAATCGGAAGAAATTACTTCATTTTATCTTTACCCTTGTGATGGTGGCAAAGTAGCTGACTTTTTACCCGGCCAATATATTACCGTACGTTTATATGTACCTGAACTGAAAGTATTACAACCTCGTCAATATAGTATATCATGCGCTCCAAATGGTGAATATTACCGTATTTCTGTAAAAAGAGAACGAGGTACCGAAGAACGTCCGGCAGGCTTTGTCAGCAACTTACTGCATAATAAAATTCAGGAGGGTGATGTTATTGAGGTAGCTCCACCTGCTGGCGATTTCACTCTAGATATGGATAAAAACACACCTGTGGTATTTATTAGCGGCGGTGTAGGCTTAACCCCCTTTATGAGCATGCTAGAATACGTTACCCAATCAGGAAAAAGCAGGCCCATTACCTGGATACATGGTTGCCGGGGCTATGCTGTACATGCTTTCAAAAACAGAGTAACCGAGCTGAGCAGCCAACACACCTCTATGTCAATCCATAACTTTTATGACAAACTAGATCAGGAAACTCAAGATAATTATTACGAAGGATATGTGGATTTAGAAAAAGTTAAAGATGCGATAGTTCCCAATGCCGATTATTATATCTGCGGCCCGGGTCTATTTATCAAAAAACACTTTGATTATTTACGTCTACAAGGTGTCAACCCGCAGGCAATACACTTTGAAGAGTTTGGTCCAGCCATTTTGGTTGTGGAATAAAAAATTTATCAAGTCAGCTTTGACAATAATTCTGATTATAAATAAAGCCCTGCAAATTTGTAGGGCTTTATTATCTGATGTGTCATCAGTGAGTTATAAATAACTTATGTACTGCTCATCAAAGCTTCCATCCGCATACAATTCAAGCAAACCATAGCCTGGCGCTGTTTCCCGTCGATTGCCCTTCCACCAGGCACCACTTACAGCGCCGTTGCATATATAAGTAACATGGTTATAAATTAATTTCTCACGCAAGTGAATATGACCACTCAGGCACAGCTTTACATTAGGATGCTTGTAGAATAGCTGTATAATTTTTGAAGTATCAGTATGCATATCGCCACCCAGCATTACCCACTTGTTAACAATATTGTCTTCAATCAGGTTAGTGGCTGTTAGGATAGGAATGTGCGACATTACCAGCACCGGCATATCGTAGGTTTGGTTTAGTTCATTCTCCAGCCATGCAAACTGTTCATCGCCTAGTTTGCCAATATACCAGGTTCCATCAATATCTAAGTGAACACTATCCAGCATAATAAATTTCCAACCAGTCTTGATGAAGCTATAATAAGGTTTGCTCAACTGCAGTTGCTCTAACGAATACTGTTTGCCATATAAAGCCTGCCCTTTATCGCTTTCATTCCACCAGATATCATGATTACCCAAAATGTAGTGAATAGGCAAACTGCATTCAGCTTTCGTGAGCTGATGCATTAATTTCCACTGCGCATCAATAGTGATGATACTCTCTTTGTTCATATCAAACACCATATCTCCCCCATTAAGTATTAAATCCACTTTAGGTGTTTGACGCTGTACATGGTGCAGGCATTGTACAAATTTAGCCGGTGCACCTAAATCATTTTTCAAATGCACATCCGTAATATGAGCAATGCGTAAAACAGGGCGCTTGTCAGCTAACGGAATAGCCGACGCTATAGCAGGCATCAACATTGCACCGCCAATACTTTTTAAAGCTGAACGTCTTTTCATGGTTAAATAGAACAGGCACTATCCTGCTTTCAATGTAACTTTTGTTTGGTAAAAAACCAATTTTAATGCTGTTTTAAAAACTCTCTATTAAAATATTGCTATTCAGTTCTCTTACCTCATTAGCATATAAAGAAAAAGAGAGAAGCACACCTCTCTCTTTTTTTTATTAATATCAATATCCCGGATTTTGATACATTTTTACCGGGTCGAGTTTGTATTCATCAAACGGTATCGGATAGTATCGGTCTTTGTTGGTAAAGTTACTTAATTGAGCCAAACCAAAATCTGTTTGTTTTTTAGCTTTAAAATAAGCTACCAGTTCATCGTTGTTAAGTGTACGTAAAAGGTCAAACCAACGATGATGCTCAAACGCTAACTCAACACGGCGCTCATGCATAATAGCCAATTTAAGGGTTGGGTATCTGCTACTGTAATCAGCATTAGTTATTGACACAGCATAAGTAGGCATACCTGCGCGGGTACGTACCATATCTAAATACTGGATAGCACCAGCGGTATCGCCAAGATAGTTACTTACTTCAGCTAACATCAGGATTAAGTCTGCATAACGCATTAAAATCCAATCGTTACCTCCGTAGCCGTTAACACCAGCTGCAGTGCTCACGTCCTTGAATTTGGTAACAAACCAATCTTTTACAATTGGATCGTTAGCATATTTTACAGAGAAAGCCATACGAGGATCGCCTGTTTCGTATTCATTGATTAAGTCATGCGTAACGTTATAACCTACACCAGAAGATATCTTTTGTGAATTGATAGTTTCACCTTTAGCCTGGTTATTTGCTGCAATTGACGAGTAATAGTTAAGATCGCCTTGGATGTTTACGATTTGGAAGATTAATTCAGGACAGGTTGTTTTCTTAGATACGTCAAAAACGTCGGTATAAGGAATACTGCTTAAAGTACCAAAAGTACGCATGTTGTATGCAGCTAATAATGCAGTTCTAGCATTATTTAAATTTGTTGTACGGTTGGCCTGATCCAGAGTAGTTGCCATGGTAAGGTATACCTGACCCAACAGGAAATTAGCAGCAGCTTTAGATGTTCTGCCGGTTGATGCCTGAAGGTTTGGTAGAGGACTATTAACAACGTCTGTCAAATCGGAAATTATCTGCTGATAAACTGTAGCTTGTGGAACTCTGGCGGTTAACGCAGCAACTTCGTCTGCTGATTTTAATTCTTTAGTTACCAAAGGAACATCCCCCCAAAGGCGCACCAATTGAAAATAAGTAAACGCACGCAAGAATTTAGCTTCGGCGGCGTATTTCTGCTTTAAAGTATTATCAGTAAAAAGCACAGCATCAATGTGTGATAACACTACATTGGCGCGGCTAATGGTTGTATATAAAGATACCCAATGGCTTTTCAGATAAGTGTTGCTTGGCAGTATTGAAAAGTTGTTGAATTGAAAAGGCTCGCCCGAGTTCGATTGGTTATCGTTGGTACCAGTATCATCAGAGCGTTGATCTGTCCACAAATCACTGGTTTCACCAACGTTATTTCCACTACGTAATGATTGGTAAATACCATTAACAGCTAATAATACGTCGTTTGGTGACTGATAGCTTGCATCGACTGTAATGGCATTAGGATCGCTTTCGTTTAGAAAGTCTTTTTTACAAGATGTGCCCATCAACAAACTAAGGCCCAGTGTTGCAATTAATATATTTTGCTTCTTCATCTCTAAATCTTTAATCTTTGTTAGAAAGTAACATTAACACCAAGGTTGTATGATCTAACCAGCGGATAAGTACCATAATCAATACCAGGTGCAAGGTTAGCAGGTTGCGTGCTGTTTGTAGCAGCGCCAGAGTAGTTATAATCTACATCGGGATTGTAGCCTTTATACTTTGTAATGGTAAATGCGTTAACAACGCTTGCAAAAACACGTGCTTTACTTAGGCCTAAGGTGTGTTGTAAAAAGCTTGGTAGAGTATAACCTAATGTTAAGTTAGTACAACGCAGGTATGAGCCGCTTTGCAGGTAAAAAGTTGATAAACGTGTACTGTTACTTTGCGTACCAGCGCGTGAAGCACGGTAAACTGTACCATTACCCGGATTAGCAGCATTACGGTAGCGGTCCGCTACGTCGGCATACTGGTTACCTGAGCCTTCCATATTGTACAGGTAATAATCTTGACCATCAAGTATCTGGTTGCCGTATGAACCGTTAAATCCTGCATTAAAGTCAAGCCGTTTGTAGCTGGTGTTTAAGGCAAAGCCATAAGTAAACTTAGCATATGGTGTACCAATAATAGTCTTATCAGCATCGTTTACCACACCATCGTTGTTGGTATCTACAAACCACAGGTCACCAATTTTGGCCGGGTTGGTTTGAGATGCAGACGGAGCCGTCTTGCCAAGGTTTTCAGCAGTGATTACACCACCAACTTTAACACCATAAAACATACCGATTGGCTGTCCCTGTTGAGTAATGCTGGTAAGGTAAGAGCGCTCTGCACCGTTGATAATAATTGTGTTATTAGGTGGCAGTTTAACCACTTTGTTGCGGTTTAGTGAAATGTTACCACTTGCACCAAAGTTGAAATCTTTAGTATTGATGATCTTGCCATCTAACTGTAAATCAAAACCAGTATTGCGGATTTTCGAATCGCGTAGGTTGGTCAAAATGGTAGTGCTACCAGCTATTGCCGAAATGGGCTGATTATACAATAAATTGTAGGAATAGCTTAAGTAGTAGTTGGCAATGATTGAAAGGCGGCCTCTAAACAAAGAGATATCTGTACCAATATTGTACTGCGAAGTAGTTTCCCAGCTCAACTTATTATCTTGAATACCACCTGGGTAAGTTGTAGTTACCGCGCTATTACCATCAAGCACAGCACCGCTAGGGCTTGTTGCTAATGTTTGCTGGATACGGTAGTTTGGAATATTGAAGTTACCGCTTTTACCCCAGCTTGCACGAAGCTTAACAGTTGACTGTTCACCAAGGAAGTCATGATAAAAGTTTTCGTCAGACAAGTTCCACCCTGCAGCAACTGATGGGAAGTAGCCATATTTATTTGCCGGTCCGAAACGAGAAGAACCATCAGCACGGAATGAAGCTGTTAAAAAGTATTTGCCTGCATAGTTATAATTGGCACGGCCAAGGTATGATAACAACGTATATGCGCTTTTGTAAGCTGAGTTTAACGAAAAGTTAGCAGCCAAGGCGCCTCTATTTGATATTTCCGGAATGTTATCATTCTGAAAGCCATTAGCTTTTACGCTAATATAATCAGCAGTAGTTCTTTGCGCAGTGTAACCAGCCAAAGCATCAAAGTGGTGTTTACCTATTTGTTTGTTATAGTTTAAGGTAAACTCGGCAAGTTTGTCAACAGTTTCCAGGTTTGATGCCTGTGCATTAGCAGCTAAGATTGATTGTTGTGAGCCCGGAGCAAAAGTACCGCTACTTAACGTAGTTGGGTAATAATAGTCATACTTTTCAGTGTAGGTTTCGGTACCCAGGTTAGCTTTAAAATCAAAGCCTGGTAAAATATGATACGTTGCAGCTGCATTATAATGGCTACGGTATCCTTTTCTATTAATTTTGATACGCTCTGCAAGTGCAAGCGGATTTTCAATGCCTTGGTAACCATATTGAGTTGAGCCGGCTGCTTCAGCATTTGTAGCCAATGATCCATCTGCATTATAAGCAGGCAGGTAAGGCATATAAATAAGCGCACCAAGAATTGGGCTATGGTCAAAACGTCCTTCCTGGGTTTCCTGGTTGTTATTTTGTGTATAAGAAATGTTAGCTGCGATATGGATACGCTTGTTAACATCACCGTCAACATTGGTACGGAAGTTAACCCGCTGTTGTCCAGTACTTAAAATAATACCTGGCTGATTCTGGTATGAACCGCTTACATAATAACGAATAGCATCTGATGCGCCCGAAAACGATAAGGTATGCCTTTGCATAATCGCATTGCGGTAAAGCTCATCCTGCCAATCGGTATTTACCGTTTGCTTAATAGGGGTTTGTGTAGCAAAGTTATACAACCCATCAGGAATACTCACACTGCCTGTATTACTAACGTTAGCTACACGGGTCGCATTATTGTCAGAATACATAGCATCGTTCCACACATGGCCACTGTTAACCCAAAGGTCATGGTAAGCATTGTTACGGCCATCAATAAGTAACAAAGCAGCTTGATCGGCATCAAGCAACTTTACTTTATGAGCCAACTGGTTGACGCCGGTTTGCACATCATACTCAAACTGACCTTTGCCTTTTTTACCTTTTTTGGTAGTGATTAACACAACACCACCTGAAGCGCGTGATCCATAAATTGCGGCAGAGGCGGCATCTTTTAAAATGTCGATACTTTCAATATCTTCAGGATTAATGTAAATGTCATTTCCAGAAGGGTAACCATCAATAACGTACAATGGATCAGAGCTGGCGTTGAATGAACCTATACCCCTAACCCTGATTTTTGGACTGGTATAAGGCGCACCGCCAGTTTGTGAAACTTGTACACCAGATACCTTACCAACAAGCGCTTGGCCTAATGTAGGTGAAGAAAGGTTAAGATCGCTTGATTTTACGCTGGCAATAGAACCGGTAACATCGCTTTTACGTATGGTTTGGTAACCAATAGCCACCACCTCGTTAAGCGTGTTTGCCTGTGGTTTTAGCTGAATAGTAATGTTAGTATCATCACCTATTGTTCTTTCCTGGGTAAAATAACCTATGAATGAAAAAACAAGAACAGTACCTTTAGGAGCAGAGATAAAATACTTACCATCTGCGTCTGTAGATACACCTTTATTAGAGTCTTTCATATGTACTGTAACTCCTGGCAGCGAACGGCCATTTTCATCATTTACAGTACCGGATATCTTTATTGAGCTCTGACTATTCTGTGCTGTTACCTGTTCCGTAACCAGAAAAGCCATAATAAAAAGAAAAAGGAGTTTCCTTAAAAGATTATAGGTAATCTTTTTATTCATATTTTTAAAGGTTTATTGTTTAAAGAGACATGAAGCTTGTGAGCGCTTAATACAGAGACTTGACAATGGACCGGACCGTGTGAATGCGCCAACATTCACCGGTTCTTTTTAATCGCCGGAACCGATACGGAGCGTAGTTGTCGGTTTTACATAGGCATCGCTTTTAAGTTGAATCAATAGTTCTAATTACAATCCTCCCAATGGAACTTTGTTATCTATAACACAAGTGCAAAGTTTAAAAGAATACCTTGTAATATTGACAACAAAGCTATACTAGGTATCTTAACCCTGAGCTACATTAAAGTTAAGTTTATATTAATAGAAAATAAGAAGCCGGACGGGTGTCCGGCTTCTTCAGTACCTTTATAAGCTAGCTTTCTACCAGCGTGTACTTATGTAATTTACATTGTTTTTTTTAAATGAGGTTACGGCAATACCTTTATCACTACTGCTTAAATAAGCAAAACCTTCCAGTTCATCGTCACGCATAAAATTATCTTGCCGATTTATTACCACCTGCTTTCCTGTATTGAGTGATTTTTCCAAATCAACATAGGTAAAGCACCATTGTCTGCCTTCAATTTTGTTTTGAATGAGCATTAGCTGGCCTTTATCAGCTAACCAGTGAAGATTTTGAACCCAAGGTGTACAGGTGAAGTTTTTAAATAACACGCCCGGTTCACTAGTCTTCTTACAACTACTTAATTTTTCAGGATCGTATAAGCGCACTTCGTTGCCGTTTTTACCATAGTCAGCAGTGGCAACGTACCATTTATTATGATACTTTACATACTCGGGCCGTGTACCTTGAATGCAAACATCATCTTCAATGGTATTAAGTAAGTTCCCATCTAAAGTGCCGGTTTTAAGCAGGCCGTTCCAATTTACTAAGTAAATTACTGCACGCCACTTTGTGCCATCTGCGTTCAGCCTGACAGAATTACCAATAAACGTAGGCCCTGAACCGTTATAAGCAATCCCGGTTGGATGATTAATTACATCTTGTCCATTAATGGTTAATTTACTTTCTTTATGCTGGTATACCAAGCTATCATGAATTAGCTTGTATTCCCTGATTACGCCCACTTCACGATCACCATACAGGAAAATACGCCCACGCTGATAGGAAACACCCTGGCATGCCCCTAATGAATCAACCGTAGTTTCCTTATTAATGCGCATACTAAACTGGTTACCTGCAAAAGAGGATAACACCCAAAGTACAACTACCAGACAAAGTATTTTTTTCATTGTTAAGCTTCTATTAAAATTCTATGGATCGAGTGGCTCATAAGGATTAATTTGCAAAGCACTTGTAAGAGGGTAAAATTCAATTTCGGTATCAGAGATATGTTTGCCTAGATTGTAAGGCACATATTTTAACTCCCTCATACAACGCGCAGCCATGTTGATAATACCATTAGTTTGCGATCGGTCGGTAATCACTATTCCGGGTTTATTTAATGGTATGCCATACTTGAACATCAATCTAGCACCATTACGCATGTTGGTAGTTGTATGCCGTGCATGTGGCTCCATAATAATGGCACTTGCCGGCACATGCACCGTTTCAACCAAAAACTTCTTCATCTCTTCAGCTTCGCAGTACTTGGTTTTATAAGGATGTACCTTACCGCCAGATACCATAATAAAAGGTGCAGCATGTTTAAAGTACTGCTGTGCTGCCAAACGACACCTTAGCATACCATCGGGAGTAATTTCAGTGGTGAGATCGTCGGCACCAGCCCCGGGGACCAGAATTACACTGTATGGGTAGGTACTCCACTTTGTAATTTTAATCTGTTCGACGGCAGCCTTATTTACCGTGTTTTGCATAGGTTCATAATTTGCAGGATCATGCCTACCATTTATTTCCAAATAAAGCAGCGCTGCTTGCATTCCGGGTTCAAAGAACAACTTTTCAGTTTTAGCATCTTCTGCCAAAACTCCAGCCGCATTGTATAAAAATATAGGATAGCTTTTCGCTTTAACGTTAAAGCTGATAGAATCAATTTGTGGATAGTTGGGCTTTTGCCCTCCGGCATAAACATCAATTACGTAATTGATACCTGCTGCATCCTGCTCCCAGGCTTTTACTAAAAGTTCAACAGGTGAAGCATCTTTATAGAGGTTATACCTACCTGATGGAGTAAGTTTTCCCTGTACCAATTTACCCAATGGGTTTGCTGGCTGATACAATGCCTGTAACCTATCACTCACCAATTTGATTTCCGTATCAGAAAACTTGTTATTAGCGGTAAAACACGAAACCTCTTTACAGTTTAAAGATGCCGTACAGGCATCTACTTTTTCTTTGGTAAGCCGTGCAAGTTGCGGATCATTAATTAACATTTTACTAACTTCTACGTCTTGCTGTAACAAGGTAAGTAGATAGTAATTTTTAATCTGCATCCAATTGGCAGATACATTGGCTTTGTCAAGCAGCATGGGTTTTACTGCTTGTGAAAAAGCAGTAAAACTTGTACAAGCGAACAATACAAACAATAGTATTTTTTTCATATTACATGATTAAGCGAAAACACGAACAACTCATATTTAATATAAACTATAGGTTAGCATAAGAGGTTACTCATGTAACTTCTTTTTTCGTAAATAATCAAGCAACTGCTGTGGCCTATCTGTTTGAACAATGGCGGCATCATGGGCAATGATCCAATCCCAGCTATCTTTTTTATTATTTTCATCCACAGCTAAGTCATCATCATGTCCCGCATTCAATGATGCCCATAATGAGTTAATCCAAATTTTAGCACCTGTCTTGGTAATAAACTGATGATCAGTCAATATTTTTGAAGTATCTCGTGTAAAGTTCATTTCGAAACCATAAGGCTTCATATTTTTCAGGTAATCAGTAATAAACTTTTTAGCGTAGGGTTTATCTAAATTGACCACCGGCATATAAATAATGTTGCTTATCAATTGTGGATATCGAGCTTTCAAACTATCATAAGGTAGTTCAGATTTGAATATGGCCTGCTTTAATGTGCCGGTTTGTTGTAAAATGGTGTAAGCCTCATTGTAATAAGGCCAGCTTTTATCCAAGTTTACTTTAACCGAAGTACCTTTAAGTGCCAACATTACTTCTTTAAGCGTTGGTATCGGATTGTAGGCAGTTACACGTCCTAACCCGTTTTTCAATCTCAATTGACGAATCTCTTCAAAAGTATAATCGGCAGGTTTACCTTTACCATCAGTAGTACGGCTAATGGTTTCATCATGCATAATTACGATTTCGCCATCTTTAGTCTTTTTTAAATCCAACTCCACAATATCAACCCCCATGGCAGCAGCACTTTGAAATGCTCTTAGTGAATTTTCCGGAGCATTACGCCAGTCTCCACGGTGTGCAGCCACCATTACCTTGCTTTGAGCAGTAGCAAGCTGAAACGCAAAAAATGAACTAATGATAGTTAGAGTAAATACTTTCATACAATTTAGTTTGTGCTATAAAAGTATAGCTTACTTGCCTACGGCTACCAGCCAATTAATTATATAATATTCCGCTAACAATTATTTAGCGTTAACGGAATGCCTTAACAAGCTTTCAAATGCCCAGCAATGGATTAATCTATATAATACAAGACTTTATAAACATACTATTAACAACGCAAACTCTATTTCAACAGAAAAGCAGACTGTATTCGATCAGTAATGCGTATCTACCGAATAAACTTATGCATTTCAGAGTTTTAAGCAGAACTATAATCCGACCATAAAAACAATTTTGACACTTGATGGCAAAAACCAAAGCTAATTTTGATATTGAAAATATAGAATTATCCAAATTGACTCGGGTACTTGCCTTATCTGCCCGAATTACTATTATTTACATTTCATTAGAAGATTATATCCCTTCCTATATTTTTATTGAATAGCCTCGTTTTAAATATTTAGCTTTTTTAATTCAATATAATACCTTGTATTACAGAATTTTATATGCAAATAACAATTCATATAAACTACAAATCAAAGAACACTGTTTGGAATTAATCTAAATAAGACTATATTTGTCAAAGCAATATAAAAATTGAGCCGTACAGCGGGAACTATACGGCTCTTCCCAGCGGGAACTGGGATGCTTCTCAAAGAGTCATTTAAAAAGCAATGCAATTTACAAAAAATCTGCTATTGGCATTCTTGTGTGCCTGTAGTTTTTTTACCTACGCTCAAAACTTATCAACGCTCAAGGGCTATCTGAAAAACAATGCAGACGAGCCTCTTGCAGGAGTTACCGTTACTCTACAGAACACTACTTCCGGCACTATTTCTGATGATTCAGGCTTTTTCATGCTACGCAATTTAAAACCAGGTCATTATACATTAGTACTACGTGCTATAGGGTATAAAACACAAGTAAAACAGGTTAGCCTGAACCAAACTAACAATGCTACTTTAAAAATAACCCTAGACGACAATACTGTTGACATGCAAACAGTTACTGTTACCGGACGTAGTGCTGTTCAGGAAAGTAATCGTCAAGCCTTTAATGTAACAGCTGTAGATGCTAAAAAGTTATATAATACTACGCTAAACTTAGCAGATGCGCTTGATAGGGTATCGGGTGTACGTGTTCGGGAGTCAGGTGGTGTAGGTTCAGATTTTAACTTATCACTCAATGGTTTGTCAGGCAATCACGTGCGTTTTTTCATTGATGGAATACCCATGGAAAACTTTGGTAGTTCTTTCCAAATCAACAATATCCCTATCAATATTGCCGAACGCGTTGAAGTTTACAAGGGTGTTGTACCTGTATGGTTAGGCTCCGATGCATTGGGAGGCGCAATTAACATTATTACTGGCGACCGTTATCGCAACTACATCGATGCATCATACTCCTATGGTTCTTTTAATACGCACCGTAGCGTAATTAACGCAGCAGTTACCAGCAAAAAGGGCTATACCCTACAACTAAATGCATTTCAAAATTATTCGGATAACGACTATAAAGTTAAAGTTGATGTTTCTGATGCTTATACAGGAGCTTATACACCAAACGCTATTGTACGCCGGTTTCATGATCAGTATCACAATGAAACATTAATTGCCAATATTGGCGTGGTTGACAAGAGATTTGCCGATAAACTATTATTCGGTATTACTCTAGGTAAAAACTATAAAGAGATACAAACAGGCGCTCGCATGGTTTCTGTATTTGGAGCTTGGCATCGTCGGGGTGATATTGTAATGCCCACCTTCAAATACAAAAAAGTAAACCTCATTAAAGGTCTTGATTTAACCTTAAATGCCAACTACAACTTAGGTACCGAACAAAATATTGATACCGTAAATGGCCGGTATGATTGGTATGGAACTCTTAAACCTACTGGATCTAATGGTGAACGGTCCAGAAGTTTGTACAAATACAAAAACCATAATGGTATTGCCACAGCAATGGCGAACTACCGCCTGAGTGATAATCAAAGCATTGCAGTAAGCGATGTTTTTAACACCTTTAATCGCAAAGGCAGCGATGTACTAAATCCTACTGTTACCGCAAACGAGCTACCGAAGAAAACGCAAAAGAATGTATTAGGGATTGGCTATACCTATGATATAAAAGATAAGTGGAGTGCCTCAATTTTTGGTAAACAGTTGTACCAACACAATGTTACCGGCAATGCTCAAGGCCAGGCTTCAACCAATAAATTCGGGTATGGTGTTGCAGCAACCTATTTTGTAATCCCTAACCTGCAAATAAAATCTTCATACGAATTAACAAATCGATTACCAGAGGCTCAAGAGATTTTCGGTGATGTTGAAAATCAAGAAGGCAATCCAAACCTGAAGCCAGAGCAAAGCAAAAATGTGAACTTAGGTTTGAACTACAACTTTGCTATTAACTCAGATAACCGGTTTTTAGTAAATGCTAATGCATTCTATCGGCATGCAAGTAACTTCATCTTTTACAGGCTAAATAATAACCAAACCAAATTGGTAGCAGATAATCGTGATGGCGTAAGCACCATTGGTGGTGATGGCGAAATCAGATACTCCTATCGGAGCTGGCTTTCTGTTGGGACAACGCTCACTTACCAGTACCTGCAAAACTTGCAAAAATATGAACCTGGTTATACCAGCGTAAGTTTATTGTACAAAGATCAAATGCCAAACATTCCTTTCTTATTTGGCAACAGTGATGCTTCTGTATCGCTCAAAAACGTAGGAAGGTCGGGTAATAATTTAAATATCAGTTACAACCTACTATATGTACATGCTTTCTGGCTTTACTGGCCAAGCTATGGCGGCAGAAATGAAACTGAAAAAAAATATGGTATTCCACAGCAAATAAGCCATGATGTTAGCTTGGTTTACACCATGGCAGGCGGTAAATACAATGTTGGGCTTGAATGTCGTAATCTCTTTAATGCTTACCTATACGACAACTTCAGTTTGCAAAAGCCTGGACGCGCATTCTACCTTAACCTCAGATATTTCTTTAACAAAACCCACAAATAATTTTTAATATGAATATTAAAACTACACTAGCAACGCTATTGATAGCAGCATCTTTAGCGTCTTGCTCAAAAAGCACAAACGATACTGTAAATCCTGACAACTCTGGTGGATCTTCTAGCAACTCGGGCAAATACATTGTAACAATTACTCCGGCAGCTTCCACCGGTGTAGCAGACTACTTACTTACTTCCAGCAGTTTGGATACCGGTTCTATAACTACCGTTCGTAGCGGGGTAGAACAGGATGGCACATACCGTTACTATGTAACCAGCAATAATAAGTTTTTCAGTATGCTATATGGCCAGGGAAACCCGGGTGCAGTAACAGCTTACAATATTAAAGATGGTAAGCTAAACAAACTCACCAACTTCCAAACAGAAACAGTTCAGGCCTTTGCTCCTGTTGATGATGATTTATTATTGTTTAAAATTTCAAGAAGCCCTGCAAGTCCGCTGTCTACCTGGTATAAAGTTAATACGAATAATCTGCTAATTACCTCTGAAGGTACAACGAATACCTTACAGCTTGCAGGCAATGGCGAGTTAGCTCACTTTAGCTGGATAAAACAAGTAGGTAACAAGGTATATGCGCCTTATTTCTGTATTAAAGACAATACTTTTAAAACCGCCTATCCTGATAGTGCTTGGATTGCTGTTTTCAATTATGCTGATATGAAGCTGGAGAAGGTGATTAAAGATAACCGCACCAGTTTTATTGGTAAGTATTTTACAGATGGTTTAGCGGTTACCGAAAATAATGATGTTTATGGCTTCTCTGGGTCAGTAGCCACTGATGGAACTAAGCTTAGCTCAGCCAAACCATCAGCTATTGTCCGTATCAAAGCCGGCACAACAGAGTTTGATAAATCCTATTTGTTCAACTTTGAAGACGCAAGCGCTGGCATGAATATCACCAATTGGCTGTACCTAGGTAATAATACATTTATTGTTGCTGCTACTACTAAAGCAGAAAAAGGTGCTTACACTAACGGGCTAAATGTTGGCATTATTAACGTGGTAGATAAAACCTTCAAAAAAGTTAGTGGATTACCGGCTAATACTGAAATTAACAGCTTAACCACTAATAACTATACACCTAAAGATGGCAAGATTGGCTACATCGGCGTCAATCTGAAAGATGGTACAGGCTACATTTATAAAGTTGATGCTTCTACACAAACAGCTACCCGCGGTTTAAAAGTATCAGGTGGAACCATTACCGCTGTTCAGTACCTGAAATAATCATTTTGCAATAGAATAATTACATATAAAACCTAACACAATGAAACCCCAAACTACTGTATCAAAAAAATCAAAAGATTCATTATTGAGGCGGATTAATAATTGGCTGCACTTATGGCTGGGACTTGCTTCTGGTATCATTGTGTTTATTGTATGTATTACCGGGTGCATTTGGGTATTTAATGAAGAAATTACCGGCATACTAGAACCCGAATCAAAAATTACTTACCAGAAAAAGCCGGTATTGACACCATCGGCTCTGGTAAATATTGCAAAAGCTGAATACCCAAACTTTGTTCCTTTTTACGCCAATTACCAACAAGGAAGAGCTATTAACCTTACCTTGCGCAAAGCCGGAAAAGTTGTAGACCGCCGAGGTGGAGGCGTTTTACTAAAAATAAACCCGTACACCGGACAAATCATTTCAAAACAGATTAGTAAAAGAGGACAAACAGACTTTTTCCGGTTTATTTTAAACGGGCACAGAGCATTATGGCTACCATACAACATTGGTCGCCCCATTGTAAATTATGCCACGCTGGTTTTTGTAGTTCTGCTTATTACAGGATTAGTATGGTGGTACCCAAAAAAATGGAATAGAGCCACACGCGACAAAAGTTTTAAAATTAAATGGGGTGCTTCTTTCAAGCGGGTAAACTTGGATTTGCATAACGTATTAGGATTCTATTCCATGCTCTTTCTATTAGCCATTGCGTTTACAGGCATGGTTATCGGCTTAAGTTGGTTCAGTAATGGTTTGTATTGGGTAACTACCGGTGGGGAAAAGATGAAAGAGTTTAGACGTTCATCATCAGATAGCTTACAGCGCAATAAAGCATTAGAACCTAAGATAGCTATGGATATACTTTGGAACAAAGTATTGGCAGATAATCCACAATCAATGGGTTTTTACTACAACTTTCCTAATCCTGAAGATGCACAATCAGCTATTGACATCATGGTTTATCCTACAGCCGGCCAGTTTTACAACAATAAAAGCTATACTTTTGATCAGTACACGTTACAGCCCATGAAACGCAAAGACGCTTATGCCATATCTTACGATAAAGCTGGATTTGGTCAAAAATTGCGCAAAATGAATTATGATATTCATATTGGTACAGTACTTGGTTTTCCAGGAAAAATCATGGCCTTTTTAGCATCGTTAATTGGGGCCAGTTTACCCATAACCGGCTTCTTGGTATGGTGGGGCAAGCGCAACAAAAAACCTCGAAAATCGGCTCTTATTGAAGAGGCTAATATTAAAGAAAAAAAGTTATACTTAGTTAAACGTACCAACAGAAAGATACCTGTTATTGAAACGTAGTTAAGCTAAAAAGCTCACTGAAATTTATATCTTAACAATCAAAGAAGTCCTTAGCCATATCAAGTTAAAGACTTCTTTGATTATAGATAAAATTTATAATTGGCACCTTCTATTATTCACAATATTTGTACTCCTATAAAGTATCATGCGTTATAACATTGAACAAAATGCGGATTGCGACTGTTAAAATCTAAGTTGATTATTTTAAAAAATCAGCAACGCAAATTATGCATGATATTAAATCAAATAAATGGCCACTTATTGTAGGTGCTGGCTTAGGTGCTGTAGCCTTAACTGTAGGCTTATCTTCTTCTTGGGTAAGCATTCCCAAAGGAGCTACAGCAGTTCAACCATTTAATCTGCAAAAGTATTTGGGCAAGTGGTTTGAGATAGCTCGAATGCCGTTTAGGTTTGAGAAAAGTTTGCGAGATGTAACTGCCGTTTATACATTAAATTCAGATGATAGCATTCGTGTGGATAACAGGGGTTACGATGTTAAAGAACAAAAATGGAAGGAAAGCATCGGTAAAGCGAAGATTGTAAATGATCCGAATGAGGCAAGGCTCAAAGTTTCTTTCTTTGGACCTTTTTATGCAGGCTACAACGTGTTGGCTATAGATGCAGATTACAACTATGCATTAGTTGCTGGCCATAACCTGAGTTATTTATGGATCCTATCAAGGGTTACTTCTATACCAGAAAACGTCAAAACACAATACCTACAACTTGCAGAAAGTTTAGGCTATCAAACGGATAAGTTGATTTGGACAAAGCATAGTAGCACGGAGTAATACTATATAGTACAAACGCACTTACTTAAAGGTGTCTTATTTCCATTTATGCACTTTTCTTATACAAACGTATTTTTTAGTCTTTGATCAAAAAGAGTAGTGTTGCCAGCATCATTGGTTCATTTTAAGTGTTGGTCTGCATTGTTAAAAATCCATTAAAATGAGAGTAGTAACCTTAGAAGAACATGTATCCTTTCCCGAGATGATTAATTTGATACCCGATGGTATTTTAGGAAACAGGAGACCATCCAACGCTGCCCTGCAGATGATGCCCAAACTGGAAGACATCACTGGTGAACGTTTAGCCTCCATGAATGAATCTGGTATATCGATGCAGGTGCTCTCAGTAGAAAATACGGATGTAAATTTATTAGATAATAGCTCTGCTCCAGATTTCGCCTCAAAATATAATGACCTGCTAGCTGAAAAAATTAAAGATCATCCTGAAAGATTTGCAGCTTTTGCACATTTGCCGATGACTGCACCAGCAGCAGCTGCTGACGAGTTGGAACGTACAGTGAAGGACTACAACTTTCGAGGAGCTATGATTAAAGGACTCATCAACGGTGAATTCTTGGACGCACCCAAATTTGCTCCTGTTTTTGAAAGAGCTGAAAAGCTGGGTGTTCCGATTTATATTCATCCTGGAATTCCACCTCAAGCGGTTATGGATGCTTACTACAGTAACGTTGGGAGCAAAACTGGTCCATTTGAAGCCATTGCCTGCTGGGGATGGGGATGGCATTCCGAAACAGCAATTCATGTACTTCGGCTTTTGGCGGCTGGTACATTTGATAGATACCCAAAGCTGAAAATCATCATTGGCCACATGGGCGAAATGTTACCTATAATGTGGGTACGCTCGGAACGCGCTTTTAAACTAGGAGCAGGTGGAGAGAACCAGCGTACTTTGGCTGATACTTTCCGGCAGCAACTTCATATTACTACTAGCGGTTTTTTCACGCAACCACCACTACAGTTAGCGCTAGATACTATTGGGATTGACAATATCATGCTATCGGTAGATTATCCTTTCAGCAGTAACCAGATGGGTATTGAATTTTTGAATAATATACAGCTACCCGCTGACCAAGTGGCAAAGATTGCTCATGAAAATGCAGATAAATTATTAGGACTTTGATTTGACGCAACAAAAATGAATCCGCATTTAAACCCTTCAGGTTAAGCGAGCTAATACATTTGTGCAGATAAATTATTTGTCATTTAAATTTCAAACAAAGTTCAGCCAACATCTATCCTTTTAATTTTAACGTTAGTTATAATATGATAAGATTACTTCTATTTATATCGTTGTTTACACACTCAGCTCTTAAACCGGCTAAAACAGACACTGCTACTTTTGCTACAGGTTGTTTCTGGTGTACAGAAGCCAAATTTCAGCAGTTGCGTGGTGTGAAAAAGGTTGTATCTGGTTTTAGCGGTGGTCATGTTGCTAATCCTACGTATAAGCAGGTTTGTACTGGTACAACAGGCCATGCTGAAACTTGTAATATTGTGTATGACCCTGCTGTTATCAGCTATGATGAATTACTAGAAGCCTTTTTCGTAGCACATGACCCTACACAGCTTAACCGTCAAGGTAATGATGTAGGCACGCAATACCGCTCAGCTATTTTCTACCATGGCGCTCAGCAAAAACAAAAAGCTGAGTATTATATTACTAAACTAAATGCAGCTAATGCTTATAAGAGCAAAATTGTAACACAAGTTGTACCATTCACCGTGTTTTACAAGGCTGAAGATTATCATCAAAACTATTTCAACCAGAACGGCAGCCAGCCTTATTGTAAATACGTGATACAACCAGAACTAGATAAGTTTAAGGCAGTATTCAAAAACAAACTTAAGTAATGAAATTTAACATCCTCATAGCATTTCTTTTGCTGCTAAATACAAACTTATGGGCTCAAAACTTAAAAAGTAGTCAGGGCCATGAGCAAAATCCATATTATTCTAATACTGATATTCGTCCGTTAAAGGTGAGTAATGCCGAATGGAAAAAGATACTTCCGGCCAAGCTTTACAAAGTAGCCCGGGAAAGTGACACAGAGCAGGCTTTTACCGGCAAGTACTGGAATAGCAGCGCTAAGGGTACTTATTATTGTGCTGTTTGTGGTAATAAGCTATTTCGTTCGAATGCTAAATTTGCGAGCGATTGTGGTTGGCCAAGTTTCTTTGAGCCTGTGCGTAAGAATAGTGTGGTTTATTTAACAGATAACTCTTATGGTATGCACCGCGTGGAGGTACGTTGCGCTCGTTGCGAATCACATTTAGGGCACATTTTTGATGATGGCCCACCACCTACCCACAAGCGTTTTTGCATGAATTCTGTTTCACTAGATTTCCAGCCTGATCAAGGCCTTTAAGTTGGAACTAATTAGTAAAAGTTATTTCCCCTCCTTTTAGTTATTATATAAGTAATATCTAAAAAGCAATGATGTGTAGATCATTTGTGCGCATGTTTACCTACAAGCCGATATTGGGATCTGCTGTTAAGGTTACCTACATCTTGTTGCTCTCTGCAGAGAAGTTTACTAGATCAGCCTAAAATATTTTAGCGCTTTGTACACCCTAAAATTCATCAGCTAAAAGAACGACTACCCGGAAAAGATTAGCATCTTGTATTTAACAATTTATTTACTATTCTCAAAATGCAGGAAAGCGAGCGTAGGATGGCGGGCAAGAATATAAAAAGTAATATTTAGCTACTTTGTACTTTCTCGTTGCAATGATTGCAAATCCCGGTGATGGCTAAGGTTAAAGAACCAGCTTTAAAACCGCTAGGTAATTGTATAGGTGGCAAATGGAAATTGTTCATACAATAAACCTGATGACAATTAGTGCAGTTGAAATGAAAATGCTCATCATGGTGCTCGTGTTCTGTACAGGAAGAAGAACATATTGCGTAGTTAGCTGTCCCGTTTAGGTCCATTACTTTATGCAATATTCCTTTTTCTTCAAAGGTTTTTAGTATTCGGTACAACGTAACCCTGTCTACTTCATCGCCCATCATTTTCTCTAAAACAGGTTGAGAAATGGCTGCATCCCGCTCAGCAATAATTTGAAGCACGCTCAGTCGGGGTTGGGTAACCTTTAAATGGTTCTTGCGTAACAAGTTTTCAAAATCGGTTTCCATATCAACACAAATTTAACAATAAGTTGCTCTAGCTAAAACTCCATTAGTAGTTAGCTTGTCAAACTTTTATCTAATTTATTACATGCACTTACAGAACACAGCCTGTTTCAGGTAACGTTAAGGCAAGTGCAACGGTACGCCTAATAAACTGCTATTGTTGTACATTTGTAGGTTACCCACTCTCAAATTCAACATCTATAAAGTACCACTAAGCTATCAAACAGAGCTTTAACATCCGTTCAAACCCTGCTGGTTTTAGCTGTTTACCAATAAATACTATTCGGCTTTGTTTGAGTTCATCATCCTGCCACTCCTCACCATATTCAACTACCAGATTGGCATTTACAGATTGTACAATAATTTTTCTAGAATGAGCTTCTACATATATAATACCTTTTACCCGATATACATCTTTTGCTTGAAAAATGAGAAACGCGGTGAGCTGATGCTGCAGTAGGGATATACTAAATGGTTCTGTAAACGTAAAGCTTAATGATACCAGATCATCATGCTGATGGTGTTTAACTGGCACAGGTGCAAGGCTAAACTTAGGCCGCTTCTTTACTATAGCATGTCGTTCAATAGCGAATAATTCTGCAAAAGGATATTGTGTTTTGTTTCCAGAAAGCATTTGTGCAAACGGATTGATTTCGTCCAGTAGGTTTTCTAGGTAAGGTAAGTAATTATCTTCAATAAGATCTGTTTTTGTAATCAGCAAAATATCGCTAAAACTGATTTGTTTACGCGCTTCAACAGTATTCTTGAGCTGTTCTTCAATATGTCGTGCATCTATTAAGCAAACCACACGCTTAAGCTGGTAATAACAAGATATAGATTGAGAGGTAAGGAAAGGTGAAGCTACTGATGCAGGATCAGCAATGCCAGTTGTTTCAATTACCAGTTCATCAAACTCATTCCTTCGGCCCCAAAGTTCTTCCAATAACACGTAAAAATCTTGATTAAGGCTACAGCACAAGCAACCATTACTCAATTCATAAATGTCGTTATCTGCACCGATAATCAATTCACCATCTATAGGTTCTTCGCCAAATTCATTTTCAATAATAGCCAGTCGCTGATTGTGCTGGTATTGAATAAGCGCATTCAAAAAGGTAGTTTTACCCGCACCCAGAAAACCGGTAATTAACATCACCGGTTTAGCTAAAAGCTTACTCATCAGCTTACTTGCAAACTGGCCTGTTCAAACCATTGCACCACCTGCTGATGATATTCTATACCATATAAGCTGATAAAATCTTGAGTATAGCTGTCACTTTCATTTAATAATGCTTGTATGCGTTGTTTAAAAAACTCTGCACTGGGTTCAATTTTACAATCAACAGTTATACAACGATACCATTCCTGATAGTTCTGAGGTAAATACATAGGCAATTTCTTGATGCAAATATAATTAAATTCCATAATTGCAACTTAATTGCATTTAACAAAACTTTCACATTGGTCTGAATTCTCCCCTTATCCATGTGTCAAAGAATTTTGCATCAGCTCACTTACTTATTGTAATATCATACTTTTGTTCATGTAGCTCGCAATTAGTAGAAAATGGGTATAAGATGAATGCACAAGTTAAAAACATGCGGAATATTGATGACCTGATCCTTCATCATTTACGGATAGTCCGTTTCAATTACTACCCCCTTTGAGAAATTATGGTAATAAAACTGCATGTTCCAAACTAACCGGTACATATTTTACAGCATTGGTATTTTCAAGTGTAAGTTTTCCTGTCACCTTGATTGATTTAAAAGTTAATTGGATAGGTGCAGACATGTTTACCAATATCATTATAGGCACACCATTCTTACCACAAAAGTAACACTGGTTAACGGGGAGGGTTGCCAGCAAAAAACAATTCTGATTACGTCCGCTTTGTACTGGTATCATATAGCCCTGCAGTTCAAAAGGTTTATTTTCAAACCGCTTTACAGTTTCACTATATACCGGATAAACTTCGGTACTACTTACTTGGTTAAATTTTATAAGTCCAATTATGCCCCAGTTAAAAGAGTCAATCTGATCACTGGCTAGATGAGGCCGTTGTGCATAGACAGTATTTGTACAAAACAAATACAATCCAGCTACAAGGCAAATCAACACCGCCAAGAGCCTGAAGGCTTTACAAAAAGAATGAACTAAAATGTACCTCATTATTGTAATTGAGCCAGGGTTTGAGAAATTGGTGTTCGGTAAGCCTGTATAGCAGGAATAAGTACCGCTAAAAAGCCCACGCCTAAAGCAGCTAAAACAAGATAAACTTCATTATAAATAAATGAGGTGCTATCAAGAGTAGGTTGATCTGCCTGCTGGTGAAATCCAATCCATATCAAAATAACATGGCCTGCTATTAACCCGAATAATGAACCACAAAACGTGAGTAGCAATGCTTTTAATACCATTAAGCTGAACAAAGTGCTTGGTAATGCCCCAATACTGCGGAGTATAGCCAATTCATATCGCTGCTCTTTCAAAGAATTGTACAAGCTGATGAAAACGCTAATTCCAGATATGAGCATAATCAGGTAAGCTAAATTTTGTAATGTTTTTATACCTATGCCTATTAAGCTAAACAGCCGCGCACTTTCCATTGCGGGCGAGGCTGCTTGTAGATTAGTAACTTGATTAACCATACGCGGAAACATAGCTACCGACATAGGTGACCAGTATTGAATTAAGATGGAAGTAATTTCTTTGCTATTGCCACTCCTATCGTGCATTTCGCTTTGTGTTATCAAATGTTCATCTTCATGCTCATGCATACGCCATACACTAGCAACGCTTGTTAGTACCAAATTATCTGTTACATTATGTTGTGGCCTTAATATGCCGGTTACGACATAGGCATGTGCCTTATGCACATCACTCTGTGAGGTTAACCCGTGTGCGCCAAAAAAATGGCTACCCAGGTGTAAATGCTCCTCCCGAGCTACGTTGCAGCCTACGGTTACTTCAAAATCCCGCTTCCAGTAACAGCCACTTTGCAGTGTTAAATTATAAAGTTGAATAAACGAAGTATTAGTGCCTGCGATACGGTAACCATTATAATTGTCGCCCAAAGCTAAAGGTACCGCCAGTTTCACCATAGGGTTGTGCATCAACTGTTGTGCATCTTTGAGTGGTATATTTCCTGTCGGGAAATCAACATAAAATATACTGCTTAATACAAGCTGCAATGGACTACCTTTTGCTCCTACAACCAAATCAATATTTTTAGTATTGGCTTCCAATTGATCATTAAGTTGTCGATCGGACAGCATCAGTATAGTTAAGATACCTATGCCAAAAGCAATTAGCAGTAAATTAAGCAAGGTAGTTAATGCTGTTGCTTTTAAATCCAGATAGCTTAATTTTAAGAGATTCATTCAGGAAAGTATATATTGTAAGGATAGCCGGCTTTTCACCCGCTGATCATGCGTGGCTATAATAAGGGTCATGTTTGTAGTGGATGATTGCTCCAGCAACAATTCCAGTACCGAATAAGCATTACCATCATCAAGGCTTGAAGTTGGTTCATCCGCTATCAATATGGTGGGCTGGTTAATTATTGCTCTGGCAATTGCAGCCCGCTGTAGCTGCCCCTGGCTCAACTGATGCGGCTTTTTATGTCTTTCCTGATAAATATGTAGTGAAGAAAGCACTTGGTTTACCAATGACTTGCTTTGTGCTTTTCCACCTACATATTGCGCTAGCAACATATTTTCAGCTACAGTTAAACTTTTCAGCAAGTGAGGCTGCTGAAAAACAATGCCCACATGCTGGCCACGTAAACGATCTAACTGGCCTGGCGGTAATTGATACAAGGATTGTTGATGTAGAATAACTTCGCCATTATGAGGCTTGAGCAACCCTGCCATAATATGCATTAACGTAGTTTTACCGCTACCCGACTTTCCCAGCATAAGCCACTGTTCGCCTTGTGCAATCTGCCAATTGGCAAAATGCAGCGGGGATTGTCCTCTATATTGGTGCCATATACCATTCAGCTGCAAGGCTATTTGTTTATTTAACATAAACCTTAGTACTTAAATGTGCATGTATATACTGCTGGTAAACAACCTGTGGGCTGGATGAAGAATGTTTGCAGGCAGGGCTTAACATAGAAGTTAGTATAATGAAGCACCACCTTAGTTTTTTATGGTTAGGCATAGCAGAACTATATTTATTTTATCCAATCAACTTACTTGAGATACTGTTGCTACATTAAGCATTAGGACATTGATTGCTAGCACAGCATGTAGAACTTTCAACTTCTTTATGAATTAGCCTCCAATTATAAAAATGTGCAGTTGCTACCAGCAATCCTCCGGCAGTCATAAACATCCATTCATACGCTTCAGTAATGCATAGTTTTCCAATAGTAATAATTGTAAAACCGGCTACCAGAATCAACAATGGCATAACCACACGATTCTTGATATAGCTACTGATTAAAGAGGTGCAGCCAACAATTAATGAACTTCCAATAATACCTATCTCCCAGTACTCGCTTGCTAAGAAGCCTAATCCAAGTAGTGGAAGTACAGTTAATATTAATGGCAGCATTGCGCAATGAATTGCACATAATAAAGACAAACTTATACCAATATGGTCGAGTCGGCGGTAAATACCTTGCGTTATCATTTTACAAAAATAACAAACAAAGGCAACATAGTTGCATTAATATGTTTTTAATCTACTTTTGTAAAAAAGTGTACATGAAAGACAATAGACTACCGGTAACCGTACTCAGCGGCTTTTTAGGCGCTGGTAAAACCACATTACTCAACCATATTTTACACAATAAAGAATATTTACGCGTAGCCGTAATTGTAAATGACATGAGTGAGGTAAACATTGATGCCAAGTTAGTTGCGGGCGAAAACACTTTATCCAGAACAGAAGAGAAGCTGATTGAGATGAGCAACGGTTGTATTTGCTGCACCTTACGCGAAGATTTAATGATGGAAGTAGAACGCTTGGCACAGGAAAAACGCTTTGATTATCTGCTAATTGAAAGTACCGGAATATCTGAGCCTATACCTGTGGCGCAAACGTTTACCTATGCCGATGATAACCAGAACATAGATTTGAGCCGCTTCAGCCGTTTGGATACCATGGTAACAGTAATTGATTGCTTTAACTTTTTTAATGATTACGTGAGCAGTGATAAATTGCAGGACCGCCAATTAACAGAAAATGTAGCTGATGAGCGAACCATCGTTAACCTGCTTACAGATCAGATTGAATTTGCCAATGTAATTGTGCTGAATAAAACCGACCTTATTATGCCGCATAATCTGGAGCTGCTCAAAGCGTTTATTAAAAAATTAAACCCGGAAGCTGAGCTAATGGAGAGTCAATTTGGAAAAGTACAGCTTGAAAAGCTATTAAATACTAACAGTTTTGACTTTGAAAAGGCGTCACAATCTGCCGGCTGGATTAAGGAACTGGAAGGGCATCATACACCTGAAACAGAAGAATATGGCATTAGCTCAGTAGTATTTCGTTCACAAAAGCCGTTTCACCCTGAGCGCTTTTGGATTTACTTAAATGAAGATTATCCACATAACATTATCAGAGCTAAAGGCATGTTCTGGCTGGCTTCAAGGCGTCATGAGGCGCTTACTTTCTCTCAGGCTGGTGGTTCGCTCAAAGTTGATCATGCTGGTACCTGGTGGGCATCTATGCCTTACAAAGAACGTATCCAATATGCGGATTTTATAAACAACCAGCATGAAATTGAAGCACGTTGGTCTGTTAACTTTGGCGACCGCATGAACGAACTTGTTTTTATTGGGCAAAACATGGATAAAGACCATGTAATTTCCGAATTACAAGCTTGCTTAATTAGCAATGCAGAAATGGAAGCCTATAAAAGCCAACAATTTTTTACAGATCCTTTCACAAAAGTTTTATAGACTTGCTTTCGTGTTGGCCTCATCCTTGGTTATGCTCTAAAATACATTACTTTAATCATCAAGAAAAACGAGTGTAGCGTTAGTAATAGCGCTACCATTATCCTACAAGGAAGCGTCTATTAAGAAATGCGTAGTGTTGGCTGTAAAATGCCTTAATTAAGCCGGCAAAGCATAATACTTTTCTTACCTTAATACTATTACCATGTAGATTATTCGGCAGGTAGTCTGTATGATGCCATAATTAGGGATTATAAACTTAGAAAATGAGTGTAAAATATTGGTTATTAATAAAGATGGCAAGATTGTTCAATACAGTGCAGCTGTATTCAATAGACAAAGTAACTGGACTTATCTAGATGGTACCACTGCGCTAATGAGCAATGACGAGCAACCCACCCACACCTAGTAAATAAATGATTAGAACTAATAAGGAATCAGCACCCATGTTCAAGAACAGCTTTCGCGGTCTGAATATCATACCGCAGATATAAATAACAGTTAACAGAATGGCCAAGCTCGTTAAATAAATATCTGTATTCTGAGCCTGTGGTAAAGGTGCTTTTCCTGACAGTAGAGCAGCTATCAAAAATAATACTGGCAAAAACGCATTTCCACCAAAAATATCGCTCATAGCCATTTTGTAATCGCCCATCTTCACAGAAGTTAAGCCAGTGGATATTTCAGGCAGAGAGGTAGCCAGCGCAAGTACTGTTGCTCCAAACACCACGCCACCCATGTGAATCTCTTTAGCAATAGCATCGCCGCTTTCTTCTAAGGCCACCCCAGCCACTAAGGTAACGAGTGCACACAATAAAAATAGCATAGTTACTTTGCCAGTACTTTTGGCTTTAGCCTGCTGATCCTTTTTATCCTTAGCATGGCCTTTGGCTTCCTTTTGGCTGTCGGGTGCTTGCCCCTGTTCTTTCCAAGGCAGATCTTTATTTGCTTTATTGACTAACCATAAGCTTACCATCCAGATGATGACAATCAGCAAGCTGGCCGGTGGTATGTGAAAGTAGATTAAAGATGCAGGTAACTGGTGCCCGAGCACTACCACAGCTAAAATAGTAACTACGGATAGCGCCTCCAGAATTAAGGGTATGGAGGCAGCTTTAAAGCTGAGTGTACCAGATTTGCCCAAACCAAATGCATCCAATATGACCAGCACAACGGTTTGGATGGCAATGCCACCTAAAATGTTACCGATAGCAATTCCTAAGTCACCCTTTAGAGCGGCACTTACTGTAATCGCTATTTCTGGCAAATTGGTGACCACAGCAAGAATGATTGCTCCGCCTAATGCCTCTCCCAAACCTAATCTGGACGATAGAATATCAGTTGTATCAGATAGCTTGATGCCAGCTAACCAGATAGCAACTGCAGCTACGATAAAGATCGCTAAAAGTACTGGCAAAGAAAGTGCGGATAAATCCATCAAATATTTATTTATGGTTAACTAACATGAAAGCACTTGAAAGGTTAAATTAAACTTGCATTTCTCTGAACAGAAAGAAGCTCAGGCTGGTACAAATGCTCACTATGTCTACCAACCTGAGTATTTTATACCAGCTCTGCACAATGATAGTAAAGCGCATACCCGCTTTTAACAACAATCTTAGTAAAAAAGTCCCATTAACAACAAATGAAACATTGTTGCAATTATATATATTTACTGTTTGGATTTATATTATATGAAGCACCAAAATCATTATAGGCTTGTTTTAGCAACAGTTATTAGTTTAGCTTTACCGAACTTATTAAAGGCCCAGCTACTCCATTCAAAATAATTCACCACAGACAGCCTAGCCAACAATCATCAAAGTTCCCTGCAAGATGCCAGCCGGATTGGATGAACATCAGGCTCAAAAGCGCCGGAGTTTCAGGAACTTTATGATTACGAAACCAGTAATGAAAACCTTATTAGCGCTACCTTTCCTTACCAAAGCTTTTTGCATAAAGCTTATGTCATTATGCTTGCTGAGCAAAACATTATCAGTCATCAAGAAGCCGGTACCATCCTGCAAGAGTTGAAAAAAGTTGACCAGCTAGCCTACGCAGATCCGTCATTACAGGTTTATCTTCCTTATGAAGCAGCACTTATTAAAGAAATAGGAAGCGTTGGCGGCAAGATGCACACTGGTCGCAGCCGCAATGATATGGATAATACTACCAACCGCATGTATCTGCGTAACCAACTGCTTAAAATCATCGAATCGATTATTCAACTGCGTAACGTAATTCAAGAAAAAGCGCCGGAAAACCTGCAAACCGTTATGGTAGTTTACACCCACCGTAAAGAAGCACAGCCCGTCACACTGGCGCATTACCTCATGGCTATTGATGAAAGCTTGACCAAAAGCTTAGGTCGGTACATTGAACTTTATGCCCGGATAGATCAATGCCCTTTAGGCGCTGGTGCAAGCGGAGGTACTAGCTGGCCCTTAAACAGGCAAAGAGTAGCTCAGCTCTTGGGCTTTAACGGACTTGTGGCAAACACTATTAAAGGAACTGCCGTGTGGGACCATATTGCAAAGTTTGCTTCCGACAACGCAATTTACATGAGTGACCTTAGCCGACTAGCATCAGAAATTCAGCTTTGGAGTACGGATGAGTACAATTCGGTAGAACTGGATAATTCTTTTGCAGGAATTAGCAGTATGATGCCACAGAAAAAGAACCCGGATGCACTAGAAAGAACCAGAAAAGCGGCTGCTATCACAACCGGGCAGTTGATGGCCGTATTAACTTCATTAAACAGCATTGAGTACCAGCATAGCGGTGTGAGAGTAATGCTTGAGCCAAAATCATTAGATACTGTATTGGCGGCAACGCATGCCATGAGGGGTGGTTAGAACATTACATGTGAACAAGTAAATAATGTCGAAATATGCCCAGGAAAACTTTTCTACAATGACTGATTTGGCTGATTTACTGGTACAACAAGCGGGTTTGGACTTTCGTGATGCGCATGAACTGATTGCAGATGTGGTTAATCGTGCATTGGCGCAAAAGAAAACCGCAAATCAAATTATAGTAAACATGATTCAGGATGCTGCCCGCAAACGATTGGGGCACACGCTACCTATTTTAAACAAACAATTACAAGTGGCATTAGATCCTGCTCAAAGTGTTGAACGAAAAACGGGTATAGGTATGCCTGCTACCTCTTCTGTAAAACAAATGCTTGCCAGTAGTCAGGCCGACATTGCTGATAAAACTAACTGGTTGAAAAAGCAAGAAGAACACTTAAAACTAACTTATACACTGTTAACACAAACCATTAACAACTATAAGTAGCATACTAGAATATTGCTTTGCTGTTAGTTGAAACTTATGTTTTTAAAGCTTATTTTAATCAATCTAAGCTCAAGGTATCAAGAATATATCCGCTCATCTGCCTATAATATGTACTTTATTCTAAGACTAATGATGAGTTAGTAACCACAGTTACTAACTCATCATTAGTCTTAATAGTTCTTATGGGTTTCTAGTTTTACCAAGGACAGCTTTCCGGTTCCGGAAAATACTCTTCGCTAATATATTTTCCGGTGGGACCATCTTGGCCAATCAGCGCATATTTAGCAATACGGGCGCCTGCTTCCTGCACGGTACTAGTACCTTGATGGCCAGTAAAATCAGTTTTGGTATACCCCGGACAAACCATGTTCACTTTAAACGCGGTGTCACGTAGTGTGTAGGCCAAATTAACCGTGTACATGTTCAACGCTGATTTACTTGATTGATATACCGCCAGCTTATTGTGATACATGCTGCTGGAAGGGTCTGCTGAAAGGGACAGAGAGGCCATTGCTGTACTGACATTGACAATGCGAGGCTCGGAAGCTTTTTTGAGCAACTCTATAAATGCCTGTGTAACGCGAACAACGCCGAACACGTTGGTTTCATAAACAGTTCTGAACTGATCGATAGTGGCATCAAGTGCCGATTGCGGAAACCCACCCGAAACACCTGCGTTATTAATCAGTACATCCAAGATGTCCGTTTTTCCACCGATTGTTGCGGCGGCGGCATTTACCGATTCCTGGTCGGTGACATCCAGCTGAATGGCTTCAACGTTGCTGATCCCATCAGCTTTAAGCTTTTCTACTGCGGCAGATCCGCTTTCCAAATTGCGGCTGCCTAGATAAACTGGGTATTCTGCTGAAAATGACCAGGTGTTCTGTCTTAAAGAGGTCAGGCGTTCCGGCGTAAACTGACCACCCCATTCCGGGGCAAACTGACCAGGGATTCCGGGCGAAACTGACCACCCCTGGAATGCAGCTGATGCGGTAGCAGCCGTCATCTTTGTAGGGTTACAAAACTCTCAAAGTATGGCTAACACTACGATCAGTATGAGTAAGATAAGAAAGATCTTAAGGATGTACACCAACGGGCGCAGCATCATGTCTATAGCAGCCCAGGCAGACGCATCCAGAAACACCGTAAAGAAGTATCTGGCCTCTTTCAAGGAGAGCGGCTTCAGCTTTGATGAAGTCAATGCTTTGAATGATAAAGAGCTGGAAGACTTGTTTGGCAAGGCTAAGGAGCGCTCTCCCAACAGCCGTATGCAAGCCATGCTGCGCTGCTTTCCCAAAGTAGACAAAGAGCTGAAACGTACCGGTGTTACCCGTCAAATGCTTTGGGAGGCTTATCGTAAAGAGTTTCCGGACGGTTACCAGTATAGCCAGTTTTGCTTTTATTATACCCAGTGGCAGGCCCGGGTTAACCCTGTGATGCACATCGACCACAAGGCCGGTGATAAGCTGTATGTGGATTTTGCCGGTCAAAAGCTGAGCATCACAAACCGGGATACCGGGGAGATCATTCCTGTCGAGGTCTTCATCGGCATACTTGGGGCCAGCCAGCTGACCTATGTCGAGGCGGTCATGAGCCAGCAAAAAGAAGACTTCATTTCCGCTTGTGAGCATACCCTGCATTACATTGGCGGCGTGCCGGAGGCCATTGTTCCGGACAATCTGAAAGCTGCCGTCACTAAAAGTAACCGTTACGAACCTACGCTGAATGAAACGTTTGAAGACTTCAGCAATCATTATTGCACGACCATCTTACCTGCCCGGGCATTCCGCCCTCGTGATAAAGCGCTGGTAGAAGGTGCCGTAAGAATCATCTATAGCCGCATTTATGTTCCCCTGCGCAAGAGCGTTTATCATTCCTTGCAAGAGCTGAATGCCGCTATTCATGAACTGCTGGAAGCCCATAATAACCGGCTGATGCAAAGCCGGCCTTACAGCAGAAGGCAGCAATTCGAGGAGGTAGAGCGTGAAACGCTTATGCCTTTACCCGTGTTGCGCTATGAGCTTAAAAAGCAGTTTCATGCCACCGTGATGAAAAACGGGCATGTCAGCCTCGGGCCTGATAAGAACTACTATAGTGTGCCTTACCGCTTCATCGGCAAAAAGATCAAGCTGCTGTATTCCAGCACGACGGTAGAGGCCTTCTATCATTATGAACGCATAGCCATTCACAAGCGTACCAAGGGGCTGCACCGCTACATTACGGATAAAGACCATCTGGCTTCCACCCACCAGTTCGTTGCCGAGTGGAACCCGGAAAAGTTCCTGTCCTGGGCCGCATCGATCCATGAGGATGTGCGCCTTTATATCCAGCATATCCTTAGCCGCAGGCACCATGCAGAGCAGGCTTACCGATCCTGCATCGGTGTGCTGGGCTTTGCCCGTAAAGCCGGGAATGAACGCCTGATCCTGGCCTGCAGAAGAGGCCTGAGTTATGGCATGTACAGTTACAAGACCATACAAATGATCCTGGAAAAGAACCTCGATCAGTACGAAGAAAGCTTATTTGCCAATGAACTTACCATGCCCGAGCATGATAACATCAGAGGCGAAGACTATTACCAGTAAACACGAATCAAGTCATATGAATACAAACACTTTAGACAAACTGCGGAAGATGAAGTTCTTCGGCATGTTCCATGCTTTTCAAAGCAGCCTGGAAACCGGGCAAACAGATCACTACACGGCCGATGAACTCTTGGCCTACCTGGTGGATGCCGAATGGGATGACCGGCATAACCGGCGTATAGAGCGCCAGATCTATCATGCCAAGTTCCGCTACAAAGCGTCCATTGAAGAGGTGAACTACCAGGCAGAGCGGAGCATTGACCGCAACCTGGTCATGCGCCTGGCGGACTGCACCTTCATTGAGCGCAATGAGAATGTGCTCCTGACCGGCAGCACCGGCATTGGCAAAAGCTACATCGCCTCTGCTATTGGTTACCAGGCCTGTATGCAGGGCTATAGGGTATTCTATGCCAGTACACCCAAGCTATTTGCCAAACTCAAGATGGCCAAGGCTGATGGCTCCTACATCAAAGAGATCGCAAAGATTGAACGCCAGCAACTGCTCATACTCGATGACTTTGGCTTGCAGCCTTTTGATGCACAAAACAGGGCTGCCCTGATGGAGATCATTGAAGACCGGCATGGTAAAGCATCCCTGATCATTACCTCACAGCTTCCGGTCAGTAAATGGCATGAGGTCATCGGTGAAAAAACAATAGCTGATGCAATATTAGACCGTATCGTACACAGCGCTCACCGGCTGGATCTCAAGGGTGAATCCATGAGAAAAAAACGCAGGGCTGATGAAAAGGAAATCAGTTACCAATAATAACTTGAGATAGCTAACTTTGTAATAATGCTTCTACAGCATTGGCTGCATCATTCCGCCAGTTCTCAGACTGGTCAGTTTGCCACGGAATAGCCTGGTCAACATCCCCGGAATACCTATCGATGTCTACCAATTCTGAAGTATTCATAATAATTAGGATAAATGCTTAGGCAATAATCTGTTAAAACACAAATATCAGCAATATTTATACAAATATCATATTTCCTATATTTGGGCATGGAGTTGCCTTATGACGAAGATTTACCGGTGCATTTGTTGGCGGGGTGTTTTAATAATACTTCGGCGACGTATAAGTTTTATTGGTTTTTGGCGGTGTTGGGCCGGGTGGAATTGGGTGAGGTCAGAATTGCTAAACGGGATCTTTTTGCTGAAATGGTGGCGCATGCTTGGTATACGGTGAACTATTTTAAGGTTTCGTTTGGGAAGCAGGATAAGTTGCAAGAGGCTATACTATCTATCAAAGCTTTAGAGGCTTTAACAATTGATGTTGACCGAGGCTATATTTTCAAGCAACTATCCAGTTCTGCAAATAAGGCGACGTTAAAAGAGCTGCGTTATTTTAATGGGGAGGTGCCGCATCGTTTTTTGAGTCCTTGGTTTAGGGCGGCAGATACCCAGGCAACCTATACGGCTTCGCAACGGTTTGAGAACAAGTGTTTGTATGCGCTTTATGCCGATCAGATTGAGATCAATCCGATATGGGTCGATTATTTGAAGCGTCATGCTGGCAATTTGCGGCAGTTTTGTTATTGGAACCTAGCGGTCTATTTGCAGGCTAAGAATCCGAATGTGCCGGACATTCCGAATAAGCTGATCAAGCTGCCGGTTCGTAAGGCGCTGACGGAACAGCGTAAGTTTTGGGATATTGTTGTGGGCGAATTGGGTAGTGTGGGCTGTATTTATACCAATAAGAAGTTGATTGTTGGGGACTATGCAGTCGAGCATTTCCTGCCCTACGCTTTCGTTTCGCATGACCTGATGTGGAACCTGATACCTGCTGACCGATCATTTAATAGCACAAAAAGTGATAAGCTCCCGCCACTAGAGCGTTATTTTGAGCCATACTTTGAATTGCAACGGTCTGCTTTAGAAATTATACAGCATAAAGCACCCAAGCATAAATTTTTAGAAGACTATCTGACCATCGTGCCGGATGTATCACTATTCGAGCAACAAAGAGTTTTTGAGCAAATACAGCCGATGGCAACGATCGCACGGAATAATGGGTTTGAACTCTTGGGTTGAGCGCCGTTTTTAACAATTTGTATTTTAATATATTATTACTAACTTTAAATAAATAACCTTACACAATATGTCAAATTTTCAACGAAAGTCCAACCAGATCGGTGCGTTTGCAAAGAAAACCGTTTTAAGATCATTAACCGTTGTAGGTAAAAAGCCCAAGACGATGCCGGTTTTAAAACTAAACTTTAAAGATCCGCAAGCTGAGGTGCGGGTTTCCAATCATGCCTCGCACGCCTCACATGCATCCCACGTTTCACATCATTCACATCATTCCCGCCATCGCTAGTCATGAAGGTGCAGAACTACATTGCAAATGGCCGTATCGTCGTATTTGCAGATG
The DNA here is from genome assembly GCF_012849215.1 of Mucilaginibacter robiniae. Taxonomy (NCBI): domain Bacteria; kingdom Pseudomonadati; phylum Bacteroidota; class Sphingobacteriia; order Sphingobacteriales; family Sphingobacteriaceae; genus Mucilaginibacter; species Mucilaginibacter robiniae. The sequence continues at coordinate 1,369,182 of NZ_CP051682.1, forward strand.
AAAAGTTGTTTTCGAAAGAGGCGGTTTTTAAGTGCCTGTACTGGTATGGCGACCGCTTTCATACGGAAGTTTCCTTAACCGATGGCTATTATCAGATTCAACTCACCCCAGTAGGCGAAATGCCTGCGGAAGAACTTAAACTTTTTTTGCAAAAGCTAGAGCGGGACCTGGTGGATTTTAATTTGCGGGACATCGTGACAAGAGAGACGCAAAATGTACGGGACCTATTGATCGCAAAGGCTTTCTCACATGGCGAACTGGACGAGGAGCCGCCCGGTGAGATCAGTGATCCAGTTGGTTTTTCCGTTTATGAATGATGATAAGGCTGTTTCGCCTTTCGTCAAACGGGTCATCAAGGCTTATCATGTCCAGCATGATTTTGCGCAAGATAAGTGTCTGGATGCACCCAGCGGCAGCGGCCGGAACACCTTTTTTCTGGCGCAATATTTTCGGGAGGTGCTGGCAGTCGATATTGATGAATCTGCGCTGCATATGATAGCACAGTCCGGGGAAGTTACCAATGTCAGGTTGCAAACTGTGGACCTGAAGGCACCTCTAGATGTTGAGATTGCTTCGTTCAAGTTCGTTTGTATTGTTCATTTTTTTAATGTTACATTTTTGAGATCCCTCTTGAAAGCGATGCATACAGGCGCTTTTTTGCTAATCGAAACGCCGGCCTGTCACGGTGAGAATTTTAGAACCTTGCCTACAGACGGAGAAATAAAGGAGTTGTTCAGGGAGACTGAGCTTTTGGTATATGATTTTAAACGCTGTAAGCATTCGGCTAATAATGAAGACCGGGGTGCGGTAAAAGCTTTCTTGAAAATATAGTAATGGTTGAAACCTTAATACAGCGTAACACTCGCAAATTCAAAGCTCCGGATTTTTATGCCGGATCAGGTAATGTATATTTTTTACTGCCTTTTCGTTTCCACCGGCTAAATGACCGGAAAGAAGTATTGGTCAACGAAGTAGGCGATCATTTGGTCGTACCCACTGGGACGGCGGCACGAATCGTTCAGCGGAAGTTACGGCGTGAGGACGAGGCAGAACTGTACGGTGACCTGATCGCCGGTTTCTTTATTGCCGAACAACAGCTACCGCCATTAATCGATGTGCTTGCTACACGTTATCGTACCAAAAAGTCTTTTTTGGACCAATTCACCAGCCTGCATTTGTTCGTGATCACGCTGCGCTGCGAACATACTTGCCACTATTGCCAGGTATCGCGGGTCACGAGCAATAAAGACGAATTTGATATGCGCTATGAACATATCAACAAAGGGATCGATCTCATGCTGCGGTCACCTGGAGAGTACCTGACCATGGAGTTCCAGGGCGGCGAGGCGCTGCTGGCCTTTGATAAGATCGTCTATGCCATCGAACGCACCAAGCCGTTGGCTTTAGAAAAAGGCAAGCAAATGACCTATGTGATCTGCACCAATCTGGCAGTGTTGGACGAAGATGTTCTGGCTTACTGCCAGGCTAACAACGTATTGCTGTCCACTTCACTCGATGGGCCGGGCTTCATCCATAACCAAAACCGGAGGCGCCCTGGCAACAACAGTTATGAACTGACGATAAAGGGTATAGAGATGGCCCGGCAATGGCTCGGACCGGGTAACCTGTCTGCATTGATGACGACCACAAACCTGTCCTTAGACCATCCGCTGGCCATCGTGGACGAATACTTTCAGCAAGGTTTCCGAAGTATCTTTTTGCGGCCGATTTCACCGTACGGGTTTGCCTTGAAAAATGAAAAGAAGAATAAATATGAGATCGAGCGCTTCATCACATTCTATAAGACCGCGTTACAGCATATCTTGAACTACAACCGCGACGGGGAATTTTTCCGCGAAGAATATGCGACCATCATCCTCAAAAAGATCCTGACACCGTTTCCGGTAGGTTATGTTGATCTAAATTCTCCGGCAGGTTCCATTACCAACGCTATCTTGTTTAATTATGATGGTGCTGTCTATGCCAGTGACGAAAGCCGCATGCTGGCGGAGTCAGGTGACTATACTTTTCGCTTAGGCCACCTGGACACCCATGATTATGAAGCTGTTTTTTATGGGGAGAAAGCGCAGGAACTTGCAGACGTCATGGTGAACGAAGCCTTGCCCGGCTGTTCGGAATGTGCTTTTCAATCCTATTGCGGAGCTGACCCCGTCCACAATCACGCGACGCAGGGCAGCGTTTGGGGCTATCGTCCGACAAGTACTTTTTGCCAAAAGAATATGGAACTCATCCGGTATCTGATCGAGCTGATGGACAGCGACCCTCAGGTGAAACAGATCTTTGAAGGCTGGGTCTCACAAAGGAGGGCATCATGATCTTCAGGGCTAAAGGAATTCCGCTCCATATCAATGAGCTTTTGGTGGGCATCATTACGCGTAATCCTGAAAAACAGGGCGAACAACTGATCTTTATCGGTGACGCTGCGCCGTATGGCGATTACCTGGCTATCCTGAGTTGCGCACCTGCCAGTTATACCGGCTTACCGACCGTTTTTAATATTTCGTCCTTAGACCATCTTGCAGACGGCGACATTGTTTCCATCGGACCGGATGGCATAGTCCGTACGGTTTATCGCACAAATTCGTTTTATAATACGATCCTGGCCACCGAGCGCTGTAACAGCAATTGCCTGATGTGCTCGCAACCGCCCAAAGACAAAAATGATATACCTTACCTGTTTGAACTATACCGGCGGGTCATCCCGCTGATTCCGAAAGACTGTGTCGAACTGACCGTTTCCGGCGGTGAACCGACCCTGATGGGGGAACGCTTTTTTGAACTGCTCGAGCTGATCACGCGGGAGCTCCCCGACACCGAAGTGCATGTCCTGACCAACGGGCGTTCATTTGCCTGGGACCATCTGGCGGAACGCTTGGCCCGGATCGACAACCCGCGCCTCATGCTGGGTATCCCGGTCTATGCTGACTACTACCAGGTGCACGATCATATCGTGCAGGCCCGCGGGGCCTTCGACCAGACGATATTGGGCCTGCATAATCTGGCCCGCCACGGGATACGCCTGGAGATCCGCGTGGTACTCCATCAGCAATCCATCCCGCGGCTGACCCGTTTGGCGCGGTACATCTTTAAGAACCTGCCATTCGCCGAGCATGTCACGTTCATGGGCCTGGAATATACGGGCTATACGCCACACAACATCGAACAGTTGTGGATCGATCCCTATGACTATAATAACGAACTGACCGAGGCCGTGGAGTTCCTGGCCGGTCAGGGTATGCATGTTTCTATTTATAATGCACAATTATGCGTTATGCCGGAAAGATTGTGGCCTTATGCCCGCAAATCCATTTCAGATTGGAAGAACGATTACCTGCCGGCTTGTGAAAGCTGCAGTAAACTGGATGACTGCGGCGGGCTATTCACCTGGAACCTGAAAAAATGTAGTGCCTATATTCAACCTTTAAGCGCATGAAAAAATTCCCAAACCTGGCGCAGCGTGCCGCCTTGATCCTGGCAGCAGCTTCGGCGCTGCGCACTCCGCAAGCCACCGCGGCACCCCTGCCTGTTGCTAACCAGGAACTGGAGCCGGTGGTGGCCCGCCTGCGTAAACTTAAGCCGCGACTGGTTTTAAAATTCAGTCGTTATTTTGACGCCGGCCAGGCACGCTGCGTATCGCATAGTTCGCACAGTTCCCATAGCTCGCACGTGTCGCACAGCTCTCATGTATCCGGTCATTACGGTGGCGGTGATGACAGCGGCATCGGTGGATTGGGTGCATTGGTAGTCGGCGGGGGCATCGTGTACGGCGCTTATCAACTTGGTAAAAGCAAACGAAAATAAAATGTATGAAACTTCAACCCAACCCTAAAAAATTCAAAGCGCTATCGCTGGCCTTGGCCTCGATCGGACTGCTAAATAACCAGCGCGCTAAAGCCGTTGTTCCGGTTCATAACGCTATCGAAGATAACGATGCCCATATCGCTGTCAGTAAAAATCGCCTGAAACCGAAGCTGGTGCTCAAGTTGAACATGGCCGCCCCGGACGACAGTATGTTAATGATGCATACCTCACATTCGTCTCATGCATCCCACGCATCGCATGCTTCTCACGCCTCTTCTTCACCCAGTTATACACCGCCCGACCCGGTTTACCGCGCTCCATCGCCGGCACCACCTGTCAGACGCGTCTATTCGGGCTCCTCATTGACCACCATTGACACAGCACGTGTGCTGGTCAAAGGCATGATAGGTGATGACGTTAAACATATGCAGGAATTACTGAAAGCAAAAGGTTATGTGGTACCGGTAAGCGGCTATTTCGGCGAGCAGACCGAGGTAGCTGTCAAAAAGTTTCAGAAGGTCATGGATCTGCCACAAGACGGCAAAGCCGGCAGCACGACTTTATCATTCCTGTCACGTCCCTGATCATGATCAGTATTTCACCTATCGCTATCGCGAAAAAGAAGCGGAACAGTCCTTATCATCGTTTAAAGAGACAGGTGCATTTGCTGCTCGATCCTGGGGATGGTGGTACGGTTTGGGACCGGGTGGTGAATGGTTTCATTGTGACGCTGATCCTGCTGAATTTACTAGCGGTGTGCCTGGAGACGGTACAAAGTCTATATGTAAGTTATGGCCAATGGTTCCGGGATTTTGAATTGTTTTCTGTCCTACTATTCAGTATGGAATATCTGCTGCGTATCTGGTCGTGTACGACTATGCGGCGCTACCGGCATCCGGTCCGGGGAAGGTTACGCTATGTCACTTCGCCAGGGATGCTGGTGGACCTTGCAGCGATCCTACCGTTCTATTTGCCGCTGACCAGGCTGGATTTGCGGTCATTACGTTCGCTGCGGATAATCCGGTTCGTCAGATTTTTTAAACTGGCGCGTTTCCTGAATGCGTCCCGGGTCATCCGGCGGGTATTCGCATCTAAAAAGAACGAGCTGTTGATCAGCATGCTCATGGTGTTGACTTTGATCATCCTGGCGGCAAGCCTGATGTATTTTGTGGAACACGATGCGCAGCCGGATAAGTTCTCCAGTATCCCGGAAACGATGTGGTGGAGCGTGGCGGCAACCTGCTGTCCGCATTGTGGAAAGGAGATTCAGCATGTATAATATCGATGAACTGATCGAACAATTCGGTCAATACGACCCCAAACTTGATTTGTCAAGGTATATCTACCCGACGTTTGACCTGTTGTCAATGCCAGTTTCACAGCCTAAGCTGAACCCTGAAATATTAGAAGCTAATAAGCAGAAGATCGTTGATATATTAGCACACAATGATGTGCAACTGGAAAAGATCCGGGCGACCATCGGGCCGACTCTAACACTTTATGAGATTACGCCTGCGCCGGGTAGCCGGGTCGCCAAGATCAAAGGTTTGCAATCAGATTTAGGCCTATACTTGGCAGCGCATGTCAAAGTTATTGGACCGATTCCGGGCAGAGGCACGATGGGGATCGAAATCCCGCATGAACAAGCTGACGTTGTGGCTATGCGTAGCGTCTTAGCTACCGAAAAATTCCAGCAAACCAGCATGGACTTACCAATAGCCCTGGGTAAAACGATGGATAATGCGGTCTATTTGGCTGATCTGGCTGCTTTACCTCATTTGCTGGTGGCCGGGGCAACGGGTCAGGGTAAATCAGTTTTCCTGAACACATTGATTGCTTCCTTACTGTATAAAAAGCACCCTGCCGAGTTAAAATTGGTGTTGATCGATATCAATCAACTGGAATTCAGCCCTTACCGCAAGATCGCACGGCATTTTCTCGCCGCCTTACCCGACCAGGCCAATCCCATTATTTCGGAAGTTGCTCAAGCTGTTGACACACTTAATAGTCTGTGTATCGAACTCGACCAGCGCTATGACCTATTGAAAGCTGCCAGCGTACGGAACATTCAGGAATACAATCGTAAATTCATTAACCGAAAACTTAACCCGAACGATGGACACCGCTACCTGCCCTATATCGTTACCGTCATCGATGAGTTTGCTGATCTGCTGACAGCAGAAGTACCCATCAACCGCCTGGCCCAATTGGGGCGACCAGCCGGTATCCACCTGGTCATCGCCACCCAACGACCGTCGGTCAAGATCATTACCGGCAGCATTAAAGCGAACTTCAGTTCACGTGTGGCGTTCCGTGTGGCCTCCAATATCGATTCCCGCATCATCATCGACGCCAGCGGCGCCGAACTATTGAACGGCCAAGGTGCTATGCTCTTGGGAACCGGTACCGAAATCGTTCACCTGCAAGGCGCCTTGATCGAAACCGCCGAGATCGAACGCCTCTGTGATTTCATCGGCCATCAGCGCGGTTATGCCGGCCCGCTACTTTTACCCGAGTACAATACTGAACCAGCGCCACTGCTTTTTGACCCAAACGACCGTGACCCCTTTTTTGAAGACGCTGCCCGGCTGATTGTCCTGCACCAGCAAGGTTCGACCTCCCTGATCCAACGCAAACTCAAATTAGGCTACAACCGCGCCGGTCACATCATCGATCAACTCGAAGCCGCCGGCATCGTTGGACCTTTTGAAGGCAGCAAAGCGCGCGATGTGTTGTTCGCTGATGAATATTCACTCGAACAGTTCCTGAGCGGTTCAGCACCTGAACCCGAAATAATTCAGCCAACTATGGTCCCCGAACCCATCGCCGAAAAACCGGCAACTACCGTTCCAACGGTCATTATCCCGGAACCAGAGCCCAAGCCGAAAGGTTTTTGGGCGAGATTGTTCAACAAAAATTATTAGTGCGCAAATAGATTGCGTACCAAGTCCGTTCTTTTGAAGCATGAATGATCTTGGAAAGAATTTAAGTAAAGTCGTCGCCGTAACGCAAGAAGTAGAAGCTTCTTTCCGCTTCATTGAAACCGGTTTACTTAATTTACGGTCGACCAAATTTATCGGTGCGAATAACCATGTTACCTTGCAATTGCTCGCCGCTGGTTTCGAGCGTTTATTAAAGATCCTGTTACTACTCAAACATAAACATCTCCACGGGGAGTTCCCGGAACAGGTCAAAGCTCATCGATATTTTAGCAAATACCGTAATGGGCATGGCATCGAGGAATTGTTGAAAGAACTGCTGACTTATGCGGATGAGGTACCACTGATGAACAGTGTCCCTATGGTCGCCGACGACTTGGCTTACCTCAAAAACGACCCGGCTTTCCATAGCTTGCTGGATATCTTGACCGAATTCGCGGTCGCTCAACGCTATTTCTATATTGACACCATCGTTCTGGACAACTTCAATCCGGCGGTTAACCCTTTCGAACTTTTTTCCGATTTTATTTACGATTTTAATCAAGGCGTGGACACTTCCGGCCTAAGTTACGAACAAGAAGATCAGCGCGCGATCAAAGCAGCTATTATTTGTATCGAAAAAGGCGTCCGGGCCATCTCGCGATTTTTTACCCATGGCCTCGATAGCTTAGGTCGTCAGTATTACGGAGATTTCTCCAGTTTTATTCTGCTAAAGGAAGAAGACCTGGGCAGTCTGAAATACACGGAACCCAGCGTTTCCGCGGCTGATAGTTATTTACCAATTCCCAAATTATCGTTGGCCTACTTGAAATTAGTTACTACAGCACGCTCGCAAATCATTTGTGCGAGCGATCACCCAGACTGGCCATTTACAGTATCAACGATCAAAGTATATTTCGCCAAACCCATGTTTTACTTTGCCGAAATCGGCAATGCGGTATTCGCGCTTACCGGAGCGACCAGCAGCCATTATCAAGTTCCGACGTATTTTAAAAGTCCGCATCTTAAACCCAAGGGCTATGCGCTTTTCCTTTTGGAAACTGCCCAAAAGCTTAGTTAAATTTACCGGATAATTAAATCCTATGCTCCATTTCAACGGCACATTTATTGGCGACAAAACGGTCTGGGAACTCTGCCGGTTCGATGATAGTTATAAAGATGACGGTGTGATGATCACTTTTCATTCCCCATACCAACTATCTGATCGTGAAGCCATCAACTACCTGAAGACCCATTTGCCGGAACAGGAGCAACGTTGGTTAACGTTTAACGCTAAGAAATGGACGCTAAATCTGGATGTTTTTAAAGCCTATTTTCAGGATGAATTGATCGGTATGCTCAAGGAGGACGAGCCGCCTGAGCCACGTGAGAATGTGATCTTTCTAGACCTGAGTATTCCAAGCAAGCTTACGATCGACCTTTTTAAAGGCGAATTGGATCTCGTTCCGGAGGTCAGTCAATGGGATGTTTTCAAAGAAACGAAGACTTCGGTCAACTTTATTTTTACCTACGACCAATTAATGGAAAACCAACCTAAACGTATTTTTTTGAGCCATAAATCGGCCGACAAACCGCTTGTAAGAGCCTATCGCGACATCCTTAAAACGTTAAGCTTTGAACCCTGGATGGACGAAGACGATATGAAAGCCGGTGACAAATTGCACCGCAGTATCGCCCAGGGATTTAAAGATTCCTGCGCAGCGATCTTCTTCATCACCGGCAATTACATCGACGAAAAGTATTTGGCGACCGAAGTTGATTATGCGATGACAGAACACTACGATAAAGGGGATCGCTTTCGAATCATTGTCCTAGTGATCGCCGAGCCGGGAGAAACCACGCAAGTGCCGCAATTGTTGCAACAATTCGTCTACAAACATCCGAAATCCCAATTTGAAGGGTTGACAGAAATCCTCCGTGCGCTCCCTATAAAAATTGAATTCATTAACTATACTTCCTAACATGAACTTTCAAGAATTTACTGACGACTGGGAAAGCAAAGCCGCGAACATCGAAGCCGACCTGCTGCACGGCCAAAACCTGGACGAGCATTATCTGACGGTGGAGTCAATGTTGTCTAAACTGAGAACGATGAGCCAAGCTGCCGAGTGGCTGGAGGAAACAGATCTTACACGCTGGCAGGTATTGGGTTTCCAAATGCACGAACTACGCAATGCCTTGTTTGGTAAAATTGAAATGTTCAACCCCAATATCATCCAGCAATTACGGGCCTTATCAAAGGGGACGATCAAAGCGGCAGCGCTTTATGATGTCACCTTGACCAATCATAATACGGTCAGTGAAACGGCCTATTTGGAAGGATTGAGACAACAGTTCAATATTCTTGATGCTTTTATAACAGCCGACAAAACTTTGATCGTTTTATTTTCTGATTACCAGCCGGACACTATCGCTATGACCGCTACCGCATTTGGACGCGGCGTGGCAAACGCAGGTTTGAACATCAAAAAAATCCTGTTTTATGGCGCGCCCATATTTGAGCAGCCCCTGAATTACCCCAGTTCGTAAAAAAGCTGGCGTTTAACATAGTTGATCTTCATCAAATACAAGGGCACATTCAACGTATTAGCCTGAGCACGAAGTACGTCAAGTTGTTCTCCTGTGCATAATGCCCCCGGCATACAATACTGCCACGGGCGGCATTTTCAGCAATTGAGAATTTGCATTTTTCTGCAAAAGGTCATAATAGATCAATCGCCACTCCCGCTCATAACTCCAATCCTTATCCTTAAATAATAAGGGATAATGATCCGATGCCGGTTCATCGCCCAATTTTGGATTAATAGTGGAAGAAATGACAGGCTCGTAGAAGACAGGGAAGATATGTTTAGCGTTCGCAGCCTCGCTGAAGTCATAAGCTGCACAATACCTGGTGTGATTTACACCATAGTGCGCCCACATCACACTACTGTCAATCCGCTCAGAAAAACAGCAAATATGCACATCTTTCCCACGAAGGTTCCTATTGACTCCATGGATCATTATCTCCGCGATATCGTCAATCTGAAAAGCCTCTTTAAGCATTGTTATGACGTCATCGGGGTCACCCCATTCACCATCCCCAGCTGATTCGCGGAGCGCCTTATCGATATCACGTTTAACATTGGTGACACAACCATCAAAAACATCATTGAAATCCAACGGCAAACTCATCCACTCATGGCCACTTGCCAAGTTATCCAAGTTATGTTCACTAAAACTGCGGTAACGATACAACATCGATGGCAAATTAACCGCTTTCAATTCAAAAGCTTGCCCTGTGTCTCGGCTTAGCAAGAGTCTTAAAAATTCCAGCTTCCATTTCATAGTCGAGGCAAGCAAATTCCTTGACGATAAAAACTTTCAAATTGTTTTATAGGATCATCTAGTAAGGAGCTGCGTTCAAGCTCAGGACTAGCTTCCGGATCAGGATAAATGATCAGACAAGGCAAAACCATTTTAGACCATTCTGTTTTAGGTAGCTTTAACTGGGCCAGGAGACCACGGTCTCTGGCATAAGCACTTAACTGACGAACGTCCTCTATTTCATACCGTTTTTCGCCATAAAGGTATCGGTATTTGGCATCAATGATCATTTCTTCACCCTGACTGGTGCGCAGGAAGTCAAGATAACCGAATTTCCCATCAGCTTGGAAAATGACCTCTTGCGAGCCAATGACTTTCTGCAGCTGCCCCAACACGTAGAGTTCAAATAGCTTGGACATATCAATCCAGAATGGAGGCATGTCGGTGTAAGTATCTGACTGTAGTGCGTTGAGCTGATAGCCGAAGCGCTTTAGTAACAGCCTTGCCGAAGCGATCGCATCGCCGTATTCTGCATAAAAGGGATTAGGCCGGTAATGTTCGATCTCATTCATCTCAACATCCGTACCCACTCTTGCAAATGCGGGCTGTAAAAACCGGAGTTTTGCACCTAACGAAAGGATATCCGCGGGAAATAATTGTGCATAACGCTGAACAAATTGCAAAGTTTTATTCAAGATCCGGTTCGGTGCGGTGTCTATGCCAAACTCCTGATACTTACACCACGTTTGCAGATAATTATTGCGGTAATGATTGCGCTTGATCGTGTCCGCCACTAATACCCGGCCTTTGACTTTTGCGGTCTTGTTTTCCGTTCGGCTGTAATAACCTTTTTGTAAACTCTTGCGAACAACCCGCTCGGTCGCGCGCAAAAATTGAACGATCAGTAATGGTGTCAATAAATCATCCTGTTGCAGAATGCGGATAGTTTGTTGCTGAAAGCGGATGTCGAACAGGTCTTGGCTGTGCACATTGATCAAGGGGTGGTGCAGACAGACAGAAAGCATTTTTAAATAATCAAGCCGCTTGCCTGCCTCGCGTTTAGGTCCGACATATAAGGGTTTATCTAAAGGTGATAATGTATCCAGGCCTATAAAATAACCGGTGTGTATTACTTCCGCTTTGAAGTCGATATGCTCGATAAGTTTGGTATTGCCATGTTTTTCGAGCAATAACAATTCCTCAGTGGTCATGGACACCTTGCTATGTTCAGCCGTATAGATCAATTTTTCAGACATGTAAGTTTTCGATCAGCGGTTTAGCTGGCTCTAACAGAATGCCATCCCGAACATACTCTAATAAGATCGGTTTTATTTCATATTTGAGGCGCATGGCTAACCCCGTTTCCTCACCCAAAAAATAACTATGTCCAATACGTACATCAGCAGGGTCGAACTCCGGCGAGGTATGATGGTCGAATAATGCTTGTACACCATCATAAAGTTTACGGCCAACATTCGTTGATATTGCAGTCACCTCTGGAGGGACCGGTATAAAAGCAAATCGGCGTCTGATGGCATAATCAATATGACCTATACTTCTATCAGCGGTGTTCATCGTCCCGATGATATACAAGTTTTCCGGCAAATTTAATCCAGTATCGCCTTCGTAAGCGTACAAGGTATCTACCGTTTTCCCGCGATATTCAAGTGCATAAATAAGCTCGCCAAGAACACTTGATAAATTAGCACGATTGATTTCATCGATGATCAGCACATAAGGTTTGTCACTATTTTCGGGCTTGGCAGCTTCCATGGCCATTTTAGCAAGTGTTCGGTTCTCCACGCGATAGATTAGCTTCTCCTGCTCTGTAACGGTCACAATTCCCCTTACAAAGTCTTCGTAAGTATAGGATGGGTGGAACTGGATCAATTCGGCCTCGGGTATCTGCTCGATACTTGGGTCCGTATTCGGAATGATCCGGCCGTCAATCGCCTGGAGTAGGCTCACTGTTTTATCTCCATCATTCGTTAACCATTGGGCGATCTGGAGTGCTTTACGTGTTTTACCCGTTCCCGGTGGACCACTCAAAATAATATTCTTTTGTTTGTTAAGACGATGATTCATGATCTTTCTTTGTTTTTGGCGGATCTGATCTATAATTTGAAAAGTTTCAGGGTAAACATCCCTAAAGCAAGCTAAAGTTTTCGCGGTGGCTTCGACAAAACCATCCCATTGGCCGAGCTTAGTATCGCTGATCTTCCTATTCTGCCGGATCAGCCAAAGAATCTGAATATTCTTATCCTCATCCCAGCCGCTCAATAAATACCCGTTCCGAAGTATGATCCCGATACCGCCGAGCCTTACAGTGCCTCTGCGTACCAGAACAATATCGCCCCGATCGAACTTACCCAGCGGATATACCTTATGACCATTTCTGCTCTCCGGGCCACCGGTCCAGACGGCGTTCTCTGCCACAAAGTCGTCAAATTGATCGTTGCTTTCCTGACCATCCGCATAACTGCTGATTACTGCGTATTTCTTCTCGACCATCAATTTATCTGGTTCACTCGTATTTATCAACCAGTTCAACAAATTGATCTCATAAAGCCGGCACCCCGGAAACCAACGTTTCAGTTTGTCGATGGCTTCTAAATAAGCTGGCAGGCCCACTTCCGAAATTTTTGCTACCGTGAGTGCTAAATTGGCGAAGTCAGGAACGGGCAAGGAATTCATTCGGTTATCAAACGGAATATAATGTTCGGGATCTACCAAAAAAATGATCTGAGTGAGTTTTACCACTCCAACGTTTTTCAAGCTCAACACACGTTTAAATGCCATTGGGTCGGGTGGTTCATGGCGGTGTAAGGATAGGAACAGTTCCCAGATCGGGTTACTGCCGATCACGGTCCCGTTGTTGTCATGATACTTGCCGGCATCGTAAAACAAACTAAGGGCATTGGGTTGCGGTGTTGGAAAGATCAGATCGGTCGGAATTGGAATCGTGATCCCAAAGGCCATGCGCGCCCGTTCGAAATAGAGATCAGACTGTTTAGCCGTGTTCCGCTGGGCCAATGCATATAAATAAGAAAATGGGTCAGTGAAATCAAAACCCAAGATCGAATTACCGGAATCGAAAGTCAGCCGAGCCTTTTCGCTAAGCAGTTCATCTCTATTCTCCGCGTTAGCCAAACCTGCAATACCTTCACTCAAGGCTCGAAAGAAGGGTACCCAGTCATAGTAATCAATGTAATCGTTCATTTTGTGAAAGGAAGGTTTTCAGATATATTTGATCAATCCAATTTTCGCTCTCGATTGACTTTTGCTCTTACTGTTTGTTCAATATCAATCTTCAGCCCAAACAAATCGTAAATGTAACAAAGATTTAATGTAGTTTTCGGCAAACTACGCATTATAAAATCATGGCTCGCTTGCCAATAAAGGATAACTGAACATTATCCACATCCTTGTCTGCTGTACTCATCCGTATGGTGATAGTCACCAATGGGCTTCTTAGTATCATCCTAAAATGAAGCAGAGGTATGAACCATATTAAAGAATGCAAAATCTATGAAGTTTTTTTAGATAGGTCAGCATATTTAAGCAAGCCACAATTCGACCAGATCGAAACGGCTTGTTGGGAGTGCAAGCGCGCCATGTACCTCACTCGGTTTCTTAATTTCGAAAAAAAGCCCTGGCAATTTTGCTCTTTCTGGCTTGTATAGTGAGGTGATCTGCTACCGGTAAGCTAAAGCCCGGGGGATACACCCTTCGGTAGACCCCTTCCCGGGGATGGAGCGGGCTACAGGCCGATAATTAGTACGCCTGCTCTCAAACACCGGCCAGGCAACGGCTGTTGTCCGTGTTCATTTATCATAGAAAACATGGCAGAAGAAAAAACAGAAGCGGAACATTTGGAAAAAACCATTGACGCCATTGAACACAGTATCGAAAACGAATCCGCTACCGGCTCTACCACCCAGATCAGCACCTGGATCAAGACGCTGAGTGGCCGCAGAGGGTTTGCACCGATCGTTCATGACCTTGAAAAATTAAAAGAAGCGGTAGACCACAAGGATGGACATAAGATCTATACCTTGCTGGAAAAACTGGGCGAGGCTACCGTTGAAGCCGCTGAAAAGGCAGAAGGCAAGGAAGCCGCCGCCGTCAAAAAGTTGGGTAAAGCCCTTCAAAAAGGGGCCAAACTCGTCAAGAAATTAGTGGGCGAGCCCAGTAAGTAAGTTTTACTGAAACGCCTGACGATTTTCATTCACGCCTGGTTGCACCGAAATGGCAACCGGGCTATGTATAGGGGATTGGGACCGGGCGACCCGCTTCGCTTTCCATCAGCCACGGCATGAACTTTCCGCTCGTAAATGTCAGTCGCCCCCGCGGACGGACGAGTCCGAATGTGTAACTTAGCGGTTGTGAACCTCCCCTATCAAGCTGACCTCCCGACGCACTTACTCGCGGCCTGTTTCAACAAGACCTCCGCCACCTATAAATTTTATTGGTTCCTGGCTGTCCTGGGGCATGTGGAACAGGGCGAGTCGCAACTCAGCAAGCAGGCCTTGTTTGCGGATATGCTGGCGCACGCCTGGTACACGGTCAATTACTTCCATGTGTCCTTCGGTAAACAGGATAAGCTCCAGCAGGCCATTGAACAGGTACGCATCACCGAACACTTGACAATCGATGCCGAGTTGGGTCACATCAGCACCACTTTGCGGCAGACGTCTCACCCGCATACCCGCAAAGCGCTCCGGTACTTTGACAGCGAGGTTCCTCACCGCTTTTTGAGCCCCTGGTTCCGGGCGGAAGATAAACGCCTGGCCTATGCCTTTTCCCAGTCTTTTACCGGGGAATGCCTGTATGCCTTATATGCGGACCATATCGTGATCAATCCGGCGTGGGCCGCTTATCTGCAGCGGAACGCCCGCGTACTGAAAGACTTCTGCTACTGGAACCTGGCACTGTATCTCCAGGGCAGGAACCCTAATGTCCCCGACATACCTAACAAGCTGATCAAAGCACCGGTCCGGAAGAGCCTGACCGAACAGCGCAAAAAATTCTGGGATATCGTTATTGGTGAGCTGGGCAGCGTGGATTGCATTTACACCAATACCCGCCTTTGGCCCGGCAGGTATGCCGTCGAGCATTTTATTCCTTACGCCTTCGTCTCGCACGACCTGATCTGGAATCTCATCCCTGCAGACCCCGCTTTCAACAGCGTTAAAAGTGATAAGCTGCCCTGGCTGGACCGGTATTTTGAGCCCTTTTACCAGCTCCAGCAGCAGGCCGTCGCCATCATTTATGACAAGCTACCGAAAAGCAGGTTTCTGGAAGAATACCTGACGATCATCCCTGACCTGAGCGCCACCCGTCAACTTTTTTCCGCAGCAGATAAACAGCGTTACCGCGAGCAGTTGCAGCCGCTGATCACCATCGCTGCCAACAATGGGTTTGAATATTTACCGCGCTAAGGCTGCCGGGTGGTCGGCAGGTCCAAATTCGTGGGATGAACGGTCATGGCCCGCCGTCGCCTGGACCTATCCGGCCTTTAGCCGGGACTCATCACTCCGCTATCATAAATCAAGGAAATAGGTAACCGAACCGGGGGCGCCGTGAATCAGCTAACCTGATGAGCAGCATCAAGGTCTTTGTATCTGTCAGGAACTTTAATTTGATAAGAAAATCTAAGATCATATCATTCAGACCTGAGACTACAAATTTGAATGCCAAAATAAACTCATACATTTGCTTTCAGCAGGCGATCTTGCCTGCAATTGTGATAAGGTTTAGGTTGAAAGTTCCATTGCGCGAGGCTATGGAACTTTTCTTTTTCCATCACTTCGTTCACGCAAAATGCTGTTCGATCCGTGCGCCGATATCGCCCAGCAGCATTGGGGCAGGCAACTGACCGAATACCACCTCCCATTGCCAGTCGAAGTTCATCCGGATCTCGCCGACAAACTCGTGATGCAGATAGATGCGGTAGCCGTGCTGCCCGAGCAGTACCTCGCAGTACAGCAACTCGCCGTCCACATCCAGCCCGAAGCCGAACGATTGTTCTGACAGGTACTCAAAGTGGTCGATGGCGTCACCCATCCGCCCCACGGCTGATGCGGGGAAACGTTTCCCGCTGATCCGCTGCCAGCTGCCATCCGGGCGGCGTGCAATCGCGCCCTGGTACGCATCCTTTTCATCCCGGATCAGGTACAGCCCCCGATCAAACGTCAGCCAGTAGTGATGCAGGGCGTTTTGCAGGTCAAGCGTAAGGAGAATAGCCGGGTAAGTCCTCATCTTCCAATGGTTGATGCAGGTTGAACGAGTGACAGGGCCTGCTGTAAATCGGCCTTGACCGCGTGCAGCGCTAACCAAGGATCCGCCACATGCTTCAGCCGGTCCGGCAGGGTGTAAATCGTAAAGTCCGACAGCGAAAGCTCACCGTTGACCTCCTGCCAGTGCAGCGGCGTGGAAACGGTTGCCCCGCGTTTGGGCCGGACAGAGTAAGGGGCCGCAATGGTCTGCCCCCTGCGGTTCTGCAGGAAGTCGATATAAGTCTTGTTTTTGCGTTTGGCCGGGTTGCGCTCGATGCTGGTCGTATCCGGCAGCTCCTCATGGATCATGTTCGCCAGGTACTCCGCAAACTTGCGCACAATTGCATATTCATAGACTCCACCCACATAGCAGTAAATATGCAGGCCCTTGGAGCCGGAGGTTTTCACAAAGCAAGGCAACTGCAGCCGGTCAAATACTTCTTTCGTTTTCAGCGCCGCTTCCACCGCCTGGCTGAACGGCACATCATGCGGGTCCAGATCGATGACCAGGTACTCCGGGTGATCCGGCGTCTGATAGTTGCTCAGCCAGGGATTGATCTCGATACAGCCCAGGTTGACCATATACAGTAATGTCGCTTCATCTCTTCCAATGATATAGTTGATGTCTTTGTCGTTGCTTTCCGAATACAACCGGTAAGTGTTGACCCAGCCCGGCAGGTGCGCCGTATCAGTATCTTTCTGAAAGAACCCGGCATCGCTGATCCCGTTCGGCTGCCGGCGCATGGAGATGGGCTTATCTTTCAGATAAGGCATCAAGTGCGGCGCTAAGTCGCGGTAGTAAGCAAGCAATTCTCCTTTGGTGATGCCCTCATCCGGCCAGTAGAGCTTGTTCTGGTTGGTTAGCCTAAGTGTCTGCTTACCCACCTTGATCGTTTGTTCGTCAGCAAAGGGTTGTGCAAACCCTTCCGGCACGACTTCTTCTGCCTGCTTGTCCATGCGCAATCCTTTATACACCGGGTGCCGCATGCTGCCTTCGGCCGTCCACTCGGCAAAAGTCACCTCACAAACCAGCTCCGGCCTTACCCACTGCACCTTGCCGTGATAGCTCACCTTGTCCGTGAACGGCTTGTCATCGGTTTTCAGCGGTTGCAGCCGCATATACAGGTCTTTCAGGCTGGCCTCGTCAAAGCCGGTGCCGCAGTTGCCGACATACCGGAGCGTGTCATCTTGCCAGATTCCCAAGATCAGCGAGCCGATATGGCTCCGGCTGCCTTTGGGCGCCGTATAGCCGCAGATGACGGCTTCCTGCGAGGCCTGCACTTTATATTTCAGCCAGCGGTCGGAACGCCGGCCGGACTCGTACCCGCTGTTGCTGTCCTTGCCAATGATGCCTTCCCAGCCTTCTTTCTGTGATTGCACGAGCAGTTCCGACCCTGTAGCGGCCGTATATTCAAGGTAAACGACGGTGTCATTTTGGGGCTGGTTATCCAGAAAGGCTTTCAGCAGCGCCTTGCGTTTAATGAGCGGCAGTTCCCGCAGGTCATGCCCGTTCAGTTCCAGCAGGTCAAAGAGATAATAGCGCAGGGTGCGCCGGCTTTTCTCGCTGTCATAGTTCTGCAAGTCCTGAAAGGCACTTTTGCCGTGCCCGTTCTCCAGCACGATCTCGCCATCCACGACCGCGCCTGTATCCATCGCCTGCAGTGCTTCAAACGCGGCTGTATATTTATCATTGAATGCTATTCCGTTGCGGGAGATGAGGGCGGCAGCCTTTTTACCGGTATAGCCGATCGCCCGGTACCCGTCCAGCTTCGGCTCATAGAGCCAGTCGGGATCATCGGTGAGATGCTGCGCCAGGGTCGCCAGCATAGGCTGGTAGACAGTACCTGCTTTTTTCTTCTCCTGTTTTGCTGATGCGGGCCCATTCTTCTCCGCATGGACCCGCTTTACCGGCGAATGCTTGGGCAATTGGGTAAGCTTGCCATCCTTGTTGTTCTTTAGCTGCTTAATAGTAACCGGTACGAAATCCTCGCTGTTGAACTTACCTTTGGCAAATGCATCCTGGTGCTTGATGAGCAGCCAAGCGTTGTCTTCCGCCTCCCCCTTGTGCAGCTTGACCAGCGCAAACTCCCCTTTAAGAATTTCGCCATTCAGCCGAAACTTTAGGTCACCCGACTTCAGGCCTGCACGCAGCGTCTTGACATCCTCCTTGCGGGAAGTAGAGAGTGAAGTATAAGTCCCTTGATCCCAGGTGATGACCACGCCGCCGCCGTACTCACCGGCAGGGATGATGCCTTCGAAATACTGGTAGTTATACGGGTGATCCTCCACCATCATCGCCAGCCGTTTATCGCCAGGGTTCATGCTCGGGCCTTTAGGCACCGCCCAGCTTTTGAGTACACCGTCCAGTTCCAGCCGGAAATCATAATGCAGGCGCGAGGCATGGTGCCGCTGCACCACAAAGCGCAGTTCCCCTGTAGCCGATTTGCCGCCTTTGGGTTCCGATGTCCTGGTGAAATCCCGCTTGGCGTTGTAGTTGGCAAGGCTCATCGCTTACGCTCCTTTCTTGGCCTGCATGCTCTGCATGAGCTGCTCATACAGGTCGGTACTGGCTGCTGCCTTGGGTTTGAGCTTCTTGACGGTAGCCCGCTTGCCTTTGGCTTTGGCCTTAATGATCTTCAGCAGCTCATCCGAATAGGTATCCTTGAACTGATCGATGTCGAACTTTTCGCTGTACTGGTTAATCAGCGCCAGGCCCATGTCCAGTTCTTTTTTGCTGACGGTATCACTGGCGGGCAGCTTGAGGTCGGATGAGGAACGCAGTTCCTGGGCGAAGCGGATCTTGGTGATGACCAGCACGTCGTCCACCGGGTGGATGATGCACAGGTTTTCCGTATTGCGCAGCACGAAGCGGCCCAGCCCGGCTTTGCCTGACTTTTGCAGCGCCTTTAGCAGCAGCGAATAGGCTTTGCTGTTCTTGGCGTTAGACTCACTGAAGTAAGATGTTTCGTAGTACATGGGGTTGATCTCGTCCTTATCCACGAAACTCTCCAGTTCAATGAGCTTGGTCTTTTCCGGTGCCGCTTCCTCGAAATCATGCTGATCGAGTACGATGTAATTGTCGTCCAGCTTGTAGGCCCGCACGATCTTATCATAAGGCACTTCTTTATGCGTATGCTCATTCACCCGCAGGAAGTGAATCTTGGCCTGGTCACGCCCGTCCAGCATGTCCAGGTCCAGCGCGCTGTCCTGTACTGCGGAATATAGCTTGATGGGAATATTGACGAGGCCGAAGCCAATCGAGCCGTTCCAAATCGATCTCATAGCAATATGTTTAGAGAAAGAATTTCAAAAGCTGCACCACGGCAAAAGCGTACCCGTAGTACAGCACCGGGAAAAGAGGATCGCGACATTTCAGGATGACTGTAAATGAATCACTTAGCCTAATGCTATATCGAGGGGCTATTACATTGTGGATAAATCCGGCACGTTATCCACAGGCAGGTGGATAACTTTCGGGATGAATGTCAGTAAGTTGTTTCGCGGGATGACAAGGCGGGAACACGGATTGCTCCGCAAAGGTACACTGCACGCTACGCAGTGCACACAAAAGATAACAGCCGGCTCCATGAACGTACAGCTTCGCCAGATTCAGCACGCATTACAGACCATTGTCCTGCATTTCGCCCAGGGGCAGCGCCTCAACCTGGAAGGGAACTATAATACAAAGATCAATGCAGCAGAAACGCACCTGCGGGTGATCGCCAACAAGCGCGCGCCTTACCTGCTGTTCCAGCTGATGCAGGAGCTGCACATCACCCAGGCCATCGAGCTGGACAAGCCGGTCGCTTCTGCGCAGTACGTGGTGCATATCCTGGATACCATCCATCACTTTGAGCAGATCTGGGAAAAGCAGCTGGAAATCTATGGTCAGCTGGCGAAGGTTAAACTGACGCTGAACGCCTTGGACGAGCTTCTGGGTGATGCGGAAAGAAATTACCAGACCCTGCAACAAAAGCAGGTGCAGGGATAACTTCGGAACGCCGGTATCCGTAAAGTCAATGCCTCATGAAACGATTTTCCATGCCCTTCCTTTACTGCTTATGATCTACCCGCTACAATTCCAGGTGAGCCGGCTTCAGGGATTCGATGTGATCCGTGTCCAAGGGATAGCGGTTTACCTGACAGTTTACCCGGCAGCGCATCCGGGTTTCCACCCGGTGCCCGGTGAAAAACAGTATTACTGCTCGTCCCGGCAGGGCCTGCTGATCGTTGAGACCACCGGCTACACCCGGCTGATCGATCCTTTTCACCTGCAGAGCTTGTCTGCTGCCATCAAGTGGTACGGACGTACCCGGCTGGGCATGCCCAACATCGAAATCCGGCTTACGGACCCCAGGCGGTCGGGCAGCAATAAACCGGCGGATTAGGCAGGTCCAGCCGCGCCGAAAGTTTGCGCAATAATCTGCTGATCAAGCGTCGCTCTCGTACTCGACAAGATCATCAAGCTTGGTTCAGGGCGCCATACCGCTGGCCAAAGGGCAATTGATAAAAATCCCGTCCCGTCGTAACAAATTACTGACCCCGCAGTTGTATCCTTAGATGACGTGTAATCAAATGCTTCCTTATGTTACATAGAACAGGATATTCAGTTTACGATCAGGGCAACTCGAAATATATACAGGTGGAAACGGTATTGGTATTTTATCGTGAAAAGTTCATTATTTCAGGGAAGCATATGCTGTTTGAAGATACAGCCTTAATCGGCAACATGAGTTACACTGATAATGGTTTGTCCATGAGTGGACTAGAACGTCTAACGCAAAGCGAGCGGTTACAACTGGTAGCTCACATAAAAAACTATGTTGCACCCGACCAAGCCAGCTGTGCCCCTACTTTTGGATTTGGATTGCAAATTAAGGATAACGTGGTGTACTGTGAAATTATAGTCACAGATCATATCTATCATGTTTGGTTTGATGGAAAAAAGGTTGGAAAATTAACCCAGAATGAACGCTTTAACTGGTTGCAAATGCAATCGGAGTTGTTGCCGGCCGGAACGCTTAGAGAAATCTCTGACCGCATTGAGAAGCACTATGTGAATTTTTGATCTTCTTTCACCGGTACATCAGGTAGGTAAATAATCTCTCGTATAGCTTTGGTTGACATAGGCCTTCCACAAGCGGCTAATATGCAACGCCTTAATAAGCAACAAACACCACTGTACAGATTTAGCTTAAATGCTCTCTGTATAGTGGCATGTTGTGTATTAATTCTTTGTCCGGCCTGAATGGAAAGCTACCAGATACAAGCCTCCTTTCTCAAGTTGTGTGGGTGCGGCAGAACTCGGCTCAACGGACTCTAAGTTTAACTTGGCCCGAACGAGATGAAACAAGCCAAGAAAGTGCTCCGGTAATACCCGGTTAGCTAAAATCAGGTGATATTGCTTTTCCAGCAGCACCTTTTCCTCATGGGTTGCCCGTTCCACCTGCCATTCATGATCTGGTCTGCAACCGTGTTCTAAGGCCAGATTCTGAAGTTCAAACAAATAGCGGTTTGCCAGATTTTCGATCGCTTTTGATGCTGTCATCATTTCTTTTTCGTTTTGGGAATACTCTCCGTTTTAGATACGGTTGTTTTGCTTGTTTGGTAATCGGATAGCGATTTGTTGCCCTCCGCGCTCGGCGCTTTTTTTACATTCTTACTTCCTTTGTCTTTACTCATAAGTTTATTATTTGATATACATTTCTCTTTCCAGTTTGCGAATATTGGATTCTAACAACGTGTCGTTGAGATCCTGATAATGCAACGCACGGTGAGTTTTGAGTTTATTAATGCCCTGTGTCACCTCTGCAATAAGCCGGTTAATGTGTTGGAGCGCTCCCGCCTTGGCTTTTCGCATAGCCATAGTTTTACTGGCATAGCCATAAAACATCTCACTATCATCAGGCAGGATGTAGCCGGAGTGCACATGATGGGTTACTTCCTCCTGAATATTAGAATGTACCGGAAATACTCTTTGAGAGAGCAAAGCAGGCAGGAGTTTAAAATTATTGGTGGATATCTCGGTTACGGTAGTATCGTTTTTAAAAACGCGGTAATACCTGAACAGGCTGTTTTTTTTCATAATTTAACTGATGGTGATTAGCGTAAAGCTTAAAGATTACCGATCAGCAAACCAATAACATCTAAGGGTATAAATCAGAAAAGGAGAGGCATTTTGATAAAGATAGGGTTTAATAGTTGATAAACAACAGCTAATTGACTATATATTTTTTTTGCAAGCCGGCGATATGCCAACTCAGAAAAGGCAGCCAGTTTTTGCAAGTGTGGAATACCTTGAGCCGCGAAACGAATCCATTAAAAATCTGCTTTGCTGTGCGCTGGATGAGAGTGACGTTGCCGTCTTTCTACCCGTATACAGGCCATTTAAGAAGGTATGCTGTATCATTTAATTTGCATGCCGCCCATGATCGTCACAGGTGGACTGAGTTAAACATAGTTAGCTACCTGCATTACAGTTAGGGCTATGCTTCGCTATTACTTAAATAGTGCGCAAAACCGAAATGCACCAAGCGAACTCTGCCTCTTCTACTGACGATGGCTACAATGTAAATTTAGCTATCAACGTAGAGTTTGCTGGTTATGGCAGCTTTTGCCAAATCTTCTGAATTTACACTACTTGGCCAGTCTTTTTACTTTAACCGCATTTAGTCCTTTAGCTCCTTTTTCTACTTGAAAAGTTACAGTGTTCCCTTCTTTGATCTGCTCTGCAATGCCATTGACATGTACAAACAGGCTTTCCTGCGTTTGCGCATCGCGGATAAAGCCGTAACCTTTGGATTCATTAAAGAAAGTCACTGTTCCGGATCGTATGGGGTCTACGGGTAGATTTTCCAGCTTTGGGATACCCAGTGGAATGTTCTCCGGCGACACCTCTATCCGCTGAGCCGGATCGGGCTTTATCTAAGTTAGATTGCCGTTGTGATCCACATAAGCCATCATGGATGCTAAGGACTTTCCTTTACCGGAACTTGCTTTCCGGTCTTCCGCCCGTACCTTCTTGTCTTTTTGCTTCTGCAGGCGCTTTTTTTCGTTTTCTTTTTTGTTGAAGGTTTCTGAGGATCTACCAATGTGTTGTTGAATTTTTTGCTGGAATAATGCAATAATTTGAAAGCTATTGACTGGCCATTGGTGGTTGCTCAGCAGTAAGAGTCAGGTACGGAAAATAAAAAGGCACTCCTCCTGCTAGGTCAATTTCAGCGGAATATCCATCAAACAGCGGATTTGATATATCTGCGATTGTTCAATATACGAAGTAATATACGGGTATGTTTTACTTTACCTCTTTCTGTCCTACTGGCTAATCAAACACAGCACACTCGGGAACATTAGCAATATTGGGCGTCTTCAATTGTTCCCGAGATGATCAACGGATCATCTAATTACACATAACAGCTACTAGTGGAGCGAATCTATATAGCTAAATAAAAATAATAGATGCCTGCCATAGCAATGCTTAAAGACAGTGTACATTGTATACTTCTCCGAAGACGGTCGTTTAGCAGAAGATTAGGCCGGGAGGTACGCAGGGTTTGCAAAAGGCCGAAAAGCAGCAGCAATGTGACCTGATTACCGATTTCTACGCCAATAGTGAACCCGATTATAGCCAGCGTTATAGTCACACCCGGCATTTGATGCATGACTTCCAGCAGTCCGCCTGCAAAGCCGAGTCCATGAAGCAGCCCGAACAAAAATGCAATGGCCAAACGGCTGTTTCCCTGCGCAGCTGCCGGATGAAAGACATTTTGTAAGGCCACAAAGATGATGCTGGCGGCTATGCCAGCTTCAACTATTTGTTCTGGCAGTTGAACCAGCCGTAAAGCTGCAAGCGTCAGAGTGATCGAATGGGCAAGCGTAAAAGCAGTTACCACTTTTACCAGATCCCATAGCGTGTTAGCGCCTAATACCAGGGCAGCAATGAACAGTAAGTGGTCGTAACCAGTAAGAATATGCCGGATGCCTTGAAAGATAAACGTTTTTAATACCGCCCGGTTGTCCGCCTGTATTAACCGCTGCTTCGCTTCTAATTCACCGGATACAGATGATGCCCGGGCTAGCAGGGCCTTATCCGTCGTGAAACTTAGCTGATAAACCGACTGGTCATAAGTGCGGCTTTGGCCCATAACCTGAATATCCGGATTATTTGGCAGCAGGCAATTTACCAGATAAACAGATATGCTTCGCTGATGATGATTTTTCAACTTCAAGGTGTGCTGAGATGTGCCGGGAGGCAGGCTGGCACTAAGACTGATGATGATATCACCCAAACCCTTATATACTTCTTCCAATTTGGGAAAAGACAACGAATCCAGTTGAAGCTGTTTAGGACGACCATTCACCCACAAGAGCAGCTCATGGGTTACGTTGCTGGCATAAGTGCGTTGTTCTTCTTCTGTTATTGCGCCATCATGGTTGCGGTCGATGATCAACATGATTTTTCCTGCCACATCAGTGCCTGGTGTAAGCCGTAGTTGCAGGGTAATATGATCTTTAAAAAGGAAAATTGTAGTCGCTTGTAAATACTCATTCAGCCGGTGTGCTGCGGCTGGTACAGCCAGCCACAGCATCATGAAAAGAACTACAATCCCTTTAAATTTCATTGGCCAGTAAACGCATGTCCATACTCATTGGTAGGGTCGCGGTAAATGGTGTGTACGTGCATAGTAGGATCACCACCCACTCCCTGAGGCGAAAACTCAATCACCAATTTAGGGCCCTGAATGCGGTAATAAGAAGACCCATTCTTTCCGGGTTGATGTGTTGTCGGGCCACTCCAGGCGAAATAGGTTTCCTCCAAGCCTGCTTTGATGTCTTCCATCCTGGCTTTGCTGTAGGCATCATTCACAATACCTGTCCATTCGGCAATCAAATCAAGCAGCATGGTGCGTTGCTGTGCATTCATAGCGGAGGCTTTGAGTCCTTCAGGAACAATAGTTTTTCCTCCGCTGGCAGGGCCGAGTACCAAGTCATCCACATGGTAATTTAAAATGGCCTGTTTACGCTGAGTATCATTCAACGCATCCAGCAGTGTAAAGGCTTTATCATTTTCTCCTGCAAGTACCCGGACGGTTTTGCCGTGAGCGGTATAAATGGCAGGTTGAGCGCCCGTTAGAGTTGGAGTGCTGGAGCCATGCGCTCCGGCGATCACGACGTTTAATCCCAGGTGATGTCCGCCAAACTGTATCATCCAGGGGGTAGAGGTATTGGGTTGGCCGAAAATTCCTATTGTATAACGGTTTATACCCGAAGCAAACGGTGTTCCGCCTTCAAACAATACCTGATCTGACCCCATAATTTCTAATACCTTCTGATAACCTTTCGGACTGAGCATCACCTCCAGCAAATGCATGGCGGCCTTTCGCTGACTGGCGTTCAGGCTGCCCAGTTGCAAGCCTGGTCGCAGCACGTCACTAACTGGATAGTTCGACCATACCGCCTGCCCATACTGTTCGCCTACAAAGCCCTCTGCAGGTCCCATGCCTTTACCGGGACCACCTGGGCCGGGGCCCTGACCCGGCTTGTCACCTGGCTGGGGTGGATGTCCGCCGGGGCCACCGCCTGGTCTGTTGCCCGGACCGGGTTGACCCTCATGCTGCTGGTGACTCGAGGTGTTTACCCGTGCGTAATCTTCTGGTGCGAAAGGAACTACTTCATTTTCACCCGATCTTTTGAACCGGGCTACTGTAGCTGCTTTCTGGGCAGTAAAGGAGAACTGTACCTTCGCCAACTGTTCAACATTCAGCGCGTGCAGAAAGGTATTGGCAGCAGTCACAATCGCCTGTGTCTGGCTGATAGCGGTAGGTGTAGCCATGGTATTAGGCGCAGCATGGGTGTAATTATGATGCCAATGAAAAGCAGCAAGCATCGACGTTAAACCCAAAGACAGCAGTATAATCGGGTTACCTTTATTCATGGTGAGTGTTTATGGTGAAGTTAATAAATGATATTCCTGTTTACTGTAGTTGATAACCCGAACTTAGATTGATCTGCTTTGCCATCATCTGCCACTACTTGTTCTGTGACTAGTCAACTGCTTACAAAGATATTTATAAAAGCATTGAAGTTTCAACTGGTTGTCGATGAGTTTTGCCTATTGGTCTATTGTCACCTTTCGTCTCCACGACTTTCTGTTTCTTTGCAAAAAGAATTTAAAAAGATGAAAACCTTGTATTTAAGTAGCCTTCTGATGACGATGATGATAGGTAAAGGCTTTAGCTTAAACTCAGATCATGCTGCACATATCAAATGTATCACCGCGATTACTGAAGTTTTCGGCGAAGGGCAAAAAGTGACCGCCGCTGCGATTGAGTTTGATGAACCAATTAAGAATACCAGTCTTTCTGCTGCCGGTTTCTCCGTGGAGGGCAGAACAATCACCCGTATCTATGCAAATACTATTGCAGCAAAGGCGGCTAAAGGCAAAGATGGCCGTTATGTCATGATCGAGCTTTCACCAGCGGATGCCAGCGCCGCTACCTACGTGTCCGGCGGACACACTTCACTGTTAAGAAAAGCAATCATCACAGCAAAGCAACTGCGTCCGGTTGAAGCTGCCAATGGCGAACAATACATACCATCCGGTGCACCGGTACAAAGCAATCAACAAATCAATTTGGTGGTAGACGACTTCAGTCAGTTGGCGTTTAAAGATCCTAAAACAGGAAGAACCCTAAATTATAATCTGTTTATTCCTAAAAATTATGACGCTAGAAAGGCTTACCCCTTAGTGCTGTTTATGCATGATGCCGGTGAGGTAGGTGCCGAGGTTAAAGCGCCGCTGGTACAGGGACTTGGCGCCGTAATCTGGGCGACGCCCTCAGAACAGGCCAAACATGAAGCGTTTGTATTGGCACCTCAGTACAGCAGTGTTGTAGTGAATGACCAGTCTGAAGCAACTGAAGATTTGGATGTGACGGTAAACCTTTTGCATGAACTGACAGGTCGATACAGCATTGATAAAGACAGGCTGTATACCACCGGACAATCAATGGGCTGTATGATGTCTATTGCTATGGATATCAAGTATCCTGAATTGTTTGCCGCCTCGTTTCTGGTGGCCGGCCAATGGGATCCTGCCAAAGTTGGGCTGATGGCAAATGACCACTTGTGGATTGTGGTTTCGCAGGGTGATACTAAAGCTTTTCCGGGTATGAATGCCATTACCGCAGCTTTAGAAGAAAAAGGTGCAAAGGTGAGCCGGGCCACCTGGAGCGGCAGAGCCACAGCAAATGAGTTTGCAGCAGATGTGAAAGCTATGGAAGCCCAAGGCACATCTATTAACTATGCAGCGCTACAGAATGGAACAGTGATACCTGCCGGGGTAACCGACAACGGTGGAGGCAATCACCGCGGTACCTGGCGGATTGCCTATACAATAGAAGGTATCAGAGACTGGCTGTTCAGGCAGCGAAAATAAGTGGTAACTGATCAAGTACTTTCACAAGCAGGTTAGCGTATGATTGTTGAATAAATAAGGGTACAACCCTGCCTGTGTTACCTGCACTATCAATTACGGGCTTAGCCATTACGTGGCATATATAATGTGGCATATATAATCATGCCAGCCCCACTAATGCGACTATTGCCCCAATGAAATCGTACTTAGCCGGTTAAAATCCGTCAAGCCCAAACCAGCGCCAGCAGGATGAGAACACCACCGTATGCGGCATAGATTCTGCCGAAGCTGGCCGTTTGAAAGGTAGCCACCACGCCATAAAGCGTGAGCCTTACGCTTTCCAAGGCCCCGTACCAAAGTGGGTTACCTTCTTTTAGCCATTGCCAGATCAGGTAACCGCCGCCTATTCTGAAAAGCCACGCAACGATAAAGAGCAGGCTTGATTTAAAAGCAAGTGTCATCTAAGAAAAGTATCTTGTCCTTTAACAAGTATGGAAAATTAAATCGTCATCTTTAGATTTTCAGCGTATAAATTTAGCTTACTTAACGCCATGAACGAATTAGATCTCCACCCTTCTGCCAATGCGCTGCGGACTACACAAATCGGCATCGTCATCAGCATTGTACTGGTTTTTGTCAAAGCCATTGCCGGGCATATAGGGCATTCTTATGCGTTGATTGCCGATGCCACAGAAACAGGCGCTGATGTGCTGAGCTCCACGCTGTTGTTTTTTGCGCTCCGCATTGCTGTTCGTCCTCCGGATGCCCAGCACCCGTACGGGCATGGCAAGGCAGAACCCATCGCAGCCATCGTTATTTCCCTGTTCTTGATCGGCGCTGCCTTCTGGATTGGTTTCCATGCGATTGAAATGATTGAAACGCCGCACAGCCTGCCCCAAAAATTTACTTTGGCTATTCTGCTGATGGTGATCGTGATTAAGGAGGTAATGTTTCGCTATGTACTTGCCATTGGCAAAAAGCTGAACAGTCAGGCGGTGATCGCAGATGCTTACCATCACCGGAGCGATGCCATCACTTCGATTGCCGCCTTTATCGGTATTATTGTAGCCTTAATTGCGGGTAAAGGGTATGAAGGGGCTGACGACTGGGCTGCACTATTAGCGGCAGTCTTGATCATTTATAATGCCATCGGGATAATACGTCCTGCATTGGGTGAAATTATGGATGCCGCGCCGCCAGCCGAGATCAATGGCCACGTACGGGAACTGGCCGCAGAGGTGAGCGATGTCAAAAGGGTAGAGAAGTGTTTTGTCCGAAAAATGGGATTCGATTATTTTGTCGACCTGCACATTCAGGTAAATGGTCATCTGACCGTGACGCAGGGGCATGAAATTGCCCATCAGGTTAAAGATAAATTATTACATAGCACTCTGAGCATTAAAGATGCATTGATACATGTGGAACCGGCTTAGCTAAAAGAGTTGGCGTCGTGATCAAGCATTCTAATCTTCTATAAGAATGGAAGCACCGAAAACGTAAAGTTTACATAAGGTGCATTGTTGAACTTATTTTTTAGAAAGTAATCGCTTGACTGGGTATTCTGCTGAAAATGACCAGGTGTTCTGTCTTAAAGAGGTCAGGCGTTCCGGCGTAAACTGACCACCCCATTCCGGGGCAAACTGACCAGGGATTCCGGGCGAAACTGACCACCCCTGGAATGCAGCTGATGCGGTAGCAGCCGTCATCTTTGTAGGGTTACAAAACTCTCAAAGTATGGCTAACACTACGATCAGTATGAGTAAGATAAGAAAGATCTTAAGGATGTACACCAACGGGCGCAGCATCATGTCTATAGCAGCCCAGGCAGACGCATCCAGAAACACCGTAAAGAAGTATCTGGCCTCTTTCAAGGAGAGCGGCTTCAGCTTTGATGAAGTCAATGCTTTGAATGATAAAGAGCTGGAAGACTTGTTTGGCAAGGCTAAGGAGCGCTCTCCCAACAGCCGTATGCAAGCCATGCTGCGCTGCTTTCCCAAAGTAGACAAAGAGCTGAAACGTACCGGTGTTACCCGTCAAATGCTTTGGGAGGCTTATCGTAAAGAGTTTCCGGACGGTTACCAGTATAGCCAGTTTTGCTTTTATTATACCCAGTGGCAGGCCCGGGTTAACCCTGTGATGCACATCGACCACAAGGCCGGTGATAAGCTGTATGTGGATTTTGCCGGTCAAAAGCTGAGCATCACAAACCGGGATACCGGGGAGATCATTCCTGTCGAGGTCTTCATCGGCATACTTGGGGCCAGCCAGCTGACCTATGTCGAGGCGGTCATGAGCCAGCAAAAAGAAGACTTCATTTCCGCTTGTGAGCATACCCTGCATTACATTGGCGGCGTGCCGGAGGCCATTGTTCCGGACAATCTGAAAGCTGCCGTCACTAAAAGTAACCGTTACGAACCTACGCTGAATGAAACGTTTGAAGACTTCAGCAATCATTATTGCACGACCATCTTACCTGCCCGGGCATTCCGCCCTCGTGATAAAGCGCTGGTAGAAGGTGCCGTAAGAATCATCTATAGCCGCATTTATGTTCCCCTGCGCAAGAGCGTTTATCATTCCTTGCAAGAGCTGAATGCCGCTATTCATGAACTGCTGGAAGCCCATAATAACCGGCTGATGCAAAGCCGGCCTTACAGCAGAAGGCAGCAATTCGAGGAGGTAGAGCGTGAAACGCTTATGCCTTTACCCGTGTTGCGCTATGAGCTTAAAAAGCAGTTTCATGCCACCGTGATGAAAAACGGGCATGTCAGCCTCGGGCCTGATAAGAACTACTATAGTGTGCCTTACCGCTTCATCGGCAAAAAGATCAAGCTGCTGTATTCCAGCACGACGGTAGAGGCCTTCTATCATTATGAACGCATAGCCATTCACAAGCGTACCAAGGGGCTGCACCGCTACATTACGGATAAAGACCATCTGGCTTCCACCCACCAGTTCGTTGCCGAGTGGAACCCGGAAAAGTTCCTGTCCTGGGCCGCATCGATCCATGAGGATGTGCGCCTTTATATCCAGCATATCCTTAGCCGCAGGCACCATGCAGAGCAGGCTTACCGATCCTGCATCGGTGTGCTGGGCTTTGCCCGTAAAGCCGGGAATGAACGCCTGATCCTGGCCTGCAGAAGAGGCCTGAGTTATGGCATGTACAGTTACAAGACCATACAAATGATCCTGGAAAAGAACCTCGATCAGTACGAAGAAAGCTTATTTGCCAATGAACTTACCATGCCCGAGCATGATAACATCAGAGGCGAAGACTATTACCAGTAAACACGAATCAAGTCATATGAATACAAACACTTTAGACAAACTGCGGAAGATGAAGTTCTTCGGCATGTTCCATGCTTTTCAAAGCAGCCTGGAAACCGGGCAAACAGATCACTACACGGCCGATGAACTCTTGGCCTACCTGGTGGATGCCGAATGGGATGACCGGCATAACCGGCGTATAGAGCGCCAGATCTATCATGCCAAGTTCCGCTACAAAGCGTCCATTGAAGAGGTGAACTACCAGGCAGAGCGGAGCATTGACCGCAACCTGGTCATGCGCCTGGCGGACTGCACCTTCATTGAGCGCAATGAGAATGTGCTCCTGACCGGCAGCACCGGCATTGGCAAAAGCTACATCGCCTCTGCTATTGGTTACCAGGCCTGTATGCAGGGCTATAGGGTATTCTATGCCAGTACACCCAAGCTATTTGCCAAACTCAAGATGGCCAAGGCTGATGGCTCCTACATCAAAGAGATCGCAAAGATTGAACGCCAGCAACTGCTCATACTCGATGACTTTGGCTTGCAGCCTTTTGATGCACAAAACAGGGCTGCCCTGATGGAGATCATTGAAGACCGGCATGGTAAAGCATCCCTGATCATTACCTCACAGCTTCCGGTCAGTAAATGGCATGAGGTCATCGGTGAAAAAACAATAGCTGATGCAATATTAGACCGTATCGTACACAGCGCTCACCGGCTGGATCTCAAGGGTGAATCCATGAGAAAAAAACGCAGGGCTGATGAAAAGGAAATCAGTTACCAATAATAACTTGAGATAGCTAACTTTGTAATAATGCTTCTACAGCATTGGCTGCATCATTCCGCCAGTTCTCAGACTGGTCAGTTTGCCACGGAATAGCCTGGTCAACATCCCCGGAATACCTACCCTGCCGTCCATATCACCAAGCTGTACATCAAGCAATAAGATATCTGGACGGACTTGCTGTATGGTTTCGATCACTGCGTGGCCATTATCCAGCCCGGAAACGGCATAACCCTCGGACTCCAAGATGATCATAATAATCTCCCGAATATCGTGATCATCGTCCACAACTAATACTTTTTTCTGACCTGTTAACATACCTTATTGCATATGCGTTGCAATTGCAAATATCGGACCACGAGCGAGTGGTGTATTTGATGCGCAATTAAATATTAAACGCGATTTGCGCGAGCAAGAAAAACAAATCTAAACCATTGTATAGCTTACTGTAAGTTTTAGTGATTACGGTGTTGAAATGTAATTGCTTAGCGTATAAGAAGATTATCCATTCAGCATGAACGTAAAGCTGCGCAAGCCACTGATTTTATATCCTAGTGCTATTAAACAACAAATGAAATTCTTAAACTAGGTACAAAAAAATTACATTGCAATCTCGAAATGGCTTTTACATATGCATTAATGATTTGCATTAATTACACTTAAATATGTCGTCTTATTTAAAAGACCGATACTACTATAATAACAAATATCCGTTTTTACGAAGGGGACAATATAGATCAATTACATTTAAGAAAACACGACACTAACCCGCGATCTCATAAATCTTCGAAATTGTGTGAGAAATGTGTGAGAAACAAAAAACCCCACTCGCCAGAGTGGGGTTAAATCATTGATTTTGAGGCTCCTGAGGCTGGGCTCGAACCAGCGACCCTCTGATTAACAGTCAGATGCTCTAACCGGCTGAGCTACTCAGGAGTATTTTCCGGTGTGGAGTGGTGCAAAAGTAGAAATTGTCCGGTAATTTCACAATATTTGCAGAAAAAAATTTAAAAATATTTTTCATGAGTTTATTAGTGATTGGTACTGTGGCATTTGACACTATTGAAACCCCTTTTGGCAAGACCGATAAAATTGTTGGCGGAGCTGCTACCTATGCTAGTTTAGCAGCATCTTACTTTTACAACCAAGTAAAAATAGTGGCCGTAGTAGGTGACGACTTTCCGAAAGAAGAAATAGCAGACTTTGAGCAACACAATATTAACACAGAGGGTTTGCAGGTAAAACCGGGAGAAAAATCATTTTTCTGGAGCGGCCGCTACCATAATGATATGAACAGCCGCGATACCTTGATTACCGAACTCAATGTACTGGCAGATTTCGACCCTATTATTCCTGAGTCTTACCAAGATTGTGAATACCTGATGCTGGGTAACCTGACTCCTCAAGTTCAGCAAACAGTAATTAAGCGCATGCACAAGCGCCCTAAACTAATTGTGATGGATACCATGAACTTCTGGATGGACATCGCGCTTGACGATTTATTGGAAACCATTAAACTGGTAGATGTGCTTACCATCAATGATGCAGAAGCACGTCAACTATCTGGCGAATACTCATTAGTTAAAGCTGCACATAAGATATTAACCATAGGTCCGAAATACCTGATTATTAAAAAAGGGGAACATGGTGCATTATTATTTCATGAAGATAAGGTATTCTCAGCCCCTGCCCTTCCATTAGCTGAAGTGTTTGATCCTACAGGTGCTGGCGATACCTTCGCCGGTGGTTTTATTGGCTATTTAGCTAAAGTGGGTACCATCAATTTTAATAACATGAAGAATGCTATCATATTTGGTTCGGCATTGGCTTCGTTTTGCGTAGAAAAGTTTGGCACTGAAAAAATCAAGAACTTAACTGCCGAAGAAGTTTCAGGGCGGGTACAGGAGTTTGTTAATCTAGCTCAATTTGAAATTGTTCTGTAAACATTCTGCTGTAATTTAAATTGTTGGATTTATACTTAGTAGAAAACTATTATTCTTACTAAGTATAAATCTAATATCGAAAGCATTAACCCCAAACAATAACCTTTGCGCTGAGTAAGCCAACTCCTATAAACTATGCTGCAAATTGAAGAAAACGTTTCACTCAAAAATCTGAACACCTTTGGCATTGAAGCGAAAGCCCGATTTTTTGTGGAGATCAACCATGAAGATGAATTAACTGAACTTTTTATGGATCAACAATGGCAGCAAACCGAAAGGCTTATTTTAGGAGGCGGCAGTAATATGCTACTGGTAAATGATTTTGGCGGATTAGTAATCCGCATGAACATACGGGGTATTGAACATCGTATTAATCATACCAATGTTTTTGTAGAAGCAGGTGCAGGCGAATCATGGAACGAACTGGTGAATTACTGTGTTGACCATAATTTTGCCGGTATGGAAAACCTGAGCCTTATTCCAGGTTCAGTTGGCGCCTCTCCTATTCAAAATATTGGTGCTTATGGTATTGAATTGAAAGACGTTTTTGAAAGTTGCCATACTTTTGAAATTGCTACCGGAAACTTTAAAACCTTTAACAAAGAGGAATGCCAATTTGGATATCGTGAAAGTGTATTTAAATCTGCTTTAAAGAGACAATATATTATTACTACCGTAAAGTTCCGGTTATCAACTACGCCAAACCTTAATTTAAGCTACAGCGCTATTGAGCAGGAACTAAACAGTAGAGGTATCATACAGCCTACACTTAAAGACGTATCGAAAGTAGTATCAGCTATTCGGGTATCTAAGTTACCAGACCCTTCTACTATAGGTAATTCAGGAAGCTTTTTTAAAAACCCCATTATATCTGCCCAGCAATTCGAAGCAGTTCAACAGAACTATCCTACTATACCGCATTATCCCGGCAACAATGGTGGCGTAAAGCTGGCGGCTGGCTGGCTTATTGAGCAATGCGGATGGAAGGGAAAAACAATTGGCCATACCGGAACCTGGAAAAATCAGGCATTGGTATTAGTGAACCATGGCGGAGCTACCGGACAGGAAGTATATAACCTGTCGTCGCAAATCATAGACAGTGTGTACAGTAAATTTGGCGTTATGCTGGAACGAGAGGTCAATATCATTCAATAAAAGCCTACATATTTAAACACCATCCCAAAATCTGAACAGTGTATATAGCACTGCTGCAAAATTGTTTTCAAAAACTTTTAATCATACAGTTATTTTTTTCCCTTTTTGTTTTAAAATACATAACCAACTACAATACAGGAACTTAATTAAAAAAAGCAAGCTTAAGTAGTACTTTACTTTTGCAGCTTTGACAAAAAAACAATCACTTTTATTCATCGAATTATCAATTTGGCATAAAACGGTATCATGTTTGTCAATACTTCTGTACAAAACTTTAACAGATAACAGAATGACAAAGATTGAGTTTAACTCCATGGTACTGCGTCAAGCCAGTTCATTACGATCATACGCTCTGCACTTCACACATGACGCAGACGATGCTAACGACCTTGTTCAGGATACAATGTTGAAGGCTATAACTTATTACAATAAGTTTAAAGAAGGCACTAACTTAAAAGGATGGTTGTATACCATCATGAAAAATACTTTCATTAATAACTATCGTCGCTTTGTAAAAATGAGCACTTTTGTAACCAAATCAGAAGAAATCTCATCAGCAAACCTAGTATTTAGCTCAACCAAAAATCAAGGTGAATCTAAATTCGTAATGGATGATATCAGAAGAGCTTTAGACAGATTACCTGAAGACTATTATGTACCTTTTACGATGTATTTCGAAGGTCACAAATATCATGAAATCGCTGATCATTTAACTATTCCAATTGGTACTGTTAAAACTCGCATTCACGTAGCACGCAAACTTTTAAAGAAAAATTTGAAAGCTTACGATAACGGTGTTAAAAAAGCAGTATACGCAGAAGAAGAAGATTAATCATTAATCATCTTTCAACATATAACATTAACTAAAAAGGCCTGCTTAAATTTAAGCAGGCCTTTTTAGTTAATAAGCAGATTCTTTAAATCCTCCTTACTAAAGTAATCTGCGAAACCTTAACTTTCCATCATCTTTATTGCCTCTTGTGCCACCATTTGACCTGAAATCAATGCTGGTGGCACCCCAGGTCCAGGTACGGTAAGTTGCCCGGTGTACAACATGTTTTTGATTTTTTTAGCCCGCATGGCTGGTTTGAAAAAAGCAGTTTGGGCTAACGTATTCGCCAAACCATAGGCATTGCCTTTAAAAGAGTGGTAATCTGCTTTAAAATCATTCATGGCATAGCTGCGCTTCACTACAATATTGTCTCTGATTCTTTCTCCGGTAACAGCCTCAAAGCGGTCTAACATTAAAGTAAAATACTTTTCGCGTAACCCTTCATCATCATGCAAGCCAGGAGCTAGTGGCATTAAGAAAAACAGGTTCTCGCAACCTTCCGGTGCAACCGTACTATCTGTTTTAGAGGTGCATGACACATAAAACAATGGCTTAGTAGGCCATTTCGGGTCCGTATATATTTCTTTAGCATGCAGTTCAAAGTCTTCATCAAAAAACAAATTATGGTGTTCAATGGCGTTTAGCTTTTTATTCACCCCTATATAGTACAATAAACTAGACGGCGACATAGTGCGACTATTCCAGTAATCGGGTGTATAGTTTTGATGACTTTTATCAATCAACTGCTGATCTACATGTTCATAATCAGCACCGGCAATTACAAAATCAGCCGTAAAGCTACCCTGCGTTGTTTGGAGGGTGTTTACTTTGTTCTGCTCAATATCTATATGCGCTACTTCTGTGTTCAATTTTATATCCACGCCAAAGCTTTCAGCCAACTTAACCATTGCTTTTACAATTTCATGCATACCACCTTTAGGGTACCAGGTACCTAACACCAAATCGGCATAGTTCATCATGCTGTACATGGCCGGTGTATTTTGCGGAGTAGCACCTAAAAATAATACCGGGAACTCCAGCAGCTTAATCAACTTTGGGTTTTTAAAGTAACCACGCACATGCTTACTCATGCTAGTCAGCAACTGAATACCGAAACTTTTCTTAATTAAATTAAAGTCGATAAATTCAGTAATGGAGTGCGAGGGTCTGAATACATATTCACCCATCCCTACTTTATACTTGTATTCGGCTTGGTTCAAAAAATTTTGCAGTTCAGCGCCACTGCCGGGTTCCAGTTGTTCAAACAAGTTTTTCAGTTTATTCAAGTCAGCAGGTACATCCAGCACATCATTGGTGCCATAATAAACACGGTAACCCGGATCTAATCGTTCCAGTGTATAAAAATCTGCCGGCTTTTTACCGAATAAAGCAAAGTAATTTTCAAACACATCAGGCATCCAATACCAGCTTGGGCCCATATCAAAAGTAAAGCCTTTTTGCTGCCAAATACGTGCCCGGCCACCTGACTGCTCATTTTTTTCCAGTATAGTAACCTGGTAACCTGCTTTGGCCAGTAAAGTGGCGGCAGCCAAGCCAGCAAAGCCCGCGCCTATTACAATAACTTTTTTGTGCTGATTCATGCGTGTTGAAGAAACCCCAAATAAGCAAAATGTTTTGCAGAGCAGCTAAACAATTATGCCCTGATATATGTACATTTGATAAAATAGCTCTTACTGATGAATTTATATGATGAAACCTGCTTTGAGTGCAGTAAAATTATTACGACCAAGTATAGCACATCATTCAGTAAGGGAATTATGGCTTTTGATAAACGCTTTCGTTATCCCATTTATGCCATATACGGCTTTGTGCGTTATGCTGACGAAATTGTTGATACCTTTCATGATTACGACAAGCAAAAATTAATTACTGATTTCCGAACAGAAACATTTATTGCTATTCGACAAAGAATTAGTTTAAATCCGGTATTGCAATCTTTTCAGCAAATAGTAAACGCTTACCGTATTGAAGATGAATTGATTGATGCCTTTCTACATTCAATGGAAATGGATCTGGATATTACCAGCTATGACCAAGCAGGTTATCATCAATACATTTATGGATCGGCTGAGGTTGTAGGGCTAATGTGCCTACGGGTATTTTGTGAAAATAATGAAGAGTTATACCAACAATTACGGCCTATGGCCCGCAGCTTAGGTGCAGCCTTTCAAAAAATTAATTTTTTACGCGATGTGAAGTCTGACTATGAAGACCGCGGCCGTACTTATTTCCCGTTTGTTGACTTTAACCGTTTTACCGAGCAGGATAAATTGCAAATTGAAGCTGATATCAAAAAAGACTTTGATGATGCTTTTGAAGGTATCAAATTACTTCCTCGCGGTACACGGCTAGGGGTTTATATTGCTTACATCTACTACCGTCAGCTATTTAAAAAAATAAGTCGTACACCAGCTAGCATAATACTACAAAAACGTATTCGAGTATCTGACACCCACAAAATGGCTTTATATTTTAAAGCTGTTTTGCATCAAAAACTAAATGTGATATAAT
The DNA here is from genome assembly GCF_012849215.1 of Mucilaginibacter robiniae. Taxonomy (NCBI): domain Bacteria; kingdom Pseudomonadati; phylum Bacteroidota; class Sphingobacteriia; order Sphingobacteriales; family Sphingobacteriaceae; genus Mucilaginibacter; species Mucilaginibacter robiniae. The sequence goes on from NZ_CP051682.1 coordinate 1,407,456, forward strand.
GTTGGTGAAAAGAGGGATAGTGTTATTACTGCTAACCTGGTGCGTGGCTGTGAATGCCGAAGTACCTAATTTAAAGTTATTACGCCAGCAACTATTGGAAGCAGTACAGAAACGCAGTACCAATGATTCATTATACCATTCGCTTACTACCACTAAAAACAAGTCTCCTTTGCTTACCAGTTACCTGGGTGCTGTAGAAGCATTGCGAGCTAAGCATACTTGGAACCCATATTTAAAGCTGAAGTATTTAAATGATGCTGAAAACACTTTAGAAGGTGCTGTAAACAACGACCCTCACAATATAGAAATACGTTTTATGCGCTTTTCTATTGAGCATAACGTTCCTGGATTTTTAGGATATACTAAACACCTGGAGGCTGATAGAAAAGAAATGATCAGGCAGCTAGATAAAAAATATTATGCCTCAGCTGATCAGAATGTGGTGATTACCATCATCAAGTTTCTAATCAACTCCAAGCGTTGTACACCTGATGAAAATGAAACTCTGCATAAACAATTAGCCGCGCTGAAGTGAGATACGCCTACCTGCTTATTAATTTTCTGACTGTTATTTTTCCGGTATTGCTATCGTTTGATAAACGTGTGCGCTTTTATAAAAAGTGGAAGTACATTTGGCCGGGCATGGCTATTACCGGATTGGTATTTCTGTTCTGGGATGTGCTGTTTACTATAAAAGGAGTATGGTCGTTCAACCCGGATTTTATTACGGGATTAACCTTTTTCCGGCTGCCTATTGAAGAAATACTATTTTTCTTAACCGTGCCTTTCTCCTGCATTTTTATTTACGCCTGTTTAAACTACTATGTACGGAAGCGATTACCATCAATCGTTAGCCAGATCATATCAGCTATAATTATAATTTTAAGCTTGGTTATGCTGGCTTTATATCATAATCGATTGTACACCTTGGTTACGTTTAGCCTGTTATTAGTTTTGATTGCAGTGCTGCAATATGTCTTTAAATCCCCTTGGCTCAAGCGCTTTTATGTAGCTTACATAGTTTCATTACTGCCATTTTATATTGTTAATGGTGTTTTAACAGCTATCCCTATCGTTATTTATAACAATGCGGAGAACATTGGAAAACGAGTAGGTACCATCCCCTTTGAAGACCACTTCTACTCGATGGCTCTTCTGCTCATGAACGTAGGCTTTTACGAATACTTTAAACGAAGGGCTAAAACTATTGCTGCTGCATGAGTTTACCTTCATATACCCGATCACAATTAGCTTTGCGTAATGGGCAGGATAAGCCCGAAATATGGGTAGCATGGCAAGGTACTATCTATGATGTAACCGATAGCCGCTTATGGCGCAACGGCAAGCACTATGAACATTGGGCCGGGCAAGATTTAACTGAAGAACTAGCCGATGCGCCACATACAGCTACTGTATTTGAACGTTTCAAGGCCATTGGGCAATTAACTTAATACTACTTTATAACTCTTATGCATCTTCTGCTAGTGGTTCCAGAACCAGTTTGCTCCAACCTTTATGTCCGGCATTACGGAGTTCTTTTTTCTTTTCATCCATTACCTTTTTGATACGCGCACTATAAGCCCAGCAAGTACTTTGCCTGATGGAGAGTATTTCTGAAAGTTTGTGCGATGATATTTTGCCTTTAGTACTATAAACTAAAAACAGCATATAAAAAGCTTTATTGATCGGAATACGGGTATTCTGCAAAATAGTATAGGCAATTACCGACTCTTCATACCCGCATTTTGAACACCGTCTGCTATAAGGTAAATGCCCATTACTGTAATGAGTATGCCCGCACTTACGACAGGCATAACCTTTTTCCCATTTCAAATCAGATAAAAACTTAAAACAAGCTTCACGGTCTGGATAGATGCGGCTAAACTCCTCGAAATCTACATCCGAAGACATGACCCTATCGTGCGTCACTTTTTCAATACTGGTTTGCAGCACAATATTGTCTTTTTCCAGCAACACGTTCATGCGCGAAATTTCTTCAGCCTGTTGCTGCAACAACATGTTCACTGATTTAAGCTCTTCATTCTGTTGCTCAATTACAGCAGATTGTTCTACCAGCTCCTTAGTACGCTCGGTTACCTGCTGTTCCAGCATTCGGTTTATGCCATCTTTCAGCTCTTCATTTTTACGAAGCTGCTGTATTGTGTTCCGCTGAGCTTGGTTTTTCTTAGTTTTTAGAAACCGTACCTTGTCGCCTATCGCAAAAGAAATAAACAGCATTTCCATCACAAAGCAGAAGCTCAAGCTGTAGTGCGTAACAGGTCCGAAGGGCAACCAAGCTACATTAAGCGCCAGCAATACTTTAATCATAAAACCGGCGAGTAAGAAGCTGTAACCAATTACAAAGTACCGGGCAGGTCGGTAACCTTTGTACAATATACGGCAACCCGTAAAATAGGCTAATGACAGCGGTACTATTTCTATAATTTTATAGGCAAACCAGTTTTTGTTAAAGAATAGGCACGCCACAAAAAACAAACTGCGCAGTAAAATAACACCCCAGATAACTTTGTTTAACCGGTTAGCTTTACTCCTGACGTATAATAGGCTTTGCGTAAATAATAAAGCAAATATACTAGCCAAAAACAAGGCAATACCATAAGCATACTGATTCCAAACCGGTGCATTAGGCCATATAAACTGGTAAGCAATACCATCGGCACACATTTCATATAACCCGATACTGAGGTTATATAAAATATAATACAAGTATTGTATTTGCCTGATAGCAAAAAACATGACTAAGTTATATAAGCTGAATACCAGCACCATGCCATAGAAAATACCGAAAAAGAAATACTCATCCAGTGCATAGTGTATGAACCAACTTACCGAACGCAACACCACAATCACATTAGCTGGCTGATGCGACTTTAGCCGCATGTAGTAAACCGAAGTTTTTTCAGGCTGATTATTTATGTTGATACTAAAGTTCTTGTGCTGATAGAGCCGCTGTATAAAGGGGTGACTTGCTCCTAAATGAAACGCAGCGTAGTGATGATTTTCATCTGGCGAGAAAACAGTTACATCATCAATGGTTTGGTCGAAAAACTCAAGCAGCCAATTATTGTGTGTATTGGGGTTATTAGCTATCCTGATACGGTACCAATAAACCGAGTTGGTATTAGTGGTAACTGGTGTACTTAGCGTACTCGGCTTAAACTTAGCGGCTAAATCAGGTGAGGCCACCTGATTAATGGTATAATGCCCAGCAGCATCCTCTAAGCAATCGATTTCATGGTAAGTAAAGATGTGCTGGTCTATCTTATCTGATAGTGGTACGGCTACTTGTGCTTTAACACTATATACCATACACAAAGCAGCCCAGAGCTGCAATACAAAGGCCCGGCAAATCAACTTACTCACTGTAATGTATTAATATAATAGTGCCTGATAAATTCTTGCAGCGCAAAAATACTGATCATTTATCAGGCACTATTATACCTGGTTTAATACAACAATAATATCAATTTTTAATCTTTAATCCTAACGCTTTTATATAGCCGGTATTAGGTGTACAGTTTTCAAATTTGCACTGGTTTAAAACGTCCATAATAGCTTGTTTTAGCTGCTCACGATTTTGCGGCGCCGCTTTACGAATGTCGGCAAAATTGCCACGCGGCTTCTCGGTATAATCAATTACCAAGTCGTAATTGGCTGGTTTACTAAAGCTCATTACGCCTGCGGTATTATCCATTTTTTTATAAGGCCAGTAATGCCAGCCTATATGGTTTTGTTCAAGTACAGCTGTAAATTGCGCAATCCATTCATCCTTGTTTTCTCCAGTTTCCCCAATATAAATCGGAATGTTGTATTTATCTCTCATGTCTAAATACTTCTGGATGCTAGCTTTAACCGGAGGTGCCCAATAGCTGTGAAAGGTATATACCATTTTAGCATCAAACGGACCTGTTAGCGGATTGAAATTGCCATCCCATTGCGCACCACCTATAAAAATAATATGATTATTATCTACTGTACGAATTACTTGAGTAATGCGCTTGTACAATGGTTCTAACCGAGGATTAAAATGAGCCGTATCAAAAAAAGTAGCGATAGGTTCATTTAATAAATCGTACCCCATTACGGTAGTTTCATTTTTATAATGAGTAGCAATAGTACGCCAGATGTTTATGGTTAACTGCTGACTGGCGGCATCATCAAATAGGAAGGGATAACCATAACCATCATCAATATTATCACCAGTTTGGCCACCGGGTGCACAATGCATGTCTAAAATAACATGTAAGCCTTCCTGCTTGCACCAACCAATTACCCGATCTATCAATTCAAAACCATGATTAGGATTGCTCTCTCCTAAGTAATCTTCATCAGTAAATAATTTGTAATTGAACGGTATCCGGATAGAGTTCATGCCTAAGCTTTTCAGAAAATGAATATCGGCACGGGTAATATAATTGTTTAAGTATTGCTTCCAGAAAGCTTTGGTTGCTTCAGGGCCCATTAACTCTGCAAAAGCCTCATTAATCAGCTTAGGTGAATTGATACTTTTAAACTTAAACATATAGCCTTCGGGTACCAACCAGTTGCCCAAATTAGTACCACGCATATAAAATGGTTTACCATCGGTACCTATAATGTCTTTGCCTTTTACCGAGATAAACTTACCGCTTTGCGCTTGTACAGTGCTGCCTATAGTTGCACACAGGGCAACCATAACTATTTTTTTTAGAGTTTTTAACATAGGTGTGTTGTTAGATGAGGAAAGATTTTGTGTTGTATGGCACCACAAAAAAGCTGTATTAAGTTAGATACCTTTCACCACGAATGTATTTGACTTAATACAGCTTCTATTTATTAACTTACATAGCAACTACGCCATTCAAACGAATGTCGCGTGATGAACTGCCTACCAGCACATCAAAGTTGCCTTTTTCCATTACCCATTGATTTTTAGTATCATTAAAATATTTAAAAGCATCCGGATTAAGCGTTAATGAAACCTGCTTGGTTTCACCAGGTTTTAAAAATATTTTTTCAAAACCTTTCAACTCCTTTTCAGGGCGTGGCAAGGTTGACTTTTCTTGCTTTAGATACAGCTGCGTAATTTCGGCACCGGCTACTTTACCGCTATTAGTTACATTAAACGTTACCGTAGCAGCATCGCCATTAGCTTTTACCTTTAGGTTGTTGTATCTAAAGGTGGTATATGATAAGCCATAACCAAAGGCAAACTGCGGCTCTACTTTCCAAGTATCAAAATAACGGTAACCAACATAAATATCATCCAGGTAATACACGTTAGTACCGTCTCCCGGAAACTGACCTAACTTATGTGCAGGAGCATCGGCCAATATTTTCGGGAAGGTCATGGGCAATTTACCAGATGGATTAACCTGACCGAATATAATTCTAGCCAGTGCATTACCACCTTCCATACCAGGGTACCAAGCTTGTATAATGCCCGGTGTTTGGTTTACCCATTGAGTCATGTCGATAGCTCCGCCTCCCATTAGTACGACAACAGTTTTAGGGTTAGCTTTTAATACTGCTTTAATTAATTCATCCTGCCCAAAAGGCATGTTCATGTTCGGTTTATCGGTATCTTCTGCATCGTAAGCATTATCGCCCCATTTGTTGTAGTCGTAACCGTGTGTCCAGCCGCCTACTACTACGGCTACGTCGGCCTTTGCAGCAGCGTCAGCAGCCTGCTTAATCATGCCAGCATCGGCAGTTGCGCCACGCTCTATTTTATAGCCTTGTGCATAAGTTATCTTAACCTTACCGCCAACTACATTTTTTAAGCCTTGTAATGGTGTTATTTCGTATAGTGCCTTAATTTGCGAACTGCCACCACCCAAAGCTTGAGGCCGGTCAGCATTGTAACCAATTACAGCAATTGATTTTACTGATGATGATAAAGGCAAAATATGGTTTTGGTTCTTTAACAGCACTATACCTTCTTCGGCAATCTTGGCTGTAGCTTGCTGATGTTCTTTTGTGTTAAACTCCCCTTTTTTACGGTTTTGCTTATCCAGCACATGAGTTTTCAGCATTACATACAAAATACGACGTACTTTATCATCAATCAGGTTTTCAGGTACTATGCCTTTTTTAACCAGGGTTATTACTGTATCACCTAAAAAGAATTTGCTATAGTCGCGATGATCACCTTGCTCCAAATCGGTGCCCATTTCCAGGTCGGTACCGTTCCAGAGGGCTTGTACCGTGCTATGTACCGCAGCCCAATCGCTCATCACTAAACCTTTAAAGCCCCATTCTTTTTTCAGAATCTGGTTAATTAGGTAGTTGTTGTGCGTAGCCCATTCGCCGCGTACTTTGTTGTATGAGCCCATTAGCGTATTCACCCCAGCTTCGGTTATTGCAGCTTTAAAGCCGGGTAAATAAATTTCACGTAGTGCACGCTCGCTTACTTCAACATTAATTTTGGTACGCAGATATTCTTGGTTATTCAAGGCAAAATGCTTTACACAGGCAGATACACCCTGATCTTGTACGCCTTTAATGTAACCTACTACCATGCGCGATATTAAATAAGGATCTTCACTCTCGTACTCAAAGTTTCTGCCATTTAGCGGTGAGCGAATGATATTGATGCCGGGACCTAAAATTACATCTTTACCCCGATAATTAGCCTCGCTGCCTAATACAGAACCAAAGGCATAGCCCAAGCTGGGATTCCAGGTAGCCGCTAAACATACGCCTGTAGGCAGGTAAGTACTGGCATCATTGGTTACCTCCGGTCGGTTTTCCAGCCTGACACCGTGAGGCCCGTCAGACATTACAAAATCAGGAATACCCAGCCGCGGTACACCTGCCGAAGTGAAGGTTGTGTTACCATGTATCATGTTCACCTTCTCCTGTAAAGTCATTTTCTTGAGCAAAGCATCAGCTTTACCGTACAGCTCAGCATCAGTTTGTGCAAAAGCCGGAGCTTGCAACAGTAATGGCACCGATACTATAGCTGCTTTAAACAGATAAGTAACAATTTTCATAACCTTAATTAATTATAGTGTACTCTTATTTTTAGTTGAACTGCCAGCCTGCTCAGCTTTAAGCCAAGCCAATACTTTTTTAGTTTCTTCAGGGTATATGGTAATACGGTGAGTTCGTACCCGATAAGGTACCGCTGTTGATTGTACACCATTGTGTACAGCAATTACGCTGGATGATTTAGCCGGCATATGGCAATCAATACATTTACTAGTGATAACAGCCGCACTTAACTGATTAGCTAACGGGCAAAAGTTATGCTTAGCAGTACTATGGCAGCTTTGACATCGGTTTACAAAAAGCTGTGCTATGCCACGCTCATTATTATGCGTGTTATGACAGGTAGCACAATCCATTTTGCTTTTGATAAAACAAGGGCTGCTGGCCAGCAATTGGGTTTGATTACCATGTACATCTAAGTTAGCCGAATCCACAACGGGATGGTAAAAAGACACTTCTTTATAACTATCCAGGGCATCACCGGGCTTGAATGTAAAAGTTGATTTCACCATTCTGCCACTATTGCCTGAATGGCATTGTGCGCACATATCAATTTTTTGAGCTCGTGTTAATGCACTGTATTTCGCAATATATTTGGCTGTTTTTACATCCGGATATTCGGTATGATAATTCACGTGGTTGGTTCCAGGACCATGACAACGTTCGCAATCAATACTCAACATAAGAGCATTCTTATCTAACCTGACCGGACGATCAGTAAGGCTTTGGCTTTCTTGCGGTAGCTCCTTGCCATAAGAAGCATGGCACTCAAAACATCGTATGCCAATTACACGGCTAAAATCAATATGGTCGCCCTCATAACCAGGGCTGTTACCCCAACCTTTTAAACCTACATAATAAGACATAGGCAGTTGCAAAACCTGTTTATCTTTCCAGTACAAGTAGGTTTCTGCTTTTATACCACCTATGGTTAAATTGAATGGGTGTGCTTCAGTTGGTTTACCACCAACATAACTAACCTGATAAAAGCCGTTTTTACGTTTTTCCATAACGGCTTTCAAGTGTGCATTGAAAACAACCGTATTTTTTTCCGGCTCGAAACTGCCGTGAATAGAACCTGCTGATGCCAAACGGCTGGTTTGATAGTGAGCCGTATGCAGATAATTGCTGTAAATATCCTTATGGCATTTCATACAAGCTTTACTACCCGCATACAACTCCCCTCTTGCATCAACCGGTTGATCTTTACGCAAGCATTGTGAAAAGATAACCGTTAAGGGTACCAGAAAAACTATTAACAGGCGTATATAGCGTTTCGGTATCATGTAGTTGTTTTAAAATCAGATAAACTGAGTTAACCTAGTCAACCACCAAGGTGGCAATAGAGTGTGGTAAACTTACGGTTGCTGCTGACTTTCCTTTGATAATTAATTGATAAGGCAAATTTTGATCGGTACCATTCATCACTACCACAGCCAGCTTACCATCTTGGTTAATGAAAGCGGTTGTTTGTAAAGCATCACGGTTAGATGAACTAATTACCCGTTTAGCCATAGGGCGTACAAACTTTGAGAAATGGCCGATGTAGTAAAATGCATTCATGTAAATGATTTCGCCGGTTTTAGTATCAGCATGTACGGGTGCAAAGCAGAAGTTACCTACGTGGTTTGGTCCGCCTTTTTCATCCAGTAATATATTCCAATCGGTCCAACCTACAACACCATTGTTAAAATCATTAATCATGGATTTACCATACAGTTCGCCCCATTTCCACTCATGAATAGTGCTCATATTAAAACGTTCGCTGCAACCTTCTGTAAATATTAAATTTTTATCCGGGAAAGCTTCTTTTACACGCTTCACATTATCAAACACATCGTGTACATACCAATGGAAACCAGTCCCCCAAACATATTTAGCTGCTTCCGGATCTTCTAACACAGTACTAGCCCGCTGGTATAACAAATCACGGTTATGATCCCAAATAATCAATTTCTTATCTGCCATACCTGATTTATGCAAGGTCGGACCTAAAAAGTTTTTCACAAAATCACGTTCCTCAGCAGCAGTATATATGCATGATTCCCATGTTTGGTTAGCCATAGGCTCATTCTGTACTGATAATCCCCAAATGGGTATGCCTTCTTTTTCGTAAGCTTTGATAAACTTTACATAAAAATTAGCCCAAGGCTGATCGTATTCTGCTTTCAAGCTGCCACCATGTAATACATCATTATTGGTTTTCATCCATGCAGGAGGACTCCAAGGCGTAGCAAACATAGTTAGCTTACCACCTGCAGCAGCAATAATTTGTTTGATAAAAGGAATGCGGTACTTTTTATCATGACCGATATCAAAGCTTTTTAAATCTACATCGTTGTTAATTACATAGCTGTAGCTATCGCTTGAAAAATCGCAGCTTTGAATATGTGTACGACCTAAAGTATAACCAATACCATTTTTCGGATCATAATAGTTAGTTAGTATTTCTTGCTGCTTTGCCTTAGGCAACTTGTAAAATGTTTCGGCAGAAGCATCAGTTAAAGCGCCGCCTATGCCCAGAACAGTCTGGAACGTTTTAGCCGGATCAACAAATATGCAAGCTTCTGACTCTTTCGGTTGCTCATTAGTTGTGAAATTAACGGTTTCAGTTTTAGCTAAACGATAGTTCGTATTTTCAGCAGTGGTATATACCGTAACCTTTTTGCCAGCTGTTGAAAACTTAGACGTAACTGGCTGTTGTGCCTGCGCTGTATAAGCGAAGGCGACACATAAAGCAGAAATTTTAAATAATAAAGGTGTTTTTTTCATTATGGGGGTTAGTATGCCAAAAGTAGATTTTAAGATTTAAAAGTTACCAGGTGTAAGTAGCCACAGCTCCACCATTCAGGCTAGTAGCTACTGCTTTGTTATTAAATTTTATATTAAAGCTCTGTGATGTGCTACCGCTATTTAATACAATAAGCACTTTTTTACCTTCAGGAGTTTTGAATGCTACGTTTTGCAGATTACCTACTATAGCTGAGCCTATACGTACTGAACCTGGGCGCACAAATTTTGAAGCATGTGCTATAATGTAGTAAGAAACATTACGTACATAACCATTATTAATGGTTAATGCGCCTTTACAAGTTGAACAGCCACCGTCTGTATGCGGACCGTAAGATGGATCGGAGGCCAAGTTCCATTCTAACACGTTACGGCTCCAGTTACGCGTAGCACCTATTATTAAGTTTTGTACATGCCACTGCAAATCACCACTAAAATTAGATGTTGAAGCCGTGTACTGTTCTGTAAAATAGATATTTTTAGCAGGGTAGCTATTATGCACACTTGTTAAAGCATCAATAGAGCCCGCGTATAAGTGAAATGCAGAGCCATCTACATAAGCATTGGCACCAGCATCAGCAAATATGGCTAAAGGATATTCCGTATGGTCGGTATTATGGTCGTAGGCAATGATTTTAGTAGTTAAACCTGCAGCTTTAAACTGCGGACCTAAATTATTTTTGATAAAGTTAGCCTGCTCTGTAGCCTGCATTAACATAGCCGGATTATTATACTCGTTTAAAGGTTCATTTTGAGGAGTAATGGCATCAATGGTAATCCCTTCTGCCTTCATGGCTTGTATATATTTAACAAAGTATTTAGCATACACATCGTAATACTCTGTTTTCAAACTACCACCCTTAAATAAGCCGTTAGTTTTCATCCAGGTAGGCGCAGTCCAGGGGCAAGCTAGTATTTTAATGGAGGGATTAATTGCTATAATCTTTTTTAATACCGGAATTAAGTCTGTACGCTCTTTATCAATACTAAAGTATTGCAAATTTAAATCGCTGGTGGCATTGCTGGTTATTTCATCATAAGTGTAAACACTTGCACTTAAATCTGATGCTCCAATACTGATGCGCAAATAACTTATACCAATATTGGTAGTATCTGCAGCAAATAACTCTTTCAATAAAGTATTCTGTTGTGTACTGCTTAAACTATTAATCAGAGATGCACTACCTCCAGTTAAAGTAAAGCCAAATCCATCAATAGGTTGATATGTCTGTGTGGTATCTACTTCAATTGTTGGGTTAGAGTTAGTAGTAGTGCCAAACAGTAAGCTTATATTCTGTTTTTGAAACAATATAGTTTGATCTGACTGGGTAAGCCACATGTTAACATCTGTTTTAACTGGTGTAACGGTTGATGTGCCATTACCTGCACCGGTAGTAGGTGTAGTATCAGTACTTGAACCTTTTTTACAACTTATGCCAGCACCTAATAATACTGTTAAGCAGCCAATAAAACCTAAATATTTTAAATTCTTTATTTTCATAGTAGATTATTTTCAAACAAGATTAAGCCTTATTTATCTATCATCTTATAATATCTGATGTAATCAACATCCATTGTAGCTGGAAGTGTATTATCATCAATTCCTTGCGCTCCTCCCCAATCACCTCCATAAGCAATGTTAAGTAGCATGTGAAAACGCTTATCAAAAGGCCATTCGTATGAGCCGGTACCATCATTTACATATTCAAGAACCGGTACATTATCTACATAGCCCTTTACGGAATAAGGTGTCCAATCTACTCTGTACAAATGGTAGGTGTTTATAGCGTCGTCCAATCGGGTTATGTTAGTTTTTTGATTATTTTGTTTGAAGTTATATTTACCTGTATGAGCACTTACATGTATAACGTTAGGATCGTATCCAACCATTTCCATAATGTCAAACTCTCCAGATGCAGGCCAAGCGCCATAAGCATAGTCGGTTGGTAGCATCCATATAGCAGGCCAAGTACCTTTACCTGATGGTAATTTAGCCTTAACTTCAACCCTACCATACAAAAAATCAAACTTGTTGCGAGATGCCAATCGAGCCGACGTATAATTTCGGCCACCTACATTTTCTTTTCGCAAGGTAATAGTTAGTTTATCATTAGCTACCCGCGCATTATTAATTGAATTGGTATAATATTCTAATTCATTGTTTCCCCAACCACTTCCGCCAATATCATAGCCCCATTTGGTAGTATCGGGCAAACCGGTATAATCAAATTCATCCTTCCAGGTGGGGGTGGTTTCAAAAGTCCAACCTTTATCAACAGGTGCTGTAACGGTGTTAACATAAGGTTGAGCAGTTTCTTTTTTGCCTGAACAAGATACTATGCTTACCGCTGCCAAAAAATAAAGAATACAGGTATATTTTAGTTTCATATAGTAAATAGTAAGCATAAAAAAAGGCAGCCAGTGTAGAACTGGCTGCCTTAAACCTAAGTTTATTAGTAACCTTTATTTTGTACTAAGACGGTATTATTCAACTCTCTCAATGGGATTGGAAGAATCTCATTAACACCTGATTTGAAGTTTTTGAAAGCTAGCACAGTTGGTGCCTGACCAGTTCTAACCAAGTCAAACCAACGGTGACCTTCAGTAGCTAACTCTAAACGGCGCTCATTGTAAATATTAGTTAAAGTAGCTGGTACTGAAGCTAGCTTAACACGTGCTCTTACCGCATCAAGAAGACTTTGTGCACGTCCGGTATTTGTACCGGCTTGTACCAATGCCTCAGCTTCCATCAGGTAAGTATCAGCCAATCTCATCTCAATATAATCATTTGGCCAGTTCAACTCGGTAGTACCACTTGCTGTTTTGTATTTTAACAATGGTGCGTATTTCACTAAGAAATAACCTGTATTCTGATAGCTTGGATCGTATTTAGTGTTAGTAGCTTTAGTTAAGCTATCAAGGTTTACGATGGTATAACCATAACGAGGGTCACCTTTCATAGCAGTAACTAACTGTGTAGTGATTGGGTTGAAACCCCAGCCAGCAAAGTAAATTGGGCCACTATAACTTCTTGCCCCAACCATTTGGGTGTACACGTTTGATTTGAAAGTGTTCCAGTTATTCCAATTGTAACTTTGAGAACCCGTGTGCTGAATTTCGAAAATAGATTCAGCGTTGAATTTATTTGATGGGCTGAAAACATCTCCATAGTTAGTTAATAAATGGTAACCATAAGTACTGGTACCACCAGGTGTACCATTTACGTCAGCGAACTGAGCAGCTGCTTGAGCCCATTTCTTCTCATAAAGGTAAACTTTACCCAGTAATGCTTTAGCTGCACCTTGTGAAGCACGCCCGTTTTCAGAAGTAGGAACAGTTGTAGGTAAATCAGGAATAGCTGCAGTTAAATCAGTTTCAACCTGTGCGTAAACTGCTGTTGAAGCTACTTGCTTTTGATTGTATAAATCAGCTGTAGCCAATGGTGCAGTCATTAAAGGCACATTTCCAAACAAACGTACTAAATCAAAATAGTAATGCGCTCTTAAAAATTTAGCTTCAGCAGTATAGCGTTTTAAATCACTAGCAGATAAACCTGGTACACTAGCCAGTTTGGATAAGATCAGATTAGTACGGTTTACACCAGTAAAATTAATATTCCAGAACTCACCTTGAGGTCCGGTAGCTGGCGTTAATAAACTATAATTGTTTACAGCTTGCCAAGTAGTCATATCTGACGAGCTACCTCCACCAGCAAAGCAATCATCAGATGCTGAATTTAAGGCACCTAGTGGATCTGCATACGTATTATCAGAGCCACCTGTTTCTGTATTTAATGGATCATAAGCAGCTACAACACCTGCTAAAGCTTCAGTTGGTGTTGAGTAATAGTTGGTTTCAAGGGTTGATCCGGCAGGTGAAAGTTCCAAGAAAGACTTTTTACAGGAGAACAATACACTCACCCCGGCAGCCACAATAACACTAAACTTAATGTATTTTGCTTTCATAATTTTAATTTTTTCTAATTGATTATAAAGTAACGTTTAAGCCCACCAGGAATGAACGAGATGCTGGATAAACACCACGGTCAATAGCGCCTGAAACTTCCGGATCATATCCTTTATAGCCGGTAATAGTAGCCAGGTTATTGCTGCTGATGTAAACGCGTACATTACTTACGTCAATTTTCTGTAACCAGTTTTTCTTAACTGTATAACCTATTTGTGCAGTTCTGATACGGAAGTATCCGCCATTATGCAAATAAAAGTTTGATGGATATTTAAAATTGTTGTTTGGATCGTTATCAGTAAGGCGAGGATAGTTGGTGTTAGTATTGGTCGGAGTCCAAGCATTTAAGGCTGCAATCTCGTAGTTAGCAGTAGGTAAATCTAAACGACGATAACCTTCAAATACTTTATTACCCCATGCACCTTGCCCGAATATTTTAAGATCGAAACCTTTGTAATTGGCGTTGATGGTTAAGCCATAAGTATATTTAGGCAGTGGACTACCTAAGAAAGTACGGTCAGCTTGATCAATTTTTCCATCACCATTAACATCTTGCCAGATGAAATCACCAGGTTTAGCGCCATCTAAGTGTGGGGTTGAATTGATTTGAGCCTGGGTCTGATAAATACCAACTTCTCTAAATCCATAGAAAGAACCTACAGGATGACCAGCTTGGTTACGTTGTAAAGAATAAGAGCTGATACCTTGGAAAGAACCTAAATCAAGATAAGACACTAAGTTACCTAAGGTTAGAATTTTGTTGTAATTGTAAGCGATGTTACCGTTTACGCCAAAACCAAAATCACCCATTTTTCTAGAGTAACCTAACTCTAACTCCATACCTTTATTAATCAGGTTACCAACGTTAGCATATGGCTGATCGGTGTAACCAGTATAACCAGGAACGGTTTGCTGTTGAATCATACCTTTAGTTAATCTGCGGTATAGATCGAAAGTAACGTTTAAGTTTTTGAAGATAACCGCATCAAAACCCAAATCAGTACTGTGCAACGATTCCCATTTTAAATCAGGGTTAGAAGGGCGGGTTGCAGAAGAACCTATAGTTAATTGATCGCTACCAAAAACGTAGTTATTTCCTGAACCTACAACTGATGTATAATAGAATGCACCCAACGATTGTTCATTACCTACAGCACCGTATGAACCACGGATTTTCAAGAAATCAACGAAGCTATCTTTAGGGAAGAATTTTTCACGAGTAACTACCCAGCCTACTTGCGCAGAAGGGAACACACCATATACATTGTTGCTACCGAATCTTGATGAACCATCTCGGCGGATAATACCTGAAAACAGATATTTTTGATCATAATCATAAGTTACGCGACCAAAAATAGAAGCTACTGTATAAGGTTGATCTTCACCAGAGTAACCCACACGATTTGCGGCTGATAAAGACTGGTTAAAAGATAACTGGCTGAAGCTAGTATAAGGCAAACCAGTATAATTAGTACCTAAAGTAACTCCGCTTTGACGAAAAGCACTAGTACCACCTAATACAGTAAAATTATGTAAACCAATAGCTTTGCTATAAGAAATAGTGTTATCCCAAGTATAAGTATAGTTACGGTTGTTGTTACGATTTGCAGCAGTAAGGGTAGTGTTGCTATTATTAGAGTTTAAGTAGTACAATGGAGTAAAAGAATCACCACCATAAAATGCTTGTTTAGCATTATACTGAGTTCTGATCTTTAAACCAGTAATTGGCTCTATCTCGGCAAATACGTTACCAAAGAGGTTATGTGACCAGCTGTAATTACCATTGATGGTTTGCGCATAAGCTAACGGATTGGTGATTTCATTACCTACATAAGGCGAAATAGCATATGGTACACCAGCTGAATTTCTAACGGCATACTGATTATAACCAGCAGCAATAGCAGAGTTAGTTTGTAAAACCGAAGTAATAGGATCCAAATTTAATGCCGAGCTTAATGGTCCACCAAACTCACTATTAGTATTGAAGCTACCTAGAGTTCTACCGTAAGCATAATTCAAGTTTTCACCAACAGTTAACCACTTTTTAACTTTAGAGTTGCTATTAACTGTAAAGCTATAACGTTTGTAATCTGATTGATCTTTTAGAATAATGCCGCGCTGATCTAAATAACCGAAGCTAGTGTAATACGTTGATTTTTCACTACCACCACTTACACTCAGGTTATGGTTTTGAATCATAGCATTGCTGAAGATTTCATCTTGCCAGTTAGTACCTACTCCATATGATGATGGATTGGCAAATGGAGCAGTACCACCATCGTTGGTAACTGCCTGGTTACGCAGAGTAGCATATTGAGTAGCATTTGCTAAGTCAACTTTGCGAATAGGTTGTTGAAAACCAATATAACCGTTGTAATTGATCACTGGAGTTCCAGCTTTACCTTTCTTAGTAGTTACCAAAATTACACCATTAGATGCACGGGAACCGTAAATAGCAGCTGATGCATCTTTCAAGACCTCGATAGACTCAATTGCATCTGGGTTTAAGTTATCAATACCTCCATTTATTACTACTAATCCGTCTATTACATAAAGTGGCTCACTATTGTTAATAGATGATGCACCACGTATACGTATTTGCGGTGCAGCACCAGGTGCACCTGAACTTTGAGTAACCGTAACACCAGAAGTTCTACCTTGTAAAGCTTGATCAAGGCGGGTAACTTGCTGATCTTGAATATCAGACGTTTTTACACGGGTAATAGCACCGGTAACAACGCTTTTCTTTTGGGTACCGAAACCAACTACTACAACGTCGTTAAGGTTGTTAGTACCTTCTGTTAAAGTTACATTAACAACAGATTGGTTGGCAATAGGCTCAGTTAAAGTAGTAAAGCCTACATAAGTAAATATTAAACTAGCGTTAGGCGCTGCATTAATAGTATAGCTACCATTAATATCAGTTGAAGTAGCAGTGGTAGTACCTTGCACTTTAACTCCTACGCCTGGTAAAGGCTGTCCGCTTTTGTCAGTTACTTTACCTTTTACAACAGATTGTGCAAAGGCAAAACTCAGACTTAAACATAAAAGCGAAATTAATAAAGTAAGTTTTTTTCTCATAAAATTGATAAAGTATTAAAAATTTTGTTGAATCATTATTCGTGGCCGCAAAGTTCCTAATGCGGCAACTATAGGTAAAATAGTATCACCCATACAACAGTAAGCAGTAATTTATAAGCATGTATTGAAATTGTTAATTGATTACACTATGCAAATAGCGCGTGGTTTTTTATTAATCGGTTTGTAAAGGTACGGAAGATTTTTCCTGACGAACAAATAAAATTTTATAATTTGTTGATTACTAGCTTATTATAAGCATTTTGAAACGGTTCAGTAACAACACTAATTTTACATAAACCTATTGATTATCAATACAAAGCAGCATAAAATCTATTCGTAATAAAACGTTTTTTGATACGGTATTTTCCAACGTTTAGTTACAGATATGATACTATTTTAAACCATTATGGTATTATATATACTGCAGGTGTTAATATAAAAACACCAATAGGATTTGATTAAATTACACAAACATGACAACATCATACAATTAAAATAAAGATGGTAGATAAAAATATCTTTATTGAAATTGTTTAAAACTCCCACTAGGCAGATAATAAATTTACTCTTACAAAGTTTATAATAATCAATAAGGCAGTAACTGGGGTAAAATCGGCCTACTTAATTACAAATCATTTAACAGCAGGATGCTTTTATTAAAATATTAACATAATTAAGTTTTAAACTTTAAAAAACTTGCATTGCTAATTTAATTCTATTATATTTGTATCAATAAATACACTGTAGGATGGTGAAATTTGGCAGACACACCTCCTTGTCCCGGTGGCGGAGAGTTTGGAAAACCTGTAAAGGCTAACCACTCCATGAAGGTTCGACTCCTTCTCCTACAGCTCTTCTCATAATTTAGGTTTATAATTGGTTAGTAAAAGTCCCCCTGCCCATCAGGGGGCTTTACTTTTTATAGGTGTTAGGTACACTCATTATGTCATGCGTGTGGGTCACATTATTTTTTTCTATTTACATTATTCTAAACAGCTTAACACAATGAGCTTGCTGCATATAGCAAAACCTTATACTGCTCATCACGTTTATCACCATATTACATGAACGCTGAACAAACACGCTTACAGGAGCAAAATGCTCAAAAAGTTAACTGGCTGAAATGGGGACCTTATCTATCTGAACGCCAATGGGGAACGGTAAGAGAAGATTATAGTAATAACGGAGATGCCTGGAACTACATTACTCATGATATGGCTCGTAGTAAAGCTTACCGCTGGGGCGAAGAAGGTATTGCCGGTATCAGCGACGATCAGCAGGAACTTTGCTTAAGTCTGGCTTTATGGAACGGGCAAGACCCCATATTAAAAGAACGCTTGTTTGGTTTAACTAACAGTGAAGGCAATCATGGTGAGGATGTAAAAGAGCTTTACTATTATCTGGATAGCACGCCTACGCACAGCTATTTCAAAATGTTGTATAAATATCCACAAGCTGCTTACCCCTACCAGCAACTATTGGATGAAAACCGTAGGCGTAGCAAATTGGAGCCAGAGTATGAGCTGATAGATACCGGCTTATTCGACCATGATAACTACTTTGATGTTTTTGTTGAATATGCTAAGCAAAACGAAGAAGATTTACTCATACAATACACCATTTGTAACCGCAGCCAACAAACTGCAACCCTTCATGTGTTGCCACAACTATGGTACCGTAACACATGGCAGGAAAACTCAGGCATAATTAAACCTGAAATGCTTTATCAAGGCGAAAACACACTTTTGTTGCGCTCTGCTTTATTAGGTAATTATTACTGTTATGCCGATGGTAATACTGATATATTGTTTACTGAAAATGAAACGAACAACCGCCGTTTGTATAATGCTAACAACACTACACCTTACGTAAAAGACGGTATTAACAACCGAGTGGTGCACAATGATACCGCCGCCGTAAACCCTAAGCAGGAAGGCACTAAAGCAGCTTTTTGGTATCAAATAACTGTTCCGGCGCAAGGTAGTATGGTTATACGGTTACGTTTAAGCAAAAACAAACAGGCTTCTCCTTTCCAAGATTTTGACAGCTTAATGAAGCTACGCCAAACTGAAGCGGATGAATTTTATACCGACAACCAGGCTTCAATTACCAATGAAGATGAACGTTTAGTACAGCGCCAGGCTTGGGCAGGTATGTTATGGAGTAAGCAGTATTACACCTACAATGTTAAACGCTGGTTAGATGGTGATCCGGGTGAGCCAATACCGCCCAACAGTCGGAAACAAAGCCGTAACAACCGATGGCAACACTTTTTGGCTGAAGATGTACTCTCTATGCCCGATAAATGGGAATACCCGTGGTTTGCCGCTTGGGATTTAGCTTTCCATTGTATTACTTTTTCGGCTATTGATGCAGGTTTTGCAAAAAAACAGCTTCGGTTACTAGTTGGTGTGAATTACATTCATCCCAACGGGCAATTGCCTGCCTATGAGTGGGATTTTAGCGATGTTAATCCACCCGTTCATGCTTTAGCCAGCTGGCATGTGTATGAAATTGATCGTGACATATCGGGTAAAGGTGATCTGGTGTTCCTGGAAGAAATCTTTCAAAAGCTACTACTAAATTTTACCTGGTGGGTAAACCGTAAGGATAGTGAAGGCAACAACATTTTTGAAGGTGGCTTTTTAGGGTTAGATAATATTGGCGTGTTTAACCGTAGTGCACCGGTACCTGGCGGTGGCTTTCTGGAGCAAGCCGATGGTACCAGTTGGATGGCCATGTATGCATTAAACATGATGCGCATTGCTATGGAATTGGCTTTGTATAATCCGGCTTACGAAACTATGGCTATTAAGTTTGCAGAGCATTTTCTGTATATAGCCGGCTCTATAGCCAATATAGGTGAAGAATCATTAGGCTTGTGGGATGACCAGGATGGTTTTTATTATGATGTGTTACGAAAACCTGATTGCACTTGGGACCGTTTACGCTTGCGCACCTTGGTGGGATTAATACCGATGTTTGCCGTAAGTATTTTTGATGAGGCCCGCTGGAAAAATCTACCTAAACTAACAGCACGGCTGGACTGGTTTATGCAACAACGCCCTGACTTAGTTGAACTGGTAAGCCGCTGGAAAGATAAAAGCGGTGATGAACAGCACTTATTTTCTTTACTGCGTGGACATCGCATGAAATTGTTGCTGCGCCGTATGCTGGACACTAATGAGTTTTTATCAGATTATGGCATTCGTTCAGTTTCTAAAATTTACGAGAAACATCCTTTTAATTATTATTTGAATGGTGCCGATTATTCCGTTAAATATACGCCTGCCGAAAGTGATACAGATATGTTTGGCGGCAATAGCAACTGGCGTGGCCCTATCTGGATGCCCATTAATTACCTGTTAATTTCCTCTCTGCAACGCTTTCATGAATATTATACTGACGATTTTAAAGTTGAATACCCAACCGGATCAGGCCAGTACAGTACATTGGCCGGCATTGCCGATGCTTTAAGCCAGCGGTTGAAAGCAATATTTTTACGGAATGACCAAGGGGAACGAGCTGTATTTGGCGGCCATCCTAAACTAAATCATGATCCGCATTTTAAAGATTACATTCTGTTTCATGAATATTTTCACGGTGATACGGGCAAAGGTTTAGGAGCCAGCCACCAAACCGGGTGGACTGGCTTGATAGCCTTACTATAAGTTCATTTTTCCAGCATCCTTAAAATCAATATGCAGAGCTCCTCCAAAACCTTGATGAAAATGTACCTGGCTGAATTTATAGGCACAGCCCTGCTACTTACTATCGGACTAAGCTTTGTGATATTTGATTGGGGACAAGGCACACCCATGAACCGCTGGGTGCCCGATGCTGGCTTGCGCCGGGCTATTACCGGTTTCTTGTTTGGCAGTACCGGATGTTTAATTACGCTATCACCAGTTGGTAAAATAAGTGGTGCTCATATTAACCCATCCGTTAGCATTGCTTTTTGGCTGCGCGGTAAAATGAAAACACCAACTATGTTGGGCTACGTTAGTAGCCAAATGCTGGGCGCAGTAGTTGGTTGTGTACCTTTGCTATTGTGGGGCAACCAGGGCAAAAGTGTAGCTTATGGCAATACGGTTCCGAGTGCAGCGGGCTTGTGGCCTGCATTTATAGGCGAAGCAATTACTACAGCCTGCCTTATTGTTCTGCTGTTTGCTTTTGTAGGTAGTCCCAAACTACGCAATTACACGCCTTTTACTATTCCTTTCCTCTTTAGCTTTATGGTTTGGGCAGAAGCCCCCTTATCAGGTTGCAGCACCAACCCGGCACGTAGTTTCGGGCCAGCGGTTATCAGCCATGTTTATACAGCTTACTGGCTTTTCTGGCTAGCACCCTTAACTGGTGTGGTGCTGGTGGTAGGTATTTTCAGATGGTTACGCCTGCACAAGTATTATCATATTGAAGCTGCCAGAATAAGCTATCACAACCATCATTCGCATGAAAATATAAAAACTTCAGACCTGATGCAAACCTCTGGCGGTTAAACTGTTTTATGTTAAAGTATAAATCAACTACTATATGAATCGTTTTGAAAACAAAATAGCTTTAATTACTGGCAGTAGTCAGGGCATTGGTGCTGCATGTGCATTACGCTTAGCCAGCGAAGGTGCTGATATTATTTTAAATGGCCGCAGCTATGACGAGCGTGGCGAAGGGCTTATCAAGCAGATTAACGATATGGGCCGTCGGGCTACATTTTTAACTGCTGATGTTAGCAATCCGCAAAATGTAATTAACCTGGTTAATGATGCCATCAAAAGCTACGGGCAATTAGATATACTAGTTAACAATGCCGGGGTAGAAAAGAACCACAACTTTTGGGAAGTAACAGAACAAGAATACGATTTTGTAATGGACACCAACCTGAAGGGTATATTTTTTGGTATACAAGCCTTTGTAAAATACTGCATGGGAGCTAATCGCGGTGGTGTAGTTGTAAATATGAGTTCAGTACATGAAGAAATCATTTTCCCTCACTTTGCAGCTTACTGTGCAAGTAAAGGTGGTTTAAAAATGCTCACTAGAGATTTGGCTACTGAGCTGGCTCCGCTTAATGTTCGCATCAACAATGTGGCGCCGGGTGCTATTGCTACGCCTATCAACAAACATTTGATGGAAACGCCCGATCTGCTGAATAATGTTCTGAAAAACATTCCGATGAAAAAGCTGGGTGAACCTGAAGACGTGGCCGCTCTGGTAGCATTTTTAAGTTCAGATGATGCTAAATATGTAACTGGCTCAACCTACTTTGTTGATGGCGGATTAACTTACCATTACGAAGAACAATAATCAACTCCGGATTTCGGGTATTCAATTCTGGCTTCATGAACAGTAACAATATATAACACTTGTTATTAACTAGTTACCAAGGATAAACCCAGAATTAAACACCCGAAATCCGAAATTTAAAAACTCACTGCTTTTTCTATTGTTGCATTAGCTAATATGAAGATACTTCTGGCAGGTGCAAACGGCTATATAGGTGCAAGGCTAATACCCGCCTTGCTTGAGCAAGGCCATGAAGTGGTATGCCTGGTGCGTGATCAGAAACTTTTCCAAAAGCAAAGTTCGCACGCCGATCAGGTAACACTTGTAACCGGTGATTTGCTGCGAAGTCGTAGCATGACACCACTGCCTGAAGATATTGAGGCTGCTTACTACTTGGTAAATGCCCTACCCCAAACTTCTGGCTTTGCAGGCTTAGAAGCTTTATCAGCCCAAAACTTTATTGAAGCCGTGGATAAAACGGCTTGCCAACAGATTATCTGTTTAAGTGAAATTGATGACCATTTAAGTGAAGCCGGACTATCCCGCTTGCACGTAGAAGAAATATTACAACAGGCTGATGCTGCACTCACCATTTTAAAATCAACCATGGTTATTGGTCCAGGTAGTATTGCGATAGAGTTATTGGAAGGTTTGACCAAGAAATCTCCTATCATCATAGCAAAAAATTGGGCTAAAGCACAAGAGCAACCTATTGCTACTTGCGATGTGATTGCTTACTTAACGGGGTGCTTGTTAAATGAAGCCACTTACAATAGTGAATTTCATATTAGCGGGCCTGATATTTTAACCTTCAAGCAGATGTTGCAAGTGTACGGTAAATTATGCCGGAACCGTAAGGTTAGCATTGTTACTGTACCTCAAGTATCAGCAGCCTTATCTTCCTATTGGCTTAACTACTTAACACCGATTAGCTACTCTCACGCTAAAACATTGGTAGAAAATCTGAAATATGATTTGGTATCACGTGATGATGCTATTCAGCAAATTGTTCCTCATAAATGCCTTACTTTTGAAGAGGCCTTACAGGAAACTGCCTGAACCCAAGTGCGCAAACTAATTTTCGTTTAAACAGTTGTATGCTGAATGCAACAGCACCATATTCTCATTACCGGAGGCAGCGGAATTCTTGGACAGCAACTTACACAATCACTACTCAATAAGGGATATCAGGTAAATCATTTAAGCCGTAAGCTGGGTAAACACCCACAGGTAAAAACATTTTTGTGGAATGTAGAGCAACAGCAAATTGACGAAAATTGCCTACAAGGTATAGACACCATTGTTCATTTAGCTGGTGCTGGCGTTGCCGATAAACGCTGGACTAAAAAACGCAAACAGCAAATAATTGATAGCCGTACGCAATCTATCCGGCTAATCTATCAATTGATGCAGCGCGTTCCTCATCAGGTAAAGCAAGTAATATCAGCATCAGCTACCGGATACTACGGCGACCAGAGCGATGAGTTGCTCGTCGAAAGCAGTCCTGCGGCTCATGATTTTCTGGGTACCTGCTGTATGGCATGGGAAAAAGCAGTTGACGAAGGCCAACAATTAGGCTTAAGCATTACCAAGTTCCGTACAGGCGTAGTGTTAACCCAACAAGGAGGCGCGTTACCACAACTCGCCCGACCAATTAAATTTGGGGTAGGTGCTGCTTTAGGTAATGGCCGGCAATGGATACCTTGGATACATATACAAGATGCCGTCAATATGTACTTGGAAGCTATTGAGGGTAGTTTATTACCTGATGTTTATAATATGGTTGCCCCTACCCCGGCAACTAACCAGCAGCTTACTATAGCCGTTGCTAAACAGTTACGCAAACCTTTATGGCTACCTAATGTGCCTGCCTTTTTGCTTAAACTGTTGTTTGGAAAGATGAGTACCGTAGTTTTGGGCAGTACTCGTGTATCGGCCGAAAAGGTACAACAAGCAGGCTTTACCTTCACTTACAATAACCTTACTGATGCTTTAAAAAATATTTATGGATAAGAAAACACCTGTAACTGTATTCTGGCTGCGGCGTGATTTAAGATTGCATGACAATGCTGGCTTATATTATGCATTAAAAGGCCCCAATCCTGTATTATGCCTTTTTATTTTTGATCGTGATATATTAGATAAACTAGAAGACCATGATGATGCACGCGTAACTTTTATTTACAATACCCTGCACAAATTACGGGATGAACTTCATCAGCATAAAAGCAGCCTGCTGATTAAATATAATAAACCTGATGATGCTTGGCAGGAAGTTTTAAATGAATACCATGTAACTGCCGTATATACTAACCGTGATTATGAGCCTTATGCCAAAGCACGTGATGGCCGTATTGGCGAAATGCTGCAACAACAAGGCATTACCTTGAAAACCTTTAAAGATCAAATAATTTTTGAACGCCAGGAGGTAGTTAAAGACAATAAAGAACCATATACTGTTTTTACACCCTACAAGAAGAAGTGGCTCAAAACAGTTAACGATTTCTACCTAAAATCTTACCCTACCGAGAAGTACTTTAAAAACCTGTATGTCACTTCGCCATTGCCAGAAATTAGTTTAGAGCAGATGGGCTTTACAGAAAGTTCTATCCAGTTCCCGGAAACAGAGTACGAACATATTATTGATGATTATGCCAAAAACCGGGACTATCCTGCAAAGAAAGGCACTTCGCATATCGGTTTGCATTTACGGTTCGGCACAGTTAGCATTCGTGATGCTGCACGTGCATCTTTTGATAAAGAACAAACCTGGCTGGGCGAGCTGATATGGCGTGAATTTTACATGATGGTACTTGATCACTTTCCGCAAACTGAGCATTATGCTTACCGGCCAGCGTTTGATCATATTCATTGGCGCAACAATGAGCAGGAATTTGAAGCTTGGTGCCAAGGTCAAACCGGATACCCCCTGGTTGATGCTGGTATGCGTGAATTAAATGCTACCGGATTTATGCACAACCGGGTACGCATGGTAACAGCTAGCTTTTTAGTAAAACATCTATTGATTGACTGGCGGTGGGGCGAACATTATTTTGCCCGCAAGCTGCTGGATTATGAAGGATCAACCAATGTAGGCAGCTGGCAATGGGTGGCAGGTTCGGGCACCGATGTAATGCCGTATTTTAGGATATTTAACCCGGATGCTCAACTTAAAAAGTTTGATCCTAAAATGGTGTATGTAAAACAATGGGTTCCGGAGTATGGCACCAGCCAATATCCAAAACCCATTATAGACAACCCTGAAGGTAAAGCACGTGCTTTAAAAGCATATAGAGCCGCCGTGGCTAAGCTTTAAATTTTAATAATTAGTTACGCTTACCACGTTCATGTCATATCGTAAGCAACTGTTTACCGGTACAGTAACTGTAGCGGCTTCAGAGCCTGAAGCTGTTGAAGTACCAAAGGCCATACGAGAAGGCATAACGATGGTAAGCTTAGCTCCAGCGGTAACTTTAGTAAGTGGCAATATCCACCCTTTAGGGAATAAACCCGTTAAATTAAACAAGTTCACGGCTTCGCCAGTATTGGTTGCATTGGTGCCCTGATCGTTATACTGATCGAACATCGTACCGTTCAGTAGAAAGCCGCTGTATTGAAGGTACACGGTTGAGTTGCTGGTAATAGCATCAACACCAGTACCAGCCTGACTAACTTTATAATAAACCCCGTCAGGCTTATTAGTTGCTGGATCAATAACCTGGGTAAAGCCAACCAAGCTATTGGCCGACATATATTTTTGTACAGTTAAATCATCGTAAGCAGTCTGATCATTAATTACGTTAACATAATAATCCAAACTTTCATTACCCTGCAGACGTGAACTCCCGGTACCAGATCCTGAAGAGCCATAAGCCAAATGTGAAGGAATTAGCAAGTGCGCACGAGTTCCTTTATTTTTTACCAGGTTATACATAGCTAGCTGCAATCCGGAGGGTGTTAATGTACCTACATAAGAATAAGAATGATTTAAAACTGTATCACTTACGGTGTACTTACCATCCAGTGATTTAATAGTGTACACAAAAGATATATCATCAGAGTACTTCAACGTTGCACCTGTACCCTGCGATAGTATTTCATAGTAAATACCGGTAGTATCCCCACCTGTAGGGTCACGTTTCATATTAGTAAGACCGTTAGATTTGATGTATGCCTGTATTTGCTGTTCATCATACGCCTTTAGGCTAATATCGGTTTTATCTTTCCGGCATGAATACAAGCACAGTGTGCCCAAGAGAAAAAGTGCAGTATAAAGTTGTTTCATTTAAATTAATTCGTTACATCAAAAATAGTAATGGTAAAATCGAGCACAGTGTTGGCGGGTAAACCTAACTCTGTCTGTGCATAAGGGCCATAAGCATAGCGCGAAGGTATGAATATTCTGATAGTCCCTCCTTTATTAACTACGCCTTTTTGCAGAACCAGTTGCCAGCCTTTAATTACTTCGCCCAAAGCAAATGAGGGATGATAAGTACCTGTTTGTTGAAACGAAGTTGAACTTCCCAGCTTGTAAGCTGAATAACCCACCGTAATTTGGGTAGAGGAAGTATAAACTGAGCTGGTTGTACCTTTTTGCAATACAATGTAGCGGATACCAGTAGTATCACTAGGACTTAACTTTTCGGCTGTTAAGTTGTTAGCTGTAATGTAATCAGTTATGAGTTGATCATCAATAGCACTTTGATTGCTGTTAACCACAGCAGGATCATCGACTTTTTTACAGCCGGCAAAAATGCATACACACAAACTTAATATAATTAAAACCTTATTCATGCGGTTTATTCAATCGGCAAATTTACTGTTTTAAACAGCAAATAACACAGCTTAACACTTTTTAACAATTAGATACGTTAACGACACTATATTATTGTTGCTAAGGGTACTAATTTACAGATTGGAGTCTGGCTTATAATCTAAAGTAAGCTGATTGATTTTTTTAAGTGATTGTGTAAGTAGTTGTTTTTCCCGATCGCTGATGTGCTGATTGAGGTAGGCATTAAATTGTTTTACGACCTGACGGGCCATCTGCCGCTTTTCTTTACCCATATCCGTTAGGTAAACAGTTACGGAGCGCTTGTCGCCTTTATTGTTTTGCCGGTAAATTAAACCCATTTGTTCCAGTTGGCTTAGCATTCTGGATAAGCTTGTTGCTTTGAGGCCCAGCAAGGCCGCTACCTGCGATACGGTAGTACCTTCCTGCTCATCAATATTAATCAGCAAATAACCTATAGATTGTGTAATACCAAATTCAGATACAATCTGGTTGTAACGATAAGCCATATTTTGCCATACTATTTTGAGCAAATAGTCAATAGTTTCCTGGCGCTTTCCATTACCCTGCATGTATAACAAAGGTAATTTAAAATTGCAGATGCTGCAAATGATATAACTTATGCTAAATTAATTAAGTTACTACTCTTTACTTAGGCATAAAAGCTACGGTACCGCCAACCCAGTCATAATCTTTATTATAGCGCACGCCAATCATTTTGCCTCGGCTTAAGCGAGCCAGGTTAACAGCTAAGGTAGGTTCAGCATCTCCATCTGGCCATAAATAAAGTAGCCTGATTTCGGCTTTTACGCCATCATCGGGTGCTTGCACTACCGGCTCATAGTACACCTTTTCCTGCAAAATCCAGTTTTCGGGATCTTTAATATCAGCAATATCCTGCTGCGTTACATCAATAATTACCCCTTGCCCGGCAAAAGAAAAAAGCGGTTTCAATACATAATTTTCTAAGTCGGTAGGTATGGTACCTAACTCATGTAAAAAGTAGGTTTTCGGGATAGCTTCCCCTTGCAGGAAAGGCATAGTAAACTTACTGATGCGATAAAACCAGTTAGGATGGGTAATCCATTCTACATCCAACGGTTGGCGTATATCTACGCTATTTTCAAACGGATTGCCATCGGTATCAATTTCGTCAAAAATCAACCGATTGTAAATGCGTTTAATCAGCTTATCTTCACCATCTTCTGCCGTATAAAACAGCTGATTGCCTTTTTGCTTGAGTTCGCTTAAGGATACAATAGGCGTACCCAGGTATTGTTGGGTAACTTTAAAATCAATCAATGTTTTTTGAGAATGAGCGTTTACATCCATCAACACTACTTCTTCGGGCTGGTGGGGGCCTAAAACAGTTTTTTTAAACAAATCCAGATAATTGGCTTTGGTCATCCCATTAAAGTAAATGGTCCAGACATCAGGAATATCAAACACTTCGCGGTAAGCATCACCTAAAAGCACCTGAAAACCGTATAAAGACGGGAAACCCTGTAACTCAATCAACTTAGGCACAATATTACCTTCTGCATCCTGGCAAACGCCAAAATCAATAGCCATAAAATGCGGATGATCGTTCTCGTTTGCAACACGCCATTTATCTGGAATGGCACGTTCAGTTAGCTGTTTAAAATCGGGCTGCAATACTGTTTTCAGAATATCACGGCTGGCAGCCAGCAGACGATCATGAAAGTCAGCGGTTAGGAATACCGGTGTTTCAGCCACACGAAATGCTATAGGTAGCAACTGACCGGCATTAAGTTGCTTAAGTAGCTGACGGTATTTTTCAGGGCTGTAATTTTTATTATAAGCAGTTCGTATATCGTATTGCATGATCTTAAACTTTATAGCAATAATTAGATGCAGATGTAAAGGTCTTTGCTATTTGGAGACCTCAATCATAATCGTGTTCGTAGTCTAAAAGACTACGAACAGCTAAAATATTTTCATTTAAAGCAGGCTTTAGCTGTGCTTCTTGAATTGACACTTTAAGCTTCTTGCAGGCTTAATATAGCCTGATCTAGAAAGTTGGGAATCATGGTAGTTTGCGTAAGCAATATTTTGTCCGGATCTTCCAAGCGCTCAATCATTTCATGATATTTTGCTTCGCCATGCTCATCAACCACTTGCTGCTTCTTTTCATCATTCAGCAAGTGTGCCGTCATCCCTACCGGATCGGCTTCGGGATGAAATTGGGTACCTACAAAGTATTCATTAAAACGAACGGCCATTATGGCACGAGGCAAATCAATATGCGGGCGTTCTTTTTCGATAGCCAGCAAAGTAGCTCCTGTAGCCTTGAACTGCTCTTCATTAGGATGCACCACCTGCCACGAACGTGAATCAACCGCATAGAAAGGGTCGTTAAGTCCTTCAAAAATCACATCCTGCAAACCACCCTCCACAAGATTTACCGGCAATACACCAAATGAAGGTGAACGACGCAAGCTTACATTACCCAACTGCAAACGGCGGCACATTAATTGGAAAGAATGGCATACAAAAAACACGTGCTTTTTAGGACCATCAGTAGTTTGATTATGCTCTTCCAACTGATCAATCAGGTTAAAGTATTTAGTTTCCCAATTACTGCCTTCACTGTCAATCGGGCTGCCCGGGCCACCGCTAGATAGGTAAATATCAAACTCAGTACCGGGTACTTCTTCCTTTTTGCGCACGTCAAATATCTGGTAACTTAGGTTTACATGATTACTGATTTTATAACGTGCCACTATCTCCTGAAAACAACGCATACCCTGGTTAGGCTGCCCATCGTATAAATCCAGAATAGCTATTTTTATTTCTTGCGTGTCTTTCGTCGTCGTTGCCATTACTCTGCTCAAATGCCCTTTAATGTTTGTGAGGTAATAAAATCTACCACATCTACAAAGTTACCCTTTTGCTGATAAACCGCCAATTGCCGGTCGGCGCCATTACCATGTTCCAATATCTTGTGAATGTAATTTAAATCATCTCGGCAGCCCAAATCATCTACCACATCATCAACAAAATCAAGCAGCTCCAGAATCAATAAACGGGTATTTACTTCCTGCTGCTTGCCAAAATCAATTAGCTTGCCATCAATACCATAGCGGGCAGCGCGCCATTTGTTCTCATTGATTAAGGCACGCGGATAGGTGATAAACTTCATGTTTTGTAACCTTAGTTTGTACAGCTTGGCACATAAAGCCTGGAACATGGCTGTAAAAGCAATAGTTTCATCTACCAGCATCGGGCAATCACATATCCTGAACTCGATGGTTTCATAAAATGGATGCACACGAATATCCCACCAGATTTTTTTGGCATTGTCAATGCAGTTGGTTTTTACCAGCAGCTTGATGTAATTATCATACTCCTCAATACTGTTAAATAAATCTGGTATACCGGTACGTGGAAACTTATCAAATACTTTGGTACGGAACGACCGGAAGCCAGTATTACGCCCTTCCCAAAACGGTGAGTTGGCACTTAGCGCAAACACGTGCGGCAAAAAGTAGCGCACTTGGTTGGCAATATGAATAGCCATTTCGCGAGATTGGATACCCACATGCACGTGTAAGCCAAAAATCAGGTTAGAGCGTGCAGCATCCTGCAGCTCATCTACAATTTCATTATAGCGCGGATGCTCAGTAATTAGTTGGTGTTGCCAATGTGAAAAAGGATGCGTACCTGCCGCACCTATGCGCAAGCCCATATCACCAGCTAATTGAGCTACCGTAAGGCGAAGCTTACTTACTTCTTTGCGGGCTTCTTCAGTATTGCGGCATATGTGAGTTCCTACTTCTACCACGGCCTGGTGCATTTCGGCCTTTACCTGATCTTCATGAATGCGCTGTGCGCTATCTACAATTTTTTGCTCGTGCGATTTTAGTTCCCGGCTTACCGGATCAACCACCATAAATTCTTCTTCAACCCCTACAGTAAACTCATTCATAGCGCATGTATTTTGGTGTCACTAACAATCAGGTTACTCCGGGCCTTATCATGATTCAATGGTAATGCCCGGAGTAACACTGCTATCCACTTATTCCTTTTTCTTTGTTGTTTTCTTAGCTTTTGGTTTGACTACCGACTCAGTTTCGGCTTTAGGTTCTTCCACTACAGGGATAGCAGTCTTGGTAGCTTTAGTTGCTTTGGCAGGCTTAGGTTTCGCTTCGGTTGTTGTGGCTGGCTGCTCAGCTTTAAGTTCTTTTACAGCCTTGGGCTTAGCTGCTTTTTTAGGCTTGTCTTCACCTGTAAGTTTACCTTCATCAGTAATGGCGTGGTCAACTTGTGTTACAGTTACATCAGTTGCCTTTACAGGTTTAGCGCTCACCAATGGGCTTTTACCTACCGAAGTTTTTACATATTCGCCCCAGGTTAAATTATCTGCATCCGGCTTTTGCTGCTTGGCGCGTTCAATAGCGTAATTAGCCGCTGTTTCAACTACCCATTCAAAGTTTTCTTCACCTACGCTTTTGATGTCGGCATCAGGTGCCGGGTTACAGAAATCAATGGCGTAAGGTATGCCATCGCGTACGGCAAACTCTACCGTGTTAAAATCATAGCCCAGGTACTGGTTCAATTTTAATACATACTCTTTAATGGTATCCAGCAGTTTTTGGTCGGCTGGTGCTTTACCGTGTTCGTAACGTAAGTGGTGCGGGTTGCGTGGCTCATATTGCATAATACGAACATGCTTGCCGCCTATGCAATAGCAACGGAAGTAATCTTCAAAAATAATTTCTTCCTGCAACAGCATCACTAGCTGGCCGGTACCTTCAAACTTTTTCCAAAGGTCTTCTTTGTCGCTGATTTTGTAAACATCGCGCCAGCCGCCGCCATCAAATGGTTTCATGTAAGCCGGAAAGCCTACATAATCGAATATGCCATCCCAATCCAGCGGGTAAGCCAGGTTGCGGAATGATTTTTCATTAGTATCAGTTGGGTGCTCTCTGGAAGGCAACAGTACGGTTTTAGGTACAGGTACACCTAACTTAACAGCTAGCGCATTGTTGAAAAACTTTTCATCAGCGCTCCACCAGAAAGGGTTATTAATAACGGCAGTGCCTGATATAGCTGCATTTTTAAGGGCAGCACGATAAAACGGCACATCTTGCGAAATGCGGTCAACAATAACGGCGTAGTCCAACGGCTCGCCTTGCAGCACTTTGTCAACACGTACAAATTCTGCGGTAATGTCTTTTTCGCCTTTTGCGTTGATCCGATCAACAAAGGCTTGCGGGAATGAATCTTCTTGTCCGAAAAGAATACCTATTTTTTTCATAGTGATAATTGTTAGTTCTTAGCGCTAGTGTTAACAGGCTGCTATTAATGGGTATAAATGTTTAATACTGAATTTGTTTAACTTTTATATATTTCTTGTTTAAATACTACCTGATGGTTGATAAATAATGCGGAAACATTTCTTTCCAAACCGGCCAGTCATGCAGGGCTTGGCCCCGTACATCCAACCAGTGATGAATACGTTTATGATTCAGCAGGTGTGATAAATGTTCGTTGTAGCCTTTGCAGATATCCCAATCTGAGGTACCTAAAATAATGTTCATTTGCCAAAGTTCATGGCGGTGGCTGCCGGGCAGATAATCGACCGGGTTGTTGTAAAAAATCGTGTCGTTATAATAACCATCCGTAAACATCTTAATATCAAAGGCACCACCCATGCTAAACAGGTGTGCAACCCTTTCCGGATGTTTAAAGGCATAATTGGCAGCATGGTACCCGCCAAAACTACAGCCAGCTACTGCAACCTGAT
Organism: Mucilaginibacter robiniae; assembly: GCF_012849215.1. Classification (NCBI taxonomy): domain Bacteria; kingdom Pseudomonadati; phylum Bacteroidota; class Sphingobacteriia; order Sphingobacteriales; family Sphingobacteriaceae; genus Mucilaginibacter; species Mucilaginibacter robiniae. The sequence continues at coordinate 1,440,131 of NZ_CP051682.1, forward strand.
GTACACCGCATTCGTGCATAGCCCAGGGCACCAGCTCATCATGCAGCATACGGTCATAAAGCTCATAATTCCAGGCCCGGTCGCCAGGGTGAATACCTTTATTGTACCAGGTAAGTCCGTCAAGCGAATCAGGGCAATAAATTTTTATCAGCCCCTCATTTACAAACCAGCGAACGCTATCAATCAAGCCATGATCTTTATTTTGATGAAAGCTACCTTGCGAGGTCGGGAACAAAATAACCGGATAGCCACGGGTACCAAATACCAGCATTTCTAAATCTCGCCCTAAATGATGAGAGTACCAGCGATGATAATGTTCAGTCAAAGCAATAAATGTTTATTATAGTTGAAAAGGGGTAAGATAGCGTGTTTGTTTGAGTTGAACATCATAAAGCAGTACAATTGACCAAAAATTGCTACTTAACTGCAACAGTGGCCCATTTTTGTACGTTATAACTATGTTTTTAAACTTATTTTAATCCGGTTGTTTAAATTATATGCTTGTAACTGAAAATACATTAACCCTATCATCGGCTTTATTGGAACGTGAGGTAACCTGCACCATACTTTTACCTGAAAATACAGAGCCCCAGAGTTTGTTATTGTTAAATGATGGACAAGAACTGGAAAATTTAAACTTAAAAACCCTGTTGGAGTACCAGTATGAGCGTAATGGTATTACACCTTTGTTGGTAGTGGCTGTTCATGCTGGTCCGGAACGCGTACAGGAATACGGAGTAGCCGGCGAACTCGACTTTAAGAAAAGAGGCTCTAAAGCTTCTGCTTATACCCAGTTTATTCTGGAAGAGCTATTGCCAGCTATTAGTAAAGAAACCGGTTTTTATAATTTTAAAACTAAAGTTTACGCCGGCTTTTCGCTGGGTGGCCTTTCAGCACTGGATATTACCTGGCATCATGCAGATGTATTTCAAAAAGCAGGTATATTTTCAGGATCACTGTGGTGGCGCAGCCGGGATTTGGCCGATGACTACACTGATAATGACCGTATTATGCACCGCGTAATACGCGATACGGCAGGCAAACCTGATGTTAAGTTATGGCTGCAAACCGGCACTAAAGATGAAGCGGCCGACCGCAACCAAAACGGCATTATTGATTCGATTGATGATACGGTTGATTTAATTAAGGAACTGGAAACTAAAGGTTACACCCGCCCGCACGATATACAATATTTAGAAATGATAGGCGGAGAACACAACTCGGCTACCTGGGCAAAAGCCCTGCCTAAGTTCTTGTGCTGGGCTTTTGCCAGCTAAATTGCTTAAAGGGTCATTATCAAACCATTGTAAAAAGCCAACAAGGTTTTTTTATGCCGTAAATTAAGCGTATCTTTGCGCAAAATTAAGCGGGCATATTTCATGCAAAATCAAATTCGTAATATCGCTATCATAGCACACGTTGACCACGGCAAAACTACACTGGTTGACAAAATTCTGCACAGCTGCGCCATTTTCCGTGACAATCAGGAAACCGGCGAACTGATTCTGGACAATAACGATCTGGAACGCGAGCGGGGCATTACCATCGTATCTAAAAACGTATCGGTTAAATACAAAGACGTTAAAATCAACATTATTGATACCCCAGGCCACGCCGACTTTGGTGGTGAGGTTGAACGGGTTTTGAAAATGGCCGATGGTGTATTGCTGTTGTGCGATGCTTTTGAAGGTGCTATGCCGCAAACACGCTTTGTTACCCAAAAGGCGCTGGCTTTAGGTTTGAAACCTATTGTGGTAGTCAACAAAGTGGATAAAGAAAACTGCCGTCCGGAAGAGGTTTATGAACAAATATTTGAATTGTTCTTTAACCTGGACGCTACTGAAGAGCAATTAGACTTTCCGGTAATTTACGGTTCATCTAAACAAGGCTGGATGAGTACCGACTGGAAACAAAAAACAGAAGATATTTTCCCGTTGATGGATGCCATTCTGGAAAACATTCCGGCAGCTCCATATTATGAAGGTACCCTGCAAATGCAGATTACCTCACTGGATTATTCATCTTTCGTGGGTCGTATTGCCATTGGCCGTGTAGCTCGTGGTACTATTAAAGAGAACCAGCCGGTATCTTTAGTGAAACGTGATGGCACTATCCAAAAATCAAGAATCAAAGAACTTTATACTTTTGAAGGCTTAGGTAAAGTAAAAGCCCAAGAAGTAAAAGCAGGCGATATTTGTGCTGTAGTAGGTATTGAAGGTTTTGAAATTGGTGATACCATTGCTGATTTTGAAAAACCGGAACAACTGGAGGTTATCAAAATTGATGAGCCTACTATGAACATGATGTTCACCATTAACACTTCACCGTTTTTTGGCAAAGAAGGCAAGTTTGTAACTTCACGCCACTTGCGCGACCGTTTGTACAAAGAGATGGAGAAAAACCTGGCGTTGAAAGTTATTGAAACTGAATCGCCTGATTCATACTTGGTATATGGCCGTGGTATTCTGCACTTGTCGGTACTGATTGAGACTATGCGCCGTGAAGGTTATGAGTTACAAGTAGGTCAGCCGCAAGTAATTGTAAAAGAAATTGATGGTGTTAAATGCGAGCCTATTGAGGTTTTAACCGTTGACGTACCTGGTGATGTGGCCGGTAAAGTAATTGAGCTGGTAACCCAGCGTAAAGGCGACCTGTTGGTAATGGAACCAAAAGGTGATTTACAGCACTTGGAGTTTGAAATTCCATCACGTGGTATTATCGGTTTACGTAACAACGTATTAACTGCAACTGCTGGTGAGGCTATTATGGCACACCGTTTTAAATCTTACGAACCTTGGAAAGGCACCATTCCTGGTCGTTCGGCTGGTGTACTAGTATCTATGGAAACAGGTAAAACTACAGCCTTTTCTATTGATAAATTACAGGATCGTGGCCGTTTCTTTGTTGATCCGGGCGTGGATATCTACGAAGGTCAGATTTTAGGCGAGCACATTCGTGATAACGATTTAGTAGTTAACCTGGTTAAAGGTAAACAGTTAACCAACATGCGTGCATCAGGTAGTGACGATAACGTACGTATTGCACCAGCTATTAAATTCTCACTGGAAGAATCAATGGAGTATATTCAAGCTGACGAGTACATTGAGGTTACGCCACAAAGCATGCGTATCCGTAAAATTTACTTAACTGAAAATGAGCGTAAAGTAAACGCTAAACGTTTCCAGTCATAATTACTCCGCATAACTAAATATAAAAAGGTAGGCCTTAAAGCCTACCTTTTTTGTTTAAAAATTAAAGTTCGTAAGGTTTTGCCGGCAACTTCATAACCTTGTTCGGCTAAAAAGCTATGCGCTTCTGAGGCATCTAAATAGCTAAAATTAATATCAGCATCTTCGGCCAGTACAAAACGAGGACGGTATTTGTCCCAATTATTGGATTGCAGCACATCTACATCCAAGCCCGAAACATCTACACTCATAAAATTAATTACGATATCAGCCGGTAAATATTGATCCAGCACCTGAGCCAACGGACGCACTTCTACTTCGGCGGTTGAAACAATGTGGTAAGGTGTATCTTCCTGATCACGGCTTTCAGATAAAGCTTTATCAAAACTATTCAGTGCTGATTCATTAAAACAATACAGCGTTAGTTTACCGGGTTGTTCACCTATACCGATGTTTAGGTTAACATCACGTTTACGATATTGTTCAAATAACTGCATCGCAGCTGGCGTAGGTTCAATATTAATACCCTGCCAGCCTAGCTCATAAAAATGCATGGTGTTAGAAAACCGGTAAGGGTGATGAGCGCCAATATCAATATAAAAGCCGCGATAATCATTGAAGTTTGGAATGCTTTCGGCCAGTAAACTTCTTAATATCATATCCTCACCATCTTGCGAGTAAGAATGGTAGGGTTTAAAGTCGGGATGATTAAGCATCATATCTTCATTCTGAAACATAAGGTAACATTATTAATGAGCGAATGTATTCGGGCAAATAAACATAATTTAATAAATATATTTCGGGTTTACTTAAGCAACTGTACGCTGCTGATATAATTACAGCCTATAGTAGTTAATCATTTTTTTACCTTTGCGATTTATGCGCATACCCAGCATTCCAGGATTTGACCAGCAAGCCTTTGAAAAGTATTTAAAGAATACCGGCTGGCTCATGTTGGCTAAAGTTGGTGTAATGCTGGTCAAAAGTGTGGTCACTACGTTTGCCTTATCCAACTATCTGGAAGCTTCGCAATTCGGCATACTTAACTACCCCATGACGATCGTTACCTTCTCGACGGCTATCGCTGCGCTGGGCTTGGATGGTTTTGTTACGCGTGAACTAATTAGCCGCCCGGAAAAGAAGGAAGCTTATTTAGGTACAGCTTTTATCTTACGCTTGTTAGCTGGTTTTGGCACGTTACCGCTGGTCTATCTGGCTTATCATATTATTAACAGTGCAAAGCCGTTACAAACGCCTTTTCATTATGTACTTATTGTAGCGTTTATAGCTGTGGTGCAGTCAGTTAATATTATTGATAGCTTCTTTCAATCTAAGGTGCAAGGCAAGTACATTATGTATGTACAATTGGCAGGCAACGTACTATCTACGCTTACTAAGCTGGCTTTTATTGTGCTAAAGCTACCTTTAATATGGTTTGTGTATTCGTTGTTGCTGGATGCTGTTTTTGTAGCTGGCAGCTACCTGGTCATGTATCAGCTTAAAGGTAACCACATACAGCGCTGGAAATTTGATAGCAGCATTGCCGGTTACTTATTAAAACATTCGTGGCCTCTAGCCTTTTCGGCTGTACTGAATACCATTTACATGAAAATAGATCAGGGCATGATTGGCACTTACCTGGAAATTAAACAACTGGGTATTTACTCTAACGTAGCCAACCTGAGCGAGAGTTATTACTTCATCCCCTTAGCGGTAGTATCATCGGTGTTCCCGGCTATTATGCATGCCCGCAACACCGACCAGGAACGTTATTACAAACGGTTACAAAACCTATACGACCTCATGGTGGTTTTAAGCGTTGGGGCTGCTATTGTATTAAGTTTTGGATCAACCTACATTTACCACTGGTTCCTGAAAAGAGAATATTGGGCTGGTGCACCAGTACTGGCTGTTTACGTATGGGCTGGTGTTTTTGCTTTTTTAGGTGTGGCTAGCGGCCAGTATCTAATTGCCGAAGGCTACACTAAGTTAGCTATGCTGCGCACGGCTGCCGGGGCACTAGTTAACGTAATTTTAAACATATTCTGGATACCGCGGTATGGTATAATGGGCGCTGCTTATGCCACATTGATAGCTTATGGGGTAGCTGCATTTTTTATTTTATTTATTCCTCGAACGCGTGGGCAGGGAATACAAATGTTAAAATCATTATTCTTAATTTCACTTTTTCAAAAAATAACTAACCGTTGAGCAATATTTCCAAATTATTAAATCTGGCTAAAAACCCGGCAAGGCTGAAGTCTTTACTCTCTTTCAATGAAAAAGGGTACCTGGATACAGTGGGTTGGTTTAATGCCTTTGACAGCCAGGCACCGGTTGACTATAATAATCGTCCTATTCCTTGGGTAACGTATTCTTTTATTGATTTTATTAAAGATCGTTTACGCCCCGAACATGCCGTATTTGAGTTTGGCTCCGGCAACTCCACTTTATTTTATGCTCAGCGTACCGGCATTGTAGTATCAGTTGAACATGACCAAGAGTGGTACGAAAAGATAAACAAAACTAAACCTGATAACGCTGAAATTATATTTTGCGAGCTACAAACCGATGGCGATTACTGCCGTATGCCTACTAAACTGGGCGAAGCGTTTGACATTATTATTGTAGATGGTCGTGACCGCGTAAACTGCTGCAAGCAGGCTGTAGGAGCTTTAACACCCAATGGCGTCATTGTTTTGGATGATTCGGAAAGGCCGGATTATAAAGAAGGCGTTAATTTTTTACTGCAACAAGGCTTTAGGCAAATTCCATTTAGTGGCATATCGCCGGGTTTGTTCTACTATAAATCAACTACCGTTTTTTACAAGAGTGATAATTGTTTAGGTATTTAACGATATGGCTCATGAACAGCTAAGCGGCAATGTAAAAACCGCCTACGACGAATTTTACAAAAAACATGATGAAGCCTGGCGTATGCTAGGTGCCAAATACAAAGCTCAGCACATTATGCAAGTTTGCCAAGGCCGCACTTTTAACAAGGTGCTGGAAGTTGGCGCTGGTGATGGCAGTATTCTGCAAATTTTGTCGGAACATAATTTTGCGCCGGAGTACCAGGCCGTTGAAATTTCGGAGAGTGGCGTACAGTATATACAGGCTCGTCAAATTAAAAACCTACAATCGGTACAGGTATTTGACGGTTACCATTTGCCATTTGCCGACGATAGCTTTGATTTGATTATCCTATCGCATGTGCTGGAACATGTGGAGCACGAAAGATTGTTGCTGCGCGAAATTAAGCGGGTAGCCAAAATGTGCGTAATTGAGGTACCACGTGATTATAAAGCAGGCGTAGATGCGCGCTTACAGCACTTTTTAGCTTACGGGCATATCAATATGTACACGCCTACCCTACTGCGTTACCTGTTGCGCACGGAAGGCTTTGAAGTAATAACCGACTTAACTTCCATGATTGAGCCGGAAGTAACCCGTTTTAATACCTATATCAATCAAAAGAAAGCCAAAAGCTTTGTTACTGATGTAAAAATAGCTGCTGAGTTTACGGCAAAAAAAGTAATGGGCAGCTTGATGGGTAAAAAAAAGCAGGAAGAACTGGCTAATGCCTACACGATACTTTGCAGTAAAACCGCACGGCAAACCGAAATATTTTAAACCAGCTATCATTCATGCAAAACCTGGCTCCCATTGCACTTTTTGTTTACAACCGGCCCGATCATACGCGCCGTACCCTCAATTACCTGCAAAAGAACCAGCTGGCTGAAGAATCGCGCTTGTTTATTTTTTCGGATGGGCCTAAAACCGAAGCCGACCAGCAAAAGGTCAAAGAGGTAAGGTTATTGGCTCAACAAGCCACTGGCTTTAAATCGGTAAAGCTGATTGAACGGGCAGAAAACATGGGGCTGGCTAATTCCATTATTAGCGGGGTATCACAATTGGTACAAGAGTATGGTAAAGTAATTGTGTTTGAAGATGATTTACTTTCCTCCCCTACACCCTTCAATATTTTAATGAAGCGCTAGTTAAATACGCCCAACAAGAGCAGGTAATGCATATTGGCGCTTACATGTATGATTTAAAAGCACCTAACCTATCCCAAACCTTTTTTTACCGGGCTGCTACCAGCTGGGGATGGGCTACCTGGGCACGTGCCTGGCAGCATTTTGACCCCAACATTGACCACCTGCTGCAACAATTTTCCGAGCAGAAGATTCACCAGTTCTCTATCGAGAATACCATGAATTTTTGGAAGCAGATGCAGCAATTTAAAGCTGGCAAAAACAACTCGTGGGCCATACGCTGGTATGCATCTATCTTTTTACGTAATGGATTAACGCTTAATCCATCACACTCCTTAATCCAGAACATTGGGCATGATGGTAGTGGTGTACACTCTAACAATGAAGATATTTACCAAGTGCATGTAGCCCGGCAGCCTGTTACGCAGTTCCCGACCATTTTACAGGAAGATAAACATGCTTACGAAGCCATTAAGCACTTCTTGAAACACCGCAAGGGTAATTTATGGCAACGCGGCATTCGCTTTATTAAGCAATGGCGTAATAAATACTTTTAAAATTTAAATATTCCGTTCTTCCACCATTCGAAAAAAATCATCACGATAGGTATCGCCTATTGGAATAATCTTGTCGCCTATACTAATACGGCTACGTTCAATACTATCAATTTTATTTAGCGCTACTATATAGGAGCGGTGCACGCGAATAAAGTGCCTTTCGGGTAAAGCATCTTCCACCTTTTTCATGTTTTGCAAGGTGATAATCCGTTCGGCAGGAGTAAATATAGAGATGTAATCTTTTAAGCCCTCAATAAACATGATATCATGCAAATACACCTTCTGTATTTTATGCTCAGTTTTTACAAAGATAAAATCGCTTAAAAAGTCTTGCTGTTGAGGTAGAGGCTCTTCTTTCTCCAGAGGTTTAAAGGTCGGTTGTAAGGTAGCCTGCACTTTTTGAGCTGCTTTGAAAAAGCGATCGAAGGCAATAGGTTTTAGCAAATAATCAACTGCGTCTAACTCATAACCTTCTAAGGCATACTGCGGGTAAGCGGTAGTTAAAATCACTTTGGCTTTGCCATTAGCAATACGCAAAAACTGAATACCCGTTAATTCGGGCATTTGCACATCCAGAAAAATCAGGTCGATACCGCCTTGTTGTACTAAAGTAAGCGCCTCAATAGGACTGGTGGTTGATTTCACCAGTTCCATAAAGGGTATTTTAGCAATATAATCTTCAATGATATGCAAAGCCAAAGGCTCGTCATCAACTACCAGGCAACGAATCATGTTTATAAAATTAAGGATAATTCACAAGTATAAGTATCCACCGTGTCATTCACTTTCAGCTGGTATTGGTTAGGATACAATAAATTTAAGCGCCGTTTTACATTATTCAAGCCAATACCTCCGGCCGCATCCCGGTTATGTACATGCTTTTTATTCTGCATAAAAAAATCAAGCCGGTTGTTTTCTATGGCAATTTTAAGCTGAATAGGCGTTGCTGCATTGTTAGCAATTCCGTGTTTAAAGGCATTCTCGATAAAGGCAATAAGCAGCAGCGGCACAATACGTTGGTTATTTACCTCGCCGGTAATTACAAAATCAACACAGGCGGTTTTACCAAGCCGTATTTTTTGCAGATCGATGTAATTTTGCAAGTATTGCAGTTCTTTAGTTAAATCTACCTTGTTATCATTACACTCATATAGCATGTAACGCATAATTTCAGATAGCTTTAGGATAGCTTCGGGTGTATTATCAGCCCGCTGGTAGGCCAGCGAATAAATGCTGTTTAAGGAGTTAAACAAAAAATGCGGATTAATCTGAGACTTCAACAAAGCCAGTTCGGCAGTTAAACGCTGATTTTCCAAATCACGCTGCACGCGTTCGTTCTGAAACCAATCGGTAGTAAACTGTAATGTAATACTCAGGGTGATAAAAATAACACTGGCAAAAAGGCTGCTTACAAAGTACGGCCAAAAGCGTAATGGTTCACTATCGGGCAAACCGGGCCAATAACGGTAAATAAGCACACGTACGCCATACTTGACAACGCCCGCCAGAATAATGGTTAATACTACGGCTAGTGCGTATTTACGGTAGTTATTTTTATCCAGATAAGCTGGTATCAGCACCAGATAATTAAAATAGAACAATCCAATGTTCAGGCAGCTGAAAAAGCCAATGGTAACTAATATATCAACTGTAGTAACTTTAGAGTTACTAGACACAATAAAAATAAAAAGGGATACCAAACATCCCCAAAACAGTACATGCCAGAAAATTTGCCAGCCTTTTTTCATCGCAACTAAATTACTGTTTAGAATGATTAGGCGTGTATTTATTTAAGCAATACCTCAAAGCAGTACTTAAAGCATCCGGCATTTTCACTTTGGATGATAGTGTGAGTCGTTCAGAATTTGTTGAGCATCCTGGTTAGCCATTAGTTGCGGCAAAGTTACATCAGTATGCTTATCCATGTAGGCACGTACAATTTGCCACCCGGTCCAAACTGCCAGTCGTGGTGCCGATTCGTTCTTTTCGCCTAAGCCGGGGGTAAAAGGCGCTTCACTAAAGTACTTTTGTATTTTCTCAAAATCAGTTTCGTATAGCAGGTTTTGTTCCAGAAAATATCCCCATATACTGGATTCAAAGTTTTTGCACCAGTCTGCTTGTTGGGTGGTGTACCCAATTTTAAGTGAGTCCGGTGTATCGGGCAGTACCTGATCCATAAAGTACAATATCTTACCCTCATAAATCATTTTGCTCAGCAATGATTTATTTTGAACCGACTGCGGAAACATATTTTCACGACCCAAACTCTCAATAACACGCGGGGTAATGTATTCGGGTGTAAAACGACGAGCTATATAGTGCGGATAAGCATTAATTAAAGCCGGGTAAAACTTCGAGTTAGCGCCCAAAAACAAATCCAGCCCAATAGCAAAATAATCATTCCCGATAGAAGTTTGCGCCTGAAAGCCCGAAACATAGGCGTACATTTTAGGCAAACGCTGTTGTGGAAAGTAATATTTGATGCGCTTGAAAGCATCTGTCAACTCAGCTTCTTGTTTATCTAGGTTAGGGTAAACCGAATCTGTTTCGTGCTTTAAGTCTTGGTAAGGTTTACTGCTCAATACTTTGCGTAGGGTAGCAAAGTAAGCAGTATCACGCGTATTACCCGCTTCTAATACCTGCTCCATATAGTCGCTATAAAAACTACCATACTTTTGTTGCATTTGGGCAGCTTGCTGGCTCATAGGCTGGGTACGCATCTGGTCGAAGTCGTGATCGAACCGGGCAATATGAACTTCCAGGTGAATGTCGCTTACATCCGCCTTTTTATGGTGCGAACAGGAGGTAAGCGCCAGTGCGCTTAAAATAAGCAGGTAAAAATGTTTTACTTTGTTTTGCACTGGTATTGTAATTATCTTCTCAACAAAACTAAAAAATTTGAGTTGATTTAGTACTGCTACACCTACAGAAGAATAAAACCATGAAAATTGCTTTAGCTCAGCTGAATTATCATATCGGTAACTTTGACTCGAATACCGCAAAAATTATTGACACCTTAAAACAGGCCCAGCAAAATGGCGCCGACCTCGTTGTATTTTCTGAACTTTGTATTTGCGGCTATCCTGCTCGCGATTTTTTAGAATTCAAGGAGTTTATTGACCTTTGTGAGCAATCGGCACAAAAAATTGCAGCCGAGTGTACAGGTATTGCCTGCATTATTGGTATTCCAACACCCAACAACGACCCGCAAGGTAAAGATTTGCACAACTCAGCTTACTTTATTTATGATGGTAAGGTGCAGGTGGTAGTAAATAAAGCTTTACTGCCTAACTATGATGTATTTGATGAATACCGTTATTTTGAGCCAGAAACCGAGTTTACCTGCATTGATTTTAAAGGACATAAAATAGCACTTACCATTTGCGAGGATTTGTGGAATGATATTGAAAACCCATTGTACGTAACCCGCCCAATGGATAAGCTGATTGAGCAACAACCCGATGTAATGATTAATATAGCGGCTTCGCCATTTGCTTACAACCATGATGAGGAGCGTATTGCTATATTAAGCAGTAATGCTAAGCGTTACAACCTGCCCTTGTTTTATGTAAACCATGTTGGCGCACATACTGAATTGATTTTTGATGGCGGATCTTTAGTTTTTGATAACACCGGTAAGCTGATTGATGAGCTGCCGTACTTTGTGGAAAAACTAACGTATTATACCCTGAATGCTGATAGCAGCATTACACCTGAACAGCCTACTACGCTAGTGGCCGAACGCCAAAGCGATATTGAGCAAATTTATCAAAGCTTAATTTTAGGCATACGCGATTATTTTTTTAAATCCGGTTTTAACCGTGCTACGTTGGGCTTATCAGGCGGTATTGACTCGGCAGTGGTTTGTGCATTGGCTGCCGAAGCATTGGGGCCTGAAAACGTGATGGCGATTTTATTACCTTCTAAATTCTCTACCGACCACTCCTTAAAAGATGCGGAAGATTTAGTAGCTAACCTGGGTTGCAAATCAGAAACCATTGCTATTAAAACCATTACCGATGCTTTTGAATCAGCTTTAGAACCACAATTTCAGGGTTTGCCCTTTAACATTGCAGAAGAAAATTTACAGGCCCGTAGCCGTGCCGTGGTACTGATGGCAATGTGTAACAAGTTTGGCTATATCTTACTTAATACTTCCAACAAAAGTGAAGCTGCCGTAGGTTATGGTACCTTATATGGTGATATGTGCGGTGGTATATCTGTACTGGGCGATGTTTACAAAACACAGGTTTATCAGCTGGCGCGATATATCAATCGTGATCGTGAAATCATTCCGGAAAACTCCATTGTAAAACCACCATCTGCCGAACTGCGTCCCGATCAGAAAGATACGGATTCACTACCTGATTATGATACGCTGGATGCTATCCTGGCACAATATGTTGAACACCGTTGTTCGTCTTCCGAATTGATTAAGCAGGGCTTTGATGAGGTTACTGTTCGCCGCGTTATTAAACTGGTTAATCTGGCTGAACACAAGCGTTACCAAACTCCGCCTATTTTACGGGTATCACCCAAAGCCTTTGGCATGGGGCGCCGGATGCCTATTGTAGGTAAGTATCTGTCTTAAAGAGTTTTTAATATTCTTTTTAGCAGGTATAATAAAACAAATTCAGCAGTGCTGTACTTATTTCGATAAGTCCAACCAGAACTTAATGCAGAATGAAAAAGATTAATAAAAAATTATTTTTTTTCATTCTGCATTAAACCATCGGATAGTTTCGTTATCAAAGCTAATAAGGAATATTATACCATGAAAAGAACACTATATTTTGCGCTGGTGCTTTTTGCTATATCAGCACTTTCAGCCTGTTCAAGTTATCATTATTACAAAGCCGGAGACGATTACCTGAATTTAAAACAGTATCGTACGTTTGCCTGGGCAGCACCTGAAGGCCCTGGCGCTGAGGGCAACTTCCGGGGCCCGAGACAACGTCGCCCTGATGACTCTCAAGGTCAGCCACCGCGTCGTCGGGATTTTGGCAATCAGGGTCCGCGTATGCAAGGTCCAAATCGTGGTCAGGCCAGCTTAGGTGCCCGGCTTAACGAAGTAAACAACAACAAGTACTTCAACAACCCGGAAGCAGTCCGTAAAATTCAAGATGCTGCTGTAAGCAGCTTGCAAAGCAAAGGCTTGGTGATGCAACCTAACAATCCGGATTTGCTGGTACGCTACACCACTATTGTTGACCGCGGCTCACGGAACGGCTACGCTTATACACCATACTACGGCTTAGGCTGGGGTGGTTGGGGCGGCTACGGCGGCTGGGGCTGGCGCTATCCATACTTTGGCTTAGGCTGGGGTGGTGGTTGGGGCGGCTACGGTTACGGCGGCGGCTACCCTGTACAAGAACACTTTAAAGAAGGTGTACTGGCTATTGAGCTGATTGATACGCACACCAACCAAACTGTTTGGATTGGTTATGGCGCTGGAGAATTAAGCAAAAACCGCGAGAAAGCTATTGCTCAACTACCTAAAGTAGTAAACGATATTTTTAAACAACTGCCTGTAGGTATGTAAACTCAGGTTGTAAAGCTTTACTAAAGCTTGCTTATTTTATAAGCAGGCTTTTTTTATTTTCAATAAGCAGCTTGCAGGGTAACGGTGAAATCACGTCGGGTAAGTTGTTGGGTTTTCACTTCAACCGGGTTCAGGATGCCTTGACCATCTGTTTCGGCAGCAAAGTAGCTGCTATCTTGCCGGATAAAAACAGAGTATTTTCCCACAGGCAGTTTAACTTGATAATAACCGGTACTATCTGTGTGCAAGCTAGCAACCAAATGGGTGTTAATTTGCGTAAAAAGCGGCAGGTGTCCGGTAGTGTGCGCAATAGTAGTTGCCTGGTAAATATTTATTCGGCAGTTTAATGATTTATTGGATGGTTCGATGGCTTTGCCACGCATCGGCATGTGGTTGCCGGTGGCTTGGTAAATATGACCTTCTATACCTGATGATAAATGTATTGAACCCGAAAACATGCTACTTAATGTAATAACCAGTACTGATGCGATGCTGAAAGCCAGAAATAATTTGCTAATAAATTTAAGCATGGTTAAAATGATGATACTGTTTAATAAATATGGCCTGGTTAAGAATTGTTAATCAGCAATGTACTAAATGTTCAGTCAAAATATTGAACTTTACCGAACAACCGATTTGAATAGTTAGCTTACATAGCCTATACATGAATAAACTTTACTTGAAAATTCTTTTTTCTATTGCGCTCATATTAGGTGGAACTACGATAGCTCTGGCCCAAAACCAGCCGGATAATACGGCTAAGAAAACTATACTGGAACAGCTCACCCAGCAGTTCAATAACAACTACAACGCTAATCAGCTAAAAATACAAACGCTGGCACCGGCCCACAATTGGTTTATCCGTCGTAAAAACAGTAAAGGCGATGTTATATCATTACAACGAGTATCTGCATTAGGCTTTCCGGTTTATTACCATACGTTCAACAATACCACAGCCGCAGCCACTACCCGAACCAATGCCGTACAACCTGGTGGCGAACTGGGCCTGAGCTTATCAGGTTCCAGCAGTTTTTTGAACGGCAGACTAGCTATTTGGGATGAAGGTTCGGTTTATGCTGCCCACCAGGAGTTTTCCGGCAAAACAATTACTCTGAAAGATGCGGCAACAGCTACCAGCTTACACTCTACCCACGTAGCGGGCACCATGATAGCCAAAGGTGTTTATGCACCTGCCAAAGGCATGTCTTTCAACAGCAGCACGCTCCTATCATACGATTTTGATAACGATATTACCGAAATGAGCGCCGCGGCATCTAGCTTGCTGTTATCCAACCACTCTTATGGTGTAATAGCCGGTTGGGAACAAAATGATGATGGCACCTGGAACTGGTATGGCTTACCTGGTGATACGGAAGATTATAAATTCGGTTTTTACGATACCGATGCCCAAAACATGGATAAGATTGCCTACAATGCGCCTAGCTATTTGATTGTGGTAGCAGCAGGCAACAACCGTGTTTATACCGGCCCGGCGGTAGGTACTACCTACTATGGCTATAAAAGCCGCACCGATCAAACTATTGTAAGTAAAGGCCCTCGTCCGGCTGGTATCAGCAGCAATAACGGGTATGATATATTGCCCACCTTTGCCAATGCTAAAAATATTTTAACTGTTGGTGCTATACAGCAGCAACCATCAGGACCAGCCAGCCGGCAATCGGTAGCTATTTCTAACTTTAGCTCGTTAGGACCTACTGATGATGGCCGTATCAAACCCGACATTTGCGGTGATGGCGACAATGTGCTATCTACCAGCAACAGCGGAACTTCGGCTTATGCTACGTTATCAGGTACCTCAATGGCTACGCCTAACGTAACTGGCTCTTTGCAATTACTGCAAGAGTACTATGCCCAAAAGCATAACGGCAGTTTCATGCGTTCGGCTACCTTAAAAGGCTTAGCTTGCCACACCGCTTTTGATGCCGGCAATGTCGGACCCGATTATACCTATGGCTGGGGTGTATTAGATACGCGCAAAGCAGCACAAGCCATTACCGATCAAAATACCAAAAGTCTGATCAACGAAAACACCTTGCAACAAGGTCAAACATATACCATTAAGGCGATAGCTTCAGGTACAGGTGCTTTGATAGCTACCATAGCTTGGACTGATCCGCAAGGTACGCCCAGCACCGAAGGCACAATTAACGACCGTACCGCCAAACTAGTTAACGATTTGGACATTCGGGTGAGTGATGGTACCAGTACGTTTTTACCTTGGGTGCTGAGCTACAGTAATCCAAGTGCAGCCGCCACCAAGGGTGACAATAGCCGTGATAACGTAGAGCAGGTATATGTAGATGGTGCGGTACCAGGCCGCACTTACACCATTCTCGTATCGCATAAAGGTACGCTGCAATCGGGCTCACAGCCCTACTCGTTGATTGTAACAGGTGGGGGTGGTACAACTTACTGTACCTCTGCCCCTACTTCCAGTGCAGATTCGCGCATTAACAATGTTACCTTTTCCAACATCAATAATACACCGACAGCAGGCTGTACCACGTACTCAGACTATACCGCACTTACTACCCAGTTAGAAATTGGCCGTACTTACCCAATCAGCCTTACTTTAGGTACCTGCGGCGGCAATTTCAACAAAATAGCCAAAGTATTTATTGACTGGAACGCTGATGGCGTTTTTAATACTACAGATGAGTTAGTAGCCACCAGCGGTGTAATTACCGGCACGGGCACCTTTACGGCTAATGTAACCGTGCCTTCTACTGCCACTTCAGGAAACTCCAGCTTGATGCGGGTAGTACTGCAAGAAACCAGCACAGCATCAGCAGTTACCGCCTGTGGCAGCTATGGCAAAGGTGAAACGCAGGATTACCGCGTACAGTTTACCGCACCTGCTATTGATGCCGGTGCTACGGCCATCAGCAATAGTGCAGCCAATGGCAACTGTGCCGGTACCAATAACATTACCGTCCGGCTTAAAAATTACGGAACATCAGCCATCAGTAATGTACCGGTTACGGTCACTGTAACTTCGGCCAATAATACGGTAGTTACTTTAAATGAAACCTATACCGGCACGTTAGCAGCAGGCACCGAAGATAACTTTATCCTAAGTGGTACCTTTAATGCCCAAGCTGGGGCAGCTTATACATTGAGCGCCACTACCAAGTTAAGCGGTGATGCAGTAACCGGCAACGACCAAACTTTAGCTAACATCACCATCGGAGCCGCACCTGCAGCCACCAACCTGACGGCCAATTACTGTAATGATACCAACCGCTACTTACTTAACGGTACGGGTGATGGTACTTTGCTTTGGTACTCGGCAGCAACTGGCGGCGCTCCATTAACGTACGGCCAAAATGCTTTTACAACTACTGCCCCTACCAACAATACTTACTATGCCGGGGTGAATGATTTGAACGCCTATGTAGGTCCGGCTACAAAAAGTGTGTTCTCGGGTGGTGGGTATAACCAGTTTGGACCGAATGTTACGGTATTTACCCGTGTTCCGGTCATTATTCAGAGTGCGCGTTTATATGTGGGGAACTCGGGACATGTTACTTTTACGGTATCAAACGCTAACGGACAAGTGGTATCCAGCAGTACACTTGCGCTTACCGCAACACGCACCACGCCAGGTTCCGGCGCTCAATCTGATGATGCCGCCGACCAGGGGCAGGTTTACAATCTGAATCTGCAACTACCAGCAGCGGGCACTTATACCATCAGTACCAGCTTTAGCGATGATGCTACTTTATTCAGAAGTAACAGCGGGGTGAGTGGCTATCCTTACAAAATCGGTGATGTATTCAGTATTGTATCCAACACGGCAACCACTACATCAACCACCGATACGGCAGCTTATAAATCTTTTTACTACTATTTTTATAACATGCACGTAATTAGTGCAGGCTGCCCTTCGGCTACGCGTCAATCAGTTATAGTAACCACGCCGGTTATTATTCAAAACGGCACTACGCTGAGTTCGAACTTTGCGGCTAACAACCAGTGGTATTTAAACGGTACAGCTATTACCGCGGCAACCGGGCAAACCTACTTGCCTACGCAAAGCGGTAATTACCAGTTACAAAATGTGCTGACAACGGGTTGTACAACCATATCGCCCGTTTACACCTATATTAAGAGTGATGCGGTGCTGAATACGCCTAATGATATTAGCTTATCGGTGTTCCCGGTGCCAGCCAATACCAATTTAAACGTTGCCTTTATTGCACCTGCGGCCAGCGATTTAAATATGGCGCTCATCAGCACAGCTGGCAGAATAGTGTACACCAACAAAAGCACAGTGCCGGCAGGGAATTACAGTACGGCAGTTAACGTATCTGCCATGCCCCCCGGCACTTACATACTTCGGTTACGACTGGGGCAAAAACAATATGCCACCAAGCTGATTATTGACCGCTAATATTATTTAAAGCAGTATTTAATACCTAACCCAGGCGCAATATCAAAATACGGACCCACGGCTAATTCCAGGCGTGGGTTCAAATCTAAACTAATGGCAATAGGGCTGTTCGGAATCAGGTATTCCAGGCCCAAAACACCATCAGCACCCAGCAGTACGTGGCTGCTATCGTAATATTCATCATCGCCGGTATAGCGTTGAAAAATACCTTTACCTACCGAACCAATGTGCGCACCTGCACCATAATAAAACTTAAGCTCGTTTACCCCGAAAGCAGTTTGGTGAATTTCGTATAAGCCGGTTATAACCAAGCCGTGCTTACGAAAACCTAAAACACCTTCTACCGCGGTTGAGTTATTCATGAAGTACTTGCCGGAAATACCATTTTCATAACCATCAAACTTTAAACCAAGCGCGCCCTGGTATAAGGCCGGGTTTTGCGTGGTTTGCGCGTTAGACTTTTGCTGAAAGGCCAGCATGAAACAGCTAATAATAAAGAGTAATGTTATTTTTTTCATGATGTAGTTTTGTGTAAATAACGGCAGATTTAAGATTTTATGAAGATCTAACTTTAAAAAAATAGCTTTTACCGGCTTACCCGGCTAAAAGTCAGTAGCATAATTTTAAGGTATGACTACAATTAAACCCCGCTGTTTAACCGGATTTGTACTATTTTAGACGAACGAACATCTTTTTGAACACATGAAAATTCTCTCTATAAAAACCATATTCAAACCGCAGCTGTACATCGCTTTTACTTTAGCTACCAGTATAGCTTATGCACAAACGCCGGTAAGTCAGTCTGAACAGCCCAGTAAAAACGGCATGGTGGTTTGCGCCTACCCGGATGCGGCACAAGCAGGCTTAAGCATATTGAAAAAAGGCGGTAATGCGGTTGATGCCGCTGTGGCTGTACAATTTGCTTTGGCTGTTACCCTGCCCGAAGCTGGTAATATTGGCGGTGGTGGCTTTATGGTTTACCGTTCGGCCAAGGGGCAAACCAACACGCTCGATTACCGGGAAAAAGCGCCTGGCAAAGCTAATGCCGATATGTACCTCGATGCTAACGGCAACGTAATCCCGAATAAAAGCTTGTACACCCACCAGGCGGTAGGCGTACCCGGTTCGGTAGATGGTATGATTGAGGCGCACCGCAAATACGGCAAACTGAAATGGGCCGAATTGGTGCAACCGGCTATTAATCTGGCTCATCAGGGTTTTAAAATTACCCAGCACCTGGCTGCCGATTTAAACCGCAACCAAGCCGATTTTAAACGACTGAACCCCAGTAAAAGCTACTTTTTGAAAGATACCCCTTGGGCTGCCGGTGATTTACTGGTGCAGGAAGATTTGGCCAAAACCCTGATGCTGATTCGGGATCAAGGACGTGCAGGTTTCTATAACGGTACGGTTGCCACTCAACTGATTTCCGAAATGAAATCGGCCGATGGACTGATTACCCAGGCTGATCTGGACAACTACCATTCGGTGTGGCGCAAGCCGGTGATTGGGAAGTACAAGCAATATAAGGTAATTACCATGCCGCCACCATCCAGCGGGGGTATTGCTCTGTTGCAATTGCTGCACAGTGTAGAACCTTTCCCACTGCACCGCTGGGGCTATAACCAGGATTCGACCGTGCAATTGATAGTGGAGGCGGAGCGGCGTGTGTATGCCGACCGTTCTAAATACTTGGGCGACCCCGACTTTTACAAGGTTCCGGTAGATAGTTTGTTACGCCCTAGCTATGTGGATAACCGCATGAAAAGCTTTACCTGGGCACAAGCCACGCCCAGCAGCGCCATACAACCCGGTACTTTTGTCGGTTACGAAAGTGACCAAACTACCCACTACTGTATTGTTGACCGCGAAGGCAATGCAGTATCCATCACCACTACGCTGAATGGTTCATTTGGGGCTAAGATATTTGTAAAGGGTGCCGGCTTTTTGCTGAATAATGAGATGGACGATTTCAGCTCTAAACCGGGTGTGCCCAACATGTACGGACTGGTAGGCGGCAAAGCCAACAGCATACAACCTGGCAAACGCATGTTATCGTCCATGACGCCAACTATACTGGAAAAGAACGGTCAGCTGTTTATGGTAGTGGGTACGCCGGGGGGCTCTACCATTATTACTTCGGTTTTTCAAACCATCCTGAACGTGATTGAGTTTAACCAGACCCCACAACAGGCGGTAGCCTCTAAACGCTTCCACCATCAATGGCTGCCTGATGATATCGAAACCGAACACGAAGCACTGGACAAATCAGTAGAAGCCAAGCTGCAACAAAAAGGCTATAAAATCACCGATCGTGGTGCCATAGGCCGCGTAGAGGCCATTGTCAAAACGCCGCAAGGCTACGTAGGCGGTGCTGACCCGCGTGGGGATGATACGAAGGCAGGTTGGTAGAGTTAATTATGTGTTCTTTAGGTATTCTACTGATGATAAAGATAGCTGGTAATGTCGCTAAACCACAAGCGGGACGCTTGCGGGAGCAAGAGGGATTCCCGGTAAACGTTCGTTTATGGAACAATCTTTACCTCTGCTCAACCCTCTTCCGCTCAAGCGCAGACGCTTGAGCCCTCTGCAAGCGGCTCGGCTGCAAGTTGTTCAAGCGCAGACGCTTGAGCGGGAAATAGTATTTTTAGTAAAGATTCTTACCTGCATTGATGTTAGGCATTCTTTTTTTAGAGTATCTGCTAAAAAGAAAACATCTCACTAAAGGGTCGACAATTGGGAACTAAAAAGCTACCAGCAAAATTTTACGGCTTTATAAAAGTAAGTTGATGGATGCAGCGGTTATTTAAAGTTTCGGGGACTCTATATTAAACGATCCGCTTAGCCGTAATACGCCGGGAGGCGCCCATAGGCCACTGACCCTACTCACTTCGGCATCAAACGTGCCTTTAGCGCTGGCGTACTCTTTACTGGTGTCAATAGTTGCCGAAAGCAATTTAGCATATTGAGCTCCTTGAGGTGCGCTGAAGTATACAGCAGATGCGCGGCCATAGAAATCACCATCAATTATCAGCTTACAGGATTGAAGTTGATATCGGCGCGCTATATAAAGAAACGTGATTTGCACCTTCATAAAGCCGTCTTTATCGCCGCCTTCAATAGTCATTTCGGGAATGGGTCTCATCGGCAAAAGCGCTGGTTTGGAAAACGCCACTACCGGATCATTGTGCAACGATTTACTAAGAACGAATGTCTTGCTGTTTACTTTTAATACCATGCCAGTAGGCTGACCAATGGCTACACCATTATCTCCAGTTGCATTGGGCAGACCGTAAGGCATTACACCAAAATCTGCCGGCGTGAAATGCCCGACGGGGTTTGAAATAGAGCTGAGTAAAAACGGATCTGCAACTACGCTGGTATCACTGCTAGCAGCAACTTGCGTTTGTACTGCCTCTTTAGCAGGCATGACCTCCGAAACAGCAACGCCTTCTTTTTTACACGAACAAACAAGCATCCCCACCCCTAAGGTCATCAGCAGCGTACTGTAAGCTTTTTTTAATATCATGGATATGATTTGAGTTGATGAATCAAGCTATTTACCAAAGGAATAATAAACCGATAAAGCTAAATTGGAAGCCAGGTTCGCGCCGAAGGCATGATCCCGCTGCTCCTGCATCAGCTGACCGCCGGATAGCTCCTTGTAATACACCTTCTCATATGACAGGCTGCCAATGCTTGCTGCCAGCCCGATCCTGCGGGCTGGGAAATAAACAAAGTCTAAACCAATGCCTGCATTTAACCTGTTTTCTACAGTATCCTCGTTAAAGCTCTGCGTGTTTTGGTAATTCATGGTAGCCTTGGCGTGTTGGTAGCTTACATAAGGCCCCACGCGGAAACCGACCTTGCCGTCATACAAAAAATATTTTCTTAAGAAAACACCGGAGTTGAATCCTTTCTGCTGGGTTGCATCGTTGCCCAAAGCGCTGAAGTTATTCTTAAGCGTAGAGCTGGTATAGCCTACTGAAGCCCCCAGGTCAAGGTTGTTAGCCACAAAGTAGCTGTAAGAAGGGCCAATGCCAAAGTAGTTCATTTTGTCTTTGCTCACCGTAGTAGCACCGTTATCGCTAGGATCGTGCTCAATGGTTGTGCCTTTGCCGGTACTTTCTGAGATTTGCCCGCCCAGCAGTTGGCTGCCTTTTTGCGTTTGCGCCTGAGCCGCTAATGAGGCACATAATAAAACAGCTAAAGAGTAAAGATATTTATTCATGAAACTAGATAAAGCGTTGGATTGTAAGCGCTAAGGTAAGTTTATTTTATTGAAATACTCAGTTGTGGCTATTTCTTCTCTCGAAAGGGTCGTTTTATGAGAGTGCAATTGTATAAGCGAAACCCTACTGTAACGAATATTACAATTGAGCTTATTTATTTTGGTAACTCGATGTAGAAGGTAGTACCCTCGTGCTCTTTGCTGCGAAACCAAATTTCACCCTTGTGCCATTCTACAAGGGTTTTAATGATAGACATGCCCAGCCCGATAGAAACCTGGCCTTTCAACCCTGGCCTGCCTGCCTTGCTAAATTTATTGAACAAGGTGGCATGATATTTCCCCGGAATGCCTACCCCAATTCTGGCGCGAGTATATCGGGCTGACTGCAGCAAGGGATACCCATTCCTTAACAGGCACGAGTAGCTTTTGCCCACTTACCACCCCGACATACTCGCGCCAGAAATTGGGGATCTTAGTTTCTATGTACCTGCCGCTCTTTGAAATGAGTAATAGCTTTCAGTAGAGTTCTTATGTGTAATTAACAGCAAAGCCCGGCAGTGGATCGACCGGGCTTTGCTGTGTTTGATTAGCTAAAGTATACGTGACACACGTGCATCAGAACTAAAGGGACAGGTTCCCAACTATATTTGTTTTCTACATCATAAATCACTTATCGATGTACATTGAAAATTGTAGCTGCTTTTTTATCTCAAAGATAGAATCACTTCAAAATGTACCATTGATCATTATATAATTTGAAATTGCTAATATCTTTAGGCAATGATCCTTTAGCCTTTCTCAACAATAATGTTTTTTGGGAAGAGTACGGATTGATATAAATATTGCCTTCTTGGTCAACTTTAAGGTAATAACATTTAATCTTTAAGAATGCTTTCATTAAGCTCTTTATTTTGGTTGCGCTTAAAGAATCATTAAAGCAATTTTTCACAAACTTAGTATTCACATTTAACATCGAGTCTTTGTTGTCTAAATAAGTAATAATATAAGGTCCACAATTATGCTTATATAGCATGTATACATTTTTATTATAGCTTACTCGACTGCGATGAAATATCACGAACCCTTTGAAAATATTGAATTCAGCTTTACCATAATGTGCAATAGATTCCTGTAAACACTCCTGGCGACATCTCCCGAAAGTTAACATTAAGAAGAATCCTAACAATAAAACAGCAAATTTTTTTGTTTTTTTTATACTCATAAAGGTAAAGATAAGCCGAAACGAGGTGACCAACCCCTGTATCTAAAAGAATACTTTTGCGCATAATTTGCTCCTCTACTTATAGACAATTGATCCCCCTGTTCTGGCGCGAGTATGTCGGGGCGGTAAGTGGGCAATGGCTACTCGTGCCTGTTTAGCAGTAGTTTTCAGGCACGAGTAGCCACTGCTGCAACCAGCCCGACATACTCGCGCCAGAGTAAAGGGATATATAAGCCTCTTATAGCTTTTATGCTAGCTTAAGCATACCACGTATACTTCAATTAGCTACCAAAACCCAATATCCTACTGACAAAACAGTGCCACCACTGCCAATGGTTTGTCAGTGTTACAAGGTGTTACAGATCTTACACACTGAAACATGTAACACTAAAATCACAACTAAACTTAGCCTCACCTTTTCTGCTATGCGTGACTAAAATACTATCTTTACGCATGACTTTTACTGAGCAGTTTCCTGTTCTGAACAACTATACGTATGTCAATACGGCGAGTTCGGGTATCCTGTCGCAATCGTTACTGAACTGGCGCAGGCAGCATGATATGGATTTCATGGAACAAGGCAGCAATTTCCGTCTGCCACAAGCTGATTTTTTACAGCAGGTAAAAAACAGCGTAGCCCGGCTGTTCCATTCCAATGTAGAAAACACCTTCCTGGTGCCCAACTTTTCGTATGGCTTTAACATTCTGCTGGATGGCTTACCAGGCAAGCAACGAGTATTGCTGGTACAGGAAGATTACCCTTCTATTAATTACCCGGTAAAAAGTCGCGGTTATGCATATGAACACGTAGTGGCAGACGAACTGCTGGAACAAAACCTGCTGGCTCGTATCGAGCAGTTTAAGCCTACCCTGCTGGCCTTTAGTTTGGTACAGTACATCAGCGGCATCAAAATAGACCCGGCGTTTATCAAAACCCTGAAACATACCTACCCTGAACTACTGCTGGTAGCCGATGGTACCCAATATTGCGGCACCGAACCTTTCAACTTTGTTGAATCAGGGCTGGATGCGCTCATGGCCAGCGGCTATAAATGGATGCTAAGCGGCTATGGCAATGGCTTTGCCCTATTGAACGAGAACTTAGCTAGTCAGCTTTACGCAGGTAACCAGCAAAAGACATTCCCTTCGGAACCTTTTCTACAAGGCCGCAGTCCGTTATCATTTTACTTTGAACCCGGCCATCAGGACACCCTAACCTTCGGTAGCCTGAAACAAGCTATTGCTGATCTGGAACAAACCGGTTTGGCTAACATAGCCAGCCACATTCAACAACTCAGCCAGCAAGCCCTAAACGCCTTTGCTGACCGTGGTTTACTAGCTGAAGCTATACTGAAACGTAAGCAGCATTCCTCTATATTCAACCTTAATTTGACTGAACAGGTATTCAATCAGCTACAGCAAGCCGGCGTGCTGACCTCCTTACGCGGACCAGGTATTCGAGTATCCTTCCACTTCTACAACACGGAACAAGACTTGGAACGATTGCTGGAAGTAATTGACCAGCATCGGTAATTTACGCTACTACTGCCCTTTCTGTATCAATACCCTAACCCGCTTTACTAAAAAACAGGGAGCTTAGGTACCGGGTAAGGGAACACCAGTAAAGGTATGCTGATTTGTTCGGCCACTTTCAAGGTATTGCTCCGGTTTAAAAGTTGATCAAGCCAGCCTTTGTTGCGGTGTACCATCACCAGCAAATCGGCCGCGGCCTGATTAGCCAACCAGTTTAAACCATCATGCAGGTCGGCATCGCAAACGTTGCGGTAATAAATATGGGCGTAATCAATTTTATTGGTTACCTCTTCCAGAAACTTCTTAACAGGTATTTGCGCCTCCTCGCTAGCCGGGCAAATATGCGCTAGCAACAAGCTTGCGCCAAACGGTTTAGCCAGGTGGGCTACTGCATGTACCAAATCAATATCGGCTGGCATTAAATCAGTCGGGAAAGTAATTTTATGGATACTTTTAAAACTACAGTTTTCGGGCACCATCAATACCGGTACTGTTACATTATCAATTACGCTCCGCATGTGGTTACCCATCAGCCAGGCAGATAGCCCCTTTTTATGGCTGCCAATTACCAGCATCACTATATCGCGGTTATTTAATAGCTCATCCAGGTGCAGGTTCAATGCACCATCATGGCAGCGGCAATCAATAACTGGTTTAAAAGCATAAGCTGGTGAAGCAGTAAGCTCCACCTCTAACTTTTTAACCAGCAAATTTAACTCGTTTTCGGTATCGTTTTGTAATTCATCAAAATCTTCCATCGGCCATGCAATCTGGGCAGCCATGGGGTCGGCAGAAGGCACGGTAAAGGCATTGTACAATAAAATATTAGCATGAAGATGCTGAGCCAGATGCAAAGCATAAAAGGCAGCATGCTCTCCTTTTGCAGTCAAATCGGTTAATACAGCTATAGTTTTCATACGCTTGAATTTTAATGAGTTTGATGATTTTGCTGTTACAAAGCTCATTAAAAAAGTTGCGCAGTAAGATGATGATTCTCAGTTGGCAATGTGATTATAATCACGATTTAGCAGGAAATACCACAACTAATAGGAATAATCAATAAGATGGATTCTAATACCATCTCCATCATTCAAAGTATTCAGGAATGTTCACACATTAAAAATGAACACCGAAATACAATGCTACAAAGTATGTTTAACAAATGCCGTAAGTAAAGCTTTACTTATGGCATTTGTTTTGAAATTATTTACTTGCCGGTAATCTTTGTTAATACTTCAATAAACTGATCCACCGCCTCATCAGGCGTAGCCCAACTGGTTACCAAGCGGATGGCGGTTTGCTGTGCATCTATCTTTTGCCAACGATAAAAATCAAACTGCTGCAACAACTGCTCAATTACATCGGCAGGCAGAATTGGAAAAATCTGGTTGGTATAAGATACCGTTAACAACGGAAAACCCAACTGCTGAATAGCCGCCGATAGTTTAGCGGCTGCTTGGTTAGCATGGCGAGCCATTTCAAAAAACAAATCGCTCCTGAACATTTCGGCAAACTGAACACCCAATAAGCGACCTTTAGCCATCAAAGCGCCACGCTGCTTTAAATGGTACTGAAAATCATTTTGCAGTTCGCGATGGTTAATCACAATGGCTTCACCCAGCAAAGCACCGTTTTTGGTACCGCCAATGTAGAATACATCGGTATAACGGGCTAAATCAGCAAAGGTAATATCATTAGTTTCAGCACACAAAGCTGAACCGAGGCGAGCGCCATCCATAAACAAATACAAATGATGCTCACGGCAACAGGCTGATAAATCTACCAGTTCCTGTCGGCTGTACATAGTGCCAATTTCGGTAGCATTTGAAATATACACCAACCGCGGGCGGGTCATGTGCACTTCTTCAAACTTGCCCAGTACCCCAAAAATATCTTCAGGACGCAGTTTACCATCAGGCGTAGGCACCGCCTCAATACGATGCCCAGTAGCTTCAATAGCTCCAGCTTCGTGTACATTAATATGCCCAGTAGTAGCCGCTATCACGGACTCATGCGGGCGAAGTATAGAAGCAATTACAATCAAATTAGCCTGCGTACCACCCGAAACCAGGAACACACCAGCTTCGGGGTTTTCAATACGTTGTTTAATGAGTTGTACGGCTTCTTGTGTATATTCATCATCGCCGTAACCACTTTGCTGGGCCAGGTTACTGCTTACTAAGGCATTTAAAATGGCTGGGTGTGCGCCTTCACTATAATCGTTTTTAAAGCTAAATTTTTTCATCTATGAACAGCTATTCTACAATCAGCCTGCAATATATTAAGCCCTGTACATTTTTGATTCAAATGGCAGCTAGTTTTTAGTATTATAACAAAACTGTTGCCCTTTTATGAAAGAATTAAAGGGAACAATCAAGATGATTTAAGCATTTATTAACAAACTTATCCGTCAATTACCACAAAAAAGAACAATATTTAACCTTCCTGAAAGCTAAAATCAGTTAAATTCGTGGCATGAAAGGTTTTCATCTGCCTCATGCCGTGCAGGATTTTGTTTACACGGTGCTGGGTATCCTATTTTGTAGTTTCGCCCTTAAAAGCTTTTTGATCCCCAATCAGTTTTTTGATGGCGGCGTTACCGGTATCTCTCTGCTCATTCATGAGCTGTATGAACTTAATATTGCCTACGTCATTGTGCTGGCTAATATCCCGCTCATTATTATGGGTGCCTTTCAGGTTAACCGTACTTTCGCCATTAAAACCCTGGCTGCGGTTATTGGATTAGGACTATGCCTTCAATTTATCCACTACCCGCAAATTACCTCTGATAAATTGCTGGTATCCATTTTCGGCGGTGTTTTTATGGGCATAGGCGTGGGTTTAGCCATACGTGGCGGCTGCGCATTGGATGGTATTGAGGTACTAGCCCTATACACCGGTAAACGCATCAGTTTTACCATCAGCGAGATTATTTTGGGCATTAATATTGTGATTTTTCTGATTGCGGCTATTGATTTAGGATTGCCTACAGCTTTATACTCCATTCTGACTTACTATACCGCATCGCGTACGATTAATTTTGTGATAGAAGGTTTGGAAGAATACACTGGCGTCACCATTATATCAGGCCAAAGCCAAATGATCAAAGAAAAACTAGTAATGGAACTAGGCCGGGGTATTACGGTTTACAAAGGCGAACGCGGCTTTTTGAAAGAAAGCTTTGATATTAGTCAGCCGGTAGATATTGTTTTTACCGTAGTTACCCGCTTGGAGGTACGCCGTTTACGCAATATGGTAGAAGAAGTGGATGAAAAAGCCTTTGTATTTACCAGCACTATTAAAGAAGCTGCCGGCGGCGTATTAAAACGCCGGGCACGACATTAATATCACTACTCACTTCAAACAGAAACAGGCTGAAAGGATATTCCTCTCAGCCTGTTTCTGTTTAAGTGTAACTGTAGCCAATTAGCTTTTTGTGTATGCAACTACCTGCTGTTTTTGCGTACCTAAACCATCAATGCCTAGCTCTACTACATCACCAGGTTTTAAATACACTGGCGGATTAAAGCCTAAACCTACACCAGCCGGAGTGCCGGTGGAGATTACATCACCAGGCAGCAAAGTCATGAACTGGCTTACATAGGACACCAAGTAAGGAATTTTAAAAATCAGGTTAGCCGTTGTACCATCCTGCATTTTCTTACCATTAACAGTAAGCCATAAACGCAGATTATCCAAATCACCCAGCTCATCAGCGGTTGCTAGAACAGGGCCTAGTGGTGCAAAGGTATCGCACCCCTTGCCTTTATCCCAAGTACCATTACGCTCCAGCTGAAACTCACGTTCTGAAACATCATTATGCAGTACATAGCCGGCTATATAGTCGTTCGCTTCGGCTTCTTCTATGTAGGATGCTTTTTTGCCAATTACAATAGCCAGCTCTACCTCCCAATCGGTTTTAACCGAGTTTTTAGGAATCATAATATTATCATTCGGTCCGGTCAATGAAGTGGTGCTCTTCATGAAAATCACTGGCTCGGGCGGCAGTGCAGCACCAGTTTCTTTAGCATGGTCGGCATAGTTTAAGCCAATACAAACAATTTTTGAAGGGCGGGCAATTGGACTGGCCAGTCGTTCGTCATCACCAATGGTTTGCAGTTCTTGCCGATGTGCAGCTACGTAAGCTTCTAAAGAAGCTAAGCCACCACGTTCAAAAAACTGTTCGTTATAATCGCTTCCAAAAGCCGAAGTATCATAATTAACACCATCCAACTGTACGCCAGTGCGCTCCTGGCCGGGTTGGCCATACCTGATTAATTTCATAACTAGATTAGAATTAGATTTTCACTATCAATCGTTAAAGTTAATAACATCAGCATTACTACACCTATAAATTATAAAAGCAAGAAAATATTATTTAGTAGTAGAGCAAAAAACAATCTTGTATACCACAAAAAAGCTTTCACGTACTTTGAATACATGGAAGCTTTTTTAGATATTTTTTTAGCAGCTTTATTGATTTACAAATTTCATTTGTTGTTCATCGTAACGGCTACCCGCAGCAACACCAACCGGAACAATAGATTCTAGCTGAGCTTTTTCTTCAGGCGTAAATGTTATTTGAGCAGCTGCGGCATTTTCCTCAATATACTTAATCCGCTTAGTACCCGGAATAGCCACCACGTTATTTTGTAACACCCAAGCTAAAGCTAATTGCGTAGCAGTTATACCTTTGCTAGCAGCTATAGCTTGTATCTGTTTAACCAGTTCTAAATTCTTATAAAAGTTTTCGCCTTGGTAGCGCGGAATTTGCCGGCGAAAATCATTTTCAGCAAAATCGTCTGGGCTTTGTATAGCACCCGTTAAAAAGCCACGACCTACAGGCGAGTAAGCCACAAAACCAATACCCAGTTCTTGCAAAGTAGTTAATACGCCGTTTACTTCCGGGTCACGCTCAAAAATGGAGTATTCGGTTTGTACGGCTGTAATTGGGTGAATGGCATGTGCCTTCCGGATGGTATCGGCAGCCACTTCAGATAAGCCGATGTATTTAACTTTTCCTGATTGAACCAATTGACTCATAGCACCTACGGTATCTTCAATAGGCGTGTTAGGATCTACACGGTGCAGATAATACAAATCAATATAATCTGTACCTAAATTTTTCAGCGAACGGTTGATAGCTTTGTGTACATATTCTGGTCGACCATTAATAGCCCAGGTGAGCTGCTCATCATCATCAACCTCATAACCGAACTTGGTAGCAATAATATATTTGTCG
Source organism: Mucilaginibacter robiniae (assembly GCF_012849215.1). NCBI lineage: Bacteria > Pseudomonadati > Bacteroidota > Sphingobacteriia > Sphingobacteriales > Sphingobacteriaceae > Mucilaginibacter > Mucilaginibacter robiniae. Next base: position 1,470,058 of record NZ_CP051682.1, read on the forward strand.
CGGTTACCTTGTATGGCTTTAGCTACCAGGCGTTCGTTCAGCAAAGGGCCATATAAATCGGCGGTGTCTAAAAAGTTCACGCCTAACTCCAGTGCCCGATGTATAGTAGCTATTGATTCTCCCTCATCGGCCTTACCATAGATATCGCCACCTGCTATAGGAGTCATCCCCATACAGCCTAATCCTTCAACCGATACCTGCAACCCTTGGCTCCCTAAGTTTATGCTTTTCATTGTGTTCATCAGTGTGTGCTTTTATGATTTTAGTATAAAGCAAAACTACCAAGCTCACTTGGTAGAGCCGCTAAACGTTTCAAAGCAATACTTATACTTTTCAAAGTGCCCTTCGAAAAGCCATAGGTGTGCTACTAGTATGTTTCTTAAAGAAGCTGTTAAAGTATGAGGCATATTCAAAACCTAGGCTATATGCTATTTCGGCTACGCTCCATTTGGTATGCATTAGTAATGATTTGGCCTCAGTTAATATACGCTCATTAATATGCGTAGTGGTTGATTTGCCGGTTATCTCATGTACGGCAGCATTTAAATGATTTACATGAACCGATAGGTTGTTAGCATAATCGCCTGCCTTTTTAAGCTTTAAAGCATCTTGTGCCGACATGATGGGAAACTGCCGATCTAGTAAATCCAGAAACAAATTAGCTATACGTGCGGCTGCATTAGGTGGAGTAAAGTAAGACACCGCCGGTTGCATTTTTATAGCTTCGTGAATAATCAAGTTTAACTGACTTCGTACCAGTTCATGTTTATACAAGTACTCTGTATCTACCTCATAGCGCATTCTTACAAAAAGCTGCGTTATGTACTCGGTTTGTGCTTCATTTAAAAAATACACCGGAGTTCCGCCAGCTTTAAACAAAGATGAATCCTGCAAACTATCCATACGGCCACCTTGCTGCAAAAAGTCTTCGGTAAATACACAAAAGTATCCTTCTGGCTCTATGGCCTGGTCGCTTTCCCAGGCATATGGCACTAGTGGATTGGTAAATACTAAAGCAGGCCCGTTTACTTTTATAGCACGATTGGCATAAAAAAGCTCACTATTACCATTTAAAAGTAGCGTTATTTTATAAAAATTGCGCCGGTTGTAAGCATCAAAAGTTACTGCTCCACACAATCCTTCATTTATGGAAGCCACCCTGAACTGCGATGATTCTAATAACGCGCTTTTAGTATAATCTGCTTTGTTTTTTTGGATACTTAACTGAGGCATACACAAACTTAGCTATTTCAAAATAAACCAATTATCTATTCAGCATTGCTTTAGCCTGTTGTTCACATATCTGCAAACTACAACTACCGTACTATTCTTAGGCGTATGCTGTAAAAGAATGGTTCAGTAAAACATTTGTCATATTTTAAAAGTTATTTTTTTTACCTTGTAAAGAAAGCTAAGTACTTATGGCAAAGAAACTTTTACTCAGCTGCTTCCTGATCGTTGCAGCTACGTTAACTATAGATGCTTCCAAATTGTCTGCATTAGCGAGCGATCGTATATGCGGCAAATGGATGTCGGAAAAAAAGAACTGTATTGTACAGGTATATCGTGATGGAAATGATTTTAAAGCCAAGCTGGTTTGGTTTGATGATTCTGATGAACCCACCAAGCCTATGGAAGCCCGTCTGGATATACACAATCCATCAAAACAGCTTCGCTCACGGCATCTTGTTGGCATGAATGTATTAGAGAATCTGGAATATCATCCTAAAACAGACAGTTGGGAAAACGGTATGATTTACGATGCACAAACCGGGCGTAAATGGAATTCATCAGCCAGCATGACGTCTGATAATGTGTTAAAGGTAACCGGTTACTGGCACTTTAAATTTATAGGCCGTACCATGACCTTTAACCGGGTGGATGATGCCGATGTTGCTAAATTTATCGCGAAAAACTAAGAGCTATTTATAAATAGCTCTCAATAATCTGCTTAATCTGTCCGGCTTGCATTACGCCGCTCTGCCGCCATTTATTTTCGCCATTTTTAAATAAAATTAGGGTAGGCACCCCCTGTATGCGGTAAGCATCAGCTACCGCCGGATTTTTGTCGATATCAATTTTTACAATTTTCACGCGATCGCCCATTGCATCTTTTACCTGCTTCAGTATAGGAGCCATCATTTTACATGGTCCACACCATTCAGCCGAAAAGTCGACCAATACAGGTTGCGGCGTATTGATAATATCTGAAAAGCTTGCCATAATCTTTAATCTTTTAGTTTAGCAACAGCCCAATGCAAAATCCGTTTGTGAAAAGTAATCTTGATAGCTGTAACTGCTTAAATAAAAACAGCCGCTTCAAATCAAGTTTGCAGCGGCTGTTTTTATTAGTTATGATAGCTTATTTAATTCAGTTCTAATTCTACCACAGCTTTAGCTGGCATATTAATTACTAACTTATCCCCTTCTTTACGGGCACCTGTAAAAGTTTTAGGGATTAAAGTGTAAGGTTTTTCGAACGTGTTAATATCATCCACTTTGGCTGAAGTTAAAACCCGGCCAGTTACTGCTTGCCAAGCTATATCTTTAAACTCTGTACTTACAGCAATAGTGTTGTGTGCATCTAAGTTAGCCAGCGTTAAATGCACCTTACCGGCAGCATCCTGCGAAGCCGTTACATTTACTGCCAGAATCTTTTTGCCTTCATACTCATACTCGGGTGCATTTAGTTTGACAGGCAGGTATCTAGCATCCTGATGTACTTTGTACATATCAAAAACGTAGTAAGTAGGCGTCAGCAGCATTTTCTCCTTATCGGTGATAATCAGCGCCTGCAATACGTTTATACATTGTGCCAAGGCAGCCATTTTTACACGATCACAGTGGTTATTAAAAATATTCAATGTGGTAGCTGCTACTAAGGCATCGCGTAAGCTATTCTGCTGAAACAGGAAACCCGGATTAGTACCCGGCATCACGTTGGTCCATACGCCCCATTCGTCCACTACTAAAGCTACTTTCTTTTGCGGATCGTACTTATCCATAATAGCTGAGTGCTTGGTTACCAGTTCTTCCATTTGCAAGCAGTTTTTCATAGTATTGAAATAAGCTGCTTCGCCAAAGTTGGTAGATGAACCTTTATCACTCCAGTTGCCGGTAGGCAACGTATAATAATGAAGAGATAAGCCCCACATACGTCCCGGACCAATATTCTTCATACAAGTTTCCGTCCAGTTATAATCACTTGCATTGGGCCCGCAGGCTATTTTTTTAAGCTTGGCATTGTTATAGTTTTTGGCAAAAGAGGCATATCTGCGGTATTCATCGCTATAATGTTCTGGCGTCATATTACCACCGCAACCCCAACTTTCATTACCCACTCCCCAAAAGTGCACGTTAAAGGGTTTCGGGTGCCCGTTCTGTGTACGCAGGTTGGTAAGCGGACTTTCACCATCGAAATTCAGATACTCTACCCAGTTCGACATTTCCTGTACGGTACCACTACCCACATTAGCCGATATGTACGGCTCACAACCCAATAATTGGCATAGCTCCAGAAATTCGTGTGTACCAAAGCTATTATCTTCTACTACTCCGCCCCAGTTGGTATTAATCATTTTAGGGCGTTGTGGGCGTGGGCCAATGCCATCACGCCAATGGTACTCATCAGCAAAGCATCCGCCGGGCCAGCGTAGGTTCGGAATTTTGATTTTCTTCAAGGCATTAACCACATCCAGCCGGATACGATCTTGCTTAGCTACTGGTAAGGTTTTATCCACCCAAAAACCACCATAGATGCCACGCCCCAGATGTTCGGCAAACTGGCCGTAAATATTACGGCTAATGGTATCTTTTGAATTATTGCTTACCGTTAAAGTTGCGGTATTTTGGGCATAGCTTTTCAGGCCCAGTCCCGCAGTTAGCAGGAATAAAATACGTTTTTTCAAGTGCAGTAGGTTTTAAATGTTGGTTATACAATTATAATTAATCTATTGCATTTTAAGGAATTGCTTTATTGAAAATGTATCCCTATATCTCTGATAGTGAAGATTGATCTACTCAGCTCCTTTATCAGCACTATACTTTCCTGCAAACAGAATAAAATAATTACAGTTCTTATAGTTCAGGCTGCGGTAAGCCCTGAGTTTGATTTTTTTTATAACGATATGGTAATTAATGAAGACGAAGAAGCAATTGCTTTTTACAAAGAGGCACTTGATCATTTAAATGATAGTGGAATTGATTATATGCTAGGGGGTGCCTTTGCCATATTTCATTATACCGGTTTGTACCGTGATACCAAAGATTTGGATGTATATTGCCGTTCAACCGATTGCCCACGCATTTTAAAGTACTTCGCAGAGCAAGGTTATACCACTGAATTTACTGATGCCCGCTGGTTAGCCAAAATATTCAAAGGCGAGTACTTTATTGACTTGATTTTTGATACAGTAAACAACATTTGCCGGGTAGATGATAGTTGGTTTGAACGCGCAGTAGATGCCAACTTCTTTGATCACGATTTGAAACTCCTTTCGGCCGAAGAAGTAGTATGGAGCAAAATATACGTACAAAACCGCGAACGTTTTGATGGCGCTGATTTAAATCACTTACTGCTGCAATACGGTGCTAACCTGGATTGGAAACATTTACTATTCAGGATTGACCCGCATTGGCAGTTGTTGTTAGCGCAGTTGCTCTCGTTCCAATTTGTGTACCCGGCCGATTACCAGAACATTGTACCCCGCTGGTTATATGATGAACTGCTGCGCCGCGCCGGCGAACAATACGACTTACCATCTCCTACTGAAAAGGTATGCCGCGGACCCATGATTGATCAAACTCAGTATTGTATAGATATTAAAGAATGGGATTACAAATCCTATACGATTAAAACTGTATAACAACTATGGAAGAGAAAAAAGTAACCCGCATTGCTGCCGTTGGCGATATACATGTTCGAGAAACAGACCGCGGCAAATGGGTAGATTATTTTCGTGAAATATCGGCTCGTGCTGATGTATTACTGATTTGTGGCGACTTAACTGATACCGGTGATGAAGACGAAGCTAAAGTATTAGCTGAAGAACTACGCGCTTGCACTATACCAGTAGTTTGCGTACTGGGTAACCATGATTACGAAAAAGGGCGTCACAAATTAATCAGGCAAGTGCTGCAAAACTCTAACGTGCATATACTGGATGGTGAGGCTATAGTAATTGGTGATGTTGGCTTTGCCGGTGTAAAAGGCTTTGGCGGCGGTTTTGACCGTTACCTGCTTACCATGTTTGGCGAAGATGCTAATAAAGCTTTTGTTCAGGAAGCCGTTGATGAAAGCCTGCATTTGGAACGGGCCTTAAATGTGCTGGATGGCAGCCAAATTACCAAGAAAATAGCTGTATTACACTATGCCCCTATCAAAGCTACTGTAGTAGGCGAGCCACCTGAAATTTATCCTTTTCTAGGTTCATCACGTTTAGCTGAACCGCTAATCCGGAATAAAGTAATTGCTGCTTTTCATGGACATGCCCATGCTGGCACACTGGAAGGCACCCTCAATAGCGACATTAAAATATTCAATGTAGCCAAACCTATTTTGGTTAAAGCGGGTTATGATTATCCATATTATTTACTGGAAGTTTAAAAATATATCATACCATAAAACAGTTTATTAACAAATATTGTTAAATACACGTTAAACCATTAAGTCATATTTGCATCTACTTAAATATATAAATACACAATTCTATGAAAAAGATCATTTTGTTAATTACGCTGATTAGTTCAGTGATACTGGCCAGCAGCAATTATACACTTGCACAACACAGAAGAATGAGCGGCCAAGCTAAAGGTGCTTTAATTGGCGGTGCTGGTGGTGCCATTGCTGGCGGTTTAATTGGCCACGGTGTTAAAGGTGCTTTAATTGGTGGTGCTATTGGTGCCGGTGGTGGTTACATTATTGGTAACGAACATCGCAGAAACGTACATAAAAGACATGCTGCTTATTACCGTGCACATCATACTTATTACAGCCGTCGCCGTCATTAATAATAAATTTAATATTCCTGTTATCTAAAGTTTGTATAAAGCCTGTATTTCACAATACGGGCTTTATTGTTTTATATTAAGTTATAATCTAACGCTTCTTTAAACTTAACTCTTGCCTCGTTGTTGCTTTCGTAAAGCACGTTATGGCTGAGATACAAATTACCAATTGTGAAACTTTGTCTGATCGGAAATTTCCACTTAAATATTATACCTTCCAGAAACCGGATACCAAAGGGGCAATGCACCCTCAGGAAAATGAAGTTTACTTCCGCCCTGATGCAGTAGCTGTATTATTGTACAATGCTGAACTAAAAACTTTTCTATTCACCCGCCAATTCAGATTACCTACTTACCTAAACGGCAACGATGAAGGCTACCTTGTTGAAACCTGCGCAGGCTTGATTGATGAAGGAGAAACACCCGACCAAGCTGCTATACGCGAAGTTAATGAAGAGCTGGGTTATAAAATAGCTGACCTGAACAAAGTGGGTGCAGTATATACATCGGGTGGCGGTATTACTGAGTATATACATCTATTTATAGCTCCTTACAATGATACCATGAAGCAGGGTGAAGGCGGCGGCGCAAAAGGCGAAGGAGAAGATATAACCATACTCGAGATAGGTTTTGATGAAGCTTACGAAAAGTTAAAACAAGGTGCCGTTAATGATGCAAAAACGGTAATAGTACTACAACATTACTTTTTATATTATAAATAAAAATTGTAAAACTTTTGTAATATTTTTTACGTTTTATCAGCACAGTTATTTAGATTTACAAAACACCTGTAAACCAATTGTTAACTGAAGTTTGATAAACTATTTGTGCGCTGGATTAACTATAGCCTTTTAAGCAAAGGTCTTTTTTTTATCTTTCTCTTAGGCTTAGTTCCTGTAAGTTTACAGGCTCAGGATGCTGATTCCAACTACTCCGGAGCAGGCTATCCGACTATACGCAGAGATAGCGTACCACAAAAAGATTTGATTGACGTATTTAAAACGTTCTTTATGCCGGGTTATAGCACAAGGCCGGCTCAAATCAGCAACGACAAAATTTATTTTTCCTTTTTACCTGCAGCCAGTGGATCAATGGGCCCTGGGCAAGCGTTTGTAACTTCAACTACTGCTGGCTTTTACTTAGGCGATCCTGACAACACGAAATTATCCAGCATTTCCTTTACGCCGTATTTTAACTTTAGAGGCCGGTATGGCCTGCCTTTTCGGTCTAACATCTGGTTTGCTAATAATAAATGGTTACTTACGGGCGACACCCGCTTGATGGTTTATCCGCAAGATACCTGGGGTTTAGGCGGCAACCAGCCTTCCAGTAACCGTACGCGTATAGATTATAAATACTTGCGCTTTTATCAAGGTTTTTTACGCCGTATTAAACCTTACTTCTTTGCAGGGGTAGGTTATGCCATGGATTATCATTTTGGTGTTTCTGCCGATTTGGAAAATACAGGTTTACCTAAATCACAATTCAACAAATTGGATGCAGCCTTAGATGACCGGTCATTTTCATCAGGCCCCAACCTTAATTTATTATACGATACCCGCAACAACTCCATCAACCCTATGCCGGGTTGCTATGCTAATTTAATTTACCGCATGAGTTCGACGGTATTTGGGGGCAATAACCTATGGCAATCCGTTTATCTGGATATGCGCAAGTATGTAGCCTTAAGCCACAATACCGCACAAAAGCAAAATACATTAGCCTTCTGGACTTATTACTGGACTACACTAAATAAAGGTACACCCTACTTAAGCTTACCCAGTATAGGTTGGGATGTATTTAACCGTTCAGGCCGGGGTATTGAACAAAATAGGTATCGTGGACAAGGCTTGATTTATGCCGAAGCCGAATACCGTAGAGGAATTACCAACAACGGCCTACTCGGCTTTGTGGTATTTGCCAATGCTACTTCTGTTACCGAGCCTGATACCCGTCAGTTTAGCTATATCCATCCAGCGGGTGGCGCTGGTTTGCGTATCAAGTTCAATAAAAAATCAAACACCAACATTGCACTTGATTATGGCTTTAGCAGCGGTTACCGTACCTTCCGTTTAGCTTTAGGCGAAGCTTTTTAAATATTGCTATTTACAATTGCTTAAATCTGCTATATCCTCCTCTACCTAATACTTTTCACTTGTTCAGACCAATCCTTAACTAAACTCTTCTGCTGTTTAAATAGCCTTGTATTCCTTTGTTTCCTGTGTCTATATAGTTACATTGATAAATCTATAATATTTAAATAACCATGTCGGTCCTTTTAAATACCAGCCATTTTCCATGTATATAGGAAGAAAACATGAAACAGACTTATTGTGCAGAACTACTAATCACACCTTGTACTTACTTATCATCAAACCTAACTCGATATCTGTAGAGTTTACTACTAAGCTTAAGCAACAAAAGCTGCCATTTTATGGCAGCTTTTGTTAGAAAACAGTTAATTCAATAATACTATTGAACAGATCCTGGAGTTAAGCCTGCTTTGAAGCCGGCATAGGCTGGCTTTTTAACATAATTAGCATCAAATAGCAGAGGCGCATCAGGAGATGCCTTGGTGTTAAGCCAACTATCGGTATCTGAAACGCCCCAAACAGTTACGCCATAACGTTGTGAGGCCGGAACATTAGTGATATAAGAATTAATAGCATATTTTATCATAGCTGCCTGGTAAGATAATAAGGTAGCTGTAGGCACAAACGGGCTGGTTTTAGCACCATTAATTACAACATCCAATTCTGAAACCCTGATTTTTAAACCAGTTGAAGCCAGCTTTTTGAACATATAATCAATGTTGTTTAAGTTTTGGCCTAAAGTAATGTGCATTTGCGTACCAATACCATCAATAGTTGCACCATATTTATTTAAAGCTGTAACCATAGCTACCAGAGAATCTGTTTTTACAGTAGCATATTCCAAGTTATAATCGTTAATAAATAAAATATCATTCGGTGCTGCTGCTCTAGCTGCTTTGAATGCTTTTGTGATATAGCTGTCCTGATATTTATTGCCTAAGTATTGCGCATACAAAAACTGAGTAGCAGAAGCTGTAAAGTTAGTATTAGTACGAACCTGACCATTATCCAGCAATGGCTCATTTACTACATCCCAAGCTTTAATGTTAGGATAGCGTTGCAATGTTGTAGTAATGTACTTAGTCATTTCAGGCTGAATTACAGCTGCAATCTGAGCAGTAGTAGGTTGTGTTGCACCTGTTGCCGACATACCCTGACTAGGATCTTGAATAATTATATTATCAATAGTGTAATTGCCAGAAGAAGGAAAATTTAAGCGGATGCTTGGTGCAGCATCTGATACTCCGGTAAAAGTAGCCGTATAAGTAGCAAATGAAGTTGATGTAGGGCTTATAACTTGTTGTGAATAGTAACCAGTAGTTGTATTCTGCAAAACAATATTAACCTTCCCACTGGTGTTGGTAGTTTTAATATCAACGGTAACAGTAAGGTTGTGACCTGCAGTTACAGCAAAAGTTGGCCCTATTGATTGTACATCATAAGCATTAGCTCCTGCTGTAGCTACGTTAACCTGTAAAGCCCGATTAGAGTTGTTACCTGAAACTGCTGTGTATGTAGCTGACGATGAATTGCCTGCCAGATTACTCCAACCCGTAAAGTTATTGCCGCTACCAGTTTCAAAATCACCATTTAAATTAGCCAGTAAATTAGGAGCAGGTGTTCCGCCTTTTCCCGGAATTACAAGCGCACTAATCAAGCTGTTTAAGTAAGTAACATTTTGTTGCGAGTACCACACTAGGTTATGGCCAAACACACTTAAGCCATTATCAGTACAGATTTTGTACAAAGCGTCGGCTGTAGCGTAATTATAAGTTCCATCATTTTGTACTACCGAGCCTTCTTTTAGTTCATTACCAAAAGTTACGTTGTTACACTCCCTTTTTACTGTAGCCAAATATGCTGGTATAGTTGACATAGGAGTATAAGTTACAGCCATACCCATATTAGGAAAAGCTGATGCCGTAAGTGCTTTTAAAGTACCGCTGGTATCAGTATAATTACCAGTACTTAGGCTATTAAAATCAGCATTCTTTTTACAGGAAGTACTTAACATAGCCGTAGTAGCCAGTAAAGCTAATCCTGCGTTTTGTAAATATCTTTTCATCTTTTATTTAATTTTCATTTCAGGCTACGCTGTAATATTAGCATAGCCTGTATAGGTTAATATATAAAATTAAAAGCCAGGGTTTTGCGGAAATTTTGGCCCTATAGTAACTAAGTCAATTTCAGTTTGAGGTATTGGGCGCAACACTTCAAAGTCTTGAACATTGTTAGCAGCTTCAGTATTATATAGTTTTACGCGGCGCACTAATGATTGGGTACGTACTAAATCCCACCATCTTAATGATTCACCATACAATTCACGGCTACGCTCATCCAGAATGAAATCAATAGTAACTTGTGCTGGTGTAATCTGCATATTAGTAACTGCATTAGACGGAGCAGCAGGAGCACCTGCAGGACGAGCAGCCGCACGTGTTCTTAACACATTTATCATGGCAGCCGCAGTAGCATTATCTCCCATTTTGAAAGCTGCTTCAGCAGCAATCAAATACACCTCAGAAAAACGGAACAGCACATTAGGACGCTGTGAAGCATCATTTACGTTAGGACGATTAGGGTCATCAAACTTTTTAATTGACGGAAAGAATGATGTTGTAAAAGGGTTAGCATTAGTGCCTTGAGCAGCAGTAGCCAGACTAGGGCGCATAAAGATAACACCTTTAAATGCGGCACGCTTGGTTGCACCCGGATCATAAGGAGGCATCCATATAGCCGTATCGGTACCTACAGTAAGTGTGCCTCGTGGTGTAGTTACACCAGTATTATTAGCAATCCATGTAGTTTGGAAAGTATTCCAGTATCGAAAATCGTTGGTTTTATCTGCAAAAGCTATATTATCAACATATTCAAAGTTAGGACGACAACGGAAGAATGGACGGCCATTAGTCAAATCACGTGTCATAACAGGAGACCCGTTAGCACTTGACGGATAACTTGCGTTTACAGTTGGATAGTTAGGTCGGAAAAACCATGCCCATCCGTTTACCTTACCGCTTGATGGAGAAGCTGAATAATCACCATATTTTGGATCAGTACTATGCTCTACAGCAAATAAGTCTTCTGTATTATTTGCATCATTAGCGGGATTATAAGCATCCGCATAGTTTGCATATAAACCAATATTACCATTAGGAAAACCATAATTGGCCCTATTGTTAATTAAGCTTTGTGCAGTTGTTAAAGCATTCTGAAAATCATTGGGCTGTGCAGCACTTGACCAACCACGAGTTAAATACACCTTAGACAACAAATATAATGCAGTAGCCTTTGTAGCAGCATGTCCACTAAAAGGTGAAACTGCACCCGTTGAAGCAATAGTTTCACCCGGTCTGCTTTGCAGTTCAGTAGAAGCCTCTGTTAAATCTTTGATGATTAGAGCATATACATCAGCGATAGGCGCACGTGAATCTGAAAGTGTCGGCTCTGTAATAAATGTGGTGTGTAGTGGTACTGCACCAAAGGTTTCAACTAAATGATAGTAATAAAACGCCCGCAGAAATTTGGCTTGTGCTAAATAAGCAGTACGGGTAGGTACATCAGTAAAGGCAGTAGGCCCATATTGCAGCACACCATTCAGCGTATTAATATCTTGGTAAGCAATACTGAATAAGCCGTATAAAGCATTATAAACGTCAGTATAATTGCGTACATAATTATTGTAAGTGGCGAAAGCATTACCTCCTGTACTTGAACCACCGGCTACAATATTTTCATCAACACCGAACTGGCAATAATAAAGAAAACCTTCAGTACCCCACAAGTTACGTAAATCAGAATAAACACCTGTAATACCACCTAATACGCCACCTGATGTTGTAAAAAACTGAGGAGTTATGTTGGCCTTAGGGCTTTGTTCGAGTAGTTTTTTACAGCTAGATACACTTAATGTACCCAAAGCAGTAAGTAAAATCGCTATTTTTTTATATGATTTCATGTCTTTTATTTTATACTGTTAAAATCTTGCATTTACACCGATTGACCAGGTACGTGCTGTTGGATTAGCTAAACCAACAGTAATAGCACGGCCTAAAGCATTAGAGCTAAAGCCTGATGCACCTGCCAATTGGTTACCATAACCGTTACCTTCGGGATCGATGCCTAAGCCACTTTTAACCAGTGGAGAATAAATAATAAATGGATTATTTACAGTTGCGTAAACTCTTAATGAGCTCAGACCTGCATGTTTAAGTACTGTACCCGGGATGGTGTAACCTAAATTGATACTACGCATTTTGATAAATGAACCATTACGGTATTGCAACGTACTGCCGTTAATTGGCGTACCACCATCAGGCTGTGGAAAATCGTTGGTTGGATTAGTTGGAGTCCAATAATTAGTTTTAATCTGGTTTACACGACCTACGTCAAAAAATGGAAAACCTGAACCACCTGAATCACCGGTAAGGTAAGTTACCGCTACTTTTTGACCAATACGGGCAAAAGTTACAAACGACAAATCAACACCTTTGTAGCTAAAACGGTTAGTTAAGCCTGCTGTAAACTTTGGTTGATAACTTCCCAGTATCTGGCGGTCATTATTATCAATCTTATTGTCGTGGTTCACATCCTCTATTTTGATTTGCCCCGGGCGTGCGCCATATACAGCAGCTTGTCCTGCTTCACTTTGTTGCCAGATGCCAATCTTTTTGTAATCATAAATTACGTTGAAAGGTTGACCTACAAACCAGCCATTGTTAATGTCTGATAGCAAATTGTCATGTAAAGCAGTAATAGAGTTACGTTGAAAAGCAATATTGAAGTCGGTGGTCCAGTTTAAGCCAGTTTTGCTTCTCAGGTTAACTGAACTTAAGCTAATTTCCAGGCCATTACCTTTTGAATTACCGGCATTAACCGTAGTATTACCGGCACCATTACTGGCTGGCAGTGATTCTACCTGCAAAATATCATAAGTTTTTTGGCTGTAAACATCAATGCTACCGGTGATACGACTATTTAGTACGCCAAAATCAATACCGATATTAATATTGTTGGTATGCTCAAATTTCAAGTTAGGGTTAGGTAAACTGTTTACCAGGTAACCAGTTTGGCCATTAGCACCGAAGTTATAGGCGTTTGAACCTAAAGTACCTAGAATTTGGTAAGGGTTGATATTCTGGTCAGCAGTAACACCATAACCAGCTCTTAACTTTAAGGTATTAATCCAGGTTAAACCTTTCATAAAGTCTTCACGGTCAATATTCCAGCCTAGGGCAAATGCAGGATAAGTAAAATACTGATGGCCTGAGCCCAGCACTGATGAACCATCACGACGTACAGTAGCTGTTAACAAATATTTATCATTAAAGCCGTAAAACAAACGTGCCATGTAAGAAATCAAACCTCTTTCAGAGTAGCTGAATGCACTGTTTGTAACAGATACCGTATTCGCATAAAACAGGTTATAGCTTTGCAGATAATCAGCTGCCAAACCAGTGCCGGTTATACCTGAACCCTGGTTATGATCTTTTTCGGTACTGTATAAACCAGTAAAGGTAATATGATGCTTTTGCGAAAATACTTTATCATAAGTGATTATATTTTCAAGCAACCAAGTATAGTTTTCACTATTAGTTACTGATTCACCAGTTGCGGTGTTACTTGTATTAGTATTAACAACTGTACTAACCGGTGAGTATCCGTTATATTGATTTTGCCCATAGGCTAAACTGGCATTTAAACGATATTTAAAGCCATCAAAAATGTTGGCTTCACCATAAACCAAGTTATTGGTAGTTAATCTACGGTTAAGCGATTGTATGTAAGGGTTTCTTAAAGTTAACGGGTTAATGCGGTTTGGCTGGTCTACCGAACCAGTCATGGGCAGTAAGTTTATAGAACCATCAGCATTATAAGGAGAAGTAAGTGGGCTTATAGCTGCTGCATTGTATAAAATACCTGTAGTATTATTAGAATGTGTTAAAGCTTGAAAAGAAGTTACACCTACTTTGAACACTTTACTAATAGTATGATCTAAGTTAATACGCAATGAACCACGATCAAACTTGGTTGCATATTGGACGCCCTTTTCATAGTGATAACCACCACTGATAGAGAACTGCGTTTTTTCGTTACCACCTGATATATTGAGTTGGTTATCGGTTACAAAGCCTGTTCTGTAAAGCAGCTTTTGCCAGTCGGTATTGGTACCGGCAGCCAAACCTGCCTGTTCAGCAGGGGTTAATGGGTACGATGTAGATTGACTTGGGCTACCTACAATGGTTTGCTCTTTGAATGCAGCATATTCAGAAGCATTCATGAATGGATACTCACCAATAATTTTGCTAAAGCCATAATTACCACTATAGGCAACCTGAGTGCGGCCAGCTTTACCACGTTTAGTAGTAATTAATACTACACCGCCCGATGCTCTTGAGCCATAGATAGCTGAAGCTGAAGCATCTTTTAATACATCAATACTAGCAATATCATCCTGATTAATATCGTTTAAGCTACCCCCAATAAAAGGTACACCATCCACCACAAACAGTGGTCCATTGGTTTGATCGGCAGCACCTTGCGAAGTAGCAAATGAACGCTCACCGCGCAAACGGATTTGACCTTGTGAACCCGGTGTACTGCCATTACTTTGAATATCTAAACCAGCAATACGACCTTGTAACTGGTTAACTACGTTAGCTGCTGCGGGTACTTCTGCTAAATCATTACCACTAATAGAAGATACCGCACCAGTTACGTCTTTTTTACGTTGTGTACCATAACCAATTACCACTACATCATTCAGGTTACGGGCACTGGTAGACAGTCTAACTCTAAGATTATTGCTTTGTGCATTGATAGCTACCTCCTGATCAATATATCCTACATAAGACACATTCAATGCGGTTTCATTATTAGGCACATTCAAGGTAAACTGCCCGTTGATATTGGTTGAGGTAGTTAACCCACCAGACTTTAACTTTACTGTAGCGCCAATCAGGGGCTCTCCCTTCTCATCGGTTACAGTACCGCTAACGCTTCTAGATTGAGCGTACACTGATATGGAAAACATGCTGATACTGAGTAGTAAAAGCAATGCTTTCCAACATTTAAAAAGTCTAATTTTTTCCATAATTAATTAAAAGTTATTGGTTCTTAGTGGCTTGCGTAGTTATTCTATACTTTGTTCGGGGCATAGTTATCCCAGTAAGTAAAATTTGGATTACCTATAAAGAAAATTGTGTACTACCTAGATAAGTGAGATTCGGCAGTTACTGGATTGGCGTGAATGCAAAAAGTGTCGATGTTTAATCATAATTATTCCTTTATATAGTTAGCAGTTGTGTTTATTAATTGGTTAATCAAAGTCCAGTAATCCTTCTTTAGGTATCAGCACTTATCTCGCTACACCAGTAGCAATAAACTATGAATCAAAAGGACTTATAATGGTTTCTACAGGCTAAAAGTAGAAAGAAAAATTAAATTTGCAATCGATTGCAAATAATTCTTTGCAATCGATTACTTTTTTGAAAAAACAGTTTTCATGTTAAATCATCTACTTTACCGATATACTCACAATCAATTTTAAATCTTTTTAAAAATCTTATAAATTTTAATTAGCCTTATTTGAATTATAATAAAAATGCGCCTTATCACTTTTTTATTGATAGCGCAATAGCAGCATTTCACTTAAATGTTTAACCACATAATAACCAGCACATACCAACATCTTTTTTCATTATTAAAGCATTGTTTTTGTTGCTTCCTATCAATATAATGATATATTTGCAATCGATTGCAAACAAGAATTTATTTGCAGTATAAACGCCATTATAAAACCTCCTACTAAATTAAATAAGGCTGTAGCTTTTAGCATTGAGTTGCTATACCGGCTTATGGCATGATGTAAAATTATTTACCAATTACCATTATGTACACCTTTTATCTACCTAAAAAAAAGCTTCAGAATTGGCTACGAAAAACCTGCATGGCAGCATGCATGGGTTTAACAGGCTGGCAGCATGCAGCAGCACAAAAAGCTCCGCACAATTCAGATATGGGCTTAAAGGATTACTATAAGAACTACTTCCCTGTTGGGGTAGCCGTAGGTCCACGTAACCTTGCCGGGCCAGAAGCTGAGTTTATTATTAAGCAATTTAACAGCCTAACACCTGAAAATGCCATGAAGATGGGGCCTATACATCCGCAGGAAAACCAGTATTTCTGGCGTGATGCTGATTCCATAGTCAATTTTGCACAACACCATGGTTTACGTGTACGTGGTCATAACTTGTGCTGGCACGAACAAACGCCCAACTGGATTTTTAAAGACAGCTTAGGTCATCAGGTAACTAAAGCTGTTTTATTAAAGCGTTTGCATGATCATATCCAAACGGTAGTAAGCCGCTATAAAGGCAAAATATATGCTTGGGATGTGGTTAATGAAGCTATTGCTGATGACAAGACACAGTTTTTACGTAACAGTCCATGGTACCAAATCTGCGGTGAAGACTTTATTGCCAAAGCTTTTGAATATGCCCACGAAGCCGACCCTAAAGCGGTTCTCTTTTATAATGATTATAATACCGAACGTCCTGAAAAACTGGAACGCATTTACCGACTGCTTAAAAAGCTGATCGATGCTAAAGTTCCCATCAATGCGGTAGGCTTACAGGCACATTGGTCGGTTTACGAGCCATCAGCAACCGAGTTACGTAACACTATTGAAAAATTTGCCTCACTGGGCCTTAAAGTGCAAATTACAGAACTGGATGTTTCTATTTACCCTTGGGAGAAAGAACGACGTGAGCTACGCCCCGGTGAAAAAGGCGAATACACCCCTGAACTAGAGCAAAAACAAACAGCCAAATACAAAGAGGTATTTGATGTTTTCAGGCAGTATAAAAAAGATATTACCGGTGTTACTTTCTGGAACATATCCGACCGTTATACCTGGTTAGATACCTATCCGGTAGCTGGCCGCAAAAACTTCCCGTTGTTGTTTGATACTAACCTCCAACCTAAAAAGGCCTTTTATGAGGTAACTAATTTCAAAAAGTAACTTAAAACCTTTACCATGAATAAAAAATATAGTTTATGGCTTAAAGCTACAGCTATGGCACTGGTGGGCGTACTAACCAGCCACCAATATGCACTGGCTGTTGATACCGATGTTTATGTAACTTCTCAAAGCAGCGCAGGTAGTTTCCGCCTGTCGGGAGGAGGGAAATCTGCATCCCTATATCTGAACAGTACAGATTATAAAGGTGTAATCCGTGCAGCACACGATTTGCAAAAAGATATTGCTTCGGTAACTCACGCAGAGCCTTCCTTTTTCACAGATGCCGCTAAACCAGCCAAGCAAGCCGTAATTATTGGTACCATTGGTAAAAGTGTATTAATTGACCGGCTCATTCAACAACATAAGTTAAACGTAAGTGGCATTGCCGGTAAGTGGGAAACTTTCGTTCTGCAGAATGTTAGCCATCCCCTACCCGGTGTTGACCAGGCGCTGGTGATAGCCGGTAGTGACAAACGCGGTACTATTTATGGCATCTATGATTTATCGGCACAGATTGGCATATCCCCTTGGTACTGGTGGGCTGATGTACCGGTTAAGGAGCAAAAGAACTTGTACGTGCTGCCTGGCCGTCATACGCAAGGTACACCAGCCGTTAAGTATCGAGGCATATTTATCAATGATGAGGCCCCTGCTTTTTCAGGCTGGACACGTGAAAAATTTGGCGGCGTGAACCACCAAATGTATGCTCGTATGTTCGAACTCATTTTGCGCATGAAGGGTAACTACCTATGGCCTGCCATGTGGGGTAATGCCTTTAATGATGACGACCCATTAAACCGGGCTACGGCTGATGAATACGGTATTGTAATGGGCACCTCGCATCATGAACCGATGGACCGTGCCCAGCAAGAATGGAAACGTTATGGCAAAGGTGAATGGGATTACAACAAAAACGGCGAAGTACTGCGTGATTTTTGGCGAAAGGGCATCCAGAACATGGGTAATACAGAAACCATTGTTACAGTAGGTATGCGCGGCGATGGTGATATGGCCATGGAAGCGGGTACCAACATTGCACTATTGGAAAAAATAGTAGCCGATCAGCGTAAAATCATCAGTGATGTAACGGGCAAAAAGCCTGAAGCAACACCGCAAATGTGGGCTTTGTATAAAGAAGTACAAGACTACTATGATAAAGGTATGCGTGTACCCGATGATGTTACTCTGCTACTATGTGATGATAACTGGGGCAACATTCGCAAACTGCCTAAATTAGGCGAAAAGCCACGTAAGGGTGGTTACGGTATTTACTATCATTTTGATTATGTAGGCGGGCCGCGTAATTACAAGTGGCTGAACACGAACCCAATTAGTAAAACCTGGGAGCAAATGCATATGGCTTATGAGCATAACGTACGCCAGGTTTGGATTGTAAACGTGGGCGACTTGAAACCTATGGAGTTCCCCATCAACTTCTTTTTGGATTATGCCTGGAACCCTGATAAATGGCCGGCTACAAAGCTACAGCAATACACGCAACTATGGGCACAAAAACAGTTTGGTCCGCAATATGCAACACAAATTGCCGACATCTTGTCTAAGTATACCAAATACAATGGCCGGCGCAAACCCGAACTATTGGATCAGAACACTTACAGCTTAACCAACTACCGTGAGTTTGAAACCGTAGTAGCTGATTACAACAAACTGGAAGCAGAGGCGGAACAGCTTTATCAGCAAATGCCAGCAAATTACAAAGATGCTTTTTTTGAACTCGTACTGCATCCGGTGAAAGCTTGTGCCAACCTAAACGAGTTGTATTACGCTGCCGCAAAAAACCGATGGTATGCAGAGCAAGGTCGGGCAGCTACTAACGATATGGCCAGCAAAGTAACCGAGCTGTTTAACAAAGATTCGGAAATAGCTAACCAGTACAACCATGAAATAGCTGGCGGCAAATGGAACCACATGATGGACCAAACGCATATTGGCTACACTTACTGGCAGGAACCACGTGCACAGAAAGCACCCGAAACTAAACAAATTGATTTGCCTGCCACTGCCGATTTAGGCGTAGCTGTAGAAGGCTCAACCGACTGGTGGCCTCATGCAACTAGCGAAGCGGTATTGCCACAGTTTAATCCTCTCGATCAACAGGCACACTATTTAGAGTTATTCAACCGCGGCAAGTCGCCTTTTACTTACAACGTAACTGCTGCACCTTGGGTTAAAGTTACACCAGCCAGTGGTAGTGTTGATAAACAAGATCGCCTTTGGGTAAGCATAGACTGGAGTAAGGTACCTGCAGGCACACAAAGCACACCGATTACCATTACCTCATCTGACGGTAAAACAGTAATGGTCAAAGCCATTTTAAACTCGTTAGGTAAAAATGGCACACTTAAGGGCTTTGTAGAAAACAATGGATACGTAGCCATAGAAGCTCCACATTACAACAAAGCCGTAGCCCCAGCTTCTATACAATGGCTAACCTTGCCCGATTATGGCCGTACTTCATCAGCAGTAAGTATGTATCCGCTTACTGCGCCACGGCAAACACCTGGCGGTAATAGTCCGCATCTGGAATATCAGGTTAATCTGGCTGATACGGGTTTGGTGAATGTTAACGTCTATGTATCACCCAGCATTGATATTGCAGGTACCGATAAGCTTCAGTATGCCATTTCGATTGACAATGAGCAACCCAAATTAGTAACCGTAAATGCTGAAGAAACGCAGCCACTGTGGAACAAATCAGTAGCGGATAATATCATGGTACAAGCTTCATCGCACCACATTACACAGCCCGGTTTACATACGGTTAAATTTTGGATGGTAACACCAGGAGTAGTGTTGCAGAAGCTAGTGTTAGATATCGATCATCAGTTAAAGCCTAGCTATTTAGGTCCGCCAGAAAGCTTTTATATTGGTATAAAGTAAGCATAACTTTCAAGAAAAGCTTACTCTGCTCGATACAAGAGATAGTTCATTCTTTTTCAAGATCATGAACTATCTCTTTTTAGTTTGTGTAACAATATGCTACGGTTGTAGCTACACTCATAATTGCACAAATACACTATCATTTATCAATCTCATAGTACAAAATACTTTATAAAAGTTTATAATTGTAGTATTGACATTTATTTGAATACAATCGATTGCGAAAATTAATTAGGTAAGATTTAAAATTAATTGCAACTTTACCAGCAAATACATAAATAGTGGGTATAGGCTGCTATATTACACAGTAAATAAAAGATCATCATATATGAAATTCTTCATCGACACGGCCAATTTGGCACAAATTCGTGAGGCGCATGATTTAGGCGTACTGGACGGAGTTACCACTAACCCATCATTGATGGCTAAAGAAGGCATTTCTGGCCA
The DNA here is from genome assembly GCF_012849215.1 of Mucilaginibacter robiniae. Taxonomy (NCBI): domain Bacteria; kingdom Pseudomonadati; phylum Bacteroidota; class Sphingobacteriia; order Sphingobacteriales; family Sphingobacteriaceae; genus Mucilaginibacter; species Mucilaginibacter robiniae. Next base: position 1,490,527 of record NZ_CP051682.1, read on the forward strand.
TGACAATGTAATTAACCATTATAAAGCAATCTGTGACATTACAGATGGTGATGTAAGTGCCGAAGTAATATCTACCACTTACAACGAAATGGTAGAAGAAGGTTTAGCCTTAGCCAAGCTACACGAGCGTATTGTGGTTAAAGTACCGATGATTAAAGATGGCGTTAAAGCTATCAAATACTTTACCCAACAAGGTATCAAAACCAACTGCACGCTGGTTTTCTCTGCTGGTCAGGCTTTACTGGCTGCTAAAGCAGGTGCTACTTATGTGTCTCCTTTCATTGGCCGTTTAGATGATGTATCTACCGATGGCTTGCAGCTGATTGAAGATATCCGTTTAATTTATGATAACTACGGTTACCAAACTCAAATACTAGCAGCTTCGGTTCGTCATGCCATGCACATTATCAATTGCGCTAAAATTGGTGCTGATGTAATTACTGGTCCATTGTCGGCTATAACTGCTTTATTAAAACACCCATTAACTGATAGTGGCTTAGCTCAATTCCTGGCCGATCATGCTAAAGCTGCTGCTGCCGGTGTTGAACCAGTGAAATAATTTTTGTTGCGGGTGATCGTTTGCGGATTTTGGAAGCATTATTACTCATTAATTGCTCTCCGGTAGTCTCAACTTATCACCAGCAACTCAAACCTCGTAACTCACAACTAAAAAAATGACTAAAAATATCCAAGAACTTCAAGGCATTGCCTCACAAGTACGCCGTGATATTCTGCGTATGGTGCATGGTTGCCAAAGCGGGCATCCGGGCGGCTCATTGGGCTGTACTGATTATATTGTTGCCCTTTACTTTGCCATTATGAAACATGATCCATCTTTTAATATGGATGGTATTGGCGAAGATTTATTCTTTTTATCAAACGGCCATATTTCACCGGTATTCTATTCTGTACTGGCACATGCCGGTTATTTCGACAAAGCAGAACTGAAAACCTTCCGTAAACTAGATTCGCGCTTGCAAGGGCACCCAACCACGCATGAGCATCTGCCAGGCGTACGTGTAGCATCAGGCTCTTTAGGCCAGGGCTTATCGGTAGGTATTGGTGCGGCATTAAGCAAAAAGCTGAACGGTGATGATCGGTTGGTATTTACCCTACATGGAGATGGTGAATTGCAAGAAGGTCAAATTTGGGAAGCAGCTATGTTTGCCCCTCACCACAAAGTAGATAACCTGATTGTCGCTATCGATGTAAACGGTCAGCAAATTGATGGTCCTACTAATTTGGTAATGTCATTAGGTGATTTGCCTGCTAAGTGGGCTGCTTTCGGCTGGGAGGTATTGCAAATTAAAGGCAACGACATGGCTCAGGTAGTGGAAGGTATTGAAAAAGCAATCAGCATGACTGGTCATGGTAAACCTGTGGTTATTTTGATGCAAACTGACATGGGCTTTGGGGTTGACTTCATGATGGGAAGCCATAAATGGCATGGTGTTGCTCCTAATGATGCTCAGCTAGAACAAGCCTTAGGTCAATTAGAGGAAACTTTAGGCGACTATTAATTAAAGTGCAGCGAGTTGCGAGTGATAAGTTGCGGAGAAAAATAGAATATAACTTTATAATCATCCAACCCGCAACTAAAAACCCATAACCCGCAACAATCTAAAACAACAGACAAGAAATGACCAAGTATACTTATACAGAAAAAAAAGATACCCGCTCAGGGTTTGGCGCAGGCTTGCTGGAAGCTGGTAAGCGCAACCCCAAAGTGGTAGCCTTGTGCGCCGATCTGATAGGCTCACTTAAAATGCAGGACTTCATTAATGCTTTTCCTGAACGTTTTGTGCAGGTAGGTATTGCCGAAGCCAACATGATCGGTATTGCAGCCGGTATGACTATTGGTGGCCACATTCCTTTCACCGGTACATTTGCCAATTTTTCTACTGGCCGCGTGTACGACCAAATTCGTCAATCAGTAGCCTACTCAGATAAAAACGTAAAAATTTGCGCTTCACATGCGGGCTTAACGCTAGGTGAAGATGGAGCTACTCACCAGATTCTGGAAGATATCGGCATGATGAAAATGCTGCCAGGCATGACAGTAATTAACCCTTGCGATTTTAACCAAACCAAGGCTGCTACTATTGCTATTGCCGAGCATCATGGCCCGGTTTACCTGCGCTTTGGTCGCCCGGTAGTGCCTATCTTTACCGCACCCGACCAAGTATTTGAAATTGGTAAAGCCTGGATGGTGAATGAAGGTACTGATGTAACTATTATTGCTACCGGTCACCTGGTATGGGAAGCTATACAAGCCGGCGAACAGCTGGAAGCTATGGGTATCTCAGCCGAAATTATCAACATCCACACCATTAAACCATTGGATGAAGAAGCTATTTTAAAATCAGTAGCTAAAACGAAATGCGTGGTTACTGCCGAAGAGCACAACCGCCTAGGCGGCTTGGGCGACTCAGTGGCGCAGGTGTTAGTTAAAAACACCCCGTACCCACAAGAGTATATTGCTGTTAACGACTCTTTTGGCGAATCAGGTATTCCTGAACAATTGATGGCAAAATATGGCTTAGATGCTAAACACATTGTAGATGCTGCTCAAAAAGCTATTCAGCGTAAAGGATAAAAAATTGGTCTTTTACTGCTATTATAAACCATTGAAGGCTACCCGTTAAGGTAGCCTTTGTATTTTCCTTTATTCTGTAATACTAGTTTACCAAACAACAGTTTGCAAACAAAAAGCCCTGTACATTAGGCATTACTGACACCTACTGTACAGGACTTTTATAAAAAACAATAATTATGCAGCTTTACGCTTTAAACAGGTAAGCTATACCGGTTAAAGCTTCAGCAGATAAAGCCATCTTAGAATGGCAAATCATCATCATCAGGAGCTGAGCTTAAATCAGCCGGTGGAGCGTAAGCCGGAGCAGATGCAGCAGCAGCGCCACTTAATACGTTGATTTTCCACAACTGCATTGAGTTAAAATAGCTCTTTTTGCCGGTTCTATCAGTCCATGGGCGGCCACGCAGATTAAAAAATACTTCTACATCATCACCTACACGTACATTGTCCAGCAAATTGCAACGATCCTGAATGGCTTCAAATTTTAAATATTCAGGGTATTGCGGGTTTTCAATATATTCAACAATAAGCTCTCTCTTCTTCAACGAGTCGGTAACCTGTTGGGTTGGCGACACTTCATGTACTTTGCCTTTTATATCCATAATCTTACATTATAAAACGTAAAGTTAAGGTTAAGATTGTAAATCAGCTACTTTAAATGCATAAATTTGCCCACATAAAATGCAAGTTTTCCACACCGAAAGTAAAATTATAATTACCTGCAATAAGCGCCTGTCGGCCTATCTGGAGCAGGAAGTAAGAGCATTGGGTTACACCCCTACCCGTGTATTTTCAACCGGCGTTGAGCTGAATGGTACCGTAACTGATTGTATTCCGCTCAACCTTAATTTACGTTGCGCTAGCCAGATTCTGTACTCGCTTAAAACGTTTCAGGCTGAAAACCCGCAACAGCTGTACGATCAGTTGGTGCAGATAGAATGGGAAAAGCTGATTGATTTCAGTGGCTATTTTTCCATTACCTCCAACGTAAATAATGAGCATATCCGTACGCCGCTATTTGCCAATGTAAAGGTAAAAGATGCCATTGTTGACCGCATCAAAGCGCAAAAAGGTATTCGCCCCAATTCAGGGCCTGAACTGAATAAAACGGTACTGCACTTGTACTGGCAGGATGACCGCGCTGAGGTTTTCGCTGATACATCGGGCGAAACTTTAGCCAAGCATAGCTATCGCAAGCTGCCGGGCAAAGCGCCTATGCTGGAGGCTTTGGCATCGTCCACTATTATGGCAACCGGCTGGGATAAACAAAGCACTTTTATTAACCCCATGTGCGGTTCAGGTACCTTAGCTATTGAAGCTGCTTTGATGGCTACTGATAAAAGCCCCGGTTTGTTCCGGATGAACTATGGCTTTATGCACCTGATGGGCTATGATGAACAGGTATTTTTTACCGAACGGCGTAAACTGAAAGATAAAGCAAAAAGAGAAACGCAGGCTAAAATTATAGCTACTGATTTATCTCCCGATGCAGTAGAAATTGCTCGCCGTAATGCCAAAACAGCCGGTGTAGAACATTTGATTGAATTTGATGTTTGTGATTTTGCTGATACACCAGTACCCGAAACGCCTGGTATAGTCATGTTTAACCCAGAATATGGTGAACGCTTAGGTACGCACACCAAACTGGAAGCTACCTACAAACGTATAGGCGACTTTATGAAGCAGCAATGCAAAGGTTACAAGGGCTATGTATTTACCGGCAACCCTGATTTAGCTAAAAAAATAGGCCTGCAAGCCTCGCGCCGGGTAGAATTTTATAACGGTAAGCTCGACTGCCGCTTACTGGAATATACCATATATGGAGGCAGTAAACGTGAACCCCAAATTGTATAAATGAAACGTTATTTCTTATTAGTAGCCGTTATATTATTTACTGTTACGGTACATGCACAAAAAAAGGCAGTTTTCCCATTTCAGGGCGGCAAAGATGCCATGATGCAGTTCTTCAAAAACAACGTAGAGATTTCGCCCGAACTTGCCGCTAAAAAGGTAAATGGAACCGCCGTATTCAAGTTTACGGCTGATGCCCAAGGTGCCATCGAAAAGATTATTGTGTACTATGCTGATGATTATCAGGTTACTTTACCTTTTATTGATGCCCTGAAAAAATCAGACCACCACTGGATCATTTTTGATGGTGAAAAAACTCACGATTTTATTGTGGCTTGTTCCATCAACCCCGTATTACCTAGTACAGGTACTCCTGCTGCACAAAAACAGATTTACCAATATTACAGCCATCGGCAACCTATTGTAGCTTCAAACGAGGTGTTGTTGGATATGGCTACTTTATTACCGGCAGTTACCATCAGTTATCCGGTAAGCCAATAATAACTGTATTGAACTTATAGCTTATTGCTACTAACAATTTTTACTTTCTAATTAATACCTAAAACCGTAGGTTGTTATATCTCGTACGTATCCTAAAAAAACCTGAAATTAGGAGTATGGTGAATGATGTTTTCAACTTAAAAATTAAATCAGTAGCAACAAATATTAGGAAACTTAGAGAATACCGTAACTATACACAGGAGTATTTGGCTATGAAACTGGATATTTCGCAAAATGCTTACAGTAAAATCGAGTTAGGCTATACTAAAATCACGTTAGAGCGACTTTATCAGATAGCAAATCTATTAAATATTGACCCGGTAGAACTTTTAAAGGCAGATCCTACCAATATCTCGCAATTATTTAAGAAAATTGTTAATTAATTTAGGCTCTAACCCAAGCTTGCTATTCCTCTCATGAACCAACCTTCTGCCCAGCTTGTTGCGCAAACTGCAGCTTATGTACAGCAAACGCTGCAACATGCTGAAGGTGGTCATGACTGGTGGCATACGCTAAGAGTTTGGAACAATGCCAAACTAATTGCCAGCACTGAGGATGCTGATTTACTGATTGTAGAACTGGCTGCCCTGTTGCATGATATTGCCGACAGTAAATTTCATGGCGGAGATGAAAACATTGGCCCTGAAACGGCAGCTCAATTTTTACAAAGCCTGAACGTTCAGGAACATATAATTTATGAAGTACGGCAAATTATTGCCTGCATGTCATTCAAAGCTGGGTTTGATCGCCCAAGCTATCACTCCAAAGAACTGGAAATTGTACAGGATGCTGATCGATTGGACGCCATAGGTGCTATAGGCATTGCCCGTGCATTCAACTATGGCGGCTTTAAAGGCCGGGAAATTTACAATCCTGAAATTCCACCTATATTGGATATGACCAAAGAGCAGTATAAAAATTCTACAGCTCCAACTATCAATCATTTTTACGAAAAATTATTACTGCTGAAAGATAAAATGAATACGCCCACTGCACGCCGCTTGGCCGAGCAGCGCCATACATTTATGCTCAATTATTTGGAGCAGTTTTATGCGGAATGGGAAGGTAAGGTGTAGCAAATAAAGTATCTTTACATGCTAATATTATTGCATGAAAAAACTTTTACTATTTACCTTCTTGTTTGGAGCTACCCTTCAATTATTAGCTCAAGATACCGTAAAACAACAACGATTTAACTTCCACTTCCAGCAAACTGTTATTACTCAAACCAAGCCATCATTCCATGCGCCTTATTCGGGCGATAACAGCTTATCACCGTTGCATGAAACTGCCAGTTCGTTAACCACTACCTTGTTTGGTGGAGCCCGGCTTTGGAAAGGTGCCGATGCCTATTTCAACCCTGAACTTTCGGGTGGTTCCGGCTTTAGTAAAACACTCGGTGTTGCCGGTTTCCCAAATGGCGAAACCTTCCGGGTAGGTAGTGCCGAACCTAAAATTTACATTGCACGATTGTACCTGACCCAAAACTTTACTTGGGGTAATGAACGCGACACCGTGCAGGACGACTTAAACCAATTGGCAGGTTTTAAAAGCAAACGCTACTTCTCGGTTACCGTAGGTAAGTTTGGCATGTCTGATTATTTTGATGGCAACAGCTTCAGCCATGACCCCCGTACGCAGTTTATGAACTGGTCGTTAATGAGTAACGGAGCTTGGGATTACCCAGCCAATACCCGTGGCTATGTACTAGGCGCTTTTACCGAACTGGGTATGCCTACCTGGACTTTACGTTTTGCCTACACTTTGGTAACTACTACAGCTAACGGTTCTGTGTTTGATGCCAAATTAGGCAAATCCAACAGCGAAACGCTAGAATTTGAAAAACGTTACAGCATTAACAGTCGGCAAGGTTCCTTTCGTGTACTGGGTTTTATGAATAATGGCAAAATGGGTAATTACCGCGATGCCATTGCACAAAGCCCTGTAACGCCTAATATTGATACCGTATTGCACTACGGCCACCATAAATATGGCTTTGGCTTAAATGCCGAGCAATACCTAACCAAAGATTTGGGTGTATTTGCCAAAGCCAGCTGGAACGATGGCCATACTGAGACTTGGTTTTTTACGGAAATTGACCGTTCATTAAGCTTTGGTGGCGTGTTAAAAGGCACCTCATGGAAACGTAGTGATGATGAGGTTGGTTTAGCCTTTGTAGGTAATGGCATTTCGGCTCCACACCGCGACTACCTGGCAGCTGGCGGCTATGGGTTCATCATCGGTGATGGACAGTTGCAGCATTATGGCACTGAAATGGTTGCTGAACTATACTACAAGATAAATGCTTTCCAAAAGAAATTTTATATCACTCCCGATTATCAGTTCATTGTGAATCCGGCATATAATAAAGATCGTGGCCCTGTAAACGTATTTTCGTTACGTGCACATATCGAATTTTAATATTTAGTAACAGTAGGCTAATAACTAGCATTACTGGCAAAATAAAACGGCGGAGTTCTTGCAATGTACAAGGCTCCGCCGTTTTGTTTTAAGCAGCAAATTAATGCTGTTTACTCTACTTAATCATTAACTGATTTGTAGCATATAGTATTTTAACGACTTACATCTCCTTTTCTGTAGGTGTACTAATATCCGCTAGTTTGGCAGGTATTAACATTCTGGTTTTCCAGTAAGTAATAGACACGATAAGCAACGTCATACTTCCACCAAAAATTACGGAAGGCACAGTACCCAATAAAGTTGCCGCAGTACCTGACTCAAATGCTCCAATTTCGTTAGAAGAACCAATAAACATAGAGTTTACGGCCGATACTCGTCCACGCATTTGATCGGGCGTAAGCAATTGCATGATAGTACTGCGTATAATAACGCTAATGCTATCAAAAGCACCTTCAGTGAACAGGAACACCAGCGACAAGTAAAATACCTTAGAAAGGCCAAAACCAACAATAGAGAGGCCGAAGCCGCTAACCGCAATCAGCAGGTTACGCCATGGGCGGTTCATGGGCGAAAATTTGGTCATCACCAACATGCTCAATACCGCACCTAATGATGAAGTAGCCCGCATAATACCTAATCCTTCCGAACCTACTTTTAAAATATCATGTGCAAAAACAGGCAATAAGGCAACAGCACCACCAAAAAACACGGAGAATAAATCCAGGCTCATGGCGCCTATCATCATTTTGCTTTTGAAAACAAAGTTAATACCCTCTTTCAAACTTACCCAGATACTTTCTTTAGGCACATACACCGGCGGGTAACTACGCAACAGGTACACTAATACGAAAGAGATCAGCAGCAGTATCAATATAACCACAAAAACAGCAGTAATACCATAAGTACCATAGATCAACCCGCCAGCAGCAGGCCCCAAAATAGTAGCCACCTGAAAGCTGGAACTACTCCAGGTACTCCCATTAGGATATAATTCTTTCGGGATACTATGTGCGTAAATAGCAAATGTAGCCGGGCCATAAAAAGCACGGGCCACGCCATTAAAGAATATCATTATATAAATAATGGGCACTATCCAGCCGGCATGAATGTATGGTGCTATATTTTTTAAAGTGATGATAAATATAGTAAGTGATGCAAATAGCACCACGCCGAAGATGCTCAATAGCATTTTTCGCTTTTCAGATTTATCTGCCACATAGCCGCCGTATAAGGCAATACCAATAGCCGGTATGGCCTCACACAAACCCACTAATCCTAATGAGAAAGCACTTTTAGTGAGCTGGTAAATGTAAAAGCCGATAACTACGGCCTGCATCTGGTAAGCGAATGTAAAAAAGAAACGCATACCTAAGTATGCGCGAAAATCTTTATAGCGTAGGGCCGCAAATGAATCTTTTTGCGTTATAGAATCCTCTCGTTCTTCCAAGGTATTATTCGGTATTGATGAACCGCAAAAATAACATTGTTGAATGTTAACCTGTTCTAAATATTTTCAAAATAGTTAAATGCGGTACTATTTTTACATTCAGAACTTTTGTTTACTCTACAAGGTTCTCGAAAGGATAAGCAAGCACTTACAGGCTTAATCCATGCTGGTCAATCAAATATACCAGCGAGGCTATAGAAGCCGCGCCTAGTTCCAGCTCCCGTTTATTAACGTTTTCAAATATATCATTTGGGGTATGGTGAATATCGAAATACCGTTGCGAGTCTGGACGGAAACCAATTAATATTACAGATGGTACTTGCGATTTCAGTGGTTCAATATCGGTTCCACTACCGCCGGGTATCAGGTGGTCAACTTCATAAGGTTCCAGCAGCTTTTTCCATTGCACATTTACCTTTTGTACCAAAGCAGGATTGACACCATCAAAGCTAAAACCACGCGGCGTAAAGCCACCTTCGTCGGTTTCTATAGCGGCAATATGATTTTCATGATTTTGAGCAGCAAGCTCGGCGTATTTAGTGCCCCCTTTATGGCCGTTTTCTTCATTCATGAAAAACACAGCCCGTATGTTGTTTTTAGGTTTATAGCTTAAAGCCTTAAATATGCGCAGCACTTCTGCCGACTGCATCACGCCGGTACCATCATCATGTGCGCCCTCAGCCAAATCCCACGAATCCAAGTGGCCGCCAATAGTAATATATTTATTGTTATTCTCGGTGCCTTTAATCTCGCCCACTACATTGTACGAAAGTACATCAGGCAACATCTGGCAATTATCTTTCAAGTAAAATTGAACCGGCTGTGCTACTTTAGATTTTAACAGTTCACTCAATTTATTCGCTGCTATAGTAGATATGGCAGCCGCCGGTATTTTAGGATTGTTGCCGTAATTGGTATTACCCGTATGCGGATAATCATCTAAGGCGGAAGTTAACGAGCGTACAATAACGGCAACAGCACCGTATTTAGCCGCTGCACCCGGCCCCATATTGCGCTGATCGCCAGCAGTACCGTAAGCTTGCCCGGCCTCAATAAAGCGCTCATCAAACGGGCGGTTAAAAAATACTATCTTACCCTTAACACCAGCTTCGCCTAAGGTTTGTAGTTCTTGCAGGCTGTGCAGTTCAACAACCTCGGCTGTAATGCCGTTAGCTGGCGTACCTACCGAGCCCCTAACGCAGCCAAAGCTACTGGGATGCGGGTTTTACCTGCTACAATTTGGCCTTGCTCTTTTTCGCCACGTACCCAATGGGGTACCATTACTTCCTGCAGGTAAACACGATCGAACCCGTAACCTTCCATCAGCTTTTTGCTCCACTCTACTGCCTTTTGGGCATTGGCCGAACCACTTAACCGAGGGCCAATCTGTTTACACAAATAACGTAGGTTATCATAGCATTTTCCATTCACTAATTCTTCATCATAAATTTTGCGCAACATTAGCGAATCTTGTGCGTGTGCAGATAAGGTCAGCGAGGTAGCTGCCATTAAGGACAAGGCAATAGCTTTGAGTTTCATCAGCGGTGTTTAGGGATATTATTAAATTACCGCCGTTAAGATAGGGATTAGGAAATTTTATCCCAACTCAAACCGGCATTTTTTACCTGAAAAGCCAGTTGCAATACCTGATTTTCGGGCAAAGCCAACTGCGGATCTTGCGCAAAAATATCTTCTACTGCTTTACGAGCCTGCAGTAATAGCTCCTGATCGGTAGCTAAGTTAGCCAGCTTTAAATCTAATACGCCGCTTTGCTGCGTACCTTCAATGTTGCCTGGTCCGCGCAACTGTAAGTCAATTTCAGATATTTCGAAACCATTATTGGTTCTCACCATAGTTTCCAGCCGTACTTTACCTTCACGGCTTAGTTTCTGGCTACTCATTAAAATACAATATGATTGCTCGGCACCACGTCCTACCCTACCCCGCAGTTGGTGCAATTGCGATAAACCAAAACGTTCGGCATTTTCAATAATCATGACCGAAGCATTAGGTACGTTCACCCCTACTTCAATTACGGTAGTAGCCACCATAATTTGTGTTTCGCCCTTCACGAAACGCTGCATTTCAAAATCCTTTTCAGTGGCTGATAGTTTGCCATGCACAATACTGATACGGTACTCGGGCAACGGAAACTCATACGATAAGGTATTGGCACCATCTTCCAGGTTTTTCAAGTCCAGCTTTTCGCTCTCCTGTATTAACGGATATACCACATACACCTGCCGGCCTAAAGCTATTTGCTGCCGCATAAACCCAAACATTACTAAGCGCTGGCTTTCATAAAAGTGTTTGGTTTCGATAGGCTTTCGGCCAGCTGGTAGTTCATCAATAACTGATACATCCAAATCGCCATACAAGGTCATGGCCAAGGTACGGGGAATGGGTGTTGCCGTCATGACCAGTACATGCGGTGGTATAACGCTTTTACGCCACAGCTTGGCACGTTGCTCAACCCCAAAGCGATGCTGCTCATCAATTACGACGAAGCCTAAGTTCTGGAACTGCACAGCATCTTCAATAAGTGCATGAGTACCAATTAATATTTTAAGCTGTCCGCTGGCTAGTTGTTCATGAAGGACTTTTCGGGCTTTTTTCGGTGTTGATCCGGTAAGCAAAGCAATCTCTACAAAATCATCCCCCACCAAGCTTTTTAGCGAAGCATAATGCTGATTGGCCAAGATTTCAGTAGGCGCCATCATGCAGGTTTGAAAACCATTATCAATAGCCAGCAGCATACTCATCAGGGCCACCACAGTTTTACCGCTACCTACATCGCCCTGTAGCAAACGGTTCATTTGCACGCCGCGTTGGGTATCTATCCGTATTTCCTTTAGTACACGCTTTTGCGCGTTGGTAAGCGGAAAAGGAATTTTATGCTGGTAAAAGGTATTAAAGTAGTCGCCAACCTTTTCAAAAATATTACCCTTAAACTTATGGGTACGTAGCAGTTTATTACGCAACAGCTTAAGCTGTATAAAGAACAATTCTTCAAACTTTAGCCGGTGTTCAGCCTCATATAACTGCTCTGGGCTTTCAGGAAAATGTATCTGTCGGTAAGCATCAGCCCTGTCTATTAGCTTGAATTTTTGACGAAGGTAAAGTGGCAGGTTTTCATGAATATCTTTAGCGTGCTGCTCCAGCAAACCAGCTACCAGTTTCTGTAAACCTTTACTATCTAACGAAAACTGCTTCAGCTTTTCGGTAGAGTTATAGGCAGGTTGTAAAGTTAAATTACCTTTACGCTTTAGTATTTCGGGCGAGTACTGCTCCAACTCAGGGTGAGCCATTTGAGCTTTGCCGTTAAACGAACCTGGCTTACCGAAAATGATGTAAGCTTTGCCTACTATCAAACTCTTCTCTACCCACTTGATACCCTGAAACCAGGCTAATTCCATTACACCGGTATCATCCTGTACTTGAGCTACCAGCCGCTTGGTGTGCTTTTCGCCTAAAATTTCTTTATGCGTAAGGCGGGCAATTACCTGCACGTGGGGTAATTCAGGTTGTATATCCCTGATTTTATAAAAGCGCGTACGGTCAATGTACTTGAACGGAAAGTGCCGCAGCAAATCCTCAAACGTAAAAATGCCGAGGTCTTTTTTCAAAACTTCGGCCCGGGCAGTTCCAGTACCCTTTAAATAATCAATAGGTGTTTGAAATACGGATGTGTTCAAGACATAATATGCCTAAGCTAGTTAGCTTAGGCTTTATAAGCGATTACAGAAATTTCAACATTTACATTTTTAGGCAAAGCCGCTACCTGTATAGTTTCACGGGCCGGAAAGTTGCTGGTAAAGTATGACCCATATATTTCGTTTACTTCAGCAAAGTTGCCCATATCTTTCAAAAATATGCTGGTTTTAACCACGGCACTCAAATCAAGGCCAGCTTCGGTCAGGATAGCTTTAACGTTGTCCATTACCTGACGGGTTTCGGCATCAATAGATTGTAGCTGCAATTCGCCGGTTTGCGGATGAAAGGCAATTTGGCCAGATACAAATAACAGGTTACCTGCTAAAACAGCTTGGCTGTATGGGCCAATAGGTGCAGGTGCATTGGTAGTGTTGATTACGGTGCTCATTATTTTTTTAGTATAAACCAATCAATCAGTTTCCAGATGATGCCCAGCACAAACATAATTATAGCCGTAGCATTGATGATGTGCATCACTTTCAGGTTAAAACTTGTTGGCCGGTTATCGTCTTTTTTACGGAAAAAGTACATACAACAAAAGTAAATAAAAAAAGGGCTCCGGATAACCCGGAGCCCTTTTTAGTATCAAAAGTGTGTTAAATTATTTTTGTTTGAACTCAACACGACGGTTTTGTACGCGTCCTTCTTCAGTTGAGTTGTCAGCAATTGGGTTAGTTTCACCATATGCTTTCACTTTTAAACGACGAGCTTCAACACCTGAGTTAACTAAGTAAGTTTTTACTGAGTTAGCACGGTCTTTTGATAAACGCATGTTGTGAGCAGCAGTACCTTCAGATGAAGCGTAACCGTCTAATTCAGCAGTTTTACCAGTGTTAGAGCGCATATCAGCAGAAACTGCATCCAGTACACCGTAAGATGAAGTACGTAATACTGAGCTATCGAAGTCAAACTGAATGTTTGAGTAAGCAGCAGCAGTAGCAGTAGCTACAGTATCAGTAGGGAATTTGATTGGGCAACCAGCACCATCAACTACTGTACCAGCAGGAGTACCTGGGCATTTGTCGAATTGATCAGATACACCGTCACCGTCAGAATCTTTTTTCAGGTCGTTAACTGCATTTTCAACGTTAGTAACACGGCCTTTTAAAGCTTCAACTTCTTGACGTAAAGCTGCATCATACAGTTCGTCATACATCATAGCTACTGGGTTTACCCAATCCAGGTTTGGTTTTGATGAAGAACCGAATGTATATTCGAAACCACCGTAACCGTATGAGTATTTATCTTTAGATGGGTAACCGCGTTTTAAAGCGTCTAAGTTATCGTCATCAGTAAAGTTCTCAGTGTAACCTAAGGTGAAGTTTAACGCGTCAGATAGACGGAATTTAACACCAGCACCGATAGGGATTACTAAGCTTTTTACGTAATGTTTTGAACCATCAGAGTTCAGATATTCAGCAAATGCACCTGATTGAGTAATAACTTCTGGATGATACCATACCATACCAGCACCACCTTTAACGAAGAAAGTGATAGCATTTTTACGACGTAGGTAATCAATTTGAGCTACGTTAACAACACCGCTCAAAGTACCAGACCAGATACGAGTGTCATAAGAACGCAAACCGTCACGAGTACGACCAATAGCGCTGAAGTTATCACCTGATACTTCACCACCTTGTGCATCTAATTGTAAACCGAATGAGTGAGCCAGTTGCCATCTTAATGACGCACCGTAACCTAACTCAACGTTGTAATCAGTGAAATCATGTACGCCACCGGTAGCTAATGCAGGTGATAAGATACCTGCGTTAACGCCAAAGCTTAATGTTTTGTACTGACCGCGACCACCAAATACTTTGGCAGTACCAGTTTGCGACATTTTCATAGTTGTGTCAGTAGTGGAAGTTTGAGCTTTAGCTGCTCCTACTGCCATTAAAGACGCAAACGAAAAAGCGACTGTTTTCTTTAATGTAGAATAGTTCATAGTTTTAAGATTAAACAATTTTAATTGTGATTTTACTTTGAAAATTAGTTTTATGTTTGAACGTTTACCAAACACCGTTCCAATTCATGTAATATTGGAGACAAAGAAATGGAAAATATTGTTTTTATAAAAATTAAAAACTGTTAAATATGAAATATTCATCCATAGGCGATAAATTATTTATCATAAATAGAAAAAATTTCGTTTCGCGAATAAAGCCATCTTCCATAGCTTTATTCAATGCAAATGACGAATTTGTAAGGAGTGGCGATCAAAATTTCACCTTTAAACAAAATCCTGACTTTTTTTACTTGACAGGCATTGATCAGGAGCAAAGTGTACTGTTGCTTTTTCCGGATTGTCCTAATCCGGCATACAAAGAAGTACTTTTTTTAAGACAAACCAACGAACACATTGCGGTATGGGAAGGTAATAAATATACCAAAGAGGAAGCACGTAAGGTATCAGGTATTCAACAAATATATTGGTTGCAGGATTTTGATGCTATATTACACAGTATTATTCATTATGCTGACCATATTTATATTAATACTAATGAAAATGATCGGTATGTACATACTGTTCCATACCGTGATCTACGCATACTGGCCGACTTACGCAGTAAATACCCTCTACACCATTATGAACGCGCCGCACCCATACTGCGCGATTTACGTCCGGTAAAATCGGCCGTTGAAGTTGAGCTAACCCGAAAAGCCTGCACCATTACTAAAGATGCCTTTGTACGGGTATTAAAGTTTGTAAAGCCCGGCGTAGCTGAATATGAAATAGAAGCTGAAATTATACATGAGTTTATACGGCAACGTGCCACCGGCCATGCCTATAGCCCCATTATTGCCTCTGGTAAAAATGCCACCATTCTGCACTATAATGACAACAACCAGATTTGTAAAGATGGTGAGGTAATTTTATTTGATTTTGGTGCAGAGTACGCTAACTATAATGCCGACCTGAGCCGTTCTGTACCAGTTAACGGGCGCTTTACGCCAAGACAACGGCAGGTATATGATGCCGTGTTACGGGTGATGCGCCAAGCTACCCAGATGCTGGTAGCCGGAACGGTATGGAATGACTACCATGATGAGGTAGGTAAAATAATGACCAGTGAGCTTATTGAACTTGGTTTATTAAAACGGCACGAGGTAGATAAACAGGATGCAAAAATGCCTTTGTACAAAAAATATTTCATGCATGGAACCTCGCACCACTTGGGGTTGGATGTACATGATTATGCCAGCCGCTACAAGCCTTTTGAAGTTGGCAACATTTTAACCTGCGAACCGGGCATTTATATTCCGGAAGAAGGTTTAGGCATTAGGCTGGAGAATGATATTTTAATTACCGAAAATGGCAACATTGACCTGATGGCCGACATTCCGCTGGAGGCAGCAGAGATAGAAGAGATTATGAATAGCTAACTACTGGAATTTAGAGCTAAGAAATAAGAGCCAAAAAACAAGGTAGTACTCTAGTATTTACTAAATACAATATTACTACTTGATCCTTGGCTCTTATTTCTTGGTTCTGGTTTTGTATTCCTGTTCTACTTTACCAAAGTACCGATAGGTTCTCCCTCAGCTACTTTGCGGAAGTTGTCTGGCTTATTCATGTCAAATACAATAATTGGCAGCTTATTTTCCTGACATAACGTAAAAGCTGTCATATCCATTACATTCAAACCTTTATCATACACCTCCTGGAAAGTAACTTCATCATACCTAGTGGCAGTCGGGTCTTTCTCCGGATCGGCAGTGTAAATTCCATCCACACGGGTTCCTTTTAATACCACATCAGCTTTAATCTCGATAGCTCTTAATGAAGCTGCGGTATCTGTAGTAAAATAAGGGTTACCGGTACCTGCACCAAAAATCACAATTTTACCGGTTGCCAAATGCGTCATGGCTCTGCGGCGAATGTACGGCTCGCAAATCTGCTCCATTTTAATAGCCGATTGCAGACGAGTATCTACCCCAATACCTTCCAGTGCACTTTGTAAAGCCATACAGTTAATTACAGTAGCCAACATACCCATGTAATCAGCCTGTGCACGTTCCATACCTGATTTTTCGGCACTTAGTCCTCTGAAAATATTACCTCCACCCACTACTACAGCAATCTCGACACCAGCTTCACTCACTGTTTTTATATCATGTGCATATTGCAGTACACGGTTATTGTCAATACCATATTGGCGGTCACCCATTAACGATTCGCCACTTAGTTTCAGTAAAATTCTTTTGTATTTCATGCAGAATGCGTGTTTATAGTGTTTTAGTTAATATAATGTTAGTATCGTTTACCTTTATAATACGTGAACTGAATGTTAAATTCCGAGTCAAAAATAATTAAATCCGCGTCATATCCGGCTTCAACTTTTCCTTTACTTGCTAATGCGGCTAGTTGCGCGGGATAAAGTGATGCCATATTCACAGCTTCGCCTAAGCTGATTCCCGCATGTTGTACACAGTTCTGCACAGCTTTCAACAATGTTAAGGCAGAACCTGACAGGATTCCATCAGGCATTACATATCTATTCTTATCAAATCGATGTGGGTATACCCCATCAGTTGATTCAGTAACTGCATCGGTTATCAGAAACAGCTTATCCCCCAATTCGCGTTTGGCTAACCGAATCATGGAAAAATCAACATGTACGCCATCAGCTACAATGCTGGTGTAAGGTTTATGTTCAAATATGGCAGGTATAATGCCGGGTACCCGATCATGCATAGGCGGCATAGCATTATACAAATGTGTTATTGCATTGATGGGCTTGTTGATGAAATCTTTTGCCTGCTGATAAGTAGCATCACTATGCCCTGATGAAAGGATAATGTTCTGCTGCGCTAAATACTCGAGCACTTCGGCATCTTGCAGTTCGGGAGCCAGCGTAATCATCTTGATTTTACCTTCGCCCAAATTAATCCAATTCGTTATTTCTTTCAGAGTAGCTTTTTTGATGTGCTGCTCAAGATGTGCACCTCTACGTAACGGATTGATATACGACCCTTCCATGTGCAAACCTAGAAAGCTACCTATAGCTTGCGGCCGGTAAGCCTTAGCCGCCTCTATAGCTTTTACAACCACTTCATCAATATTGGTAGCCACAGTTGCTAAAAAGCCCGTACAGCCTTTCTGTAGTAAATCAAGCTCCATTTCCTGCAAAGCTGCTACTGATGGATGCCCACCAAACAACTGCTTTCCACTACCGTAAATTTGTAAATCAATTAACCCTGGTGCTAAGTAAGCACCTTTTAAGTCAATACGCTCAGCCTGAGCTGGTATTTCACTTACAGAAATTACCGCCTGAATTTGACTATTCTCAATAATAACAGCTTTACCATCAGTAACCTGACCGTTAAATACGATAAGAGTATTGTATAAAGCTGTTAACATGGCTGTTTGAATAAAAGTAGAATGCAAAAAAAATCCCCGCCTTTCATAAAAGGCGGGGATTTTAAAATTAAGCTCCTAAAGCAACTCGCTTAAACGCGGTTACAGTTAAACCTTTATCAACACCACTCAGGAACTGAGCGATGCTTTTAGATGGATCTTTTACGAACTCCTGATTTAACA
Source organism: Mucilaginibacter robiniae (assembly GCF_012849215.1). Taxonomy (NCBI): domain Bacteria; kingdom Pseudomonadati; phylum Bacteroidota; class Sphingobacteriia; order Sphingobacteriales; family Sphingobacteriaceae; genus Mucilaginibacter; species Mucilaginibacter robiniae. The sequence goes on from NZ_CP051682.1 coordinate 1,508,602, forward strand.
GAGTTGAATCTTTATAGAATTTGTTCAGCTTACCAGCAGCAATTTTTTCTACCATGGCTTCAGGTTTACCTTCAGCACGGATTTGCTCACGAGCAATAGCTAATTCACGCTCAATAGTAGTAGCGTCAACATCATCTTTATCTAAAGCAACTGGGTTCATAGCAGCAATTTGCATAGCTACGTCTTTACCAGCTTCTTCAGCACCGGCAGGGTTAGCGCTTAAGCCAACTAATACACCTAAACGGAAGTTACCGTGAATGTAAGCCACAACTTTTCCAGCTTCTAATACTTCGTATTTAGATACACCGATCTTTTCACCAATTTTACCAGTCATGTCGGTGATAGCTTCACCTAATTTTACACGATTGGTTTCAGTGTCAATTTCCAGGTTATATAAATCGTCTATAGTAGCTGGTTTATTTTGAACAGCAGTGTTAGCAATTGCGTTAGCAAAAGCAATAAACTCTGCATTTTTAGCTACGAAGTCAGTTTCGCAGTTTAATTCAATAATTACACCACGGTCGGCAGTTTCTGAAGTGCGGGCAATAACCACACCTTCGTTTGATTCACGGTCCTGACGGCTGGCAGCTACTTTAGCTCCTTTTTTTCTTAAGTAATCAATGGCTGCTTCAAAATCGCCGTTGGTTTCAGTCAAAGCTTTTTTGCAGTCCATCATACCTGCACCTGTTTGCTGGCGCAGTTTGTTAACGTCTGATGCAGAAATTTGTACTGTAGACATGTCTTTGTTTATTTATTAATTGTAAATAGATAATAGCAATGAGCTATTGGCTCGTTTATACCGCTTTACAACAGTCTGTTTATAAAAATTGCGGATTGTATGTCAGATCTATCAATCTTTCCTACAATCCACAATAGTTTAATTTATTCTTTTATACGCTCTTTACAGAAGCAGGCACTTATGCGCCGTGGCCTTCACTAGCGGTAACGTCAGTACTGGTTGACGGCGCTTCAGTTTCAGCAGCATTTCTGCGGCGACGGGTGTTTTCGTCACCACCATCAGCTTTAGCTTTTGATGCAGCTGCTTCTTTTTCAGCTTCGTCTTCTTTCTCGCGTTTACGCTCGTCTAAACCTTCCTGAATAGCTTGGATAATGATACCGGTAATCAAAGAAATTGATTTAGTTGCATCATCGTTAGCCGGGATAGGGAAATCGATGTTTGAAGGATCAGAGTTAGTATCCACCATGGCAAAGGTTGGGATATTTAACTTCAAAGCTTCAGAAACAGCGATGTGCTCTTTCTTAACGTCGATCAGGAACAGAGCAGCTGGTAAACGGTTCAGGTCAGAAATACCACCTAATAAAGTTTCCAGTTTTACACGCTCACGCTGAATCATCAGACGCTCTTTTTTAGAAAGGTTGCTGTAAGTACCATCTTTAGTCAATTTATCGATGTTTGACATCTTTTTGATTGACTTACGTACAGTAGCAAAGTTAGTTAACATACCACCTAACCAACGCTCGGTTACGAAAGGCATGTTTACGGTTTTAGCATAATCAGCTACGATATCTTTTGCTTGCTTTTTAGTAGCTACAAATAATACTTTACGGCCTGATTTTACTATTTGTTTGATAGCCGCTGCGGCATCTTCAACCTTACTTAAGGTTTTATTTAAATCGATAATATGGATACCGTTACGCTCCATGAAAATGTACTGAGCCATTTTCGGATCCCATTTGCGGGTAAGGTGACCAAAGTGTACACCTGCATCCAGTAAGTCCTGATATGTTGTTCTTGCCATTGTTGTGTCCTCCTTAAAAAATTAACGTTTACTGAATTGGAATCTTCTGCGTGCTTTACGGCGACCTGGTTTTTTACGTTCCACCATACGTGGGTCACGAGTCATTAAACCTTTAGCGCGTAGAGCTGGTTTTTTCTCCGCATCAAGTTCAACAATAGCTTTAGCGATAGCTAAACGAACAGCTTCTGCTTGTCCTTTTACACCACCACCGGTTACGTTAGCAACCACGTCAAATTTACCCTCTGAACCAGAAACCAGTAAAGATTGAGTAGCTACGTATTGTAAAGGTAAGGTAGGGAAATATTCTTTGTAATCTTTACCGTTAACGGTAAGGGCGCCACTGCCTTCGTTTAAGTAAACGCGGGCAACAGCTGTTTTTCTTCTGCCTGAAGTGTTAGTTGTTGGCATTTCTTTTCTCGTTTTAAATTAAAAAGTTAAATGGTTTTTGGGTTTTGTGCAGCGTGCGGATGCTCGGCGCCGGCATAAACATACAGGTTGCCATAAATAGCTCTGCCCAAACGATTTTTAGGTAACATACCACGAACGGCTTTTTCAATTACACGCTCAGGGAATTTAGCCATTAACTCCTTAGGAGAAATGAAACGCTGACCACCAGGGTAACCAGTGTAAGAAACATATTGCTTGTCGCTGAATTTGTTTCCGGTCAGTTTTACCTTGTCTGCATTGATAACAATCACGTTATCACCGCAGTCTACGTTTGGGGTGAAGCCTGGCTTGTGTTTTCCTCTGATGATTGATGCAATCTTAGAGGTTAAGCGCCCCAAAATCTCGCCTTGTGCGTCAACAACTACCCATTCCTTGTTAACGGTCTTTTTGTTGGCTGAGACAGTTTTGTAACTTAACGTATTCACTTGCTTTATATTAAATTAATTAAACAGTTTACTATACCCCGTAATTTCGGGACTGCAAAGATACGAGTATTTCTTTGACGTGCAAGTGGTTTGCTGCTAATTTTTATGTAAATCAGCTGGTTAAATCAGCAATATAATCTGTAAAAATAGTTAAGAGCTAAATATTTCCGTTTTACAGCATTTGTGCTTTCTATATCTTTGAAAAAATTAATCCTCATGCCAAATAAGCCTGCTAACCCAGACGATTCTATCAACCGCCGGAAATTTATTCATCATACGGCTGGTGCCGCAGGCGCTGCACTACTATTTTCTGCACCGCTGGTAAGCCATGCAGCAAATTTTTTAGATGCAGAACCTATAACCGTTGGACAGATTATGGATAAGTTTATCAGCCAGATCCCAAATGCACCCTTCCCTAACACGGTAGATACTTTAAAAGCAGGCAACCGGGATATTCAGGTAACCGGCGTGGTAACTACTATGTTTGCTACCATTGAGCTAATTAAAAAAGCTATAGACCTGAATGCCAATTTTATTATTGCACACGAGCCTACTTTTTACAACCATGCTGATAATACCCAATGGCTGGAGCACGATGAGGTTTACCGCTACAAAACCGATCTATTGAGAAAACACAACATAGCGATATGGCGCAACCACGACTATATACATAGCCTGGCTGCCGATGGTGTTGTAAAAGGCGCTGTTGACCAATTAGGGTGGCAAAAATTTAGCACTTCCAGCCAGTACATTTATAATTTGCCGCCTACAACACTGGCTAATATCATTGCGCATGCCAAGAAAAGTTTAAACATTCAAATGGTACGTTATATTGGTAACACGCAGCAAGTATGTAAAAGCGCCATTTATATGCCGGGTTCGGCTGGTGGCCAACGCCAAATTGAGGCCATCAGCAAGTATCAGCCTGATGTAGCTTTGTGTGGTGAGTTATCGGAATGGGAAACGGCCGAATATATCAGAGATGCCCGGGCTACCGGCAAAACCACGGCGCTAGTTGTATTAGGACATATTGCCAGCGAAGAGCCAGGCTCAGCATTTATGGCGCAATGGCTGAAACAGCATATACCAGAAGTTAAGGTAACACATATCCCAACAGGCAATTCGCTGTCGTTTATGTAAGATGATGCAAAATGTTGAATGATTTGCTTACTGTTACAGGTGTTACATGTTTCAGTGTGTAACACCCTGTAACACTGACAAACTATTGGCAGTGGTGGCACTAGTTTGTCAGTGTTTATGGTTAAGCAAATAAGATTTACATAGTTTATTACATAGATAATAATAGTGATAATTCTACAACAATTATCAATCATCAGTTACTAAGACAATTGTTCCATAAGCATACCTCGTTTCTCTTGAAAACTGATATTTTATTTTACTCAAATTAATATTTGGCAATTAGTTTTTCAGTAGGCGCTTTTTATCTTTAATCAGTAATAACTCCAGTACCTATTCTCTATACATTCCAATAACTTTTAAGATTTCTTTTAAATTTGGATATTGCTGTCCAATTGGTATATCTTCATAAATAGGAAATGTCACCTTATTTCCTACACTGTATTGTAAAAGTCCGGATTTCAACTCACTCATATAAACAAGCTGAGGTTTTTTGCCATCATCAATAATATAAGACCTATAATAGAATGTAGCTTTTATATGATACTTTTCATTTGGAGCTTTGTGAACAGAATTTACATTAAGAGATTCAAACTCAAATATTGTATCAACTTCAATTACACTCTGCACTTGAAATATTGTTAAATGTGCAGATACATTCTTCCAAGAGTTGATGACATGCTTGCCGACCTTTTTTCTTGAATACTTACAGTTTGTCAGATTCAACTTTGCATATTTTTCAAATATTTCAAAGTGATATTTACTTGGTTGCCCAACGTAATAACCATGCTCCTCGGCCAAAATGGCTTTATCTTTTCTAAGATCAGCCGCTAAATGCAACGTATCAGTAGGCTGAGAAAAAATCATGGTAAACATGAATAGCAAGTGCATCATAATTCAGTTTTATATTGAATACGAATAATTTTAGAGTACCTGTCAAAATCTATCTGAACATAATTAAAGTAAAAGTGATCAATCAATTTATAATCTTAACGCAACAAAACAAATTTGATATTACCTAACCTGTTACATAGCCTGATTATTGTATATACATGGATATGAAACAAATTCGTTTAAGCGTGCTGGATCAGTCGCCAGTACGTAAAGGCGTTACTGCCGAGCAAGCCGTACAAGAAACTATTGAACTGGCCCGCTTTGTCGACCAACTAGGTTATACCCGTTTCTGGATATCAGAACACCATAATATAGGCAGCCTTGCCGGCTCCACGCCCGAAGTACTGCTAGCTTACCTGGGCAGCCAAACTAAAAACCTGCGTATAGGCTCAGGCGGCATTATGCTGCCTAACCATAGCGCTTTAAAAGTAGCCGAAAACTTCCGAATGCTGGAAGCCTTGTTTCCAGGCCGGGTAGATTTGGGTATGGGCCGCGCACCAGGCACCGACCGCCTTACGGCTTCGGTACTTAACCCATCCAACCAATTCAGTGAACAAGCTTTTGTTGAACAGTTGATGGACTTGCAGAATTATTTTCATGATACTGCCGAAAACGGCCCGGTTGGCACCAAAATACGCGCCATTCCACAAGTACAAACGGTACCGGCTACCTGGTTGCTTAGCAGCAGCGGACAAAGCAGCATGTTTGCTTCCCATTTTGGAATGGGTTTTTCGTTTGCGCACTTTATTAATCCAGTAGGCGGCGCACAGGCTGTACAACTTTACCGCAGCCGTTTCCAGCCATCAGCTGATTTGGCTCAACCCGAAACTAATGTAGCCTTATTTGTTTTCTGTTCGGAAGATGAAGAAAGAATACAACAGCAACAAGCTTTGATGGACTACCGGTTTACACAACTGGAAAAAGGCGGCAACCTGATGCCGGTAAACTATAATGATATTAAAAATGTAACATACACCTTAGCCGAGCAGGAGCGCATTAAACTTAACCGCCGACGTGTAGTTACAGGTACTCCTGATGTGGTAAAAGCGCAGCTTACCCAAATGGCCAATACCTATGAGGTAAATGAACTCATAGCCGTTACCATCACCGAGCATTTTGAAGACCGTTTGCAATCGTATCAGCTTTTAGCCGAACAATTTGGTATTCTTGAACCCCAAGCGATTATCAATTAATAAAAATATATGTGGTAATTGGTAAAACTAGTTAGGTTTCAAAATCGTTTAAAAGCATTCAAAAGTGTTATTATTCCATAATTTAATAGTACTTTTGCAGCCAATTATTAACTATTACGATAATTTATATACTCATTATACATTACATACTGTGATAATCATTATCTTTTTTGTAGCCCACTGGTTCTTGTCTTTGTTCTTTCAAACCTTTTATCTGCACCGGTATGCGGCGCATAAAATGTTTACAACGCACAAAATCACTGAGCGTATTTTTCACACGTTAACTTTTATCAGCCAGGGTTCTTCTTTCCTGAATCCGAGAGCTTATGCAATTATGCACCGTGAGCACCATGCTTACAGTGATACTGAAAAAGATCCGCATTCGCCTCACTTCTTTACCGATGTATTTCAGATGATGTACCGTACAGCTATCAGCTTTCGTGAACACGAACGCAGAGTGAAAGAACCGGAAGCACGCTTTAAAGGCAATTACCCGGAATGGCGACTAATAGATTATTATGGTTCATTAAATTCAACCCGTTTGATGTTTGGGCTATTATACGCTTGGTTTTATGTAGCTTTTGCTACCCAGTGGTGGATGTTTTTACTGTTGCCTATCCAATTTATTATGGGCCCGTTACATGGCGCTATTGTTAACTGGTGCGGTCATAAATATGGCTACTCTAACTTTGATAATGGCGATAAATCAAAAAATACTACACCTTTCGACTTTTTCATGTTAGGCGAACTGTTCCAGAACAATCACCATAAATTTCCAAACAGCCCTAACTTTGGCAAACGCTGGTTTGAAGTTGACCCGGTTTACCCGGTAATGAAAGCCCTGCATTGGATGCGCATTATTAAAATGCGTAAACCATCAATAGCTTAAGCTAAAAGGAAAATAATTAAAGAAAAAAGCCTGCCCTTTTGAAAAAGGCAGGCTTTTTTCTTTTGTAAATACCTCAACAAGCTTATTACGTAACACAACTGTTAGAAAAGTCTTGAGTATTGCCGCTGTACTCTTGATACTAAAACACCTATCTTTGCCGCTCAATTTATTAGTTATGAGCGTATCAGTATTAGCGCAAACCCTGAAAGGTTCTGAAATCATCAAAATAGGTAATGAAATTAATGAGCTGCGCCGCCAAGGTGAGCAAATTGCCAACCTGACTATCGGCGACTTTGATCCGCAGATTTATCCTATACCGGATGAGTTAAAACAGGATATTATAGAAGCTTATCAGCATAATCATACCAATTACCCACCGGCCGATGGTATGCTGGAACTACGCAAGCAGGTAGCTACCTTTTTAGCTGAAGAACATCATATTAATGTTACCCCTCATGAAATTTTAATTGCTAGCGGTTCACGCCCATTAATTTACTCCACCTTTTTGGCTTTGGTAGATGCCGGTGATAAAGTAATTTATCCTACCCCATCCTGGAACAATAACCATTACTGCCATATTACCGGCGCTGTAGAAATACAGATTCCGACTGATGCCGAGAACAACTTTTTGCCTAAAGCGGCCGATTTAAAACCGCACCTGAAAGGCGCTACCCTGTTGTGTCTGTGTTCGCCACAAAACCCAACCGGCACCATGTTTGAAAAAGCTGATCTGGAAGAAATTTGCGACTTGATAATTACTGAAAATGCCAGTCGCCAACCTGGTGAAAAACCGTTGTACATTATGTACGATCAGATTTATGCCATGCTTACCTTTGGTAAAAAGCATTATGATCCGGTTACTTTGCGCCCTGAATTAAAAGATTACACCGTATATATTGATGGTATATCAAAATGTTTGGCTGCTACTGGTGTGCGTGTAGGTTGGGGCTTTGGTCCGGAAAATATTATTGCTAAAATGCGTTCTATTGTAGGCCACATGGGTGCCTGGGCACCTAAAGCCGAACAAGTAGCTACTGCCCAATATATACAACAAGCCGAGCCATTGCACAATTACTTGAATAACTTCAGTGCCCGCATACAGGAATGCCTGAATACTTTATACCAAGGTTTTCAGCAATTGAAAACAGAAGGTTTCGCAGTAGATGCGATTGAACCTATGGGCGCTATTTACCTAACGGTGAAAGTAGATTATACCGGTAAAACCACACCTGCTGGCGATTTGCTGCAAACATCGGCCGATATTAACTTCTACCTGATTAAAGTTGCCAAAGTAGCTTTGGTTCCTTTTTCAGCATTTGGTACTGATGATAGCGTAAATTGGTTCCGCGCTTCAGTAGGCACCTCAACCCTGGAAGATATACAAGGTATGATACCTCGCATACGCGAAGCATTAACACAGTTGAAATAGTACTGCATCATCTCCCTTATGTCATGGCGAGTGATAGCGAAGCCATCTAGCCAACAAGCTGTTCATGCCTGCACAGAGATGGTTTCGTACCTCGCCATGATGGTTTTAGATTAATTTGCCTTCTGCATAGCGCATATAGCTTAGGTTCTAATACGCTATATTCTGCCACCAGCCTATCGTTTTTTGCATTTTAAATTTCATCTTTGCAAAATTATAGCGTACGGACTATAACTTCCGGTACTTACTGATAACGAACAGATATGAAAAACGCATTTGAAATTCAGGGCGGCAAAAAGTTAAAGGGCGAAATCATTCCCCAAGGCGCTAAAAATGAAGCTCTGCAAATTCTTTCGGCAGTATTACTTACCAGCGAAAAAGTAACGGTAAGCAATATACCCGACATTAAGGATGTAAATAAGCTTATTGAACTGCTGGGCGATATGGGCGTTACGGTCGAACGTCTTTCGGCAGATACTTATACTTTTGAAGCCGCTAATATTGATTTGGATTTCTTCCAGTCAGAGGCTTTTAAATCCAAAGGTGGCAGTTTACGGGGTTCTATCATGATTGTAGGCCCATTGCTGGCCCGCTTTGGTAAAGCTTCTATACCGAAACCTGGTGGTGATAAAATAGGCCGCCGCCGGTTAGATACCCACTTTTTGGGCTTTGAAAAATTAGGTGCCCGCTTTAATTACAACCCTGAAGAAGGCTTTTACCGGGTAGATGCCAGTGATTTGAAAGGCACCTATATTTTGCTAGACGAGGCTTCGGTAACCGGTACAGCCAACATTGTAATGGCTGCTGTACTGGCTAAAGGTACTACTACCATCTATAATGCAGCTTGCGAACCTTACCTGCAACAGCTTTGCAAAATGCTGAACCGCATGGGTGCTAAAATTATCGGTATTGGCTCTAACCTGCTTACTATTGAAGGTGTAACTGAGCTGAAAGGTACCGAACACCGCATGTTGCCTGATATGATTGAAATTGGTTCTTTCATCGGCTTGGCTGCCATGACGGGGTCTGAAATCACCATCAAGAATGTTCAATATAAAGAATTGGGTATTATACCTGATACTTTCCGGCGCTTGGGTATTAAGATTGAGTTGAAAGGTGATGATATTTTCATTCCGGCACAAGATCATTATGAAATTGAAACCTTTATTGATGGTTCCATCATGACGATTGCCGATGCTCCCTGGCCTGGCTTTACTCCCGATTTGTTAAGTATTATTTTGGTGGTCGCTATTCAGGCTAAAGGTTCGGTACTGATTCATCAAAAAATGTTCGAAAGCCGCTTGTTCTTCGTAGATAAACTGCTGGATATGGGTGCCCAAATTATTTTGTGTGATCCGCATCGTGCTACGGTAATTGGTTTAGATAAGCAGGTACAGTTGCGCGGCATCAGCATGACCTCACCCGATATTCGTGCCGGCGTATCATTACTGATTGCAGCCTTATCAGCTCAAGGTAAATCTACCATTTACAACATTGAGCAAATTGAACGCGGCTATCAGCACATTGACGAACGACTGAAAGCATTAGGAGCTGATATTGTACGCATTTAAGCAAAACAACCTTATTTAATAAAGTAAAAACCACTGCTTAGCGTATATGAGGCAGTGGTTTTTTTATGGCTGATATTTTATAGTCAACACATAAAGTGTTCTAGAATACCATAACCTTTACTGCCGTTGTCTGTGTCCTCACAGACAATGACAGGTATAATGAGTTAAGTTAAATTATGCTCAACAGTACTATTCAACTCTATAAAAAAGCTTACAGCGGATTGTCACGCAATAGCTGGTATTTATCGTTTGTAATGCTGGTAAACCGTAGCGGAACCATGGTTATTCCTTTCATGACTATTTACTGTACCCAGCAACTACATTTCACCATTGTACAAGCAGGTATAATAATGGCTATGTTTGGTGCTGGCTCAGTTGCCGGCGCATTTATGGGTGGCCGCATTACAGATCGCTATGGGTTTTATGATGTACAACTAGGTGCCCTGCTCAGCGGTGGTTCTTTGTTTATTCTATTGGGCTTACAGCAAAGCTTTGCAGGGGTTTGTGTTGTATCCTTTATCCTGAGCATGTGTAATGATGCTTTTCGGCCAGCTAACTCTACCGCTATAGCTCATTACAGCAGTGAAGAGAACCGTACGCGCTCATATTCTTTAAACCGATTGGCGGTAAACCTGGGTTGGGCTTGTGGCGGTGCATTGGGCGGCTTTCTGGCTTCGGTAAATTACCATTTGCTGTTTTGGGTAGATGGTTGTACCAATATTTTCTCGGCTTTATTGCTGTTAAGGCTGATGCCTCGTTCGGTATATAAGCAACCTATAGTAGCGAAGGTTAAAAGCAAAATAATCTCTAGTTCTGCTTCTGCTTACCAGGATAGTACTTATTTAGTTTTTACCGGCCTGGTTATACTGTTTGCCACCTGCTTTTTTCAATTATTTACTATGCAGCCGGTGTTTTACAAACTACAATGGCATTTTAATGAACAATTTATTGGCTTTTTGATGGCCTTGAACGGCTTACTTATCGTCGCTATTGAAATGGTGCTGGTACACAAACTGGAAGGCCGTCGGCCGGGCTTGTTCTATATCAGTTGGGGTGTACTGCTTACTGGCCTTGGCTTTATGGCTTTGAATGTATTACCACCTTCGGGATGGTCAGCCTTATTCGTAGTAGGCTTTATTACCATTGGCGAAATTATGAGTATGCCTTTCATGAATGCCTTTTGGATTAGTCGTACCAACGGACAAAACACCGGACAGTATGCCGGTTTGTACAGCATGGCATGGTCTGTTGCACAAATTATTGCCCCTACCCTAGGCAGCCAAGCTATTTACTGGGGCGGTTATAACCTGCTATGGTGGACATTGGGCGGTGTATGCTTGGCAGCAACCATTGGCTTTAACCTCTTGCAAAAGCAATTATCCCGAAAAACCATATTGGCTACTTAATTATCAAACAGCAACACCGGAAATAATGAACCAGCCGAAAAATGAGTTTGCTCGGCCGGCAAGCTAATAAAGCCTTCGGCTTGCATCAGGTTCACCATATCACCGGAAGTGGAGGTATCTACCGGTTCAGCCATCAGCTTTTCATCAACTTGCTTGAGCTTTACTAATACATGCTGAGTTAATGCAGGTTTAAAAACAATGTCTTTGGTCAGCGTTGCTATTACTGGTTTAGGCTTTTGCTGCAAAGAGACATACAGCCATGTTCGGAAATATAGCTGGTAACATACCCAGGTAGAAACCGGATTACCGGGACAGCCAAACACTACAGCACCGGTATTAAACTTGCCGAACAGCAAAGGTTTGCCCGGCTTTTGGGCAATACTATGGAATATGGTTTGCATGCCTAGTTGTTGTAAAACCTGCGGCAAAAAGTCAAACTTACCTTTAGATACCGCTCCCGAAAACAACAATACATCATACTGTTGCAGCATGCTTAATAATTGAGCAATCATGGCATTAGGTTCGTCGGGCAGGTAGTATGAGTTGGCCAGGATGCCTTCTTGCTTCAAGGCAGCTAATAGCATATAGCTGTTTGATTGCCGAATTTGGTGTGCTTGCGGCTGCTCCGTAACCGTTACCAGTTCATCACCAGTTGAGCATACGGCTACTTTGGGTAAACGGTAAACCTGCACTTCTGCTAAACCTACTGAAGCCATTATAGCGATAATAGCTGGCGTTATCTGCTCACCTGCTTGTACCAACACGTTACCCGCTTTTTCATCCGTACCTTGTAAGTGCACGTTTTGATAAGTTGTAACTGTATCCAAGTTTATGGTAGCTACTTGATTTTCGATGGTTAAATCTTCGTACCGGATTACTGCATTCGTATTTACCGGCAACATGGCTCCGGTCATGACTTCAATGCAGTTTTGTGCACTCTGTAATTGTATTTGCGGAGAGCCGGCAGGCTGAATAGCTTCTATGGTAAACGAACGCTGACCTTGTTCAAAAGCTGTACTGTTAATAGCAATACCATCCATCGTTACCCGGTGAAATGGTGGGAAATCACGATCTGCTTTTACTGGTTGTGCCAAGATGCGTTTATAAGATTGCAGCAGATCTACAGTTTCGATACTTAGATCTTTTTTGTGGGATACAACGAGTGATAACGCTTCTTGTACGGAGATCATGTTTATTGCTTTATTTAAAAGTTAATGCTTTATGAGAGTTAGTCTGCTCATGGCCGCAGGGGCCTAGTTACTTTTGTCTTAATCACAAAAGTAACCAAAAAGACAAGGCAGAAAAAAGCTCCTGCGCTCATGTCCTACGCTGGCCCGCTTTTCTGCCAGTCCTGCGCTCTTCTTATTAACGGTTTGTAATTCATTTATGCGCTTGATTCTGCTGTTGGTACAGATATTAGTTTATACCTCCGCAGAGATGGCTTCGTACCTCGCCATGACGTGTAAGTAGATAATTTACGTAAACTACTCAACTACAGAAACATAAATACCCTTCCTTTCGCGGCATCAGGAATATTGCGGGTAGCACTAAGTAGCCACAGCACTACCTTCCAAAGCAACATAACGTAGCCGCAAGTTTATTCACTTTGTGTTTTATTTTTTATTGGTGTTCATGAGAACGCTTATGCTTAGTTTCTTGTGGTTATCTTTTCTTTTGTATCAAAGAAAAGTAACATCCACTAACGGAAATAAAGCATTTTACCTATCCTCACAAAGCACCAGCATAATACAAATATTATCCCTGCACTATATACTCCTCATCAAACTCATACTGCCAATTATCCATCCCCCCCACCAAGCTATAAATAGCAGTCGATGGATAAAGCTTTTGTAGCAATTGCGCTGCTTTATTACTACGAGCCCCTTTCTCACAAAACATCACTACAGGTGCGTTGTCAACAATAGCTATGTCTTCAGCTTTGAATGTTGAATACGGGTAAGATACGGCGTGCTGCAAGTGCTCTTCTGCAAAAGCATTAGCCTCACGCACATCAATAACCTGAAAAGGCTGCTTAGCTTCATACCAGTCATACAACTCTTCTGCCGTGAGTAAGGCTACAGTATTACATACTGGGGAAGCATAACTGCTTTGTAAACTGGTAATCTGCCGACTTTCGGGCTTAGCTTTCAGCTTGATTTTATATTGATCGTCGGTTAAGAAATCAAAAATTTGCAGATGACCAGACAAAGTTTTGCCTACGCCCGTAAGCACCTTAACCACCTGCAAAGCTTGCTGGCATCCTACAATACCCGGCGCTACACCTAGTACCCCGGCTGTATTACAATCAGGTATTTCGCCTGCTGATGGTGGTATAGGATACAGACAGCGGTAAGTAGGACCGCCTTGATAATTAAATACACTTACATGGCCTTCATACTGTTGTACAGCACCATACACACAAGGCTTATTTAATAACACACAAGCATCATTCAGCAAGTAGCGGACAGCAAAATTATCGGTAGCATCTACCACCACATCAAACTGCTGTATAATGATTAAAGCATTTTGTGGTGTTAAAGCTTCTTCATAAATCTCAAAACTTATTTCGCTGTTCAACGCCTTTAGCTTCTCAGCAGCTACAACTACTTTACTTTGCCCTACCTCAGCTTCTGTATAAAGGATTTGCCTGTGCAAATTGGTTAAGCTAATCGCATCCGAATCAATCAGTCCTAAGGTACCTACGCCCATGCCAGTCAAGTACTGCAATACAGGAACACCCAAACCGCCAGCCCCTACTACCAGCACGCGGGCTTGCCGTAGCTTTTGCTGAGCAGCTTCGCCGAAATTAGCTAATTGCGTTTGACGGGAATAACGTTCAGCCCCCTTGTCCCCTGAAGGGGGAGTATGAATCTGCATATCTTAATGAAATATATAACCTTATTTAGGTACTTAGCTTATCCGCCAAGTACCGACATAGATTTATGTACCGAGTTGTTACTTAATGCTTCGGCAGCGTAGCCGTCACGTTCGCGATGGGCTACAGCAGCCAGTATTTCCTGCTCTACCTGAGGTATGGATGCGCCCTGACGCAGCAGATCGCGCAGGTTAGTTACCGGCGGACCATATAAACAGGTACGCAGTTCGCCAGTGGCTGAAAGGCGCACGCGGTTGCAGGTGCCACAAAATGTACGGCTGAAGGATGGAATGATACCAAAGCTGCCTTGGTAACCAGCTATCTTGTAATTAACCGAAGTTGAATTGGCATCACTGATTAGGCGGTTAATATCTGAATAATGCTCGCTGATGTAATTGTATATGGTTTTGTAATTCCAATCGGATAGTACTTGCGAGCCATCACTGCCGTTGAATGGCATTTCTTCCAGAAAGCGTACAGATAATGGATAATTTTTGGTTAGCTCAATAAACGGAACTATATCCTGTATATTTTTATTATCGGCTACTACACAGTTCAGTTTTACATCAAAACCAGCATCCAGCAACTGAAATACACCAGCATAAACGCTGTCAAAGCTATCACGCCGGGTAATGTGATGAAAACGCTCCCGACTTAATGAATCCAGACTGATGTTGATCTTACGAATACCCAATCTCAACAGTTCTGCTTTATATTTATCAGATAATGTACCGTTACTGGTTACCGTGATTTCTTTTAAGCCATCTACCTCACTCAGTTTGTTTAAAAAAGGCATAATGCCATTCCGTACAAAGGGCTCGCCACCTGTAATACGAATTTTAGAAATACCTAAGTTGCAGAAGATGGTGCATAGCGTTAGCATTTCATCAAAGGTCATTAAATCTTTGCGCGAGGCAAAGTCAATACCTTCTTCCGGCATACAGTAATAGCACCTGAAATTACAGCGGTCGGTTACCGATAGCCGCAGGTAGTTCAGTTCCCTTCCGTATTTATCAATCAATACACTTTTTTCCATGAGATTATGGATGTGCGTTTATCCACACGCTATTATCTTCGTAAAATTCCTTTTTCCAGATGGGCACTGTTTTTTTCAGCTCATCAATTAAAAAACGACAGGCTTCAAACGATGCTTCACGATGCGCAGACGATACACCTACCACCACTACCGGCTCGCCGGGATCTTTAGCGCCTATAGCATGAATCATGGCTAGTTTACACAACGGCCATTTAGCGGCAGCCTCATCAGCTACATGCTGCATTTGCTGTATGGCCATAGCATCATAAGCCTCAAAATCAAGCCTTACTACTTCTTTGCCTTTTGAATGATTGCGCACTGTACCTATAAACAGGTTAACAGCACCGGCATCCGGCGAACGCAAGTAAGCGTAAGCCTCATTTAAATCAATCTGTTCAACAACTTTAATTAACATGGTTTTATCACCCTCCGCTTACCGGCGGAATTAAGGCTATTTCGTGATGTCCGCTTAATACATCATCATCCTGCACGTATTCATTATCCACAGCTACAGCCAACGATGTTAAGCCCTGAATAGCAGGGTATTGATTACCCAACCAGTTTTTTAAAGCTTTAACCGTAGTTATGTTTTCACTGGCGGGTAATGTAAGTTTGGATTGGCCCACAATTTCGCGGGTTATGCCAAACAACAATATTTCCATAAGTAAGTATCTGTTTTATGCTAACTACCTTACAGGCAGTATTGGTGTAGCAACACCAGCAACCCACTAAGGTTTGTATAATGATATAAAGTTACGAAAGCTTTTTGAAACGTAAATCACGGGTATGACAGGCTATCGTCACTTTATCGCCTGCTTTCCATAAAGCCGTATTATCTGATAGTGGAATGCTGATCATGCTATGTTCTACCCAGAGCTTTACCTGCTGTTCATCAACACTTAACACTTCGCCTATAAGCTGTAGCTGATCAGGGTTCTGTTCCAGGTTGAATAGCATATCTGGCGTGCCTGCTTTTATCAATTGTCCACCTTCCAATTGTAATACCTGATTGGAAAGCTTGATAATCTCAGGTAAGTGATGACTCACTATTAGTACATTCATGCCATACTCCTGGTAAAAGCTTGTCAGTTCCTGCTGCAAATGTTGCCGCATGGCATCATCCAGCGCCGATAAGGGCTCATCCAGTAATAACAACTGCGGCTTTCGCATCAATGCACGTATTAAAGCTACGCGTTGCTTTTGTCCGCTAGATAAAGTATCGGGTTTACGGTTGGCTAAATTTTTCAGATGAACTTTGGTCAGCAAGCTTTCAATAACATCAGTTTGTTTACGGTTGGGCAAGGCATACAACAAGTTTTCTCTAACGGTCATGTTTGGGAATAGGGCAAAATCCTGAAACACGAAACCGATACTTCGCTTTTGTATCGGCATATTAATTTTTCGATGCGTGTTGAGCCACGTTTCGCCGTTCACCTCAATAATACCTTCTTCAGGTTGTAACAGCCCTGCTATAATTTTGAGCAAAGTAGTTTTACCCGCACCCGACGGCCCATATAAGGCTGTAAAAGCCTGAGCAGGCAACTCGGCATCTACCGATAACATAGATGAACCATGAGCCAAATGCAGCTTTTTACGTACGCTGATTTTAATCATGCTACTACCTGTTTAAACAAACGCTTGTTGGTCAAGTACACCGTAAGCAAAATGCTGAAAGAAACCACCAACAATATAGCGGCATAAACATGTGCCGTGTTAAAGTTCAATGCCTCTACCTCGTCGTAAATAGCAATAGAGGCTACACGGGTAACACCAGGAATATTACCGCCAATCATGAGCACCAAACCAAACTCGCCCAGCGTATGAGCAAAAGTGAGCACGATGCCTGATAACAAAGCCGGTTTAATATTTGGCAACAGAACCCTGAAGAATGTGGTAATATCTGATTTCCCCAACGTGTGCGAAGCATCACGCAAACTACCAGGCAATGCTTCTAACCCGGCCTGTACCGGATGCACCATAAACGGCAAACTGTAAATGATAGAACTGATAACCAAGCCGGTAAACGAAAACACCAGCCGCAGGTTAAAAGTAGCTTCCAGTATTTTACCCAATCCATAATTCGGACTAAAGGCCAGTAACAAGTAAAAACCCAATACTGAAGGTGGTAACACCAAGGGTAAACTAATGATAGCTTCAGCAAAGGGCTTGAATTTTGATTTGCTTTGCGCCAATATAGCCGCTACCGGAATGCCTATAGCTAACAGGCAGACTGTAGTAATCAGCGCCAGTTTTAAGGTAAGCCATAAGGGTTGGTAGTCGGTAAGCACAGCAATGTGTTTATTTAGAACTTATACCCATATATGGTAAAAATGCTACGGGCTTCGCGGCTGAACAGGAATTTATAAAACCGCTGAGCATGAACCAGATTTTTACCGGTTGAGTTTTTCAGTATAGCCACGCCTTGGGCTATAGGTTTGTACAACCTGGCATCTACTTCTTTCCAATTACCTTTATTTTTTTGGGTCATATCCAGCACAACCGATTTAGCGGTAAAAGCTACATCAACATTCCCCGATAATAAATATTCATTTACCTGGGCAATGCTTTCGCCAAATACCAATTTAGGCTGCAAGGTAGTGGCTAGTCCAGTAGCTTTCAAAGCTTGCATAGTAGCCTCGCCATAAGGGGCTAAAGTCGGGTTAGCTACAGCTATTTTTTGGATAGCCGGATTGGTTAATGAACGAATACCTTTAGCTACGCTGATGTTTTTTTTACTCCACATCACCAAGCTGCCATAAGCATATATTTTTGGTTTGTTCAACGTCAACTTCTTAGCATATAGTTCATCCGGGTACTTGGTATCAGCCGACAGGAATATATCAAAAGGTGCCCCCTGCTCTATTTGTGTGGTGAGCTTGCCTGAGGCCCCTACAATCAGGTCGGCTTTTATACCAGTTTCTTTTTTAAATTCTTTAACCAGCATTTTGGCTACAAACTGTGCATTAGCGGCTACAGCTACTTGTAGCTTTTGGGCATCAACCGTAAAAGCTGATGATAAGATGAGGAATAGAATAATTAAGTTTTTCATAGTATGCAGAAGAATGTAATTATGGTTTTACCACTACCAGACGAATATTAGTTACTTGGCGTGTCCAACGGGCATGTTTCTTTTCACCAGGTACAATAATTTGAAAAGGACCATCCTGAGCCGACAAATCTTTTTTGTCAACCCGATCAGCCAAAATGATCGGGCGGTTGGCAAAAAGCGGATCAATTTCGGCCAGTGCATATATGGCTTTGTAGTTATCGGCAGCAGTTACTTCCACATAGCTCATCACGGTTTGCCTTTTAGCGGTATCACCCAATAATACACCGGCACGGGTTAGTAAATCAGCTAACGGCACACCGGTATAGCGGCGCACCCTCTCATCATGCGTTTTGGCCATAATAACACTTTGTTTCATATCCTGAAACTCGCCCCGGCTAATGGTTAAGGGCTTAATATTATCACCGCTGATGGTAACACTTTGTGCTTGAACCGTTGAAACATGCAAACCAGCAATAACAGCAAAGCTAATTACTAGCAGATTAAAAATTTTCATAGTGCTTTTAAAGTCGATTTATGTGGCCAAGATAACAGATTTCACACAGATTTAATTTCTTGCAAATACTGCAAGGCCCGCTCCCGGTCTTCTGGATAGTTGGCATTTTGCAGTTCGCGTACATCAGGTACGGTTAATAATTCTACATCCGAATTGATGAGTACCTTACGCGGGCAGCTATACCCCTGACTTAAAAACTGTAGCAATACCGGGTATGCCCGCGGTTCCCAAATGGTAATTAGCGGTTCCGGAAACTTATTTTCGGCATCCATAAAAGCAGTTGCTATTTTAGATGAATTACGATGCTGCACCAGATAAGCTAAAGTTTCGGGTGATAGGTAAGGCAGATCGCAAGCCAGGGTAATCCAGGCTGCATTGGTATTGGTGCGGAAGGCTGATAAAATGCCACTGTAAGGCCCTAAGCCGGTAAAAGTGTCTAATACTACGGGTAACTGCTCATCATGATGAATAGCCTGCTCATCGGCATACGATACATATACCTGTTGACAATGCTGGCTTAATAATTCATGCACATGTAAGCGCTGGCTTTTACCAAAATAAGCAATGCTACCTTTATCGGCGGCCATACGCTGGCTTTTACCGCCAGCCAGTACTAAGCCATATAAAGGGGGCAGATTTTCAGTTATATATTGACGGATGAACCCAGTAATAGCCTCCGTATTATTCATGCTTAACACCGGAATATGCTGTGTGTAGGGTTGCAAGTATTCGGGCACTGTAGTAACACCTTCAGCAAGTAGCACCAAAACTACCTGGGTAAGTTTATCCAGCTTTTTATCTAAGGGTTTTATTGGATCGACAACTACAATTTGGCTTTGGGCTTTAAAATGATTACCATTTATCAGCACCAAATCCTGACCATTAAATAAGCTTTGATTTTGAAATTTGTTAAACTCCTGCTGGTAGTTAAAGCTACGATAGCTAATACGGTCGGTAAACTCCAAAGCGGCACCATGTGCCAACGCCGAATCAGCATCCGTTTCAGGTGCTTTATGATCGGCATCCACAAAGGCGATTCGGTACTGACGGGATAAAGCCTGTATCCAGATATTAGCTAGATTACGAATGTTGCCACACGTAGTACCTAATATAGCCAGCTCATGGCGGTTAAACTCACCTGTATTAGGTCGGCTTAGCTTGGTGTGTTTTTCGTGCTTACTGTCCATAATCGCTTTTGCCTCCTGTTTTTTGTAGCAATTTGGTTTCTTTAATGATGATATCGTGCGAAAAAGCTTTACACATATCGTATATGGTTAAGGCTGCAATGCTGGCTCCGGTAAGTGCCTCCATTTCTACACCCGTTTTAGAAGTAATAGTAGCCGTACATTGAATTACTACTTCCTGCTGCTCATTCACACTAATTTCCACTTTACAGTTTTCTAAGGCCAACGGGTGGCATAGCGGTATCAGATCCGACGTTTTTTTAGCAGCCATGGTACCGGCTATAATAGCAGTTTGAAATACCGGACCTTTTTTGGTCTGGATATCATTACCTGCCAAATGGCGCATAATCTCGTCGCCCAGTATTACAATGCTTTGTGCGCGGGCCGTACGTTTGGTAACCTGCTTATCACTCACATCTACCATAGCCGGGTAGTTGGTGTCAGGATTGATGTGGGTAAATGTCTTTTCGGATGTACTCATGAATGAATAACGCTACAATCACAAAAGTAAGGTTTTAACGTGAAGAATGTTTTGGAGAAGATCAGGGAGTTGTACAGAGCACCTCTTGGGGTTTACACCTTAAGCTTGTAGTAGAGCTAAATATGTAATAAATACCAGTATCATTAATTACCAGCACTTACCACACCAGCATTTCCTGCTTTTTCAAATCAAAAGTTATTTGCTTGCCTATCCAGTTTAAAGAAACAACACCATCATAAATCAGTCCATCAATAAATGAAGCTTTTACATTTTGGCAGGCAACAGCCGCTGAACTTTTAGCAACGATGGATTGCACATTAGCGTTATATATAGCGGTTACTACTTTAGGGTTAAACTCGCTCGGGTGAGTAGTTTTCGTAGCATTTACTGTATCAATGCCCAGCGGGGTAATGTATCGGGTATTGAGTCTATATATATTCATACCGGAACCGCTATCAATTAAAAACTGGAGAGTTAGCTTGTTATTTACCGTAAAATATGCAAATACATCAAGAGCTTTATCTCTTGAAATCTCTAATTGCAGGGGTACTACATGCGCCTTTTTATGAATAGCAGCCAAGCTTTTATCGGTTTCAAAAATTATTTTCTTATGAATATAATCAATAGTAAAGGGCTGCTTACGGAAGCTCATTAAAGAAATTAATCCGTCTATAGGGCCTAAGTTCACATTAAAAATGGTTAGCTGCGCATGTTGTTCGGTAAAGCTACCTAAGGCAACCGACTCCACATCGTATAAATTTGCTGTAAGTGGTTCCCCGGTGGCCCGGAAAGAGGTATAGCTTCCATCCTGCTTGTGTAACGTTCCCAGTTTGTTGGCAAAGTTTTTAGTTACCAATGTTAAGCCTGCACCTGTATCAAATATGAAGTTGCCTTCAACACCATTTATTTTGGCTTTAACGACGATATGACCTTGTGAAGTAATTTCGAATGGGACAGCAGGCTGCGCATAGCTTGTTTTTGTTACAGTCAGTACTATGCTCAAAACAAATAAATATTTAAACCAGGAATAAGCCATTGGAAGCAAAGTTTGTAGTTTATCTATACGAATAAACTACAAAACGTATTAAATTACAAGTAAAAGGCATGAATATCAGCTTTGTTAACTTGTATTTTCTCATCAAGCAGCTATGGCTAATACTAAAACAACAATGGTGCAAGCTATCATGCTTGCACCATTGTTGTTTTAATGTATATGATTCAAATGCCTGAAGCATTTAAAATGTCATCAACTATTTACATCACCTTATCCAGATGGATAGGTAAATCGCGAACTCGCTTGCCCGTAGCATGATAAACAGCGTTGGAAATGGCTGCGGCTACGCCTACAATACCAATTTCACCTAAGCCTTTTACACCTAACGGGTTTACTACGTCATCGTGCTCTTCTACAAAAATCACGTCAATGTCTTTAACATCGGCATTAACGACTACGTGGTATTCGGCCAGGTTGTGGTTCATGAAACGGGCAAAGCGGTTGTCCAGCACTGAATCTTCTTCCAACGCCTGACCTATACCCCATACTACCCCACCCAATACCTGACTGCGAGCTGTTTTAGGATTGATGATACGGCCAGCTGCTACTGCACTGACTACCCGGCTTACCTGAATAGTACCTAAATCTTCATCCACCTTCACCTCTACAAACACAGCTGAGTGCGTATAGCGTGAATAGAATTTCTGCTTCAGCATATTCGGCAACGAGATGGTATCTTCATCAATTACGTTCGTACCGCTTTTCTGCATAACCTCGGTCATGGTTAAATAAACCTGCGGATTGCTTTTCAGGCTGATACGGCCACCATCAAACACGACATCCTCAGTATCGCTATTTGCAAAGGGTGAATTCTCCACCTTACGTGCTAAACTGAATAACTTCTTTTTTACATTCTCACAAACTGAATAAACAGCCGAACCTACCGAAGATGCCGTCCAGGAACCGCCTGATAACGGCGACATTGGCATACTACTATCTCCCAGTTTAAAGAGTACATCTTCAATGTTTAACCCTAAGGTGTCAGCTGCAATCTGTGTCATGCTGGTATAAGTACCGGTACCAAAATCAGCAGTAGCCGAACTTACGACCAGCTTACCATCTATAGAAAATAATGCACGTGCCCGTACCGGCATTTGCTGAGCTTCCCAAGCACCGGTAGCTACCCCCCAGCCAATCAGGCTATGGCCCTCACGCATAGAGCGCGGCTCGGCGTTACGCTTGCTCCAGCCAAAGCGCTCGGCACCTTGCAAGTAACATTGACGTAACTCCTTGCTTGAAAAAGGTAAATCATCATTCTGATCTTTTTCGGCATAATTCAATATCCGGAAATCCAGCGGATCTTTACCGGCTTTGTAAGCTAATTCATCTACGGCTACTTCCATAGCATATACACCGGTTACACCACCCGGCGCACGCATATCCAAAGGGGTGTACACATCCTGCGGTACAATCTGATGATCAAACTTTACATTATCGCACTGGTACAGGTAGCCCGACCAGTTTACGATGTTTTCAGTATATTCTTCAAACTGCGAAGTTTCGGTATAAGCATGGTTCATGATCGATTGCAGCTTGCCATCTTCAGACGCGCCCATTACAATTTTTTGCAGTGTAGCCGGCCTATGACCAAACGAGAACATTTGCTGCCGCGTAAGCACTACCTTAATAGAACGCTTTAGCTCCAAGGCAGCAAGTACCGCCATATACAACTGGTATTGCGGCCGTAAACCCGAACCAAAAGCACCACCCACAAAAGGTGAAATTACCCGGGCTTCTTCCGTAGAAAGGCCAAACACATTTTTAACGTACTTCTGACTATTCTGTACCCCTTGAGTTTTGTCGTAAATAATTAGTTTATCATCTTCTCCATAAATTACAGTAGTGGCATGCATCTCCATAGGGTTATGGTGTTCACTGCCGTGGTAATAGTCGCCATGATGTTTTACGGCCGATTGCTCATAAGCATCTTCTGCTTTGCCGCGAGGCTTAGCCATAGGTACTTTATAAGTTTTAGGCTTACGGGCTTTATCCAGGTTTTCTTCTAAACCGGCTACCAGCTTTTCATCTACCTCGTATTCAAAATGAATTAAACCGGCAGCATAGCGGGCCAGCTCAAAGGTTTCGGCCACTACCAGCGCAATAGGTTGCTGGCTGAATTGTATTTCAGGACTTTGAAATGCCCGAAATGGCGAACCATCTGATGGCGAATCCTGATCTTTATAACTACGATCAAACCAAGCTAAGCCTGATACATTTTCGTGCGTAAATACCTGCAGTACGCCTTTTTGAGCTAATGCCTGCCGGGTATTTACAACTGTAATTTTTCCTTTGGCAATAGGGCTGGATACCACAAACCCATATACAATGCCATTCACCACGTTAAACTCGGCAGCATATTTAGCTTGTCCGGTTACTTTAGCACGGCCATCAACGCGGCTAACTGGTTGGCCTATATAATTACTGGTCATACGTTTTCCTCCATTCCGGCAGCTGTTTTCAGCGCCCTTACAATAGCCCGTTTGGCCAGTTCAATTTTAAAGTCGTTATCACCATACCCTTTGGCACCTTCCAGTACCAAAGCAGCTGCTTTTTCAAAGTTTTCTATTGTAGCCTCCTGTCCGTTCAGCACCGCTTCAGCATCGGCGTTGCGCCAAGGTTTATGAGCTACTCCGCCCAAGACTAATCGGGCTTCTTTAATATGTGTACCTTCTAATTCCAGTGCAGCAGCTACCGATACTAAGGCAAAAGCATAGGATGCCCGATCGCGTACTTTCAGGTATTCAAAATTTTTCGCAAAACCATTAGCCGGTAAATCAATGGAGGTAACAATATCGCCTGCATCTAAAGTGTTGTCTAAGTCAGGCCTATCGCCGGGTAGCCTATGAAAATCAGCAAACGGAATACTACGATCTCCGTTTTTACCAGTGATGTTTACCGTAGCATTTAAAGCAGCTAAAGCTACACACATATCACTCGGATGGGTAGCTATGCAATCTTCGCTGGTACCTAAAATAGCTAAAATACGATTGTAGCCGCCAATAGCTGAACAACCAGAGCCCGGTTCACGCTTATTGCAGGGAGTAGCCGTATCATAAAAGTAATAACAACGGGTACGCTGCATCAGGTTACCACCATTAGTAGCCATATTACGCAACTGGGCTGATGCACCAGCCAGAATGGCTTTGGAAAGTAATGGATAACGCTGCTCTACCTGCTCATTCCAGGCCGTATCAGCGTTGGTAACCAGCGCGCCTAAACGCAGCCCACCATCAGGACCGTCCTCAATTTTATTAAAAGCCAGATGATTGATATCAATTAAATGATCAGGACGCTCTACATTTTCCTTCATTAAATCCAACAAGTTGGTGCCGCCGGCAATAAACTTAGGGCTATCGTGTTCATCCATTTCTGCAATGGCTGCCTGCGGGTCAGTTACACTGACGTAAGTGAATCTATTCATTATTCATCACTCCTTTCGCTTGCATAATGGCATCTACAATATTGGTATAGGCGCCGCAACGGCAAATGTTACCACTCATCAGTTCGCTAATCTCATCGCGCGTATTAGCTTTGCCTTCTTTTACCAAAGCCACAGCCGAACAGATTTGACCTGGGGTACAGTAACCACATTGGTAGGCATCATGTTCAATAAACGCTTCCTGCATGGGGTGCAGCTCATCTCCTTTGGTGAGGCCTTCAATAGTAGTTATTTCGCAACCTTGCTTCATGATAGCCAGGGTCATGCATGAATTAATACGCTTGCCATCTACCATCACGGTGCAAGCACCACACTGACCATGGTCGCAACCTTTCTTAGTTCCGGTAAGGCCAATATACTCGCGCAAGGCATCCAGTAAACTAACCCAAGGCTCAATTTTTAAATGGCATTCTTGCCCGTTAATGGTGAGCTTAACTGTTTGCGCCAGTTCAGGGTCGGGCACAGCATGCACCAGCGGCCACGCAGGAGTTTGCTGAATTTGTTCAAAAGCGTTATTCATATTAAAACATAATGGTATTAGGAGCGTTAATAATCTAAATTCCTGTCAATCTCTGGTTCTTACTGGTTTCCCAGCCGAAAGAGATGATTTCCAGATGTAACAATACTGTGCAGATTAGGTTCGGGCACCAAGGCTGTCTTGTGCAATTTAAAATCGTTACAAATAGCATTGGCGTTTAAACATTGATTCACCTAACCTGTTGTATTTCAATTCACCATACTCATTTTGGATCTAACTACTTATGGAACATTCGGAATACGAAAACCAACAGGATAACGGCGGGCAGGATGTGCCATTGAGTGGTTCAACGCGCCGAGAATTTTTAACCCAAATTGGCTTAGCCAGTGCTACTATAGCTGCCACACCACTCCTTACTCAAGCAGAAACGGTAATGCCTGAAAGTGGTGCAGCAGCCTTGGGCACCGAAATAGTGACTACTCACCTTACTATTAATGGTAAAGCACAAACTTTAACGCTTGACTCGCGTGTTACGTTGCTTGATGCCTTGCGTGAAAGGCTGGCATTGCCCGGTAGTAAAAAAGGCTGCGACCATGGCCAATGCGGCGCTTGTACGGTGCTGATTGACGGTAAGCGCATGAACTCATGCCTGCACCTGGCAGCTATGTGCGAAGGTGCCCAGGTTGTTACCATTGAAGGCTTAGCAAACGGCGAACAACTACACCCCATGCAGGAAGCCTTCATTAAGCATGATGCTTTTCAATGCGGTTATTGCACACCCGGACAAATTTGCTCGGCCTTAGGCTTAGTAAAAGAAGGTCATGCGCATACCGATGCTGAGATCAGGGAATCGATGAGCGGAAACATTTGCCGTTGCGGTGCTTATCAGCATATTCTGGAAGCTATTAAAGAGGTACAACAACAAGCATAGCCTTTACTTATTCCATCAACTCCCCATGAATCCATTTAAATACTCCCGCGCCCATGATACTGGAGCAGCCATTAGCCAGGCAGCTACCACCAATGGCGCTAAATTTATAGCTGGCGGCACCAACATCATTGATTTGATGAAGCTTTACATTGAAAACCCGCCAGCGCTGATTGACATCAATCAACTTAACTTGAATAAAATCGAAGTTCTATCTAACGGTAACGTGATGATAGGTACATTGGTTAAGAACAGTGATCTGGCTTATCACCCGGTTATTAGTCAAAAGTATCCGGTATTATCAGAAGCTATACTGGCAGGTGCTTCCGCACAATTACGTAATGCCGCCAGTACTGGAGGTAACCTGATGCAACGTACCCGCTGCCCTTACTTTTACGATACACAATTTCCTTGCAATAAACGCGTACCCGGATCGGGCTGTTCGGCCATACCCGGCTACAACCGTGATAATGCTGTATTAGGCACCAGCGATAAATGTATAGCTACCCACCCCAGTGATATGTGTGTGGCTATGGCGGCTTTAGGTGCTATTATTCACGTACAAGGCCCTAAAGGTACACGGACTATTCCATTTGCTGATTTTCATCTACTACCTGGCCAAACGCCGCATCTGGAACATAACCTACACCCTGGTGAACTCATCACCTCGGTTGAACTACCTGCATTACCTTTTGCAGCCAAATCGCACTACCTGAAAGCACGCGACAGGGCCTCTTACCAATTTGCCTTAGCTTCAGCAGCAGTAGCGTTGGATATACAAAATGGAACCATTAAAGCAGCGCGCATTGCCTTAGGTGGCGTAGGTACTAAACCTTGGAGATCAATGGCAGCCGAACAGGCGCTGGTAGGGAAACCAGCCGGACATAAGGCATACCAGGCAGCAGCACAAGCGGCATTAACCGGCGCTAAAGCTTATAAGGATAACGGATTTAAAATTGAACTGGCTAAACGTACTTTGGTACAAGCCTTAACTAAAGTAGGAGGAATGGCATGAGCACGCCCTTAGTTGGACAGGCTGTTGACCGTGTTGACGGACGACTTAAAGTAACCGGAGCAGCAACTTACGCTGCTGAATTTTCGATAAATAATTTAGTTCATGGCGTTGCTGTACTGAGTACTGTAACTAAAGGACATATTAATACTATCAATACTACGCTGACTAAAAAAGCGCCCGGGGTTATTGATGTACTCACCTATAAAAATGCGATGCAGCTGCATTTTCCGCAAGGCTCTGATCCTGGGCAGGGTAAGTTTGCCGAAAAAGACCTGCTGCCCCTGCAAAGTGACCGCATTTTTTATGATGGACAGTTTGTGGCCGTAGTCATAGCTGAAACTTTGGAGCAGGCCCAACATGGTGCCAGTTTATTACAAATCAGCTATGATAAGCAAGAGCCACAATTTGACTTGCATAAAAATATGGACAAGGCCTATAAACCGGCTAAAGGTTTAGGCGGATCGGAAGTGCAGGTAAAACGTGGCGATGCTGAACAGGCAATGCAAAGTGCAGCGGTAAAAGTAGAAGCAACTTATAGTACCCCCGTATACCACCATAATGCTATGGAGCCTCATGCTACCATTGCCACTTGGGAAGGTGATAAGCTGATGGTATATGATGCTACCCAATCAGTAGCGGGAAGCCAAGGCTTGCTATCTCAATTTTTAAGTATGCCGAAAGAAAAGGTAAGAGTTATATCTTATTATATTGGTGGGGGCTTTGGTTCAAAAGGATTTCAATGGCCCAACACAGTTGTAGCAGCCATGGCAGCTAAGCTGGTTAACAGGCCCGTAAAGCTGGCATTAACGCGTCAGCAAGTGTTTACTACAGGCGGCAGACGTTCACAAACTATTCAAAACGTAGCGTTAGGTGCTGATGCTAGTGGTAAACTAACGGCTATAAAACATGCATCGACTGTTGAAACTTCTTTTGTAGAAGAATTTGTAGAAACTGCTGGAGTAGCTACCTCCATGTTGTATGCCTGCCCGAATGTGGATGTAAGCCATAGTTTAGTACGTCTGAATAAAGGTACCCCCTGCCCTATGCGTGCCCCTGGCGAGGCGCCCGGCACTGTAAGTTTGGAGATAGCCATGGATGAATTGGCTTATAAGCTGAACATGGACCCTGTACAATTGCGCTTAATCAACTACACGGATATTGAGCCGCAAAAGAATAAGCCATTCTCGCTTAAAAATTTGAAAGCCTGTTACCAGCAGGGAGCAGATGCTATTGGCTGGTCGAGCCGTAACCCACAACCACGTTCTATGCGTGAGGGGAAATATTTGGTAGGTTATGGTATGGCTACGGCTACTTACCCGGCTAACCGCAGTAAATCATCTGCTAAAGCTATCTTATATGCTGATGGGCATGCCGAGTTCATGTGTGCGACTCAAGATATTGGAACCGGTACTTATACCATCATGACCCAGCTTGCAGCCGAAACCTTAAATTTACCAGTAGATAAGGTAAAGGTAAAATTAGGCGACAGCGATTTCCCACAAGGAGCAAATTCCGGTGGTTCGCAGGTGACCGCTAGTGTAGGCCCCGCTATTCGCGCCGCCGCTATTGGCGCCCTAGGAAAAGTGATAGAAATAGCTATTGCTGATAAGAGCTCTCCTTTATACAAGCATCCCAAAGAAAACGTAATATTAAAGGATGGCAAACTGGTTTTGATTAATGATAACAGCAGAGGGGAAAGCTACACAGAAATACTTGGCCGTAACAATAAACCTCAAGTAGAGGCTCAGGCCACCACCAACGTTTCCACGCGTGAAACACAGGAGGCCAATCCGGCAAGTGGTAATGGTGGTGATGCAAGTCAAAAAGAAAGTGAGCAAAATCCGGCAGTGCAGCTAGACCAAGCCGTAGATAGAAAGAAGTATTCTTTTCACTCTTTTGGAGCTCACTTTGTGAAGGTGTTGGTAGACCCGGAACTAGGTAAAGTATATATTGATAAAGTAGTCGGCGTAATGGACATTGGTAAAGTCATGAACCAGAAAACCGCTACCAACCAGATTATGGGTGGACAAATTTTTGCTATAGGCATGGCGTTGATGGAAGGTTCAGAATATGACCCTAATCGTGGACGTATTGTGACGCATGATTTAGCTAACTACCTGGTACCTGTACATGGCGACATGGGAGATTTTACCGTGAAGTTTATAGACCAGCCAGACACCATTATTTCGCCGATTGGTTCACGCGGTATAGGGGAGATAGGGATTACGGGGATGGCGGCAGCGGTGGTGAATGCGGTATACCATGCCACGGGGATCCGGGTACGGGACTTACCGGTGTCACCGGAGAAGCTCTTGGCGGGCCTGCCTGCTTAAGCTAGCCTACTTACCAATACAAAGAGCTACTGCATTCCCCAAAGGGGCAGTAGCTCTTTGTATGGAGTACGGAGTGAGCCTACAGGATTTCCAAAGTTTGTAAAAGCAAAAACCCCCTCGTAGGATGGACCTAGAGGGGGTAATTGATAAGAGTTGGCGCCGACCTACTCTCCCACGTGTTACCGCAGTACCATTGGCTCTGGCGGGCTTAACTTCTCTGTTCGGAATGGGAAGAGGTGGACACCGCCGATATAGGCACCTGAATATTTTTAATGTTGTTTTTCGTTGCGGGTTTTCAGATCCGGGTATCCCGTAGCTAAAGACGCTGACTATACAACAATGACATAGTATTGAAAGAAGTGATTGATGGCTGAAAAGACACAGCTGATTGTTTTTGATTGTGGTGCTGCATCCGGAAAGAATGCAGCACCTGATCTGTTGACGAAGAAAGCTTCGGGCAATTAGTATTACTCGGCTATGATGTCACCACCTTTACACCTGTAACCTATCAACGTGGTAGTCTACCACGACCCTCAATGGAAGTCTCATCTTGTGGCTAGTTTCGCACTTAGATGCTTTCAGCGCTTATCTATTCCAAGCGTAGCTACTCTGCAGTACAACTGGCGTCATAACAGATTCACTAGAGGCTTGTCCAACCCGGTCCTCTCGTACTAAGGTCAGCCCCACTCAAACTTCCTGCGCCCACAACAGATAGGGACCGAACTGTCTCGCGACGTTCTGAACCCAGCTCGCGTGCCACTTTAATCGGCGAACAGCCGAACCCTTGGGACCTTCTCCAGCCCCAGGATGTGACGAGCCGACATCGAGGTGCCAAACCTCCCCGTCGATATGAGCTCTTGGGGGAGATCAGCCTGTTATCCCCAGCGTACCTTTTATCCTTTGAGCGATGGCCCTTCCATGCAGAACCACCGGATCACTATATCCGTCTTTCGACCCAGCTCGGCTTGTCTGCCTCACTGTCAAGCAAGCTTATGCTATTGCACTCCCCGTACGGTTACCAAGCGTACTGAGCTTACCTTTGAAAGCCTCCGTTACCTTTTTGGAGGCGACCACCCCAGTCAAACTACCCGCCAAACAATGTCCCCGGCGTTACCGGGTTAGACACCAGATACAGAAAGGGCGGTATTTCAAGGTTGGCTCCACGAGTCCTAGCGAACCCGCTTCGCGGCCTCCCGCCTATCCTACACATCCTGTATCCGATATCAATGTTAAGTTGTAGTGAAGGTGCATGGGGTCTTTCCGTCCCGTTGCGGGTAACCGGCGTCTTCACCGATACCACAATTTCACCGAGCTCATGGCTGAGACAGCGCCCAGATCGTTACACCATTCGTGCAGGTCGGAACTTACCCGACAAGGAATTTCGCTACCTTAGGACCGTTATAGTTACGGCCGCCGTTTACTGGGGCTTCGATTCAATGCTTCGCCTTGCGACTAACATCCCCTCTTAACCTTCCAGCACCGGGCAGGTGTCAGGCCTTATACGTCATCTTTCGATTTTGCAAAGCCATGTGTTTTTGTTAAACAGTCGCCTGGGCCTTTTCACTGCGGCTGCCATTGCTGACAGCGCCCCTTCTCCCGAAGTTACAGGGCCATTTTGCCGAGTTCCTTAGCCATGAATCACTCGAGCACCTTAGGATTCTCTCCTCGACTACCTGTGTCGGTTTACGGTACGGGTTTTTACCACCTGAAGCTTAGCAGGTTTTCTTGGAAGTCTGATTACCTTCACTATCCCGCCACCCGAGGGCTTTGGGTACTATCAGCTTTCAGCAAACCGGGCGTACTTTACAACCCAATCTATACCTACGGCCTTTAACGTTCTATTCCGTCAGAACGCGGAAGTGTCACTACTCCGTCACTGCATCGCAGTGGTAAAAAGTACAGGAATATTAACCTGTTGTCCATCGGAAATCGCCCTTCGGCTGATCCTTAGGCCCCGACTAACCCTGATCCGATTAGCGTTGATCAGGAAACCTTAGTCTTTCGGTGGGCGGGTTTCTCTCCCGCCTTATCGTTACTTATGCCTACATTTGCTTTTCTGCAACCTCCACATGCACTTGTCGTGTCATGCTTCACCGGCGGCAGAATGCTCCCCTACCAGTACATCTAATGATGTAATCCATAGCTTCGGTATACTATTTAATGCCCGTTTATTATCCATGCCCGGCCGCTCGACTAGTGAGCTGTTACGCACTCTTTAAATGAATGGCTGCTTCCAAGCCAACATCCTAGCTGTCTGTGCAGCCGGACCTCGTTAGTTCAACTTAATAGTAATTTGGGGACCTTAGCTGATGGTCTGGGTTCTTTCCCTCTCGGCCCTGGACCTTAGCACCCAGAGCCTCACTCCAGCGTAATGTTATTCAGCATTCGGAGTTTATCTGGATTTGGTAGGATTTGACTCCCCCGCACCCAATTAGTAGCTCTACCTCTGAATAACTCAACCGCCAGGCTGTTCCTAAAAACATTTCGGGGAGTACGAGCTATTTCCCAGTTTGATTAGCCTTTCACCCCTACCCACAAATCATCCGGAAACTTTTCAACGTTTATCGGTTCGGTCCTCCAGTACCTGTTACGGCACCTTCAACCTGTCCATGGGTAGATCACAAGGTTTCGCGTCTACCTCCTCTGACTGCACGCCCTATTCAGACTCGCTTTCGCTTCGGCTTCGCAGCTTAACCGCTTAACCTTGCCAGAGAAGAGTAACTCGTAGGCTCATTATGCAAAAGGCACGCCGTCACAGAACAAAGTCTGCTCCGACCGCTTGTAAGCACACGGTTTCAGGTTCTATTTCACTCCCCTGTTCGGGGTTCTTTTCACCTTTCCCTCACGGTACTGGTTCACTATCGGTCTCTCAGGAGTATTTAGCCTTACCGGATGGTGCCGGCTGATTCCCACAAGGCGTCTCCGACCTCGCGGTACTCAGGATCCTACTAGGTCAATACTCATTACGCGTACGCAGCTCTCATGCTCTATGGCGGGCCTTCCCATGCCCTTCCGCTTCTTTATATTGTACCACATCGTAGTCCTACTACCCCGTCTATGCCGTAACATAAACGGTTTGGGCTAATTCCCTTTCGCTCGCCACTACTCAGGAAATCACTGTTGTTTTCTCTTCCTCTGCTTACTTAGATGTTTCAGTTCAGCAGGTTCGCGCTATTTGCAATCTATCTTCAATAGATTAGGTTTCCCCATTCGGAAATCTCGGGATCAATTCATATTTGCTAATCCCCCGAGCTTATCGCAGCTTATCACGTCCTTCATCGCCTCTGAGAGCCAAGGCATCCTCCGTGTGCCCTTTCTTACTTTCTTCTACACTATCTGCTTTTGCTCAGATAGGTATGCTTTTATTTGGATAGTTTTCTATTGCGTGCTCTGCGATGTTTGTTCCGGGTAAACCCGCAACGCACAACGCATTACTCGTAACTTACTAACTGTCCCACTGTTGTCTTCTCAGTTTTTCAATTACTTCTTCCAATATGTCAAAGAACTTTTTGTGATTAGAATCAAGCGCTTAGAATCAGGATGCAAGACTTTTTATTATCTTGACTCTGTATTCTATATTCTTGAGTCTGTACCACATCGTGGAGAATAACGGATTCGAACCGTTGACCCCCTGCGTGCAAGGCAGGTGCTCTAGCCAGCTGAGCTAATTCCCCATAAGAATAGTTGTTAGTTACCGGTTATTCGCTCTCCGCGCTTTTCGCTTGGAACTTTTAACCTTGAACTTTCAACCCTGCCAGTAGTAGTCTCGAGCAGATTTGAACTGCTGACCCCTACATTATCAGTGTAGTGCTCTAACCAAACTGAGCTACGAGACTTTGGTTGGTATAACAGCCACTCTATATTGCTATAGTACTGATATGGCTTTTTCTTTTGGGTTTCTCTTTTCTTCTTTTAATCTTAAGAAATACATGTGCGTAGCAGAATTCTCTATCCTTACTGGCCTTCTTTCGTCTCTTCTTGGTTGAATACTGCTCCAGAAAGGAGGTATTCCAGCCGCACCTTCCGGTACGGCTACCTTGTTACGACTTAGCCCCAGTTACCGGTTTTACCCTAGGACGCTCCTTGCGGTTACATACTTCAGGTACCCCCAGCTTCCATGGCTTGACGGGCGGTGTGTACAAGGCCCGGGAACGTATTCACCGCGTCATTGCTGATACGCGATTACTAGCGAATCCAACTTCACGGGGTCGAGTTGCAGACCCCGATCCGAACTGTGAACAGCTTTTTGAGATTGGCATCCTGTTGCCAGGTAGCTGCCCTCTGTACTGCCCATTGTAGCACGTGTGTAGCCCCGGACGTAAGGGCCATGATGACTTGACGTCGTCCCCTCCTTCCTCTCTACTTGCGTAGGCAGTCTGTTTAGAGTCCCCACCTTAAATGCTGGCAACTAAACATAGGGGTTGCGCTCGTTGCGGGACTTAACCCAACACCTCACGGCACGAGCTGACGACAGCCATGCAGCACCTAGTTTCGTGTCCCGAAGGACTGATTCGTCTCTGAATCATTCACTAACTTTCAAGCCCGGGTAAGGTTCCTCGCGTATCATCGAATTAAACCACATGCTCCTCCGCTTGTGCGGGCCCCCGTCAATTCCTTTGAGTTTCACCCTTGCGGGCGTACTCCCCAGGTGGAATACTTAACGCTTTCGCTTAGACGCTGACCGTATATCGCCAACATCGAGTATTCATCGTTTAGGGCGTGGACTACCAGGGTATCTAATCCTGTTTGATCCCCACGCTTTCGTGCCTCAGCGTCAATCGCACTTTAGTGAGCTGCCTTCGCAATCGGTGTTCTGTGACATATCTATGCATTTCACCGCTACTTGTCACATTCCGCCCACTTCAGCTGCATTCAAGCCCATCAGTATCAAAGGCACTGCGATAGTTAAGCTACCGTCTTTCACCCCTGACTTAATAGGCCGCCTACGCACCCTTTAAACCCAATAAATCCGGATAACGCTTGGATCCTCCGTATTACCGCGGCTGCTGGCACGGAGTTAGCCGATCCTTATTCTTACCGTACATTCAACTTCTCACACGTGAAAAGGTTTATTCCGGTACAAAAGCAGTTTACAACCCGTAGGGCCGTCTTCCTGCACGCGGCATGGCTGGTTCAGAGTTGCCTCCATTGACCAATATTCCTTACTGCTGCCTCCCGTAGGAGTCTGGTCCGTGTCTCAGTACCAGTGTGGGGGGCCATCCTCTCAGATCCCCTAGACATCGTCGCCTTGGTGGGCCGTTACCCCGCCAACTAGCTAATGTCCCGCATGCCCATCTTTATCCTATAAATATTTGATCATTATGCAATGCTGCACTGTGATTTTATGCGGTGTTAATCTCTCTTTCGAGAGGCTATCCCCCTGATAAAGGTAGGTTACATACGTGTTACGCACCCGTGCGCCACTCTCATGAGCCCGAAAGCTCAATCCCGTCCGACTTGCATGTATTAGGCCTGCCGCTAGCGTTCATCCTGAGCCAGGATCAAACTCTCCATTGTAAAATGTTTTGTTTGTATCCAGACCCTATTACTCAAAATAGAAATCTGATTATTTGTATCTTTATACAGTATTCAGAAGTTTAACTTAAAGGTTTGTTTTTCTTGACAGAGTGTAGTACTTCTACTACCTCCCGCTACGCTACATGTTACTTCTTAAAAGAACTTTCTCGCCGCCGCATCTCGCTTAGGCTTTTATATCTGTCATCATTGCGATGAATAGACTTTCTGATTTTTAATCCATCTTCGTTGCGAAGATTTCTTTTTTTTTATTTTCCCTTTCGTTGTGATTGGGAGTGCAAAGGTAAAGCTTTTTTCTTTTTCTCCAAATTTATTTTTTAATTTTTTTCGGAGCTTTCCGCCTTTTCAGCGTACTTCAGAACTTTTCTGGCTTTCAGTTTGCGAGTGCAAAGGTAAGTTTCTTTCTCTTTCGTGTCAAGTACTTTTTTAAAGTTTTTTTTAGCCTACTTTCTCAGCTAAATCCCTGGCACTCCAGCTCCCCTTCCGCCGCTTCAGCTTCCAGGTCCCATTTCCCTTTTTCCCCCTCTTTCAATGTACTAACCGTCTCGCTTCCGAAACGGAGTGCAAAAGTATATCTTTTTATACCTCCCGTCAAGTACTTTTTGAAAAAAGTTTTTTATCCCTGAAAAGCTTTTCGCTTTTGTCAATGTACTACCCTACTCAATTGCAGGGCATCAAAGATAAGGACATTTAAAGCAGACCAACAAATATATTTTATCTTTTTTGAAAACTTTACTGCAACTAGCTTGTAACTAACTCTTTTTGTTCTTTTCGTAATTACAGGCTTATGTTAATGCCATGTTGTGAATGTGTATCTTTGTATTATATATGCAAGCAGCACATTTCCCGTCAGGATTTTTAACCTCATTACATCAGGCACCAGGCTTTCAGCAAGATACCTTTACACAAACGCATGTAAATGGACAATCGCCAACATCTATTCGGATTAATCCATTTAAAGCTATCCCGGTACCTGATGTGCAACCTGTGCCCTGGTGTGCTAATGGATATTATCTGAACAATCGTCCTTCTTTTACATTTGATCCACTGTTTCATGCAGGGTGTTATTATGTACAAGAAGCTTCTTCTATGTTTATTGATTATATACTGAAGCATATCCGTAATGATGAAGATGCATTAAAGATATTGGATTTATGTGCCGCACCAGGTGGCAAAAGCACACTCATTAGTTCTGTTATGCAAGAAGATGATTTATTAGTTGCTAATGAAATTATTAAAACCCGTGTACCTATACTTACCGATAACCTAAACCGCTGGGGGCGGGCTAATGTAGTAGTCACCAACAACGACCCTAAAACTTTCAGTGCGCTGAAAAGCTTTTTTGATATTATAGTAGTGGATGCCCCTTGTTCCGGCTCGGGTATGTTCCGCAAAGATCCAGCAGCTATGGAAGAATGGTCGGAAGCTAATGTAACTTTGTGCCAGCAGCGGCAGGAACGTATATTGGCTGATGTTTATCCGGCTTTGCAGGAAGGTGGCTATTTTATCTATTCTACTTGCTCATACTCTTATGAAGAAGATGAAGCAGTTCTAGATTGGCTTTGTGAAGAATTTGATGTTGAAACCGTGCGCATACCTGTACCTGCCGAATGGGGTATTGTAGAAAGCCAATCGGCCCGGCATCAAGCCTGGAGTTACCGGTTTTACCCGGATCAGGTAAAAGGTGAAGGCTTGTTTGCAGCCTGCTTGCGTAAAAAAGAGAGCAGTGGTTATTTATCTAACTATAAACCCAAGACACAAAAACCTGATTACAAGGAAATAGATAAGCTTAAATCTTATGTTGAAAACCCGGACCAGCTACACTTTTTTAAATTAAATGAAGATTGGCTGGTAATTCCGAAAGTGCACAAAGATAGTTTAAATACCTTACAGCAATACTTGTACATTAAAAAATCAGGTATTCGTTTAGGTAAAATGGCCGGTAAAGATTTAATACCCGACCATGAATTGGCTTTAAGTTTATTGGTTAACAAAAATATGTTTTTACAAACAGAACTTACTTACGAGCAAGCCATTGTCTATTTGCGGAAAGAGAACCTTAATAATTTAAGCGCCGAAAGTAAAGGATGGAGCTTAATGATGTATGTAGGGCAAGTACTGGGTTGGGCAAAGTTGTTACCTAATAGGATGAATAATTACTACCCGAAAGAAATAAGAATACTAAGTACACAGTCTGCAAAAGGAGGAACATTAACCGATTCTGCTGAATAGCTAGTATATCCCTCCTTTTACAGTAAACTTTTTGAATTAATACTGCCCTGTTGATAACATTACCAATGTACAGGCTGATAGTGTTTCTATTCCCCGCTCGCGAGCCAGCTTTTTCAATTCCGGATTTTCAGTACCTGGATTGAAAATAATTCGCTTAGGGTTGGTACTTAGTATATAATCATACAACGGCGGCTGGTTATGCGGCCCAACATACAGCGTTATGGTATCTATATCGGCATGTATGGTTTCTGGTTTCTCAATAGGTACACCGGCCACTTCACCTTTTTTAATACCTACGTTTACAATATCGTGCCCGGTGCGCACCAAGCGGTTAGCAGCAAGATAAGCATAGCGGCTAGTGTCGGGTGTGGCACCTAATATCAAAGTTTTCTTTTCTTTAAGTAACATGGTGTATATGGTTTAATATAGCAATTTGACCGGCATGATAAATCTGATGCTGAATAAAGCCACGTATAAGTTCTTTATAACTGGTTACGGGCTCACTGCCACGCTGATCGTTAATGAGTTGTTCCCATTGGCTAGGCTGCAAAGCCTGCATCGCATGCATCAAGTTATCATTGGCCCTACTTAATTCAACAACCAATTCCTGCCAGTTTTGTTCGCCGGGTAAACCTGCATCCGGCCAATCCCCGCGGGCTGGTACACCGGCCGGGTTGCCCTGTAGCCTACTTATTACTTC
Source organism: Mucilaginibacter robiniae (assembly GCF_012849215.1). Taxonomy (NCBI): domain Bacteria; kingdom Pseudomonadati; phylum Bacteroidota; class Sphingobacteriia; order Sphingobacteriales; family Sphingobacteriaceae; genus Mucilaginibacter; species Mucilaginibacter robiniae. Next base: position 1,546,603 of record NZ_CP051682.1, read on the forward strand.
CTCAGTATAACCAATCATATGCAATATGATTTGAGCAATACTATTTTCGCCATTGCTGGTTTTAGCATAAGCTGTTTGCCAGCTTACCTGACCAATCAACCGGTTAATGTTGGTGCCATACCAGGGTTGACCATCAAAAACATTACTTAATTCGAATTGAAGCTGTTGAGCAGTTTCCATAGTTATAGAAAAACTAATTTGTTCACAATGTTTTAGCCGGCCCTATTTACGGGCATCTACTTGTTGCAATGCTTTTCAACCTTCTGAAAATTTCTCTTATTTGCTTAAAATGTTTTTAAGGCTAAGCCGTCTGCCTAAATAAAAACATAAATACCTTGGTTACCGCTCTGATGCCCGAAGAAAAAAACAGCTACCTCCTGAAAGCCATTAAAGATTATGGCCAAAGCTTGCTGTCGTTTATCCGCAGGCGGGTAAAAAATGATGCGGATGCTGAAGACATACTGCAGGATGTCTGGTATCAGCTGAGCGCAATGGTCAACGCCTCACCGGTTGAACAAACCGGGGCCTGGCTGTACCGTGTAGCCCGCAATAAAATTACGGATAAATACCGCAAGCATTCGGAAAGCTTACTGGACGACTTGTTTGGCAATAATGACACCGACGATGAGCCGGATTACAGCGCCATTTTATTCACCGATGCCCAAACCCCCGAAACAGAATATTTGCGCAACTTATTTTGGGAAGAACTTTTTGCCGCATTAGATGAACTTCCACCAGAGCAGAAACAGGTATTTATTTGGCAGGAGCTGGACGATATGCCGTTTCAGGAAATTGCCGAGCGTACCGGCGTAAATGTACAAACGCTGGTATCGCGCAAACGCTATGCAGTATTGCATCTGCGTAAGCGATTAAAACAATTGTACGAGGAGTTAACAAAACATTAAGTAAAAAACGATGAGAAAAATATTTTATAAAGGCCGATTTATTTTCGTGCCGATTATAGCTGCTGCTTTTTTAACAATAATCAGCTTTATAGTAATGCAATTGTGGAACAACCTGCTGCCCGATATTTTGCATGTAAGCACAATTACCTTTTGGCAGGCTATGGGGATTTTCATATTATGTAAAATATTATTCGGCTTTGGCCGTGGCGGACGGTTTGGCGGAGGCACGCCGTGGATGCGTAACCGTATGGCAGAAAAATTCAAAAACATGAGTCCAGAAGATCGGGAGAAATTTCGGGAGCAGTTCAGCCGTCATCGGTGTGGGCCTCGAGGCCGATGGGGATGGGATGAACCCAAAACAGAAGATAAAGCTATGCCGTCTTCGGAAGAAAACCTTTAAATTTTAACCTTATTGCGAGTTATAGAAAAAGCAACCTCTAAAATGTACTATGTATTTAGACACACCTTAGAGGTTGCTTTTCAACCTTCAACATTGCATTGCTGTTGAATCTTATATTTTTAACCTAACTGCTTTATTGCAGCTAATGCACAATTAATACCATCAATAGCTGCCGAAATGATGCCTCCTGCATAACCAGCGCCTTCACCACAAGGGTATAAACCGCTGATTTGCGGATGCTGCAAAGTTTCCCGATCACGCGGAACTTTTACGGGTGATGATGTTCGCGACTCTACGCCTACCAAAATAGCCTCGTTGGTGTAATAACCTTTCATTTTACGGCCAAACGCTGGTAATGCTTTTTGCAGACGCTGGTGTATCCAGTCTGGCAGCACTTCTTTTAATTCTACACTTTTTACGCCGGGCAGATAGGAGTTTTTAGGTAAATCAGTTGAAATTCGCCCTTCTACAAAATCAATCATGCGCTGACCGGGAGCAACCAGGTTACCTCCACCTCCTGCAAAAGCGGCTTGTTCAACCTGCTGCTGAAAACGCAATAATTTAAAAGGGTCGTTATTATTGCCCACAACATCTTCTAGATTGATTTGCACCACGGTACCTGAATTAGCATAAGGATTATTCCGTTTGGATGGGCTCCAGCCATTGACTACTATTTCGCCAGGTTCGGTTGAGCAAGGAGCAATGATACCGCCGGGACACATACAAAACGAAAACACTCCCCGATTATCTACCTGCTCTACCAAACTGTAATAGGATGGCGGCAGGTATGGTCCGCGTATATCACAATGGTATTGCGCTTTATCTACAATTTCTTGCGGGTGCTCAATACGTACACCTAAAGCAAAAGGCTTGGCTTCAATTAGAACATTCTGCCGGTGCAACATTTCAAATACATCGCGTGCCGAATGGCCGGTAGCTAGTATAACGGCATCTGCTTTGATATGATCGCCAGCCGCCGTATGTACACCGGCTATTTTATCAAACTGAGTATCCAGTGCGGTTACTTTAGTATCAAACTGAATTTCGCCTCCGGCATTCAATATGGTTTCGCGCATGGCAGTGATAATATGCGGCAACTTATTCGTACCAATATGCGGACGAGCATCTACCAAAATATCTGCCGAGGCACCATGTGCTACAAATATTTTCAAAACTTGGTTTACATCTCCCCGTTTGGTTGACCGGGTATAAAGTTTACCATCCGAGTAAGTACCTGCCCCACCTTCACCAAAACAGTAGTTGGATTCAGGATTAACTAAGCCTTGCTTGTTAATATTAGCCAAATCACGCCGGCGTTGTTTTACATCTTTCCCACGCTCTAAAACAATGGGCTTGTAGCCTGATGAAATACATTGCAGGGCAGCAAACAAGCCAGCCGGGCCAGCGCCCACAATAATTACCGGTTTTCTATCTTTAACGTCAGGGTAGTGGGTAGTGAAGTTTTCAGGTTGATAAGGTTCATCTACAAAAACCTTTACCTGCATACGGTAAACTACCTTGCGACCACGCGCATCGATAGAACGTTTTATAATCTGAACAGCAATAATGCGCTTGGGTGATAGTTTAGTAGCAATAGCTGCTAAGTTTTTTAAAGCGGATTCATCTTCGTGTTGCTCGGGCGAGCACACCAGTTCAATTTCTTTAATCATGTTGATATGCCGGGTTTTTATCCCGGATAGTGCAAAGATACGCATTGTACACTTGGCTAAAAAGCGTTCGGTGCAATGCTGCTAGTGTTCGATATCGAACAATTCTATTCGCTCTTTCAAAATTATATGACTAGCTATCAATACTTTACTTAAATGGTGTTAAAATTGGCACAAGGGTAATCAAGAAATTGACAAAGTCATGATTGCTACAGAAACTACGTTGAAACGGATTTGGGAAGGCTGCAAACAACATAACCGCAAGCAACAAGAATTATTATACCAATTGCTGGCACCACGTATGCTAACTGCGTGTCTGCGTTACATTGCTGATCGTGATGAAGCGCAGGACGTTATGCAAGAAGGCTTTATTAAAGTATTTAGTGCCATGCACAAGTACCGCGGCGAAGGCAGCCTGGAAGGATGGATACGCCGCATTATGGTGCACTCTGCTATTTCCAGACACCGTAAACAGAAATTAGTGGTGTTAGCAGATGAACTACCCGAGGGTATGCATACGCAAATGACTTACAATAACAATAACTTGGAAGCTAAAGATTTGCTGCATTTGATACAACAGCTACCCGACACTTACCGGAATGTTTTTAACCTGTATGCTATAGAAGGCTACTCGCACCAAGAGATTGGCAATGTACTGGGCATATCCGAACTGGTATCACGTACTACCTTATGCCGGGCACGTGGTGTATTGAAAGATAAATTATCGGGTTTACAAGCCCGTGAAAAACATAGGCTGGCAAGCTGAACGTCAAGAAGCTTTAGTTTGTATAATCAAGTTCAACTATCAGGAGCTGATAGTATATTAAAACAAAAAGCGGTTTCTATTAATAGAAACCGCTTTTTATATCTTATAAGTTAACCTTTGCTGGCGTTTACTTTAGTACAATAAATACCCAACGTAAAGCCATCAGTATACCGATAATCAGAATGATATTTGATAGGCTGGTAAAAAGAAAGCCGTGGCCCCATACTTCATCCAGGAAACGGACGAACACACCAGCCATACCCACAAATATAGCTAAGGTTAAAAATACATAATATTTGGTTTCGTTTGCACCTTGTGTTGAACTCATGGCTTTACTTTTTAATTACAATCGTACAAAAATATAAATGTTTGCTTAATTCAGCTTAACAAATTTAAATTTTAAGTGCAGGAGATGTAGGAAGCCTTTTACGCTTGTACCATTTCACCAACAGCCATATCAAACCACCAGCTATTGCAAACAACCAAAGATTGGTTAATAACACAACTACATCAGTAAACATAGTTAAACCACTGCTTAACGCCAAACCTATTCTGCTCCAGAACGAAATACGATAATTATCGGTATCATCATTAGCTATTGTTTCTTTCATGATGGTATTGTTTTGATATAGGCTAATATCAACCACGCTATTTTTTACAGCGGCATCGATCCGCTTGTTGGCAATTTTCTCACTGGTGATATCATCTTTCAGGGTGACTACCTGGGTAGGATCTTCAAATTTTAGCTTACCGGTGTTCTGCTGATGAACAATCTGCGAACGGTTACTTTGCTTTAGGCTTGCTTCCAGATAATCTAAAGTTTTATCTTCCACATCCATTTGACGTACATCTACCCGCAAACCCATGTGGCCTACTTGGCTCACAAACTGCTCTAAACTATCAGATGGAATTCGCACGGTCATATCTGCAGCGGTACTAAATGCTGAAACCAGTAAAATAGAATCTTTATTTAAATGAATACGCTGGCTACCTTCTGTTACCGCTTTCATGTGGTGGTGCATAACCAAGCCGTGGTAACTTCGGGTAAGATGGGTTATGCTCTCACAGCTTTTTTGCACATCAGCTACCTTCATTTCCATAGCTGCAGTTTTAACTAAGCGGCTTTGAACAGAATCAGTATTTATACTATCAGTGGTTATGGAGGCAGAATCGGCTTTATTCAAACTTTCATATCGATCCGGACTCCCTTTACAGGCCCCCAACAAGCAAAGCGCGGCCAGGAGCACCAATAAGTTGCTCATTTTCATAACATTAAGTTTTAAGCTTTTGTTATTGATACTTTGAGCAATTAAAATGTAACCTATGGCTCGTTATTGCAACAGACTTGTTACACAAAGCCAAATAGCTGGAACATCTGTAAAAGACAACCTAATACGTGGGGTGTGTTTAACAATTATATTTGAGCAACAATTAGACGGGCATGGCAGTAAAACAAAAAAGCCAAGCTGTTAAGCTTGGCTTTTTAATTAATTCTTTACAAGTAATTACCCGTTGGATAAAGCTGCCGCACCGCTTACAATCTCAGTAAGCTCGGTAGTAATAGCAGCCTGACGGGCTTGATTATAAGATAACTTTAGTGAACGTAAAAGTTCGCCGGCATTATCAGTAGCTTTATCCATAGCAGTCATGCGGGCACCATGCTCAGAAGCATGAGAGTCCAGCACGGCACGGTAAAGTTGTATTTTGATATTTTTAGGAATCAGCTGTTGTACAATTTCCTGCTGAGATGGCTCCAGAATGTAGTCGGTTTGTGAAGATGCAGTAGTACCTTTTAACTTGGTATCAGGTTCCGCTTCTGCTTTAGGTACTGGCAATAGCTGCTCGCTGGTTAAAACCTGTACTGCTGCATTACGGAAGTGGTTATACACCAGTTCTACCCGGTCGTAATCGCCATTTACGAAACCTTGCATAATAGCTTCCGTAATTACAGAAACGTTGGTAAAATCCAAGTTGCTGTAAACTTCATTATTATCACCAATTACGTTGTACTTACGACGTTGATAATACTCCTGCGCTTTACGACCAATAGCCACGATAGATACATTACCGGCTCTCAGTTGTTCACTGTATTTTTCAGCAATCAGGTTATTGGCTGTTTTAATAGCATTGGTATTAAACGCACCTGCCAAACCACGGTTCGAAGCAACAACTACCACCAACACACGTACTGGCTCGCGCTCTTGTAAGTATGGTGAAGCATTATCTTCAATACTGGCCGATAAATTAGCCAATAGCTCATTCAGCTTGGTAGCATAGGGTCGCAACTGCACAATGGCATTGGTTGCTCTTTTCAGCTTAGCTGCCGAAACCATTTTCATAGCTTTGGTAATTTGCTGCGTGGAGCTTACAGATGCAATACGATTTCTTACTTCTTTTAAATTAGCCATTCTTTTATAGGTTTCGGGTTTTCAGTTGCGGGTTCCGCGTATGAAAAACACGCAACTCGTAACTAAAAACCCGTAACTGATATTAATATTTTCCTGACAGTTCTTTAGCTACGCTTTCTAATACGCCGGTAATTTGATCATCAAATTTACCAGCTTTCAGAGCAGCTAAAGTTTCAGGATGACGCAGTTCCATTTGGGTAGTGAATTCAACTTCAAATTCACGTACTTTATTTACTGGTACGTTACGCAGTAAGCCTTTTGTACCTAAGTAAATAATAGCTACTTGCTTTTCAACTGACACCGGAGAGAACTGACGTTGTTTCAAAATTTCTACGTTGCGGGCACCTTTATCCAGTACTGATTTGGTAGCCGCATCCAGGTCTGAACCAAATTTAGAGAAAGCCTCTAACTCGCGGTACTGCGCCTGATCCAGCTTTAAAGTACCAGCTACTTTCTTCATGGATTTGATTTGAGCGTTACCACCTACACGTGATACCGAAATACCTACGTTGATAGCTGGGCGCACACCTGCGTTAAACAAGTTTGATTCCAGGAAGATCTGACCATCGGTAATTGAAATTACGTTAGTTGGGATGTAAGCAGATACGTCACCAGCTTGTGTTTCAATAATTGGCAATGCTGTTAATGAACCACCGCCTTTTACCAAATGCTTGATTGACTCAGGCAAATCGTTCATATCACGGGCAATCTCATCGTTGGCATTGATTTTAGCGGCACGTTCCAGTAAGCGGCTGTGCAGATAAAATACGTCGCCTGGATAAGCTTCACGGCCCGGTGGGCGGCGCAATAATAAAGATACTTCACGGTAAGCTACTGCCTGTTTTGATAAATCATCATAAACAATCAGGGCTGGACGGCCGGTATCGCGGAAATACTCGCCAATAGCAGCACCGGCAAATGGTGCAAAGAACTGCATAGGTGCAGGCTCGGCAGCACTGGCAGCTACTACGATAGAGTACGGCATAGCGCCGTTATCTTCTAGCGTACGCACAATGTTAGCTACGGTTGATGCTTTCTGACCGCAAGCAACATATATACAAAGTACCGGCTGACCGGCATGATAAAATTCTTTTTGATTGATGATGGTATCGATACAAACCGCAGTTTTACCAATCTGACGGTCGCCGATTACCAACTCACGCTGACCACGGCCAATTGGAATCATGGCATCAATAGCCTTAATACCGGTTTGCAATGGTTCATTTACCGGCTGACGGTAAATAACACCTGGCGCTTTACGCTCCAGTGGCATATCGTAGGTTTCGCCTACAATAGGACCTTTACCATCAATAGGTTCGCCCAGGGTGTTTACCACACGGCCCAGCATACCTTCACCTACTCTAATTGAAGCAATTTTGTTAGTACGTTTAATCGTATCACCTTCCTTCACTTCATCTGAAGGACCTAGTAATACCACACCCACGTTGTCTTCTTCCAGGTTCAAAACGATACCTTGCAGACCGTTCTCGAACTCAACCAGCTCGCCTGATTGTACTTGGGTCAAGCCATAAACACGGGCAATACCATCACCCACCTGGAGTACGGTACCTACTTCTTCTAATTCAGTTTCCGACTTAAAGCCCGACAACTGCTGACGCAGGATGGCCGATACTTCGTCTGGTCTAACCTCTACCATTGTTTGTTTTTATTTAGCGTTATGTAGATAATAAATTTATTATACTGCTTCTGCAGTAAAATCTTTTTTCAGTCTTTTCAGGCTGCTGCTTACAGAAGTATCAATCTGACGGTCGCCTACGGTTAAGATAAAGCCACCTATCAGTTCCGGATCAACGCTGGTTTGCAATATCACATCATCTCCTGCAATACTTTTTACGTCAGCAATAATTTGCTGTTTGTTGGCCTCAGATAACGGCGCAGCCGATACCACTTTTGCATTAACAATATGCTTGATAATGTTGTACTGGTTGATAAATTCTACAGCAGTTGGATACAAAATTCCGGCTCTGCTTTTACTAACCATAATTTTGAAGAAGGCCAAACTATCGGCAGAAACCTTACCAACAAAAATTGCTTCCAGGATTTTCACCTTTTTATCATGCGAAATAATAGGGTTGCGTAATACAGCTTGTAATTGTGTATTAGCTTTCAAAGTTTGCACAAAAAAGCTCATATCTTGCTTTACGGCTTCTAAGGCGTTTCGTTCTTCCGCCAAATCAATTAATGATTTAGCGTAGCGATAGGCAACTGTTATTTCTGACATATTTTTTCGAGTTATGTGCTTAGCATTACAGGTAGCCAATTAAATTTCTCGCAACCTGCAACATTAAACGCGCAACTTATTTTATTACAACTTCTTTTAATAAATCGGCTACCAGTTTATCTTGTTCTTGCTGAGTAGCAATTTGCTTGCGTAAAATTTTCTCAGCAATATCAACTGATAAAGTTGCTACCTGATTTTTCACGTCGGCCAAAGCAATAGCTTTCTGGTTATTGATTTCTATACGTGCTCTTTCAATGATGCGGGCACCTTCTGCTTGTGCCTGCTCTTTAGCCTCATTAATAATCTGATCTTTCATGTGGCGGCCTTCTTGTAAAATCAAATCGCGCTCTGCACGGGCTTGTTTAAGCAAGCTTTCATTTTCGCTAGTTAAACGAGCCATTTCTTCTTTGGCGGCATCCGCTTTCAACAAAGCATCTTCAATTGAGCGCTCACGTTCAGCAATAGCAGCCATAATAGGCTTCCAGGCAAATTTAGCTAACAGAACCAATAGGATCACGAACGCTACAGCTGCCCACACCACAAAGCCTAAATGGTCATTCAATAAACCGTCAAATAATTCTTCCATTTATATTTTATAATTCGATTATGTTTAACTTACACTTTATAACTTTTAAAAACCTTACCTGCCGCCAACCGCTGCAAGTAAGGTTTTTGTTTTTTGTGTTGGGTAAATTATTTACCTAACAAGGCAACTACCACACCGAACAGTGCAACACCTTCAATAAGGGCCGCAGCAATGATCATAGCAGTTTGAATTCTTGAAGAAGCTTCAGGCTGACGAGCAATACCTTCCATGGCTTTGCCACCTACCTGACCGATACCGATACCTGCACCGATAACCGCTAAACCTGCACCTAATGCAGCAATACTTCCAGTCATGTTTGTAAAAATTAAAAGTTAAATATAGTGTATAATTATTTGCAATTAATGATGGTGCTCTTCTACCGCGGTACCAATGAATAACGCAGTTAGCATGGTAAAGATGAACGCCTGTAAAAACGCTACCAGCAACTCCAACACATCCATGAACAGCACGAACACAATAGAAACAGGTGCAATCCACAACGTTTTAAAGATAAAGATCAGCGATATCAAGCTCAACACGATAATGTGACCAGCCGAAATATTCGCATACAAACGAATCATTAAGGCAAATGGCCTTGAAATAACACCGATTAGCTCCACCGGAATCATGATTGGATATAACCAAACCGGTACTGGTGGCATAAAGATGTGCTTCCAGTAATATTTATTAGCGCTGAAGTTTACCACCAGCAACACAATAAATGCCATTACGAAAGTTAGCAGAATATTACCAGTCACGTTAGCGCCACCTGGGAAAATTGGAATTAAGCCTAACAAGTTATTAATCCAGATAAAGAAGAATATGGTTAACAATATCGGCATATAGCGCTGATAGCGGTAGCCAATGTTAGGGCGGGCAATTTCATCGCGCACAAACACAATAATCGGTTCAATGAAGGATTGCAAACCTTTAGGTGCTTTACCCACACGTTTTTTGTAGGATTGGGCCACGCTCATAAAGATAATCAGCAACAGCAAACCGGCAATCCACATAGCTATTACGTTTTTGGTGATAGAAAAATCGTAAACATGATGTGAAGCTGCTTTATCCAACTCACCTTGTGCATTGACTACTTTAATTTTATCATCAATCAGCTTGTAGGTATAATACTTACCTTGGTAAGCAGTTTTACCATGTTCAAAAACTGAACCTGAGAACAACTCAGTACCTTTATCGGTAAACAGAATAACAGGTAGTGGAATTGATTTTTCGCCACCCACATGCCAGTAATGAGAATCGGCAATATGCTCTAATATGGCGGTTGTTGGATTAAAGGCTTCCTGCTCTGCATTTTTAGCCTCCACAGCGGTATTTTCTTGCTGTATAGCGAAAGTTTTACACGTGGTTAGTGTAAAAAGAACACCTAAGATTACGCGAAGTAAATTTTTTTTTGAGTTCAAAATGTGCCTAAAATCCATTAATTGCGAGATTTTTCCTTTTTATTTTGGACGCGCAAGTTACTCAACAAACTGTAAATTTCAAAGGCAGTATATAAGAAATATAGATAAAAGTAGTTAAGCACAAAAACAACGTCATTTACCTGATATTTATGCAGATAGATCAAGGCAATTGTCATGCATAAAATGAACTTGAATGTAGTAGCCCCCAAAAAGATTTGGCCGCCCAGGGTACCATTTTTAAGCTGCCCCCATATTACACCCAGGCATATTAAAAATGTAAGTGACGAGAAAAATTGAAAGATAAGCCAGAAACCCGGAATCAGCCATTTTTCATTGCCAGCATAGTTTAGCAATGCAGGCGGCAAGGCTATCATTATGGTAGCAATACCAAATGCAATAAAAAACCGCTTCATTCCTTTACGGATTGAATAACTAGATATAAGGAAGCAAAAACACCCACCAGGGCCAACACTGCCGTTACCCAAGGTGTATCGTGATGAGTATAAGCATCTATCTTGTACCCTACAAAAGTAAGCACCCCAATAATAAATATCATCTGGAAGGCAATACCGGTATATTTTATATAATCATTGGTAGGCTTGCTCATAACTTAACGGCTGTTTTTGCGTATAGAAAACGCATGCAAATTTATCAATCCTGTTGCATAGTATTTAGTAAATTAGCCATCCTTTTATCGTGTCGGTTTTGAATTCAAGCTACTCTACACTCAAAAGCTATATAAAACATCTGTTAGCAGGCAGTCTGCTGCTGATACTGGCCAGTTGCTCTTTACAAAATAAGAGCGCTATCAACCGTAATCTGCAAAACTTAACAGCTCATTATAATATCCTATTTAATGCCAATGAGCTATTGCGTCAAAAGCAGGAAATTTATGCGGCTAGCTTTATTGATGCATACGACCGTATCCTGCCGGTTTACCAAGATACAATTGCACGTGGAGAAGGTACAGTTACTGATAAGGAACTGGATGCGGTAGTGGTAAAAGCTAACACCATTATAGCCAACAAGGAGCAAAGCCATTATGTAGGTGATGCTTACTTGTTATTGGCTAAATCAGCCTACCTGTATGGTAATTATTATAACGCTACCGAGTTTTGCAGCTACGTAGTACGCTCCTACCCGCAACAAACCGATTTGTTACAGGAAGCCCGATCATGGCAAATTCGGTCGCTGCTGTATTTACAATTGCTGCCCCAAGCCGGGCATGTACTCGACACCGCAATGCTGGATGTTACGCCTAAAAGTAAAAACGCAGCATTAATTTATGCAGCCGGTTTGCAGTATTATATTAATATACGAGAATACCCTCAGGCAGAAGAACTAGCCTTAAAAGCAATTGCAGCCACTCACCAAACCTTACAGCGCCGCCGGTGGACGTTCATTCTGGCCCAGTTACAGGAACTGAATGGCAAACCTGCCGAAGCCTACAATAGCTATACGCATATTGTGAACAGCAACGCAGCTTTCGAGATGGCCTTCAATGCTGATATTGACCGCATTCGGATTGAAGATAATCAGAATGGCCGTCATTTAAGCCGTGCCGATCGCTTGCGCAGCTTACTACGCAATGAAAACAACCGGGAGTTTACCGATCAGATTTACTACCAACTAGCCGAACTGGACTTAAGTAACAACAAGGTGGATGATGCTATTAAGAACTATCATCTATCAATAAAGAACAGTCTGAAAAATCAAACCCAGAAAGGATTAACCTATTTGCGTTTGGCTGATATCAGCTTTAAAAACAAAGCCGACTATGTGCAGGCCAAAAACTATTATGATAGTACCCTGCTTAACTTGCCTCCTAACTATCCGGGTTATGCCACCATTCGTAAAAAAGCGGATAACCTGCAATTACTGGCAGATCGATTACACTTGATAGCTCATGAAGATACCTTGCAAGCGCTGGCTACCCTGAATGAAACTGATCGGAATAAACGTATTGAAGAGATTGTGCAATTGAAATTGCAGCAGCAAACGGCAGGCGCCAACAGTAACAATCCTTTCACTAACACCGGCAACGTACAATTACAAGGCAACGGTGCACCTGCTGGCACCCCAACAGCCAATGGGAATAGTACTAACAGTACTTTTTATTTTTATAACACAGCTGCCATTAGCCAAGGGTTTAATGATTTTAAGCGCAAGTGGGGCAACCGCCGGCTGGAAGATAACTGGCGCCGCAGTGTACGCTCGAACAGCGATCAGACTATTAACACCTTAAACACTACGCAAAATGTTGCGCCTAGTGTACTCCCTGCCGATCTGCAAAAAAATGCTACCCAAGTAGCTGCCGATAATTATCGGCAAAGCTTATTGCAAAGTATCCCGCTTACGCCTGCTCAAAAAATACAGTCAGACTTACGCGTGTATAATGCTTACTTAGATATCGCCAACTTTTACCGTGATGTATTGAATGATAAGCCTGAGGCTATCCGCATTTATGAATTGCTGCTAGGCCGCTTTCCAGACGATCCTAACCGGCCGGCTATTTATTATAATCTGTACCGCCTGTATGCTGATGCACAACCTGGCAAAGCCGATGAGTATAAAAAAATATTATTGGACAAATACGCCAGCACCCCTTTTGCTAAAGTAATTACCGACCCTGACTATGCCCGCCACCTGGATGATCAGGATACTGAGCTGAACGCCTTATACAATCAGGTATATGATTTGTATGCACACCGGCAGTACGCACAGGTAATTACCCGCAGCGATGAATTACTAAAAATGTACCCGACTAGTAAACTAGCGGCTCAAATTGCTTACCTCCGCGCCCTGGCTGCCGGTCATAACGAGAAGCTGCAACCTTTTAAAGATGAGTTGCTGCAACTTACAACCAAATACCCTAACGACCGACTTATTACGCCGTTAGTAGTACAACACCTGAATTACATTAACGATAACCAGGCTGAAATGGCTACCCGTTCTGTAGTATTGGTAGATACTGATCCTGATACTATGCCGTTTATACCGGCACCGGTAATACAAAAGTCCACTAAGCAGCAGTTGGCGGCTGCACAGCCACAAGCTAAACCTGCCGCTCCGGTAAAAGCAACACCGGCAACTACGCCAGCTGTAGCCAAAACAGCGCCTGCTCCTACCAGCACACCAACTCCGCAGCCGGTTGAACCGCCTTCTATTTTTAATTTACGCGATAGTACGAACTACTTCTTTGTGATTAATGTAAGCACCGGAACAGTCAATTTATCCTCATCCCGGTTTGGTGTAGGGCAGTTTAACCGTACCAATTATCAGGGAGCCAACATTCAGCATCAGCTTAAACCCGTAGGTGAAAACAACCAGATGATTTACGTGGGTAGATTTTCGAGCCTGAATGATGCTAAATTTTATGCGCGCACTATTGTACCTTTGCTGCCGCAAATTATGAAAGTGCCGGCCGCCCAGTACAGCTTTTTTATTGTTACACAAGCCAACCTGGATAAAATAACCGACCGGAAGACGTTAGATAGTTATATTGACTATTATCAAAAACATTATTAAGAAATGATATTTAAACTTGCTCCACAAGACATTAAAAGATACAACCGCACTGTATGGGGAATTATACTAGGCTGCTTAGCCTTTGTAGTACTAATGTTTGCGTTGGCAGCCTTCAATGTTTTCGGCCAGTTACCTTCTTTCCGCGATCTGGAAAATCCAAAAAGTGATCTGGCTTCCGAGGTATGGTCGTCAGATAAACAATTGTTGGGTACTTATTATGTACAAAACCGTTCAAACGTTAATTACAATCAAATATCGCCTAATGTAATTCATGCCTTAGTATCTACCGAAGATAACCGCTTTTATGAGCATTCAGGTATTGATTTTGGCCGCACCTTTACCATCATCTTATATAACCTAGCCGGTAAAAAGCAAGGGGGTAGTACTATTACACAGCAGTTAGCACTGAATTTATTTTCTGAACGTTCACACAATCCGCTTAAACGTATTATTCAAAAACTACAGGAATGGGTAATTGCTGTACGTTTGGAGCGTAACTATACCAAAGAAGAAATTATAACCATGTACCTGAACACGGTTGATTTTGGTGCTTATAATACTTACGGCATTAAATCGGCTGCACGTACTTACTTTAGCACAACACCCGATAAATTAACGCCCGATCAGGCTGCTTTGCTGATCGGTATGGTAAACGGGCCTGGCATTTACTCGCCCATTCGTCACCCGGATAATGCGCAAAATCGTCGTAATTTTGTGTTAAAGCGCATGGCTGATGAAGGATTTTTAACTGATGGGCAAGCGGAAGAATTTAAACAAAAACCACTGGGTTTACGCTTTAACCCGATTGACCATAACGATGGTTTGGCTACCTACTTCAGGTCGGTACTGAAAAAAGATATTCAGCGCATTCTGGATCAACAAAATATTAACAAAGCCGATGGCACTCCGTATGATCTGGATCGTGATGGTTTGCAGATTTACACTACCATCAACTATACTATGCAGCAATATGCTGAAGATGCACAACGCACCTACATGCGCGATTTGCAAGCCCAGTTCAACCAGCATTGGCACGGTCACAGCTTATGGAAAGAAATTCCAGAATTTCAAACTCTGTTAAATCAGGGCATGCAACGCTCCGACCGGTATAAAGCATTAAAGCTGCAAGGTAAATCGGACGATGAGATTAAAGAAGATTTCAACAATCCTGCCAGCATGACTTTATTTACCTGGCATGGCAACATTGATACAACGATGAAGCCTATTGATTCGATAGTGTACTGCAAAATGATTATGCGTAATGCGCTCATGAGCATGGACCCTACCACCGGTTATGTAAAGGCTTGGGTGGGCGGTATCAACTTTGAGCATTTTAAATATGATCAGGTAAAAATGGGTACCCGCCAGGTAGGTTCAACTGCTAAGCCGTTTACCTATTCGGTAGCTATTGATAATGGCTACTCTCCTTGTATGCAGGTGAATAATGTACCTGATACCATTTATGGTTATGGTAAGCCTTGGTGCCCTGGCTCAGATCCATCAGAAACCGTACAGGGCATGATTACTTTACGCAAAGCTTTGGCACGTTCACAAAACTGGGTTACAGCTCACATCATGAAAGAGGTAAAGCCTGAACCAGTAATGGATTTGATTAAGAAAATGGGAGTTACCTCAGCAGTTCCACCCTATCCAACCATTTGTTTGGGTGTATTTAATGCTTCGGTTTATGACATGACTGGCGCTTACAGCGTTTTTGCCAATGGCGGCGTTTGGACAGAACCTATTTACCTGCTGCGCGTAACTGATAAAAACGGCAATATTTTGTACGATGGAAAACCTCGTGTAATACAAGCCATGAACGAGCAGACTGCTTATGTAATGACCTACATGCTGAAAGGTGTAATTGATGAAGGTACTGGCTGGCGCATGCGCAGCAAATATGGTTTGCGTAACCCTATAGGTGGCAAAACAGGTACTACCCAAAACAACTCCGACGGTTGGTTTATCGGCATTACACCACAGCTGGTTACCGGCATCTGGACCGGCTGTGAAGACCGTGCTTTGCACTTCCGTTCTACCCGTTTAGGCGAAGGTGCGAATACGGCATTGCCTATTTTTGCGTTATACATGAAAAAGGTTTATGCCAATGCAGCCTTAGGTATTAAGCAGAATGTGGATTTTGCCAAGCCTAAAGGCGGCTTAAATGTAACGCTGGATTGCGGCGCTTACAGCCAGCAGCAGCAAGGCACTACGGAGGTGGATAACAAGCTTGGATTTTAAATTAGATAGATTTTTAAGTATCAGCAGTAATTAAATTACGTACTGCTAAACTCATACGTATTTATCTATCATAAAAACTACGTACCAAAGCATGGCTATAGTATAGTAGCCATGCTTTGGTACGTTTTCACTCACGCCTACTAAGGCTATTCCTCGTCCATCCACTTCAAACAAAACCTAACTATTTATCATTTATTAGTTTACAACTTTTTTATACTTCCCCATAACGGGGAATGGGAAGCTATATGTTTGATTATCGGGAAGCATTAAAAAAAATTCCGCATAAACCGGGGGTTTACCAGTACTGGAATGAGCAAAATGAGCTGATTTACATCGGCAAGGCTAAAGATTTGCGCAATCGGGTATCATCCTACTTTGTAAAAGACCACCAGGTAAGTTCAAAAACTAAAGTACTGGTATCTAAAATACGCAACATCACCTTTACTATTGTAGATACCGAGGTGGATGCCTGGCTGCTGGAAAACAGCTTGATAAAAAAGCATAAACCTAAATACAACGTGTTACTGAAAGATGATAAAACCTATCCGTGGATTATCATCAAAAATGAGCACTTCCCACGTATATTCTGGACGCGGAACATTATACGCGATGGATCTAAGTATCTTGGTCCCTACCCTTCGGTAAGTATGATGCATACCATTTTGGGGGTAATTCGTGAAACGTATGCGCTACGTACCTGTAACTTGGCCTTAACCCCCGCCAATATAGCGGCTGGCAAGTTTAAGGTTTGCCTGGAGTACCAACTAGGCAACTGCAAAGGCCCTTGCCAAAATTACCAGACCGAAGATGATTATGACCGCAGCATTGGTGAAATACAGGATATTCTGAATGGTAAAATCAGCAATGTAATTAGAAACCTTAAAACTGATATGGAAGGTGCTGCCTCTAATCTGGATTTTGAGATGGCACATCGGCTAAAACGCAAATACGATTTACTGGAAAATTACCAGAGCAAATCAACTGTTGTGAACTCTTCCATTACCGATGTAGATGTTTTCAGTATTGCTTCCGAAGAAAAGCATGCCTTTGTAAACTACCTGAAGGTCATGAATGGTACCATCATCCAAACGCAAACGCTGGAGTTAAAAAAACGGATGGATGAATCGGATGCGGAACTGCTCTCTTTAGCGATATCTGAGTTCAGGAGCCGGTACAACAGTCAGTCGAAAGAGATTATTGTACCGTTCGATATTGAACTGGAAGATGCTCAAATCAAATTCACCGTTCCAAAATTGGGTGAAAAGAAGAAACTATTGGATTTATCGCAAAAAAACGTACAGTTCTTTAAACGGGAAAAGATTGACCAGTATGAAAAGCTGAACCCGGAAGTAAAACAAGAGCGCTTGCTGACGCAAATGATGAAGGATTTGCGCATGAACCAGCTGCCGCATCATATTGAGTGTTTTGATAACTCGAACTTTCAAGGCAAGTACCCCGTATCTGCCATAGTGGTGTTTAAAGATGCTAAGCCTTCTAAAAAAGATTACCGCTTCTTTAATGTAAAAACGGTAGAAGGGCCTAACGACTTTGCTACAATGGAAGAAGCCGTTTTCCGCCGATACCGTCGCTTACTAGATGAAGAGCAGCCTTTACCTCAGCTTGTTATTATTGACGGTGGCAAAGGCCAGCTTTCGGCTGCCCTGAAAAGTTTAAAGCTGCTGGGGATTGAAAAGCAGCTAACTGTTATAGGCATTGCTAAGCGCTTGGAAGAACTGTATTATCCAGGCGATCAGTACCCGCTATACCTGGATAAAAAATCAGAAACATTGAAAATCATTCAGCAGTTGCGGGATGAGGCTCACCGCTTTGGTATTACGGCTCACCGTAAAAAGCGTGATAAAGGCACGCTGGCAACCGAACTAGAACTAGTACCGGGTATAGGCCGTTTATCAGCCGAGAAGCTTTTAAAGTACTTTAAATCGGTAAAGAAAATACGTGAAGCTACCTTAGATGAGTTACAAGAAGTAGTAAATTTAAAACAAGCTCAAGCTGTAATAGCCTACTTCAAAAGTGAAAATACATTGCCTGCTTAAAGCTATACACAGCTTTTGCTAAAAATATAAATAAGGCCACTCATTTTTGTGAGTGGCCTTATTTATTATTGTTCAAAACTACTCAGAAAGTCAAGCAACGGATTAGCCTCCTGGAACTCATTACTCTGCAATACATCATCATCAAGTTGAAAAAAGGCCTTCAACTCTTTATGCTCTTCCAGATTAATACATTCAAAAGCAGTGTGCCAGTTATCAAACCGCCTGTTTTCAACAGGTGCTTCGCTAAGTACCCGCAG
This sequence comes from Mucilaginibacter robiniae, assembly GCF_012849215.1. Classification (NCBI taxonomy): domain Bacteria; kingdom Pseudomonadati; phylum Bacteroidota; class Sphingobacteriia; order Sphingobacteriales; family Sphingobacteriaceae; genus Mucilaginibacter; species Mucilaginibacter robiniae. Next base: position 1,565,078 of record NZ_CP051682.1, read on the forward strand.
GGCACCATACCGGCCATCGTGCGTTATAGTATCTGATATTAAATCTACAGCTGGCTTAGGGCCTTCCAGTACTTGTATAAAGTGAGTTTCATCATGCGTACCAAACGCACCTTGCACACAAGCCAACACACCCGTTATATCCTGTTCTTCAATAAGTGTTTTTGATTGGTTTAACAGTTGGGTTAGCTCATCTTGAGGCAAAGAATGCTGAGCCTTACTTATAAAGATTCTATAAAAATACATGTAGATATCAGGTGTTGGATAATTGCGAAATATCTACAATAATAAGTTTTATAGTTTTAATTATATAATATTTCTTATAGCAATAAGTTAAGATAACTTCTTAACCAACAAGTCGTTGTATTTTTCCAGCAAACTAATGTACTTATCTTTCCATGATATTTCTGCAGGAGTCTCTCCATTAGCTTCACCATCTTTATGAATTGCCTTTGCCGCTCCATCTTTTGCAAACGTTTCTGGTGAAAACAACTCCGGAAATTCGTTTGAAAAATCATATTTAAGTACCTCACCCATACGGGATATTACTTCCGCTTTTAATCTTCTTTGCTCGAACCAGTTGTAAATTGATCTTCGGTTTACATTCATCATTTGTGCAAGCTCACTAATGCTGTAGCCATTACGTCTGATTACCTTTTCAATTACCTGTCCATAATGTTTCTCCATAACAATCTCTTAACTTTATAAGCAGACTAAGAATTATACACTCCTTATTTAATATATATTTTACAACTTAGTCACACTAATTTGATAACCTGCTATGCCATTCTTTAACAAGCAAACGCAGCTATCCAGCTTAATAGTCAAATTTTAAAATCAGGTACACAGGGCCTGTTTTATCAGCTACATTATATGATACACACTAACCAGATCGGGACTAACTATTAACCGTGTAACAACGGCTAAGCAAAGCGGGGTTCGGCAAATACATTGCATGATCATGTAACAAGTGCTTAGGCTATTCGAATATAAAAAATATATGATAATAAGAAGCTAATTTTACAAATATTTACCTTCTTCGCCTATTTCCTTTAGCATTAAGCAAAACTTATGCTGCGGGTACCTCAATACATCATTAATCAACTATATCATAGTAAAAGAAATTACCCGTGTATTAGTTTGGGTACAACCGATAAAAAAACTATTCCTATAAGGTTTATAGACATAAAAAATCCCCGGCTTTTAGGCCAAGGATTTTTTTATAATGGTGATGGTGCTTATTGGATTAGTATTGCCATAAATCCAACTCCCAATCCATTAATGTTTTTTTCACCTTTTCAGATTCATACAAACGGTCAATGCCTTGGGCATAATCTTTAATACGCTCGTCCTTATCGTTTGATACTTTAACAATTACACTGCTGAACAAACGTTTAACAAAAATATCATCGTAGCTCAGGCCGGTAGCATCATTATTATGGCTAATGGCTTCTTTCGTAGCCAGTACCTGCCGGGCATCCGGAAAATACACCCAGAACATCGGTTGATAATCGGTATCTAAACCGGCTACTTTCAACTTCATCATAGGCGCTATACCAATAATGCGAGGTTCAAATATAGAACGCTGTTTATCAAACACCCAATCTTCTTTAATACGGTAACGTACTACACTATCAGGGTTAAACTCGCCAGCTTGCATTACTGAACCAATCTCGTTACCATCTTTATCAAACTTCTTTATCAGCGTGCTATCAGCTAGCTTAGCTCTGGCTTTACCTGGCGTAAGCGGTGTTGAAAAAGCATCACCTCCCGGATCATCCTTAGTTGGAGCCGGATCGTAAGCGGTTAGCTCACCAGCGCTGATCGCATCCATCAAAATATCGATTAAACGGGCTTTTGGCGAAGCCATAAACGTATTCATCTTTTCCCGCACATCAATTTCACGCCAAATACGTTTGGCATACACTACGTCAGCTTCCCTCAAATTTGGATAAGGCGTTACTTTAGCGCTTAAAATGTTGGTCTTTTTGAAATAACCATCCAATGGGCGCTCAAAAGGCTTGCCGGCCAACTTTCTGGCTGTATCTGCAGATTGTGCATTGAAAGTAGTGCTAGCCGCATTACCCTGTGCTCCCGAAGCATTTACTTGCCGGGCTGGTGTACTACGCCGAGTACGGCGAGTGGTACGACGTTGTGCAAAAGTACTTACGCCCAACAAAAGGAATATGCCTACTACAAAAACCGTTCTTTTCATCTTTTTATCTTAGTTTGCTCTGAACACTATATCATCCAATCCACGTTGCGAGCCATCAGGGCCTACAGCAATAATGTTGGTAAATGCTACGGTAGAACCCGGTGTAAGTAAGCTCATGGCCTGACGCATCTGGCCGGAAAGCTCGCCACCACTGGTTGACAGCGGAATAGGATCTTGCCGAGGACGCAGAATAATCATATTGAAACGGGTAATGTTGAACTTAGCATCAAATTCAAAATTATCCAGTTTGGCAAATAAGCGATCTTGCGCTTTTAGGTTAGCTGTTGCGCTTGTACCACCGCTTTTGCCACCAAATACGGCTTTCGGGTCAGGAATACGCTTTACACGGAACTGTGTTGAACCCAACACTTGATTATGGCCCGGTGAAGCTTCGCCTGATACAGTAACTGTTGCAGTGCCCGGAGAGCTTACTTTAGCCTCGTAAGAGCCGCCTGAACCACTTACCGAACCACCTGTAATGCTTAAATGTAATTTATCTTTCGGAATACCTGGCGCTGAAACCGACAACGGGTTGCCTACACCAATATAAAGTACATTCATTTTATCAGCAGCTACTGTAGCTGATGGTTTTGCTACCTGGTAGGTTTGTGGCGCTGTTTTATACTCTTTAAAAGTACCATCATTCTGGCGTACACGTATGGTACCTACCCAGGTACGGATACCTTCGCCGCTGGTACCTGTAGCGTATTGACCTTTACCATCTACTACTTGTAAACGTGAACCGTTTACAGCAATATCAGGGCTTGATTTAGAATCAGATGCAGTCAGGAACACTTCAGCTTTGTAAGGCTGACCGGCAATGATGTAGCTGCTTGGTGCTACAGCAACAGCTGCAAATTTATCCAGGTTCACTACAGCCTGATCAACTTTACCCAAAATGCGTTTTACCACGTCCGATTCAGCGTTTTTTGCATCAGCCTGCACTTTGTTCAGCGAGGTCATGGCAGCACCCATCGGGATACCATCACCAAAGTAAGCTTCTTCCCATTTCAGTTTAGCATTCCCCTTTTTAGCTTCAGGTGCATCGGCTGATAATGATAGCTTGGTAGTTTCCCGTTCTTTAGGATCAAGCAATGCTAACAGCTTATCACGTGTTTCATCAATCTTTTTGTGCAGGGCTTCACCGTTTTTATGATTAACCATTAAATCGGCTGATATATCCAGGTTATCACGACCTTTATAATCGCCCAGATTTTCGTCGAAGCCACCTGCTTTTTCAATCAACTGCTTTTTTAAACCTTCTACGTAATCGTCCAGCTCCTTAGCAACGGTGCTGGCCTGTTTCGCTTTATCGTAAATAGGCTTAGCCCGGTCAGGCTGCTCTTTCAGCTTTGTTTTTTCAAAGGCATCATAAGTGTTATTAATACCAGTTTGTACATTTGATTTAGATGCCGAAAGGCTGTCGCTGATATTTTTAAATGCATTTAGCAAACTATCGGGCACGTTTAGCGCAACTAAACCCAATAGTACCAAGTACAGAATGCCTATCATTCGCTGCCTTGGGGTTTCTTTACCTCCAGCCATGTGTTGTTGTTAATCTAATAATTGGATGTGTAATGATTGTTAGTTTGGTAATTAATATCAAACACGTGGTTGGTTCATAGCAGTTAGCATGTTACCATAAATGGAGTTTAATGCACCCAGGTTTTTAGCTAAACGGCCTACTTCATCTTTAAAGTTATTAGAATCATCTAATGATTCGTTGAAGTTGCTCATTGTAGCTGATAAATTCTGATAGAATTTATTCATTGATTTCAGGTGAGCACTTGAATCCTGCAGTTCCAGTTCATACACAGCATTTAGTGCACTCAGGTTTTTAGCCAGGCTGGTTACTTGCTCATGGTAAGCTTTAGCATCAGTTCCAGAAGAAGCCAACTCATTCAGATTAGCTGAAGCTTTAGCAAAAGCGCCACTCAAGTTATCATAGCTGGTACCTGCAGCTTTCAGTTTGGTAGCAAATTCGGTAGTAGCAGCTCCGGCATCCGCTACTTTAGAGATAGAAGAAACTTTGTCGCCAAAGGTTCTTAAACCTTCACCTAATGAACCAATCAGTTCCGGATTAATTTTAGCATCAGCCAGCATTTTATCTAGTGCTGCGGTGTGCCCGGTGCTTTGCAGCACAGGTGCTGTAGCGGTGTTGGCAGTAATAGTAGGTTGCTCAGGCCCACCATCAGAAGAGAAGAAACCTAAAAGTGCAAACAAGAAAGCTTCTGTACCTAAACCTACAGTAATGAAGGTAGAGGCATAAGGCCAGTGTTGAATTTTAAATAATAAGCCAATAATTACTACGGTGGCACCGAAGTTAATTACGCTGCCTACCCATGCTGGGGCTTGTTTTTTGTTAGCCATAAATTTGATGTTGCTGTTTAATTTGGTGTTAGTTAGTTTTAAATAAGATCTTTTATACGATGGGAGTTATCGTTTGTCTCTGAAATCACGACCCACAAAGTGTGATACGCAACGGAAACCAATGTAGGCCTTTGCACTATCCTGATACTCATAAGTACGAGTTGAATTTTGCAGAAAATAGCCAATATCTTTCCATGAGCCGCCGCGTACTACTTTACGCTTCATTACCTCAGGATCGGTAGATTTAGCATCGTAGTTAAAAGTAGGGTTCATATCGTGCACAAAGGTAGATGAGGATTCATCAAAGGCAGATAAAGTCCATTCGGCTACGTTACCGGCCATGTTATATAGGCCATAATCATTCGGGAAGTAGGAGCGTACTGATACAGTAGTAGGACCACCATCATCAGTATAGTTACCACGACCAGGTTTAAAGTTAGCCTGCAAACAACCTTTTGAATTTTTAATATAAGGACCACCCCAAGGATAATCTGTGCCAATACGGCCACCACGCGCTGCATATTCAAATTCAGCTTCAGTTGGTAAGCTATAATCTAAACGGCGGGGTAAATGGCGGGCATCTTTATAATTTTCATTATAACGCTGACGCCAAATGGTAAACGCACGTGCCTGACGCCAATTAACGCCTACTACCGGATAATTCTGGTAAGCCGGATGTGAAAAATAACCTTCTACCATGGGTTCGTTAGCTGCATAAGCAAAGTCATTCAGCCAAACCAACGTATCGGGGTAAATAGCTATAGTATCACGGAAAATGAAATCAGAACGTTTTTTGGTTTTATCAAAGCGTAAGTTAGAAGCTTCACGCAAGTTGGTTATGGTATAGTTATACTTCAGCAAGCGAACATCCAGTTCATTTCGCCCCAAAATCTGATCATCGCCCTGGTAATACATACCTTGCAGCTTGCCTGAGTTTGAAGCTTGTCCTTTACGGGCACCGTTCCAAACCGGGTATTTTTTTACATAATCCCAGTTAATGTATTTTTTATTGCCTGCTGCGTTAGCATCTTTAGGCTTAACGTAATATTTATCGTCGTTCAGGTAGGTAGTAATAGCGATAGAGTCGCGCACCCAATTTACAAATTGGTGGTACTGGCTGTTACTCACCTCAGTTTGGTCCATGAAAAATGGAGAAACGGTAACCTGCTTGGTTTGTGAAATTTGTGCAAAGGTTACATCCTGATCGGTTTGCCCCATCAAGAAAGAGCCACCTGGCACGTACACCATGTTATAAGGCAGTTCGGGTCTGAATAAACGCTGACGAACGCCAACCACCTCTCCCCTATCACTGGTACCACAACCACTCCATACCGCACCTGACAATAACAATAAAAGAAAGTAAAATCTCCTCATCTCCAAATTGATATTCAATTACATTAATATTTAAAAGCTAATATAATTCGTTTTTGTTCTAAAAGAACTTAACACTCGATAAACCCTTAAAATGAAGGGATGAATCTATTAAAAACTTATAAGCTTTTAAAAGCAATGGCTTAAATACCAAACCGTAATTGCTTATATTAGCTTACAAGCGAGTTATACGCTAATTACGATAAAAAGTTAAGCGAAAAGAAAGAAGAATTACTAATTATTTATTTACCATTTTGACATATTGCTCAATGGCCATAGTCATGGAAGGCGCGCCAGGTGTTGGGGCAGGTATATCTAGAATAAGCCCGGCATCTAACACAGCCTTATGCGTTGTTACTCCGAAGGCAGCAATACGGGTATTATTTTGTTTAAAATCAGGAAAGTTTTGATACAGGGATAATATACTTGATGGGCTAAAAAATGCAATTACATCATAAAATACATCAGCCAAATCAGATAAATCACTACATACGGTACGGAACAGCACTGCCGGCGTAAAGTTATAGCCGTTTTCAGATAAGAACTTCTGCGTTTCTTCAGCAGCTACGTCAGAACAAGGATACAAGAATTTTTCGCCCGAATGCTTTTTCAATACTTCAGCCAGATCGCTGGCCGTTTGTTTACCGAAAAATATTTTACGCTTGCGATACTGAATATACTTTTGCAGGTATAAGGCTATAGTTTCAGATAAACAGAAGTACTTCATATCTACCGGAACTTCAAAACGCATCTCTTCACAAATGCGGAAAAAGTGGTCGGCAGAGTTACGGCTGGTAAAGATAACGGCGGTGAAATCAGCCAGGTTAATTCTTTCTTTACGGAAATCCTTAGCCGGTACGCCCTCCACGTGAATGAAAGACCTGAAATCAATTTTCAGATTTAGCTTTTTAGCTAGTTCTGCGTAAGGATTTTTGTCGTTTTCAGGTTTAGGTAAAGTAACCAATATACTTTTAACCTTTTTCTTTCTGTCTTCCAATGTGTGTTCTTTAACTACCTAAGTGTTAACTTTTAAGTGCCTTAACCAATATTAATATCGGGCAGATTTCAAGGGCACAAAGATAGGTAAATAAATAAAATTTATGAAATCTAAAACTCGAAATAATATTAACGCTACTACGCAAATATTGCCATATAAAGATAACCACCACCAACAGTAGCGCCACTACCAGCACATAAGGTATATAAGATGCTGCCAGCAGGCTAATGCACAGAGATACAGGCAAAAACACAAAAGTGATATTAAAGTAGGTTAAATACAGTATGGATATGTACTCTCCAACCAAACGGTTAACATTAAACACAAAACCTATAAACCGAAGCACAAAGAGTTTTAGGGCAAACAGCACAATAATAAGCAAGGCAAATGACAGAAATAATTGTATGCCGCTGATGCGATAATAAATTTCAAAATAGGCGGTAAGCTGGTACAAAAACAAGCCGAAAGTAAGCCCAAACAGCAGAAATAACCCCACAAACGTCCATGAGTTGAGCAGGTTTTCTTCTTTACTTACCTGCGAAAGGATACGGTTATTATAAAACGCTTGCAGCACATTACTGATATCCTTACTCATGATACGGTTAAGCAGTGACATGTACACCAGCAAGGCTGTAATAATAACAATTACCCACTGGTCGCGTGTACGCCTGCCGCTACCTTCGCGCAATATGCCTTTTTTGGTACCGCCCGGCCGTGTTAAAAAGCCATTATTACCTTTATACAGGTAAGCTTTGAACATGCTATCCAGAAACAAATTACGACGTAAGGTATCAGGCGTTTTAACGTACACCATAGATAAAGAATCGGACACGAACTGCTGGCGGGCTTGTTCAGCATGGGCTACTGAATCGAGCAACAGGGCTGCAGCCGATGGGCGTACATAAACACGCCGCCGAGGCAGACTGTCGGGCTGGGCTGCCGCTGTTGAATCAGTCTGCTGTGCATAGCTGATTACGGACTGCAACAATACCACCAAAAATATGATTAACCCTTTAATGCGCATGTACTTGTGCAAAAGTACAGAAAAAAGAGTCAAGAGTGTAAGTTCAAGAATAAACAGCCACGTTCCAGTTAGTTTAAATAATAAGTTTTAGATCCGCTTTTTCAGGCATAAAGCTGGTTTTTAAACCGCTTGGCTAAAAAGCCAGTAGCTAAGTCGGGGTCAATATCGGCTATTACTACTCCGGCTTGTCCGTAAGGCTGATGAGCTACACAGGTACCATCCGGAGCAATCAATGCACTGGCCGAATCGGGGTAGCGGGAGGCGTAATTGGAGCTTGCAAAATAGATGGTATTTTCCATAGCCCGCAACATCTGTGCTTTTTCATAGTAAGGGTTGCTTTTACTTCCCCACTCGGTTGGCTGAACACCACTCACATCACTACCACCAAAATGCGGATGAAAAACAATTTTAGCACCTTGTTGTGCCGCCCATCGTACCGATTCCGGGTACCTGAATCCTTCATGACATATCGTAATGCCGAACTTTATACCGTTCACTTCAAACAACCTGCGTGTTGTACCCGGCACCCAAATGTCATCTTCACTTGGGTCTAACTGGTTTTTGGTTTGATAGCCCAACACCTCTCCTTGGGCAGATACCACATGAGCTATATTTAATAATCCTGCAGGGCTGTGCCAATCCATGGGGACAATGATAGCTATAGCATTTTTAGCAGCTATAGCACATACTTGATCTAGAGCAGTTTGTAAACTCTCCGGTGAGCGGTCCTGAGCCGGGTATTCCATTCCGGGATAACCCGGCAAGTATGATTCGGGAAAACATATAATTTCAGCCTTTGCCTCAGCCGCTTCTTCAACCAGCTTTTCAAGCCAGTACAAACCCTCATTAATGGATTTCGGAATTGGAGGAGATGCTAATGCTATTTTCATACCCTTAGGTTATTGTTAAAAATGAATATACAGGCTTTTTCTGATAAGTTGATTTAGTTAAGCCAAGAAAAATCATCAAACAACTTAATGATGTTATCCTGACGTTTCACGCTATACTCTTGCTGCCATAACCCTTACCTTTGCAGCTTTATGGCTGGTATTTATATTCATATTCCGTTTTGCAAGCAAGCCTGCCATTATTGTGATTTTCATTTCAGCACATCGCAAAAATACCGCACCGAGATTGTTCAGGCACTGGCTCAGGAAATAGCTTTGCAGAAAGACTATCTGGCTGGTTCTCCTATCGAAACCATCTATTTTGGTGGTGGTACGCCTTCACTTCTGGATGCAAACGAGATTGATTTTTTGTTAGAAATCATTGACCAGCACCACACTATTACACCCGGTGCTGAAATTACATTGGAAGCCAACCCTGATGATTTAAGTGCTGCTAAAATCCAAGCATTACGGCATACGCCTGTAAACCGTTTCAGCATTGGCATACAATCGTTTTTTGATGAGGATTTAGCGTGGATGAACCGGGCACATCGAGGTCAGGAAGCGGAGACTTCGGTAAAACTGGTGCAGGATGCTGGCTTTACCAACATAACGGCCGATTTGATTTACGGCTATCCGCTGCTTACCCCTGCTAAATGGCAACATAATATCGATACCATGTTGCGGCTGAATATTCCGCATCTGTCGGCTTACTCACTTACCGTTGAGCCCCGTACGGCACTCGCCAGCCTGATTAATAAAAAACAAACTTTACCCCTGAATGATGAACAAAGCGCCGAACAGTTTACTATACTGATGCACCAGCTGGAAGCGGCAGGCTTTGTACATTATGAAATATCCAACTTTTGTCAACCCAACCAGTACTCGCGCCATAATTCTAATTATTGGAAAGGTGTGCCTTACTTGGGTATTGGTCCTTCTGCACACTCATACAATGGCCTTTCACGACAATGGAATGTAGCTAATAACGCTAAATATTTGAAAGCCTTACAAACTAACCTCATTCCGGCCGAACTGGAAGAACTTACTACCGAAAACCAGTTGAACGAATACATCATGACTGCCTTACGAACCATTTGGGGATTAAATTTACAACAACTGGAAACCTTGCAGCACGGCTCGGGCACTAAATTACTTCGCGAGGCGCAACACTTTGTTGCCCGTGGGTGGGTAGAGCAACGTGAACAAACCCTGTATTTGACCCAAGCAGGCAAACTCTACGCCGACCATATTGCTGCCGAATTATTTTTTTAGTGTTTGCCAATTTTCTATCCTGAGGCTCCCATCCTTTTAAGCTCTAAAATTGCGCGTGCGAACGTTTTTTAAGGCTTTTCAGATTTCATTTACTTAACGCTTAGGGTTGTAAGTAAGTAGGTGTGGTAAAAATCCGCAGGTGTGGTTACCCCGTAATTTCAAGCATATTACTTACAACAAATACACAACACTATGAAAAAATTCCTGATTGCGGCTTTTGCTATAGCAGCTATGGCAACGGCACCTAAAGCAGAAGCACAAACGGTAATGGTAGGCGGCGCACCAATGTACCCAACCAAAGATATTGTTGATAATGCCATTAACTCTAAAGACCATACTACACTGGTTGCAGCTGTTAAAGCTGCCGGTTTGGTAGAAACCTTAAAAGGTGATGGTCCTTTTACTGTATTTGCCCCAACTAACGAGGCTTTTAACAAATTACCTGAAGGCACGGTTAGCACCCTGGTAAAACCTGAAAACAAAGCCACCCTGACTAAAATTTTAACTTACCATGTGGTAGCCGGCCGTTTAAGTTCGGCTGATATTGCGGCTAAAATTAAAGCAGGTGGTGGCAAAGCATAGTTTACTACTGTTGAAGGTGGCACCTTAACAGCCATGATGAAAGGTAAAAAGCTGGTGCTTACCGACGAAAAAGGAGGCATGTCGACCGTAACTATTAAGGATGTGTTCCAGAAGAACGGCGTTATCCACGTAGTAGATACTGTACTGATGCCAAATTAAGTTCTTTCATATAAATTATATTGGAAGCCCGGCTGCCTTGAGCGCCGGGCTTTATTTTTGTCAGGTGGTTATCAATAATTAAGGTTACATAACCGACATATTAATTTTAGATTAGCTTTGTATATTAAATTATTGTGAACATGGGCTTGATTCTGCATCCGATTGATCGCGTAGATCATATCAGTAAAGAAGATTTTGTAAATAATTACCTGAATCCCCGCAAACCGTTGGTTATTCGTAAAGCTACGGAAAGCTGGCCGGCTTTACAGAAGTGGACATTTGAATATTTGAAAGAAACCGTTGGCGACCAAGTAGTGCCGTTATATGATAGTTCAAAAGCTGATCCTACCAAGCCTATTAATGCTTCAGCTTCTGAAATGAAGTTTGGTGATTACATGGACCTGATACAGAAGCAACCTACCGATCTGCGTATTTTCCTGTTCGACCCGATTAAACATGCTCCCGGCCTGCTTGATGATTACCGCTCGCCTAAAGATTTAATGGGCGGTTTTTTGGATAAGTACCCGAATATGTTTTTTGGCGGTGCGGGTTCGGTTACGTTTTTGCACTATGATATTGACTTGGCACATATTTTCCATACGCATTTTCATGGCCGTAAGCACATTATTTTGTTTGATCAGAAATGGAGCGAGCGGTTGTATTGCATTCCGTTTGCTACTTATGCGCTGGAAGATTATGACATTGAGAATCCTGATTTCAGCAAGTTTCCGGCACTAGATGGTATAGAAGGCCAACAAATCATTCTAGAGCATGGCGACACGCTGTTTATGCCAACCGGTTACTGGCATTGGATGAAGTACCTGGATGGTTCTTTCTCTATCTCACTACGTGCCTGGGATAAATCATGGGCTATTAAGGCTAAAAGTTTATACAACCTTACCGTTCAGCGCAAGTTTGATAACTTCATGAAAGCCAAATACAAAAAACGCTACATGGACTGGAAAGAGCATTTAGCTGTTGAACGTGCCAATAAGGCGTTGGCCACTGGTCAGCCCAAATAGAGCTTGCTAAAGCGTTGGTAAAAAGAAAAAGCCTCATTGCTCTGATATTTGCAATGAGGCTTTTTTTATTTCTCTACCCTAACATAATCAAAATCAGCGTACCCAGCCGTTTTCTGCGCTGTAGGGTTTAGACAGAAAACGCCTACTTTGGCACCTACCCAAAAACCTTTATCTGCCTTATACTGGTCGCCCAATGACTTATAATTCTTGCCATCGGTACTGTAAGTATAGCGGTATGTAGCATCTGCGTTCACCCTTACACTGAACCATAAAGTTTGTGTACTGACTGGAATACGGGTTAATTGCTTATGTGGCTGATATATTTTATTAACACGCTTAGCTTCATCAATAGTTAAATATAAAGCGCCTTGTTCTTTTTGCAGGCAAATACAGGTATAATCGTTGCCAAAAACCACTAGCCCAGCCCGTTCACCGTTGGTAGTTAGATGAGCCGACATTTGTGTAGTGGCCTGAAAAGTCGGAGCCATAAACTTTTGCATTAACAAGTTACCGGCATAAACCAAACTGCCGGTATCGGTAGCAACAGGTGTTGCATACAAGCGCATTTGCCCTGAGTGGGCAGTTAAGGAATACCAGGCTTCATTCTGTTCGGCTTGCCACTGCCATTGTAAGCCCAAACTGTTTTGTGTAAATTCGTCAGAGGTTTGCGGCACAGCACGCGGATAAGTGCGCCCAACATTAGGTTTACGGTAAGTCAGCACCGGTTCGCCAATGCCATCTCCATCTGGGTCGGCACCTATTATAGGCCAGCCATTTTTGCAAACGGCGGGCTGCAAGTGGGTGATGCGGCCGTAAGCACCTTTATCCTGAAAGTGAATAAACCACCACTCGCCAGTTTGCGTTTGCACCAAGCCACCTTGATGCGGACCGTTCACCTCAGTTTTACCTTGTGCCAGTACAATTTTATCTTCATATGGACCATAGATGTTTTTGGAACGAAAAACGGATTGCCAACCGGTAGATACGCCACCTGCCGGAGCAGCAAAATAATAGTAGCCATCACGCTTATCCATAAATTTGAAGCCTTCCAGTGTAGGTTGTTTTTGCTTGTTCTGATAGATGAGTACACCGGTATCTAGTAATGACCGCCCATCAGCCGACATTTTATGTAGAATAGCTGGTCCGGCTCCTTTTTTACCATGTAACAGGTAAGCTTGCCCATCCTCATCCCAAAACGGACAAGGATCTTCCCAATTGGCTATATTTTTCACCACATGCAAATCCCACTTTTTAGTGGGGTTAGTAGTTTCAGCCATGAGCAGACCTTCAGATGGGGTACAGAAATATACATAATATTTTCCGTTATGGTAGCGGATAGAAGGCGCCCAACTCCCCTGCCCATGCTGTGGCTGCTTGTACCGGTCAAATGGCAAGGTGGTATATACATAATTGATAATAGTCCAGTTCACCAAATCTTTAGAGTGCAACACCGGTATGCCGGGCTGACAGGTAAAACTGGAAGCTACCATTAGTAATCATCACCCGTACGTAACACATCCGGGTCGGAGTAATCGGCATAAATAATGGGGTTTTTGTAAGTACCATTCCCGTTATCGGGTTGCCAAACCTGGGCGTACAGGTGCGTAAAGCCACAAAACAGTAGTACAATAGTCAATAAACCTTTCATAGGTATTTAGATGCAAAATTGGTTCAAGTACAGGCCGGGATAGCCGAACCAATAATACCTATTATTTACCACTTTTACTATTCATTAACTACGCACGCTATCACCTATGCTTGGTTACCCCTACTTGCTGGCAGTATTCCAGTACCGGGCAGGTAGAGCATTTGGGCAAATTACCCGTACAAATATGTTTACCGAAAGGCATCAGCAAGCGGTTAATATCAATCCATTGTTCCTGCGGCACTTTGAGTTCCAGTTGCAGCAACGTTTTTTCGGGCTGACTAGCCTTGATGTAGCCCCAACGGTTTACCACTCGGTGTACATGAATATCCACACTGATAGCTGGCAGGTGGGCAGCAATGCCTAAAGCTAGGTTAGCACATTTAGGTCCTACACCTTTTAAGTCGGTAAGTACTTTATAATCGGCAGGTAATTGGCCGTTGTATTGCTCAACCGCAGTTTTGGCTATACCCAGCATGGTATAAGCTTTTTGGCCTGGGTAAGATGAGCCATATAATAGAGTTTCCAACTCTTCAGGGCTTAACTTCAACAGTTCCTCAGGCGTACGTGCTTTGGCAAACAACCGTAAAGACACGGGTATGGAAGTTTCATCCAGCGTACGGATGGAGATAATGCACGAGATTAACTGTTCGAACAGCGAGGTATAACCTTGCTCGTATAAATCAAACATTGCCGCCTTAGGATAAGCTGCAACAGCCTCGGCAATACGGCCCAACATGGTATCTAAATCAAACGGCTTTTTCATCATTAATGCTTGTAATAAGCACAGCGGATAAAAAATGTTTTCCAACTAGCATAGCTAAGCAGACTACCTCATCAGTTACACAGCCCCCTACAATAAGTTATCGTGAGTGTTACAGGTGTTACATGTTACAGAGTGTAACACCCTGTAACACTGACAAACCATTGGCAGTGGTGGCATTGTTTTGTCAGTATTGTATGTACCTAACAAATTCACCATCAATTGAATAAACTCATGAAACCTTATTATTCTATTCAAAACTTCCCCATGGTAAAATCTTGATTCTTGACTCTATACTCTTGATTCTGTCTTTAAGAAGTATGATCTACCACAATCTTCCATTGCCCTTTAATCTTCCTGAACCATAAGGTAAAATAGCCACCGGGCTCATCCTTTTCACGTTTCAGGTGCCATCCTCCCATTACAAAAGCGTTGGTAGCATCCAATAGTTGTACTTTCAGGATATGGAAAGTAAGCTGCCCCATAGCTGCTTTACCAGGGTAAACTTTCTTGTAGTGGGCTAAGGTATTTTGCCAACCATAAGTAGGTGCACCTGTTCCTACAAACATGAGCGAGTCTGATTTCCAGTAACCTTGCATAAAATCTTCTACGTCGCCACGGTTCCAGGCCTGTCTTTGAGTTTCCAGCACTTTTAGAATGGCTTGCCTATCCTGAGCGAAACAGAAACAGGAAATAAGCAGCAAAAAGCAAGAGAGTACATAGTTTTTCATAACCTAAAAGTAAACAATTTCGCCGCCCAAACCTTTTAGCTTTACACTTTTTGATTAAGCTTTAAAATACATGAGCAAGCAGGTACTATGCTTCGGCGAAGTTTTGTGGGATGCCTTTGGTGAAGAGAAAAAAGCAGGCGGAGCACCGCTTAATGTAGCCCGTCAGCTACGTCAGCAAGGCATTAATGCCGTTTTAGCCAGCCGCATAGGTACAGATGAGTCCGGCACTGATCTGCTTAACTTTTTGCAGGAAAACCAACTGGCTTCACCACTAATACAGCAGGATGATGAACTACCTACTTGTGAGGTTACTGTGCGCCTGAATGAAAATCATCATGCCAGTTATTACATTCCTGAGCCAGTATCATGGGATAATATACAACCGGATAGTAATTTATTAGAGCAAGCTCAGCAATCCTCAGCTATTGTATTCGGCAGCCTGGCTTGTCGGCAACAAACCACTCGCAATACTCTGCTTGATTTACTGGATGAAGTAAATATTCCTTTAAGGGTGTTGGACGTAAACTTACGCCCACCACACTATGCGCTGGATACTATACAAACGCTGGCCGCTAAAGCTAATGTAATTAAAATGAACGAAGAGGAAGCTGCCTTGCTAATTGGCGGTAGCAACCGATCATTAAAAGAGCAGATTATCGAATTTCGTTATAAGTATAATCCGCAAACTATTTGTGTAACCCGTGGCGAAAATGGCGCTATTGTGTGGCATGATGAAGAGTTTTATGAACACTCTGGCTTTGAAGTAAAGGTAGAAGATACCGTTGGTGCAGGTGATGCATTTTTAGCAACGCTGCTAACTGGTTTGATAGCCGAACAACCTATGCAGCAAACGCTGGAAAAAGCTTGTGCTGTAGGTGCCTATGTAGCCAGCCATCGTGGTGCTAACCCCATTTACCAAGAAAGCAGCATACAAGAAATTATAGCTTCCGGACTACAACGCTAGGTTTATTAATTTGTAAAAGTTTCTAATTAAAATTCACTTGACAATGCATTGCTCTTGAAGTAGTTTCTCTATTGTCATGGGTTTATATAAAATCAATCATTCTATTTCAGCCTTAAACTTTAGTCAATTTTTTTCCGTTAATTTATTTTTAAAGAAAGGCACATTATGCGTGGTTTTGGATTTTCCAAATACGTTCCCCGCGAAATACCCAAAGGCGGATTTGATGAATTATTAAAGTTATTTCTGGAATTGCTCAACTATACATCGGGCGATGCCGGCGAAGCTTTAGCCTGGCTGAATGAGCTGGACAAACAATACAATATTACCAATGACGAGTATGGCATGGGTAATTTTATTGACGACCTGAAACAGAAGGGCTATCTAAGCGAAGATAATCAGAATGGCGAGTTTAATATTACCGCCAAAACAGAGCAAAGCATCCGGCAATCGGCGCTGGAAGAAATTTTCGGTAAGCTTAAGAAGTCAGGTAAAGGCAATCATCGTTCGCCACAATCTGGCCAGGGTGATGAAAAGAATTCTGAGCGGCGTGAATTTGAATTTGGCGACAGCTTGGATCAGATTGATATGACTCAATCTATCCACAACGCACAGGTTAATCATGGTATCGGCGATTTTATGATGACCGAGCGTGACTTGGAGGTAGAGGAAATGGACTACAAAACCCTGACCTCAACCGTGCTGATGATTGACATATCGCACTCCATGATTTTGTATGGTGAAGACCGTATTACGCCTGCCAAAAAGGTAGCGATGGCACTGGCCGAACTGATTCGTACCAAGTACCCTAAAGATACTTTGGATATTGTAGTTTTTGGTAATGATGCCTGGCCCATCAGCTTACAGGATTTGCCGTATTTACAGGTTGGCCCTTACCATACCAACACTTACGCCGGGCTGGAACTGGCTACTGATTTGCTGCGCCGTCGCAAAACGCAGAACAAACAAATTTTTATGATTACTGACGGTAAACCTACCTGCTTAAAGGAAGGCACCAAGTATTATAAAAACAGTATTGGTTTAGACCGCAAGGTGGTGAATAAAACGTTGAACATGGCGGCACAATGTAAACGCCTGAAAATACCGATTACTACATTTATGATTGCTCGCGACCCTTACTTACAGCAGTTTGTACGCAAGTTTACCGAAACCAATGGCGGCCGTGCTTTCTATAGCTCATTAACCGGCTTAGGTGAGTACATATTTGAAGATTACATTAAAAATCGTCGTAAAACAGTAAGATAAATGTGGAGTCCGGAAAACGGTGAGTCCGTGAGTCCGGAAGCAGAAAATACGTTACAACTTAACATACCGCTGGACTGACTCACCGTCTTCCGGCTTTAATGAAACCAACGGACTATTCGACTCACGGATTTCCGCACTACTTAAAAAAGAATGAATAAATTAGATATTAAAACCCTCGGTCAGTTAAAGCAAACCGATTATCGCAGCCGTTCTGTTAAAGACGAGCTGAGAGAAAACCTGATTTTACAATTACAAAAACACGAAGGTGGCTTTGAAGGCATTGTAGGTTATGAGGATACCGTAATTCCTGATCTGCAAACTGCCATTCTATCGCGCCATAATATTTTATTGTTAGGTTTACGCGGACAGGCTAAAACCCGTATTGCCCGCCTGCTGGTTAACCTGCTGGATGAGTACGTACCCTATATTGCTGGTTCTGAATTGTATGATGACCCATTGGCACCTATTTCATGGTATGGCCATAATGAGGTAGAAACTAAAGGCGATGAAACGCCGATTGCCTGGGTACACCGTTCCGAACGCTACACCGAAAAGCTGGCTACACCAGATGTTACCGTAGCTGACTTAATTGGCGACGTTGACCCGATTAAAGCTGCTACATTGAAGTTGACGTATTCTGATGAGCGTGTAATCCACTTTGGTTTGATTCCACGTGCACACCGCGGCATATTCGTGATTAACGAGCTGCCCGATTTACAGGCTCGTATTCAGGTATCTTTATTCAACATTTTGCAGGAAAAAGATATTCAGATACGTGGTTTCAAACTGCGCCTGCCGCTGGATTTACAGTTTGTGTTTACCGCCAACCCGGAAGATTATACCAACCGTGGTTCCATCGTAACGCCGCTGAAAGACCGTATTGAAAGCCAAATATTAACTCACTATCCGCGTTCGGTTGAAATTTCGCGTAAAATCACCCAACAGGAAGCTTTATTATCGCCTGAACAACGGGTAGCCGTTGAGGCTGACGGCTTAGTAAAAGATTTGGTAGAACAAATTGCTTTTGAGGCTCGTAACTCTGAATATATCGATAAAAAATCGGGCGTTTCAGCTCGTTTAACCATTTCCGCTTACGAAAACCTAATTAGTAATGCCGAACGCCGCATGATTATCAATGGTGAGAAAAACACTTTTGTACGCATCAGCGACTTTTTAGGCGTTATCCCGGCCATTACCGGTAAAATTGAGTTGGTGTATGAAGGCGAGTTGGAAGGTCCGGCTAAAGTGGCTAATATTTTAATTGGCAAAGCTGTACGTACCTTAATGCTCCAGTTTTTCCCTGACCCGGAAAAATCTAAGAAAAGCAAAAAAGCCAACCCGTACAATGAAGTGGTTAGCTGGTTTGCCAGTGGCAACAACCTGTCATTGATTGATGGTTTACCTTTGGCTGAGTATAAAAAAGCGTTAAATTCAGTTACCGGCTTAAAAGATCTGGTTAAACAGTTCCATCCGCGCCTGAGTGAAACACAGCAATTATTGCTGATGGAGTTTGTGTTGCATGGCTTGGCTGAGTTTTCACAATTGAACAAAGGTTTCTTGGATAATGGCTTTGCCTTTTCAGATATGTTCGACAGTTTATTCAACATGCAGCCTGAAGATGATGATTTAGAAGACGATGATCGTTACTAGTAATTAAGCATCCGCTATATAAATACGCTCGCCGATGCGGGAAGTAAAGCTTTACCTGAATTTTGCCTGAACAATTCAACGATCAGTGCACAGATGGGCTTCGCTTCTCGCATTGTCGTTTTATATTAGCAGCAAATATTAAAACACAATTTATGGAGGGGCAAGCGCCTACAATCATCCTCATTTGTATCGGCCTGTTAATAGCCGACTTTTATATTACTAACGGTTTACGGGGAGCGCTAAAAAAATGGCGTTTTCTGCAAAGTAAATCCTTTCTGGTAACGTACTGGGTTGTATCCATTCTGCTGGTCATTGGGCTGATAGCCGGTGTTTACTTTAAGTTTGGGTTAGGCATAAAAGGCGCCATTTTACTTTTGTTCTTCTTATTACTGGCTTGTAAGGCTTGTATTTTACCTTTTATTGTGATAGATGATTTGCGCCGCTTAGCCATTTGGCTTAACCGGAAACGCTCAAAACCTGAATTAGTAAAAGCTTCAACAGATGACCAGCCAAAGCCTAACGCTATTCCACGTTCAGAATTTCTATTAAAAGCCGGTCTTTTAGCCGGGGCACTACCTTTTGCAAGCTTGGGTTATGGCATTATCAATGGCGTATATGATTATCGGGTGAGATATTGCAATTTATACTTGCCCAATTTACCTAAGGTATTCGATGGCATTAAGCTGGGGCAGATATCAGACATTCATTCCGGTAGCTTTTATAATAAGAAAGCCGTAACTGGTGGTGTTGATTTATTGATGCGGGAAAAGCCTGACTTCATCTTCTTCACCGGGGATTTGGTTAATGCTATATCGAGCGAGATGCGCGACTACCAGGATATTTTTGCCAAGGTAAAAGCGCCTCTGGGCGTTTATTCCTCCTTAGGCAACCATGATTACGGCGATTATGCCTGGTGGCCAGATGCAGCCGCCAAAAAGAAAAACATGGATGATCTCATAGCTACCCACAAAAATATGGGCTGGGATTTGCTGATGAATGAAAACCTCCGCTTGAAAGTAGATAATGAAGAAATTGGCATTTTAGGCGTAGAAAACTGGGGCCAGTTGAGCCGTTTCCCTAAATATGGCCGTATGGACTTGGCGGTGAAGAACACCGATGATTTACCGGTAAAGCTCCTACTCTCACATGACCCTTCACACTGGCGGGCACAGGTACTGCCGCAATATCCGCAAATTGATGTGATGTTTTCTGGCCATACGCATGGTATGCAGTTTGGCGTACGTACCGAACATTTTGAATGGAGCCCTATTGAGTTTGTGTATAAAGAATGGGCCGGGCTATACCGTGAAGGTGCGCAGCAAATCTATGTTAACGTAGGTTATGGCTTTTTAGGCTATCCGGGCCGTGTAGGCATCTTACCTGAGATTACCATATTTACCTTAAAGTCAGGCATCGATCCGGCATTAAAAAACAAAGTATAATTTTTTTAAACAAAGAAAGGCTGCGTATCATTGCATGTATAACGATGAAGAAAATACTGCAACCTGCCTTTGACTTTTTGCTGTTCAGCAATATCTTTATGGCACTGTGTGCAGTAGCACAGGGGCTGGTCACTTTTTACTTGATTGGGTCGCCACCAGTGTACCCGGTATTGGCTTTACTTTTCACTTCTACGCTAGGGTTATATAACTTCTGCATTCTTATTATTCGGCCTAAGCATCCTGAACAATCCCCTTACCAGCGCGTACGTTGGTTTTTTGCTCGGCACCGGTTAATGATTAGTATTACTATTGTTGCCTTACTATCGTTAATCCCTTTATTCTTCTTACTCTCCCGAAATTCAGAGTTCTTGTTAATTTTTTTATCGGCCCTGTCCTTCGGCTATGGCTTGCCACTGTTTACCAGTGGTAAACGAAAATCAGGATTACGCCATATACCTGGCTTAAAACCCTTGTTGATTACCTTGGTCTGGACATTGAGCTGCGTGTTGCTGCCAGTCCTGGAAGCTCATTATCAGCATCTGGATGGTATATCCACCAGAGATACCATTATACTCATAGCCAAGCGCTTTATGTTTATAGCTGCTTTAACCGTGCCTTTTGATATTCGTGATTTATTTCAGGACCAGATAGCCGGACTTAAAACCATACCCGTAGCCTTTGGAGAGAAAAAGGCTTATCTGTTTTGCCAGGTATTGTTAGCTGGTTATATTGTGCTACTCTTCCTGTTCAGAAACAATGGCTTTAATGCTGATTTTTGGGCACTTACCCTTACGGCCTTATTAACCGGATGGCTTATTTTTAAATCAACCCGGGCGCGCGACGAATACTATTATTTCTTTTACCTGGATGGCGTGTTGATTTTGCAATACGTAGCCTTGTTAATCTTTAAAGCAATCAGCTATGGCATCTAACTACCACAATGCCGCCTGGTTTTATGACCCACTATCTTATCTCGTTTTCGGGAAGGCACAGGTTAAAGCACAAAACCATTATTTAACTCATATACCAGCCAACAGCCGCTTGTTAATTGTAGGTGGCGGAACGGGGCAGGTATTAGAGGCCCTAACCCAAATACACCCCAACGGCTTACATATTACGTATGTGGAAATAGCTTCCGGCATGGTAGCCAGAGCGAAGAAAAGAAACTACGGCCAAAATCAGGTTGATTTTATAACGGCTGATATATCAGCCGTAAACTTTGGCAATGAATATTTTGATGTGGTGCTTACGGCTTTTCTGTTTGATAATTTCAAAGAGCCTGCCTTACAAACTGTTTTCAGGCACATACACCAGCAACTTAAACTTACTGGTTTGTGGTTGAATACCGATTTTCAGCTTACAGGCCCGGTGTGGCAAAAATGGTTATTGAAAACCATGTACCTGTTTTTTAAAATTTTGTGCCGAATAGATACCACCAACTTACCAGATACGCGTACTTACTTTATGAAGTACCATTATGACAAGTTAGCACAGAAAAGCTTTTATGGTCGGTTCATTTCGGCTTGGCTATACCAAAAACAGGCGCTATAAGCGCCTGTTTGAATTGTTACTCGTACACAAATTTGTACCCTACCCCGCGTACCGTTTGTAGAAACTGCGGAGAATCAGGGTTGCTTTCAATCTTTTTACGCAAACGCACAATATGCATATCCAGCGTGCGGGTGTTTACATCGGCATTGTAGCCCCACACTTCCATCATCAGCTCTTCGCGGTTAATTACCTTGTTTTTATTTTTCAGGAAATATAGTAAAATGCGGTTCTCCAAAATGGTTAACTCCACTTTTCGGCCACTCTTAATCAGCAAGTGCGTGTTGGGGTGGTGCTCCATATCGGCAAACCGATACACTTCTGATTTTTCGTTGCTATTAAGCGAAAACTTAATTTTATTATCAATCATGGCCACCAGCACATCCATATTGAAGGGTTTGGTGATATAATCAGATACACCAAAGTTGTAAGCTTCAATCTTGTCTATATCCTGTGCTTTAGCCGTCATCATGATCACTAGCTTATCAAAACCTTGCTCACGAATCTCCGCGCACACCTCCGACCCCTGCTTACCAGGCAGCATCCAGTCCAGCAAAACAATATCGGGCTGGTTTTCTAATATTACCTTTTCGGCCTCAATACCGTTGGCGGCTTCCAGTACTTTATACCCTTCGGTTTCCAAACGTTCGGCTACTAAAAAGCGCAGATTTTCGTCGTCTTCTACCAGTGCTATTTTAATTTCTGTGTTCATGTTTTAACTTTCGTAAGGCAGTGTTATCATAAATTCAGTGCCCTCATTCAGCTTACTTTTTACGGTTATGTCTCCGTTCATAAAGTTAACCAGTTCTTTGCAAAAAGCCAAGCCCAAGCCTACGCTTCCATTTTGGTTATATTGGTTTTCTATGCGGTAAAACTTTTTAAAGATATTATTTATTTCGTTTTTCGGAATACCTATGCCCTTATCGGCAAACGAGAATAAAATATTACGCCTTTCATGAGTAATGGTGATATGCAACTCTTTACGGTCGGGGTTAGAGTATTTATAAGCATTCTCAATCATGTTCTGAAATATACTGCCTAATAACACCGGATCGGTGTAAAAGTTGTACACGCTGCTTACTTCGTAACTCAGTTTAAAGTTCGGATATTTAATGCTGAACGTGTCTATATACTTCTTAACAAAATTTTCCAGGTGTATTTCTTCCTTATGCAGTTTGATGGAGCGGTTTTCAATCTGCGTAAAGGAAAGCAGCTTGTTCATCAGATCATTCAGCTTGTCAGCTTCTTCATCCAGAATGCGACCGTAATGCTTGCGCTGCCTTTCGGTAAGCTCCCCTTCACCCCGTAAATTAGAGCCCGCAATTTTAATAACACTTACCGGCGTTTTAAACTCATGCGTAAAGTTGTTAATGAAATCATATTGCAGCTTAAACAACTTCATATTTACGCTCAAGTTACGGTAAATGAGCCAGCCTATGGTTACCAGAAATATATAAATTAGTAATACAATAGCTGCAGTAGGCATAAAGCGATGGTTGGTTTCAGCTACCAAATGATTTTTCTCTGATTGAAAATACAGCTTATAATCAGCAAAAGCACCTGGAAAAGCAACTTCTGTAGCTGTTAACTTAGGGTCCTCATTCAATGGGTCATATACAATGGGCTGAATAGAGATTTGCTGATATAGCTCAGGATGAGTATTTTTTATTTTTAAAGAGTTAGGATTCAGCAAGAAAGTCATCATGTTTTGCTTATACAATGATGCTGGCTTACCGGTTACTTGCATAATCCGATAACTTTTAATCTCTTCCCGACTAGGAATATTTAGGTAACTGATTTTATCTGGCTTTACGTCATAAAAAGCCTTATAAATTTCATCTTGGTTGGGTATGCGTGAGGTATCAGCTGTAGTGATATAGTTGTTAAACTTGGCAGCAACAGAGGTAAAATCATCATTGGCAACTGTTGCGGGTCTACGTTGTCCTTGCAGCGTCCCGCCCTTTACCGAATATTGGTAAACACGATTAACAGCTGTAGCCAAATCAGTGCTTTGTAGCTGGCTATGGGGTTTGCTGCCGATGGTAATAACCCGGAACACAATCTGCTTAACAAACGGATAATCTTTAAAAACAGAATCCGAGTAATTTGCAGCAGATGCAGAATCCAAGAAGCCCTGATACGAAGTAATTTCGGGTATACGGTTTTGAAAAAAATCGTTGTAAGGCTTAATGGTTTGCTCCAGCACACTGATTTTGCGGAAATTAAATTCATTTTCCACATTGCGAACGGTTAAACGATACGCAATAATTAAGGCAATAATGAGGGTAACTGATATTAAAACCAGAAATGCCGTAATAAGCACAAAGTTTTTATGATATCCTTGCTGATGTGCTTTCATATAAGCCGGCGTTAAAGCTATCGTTTAACTTTCAAATGGGCATTTAAAAATCTTTCAATCTGTGCGTACATCTCCATACGATTACGCTCATTTTTAAAGTAAGTACGTTCGTTATCTTTTAAAACATAAGTTACTGAATCGCCATGGTTTCTGAGCTCGCGCACAAACTGGTTTAGCTCGCTAATGTTGGCGCTAGGGTCTTTAGCGCCTTGAAAGATTAGTAAAGGTGCCTTAATTTTATCAGCATGAAACACCGGCGAAATAGCTCGCAGCTGGTTAGCATCCGTTTCCGGGTTACCCACCATTTCATAGTTCATTTGCAGATAGGGTTTAAAAAACGGTGGGCCATGCTTAAAGTAAGTAAAAAAGTTAATTAACCCGTATTGTACAATGGCACAGTTATAAAGTTCCGGATGGAAAGATACACCATATAGTGCCGAAAAGCCGCCAAAGCCACCGCCGAAAATAGCTATTCGTTTCGGATCAGCAGTTCTTCGTGTAATCAGCCACTTTACGCCATCAGTAATATCATCCTGTATTTTGCCACCTACCTGCTTAAACCCGGCACTTTTAAATGCCTTACCATACCCGGTTGATCCCCGGTAGTTTACCTGAAAAACAGCGTATCCCCTATTGGCTAAAAACTGAACATCGGCACTATACCCCCAATTATTACGGCCCCACGGGCTATTATACGGTCCATTGTGCGGCATAACCACTACCGGCAAGTTGGTTTTATTGTTACCTCGTGGCAGGGTTAAGTACCCGTTAATCAGCATACCATCCGATGCCTTAAAGGCAACAGGCTGCATTGAACATAACTCATCAGGGTTGATGCTGGCATTCAGGTTGCCCAACTCGGTTAGCTTGCCTGTATTGCTTTCATAAAGGTAATACGTGCCTGGGTTACGGTCGGTATAAGTATCAATAATAAACTTCTTTTCGGCACTATCACGCCCTACAAAACGAATAACGCCGCCATTCAGATGCTTTTTAATATCCTGGTAAATGCGTTTAGCACTTGTATCGAGGTAAAACTTGTGAGGTTTAGCATCTTCCCAACCTGCATATTCAATACAACTTTTTTTAGAAGAATACCCTACTTCCAGTATATCGGCCTTATTACCGGCATACACAGTTTTTACTTCTTTACCGTTTTCCGCATTAATTTCAACCACAGCCATCTTATCGCGGTTTACGTTAGATAAGGCATAGAAATTAGCCCCCTTACCGGTAAAAACAATCGGGATAACGGAGTTTTTAAAATTATTTTTGATGATAGGTCTGAATGCTCCGCTTTCGGTAGCGCGGTACAAAATGGTTTCATCCACCCCATCCGAAGCTTTGGCTAAACGAATTTTACCGTCATCATCAGGGTACCACTCAATGATATTGCCTGGGTTTTGCAAATAAAGCTTCAAATTGCCGGTTTTGATATTTAACTGATAAACATCAAACTTGGCCGAATCACGCTTATTAGAAGTAATAGTGATAATATCAGGCTGATTTCTGCTGCAATTCAGCAAGCGCATGCGCACCTTGGCTTCATTCAGTAAGTTGCGCAAGTGCAAGGTATTTACATCCAGCGCATACATTTTAAATTTATCCTGCGTAATGATATCCTGTACAAAAACCAATTGATTATTGTACGTCCAGAAATAATCACGTACCGGGTAATCACTAAATGAGGTAGCCATGGTTTCTTTACCATCTGCTAAGGATTGAATAAACAGGTTTTGCTTATCTTTATAGGGTTTCAGATACGAAACGTATTTACCATCAGGCGATATTTTGAAAAAGCTTTTCTCCGGCGTTTTGAAGAAATCCCGTACAGGTATTTGCCTTTCGGCTGGTGTATGGCACCCTAACCATACAGGAATAACAGCGAAGAAAAGTATGAACTTTAAACGGTTTAACATGATATAGCTAGCACACCCCTTTACTTTTAAAAATCTCAAAGTAGAGAATTTTAAATTAGTGAAGCGCAATGTCACTACAATTTTACCCGTTGTAAATAAACTAAACACTTAGTAAACAGGCTAATTATAGCTATGTTTAAAGATGTATTTTTTAACCGAATGAAGCATATACTTTTATGTTTGGCCATTTGCCTGATTAGTGTAACTGCCTTACGGGCACAAAACAGCGATTTACAACTAGCGCATCAGTTTACCATAAATGGTGAGGAGCAAAAGGCACTGGATATTTATCAAAAACTCTATAAACAGGACAATGATAACTATTATAGCTATTATCTGAACAGCTTGCTTAACCTGAAAAAGTATGATGAGGCAGAAAGCATTACCAAAAAGCAATTGCGCAAGCATCCGCAAGATAATCAGTATGCCGTGGCTTTAGGCCGCATTTATACACAGCAAGGCCATGCTGATAAGGCCAATGCGGTTTACGATGATTTATTAAAAAGCCTGCCGCCCGACCAGAATGCCATTGCCAACTTGGCTACCCAGTTTTATCAGGCCGAAAATGTAGATTATGCCATTAAGATATTTCAGCAGGGCCGTAAGCTGCTGCACAACAATATGGTATTTTCTATGGAACTGATTAGTTTGTATCGTTACAAGCGCGACAAGGCTGCACTAACTGAAGAATACCTGAATTATCTGCCTGAAAACCCTATGTACATGAATCAGGCCGAAAGCACACTAGCATCGGTATATGAAGGGGAAGCAGATTATAATGTATTACGCATGAGTTTGCTAAAGCATATTCAAAAAGATCCGCAACAGCTGGTTTATACGCGTTTACTTACCTGGATGTACCTTCAGCAAAAAGAGTATGACCAAGCGCTTAATCAAGTTTTGGCTATAGACAGGCGCCTGAAAACTAGCGATGGTAATGATATTTATGAACTATGCCGCACACTGACCGATAACCAGGCTTATGACGAGGCTATACGGGGTTATGAATATTTGCTTACTAAATATACTAAAGGCGATGAGCTATACATTCCTTCAAAAATTGAATTATTAAATACCCGTAGCCTGAAAATCACCTCCGGTAAATATCAACCAGCTGATTTACTGCTTTTAGAAAAAGACTATAATGATTTATTGAACGAGTTTGGACGTACTGCCAGTACCGTGTTTGCTATGCAAAAACTAGCTAATCTGGAAGCTTTTAAGTTGCACAAGCTTAATGAGGCTCAGCATTTACTGGAACAGGCTATTGCCATTCCTAATATACGGCCACAACTATTGGCAGGTTGCAAATTAGATTTAGGCGACGTTTATTTAATGAACAATCAGCCTTGGGAAGCTACCCTTATTTACAGCCAGGTAGAAAAGGCTTATCCAGGCACTTCTATGGCGCAAGATGCTAATTACCGGAATGCCAAGCTGGCTTATTATACCGGTGATTTTACCTGGGCTAAAGGTCAGCTCAACGTGTTAAAAGCAGCTACCTCGCAGTTAATTGCTAACGATGCCTTAAACTTATCACTACTCATTAGCGATAACATTGTAGCGGATACTACCGGTGCTGCGCTGAAAATGTATGCCCGTGCCGATTTACTTATATTTAAAGAAGAACCCGAAAAAGCGCTATTGACATTAGATAGTATTGATAAGAAGTTTCCGAGCAATACCTTAGTTGATGATATCTTAATGGCTAAAGCTCGTATTTTGATTCAGCAGAAGAATTATACAGCGGCTATAATGCCTTTAAAAACTATTAGCGAAGAGCACAAATTTGATTTATGGGCTGATGATGCGGTATATATGCTGGGCGATGTTTACGAAAACCAGCTGCATGATAATGCAACCGCCAAAACTTACTACCAGAAAATTATAACCGATTACCCAGGTAGTATTTGGATTGGAGAGGCACGTAAACATTTCAGAATATTACGGGGCGACAGACCAGATACTTCATCATAATTTATAATTTTGCTGTACATGATTATTTATAACGAAACCTTTGTGATAGATGATACCATTGAACAGGAATGGCTGCAATGGATACAAAAGGAACATATACCCGCAGTTTTAGCTACCGGGCTCTTTGATAATCATCAGATTTTAGCCGTGCTGGATTCACCTAACGAAGGAGCCACTTACTGTATTCAATACATGACAGATGATATTAACAAATATCATCAATTTAGCAGCACCCATGTGCATCGGTTACATACCTTACACAATCAGCAGTTTGAAAATCGATTTGTGTTGTTCAACAGCTTGATGAAAACGATAAACTAAAAATGAAAATTACAACAACTACTATCGAAGGACTATTGATTATTGAGCCTCGCATTTTCCCTGACGATAGAGGCTACTTTTACGAGAGCTATAATCAGCAAAAGTTTCAAGAAGCAGGTATTACAGCCAACTTTGTACAAGACAATCAATCTTTTTCGCAAAAAGGAACGCTAAGAGGCTTACATGGTCAGGCTGATCCGTTTGCACAAGGTAAGCTGGTACGTGTGTTGCAAGGTAGCGTTTTGGATGTTGCTGTTGATATACGCAAAAATTCGCCTACTTACGGCCAACATGTAACCGTAGAACTAAATGGTGATAATCATGTTCAATTCTGGATTCCACCAGGCTTTTTACATGGCTTTGTAACTCTGGAAGATAACACTATTTTCACTTACAAAGTAACTAACTTTTACGACAAAGCATCTGAAATTGGTGTAATCTGGAATGATCCGCAACTCGCTATTGGCTGGAGCATAAACGAAAAAGATGTTCTTTTATCTCCTAAAGATGAGTTGCTGCCTACGTTTGCTGATTTTAAGAGCCCTTTCTAAAATAGCTTTTAAAAAAAAGAACCAGGAATATTTATATTCCTGGTTCTTTTTTTTAAAGCTCCCACCTTACCTTTCGATACGTAAGGCTTTGGGCATTCTTCCGTGTAGTAAGAATGCAGACCATTTTTCGCTACCATTGCGCAAGGCCGCTTCTGAGGCCCGGTGCCAATCGTAAGCACAAAGCACCTGTTCTATACTAATATTATTACCATCGGCATGCACAATGGCGTATTTGGCATGTGGCGTCATGGATTCCATCGCAAAACGATGTTCACCTACACCCAAATATGCTGGCAACCCCACACTACCTGGGTTCAGAATAATTTTCCCGTTCGATAAATATATTACCCGGTTTACATGCGAGTGACCACACAAAATAATGCGTTCTTTTATATGCTGTATTTTAGCTATCAAATCTTCATCATTATAAACGAACACACCTTCTGGTGTTACCTGCTCTAACAAATACTCGTTATCACTCTCAGGCGTACCATGGCATACAAAAAACAGCTGATCGTGAATGGTAGTTTGAGGCAGACTTTTCAACCAGGCAATTGTCTGTTCTGATAAATCAGCCTTCACCCTTTCCATGTTTTCTTTCTCGGATGGTTTGTCTAAACTTTCCAGTATTTCCCGGTCGGTGTTGCCACTTATGCATAACATAGGATTTTGGCGCAATAGCTCGGCCGTTTGCTCCGGCTCTAATGCGCCAAATACATGATCACCCAAGTTAATAATGGTTTCAACTTGTCGGACTTTAATATCGTTAAGTACTGCTTGTAAGGCTAGCGAATTACCATGAATATCAGAAATAATGGCGTAAGTTTTCATATTACACAATTTAGCCTATTAACAACAAAGCCCCTGATTTGTATCAGAGGCTTTGCAGATTATTTGGTAATGAGGTTGTATAACTCATCTAATTTTGGTGTCAGCACAATTTCAATACGACGGTTTCTGGCCCGCGCTTCTGGTGTACTAGCCGGATCAATAGGCTGATATTGGCCTTTACCGGTTGCCGTAATACGTTGCGGATCTATCTTTTCTACTTCTGTTAAATAGCGGGTCACTGAAGTAGCCCGTAATACACTTAAATCCCAATTGTCTTTAATCTGGCCCAGGTTTACTACACGCTGATTATCTGTATGCCCTTCTACAGAAAGATTAATGTCGGACTCCTTATTTAATACTGCAGCTAGTTGCTTTAACGCTTCTTTACCATGTTCATCAATCACAATACTGCCTGATGGGAACAACAGCTTATCTGTTAACGATACATATACTTTACCATTACGTATATCAACCGATAACCCACTTTGCTGAAAGCCTAATAATGCTTTTTGCAGCTTATCTTTCAAAGCGTTGGTTGCAGCATCACGCTTGCGCAATATATCTTCTACTTCCTGTAAACGGGCTTCACGTTGTTGTAAATCCCCAGACAATTTGGTTAACCGACTGGAGTTGGCTTTATTTTCACTGTTTAAAGCGTTGTAGCTTCCGTTTAGCGTGTTGTAGTTGCGCTGTAACTCTGTCATTTCACGGTGTAAGCGAGCGGTATCAGATTGCAAACGGGCCAGTTCTGCCTCTAAATTGTTGGTACGGCTTTGTAGTGAATCTCGCTGAGCTACTAAAGTTTTGTATTTTTTAGGAGATAACACAACGCACGAATGCATCATCAGGCATATAATGGCTGCCAGTAAACCATATTTTATTTTCATGATCTGTTTAAGTATAAGCTTAGTTAATAGCTTGGTTTAAAAATACATTAAGCGGCTGTATTTTACTACATAGCGAAGCTACTTTTTTAACTGCATCTTCAGCTTGTAACTCTTCATTGGTCAAGTCGCGATAAGCAATAAAGCTTTTCAGCTTGAGCAAACGAATGTTTTCATGATCGGCCTCGTAGCCTTTCGGTAATGTTTTCAGCTGTTCCTGATCACGAAATTCACCGAATAGCTCTTTAAATTCAGGGGCATCAACAATTCGTATCAGCTTTGATCCGCTATAATCAATTTCTTGCCGTATAGCTTTTAAATGTTCATTGGAGGGCATCCAGTAACCACCAGCTATAAATGACTGCCCGGGTTCAATTTGCAGCCAATAGCCTATTTCAGGTATGTTATAACGAGTAAGCCTACCTATAGCCATGTTGGTTTTGTAAGGCGTTTTATCCTTACTGAACCGCACATCCCGGTAAATACGCATTACCGTTTTTTTAGGCTCTATTGCTGCATCTACGTAACTATCAGTATTAGCCAATGCCTTAATCAGTTCGGCTGCAAAGGCTGTCA
The DNA here is from genome assembly GCF_012849215.1 of Mucilaginibacter robiniae. NCBI lineage: Bacteria > Pseudomonadati > Bacteroidota > Sphingobacteriia > Sphingobacteriales > Sphingobacteriaceae > Mucilaginibacter > Mucilaginibacter robiniae. Next base: position 1,596,401 of record NZ_CP051682.1, read on the forward strand.
TGTTTTCCTGGGCATCATTAAACCGCTGTTTATTGGTCTGAAACCAGTCACGGTTATTATTCTCAGCTAAATCAGCCAGGAATGCGAATGTTTCAGGCTTTATCATCATCGGTATCTAACTGAGGCTGGTAATGTATTTTGGGTGACAACCAATACAACAACATAACTCTGGAGTAACGGTAATTAAAAGGAGATAGTAGAACGCATCCCAGTAATATGATAACTAAATACAACCATGGCGATTCCAGATTGCCTGTTAGCACATAAGTAGCTACTGCCAGAGTTACAGCTTCGGCTACGTTTAAGGCGTAACTTACGTACATGGCAGCATAAAAGTACCCGGGTTCAATTTCAAAATGCAGTCCGCAATGCGAGCATACTTCATTCATTTTGTTGCCGCTTATGCTGTACATCATGCCATTAAACATTTTGCCTCGCCGACAGCGCGGACACATGCCGTGCAACATCGCCCATGCTTTTGGTGTATGTGCCATAATCAGCTTTTATTAAATTTTTCTGCCTAAGCAGAACCAGAGAGTTTAGTTTAAGTGAAATTTTTCGTTGCCCATGTTCATGTCAACGCTTTTACGACGGTATTTTTTATACCAAACAAAGCCCAAAGCTGCTACAGCCAGATAAGGTGCAGCCAGCAAATACATAATGCCGCCGTTAAGACCTTTGGCTACCGTACTTCCGTTTTTAGTACCAGCCTCGGCATTAGCGGTACACATAGCGCATTGTGCTTTTGCAGGTACTGCATTCACTATCACTAACCCTATAAACAGTACACTAAATAATGCAAATTTTAAACGCTTCATATTCTTACAAAAATACTTTATTCTGTGTTAAAAATTATAGTATGGTGCAATCATCATGTAAACAATTACACCAGTAATGGTTACATACAGCCAGATGGGAAAAGTCCATCGTACCAGCTTTTTGTGTTTGGCTATCTGCATTTGCAAACCACGATAAAAACTTAGCAGTATTAAAGGTAAAACACCAGCTGCCAGTATAATGTGTGTTATTAATATAACATAGTACACATAGCGTATATTGCCTGCTGCACTTTTTTCTTCTGGCGATAATGACCCATCGGCATTTAAGTCGCCAAAGCGGGTTTCAGGCGCTAACCAATGGAATAGAATGTAAGATACCAAAAATAGTGAAGACAAGGTAAAAGCCAAAATATTGGTGCGCTTGTGTAACACTACTTTACCATGTGTAATGAAATAAAGTGATAGTAACAGCAAGACACTGCAACTACCATTTAATATGGCATTTAGCTTAGGTAAAAAGTACAACAGTTCAGATGATACATGCGGCTTTGGCAATACTTTCATACTTAGTATAACCACTACCACAAAAACAAATACAGATATACCGGCCACAAACCGGAATATAAATTTATCGCTTATAGTCATGTTTATAATTCAGGGGCTTTAATTTTACGCAGCTCTTCGGCTATCTGCACTTTTATCTCATCGTTAAGCCGACTTACTTCTACGGGTGATGTTCCGGTATAGTAGCCTCGTATGCGTTTATCCTGATCTATCAGTATTAAATTGTTATCGTAAATAAAATCATCACCAGCCCGTGCTGCATTTACCAGAAAGCCTTTACGTGCCAAATTGTAGATGGTAGTAGTATCACCTGTAGCAAACAACCATTTACTATCAGGCTTTTTATACTTCTGTGCGTATTGCTTTAAAGCGTCAGGTGTATCACGGTTCGGGTCAACTGTAATGGTGATGAACTTTACCATTCGGTTTTTAACATAGGCTGATACCAAGCTATCCAGATGCTTATTTACTTCGTTGCAAACTGTAGGGCAATGCGTATAAAAAAAGCTGGCTATAAAAATTTTTCCCTGGAAAGTTTTAAATGATACTGGATGCCCATTCTGGTCAATCAGTTTAAAATCATCCAGCTTATGATAGATGGTATCAGGAATGTATTTACCGTGAAACTTATGCCCGGTTTTAGCTACTATTTTGGGGCCGTAAAAAGGTAAAGGTTTGTACCGGTTTTTACCTTTTACAGTTAGTAAATAATATAAAAATCCTGGTACTGCTAAGATGAGCACCAGGATTATACCTTTTTTTAATGTACCTTTTAGGTTATTCATTACATCCTTAAATCCACCCAGTGGTGACTTTCATTGGTTAATACGAGTATCAAACCGATGATGAAAATAATAGGCACTAAAATAGAATATAGTAAACCTACTTTTTCAAATTTTAAGTGCATGAAATAAGCCACAATATAAAATGCTTTAGCTAAAGTAAGCAGAATATAGATTGGGTTGGCAAAATGTAATGGAATGATACCTTTCGGAACCAAGGCTAAGGCTATAATGAATTCGACTGCGGTAATACCCAGCAGTACGAAGAACACCTGCCATATTTTAGAACGAGTCATGGTATCATGCTCATCGGCATGATGTTCTGTATGATGATGTGTTTCTGATGACATAATTAAATCAGATTATGAGGTTAAACTAAATAAAAGAAGGTAAATACGAATACCCAAACTAAGTCTACAAAGTGCCAGTACAAGCCTACTTTTTCAACCATCAGGTAGCTACCACGACGATCATAGGTACCAGCTAATACATTTGCCAAGATGATACAATTAATGATTACACCACTGAATACGTGAAAACCGTGAAAACCAGTGATAGTAAAAAACAAATTAGCAAACTGCTGTGCGTAAGTAGTAGATACAGGCTGACCGTGGTTGAAGAACTCTTTCAATACTTCAGGATGAGGAATACTGCCCCACCAAAAACCATCTTTATGTAAGTGAGTCCACTCTAAAGCCTGGCATCCTAAAAACATAAAACCACCAATAATAGTAGCAACCATCCAACCGGCTACTTCTTTACGAGCACCACGATGTCCGGCTTCAACGCCTAATACCATAGTAACTGAGCTCATAATGAGGATAAAGGTCATGATACCCACGAATACCAGTGGCGCACCATGCTCAACTACAAACGGGATAGATTCAAAAACTCGATCAGGCGCGGGCCAGCTATTGGAGCTGAAACGTAAGGCGCCATAAGCAATCAATAATGACGAAAAGGTAAACGCATCCGATAACAGGAAAAACCACATCATCATTTTGCCGTATTCAACTGAAAACGGCGATCTTCCACCCGACCAAGGGGTAGTTTTCACTTCATCTATAGGTGATGTAACCGTTGTTGCACTCATGTGTACTTATTAAAAAATGGTTATTAATTCTGGTTCAAAAGTAAAAAAACGTAGAGATAAATCCATATAATATCAACAAAATGCCAAAAAATAGAACCCATCTCCATCCGGAACAAATTTATTACCTGTGGCGTTTTCCGGTAAGTGCCAACTAAGCTTACAATTATTAACACCAAACCTGCCAAAATGTGTAGCAGGTGCATGCCTGAAAATACATAAATGAAGGATTGTGAAGCATTTGGATTGATGAAATACACATTCATGCGGAATGCTAATACATACCAGCCATAAATCTGTATAACAAAGAATATTATACCCAAAGCCAGCGTAAGCCACAAATACAACCGCTGCTTGGCAAACTGCAAGCCTTTGGCAGCCTGTGTAGCCATGTACACGGTACTACTACTTAGTATAATGGCAGCAGTACTAAACATGAAAGCCTTAGGCAATATTACATTAAGTGCATGCCCTTTGCTGCCGCTATACACGATGAAAGCACTGGTTAATGCAGCAAAAAACATAAAGGAAGTGAATATAAATATCCACATGTTAAAGCGTTTAGGCGCTAAATTAAGTTTTGTATTATCTTGAGGTAATTGAGCCATAAGTTTTACTTATTGATAAAATCAAACAAAAACATTAACTGCACAATAGGCAGATACAGGAAAGAGCCGAACATTAATGAACGGGCCGATTTTACTTCTAAAGTGCGCATTAAAACAAATGCCTGGTACAAAAATATAACGCTGCAAATTAAAGAGACCACTCCTACATAATAGCCACCATAATGGTACCAGGTTGGCAGTAAGCTTACAGGCAGTAAAGCCAGCGTGAATATAAAGATGACTACAGCACTTACACGACTACGGGTTCCGGTAGGCAATAATCTGAATCCTGCCAGTTTGTAATCATCATCAATAACCCATGCAATAGCCCAGAAATGGGGCAATTGCCACATGAACTGAATGCCAAATACAATTAAGGCAATCTGATCAATTTTAGGGTGAGCGGCCACATAGCCAATAAGCGGTGGCAAGGCACCGGGTATAGCGCCTACAAACACCGAAATAGGCGATTTACGTTTCAAAGGGGTGTAAGCAAATGCATATAATACTATAGCAAATACGGATAAGAAGCCTGTAAGGAGATTTAAGTTACCCAACAGATAAGTACCTCCCATTCCCATCAATAAACTTAATACCAAGGCTTGTCCGTTAGTCATACGTCCTGCAGGTAATGGGCGGTCGGCTGTACGTTTCATTAAACGGTCCAGGTCTTTTTCTATAATCTCGTTAAAGCCATTGGCCGCACCGGTAATCAAAAACCCACCTATAATCAGCTTGATCCAGTTAATCCAGTTAATGTCACCACCATTCACTTTACTTCCAATCAGGAATGAGATAGAAGCAGAGAATACGACTAAGAAAGTAAGCCTGAACTTAACCAGTTTAATTAAATCACCCCACTTCATCTGCGTACCTCCGTATAATTAGCTGTTCGGCCTAAGTTCAGTAATAAGTAAAATTGTGCACCAAAAATCAGGCTTGCTAGTATAATATGTGCCCCTTGTGCTATTGGCGGTAAGGCTGCATAGGATAAAGCAATACCAGTGCCCACTTGCAACATAATCAACAAAAACACAAAGCTCATTAATTGTTGGTGAATAGAATGCGGATTAAAGCTTTTGCGAATAAAGTAGAACAGTATAACGTTAGCCAGCACCACTAATAGAGCAAAGTCGCGATGGTGCGTAAATATGTTACCGGTTGCATTTACCCAGTTCCCACGAGACTGATCTTGGTATTGAGTAGCTACTGCATCTATTTTTTCGCGTACTTCTGTTCCAAATACAATCTGTACAGTACTCAATAACACGGCTAATATTGTTAAAAGACGAGGTATAAGCTTGTTTTCTATGGCTGGCTTACTCTGAACTTTTGAGTAATAATAAGTATATATAGTTATAGCTAAAATAACAAGAGCCAATATCATGTGTACGGTAACTATCCAAGCCACCAAGTTGGTAGATACAACAATTGATCCTAGCCATGCTTGAAAGCCTACTAAAATCACGTTAGCAACGCTTAATACCGGAATGCGGGTAGCTTGCTTCCAGTAATTGAACGCGTAAACGGCAGATAACAGTAGAAATAAGCCTGATAGTGCCCCAACAAGCCTGTTGATGTACTCTGTCCAGGTACGGGTAGCATTAAATTCTTCAGGAACTAATATAGATTTATCTTGCCTGATACGGGTAGCTAAATCACTATAGCCAAATACATCCAACGTTTTGGCAAAGCGTTGGTTCTTTTTCATGCGTTTAGCTACGTACGTTTGTTTATAATCTTTAGGTAGTTCGTTTACATCAGTAGGTGGAATATAACGGCCAAAACATTTAGGCCAATCAGGGCATCCCATACCAGAACCACTGCTACGCACTACTCCACCAGCTAATATTAACACAAAAAGCAAAACAATAGTAATAAGGTTTATTTGTTGAAACTTTGTTTTTGCTGTTGCTATGCTCATTTAAAAATATTAAAAAATTAGGGTATCTGTACCGGAAAACTTTTCCTAAACAGATACCCTATAAATAATCAGCCTGAGAAAAGTATTATTTTACTTGTTGCTCATTTGACTTTTGAGTGTTCACCCACTCTTTATGTTTTTCCAACGCTACAGGATTATCTTCAAAATCATGTGGCAGATTTGAGGTTAAAGTTTGTGAGAATGGTACAGTTTGCGGGATGAAATCTGAATCATGCCCTGGCTTGCTGTAATCATAAGGCCAACGGTAAACAGTTGGTATTTCACCTGGCCAGTTACCATGGATGTGCTCAATTGGTGTAGTCCATTCCAGTGTGGTAGAACCCCAAGGATTTTGCGTGGTTTTCTTACCAAAGAAGATAGAATAGAAGAAGTTGAACAAGAACGCTACTTGTGCCAGAGCTGAAATAATCGCAGCCCAAGTGATAAAGGTGTTTACTGAGATCCACTGTTTTAATGATTCAATTTCAGTGAATGAATAATAACGACGTGGTACACCATCTAAGCCCATGAAGTGCATTGGGAAGAATACCAGGTAAGCACCAATGAAAGTAAGCCAGAAGTGCAGGTAACCTAATTTATCGTCCATTTCACGACCGAACATTTTCGGGAACCAATGATAAACACCAGCCAGCATACCAAATATAGCAGCTGAACCCATTACCAAGTGAAAGTGAGCTACCACGAAGTAGGTATCATGTAAATTGATATCTAACGCTGCATTACCTAACCAAATACCAGTTAAACCACCAGAAATGAAGAAGGAAACGAAACCGATAGAATATAGCATAGCAGGTGTGAAGCGGATATTACCACGCCACAGTGTTGCCAGCCAGTTGAACGTTTTAACTGCCGATGGTACCGCAATAATCAACGTCGTAATCATGAACACTCCACCCAAGAACGGATTCATACCCGTTACAAACATGTGGTGCCCCCATACGATAAATGATAATACAGTAATACCAATTAATGAGTAAACCATGGCATGGTAACCGAAGATAGGCTTACGTGAGTTAGTTGCCATTACCTCAGATACGATACCCATTGCAGGCATAATTACAATATATACCTCAGGGTGACCTAAGAACCAGAACAAATGCTGGAACAAAATTGGGCTACCACCCTCGTAAGGCATTTGCTGACCTTGTACAACGATATCAGATAAATAGAAGCTAGTACCGAAACTACGATCAAAGATCAATAGAACCACACCTGCAACTAATACCGGGAAAGCTAATAAACCTAATACAGCAGTTAAGAAGAAAGCCCAGATAGTTAAAGGCATTTTCCAAAGGTCCATACCTTTAGTACGCATGTTCAGAATGGTACTGATATAGTTGATACCCCCCATTAGCTGAGAAGCAATAAACAATACCATACTAGCTAACCACAGCGTCATACCTAAGCCTGAGTTCGGCATAGCTTTTGGCATAGCAGAAAGCGGCGGATAAATGGTCCATCCCGGACCAGCAGGACCTTTTTGTACAAAGAATGAACTTAACATAATGATACTTGCAATGAAGAAGAACCAGTATGAAAGCATGTTCATAAAAGGTGAAGCCATATCCCTTGCACCTAATTGGTAAGGAATAAGCAAGTTACTGAAGGTACCGCTCAAACCGGCTGTTAATACGAAGAATACCATGATGGTACCATGTATAGTAACCAATGCCAAATAAAAGTTAGCATCGATACGGCCTTCAGGTGCAAAACGACCTAACAAAGTTTCCATAAAAGGAAAAGATTTATCAGGATATGCTAATTGTATACGGAATAAGATAGACAATACCATGGCTATAACAGCCATTACGATACCCGTAATCAAAAATTGACGGGCAATCATTTTATGGTCCTGACTAAAGACGTACTTTGTCAGGAAAGTTTCGTTATGGTGGTGTTCGTGATCGTGATCATGATGCGCAACCCCGTGACCCTGAACTGATAATGTTGACATAATCGCTAGTCTTGAATTATTTATTTGACGCTAAACTATTTTGTAATACCGATTTTTGATAAAGCGGATTATCAGCCAGCTTCATTTCTTTTTTCATCTGATCGGTTAGATATGGCTTTTGACGAGCCAACCAGTTTTGGAACTCCGATTCAGTAACAACTACAACCAGCTTTTGCATATTGTAATGGCTACCACCACAGATTTTGTTGCAGTATAAGTGATAGTTGAAATCAGGCTGATCTAAACGCTGACGCATATCGGCAGTCGTGATAGTAGGCGTAAATTTGAAGAAGGTAGGTAAACCCGGTACAGCATTCATCTGCACACGGAAGTTAGGCATGTAAACACTATGGATAACATCCTGTGCAATAATGTTTAACCTTACTGATTTATTTACAGGTATCATTAGAGTATCAGCCTGTAAATCATCAAAGCTGTTACGATCTTTGTAATCAATACCTAATTTATTAGTACCGTTAATCAATTTATAGTTTTTAGCACCTAATTTACCATCACGGCCTGGATAACGAATTTCCCAAGCAAACTGGTGACCGGTCACATCTACATTTAACGATGCTGTTTCACCTTTAGCATCAACCGTGTTAGTAATTTTTCTCCAAGCGAAGAAGCCGAATACAACCAGGATAGTTAACACTACCGCAGGTACAATAGTCCACAACTTTTCAATAGTGTTATTATGAGGAACGTAGTATGCTTTACGTTTATCGGACTGACGGTATTTGAAAACAAATACGAACAGCATGATTTGTGTAGCAAAGAAAACCACCACTGTAATACCAAACGTAATCCACATCATAGTATCTAAGGTAGCCCCATGTACAGATGCTGACTCTGGCAAAATCATACTGCCATGTACAGTGAAGGAGTAATATACACCAACCAAGCCAAGCAGCATGAAAACGATGAATAATACAGACATCACATTATTCCAGTTTACGCCTTTTTTACCTTGCATCTGCAAAGTCAAGTCGTATACTTTCAAAATTTTTCCAATAATGCCAACAACGATGCAAACAACCAGGAACAATAATACATAATAACCAACACCTGTCCACATGCCAGCTGTTTGTGCGGTTTTGTCGCCAGTATCTACAGCCGTTGTATTAGAGCTGGTAGCCTGAGCCATTACCCAGTTGATGCCCAACAGCATAACGGCTAACAGCGAAAAAAACTTTTTATATTTTATTAAATTGAATCCCATTTGTAAATGTTTGTTTGGTCTTCTAATGTTTTACAAAGTTAGCAAATATTATATGTGATGATGCAGACTTTCCTCAATGAATGGGTGCTTTTTAGGTACGAGCGATTCAAATTTACTTAACGCAGTGAGCATCAGATAAGTAAACAATCCGGCGAAACCTGAGAAAATTAAAGCACAATGTACAAATTCAAGAATGTCGAAAGTTTTAGTCTTCTCAATAGTACCTGGCATAATCATTTGATAAAAATCTAACCAGTGACCGATGATTAAAATGATACAAACCATCTTCATTCTGTTTAATGAACGTTTGTCATCATTTTTCATCAACAGAAACAATGGTGCAACGAAGTTTAAACCAATGTTCAACCAGTACCAAAATTTATATTCCGGCTCCCAACGCTGGTAGATGTATACTGTTTCTTCAGGCATGTTGGCATACCAAATCAGGAAGAATTGTGCAAACCATACGTAAGTCCAGAAGATTGAGAAACCAAACATTAGTTTACCCAAATCATGTAAATGGTTTTCATTTACCCATGAGAAGTAACCGTTTTGTTTTAGTATAATCAAGGTTAAACCAATTACTGCTAAACCAGTAACGTGGATGGCTGCTAAGTTGTACCAACCGAACATTGTTGAAAACCAGTGTGCTTCTAATGACATGATGGTACCAAAAGCATAAATCGGGAAAGTAAAACCAAATATTACCAGGAATATCGCTGAAATTTTAAAGCTTTTGTTGTAATTCAGCATACCTCCTAAAACGTCTTCGTTATTTGAATAGTTAACCAGCAAACGGCCAAATAAGGTATATAAGCCTAATAAGATGATTAACATACCAAAGAAGAAAGGTATAGTTAAGAAAGGCGCTTTACCGGCAATTACAGCATCATAGTTTTCGCTACCCGGAGTAGTTAAGCCCGGAGTAGCCCAATGTGCATACAGGTAAGGAGCTAGTACTTCTTTGCCTTCTTCCATGATATGGTGCTTGGTTAACAAACCTGCGGTTACTATAACAATCAAGATAACAGCACCAATACCTAACGTACGTGCAAAAGCTTGGGGGATGCGCAATAAACCTACTGACCAGCCAGCCTGTGCTACATATTGGTAAGCTAAAAAGAATACACCAGCTAAACCTATGCCTACAAAATAATAACTGCCCAGCAATAGGTTTGAAAACGTACGCTGGATATTTTGTTCACCACTTAAAAAGCCGTAAATAATACCCAGCACACCTAAAACGATACCAACCAAGCTCAGCGTTTTGGCTTTGCCGGCAAATTCAAATCGTTCTGTAAAATTATGTTGATGAGTGCTCATTCAAATAAATAGTTATAGAGTTTGTAAATGGTGAACATACATGATTACTTTCCAGCGTTCATCAGGTGCCAATTGAGAGGCATAAGAGCCCATAGCATTTACACCGTAAGTAACCGTATGATATATTTTACCGTCTGTCAGATCTTTCATTGCGCCACCGCGTGATGATTGTCCTTTAGAATAAGAAGGCGGAGCTGGATAACCATGCTGAACAACTAATCCGTCGCCTTGTCCGGTCATACCATGACAAGGTGAGCAAAAGTGCTCGAACAATACTTTACCTTCTGCATAATTAGTCTGGGTCATTGCAAGTGGGTTTTTCACTTCTGTACTGGCCAGATTGTAACCATCGCGGGTATTAGGATAATCAAAGCGGGTAAAGCCCAGCGGAATAGTTCCAGCAGGAGGCAATTGTGCAGTTTTACCGTCTTTGAAATTTGGATTCTTTTGGTCGTATTCAAAGGCAATATGCTCGTACATATTTGGCGCATATTCCCAACCGGTGCTACGCTTGTCATTACAAGCTGTTGCCAATATAGCCGCAGCAGCTGTAACTATGGTTACACCAAATATTTTCATTTTACTCATAGCTAACATATTTTCTGTCGTTATGCTTAACTTCAACGGCGCCAGCTTCTTTCAACAGGCGGGTAATATCATCATGTGGCACATTGCCTTTAGCATTAATTGCTATCACAAAACGGTCATCAGTAGCCCGCAAGTCCATTACTCGTGGTGCCCGGCCCGGAAAAAGGTGTGTAGCGTAGAAAAAGGTAATCACCATACCAAATGCAGTAAACAGAATAGTCCACTCAAAAGTAAACGGTACAAAGTTTGGAATTGCAAAATGCGGTTTACCACCTATGTTCATTGGCCAGTCATGCACCAGTGTATAGTACACCAAGCTGAATATAACTGTAGCACCTAAGCAACCGAAACAGAATGCAGCATAACCCAAACGTGATTCTTTGATTCCCAACTTTGCTTCTATACCGTGTATAGGCATTGGCGAATACACATCGTAAATTGGAATACTGCTCTTTTGTAATTTCTCGATGCCGTGCATCATATCATCCGGGTCGTCAAAACAACCCAGTATAAATTTAGTGCTGCTCATGATTATGCTTTTTGGTATTGAGATAGTTCAACACTGTCGTACTTTTCTAATGATTCTTTATAGAACTCTGCTTGCTCAGGCTCTATATGCCCTTCATCAAGCAATTTCTTCTTGGCCTGCTCGCTAGATGATTTCAGCAGCAGTTTCACTTCTGCCATAGCTACAGATGGCAGCACCCGGATAAACAACAGGAACATGGTAAAGAATAAACCGATTGATCCTACGAAGATGCCCACATCTGTCCAGGTTGGGTAAAACATAGCCCAGCTTGATGGAATAAAGTCACGGTGTAATGAGGTTACGATAATTACGAAACGCTCGAACCACATACCAATGTTAACCACAATAGATAGAATCCATGAAAGTGGAATATTGATACGTACACGTTTAAACCAGAACAGCTGCGGCGTAATTACGTTACAAGTCATCATGCTCCAGTAAGCCCACCAGTACGGACCAGTTGAACGGTTGATGAAAGCATATTGCTCAGCTTCTACACCAGAGTACCAAGCGATGAAGAACTCAGTAATATATGCCACACCTACTACTGAACCTGTTAACAAGATAATCTTGTTCATAGATTCAATGTGGAACATGGTAATGTAGTTTTCTAAGCCTAATACTTTACGAGCTACCAGCAACAACGTTTGTACCATGGCAAAACCAGAGAATATCGCACCTGCAACGAAGTATGGTGGGAAAATGGTAGTGTGCCAGCCTGGTTCCAATGATGTAGCAAAGTCAAAAGATACGATGGTGTGTACCGAAAGTACTAATGGTGTTGATATACCAGCCAGGATTAATGATACAGTTTCAAAACGTTGCCAGGTTTTTACCGAACCAGTCCATCCGAAAGAAAGGATAGAATAGATACGGCGGCGTAAACCAGTAGCACGGTCGCGGATACTGGCGATATCTGGTAATAAACCAGTGTACCAGAATACTAATGATACGGAAAAGTATGTAGAAATCGCAAACACGTCCATCATCAGGGCCGAGTTCCAGTCAACCCATAATGAACCGTATTGGTTAGGTAGTGGTAAAGTCCAGTAAGCTAACCATGGGCGGCCCATGTGACCAAAGATGTAAGTTGCCGCACAAATAACCGCGAAGATAGTCATCGCTTCTGCTGAACGGTTGATAGAGTTACGCCAGTTTTGGCGGAAAATTAATAATACCGCAGAGATCAATGTACCAGCGTGACCGATACCTACCCACCATACGAAACCGGTGATATCCCAAGCCCAACCTACAGTTTTATTCAAACCCCAGGCTCCGATACCGTACCAGAAAGTCCAGCCGATAGAGAATGTCCATAACATTGCCCCCAATGAGGCCATGGTGAAACCAATCCACCAAGCCATATTAGGTTTATTTTCAACAGGGTTTAATACCTCGTTCGTAATTTGAGCGTAGGTGATTTTTTTACCCGTAATTAACGGTTCCCTGATTATTGCTTCACCGTGAGATGCCATATTTATAGTCTCTTGTAAATGTTTAAGCCTCTGTTGCAGTTCTGTTTCTAACTTTTGCCTGGTAACCAATACCTGGTTTCACGTTTAATTCTTCCAGTACATAGTATGTTCTTTCACTCTTTAACGCCTTAGCTACTTCAGAGTTTGGATCATTTACGTTACCAAAAACGATAGCGTTAGTTGGGCAGGTTTGCTGACAAGCTACTTTAATGTCACCATCTTTCAACGGACGTTTTTGCAGTTTAGCTTGTAATTTACCAGCTTGAATACGCTGTACGCATAAAGAACATTTTTCCATTACACCGCGGAAACGTGTAGTTACATCTGGATTCAATACCAGCTCGGTGTAATCATTTTGCAGGTAGTTTTCGAAACGTGAATCGTTCCAGTAATTGAACCAGTTGAAACGACGTACTTTGTATGGACAGTTGTTCGCGCAATAACGTGTACCTACGCAACGGTTATAAGTCATTTGGTTCAAGCCTTCTGAAGAGTGTGTGGTAGCTAATACCGGGCACACTGTTTCGCAAGGAGCATGATCACAATGCTGGCACAACATCGGTTGGTAAGTTACCGATACGTGATCCAGGTTATCTAACTTATCAATCTCTTTCTCTTTGGTTACAGTTTCACCTTTGTTGTCAAAGCTGTAGTAACGGTCGATACGAATCCAGTGCATTTCACGACGACGACGAACCTCATCACGACCTACAACCGGAATATTATTTTCAACATTACAAGCAACCACACAAGCGCCACAACCTGTACAAGCATTCAGGTCGATAGCCATTACCCAGTTATATTGTGGGTACTCGTATTCATCCCACAAATCGTAAGTTTTATGCTTTTCGCCTTTACCTAACGCTTTTTCAGGATTTTTAACAAATTCTTGCAGTGTAGTTTCACGTATTACATCACGACCTTCGTAAGAGTGGTGTGTTTGTGTTTGTGCCAGAATTACTTTATCACCACCAACTTTCTCAATTTCAGCTACCAAGTTACCTTGGAAAGTGCCATTAACAAAAGAACGGTACGGGAAAGCATTACGGCCTACACCCTCGCCTACTTTACCACATTTGGTACGGCCATAACCTAATTCAATTGAAATGGTGCCTTGAGCCTGACCCGGTTGCAGCAACACAGGTAATTGTGCTGAATAATTATTGGCTTTAATGTTAACTAAATCGCCTTCTTCAATTTTCAGATCGTTGGCTGTTTTAGGAGCCATGGATACAAAGTTATCCCAGGTAACTTTTGATACCGGATCAGGTAACTCCTGCAACCAAGGGTTATTGGCATAATTACCATCACCAATAGTGTTGCTTTCATATACCTGCAACTCTAATTTACCTTGGTCGGCCGCTACTTTAGCACTTTGAGCCAAAATGGTTTGTGCTACTGCATTCAAATCACGGCTAAAGGTGTAAGTAGTTGCTGGTTTATTAGCAGCCTTAACAAAGCCGCTTTGCAGCAACGCTTCCCAACCACCTTGTCCGGCTAAATTGCCTTTGGCCAGCAATGTAGTGTTCCAGGTGTTGCGTACGTAGGTATAATAATCTTTTACCGGAGCATTAGCCCAAATCAGTAAACTTTGCTCAGCTTGGCGGGTATCATATACCGGGTTGATGGTTGGCTGAACAACGGTATAGTAACCTTCAATTGGGTTTTCGTCACCCCATGATTCAAGGTAATTATGTGTTGGAGCTAAGATGTTACACTCTGCACCAGTTTCATCAGCATGACCTGCGAAAGATACTTTTAAACGTACTTTCTTTAATGCGTCAGCAAATGCACTGCTTTGATAGTAATCATAAACCGGATTTGCGCCCATGAATAACACGGCACCTACTGCACCGCCTTTCATTTGCTCCATCAAAGCCACAATATCATTATCATTACCAGCGTATTGGTATGATGGATTATCTAAATCGATAGTAGTACCGTAGCTGCCCAGTAAAGAGTTGATAGCATTAACCAATACTTGTGTAGCTACATCATTTGAGCCTGATACCACTAAGGCACGGCCTTTAGCGTTCAACAGTTCTTTAGCAGCAATGGCAATAGCATTTTCAGCTATAGCATTGTTCAGCTTTTTAGTACCTGGTAAAGTAGTGCCTGCAATGGCGTTGTACAGGTTAACTAAAGCTGGGCCTTCTTCAGAAACTTTAATCGGAATACGAACGTCGGCGTTACTACCAGTTAAGCTCATGCGGCTTTCAAACTGGATATGGCGAGACATCTTTTTGCCTTCGTCAACTTGTTTCCAGGTACGTTTTGACGCATATTGGCTCATAAACTCAGCCTGTGAAATCCAAGAACCTAGGAAATCTGCACCAAAGCTTACAATTACATCAGCATTATCAAAACGATAGTGTGGTAATACGGCTTTACCAAAGCTGTTTTGATTAGCCTGAATGATGCCGGTATAGGATACCGCATCATAAGTTATATGTTTAGTAGCTGGATAAGCCGCAGTAAAGTCAGCAATAGCACGCAGTGTAGAAGGGCTGTTGATAGTTGATGAAACTAAATAAATAGCTTTACCACTAGCTTTTAATGCAGTCAGCTCAGCTTTTACATACTCATCCAGTTGCGACCAAGCTACATCTCCATTATCCTGCATTGGCCCTTTTAGGCGGGTTGCATCATATAAATTAAGTATTGAAGCTTGCACCTGAGCATTTACACCGCCTTTAGACAGTACATCGTTCGGGTTACCTTCAATTTTGATTGGACGACCTTCACGGGTTTTAACCAGAAGTGAATG
This sequence comes from Mucilaginibacter robiniae, assembly GCF_012849215.1. Lineage (NCBI taxonomy): Bacteria > Pseudomonadati > Bacteroidota > Sphingobacteriia > Sphingobacteriales > Sphingobacteriaceae > Mucilaginibacter > Mucilaginibacter robiniae. The sequence goes on from NZ_CP051682.1 coordinate 1,612,027, forward strand.
TCCTTTGTAGCTAGATACGTAGTAGTTAGCTACACCTGGAGTTACCTCTTCAGGTTTAATTAAGTAAGGAATTGATTTATGAACCGGAACTTTTTGACAAGCAGCCAGTGAAACTGCACCGATACCAAAACCTAAAGTTTTCAAAAAGTCGCGGCGCGGTGTTTTACCGGCAAGACCATTGCCGCTTAAAACTTCCTCAATCGGAAGAGACTCAGCAAATTCGTGTTTGTTTGATTCAACAAACTCCGGGGTATTGTTCAGCTCTTCTAAACCTTTCCAGTATTTTTTATTGCTTTCCATTTAAGCTATATAAACTGTAATTGCTAAGTTTCTTGTTATTAATTAATAGTGGCATTTAGCACACTCGGTACCGCCCATCATGGCTTCTGTTACCTTTTCACCTTTTTTCAGCTTATCATGCAATTTCAAGATATTGTCATAATAAGCGTTACCTTTCCCGTTTACTTCAGTACGACGGTGGCACTGAATACACCATTTCATGGTAAGCGGTGAATATTGGTACACCTCTTTCATGGTCTGGATAGGGCCGTGGCAGGTTTGGCATTGTAAGCCACCTACTTTTACGTGCTGTGAGTGGTTGAAGTAAACCAAATCAGGCAGGTTGTGAATACGTACCCACTGAATAGGACGAGCCTTAGTAGTATCGTATTTCTGTGTTTGCGGATCATAACCCAATGCATCATAGATCTTATGAATTTCTGGCGACTCGGTTTTAACCACCTTGTGACAGTTCATACATATATTTAACGATGGAATGGTTGCGTTTTTACCTTTATAAGCCGGACTGTGGCAGTATTGACAATTGATTTTCATTACGCCGGCATGCAACTCGTGAGAGTATTTGATAGGCTGTACTGGCTGATAACCTTGGTGAACATTGGTGTTCCACATAGTTACCCAGCTCCAGCTACCTAAAGCTACTGTACCCGCCAAGATCAGGAAGAATACCAGCTTTTTGTTTTTAGCTAATTGCTTAACTAAAGCAAAGCGATCAACTGCAACACCTTCAGTAGTTACCGTTTCTTCTTCTGGCAGTAAATCTTTACGTTTTAGCAGAACACGTTCTAAAGTGCCAATTACACGGTTTAATACCAGTATAATAATAAAGGCAACAATGATAACGCCGATTAAGCCTAAAATCAAAGTACTGCTTGGTCCGGTTTCTGAAGCAGCAGCGGCACCTGTTCCGGCAGCAGCTCCAGCGGCAGGAGCAGCTTGCATTTTCTTCCACTCAGCACGAACGTAAGTGATAATGTTAGTTACATCACCATCAGACAAGTTCGTGAACACGTTCATGCCTTGTTGGTTGTACTCATTATAAATCTTAAGTGCTTTAGGATCCTTTGCAGCAATTAATGCTTGGTTATTCTGAATCCACTTGATTAACCACTTGTCATCAGTTTCTGATGATATAGTTGAACCCAGCGGAGGACCGGTAAGCCGCTGATCAATTTTGTGACACGAGGTACAGTTGGCTTTGTACAAAGCTTCGCCTTTAGCCGCATCGCCCTGCGCATGGGCAGCTAAGCTCATTACAGTTAATCCTGCGATGAGTAAAACCGACCTTGAAAACTGTTTAAAAAGTAATGAGATATTTCTCATAAAGCGTATTTATGCTGAATAATTCTGTGTTTGTGAAACAATTCTGCTGTAAAGACAGAGGTAGCCTGCCTTTTTCAGTCCACAAAAGTAAAATTTTATAAACTATGCCTGACAAATTAGTGACACTTGTTTCTAATTTATAATCGTTCTAAACTGAAATAAAAAAAGCCCTTTATATTGTTTAAAAGGGCTTTTTTACTATATAGTTTTAAAAGTTTATTCATTTAATATATTGCAGGTTTATAAACCACCATTATTGGTTAAGTATCCAAGCAAATATCAAAGGGACTACAATTGTAGCGTCAGACTCAACAATAAACTTAGGTGTATGGATATCCAGCTTACCCCATGTAATTTTTTCATTAGGTACAGCGCCAGAGTACGAACCGTAAGAAGTTGTAGAGTCAGAAATTTGGCAGAAGTAACTCCAGAAAGGAATATTTTCCATTTCCATATCTTGATAAAGCATAGGCACTACACAGATTGGGAAATCGCCGGCTATACCACCGCCAATCTGAAAGAAGCCAATGCCTTTACCTTCTGAGTTTTGCACATACCAATCAGCCAACCAGCCCATATATTCGATACCGCTTTTCATGGTAGTGGCTTTGATTTGACCTTTAATTACGTAAGATGCAAATATGTTACCCATGGTTGAATCTTCCCATCCTGGTACTACAATAGGTAAATTCTTTTCAGCAGCAGCCAGCATCCATGAATTTTTAGGATCAATTTCATAGTACTGCTCCAACTCACCGCTCAGTAATATTTTGTACATGTACTCATGCGGAAAATAACGCTCACCTTTATCATCAGCATCTTTCCAAATCTGATGAATATGCTTTTGTAAACGGCGGAAAGCTTCTTCTTCCGGAATGCAAGTATCAGTTACACGGTTATAGTGGTTTTCCAGTAAATCCCATTCATCCTGCGGACTTAAATCGCGGTAGTTCGGCACACGTTTGTAATGTGAGTGAGCTACCAGGTTCATAATATCCTCTTCCAGGTTGGCACCAGTACAGGAAATTATAGCAATTTTATCCTGACGGATCATTTCGGCTAATGAAATACCCAATTCGGCTGTACTCATAGCACCAGCCAGGGTCACCATCATTTTTCCGCCTTCCAGCAGGTGGGCTTCATAGCCTTTAGCGGCATCAACCAGAGCTGCAGCATTAAAATGCAGGTAATTGCGCTCAATAAATGCTGATATTGGTCCTTTTGTTGTACTCATTTATTAATTACTTTAAAATCAGGCGCAAAAGTAGGCATTTTGAATTAAACAGGTTTTTGAATTAAAAATTCTAAAAACATAGTGATGTAAAATAACTTTGCACCTACTAGCAAATAACTGATGTACAATAACATTTGTAGTTATAAATAGCAACACTGGTTATGAACTCAGATTATTTACTTAGCCTTGCACAAGTTCTACATGAAAAGACTGTCTTTTTTACTGGCGCTGTTTGTGTTCTTTCAATCTGCACAAGCGCAACCTCGCTTTATACCTAAATTTATAAGGCATATGCTGTTTGAGAAAGACAGCAGCCGTAATGGAAGCTTTTTCTTGCTTCCAGCGTTCAGCTCGGCGCCCGAAACCGGTTTGGAGTTAGGCGCCTCGAGTTTGTACTCGTTTTATAGTGACAAAACAGATAAAAGTACACGTGTTTCACAGCTATTTGCTTATGCCACCTTTACCACCAAAGGGCAGCAACGTTTAAGCCTTTCCAGCAATTACTGGACACCACAAAACCGTTACCATTATACAGGAAGCATTAGTTACATTAATTTTCCATTTGATTTTTATGGTATTGGCAATAGCACCAGCAAGGAGGATAAAGAACATGTAAGCCAAAAGCGATTGAAACTTGATTTTTCAGGGCAGAAAAAATTATCACCTCATTTGTATGCGGGTTATGTGTTTGGTGGATATGACTACCAATATCAAATACCAAATACCGGCAAAAACTTTGAATTGGAACTTACCCCTGCCGACAGAAACGGCGGTTCGGGAGTATATGCCGGCCCTACCCTAGTGTTTGATACACGTAATAACAACACTTATACCACTCGTGGCATCATCATTAACAGCTACCTGAATATTATGCATGGCCTGTTTGCCGAACATAATTATCAAGGCAGCTATTTCAATGCCGAGTACGCCCAGTTTTTTGCTTTACATAAACGTTTAGTTTTAGGATTAGACATTCAGGAGCAAAGTTTGCTGGGTAGCCAATCTCCTTTTTACTTATTACCCGTACTAGGTAATGATGAGATGATGCGAGGCTATTATAATGGCCGTTACCGTGACCGTAATTTGATTGCTGGGCAAACAGAACTACGTTACCGATTAAACGATAGGTTTGGTATAGTAGGCTTTGCCGGAACAGGTACTGTTTTTCACAATTCGTTCAGCTTTAATGACCTTAAACCTAATTACGGTGGTGGGCTACGCTACTTTTTTGATACAGAAAAGGGCCTCACCATGCGTTTTGATTATGGTTTCGGTGAGAAAAGGCCCGGCGAGGCAAGGCAAAGTGGTTTATATTTAAGCTTGGGTGAAGCATTTTAGCTTCCTTTAACTGTGTACCATTATTAAAGCTAAAATTAGGCGCTCAAATTTCAAATTAAAACTAAAACATTCCCAAAATCATCTTCGTAGAAGTACACGGAGCGTTAGTCATAATTAATGGCAGGAATTATCAGTAAAATGAGGTTCCTGCTTTTTTTATTGGCGCTGGTAGCGGCTTAGCTTATCGTACAATACTTTAGGATCAAACGGCTTTAACATAAAATCATTCATGCCGGCCTCTTCAATCTGGTTCAATTGATTATTCAGCATGGATGCTGTTAATGCAATGATTGGCAAGTTTTTAAAGTAAGCGTCTTCTTTACTACGGATTACCTGCGTAGCCTCCAAGCCTCCCATTTCAGGCATATGAATATCCATGAGCACCACATCATAGTTGCGGTTGCGTTCTACCATTTCAATAGCTTGCAAACCGTTTTCAGCAAAATCAGCTTCAGCACCCCATCTTTTTAATACTTTATTAATCAGCAAACGGTTAATCTGATTATCATCTACTACCAAAGTCTTGATTTTCAATCGCATTTCGGTAGCATTATTATTGTCTATAGCCATTTGATCTACACGGGTAAAAGTGACAGTAAACCAAAAAGTTGATCCTTGGCCTAGTACACTATCTACATTAATACGTGAGTCATGCAGTTCAACCAACCGTTTGCTAATGGCAAGCCCTAAGCCAGTACCTCCGTATTTACGGGTTGTATCAGCTTCAGCCTGTTTGAAGGACTCGAATATGGTATTGATTTTATTGGGTGCAATACCAATACCTGTATCGGTAACAGCAAAGCGTACACGAACCTCTTTTGAAGTTTGCTCCAACACTTTTAGATCAATAGTGATGCCTCCTTTGTCAGTAAATTTAACTGCGTTACTTATAAAGTTGAGCAATATCTGCACCAATCGGGTACGATCACCCAATACCAACTCTGGCAAGACCGGATCAATACTTTCCTTTAAGTATATCTTCTTATCCTGCACCTTGAACTGCATGGAAGCTATAATACTACGTACTAAATCACGCAAATCAACCGGAGCTTTTTCCAGCTCAATGTTACCCGTTTCGATTTTAGTAAAATCAAGTACATCGTTAATGAGCGTCATTAAGTTTTCGGCCGAAAACTTAAGAATACTTAGGTTTTCTTTTTGCGAGTCGGACGGGTTATCCTCCATCAGCAAATGCGACATACCAATTACGGCGTTCAGTGGCGTACGAATTTCATGACTCATTACTGATATAAACATATCCTTAGCCCGACTTAGCTGTAAAGCGCCTTCTTTAGCGGTTATCAGCTCCATTTCGGCCTTTTTCTTGGCTGTTATATCGATAATAACTTCAATATACTTTTTAACCTGATTTTGCTCATCCAGTATCACCGAGTTGATCACAGAAATCCAGAGAGGTTGCCCGTCCTTACGATATATCATCAAGTCGATCTCAAAAGATTGCTTTTTTTTCGAAAGCTCTCGCGAGCTTTCAATAATTGAGCAATCAGTAAGTTCCCCCTTCAGTACATCACCCAAATGCTGGCCTTTAACAGCCTCCAAATTATACCCGGTTATATTTTCAAATGCATTATTAATCCACTCTACATTTCCTTCACTATCGTTGATTATCACACCACTTACGGTGTTACTAGCCACCATTGATAATAAAGTTAATTCATCTTCTATTCTTTTCCGCTCACTAATGTCAACACATACCGTTACCTGGCGTTCTAGCTGGCCCTCTTCATTAAAGAATGGGCTGTTAGATAGCAACACCCAAACAGGGGTACCATCTTTTTTATGAATCTGAAGTTCTATTTCGTAAGGCTTATGTTCATTGTAAGCCTGCAATGCTTTATTATAAATAGCTTTATCTGTTTGCTCGCCAATTAAAATGTTTCCAAAAGGTTTGTTGTGTAGTTCTTCCAGTTTGTAGCCTATAATATCTTCTAAGGCTTCATTCATCCAGATAATTTTGCTGTCTTTATCTCGCAGTACCAGTCCGCTTGGCAACTTTTTGGAAGCAAAAGATAATACCTCCAATTCCTGCTCGGCATTTTTACGATCTGTAATATCAATAATGATTTTGATATACTTCTCTGGCTTGCCATCTTTATCCAGTATAACGGAGTTCATGACAGACACCCAAAGAAATTCACCGTTTTTACGCTGAATCTTTATTTCGATCTCAAAGGATTTTTGCGTTTTAATTAACTCGCTTATGCGACTATTGATTTTAGGATTGGTATAATCACCTTTAAGCAACTCCCCCATACTCCTGTTACTTAAATCGACCAGTGTATAGCCGGTTAAGTTCTCGAAAGCATCGTTAATCCAGATTACTTTATTATTGGCATCGGTAATAACTACACCATTGCTCACTTTGCTGGCTACTAATGATAGCTGCTCCATTTGAGCCTGCACTTTTCGCTGTTCAGTAATATCCCGACCGCTGGCGTACCATTTACCGTGGCGGTTAATAGCTGTCCAGCTAATGCATTTTATCTCTTGATTATGAGTTACTACACAAGTTTCTAATTCAAAAGCTTGCTGTGTAAGTAATCCATTTTCAATAAGCGTAGCAAATTGTTCCCGGTTCTGATCAACCACAAACTCCCATAAAGAATGCCCTATTACCTGCTCGGGCTTATAGCCTAAAATAGTTTCAACCGCATTATTAATCAGCTCAATTTTTGAAGTTTCATCAGCGATGTAATGAATTTCAGATGAACTGTTAAAAAGGGTATAAAACTCTTTATGGCGTTTCAGGTTCTGCTCCAGTTCTTTTTTCTGCTTGCGTAAAGCCAGATGCGAAATAACTTCTCTGGCTAATGTTTGCAGCGCATCACGCTGCTCATGGCTAAGCGCTTTAGGCTGCGGATCAAACACACAAAGCGAACCAAGCCGGTATCCATCCGGATCAATAAGCGGTGCACTGGCGTAAAAACGAATACCCATTGCACCGGTTACGAAATCGCTATCTGCAAACAACTCATTTTGACTGGCATCTGGCACTTCTACCATCAGGTCATCCATAATGGTGTAACGGCAAAACGAATCGGCACGCGGCACCTCTTCAACCGGCAAACCTACTTTTGATTTAAACCACTGCCGCTTATCATCAATAAAGCTAATAAAAGCCAGCGGCACCTGGCAGATATAAGAAGCCAGCCGTGTAATAGCATCATACTCTTCTTCCGGAAAAGTATCCAGAATATCATAAGCTTGAAGTGCCTTTAAACGTGCTGTTTCATTATCAGGAACAGGTTGCCGGTCAATAATCATTGAATGCGCTTTTAAGATTTATTTGTACAACGGAAACTTTTCGGTTAACGCGTGAACGTTTTTACGTATCTTTTTTAAAGAATGTTCATCTTCCAGATTTTTTACTACTTCATCAATCAACTGCGCAATTTGCTCCATTTCTTTCTCTTTCATACCGCGGGTGGTTACCGCTGCGGTACCAATACGAATACCTGAAGTTACAAACGGCGATTTATCATCAAAAGGCACCATATTTTTGTTTACCGTAATATCAGCCTGTACCAACGCATTTTCGGCAGCTTTACCAGATATATTTTTGTTGCGCAAATCAATCAATATTAAATGATTGTCGGTTCCGCCTGAAACGATTTCATATCCTAAGCTTAGTAATGCTTTAGCTATAGCCTGCGCATTCAGTTTTACCTGCAATACATATTTCATGTAACCATCGCTAAGTGCTTCATGAAAAGCAACCGCTTTAGCTGCTATAATATGCTCTAACGGACCACCTTGTGTACCCGGAAATACGGCAGCATCCAGCAATGCTGACATTTTTTTCACTTCGCCTTTAGGTGTTTTTAAGCCCCAAGGGTTATCAAAATCTTTACCCAACATAATCATGCCGCCACGTGGGCCACGCAGGGTTTTGTGAGTGGTTGTAGTTACAATATGGCAGTAAGGAAGTGGATCAGTTAATAAACCACGTGCTATAAGGCCAGCCGGGTGTGAAATATCTGCCAGCACTAGTGCACCTACTTCATCAGCTACCTGACGTATAAAGGCGTAATCCCAATCACGTGAATAAGCCGAAGCACCACAAATAATCAGTTTAGGTTTCTCTTGTAAGGCTACTGCTTTCAAATGGTCATAATCAATCAGGCCGGTTTCTTTTTTAACACCGTAAAAAAATGGCTGATACAGCTTACCTGAAAAATTAACCGCCGAGCCATGTGTTAAATGGCCACCGTGCGATAAATCAAAACCCAGAATCTTATCGCCGGGTTGCAGGCAAGCCAGCATAACGGCTGCATTGGCCTGTGCACCCGAGTGTGGCTGCACATTCACCCACTCTGCATTGAATAACTGCTTGGCACGCTCAATGGCAATAGTTTCAATTTCATCAACAATCTGGCAACCGCCGTAATAACGCTTACCGGGCAAACCTTCGGCGTATTTGTTGGTAGCGGCCGATCCGGCGGCTTCCATTACCTGTTTGCTTACAAAATTTTCTGATGCAATCAGTTCCAGGCCTTCTTCCTGACGCTGCTGCTCATCTTCCAGTAGTTCGAATATTAATTTATCTTTCTTCATGGTTTTAACAAGCGCCTAAATTAGCTAAAATCAACTTGCTGTTTGGGCGCAATCCAAAAATTATTGTAATTCAGTCCTATTTGTATGTCAATGAGTTGCTGTTGCAGCATCTCTAACATAGCTAAAAAATTATAAATGAAATGTACCCGGTTTTCTGAGCTTTTCAACAACGCATTGAAATCCATCCGCCCGTTAATACGCAATAGTTCATCAATGGCTTTCTTCTGCTGTTCAATAGTGTAAGGGTATTGTATTACCGTATGTTTCACCGGCTCTGTACGATCCAGGTAACGACGCATTACGCGTTCATACACCTGCATCAAGCGGTATAAAGTAATATTTGCCATTTCTTCACCAGGTTGGGCAACAGCTTCTATGCTTGTTAAATCGGCTATAATATTACCTCTGCGCTCCTGTTTTAAGCGATCTTCTTCCAACGGGCGTAGCTGTTCACACAAGTCTTTAAACTTCTTATATTCTATCAATTTACGTATCAGCTCCTCTTTAGAGTCAGCTTCGGTTTCAGCAGCATCTGGCTCATAGCGGGGCAGCAGCATTTTGGCTTTGATACGCATCAGGGTAGCTGCCACAAAAATAAACTCGCTGGCCAGTTCCATATTCAAGCTACTCATTTGCTGAATATAGTTCAGGAAATCATCAGTAATGCGAGAGATGGGAATGTCGTGAATATCTAATTCATCACGTTCAATAAAAAACAGCAGCAAATCAAATGGCCCTTCAAATTGTGGTAAACGAATTGCGAAATCTTCTTCGGCCATAGCTCAAATATAACTAATTATCAAAAAGCATTTATTGTTATAGTTAATTTTAAACGTAAGTAACACATCATGCTACAACAGTCACAACTTTCTGCTCTATATTAGTTGGTTAATGATAGCTTTAATTACGGTACATTAATTAACTTTAATTATGGTAAATACGTACAAACCATAACTATTTCCGATACTCTGTTAGATTCATATACACCAGCCTCATAATAGCAATATTGTTATTTCATGTATGTCATTTAAAGAACTTGAAAGGCTTCAGGTTGTAAATCGCTTTATTAAGCTGGATTTCTGTAAAGAAAAAGAGCTGCAAGCTATTGTAGAGATGGCTGCTGATGTATGCCAGACTCCTATTGCCTTAATTACATTAATTGATGACCAAACACAGTACATCAAATTTAAAGTTGGTACAGATGTAGCAAAAACTTCTAGGCATAATTCTTTTTGCAGCCAGGCTATTGAACAATATCAAACCTTCATGGTGCCTGATGCGCTTCAAGATAAACGTTTTGAAAATAACCCGCTCGTAACTAATGCTCCACACTTGCGCTTTTATGCTGGAGCACCCTTAACCACGCATGATGGATATAACTTAGGCAGCTTGTGTGTTCTCGACTACGTTCCCAAACAGCTTTCGGAACAGCAATTACTTATGCTGCAAATTTTGTCAAAGCAGGTAATTAACTTAATGGAGCTTGATGCCAGCCTGAAGATTTTGAAAGAACAGTTTGTTAAGGTTAAAAACTCCGAAATACAATTAAAAGCTTTTTTTGAGAGTTCAAGTTCCTGCCATATACTAATTGGCCGCGATTTAAAAACCGTAGCCTTCAACAGAGCGGCTGCTACTGCTGTTAAACACTTTCATCATATCGATCTGGCAATTGGAATGCTGGCTATTAACTTTATCCATAAGGATAATTTGTACAACTTTATTTACAGTTATCAGCAGGCAATTCAAGGTATTTCTGTTCAAGCCGAACAGCATTTGCGTTATCAGGAAGAAGATAGATGGTGGCACATAACCTATGATCCGGCTTGTAACGCTGATGGGGAGATTATTGGTATCTCTTACAACGCCACCGATATTACCCAACGAGTTGAACAAGAACAAAAAGTAACTAAGCAAAATGCATCATTAGAACAAATTGCATACATCCAATCGCACGAGTTACGCAGGCCCGTTGCTTCGATTATGGGACTAATGAACCTTTTTAAAATGGAAGATTATACCACTACAAAAGAAGAACTACAAATGATGGAAAAGGCAGTAGAAGAACTGGATGAGAAAATCAAACTCATAGTTAATCACGCCCGTTAACCACAGCATGGTTTGTGATTGACTAAACCAGCAGATTCCTCATTAGGTAAGTACATCCATTCTTCAAAATTTTACTGAATTAACACCGTTCAATTTAGCCGGATTGCTTAGTCGCATTTTTCTGTAAAACAATAATGAGGTACAATTTGTCAATCCATTTACCAACAAAAATAACTTACTTTGTAAGTTAAATTATTTGTAAACCATGTCAATGCAAGTACCAGCCGGCGATTTACTTCAGAAAATTAATTCTCCATCTGACTTAAAGCAGTTAAGTGAAGATCAGTTGGAGGAAGTTTGCCAGGAATTGCGACAATATATTATCGATGTTGTATCCGTAAATGGAGGTCACTTTGCAGCCAGCCTAGGTGTAGTGGAATTGACTGTAGCGTTGCACTATGTGCTTAATACCCCTTACGATCAGTTGGTATGGGATGTAGGCCATCAGGCTTACGGCCACAAAATACTAACTGGCCGGCGTGATAATTTTCATACCAATCGTGTTTATAAAGGCATTAGCGGTTTCCCCAAACGGGCTGAAAGTATATTCGATACCTTTGGCGTAGGTCATTCATCTACTTCAATTTCGGCCGCCTTGGGTATGGCTGTAGCTTCAGTTTATAAGGGTGAAAAAGATCGCCAGCACGTAGCTGTAATTGGTGATGGCGCTATGACGGCAGGCATGGCTTTTGAAGCGCTTAATCATGCCGGTATTGCCAACAGTAATCTGCTAGTAATATTAAACGACAATTGCATGTCGATTGACCCGAATGTGGGTGCGTTGAAAGAATACCTAACTGACATTACGATTTCTAAGCCATATAACAGTTTCCGATCTGACTTAGGATATGTACTATCAAAATTATCAGCTATTGGGCCTGATGCACTTAAATATGCTAAGAAGATTGAGAAAAGTATAAAGGGCACTTTGCTAAAACAAAGCAATTTGTTTGAAGCTCTTAAGTTCCGGTATTTTGGCCCTACTGATGGCCATGATGTAAAGCACTTAGTTAAAGTTTTGCGCGATTTACGCGACATACCCGGTCCTAAACTACTGCATTGCGTTACTGTAAAAGGTAAAGGCTATGCTTTGGCCGAAAAAGACCAGACCAAGTGGCATGCTCCGGGCTTATTCGATAAAATTACTGGCGAAATCAAAAAAACTCATCATGAAAAGCCACAACCTCCTAAATACCAGGATGTATTCGGGCACACTATCATTGAGTTAGCCGAGCAGAACCCTAAAATTATGGGTATTACACCAGCCATGCCTTCAGGCAGTTCTTTAAACCTGATGATGAAAGCTATGCCAAACCGTGCTTTCGATGTAGGTATTGCCGAGCAGCACGCCGTAACTTTTTCAGCAGGCTTAGCTTCACAAGGTTTGGTGCCCTTCTGCAATATTTATTCCAGTTTTATGCAGCGAGCTTATGATCAAGTAATACATGATGTAGCTATACAAAAGCTCAATGTAGTGTTGTGCCTAGATCGTGCTGGGTTTGCCGGTGCTGATGGCCCTACCCACCACGGTGCTTATGATTTGGCTTACATGCGTTGTATTCCGAATCTGGTAGTATCAGCTCCAATGAACGAGGAGGAATTACGTAACCTGATGTACACAGCGCAGTTGGAAGATGCTGGCCCGTTTGTTATTCGCTACCCACGCGGTAATGGTGTTATGGTAGATTGGCAGCGCCCATTTAAGGCTATTCCTGTGGGCAAAGGCCGCAAAATAACTGATGGTGAAGAAATAGCTATTGTATCTATAGGTACAATCGGTAATGAAGTTACCAAAGCCCTTAATGAGTTAAATACGGAAGGGTATTATCCTGCCCATTATGATTTACGGTTTGTAAAACCATTGGATGAGGCTATGTTACACGAGGTGTTCACCAAGTACCCTAAAGTAATTACAATAGAAGACGGCTGTTTAGAAGGTGGTGCGGGCAGCGCCATCTTAGAATTTATGGCCGATCATAAATATAATGCTGAAGTAATGCGCTTAGGCATCCCTGATGCTGTAATTGAACATGGTGAACAACCTGAGTTGTGGGCCGAATGCGGCTATGATGCTGCCGGTATTATCCGCCAGGTAAAAGCAATGGAAGTAAAGCCGAATCATCATATTATAGCTTCATAATTTGAGGTTCACAATCCCCTATAAACAAAAGCCTGTAAGAAGAACTTACAGGCTTTTGTTTTAATAGTAGTAATAGTACTTTACAATTATTATTTTACCTTAACAAATTTAAAGCTGATTGTACAGCATCAGCAAGCCACATTTCGATAGGTTTACTGGTTTCTTCTGCATTCAAAGTTATCCATTCACCCTTTTCTTGCAGCACATTCACTTTAATTACGGTTTGACCGAATTTTAAGATATCGGGATTTAAGCCTAGTACTTTCATTCGATCAATATCCATATCGATCACTACGCCTTTTTCGTGAGCACCTTTGCCGCTAAATTCAACCTCTACACCAGTTTCCAGAAATGCCAATCTTGTTAATTCTCGCAGCGAAATAGTTTCTGTTGCTGACGCTACACTAACCCAAGTATCTAAATTAGGTAGTGTTAGCTTACTCTGTATGCCTAACACAATCTCAGCTATCTGGTTCACAATTAACAATATCATTACAGGTTGGTTAACGTCGGATGCCTTGTAAAATATTATACAGTAGCCTTAAGCTGGTTGCTTTGTGTGTTTAAGTAACTTTATTAAATATTGTCCGTAGCCGCTTTTAACTAGCGGCTTTGCAATCTCGGCTAATTGTTCCTCATTTATAAAGCCCATACGGTAGGCAATCTCCTCAATACAAGCTATTTTAATACCTTGGCGATCTTCAATTACTTGTACAAACTGGCCAGCTTGCATTAAAGAGGCAAATGTACCTGTATCCAGCCAAGCTGTACCCCGGCTTAGTATGCCAACTTTCAACTTACCACGTTTTAAATATTCTTTATTTACATCCGTAATTTCGTATTCGCCCCGCGGAGAAGGTTTAATTCCTTTAGCAATCTCTACCACGTCGTTATCATAAAAATACAATCCGGGAACAGCATAATCTGATTTCGGGTCCGTTGGCTTTTCTTCTAATGAGATTACTTGATTATTTTCGTCAAATTCTACTACGCCATAACGCTCCGGGTCGGCTACCTGGTAGGCAAACACCATACCTCCTTCAGGATTGTTGCTATTTTGCAACAAGTGAGATAAGCCATCACCATAAAAGATGTTATCACCTAATATTAAAGCGACTTTATCTGCACCGATAAAATCGGCACCGATTACAAAAGCCTGAGCCAAACCATCAGGTTTTTCTTGTACAGCATATTCAAAATTACAACCCAATTGCTGCCCATCGCCCAGTAATTTTTGGAACTGCGGCATATCATGCGGAGTTGATATAATTAATATTTCTTTAATGCCAGCCAGCATTAGAACCGACAATGGATAATAAATCATCGGCTTATCATAAACCGGCATTAATTGCTTACTTACAGCTAGAGTTAGCGGGTGCAAGCGCGTACCAGAACCACCAGCGAGTATTATTCCTTTCATAGATTTTGTATTAAATATGATAAATCACCAAATTATATAAATGTTTAAATACCTGCTAATCTATCTTCTAATTCTTGATACCAGGCTGCACCATACTTCCTGATCAGCGGTTCTTTTAAAAACTCATACACGCGCACCTTCAATTCGCTACCAAAACTGCACGCCGGGCTACAAATATTCCACCGATCATAATGTAATACGTCAAACTCAGGGTAATTAGTTATACGGATAGGATATAAATGGCAAGAAACAGGCTTACGCCAGTTTACTGCACCATCTTGCCAAGCTTTTTCAATAGCACACTTGGTAATCCCATTTTCCCAGGTTACATAAGCACACTCTTTATTCGTATCTACACATGGTGTGGTATAATCACCTTCAAAGTCGGTTACGTGTGTACCTTCACGCTCTATTGTAGCTATCCCCTTAGCCGTCATGTAAGGCTTTACTTTAGGATATATTTCTTTCAAAATATCTAACTCATCCGCCGCCAACGGTGCTCCAGAATCGCCCTCTAAGCAGCAAGCGCCTTTGCAGCGGTTCAAGTTACACACAAAATGCTCGCTTATTACATCTTCATGCACCAACGTATTTCCAACTTCAATCATCTTCTATTTACTTAAAGGATTTAATGGGTATTTAAGCCCCTTAGCCTCCGTTAAATCCATGGTTACACTTCCCACAATTAAATCTACATGGGCTTTTATCGGAATACGATTTTCATCATCGCTTATCCACAAATACAACTTACTATTTTTTTTGAATATACGGCCAGGTATAATAGTGGGGTTAAACTTTAAACAATTGAATTTACCTAATGAGCAATCCATCTTTTCTTTACCGGCATAAGTGATGCCTAATTTTTGAATACCATCATCCAGAAAGTAAGAAAGCTCAAACTTATCACCCGGCTTTAACTTAGCTACATCCAGGCAACGGGCAAAATAATAGGCTGAAGGAAAATCAAACACCTTTCCTTGAAAAGGAAACACACCTTTGTTAGCTGTAATTTTATTGGTTTGATGATTAAACACCACATGATCGGTGTGTTTGTACTTAGCTTCATGACGGTCTTCAGTATATAAATAAGGCAGTAGCGTACTCCGATCAATATAAGAGTCATAGCGGTTACGTACCTTATAGAACACATCGAAAGTACCTGCAGTATTACCTTCAGCAATGATATGCCATACAGAACGACCTTCAAATTTTTTATCTGCTTCTTCTACCCGCAAGTGAGCTTCAGCTCCTGTAAACCAACCATATTTAAGCTTATAGCTCAATTGTTCACCAGCCTTAAAAACCGGCTCTACTATTTTAAGTGGCTCTTGAGCGTGCGCATTTGCTATAAACAGTAAGTATGCTATAATAAAAAGCGTTTTAATCTTCACCCAAAAATGAAACCTGTTATTACGCGCAATGGTAGAAACACTCCACTTGCTTAACAGACAAAGTAAGCCACTAAATCTATCATTATTTTGCGAAATAACATGAGTTTCGATATCCATCCTTAATCTTTCCTTTTATAAATAGGTACGGTTGAACAAGGTTCACCAAACATGATGCTTTTAGCTATACCAGTGAGTCGCTTAGTTAATTCAACATAAGCTGATACTGGTACAGGTATGTCGCCACATCCCTTCAGCACCATACGCTGATCGCGATATTGCTCGAAATCTGTATTAGACAAGCTCTTTTCAAATAAAACTGTTTCCAGCACCTCAGCATTACCAAATACCACTTCACGCGCGTAAGGCGTTAAACGACTTGCCAGCAACATATACGCCCAGGTAGGCACAATAGCATCAGCCGCACAGGTTATACCTACATTTTTACCGGCATATTGGCTCCAATCATGACCTCTTACAAATTCTCGAAAGTCCTTTTCTCTCAAAATAAGACCATGAAATAAGTTTTCTGTAATATCGTAGATTACACGATCGCCAGGCGGATAAAAACTGGCGGGGTCTAGAGTTACCAAGCCACTTTGAACTACCTTGTTTACTATATTTTCCTGTATATCCATTGCCTTAAAAATAAAAAATCCGGAAACTGTATAACGCAGTTTCCGGATGTAAAATTACTTGAAATTTGCTTATAAGAATTTGGCGCGGAAATCTTTTACATTCGCCTTATCTTTCAAGGCATCAAATATTTGATTATCGGCGCGTTGCAGCATTGTTTGGCTAATTTGCTCTCTTTCACGTACTGTATTAGTTAATGGTGCCGGATTCAAGAAGCTATCTACTGAATACACGTACACACCACTTTGCCCTTCAACAGGTTTAGACAATTTTTTAAGCGGTGCACCGAATACGGAGCCAATCACTTTATACTCGATAGATAACCCAGGTATAACAGGGTTAGCAAACACGATATTTTCGACCGGAACAGCTTTAGTACCTGCTTTTTGTGCTACCTGCTCAACGCTTGATGCGCCATTAGATGCAGACTGCAGCTTTTCAGTTAATTGTTTTGCTTTTACTTCATTGATAACCTGTGGTTTGATTTGCTCTTTCACAGCATCTAATGATAAAACACCTTTAGGTTTAACTTGAGTAAGCTGAGCTACTACGTACTGATCGCCCGATGTATATACTTGATCTACCAGATCACCTTTGTCTGATTTGTAAGCCCATTTTACCAGTTCACGTGCATTTTCCAGACCAGGCATGCTAGAAGCCACTCCAGTAAAATCGGCAGCTTTGCGTATTTGCATACCTGATTGTTTGGCCTGCTGGGCAAAGTTGTCTTTATTAACTGAACCTAAAAAAGATTGAGCTTTACTGTAAGCTGCACTTTGAGTTTTACCACTAGCATCAACTGGTTTATCAACAACAGCTACTTTTACTACTTTAGATGAACCTTTTTGACTTTCAATTTCAATCAGGTGAACGCCGTATTGTGAACTTACAATTTTAAAGTCGCCAGCTTTACCATTGAACACGGCATCTTCAAATACCGGGATCATGGCACCACGACCAAAAGTACCCAGCTCACCACCTTTTTCTGCTGATTGTTTGTCTTCAGAAAAGGTTTTAGCCAAATCAGCGAATGACTTACCGCCTTGTATTGCTTTTTTCAAAGAATCAGCTTTAGCCATGGCTTTATCAATACCACCACTGGTAGCAGGGTTAAGCAAGATATGACGTGCTTTTACAGAATCTGGTCCAACACGTGAATCAACCAGCTTAGCTATTTTATAGCTATTGCCAGATACGTAAGGGCCATATACAAAACCATTAGCTGCATTAAACATAATAGAATCCAGCTTAGGCTCTAATTGGCCTTTGCGCTGGTACACCAAAGGTGCTTTGGTTTCTGCATTTACCTGCACAAACAACGAATCATTAGTACTGCTTTTTAAACCATCTACCAATTTATCCATTTGCGCCTTAATAGCTGCTGAGTCAGCTTTAGATGGGGCGGCATTGAAAACTACATAATCTATACTACGTAGTTCCTGGTTGCTTTTAAACAAACCTTTATGCTCATCATAATAATTTTGGTAATCGTCATCAGTAACGTTTACTTTATTATCAGCTATAGATGAGTATGGCAATATGGCATAAGTAAACTTAGCTAATTTGTTTTTAGCTTCGTAATCATCTTTAGCATCCAACGAGTTTACATATAAACCGTTATGCACCATGGCAAAATACTTTTCAGCTTTTTTGCCTTCAATAACAGAGGCTACCAGCTTATCCCATTGCTCAATCATCGGATCGCCTGCTTTAGCAGTTTGAACACGACTTAAAACCTGATCCAGGCTGGCACGGTTAAGTTGGCCTGTTTTAGGATCGGTAAAATATTGGGCAATTTGCTGACTTGGGTTTTTACCGCTAATCATGGCTTTGGTTTCATCTGTACCTACCACAATGCCTACTTTTTCAATTTCTTTTTTCAGAATTACCCGGCTTACTTCCTGATTCCAGGTTTGCTCTTGTGCAAAATCGGTTAGCTGCGGCGTTGAGGCTGACTGGCCGTACTGCTGCTGCATCATTTCCACATTTTGCTTTAACTTGTCTGAGAAATCGGCGTATGAAATTTTCTCACCGGCAACTTCACCTAATTCGTCACGGTCGCCGCTCAGGAAACCCCGGCTGTAGGTAATTACCTCACCTGCCACAAAAGCAAAAAGCGCAAACCCAATAAGCACAACCAGAATTATGCCCATTCGCTCACGCAAAAAACCCATGATACCCATATAATCAATAAAATAAATTACTAATACTTTATACTTATTTTTAAAAGAGGGCGCAAGATACAATTTTTCGTAAACTTCTGTAAAACAAAAATTTCTGCGAAAAAAACAATTTATGGTTGAGTGACGTTTTGGTTCACTGGCAGTTTACCAGTAGTATTTGGCATACTCCAAGGGCTAAACTGCTCGTTAGTTTCCAAACCAGAAGCATTAAAGTAGCCGCCGTTAGATAAAGTAATATGCACTGGCTTACTTGAAGTAACCTTGCGTGTAGCCTCATTCCAGATCAATTCATCCGATTTAAAAGTTTCCCCCTTGTTGTTGGTAGCTACTACATTTTTACGCAGCTCAATGATTTTGTTATCATTACGGGTAACAGCGTATTCAGAAGTAATGGTACTGGTTGTGTGTAAATCTTTATCATAAAACACCACCTTTACACCTTTTGGCATTTCGCGGTAAGGCTGAGCAGTAGCATAATTTAGCAATAAAGGTGTTTGCATATGGGCTTTTACCCTTGCCGAGTCACTATAAATCACATCAACGCCGGTAGTGCGGTCAACCGGTGTGTTTACATCTTTTGCTGATATTTGCTGCACCTTCTTCAAGTCATTTTCGCAGGCACTAAGCATCAGCATAAACAAAACAAAACCTAAGCCGACGAAAAAATGAAAACGCCGGCGCATTATACCTTGCAGGTTAAACTGCTTAATCAAACTGATAACGGCGGAACCACAAGTCATTCAGCGTGAAGCTTAGGTGTAAGTTAATATAGTTTTCTTTAATTAAGCTATTTTGCAGGGTACCACGCTGTGCTAACTCGGCCGTGAAATTAATTTTATAAAAGGCGGTATTATTACGAGGTAATGGAAAACCCATACCAAAGGTAAGCGCATACTGTTTAATATCGGTGCTATTAACATTGATGTAAGTTTTGTCATAACGTACACCCAAGCGGTAATCAACCAAAGCAAAGTAGTTGTGCAATGCCAAAGCATTAGGCGTGAATGACCCGCCCAGAGCATAGCTCTGGCTTTTTTGTAAACCTTGGTTTACGCCGCCAATAGTTAATGTATTCCAGTTACCAATGCTATAATCCGCACCAATCAAAAATTTGTTATCTTTTTGGTAAGATAAACCAAAATGGTTCATTAGTGGCAGTTTGATTTTACCATTGTTTAGCACCTGGTTACTGATAGTATCGGCAGCAATGTTTTCATTACCAGCTGAGGATACAGTGTATTGGCTAACAATGCTGGTAATTTTAGAATTTAACTGGGTACTGGCCGAACCTGAATAACCAAATATCAAGTGAGAAGCTTCAGCTACATCAAAGTTTAACTGAACACCATAGTCGTAATTCAAACCTCCTACCGCGTTGCTACGCTCGATACGGGAGTTTAAAGTACCGTATAAATCAGGAATTTCGGTAGAACGGTATTGGCGCATATTACCGAAGATGTAAGAAACATTACCACCCAGCAAAATGTGTTTCCCTATACCGAAACCGTAACCGGCATAAGCTTTTGATAAACTACCATCACCACTGTAAATGTAATTAACTGTGTTGGTATCAGCCGAAGAACTGGTACCGAAGTTACTAATGCTTTGTTTGTAATTATACCCTAATTCGGTATAAGGCAGCAAACCAAAGCTTAACGCAGATTTTTTAGTTACAGGTACAGCAAACGCCACGTGGCTTAAACGTGTATTATTGTTGGTTTGCGTACTTGATCCAGATTGTTTTAAAAGCAGAATACTGCTTGATATGCCAATATCAATAGTGGTTAAATTGATGGCACCGTATGAGGCTGGGTTCAGCGGGTTAATAGTGTTATACTGACCAATTCTATTGGTAGCAGTACCAATACCACCCATAGCCTTGTTTTGCGGCAACACAGGATCAATAAAAGAACCAATACCGAACTGCGAATAGGGCGAACTGGTAGTTGCTGTTGATTGTGCCCATGCACCCAAAGTAATTACCGTAAACAAAAAAGTAAGCCCCGATCTGATATATTTAATCATTATGCTTTGTTATAGCTGCGTTTAATCCTTTTAAAACCAGGTATGGTTCTGTTTTAATATAGCCGGCAAAGATGCTATTTTTCAGCAGAGTATGCAAAAAAACACCATCACCACCAGTAAGTATCACATTTGCGCTTTCATTAGCTTTTAAATAGTTATGGATAAAGCCTTCCACCTCGTACAATATTCCATTTTGTACGCCAGAGTGTATTGCATTTACCGTATCATCGCCATAAGTATTGTTAAAACCTTCATCTATCTTAACCAAAGGTAAAGCGGCAGTATAATGGCTTAAAGCTTGGTAACGCATATTTAGGCCTGGTGATATACTACCTCCGTAGTAGTTACCTTGCCGGTCAACACTATCATAGGTAATACAGGTACCGGCATCAATAATCAGGTTATCCATATCCGGATATAAATGCCTTGCACCTGTTACAGCAGCCAACCTGTCAACCCCTAAAGTATTTGGTGTACGATAATGATTTTGAATACCATAAGCCATACTGCGGCTAAACGGAACTATACCCACATGTTGTTCAAGCTGTTGTTGCCAAGCTTCCACACCTTTTCTTACTGATGAAACAATAGCTTTACTAATAGAGTAATTGCTGAATATGGCAGTCAGAACAGTTGTATCTATCGTTGGGTAAGTCTCTGTCCAAACCAGTTCATTCTGGTTAAAAACAGCTACCTTAACTAACGTATTGCCTTCATCAATTACTAGTTGCATCATTAGGCATTAGCCATATTTAATATGGACTCGAAGATAGCCAAGCCATCTTCATTAGCCAACAAAGCATCGGCAGCACGTTCAGGATGCGGCATCAAAGCAAAAACATTACGCTTAACGTTGCAAACACCGGCAATATTCTCTACTGAACCATTTGGGTTAGCTTCATTAGTGATATTACCAGCTTCATCAGTATAACGGAATAGCACCTGCTCATTATCATTTAGCGCTTTCAGCGTATCCTCATCGGCATAGTAGTTACCTTCGCCATGAGCGATAGGTATTTTCAACACCTTCTGCTCGTCAATTTGGGATGTTAGCAATGAATTATTGGTTTGCGCTCTCAGGTAAGTATTGCGGCAAATGAACTTACGTTGTTTGTTATGCAACAATGCACCCGGTACCAAACCTGCTTCAGCCAGAATCTGGAATCCGTTACAAATACCCATTACATAACCGCCCTTGGCTGCAAATTGAATCACTTCCTGCATAATAGGTGAAAAACGGGCAATAGCGCCTGAACGTAAATAATCACCAAAAGAGAAACCACCGGGTAAGATAACTACATCAGCTCCTTGCAAATCATGGTCTTTATGCCAAAGGCGTACTACCTGCTGGCCCATAACTTTTTCGAGCACATAAATAATATCTTCATCACAATTAGAGCCGGGGAATATAACTACGCCAAATTTCATGCTACAAAACTAATACAACGCCTTGAACCAGAACGAATGTAAAAGTTAAAAAGTGTTAAACTGGAAGTAAATAATACCTATTAACAACAAAAAAAACAATGTTTCATAAAACCAGCGTTTACTGGCGTACAGAAAATAGTAGGCAAAAAATACAGCTACAGGTACTATACAGATTAAAAAATGACTCAGACCAAAAGCTGGTCGCACGTAAAAGGAGAAAGCCGCAATAATAAAAAAGAAGAATAAAAGCTGGAAAGTTTTACGTATCAGTACATAGCTTTTGAAAAAGTTTTCCTGCAATTTGAACAAACCTAAAATCACAATAATGATAACAGGAATAAGCAACAAGAAGTCATACTTATCTAGCAAGGCAATACCAGTAAAAGGAGTACCCAGCGGTGTCCATATCTGATAAAAATGATTCAAACGATCATTCAAATAGTAAAACACAGCAATAAAAAAGAATACGGTAGCGTAACCGATCAGGCTGGCAGCCCAATCACGCCAATCAAACGGACGAAAAATAATGAGTGCTATCCATACACATACCATCAGGTACACAAAAGGCAGATAGATAAGCGTACCGGCTGCTGCAATCATGCCTACATCATAAGCAGTAGTTTTGGCATCTTCTGCCTTATAAAAGTCCAGAAGTTTAAACAACAGCCAAATGATAAAGAAATTACAGATGAGCGGTGGGCTTAATACTAAAAAGTGCTGAAACAAGCCCGAAAGCACAATGTACATTAAAGCTGGTAGAAAACTTGGACGACCTAATAGATTGTAATAGTTAATCAGATAATTAAGCAGCAAGGCTTGCCCTAACACTACTATACCAGCCAGTAAAACGCTAAAACCTGGCGACACTGTATCAGCATAACTAACCGGCAGCATGGATTTTACAAAAGGTTCGGCTAAAGCTAATTGCACTTTTTCGGGCGCATATAAAACATAACCAGCCCGCATTATAAACAGCAGCACTGCTAACCAGAAAATGTTAAGCGGATTAAAGGTCCGGAAAATATTAATCATGCCTGCTGCATTTTAAGCGGCAATATTACGCAAAATGTTTAAGCTAAAACAGTGTGAGGTCGGGCATACTGCTTTACCATCCGATCAACTATCTGAGCTGTTTCATCCGGAAAATCAACCTTTATCCGTTTATCATCTGCAATCCATTGGTTGATAATCGGCAAGGTGGTGCTATTAATGGCTGGGATAACTGGCACACCCATATGTGAGGCCGCTAAAGCATTACATTGCTGTTCATATTGCCCCGTCATGGGTACCATCAGTACTTTCTTTTGCAGATACAATGCTTCAGCAGGGCCCTCAAAACCTCCACCTGTTAACAAGCCTTCACAACTCGCCATGCTTTGATTAAATTTAGCATTATCAATCGGATATATTTGAATATTACCTGTTTGGTAGAAAGTTTTTTGCCGCTTAGAAAATATATGCCATTGCACCTGTGTTTTGCTCAAGCATTTTACCAATGTCTTTTCATCATAAGCTGGCAGATATACGGTATAATGCCCTTTGTTAACCGGCTCTAGCTGCCGTATTTCACTACGAATAACAGGGGTATGTATAAAATCGGCATAGCGTTCAAAATGAAAGCCGATGTGGTGGGTAGTAGGCGAATAATATTTAAACAACCACTCAGCATAGTTCCAGCGTGCAGGCCGTGGTGTTTGGGGCGAAACAAAAGAACATTGATGACTTAGCGAAACTGAAGGTATTTTTTGCAAGCGGCAGGCCCAGGCACTTACCGGCTCAAAATCATTCACAATTAAATCATAATGGCTCAAGGGCAGGTTATGCATATCGCGCCAAAGCTGCCACAAATTCATGCGTTTGAAAGTAGCCCACTTATCTACACCGCCTTTTTTGCCAAACACAAAACTAAACCCATGAAATTTATAAGCGAGTGGCTGTGATAAGGATACTTCGGCTTCGGTCCCACTTATTAATAAGTCCACTTCACCATATTGCTGTAGCAGGGGTACAATTTCGCGAGCACGGCTAATATGCCCGTTACCCGTTCCCTGTATAGCAAATAGTATTTTCATGAATTTTGCAGATGGTGACGTGCAAATATAAACGGCTTTAGGGTTAAAGCGTTTGTCTGGTTATTAGTTTCATATAAAATTATTATTATCTAACATATTTAACTGTACTCTGGTGGATAGCTATTTATGTTTCATAAGCATTTCGCACAACTGACAAAAAGTACTTTATTGCAGCAATTGGTTCTGAATTGTAAAATTTAATTCAGAATTTTACGTTTTCGTAAAGAAGTAGCTAATAATTGAATTTTTCGTAAAAATTCAAGAGCTTGCAAGTATTTTTCATATTACTGCGTTATATTTATTCAACTGATCATTTGCACCCATATTGAAGTTATTATTATCATACCTTAAAAAACACCGATGGACTGTGCTGCTGGCCTTGCTCATGACAGCATTAAACCAATGCTTTGCCCTAATTGATCCGTTTATTACCGGTCGTATTGTTGACAATTATATCATTAAGCGCGCGCAGTTTGAACGTGATGATTATGTAAGGGGCATATTGTGGCAAATTACGCTGGCTGCTATAGCTGCTCTTTTTTCGCGCATAGCTAATAATGTGCAAGACTATTACACTATTACCATTGCACAGAAAACCAGCGCCGAAGTATATGCAGATGGTATGAAACATGCCTTGGCTATGCCTTACTATGCACACCAGGAACAACGTAGCGGCGAAAAGCTGGGTATGTTACAGCGCATCAGGAGTGATATAGAAAACTTGGTAAAAGCAACTATCAACGTTAGCTTCATGACTTTGTTCGGCATCATCTTCATTGCCATTTACTCATTAAGTATAAGTTATAAAGTAACGCTGGTGTTTTTTATAGCTGTACCGATTATTACCTGGCTCAGCTGGACACTTTCTCGAAAAATCAGGGTTATTCACCGGGCTATTGTTTTGAAAACCTCGGTGTTGGCTGGCCGTACTACCGAATCATTACGCAATATTGAACTGGTAAAAAGCTATGGCTTGGCCGATGAAGAAATAAACCGGCTGAACAATACTACTTTCAAAATATTAACACTGGAAGTTGCCAAAACCAAGCTGTTGCGTATGCTCAGTTTTGTACAAGGCACTACCGTAAATATTGTACGCAGTAGCATGGTAGTAGTATTACTGATCCTGATTTTTGATAAAGAAATTTCTGCCGGTCAGTATTTTAGCTTCTTATTGTATGCTTATTTGCTGTTTGGCCCACTGCAAGAGTTCGGACATATGGCGCTTACCTGGCGCGAAGCACAAATTTCTATCGCCAACTTTAAGCGCATTATGAATATGCCTTTGGAAACTGTACCTGACGAACCAGCCGACGCGGCCTTGATTAACCAGATATCGTTTGATAACGTAGCTTTCAAATACGCTTCTACCAAGCGCTATGCTTTAAAGGATATTTCTTTTTATGCCGATAAAGGAGAAACAGTAGCCTTTGTTGGTCCATCAGGTTCAGGTAAATCCACTTTAATTAAATTATTAATTGGCTTGTACCAGCCGGCTGATGGTCAGATTTTATATAATGGTATACCCAGCGACAGCTACCATCTGGATATGCTGCGCAGGCGTATTGGCTTTGTAACCCAAGATACCCAGTTGTTTTCGGGCACCATAAAGGATAATCTAACATTTGTAAAACCCGATGCTACCGATGAGGAATGCATAGCTGCATTAAACAAAGCAGCTTGCCAAAACTTGCTGGCTCGTGCAGACAACGGCATTCATACCCTCATTGGCGAAAGCGGCGTTAAAATATCTGGTGGTGAAAAACAGCGACTTTCTATAGCCCGGGCCTTATTGCGCCATCCTGATATCTTGTTGTTTGATGAAGCCACTTCAGCATTAGATTCGATTACTGAAGAAGAAATCACCAAAACAGTACAGCACATATCGGCTTTAAAAAACCGCATTACTTTAATTATTGCACACCGTTTGAGTACTATTATGTATGCCGACCGCATCTACGTATTAGAAAATGGCAGTGTAGCCGAAGTAGGCAATCATCAGCAATTGCTGGAACTAAAAGGTTTATACTACGCCATGTGGCGCCAACAAGTTGGCGAACGCAAGTTACAGGAAGAACTGGATGCCTTTACAGATAGTTAATAGTTACCAAAACACAGGGTTGTTAATTTACCATATACTGGTAACGTAATACAAAACTTTAAACTGCCTGATACAAGAAAGGCCCTGATTAAGCAATCAGGGCCTTTTTAATTTACTGAATTAAATGCTTCAGTTGTATAATTTCTTTTTCGTCCAGATAGCGCCAACGGCCTCGAGGTAAATCCTTTTTAGTAAGATTGGCATATACAGCACGATCAAGTTTTACGACTTCGTAACCTAAGTGTTCGAATATACGGCGCACAATACGGTTTTTGCCGCTATGTATTTGTATACCAATTTCGCGCTTGGTACCGCCTTGAACATAGGTAACCATATCCGGCTTAATCAAACCATCTTCCAGTTCCAAACCAAAAGATATTTTGTTCAAATCGCCCTGAGTTAAGTTTTTGTTTAACTCTATTTGATAAATTTTAGTAATGTTGTTGCGTGGATGAGAAAGCTTATCAGCCAGCTCTCCATCATTGGTCATCAACAATAAGCCGGTAGTATTGCGGTCTAAACGGCCTACCGGGTAAATGCGTTCGCGGCTAGCCTTTTCAACCAGGTGCATTACCGTACGGCGTTCCTGAGGATCGTCGGTAGTAGTAATATAGTCTTTAGGCTTGTTCAGCAATACATAAACCATCTTTTCACGCTTCAATGTTTCGCCATTGTAGCGAATTACATCTTTAGCCGGATCAACTTTATGACCTAGTTCTGATACAACTTCCCCGTTTACACTTACTACACCTGCAATAATCAGTTCATCAGCTTTACGACGCGAGCATATACCAGCATTTGAGATATAACGATTTAAACGAATCAGATGCTTATCATCTGCCTCAGCCGGCTTTTTGCGACCACGCATTATTTTAGCTGGGCGCTCTTCAGTAAATTCTTCCGATTTAAAGCTTTCTGAAGCACGTTGTGGCTTACTGCGTTCACGATAAGGTTTATTTCCAAAGCCGCCTTCACGATTCTGCCTGTCAGGTTTACTAAACCGTTTATCACGACTCTCCTCATTTCCTTCCGGTCTGGATTTAAAAGAGCTACTTTTAGTACCTTTAAAGCTACGTTCTGTACCGCTACTTCTAAATTTGCCTTCTCCACCCCTATTATCGTTACCTCCACGAGAGGAAAAAGATTTACGATCACCGAATGACCCTTTTGATTTATCTTCAGCATTAGAGCCACCAGATGTTGTTCGGCGGGAAGAAGAAAACGGTTTTTTATCACCTTCTTCAGCAAAGCGTTTACGCGGCGCATTACTATCTGATTTTTTAAATGAAGATGATGAATTTCGGGTGCGTGAAGAAGATGCAGAGGATGGATTATTACCGCTGCCGGCACGCCTGCCGGATGTATTTCTGGACTTGTCGTCGCGACTGTTCCCTGGTTTTTTAAATACCATATGTGTTTATTAAAGCCTTAAAAGCAAGACAGCAAAGGTAGAGAATTTGCATGGTAATTTAAATTTTTTCCACAAGCAAAAACAGTCTTTATCACCCCTAAAATGCTTGTTTTTAAAACTTTCCAACACACGCCAAACACTAAGCCAATCTAAGTATTTGATTATCTGCAATGTTTTTATACCTTTGCCACACTCCTAAACCTATTTGTTTAACTAAAAGAATCTGGATGATTAAAAAACACTTAATTACGTGCTCCGTAATGTTAGTGCTGTTTGTCACTTCGAAGCTTAGCATTTGCAGTGTTCCCTGCAAAAAGCCTTTGAAAAACAGTAGTGCAATTACCGACTATATATCGGGCAAAAAGGAAGAGAAAACACAAGAAGAGAAAACCACACTAAAGTTTGCCAACGAAGAACTACCGGCGCAAAATGTGAAAGTCAAGCATCGTTTAAAGCGTTCAGCTTGGCGGCGTAATCTCCACCATCTCACTTCAACTGCAATACAGCAAAGAGCCAATCGTTGGCTTCATGTTATTGAGCCTATATTAAGGCGTTATGGCATTCCTGAAGATTTCAAGTACATTCCTTTATTAGAATCGGGCTTTGATCTTCATTGTAAATCCCACAGAGGTGCAGTTGGTCCTTGGCAGTTTATGCCCGGCACAGCCCGCGAATATGGCTTAAGAGTAAATAGGTCAAAAGACGAGCGGATGAATATTCGAAAATCAACTGTTGCCGCTTGCAAGTACCTGAAAGAACTGTATGCACAATTTGATAGCTGGACTTTAGCTGCCGCTGCTTTTAATGGTGGTTCACCACGCATAAAACACGCCATTAACCACAGAAACAAAGGTAATTATGCTGCTATGCACCTTAATTACGAAACAGGTACTTATGTGTATAAATTGGCTGCTATTAAAAACGTGTTAGATAAGCCCGAGCCAATTAACACCGAACCTGTTATTGCTTTATTAAAGCCCGACGAGATCCTGACACTCAACTAATAAAATTAGCATTTATAGGGTTACTTACATTGTACAAGCGACCCTGTTTACGTATATTTGCGGCTCTTTTTGAGATAATTACGGCAGCGCGAAACTTCGCTGCCAAATACAAGTTTATTACTTGTGACGAACAAATATATGAGCAAAAAAACAGTTGATCTGGGCGAACAAAGCGAAGTGGAAGTGTACGGTGCCCGGGTACATAATTTAAAAAATATTGATGTTTCTTTTCCGCGTAACCAGCTTGTAGTGGTTACCGGCTTAAGTGGTAGCGGCAAATCATCTTTGGCTTTTGATACAATTTATGCCGAAGGTCAGCGCCGGTATATGGAAACTTTTTCGGCCTATTCGCGCCAGTTTATGGGCGGTATGGAACGGCCGGATGTAGATAAAGTATCAGGCCTGAGTCCGGTAATAGCTATTGAGCAAAAAACGACCAGCAAAAACCCACGTTCAACTGTAGGTACTATTACTGAAATTTACGATTTTATGCGCCTGCTGTATGCCCGTGCAGGCGAGGCGTATTCGTATGTAACAGGCCACAAAATGGAGCGCATGAGTGAAGATCAGATTCTGCGCACCATTATGGACAAGTTTGACGAGCAACCGGTTAATATACTTGCCCCAGTGGTAAAAGGTCGTAAAGGTCACTATCGCGAGCTATTTGAGCAGATACGTAAACAGGGCTACCTTAAAGTGTATGTAGATGGCGCTATCATGGATGTGGAGCCAAAAATGCAGGTTGACCGCTACAAAATACACGATATTGATATTGTGGTTGATCGTTTGGTAATTAGCGAAAAGGACAGCAAAAGATTATACACTTCGGTACAATCGGCCTTAAAAATTGCCAAAGGCATTATTCGTATTGCTGATCGCGATAATAATGTTTCCTATTTCAGTAAATACTTGATGGATCCGGTATCCGGTATCTCATATGATGAACCACAGCCTAATACCTTTTCTTTTAACTCGCCTTATGGTGCCTGTGAAAAGTGCGATGGTTTAGGTTATATTTTCGTGGTGGATGAAGCTTCTGTAATCCCTGATCCGAAACTAAGCATCATCAACGGAGGCTTAGCTCCAATTGGTGAGTATCGAGAAACGTGGATATTTCATGTGCTTAAAGCGCTGGCCAAAAAGTATGATTTCTCATTATCGGTACCTATTGAAAAAATACCACGCGAAAAATTGGATATTATCCTGAATGGTTCGCACGAAATTATAACGGTTGCGGTAGAGTACAATAAATGGAACGTACAGAACTACCAGGTAACGTTTGATGGCCTAATACGTATGCTGGAAGAACAACAGGAGCGTAAAGGTGAAGAAGTATCAGACGACTTGGAAGCTTATCGCGTACTGAAAACCTGTCCGGTATGTAGTGGCGCCCGCCTGAAAAAAGAGTCATTACACTTTAAAGTGGATGAAAAGAACATTTTTGAGTTGGCCTGCATGGATATTAAAACCTTGCAAACCTGGTTCATTAATCTGGAAGACCGCTTAAACGAGCGCCAAAATATCATTGCCCGCGAAATATTGAAGGAAATACGCGCGCGTATTGGCTTTTTGCTGGATGTAGGCTTGAGTTATTTGACTTTAGACCGCACAGCCCGCACATTATCAGGCGGTGAAGCGCAGCGTATCCGCTTAGCTACACAAATTGGCTCACAGTTAATGAATGTAATGTACATTCTGGATGAGCCTAGTATTGGCTTGCATCAGCGCGACAATGACCGTTTGATTAAAGCCTTGAAAAATTTGCGCGACTTAGGCAACACGGTTCTGGTAGTTGAGCACGATAAAGATATGATACTGGAAGCCGACTACGTGATTGACATGGGCCCGGCTGCTGGTGTACATGGCGGAGCAGTAGTAGCTGAAGGTACTCCGCAGCAATTGATGTCGGCACATACTTTAACCACTTCTTACTTAAACGGCGAGCGTGAAATTGCAATACCTAAAAAGCGCCGTGAGGGTAATGGTAAGTTTTTAACGCTGAAAAAAGCAACCGGCCATAACCTGAAAAAAGTAACGGTACAATTTCCATTAGGCAAATTCATTGGGGTTACCGGTGTATCAGGCAGTGGCAAATCCAGCCTGATTACTGAAACCTTATACCCTATCCTGAACCACCATTTCTTCAGAGCTAAAAAACAACCTTTAACTTATGAAAAGATTGAAGGCTTGGAGAATTTAGATAAAGTAATCGAGATTGATCAAACCCCTATTGGTCGCACGCCACGTTCTAATCCAGCTACATATACTGGGGTTTTCTCAGATATTCGTGCTTTGTACGTGCAATTACCTGAATCTAAAATTCGGGGATATAAACCTGGTCGCTTCTCCTTCAACGTAAAGGGCGGAAGGTGTGAAACCTGCCAAGGAGCCGGCCTAAAGGTAATTGAAATGAACTTTTTACCCGACGTTCAGGTACCTTGCGAAGAATGTGGCGGCAAGCGTTACAATCGTGAAACACTAGAGGTACGTTATAGAGGAAAATCTATTAGTGATGTGCTGGATATGAGTATTGAAGATGCTACTGCATTTTTTGAGCATATTCCTTCTATTTACCGTAAGGTAAAAACGTTGAACGATGTAGGTTTAGGTTATATTACTCTAGGTCAATCTTCATTAACCCTTTCAGGTGGCGAAGCTCAGCGCGTAAAATTAGCTACTGAGCTATCTAAAAAAGATACCGGCAACACTTTTTATATTTTGGACGAACCTACTACCGGCTTACACTTTGAGGACATCAACGTATTACTGGGCGTTTTACAACAGCTGGTTGATAAAGGCAATACCGTATTGGTAATTGAACATAACTTAGATGTAATTAAGGTAGTGGATCATGTAATTGATTTAGGTCCTGAAGGTGGATCAGGTGGAGGCCAGATTTTATACAAAGGCAGCCCTGAAGGTTTATGTAAAGTAAAGGAAAGCTTTACGGGTCAGTTCTTGGCAAAAGAAATGCATAGTTAGCATACTACTAAAACTCTAATCTTATATATTTAGTAAAAGGGCTTGTTCCTATTTGACAACATTAGCATCAAATAGAAACAAGCCCTTTTTATAGACAGTTATGTGGCTGGTAAATTGTTTCAAAACCGAACAACACTGTACTACTTGTGAACGTCTAATAAAATCACATTCAATATAATATACTTATCCTCAACAAGTTAATCAAAAGGCACTGTTTTTATATGATTGGTAAATAAGTTCTTACATCGTAAAACTAAAATCAGCAAATATGAAAAAGTTTATCCTTATTGCTTTCATGGCTTGTAACAGCCTAGCGACACTTGCTCAAAATCATTGGAGTGAAGTACCTTATTTAACACAATCTTTATCAGACAAGGCTATCAAAGAAGTTTTAGTGAGTACGGAAGGCGGTAGCATACAGGTTAGCGGCGTTGAGCCCTCACAAGCCCGGATAGAAGTGTATGTTGTTCCCAATAATAACCAGGACTTAACCCAAGAGGAACTAAAACAACGTATGGAAGAATACTATACGTTAAGAATTACGGATAACAATCACGAACTACATGCAAAAGCTGAAAGAAAGCATGACAATACAGATTGGCGCAAGTCGGTAAGTATTGGCTTTAAAATATATGTACCGCAAATGGTAGCTACCAACCTAACTACCGCTGGTGGCAGCATACACCTTACTAATCTTACCGGCGAGCAGAACTTTGTAACCAGCGGTGGCAGCTTACACGTCAACCAAGTAATTGGAAAAATAAAGGGCAGCACCAGTGGTGGAAGTATTCATGTTACCAACTCACAACAGTACATTGAACTAACTACTAGTGGTGGAAGCATTACAGCCAGCAATTGTACAGGTACTATAAAACTAGCTACTAGCGGAGGCTCACTTAAGCTCAACCAACTAAAAGGTGATATTGATGCATCAACCAGTGGTGGTAGCGTAAACGGAGATGATATATCAGGAAAATTATTAGCTAGCACTTCTGGCGGTAGCATTGATTTAACCGCATTAGCCTGCAACCTGGAAGGAGCCACTAGCTCCGGCAGCATTCATGTACAAATGCGTGAAATGGGTAAATATATAAAACTGAACACCAGTGCTGGCCATATTGATGTACAGTTACCACAGCAAAAAGGCTTGGATTTGAATTTGAAAGGTAGCCGGGTAAATGCTGCGATTAATGGCAGTTTTGATGGCAG
This sequence comes from Mucilaginibacter robiniae, assembly GCF_012849215.1. Classification (NCBI taxonomy): domain Bacteria; kingdom Pseudomonadati; phylum Bacteroidota; class Sphingobacteriia; order Sphingobacteriales; family Sphingobacteriaceae; genus Mucilaginibacter; species Mucilaginibacter robiniae. Next base: position 1,644,902 of record NZ_CP051682.1, read on the forward strand.
GCAGGAGAAAGACCGTATTGAAGGAAAGCTTAATGGTGGCGGCGCTTTAATAGAAGCTTACGCCTCAAACGGCAGCGTGAATGTAAAATTTGATTAAAGATTTCTTCTACGCTTATCAAACCAAAATTTATTAGTTTACAATGATAGATAGCTAGTCTTTCTATATTAAATAACAAGAGGCTGTCTCAAAAGGGCAGCCTCTTATTGTTTTAGGATATTTTTGGTATCTTAAAGGCATGGGAGGCAAGATAGTCTTTAAGGAATATGATCCAGACCAGTTAACGTTTTTACCGTACAAACTGGAGGAACTGGTACCGACAGGTCATCCGGTCCGTATCGTTAAACAGGTCGTGGACGCGGTAGATGTCAAACCGATCAACCGGAAGTACAAAGGCGGCGGGGCGTCAAGTTTCCATCCCCGGCTGATGCTGAAGCTGCTGGTTTACGGCTATCTGACCAATACTTATTCCTCACGCAAACTGGAAGAACAGGCCGCGCAGAACGTACACTTCATGTGGCTTTTAGGGATGAAAAAGCCCGACCACAACACCATCAACCGTTTTCGCAGCGAGAAGTTGTCAGGCGTCTTAAAGCAGATCTTCTCACAAATCGTGTTGCTGCTCGAGCAGGAAGGTATCGTATCCTTGAAAGAAGCCGTTTTTACTGATGGTACCAAGATCGAATCAGCGGCGAACAAGTACACCTTCGTATGGGGCAAAAACATCAAGGCGAATAAAGATAAGATGAAAGCCCAGCTTGATGAACTGTGGGGTTATGCGCAAAGCATTGCCGCCGAAGAACTAAAAGATACAGCGCCCTTGGAATATAGTGAGATCAACCCGGAGAAAGTAAAGGAAACCATCTCAAAGATCAATGCAGCCTTAGATGATAAAGAAGACGTAGACAAAAAAGTAAAGCAAAAGCTGAACTACGCAAAGAAGCACTGGCCGGAGAGCCTGGCACGGTATGACGAGCAGGAAAAGTTATTAGCCGGCCGTAACAGCATGTCAAAGACCGACCCGGATGCCACCTTCATGCGGATGAAGGAAGACCATATGCTGAACGGACAACTTAAGCCGGCCTATAACCTGCAGATATCCACCCAGGAGCAATTCATCCTTAATTATACCCTGCATCAAACCTCAACCGATTACCAAACCTTGTCTTCCCATATTGAACAATACCAAGCCTTATATAAAGACCTGCCCAAAGCCATTGTTGCCGACGCCGGCTACGGATCGGATGAGAACTACGGTGTGTTAGCGCGAAAAGGCATTGAGGCTTACATCAAATACAATACGTTCGATAAGGAACAAAAGGACGGTATCAAAGCGTTCAGTAACGACAGCCTGCATTATAACGAAGCGGAGAATTACCTTGTTTGTCCGATAGGTCAATGGATGGCGCATATCGGTAACGGTCAGCGAGTCACTTCATCTGGTTTTGTACAACTGATCAGCCGTTACCGTGCCCAGAACTGTGAAGGTTGCCCGATGCGTGGTGTTTGCCATACTACACAGGGTAACCGGGTCGTTGAGATCAACCACAGCCTAAGACAACATAAACAGGCAGCCAAAGAACGGTTGAATACAGAACAGGGTATCAACCTCAGGAAACGAAGGCCGGCCGATGTGGAACCGGTATTCGCCCAATTAAAGCATAACCATGGCTTCAGACGATTCCTGCTGAAAGGGATGTCCAAGGCCGAGGTCGAAATCGGCTTATTATCCATCGCACATAACCTAAGAAAATGGAAAACCTGAAAACAAGCTTTTTATAGACTTTTAGAACCTGTTAGAATCAATCCCCGGTTCTTAAACGGCTGCTGACATCTTTCACTCAACCTTCCAACCAAAAATCATAACTAAATAAAAAACCGCCTCATATTTGACTTATGAGACGGCCTCTTGTGTTTTAATATCTAAGCGTTTAGTTATTCCTCTACTATTTCACTATGCGGACTGCTCACTTCCAATTCCTGCTTCTTGAAATAGCGGTTCTGATAAATCAAAATCATGATTACACCGATAGATATAGCAGAATCGGCCAGGTTAAATATCGGTCTGAAAAAGATAAACTCCTCGCCTTTCCAAACCGGGAACCACATTGGGAAATGGCCTTGAATGATAGGGAAGTAAAACATATCTACTACCCGGCCTTCAAACAAGCCTTTATTCTGGTATATTAAACCGTAAAAAGCAGAATCAATAATATTTCCCAATGCTCCGGCAAATATCAGTGCAACGTTCATAATCAACCCACGATGATATTTATACCGAATAAGGTGAACCAGCGCGTAGCCAATACCAATTACCGCACCTATCCTGAACAAGGATAAAGCCAGTTTACCAGCTACCCCGCCCAATTCCCAGCCAAAAGCCATACCGTTGTTTTCAGTGTACAACAGCATCCCCCTATTGCCCAGAAAATGAATTTCCTGCCCTTGGTACATATGTGTGCGTACCCAGGTTTTAATAATCTGGTCGGCCAGTATAATCAGCGCGGCTATCAAGAAAGGCTTAACGTACGATGGTTTCATGCTTACTGCTTCAGTTTAGCTTCCATACTCATGGTAGTATGAGGTACGGCACGCAGACGCTCTTTCTGTATCAGCTTACCAGTTACACGGCATACACCATAAGTTTTGTTTTCTATACGTACTAAAGCAGCTTCAAGTTGCTCAATAAACTTTTTCTGACGGGCAGCTAACTGATTAATTTGTTCTTTTTCCAGCGTAGCTGAGCCATCTTCCAGCGTTTTATAAGTACCTGCAGTATCATCAGTACCATTCAGGTTAGGATTGCTTAATGAGGAAGCCAATGAATTTAATTCTTCACGTGCTACACGTATTTTATCCAGAATAATTTCTTTAAATTCTTGCAACTCTGCATCAGAATATCTGGTTTTTTCGTTTGGAGTAGTGCTCATTATATTTTTCTTATTAAGATGATTATTTCAGTTTCATCAATTACCGTTTTCTCACCTTCCATTAAAGTGGCATCCAACTGAATGTCAGCAGCTAAAATTTCGGCGCAAATATAGGATAAATTGTTTTTTACAGCCTCACTGATTAGTGGGTGGTCTGTTAGGCGTACATTTATCTTGTCAGTAACTTCAAAATTACTCGCTTTACGCAGGTTCTGAATGCGGTTGATTAACTCGCGCGATATGCCTTCCTGTTTAAGTTCGTCGGTAACGGTAACATCTAAAGCGACAGTTAGTTTGCCTAAGTTAGCGACTTGCCATCCCGGAACATCCTCAGCCATAATTTCCACCTCAGTAGAAAGTACAGTGTGTCCGGTTGTCGGAAGTACTATACTACCCTCAATCTCCAGTTTGGCAATCTCATCCTGACTAAGTTCGGTTATGGCAGCAGCAACAGCTTTCATGTCTTTACCTACTTTTTGGCCCAGTGCCTTAAAATTAGGTTTGATTTTACGTTTTATAAAGCCAGCCGTATCGGTAATGTACTCTATACCCTTAATGTTGGTTTCTGATAAAATCAGTTCTTTTACCTGTTCTACCTGTTGTTCAAAATCCTTATCCAGTATTGGCAGCAATATTTTGCTCAATGGCTGGCGCACGTTAATGCCTACCTTTTTACGCAATGATAGAGATAAGGATGATATATCCTGTGCCAGTTGCATACGCGCTTCCAAGGCTTTATCTACCAACTCGGTATGATAAACCGGGAAATCAGCCAAGTGCACCGATTCGCAGTTTTCCTTACCTGTGGTGGTATTCAAATCATTGTACAAACGTTCGGCAAAGAATGGCGCAATAGGCGACATTAACTTAGCTATAGTAATTAAGCAGGTATATAGTGTTTGGTAAGCCGAAGTTTTATCTGCCGAGTTATCTGATTTCCAGAAACGGCGACGGCTCAGGCGCACGTACCAGTTGCTCAGGTGCTCATCCACAAAATCCTGAATAGCACGAGCCGCTTTAGTCGGCTCGAAATCGGCAAAATGACCATCTACCTCTTGAGTTAAGGTATTCAATAATGATAATACCCAACGGTCAATTTCAGGGCGCTGACTTAGTTCAATATCCGGCTCGTTATAGTTAAACCGATCGATATTAGCATACAAGGCAAAGAAAGAATAGGTATTGTATAACGTACCGAAAAATTTGCGACGCACTTCATCCAAGCCTTCAATGTTAAATTTCAGATTATCCCAAGGTGAAGCATTACTAATCATGTACCAGCGGGTAGCATCAGCACTATATTGTTCAATGGTAGCAAATGGATCAACAGCATTGCCTAAACGTTTCGACATTTTATTGCCGTTTTTATCCAATACCAAACCGTTTGAGATTACGTTTTTGAACGCGACACCTGGATTACCGTTCTTTTCATTTACCTGCTTGATTTGTTCGCTGGTTTCACTCAGCATTACCGCAATAGCATGCAGGGTAAAGAACCAGCCACGAGTTTGATCTACGCCTTCGGCAATGAAATCAGCCGGATAGGCATCTGCAAATTGCTCCTGGTTTTCGAATGGGAAATGCCATTGTGCATAAGGCATAGCGCCTGAATCAAACCAAACGTCAATCAAATCTGGTTCACGAAGCATCTTTTTGCCATTAGCTGATACCAGCACCACGTTATCTACATAAGGGCGGTGCAAATCGGCAATATCGAAATCAGCCGGCAAGAAGCCTGCTGCTATAGATTTTTGTATTTCGGCTTTTAGTTCAGCAATTGAACCAATACATTTTTCTTCTGTACCATCTTCCTCACGCCAGATCGGCAACGGTGTACCCCAATAACGTGAACGCGACAAGTTCCAATCCACCAAATTTTCCAGCCAGTTACCAAAGCGACCTGTACCCGTTGATTCAGGTTTCCAGTTGATGGTTTTATTTAGGGCTACTAGCTTTTCTTTTACTGCTGTAGTGCGGATAAACCAGCTATCCAGCGGATAGTATAATACCGGTTTATCTGTACGCCAGCAATGTGGGTAACTGTGTTCATATTTTTGAACGTTAAACGCTTTGTTCTCTTCTTTCAGCTTAATGGAGATGAGTACATCTGTAGGTTTGAAATCAGGCTGTGCGCGTTCTTCATCAGTATAATATTCCTCTTTTACATACTTACCCGCAAAGTCGGTTACTTCGGCCACAAACTTACCTTGCTTATCTACCAGCGGTACTTCTTTACCAGCTTCATCCAGCACCATTACCGCAGGTACGCCATTTTCACGAGCTACCCGGAAGTCGTCTGCACCGAAAACTGAAGCCGTATGCACGATACCAGTACCATCATCTGTGGTTACAAAATCGCCGGCAATTACGCGGAAGGCATTTTGGCGCAAATCATCATTCATTACGTAAGGCATCAACTGATGGTAGCGCAAACCAACCAAATCAGCCCCTTTAAATTCAGCTTTAATTTGCCAAGGGATGATTTTATCACCGCCTTTATACTCTTCAAACGATGCGTTCTGCCCTTCAGCTTTAAAATAGCGGCTAACCAAATCTTTAGCCAGCACAACACTTACCGGCAGGTAAGTGTACGGATTAAAGGTTTTTACTTTTACATAAACCACATCATCCCCTACCGCTAACGCACAGTTAGAAGGTAAGGTCCAAGGCGTAGTAGTCCAGGCCAGCATGCAAGTATCTTCACCAGCTTCTTCAAACAATACGGGTATCAACGGGTGCTGCTGTTCGGCTTTCAAGTGAAACTGCCCTACAATAGAAGTATCTTTCACCATACGGTAAGTACCCGGCTGGTTCAACTCATGCGAGCTCAGGCCAGTACCTGCTTTAGGCGAATAAGGCTGTACGGTGTAACCTTTGTACAATAGATCTTTACTGTACAGTTCTTTCAGTATCCACCACAGCGTTTCAATATATTCGTTTTCGTAAGTAACGTAAGGATTTTCTAGGTCAACCCAATAGCCCATTTTTTCGGTCAGGTCATTCCAGATGTCGGTATAACGCATTACTTCTTTACGGCAGGCTGCATTGTAATCCTCAATCGATATTTTTTTACCGATATCGTCTTTGGTAATACCTAATGATTTTTCAACAGCCAGCTCAATAGGCAAGCCGTGCGTATCCCAGCCACCTTTACGTTTTACCTGAAAACCTTTTAGAGTTTTGTAACGACAGAAAATATCTTTAATAGAACGGGCCATTACATGGTGAATGCCCGGCATACCATTGGCCGATGGCGGACCTTCATAAAAAGTATAAGGATTGCTGGCCGGACGGCTGCTAATGCTTTTTTCAAAGATGTTGTTCTGCTTCCAAAACTCCAATACATCTTTGCCTGTTTGCGATAAATTTAACTGCTTATATTCCTTGTACATCAATCTGTTCCAAAAAAATTTGAGGCACAAAAATACGGATTTTTAAGGTAATAATTTAGCCGGATTAGGTAAAACTTAAGTTAAACTAACATGACATTCTATAGCTATAAACATTTAGTTTGAGGTTATAAGAAACCAGTATCAGCTAACTACATTCGTAACTACTACTGGTTAGACCATGCTCGGTTTATCATTGATGATGCAACCAAGCTAAAGCTGCTATAACTTTGGCGTCTTTATTCAAATTATTAAAATCATCTCCAGCTATAATAAATTGATTAGGCAATACATAGTCAAGATACACTTTACCATTTCGGTCGGCTTCAACGCCAGTTGCCATAAAAACATTTAAATCCCAAACCCGGAACGACTGATTAGCTGTGGTATATCCACCTGTTTTTTCGCCAACAAACCAGGTATTTTTCCGACCCATGAAACTTATGACTGTTGCTTCAGCGGAGCTGGCTGTATTTGGACCTATCAGTACCACCACCTTAAGCTTGGTAGCTGCAGTACCCAATTTATTTAGGCGGCAAACGGTATCTGTTCCAGTATAGATAGCTTTGCCTTTTATACCCCAAACTTCCTGCTTGTGCGAAACAGGATCAACAAATGAGCCTAGCTTTCCATTTCCTAACAGGTTACCAACGCCTAAAATCATGGGGTACATGTCACCGCCTGGGTTAGTACGTAAATCAATTACCAAGCCTTTCAATTTCTCAGGATGTAGAGTAGTTAGTGAATCTTGAATTTGTTGGGCCAATCGGTCATCTTCTCCGTATTGTGTAGGATTATTGGTCGGGATAAGTAAATAGCCATAGCCCTCTTCAAGCATACGTGCTTCAACAGCGGGCTTTTGCTTCATTTTAGCTAGTAGGCTTTTGTATTTTACAGTATCTACAACGGCCTTTTTAGGCCGCCATTTATAAATTTTCCGGTTATAACTAACAAATCCGTGGTAATCGCCTAATAGTTCATAAATCAGGCTTACAGAAGGCATTACCTGCTGCACTGATTGGACATGAGCACTGTGCTTATTTATCGAATCTGTAAGTGCAGTCCAGTTAACATGGTTTCTGTAAATTGATTTAGCACGAGCATAGTTGATGATGGTGTCTATAACTTTACGTGCACTATCGGCACCCGATAAAGGTTTTTGAGCAAACAGTATCAACGGAAAACTGGCAACTGCTATCAGAACACTAAGTTTCTTTTTCATGATTAATTTATAAAGTTGATATTGGATATGAATACTAATTTAAGCCCCTATTTACATACGCCCTTGCTCAGCAGTGCTGCCACCTTGACGATTACGCGCTGCTTTCAGTTTAGTGTTACCAAAATTATAAGTTAGGCCTAGAGTGAACCGACGACTTTCCCACTCATTATTCCAGCGGGTATTCACATTATTGTACTGTAGGACACTGCGGTAACGGTTACCGAAAAATATATCGCGTACTTTAAAGCTTAAGGTCATGCGTTTGTCCATTAAAGTTTTGCTTACGCCGGCATCAATCTGCGAGCCTGATAAGGTACGAGATAAGCCTGAAATAGATGGTGAGTAGTATTGTGCAGACAAGGTTACTTTGAAGTTTTGAGGCAAAAAGAAGTTTTGATCCACATTGCCAGACCAAGAAAACCTGCGGCTTACGTATGGCACACCTTGTACCTGTGTATTTACCCGGTTATATGCAGCATCCACTTCGGGATTTACATTCCACCATTTAACAATGTTGAAGCTGCCAGCTGATGTAGCGCTTAGCGTTTGGGTTGAACCTAAGTTTTGATAAGTTGTAATACTTTCCTTAGTTTGGTCATTCTGATTGATAACATTGCTTACATCATCGTGTACTTTCAAATAACTTAAGCTTAATACCTGAAAGCTTTTGTAAGTGTAATTAAATACATAAGATTCAGAAATAGATGGCTGCAAGTAAGGATTGCCCTGTATAGCCGTATATGCATCGGTATAGCGGATGGCTGAGTTTAATGAATTGTAATTAGGCCTGCTGATACGGCGACTAAATGAGGCATTAAGCTGATTGTTGGCATTTATTTTATAAGTAACAAAAGCACTAGGAAATAGCTGCCAATAGTTACGTTTTACAATTTCATTTCGGGTGAGTGAGTTGGCGGTAGATATAGTTTGCTCGGCACGCAAACTGGCTTTTATATCCCATTGTTTGCCAAAAGGTTTGCTGAAGGTTACATAAGCGGCATTAATGTTTTCATCATATTTAAAATCATTGCTGCGTTTAGGGTCAGTTACATACCCTACAGTTTTCAATGAATCAAACACCACATTGCTGTGGGTACCTACCCAACTACTTTTTAAGCCTGCTTCAAACTGCCATTGGTTAGCTAAAGGCAGCACGTAGTCAGCTTTAATGGCTTTGATGTTATAGTTTACCGGCGAACTATTTCTGAGCTGTACCGGAGCACCCGCTAATATACCGGCACCATTGTAATACGAGTTGGTATAATATTGGCCTGCTGTAGAATTGCTGTACACATAATCAGCATCCATATTTAGTTTCTGACCAATAGTATCAATAGCAAAGCTGTAATTCAAGTTTAAGTTATAAGTGCCCACATTTGATGTTTGCGGGCTAACACCTGTTACACTGCCAATTTGCTGACCTGCACTATTGTAGCTTTCTGATTGGCTGGTTACATCTGCATGAGTAGGATTATTATATCCTTTCAGCATTACACCAAAGGTACTGCGTTTGCTGGCGTAAAAATCAGTCCCGATAGTATAGCTGGTTGAGGTTGTTTTAGGATGCCAATAATTGTATTGGTTATAAACTTCGCTTCCAATCTGACGGCTCAAGGTCATCTTATTATAAGAATCATAATAACCTGTATTTACCCGTGCATAAGTACTGAACTTGCCTGTGTTATAATTAAGATTAATACCGCCATAAACTTTGCCATACTTGCCATAACTGGCATTTATATTAGCCGTACCACTGTAGCCTTGCAAAGTATTATGCTTTAAAATAATGTTTATCATGCCGGCAGTACCTTCTGCATCATAGTTGCCTGGTGGGTTAGGGATTAGTTCTACTTTGCTGATCGTATTACCAGGCATCGACTTCAAATAATTACTCAGCTCAGTACTGCTCATGTACGTACGGCGGCCATCAATCATGACCACCACACCGGCATTGTTGCGGTACAAAATATTGTCATCTTTATCCAGCCGAATACCGGGTGCTTTTTTCAACACATCCAGCGCGTTATCGCCAGTAGTGTTTAGCTTTTCTACATTCACCACCAACCGGTCACTTTTTTGCTGTAGCTGCGGAACGGTAGAAGTGACTGTTACCTCTTTTAAGTTGCGTCCTTTATCTGCTAGAGTTAAAGTAGGAACTATAAATGCCTCACCTTTGTATTGGAAAGCTGCAGTATAAGCACTGCCAAAACTTACCATACTGGCTTTAACAATATATTTTCCATCCTTGATATTACTGAAAGTATATTTACCTTCTGCATCGGCCATTTTGGCGGCAGTTGTAACAGAATCAGGCAAATGAAGCAATGTTACTGTAGCCCCAGTTAATGGCTGCTGGCTGGCATCAATTACCTTACCGCTGATGATACGAGTTTGGGCGATTGTGGCACTGCAAATAAACAATAGTAATAAGTGGCTGATTAAAGATTTCATGACGTGTTTTTGTTGATGATTCAAAGGTGCAGCAGCACGAACACGACTGAAATATTATAATACCAACGCCTCATAATATTATCCGAAGCCTAAAAGCTGGGGTTAAACCTGGTATTTGTCTGGATATTCAGTGTTCACATCAAAAAACAAGGGATTGAGATAAATTTTTAAAGCCGATAGTGGTTTTACTTTACTTTTATCCATCATGAGAAAGAAAGAAATCTACTATCATATTATCGGCTGGATTGTGTACTTAGCTTACATTGGTATTGGCTATATTATTGAACCCACCTCGTTTGTACACGAGTTATTCACTTTCAGCTTTCAGATTGTTAAGATATTGCAATTCTATTTACTATATTTATGGATATATCCTAAATACCTGGCCGGTAGAAAGCTGCCGCAGCTTGTTGCTGGCTTATTACTCAGCATTGCCTTTTTTACCGCTGTTCGGTATTTGCTGGAAGAAGTAATTATCTTCCACGTTTTTCATCTCCATAATTACTTCAATACCACACCCATCGGTTACATTGTTGATAATTTATATTTTGGTACATCAGCTTTGGTGTTAAGCTTAGCGGTTTACAGCAGCTTTCATGCCTTGCGTAAAGAACAAGAAAACAAATCGTTGCGTGAAGAAAAGATACAGGCTGAACTGGCCTTTTTGAAAACACAGATCAACCCGCATTTTTTATACAATACGCTTAATTACATTTATTCGCTGGCTTATCCGGTTTCAGAAAAGCTGGCTGATGCTGTTATTAAACTATCGAACTTAATGCGCTACATGCTTACCGAGAGCGCGGATGGCACAGTTGACTTGCAAAAAGAGGTTAACTATATTGAAAACTATATCAGCGTTTTTCAGATGCGTTTTGAAGATGCCTTTTTTGTAGATTTTGTGGTAGAAGGCGACATTGCAGGCAAGCGCATTGCCTCATTAATTCTGGTGCCATTTGTGGAAAATGCGTTTAAGCATGGTGTGGTTAATGATCCTAACAGACCTATCCGCATACGCCTAAAACTAATCAGTAATCGCTTAATGTTTACCGTAAGTAACCAAATTAACCGCAATCAAAAAGATCACTCTACAGGTATTGGCCTGCCGAATATTCGCCGCCGTATGGAATTGATTTACCCCGGCAAACATGAATTGCTTATTGCCGAAAACGGACAGACCTACAAGGCTACATTGAATATTGAACTTTGAATTACAACATTGACCAGAACAAAACTTTTATATTTAAACCATGATACGTTGCCTTGCAGTTGATGATGAAGCCTATGCAGTTAAAATCATTGCTGATTACATCAACAAAATACCTTTTCTGGAACTGACGGGTACTACCACCAGCGCTATTGATGCTTTAACCCGTGTACAACAAGGTGAAATTGACTTGGTATTTTTAGATATACAAATGCCTGACCTGACTGGCTTGCAATTTCTAAAACTCTGCGGCAACAAGTGTAAAGTTATCCTAACCACAGCTTATCCTGAATATGCATTAGAAGGCTATGAACATGATGTAATTGACTATTTATTAAAGCCTATTGCCTTTGATCGCTTTTTAAAAGCTGCACAAAAGGCGCTCAACTATTTAGCTCCAACGTTGGCTGCACCCCCACTTCCGCCTGCACCAACGCCTTCGCTCGGCATTGAAACACCTGCACCCTCAGATTATGTTTTTTTAAAAGGAGAAAGCAAAAACAAGTTTTTGAAAGTGGACTACAGTGATATTTTATACATTGAAGGTTTGAAAAACTATGTTTCGGTATTTACACCGCAGCAACGCATAGTTACCTACCAAACCCTGCGAGATTTAGAAACGCAATTACCCCAACCTCCTTTTTACCGCATACATAAATCATATATCATTTCGGTAGATAAACTACGCATGGTAGATGGCAACATGGTTTATATACAAGATCAGGCTATTCCTATAGGAGAAACCTACCGGGATGGTTTCTTTAAAATCATTAGGGAAGAGGGGTAAAATATTAGCTCTATGTAAAAAGCCTTAATGTGCTTGTTTGATACAATTACATCAAAGCTTTTTCTTGTAATAGCTATTTGGGAGAAACTATCCTGAATTAAACAGCTTAATAAATGCTCCGGCTGGCCCCGCCATCTACCTGTATCGTAGTACCTGTAATATACGAAGCTTGTTCAGATGCCAGGAACGCTACTAATGCTGCCAGTTCATGAGGTTGCCCTATACGTTTTAATGGTATTTTTTCAGCACGTTCTTTCAACGCTTCATCAGGATCCTGCCCCGGTGGCAACGTATGTTTTACCCGGTCGGTTAAAATAGTACCTGGTCCTACGTTATTCACGGTAATATTATAAGCGCCAAATTCATCAGCCATTAATTTTGACATGCCTACTACGCCTAACCGCATACTGGTTGAGAGCACGGAGTTTGCCAGTACCGATTTGGTAGATCCGCTCACAATATTGATAATACGACCGCTACCTATTTTTTTCATATGCGGCAAAGCCAAACGGCTCAAACGGGCAACGCTCATTAAGTTCAGATCAAAAGCTTTTTGCCATTGCTCGTCATCAAACTTTTCAAACTGATCAAATGGCGGTCCACCGGCATTATTAACCAGAATATCTATTCGGCCAAATTGCTCTGCTGTTTTCCGAATCAGATTTTCAGCATCACTAGCTTTAGATACATCTGTCGGTATAGCGATTACTTGTGCTTCTGGTGCAGCTTGTCGAATTTCTTCGGCTGCCTTATTCAAATCATCTTCTGTGCGCGATGCTATAATCACAATAGCCCTTTCGGTAGCCAGCGTGGTTGCAACAGCTTTGCCTAAACCTTTGCTGGCAGCTAATACTATAGCTACTTTATTAGTTAATTTTAAATCCATAAGTTACAAATAACAATCGATTATAAAACCTTGTTTACATTAATGATGTATGATGTAAAGTAAATTATTTTGCATGATTTTTTAACAACCTTAATTTCTACAACTAAACAACTATTGTACTATGTTGCACAAAACACGAGGCATTGTTTTTAAAGTAACCGATTATGGTGAAACCAGCGTTGTTGTGCAGATTTTCACTGAAAAGTTCGGCTTGCAATCATACATTATTAACGGAGTAAAACGTCCTAAGGCTAAAATAAGCCGTAGTATGTTGCAGCCGTTAGCTTTATTAGATTTAATAGTTTACTACAAGAATACTGGTGCCGTACAGCGCATAAGTGAATTAAAAAATGCACCATTATTACAACACCTTCCATACGATATAGTAAAAAGCAGCATTGCTCTTTTTTTGAATGAAATTTTATACAAAGCCATCAAGCAACAAACAGCCGACGAGCAGTTATTTGAATATATTTTTAGAGGAATTGAATTATTAGATAACTTGACAGTAGGCTTAGCTAACTTTCACCTGTTGTTTTTATTGGGGCTTACCCGTTATTTAGGTTTTTACCCGGATGCTAGCCAAAGTGCTGATGCCGATTATTTTGACATGAGAAATGGTGTGTTTGTACGCTATAAACCCGAAAGCAGCTTGTATTTATCGCCGCCACACACGCAAAACTTTCATCAACTACTAACTTATGGCTTTGAACAGCTAGGAGACATCAAACTCAGCCATGATGAACGCAAATATTTAATTACCCGACTATTAGAGTACTTTGCCCTGCATGTTGAAGGATTTGGCAACATCCGTTCGCAGGAGGTGTTAGAAGAAGTACTTGGATAATAATTATAAAGAGAGCCGCAGGTAATGTAACTTGCGGCTCTCTTATAATTAGATACCTGATCCTTTACCAGTATCAGAAACTTTATCGGTAAGTACCCGACGACGTATATAATCAATGTTTGATGGCGGTAATTCCGGACCCGAAATTTGCTTTAATGAGTCATCAGACTGAATTTCAAAATCAGCGTTGATATTGTTATCAATGTGCAGATGTAAAATGTTGCCTTCTCTTTCTACCCAGCAAGACAACTCGCGTTCTGAATAGTTAATAGTAAACTCCTGTTTACTATTAACCGAATTATTTGTGTTTTCAGTCATGTTATTGCGTTTAGATGAATAACAAAACAATAGAGGTAGATGTTTTATAGAAGCTTTCTCTATCGCAAAAACTTTATTATTCAGAAAATCAGAGGCTTGAAACTTTTTTGAAAAAATATTTTGAATAAGTGAAAAACGTATTTATCTTTGCAACACCAAAAACAAAGGGAGCATAGCTCAGCTGGTTCAGAGCATCTGCCTTACAAGCAGAGGGTCACAGGTTCGAATCCTGTTGCTCCCACATTATAAATCAAGCACTTACATTTTTTTGTAAGTGCTTTTTTATTTTCAGTTTACCTGGTGGTTTACACAATATGGAATCAAGAAGAATTAGTATATGTAATATAACAATTGTTTATCTTGCGTGAAATCAACATATCCATCCTGTTTACGTCTACTTTTGCAACGTCACCAGGCGCTGATTTTTTAAAAATTGAAGTGCATTGGTAAAATCATAATACTTTAATTTAAGCAATGTACATCGTAATGGAAAAGGGAGATATATACCCCATTTAGAAAAATCGATCAAGTCCGGTTGTTGTCCCAGGCATGTAGCTAAATGTGCGTCGATATTAGAAACTTCAGTAATTGCTTTGCTAATCAACCGCTCTAATTCAGCTAAACCTCCCCGGATAACAAATGAACTACTGGAATCATCGTAATCTATCTCGGTACCTACCAAGCGAAAAAGAAAATGGAGTGTTCGATTTATTTTCGACCCTTGGAAACTATACCAAGTGACTGAGCCATCTTTAATGAGCACTGGCCTGTCGTATTGCAAGTCCTCAATTTGGTAATGGCTGAAATCATCGCGTAATTGACGAAGTGCTTCCATGGCTGCTTCATCAAGTTCCGTTACAGTCTGTTCCTGTAGTAATAATTCTAACATCTTTTCCCGTACACGTGAATGAAGATCACCTCCGGACCCAAAGAATTTTGGTTTGCGGCCGTCTTTTGTAGGTTGAACACTGATTTTTTTTGCTTTTTGATCAATATCAAGAACCTTCCATATTTTCGCAGCCAAAAGAATATTCTCGTCAACAGCAATGATCGATAGTAGGGGAATTTCGCCAATGGTCTTGTCCTGATGCACTACTCTATAATTAGGCTCTGACTTGAACACGGAATAAAAGTCCTTAGAGTTAACTACTCTTTCGCCTTCTACACCAATAATAAGCTCTTGGCCCAATCGCTCGAGCATATCCGTATCAATAAGAAACTGCATAATCTGTAACCGCGTTTGTTCATCGATATCGTCAAATACTTCTATGGCTTTTAGCCTTTGCATCAGAGCAGGCAGTGTGCAGCCTGCTAATTGCTTAATAGTGGATAGGAGTTGATGCAGTAAAATATCATAGGCAAAGCGGCTATCAACGGCCGGCTCGATAAATTCTTCACGATAAAGCTGTAAACAAGCCAGCGACTGCAGTAAGCTCCAAGGCCCTGTTGCGTAGCAAAGTAGATTGCTTTGCACACCTTCAGTGCGGCCGCTACGACCTGTACGCTGCACCAGTGATGCAATGGAGTGAGGCGCGTCAATCTGCAACACCCTATCGACTGATCCAATGTCAATACCCAATTCCAGGGTAGAAGTACAGGCGATCAGGAACGGATAACGGCGGTTCTCTTTAACAAAGTGCTCAATGTATTCCCGGAGTTCACGGTTTACCGAGCTATGATGTGAAAAATAATAAGGATGCCCATTTTGCCTGTCGGCAACCTTTTTCAAGCGAACCGCCAGTTCCTCGGCCCGTCCTCTGCTGTTCGGAAAGGCCAGCACTTGTTGCTGACGCGTTTCCATATAAACATCATCAATCAATTCCTGCGGCAGGTCGGCACCATCCATTTCAAAGAATTTAAAAGTGGCCGACATTTCCTTAGCCCTTATATCCCGAAGTACCGTTGTATTTTCCATGTCTGCAGTTAATTGTTTTACCTGCTGGAAATCACCAATAGTTGCCGAAAGGCCTACCACGCGGAACGGACGCTTCATGTCAAACTTTAACCTCGACAGAATAGCACGTAACTGCAAACCGCGGTCCGTGCCTGCAAATGCATGGATTTCATCAATAATGACGAACTCTAGATTACCAAATAAGTGCGCGATGTGCTGAGGAGCATTGACGAACATCGCCTCCAACGATTCTGGAGTAATGAGCACTACACCGGAAGGACTTTTAATTAACTTTTCCTTTAGCGTGCGGTTGGCTTCGCCATGCCACTTGGTAACCGGGACATCCAGATAAGCACATAGCTCTTCAACCCGCTTGAACTGATCATTAATGAGTGCAATCAATGGCGAAATATAAAGCACCCGCACGCCGGTTTCCCTAAAATTCACTTTACTCAAGACAGGTAAAAAGGCAGCCTCTGTTTTACCTGATGCTGTTCGGGAAGCCAGGATGTAGTTTTTCTCTGTAGATAGAATATACTTGATGGCCGCTTCCTGAATCGGGCGCAGGGCCTCCCAGCGTTTGTCACGGATATACCTCCGAATGGGCTCAGATAATAGTTCGTACACGGTTACAACTCCTCAATGTCCGCCATAAAGGCATCCTGCGGGCGTTCATCGCGAACCTGCAATTCGCCGAACAGATGCTGCTTGTCCAAGCCGGGGTTCTGACGAAGAATGCTAAGAATATTTAGAAAGTCGCGTATGACTTCGCGAGGGGTTAAGAATTCCGCCGCCCCGGGCTTGTTGAATAACTCCTCCATGAACTGTTGAATGTCCCCATCGCTAATCTCCAGCGTTACATTGTAGTTGAAGTCAAAGATCTCTTTGAGCTTTTTTAGCAACACAAAGATTTCATTGTTATCCAACGGCAGTAAACGGATTACAGGTTGGGCAAAATCACGAATCGCGGCGGTCTCAAATTTATTCGTCTCCAGCCTTGATTTAAGCGCATGATAACTGAATAAGCCTCTCCGCTCATTCTCGAGCACCTCCCGCGTACCTGCAAAATTAATAAAGAGGTGATTGACTTTACCTTGAAAGCAATCATTATAAATACTCAGGATTTTCTCATAATTCTTTTCCCGCATCACGGCAGTGCTGATCTTATACAGGTTGATGGCCTCATCAAGATTAATCATAAAGCCACTATAGCCCATGTGCACAAATAACTTGCACCAGTTTTTGAGCATGTCATAGTAGTTCAGGTCATGAATGATGTCGCGTACGCCGAGCTCTTGCCGTGCCTCTGTTTTGGTATGGTATTCGCCTTTGAGCCATTTGAGTGCATTTCTTTTTAAGCCCTCATCGCCTGAAATGTAACCTTCATAGTATTTGAGCACAACTAATCCGAAATCAAAGCCGCCGACTTCAGTAATATCGTTGATGGTTTGCATTAAGCTTTGCTGTACGAGTGGCAAATGCTGTGGCTGACGGATATTAGTCAGGGGTATTTGATGGTTTTGGCCCGTTTGCAGTAACACTTGTTCAATCCACTTTTCCAGCAGCACAGGCAAAGCACCTCCCTCTGGCTTCGTCTGAATAGCAACGTTATCCATGATAGCGGCATAAAGTGCTAAACCCTTACCATCGTTGGCATATAGGCGGTTGTCCGGTGTAAAGTCCGCGTTGGCTACCACAAATTTCTGTTTCAGCGCTACGGTATTCAGCAGGTGAAGCATAAAGGACTTTCCGGAGCCGAAATCTCCAATCCAGAATTTGACCATACTGTGTCCCTGCTTAACGTCTTCCAGCGCCTGGATAAAGGCGTCTACCTCGGGAGAGCGGCCAACAGTAATATGTTGCACGCCAATCTTGGGAACAACACCGCCTAATAGGGAGTTAATAATAGCCGTAGCTTCTTTGGGTTTTAGTCCGGGTATCATGAAACTAAGAGTTGTTGATAGTAATAAGGATTAATAGTATACTGTTGGTCTTGTTCCTCGATTAGAGAGTCGTCCAGCAATTCATAACAATGTTCATTGATGTCGTTGACTAAGGGTGACCGCATCAGTCCAACGTCCTGGCAATAGGTATCGATAGAAGCGGCTTCTAAGGTAAAATCATGCGCTTTAAACAACTCGATCAGCCCGGATTGTCCTGCTGTTAAGGCAAGAACATAGTTTACCGAACTGTTCATCAGCTCAGTCGCGTGTGTAGAGACAGCAGGTACAGATAGGGTTTCCTCATCCTGCAAATATTCATTTAACAGTTCTACTGTCCCTGTGTACTGCTGTTCTGCCAGATTGATAAGCGAGGTATTTAATGTGATTTTCTTACGGACTGGTGCATAGAAATCAGCCGTCTGCGCGAGTAGATCTGCCAGCTTTTCACCTGTTTTAACTTTGGTAATCAATTGCGCAAAACGTTGAACTTCCATTTCCGTTTTGAACAAAACCTTCTGTAAGTTCTTCGGCATGGGTTTGGGATCCGTATTTTTGATACCGAAACAGTAATGACTGTAACGCAGGTAATATTGTAAGGAGCTGGGTTTGTCGTGCTGAGCTAAAAACTTGACAACATCCTGAAAGATGATGTCAAGTGATGAATTCTGAACATTTAACCGTAGCTGACGATCAATTTCCCCTTTGAACTTCTCCAAGCCAATTTGAGTATAATGTTCAGCAGTTAACGATAAACGATTTTTCCAGCGGGTTGGTGTTATTGCGTTAAGTGCAACTTCCACAGCTTCATTGGGCTCAGCGGTGCCTTGCAACAATTCGGGCATACGGGCGGCAATAGGTGCGATGATCTTTTCACCGATAGCTGCAATAACTTCGGAATGATCGAGATAACCATTAACATTCATTTTACGATTATGCCCCAGATGAGTCCTTAACTCGCTTTCACAATAACGTAAAATGTACTCGTTAAGCGTTGATTCGCTATGCTCGATAATGTATTTATAATTAGGGCTGCCTAAACGGTAGTGATTTTGTTTGCGAGCAATAAGATCACCGATAGATTGAAAAGTGTTGTGCTTGGATATTTGCTGCTCCTTAAATGATTCTGTTAGCACCTTCATGGCTGCCACATAAAGCCTGATTAATTCTTTGGCACAAAACTCTATATTCACGAATGCATTACCAGATATCCAGATACTGTTAAGGAGTTGAGCATCAACCTTGCTTAAATTCAGTTCCCGGATATATCTTTCCCGCCAATGCCAAGGATTTGCTTGTGCATTCTCAATTCTCGTAGCATCATCATAATTTCCAGCCGCACGCATCAATTGTATTAGATTGCTTTTGGCATAAGGACGTGTTCTTGGACAGCTAATTTCCAGATCATGTAACCGTCGCTCCAGCAACTGAAGATTTTGGTGCCGCCTATAATCATCCAATAATTCAAAGAATAAGATGAATCCATAGTTCGTATTCCCTTGCAGATCCAAATGACGGCCATTATAGAACTCTGCTTTGTACTTTTCGTAGAATGCTTTCTGTACAGGGGTTGCCTGACGCAGTTCATCGGCTGAATAAACATAGTGGTGTGACCATACAGGTACAACTGTAGTTTCAGTATAAACAATTGGCTTTACTGTTGTATCAATGTCAATGATGTCTGGTTCAGGTGCCTTTGCTAATGGAAGCATTCCGTTTTTGGTGATAGGAGTCTGCACATCTATAGGTCCCTGCTCAATTTGATCAGGAGACATTGCAGTATCAATCAGTTCGCTCACCTTCGCAGTGGCTGTTACCGGATCAAAAGGGACAGAATCGGCCCTGTAGTTTTCTGCATTCTTTATTAAAGGCATGTTAGAAATGCTGGATGCTTCAATTTTGGATTCTGGCTCTATGCTTACTGTTAGGCGTTCAATAGATATAGATTCTGTAGAATCAATCATGGGTAGAGTTACCACTTCCAAAACATGTTTATGATAATAACGTTTGGGAAGTTCACGAATGAGGTTTAGCACTTCGCTTTCCGTAAAATGGCGACCCTGCGCTAGTCCAAGAATACCTTCATGTAACAAACTATAGTCATCGCTGCCGTTGGTTGGCGACCTGAATGCTTTTATTAAAGCTGAGAATTCTTCATGCTGCAGCCGTTCATAACTAAGTGCTACCAAATTATAAATGTAACGATTGCTTAAGGATAATTGAGCTGACTGGCTTATTAGATATTGTTGCCAAGTTCTACCGAAATGCTTTGTTACAAGTGATAAGGTAACAGGATCTGCCTGCGTTTTTGGCTGATGTTGCGATGGAGTAGCTGGTGTTGTTGAATTACTTGGACGTACCTGAATATTCGTTTTTTTTAATGCTTCATCTTTTTGGGAGTGCAAGTAGCCAATCAGCAGTACGAAGAATAAAATAATACAGAATGCAATCATGGAGAGGTTTAATTACCACTAAAATAACAAAAATCTAAACGTAAGCTATTTTCTGCTAACCATTGTAAAAACTAATATTACGGACCTATGAAAAAGATACAATTGAGTTTTTATATCAATTTAATCTGAGAATGAATTTATTAACTGATTCACTGCATCTCAGCTTCGAGGTTTACTGATTTATCTGTTTGCTTGTTGAATATTGCATTTAGTAAGGTGACAGTTTTCTCATTTGGCCTTGTTGTAAAGAATCCATGAGTTATATCTTTTCGAACTCCCCGGATGAATGCATAGATAATACCACCGAAATGTAAGTCATACTTGTAATCAGGCAGGCGGCTGGACAGATATTTATCAGCCGCTAAGGTGTAAATCAAATATTGCAGATGATAATTGCGTTCATTCATCGCTTCAGCCAACCGGTTTGCTGAATAATCCTCTAGAGTATCTCCCAAATAATTTGATTTCCAATCCAGTATAAAATACATTCCTTCAAATTCAAAGAACATATCCATCTTTCCATTAACAAGCCCCCCCGAGGCATTCAGTAATTCAACGTAGATCCGACGATCCGGCGCAGACAGTTGTTGCAGGCGTTGTGTATCTACAGCTGAAAAGGGAAAATCGAACTCAAACTCATGTATTTTGCTTTCCTGAGCAACCTCAGCAAGGGAGAAATTCTTATTTGCTAGCTGAATCCTACCGTTTAACACCTGTTCGATCATTTTATTCAGCATTTCACCCAGCAACTCCTGCTGTTGTGGCGCGAAGCGACTAACGGTCTGCTCAACGGCATGCTCCCAGGACTTTGGCCGTTGAAAGTGAATAATTTCAAATAAATAGTGAATGAGATCACCCGTTTTTGCACCGCGGGCTAGTTCTCTGAACATAAAATCGTTATAAATATCTTGCTGTGGAATCGCCCTAGCTAGTCCGTTGGTTGCATGCTTACTATTTAGCCGGGAGTAACTTAAACGCATCCAGTTAGGATTGCGAAGTTTGAAATTAATTTGTCTTGAAATAGATGCGGGTACTAGTGTACGACTCCGCCAGTGAAATGTAGTTTCAGGAAGAGGCGGCGCCTCATCGAATGAGATATAAGAATTACCGGCATTTTCACATTCCCCTACAAACGGTACCAGCGAAGATTGAGTAGCATAAGGATACTGCCCCGAATTTCCCATGTTCTTAAAAATGAAGCATGCGTATACCGCCCTGGTAATAGCAACGTATAGTAACCTCCGGTTCTCTTGTTCCGTCTGCCTCAGCAATTCTGCTTTTTGATTACTATTCATCTGTGAGGCCAAAACTGCGATGTACTCTCCAGATTGGGCATCCCTGAATGTGCAGAAACCATCTGGAACGTTAGCTAGGAAGTCTAAGAAAGGCGCAATAACAACTTTGTACTCCAACCCCTTGCTTTTATGAATGGTCACAATCTTCACCGCTTCCTCATCACTTTCAATCCGCTGTTCAAACTCATCACCCTCCACCGCCATTCCATCTATTCCGCGTCGTAGCCAACCTGTTAATTCCAGTGGAGACAACTGTTTGTGCGTTTGCATCTTATGCAGTATTTCCATCAGCTGTAATAAGTTGGACATAATGCGCTCGCCATTCTCCGCACTACCTTTAATCAACTGATCGTAAACACCAAAATCCACCAAGAATTCAGACAGTGCAGTGTAAATACCATCATTCTCCCAAGCTGCTTTATAACTTTTGAAACGGGTCGCTGCGATCTCCTCATTCAGCTTTAGAATAGCAGACTCATCCCAGCCTGTAAGGATTCCCAAAAGCGCACGATTAATAGCTGACCTGGAAAGATTCAGCATCGCTTCCAGCAGATATAAAACAGTAACGGCCTCCTCAGAGGCTAGGATTTTGGCATCCCCCAAAGTAACAGCAGGTATTTCAAACCGGCTTAAAGCTGCTTTTATTTTTTGACCATCCTTATTCGATCGTACCAGAATACCAATATCAGCTGGCGTGAGGCGTCTTTGTTCGTTACCTTGTTTGATCGAGTAGTGGTCACCTGACAGCAGTTGTACCATCAGCGCTGCGGTAGCATCTGTGATCCGGTCTTTTTTTGGCTCCCTGAACAACGTTAAAGGTACGGCTTCACGATCACCCTGCATCAGCACTCCTTTAGTATTTTGTTCAGGCGCTTCTACATTAATGTAACCTATGGAATCGCTAAGACCGGAAAAATAGAAGGTGTCAAAATCCGGACGTGGCAGAAAGAAGGCATTCATTGCGTTGATAAAGGGTGCACTGGAACGGTAATTCACATTCATGCTATATCGATGATTCACGTCCTGCTTTGCCTTGAAGTAAGTAAAAATATCAGCTTTGCGAAAAGCGTAAATAGACTGCTTGGGATCACCTATGTAGAAAAGAATGGTATTTGTACCAAACGCCCGCTCAAAGATTTCATATTGCAGACGGTCTGTATCTTGAAACTCATCAATAAATACGGCCTTGTACCGCTGTTGGAATCCATTAATTAAACTAGGATTATCCTTTTTTACAAGCGCCTTATGCAGATTTACAATCATATCGTCAAACGACATTTGCTGCGCCTTCTGCTTTTGAGCAATAATAAGCTTACTGACCTCCTGAATAGCCAAGCAAAGGATCTTATCAATTACATGGCGCACGTATTTGTTTCTTTCTTCTTTAGCACGTTCGCAATCCTCGCATTGTTCAATAACATCTTGAAATAGTTTCTGGGCATAACCCTTATCCCGTTTTTTGTAAATTTCCTCGGCCAGCTTAACGGGATCATTGATTAAGTGCCATTCGGCTTTTCGGGCATAGGTATTGCCGACAGCGGCTTGCTGCAACCTGGCTAAATGCTCCCTCACATAGTTTTCCAATTGGCTTCTCAGTTCTTTTTCTGCATGAATCAGCTGGTTCACATCCTTCCACAGATTTTGGTAATCCTCATTGCAAAGAGTATAGTTCTCCTTTTCTGAATATAACAAGTACCGCTTTCCATTTAAGAACTGTTTGATAACATCTATCACCGCATGACGGGTAAAGTCAGCTCCGCACAATTGCTCTAATAGATCCACCGGAATGATAGTCACATATTTACGCCAAAAGCTATTGACAGCATCCTCGATCAGTGCGCTGCTGTCCTGAATGGTTTCCATTCCAAATAATTGTCCGGTTTCAAAAGCAAAATTGGTAAGTGATTGCTGACAAAAACTGTGGATAGTCATCACGGAGGTTTCATCAAGATATAGTAGCGCCTCTTTCAAGCTCTGGTTAACCTGATCCGGACTGGTTTGCTTTGCGGCCCGTTCGACGAGAAAGGAAATTGTCTCATCCTTACTAGACTGGCCTTGGGAGGTTTGATAAGCCTGCCGGATAAAAAGGCGTATACGATCTTCCAATTCCGCAACTGCAGCTTTAGTGAAGGTCACCATTAGAATTTCTTTGAGCGGTAATTTAGTCTCCAGTATCAGCCGAAGCACCAAGACAGCAATAGAATAGGTTTTTCCTGTACCTGCACTTGCTTCAATCAGGTTAGTGCCTGCTAACGGAACTTCGGTAGCTCGGAAATCAGTAAAATTTTGCATTGACATGGGTTACGACTGATAATAATCTTGGAATACTTCTTCTAAAGGGGAGATAAGCTGAGCGGCAGCTTGCTGAAAGTGCTGAAATCCATCTATAGAATCAAACCGCCCCTTATGATAGGCGCTGAGAATATAACGGTCTTGCAGCGGAAAATTAAAATCGTTTACTTTCTTTGTTAATTTACTATAATAATCATCTAAGGTTAAACTGAGCACTTCACTTGGCTGCTTAAATAAATCAGGATAAAAAGGTATCATCTCAGCATGTCCGCGCTTATACAAATCTATTAATCCACAAATACGGCTCATAGCTTCATCGGATGCTATCGGGTTAGCGGTAAACACCTTTTCTTTTTGCGCAGAAATAAATTTCAGGGTTATATCCTGACCAGCGGCACGTAATGCCAGATACCGAATGTATGCATCTATGAGATATTTGCATTCATTTTTTGACCAGGATATATATACCAGCTGACCATTATAGATGTTGCCCAGTTGTCCTTTCAAGGAAGTGCTACCCATCTTCAGATCGACGGAGATCACTTTTTCTACTTGTCCACGGACACATTCCCTAAGTAGCTCCCTCACTGGTGAGACCACTTCCTCTATCGCTCTCAAGGATATGTCTGCCATCTGTTTTAAAGGCAAGCGTCCTGTTTTTACCAATTGTACCCGAAGTTCATCAAGTGTGGAAGTATCAGCTGCCAGGAGGTCCGGGCGTAATGCCCACTGCTGTAAAGCATCTAGCTCAAACAACTCCGTTTCACTCAATAACACTGAATCCAGTTCATAAAATATCTCCAGCACATGATTGTAGTACCCCTTACAAGGATTTTTAAAAAAGGCGATAAAGGAGTTCAGCGCAATATCATCAAAAGCCATATAAGTGCCCGGTTCTGTCCGCTGTAATTCCGGCATGAGGCTGGTACCGATCTGCGAAAGATAATTGTAAAGTTTCGGATCACCTTGGTTGTACAGGTTGCTGTAAAGATGCAGAGGTTGCCGGGTAATTAGTGCTTTGCGCACATCATGCTCATGAGAGATAATAGCTTGAATGTAATCGAGTAGCTCGTCCACCACAGCTGAAGGGGGGATATTAGAATTATCCTTGACGCTTTGCCCAATATAGCTGATATATAATCGCTCTCTCGCTGAGAGTAAAGTCTCCAGGAAGAGGTGCTTATCATTGTCTTTAATATTCCGGTCACCTTTGCGCCGCTCTTTCTCTAATAGGCTGAAACTGGTAATAGTTTCTTTCCTTGGAAAAGTATCAAAGTTCATGCCCAGCATGGCTACGACACGAAATGGAATACTGCGCATAGGAATCAGCGAGCAAAAGGTAATTCCACCAGCTGCAAAATGGTGCGCATTGTTACTGGCTGACAAAAATTGTAGAAAATGATGAGTAAAGACTTCGTAACTCAGCTTCTCTTGGAGAATAGACTCCATGACGTTGTATTTTCCTAATTCATGTAAGAGTTGGTGCAATTCCTCGCCAGCTTCCTTCTCAGGCTCACATATAAGATTATAAACAATATCCTCAATATAGCTTACCCATTCCCCCATTGACCGGGGATGTCTCCGGTATTCGATAAAACTAATCAGCACCTTGCAGAAATGGCAAAAGCGAACTACTTCTTCTGCGGCTCGTCCTTCTACTATATCCAAGGGATATAAGCTGTCGTCACCGATCAAAACCGCTTCCTCACCACTCAGACATAGCCCGTAAATAATTCGTTCCAATCCATATTCCCAACTGACATAAACTGTCTCATCTTCCGTCTCACCAGCAATTCCAAACCGGATGTTAGCATTATCAACCATTTTGCGGATCAAGGCCATATCCTGTATGCCAAAGCGTCGTCTTATATAGCTAGAATCCAGTAATTGCAGCACCGATTCCGCTTTGAAAGAATGCTCCTGTACCTGTAAAATCAGGCGCAGTGCTGCAGAGATACTGTCGTTACTGGCAAAACTTTCATCGGCGATAGTGTAGGGAAACGGGTATGGCGCATTGTTAAATACCGCTTTGATATACGGGGCATAAGCGTCCACATTCGTGACCATAACCAAAATGTCTTGAGGAGACAAGTCCATCTTTTGTTGATCAATAAGATTGACTAAATAATTATATAGCGATTCCACCTCCCTTACAGCAGTATAGCAATTATTTATTGTGAGCGAGCCGTCGGTCAACATCGCTGCTGTAACCTGACTGCGCTCACTGGCGGAACGATTATAATAGATGTCCTGCTGTATTTCTGCAAGCAGGCAATGACCGCTTGGTGCTACTTGGGTGATTTCCTGATAAGCATTTAGGAAATTATCATCTTGAAACAGTAAAGTAAACGAATTCTGAATTAGTCTTCCCCAATTTAATAGCAATGGATTACCTATGACAGTAACATCTGGATTGATCTGTCCTCGTTTTTTCATCGCTAGCAGTTGCCGTTCAGTTCGGTCCTCAAACCAATACAACTCTGGCGCTGGATTGAGCACATGAAAAGAGGTTGTGATATAGTTGCCTAACCTTGAGAGTAACGCAATATGATATTCAGTTATAACGGAAAGACCAAATAAATGCAGAGCAGGCATTTTCATGCGTAATAATTGCTGATAACCAGGCTCTTGAAGTTTATCTAAAACATATTGCCTGAGAATTGTCTTATCCGGCGAAATACCTTCGGTAACGTTCTGCATTTTGATCCACAGGTACTGCTGCCAGTCATCTGAGGTGCAGCTTTCGAGTGAGGAGCTATTCCACTCCGTGATGATTTCCGGACGATATATCTGATACTGATCAAACAAATCTGCAACCTTCTCGGCAAGGGCAATCCGCTTGACATCCTTATTGATAACCTTCTCATAATATGTAGCAATTACCGGAAACCTATTCCTGAAATCAGGCTCGTCCAGGAACTGATAAATAAGCCAGCAATAGTTACCAGGAGTAACACCAGAATTGTAAGGCCCATCGAACAAGCGATATAGTTCATAGACTAACTCCGAGGGCTTTATAAATCTGTAATTTGCTGCAATACCCAGCGTATTTGCAAGTTGTTGCTTTAACCAGTTGTTCATTCCTTCCGTCTGAGTAATGATATAGTACGGCTGGAAAACATGGTGACGTTGCTGTATAAGTTCAGCACATAATTGCTGAGCCAGTTGCTCTAAGGAGTTAGAAGCATTGAGTCGTAAGGCCATAAGGATAGGTCAAGGATAAAATATTAGTCTAAATAGCGGCTTCAAAACGTTGGCTAATACCAGATGCACGTTTGATCTTTCGACTACAGGCACCTATTATAACATCTGGTGCTCCCTGTAGATAGACTTTGTGCTTTGCCCGAGTAATGGCGGTATACAGTAGCTCCCGAGTCAGTAAGGAAACATCTTCAGAAGCTGGCAGTAGAACATATGCCTGGTCAAACTCGGAACCCTGGCTCTTATGAATGGTCATGGCATATACCGGCTCTGATGCTCCCAAGTACCCCGGCGTAACCGAGAATAAGTTACCATCCCGATCCTCAAACCACGCTTTCATCGTACCATTAGCATCCTTTCGAATAATGCCGATATCGCCGTTAAATAAGCCAAGCGGATAATTATTTGCTGTAATAATAATTGGTTTATGCTCATAAAACTCTCCGTTAAGACTAATGAAACCTTTGTATTCCAAAAATTTCTCGATCCTTCGGTTAACAGCAAGCACTCCCTGTTCACCTTCCCGTACAGCGCACAACACCCGAAGCTGTTGCAGCTTTTGTAAAGCCAGGCGGATATCTTCTTCTTGAATAAATGCGCTGTATCCTATAATAAATTTCTGAAAATATTCTGGTTGTTGATGGGTAAACACCTCTATATCATCTTCTTGACGAACAGTATTGATAAACTGCAAGAGCAAAGACTCATCATTATTCAAGATAGCCTTGCTGAATACACCGATGCCACTGTAGCCAGAAAAGCGGTGGCTATATGTCAGTTCAATTGTATGATTGATCAGCGGATGTCCTGCTTCAGACGCATGTTTTGAAGCTCCTATCTGCCGGCTAGGATTGTCAATTAATGCATTGATAAAACCCAAGCGAGCAGGATGGAATTTGTTAATATGAGCTTGGCAGAGATCCCCAAATAAACTACCTGCCTCAACAGAGGCCAGCTGATTTTTATCTCCTAACAAGATCAACCGGGTATGCTCTCCGACCGCATCCAATAACTTAGACATTAATGCAGCATCGATCATGGACGCTTCATCTACTATAATCACGTCAAAATCGAGAGGGTTTCGACGGTGATGACGGAAATGATGGCTGTCTGGTATCGCTTTGAGCAAACGGTGAATGGTTACCGGCTGCAGGGATTGAAACAGGGCTGAATTTTCTGGACTTTTTCCTGCAGAGGCCTTTTTGAGTGATTCACCTAAGCGCGCAGCTGCCTTTCCAGTGGGTGCAGCCAATGCTACTTTCAAGGCTGGCTGAACTTTAAAGAGCAGTATAAGTGTCTTGGCGACTGTTGTGGTTTTACCCGTTCCAGGGCCACCGGTAATAATCGTAAAATTATTTAACAGGGCTGTCACTGCAGCCGTCATTTGCCAATCTGCTTGTTCTTGGTTATATGGGTCTGGTATAATTCCGTTAAATAATTCCCTTAAAAAGGCCGCTTGCTCTTGTAGGTGACTTACTCTTTCTGCATAAAGTGCATGTTCCTGGGATATCAGCTTTAAGATTTGCTCTAAAATAATAGTTTCATACCGGTAATAACGATGAAGATACAAATGATTGTTACATAGCATGAACGGTTTACGATCAGTGTTAGCTGAACCCACCAAAATATCCGTATAAAGTAGCTCCATCTGCAGACCTCTTTGTTGTAAAGCAGTAGGTAGGTTAGTCGCTTCAGCCTCGGATTCCGCCAAGTTTAGGCATATATGTCCTTCCTGAAGCTTTTTAAACAATAAATATGCATAGGGCTGTATGATTTCGCTTTTAAAAAACAAGGCAAACTGATGATGAACATCCTCCAGTGTTTCCATTTCGGTTAGGTTAAATATTGAAAGTATACACAAAGTGAGAGAATCACAAATTCCTTTAAAATCAGATAAATCGCCTAATATAGATTACTAACCTTATTAGATAAAAAATTATCAAAATCTATTTACATTGTGATATTATGCATAAGTAAATATATGTCTATTAATTTTAATTGATTCGAATTACTAATCTTGCAACGATAGTATTCAAATTTAATTGGCAAATCGATTCATGCCTTCGCTAATTTGATCTAAAATTTCTCTTTCACACCTACAAGAAATAATCTGAAAATTTTGTAGTAAATGAAAAATGCATTTATTAAAAATAATTAATACAGTTAATTAGGCTAGTTTTAGATCTTAAAAAGGTGACTCTTTCTTGACTTTTACTAACCTAAATAGGCGTTTGATTCAGCGCTTTTCTCCGGGTTTATGGATGTGAGGTTTCAACCCTGGGTGCTTGGGTTGATTCGGCGGGTCGACTCGTCTCCTTCTATCATCACTCCCATCTTCTTTCTTTGGCTTAGCCCCTGGTTTGATCACTTTTATTTCTTTCATATCTTCAACTACTAATTTATTCAATAAAGTTAAGTATGATTGTGATCAATATATTACGGAAAGCCGTACTCTGATTCAATATCAATAACTCACAATTAAATTGCCTTTGCAGAAACGCACCAAAACGAAGCATTCTGCATCTGACTGATTAGAATAAATTCTATACGCCTAGAATGTTGCGTTACTCATCATCCAGAACAAATCTATCTAATTACTAGTTGCGATTGCAAATTGCCAATACCTCTCAAAAAGTTGGCAAAGGAATCCATTGCACCTTGTTTGGATGTTGTAATAACTTCGTAGAGCCCAGTATCAGAGGTAAGTGTATACTGCGAATAAGCACAAATGGGGATTTGACGGTTGTTGTTGAACCGGCGGTCTGGGCCACCTCGCTTATTGACATAGCGCCAGGTTTGATCCACGACTTGGGCATCGTAAGGGACACCTTCATCTTCAATAAAGCGCGTCGTTGAACCCTTAATACAAAGATTTCTATAGAAAATGGCGGC
Organism: Mucilaginibacter robiniae; assembly: GCF_012849215.1. Lineage (NCBI taxonomy): Bacteria > Pseudomonadati > Bacteroidota > Sphingobacteriia > Sphingobacteriales > Sphingobacteriaceae > Mucilaginibacter > Mucilaginibacter robiniae. Next base: position 1,674,904 of record NZ_CP051682.1, read on the forward strand.
AAACGTATTCCCCCTTTTGACAAGCAGTCGCTCCGGCAAAAAATAGAAATGCAGGTTGCTGAGCTTTAAACAGGGGATAGCGACATTCGTAACAAAATGAGGCAACGGAGCCTGATTGCCGGAAATACTGCGTATGGGCGTCCTACTAATCAACTGGCCAGCACCCGCATTTCGCTTGAAATCATTGGTTTTCTGCTTGTTTAAATACTGCCATATTCTGACTGAGCGGGCAAAAGTATTAAAATGACCACTAAACTCCTGATAGATACGCTGGAATTGCTCATCCATATCGTAGTGCAGTTCTATCTCAAAGCGCTTTCGGTCAAGCTTTTTTAGCCAAACAATCAAAGGGGTGAAAAATGTCAACATCCCGAATAGCTCAAAGACTGCATAAGTGTTCGATAGATAGGTTTGCGTCCCGGTTTCTTGGTCATGGTGTACATGTTCCACTTCAGCAAAGCGGCGGTTGATATAGCCGGAGGAACTATCTATGCGTACTTGCAGCCATTTAGAGTGAGTGGAATCCAAAAGAATGAACGTTTGCCCGCTGGTCGCCGCCTTCACTATGGCAGATTTTGCCGTAGGATGCTGCCGGATATTTACACCAATATTCGAGGTAACCTTAGCCAAGGTGCTGTCGGTCACCGGCCGGATAACTGTAGTACGAGTTCCGAATGAAGAAAATAACAGTACCATGATTAAAATGACCATGGGAAGCACGCCTAACCATCCTACATAGGATAGCTGCCCGGCTTTTTGGGTGAGTTCGTTGACAAAATCTTTAGAGTCAGTATCTGTTAACTGGTCAATGTCTGCGGATGCAATCTGGTATAGTTGAGCAGAGGACATCCGTTGCGGCTGTAGTGAAGGCAGATGAGGTGGTGCTTCAACTCCTGAAATTTTACGGCGATAACTGATCCCATGAGAACTGAGATTGACATAAGTGCCCTTCGGTCCCATGTTAACGCGTGCGCCTTTGACGCCGACGGAATAGCTGATACCGCTTTTGGAAAAATTGATTCTAAACGGTCCGGAACCCAATGATTTTCGATAAGACCAACCCATAAGCTAGTTTTGTAGATTCTGATAATAAGATTTAGACAGAGGGCATGTTCTTTTTAGTCACGCCCAGGAATTGAAGAATCGTTTTCTCCGCCTCATCTTTGGAATTAGCGTAAGGATGCAGCTCCCACCTTTTGACGTGCGACTGCTGTAACCAGTCCGCCCAGAAAAGCTTGATAATTTCCATGTCGGTAGGTTGAATGGTAGCAGACCCGCCCTTAGACTTGGAACGATCATATAACTCCAGAACCAGTACTTCCAGATTTTTTAAATGCTCGTTGTGAACGGGCTTGATCCTGAACTGTGTATTTTTTTTAAAAAACTTTTGGATATTGTCTTCTTTGGAAGCTAAGAAAGCTTTTCTGAAATTATCGACGGTTGTTTTACTTAAGTCGAAGCCTTTGCCATAGATGCCGGCTTCAATGTAGCCGTCTGTCGTCAGAATCATAACGTTGCGGTAGGTATTAATGATGCTCATAGAACCGTTGGCAAGCGGCGGCTCTGCCGGTATAACGATTTTATCATCCACACCTTCGTTCAAATAAGTCCAGATATCTGCCCCGAAGTTTTGATGAGTGGCGATATTGTAGATGCGACTAAATTCCCTGACCATACTTTGCACATCCTGATTCAGAGTTTGTGGTACATGGTTTCTCTCCATAATATAGTCAATGCGTTCGTTTTGCCGGTGAAAGCGGCCAAAATCTATCAACAGTTTGTCTGTCTTCGCCGCATATTGACTGATGAGTCCCTTATTGATGAAGTCGACCAACAGTTTGTCTTTTTGATTTTCAGACCGCTTTTCCCGCAAGATCGTTGGATATAGGTCACCGGCGATAATCGCAAGGATGTCGACGTCAGATAACGGACGTTGATAAAGCTTAGGGTTGACCCGGTTAGACAGGTCCGGCGCGAACGTGATATTGTAGTGTGTAATCACATATTTGTTGGGCGCATCATGTAGAGGGTTCGGCATGTTAATCGGCTTGTAAGCACTCAACTGCAACAGTCCGATCATAGCCGGTATTAATAGTTTGATCACTTCTAATTTGATTTTATGCGTTTATCTACTTTGTTGGTATCCAGTTTTTCACTTTGCCATTCCAAGGCAACATGAGCTGCTTCTGCTGCTTTAAGAATCGCTCGGGTAACCGCATACTCCTGATGCAGGAAGTCGTTCCAGCCTTCCAGAAAAACATTAATCCGGTCTTTCAAAGCATCAACTGAGATAGGCAGATTATCGGACTGGATATGCGTTGTATAGATGGCTGCGATTTGGTCAATATGAGTTGTATCTTTCAGTAGCTGTGTTCGCTTCTGCTGTATGACCTGATTTAGCAAAATAGGCAAAGACGATAGTTCCTGATCAAGGTGTTTGATGGTTGCTTTCAGTTGAATGATGTTTTCTTCCAAAACAGACATCTCGTCTTTAAGTACCTTAATCCTTGCCGTGTTCAGATTACTCTCTTCACGACGGTGCTGGATTAACAACTGATTATGTTGCGCGATAATATCAGGATTACGATCCTCAAACATGCTCATTAGCTTCTTGAAAACAAGTTTGAACAGCAATAAGCCAAAAGCCCCAAAGACAAAAACCAAATAGAAGTTGGTATCGGTAAATGCCATTGATGCTCGCCAAGGTGTATTGACGTTCCCGCGCGCATAGTTCACCTCATAAACGGCCTGAGTTACCTTATAAGCTATTGCAACGTCTAGAATGAGTATGCCTCCTATAGTGCTGAATAGACTTACCCATTTACCGGCAACAAAACGATCTACCACTGCAAAAGCAAGTGGAATGAATACGAATAAGAAAATGAAGTAAGGAGCCGTTCCACTTTTATGCCATGCGCTACTTACGGCTTCAGGATTAAATATGTCTGTTGCCGCAATCGGTAACCCTTTCGCTTCTGCTTCTTTGGCATCCGCAACGCTAAATAACAAAATGTAAGCTGCCGATGAGTAGAACAAAAATAGGTAAACGATCAAAGCAGCTGTAAATATTGAAGTCGGAATAAAGTCAAACCATTTAAAGTGTGGCTTGATCAGTTCACTTTCTATACGCTTGATCTGTTGGTCCAGATCTGCATTCAATTTCTCAATCGCTGGAATTTTGTCTTCCTTGATCTCTTTGATGCTTTTGCTTTTAACTTCCTGATCCGCTTCTGTGTCTGTTTTTCGGTTTTGTAAATTAGCCTTGTCGAGTTCATGCTCACGTTCCTGATAGGCGACCTGCATCTCACAGTCTTTATTGAGCAGCTCCATACTTTTAACACGGTGCTCTTCAATCTTGGTAATTAACCGCTTCTTCTTATCCTCAATAACATCGATATCATTGATAAAAACAGAATACAACGTATCAAATGCCTTATGGAGGACCTGATGATCACCATTGTTGGCAGCACATCGTTCAAAGCCCTGACCTCTGAGTAATTTTCGGTCAAAACTCCCAACTTCCGCAGCAATCATTGAATCCAAGACTTTCTCAAATTCTGCCACCGGCATCAGTGAAGGCTCTGCTGGGAGAATTTTTGCCCTGTCTACTTTAATGTCAGTGTTGTCATTTACGAGAGGTGGGCTAATCTTCTGTTCTCTGATCTTTGCTTTGATCGCGTTGAAATTCGCAACGAGTGATTCAATGGTTTCTTGATGATTGGTGCTGATGATGCTTTCCTGATTGTTCTTTTTTGCATTAACCGTCCAGTTATAAGAGCCATGCAGCGCTATCCGTTTGTCAATGACACAGAACTTCTGATTCATTGTCCCATAGCCGGCATTTTTGATTTTATGCACGGATGCACCCTGGAGTGTCAACAGGTTGAAATCCAGTTTCTCGTTTTCTTGATTATCAGCAATAATCACCTCAATGTGGACACCTTCGGATAGTTTGCGCAGTAAAATATCAAATAACTCGTTGTCGGTAAACCAAGCTGTCGCAATCAGGATTTCAAACTCAGCTTTCAGTAGTTCACTTTGAATCTTAGCATAAATTTCCTTGTTATCGTTGATTACCTGTTGGTCGATTAATTCCATAATCGTGATAAGGTTTAGGTTTTAGATGTTACTAATATGAGATATCAATCAGCGTATGAAGCTGTATCAATTTTTCAACTTGTTTCATTCGTTACAAGTTTTTGCCAAGATTGTGCTTCTCCCATTGACAAAGTGTTTTTCCTGTCTTTTTGGCTTGATTTTCAGTTATTTTTAAAACTCTGTAATTGCAATTACGTAATCCTCGACAGTTGATATTATAATGATATCGTGTCGTACGAAAGCTGTCGCAGACATATACATAAGTAGAATCAGTAACGCTTATCCCTAAACAGAAAAGGACGAATATGATTTTCATGATTCTGGAACTAGTTATAGATAACGATATAGCAAGTAGGAGCTGCTAACCACGATGAATGATGGCCTCGTTCAGCGCATCTACAATGCCTTGAATATATAAGCGATCCTTGGAGACAATACTATTGGCTTCACCTGAATTGGTACTGATTCTTACTGCAAAATCATTTTTCATTAATGCAATAGCTAAGGCACCCGCCGCAGCTAATAAAATACCAATCCATCTAGAATCGTCACTAAGCAAGAGTGCAGCACCGATAATAATCATAACAATAGGCAGTTTCTTACTTTTGATGATCTCGAACAGGTGAACAGAGGAAATATTCCGCATGGCGTAAGTTTTAGAATCGGTAACGAACCGGGCCTGAGTGATTGTTACCTGACTATCTTGGTAGAATGTAATTTCGTTTTGTAAGTTTGTTTCCATATGAATTGATCTTAAAGATTCCTTGGATTTATCCAAAATAAATCCAAGGTTGTGGAAATTTAAGCGTAAGCAATCAGTTCCCAAGTCACGGCTTTGCCTCCATACGGCGGCATTCTATTGCCGACACTAATCGGTGCTGTTGTTGAAGGGTTTCCAATTACTTTCCAGACTCCAGATTCCGGGCAACTCTCTCCGGTTGTTGCACGTGTGCCTAAAGGTTTTTTTGCCATTGTTTAATGTTTTGTTAAATCAAATCTACAATGATGCTTGGAGAGATATTTACGGGAATCCGTAAGGCAAAAAAGATTTAGAAATGTTGAGTTTTTCGATAGGATTTGGATTTCTACAAGAAGCATTGAACAATTGACCGCCATCAAATATTAAGCGAACAATTACAAGATACGAACTAATGAAAAACAGAGCAATTAGGGAAACAAGCGCTTGATGATGCCGAAATGGCTTTAAGTCGTCTTGTTTGTTGTATATCTAAATAAGTCCCATGTCTTTGCAGTGGGCAATTAATTGCTCATTCATGGTAAACTCTAATGCATCTTTAATTAAGTTCAACCTCTTTTCTACACTGCTTAAACTTGATGGTATAATTCCTTGTTCTTTCAAATGTTCCGGTATATCTTTTTGACGGATTCCTTGGGAGAGCAGCGTCACAATTGCCAGATCTAATTTGGAAAAATCATGTGCATTTTGTTGATAGCTGTTTTGCCGGAATTCCAATGGAACGTGACGCTTGTGCTTATCTAGTTTACCAATGGCTATTTTAAGTTCCTGTACGTCAAACCTCGCCTTACGTACGTAGCCATTGATATGGAGCTCATCAAACAGTCGTGTGACAATAGCTGGTCGGTGCTCGGCTGAGAATACTAAAATTCTTAAGTCTGGCTGCACTTTTCGTACTGCTGCAATTAATGCCATTCCGTCTGATAAACTTTGCTTTTGCTGGTCTTCTTCAAAGTATAGATCGGTAATTAACAGATCGAATGGCCGATTCTGCGCTATGCGCTGTTTGATTTGCTCTAAAGCATCATCACAGTAATACGCATAACGTGGACTAGGAACTTGAAGGTCATTCAAAGTTTTGCGGACCGAGATGCTGGCGCTTTCATGATCTTCGGCGATGAGTACATTTTCAAACATAGATAAAGATTAGGGCAGAGGGATGGATAATAGCACCTGTAATCCGCCAGTGGTACGTTTATCAAAAGTAATATAGCCATGGAATTGTTGGATACGGTTTCCCGTACTTATGAGGCCATTGCCGAATTTTACATTGTTTGGTAGACCAATACCATCGTCAGTGTAGGTAATACGAAGCTGATTATCCTCATTTTGGAATCGAACAGCTACTTGCTTGGCTTGGCTATGCTTGTCCATGTTGACCATTAACTCTAGTAGAGTATCTAAAACAACCATCTGTAGTGCTGAGTCAGTAAGTTTCCACAACTCCTCTTCGTTACCGGCAATGGTAATTCTTCTTTCCTCATCTGCAAACGACCTGATCAATTGTGAAACTTCTTCTTGAAAGCGGTCCGTTGATGATGATAATCCGTCATAGGAAAGTGTCCTTGAGCGTTCATAAAGTTGGTCTAGATCGTTGACAAGTGCAGCACGAACGAGTTGGTCTTTGTTTTGAACACTCTTCATCAATCTATATAGGCCATTGGCAACAACGTCATGTACTCGCTTTAGTATGTTGTATTCTCTTTCCTGCACCGCTTTTTCTTTCTCCAGTCGCATCCGTTCCTGTCTCTTTTTTAACCACAACCATCCTATTAGGCTAACCCCTAAAAGCAAGATTGAGATTCCTAATGAAATGAAACGTTGTCTACTCAACTGGTAGCCTTTCTCCGCATTGTCGCGTTGTAATTTTAAATTGTCAGCTTTATTTTTTTGCACTTCGTACCGGATCAGTGCGAACTGATTTTTTGTGGCATTACGTGCGGTTTGCAGACTATCATTGATATGCTTATAAATCGCAAAATAACGGTTGGTATTTCGAGGGCTTAATTTGATGAGTGAGGATAAAGCGTCTAACTCATCTTCCGGGCTACGGATTTTCTCTGCAATGGTATACCATTTTTTTGCATAGAAAAAAGCAGAGTCAATTCGGTCGCTCATATAATAATCAGTCAGATGTGCATAGCTTGAATTAGTGCCAGCCACATCCTTTGTTTTGATGCGGATTTGTAATGCTTTTTGAAGCTGTCCAACTGGATTATATAAAGGATTATCACGCCACTGTGTACTAGCCATATTGGTTAGTAGCCAAGCATAACTCCTTCCGTTTGGCGGTGTAGCGTGCGCAATTTCGCGGTAAAACTGAAGCGCTAGACTGTATTGTTTTTTCTTTCGATAAACGTTAGCTTTATTACTGAGAATGGAAATTAGGAAACTGGAGTCATTGGCAAAATGAATAGACCGATTCAAATAATTTAAGGCTTGGTTATACTGTTTAAGATTAGTACTTGTGATTCCTAATTCATTGTAGTCGCTTGCGAGACAACGGTAGTCCTGCGGTTCAGCTTCATTCAAATATTTTAAGGATTGGGTTAAGCTTTCCTGTGCACCATAATGATCACCAGCATCTGACTGAATCCTACCCATATTGCAGTAAGCTTTTGCAATCTGCAAGCTGTCTTTAGATGTACTTACCACTTCATTGAAGTAATAAAATGCGGAATCTGGTTGCCGTTCTAGCATAGTAACGGCTTTAACGTAATCGGCTGCAACGGCTGGCGGTGGTTGCTTCTTGTTTTTCTGACAGGAAAACAGAACTAGAGCGACGCTAATCGGGAAAAGAGTTAACAGCTTCTTCAAGGATTTTATTTAATTCTAAAATAAGAAAGAAAAGCTATTAAGATAATAATGAATATTTGACTAACAAAAAGAAAGGCAAGCTGTAGCTTGCCTTTCTTTATTAAATTCCCAGCTTTTTTATTCGCGGTGGGAAATGTACTGGATCACCAACAGTGTCTTTAACAGTGACAGTTGTGGGAGTAATTCCTGTACCGTGAGGGCCATTATGGCTGGCCTTATGGTTTGGGCATGAGCATGCCACGAATATTGCTAACACAATTTCTAACATTTTCCAAAAATTAAAAGGTGAATAACTCCTGCAGATGCCCCCGGGAACTGTTCTCGGGGACATGGATGCAGACCGCGTAAGAGGCGCCTCTCACATTTTTTTTGGGAAGTAGGAGCGTTGATAACGGATGTTGATTTCTGCTTCCCAAGCCAGGGTCAACAGCCGTTATCGTTGCTCTTGGTTGCAATAGGTTGGGTGCACCAGCCCCGCTAGCTATCGAGGTGTCAACCGATTACGAAAGCAAAGGTATATGAGTGTAACTGGCTTACCAGCAGTAGTTTCCAGTAATTCCAATTTTTCCATTGCAATTCTTACGGGATTCCGTAAGTACCATTACAATTCCAGAAATACCTTTAATTTTAATTAGATGTATTAGATGAATTTTGCCGAATACCAATCCAGGGTTATAAAAGATTATCGTCAGAAGAAAGCAAAAAATAGCTTGATCTTCACTATCCCCCATCCCACAACAGCCAGAATTAGAAATGCTTGTATCGATGTCTTGGAAACCCGTTTTGAGCGAAAAGATGAATCCTTTATCCGTAGATATTTTAAGGTAGGAGTAAATAATGATTTTATACTTGCTGTCAAAAAGTTAGGGGTAGACAAGTACAGACCACTCATTAATTTTTTAAATGAAGAGTCTAAATCGACTGATGTGATGAATATTGAGCTATTGGCTTGGTTGATTGACTTTCCTGAAAGGCCACATCAATGGAATTATACCCCAATTCATACAGATGATGTTCAAGCCACCCCTGTTGGCAGTTCGGTATCCGCAGAACTAGAAGAGGTGTCTAATCCACCGATTACATCATCCTCAGATCCTTCGGTAATTCACCCCGTTCCGGAAGAAGCAAAAGCAGTTGCCGAAATTGAAGCAGTGAAGATGGTAGTTCCACCCACAGATGAACCGGAGGTGGAAGAACGTTCTAAAAATCACTCTCAGGAGAAGGTCGGGAAAACATTGAAGAAAAAAGCTCAGCAATATGGTGTGGCTATAGTGTTAATATTGATGCTGGTAGCTGTTGTTTTACGGCGTAAATATGAGAAACCGATCACCATGAAACCTGTTGTTTCCTTAATAACCGGAAGGAATGGATGTGTGATTTGGGTTGAGGATCATTACCAGGCTGCCTCTTGTGAACAACAAATAAAAGGTCTTTTCACACCATGCTTAGATTCCGGAACTGTAGCACATTTGTCGAAAATTACCCGGCCAGATACGATTACGACCAAGGCATTTGGGCATGTATGGTATGTCAAAATCAAGGGGCAACTAACCTACTATACCGCACCAGGATTTGACCCAGTTTATAGGGATTTGAGATTGAAACCATTGACTTTGTATATCTATAATAAATACCTCTTTCATTATGCAGATAAAACGAGTGAGCAAATGAGCGTATTTCAACAAATCAAAGATTGGTTAACTTTTTGGAACGAAAGCAAGCATAATTAGATGTTTAATTTGTTTACAAAAGGAGTGTTTTTTCAGAATAGTGTGGGCTCATATGGGGCAAGACCGTTATAAAATGCTCCAGTAATTTTTTCCATATTCGTTCAATTGCAACTGAACGGCAGTGTGCTGTATGTGAGAAAGATCAAAATAATGTGCCAGCTAGTGTAACTGGTTCCTATTTTTTATTCATAGTATATCCAACTTAATAGGATCTATAACTTGTAAAACTTTGTTTAGAAATAAGTTTTTTTACCCTAAAAGGCAGTTCAAAAATAAAGATAGGATTGGCTGCAGTGCAATGTAGTTCCTTTCTTGAAATTAGTTTGGCTACGGTGTTATAAGTGGTAGCGCGCTTCGCTGCAGCCCTCGCTTTAGGATGAGGCTTGGGCAGCATGCAATGTGGCCATTGGCAACAGCCCTTTCTATCTGTTGATGTACGCTGGAAGCCCACTATTTTTCAACCTTTGCAGCGTCCCTGCGGAAATATGGTATAGTTGCTGGATAGAACATTGCGTTCTCGTCTTGCTCTAAAGAGTAATCCTGCCCTCCATCAAGGCAGACATCTCCCCGCACCTTCGCCAGCGCACGGGCGATGAATGGCAGGGACGCCATTGTCAGTTCACCGATTTTGGGGTTCCAATCTATTCCGTGAACTGTAGGTGCGTATATTGCCGGTTATTTGTGCTCATCTCCTACATCAGCTCGTTTACGACATGCAGCGGCAGTTTAATCACATTAAACAATTGTTCAATGGTCATGGTATCCCTTTGAAGCGAAGATAGCCTATATGCCTTCGTCTAAATACTGCTGATGAGCATGAACCGCTTATAGAGTGCCTGCGTAGCTGTCAGACACCGCTCCACAACCATGTACAAGGACTTAACCGGCTCAATGCTTACCTCGTAGCCATCCTTGTACCTAACGTTCACATAAGCGCCTTTGAGCAGATCAAATGCCTGTACCCCTTCCGGCGTGTTCAGATCGAAAACCGCTTTGAGATCGCCGGTGAAGAGTTGGGTCAGTTTGAGCAGCGTTGCCAGATTATGGCTGCCTCCCTGGTGACCACTGACCACCTTGATGATGCCGCAAAGCGCGCATTCCGCCGCCTGGTGCAGCGAGAACAGTGCAGGCTCCGCCATGCCCTCGTTGAGATAATACCCAGCTCCCTTGAGAAAGTCCCGCGCCTGCCCTTGCCAGCGCTGCCAGCAAACAGTAGCCCGATCATCCGGCGTTCGTTCCGCTAAACGATGAGGAAACAATGCAGTAGGCAGCAACTCTCCTGAGAGAAATACGACAGGGCAGGTAAGTGACCGGCTGAAGAAGGAAGAAGCATCCTGGCTGCGGCTGAGTGCCAGATGCGCATGCATCGCGATAACGGTAATGCTGCCCAGTGGCCTGCAGGTCTCCTCTACCTGCTGACTGATTTCCTGGGCTTGCCTGCGCTCTTCATCAGAAGTGACTACCAGAAAGAACAGGCGCAGGTCCGGCTGCGGCGATGCGCCCAGATAAAATATGATCCGGGTAAGCGGCACCTTATGCCGGATAGAAGAGACCACACGGCTGATGGTTTCCGTATTGTGCTGGTCCACCGAAGGGTCGGGCTGGTACAAGCTGACCGTTTTCATAGGAGTTAGGATTTGGTTTTTGCTTTCGATATTTTTTGCTGCAATACTTTCCTGAATCCCTGCGGCTGCATGATACAACTGAATCAGGTTCTCATAAACGGTGATCAGGCTGGCGGACGTGATAAACTCGCCTGCCCCTTTGCTGGACAGGCCATGCTCCAGCCATTCTTCTAATTGTTCCCGGTACCAGGGTAGCGGATGCTGGCTGAATACGGCGGCTACCGTGTTCTTCGCCCCGCCTAAGTGCGGACCATCGGCTTGTAAGAGTTGGTACAGGGCTTCGAGCAGGCGCAGGTTGAGCCGCTGAAAATAGAGCAGTTCTGAAGGACTGCCCTTATCCCCCCTGAAGTAGTCATCCCTAAGCACGCTATCGCGCCAGGAGCGCAGCCGCTCAAGTTGCCCGCTGAGACGATCGTCATCAAAGAAGTCACAGATCACCTGTAAAGTGTTTGTTTTCTCCCCGGCAGTCAGGTGCAGGAGGTCTAAAGACTGAAGCCCGTGTTCATCCATATTCATCGTCATTGATTTTACCTGCCGCCACTGGCAGCGTAATGCAAAATAAGGCGGGGTATGACCGGTACCGAACTCAAAGCGCCTGTACTTTATCCTGGCTATGGGTTTTCTACCCATGGAAAAACTTTAGTATATTTGGGAATATGGAAGCAACCAATCCCACTTCAAAGACCACACATATCGGGCGCAAGATCAGCCGCATCAGGGAACTGCGCGGTATTAAGCAGGAAACGCTGGCTACGGAGCTGGGTGTCAGTCAGCAGACCGTCTCCCGCATGGAGCAGAGTGAGGTACTGGAGGACGAGTTGCTGGAAAAGGTAGCTAAGATATTAGGCGTACCCGCAGAGGCCATCAAGAATTTTAGCGAAGAAGCCGTGATAAACATCATATCAAGCACCTTACATCACACAAGTGGATTAGTGAATTATAATCCAACTTTTAATTTTAACCCAATAGATAAGATAGTTGAGCTTTATAACGACAAAGTAGCTTTGTTAGAACGTCTACTGCAAGCTGAAAAGGAAAAGAATGAGCTGCTTAGCCGGGATAAATAGCCCAGTTAAATTACCAGCTACAATGTACCTTCTTGACAGCTACCAAAGGACTTTATATATTAGCAACTTATTGGCGCGATACTTATCGCGCTTAATTGTGATAAGGTTTAGGTTGAAAGCCGCCGTGTAGCGAGTACAGGGCGGCTTTTATTTTTAACTCATGCGTACTCAATCCGTCATCTGCCCAGCAAACTTTTTCGCCTTCTGCCCGGCTGCCCGCGTCTTTCTTTCTGCTGTACCTGACTTCGTTGATTGTCATCGTCCACATCCCGTTTCTTCCATAGGGAATCGTCAAGATGCACATAGGCACTATCCGCCCATTCACTTATTGCAGGATACTTTTGCCTGAGCAGATTCAGCTTAGTGTCACCGGTCTCCAACCTGCCATTCTCCCGCCATAAACTAATGTTCAGGCTTACACTTCCTATTAAGACAAGCAGTGCGCAGGCTCCGCTCAGCAACACCGGCTTGGATGCTCCCGTCAGCCGGTACTCGATGACGGTTTTTATCTTCTCTGGCATCTTCGCAAGGAGAGAGTTTACGATTGAAGTCAACTCCTCGGCCTGTTTGGCGGGTGTTGCGGCCTTAACCAGTTCTTCAAGGCTTTGTTTTATTTCTGCAAAGTCCCGGCTGTAGTCGGGTGGTGGTACGGGCCGCATGCCTGTTCCTTTCTTTTCCAGTGAGCCGATCCGTTCGGCGTGGCTCATCAGCACCTCCTGGTTGTCCCGGAGCTGCTCCTGTATCTCTTGTGTGTTCATACTGATTTTGGTTAATGTGTTATTGTTATCTGCCCCGGTTTCTTCTTCGTTTATGTACCTGCTCGTCGTCTACGTCACCCGCGCCACCAAAGCCCTGCATCCAGTCCAGCCAGTTACCGGCTTTTGCTTCATCGCAGTTTGTCGCCTGTTGACTTCTTTGGTGAGCTGCCTTTGGTTGCAGGGTATCGTTCGCCTGGGCGGGTAATTCTTCTTCTTCCATCGCCGTCCGCTCTGCCAGTTGCCAGTTTTGTTGCAATTGCCTGTCCAGGTTACCATAGCTCAGGGAGCGGTCAATGGCCGAGCCTTTGAACTTTAGCTCTCCCTTGGAGAAAGAGATGCCTTGCACTTCGGTGCTCTGCCCCTTGTACTTGTACTCTAGGGAGACACCCTGAACGTTGAGCAAGGCTTCCAGTTGCTGCCAGTTTATTGCCTCTCTTGCTGCCGCCTTGATCGTGTCGAACAGTTCGTACCTGGCCTTCTCGCTGCCTCTGAGCCGCTCACGGCTGACCTGTTCCTTGCCCTCGCCGAACGTGTAGCCGTATTTGGCGGTGAGCATCTTACAGGCCTTCTCATTCCGCCTATAGTTGTTCCGGTCACTGATCGTTCGTCCCTGGTTGTCTATCCGGTTATACACGATATGCAGGTGCGGGTGAGATCTGTCCGTATGCTGCACGATGATATACTGTGTGTCACGGACGCCCATCAGCTCCATGTACTCCCTGGCCCTTGCGGCCATGACCTCCCCGCTCAGCTTGGGTGCATCCTGCCGGTGCCAGCTCAGCACCAGGTGACCGACCGCCTTGCCCAAGTTGGGATTGAGGCTACGCTGGAAGTTAAAGTCCTGCGTCAGCGCACTGATGCTGTCTGTCCGCAGATCCTCTGAGGCGTCCAGCAAGTGCGCCCCACTTTTGCCCAGCACATAGCGCAGGCAGCCGCTGAAGCTCTTACCCGTGATCGTCTTGCCTACCATCGCTGCGTAACTGTGTCAGTTCTCCTCTTATATCCGCAAACAGTACTCTGCATTCGGCTGTAAACGAGAGCAGCCCCGAAATATGCGCAAGCCTGGTCAGCTGGTTCAGGTTGTTGGCCATGCCCGACAGCCTCTTTAAATGCCCCAGTTGTTCCGGTGTCAGCCGCTGCACGATGCGGGCCGACCTGGCGGCGCTTCTGATCCACTCGCTGGTTTTCAGGCCAGCCTTTTTAGCCTTACTATCAATCAGCATTTTTTCCGTAGGCGTGAAGCGGATCAGCATCGAAACGCTGCGCCTGATGGCCTTGGGCGGCCTGCCGCCTTTTGCTTTTTTTGTGCGCTGATCTGGTAAGTTAGATGGTGAATGTTGCTCCTTCATGTTCTGTTCTCTGCTTGTTTTCTCTCTTTTGCCAGCCTCTTTGCTAGATGCGCTTATGCCTTTTCTCTGGTGCGACCATCGGGAGTCAGCGGAGCGAGTTTTCTTCCGCACGCAGGGCCGGAAGGGTTTCTGTATATACAGAAACATAAACTCGCTCCCTTTCCGCCGGACGAGTATCCGCTTGATGATACCCTTGCCTGGATACATGCTTGCGGGATCAGGGATGCTCTGCTGAGTTCTGTCTGCATAGATCAGAAGCTGGTTGGTTTGTGATGCTTTTCTATAAGGAATTGAGTAGCCTCGCCGTCCAATTCGATAGCTGTTTTCTTCCTGCCTGACTTGATCCATTCAATGAGCTCAGTCTTGTAGAAGTACAGGCGTTTACCTTGCTTATTGACCGGGATTTCCCTGCGGCTTACCTTACTGTATACTGTAGCTACAGCTATGTTTAGGAAGTCTGCGGTTTGATGAACAGTTAGTACTTCCTCAGCATTAGTTGGCATTGGTGTATGCCTTTCCAACAGAAGCTGCTCAATGTGATCGAGCTTGTGGTGTAACAGGCTGATGGCCTGCGGTAATTGTTCAAATGTGAATTGTTCCATAACAGCATTTTTTACGTTGTGCTGCAATGGTAGGCGCTTGTTTTGCAGGGTTACAAGAAGGGATACCTGTAACCTACCTGTTACCTCCTTATTTTAGCTGCTTATTTATGGTTCATAAGCTTAGTATAGAACAAAATAGTGTCAGCTATCATAAGTTGACTGTTTATCTTGTATTTGACTATACTTGTAAAACGTAATTAAAACGGTAATCAATCATCTATGCCTGACTTATATATCATAGCAGGGTGCAATGGCGCAGGTAAGACAACGGCGAGTTTAACCGTGTTACCGGAAATACTCCGCTGTAAAGAGTTTGTGAATGCAGATAACATTGCAGCAGGTTTATCACCTTTTAATCCGGAGAGTGTAGCACTCGAAGCAGGCAGGATTATGTTGCAGAGAATCCGACAGTTGCTTTACGAACAGGCCGATTTTGCATTAGAAACCACTTTGTCTACCCGAAGCTATGTTACCTTTATAAAGGATGCCGTAAAACAGGGCTATGAGGTTACGCTGGTTTTCTTTTGGCTAAGCTCGCCGGAGGTGGCGAGATACCGGGTTGCCAAACGGGTCAGTAATGGCGGTCACCATATTCCTGATGAAGTTGTTGAGCGGCGTTATTATCGAGGTATTTGGAATCTACTGAACCTGTACCTGCCTGTATGTGATAATTGGATGGTAATTGATAATAACAACTTAGACCCACAAATCGTTATTCAGGGCAAAGGAGCAGAAGAAAGAACGATTGCAAATTCCGATATTTGGGAAACCATTAAGCAACAAAGCAAAATTTATGGCGAGTAAAACAGATATAAATGAATTATCCGGCAGAGTATTATCTGGCGTTAAGAAGGCGCTGGTCAAACTTGCGGAAAAGAGCGCTGCTAACAATGAAGATTTGGTGATTGCTGATAAAAGTGGCAATGTCAAAACTATTCCCGCTAAAGACTTATTGAAAACGCTGTAAACTTATTTGTAAACAAATTTCATAATCAACTTAATCTATTCTCCACAAACTAACTTCCTCTTTGGGTTCTACTCACAGGAATGATTATTAGCATTCCATCAGCTTGCTTTTTAACATCAAGGATAGGTGACTGGCAAGGCTTGGTATTAGATGAAATAATTGAGTTAAGGTAACTTACCGGCAATTTCTTTTGCTGCCCACGGTAGACATACTCGAAATTTGAGGCCATCCATTCTTCCATCTCACCTTTGCTACATCCGACAACCAAATTAGCTTCGTACAACTGCTTAAAAGCATCTGCCAATTGGTTTCCATTACCGTTGAACACCAACGTTGTTTCCGGCTGATAGTTCCCTGTGATTAAGGCGTACAAACGCTCTTGGTCAGCAGGAGAGAAGTAGCTTTTTAATATGGTATAAAGAGCCTCGGTAGTTCCAGCGGTAAAGGCAGGAGTCCGAACGATGGAAGATGCTGAAGGTTCTCCTATACTATCTTCCACCATGCTTACTACAGGGATCATATCGTTATCTGGCTTATCGGCAGAACCTTGATCACATACAAGTAAGCTATTTGCTTGCTTCAGCAAGCCATCAAGAATTTGTTCTCTCAGTTTAACAGACTCGGCAAGGTCGTCTACAAAATCTTCTATGATGAGTATATCTTTAAGTGTCGATTGCAGATTGTGAACAATGAATAATTCATGCAGCCGGATACTCAGAATGTAGTCCCGCTCATAGGTACGTTCCCAGCCGTTGTAATTATTTTGGTAGTTGATCCAAAAGGTCTTAAACCGTTGCCGGAGTTTCTCCGCTTGTGCTATCTGTAATTGAAGTTGGCGATTGTCTAAATTGATCAGTTCAACAACGGCCATATCTCTAAGTACTCTAAGCTCGCTCTTAAAACTAAACGAGTCATAGTAGGGCGTTTCGTGCTTCAACTCGTAATAGATTCTTTCCGGCTGGCTGTTGTTCGCCAACTGCGTTCTTATCCGGAGAGTAAAAGTTTGAAGCTTAGTTAAGCAAGCGGTATAGTTCTGCATAGGTCAAAGAAGATTTTCCATAGCCTCATCGATAATAGCGTTCTCAAAACTTTTCAGATAGGTTTGAGTGATCGCTTCTGTCTGATGGCCCATCGACTCTGAGATGATTGCTGTTGAGACACCGCTGCGTTTGAGTACAGTGGCAAATGTATGCCTTGCCACGTAGCTGGTTAAAGGTATATCAATTTTAGCTTCCTTTCCTATATCCTTTAAATCCTGATTTACCCTGGTCAGTACTTTGTGTATCCGATTATGCTGCTGGGTAGGCGTTTTATGCACATCGCGGTTCAGTATGGGGAATATGTAGTCATCCCTGTCTGAGTTATCTGATTTTTTCCAGTGTTCAATAATGGCCTGAGCCGGTAAGGGTAGTCTGAAATTAAGTTCAGTTCCCGTTTTTGCTCTTTTGTAAAAAATCCGCCCGTTGATCAGATTAGCCCATTTCAAATGGGCAATGTCTACAAAGTTGATACCCTGCCCGTAATAGCTAAACAAGAAATACTGTTGCGCCTCAAATACGGCACTGCCCGTTTTCAAACTAACTGCCTCTATTTTCCTGATATCCTCTTTTGTAATTGCCCTCTTCTGGGTCTTTGTACTATACCTCTCGGAAATTTTGAACTTATCAAATGGATACAAATCCTTTTTTACATAATCTTCGGCGATAGCGGAGTTGAATAAGGCCCGGATCGTTCGAAACCGTACAGAAATTCCGTTATCCATCAAACCATTTGCTTTCATATGTGCTTCAAATTTCAGTAAGAAGTTATAATCCAGTTGAGAGAAAGTCATGTCTTTATCTCCTGCGAAAGCCTTAAGCTGATTACAGGTGTCATTGTAAACCTTTGAATTGCCGATCTGGTGGCAATCTTTCAGGTGCTGTATTTTTATAGCAAAGTAATTGAATACGGTTGTTTTCTTGACCGGCTTGTTTGCTACCGCGATTAGGACATCAGGAGTAAAATCTTTTCCTTCGTGTTTAAAGTCAATAACCTTGTCCTTGTATGTACTAATCGCTTTTGATATGATGCTATCAAATTTGGCTTTGCTGGGATGATTCTTTTTCGGGAGATTGGCTTTCCCATCCCAGTCCTTTGCATGACAAGAGAGGCCTAATGAGATGTACTTCCGTACTCGGTTTTTACAAACCCTAATCATCAGCGGATGTTCTCCGTTAGACAGTACCTTCGATTTATAAAGCACAACATTGACGGTGGTATATTCAGCTGCCATTTTACATCGGTTTACACAGTGGTTTACACAAACCTTACAAATCAAAGATAATGAACAGAATGCTAAGTTGTACGAAAATGGTTAAATAACGCTATAAAGGCACTTTTTGTAAAGAATCTATAAATAAAAGAGTAACATAAATAAACAAAAAAACTGCCTTACAAGCAGAGGGTCACAGGTTCGAATCCTGTTGCTCCCACCAAAAGAGAGTCAAATAGACTCAGAAACCTGTAAATTTCATCATTTACGGGTTTTTTTATTTTCAGACTCAGCAATTTTGGCCATTTTCTATCAAGATTTATGTTACCAATCAGAGTACCAAACTCATTTCTTATTTTTGGCACTCTAAAAGTTTGCAATTAATTGAATCAATAAAAATTACAACTATTTAGGCTTGTTTGTTACCATGTATACCGGCTTGCATATCGGTTAGGTCATGAGCCCATTTACCCACCTTAGCAGGGTCATAGTAAAATGCATTTGCATACGGATATTTCAGGATATAGGCAGTCTTTCGGTTGATTACACTAGCAATTAACCCCTTCAAACGCCCGTCTTTTGGGATGAAACTGATGCAGGGCCAAACCTGAGCACTAGAATCCCGAAACCACATGGCATCGATATCACCAGTAATCATATACGTATCCGGTCTGCCACCTTGGTTATGAAATGTTACAGTAGTATTTAGGGTAGTCGAAAAGCAATTGCCAAAAAGCCAGCCTGGCTCTTTATTTTTTACCTTATGTTGAAACTGCAGAATGGCTTGTTCAATTACTTTGCTTTCAAACCTTCGGTCAGTTTTCGAAATTGGGACGTTTGGATAGTAATCGAATGTAAATGCTTTTACAGGAACACTCATCATGATACCTCCTGTAATTAACCCAGCCTCTCGTATAAATACTCTTCTCTCCAATATTTAAAAGTTTAATTGAAGGAGTGATCAGATAGGTAATTAAATTGTCTGGCACAAGCCTGACCAATGAAAACAACCTTAAAAAGACATTGGTTAAATTAACGATTTGTACATATAAATTAACATTACGATTTTTATATGCTTTAATCATCACTTTTGACGGCTATAAAGGCTATTTTTATTTTCCCTCGACAGTATACTGTCGAGATCAGTAAACCTATTCTTCTGTTCAAGATGTTTTTATCCTGTTTTGCCTTGCGGTTCAAGATTGCGGCATGCTGCTTTTTCACCTGCGTGATGCTTTCCTGCGGCTTGTTGTTATTTTCGGCACGATCCTATGCACAAGCCAACCCATTCAGGTTCCGGCACCTGACCGTTGATGAAGGCTTATCCCATACCGATGCCAACGATGTTATTCAAGATCATAAAGGATTTATCTGGATAGCTACCTATTTTGGACTGAACCGCTATGATGGTTACAGCCTGAAAAAGTATTATAACAACAATGAACCGATCAAGAATGCCTTCAAAAACCGAATTCGATGTTTGTTCGCCGGGGAGAACGATCAAATATGGCTAGGAACAGAGGGCGGTATACAGCGGTTTGATCCTGCTACGGAAACTTATATAGACTTCAAAATCGTTGGTGAAGCATCCTTCACACCCGAGAAGCTATATAAAGCGGAAAACGATTATCTCTATGTTCTGGCTGACGGACGATTAAGAAAATTCCGGATTACAGACCGCGACTTAGTTAGTGAGCACATGAATGACTTTGACAATAAGCGGGTGTTTGACGTGGCCTACTCTACACATGAGGGATTATGGATGAGTGCTGATAAGGGTATCTTTAACTTAGACCAAAGAGGAACGGTCAGGAAAATTAATTTTACCGGTGGGTTACTCCAAGAAACCGGGAGTATAACTATAGATGCTCAGGGAAACCTGTTACTTGCCGGAGATAAGAAGATTTATTTTGCCAGGAGAACAGGTACGCAAAATAATTTCTTGATCAGCTATAGTGTTCCTGTGCCGGATTACAAAGTGATAAAGCAAATACTGCAGGATGCCCACGGCAATTACTGGGTTAACGCTTCGTCATCCATTTTATTGCTGGACCGGCATTTACAATTAAAGCAGGTCATTAAGGACGGATCGGGAATTTATGACCTTAACGCAGGCTCCTTATCAAAGCTTCTGATCGACCGTTCACAATGCTTATGGGTAGCAACGTTCAGTGGTGGAGTGAACTATTGTGATCTTAACCAAAAGAAATTCTACACGTTCCGCCATAATCCAGAAAATGCAAATTCACTTTCAGCAAATTATATCCGATCTATACTCGCAGAACGAGATGTACTTTGGATTGGAACTATGGGGGGTGGATTAAACCGGTATGATCTTTTACATCAGAAATTCAAACATTTTAATACCCACAGTTCTGGCTTGCAACTTCAAAGTGACAATATATTGTCGCTTACTCTGGATAATGATCAGCATTTGTGGATTGGCAGTTATACGGGCTTACAAGTGATTAATCCGGTTTCGCTACAAGTCTTGCATCTTGACGGAGAGGCAGAGTTTCCCGCCTTCATGATTGAAAACCTAGCTAAAGATTGTTTTGGCAACATTTGGTTTGGAAATCATACCAACCAATTCGGTGTGATCTGGAAAGACCAACATTCAAGTTATCATGTACGCTATTTCGGTGAAGGTTATTTCATTTTACCCGATGAAAGAAAACCTGAGATTCTAGTATCAAGTACACACGGCCTTAACCGCTATCAGATAGACCGGTATGGGCAAATAAAAAATGATGCCAGCTATCGCGCAGGCATTGGGCCAAATTCACTGACATCGAACTACACGTACCCAATTTGTAAGCAAAGTGATAGTATATACTGGATAGGAACGATTGGCGGTGGCCTAAACCGTCTCCGACTAAAGCCTTCCGGAGGGTACCAGATTGATAACCTGAATAAGCAATATGATATCTTTAAAGATGTAGAATCCATGGAAATCGATCAAGATGGCAATATCTGGATGGGTGGCAATGGGCTGCAGTTTCTCAACCTACGAAAACATGTACTAGTAAAATATGACAAGAATGATGGCCTGCAGGGGAATAGTTTTAAAGTTGGCACCTCCTATAAGGGCCCTGACGGTAAGCTTTACTTTGGTGGGATCAACGGCCTGAACGTTTTTAATCCTAGAGACATATTGGCCAATCACATACCCGCAAAGCCAGTTATTACCGATATACTAATTAATAACCAGCACCCGGTTTACGGATCAGTCCAAGATGATACGACTAGCCTTCCTGAAACAGTAACTTATAGTAAGTCCATCACGCTGAATTACCTTCAAAATAATTTTGTCATCTTTTTTTCAGCGATGCATTACCCTAATCCGCTGAAATGCAGATATCGCTATAAGCTGGTCGGGTTCGATAAAGACTGGATCTATACGAATGGCAGGAAGCCCTCCGCTTTTTACAGCAATCTGGATTACAGTGACTACCAATTCCTTGTTCAAGCTACTAATAATGACGGCATCTGGAGCACCGCAGAAGCCAAGCTTTTTTTAACAATCACACCGCCGTGGTGGAAAAGTATTACTGCCAAGGTTTTCTACAGCATTTTAATTCTGAGTATCCTGATTGGCATATACATTTATCAGGCAAGATGGCACGGGTTTAAAAAAGACATGGCCGTACGTGCTGTCAATGAAGCCAAACGCGAAGAAATGCACCGGCACCGGGAGGAATTATATCAGCAGCAGTTGATGTTCTTTACTAATATTTCACATGAATTTCGTACCCCACTGACGTTAATTATTGGCCCGTTGGAGGCGCTGATCAAAGAGAACGAAGATTCTCTACTGCAGAGTTCCTATCAAATGATGCTCAGGAACGCTAAAAGGCTTATCAATCTGATTGCTGAATTGATGAATTTTAAAAAAATTGCTGATGGTGTAATCAGGTTGCAGGTACAACAACTTGATATCCGAGAATTTTGTAAAGGAATTGCTGCAGAGTTTGAGGATATAGCAGATTCTAAGCTTATCAACTTTAAATTTAAAGACAGTACCAGAGCACCGGTTGATTATGAATTAAAAGGTTGGTTCGATGTTCAGGTCTTGGAAAAAATCATTTATAACCTCCTTAATAATGCATTCAAATACACCAATGTAAAAGGCTCAGTAGTTCTAGAGGTATTTGATGATTTCGCACATTTTCAACCCCAGTACAGCTCCGGGTTCGAATTGAAAAATGAGGAGTACCGCGCAGATCAATATATCTATTTCCGGGTGGCAGATACTGGTATCGGCATTTCCGAAGAATCAATTACCAAGATATTTGACCGGTATTACCGGATCAACAGTAGTCATTTAGGTTCGGGGATAGGATTGGCGCTTGTTAAAAGTTTAACTCAACTGCACAAAGGTAACATCACCGTATTTAGTGAACGTAACCAAGGAACGGAAATCATTATCGCAATTCCCTGGGGTGAGAGCAACTATACATTGCAAGAGCAAATAAGTCCAATCTCAACGCAATCTGCACAACTGGAACTGGTGGACACATCGGTGCTAGTTCCGGCTTTAACGGATGAAAAGCCGAAGATGAGCGTTCCAAAACCCGGCAAAACCATCCTGATTGTAGACGATAATCCTGAACTACGCTTATTTCTGCGGCAGATACTGGAAAAAGAATATTCAATTCTTGAAGCGGAGAATGGGCAAAAGGCAATCGACTTGTCGTTGGAGAACCTCCCCCACTTAATTATCAGCGATATTATGATGCCACTTATGGATGGTATTGAATTCAGCAAATCAATCAAAGAGCGGTTTGAAACTCGGCATATACCGATCATTCTTTTATCTGCTAAGGATGCCCTGGATACAAAGATTGCAGGGCTGGAATCAGGAGCTGATTTTTATTTCTCTAAACCGCTGAGTGTCGATTTATTATTGTTGACCGTACACAACCTCTTTCAGCGCCATGAAGTATTAAAAGAGACTTACACCAATAATTACCTCTCAGAAGCTACCGAGCTGGTACATTCAGAAAAGGATAAAGAATTTTTTAACAAGTTATTGAACATTATTGAGGAAAATTTAGAAAATACGGAAATGGATGTTGATTTTCTATGCAGGCATCTTTATGTAAGCCGGACCAAACTATATCAAAAAATCAAAAGCATATCAGACCAATCCGTAGCTGAATTTATCCGTACAGTTCGGCTAAAGCGTTCCATATTTATCATGACCCACGAAGACATTACCATGAGTGAAGTTGCCGACCGGGTAGGTTTACAAAGCAGCTCAAACTTTTCGCGAGCATTTAAAAAGGAATACGGTAAATCGCCTATGCAATTTATGCAGTCGCTGAAAAACAACTAATACACTATAAGATCAACGAACAAGATTTACCAACCGTTGATAATAAATACCTATATGCACCAAATACCTTTTATGAGTTGAACAGTTGTGCCTCTAATTTTAATCTACGGGCCTATTAAGCATTGATTGAGGTTCGTTGTGACCAATCTATCCAACAGTTTTTAAGCGAAACATAGTACCATGTACATATTAGTTTACGTAGCGTACATATCCCCTCTTCTAGCTTAAAAATCTAATTTATATTTCAGTATTTCGCTTTAATATAAGCCTTACCTCTCAATAATTTAAGAACGCAAACAAGTACATATTTATTTGTACCTGAATTGTATGTACTGCTTTTTCTCGCATTATACCATTAAAACCTAAATATAAACGTTATGAGAAAAACAAACATCTTAAAAAAACGCGCCTTTGGGCTGATTCTGATGATGGCATCGTTCTGGATCACCAGTTGTAAGAAATCAGAAACGATCGCGAATTTGACAAAAACAGACGTCGGAACAGCGCCAACATCATTCAATCTCAAAGTCAGTGAAGTTAATTCACAGGCGGATGCTGCATTCAATGGTTATACCAGTGCTTTTTTAACAACACAAGGAAACACCCAGTACTTCAAAACAAGCCTGAGCGATGCCACTAAGGATTATTTCTGGCAGCAAGCCTTGGATATTCAAGGGGTAGAAGACACCTATCTCCGAACGAAGAGTGACGCGCATAAAACGTTACTCACCAACCTGCTGAATACCTTTTTACAGCAAAACCAAGGTACCGGCGGTTTGTACGATTGGAACTGGAACAACTATAATGACGATATCCTGTGGGCAGGGATCGCTTTCGTTCGTGGCTACCAAATTACGCAGAATGCAACTTACCTCACCCAGGCAAAGTACGCCTTTAACCGAGCTTATGACCGAGGCTGGGATACTACGCTGGGAGGAGGCATCTGGTGGGATGTCACTCATGAAAGCAAATCGGGGTTAAGCAACAATACTGCCGTAATTCTGGGTTGTTATATTTATGAATTCACCAAAGAGACCACCTATTTGACGAAAGCACAAAATATTTATAACTGGATTTGGGGTCATATCTATGATCACACGACTGGCGCTGTTTATGAAAAAATGTTACCTGACGGAACCCCCGTTACCGATGCCAATGTATATAATGTCGGTGCATTCATCAGTGCCGCCAACCAATTACATCGTATTACGGGTTTAACATCAATTTACGACGATGCTAAACGTTCTGTAGATTATGTCAGAAATAATAAAACCACGGGTGAAGTTTTGAGTGGAACTACTCGTAACGGAACCTGGGCATCAGAATTTGCCCGCGGTCTTGGCGAGTTCGTCAGGGATAATAATTTGTGGAGCACCTATTACACCTGGATGAAACAAAACGCGGATGCTGCCTGGGCCAAACGTCGCACCGATCTCAACGTTACCTGGAACAACTGGCTGGCAAATACCCCGGCAGATAACACGACTGGGGCAAACGAATGCATAAGCGCTGTGGTAATGCAACAAGTTACGCCGGCTACACAGCCTGGTTTGATCGACAACGGTATTTACCGGATAACGCCAAAGATGGCTAGCGGGAGCGCACTTGATATTGCCATGAGCAGCAGCTTGGCCGATATATGGGGCTGGAACGGTGGTAGCAACCAAAAGTTCAAGATTGTTCCTTTAAATTATGGGTATTACCGCTTAGTTCCTCAAAGTGCAACCACCATGTCACTTGATATTACCAATAACAGCAATGTCAATGATACACCTATTGAAATATACACGACCAACAATAATTCATCACAATATTTCAAATTGGTGTACGACTACGACGGTTATTACAAATTAAAGCCTCGTTGCGGACCAAGCAGCTGCGTTAATGTAAAAGGCGCTGGTACAACCAATGGAACAAAGTGCGTGTTGTGGCAGGAAAGTTTTATCGATAACGAACGTTGGCTATTTCAATTACAATAGTTTCGCTTGAGGTTAAAGATTACTTTGATTGCTGAACGAGATAATTAAAAAGACGGCTATACTTTCGTATAGCCGTCTTTTTAAGTTTTTGAAATAGTTGATATTGGGTTGAGGTTCATTTCGCCATAGCTTCTGTTTATGAAGCTAGACGGCGGGTACATGTACCCATCCAATTGTTCTTTAACGTGAGCCTTATTTATATAGGAATTTCATTTTTCGCTCATACTGACCTGTCATTTAAGTTTATCTGTAATAATCGTCAGTTTCGATGCGCTTTTCAGTTGCCGGTCTTGCAAGTAAAATCCATTTATTGTACGTCCATCCAAATTGATTTTAGAGATCTTTTTGCTTTTACCGACTTTGGATATTTGAAATGGATGATTATCCAACTGAAGATCGATCCGGTCGAATAAGGGAACGGAGATAATGTACTGCGGGTCTGCCGGAGAAAACGGGTAGAAGCCTAAAGCAGAGAATACGAACCAGGAAGACATTTCACCGGCATCATCCATGCCAGCATAAGCTAAGTGTTCCTTTCCCATATCGTAAAACCGGTTCATGATAGAATCTAGTAATACCTGCGATTTTTGCTGCTTCCCCACAAAGTAATATAAAAAGGGATAGCTGTGATCGGGTTGATTTCCTTGACAATACTGGCCAATAAAACCAGACAGATTGTAAGCTTCATAACCCTTCCACGGAATACTGAATAAAGAATCTAATTTCTGCTCAAAACCAGCCTTGTTAGGATACAAGCTAATCAGCCCCTGAACATCGTGCGGCACAAAAAAGGAAGACTGCCAAGCATTAGCCTCTCTGTACATATATTCATAATATGGAAAGTACGGGTTAAACTTCTTAATCCAGGAACCATCAGCAAGACGCCCGCGCATTAATTTAGTTGCAGGGTCGAACAAGTTCTTATAATTGCTTGTCCGTTGCATTAAGGAGTGGTAATTACTGGTATCATTCAGCGCTTTCGCTAATAAAGCAACTGCATAATCATCATAAGCATATTCCAGCGTTTTGGTAACTGCTGCTTTAGCAACTGTTTCTAACTGCGGGTCAGGAATGTCCTGCTCCGAGATATAGCCTTTTTGCTCATATTCTTCTACATACTTTCTTGTCCCTTCATGATAGGCATTGTTAAGCATCATCTGATAAGCTTCTTTGACATTAAACCCCCTAATGCCTCTCAGGTAAGAACCGGTGATAAAAGAGGATGCGTGGTCGCCGTGAAAGAACGTCGGCATGAAACCCGTTGGTCTGCCTTTCTCAATTAACGACTGGATTACATCAGCGGTTACTTTTGGAGAGAGAAGACCTAAGAGGATTAATTTATTACGGTAATCATCCCATAACGATGGTTCTGTGTAGTAGTTAAAATTCTTTTTAACCACCTTTCCGCTTGGGTTAGTGAATTCTCCATTCACATCACTGCGTAGGGCTGGCCAAAGAAACGAACGATATAAGCAGGAATAAAACAACCTCTTATGACGTTCAGTTCCGCCACTAACCTTTATTTTTGATAAAAGAGTATTCCATGTTGCCGCAGCTTCGTTTCTAACCTGCGAGAATTGCTTATTCAACATCTCCTTTTCCAGGTTTTCTTTGGCATTGGCTATACTCACAAAAGAAAAACCGATCTTAACTTCGAGCGTTGGGTTTCCTTCAGAAAACTCTACTACAGGCAGCCTTAATTTGTCTTTTTTAAGGGTATCAATAAACCGGATTTTTTGATTGGTAACGGCATAGAAATACATAGTTTCGCCACACTGCTGAAAACCGGTAAACGAGTTGGTACCTGTTTTTTCAATATCCCAACTTCTTACCCGCTCATTGGCCATAGGCAGGTTGACGATCAATCTTTTATTCGCTTTTGACTTATATTGATATTTATGAAAAGCACAGCGTAAAGTAGAGCTTAGTTCGGCTTTGACTCCATACCGATCTAAAACTACACTATAATAACCCGGATGGGCAACCTCACGATTATGGCGAAAGGGTGATGCATAATCATCTGCGCTAAAGTTGCCGGTAGCAGGCAAAATCGGAATATTACATAAGTTCCAATGACCTTTACTGGTGTGTGCAAAGCCAAAGATGGTGGTATCCTCATACTGATAGCCGGATCCGCTATGGAACTGCGTTACTGGGGTTAACTGAACCATGGCATTGGGTAACGAAGAGCCGGGAAAAACCTCTGCGCCCCATACCCGGTGAGTAGGCTGAAACCCTGCATCCTTCTTATCCCATATGGTAGCTGTACCCAAGAGTGGGTTTACATAATCCACAGGTGATCTTTGCGCAATGGCTACAGATCCGACCAGGGAGAACAGCGCGAAAATTATGGATCTTTTATTCATAAGCTTAGTTTGTACGCTTCCAAAGTTTCGAAAAAAGCCCCGGAAATTCCAAGGCTAAACCAATTCTATTCTCGGATGAGAAGGGATGGGAGGGCAATAATTTAAAGTTTAAATTCGTAATTAAACGTTGTTGGCCGGATATAGACCTGGTACTGTTTTAATGGTCTCGGGCCGCAGCTATGGGATCCAACGCCAAGCGTTTGATGACTGATTACTAAAGATGTCGTTTTCTGCTTGGGGAGGTCAATTTTGTATTCCACAGGTTCCATCTCCTCATCCGTATAAGGAAGGGCTGAAACTTGCATCAAGGAATCAGAGCGGAACTTCAAGTTCACGCCGGTGCTGGTAGATAGGTTGGCCCAACGTACGTCCTCGTGATTGCCGCAATCCATAGGCTTTTCGTAAGGCGTCATTTGCTCAGCAACAGTACTTGCATAATGGCCAATATCGAAACCCTGTTTTCGATCTGCATAATTTTCCATAGGACCACGACCGAAATACTCAAAGCGATTAAAGCTGGTGTCCAACAAGAAACGAACGCCAAGGCGTGCTACCGGCAAGTTAGGGTCATTGGAGCTGATCGCATTCTTCGATCTGATCAATCCGTCCGCGTAGATCGTATAAACGACATGATGATTAACGACAAAATTTTGGCGACCGATACCTTTTAGGTCAGCTGAGATTTCAATGATCCCCGGCTTTAATTGCTTAGCCACTAACCCAGAAACCGACCAATTAAGTTCCTTCAGGCCTTTGCGGTTCCAATCTTCAGCGGCCCACATATCATCTTGTTGGTGTGGTGCACGCCAAAGATGAAGCCTTGGCCCGCCATTTTCCTCAAGAAGGTTTTTACCATCCTTCTCCAATTTAATGAACGTGCCTTTTTGGCGGCTAAAGGAAAGAGAAAAAGCTTTACCTTTTACATCTATTATACCATCATGGTCATTCATCGTCAGATTCCCATTACTATGATCGGCTGCTGTTAAAGCTGGTGCGTTGATGGGCAATGCCAGCTGCTGCCAAGCGATCTCGAAGCCTTTTGGTGCCCATTGCTCCGGTTTGGATAATTTAAAAGATAATCGGATATAGTATTCTGCCCCGGCTTTCGGGTGAATTTTGTAAGGAATCGCTATTTCCTTTTCCTGACCGGGCAGTACTGTTTCAATGGTGAATGTTCCCGTCTTGATCTTATCGCCATTTTCGGTGATGACCCACTCACCCTGGAATTGCTTTAGATCAGTGAACTGATATCTGTTCTTTATCAGATACTTTCCATTTAGCGGATCTTTACTAGTGATGGTAATCCATTGATAGGCATGTTTCATTTCAGGGTAATGCGGCTTCTGAGCCCTATCGGAGAAGACAACACCTTTATGAATAAAGTAATGATCATTCGGATACTCACCGAACCCACCCCCATAGGCCGTAATATGATGGTTAGGATCACGATCATTATACAAACCCTGATCCTGCCACTCCCATATAGCGCCGCCTAGCAGTGAAGGATATTTGTCAAATAACTCATTGTAGATATCCAGAGACCCCATCGAGTTGAACATGGCATGCGCATACTCACACAAATAAAAGGGTTTAGTTAGTGCATTGTTGTTAGCTTTCCTTTCGAGATCTTCGGTCTGGGTGTACATTTCACTATCCATATCGGCCGGGTTTTTCGCACCAATACCAAATCCCTGATAATGGGTTGGCCGCGATTGATCGATTCGCTTGATGGCGTCTAGAATCGCCAGGAAGTTTGAGCCACCCGAACCACATTCATTACCAAGTGACCAGATGATCACCGACGGATGATTTTTAAAATTCTCCACGTTAGCGACATTCCTCTGAATCAAAGCCGCTTTAATCCGGGGCTCTTCATTGAATTCGTCCCATGCACCATGGCTCTCCAGATTAGCCTCTGCCACGAGGTAGATGCCATATTCGTCGCATAACTCGTACCATCTCGGATCATCTGAATAATGACTGGTTCTGACATGGTTACAGTTCCCTTGCTTAATCAGCAAGATATCACGTATCATTTCTTCTTCGGTTATCGCATGCCCGTCTTCGGGCCAGTTTTCATGCCGGTTCACGCCTTTTAACTTAATAGGAACGTTATTAACCAAAAAAAGGCGGCCTTTGATTTCGATCTGCCGGAAACCTGTCCTGGCGGAGATCAGCTCAATTACTGAATTTTTCTCCATGACTGTCAATACCGTAGTATACAGCTTCGGTGTTTCCGCTGTCCATTTCTGGGGTTTGGGAACTGTAATAGAGACATCAACAGTGACCTCCTGTCCTGGCTGCAATGCCGGAATATCCTTAATGGCACTGAGGCCAGCCATCGGTGTTTCGCCGTTATACAACTGAATATTTAATGTACGTGCAGGCGTTGGTTGGTCTGAATAGTTTTTGATTTTTGTACTCACCAATAGATCTGCATTCTGCCACTGTTTGTCAAACGTTGTTTTAATGAAGAAATCCCTGATATGCTCTTGCGGGGCACTCCAGAGCGTGACATTACGGAAAATACCACTCAACTTGAACATATCCTGATCCTCCAGGTAACTACCTGTAGTAAAACGATAAACCTCCACAGCGATCATATTTTCACCGGAATGTAGATATTTACTGATATCAAATTCTGCCGCATTGCGGGAGTTAACGCTGTAACCTACCTTTTTGCCGTTGATCCACAAAAAGAAACCTGCGTCAACACCATCAAAAGTTACAAAAACACGCCTTTTATCCCAGCCTGTAGGCATGGTAAAATTTCTGCGGTAGCTACCCACGGCATTACGCTCTTGGTAAGTAGTAAAACTGACCGGCGGTGTACTCATTACCCTAGGAAAATCTTTTTTGAAGATGTAGTTATAATTACTGTAAGCAGGCGTGCCGTATCCTTCTATCTGCCAGTTCGAAGGAACTTTAATTGTTTTCCAGTTGCTGACGTCGTAATCAATTTTGTAAAAGTTAACCGGTCTTTTTTGAGGCCAGTCAACCCAGTTGAATTTCCAGCTGCCGTTAAGGGAAGTGCTATAAGATGAAGCATGTCTTTTGGCGGCCAAAGCCTCTTTCAAGGAAGCATAAGGCATTAGTGTGGCGTGTTCAGGCTCTTTGTTGATTCCCAAGCATTCAGGATCTTCAATCTCCTTTGGTACCGCTGCTGTATCCTTTATCGAAAATAAGTGATTCTCCTGGCCATTCACAATTAAGTTTGATGATATTAGGCAAACGAGTATCAAAACGGTTAGGGGAATTTTTTTGCAGATAGCTTTGATCATATTAGATTAAAAATGGATTTAAAGATCGGAAGTACAAAGAACTTGTATTTCTAGAAATGGAGCTTGTCTTATTATACATATTATTTACCATGAGATGCCACTTGTCACATATCAGCGTTTTTTTTATGCGCCAGGAAACTAGCGTTTAGACGCCGATACTTTTGCATTAATGCCTCTACAAACTATTGTTTAAACAGCCTTTTGATTACAAGAACCCCGGTCATCCCGGGGCTTTGTTATTTTAAAATGTTAGCAAGGTTTAGTAACCTGGATTTTGCTTAAGTTTTGGATTCTGATTGATAATTCCCTGAGGAATCGGCAACCAGTTCATGTACTCCGAAAAACGGTTTTGAAATACAACTACACGCTCATAGGTAAGATTTCCTGAAGCATCAGCCGTAATTTTCATGCCATATTCAGGCGAGTTAATCACAGCCGGACTGTTTACGGTAATGTCCCAACGCCTGATGTCGTACCAACGCTTGTCTTCAAAACAAAATTCTAACCGGCGTTCCCGTCGGATAATGGTGCGCATATCTACCTGACTCGTTCCAGCAGGTACTAGTGGCAACAGCACCCTGGCCCGAACTTTATTAACTGCGTCGAACACGCTCAGGTCAGGGCCTACTGCCTCGTTCTGTGCTTCTGCGTAGCTTAGCAGCACTTCTGCATAGCGGTAAAACTGATAATTGGACGTACCAATAGCCGTACCTAAACTCGTCTGACCTAAAATAGATTCGTCTAAAGTTTTACGGATGCAATAGCCAGTGTTAGAGATGTCACTAGTTGACCCTAGATCGATCTGATTTGAACCGCCTATTCTTGATTTAAATACTTCACCCTGCCAGTAAGACCCGTCATAAACCATGGACTGCTCAAAACGTGATTCCCGGTGCAGGTAGGGATGCGCCGGATCATAGCCGGACGTTGGATCTGTAATCGGTTTCCCATTATCCATTTGGTAATCGTCGATCAAGCTTTGTGTCGGTGATGCCCCTCCCCAGGTCTGTGCCCCACCATGAACGATCACTGGTCCCATATATCCTTCACGTTTATGCCCTTTATTGGGTAAAGCATAAGCACGGGCAAAAATGGTTTCATTGTTCCAGTTATTTACAGCCAGAAACTGATCGCGGTACGCTGTTGAGGTTGTTCCTGAGCCAGTTGTTGAGGTGATCGGTGTTGCTGAAGATGTGGTAAACAGATTATAGGTATTAAGTGCTATAATGGATTGATAAGTGGCTGCAGCTTTAGCCCATTTAGCTTGGTCATTAGAGGTATTAACCAAAGGACTTGCTGCAAACAGCTCAACATCACCTTTTAAAGCCAAAGCAGCGCCTTTTGTTGCCCGGCCTAAATTGGCTGTCGTTTGCTTTAAAGGGAGCACATTTGCTGCAGCATCACAATCTGCTTCAATAAATGCCAGCGTAGCATCGGTTGTAGCCCTCTCATTGAAGATATCTGAACCGTCAGTATTGGTTAGCGGAGCTGTTAATAATGGAACTCCTCCATAATTTTTAAATAGAAGCATATAAAAGAAAGCACGCAAGAACCTAACTTCTCCTACGCGCTGCGCATACCAGGTTGCATCATAGGCAGAGGCATTTGCTGCTGCATCTTTCAAAAATACATTACATTTCCGAATGTCGGTATACAGTAATGACCAGCCAAAATAACCACCAACGCCATTGGTAGAGTTATTCGCGCTTAAGGCGTTACTACGGATCACCGCCTGACCTTCATGGTTAGTGGCACCACTATTACTATTATCGGTCCAGGCATCTAAAATACGATCCACCTGGTTTCCATTATTGTAATCGGGAAGCGAGTTGTATATGTCATTAACAAAAAGATCCGTATTAGTCTGCGTGCTAAAGGTAGTCGCATCGGTAAGTACGCCCTTAGGCGGAACGGACAAGAAATCGTCTTTTTTACAAGCGCTTAAGCTGATGATCAGTGAGACTAATAACACCGCATTTGCTTTTTGATTATATTTGAATTTCATTTTCTCGAACTTTAAAAGGTAACATTTAAGCCAAAAGAGATTACTCGTTGCTGATAGTAGTTTTGGTTATTTCCGCTATTTTCCGGATCAATATCCTCTTTCATATTTGGCGTTACAGTGAACAGGTTCTGCCCCGATGCAAACACTCTTACCGAACTGATACTCTTGCCTAAAAGCTTTCTAGGTATAGTATAGCCTAATTCCGCACTTTTCAGCCTGATATACGAATCATTCCGCATGAACCAGCTTGAGGTTTGTGTGTTGTTTGATGAAGGGGTGGCGGAGATCCTTGGATAAGTTGCATTCACGTTGTTCGGTGTCCAGTGATCAAAATACACCGCCTCTGTAGCCGAGCCTGAACCTAAGAATGGGAATACATAATAGTTATATAACTGAATATTTGATCTTGCAGAACCTTGAAAGAGCAAATCGAGATCAAAATTTTTGAAAGACAAGCGTGGTTCCAGGCCAAACTGAATTTGCGGTGTTTGCGGATGTCCAATGTCCGTGATATCGTCCGAATTTACCTTGCCGTCAGGCACTCCATTGGGTCCGCTTAAATCTGCATATTTCAGGTCTCCGACGTGAACCTGGCCAAAGTTTGGAACCGGAACGCCCGTTTTCAAAGTTGGGTTTTGTGCATTTGGGTTTGTAAAATCATCCGGCGTATAATAGCCAAGCGCTTTTAAACCAAACTGCTCGCCCAAAGGCCGCCCGGTGATTCGTCGATTTGGATTGTTGAAGGTTGCGGCATTTTCAAAAACCTGCAAAATTTTGCTCTTTGCGTAAGTAAAGGTTCCGCGAACATCTAAGCGCAAACCGTTTGCAAAGTTTTTGTAAGAGGTCAGCGTGAACTCGACACCACGATTGTTCAGGACGCCTCCATTCACCTGTCCGGTACCTACTCCATATTCACCCGGTAGCACAGATCCAATGGTCACCAGAAAATTGGAACGTTTCTCGTAAAAGAAATCCGTTTCAAATCCTATCAAGCCGTTAAACAACGTTCCTTCTAAAGCAATATCTGATTTTTTTGCCCGCTCCCAGGTGATGTTTGGATTACCCTGCAGATTCTCGGATATGCTTTGTGTAGCATTGCCACCGATGACGGCCGAGTTGTTATTGATTCCAAATTGGCTGAGATATTGATATTGACCACCGCTAGGATAATTACCTGACTGACCGTAAGATCCGCGTAATTTCAGGTTATCTACCCACTTAATACCTTTCATGAAACTTTCCTCTGAAATACGCCAGCCAGCTGAAAAGGATGGAAAGAATCCAAAGCGATTGCCTGGTGAAAACAAATAGCTCCCGTCATACCTACCAGCTGTCTCAAACAAATAACGATTGTTATAGGCATAAGTGAAACGGTAAACATAACCTAACTGCTTCTGACCACCTGAACTACCGGAAACAGTAACATCAGTTGGTAGAGGGCCGCCAAAATTGAGCTCATCTATACTTAAATTATAATTGATTCTTGAAGCGTTAAAGTTCTCCCAACGAACCTTTCGATACTCTGCTACCAACGTTCCGGTTATTTGACTTTTCCCAAAGGTATTAGCGTAATTTAATAGTCCTTGGAAGGTCATCATCTTATTTTCGTTATAAGTTTGACTTAACCTAGGCTTGTCAACACCAGAAATTGATATGGGAAAGTTGTACACGATTCCTGGTGCATAAACACCATTGGGAGATATTGGGTTGGTAAATGGCATCGGGGTTTGCCAGGTACGGACGGTAGAGTTATTATTTCCGCTAAACCCAAGCGGGTCTGGCCCAATGTCATAACTTACAATACCTTTAAGGCTCAAGCCTTTTAATGGTAATTTCTGATCAATGGACAATTGGCTCAGCCATGCAGTGTTTTTATTCAGCGTGTAACCACTGTTGTAAATTTGTGAATACAAAGACCGCCCAATATAACCACCAGGAAGACCGTTGGAGTATTGTACCGGATAGGTAGGATTTTGACGCTGTGCCTGATCAATAATTGAACCGGCGCCAACCGATGGAAAATGTTGATCTTCCTCGTAAGCATTTACTCTCAAATTCACAGTTGTGGTTTTGGTTGCATTGGCAGTTACTCCCAAAGACCCATTGTATTTATTTAAGAAAGTAGTACTCCACATACCGTCTTGCCGATTAAAGCCGACTGAAGCAAAATATTTGATATCCTCGGTACCACCCGACATTGAGATGTTATGATACTGGATGGGGCGATTCCTTTTAATAATGTCTTCCAGCGGATGTCCATCTGCGTGCCCATCTGGATCCTGGTGATTTTGAAAAAGATCAATATCCGTTTGAGTGTAAGGTTTGGTGGTTCCATCATTTGCCGCAGCCTCATTACGCAAAAGAGCATACTCGTAACTATTTACAAAACGAGGCACATAGGTCGGATTCTGGATGCCGTAATACCCATTGTAGGTCAAGGTCGGCTTTCCTGCTTTACCAGATTTCGTGGTAATCAGGATTACCCCATTTGCACCTGCCACACCATACGGGGCAACAGCAGCAGCATCTTTCAATACGGTAATGGTTTCGATGGAATTGGGATCCAGACGACTAAAATCGCGCGGAACACCGTCAACAACAGTAAGCGGCGATGTACGTCCAGTAGTCGCAGGACCGCGGATCAATAATCCGGAACCGTCAAAGCCAGGTTCACCGCCACTTTGAGTGGCGATAAGGCCTGCGGCTCGTCCAACAAGGCCGTTGGTAATATTAACTATCGGTTTTTGTGCGATCTCAGTAATTGGTATAGTTGATACCGCTGCTGTGGTAGAAGTTTTTTTCTGTGTACCATAGCCGACCACTACCACCTCGTTAAGACTATTAGATTTTGCACGAAGGGTTATGTTCAAAAAGTTTTGCCCCTTTACAGCGGCTTCCGCCACGTCGTAACCAACAAATGAAAAAACTAATGTGCCATCATCTGGAGCACTGATCGTAAAATTTCCATCAACATCTGTGACCGTGCCTGATTTAGACCCTTTGATTTTTACACTTACACCAGGCAAGGTTTGTCCGGTTGAAGCATCCGTTACTTTACCTTTAACGATTGCATCCTGATAACCATTTAGGATATTCTTTGTATAAGGCTTAATCCTGACATTGACGTTTAACGAAATAGCTGAACTTGTAAGGGGAATATAAAACAGGGCTGTTATAAGTAAAAACAATCCTATTTTTCGGTTCCCTAATCGATACTTAAGTAAATTTCTCTTCATAATTAAGTTTTAAAGATTTAGTTGGTTAATAATTGGCACATAGAACTTTTTTTAATTTCATAATGATTTTAGGTGTTAATGAATTTTGCAGATGACGGATATTCATGCGATGCCTTCCTTAGGCTAAAACTGGAAGAAATCCACAAAAAGTTCAGTACTGCAGAAAGCTAAAATCGGTTCAACTGGTGAGACAAAGAACCCTTATTAGACGTTTAGAGAGTTTGTCATTACATACATATTTCTTAACCGAGGGTCCATTTTAGCCGCATATTGAATGCGGCTTTCGATAATTATCTGAAAAACCAAAATGCTTCAAAAAACAACCAACGATAGCCTTTAATGAGCTCCTATGGTGCTGCGGAAGTGATTTCAGAATTAAATTTGCTTCTTCTTGAATTTTAGAAATAGCGCAATAGATCAATAAAACAGCCCTATATAACATAGCAGAAAACACCATCAGGTTTACCAACCCACCAACTTGGAAGCCCGGAGTGTTGTGCCTTATTGAATTGAAACTTCATCTGATCTGAACATTTTTCGAAGATGGCATTAAGAAATTTGTAATGACGAAGAATGATTTGGAAATGTTAGAAACTGCGTGTAAGAAAAATAACGCCCTTATAGATCTGGTAACAAATGCCCTTTATCTAAGGGAGCAAAATGTCTCATTTTTGGAAGTACTAAATATTTACAAAATGAAATTAGAGAATAAGACAGCCATAGTTACAGGGGCATCAATAGCCAAACGTTTTGCGGCAGAGGGTGCAAAGGTTGTTGTGAATTGTAATTACGGCGAAGAAGGCACAGAAAAAGTTGCGAATGTAATAACATGGCAGTAAAAATGAACGTTGCTAATGCATAGGAAATCAAATCGGTAATAGAGGAAGTAGGAGCCAATATGAAATAATCAAATTCAATCATACCCGATTCTCTAATCTGCACAATTTTAAATTTTGGCAGTTTACAACTGCAAAAACAATTATCGATTTTATACTCCAACGAACAAGTTACTTGGTGCCATATTGGGATATAATTTAATGCTGCAACGAAATTTTGTAGCAGAACGCTCACTTGTAGGTGCCGCTCATGGCATGTATCTTATCAACAAGTAAAAGGCACCTAACCAATCTCTGTAACACAATCGCACGCAACTGTACGCTTATGAACATACAAGATGGCAAAACGATCAACAAATACCTGAACATCAACACATTAATTAATTGGTACTATTTTACACCATCATAAGTTTAATAAGACAACGTTGTTATGGTTAGAAGTTACTTTAAAACTGCTTGGAGGAATTTATTTCGCAATAAATTTTATTCATTCATCCACATTATTGGGCTGACTACCGGGCTCACTGTTGGTGTATTGATTTTGCTTTGGGTACAGGACGAGTTAAGTTTTGATGGCTTTCATAAAAACGGCGGTAACATTTACCGTGTAGAGCTTTTTGGTGGCACAGGTGCCAGTAAACAGATCTGGGAAAGTACAGTAGCTGCTATAGGTCCGCAGGCTAAACAGGAGCTCACTGAGGTGCAGGAACAAGTGCGAATAACCCCAAATTGTTTTTTTTCTTTATATAAATACAAAGAAAAAGTTTTTGGTGAGCAAAACGTAACCTTCGCCGATCCTTCACTGTTCAAAATCTTTGATTTTCCGCTTGTGGAGGGCGATACCACAAAGCCTTTTGTAAATGATAATTCTGTTGTTATTACTAGGAAAACTGCGCAAAAATATTTTGGTACCGATGATGCTATTGGTAAAGCAATTTCTGCCGATGGTAAGGAGAACTTTACCGTAAGCGGAGTGATTAACGATTTTCCACTTAACTCGAGCATCAACTTTGATATGATTATGCCCATGAGTTACCAAGTTAAGCATCTGCTGGTAACCAATAAAGTAGATGTGAATACTGATTTCAGCAATTATGCTTATCAAACCTACGTGAGAATTGCACCGGGCACATCGTTAAAAAAGCTTTCGGCCGATTTGTTTAAGATTCACATCAAACACCGCGCGGATGATACCGATGTCGATTACCTCCTGCTACCTATCAACAAAATGCACCTGTATAATGCCGATGGTACTGATCATGGCATTCAGACAGTACACATCTTTACCATCATCGCCCTGGTAATTTTATTGATAGCCTGCATCAATTACGTAAACCTTTCCACAGCACGTTCATTGCTTCGCGCCAAAGAAATCAGTATGCGTAAGATCATCGGGGCAGCCAAATTGCAGCTGTTCATGCAGTTTCTGGCCGAGACATCTCTACTGTTCCTCATCGCCACCCTATTTGCATTGTTTGCCATTTATCTGTTGATGCCGGCATTTAACCAATTGGCTAGCAAACAACTAGAGTTCAATCTGCTCAATCCGCACATCTGGCTAATTATTATCATCACCGTAATCGTTACACTGGCCTTATCCAGCATCTACCCGGCTATGCTGCTATCCTCCTTTGAACCTTTAAAAGCACTGAGGGGTAAAGTAACTGGCAGCATTGGCGACGCTCTTTTCCGTAAAATACTGGTAGTGGTTCAGTTTACCTTTTCCGTAGTGCTTATCGTGAGCACTTTGGTCATCACCCAGCAACTCAAATACATCCAGACTAAAAATTTGGGATATGACCGAAGTCATGTTTTTAGTGTTTGGATGCGCGATGCCTCAAAGCATTATGATGCTATAAGGGCCGAACTCTTGAAGCAGCCCGGCGTAGAGGGTGTAACCCGGGCAACCGGTAACATTATCAACAGCGGCCTAATCTCGGGCGATAATTCATGGGATGGCAAAGCCCCAGGCCAAACATTTATTCTGCACCTGATGGGGATTGATAAAGACTTTACCCATTTTTTTAATCTCAAAATGCAGCAAGGCAGCAGCTTTAGCGGCGCTATAGCGGACTCGGCTCATTTTATTCTTAACGAAGCCGCTGTCAGGGAAATAGGGATAAAAAATCCTATCGGCAAGCATTTCCGTTTCCAAAAAACTAATGGCACCATCATCGGTGTAGTTAGAGATTTTCATTTTGCCAGCCTGCGCGAAAAAATCGCACCCGCCATTTTCTTTTACCGACCGTCCACTTACCAAACCTTATATATAAAAACCAATATCCATAATGCTGCCTCAACAATAGCCTTAGCGGCTAGCCAATTTAAACAATACAATGGCGAGTTCCCTTTTTCTTATAACTTCCTAGATGATATGTTCAACAACCTCTACCAGGGTGAACAGCGCGAAGGAACGCTGTTTAACTATTTTGCGGGCATGGCCATACTGATATCATGCCTGGGTTTGTTGGGCTTGGCAGCTTACACCGCTCAGGTGCGCACTCGGGAAATTGGTGTACGTAAGGTATTGGGGGCATCGGTTACAGGCGTTATCGGTTTATTAGCCATAGATTTCATCAAGCTGGTACTCATCGCCATTGTTGTAGCTTCCCCCCTTAGCCTGGTACGCCATGAACCGCTGGTTGGATGCGTTTGCCTACCGTCAGCCTCTTCAATGGACAACCTTTGTATTGGCTGCAGGCATAGCCATTGTTATCGCTTTTGTTACAATCAGTTTCCAATCCATCAAAGCCGCGCTTGCCAATCCGGTAAAAAGTTTGAGGAGCGAGTAGCGGATGTGTTAAGCATATCGAAAAGCCGATTTTTGCCCAGCATTTCAAGTCTTCCGATATGAACACTCGGTCAAGTTATACATAAATTTATAACAATAATCTTTTGATTGGAAAATTTCCAGAAAGTAAGTTTGTTTTTATACCGAGAAACAACCAACGTTACCTCGTTGAAAGAGCTCCTTAAGCAGGAGTCATTTTTAATTGGGAATTGATTTGCTTTTCTATACGCCAAAGCACTGCGTATAATATATGTATTCAATCTAAGCACTGTAACTTGTCTTTGCCGAAACTTAGAAAGATCATTCCATTATTTCTTGCCGGTGAATTCAATAACGCGTCTGAAACAGACGTCCTCACCATCACGGCAGATTTATAGAAACCAAACTTTCAACATTGGATTACTGATCAGAAGAAATATATACGTAAAAATTACAGAATTGCTTTCGATGCTTGGGATGTCAACCTTGAATCTCGTTCAACTGAGATCTATATGACCTTAGTCAAATTAATTTAGGAATAGGACACCTTGGAAAACTATTTTTGCTTAGAACAAAATATCCTGATGCGCAACAAGAATGGTTCCATTCCGGTAAACAGATTTGGCGACGAACTTGACACCGGTATTTCTATTGAGAGGATTTCCGCTGAAATACTACCTGATTTGGGAGAATGGCAACAACCCGAACGGCACGATCGCCACTCCTTCTTTCTGCTAGAGCAGGGAAGCGTTACAATAGAGATTGATTTCCAGAGATATGAAATTCATGCACCGGCTGCTATCTATATGCATCCTGACCAGGTACACCGAATACTGCTGTTTGAGCAGGTCACGGCGAGCGCTTGGGCCATGACTGACGTTAATGTGAATCCGGAATACCTAGCACTACTGGGAGACCTTACTCCTGTAGCTCCCATCT
Source organism: Mucilaginibacter robiniae (assembly GCF_012849215.1). Lineage (NCBI taxonomy): Bacteria > Pseudomonadati > Bacteroidota > Sphingobacteriia > Sphingobacteriales > Sphingobacteriaceae > Mucilaginibacter > Mucilaginibacter robiniae. The sequence goes on from NZ_CP051682.1 coordinate 1,715,675, forward strand.
CGCTGAACGAAGAAGCGTTCGCACTGCTTTCAGCAGCGGTTGCGTTAGGCCTCAGACTTACAGAACGGAAAAACGGCCTGCTCTCTCATGTTGTGCTCAAGGATACCTGCAACGCGCTGATTGGGTTACTCATTTCGCTTTATTTAGAAAGAAAAGCTCCAGCCGAAAAGTTAGCCAGAGCCGAACTCGTAACCAAATCCTTCCGCGAAGCATTGGCACTTCATTTTATCCACCTTAAACGCCCGGCAGATTATGCGGAGATGCTGCATTTATCTACCCCTTACTTAAACGAGTGCATCAGAAACACCACTGGTCAGTCAGTAACTTATCACATTCAGCAACGCGTGATTTTAGAAGCCAAACGTTTACTTTATCACGCTGATCAGTCGCTCAAAGAGATTGCTGCAAGCTTGGGTTATGATGATTATGCTTATTTTTCCAGGTTGTTTACCAAAGTTGCAGGCTTGTCGCCGGTTGCCTTTCGCAGCAAAAACCTCGGTTAGTCCAAGTCTTACACCGCTTTAACCTAGAGTGCCTGATCAATATGCTGTTCCTTTGCTCCAGCAAAAACATATATTAAAGTGAAAACAACATATCTTAAAAAAGTACTTATATCAGGGGCTAGCTTTGCGGGACTTTCCACCGCTTATTGGATGAACAAGTTTGGCTACCAGGTCACCATTGTAGAGATTGCTCCGAGGCTAAAAGAAGGCGGCACACCAGTCAACATTCTTGGTGACACCATTGATATTGTGAAACGGATGGATTTATTTGACCAGATCCAGTCCAACAAACTTGTCATGAAGTCAGTGGAATTCAAAGACGCTGATGATGTCACCCAACGGCAGGACTTGACAGAACCAAGCCCGGAGAACCACCGGGAAGAAGAATACGAAATTGAGCGGGACATCTTATTAGAGATGATGTACGAGGCGGTCAAAGATGAGGTCGAATTTGTTTTTGACGAAAGTATCTCTGGACTTGCAGAGATGGAAGACCAAATTGAAGTAACCTTCAAGAAAGGATCACCACAGACCTTTGATCTGGTTTTTGGCTGCGATGGTATTCATTCAGTAGTCCGGAGGCTTTGGTTCGGCGAGGAAGCAGAATTCTCCCATTTTCTTCAAACTTATTTCTCCATTACTATTGTAAATAAACTGCTGATCCCGGAATTTACCATGCAGATGTACAGTGAGCCCGGTAAGACCATTATGCTTAATGCTTACAATGACAAAACTGATATATGCCTAGCGTATTATTCAGAACAGGAGGTCCCTTACGACTACCGAAACGAACAGCAACAACGGAAGATGATTATGGATCAATTTAAGGGAACCGGCTGGCGTACGGCGGAATTGTTGGAAGAAGTGCAGCGCTCTAAAACCTTTTACTTTGATAAGCTTTGCCAGATGAAAATGCCATCATGGACAAAGGGCCGGGTAGCGCTGGTAGGTGATGCCGGTTACTGCGCCTCACCAGCGGCTGGTAGAGGCGGCTCACTGGCTATAGATGGAGCAGCCGCGCTGGCAAATGCTTTTGAAAAACATAGCGAAAATATTGAATTAGCCTTTCAAGAATACAATCAAAGCTTTCGTCCTTTCATTGAGGAATTACAAGCCAATGTGGTCGAATACAATTTAGATGTATTAATCCCGAAGACCGAAGAGGCTATTTGTAAAAGAAATTTAGAGGGCTTTGGTTTTTAAGCCAGCCCTCTAAAAATCAGAACGTAGATGGTCACTTAAAAGGATATCTGGTAGGCCGTTTTAAACTCTTCTGCGAACTGTTCCAACTTGACATGACCAACTGTTTTTCCACCCTTGGCAAAGAAGTCCCGGGTGACAATACCTGCTCTTACGCCTTGCCCCATTTCGGTAATCAGATCCACTAACTCCGGCGACAGACCTGCAGACAGCATACCTTGTTTAAGTTGCTCATCCGAAATACTGGCCCAGGTCAGTTCAGGTTTGCCTATTGCAGAACCAAACATAGCAGCAATCTGGTTCCCGGTTGAAATATCGCTAACAATATATTTGACCTTAACGCCGTTTCCCTTGGCTTGCAGTTCTTCTGCAATGCTTAAGGATAGGTCTTCAGGATGGGTAAGGGCCAGTTGGACATCTCCGCTATAATTGTTGCCAAATATGCCTCTGCTTTTGATCAATGGTATATCTCTTAAAAAGTTTATGTAAAAAAATCCTGACCTTAATACGGTCACATCAACCCCGTCCAACTTTTGCAGTATCTGCTCTACACGGTGCGTGCCTTGTATCGGGCCGGTTCCGCTGTCCGCATCTGCGCCTACGCTGCTGAGCATTACTGCGCGGGTTACACCAGACGCTTTAATCGCCTCAGCACAAGCTTCCCCAGCATCCGCAATATTTTGAATGAAGTTAGCACTTCCTATGGAAGGCGGCATCATGATGTATACCGCATCTGAACCTTTAAAAGCCTCGGTTAAAAATGTGGCGTCGCTGATTGAACCTACGGCTGCTTTTGCGCCAAGTACCTCAATCTCTGCTTGGCGGTCAGCCTGGGTGGTGATGACGGTGACTTCATGACCAGCTGCAATCAATTTTTTAACTAAAGGTTTGGCTACATTACCTAATGAGCCTGTGGTGGTAATTTTCATGTTGTTTATGTTTTAATGGTAAATACTTAATTTAATACAGGGTAGTCGTTATATCCCTGTTCGCCTGGAGTGTAAAGGGTATTATAATCCGGCTCGTTTAAGGGTTCGTTTTTTTCTATCCTCCTGATAAAATCGGGGTTAGCCAAGAAACTTCTGCCAAAGGCGACGAGGTCGGCTGTACCAGCCTGTAACTTGGCTTCGGCAGTTTCGGCGGTGAGTCCGTTACAATAAATGAGGGTATTAAGGAAATTATTACGAATTACCTGATGCGTCTTTTCTGGAATGCTAGGACTGTTGGATACGTGAATATAAGCAACGCTTATTTCCTGTAGTTTACCGGCAAGGTATGCGTAAGTTTCATGAACTTCTGCATCGCCGTAAGCTGGCATATCGCTTAGTGTTGAGTATGGCGATAATCTTATTCCGACCTTTTCAGCACCAATTGCAGAAGCAATGTTCTCAGCTACCTCTAAGATTAAACGGCTACGATTCTCTATAGAACCACCATAAGTGTCTGTACGGTTATTAACAAAAGTATTCAACGATTGCTCTAAAATATAACCGTTAGCTCCATGAAGCTCCACACCATCGAACCCGGCCTTAATAGCGTTCTGAGCAGCTTTAACAAAAAAACTGATCAAATTAGTGATGCCAGCAGCATCCAGCGCTGTAGGAGCGGAGTGTTCCTGCATACCTTCCTTATCGGTATAGATCTCGCCGGCAGCCCTGATACTGGAAAGACCTACCACTTCGTAACCTTCCGGTAAATTGGCAATATGAGCGACTCTACCGGTGTGCATCAGTTGCAGAAATATCTTTGACCCACCTTCGTGAACAGCATTGGTTACAGTTTTCCATGCCTCCACCTGAGCCTCTGAAAAAATACCGGGGATACGTGGATAGCCTAAACCCTCAGGGCTTGGTGAAGTCCCCTCTGTAATGATGAGCCCGGCACCTGAGCGTTGGCGGTAGTAGGTAGCCATGAGGGCATTGGGCAGATTGCCTACAGCTCGGCTTCGGGTCATGGGTGCCATGACGATATGATTCTTTAATTGCAGTGCGCCGTTATGATACGGCATGAATAACTTTTTCATGTTGCTATGTTTTGATTGACATAGCAAAGGTGGGCCTAATCCGCAGCTGATAATAGCACTATAGGACGCAAAATCAGTCCAATCCGGTATAAGCTATATTAGTATTGGGAGGAATACCGTTTAGGGTTGAGGCCATAATATTTTTCAAACAATCGACTAAAATGGCTGAGATTAGTAAAGCCGAGCTCGTAACCTACTTCTGCAACGGACCGATTGCCTTGCTTTAACAGGAAGGCGGCCTCCTGCATACGTACCTGCTGATAGTAGTTGTAGATGGTATCGCCAAAAGTTTGCTTAAACAACTGCTTGAGTTTAGTTTCACTCATGGCAGCAATCCTAGCTAACTCACTAAGTACCGGCGGTACGCTTAAATCGCTGATGATCTCGCTGCGGATATGCAATAATCGCTCTGCATCTGCACTATTGATGCTTTGATGCATGGTGTTTTCCCGTGAGGTTAACTGATGAAACAGCAGGTATAGTAGCTCCTGTACCTTGATCTGCATGTAAAAGTGGCTCAGGCTGCCATTCATATCTACCGCTGCAATATGCTTGAGCAGTAGCTTGGTTTCAGCCGTCATGCTTTCAAAGAAAAGAAAGGAATTGCTGCTGCCGGTAATGGTCTGGATGACCGAGTTGGCATTGGTCATCGCTAATAATGCAGTTAAATAAGCGGGCGAAATGGCAACCACCACATAGTGAATATCATGATGTGCAGGAAAATGTATAGTGGAACTCAAATCGTTTGAAGTGACCTGGACAGCCGAATCATCCCGCTGAGAGAAAAGTACCAGCGGATTGTCATTAAAAGCGATACTTAGCGACTGCTCGTTGCTGTAAAAAAAGATAGTGATCAGTTCATTGCCCAAGCCTGATGAATTACGTTTGATGATCAAATCCTCTCGGAGTGTATAATGGTGCAGCGTAATTTTAAAGTCTGAACCGAAGGCTAATTTCCGTATATAACCCTTTCCCAAGTGCTCTGGCATGATCAGCAGATCATGATGTACTGCAGTACCAACATGACGGGCAAAATGTGTTAGAAAATCAAAATCAGGTGTAGCGGAGAAACTGAATATCATCTTTAAAAGTAGAAGCTTTCTAAGGCAAGTCTACGAAATGGTAATCCGAAATGAAAGTATCTTTAAAATAAGTCGAATCATTGAACCTTAAGGTAGTCTTATTGGTAGGTTATCGCTATGTTGATGTCACATTAGAACTAAAGCCGAACCACTTTATGTAAAAATTTACATCTGTCAGTGTAAAAGTTAACAAGAGAATCAAAACACTTTGACCATTTTAATTTATTGTTTTTGGTCATAAAATTTCTTTAACGTCAACAAAACTTAGTATAATTCGAGGCACACAGAACAGCTTGGTTTGTCCTTCAAATATATCCACCATAAGCTTAGGTCTATTTTCTCTAAGTGTCCTCATGACGCATCTTATTTAGCTACATACATATAATTGATGTTTGAAGAACTGAAATCATAATCAGCAGATTAATCTTGGTAGCTGCTGCCTAAACCCGGGTGTCCGCAGCATTTGAAAAGGCTATTAAAACAGCAGCGATCTTCCTGAGTCCCGTTCTCGTTAGCTCATGACCTACGTTCATTTTCCGGTCCGGTAACGCATCTGACCAACGGACGTATTCATCGACAGCCGAAGAAAGCCGACTGGCTGTAGGCTGTACAGCGGACGTAGTGGTCTTGTTTTTTGCTCCTTCCTTATACTTCCAGTAAAAGTATTGACCGATTAGGGCTACTAAGCCGAACAGAATAAAAGCGCCCAGTTAGTAGATAATGCGATTACTTTGGAACTGCTTTTCTTCATCACTCATTATATTCTTTTTAAAATGCTCCCTAATTTGCCCTTAAAAATGGACTATTAATTAAGTACCTAATGACAAATTGAACATCACCCTTGACCCATCCGGTGTGATACAGGCAATTCTTACAGTTCCGCTGGTAGCAGCCGTCAGGGTTTTATTGAGTACGAGCGGGTTGTTGACCTGTACGCCATTCACACTCACGATAATGGATCCGGGCTGTATACCAATTTGCTCAAAAAAGCCACCCCGCGCTATAGCTGTAACCAGCATACCGGAACTAACCTGAAAGCGCTGTTTGAGCTGCTCAGTGAGCGGTGCAAAACGAGCTCCTAGCTTATTATATATGTCATTGATTGATGGGCCTGTTGCGGTAACTGGTGCAGCCGATGATTGAGCTTTTAATGTTGCGGTGGCCTCATTTATTTTACCATTCCGAAGATATTTTAAGCTTACCTTATCTTGCGGGTGGTGGCGGGCTATCCGTTCTGAAAACTCTACCGATGAATTCACCTCATGTCCGTCGATCTGCTGAATCACATCGCCTTCTTTCAGGCCTGCTGCAGCGGCAGCACTCCCTTCCTGCACACCGGTAATGTATACCCCCTGAATACTGCCCGGATCAATTCCTCTTTGGCTAAGCTCCTGCGTTTCGGTAGATGGCGAAGGGAAAACAACGCCCAGGTACCCACGTTTTACCGTGCCATATTTTCTCAAATCATCCACAATTTTGCGGGCCAGGTTTACCGGGATGGCAAAACCGTAACCTTCATAGCCACCGGTCTGGGAGGCAATGGCTGCATTAATCCCGATCAGTTCGCCCTGGGTATTTACCAATGCGCCGCCGCTGTTACCCGGATTGATGGCAGCATCGGTTTGTATATAGGCCTCAATGGCCGAATTTGTAGCAATAGATGAGCTTTCATCAGAACGTTCCCGTTCATGATTACCGATAATACCGATACTTCTTTCCTTAGCACTCACAATGCCGGCCGTAACGGTAGTATTCAGGGAGAACGGGTATCCAATAGCCAGTACCCACTGGCCGATCTGCACATTATCGGAATTGCCCAATTTTACCGCACTTAGTCCGGAAGCACTGATTTTAATTAAGGCCAGATCGGTGTTTGGGTCACGGCCGATCAGCTTTGCCGGAAATGTGCGTTTGTCGGTGAGCACCACTTCCATCTGGGCCGCATCTTCCACCACATGGTTGTTGGTAATAATATAACCATCCGGGCTGAGTATAACACCTGAGCCGGAGGCCATTACCGGAACGGGTTGTTGCGGAGCACCATAGTAACCGGGTATTACGCTGCTTTCCGCACTGTTTTGAGCAGTTAGCTTCACCTTGATATGTACCACCTGCCGCGAGGCCATGGCTGCTGCCTGGGTGAGGTCAGGGTAAATTGCTGCTGCTGAATCCGGCACGCTGCTTTCCGGCACAAAACGGATACGCCCGGTTTTATCCTTAACAGGAACTGGATGGAAGTTATGTTCCATTATCTTGAAGGAAGCAATACTTACTCCAGCTGCCACCAGAATGGTCAGCACCATTAAACCCCATTTGTTCATGGCTGTATGATCAAAGTTTATAAAACCTATACCAACTCTTTCAGAAAAAGATACTTTCTAACCTAAGTAGAAGCTTATGACATTTACTTAACCGCTAACTGATTGTCCAGCTTTTTAGGTTTTAGCGCCTGCAATTCGTTCATCAATGCTTCCACCTGCTTTTTCTCAATTGTACCGCGTAGCACCACCACACCGGCGGCCACATCTGCCTGCACGCCATCATACCGGCTTACAATAGATTGTACGGTGGTGCGAAGGGTCAGGTCCGTAGTTGCTTCATGAGACATCTGGCTTTTTACGCTTTTCACGCCGTCTATTTTTTTTACCTGTTGCTCGGCGAGGGAGTCACAGCCTTCACCCTGGCATGCACCCGAAAGCGTCACAACGCCATCCTTTACGTTGGAAGTTACCCCCTTTAAAGCCGGGTTGCTTTGCAGTGCTTTGGCAACATTAGCCTGAATATCTTTATCATTTGGCCCACCGCAGGCACTGATTAAAAACAGCAGCGAGGATGACAATAAAATAGATAATGGTTTTCTGAATGTAGTATATTTCATGTTTTCAGTTATTGATAATCAAGGGTATAATCGCTATTTAAACTCTTTAGTGGTTAACACGACCTGGGCGCCCGGATAAGGAATATTGGCCTGGTCTTCTGCCGTAACAAATACTCTTTCCGGCTTAAACGGGGTAACGGCATGCAGTAAACCTTTTAGGTCGCTGGAGAAGAAACCGCTGGAACTGTTCAGCCGGCCCAGGTTTTTAACACCGTTACTTTTGCTTTCCATCCACACCAGGTAAAGCTCTTTTGGTGGTTTCAGGCGGGAGGGTTCTGCCAGCCGCTTTACATTTACATCAATAGCATAATTCTGATTTTCGTCTTTCGAAATTTTGATGTACCCTTCGGCGGCAGGCACAACACCCGAGGTAATGAAGTTTACTTTTTTGGAGCAGGAAGTTATTCCAAGCGCTGCAATAACCACAATAGCAATGACGGGTTTGTGTATAAAAAAGCTGACATGTTGCATAAGCGGAATCTAAGTAAGATAAAAGTGAATAATTATCGTTCATCCTTCGGAGGATGAGCAAGGATCAGCAAGAAGGATAAAACTTTAAGTTTAAGCGATTGTTTTTGAAACTTTGCTTTTGAAACTAAAAACAACCTTGATGGTTGGTAGTTAACCTTAAGTTAATACAAATGTCTGTTAAAAGTTAACATTCCTGATTGAAAACTATGAGCCCTGAAGACAAAAGCAAAGAACCAGTGGACTGGGCCGTGTACATCAAAAAGACATGGATCAAGTGGAGCATACTGGCGCTAATCGCCGTGTTTTTGCTGCTGTTTAAAGCCATTGTCAGTATTATCCTGCTCACATTAGCCAGTGCGTTGCTGGCTATTTATTTTTACGGTTTTACAGGGCTTTTACAGCGCTACCTGCACTTGCCGGCCAAAGTAAGCCTGATTGTTTCGGTAACTTTAAACCTGTTGCTGCTGGTTGGTTTCTTTTGGTTCGCCGGTTCCAGGCTCGAGTCGCAGATCACGCAGTTGTCTGACACTCTGCCTTCCACCATTCAGCACGCCCAGTCGCAGTTGCAGCAATCTGCTTTGGGCAGCAAGGTGTTGGATTACATCAATTCCAGCGGAACCGGAGGTAAAACCTCTGCTTTCGTGAGGCATTTCTTTTCATCCAGCTTTGGCGCCCTGAGTGATTTGTATCTGATTATCCTGATTACCATGTTCTTTGTAGCCAGCCCTATGATGTACAAAAGAGGAGTGGTGCACCTGCTGCCGGAAACAGCGAAAGACAAAGGGGATGAGCTGCTTGACCAATTGGGTGATGTGCTGAAAAAATGGATTAAAGGACAGATTATCGGGTTTTTCTTTATTGCTGTTTTTACCGGTTTGGGTTTGTGGGCGCTGGGCTTGCCTTTGGTATTCACCCTGGCGCTGATTGCTGGCTTTCTCAACTTTGTACCTAATTTCGGGCCTATCATCGCCGTTATTCCCGCCACGCTGCTGGGTTTGATGCAGGGGCCAACTACGGCTTTACTCACTTTCGGGTTGTACACCCTGGTACAGGTGATACAAAGCGCCGTTACACAGCCCATTATTCAAAAAAGAATGATCAGCATGCCACCGGTGCTTACCGTAGTAGCGCAGGTAGCTATGGGCGCACTAACCGGCTTCTGGGGCGTGCTGCTGGCTACCCCGATTGTGGCCATTGGTATGACCTTGGTGCAAGAACTGTATGTAAAAAAGCAAACTTATCATAAGTATCCGCTGAACTAAGCGACATAGTGTTGGCCCGTCTGAACTTCTCCGTAGTAATTTCAGGGCAGATTCAAGCATAATTTAGTAAACACTATTTGAAGTTCCGAAGCTACTAAGGCTACGAATCATACTTGATTACAATTCATCCTGATTGTTGATTCGATCTCTTTCCCACTGCTTACTTGGCCGAATGGTTGCCTGATTAATAAGGAAGCCCTCCCTACAATTATTAGTATTGCTATGGGTGTGCTAGTAAATAACATGGACATAAGAATTGCTTTTGTAAGGGCGAGCTTGTTGAGCAAATAATGCAGCTACTGCTGCGCTTGGTAATAACATCGGGGCCTTAAACTGATTTTGTTCCTGAATACCTTTTTGAAGATACACCTTGTTATAGCTGTATATTTGCTTTTTATCAATTTGAAAATAGTTTCATCTGCTCATTTGGGGAAGAACTCTCCCAGCGCACAACATCTTCCCTCCCCAATCTAACTTTCGTTAAGTCTGTAATGGTGCTAAATAAATGGTTACTTAATGAGGTAAATCACCTACGAGCCTGTAAGCTATCCAAGCTTAAATTTTTGATAATGTCAATGTGTTTTTTATTCCGCAAAACCATCATCGAGTTAAAAGGTGTCAATCAAAAATCCAACCTCAGCGTGTAACAATTGAACTTGTCACCGGAATATTTTTCACTACCATTAAGTCTAAATTGAATTTTGCGGTCCATAACTACCCAGGGTATTCATGATGAAATTAATTTCAAGTTGATTTGTGCAACTGAACGATTGCATCTATATTTGCAACTAATCAGTTGCATATAATTATGAGACGTGATATTTACCAAGCCATTGCCGACCCGACCCGCCGGGCTATTTTAACCTTGCTCATGGCTGGCTCCATGACCCCTAATGCCATTGCAGAGCAATTTGCAAGCAGTAGGCAGGCGGTTTCAAAGCACTTGCAGATATTGACGGAGTGTGGTGCACTAACACAAGCGCAACAAGGTCGTGAGATCTATTACTATTTAAATGTTCAGAAAATGAAAGAGGTAGATCAATGGCTGGCCGCATTCCGCAAATTATGGGAAGACCGCTTTAACCAATTAGACAACTTATTAGAAAACTTATAAACCCAACCAATTATGACCAACAATTTTGTTTTTGAAAAAGACCTTTCTGCAAAGAAAATTCATGTTGTACGTGAGTTTAATGCACCGATTGAAAAAGTATGGAAAGCCTGGACAGATCCGGACTTGCTCGAAAAATGGTGGGGACCAAAGCCCTGGGTGGCCAAAACCAAATCGATGGACTTTAGAGTAGGCGGTGCTTGGTTGTATTTTATGGAAGGCCCAGAAGGTCAAGTGCACTGGAGCCATGTAAAATTTACAGCTATTGAAGAGGGAAGCCGTTTTGCGGCTGATGCTGTGTTTTCGGATGAGAACGGCAACTCGACGCCGGGTGCGCCAGTAGGACATTGGGATAACCAATTTATCGCCATAGGTAGTAAAACTAAGGTGGTGGTAAACCTGAGCTTCGATGATGAAGCAACCATAAAGATGATGGTGGAAATGGGCTTTGAAGGCGGCTTTACTATGGGCCTGAATCAACTGGAAGAATTACTGGCTACAGCATAATTGTATTTATGTAAACTTAACCATTATGAACAAGAACTTTCTTTTTAAAGTCGACTGGACTGTCAAAAGAATTTACCTATCGCGCGAATTTGATGCGCCGATAGAAAAAGTTTGGAAAGCGTTTACAGATCCTGAACTGCTTAAACAATGGGCCGTGCCAAAAGATTGGACGATTCAAGACCAGACTTGGGATTTTACAGTTGGCGGCGTATCGACTTATCTCATGATTGGCCCCGAGGGCGAACGGCACTGGATGTATGATGAATTTACTACGATAGAAAACGGCACCCGTTTTTCATCTATAGGTATGTATTGTGATGACCAAGGTAACCCGAACAGAGAAGGGCCAAAATCCTATACAGAGAACAAATTCTTTTCCATCGAAGGTAATAGAACCAAGATAGAAGCTACTCACGTCTTTGATGATGAAAACACCTTTAAATGGTTTGCGGAAGGCGGCTTTATAGAAGGTTCTGCAATGACTTATAACCAACTGGATGAAGTGTTGACTTCGGAATAACCTTAATTTCTTGCCCGGAACTATTTAAGCGGCTTCTGTCTACTATTGAACGTCGCTTAAATAGTTACCTAAGCTAGGTAACGAACTGATTTGCAAATCAAAACAGAATTTTCGTGACAGCAATACAGGAGCTTTCTGCCGTTCAGCAGCATGCAGTATTAAAAAGCGATGTTGCAAGCACCGTGAGTTTCAGGGTTGTATACCCATTAGGCTAACAGATAAAGCAGCGGAGCAGATGAACTGGCGACCCGAAGTAGCGTACATCTACGCCACGTTCTTTATGACAAGGTAGGTATAAATTCTTTTAAGAAGGGCTACAAGCAACAAGTGACTATTTCCTGCTCTACCAACTGAGCTACAAAAGCGTACGGTAAACTGTGACACTTAAGGCCGGGTTCGAAACGGCGACTTGGGAGGTAAAAACTCGAAGTAACACTTATTTACGGCACCTTCTTTAAGATAAGGAGCAACAGGCGATTCAGGCCGGGGGAACCGCTTTTGGGACTCGAACCCACAGCACGGCTTGCACCACACTGCCCTCCCCCTTCCAATGCTAGCGAAGTAACCCGTTTCTACGGCATCCTTATATTTTGATCTCTTTCAAGGTATGGGCCAGATTGTAGCGGCCCATACTGTATTATAATTCTGTCTTTTGTATTTCGGTAATAGCCGAGCCGCCTTTATCTAAAGCATCCAGTACTTCAAATATTTTATCGCTCCAGCCGGCTATCAAGTATACTTCATACTGCTGTAGCTGTAATGGCGCTTGTCCGTAACCTCGCAGGTCAAACAGGTATAGTTTAGCATCAGGAGCTACCTTTTGCTTATACTGTATCCACAAGGATTGTATATGGTCATTATTGCCCATGTTGTTCCATAACTGACAATCGGTAAACAGCATTACTTTGTCCATTTCTACTCGCCTATTCAACAGGTCTTTAATTACCAAGTAACCATTCGTGGCGTAGCCTACCTCACCTTCGCGTTTGTAAAACTCCTGCACGTTGCCCAATATGTTATTACGTGGCACAGCAATCGTTTTCCACTTGTCGCCAAACATGCCCACCTGCACATTTTTGCAGCGCGATTGTAACAGCATGGCCAGCATTAAACCAATATCATACAACAACATTTTTGATTTGGCAAATATGGGTTGCTGCATAGAACCAGACACATCACAGGCCAGCAACACACGGGTATTAAAGTTAAAGCCTTTAATATTGGCTGCACTAACCTGTACAGCTTTCTCCAGCGCTTCCAATACCTCTCCAGTATAACCCATATTGCCGTTCAATAATAAACGACTCACTTTTTCAACTAAGCTACGGCCTTGAGGCTCGGCTTCTATATTCAGCAATTCACGATAAGCCGATAAATAACGAAATGGAAACTGTTTAGCTTTAACCACCTGTTCGGCAGATGAAAGTATTGAACATACCTTTTGAATGTGCTGATAAGATACGCCAGCTTCCATTATATTGCGCAGGTTACGCAACATAGCCATGTAGCCCAGCTTACCGCTGTCAATCAGTTCTTCCCACTTTACTTTAAAAGCTTCAAATTTGGCTTCTTCACTGTCAAAGCTCAATTGGCCCAATCCTGATAGTTCAGTTTCCCAAGTATAAGGCGTTTGCAGCGAGCCATTCACTATTTTGTTAAATAGTAGTTGCTGCAACTCGTCTTTTGCTTTAGGGTGAACCAGAAACAAGGCATCACGCAATTTGATCTCGGCAGGCCGGTTATACTTGGCAAACTGGTATTCGTCAAACTTATTGAAAGCCGCCGATAATCCTTTTTGCAGCTGCTTACTTAGCTTGTTCAGCTTTTTAGGGCCGGAACGCTGGTTGAGTTGCTGGTAGCAAGCTAAAAGCTCGGTAATTTCATCAGCACGGTTAATCACCTTATCCGTTACACGGGCAATCAGGTCATCACCCGAATGAATTTTGGCCAATTCGGTTACTAGTACCAGTGGTACCGAACGCATATACATTTTAGTACGGGCGTAAACCGCCAACTTACCTACAAATACCGGGTTGCACTTGCCGATTAGTGTACGCAGACGCTTTAACCGGTCTTCGTCCTTTTCATAAAACGAATCATTAAGCGACCAAGTTACTACCGTAGTGTACAACTCCATCTCTGGCGACATAGCGTAAGCTTTGGCACCCTCATGGTTTACCAGTGCTTTTTTTGCTTTGCTTAACAGGTTGAATTTCATGGAAGCCTCCTTTTTGTGATTTGTTGATACAAAGATTGGAGGCTACTGCGCAGCCTTTTTGCGTAGTAAAATATATTTTTAATAATTTTTTACTGCCATTGAAAACTTTTAACACTACTAAACTTAGTGGTAAAAATTCTGCCATTAAGAAAACTATGGTAAGTAAGGAAACTTAATTGTTTAAATAAGCACTATCACCTTGTAGTTCTTTAGTATCAAAGCTTTCCCAAGCAGATTGAATTTGTCGCATTTTAAGTAAATACGGAATAATAATAAACAGCTCAAGCCTGAAGCTAAAATTGTGCATTCCTGCTGTTTGTGGTATTATCCATGTATAAATCATTGCAAAAAGGCAAATAGCAATACTCAATATAGCATCAACTTTAGCGGTCTTTATGGCCCAATCTTTTTCGGTCCATAAACCAAATGCAACCAATCCTTTGTACAAATAAATAAGTATCAAAAATAAAGCAGTAATTGACAATGGATTGTTTGTTGATAAACCTAACAATGAAATTTGAAACTTAAATTTAAGTAATCCCATGACAACTATTACAGGAACTGCGGCCCCAAATACTAAGAATATCCAGGTAAATGTTAGCACCCACCAAGGAAGTAACTTTCTTCTTCTTGAAATTTGTAATAAACTGATGGTTTCATTTTGAAGGTTTAGATTATCTTCGGACATAATGATTAAGTTGAACGATTTAAAAATAAATTATTGGTAATTTATACGCAAATACTTTAATCATTGATATTCATACCCATCAAAGTTTTAAAATTCACTTTAAGAAGGTATTTATTTAGGATTGTTTATCATCCTTAAAACAGCATGTATAGTAGATAGGTAGAAATAAAACATCCAACTGTACCATATCCCTTTGTCATAATTTATCTTCTGGTCATTGTTGTGATGTCGAATCCCAAAGTTGTTGGCAATATTAAAAAGATCATTTTCATCTTTTTTATTCAAATAACTTTTTAGCTGTGGACGTAAAAACTCCAAAACATCCGCCAGCTCTCTAATAGCATTCTTCCTGTCGTCCAATGTCGACTTATATCTTCTAAATTTTATGACAGCATTGTTTATTTTGTCAGCTATATTTTCTTCATCCTCAGCTGGAATCTTAGCATCCAAGAGTGTAGAAAGCCCTGTGTCTGAGAATACCAAAATTTCACCATCTTTTGAGATTTCGAATCCATTCAAGTATTCTTTCAAAATTGGATTTAATGTTTGCCGAAAATATCTTTTGCCTTCTTCATCATCAAACGTTTCGTAGTGCATACCACATTGATTCCACTGGTGATATGTGCCGCTTAAACCTTTAGATGAATGATCATGCAGAAATTCGATCATATCAAAAAAGTCATCCTCAGAGTAGTCAGGCAAATTTTTGCATATTGGATATAAATTTTCCTTTCTTAAATTTATAAAAATGATTGATTCAACATCTCCACCCAACTTACCCTCAATAAAACCATCGGAGCAATCGATGCCAAAATATTTTTGAAAGTATCCTTCGTTATTCAATTTGTTGTAGGCTATTTGAAATAGCTTCTTCAATACATCAAAGTTCACTTTGCTTTCCGGTGTTATTTTTCCAGTTCTAACTGAGTAATAATCTCGTACAATCATTTTGTCTTCTATTATATTGTTAATATACAGATAAAATAAATATTACTTAGGTATATTAACATACGATTCCTAACCCTCTGACCTTTCCTTTGGATCTGCCATCCGCACAATCCTCGGCTGAAACTTTGCTAACACATCCACCAAATCGTGCTGTGCGGCCATTACAGTATGGATGTTTTTATACACCATTGGCGCTTCATCCAGATCAGAGCCCAACAAGGTAATCCTTTTGTCCAGCAATTCGGCAGCCACCAAGTCTCGCTTAATGGTTTTAAAAGCCGCGCTCCGGCTCATTAAACGCCCGGCACCATGCGAGGCAGAGTTGATCGATTCGGCATTGCCTTTTCCCCGTACTACAAAGCCTGGCGTACTCATGCTGCCCGGTATAATACCCAGCACACCTTCACCAGCCGGGGTAGCACCTTTGCGATGTACCATCACTTCGGTACCATCGGCCAGTTGTTCTTTCCAGGCGAAGTTGTGGTGGTTTTCAATTCGCATCAGCGGCTCCAGCTTCATAGCCGCAGCTATCTTATTATGTATTTCGTGGTGGTTAGCACTGGCATAATCACCGGCCAAGTTCATGGCAATCCAGTACTCCTGCCCTTCTTCGGCATTCATATCCAACCAAGCCAGGTGCTTGGCTTCTTACGGCAGCTTAGTCTTCATCATGGCCATTTCTGAGTAATAAGCTGCAATACTCCCCCCAAATCCACGCGAACCGGAGTGCGATAGCAAAGCCAGGTAATTACCGGATGGCACGCCTGTCAGAGCACCTTCTTCAACAGTTAATTCGCCCCATTCTACAAAGTGATTACCCGTACCCGAAGTTCCTAACTGCTTGTAGGCTTTATCTTTTAACGCACGAATTTGCTTGGTAGCGCTCCATTCGGGCCAATCGAATAAAGTGGTATCGTGGTGGCTTTTGGTTTCGCTACCCATACCAAAATGCGTATTGTTTAGCAGTAGGTTTTTCAGGTCGTCCTTTTTGCTATCAATGGTTTCTGCTGGCAAGTCAAAAATGCTCAAGCACATACGGCAGGCAATATCTACCCCTACCGCATAAGGTATAATGGTATCTACATGGGTAGCTAGCACACCACCTATAGGCAATCCATAACCATGATGCGCATCAGGCATCAGGGCACCGGCCACAGCTATAGGCAATTGTATAGCTGTTTTCATCTGTGCCAGCGCCCCGGGTTCAATATTTTCAATACCATAAACCGGAAAATTAGCTATCTCTTTTTTAAGTTCATGTACCGAGCGTTGTTGCTTTACAAACTTGCCTTCTTTGCGTAGTTCAATTACTTTTTCGGCCAGATTTTTAAACTTGCCGCCTTTTTTAAGCGCGTAAGGCATGGGCTCATCAATAAGAGCTTCCAGGTTGACCAGTATTTGTGGTTTATCCATCACGTTGTGCTTTAACAAACCGTTGGCTACCCGGCTAAAGGTAACCAGCAGTTCCAAGTCGGTTACACCTAAATTGCTGATCTCACCATTACTTATTTTCTCTTTTTCCATAACTTCATTTTTGATTGACGATGCAAAGTAGAATAACCAATGCGCAGCCTTTTTGCGTAGTAAAAAATATTATTCATATTTATCAAAATATTCAACCTTATGCCTGTCAACCGTAATGCCTTAATTCGTTACCGCACCATTGATAACTGCTTACGCAATCGCTATAAAAAATGGACATTGGAGGATTTAATTGATGCTTGTTCAGATGCCTTGTACGAGTTTCAGGGGATTGACAAAGGCGTAAGCCGCAGAACTGTACAGGCGGATATTAAAACAATGCGCAGTAATAAACTGGGTTACGAAGCACCAATTATTGTAGTAGATAAGCGCTACTATACCTACAGCGACAAAAACTATAGCATTACCAATATTCCACTTAATCATCAAGATATGCAGGTGCTCACCGAAGTATCAGATCTACTCAAACAGTTTAAAGGTTTTAACCACTTTGCCGACTTAAACGAGATGGTGAGTAAACTGGAGGATAAAATTTATACGCAAAAAAATCAAACCCAACCTGTAATTGATTTTGAGAAGAACGAGAACCTGAAAGGACTGGAATGGATTGAAACTATCCGTAAAGCTATCGTCGCTAAAAAAACGATGTGCGTAACTTACCAGTCGTTTAAAGCGCGTGAGGCGAATACGTTTTGCTTTAGTCCGTACTTATTAAAAGAATATCGTAACCGGTGGTTTGTGCTCGGTGTATCGCATGCGCGCTATTCGCCTTTGCTTACGCTGGCACTTGATCGTATCCAGACGCTGGAAGAACATGCGGATGCCTACCGTGAGAATACCATCATTGATTTATCTACCTATTATAATAACTGCATTGGGGTAACTAAATCGCCCAATCAGAAAGATAGCCAAGTGGTATTTTGGATTGATAAGGAGAGTGCGCCATATGTAATTACCAAACCGCTACATCATACTCAGCAGATATTGAGCGAAGAACCAGATGATAAAATTTTAAGCATACGGGTAATACTTAATTTCGAGTTGGAAAGAGAATTATTGGGCTTTGGT
This sequence comes from Mucilaginibacter robiniae, assembly GCF_012849215.1. NCBI lineage: Bacteria > Pseudomonadati > Bacteroidota > Sphingobacteriia > Sphingobacteriales > Sphingobacteriaceae > Mucilaginibacter > Mucilaginibacter robiniae. The sequence continues at coordinate 1,733,636 of NZ_CP051682.1, forward strand.
GCTAAGATAAAAGTACTCGGACCAAAAATTTTGGTCAAACAGATAAAGCAAAATTTGGCCAAGGCACTGAATAATTATGAGCTTATGGGTGAAAAAGAAGAAAAAACATTACAAACCATACTTCCTGAAAACTAATACAATAGTTTATCTTTAATGCTTGATTTTCTAACGACTCATGACCTACTACAGTCAAAGCCTGATGATTAAACAAGTCAAACAAGGAACTGAATTGCACAGGTTTGTTCCCTTTCAACTCGGAGAGTGTAGTGTTAGATACAACCAGGATTATGCTGCAACGAATAAAACAGCTTACATTCGATTGGGCTGATTTTGCATTTGAAACAATTTTTATCTCTACACGAAATTATATATCTTAATTAAAGAAGATACTTTAAAAAATATGAAGTTACACTACTCTTTTTCTTGCTGAACTCATCGGAACTGGTGAGGTAATGTATTGCTAAATGGATTAACAATGGTTGTATTTATAAAAGGCATTAAGACAAATGTCTATTTTGATTACAATAAATTGCTAAAAATATTAGGAAATATCAAACCTAAGTTTTATGTTTGCTTACTCTTTCGAATTACTCTCTAATTCAAAGCAAAACTTCAGTTTTTCTAGCATTGTAAAAATTAAAAGTCTCATTATCGAACCTATGTTGCGTAGTACTTTGCTGTTAAAATTATCTCAGACTATGTAACAACCAAAATTATTCACGTAAATAATTTTAAGGATACTGTTTCTCAAAGATAAAAAAACAACATAAGTTATGCCGATAAGCATATAAATCATAAAGTAAATTAATAAGGTATAATTAAAATACTTCACCAAAAGATGTTCCGTCAACATCATACTGAAAATGAACGCTCTATTGAGGAGCAATACTGCATGCTATAATTACATTAACCAGATTCCATTACAATTTAATCATCACATGAAACCCCATCCTGACACCTAACTTGTGTTTTAAATTCAACTCATCATTTTACTTTTCACAAGAATGCTTTCTACACATTCTTACCATTCAACATTCTTTTAACAACTAAATTCTTTATGAAAAAATTTTTTTTCTTAATAGCTTGCCTACTGGCTGGCTACAACTCTCGTGCGCAAACAGATATTCCCCAAGTTAATAATGCTGGTCCGATGGGAGGCGGCTCTTGGCTTAGATTTCTAAGTGGCGGCGATAAAACTTCTATTCAAGAATATTATGGATTAAACCTGCTGGGAACTGATGTCCAACCTATCAAAGTTGCAAACACTAGTTTATTAATCGGCTATCCATCAGGTGCAAACCAAAGCTTTGCCAATGGTAATGCCTTTATTAGTGGTAGTGTAGGTATTGGCACCATGAATCCAGTTTCTAAACTGAGCGTATGGGGTGATAATGCAACGCTGTGGGGCTTAGCCTTGGGTTGGGGAACCAAGAAAGCCATTATTACTACGGATGATAATACCAAACCACTAGCTTTCCAGATAGCTGGCAATGATGCTATGACTATCAGCCAAACAGGAAAGGTTGGCATTGGAACAACAACACCAGAAGGACTACTAAGCTTGAAGGGTCCATCTGGTGGTGGTCTACTTAGGTTAACGCCAACCGTCGAGAATGGTGAAGCTAGCATAGGTTTTAATACACATACTTCAGAACAGGACTATAGCAATCAATGGGTTATTGGATCTGGTGCATGGAATAGTGGTGAAAAATTTGTTGTTGGCAATCCAAACAGTGGAGGTCCAATAATGACGTTTTTACCCACAGGCAATGTAGGTATTGGCACAACATCACCCGATGCCAAACTCGTGGTAGGAGGCTCTGGACTCATTGGTAACTTTTCTAACTTGGTAGATCAGGATATTAAGATCTCTGTTTCTGCACCTGGTGCTTCTGATAAGTACTCTCTAATTGCACCATCCATGTCAACCAACCTTGCTTTAGGTGTAGGAGGAACGGAGAAAATGCGGATTAACAGCAACGGTAATGTAGGCATTGGTAATCCCGACCCACAAAGTAAACTAGATGTATCTGGTGACTTAACTATCCGCAATTTGTCTAATACATCTAACGCAGGTGGAGTACTACGATTTACGGGGTACGACAGGAATTTTCCTGGCCCATCGGTGAGAAGCAGCCTAATTTATGCAGGTGAACATAACTATAGCAAACTGATTTTAAGTTCATATTGGGATGGCAACAAAGATGAACTTGCCTTATCCAATGGCAATGTGGGAATAGGAACCGACAATCCATTAAGCAAATTAGTGGTTAACGCAGGTGAGAATAACAAAGGCATAGAGATATCGGGGGCTAACTTTTTCAGTGATACTAAAACTCATTACTTTCCTGCTTTAAGTTTTTATGCAACTAAGGATGCTAATCGACCTAGTAATGCTTCTGCTGAAATAGTTTTTAGTGACCGCCCTGGCACTTATGGGTATCCGGAATACGCCCGATCATCCGACATGCTTTTTTATACTTCCCACTCTTATAATAGTGCAATCAACGACTATGGCATGTTCCCGGATTTGTCGATGATAATTAAATCAACGCAAGATGGTGGTAGTGTAGGTATCGGTACAGCTAATCCTGACGCCAAATTAGCTGTAAATGGCACTATACATAGTAAAGAGGTTCGTGTGGATTTAAACAACTGGCCTGACTACGTATTTAAGTCATCTTACAACTTAAAATCATTAGCTGAGGTCAAATCCTACATTGATCAAAACCACCATTTGCCGGATATGCCATCTGAGCAGGAAGTAGCCAAAGAAGGTATTAACCTGGGTGAGATGAACAAGCTACTTACCAAAAAGGTGGAGGAATTGACTTTGTATTTGATTGAAAAAGATAAACAGATGGACGAACTTAAAATCAATCAACAAAAGAAGACTAATAAGCTACAAGAAAGTCTTCAAACTCAGCAGCGACAGATTGCGGAATTAAAAACCTTATATAGCAGCAGAAAATGAACATTCTAAATTATGCTTCTTGTAAAGTAGTCACTGTAATACTTACTTTACTGTACTTTGCCGATCTAAGTAAAGCACAAATTCCAGATCGTTTGCCACAAATCATTCCGCCTTCTCCTTCTGCGCAACAATTTCAAAAATACATTGATTATCCTATTGGGCATTTTACTGGTATACCAGACATTAATATTCCGCTTTATATTATTAAAGAAGGTGATCTGACTATTCCAATTACGCTAAGCTATCACGCTTCTGGCACAAAGCCATCAGATCCCAATGGATTTGTAGGTATGGGCTGGACACTGAACAATGGTGGTAGAATCACCCGGACCATTGTAGGAAAAGCCGATGAGACAAATTTGGTTCCTGTCCCATTTAAGTCCAAATATGACTTAGATATAATGACATCGGATAAGCGGAATATACTAATGGATTCATGGGCTCAGGACAACTATGATACCGAACCAGATATTTTTTCCTATAGTTTTAATAATCATTCGGGAAAATTTGTCTTAGGTCGCGACGACAATCGCACACCGCTATTACTTCCCTATAAACCAATTAATATTTCGTTTCATTCTGGTGGCTTAGGACCTATAATTTATGATGAAAACGGTTTTAAGTATGAGTTTGTTGGCACCGAACTGGCAGATCAAGGAGGAGTTAACACCTGCTGGGATGTTAACAAGATTACATCAGCTACTGACCCCAATAATTATATTACATTCAGCAGCGGTTCATACCTGCATGAATATACCTCGAATCGAACCGACTATGCAATAATTGACGACATTGACGATAATGACCCGATTTGGAAGCCTTGTTACGGATTTGATAGTGAGGGCTACAGAATGCAAAAAACACAAAGTGAAGTACTGGAGCATTATGGTCCTGACTTTGGATTTAACAGTACAGTAAACTACACTGAAAATGTTATCTCAAAAATAAAGTTCAGAAACGGTGAAATTAAATTCATTCCTGATGCAAGTACAGGCATGTTACAGCGAGTAGAAATTTACAATAAAGCCGGTACTATATTACAAACCATTGAATTTGAATACAGCAATAGGAACTTGCGCTACCTACTTAAACAAGTCGGTTTTTATGATGCTGATCATCATTTCATCAATCATTATTTGTTTAATTACAATAGAGAAAATGGTGAAGTACCTGGAGCCTTATCGGCTAATACGGATTATTGGGGGTATTATAACGGCTCAATGCCGACGGGGAATAATGCTGCAGGCGCACTGATGCCAGCTTGGACAATACAGGTGAATCCAGCCTCACGGGGCTATGTAACGCTTGGACAAAATGGTCGAAAAACAGATAGTACTTACATGAAAATGTTTGTACTCAATAAAATAACTTACCCTACAGGAGGTTATACGACATATGATTATGAATGCAATAAATCTATCGCAAACTTTGGAAACGGAAATTACTTTGTAGGATCTGATGTAGGCGGATTACGGGTGAAAACAGTTACTCACTATAGTGCACCAGGCGCAACGCCGGAAGTAAGAAATTATGAATATATGATTCCTGCTATGGATTTTGTACCGGGGAATATAGAAGATTACTCATATTCCATACAAGGTTATTTTCCTGAAGTGAATGATCCAAATTATAACTACATCGCTTCGTTAGACATGCCTTTTCGCAGAAGATACATTTACAGTGATCCGCTGTTCAACATCTGCCCACATGGCAGTCCGGTAGTTTATCAGCAGGTAGCTGAATATATTGGTGATGGGCAGCAGAATGCAGGTAAAACGGTATATTCCTACGATTATTCGCCAGCAGAGAAAACTACTTACGAGAGTAACGGGTCTACAGCTTACAACGAAGGCTCTGTTATTTATAAGCAGTATCTTAAACCTTTTCAGGATTGGACATCCGGGAACCTTACTGGGATGACTCATTATAAAAACGACAACGGCAATTACTCGATAGTTGATGAAGAAGATTATGACTATACAGATATTTTAGGTGACGCCTTAAGTGCTCTTAAAATTGATCGATATGTGGAGTATGCCTCTGATAGCTATAACTGTGGTTCGCTCAGTGCAAATAATCTGCAAACTTATGATAGTTACTTGGGCTCAAGGGTGAACTCTGCTTACAATTATGGCGATTATTCCATCACTTCAGGGCAGCACAGGCTTGCCAATAAGTATACATTCAAAGATGGTATAACTACCACTATTAACTATCAATATGATAACCCAATTCATGTACAGCCTACCAAGGAAACGATTACTACAAGCAAAGGTGATAATATTATAACCGTTTTGAAGTATCCTCATGATTTTGCCGGAAGCCAACCTTATACTGCTATGGTCAATGATCAGCATAAATGGACTCCCATCGTTGAGAAATTAGAGTACAAGAACTCTACGGATAATTTTTTACAATCAACAAAAACAGACTACAGCTTTTGGAACAGTGGCCATTCTACCTCTACTGTTACACAACAAATTTATCCTCAAAAAGTATCTACCAAAAAAGGTGCAGTAAGCAACGATTATGTTCCTCGCATAAACTACCAGGGCTACGACGAAAAAGGAAATGTTAGATCAGTTAGTAAAGCAGATGGTGCACCTATTACCTATTTGTGGGGTTACCAGAAGGAGTACCCAATAGCTCAAGTCACAGGAGCTGACACCAGCGAGGTCTATTACAACAATGTGGAAGAGAAAACAGATTACCCCGCCAACTACGTGATGCAGGATAACGCTCGCGCTCACACTGGCCATTATTCGGCTCGTATTACCAACACCGATCCGGCTAAGGAAGCTACTTACCATAGTAATACCTGGCTGCAAATTGATCAGCATAATAAATCCCGTAAGTTCCGCTATTCAGGCTGGGTATATAGTGACGGGCCAAGTATAGACCTGTTTTTATTTATGATGAAGCCAGGTGAGCAAGCTTACTATTCGTATGTAGATAATGTGAGCACTAATCAAACTGGCCATTGGGTTTATCTTGACAAGGTGTTTGAAGTTCCTGCAGATGTGGTTCAATTAAACCTAAGAGTAGATAATAATGGAGCCGCTAATGGCGGCACTAACATCTGGTTTGATGATCTGCGCATCTGTCCTGCGGATGCCCAAATGACCACTTACACCTATGATCCACTAGTAGGCACCACTTCCGTAACAGATGCTAAAGGCGAAACACTGTATTACGAATACGACAGCTTTCAACGTCTCATCACCATTCGGGATCGTTACGGCAACGTAAAATCTCACTACGAATACAACTACGCCGGTCATTAATTAACCGGTACAAATACCCTTGCTGCTCAGCAAGGGTACTCCTCTATTCTTAAATCTTATTAACTCGAATTTTCGTGAACAATCTCTTTATGCCTAAACCCAGGTGTGCAGAGCGCTTGCTTTCCACACTGGTGCTTGTACTGCTTTTAAGTACAGGCAAGTTACAGGGGCAAACCTTACTGGATCCTAATAGCAGAACAGGTACTTTGCCTGCTGGTCAGTACTCTCACCCCTATAATATTTCACTCAAGCACGATTTCTCCTTTTCAGCCACGCCAGGCAACAATCTGCAATTACTGATCAAGGCAGAGGCCGACTGTCAAAACCTGAACACCACACCCAGCAGTAACCAGAATTATGTGATTACTTACGTCCCACGTGATAGTACGGTAACTGACCTTAGCACCAATGGGCTAAAAAACCTTTCTAACTGTAAAGTCATGGCATCCATTGCCTACTTTGATGGACTGGGCAGACCCTTGCAAAACATTCAGGTTAAGGGTAGTACTAATGGCTTTGATGTGGTGCAACCTTTTGTTTATGATGCTTATGGCAGAGAATCCCAAAAGTTTCTCCCCTATGCAGTTAACAGCACATCGCCTGGCAGTTACCGAGATAACGCTTTAGGTGAACAAGCCGATTTTTATTCTAACAGCTATTATGGACAAAGCTTTGCTCATAATGATTTTCCCTGGACACCCATTGTATTTGAACCATCTCCTCTGAACCGTGTAGTAGAACAGGGAGCACCAGGCTTAGCCTGGCAACTGGCTGGTAGTACTGGTTCACCCGGTGTAGATGGACATACTACAAAAACTGCGTATGGTACCAATGTTGATTCGGAAGTTAAACTCTGGCAAGTGAACAGCGATGGCAATGGAGCGAACTGGAATAATAATTATTACGCAGCTGGCCAACTCTATAAAACCACCTTTGCTGATGAAAATGCCCATCAAACCATCGAGTATAAAGATAAGCAAGGCCATGTGGTATGTAAGATGGTGCAGAAAGACAACAACGGTAATTCTGCAGCCACTTACTACGTGTATGATGATTATCAGAATTTGGCTTATGTAATCCCTCCTGTTTCGCAAGGCAACTATCCGCAAAGCTTTGGAGAAGCTGATAATGTATTTCTCAATTACGTTTATGCCTATCATTATGATGGAAGAAACCGGGTTGTAGAAAAGAAGTTACCGGGTAAAGGCTGGGAATTTATGGTATATAACACCTTGGATCAAGTTCGGCTCACCCAAGATGCAAATCAACGGGCACTACCTCATCAGCAGTGGACGATGATCAAATACGACAACTTAGGTCGTGTTATACTTACCGCTATTTATCAAGATCCGAACTCGCCAGGTGATAACAATCTGAGCAATCCAAACCGGGAACATCGTTTATGGTTTCAAGACTATATCAATTCTGATTTGGTACTATGGGAAAATAGAGATAATACCTCGGCAACAGGCTATACAAATTCAAACCGGATCAATGTGGATATAGCCGCTTATTTAACTATCAACTATTATGACGACTATAACTTCCCAGGTAAACCATCTAATTACTCAGCATCAGCCAGTGGCATAAGCAACAACGTAAACGGACTGCTTACCGCCTCAAAAACGGCTATTCTAAAGTCTGACGGCACGTATGGTGATATGCTCTGGACCGTGCACTACTATGATACTAAAGGACAGCTTAGAGAAAGCTATGTGCAGAACCATGCCGGCGGTTATGACCATACTGTAAACGATTATAGCTTTACAGGTAAGCTTACGCAAAGTCACCGTACGCACAATACGCAATGGGTACAAGGCCTGGTGATTAATGCCCGTTATGATTACGACCACATGGATCGTAAAACAAACACCTGGCAAAAAACCGGAACAGATGCAAGTGCCGAAGTTTTACTGAGTCAGCTTGCGTATGATGAAAGTGGTCAGCTGCTGCATAAACGTTTGCACTCTACCAACCAGGGCGGCAGCTTTTTACAAGATGTTGTTTACGCCTACAATGAACGTAGCTGGCTTACCAATATAACCAGTAATCTGTTTGCCATGCGGTTATACTACAATGCCGGCGATAATGCCCAGTTTAATGGCAACATTGCTACCCAATATTGGGGTACGCCAGGCAACCTGGATAAACGTTATGTATACTATTATGACCCGATGAACCGGTTAACGGCGGGTAATAGCGAAACGGGTAACAGTGAAAACGGGATTGATTATGATGATTTAGGCAACATTCAGCATTTAACCCGAACCGGCGTCATGAACCCGGGTACCTTCACTTACAACTACAATGGCAATCAGCTTAAATCAGTAAGCGGACTTACGCAGAGCGATTATAATTACGATGCAAATGGGAACATGACCCACGATGGCCGAAATAGTACCGATGTAGCTTACAACATGCTTAACCTACCCCGGAGCGTACCCGGCAAAAACTTAACTTATACCTATGATGCCGCAGGCCAGAAACTTAACAAAAACAATGGATCAACCTCAACCGACTATATAGCCGGTGTACAATATGAAAACGGCGACTTAAAGTTTGTGCAAAGTGAAGAAGGCCGTGTATTAAAGAATGGTGCCGATTTAACCAATAACTGGAATTACGAATACAACTTAAGCGACCACCTCGGTAACAGCCGCAGAACATTCGACCAAACCTCGGGTACAACAGCCAAACAGGTAGATGATTACTACCCTTTTGGTTTAGAAATTAATACTGCTACAAGTGGAGCTAAAAACAAGTACCTTTATAACAAGAAGGAGCTACAAGATGAATTAAACCAGTATGATTATGGCGCAAGGTTCTATGATCCGGTGATAGGACGTTTTAGTACTATTGACAGGTTCGCTGAAAAATATGCTGCTATGACACCTTACCAATATGGTGCCCTTAATCCTATCAAAAATATAGATATGAATGGCGATAGTGTTAACTTTACACTCGTTCAGAGGTATGATAAACAAAATAGCACTAACATAACACAAAATGTAAAAAGTGATCTTAATTCGGAAACTGGACTTTCTCTATCTTATGATAAAAATGGACAACTTATTTACGACAAAGATCCTATATATGGGAATGCAATTGTAAATATGGAAGATGATGGGTATGGTGGCTTGAGAGAAGTGGGAAGTGCCACGGCGAGAGATGCTTTAACTAAGGCTATAGATAATACCACAACAGCTTATGCAAAGGTAGCAATTAATTCATCAGCAATTGTTGGTGGCAATTTGATAAATCTGGATCCAACACAAATAGGAAAATTCATAGCTGGTTCAACTAATATAGATTCAAGAACATTGGGTTTTGGTATGACTTTTTTACATGAAATGTTTCATTCTATTCTAGGTGGTGGTTTAGTAGATCCTCCACTTAGTTCCGGTTTTGGCCCAACTGGGGCTACTGTGAATAAAATGAATTTAATTAGAAGTGAACTTAATCAAAAAGGAGCTAACTTTGGTCAACGAACATCATATCAGGCAACAGAATTTTTTCCAGGAACACCGCCAGCATATTTACCTTTTAGTAACAACTCCTTAAATTCTTTACAACGAGGAATAGTACCAGCGAACACTGATAAATTCATTAAGTTTATTCCATGAGTTCGAAAATGCGACAATTTAGATTGTTAATTGCCTTTTCTTTGTCATTTGCTGTAAAAACTTCCGCTTTGGCTCAGAATCAACGAGGATATTTACAAGCGTTTAATTACTTGCAAAAAAACCATAAAGGCAAGCAGTTGGTTACTGTTGATACTTTGATACAGGCAAATTTCTCTTCCTTTTATAAAGAGTTAAGTAAAGATTGGAAACAGCGACCCTCCACAACCATCAAGATACTTGATAGTCTAGACTACTCTTCGAAAGAATATTTTAAAGCAGTAGTTACACTTGTAAGATTAAATGTAACAGGAACTAAACCTGAGTATCTGATTTATTTTTCAAGTATAAAAAAACATCTACTTGTTGCAGAAATCATTACTAGAAAGGCAGGGTATAGCTTAGCTTACAATGAGCAGACCTATTTCAATCATGGTGAAAGATACTTGTTTGTTTTGGATAGACATTTAAGGATAAAAAGTATTTACAAGAAGGTTATACAGTATAATTGAACTGAAATATCCATTTACTGGCGGAAGTATATGGCACAAGTGCAGAGTAATAAATACTTGTGCCATAACTAATGCAAAATCAAGCCCAGCTACCAAGCTGGGCTTTTTCTTATCTATACACACTGACCAATTATCCCTGTACTTCCAATTGTACACCACCTACAGTAACCTTTAAAGTATATGGTACACCACACCTTAAAGCAAAATTGTTCTTTTGATGTCCAACCGGAAAATCAAAGCAAATGGGATAACTAAAATCTTTTACTTTGCTGAGTACAATGTCGCTTAAGGTTTTTCCAAACTCTTCGCCTGGATCGTCGGGTTTGAGTTTAAAGCCGCCGACAATCAAGCCCGCCAAGCGGTCTAGTTTGCCGGTACGTTTAAGATTATAAAACAACCGGTCAATGTTGTAGGCGTATTCACCGGTATCTTCCACAAAAAGAATTTTTCCTTTGGTATCTATATCTGATACAGTTCCCGCCAGGTTAGCGATAATGCTTAGGTTGCCACCAACTAGCGGCGCAGTAACCGTTCCCAGCCGGTTAAAAGCGGAAGCCGGAGCCTGATACCGCAAGCGTTCGCCGGTAAGCGCTTGCCTGATGGATAAGATGGTTTCTTTTTGAATAGGTTCCGCCAAATTCCAGTTTTCAGGAAAGCTGTTACACATTTTACTGTGCAACGTAGCGCAACGGCAGTTGCTATGAATATGGTTGTGCAAAACCGTAATATCACTAAAGCCAATCAACCATTTAGGGTACTTTTTAAACCGGTTAAAATTCAATTGGTCAATAATCCGTACAGCACCGTAGCCACCACGGGCACACATAATGGCTTTAATGTGGGGCTGGTCGAGCATGTATTGCAAATCGGCGGCGCGTTCCTCATCGGTGCCTCCCAGGGTGAAGTCCCTCTTCCCTACTGTTTTGCCTACCTCTATCTGAAAGCCCCAGCTTTGCATTAACTGAACAGCTGGCTGAATATCCTCTAGCGAGATGTAGCCTGCCGGACAGGTAATCCCGATCACATCGCCGAGTTGTAAATATGGCGGTATCTTAATCTGCTTCGGCATAACTTCCGTTTCAGCTTCCACATTTTTTAAGGAGGATAAAGTAACCGCTACCGGAATTAAGGTAGAAAGGAAATGCTTGCGCTGCATAAGAGAGATTAGCTTAAAGTAAAACGCCAGCCATATATTGTACCAATGTGCTACAATATATGGCTGGCGTTTTTTATCTGTTCATCAGGCATGAGTTGCCGATGCTTACTGGTTATTTGTTAGTATAATAAGTTATACCCGCCGGATTGAAATAGATTTCTGGGTATTTGGTAGTGGGGTCACTAACCGGAAGCGTAGGTCGGGTGCTTGCTTTCAGCGTAATGCCGGTACCAGGCACAACGTAATCGACAGCCAAACCACGACCAATAATGGTGTAATAACGGCCTGGTGCCAAGGCAATAGATGCAGATACAGTGCCCAACTTGGTAGTAGTACCTGTTAAATACAACTGAAAGGTATAAGCCGTAGTACTGGATGAGTTAACATCAACCGAAACAAAATCAGTCACGTTGCCATAGCTGGTATTACTAGTTAAAACCCGGGAGGTAGCTGTACCGCCTGTAAGGGTGTAGGTTGCTGATAAATCAACCGGTGCACCGTTGGGTATTAGGTATGCCAAACGAATGTAAGCTTTGTTACTTGCGGCTGCCGGAAATTTATCCTCCACTATTTTGGTAGTTAAAGCATTGATAGTAGCTCCCGGTAAACCCATAGTGAATACAGAATAAGCACTGCCATTAGTTGTAGCTTGCGTCACGTTGCCCACCGTAGCGCCTGGTGCTACAGTTTGTACACTTTTAAGAGCCGGTACTGGTATGGAAGCTACAATTTTTATAGCCGTACTACCGGGTGCAACCACAGCATAGTTACTGCCCGGAAACACGCCTAAGTAAACGTACCCGGTACTGATAGAGGTAGCCACGGCATTATCAGTAACTGAAACGGTAGTTAAAGGCGTAACTTTAGTATTGTTGATATAGCCATCCAATGCAGGTACGCCCGGTGCGGCATGAATTAGTTTAATTTGCGCCCCTGTAGCCACATCGCCTACCTGGGTTATATTATTCTTTTTACAGCCAACAAGTGTCGCAGCTAGCAGACTCAAAGCTATGTATAAGGTTCTTTTCATTTTTATGGAATGATTGCTTATGGTAAAATAAACCAAGGTTTTTTGGTATGATAATCAGGATCCAAGGCACCTATACTTTTCAGAGCCGGAACATTCCAGATGTATTCTGAATTGTAGCGCGGCCTAAGCAGATACACCTGCTTACCTGCATTATCAGGATACAAAGTGCCAGGTACCGTAAATCCTTGAAAAACGCTCGCATCATACTGGTATCTGCGCTCATCAGCCCAAGCTTCAAGCGGGTTCCATAAAAACAACGCAATAAATTTCTGCTGCAAAATATCGCTTAGCTTTAAGGCCGCCGCCGATTGTGGCACACATGCACTTTTCAGATAGTTGTTGATAGTTACATCAGAAATATATTTCTGGGTACCTGTAAGCGAAGAACTAATGGGTGGATTGCTTGCAAAATCTAAGGCATTTGTTACTCCTTTTATATAAGCTTCATAAGCGCCACTCATATCTCCTTTCTTATAAAGTGCCTCAGCCTTCATAAACTGTAGTACAGGATAAGTCATGAGCACAGCTCTGGAGTTATCATTAAATAGGTATTTAGCTGCTGATGTACTTGAAGTAGCTGTAGTTGCACCAACAAACTGCGGTATAGCGGTATTTACATCGGCGGTGTTAGGATCTCCCAGTGGCGGAACCACACCGCGGTAAGCGCCATCTTTACTGGCCACCAGTAACAAAGGCAAACGCGGGTCGATAGTAAGATTTTGCGTAGTGGAACCCGTAAATACACGCCCGTCCAGCAAGCGAACTATATAATCAGACTGCCGATAGTTGGTCAGATTACCACGGGTTGGCCCCCAAAAGTTGGAATCGCCCGATTGTGAACCATTACATTGCACACTGGCATTATCAGCATTACTGCTAAATGAGCTATCTACATACTTTTTAACTAAATCTGGGTTAAAGGTTGATTTGTTACTTTGATGTAAAGCATTCTGTGCTAATATAGAGTACACAAACTTTACCCACCTGCTGCGGTCGCCAGAATACATATAATCACCTTTAGCCAAGCTGGCAGAAACAGGGCTACCATCAGTTTTAATAGCCAGGTTCAGGTAGTTTAAAGCCAATTGGCAATCTTTTACTACTTCAGCATATACATCTTGTGGTGTATCGTAATCAAAAGTAAGTCGGTTTGGGTCAAATGCTTCTTTAACAATCATGTTGTTATACATATCGCCGCCGGTTTGCCAGCCCCAAGCACGCAAAGCCCAGCCCACGCCAACATAATCATACTTTTTATTGGCGTTAGCATCCTGCCACATCAGGTTCACGTTCTGCCCTAAACTAAAGTAAACTGTACGCCACATCTCGCCGCCCGAATCAGAACCTGGTGCATAGCCTTCTTGATCCCAAATATTATTTGCGGTTGCATATCCCCATATCTGTGCATACTGGCCAACGTATCGGCTATCGTACCAAACGCCACGGGCCATGCCTGCCAACATAGGCGGCAACAAGGTACTGGCATCTACACTGGTAGGTGCATTAGGATTAGTGTTAATATCAATATATTTTTTACAGCTGCTTGCCAGGCCCAAGGCAAACAGTACTGTTAATGAGTATATAATTTTTTTCATCTTGTTCTTATTATAATTTTACTCTTACCCCAAAAGAAATAGTGCGCGGTGTAGGCAAAGTACCATAATCAAAACCAGCAGCACCAGGCCCGCGGGTTGATGAGTTAGTACCATTTACATCGGGGTCAGCACCTGAATAATTAGTAATCATGAATACCTCAGTTGCGGTTACAAATACCCCGGCAGATTTGAATACCTTTTGTTTGGCCAATAGCTTTTGCGGAAAAGTATAATTCAAGGTAATATCTCGCAGACGCAACCAGTTGATGTTGTGTTCCACAAAATCAGATTCAATGGCGCTGCTATAATAAGTGCTTTGGTTGTATGGAGTGATTTGTATAGTATTAGCAGTAGGTGTAGCTGAGTTTTCATTGCCATCTTTCAACACGCCCGGAATAATAATTGGTGTTTGACGGTTAAGAGTACGGGTGCTTAAACCATAGCGGGTTAAGAATAATTCATTGCCATTAAATACGTCACCACCTTTTCGAATATCAAACAGGAACGACAAGTTGAAAGCTTTATAAGTAAAATTATTGCCAAAGCCAATATTAAATTTAGGCTGACGGTCGCCAACGGTAACGAAAGTAGCATTTGATATAGGCAAGCCGCTGCTTGGATCAACCAGTATTTGCCCTTGATTGTTACGCGCATAGGAGTAAGAAGCAATATTGCTTAAGCTACTGCCCGGAAAAAGACTGGCGCGAACGTTAGCGTAAATGTTCGTATCCGAATTATAATACTCAGGTAAGTTACCCAGGTTAATTACCTTACCACGGTTTAAGGTAAAGTTCACAAAGGTATTCCAACTAAAATTCTGGCCTACCACAGGCTTACCGGTTAATTGCATTTCTATACCTTTATTCTGTATCTCGCCGCCATTAACAAACTCCAGCACATATCCAGAACCATAGCTAATGCGAGGATCAAATATCTGGTCTGTAGCGCGATATTTATACAAGTTAATTTCTGCACCAATACGGCCATTAAAGAATTGCAGTTCAGCACCTAATTCCATTTGATAGTCCTTCTCAGCTTTTAAGTTGGGGTTGTTACCTGTAACATCATAAGCAAAGCCACCACCTGTAGTAGTTTGTTGTATTACACTTGACAAAATTTCATAAGGACGGTATGGGTCTTTACCAACGCCAGCGTATGAAAAGCGTACCTTACCAAAGGTTAACACTTTATTATTTTTAAGGCCTGGCAGCTCGGTAAAGTTAAAGCCAACACCTGCCGAAGGATAAAAATATCTATAGTTTGATGTTCCTCCTAAACGTGAGGAATAATCATTACGTCCACTGGCATTAAAGGTGAACATCTCTTTCCAAACGATGCTTAACCGTGCAATCTGAGCAATGCGTCGGCTTTCAAAGAAGTTGCTGGAGTTGCGTTGCGTGGTTGGGGTTGTATTATTAACGCTGTTAAAATCGGGCTGCAAAAACCGTTCACCATAATAACCATTAATTTGGTCGCGGTTATCATAAAGCTCCGTTCCGAGTGCAAGTGTAGTTCGAAAATCACCAAAGTTGTGCTTTAGTGTGGCAAAGAATGACCCATTTAGCAATAGGTTAGTATCGCTGTAGTTATCAATAATTCCCCCGCTGGAGATACCACTAGTAGAAGCAAAACTGTTTAATGCCGAATTTTGATAAGATGAGCTGTATTGACTCAATAGGTTGTTACCATTGGTGGTATAAAAATCAATACCCACCAATCCACGTAGATTTAACCATTTTGCCGGATCGTATGATAGATCAACATTGCCTAGCATACGGTTAGTTTTATCACGACTAATGTTTTTGTTGGCATCCCATAGGGGGTTATCAAAATCAACACTAGCATCAGAAACCACATTTGCTATACTGGGTGGCAGTAATAGCCTGCGGCTACCATCAGGGTTCAGGTAATTGCGCACATCATCATTAGTAGGCCAAGCTAAGGCATTAATATAAGTGCCTGAATTACCCTTGTTCAGCTTTCGGTTATCAATATTGAAGTAATTGAAGGTAGCGCTGCTGGTTAACTTAGGGGTAAGCTTGGCTGAACCGGCAAAACGTAATGAAAATTTATCGTTGTAAGCTACAGGTAATACTCCTCCGGTATGCCGGTACTCGGATGATATACGGTAACTGGCCGCATCAGTACCTGCTTCGAAAGCTAAATTGTGTTGTTGGCTGAAGCCGGTTTGGAAAATATTTTTCAGGTTGTTATAGGTGGGTGTTCCGGCAGCATAGGCAGGGCCAAAAGCCTGCCGGGTTAATGGGTTTGTATAACCGTTTGTACCCGGCCCAAAGGTACTTTGTATTTTAGGAAAACGATACGCATTAGAAAAGCTAAAATCATTATCGTAAGTCAAGGCGCCATTCCCACTTCTTCCCTTTTTAGTAGTAACTACAATAGCACCACCTGCTGCATCCGAACCATATACCGCAGCAGCATCAGCGCCTTTAAGTACAGTGATACTTTCAATATCGTCAGGGTTTAAATCAGCAATACGGTTGGTAAAGTCTTCGCGGCGGTTATCGCCGTTGGAGGTTAAGGCACTTTGACTTAATGCGTCATTGTTTACCCTTATACCATCAACCACAAATAACGGCTGATTGCTGTTACCAATAGAGGTAATACCACGTAAAACAATTGATGCCGATGCTCCAGGCTGGCCGCTGGTACTGGTTACATTAGCACCTGCTACACGGCCTTGCAAAGCATTCACAAAGTTTTCGCGCTGGGTGGCCTGCACATCGGCACCTTTTACCACCTGTACCGATGAAGTTAAATCACGCTTTTCCTGCCTTACCCCGAAGCCTGTTTGTACTACCACCTCTTTCAGGTTGGTAACATCGGGCTGCAGCTGAACATTAATTACATTATCTGCACCAATGGTACGCTCCACAGGCAAAGTGCCCACAAAGGTAAATACCAGTACCTGCCCGGCGTTGGCCTTGATGCTATACTGCCCCTGAATGCTGGTGGTTACGGCGGTAGTAGTACCTTTAACTTTCACCGTAACTCCTGGCAATGCATTATTGTCATCACTGCTGATTACTCTGCCGGTTATAGTTCGGGTTTGCGCAATTACTTGTGTAAAGCAGCAACAACTCACTAAAAGAAAAAAGAGTAGAAATCTCCTCATACATTTATTGTTAAAAGGTTAATAAAAAACTTATTACCCAAATAATTCTGCAGTGAGAATGATGGAGCATTTACTGCAATGCTGATTTAAGTGATAAGTACGGATGAAAATTAGAGTTTTTTGCTTCTACTTTAATAAATTGTTTTATAATTTTTACATAAAAGAAAATTTAATGCTTCATTCATAGCTTTATCACTATAAAAACTAATTTCCTTTGATTATATCAGGTAGCATTATAAAAGCAGCAGGCAGCTAAACCAGCTTATGTTTTTCAGATACATAAATTGGTTTAGCTGCCTGCTTTTTTTAAATAAATTGTGTTGCTTAATACAAGTATTAGAGTTATTTCTTACCGGATAAAAGCTTCAAAATATTAATTATCTTTTCCAGCCACCACCAACAGAACGGTACAAATTAACGGCACCTATAAAAATATTCTTCTTGGTATTCGCCAGTTCCAATTCGGCATCCAGCACATTACGTTGTGCAGTAATTACTTCCAGATAGTTAGCACGACCTACCAAATACAAATCATTAGCTACAGCCACTGCATTGTTTAAAGCCTGAACTTCCTGCTGTTTCTGATTATACATCTGGCTATAATTTTGTATGCTGTTCAAGCTGTTCATCACTTCTTGAAAGCTGGATAAAACTGTTTTTTGATAATTAAACAATGCTTCATTGCCTTGCGCTATAGTACGGGCATAATCAGCTTTTAGTAATCGCCGGTTAAATATAGGCGTTGTTAATCCACCTAAAACGCCATAGGCAAGTGAGCCTGAGTTGAACAACAAAGAAGTATTGAAAGCATTATAACCAATATATGGCGAAAGCGTTAACGCAGGAAAAAAGGCAGCATGTACCGCTTTAATATCGGCATTTAGAGCTTTCAATTCAAATTCCGCCTCCCTAATATCGGGCCGGTTAAGCAGCAATTGTGAAGGCACACCTGCTTTCAAAACCGCAGGTACTTTTAAGGTACTGATAGACGTATCGCGGTAAATAGGTTGTATGAACTTACCAGTCAAAAAATTAAGCTGGTTTTCAGTCTCGGTAATTTGCTGCAGGGTCTGATACTCTAAACCCTGCGTACGCTTCAACTGAGCTAAAAATTGCTGAACCGCTAACTCGGTAGCTCTACCCCCTAGCTTCTGAATTTTAACAATTTCCAGCGCATTACTTTGCAAAGCAATGTTTTTGCGAATGATGCTTAACTCATTATCTAAAGAAAGCAGTTGATAATAGTTGGTCGCTATTTGTGCCGTAAGAGCCGTAGTTACCATTTTATAACCACTTTGGCTAGCTAGAAAGCGATTAAAGGCCGCTTTTTTACGGCTCCGCAGTTTACCCCACAAATCTACCTCCCACGAGCTGCGAAAACCTAAAAAGTAATCGGGTGTATGGTTAGGTATATGCTGCTTGCCATTGATATTGGGCGATAGGTTGGTATCGTAATTACCAACGCCGTTCATGGTGTAATCACCATATTTTTCTAAGCCAGCATTGGCATTCAAATTAACCGAGGGTAATAATTGCAAGCCTGTATATTTTAGATTAGCGTTGGCAATTTCAATGCGCTGCAAGGCCATCCGAATGTCGGGGTTAGCTTTTAAGGCTGTATCAATCAATCTTACTAAATAAGCATCCGTAAAAAAGCTGGATATAGGTAAGGCAGCAATATTGGCCGTATCTGGCGAATTTTGGTAAGTGGCCGGCATATTCTCCGGAGGAGCAACGGTAACTGTTTTCAGATTACTACAGGCTGCCAGGAAAAGTATGCCGAATAAGATATATGAAAATTTAAACTTGTTTTTGAACATAAAAGTTGGCATTAATGAGAGGTAGAGTGCAGTTCGGCTTCGGGTTCATGTACAACAACCGGTACCACCTGCTTCTTTTTGGCAAGGCTTGAAAATATAAAGTACAAACCCGGAATAAGCAACAGCCCAAACAGAGTACCCAGCAACATCCCTCCTGCCGCTGCCGTACCAATAGAACGGTTTCCCATAGCGCCTGCACCACTGGCAATACATAGCGGTATCAGGCCGGCAATAAACGCGAACGAGGTCATCAGAATAGGGCGCAAACGAGATACGGCACCTTCCACTGCTGCTTTCAGCACGGTAGCACCTTCACGCTCGCGTTGCACGGCAAATTCTACAATCAAGATGGCGTTTTTACCCAGCAAACCTATCAGCATGACCAAGGCTACCTGAGCATAAATATTATTTTCTAGCCCAGTAATTTTCAAAAAGAAAAAGGCACCTAAAATACCGGTAGGCAAGGACAGGATTACGGCCAGCGGCAACAGCAAACTTTCATACTGGGCAGCCAGCAATAGATACACGAACACCAAACAAATAATAAAAATATAAATAGCCTGGTTACCCGATAAAATCTGTTCGCGCGTCATGCCCGACCATTCGAAAGCATAGCCTTTCGGCAGCTTTTCGGCAGCTACCCGTTTAATAGCAGCAATAGCATCACCACTGCTGTAACCCGGCGAGGCATCCCCATTAATCATGGCTGAGGTGTACATGTTGTAACGGGTTAACTGCTCTGGACCGTAAACCTGCTGCATTTTAATGAACGTTGAAAAAGGTACCATTTCGCCTTTATCGTTTTTCACATACAAACGTAGTACATCTTCAGGTTTAGACCGAAACTCAGGCGAAGCCTGCACCATTACCTTGTACATTTGTCCAAAACGTATAAAGTTGGAAGCATAATAGCTACCTACCAAAGCCTGCAAGGCCGACATGGCTTTATCAATCGTAATTCCCTTCTTGGCGGCCATTTGTTGGTCAACCTGAATTAAATATTGCGGAAAGTTAGGGTCGAAACTGGAAAAAGCATTGGAGACTTCGGGCGCTTGATTTAACGCCTGAATAAAGCCATTAGATACTTCACCGGTTTGCTGCAAATTTCCAGACCCGGTACGATCCAGCAATTGGATTTCAAAACCACTAGAGTTACCAAAACCGGGAACTGTAGGCGGTGGAAAATACTGAATAGTAGCATCAGCAATGTTCTTGGTTTTATTACGCAGTTCGTCTATAACCTCCTCCAACGACTCTTTACGCTCGTCCCAAGGCTTTAAGTTCACCATGGCCATACCATAGGAAGCACCAGCCACATCGTTTACCAAACTATAGCCCGACAAAGTAGATATAGACTCAATTGCTTCTATACTTTTAGTTTGCCGCTGTACTTCACGCAGTACTTCTTCGGTACGTTCTACTGTAGCGCCTACCGGTGTAGTTACGTTTACGTAAATCATACCCTGATC
Organism: Mucilaginibacter robiniae; assembly: GCF_012849215.1. Classification (NCBI taxonomy): domain Bacteria; kingdom Pseudomonadati; phylum Bacteroidota; class Sphingobacteriia; order Sphingobacteriales; family Sphingobacteriaceae; genus Mucilaginibacter; species Mucilaginibacter robiniae. The sequence goes on from NZ_CP051682.1 coordinate 1,754,232, forward strand.
TTCCGTTGGTATAAATCCGGTAGGCAGTACAGTACTTAACCCCCAGGTAGCTGCAAAAAATAGCAGCAAGGCAGCTATAGTAATCAGCCTACGTCCGGCCACTTTCGAAATCAGGCCAGAATAACGATTAGAAACCGCATCATATCTTTTGTTAAAGCCAGTAAAAAAGCGGTCTACTAATCCTTTTTTACCTTCGGCAGATTGATGCTTTAATAAAATAGCACATAATGCTGGTGTAAGAGTTACCGCATTGATGCCCGAAATAACAATGGCAATAGCCATGGTAAGCGAAAACTGACGGTAAAATACTCCTACCGGACCTGACATAAACGCTACCGGCACAAACACGGCAGACATCACCAAAGTGATAGCTACAATGGCTCCGCTTATCTCTTTCATAGCACTTAGGGTAGCTTCCATCGGGCTTAAATGTTCTTCAGACATTTTTACGTGCACAGCCTCGACCACGACGATGGCATTATCAACCACTATACCGATAGAAAGCACCAGCGCAAACAGCGTAAGCAGGTTAATGGAAAAACCTAACAGCTGCATAAAAAACAAAGTACCCACCAACGCCACAGGTACTGCCAGTGCCGGGATAAGCGTTGACCGTAAATCTTGCAAGAACAGATATACCACAATAAATACCAGCACGAATGCTTCTACCAGCGTACGGAGTACCTCATGAATGGAAGCATCCAAAAAGCGTGAAACATCATAGTTGATATTATACGTCATGCCAGTCGGGAACGATGTCTGCTTCAGCTCGGCCATACGCTTTTTAATGTTGGCAATTACATCGCTGGCGTTAGATCCTGGTCGTTGCTTAATCATGATGGAAGCCGATGGTTGCCCATCGGTTTTGGATACCATGCCGTAGGTAAGTGAACCAAACTCAATGTTAGCTACTTCCTTCAGCTTTAATACCGTACCACTTTCATCAGCCCGGATGACAATATTTTCATACTGCTTAGGCTCAAAAAACTTACCCGGATAGCGTAGCACATACTGCAGCATTTGCGGTGCCTGATCAGAACTCTGACCAGTTTTACCTGGCGCAGCTTCCACGTTTTGATTACGGATAGCTTGTATTACATCATCGGTTGATACATGATAAGCCATCATGCGGTCGGGCTTGAGCCATACACGCATGGCATACTCCTTAGCTCCCATAATTTCGGCGCGGCCTACGCCATCAATTCGCTTCAACTCTTGCAGTACATTGATGTCGGTAAAGTTGTAGATGAATTTTTCATCCATGCTTTTATCTGTACTCATTACGTTCAGATACATCAGCATACTATTTACCTCTTTTTCGGTGGTTACACCGGCTTTAATTACCTCTTCAGGCAACTCATCAATTACGGTAGAAACCCGGTTTTGCACGTTAACGGCAGCCTGATCGGGGTTAATACCTACATTGAAATAAATTTGGATAATGGTAAGTCCGTCATTACTACACACGGTCGACATGTAGGTCATACCGGGCACACCATTAATAGCTCTTTCTAACGGTGTAGCTACGGCTTTAGCACAAACTTCGGCATTGGCCCCGGTGTAATTGGCGGTAACTGTAACCGATGGTGGTACAATATCAGGAAACTGAGTTACCGGCAGGGTAAATAAGGCTAATACCCCAGTAACGTTATAATTAACGAGATAACCAGCGACAAAACCGGTCGCTTGATAAACACATTGAACATAGGATTTCAAGGTTTTAAAATATCAGATAATAGCTGCCAGGCAAACCAGCAGCCTATATAGTGGTAACCCTATTCAGCTTAGGGTTTAGCAGCAAAAATTAGGGCGCTTTTTACAGGTATGGGTTTAATCACCATACCATTATGTGCATTTTGCGTGCCTTCAAACAAGATTTTGCTGCCTGCCTGTAAACCTTCTTTTACAATATAGTATTGTGAAAAACGGGTAAGCGGCGTAAAGCTTTGCATATGCAGCTTATTGGCTTTATCAACCAGGTACACATAGCTTTTATCCTGTATTTCAAAAACTGATTTTTGAGGTACCATCAAGGCGTTATCCATTGCCGACGAGATGTATATTTTGCCACTGGCGCCATGACGCAGCAAACCATGCGGGTTCGGGAACTTAGCTCGTAAATCGATAGAACCGGTGTTCTGCTCAATTTCACCTTCAATAGTTTCAATGGTACCAGCATGTGCATAGCTGCTGCCATCAGATAGCACCAGCTTTACAGTATTACTTTCATTAAGCTTGTCATTGTTTTTAGCTCGTTGGTAGCGCAGATATTCATTTTCGGGAAAGCTGAAGTAGGCATAAACCGAACTAATATCTGATATGCTGGTCAGCAACGTACCTTCATCAATCAGGCTACCCGCTTTTAACGGAATGCGGTCAATAATACCATCAAACGGTGCTTTAATAATAGTATAAGCAATATGATTTTGTGCATTCTGCACATTGGCACGTTCTTCGGCAATAGTAGCCTGCTCAGCCTTGAACTTAGATTTAGCTACTTCCAGTTCTGAAGGAGATATTACATTTTTATCTACCAGCATTTTTACGCGGTCAACCTCCAGCCGGGTGGCTACAGCATCGGCCTCGGCATTGCTGAGTGCCGCTTTCGCTTTAGATAGAGCTACACGATATTCTTCATCGTTAAGCTTGAATAGCACCTGCCCTTTATGAACAGGTTTGCCTTCATCTATAAATATTTTCTCGAGAAAGCCTTTAAGTCTTGAACGTACCTCTACATTACGCTGGGCTTGTATATCGGCCACATAAGCAGTTTGTAATACAGTATCCTTTGCATTTAATGTAATTACTGGCAGTTGCAAAGTATCCTGACCAGATTTTTTATGATTATTAGATGAGCAGCCGGCTACCAAACATAATATAATTATGCCTAGCCAACTATTCGCACGCAATAGTTTGAACATGTTTGTACAAGTATTCTTAGAAATGAATTTGAATGCGCTGCAAAAAATTACATGCAGGCATAAGGGCACTTGGCCATTCAATGGCTCAATACCTAAATTTTTAAATAAAGAGTAAGAATACTTGCCTTAGAAAGGACTGAGCCGGAACAGGAAATTATAGTAAGCCGGTAATAAGGCTACGCCGATGGAGTAATGATTGGGCTGCTTTTTTACGGGCCTTTTTATAAATGCAAAAAGCAGGTATAAAATAGGTATAGCTAAAAATACGCTTACACTATTTACCCTAGTATGTATGTACCGGCGCTGAAACTTTATTTTATGTGTTTTTTGGGCAGAAACACCATCATCATTAGCTACAAACTGCAAAATACAATCGGCCCAGGTATTGATAGCCAAGCATGAAGACACGGCATCGCTACCGTTGGTTTCATCGGTATGATCAAAAGGATTACTTGCGTGAAAATAAGTAATCGCATTTATCAGCCATAAAGATAGAACAATATGAAGCCACTTCTTCCACATGCTTAACTGCAAAGTTAGTTGTTTTCGGGAACAATGAGTGGCATAATTTGAAATTTGAGTAGTCTATTTGAAATAATTCTTCTCAGAGCATTAAGCAGGTACTTTGCTATAAGTTCTTTATCTGAACCATATCCAAAACTTTTTAATAACCACCCATTATTGCAAAAGGAGTAAAATATGATTTACTCCCTCACCCCATTTATACCTTGAACAAGCTATACTAAAGCCAGCACTTTGTTAGTAGTACAAACGCTTAAACTGCTCTTCGCGGCCGTTTTATTCTTTGGTTAGCAGATGATGGAGCAGAAGAAGGCTTCGCATTGTTAGATTTGGGCGCGTAAGAACGTGGGCTTTGAGTTGGCTTGGCATTCTCTTCCGCAAACTTGACGGTTAAGCTTCGGTCGCCCATCGGCATATCGTGCAAACCAGCAACTGCATTTCGGGCATCCTGCTCACTTACCATTTCAATGAAAGCATAACCTTTACAAATGCGGGTTTTACGATCGCAAACCAGTTTAAGAGTGCTTATATCTCCAAAAGGATAAAATAATTTAGCTAATTCAATTTCAGTTATATCGAGCGGAAAACCGCCTACAAAGAGTTTTACCATTGTTCAAGTTGATTATAGACAAGCGAGTTTTAACCTGCACTAATTTAATCATTCATAATATAATTCAACTCAAACGGCAGCCCTAATCAAATATTACAGCGTATAACTAATAGTTTTGCAAAATATTTTACTCCTGACTGTAAAGCAACAATTTAGTTTTTTGAAAGCAATGAAGGCCACTACTGTATTAAACTAAATTTTAATCTCTTGATTTGAGTTATACCTGTTTATTAAACTTAAGCACTTGTTTTTTAACGGAATTAGAGACTATAGGTATGTTAAAATAAAAAAGGCTTGTTTGGTTAAAACAAGCCTTTTCATATTGTCTGCAAAAGATGCTTATGCAATCATCAACTGGTTTACCAGTCCGCTTAAATCGGCACGGTTGCCGTTTAATTGAGAAAGCATAGTACCTAAAGCAAATTCTTTATGCTGCTGGCTGTTGGATTGCTGCACCAGTTGTTTCATAACTGGTGGAATTAACGATACTGCAGCTGCATGGGCCGAAGCCATATCAATGTTGTAATATTTATTAAGCTTGTTCGCAAACTTATTAGTAATACTCGTTATCAAACCCTCATTGTACGTGTGCGAAAATTTGAAAAAGCGAATTAAATCATTAATACGACCCGTTTCCATTTGCGATTTTAACACTTCAATAATAGAACTTGAAGCTTCATTAATCACAGATTCACGTGAGTTAGCAGGGATTGCTGGATTGTTTATAACAGCCGCTGCGGCGTTATTTTTAACAAGCATAAAAAGTTTCTCAAACATAGCTTTAATTTTTAGCAGACATGAATAAAATTGGTGCAATACTGTTTTAAGTGTCAGTTATACAAATATAAATATAAATTTAAAATTCCAAAATTTAATACAATATATTTTAAGAAGTTTATAAACTTATGGTGCATTTATTACACACATTTCATAAAGTGTAGGTTTAACACTTTATATCTCGGAATATTGTAAAATTTGTGAATGGTAAAAGCAAACAATTGGTTTACCTTTGGAGTAGTAATTGTACAATTATGCTGCCAAACATCGATTTTACCACCACCCAGGCCTATCAGTATCTAACTGATTACTTTAGTGAGATAGAACCTCAACAATTAAAAGACCTATTCATATCTGATAGCCAACGCTTTAGTAAGTTTTCTATCCAGTTTGAAGACTTCCTGTTTGATTATTCTAAGAACCGGGTAGATGATAAGGTTATAGCTTTATTAGTACAGCTAGCTAAGGAGTGTAGGTTAAACGATGCAATAGAAGCGATGTTTAACGGTGAAGCTATTAACGTTACTGAAAACCGCCCAGTACTACACACCACCCTGCGTAACCAAAGCAATGAGCCGGTATATGTTGAAGGCAAAGACGTAATGCCTGAAGTAAATGCAGTATTGCAGCAGATGAAAACCTTCAGCGAAGCTGTAATTAGCGGTGAGTGGAAAGGCTACACCGGCAAACCCATTACCGATGTAGTAAACATAGGCATCGGCGGGTCTGACCTGGGGCCAGTAATGGTTACGGAGGCTTTAAAAGCTTATAAAACCCGACTGAACCTGCATTTTGTGTCTAACGTAGATGGTACGCACATTGCCGAAACTTTGCGTTGGGTAAATGCAGAAACTACGCTGTTCCTGATTGCCTCTAAAACCTTTACTACACAAGAAACTATGGCCAATGCCCATAGTGCCCGCCAATGGTTTTTAGATAGCGGCGCACAGGAAGCTGATATTGCCAAACATTTTGCCGCTTTATCCACCAACTCGGCTGCCGTAGCCAAGTTCGGTATTGATACTCAAAATATGTTTGTATTCTGGGATTGGGTAGGCGGCCGTTACTCCTTATGGAGCGCTATCGGTTTATCTATCGCCTTAGGCATTGGCTTTGATAATTTTGAACATTTACTGGGTGGCGCTCATGCCATGGATCAACACTTCCGTAATACAGATTTTGAACAAAACTTGCCGGTAATTGCTGCTTTGTTGGGTATTTGGTATAATAACTTCTTCGGTGCCGAAAGCCAAGCTATTTTGCCTTACGACCAGTATATGCATCGGTTTGCTGCTTATTTTCAGCAAGGAGATATGGAAAGTAACGGCAAATATGTAGACCGTAATGGCGAAGTAGTAGATTACCAAACTGGCCCAATTATTTGGGGCGAACCAGGCACTAACGGCCAACATGCTTTTTACCAACTGATACACCAAGGTACTAAATTGATTCCATGTGATTTTATTGCACCCGCACAAACTCACAATCCTGTAGGCGAACACCATACTTTGCTGCTATCTAACTTCTTTGCGCAAACTGAAGCTTTAATGAACGGCAAAACTTATGAGGAGGCTGCTGCAGAACTTAAAGCTGCCGGAAAAAGCCCGGAAGAAATTGAAAAGCTAGCACCATTTAAAGTATTTGAAGGCAACAGACCAACCAACTCTATTCTGGCTAAAAAGATTACCCCAAGAGTATTAGGTTCGCTGGTAGCAATGTACGAGCATAAGATATTTGTACAAGGCATTATCTGGAACATCTACAGTTTCGACCAATGGGGTGTAGAGCTAGGCAAGCAACTGGCCGGCAAAATTCTGCCTGAGTTGAGAACTGAAGATAAAATCACCTCACATGATTCATCGACCAATGGCTTGATTAACCAGTATAAGGCTTGGAGAAGCTAATTTGCAAACCCGCATAAATGAAATGTTTTATCAGCAAAAAGAAAGCAAGTTGAAATTCAACTTGCTTTCTTTTTATAGGTATAAGGTATAATCTAAAATTCAAAATTAGACTAAACCTTTGCCTCAGTAAAACATCTTACCTGTATCACCTTTAATCCTTTTCAACCATGACCAAACCTATTAAAACTTTACTAACTTTTGTACTCGCCTCTGTACTGACATCTTGCGCAACTTTAAAAGGCGTTGACCTGACAGCCATAAAAATAGGCATGAGTAAAACCGAAGTACAAGCGGCACTCAAGAAAAAGCCTGACAATATTGTTGCAGCTAAACATTATACCGATCCGGAAACTATTATTGAAGTAGTGCAATACACAGGCGCTGGTCAAACTAGAACCTATTACTTATACTTTGTGAATGACAAGTTGGATAAATGGCATGAAGTAGGGCCCAATGAAGGCAGACCTATTATCTAATCAATCAGTGATACTGTTTGCACGTTATTGATAAACAATACGCAAACAGTACCACTGATTGATTAACAGCAATCTGCTGGTATCAAAATTTTATTTATTAGTAAACTTCACCTGATACAAGTGCGGCCACTTTTTGCCGGTAATAAATAGGCGCTTGCCGGCAGCATCCCACGCAATACCGTTTAACACATCAGCACCTGGTGATTGTTCACGTTCGCTTTGCGGATATAATTTACTCAAATCTATCCGCTGCATTACAGCGCCGGTTTTCGGATTGATCACTACTATTGCATCTGACTGGTAGATATTGGCATAAATTTTACCATCAATGTATTCCAGTTCATTAATCTGATTAATGGGGCCTTTATCATCATAAACATCCACATAGCCAGTTGCACGATAGGTGTCCTTATCTAGAAACCACAAGCGATTGGTGCTATCATCCATATACAGGCGCTTGCCATCAAAACACATACCCCAACCTTCAGCTCCTACATTATTGGTAAAAGTGTTCAATAACTTAAAAGTATTCTTGTCATACACATAGCCAATCTTTTCGGTATAAGTAAGCTGAATAATTTTATTGCCTACAATAGAAATTCCCTCAGCAAAAACCTCCGGAGCAACATCAGCTTTTTGTACCACTTTACCGGTAGCCAAATCTGTTTTGCGCAAACTCGACCTACCTTCGCCTTCGCTAAGCCGGCCGCCATCACTTTCATATAAATAATCATCCTGGTACAGCAAACCTTCAGTATAACTGCTGGTATCATGCGGGAACACCTTTTCTACCTGGTAAGTCAGTTCTTCAGGTGCTTTGGCAGCCAGCAGATTAAAATTGGTGCTTACCTCCTGCACTTGCCCCCCCTGATAAACTTTAGCAGTAACCACCCTTGGGCCTAAAGGCATCGTATCAGTAGCAATACTGATAGCAGATAAATCTTTTTTGGTTTCAATCTTTACCGAATCTAATTGGTAAACTACCGAATCTGCTTTGCCATCAGCCACGTTGCTTAACTTTACAGTTACTTTATCACCTTGCTTGTAAGTGGTGCCTGCTTCCGGGCTTAAAGTAGCTTCACTAGTCTGATCTTTTTGTTTACAACTATAAGCCAGCAGCAGCAGGGCTGCTCCTGCGGTTAGTATCTTATTTTTCATTTATTCAATTTTAATCGGCCGAAGGCCAGAAGGCATCTTCAATATGCTTTAGGGTATAACTGCCATCCTGCCGAAATCGTATCGCAATAATATCAAAACGCACTTCGCCTTGGTGGTTCATCAGGTAAATATATTCGTCGGCAGCTTGGGCCAACAGCTTTTGCTTGCGATTATCTACAAAATCTTCAGGTTCGCCAAAGCTGTTGCTAGTACGGGCTTTTACCTCGGTAAATATAATCACTTGATTCTTATACACAATCAGGTCAACTTCGGCTTTACCAAACGTCCAGTTTTCATCCAGTATTTCATAACCTGATTTTTCCAGATAGGTTTTGGCCAGCTCCTCCCCTTGTCGGCCTAGTTCATTATGTCGGGCCATCTTATCTTAAAATAACCGAACCCAGATAGTCGGATATATGCTTTTCAATCTTTTTCATTTGCTGATACTGCATCATAATCATGTCCTGATCGGTAGCATTCTGCGCATTTTGTAAATCAGCCTGTAACTTTTCCAATATCTGGCTTACTTTCTGCTTTTTTAAATGGAAAATAGCACCCAGTATAGTTGCCTTCATATTACCCTGCTCATCATGCACCATAATGCGGTGCATGTTATACCAGTTTTCGCTTAATACATATTTAGTAGCCAGCATATCTACCGCTAAATCCACAATCTGCTTGTCCGGATAGTGGATGAAAAATTGTTCACCAGGCAATACGCCATTTTCAACTTCCTTCTTGTAAATGTCTACAAAGGCTTTACAAGCAGGCTGCTCAAACTCCACATCACTTAGTTCGGCAATCATAAACGGACCAATGTAAGTATTGGCAATATTATCCCAGTTGATGATTTGATTACCGTAAATAAGCAACAACCGCACAATCTCGCGCTCCTGGTTGGTGCTTTTTTCAGATGCATTCGATTTAACTGGCTCGTCTGCCCATAGGTCGGCTGGCGGTTCTTCAACAGGCATCGGCTCCGGCTGCTTACCGTCTTTTTTACTCTTAGCCAGCCGCATTTTATTCAACTCCGACAAGAGTATCCGTTCATCAATCTGTAACTGCTGGCTACATTCACGCACGAACACCGATTGTTTGATAGAATCCGGTATGCGGGCAATGCTTTCTACAATTTCGCGAATAACGTTGGCCCGCTGTATGGGGTCGTTACCAGCTTCCTTAAGCAGAATGCTGGTTTTATACAGAATGAAATCTTTCCGATTTTGATCGATGTAGGTTTTAAAGGCACTGCTGCCTACCTGCCGTACATACGAGTCAGGGTCGTGCCCATCAGGAAACAATACCACTTTTACATTCAGGCCTTCTTCCAGAATTAAATCCAGCCCGCGCAAAGAAGCTTTGATACCTGCCGCATCACCATCATACAAAATGGTGATGTTTTTGGTAAAGCGGCCAATCAGCCTGATTTGTTCTACCGTTAACGAGGTACCCGACGAAGCCACCACATTCTCGATACCTGCCTGATGTACCGAAAGCACGTCAGCATACCCTTCTACCAGATAACAGTTATCCTCATCCCGAATAGCTTTCTTGGCAAAAAACAGCCCATACAGTACGTTGGATTTATGATAGATTTCCGACTCGGGCGAGTTTACGTATTTGGGTACGTTCTTATCCGTTTTTAGCGTACGCCCCCCAAAGGCAATCACCCGGCCGGTAAAACCATGTATCGGGAACATGACCCGGCCCCGCCAACGGTCGTACAAAGTGCCGTTATCACGTTTTATAGATAAGCCAGTTTCTTCCAGTAATTCCGGCTTATACTTTTTGTTGATAGCTGTGCCGGTAAAAGCTTCCCAATGATCGGGCGAATAACCCAACTCAAATTTCTTAATGATTTCGGTAGTAAAACCGCGCTCCTTGAAATAGCTTAAACCGATGTTTTTACCTTCGGCAGTATCCCACATGGTTTCCTGAAAAAACTTGGCAGCGTAGTTAGTTACCAACAGCATGCTTTCCCTGTGATTTTCTGCCTCAGCGTTTTCAGGCTTATCACGAAGTTCTTCTACCTCAATGTTATACTTTTTAGCCAGCCATTTCAACGCTTCAGGGTAGCTGTATTTCTCATGCTCCATTAAAAAGGTAACCGCCGAACCGCCTTTACCCGTAGAAAAGTCTTTGAAAATACCTTTAGCTGGTGATACCGTAAACGACGGCGTTTTCTCGTTAGCAAAAGGCGACAAACCAATGTAGTTGGCACCCCGCTTTTTCAGTTGTACAAAATCACCGATCACCTCCACAATGTCGGTGGCTTCCATAATGCGGTCGATGGTAGATTTGGTAATCATGATTGAGCAGCAAAAGTACGCAAATACTAAAAGCCATGCTTTTATTTAAACATGAAGTTAGGTAAGATGATTGATTGAGAGTCTGGAGAACTTTCAACAGGTTATTAACATTTATTAAATTTCCTTACCTTGAAAACTCTTATCATAACTTATCTTAGTCAATTATATTTTTGAAAAGCATGAAAGAGATTGTGTTCTCAAGTGGCACTCTGTACGCACCCTTTGCTTTTATAAGGTAAGCAGCAATAGCTGTCATCTCCCAACCATCATACTCATCTGCATACCATTTCTCTTTGGTTAGTGCTTTAATGTTATTTTCTATACCATATTCCTTTACAGCTAAAATTGCCATTTTAACTTTTTCATCAATATGTGGATTTGCCCATGACCAAAGCCATGTGTTACTTATCTTCGAAATAGTTCCAACCTCTTCATAATCTATCTTTAATTTAACCATTCCATTATCTGAAAAAGTTAGAACTCCAGCACCTTGATCGTAGTACCAGCTCTCATAGCCTGTTAACCCATATTTCTGTTGAACAATTTCCTGTTGCTCAAACATATATGTGTAAGCTTTTTTACTTAAAGATTCAAACTCATTCGTTTTAATGGGCTGAACCCATTCACTAATCTTTTCCATACAAGCTCTATATACTATATTTATTAAACAATGTTAAACATTAATAAAACAACTTGCTGCTCCTCTCTAATAACTCTTCTTAAATTCAATTAATGGTCTAAATATTTAAATAATTGTATTTTTGCCGCTTTAAAAACTATTGTATATGAGTGATCGGATAAAAATTAAAGCATTACTGCAAACCACACCGACTGAACAACAAGTAAACGTGAAAGGCTGGGTACGTACCTTTCGTAATAATCAGTTTATTGCTTTAAATGATGGCTCCACCAATAGCAACCTGCAAATTGTAGTTGATTTTGAAAATACCGATGCAGCTATACTTAAACGCATTACCACTGGTGCTGCCCTGAGTGTAACCGGTACGCTGGTAGCCTCGTTAGGTAAAGGCCAAACGGTTGAAGTAAAAGCTACCCAAATAGAAATACTAGGCGACAGCGATCCGGAGAAGTACCCGCTGCAACCTAAAAAACACAGCTTAGAGTTTTTGCGCGAAATTGCGCACCTGCGTTTCCGAACCAACACGTTTGGTGCTGTATTCCGTGTACGCAACAGCCTGGCTTTTGCCGTGCACCAGTTTTTTCAGGAACGGGGTTTTGTGTACTTGCATACCCCGGTAATTACCGCTTCAGATGCGGAAGGTGCTGGTGAAGCCTTTAAGGTAACCAACTTGGATTTGAACAATCCACCAAAAACAGAAACCGGAGAAATAGATTTTAAACAAGACTTCTTTGGCCGGGCTACCAACCTGACGGTATCTGGTCAATTGGAAGGCGAACTGGGTGCTATGGCCTTAAGTGATATCTACACCTTTGGTCCTACTTTCCGTGCAGAAAATTCGAACACGACACGACACTTAGCTGAGTTCTGGATGATTGAGCCTGAAATGGCTTTTTACGATCTGGATGATAATATGGATTTGGCTGAAGGATTACTGAAATATGTAATCAAATACGCTTTAGAACACAACCGTGAAGATATTGAGTTTTTAAGCCAGCGTTTGCAGGAAGAAGAAAAGAGCAAGCCACAGCAAGAACGCTCAGACATGAGTTTGCTGGAGAAGCTGGAGTTTTGCTTGAACAACGATTTTGAACGTTTGACTTATACTGAAGCTATTGAAATTCTAAAAAACTCAACTCAAAATAAAAAGAAGAAGTTCCAGTTTTTGATTGAAGAATGGGGTGCTGATTTACAATCAGAGCACGAACGCTACCTGGTTGAAAAGCACTTTAAAAAACCAGTAATCCTGACCGATTATCCAAAAGCTATCAAAGCTTTCTACATGCGCCAAAACGAGCAGGATGCAAATGGGCATGAAACTGTACGTGCAATGGACATACTGTTCCCAGGCATTGGTGAAATTGTAGGCGGCTCACAACGTGAAGAACGTTTAGATAAGCTGGAACAACGTATGGATGAAATGGGCATTCCGAAAGAAGAATTATGGTGGTATTTGGATACTCGCCGCTTTGGTGCCTGTCCGCATTCGGGCTTTGGTTTAGGCTTTGAACGTTTGGTACTATTTGTAACCGGCATGGGTAACATCCGCGATGTGATTCCGTTCCCACGCTTTCCAAAAAACGCAGAGTTTTAATAACATTAATCCTTATAAAAAAACGCCATTGCTAAAGTTTAGCAATGGCGTTTTCTTTATGTGCTTTTTAGCTATTATCTCAAGCCATAAAATATCCGGAAGCCTTGCGTAATACGACGACTCCCTTCAAAAGCAAAGCCGTAATCGATGCGGAAAATAAAGCGTTGCACACCAATATAGAACTCAGAATAATTACTTTTCACACCTTGTATTAAGGCATTGTTGGTTACACCTGAATAATTACTATGCTGAGCTTGAGTCAGGTAGTTAACCCCTATTACTTCTTCCAATTTCAGCCTACGCAGGTAAGGCACTTTACTCAGCAAGTTACCGGCAAAATTATGCTCATAGTGCGCCTCTAAGAAAGAACGATCGGTACTGTAGTCATAAAAATCCAGGAAGTGGAAGTTACCAATAGTAGGGTTAAACGTAGTACCTTGATTACCCAAAAAATGGTTATAATCCATAAAGTACAAGCTACGATGGTTAAAGAAGGTACCCGCAGTTACTTTGAATGCAGAATAACCTACCAAACCCACTTTAAGGCGATCGGCAAAAACATCAACCGAACCAAAATCATAATTTACATCCGAACCTAATATGCCATCAATACCCTTCCGGTAGTTTAACCGGATTTTAGGGAACACCGATGGCTCGTAGTATTTACCATCAGGCCGGGTTATATATTGCTGGCGCAAGGTAAAGGTTACGGAAGCTTTGAATGTAAGCGCTTGGTTGGTCGGGAATAAAGGCGACTCTACCGTAGGTGGCGCAGCTAACGGGTTGTTGGCGGTATAATGCTTGTCCGGAAAATCTTTAATGTGATTAAACGAAGTATTATATAACTGCTGGCGATCAGCATAAGATAATGTTGTGTTTAGCAAAACGCCGTTCGCCAACTCACGCTGCCAGCCCGCTATACCGAAACGGGTGCGGTATAGCTTTACATAGTTGTTTTCGCTTAATAAGGAACTCAATGTGTTAAATACCAGCGTACGTGTACCTACATTGTTGAGGTCTAATATATCGCTGCCAAAACGCCCCATAAACACGCCTTGGTGAGCCGGATCATACGTATAGGTACCACCAATGTTAGCACTGAACTTTTTGTTAGAAAAGCCATATCGTATAGCCGGACTAAGAGAGAACGACTGCCCATTATCAAAGCCTTTAATATAGTTTACTTTTAAGTTAATGCCATAGCCCTCAACCGTATTGTAAAACAGGGTTTGATAAAACGGATAGGTATAAAATGATTCGCGGGTATGCCGATTATAATACTGGTAACCGTAAATCAGATTACTTAATGTAAAAAAGTAATTTTGCGCTTTGTTTACCGAATCCAAATAACGTGGTGTATTTTGGATAGCCCCTAAGCTGTCCTTTCTTTTATAATCACTGCTTTCTAAATCAGTTAATGGCACCGGGCGATTGCTCACCCAATAACTATTTTTGCTTTGGTTAGCCTGGCTTTCTACACGCAGTACCTCGCCATTAAAAAAGTCTTTCTTGAATTGTGGATTCAGATTGTAGTTGTTGTAAATAGCCAAATAGTACCCTTTAAATTTAAATCCGAATACATCGCCCTGAAAATTAAATCGGGTAGCTATAGGTAACCATACTGTATCAGTAATTGGGATATATTGTTGCGTTATCTGTAAAGTATCTACAAAGTTAATGTCGTTGCTCTTTTTGGTCAGAAACAAATCCACACTGTAAATACGCCAGTCGCCATCAATTACGTAAACATTGCCCTGGTAAACTGCCTGATGTTCATGCTTCGGGATTACTTGAATTTTATCAATCCGCCGACCGCTTTTAATAGAAGTTCCCAGCAGTTTGTAATCATAAAAATTTAAAGCATTATCAGCAAAAGGTGATACGAAGGCACGAGCACTTAAACCTTGGATATTGAAGCTGTTTTTGTAAAAGTTAACCTGTAAGTCAGATGCCTTGTTGTAACTGAAAGCAGTATTCTGTCCGGCTGTTTTTGACGAAGTCATAAACTCCCGAACCTTGTCAGGATTTTCAAAATTGTATTGCGAAATAGATTCAGATTGGTACAAAATACCCTTACCCGTAGTATCAATCTGCAAAGCCTTTGCTACGCCATGTTCCAGTAACTTTTTGGGAGCGCTCACTAATCTTTGTACACCTTTTACATATACCGCACAAGAATAGCCTGGTACCTGATTTAAATAACCCTCACGCTTGGCTATTACTTTGCGGATAATATCTGCACCCGGATCAGCCTCATTACCACTACCGGCTTCGGCCTGCAAAGCAAAAGGCTCATTTCCTAAACGGATGTTGTGCTGTTCGTTATGGTTAGTAATGGTTATTTTTTCCAGATGCTCCAAATACCCTACACTACGATATACTACGGTATAAGTTCCGGGCTTGAGTTTAAATTCATAATCGCCATCTTCATTAGCCGTACTACCATAAGTACTGTTCCGGATATACACGGAAGCAAAAGATACGGGCTTACCATCAGTATCTGTAATATTACCATACAGGCGGTAATTTTGGGCAGATACCTGGAAAGCTGTAATAATCAAAACAATAAGTAAAAAGGATCTTCTCATAGCGGGTCTCTATGTGTATATAGCTTTCACTGCAAAAATGTTTGGCTACAGCACAATTATTTTAACAGGGTATTAGTTAAGGCTGTCAAAATGCCTGATAATGCTTAAATTTGCATCTTAACATACTGAATTATGTACGATACCCTGAAACCGGTTTTACAACAAGAACTGAGTGATATTGAAAAAGCAGGACTATATAAAAAGGAACGTGTAATTACCTCGCCCCAAGGTGCCGAGATTGAAGTACTAGGCGGACAAGAGGTGATTAACTTTTGTGCCAACAACTATTTAGGACTATCATCCAACCCTGAGGTGATTGAAGCGGCTAAGCAGGCTATTGACGATCATGGGTATGGCTTATCATCTGTACGCTTTATTTGCGGCACCCAGGATGTGCATAAAGAATTGGAAAAAAAATTATCTACGTTTTTAGGTACTGAAGATACCATACTTTATGCAGCTGCCTTTGATGCCAACGGTGGTGTTTTTGAACCCTTGTTTAACGATCAGGATGCTATTATTTCTGACGAGTTGAACCATGCATCTATTATTGATGGCATACGCCTGTGCAAAGCACAACGCTATCGTTACAAGCACGATGATATGGCAGATTTGGAAGAAAAGCTGAAAGCAACCCAAAACTTACGTCACCGTATTATTGTAACTGATGGCGCTTTCTCGATGGATGGCACGATTGCCCAACTAGACAAAATTTGTGATTTAGCCGACCAGTATAAAGCTTTGGTGATGATTGATGAAAGCCATTGTTCAGGCTTTATGGGCAAAACCGGCCGCGGCACTCACGAGCACCATCAGGTAATGGATCGGGTAGATATTATTACAGGTACGCTGGGTAAAGCTTTAGGTGGCGCATCGGGCGGTTTCACTTCAGGCCGCAAAGAAATTATTGATATGCTACGCCAGCGTTCACGCCCGTACTTATTTTCCAACACACTGGCTCCTTCTATTGCAGGCGCATCTATTGCCGTGCTGAATATGCTGAGCGAAACCACTACCCTGCGCGACAAGCTGGAAAACAACACCCAGTACTTTCGTCAGAAAATGACAAAAGCCGGCTTTGATATCAAACCGGGCGTACACCCGATTGTACCCGTAATGCTGCACGATGCCAAGTTATCGCAACAGTTTGCTGCCCGCATGCTGGAAGAAGGTATTTACGTTATCGGTTTTTACTACCCGGTAGTGCCTCAAGGCAAAGCACGTATTCGTGTACAAATATCAGCCGCTCACGAGCAGGAACATCTGGATAAAGCTATTGCAGCGTTTACCAAAGTAGGTAAAGAACTGGGCGTAATTCAATAAGCGTTTTTGTAATCAGATTAGGAGCCGAACTTTTTTTAAGAATATTATAACCCTGAACATGCAGGATCAAATTAATCAATATACTACCGAGATAGAAGCTTTTGCTCCGGCTAATGCCGATGAACTGGAAGCTTTCCGTATTAAGTTTTTGGGTACCAAAGGCATTATTAAAGATCTTTTTGAACAGTTTAAAAATACGACACCCGAAGAAAAACGGACTTTAGGTAAAGTACTGAACCAGTTTAAACAACTGGCCGAAAGTAAATACCAAACGCTGAAAGAACATTTTGAATCGGCAGTAAGCAACCAGAAAGCAGATATTGACCTGACCTTGCCTGGAGAAGGCTTTGCGGTAGGCTCTCGCCATCCACTATCGTTGGTGCGGAACGAGATTATAGATATTTTCAAACGCTTGGGCTTTGTGGTAGCTGAAGGTCCGGAAATTGAAGACGATTGGCACAATTTCTCGGCACTGAATTTTCCGCCTGAGCATCCGGCGCGCGATATGCAGGATACCTTTTTTGTATCTCACCCAGCCAAAGAGGGTGAAGACGAAGCTAGCAATATTGCCTTGCGTACCCATACTTCATCAGTACAGGTACGCATGATGGAAAGCGGCAAGCCACCATTCCGTGCTATTATGCCAGGTCGTGTTTACCGTAACGAGGCTATTTCGGCACGTGCCCATTGCTTTTTCCACCAGGTAGAAGGCTTGTATATTGATGAGAATGTATCTTTTGCTGATTTAAAGCAAACCTTGTATCACTTTGTACAGGAATTGTATGGCGAGGGTACGCAAGTGCGTTTCCGTCCATCCTACTTTCCGTTTACCGAGCCATCGGCCGAAATGGATATTTCGTGCACCATTTGCAAAGGTGCAGGCTGTAATATGTGTAAGTACACTGGCTGGGTTGAAATTTTAGGTTGCGGTATGGTTGACCCTAATGTATTAACCAACTGTGGCATTGATGCCGATAAATATACCGGCTTTGCCTTTGGTATGGGTATTGAGCGTATTACCAACTTAAAGTATGTGATCCGCGATTTGCGTTTGTTTTCTGAGAATGACGTTCGCTTCCTGAAACAATTTAAAACTGATATTGTATAATGCGTAAACTGGTTTATCTTTCCATGTTGATGTTGTGCCTGGTGGGTTGCGGTAAAGGTGATACCAGTTACATACCCAGCGTAGCCGTTAACTTTTCGGCTCCGCTTACCGACCCTCGCCTGAGCAAACTGGGCGGCATTGGCGGTTCGACAGTAATTACCGGTTATGGTGTAGCCGGGTTAATTATATACCGTTATGGTACCGGCACTAATGATTATGTAGCTTATGACCGCTGCAGCAGCTATTTGCCTCAAAACAAGTGTGCCGTAACGATTGATGCTACCGGACTTACGGCTACCGACCCATGCAGCGGTTCTAAGTTTTTATTGTCTGATGGTTCGCCGGTGAAAGCACCCGCTACCCGGTCACTAAAATCTTACTCGGTATATGTAAGTAATTTTACCATATTTGTGTCTAATTGATACATGGAAGCCGATAAAATCAGAGATACCATCAAACGGTCTGCGCAGGATCTGTTCCGCAAGTTCGGCTATCATAAAACCAGCGTTAACGAAATTGCCAAAAAGGCTAAAATAGCCAAGGCCACCATTTATAAATATTTCGACAGCAAAGAGGCTATTTTGCACTCTTTGCTGATGGATTATATTCAGGTGAGTGTAGATGAACTGATACACAGTGATACACCAGAGCTGGATGAAGAAACTCACTTGAGCAACCTGATTATGAAAACCTGCCGGCTATCATACACCGTATGTAATGAGTTTATCGGTTGGGATTTTATTCGCGAATCTACCAACTCACAGGAGTTTTTGCGTAACCTTTCTAACGAACTGGAAGATTTGCTGGTAAGCTCCTTTACTACCCTTAGCGGTATGCGTAAGCACGAAAGCTACCAGCAGCGCATCCGTTTTCTGATTAAATGCAGCAAAAACATTGTATTCAGCTTTGCTTTCACCTCAGTAAGCGATGCCGACGTGCGCAAAAACTTTGTTTCCTTTCAGAAAGAAATTTTGCCTTATTTGGTAAAGGCTGCTATTACCGTTTAAGTTTACTATTTACCTGTTACAGGTGTTACATGTTTCAGTGTGTAACACCATGAAACACTGTCAAACCATTGGCGGTGGTGGCACTATTTTGTCAGTACCATTTTTAGTAAGCCGTTCATATACAGGAATTTGTCAGTAAGAAAATGAAAAGCTCAAGCATTCTTTTGAATACCTGAGCTTTTCATTTTATCACCTGCACGTGTTAAATGTAACACGTTGCATGATTTAATTATTCATAGTAAATATTTAATTGTTATTGCGCTTTATGCTAAATGTTTTATTAATAGTGGGGTTCCAGGCAGTATCGGTAGTAATAACGCTGGTAGTTGGGCGCAGGTTGGTCAGGTAACCTTCAAATCTGTACCGAGTATTAGGCTTAATAGTATCTGTAGCTGCAAACAATGTTTTGTTTATGCTAGCCGGCGTTAAAGAAGGGAAATAACCACTAAAGGAATGAGTACTGCCAACACCTGGCCAGATGATTGCCTCGTAGGTGTAACCTGATTGTCCTGCTGTTGGATTTAAACCTTGTGCTACAGATGAGTAAATATTGGTATGTTCGCCGGTTTGACTTAGCAAATCCAATGCATTATTAGGTGGAGCCTGTGTGTATGTATAACTAGTATTGGCTGGCGGCACATCGTCAACAACAACAGTAAGGCGGCTGGCCGCACGTGACAAGCTTATGGCTTGTGTAGATGGTGCAGTTATATTAAGTGCCTGCCCTTTAGTAAACACGCTGGTGGTTGGTGGGCCAAAATAACTGTTATCATAAGAAATGACAGGGTATCCCTTAGGCATTTTAGCTGCATCCTGCTTATTGTTTGTACTCGTACTAAGCGTATATGAATTATCATCTGTAGCGATAAAAAATGCATATACTGTTCCTACCGGTAATTGTACCGAAATGGTACCGTAATTAGTGGTAGAAGCTTTAGTTTGATCTACCCGCTGCAGCAACTTAGAGTTGGCATCATAAAACAAGGCGGTCAGGTACGCAGTAGCTACCGGGATAGGCTTTGCTGCAGCTAAGGTATGCATTTGGCTGCTACTGGCAGAGATCAGCGGCGTTGTACTTTGTGTTAACTCTGAAGATACATTAAAACTCACCTGGTAAGTTTTGTTGCTGCTACTGTCTGTTGGGTTACTATGCTCTTTTTTACACGAAAAAAGCAGCATGGTAGCAGCAACCGATAAGGTTAGTAATTTTCTTGTCATAACTGGTTTTTAAATAATTACAACAAAAATCTTGTATTAATTGGATTTATGTCGTTTAAAGCAATACACAATTTCTACACAAAAAAGCAGCACACTCCAACTTCATAAAAAAACCAGCTTAATTAAACTAATAGATAATTTACTCAACACCCTATCTTAAGGGCTAATTCAAACTTAAAGATTTTATGTACAGATATTTTAGCTAATAATACAGGAGGGCAGAAGTTAATGATTTTGTACATTACTTATTCAACTTCCGTAACTGCTCCCGAATATACAATCCCGCAGGTGTAAGCTGATCTTCTGTCCAATGGCCCTTAGTAGGAGCACCGGGTTGTAGCAAAGCTGTAGTTTCCTGTTTGTCAACAACATTCCAGTTGGCCCAGCTCAGCTGATATTTATTCAACCAATCCATCCATTTAGCGGTTTTCTCCCGGTTAAATTCACCATTTCCATCGGCTTCACCTACCCCCCATTCAGTTACCATTAAAGGCAAGCCTAATTGCATAGCTTTTTCAGCTTTGGCCCGCAAACCATCTTGGTGGCTTGGTTCGGTAGCATAGAAATGAAAGGAATAAGCAATATTTTTAAAGCCAGTAATTGGGTCGGCAGCGGCTACGTCAACATCCTGGTCCCAATGCGGACTACCTACTATAATTAAATTATTACGGTCGTATTTACGTATTTCGGTAATTACCTGGGTAGCATAATTTTTAATCGTGTCCCAACCAATGCGTTCCGGCTCGTTCCATACTTCATAAATCACGTTTGGCTTACCCTTGTAGCGTTTGGCCATCCGGCTAAAAAAAGCTTTAGATTGATCAACATTTTTCCAGGCATGATGATCGTGCCAGTCAATCAGCACATAAATACCATTCTTTATAGCTTGGTCAACCTGTTCAGTTACCAATTTTGTTTGTGCAACTGGCTCTTGTAAATAGCCATGTTCCGGCTCAACAGCCATGGCTACACGCAACAGGGTAATTTTAAAATCAGTTACCAGCCAGTTTTGTACATCCGTGTTATAATACTTACGCCCCCCCCATATACTCCACGACATGCTGATACCCCGAAGTTGCGGCTGCTGCCCGTGCTGGTTTACAATGTGGCTATCCACTACACGCAGGGAACCATTTTTGGTAACAGCGTCAGATAAATGTTGCGCCTGCATATAGCGTACCCATCCAGTTACTAATATGATTGATAAAAGAAGCTTTTTCATAGTGTTGTTTACAGATGCTATAAAGTAAAACTACACGCTATGGTTTATAATTAATTCAGATTGCCGTTTTTGAATTACATTTTGCAAAATATGCATCAGTTTTAAAAAACCTTAATACTTTCACCACTATCCAATTTTACAGTACTTATAATTTTTTACATCTCACTTTGCATTACAAAGTTCTTTTACATACCTTTGATTTCATAAGTATATAAATCACAGTTGGCCCAGAGACGGGCATTTTTTAGCATTATTTACTTTGCAATACAAAGCACTTTTAAATAAGAAAATATATGAGAAATCAATCTTCACTTTTTGGGATGCAAGAATCTGTATTACTGAAACTATTGTTCATTGCCCTACTTGCCATTCTGCTACTTATTCCTTCAGCTTGGATAGATGGGTTAATTGTAGAACGCTCAAACCGCCAGCGCGAAATCAATCAAGATGTATCTGATAAATGGTCGGGCACGCAAATGATACAAGGTCCCGTACTCTTAATTCCTTACAAAGTAAGAACTAGCCATGAAGACATTAACCATAAAGTTTCTATTCAGGAGTTTACTGAAAACCTGTATGTACTGCCTGAAGCATTAAAAATTAAGGCAGCTATACAATCACAAACTTTACACCGGGGCATCTTCAACGTTGGTGTATATAATGCCAGTATTCAGATTACAGGCAACTTTAACAAAGCCGATTTGAGCAAACTGCAGATAGATCCTAGCTTAATAATGATGGATAAAGCTCGGTTATTGTTTAGTGTATCGGATCTAAAAGGGCTTCAATCTAACCCTATCATAAAAGTGCAGAATCAGGCATCAACTGCCGAACCTGTTCTAACCAACGGCCACCTGCTTGACAATGGCTTGCAGGTAGCCGTTAATTTAGCTAACAGTTCCAGTAACCTTATCCCTTTTAGCTTTAATCTGAATTTAAAAGGTAGCCAGGAACTTAAATTTATACATACTGGTAAAACAACAGCAGTAGAAGTAAGCGGCAATTGGCCTAGCCCTAGTTTTGATGGCCGCTATTTACCTGATAACAGACAAATTAATAACAAAGGCTTTACCGCTAGTTGGCGTATGCTGTACTACAACCGTCCGTTTCCACAACAATGGATTGATAATGACACTTTGCTCAACAACCTTAAAAATCAGAAAAATGCTTTGTTTGGTGTAAAGCTACGCATACCGGTAGATGAGTACCAGAAAACCATGCGCAGCAGTAAATATGCTATTCTAATTATCGCGCTCACTTTTGTGGCTCTCTTTTTAACAGAAGTGGTACAAAAACAAAAAGTGCATATGCTTAATTACACGCTTATTGGCGCTGCCATGATTGTTTTTTATATTCTACTGCTTTCTTTTGCTGAACAGGTTGGCTTTAATATAGCTTATTTAATTGCAGCAATAGCCACTATAGCATTAATTACCTGGTTTGTTGCCTCTCTACTATCACATCAAAAAGCGGCTATTCTTTTTGCCGGTATACTTACACTGTTTTACAGTTTCATCTTTATTATTATACAGCTTGAAGACCTGGCTTTGTTGGTAGGCAGTATTGCTTTGTTCATCATCATTGCTACGCTAATGTATTTCTCACGAACAATTGATTGGAATAACAGAGAACAATTATCCGAACCGGAAGTCCTATAATAACTTACCAGCAGCATAGCTGCCTTTTTCCTGATCTTATTTAAAAACGTTAGAAATGAAACAAGCGGTTCATTGCCCAAATTGTAGTGGGGTAAGTATGCAGTTATCCAACAAGGAATATTTTTCCAGGATGATTGCTATCATTTTATGGCTTGCAATTGGTATTATTTTGACTATGGAAGCAGGATGGTTTGATAATGTTCCTGAATGGCTTGGCTTTCTGCTGATATTACTTTTGGGTATAAGTATTATAGTGATACCTATTCTAGTCTTAAGCTACGTAATTGCGGTACTTATTAAACCATCAGAACAGATGAAATGTAAATATTGCCTGCATAAGTTCACCATTCAACTATAAACATTTTACTTGTGATGTTTCTTTAAAAGGTAATATATGTCATTGTTCTAATTTTTCAAAAACAATCACTATACCGATTTGGTATTTGGTATATAATATACTTACATTTGTTTGAATCAAACCAAAATACTATGAGCCGTGAACTAATTGAATTCTCAGACCAAATTGATGAGCACTTTGAACCGGCAGAAGTTAATAGTGAAATGGAAAAGCTTTGGCTGTACATTTTAAGTCTGTTTCAATGAGCATCATCCAATCTATCCGGCAGGGAAAGCGTTAATGCAGGTAAAGTATAAGCCTGCCGGAAAGATTTAAAGGGGTTTGCTTAACTTTGCAACCTCATGAGGAAAAAAGCTGCGCCAAACAAGCTGTTTGAAGACGTAACCATTATTGACATTGCCGAAGAAGGCAAAGGCGTTGGCAAAGCCGACGATTTTGTACTGTTTGTAGAAAAAGCCGTACCAGGCGATGTAGCCGACCTGGAAGTATATCGTAAAAAGAAAAATTTTGGCGAAGCCAAAATTGTAGCACTTAAGCAACCATCGGTTCACCGTACCGAGCCTTTCTGTGAGCATTTTGGTACCTGCGGCGGTTGCAAATGGCAACACATGACCTACGAGGCCCAGTTACAGTTTAAACAAAAAACGGTAACTGATGCCCTGAGCCGCTTGGCTAAGGTAGAGGTAAGCTGCGCCTCACCTATTTTACCCTCACCGGCCGATCGTTATTACCGTAACAAATTAGAGTTTACCTTTTCAAACAAGCGCTGGCTGAACGATGGTGAAAACCGCACCGATGAGCCTATGAATATGGATGCCTTGGGCTTTCACATTCCGGGACGGTTTGATAAAATATTGGACATTCACCATTGCTACCTGCAAACCGATCCATCTAACGATTTACGCCTGCGCATACGCGATTTTGCCAAACAGCATAACATCAGCTTCTATAATTTAAAAGCTCATGAAGGAGCTTTGCGCAACCTCATCATTCGTACGGCAGTAACCGGCGAATTAATGGTGATTGTGGTATTTGCTTATGCTACCGAAGAAGAAGTAAAGCTGGTGATGGCGTTTGTAGAACAGGAGTTTCCGCAAATTACCTCGTTACTATACATCCTGAACCAGAAAAAGAACGATACTATTTTTGATCAGGAAGTAATTGCCTGGAAAGGTCCGGAATATATTCATGAACGTATGGATGACATACAGTTCCGCATAGGCCCGAAATCATTTTACCAGACCAATGCCGTGCAAGCTCAGCGTTTATACGAGGTAGCGCGCGATTTTGCCCAGTTTAAAGGCGATGAACTGGTGTACGATTTATATACCGGTGCCGGTACCATTGCCAACTTTGTAGCGGGCCATGTACACAATGTAGTTGGGGTTGAATACGTGCCTTCGGCTATTGAAGATGCCAAAATTAATTCAGCCATCAACAATATTCATAATACCCAGTTTTATGCCGGTGATATGAAAGATGTACTGGATGCCGAATTTGTATCTATTCATGGCAAACCTAATGTAATTATTACCGACCCGCCACGTGCCGGTATGCACGCCGATGTGGTAAACCGCCTGATGGAGATTGAAGCCGAAAAAATCGTGTATGTGAGCTGCAACGTAGCCACACAAGCGCGTGATTTATTGGTTTTAAAAGAAAAATACAACGTAACACAAATACAACCGGTAGATATGTTTCCGCATACACAGCATGTGGAAAATGTGGTACTACTGGAATTAAAGAAGTAAAACCTACCACGTTGTTGCGAGACATTAATAATACAGAATAACGCTCATGGATCCGGAAGAACTATTAAATGATAACAACGAAAAACGCCAGGAAAGTCCGCTGAAAAGTTTGGAAGTTGATTTACGCCTGTATAGCGAATCATTGCGTGAGGTATCAGTAGAAGTTATGGTAGAAGGGCTATCAGGCTACCCTATTTTTATAGCTCACCAGCATGAAGTAAGTTTAGGCGAACTGGTATTGGATAAAAATGAACTGAATACTGAATGGTCCATACATGCCTCTACGCTGGAGGAGTTTATAGAACGCGGCATTATTAAGAAAGAACTGAAACAACGCTTTATAGAGAGCTATAAAAATCCGCACGACTATATGTGCCTGTTCGTGATTGTGCCTGAAGGTGCCAACTTTGTATATTTCCCTTACGGCAAAGAATAATTTGTATTTTCGCTAAGGTGAGAACAGATGCTAAAGAGGAAAAATGATATCAAAGACTAATCGATAATATTATAGTTATTCAACCCGCAACCGACCACCCGTAATCCGCAACCCAACATGCCTGATAAAAGAATACTGATACTGAACCATCAGCAGATACAGCAAAAAATTGATCGTATTGCCTACCAGATTCTGGAAGATAACTTAGATGAGCCTGAGGTAATTATAGCTGGTATTATGCCTCAGGGTAGCCTGATTGCTCAACGCATCAAACAGGTACTGGAGCAAATTGCCCCCTTTACCTGCCGCATGATTAATATTGAACTGGATAAACAAAGCCACACGTTACAGTTCAGCACTGATGAGGATGTAAATACTTGCAGTAACAAGGTGGTAGTTTTGGTAGATGATGTACTGAACAGCGGCAAAACCTTAGCCTACGGTTTCGGCGTTTTCCTGGACGTTCCGCTTAAAAAACTACGTACCGTAGTATTGGTTGACCGTAATCATAAAAGCTTTCCGGTAAGCACCGACTACTCTGGTATTGCGCTTTCTACCGTAATCAAAGAGCACGTGTACGTATCAATTAGCGAAAGTGGCGAAGAGGATGCGGTTTATTTGGGGTAAATAATTCTAACAAAAGGCAAGATTATGTCAGTAGCTGAAATTGAGAAAATCAAAACAGACTTGATAGCTTGGATTGAACAACTATCAGATTCAGACACGTTAGCTTTTTTGGATGGTTTAAAAGATTCAAAAGTTAACCATGATTGGTGGCAGGATATTTCTGAAGATCAACAGAAACACATTACAGAAGGGCTTAACGATCAAGAAAATGGCCGTGTATTTTCTTCTGGTGATTTCTGGACTAACTTAAAAAATGGAGAGTAAGCAGTTACAGGTTGAATGGACTAAACGTTCACTGACTGACACTTTAGCTATAAAGCGATATCTGCTTCGCAAACTTTCACCAAAAGAGCTTAGTAAATTTTATAAGCTTCTTCAGCATTTTGAAAAATTGGTAGCCATTTATCCAGATTTATATCCAGCCAGTACAACAAAACCTGGATTGCACAGAGCAGTACTCAGCAAGGAATTATCTGTTTACTATACAGTATCTGAAACAAAAATCACTGTTATTGCTGCTTTAGATAACAGAATGGATTTTACTAAAAAGCTTTAGCCTTTTAATATCTCCTCTACCCTTTCTGCGGTTAAACTTATCCCATCAGCAATAATTTGTGCCAGCTGGTAAAAGCTTTCGCGCTCTGCCAGTTTTTCAGCGATGAATGTTACCAGCTCATCACCATGTTTATCGCGCAGTAAAGGGCGGTGTTCTTTACCATGTTCCAAGCGGCTGGCTAAGGTTTTGGGTGATAACTGAATGTAAATAGTTTTGCCATGTGCATTCATCCAATCCATATTATCAAAATGGCAAGGCAGACCGCCACCCGTTGAAACAACAGCTGTTTCACCATAAGCCGTTTGCTTTAAGATTTCCGCCTCGGCTAGCCGAAAAGCCGTTTCACCAAAACTTGAAAAGTACTCGGTTACACTCATGCCCGCCTGCTCTTCCAGCAAATGGTCCAAATCAAAAAAAGGATAGCCTAAGCGGCTGGCCAACTTGCGCCCCAACGTGGTTTTACCACATCCCATAAAGCCAATCAGGAAAACAATTTGCGAATTATTCATGGTTATGGCTCAAAGCTACAGACTTTGCCATAGCTCTTTAAGTGCTTTTGTAAAAAATACATAGGTAATTAGTTTAGACAGCTGTCTCACAGGTATTAAATCTTAATTTTAGGGGATTTTTATTCTCATCATTTATAATGACTAAAATTTCTACTAAAACGTTGATTTATGCGGCTACCATTACTGCTTTAGGCTTATCAGCCTATACAGTTGCGCCGCTTATTGATCCTAAAAATGATCCGGTTTACAAAAACTTGGATACTTCCGTAAAGCCGGGTGATAACTTTTTTGAATATGCCAATGGCGGTTGGATTAAGCGCAACCCTATTCCGGCAGCTTACTCCAGCTGGGGTATTGGTAACGAAGTAGGTGAAGAAATTCGTGAACGCTTACGTAAAATTAACGAGGACGCCGAAAAAGCCAATGCACCTAAAGGTTCTGCCTCACAAAAAATAGGCGACTTTTACTACAGTGGCTTGGATACAGTAACCATCGAAAAGGAAGGTATTGCCCCTATTCAATCCGAGCTGGCCATGATTGATGGTATTAAGAATGTACAGGATATTCTGCATGTATCGGCCTACCTGAACACTTATGGCACTCGCGGCATTATAGGCGCTGGTGTAGGGCAAGATGCTAAAAACAGTACTAAAATGATGGTGCACCTGCGTCAGAGTGGTTTAGGTTTGGCTAATCGCGATTATTACTTCCGTACAGATGCCCGCACTACCCGCATTCGGGAAGATTACCGTACCAAGCACTTGCCTGCCATGCTGAAGTTAGCGGGCTGGAATGAGCAAATGGCAACTCAAGGTGCCGAGAGCGTATTCAAAATTGAAAAGTACCTGGCTGAGAACAACCGTAAGTTGGAAGACATGCGCGATCCTTACCGCAACTACAATAAAATGTCAGTAGCGCAACTTAATCAGTTAACACCAGAAATCAGTTGGCCAGTACTATTTAAAGATTTAGAGCTGAAAGCTGTAGATTCAGTAATTGTAGGTCAGCCAGAATATTATAAAGCTGTAAACACCGCCTTAAAAACCTTTGGCATTGATGACTGGAAAGCTTATTTGCGCTGGAAAGTAATTTCTACAAACGCCAGTTACCTGAGCAAGGCTATCGAAGATGAAAACTTCCGTTTCAGTGGTACTGTACTATCAGGTCGTAAAGAACAACTGCCACGCTGGAAACGAGTGTTGGATACGGAAAATGGCATCATGGGTGAAATTTTAGGCCAGCTGTTTGTAAAGGAATACTTCCCGGTACAGGCTAAAGCCCGTTATACGCAGATGGTAGAGAATGTTCGGATCGCTTTTCGCGAGCATATTGAGAAGTTAGATTGGATGAGCCCGCAAACCAAGCAAAAAGCGCTTACCAAATTAAACGCCGTTCACCCTAAAGTGGGCTACCCTGACCATTGGAAAGATTTCTCCACGTTGGTTATCGATCGTAAATCATACGCTGGCAATGTGATTCGGGCACGCCACTGGGCTTATCTGAACAGCGTAAACAAGTTAGGCAAACCGGTTGACCACCAGGAATGGAACATGACGCCGCAAACTTACAATGCCAACTACAGCCCATCCAACAATGAAATTACCTTACCTGCTGCACAGTTCATTATTCCAGGTGTTAAGGATGCTGATGTAGATGATGCTGTGGTATATGGTTATGCAGCCGCTTCTACTATCGGACATGAAATCACCCATGGGTTTGACGATCAAGGCCGGCAGTTTGATGCCAAAGGTAACTTGAAAGCTTGGTGGACACCACAGGATTCAGCCAAATTTACTCAACGAGCCCAGTTGCTGGTAAACCAGTTTAACAACCAAGTAGTGCTGGATAGCTTGCATATAAACGGTAAAGCTACGCTAGGCGAAAACATTGCCGACTTAGGCGGTATTGTAATTGGCTTAACGGCTTTCGAAAAAACACAGCAGTACAAAGAGGGTAAGCCCATTAATGGTTTAACGCCATTGCAACGTTTCTTTTTAGGCTATGCATTGGGCTGGTTGGGCCATACGCGTAACGAGGCCTTAGCTAACCAGATTTTAACTGATGTACACTCCCCTGGCTTTTTACGGGTCAATGTACCTTTTACTGACGTGCCTGAATTTTATACCGCCTTTCAAATTAAGCCCGGCGATAAAATGTGGGTTGATCCGGATAAGCGAGTAAAAATTTGGTAAGTTAACCTTTTCCATGTCATGGCAAGCGGTAGCGTGGCAATTCCGTAACTGGATTGATGAGCTTTACAGTTCCGTCATATAGGTTGACATATTTTATACTAACAACATTCATTCAGCAGCGGCGAAGCAAAACTTTACCGCTGCTGTTATATTTAAGTATGCAGGTATTCCACATATTGGTTGATTGGTTTCACCAGCAAAGCTGGCTGGAATTAATAGGCGTAGTTACGGGTTTGCTTTGCGTATATCTTGCCGCCATTAACAATATCTGGAACTGGCCTTTTGCCATTATTAATACGGCCATTTACGTTTACATTTTCGGTCATGCGGCACTATATGCCGATATGGGGCAGAATGCCTATTTGCTGATTATTAACATTTATGGTTGGTATTACTGGAGCAGGCAGCCCCAAAATGCGCCTAAAGTCCTTATTAAGCTCATGAGCCGCAAGCAGGTGTTGGCATTTATCCTGATTGTTGCGCTGATTACGCCTGTTTTGGGCTTTGCGCTTACTCAATTAGCTCCCCTATTGCATTATCAGCCGGCTGCTTACCCTTACCTGGATAGCTTTTGTACGGTATGTAGCCTGGTAGCCCAAATATATATGGCCCGTAAGGTGCTGGAGAATTGGTTAATCTGGATTTTTGTGGATATTATATACGTAGGCGTTTACTTGAGCAAACACCTGCAGCCTACGGCTTTCATGTTTGCCGTATATGCTATTATTGCCTTATTAGGCTATTTTGATTGGCGTAAAGAGTATGGGACTCAAGGCAAAGCATAAAGCTTTACCCTGAACTTTACTGTTAACCGTGTATAGTTTCTTTTTTGCCATAGTTCTGTATAACTTGAGCCTCGTAAGCTAAAAAGGCGGTCCAACGGGATTCTACGTCAATACCACCGGCATGTTTTTTAGCCAAGCGTATAAAGGTGGTATAGTGCGTAGCCTCGCTAATCATCAGCTCGTGGTAAAAAGCCGCCAGCTCATCATCATTAATATTTTCTGAAAGCACTTTAAAGCGTTCGCAACTGCGCGCTTCAATCATGGCTGCAAACAACAGCCGATCAATCAACTGCTCTTTACGGCTACCGCCCTTTTTCAAAAACTTCAGTAGTTCGCCAACATAATCATCCTTACGTTCTCGGCCTAACACATAGCCACGTGCCAGAATAATATCATGTACCCGCTTAAAATGGTCCATCTCTTCCTGCACCAGCAAAGCCATTTCCTGTACTAAGTCGCTTAAATCAGGATTTTGTACAATCAGGGTAATGGCATTACTAGCCGCTTTCTGCTCACAAAAAGCATGATCGGTTAAAATTTCTTCAATATTGCTTTCTACCACATTGGTAACCCAGCGTGGGTCGGTAGGCAATTGCAGTTTCAGGATAGTTTTCTCGCTCACAGTAACAAAATTACAGAATATGGAATCAACAGCCAAGTGTTAGGGTAGCAACAAAAAGTTTATGGTTATTAAAACCATTTCAATGACTTATAACGCTCCGGTACTTTCTTTTTAAATCCTTCTCCAAGTTACTAAATACGTAATCGTGCTCTTGTCTAATCCCCATCTTTTCTAAGGGCTCCCAGTACCAGCGAGGTGTAAGTACAGAGGTGTAAGTGGTTATCCTGGTCATTTTACATTGGTGAGCACCTACGCTATCAAAGTAGTAAATGGCCTGCTTAAACCCCAGCCACTTACGGCCTATTAAGTTGTAATTTACCACATCCATTTGCAATACTTTACCCTTCTGCAAGCGCGTAATCTTCTCAACAATAGTACCTCCTCCAAAATCGGCATTACTTAATCGGCCACCTTTAAAATAACAAGTTCTTAACCCTCCCACTTCCTCCTTTTCCAGTACACATTTAGTAGGTATAGGTAAATCAAAGTTCATTAAAAAGGGCTTATCAGCATCTAAAGTATCTACAGATTTGATAGCATCATATACCTGTTGCGACGTGTAATTAAACACACCTACTGTTTTAACTTCAATAATAGCTTGCTCATCTTTACGGATGCGTTGTTCTACAGGTGCTGCTATCAGAAAAGGGATCAGGGGTATTAGCAAAACAGGAAGCAGGTTAGTTGATTTAATTTCATCATAACGTTTTGCCAAATGGGTAACAATATAACCTATACAAATAATTGGAACTACAATGGGTAAAGTCATTACAATACATAGCAGTCCTGAAAGCCCTGGTACGTATAGTCCCATCAAACAAATGATTGTAGCCACAATAGCACCGATCAGTACATACCGGGTATTGGGTATGGCACCTATTGCTAAACCTAATATAAGCGGCAACAAAATGAAAAGTACCCAGCTATAATATACCCATCCCAGAAACAAGAATGTAATGCCTGTACCTAGAAAGATGAAAGTTAAAATAATGGAAAGCTGAAAGCTTCTGTCTTTAAGTATTTGCTTCATGGTTGATTTGCCTACTTGCTGTGGAGCCAGCATACATCATAGGCAATATACTTATTTATACAAATTTTTACTCTCCATAAATTGCAACACTGCATCGGGCACAAAATATTGTACGTTTTTGCCGGCAGCTATGGCGTTGCGGATGAAGGTAGCCGAAAGTTCCATCAGCGGCGTCATGGTAATAGTTACGGATGGATGTGAAGCCAGATCGGCGTTTTCATATCCCGGACGCGGATAAACATAAATCCGGTAATCGCGTAAAATAAGTTTGTAGTTTTTCCACTTGTGCAAACTGGCCAGGTTATCTGACCCCATAATGAGCACAAACTCATGCTGCGGATATTTTTCTTTCAGGTAAGTAAGTGTATCAATAGTATAGGAAGGCTGAGGTAATTTCAGTTCTGCATCACTCACCTCAATATTTTCAGCGTTATCGGTAGCCAGCCGGGCCATTTCCAGCCTATCATAAGTATTAATCAGGCTACCGTACTTTTTTAACGGGTTTTGCGGAGTAACCACTAACCATACTTTATCCAGTTCGGTATGGTTAGCCATATAATTAGCAATTATTAAGTGTCCAATATGAATAGGATTAAACGAACCAAATAACAGCCCTATTTTCATGTCAGCAGTGGTTTACAGTTCCAGAGAAAATATCATGATAAGCTATTAAGCAGCAATTTCTACACGGATAAAACAGTTTAGAAACTGCTACTTTACTGCTCGCAGTAACCTAATGGTTTATATTTTTATTTCCTTAAAAAATCACTTACTAGTTGTTCTGCCTCTTTGCAAGCTACTTCCAGGTCGTAGTTTTTAAGAATAACATCAAACTTTGGAGCATAGTTCAGCTCTTTACCAGCTTTTTCAAAACGTTCTTTCAGTTTGGATTCACTGTCGGTACCCCGGCCGGTCAGGCGTTCCATCAATACTTCTAATGATGGTGGCTGTACAAATATAGCCAGCGCTTGATCTTGATATTTACGTTTTAAGTGCAGACCGCCTTCTACATCAATATCAAAAATCACGACTTTACCGTTTTTCCAGATCCGTTCAATTTCCTGACGTAGCGTTCCGTAAAACGTGCCCGAATATACTTCTTCAAATTCTACAAACTGTTTTTTGGCAATACGGTGCAAAAATTCTTCTTTGCTGATAAAGTAATAGTCTGAGCCGTTTTTCTCATCTCCCCTAGCTTCGCGAGTAGTGGCTGATATAGAAAATTCCAGTTCCGGGAACTTGGTAAGCAAATGATGTACAATAGTGGTTTTGCCGGCACCCGAGGGAGCAGAAAATATAAGCAGTTTACTCATGTTAATTATTAAATTATTAGGGTATGTATTATTGGTTACTTAAATTATTGCTATACAAATAATTTCATAACCTAATAACATAGTAGCCGCACTACAGTACGTTCAATAGTTGTTCTTTTATTTTTTCCAGTTCTTCTTTCATGCCTACTACCAGCTTTTGTATGGCAGCATCGTTTGCTTTAGAACCCAGGGTGTTAATTTCACGACCAATTTCCTGCGAGATAAAGCCTAGTTTTTTACCATTTGCATCAGCACTTTTCAGGGTTTCCATAAAGTATTGGCAATGGGTTTTCAGGCGAACTTTCTCTTCTGTAATATCTAGCTTATCAATATAATAGATCAGCTCCTGTTCAAAGCGGTTCTTATCAATATTTTCGCTACCTGCAGCATCAGCCAAATATTGGTTCAGGCGTTCGCGTATTAGTGGGATGCGTTTAGGATCTTCAACTTCTACTTGTTCCAGATTAGACAATATTAAACCTATACGATGGGTTAGATCCTGCTGCAATACTTTACCTTCATCGGCTCTGAACTGCTGAAAAGCTGCTAATGCCTGCTGAAAGGTTTTTTCTACCAGCTTCCATTCCTCTTCAGTAATAGTATCTTCACTATATTTTACTACTTCGGGTAAGCCCAGCGCTAGTTGTAACAGGTTACCGGCAGGCTCATTAAGTTCGGTGCTTACTGCCTGTAATTGTTCGTAATAGTGTTTCAGCAAGGCCGTATCAATACCAGCTGCTTTAACAGCCGAACCGGTTTGCTCGGTATGTATAGACAGATTTACTTTACCGCGTTCCACCTGTTTGCTGCACTCGGTGCGCAATTGAAACTCTTTTTCGGAAAAAGCTTTGGGAATACGCAATGACAGCTCCAGAAATTTGCTGTTCAGCGATTTGATCTCAACGGTGTATTTGGTGCTGCCCGAATCAAATACAGCAATTCCATACCCTGTCATGGATTTTATCATGTGCAAAGATAGAGATTTTTGTGATTAGTTAGAAAATAGGTGATTCTGTTGGCTATGAAGGCCATAAAATAGTTATGAAGTGCGTTATAAGATTAATATTTATTGCTCAAGTTTTATTGAAAGCTGATTTACTACTGCCAACGTTCGGCATCTATCTATAATGCTATTAATTAATACATCAGCTTTCCTTAACTTATTTTAACAACTCTACTTTTTCAGAATGCCTATCTTTGCAGGAAACATGTTTATGCTAATATTAACCAGAACCTTATTAATTGTATTGTGCCTAAGCTTACTAACCAGTATAGCTCTTGCACAAGCGCCAATTACGGTGAAAGGGCTGGTTTTTAACCAAAGCTCGGCCGTAAGGTTGGCTCAGGTTACTATAGCTAACCGGCACAACCAAACTTATGCTACCACCAATAACCTGGGCGAGTTCAGCATTCAGGCTGCTATAGGCGATAGCTTAATGATTTTTAAAGCAGGATTTACTGAACAGAAGATAGCTGTAAAAAGCACGCAAGATTTAATGATTTCGTTGATACCAGTTACGCAGTTAGCGGATGTTATCATTAAATCTACCTCTAAAAGGCAGGAACAGCAGCAAACGATGGATGTGTACCGCAGCAAGGGTATTTATTTTGATGGGAAGCCGCCGCTTTTGGCCGGACTAGGTTCACCAGCTACTGCTTTGTATGAATTGTTTGGCAAAGGCCCAAGGCAGGCACGCCATTTCAGCAACTATATTAAGCGGGAGAATGAACAAACTGCTATTAACCGGCGCTACAATAAAGAGTTGGTAAAACGGGTAACTAACCTAAATGATGAAGAAGCCCAGCAACTGGTAGAGGCCTACCGCCCTACGCCGGAAGAAATCACTAAATGGAGTGATTATGATTTAATTCAGTTTATCAAAAAATCGGTGGTTAGCTTCAAAACGCCTTCAGGTTTAAAACCTCTGCCTAAACTACCGTCAGCTTCTGAAGCGCCAAAATCATGATTAAATAAAGTAGTTGAGTAGTTTTTTAAATCCCTAAAGCTTCGCAAGCCTTTTCGGCAGCTAGTTTTTCAGCATTCTTTTTACTGAATTCTTTTCCTTGCC
This sequence comes from Mucilaginibacter robiniae, assembly GCF_012849215.1. Lineage (NCBI taxonomy): Bacteria > Pseudomonadati > Bacteroidota > Sphingobacteriia > Sphingobacteriales > Sphingobacteriaceae > Mucilaginibacter > Mucilaginibacter robiniae. The sequence continues at coordinate 1,789,515 of NZ_CP051682.1, forward strand.
CTACTACTTCGCCATCAATATTTACCTGTACGGTAAACAATTTATTACTTTCCCCATCTTGATTTTGAGCCACTTCAAACAACACATCTTTACCATGACGCTGGCACCACTCAATTAATTTACTCTTGAAATTAGTTTCGGTTTGCTCAAGCGTATGAATATCAATATGCGATTTGATGATGTGATTAATCAAGAAGTTCTTGGTAAAATCGTATCCTTTATCCAGATATACGGCACCTACCAGCGCCTCAAAGGCATCGCCCATTAATGAACCCTGGCGGGTCGCATTAATCATGCGGTTATCATACTCCACCAATTGTTCAAAGCCTAGCTTGCGGCCTAGTTGGTTCAGGTTGTTACGGTTTACCATTTTGGAGCGCAGCTCGGTTAAAAAGCCCTCGTCTTTATACGGGTACATTTTAAATAATACCTCGGCTACAACGCTGCCCAGTACGGCATCACCCAAAAACTCCAACCGCTCGTTACTGTTTTTAACGCCTTGCTTTACGGATTTAGCTACTGACTTGTGCCGGAAAGCCAAACGGTATAAAGACAAATTGCCCGGCACGAAGCCGAGCAAATTTTTTAAAGTTCTGACGTATTTACGGTGAGGAGATAAGTATAACTTATATAACCGGCTAACAGGCATTCAGATTACCAATTATTCTTCGTATTTTTTGAATATAACCGAAGCATTATGGCCACCAAAGCCAAATCCATTACTTTGTGCTGCGCGTACTTCCCTTTGCTGTGCTTTATTAAAGGTAAAGTTAATACGCGGATCAAAAGCCGGATCATCCGTAAAGTGGTTGATAGTTGGCGGTATCACATCATTTTTTACAGCCAAAATAGCTGCAATAGCTTCAACTGCACCAGCAGCACCCAGCAAGTGGCCTGTCATGGATTTGGTTGAACTGATGTTGATACGATAAATCTCATCACCATACGCCTGCTGTATAGCTTTTATCTCCTGAGGGTCGCCCAGTGGGGTTGATGTACCATGTACGTTCACATAGTCAATGTCGGCAGGTGTTAAACCGGCATCTTCCAGCGCCGCTTTCATTACCAGGGTAGCGCCTAAACCTTCAGGGTGCGGAGCCGTCATGTGATAAGCATCGGCACTCATGCCGCCGCCTACCATTTCAGCATAAATTTTAGCACCACGGGCTTTAGCGTGCTCCAGTTCTTCCAGTATGATGGTTCCGGCACCTTCACCGGCCACAAAGCCGTCTCGGTCCAGATCAAACGGGCGTGAAGCTGTAGCTGGGTCATCATTACGGGTTGACAGGGCGTGCATAGCATTAAAGCCACCAATACCCGCCTCGTTAATGATAGCCTCTGAGCCGCCACTGATAAACATATTGGCTTTACCTAAACGCAGGTAATTAAAAGCATCGATAAGTGAGTTGTTGGACGACGCACAAGCCGAAACAGTGGTAAAGTTAGGACCACGCAAACCATATTTGATAGAAATATGCCCTGGAGCAATATCAGCTATCATTTTAGGAATAAAGAAAGGATTAAAGCGCGGCGAACCATCCCCTTTGGCAAAGTTTACTACTTCGTCCAGAAAGGTTTTTAAACCACCAATACCTGAACCCCAGATAACCCCGATACGATTGGTATCCAGCTTATCAAAGTCCAGCTCAGCATCTTTTACAGCCTCATCAACAGCATACAGAGCGTATTGAACAAAGGGGTCGAGCTTACGGGCATCTTTACGGCCCAAAAAAGCATCGGCATCAAAGTTCTTTACCTCGCACGCAAATTTGGTTTTGAAATTGGTGGTATCAAAACTCTTAATCAAGGCAGCACCACTCACTCCATTCAACAACCCGTCCCAATATTCAGGAACGGAATTCCCAATTGGAGTAAGCGCACCAAGCCCGGTTACTACAACTCGTTTAAACTCCATTTATTTGGTACCCGGGAGTTCTTATTTAACGTTTTTTTCAAGGTAGGCAATTGCCTGGCCTACTGTACCGATAGTTTCTGCCTGATCGTCAGGAATAGCTACGTTAAATTCTTTTTCAAACTCCATGATCAGCTCTACGGTGTCTAAAGAGTCAGCGCCTAGATCATTTGTGAAACTAGCTTCAGGTGTTACTTCACTCTCGTCAACACCTAATTTTTCTACGATGATAGCTTTTACTCTTGAAGCGATATCAGACATAATCTTATGTTTAATGATTAATAAATTTTCAGTGCAAAGAAAAATAAATTCTGTTAAATATCAAATCTAAAATCTTATGCTTTGTTGTAACAAAATTTCATGGCTACAGTTTCAGTTTGTAATTTTACAGCCCAAATAAATTGCTTTGACCAAGAAGGTTTTAAAATTTGAGATAGACCTTGACTTTGTCCTCGTTGCCATCACGACGTCATTGAAAGATTATCGTGTATGCTATTTTATCAATAAGTATCTCAGATTCAACCTTAAAAAAATACCTGACCTGGCTGTTGATATTTATCAAAGCACTACAGAGCCTGCCTTTTTTTCTATTTACCATTATCAGTGGGAAACTACCGAAACTGATTTTTACTTTATAGCCAACAAAGGCACCGAAGGCTTGCTGATACCAGAAATGCGCGAGATTGATTATTTTTTGATGATACGTAACTATATCGATGAAGGCGACCTGAATTATTTACTCTCGGCGCTTAACCGCATACAGGAAATTATTACCGCAGTAAAGATTGAACCTAAAAAAATAAAATCACACGAAAATCTTTTATTTTAGCACAATTTTTAAAACATAACTGCCATAGTGTTATTGATACACTAGACAGGACATATAACATCCCGATATATGAAATTATCTTACAACCGTACTAAAATTGTGGCTACCATGGGCCCTGCATCTGCAAAAAAAGATGTATTGCTGGCGATGATTAAAGCCGGTGTTAACGTATGCCGCTTAAACTTTTCGCACGGCCGGCCTGAGGACCACCAGAAAACGATTGATTTGATTCGTGAGCTTAACGAACAATATAAAACCAACATCAGCATTCTGGCCGATTTGCAAGGCCCCAAAATCCGTATCGGTTTGGTAAAAGATGGTGGCATTCATTTGGTAAATGGCAAGCACATTACCATGACCACCAATGAGTGTATTGGCGATGACAACCAGATTTATATTACTTACGACACCTTTCCGCAAGATGTACAGGCCAACGAAATTATTTTGTTAGACGACGGAAAGCTGCAATTGAAAGTAATTGAAACTAACCGTAAAGATAAAGTAGAGTGTGAAGTTATACACGGTGGTATTTTAACCTCACGTAAAGGTGTGAACCTACCTAACACTAAAGTATCTATCCCTAGCTTAACTGAAGAAGATTTAGTAAACCTGCAATTTGCCCTGCAAAATGATGTAGAGTGGATCGGTTTATCATTCGTACGTACCGGTGAAGATATTGTGGAACTGAAACGCATCATCAGTCGCAGTGGTAAAGCATCTAGAGTAATTGCTAAAATTGAGAAACCGGAGGCTATTGAAAATATTGACGCCATTGTTGCCGCTACAGATGGCGTAATGGTGGCCCGTGGTGACTTGGGTGTTGAAATGCCGCTTGAAGAAGTGCCTTTACTGCAAAAAATGATTGCTCGTAAATGCCGCGCTGCTTCTAAACCGGTAATTGTAGCTACCCAGATGCTGGAAAGCATGATAACTACACCACGCCCTACCCGTGCTGAAGTGAACGACGTTGCCAACTCTGTACTGGATGGCGCTGATGCTGTAATGCTAAGCGGCGAAACTTCAGTAGGTGAGTTTCCGGTAATTGTAATTGAAACTATGGCTAAAATTGTGCGTAATGTGGAAGAACGCGGTTATCCGTTTAATACACCAAAGCATTCTCTTACCGACCCATCATCACCTAACTACCTGAGCGATGCGGTATGTGAATCAGCCGTTCACTTAGCTGAGCATTCAAATGCGATAGGTATTGTATCCATGACTTTCTCTGGTTACACAGCATTTCAAATATCTAGTCACCGCCCTAAGGCTAACACTTACATCTTTACTTCAAACAGAAACTTACTAAATGCATTAAGCCTGCTTTGGGGTGTAAAAGCTTTTTACTACGACGAACTGGAAAGCACTGATAAAACCATCAGCGATGTAAATAACATTCTGAAAGCAGAAAACCTGGTTGAAATTGGCGATGTAGTCATCAACACTGCTGCCGTGCCAATTGCTAATCAAGGCAAAACCAATATGCTGAAAGTTACGGTAGTTGAATAACCACTAAACATTCAGTTCAAAAAAATGGAGGTTTGATTAAACCTCCATTTTTTTATAGGTAAATCCGGCATCCGGAACATCTCTTAATATATTCTTGCCTTACAGGCTTTAGCTCTCAAATTTTCCATGCTGGAAAAATGATAGCTCCAATATAGCTGCACAATAGTCATACCTCTCCTTGCTTTTATTTAATAATCAGACTCTTATCTAAACTAAAGGTTTATTTTATTATTGTAATAAGTAATTCCATTTTCGCTTTAATAATGATGTAACATTTTGAATGTATGCCATGTCCAACATGTATTCAACAACTTATCATTATGTTAAAGCCCTATTATCATTTTTATTTAATAGCCACGCTTTTGCTGGCCACAACGGTAGCGTACGCACAAACTGACACCATCAATTTCAGCAACCGCCGGTTAAACACAGCTTATCTTACACCTGGCTTAAAACAGTATTTAGTTTACACACAAAACCCATTGCGGCATAAAACACTTGGCTTAGGCTACTGGGTGCGTGATGTACAGGTACAAACCCGGCAGCACAAAAAAGTATTTGTTATTCAACAGCACTGGTACGGGAATGACACGCTTAATTATCGCACGGTTACTTCGGTGAATCAGGCCGACAATTTTGCGCCAATCTATCATGCCGAAACGGTAAAAGGCATCACTAAAGCTTACAATTGGAATGCAGCCAGCATGAGCGGAGCCGATACTGTAATGAACAATGCAGCCAAAAGCTTCTCGTTAAACTTCAAGGTTCCTAATTTTAATTGGAATTTGGATATGGAAACGTTTGAGATGCTTCCTTTAGCCGCCGGTAAAACGTTTGCCATCAATTTTTACGATGCTGGCATAGGTACACCAGAATACGTTATTTACCAAGTACAAGGCAGCGAACCGCTGATACTATTGGACAACCAGAAGGTAGATTGCTGGAAGCTTTTTTATGAAGGTAAAATGCCCAATGGCGCCCCATATACGCAAACCTTCTGGATCAGCAAGAAATCGCATGAAATGCTTAAAGAAGAAGACGTGGCTGGCGGTTTAATACGTTATAAAATTAAGCTGCCTGGTACTACGCCTGATATCGTAAGCCGATTTAAATAAACCTGTATATTAAACATTTACATGGCTGGATAAAAGCTTAACATAGGCACAAACCAGAACAAATAAAAAGAGCCTGCTGTGAACAGCAGGCTCTTTTTATTTTATAGCTATAAAATTTATTTTGAATAAATTTTGCTAGCGTCACGGTAACCGGCAGCAGTGTTGCTGTACCAGTCAGTGTAAGAGGTACCACCTATACCTGCCCAGTCTGAGAAGTGCAGGAAGGCTTTATCTATACTAACACCTTCGTATGGATAGTTAAAGGTACTAGTAAATTGAATAGCCCAAGGCCAGTTTTCTTTTGAAATATAGTATTTGCTGCTTGACGGAACAGATGAGTCATCATCAGTACCAAACAGCTTAGTGGTAGCTTTGTCTGTTGGTGCAAAACCTGGTAAGTGCACCTCATACCCTCTGCGCAAGTTGCTGATCAGGAATGGGTTGAAAGAGGCTGGCAATAAGCTGGCTTGATCAACAGGTGAAGTCAGGTTAACTTGTACAGTTGCCACATCACTGGTTACTTTATCTTTTGAAGCTAAAGTATTAATCAGGTATGAACCGTCAGGGTTTTTGATTAAAGCTTCGTGGTTATCAAACGGAATGATTACTGCTTTGCTTTGACCAGATTCAACACCATTGCTAGCCATAGTGATATAGTTGCTGATAGCTTTCTGACCTGTTACTGAAGATACAGCTGAGGCAGCAATAGGCAATTGTACACCAAAACCGTTATGGAAAGAAGCACCTGCAGCAGCAATGCTATATTCACCTTTAAAGTCAACTACCTTGTTGCTTGCATTATTTTCGAAAGTGTAACGATAGTTTACCACCAAGTCATTCAAGTCATAATCGCCTTTTAATGGCCAGTTATCTTCAAAAGCAATGTTAGCATAAGTGCTTGCTGATGGATAGTAGCTGATATAAGCACGGGTAGCATCATTAGGGAAGGCATCTTGTGCATCTAAAACACCGTCACCATCGCTGTCACCAGCTTTGTCCACTGTAGATACACCATTAGTTGATATACCACTTACCGGATTAGATGAAGCATAAATTACAACATCGTTAAAATCATTATCTGACTCAGTTTGTCTGTTTAAATCCTCAAAGCCTATCAAAAATACTTTATGCACATCATCATAAAGCGTTACTGTATGCTTTTTAGTAGCTGTAGTAGTTTCAGGATTCAGTGCATAATCTGAATAGAACTTAACAGTATTGGTAATTACACCACTGGTGGTGCTCCAAGAGTTTTGCAACAGTACAAAACCGATAGAAGTACCTGCACTGAAACGGCCTAATTTTACTTTATCACCAGAGTTTAAGCCCCCGGCTGAACCCACTGCAGAAGCATTAGGGAAAATTAAAGTAATTTTATCGATATCAGCAGTACTGGTTGGCGGATTGCCGGTTGTATAAGTATAATAACCTAAGCTGCTTACTAAACCTGCACCTTCAGATACAAAGGTAATCCACACGTCTGATGTTGCAGTAACGTTCAGGTTAGGCGTAGCGCTGGTACTCAAATACTCTGGGTGAGTTTTGGTTAACGGGCTACCTTCTGGTAAAGAAGCATTGATGTATGATAACAATGAAGCATCAATTACATCCGGAGTGCTTTCCAGATAAACTGGTCTTCCTAATTTAAACGGATAAGTACTGGTGTTTACCACAGCTTGTGATGATGATGTGTATGGGCTTGGGTAAACAATAGTAGGGCTGCTAGTTGCCGATGTAGTTCTGTTAGTGCTTAAGGCAGTACCATTAGCTGTAGTAGTTATATCTTGAGCCTGGATATCGCCGCTGAAGCCGGTTTTACCACCAATAGTAGCAGTAATGCTGTTTGATGAAGAAATTACAGCTTGTGCGTCACGAATTAAACCAACGTAAGCAGGGTCAATAACCAATGTAGAAGTAGAAGCCGGTACGTTTAACGTAGCTTGCAATACACCACTTTTATCAGTTACGCCTTTGAAAATAACATCGGTAGTATTGGTTGGTAAGTAAACGCTTACTACAACGCCTGCTAAAGGTTCGCTGTTGTTGGCTTGCAACGTAAGGTTTAATTTTACATTTTTGCTGGTGACATAGGTAAATCCGTCAGGAGCAATTTTACTGGTAGCACTGGTATCTTGATTTTTATCCTTCTTGCATGATGAAAAGGCTAGGATACCTGCTAACAAAACATAAGTTAAGTTTTGTTTCATATGATAATTAAATTGTTTAAAAGTTTGTTTTCGTTTTTCTGATAGGCAAATAGCCTTCCAATTATTTATATAATTGATTTTCAAGTAGTTATCTAAATAAATTCATTTCCATGCCTCCTTAATGTGGGGAACCCAATTCCCAAAGTGTATAATATTGTGGTGATATTATACGTTACGTGAAACAAATTGTTTCTATTATGAGAAGGCATGATTATTGACAATTTGCTTATAAATAAAATAAAACAGAAAAGCCGCTTAAATAAGCGGCTTTTCTGTTTTATTAATTAAACTACTTGTTGTAAATATTAAGGATATTACGATAGCCTGACACAGTATTGCTATACCAATCGGTGAAAGAGCTACCACCTGAAGATGCCCAATCTGAGAAGTGTAAGAATGATTTATCAATGCTCACACCTTCAACAGGGTAATTGTAGCCACCAGTAAATTGAATAGCCCAAGGCCAGTTGTATTTAGATACATAATATCTGTTGCTGGCTGGCACCGATGAATCATCACCCGTACTAAATAACTTGGTATCTACTTTATCTGTTGGCGCAAAGCCTGGTAAGTGCACCTCATACCCTCTGCGCAGATTACTGATCAGGAATGGGTTGAAAGAGGCTGCCTGCAACTGTGTTTGAGCAATAGGCGTTGTTAAGCTCAGCTTTACTGTAGCTGTACTGCTAGTTACTTTAGCTTTATCAGCTACTGTATTCACCAAATTTGATCCATCAGGATTTTTTGCTAATGCTTCATGGTTATCAAACGGAATAATTACCGCTTTGCTTTGTCCGGCCTCTACGCCATTGCTAGCAAATGAAATATACTTGCTGATTGTTTTTTGACCAGTTACTGAAGCTACAGCTGAAGCAGTGATAGGCAATTGTACACCAAAACCATTTTTGTAAGCAGCACCTGCAGCAGCTACATTGTACTCACCTGTTAAATCAACTACTTGGTTTTGCGCATTGTTAACATAAGTATAACGATAGTTTACTACCAAATCATTCAAGTCATAGTCACCTTTATCAGGCCAGTGATCTTCAAAACCAATGTTAGCAAAGGTATTTTGAGACGGATAGTAGTTAATGTAAGCTCGTTTTGGATCATTAGGGAACTGATCTACATCATCAGGCACACCATCACTATCCGAGTCACCCACACCTTTATCTACACTTGCCACCCCATCATGCGAAATAGCAGTTATAGGGTTCGAGGTTGCATATACCACAACGTCGTTAAAGTCATTATCTGAAGTACCAGTTTGACGGTTCTTGTCTTCAAAACCAATCAGATATACTTTGTGCACATCATCATACAATAATACGGTGTGCTTTTTAGTAGCTGCAGTAGTTTCAGGGTTCAGTGCAGTAGTAGAATAGAATTTGGTGATGCTACTACCGGTATATACACCACTGCCACTCCATCCGCTAGAGATCAACACGAAGCCGATTGATGTACCAGGCTGAAATACACCTAAATGTACTTTATCTCCCCCTTGTAAACCACCACCTGAACCGTAAGCTGATGCATTAGGGAAAATATAAGTAACACTATCAATACCACCATTAGCAGTACCACCAGTATTACTGGTAGGCGGATGCCCGGTTTTGTAAGTGTAAAAACCTAAGGCATTCTTGTTACCAGCACCTTCAGATACGAAGGTAATCCACACATCGGCCTTTGCAGTAATGTTCAAGTCAGGAATAGCTGCACTGGCTAAGTACTCAGGGTGAGTGGTAGTTAAAGCCTGACTTTCTGGCAACGATGAATTTACGTAGCTTAACATGGTTGCATCAATTACATCCGGTGCAAGCAAGTAAGACGGGCGACCTAAGCTCTTCGGATAAGTTTTGGTATCCACAAAAGCATTATCAGCGGTATAGCCTGGCAAATACGCATAGTCTGTGCTTGATGTACCGGTAGTTTGCAGATTTGACGAAGCCGTTACGTAGGTAGCCATATTAGTACTTACATCTTCAGGTACAATATCGCCGCTGAAACCATTTTTACCACCAATGGTAGCAGTAATACTGTTTGATGAAGAAATTACAGCTTGCGCGTTACGGATTAAACCAATATATGATGGATCGATAATCAGTCTGGTAGTTGAAGCGGGCACAGTAACAGTACCTTGCAACACGCCATTTTTATCAGTAATACCTTTAAAAATCACATCAGAGGTGCTGGTAGGCAAATAAACGCTTACCATAACGCCTGCTAAAGCCGTGTTGTTGTTGGCTTGCAAGGTAACATTCAGGTTTACATTCTTGCTGGTTGCAAAGTTAAAGCCGTCGGGGGCAATTTTGTTACTGGAGGTTTGCGTGCTTTGCCCCTGGTCTTTTTTGCAGGAGGTAAACGCAAGAATACCCGCCAGCATAATGCAGGTAAAGTTTTGCTTCATAAATATAATTAAGTAAGGGTTAAATATTTGCTATTTCGAATATCATTGGCGAGATATAAATAACTATTAAGCATTATTATCTGCCGAAAGTGACATGTAGTTTAATGTTGTTAATAAATTATGATAAAGTGGCTCTTGTTCAGGCGTCTTTTACGCAAACTTAACCCATAGAGTTACATCTTCTTTAATCAAAACTTACTAATAATCTTTAACTTAAGAGCAAATAAAACAGACTTTCAGCTGCTGAAAAACCACGCTTGGGGAGCAATTAAGTGTGGTTAAAACACTCTTGGTGTTTTACAGGTGTAAATAGTACACAAAAGAATATAATTAGCAAATAAGCATCACAAGGCACAACAACCACAAACAGCTATCGTAAAGGGCATTTATTCAAAAAAAGATTTTATAAAAATTTCGATCTACCCCTTTATGGGTAGGGCCAACTGGCAAGCTAGAGATAAGTTCTAAGCTGGAGAATAATTTAAACCTGAAGAAAAATATTTATTTTTCAATATTAAATAACCAACACAAATAACCCAAAAATACTCCGCTGTATTAAGAAATATTAGGCCGTAAGCTTCAAGTATTAGTATAGTTATACTATCAGCTACTACCCTTATTTACTTTTTAGTAACAACAAATATAGTATCACGGCTTTGATTTTTTACAGCAGCCAAAGAGGAATGTTTAACTACATTTATACGTAAAATCCGGTCAGAAGGTGGCAAACTATGCTGCAATGAATTGTCTACTACTTTGCCGTCTACCAGAAAAACAGGCGATGATTGATTATTAGTAGCTGTTTTAGCATTCAGAGTCACATAGTAATACTTGGGGGTCACATTCATGAACTTTTGTGAAATACTACGCCCATAACCTACAACAGAGCCAGAATCTACCTTCTTCTCTGGTGTTGCTGGTATATTGTAGATAAGGTGGGTATACGATACTTTAGCTACATGCTTTGTAGTATCTACAACCTTTTTAGGTGACTCAACATCTTGTAAAGTGAACAAAACCGGAACGGTATATTGCACACGGACAGACTTACCATTTTGATGCCCAGGCACCCATTTTGGCGAAGCCGTTACTGCCCGTACAGCCTCTTCATCCAAGCCGCTACCGGGGCCACGTAAAGCTTTTACATCGCTCAGGCTACCATCTTTTTCTACCACGAAGGTAACAATAACCCGGCCTTGTACATTATGGTCGCGGGCTTCGGCAGGGTAACGTATCGTTTTGGATAAAAGCGTGTAAAAGCTTTCCATTCCGCCCGGAAACTCCGGTGCTACTTCAACAGCCGTAAAAAGTTCGTTATGCGGGTCTGCTTCACCAGCAGAGGTATTGGCTTCAGGTACTGCAAGCTCGGTTGTAGTAGCAGATTGCCCTGCATTCGTTTCTATATTATTTAAAGCCGGGTTCTGCTGTTCAATCACCGGCAAAGCTTGTTCTGCCAACGAATCTTTTGCAGGCGGCGGCGGTGGTGGAATGCTTTGCACAACCAGCTGCTCGGCTGGTTTAGCCAGCACCTGTGCTGCTTCGGTATGTACTGTTTTCATGATGCTGCTATTGTTGATAGTAGCAGATGATAAAGCCAGCATCAAAGCAAATAAAGGAGCCGAAAAACCGTATTTGATTAATGCACTGTAATGTGATTTATTTTTTTGCAGCATAACAATGCGCTGCTTTAATACACTATGGCTAAAAAACGGATTTAGTAGCTTATGCACAGGTGCATCAAAAGTTTGGTTGAGCAACAGCATAGCATATTCAGCTTTGCTGGCACCAGCTTTTACCGCAGTTTCATCGGCAATGAACTCATGAATATGCTTAATGGCATTACGGTACCAATACACTACCGGGTTAAACCAGTTCAAAATCATGATGGTTTCAATGAGCAATACATCGGCAGAATGCCATTGGCGGGCGTGCACTTCTTCGTGCGCTAATATTACATCCCGATTAGGCAGCTGCTCATCAACCTTAATTTTTTTAAAGAAAGACCAGGCCGCAATACCTGTACCCCGTTTTACAACCCGGCTTAGAATTAACAATTGCCACAACAGTCGTAAGCTAAGTATCACAATACCGCCTATATAAACCCAGGTCATAATCTCACCCAATGTAATTTGCTGGCTTTGTACAGGTTTAAACTGGTAAATTACTACTGCCGGACCAGCGCTGTAAATGGTTTGGTGTACCTTTTGGGTAATAAACCACTGCCGCACCCATGCTGATTGTATAAGCGGAATCAGGAATGATAACAGCGCCGAGCCTACCAGGTAGGCACGGTTGAGCTGAAAAAACGTTTCGCGACGCAACAGCAAAGCATAAAACCCGAAAAACAAAATCAGGTACAGGTTACACAGCAGTAAGTAATGCCACCAGGTCATAACACAACAGGTAATTATTTATCCTTAAACTTTTCAATCAGCTTCATGATCTCGTCTGCCTCTTTCACATTAATTTTTTCTTTCTGCACAAAAAATGAGAACATCCGCTTTACCGAATTATCAAAATAGCCGTTAAGCAGCTTATCGGCAGCAAAGGTTTGGTATTGTTCTTTGCTGATAATGGGATGGTATTCATGACTCTTGCCATAAGCTGTATGAGACACAAACCCTTTAGTTTCTAATATGCGAATAATAGTAGATACGGTATTGTAAGCCGGCTTAGGCTCAGGCAGTAAATCAATTACATCTTTCACGTAACCCTTTTTTATTTGCCAAAGCACCTGCATGAGCTGTTCTTCGGCCCGGGTCAGTTCTTTAATTTCCATAAGTAAGTTCTTTATTTAAATGCTTAACCGTTATAACGGCGCAAACTAAATACATTGTTTATAAAGCTACAACTAATTTTTTAGTGCACAAATTATTTTATAGTACCCGAACTTTTGCGAACGCCGGTAGTTTTGTAATCATTATAAACCTGTTCCTATGCATATTACGTTTCATGGTGCTGCCCGCAATGTAACCGGCAGCAAACATATTGTACAATTAAATGATGGCACTACCCTATTGCTCGACTGCGGCATGTTTCAGGGTTTAGGCGAGAAAACCGAAAACATGAATGAGCACTTTGGCTTTAACCCGGCTAAAGTGGATTACATGATATTATCACACGCGCACATTGACCATTGTGGGCTGATACCTAAACTGGTAACCGAAGGTTTTGACGGGCAGATTTTTTGTACCGCCCCTACTATGGAACTGGCCCGCATACTCATGATGGATTCGGCCCGCATACAGCAGCAGGATGCTGATTACGTAAACAGGCACCATAAGAACGATAATGAGAAAAGCAGCAGCACCTTATATACCGAAGAACAAGCTATTGATGCCCTGCGCCTGTTTAAAATTGTAGATTATAACGAAGATTATGAAATTACGCCCCGCATTAAATTTTGTTTTACAGATGCCGGACACATGATAGGCAGCGCCGCCGTTCATTTAAGCCTGCTGGAAGAAGGCAAATACACGCATCTTACCTTTAGCGGCGATGTAGGCCAATACAGTGATTTATTGCTGCGCAGCCCGCAGAAATTCCCGCAGTCGGATTATATCATTCTAGAATCTACCTACGGTGATTCATTACATACAGAGGTTGACCCTATTGAAGATACCTTGCGTGAAATAATTGAGCAAACCTGCTTGCGCAACAATGGCAAGGTAATCATTCCCGCTTTCAGCGTAGGCCGTACGCAAGAATTACTCTATGCACTAAATGCCTTGGAACTAAAAGGTGTGTTGCCTGATGTACCTTACTATGTGGATAGCCCATTATCTGAAAAAGCTACCCAGGTCATTAAAGATCATCCGGAGGTATATAACGATCAGGTTAATGAAGTTTTGAAGGTAGATCATGATCCGTTTGCCTTTAAAGGTTTACAGTTCATCCAATCCACCGAAGAATCAATAGCCTTGAACAGCGATCCGCGGCCTTGTGTTATTATATCTTCGTCGGGTATGGCCGAGGCTGGCCGGGTAAGGCATCACATCAAAAACAACATCGGCAACGAAAAAAATGCCATCATGATAGTAGGTTATTGTGAGCCTAACTCATTAGGTGGTCACCTGAGCCGGGGTGATAAGCAGGTGTACATTTTTGGAGACCCGTACGAGGTGCATGCCCAAGTACATGTAGTACAATCTATGAGTGCACACGGCGATTATGAAGATTTATTAAAGTTCCTGTCGTGCCAGAACCCAGCGGAAGTAAAAAAAGTATTTCTGGTACATGGCGAATACGAAGTTCAGCAAAAGTTTGCCAAGCGCGTTCAGGATGCTGGCTTTGCCCATGTAGAAATTCCGTACCAACACCAGAAAGTGGAACTGGTAGATGAAACCCTAGAAGCAAACAAGGAAGACTAACCCAATATTATACACGGGAAAACCGTGTTGATGGCATTCAACACTTCGACATGATTGCAAATACAAAAGGCCACCTTGAATAAGGTGGCCCTTTTAAATATTTAACCTAATTATTGTTTATTCTACCGACTGCCTACCAGTAGCTGTACCATTCATGGCATAGCTGATACCTTTGGCAGAAAGGCGAGGAAAAATGATACATTCACTATAGGCATGCCCTTTAATTTCCATAGTACCTGCATAAGCCTTAGTTAGCGGCGATAAAACAAGCTGGTAGCTATCTACCTTATTGTTCACCTTTTTTTGTGCTTCTGCAAAGGTGAACAGGCTATTAGCCTGTTGTATCATTTCGCTGTATAATATTTGGTGATGATTGTAAAACTCGTTAAAGTTAGTTTCCTTATAGAAGCTTTGCAGCAACGGAGCATAACGTTTAAAATCTACCTTGTTCAAGTCGATACGATAGTTTTCTTTTAATACCACCCGACCATGATTTAGCTGAAAAGCGTACAAGCCATCCAGATAGCATTTAATCATTCTCGGATTGCGGCTTAAATCGGCATTCAGACGGGCAACGCCTTTATGATCTTTGTATTTGCTAAACCAAGCCATTAGATCCTGGTAGTAAGGCGTATTGCGATTAATGATAGCGGTGTCTTTCTGGGCTAGATCGGTAAGGGCCAGCATGGCATATCCCAACTCGAAGGTTTCCGGCACTTCAGCCGATACTTTACCGGAATTGGCATTAATGTACCTGGAAGTATAGCGGGAAGCCACATTATAACTCTGGCAGCTACCTAGCATTAAAGTGGCTGCAGACAGCACTAAGGCTATGGCGGAGGTTAAACGGCGTGACATATTGTTGAAAGTGTAAGTGGTTGTTGTAAACTAATTATCTGCAACAAATCAGGCAAGTTGTATGCCGTGAAACCACCTAATACATGTTATAACCGCTAAAAGAGCCGTTTTACAGAAATAATAAGGCAAATTGATAATGAAAATAGCTTATTAACCTCCTATTAAGTAGTTTATCATCAATTATTATTTGGAATCCAGCGCTTAATAAAAGTGTTGAACTAGTATCTTGTTGCGACAAGTGTAGCATTTACTCAACACATTATTGCACATAATTACACACCTATACACATCATTAAAGCTCCAGCGCATAAAAAAGGCTGCCTGATACAGGCAGCCAATCACTTATTAATCAGAACTTGTATTACTCGGTAGGTTTGTTCAGCGCCATCATATCTGACATCATGTAACGGGTACCCTGAGCTGTTGCCAGTGGCGGAAAGATAATGCACTCACTATAACCACGTCCTTTTATTTCCATAGTGCCGGCATAAGCCTTAGTTAATGGCGACAAGATTATCTGGTAACCTTTCACATTGGTGTTCAGGCTTTTTTGTACTTCGGCAAAGGTGAATAAGCTATTAGCGTTTTGCACCATTTCGTGGTATAGGTCTTCGTGCTGGGTATAAAACTCGTGAAAATTGGTTTGCTTATAAAAGTTTTGCAGTAGCAGTGCATATCCTTTAAAATCAACTTTATTTAAATCAATACGATAGTTGCTTTTTAAACTTACCCGATTGTACTTTACCTGCAAAGCGTATAAGCCATCCAGATAATTTTTAATTCTTTTAGGATTACGGCTTAGGTCGGCATTCAGGCGCATTACCCCTTTATGGTTTTTGTATTTGCCAAAGCGGGCTATCAAATCTTGATAGTAAGGTGTGTTATGGTTAATAATGGTGGTATCCTGCTGTGCTAAATCGGTAAGGGCCAGCATAGCATAACCTAGCTCAAAAACCTCGGGTACCTCAGCCGATACTTTACCTGTGCTGGTTTTAATGTATTGTGAATTATAACGGGAAGCCACATCATAACTTTTACAACTATTCAGGAATAAGGCAGCCGCAAACAGCACAACGGCTACAATAAGGGTAATTTTTCGTGACATATTACTTATTATTTAGGAAGATTGTAAACAACTGCTTTTAAGCTATTTACTTGCTTTATATGCCCTAAAATTAGATAACCCCTGTACTGACCAGCAACTTAAAGCACAGATTGTACCGCAAAATGCCTACTAAATGCGAAAACTTTGTAAGCCGACGAGAAATAGTGATAACTATGAAAAGAAATAAATGACACAGAATGGCAACTTAGAAATATGTAGGAAATAGCATGTTTCTTTTATGAAGGTACTCGTATGATTAAACGATTTTACAGGAAACCTAAGCAGGTAAATAGAATCCTACAGCGGGCTGCAGATCAAGAAGAGCGTAGTTAGTGAATGCAGAACAGCTATTAGTAGATGAATGAGAACACTTAAACAGAACTAACGCAGTAAAATACCACTGCGTTAGTTAAATATTTTTCAAAAGAGTTATGCTGCTTATTTGCCGATAGCGACCGATAATATGCACACGGCAATTACATTAATAAGCAATATAACCGACCATATATTTTTATTGTTACGGCTTAATATAGCCAAGCGGCTGTTCAGGGCAGTCATCCACTGGTTATTAAGCAATACAAAATAGTTACACAGCATAAAAAGCACCATACCCAGCAGCATAGCAGTAGCTCCTGCCGCATTCAAATGCCCAATACCTGAATTTAAAATAACCTGCAAAATCAGCATGGCACCGGTTAACAATACAATAAACAAGAAGCTAATATTGAACAAGGTTTTAGGCTGCGGTATTTCGCCTTGTCCGAAGTTTTTAACAATCCACCGATGCAGCTTTACGTAGAGGGTTTGATACTGGCTAATCATGGCAAAAAAGATTAAGTTAAAATTATAGTTGGTTTAGTACATCACAAGCATGGTTTTTAAACTATATTTGTATGTTAATACAATATTAAATTTTGGATTTTGGTTTTCAAAAAATATTTTATTTTAACTAATTAGCTATTAACTACATATTAGTAGCTAAAACTCATTTACTACTTGAAGAAATCTTTTTAATTTCTCTTTTATTTAATACTTCAGGATCAATAATTGTTAATTCATCATTTTTCACGAACAGAGGCGATGTTGATCTATACGGGACCTTAGCCGATGGTACTACGGATTTTGCTGGTATTAAATGGGTATCTTGATCATCAAAAAAGATATGAGCTTTAAACGCTTTTAAAACTTTATCTTTTGAAAGCCCACCCAAAAAAAATGCTTCATCAACGTACACATCCCATTCTCGTAAGGTATTCAACACTCGCATATGAGAAGGGCTATTACGTGCTGTAACAATAGCAATCCTCAACGGAGAGAGTTCTACGCCTGTTTCCATTTTTCTTTGAATTTTAGATAAAGTCTTCAATAATTTAGCATAAGGCCCTTCATTTAGTGGTACAATAGAATTAGTACTCTCATTTTCATGAAATGCTTCAATACCTTCTGCTTTATAAATTTGTTCTGAATCATCTGAAAAAACGACTGCATCTGCATCAAAAGCAATTCTAACTGTTGTTGTTTCAGGAATAAAGCCTTGCGGTGGCTCATAAATTAATGCTGCTGCAGCTATTCCTGAATCAATAATTTTCTGCACATCTACTTCATCCTTAGATAAAAATAAATCTACATCAAAAGCCTCAATATAATCATATAATGATTCACCTCCAGTAAATGCAGATCTGGTTATATCTAAACCATAATATTTTATTGAGTTCAGCACCCTGATCCCAGTTTCAGGACTATTACGTGACATAACAATAACTTCAACTAATCGAGTTCCTTGTGGAGCTAAAGAGTTTAGGTTTAATAAAGCATTAACTAAATAGAACCCTGTACCTTTTTCTAATATAATCCCTTCCCTATCTTTTTGATATTTCCTGTATTCCACTATACCCTGTTCTTGAAACAATTTATTCTCTGCTTCCAAATCAAACAGTGCACGAGTCGAAATACCAACGACTAAAGTATCTGCAAATGACAATGGCATACTTGTATCCTCTTATGTTATAAGTAAATATACATTTTATTAAAAAACAACTAAAATGAATTTAAGTATTAACAGTGATTGTCGGAGTTCCCAGACTTCGCTACAAAACACAAGCTCTACAAACGCAAAAACCGCCATGCCAAAAATCAGCATAGCGGTTTTATATTTTAGAAAGTCTTGATTCCTGACTCTATACTCTTGGCTCTAAAGCCTACATTTTAGGCATGCGGCGCATTAAGTTGGCCATAGCAGCAGGATTGCTTACCTGCTTCATCACTTTACGCATATCTTCAAACTGCTTAATCAGGCGGTTTACCTCTTCAAGTTTGGTACCTGAGCCTTGAGCAATACGGTTACGGCGACTTTGGTTGATGCTATCCGGGTTTGATTTTTCATAAGGCGTCATAGATTGGATAATGGCCTCAATGCCTTTAAAAGCATCATCGCCAATTTCTACATCTTTCATCATTTTACCTACGCCCGGTATCATACCCATCAGATCTTTCATGTTACCCATTTTCTTGATCTGCTGTATCTGGCTGTAAAAATCGTTAAAATCGAACTTGTTCTTGCGTATTTTCTTTTGCAGCTCTGCCGCTTCTTTCTCGTCGAACTGTTGCTGGGCACGTTCTACCAACGATACTACGTCACCCATACCCAAAATACGGGAAGCCATACGATCAGGGTGGAAAACATCCAGCGCTTCCATCTTTTCGCCCGTACCAATAAACTTAATTGGCTTGTTCACTACCGATTTAATCGACAGCGCCGCACCACCGCGGGTATCACCGTCCAGCTTGGTTAATACCGCACCGGTAAAGTCTAAACGCTCGTTGAACACCTTAGCCGTATTCACCGCATCCTGACCGGTCATGGCATCTACCACAAACAAAATCTCGTGTGGATTTACGGCAGCTTTCACCTGCTCAATCTCGCGCATCATGGCTTCGTCAATAGCCAAACGACCGGCGGTATCAATAATGACCACGTTGTTGCCGTTTTGCTTAGCCTGCGCAATACCCTCGCGTGCAATAGCCACCGGATCTTTCGATTCCAGGTTAGCATACACCGGAATACCGATTTGCTCGCCCAATACCTGCAACTGGTTAATCGCCGCAGGGCGGTATATGTCATCAGCTACCAGTAAAGGTTTTTTGTTTTTCTGTGTTTTCAGGAAGTTAGCCAGCTTACCACTGAAAGTGGTTTTACCCGCACCGTTCAAACCTGCAATCAAGATAACGGTTGGCGTAGCCGGAAAATTCAGTTCGCTAGTGCTGCCACCCATCAGGGCAGTCAGCTCATCATTCATAATTTTGGTGAGCAATTGCCCCGGCGAAATGGTGGTGAGTACATTTTCGCCCAATGCCTTTTGCTTAACCTCATCGGTGAAGCTTTTGGCGGTTTTATAGTTTACGTCGGCATCCAGTAAGGCTTTTCTAATTTCCTTCATGGTTTCGGCCACGTTAATTTCGGTAATGCTTCCTTGCCCCTTCAGTACTTTAAACGCCCTGTCGAGCTTGTCGGAAAGATTTTCAAACATGTTGTTTTCTTCTGTTTTACTTTAAAACACCAAAGTTAAGAAATTGACAGATAAGTTATTCAGGCTAAATTGAAAAGACCTTATTTCTTAGTTTATGCAATAAATTAGCAACCTGTATTTCTTGAGTTGTATTGAATTAGCAACCCACTTTCAATTTGAATTCAAAAACCTAACCCAACGGCAACTTACAGCAGATGAATGGCTGTCTTGTTTTACGGGAACTTGTACAATATACCAAAAGTCAGATTTTCTGTTCCTTGTATTTTATGTGAAGTATCATAATCATACAAGCCTGTGCCGGTAATAGAAACACTTACCCAACGGTTTACTTTGGCTGATAGGGTTGCATCCAAACGATGATCAATATATACTAGGCTACGTCCGTAAGGAATGAACAATGCATAACGGGTGTTTAGGTGCAGGTTGGTTGCAATGTCTTTATCATAAGTAGATACTACTTGGAAGGCAATCTCATTTTTGAAAGTACTATGTCGACGAATACCGTAGTAGGTAGTATCCTTAGGCAGAATCGTGGTATCTAAAACGAATGTTTGACGAGCAGTACCGGTACCAATACGTAAATCAAAAGCTTTGTTAGGCTTGTACTCAAAACCGACAGATTCGGTAATGTAACCAGGCGCCATAAAACGGGAAATAAGTATAGGAGGATCCGGATCATTATACTGGAAACCTTTATCAAACTGCGATTCAAAGTCTACAGAGGCAAAGAAATACCACTTTTTAGATAATTGAGTAGCTATTTTGTTGTCCCAGAAAATACGGTCGTTAGTTTTGCGCGACATTTGGTCTTTGTTTTTCGACCGTCCGTATTGCAAAATCAGTTCAGAAGTATAATCCAGTGGAGACTTGTTGTATTCCAGTTTATAATCCAGGTTACCGTTCAGTGCAAAAGAGTTCACCCCACCCGCGCTCCAGTTGTTACTAAATTGCGATTGACTGAAATTTAACCCGAAGATTACATTTTTATGCCAGTAGCTCACCTTATAATCCAGCATGGTTACAGGTATTTGTTCAGGCCGTACCTGCACAGCCGGTAATAACCGGGGCAAAGCATTACGCCGTGGCTCAATACGATACTGATTAAGCAGGTTAGTATCTACTAT
The DNA here is from genome assembly GCF_012849215.1 of Mucilaginibacter robiniae. Taxonomy (NCBI): domain Bacteria; kingdom Pseudomonadati; phylum Bacteroidota; class Sphingobacteriia; order Sphingobacteriales; family Sphingobacteriaceae; genus Mucilaginibacter; species Mucilaginibacter robiniae. The sequence goes on from NZ_CP051682.1 coordinate 1,810,475, forward strand.
AATGCTGGCCCGGCGAATGCTGTCAAGCTTCAAACTATCTTTTTGCAGGCTATCACGACTGAAGGCCAAGCGCCGCAAGCTATCACGGCGTAAACTATCAGTTTGTTGGGCCATCAGCACGGAAGAAGTTAGCAGTAGTATAAAAAATAATGCGAGGCCAGCTTTCAACATAGAAAACAAAAAAAGCAAAAAACACCTTGTTAAAAAAATTTATCTTTTAAAATAAACGTAAAAGCATTTTTCACTTTTCAACCTGGTAGCACTTTAATGTACACCTTTACAATTTCTTTCCAATAATCTTTAAGGTTTGAGCATCTGGTTGGCCGCTAAAAAATTTACGCAGCAACTCTTTGAAAACCGAAGAGGCGTCTGGTAAAGCAGCAAATAAGGTTATGCACGATCTTAATTTTAAATCATCCGGGCTGCCGAGTATTTGATGCGCACTACTGCTAGGCAACTTCAGCAATTCTTCACAAATTTGAACCAGTCGGCTACCTAATACCGGGTTTTTATAATAAGCTTCTGCCTCATTAATGTCTTTTATACCATAATACCTGGAAGCTTCACTAAATCCTAAACCTTGAATTTGCGGAAATATATACCACATCCAATGGCTTCTTTTGTGGCCTTGTTTTACTTCTGCCAAGGCGGTATCGTAATCTGACTTTTGTGCGTCGATGAACCGTTGTAAACCATTTTGCTGAGCCATATGCTTTATTGTTAATTAAATAATTTGTTTGTAAAAAGCCAAAATTTAAAAGTACCAGTACCGTGCCGTTAAACACTGCAACCTTAATGCTTGTCTTCTTTAATCTTTATCAATTTTATCGTCAGATTTACGTTTGTTGGTTGCTTCCTTGATTTTCTCTTTCTTTTCCTGCAAATCTTCTGCGGCATCAATAGAGTGTGATCTATGAATATCACCATCCTCTTCTGCCATATCCGATAGCTTGGCGTAAAACTTACGCAAATCATCCAACTCTCTTTCCGTTAAATCTTCAATATCTACCATCCGGTTACTGGTAAACCTGTTGGCAGCAATTAGTTCATTCAATTTAAGTTGAATAGCTTTAGATTCTTTATTCTGGGCCTTCTGAATTAGGAATACCATCAGGAAAGTGATAATTGTAGTACCTGTGTTTATTACCAACTGCCAGGTTTCAGAGTAATGAAATACTGGCCCTGTAGCTCCCCAAACAATAACCGCCAAACAAGCCAATATAAATGCACTTGAACTACCAGTCCAAGCGGTTACCCGATTAGAAAATTGCTCAAAGAAACTATTTTGTGGTTTTTCATTAGATGGTGTAGTTGCCATAGTATCATGTTATTCTTATAAAGAGTAACACACTACAAGGCATTTTGTAGTTACACCTTTTGTAAAATCTCTATTCTAATCAATCATTGTATATGTAGGTTTCTTTAAAGATAAATAGCAGCTATAACAACATAGCTAAAATTCACTATACTATTTTACCAACTTTATCAAGCTATTGCAAATGGGTATCTTAATTTATTTACCCAAAAGAAGCTTACCTGTAAGCTGATAACAAAGTGAAAATATCAAGAATAGAATAATGGAGTTGTATTTAAGAAAAGTTTGATCTGAACTATTTAAAATAGAAACGCCAAGCCCACAAGCGACGGTGCTGTAAGTAAGTACTATCCCTTTCGCATCGGTATGCTTCTCTCTCGAAAACGATATTTAAATAAGCCTGATCGTGGTTACGATACTTATATAGATTGAAAAGGTAATTCAACAGGTAAAGCAGATAAAATGGGATAATGAACAACTCTTCAGCCTGCTTCATGTGGATGGTTTCATGCCGGATGATTACCGGATCATGTGCATCAGTCGGCTTTTGCACCAGAATGAAAGGGTACACCGCCATTCCGCTTACCTTAAGCCGCCGAACCACCATTACCGGATAAGGCATACTTATTTTTCTTCTGTTAATTTAAAGGGAACCAAAGCTGTGGTACGTGATGGGTATCGTAAAAACCGTTTCACGTTAGATTTAATGTAAGTTATAAAGTCATAATCGTTAGCCGTAGTAACCATGTAATAACTGGGCCGGTAACTCGTCATAAAGTTGGTAAGCTGCGGATCCTGCAAGCCGGTAATTTGCTGTACAAAAACTTTGTTAAACCGATAATCAATCACATTTTGACGATAATCACGATCAATCTCTTCCCGCAAACGGGCAGCATTACGACCACTTCGGCTCAACATATTCCAGATGGCATCAATACTGATACCGGCACCAAAGCCTGGCGATGTGCTGAGTATATCTCTATTGCTTAACACGCCGTAAGCTTTATTATATTGCTGCTTAATTAAAGCCAGCCTTTGCTGCGGACTCATCAGTGTATCTCTGATGTTTACATCTTTTAGCATAATAGCCATAGGTTTAATGTAAACGGCTAAATCGGCTGTATTCTGTAACTTTAATGTATCGGCAAAGTAGCCCTGCTTGTTAAATACCAGCAAATCGCCAGCTCGAGCGTTGATTTTAAAATCGGCTTTTAGGGTATTGTACACTGTTTCGCCACTGCGCGTATTATGAATACTTACTTTGGCTATACGCTCTTGTGTGGTTTTGCTAAACACAATGCCCGACACGGGCTTTTCTTGCGAAAAACCTGCAATCGCCCATACAAGGCCCAGCAAAAACAACAACACAATCTTCATTAATCCGCAAAGTTAGCCTAAAGCTTAAGGAGTTAACGCCATTTAACACAATTTAACCAAACTAACGTGATACTACCAGCTTCTGCCCTATTTTAATATCATTATCGGCCATATTGTTTAGCGTTTTTAACTCCTCTATCGTCAATCCAAAACGTTTGGATATATTGTATAGTGTATCGCCGGTGCCTACCGTATATAATTTATTAGTAGGGGCATTAAGAATAAGGGAATCTTTTACGGCTTTACCGATATTTTGGTTGATTTGCGCCAGCACCCGGTCTTCGCGTTTAATTTTCTGTATTTCACCTTCAGGACGATCATACTGATCTAACTGATACTTCTGGATAGCATTAATCAGCAACTGCGGATAATTAGGGTTAGTGGCATAACCTGCCTCTTTTAACCCGTAAGCCCAACTTTGATAATCGTTCTTATCTAGTTCAAACAAATGGGCGTAGCGTTTACGCTTTAAAAACTCCGAATGGTCGCGGTAAGAATCTTCTGGGTTATTATATACCCGAAAGGCATCATTAGGCCGGTCATCATCTTTGTAATAAACACGCCCTTTCCAATCGCTGGTGTTTTTAATACCGAAATGATTGTTAGCTACTCTAGCCAGTTCGCCATTGCCAAAACCAGATTCAAAAAGGCCTTGTGCCAGGGTGATACTGGCGGGTATGCCATACAGGTTCATTTCCTGTATAGCTATTTTTTTAAAATGTTCAATGTATTGGGTAACGGTGTATGAGCTATAAGCCGTAATAGCCTGCTGGTTTTCATTCCGGATGAGCTCATTATTGCGGCGGGCTTCTTCTTTCGAGATACCACTATAAGCTGTAGCAGTAGTTGCGGAGCTGGATTTCACCAGATTTTTACGAGAAGAACAAGCCGATAACAAGGCAGCAGCCATCAGCAGTACTACTATTTTTTTCATCACAGTTAAATTTCAGGGGAGCTATTATGAATAAAAACGTCGTTACAAAGTACTTGTACTACCTTTGCCAATTGCATAAACGCTATGCCTGTGCAAAGATTGCTTTGTACCTTATAACGACGTGGAAATTACTTTTGTTAGCTTTTCTTAGTGCTGTTTAGGCGCAGCCTGAGTAGAATCGGGTTCTTCATCAAAGGCGTGCAGTTCATATTTGTGGATAAGACCCAATACCTGCGAACCCCATTGATGGCTACTGGCATAGCCGCTGTGCTGAATACCTTTTACCCAACCTTTATAATCATAATGAGATAGCTGATCAGCCAAGCGGCTAAACTGTTTACGTTCAGTCATTACCCGGGCAAAATCCTGAAAAGAATCGAATGCAGAATCGTACTGTTTATAGGATGAGTGTACATGCTTGCGTCCGGTATATGATACAGGGCTGGTACCTTTCATACCAAAGTGATTGTTCTGTGTACGAGCCAGTTTGCTGTTTCCGCTAGCTGATTCGTGCATAGCAATAGCTAAAATGATACTGGCAGGTACACCGCTCTCGTGCATAATGCGAATGGCATTATCTTTGAACTTATCAATATAGGATTTGGAAGTGGTCTGTGCTGAAGCAGCAAATGTTGAGATTAGTAAACAGGTAATCAGTAGGATTTTCTTCATAATTTATTTTTTCCTGATGACGAGTACGCCGTCGCGCACAGGTAATATCAGTTTTTCAACCTGTGTGTTAACAGCAATCTGGTCATTTAGTTTTCTGAAAAGTTGTGTATCGACATCTTTTGCCTCGCCGTACACCTTTCCTTTCCACAAAACATTATCAATTATTATTAAACCTCCCGGTTTCGTTTTATTTATAATTAACTCAAAATAAGTCAAATTGCTCTTCTTATCTGCGTCAATAAAACTAAGATCAAAATTATTTTCCGGAATTGCAAATATAATTTGCTGTGCATCACCAATATGCAGCTCAATTCGGTCGTCAACACCAGCTAATTGGTAGTTTTTTCGCAAGGTTTCTTCCTGCTCGCGGTTCACTTCAATAGTGTGCACTTTACCTCCTTCGGCCAACCCTTCAGCCAGGCAAATGGTAGCATAACCAGTAAATGCGCCCACCTCCAAAATCAGCTTAGGCTGCACTATCTTGCTCAGCATACTTAATAGCCGACCCTGATAGTGTCCCGACAGCATATTGGGCTTTAGCTGCTTCAAGTAGGTTTCGCGGTTTATTTCACGTAACGCCTCAGGTTCCGGGTCGCAGTGCGTATCTAAATAAGCTTGCAATTGCGGATCTAAAATCTCCATGCGGCAAAGTTAGGTAATTTGTATATGGTGGTTTTACAATTTATATTCATGCCTAAGTTTTTACCTTCTAACAATATATCTCAAAGCCAGTCCTCTTAGCTCAAGGTATATCAGGCAAAATACCAAGCAGTTTTTGCACAGGTAAAATTATTTATTTTTGTGGCTATGCAATCAACTGAAAACCCTTGGCAGATAGTTTCTAAAAAAACAATATATGATAACCCCTGGATTAGCCTTATTCACCATGAGGTTATCAACCCGTCAGGCAACGCAGGTATTTATGGAAAAGTACATTATAAGAATTGGGCTATAGGCGTACTTCCTTTAGATGACGAACTGAATACTTACTTAGTAGGACAATACCGTTTTGTACTCAACCAATACAGCTGGGAAATGCCGGAAGGTGGCGGCCCTTTAGGCACTGATCCCTTGGATGCGGCCAAACGGGAACTACTAGAAGAAACCGGCTTAAAAGCCCGCGAATGGACCAAACTTCACGATTTTCATTTATCTAATTCGGTAGGTAATGAGTTCGGACAAATCTATTTAGCACGTGGCTTGGAACAATTTGAAGCTGAGCCGGAAGAAACTGAAGAATTGCAAGTGCGTAAAGTGCCATTTAGCGAAGTGTACCGTATGGTATGCAACAGTGAGATAACCGACTCCATGACAGTAGCTGCAGTATTGCGCGTACAACTTATGATACTGGAAGGCAAAATTTAGTACTTACCGGCTTAGTATCTTGTTAGTTAAAGCCTATTTTTGCACTCTCCTTTTGAAAGGATGAGGGACTTAAATGAATTTATGAGAAAACTTTTAGGTTATATTCTATCGGCTTTTCATTATCTGGCTTTTGGCTTGTTTCTGGGTATTTTCCAGCCGATACAATGGTTATGTTACCGGCTGGGCGGCTATGGGCCGCATAAACGCGTAGTTGATATACTGAATGGATGTTTAACCAGTACTTACTATTTATTGGGCAACCGGGTCAGCTTCACCAATCGGCAACAGCTACCTTTTAACCGTCCTATTATTTTTATTGCGAACCACCAAAGCATGTATGATATACCACCATTGATTTACCACCTGCGGAAATATCATGCTAAATTTATATCTAAAATTGAACTGCTCACCAAAGGTATTCCGTCTATCTCATACAACCTGAAAGTAGGTGGCGGCGCCAATATTGACCGTAAAGACCCGCGGCAATCCATTACCGAACTGGTAAAATTAGCTACCCGCATGAAAGACAATAACTGGTCGACCGTTATTTTTCCGGAAGGTACACGCTCTAAAGATGGACGGGTTAAAGCCTTTCAATCAGCTGGGGTGGCTACCATCCTGAAAAAATGCCCTAATGCTTTGTTAGTTCCTATTGCTATCAATAATTCCTGGAAAATGGTACGCTATGGCATTTACCCACTCAGCACCTTTGAGCATTTAACCTTTGAAATACTCCCGCCTATTGAACCCAATGGTCAGCCAGCTGATGCGCTGCTAAAGCAAATACAGGAAATGATTGCTGCGAAAGTGGGATAAATTGATGAAATAAGTTAAAAATCTTCAATTCTCTTTTTATAACAGCAGGCTAAATACTTTTTTTACGTTATGCTATGCTTTTACTGCTTTTACCACAATATAGGGCGATAGCGCTTTGCTTTCTACCGGAACAAGCTTAGTGGCTACTTTACCGGTTAGCCACAACGTTTTTAAAAAAGCTTTAGTTGCAGCACTTTGCTGATCTCGATTTTCCAACCATACTGAAAAATGCCCATAGTAGTAAGCTTCTACATTTTGCAAACCCAACTGCTTGCAGTACTCCGCCAGTAAAGACGGGTTCATGCTGCTGATGTTGTGCTTGCTGTAATTATCCATATCATAATTACGTTGTACCCAACCATTTACACCGGTAAAATTAGGCAGTGTAATGAACAATGTGCCGCCAGGTTTCAAAAACTGCAAATGGCGGTTAATAATATCTTTAGTATCATTAAAATGCTCAATCAACCCGCAGGATAGCACCAAATCATACTGTTGTTGTGGTTGATACTTAAACAAATCACCTTCAATTACCTGAACATCCTGATTAGTTAACCCATTAGCCGATAATACCTGCTTTAGTACTGGTTGATGTACATAAAAATCGAATAAGGTAGTGTTCAGGCCAAAATACTTTTTCAGGAAAATAGCATAGTAGCCTGGAAAGCCTCCTAGTTCAATAGCCGTTTTGATGGATGAATTGCCCAACAGCTTTTTAAACAACTGATGAAAAGTATAAGTGGGTGGCACGGCAAAAGCTAGTCCCTTCTTGGATTCCCAATAATTAGCCCAAAATTTACGGTCGGTGAGTTCGTTGCTCATGTAAACTACAAAGAAACTAAAATGAATTTAAAAACAGCGTGGCAAAACAAAGCCCAATATTGACCTTCTTTTGCCACAACTCACTTGGGTATTAACTGCGTTCTTCCCAAACCGCACACAGGTGCATAATGGTTTCCACCGCTTTTTGCATATCCTGAACCGATACCCATTCCTGCCGCCCATGAAAGGCATGTTCGCCGGCAAAAATGTTTGGGCAAGGTAACCCCATGAATGATAATCGTGAACCATCTGTACCACCCCGAATGCTGCATAAACGGGCATCCAATCCGGCACGTCGTATAGCTTCCATACCGTAATCAGTAATTTGCGGATGCTGATCCAGCACCTGCTTCATGTTGCGATATTGCGGTTTTACCTGCAATTGGTAAGAAGAGTTTGGATAATTATTCAACACCTGCTGAGCAATCTGCTCAATTACCGTTGCATGCTGTTTCAATTTATCTTTTTCAAAATCGCGAATAATAAATTCGATGGTAGCTTGCTCTACATGGCCGGTAATGCCAACCGGGTGTACAAAGCCCTGCTTATCCTCTGTGCCTTCGGGCGATAGATCGGCAGGTAATGCAGCTACTATCTGCCCTGCAATTTTGATAGCACTTTCCATTTTACCTTTGGCAAAACCAGGATGTGCACTAACGCCATGAATAATCAGCTTGGCACCATCAGCCGAAAAGGTTTCATTCTCCATATTGCCAGCGGTTTCACCATCAATGGTGTAACCGGCAAAAGCGCCAACTTTCTGTAAATCTATCTTGTCTACACCACGACCAATTTCTTCATCAGGGGTAAACAGTACTTTAATAGTACCATGTTTAATTTCCGGGTGATGGATTAACTGGTAGCAAGCATCCATAATTTCAGCTACACCGGCTTTATTATCTACCCCAAGTAGCGTAGTGCCGCTGGCTGTAATAATATCATTGCCTAATTGATTCTTCAGCTCAGGGTGTTCTGCCATTCGCAACACCTGTGCAGTATCATCAGGCAGTACTAAATCCTGCCCTTGATAATTATGGTGAATGATGGGTTTCACCCCCTCACCGCTACAATCCGGCGAAGTATCCATGTGCGAGCAGAAACAAATAACCGGCACATCAGTCTTATCTGTATTGGGTGGCAACGTAGCATACACATAGCCATATTCATCCAAGTGGGCATCGGCAATGCCCATCTCTAATAATTCTTTTACTAAAATCTTACCCAAGTTTTTCTGTTTCTCAGTAGAAGGGTAAGTGGTAGATTCAGGGTCTGATTGTGTATCAATAGTTACGTAACGCAAAAAGCGATCGGTAACGGTAAAATCTAAAGGCATCATGTTAACGATTAATAAACGGTGCTATACAAAAATGGAACTTTTATAGTTAGCACGTGAGCTAAATGCATTATTTTTCCTTTCTCTTTATCAAAGGCGAGTATTAGGCACATTGCTCCTTTAATTATGATTAGCAATTCTATCTTTATCCTATCCCTATCAATACAGAGATGGCTTCGTACCTCGCCATGACACAGTTTAACGTTTAAAATTACAGAACCATAAATAATCTTTTTCAGTGACATCAGAAATGTTGTGGGTAGCACTAAGTAGCCACAGCATTGCCTTTCAAAGCAATATAACGTAGCCGCAAGTTTTTTCTTTGGTATCTTTCTTTTTTGTATAAAAAAGAAAGTACATCCACTAACCTAAATACAGCACTTTAACTATCCTCATGAAAACCTACAAGAACATTCTACTAGGAAAAATAAGTTCTAAATAATAAAAGTTATTACCTAAACGCTTTCCGCTCCATCCATGATTGCAGCAGAATAACAGCCGAAACAGTATCCACCAGCGCCTTATTCTGCCGCCCGGCTTTTTTCACCCCTCCAGCTAGTATGGCTGCAGAAGCCATTTTAGAGGTAAAGCGTTCATCCAATAATTCAATAGGTATATCAGAAAAAGTTTTTTGCAGTAGGTTTACAAAGCCTTTGACATGTATGGCAGATTGAGAGGGCGTGTTATCCATCTGCTTAGGCTCGCCTACCACAAAAGTTTCTACCTGTTCGGTTTGCAGATACTTTTTCAGAAAGTCGATAATCTGGTTCGGATGAATAGTATCCAGGCCGGTGGCAATCATTTGCAGGGGGTCGGTTACGGCCACGCCAATGCGCTTGGTACCATAATCAAAAGCCATTACTCGGGGCATAATTAGTATTCAGAAGTGAGTGGCCCGCAGGCCGATATTACTTAGCATAAATGCTGAACAAAGTTAATCTATTTATCATAAAAACAGCAGGCCATAGGCTACCGGCTTCCTGCAACAGAAAAAATTTATATATTGCACCAATGCAGTTTAAGCAAATAGTGGGGCAACAAGGCGTGAAGCAACGTTTACTGAACACCGTTCGGGAAAACAGGGTAAGCCATGCTCAATTATTTTTGGGGCCTGAAGGCTCTGGTAGTTTGGCGCTGGCATTGGCGTATGCACAATATTTATCATGCGAGGATAAGCAAGCTGATGACTCATGTGGCGTATGTGCTTCCTGCCGTAAGTATGAAAAACTGGTGCACCCTGATCTGCATTTTTCTTATCCGTTTTTTGCCAAGCACAAGGACGATACCGCACTTAGCTTTATTGAAGAGTGGCGTGAAGCTTTGTTAACGCATCCTTATTTGAGTCTGGATATATGGCGTAGCTACTTGGAAGCTGACAACAAACAAGCCAATATCAACATAGCCGAGTGCCACCAGATTATCAAAAAGCTAAGTTTAAAGCCGTTTGAATCGGAATACAAGATTTTAATTCTATGGCTGCCGGAATATTTAGATAAAGAAGGTAACACACTGCTGAAAATTATCGAGGAGCCACAGCCTAATACACTATTCCTGCTGGTAGCGCAAAATCAGGATCAGATACTGAATACCATTCTATCGCGTACGCAACTGGTGAAAATACCGACGTTGGGATATGAGGATGTAAAGAATTACTTGATACAGCAAAAGGGGCAGCCGGTACAAACTGCTGAGGAAGCAGCCTACCTGAGTTGCGGCAACCTGACAGAAGCATTGGCTATGCTGCAACAGGACACCAAAAGCCATCATGAAGCGTTTTTAAACTGGCTACGCAAATGCTACAGCAATAAAGGCTTAGAAATTATGGCCTTTGTAGAACAGGTAGCTAAAGCAGGGCGTGAAAACCAGAAAAACTTTTTGCATTATGGCATCAGCTACATACGTGAATGCTGCTTGATATTAAGCGGTGCAGCCGAGCTGGTACATTTACCAGCTGTAGAAAAAGAAACCGCGCAAAAAATGGCGGCCGTTATGACGCTGGATATGGGCGAAGGCATTAGTGCCGAACTGGAGAAGGCCTACTACCATGTGGAACGCAATGCTAACCCTAAAATTTTGTTTTTAGATGTATCTTTGCAGATTATAAAAATATTACATTACAAAATGCTCCCGCAAGGGACTCAATATATGAACTGAAATGGGATGTGGAAGTTGTTCAACCGGAGGTGGATGTACACCGGCGGGTTGCAAAAGCAATGGGTCATGTATGACCAATGGCTGCAGCAAGCTGGATGTGTACGACTGGCTGGCACATATGGATATGCCTGCCAATTACAAGCCTTTCCAGGTTGTTGAAATAAAATTTAAAGGATCACGTAAGGACTTTTACCTGAACGTTGATAATATATACATAGAATCGGGTGAATTAGTAGTGGTAGAAACGCCTACGGGTGGCTACGATGTAGGGCACGTATCGCTTACCGGCGAACTGGTACGCATGCAGATGACCAAACGCCATGTTAAAGAGGCCGACGTAACCAAGAAAATATACCGCAGGGCAACACCTGCTGATGTAGATAAGTGGAAACTGGCGAAAGACCTGGAATGGGAAACCATGCACCGGGCCCGTAAATTGGCGCTTGATTTAAACTTATCCATGAAGATCAGCGATGTGGATTACCAAGGCGATAAAACCAAAGCCACTTTTTACTATACGGCCGAAGGACGGGTAGATTTTCGGGAACTGATTAAAAAAATGGCCGAGGCATTTCGTATTCGTATTGAAATGCGGCAAATTGGAATGCGCCAGGAAGCTAGCCGTTTGGGCGGCATAGGCTCATGTGGGCGCGAGTTATGCTGCTCTACCTGGTTAACTGATTTTAAAACGGTATCCACCTCGGCAGCACGCTATCAAAATTTATCCTTAAATACCCTGAAACTGGCTGGTCAGTGCGGCAAACTTAAATGCTGCTTAAACTATGAGTTAGATGGGTACATGGATGCCTTAAAACATATTCCGGATAATGTAAACATATTGCGTACTGAAAAAGGTGATGCGCGTTTACAAAAAACCGATATTTTTAAGCGAGTTATGTGGTTTAGCCTGCCTGGTGCTGAAAACTGGATACCATTGCCTATTAACCGCGTTAAGGAAATTCAAAAATTAAATAAAGAAGGTGTACTGCCGGAAGATTTAGGTGAAGCTATTCAGGAACAAGCTCCGGTTGCTAAAGTACTGGATTATGAAAACGTGGTGGGCCAGGATAGTTTAACCCGATTAGACGAACGCAGTAACAATCGTAATAACAAAAAGAAAAAGAACAAAAAGCCTGATGGCCGCGAGGTAGTGGATAAAAAACCACAACCACAAAATGCTAAGCCGCAGCAGCCACAAAATAAGCCGCAGCAAAACAAGCAACAACAACAACCAAAACAACCGCCTGTTCAGCAAGTTACTATTATTCAGGAAACGGTTCAGGTAACTACTACCGAAGTAGTTGTAAAAACCGAAGGTAGTCAGAATGCTAAGCGTAACCGGAATAGGAACCGCAACCGGCATCAGCAAAACCGGGGCAACAACCCGAATAATAACCCACAGCAGCCCAGTGATAATTAAGTTATGAAATTAACTGGCCCATTATTAGGAGTATTGGTTTTGCTGAGTACCCTGTCAAGCTTGGTTGGCTGCACTGATCCAAAAGCGGTGTTGGATGAGAGTGCCGAAATTGCCAACAACAATTGGCAATACGGCAACAAGCTTAAGTTTGATGTACCGGTAGAAGATGCGAATACTGAATACAACTTGTACTTTAACCTGCGGGTAACAGCCGACTATAAGTACTCAAACATATTTGTAATACTTTACGAAAGTGGCACCACTTTTACTAAACCCAAAGCTACCCGCTTTGAGTTTAAATTAGCCAGTTCCAGCGGCGAATGGCTGGGTAAAGGCTCGGGCAGCATGTACAGTTACCAGATTCCATTCAAAACACAGTACCGCTTTCCGGCTAAGGGCAAATACCACTTTGAGTTGGAGCAGAATATGCGTGATAACCCACTACACGCCATCAGCGATGTTGGCTTACGGGTAGAAAAAGCAGAATAAGTAAATACCAGCCGTTGTTACAAGCAAAGTAACAGCGGCTGGTATTCTTTATTATTTAAAACTCTTCCCCAGTTGTCCCGTTCATTTTATTAAACACTACAACGATGAAAAAGCTGGCTTACATTTCACTAATAATTGCGGCTACTGCTTTGAGTGCCTGCAATGGAGCAACCAATAAAACAGGCGGTGCCGCGCGCGATTCCAGCGCCAGTCATGGCAACTCGGGGCCGACTGATTCATCCATTGGCACCGGTACTGGAGCACCTGCAGGTACATCTACCGGTGGCACAGATACCAGCACTACCGGCGGTGGCGTAGCTAACCCAACCGTTGATTCAGGCAAGCGCAGCAATCCTTAAACATTTAATATTTTAAACTATTAGTTTATCATAACGTTGCTTCAATAACAAAAACAACTCGTTATGAAAAAATTAGCATTCATTTTATTGGCAGCCGCTGGCGTAAGTTTAGCCTCTTGCAAAGGGAACAACACTTCGCAAGGTGCCGGCACTGGCGATTCAGCTACGGTGTCTGATTCCAGTATGAAAAACCTTGACCCATCCGGTACGGGTGTGAAAGCTGATGGTACGGCTACTGGCTTAAGCGATACCACTAAGAAATAGTTTTATAGTTAGTTCTTAACTGTGACTGCCAATTACTTGGTAGTTAAAAAGAAAACCTTTCCTGCTTCCGGAAAGGTTTTCTTTTTTATAATTTTCATCTAAAGCTCAGATTATGCCCATGCTTTAAAATAAATTAGCATTCCTGAAAAATCCTGCTTTATTTTGCTAAATATTTTATCAATATGAGTATAGGCATTTTGGTTATAGCGGTGGTGATTTTGTTAGTAGCCGTATTCTTGTTTGTAAATAAACCTAAAAGCGGCGTAGGTACCCCATCTATTGATGAATTTAATCAGTTAAAAACCGAGAACGAGCAACTGCAAATTAAACTTAGCGTAGCCGAAGAAAAGGTTAAAAGTGCCTATGCCGAAAAAGAAAGCATTACTCAACTACTGAAAGAAGAAAAACATAAACTAGAAGACCAGCTAGTTTTTGAGCGTCAGGAGCTGGCCGAAGCTAACCAGGATTTGCAAAGCACTCGCTCATACTACCAGGCACAGCAGGAAAAGCTACAGGAACAAAAGGCTGAGATCGAGCAAACCCGTCAGCATTTTCAGCGTGAGTTTGAAAACGTAGCTGAAAAGTTGCTGAAAGAAAAGTCGCGCGAGTTCCTGGATGTGAATAAAACCAATCTTGACCACATTCTAAATCCATTAAAAGAAAACATCAAGGCATTTGAGGACAAAGTAGAAAAGGTATACAACATGGAAGCTGCCGACCGTAACCAGTTGAAAGGCGCCATTACTCAATTAATGGACTTGAACAAGCAAATTAGCAGCGAAGCGCAAAACTTGACTAAAGCGCTAAAAGGCGATACTAAAAAGCAAGGTAACTGGGGCGAGTTCATTTTGGAAAAAGTATTGGAGCGTTCAGGTTTGCAGCGCGACCGTGAGTACCGGATACAGGCTAGCTACCAGGCACATGATGGCAACCGCTTTCAGCCCGATGTGGTGATTGATTTGCCGGATGATAAACACTTGATTATTGACTCGAAAGTATCCTTGATTGCTTATGAGCGTTTAGTGAACTGCGAAACGGAAGATGAGCGTCGCTTACATGCTAAAGCTCACGTAGAATCATTACGTAGTCATGTGCAAGGTTTATCAGCTAAAAACTACCACGATTTACAGAAAATTAATTCGCCCGATTTTGTACTGCTATTTGTGCCTATTGAATCATCGTTCAGTTTTGCAGTACAGTTAGACGCCGATTTATTTAATGATGCCTGGGATAAGCGTGTGGTAATTGTAAGCCCTTCAACCTTGCTGGCTACCCTGCGCACCATTGCTAGTATGTGGAAGCAAGAACGCCAAAACCGCAACGTAATGGAAATAGCCCGTCTGAGTGGTGAAATGTACAACAAGTTTGCCGGCTTTATGGAAGATATGGAAGGCATTCAAAGAAGCTTAAAACAAAGCCAGGATGCGTACGATAAAGCGATGAATAAATTAAGTGATGGTCGGGGTAACTTGCTGGTTACTGCCGAAAAAATTAAAAAGCTGGGCGCCAAAACCAACAAGCAGATTGACCAACGCTATTTAAATGAGGAGCAGGATTGAGTAGAGAATCAATTATTTCAATAAGCAATAGTATTATTTTTAAAAGAATGGTTTAGTGTTTCACAGGTGTTACATGTTTCAGTGTGTAACACCTGTAACACCATGAAACACTGTCAAACCATTGGCAGTGGTGGCACTGTTTTGTCAGTAAGCTATAAATACAAGTAGTATCATGTCGCCCTCTAACAAAGTACTAAAAAGTTAAAAAATATGTTTGTAAGTTTAGAGCAAGAATTGCTGAAAACATGTTTTAGCTATTTTAAGATGTATAAATCATGAAACGCAAACTAACCGCAGCTGCATTAAGCCTTATTTTAACCACCTTACTCAATAGTTGCTTTCTACGGCATGATTCTCGTGGACTCAGAGCCGACCGTGGCCGGCATTATCCGCATGATGAGCCAAAGCAGTAGTATTAAACGCGCAGTGATGCGCGTGCTATCCATACTCGATATTTGTTAGTTTTGCACTAACACAATATTAAATATCAGGCACTCGCTAGTCCTGCTAAAATCTCTTAGTTCTTGCCTCTTATTTCTTGGTTCTATTCCCTAACTTTGCGGCTGCAAAAAACACATCAAACGTATGAGTTTCAGAACCGAGTATGACACCATGGGCGCGGTACAGGTACCGGCCGATAAATACTGGGGCGCACAAACCGAGCGCTCTCGTAACAACTTCAAAATTGGCCCTGAGGCTTCTATGCCAAAGGAAATTATTGCCGCTTTTGCTTACTTGAAAAAAGCAGCCGCTTACACCAACACCGATTTAGGCGTACTGCCTGCCGAAAAACGCGACTTGATTGCTCAGGTATGTGACGAAATTTTAGCTGGTACACTGGATAGTGAATTTCCATTGGTTATCTGGCAAACCGGTTCGGGCACGCAATCAAACATGAACGTAAATGAAGTGGTATCTAACCGTTCTCATGTATTGCAAGGTAACCCATTGGGCGAAGGCAAACCTTTCATCCACCCGAATGATGATGTGAACAAATCACAATCTTCAAACGATACCTATCCAACGGCTATGCACATTGCGGCTTACAAAATCCTGGTGGATGTAACTATCCCTGGTGTAGAAAAGCTGCGCGATTCATTGAAAAGAAAATCAGAAGCCTTTAAAGACGTGGTTAAAATTGGCCGTACCCACCTGATGGATGCTACACCATTAACCTTAGGTCAGGAGTTTTCAGGCTATGTATCACAGCTGGATCATGGTTTGCGTGCACTGCGCAACACCCTGGCTCACCTTTCTGAGCTGGCTTTAGGTGGTACTGCTGTAGGTACCGGCATTAACACCCCTAAAGGTTATGATGTTAAAGTAGCCGAATACATTGCACAGTTCACTGGCTTACCATTCATCACTGCCGAAAATAAATTTGAAGCGTTAGCTGCACACGATGCCATTGTAGAAAGCCACGGTGCTCTAAAACAAATTGCTGTATCCCTGATGAAGATTGCTAACGATATTCGGATGCTGGCTTCTGGTCCGCGTTCAGGTATTGGCGAAATTCATATACCGGATAACGAACCAGGTTCATCTATTATGCCGGGTAAAGTTAACCCAACCCAAAATGAGGCCGTTACTATGGTTGCAGCACAGGTAATGGGTAATGATGTAGCTATAGCCGTAGGCGGCTCAAATGGTCATTATGAACTAAATGTATTTAAACCAGTAATGGCAGCTAACTTCCTGCAATCTGCCCGTTTAATTGGCGATGCTTGTGTATCGTTCACTGAACATTGTTCAGATGGTATTGAGCCTAACTATGATGGTATCAAAAAGCACCTGGAAAACTCTTTGATGCTGGTAACTGCCCTGAACCCGCATATTGGTTACGAGAACGCTGCCAAAATTGCTAAAAAAGCACTGAAAGAAAACAAATCATTGCGTGAAGCCGCTATTGAACTGGAACTGTTAACCAACGAGCAGTTCGATCAGTGGGTACGCCCTGAAGATATGATTGGAAGTTTAAAATAGTAAACCACTCCTCCCTAACCCTCCCCAACTGGGGAGGGCTTTTTATTTATATGCTGTATAACTTTCGTACTTGTTTTCTTAATTTCTGGCTTCTGGCTTTTGCCGCTATGTGTGCGGCACTCTCTTCATGTCATCCCAACGCCAGCATACAAGAACCAGGACAAGCCTACTTACAAGGCGAGTGGCAACAGCAAAAAGAAGCTATACATCAAAAGCTGATTACTTATTCGCTTTACCATCTTAAATTCAGCTGCGATTCATTTTATGTACAAATGCAATCGTTCAGCCATGTAAACTCTGGTGCTGATACCTGTATGCGCAGCGGCCACTGGGTAGAGTATGCCAAAGGCGTGTACTATCAGCAAAATGACACCTTACGCCTGAAAGGCTATTTTACTACCGCCAACAACAGCTTAAAAAGACAAGGTGGCTGTTTCCGTTCGGGCATCTATGATGAAGTTTTTAAAGTTGGCTCCAAAACTGATTCTGCCTTACAATTAACCAGCACATCTAACGTTGTACCTATTCATTTACAATTGATTAAACGGGCTACATGCCATCCCAAACCCCTACAATAATGAACTTTTTTAAAAAAATGCTCGTTGGTGCAGCCTTGTTGTATGCGCCCCTGCACAGCATGGCTTGGGGAACCCAGGGCCACCGTATATCCGGTCAGATTGCCGATAGTTATTTAACCCCGAAAGCCCGTGCGGCTGTAAAAGCTATTCTGGGCTATGAATCTATCGCCATGACCAGCAACTGGGCTGATTTTATTAAATCTGACCCGAACTATAGCTATTTATCATCCTGGCATTATATTGATTTTGACAAGCCTTATACCTATCCTGAAATGCAGGCTTTCCTGAAACAGGATACCAGTGTAGATGCTTATACCAAGCTGAACTTTTTAATGGCTGAACTAAAAAAGAAAAATCAGCCTCAAGAAAAAAAGCTGCTTTATCTGCGTATGCTGATTCACATTACCGAAGACATTCATCAGCCTATGCACACTGCCCATACGCAGGATAAAGGCGGTAACGATATTAAAGTAAACTGGGCTGGCGAACCTACCAACCTGCATGCGGTTTGGGATAGTAAACTTATTGATGCACAGCAATTAAGCTATACCGAATATGCCGCGGCTATTAACCACACTACAGCCGCACAACGCGCTGAATGGCAAAAAGAGCCCATCAGCAAATGGCTGTTTGAGTCAAGCCAGATTTCAGAGAAAATTTATGCTGACGTTAGGCCTGATGAAAATTTGGGCTTCCGTTACACTTTCAAATATTTAGCAGTCGTAAACCAACAGCTCCTGAAAGCAGGCGTACATTTAGCCGGTTTGCTGAACCAGATTTTTGGATAATACTTTTAGAAACCGGAGGTGTAAGGTTCAGGACGGAAGATACCAGACAGTGTCAGATAACGGTCCTCAATCCTTTTTTCTCCGGCCTTTTTATTTAATGAACAATCATGAAAATATTAATGGTTTGCCTGGGTAATATATGCCGTTCGCCGCTGGCCGAAGGCATTATGCAGCACCTGGCTGATGAACAAGGCTTAAACTGGCAAATTGATTCGGCCGGAACGGGCAACTGGCACATTGGTGAAGGGCCAGACCATCGTTCGGTCAGAACAGCCCGGCAGTTTGGCATTGATATCAGCAAACAGGTATGCCGTCAATTCAAACCTGGCGATTTCGACAACTTCGACCTGATTTTGGTAATGGATAAAAACAACTTGACCGATGTTTTAGCTCAAGCCCGTACCGAGCAGGACGCTGCCAAAGTAAAGCTACTGCTTACCGATAAAGAAGTGCCCGACCCTTATTACGACAACACCCAGTTTGAACCTGTGTTTAAGTTGATTGAAGGTGGTTGTAAGGATATCATACACGAGTACAGCGAGTAAGCAAGTCTTACTTCGCTGTTCTGGTTTTACAGATTTGATTACCTTTGCGGCATGGCATTGGTAAAACCCTCGGTACCTAAAGGCACGCGCGATTTCTCGCCCGCCGAAATGGTAAAACGCAACTATATATTTGATACAATAAAATCAGTTTTCCGCAAATATGGCTATCAGCAAATTGAAACGCCGACGATGGAAAACTCTTCAACCCTGATGGGTAAATATGGTGAGGAAGGCGATAAATTAATATTCCGGATTTTAAATAGTGGAGATTATCTAGCCAAAGTTACTCCTGAACAACTAGCTGCCCGCAACTCGCAACTCACCGCCCAAATTTCCGAAAAAGCGCTGCGTTACGACTTAACCGTTCCCTTTGCTCGCTATGTAGTACAGCACCAAAACGAAATTACGTTTCCTTTCAAGCGCTTTCAGGTACAACCTGTTTGGCGGGCTGATAGGCCGCAAAAAGGGCGTTACCGCGAATTTTACCAATGCGATGCCGATGTGGTAGGTTCCGATTCTTTATTAAACGAAGCCGAATTTATCCTTATTTATGACGAAGCCCTGAGCCGCTTAGGTTTACAGGACTTTACCATTAAAATTAACAACCGCAAAATACTATCGGGCATAGCCGAAATTATTGGCAAGCCGGAGCTAATTGTGGACATGACTGTAGCTATTGATAAGCTGGATAAAATTGGTTTAGATGGCGTAGTAGCCGAACTATTAACCAAAGGCTTTACCCAAGCTGATATTGACCAACTAGAGCCGGTTATTCTGTTGCAAGGTTCTAATGTCGAAAAGCTGGATCAACTGAAAGCGATCCTAGCTTCATCAGCCACAGGCTTGAAAGGCATTGAAGAACTGGAAACCATTTTTACTTACCTGCAAAGCTTCACCTTACAAAAAGCTACCGTTGAGCTGGATATTACTTTAGCTCGTGGTTTAAACTACTACACCGGCGCTATATTCGAGGTAAAAACCAACGAAGCATTGATGGGCAGTATTGGCGGTGGTGGCCGTTATGATGACCTGACCGGCATGTTCGGCTTGAAAGGCTTAACTGGTGCCGGCATATCTTTTGGGGCCGACCGTATTTATGATGTACTGGAAGAGCTAAAGCTATTCCCCGCAGCCAGCAATCAAACAACACAGGTGCTTATTTCTACTTTTGATAAAGAAGGTGAAGTGTTTGCATTACCACTGTTACAACAACTGCGTAATGCCAACATTAATGTCGAGCTTTATCCGGCTGGTGCTAAAATTAAAAAGCAGTTTGATTACGCCAATAACAAGAACATTCCTTACGTTGTTGTAATTGGTAGTGATGAAGTGCAAAGCGGTCAGCTTACTTTTAAAAACATGCAAACCGGCGACCAGCAAAAGCTATCACAAACCGATATTGTAAATCTTTTAAGCAACCAATAATTTTAACAGTTTGCCATCTTGTCTTAATTCCTGACTCTTGGTTCTTGATTCTAATATAAAATGAAGCCTGCCGAAATTAATACCCGTTGGAAAGCTTTGCAGGAACGCATTGCCGAAAATTTTGATACCGACTTACCGGATATCAAAGTTATGCTGTTTTTGATTGGCGTGCAGGAACTGGGGCAAGGGCCTAAAAAGTTCAGCAAGCGCCAAAAAGAAGAATTAATGCACATCGCCAATTGCAAGCTGTTCAGTCAAATGGGCTTTTATGAACTGGAAGGCGCCGATCAGGATGGCTGGCCGCATTGGAAACTGGTTAAACCTATTCCCAGCTATACTTTACTGGAGCAGGAAATGGTGATGAAATCGCTTATTATTACTTATTTTGACGAGCTGGAAGGCTGATATGAAAAAGCTGCTTACTTTTTGCTTCCTGTTTTTAGCTACTGGTTTGCTGGCCAAAGCTCCACGTAATCAGTATGTACGCATTAAAACCACTTATGGCGAATGCATTATCCGTTTGTATAACGAAACGCCTAAGCACCGCGATAACTTTGTTAAACTTACTAAACAGGGCTTCTACAACGGTACGCTGTTTCATAGGGTAATACAAAACTTTATGATTCAGGGTGGCGACCCAGATTCGAAAAAAGCACAGCCAGGTGCTGAGCTGGGTAATGGCGATGTGAAATATACTATACCGGCTGAGTTTCGCGACAGCTTGTTCCATAAGCGGGGCGTACTGGCAGCAGCACGCGAAGGCGACAATGTGAACCCCAGCAAAGCTTCCAGCGGATGCCAATTTTATATTGTGGAAGGCCGTCGCTTTACCGATGGCAGGTTGGATACTTTAGAACAAACCCGCCTCAAAGGCCGCAAAATACCCGCCTGGCAGCGCGAGTGGTATAAATCGGTAGGTGGTGTACCTCACCTGGACCAGAACTACACGGTTTATGGCGAAGTGGTAAGCGGTCTGGATATGGTTGACCGCATTGCCGCTGTAGCTAAAGACCCACGCGACCGCCCATTACATGACGTTCCGATGCAGGTTGAACTACTGAGTAAAAAAGAATGCAAGCAACTGGATCAGTTGCTTCATATTAATTCTTAAATAACATAAAACACGAGTTGCATTCTTTAATCAGGCATGCAGCATAAGTATATGAAAATTATTACTTACAATGTTAATGGTATCCGGTCGGCCATGAGCAAGAACTGGCTATCTTGGTTACAGGCTACAGATGCAGATGTAATTTGTTTACAAGAAATCAAGGCAACGCCTGATGTACTGACCGATTTGTTTCTGGTAGAACAAATGGGCTATCAGCACTATTGGTTTCCGGCCGAAAAGAAAGGCTATAGCGGTACGGCTATCTTTACCAAACAGACGCCCAACCATATAGCTTATGGCTGTGGCATTCCTGATTTTGATCGTGAGGGCCGTAATATCCGGGTGGATTTTGATGATATATCCGTCATGAGCGTATATTTTCCGTCAGGATCAAGCGGCGATGAACGGCAGGGCTTTAAATACCGTTTTCTGGACGAGTTTGGCGAATACCTTAACCAACTGAAATGGGCTTACCCCAAACTGGTAGTATCCGGCGATTACAACATCTGCCACAAACCTATTGATATTCATAATCCTAAATCTAACGCTAACTCATCAGGCTTTTTACCGGAAGAACGGGCGTGGATGGATGAGTTTGTAGCTTCAGGCTTTGTAGATAGTTTCAGATACCTGAACAAAGAGCCGCACAACTACACTTGGTGGAGCTTTAGAGCCGGTGCCCGTAACAAAAACCTGGGCTGGCGTATTGATTACAACATGGTAACTACTGACCTGCAAAACCATATTGCCCGTGCAGCTATTTTACCCGAAGCCCGCCACTCCGACCATTGCCCTGTACTGCTGGAACTAAGTTTATGATAATTTAGAGGTACCTTCTTCATTAATTGAAATGGGTGTATCTAATTGTATTTAAACAAAACACCTGCACGCTTTTACGCTTTTGTAAAGAGTACTTTGTTTAAATTATTCCATCATGAACAGAAGAGTGGACCGTGAGATTAGTGCGTTTATTAAAGGTGGTTTAGTAAAGCTTTATGTAATTGCACCTGTACAAAAAATGTTTACCACTGTTGCCGTGGTCGCAGCCTTAAGTAGCATAGCAGGTTGTAGTCAGCAAAAAAAAGATAAAGAAATTAAGGCTGATATTACCATCAAGGCCAAAACCGATGTAAACTTTGTTGGGGTAAACTATACGGTAGATCAGGGTATAGTTACACTTACCGGCACATCGCCCGCTCAAAAAACCAAAGAAGCTGTTGAGCATACCGTCAAAAGTATCAACATTATCAAAGGCGTTAATAATCAAATTAAGGTAGGCTCTGTACTTTTAGACAATGATTACACGCTTAAACTAGCAGTTGATAGCGTATTGGCTGATTACCCGGCTGTAGAAGCCCGTGTTGAACAACAAGTAGTTACTTTGCTAGGCAAAACACCTAAGCAGGAAGCGGGAAAGCTATTACCTGCTATTGATAAACTACACCCGGCTAAAGTTGAGAACGAGCTGGTAATGGAGTAGACTTTCTTGCGCCAGAGCATACGCTTAAATAGGTTACGCAAGTAAAACAAATCATCTGCTACCAAATAGTCTTCAAAGTATATTGCCAGCAGATGATATATTTAAATTACATCTTTTGACCTATGTAATCAGTCATGGAATTAATCAGGTTAGATAGTTCTATAAATTTAGCATCCGAATACTCGATAATCTGAATTTCATTATTAAACCTGATGAACTTAATAGTTGCACTTGGAGGTTGATTAGAGCTATAATCATCACCGTTTAAAACCCGGTGAGCAAAAATATTTCTCTGTTCTATAGCATAAGCCAAATCCTGACTTAAGGTATAAGCTGCATTACCAGGGGTTGTAGCCCTAATAGATTTATAGCTTTTATACCATTTCTCATCATAGTTTACAGCTATATATTGAAAAACAGGCGTTTTGTGGTTGAAGTTCATCCGGTCGTCATTTAACAGGAGCAACTGCATATCGTAGTTCTTCTTTTGGTCATCACCGCAAAAATGTTTTGCAATGTAAAAGTTCAGCACTTGCTCCAGAATAGTTATATCGTGTAAAATCTTTCCGCGATAAAGTATTGACTTCTCAACAAACTTCTCGTACTCATCATGTGTCATAAGATGCTTTTTGGCGCGAACATACAAACTATTTCCAATTACTTTTAGAAGCGTGCAGAAGAATGTTACATACGCACCAGCAGTTTAACATCATCATTACTTCCAGCAAAAGCTAATTGTATAGCTATAGCGTAGACATTCGCATGACAAAAGCAACACAGTGTCTCATTAACTATCCAATAATTTATTTTCTTTACGATAAATCTTCCAAATTATGCAAGAGCTGAATTATGGCATATCTATTGTAAAGTATTATATGTTATTAATTATTATTCATTTACCTTAAAAAATACTATCATGAGATCCTTATTGTATATTATCGCAGTTATTTTAAT
The DNA here is from genome assembly GCF_012849215.1 of Mucilaginibacter robiniae. Taxonomy (NCBI): domain Bacteria; kingdom Pseudomonadati; phylum Bacteroidota; class Sphingobacteriia; order Sphingobacteriales; family Sphingobacteriaceae; genus Mucilaginibacter; species Mucilaginibacter robiniae. The sequence continues at coordinate 1,834,218 of NZ_CP051682.1, forward strand.
TATTGGCTGGATATTAGGTGCATTCGTTTATTCAGTTGGCGGATTAATACATATATTATTAGTTATTGCTATCATATCCTTAATTCTGGGCTTCCTCAGAAGAGATACAGCACTGTAATTACAGTTATATAAAAAAAGAGGCTGTCTTTAAGTAAGACAGCCTCTTTTTTTATTTTCCAACCTTGCCACAGTACCTATTCAACATTATTAGTAAAAGAAGCACGTACCTTTTTAGGTAAGCTTTGTACAATTAAGGTATATGAATGATCAATCATGTCGCACAATTGCTGGCGTGTAAGCTGGCCATCGGTATAAACAGTATTCCAATGTACTTTATTCATGTGAAAGCCGGGTTGCACCTCTGTATATTGCTCCCGCAACTCTATAGCCCTCTCAGGGTTGCATTTTACGTTAAAACGGTTACTCGCCTTTAGTCCTATCAATAAAAATACTTTATCGGCAGCTTTAAACACCAAGGTATCATCGCCAAACGGAAAGCTTTCGGTTACCGCTGGTTTAAGCAGACAATAGTCGCGTATTTCTTCAATGTTCATCAGCTAACTAATTTATAATTGATTAATATGAGGCGTATGGAACCAGTAATCACGGTAACTTTTAATTCAGTTTCACTCTTGGGTCTATCCACACGTAAATAATATCGACCAAGATATTAATGATTACAAAAATAAAAGCAATGAACAAGATAGAGCCAATAATCACCGGGAAATCCGACATCTCCAGTGCATCTACCGTTACTTTACCCAGTCCATTGTAACCGAATATATACTCTACAAAAAAGGCTCCGGCCAGCAACGAGGCGAACCAGTTGGCAATAGCTGTAATAACCGGGTTCAGTGCATTAGGCAGCGCATGGCGATATACAATAGCATTTCGGCTTAATCCTTTAGCTTTAGCTGTACGAATGTAATCTTGGCTTAGTACCTCAAGCATGGAGTTGCGGGTAAGCTGCACAATAATAGCTAGCGGGCGTAGCCCCAGCGTAAGAGCCGGTAGTACCAGGTTGTGCCAGATAGTAACCTCTCCTTTAAACGGATCGTAAGTATGCAGACTACCCGTCATGTCCAGCCCAGTATATCGGCTTAGTACAAAGCCAAACAACCAGGCTATCAAAATACCGGCAAAAAATGAGGGAGCCGAAATACCCAGTACCGAAAAGCCTACGGCCAAGCGGTCAATCCACGAGTTTTGATGTACAGCGCTGAGTACGCCCAAGAATATGCCTAGTACAATAGCCAGCAGCATAGCGCAAACCGCCAATATCAGTGTATTTGGAATCACCTCCAGCAGAATAGCCGCTACTTCTTTATGCGTTTGATATGAACGGCGTAAATAAGGCCATTTCAAAGCTAATACCTTATGGGCTGAAACGGGAAAGAGCCGAACATAATGGTATTTCTGCTGCTCTTCAGTGGTACGCTCATGCAGACCAATAGGTGAAAGATCGTTCAGGTAATAAGCAAACTGAACAGGCAAGGATTTATCTAAACCGAACTCTTTACGTACAGCCTCCAAAGATTGCACGTCGGCACGCTGCCCCTGCGTCATACGAGCCGGGTCAACCGGCAAAATGTTGAATAAAAAGAATACCACTACCACAATGCCCAGCATTACAGCTAGTCCATAAAGGGTTTTGCGGAGCAGGTAAGTCAACATCAGTTTAACGTTTTTGCAGATATTGTTTTACTAGCCTATTGTAATCGGGCATCGTATGGAAATGCCATTTGTTGATCACTGTTCCGTTCTTCATGAGCAAAATGCCCGGATTAGACCGTACCATAGTTTTCAGCGGCACGCCATCAGCATAAAATATTTCACCGGCCCAATGGTGTGCTTTGGCAAAAGCCTGCGCATCGGGTACCGAATTAGCAGTAAGCAGTACCGTACGAATATTATAGTTCTGAACCAGGTTTATGGCTAAGGCATTCAGTTCTCCTATAGCCGCTTCATTAATATCCTGTAAATTATAGGCTACCACAATCAGGTTATAAAATGGGTTAGCCAGCAGTTCCTGTGTATAATCATTACCCTGCGCATCATGAATAGCCAAGTCGCGTATTTTCGGGGTAAACCCTTGCTTTACCAACCGGCGTTCCGGGTCGCCTTGTATCTGCCAGCTGTTATCTTTCCAGATGCCGCTTTTCAGATATTCTTTGTCGGTAATGTTTTTAGTAGCGCCCGTATTTTTATTTTTCAGATTATACGTTAGTTCATATTCGTCGGGCTGAGCGCCGGGAGGCGTTTTCATTTCATCGGGCAGATTAGCGCCTACTTTATAAGGCAGAAAGTCAATTACCGGCAAAAAGTTATAGGTGTACACACCTACGCCTAAAGCTACCACTACAGCAAAAACCAACCAGCGAGTTTCCGTTTGTGCACTCACCAGCGGCTGTAATCTGCTCCGATTTGAAAATACCACCAGTACTAAGGCCAGCAGCACCATATCCTTCTCGAACGATTGCCAAGGGGTTAGCGGAATAGCATCGCCAAAGCAGCCACAGGTTTGTACAACTTTAAAATAAGCCGAATAAAATGTCAGGAAACCAAAAAATATAATGAGCAGCAACAGTCCCCAAGTTACCGAACTGATGCGTAAGCCTAATAGCAGAGCAAAGCCTAAAATCATTTCCAACGCGCATAGTACAATAGCCAACGTTAAAGCTAAGCCGTTTAAAAAAGTTACGTGAAATACCTCAAAATACTCCTGTAGCTTGTACGAAAAGCCCAGTGGGTCATTAGCCTTAATCAGTCCTGAAAAGATGAACAGCAGCCCAACGGCAATACGGCAAAACCAGATTAGCGCATTTTTCATTTTATTCCCATTTTTATCAAGGCAAACACAGCGTAATTCAGCATATCCTGATAGTTGGCTTTTACCCCTTCCGAAGCTACAGTTTGCCCTTGGTTGTCTTCAATTTGCTTTACACGCAGTAACTTCATCAAAATTAAATCGGTTAATGAACTGATACGCATATCGCGCCAAGCCTCGCCATAATCATGATTTTTAGCCAGCATCAGTTCGCGGGTAGCAATCGAGTGTTCATCAAACAACTGACTTACATGTTCGGGCGATAACTCTGTTGGCGTATCCGGTCCGCTTTCCAGTTGCATTAAGGCAATTAGGCAGTAGTTTACAATGCCGATATATTCGCCTATAATATCATCTCCTACTTTTGAAACCTTTTTTTCTTCCAGTGTGCGGATACGCTGCGCTTTAATAAAAATCTGATCGGTAATAGATGATGGTCGCAAAATACGCCATGCGGTGCCATAATCGCGCGTTTTTTTGATGAACAGCTCTTTGCAGACTTTAATAACCGCCTCGTATTCAGCTAATGTATTGCTCAAAACAGTAGTGTTTAAATTTTGTACGATATTTGTTTCAGGAACGGCAATTAACTCTGCCGCCGGTAAATGGCTAAAGATACGTTTTTTCAGAAAAAGGCAACCTTAAATGCCCGCGGTACACTGATAGATTTAACCCGTCCAAAGGTGATGGGCATTATCAATATCACACCCGATTCTTTTTATGCCGATAGCCGTCAGCTTGTTATTGAAGATGCGGTAAAGCAAGCCGGATTCATGCTACAACAAGGTGCTACCTTTTTAGATTTAGGTGCCTATTCTTCACGCCCTGGTGCTACAGATATTTCGGTACAGGAAGAAACCGACCGCTTGCTGCCTGTAGTGGAAGCTATCGTTCAAACGTATCCGCAAGCCATTTTATCTATTGATACTTTTCGGGCTTCTGTAGCCGAAGCTGCTATCAAGACTGGAGCGCACCTTATTAATGATATATCGGGCGGGCAATTGGATGCTGATATGTTTGCTACTGTAGCCCGGTTGCAAGTACCTTATATTTTGATGCACATGAAAGGCACCCCTCAAACTATGGTGCAGCTGGCCCAGTATGAGGATGTGTTCAGTGAAGTGTTTAATTACTTTGTAGAACGTTATGAGAAACTACGTGCGTTGGGGGTACATGATGTGATTTTAGACCCAGGCTTTGGCTTTGCCAAAAAGGCCGAACATAGCTACGCTTTGCTTAACCGCTTGCAGGATTTTGATATGCTGGAACTGCCTATGCTGGTTGGCGTATCGCGCAAACGCATGATTTATGGTTTATTAAACACCACTGCTACCGAAGCCTTGAATGGCACTACCGTGGTAAATACCATAGCGTTAATGAAAGGTGCCAATATTTTGCGGGTACATGATGTAAAGGAAGCGGTAGAAGCAGTGAGGATTTGGGTAGAGGTGCAACGACTTTGCTAGGTTTTCTGTGTTCCTCCGTAAGGATAGGTTAAGGCAATACTGTGGCTACTTAGTGCTACCCGCAACATTCCTGATGCCGCCAAAAAAGATTATTTATGGTTCTGTAATTTTAAACGTTAAACTGCGTCATGGCGAGGTACGAAGCCATTTCTGTACTAATATGAACCCTTTACTTAACCATAAAATAATGAACAGCTTGCCTGATACTGCCTTTGTAAAATCAGACTATGCACAGCAAAGGAGCTAGAAAAACTTGCTTCAGGTTCTTTATATTTTCACAAAAGAACCTAAAGCAAGTTTACTTAAATGCTACTCTCCTAACAAGGCTTTTAATGTTTCAATGGTGTCAGCCTCTTCTTTCGGTTTATCATGCCGCCAGCGTAAAATGCGGGGAAAGCGCAGGGCGACGCCCGATTTGTGGCGGGTTGATTTATTGATTCCTTCAAAGCCTATTTCGAATACCAGTTCGGGCTTTACAGTACGTACCGGACCAAATTTCTCTAACGTATTGCGTTTTACAAAGGCATCTACCTTGTTAATTTCCGTATCGGTTAACCCGGAATAGGCTTTGGCAAAAGGTACTAGCTTATCGCCATCCCATACAGCAAAGGTGTAGTCGGTATATAAATCAGCTCTCCGCCCATGACCTTTTTGCGCATAAACCATAACGGCATCAATAGAAAGCGGATCAATTTTCCACTTCCACCAATCGCCACGCCGACGACCGACCTGGTAATGTGCCTCCTTACGTTTCAGCATAATGCCTTCGGCTGTCATGCCTCGCGATTGTTCACGAATTTCTGCCAGTTCTTCCCAACTGTTAAAAGTAATTATTGGCGAAATGCGGAACATTTCTGGGAACGGCGTAGTTTGTTGTAAGCTTTCTAATGCTAAGCGGCGTTCTGCTTGTGTTTTATAACGAATATCTTCCCCGTTATACTCTAAGCAGTCATAAGCAATTAGGGCTACAGGGCTTTCTTCCAGTATTTTTTTGTTCAGTGTTTTACGACCAATTCGGGTTTGTAACACAGCAAAAGGTAACGGCTGGCCCTCTTTGAAGCTTAATATTTCGCCATCTATTACTGTTCCATCCGGTAAGTGTTGCAGAAAAGGATGTAGTTCCGGGAACTTGTCGGTAGCTAAATCTTCACCACGGCTCCAAATGTAGATGCCACCATCGCGCTTGATGAGTTGTGCCCGAATGCCATCCCATTTCCACTCCGCCTGCCACTGTGCAGCATCACCCAACAAAGTTTGTAGTGCTTCTGGCGTTTTCTGCTTTTCAGAAGTTTCCTGCACCGGGTAAGCCAAAAAGAAAGGATATGGCCTTGATACGTCTTCTGTAGCCGTATCAGTATGCACTAAATCTTCATATTGATAGGTACCTGGCATCCAGTTACCCATTAAGCGGTGCGTAATAGTGGCGGTGTCCAGTCCGGCTACATCAGCTAAAGCTTTAATCACCAAATTCTGTGAAACACCTACCCGGAAACTGCCCATCAATATCTTGTTAAATACAAAGCGCTCCTGTCGGCCCAACATTGCCCATGATTGCATAAGCCAATGATGCTTTTCTACTTCAGGCTGATTATTCAGCGCATTAATCTCAGCTATCCACTCTGTTAATGTTTTGTTACTGGCATTGCTATAATCGGGCAACATTAAGGCGACAGCTTCGGCTAAATCACCTACTACATGGTAACTTTCTTCAAACAACCAAGCCGGAATATTAGAAGCCTCAATAGCCCAGGTGCGAAATTGCGTGGCATTAATTTGCCGCTTAGGGCTTCGTCCGGTAAATAAAGCCAGCATGTGCATTTTATCCGTATCAGGCACACTTAGCAAGTATTCTTTCAGTGCTTTAACCTTATCGTTGGTTTTGTTCGTTTCATCTAAAGCAGTGAATAGTTGTGCAAAGGCCTTCATTTTGTATCCTCCACTCCTTCTAAATTTTCATTATCAGCTGATGTATTTGAGTTCTCATTTTCTGGTGCAGGTTCACTTTCCGGCTGTACAGTTCCTTCTTCCTCACCACCGTATAAAGTATGCACTTCGTGTGCATCAAAACCGATTTCACTCAAGTAACGGGCAAAGCTGGCTGTATAGCCGTGGGTAAGATATACCTTTTCGCAGCCGGTGGCATCAATAGCACTTACCAAGCCATCCCAGTCGGCATGGTCAGAAAGAATAATTCCACGATCGGCCGCCCGGCGGCGTTTGGCGCCACGCAAAGCCATCCAGCCCGAGCAGTAACCAAAGCTGTAAGGTTGAAATTTCCGCATCCAGGGTGTACCTACTGCCGATGGTGGCGCTATTACAATACCTTTGCGTATAGCTTCTTTAGGCGTATCGGCCGTGATGCGTTGGGTAGGTTGCAGTACAATGCCATTGCGGCGTAAAGCTTCATTGGTATTTTCAATAACGCCATGCGTAAAAATGGGGCCATTACAACTATCCAGATTTTGCAAAATACGCTGTGCCTTACCTAGCGAGTAGCCAACAATTACGGTACCCAAACCATTTTCCAGATTGTTTTTCCACCAGGCATTTACCTCAGCAAAAACATCAACCTGAGGCTTCCACTTGTATATAGGCAAACCAAAGGTACATTCAGATATAAAATGATGACAGGGTACCGGCTCAAAAGGCGTACAAACCCCATCGTCTTCTACTTTATAATCACCAGATACTACCCAAACTTCGCCCTGGCTTTCCACCCTGATTTGTGCCGAACCAATAACATGTCCGGCTGGGTGCAGAGATATTTGTACACCGTTTTTGTGTACGGTTTCACCGTAGGCAACGGTTCTTAAGTTAATATCGCTGCCTAAGCGGTAATACAATACCTCGCGTGAGAGGTTGTGCGCTAAATAATGTTTATGACCTGCATAGGCATGGTCGCTGTGTGCATGGGTAATAACTGCATCATCTACCGGCTGCCATGGGTCAATGTAGAACTGACCTTTGGAGCAGTAAATACCTTTATCTGTAAATTCTAGCAAAGGTTTATCGGGCATATAGATAGAAAATAGTAGCTAAGTAAGTTAAAAAAATGATTACAAACCAAAAGCGCCGGCTTTTTAGCCCGGCGCTTCGAAATTAGTTGATTAGGCTATCGAATTACAAATTATTGTGGCTGACTAATAACACCAGTGTACTGATTGCCTTTAGCCAGATTGATATAATCAGTCATGATTTGACCTGCTTCAAATTTCAAGAAATCTAAATCTTCACCTTTTGGAGCAGTTTGGCCTTTTTTAAGTGGTGTTAAGCCCAATGCTGCCCGGCGCAGGTTACCACGTTCAAAGTTTTTCTGATCGTCGGCATCCCGTTGTGTTTTCAATTGCTTTTCATTCAATGTGATGCTTTTTTCATTTTCACGTTTTTTGAAATCAGCAATATCTTCCAGCAAGTATTTGTAGCTAGCATTGCTTTCCATACGTTGCTGATGAAGTTTAGCCAGCTGCGGTACTACACTGCTTAAATCACCCACCTTAACATAGTTGCTTTTAGCAATAACATCAAAAGGTAAAGCTGAAGGCTCGGTATCTTCACCATATTTATCTAAAGGAATTACCGATGGGAACTGAATATCCGGTGTTACTCCTTTGTGCTGGGTTGAGCTACCACTAATACGGTAAAATTTAGCTACAGTTAAGTTTAGCTGACCATAACGGCTTTCGGCACCTGTACCTTCCTGCTGTTTTTTACCGGTTATTTTGCTTACCATATTACCTAATGATGAACTTAATACTTCATCCAGATCAATGGCGCTTTGTACGGTACCTTTACCATAAGTTTGTGTACCGATAATTAAACCACGACCATAATCCTGTATTGCACCTGCAAAAATTTCAGAAGCAGAGGCACTAAAGCGGTCAGTCATGATAGCCAGCGGACCAGCATAAGCTACTGATGGGTCTTCATCTTCATTAACCTCTACCCGGTTGTGCGTATCACGCACCTGTACTACCGGACCTTGTTTAATGAATAAACCGGTTAGTTCGATAGCTTCAATTAATGAACCGCCGCCATTCTGACGAAGGTCTAACACCACACCATCTACATTTTCGCGTTTCAAAGTATCTAATATCAACCTTACGTCGCGGGTAGTGCTTTGGTAGTTCGGGTCTTTAGCACGGTAAGCATTAAAATCAATGTAAAATGCGGGTACGTTGATGATACCAATTTTCATGGTTTTACCATTGCTGTTATAGGTGCGTATTTCTTTACGAGCCAATTGGTCTTTCAAAACAATCTTTTCGCGCACCATTTCTACATAATGAGGCTTATCTGAAGCGCCGGTACCTTTAGGCAGCAATTTCAAGCGAACTACAGTTCCTTTAGTACCCCGTATTAAGGCAATGGCATTTTCAATACGCCAGCCCACTACATCTTTAAACTCACCGTTTTTGCCCTGAGCTACCCCTATAATCCGGTCATCAATATTGATTTGCTTGCTTTTATCAGCAGGACCGCCCGGAACTATAGTTTTTATAGTAATATACTCATTTTGTGATTGCAGTGAAGCACCAATACCTTCCAGCGAGCGAGACATTTCAATATTGAAGTTAGCTGCATTAGCCGGATTAAAATAGTCGGTATGCGGGTCAACAGCTTCAGTAAACGCGTTCATGAACGTTTGAAACACATCCTGATTAGAAAGCTTGCGAGCCTGGCTTAACAGGTCTTGATAGCGCTTACGTAGCGTTGTTCGGTTTTTAGCCATATCGGTGCTGGCTAAACGCAGGTTTAGCAAATCATATTTTACCCGTTGCGTCCACAGCGTGTTCATCGCTGCTTCTGAAGTAACCCATGGCAGGTTATCGCGGTCATAAGTAAAAGTTTCGTTCTTATTATAATCAAAGTTCTTGTCAATCTGGGTTAACGAGTAATTGATTCTTTCCAGATAACGTTTTTGAAACAGATTGAATATATAAAAAGCAGGTGCCAGGTTGCCGGTTTTCAAATCATCATCCAGCTCAGTTTTGTACTGATCCATATCCTTTACATCAGCCGCCAGCAAATAATTGTGGTTCTCATCCAGCGCTTTGATGTAACGGTTATACACTTCTGTTGAAAGCGAATCGTTCAGCTTAACTTTTTTATAATTGAAATTGGTAATTAATGATGCTACTTCTTTACATACCAAGCCCTGCTGCTGATCGGGCTGCAAATTGGTAGAGCCCGGCACATTTACTGGTGCTGCCGAAGGCGATGCCTTGCAGGCCAATGCAGCGCCAAGTACAGCAAGGAGGTATATTTTTTTGAACATGTCTTTAAACTTTTCTAAATCGGTATCTATGTTAAACATCAATATTAATGCCTGTATTGTGTGTACGCCAAAGTAAATAAAAAGAGACAGCATTTTAGCTGTCTCTTGTATACAAATAACGATATTGTTATAATGTTTTATATGATACTTACAATTTTAAAGTATTTTTATTAGTACAAACCTGAAGTTTAAAGTGTTAACCCTTTAAAAAGTACCAGCAACTGCACTGGTATAAGTAGCTGCAGGTGTTAAAGCAGCCAATTTGGTATGCTGCAAATCACTCAGCTTTTTTTGAGTTAAAGTTACATCATCTGCCCAGCCGTGTGCATTAGCTAAATCGCGGGCTTCTTCTAAATCTTGCTGAGCCAAGGCATAGTCACCAATATTGGTTTTCACCCAAGCTAAATCAACCAGATTGGCAATAGTAAGGCGGTCATTATTTTGCTGGCGCGATAGGTTATTACTTTGCAGGAAGAACCACTTGGCCTCGGTCATTTTATTTTGTTTAATATACACTTTAGCCAATTCGGTAAAGCTGTAGCTGGCATCTTCATACTCCCGGAAACGCATTTGGTGCTGGGCAGTTTTCATCACCGTTATCCGATATAAATCAAGCCCGTACTCACTGGCGCCCATTTCAACACGAGTTAACTGTGGCTTGGCAGGCGGTAAACCTTTCCACTGAAAAGCTAAACTTTTGGCTTCTAGATTAAGCGGAACATGTTTGGCTTTACCAAAATGCCACCATTGTGCCGAAGCTGAAAAACTAACACCACACAATACGAGCAGTAGAAGTGCCTTCATGAGATTCTTTATTGTTTGAGTTTAATTTAATTAATTAGCAAGTAAATATACCGCTATTACGGTAATTGCTGGATAGAAGATGCAAATTAATTAAAATATTTTACCTCGCCATTATGCAAAGCCCAAACCATATACGGGTGGGTGTCGGCATAATATAATTCGCCGCTGGCGGTAAGGCCGATAACACCGGCAAATCCATCAAAAGGCTTTAACTCCTCCAATGTTTTCCGGGTGGCTTGTTCCAAGGTCATTCCATCAGTTACACGGGTAACAATTTTAGTGGCAATAGCGCCGCTTACAATATCTTCGCCCACACCGGTACAGGATATGCCTGCATGTGCATTTACATAGTTGCCTGCTACAGTAGCCGAATCACTTACCCGACCCGGCATTTCATACCCTTTGCCACCGGTTGAAGTTCCGGCAGCTAAATTTCCGCTAGCATCTAACGCTACGCAACCTACCGTACCCAAGCGAATAGAATCATTCAGCTTTGTTTCGTATTCCTGACGGCGTTGTGGTATCTCGGGATTATAATAATCAAAGCCGTTTTCGCGGGCAAAGTGTTGGGCACCGCTACCGCTTAGTACACGATCATCGAAAGGCATCAGCTTTTCAGCCACCTGTATGGGGTTTTTTACATCCTCTACATTAATTACTCCCGAAAAACGCAGGGTTTGCCCGTCCATTAAAGCCGCGCTCAACTTTATTTTACCATCGCTTTGTATTTGCGAGCCGGTACCGGCATTAAACAAGTCGCAATCTTCCAGTAAGCTGATGGTGTACACTACCGTTTCGGTAGCGGTATGAGTTTGCAGGTAATCATAACCTTGCTGCACAATTTTCGCTAAGGCTTGTTGCTTGGCGTGTTTAACCTCTTGGTTGGTGCTGGATTCACTAAAGAAGCCGCCGTGAATGATAAGTTTCATAAAAGCTCTATTTTACAGATCCATCATGGTGCGAAATAGCATAATAATCTCTAATGAATAATGTAAATTCATAGAGGTTACTTTATTCCCAGCAATGATGGTTTATTTTTATATGTCTTGGTTCCTGACTTTTGGCTCTCCCCTCAATCCTTATCCGGTGCCTGCAAATATACACCATCTTCCACCTTTACCTTCTTCTTCATAATCAGGCGGTGCTGATTCATGTCGTATCGATCAAATATCGACATCACGTGCACCTTTAAGCCTTCAATGGATACCGGCGAACCCATTTCTACTTCGTAAATATTGGTTTGCACCATGCTTTTACCATCTACCACAATAGTAAGGCCCGAACCAATAGCCTCCATCATACTGCCTTCGGTAATCAGCAAACCGGCATCTTCGCCCAGGCCAATACCTAATATGCCAGGGTTGCTGGCTACAGCATAAAACAACCGACCAATGCGCCCACGCTGTACAAAGTGCGTATCAATAATGACATGATCGATAAAGCCTAAGCCAGCAGTAATCTGCACCTCCCCTTTCACCAGTGCCTCATTGCTGCTACCCCGGTAAATCATATTGGTACTGGCAGCAGCCGCCCCGGCAGAAGTACCAGCCACAATAAAGTTTTCATAACAATACCGGTGCTTTAAAATCTGTAAAAATTCAGTACCGCCAAAGATAGAACTCAGCCGCAGCTGATCACCCCCGCTAAACATCACCACATCCGCCTGCTTTATACGCTCAATATATTCTGGGCGGAGGGCATCCTCACGGCTGCGAATATCCAGCACATTTACATGCGTTACCTGCAACTGATTAAATGCTTTAATATATTCCTGTCCTACCAGTTCGGGTATTTGTGAAGCCGTTGTAATAACTTCCACTTTTGAACCTTCCTGCTTGGCTGATTCCAGCACAATACGTTTTAAAATACCCCGCTCAAAAAATTTAATATAATCAGGTTTCATGATATGCTCTTCCGCACTCACATTTGTACCTAAATCAACTGCGCCACCTATTATTATTAGTTTTCCTTTTGGGGTATTCATCCTTATTCTTTAATCGATCCATTACAAAGTAATATAAAAATGTACTTTTTTATTTAATATGTATCAAAATAATCGCAATGCTGCATCAAAAATTGCATTACGTTGTTACAAACCTTAAATTTATAACAAAACTTAAAGCCAAACTATATAGCCCTACCTGCATTTATGAAAATTGAAAATATCCAAGTCCTTCGTGGCCCTAATATCTGGAGTGTTAGCCGAAAAAAACTCATTCAAATGCGGTTGAACTTGCAGGAACTAGAGCACCGACCCACCAATACTATTGAAGGTTTTTATGAACGATTAAAAGAACTACTGCCTAGTTTATACGATCACCGGTGTTCGCCGGGTGTAAAAGGTGGTTTTTTCCAGCGTGTGCAGAAAGGTACCTGGATGGGGCACGTTATTGAACACATTGCTCTTGAAATACAAACCTTAGCTGGCATGGATACCGGTTTTGGCCGAACCCGCGAAACCAAAACACCCGGTACCTACAACGTAGTATTTAACTACCTGGAAGAAAAAGTAGGCGTTTTTGCCGCCGAAGCAGCCGTACGCATTGCAGAAGCTTTGATTAAGGGTGATGACTACCCTTTGGAGGCTGACATTCAGCAGATGCGTGAAATACGTGAAAATACCCGATTAGGCCCTAGTACAGGCTCGATTGTGGAAGAGGCTATTGCCCGTGATATTCCGTGGATCAGGCTGAACAACCAATCGTTAGTGCAATTGGGGTATGGTAAAAACCAGGTACGCATACGGGCTACCATGACGGAAAAAACCAGCAGTATAGCAGTTGATTTAGCTGGTAACAAGGATGAAACCAAGCGCATTTTGCAGGAACAGGCTATTCCGGTAGCCAAAGGCATAACCATTACTTCGACTGCGCAGGTTAAGGAAGCTATCCGTAAAGTGGGCTTCCCGCTGGTGTTTAAGCCGCTGGATGGCAATCATGGCCGGGGCGCTACGATCAACGTTAAAACGGAAGAAGAAGCGGTAGCCGCTTTTGAACATGCCGCTAAAATATCGCGCCGGGTTATTGTAGAAAAATTTATTACCGGCTACGATTTCCGGGTGCTGGTGATTGATAATAAAATGGTAGCTGCTGCCTTGCGTGTACCGGCTCATGTAAAAGGCGATGGCGAACATAACGTTCAACAGCTTATTGATATTGAAAATACTGACCCACGCCGGGGTTATGGACATGAAAATGTGCTTACCCATATCACCATTGACCGGGATACGATGGATTTACTCAGTAAAAAAGGATATGGTTTGGAAACTGTACCGCCGGCAGATGAAACAGTATTTCTAAAATCAACCGCCAACCTGAGTACCGGCGGCACTTCCATTGATGTAACCGACCAGGTACACCCGCAAAATGTATTTATTTGCGAGCGTATATCGCGCGTTATTGGCCTGGATATTTGTGGTATCGACATCATGGCCGAAAACTTAACCGAGCCGCTTACCGAAACCGGCGGTGTAATACTGGAAGTAAATGCCGCGCCAGGTTTCCGGATGCATATTGCCCCAAGCGAAGGCTTACCCCGCAACGTGGCCGGCCATGTATTAGACATGCTGTATCCGCCGGGAAAATCGGCCCGCATACCCATTATTGCAACTACTGGTACTAACGGTAAAACTACCACTACACGATTAATTGCCCACATCATCAAAAACAATGGCTATCGTGTAGGTTTCACCACTTCAGATGGTATTTACGTACAAAATACCATGATGCTGGAAGGTGACACTACAGGTCCGGCCAGTACCGAATTTATTTTGAAAGACCCTACCGTAGAGTTTGCCGTGTTGGAAACTGCCCGTGGTGGTATTTTACGTTCCGGCTTGGGTTTTGGCCGCTGTGATATTGGGGTAATTACTAACATACAGCCCGACCATTTAGGCATCTCTGACATACATACCTTAGACGATTTGGCACGGGTAAAAAGCGTGATTATTAAATCGGTAAAGAAAGACGGTTGGGGTGTATTAAATGCGGATAATGAGCATTGTGTACGCATCGGTAAACAGGCGGATTGCAACATAGCTTATTTTAGCCGCAATGAGAACAACCCGGTTATTAAGACGCATTGCCAGAAAGGTGGTATAGCCTGTGTTTGCGAGAATGGCTTTATCACCATTAAAAAAGGCGATTGGAAAATACGGGTACAGCGTACCAGTCAGATACCACTTACTTTTGGCGGCACGGTGAACTTCATGATTGAAAACGTAATGGCCGCCACGCTGGCCGCTTACCTGTGGGGCATCAAAACAGAAGATATCAGAACACCACTGCAAAGTTTCATCCCATCAGTTGTACAAACCCCTGGACGCATGAATATTTTTGAGTTCCGGGACTTTAAATTTATGGTAGATTTTGCCCATAACCCAGATGGCTACAACGGCATTAAAGAGTTTCTGAAAACAGTAGATTCACCTTATAAAATTGGTTTAATTGCCGGTACCGGCGATCGGCGCGATGAAGATATACGTGAATTAGGCCGCATCTCCGCCCAAATGTTTGACCATGTTCTGTTACGCCAGGAACATCACCTGCGTGGCCGTACCCGCGAAAACATTCTAGGATTGATGGTAGAAGGTCTTAAGGAAGTAAAACCCGACATAAGCTATGAGCTTTTGGAAGATGAAACTGATGCTATTGCTTATGCCATTAACCTGGCACGTCCCGGCACTTTCATCACTACCCTAAGCGACGCGGTAGATAATGCTATCGAAATTATTCAGAATCATCAGGATCGTGAACGAGCGCCGTCGGCAAAGTAGTACAATCCTAGTAGCAGTATCGGGTATTATCATCCGTTACTGCTACTTATTATTTATCGCCTATGGCCTAAATAGTAGTGCCATAGCAACATGGCCGCTATACTGCGGTAAGGCCGCCATGTTTCGGCCCTAGCAAGCAATTCTTCTTTAGTGGTAGTGGAAGGCAACTGCTTCAGGCGTTTTAGGGCATTGATAATAGCTAAATCTCCTATTGGAAAAACATCAGTACGGTGCAACACCATAAGCAGGTAAATGTCAGTTGTCCAGTTACCGATACCTTTTAAAGCAGTAAGCCGGGCACGCACTTCCTGATCCGGCAATTGTTCTAACTCCTCTAAATTGAGCTTTCCACCTAGTAAAGCTCCAGCCAAATACTTGGTATAAGTAGCTTTCTGCCTGCTAAAGTAACAAGCTTTCAATTCTTCATCGGTTAGCATGAGCACCCGGCTAGGTGTAATTTGCTGTACACGTTCTTTCAACTTATTCAATGCCGACAACGCCGAAGCTAATGACACCTGCTGCTCCAAAATAATGTGCACTAACGATTCAAAGGTATTCGCCCGCGACCAGTATGGTGGGTAACCATAAGCCTGAATAACTGCTGCAAAATCAGCATCTGCCTGCGCCAACTGATCGCATAGTTGATGATAGTTTTGCTCATTAAAGGTTAAACTCATGGTAGCACGCAGTTAATATTTATATAGATATGTACAGTTCAAGGGCTTTATGGTTACTTGCTTCCTTCAAATTCTGCATCTACGGTTTCGCGTAAATCATATAACAACCACTGCTTTTTGGCAATAGCCTGTGTTTTGGAACGGAGCAGTTGAATAAAATCTTGTACGCCTACTGGCTCGTTGCCGTTGCCATGTATCAGCACAATACTGCCAGATTGCGGTTGCTGTCCCTTAGCCAGCCAAGCATCGGTACCAATAGGTATTAAACCAAAATCAGTAATTTTATAAACCAGTTGCTGGTCAGACACCAAGCCCGGAAAACGGAAGAATACCGAAGGCAGTAAACCATTTTTCAGCATAGCTTTTTCGGTTTCCAGTACTTCATAGCTGATGTTGGTACTGGGTTCCAGTAAAAAATTTTCTTTCAGCGGCAAGTTTTTGCTTACCCGATGATTAAAGGAATGGTTAACCCAAGTAACATATATTTCCTGCTTTTGCTGTTGTTGCTTCAGCCACGCCAAATCTTGCGGGTGCTGCCGCATCCAGATGCCGGTAACTGATAAGGCAATAGGTACAGGCCGTTCTACTTGCTGAAAAGCCTGAAACATATCGGTAAAAATGCGTTTATCGAGCGGCCGGTGCGATGGGCATAAATCAGCCGTCAAGCTAATGCCGGTTTCTTTTGGCAAGCCCCGTTCAATGCCGGCATCCTGCACCATTACGGATTGGTTTTCGGCCTGCCGTAAAGCTTTCTCGTAAGGAGTTTTCTTAAACACATCCCGCACCTGATTGAGCGTTAAAGATTGTATTTGATAAAAGCTAGGCTCATCAATCTTGGTTTCTAGTGTTTGCGGGTTTACCAGCAAGAGGTATGTTTTACCTGCGTTACTAAACTGCCGCAGTATTATCCAATCTTGCGGATAGTGCTTAGCCCAACCATAATACACTTTATAGTTTTGTATGTGCAGGTAATTGGCTTGTGCTGAAACTTTAATTGTTGTTAAAACCAGCAAGGTTAAGGCAATAAAACAAGTAAACAGAAACTTCATGATAGGTTTGCAAATCAATTAAGCTATAAAAATGTTTGTAGTATAATTGAGGTATCAGATATTTAGCCCTCAAATTTACATTTAGCTATGACTCGTTTATCTGTCAACATTAATAAAATAGCCACACTTCGTAATTCACGCGGTGGCAACAACCCAGATTTAATTCAGGTAGCCAAAGATTGTGAAGCTTTTGGTGCACAAGGCATTACTGTACACCCCAGGCCAGATGAACGCCATATACGGTATGATGATGTTTACGCTTTGAAAGAAATTGTGACTGCCGAATTTAACATTGAAGGTAATTGCGACGAGGAAAAGTTCATGGATTTGGTACTAGCCGTAAAACCGCACCAGGTTACACTGGTACCTGATGCCCGAGGCCAGCTTACCTCCAACCACGGTTGGAACACGATTGAAAACAAACGCTATTTAACCGATGTGGTTAAAGCTTTTCAGGATGAAGGCATACGAGTATCCTTATTTGTTGACCCGCTGCCCGAAATGGTAGAAGCTGCCGCCGCAACCGGTACCGACCGCGTTGAGCTATATACCGAAGCCTACGCCTCCCATTATCACCAAGGCATTGAGCTGGCTGCCGCTCCTTATATACAAGCTGCCGAAATGGCTCAAAAAGTGGGTTTAGGCCTTAATGCCGGTCATGATTTGGATTTGAATAACTTGCAATACTTCGCCCGCAATATACCCGGCTTACAGGAAGTAAGCATTGGTCATGCCCTGGTTTGTGATGCCTTATACTATGGCTTGGAAAACACCATACAAATGTATCTGCAAAGATTATCGAACATACCAACAGGCAATGAAGAAATTCCGGTAAAAGGCGAAGTATAATCTGAGCACATCAATTATTTATATATAATACGTTTACACAGGGCTGAATAGCCCTGTTTTTGTTTAAAGCAATACCATTGTCAGTATGTGTTTATCAATTGTTAATCAACTGTTAAAAACGTACCTTTGCGGGCAAACTAAAGGGTTCCCTATTTCATGAAACTGAATATTGATTATCAGGAAAAATTCCAGGCCCGCCACATTGCACCCAACGCGGCTGATACCGCCAAAATGCTGAAAACCGTTGGCGTAAATTCATTAGATGAACTGATTGAACAAACTATACCGAATCAAATCAGGCTGAAAAAGCCTTTGAATTTGCCGGTTGCCAAAAGCGAGTTTGATTACCTGAATACCTTGAAGCAAACCGCTTCTAAAAACAAGGTATTTAAATCGTACATCGGCCAGGGTTATTATGATGTAATTGTACCGGGCGTAATACAGCGCAACATTCTGGAAAATCCAGGATGGTACACTCAATACACGCCTTACCAGGCTGAAATTGCCCAAGGCCGTCTGCAAGCCTTGCTCAATTTCCAAACTATGGTTATTGACCTGACCGGGATGGAAATTGCAAACGCTTCTTTATTAGATGAAGGTACGGCTGCTGCCGAAGCTATGTTTATGCAGTATAGCTTACGTAAAAACCAGAAAGCCAACGTATTTTTTGTGTCGGAAGAACTGTTCCCGCAAACTATAGATATTTTAAAAACCCGTTCAGAACCTTACGGCATTCAACTACTGGTAGGCGACCACCGCACCGTAGAGCTGACCGATGACATGTTTGGCGCTATTGTGCAATACCCTGCCGGTAATGGTGCGGTATATAACTATGCTGATTTTGCGGCACAAGCCCATACCAAAAATATTAAATTAACTGTAGTAGCCGACCTACTGAGCTTAGTACTCCTCACTCCTCCGGGAGAATGGGGTGCAGACATTGTGGTAGGTACCAGCCAGCGTTTTGGCGTACCAATGGGCTTTGGTGGCCCCCATGCTGCATTTTTTGCTACGAAAGAAGAATATAAACGTTCTATGCCAGGCCGCATCATCGGTGTTACTATTGATAGTGCCGGTAACTATGCCCTGCGCATGGCTTTACAAACCCGCGAGCAGCACATCCGCCGGGATAAAGCGACTTCCAACATCTGTACCGCCCAAGCATTGCTGGCTATTATGGCTGGTATGTATGCCGCTTATCACGGTCCGCAAGGTTTAAAGTTGATTACTGAACGCGTTCATGGCTTAGCCGTGTTGTTGGCTAATTCTTTACAGCAGTTAGGCTACCCACAATTAAACGAAGCTTATTTTGATACGCTGAAGTTTGATGTTGGCGAACTGGCCGGTTCTATTCATTCAGAAGCCTTGAACAACGAAATGAACCTGCATTATAGCGGTTCTGTCGTTACTATTGCTCTGGATGAAACTACTTCGGTAGAAGATGTAAAAACCATTATTCGCTTTTTTGCTAAAGTAAAAGGCAAAAACCTGAATGATGTAAACTTTGATGAGCTGAAAAGCAATCTGCAAACAGTTATTCCAACCGAGTTGCAGCGCCAGTCAGCTTATTTAACTCACCCAGTTTTCAACTCGCACCATTCTGAGCATGAGATGCTGCGCTATATCAAATCATTAGAAGCAAAAGACCTTTCTTTGTGCCACTCGATGATTGCCCTGGGTTCTTGCACCATGAAACTGAATGCCACTACTGAGATGGTACCAGTTACCTGGCCAGAGTTCAGCAAAATGCACCCGTTTGCACCAACCGACCAAACCGGCGGCTACATGCAACTGTTTGATGAATTGAACCAGTGGTTAAGTGAAATTACCGGCTTTGCGGCTATGAGCTTGCAACCTAATGCTGGTGCACAAGGTGAGTATGCCGGTCTGATGGTGATTCGTGCTTACCATAACGACCGTGGCGATCATCATCGTAATGTGGCTTTGATTCCAGCTTCGGCACATGGTACGAATCCGGCTTCGGCAGCTATGGCTGGTATGAAAATTATCGTGGTAAAATGCGATGAGAACGGCAACATTGATGTAGCCGACCTGAAAGCCAAAGCCGAGCAGCATAAAGATGATTTATCATGCCTGATGGTGACTTATCCGTCAACTCACGGCGTATTTGAAGAATCTATTATCGAGATCTGTAATATCATCCACGAAAATGGCGGACAGGTATATATGGATGGTGCTAACATGAATGCTCAGGTAGGTTTAACCAGTCCGGCTAATATTGGTGCCGACGTTTGCCACCTGAACCTGCACAAAACCTTCTGTATTCCGCATGGTGGTGGTGGTCCTGGCATGGGTCCGATTGGCGTAGCTAAACACTTAGTGCCTTACCTGCCTGGCCATGCCGTAGTCAATATCGATCAAGGGAAATCTATTCCGGCAGTATCTGCCGCACCTTGGGGTTCGGCTTCTATTTTGGTGATTTCTCATGCTTATATCGCCATGATGGGCGGCGAAGGTTTAACCAATGCTACTCAATACGCTATCCTGAATGCTAACTACATTAAAGCACGTCTGGAAGGTCATTATCCAGTATTGTACACCGGCACCAACGGCCGTTGCGCACACGAAATGATTTTGGATTGCCGCGCCTTTAAAAACTTTGGCGTTGAGGTAACCGATATTGCCAAACGTTTAATGGACTATGGCTTCCACGCACCAACTGTATCCTTCCCGGTTGCTGGTACCGTGATGGTAGAGCCTACTGAATCAGAGCCTAAACATGAGCTGGATCGTTTTTGCGATGCCATGATTTCTATTCGTCATGAAATTGATGATGTACAGAAAGGCTTGTTAGACAAAACTGATAACCCGCTGAAAAATGCACCGCATACCGCTGCTGTAATTACCGGTAATGACTGGAAGCATCCATACACCCGCCAAAAAGCAGGTTTCCCATTGCCTTACGTAGCCGATTATAAATTCTGGCCATCTGTAGGTCGGGTAAATGATACTTATGGCGATCGTACCCTAATCTGTTCTTGCCCGCCGCTAAGCGATTACGAGTTTGAGGAAAGCGAAATAACTACGCCTGAATACGGCACTTGATTCTGAATCAAAATTTGCAGAATCAACAAAAAAGGGATTGATATCAATCCCTTTTTTGTTGAGATAAAATTATTCAAGAAATAACTTTTATTTTTTAATCTTAATTAAAGATTGCCAGTAAGCAAAAATGTTCAGCATTAATATAATAATGTAAATCGTAGGTATAATTAATAAGTAATTTCTTGAACCATTTATCTTAACATTCTTTATGAAAATATATGCTGGTAAAGCATACAAAGCCACAACAACAATTATCAATCCCAAGTGCCATCCTGTTTTATAGGGCTTAGTCAATGATGCGTATCCCATGTATCCTATACTTGTTATAAGCAAAACCTCGATAATATTCATAACAAGAACTACAAGAAATTTATCTCCTCCAGAATAAACGAAAATTGAGTAAGACAATGCTGCAATTAAAGGCAAAACAAGCATTAGAATAAGTAATAACTTCAATAATTTCATACCATTTAATTACACTTGAAAGTAGATTGGAAGCTTATTTAATATCTTACAAGCTTCTGCCTTAACCTACATAGTTGCGTACAGTCTGTATCGCTTTTATAATATATGCATGCTTTTACCCGTAGGCAATTTAGATGCAAGGCTACCTATAAAACTAAAAACTTTGGAAGGTAAACGTGTTTTCCAGAATTCAACTATTGCATTATAATAGCTTTAGGACTATACACTGCCATAAGTAATATGTGGCATATCAGTAAATTATGTAAAACAAAACACTTATAGATGAAGGGTATTAGTTAATTATTCTGTATGAGTTACTTAGCCCAAAGTTCCTCTTGCATCTATTACCAATATTTTGTAGTTTGTTCCATTTAATCTCCAATATATGAAAATTATCATGATTATCGTTCGTACGCTAATGGGGCTTTTGTTACTGTTTGCGTCCGTTAGTTTTTTCTTTAAGCTGATGCCTATGCCGCAGGCAACAGGTCAGGCTAAAGTGTATAACGATGGCTTGGCCGTTGTAGGTATCATGAACATTGTGAAGGTGCTGGAATTACTTTGTGGACTAGCTTTTGTTACTGGCCGTTTTGTTACACTGGCGGTTGTAGTGATTTTTCCGATACTGATTAATATCGTTTTATTTCATGCAGTAGTAGCGCCCAGCGGCTTAACATCAGGAGCATTATTGCTGGTAGGCGATTTATTTTTGGCTTATTATTACCGTCGGAACTATGTATCGCTATTTGCTATAAAATAGTAGTAACTAATTTACAGCAAGCATCAAGGCCGTAGTAGTATTTTAAAACTAAATTATATTTAATATTTACTTCAAATACTGCTTTTTAAAATCATCAGCCAAGGTGAGTGCCGAACGTGTAAACTCCGACATCATATCAGCTTTTTGGTCGATAGTAACCTTACTATGGGCATAGTCTTTAAGCATATACTGTAATATGCCAGTATACTGCTCGGTAATTACTTTTTCTATCACCTCATCGCACTTGTGGCTTTTGTCGAGTTTAGAAGCGGTAATTTCTTTTTTAAGTTCTTTATCTAAATGAAGTTTTATAGTGTCCAGTTTAATTCTGCAAAACTTCTTTAATGTATTTTCCATTTTAATGCAACAAAGATGGCGCTTAGTACTTGGCTACTGGTAGTAGCCATTCAGGTTTACCAGCCCTCTAACACCGCTTACCTGCTATTGTTTACGCTAGCTTAACGGATGTGTATTCTTATGCGTCATGTTGTTCTCAGAATTCACATTACAACACATCAATACTACAAGCTTCGTGTAAGGCCAATATGTACTGGTAACTTACCAGTAGCTTTAAACTGTTTGGTAATTACCCCTACTGCGGCGCGTTGCATACCTTCATCTTTCTGGTAACCTACCAGTAATGCACCGCTTTGCTCAATACCCGGCAGTGTATCCAGCGTATACGGATTAGCAAACAAACTAACCACGGTATTTGGATAAGCCGCCAAGCGGGCTATAAATTGTTTTAACCCAGCCGTATAATCTAATTGGCTTTGCGGGCGAAGTCGGGTATCATGTATGCCAATGATGATCTGCTCGTAGCTTTTTAAATTAGTAAGTAATGCACTCATCTGATTAGCAGAAGCTCCCTTACTCACCTGAAACATACGGCCGGCTGTAAAGTATCTGGCTAGTTCCTGCTGGTAAACCGTAGGCGTTTCTACCCCAATACTTACCAAAGCCGTAGCTTTAGTTGGGTCAAGATATTGCAGCAAGGTATCGCCTCTTAATACGGTTATAGCTGCATTGCTTAACTGTTGCACTAAGGTTTTACTTTGAGTACGGTTCAGGTCGGCTATTAAATGTGTAGTATCTGCCGGTTGGTAATGGTTTAAGCCTGCCCAATATTTAGCAGCCAGTACTTTCTTAACCTTGGCATCCAGTTCTGCCTCAAGCACGACACCTTTACGAACAGCTTTTTTAATTTTTTTGATAGCTAATGCTGAGTTTTCTGATAATTCTAAAATATCATTTCCAGCTATAAACGCCCGCAAATCAGCTTCCCCTGCCGGAAAATACTTGGTTACGCCTTTCATCTCCAACGCATCGGAAACGACCAAGCCTTTAAAGCCCAGCGTATCTTGCAATAAGTTGGTCACAATAGGCCGAGATAGGGTTGATGGCAGATGCTGTGTGGTATCCAGCGCCGGGATGTTCATGTGGGCTACCATAATACCACTGATACCTGCCGCGATAGCTTGTTTAAATGGATACTCTTCCAAGGTGTCCAGCCTTGTGCGTGTAAAATTTAGCTGTGGCAAATCAAAATGCGAATCCACATTGGTATCACCATGACCGGGAAAGTGTTTGGCGGTAGTTAATAAGCCTCCCTGTTGCATACCCTGCATATAGGCAATGGCCTTTTGTGCTACGTTGTACTTATCATCACCGAACGACCGGTAATTAATAACCGGGTTATTCGGATTGTTATTTACATCCATAACCGGCGCAAAATTCATCTGCATTCCTAAACGCTTAAAATCATAAGCCACCTGCCTACCCATTTCGGTAATCAGTGTATTATCACGAATAGCACCTAATGCCATTTGGTAAGGGTAAGATATTACTGAATCCAGGCGCATACCCAGCCCCCACTCACCATCCATAGCAACCAGTAAGGGTATTTGCGCTAATTTTTGATACTGATTAGTTAACATGGCTTGCCGCATAGGTCCACCCTGAAAAAAAACCAATCCTCCTGGTTGTTGGCATTTAATTACTTTAGCTACTGAATCGGCATAAGCCTGCCCTTTGTTGGTATGTGCGCGAATGAAAAACAATTGCGACACTTTATGCTTGCGATTCAATTTGCTAAAAACCGAATCAACCCAATGATTTTGCTTATCTAAAGATTGAATATAAGTTGGCGATTGCGCATGCGCACAACTAAACACGCCTGCCAGCATTATCACGGCAACAATTTTAACAACAGATTGCTTCATAAAGGAATGGGTAAACTACCCTTGTAAAAGTATAGTTTAAGTGTGCAAAATGCACCTTTAAACGTTTATGTAATTTTTTTTCGATACTGAATAAACCTATGGGCTAAGTTATCATCTAAAAATCAATTCAGTTTAATTAAAACTTATTGAGATGATGAAAAAATTATTCTTTTTAGCCCTAGTGCTAATGATAGCCGGATCGGTTAACGCACAACACCGCTGGTACCGTCCGCAAGAGCGTTCTGACGATTATTACCAGGTACGTGTAGGACTTACCGGCGGGTTAAACTTTGCCAATACGGTAAGTTCAGATAACCCAGACTTCAGCACCAACACCAAAACCGGTTTTAATGCAGGTTTGTTTGTGGATATTCCAATTGCTTACCCGCTATCTATCGTTCCAGAAGTGTTGTACTCACAAAAAGGTTATCGCGCCAGCTTTACTGATGGTAGCCGGTTTACTCAACGCGCCAACTTTATTGATGTGCCTATCTTATTAAAAATTAAAGTGGCTCCGGTATTGAATATTTATGCTGGTCCGCAGTTTTCATTCCTGACAACTACACGCAATACTAATTACACCGGCAATATTGTTGATTACGAGAGCCGTTATAATTACTATGGTGATAAAAGCTTTGTTGACGGAAACTTTGGTGTAGGTATTGACCTGAACAAAAATGTAGAGCTTCGTGGTAACTACACCATTGATTTCAGAGAGAACAATCCGAATGGCAGTTCAGGTATTCCGGCCTACCGTAACCAGGTTTGGCAAGTTGGTTTAGCCTTCAAATTGTAGTAAATAGGTTAGTTTTATGTATGTATGGCCATCTGTTTAACAAACAGATGGCTTTTTTATTATGGCTTTTATACCTGCTGCATACCAAATACCCGGTTATGATGTTAATATTTGATATTATTGCACTATTACTGTACTAAATACAATTTATGCCCGCTGAAGAGAACCTGATTAATGACAAGCCTCAACGTAAAAATTACGATTTTGTTGACCATATCAGGTGCTTAGCCATGATGGCTATTGTAGCCGAGCATAGTTTAAATTCTTATGTTTTCCCCAATAATTCAGCCAAGTACTGGGCTTACCTGTTGCTTACACAGATTAGTAAATTTGGCACCATTGCCTTCTTTTTGCTGGCAGGTTTTTTAATAGGCGACAAGTTTACGGATTATACACCGGGCCAGTACCTTAAACGTCGTTTTTCCAACACCTTTGGTCCGTGGCTATTCTGGTCGGTAGTGTACATTTTGTGTTTCATCATCAACCTGCATGTTAAAGAAAACATGTATCATGATGGGCGCTTTAATCTAACCAATATTCTGGAAGGTGTTCGTGTTACTTACCTGTACACCAATTATTGGTTCATCATTAATTTTATGGTGAGCATAACCTTGCTGCTCATTTTCAAAAATTACTTGTACAACCCTAAATTTGGTTTGCTGCTGCTCTCCTTCACCACATTTTACTGTATTAACATTCATTATGAATGGGTAGATCCTAGCCATACCATAGCTATATTAGGCTTTGTATTCTTCTTATGGCTAGGCGCACAACTTCGCAAACATTGGGTAATTACCGAAACCCGCATACAAATGGTATCGTACCCCGTTCTGATTGGTTTTGTATTGCTTACTTACGCTGTTTCAATTTTTGAAACGGTAATATTGAAAGCTAACCACAGCCTTGACCCTTACAATACCATTCGTTTCAGTAATGTACTATACTCATTAGCCATGTTCGCTTTATTGCTTAAAGTGAAAAGGTTTAGCTGGCTAAATTATCTGAAACCACGTGATACTACCTTTGGTATCTATCTGATACATTTTATTTTGGTGACCTATGCCATTCCTGAAATTTTCAGACCGTTACACCTTGACGTAATGACCATGTCTTTAATAGCTTTGTTAGCATTTAAGCTATTCTCTTTTGTACTGGTTTATGGAATTACCTGGGGTTTGGTTATGCTGATTAATAAAACATGGATTAAAAGAATTGTAGGCAATTAATCTTAAAAGCTAGTATAAATCTGTTTTAGATACTTTTTACATTTATCCATCTTTTAAACCGTCGACTTAATTTATTATGCTTCCTATAGCGTTCGACTAAATTAAATTCATACGAAAGGGTTAATAAATCAGCTTGCTTTTCAGGTAAAATATACTGAGGAGCTATTATTTCATTTATTTCTTGTAGTTGTATAGCTGCATAGCTGTTAATATCATCCATATCATGGGTACTACCACTACCAAAACCAATATTACTAATTAGATTGCTGTTCGGGATAACTGACAATCCGTTATTAAAAAAATTTAAAAAAGTAAGTTGGTAGTCCCAGGTATTAACTTTACCAGCCTTTACGTCATTGAATATTATTTCCCAACTATCCAAAATCAAGTGGTCTGTAAATATTTTAGCTAATTGCGTTCTTACTTCACTGGCTTCATACAACTTTAACTCTTTATCATATTGCTCCCAAACTCTACGCCAACCTGCCCAGCCCCATACGTGAGTTAAATTAGAATAGTAGTAACTACCATCACCCCATATTTTACCTTGTTGTAAATTAGCGCCACCTATATGCCGAATACGGGTATCATATCGATACTTTTCCAGTAAGGTATCGCAGTATTTAAAAAAGCTTTCAGCGGGCAGGCAATCATCTTCCAGAATAATCCCTTCTTCCTCGTGTTCAAAAAACCAAGTAATGGCCGATGAAACAGCTTCTTTACACCCATAGTTTTCATTGTGGTAGAACTTTTTCACTTCACATTCCCAATCTATCTGCTCACAAATTAAACGTACCTGCTTACAAAGCTGAGCTTCGTCAGGCTTGTTATACCGGGGACCATCAGCGGCAACATATAAACGTTTAGGCTGGGCAGCTCGAATTTGATTAAATACTCTTGCTGTGGTATCAGGCCGTTTAAAAACAATAAACAATACGGCTGATTGGGTTTGATAGGCCATAGGTTAGGCAGTCTGAAAGGTTTGCATATCAATCAACTTGCGGTATAAGCCGTTGTTTTGCAGCAATTCGGTATGTGTACCCTGCTCCACCACGCAGCCTGCTTCCAGTACAACTATCAAATCAGCATTTTGTATAGTACTCAGGCGGTGCGCAATAATGAGCGAGGTACGGTTCTTCATTAGGTTGTTCAACGCATCTTGCACCAACTTTTCCGATTCAGTATCCAGCGCTGAAGTAGCTTCATCCAGCAGCATAATAGGCGGATTACTTAACACCGCACGGGCAATGCAGATACGCTGTTTTTGGCCTCCAGATAATTTGGTACCACGGTCGCCTACGTTAGTTTGATAACCTTCTTCCGTACTCAGAATAAAATTATGCGCATTAGCAATACGGGCAGCGGCTTCTACCTCATCAGGTGTAGCTCCTGGTTTACCGAAGGCAATGTTGTTGTAAATGCTATCATTAAACAAAATAGATTCCTGGTTTACAATGCCCATCAGGCTACGTAACGAATCCATAGTAACAGCATTAATGTCATATCCATCCACAGTAATCGTTCCGCTTTGCGGCTCAATAAAACGTGGTATCATATCCATTAAGGTAGATTTACCCCCGCCTGATGGACCTACCAAGGCCACCGTTTTTCCTTTCGGAATATTCAGGCTAATATTATGCAGCACCTCCTTATCGCCGTAAGCAAAAGACACGTTGTTGAACTGCATACCCTTTTCAAAACCTGTTAAGGTGATTGCATTAGGTGCATCGGTAATCAGCGGTTTCTCGTCAATAAGTTGCAGTACCCGCTCGCCGGCAGCTATACCGGAATGAATACTGCTGAACGAATCAGAAATAGCCTTAGCTGGTCTTGTTACTTGCGAGAACATGGCAATATACCCAATAAAGGCTGCTGCACTTAAAGTAGTAGATTGATTATTTAAGATCAAGTAACCTCCATATAACACCAAACAAGCAATCATGGTAACCCCTAAAGCTTCAGAAACCGGAGAGGCTGCCTGTTGCCTGCGAGCCATTGATTTTACCAGGTTGGTATATTTAACGTTTTCTTCATCAAAGCGCTGTTTAGTATAACTAGCAGCATTAAAAGCTTTGATTACTTTGATACCCGATAAGGCTTCATCCAGGTAGCTAATCATAACACCATAGCTTTTTTGCGAAGCAACCGCCTGTTGTTTCAGGCGCTTTACAATGCGAGAAATCAATAGAGCTGATATGGGAATAATCAGCATGGAATAGACCGTAAGCTTAACGGATGTGGCAAACAGGAAGCCTACATAGAATATGATTTGTAAAGGCTCTTTAAATATCACCTGCAAAGTGCCGGTAACCGAGTATTGTACAATCTGCACATCCGAAGCTATTTTGGAGATGATATCGCCTTTACGCTCGTTGCTAAAGTAGCCTAGGTGTAAATCCAGCACGTTACCAAAAACAGCCCTCCGCAAATTAAGCAAAGTATGGGCTCGCATGTTTTCCATAGTGCGTTGTGACAGATAACGGAATAAGTTGCTTAAGAATACAGATACTATTATGGTACCACAAACAAACTGCAAAGCCCCCCAAGAACCATATTTACTGACAATTAAATCAACATAATAGTTAAACGTTGCACTCATATCCAACAATGATGGCTTAGAAGCAGCTGTTCGGGTTGCAATACCTGTACAATCATTATTTTTAAAAAACAACGTTTGCAACAACGGAATCAATAGCGCTAAATTTAGCGTATTGAATATAACGGAAAGCGTGGTGGCTATAAAGTAGGGTATTGCAAACTTCTCAATGGGTTTAGCAAAGGAAAGTAACCGAAAGTAAGTTTTCATTCACACAATTAAACTTACAAAAGTAGGTAAAAAGTATGTAAGTAGATGAGCATGAATTAGGGTAAGTTTATAGTTAACTACATGTTATTTATAAGTTTTTTATGGATGAATGATCCAATTACAAGCCTAAAATCAATCCAGCTTGTGAAACTATTTACAGGTTTTATAAGCCTATTATCAAAAAAATGGAGGCATGCTTTAATTCTGTAATTCTGATTTATCTTTGAGTAATGCAGCCTTCTTCCGAAAAATATAATCAGAAATTTGACGAAATATTATCCAGCCTGAATACTGAGCAGCAAGCCGCGGTAAACAAGTTGGATGGCCCGGTATTGGTGGTAGCCGGCCCTGGTACAGGCAAAACCCAGATACTGGCGGCCCGTATCGGCAAGATACTGTTGGAAACCGATGCTCAGCCCAACGAGATACTGTGCTTAACCTACACTGATGCCGGTGCCGTAGCCATGCGTAAGCGTTTGTTTGAGTTTATTGGCCCTGATGCTTACCGCATTAACATTTATACTTTTCATGCTTTTTGTAACGATATTATTCAGGAGAACCTGGAGTATTTTGGCAAGCTGAGCCTGGAACCTTTAACTGATCTGGAATCGGCTATGCTTTTTCGGGAGCTGGTAGATGAGTTTGATAAAGACCACCTGCTGAAACGCTTTACCGGCGATATTTACTATGTTGTACCGCGCCTGAAAAGCCTGTTCAGTACCATGAAGCGTGAGAACTGGGAACTACCGCTGATTGAACAAGCCATTACCGAGTACCTGGATGACTTACCCAACCGTGAGGAGTTTATTTATAAACGCCCCAATGCCGCTAAAGGCATCAAAAAAGGTGATGTAAAGCAGAAGGAGATTGATGAGGCCAAAACCATTATGGATAAGCTGCTGTGCGCCTGTAAGGAGTTCCAGAACTATGAGGTGAAGATGAAGGAGCGCAGCCGGTATGATTATGACGACATGATTATCTGGGTACTGCGTGCTTTCCGCGAAGATGAAAACCTGCTGCGCCGCTACCAGGAACGTCACCAGTACATTTTGGTGGATGAATTTCAGGATACCAGCGGTTCGCAGAATGAATTGCTGAAGTTTTTGCTGTGCTACTGGGAAACGCCCAACGTGTTTGTAGTAGGAGATGACGACCAGTCCATCTTCCGTTTTCAGGGGGCCAACATGAAAAATATACTGGATTTTGCCGGCGATTATGTAAGCACCCTGTACACCGTGGTACTGAAACAAAATTACCGCTCTAACCAGGTGATTCTGGATATATCGAAAGCGCTTATCAACAATAATAACGAACGTTTAACCAGTCAGCTGAGGTTGGATAAAAACTTAAAGGCGGCACACCCGCGTTTTGACAGGAATATGGTAGAACCGGTAATTAACGAGTACGTGAACCCCGACCAGGAGCTGGTGGATATTGCCCGGCAGATGGAACAGCTGATAGCTAGAGGCACCGAACCGGCCGAAATAGCGGTTATTTACCGCAACCACAACCAGGTAGAAGAATTGATACACTACTTGGATGCCAAGCAAATAGCGGTAAATACCAAACGTAAAATTGACATTCTGGCGCTGCCCTTTGGCGAAAAGATTATAAATATTTTGCGCTACCTGGCTATGGAGCTGGATTCGCCGTTTAGTGGGGATGAGCTGCTGTTTGAAATTATGCACTATGACTTTTTCGACATTCCGCCTATCGAGATTGCCAAGGCCAGCATTGCGGTGTCTAAAGCCAACTACAGCATAGCGGCCGATGAGACTAAAACTTCCATCAGGCGTTATGTGAGCGAGATGCAGACGGCGGCGCAGGCCACCTTGTTTGAGGAACCGAAAAACGTAGCCATGAAGCAGCTGGTTACCGACATTAACTT
Organism: Mucilaginibacter robiniae; assembly: GCF_012849215.1. Lineage (NCBI taxonomy): Bacteria > Pseudomonadati > Bacteroidota > Sphingobacteriia > Sphingobacteriales > Sphingobacteriaceae > Mucilaginibacter > Mucilaginibacter robiniae. The sequence continues at coordinate 1,865,168 of NZ_CP051682.1, forward strand.
TTTACTGAAAGCCTCGGTAAGCCTGAGCATGCAGCAGCTGTTTCAGCAGGTAATTACCTGTTTGGGTATTTTGAAGTATGTAATGCAGCAGCCCGATAAAGGCTGGCACATGGAGGTATTAACTACCCTGTTCAACTTTGTGCGTGATGAAGCCCGCAAAAGCCCCGAAGGCAAGCTGAAAGACATTATCACGACGGTGGATTTGATGCAGAAGAACAACATCCGGCTGGAGCTTACCAAGATGATTGGCGCCGAAAACGGTATTAATTTCATTACCGCGCATGGCTCTAAAGGGTTGGAGTATGAGCATGTGTTTTTGCTGGGATGCACCAAAAAGATCTGGGATGCCAAAGGCCGCAACACCGGTTTTAGCTTTCCGGATACACTGATGCAATCGGCGGGGGATGAAACGGGGCAGCAGGAAGAGTCAAGGCGATTGTTTTATGTGGCGCTTACACGGGCCAAGCAGTGTTTGGTGATCTCGTATGCCTCGCATGACCGTAACGGCAAAGATCAGGAAGCCTCGCAGTTTGTGGGCGAAATTTTAGCCACTACCCACTTGCAGGTAAACTATCCGCAGGTAACGGATGAGGCCATGATGGGCTACCTGGCTACGCAGTTCAGCGAGGCAGATAAGCCGGTGGTAGAACTGCTGGATAAAAATTACATCAGCCAGTTGCTGCAAAACTATGTACTGTCGGTTACGCACCTGAATAGTTATTTAGATTGCCCGCTGAAGTTCTACTTCCAAAATTTGATTCGGGTACCGGCGGGTAAGAGTCCGGCGATGGCGTTTGGGTCGGCGGTGCACCATGCTTTGTATAAGTTGTTTGACCGCATGAGCAAGCAGGATAACCATTTCCCGCCGTTAGATGATTTTATCCGCGAGTTCCGGTGGTTTATGTACCGCAACCGCGATGCCTTTAGCCATGATGAGTTTAAGCTACGGATGGATTACGGCGATAAGATACTCCCGGCCTTTTACCAGCAGAATGTAAACCACTGGAACAAGGTAGTACGCGTAGAAATGCCGGTACGCAACATTGTGATTAACGGCGTACCCGTAAAAGGGCACCTGGATAAGGTGGAGTTTTATGGCAAGCAGGCCACCATTGTAGATTACAAAACCGGCAAGCTCAAGTATGCCAAAGAAAAGCTGATGCGCCCTACTACCAACCAGCCCAACGGTGGCGACTACTGGCGGCAAGCGGTTTTTTACAAGATGCTGATTGATAACGACCGCAGTAAAGACTGGCAAGTAGCCAGCACCGTATTTGATTTTGTGGAACCCATTGATGGCCATGAGTACCACAAAGAAAAAATTGTGATTACGCCCGACGATGAAGCTTTGGTAACTACCCAGCTCACCGAAACCTACCACAAAATCATGAACCATGAGTTTGCCATTGGCTGTGGTAAAAAAGACTGCGACTGGTGCCACTTTGTACGCAGCAACTTCAAGCAACCCGGCAACATACTGGAAAGCGAAGGCGTAGAATAGCCCTGCTCACTCCCGCTTTAACGAGGATGCCGAAGTGTTACAGGTGTTACATGTTTCAGTGTGTAACACCTGTAACACCATGAAACACTGTCAAACCATTGGCAGTGGTGGCACTGTTTTGTCAGTAGAGTTATTGGGTTTGGTTAGGCACAAGTAACCTTTACTCTGCTTATTCCTACATACTTGCGCCAAATGGGAGTTGTTTAATCGTAAGCAGCTCCAACTCTAGATGGTGTCAACAGCAGGCATTCTGCTGCTTGTGATGCTTTACCATCAAAATTTAACATGTGAAATATAGTTTCACCATAATGCTCCATGTCGTCACGTATTTTATAATAATTCAATAGAGTATTTCCAGTGGCTGCTTTCACTCCCCCAAAATCAAACTTACAGCCTAATTGATAGTCATAGATGAAGGGTTTAATGTAAGTTTTCTTGTACTTCCTGAGGGTGTTCATTAATATGTTATCCTGTTCCAGAGCATGAATAGCGTGAACCAAAGCATCCTGTATGATTGTTACTGAATCTTTACTAAATACAAGATTAACTACTTTCCCCTGAGTACTAATATTGAATTTGATAAAAATACACCCTCTGCGACATAATGACTTTAGTGCTTTATTGTCTGGTTGATAAAATTTAGCGAGGCAACTAGCAACACGTTCATCAATCTGCTCGGTGTTCAGGTCATTATGTACCTGGGCTATCGCTTTAAAAGAAAGAATTGAGAGCAACAGTAAAATGCAAATTTGTTTTAGATTCATTATTGTATTATTTAATTACCTGTAAATCATACTGTCTTAGCAGGGCCTCTCGTTAGAGGATCTTGCATCGGGGCTGAGCTAGTGCTAGCAATATATGGTCTCCCTCGGAAGGACTTGAGGAGACAAGCAAAATGTTATTTATTGCTTATCTTAGCTTTCAATATTAATACTTGTTTATTAAACAATAATTATTATCTTTTATCTTTGATGAATGGCTAAAGAGTATTTCCTTTATTGTGACGAATCTGTAGAGAACGGCCAATACTATTCAGATTTTTACGGTGGTGCTTTGGTCGAATCAACATTCTACGATCAAATAGTTAGAAACTTAGAAGATAAAAAAATAGAGCTTAATTTATTGAAGGAAGTAAAATGGAATAAGGTTACCGACAACTATCTTGAAAAATATAAAGCTTTGATAGATATGTACTTTGAGTTTATAAAGGATGGTAAACTCAAAATAAGAATTATGTTTAGGCAATCTGCTTATGAAGCTATTAACCTAACAGAACAGCAAAAGGACAATGGATTCTTCTTATTGTACTATCAATTTATTAAACATGCTTTTGGTTTTATGAATATTCCTGAAGCTGAATCAAAGGAAATGAAGCATTTAAGAATTTTCTTTGATGAATTGCCTGATAATAAATTAAGATGTGAAGAATTTAAAAGCAAAATATATGGTATCCAATCCTTGAATCAGTTTATCAGAGCTAAAATCCTCATCCGCAGAGAAGATATAGTGGATGTCGATTCAAGTAAGCACGTTATACTACAAGGTATGGATATTATACTAGGCTCAATGGCTTTCCGGTTAAATAACATGCATAAAATTAAACCAGCCGGCTCTAGAACAAGGGGAAAAAGAACAATAGCAAAGGAAAAACTTTATAAACACATATTAGCGCACATAAGAGATTTAATTCATAATTTCAATATTGGAGTTAGCACCGGCGGCATTTATGAAAGTAGATGGACTGATGCTTATCGACATTGGAACTTTGTGCCGAAGAGCCATCGCATAGATGAAACTAAATTTAAATAAAAAACCCCATCTAAGCTACAAAAGCTCCCACGTGGAACGTGGGCCTTCACTTTGACAGGGCGTTACAAAACTAATTGTAATATTTTAAATATACAACATTTTATTTGCATAGCTGTTTTTTTTTTAAAAATAAAGGTATAATACCACTATCCGAAGTCTTCAAACTTTAATCACAGCAAAAATATTTTACCTCCGTCTTAGCAGGGTCTCTCGCTAGAGGACCCTGCGTTGGGGCTTAAGCTAGTGCCAATACCTACCTTTACTAGCAGCCATTCTGGAAGACGGACACCCATAAAAAAGCCCGCACGGTGGCGGGCTCTTCACTATCAACTCACTTACTAAAATTATTTGAATACGGAATATACGTCGGTAATTTTCCAACCTTCGCCGGTATTGGTTAGGGTTACGTAGTTGGAGCGTACAAAATTGTTGTACTGCATATCTACCTTTACAATACTCATGTCAGTGTTGCTTTCTACCACTTCGGTATTTACCGAGCAATCTTGCACTACGCCGGCATTCGCATCTACAAAACTCATAATGTCCGCTTTATCCATACTTACTATTTTCTGGTTGCGTACCGTTCTGAACTTAGCCGACTCATCAATCACGTCATTTAAGCCTTGCGTTTTTCCCTGGCTCATGGCATTGATATAAACATCAATTGCATCTTCTCTTGTTAATCTGGCGGCATTCGGGCCGTCTGCTTTAGCTACAAAAGAGGTAATTACCAAGGCTACTGCTAAAGCAAAAAGTTTAAAATTTTTCATTGTCTTTATATTTCCATTGTACTTCGTAGTACACGTATATAAGACGATGCATAGCTTGAAAAGTTGCACTATTTCCCTTGCTTAAATGCGATTTGCAATGTCATTAATACTATGCATGCATAGTTATTTTATTAATAACGAAACCTATAGTTGTTTAAACATTCAAATAGAAAACAACCATTTTACTGACTTTTTCCATCACTTACCTAAACCGGAAAATGTGTAAGAAAGCTGTTACGTTATATGCTAAAGCTACAAACCAACGCTGATTGGCCCTGATTCTACCTGTTGCCAGGGTTGCTTGCTGATGGGTTACATCCATGCAGACACCTGCCTGAGGAACGGTTTAAACGGAAACGTTTTAACGGATGGCGTTATCATTTAAAAACCGCGACTTGCTGAAGTTATTTCTGCCGAACACCTAACCTTGCAGCGGTAAGCTAAAGTAAAAGGTGGAACCTTTGCCAATCTGGCTTTCCACCCATATTTTACCGTTATGGCGCTGCACAATTTCAGCACACAGGTATAAGCCAATACCAAAGCCCGATATGTTTTGCGTATGCTTACTCTCAATGCGATAATAACGGTCGAACAGTTTTTCTACATTCTCGGGCTTAATGCCCATGCCTTCGTCTTTCACGCTTACCTGCACCTCATTGCCCATCTCCTCGCATTTCACCTCAATCTGCTTGCCCCTGGGCGAATATTTAATGGCATTACTCAGCAGGTTCGATATTACACTGCCAATCTTATCACGGTCGGCCAGCACGCTTACTGGGTTGCAGGGTAAAAAAACAATTTTGTGTGTAGATTGAATCAGCGCGGCTTCTTCGGTCATTTCTTTCACCAGCTCATCCATCAGGAAAGTTTGCTTGTTTACCTGTATCTTGCCTGATTCCAATCGCGATACATTTAAAAAGCCGTTAATCAGGGCCGTCATTTTCTTTATCTGATTTACGGCTTTGGTTAGTGCGCCGGCTGTAAACGTATCTTCGGCCTTGTTAGCTTTAGCCAGCAGCATTTGTATATACCCGTTCAGCGAGGTAAGCGGTGTTTTCAACTCATGGCTTACCATGCCGATAAAATCGTTTTTGCGCTGCTCATCCTGCTTGCGTTCATGAATATCAATAAACGAACTGATGTAGCCGGTAAAGTTATCGTTGCTGTCAAAAAGCGGTGTGCCCTTAGCCAGCAGCCAGCGGTAGCTACCCTGGTGGTTAACAATCCGTATCTCGTCGGTATAAGGCAACCGTTCTTTAAAGGCCGATAAGCAACTGTTCAGGTGCCGTTCCATATCATCAGGGTGCACCACCTTAATCCACCCGAAGCCCAGCAAATCTTGCCGGGGTTGGCCGGTCAGGGTTATCCAGGCCTTGTTACAGTACACCGTATTACGGGTAATATCACTTACTGCAATTAAAACATCGGTACCCTCGGCCATAGCCCGAAAGCGCACCTCACTTTCAGAAAGCTCTTTGGTGCGGCTTTTTATGCGTTCTTCAAGGTCTTCATTTAACTTTCGCAGCGTTTCCTGCGCATGGTACAGCTCCTGGTTGGCCAGCGCCAACTCCTCGTTAACCGCAGTGAGCTCCTCGTTGGTCATCTGTTCGCGCGTTAAGGCGTCTGCCCGTTCGGTGGCGGCTTTCTTTACCTCATTTATCAAAATATGATGTGTAATATTATGTGTAGTGCACATCAGATATTGTACATGCCCATCTGCACCCACAATAGGCACATATTCGGTTTGCCACCAGGCAGCCTCTGTAGCCTGCCCGTTTGCGCTGGGCATATCGTACCTTACGGCGGCCAGCTTTACTACTTCATTGTTGCGAATGGCCCGCTCAATGGCCTGCTGAATCACGGCTTCACTCTCCTTACTGCTGCGGCTGGAGTCAGTCAGGTCTTTAATACCTTTGCCAATTAAATCTTGCCCAACGGTGTTGCTCACCATCTTATACAGCTCATTACAAGCTACTATAGTATAACGCGGCGCATCGGCTTTAATCACTATCCGGGGTTCGGACAGATGGTTAAACAACATTTGAAACAGGGTATCATTTGGCGCATTCATCACAAATCATTAATAAGGTTACAAGATACCATTGGTATAATTGGTTATTTGCAGAAAGATAGCAGTCTTATAAAAGCTTTCCAACTCCTATTTTTGAATACGTTCACGATAGCACACCTTTGTGTAGCTGTTACACTTATGGATGATTGGTCAGCTTATACCCCGGCAATAGCTATGCAGATTGGCGCAGATTAAAAAAAGTTAAATTTCATCCCAACGTTTTAACTTGCAGCTGCGTAATGCATACAGGAGAACTATGTGTACCCAAACCTCTAATACCTTTAATGAGCCTGTTCAGGAGTAAGCCACATCATCAGCTTATTGCAGGTTGCAAGGCTAACGAACGTTCGGCGCAGGAGGGTTTGTACAAACTGTTCTATGCCGATATGCTCAGGCTATGCTACCGTTACCTGAAATCGGATGAGTTAGCTGCTGAGGCCCTGAATATGGGTTTTTTGAAGGTGTTCCAGAACATTAACAGCTTTGACCAGCAAAAGGGCGAACTAGGCACCTGGATAAAAACCATTATTGTTAGAACCTGTATTGATTTAAACCGTAAAGAAGCTAAATTTATAGAAGCTACCGACCTTGCAGAAGATGCCCACGCCGCTTTTATTGCCCCCGAAGTGCTAAACAAACTATACGTGCAGGATTTGGTAAAGGCCATACGCCAGTTACCAACCGCTACGCAACTGGTGTTTAACCTTTCGGTAATTGAAGGCTATAACCACCAGGAAATTGGCGAACAGCTTCAAATTAGTGAGGGTACTTCAAGGTGGCATTTATCGCAAGCTAAAAAACTGCTGCGTAATATGCTGCAACCGGCTAACCCCAGCACCAATGATCCAACTGTAAACCCTAACGAGGCCTTATGAAAAAGTCAGCATGGTATCATAAACTTTGGCGCAAAAAGCTGGATAGCCTGCCGGTTCAGAACAATGCTGACTCAGCCTGGGCCGACATGAGCAAGCTGCTGGATGAGCACCTGCCTGCGGCAAATACCGGTGCCGGCAATAAACTAGTTAAGCCTTTCGGCACCAAGCTAATTTCTTTACTGGGCTATATTGTACCTGCAGCTGCTATGGTAGGCGCCGGTACTTACCTGGCCAGCCACACTACCATCATATCCAAAACCAAACCTGTCAAGGTAAAGCCTACGCATTACCAGCACAAACCACATGAGGTCATCAGCAACGATAGCATTAATAGCATTCAAGATACACTAACTAACCCGGCAGATAGTTCGGCTATGTTTCAAGCTCAACAATCAGATTCGATTAGGGCGACAGGTAATGATGAAAATGCGATAACTACACCTCAGAACAATAGTTTGCCTACTCTTTCCGGCACTCCTAAGGGAAATCCAATTGCAGGAATGAATGCTCCTGTTGGCACTACCCCAAATCAGGTTTATACACCATCCGCCTTGTTGCGAAAAAGAAGCGGGTTGTCAGGCCGTACTACTACAGGTTCGCTTAGCCATAATCAGCATACGCTTAAACCATCTGCCAACGTACAGCCGCAGGTTACATCGGCTTTGTTTATGTCATCATCAGCCAGCAGCCATAAGACACAGCCGCGTGTAACCGGTAGTTCGGTTGATTATACTACCGCACAGCAACCTACTGGTACAAATAATACAGCACCAATGGCAGTGGTAGGCTCTGCATTAACTAACAATACAACGGCTCAGCAGAATAGCAAAGCGGACGCGCAATTAAGGGAAAACAGTAAAAAGCTTAAGACCGTTGCCTCCTCTACAAAAAATAAAACGGATAAGAATAAGCTACCTAAGCAAAGCAGTCAGTCTAATTTCCACTTTGGCTTGGAGGGTGGATTAAATACTGCCAGTTTAGGCAAAAGCTTTTACGCGGGTGCTTTTGGCTCTTATCAAATTGGGAAACAATGGCTTATTGGTACCGGTTTGCGGCTGGATGCTGCGCGAGCCTTATCGGGCCAGCATAGTTATAACTATGGCACTCAAGATTCTACCGCCTTTACCATAACAGACACACGGAAAATTACTACTTTATCGATTCCTGTTCGGCTTACTTATCAGCTCACCGACAGGATCAGCCTGTATGCCGAACCCCAACTTAGCTTTGTTACCCATCAGGGCAGCGTTAGTACTAAACTGGGCACTATTGCCAACCGCCGGGATACCTTGGGGCATACCAGCAGCATTGACTCGGCTTTTAAACGCAACTCGCTTAACAATAAAGTAAGTGTAGGTATAGCAGCCGGCATTAGTGTGCGTGTAAGTGGTTCTTTTTATATAGATGGCCGATTGTTGCAGAACCTAACGCCTTATAAAGTAAATACGGGTTTGGGCAACTATCAGCAGCGTTACCGTACTATTCAAATCGGGGTACGTTACAACATTAAGTAACTTACTGTTGCAATTTAAAAAATAGCGTACGCATGGTTTTAGCCACCAGCTTATAACCACGTGCCATTAAAAACTGGTACACGTCGGCATTGGTTAACTGCTGAATGTCGATGCTGGCTTCCACCATAATAAACAAGGGCTGATAGCGGCTCCAGTCATTAGATTGCAGCACCGCCAAGTCAACGCCCTCGGCATCAATGTTTAAAAAATCAATGGTTTGTCCAGGTGGTAAATGCTGATCTAATACCTGGGCTAAAGGCACGGTAGGTACAGGTATAATTTTTTTGATAAAATACCGCGTGGTGGCCGATTTATATTCCGACGCTTCCTGGTTAAAACTGTTTAAGGCCGGTTCATTAAAACAATAAAAAGGCAAAGTCCCTTCCTGGGTATGAATACCTACATTCAAGTTAATATCCCGCTTACGGAACATTTGGAAAAGCTTGATGGCACCAGGCGTAGGTTCAATATTAATGCCCTTCCAACCTTGCTGATAAAAGTGCAGCGTATTGGAGTATCGGAATGGGTGATGAGCGCCTACATCCACGTAAAAGCCTTTGTATTTTTTACGGCCTTCAAAAAATGAGTGGTAAATCATGTCCTCCCCTTCTTGAGAATATGACCTACGGAAAAAGAACTGATCAACCGGAAACTTTTTCTTTAAAGCTTTTACAGATAATTTCATGGCGTACAGGTAACTAAGTGTGACAAGACCTTTTACTTACCAATACGCGCTGTATGACCTAAACGTGGGGTAAAACTCAGGAGAAATATATTTTTATCATATTAGTTAAAATGCATAATTCTTACTTCTCATAAATTTCTGATAATCAAACTTTTACAATTACATAAATTCGAAATTTTAATCAGGTTCAATTGAGACAATTTCTCATTGTTTACCTTAATTTCACATTAAAGTAACATTCCTGCTATGAACCTATTAATACAATCGATTGTATTATTAATCTTATTATATTTGCATCACCAATTATAAACCTAAACTTATTATCACTTTTTTACGGCTTGTAGCTTATCTGCTTTATATGGCAGACTAGTGCTTATAACCTATCTTGAAGTTTTCCATTTTATTTATCTTCTTTATTCTTGCTACAACTTAAATGTTTGCTATAACTGCTGACTGTAGGTCTTTTTTGTGGAAAAATTCCTGACATTTCAGTAAACACTTTTTTATCGGCAACTGTACATCATGTTAAGGAATGTTTAACGTTAAGTTAACAAAACATTACGCATGGAAATTATTCTGCAAATATTTGGTGAGGGCAAAGACTTATCAACCCTACAAATGTGCTGCCGGGCTGTAGTGATATTTTTTATTGCGCTCATTATGGTAAGGCTTTCGGGCAGGCGTACGTTTGGTAAACATTCAGCTTTTGATAATACATTGGCCATCATTTTAGGCGCTATTTTAAGCCGGGCGGTGGTAGGCGCTTCAGCGTTTGTACCTACGGTGGTCAGCTGCCTGGTACTGGTATTATTACACCGCTTACTAGCTTGGCTCAGTGTAAAAAATGAATTTATCAGCCGCGTACTTAAAGGTGACAGCATTCCGCTGTACCGCAATGGCAAGCTGGATGAAGAAAACATAGCCAAAAGCCTGTTGAGCGAAAAAGAAGTAATGGGCGATTTGCGCCTGAAAGGCCATGTAAACAACTTAGATAAGATTAAAGAGATTTACATGGAAACCAGCGGCGAGTTAAGCGTGATTAAAAAAGATTAAATCTTGATAAAGATTTTCCGGTTATACATCGTCCACAAAATGATTAACCATACTAATACAAAACACAACGACCATAAAAAGGAAGCCACGCCCGGCACAAAGTAAGAATCAAAAAAAGCATCATACAAAGCTTCTTTCAAGCTCACGCTTTCACCCTGGTAATCTACTTTTAGCCTATCCATCGTACGGGCTATCAGTTCTGAAGATACATACACTAAAATAGCATTCACGCCATATACCACCATAGGTTTGGTAAACCGCCGGTAACCTTGAATATCAATCAACCAATAACAAAGCGTCAGGCTCCACATAGCTAAGCCACCGGTAAACAGCACGAACGAACTGGTCCAGATAGATTTATTCAGCGGAAAACTATAATTCCACAGCAAACCGGCAATGACCAGCACCAAGCCTGCAACTAGTAAGGCATATACTTTAATGGTATTAGGTTGATCTGATCGTTTCAGCCAGGTACCAGTCAGCAGGCCCAACATACCTGTACCAACAGCAGGTAAAGAACTTAGTAAACCTTCCGGATCCCAGGTTTTAGAGGCTTGCCATAAATGCGCCGTACCGAACAGGGTACGATCTAACCAGGCACCCAAATTAGTTTCGGCCTGCAAGCTGGCATGCCCTATGCCCGGAACCGGCACCTGTGTTAAAAGCAGATAATAACCAACCAGAATGATTAGCAGCAAAGCCGCTTGCACCCGGTAATTGGTTTTGATGTAGATAAAGCCAATTACCAAATACACTACCGCAATGCGCTGCAATACGCCCGGAATACGTACGGTATGAATATCCCAAAACCAGTAAATAGACCGGAACAGCCCTATAGCCAATATAATGCAGCTTCGGCGAAGCACTTTTAACATTAACGCCTTGTGGTTAGTGGCATCAGCCTTTTTACTTTCCAGGGCATACACTATCGAAACGCCCATGATGAACAGGAAAAACGGAAAAATTAAATCGGCCAGGGTGCAGCCGTTCCAGGCTGCATGTTCCAGCGGAGGGAAAATGTGGCCCCAGTCGCCGGGATTGTTAACCAGTATCATGGCAGCTACAGTAAAGCCGCGAAAGAAATCAAGTGATAGAAGTCGTCGCTGTAAAGTATTAGAAGACATACGGTCAGGTTGAACCCTATAAAGATAATTGATGTACCATTATCCTAAACGTTTTTATAAGATTTTTTATTTTTAGCGCATGCCTGCATTCAACACCAACTTAAGCCGACTGTTCACCATTGCTCAAAAGCCCGAACGGCTCATTATCGGCCTTATGTCGGGCACTTCGTTAGATGGATTGGATATTGCACTTTGCCGCTTTACCGGTCATGGTTTTAACACCCGCTTTACCTTACTGGAGTTTATAACTTTGCCTTATGAAGAAACTTTCCGGCAGGAAATTAAACAGGTATTTGCCCGCCAGCAAGCCAGTTTAGAAAAGGTGTGTTTATTGAATGCGCAGATTGGACGTTTACACGCCAGCCTGGTATTGCAGGCACTAAATCAATGGGGTTACCAACCGCAGCAGATTGATGCGATAGCTAGTCATGGGCAAACCATTTACCATGCACCACAACGCTTGCATAGCCAAGCGGATTACCCCAATGCTACGCTGCAAATTGGTGATGCTGACCACTTGGCGGTACAAACCGGCATTATCACCATCAGCGATTTCCGGCAAAAGCACATTGCAGCAGGTGGTGAGGGCGCACCTTTAGCTTTGTATGGCGATGTATTGCTGGGCAGCCACCCTGCCGAAAACCGTATTTTACTGAACATTGGCGGCATAGCCAACCTCACCTATTTGCCTGCCGATGCACGAAATATTATCTGCACCGATTTGGGTCCGGGTAATACGTTGATTGATGCGGCTTGCCAGACTTACTTTAACCAACCTTATGATGATGGCGGACGCATCGCCTTTAGCGGACAGGTGCACCAGTCTTTATTGAACAAATTACTAAGTCACCCATTTTTCCAGCAACCGGCACCTAAAACCACCGGCCCCGAATTGTTTAGCCAAGCCTATGTTGAACAAGCCCAACAAAAGGTAAATGCCACTAACATTTCGCCGCAAGATTTAGTTAGCGCCCTAAGTGCCTTTACGGCAGAAGCTATTGTACGGTTTATTCGTAATCATATTCCTGCTCCGATACATCGTCTATTACTCAGTGGCGGCGGAGCTAAAAATGAGTTTATCCAGCACTACCTGCAACAGCACCTCCCCGGCATTGCACTGGATAATACTGACAGCATCGGGATTGATGCCGATGCAAAAGAAGCCATCTTATTTGCTTTACTGGCGAATGAAGCATTGGTGGGTGAGCCGATAACTATTGGCAGTAATCCGGCCGTGTTGATGGGGAAATTTAGCTTTCCTGCTTAATGTTCTACCTACTCAAATAAAAAAGCCGCTGGACAATCTCCAGCGGCTTAACAAACTTCTAAAAAAAGTAATTACATTTTGGTAGGTACACCATACTTGTCGCTGAACTTTTTGTACAACTGCTTGTGCCAAGTGTCGAGGTTTACACTACGGCCTTGAATGTATTCGTTGGTGACATCCAGGGTCAGCATATCCAGCGCATCTCCGTTCGAGATGAACAGGTTGGCATCTTTGCCCACTTCCAGCGTACCGGTAGTTTTATCGATACCTAAAATTTTGGCGTTGTTCAAGGTAATCATGGATACGGCTTGTTCTTTGGTTAAACCATAACCTACGGCCTCACCCGCCTCAAAAGGCAAGTTACGCTGGCGCCAGAAACCAATACCCGTTAAGCCGTACAATACGCCGGCCTGCTGTAATAAATACGGCATTTTATAAGGTTGATATACATCATCGTCATCACGCTCGGGTAAAGTTTGGGTTTCTTTCAGAATAACCGGAACGTTGTTCTGTTTTAAAATATCAGCTACCAGGTAGGCATCTTTACCGCCCACAATAACCGCTTGCAGCTTAAACCTTTTGGCAAAGCTTACGGCTTGTGCTATCTCTTTAGCACCATCGGCATTGATAAACAGCTTTTTGGTACCGTTAAACAAGCCACGCATAGCTTCCAACCGGATGTTGGTAGTAGTATGCCGGCTTTCGGCAGCATAGCCTTGCGCCTGGGTGAACAAGCTGGTTAAATCATCAATAGCGCGTTGTGCAATTTCGGCAGGCGATTCTTGCGGACCAGCTCCCGGCAACTGGAACCCACCACGACGGCCACGTGCCGCGCGGGCTACCGGCCAGGTAAGGTGAATGCCGATGTCTTTTTTATAAGCGGCATCTTCCCAGTTCCAACCATCCAGCATCATCACAGATGATTCGCCTGAAACGCGACCACCTTCAGGGGTAGGCTGCGCCAGCACAATACCGTTAGCCCGAACAGTAGGAATAACCTTTGAATCGGTATTGAACGCAATCAGTGAACGCACATGCGGGTTCAGATCGCCGGTTTCACTATCATCTACCGTACCGCGTGCGCCTTCTTCAATCTCTACCAAACCTAAACTGGTAATGGGGCAAATAAAACCCGGATATACTTGTTTGCCGGCAGCATCCACCACGGTAGCGCCAGCAGTATTTGGTGCCGAGCCTTCGCCTACAGCGGTAATTTTACCTTTATTGAAAGCTATATAGCCATTATTGATGACCTGGCCATTGCCAATATGTATAGTTGCACCTGTAATAACGATAGGGCCAGCCTGTGGTTTGCCTGGCGATATAGTAGCCTGCCCGAAAGTGAGGGCTGCACTAAACAGCAATCCCCCGATACTTAATATGAATTTCTTTTTCATGTGTAATTATTGAATGAAGGATTACTTTTTATCTTGACCTGCCTGCTGAACCTGAACCATGTTGCCGTTTCTATCCAGCTGCTGCATGTTGTTGTAAGCATCGGCAACTACATAAGCGGCATCTTCAATATCATCGCAGGTGTACAACTGGCGACGACGTGGCATTGCACCACGTTGCGTAACCGCACCCGCATTTTTAGCCTGAATCATTTTTTGGATGATGCGGCCTTCTTCCGCTTTCATTTCTTTCTGACGTTGGGCATCTTTATCATACTCCCAGTAAGGTACGCCATCCACAAAGGTTTTTTCGCATACGGCGTAAATAGAAAGCGGATCTGCTGACCATAGTACCACGTCGGCATCTTTACCCGGTTTGATACTGCCTACGCGATTGTCAATGTGCAGCATTTTGGCCGGGTTCAAGGTTACCATTTTTAAGGCTTCCTCTTCGCTCATTTTACCATAAGTTACTGATTTACCAGCTTCCTGGTTCAGGCGGCGGGCCATCTCGGCATCATCCGAGTTGATAGCTACCGGAATACCTACTTCGGTCATGATGTTGGCATTGTATGGAATAGCATCTTGCACTTCCATTTTGTAAGCCCACCAGTCTGAGAAAGTAGAAGCGGCAATACCATGCGCTTTCATTTTATCAGCCACTTTGTACCCTTCCAGAATGTGGGTAAAGGTGTTGATTTTGAAACCCAGGCTATCGGCCACGTGCATCAGCATATTGATTTCTGATTGTACGTAAGAGTGGCAGGTAATATGGCGGGTATCATCTAGAATTTCGGCTAGCGCTTCCAGTTCCAGATCACGGCGTACGTTGTTGTTTTTAACCGCACGAGCTGCTTTGTATTCTTTAGCACGGGTAAAGGCATCAACATAAACTTCCTCAACGCCCATACGGGTTTGCGGGAAACGCGTGTTTGGATTGCCGAATTGCTGCGGCGAGTTGCTTTGTTTTACGTTTTCCCCTAAAGCAAACTTGATAAATTGCGGCGCACCTTCAAACTTCATTTGCTCAGGTGTTACGCCCCAACGGTGTTTAATAATGTAGGTTTGGCCACCCACCGGATTAGCCGAACCATGCAGAATATGCGAAATAGTAACTCCGCCAGCCAATTGCCGGTATAATTCAACATCAGTAGCATCCAGTACATCGCCAATGCGCACCTCTGAGGTTACGGCTTGAGTACCTTCGTTAATGCCGCCAGTAGCTGCAATGTGCGAGTGCTCGTCAATAATTCCCGGCGAAATATGTTTGCCGGTGGCGTCAATTACACGCGCATTGCCAGCCGACAGGTTTTTACCTACGGCTTTAATTTTACCGTTTTCAATCAGCACATCCGTATTTTTCAGGATGCCATCTTTCTCGTTCGTCCAAACGGTAGCGTTTTTAAATAATACGGTTTGCGCTTTAGGCACTTCGGTAAAACCATAAGCCGCAAACGGGTACACTACCGGACCAACCGGGCTTGCCGGGCGTTGGCCGTTAGTACCAGCCATACCATTGCCCATACCTCCAAAACCACCACGACCACCTGCATTAGCAGCCGGAGCTGGTCCGCTGTAGGTAGCCGTCCAGTTAAATACACTGCCATCAGGCGCTGTACCTGTACCGCTTAGGGATGCAGGTGAGCTACCTGAAACATAACCACTCAAACGAATTACGCCTGAAGGCTGGTTGCGTGAGGTAAAGTAAATACTTACCAAATCGCCATTGCGGGTAATGGTACCGGTAGCACGTACACTATCTGCACCACTACGGCCTACATTAACCGAGTAAACAGCCGTAGTACCACTGATGGCCAAGGTAGCACCGCTTAACACACTGCTGTTAAAGGCGTATGTTCCGCGCAGGTCAGCTACGTCCATTTTGGTCACCACAAATGGCCGGCCTTCTACCCAGTTCTCAAAAATGATATTATCAGGTTTAAACAAACCGTTTGAGGTAATGATAAAATTGGCCATTTTACCTTTGGTCAGTGTACCTACCCGATCAGCCACGCCTAGCATTTCGGCAGGTGTGGTGGTTAAAGCCGTTAAGGCTTGCTTTTCGGTAAGGCCGTTAGTTATGGCACTACGCAGGTTAATCCAGAAATCGCGGGTATTAGCTAAACCGAAAGAGGTAATGGCAAAGCGTACACCTGCTTTTTCTAAAGCTGCCGGGTTAGTGGGTGCCAGTTCCCAGTCTTTCAGTTGTTCATAGCTTACACTGCGGGCATCCAATGGGTCTTCTACATCATACGGAGCCGGAAAATCAAGCGGTACAATCAGGCTGCTGCCGGTAGCTTTTACGGCGGCAATGTTCTGGTATTCCTTACCATTGGTTTTCATGATGTACTGCTTGCCGAACTCTTTGGCTATTTTATCAGCACGCAAAAGGCTTTGCATGTCGCTTACTTCAAAAATTTGCGGCAGGGTTTGTGTTCGGTTAAACTCGGCTAATGATATATTGTACTCGCTTTTCTGGGTTTTGTACCACTGCGCATCATAATAGGTTTGGCGTATCAGGGCTATGGTACCCATCAGTGATGAAGGGTAATTGGTAGCTGCTGTACCTTTGTTGAAAGAATAGTTAGCTGCAGCCTGATCGTTCAGCATAACTTCGTTATCACGCTCGTTACCTAAACTTACTACAGCCGAAACACCGCGCACAATACCATCCTGCACCAGAGTTTGCACCGTACCGAAACCGTTTCTTTTATACTCTTCGGCCCGAACGCTGTTAACGTGGAACAAGTTTTTAGCATTTACATCGGCACGGATGGCTTCGTTCCAGCCATAAGCGCCAGGCTTGGTAGATACCGGGTTAGATGAACGACCACCGAAAGCCATAGGCGTCATGGCTTGGCGCGGAGCTTCGGGCATACCATAGGTAGTAAAGGCATCAATTAAGCCGGGGTAAATGTATTTCCCTTTCAAATCAACCGTTACGTAACCTTTGCGCACGTTAACGCCTGAACCGACGGCTTCAATTACGCGATCTTTAACCAGCAGCGTACCATTGGTAATGGTTTGCTCCGGACTCACCACAATGGTCGCATTGGTGAAAGCATACTGCCCCGGACGCACATCCCAAGCGCCATTTACCGGAAAAGTTTCCTGTGCATGGCTAAAATGGGTTACAGCAAGGGCAAAACAAGCAAGTAAAAGTTTTTTCATTTTGCAGTTTTAAAGTTTTGCCCTAAAATATTTAAAGATTCGGTTTAAACAGCTTAATATCTTTAAGAATAATGCATTTGTTACAACAATTTACCCTTACAAAGCGTTTACTACACCGCTTTTCTCACTCTTAACCTGAAATAACACCTCAATACTCCATCATTTACTCCCTACTTATGGGCTTATCTGTTATGAAATACACCTGTTGCGTTATAGCAGCCAAGGATATTTTTTTACTTATATTCGCAAAAATTTAGTTTTATGAATTCATACAGCATTCTTAAATACTTGCATTCGGGTTTCAGATTTGTAGTATTGGTATTAATTTTAGTAGCTATTATCCAAGCTATATCAGGCTGGATGGGCAAAAAAGCTTATACCCAAGGCAACCGCAAGCTAAACCTATTCGCCATGATTTCGGCCCATGTGCAGTTGTTGATTGGTTTGGCGTTATATTTTGTGAGCCCATTTGTGCAGTTTAACCATGCTGCTATGCAAGAACCCAGCACCCGTTACTGGACTGCCGAACATATTACCATGATGATTGTAGCGATCATCCTGATTACCATTGGTCACAGCAAATCTAAGAAAGCCGTACTGCCCGAAGCAAAGCATCGTGCTATTGCCATTTTCTATATTTTAGCCGTTGTAATAGTGGTTGCAGCTATTGCCATGAGCCACCGTCCATTTTTCGGTATTACGGGTTAATATATATTTAACAAATAATTTGCATTATCATATTTCTTTATATATTTGCTCTTGTTATATGATAATTAAAGCACATAACCTAACTTGGTGGCACCTGATTAAACAGGCAGCCGGTTAGTTTATTGATTTGTAAAGATTAAAACAATTATAAACCTGATTTGAGAACCCGGCGCCAATTACGTCGGGTTTTTTTGTTTTAAGAATATGACTATGCACACCTACAAACTGGTTACAACGTATAAAAAGCTACTGGCCGATACCACCACGCCAGTAAGTATTTACCTGCGTTTGCGTGATGTTTTCCCCAACTCGCTGCTGCTGGAAAGTTCGGACTACCATAGCCGTGATAACAGCCTGAGTTTTATCTGCTGCGAACCTATCAGTGGCTTGCTGCTGAATAAGGGAACACTGACCCGCTACTACCCCGATGGCAGCAAGGAAACCGACCAGCCCGGCACGTTTAGCCTGATTAATTGCATAGATGAATTTTTAAAACGCTTTGCTACTGATACGCTGCCGCTTAAAATTCCAACCAACGGTTTATTCGGCTACTTTACCCATGAAGCGGTGGAGCATTTTGAAACGATCCGCTTAAAACAGGTAGCTGAAGATATACGGCAGATACCCGAAATGCAGTATCATATTTACCGCTACATCATAGCGATTGACCACTTCAAGAACGAACTGTATATTTTCCATAACCAGGTTGAAGGTGATACTGAAGTGAAAGGCACTGAAAAAATTGAGTACCTGATTCAGAACAAAGATTTTCCGGAGTACCATTTTCAAAGCCAGGGTAATGAGCAATCCAACCTGACTGATGAAGGTTTTATAGCCCTGGTGGAAAAGGTAAAACAGCATGTGTACCGGGGTGATGTATTCCAGATTGTGCCTTCCAGAGCCTTTTCGCGCAGCTTTTTAGGTGATGAATTTAATGTATATCGGGCACTACGCTCCATTAACCCATCGCCCTATTTGTTTTATTTTGATTATGGCAGTTTCCGCATTTTCGGCTCCTCGCCCGAAGCGCAGATTACCATCAAAAACCGCATAGCCAGCATTTACCCGATTGCCGGCACATTCAGGCGCAGCGGTGATGATGAAAAAGATGCCGAGGCAGCACGCGCATTGGAAAACGACCCGAAAGAATCGGCCGAACACGTAATGCTGGTTGATTTGGCCCGTAATGACCTGAGCCGCCATTGCGAGCAGGTAGCGGTAAAATCATTCAAGCAGGTACAGTACTACTCGCATTTAATCCATTTGGTATCGCATGTAAGCGGTAAGCTAAGGCCCGATGTATCTTCATTTAAAATTGTAGCTGATACTTTCCCGGCTGGTACATTAAGTGGCGCCCCCAAGTACCGGGCTATGGAAATTATTGACGAGAACGAGAACATCAAGCGCAGCTTTTACAGCGGTGCTATTGGCTACCTGGGCTTTAACGGCGATTTTAACCATGCCATCATGATTCGTTCGTTTTTAAGTAAAAACAACGTATTACATTACCAGGCTGGCGCAGGTATTGTGGCTGATTCGATACCTGAAAGCGAGTTGCAGGAAGTAAACAACAAGATTGCTGCGTTGCGTAAGGCTATGGAAATGGCAGAAGAAATATAATGGTGAGTAGTGAATGGTAAAGGTAAATTATTATTGATTATTACCCTTGTCTGTATCATTTCACCACCGTTGTTTGTGTCTTCACAAACAACTTTTAAATAGCACATAGGTGTGTTGTCTGCGAAGACACAGACAACGGCGAGAAAAGTATAGAAAAACATTAAAGAAGGTTTTGAGAGATGGAAAGTTTGGGAAATCATAACAGCATGGAAAGTACACCAGCCCAAAAGCAGGAAGGTAAAATTTTAATTATTGATAATTACGATTCGTTCACGTACAACCTGGTACACCTGGTGAATGAGTTGGGCTTAACCTGCGAAGTTTGGCGAAACGATCAGTTCAAACTGGAAGATGTAGCACAGTTTGATAAAATTATTCTATCGCCAGGACCGGGCATACCTTCTGAAGCAGGTTTGCTGCTGGATGTTATTAAAACCTATGCACCTACCAAAAGTATATTTGGTGTTTGCTTGGGTCAGCAGGCCATTGCCGAAGCTTTTGGCGGGCAACTATACAACTTAAGCCGACCGATGCATGGCATTGCTACGCCGGTAAAAGTAACCGACAGCGCAGAACCGTTGTTTAACGGCTTGCCTGAACAGATTAAAGTAGGCCGTTATCATTCGTGGGTAGTAGCCGAAAATGGTTTGCCGGAAGAACTAACTATTACTGCTATTGATGAAGCGGATAACTCCATTATGGCTTTGCGGCACAAAACGCTAGATGTGCGCGGTGTACAATTTCACCCTGAATCAGTATTAACTGAGTACGGCAAAGAAATGCTACACAACTGGCTGACTGCCCGATCTGACAATAGTGAAATGCCATCAGCAAACTAAGTGGAGAGATAACAGTATATTCTATATACGAACTTGATAACTATGCCCCATGAGGAGGCTGGGGGATTTATGACGATTTTAGATAACATTGTATTAAAAAAGAAAAAAGAAGTAGCTGCTGCCAAAATGGTCACTTCTTATACCCAATTGGAAGAACGCGAGATGTTTTTGCGCGATACGCTTTCCTTTCGTGATTTTTTGCTAAACCCTGCCCGTACCGGCATCATTGCCGAGTTTAAACGCAGGTCGCCATCTAAAGGTGTAATTAACGATGAGGCCAAAGTTGCCGATGTAACTATGGGTTACAATTCGGCCGGAGCCTCTGCCCTATCGGTACTAACCGACCGGCATTTTTTTGGCGGCCGTAAAATGGATTTACTGGAAGCCCGCAAGGTAAACCACATCCCGATTTTGCGCAAAGATTTCATGATTGATGAATATCAAATTGTTGAAGCCAAAACCCTGGGTGCTGATGTTATTCTGCTGATTGCCGCCATATTAACGCCTGAACAGATTAAACACTTTGCCACTACTGCCAAAAGTGTGGGTTTGAATGTATTGCTGGAAGTGCACAATCAGGAAGAGCTGGAACGCAGCCTGGATGATAACGTGGATGCCGTTGGTGTAAATAACCGTAATTTAGCTGATTTTACTACTTCGGTAGAAACTTCTTTCCGGTTGGTTGAACACATTCCCGATCAGTTTTTGAAAGTATCCGAAAGTGCCATCAGCAACCCGGAAACGATTAAAGAATTAAAAGCTGCCGGTTTTAATGGTTTTCTGATTGGTGAAAACTTTATGAAGCACCGCTACCCTGGCTATGCCATGGAAGAGTTTGTAAGGCAACTACAATAGGCAGACAAACTACGTGCATGCCGAAACAAATTCGGCATAATAGGAAAAGGGCTTCACAACTCCTTCCGCATCACATAATCATTCATCCAGTAAGGGCCGATAGCAATGTTCTCTTCATAAACAACAGCAAAGCCCTGCTTTTCATAAAAATGCAGGGCTTTGTTATATCGATTTACATTCAGCTCCAACGCATGAGGGCCCGCTTGTTGTATTTGTTGTGCCACTGTATCAATCAGCAACTTGCCATAGCCTTTACCTTGCGTTTGCGGCAGGCAGTATAGCTTATGCAGTTTGTAAATAGCCGCATCTTCTTCACGCGGTGAGTAAGCCGCAAAAGCCACCGGCTGGTTATCTTCTATCAGTAATAAATAAGTTTGACTACCCGTTGCTATCTGCTCGCTGATTTTTGCTTCATCATAAATAAAGTTCAGCATATAAGCAATTTGCTCGGGCGATAGTATTTCACTATACGTAGGCCACCAGATTTGCTCGGCTAATTGTACTATAGTGGCCGCGTCAGCAGGTGTAGCTTGTTGAATGATATGCATTGCATTTTAAACTTAACGCAATATATCAAACATTACCTAGCTTCACTCGGCCTTAATGCTTTTTACCGGGTTAATCATGGCTGCTTTAAGCGCCTGTGAGCTTACCGTAATCATGGCAATAACAACAGCCACTGATCCGGCTAGGGCAAATAGGCTCCAATTGATGCTGATACGATATTGGTAATCTTGCAGCCACTTGTTCATGGCATACCAACCAATTGGTGTTGCAATCACAATGGCAATAATCACCAGCATAGCAAACTCACGGGTAAGCAGTTGGATAATGCTTTGCACACTGGCACCCAAAACTTTGCGTATACCAATTTCTTTTGATCGGCTTTCGGCCATGTAAGCAGCCAACCCGAACAACCCCAAGCAAGATATCACAATGGTTAAACCGGCAAACACAGCTGCTAATGCGCCAGTGCGTTCTGCATCTTTAAACTTCTCGTTGTACTCTTCATCCACAAAGTAGTACTGAAAAGGATAGGCCGGGTTGTACTTTCTAAAAATCTGCCCGGCTAAATCCAAACTTTTTGACACTGGTTTATGCGGATTAAGTCGGAAAGAAACCGTGTTATACCACCACGTTTTTGAACCGAACACCAGCATAGGCCCTACAGGCTGATAAGGTGAATTGATGATAAAATCTTTAATTACACCTACTATTGTAACAGGCACTTTACTGTAATATATAGCTTGGCCAATGGGGTTCTTGTAACCTATTGCTTTAGCAGCAGCCTCATTGATAACCACACTGGCCGTATCGCCCGGGTGCTGCGTTAAGTTGATATCGCGTCCTGCTAATAATTTTAAACCAACAGTTTTTACGAAATCGCCTGTGGTGGCAAATTGACTAAAGTTGACTTGCATGTGGTCGGGGCTCATATCGCCCCATTGTATGCCGCTGGTGCTACTGCCATCAACAGTAACTGATAAACTGGTTTTACATACCCCAACTGCCGCACCGCTATTGATTAATTCGTTTTTTATGACTTCGTAGTTTTTGCCAATATCACCATTAATGGGATGTTCAACCAGGTTATTTGCTGCGTAGCCGTTGTCACGTTCCTGTACATACTTTACTTGCCGGTAAATAACCAAGGTAGATACGATTAAAACAATGGCCACCGTAAACTGGATAACCACCAGCAACTTTCGAGGCGAAAAGATAGCATTATGCTCTTTAAAAGCACCTTTAAGTACTTTCACCGGCCGGAATGAAGACAGGAAAAAAGCCGGGTAACTACCCGCCAGCAAACCGGTAATGGTAATAAAACCCATCAAGAACAGCCACAATGCCGGACTACTATAATTGATAAACAACTTTTTATTAGTAAGTTGATTGAAGCCCGGCAGGCAAAGTTGCACTAAAAGCAAGGCCATTACACCCGCCACTGCTGCAATTAACCAAGACTCTGCTAAAAACTGCCTAATCAGGGCTATCCGGCTAGCTCCGATTACTTTACGCACCCCTACTTCTTTAGCCCGCTTCTCACTTCGGGCCGTACTCAGGTTCATAAAGTTGATACAAGCAATCAGCAGAATCAGGCAGGCAATGGTAAATATAAGCCTTACAGATTCAATCTGTCCACCGGCTACTTTGCCATTCTCAAAACGCGAATACAAATGCCATTGGCTGATAGGATGCAAAAACAGTTCTGTGTTGGTGCTGGAATCATGCTTGATTACTAAGTTTTTAATTTTAGCATTAAAGCGGTTTAGGTTTGTACCGGGCTGTAACTGCACATACGTGTTATAGCTGTTCGTGTTCCAGCGTGCTTCATCGTACTTAAACTGCTGATTGCTGGCTGACGATACAAGGTATTCAAAATCAAATTGTGTATTGTTGGGTAGATCTTTTAGAACACCGGTAACTTTGTAACTACTCTGGTTATTGATTTTTACCATTTTATTAACAGGGTCGGCGCTGCCAAATATTTTTCTGGCTAGTGTTTCTGTTAATACAATACCATTTACATCGTCTAAAACATGACTGGCATTTCCCTCTAGTAGCGGAAAACTGAACATGGTTAAGAAAGGCTTATCTACATCAAGCCCTGTAGCCATAATGGCTTTATCGGCATAGTTAAACAGCCGGTTGGTAGGCCAGTAAACCCGGGCAACAGATTTCACCTCCGGAAATTCCTGTTGTAAGGCTGGTCCAATAGCACCTGTAGTAACATCCCAGCAACCTATGGGGTTATTGCCCGTTTTCCTGGTACGGTTCCATACTTTGTACAAAGTGGCCTTATTGGCATGAAACTGATCGTAGCTTAACTCATTTTGTACCCAGGCAAATATCAACAAGGCACCAACCATACCTATAGTCAGGCCCGCAATATTTAATGCTGAAAAGGCTTTGTTCTTCCACAAGCTGCGCCATGCGGTTTTAAAGTAATTTTTAATCATGAGGATAAAAATTAAAAGTCCGTTTACCCACCATGAAATCTATGCCATACAAGTAGTGGCTTAACTATCAGCACAATAGCACACAAACCAAAACTTTAACTGTACGATTGCGAACAACTAACGTTCGTAATTAACCTATCGGCAATTAGTACTTATACCGGTTGCCCCACAGTTTTTTCAGCTTTTCACGAGCTTCATTTTCGCGGGCGTTATTGCCTGGTTCGTACAACTGGGTACCTTTAATAGCATCGGGCAAAAAATCCTGATCGGTAAAGTTGCCTTCGTAGCTATGGGCATATTTATAATCTTTACCGTAACCTATGTTTTTCATCAGCTTGGTTGGCGCATTACGTAAATGTAGCGGTATGGGCAAATCGCCGGTTTGTTTTACCAAAGCCATGGCTGTATCAATAGCCATATAGCTAGCATTGCTTTTGGCTGAGGTAGCCAGGTAAACGGCTGTTTGCGACAGAATAATACGCGCCTCCGGCATACCAATTACATTAACGGCTTCAAAGCAGCTTTGCGCCAGCAATAGGGCATTAGGGTTGGCATTGCCAATATCTTCAGAGGCTAGGATGAGCATACGCCGGGCAATAAACAGCGGGTCTTCGCCGCCAACCAGCATTCGGGCCAGCCAGTACACCGCCCCATTCGGGTCACTACCCCGCATAGATTTAATGAAAGCCGAAATAATATCGTAATGCTGCTCGCCGGCTTTATCGTACAAGGCCATATTTTGCTGCACGTTTTCCAGCACGGCCTCGTTGGTTACTATAATCTCGGGGCTATCTATGGCATTAATCAGCAACTCAAAAATATTCAGCAGCTTGCGGGCATCACCTCCTGATAGGCGCAGCAGTGCTTCGTAATCGCGGATGGTAATATTTTTTTGCTGAAGCACTTCATCATCTTGCATGGCTTTTTGCAGCAGGTTAATCAAATCATCCTCATGCAAATGCTGTAAAATATAGACCTGGCATCGCGACAGCAAAGCCGAAATTACCTCAAATGATGGGTTTTCGGTAGTGGCGCCAATCAGCGTTACAATGCCCCGCTCTACCGCACCCAGCAGCGAGTCTTGCTGTGATTTGGAGAAACGATGTATCTCATCAATAAACAGCACCGGCAATGTTTGTCCGCCTTGTTTCAGCAACGATGCCCGTTCAATTACCTCACGCACATCTTTCACGCCCGAATTAATGGCGCTCAATGCAAAAAACGGCCGGTTCAGGCTTTGTGAAATGATATACGCCAGCGTGGTTTTACCTACACCCGGCGGTCCCCAAAAAATCATGGAAGGTAAGTTGCCTGATTCAATAGCTTTACGCAACACGGCACCCGGCCCCACCAAATGTTTTTGCCCTACATAATCATCGAGCGTTTTGGGGCGCATGCGTTCGGCTAATGGCGGCAGGTTATTCATCACGGTAAAAGTCAGGAAAGTTTTTGAAATAGTATCTCCCTTACCTTGCTTTTATAAAGCTAAGCTATGAGCAAGCATTACCAGTTTTAACTCCTACGCTTCATAGCTTCGCGTTATCTTCTGACAGGCTTTGCCCCTAGCTTCATTTTGTAAATGTAAACCGGGTATTTAGCTTTTACAGAAGTTTTGTAATTAGCACTACGGTTTTGCTGATTGGTTGGTATCCACAAATATCCTTGATCGTCAATCCATAAAGCATCAGCCCACAGCAAACGCGGATCGCGTATCAAGGTTGAGGCTTGACCTTGAGGTGTAATTTTTAAAATGCGTAATTGGTTAGCATCCGTTACATACAAGTTACCCTCAGCATCAATACAAGTACCTCCGGTGGTAGGTGTATTATAAAACAATTTTACCTGTTTAGCAAGTTGAGCAGATAACATAGCTGGGTTATCCAGCAAACGGGTTTCAATGCGCCACATAGGTCCAGATGCCGGCTGAAAGTATAATATCTGACCGTCAGGCGATAACTCCAATTGGTCGGCATGCAGGCGCTCTTGTTTGCCGTTGGCTTTTACCATTACTTTCCCCTCAGCCATCATCGGTCGCTGATCGGTGGTAGAACGGTCATTATCCAATACTCGCCGGCCTTTGCCGGTTTTTAAATCAAGCACAATCAAACCCGGTTCACCAGCATCAGTAATGTACAAGTGTTCGCCATTGAAACGAAAATCATCCAGAAAGCTTTTCTGCTTTACCACGCCACCTAATGGGATGATTCGAACTACTTTGTTCAGCTTGGTATTAATTGATACCAGCTTAGGTCCGTCTTTTACTACGGATTCACCTTGTTTAGGCTGACCTGTATCAATAATCCAAAGGTTACCATCCGGGCCAAATCGAAGTGAATTGGTTCTTACAAAAGCATGCTGAGCGTTGCTTCCTTTTTTCCAAACATTCCAAGCTACGTCAGGATAAGGAGCCGTTTGACTACTGGGCTTTATTTCAGCAATACTTACAGCAGGCACCCCTTCTACATGCGGAAAGCAAACAAAAGCCCGCCCATCAGGGCTAGTAACAATACCGTTCCACATTAGGGTTGACTGATACACCTGCACTAAGCGTGCATCTGCCTGTTTCGTTTGCGCATGAGTAGTATGGTAACTTCCAAAACCCGTTAATAACAACAGCAAAAATCCTTTTATTTTCATATTCCTGTAAGCTTGACGCTGGGCTAATAACAGGTGGTGAAATACTATGTTTTAAAGTAAAAAGCAAGTTAACAGCTAGCACGCTCATTCTTTAAAATCCTTATTCCTGTAACATATTTAGTTATTCACTCATCTTTCTGGCTTATCCACTTACCACTTACCGACTAAATTCCTACTTTTGCAGAATTTATATAAAGGGTACTTATGTTAAGAACACATACTTGCGGCGAATTAAATATGAGCCATTTAGGCCAGTCGGTTACATTGTGCGGATGGGTACAAAAATCACGCGACTTAGGCGGAACTACGTTTATTGATGTGCGCGACCGCTATGGCCTGACACAACTGGTATTAAACACCGACACGGATGCCTCTTTGCGCGAAGCCGGCCGTAACCTGGGCCGCGAATTTGTAATTAAAGTAAGCGGCAAAGTACTGGAGCGTTTTAACAAGAACCCTAAAATACCTACCGGCGATATTGAAATTGGCGTAGAAAGCCTGGAAATACTGAACGAAGCCAAAATTCCGCCGTTTTTGATTGAAGACGAAACTGACGGTGGTGAGGAACTGCGGGCCAAATACCGCTACCTGGATTTACGTCGTAACCCAATACGCAACAACCTATTGCTGCGTCACAAAATAGCTCAGGAAATCCGTAAGTACTTAGACGAACTAAACTTTATTGAAGTGGAAACGCCGGTGCTGATTAAATCGACCCCGGAAGGTGCCCGCGACTTTGTGGTGCCCAGCCGCATGAACCAGGGTGAGTTTTATGCACTACCGCAATCGCCGCAAACCTTTAAGCAATTGCTGATGGTAAGTGGGTTTGACCGTTATTTCCAGATTGTTAAATGTTTTAGAGATGAAGACTTGCGGGCTGACCGTCAGCCGGAGTTTACGCAGATTGACTGCGAGATGTCGTTTATTACCCAAGAAGACATTCTGAATATATTTGAAGGTATGGCCCGCCACTTGTTCAAAACCATTAAAGGTATTGAGCTGGATACCTTTCCGCGGATGCAATATGCTGATGCTATGCGTTTGTATGGTTCTGATAAACCAGATGTACGCTTCGGGATGGAGTTTGTAGAACTGAACGACATTGTAAAAGGCAAAAACTTTGGTGTATTTGATAATGCCGAATTAATAGTTGCTATCAATGCCAAAGGCAGCGCCGGCTACACCCGTAAACAACTGGATGAATTAACCGAGTGGCTGAAACGTCCGCAAATTGGCGCTACCGGTTTAATTTACCTACGCCATAATGATGATGGCTCATTAAAATCGTCGGTTGATAAGTTTTACAACGAAGAGGAACTGAAAAAATGGTCGGCAGCAATGGATACCAAACCAGGCGATTTAGTTTTGGTATTAGCTGGTGCTAAAGATAAAGTGCGCAAGCAGATGAACGAACTGCGCTTGGAAATGGGTACCCGTTTAGGGCTGCGCAACAAAGATCAGTTTGCACCATTATGGGTACTTGATTTTCCGTTGCTGGAGTGGAATGAAGAAACACAGCGCCATCATGCCATGCACCACCCGTTTACTTCACCAAAACCGGAAGATATTACCTTGCTAGACACGAACCCTGATGATGTACGCGCCAATGCTTACGATATGGTGATTAACGGTATTGAAGTTGGTGGTGGCTCTATCCGTATTCACGACCGTAAATTGCAGGCTTTAATGTTCCAGCACCTAGGCTTTTCGCCAGAAGAAGCACAAAAACAATTTGGCTTTTTGATGGATGCTTTTGAATATGGCGCGCCACCGCATGGAGGTATTGCTTTAGGGTTCGACCGCTTGTGTTCCATCTTTGCCGGGCTGGATTCTATCCGTGATGTAATTGCTTTCCCAAAAAACAATTCGGGCCGTGACGTGATGATCGATTCGCCTTCAAAAATTTCTGAGGCTCAGTTACAAGAATTAAGCATAAAAAACGTTTAGCGGTTATATGAAACAAATCACCCTAATTTGCTGCTTTATCACGCTCATTTTTTCCGGCTGTAAAAAAGACGAAAGTACTACAGAACAAGCTACCGATGATGATGCTAAAATCCAGGCTTACATCAAAGCCAACAACATCAAGGCTACCAAAGATGCCTCGGGCTTGTATTACCAGATAATTACGCCGGGAACGGGCAATTACCCTAATTCTAACTCGAACGTTAGCGTAAACTATACCGGCAAACTGCTGGATGGTACCGTTTTTGAAACCAGTAGCTTAAGCTATTCACCGTTATCAGGTTTGATACAAGGCTGGCAAATTGGTATTCCTCACATTAATGTAGGTGGCCGTATTTTACTGCTGGTACCCTCAGCACTTGGCTATGGCACTGCCAAGCAAGATAATATACCGGCCAACTCGGTACTGGTATTTACCATCGATCTGATTGGCTTTAAATAAAAGCTGCTTTTAGGTTTAACAACCTTATGTATATCCTATTAGTTATGCAGCTTGCTTTAAGCATTAGCTGCATAACTACCTATTTGCTCATCCTTATTCATGAAAAAATATTCGCTAGTACTTTTACTATTTACCATTATTGTAAGCTTTACCAGTTGCCTGAAAGACCATACTACGGGCACCGATACCAGTGCACAAGCCGCTACCGACGATGCTCTTATACAAGCGGCCATTAAAGCAGCTAACATCACCGCTACAAAAGACCCTTCAGGCGTATATTACTCTATTGTAAAGCAAGGAACAGGCACTTACCCTACCCTTAGTTCCTCTATCACCGCCACTTATACCGGCAAACTGCTGGATGGTACCACTTTTGATAGCGGCACCATCACCAACAATCCTTTAAACAGGCTTATTGCTGGATGGCAGATTGGTGTACCTTATATAAACTCTGGTGGTCAAATTATCTTATTTATTCCATCAGCCTATGGTTACGGCAACGTGGCTCAAACTAAAATTCCGGCAAATTCTGTGCTGGTGTTTAGTATTAACTTAACCAGTTTTAATTAACTACTGCAGCTTATAGGCAGCATTCAGCTGCTAAGCATTTTTATAAAAGCATTCTACATACAAGAATGCTTTTTTCATTTCCATATAGCATACAAGTGCTCATCTAAAATTTTACCGGCTTTAACAACCGAGTGTTGCAAAACGCCTTGCTTTACGTAACCGGCTTTTTCAAGCACCCGCATCGAAGCCGGGTTTTTACTTAATACACGCGCCTGTACACAAATAGCCTCCAGGGTATCAAAAGCATAAGCGGTTAATAACCGGGTAGCTTCAGTTACAATACCTCGCCCCCAATACTCTTCGCCTAGCCAGTAACCTAGTAAAGGCGTTTGGCGGTAAATATCTTGTTGTAGTTCCAGGCCAATACCGCCTATTACTTTATCACTATCCAGGTCAGCTATAGCAAAATTTATCATGGGGTCTTGGTTCTGCCGGGCAGCAATCCACTTTACGGCATCTTCCAGGGTGTATGGGTTTGGAAACCGATCCGTCAGGCAATCGGTAATCAAAGAATTGTTGGCATGATGTTGCAAAGGCAAAGCATCTTCCCAGTGCCACTCACGCAATGTGAAAGTTGATCCCTGAATTTTCATTAGGATAAGAGTTAAGTAGCTAAAATAGTATTCGCCTATCGGGTTCTATAAAATGCTGGTATATTTATAGCCACGCGCTTACCTGTACAAGATATGAAAAAAACTTTTACGCTACTCCTCATCACCGCTGCCAGCTATGCATCGGCACAAAAGCTGGAAACCTTGACGATTGAAAAAATAATGAGCGACCCTAAATGGATGGGAACCTCGCCCGAAAACGTTAGGTGGAGCGATGATAGCAAAAAAGTATATTTTGATTGGGATCCGCAGCATACCGGGCGCAACTCGTTGTACAGTCTTATACCCGGCAGTACAGTTCCGCAACCAGCTACGTTGGAAGAAAGACGTAACCTACCTAGCAACGGCGATTGGAATAAAAAGCATACGATAAAAGTATTTGAACACAATGGTGATATTTTTCTATTTAACCTAAATACTCACCGAACAACGCAACTCACGAGCACTACCGAACGGGAAAGTAATCCGGCGTTTAGTGGGAATGAAACCCAGGTTGTTTTTCTACGCAATGATAATTTATACGCCCTCAGTTTAAACAACGGGCAACTTACACAGCTCACTAACTTTACTCAGTCAGCTATTAGTTTGCCAGTGGCAACAGGGGGTGCTGGTCAGCGTGGAGGCCGCAATGCCGGTCGGCAGGGTAATGCTCAGCAAAACAGCAACACTGGAGCACAAGGTGGAGGCAATGCGCAAGACCGTTGGTTGCGCAACGAGCAAACGGAATTATTTGAAGTAATACGCGACCAAGCTAAAAACGAACGCCTGAATACCACTGAACGCCGCGAATTACAACCCAAGCGCCTGAAAGAAATTGCCATTGGCGACCAGTACTTAAGCTTTGTGCAATTAAGCCCTAGTGGTCGCTATATAACTTATCGGTTAGTTAAACCAGCCGATGGAGCCAAATCGACCATTGTACCCAATTATGTAACCGCATCGGGCTATACGGAGGATATTGCAAACCGTGCTAAAGTAGGCGGACCGCAAACCACCTCACAAACATTTATTTTCGATAGGCAGCGTGATACGGTATACGGTATATGCTATAACAACTGCTAATATTCAGGGCATTAAAGATTTGCCTGACTATGTAAAAGATTATCCGCAACAACTGGAAGAACGTACCCACCGTAATGAAAACCGCCAGGTAGTGGTACAAGGGCCTTATTGGAGTGAAGATGGAAAGAATGCCGTTGCTGTAGTATCTTCTCAAGATAATAAAGACCGTTGGATGATGCGCCTGGATGCACAAACCGGCCAGTTAGCCTTACTAGACCGGCAACGGGATGAAGCTTGGATTGCTGGCCCTGGTATTGGCGGCGGTTATAGCGGCGGCAACATCGGTTGGCTGGATAACACTCACTTTTATTACCAGAGCGAAGCCAGTGGCTATTCGCACATTTATGTAGCCGATGTAACCACGGGCGCTAAAAAGCAAATTACCAGCGGCAATTGGGAAGTACAAACGTTGCAACTATCTAACGATAAAAAGACCTTTTACTTCACCGCCAACCTAGAGCATCCGGGTATTACTCATTTTTACCGATTGCCGGTTACTGGTGGTACACCCGTTCAACTAACGGGTATGAAAGGCGGTAACGAGGTAAGCTTATCGTCCGATGAAAAATGGCTGGCTATACGTTACTCCTATTCCAATAAGCCTTGGGAGCTTTATTTACAACCCAACAAGGCCAAAGCTCGTGCTACTCAAATTACACATTCTACTACAGCCGAATTTGAATCGTACCCTTGGCGGGCACCTGAGGTAATTACCTTTAAAAACCGCTACGGCAGTACAGTTTATGCCCGTTTGTACGTGCCTAAGCAGGCCGACCCGGCTAAACCTGCTGTAATATTTGTACATGGTGCCGGTTACCTGCAAAACGTACATTACTGGTGGAGTTCCTACTCGCACGAGTATATGTTCCATAACCTGCTGGCCGATAAAGGCTATACCGTACTGGATATTGATTATACAGGTAGCGCAGGCTATGGCCGCAACTGGCGTACCGGCATTTACCGCCACATGGGCGGCAAAGATTTGGACGACCAAGTAGATGGCGCTAAACTATTGGTGGAAAAATATGGGGTAAACCCAAAGCATATCGGTATTTATGGTGGCTCATACGGCGGTTTCATGACGCTGATGGCCATGTTTACCACGCCTGATGTATTTGCGGCTGGTGCGGCCCTACGCTCAGTAACCGACTGGGCACACTACAATCATGGTTATACATCCGACATTTTGAATGAACCTTATAATGACGAGAAGGCTTACAAACTAAGCTCCCCTATCTATTTTGCCAACGGTTTAAAAGGCAAGCTGTTGCTATGCCACGGCATGGTTGACCAGAATGTGAATTATCAGGACATTGTTCGTTTAGAGCAGAAGTTGATAGAGCTACATAAAGATAACTGGACGCTGGCTTCCTACCCGGTAGAAGATCATGGCTTTGTACAACCCAGCAGCTGGGCAGATGAGTATAAACGTATTTACAAACTGTTTGAAGAAACCTTGAAGCAATAATCAACCCTGTTTAGCCATAATCCTTATCATGCTCAAAAAAACTCCTGTTGTTAGTGGGCCGCAGCTATTAAGACCCTACTGGGCCAAGCTAACTAAACTCAATAGTACACTAGGTATTGTCCTGATTTTATTATTGGGCATACCCAGGTTTATTATTGTTTTGCATGCTAATGTAACCGGCAATTACTCGCCAGTTTCTATTGTGTTTCTGTGCATGTGGTTGGCTCCTTTTTTACTACTAAACAAACAAGGCCGGAGAACCATCGGCATTAAAAAGCCGAGTAGCTACTTAAGTTTGCTATACTCGTTTTTAATTGGTGCTATCGCATGCTTTATTCTTTTTGTTATTGGCGATATAAGCTTTGGAAAAACTTACCATAACTGTTTTGTATATATTGCAAAATCTTACAGCGCAACAATCGGTCAGCTAAATGCCAGCAACAGGTTAATATACTTTATCATTTATGCAGTAACCAGCATGACCTTCAGTCCTATTGGGGAAGAGTTGTTTTACCGCGGTATTGTTCATCAATGCTTTGTTGCCGAACAAGGTGAAAACAAAGCATCAATATATGATAGCTTAGCTTTTGGGTTAACACACCTGGCTCATTTTGGTATTGTGTATATAGCAGGCGTATGGAAGTTTCTTTTCATACCTAGTATTTTGTGGGTACTCAGTATGTTTCTTTGTAGCCGATTATTTTATGCGTGCAAGGTAAAGTCAGGTTCTATTTTCGGTGCTATGATGGCGCATGCAGGTTTCAACTTAACCATGATTTACTTAATATTTTATAGAATATTGTAAGTGGTAAGCCTATTATATTCCCCAATCAATTGACCGTAATGCGGCTACAATCCCGTTAATACAGTTATTCACGTTGGTTAAGCTTTTAACCGGAAATGGGGTAACCACTACATTTTCAATGGTGGATACGCCGGAAAGACTGATTGCTTCGCGGGCGTACTTTTCAATTACTTTCAGGGATATAATCACTAAACGAGGCTGATGCTCAGCAATGCGTTCCGCTAAAGGCTGAACTCCTTTTGTGCGCTCGGCTTTTTGCTCAGGTGGAGGTAAATTCTTGATAGGTGCGGCACTCAGGTTTTCAAAGTAGCAACCCATCTCTTTGAAGAATTGTAAAAATTCTTCATCATTATTAAACTCGCCAAATACCTGTGTAAAGGCCGCTTTTACCGCCTTGTACATGTTGGAATTTTTTAGATAAAAATATTTATTGTTTACAGGCCGGCCATCGGCTATAAACAAAAGCTGAATACGTTCGGGCTTATATTGCTGCTTTAATGCAGTTAATTCGGTAATTTCCATTTTAAGTAGTTAATTAACTACAAATAGTGGCATCCGGTTTTACTCGTGTTTTGCTTTAATAGCAGAGGGGTTGTTAAATAGTAACTACTTTAGCAATATAATTATTACTGGTGTAGCATCCAATCATATCTCCTTATAGTACCGTACTGCGTTTTGTGATTTACATCATAGATTTTATTGATGTACTATCACTTTTTTCGATTTACATTCCTAAACGGAATACTTATCTTTGTAATAATCCTAATAGAAAAAACATTATGATAACAGTTGGTGAAAAATTTCCGGCTTTTAATAAAAAAGCTGTAGTTAGTATAGAGAAAGGTAAAGAGTTTGAAGACATTACTTCCGACTTCCTGGTAAATGAAGATAACGTTTGGACGGTTATGTTTTGGTGGCCAAAAGATTTCACTTTTGTTTGCCCTACCGAAATTGCTGAGTTCAACAAAAACTATGGTGAATTCCGTGATCGTGATACCCGCCTTATTGGTGCTTCTACCGATTCTGAGTTTGTACACGCTGCCTGGAGAAAAAATCATGACGATCTGCGTGATTTGAAATTCCCGATGCTGGCTGATACTTCAAAATCATTAGCTGAAGATTTGGGTATCCTGGAACCAACTGAAAAAATTGCTTACCGCGCTACTTTCATCATTGACCCACAAGGTGTAGTACGTTGGGTTTGCGTTAATGATTTGAACGTAGGTCGTAACGTAAAAGAAGTTTTACGTGTACTGGACGGCTTGCAAACCGATGAGCTTTGTCCATGTAACTGGGAAAAAGGTCAGGAAACTATCAACGCCTAATTTATTCTTTATATATATAATCCCTGTAGATCTTTCTGCAGGGATTTTTTATTGTTAAATTTTCATAAAAATCAGACTATTACCATGAGCGAAAGCACCGAAATAATACAAGAACTACTGGAAAGCGTTGGCGTTGATAAAAATTATCGTACTGAAAGCCTTACCCTGCTGGAAAAAGGCGAATCACGCTACCTACGCGATTTGAAATTGAATTTTTCTAGTACATTAACTTCTGCCCACTTAAGCGAAAAGGAATGTGCTTTGTTAGGCTTAACTACGGCTATTAACAACAACAACAAGCCCTTAACGCAATATTATACTCAATATGCCGAGCAACAGGGTGCTACTGCTGCTGATATAGCTGAAGCTGCCGGCTGCGCTTCTTTATTGGCTTCCAACAACGTATTTTACCGTTTCAGGCATTTTACCCAGAAGGAAAAATATACCCAAATACCAGCCCGCATACGTATGCAGCTGATGATGAAACCGGTAACCGGTAAAGAGTTTTTTGAGTTGATGAGCCTGGCTATATCTGCCGTAAATGGTTGCGAAATGTGCGTAAATGCCCATGAAGATTCCCTGATTAAATTAGGCACTACCGAAGAACGTATTTTTGATGCTGTACGTATTGCCTCCTTGGTAACAGCAACCGGGAAAGTTATTTTTTAAGGCTTTCAGCTAATAATGTTATCAACATAAAAGGCCATTAACACGTGTTAATGGCCTTTATTTTTGGCGTAAATTAAATTTATTTACCTTGTTTAATTTAAAAACATTAGTTTTATAGCAAAGATTAAACACGCTTTCAGGCATACAGCACCTTTTGTAGTGACTAGGTGCTGAGTTTAAAAGTTACTTTTGTTTTTAATTGTTATTTTTTACTTGAAAGCCGTTCCGGGCAAACCGGAGCGGCTTTATTTATTTTAGTGTGCATCGGCTGCTACTTTCATATTTTTACGGAAAGGCTGCAGGTATAGCAAGGGTATGGAAAACAGCATTACTAAACCGGTAAGCCAATATGCGTCATCAAAAGTGAGCAACATACTTTGCCGGGCAACAGTACCTTCTACAGCGGCATAAGCCATTCGGGTAGCATCCAGCATGCTGCGGCCATGGGCCATAAAGTTAGCAATACTGCCTTGTATGCGTTGGGTTAACACCGGGTTATACTGCGTTATATTAGTAAGCAGGTTATTACGGTGTACGCCTTCACGAATGTGTATCAGCGTAGTTAAAGCCGCAATACCAAACGAACCACCCAACTGGCGCATCATATTATTTAAACCGGTACCTTGCCCTACTTCAGGCCCTTTCAGGTCGGCAATAGCTAAGGTAGTTAACGGGATAAACAACAGGGCCATACCAATACCGCGGATAGCCAATGGCCAGAAGAAATCATTTTCACCGGTTTCCAGCGTTGAATTAGCCAGCATGTGGGTAAATACGAAGAACAGGAACATACCAATGGTAGCCATAAACTGGGCCGGTATGCCTTTGTTCAGCATTTTACCTACAAACGGCATCATGAATATGGTAAACAAACCACCTGGAAACAATAACTCACCAGTTTGCTGTGCGGAAAACCCTAGCAAGCTCTGGCAAAATATCGGGAATACGAATACCGAACCGTACAAGCCAAAGCCTAATACAAACGAAGTAAACATCCCCACCGAAAAACTTCGGTGCCGCATGATACTAAAGTTCACAATAGGGAACTCGGTGCTCATCTCTCGCCAAATAAACAGCAGGATACCCAATATGGCAGTAACAGTAAGTACTACAATGTAAGGTTCGGCAAACCAGTCTTTTTCTTCACCTTTTTCCAAAATGGTTTGTAAGCTCCCTACCGCAACGGCCAGCAGCAGGATGCCCCACCAGTCAATAGGTTGCCCACGACCTGTTTTAGGCGTAGCCTTCACAAACGTATAGGTAAAGAAAGCTGCTAAAGCACCTACCGGTAAGTTTACATAAAATATCCAGGGCCATGAGTAGTTATCGGTAATCCAACCACCAATGGTTGGCCCTACTGTTGGGCCTACTACCGCACCCAAACCAAATAGCGCAGTGGCGGTACCCACCTGCTCGCGCGGCCAGGTTTCCAGCAATATGGCTTGCGCTGTGGCAATCAACCCACCACCGGCTACCCCTTGCAAAATACGGAACATTACCAACTCCACTAATGAATGTGCATTACCACATAAAAATGAAGCTATGGTAAATAAAATAATCGAACCTAAAAAGTAATTTTTACGTCCGAAAAAGCTACCCAGCCAACCCGACATGGGTAGAATAATTACGTTGGCTACTGCATAGCCGGTAGTAACCCAGGCCACGTCTTCAAGCGTGGCGCCCAGGTTACCCTGTATGGTTGGCAAGGATACGTTTACGATAGTGGTATCAATCAGCTCCAGTAACGAAGCGGTGATTACCGTAATCGTAATAATCCATTTCTTAAATCCTTGTTCAGCCATAATTTTTAGTCTTTAATTGATACAGATACGTTCACGTTCATACCCGGACGCAGTTTATCTATTACTTCTTTGCTGGCATTAATTTTAATTTTAACCGGTATACGTTGTACTACTTTCACGAAGTTACCGGTAGCATTATCGGGTGGCAGCAAAGAAAACTTAGCGCCTGTAGCTGGTGAAAAATTGTAAACCGTACCATCCAGTTTCATGTCAGGATAAGCGTCTACTTCAATTCCTACCTTCTGCCCGTTTCTGATTTTGTCCAGCTGAGTTTCTTTAAAATTAGCAGTTACATACAAACTGTTATCATTCACGATAGAAAACAGGGTTTGACCAGCCTGTACCAATTGGCCCAATTGAATAGTTTTTTTAGAAGTTATACCACTCGCTGGCGCATATACCGTAGTATAAGATAATTGCAGCTTAGCAAAGTCAACATCAGCCTGACGCTGTGATACGCCGGTGCTGGTTACTTTTAATTGGTTGCGGGTAGCACCTACCTGCTCCTGAGCTGCTTTATACTGATCGCGTGCAGCGCGTAAGCCAGCCTGAGCTACTTCTAAATCAGATTTAGATTGATCAAATTGTTGCTGGGTGATAGAACCATCCTTAATCAGGTTGGCATAACGACTATAATCTTTCTGCACTTTCTCCAAACGAGCTTGGGCTGATACCACGTTTGCACGGGCATTAGCTGCATTGGCTGTATTAGAGTAAATTTGAGATTGGCCTACACCTATACTTTCGCCAGCACCTTTTTGAGCAGCCTGAGCTTGCTCCAGTTTTACTTTATAATCACGGGCATCAATTTTTACCAGTACCTGGCTTTTGTTCACGTGCTGGTTATCTTCAAAATAAATGC
Source organism: Mucilaginibacter robiniae (assembly GCF_012849215.1). NCBI lineage: Bacteria > Pseudomonadati > Bacteroidota > Sphingobacteriia > Sphingobacteriales > Sphingobacteriaceae > Mucilaginibacter > Mucilaginibacter robiniae. The sequence goes on from NZ_CP051682.1 coordinate 1,903,602, forward strand.
TATCTACATAACCACCTACACGAGATACTACCGGGCTGATATCGCCATCAATCTGCGCATCATCAGTATCTTCATGCTTGGTAGAGTAGATATATTTCTGTACGCCGAATATCAAACCGGCAATAATTACGATACCTAATATAATAGGTACCACGCGGTTCGGCTTCTTCGCCTTTTCTTCTGCTTCTTGTTGTTGTATTTCTTGTTCCTGTGCCATCTTGTTTATAGAGTTGTGTTTTGTTATTATTTGTTTGTCAGTTTTCCGGTTGCTTTTAATAAGTTGTAATAAGCTAAACCAGCATCAGCTTTAGCTAATTCCAAATTGGTTTGTGCCTGGTACAGCAAAGTTTCTGCATCAGCACGGTCAGTTGCTGAAGCGGTGCTGTTGGCATACTTAGAAGCCAGAATACGGTTATTTTCAGTTGCCTGATTGATAGAAGTTTGCAGCAATTTTATTTTGTCAAGCGCTCTTACGTAATCCTGGTAGTTGCGGTTCACTTCAGTTTTTATGTTATCAGTAATAATATCACGATCAATTTTTGATTGATCACGCTGAATGCGAGCCTCTGCTACCTTATTCTTGTTAGACCATAAAGCACCAAAATTCCAGTTTACGGCTAAACCAGCAGTAAGCGGGGTGATAAACTTTCCACTACGTGGAAACGGATTAGCCGATGTATTTAGATAATAAGCGCTAGCTGATGCGGCTATGGTAGGCAATTTATTAGCTTCAGTATTTTTGATGTTAATATCGGCCACACGTGTACGCAGATCTTGTTGGCGCACCTCCTGCCGGATAGATAAAGCAGTATCCAGATAACTGGTTAATGGCGCTACAGATTGTCCGGCATCATTAATTTGGTTAATGGTAAACTGAGTACTTTCGGGCACGCCAAGCAACACAATCAAATCATAATTAATGATTTTACGATTATTTTCCAGATCAATACCATTCAGTTCCACATTAGCGCGCTGTAATTGAAAACGCAATACGTCATTCTTGGTTACCAGCCCCTGTTCAAAAAAGCGTTGTGCCTGATGTATTTGTATATCAATAGCTTTTAAGTTGGAGTCAACTACTTTCTTACTTTGCAGCACTTTATACAAATTGTAGTACTCATTCACAATATTAATTGCGATCTGTTCCTGATCCTTTTCAGCATCCAAACGGGCTACCTGTATCAGCAGATTAGTTGATTGGCGGGCATACCGGTATCGGCCACCACCGTAAAGCACTTCCTCAGCTGTAGCAGTTCCTAAATTGGCATTAGCCGTTTTCGGCAAATTAAATGATTGATCCGGACCTAATTCCAAGCGGTTTGCAGGTATAGCTGCAAAGCTGTATAAAAAGCTGGCCGTACCGGTAGGCAACGCCCGGTCTTTAGCCTGATTGTACTGTGATACCGCCTGATCAATTTTAGCTTGAGAGAGTTTAAGCGTCTTGCTGTTTTCAAGCCCCATCTTGATGGCTTCATCCAGCGTAATGCTACGTTCTTGCGCGTGGGCTGCAGTGCCCAACAGCAGCAAACCCGATAGCAGGGCAGTAATACCTTGCCTGAATGGCTTGGTTATTACCCGTTTTAAAAGGTAAGTGTTAGGGTTGTTATTGTTTTGAGTTGTCATTTCCATTTACTAAGTAAGCTTTCAGTAATTTTTTGAAGTAAGATTTTACCCGGGGTTTTAGCTTTTCGTCCAGATTTTGCGGATCCATAATATCATAGCCAAACATCATGGAACACATTTGCGGTGTATTCAGCATAAAGTTTTTAATGCCGAATACAGTAGCTATAATCATATCAGTATCCAGGTTGCTGGCAAACTCACCTTTTTCAATTCCAGCATGCAGAATTTTCCGAAACTCAATCACATTCGTCATCAGCATTTTGCTCAGCTTATCCGTCAGCTCGCCACGGCGGCTGATAGACATTTCCTGATACAACATTTTTTGAAAACAGCTGGTTGTGAATATCCGGTCAATGTAGGCATTCAGGTATTGTTCTACTTTGTCCCAACTGCCAATGCTGTCATCGCTGCCTATATCTTGAAGCTGGGTATAAAAAGTAGCAGTGCGCCGTTCAAAAATGGCCAGAAACAAACCTTCTTTCGAACCGAAGTAATAGTTGAGCATAGCCATGTTCACGCCCGCTTCTCCCGAAATCATACGGGTGGAAGCGCCATCAAAGCCATGTTCAGCAAACACGCGCTCAGCTACATCCAGTATATGATCTTTTTTGTCTGTCTTTTCTTTTTCCATGTCTTTTACCGACACAAAATTAATCAAACGATTGATTAAAATAAAGCACCTTTCAATAAATCTTGCACTGTACTGACTTTCAACCACAAGAAAACTAATCATCTGATTAACTTTTTAATGAGAATAGCCGGATTACTGATTTGTTTTTAATATTTGTACATTCATGATGCCATTATGGCTTATGCATTTTTAACTGTATATGAAACTATTACGACTGCTGCTGATAACTTGTTTATTTACCCGTATAGCTTTTGGCCAAACTGCCCCAACAACCAGTTTGTCTGACATTAAACAAACCTTTAAAAAGCTTAATGTATTAGGCAGCGTACTTTATGTAGCCGCGCATCCTGATGATGAAAACACCCGGTTGCTGGCTTACTTAGCGTTAGAAAGGCATTATCGTACAGGTTATTTATCATTAACCCGTGGTGATGGCGGCCAAAACCTCATCGGCAACGAACAAGGCGAACTATTAGGCTTAACCCGTACACAGGAACTCTTAGCTGCCCGCCGTATGGATGGTGCCGAACAGTTTTTTACCCGAGCCAACGATTTTGGCTTTTCGAAGAACCCGGAAGAAACTTTAAAAATTTGGGATCGGGAAAAGATATTGGGTGATGTAGTATGGGTAATCCGCAATTTTAAACCTGATGTAATTATATGTCGCTTCCCAACCACTGGCGAAGGCGGACATGGGCACCATACCACCTCGGCCATCCTGGCGCAGGAAGCCTTTGCTGCCGCTGCCGACCCGAAACGTTTTCCGGAGCAGTTACAATATGTACAGCCTTGGCAAGCCAAACGCCTGCTGTGGAACACTTTTAATTTCGGCAGCACCAACACCACCTCGGCCAACCAGTTTAAGCTGGATGCCGGCAGCTACAACCCGGCTTTAGGAAAAAGCTATGGTGAAATAGCAGCCGAAAGCCGTTCCAACCACCGTACACAAGGTTTTGGTACTGCCCGGCAGCGCGGCGAGGCTACCGAATACTTTAAAACCATATTGGGCGATGCTCCTCAAACGGATTTAATGGATGGCGTGAACACGACCTGGAGCCGTGTAAAAGGTGGTGAAGATATTGCAACTCATTTGGGTATTATCAGTAAAAACTTTGATGATGATGCACCTGAAAAATCGGTACCTGCACTGATTCAATTACGTGCCCGCATTGAGAAAGTACCCGATACTTACTGGCGCAACCAGAAATTACAGGCGCTGGATAACTTGATTACTACTTGCGCTGGTTTGTGGTTTGAAAGTTATGCCACCGAGCCTACCTATGCACTAGGTGACAGCATTAACATACAAGCACAGGTCATAAACCGCTACAGCAACCGGGTTAAGCTTAGCAGCGTGGAAGTGCAGCACCAAAGCCTGCACTTTGCCGACCCCGGACAGGTAATACCAGCTAACCAATTACAAACTTTCCGTTTGAAAGCCTATGCGGATAAGATATCACAACCCTACTGGCTGGCAGCCCCACATGGCATTGGTATGTACACCCTGCCTAACAACCAGATAGCCGGCAACCCGGAAAACTCAGATCAGCTTAAAGTAACTTATATCTTTATTATAGAAGGCCGGCCTATTCGCCTGGAGCGACGGTTGATGTTCAAGTACGTTGACCCTGCACGGGGTGAGCTTTACCAACCTATTGAAATAGCCCCGCCAGTAACGGCCAATATGGAGAACAAAGATTATGTGTACAGTACCCGCCAACCGCAAACTATTCAAATCAAGCTTAAAAGCTTTGTAAATGGCAGCGGCACCATCAGCCTTAAACCTATAGCAGGATGGCAGATTAGTCCGGCGAATGTACCTTTTACCAACAAGCATAAAGATGAAGAATGGACTGCCGAGTTTAAGGTAAGCCCCGCAGCAGGTACACCTTTTGAAACCCGTACGGCCGAAGCGATAGTTACTGTTAATGGTCAGCAGTACTCGATGGGTTTGCAGCGTATCCGGTATGAGCATATTCCGAATATTACGCTGTTCCCACCAGCACAAGCCAAATTGATTAATTTGGACTTGAAAACTGCCGGCAAAAAGATAGGCTACTTGCCTGGTGCTGGTGATTTGGTACCCGATGCTTTGCGCCAGATAGGCTATGAAGTACATATTCTGACCGAAAGCGAGATCATGAATAGCGACTTATCGGTGTATGATGCTATTGTAACCGGCGTGCGAGCTTATAACGTAGATCAGCGTTTGGTGGTAGAACAACCCAAATTAATGGCCTACGTAAAGAATGGTGGTAACCTGGTAGTACAGTACAATAATTTTGCCGGACTGGTGGTACCGCAAATTGGTCCCTACCCTTTCCAGGTAGTAAATCAGCGCGTTACTGATGAGAATGCCCAAGTAACCATTACCAACCCGCAAAGCCCATTGTTAAATTACCCGAACAAAATAACTCAAGCCGATTTTGAAGGCTGGATACAAGAACGCGGCTTGTACTTCGTGACCAATATTGCGCCTGAATACCAAACCTTATTTGAGATGAACGATCCCGGTGAAGCCCCCAACAAAGGTTCACTCATCACCACCAATTATGGCAAAGGCCGGTTTACTTACACTTCACTGGATTTCTTCCGGGAGTTACCAGCAGGAATACCTGGTGCCTATCGGTTGTTTGTGAATTTATTGAGTATGAAAAAATAATGGCAGAAGAACGAATTTTTAATGCCACGAGTTTACGTAATGTAACTCGTGGCAAACTATTATACTAAGCGTTAAAGCTTTAATGCTAGCAAATAGATGTCCTAATTATACCTGATTAATAGGAGACATATACTGCATAATTTAAACACATAATACAGTACTTGTACAGATTTCAAATTTTAAGTAACCCACGAAACCCTCTGCCAGCATAGTAAGATTCGGCTCCGTTATGATATACAAAGACGGTGTTGTAACGGCGGTCACAAAAAAGAGCTCCGCCAAGTTTTCTGATGTCAGCAGGCGTCTCTATCCAGCTTGATGTTTTAACATCAAAGCTTCCGAGCTTCTGCAGTTCCCAGTATTGTTCTTCAGTTAAAAGCTGAATACCCATGTTAGCAGCCATATCTACAGCGCTGTTCTCAGGCTTATTTTCTTTTCTGGACTCTAAAGCTTTCCGGTCATAGCAAATACTCCTGCGGCCTTTGGGGCTTTCCGCTGAACAATCGTAAAACACATATTCATCTGTTGCTTTATTATAAGCTACCACATCCGGTTCACCACCCGTTCTTTCCATTTCATAAAGCGACCATAGTTTTTCCTTATCAGCTTCTATCTTAGTTTGTAATGGCATCCATTCTAAGCCAGCATGGCGTTGCTCATTTTTCTCAAAGCGATTTTTCAAAGTGTTAAGAAGCTCTTCACTTTGCTCTGCTGATAAGTTCTGTTGTGGATTTTTCATACAGCTTATTTCTATCTTAATAACTGTTCAAGAAAATGGCGGGTTATATAGGATTCTAAAGTAAGTAATTTGCTTCACTTGATACCATAATAAGCACTCAGCAACTTTGTAAATACAGCAGCAGGTAATATCTTTTTTAAGGTGGGTACTATAGTTTGCCCGATAGCGCCTACTAAGTATCGTTGTGCCGGATGGGACTGTTTTACAATTTTACAAATCAAAGCCGCTAGTAGGTCGGGGTGGGAACCCTTGGCTTCATCGGCAGCCATACGGGCAATGGCGGCTTCACTTTCTGCATTTAATTGCTGGTGATTTAACGTACTTGCCACATGTTGACGGTTGATAGTGGCCGATGTTTTAAAATCTCCGGGATTAACGACCACAACCTTAACGCCTGTATTTTTCAGCTCCATTCGCAGGCTTTCCGAATAACCTTCTACAGCAAACTTAGATGCACTATACAAACCATGATAAGGCACACCCAACAAGCCTGCTATCGAACTGATATTAATCACCAACCCGCTCTTCTGCTGAATCATGCTTGGCAATACGGCACTGCTTACCCGCACCACCCCAAAAAAGTTAACCTCAAACTGCTGCTGTGCATAGGCAACAGGCATGGTGTACAACGGTCCGGCAAAAGCCAGACCCGCGTTATTAACCAATACATCAATCCGGCCTTCCGCTTTGATAATCAGGTTTACCGCGTGTTGCACCGAGGCATCATCCGTAACATCCATCAAAATCAGGTTAAAGGCATTTTCCTGCATCTGCTCCGGATGACGCGCCGTACCATATACCCTATGTCCCTGCGCAGCCAGCGCACGGGCAGCAGCTAAACCCAAGCCCGATGATGCGCCGGTAATCAGGATAACCTTTTTCATTTCAAGCAGAACTTACGCAAAGGCTGCTAATGCTTTTTCAATGCGGGCAATTACTTCAGCTTTACCTAGCTGTACAGCAATATCAAACACATGGGGGCCAAACTTGCCACCTACCAGCATAATACGGAATGGCAACATAGCATCGCCTATTTTAAAACCCTTTTTGGTAAGTAACGCTTTGAAATTGGTTTCCAGCTCAGTGGCCTCCCAAGTTTCAGCTTGTTGCAGCTGTGCAATAAAGGTTTTAAACATCTCAGTTTTCGCGTCGGTCCACTTAGGTTTTACCGCGTTGAGGTCGTAGCTTTCAGGCTGTTTGAAGAAGTACCAGCTGTGCTCATAAAAATCAGTAAGCAGCACGCAACGGTCTTTCACCAGTTCAATTACTTTCAGCAGTTGCGCATCATCCGTTATGGCGAGGCCTTTATCTGCCAATATCGCTTTTACATCACCTAACAAACGTTCGGCGGTAGCTCTTTTAATCCACTCGGCATTGAACCATTTGGCTTTCTCAAAATCAAATTTAGCACCAGCTTTGCTTACCCGGTCCATCGAGAACTTCTCGGCCAGTTCATCCAGCGTAAATATTTCTTGGTCGGTACCATCGTTCCAACCCAATAAGGCTAGTAAGTTATTGAAAGCTTCCGGCATAAAGCCCAATTCACGGAAACCTGGCGTTAGTTCGCCACTTTTAGGATCAGTCCAGCTCATAGCATATACCGGGAAACCCAAACGGGCACCATCGCGTTTGCTTAACTTACCATGCCCATCCGGTTTTAATATTAAAGGTAAATGCGCCCATTGTGGCATATCGGCTTTCCAGCCCAAGTATTCCCACAACAACAAATGCACTGGTGCCGAAGGCAGCCACTCCTCCCCCCTGAAAGCGTGCGAAATATGCATCAGAAAATCATCTACTACCACCGCTAAATGGTAAGTAGGCATGCCGTCGGCTTTCAGCAGCACTTTATCATCTACCTGGTTGGTTTCAAAACTTACATGACCGCGTATCATGTCAGTAAAGCTGATGGTTTCGTCTTCCGGCATTTTGATGCGGATTACATGCGGCGTGCCTGCTTGCAGAAGTTGCTCTACCTCATGCTCCGGCAAAGCCAATGAGTTTCGCAAACTATTGCGGGAAGCCATGCCATATTGAAAGTTCGGGACTGTAGCCCGTTGTTTTTCCAGTTCTTCGGGTGTGTCAAAAGCATAGTAAGCATGACCTTGGCGCACCAGTTTTTCCGCATACTCGCGGTACAATGATTTACGTTCACTTTGGCGATAAGGCGCAAAAGGGCCACCTACCTGTGCACTTTCATCAGCATTCAAACCGCACCATTTCAAGCATTCAAATATGTATTCTTCCGCACCTTCTACGTAGCGGTTTTGGTCGGTATCTTCAATACGCAGCACAAAAGTGCCGTTATGCTTTTTGGCAAACAGGTAGTTAAACAATACGGTACGCACACCGCCCAGGTGTAAACCACCTGTCGGACTTGGCGCAAAGCGCACTCTTACTTTCTTTTCTGACATAGACGCAAATATACATTAGTGGAAATATAAACAAGAACCAAGAGCTAAGAAGCGAGAACCTAGAAAAAAGCAACCAGGCCATCGAGTGCTAAAATTAATATAGCTATTGCACTACTGCATACTAAGAACTATCCCAACATCTTGGTTCTTGGCTCTCGGTTCTTGTTTCTATTCCACAAAAACAAACCCTGCCAACCTCCTGTTATGCACTAACATTAAATATCAGATACTCATGCAATGGATGGGCAGACGCGAAAGCGATAACGTAGAAGAAGGTAGCGGCGGTGGTGGTGGCCGTATGGCTGTAGGTGGTGGCATTGTAGGCATCATCGGCCTTATTATCTATATGTTTACCGGTGTGAACCCTACGCAAATGCTGAATGGCGGTACCGACCAAGGTCAGGGCCAGCAACAAAACCAGCGTGTAACGCAGGATGAAAATGACCAGATGAAGTTTTCGCGCGTGGTGCTGGCTGATACGGAAGACATTTGGAACAAGCTATTCAGCGATATGGGTCAAAGCTATAAAGAACCTATTCTGCATTTTTACAGTGGTGGTGTTAATACCGAAGGTTGTGGCTTTGCACAGTCGGCAACCGGACCTTTTTACTGCCCAGGCGATCAGAAAGTATATCTGGATTTATCTTTTTTTGATGAATTGCAAAACAAGCTAGGTGCATCGGGCGAGTTTGCGCGGGCTTACGTAATTGCGCATGAGGTTGGGCACCATGTGCAAGATTTGTTAGGCACTACAAATAAGGTAGAACAAGCCGAACAGAACATGAGCGATGAAGAACGCAACCGCATGTCGGTTAAAGTGGAATTACAGGCCGATTTTTATGCCGGCGTATGGGCCCATTATGAACAAAGTATGAAAGGGGTAATTAACCAGCAGGATATTGAAAGCGCCTTGAGCGCTGCCAGCGCTGTAGGTGATGACCGCTTGCAACAGGAAACCCAGGGCCGTGTAGAACCCGATTCATTTACACATGGTACCAGCGCACAACGCATGTACTGGTTTAAAAAAGGCTACGAAACCGGCGATATACGGCAGGGTAATACGTTTAGTGATTCAAGTTTGTAGGTTAAAATACACTATTTAATTCGTGCTTTATGAATGCAAAACCTATTTCTCCTAAAATGCATGGCCTGATTGACTATGCTTTAGTAGGCAGCTTACTTACTCTACCATCCATATTAGGCTTAAAGAAAACTGTAAGAAATACTTATGCGGCAGAAGGTTTAGCATTGTTAATTTACGTTGCTCTTACCGACCATCCTGTAGCGGTAAAACCGCTTATTCCGTTTCCGGTACATGGCAAAATTGATCCGTTTAACGTAGGACAATTTGCACTACAAAGTTTTTTAAAGCCTTTTAGAAAAGATAAAAAAACCTTATTGTTTAATTTGGGCTTTACCGCGCTTGCAGGTATAACCGTACTATTAACGGATTGGAACGGGCCTACTAAAACTTCAAAATAACCTGTACATATAAGATAGTCACCTATTTATCATATTGTACAAAATATGCCTTCATGAAAAGCAATAGCTATGTACTTAAATGTAGCTAAATTGTTAATCTGCTCTCCAAAACCTGCTAAATACTTTGTTTACATTAGTAGCGCTCAACCTGCCGGTTGAACATACAAATACATGATTAACTTATCCGATTATTCTGCATTACGTAATTGTACGGCTTACACCGATACTATTTTTGTACAAGGCTGTGCTATGCAAGGCGATGGCGGTGAGGGCCTTTTTATTTGGGAGAATAGCTCAATAGCTCCTGATGACGGTGGTACAATACTGAGACCGGCAGTTGACCATACACCTTCCAGTGGTGCTTGGAAAAGAATAGTTGGTGATGCGGTTGAGGCAAACTGGTTCGGTGCTAAAGCTGATGGCAGCGTTGATGCAGCACCACAAATAAAAAAAGCTATAGAAACAGCTATTCATACGCATACTAAAGTAAGGTTAGCACCAGGCACCTACCGTTTTGATCAGGTAATTGCGCTTGATATTCCCGATAACTTTCATTTGATTATAGAAGGCAATGGCGCCTTGATTAAAGCCTCGCCTCTTGTTACATCCGCATCAAGTGAAGTGAACCTGATACGCTTTTTTACAAGTGCAGGTACAGACACTCAAGGTACTGGTGTTTTTATCGATAATCTGGATTTTGATGGTGGTGTGCCTAACCCTCAATTTACTGAACCTAACATTAGCGCTATAAAAAGAATACATGCGGTCGTAGCGGAAGATATCTTTACGGTTAACATCAGCAATTGCCATTTTAAAAACATACAAGGGTCGGGCACGCGTACCTATAACTTTGTGTATGCTAATTTCCAAAACCTGAACTTTCAGAATGTAGGCGGCAAATTTCGGCTGGAAAATGAATTTGACAGTTTTGGCGACGGCATATACTTGTGCCAAACCAACCTGGAAACGTCAAGACCTACCCGCCGGCAAAGTCACTCTGCCATTACCAACTGCCATATTAATGCCTATAATCCATCAAGCTATAACAATTATGCCAGCAGGTGTGGTATTTGCGTTGAGGGGTTCAACACACTTAAAAGTGATCATCGGGTGTATTTGCAAGTAAGCAATTGTACCATTAGTGGTTACGACCGTACATTTCATATTGAAGGTATAGATGCTGAGGTAACGGCAACTGCCTTGAATGTCCAAAATTTTCAGTGTATTTACCTAATGGCATGGGGTCGCTCAAAGTGCACCTTTACTAATTGCAATTTTAATAGCCGATTGCCAAATAATCCTAACCAAGTCAGATTAGGAACAGGTGGTATAAATACTTATCCCTCTGAACTAATTAATCACATAACTTTCAATCATTGCCAAATTAATCCACAAGGAGAAGCCACCTTTATTGGCCAACTTGATTTTGTCGATTCTATACTAGATTATAGCAATCATGATGTTTATTTCGAACATGCTATTATAGTTTTAACCAGAAGTCAGCTCATTAACATATCGCATAATTTATCCAGGGGGCTTAATTTTTATGGCTGTACCCTTAGTGCTACCAACTCTATCATGCAAGGGTATAAAAATGGGGCAGATAATTCAGGAGGCATATTACACTTTGAAGATTTAGTGCTGCCCGTATTTGATCGGAATACAATAACTGACACCCGATTAATCCTAACCTTTAAGCCTGCTGCTTTAGCTCGATTAACCAACAACATCATATACCGTCATCCTAAGGGAAGTGGCGCACCTATGGAGGCCTTGATGAATTTCAACAACATACAACAGGTACAAATGAGCAACAATATTTTTTATGTGGATGTAGCTACAGCTAGCGATCAGGAACCTATTTACCAAACCTACGCTGTACAGCACGTTAGCCACGACCATGACATCAAATACCTGCATATCCTGGATTCAGGAAAAACATCTAAATCACGATTGTAGTAGTGTCTTGTACCAATCTGCAATTACATCTGCATACTGCCCTGCCAAATACTTTATTTACATTAGCAGCTTCAACCCGCTGGTTGAACATATAAACTCATGATGAAATTTAGGCCCTATTTATATATTTTAATAATTCTGACCACTTTTACTGCCTGTAAAACCCGTAAACCGGTGGTAGCTAATGTACCGGATGTTAAAAAAGTTTACCAATCGCAGTTAGATAGCTTTTTAGATGTAGCCAAGCAGATGCAGCCCGTTGTACTAAATGACAGTACAGGCGCAGCCATCCCATCCAGTTTCATGAGTACGGTCAACTTCAATTTGCGTAAGCCTAACTACGTGATTATTCACCATACTGCGCAAGATTCCATTCAGCAAACCATAAAAACTTTTACTATGGTAAGCACCCAGGTAAGCGCGCACTATGTAATTGGCCGCAATGGTACGGTAGTACACATGTTGAATGACTATCTACGTTCGTGGCATGCGGGTGTAAGCAAATGGGGCAATGTTACCGATATGAACAGTTGTTCTATCGGTATTGAACTGGACAATAATGGCCTTGAACCTTTTAGCGATGCACAAATTAAAAGCCTGATGCTGTTGCTGGCGCGATTAAAAAAAACGTACAATATCCCTACCGCTAATTTTATTGGCCACGCAGATATAGCGCCCGGCCGTAAAACCGACCCTAGTGCCTTTTTTCCCTGGAAAACACTGGCCGAACATGGCTTTGGTTACTGGAGTGATGAGGTACTGGAGCCCGCCCCTGCCGATTTTGACCCGGCTATTGCCTTACGTCTGATGGGTTATGACACTTCTAACTTAACCAATGCTATTCGGGCCTTTAAACTGCACTTTATTCAAACTGATACCAGCCCACAGCTTACCCAATTGGATTTGAATGTGCTTTATAACGTTTATAGAAAATATTAACTGATAATAGGTCAAGCCATTACTTGGTGTTAAGCTCCTTTAACTGCTGGATAGTAAGCCTAAAGGCATGTAATTATTTACTTCGGTTAATTCATTATCCAACTACGCACTAATCAACCGCTTACATTTGCACTTATAAAATATTATTTATACATTTGCTTTTACAAAAGAGGGGACAAATATGTCCCCTCTTTTTATTTACCCATCTATTGCGATGGATTGGAGCATGTAATGACGAGTATTGAACAAAGAGTAACCGAACTGGTAGAAGAAAAGCTGACCGAAAAACCTCACTTGTTTTTGGTAAGCGTTAAAATGCATAGTGGCGGAAAACTGCTTATTTTAATTGATGGCGATCAAGGGCTTGGCGTAGCCGACTGTGCTGAAGTTAGTCGTTATGTAGGCCATCAACTGGAAGAGGAAGATGCCATAGCTGATGCTTATACGCTGGAGGTTTCATCGCCAGGGATAGATACCCCGCTTACGTTGCCACGCCAGTTTCAAAAAAACATAGGCCGGCAGGTGAGCATTAAAACTACCGATGGCGGCAAACGCGAGGGCAAACTGTTAGCCTTGCTGACCGACCATGTATTGCTTGAAGAAAGAATTAAACCGAAAGGTAAAAAGGCCGAAGTGGTGGAAAGCGCCATCCCGACGGATAGTATTATAGAAACAAAAGTTTTAATATCGTTTAAATAAAATGAGCAGTATTAATTTAATTGAATCTTTTCAGGAGTTTAAAGATTTCAAAAATATTGACAGGCCTACCATGATGAGCGTGCTGGAAGATGTATTCCGTAGCATGATTCGTAAAAAGTATGGCACTGATGAAAATTGCGACGTAATTGTAAACACCGACAATGGTGACTTGGAAATATGGCGTACCCGTACCGTAATGGAAGACGGCTTTTCAGAAGATGATGATCTGGAAATTGAATTAGCCGAAGCTCATAAATTTGATGCAGATTTGGAAGTAGGCGAAGAGTATGTAGAACAAATCACTCTGGAGAGCTTTGGCCGCCGTGCTATTCTGGCAGCTCGCCAAACTTTGGTATCTAAAATTCTGGAGCTGGAAAAAGACGAGATCTTTAAAAAATACAAAGACCGCGTAGGCGAAATCATTTCTGGCGAAGTGTACCAGGTTTGGAAAAAAGAAACCCTGGTGCTGGATGATGAAGGCAATGAACTACTGCTACCTAAAAGTGAGCAGATACCAGCCGACTATTTCAAAAAAGGCGACAGCGTAAAAGCTGTAGTGAGTAAGGTTGATATGATGAACAGCAATCCTAAGATCATCATTTCACGTACCGCACCTGAGTTTTTACAACGCCTGTTTGAACTGGAAGTACCTGAAATTTTTGATGGCCTGATTACCATTAAAAAAATTGTACGGGAACCGGGCGAACGCGCAAAAGTAGCTGTTGAATCATACGATGATCGTATTGACCCGGTAGGTGCCTGCGTGGGTATGAAAGGGTCACGCATACACGGTATTGTACGTGAGTTGAAAAACGAGAACATCGACGTTATCAACTATACCAACAATATTCAATTGTATATTCAGCGTGCTTTATCGCCAGCCAAAATCACCTCCATTAAACTGGATGATGAAAAGAAAACCGCAGCGGTTTATTTAAAGCCCGATCAGGTATCATTGGCGATAGGTCGTGGTGGTCATAACATCAAACTGGCTGGTAAATTAACGGGTTACGAAATTGATGTTTACCGTGAAGCCGACGAGCAGGAAGAAGATGTGGACCTTGAAGAGTTCTCAGATGAAATAGATGGCTGGATTATTGATGAGCTTAAACGTGTTGGTTTAGATACAGCAAAATCTATTTTGAGCCTGAGCATAGGCGAATTGGTGAAACGTACAGATTTAGAAGAAGAAACTATAAAAGAAGTTATATCAATTCTGCAGGCTGAATTCGAATAAACTGAATTTGCCAATAAAATTTCGTATTTTTGAATACAATAAGCAGAGAAACAAATATTAAATGTCAGAAGACAAAAGCATAAAATTAATTAAGGCAGTAAAAGAACTCAACATTGGTATGAATACCATTGTCGACTTTTTGGCTAAAAAAGGCTACAAGGTAGAAAAACAACCTATGGCTAAGCTGAATAGCGACATGTATGCCGCTTTATTGAAGGAATTTTCTGCCGACAAGGACGAGAAGGAAAAAGCCAAGCAAATCAACATCGGCAAGATACGCCGTGATGAGCCGGGTTCTGTTCCTGACAAGCCATCCGATCATCGTTCTAAAGACTTTGACCGTGATGAAATTTTAATTAAAAATGCGGGCAACTATGCTGCCGACAGACCTAACCCTACTACGGCCAAGCCGCAGGAGCAAAGGCATGAAGGCAATTTGCCAGGTGTAAAGGTAGTAGGCAAAATTGATCTGGACAGCCTGAACAAGCCAGCGCCACGTCCGGCAGTAAAAGAGGAGCCTGTAGCTGAAAAACCAGCAGCGGCACCAGCACCTACACCTACGCCAGAAGTAAAACCAACTCCGGCACCTGTTGCTACTCCTGAGCCTAAACCGGCTCCGGCACCTGTTGCTGAAAAGCCAGTGACACCAGCCCCTGCGCCCGAGCCTAAAGTTGAAGCTAAACCAGAAGTGGCAGCACCAGCCCCTACTGCACCTGTTACACCTCCGGTTGTTGAAAAGCCGGCTCCACAGCCACAAGCACAACCAGAAGTAAAAGCGCCAGTTTCGGCACCTGTTACACCAGCTGCACCGGTATCAGCTGCCGCAACGCCGCCAGAAGATGATGTAATACGTGCGAAAGCAGAACGCCTAACCGGGCCTAACGTAATTGGCAAAATTCAGTTACCGGTTGAAAACAACCGTCGTAACCAGCCTGTGGCATCATCATCTAACTCGAACGCTGCCGATCAAAAACGTAAGCGTAAACGTAAAGATAACCCACCGGGTAACAACAATCATAACAACAACCCTCAGCAAGGTCAGGGCCAACAACCGCAACAAGGTGGAGGCCAAGGTCATCCTGGTCAAGGCCAGGGCGGCAATCGTCCGGGTGGTGGTTTCCAACAAGGTGGCAACCGTCAGGGCGGCTTTGGTGGCAATCGTCCAGGTCAAGGCGGAGGCGGTTATAATAACCGTCCGGGCTTTGGCAATCGTAATGCTGCACCAGCGGGTACGCCTAAAGAAGAACCAACTGAGAAAGAAATACAAGACCAGATTAAAGCCACACTGGCTCGTTTGAGCGGTGCCGGTAAATCTGGCAAATTTGCACAGCGGGCTAAATTCCGCCGTCAAAAACGTGATGATGTAGCCGCATCGGCTGAGGAAGCAGCACTGGAACAAGAACTGCAATCCAAAGTATTGAAGGTTACAGAGTTCGTAACAGCTAATGAACTGGCTTCATTGATGGACGTATCGGTTACGCAGGTTATTTCAACCTGTATGAGCCTGGGTATGTTCGTATCTATCAATCAAAGGTTGGATGCTGAAACATTGACCATTGTGGCCGACGAGTTTGGCTACCAGGTTGATTTTGTGAAACCTGATGAAGAAGAGATCAATCTGGATGAACCGGATGCACCAGATACTTTAGTTCCACGTGCGCCAATCGTTACCATTATGGGTCACGTTGACCACGGTAAAACTTCATTGCTTGACTTTATCCGCAAAACTAACGTAATTGGCGGTGAAGCAGGTGGTATTACTCAGCACATTGGTGCTTATGAAGTAACGCTGGAAGATAAACGTAAAATTACCTTCTTGGATACGCCAGGTCACGAAGCGTTTACCGCTATGCGTGCCCGTGGTGCTCAGGTAACTGATATTGTAATTATTGTTATTGCTGCAGACGATAGCGTAATGCCGCAAACCCGCGAGGCGATTAACCACGCGCAGGCTGCCGGTGCTCCTATTATCTTTGCCTTTAACAAAATTGATAAACCAGGTGCTAATGCCGATAAAGTACGCGAGCAATTAGCCACTATGAATATTTTGGTTGAAGATTGGGGTGGTAAATACCAAGCTCAGGAAATTTCAGCCAAATCAGGTTTAAATGTTAACCTGTTGCTTGAAAAAGTACTACTTGAAGCCGAGTTGCTTGAGTTGAAAGCTAATCCTAAAAAACGTGCCGTAGGTGCCGTAATTGAAGCTGCGCTGGATAAAGGCCGAGGTATTGTAACTACCGTACTGGTACAATCAGGTACCTTACGCGTAGGTGATGCTATATTAGCCGGTAGCTATAGCGGACGTGTAAAAGCATTAACCAACGAGCGCGGTATGCGTGTAAGCGAGGCTGGCCCATCAACCCCGGTACAAGTATTGGGTATGAACGGTGCGCCAACCGCAGGTGATAAATTCAACTCACTGGAAAGTGAAGTGGAAGCTCGTGACATTGCCAACAAACGTTTGCAACTGCAACGCGAACAAGGCTTACGTACACAGAAACACATTACGCTGGATGAAATTGGCCGTCGTTTGGCAATTGGTAACTTCAAGGAACTGAACATCATTGTAAAAGGTGATGTGGATGGTTCTATCGAAGCGTTGTCAGATTCATTGCTGAAATTATCAACTGACCAGATCCAGGTTAATATTATCTCGAAAGCTGTAGGTCAGATTTCCGAATCAGACGTATTGCTGGCTTCAGCTTCTGATGCCATCATCATCGGTTTCCAGGTACGCCCTTCAGGCAGTGCCCGTAAACTGGCCGAGCAGGAAGAAATTGATATCCGCCTGTACTCCATCATCTATGATGCCATCAACGAAATTAAAACCGCGATGGAAGGCATGCTGGCACCAACCTTTGAAGAGAAGATTGTGGCTAACGTAGAAATACGCGAAACTTTCAAAATCAGCAAGGTGGGTACTATTGCAGGTTGTATGGTACTGGATGGTAAAATTACCCGTAATAGTAAAATACGCATCATACGTGATGGTGTAGTAATTTACACTGGCGAACTGGCCTCACTGAAACGCTTTAAAGATGATGTGAAAGAAGTAAACCAAGGTTACGAGTGTGGTTTAAATATTCAGAACTTCAACAACATTGAAGTAGGCGACATTGTGGAAGCTTACGAAAATGTAGAAGTAAAACGCAAGCTGTAAAAGCAATAAAATATACTTACATAAAAAAAGCTGGTTTTGTTAAACCAGCTTTTTTTATGCTATTACATGTGGTGACGGTGATGTACCACTACCACATGATGACGGCGGTGTTTCACAATAACGCGATGACGACGGTGATGCTGCGCGCTGGCGCTACCCCAGGCTAAAGTTGCTGCTAAAGCGATGGTTAAAACTTTAAGTGCTTTCATAGTTTCTATTATTTATAAATAGGATGAATATTATTATAAAAGGTTTAACATTAAAAGCGAATAAACGTTTTACCGCAGATAGAAGGATAAAAGTAATTTTTATGCTACCAACCTTTATATATATTACACTATTGAACATTTTACAAGTTTGAAACTCCAAGAAAACAGCTTATAAACAAGAATGCCATAGGAATATGATCCTGTGGCATTCTTATGCTATATGATGAAATTAGCTTACTTGAGCTTCAATAATGTTTTCGGCAAAGCGCTCCATTTCTTCCAGTTGAGGGCTGCATTGCAGTAAGAAGAAATCAACGCCTACTTTTTCAAATTCGGCTATACGATCTTGTACCTGCCAAGGCGTGCCGGTTAATCCGGTACGTAAGCCCCGGTTAGATACTGAATAATCTTCTAAAGAAACCCGTTGTTCTAACTGAGTACCTGATAACCATTGCTGGTAATTTTTGTAGCCTGAGCTGCCTTCCTGTACATCAGTAATGCGTTTCAGTTCTTTTTGTACTTCATGTTCCGAATTACGGATGATGCTGTAAGCGGCCACACCATAGGTCATGGGTGGTAAGCCTTTCTTTTCCCGGCGTTCGCGTAAATCAGCAATACGGCGGCCAATCAGTTCAGGCGAATCGCCATGCATCACGTAGCCATCACAAGTAGATGAAATCAGGTCTTTAGCGGCTTCAGATTCGCCACCAGCATAAATTTTAGGCCGTGGCTGCGATACCGGTTTCGGCTGTAATACATTATCGTTTACCTTGTAGTATTTACCATTAAAGCTGTAATGGTCTTTTTTCCAAACATTATCTACCACATCCAGCCACTCAGCAGTACGCGCATAACGATCATCATGCTGCTCAAACTGAATACCGTATTTCTCGGCCTCATCCTTCCACCAGGATGATACCACGTTCAACGAAATACGACCATTGCTGATATGGTCAATATTAGCCGCCTGCTTGGCTAATTGCGCAGGATTATGGAAAGTAGGCCGCACAGCTACCATAAGCTCTTGCTTATGCGTTACAGCAGCTAAAGCAGCCGCTGTTGACCACGCATCTAATGATGGTGCTTGCTCGCCTTTAATATCATTCAGGTACAATTCGGCAATCAAGGCCAAATCAAAACCAATTTCCTCACTTCTGATGGCCAGCTTCTTTACATAATCCCAAGTAGGGGTCATGTTCTCTTCTTCCACATTGCGCAGCCATCCGCCAAAAATGGGCATCCAATATCCGTAATTCATACTGTTTTGTGTTAATGATTGCGAGTTGCCAAACAAGCTGTAACCCGCTACCCAATTATACTACTGCTACGTCTTCGCTTTTCTTTACCGCTTCCTGCTCTAAAAACTCCACCAAGCGCTCATGTGGGTTAAAGCCAATTACATTTACAGCATCAGCCACAAAGTTTGATAAGGCATTTACATCATAGTAATATACCTCACCATCACGATCATCAATCATGTATTCAATGCCGCCCACGTCAATACCGCTTTGCTGCATAATCGTTTCCACGTTTTTAATGATTTCGGCTGATGGAGTAAAGTTCTCTACTTTTAAGCCATTCTTAGGAGCATCCAGCGCACAAGCGTTACGTACCAGATCTTGTCCGGTAGTAGTTTGGCAAATATCTGCCGGGCACAAGTTAAAGCTTTCACCAGTGGTATAAACACGTATAGCATACAGGTATTTGCCGCCTAACGTTTCTACACGGGTAATATAGCCGCCACGAGCTGGAATAAACTCCTGCACCAATGCGGTATGATCTACCCCAAAATCAACCTGGTTATTTTTTATAGCTTCACGAACCTCTTCAATGGAGTTAAATTTCTCGATACCTGCACCGCTGCCGCCAATATTGGCTTTAATCACAATCGGGAAACGCAAGCCTTCAATAGCCGCTTCAATTTGCGAAGTATGGTTAACTACTCTCGATTTCGGATATTTAATGCCCAGTTGCTGCATTAAAATTAGTTGTAAAGCTTTTGAGGTTTCATAAGTAAAAGCCCGGTAACCATTAATTACCCGAATGCCATGATGCTCCAGATGCTTTAAATAATTTAAGGTATAGAAAGTACCCTGAATACCATCGCGCAGGTAAGCCGAAGGGCTCATGCGATTAAAGAACAATGAAAACTGTGGTGCTTTTTCTTCAATAGCAAACTGATGTTGCGTTGGGTTGATAGACTGGTATGGAATACCTTTTTTATCCAGCTCGGCAAACAAGGGCTTAAACCAATCCGGATGTTCGTGAAATATAGCAAATGGTTGCATAATAATCGGTTTTTAAAAATCGTATCTCAAATTTAACTAAGATTAACCAGCTACTGCAATTTTTGCCTGTTATAATAATGTCAAACCACCTTTTATAGCAGTTTTGTTGCAGAATATTGATAGAAGCTGAAATTACCAGAGCTTTTTTGAATAAACTCTATGATTTAAGAAGCTTAAACAGCCTTTGTTCATTAACAAGTCTACTATGATTAGCCAAACAAAATGCTTATAAAAAGCAAAGCCCCCTGATGGGCAGGGGGACTTTTACTAACCAATTATAAACCTAAATTATGAGAAGAGCTGTTGGGGAAGGGATCGAACCTTCATGGAGTAGTTAGCCCGCTTCGGGTTTCCTATGCTCTCCGCCACCGGGACAAGGAGGTGTGTCTGCCAAAAATTTCACCACCCAACAGTATTGTTTTTAAGAACGATTGGGAAATATTTCCCATTTGCTTGATACAAATTTAAACCAACTCTCTATTTCTTGCAAATATTTCAAGAAATTATTTGCATTTTTATTCAATCTTTAATTATCCTTGTATATAAATACATAATTATAAATTTATGCCTCATAGAAAACCTCACAATTTAGAAATTGATAATTTGGATATCCAAATTTTATCTATCCTGATGAAAAATGCTACTACGCCTTACACGGAAATAGCTAAAGATTTAATTGTATCAGGCGGCACCATCCACGTTCGGATGAAGAAGCTGGAGGAAATGGGCGTAATTAAAGGTGCCAGCTTAGAAGTTGACCCACAGAAGCTGGGTTATGATGTTACCGCTTTTTTAGGTATCTATCTGGAAAAAGGCTCACAATACAATGAGGCCGTAAAAAAGCTTAAAGAAATTAACGAGATTGTTGAACTGCATTATACCACTGGCGGCTGGAGCATTTTTGCAAAAATTGTATGCCATGATACCAATCATTTGCGCGAAGTATTGAACGAGCACATACAAAGCGTACCAGGCATACAACGTACAGAAACCTTTATTTCATTAGAAGAAAGTATAAAAAGGCAAATTACTTTAGAGTAAAGAAGCTAAAGCCAAGTTTTATTTAAACTTGGCTTTAAGCGCTGCCAGTTTGCTCTGCATATCCGTTTCAGGTTCTTTCCTGTTTCGGCTGTTGGCATTTGATGGCATAGATTTTCTGGCAGCGCTGCTATCTTCTTCCTTTTTCATGCTTAATGAAATACGTTTGCGGTTTACATCCACCTCGGTTACTGTTACCTCTACCTGCTGATGCACTTTCAGTACCTCATTTGGGTCTTTGATAAAGCGGTTGGTAATCTGGCTCAGGTGCACTAAACCATCTTGGTGTACGCCAATATCTACAAAGGCACCAAAGTTGGTAATGTTGGTTACAATACCTGGCAGCTTCATGCCTACTTTCAGGTCTTTAATTTCATTCACCCCTTCGGTAAAGCTGAAGGCTTCAAACTTTTCACGCGGGTCGCGGCCTGGTTTGGCCAGTTCAGCTATAATATCATTCAGGGTAGGTAAACCTACTTTATCTGACACGTATTTTTGCAATGGGATGCTTTTACGCAGCTTTTCATTAGTCATCAAATCCCTGATAGAAGCATTGCTGTCTTTCGCTATTTGCTCTACCAGGCTATAACGTTCCGGGTGAACACCACTTGCCTCTAATGGATTATCAGAACCCTGAATACGCAAGAAACCGGCCGCCTGCTCAAAAGCTTTATCACCCAAGCGCGGTACTTTTTTCAGCTGTTCGCGATGCTGAAACGCACCATGTTGGTTGCGGTAATCCACAATGTTTTGCGCCAGTTGTGGACCTAAGCCAGATACGTACGCTAAAATTTGCTTAGAGGCCGTATTCAGCTCCACCCCTACGGCGTTTACACAACTAATTACCGTATCATCCAGCGCGGTTTGCAGCTTATTCTGATCCACATCATGCTGATACTGGCCTACTCCGATAGATTTAGGATCGATTTTTACCAACTCAGCCAATGGGTCCATCAAACGACGGCCGATAGACACCGCGCCACGTACTGTTACATCTTTATCCGGAAATTCTTCACGGGCCACTTCAGATGCTGAGTAGATGGAAGCGCCACTTTCGTTCACTACCACAATGGTTACTCCCGGCAAGTGCAGGTTGCGTACAAATGTTTCTGTTTCACGCCCAGCTGTACCATTGCCAATAGCAATCGCTTCAATTTTGTAGGTATCAAACAAGTGCTTTACTGTTTTTTCCGCTTCGCGGGCTTGACCGGCGCCCGTATGTGGGAAAACGGCGGTATATTCTAGTAATTTACCTTGCTCATCCAGGCACACTACCTTACAACCGGTACGAAAGCCTGGGTCGATAGCCATAACCCGCTTGCGCCCCAGTGGCGCAGCCAGCAACAGCTGACGGGCATTTTCGGTAAATACACGTATAGCTTCTTCGTCGGCTTTCTTTTTGGTTAGCAAACGGGCTTCAGTTTCCATAGAAGGTTTCAGCAAACGTTTGTAACCATCGGCAATAGCCAGCCTGATCTGGTCGGAAGCGGCATTGTTGGTTTTTACGAAAGTACGATCTAGCAATACAACAGCTTCATCTTCGGGTGGCGTAATATCCAAGTACAAAATTTCTTCTTTCTCGCCGCGGCGCATCGCCAAAATACGGTGCGACGGGGCCGATTTTACCGATTCATTCCAGTCAAAATAATCTTTATACTTCTGCCCTTGCTCCTCTTTACCCGGTACTACCTTTGATTGGAAAGTGCCTTTCTCTACAAACAGCTCACGTAATTGGGCACGCACTTCGGCATTCTCGCTGATGGTTTCGGCAATAATGTCACGGGCACCGGCTAAGGCTTCTTCTAAGGTGGTTACGCCTTTTTCAGCATCCACATATTTTTGTGCTTCGGCAGCCAAGTTGCCTTTGCCTTGCTCCAAAATTAAATCGGCTAACGGCTGTAATCCCTTTTCGCGGGCTGTAGTAGCACGCGTTTTGCGTTTAGGGCGATAAGGCAAATAAATATCTTCCAGAGCTACCATCGTTTCAGCAGCATCAATTTGCTGTTGCAGCTCTGGGGTAAGCTTACCCATATCGGTTAATGATTTCAAGATGGCTTCGCGGCGTTTATCCAAATCGCGCAGCTGTTGTGCCCGGTCGCGGATGGCGGTAATTTGTACCTCATCCAAACTGCCAGTTAATTCTTTACGGTAGCGCGAAATAAAAGGTACGGTAGCGCCTTCATCCAGTAAAGCCAGCGTGGCTGTTACCTGTTTGGAAGCTATGGAAAGCTCCTGCGCTATTTGAATATGATGTTCGGTCATGCAATATCTAATTTATCTCCAAGTGATTAAGAGGGCAGCAAAAATAAAGCTTACGCACGGCATCAACAGCATTTTTTATTCAAAAAGTCCCCTTTCAGGAGTTCAGTGTGTATTATCTTTGTTTTCATGGATTCTTACCAAGTACGAAAGTTTGAATTTAATTTGTCCGAGATTTATAACCAAACACCTTGGCTGCAAGACGAGATTGCCTTAAATGATTTTATTGCCTTGTTCCCAATCACTTTCAAAAACGGGCTACCACAACGCCCTGAAATGCCTGAAGATTTTGATTTAGACCGCACCACCCGACTGGCTATTATGGTAGCCTATCGACAAGCTTTTAGCTAAAGCATTGTTCAAGAATTACAAACTGCTGAAAAACAAATTAGCTATTACATTGCTACTAGCCTATTGTGCTTACAACTTCCTTCAATAATAATTATGCAGCAATACATGAAGCTTAACCTTACCTTGATTCTATTTTTACTATTTGGTATTACATCAACACAAGCCCAAAATGAATGGAAACTAAGCACCGAAAAAGATGGCATTAAGGTGTATAGCCGTTCAGTATCATACTCGAAGGTTAAAGCCCTTAAAGTTAACTGTGAATTTAAAGCCACTACCAGTCAATTGGTTGCCGCTTTGCTGGATGTAAAAGCTTGTACCAATTGGGTATATCATACCAAAAGCTGCACGCTAATTAAGCAGGTTTCACCTGCCGAGCTGTATTACTACTCGGAAATTAGTGTACCCTGGCCTGTGCAAAACCGTGATTTTGTGGCGCATTTAACTGTTACCCAAAATCCGGAAACTAAAGTTGTTACGGTTGATGGTCCGGCGGTACCCGGTATGGTACCTGCAAAAGACGGCATTGTACGCATCAGCCATTCGGTAGGTCAGTGGGTAATTACCCCGGCGGGCAACGATTTAATTAAAGTAGAATATACCTTGCAGGTAGATCCGGGAGGATCAATACCGGCTTGGTTGACCAACTTGTTTGCCACCGAAGGCCCGCTGCAAAGCTTTAAAAACTTACGTACACAACTACAAAAACCAGCTTATAAAAACGCAACATTTACCTTTATCAAAAATTAAGTACAATAGCTATAGATAGCCCTAAGTTGTGATATAAACAAACTGGAACGGTAATTGCCTGAATACAGTAACTAAACAGCTAAACATTATGGCAACTAAAGAAAAGAAAGACCCTTGTTGGTCAGGTTACGAAAAGAAAGGCACTAAAGAGAAAAGTGGTAAAACAGTGCCGAACTGCGTAAAATCATCTTCTTCAAAAAAGAAAGATTAAACATTATCAAATCATAAAAAAGGCCGGATCCAATTACAGGATACCGGCCTTTTTTATGATTGCTTTTGTATGTGATTACATAGCTGATAAAGCTTTTTTGAGATCGGCTATATCAGCAGAGGTATTTTTTGAACTTTCGAATAAAGCTTGTGAAGTAGTGCCTTCTCCGTAAAAGCTAGTATTCGCGCTTTTATCAATCGAGATATTAGAACCATTGATACTTAAGCCTGCAAATAAACCTTTGCTGCGTGAATAAGAATACACTTCGGCATCCAGCTTATAATCGGTATTTGCGCTTGAGCTACGACCTACCGGACCAGCAGCAGCCGAAATATCACCCCCAATGGTAAAATCACCATTCTTCACTTTGGTGAGTACGCCCTTATGCTTGAAAACCAATACCAGGTCAACTGCCTGCACACCAATTTGGAAGCCAATGCTGCCACCTGTAAAGGTGACAAATACTGGATTGCTCCATTTGCCATTACCCAGTTTCACCATAGCTACGCCTTTGCCTCGCTTGCCACCAATACCAAAGCCTGCGTTAATCATTTTCGGAATAATGACTACACCTTCGGCCATTTGTAATAATTCTGACGGGATGCTTTCTTTCATTTCGCTGAAATCATGCAGCACCGAAGTAGCTTTCTGGATACGTTCTGTTTCTTTACCAGCCTGTGTTGCCGAAGTGAGAATCACGAACAAGCTCAACAAGGCAGGTATTGTAAATTTCTTTAATACTTTCATGCTATTCTATTTAGCAGTTGTTAATTCAATTGCATGTAAATAACCGATGCTACCACTTCTAGTTTTGTGTTTATACAAATTGTTGAACCCTGCGGCTTACAGCACCTGTTTATACTTTTATTAACGGATTGCTTTACAGCTATATTGCAAACCAAGACGTATTCCTGATCTAATCAGCTTTTACAACAACAAAAAAGCCTGCTGTGTAAACAGCAGGCTTTTTAATATTTAAAGATTTTATAAGCTATTACTTGGTAACGTACATTACTTCTTTAACCGCTTTAACTACTCTTTCAGGATTTGGTAAATATTCCTGAATCAGGGTTGGAGCGTATGGAAGTGGCACGTCACCGCCCATGATACGTAAAATAGGTGCATCTAGGTAATCAAAAGCATCTTTCTGAACTTTGAAAGCAACCTCGGTAGCGATAGAGCCTAAAGGCCAGCTCTCTTCTATAAACACCATACGGTTAGTTTTCTTTACTGATTCAATTACGGTAGCATAATCAATAGGGCGTACAGTACGTAGGTCAATTACCTCAGCGTTAATACCTTCTTTTTCCAACTCGGCAGCAGCAGCATTCACTACTTTCATAATTTTACCAAAACCTACCAAAGTTACATCAGTACCTTGTTTGGTTACAGCGGCTTTACCTATTTCAATATAGTAGGTTTCTTCAGGAACAGGACCTTTATCGCCATACATTAATTCTGATTCCATGAAAATAACCGGATCCGGATCAATGATAGCTGATTTTAATAAACCTTTGGCATCAGCCGGGTTAGATGGAACCACTACTTTTAAGCCTGGGCAGTTAGCGTACCAGTTTTCAAAGCATTGGCTGTGTTGTGAACTTAACATACCGGCGTTACCAGTTGGGCCACGAAAAACGATAGGCACAGAGAACTGACCACCGCTCATGCTCATGATTTTAGCTGCACCGTTAATTACTTGGTCAATGGCTACTAACGAGAAGTTAAAAGTCATGAACTCGATGATAGGACGTAAACCGTTCATGGCCGAACCAATACCGATACCTGCAAAGCCCAGCTCAGAGATTGGGGTATCAATTACACGCTTAGCGCCAAATTCATCCAGCATACCCTGGCTTACTTTATAAGCACCGTTATACTCGGCAACTTCTTCGCCCATCAGGTATATTTTATCATCCTTGCGCATCTCTTCGCTCATAGCTTCCCGAAGCGCTTCTCTGAACTGTATTTCTCTCATTATGTTGTTAAAATGAAAATTTTAGTGGCAAATATAGGTAATGCGTTCCGAAAAACAATTCGTAGTAAAAAAGATAAATGTGTATTTGACTTTTATGGAAATAGTTACGCTTCGTTATGTTCCCCTTTACAAAATAGTTTGATAATTTACACCTGTTTTACGCTTCCTGAACCAAACATGCACAACAAACACCATCTGGCCGGCTTAGATCACTTAAGAGCCTTAGCTATTACTTTGGTTTTGCTTTACCATTACCGGTCATTTGGTCACCCCGACTGGATAGACAGTAACCTGGTAGGCTTTGGGTGGACTGGCGTCGACTTGTTTTTTGTGCTGAGTGGGTTTTTAATTGCCAGCCAGCTTTTCAGTAGAATACAGCAGGATAAACCTATACTACTGAAAGCGTTTTTTATTAAACGATTTTTTAGAATTATTCCGCCATACCTGGTGGTATTAAGCTTATATCTGGCTTTTCCTTTTTTGAGAGAAAGAGAACATTTGGCATCCTTAACCAAGTATTTAACATTCACTTTAAACTTCGGACTCGATTTACGCCATACAGGCACTTTTACCCATGCCTGGTCGTTGTGTATTGAAGAGCAGTTTTATTTATTGCTGCCTTTGCTCATTATAGCATGCCAATACTTTAATGTAAAACGTAATGCTATATACCTGCTTTTGCTGGCATGGTTACTCAGTGGTGTGCTTAGAGCCTGGAACTGGTGGCATTATGTAGCACCAGCTTACGAAACTGACACGAGTGTAATTACTTGGTACAAATACCTGTACTACCCTACCTATACCCGTTTAGATGGATTGCTGATGGGCGTGGGCTTAGCCGCCCTTTTCACTTTTTACCCTAATGTAAAAAATATAGCCAATGCTTATTCTAACAGCCTGTTGCTAGCCGGATTGTTGCTACTTATTATAGCCTACTTTATTTGCCAGGAGCCTACCACCTTTACCGCATCTGTTTATGGCTTTCCGCTGGTAGCTATAGCCTATGGTTGCTGGGTAGCCGCTGCCGCTTGCCCAGCTTGTTTTTTGTACCAAATGCAATCTAAGTTTACGGCCAGATTGGCCTTCCTCTCCTACGCTATTTATCTACTGCACAAAATGATTATTCATGTTATTCAAAGCCAAATCAAATTAGAGGTAAATAGCTATGAGATGTTTTTACTTTGCCTGGCAGGTGCTATAGCTGGCGCTATACTCATGAGAATACTTATTGAAAACCCTTGTTTGGCTATACGCAATAGGGTTCTTAGTAAGCAAATAAGCACAAAGTTTTCACTGTAACGGAGTGGTTTAGTTAGGGCGTTAGATATTTTAAAGCTTTAAAAAGCATTTATATTCTGTAAAAATGGAAAAATATGAAGCATACGAAAATGATGGTAGCAGCACTTTACGTTACTGTTTATTAGGGTTAATGCTGTTTGCTGATGTTGTTCTTATAATTAGCACCGGGCCTGAGGCCATATTTTATTTATTAGGCTTTAACGTACTTTTAATTGCATTAAAACCTTGGCATTACAAAATCAGTACCGTTTCAATAGACAACCAGTTAATACATATAACCAAACAAAACCTTTATTTAGGCCCAAAGCAATACAGTTTTGAGCTCGGTAAGATAGATTTTATTTATAAAAACAGACCTATCGCGACAAGAAGGCAAGGCTTTTCTTCCTCTAATACAGGTAATGTGTTAACGGTATTTTATGAGGAACATCCTTTATTTGACCTTACACCTGATGAAAATGGTTGGACGGCTATTAAAATAGAAATATTAGCTATTCAACTTAAACAGTCAGGCATTAAACAAGTATTTGAGAAATTTGGCACTGATGATGTTACTTTATAAAACAGAAATATTCAGCTACTAAAATGTATAAGCGCTGTTCTAAACTCCCAATTCTTTCGCCATTGTCTGTGTCCTCACAGACAACTTACTTATAGATAATTTACTATAGTCAATGAAATATTGTTGCCTGTGAGGACACAGACAACGGCGTGTGACTACTAGCTTTTATAAATAGCAAAGATTCAAATTCAGCTACTGACGAAACAATGTCACCACTGCCAACCGTTTGTCAGTGTTACAGGTGTTACACCCTGTAACATGTAACACCTGTAACAGCAGAAAGCAACTAATAAAAAAGCGGGCATTAAACCCGCTTTTTTCACTTTATGTTATTTCTCAAAGCTTATTTGCGTTCACCTTTCATGGTAGCGGCTATTTGCACAGCTTCGTAAGCGTTTACAATACCGCCTGATTTGCTTAAAGTACTGAAATCTACTTTTTCGGTTTTACTGCCCGGTTTCAGCACCATGGTGCCGGTTAAAGGCTTAGCCGACTGTATCAGGATTTGTTTTAACTGACGGGCACTTAAATCCGGATAATACTCCAGCAGTAATGCAGCCACCCCCGCTGTAATCGGCGAAGCAAAGCTGGTACCATCAGCGGTATTAAATTCCGCATCTTTATCTACCGAAGTTACTTTCACGCCAGGTGCAAAAACATCCACATTCTTTTTACCATAGTTCGAAAATGAACCTGCCAGGCTATCGTCCAATTTAGCAGCCGAAGCGCCTACGCTAATTACGTTCGGTGCATCTTTAGCGGAGCCATCTTCAAACATATCATTTGGATATTCAGGTTTCAGGTCAACGTCCTGGTTATCGTTACCAGCAGCTTGTACCAGCAGCACATCATGTGCAGCAGCATATTTAAAAGCAGCATCTACCCAAGCTTTGTGCGGCGATATCTTTTTGCCAAAGCTCATGTTTACCACTTTAGCGCCATTATCCACTGCGTAACGAATAGCATTGGCAATATCCTTATCATACTCATCACCATTAGGCACCGCCTTAATCGCAATCAGTCGAATATTATCAGCCACCCCATCAATACCATACCCGTTGCCATGCACGGCACCAATCAGGCCAGCCACTCCGGTACCATGCGAAGCGTCTTCAAACTTTAACAACGGACTACCATAAGGTTTACCATCTTGTACGTTCGGGTCGTCGCCTACAATACGGTGGCGGGCTTCCAGATCAGGGTTTACATCGTTGTTGATTTTGGTCAGATACTCGCTTAAATCATTCAGCACTTTTACATTGGTAGAAGTAGAACCTTCTTCCTGAAACAGCATAGACCAGACCCCTTTACTTTGTGTTACGGTATCATTAGCCGAAGTTAATTTACTTAGATCGGCTGCGGTAAATGAACCGTTAGCTGGCAGGTGCAAAGCGTTTTTAATGTAGCCACTAGTTACCATTAATACATTCATCACACCTGATAATTGCTTTAACTCGGCCGATGACTTGTTCAGGGTAGAATCATGCACAGCTTTTACTCTCTGCCAGTAAGCGTAACCCTTTTTCTGACGGGCCGTTGCTGCCGGGATACCTTCGTACTGGCCTTTCAAGCGATTGTACTCACGTACCTCTTCGGTAGTTTCGTTGAAATCGCATTTACCACCTGGGCCGCCTAAAAAGTTCCAGCCATGTATATCATCTACATAACCATTATGGTCGTCATCTTTACCGTTACCCGCAATTTCTTTAGGGTTTACCCATAAAATGCTTTGCAAATCTTTTTGCAAGGTATCAATACCGCTATCAATAGTAGCTACCACTACTGTTTTGCTTTTCTTACCTTGCAAAGCTTGGTAAGCTTTATTCAGGCTGATACCAAAGTAGCCATCAGCTTTCAAATCGAGCGTGTGCCAGTTGCGGGGTAATTCGGCTGGAGGAGTTGTTGTAGTAGGCGTTTGCGCCTGAACAACGGTATAATTTAACAAAAGACCGCTTACCATGCAGCCCAGCCAGTATTTTACAGGAATATTCATATCAACATTAATTGGCTATAAAGACAAAGCCAGACGTTATATAACGCAACAACCCCTGAATAGTTGCCAAACAACTTAGAAAAGCGGGTATTTTATTCGGGAGTTGAATGGATAACCTTAGCTGTTAATCAACTCCTATTCATGCTTAACGAACTTAAACTTACAGCACCTTATCATAGTATTTTTGACATTTATATTACACTAATAAATGCCTTATTCATTATCAATCAGTTACCATTAAATTATCCACATTGGTGGTATGTTAAAAACTTATTTGCAGCTTGCAGCCTTAATACTATAATTATAAATCCAGGCCACAGCTTTGAAATATAATCATTTTTTTGTATATTGTAGCTGACGCTGTAAAAATGATTAAATGGAAGAAGAATATGATTTTGGTTTTACTGAAGACCCCAGGTTTTCAGTTGAACGTTACGAGGAGATGATCCGTAATCATGATCAGTACTTTTTTGATGCCCACGCATTTGAAAACATTATTGATTATTACATTGAAAAAAATGATCCGGTAAAAGCCTTGCAGGTAGTAGAGTATGCCCGAAATCAGCACCCCTTTGCCGCGGTATTTTTAATAAAACAGGCTCAGTTACTGGTAGTAACCAACCGGGTTAGTGAGGCCTTTGCTGCGTTGGATAAAGCATCCTTATTGGAAGCTTCAGACGCTGATATATACATTATTCGGGGTAACCTGTACGAGAGTATGGACCGTTATACCGAAGCGCTGGAAAACTATGAGAAAGCGCTGGGCATGGCTGAAGAAACTGATGATATTCTGTTGCACATGGCCTACGTTTACCAAAACATGGGCGATTACGACCAGGCCATTCAGTACTTAAAGCAATGCTTGGAGCAGAACATGGAAAACCAGGATGCCTTGTATGAACTGGCATTTTGCTATGATGTGATCGATAACCAGCAGGAAAGCATACAGTTTTACCAGCAATATATTGACAATGAACCTTACAGCTATGCTGCCTGGTACAATCTGGGTAATGCATATACCAAGCTAGGGCTGTTTGAAAAAGCTATTGATGCTTATGATTACGCCATATTGATTAAAGACAGTTTTGCATCAGCCTATTTTAACAAGGGTAATGCACTGGTTAATCTAGAAAAATACGCCGAAGCTATTGAGGTATATCGCCAAACTTTCGAGTATGAGCAACCAAATGCTGATACTTACTGCGCTATAGGTGAATGTTACGAGAAGCTGGAACAAATGGATGAAGCCCGCTCGTTTTATAAAAAAGCAGTGCGCATGGATTCACGCTTGGCAGACGCCTGGTTTGGTATTGGCGTAACGCTTGATTTTGAAGAACGCTATTTTGAGGCATTACACTTTTACAAAAAAGCGCTGGACTTGGATGCGGCCAATGCGGATTATTGGTTTGCTATTGCCGATGCCGAATATAAACTAGGCCACTTGCCCGAAGCGGAACAAGCCTATGATAAAGTAGTAGAGCTAAACCCGTTGGATGTAGATGCCTGGCTAGATTACTCATCCATATTGTACGAGCAAGACCGGCTAACGGATGCCATAGAGGTAATTTCAGAAGCGATTAAGAATAACCCAGAAGCGGCTGAGTTATACTACCGCATGGTAGCTTACCTGTTTGCCAAAGGTGATTATAACGAAGCCTTGAGCAATCTGGAACTGGCCTTAACTTCCGACCCGGATAAACATTATATTTTGTTTGATTATCTGCCTCAGTTGCAGAAAAACAAAATCATTATGGACATTATCAACAGGTACATGCATCATTAGCGGTTCCACCTCATAAAAAAAGCTGTTGCCCCAAATAAAGCAACAGCTTTTTTTATGACCAACTCCTCTACTTTGCCTTTAATTTATGCAATCAATAGTTAGCTTTGCCTGTTAACAGATCAAGTAAACTTGCTGATTAGAACATGAAAAAATACGGGCTTATCGGTTATCCGCTTTCACATTCTTTTTCTCAACGCTATTTTGAAGAAAAGTTTGCAAAAGAAGGCATTACAGATGCGGAATATAAGTTATATCCCTTACAAAGCGTTCAGGATTTTCAGGACTTGTTGCACCAGAACCCGGATTTATGCGGATTGAATGTAACCGTACCTTATAAAATTGATATTTTGGAAGAGATGGATTGGATGAGCGAGTATGCTAAAGGCATAGGTGCCGTTAACTGCATCCGTATATCATCCGAAAGCCCTGTATTAGCTGCCTTTTCAGGCGAGGTAGGGCTGGCCGGACATGATTTCAGGTTAGAAGGCTTTAACACCGATGCCTATGGATTTGAAATGTCGTTGAAACCTTTGCTCAAATCACATCATGAACAGGCACTAATATTAGGTGATGGCGGAGCTGCCCGTGCAGTTAAATATGTGTTATCAGATATGAGTATCCCCTATAAAATTGTTACTCGCAAAGCTTTTGAAACGAGTACTTTATTTGAGCAACTAACACCACAGGATATAGAAGAGCATACGCTAATTATTAATACCACACCGGTAGGCATGTCGCCAGATATAGAAGCATATCCGCCTATCCCTTATGAGTACATCAATAGCGATCATTTACTATACGATTTAATTTACAACCCGGAAGAAACCGCTTTTTTACGCAAAGGACGGGAAATGGGTGCCGCCACAAAAAACGGGCATGAAATGCTGATTTTACAAGCCGAAAAATCATGGGAAATATGGAACTCCAAAGCAAAGCACCCCTAAAACTAACGGGCTGGCTATGCCTGATGGTGCTGCTATTTTCGGCTTGCCACAGTCAGCCTGATTATGCACCTAAGCCACGGGGGTATTTCCGTATTAATTTTCCTGAACGAGCTTACCAGCAGTACACTGGTAGTTGCCCGTACACCTTTGTTTACCCTACCTATGCGGTAATTGAACCCGATAAAGCCCGCAATGCCAAACCCTGCTGGATTAACCTGCAACTACCGCAATTTAATGGCACCTTGCACCTGAGCTACGAGCCTATACTTTCTAAAAAAGAGTTTAACGAGCTGGTAGAAGATGCGCATACCTTTGCTTTCAAGCACACGGTAAAAGCTACATCAATAGATGAAGGTATTATTCATTACCCTGACCGTAAGGTTTATGGTATTTACTATACCATTGAGGGTAATGCAGCCTCCTCAGCCCAGTTCTTTTTAACAGATAGTACCAAACATTACATTCGCGGAGCTTTGTACTTTAACACGCAGCCCCGCTTAGATTCTATACAGCCCGTACTGGATTTTGTCAAACAGGATGTAAATAAACTAATCAAAAGCTTCCGGTGGAAGAATTGACAGTCATACCTGCTCAGTATTAAGAGCTGAAGGCTATTTACTTTGTTAAGCAGACAATAATTAATATCTTGGCATAAAGTACAGCTTATGCGCACATTGAATATTCCAACCAACGCACTTGAAATATACAAACTGTTACCTGAAGGTACCCGATGCGAAGTACTGTATAATGTTTTAACCATGTCGCCAGCACCTTCTATACTACATCAAACTATAGCAGTTAAGCTTACAGCATTATTATTTAACTTACTAAATAGCAGCAACGAAGGTATTGTACTGGCAGCTCCGGTTGATGTCTATTTCGAAGAAGAACAATCAGTAGTTCAACCTGATTTGCTGGTGGTACTTCATGATAACCAATCTATCATCCGCGATAAAGGTATTTATGGTGCACCTGATATCATTATTGAAATTCTATCTGGTAATCGGCTTAATGATGTAGTAAACAAAAAAGAGCTTTATGCCAAAACCGGTGTAAAAGAATATTTTATTATTGATCCTACCAATAAGCAGGTTAATCTCTTTGCCGGTACTGGTACAGGGCGTTTTACATCGGTGTTTGAAACACAAGGCAAAATTGTATCTGCATTGCTGAGAACCACCTTAGAGTTTTAAATTTTTGATGGCAAAAGGCAAACGTATCCTTGATAAATCAACCTTACCCTGACACAACTATAACGTTAAACAGCAAGTAATACCACAGCAAAGCCTTACTTTTGGCTATGGCTACGATACAAGTATTCCCGAACAATCCTTATCAGGAAAATACCTACTTGCTGTTTGATACAACCGGCGAATGTGCGATTATCGACCCGGGTATGTACACTGCAGCCGAGCAGAATGCAGTAGTTAATTTCATCAAAAACAACAACCTGAAACCTGTATTGCTGCTGAATACGCATTGCCACATTGATCATGTACTAGGTAATAAGTTTGTGTTCGATCAATACGGTTTGAAACCACAATTTCATGAGGGAGAACTCATCGTGTTGCAAGCCGTACCAGTATGGGCGCAGCAAACCGGGTTGCGTTATGAACTATCGCCTTTACCCGACACGTATTTGCCTGAAACCGGAAATATTCAATTTGGTGAAACTACTTTGCAGTTAATTTTTGCACCAGGCCACTCACCTGCTCATCTTTGCTTTTATGATGTGGCCGATAATCTGCTGGTGGGCGGCGATGTGCTGTTCAGAGGGAGCATTGGCCGTACTGATTTACCCGGCGGTAACCACAACCAACTCCTTCAAAATATTGAAGAAAAGCTATTTACGCTACCCGATACCTGCCGTGTTTATCCTGGCCATGGCCCTGATACAACCATTGGTTATGAAAAACAACATAATCCGTTCTTTTAGGTTTATATCAATGGCCGGTTGCCCGTAATTAGTGGCCATATAGCAAATATTAATTAACTTATATTATTATACCGATACTTGCAACCAGTTACCGGCAGTTGATATAATCCAGAAATGAATACTTCTATTTTCATAGCTCGGCGTTACTTGTTTTCACGCAAAAAAACGCATGCCATCAATATCATATCCGGTATATCCATGCTGGGTGTGCTGGTAGGCAGCGCTGCATTGCTGGTTATCTTGTCGGCATTTAACGGGCTTGAAAAAGTAATTTTATCGCTGTACAATAACTTTACGCCCGAAATCAGGATAGAACCGGCTAAAGGAAAAACATTTAACCCTAATGCACCTTACTTTAGCATCATCCGAAAGGATGATGCTTTATTTTCCTATACCGAAGTATTACAGGAAAAAGCCCTGATCCGTTATGGTGACCGCCAGTTTATTGGTACCATAAAAGGTGTAAGTGCTGATTTTTTAAAGAATAAGCAACTGGATAGCACCATTCAAAACGGCTCATTTACTCTGAACCTTAATGGGCAACCCTGTGCCGTAATTGGCGCTACCGTACAAAATAGCCTGTCGGTCAATGTTCATGACCCGCTATCGGTATTGCAGGTGTACTCGCCCAGGCGCAATGTGGTTAGTTCTATAAACCCGGCCGATGAATTTGTGGTACGCTCTATTTTTCCGGCTGGTGTATTTTCCGTTCAGCAGGATTTTGATGATCTGGTTATTACGCCTATTACTTTTACCCGCCAGCTGCTCGATGAGCCTCAAAATGTATCAGCTATCGAACTTAATTATAAACGCCGTACCCGAACGCTCACCAAGCAAAAAGAAATAGCACAGCATTTAGGCAGCAATTTTGTAGTAAAAAACCGGTATCAGCAAAACACAGAGCTATACAAAACCTTAAATTATGAACGTTGGTTTACTTTCATGATTCTTACTTTTGTGCTGATTATTGCCATATTCAACATCATAGGTTCGTTAACTATGCTGGTAATGGATAAGCGCAAAGATATTGCTATTTTAACCAGCTTAGGGGCAGGTAAATCGCTCATACAAGGCATCTTCTTTTTTGAAGGGATGATGATTTCTATGGTTGGCTGTATTATTGGCATGTTGTTGGGACTGATATTTTGTGTTTTACAGCAACAGTTCGGGTTGGTTAAAATGGGCGGACAATTAATGGTGATTGATGCCTACCCTATTGCTCTAAAGGCAAGTGACTTTGCACTGGTGTTTTTAACAGTAACTGTAATTGCCGTGATTGCATCAGGCATCAGCGCTAGGCTAAGTGTAAAAGGGTTAGACGAAATTAAACAAGAATTATAATTTTGTAATATGCAGTTGAGGCTCGGTTTATTTTTTTTAGGTGTATGTATAGTGGCCTGCTGTTCATGTAACCGTAATGGCAACAAACCTTTAAAAGTTTATAAAGGCTTGTACAGCTATGGCCCCGAAATTAAATCTTTCAAAAACTGCGATGACACGCACGAATATTGGGTAGTGGACAGTTCAGCCCAACTGGAACTTAAATATTCGCAGCTGAACTTTGAAAAGCCTTACGAACCAGTTTATATTGAAGTAGAAGGAGAAAAAATACGATCAGGCAGCGAAGGTATTGGTTCTGATTATGACAGTACCCTTATTGTAAAGAAACTCCTTAAAATTACGCAGGAAATCCCGCAGGATATCTGTAATTAGAGTTAGCCTGTAAAGTAAAAAGCTTAGTTGTATCAGGACCTAAATTGTACGGATTTTAACTTGATACAAACTAAACCGGCATTTTTACCTTTATTTTCTAACCTGCACCTTCAACTTCAAGCCTTAAATTTTTTAATTACTATCTCATGGAATCAAAACGTCAACAAAAATTTGCCGGAGTATTGCAACAAGATCTGGCAGCTATATTTCAGCGCGAAGGGATGAGCTTTTTACCCAACACGCTGGTTACTATTACTAAAGTACGGGTAACGCCAGATTTGGCTATTGCCCGCGTTTTTTTAAGCTTTTTTAATACCGCTAATACGCAGCAATCTTTGCAAACTGTTAAATCGCACGCTTCCGAAATTCGTTACAAATTGGGCGCTCGCATTAAAGACCAAGTAAGGGTTATTCCGCAACTTGAATTTTTTGTGGATGATACTAACGAGTATGTAGAACGCATGGACAAGATTTTTGATAAAATCAGCAAGGAAGACCGGCAAAAGGATGAAGAATAGTTAAGCTGGACAGTATTAAATGAATAAGCATCAGCAACTAGCAGCTTATATAAGCCGCCACACCGATAGAGTAGTGCAGGTAGTTGAATTTGATAAAAGTGCAGACTGCCTGCTCTCTTTTGATTTTACAGCAGCGAATACTTCTTTAACACCTGATGATATTGCCGACACGGTTAAGTTTAGCAGTTGGGTAGATGCTGAGTTGGCTAAAAGTGGCTGCCGGTACGGTATTGGTGGCTACATGGAACACCGCACCTTATATGCTCGTAGCGAGCTTTTTAATACAGATGGGCATGAGCCACGCCGTTTGCACCTGGGTGTAGATATATGGGGACCAGCCAGTACTCCGGTTTATGCTCCTTTGTATGGTAAAATACATAGCTTTCAAAACAATGATCACTTTGGTGATTACGGGCCTACTATCATTCTGGAACATGATTTAGATGGAATGCCTCTATATAGTTTATACGGACATCTTAGCCAAGAGAGTATTCAAAATTTAACGGTTGGTCAATCTATTAACGTAGGTCAGTGTATAGCCCATTTAGGTAACATGAACGAGAATGGCAACTGGCCACCACACCTGCACTTTCAACTCATGTTTGATATGCAGGGCCATGCAGGCGATTACCCCGGTGTAAGCCGCTACTCGGAAGAGCAAATTTATCGGCAAAACATTCCTGATCCTGATGTTATTTTACAGTTTTCAGGAGCAACTATAATCTGATTTAGCTGTTAGCGTTTTATAATTAAACTGATAAGATGCTGAAATACTTCATTATATTATTGCTAACCGGTGCTACTTTAAGGGTAACTGCCCAAAGCCAGCCTGCTTTTAAAGGTGGCAGTGCTGCTTTTGATAGTTTTATTGCCAGCCACCTCATGTACCCGGAATTTTCAAGACAAAACTGTATAGCCGCTGTAATACGAGTGGGCTTTTCAGTTGGTGAAAACGGTAAAGTTTCGGATGTAAGGGCCGAGCAAGGGCCGGGTATTGACCTGGACGAAGAAGCGGTTCGGGTAATTAAACTTACTTCAGGCAAATGGGATGTACCAGCCGGGTATAAAGGCGGAACCCGCATTATTTTGCCCATCCGTTTTACTCCCGATTATGCCCGATGCAATGCAAATAACAACAGACCATTAAACATGGATGCTGCTATTGTAGCTTACCGCAACCGCCAGGAACTGGAAAATGCTGTAACCAACTATTACATCAACAAATACAAAGGTACTGCCGACTTAAATAAAGAAAGTCAAATTATCGCCCTTAAAGAACAACTGGGCATTAATGATGAGTTGCTGAATGATGTTTTAGAGCAGGCTAAAGAAAAACTGAAGCAAGGCGATACCGAAGGGGCTTGCAAAGATTGGAA
This sequence comes from Mucilaginibacter robiniae, assembly GCF_012849215.1. NCBI lineage: Bacteria > Pseudomonadati > Bacteroidota > Sphingobacteriia > Sphingobacteriales > Sphingobacteriaceae > Mucilaginibacter > Mucilaginibacter robiniae. Next base: position 1,942,355 of record NZ_CP051682.1, read on the forward strand.
CTTTATTCATAACACCGGCAGCAACCTGGCTGATAACTATCTGGCTAAACACTGCAAATAGCACACAGGTAAGTTAATATTTAACTTGTTTTTACTAAACAAAAAAGCGGAAGACCGTTTTGCTAATGCAAATGAACGGCTTTCCGCTTTTCTGCTATAAATTCATTTTTAGAATATCTTAAACCCAACACTTAATGCTATCAAATTGGCGCGTTGCCCATAATTTGAATTGATGTATGAAAGTCCACCTTCATACCGTAAATCGGCCGTAATATGGCCAATATCAACCCCGGCACCTGCCTGATAGCCTAAGGTGCTGTTGTTGTACTCTCCAAAATCGGCATAGGCATCGCTGGCATTGTAGGCAAAATTCTTATTGGTGCTTAAATTGTAAGAGTAAATCAAGCCAGCCATGATACGTACGTTTGCATTTTTCAAGCCGAATTTTCTACCTAATAACAAAGGCACATTCAGGGTGGTAAAGGTTACTTTATCGGTTGCTGTAACTGTGGTACTGCTATTGGCTTGATACTCGAACTTACCACCCCGGCTACCTAAGTAAAGTTCGGGTTGTAAATACCAGCCATTACCAATGCGGGCAAACACACCGGCCTGATAGCCGGCAACGGATGACTTCTTGACATCATCCGTCGTGATTTTTGAAAAGTTAACGCCGCCTTTAACGCCAAAACTTACCTGAGCTTGGGCACCAACAACAGCAACTATTAAGAACGCAATACTTAATACAATTTTTTTCATGTTAACAGACATTAAGATAAAGTTGAGCTGTTAAGATCAGCTTGGTAAATAATGGTTTAACCATTACCTGTAATAAAATATGAAACACATGCCAACTGCCATTTTCAGAGGGCAGATAGCCGGTAATTATAGCTTTTATCATGCTGCAAGGATTTGGCGAGCTTACGCCTTGCGGTGTAACATTTACGCTGCAAAAAGCGTTAATCAACTATTAATAAACAAAGGCTGTAAAATATTAGCTCTTCAATTAAAAACAGAAGGGCTTTTTTGTAACTTTAAGTTTTATAGCGATATACGCATGGCATTAAAAAGCATTTACCGGAAAGCAGGATGGGCAGCAGGAGCCGTAATGTTGGCTACAACCTTATGGAGTTTTAGTGATGATTTATTCCAGATATCCAAAAATTTGGATGTGTTTGCTTCGGTTTACAAGGAAGTAAATATGAACTATGTGGACGATATTAATTCGGCCAAACTGGTAAAAACAGGCGTAGATGCCATGCTGAACGGACTGGACCCTTATACCGAATTCGTGCCCGAATCTGAAATTGAAGAATACCGCTTACATTATGTAAGCACCCAGTATGGTGGCATTGGCGCCAGTATATTTGCGCGTGAGGGCAAGGTATATATCTCGGATGTGTTTGAAGGTTTCCCAGCGCAAAAAGCAGATATACGTGCCGGCGACCAATTGGTGAAAATTAATGATATTGAGCTTACCAGCCGCAACAGCGATCAGGTAAGCCAATTGCTGAAAGGTAGCAAAGGTGCCGGCATCAAACTGCTGGTAAAAAGAGGCGATGCTCCGGCAGTTGAAAAGAACCTGATTCGGGAAGAAATCAAGCAGCCCAATGTAACTTACTACGGTATGGTTGATGGCAATATGGGCTACATTAAGTTAGACAAGTTTCTGGAAAACTCGGCCGAAGAAGTTACCACTGCCTTAACCAACCTAAAGAAGAATAACCCTAATGGTATTATTCTAGATCTGCGCTCAAACGGTGGCGGTATTTTGCAGGAAGCGGTGAAGATTGTAAACCTGTTTGTACCGAAGGATGTAGAAGTAGTATCACAAAAAGGCAAAATCAAAGAAAAGAACTTTGCTTATAATACGGTAAGTAACCCGATGGAGCCGAACCTGCCGCTGGTAGTTCTGGTGAATAATCACTCCGCGTCTGCTTCCGAAATTGTAGCTGGCTCACTGCAAGATTTAGACCGGGCTATTATTATTGGTCAGCGTAGCTATGGTAAAGGGCTGGTACAGCAAACCTTTAACCTGCCATATAACAGTTTGGTTAAAATTACTATCGCCAAATACTTTATCCCATCAGGCAGATGCGTACAGGCGTTAGATTATGCCCACCGTAAGGATGATGGCAGCGTGGTAAAAATGGCCGATTCATCATTGCATGAGTATAAAACCAAAAACGGCCGTTCGGTTTATGATGGTAGCGGCGTGTACCCTGATGTATATATCAAACCAGAACATTTTGCTGACATTACCCAAACCCTGGTAAGCAAGCTGTACATTTTTGATTATGCTACTATGTATCGCAACGATCATCCTAAAATTAATTCGCCCCGAGCTTTTGCTTTAACGGATGCAGAGTATGATGATTTTGTAAAATATCTGAACGGTAAAAATTACACCTACAGCACCGCCAGCGAAAAGATACTGACTGCTTTAAAAGCCGAGGCTACTAAAGACAAGCAGTACAACGAACTGCAACCCGAAATAGAGGCCCTGAAAAACAAACTAGCCAGCAATAAAAAGAATGATTTGCAGGTGTACAAACCTGAAATTAAGCAAATACTGGAAAATGAAATTGCCGACCGTTACTACTTTGACAAAGGCCGGTATGAAACCAATTTCAAATACGATAAAGAGTTGGCGCAAGCTATTAAAACCATGCAGGATAAACCTCAACTGGTTGCTATATTAAAAGGCGAGGGTAGCTATAAAGTAATTGGCAAACCCCAAACTACTTTAGCTGCTATCAAACCCGACGATAAGCACTAAAGCATTTTAATTTCTTTATACTGAAAAGCCCTGCAAGTCTCCTGAGAGAATTACTTGCAGGGCTTTTTTGCTTTCAACAAGCCCTGTAATAAAAGCAATACATAAATAAATTAAACTATTGGGGTATTCTGGTTGTCATACTACCAAATTCTGATACTATGAAAAAAGTAATAATAGCCGCAACCATAGCTTTAAGCAGTTTAGCTTTTAGCCAAGCGGCCAATGCGCAAATAAATTTCAGTGTAGGTATAAATATAGGCAATCAGCCTGACTGGGGCCCTGTAGGGTACAATCAAGCAAACTACTATTACATGCCTGATATTGACACTTACTATGATGTAAATACCCATCAGTTTGTATATTTTAATGGCGGACAGTGGATTAATGCTTATGATTTACCTTCCCGGTACAGCAATTATGACTTATACAATGGCTACAAAGTTGTAATTAACGACCGTACCCCTTGGACACACGCTAATGTGTACCGTAGCCGCTATGCCAGCTTTAGAGGCCGTCATGACCAAGGCTTAATTCGTGATAGCCATGATGCGCGGTACCGCAACCATTGGGCTGGCAATAACGGACGTGGCCGCGGTAATAGCTTCGGTAATGGGCACCATGGCCAAATGGGCAATGGTTATAGCAACGGACGAGGTTTCGACCAAAACAACCGAGGCGGTTACAACCGGGGCAACAACGGACAAGGCAACGGCAACTTCGATCGTGGCCAGGGTAACAATCGTGGTAATGGCCAAAATGGCAATTGGAATAATGGCCAGGGCGGAAACCGTGGCAACAGCCAGAACAATGGCAATAACCAAGGTGGAAACCGCGGTAATGGCCAAGGTGGAAACGGCCAACATGGAGACCACGGCCACGGCGACAGACACCCATAATTGTCTACAACAATTAAACTATAAAAGCTGCTATATGGTAGCTTTTATAGTTTAATAGCGCCTTCTTTAACCAGCCTGAACTACTATAAGATACTGGCTATCCATTAGAGCAATTAAACCTTTGGATACTTTTAATTGTCATACTACTAAATTTCACTACTATGAAAAAGATTATTTTAATGGCTGCCTTATTCATGAGCAGCCTGATATTTCACCAGCAAGCTAATGCACAAGTACGTGTAAACTTAGGCATTAACATTGGCAGCCAGCCCGATTGGGGACCAGTAGGTTATGATAGGGCAAACTATTACTACATGCCCGATATTGATACCTACTATGATGTACCTACCCATCAGTTTGTGTACCTGCAAGGTAACCGTTGGATACATGCTACCAGTTTGCCCAGCCGCTACCGCAATTACGATTTATACCGCAGCTATAAGGTAGTTGTAAATGAGCCTAACCCTTGGAATAATGCTGCTAATTACCGTAATAGATATGCCAATTACAGAGGGCATCATGATCAGCAAATTATTCGTGATAGCCGCGATGCCAAATACCGTAACCACTGGCATGGCAATGGTCATGTAATGCAGCGTGGCCCAGGCTATCCTAAAGACAATAACCGTCGCGGACACGGAAGAGGTTATTAATTATAAAAAGTGTTACAGGTGTTACATGTTTCAGTGTGTAACACCTGTAACACCCTGTAACACTGACAAACCATTGGCAGTGGTGACATTGTTTTTTCAGTACGGTTTAGTAAAAAAGCAAACCGTAAGCTATTAAAATATAGATTTATTTAAATCCACTGGCTCAAAATAGTCGGTGGATTTACTTTTTAGATACAAGCTTATAGCACATCGCCTCTCCTCATATAGGTTTACCTGAATCAGCGATAAGGTTTAGCTTCCATGATAACTCTTTACAAAGAAGTTATTAAGCACTATAATCAAACACCAGTACCTTATCCAGTGCATTTTTCAGCAAATCTGTAAAAGCTACATGTGATGGATGTACCAGATACGTCTGCCGTTCAGCTTCGGTATTAAAGGTAAGCACAAACCCATGTGTAAAACCATCATTCAGGTTTTCGGGGCTATTGTTTAATCCCCATTCCAGATCAACTATTTCTTGAATAGCGGATTGAAGGCTGATAAAAGCATCTTCTATCTTTTTCACCTGTTCAGGTGTACAATCTTCTTTAAACTTTAATAAAACTATATGACGTATTTTTTTCATCGTAAACAATCTTTAAGTTTTCAAATCCTGCTATCAGGATGTTAGTAATCCTCTATATCTCCCCATAACACTTTATGGCTTCCACTCCAAACCCATGTTGGCAAACATAAACGCCCATTTATCAGTCTCCTGACCAATAATCTGAGCGGTAGAACGGCCGGCACCATGCCCGGCATTGGTTTCGATACGGATGAGAGTGGGGTTAGGGCCTTGCTGGTATTCCTGCAAACGAGCGGCAAACTTAAAGGAGTGTGCCGGCACTACCCGGTCATCATGATCGGCTGTGGTAACCAGCGTAGCCGGGTAACTGGCTGGTTTCAGGGCATGGTATGGCGAGTAATGGTACAGATAGGCAAACATTTCAGGACTATCTTGCGCCGTGCCATAATCATAAGCCCAGCCTGCACCGGCCGTAAACTGATTATAGCGCAGCATATCCAGCACACCTACCGCCGGAAAAGCCACTTTACATAAATCAGGCTGCTGGGTAATGGTAGCTCCTACCAGCAAGCCACCGTTCGAGCCACCGGCAATAGCCAGATATTCCTTTATGGTGTATTTATGCTTAATCAAATATTCGGCAGCGGCAATAAAGTCATCAAATACATTTTGTTTGCGCAGCTTGGTACCGGCCTTGTGCCAGGTTTCACCGTACTCGCCCCCACCCCGCAGATTAGCTACGGCGTAAATACCACCTTGTTCCAACAAGATGATATTGGACGTACTGAAAGCGGGTGTCAGGCTTACGCCAAAGCCCCCATAGGCATATAACAGCGTTGGGTTATGGCCGTTCAGTACCGTACCTTTTTTGTAGGTGATAATCATAGGGATGGTCTTACCATCTTTAGAGCTGTAAAAAACCTGGTGCGATTCATACAAATCAGGGTTGAACTGCACGCCCGACTTTTTGTAAACTACCGAATGCCCCGTAGCTACATCGTACTTAAAAATAGTAGGCGGATAGATGTACGAGGTAAACGTATAATATAATTCCTTTTCTTCCTTTTTACTGCTAAAGCCCGAAGCTGTCCCTACACCTGGCAGCTCAACGGTATGCTCCAAGCGGCCATCCATATCGTACTGTTGCACAAACGACGTGGCATCTTTCAGGTACTGGGCAAACAGCTTGCCGCCGCCGGTAGATACCTCCAGCACATTATGCGTCTGCGAAATCAGGTCGTGCCAGTGGGATGGACTGGCATTATCCGCATCTACCGTAATTAGCTTATAATTGGGCGCATATAAATTGGTATGAATGTACAGTTTGCTGCCTACATTATCTACCACCTCATGCACGTTATCCATGTTATTTACCACATTGATAATAGCACTACCAGGCTTGCTTAAATCTTGTATATATAATTCATTGCCGGTGGTCGAGTTGGCAGCCGTAATTACCAGGTAACGTTCATCTTCGGTTAAGTAACCGCCTACGTACCGGCGCGGTGTTTGTTCGCCACCAAAAATAAGCTGATCTTGGCTTTGCGGCGTGCCCAGTTTATGATAGTACAATTTGTGGTACTGTGTAAGTCCTGATAGCTGACTGCCCTCTTTAGGCTTATCATAACTGCTGTAATAAAAACCTTCGTTGCCTTTCCAGGCCAAGCCCGAAAATTTCACATCCAGCAGCGTATCTCCTACTGTAGCTTTATCGGCAGCACGCATTACCACCACCTTTGTCCAGTCGGAACCACCTTCCGATAATTGGTAAGCCGCTAAGCTGCCGTCTTTGGTAAAAGCAATTTGTGATAATGAGGTGGTACCCTCTTTCGAGAATTTATTGGGGTCTAAAAATATTTCGGGCAAGCCACCTTCCAGTTGCCGGTACAATACCGATTGGCTTTGCAGCCCGTCGTTTTTATAGAAGTAGGTATAGCTGCCCCGCTTAAACGGAGCGCTGTATTTTTCATAGTTCCACAAGGTTTCCAGCCGTTTGCGGATGGCTTCGCGGTAAGGAATTTGCGACAAGTAGCCTTGTGTTACCTTATTTTCTTCTACCACCCAAGCCTTGGTATCAGCCGCTTGGTCGTCTTCCAACCAGCGATATGGGTCGGGTACGGTGGTATCGAAATAAGTATCGGTTACGTTGCCTTTTTTAGTTTGCGGATAGGGAGCGGGTTTGATATTCATAAGTTGTGCATAGCTGGGGCCGCAAATGATAGCAGCCAGTGCTAATAAACAGCCGGTTTTCTGCATTGTGTCAGGATAAATTACAACTGGTTAAAACGCAAGAAGATACGAATTTAGTATAAGAGTAGATTTGGGGTGATGATTAACTGCTTTTTTATACTGTACTTTAAAATCCACGTGGAATTATTAATAATACTCGCCTTTATCTATTGTTAATGCAAGCATAATTTTTAATAAACAAACTGAAAGAATAATTTTGTAAAATTTTGGACGACTTAAAGTATATTTTATATATTAAAAGCCTATTATGCAAACCAAACCATTCTTCTTATCACTTATATTTTTAGTTCTGCTACAAGTTTCTTTTTGCTGCTCTAATATCACTGCTGCTGAGCCCATTGTGCATGTATCACCCAAACCAGCTTGGTTAACTACCTACAAAGATTATCAGCAAAAAATACCACTACGAGATGTAGGAAATGGCTACTTTTTTCAGCTCATAGAAGAGCAGATTCAAATAGAAAAACAAGCTGATTACCGGCATAGTATTCGCGAAATTGTTTCAGAAGCAGGTATTCAGAATGGCTCTGAAATCTCTATCAACTTTGACCCTACTTATGAAAGACTAGACTTTCATGAAATCACCGTTTGGCGTAATAATAAACCCGAAAATCGTTTAAATGCAGGAGCTTTCAAAATCATTGCTAACGAAAAGGAACTATCTAAATTTATTTACCAAGGTAGTTATTCAGCTTACTGCATATTAGATGATATAAGGAAAGGCGATCGAATAGAGTACTCATATACTATAACTGGCAGAAATCCTATTTTTAACAACAAGTTTGCTAAAGAGATTTACTTTCAAAGCACACAACCTATTGCTCATCAATACAAGTGTATAATAGCATCTTCTAATAGAAAGCTAAATTTCAAATCTTTTAACTTGGTCCCTAAAGCTATTGTATCAGATATAAACGGCTTAAAAACATATACATGGGAGAGCTTTCAGGTGTCGGCAGCTCAGGACTATGATAATGAGCCGGGTTGGTATAATCCATTTGGATACATTCAAATAAGTGATTATAGTAGTTGGAAGGAAGTAACAGACTGGGCTTTAAAAATTAACCCGATTTCAAAAACCTTCAATAAGAAACTAGCCTTGCAAATAGCAGAGTTAAAAGTCAAGTCGGGTAATGATAAAGAAAAGTATTTCAGGAATGCTGTTAGAATGGTTCAGGATGAGGTAAGATATATGGGTATCGAAATGGGACAGTATTCCCATTTAGCTAACACCCCCGATAAAGTTTATAGCCAGCGCTATGGCGATTGTAAAGATAAATCTCTGCTGCTGGCTTCTATCTTAAACGCTGGTGGTATAAACTCACAAATTGTTCTGGTTAATTCAAGTATCAAATCTAAAATTGATGAATTTATTCCTTCACCTAATGCTTTTGACCATGTAATAGTTGTAGCTACTGTAAACAATAAACAGGTTTGGGCTGATGCAACAATGGCTTACCAAAGAGGCACTGGTACTAATCTTTATTTCCCTAATTATGGAAAAGGATTAATTGTAAAAGATGGCAATAGTAACTTAACAACTATTCCGCTTACTAAAACTGGTAAAGTAATTTGTAAAGAACGATATACTGTGCCTAATGAAAAGGCTAAAGTTACACTAGAAGTAAGGACAACTTATACGCTAAATGAAGCAGATAAAATAAGGGACAAATTAGCCTCAAGCAGCATGGCTGAAACTGAAAAGAACTATTTGGATTATTATGTGAAAATTTATCCTAAAATAGAATCAAAGGACTCTATCACCGTCATAGATGATGAAGAAAAAAATCAGCTAACAACGATTGAACACTACTTGATAACTGACTTTTTTAAACAAGACACTACTACAGGAAAATATACTGTATCTTTTTATGCAAATTATATAAATGCACAATTGCCCTCTATACCCAATAATGCTAAAACACCGATAGCTTTAAACTATCCATGCGATATTGATTATACCATAAGCGTAGTTTTACCATACGGTTGGAATGTAGATCCATCACATTACAGTATTAAAAAAGATGCTTATGCCTTAGAAACTTTTTCTCGAGCAGAAAGTGACACACTTTCTTTAAGCTATAATTATAATGCGTTTAAAGATTTTATACCTGTCAACCAACTAGCTGAATACAGATCCGATATAAAGCATATTACTGATGATGAACTTTCTTACACCTTTGATTTTAATCCTAATACATCAGAATTACCTTTCCGTTTAAACTACTGGATGCTAATTACCGTAATTGCAGTTGTTGCAACTGCAATCTTTATAGCTGTTCGGGTATATAGAACTGAAACGGAAGGTATAGTTTTTGCCCCAGGTGCAGGATTTATGCCGATAGGTGGCTGGCTAATCTGGGTTGCTATAAGTTTGGCTTTAACACCCTTATCTATATCAGTCTCATTGATAACAAACGATTATTTTAACTTAAATAAGTGGAACTTACACGAACTAACCAAAGAAGATTTCAGTTACAAAGCTTTATTTATTTTTGAAATATTAGGCAATGTGTTACTTATTTGCTATGCCACTTTTTGCTTTATACTGCTACTTAAGAGACGCGATATCCTTCCTAAACTAATTATCGGACTTTACATCTTCGCTGTTGTATTTTTTATTATAGACTGTAGTATGGCCATCGAAGTTAATGGTACCAACAGCGATCAAGCTGTCAGTACTATATTCCGATCAGCTATTGTTGCAGCAATATGGATACCCTATTTTAAAAAATCAGTGAGAGTAGAGCAAACATTTATTGTACCATACCCAGCTAATAATTATCGGTATGAAGAGAAAGCCAGCATGAAAATAGAGCAGAATATATGAAATAGCAAGCACAACTAGCTCTATTTTCTACCCCTACACACTTGCGAAAGTATAAAAACAGACTACCAGGCTGATGCTCACCATAACATCGATTTTATGGGTTTGAGGCATTTTAAGTAGCTCCTAAGTTCTTTTTGCTATAAAGCCACACAAGCTTTTTACAACTCCATTTACTCTCTTTCAAATAGAAAAGCCCGCTGACTAGGCGGGCTTTCTAAACTACAACTACGAAACTGTAAAAACTATAAAACTCTACATCTAACTGGGTATGTATACGGTAGTTATATAGCTTTAGATACATTATATTTCATAAAAGTTAAATAAAAATGTCATCTTTTAATCCTAGTTAAACATCATGCAAACCCTTGTATCATTCGGCTGTAGTTTATTTGTCTTTAACTGTGTGATGCAGGGTAAAGAATATTACTTTCAATAATTAACGAACTAATGAAATACAGGATTTTAGGAAATACTGGCGTGCAGCTATCAGCCATCGGCTTGGGTTGTATGAGCATGAGCCATGCTTATGGCGTACCAAACGATGAGGAATCTATCGCGACCCTACACCGGGCGCTAGATTTAGGCATCAACTTTTGGGATACGGCCGATGTATATGGGCAAGGTAAAAATGAGGAACTGATCTCGAAGGTGCTGGTACCCAACCGTGATAAAATATTTATTGCTACCAAGTTTGGCTTTACGGGTGGCGCTAACGGTACGGGTATGGTGTTTAACGGATCGCCGGCTTACATGAAAACCGCAGTAGAAGCCAGCTTAAAACGTTTGGGTACGGATGTGATTGACCTGTACTACGCTCACCGTATTGACCCCAATGTACCGGTAGAAGAAATGGTAGGTGCCATGGCTCAACTGGTTACCGAGGGCAAAGTACGTTTTCTGGGCCTTTCCGAAGCTTCAGCTAATTCTATCAAAAAAGCACATGCGGTACATCCTATCAGCGCGCTACAAAGTGAGTATTCGCTGCTCACCCGCGATCCTGAAAATGATGTTTTGCCGCTCTGCAAAGAGTTAGGCATCAGCTTCGTGCCGTTTAGTCCGCTGGCACGTGGCTTGGTTACCAATACTTTAAACCTGAACAGTTTACCTGAAGGTGATTTCCGGAAAAGTCTGCCCCGTTACCAGGAGGCACATCAGGAAAACAACAACCAACTGGCTGCCGGCTTTGCCGAACTGGCACAACAAAAAGGTTGCACACCATCACAACTGGCTTTAGCCTGGGTATTGGCACAAGGCGAACACATTATCCCGATTCCGGGCACCAAAAGGCGTAAATACCTGGAAGAAAACGCCGGCAGTGTAGACGTTACCCTATCAGACAACGATTTCAAACAGATTGAAGATTTACTGGCCAAATACCCCGACACTGGCGACCGTTACAGCGCCAGCAACTGGGCACTGGTAGATAAAAGCTAACCCGGGCTTCTAAACTAACGGTTATCTGACTCTCCTCTGCATTAAGCCCATATATAGTATGGGTTGGTGCAGCGGAGAGTTCATTCAGGTTGGGCAACCTCTTCCCTCTTATTGCTATTTAGCCTTTTTTGCTTTTACCCTTCGGTTCAAAAACTTACTTTTGAACACAGATGGTTACCCGTAACAAAATTTATTTTGCTTCTGATATTCACTTGGGTGCTTTAGGCCATGCCTCCAGTCGTGTGCGTGAAGACCGCTTTGTACGCTGGCTCGGTAGCATTAAGCACGATGCTGCCGAACTGTTTTTGATGGGGGATGTATTTGAGTTCTGGTTCGAGTATAAAACCGTAGTACCTAAAGGTTACATCCGCTTTCTGGGTAAACTGGCCGAACTGGTGGATGCCGGTATTAAACTGTACCTGTTTAAGGGTAACCATGATATGTGGATGTTCGATTACTTTGTTAATGAACTAAATGCCACTATTATTAGTGATGAGCTGATATTGGAACGGCAAGGCAAAAAACTGTACCTGCACCACGGCGATGGTTTAGGCCCCGGCGATACCAAATACAAGTTTTTGAAAAAGATTTTCAGAAGCCGGTTTTGCCAGTGGTTGTTTGAGCGCATACACCCTAACTTGGGTATAGGCATAGCCAACAACTGGTCGCAGCATAGCCGGGTAACTAATGCAACCGGCCGCGAGCGCAAGCTGTTTGAAAACGAATGGTTGGTGAGCTTTGCCCGTGAAACTCTGAAAACTACTCATTACGATTATTTTGTTTTCGGGCATCGGCACATCCCCATGATGGTTCCGCTGAGTGATAGCAGCAGCTATGTAAACCTGGGCGAATGGATCTTCAGCAACTCTTATGCAATCATGGAAAACGGACAGATACAATTGCTGTACTTTGAGCCACCTACTGCCTGATGTTTTTACTTTAAGCTTACCTGTTTACGCTATCTGCCTAAGAGTGAATGTGCTGAAATTTACGTACTTTTGTATGTTTTTGCACTGCCCCAACCCACCTAAACCTGATTGCAACGGAAAGCTTTTTTGCTAAGGGCCAGGTGTGCTGGGCAAAAAACTTGCAGTGTAAAGCGGGACTATGGGTGCCACACGCACTAGGATTGATTTTCAAGAGAGAAAAAAAGAACTATGTTAGATAAGTTAGAAGCGATTTTTGATCGCTGGAAAGCTGTTGAAACCGAGCTGAGCAGTCCGGATGCGATGGCCGATATGAAACGTTTTGCTCAACTGAGCAAAGAGTACAAAGATTTAACGCTTATTGCAGAAGAGTATCATGTGTACAAAAACATATTGAGTAACATTGATACCAACCGCGAAATACTGGCTACCGAGAAAGATGAAGAATTTCGTGAGATGGCCAAACTAGAGCTGGATGGCTTGCTGGAACAACAAGAAGCCAAAGAAGAGCAGATTCGCCTGATGCTGATTCCGAAAGATCCGGAAGATGCCAAACACGCCATTGTAGAAATCCGTGGTGGTACTGGTGGCGACGAAGCAGCCCTATTTGCCGGCGATATATACCGCATGTACATGCGCTATTGCGAAAAGAACGGCTGGCGTACCGAGCTGGTAGATTATACCGAAGGCACATCCGGCGGCTACAAAGAGGTCGTGTTCAATATTCTGGCCGATGATGCTTATGGTACCTTCAAATATGAATCAGGCGTACACCGCGTACAGCGCGTACCCGATACCGAAACTCAGGGCCGTGTGCATACCTCAGCAGCTTCTGTAGTGGTACTGCCCGAAGCAGATGAGTTTGATATTGAAGTACACGCCAACGATATTCGTAAAGATTTATTCTGTGCATCTGGTCCGGGTGGTCAGTCGGTAAACACCACCTATTCGGCTGTGCGTTTAACCCACATCCCGACCGGTATTGTAGCCCAGTGCCAGGATGAAAAATCGCAATTAAAAAATTACGACAAGGCTTTACAAGTACTTCGCTCCCGTATTTACGAGATGGAATTACAAAAACGGAACGAAGAAACCGCCAAAAAACGTAAGACTATGGTATCTACCGGCGACCGTTCAGCTAAAGTACGTACCTACAACTATCCGCAAGGTCGAGTTACCGAACACCGCATTGGTTTAACGGTCTATAACCTACCAGGCGTTATGAATGGTGATTTACAGGAGATTATGGAGTCCCTGCAATTTGCAGAGAATGCGGAGAAATTAAAAGAGGGAACCGTAGCTTAAACTTTTTTTTAAAAAAATTTTGGAGGTCTGAACTTCCTTTTTATATTTGCACACCGAAACGGAGGAGTGGTAGTTCAGCTGGTTAGAATACATGCCTGTCACGCATGGGGTCGCGGGTTCGAGTCCCGTCCATTCCGCCAAATATGTTATCAAAAACAGCAAAAAGGCCTTAAATCGTTGATTTAAGGCCTTTTTTGTTTCTCTACTCTACTAAAACTCGCATTTAAACTCATAATTCTATTGCGTCATTCATTGCGTCATTTTAAAACCCCAAAATAGACGCAATGAAAACCACGTAAATAGTTGATTATGAGCCTGTCCAGCGCGTGGACATCTTGTGTAAATGATGGTCTAAACCGACATTTGTTTTACCTTTTAAATGTTAGTTTATGTTAGAGAAAAGCTTCGGACTGCTGTTCTACCTCAAGCAGTCCAAAAGTCAGAAGAAAGGCCCATTGTACATTTACCTGAAGATTACGGTCGATGGCAAATCCGTAGAGCTATCCTCGAAGCGGAAATGGGAATCATCCAAATGGAATTCTGCTGCGGCAAGAGCTACCGGTACGAAAGAAGAAGCCCGGGAGCTCAATCGCTTTCTGGATGCACTGGAATTGCAGATCTTCCAAGCTAAACGGTCACTGGTCGAAGCCGACCGGGAAATCACCGCACAGGCGATCAAAGACCTGCTGACCGGCAATGCCGAAAACCGAAAGAAAATCCTGGAGGTATTCCGCGAGCACAATGCCCAGATGAAGGCTTTGCAAGGCGTCGACTTTGCGGCCAGCACCCTGCAGCGCTACAGCATTGCCTATAATCACACCCGGGATTTCATCTGGTGGAAGTACAATGCGGATGACCGTGACATCAAAGATCTGGATCATGAATTCATTTCTCAATATGCCTTCTGGCTGAAGACGGTGAGGAACTGTGATCACAATACCACCATGAAGTATCTGGTAAATTTCAAGAAAATTGTATTGATCTGTGTGAAGAATAAATGGCTGCCGGGAGATCCGTTTTCGAATTTCAAGCTGACCAGAAAAGCTCAGGAACGAACAGCACTGAGTGAGGAAGAACTGGAAAGATTAAGCAGCAAACAGTTTGACAATGAGCGGCTGAGTAATGTCCGGGATATCTTTCTGTTCAGCTGTTACACGGGGCTGGCCTATGTGGATGTGAAGAATTTAAAAAGGGAGGATATACAGAAAGGCGTAGATGGCGAAGAGTGGATTTTTATTAACCGGCAAAAGACCAATGCCCTATCCAGAATTCCGCTGCTGGAACAGGCGAGAAAAGTTATGGAAAAGTATGACCGGCATCCGAAATGTGTCGTAAGCGGGTTGGTGTTGCCGGTGCTGACGAATCAGAAGATGAATGCCTATTTAAAGGAGATCGCGGATTGCTGCCATATCAGAACGGAGCTGACTTATCATATTGCCCGGCATACGTTTGCCACTACGGTGACACTGAATAACGGGGTACCCATTGAAACCGTATCGAAGATGCTGGGCCATGCCACGATCAAGCAAACGCAGCATTATGCCAAGACACTGGATTTTAAGGTAAGCGAGGACATGAATAAATTGAGAGATCAATTAAAAAAGAAAACGCAGGCCACGCCCTGAACAAAGCGATACCGCACAGGTCTATACCTGTGCGGTCTGTTCTTCAGCGTATACCCCATGTGGAACGAAATACAGTAGTAACTGCTGCAGCTCCCGGACCGTTTAATCTCTACCAATACTGCTTTTTGATATCAATTCATTGTAAAGAATGCGGATAGCCAGCCATTGGTAATTATTGCAAAAGATGCGATCACTGAGGCATTGAGTGAAATTACTAAAAATTCAATGCGTTGATCCGACAAAACGGTCCTTTTATATGACGAAATAATAGCTTATACCTGAATAGCCCCTCGGGATAGAAGTTAATAAAGAAAAAGTCCGCTGTGGTTTTTACAGGAACTTCTTCTTGTTTAAAGAAATTCTATTTCACAGCGGCTGCTCCTAATTATTATATTCGTTGAATTTTTGCTAGTCTTTTCCCTAATGAGTAACCATTCCTCGCTTTCGACCGCTGAGGTGGCGCGCCTTGCTGCCCTGCAATCCTATCACATCTTAGATACCGCCACCGATGAAGATTTTGAACAACTCACCGAACTGGCCTCTGTGATTTGCGAAACGCCTATTTCTTTGATTAGTTTCGTTGACGAAGATCGCCAGTGGTTCAAATCAAGCCGCGGGTTGGATGTTCAGCAAACCTCCCGTGAGCAGTCTTTCTGCGCGCATGCCATTCTGAAACCTGATGAACTGATGCAGGTGGAGGATGCGCGACGGGACGAGCGTTTTAAAGACAATCCGCTCGTCACTGGTCAGCCTAATATTGTGTTCTACGCGGGTGTGCCCTTGGTGGATGAGGAGGGCCATGCGCTTGGCTCGCTCTGCGTGATTGACCGGCATAGCCGTCAGCTTACGCCCGCTCAGCAAAAGGGCTTACAGTTACTTGCCAAGCAGGTGATGGAGAAATTGCAATTGCGCAAGCGGCTCATCGATATGCAAAACAGCAGTGACCGGACAATGCGTATTCACCAGTTATTGGTTGTCAGCGAACAGGAGCTGCGCGAAATTGTTAACCATTTACCCGAACCAACCGGGGTATATGTTGGGGAGGAACTGATCATCCGATACGCCAATCCCAGTATGCTATCCATCATGGGTAAGGATGTTGCAGTCATCGGAATGCCTTACCATCTGGCGTTACCGGAACTTGCGGCAGAGGATTTTCCAACACTCATGCGCAGGGTGATGCAGACAGGAGTAGCTTATGAGCAGCGGCAGGCCAGAATATCTTTCGTCCACAATGGTACATTCAAAGAGTTTTATTTCGACTACAGGCTCACCCCGCTCCGCAATGAGCAGGGTCAGGTTTGGGGCTTGCTCAACACAGCCGTGGATGTGACGCAAGCCGTCAAAGCACAATTTAAAGCCAAACGCGCAGAGGATATGTTCCGCCTTGCGGTATCCACAGCCGGGATGGGTGATTGGCACCTGGACAGCAGGAATAACCTGTTGTACGCTTCCCCCCGTACAAAGGAACTATTTGGTTATCTGCCCGAAGATGAGATGCCGCTGGATGCCGCTATTAGCCAAATTACAGATGAATATCGAGATTTGGTTTCCAAAGCCATAAAGGCGGCGGTGGATGAAGGCAGAGCTTACGATTTGGAATACCCCATCATTGGACACCGCGACGGAGAACTACGCTGGGTCAAGGCCACAGGCAAGCTTTATCCTGACGAGCTGGGTAACATGACTGATTTTCTAGGTACCTTACTTGACATCACCGAACGAAAGCTGGAGGAGCAGCGCAGAGAAGACTTTATCGGCATCGTTAGCCACGAACTCCGATCACCGCTTACTTCTTTAAACGGGTATGTACAGATGCTTGAACTTACAGCCAGTAAAAGTGCGAATACCAAGCTTGCTGATATTGCAATAAAGGCAAGGCGGCAGGTAATCCGGATGGAGGCGTTGATCGCTGGATTTTTAGATGTGGCGCGTATGAAAGAAGGCAAAATAGCGCTTAACGAACGGGCCCTTGATATGGCTGACTTAGTCAGGATTGCAGAGGAAGAGTCTTTGGCAACTATTACGAGCCATCATGTTATTTTTCATCCGGTGGCGTATACGCCTGTGTACGCCGACAGAGACAAAATAGAACAGGTCATTGTGAATTTTATAAATAATGCGGTGAAGTATTCGGCTAAGAATAGTACAATCCACGTAGCTTGCATTACGCGTAACGGCATGGCCCACGTAAGTGTAGTCGATGAGGGTATGGGTATACCGGTCAAAGACCAGCCGCATATCTTTAACCGCTTTTACCGAGTGGAAGGTAAGCATACCTTGAAGATTAAAGGTTTTGGCATTGGCTTGTACATATGCAAAGAAATTATTGAGCGACACAAGGGACAGATTGGCGTTGAAAGTGTAGAAGGAAAGGGCAGTGCATTTTGGTTTCAAATACCAATCCATCCATAAGTTAAAAAACTTTATCAAACGCTTGTTGGGTGAGACATCCGCGGACGGTAGCAAGAATATGCCTATGCAAATTAATTGGAAGGGTACCTCGCACGTTTAACAGGGCCACAACACAGCATACCTGAAGAGAAGCCGGCCGGATGGACCAGCAACTTGAAGGGTCGATTCCGGAAAAGCTGAGCCGGCCGGCCCGGCCAAACAGGAAATGAATTTACCCGGAAGCGGTTTGACTTTCAAAGAAATTCCCTCAACACTACAGCCCCGGACCTGTATCGGTTGCGTTGAAAGCAGGATCTATCCTGTAAAGTTATCCGGTAAGAATTTCCACTGCACTCCCGGTATACACATCATACGTCGGCATGTACCGGATATAACCGAAGTCACACAGCTCCCGGATATATTTGTGATACGTCGTGATACTTTTAAAGCGGGCTTTGCGCATCAGCAGTTCCCTGGAAATCCGGACTTGCGGCGGACAGCCGCTTTGCTGCCAAAGATGCAGTATACCCAGATACAAACTGATGTGCCAGACGGTAATCCGGCGATCTGCGATGAGGACTGAACACAGGGACATCGTGACCGAACCAGCTGATGGGCGGTTATCCTGTTGTTTCATGGATCATCCTTTCGATATCTGCCCGGTTATAGAAGTAAATACCGTTCACCTTATGGGATTTCAGTTTGCCACTGATCCGCAGGTTCTGAACGGTAGCAGTGGAAACCTTCAGTATTTTCCGTACATCTGCACAGCGCAGCCATTCTTTCGTTTCCGTTTGGGATGGGGAAATTAAGGTTCGTATATCATTCAGCAGGGTTTGGCGGAAGACCTCCAGGTCTTCTTTGGTTATCATTTCGATCGTCATAAAATTTCTGTAAAGAAGTAAACAAGTGAGATTTAATGCTACGCAGACCAGCGCGGATGCGGTATTATAGACCATCCGGCTTTCTTGTTGGCGCTGGCTCTTAGCAGACCTCTGCATAATTCACGTTCATGGAACCGGTGTTCCCGACGCGGATGCCGCCTGACAAGAACTGAAAAGTTTTGTTCCGGCATAGCTGCCTTCCTTTGAAAATGCTCTTTAGCAACATGAACCCGGTTGCTCAATCCACCGGCAAGGCAGGATGCGGGTAAGCGTACAGCATAAACAGCGGAAGCGTCATAAAGAGATAGTAAAAAGAAAAGTCCCTAAGCGCTTGCCGCCGGGACTTTTCAACCTAAACCTTATCACAATTCAGGCAGACGGAGCTGCCTGTGAGCACGCAATATAGAAATTTTCTTTGAATCAGCGCTGATGCCGGAACCGCATATACTCGCGGAACTGGTACTCATCCAGGCGCCGCTTCATCTCTGCCCGTTTCAGGCGGACATTCAACCGCCACAGGAAAATGGCCCAGATACCAAAGGCGATGCCATAGCAAGGCCACGGATCGGTTTTACTGCCCAAGGCGCCCCAGAAGGCGAAAGTAGAGATCAAACAGGTGAAAATCAGGTGAACAAAGGTTTTCATTTCAGCTTCTTGTGAAGGTTCTAAAATACTAAAAAAATTAGTGTTACACAGTCATTAGCATCAATTTATTTCAATAATGCGGTTTAATGCGCGGGCTCGCTGTACCCGTTCTCTCAGCTCCTCCACCAGGTCCGCCGCGGGAATACCGGTCAGCGTGAGCACCGGATTCTCCGGATCCGCACTTTTCAGGGTCAGGTTCATCAGCCCGAACACCTGCATGAGAACCGGCCGGGTCTGAATGTAGTCCTTCACCCGGAAGAGTTCCAGGTAATCCGTTCTTTTGACAAGTACGCCTCTGCTGATCTGTAAGGAACCTTCTGTAATTACGTACCGAAAACTCCGGATATACCGCAGCCGGTATACGGCAGCCAGCATGAACGCCAGGCTGCACCAGATGAACACTGGTGATAAGGTCCAGGCCAGCACGAGAAAAAGCAGGGACAAACCGATCGGTAAGGCAGACCGCCATAGCGCATAACTAAGGGCGGGTCTGAGGGTAATCAATTTTGGAGGAGTCATCTTGTAACTGGGTTAAATAGGTGGTGTGCAGGGCAGGTTTGCTGGTACGGATGCCGAGGCGCAGGTCAAAAGCTTTTTCAAAATGGTGCAGACTGCAACAGTTTTCATCAAAGTAAACGGTACGGCCCTCATAGCTGACGGCTGTTTTCTCTTTTTGCCAGCACAGGGAGATTGTTTTACCCTTGAGCAAACACGCTGCCTTGATGTCTGTCAGGTTTCCAAGCATGCTATGGTCAAACACCAGCGTAAACTTCCGGCGCCGGAACGAGCTGCGCAGCCATGACAACTGCGCGGGTGTGGGCAGATTGCCGAGCGATACCAAAGTCAAAGCTGCCGGATCGGCGTACCTGGACCGGTGAATCGCATACCAAGCAATCGCCTGCATAGCGGAGTTCGTGATGACCACTTCCTGAGCATACCGGTTGCCGGCCAGCCACAGGCCGTCGGTCGTCGGCACATAGTGGTAGCCTTCTTCATAAACTTCACTTACCCCGCCGTAGTCAAAGCAAAGACTTTCTGCATGGAAAAACGCCTCAGCCTCCGGGGAGATACCCAGCTTTGCCAGCAAGGGATTCATCAACGTGAACTGCCGTTACGGGTATTGGAACGTGGCGTCTGCTCCGGAAACCGGCGCACCTGATCCTCCAGGTCTGCAACGGCATTCCGGTAGCCAGCGCTGAGGCGCTCCGCTTCCTTTTCGTCCCGGGGCTTATTGAACAACGCATTCAGCCCTTTGTAAAGCATGTAAGACAACCCGCCGTCAATCAGAATTGAAGCTACCAGTGCAATTTTGTTGGAACGGATGCCGTGCAGATCGGCCGCGGTATAGGCAAAGCGGGTCTGGTCCGCCAGTTCCACTTCCTGCCCTTTCCGGTAGCGTTCCTTCTGTGCGGGCGTCAGAAACTCATTGTTGACCATGTCCGGTACCAGAATCTTCTCTGTATCCGAAACGATGAACTCCCGCGTATCCGCATCAAACTCGACCAGGCGTTCCGTTTTATTACCTTTATCGTCAACCGTGGTTTTCAGCAGGTTGGCAACTTCGCCCTTCTGCAGCTGTTCGGATTCAAAATCGTCCAGGAAATTCGGCGTGGCGGCCTTGCGGTACACCGGGTGGATCAGCAGATCCACTTTGCCGTCTTTCCCTTCCGTCAGTGAAATTTTGGCGTTCAGGGATTTGATTTTAATGTTTTCCGCTTCCAGGTTGTGCAGCTCCAAAAGGGCCGTTCGTCTGCCGGAAAGCAAGGCCTTCAGGTCATCCACATTTAGCAGTAGTTGACCACCGGCGGCCAGGCCGATGGTTTCCAGGTCCCGCATGGGGAGTTGCTTCTCGTTATAACTTATCAGGTTCATCTTATCGGGTCATTTTATAGGTTTGTTCCAACTCAGGTTCTTCAGCCATCACGCGGTCATCACCGCGCGGGTTGGTTTTGGCTTCCAAGAGCGACTTGAAGAGCCCGTCGCTGGACTTGATGGTTCGCTTGGTGCCTTCGGTATCTTCCACCTTGACACTCTTGTTTTTATAAACTTCCAGAACTTTATAGGCGGTGTCCAGATAAGCAATCTCGTCACCTATGTTGAATCCGGCGGGCTTGGTAGCCGCTTGTTTCTGGCTGCGCTCACGGCCTGTGCCCAGGAGCAGGCCGGTAATCCGCTGGGCGTCCCGGGCAGCTTTCGCGATCTCAAATGGTTCGTCTTTCAGGATTTTGGCAAAGGCGCCCATATAGGTTTTGTGCTGACCAAAGTCATGGCCCAGTTTCAGCTGCCCGCCGATCAGGATAGCGGCAATCGCGGTCCGCAGTTCCTCCCGGGCATATTCCATGGAGCCCAGCCTGCCTTCCATCGGCCGGTTCAGACGACTCTCGTGGCCCGACCAGTGCGCCAGCTGATGGATAGCTGCCTGGTAGTACTTCGTCTCGTTCTCGAAGGCACTTTTCTCGGGCAGGAATATGGCGTCGCGCTTCTGATCGTAATACGCCTCCTGACCACCCTCTATGATATTGGCGCCGCTGGCTTCGATCAGTTTTGCGGCTTTTTCCACCGGCGTCAGGGTCTCTGCAGCGTCCAGCTTACTAAGGTATGTTTCCAGCGGTTCGATGTTATTCATCTGGCTACCGTTAAACAGGAAGCTTTTGGTGGGCTGGGGCTTGTCAAAGGTGACTGTGCGGGTCTGCGTAACCCCTTCCTCATTTTTGATGGGCTTATCATCCGGCGTGCGCATCTTCTGAATTTCGGTTTTCTTGGAAAATTCGATCATCGTTGCTGAAGCATCCTTTTTCACCGGTGTTCCGGCAAAACGGGCGGCATCGAAGGACAACCAGCGCGGATCGTCGTGTCGCTGCATACCCAGGATCAGCGCGTTCATGGCGCTATATCCTTTGCCGGTGACTGGGTTTACCGGCGTCACGAAAGCCGGACGCCCGTTTTCCTTCACGGGCTGCTGGAACAGGGATGTTCCCTCTTTGATCTCCTGCACCAGCTTTTCTGCAAGCTGCACAGGAAGTGCTTTGAAATTTTTAGCCATAGTGTTGAATTTTGATTAAAATGGATCTGCTTCAGCGAAGCAGCAGTCTGAGAAATTGAAGAGGATTGATAAAGCGGTTCCGGTAGCGCACGGCAAAGTGCAGGTGTTCACCCGTAACCCGGCCGGTAGCGCCAGTAATGCCGATCGGCTGCCCTGCAGTTACCGAGTCTGCTTTCAAGACAAAAGCCTGGCTTAGGTGCCCGTAGATGGTTTCCACTGCACCATGCTGCAGCGCCACGTAGCATCCGAGCCTTGTGTCAAAGGACGCGTCCCGAACAGCGCCATCGAGTACTGCAAAAACCGTATCATGCCGCGCGTGTAGGTCGACACCCTGGTGAAACTGTACCCGTCCTGTTAAGGGATGCCACCGGTAGCCGTAGGACGAATTGATGTGCAGGTGCCGCAGCGGCAGGCACACCAGCAGGGCGAGCAAACAGCATTTCACCGGCTGTACGCTTTGCTGACTTCCACTTCCCTCGCCGGCATGGCCGCTACCAGGGCTTTGTCCCAGATTGCCGGATGTTCCGCCGCCATCTGCAAAGCATTCACCAGGGCGGTAGAGGTGCCTTTTTCCTGCAACAACATCACCTTGTAAAGCGCCTTGAAGTCGTCAAGCTTCATGGAAGTCCCTGAGTTATTCAGCTCCTGCAGGATGTCAACCTTGTGCTTGAGCAGCATCAGGTCCTGGCTGCTGTAGTTGGCTTCTTTGCCACCCAGCATGGTGACATAGATTTCGTCCGCATCGCGGGCATAAGTAACGACGCCGACCTTGCCCTGCTGGCGCACCGGGTCGTCGTGAAAATCGGGACGCACCAGTACCAGCGACCCGTTCAGGTTTTCAAAGTTTTTCATGATTGGTTTCAATTAAAGGTTAGCGGCCGACCCTGCAGCCCCGGTATTCGCCGAGTGCCTCTTCCAGGCTCAGGGTGGCCAGGGGTTGCAGGTGTTCGTGCTGCTGCACGAGTTCGAAAGCCGTTCGGAACTGCCTGGCTGAACCATAGCGCTGGAGCAGCACCAGGGTATGCAGGTCATTTAAAACACCGGGCGACAGCGTTGTGGCCCGGTTCTCCATCAGCTCATACAGCTTTTCGGGTGGCTGCAGCACCTGTAAAGCACCGGCGCTGTAATGCGCCCGCATTTTATCGTCAAACCGGACGAGGTAATCATACTGGCCGCGGTCAGCTTCCGTGATTACACCAATCTGTCCCGTTCGCCCCGCAGGGTCATCCCAGAGCAGCGGATGCACCATCACCGTCAGCCCCGTCAGTTCGTCTGGATTCATGATGGATGGGATTAGTTGTTTTTAAAAGATCCTTTGGGCGGTACAGGTGATTCGGCCGGCTTAAAGCGCGCAACCAGCACCTGCACCTCCTGGCTGATGCGGTGAAAGTTTTCACGGAGCTTTTCATCCTGCTTGCCCCCGAAATCATAAAACTCCGGCAGTTGCCGGTAGCCCTTCGCTTCCCGCTTGAGGGCTTCCATATCCAGGTTGATGCGGCAGTTCACCGCTGAGGTTTTGAACTCGCCGGTATAGTGTTCATTAGCATCGGTGGCAATGACGCCGACCATTTCGCCGCTGCCCAGAGAAGCAATTTTTCCGGCTGGAATCAGGACCTCCAGTTTCTCGTTCAGCGAGGTCGAGGTCTTGTTGCGGTCAATGGATAATCCTTCACCAATCTGCTTGGATTTGCCCAAGAGCCGTTCCAGCCATTCCAGCGTTTCCTTGTTGCGCACCGCACCGGAAAGCACCGTGCCAACGACCGAGGTAATGGTCGCCGCCGTATCCTTGCCGTACTGCTGGTTAAACTGCGGCAGTTCCTGCAGGCCCATCAGGACGGCTACTTTGTTCGAGCGGGCAGTCGCGATCAGGTTCTCTATCTTGTGCACAAACAGTGTAGGCACCTCATCCACGATGAGGGCGGATGGCAGGTTGCCTTTGGAGTTGATCAGCTTAACCAGCCGGTTAATGATGATGGAGTAGCAGGCCGAGTTGATGTTCTGCGTGTTTGGGTCATTGGCGAGCACCAGCATGCCGGGGCTGTCTTTCGCGGATATCTTCAGGTTGAAATCATCGCCGGAAAAGACCCAAAAAGTCTCTTTCGTGGCCAGCCGGCTGATAAAGATCTTGAGCGTACCGACCTGACCTTCGAGTTGGTCAAAAGCTTTGGCGTTATAAGCCGTCATAAACGGAGACAGCAGCGACTTGAGCTCCGGCTCGGACATGAGCGCGTTGAAGATATCCTCGTAGCTGCGGTTCAGCAGGGCCAGCACGTGCGGCAGGCTGGAATACCTGCCGCCCTCATGCTTGCTGAGAAAGTAGACGCAGGAAGCCAGGAAGTTAATAGCCGATTGTGTAAAGAACTGGTCACTGCCGCCGGAACGGTCACCTTTCTTTAAGGCTTCCACCAATGCTTCGGCCGTTTCTGCCGCATCCGCCAGCGTCCGGATATAGTCCGCCCGCCAGGGATTGATGCGCCGGCTGCGGGCCACGTTGTCCAGGTTGATGACATGGAAGGCAAAGTTTTTGAGCTTTCCCTGCTGCTTGGCGAGCAGGTAGTGGTAGTAAGCGATTTCCCCCAGGTCCGGAAACTTGAAGTCGTACAGACAGACCGCAAATTCTTTGGCAATGAGTTGCCGGATGAATGGATTGACAATCGAAAAGCTCTTGCCCGAACCAGGCGTACCGATCACCATCGTACCCCGGAATACATTGCAGATATTGATCCAGCCTTTCCGGACGCGCTTTTCATGATAGAACAGCATCGGGATATTGACCGAATGCTGCGTTTCCACTTTCTGCTGCGGCTGCAGAAAGCTTTCCGCATCCGAGTTCCATTTATCCTTGCCTAAGCCCGAACGGATGATCTTGGAGATATTATCCATGGCAAAGCTGATGAGCAGTGCGCCCAGCAACGAACACAACAGGTAAACCAGGTTATACAGCGAGGTAAAAGCGAACACCTGCGGTGAAGCCCGTCCGAAATAAATCAGGCTGCCGAAAAACAACAGCAGCCCTAAAGCCAGCGGGTAAAGGATATCCTGCGCCGGTTCCAGGTCCGTTTTTTTCTTCGAGATGGTTCCGACGCTGACCAGGCAAATGAGTCCAAACGTGGCCAGTTTGCTGTAAAGCAGTTCATGGTACACCGGCAGGCGGCCCAGCCTAGTGATGACGGAAACAAAAAAGCCCCAGAACGGGGCTGTCGGGTAAATGAATACGGCGGCTTCCAGCAGGATGGACACGTAAATGCCGCATTGCAGGAAACCGTGCAGCTTTTGCTGCTCGCGCGTTTCTTCCATGATAAATTTTATTAGAATTAACGTTTTAAGGGGGAACGGACAGTGATCTCCGGCGCTTCCTCTTCGGTGATTTCAGGTTCCGTAGCTGGTTGCTGTTCCTGCTGCTCCCGTTCGCGGATCGTGCGGGTGATCTCTTCTTCCAGTACGGTGAGGCTGACTTTGAGTTCGCGGAGCTCGGTTTCCTTGTCAAAAGGCTTAAGCGTCAGTTGCCGTACCTGCGGTATTTTCTCCTCCAGTTCCGTCAGTTCCTGACGATATTTTTCTACAATGCTGCCGACCCGGTCAATGCTGTTTAGAAAATAACGGGCCGCCAGCTTCGGGTTGTCCACGTTAGGGGCGCCGTCATTCTGCAAATAACGGATGCCGGTATCGCGGCTCTCCGCGTATAGGCGCCGGATCTTCTCGTTACCCTCATCCAGGTAATTGACCCTCAAACTGACATACAGATCGAAGCCGTACAGTTCACCAATCCGCTGTTCATTACCGTTACCTTTCGGCTCCCATTTGTGGTACAACCGGATCAATTGCTTGCCGATAGCAACGGCATCAGCGTCAGGAAAATCAAATAACCTGACCGGGTTCCGTTTCACGCCCTCCTCGTCGTAACGTAACACCTTCCGGTAAGTATTTTCGTCCGCCCTGGCCAGCTCCAGCCTTTCCGAGGTACTGACTTTCCTGCTTTCCAGATCTTCCAGCAGATAGCGGCTGCGGGCCACTTCCTTGAAATGGGCAGATTTGTAACTTTCCAGTTCCGCGATCTTCTTCTCCAAACGGGTTTTCTCCAGCAGGGACGTATCACCGGACAGGATGGCGATGTACTCAGAGAAGTTCATTCCGCTTTGCTCGTCCATCGCACCTTCATCCAGGGTGCGGACGACCAATTGGTCGCTTTTCATCTGGCTGATGAAGGTCTGCTTGTTCTTGAGCAGGTTGAACTTGTAATTATCCAGTGATTGCTCCACCGCATAAATAAAGTTCCTGACTCTGTTCTCATAATGCGCTTTGGCCAGCCAGTTGCCCTGCCGGGCACCGCGGCCGTTTCGCTGCTCCAGTTCTGACGGCTTCCACGGAATGTCCAGGTGATGCATGGCGACAATGCGCTTCTGCACGTTCAGTCCCGTACCTGCTTTTTCGGTGCTGCCCAGCAGGATGCGGATACGCCCGTCATTCATCAGGGAGAACAGTTCCTTCTTCTTCCGGTCGGTCCAGTCATGGATAAAGGTGATCTCAGCGGCAGGCACGCCAAAGTCCTCCACGAGTTTCTGCCGCAAGGCATCGTAGACGTTGAACCCGTCCGGCCGCGGTGTGCCTATATCACTGAAGACAATCTGGGTGCCGCGGTGCCGCGTGCTCTGGTGGTAAATTTCCGCAACCTGCCGGGCGCAGACGCTGACCTTGCTCTGCGGATGATCATCAAAGGCGTGTTCATTGACCAGGCGCATATCTACTGCCATTTTCTTGGCATAATTGGTCGCGATAAGCATCCGGCCTTTGTCTTCTTCCGGTGTTAGCGGTCTACGCCCGAGCAGCGTGGCATCGCCTGATTTGGCGAACTGCATCAACTTTTTGATAAAGACCTGCTGATCCGGCGTGGGTTTGATGTTCACCAGGACCTCATCCAGCTCCGGCTTGTCCAGCTGAATATGCTTTGCGTTTTTGTAGTCCGTGATCTGGTTATAAAAGATCGCCAGCTCCGGCACCTTGATGAAATGACGGAAGCGCTCCTTGGCCCGGATCTCATTGGTAACGGAGAATTCGAAGTCCACCGTCTTCCGGGCGTACACCGCCGCCCAGGCATCAAAGTTCGAGATGGCCTGCCGTTCCATTTCATTCGGCCGGAGATACTTGAAGATCAGGTACATTTCCGTCAGGCTGTTGGAGATCGGCGTGCCGGACAGAAAGGTCGCATTCAGATCGGAACCGTTTCTTTCCTGCAGGGTGCGGATCGCAAAGAGCATATTCAGCGCTTTCTGGCTGCCCTGCATGTTTCCCAGGCCTGCTACCCGGTTATGGCGCGTCGTGAAGGTCAGGTTCTTGAACTTGTGCGACTCATCAATAAAGAGATGATCCACACTCATTTCCTGAAAATGAATCCCCCGATCCTTACGGGTGTCGATCGCACGCAGTACTTCCGAAAGCTTGTTTTCGAGATTGGATTTCCGTATCTCCAGACCCTTCAGCATCTTGCGGCTGATCTCCCCGCCGAGGTCCCGCAGGGTTTCCAGGTCCCGCTCCACATTATCCAGTTCCGCTTCAAAAATTTGCTGCTGGATTTCCGGCGACTGCGGAATCTTACCGAACTGATCATGCGTCAGAATGACACAATCCCAGTTGTTGTTTTTGATCTCGTGGAACAGGCGCTGCCGTTTGGCCGGCTCAAAATCGTTTTCACCCGGCGCGAGCACCCGTGCCTTCGGGTAGGCTTTGCGGAACGTCTCGGTGATCTGCGCAACGTTGGCCTTTAGGGCCAGGATCATCGGCTTATGAATCAGTCCCACCCGCTTCATTTCAGCTGCGGCCACAATCATGGTGAGCGTTTTGCCCAGACCTACCTCATGGTCGATCAGGGCGCCCCGGTTCTGAATCACCCGCCAAGCGGCGTCTTTTTGGGAATTATATAAGCCGCTAATACCAAGAGCCTTGAAATCCAGTCCCGGAAATTTCAGGTGACTACCGTCAAACTGACGCAGCACATAACAGTTAAAGGTCTCGTTGTAGATCGTTTCCAATAGCAGCTTGTCTTCCGGCGACTGCTCCTGCAGCCAGGCATTGTACTTTTCCCGGATCGATTCAATCTTCCGGTGCGCATTCTGGATGGCTTCGGTGTCCGGCATCCGTGCGGTTCTGCCGTCCCGTTCCACCGGATAGGTAATATAAGGACTCGTATTCTCCAGGGCATGTTCCAGTAGCGTGTGTGCGGTCATCCGGTCGCTGACTCTGGGAACCACGGCATATTCTTCGTTGGTAATCGTGTTACCCCGGCCGTAACTGACCTTAAAAGCATCGACAGACGGAAAATAGCCAACTGTCGTCTCGGTTTGAAACAGATCCGTGGCGAAGCGCTCGTAGAAGCTCACCGGTACCCAGCGTTCCCCCAGATTGAAGTCCAGCAGCTCAAATGGTATTTTCTCGGGCTGTACCCGACGTATGGCTGCCAGGCTCCGCGCGATCTGGAGGTTACCGGGTTCTTCCACGGAGATACGCTCTGCGGTTTTCAGTTTATCCACCACATTACCGGACAGGTAATTGTCGGTAGTCTCCCAGGCTCCGGATGCTGGATTTAGTAAAATTTGCTTTTCCAAACCACTCACTACCTGCTCCGTACTCAAGCCTGTATAGGAGGCAATAATTTCCAGATCAACGCGACCGATATCATTCAGGCAGATCGCCAGGGCTTCCCCCGGATCTTCCGTCTGAACGGTTGCACGCTGCGCGAAAACCGGCCCGTGAAAGATATCGGACTTCACAAACCGATCAGCTTCCCGCACCTCCAAGGAGGACAGCATTTTAAAGCCGAAGGCGGGATCCTGTAAAAGCCGCGCAGCGTTTTGATTTTTGTTCAGCTCACCGTATTTCACCACAAAGGCCTCGTAACTTTCGTTCAGGGCCTTTCTGAGTTCGGGAACCGGCATGAGCTGCTGCGATTCGCGGTCTGCCAGTTCCAGGTAGGTATCACGCAGCCGGACATAATCGCGGTAGAAACTGCTATCCGGCGGCGGGTCAAGCGGTTTGAAAACCGCCGCGGTTCCCTCGATTTTGCCCAGCAGACCTACCTGGTTCTCCCAAACCACAAGCGTGTCCTTCTCATAATAATGCGGCAGGTTCGTCATCTTCTTCGGGCGGTCAGCACCGATAGGAAACTGGCCGGCCAGTGTAGGATCGCCTTCATACCTGAAGTCATGGGCAAAGCGGCGCAGGGAAGCCGTGATCGCCTGCAAATGCTGACCGACGGAATGGCCCGTAAGCCAATGCGGAGGCGGGTTAACCTCAGCTACGTTGGAATATAGCCGGTACAAATACCGGTTGTTGACCTTCGCCTTAGCAGTAATCAGTAGAAGACTGTCATGAGCCGGTTTATCGGTGGTGCGCAGCACGCTGACGAGCCGCGCAGTTTCTGCGGTGACCGTTGCACGGTCCAGCTCGTCCAGGTACGCGCCCGCTACATTCGTTTGGGGTGCCTGATCAAACAGACCCAGCTGACCCAAAGATGCCTGTTCTTTGACCTCCGGCATGGGCAGAAAAGTCAATCGTTGCTCCGGCGAAGTTCCGGTGAAGGAAATGTTCTGCCACTTCCGGCGATCGATCCGCTGTAAGTCTGCGCTGAGCAAGGCCTCCAGCTGCTGTCCGATCTCCTCCATTTCGCCGGATTGCCAGAGCACGCCGGCTGCCTGCCCGTAAGCGTTCGTCCTTTCCCGGAACGCATTGCCCAGCCAGCGTTCAGGCTGAGAAGCGAGGTAGCTGTTCACGGAGTATTCGCCGTGCGGGTTGCGCCGGGAGACGGTGTTGATCAGCGCGAGTTCCTCCGGCGTGAGCGTATCTTTATAATTGTTTTTCTGCACCGTCAGCAGGTGCGTACCCACTTCCACGTTGGCCGTCTCCAGCATCAGGTTGGCCGGTAATGCCGCCACGCTGATAAAGTCCGCCGAGGTAAACAGGAACTTCCGGGCGGTTTCGTTGGCCGGGCTGTTGAGGAAAGCATCCGTTACCAGGTAGGTCAGCAGGCCGCCATCGTGCAGCTTGTCCAGCCCTTTGGCAAAAAAGTAGTTGTGAATTTTGGAACTGATCCCTGCGCTGCGGTAGGCCGGGTCATAAACAGAGAAGTTGCCGAACGGAATATTGCTGATCACCAGGTCAGAGCGTTCCCGTTCCGAAGGCGATGTTTCTTCGAGTCCGCGGATCTGTACGCGGCCCGGGATTTCTGCACATTTAAAGATGGCCGACAGGATTCGGCCTGTCAGCACATCCTTCTCTACGGCATCAAAATGCTGCAGCTCTGGAAAAATCCGCAACGCCGGTAAGATGAAAGCGCCGGCACCCGCACTCGGTTCATACAAGCGCCTGGGCTGGATACCTACATCCGCCATCGCGCCATAAATGGCCCGGGGTAAAAACTTCGGCGTATAATACGATGTCAGCACGCTGTTCTTCAGCGAATCGATGGCCTGTTTGTAATCCCTTTCCGGCAGTTTGCCGCTCAGCAGCTGGTGCAGCGCCATCATCTGCGGATGCAATTTCTGGTCCGCAGCTGAAGCATTCATCTGCTGCCAGGAAGCGAGATCGCCGTTGCCATAGAGGATGGCTTTGATGCCGCCGAAGCCGGCGTACTGCAGCAGCTTTTCGATAGCCTGACCGGCGTCGCTCAATCCTTCCGTAAAGTTCAGCGCGGCTTCAAGGGCAGCGATATTGTCTGCTAATTTTTTTTCGGTGTTGAATGCCATTTAAACCTCCTGTAAATAGTCTGCAATCGTCCCGATCACTTCGTAGCGAAGAAACCGGTCGTCATCATTCAGGCCCTCAAGCAGCGGTGCACAGAGCTCCTGGATATTGGTCAGCTCGTAACGCAGGATCCCCAGGTTGGAGAAGCGGAGGTATACTGCCAGAAACTCCTCCTCCAGTACGAGCCTGAGGTAATCGTAAGCGATGGATTCGGTCATGATGAACTGTTAAAAAGAGATGACGTCGGCGTTCAGGATGTCGCGGTAAGGAATGCTCAGGGTCAGGAGACGGCCGGAGATGGGTTTCTCACTCACCTCAATGGTCAGCCGCTTATTCCCCGGGTAGGACACCTTTTTGAACACGAAGATGTTGCGGTAGCCTTTGCTGAACTCTGGAATAGCAAACAGCGTGAATTCGGGCCTGATCTCCACGGACTGGTTATTGGCCGCCTTGGTTACTCTTTTGTCTTCAATTTTGAAACGAAGCCCGTCCACGGTATACTGTAGATTGGTTTTGTTCTCATACCCCAGATCCAGAAAGAGGTAGTCACCGGCAGTGTAGATATGATTGAGGTGCCCTTTCAGGCCGAAGGCTTTGGCACGCCCGAGCTGTTGATCCGGTTTTTTGGCGAACAGGCGCAGACACAGCGCGCGAAGCTGCGGCTCTGAAAAGCCGACGCCGGAAATATCCAGCGGCCGCATATCCTCCGGAGCGATGTCGATGGTTTCCGTTCCGCCTCTGCCGGAAAGGACGTGGTACTGGGCGATGAATGTTTCGCCGGCAATCGTGACCGTGGCCTCCGCAGCAGTTCTGGTGCTGTCTTTCCATTTCAGGCGGAACAGATTTTTAAGCGGCAGGTCACCAGCCAGGCTTTTGGTAGAAATATCCACGTAGCGGATGGGTTCCGGCGACAGAAAATGCAGGGTGGCCCCGGCAGGCAGGTAAACCGTTTTTCCCGGCTGGGCCATCACCACAGCGGAAAGCAAGGAACACAAAAAATATAAAATCGTCTTTTTCATATTAGTAAGTTTTTTGCGCTTTCTGCAGCGCGTCAGGGTCAATGAGGTAGATGAAGGAATTGAATTTGAGCTTAGCTTTGTTTTTCCGGATGATACCGGCAATGGCGGAGGAGGTGGACTGGAAGAACTTGTCCAGCGTGCTCATCATAAACTGGCCCGACCCGGAGCCGCCGTCCAGCGTCACACCCTGAACGGAGCTGCCACCGAGGTCTTTAGAGAAATCACGGAAGGCGGATGCCGGCACATATAAGCCCGGCAGGCCATCCTGATCATAAATATCCAGCCGTACCGGGAGAATCTTGCCATCAACGAGGATCGAGGTCACGGCCAAGGCAACCCGCTGCCCGGAGAAGCCGGTCATCTGCGCATACAGGTAGGTGTCTTTGGGAATCAGCTGACCACCGGCTTGGATATTGTCCAGCAACTTCAACCGTATTCTGGATCCGGCATAGCCGGTCACATTTTCGTCGATGACAGCAGTAATAAATGAAGCTTCGCTTTCCGGAACTACGGTGTTGAAGTTTGAATAATCATAAGGCACTTTGGAGACGGTCAGCCTGGGCAGGCTTTCCCTTGCTTTCATCAGTTGATCCGCCAGCTGTTTTTTGCGTTGTTCCTCTTTAAATGCGGGATCATTCTGCCGGGTCACACTGTCCATAATGCTCATTTGCTGGCGGAATACTTCCATGGGATCCGCCGGACGATTGTTGGGGATGGATCTTTCTGATGAATGCTGACGCGCGGCAGCAACCGCAGCGGAAATATCCGGTGCTTCCATGTGTGTCCTGTTTCCGGAAAACAAGGGATAGGCATCCGGTTCGCGTACGCGCAACAGTTGCTGTATGGAGTCTGATTTTCGTTGCTGCACCGTTGGGTCAGCAGGCATGGAGGTCGGTAAACCAGACTTTTCTGAAGGAATAACGGCTACGGCACTCAGCCCATCAGCTCCCTTAAAGGTATTCCTGTAGGCATCCAGTTTGTCCGTCAATTCCTTTTTACGCACGGCACCGGAAACGCTGCCTACATTGGTATTCAGGCTGTCTGACGCCTGCGCGATTGCCTGCGGCTTTCCCTTTGCACTATGCCATACATAAAAAAACAGGCACAGAAAAGGAAGTATGAGCAACGGCAAAACGAATTTGGGCTGTTTGAAATTAATGTTCATGTCTTTGATCAAATAATGATTTTTGAAGAACGGCCAGGCTGTCCAGTGCCTGACTGAGCCCGGCACTATCGGTAGCGGTCAGGTGTGTTTTTGCAGACAGGCTGTCAATGAAGCCTTTCAGCGTAATCATATGCCGCAGTTTTAAGGTCTTACCCATTAACTGGTTGAAACCCTCGCTGACCTGTGTTGCTTCGGTGGTTGACTTTCGGGTAGCTGGATACGGCTGCAGGGCGTGTGTGAAGGAAAGGATCACCGAGCCGAAGAGCAGGGCAGCCATAAAGGCGAACGTCCATTTCGGCTTCCTGCTGACCATCTTTTTGAAGCGCTGCACTGCCCTATCGAAATAGGGCCTGAATTCTTTACGGATTTCACTTTGCAGGGTATCCCGCGGGTCCCGGTTAGAATGTATTCTTTTCCACATTGGACAAATCTTTATTTTCGAGAGTTTTCCAGCCGGTAATGAGAACGCCATGGGGATTGTTGTCACTTCTGGGGATATCCTTGAGATACCCTTCCGTAATGAGGGATCGAACAACCGTAGAGCTTCGCCGGTCAATTTTCAGGCGTCCGTAATAGCGAAAATATTTCCGTAAGGGATCCACCCGAATGGAGTCCGTTTCCAGGGTCAGAACCGAACTGGACGACAGTATGGAATTGAAGAAGCCGTTTTCCTTGAGGTCATTGTACTGCTTCATGCCCGATTCATCGATGAGGTACATGGCCTTTTTCATCTGGTACTCCATATAGTTATCATCAGGCGTCAGCGAGAAGAACAGGGAGTGGAAAAGGTCAATATGTGCCCGGTACTCCGCCGGGCGGTTCAGCTGCATGTCCGTCTGCCGGGCGAGGATCGGTACATTATTGTCCAGGATGTAAATGTTTTTTTGCGCATTGGACACCAAACGGTAGGTACAGATGGCGTTGATGGCGACGATGATTAATGCGGTAAGCAGACTACCCGCGGCAATAAAAGTCGCCAGGCGGACTTTGGATTCAATATTTCGGATGATCATAAGGAAGTTTAAATAAGAAAGGCCAGTACCCTGAGGTGCCAGCCTTTCAGAAAGTGAATGAAACGACTATCAGAAGAAGGATCCGGTTACTTTTTTGGCACTTCCCCATACGGTACCTGCACTGCGTCCGAAGGTGGAAGAGGCGCTGCTGATCCCAGATGTCGAGATAATCCAGGTGGAGATACTCGGCACGGTAAACATACAAATGGCGCCGATCATAAAAACGATGATGACCGTGCCAAACGAAAGGATGCCGTTTCCGGCAAACACCGCCATCTTTTCGATGTTGGCGCTCAGTCCATCTTCGCCGACCAGTTCCGTATATTTACTGATTTCCGAGTTCAGCGCATATTCCTGCATCAGCCCGCACAGGTACATGATGAGGTAGGCAATGCCGGAATACAGGTTGACCGAGATGAAGCGGGCGATCCAGGTACTGAAGCTATCCCGGAAAGCCGGCAGAATGCTGACGGCTACCGCGAACGGTCCCAGAATAATCAGGATGGTCGAATAAATGATCTGGATCATAAACACGATGTACACGGCAAGCCGCAGAATCCAGATGCCTAATAATTCCAGCAACTGGGTAAAGAGCAGCTGCATTCCGACGGTGAGCCGGTTCTTGAGTTCCAGCAAGGGCGACACCACGGTGCTGATCCCCTCTTTGACGGTGCTGGTGACCGCATCCCAGGCCTGCCCGTACCAGGTATCACTTTCCTTTTCGGCTACCTGGGTCTGGGCCTGGAAAGTGTAGAGCGAATTAGCCACAGCCAGCATGAGGTTGGCTCGGGTGAAGCGCAGATCATTGACTACTGTTTGCTCACTCTCAAACATCTGCTCCGTTTGGTTTGCGACCAAATCGGTGGGAAAAGCCAGCATCTTGACGAAGACGCCCCACCAGAGAATAATCATGGCCAGGCCAAAGGGCCGCAGCAGCGGCATGACTTCCAGTTGCTTGTCGCCCACCATCATTTCATAAGAACGGATGGCGAAAAAGATGATCATGAAGATGGCAGCCAGCGCCTTGGCATCGGTGATAAACAGGTCAAAGTGGCTCCAGACCGAATCTTTCAACCCTTTGAGAAACACCATGACGCCGGTCTCGTAAACACCGTCACCCTGCAGGTATTCCAGTGTTTTATGATCGCCATCGGTGCTTTGTCCGAAAGCTACGCTGACCAGCGTAACCAGCAGAACGGATAAGATTATTTTTTTCTTCATTGTACATGTAATAAAACGCGGTTGGCAATAGCAATATCCGTCTGCGGCGTCCAGGCCGAAAGGGTAACCGCACCGGTTTTCAGGTGCTGCTGGTTAGCGGTCATCTGCTGGGTTTTGGCAGCCGCCGAGGTCCGGATGGCCCAGACACCGGCGAGCTTCCGGTATTCGATCAGGTAACGATGGTAAGCCAGAATGCGACTGCCCCGGTCCATGTTGGTCGTGTGCGCAGCATCAATCCGCTCCTTGAGCATATCCAGCTCGTTTTTGTACCAGGTATATAAGCCATCGGTCAGCAGTTCCTGCGTGACTGCAGGGGAAAGCCCGGCCAGAATGCCGGCCTGTGAATGGTTGATGACCGGATCCAGTTCGCTTTTGTAGTAAAGCTGCCAGAGCGGATCAGCATCGGTGACGAGTGCGGACTGATTAGCGATTTCGGAAAGTGCCGTATTCCGGACGGTGTCCGACTGCAGCTTGTAATTGTTATCCGTGGCATTCAACGCGGCGACAAGCGCAAGCCGCTGTGTTTGCGGCCCTGCCGGACTGAGCGGACGACGGTCCGTGTTGTGGTAATCCGGGTGGAACAAACCCCAGACGAGCCAGTAATAAGGGTTCAGGCTGAGAAAGCCGGCGGTCGGCGCAAACTTTTTCTGGTCCCACTGCAGGTAAACCATCCGTTCCTGCTGGTAGCGGAGACTCTGGTCCTGCACCACGGACTGGGCGAAACCGTGCTGCAGCAGCAGGAGCAGCACGATCAAAAAGGGTAATAAAATTTTCATGGTTTTAAATATTTAGCTTGTTGTATAATCCGGCTGACGATGGCCTGATCGTGGCTCAGGTAGCCGGCAAAAGGTGTGGCCGAGGCAATCAGGCCACGCTGCCGCGCCCAGTAGATGCTTTTCCAGGCGCCGTAAGCCAGCCCGTCGAGTATCTGCAGTTGCTGGGTGACCCTGCGCAGGAGCTGGTCACGCGCATTGTAGTCCGCCAGCACCTGGTCGCCTTCTTTAAGAATAAAGGAAGAAACATCCGTAACCAGCGCTGTGGCCCGGCTTCGCATCTGGCCGGCGATGTTGCCGGCAAAGAGCAGCAGGTAGGGCTGATCCTTCGCCATATCCAGCGCCTGATCAATATAACGGGTCATGTCAGCAATAATCACCGCCATATTTTTCACCGCCAATCCGTCCTTCAGGGCGGAGTTCACGTTTGATAAACTCTCATAGATCATGGTCTGTGCTGCCACTACAGACGCCATGTTTGTATTCAGGTCATTAATGTTACCGGAAATTTTAGTGAGGTACTGTTCATGGGTGCTTTCGGCAGCACTCCGGACGGCACCATTTTGAAGGACAGTCGCGAGATGCTGGGGGTCAACCACCACCTGTTGCGCATGGCAGCATAAGCCAACCAGCAGCAAGAGAAAAGCGTAAACTAATTTCATTTGAGATATTTGGCATTTTGCAGGATCTGATCGGCCAGCTGCCGGTCAGCGTCAATAAAGTTTTGAAAAGGATTAGCCGCTTTCAGCAGGGCCGCCATACTCGAATACTGCATCAGACTGAGCATATGACCTGACAATTCCTGAACGGTGCTGAGTTCGGACAGGACGTAATCAAAGAGGATCTTCCGGTCGGAAGCTTTCATCTGGTTCACATCGCCGTAGGCTAACGTCAGACCCGTGACATACCGCAGCAGGCTTTCGGCTTTAGCGGCAAACGTCAGTTCGGATTCATACCCGATAGCGATCAGCGCCGGGTTCCCGCGGACCAGGCTGATGATCTGGGCCTGGTTGCTGACAATGCGGCTGACCATCGGGCTGGCGTCAATACCTATCTGCGCCACATTAATGGCGGTGCCCAGCGTATTATACCGCTGCTGCAGTTCCCGGTAAATTTTCTTGATCTGCGCCAGCACGGTCAGGTTGGCCTGCTCGTTGGCACTCACCGCGGCCTGCCAGGTTCGCGCCTGCTGCTGCAGGTCATATTCGCTTTCAGAGGCGCTGATCAGCTGGTGCATGGCCGGTATATCCAGCACTTTCTGCTGGGCGAAAGCCTGCTGTAAAAGCAATATGGGAAGCAGGATCATGAGTAATAGCCGGTTCATGGCTTCAGGTATTTAGCATTGGTGAGCACATCGTTCGCGATCCGTACATCCTGGTTCTGCCACTCGGCCCAGGGATTGAGCGAACGCAGTACGCCGTTGATTTTTGCCCAGTACATCGACCGGTTCATGCCGTAGGCAATCCCCCGCAGGATGCGCATCTCTTGGGCAATATGGTTGAGCAGTTTGCCCCGCTCGCCGGAATCCATGAGATTACCAGAGCCGCCTTTCAGCACAAAGGCGCTGACATCGGCGGCGAGCATCGTCGCCCGCGTCTCGAAATCGCGGGCGCCCTGCTCGGCAAACAGCAGCAGTACCGGATCGGACTGCGCGAGCTTGACAGCGCTTTCCACATCGCTCACGATATCTGAACCGCAGTCCGCAATTTCATTGATGGTCGTCAGATTGTTCAGGACAGCAGCCACCTGGCTGAGGCCATTGTAGATTTTCTGCTGCAGCGTGCTGACGACGACCAGCTGACTGCTCACCGCTAACTGTCCTTTCTGGATCAGGTCCAGCTTGTTATTCGTGGTGTTGAGCTGGCCGTTGATGACGCCCGCATGCGCTGCGATAGCCGCCGAGACAGTAGGATCGACGACCAACTCCTGCGCAAATGCAGGACCAGCACCGAAGAAAAACAGCATCGGGATAATTATTTTAAAGAGGTTGTTCATAAGCGAGTTGGTTAACGTGCGTAATAAATGCAGAAAGGGATTTGCCGCTGCTTTCCAGATCCCGGACGAATGCGTCCAGCCCTGCGGGATAAGAACCATGAAGGTTAGCATAATACTCCACGGCAGACTTTTCGGGCTTTTCCGTGGTATAGGTCAGGTACTGTTTCAGGGAAACCTCGACACCGTACACCTCGCCGGTTGCGCCACGCCGGATATACACCTCCTTGAAGCGGCCTCTTCCCTCGGTATTATCCAGCTGGTTGATCGTGAAAATCTTCCGTCTTTCCGTTTCGCTGATAGACAGCAGCGCGGCAATCTGCTGGTAATTATCCTTGAACTTGGTCTGGTCCAGCAGGCAGATGGTATCCGAGTTGTTGATGATACTATCCTTGACCACGGCATTGCCAATGATGTCTCCGAGTTCCTGCGTTACGACGATGGCCTCACCCCAGAACTTCCGGACGGTCTTATAGAGGTAGAGCAGGTATCCGGCCATCAGCGGACTGGCAATGGCTTTCCAGGCTTCTTCGACGACGAGCGTTTTTCTGCGGTCCGAGCGGTAGCGCATCTTTTGGATGAACACATCCATAATAATCAGCGTGACGATCGGGAACAGAATTTTGTGCTCCTTGATGGAGTCGATTTCAAACACGATGAAGCGTTCACTGAACAGGGACTGGTCGGCGTCCTTGTTGAGAATCGTCTCAAACTCGCCTCCCCGGTAGAACTTCTTCAGGACGTAACGAAATTCATCAAAATCAAAACTGATCTTTTCGGCCTGCCGGATCTCCGGAATTTTGTTGAGTGCAAATTCATAGAAAGTGTTAAAGCTGAGTTCCAGTCCTTCCGCAAATCCCTGCTGGTAATAAGCGGAGATCACATGCGCCACCACGTCGCGCTCCACGGGCGTAAATATTCCTTCGGCGCCTTTCCAGGCCACGCCGATCAGCGTACACAGGAAGTCTTTCTTCTCAATGTTGTATTCCGCCCCGGTGATCCGGAAAGGGTTCATGGTAATCGGCGACCGGTCCGTATAGGTGATATACTTTCCGCCATAATAGCTGCACAAGCCGGAATAAGAATGGCCGGTGTCCACAATAACCATATCCATGTTGTACAGCATATATTGCTCAATAAGCGCATTCATAAAGAAGCTTTTGCCGGAACCGCTGGGGCCGAGCACGAACTTGTTGCGGTTGTTGATCCTGCCTGTCCGCATGGGCAGGTCAGCCGGGTCGATACCCACCGGGATGCCCTGCCGGTCGGTGAACCGCAGGAGGAAATCTGAGGGTTCATCCCTGGGCAGCGATTCCTTGAAAAAGAAGCAGCCGGCCGCATCTGCAGTGGTGAGGAACCAGTCATATTCTTTCAGTTCTCCACCGTTCCCAGGCAGCACGGTCCGGAATAGTTCCAGTTGATTGTACGCATTCCGGCTCGGGATAATACCTAACTGAAAGAGGGAACTTTCGATAAAATTGGCCGCTTTTTGCACTTCGGATACCGCGGCAGAAATCACGATATTGAAATGGCAGTTGACCAGCAGCTGATTGTCACGGGCAACATCCGTCAGCAGCGCGTCGATATCTTCCACACACAGCTGGTTGGCCGGGTCCGGCATACCGGAATGCCGTTTCTTTTTTTGTTCCAGTTTACGAAGGACGGCTACCTGGTTGGGAATTTCAATCAACTGATGAAATACAATGGCGTCTGCGCCGGGAACCCGGAACAGGAAGGACAGAAAATCCACGGGAAAACCGCGCAGGCTTTCCTTGTCATTCAGTTCAATGTGTGTGCCCACTTCGGGCGGAAGATCGATGCTGTCGATGTTAACGAGTGATATGGAACGGACGGCCTTTTCGCCCATCAGGAGCTGTGTGTCTCCCGGTGAAATGTTATTCAGCACGAGGTTGCGACTGCCGAATTCCATGCCCAGCAACTCCAGCACGAGGTGGTTGATCTCCGCTTCA
This sequence comes from Mucilaginibacter robiniae, assembly GCF_012849215.1. Taxonomy (NCBI): domain Bacteria; kingdom Pseudomonadati; phylum Bacteroidota; class Sphingobacteriia; order Sphingobacteriales; family Sphingobacteriaceae; genus Mucilaginibacter; species Mucilaginibacter robiniae. The sequence continues at coordinate 1,982,434 of NZ_CP051682.1, forward strand.
TCAAGGATTTTGGCCGAGGGTAACAGGTCCAGCACCTTGGTCACAGCTTGGGTAAACAGAAGCATCGACTTGGAATCATAAACATAAAACGAGCCTCTTTTGACCTGGCGGGAAATCGTAAGATACGTTTGCACCCGAAGGCACTCCCTGCCTTCAAAATGCGCATGGTAAGCCTGCTGCAGATACTCGGTAGCGGGCTGGCCATGGTACGGATGCCTGCTGATAATATCGTGCTTTTGCAGGAGATAGCCGTCACCCAGGACCTTAATGAGATTGATCAGCAGGTGGTGAAACTCCGCATAACCCGCGGAATGAGCCCCGTAACGCAGTACCGGATTACGCAGGGCGATGACTGCAGACAGTTCGCCATGCTGGCCAATCAGCAGATCGTACCCGGCTAAATGATCTACCCCCGCGTAAGGAATATTAAACAATGTTTTTTGCGCCATAATGATTAAGAATTAGAATACTCCGGTTGCGGCTTTTGGCATGCAGGCCACCTTTCTGGCGGGTGGCCGTATATAGTAGGCCTCCGGTAACAGTACCGATAAGAACTACAGCACCCAGCCACATATTGACGAGCGACATGGTCAGTGCGCCCAAGATCAGGCCCGCCAGCAGGAAGCCAATGCCCCAGTAAATAAATTTGCCTTTAAAGCCCTTGAAAATAAGGGGCTTCTGCAGCCCCTTATAAATGGCATACTTCCGGATCATTATAGTCCGAAGAATGCTTTAACGACCAGTGCGGAGACCACGAGGAACACGCAGGAGCCGCCCCAGCCCATCAGTTCCTTGTTGATGTCCTGATCGCCGCTGTTCCATTTCGAATACACGCGGATGGCACCCACAATGCCCACGATGCCGCCGATCACCAGCGTAATATTGGTGACGGGATCCACATAGGTTTTCAGGGTTGAGGTTGCGGTGTTCAGGCCGTTAACACCGCTTTGCGCGAATGCCGGAACAGTTAATGCCAGCAGCAGTGCTGACGCGAGTAGCTTTTTGGTTTTGTTAAACATGAAAAAAATAAAAAATTAATCAGGCGGTGACCTTTTAAACTGCCGTAGCGGCAGGCGGACATGAAATGGATAGCGTTCAGGCCACGAAACGCATTTCGAAGCACCCGGCTTGGACAGTGAGGTTGGTTGTCGTTTGGAAGAAATCTGTTGCCCTGGCAACAGGAGCTTAGATTCCGAACAAAGCCCGGAGGAACGCCCCGGAAAGGACCACAAAAAGGGCGGCAAAAAACCAGGCAGCGACCTCAGTGTCTATCCGGGGTTTGCCCATCTGCCAGTTGTGATAGATCCTGACCGCGCCGAAGCTGCCCAGCAGGGTGGCCAGTACCAGGGCGAGATCAAAAGCCGAGAAAAAGGAAGCGGACAAGTCCTGCCGGGCTTGCTGCATCTCGGCAATCCCGGGCTGCGCCTGCAGTCGTAAACTCAGCAGGCAGGCGACGATAATGGCCAGGTATCGTTTCATATCAGAAACTTACGGGCCGGATATATTCAATGGCCTCTTCCTGGGCCAGCCTGAAAATATCTTTGATTTTTACGCCGCCGGAAGAAACGACAGCAGACACGGCAGCCGCAGCAGCGTGGCTCTCGCCGGTAGGTACAGTTTTCAGCGGAACAGCTTCATCCACAAAGGTCAGCTCATGTTGTTCCTCGCCGGGCATTCGCTTTGTTCGCAGCAGTTCCCAGCAGATCAGCCCGCCATAATACAGGGTGTAGATCACAGCAAGCCATAGGATGAATTTAAACCAGGTCATAATTCTAAATTTTGAAGGTATTGTTTAATTGTTTGTTTCAGTTCCGGATGCGTCTCGAACAGTTGCTGCACCGCAAAGGCCACCAGTTTGGTGACGTCCACACCTGCCGCCAGTTTAAAGCGGTTCATCAGGTCGACCGTTCTCGTATCAAAACGGACATGTACCATCGTCTTGTGATGAGTGTTGTCATAGGTCTGGATAGCCTTAACGATTTCTGCGGGCCCGGACGCCGGCTTTTTAGGCACCGGGGCAGCCGGTTTGGTAACTTTGTTTTTTTGCGTTCCCTTTTCGGGTTTACCCAGCTCCTCCCGCAGCTGGTCGGCCAGACTTTTCAGGTTTTCCATAAGCTTTCAAATAGGATTTCAAATACAGGAGTGACGAGCGGCAGCAACGATAAGGGCGTATGAAAGGTGCTGATGCGCTGAAAGTCAATCCGGTCCGGTATGACTGGCGCAATCGGCCCGAACTTGGCGAGCTGCTCATTGACATCCTGCATGATTTCAAACTTCACGTTCGCTTTGATCCGGTTCGGAATGAAAAATATCTGCGCCCTGGGGTTGATTCGTTTGAAAACCACCGTGAAAAGCACCGTAGATTCGTACGTAAACTCATCGTAGGAAAAGGGGCAGATCATCACATCTGCAGATTGAAAAACCGGGATCAGGCCATCGTCATCAAGTTTGCCCGGCAAATCGATCAGTACCGCATGCGCCTGGTTTTTGCTCAGGACGTGGTGCAATACCGGATAGGTTTCCAGGGTGGAGGAAAGCACTTCGTAAGGTTCTGCGTTTTCCAGCACTTTCGCCTTGTCAAACTTTTGGGACACGGACTGCTGGTAATCCATATCAATGATGGTCGCCTCGCGGTCTTTGACCAGGGTAAGGTAGTTGGCGGATAGCACGGCCAGCGTGCTTTTGCCGACACCGCCTTTCTGATTGCCGAATAAATAGTTCATAAATAATTAGTTTAGCGGGTGTTCGTTCTTGCTTTTTTCTTGCGGCGCCGGTTCCGGCCATGAATCGCTTCATCATCAACATCTGCAGCAATGGAAACCGGGCGGATGTAAACGGGTGCCGGAATTGCATATTCCTCCGCGTTCAGCTGATGCACGCGGGTAATAGAAGACCCGTTACTTTCAGCGGAATGCGTTTGCATAGCTGCCGGACGCCCAGCCAGCAGATATTGGAGGTTCAGAATTTCACTGCCTTTGAACACCTGACGGGTCTCGTGATCAATGACCGTATAGCCATAAGGCTGCTTGCCCTCTGCGGAATGAAACACCACATCAAGCCCGAATTGCTGCCGCATCAGCAGGACAAAGTCCGGCTGGTGCTGGTAAGCCTCAAACCATTGCCGGATCTGCAGGGCCCGTTGCCGGTCGGGCTGGTGCTGGTCCAGCAGGGCCTGAAGCTTCTGCTCCTGGTAATCTTTACCGGTATAGCCGTTCCTTTCCAGCAACAGGTAGAACTGCGCTTTCGTGCTGACCTGATAAGTTTGCGCCCATTCATAACCCAGCACCCGGTTCAGCAGTTGCTGCGCACGGACCTTTTCAAAAGCGCTGTTGATCTTACGGCCGGATTTATCCACCCTGGTGGTAACCGCATGTACGTGGTTATGGCCGGTATCCCGGTGATAAATGATCAGGTACGGCTGCGCACCATAGCCCATTTCTTCCAGCCATTTGACCGCTGTATCGGTCAGTTCCCCTTTGGTGTACCGGTCACCTTTAGCCGAGAACACGACATGAAACTCCGGCTGGGTAACCCGCTTGTTCTGCGCCGATACGAGTTGCAGGTAATTGATATAGTCCTGCGGACGCAGCCGGTCCAGCGCATCCAGTGCACCGAAGTTGGCGGTTCGCATCAGTTCACCCTGACTGCGGTCGATCTTGTCGGTGTTGTAAGTCACGCCCGCAAAGCCGGGAGAAGATTTAGGCAGGATCTTAACAATCATGGAGTCTTAAAAAAGTGTCGATGGCAGCGTTGAGTTTGTGCCCAAAAGCGGAGGTCATGCCGGACTGACCGGCATCCGGCTGAACCGATCTTTGGAATCCTATCTCCGAATGGCTGTGTAACTGCTGATCTTGGTGGCAAAGCAGCGTTGGAACAGCGGAACTGCCGAACAGCCTACCGGAGTAGCTGCGTAACGGCATAACCATCGCGCTTTGCAGCCGGATACCTTTGTGGCTATCGATCCACAGACCCAGGTAGCGGACGAACATCATAACAGCAGAGCGGTTGAGCGGTATAACCGGAGATCCGGGTAACCGCAGAACACTGGAGCAAGGTATTGCTGTAACGGTAGATAGCCGTGACATCCGATCCGCATACCGGGCGATCAAACTAACCGGGTAACTGCTGAACGATGCAGCATTGTATCCGGGTAATCAGGTACTCCGGTATCTGTGAATCGGTAGATCAGCGTACCCTGCGATCAGCAGGCAGACGCATGACCTGTCTCAGCGCGGTTTCCAGTTTTCGCTGCTGTACCAGGTATTGCTCAAACAGCAAATTAAATTCCGTAAGCACATGGCCGGTAAGGCGCCCCTGCAGGCTCAGGGTATGGGCATGCCGGGTCAGCTGGTTGATATTGTTTCCGATATAGCGCATTTCCTGCCCAAGCCCGTCGAGTGCGGCAATCAGTTCCCTGGAATTGATCAGGATGACCTCTCCGTTGATCAACGCACGCGTCCGGATGTATTCCGTCCGGGTTTGCTGCAGTTCCTGGCTCAGGCGTTCTAACAGTTCTATTTCCTTTTCGGTAAACCGGACGCTCACAAATTTTGACTTTTTACCTTCGGTCAGCGGACGCCGTCCGGTGCGCTTTTGAGCTTCTCCCATAAAAAACGAGTTGCGAGTTTTTGATTTCCCCCGGAGGGCAAGATACTTTTGGTGTCACCAAAAGACATCTTGCCGCCCCAAAAACACAAGGCTATGCGCCTTATGTCCTGCACCTGACACCAGGAGAAAATGTTGGTGTTTACCTGCCGGGAGGCACACGCGGCTTGTCCGACGGATGGGCTGGTGACAGCTGAGCTGCGGCCTGTTGCAGGCCCGGCACCCTCTTGTCGTTGTAATCCTTGTACCCGGCATAAACGTCCGACCGGTCGGCCGCATAAGGCAGGCGCCGGATAAATTCCCGGGTCGCCAGCGTCCCGGCGGGATCCCGGTCGAGATAGAGGTCAATCACCGGAAAAGTTACGGCTTTACGGATTCCCTCCCGTAAAAGGGTGGCAGAATTCAGGACGAAGATGCTATGGTCAGCCGCCGGATGGTCAGTTTTCCAGCTGAGAAAATCCATAAATCCTTCAAAGACCGCCAGCTTGCGGGTGTGACCAGGAAGAAAGGAAATCGCTTTCGGGCCCAGGCATCCCTTAAAGAACCGGTTGCGCACTTCCCAGGACTGCAGTTCATTCTGCCATCCGGCCGCAAAATACTTACGGCGTCCGCCCCGGCCGTCCTCAATCTGGTAATATACTTCCCGCAGGAACGGCCGTGCAGCGGAAAGAATGCCGCGGCTTTCCAGATAGGCGGTGATGGCCGGATGTGTGCCTAACGGCTTGGTCTCGTAAACCCGGTAAGCGGGCGTTTGGACAGCCAGGCGGGGCCGCTTCTCCCGGGGGAGCAGACGCTCGCCGGAAAGCGTTGCCTGTAGTTTGGCCACCACTTCGCCGAAACTGAGCAGCGGCCAGTAAGCGATACCGAAATCAATGATATTGCCCCCCTTTCCGGTTCCGTGATCGAACCACACCCCCAGCTTGTCGTTGACGCTGAAAGAAGGTTGGGTGTCATTGTCCCGGAGCATGCTCAGGTACATCGCTTCCTTTCCATGCTCGCGAACGGGCCGGTAGCCGAGGCGGTCCAGCAGGGTGATCAGCGAACCGCCGGCCTTGAGTGCTTGAACAAGTGAATGAACAGACATAAGCTCAGGTTTAAGATGAAACGGTTGGAGTCGGGCTATTGGACGCCTGCTGGAGTTCCTGCAGGCAGTCATTGACCTGACTGCCGCATTCCAGTACTTCCAGGGTCAGCCGGTCCAGCCCCTTACGGGGGGTGCTGACGCTGATCAGACCGGCTTTAATCCAGCCCTGGACTTTTTGACGGCCGTAAAGCTGGTAGGCACTCCTTTTGGACAGATACGGGTCAACCAGACCGGCAGTGACCAGCGTGTTCAAACTGCCCAGTTGTGTTGCCGCGACAATCAGCCGCGACAACGGATTGATAAGAGGTAATTCCATGCGCCGGCTGCGGGTAACGATCCCGTATAATGCACTTCAGCCGGCTGGTGATTCGGGACTACTCACGTCGTATTCTACCATACGGGCCCGCGGGCCTGCCTTCGCGTTTTCGGTATTTTGCGGCTTGACGCTCACCTTCGCGAAATTTCCTGTGGCTGACAGGATAATGCTTTGTCCCCCGATGTCAAAGAGCGGTTTGAAGACCCGGCCCGGCTGGTTGGTCCGCCGCGGTGGGTTTCGTTGAGTTCAAAGTTGGGGGGAATCGGCAAGCCCTTTTCAGGAGCTTTTCGGTACTGGTGAAAGATTTATTTCCGCGGAAGCTAAAACCGGCTGACCGGTGCAAACAGCAGCGGCGGCGGCGAGAAAGGGTGATAACTGGTGAAATACGGTGGATGAGCAGGACCGGAAGACCTGAAAAGTGAAGCTTGGGGCGGCAGGAGGTGGTGTACATGGTCCACCGCCGGCTGAGTTCGGTAGTTGTTCGGTACTACTGAACTCGGTTTGCCGGACCAGACTGCTTGTGGAACTGCTGTTCCGGATTCTTAATTGGGGAAGAGGCTACGTTTTTGTTGGCGCCGGACAGCCCCCGGTGCACGGATAGTGGCTGACCGGCGCTGCATGCCAGCGGAGCTGCCTGCATAGCCTGCCGGCAGGCTACGCAGTTTACAAGCTGATATCCGGGTTCACCCGGAGCCGGGCCGCCAGGTCATGGAAATAAGCAGCAGACCAGAGTTGGATAGCCTGATCGCTACGGACAAAGCGCCGGATATCCGCCCGTACATAGTTCATGTTCACGGCGTCAATTTTCCGGCTCAGCAGTTCCCGGAATTCGTCTTCCGTCAGGGTGTCCTTCTTCCAGTCGCCGCTGTCGATCGCCCGCAGCAAGAAGTGCCCGAGATGCAGCGGCACGCCTTTGCGGATATACCATTCCATGTCATACCAGTCACGTCCTTTCACATTGGTCCCCCACTTGCGGAACAGCAGGGCATGCATTTTTCCGGCAAAAAGATCCGGCAGGGAGAAGCATTTGACATAAAAGGAGAACGGCCGCAATAACAATTTTTCTTCGGTCCGGAACCCCGGCGGCGGTTCGATGTCCACCTCCAGTTTGATTTTGACAGGAGCGACCTGGTCCAGACCATTCTGCGGAATTACCCCCTCCAGCACCAGCTCCCGCCACAGCGTTTCTGACTTCAGAAAGGCGGAATCAATATTGTTCCTGTTGGTCTTTTCCTTGGTGCGTACCGAAACCTCCATACCGAGCGCGGCAAACTCAGCGACGATGGCCTCCTGGTATTTTTCCAGAGAAAATCTCGTATCCGGGGCCAGCAGTGAAAAATCCAGGTCCTCGGAAAAGCGGTCCAGCCCGTAGAAGATGCGCAGGGCCGTGCCGCCGTAAAAGGCAGCCTGCTCAAAGAAGCCGGCCCGATACAGGCCGGCTAAGGCAATTTCCTGCATGATTTCGCGTAAAGCATCCCTGGCTTCCGCCTCGTTTGCAGGTTGATATTCGTCCAGCCATTCCTTGATCATAATTGTTCCAGGGTTTTAATAATCATCCGCAGGCTGTCCCTTTTGGGGGCCTGCTCCAGCCAGGTAGACATCATCCGGCTGTTCAGGTTTTTGAGCTGGGATTCGTCCATCCGGAGATCTTCCGTCAGATAGCTCAGGGCGCCGGCTACACTGCGGATCAGCACACCGGGTGTCGTTACCACTTTATCGGCCAGGGCTTTTTCCGGTGAGGCCACGATGGCCCGCTGATCACGGCTTAAATTGACAGAATTTAAGCCGTAGGCATAATAAGGCAAAGGGAGGTGAGTATAGAGGAACAGCCCGGCAGGCGTGTCGAATTCCCGGCTGCCCTTGCTGGTCATGGAGGTCACGGCATACACACGTTCCGGTATCAGCCCGTAATAACTTAACGCGGTTTCTGCAGAGAGATAACTCGGACCATACAGGTGATTGGCAATCAATCCGTTTTCCGGGCGGGTCAGCCGCGTGGCGGGTCCGGGAATGTAAAAGCCGCGTTTGACCGCCTGCAGGATGCCTTCATCCTTCAGTGCTTTGATTTTATCATTGGGGCGTTTATACTCCTGAAGTATGTTTTTGAGCAGCTGATGGGTAAGCAGCTGGCCGCTGTAGGCGGAAAGCAGTTGATCCGGACGCTTCATAGTTGTAAGTAAATAGATAGATAATCGGATTTAAGCCGATTATCTGTCTTCAAACCTACAATTATCGGGCAGATTATCCAAATGAACAGCGTAAAAGAACAACAGCAGGTGAACGGCCCGGACAGGTCGGAGGCACCTATTCGTTTTCTTCCTCGATCTTTTGGATGATAGCTTTTTTCATCCGGTCGAGATACTTGGTGACACTGTATCTTTTCCGCCGCTGAATCTCGGTGAACTTCCGCTGGATGATTCCCAGGGAAACATCCAGGCTGCCTTCCAGCCAGCGGACAATCTGGTTCAGACTGGCATTGCCGTTGTTCAGCTGGCCGGTCAGCCATATCCCGTAAGCCAGTTCTACGACATTAACGAGCTCACCGGTCCATTTCAGTGATGCTCCGTGATTCACCCGGACATTTACGCCATACAGGTCCTGTCGCTCCAGGCGGCTGATCTCTTCCGCAATAAAACGCTGTAAACGCTCTATGGCTCTGAACCTGGCAAAAAGATAACTCACCGGCGTTGAATCGTTTTCCGTAAGGGGTACATCAGGTACAGGAAGGGACAACCGGTAATTACCCGGAAGAAAATAAAGTTCATCCAGTTCGCTGAACCCGTTCTTGTAATACTGGTAATAAAATGCATGCAGCCTCAGGGTGGCCTGCAGGGCGGTCAGTTCTTCTTCATAATACCGGATCTGCAAACCGGGGGTCGCAATCGGTTGGTTACTGATGAGGTGGTAAAGCAATCCTTCCTCAATCCCGTAGGATTCAATTTCCGGCCGGACAAATTTGAGGAGCTGGATGAGTTGTACCGGATCTTCCTTATACACGGCAGCTAACTGCCGGAGCTCCTTCACAGCCTGTTCGGTTCGGGCCAGAACCGAACGCAACCGGTCTAAACCGGATTTATCCTGATGAGCAACCAGATCAGTCCGTAAATCATCTATCAACTGCTGCATTCGGGCATCCATGACCTGCGGTATTTTAGTAGTTATCAGAAAAATAAAAAATAAAGCATGCACCAGCCGGATACGGGCCGGGCATAAGCCGGCCAGGGCACCCGGGTGTTCAGACGAGGAGCCCGGTGTACCACCGGCATTTGTTTTCAGTTCGGAAGTGGTTTGGCTAAAAGCCGCAGTTAATCAGGTGATGGTACTGGTGGATGCTTGGCGTCATACTGAACAGCGGCATCAATCCCTTCGGTCACGGCCTGCAGGCTCTGCCCGACGCGGGGTGCCAGCGCCGTAATGAGATAGGTGAAGATCACGGTCAGCATGAGCGTACTGTAACTGCACTGCTGGTGCTGCATATAGCGCACCGACAGTGCCAGTACCCCCACAACATCCAGCGCTCCGAAAAATTCAGTAAGCAGCACCAGCTTACTGAAGCCGAGCGCAGTATTTTTCAGGTCAGCCAATACACGTTCGTGATTGGTCTGGTGTACGGATTTCCGGAGTTCAGACAGATCAGCCCGGCGAATGGCTTCGAGCCGGAGCACATCCCGCACCAGCCGGTCCTCCGCATACCCGCCCAGGTGGCTCAGGCGGGCGCTGGCGTAGACCGCTGCGGTCAGCCGCCGGTAATAAACGCTGCTGATCAGCAGCAGGTAAAGGGCATTAAGGAAACCGGCCCCGGGTATCCAGTAACAGATCCCACCCAGTAACAAGAGGATCATCATGCCGTCGGACAGCAGTACCGCCATAAAGGCTGATATGGCCTGCTGTATTTTCTGCATATCCAGCAGCTGGTACTTCACAGTCACCCGGTCCGGTGCAGACAGGGGCATTCCCGTTGGGGCAAACACCGCGGACAGAAAACGGGACATCAGCCGCTGGCTGATCCGCAGGGTAATTTGGGTGAGAATATACTGGCGCAATACGGTGACAAGGCTTTTAAATACGCTCATCAGCAACAACAGGAACAGCAGGGCACCCAGCACTCGGCCCTGCAGGAGCGACGGATCATTCAGGCCTTGCTGAAGCACCCAGGATAACCCGGCGCCAAACAAGGCCGTACCCAGGCTGAGCAGCGGGATACTGACCATGAGCCCTGCCGGATAATGACCCAGTTTCAGCAAAGCGGCCCACCTCATGAGGGTCAGCTTCCGGTGCGGTTGCGGCAGCTTCTCCAAATAAAGCGCGGCATGGCTGCTCCAGAGCCGGCTGAGTTCAGCTTCCGGCAGCTCGTGGACCTGCCGGGCCGGGTCAGCCATCAGGTAGACCCGGCCGCGCCACGTCTGGCGGCTTCCGTAACAAACCTGATAATGACTTTCGCCGCTCTCCGCAGACAGGTGCAAAATCACGGGTGCCGTAATCGTCCGCAGGAACGAAACTTCCATTTCCACGCAGCGTGCGTCCAGCCCGGTCTGCCGGGCGAGATCGCGCAGCTGCAGCAGCGACAGACTGCCCGGCGGACAGGAACCTGCCGGTAAGAGAGCCAACCTGGGGCCAAGTCCCGCATAGTTCAGGATCATGGACAGGCAGGCAATGCCACAATCGTCCTCGCCGGACTGGCGCACAAAAAACTGCTTGATAAAAGATAGATATTGCATAGGATAGAATGTTGGACAGAAACGGAGGATAAGCGCGCTGAGGAATTCAGGCATGTTCCGGGAAAAACAGGATGGTGCAGAAGCTCACGGCAACGATCCAGATGAGCAGGGCCGGTACATAGCTGCAGGCAATCAACCGGAGGGACCGGCGGTACGTCAATCTGCTGAGCCGGCGAACACCCCAGGCCAGGGCCAGGCAGTACAGGATTTCCCAGAGATTCAGGGTCTGCAGCGGATACGCCCAGTCGGCAGGGACATCGGGGCAGACAGACAGCAGGGAAAGCACATACAGATGATGCCAGTCCGTCAGCAGTCCGTGCGGGTAACGGATGGGAAACCACCACAGCTTGATCAGGGCCGGTAACAAAAAAATATATTCTGCACGTATAATCATCAACAGAACTTGTGTATATTGAACACAATGGTCCGCCAGGTAGAGGGCGGTATACAGCACCAGCGCAATAAGAGCGGTTTTCAGCGTCAGAAAGGTGATGCTGAGCAGATAAATGCGGTACTGCAGGTGCGCATAGACCTCAGCCTCGCGGCCGGGTGTACCCGACAGCGGCTGACCGCTGGCCGCATAGAACTGCGGGGTCAGGATATGCCGGTTGGTGACAAAGATCAGCACGGAGGAAAGGACCACCAGGAAGGACCAGCTCAGTAAAAGGGGTAGTTGGACTGTTTTCATACCTCAATTTTTTAGGTAAAAATCCAGCCTTAAAGGGCCATTAACAATTACGCAGGCTTGTAAATTAAAAGTGTAAGTTATAAACAGGATTAGTTCATTTGTGTATGCATCTCGCCTTGTCTCATCTCCCGTCACTGTCTCATGTACGTTTTCCCGTGAGTTTTCTACTCATGACCCTGATTGCCCTGACCAGCACCCTGGTGTTTTTTAAACCGGACTGGTTGCTGCAGCTGACGCTGCATCCCTACAGTATCCGGAAGGGCGGTGAATATTACCGGATACTCACAGGTGACCTGGTGCATAATGACTGGCTGCACCTGCTCTTCAACGAGTTTATGCTGCTGATGTTCGGTGCCAGCCTGGAGCGGTACCTGAACAGCCGTTCGGCACAGGGCAGCTGGCTGTTCCTGTGTATCTATCTGGCGAGCTGCTTCTGCGGTGCCGTCGGCACGCTGCTGCGGCATGGAAAGGATTTCGGGTTTATGAGTGCGGGCGCATCGGGCAGTATCATGGGCTGTATGTTCAGCTATATCCTGCTGCAGCCGCATGTGGTGGCGTATTACCTGCCCGTCTGGGGGCCGGTTCAGAATATCTACGGCGGGCTGCTGTATATTCTGGTGATGATCGTTTACCAGCAGAAAAGGACGAATACGATGATCAATCAGGAGGTGCACTTTTACGGCGCGCTCGGCGGGATGATTACCACGCTGGTGATCATGGCCGGCGGACTGAAATAACCGGAGGCGGACCTCCGGTTAACGGGTGGCTTACCACAGGCCCAGGCAGGAAGGCCCGGTGGCAGCGGCTACCGCCCCCACGACCGCACCGGCTCCGCCGAACAGGCCACCGAAAGAAGCCGAAAAGGCAATGTTGTAGGCGCAGTTACCGTCGCCGCCCTTCAATTCCTGTGCTTTTTCATCTGAAAGTGTTTTCATGTTCGTATGATTTTAAAGTTTCTCCTCCTTAATGAGGATTGCTTCAAAATTGACCCAAACGAAATTGTCAGGGTAAAACCCTATCTTGTAATTTATTACCTTTACTTATAGCGCAAATCAAAGATTATCATATGAATACCACCGGCAACAGAATCAGAATACAGCGGCTGATGAAGAATTACAGCCAGGAATATATGGCCTTCGAACTGGGGATTTCCCAGGCCGCTTACTCCAAGATCGAACGCGACGAGACCGAGCTCAGCATCCGCCGGATTTATGCCATCGCCGAAATCCTGGAAATTTCGCCTTTTGTACTGCTGCCAAGGCCGAAGTACGGTACCGGGATCAACCATCACGCACTCCTGCAGTTCGGGTACAGGTTCCGGCAGTGGTGGCACCGGGTGTTCAGCAGCACACCTGCGGCATCTGCCGATCCGGAAAGCGCTCACAGTGACACATCAAACGCCGCAGCTTAGTAATTTACAAGCCTGAGTTATACCGGAACCGGCGCCTAACTGCCAATTTCAGGTGCAGTAAACCTGCATACCAATCGGACAAGTTATGGATTATCGGTCTTATGAAAAAAGGCTGGGCTATATTCTGGAGCTCATCCAGAAGGGCCGCTTCCGCTCAGTGGAGGCGGCCGCCCGGCGTTTCGGCTGCAGCGGCCGGACGATCAAACGCATGCTGAACCACCTGCGCGACCAGGGTCATGACGTACAGTATGACCGCCAGCAGAAAAAATATTTCATCAAAAAAGACGAGTGACATTTTCTGTCCGGAGGGCCGACCGACCTTTGGGTCATGGCAACGGACAGAACCTTTTCGGGTCATATATTTCTGCAGCTCAGCAGTAGCCTGCTGATCATGCTGTGGGTCTATGCGGCGCTCAGCAAGCTGCTGGACTTTACCCATTTTCAGCAGCAGTTGCACAAGCAGGTACTGCCGGCAGCCTGGCTGCCGTGGGTGGCCTGGCTGCTCCCTTTGGGCGAACTGCTGATGGCCGGCCTGCTGGGATTCGCCCGTACCCGGGTACCGGGACTGTATGCTTCCCTGGCGGCGCTGATCGTCTTTACCGTCTATATCGGGCTGGCGCTCGGCCATGTGTTCCGGCGGGTACCCTGTTCCTGCGGGGGCATCCTGGAGCATATGAGCTGGCCGGTACACCTCATCTTCAACCTGTTCTTCCTGGCCCTGACCGCATGCAGTATCATCCTAAAAAGGGAGGTTCCGCGGTGTATCACTGACTACCCACCGACCTGCTGCGCAACCAAAGGCAACACCAAACGCATCCGGGGGCAGCCGAAAACCCGTGATCCAGAGTAGGCATTCGTTTTAACACAAAGTTTTTCGAAGGTTTTTTGATGTATAAAAGCCGGTTCATCTCATGAAAAAAATCAAGTTGAATTTCGCATTGGCCGCCATGCTGGCCGGTGCGACCGCTGCTTTCGCGTTTACGCCTGCGCGTCACGCCAACACCAACTGGTATTTCAACGGCAGTGCCGGGCAGGAACAGAGCGCCAGCGCCTGGTCGACCACGACCGTGCCCGATGACTGTGCGCCTTCCGGCACACTGCCCTGTGAAATTTCGGTCAATGCGAGCAACCAGACCCAGCTGCAGAGCTTCCTGAGCTCGCATACGGTAGCGCAGATTGACGCCATGTCTGCCGAAAAACGTCCGTAAGCTCCCAGGAAGCCGCTCCGCCAGATGGCCGGGCGGCTTTTTTTATCATATGTACCTGTCTTTAGCGAAACTGAAAGAAAAAAGTTTTGAAATGTACGTAAGATATACGTACATTTGCAATGCTAATACGGGCGCGGCAAAGGGCTCTCAGATGGGCCGCTATCGTGCACTCAGATCAACAAAGTTTTAAAAAGCCGAAAATCCTGTAAAGGTTTCAGTTAAAAAAAGGTTAACCAGTCAAAAACATTATCAATCCAGTCTATTCAACAATTCAGGCGCATCATCAAATCAAAGATCATCATTCACGTACCATCACCATTGCATCACGTACATATCCAGGATCATCAACACGAACAGGCGCAAATTATTAATCAAAGAAATTCATCAAAAAGCAACAACATTAATTTATAACCGCTGTAAAAAATCAATTACCCATAACATTATTCATAGCTATCATATATATCAAGAAAGACCATAACGATATCCCATGTCAACACCAGTTAACGATAGAATCGATGTTCGTATTAGCACAGAACAAAAAAAGCTGGTTAAGTATGCGTCAGAGTTACGGGGGTTCAGAAGCCTGTCAGAGTTCGTTGTCTACTGCATCAATGCAGAAGCAACCCGCATCATCAACGACAATAACAAGCTGCTGAACAGCCTGGAGGACAAAAGGATTTTTGTCAATGCCCTGTTGAACCCGCCGGCTCCGAATGACAAACTTAAAAAGGCGTTACGGACCTTTAAAAAGTTGAACAAAGGAAATGGAACTTACGATTTCGATACTCGACAAGACACATCAGAGGAATAATTTTGAATGCGGCCGGCCGGCGCTGGACCATTATATAAAGAAGCAGGCCAGCCAGGACACCAAACGGGATCTTGCCGTTTGTTATGTACTGTGCCGGAAGGACGAACCGGAAGTCATTGGCTATTACACCTTATCCAGTCATGCAGTTGCCAGAAGTGAGTTTCCGGAGGAACTGGCCAGAAAGCTGCCCTACCTGGAAATCCCGACGGTACTGCTGGGCAGACTGGCGCTCAGCAGCAGCTACCAGGGTAAGGGTCTCGGTGAGTTTCTGCTCACTGAAGCCCTGAACCGCTGTGCGAAGCTAGGTAACGAGATGGGGATTCTGGCCGTAACTGTCGATCCGATCGATGAGGATGCGCGGCGTTTCTACGCGGCTTTCGGCTTTATCGCCTTGCCGGGGAGCGGCCGGATGTTCATGACCATCAAGACCATTGAGGAGGAACTGCCGGGCGGGGATCAGGAAAAACCATAAAGGCGGAGACTCAGTCTGCTGTCTTCGGATGATTATACCTACCCCGGACTGATGATATGAACAAACTGCACGGTACCAAGGTACCGTGCAGTTTGTTTTCAGGGGTTCTGTGCCATTCCGGACGTGGCAATCACATCTTCCGGAATCGGCAGTACCAGACGCTGATCATCCGCAGCGAGGTGGTAGGCCGTGCCGCTTACCGCACGGGACAGGCTGATGCCGGCACCTTCACGGTTCAATCGCTTGATGTCCGTCCAGCGGATGCCCCGCATCACCAGCTCTTTCCGGCGCTCCTGCAGCACCAGGCTCAACGCTTCAGCAGCCGAACTGGCTGTCAGGGGCATAAAGGTGCCTTTCTGGTAACGCGTCATCAGCAGGGTTTTCAGATCACTGAGGCTGCTGCTCACCAGTCCGGCCCGTGCCTCACATTCCGCCCGGATCAGGTACATCTCGTCCGTACACGGGCTACCCACCAGCGAGTAGACGCCCTGGTAGCTGCCCCGGAAGTAGTAGGAGCCATCTGTATTGGCCTTGAAGAACAAGCTTTTCCGCAGGTCATGGGCGTCATACAGCGCATACAGCGCCGGATCAATCCTGGCAATCTTGTTATAAATGGGCCGCTCCACGGAAAGCGCCGCAAAATACAGCACTTCCGTATTCAGATTGGTCATGGGATAGGTGGCGGTGGCTTTCAGCGTATTGTAGTCCAGCAGTGAGGAATTGATGCGCAGGCAGGAATCGGCATAGACCCCGGCCATGGTATAATTGCGCATGTACAGGCAGGTGCGGGCGAGCATCGCATAGGCCGCCTGTTTGCTGCCCCGCATGGCGCTCAGCGGCTGGGTGGAAAGCAGGGAAGCCGCACCGCTCAGGTCGGCAATGACCTGACGGAAACCATCCGCCACGGAAGCCCAGACGGACTTTTCATTGAAGTCGGAACTCAGCCGTAAAGGTACGCCGGGGTCGGACGCCGCTGTGGCCGCGTCGTACGCCGGAGCCCAGATCTGCAGGGCATCCAGAAAGCGGTAACCCCGCTGGAGCAGGGCCTGCCCTTTAAGGTCATCCCACTGAGAGGCATTTTCTGTAGTTCTACCGACTTTAGGCAGTTGTTCCAAGACGGTATTGCAGTAGTAAACGGCGGAATAGCAGGATTCCCAGTCATTCCCGGTGTTGCCGTTGTTGAAGACATAGTCTTTCTGCCAGGTATACAGGCGCCGGTCCGCGTTGTAGAACAGGGCATTGTAGTCGGCGTCCGTCAGGTAGTAGTCCGTACTGCTGACCTCGCCTGCCGAAGGATGCCCGTTGCTGATGGTATTGAAATTGTCCATCAGCGCCTGCAGATCGGCCAGGCTGGAGGGGACCGACAGTTTCTGATCAGATTTGACATCCAGGTATTTTTTGCAGCCGCAGAGCAGGAACAAAGCCGGGCAGATCAACAGCAAAAGCAGAATGATATGGGTGGGAAAAGAGGATCTCATATTATGGTAATTTTGGGGGTTAAAAACTGGAGCGGATGCCGATAGTCCAGGTCTTTGGCGGCACCAGGGTATAGGTGGAACTGTAATAGTCCGGATCGATATGCTCATGGTTGGCCCGCCAGAGAATGCCCAGATTGCTGGCATTCACATACAGTTGCAGGGCTTTGATGGTACTGCCTTTCAGCCAGCGGCCGGACAGGTCATAACCCAGATTGACGAACTGCAGACGGACGTGATCCGCGCGGGAGACCAGCACTTCGGAACCGCTGTAAAAGGCATCCCGTGCATTGTCCTCCGGGTAGACCATGGACGGCACATTCGTGGTGCGCTCATCGCCGGGCTGCTGCCAGCGCCGGGCGAAGTCGGCATGCCCCTGCCAGTTCTCGAACAGGTTAGTGTAGTTGATCGAGTTGCGGCGGAAGTAGTAGCCCAGCTTGAAGGTCACCCCGATGTCCAGCGCCAGCCTGTGGTAACTGAAATTATTGATGAACGATCCATATGAAGTGGGCAGTGCGGAACCGAAGTATTTGAGGTCGCCGGCTTGCGTACCCGTCGTAGTCAAAGCGTTGTAATCCTTGCTGACCTGCCCGTTCAGGTAGCCCTGCGGGTCACCCGTCTGCGGGTCGAGTCCTGCCCAGCGGTAGGCGAAGATGGAGTACACCGGTTTGCCGGCAATTCCCGAGATGTTGACAACCCCGTTGGCCGACACAAAATTACTGCCCTGCAGGGAGTTCAGATAATACTCGGTAACGGCATCATGATAAAAACTGAGGTTCAGCGTAGTGGTCCAGCGCACCGGGCCCTTCAGGTCGAGCGAGTGCAGCTCCAGGTCCAGTCCGTGCGCCTTCATACTGGCGGCATTTTGGATGACCTGGGAGCCGATGCCGCCGGTGTAGTCCAGTACGGCGACACCGAACAGATCGGTACCGCGCTTCCGGTAATATTCCACGCTGCCGGACAGGCGGTCGCCCCGGAGGCGGAAGTCCAGCCCCAGGTTGAGCTGCTTCGAGGTCTCCCACCGGAGATCCGGGTTGTAGTAATTGGAAAAGATGGCCTGCGGCGTATGCGTGTAGAAATTACTTCCGTTGTAGAGAATGGTCGTGGAGGCCACCATGGACGGGTCAATATTGCCGCTGGTCCCGTAGGTGGCCCGCAACCGGAGATAAGGCACCCGGATGCTGTGATAAAACGACTCGTCCGACACCAGCCAGCTGGCGCCTGCGGAATAAAAGGGGTTCCATTGACGGTTGGTGGTGACACCGAACAGGTTGGAGGCATCCCGGCGGGCACTGGCAGAAACCGAGTAGCGGCTGTTGTAGGTATAGGCCGCATTGGCAAACACGGAAACATAGCGGGTATGCTGCCGGTCGATATCGGTATTGGAGGGAATGAAAGTATCATCGCCGCTCACGTAGGTCGGGTACGGCGTCGTGTAATCCACGTTCTGAAAGCTGGACAGCGCCGCGTTGTAGCCATACAGGCGGTTGCTGTGGCTGTCCGTAACCGCATTGCGGAGCTCGCCACCGCCGATCGCCGTCACATTGCTTTTACCCCAGTCGCGGCTGAAGTTCAGCTGCCCGCGTACCTGGCTGGAGGCCAGCAGGGCATCGGACAGGTCGTTGATGCCACCGGGCGGAATGATGCGGGTCAGCGTGCCGTCGGCATTGACCTGCGTGAAGCGGTTCACCAGATCGCGCGCAAAATAGCTGTCCTCATCATACAGGTGCTGACCGTTTGTGGACTGCCGCTCGTACTGGTAGCGGATATCAGCATTCAGCCAGGAAAACAGCCGGTAATTGGCCCCGGCATTGATCACGGCATCCGTCAGTCGGGTGGTGCTTACCGTATGCTGGTAGTCCTCGAGCGGGACGTACTGCCAGTTCAGCAGGCCATTGCTGGCTGCCGACTGTGCGTACTGGTATTCATAATCTTTCACGATGGGCAACGGGTTGCCGCTGGCATCCGCCAGCTGCGCATACGGATAAAAATACTGCCCCGACCGGGAGGTAACTGACCCGTAACCCGGCTTACCGCTGGTGGACTGGCTCTGCGTGTAATAGAGTCCGGCGGTCAGCTGCAGATTTTTGAGCGGCTTATAGGTATCCTGAAAGTTGAGGTTCACCCGGCTGTATTTCGCATCCAGGTTATCCACGTTCCGGTCATAGCCGGTGGAGGCCAGCCAGGCACTTTTGTCCGTGCCGCCCCGGAGACTGAGCGCATACTGCTGCCGGGTAGAAGTCTGGTACACGTACTTGCGGAAATCGTCACGGATGTCGTGACCGGCCAGCGCAGCCATCTGTGCATCGGCGCTGGCCGCGGATAGGGTCCCGGTATCGCGGGCCGCGAGCAGTTCCACCACCGGGGTGAGCGGCGGCCTGCTCGGATCGGTCAGCTGGCTGGTGTAGTAGCCCTGTCCGTACAGGTATTTCTCGACGCTGATAAAGTCAGCGGAAGACATCTGGGGGATATAGTTCAGGTTGGGTTTACCAGCCACCGACAGGTTGGCATTGAAGTCAATGACAATCGGCTGATTGAATTTGCCCTTCTTGGTGGTGATGACAATCACGCCGTTCCCGGCGCGAGCGCCCCAGATGGAAGCCGCGGCAGCGTCCTTCAATACGGTGACACTTTCCACATCATTTGGGTTGATGTTGTTAATATCCCCGTCGTAAATAAAATTATTGACCACCACCAGCGGGTCCTTGGGCCCCTGAATGGTGCTGAGCCCGCGCACGGACAGACGGCCACCGGAACCGGCGGTGGTGCGGTCCACGGAAACGCTGTTGGCCACGCCTTCCAGCCGGCTGAGCACATCGGTGCTGACCTGCTCGTTCAGCGTACGGGTATCCACTTGGGTAAACGAGCCGGTGGCCCGTTCCCGGGGCAGGACCTGGTAGCCGGTGGAGACCACGACAGCCTGCAGCGCTGCCGCTGCCGGGGACAGCGTAATCAGGTTGCCGGAAGGCTGACGGCTGCGAAGCAGAAATCGCTGCGGTTCATAGCCTAAGAAGGTGACGGTCAGGGTAGCCGTATCGCCGGACAGGCGCAGCGAAAATTCGCCGTTGCGGCCCGTGGCGGCGGACAGGTGCTGCGCTATATTGCGCAGGTTCGCACCGGGCAGCGGCTGCCGGGTGTCGGCCGAGATCACGCGGCCGGTAATAAGGGTCTGCGCCATCGTCCGGCCGCAGCAAAGCAGAAATAAAAGGAGCGTAAAGATCTTGTTCATGGTTGGGGCATTGAGGGGGTCGTTCAAGGGTGCAAGGGTGTTTTTTCTGTGATCACAAAAAGGCTGATCCGGCGGCGGGCAGGCCGGAGCTGCAGCCCGTAGGCGGCCAGTTCCCGGTTCAGCGTGGGCAGGTCGGGCCGGGTGGAGACCAGAAGGTCGACATTGCCGGTATAGCCGGTTTCGTCCAGCACCGGCTGCGGGAAGGTCAGCAGGTCATCGTTCATATCATTGACCAGATACCGGAGCGGGCAGTTCTGAAACTGAGAGTGCTGCGTAAACGCGGTGTTGACCACCGGGCCGCCCCGGGAACGCATGCGGTCGGTGCTGTCGGTGCGGACCAGCACCAGGCAGTCGGTCAGCCGGGGTTCCATCCGTGCCTCGAAACCGGAGTAGCGGTTGAGGTCACTCAGCATGTCGCTGTAGAGCGAGTCCCGCCGGACCAGGGGAACCCGGAATTCATAGTTGTATTCCTCCGCCGTGTCCCAGGATCCGTCGGCTTTTTTTGGCCGGATGAAACGGTGCGCATGGGAGAGCCAAAGTACCAGCCGTTTGGTGCTGTACACATCGTGCTGCTGGGCGAACAGGCCGTAGGCCACATTGACCAGAATCTCCTGCAGGTAGGCATTGGTGAACGCCCGGCCGTACACCAGCGTATCCTGCTGCCGGAACCGGGTACCGGAGCCCAGGCCCGGGTAATGACCTTTGACGAAAACCGAATAAAAACTGGACGAATCCAGCACCAGCTGAGGAGAGGCAAACAGCGGCCTTTCCGCATCCATATCCACTTTGGTAGCCACCTGCAGGGATTGCCGGTGCAGGGCGGCGCTGATGCCGGCGGCATTGACATCTTCCGTTCCGGTGATCTCCTGCACCCGCCCGTCGGGAGTGATCCAGACCAGGTGCGGGATAAAGCGGTGCGGGAAGAGGCGGGACAACACCGTATCCTCCACCACGGTCGGGAAATGATACTTCCGGCCATGGTCATCCGTACGGGTACGGAAGAAATGTTCGATTTTGGCCCGGGGCTCATAGGTGACCGCCAGGATTTGCAACTGATTGCCGAACTTCTGCTGCAGGGCTTCCATTTTGGGGAGGGCGGCCAGGCAGCCGCCGCACCAGGTCGCCCAGAAGTCCAGGATGACCAGTCTGCCTTTCAGGTCGGACAGCCGGGTGATGCGGGATGGATTATTGAGGATCAGCCGGAGTTGTATTTCCGGCACGGGCTGACCGACGGTCAGTCCTTCCGCGGACTGGGCATTCGCCCGCAGGGCAGTGAACAGGTAAACCAGCAGCCACAGGATCAGCAGGGCAATACCATAGCGGTGCTGGGAGGCGGGCTGAAGAGAAAAAGGCGCAGGATCGTTAAGCTTCCGTAAAGGCCATAGGGGTCCCGGGAAGCGGATTTTATGCTTCATTGCTATTGAATTTAAGGGTGTGGGAAATCAGAAACAGGGGCTGGGAAACCAGCCGGAAAGGATAGGAAAGATTTACTCCGGCGGGGAGATGAGGAGCAGCCAGGATAAGGAGGGATAGTTACTCATGACCGTTTCCTTTCTGCTCGGTGGCGGAGAAATGTGAAGTCTGGTGTACAGCATAGGCAGCCGCGATCAGGTCGTTCAGCTGATCAAACACCAGGGCAACTTCGGCATCCGGCAGACCGGCTTTGAGGGAACAATCCTTGGTGACCCAGCACTGGAACATTTTCCATAACAGCAGCTGTACGGACTCCGGAGAATTCTGAAGGAAAAAGGCATGCATGGCCTTTTCCAAAGGATGATGGGATGAATTGTTATGTGTGTGTACCGCTTCCATACTCTTCAGAATTTGGTAAGCTGGTCTGCCTTAAAAAACGAAGGCGTGGGACTCAGCTTATTGCTCTGGAGGTACTGGTATACCGGGAACGAATAAGTGAGCCCACGCCTTCGGCGTGAGCATTGATCACTTATACTCTCGTCCCAATTTGAAATTACCAGTTTCCCAGAGCGAGTTTTAAGTGCGAATGCTTCTTTAAAATATGAAGTGTCGCAAATTTACTTAAACTTATATAATTGTGTTGTTTTCAATTTCCTAAAGATACTAAAAACTTTAGGTGGTACAAAATAATGTACCACTAATTTTTTAATAAAAGTTGATCTTTCATTAATGTCAGAAATCAATGACTCCTTCAAAATTTCTTTAGGAAAAAAGATCAACGCTTTACGTTTAGCAAGAAGCTTGGGTGTTAGAGAATTTGCATTAATAGCTGAAATAGAACATCATCAACTTATTAATGTTGAAAAAGGGAGGGTGGACGTAAGGTTAAGCACTTTATTAAAAATTGCAAAAGGGCTAAATGTTCCAGCCAAAGAGCTTTTAGATTTCGAGGTTTAAAAACCTGTCAAATTAACCTAAGTTTCGAAAAAACAAAAATCAACGACCACAGGAGTAACAAACCGATTGCAAAATAGAACTGCTCCTTGCCTCTTCGTTTTGGGCTACGAGTAATGCTTTCTTTATTCAGGTTATTTTTCATGTACCCCTTATTTGCGATTATGATAATGCAACAAACCAAAGAAACTTATCCCTAAGGTTACCGGTATGTTAAAATTGCTTGCTTATAAATGGTTGCACAAGGTTACGATATTACATTGAGCTCCGCAAATTTACAGACTGTTGGGTTATAACCCAACATTTTTGGAGTTAAGAAATTCAAATTTCGCTGTGAGTAATCACAGGGATGATAAGCGAAATTCAGAAAGAAACTTTAATCAAATTTGGACGTCATCTCGAATCCCTTCGAAAAAGCAAAAACCTGTCGCTTCGTAAACTCGCTCAAAACTGCAACATCGATTATGCTGATATAAAAAGATACGAAAATGGAGAGATCAATGTTACGTTACTTTCTGTTATCGAATTAGCCAACGGACTGGGTATTTCCGCAAAGGAGCTAATGGATTTTTAAATGATCCATTTCACATCTATTTTTTAAAAAATCTTAATTGAATCTATCCTACTTAACATAACTGCTTATTATAGGAAATTTTCAATGTTGATTCCGCTAGATTAAATTGCGATAAACATATACGTTAAAAATCAAATCAAGCAATATTATGCTATTGGTGTAATAGTTTGCTGCGACTGCCCCCCAGGAAGAGTTACAGTATTAATTTTCATATAGTTAACATTGACATTGGATATCTTATTTCCTGGAATTGTAAAATATTTACCTGGAATGAGAATCATGTCGCCACTATCATTTTCATAACTCGTCACCTTAACTGTTGATCCAGAAGTACTGGAGATAGCGGGCTGCTCCTCAACTTTGCTGAACTTCCGCAAGTCTCTGCGGCGTGCACCACTCAAGGTGACATAAGCCAGCTCATTCTTATCAGGTACTATGTCGAATTTCTCTAAGAAACCAGAATAAATTACTGTCACTTCCTTAGTTTCAGAAACAATATCGACTAAGATCAGGTCAACGTCTTTTCTTTTGTCAGCCGGCAAGAAGTAGCCGGCAAACAAACGCAAATAGAAATTCTCACCGGTAAGCAAGTCATATAATTCGGGCCGTTTACCTATGATGTGTATTAGCAATAAACCCGTACCATAACCTATTCCACTTTCTATGACAATATAACACAAAAATCCTGTAAGCTCATGATTAAAAGTTTTATTGCTGGCAATAACATCCTTTTGACTGGACAGCACGTTCAGCATCAGCTGATAATCAATCTCCCCATTTACTGCATTAATAATGAGAATGGATAATAGATGCTGAACGATTGGAACAATGGAAAAAAAGAAAAGCGTCTCCGAAAAATTCAGTTTAGAAAGTAAGTTAATAAAATTCCGGCCAACAGACTCACTGGAAAAAGATGCAGACTGATTTTGTGAGTTGGATGCCAACCTCATTGAGGTAATGCCCAATCTGAAAAACAATGCTGGAAGCATTAGTAGCAATATCACTAATGCTCCCAGTGCAATGTTCATATTCTAGCAGTGGATTACTTTTTTACCTCAGGTTTTAACTCAGCTTCAGGGTTCGTCGAAGCTGGAGGAGTAATTATAGTCTCCTTAGGATTACCTTGTATCGTGTAACCCATTTGCTGGTAAAAATTGTTTAACAGATTATTAGACTGGGTTAGATTTTCAATAACCTGGTAACCCTCAAAGCTCATTAATGGTTCCATAAACGTAAAGATAGAAGTAATTATCCGAAGCTGCAATAGTATGATGAACAGCTCCATTATATAAAAGAAGCTTCAAGCATAGTGCCAGAATACAAGTTGGCAGTTTATAATCATCAAATTACACTAAGATAGGTGCCAGTTCAGTTCAGGATGCACCTCACTAAACCGCTTAACAGCGGCAAACGATTCAGCAAACCAGGCTTCAATCTGCTCTTCCATTCGCTCTGCACTCACAAAATCTGAAAGCGGCTTGTAAAGGCCTAACCAACTTTCCCCATTGTTAGCCAATTCGGTACTTTTAAGCGCCTGCTGAAACAGCTTAAAACTGGAATTTTTGTCATTTACCCAGATCCAAACTTTCAGCTGCACGGTTTCTTCGAAATCAAATCCAACACCCAGTTCTGCATAGCCTTCACCAAAGATGCTTTCTGCATGAAAAACAAAACGCGACTTATTAGTCAGCTGATGGAGGTTGTTAGAATCTTTAATTTTGGCTAATGGAAAAAACTGGCGAAACAAGGGCCGCAGTTTAGCCAGATATCGGTCCATTTTCTTAGCGACTGGGGGTAAGCCAAGTTCAACAGAATCTCCACGCTGATCACTATTTTGAACGATTTTAGATGCTTAATCAAGTAGTTCAAGTAAAGAGGCTTGCCGACTTATACTTATCTTAGCTTTCGTGAACATACCTTTTCAACCCGGCTTGCCTGTCCATCTACTGGCAGCCTGCTTCAATAAAACTTCAGCCACCTACAAATTCTACTGGTTTCTTTCCCTGATTGGTCAGGTGGAAAAGGGAGAAACGCAGATCAGCAAGCAGGCGCTGTTCGCGGATATGCTGGCGCACGCCTGGTATACCGTCAATTACTTTCATGTTTCTTTCGGCAAGCAGGACCAGCTCCAGCAGGCCATCAAAAAGGTACGCACCACTGAAAGCCTGACGATAGATGCAGACCTGCATCAGATCAGTTCGGCTTTAATCCATACCCCGCATCAAAGCACTTCGAAAGCGCTCCGGTATTTTGATGGCGAAGTACCTCATCGTTTCCTAAGTCCGTGGTTCCGGGCGGATGACCGGAAGCTGGTTTACGGTTTGTCGCAGTCCTTTACCGGCGACTGCCTATACGCCCTGTACAAGGATCACATCGTCATCAACCCGGCCTGGACCGCTTACCTGCAGCGGAACGCCCGCGTCCTGAAAGATTTCTGTTACTGGAACCTGGCGCTGTACCTGCAGGGCAAGAACCCCAACGTGCCGGACATTGCAGGCAAGCTGATCAAAGCGCCGGTGCGGAAAAGCCTGACGGAGCAGCGCCGTAAGTTCTGGGATGTTGTCATCGGTGAGCTGGGCAGTGTGGATTGTATTTATACCAATACCCGGCTCGGGATCGGCAGCTATGCCGTCGAACACTTTATTCCCTACGCCTTTGTCTCCCATGACCTGATCTGGAACCTCATTCCCGCCGATCCGGCTTTCAACAGTACCAAAAGCGACAAGCTGCCCTTGCTCGATCGGTATTTCGAGCCGTTCTACCGGTTGCAGCAGCAGGCGGTGGAGATCGTCTATGACCGGCTGCCCAGGAGCAAATTTCTGGAAGAATACCTGACCATCATTCCTGACCTGAGTGCAACCCGGCAGTTGTCTTCCGCAGCCGACAAACAGCGCTTCCGCGAGCAGTTGCAGCCGCTGATCACCATCGCGGCCAACAACGGCTTTGAATATCTGCAGCGCTGATGGGCTGGCAGAAAGATTAAGGCTAAGCTAATCATCAGAAACAGTAAAGCGACGAAGTCATCCGGGTATGTTCGGCCTGCAGCCGGTCGTGGGTCATGCCCGGTGTGTTCGCCAGTTTCACAAAGGATTTCACCACGGTTTCCCGTATCTGCCAGGCAAACCCATACACCCGGCTTTCCTGCTCCAGTTTCACGGACAGCCGAACGGGTAGCCGCTGCTGATGCGCCGACTGCAGCAACGCTATCCGACAGCACACCCGGTGATAGGCCTCTTCCGGCAGACACCCGGAATTTAGCTGTTCCGCCAGCTTGACAAGCTGACAGCGGCGCAGATCCATCACCGGTTTGCTCCGGGAAAACTGGGTTGCCTGTTTGTTCCTTTTTACATCCGCTTCCAGTTGCGCGGCCGTATAGCCGGGATAACGGACCTGTATTTCTGACAAGGCAAACAAGGGGCTCTGCTTCCAGATGCGCCTGACAAAATTCCGGCGGGTACGTGCCTGCACCTGTACCGCTCTGCGCAACACGGCCAGTACGGATTGCGACCGGGTAGAGCTTTGGCTTTCTCCAGAGGTACGGTACAGCCACTGCAATGCCAGCAAGACGGCTTTCCTGTTGCCGTCCGCCCGCTCTGCTCGCAGCAGGGCACTGATCTGCTGCACCGGCAGGGTATAGCCGAGGCTCACCAGGATCAGCAGTACCTCCATTTCCGTGCAGCCGAGATCAATGGTCAGCCTGTACGGCAGGTGCCGGGCTATCTCCGGCGGTACTCCCTGCCTGATTTCATCCTTCAGCCGGTAACTGGGGGTAAAACTGTACAGCGCGCGGAGGAACATCGTTCCGCTTCCCGGCTGCTCCATGTCCAGCAGCTGTGCTTCACGCTCTTCCGCGCTGAGCAGCGGAGCCCAGGCCTCATACTGGTGATAGCAGAGCCGGGTATCGAAATGATGGTATTCAATTTCTTCCCGGTTCATGGGACGTGTTAGAAACGGCAGGGCATGAAACAGGCCCATCGGTCTGCGGTTCCGGTCACACCAGATTTCCGCGTGCATAAACACATAAATGCGCGGCGGGTATTTTGTCTGTAGCTTGAAGTAGTAGGCCACCTGTCCCCAGCTCTTCCGTGGACGGGCATTGTCCCGGTCATATGCCACCTGCTCGGCAGCTGACATCACATACCCTTCTTTAAGTTTTACCATTATTCCGCTGCTGTTTTTCTGTCTGATTTGGTTCTTCGCCGGTGTGACCCCGTTCTTCTCTCCCGCGTAGTGCGGTGAGCTTCTGATATACATCCTCCCAGTACACCTGTAGTTGCTCATCCTCTTCCTCATAAGCCGCATCCAGGCGACGATAATGCCGGTAATCATCCGCCTGCAGCAGGGCCAGCTGCAGGTCGGTGATCTCGATGGTCTGTCCGTGTAAATCGGTAATCGTCAGCATGGCCTACCGGTTGGGAATGCGTACCAGTTTCATCC
The DNA here is from genome assembly GCF_012849215.1 of Mucilaginibacter robiniae. Taxonomy (NCBI): domain Bacteria; kingdom Pseudomonadati; phylum Bacteroidota; class Sphingobacteriia; order Sphingobacteriales; family Sphingobacteriaceae; genus Mucilaginibacter; species Mucilaginibacter robiniae. Next base: position 2,009,829 of record NZ_CP051682.1, read on the forward strand.
CTTTACCGATGCGGTGCACGACAGTATAGCCGTTGGCTTCGATCAGGGTTCGCAGGGCATTCTCCGCCAGGCGAGCCTTGAAGCTGTCCTCGGCATTCATAAAATACGGTTCCAGTTTTTCAAAGTGCTTCAGCGCCGCTGCCATAATCTTCAGGGCTTCTTTTTCGGTTTTGTTGTTCAGGATACTCATCGTTTCTGTCTTTAATTCAACTTCTTTAAGGATGTCCTTTTTGCCCGGATGATCTGTTCTGAAAAGAAAAAGGGAAAAAAGAAAGCTGAATAAAGAGCCCGGTTAACCGCCAAAAGGCAAACGAATAAGTGCCGGAGGCTGCCGGCGTGAAGAATGAACGGCGGCATTATGCGGGAAGCTTTTGGCCCCAACAGCAATGCCGGGCACAATTTCGCTGCCCTTTTTACCCGTTTCTGTTCAGGCCAGCGGGTTTACTCATTTCTGCCCCCATGTTTTTCGGTCATCCGCGCTCCGAAAAAAGGTTTCCGACTGAAGTTTGCTCCGGCTCATAGGGGGCCTGATCAAGAACAATTGCGGCGGAATTCCGTCTGCATCCGTCGAACGGAATTCCCTGTAAAACAGCAGACACGGGTTGTATATCAGGAGTGCAGCTATACTGATCCTAAGTAATCAAGGTCTGCTATCTGCTGCTGTACCTGACCGGCTCCGGTCAAGCGCTGCCGGATAACTGCGGCAAATCCTCCCCTCCGCCTTGACTTTCATCTACGATTCAGATGCTGTTCCTGCAGGCTGCTGAAAAGCAGACAGGGTGTTGGCATCCTGCCCCCTGAATCCTAACCCTCCTCACCCGTGACAGGGCTGTCCCCTCAAAGAATATTCATATCGAAAATGTCAAGTCCCTGAAATTCTGCAGAAGCCAGGGGTTGAGACGGATTAATCTTTTTACGGGTGAACCTAAGGCCGGCAAGTCCGCTATGCTGGAAGCCCTGTCCCCATTTACACTGCTCTGGCGGGCGGAATCAACAGCCCGTTCGCTGTACTGTCTGGTGCACGTGGAGAACGAAACCGAGTGATTTTACCAGGGCAACTTCGAACAGCAGGCCCTGATAGAAACCGGCCGCTGTACAGCCAGGTTAACTTACAGCCGGCAAACAGGTTTAAGCATCCTGATTGACAGGGCTGGTATTTTCCGGAATTAAACCATTGCTGCCCAAAACAGCCAATTCGGCAACTCCGCCTGAGTGAAAATGAATCCTTGTTCACAAACAGGGTACCGGCATTCGCCAGCAAAGGTGTAATGGGAAGGTGAGCAGCTACCACCGTTGCCAAACGTCAGTTTAACAGCAGTAAGAAGAACATGGAATTACACTACTTTCAAATCAAGCCACATCTTCTAACGTTCGTTGTGTCAGGAAAAATGGTCCAACACCGTATTCAACACTGACGTGGTAACCTCGTAAACCAAAAGTCTGACCAGAACACTTATTTCACCCGCCGGGCAAGGGTAGTCCGTTTCCTGAAGGATAGCATTGGTGCCCCTGCGGCAACAGCAGACACCGGGCCAAACTCCGCAGCAATGGGTTGGCGCGTTAAGGCTTAAAACCTTTCTGCTGCTTGCAGAAGCTCGTGATGAAAATGGTCAATTTCTCTTTTTTGCTGTTCGATACGTATCCGTAAGACTGTAGTGTTTTTACGACAATCCTTACGCCTTTCTTGCAGGCAGGCCAGCTTACCATTAAATTCTTCCGCTGTCACTTCGATGCCTGTTTTTCCATGCTGATCGTGCAAAACGATTCCAAAGCTGATCATTACTTTAACAATCACCTACCCGTCACAGGAATATGCCGCCTGAACGCCAGAAAAGGTTCGTAAATTGCACTGACTTTTAAAATGCAAAATATTTCTGAACAGCGCCTGGTAGACGCGCTTCCTATCGGTGCCGCGGTTTTTACCGGTGACCGGCATACCATCCGTGCGGTCAATGCCGAAATGCGCTCGATCTGGTCAAAGGATAGCTCGGTGATCGGTAAAGACCTGCATGATGCCATTCCCGAAATCCAGGATCAGCCCTTCTTTGATCTGCTCACCAATATATACCGCACCGGGGAAGCGTTTCATGACCCCAACGGCCAAGCGATGCTCAATGTCAATGGCGTACTGCAGCTGGTTTATTTTGATTACTGGATGAAACCGATCAGGGATGCAGCAGGTCAGGTAACCGGCATCCTGAATACGGCCATTGACACCACCGCTGCAGTGATCGCCCGGCAGAGAAGTGAATGGATCGGGGAACAGTTCAGCTTTTCCATGAATGCTGCGGAAGTCGGCAGCTGGAACCTGGACATTGCGAACCGCAGGGTATGGTGGGACGAGCGGTGCCGGTTGTTTTACGGTTTTCCGAAAGGTGATGACCTGGTGCCTTTTGAGGAAGTACTGCGCTACGTCCATCCCGAAGACCGCCCGAAGGTGGATGAAGCCGTGGCTCATGCATTGCGGCCGGAATCCGGCGGAAACTATGACATTCAGTTTCGGACCATCGGTGAAAGCCATCATACCCTGCGCTGGCTGCAATGTAAAGGCAAAGCTTATTTAATGAGCAACACGAGCCGTACCGCTTTTCCGGCACCGCTCGTGACATTACCAGCGAAATGATCCTGCGGCAACGGGAACAAGAGGCAGCAGAGGAACTGGCGGCGGCCGGTGAGGAACTGCAGGCCATCAACGAAGAACTCCATACGGCAAACGAAGCCCTGCAGGCCAGCAACGAACAGCTTAGGGCAGCCCAGGAGGCCGCACAGCTGGGCCTGTTCGACTGGGACCTCATTCATCAGAAATATTCCTGGGATGCCCAGTTTAAACAAATGTTCGGCCTGCAGGCAGCAGATGAGCCGGAACATTACCAGACGATGGTCAGCCGGCTGCACCCGGACGACCGCGGGCGGGTGGAAGAAGCGGTAGCTGCTGCCCGGAACCAAGAGCTGACCGGCGGCAGGTATGATATTGAATACAGGATCGTGGCGGCTGGCGATGTGCCGGTCCGCTGGGCAAGGGCACTGGGCAGAATGACCTTTGATCAAAAAGGTACGCCTGTGCGTTTCGTAGGGACGCTGATGGACATCACCGAACAGGTGCTGAGCCGTCAGCGGCTCCAGACCCGGGAAGACCAGCTGCGCTTAGCCATCGCGTCCGCAGACCTGGGCACCTGGAACATCAATGCCCAAACCCGGGAGTTTGTACCCTCCCCACGTTTAAAGGAGCTGTTTGGCTATTATGCGGACGAAGATATGCCTTATGAGGCAGCCGTCAATCAGATTGCCGAGTCCTACCGCGACCAGGTGGTGGAAGCAGTCAATGCCGCTATCGAACAAGGAAAAAGCTATGACCTGACCTATCCCGTTACCGGTTATCATGACGGGAAGCTCCGGTGGGTCAGGGCGACCGGTAAACTGTTTCCTGCCACCGATGATCAGCCGGCCATCTTTTCGGGTACCGTTGCTGATATTACCGAGCAAAAGCAGGATGATCAGCGGAAGATGGACTTTATCGGCATTGTCAGCCATGAACTGCGTTCCCCGCTCACTTCACTGAACGGTTATGTACAGATGCTGAACCTGAAAGCCAGAAAAACGGAAGATCCCATGGTTTTGGATATCACGGCCAAGGCCAAGCGCCAGGTGGACAAGATGAGCAGCATGATCACCGGCTTTCTGGATGTAGCTCGGGCGGGCGAAAGCCAGATACAGCTGCGCCGCAAAGCCTTTGACATGGCAGATCTGGTGAAGGCGGCTGAGGAGGAATCCCTGGCTACAGTCACCACTCATCCTATCATCTTCCATCCGGTGGAGTTCACGCCCGTGGTGGCCGACCCGGACAAGATCGAACAGGTGCTGGTGAACTTCATCAACAATGCGGTTAAATATTCACCGCAGGGCACGACCATCAACGTGGCCTGCATCACGCGCGATGGCTGGGCGCATGTGAGCGTATCGGATGAGGGGATGGGTATAGCGCCTAAAGATATTCCACTCGTGTTTGAACGTTTCTACCGGGTGGAGCGCGAGGAGTTGAAAACGGTAAAGGGCTTTGGTATCGGCCTGTATTTATGCAAAGACATCATTGAGCGGCATGGCGGGGAAATCGGTGTGGAGAGCGTGCTGCACAAAGGCAGTGTCTTTTGGTTTCAAATTCCGGTTGCAGGCTGATCGGGCATCATTATTGCAACTGCCAACCCATCAATGAAAGCGAGCAAGACGAAGGTACTGGTCTGTGACGATGACAGGGACATTCTGGAAATGACAGGGATGCTGCTGGAAATGGAAGGCTATGAGGTGACTACCCAATCGGACAGCACTAAAGTACTTCAGCAGGCCAGCGAAGTACAGCCGGATGTCTTTTTGCTTGACTTCTGGATGCCGCACCCTTCCGGCGAGAAACTGATTCAGCTGATCAAAGCATCGCCGCGCCTGTCCCATATCCCGGTCATTCTGTTTTCCGCAGCCATTAATGCCAGACAAATTGCCCAGGCTTCCGGTGCAGATGGGTATATTGATAAGCCGTTTGATATGGAAAAGTTAACCGCCGTCATTAAAACGGTTATGAAGCAGTAGGTTGCCAGGGAAAAGTTCGACAGCGTTGTTTGGAATCACTTTTTAATTAAAAGCCACATTTGATAACGCGCTATCGGTAAAGCAGCTATGCTGGTAACATAATGGTCTTAAAAGCTGACCGGTAAAACAAAACCGGATACGGTGCAGCTGGTGAGAATAACTAAATTTTATAAAATTAAATCGGAATCTTACAAATCCCAGGCTGGTGGTGTGTGGTAGTTTTGCAGTGTAACAAAGAAACGATGCACTCAGACACACAAACACTTACTTTCCCGGTGGCCGGCATGACCTGCGCAGGCTGTGCTGCAAGCGTTGAATCCATGATCAGTTCTCAGCAAGGGGTAGAAAAAGCTGAGGTGAATTATGCCAGTCAGTCCGTTAAAGTCGCTTATCACCCCGACATCATCAAGCCTTCTGAGTTTCAAAAAGAAGTTCAATCTGTGGGTTATGATCTCATTTTAGACACTGAAAATGGTAAGGCCTTGCAGGAGGAGGCACAGCAAACGCATGATCAGCAGTTAAAAACAAAACTTCTTGGGGCGGCTGCCTTAACAGTACCTGTCGTTTTGCTCGGTATGTTTTTCATGGACCTGCCTTACGCCAACTATTGCATGTTAGCCTTAACTGCACCTGTTTTGTTCATATTTGGCCGTAACTTTTTTGCGGGTGCCTGGAAGCAGGCGCGTCACGCCAGAGCCAACATGGATACGCTTGTTGCGCTCTCCACCGGCATTGCGTTTCTCTTTAGTCTCTTCAATACCCTATATCCCGAATTTTGGCATAAGCGAGGATTACATGCGCACGTGTATTACGAGGCTGCTGCTGTGGTGATTGTCTTTATTCTCCTCGGCAAGCTATTGGAGGAAAGGGCTAAGTCCAACACCTCATCTGCTATTAAGAAGCTGACCGGCTTACAGCCCAAAACCGTATTGTTGGTCACCCCTGCGGGCGAGCAGGAAACGCCTATCGCGGATGTTCAGATTGGCGATCAGATTCTGGTGCGTTCCGGCGAAAAAATCCCGGTAGACGGTACATTGTACGAGGGTCATTCTTTTGTCAATGAAAGCATGATCTCCGGAGAACCGGTGGCCGTTGAAAAAAAAGCAGGTGATTCGGTTTTTGCGGGCACCATCAATCAAAAAGGAAGCTTTCGCTTTACCGCTGAAAAAGTCGGCGGCGCAACACTGCTGGCGCAGATCATCCAACTGGTGCAGGATGCCCAGGGCTCCAAAGCGCCTGTTCAGAAGCTGGTCGACAAGATCGCTGGTATATTTGTACCGGTGGTGATGGGCATTGCGCTCCTCACTTTAGTGATCTGGCTGATTTTCGGCGGACAGCATGCTTTCACACAGGGTTTGCTGGCCATGGTAACTGTACTGGTGATTGCCTGCCCCTGTGCTTTAGGCCTGGCCACGCCAACCGCTTTAATGGTAGGCATTGGTAAAGGCGCAGAAAATGGCATCCTGATCAAAGATGCAGAAGCCCTGGAACAAGGGCATCGGATCAATGCCATTATCCTCGACAAGACGGGAACGTTAACCGAGGGCAAGTCGGTAGTAACAGACTTAATCTGGACCAGTGAACTTTCAGCAACGGAAAACCTGCAAGCTGTTTTCCGCGAAATAGAAAAACAATCGGAACACCCCTTAGCCAGCGCAATCGTGGAATATTTTCCAAACGAAAGGACGCTGGTACAAGTTGAAAGCTTCGAAAGCTTAACCGGTCAGGGGGTAAAAGCAAAGTACCAGGGAAAGCTCTATCAAGCCGGCAGCCATAACATGGTCGAGCAAAAAGGGCTCGCCATACCTGCCGACTTACAAAACCGCATACCTGAACTGTTGGCAAAAGCAAAAACGATCATTTATTTTGGTGATGACCGGAAGGTATTTTGTATGGCGGCGATCACGGATCAGATAAAGGCTACGTCTGCTACTGCCGTCAAAGTCCTAAAAAGGCAGGGCATAGCAGTTTACATGCTTACCGGTGATAATGCGGCGACCGCTGCGGCCATCGCCGGGGAAGCCGGTATCGACCATTTCGAGGCTGATGTTTTACCTTCAGGGAAAGCGGACTTTGTAAAAAACTTGCAGGCGCAGGGAAAAACCGTAGCCATGATCGGTGATGGTATCAACGACAGCCAGGCACTGGCGCAGGCAAATGTTTCTATCGCCATGGGAAAAGGTTCAGACATCGCCATGGATGTGGCGGGACTGACTTTAGTGTCCTCAGACCTGCTCCAGGTGCCCAAAGCATTAAAGCTGTCCCGGCTGACAGTGCAAACGATTCGCCAAAACCTGTTTTGGGCCTTCATTTACAACCTGATCGGCATTCCGCTTGCCGCAGGCATCTTGTACCCTTTCAACGGATTTTTATTAAACCCGATGATAGCAGGTGCGGCAATGGCATTAAGTTCGGTTTCTGTTGTGAGCAACAGTCTTCGCCTGAAATGGGCAAAACTCAATTGATGGGCACTAGTTAACAGAATATAAAATGGAAACTTTAAAATTCAAAACCAATATCAAATGCGGCGGCTGTATCGCTGCTGTTACACCATCTTTAAATAACTTACAAGGCATTGAAAAATGGGAGGTAGATACCGCTAACCCGGATAAAGTGTTAACGGTACAAGCTCAGGAAAGCCTTTCTGCCAGTGAGATAATAACTACGTTAAAAGAGAAAGGCTATAAAGCTGAAAAGATTTAAATGGAAGCCATGCCTGTCTCACAGAAGGCATGGCTTTTACTCAGCCTTAAAGCGTTAGGAGTTTATCTACTAAGGTGATAACTTTTTTAAATCAATTCCAACAATTGTAACATTTTTGTGTAATACCTGTAAATGAGGAAAATCGGTGCGATAAGTCTGGCTGCATTCTACCTGTTGTTAACGACAGGGGCCTTTGCCTGTCTGCTGCATTGCACCGAAACCTTTCTCTTCACCACGGCAAAAATGTCTGTGTCCCAGCTTGCGGAAACTCACGCTGAGGATACCGATCATCATGATGAACAAGAAAAGCAAGGCACGCCTAAAACAGACCATCACGGAAAAAAGGATGATTGCGGTCCGGGTAAGGACTGTAAATGCTGTAACAAACACGGAATGTATGTGGTGAAGGAGAATGTAGATTCTGCGTTCGGGTTCGCGACAACTGCCCTTGCGATCGTATCAAATCATGCTTCTTCTCACGATTTTTCGTTTACACCTGAATTTTCAAAAGAATTCGTAACATGGCCACACGCTACAGGGCCGCCGGAGGGTTCTCAGCCACCGATATATATTAAAATCAAGTCTCTTCTTATTTGATTCAAGCTTTTGCTGCATTTCCTTTTAGCAGCATGACAACCTATTGTCTTTACTTTTTAGCTTGAATTAACACATGACATTACATATTAAAAATATGGTTTGCGACCGTTGCATAAGGGTTGTGCACCAGCAATTGGAAAACCTCGGTTTGCGGGTTTCCGATATCACCCTTGGTACCGCTGAGGTACACCCCGAGCCAGATGAAGAGCAGCTCGGCCGCCTCGCACCCGCCTTAAAAGATCTTGGATTTGAACTTATCAGTAAAGATAAGGACAGGCTCGCAGAACGTATTAAAAATATCATTATCGAACTGGTGCATCACAGCAACCTGAGTGAGCCTCACATGAATATCATGCGGGTCATTGCTGACCGCCTGAATAGGGATTATGCCTATCTCAGCCGTCTCTTTTCAGAAAATGAGGATATTACGATCGAAAAATTCATCATTCGGCAAAAAGTCGAAAAGATCAAGGAACTGCTCCAATACGGTGATTTGAACCTGAACGAAATTGCCTACAAAATGGGCTACAGCAGCAGTGCCCATCTGTCAGCCCAGTTTAAGCACATAACCGGCCTTTCGCCCAGCCGATACCGGACAGCGGAAAAACAGGAACGCAAACCGTTAGATAAAATTTAAATCGACTACTTATGAAATATAAGATTTTAATAATGGTCCTCCTGTTATCCGGGGGGAATCTTACGGTGCAGGCTCAACAAAAAATGAATATGAGTGATCCGTCCATGAAGCACATGCATATGGACGCGACGAAGAAGCCGGCGGCAAAGGTCCATCCTAACATGAGGATGAACCATGATACCACTTCTATGAAGGGAATGAAAATGGACCATTCTAAAAGAAACGGCATGGATATGGGCGGGATGGACATGGGTAAGATGAAGACGGGCGATTCAGCTACGAGTATGCACCAAATACCCGGCATGAAAATGAGGACTATGGCTGCGGATACCATTGCCAGCACTTCATCCTCCCTGAACGATCACCGGATACACGCGGGAAAACGTGTAATTTATGATCTCTTTATTAATGATACCATTGTAGCATACGCCGGAAAAAAGATTAAGGCGCTTGCTATTAATGGTCAGATACCCGGTCCGGTACTGCGATTCACTGAGGGAGATACCGCTATTATTCGTGTACATAATCTACGCAAAAATGAAACGTCGATCCACTGGCACGGCATTCTTGTTCCGAATAAATATGACGGCGTGCCCTATATCAGCACGATTCCTATTAAAGGTGGAGCAACTTATACCAATATTATTCCACTACACCAAACCGGAACTTTTTGGTATCACACCCATACCGAACTTGATGAGCAGGCAGGGCTTTATGGTCCCATCGTTATTGAACCACAGGTAAAAAAAGACCACGTACCAGAACAGGTGCTTATGCTTTCTGACTGGACAAATTATCAGCCGAAGGAAGTGTTGAGGATGCTGAAGCGGGGAACGGACTGGTTGTCCATACAGAAAGGCAGTGTATTGAGTTATGGCGGGGCAATTACCAAAGGTTATCTCGCTGACAAATTGAAGCTTGACTGGATGCGCATGCCAGCCATGGATCTGCTGGATGTCAAGTATGACCGTCTTTTGGTAAACGGAAGTATTGATCAGCAATTACCACAATTCGAAGCGGGACAGACCGTAAAGCTGCGGATCATCAACGGCTCCGCGTCGAGCTATTTCTGGCTCAATTTCGCTGGCGGTCCGATGACCGTGATTGCAGCAGACGGACTGGATATTAAACCGGTCGTCATTGATAAAATCCTGATCGGCACGGCTGAAACTTATGACGTGGTGGTTAAAGTCCCTGCTGCTGGCAAATATGAGTTTCGGGCAACGATCCAGGACATATCTGGCAAAGTCTCTGCCTGGCTTGGAACAGGCCAAGCAGTTAAGGCGAAGGACATTCCGAAAGTTGATTACTATAAGTTTACCCACACGTTCAACCGGATGATGAGCCAGATGAAAATGCCAATGAACAGGGTACCGAACTCTAAGGTTAAAAATGATGGACTAACATTCAGCTCCACTGATAGCTCCATGAAAATGAAGGATGAGGACATGAAGGAGATGGATATGAAGAGTATGAAATCATCCGGTCACATGGAGGGAATGAAAATGAACGCCGATAGCGGCATGAACAATCAACAAGGCGCTAAAATGATGAATATGGCCGGAAGTAAAGGCGGTAAATCCGGGATGAAAGATAAGCAGGCGGGTGGTATGAAGATGGGCGGCATGGATTCGGGCGGCATGGGTATGGGAAGTATGAATATGCCGGACGATGGGAAAGGAACGAAAATGGGTCCGGGCGGCTCCATGCTCCTTGGGCTCGGCGGCGACGGAAGGATATTAAGTTATGACATGCTGGAGGCGAACAGTACAACAGCCTTTGCTGGCAAACATACGGTAAGGACTTATCACCTGTATCTTACCGGCAGCATGATACGCTATACCTGGCTCATCAATAATAAGCCACTTTCTGAAGCAGACCGTTTGCTGATCCGCAAAGGCGAAATCGTCAGGTTTGTATTGCACAATACGACAATGATGGAACATCCGATGCACCTCCACGGGCATTTCTTCCGTGTACTCAATGCTAAAGGCGATTCTGCACCACTTAAACATACGGTAAGTATCGAACCGATGCAGGTGCAAACCATCGAGTTCCTCGCTGATGAGGCCCATGACTGGTTTTTCCACTGTCACACGCTTTACCACCTGATGTCAGGTATGGCGCGGGTTGTGCGGTATGAGGACAATCCAAGCAATCCAGACGTTGCAAAATATCAACCGCGTAACCCTGTCATTAATGATGACCGGCAATTTTACACCTGGTTTCAGGCATCATTTCACTCGCAAACCAGTACAGGTTCGTTATTTATTTCCAATACGCGCTATGAATTTAACGCCAACTATCGTTTTAGCTATGACGGCCGTTATGAAGTTGATCCCCGGTTCCAGCGGTATCTTGATAACGGACAATACTTCGCTGCCTATATCGGCGGAGATTTTGAAAAAAACCAGAAAGGCGGCGGGTATTTTAGCTCGGGGGATAAGAGTGCCGTTATCGGTTTACGGTATTTGCTGCCAATGTTCATCCAAACGGACGCAAGGATCAATCAAAAAGGGAAGTTCCGCTTCACTCTAAGCCGGGAAGATATCCCTGTAATCAGCAGACTTTATGTCGGTGCTTCTTATAATACCGACAATGAGTGGCAGGCAGATTCTCGTTACATACTCTCCAAATATTTGGCCTTATCAATTAGCTATGACAACCAGTATGGCTTTGGAGGGGGACTGACAATAATTTATTAAGTATTAAATGATAGCTAAAATTCAACTATCAAGACAACGCTAATGATGATCCCAATGCTTGCGCTAGGCGTAGCAGGATTTACAAACAAGAGTCATTTAGCATCCACTTTCAACACATCAAACGGAATAGTATTGAAAGCTGAACACGTTCAGAGTGATCCATTGATGGAGAGCATGAATAAAATGATGGAACAGATGCACCAGCAGAAGATGACAGGTAACGTCGATCTTGATTTTGCTACGGTGCTTCGTATTCATCATCAGGGTGCGATAGATATGGCAAAAGTGGAAGTCGAGCAAGGTAAAGATGCAGCCATGAAAAATATAGCGCAGAAATTATTAACTCCCAAACCAAGGAAGCAGCAGAATTAGATCAACTGATTCCAACGCTGCAAAGCGGAGCGAAAACCTATGATCCAATGCAAAAAACTTCCGGAGCAGGAAAAGCGATGAGCGACGGCATGATGAGCATGATGAAAATGGGCAAGATGTCCATGTCATCAATGGATCATGAGTTTGCTGATATGATGGCCAAGCACCACAAAGACGGGATCATGATGTCAAAAAATATTCTGGCTTATTGTAAAAATCCCAAACTGCGGTCAATGGCCCAGAAAGGCATTCCGGAGCAAATCAAAGACATCAATGAGATGACAAACTGGATGAAAACACATCAATAATTATACTGGTAACTTAAATAAACTCTTATGAAAAATGTAATTAAACTTCTGCTGGCACTTGTAATAGTTAGCGTATTTGCTTCCTGTAAAAAGAATGCTGATGAAATTAAGATTCAGCCACATGACCAGAATCAAATGATGGGCATTATGCACCAGATGATGGCCAAGATGGATACGATGAAGATGACGAAAGATCCGGACAATGATTTTGCCATGATGATGCGCATTCATCACCAGGGTGCGATAGACATGGCGAATCTGGAGATAAAAAGCGGTAGTGATGCCACGATGAAACAAATGGCCCAATCTATTATTGCCAGCCAGCAGGAAGAAATCACGCAGGTAACCGCATTTCTGAAGTCGCATACGGCGCACTTGAATGATCCTGATTTTGATATGATGATCATGGACAATATGTCCAAGTCTGGTAAGCAAGCCGACCTGCAGATTATAAACGGCGATATAGACCACGATTTTGCCATTTTGATGATCGGCCATCATCAGAGCGCTGTAGAAAACTCGCGTCTGGAATTACTTCATGGTCAGGAACCCAGCATGAAGACGATGGCTACCAATATCATCGACGCGCAACTGAAAGAAATAGATCAGTTTCAAAGCTGGCTTTTAGCGCGAGGCAATAAGTAATAAACCAAATTCCTAACTATAATATATCAAATTATGTCACACCAACAATTTCAAAAGTGCATCGATGCCTGCGTGGCATGTGCAGCAGCCTGTAATCACTGTGCAACATCCTGTCTACAGGAAGACGATGTTAAAATGATGGCCCTGTGTATTCAGCTCGACTTAGAATGTGCCGCCATTTGCCGGGCGGCCGCCGAAGTCATGACATTGAGCAGCGGGTATAGCGCTCACCTCTGCCGTATTTGTGCTGACGTATGCAAAGCTTGTGCTGATGAATGCGCTAAGCATGACATGGAACACTGTCAAACCTGTGCTGAAGCCTGCCGAAGATGCGCTGAAGCTTGTGCACAAATGGCAACAGCAGTTTAAACAATTAATTATGCAGCTACAGGGTCAAAGGGGTTCCTATAGCTGCTTTAAATAAATCTTGAGTCTAAAAATTATGGAAAATTCAAATTATAAAAAGTTCGGTATTATGCTCATCGTCTCCTTCCTGCTGATGTATGCCATTATGTTTCTGAACGTGGACGAAGCTGATCATGTATATATTAACATGACCCGATTTTATATGACCGTATTGATGATTTGTGCTATGGCTATATTGATGGTGGCGATGATGCCAATGATGTATCCGAATAAAAGAAAGAACGCAGTCATCATTATTTCAAGCATCGTAGTATTTGTGCTGGCCTTTTTTGGCGTTCATAAGCAGGTGGGCATTGGTGATGTGCAATACATGAAAGGAATGATACCACATCACTCCATCGCCATTATGACGAGTGAAAATGCGCATATTAAAGATGCACGTGTAAGAAAGCTGGCAGATGGTATTATCAAAACGCAGAAAAAAGAAATAGCCGAGATGAAGGCTATGATCGACAGTTTGCAAAACAACAGGTAGGCCAAAAGCTTACCTGTTTCCTTGTGAAATCCGCTCAGATTAGTCTGTATAATAGGTATAATTCCCGTATTTTAGCTTACTAATTAAAGTATGAGCGAGCATTTACTATCTATTATTCATCAGTATAAGAACGATAAAGAATCGGTTTACAATACCTGGTTTATCAATAATGAGGAACGGCTGAAAGCTTTTCGTTCTATCAGGCGTGGGGTCCAACAAGTTATTGAGGACATTAAAAATAAAAAGTTCGCCAATGACTTTAAAGGCACTTCACTTGAATTCGTGTTAACGTGCATTACTGAGCAAAAGCAGGTGTTTGAAGGCGCATCTCATCCTTTTTACTGGAAACCAAAATTACGCATCCCTGATATTTACGAGAATCAGGATAATAAGGTCGCATTTGGTCAATTTTTAGAAAACTGTCTGAATGCTAAAAATGAAGAGCAATTGATTCGCGAGATCATGCACCTGGACTCGTTGAGAATCAAAGGCCTCGGCCCGGCCGTGGCCAGCATCCTTTACTTTTTGCATCCCACCTTGATTCCTCCTTTTAATACAGCGATCATAAACGGATTTAACTACCTTTTCAAAGACAAAAAAAAGCTGGGCAGCTGGAGCGAATACCTCAAAATCAGAGAGGTAATTATGGATATGAACCGTAAACATTGCAATGAGCTTTCTTTGGATACAGGTGCATTTGCAGGCTTGCTGTTTGAAATTGGCATGCAAAAGCTCCTGTTGGGCAAGGATGAATATTCATCTGAGATAGAACGAAACCGGCTCGAGAAACTGATCGAGAAACGCCATAAAGAAAAAAGCAAAGAAACCGAAGATGAGCATTTGCATGATGAGATGCAATATCATCTCCTGAAGATCGGGCAGGCACTGGGCTACGATGTGATTGCCGCTTCTAATGACCGCTCAAAATCCTGGAACGGCCATAAGTTCTCCTTTATTTCATTACAAGAGTTCCCCAACCTTAAGCTGGATAAGGAAGTGCTAAATACCATTAAATTGATTGACGTGCTTTGGTTCGAAAAAGGCACATCGAAAGTCATAGCAGCTTTTGAAGTGGAAAAGAGCACCAGTATTTATTCCGGCATTCTGCGGCTATCGGATCTGAGTTTTAGTGTGGCGAATTCGGAAGAAGTTTTTTATCTGGTTGTTCCGGATAATCGGGAGAAAGATGTGGTCATGCAGCTTTCTCGTCCCTCGATTAAAAGGGCTAATGTCCAAATGAAATATATTTGCTTCTCTGAGCTACGGCAGCATTGTGACGCTTTGTGCAAATTTGGCGATGACCATTCCATTATGAAGAAGATAGCCCGTGAGGTGGTCTAGACTATACTGGACAAAATGTTGGAAAAACTGTATAGCATCTTAAATTTTCCGTCCGTATGAAGCTTTCCAGCTATGTGTACATCAGCATCTAAAAAGGAATGTTGTTATCACTTTAATTTTCAGGCGAACTTAAATATAGAAGTAACTAAAAAAACGGTAAGATATAAAAGGAAGAGAAAATTATATAAACGGCTCTCCGTTATAATCATAATATTTGTACCGTGATCAAAAAGCTGTTCATCACCTTTTTAGCTGTTTTGTACCTGGGCGTTTCTTCCGGTGCAACGCTGCATTATCAGTACTGCATGGGCAGGCTGATCAAGGTTACGCTTTGGCACAGTGGGAGTAACAAATCTCGCCCCTGTGGCATGGAGCAGAAGGCGAAAGCTAAAAAATGCTGCACAGATAAGCACCAGCAGCTGAAATCTGATAAAAGCGGTTCGATCACGTATAGCGAATTTAGCTTAGGAACGAGTGCTGCTATCCTTGCATCCGTACCATTTTCCGGCGGGGTTTCATCCCATTTTGTTCCAATCACAGAGCAATACCCGGTAAGCCAGGCACCGCCTTCCGGCACTGCCGTTCCTGTTTTCCTGCGTAATTGCACTTTCCGTATCTGATCTCTTTCTAATTTCTTCAGTCCTGAAGATTACGATTACCTTTTGGTTATCCGTTACCCTGCAACTTCTTTATGCTACAGTTTCTGTTCAGACAGGAACTTAAAATCAATTTATAATTAATCAAATCATGAAAAAGATTCAAATGTTCGTATGCGCTGTAATCGCGCTATTGTCGTTCTCTCAAGTTAAAGCACAATCAGGCTCTTCCAAAGATGCCGTCCTTTTCGCCTATTACGGCGTAAAGAATGCGCTGATTACCGGTAACGCCGCTACTACCAATGCAAAGGCCAAAGAATTCCAAAGCGCAGTAAACGCTGTTCCGGCGGATCAGCTGACCGAGGCTCAAAAAGATAAATTATTGTTTGATGCCCGTCACATCGGCGAAAGCAATGATATTGCCCATCAGCGGGAACATTTTGCCAACCTCTCTCAAAACCTGTATGAACTGGTGAAAGCCGGTAAGTTCAACAGCGCTCCTGTATATCGGGATTATTGTCCGATGAAAAAGTCTTATTGGTTGAGCGAGTCTGCCACCATCAAAAACCCTTACTACGGAAATCAAATGTTAACCTGTGGCGAAGTAAAAGAAACTTTACCTGCGGCTAAATAAATACCTGGGCCGGAGGACTGAGCTTCGGCCCTTTACTGTACCATGAAGAAGTTAATTTTATTTTTTGGTCCTTTTTTGCTGTTCTCTGCCGCATTTGCCCAACATCACATGATAGCTATGGGTACTAATAAACAGAACAAGCATTTGCCGCTTTACACCAAGATCGGCAAGCGGGAGATTTATCACCTGTACATCAATGATACCGCGGTAAATTACACGGGTAAGCAGGCGGCAGGGATGGCCATCAACGGCAGCATTCCGGCGCCAACACTGGAATTTACGGAGGGCGACACCGCAGAGATATATGTTCATAACGAAATGATGATGGAAACGTCCATCCACTGGCACGGGCTGATCCTTCCAAACCGGTATGACGGTGTTTCCTATTTAACCACATCGCCTATAGCAGCAGGACAAACGCACTTGTTCAAATTTCCGCTGGTACAGCATGGCACCTATTGGTATCATTCCCATACGATGACGCAGGAACAAAGCGGCTTGTATGGCGCCTTTATCATCCATGAGCGCCAAACTGCCCCTGTGAAGGAATATACCTTGCTGCTAAGCGACTGGACTGACGAAAACCCCGAGCAGGTGCAACGGCGGCTGCATAACGCCTCCGACTGGTATGCCATCCGAAAAGGCAGTACCCAGAATTATTTGCAGGCCATTCAAACCGGTCATTTGAAAACAAAGCTGACCAACGAATGGAAAAGAATGACGGCTATGGACGTCAGTGACGTTTACTATGACCGCTTCTTCAGCAATGGTAAAGCAGAAAATGCAGCACCGCAGTTCAGGGCGGGCGACCAGGTCAGGCTGCGCGTTGTCAACGGCAGTTCCTCTACCTATTTCTGGCTGGCTTGGGCTGGCGGCAAAATCAAAGTTGTGGCCAATGATGGTGAAGATGTGCAGCCGGTGGAGGCCGACCGTATGATCGTTGGGGTGGCGGAAACTTACGACGTGATGGTTACTATTCCCGCTGACGGTAGTTACGAATTCCTCGCCACGCCTGAAGACCGGACAAAATTTACATCACTTTGGTTAGGTGAAGGCACAAGGCATCCTGCAAAGAAGCTACCGAAGCTGACCTATTTCGACGGCATGAAAATGATGAATGATATGATGGACATGCATGGTAATATGAAAGAAATGGCTGGTATGAAAATGACGAATCAGGTCATGGACATGAACACCGTCATGTATCAGGAGCTGGACGAAGGAGAACCGCCTGTCACGCTGAACTACGGCATGCTCAAAGCGGTTCACCCGACAACGCTGCCTGCTGGTCCAACTAAACTCCTCAATTTTGAACTGACCGGAAATATGAACCGCTATGTGTGGTCAATCAACAACAAAACAGTCTCTGAAACAGATAAAATACTGATCAAACAAGGCGAGAACGTCCGTATCATTCTTTACAATAACACGATGATGCGTCACCCGATGCACCTGCACGGGCACTTCTTTCGGGTGCTGAACGGACAGGGTGAGTACTCGCCTTTAAAAAACACGCTGGACATTATGCCGATGGAACGCGATACGATCGAGTTTCGGGCAACAGAAAGCGGGGACTGGTTTTTCCATTGCCATATTCTTTACCACATGATGAGCGGTATGGGACGCATATTCAGCTACGAAAATTCCCCGGCTAACCCGGAAGTTCCCGATCCCGCGGCTGGGTTTAAAAAGGTAGCTGCGGACGACCGTAAGTTCTACGCATCTGCAAAATTAGGCCTCGAAACCAACGGTAGTGACGGCAACGCGGCGTTAGCCAATACCCGCTGGAAGTTTTCTACGATGTGGCACCTGGGCATCAAGGATACGAAAGGTTATGAAAGCGAAACGATGTTCGGGCGTTACTTTGGCCGGATGCAGTGGCTCTATGCTTATGCCGGCTTTGATTACCACTATAAAAAGACGGACGAGCAGGAAAAAAATCTGTTCGGGCAAATCAGCAATAAGAATAACCGCCATACCGTAGTGGCGGGTTTAGCTTATACATTGCCCATGCTGTTTGTTGCCGACGCGCGGATTGATGGCAATGGGAAATTGCGGTTTCAGTTAGGTCGCGATGATATTGCTTTAACGAGCCGACTGAGGTTCTCCATAGTAGGCAATACGGACAAGGAATACAGCGCGGGACTTCGCTATATCGTTAATAAGAATTTCTCCCTGTCCAGTCACTACGATAGTGATATGGGACTGGGCGCAGGATTAACGCTGACCTATTAAGTGTTTAGAAGAAAGAAAATATTAAACTTATAAACTAAGTACAATGGAACACCAGCATCACCATCACGATATAGAAGCGAACGCACACGATCACCATGATGGTATGGATCATCAGCACATGGGTCACGGCGGTTATGATCACACCGCAATGATCGCTGATTTCCGGAAGCGTTTTTACGTGGTACTCGCCCTGACGGTGAAGTCGGATAAAGCACACTTGATAGTGATCTCAACCGAACTGTTTTTTACAAAGACCCCGATTTCAGCGAAGATGATTTTGAACAATTTATGTTTGATCAGTCCAAGCCCTTTACTGAAATGATAATGCTGTTAAGCCAGCTAAAAAACAGTATAATTTTAAAGTCGTGGCAGTAAGTAACGAAGGAAGAGAACTTACAAATCATTGCATTAAGGAATTTAAGATGAACCCGTTTATGGATTTTTTTATTTCGTCCAGTTTTGTTCATTTGCGGAAACCCAGTTCAGATATTTTTCAAATGGCGTTAGACATTGCCCAGATTGATGCCGAAGAGGTATTATATATTGACGACCACGCCATATTTGTGCGAGTTGCCGAAAGTTTAGGGATAAAGGGTGTTTAACACTCAGATTTTTCTGTAACTAAAAGCAATTGAGTTAGCTATGGGCTTTCAATATCTGAAGCAAAGCAGATAGAGGGACCTACCGAATAGGCGGATAACAAAAATTAGCAAATATTGCGAATACGATTACAAATTTCTGCCCTGATGGAATACCACGGGAGGAAAACAACTATTTAAATCAATAAAGCTATACTGGATGATGTTATGAAAGTACTAATTGTGGAAGACGAACCTGAATTATCGGCAAGTATTGTTTCTTATTTGCTTAATGAAAAATACCAGTGTGACACAGCCGAAGATTTCATGCAGGCTGAAAACAAGATCATCGATTTTAATTACGATTGCGTAATCGTGGATATCGGATTACCCGGCGGAAATGGGCTGGACTTGATCAGGCTGGTTAAAAGAATGAAGAAAAATGAAGGGATAATAGTAATATCTGCCAATGGGGCTTTAAGTGATAAGATTATTGGGCTTAATTTGGGGGCGGATGATTATCTAGCTAAACCATTTCACCTTTCCGAACTTATAGCAAGATTAAATGCAATCATTCGCCGCCGAAATTTTAATGGTGCCGAAGTTTTTGAGCACAACGAACTGCGCGTACAAGTTGAAGACAAATTGGTATTTGTGCATGATAAAGCAATTGTATTAAACAAGAAAGAACTAGACCTGCTGTTGTTCCTGATCACCAACAGAAGGCGTGTTATCTCAAAGTCCGCGATCTCACAACATCTGTCTCAAAATGAAAGTGGCTATTATCGTGGTTACGATGTGGTATATGCCCATATGAAGAACTTAAAAAGGAAATTGGCGGATGCCGGGTGCCGCGACTACATTAAAACCATTTATGGCGTAGGCTATAAACTTGACTGTGATGAAGCTATTAGCTAAAACCTCGAGGATACTGCTGGGGTATGCTATTGTTGTCCTGCTGGTGAGCATACCCCTTTTTTATTTTGTGATCGAGCAGTTGTATTATCAGGATGTAGATGATGCATTAAGGTTACGAAAAAAGGAATTGACCATCAGGACTAAGAAGTTACACCGCGAGCGGGACATTGCGCTATGGCTGGCTATGGATAACGATGTTAAGATCAGTCTATCTGCCCCACCACTCCGCGATTCCATTTATCCCAAACTGTATATGGACACCTTGGCGCATGAAATGGAGCCTTACCGTGAACTGGCTACTTCGCTGCAGGTGAATCATAAATTATATCATGCGACCATTCGCCGGTCATTGGTCGAAAGCCAGGACCTTATTGTTGGCATTGCTGAAGTACAAGGAGTTTTATTGATCATCATGTTCATCGGCTGGCTGTTGATCAGTCGGAGTATTTCTAAAAAGATATGGCAACCATTTGACCGCATCATTGAATGGCTTCAAAATTATCAGGTTGACAAAGAGCAACCATTGATAAACCCGGTCTCCGGGATCGTGGAGTTTGACCAATTGAACAGGGTCGTCAACGAACTGGTCAGTAAAAATAAAAAGGCCTATCAGGATCAGAAAAATTTTATCGAGAATGCCTCTCACGAGATGCAAACACCTGTAGCCATTCTACAGTCCAAACTTGACTTGCTGATACAATCCAAAGGCCTGACCGCGGAACAGGCGCATCACCTGCAATCATCGTACGAAGTAATAGAGCGTCTGACTCATTTAAACCAGAGTTTGCTCTTGTTATCCAAGATAGAAAATCAGCAATTCCCCGATCTGGTGGAAGTAAGTGTAAAAGCGACCGTTACAAAAATACTTAAACACCTTGAGGCATTGATCGACGATAAACCGGTCAGCCTCAATGTCGAACACCATGGAGACAAAATGCTTCATGGGCATCCGGTCTTAGTAGAAATATTACTCTCAAACCTCATTACCAATGCCGTTCATCATACACCTGCAAACGGGCACATTTATATTTCCATCACAGACGACGGTTTTTTGATCGAAAACTCAGGAACACCGCTGCCCTTTGATGATAACAAGCTATTTTCCCGGTTCGGTAAAAAGAGCACAAATCGCCATGGTGTTGGTCTGGGTCTGGCCATTGCGTTCGAGATCAGCCAGCTTTACCAGCTGAAGTTAAATTATCAGTTTAAAGAACATATACATCAATTCTCCATCCGTTTTTAGCATTTCAGAAACTTTTCAGAATGTCCGGCCACATTTGACATGGTTGAAGCGACATCATGAAAATATATAGTTTACTGGTATCATTTTTATTATTAGTAAGTGTAGCAAATGCACAAGAAAAACTCAAATTAATCAATACCGTACCCCTTCCGGCGGTTAAAGGAAGTTTTGACCTCATGGCCTATGATAATGGTCATCATCGCCTTTTCCTTTCGGCTCAGGACAATCATTCGGTAGAAGTGATCGATCTGCAAAAGGGCAGATTGATCAGAAGTCTGCCTGGCTTTAATGAGCCTAAGTGGTGCTGTTACGATCCCGAAACAGCCTTGCTTTATGTGGCGACAGGTAAAGACGGTAAGGTTACTGCCCTTAATACCCATACTTTTCAAACCGTTAACACTTATACTTTCCGGGAAAAATGCAATAATCTACGATTCGATGCCCAAACCCATCAGCTTTTTGTAGGCGTTGGTGATACTTTCGGCGCTATTGGAATTATCGACCTGCGGCAGCAGAAGATCATTGGCCGAATTCTGCTGGCAGGCTACCCCAAACAGTTTGAATTAGCCGCCCAGCGCATCTATGTTAATGTTCCGGGCAAAGGGCTGGTACAGGTGATCGACCGACAAACGTCCAAAATAATAGCCAACTGGCAGGTATCTCCATCAAATGACAATGTACCTATGGCGCTTGACCGCGAACACCAACTGCTCTACATAGGATGCGCTAGTGGTCGTTTGGTTGTATACAATGTTTCAAGCGGAAAGCAGGTAGGCGCAATACCCATACATAAAGATGTGGATGGCATTTACCTTGACCCAAAGCGTCAACGGCTGTATGCGTCTTGTGGCGAAGGATTTATAGACATCATCGGCATTGACAAACAACATTGGGCCAGTGTTGGCCAGGTAACAACGCGGGTTGGTGCCGGCACGTCTTTGTTCATCCCCCAGATCAATCGCTATGTGCTCGCGGAGCCACAGACAACCAAACTGCCTGCTTCTATTCAGGTCTACCAGACGAATTAATGACCATGAGATATCTATTGATCTTTTTCATACTGATGTACCTATTCTCAGGATCACTGAAGGCGCAGTCGAAGTTGGATGATTTCCTTGAGCTGAGTTATACCAATAGCCCGTTGCTTAATGAGGCCAGGAACCAACAGGTGGTCAATCAGGCAGAGGCGGAACGGATACGCGCATTAACCACCAAATTACAGTTAAGCCTTAATGCCAATTATCTCTTCGCCCCGGTATATATTACCGATGCCGGACATAAGGGCTTTGATCTTAACGCCGGCGGCGCTGTCAATTATTACGGATACGACCTTGGTACCACCAATGGCGGAAGCTTGCAAGGATTACTGGTGACGAATCAACCCTTATTTGCCGGCCGGCGGGCCGGTATTTTGGCAGCGCAGTCGCTGGTTAACGTACAGATCTATCAAAACACCGTACAGTTAACCCGTCATGATCTGGAAAAGGCCATCACCGACCAGTATATGCTCTGCCTGCTCGACAAAAAGCAGGTGGGTAACTCCATGGCCAATATGAAGATCATCGACCAGCAGCGCTTGATCGTCAAAAAACTTGTGAATGCCAGTTTGCTCAAAAACTCCGACCTGATCTTATTAAATATCGAATATGAAAACAACCAGAATATTTTACTGGCCTATCAGGCAGCTTATCACAAAGACCTGCTGGAGCTAAGGATCATGAGCGGCAGCCGTGATACAGCCGAGGTGGAATTGGCCCCGTTGGAACTAAAGTTAAAAACGCCGGTTGACCGATCCGCCTACCTGGAAAGATTCAGGTTGGACAGCCTTGGTCTGGTTGCCACTCAAAATGCTTTTGAAACCAAATACCGGCTGCAAATAAGTGTTTTCGGCAATACGGGGCTTAATGCCACACACTTCAATAATCTTTATGATCGCTTCGGGCTGGGCGCAGGTTTAAGCCTGACATGGAGCATCCTGGATGGACATCAGAAAGAGATCACCCGTCGTAAAACGACGCTGCAACTGCAATCCGTCGCTTTTAATAAAAGTAACGCGCAACTGCAAAATGATCTTCGAAAAAAACAAGCGCTGGATGAACTCATGTCTTATGATGGCAGGGTAAAAAACCAGCAAAAACAGCTCGCTGAATATGAATCCTTGCTTACCAGCTACCGTACACAGGTCATCCAGGCCCAGCTTTCAGTGATCGATTTTATTAATGTGCTGAAGAACCGCACTATAGCCCAACGCGATTTGCTGCAGCTGGAAACTAACCGAAACTTATTGATCAACGCCTATAACTACTGGAATTGGTAATGCTTATGAAAAACTATATCGTTCTTTTATGCCTTTTACTGGCACTGGGCGCCTGCCACAGCAATGATAACGCTCCGGCTAACCATGTCAGGCCGAGAACCGCCGTACAGATAACCCAGATCGGGATCGGTACCATTTGTGATGACCTGGTGCTTTCCGGCACTTCGGTTTACCTTAAAAGGAATCTGGTAACCTCTTCCATCGCCGCATTTATTACAAATGTCTACGTTAAATTAGGTGATCACGTGCGGAAAGGGCAGCCGCTTTATTTACTGGAATCCAAGGAGCGCAAAGCATTGGGTAACGATATCACCAAGGTAGACCCTTCACTAAAAAGCTTTGGACTGATCACCCTTACAGCGCCGGCCTCGGGGATCATCACCACTTTTGATAAGCAGCAAACCGGGGAGTACGTGCTGGAGGGTACCCAACTTTGTACGATCGCCGCCAGTAACGATCTGGCTTTCCAGGTCAACGTCCCTTATGAATATGCCGATCTGGTCAAACCGGGAAAGAAATGTCTGATCACCCTTCCCGATAAGACGGTGTATAAAGCTACCATTACCACGCCGCTGGCTACCATGAACGTGACCGAACAAACACAGGTGTTGCTGGCCCGGCCCGATCAGGATCTTTTCCTGCCCGAAAACTTGCTGGCCAAGGTCGCCTTTGATCGCTCTGAACCGGGGAACCAGCAAGTGCTTCCCAAAACTTGTGTAGTGAGCGACGAACTGCTGAAAGATTTTTGGGTAATGAAACTGGTTAATGACAGCACGGCTGTAAAGGTCCCGGTAAAAACCGGCAACAAGAACAATACGTCTATTGAGATACTTTCCCCCACATTTCAAAAAGGCGATAAGATCCTGATTACGGGTAATTATGGTTTAGCCGACACCGCCCTCGTAACTGTTACTCAATAACCGGACATGACAGAAAAGAAAAACTATTTCCGGCAGTTTTCCCGCCCGATCTTATTTGTGGGTGCCCTATTGTTGGCTGCGGGCGTCTATTTCTATACGCATATGCAGACCAACCTCTTTCCCGAGGTGCTGTTCCCGCGTGTGGCCGTTATTGCCGAGGCTGGCCAGTTGCCCATTGACCGTATGATGCTGACGGTGACCAAGCCGTTAGAAAGCGCTGTCAAAAAAGTCCGGGGTGTAACTATCGTAAAAAGCAGTACCAGCCGGGGCAGCGTAACCATAGATGTGTATTTTGACTGGGGCCTGGATACCTATGCGCAAAAAACACAGATCGAAAGCCGGGTTAATGAGATCAAAAACTTTTTACCACCCGGTATAAATATGTCCATCGAAGCGATGAACCAATCGCTTTTCCCGGTATATGGCTATACGCTGTCCAGCAAAACCCATGGGCAGGTGGCTTTGAAAGACCAGGCCTACCTAACCTTGCGGCCCATATTTTCCAGGATTAAAGGCATTGCTAATGTGGTGACAAGAGGCGGCCGTTCCAAAGAGTTCGTCATCATACCCGATGCCGTTAAAATGTCTGCATTGGGTGTCACACCATCTGAAGTTAAAACAGCATTTGCCAACAATAATTACGTCCTTTCCAATGGTAACCTGGCTGATTTTAACCGGATGTACCTAACCCTCACGGATACCCGTGTAATGGACGTAGACGGCCTTTCTAATCTGACCATTCGCAACGATGGCGCAAGACTAATCAAACTTCGTGATTTTGCCACTGTAGACGTGCAGGAGCAGCAGGAATTTGTCATTGTCAACGCTAACGGAAAGAATGCTATCCAGATAGACCTGGTTAAGCAGCCCGGAGTTAACCTCATCGATTTTGCAAAAGATGCGGCTGCAAAAGCCGACGAAGTACGCAAAGCTTTACCCGACGATTATGAACTTACGCCCTATTACGACCAAAGCGCTTTTGTTGGCGATAGTATTCACAGCGTGATCAAAACGATCTACGAGGGATTGATCCTTGCCGTCATCGTCATGATCTTCTTTTTAAGATCATGGAGGTCAAGTTTGGCGGTGATGCTGTCTATACCTGTTACGCTGGGCTTTACCATCACGGTACTTTACCTGGCCGGAATAACGATTAACGTTATGTCTCTTGGGGCTATCGCTGCCTCGGTGGGGCTGATCATTGATGATGCCATCGTCATCATTGAACAGATACACCGCGAACATGAAGAATATGCGGATAAAAATATTTTTGATGTGGTGATAGATGCGATCAGGGCCTTGTTCCCTGCGATGATCGGCTCCTCACTCGCAACTATCGTCATCTTCTTTCCGTTCAGGCTGATGAGCGGGCTGGCTGGCAGCTTTTTTAAAGAACTATCCGATACCATGCAGATCACTTTGGTCTGCTCGTTCCTGGTTACCTGGCTTCTTTTGCCGGTTTTGCACATGGTTGTAGGTTACCGGCCTCATAAAGGCAGCCAACATAAACATAATGACTTCACGAACGATAAGCTTTCCTGGCTAACACGCACTTTTAAAAAACCAGTGTTTGCGCTGTTGTTTATTGCGTTGCTGGGCCTGTCTGCTTACATCGCGTCCGCTAAACTGGAAACCGGATTTTTGCCGAACCTGGATGAAGGCACCATTGTACTGGATTACTTCTCACCTGCAGGCACTTCGTTAGAGGAAACAGACCGGCTATGCCGGCAGATGGAAAAGATCGTTACGGCACAGCCCGAAGTGGAAACCTATTCCCGTCGTACAGGTGTCAAGATGGCCTTTAAAACTACCCAGCCTAACTTTGGCGACTATTCCATTCAGTTAAAGAAAGATCGTAATAAAACCACCGACGAAGTGATCAGCGAACTTCGGGATCAAATAGCTGCCCATGTGCCGCTGATGCATATTTCATTTGGCCAGCGTATTTCCGATCTGTTAGGCGACCTGATGAGTACGCCTGCACCGATCGAGATCAAGATATTCGGTGACGATTATGCCAAACTTCAGGAACTGGATAAACAAGCGACCGGCATACTGCAAAAGATCAACGGCGTAGCCGACCTTGATGACGGATTGATTCCTGCCGGCCCTTCCCTGGAATTCGTTCCTGATCAGGATAAACTCGACCTGTTCAAAATTTCCCTGACCGATTTCCAGATGCAATTATCGGCATATACCGGGGGCGTGCCTTTAGGCATGAACGCTGCCATTGCCGAACCATCGGCTTCGCAGGCTGCCCTGACCGGGGGTATACAGATCGGCGATCTGCAGGATGGGCAGCAGATGCGGAAGATATTGCTGCGCTTTACCAATTTTAAGGACAATGACCTTGAACACCTGAAAAAGCAGCTGATCTTTTTACCCAATGGGCAAACCCGGCCCTTGTCTTTTTTCTGCACGGTAAATGTTTTACCGGGTGAGGTGCAGCAAACCCGGGAAGACCTTAAATCCAACATCATTTTAACTGCCCGGCTGGACGGCCGTCACCTCGGCAGCGCCATTGCAGAGATACAGCAAAAACTCTCTGCCGGATTGAATTTGCCCAAAGGCTATTTTATAAGCTATGGCGGTGCGTACTCCGAACAGCAGCAATCTTTTAATGAACTGTTATTGATCCTTGGGCTTGCGGTGGTATTGGTGTTTGCGGTTTTATTATTCCTATTCAGAGATTGGTTTTTGGCAGGTCTGGTCATTCTGATCTCAGTCCTTGGCATATGCGGCAGCATCTTGGCTCTTTACCTGGTCAATATCCCGTTAAATGTAAGTAGCTATACGGGCATTATCATGATCGTCGGCATTATTGCCGAGAACGCCATTTTTACGCTTAACCAATTCCGTTTCAATCTGGCTGACAGCGGCGACGTAGACACTTCCATAAATTATGCGATAAGCCTGCGTATCCGCCCTAAGTTAATGACGGCTATCGGCGCCATTCTGGCATTGATGCCGTTAGCACTAGGTATTGGCTTAGGTGCGCAAATGCAGCAGCCGTTAGCAGTTGCGGTTATTGGTGGTTTTTTTGCAGCGCTGCCTTTACTGCTATTTGTATTCCCTTCCCTGATCCGGCTTGGCTACCGTAAGCATCTTAAAACCAATAAAATTTAAAATATAGCTAGTATGATAAATATACTTTTGTTGAATAGGTTATGGCTTGTCTTTTTATTGTTGGTGTTGGTAAGTGGTGTCCATGCGCAAAATCTGGACCTGCGTTTACTGGAAAGCATTAATGGCCCGGTAAACCCAGGTCCAGATGCCAGATGGCGCGCAGTAACCAACAGTGCTATCCCCATCGCAATTGCAACTCCTGTCACCCTTTTTATAGCGGGACAGATCGGTCATGATAAAAACCTGAAAGAGCAATCTTACGTGGCGCTGGGTTCCCTGGCCGGCTCGGAAATATTGAGCACTACATTAAAGGCTATCACTCATCGTAACCGGCCGTTTGTTGATCATAGTGACGTGATATTTGCCAAGGAATTCCCTGCTGATTATAGCATGCCATCAGGGCATACTACAGTCGCTTTTTCTACGGCCACAACATTGAGCCTGTCTTTTCCAAAATGGTATGTGATTGTACCTGCCTTCAGTTATGCGGCAGCCGTGGGCTATTCGCGTATGTATCTCGGTGTGCATTACCCCAGTGATGTACTGGGCGGTGCTTTATTGGGATCGGCTTCAGCATACATCACCTACAAGGCCAATAAATGGTTAAGAAAACATAAAAAGATCAATTAAAATGTGGTGGATATACGCTTTATTATCAGCATTCTTTGCTTCCCTAACGGCCATCTTTGCCAAGATCGGCGTAAAGAATGTTAACTCGGACCTTGCAACTGCTATCCGTACGATAGTCATACTTGTTGTCGCCTGGGGAATAGCGTTCGCACGCGGTGAAGTTAAAGGCATCGGTGACCTATCGAAAAATACGTGGATTTTCTTAGGTCTGTCAGGATTAGCGACTGGCCTGTCATGGATTTTTTATTACAAGGCATTGCAGATGGGGAAGGTTTCTCAGGTTGCTCCCGTAGATAAATTGAGCGTGGCGCTTACCATTATCCTCTCGGTTATCTTCCTTAAAGAAACCGTATCCCTAAAAGCGGCCTTGGGTGCAGGCCTGATTATTTGCGGAACACTGGTACTGATCTTTTGATCATGATCTCCCCCAAAAAAATATCTCCCAAAAGTGCCGGATTGTTATGCCTTTTCTGCATCAGCTCATCGGTTGTACTTGCCACCCTATTTTACAACCAGGATAAAACGATCGTATTATTTTTAAATCACCTTCGTAACCCGACAAGAGACTTATTTTGGCTAACTGTCACTAATTCAGCCGGTATTATCGCCTATGGAACTAGTTTTATCGCACTGATCGTTTCCCTGTTCACGAAAGAAAAAGAGCTGAAATATAAATGTATGGCAATAGTGGCAGCCGCTATATTCTCAGCCACTACAGCTACCGCACTGAAATTCATCATCCAAAAACCAAGGCCTGTCCGCATGCTGACAACCATTCATGTATTAGGCCCGGCTGGCGGGTGGTCATACCCATCCGGACACACCAGCGATGCTTTTTTCCTGGCAATGGCTTTAGCTTTGACGTTGCCACAGTACAAGAAAACGGTCTTCCTATTCTATATCTGGGCACTACTTGTGGGCTTCAGCCGGATTTATTTAGGTGCGCATTATTTGTCCGATGTGCTTGGCGGTATAGGCGTTGGGAGCGCTATGAGTTTACTGGCTTATCGATTGATTGAATCGGTGGCAAAAAAGCACCATGCATTACTGTAGTTGTATTACTGTTACCTTTAAACGATGATGAATGTGCTTAAATCTGTTTCTGTATTTGTACTCGCCGGCCTGCTCGAGATCGGCGGCGGTTATCTCGTTTGGCAATGGCTAAAAGAGGGCAAGCCCATTTGGTATGGCGTGGCAGGCGCTTTTATCCTGGCCATGTATGGCGTTGTCGCAACCTGGCAAACAGTAAGCTTCGGCCGGGCCTATGCCGCCTATGGAGGCATTTTTATATTGATGGCGCTCATTTGGGCCTGGAAGATCGATGGCTTCAAGCCTGATCGATGGGATGTGATCGGTGCCTTAATAGCGGTAATTGGCGCATGTATAATTATTTATATGCCGCGAAACCGGTAATGGGATTTATTAATCAAGGAAAATCGTTTATATGGCCGTATGTTCTTTAATGATTATTAATAGCTCTTGCCAATAAAAAGGCAGCTCCGGCAGCCAAAGCGCCGATCACAACCACTTTAATAGCACCGCTAACTGGCGGCTGCCCGGTTAGTTTACTTTTAAAATAACCGAAAATAAATAAAGCGATCACCGTTATTATGCATGAGCCGCTTAACGCTTCGGTAGCGTCATGGATAAAGATATAAGGTGATAGCGGTATAATACCGCCGACAATGTAAGACCCCCCAATGGTTAACGCGCTTTTTCCAGCCCGTTTGGGATCTGGTCGTTCTAAACCAAGTTCGTAGCGCATCATAAACTCCACCCACTTATCTTTGTCTTTCGACATTTCATTCGCGATCTGCTGCTGTAGATCAGTTGATAAGCCAAATTCGGCAAAAACCTGTTTTACCTCTTCTTTTTCCTGTTCGGGTATGCGTTCCACTTCATCATATTCTCTTTTCAATTCGGAAATATAATGGTCAGCGTCGGTTTTGCCGGCTAAAAATCCGCCGAGGCCCATAGCGATAGAACCTGCAACTATTTCGGCCAGACCGGCTGTCACAACAATCCCGGTAACATTGACGGCTCCGCTTAGCCCTGCTGCCAATGCAAAGGGTACAGTCAATCCGTCGGACATACCAATTACAATGTCTCTGATAATTTCCGAGCTGTTGATGTGGTGTTCGCGATGCATCTTCAAAAGTACCCGGTAGGATGTAAAGTCCTTAAAATCATTGCAATTTATGATTGGTCTTAATACGCCGAACTAAACACATCAGCATGGGTTATTAATGGATGAAACGTAACGGCTTAGCCATGATCAATGTTAGGTTTGACAACCATTCTAATGCGAAAGATATTTTAGTTAAACATACTGATAAAACTTTTTCATTTTTAAGAAATCACAACCAGGTTTCTATCATTGACAACGGTGATAATTCCTGGAGCCTTGTAGAAGGTGTCTTCGACCAATTAGCGGTCAACCTGATCGGCACTGAAATTGAAAAACACTACAGTAAATAATAACGGTTCAGTAATAGCCTGATAATGGTCATTCAGGAATTAAGATACAGCGTAGGTAGTGATACTGGAAGGTAGACTTATGACATAGTGATTGCGAAACATTGTATAAGACAGGCAGGTCCTAACGCTGATTTTATGAGCTTAATAAAAGCTGAAACTTCTGTTTAGAGAGTGACGGCACTTGCAAACGCATGGCTCGGGATCATATCAAAAACGTTATTTACGATACCATCTTCATTACTGGACCCTTGTCAAGATAACTCAATAATTTGATAGCCGGGTTCTGTTTTAATTTTTACCTTGTTCACATTACCCCGCTGTAATGGAGTGCTGTTCACGAATAAGCAGTAATGAAAAAGTGGGTTATTGAAGCTGTAAGAAGAAAGCTTCAAAACAACCTCAATTTAGTCCTACGCAGGTAAGTAAATACGTAACCCAATCCAAATGAATGCTCAAACCTTGCCTTTCAAGCAGATCGGATCAAAGTCACCAGCAGCCAGTTCGGATTTTACGGGATTCCGGAGCAGCAGCGGCCGGTGACGGATCCAGGTATACCGTTCTGCCGTTCGAATAATAAAACTCATTTTTATAGATGCTGATGGCCCGGCTGGTATCTTCCCCAGGATGTAAACAGGGCCGATTACTTTAAATCCGCAGCTGCTGTCTGTGATTATTGGTCAATGCCCTTGCAAAGTCTTTACCTGTATGTTCAGGACCAGTAGAAACAGCACTAATCTCCATACAAAGACTGCGGTGAAAGCGATAACGCTATTGCTACTGGTTGTTTCCGCACAAGTTACTATCGATTAATGGAACAAAGCCCGGAACTCCAAAGGGCTCATACAGGTCTTGATTTTAAAGAGACGGCTCAGCGATTGCGGATGTTCAAATCCCAACTGGTAGGCAATCTCCGCAACCGACAAACTGGTGGTGGTGAGCTGTTCTTTGGCCTTTTCGATCAGCTTCTCATGAATATGCTGCTGGGCATTCTGGCCGGTGAGCACCCGTAGCAGGTCACTCAGGTAGCTTGGCGATACCGCCAGTTGTTCCGCCAGGCAGTGAACCGTCGGTATTCCCTGTTCACTGCTGATGTAATCCTCCAATAAGGTTTCCAGTTTTTGCAGTAAATCCGTATGAACCGCTTTACGGGTGATGAACTGCCGCTTATAATAGCGGTTGCTATAGTTAAGTAACAGCTCAATTTGAGAAATCAATACATCTTGGCTTAATTCATCTATAGGAAGGCTTAACTCGGTTTCTATACTTTTCAGCGTGATGATGATCGTGCTTTGCTCTGTCTCTGATAAGTGCAGCGCTTCATTAGTCGCATAAGAAAAGAACCCATACTGTTTGATCTTTTTAGCCAGTGGATAGCCCATTAGAAAGTCGGGATGGATAAACAGGCTGTAGCCGGAATAAGGACCATTATGTTCGCTGCCGCCCATGAGCTGGTTAGGCGCGGCAAACAGCAGGCCGCCCTCATCAAAGTCATAATAGCTTTGCCCGTATTTTACTTTGCCGCTGACCTTGGCCGTATAAGTGATCTTGTAAAAGCTGGTGATATGAGATTCCGCAGTGAACTTTACTTCGATACGGTTATGAATGCCATCCACAATGCTGATTAGCGGGTGCAGCGGCTTGGGTAGTCCGAACGCCGCATGCACTTCTGATAGAGAATTGAACCGGTGGGGTTGTGCTA
The DNA here is from genome assembly GCF_012849215.1 of Mucilaginibacter robiniae. Taxonomy (NCBI): domain Bacteria; kingdom Pseudomonadati; phylum Bacteroidota; class Sphingobacteriia; order Sphingobacteriales; family Sphingobacteriaceae; genus Mucilaginibacter; species Mucilaginibacter robiniae. Next base: position 2,041,990 of record NZ_CP051682.1, read on the forward strand.
CCATGGTATGTTTACATTTTCCCAGCGGGTGAAAGTACCCGACGGTTCTTCCGGACCAAACAGTGCCACCCGTACCACTTCGCGGGAGCCGTCCTCAATGGATTCCGTGCCTTCAAAGCCGTTCAGTGCTGTACTCGTAAATCCCGGAGATACTAAGTTAACTTTTATATGGGTGTTTTCCAGTTCAATCATCATCGCCAGGGTAATGGCGTTCAGCGCCGTCTTGGAGGCGGCATAGCCCGGGCTGTACATCGCGCGGTACGGATAAGCAGGATCGGCATTCGCGGTCAGCGAACCTACCCCGCTGGACACATTCACAATCCGTGGTTCGGCTGATTTACGCAGCAGCGGCAGCATGGCCTGGTAAACAGCCAGTACGCCGAACACATTGGTCTCCCAAATGCCGCGGACTTCCTTCAGCGGGATATTACTGGCCCGGGTGAGTTTGCCATATTCCTGCAGCGAGAGGTTTCCTTTATTGACATTGGAGATGGCGGCATTGTTCACCAGCAGATCCAGGTAGCCGAATGTTTGTTGTACAAAAGCAGCCGCGGCTGCAATGGAGGCCTGATCGGTTACGTCCATCTGTAAAGCCATGGCACCTTCGCCCACTTCACGGGCGGCAGCTTCGCCTTTGGCCAGATCACGTGAACCCAGCAGGACGGTATGCCCGGCTGCCACTAATTCTTTCACCACCTGCAGGCCTACACCCTGGTTAGCCCCGGTCACCAGCGCCAAGCGTTTGTTTGTTATTTCGTTTTTCATACCACAAAGTTCAGCAACCTGGGTAACCAGAATGTAACCAAAGTCAGGAATCTTGTAACTGAAATGAAAAATGAGGATAAAACGTCTTTAAGCGCGGATCAATACAGGAGAGCGAACAGTTTAGGCAAGCAGGTATTCAAATGAAGAAGCTGCCTGCGGGCAAACTCCTTTTAAGGACCTTGGCAGCTATCAACTGCTGCTGCCAAGGTTTTGGGGCGCAAACTGCTAATTTAATTAAAAGAATGCCGGAACTCTATAGGAGAAAGGCTGGTTTTGGTCTTGAATAATTTACTGAAGGACTGCAGGTGCTCAAACCCCAGTTCATAAGCAATTTCGCTGACCGAAAGGTTGGTAGTTGAAAGCTTTTCTTTCGCTAATTCAATCAATTTGTCGTGCAAATGCTGCTGGGTGCTTTGGCCGGTTAAAGATTTCAGCAGGCTGCTCAGGTAACCTGGTGAAATATTTAATGTATCAGCAATGAGCGCAACGCTTGGCAGGCCCTTTTTCCCCAGCGCACCGCTGCTGAAATAACCGGATAAAAAATCTTCCATCCGTGTCAGCAATTCATTGCTGGCAACCCTCCGGGTGATGAACTGGCGCTGGTAGAACCTTTCTGAATACGTCAGTAATAGTTCCAGCTGTGCAACAATTACACTTTGGCTGAAACGATCGATATGGCTACTATACTCCTGCTCAATCTGCCCTATAATAGCGGTAAGCATCGCTTCTTCTTTGTCCGACAGGTAAAGTGCCTCGTACACCGAGTAGTCAAAAAACTCATATTGCTTAATATTCTTAGCCAGAGCCGTGTTCCATATAAAATCAGGATGGATCAAAATCATCCAGCCTTCAGGTCGGTGTATGACGCTGCCCTTTTCAATCTCCATCCCGAATACCTGGCCGGGAGACATAAAAAACAGTACGCCTTCATCAAAATCGCTGACCTGCCTGCCGTATTTGAATTTAACATTATTCACCCTTTTCATCGAGATCGAATAAAAGTCATAGATCAAACTGAATGTACCCTCGGCAAGAGGCCGGGTCAGGTCATCCATGTGCACTACACAGATTAGCGGGTGTGCAGGGTTGGGCAGGCCTGCGGCCCGGTGATATTCGGCTATCGTTCGGAAGTGGTAAATCTGCTGATTAAGCATAATAATGTTAAAGCTCGTTATTTCTGATGATAAACCAGGGCAAACTCTCTGGCAAAATCAGCCAGTTTTATTTTCCCCATTTTAGGCCGGGCCCGGTGAAAATTCTCTAATGCTTTGCCGCTGTGCATCGCTGCCTGCATTTCTACCAGGGTTTCTGCCAGTTTATCAGGCACTTTGGCCATCTTTAAGCCTTGCAGCATATCCTTGTCAGATAGCAGTACCCATTTTAGCCAGGGCTTACCTACCGCTGAGCCTATGATTTTTGCCGCCTCGTTGCAGGTCATCTCCTCGCTGCCTACATAGCGGATGTTTTTTCCTTGAGGTAGTAATAAAATCTCTTCAGCAACAGCATCCGCGATGTCTTTAGGCGATACAAAAACAATCCGGTCCTCGCCGCCATAGTTGCCCATCAATAATCCGGTCTTACCGGTCAGTAAAGCTCTAAGCCCTACGTACCGCAACGTTAAGAATTTGCCGATAAAACCCTTGCCTTTAATTAAATCTATGGACTGGTAAAAATTAGTATAAAACGCTGCTGGCCGCATAATGGTGAGTGAGGTTTTTAAATCATCAAAAATATGCTCTATATTCTCACTGCGGGTCAGATCGGCCGCCCAGCCGCTCATCACGACCACACGCCTGGGGCCGGCCTGCTGCAAAGCTTGTAAGTAGTTTTGAGCTATCCTCCGCAGATAATCGCCCAGGTCGGGTTCAGAAAAACTCAGGGGAATCATGGCATAAACGGCATCAGCGCCGGTGAAGGTGTCAGTCAGAAATTGAACATCAGCTATAGAGCCTATAGCTGATGCAGCACCAAGACTTTCAATAGCTTCCCGCTTATTAGGGTCGCTGCTGACAACCGTCACCTCATGTCCCTGGCCAACTAAAACTTCAGTCAGCGGCTTACTGATGTTGCCTAAGGAACCGGTTACAATAATTTTCATAAATTCAGATTGCATTTTAAAGTTGATACCATTATTAGTATCCTAATGTGGTAGCACTTTCTTATCCGGTATAAATACCGTTTTCAATATCTGCAAGTAATGCAGCGTGCGTAGGGCGCCAGTTTAAGTGCTCCTGTGTCCATTGGCTTGATGCGGGACAATCAACTGCAGCCATATGTGCAAACCAGCCAAAATGTTCGGGGGCAGTCTCGGGGGCAATAGATTTTACAGGAAGGTTAAGTTGCTTGCCAATCGCTTCGGCAATAAACCTAACTGGAATACCTTCCTCGGCAGAACCATGGTAACGGGCATGGGGTTCAGCATTTTCCAGTGCCAGACGGAACAAATGGGCAGCATCTAACCGGTGTACGGCGTTCCACCGGTTCTCTCCTTCACCAATGTAAGCGGAGAAGCCTTTTTCACGGGCGATATTTATCAGAATGGGAACAAAGCCGTGCTTGTCCTCATTGCCATGCACAGATGGCGATAAGCGGATAGTGGCCGCTCTTACACCATGTGCAGCTACTGCATCAGCCGCACGTTCTGATGCCCGGGGCCAAGCTGGATTGACAGCGGGGATAACATCTTCTGTAGCCAGTTTTCCCGGGCTTACCAGCGCAGTACCGGAAGTAACAATCAAGGGCCGGTTTGAGCCTGCCAGCACCTGGCCTATAGTTTCGATGGCTTTTTCATCTGCCGCGCAAACCTCTTTTAATCGGGTGAAGTCGTGAATAAAGCCTGCATGGATCACACCCTCACTTGCTGCAGCACCTTTCTTCAGACTCTCGAGATCTTCCAGATCTCCGCGAAGAACTTCGGCACCTGCTGCTGCCAGCTTTTGGGCAGAAGCGTCTGACCGGGCCAAGCCCAGAACCTGATGACCTGCACTTAATAATTCCTGCACGATGGCAGTACCAATAAAGCCCGTGGCTCCTGTTACAAATACACGCATATGTTTTTCTTTAGTTTCACAAAGATCAATCCTTCACGTTACATCCATTTAGCCAAATCGGCTTAACGTTTAGCCGGATCTGTTATGGCAGAATAAAATCGCTGAAACCTTTTTCGTTACTGTTACTTTGGCGTGGATTGCGACTGCCATTCTATTCGTTTTTCCATGGTAAATTCGCCATCTGCAGTTAGTTCAATGAGGGTACACCACATCGTTGAGCTCCTCCCTATCCTCCTGCCCTGTTACCAAATCAGCTACACATTTGGTAAAATCAGCTACACTGATCTTCTGGCTGTTGCTGAACTTTGCTTCCCAATCAACGAATTATGGGAAACGGTATCAAAGGCAAAGCCGTGGTCATTACCGGTGCAGCAGCGGCATTGGCAAGGCAACAGCAGGATTGCTGGCCAATCAGGGGCCAGGGTTGTATTGCATGCCCGCAGGACCGACCGCTTACAAATGATAGTGAGCACCATTAGGCGAAATGGCGGTGCGGCCTTTAGTCTTGAAACGGACGTGACACAGTCCAACGATTTGAAAAAGCGGGTTAAATTAGCAATGGAGAAATTCAGCAAACCGGAGGTAATGATCAACAACGCCGGTATTGCCCAGTTGTACCGCATGGAAGAACTGGATCTGGAGGGATGGGAACAGATGATCGATGTGAACCTGAAAGGTACACTTTATGGCATTGCCGCTGCCTTACCTGAATTTAAAAAGCAAGGCTCAGGGTACATCATCAATATTACTTCTACAGCGGGGATTGCAATAGTACCTGCTATGGGCGTTTATGCGGGTACCAAGAACGCAGTGCGTACCAGGAGTGAGGCCTTGCGGCAGGAATCGGAAGGCCGCTGGCGGGTAACAGGTATCTCACCAGGTTATGTAAAATCGGCATTCGTGAACAATATCAAAAATGAATCCTTAAGAAATGCAAATCAGCAAAAAGCTGATGAAATTTCCATTCCGGCAGCGGTTATTGCCCGTGCTGTTGCCTACGCTGTGGAGCAGCCTGACAATGTTTATGACATTGTCGTCAGGTCATCAGTTCAGGGATAAAGCCTACCTGATATCAACAATAAAAGATTTATGAAGCCGGTTCCAGAAACAATATCAAAAATGACAGCATTTCTGTTTTAATGCATCAGCCCGTGGATTATGATTTCGGCCCGCAGGCCCTCAGCACCGCGCCAGACAATCACCAGCCTGTGTGTACCCGGGAAATCCGATTTTCTTCACCTCCGCCAGGGCGGGGCAAATCGATACAAACTGACCGTTGAGCGTTACCGGTATCTGCTAAAAATTCAGTAATTACTATTTTTGCATCCTGATTGAAACTAAATGCTAAAAAAGCTACTCCTTATTTTCACCATCATACTTGTTTATGGCCGGTCTTTTGGCCAGCAGCTCATCGGTATTGTTGCCGACAGTTCCAGTCACCTGCCCTTAGCCGGGATTACGGTAAGCCTGTTACCGGTTAACACCAGCACGATAACGACTGACAACGGAAAATTCATTTTAAAGCGTACAGCGGGTCAAACACTCGTGTTTTCTGCCGTAGGTCACGCTAAAGTAGCTGTACCGGTTAGTGCTTTCAAAAATGGCCAGACTGTGTACCTCGCTGAACGGAATACGAACCTGGCCGATGTAACGATCACAGCAGGCCAGCGCAACCCGTATAAAGCGATCAGTGAAACCGATATTAAACTGCGGGGCGTATCCAACTCGCAGGAAGTATTGCGGATGGTGCCCGGCCTCTTTATCGGCCAGCACCAGGGTGGCGGTAAGGCAGAGCAGATCTTCCTGCGCGGCTTTGACAATGACCACGGTACCGACATCCGACTGGATGTTGACGGCATGCCGATCAATATGGTTTCGCAGGCACACGGTCAGGGTTATGCCGACAGCCACTTTATCCTCCCTGAAACGATCCAAAGTACCACGTATCAAAAAGGTTCCTATGACGCTGCCCAGGGTGACCTTGCCGTTACCGGCTCGGTTGATTTTCATACGGCGGATGCCATAGCCGGCAATATGGTTAAGGTGGAAGCCGGTCAGTTCGATACTTACCGGGTGCTGGGCATGGTGGATCTATTGGGTGAGAAAGCTAAAGCTAACGGGCAGTCCTGGTATGCCGCTTCCGAATACCGGTACAGCAACAGTTATTTTGATAATCCGCAGCATTTTAAGCGGTTTAATTTCTTTACCAAATATTACGGCAGGCTATCAGATAACAATACGCTGAGCCTGTCAGCCTCTACCCTGTACAGCACTTGGTATGCTTCCGGGCAAATACCGGAAAGCGCGGTTCAAGAAGGAAAAGTAGGCTTTTACGGCGCTATTGACCCCAATGAGGGCGGCGTTACCTCCCGCACCAACGTGAACGCACAATTGCTGACCACGCTGGGCAACCACGACCTGATTAAAAATCAGCTTTACTATTCCAGGTATAAATTTGATTTGCATACCAATTTTACCTTTTATCTCGTGGATACCGTTAACGGCGACGAGATACGGCAGCGGGAAGCCCGTAACCTGTACGGCTACAACGGCAGCTATACCCATGAGAGTTACTGGGGAAATACCAGGATTACTTCTGAATTCGGATTGAATGCCCGGTTGGATGCCACTACCGGTTCGGAGTTGTCGCACACCGTCAACCGCTATACGCTCATTAACCTGATCAAACTGGGTGACATTAGGGAGTTAAATACAGGCGCCTACCTGAATGAAACATTTCAGTTTAGCCCCAAATTCACCCTAAACGCGGGCTTGCGCTTCGACCAGTTCTACTATAGGTACGATAATAAATTTGCCGGCGACAGTACCCTGAGCGGAGCCGGTGTTTATACAGCGAATAACAACATCATCAGCCCGAAAATCAACTTCTATTATCAGGCTACCGATAAAACGCAGTTCTACCTGTTTTTGGGCAAGGGCTTTAATTCGAATGATGCCCGTGTAGTCGTAGCGGTGAAAGGACTGCCTACCCTTCCGGCTGCCTACAACGCCGATTTAGGAACCGTATTCAAGCCGGTGAAAAACCTGATTGTTAATGCAGCCCTATGGTACAGCTACCTGCAGCAGGAATATGTGTATGCCGGCGATGGAGGTACGGTGGCTTTCAGCGGCCGTACGCGCCGCATCGGTTTTGACCTTTCCGGACGTTACCAGCCCGTCAAATCCATTTACCTGGATGCCGACTTAAATTATGCGCATGGCAGAGCCATAGATGATCCCAAAGGTGCCAACTATATCCCGCTCGCCCCGGTTTGGAGTAGTACAGGCGGCATTACTTTTCAGTCTCCAAGCGGTATTAACGGCAGCCTGCGTTACCGTTGGTTGAGCGACCGCGCCGCCAATGAAGATTACAGTTTGAAAGCTCAGGGTTATTTGGTGAATGATCTGGTACTGAACTATACCAAACGCAAATATGAAGTGGGGTTAACCATCAACAACCTGTTCAATGTCAGATGGAAAGAAACGCAGTTTGAAACCGTTACCCGGCTCAGAAATGAAGCCGCTGTGGATGGCGTAGCTTTTACGCCGGGCACAAAGTTCTTTGCAGTGGGACATGTCAGCTATTTTTTCCGGTAAGACTTTGTTCATATACTAATTGGTGCTTTGCTTGAGCAGCGTCTTTAAGCAAGGCCTGTTTAACCCATCCTAGGGTAACGAACACAACCCGAATACTGCATGATTGCAATCCGGTTTACCGATGAAACTGGATTTGCCATTCACCGGATTGGCACCGAAGTCACCGGAAAGATAGGGAAATGCCTGTTGCAACCCGGTTTCGATCACTGGATAGTCGCTGGTACCGTAAAGGCTGTTATGCGTAACCAGGTCCATGTCGACGGCTCAGCACTTCAGCATTCATGAGAATCAGCCAGGTCTCCTGCCGTAAGAGTAACCTGGTGTTCCGGTAATAACATTGACTTGTTGCTGGCGTTTACCCGCGCGTTGCGCCAACGGTTATCTGAACTTTGATTCCCGGCACTGGCTAAAGCATTCACTTGAGCTTCACCATAAAAACGAACGGTTTCTGCATACTCTTCCTCGTTTCCCCGCTCCAGTACCCGCCGGATTACGGCACTGGCCTTCCCCTGCCAGTCAATCTGATTAAAATCCGTATCCCAGAACAGAATCTTACGGTATTTGGACAAATCCGGATGAATGTGCCGGCTTTGCTGAAGTACTGCCTGCCGGGTGTCATACAGCACCTGCAGAACGGCCATGGTACCCGCTTCCATACCCAAAGCCTGATCTACCTTCAATGCCTGTGCTATGGGTAACTTTCGTTTTCCTTTAATGAAAGCATTCAAGGTCTGGGCCGGTATACCGGTACCTGTGGCGAAAGCAAGCTGCCGGAGATGCCGCTTTTTCAATTCCCGCGCTAAAACCGCACCCGGGTGAATACCCTGAAATTTTTGTACCGCCTTGTCCATACTCAAAAATAAACAAATTTGTTTATTTTTTGCTTTCCACCAACTAACCGGATAGCACGAGAGGCAGTGCAATTCAATACATCGGCTTGTAAACGCGCCAAGCAGGCGCCGGAGGAAATGCCACCTGATCCGGAATACGACAGGTACCCCGAATTTTACAGGATCCCTCCAAAGAATCAACTTTTGATCTTGACTTCTCCTGCGCTGGATGTTTCAGCTGAACAAGAGTACTCCCCCGAACAGAAAAAATTTCGTTATATGAAAATGCCTGTATACAGAATCATACTTGCATCGCTTGCCCTGCAATTACAGGGGCCAGTGATGCAGCGTCCTAGCCCGGAAGCCGGTTGCGGACAGCGGACGCAAGTGGCTGGAGGGCGCGCCGGCACGGGCCGGTGTTTCCCATGCGGGTACCATCGGTTATCCTGCCCACCGGTCAAGGTGCTCCCGTTCAGCCGATGTTAACCGGCTGGGTACGGAAGTCGTGCAGATTCAGAAAGAAACCCCGGTGGAACAGGATGCCCTCGCGGAACAACGACCACAACAGGGATGCCCCCATATTCGCCAGCGTAGAATTGATAAACAAATCCTGTTTGGTGAGCGCCTCCGCCAGTGAACAACTGGGCGTACTGTCTGCGGCATCCGCCTGCTCCAGTAGACCCCGGAACATCTCGGTAACAAAGGGTAAACGACCCTGCGTCTGATACCGTTGGGAGTCCGGCTGCTTCAACTCACCAACGGTGGAGAGCAGCACCTGACCAGTGGATTTACTGTTCCCCAAATCCATCCAGTACAGGGGGCGGCTGCGCTGGTAGGTGCGAAACCCGGCATACCCTTGCAGGATGGCGGCGATGTCAAACCGGGACTGCGCCGTATCCACGCAGGAAACATACAAGTTGGCGGCACCTTCGTCCTTCATCCCGCTGAGCGTATCCCGGCTAAACCGCTGCGGAATGGCTTTCCAGGCGGTTCCAAAGAAGCGGTTCAGCCGGGCGATGAGGGCAACGCCCTTGTTCATGCCGATTTCCGCTTCCGAGAAAAGCTGCCTGCCGAGGTTGGCAGGGCTGACCTCATCGTCATCAAAAACAGTAACATGCAGACCGGGAAAGTTCAGGGCCAGCATGGCCTGGTGCATCCGGGCCAGGCAGGTCAACAGCTGACTACCTGTTCCTCCGGCACCAATCAGGTTAACCGTGATGGGGTTGGTGGGTGCGAGCAGGTAAGCATCGGTGTAGTGTACAACAGGGAGCGTTTTCATAAAATCAGGTGTTGAAGGGTGAAATGGGCAGGCAGTAATTGAACTTCAGGGAAAGGTTTCTGTGTAGCGGTGAGTTGCTGCCATAGCTGCACGATGTTGCCTTTGATGAGGCTGTCGCCGCCAATGGTGTGGCTGAAAAAGCTGTTAAAGAAGTACTCCTCCCAAAGCTGCAGGAAGCGTTCCAGTCCGCAGTCACCGGGAATCTGGACGCGCACGTTGCCCATACAAACGGCACCATCCGCATACACGTTGAAAAAAGGCGCGCGGTACAGCGCGGTTTCGAGCGTTATCGTTTCATCCTTTACCGCAAAGACCTGCAATCTGCGCCTGTCCGCCCGCCAAAGCATGGCCGGAACATGCGCGGTGCCGGAAGTTATGCCGAGTGCTTCGGCAAACAGCAGTCTGCGGACCTGCGGCGGCGTGTGCCAGAGGACACAACCGTCCGGGCTGCTGTGGATATGCAGTACCTGCGCGGGCATCAGGCCTTCAGGGGTCAGAAATCCCTGCGCCTTTCGTTCGTTTACCGTAAGGGCTTTGGCCAGTGCACTGCTTTCCCGGACAGACAGCGGATGCCCGTTGATCGGCCTGCCTGCGCTGTCCATGTCGTAGCCTTCCACATAATAGTCGGTTTCATGGCCTGCTTTCTTGTAAATCAGCAGAGCCTTTACGGGGTGATACAGGGTGCCGAAGCCAGCGGTTATATTTTCCATTGGGATGAGGTTATAAAAGGGTACATAAATCGTCGATCAGCGAGAACACGGCGCGTTCATAGGCCAGTTCGTCACGGTAAGGCGCCTGCCGCTGCGTAAAGTGGGTAATGAGTTGCGGTTCCTGTTCGGCGGAACGTTCGTTGAAGTCATTTTCCACCATTTCCACCAGCATCTGCCCGAGGGCGTCGGTCGTACTGGCAACAAAGCCGATGTACTCATGCATATAGATCTCGTTGTTATACCCATAGTCCTCATCGTCTTCCGGTTCACTGGCATGGGCAAACAGGTTGCCTTCGGGAAACTGCTGCTCCAGCCGGAGTGTGGCTTGAGCGACTTTCATAACCGAGACGTCAAATGACGTTTGCGGCTGGAATGCGGCGATGAGTTCCGGCAAGCGCTGCCGTGCCTCCTGCATTTTCTCCTGCATAAAATCACCTGCGGTAACAGCCAGCCCATAATCTTCCATTTGTGCGGTATAGCTGCCGGATTCACATGCCTCCCCTTCTTCTGCCCATTCCTGCAATATTTCGTAATTGTAGTGCATGTAGGAACTGCTGTCGCGGTAGTAGCTGATACCTGCCCCCGTGTGCAGATAGGCACAGACGGCGGTCAATAGTTCGGCGCTTGCCTGCTGTTCCGGCTGCTGCCATATCTGGTAAATGGGTACAACGGGAATATAATACGCAAAATAGTCCCGCTGAAAATGCTCCCGCACCGTTAAGCATAACGGGCCGTTATCCTGAGCGATGATGAATAGCTGCCGCTCCCTGCCGGACTGCCGGATAGCATTTGCTATTTCCTGCATCGCGAGCAGGATGTTGTACGGGTAGGGTTGCTGGCGGTGATTGGTGACAGGCACGCCATAGTGCTTACGCAGGTGGGCGAGCGACCTGAAAAAGTCGCCCTCCACTGCTGCCCTTTTCGGCAATCCCGCAGCCTGCTCATATTTCGGTACAAAGCAGTGATTTAAAAAACCATCGGCAGCAGGTGCAGGGGTGCGGAGCGCGGCTGATGGTCCCGGACTTCCTGCGCATCCGGCAGCCTGTCCATATCGTTGATTACAGTTGCGATTTGCTGATGCAGTTTCCATTGCAGTTTGGTTCTTGGGTTTACCCGGTATTTGTTTTCTCGTCTGTGCATAACTTATCCTTTGGTGCCGATAGTGCTGACGAACTCGAACTCCTGGACATCGTCGCGGATTTCGGGCCCAACGATTTTGGCGGTGGTGAGAATGGCATACAGGCTGGAAAAATGGTTGCACACGGCTTCGGGGCTTAACTCCTCGCTGGGGTCGTCCAGCCGGATTTTCTGGCCGTTTTCGGTATGAATAAATACGCGGGGCAGTTTCCTAACGTCTAACATGATGTGGGTAGTTTTGAGGGTCTAGAATAATCTGATTTGTTTGAGCTGTTCTCTGCCGAGTTCCAGTTCGGCCCGCAGCTTGCCGAGTTCCGCAGCCTTGTCCGGGTACTCGCGCTCGCCGGGTAACAGGGCTAAGCCTTCTTCGTACTTGCAGGCGGCTTTCAGTTCAGCAATACTTTTCAGCGCTTCCTCGTAAGCCCGTTTCTTCTCCGCTTTGGCATCGGGCATTTCGTGGTCGCTGTCCTTTTTAGCCGTTGCACTCTTGGCGGCGGCTTTTCTGTCCTGCTCCATCTTAGAGGCGGCTTTAGCTTCAGCTACGCTTTTCAGGTGCCCTTCCATGTTGGAAATCAGGCCTGCCACCTGCTGTGCCGGGGCGGTGATTTGAGTAAAGAACTGCTCGTCCAGTTCTTCGGCTGTACCGCTCAGCGTAAGCGGTACAATGCGGCTCACGGCTTTGTCGCCGCAGGCGGCGGTAAACATCTCAGAAACGGTAATTTTTCCGTTCTCCGTCAGCGTAACAGCGAGTTTAAAGGTGCCGGGCGTTTCCAGCCCGGCTATTTGTTTGAAAAAGTTGGTTTGCATAGCAGTTGATGTTGTTGGGTTATTCGTCTTTGATAATGATTAGGGAATTGCCCTTCCTGCGGTATATGAATGCACCGTTGGCAAGCAGGCTTCGGCGGTGCAGTTCGTGCGCTTCGTCGTCCCCTTTACCCTCCGGCAGGCCGTTCACCCTGCCCACCAGTTCCTTGTTGGACAGGTATTTGAATTGCCGTTTGGTGAACTTATCCGTGTCCGTTTCTGTTTTTTTCAGGTAAGACAGGTATCGTCCGGTGAGGTCAAGACCTTTCTTGAAGGTATCTTTACCCTCATTATAGTTTTCCTCGTAGAAGCGGATTTGGCGGCTTTGCAGGTCAAGTTCATAGCGGTAAGCGGCGTTACTGCGCTGCTCATCCATCGTGCAGTGCTGCCGGATGAGGGCAAGTTCTGCTTCGGGGTGGTGCAGGGCAAGCAAGGGCAGGATGACCTCTTCGACGAAATAGCCCTGTTCAGGTGCACTGCTGCTATCGGCTACGCACTTCAGTGTTTCGCCGTTGCTCAGGATAATATGCAGATTGGAACGTGTCATGGTCATGAATTTTTAGCAAGGGGGATAACTCCCCCTTCCCTGGGGTGATTAGTTGATGATAATATGGTTCATGGATAATTCTTTGGCAAAGTCGGTGCAGAGGTTAAAGGCGGTTTGCGCGCGCTGCAGGGCAGTGCCATCCATGATGGACTTGAGTTTTGCCTCACCGTCTTTATAGTTCCGAACGTTCTGAAAGTACCCGGTAACGGCGTTGTACGCGCCAAACAGGGTACCTTTGGTGGTTTCCTGCTGCTGCGAAGGTGCGCTTAGGGCATACTCGTACACTTTGTCCACCATGTTGGTATAGACGGCGGACAGTTCATCCGTGTGGCCCTTGAGCAAGTGGTCAAGCGTTTCCCGGTTCGGCACCATCGCCACTTCAATCAGGTGTTTGACTTCCTGATCCGAGATGTGCACTTTCGCCCACTGGTTAAAAATACCGCTCAGTTCATCGCTCAGGCGGTGCGCGATGCCCATCAGTTTATGTGCTTCAGCCAAACGCTCCTTGGCACCGTTAGTATGCCTTATCTTCACGGCGTTGGTGTGGTCACGCATGGCTGCATTCAAAGTGTTATTGCAGACCACGCGCACGGGCGTAAAGGCCGCGGTAATGCTCCCGTAGCCGTCATGCGAGGTGGTCAGGAACAGGTACTTTTCGATGCAGTCCTCCCGGCCTACCCGGATGTAGCCAGGCAGCTTGGCCGTAATAAAGATGCGCTCGCCCTGCCCTAATGCGCCTGCGGTCTCGTACTGAATACCCTCGCCGCCGACAATGCTGTCAAAAAAGGTAAAGGCGTCCACGTTCTGCACGACTTCATAGTCCTTGCCCACCACGCCTAAGACGGCATGGTTGTCATTGCGGACGGTGGCATAGTAACGGGGTACGGCGATATGCGGCGTAGCAAATACGGTATCAAGTTCGGCCAGTTCGTTTTCCAAACCGCGGGTAAACAGCGGACGCTTTTCTACAGTGTAGTCGAGACCTGCGAAACGCAGGGCTTCTGCGCTGGTCGGGTAATCTTCAACAATCTGGCCTAAGCCGTGCCATGCTTTTTCTTTCCGGCTGAAAAAGCTGTATTCATTGGTATTGGGGTTGATAGCGAGGTTGTGTCCCATGATGTTTTCGAAATGAGGGGAGCATGTTCACACTCCCGGTGATTTAAATTGAGAATGAAATAGAATTACTTAGAATGGCAGGTCGTCATCGTCTGCTGCGGTGTTTGCGGCTTTGGTTGTTTCTGCTGTTTCGGCTGTTTCCGCTTTAGCGGTGGTGGAAAACAACTTGATGGTGTCTACATTGCAGACCAGTCTCGGATGAACGTTACCTTCGCGGTCTGTCCATGCTTCGGCTTCCATCCATCCTGAAACTTCTACAACGGCACCTTTGGTCAGGTAATCGGCCAGTCCCGGATTAATCCAGTAGGCACAATCCACAAAGGCCGTCTTTTCGCGTTTTTCTCCTGCTTTGGTCTTGTAGCGTTGATTTAATGCTACGGTGAAGTTGGTTACTTTTTTGTCGCCTTTGGTCGTGGCAACTTCAGCTTGTGCGGTTAATCTTCCTGTGAATAACATAAACTTGAGTTTTTAGTGAATAAATTTTTGTTTGCTTTTCTTTTTCGGGTCGTGTCTTTTTTGTGGTGATTTTTTCAAAAGAAAAACCGGAAAAAAGAAAGCAATAGGAAGTGCCGGCTGTGCAGCAGGGAGGAAACGGAATAAGTCCCGGAGGGTGGCGGCGTGAGGTACGAACGCAGCCATTATGCCGTAGTCTCCTTGCCACCCAACATGGTTGCCGGCAAGATATTAGCTGCGCTTTTGCCCGGTTTGAAGGTGAAAATCAACTCATACCAACAGCAAAATGCCTCATAGCTGCGCGCCAGCCGGAAACATGGGCCTGGCGGACGCAGGGGCGCGAAAGAAGGGTTCGGCGAGCGGAAGCGTTCCGCTTACTTTGGGGTCTGGTGCGGGGGAAGGCGGCAGACAGGCGTATGCTGCGGGAGGAAAAACAGGTGCTGCCGGTAACGGCGTACACAAAGCACTTGTTTTTACGGACAGGAAAGCATCAGGGATACAAGCGGCATGTGTGACTTGTTGTCCGTGAGTTAAGTAAGCGGACTTTACAAATGTTCTTTGTAATAACTGATTATCTGGTGAATGGAAACACCATTCCATCTATTTGAACAGATGAAAACACTTTCCTCATTTATGCAGGTGGCATCTCCATGAGTGCAGCAGGGAAGAAAGCAAGTAAGAATGGAATCTGACATTCAATCCTTTGCAAGTGTAGAGGTATGCGTAGGCGACGAACCTATGTTTGAATCACCGTCACGATCAACAAGCCTACTCAGATTATTCAACCACGGTTGTAAGGCTTGCCCAAAATGGGAATGGTTACAGGATTGATGGTTATGTCGTCCATCAATCGTTCAAACGATTGTAACCCGGTGAAGAATAGGACGCTAACCCTTTGTCAATTAATGACCATACAGATAATTGGAACAAGGTAATCTTGTTAAGGCTCTGCAATCGCAGAGGGAAGCCATCCTCATGCCTTAGCAAGAAAAGATTGGGTAAAAAGCAAATGCTTTTGGGAAAGCCAAAGGATAGGCAGACGTACCCACGACGTTAATGATAGATTTAGTAAGTAGCAGTTTATGACGATGAACACGGCAATACGACCGATGTATGAATGGAAAACAATTAACTGGACGAAAGTCCAGCGTAATGTTTTCAAGCTGCAAAAACGGATTTATCAGGCAAGCATGCGCGGAGATATAATATCTATGCGCAAACTACAAAAACTGTTATTGAAATCTAAAGCTGCCAAGCTATTGGCGGTTAGGAAAGTAACGCAGGACAATCAAGGCAAGAAAACAGCGGGTATTGATGGTATAAGAAAACTAACGCCGGTGCAGCGAATGAAGCTTAGCAACCAAGACTTATTGGAAGCAAACGTTAAACCAACTCGCCGGATATGGATTCCGAAACCAAACAGTGATGAAAAGCGGCCTTTGGGCATCCCCGTTATGAAAGACCGTGCTGCACAAGCATTGGTTAAATTAGCCCTTGAACCCGAATGGGAAGCCAGGTTTGAACCAAATAGTTACGGGTTTAGGCTTGGTCGCTCAGTCCACGATGCTATAGAAGCGATCTTTTTATCGATCAAAAGCAAGCCAAAGTATGTATTAGATGCCGATATCGAGAAATGCTTTGATAAAATCAGTCATGAAAAACTGTTAACAAAGTTAAATACCATTCCCAGCCTAAGAAGATTGATCAGGGCTTGGTTAAAAGCCGGGGTGTTAGAGGATAATGTATTTAATCAGACTGAACAAGGCACGCCGCAAGGCGGTGTGATTTCTCCATTGTTGGCTAACATTGCATTACACGGCATGGAGCAAATCGTTAAAGAGAAATTCCCTGTTCGTGGCGGCCCAATACTTATTAGATATGCTGATGACTTCTTAATCTTTCATAAAGATCTTGCGGTTATAAATCATTGTAAGGCAACTATAGAATTATGGCTTACAGATATTGATTTAAACCTAAAGAAGGAAAAGACGAGAATTGCACACACCTTACTACAGGATGAACATGGCAACCGGGGGTTCGACTTCTTAGGTATGCACATTGGCCAATACAATGTTGGCAAAACGCATACAGGGAAAAGCAACTATGGAAAGCCTCTCGGCTTCAAAACCTTCATTAGGCCATCGAAAAAGTCTCAAAAGAAACAACATAAAGCCATACAAAACATTGTACGTCGTAATCGTACGATCGAACAAGAACGCCTGATAGAACAACTTAATCCTGTCATAAGAGGATGGAGTAAGTTTCATTCGACAGTTGTATCGAAGAAGGTGTTTAGTAATATGTCACACAAGTTGTTTCAGTCTTTGAGGCGATGGGCGAACCGAAGACACCCGAACAAGACCCAAACTTGGGTAAACCGCAAATACTGGCGACTGGAAACCGGTCGTTGGACATTTGCTGCTCGTAAAGGTAAGCCGCTTAGGCTCTACAGTGAAACTCCAATCATCAGGCACATCAAAGTTAAAGAGAACCGCTCACCATACGACGGTGACTGGTCTTATTGGGGAGCCAGGCTTGGCAGATACCCTACGTTATCAAACAGAAAAGCCATGCTTTTGAGGAAACAGAAAGGTCGATGTTCAATATGCAAATTACAGTTTACGTTAGGCGATGATATGGATACCGACCATATTATTCCTTTGCATTTGGGTGGAAATGATGTATGGGCTAATGTGCAATTATTGCACGCCCATTGTCATATCACCAAAACGAGGAATGACAGCTTGCTTCATATAAATGATTAACGGACGAGGAGCCGTGTGAAGGGAAACTTTCATGCACGGTTTTGAAGACCAGCCGTAGAGGCGACTCTACGGCTGAGTTTAATCCTTTGAAAAAGATATAATGAAGAGCCCGGCCCGAAGGGGATGCCCAAAGAGATTACCCAAAGTTTTCGGAAGAGGTATTAAATTTTTCATAACTCAACGCCTGGAAGCGCTGGAATGGGAATCGTTGTTTTCTGATGTTCAAAGCAAAATTACCTTCATCCCATTTACTGCACGTAAATTGATAAAGCACGGCCCGGTTGCTGCGCTGACCACCGGATACCGACGCGAATCTTTCTGAATAAATAAACAATTATTGAAAGCAGGGCTTTGTACAAATCCAATGACGCTGAATAGCGTTGCCACATACGCCGCATTTGATAAAAAATATAAGGTTATGGGTTTGATGACCGCATCGATGCCTCATCCGTTTGGAAAGGGTGGTTGGTTCAACCGAAAATCTTTATTCCGCATGGCAGTAAACTTAATTCTTTAACTAACCTGCCGTCACAGGCAGACTAAACCAGAAAATACTGCCTTCACCAGGCTTGCTGTTTACGCCAATTTGCCCCCCGTGCCTTCTGATGATCTCTGCACACAGGTACAGACCAAAACCCGAAACAGCATGCGTATAGCTGTTCTTTACCCGGTAAAAGCGGTCAAACACATATTGCTGATCCTGCGGAGCAATGCCTACGCCTTCATCCCTGATTTGTACTTCAACCAGGTTCTGAAGAACACGGCAACCAACATAAATCGTGCTTTGATCCGGAGAATACTTAACGGCGTTCGTAATGAAATTCTGTAAAACCTGGCTGATCTTATCGCGGTCCGCTGAAATTTCAACATTAACCACCGGATCAAAGGCGAAGTGATGGGTCATTATGGTACTCTGCATTTCTTCCTCCACCTCCCGGATCAGCCCCGCCATATCGAAGGTGGTATGGTCAATATGCATCTGGCCGGACTCCAGCCGCGACACATTGAGAAAGCCGTTGATCAGCGTTGTCATCCGCTGCACCTGGCGCAGGCCCCGGTCAATCATATTGGTTGCGCGGGTATCTGCCTGCCGGCGAGCTTTCCCTTCCAAAATCTGCAGAAAGCCTTTGAGGGAGGTAAGCGGTGTCTTGAGTTCATGGCTGACCATACTGATAAAGTCATTCTTGCGCTGGTCTTCCTCGCGTTGCACAGTCACGTCGGTATTGGTGCCGAACCAGTGCAGGATGTTTCCCCGTTCATCTTTAAAGGGAACCGCCCGCGACAGGAACCAGCGGTATTCTCCTGCTGCGCTTAATAAGGGAAAAGTGTCCTCCCAGGATTGACCATCCTGCATACACTGTTTGTATTTTTCCGTAACCCAGTCCACATAATCCGGATGATGTACGGTTTGCCAGCCCCAGCCACTCATCTGCTCGGGCGTAGTGCCCGTGTAGGCATACCAGCGCTTGTTATACCAGTAGATCTCACCGGAAGGCTCCGCCATCCATGCCAGTTGGGTGATGTGATCCGTAATGAGCTGCAGGCGTTGCCGGCTGGTTTCCAGCTCCTGTTGTATGACCCGCAGCTCTTCATTGCTGCTGTGCAGTTCCTCATTGGTCGATTGCAGTTCCTCGTTGATAACAGCCGCTTCTTCATTATAGGATTGCAGCTCTTCCCGCTGATCCAGCAGTTGTTCATTAAGTGCTGCAATCTGCGTATGCGCTGCTTCCAGTTCCATAATTTTTTTGCGGAGTTCCAGCTTATCCATCGCCTGTCTGGCCAGCATCTTTAAAGCGGTTTCCTGAGATGCGCTAAGCTGCCGGGCCGTATGATCAAAAACGCAAAGCGTACCTAAGGCGAACCCCTCAGCATTGGTCAGCGGAACGCCGGCGTAAAACTGCAGGTTCAGTGCCCTGGCTGCCGGGTTGTCTGCAAAACGCGGATCAGTTCCGGCATTCTCCACCACCATGATTTCGCTGCCTTCTGAGATAGCGTGCCTGCAAAAGGAAATACGCTGCGGCGATTCGGTAAGTTCAATACCTTTTTTGGCTTTGAACCAGTGCCGCTCACCGTCCAGAAAGCCCAGGATCACGATGGGTGTCTGGCAGATAGCGGAGGCGAGTTCTGCCAGTTCATCAAAATCACGTTCGGTGGCCGTATCCAGGATATGATAGGATTGCAGTGCGGCAAGGCGTTGGGTTTCATCAGCGGAGCGGCTCGTTTCAGACATGGGTATACAGATCAGTAAAGACAAAGTTACTCTATTTATGCCGTTTTTGTTGGGTTTGAAAAGGGTTAAGTACTCGCTTATGCGCCTGTAATTTACAGCTTTCTCACCCTCTGCACCTGCGTTGCCGGCAGCTGCGCATGAGTTATAGCCTAAATAGTTCATTGCGTTGATTTAGTACTGAGTGAGTCATGCACTGTTATTCAGCAACTGGATTGCTGATTAGCGGATTGGAAAACGTAGATTTGATAGTTAATTTAACCTGATGAGCCAACCTCCAGCCCCGTATCTGGGCAGCAATGAACTCTTAGACGTCCTGACCCGTTCCAAGGATGCCACCGCAATTTACAGCAGCGAAGACCTGCATATCAGCTTTGTGAGCGATGCCATGCTGCGCATCTGGGGCAAAGACCGCAGCGTAGTCGGTAAAACTTTTGAACAGGCCCTGCCGGAGATCGTGGGCCAGCCATTCACCCGGCTGCTGCAAATGGTATGGCGCACGGGAGAAACGTACACGGCAACGGATACCCCGGCGACATTGGAGATAGAGGGCATACTGACGACTTCCTACTTTGATTTTGAATACCGTGCTTTCCGGAATGCTTCCGGCGAGACCTACTGTCTCCTGCATACCGCAACCGATGTAAGCGAGCGGGTGACCAACCGCAGGGCAGTTCAGGAGGCCACAACACAACTCCACCAAACACAGGAAGGCTTACACCAAAGCCATTCTGAACTCAATGAAGTACAGCAGGCTGCCCGGCAGTTACGGGCTCAGGCAGACGAAAGCGAGTTTAAGTACCGTTCAGTAATCGATCAGTCTCCGGCGGCTATCATCATCTTCAGAGGTCCGGAACTGTATATTGATGCCGCCAATGCCCCGATGCTGCAACTGCTCGACCAGCCGGCTACGATTATTGGTCACCCTTTATTGACTGCCATTCCGGAACTCGCAGGCCAGCCGGCCTGCGAACTGCTGTACGATATTTATAAAACAGGAAAGCCGGCTTACGGCTACGAGACTCCTGTTCAGCTCAAACGCAACGGACAGGTGGAAACCAGCTATTTCAACTTCTCTTATACGCCGCTTATTGAAGGGGGACAGATCACCGGCATTGTGGATATGGCCGTAGAAGTCACGGAACAGGTGAAAGCACGGCATGGACTGGAGCAGGCGCTGGCAGCGGGTCGGGCGCTGGCGAATAAGCTGACCGAAAGCGAATCCCGCCTGCAGAGCATCATCAATACGATGGCCGAAGGCATGGGCATTATCAACAATGCAGGAGATATTGTTTTTGTCAACCCAATGGCGCAACGCATTCTGGGTTTACACACCGACGAGATCACCCAGCGTACCTACGGCGATGCCCGGTGGCAGAACCTGCGGCTGGACGGAACGTTACTTCCGGATGAAGAACATCCCATGGCTGTCATGATGGCTGCTCAGAAACCCGTATATGATATGGAAATCGGGGTACAACCGCCCGATGCTGAAAGATTCTACATTTCAATTAATGCCGCACCGCTCTATGATGCAGATGGTAACCTGAACGGCGGGGTAGCCACGTTCATGGATGTTACGCAACGGCGTAAGATGCTCAATCAACTGACCGAAAGTGAGAGCCGCTTCCGCAAACTGGTTGAGCAGGCGCCGGTCGCTATCCTGGTTTTCAGGGGCGAGGCTATGGTGTTTGATGTGGTCAATGACAATATGCTGAAGGTGCTGGGAAAAGATAAAAGCATTGTCGGCAGAACGTTGCTGGAGGGATTGCCTGAGATTGCCGGACAGCCGGTTCTGGATGCTTTGTACCGTGTTTATCATACCGGTGAACCTTTTACCGGGCACGATATCCCGGTCAACCTCAACCGGAACGGCAAATCAGAAGAGTGCTACTTCAACGTCAGCTATACTCCCTTGTTTGAAGGCGACCGGATCACCGGCGTACTGGAAGTCGCCAGCGAGGTGACGGTGCAGGTGCTGGCCCATAAAGCGGTGGAACAGGCTGAGGAACAGCTTCGCCTGGCTATTGCCTCTGCAGAACTGGGCACCTGGTCCATCAATGCGGAAACCAGGCAGTTCATCCCCTCCCCCCGCTTAAAGGAACTGTTCGGTTATCATCCTAATGAAGAAATGCCGTATGAAGCGGCACTCGACCAGGTTGCCGCTGATCACCGCGCACGGGTATCCGAGGCTGTTGAAGCGGCGATTACGCACAACGAGAGTTATGAACTGGAATACCCGATCATCGGTTACCATGACGGGAAAGAAAGATGGGTCCGGGCTACCGGCCGTCTTTATGCAGCCACCAGTTCGTCAGCAGCTCATTTTTCAGGCACCATCCAGGATATCACAGACCGGAAGCTGGACGAGCAGCGCAGGCTGGACTTTATCGGCATTGTCAGCCATGAACTCCGTTCACCGCTCACCTCCCTGAACGGGTATGTGCAGATGCTTAGCTTAAAAGCCAAGAAGGATGAGGACTTACCGGGAAGAGACATTCTTGTCAAGGCTCAGCGCCAGATCGACCGGATGCGTTCGCTGATCAGCGGTTTTCTGGATGTGGCACGCATAGGTGAAGGGAAAATTCAGCTTAACTGTACCTGTTTTGATATGGCGGAACTCGTCAAGCAGGCAGAAGAAGAGTCTCTGGCTACCGTTACGTCTCACCGGGTCATTTTCCATCCTGTGGAGCATACACCGGTGAAGGCCGACCGTGATAAAATTGAGCAGGTGCTCCTCAACTTTATCAATAACGCCGTCAAATACTCGCCGCAGGGCAGCGACATTAATGTCTCCTGCACCAGTAACGGTCCTACAGTAAAAGTTTGTGTCAGTGATCAGGGGATGGGCATAGCGCCGCCTGATCAGCCGCATGTATTCGGCCGTTTTTACCGGGTGGAAAGCGAGAGAATGAAGCTGACCAAAGGTTTTGGTATCGGTTTGTACATCTGTAAGGAAATTATCGAGAAGCACCACGGAAGCATCGGAGTGAACAGCGTACCGGATAAAGGCAGCGAGTTCTGGTTTGAATTACCTTTGTAAAACCCGCAGGGTATGCGCAGGCTCATATGCAGGCGGATGTATCCTCCTGCGGGCAAGTCATTATCTTTGTGTATTCAAAACAAGCCGGATTCACGAACCCGTGCACTACAGATTGGGAATGCTATTATTCCCGACCGATTCCCTGATGCCTGCGGCAACAGACATCACCGGCAAACCTCTTGTGAGCGAACCTTCTCCAGCAATTCTACATGAGTGGGGCCCAACCTGTCTGAATGTATCAGGGTTTTGCCGATGGTTGGGTATCAGCACGTAGTTAACCAATGATGGCGTGAGGGGCCTAAGACTTTCTGGATTGTGCAACCATGTTTTGATGAACAGCACCCCGCAAGGTCAAACCCAAAATGGCTCCGGATGAAACATTATGCGGCACAACGGTATTGTTCCTGTAATACCACTACGCAACACAATGATTCCGAAAACTATACCTGATGAGCCGGAAGAGTTTCCGCTCAGAACGCCGCAGCCGGAGATCGAACCGCTTGATGATCCTGCCGAACCTGAAATCCCGCAGGAAGATAACGAGCACCTCCCGCCCGAAATACCACCATTGCCCGATGACTTGCCACCGGAGGTGCCGCCACACGAACCTGGTGAACAGCGGTTATAACCTGTTCTTTGTTAAGCCAAATGGGTGTGCACAGAGGGGGAAAATATATGCATCCGCCTCGTGTGGACATAGACCAAATAGTCTGGTTTGATTGCCACAGACGATCAGCTACTCCTGCCTGTTCCTTTTCAAAAAAGGCAGCAACCAGAATACCAACATCCAAACCAGCACTAATACGGAAGTCGTTACCAGCAGAACCCAGTTGAGTTTCCGCCGGATCAAAAAGTCAAACACGGTCTGGGCAGCAGAGAACTGAATTATAAATCTGAGCACCTGCCTGGTCTTATTGGCGTATTCGGTCAAATTATGCAACAGCCACAGCGGCAGCAGGACAAACACAAAGGTACGCCGGCCCAGGATGATCCAGATGCGGTGATACGGCAGGTGCTGGTACCTCAGGAATAAACCGGTCAGAAAGGCAGCCAGGCACAATACCGTCAGACCGATCAAAAAAGGTTTGCCTAAAAACCTGGGATAGCTGGTCCAGCTGAATGCATGATGTTTGATTTGCGCAATATCTTTGGGGGCCAGCTGCTTTTTGGCCTGCTTAAAAGCGGCCTCGAAAGACATGCCGCTATCCAGGTGTAATTCGGTAATTACCGCCAGGTGATCGGCCATTTCTGCCTGTTGCCGGAGATCGTTTATCCCCATAGATTGCAGGTAGCTGATGATCTGGTTATACTCTTCTTCAGTTAACTCCCGCTTCATGCCAGGCTGATACTAAAATCAATGACATTGCTCAGGGATTTGATGAAAGAAGACAGCTCTGCAATCTTCTCGGCTGCCACCAGCTTCCCGTTTTTGGTCAGGCGGTAGTATACCCGCGGACGTTTCCCCATCAGCACCGACTCGGTGTCCAGCACCCCGGTAGCCTCCAGCTTGTGCAGGGAAGAGTACAGTGCGCCTTCACTGATCAGAATCTTATCATCGGTGAGCTCCTTAACTTTTTGCGTGATTTCGTAGCCGTACATCCGTTCATTCTCAGACAAGAGCTTCAGGATGATGATTTCAATAGTTCCCTTGAGTAACTCTTTTGAATACATGCTTAGTTCTTTAAACCAAATATAGGATTTGCTTCTGATATATACCTTGCATAAAAAGGTATATTTAGCTCATTGGTTAAACCTTTTGCAGTAAAACTTGTTCAGCATGAAAACGCATACCTCTTATTACGATGTATTTTATTGGAGGGATTAAACCATTTTACAGAAGTTGTCTCCAAGTAGATAAATACAGTCACCATAAATCAGAACTGAAAAACAATGAAAAGAACAATTTTGATGGGAATGCTGGTATCCACGCTGCAGATCGCCTGCGCGCAAAGGATACAGCACAGAACCCCGGAGCAGCGGGCCGCACACAAAACGGAGGTACTGACTAAAAAGCTAAACCTGACTACCGCCCAGGCGGATAAGATCAAAAGCGTGCTGCTGGTGCAGGCCACCCGGATGGACAGCTTGAAAGCACAGATGAAAGTTCACCGGCGGTCCGGGCGCCGGCAAATTACCAGCCGGACAGATCAGCAGATGAACAGCATACTAACGCCTGCTCAGAAAAAACAATACTTGGCCTGGAAAGCTGCCAAAAGGGAAAAACGAGCCGCTAAGCACGCCAGTGCCAGCTAAAGAATCACAACAATAGCAAACCATTTAATACAAATATCCATGAAAATCAATTTAGTAATCGCAGGTCTTTTTGTGGCCGGAATGGCCATGACCTCTGCAGCCAAAGCGCAGCGTACACCCGTCATCAATCAGCGGGAACACCATCAGGTAAGCCGGATCAATCAGGGTGTTCGCAGCGGTGCACTTACCCATTCAGAAGAAGCACACTTGCGGGCGCGCGAACAGAACATCCGTGCTGACAAGCGCATGGCCAAAGCTACAGGTACGATGACACCGGCCAGACGCGCAAACCTGAAAGCCCGGGAAAACCGTCTGAGCCGATCGATTTACCGCAAAAAGCATAATTACCGGAGCTATTAACGCAAATCAGAACGCCACATGTTAAAACCGTTCAAATATGGCCTGCTGCTGTTGGTAACTGCGGCAAGCTTCAGCTCCTGCGTGGTTCATCGCAGGGCAGGATGGGTACCCGGCCATTATGAGGTTGGTCCCTATGGTCATCGTCACTGGGTACGCGGCCATTATAATTAACATATTTTTTAACTTTCAAATTCAATGAAATGAACAAGATTGCAAAAGTTTCACTGCTGGCCGGCCTGTTGTCGGCCGGTGCATTCACCACACAGGCACAGCTCATCGTCCGGGTGAGACCGGCCCGGCCGGTAGCCGTCATCAGACGTCCCCCACCGCCCTCCCCCGACACGTGTGGGTAGCGGAAGACTGGACCCGGCGCGGCGGCCGGTATGTCTGGCACGGAGGGTACTGGGCCGCACCACCTCGTCCAGGCGCCTTCTTTGTACCAGGGCACTGGCAGAATACCCGCCGAGGTTCGGTGTGGATACCCGGCCACTGGCGTTGATTAATGTTTGATATCAAAGCAATCCGCCTGATGAGTGGATCAGGAGGATTGCTTCTTGTATTGACACATACTATGCCTATCTCAATAATAGCTTTACCTGATCCGGTCAGGCTATTGCGCTCGACGGCGTTCCTCCTCACTGGCTGCGCTTCTGCTGCGTAAAGCCGCTATACGCTTGCCGAAACGATAAGAGAAACTCACGACTGCCGTGCGGCTTTCCACATGGTGAAAAAGCCGCTGTGCTGATCCGGGTAATTGATCAAAGCTTAATTCTTTTGTACAGTAAAAGGGAGCTGCAACGGTAGATGCCGCTGCACTATTGATGCCCATCATCAGTTTCATCAGCCGTAAAGACCCGAAATGGCGGAGTACAATGAATTGCATCGAAGAAAACTGGTGGCTGATTTTTTGGTCTATCATTATCGCAATCAGCAGGATCCGGATGGCCTGCACGGGAACGAGGGCACGTTTTCCAGGTGCACGTTCTGGTATATGCAATGCCTGCGCCTGTCAGGTCAGACCGAAAATGTCCGGCTGTATTTTGAGAAATGCTGGGCTATGCCAATCACCTGGGTTGGTTTGCCGAACAACTGGGGTTCAGCGGGCAGCCCCTGGGCAATTACCCGCAGGCGTTTACCTACCTGGGCTTAATCAGTGCGGCCCTGGTGCTTAACCGGCAGCTTGAAAATGGGAAGCATCAGTAAAGATCATGCGCTCATTCATCCTTGTTCATCTAAAAACTGCTGTTCGGCTCTTCTGATGCCCTCCTGTAAGGCAGCCCGAGGGCTATAACCTTCCTCGTTCAGCAGCTGTTCAGCAAAAGCCAGGACTCTTTGTTTCACATCGGTTCTGAATGTAGCTATGTCGTTTTCGAAGGGTTTAGACTGCTCATCCATACTGGCCTGATTTTTAGTTCAATTAATGAAGTAAATGCTGTTATGCAGCATCATTTATCACACTTATGCACTCTTTAGACTGAGCCGCTTTGTGCTGTACATTCTATGGTAGCACTGTAAGGAAAATCAGGATTGGATGAAAAGGAGGCAATGTGAATCTGTGCGCCGAACTTAGATTTTACCGCTTCATGATAATGTTTCGCTATAGCTTCACTGCCTCTCTTATCATTCAGTAATTGCTTGTCGCTGTCTGTTACCGGAATCAGTTGAACCGCGTAACTGTAGCCGGATATCTCTTCCACCTGATAGTTCATTTGATGTTTCTTTTGCATAACAACAGGGATGCGGCTTTGATTAACCTGTAGTTAACTTCAGGTAACTAAATTCAACAATCATTCAGCACAGCTGTTGTAAAAGAATGAAGCATGAAGATAAATTTCAGATTTCAGTTCAGTTGCCTGAAGAAAAATCTGCAACGGCGCTTGGGATTACACATCCCGATGAAACCTTCAGTTTTGAACTGAATGGTAATCCTGTGTCTATTATCAACAACGGCGACAACTCATGGAGTCTGGTGAGTGGCGCTGTAGCACAGGAAACGGTCAATGTAATTGGGGACGCCATTGAACAATATTACCAGGACCAGGCATTGTAATTATGATGAAACGAAAATTCGCAGGCAAGACCGTAGTCGTGACGGGTGCCTCGGCCGGTTTGGGAAGAGCCATAGTGCGGGAATTTGCCAAACAAGGCGCTTCACTTGCGCTGCTGGCCAGGGGCACAGACGGGCTGAATGCCGCCGTGAAAGAAGTCGAAGCGCTGGGCGGTAAAGCCAAAGCCTATCCGACAGCCTGATGGGCACCGCAGACCAAGTCAAAGATGCTCATTAGGGCCTGAATAGCATTCATCTAGTGGGGTGTAACGGCCAAACGGGGAAATTTTGTCAGTGCTGTCCCTTTCCTGCTGTCCGACGACGCAGCCTGCATCACCGATGCCATTTGGGTGTGGATGGTAGTATGGGTGTCGGTCGCAGCGGATCTGATCAACGCTTTTATATCAACAAACAGCTTTAGATTGAAAGCCGTTTGTTGATATAAAAGAACTAAGCGAAGGTATAAAGCTTTTGAAAAAATGAATGAAGGTTAACAGTTCAAAAATGGTCGAGAAAAGTTCAAGCAGTTCAATAATTGTTTGAGGTAGAAAACCGGATTTAGTCCTGCTTCACTTTAAAAAGTTTCGAAAACAGGAACGGTTTTAAAACCCGTGCAAACGCGGTTTGCGAGACATTTTCGTTACCTTGCTGCAGCCTCTTTTTGGCTTCTGCAATCAGAGCGATATGGATCAGTTCAATGACGGTTTTACCAGTTTCCTGCTTCAACAAATCGCTCAGTCCGCATTGGCCCTTGCTTTGGCAATCATGGCCTCAGTGATGTCGATACCAATCACCCTGCCTCACCGGCTTCCGTCCTGCCCACGAAGCAGTCATTGCCCGCACCACTGCCCAGATCAATTACGGTTTGCCCTGCACTGATTCTGGCAGGCTGGGCGGACAGGCCGCAGCCCAGGCCCAAATCAGCATCCGGGCTATAGCCGCTCAGCTCGGTATCATCATCGCTCATGATATTGTACAGCTCGGTGGAGCAGCCACCCGCTCCGCAGCACTAGGCTTGGTTTTCAGCTTTATCCTGTAAGACAATGTCGCTGTACTTCTGCCTTACCATGTCTGTTGTCTGTTGGTTGCTTTGCACCGTTTGTATTGTAACATTATAATGGATAGCTGTTAAAAATTTAACAGCAGGTTTTTAATTCAATATAAAAAATCATACACAGACCTAAATCTTTTCGCAATCTGGTCCAGGCTTTCGGTTCGATGCAATAGCAGGTGCTGACGCCCTCTATGGTGCCTTGAATGATACCTGCATTCTTCAATTCTTTGCAATACCCGTAAGCTATATCGCAATATTGCGATAAGCCTTAAACCTTTCAAATTTTTATGGTTTCCCTTAAGCAATTAATTTTTTGAGGATAACCTTAAATGAACAATAAAATATAGTTGAATAACACCAATGTAAATCACGATATTGAGCTATTTATACTTCCTAACAGGTGATAGTAAGCAGTCAAATCACTTGAAGTAGTCACCAAAATATTTCACTAATAATCGTATATTTTGCATTTTTAATACCAGATGCTCATTTCACAATTATTTTTTCAATTAAAATAATTGCTTTTTAAACTTCGAAGTTGTAAGTTTGCTTTAACGGAAATGGTGTCCTTCCGGTTGAGTTCTCAACAAACCGCATTTTGCTGATGGCGCCTGCAGACTGAAGTTGACCTTTTGAATTGAGGTTGATATTATTTGTTTGTAGGATATGCGGTTCAAATACACGTTATCTTCAATTTCACCCTTTTTAAAACCGGTAGTGTGCTTTATCATACTGTTGACTTTTTTGGTGTTTCTTCGGGGTAACCGAGGAACGTGGCTCCAGTTATATCAATGGCATCTAATTTACCCCACCGAAACGTTTCAGGGCGTGCAGTGGCTCACCGGTCCTGTTCTTTTACCATCCATCCTGACTTTAATACTAAGCCGCCGTTTCCCATCTGGGTGGACAACGGTCTTGTGTGCACTAATCTTTGCCTTTTACCTGCATCTGCCGCTACGCTATAAATTTTTTCCTTCCCAGCAGAGCCCGTCTGCAGCTATGGGCACTCAGTTGGCGCCACTGCTGATCAGAGGGCAATCATCCACCCGCAGCTTTCCCTCAGCTCATGCGCTTGGAATAGCGGTATTAGGAACCGGCCTGGCTTGGTTATACCGGAATAACAAGCGAATGCAGCGTACACTGGCTGTCACTACGATGGGTCTTGCTTATCTATCTATTTTCAACGGCCTGAGTTTTCCTGCAGATGTTCTTATCTCCCTGTTGCTGGGTGTAGCTGTAACTATATTTGTGATTGCTTTTTACGGTCCTATAATAATCCGCTGGTACCAGCGCAGAGGAGAGCTGATCCAGGATATCTTGGTCGCCATGCTTCGGACTATCTCCATTAGCCTCATCATGATTCAACTTCAGGAAGGAATACATCTATGAGGATTGCGGTTTTTAGCGATATACACGGTAACCTGCCGGCGTTGGAAGCTGTCTGGGCCGACTTGCAAAATGCACAGCCGGATGCAGTATATTGCCTGGGCGACCTGGTCAACCTCGGACCCTGGCCCAACGAGGTTGTAGAATTTATACGTGGGCGCCGGATCAGTAGTCTCATGGGTAATCATGATCAGGGTATCGGGCAGGGAGTACCCGAATTTCCCTTCTCTTACCAGACAGAGGAAGAGCATGAGGCCGGTTTACGGGCTATTGCATTTACCAACGCAACGCTTAAAGAAAGCAACCGTCAGTACTTGCAGACCCTGCCATTACAACTGACACTTACATTTAATCCCGCCTTCGGTACACAGGCACTCGTGCTGACCCACGGCAGTCCCGCCAGTATAAATGAATACGTGTTTGAAGACTGCCCTGAGCCACATTTGGTGCAACTGATGGGCCAGGCTAATGCAAAGGTGCTCCTGATGGGGCATACGCACCGGCCTTATATCCGGCGGTTCATATTAGATGAAGGCGCCGCCCGCCTAACTAAGCTGGCCGTCAATGTAGGCTCAGTGGGAAAACCAAAAGATGGTGATCCAAGGGCTGCCTACGCACTGCTTACTATTTTACCTTTAAAGGAGGATCTGGTTA
This sequence comes from Mucilaginibacter robiniae, assembly GCF_012849215.1. Classification (NCBI taxonomy): domain Bacteria; kingdom Pseudomonadati; phylum Bacteroidota; class Sphingobacteriia; order Sphingobacteriales; family Sphingobacteriaceae; genus Mucilaginibacter; species Mucilaginibacter robiniae. The sequence continues at coordinate 2,072,067 of NZ_CP051682.1, forward strand.
GTGCCCTGGACGTTCAGATCAAACGTGTGCCCTACAATGTACAACAGGTGCAACAAGCAATCCGCGCAAGCGGTTTACCTGATTTGTATGCACAACTTTTAACTAACGCATAAACGATATGAAAAATAATTTTAATTCCAATCATCTTAGGGCTATCGGCTCAGTCATTCATGTCGCCGCGGAATACCTAGAAGCTATGGAAGAACTGCTTGCTTATGCCAAATTGCCGCAAGAAAAAACCGGCGTAATTATGCTATCTGACGATCTTACCACAGATCAGCACGAGGCTGTGATTGCTCAGCTCAATCTGACAAAAACGGCCCTGCAAAACTTTAGCCGGTTTTACGCGATTGATAAAGAAACGCAAAGCTTAAATAAGTTATTGAACATTAAAGCGGTTCGTTTGTGGGAAGACCTGTCAGGCGCTGAATTTGAACGCCTGATAGGTTACGGCCCAACTGACGAAAATGACCGCGCCGGGTATCATAGCTTTTTGCAGCCGCTTATCGAACTTAGCCAGCAACTCATTCAAATAACAAATCCATAATCCTATGAAAATTACCAATCTCATCGCCCGGGAAGTATTAGACTCCAGAGGCAACCCTACGGTCGAAGCAGAAATTACTTTGGAAGACGGTTCAACTGCCCGCGGCATCTCGCCTTCCGGTGCCAGCACCGGCGAAAAAGAAGCGGTTGAACTCCGTGACGGCGACAAGACCCGCTACCAGGGCAAAGGCGTGGAAAAAGCCGTTGCCGGCCTGAACGGCGAAGTCAGGAGCGCCATTGCCGGTCAATCTTTTGATAGTCAGGAAGCCTATGACAAGAAGCTGATTGAATTGGACGGCACGCCTAATAAAGCCCGCCTGGGTGCCAATGCGTTGCTGGCCGCTTCTATTGCTTTCGCCCGCGTCAATGCCGTTTCCAAAAAGATTCCGCTGTACCGTCAGCTAGTGGAGCGTGACCGCTACATCATGCCGGTTCCCTGCATGAATGTCATCAACGGCGGCCGTCATGCGGATAACAACCTCGATTTTCAGGAATTTATGATTGCCCCGCACCATGCGTCCAGCTTTAAGGAAAGTATCCGTATGGGCGAAGAAGTGTTTCACACCCTAAAAGCGCTGCTGACCAGCAAAGGCTATTACACCGGCGTGGGTGATGAAGGCGGATTTGCCCCAAACCTGAAATCCAACGAAGAGGCGGTAGAGGTGATTCTGGAAGCCATTACCAAAGCTGGCTATCAACCGGGTGAAGATATTTCCATTTGCCTGGACCCGGCTACCAGTGAGATGTGGGACCATGGCCGGTATAAAATGTACAAGAGTACCCAGCAGACTTACAGTTCGGAAGAGCTGGTGAACCTGTGGGAGAAATGGATCAGCGAATACCCGATTGTCTTACTGGAAGATGGCTTGGGCGAAAATGACTGGGCCGGTTGGAAGACTATGACCCGGCAATTGGGCAGCCAGGTAGAACTGGTAGGCGATGACATCTTCTGTACCAATCCGGCTATCATTCAGGAAGGCATCGACCAGGGCATCGGCAACAGCGTGCTGATCAAGCTGAACCAGATCGGTACCGTTTGGGAAACGCTGGAAGCGGTGAACCTGGCGCAGCAGAACGGCTATCACTGCTTTATTTCGCACCGCAGCGGGGAAACGGAAGATACCACCATTGCCGACCTCGTAGTGGCCACTAATGCTGGGCATATTAAGACCGGCAGCGGCTGCCGTTCCGAACGGGTATCCAAATTTAACCAGATGCTGCGCATTGAGCAGGAATTGGGCAGCAAAGCCGGGTTCGCGGGTTTAAGTACGTTTAAGAGAAGCTGATCGATTTATTATATCATGTATAATTTACATCCATGGCATGGCATTCAACCGGGTGACCATGTCCCTCACGAGGTTCGGGCGGTCATCGAAATTGCAAAGGGGAGCCGCAGCAAGTACGAGCTGGATAAGCCGTCAGGCTTGCTGACGCTTGATCGCATCCTGTTTTCAGCCGTTCACTACCCGGCTAATTACGGGCTGATACCAAAAACCTATTTTACAGACCATGACCCGCTCGACATTATCGTGATCTGCTCCCAGGACCTGCTGCCGTACTCCATTGTAACTGCGCGGGTCATCGGCCTAATGGAAATGCGTGATAGCGGTGATACCGATGATAAGATTATTGCGGTAGCCAGCCACGATATTTCTTTAACCCATGTCAACGACATTGCTGACCTGCCTGAACATACGCTGCAGGAGTTCCGCAACTTTTTTGAGGATTATAAGAAGCTGGAGAATAAGCCGGTGGAAGTTTTAGGCTTTCAGCCCAAGGAAGCCGCCTATTCGAGCATTACTGAGAGTCTGGAACGTTACCGGAAAGAAATCCTGCCAACTTTAGCGCCATGATACAGCCTGTTTCTTCGTTCGCCCACTACAGCATCCTGAAGCATACCCTGCGCTGGACGGTGCTGGTACTGCCTGTTGCGGTGGCTATCGGCTGTATGGTAGCCTTCTTTTTGTGGCTGCTGGGTCTGAGCATCCATTTCAGGTTCACTCATACCTGGCTGCTGCTCCTGCTGCCGGCTGCCGGTGTGGTTATCCACTTCATTTATCAATCGGTTGGTAAGTCTTCCGAGAAAGGCAACAACCTCATTATGGAGGAAATTCATCAACCTGGTGGCGGGATACCGAGACGGATGGCACCCATCATTTTAATAACTACCGTAATCACGCATCTGTTCGGTGGCTCGGCGGGGCGCGAAGGTACGGCGGTACAGATTGGCGGCAGCCTGGCCCATATGTTCGGCCAGTGGTTCCGGCTCAAAGGCAGCGACATGCGGCTGGTGCTTACTGCGGGTGTAGCCGCTGGTTTCGGGGCGGTGTTCGGTACGCCGGTGACCGGGGCGGTATTTGCCATGGAAGTGCTCACAATTGGCCGCATACAGTATGATGCCATGCTGCCCGCCCTGATGGCTGCCTTAATCGGTGATTTCACCATATCCGCCTGGGGCATTCATCACACCGCCTATCATATCGATGCGCTGCCCAAAACGTCTTACCTTTTTTCGGCTTACCTGTCATTCGATCTGTTGCTGTTTGTAAAGGTAATCGTTGCTTCCGCTGCTTTCGGCTTGTCCAGTTCTCTGTTTTCCGGCATGGTTCATGAAATCAAGGCGTTGTTCGGAAAGCTCTTTCGTATTAAATGGCTGATTCCAGCAGCAGGCGGCCTCATTATCATCGGCCTGACTTATCTGAACGGAAAACCGGATTACCTGAGCCTGGGCGTTGACCCGGAGCATGCCGGCGCTATCACCATTCCGTCCGCCTTTCATGCCGGCGGCGCTGACACCTGGAGCTGGCTATGGAAAACCATCTATACCACGGTCACGCTGGGCACCGGGTTCAAGGGTGGTGAGGTTACACCGCTGTTTTACATCGGCGCCACGCTGGGCAACACGCTGGCGGGCCTGCTCCATGCGCCGGTCAGCCTGTTTGCGGCGCTGGGCTTTATCGCCGTATTCTCGGGCGCCACCAATACCCCGCTGGCCTGTACCTTTATGGGTATCGAGCTGTTTGGCGGCGAACACGCGGTATTGTTTGCGGTAGCCTGTTTTACCGCGTATTTTTTCAGTGGGCATTCAGGCATCTACAGCGCACAGCGCATCGCCATGCCCAAAATACTGGAGGCGCACTTTGCGGACGAGACCTCGCTGGCCGAGGCCAACAAGCGGCGCGGGCATTTTCACGAGAAATTAATGGAGTACGGCAGCCGTCTTAAAAGAAAGAAAAATCATGAATAAGGAAGCCATCCGCGAACGCCCGCTGGGAAAGATACAAATTTACTTGAAGCCCAGAGACCAGGTAAAGGGCCAGGGCCTGCTGGCCAGGCTGCAGCCCAAGCAACTGTATCGTGAGCTGGTAAAATATGCCAAAGCTGACGGGCTGTTGAATGCCTCGGTTTACCAAACGCACAGCAGCTATTCGCTGCATGAGCCTGTTCAGATGGCGCATGTGGAACTGGCTAACCATGAGTTGGCCGTGTGTGTAGAGCTGATTGATGAAAAAGATAAGCTTGAGGCATTTTGCACTAAGCACGCTGCTTTGCTGAGAGGTAAACTGATCGTGTTCAAGGCCGTTGAATTCTGGGAACTAACTTAGGGCTTATGAAAATACCATTGATCATCTTTATCGGCGGAGGCCTGGGTAGTGTAGCCCGCTACCTGGCCAACCGGTGGATTGTGAGCCAAGGCGTAACCGTATTCCCTTATGGCACATTTCTGGTTAATATCATAGGCTGCTTCCTGATCGGTTTTTTGGTATTTATTACCGAAAAGGCAAATATAACCGCGGTAGAATGGCGGCTTTTTCTGGTGACTGGCTTTTGCGGCGGCTTTACCACCTTTTCTTCGTTTGCCTTTGAAAACATACAGCTGCTCACCAATCATCAGTTGTTCAGCTTCATCCTGTACACCGTGGGCAGCATTGCGCTGGGTTTCTTGGCCACTTACCTGGGTATCCTGCTGGCCAGGGCATTCTAAATCAAATTGACTATGAAAACAAATAAGATTTTGATTGTGGCAGATGACAGTCCCTCGGCTGTCAGGGCGATTGAATATGGTTTCAACCTGGCCCGGGAAGTCGGTGCCCGGGTGGCCCTACTTTATGTTATCGAAGCCGCTTTGGCTGAAGGCAATGTAGATGCAGGTATCTTTCCGGATCAGGCGGCAGCAGGCCTGACAGCCGATGCTGAAGCATTTCTGCAACACATGCAGCAACGATATGGGGAAGGCATAGATACGGAGCAGATGACGCCGGAAGGGGACATTCGAAAGATTGCTATTGAGATGGCACAGGCCTGGCAGGCCCAGCTCATGATCATGGGCACACACGGGCGCACCGGCCTCAACAAATTATTAATGGGCAGCGTCACGGACTCAGTATTGCATGATTCGCCCGTACCGGTGTGCATTGTACCCAACGTATAATCAATTTAAAGCATTGTTTCTGTACAGACCAAAGCAAAGTCATTCATATAATTATTTATCAATCCTTTTTTCATCTACGAGGTTTTATATTATATAATGTAACACATCAATCTATGTCAATACCGATCAACTCTTCCAAAGCCATTTTTCCCGGCCTGATTACCCGCGAGCGGGAACCGGTAAACCTTGAGTTTGCTTTTCCAACACTGGATGGCCGCATTACTCCGGCTGAACAATTTTATGTGCGGAGCCATTTCCCAATTCCGGAGATCAAAGCTGAAGAATGGCGGCTGAGTATTGAGGGGGAAGTGGAGCATCCGTTCATACTCACTTTTGAGGAACTGAAACAGATGCCGGCCCGTACGGTGATGGCTACCCTGGAATGTGCCGGCAACGGCCGTTCTAAACTGGTACCCAAAGCCAAAGGGCTACTTTGGGAACAGGGGGCTGTCGGCAATGCAGAATGGACGGGTGTGCCTTTGCACCTGCTGCTGGAGAAAGCAGGTTTAAAGGCCGGCGTGATTGAAATCATTCTGGAAGGCCAGGACGAAGGAACGATCAGTGAGGAACCTAAAGCACCGGGCACCATTGTATTTGCACACAGCCTGCCGTTGGATAAGGCATTGCAGGAGCAGGTACTGATTGCCTTTGAGATGAACGGCGAACCGCTCACCGCAATACACGGTTACCCGGTGCGGGCTATCATTCCCGGCTGGTACGGGATGGCATCGGTCAAATGGCTCATTAAAATCACAGCTACCGCCACACGATTTCACAGTTACTGGCAAACGCTGGAATACGCCTACTGGAAAGACCTGTACGGAAAGCCGACGCTGGTGCCGGTAACAGAAATGCAGGTCAAGGCTGAAATTGCACGGCCGGCACTACAGGAGGTGGTGGCTGCAGGCAGTATTTATAGGGTGACAGGCGCCGCCTGGTCGGGTGAGCAGGTAGTTGAGCAGGTGGAAATCAGCACGGACGACGGCCAAAGCTGGCAGCCCGCTACGCTGCTGGAAGAACCTGTACGCTATGCCTGGCAGTTATGGGAATTTGCATGGAACGTCCCCCCCACACCGGGTGCTTATCAACTCCGGGCCCGTGCAACGGATGCCGCAGGGCATTCGCAGCCAGACACACACGAGGATATGCGGCGCACTTATATGGTTAACTTCGTTGCGCCGGTGGAAGTGATCGTAAAATAAATCAGAATAGCAGATGATGGACTCTACACCTGATTTATCTAAAAAGCAGGTTGCGGCGAACCCGGGCGATCACCTGGCCAATGAGCGCACTTTCCTGGCCTGGCTGCGGACCAGTATTGCCCTCATGGGCTTTGGTTTTGTAGTGGTCAAGTTTTCACTTTTTATTAAACAATTATCATTGGCGCTGAACGAGAAAGTGGTGTTGCCCGGTAAAGGCTTCTCGTCCGCTATCGGCATAGCGCTGGTGGCTATGGGGGCGCTGCTGGCCCTACTCGCCTATGTCCGTTACCGGCGCACCGAACGGCAGCTGCTCAGCCAATCCTACCGGCCCGGATTTTTGCTGTCCTTTCTGCTTACCTCGGGCATCGTGTTCATCAGCGGGCTGCTGCTGTGGTATCTTCTGCCCAACCTTTGATAAACTATATATATGGAAGATGAAAGCAGCTACCTGGATTTAAGGATTGCAGATCAGGTATTTATACAATTAAACGATTCGGTTACTCAACCAGATAAAAACGATGTGGTGGATTTATGCACTCCTTTCAGCACTCTTTGCTTCGTTGACAGCAATTTTTTCAAAAATAGGTATTGCCAATGTGAACACTGATCTGGCGACTGCTGTGCGCACGGTTGTTATATTGGTAGTCGCCTGGGGCATTGCTGCAGCCCGCGGCGAGTTGCAGGGTATCACTCTGCTTTCCCGGCAAAATATCCTGTTCCTCATCCTTTCAGGGCTGGCTACAGGCTTATCCTGGATATTTTACTACAAGGCTTTACAGCTAGGGAAGGTATCGCAGGTGGCGCCGGTTGACAAGCTCAGCGTTGCCCTGACTATCGTATTATCGGTCGTTATCTTAAAGGAAACCTTGTCCGTGAAAGCAGCCATCGGCGCCTTCATGATCATCGCAGGGACACTGGTTTTAATTTTCTGACCCATGAAACGTAATCACCTCAGCAACCTTGTTTTTGTTGTCGTAATATGCCTAGTGGCAGCTGTACTGCTCGGCACTACCTTCTATGAATGGGATAAGCAGGCGGTTATTGAATTTAACGCCTGCCGCTCCCCGATGTAGGACTGGATTTTTTTGTGCATTACTTATTCAGCAGGCATCAGCGCATATGGCATGGCTGTATGTTGTTTAGTGTATTCATTTGCTTCAGTCACCGCAGAACGGAGAAGACAGCTTTACACCGTAGTAACAGGGATAATACTGTCCGGCATTGCAGCAACCCTGCTTAAACATACTGTTCACCGGATAAGGCCTTATCATATGTACCCGGTTATTCATCATCTCGGGCCGGGCGGCGGTTGGTCCTTCCCATCCGGGCATACCTGTGATGCTTTTGCTTTGGCTACCACGATTTCTTTAAGCTTTGCCGGCCGGAACAGTTCCCTATGGCTGGTGTACTGGGCAGTGCTGGTGGGGGTGTCACGCGTTTACCTGGGCGTTCATTACCCGTCTGATGTGCTGGGTGGCCTATCCACCGGATGCGGAATGGCAATATTGGGATACTTGCTGGTGAATTTTTATTATCAACCTCAAATCAAATATGATACAGGCAGGCCATAATATCACGGGTTTCACACAGCTGGTGCTGATCCGGCACGGGCAGTCAGCTTACAATTATGATAACCGCTTTACGGGTACCGCGGACTGCCCCCTTTCACCCGTCGGACGGGTGGAAGCTGCGCAGGTAGGCAGAGAACTGCAGCGTCTACGTATTCAACTTGACCAGGTGTATTGTTCAGCATTGCAGCGTACACGGGAGACGTTTTCCATCATTGCAAAAACCGTCAGTCCGTTGTATGACCATACAGCGGTGCAATCTGTTCCGGCGCTGAACGAGCGCAACTACGGGCTGCTGCAGGGCAGAAATAAGGAGCAAGCCGTTGAACAGTACGGTTCAGCAACAGTTGAACGCTGGCGGCGCAGCTATACCAGTATCCCGCCGGGAGGGGAAAGCCTCGAGCAAACCGGTAAACGGGTCATCCAGTTTTACACGACCTGTGTACAGCCTGACTTACAGGCAGGGTGCCGCATACTCTTACTGGCGCATGGAAACACCTTGCGAAGCTTAATCATGTATCTGGAAGGCTTGTCGCCGGAGCAGGTTGAGCAGCTGGAAGTGGTTACCGGGGAGGTGATTATTTATAAAATGGATGCTGCTTTACATGTCCTTGATAAAACAATCTTCCATCCCGTACAAATATGAGCTTGTATAATGCATCCTAAAGAATTTTACCGCAACCTGCCCCGGAAAACCGTAGCTGCCTGCCTGTTGATCCCCTGTGAGCAACGCCATCTGCTGCTCCGGAAATGTATTACCGGGCAGTGGACTTTACCGGGCGGAATAGTTGAACAAGGCGAAGCGCCTGATGCGGCGGCCTTGCGTGAATGCAAAGAAGAGACCGGATTATTTCCCGCGATTGAACGCCTTATGCATACCTATTTTTCTGAGCCGGTCTTGCTGGATGAAGTACCATATGGAGACAGTGTGCATTTCATTTTTCTGACAAAGCCTGTCACGTCTGAGCAGTGCAGCGCAATTGCTTTTAATGATGATGAAATTGATGGATACTGTTTAGCGGACGCGGACGAACTTGTAAAGTCTATTCAAAGCAACCTGGGCCGGGCACTTAGCAGGGCGCTGAACGGGGAAACGTACTCGGTTTGGAAGCGCACTCATGAAAGCCTGAGAGCAGAAGCTGATTTTTACCGGTAAGTGAATTGCAGCGCTGCTGGGCTCACTCCATTTGACAGAAAGTTGCTTTCCTTCTATTGTCATAACATTAGGTTATTGTTGATAGCCTAATATGATACAACTGCTGGCTGTTTTGCCTGTACTTTTGATATATCAATCATAAGCGCATGGAAGAGCAAACAGAACAGGAAGTTGTCAGGGCACTGGTTAAAATCACCCGGTATACCATCTATATAGCGGTTTTGCTGGTGGCCTGTATCGCCATTATCGTGGTTTCACTATCTGCAGGCGGCAGAAAATCAGCGCCCGTGGTAGCAGCAACTGCAGGCAGCGGCGATACGCCTGTTTCAGCGCCGACTACTGATGCCGCCGCACCAGCCCCGGCAAGGCCGATACCGGCAGATGCCTGGAAGGCACCTGATACCAGCACCATTCCGGCAGGCAAGTCGGGGGAGATGATCCGGTACGGCAGGGAACTGGTAGCGCATACCTCCAATTATTTCGGGCCGAAAGGCAGTATCGCCATGCTGACCAATGGCATGAACTGCCAGAACTGCCACCTGGACGGCGGGAGCCGCCTGTTTGGGAACAACTACGCCAGCTTTATGGCCAGCTATCCGAAGCTGAGCAACCGAAGCGGGCATAAGGAACCGGCCTCTGAACGCCTGGTAGAATGCTTTGAGCGCAGCCTGGCCGGTAAGGCCCCAGATACCAACGGCCGTGAAGTGCGCTCGATATTGGCTTACATGAAGTGGATAGGCCGGGATGTAAAAAAGGGGCAGAAATTGTTTGGCAGCGCCTCCGAAAAGTTGCCCTTCATGGATGTTGCGGCTAACCCGGCGAAGGGTCAGGTGGTTTACCTGGCCAAATGCCAGAGCTGCCACGGCGCAGGCGGCGAAGGGATGCTGGCTGCTGATAAAAAATCATACACTTATCCGCCGCTTTGGGGTAAGCATAGCTTTAATGATGGTGCAGGCATGTACCGCATCACCAACATGGCCGGCTTCGTGAAAAACAACATGCCCTACGGTGCTACCTACCAGGATCCACAACTGAGTGACGAGGAAGCCTGGAACGTAGCCGCTTATATTGAATCCATGCCCCGGCCGCACAAGGATCAGCATGGTGATTGGAAGGACCTAAGCAAAAAGCCTATCGACTTTCCGTTTGGTCCGTATGCCGACCAGTTCAGCCAGCAACAGCACAAATATGGCCCATTCCAGCAGATCAAGGCCGCACAAAAGAAAACATCAGATAAGTCATAATTCAATAATCATCATTAATCCACATCATCATGAAAAAAAATAGAATCTCTATGATCCTCTTGGCTGCCAGCATTACTCTGGCGAGCCTATGGTTAAGCTCTGCCGTGTGCGCAGAACCTGGTCCTGGCCATGTCATCCCACCAAACGTTGTGCACGCTTATCAGGCCCAATATGGAAATGCAGAGTTCAGGAGCTGGACTGTAAATGCGGATCATTATATAGCCAGATTTAAGCTTCGTCACAAGCTTCGTGAATCATTCTACAAAGCTGACGGAAGTTGGTTAAAAACGGAAACCCGTTATAAGTACAGCGGTAGACTACCGGCCGGTGTAAAGCAGGCTTTGCACCAGACTCCTTACCAGAGCTGGTACTTTGATCGCATTGTTAGGACAGAAACGCCGCAGCAAGTGGTATATACCATCCGGGCAGACAACAGCCCGCTGCTGGATGCAGATCATGATTACGTCTTTCGTAAATATGTAACGCTCTCTTTCGACGCAGCAGGCCGTCTTACCAAAGTTTCTCCAGGTAATTAATTCAGCTATATATACATTTAATTTCAATAATAATAACGCTATGAAAAAGTCAATTTCTTTACTGTTTGTGTTGATCGGTGTGTTCTTCATTAAACCCGTGATGGCACAAACCACTACTGCAGAATTCACCGGTGCAAAAGCTACACAAGCCCATTATCGGGCGCTCTATTACCTCGATGAAGCCGACCCTAAGAAGATCGGCGCTACACTGCGCAACATTGGTAACGCGCTGAATGATGAACGCTTGCAGGGCAAGGTAGAAATCGAGCTGGTCGCTTTCGGCGATGGGGTGGCTGTATTCCAAAAAACAGGCAGCTTCGAAGCGCCGCTGAGAGCGTTGCAGCAAAAGGGTGTAATCCTGGCCCAGTGCAATAATACCATCCGGGAGCGCCATATCGAAAAGGACATGCTGTTTCCTTTCATCAGCTATGTGCCCAGCGGCAACGGCGAGATCATCATTCGTTCAGCAGAAGGCTGGGTACTGGTTCATCCATAATTTCAATTAACAGATAGATCGCATATCATGAAAACTCTAAAAACAACGATTATAACCGCCTTAAGCCTGTTTGTGATGGGAACGACCTCCAAAGCCCAGGAACACCGTTTCGACCCGCCCTGGAACACACCGCCTGAGAGCAAGGTGATGTTCACCGTACCTGGTGTGGATAATGTGCCCGACCTTTTCGGCGACATCAATGACCCGCAGCTGGTGGTCTTCTTTGCCGGTAACCAGTTCATGTGTATAGATGACCTGATGGCTGCTTTCAAAAAGGCGCATCCTCAGTACCAGCGCATCTTTGCCGAAACCCTGCCGCCGGGGATTCTCGCCAAACAGATCATGGGCGGCTCCATCACTATCGGCAATATGCGCATCACAATTAAGCCGGACGTATATACCGCCGGCAAAAGCCGCACTGACCAGATGCCGGAATATTTTACCCGCACACAGCCGTACGCCTACAATCGACTGGCCCTGATGGTACGGAAAGGCAACCCAAAGAATGTGCGCGGACTTAAAGACCTGGGCCGCCTGGAGGTACGGGTGAGCATGCCTAACCCCGAATGGGAAGGTATTGGCAAGCGTATTGAGGAAGCCTATGTGAAAGCAGGCGGTGAGCCGCTCAAAACGGCCATCATGGACAGCAAAGTAAAGGACAGCACTACATTCCTGACCCAGATCCATCACCGGCAGACCCCGATGCGCATCCTGTACAATCAGAGCGATGCCGCACCCGTATGGTACTCTGAGGCCTACTACCAGAAGGTGATCGGCCACCCGACCGAACTGGTTGAAATACCGGAAAGCGAAAACATCACTGCTACTTATGTAGCCGGGCAGATGAAGAATGCGCCCCATGCACAGGCAGCTAAGGATTTTATGGACTTCCTGGTAAGCCCGGCTGCCAAAGCCATCTACCGTAAATACGGCTTCACTACTAAATAATATCAACATCAAAACACGAAGAAATATGTCATTACACTTAGGAGATGCAGCTCCCGATTTTACTGCACAGACCACCATCGGCGAGATTAACTTTTACGAGTATCTGGGGAATAGCTGGGGTGTTCTCTTTTCGCACCCGGCCGACTATACGCCGGTATGCACTACCGAACTGGGCAAAACCGCCCTGCTGAAAGGTGAGTTTGACAAGCGGAATGTGAAAGCGCTGGCGCTCAGCATCGACCCGCTGGAGAAGCACCAGGCCTGGATCAGTGACATTAACGAAACGCAGCAGTGCAGCGTAGACTTCCCGCTGATTGCCGATGAGGACCGCAGGATTTCGCAACTGTACGATATGATACACCCCAACGCTTCGGCTACTGCCACCGTGCGCTCGTTGTTTATCATTGGCCCGGATAGAAAAATCAAGCTGATGATTACCTACCCGGCATCCACCGGGCGTAACTTCAATGAAGTGCTGCGCGTCATTGACTCCCTGCAGCTAACCGACGAATACAGCGTGGCCACGCCTGCCAACTGGCAGGCCGGTGAAGATGTCATCATTGGCCTGGGTATAAAGACAGAAGATATCGCCGCCAAATTTCCTGATGGGCACCGCATTGTTAAGCCTTATTTACGTTACACGCCGCAACCGGTAAAAAAATGAAATTCTGGATTATTGCTATCATTTTTTCACACACTGCCGTATCCTTTGCACAATCAAAGGATACGGTTTATGTCTTTGGACCCGGCGGGCCGCTCGCGCCCATGCAGGAGTGCGCTGAAGCATTCACGAAAGCAACGGGAATCCCTGTGCGCGTGACGGGCGGACCGGAAGCAACGTGGCTCTCGCAGGCACAAACCGACGGCGACATCATTTACGGCGGTGCGGAATACATGCTCACTCAATTCGGGCAAAACCATCCCGGAATCATTGATGCAGCAAGCCGCGTCGAACTATACCCAAGGCGGGCGGCCATTCTGGTTCGCCCCGGTAACCCTAAGCGTATTACAAGGCTTAAAGACCTGGCTGCACCCGGTATTAAAATTCTGGATGTAAACGGCGCTGGTCAGTTGGGTTTATGGGAAGACCTGGCAGGAAAAGAGAACCTGATCAGTACTGTACAGAAAAATATCGCTAGGTCTTTTGTGAATACCGCGCTCGGTATCAATGCCTGGAAAACAGACCCTGCCTATGACGCCTGGATAACCTATGCTTCCTGGCATTATCGCCTTTCAGATGTAACCGGCATTGTTGAACTGCCGATTACCTTACGGCTTTACCGGGGGACGCCGGCAGTACTTACGCTTCATGGCAGGCATCATTCGGAAGCAGGCCGTTTCTTGTCTTACCTCAAGAGTGCCGAGGGGCACAGTATCTTTAAAAAGTGGGGATGGGAATAGCTGAGGCTAAATTAGCCTTAATGCCGTTTAGGGTTAAGTAACATCATATTTTAAACGTGCGATCAACTGGCCTGCTGATTGTATTCATGGTATACCCTAACCTGCCCTTTAGGCCAAGAAGCGCGCCGATCAGCATCGTTCAATTTCTGCCAGCGGCTGATGAGAATGCTCCCACCAATTTTCTTCGCGTTCCCGCTGAAATGTATTGAGAGCTCTACTCAGCGATCCAATCATGGAGATCGCGGTAATCAGCTGCAGAAAACCGGTTGCATCATAGCATATATCCATTTTTATTAAGCATTTCATCCGAAAGCGATTCATAACAATAACCGCAGGGTCAATCCTGCTTTTTGAGCAGATTAGGCAGCTGGCTTTCTGCAGCCAAATCTTCAAAGTCATGCGGCAGATTTGAACTCAGTGTTTCGGAGAAAGGCACTGTTTGAGGAATGAAGTCACTTTCATTTCCTGGCTTGCTGTAGTCGTAGGGCCAGCGGTGAACGGTAGGAATTTCACCAGGCCAGTTTCCATGACCAACATTGACTGGAGTGGTCCACTCTAGGGTATTGGCCTGCCACGGATTGAACGGTGCCCGTTTCCCCCATAATGCTGATCTGACAAAATTGTATACAAACACAAGCTGTATGCCACCACCGGCAATAGCGGCCCAGGTCATCCAAACATTGATCTCAATCCACTTTTTGAGAGGTTCTATTTCTGTAAAAGCGTAATAACGCCTGGGAACCCCATCTAATCCCATAAAATGCATGGGAAAAAATACGAGGTAGGCACATACAAACGTGATCCAGAAATGCAGGTAGCCGAGTTTTTCATTCATCATGCGCCCAAACATTTTTGGAAACCAATGATACGTGCCTGCAATCATGCCGAAGACTGAAGCCACCCCCATTACAAAGTGAAAATGGGCAATTACGAAATAGGTATCGTTCAGATTAATGTCCAGTGCCGCGTTACCCAGCCAAATACCTGTCAGGCCGCCGGTGACAAAAACAGATACAAATCCAATGCAAAACAGCATGGCAGTCGTGAAGCGGATGTTTCCGCGCCAGAGCGTGGAAAGCCAGTTAAAGGTCTTTACTGCGGAAGGAACCGCAATAATCAGTGTGGTCAGCATGAATACGCCACCCAAAAAGGGGTTCATTCCAGACACGAACATATGATGGCCCCACACCAGGAAAGCTAAGGCGGTGATCGCTATTAAAGCGTATACCATTGCATGGTACCCAAAAATAGGTTTTCGTGAATTGATGGCAATAATCTCAGAAACGATACCAAAAGCAGGCATAATTACAATATAAACTTCGGGGTGACCCAAAAACCAAAATAAGTGCTGAAACAAAATGGGATTTCCACCCTCATAATTCATGACCTGTCCTTGCACCACAATGTCAGACAAGTAAAAGCTGGTTCCCATGCTGCGGTCGAAAAACAGCAAAATTAAGCCCGCAAACAATACTGGAAAAGTGAGCAGTGACAGAATAGCTGTCAGAAAGAATGCCCAGACGGTAAGCGGCATTCTCCAAACATCCATCCCCTTAGTGCGCAGGTTTAATACGGTACTGATATAATTGATTGTACCCATTACCTGCGAGGCAACAAAAAAGCCGAGGCTGGCTAGCCATAAATCCATCCCACGTCCAGATCCCGGCATCGCTTTGGGTAAGGCGGAAAGCGGTGGATAGATCGTCCAGCCTGCACCATTCGGACCTTTCTGTACAAAGAATGAACTGAGCATAATACAGCACGCAATAAAAAAGAACCAATAAGACAGCATGTTCAAGAATGGAGAGGCCATATCTCTGGCACCCACTTGGAGGGGAATAAGAAGATTGCTGAACGTACCGCTTAATCCGGCTGTCAGCAGAAAAAAGACCATTATCGTTCCATGGATAGTGACCAATGCCAGATAAAAATTAGGATCCAGACGCCCGCCCGGCGCAAACCGGCCCAGCAGAGTTTCAAGTAATGGAAATGTTCGGTCTGGGTAAGCCAGTTGGATGCGGAATAAAATCGAAAGCAGCATTCCGATGAGCGCCATGATTATACCGGTTATCAGGTATTGACGGGCAATAACCTTATGATCCTGGCTGAACACGTTATTTTTAATAAAGGCTTTGCCATAAGCCAGCATTCGATTGGATTCCAGCGCTTCAACGAAAGTGAGTTGATAGGGGCTGGTAATTTTTTCTGGTATTTGCATAGGGGGATATTACAGGTGTTTCAACTAAATTACTCAATAAGACATGTACTGCCGTTTTAAATCTTTGAGTATAACTTAATTTTAGAACAAGATTTAGTATCACTCCAAGTTAATAACACAGGGTTATTGAGCATTACCAAACAGTATTTCCCGACTTCTGCCATTTAGCTGAAATTTGAGGTATCAAAACACAAAGCAACATGGAAACTACAATTCACTACCTGCAAGCTCATCTGCCAGCATCTTCTTTTAAACACACCAGCCGCTTTATACTGGAATATTTTCTGGTTATGATTGTCTTGGCCGCTGCCTGTTTGCCTTTTTTACTCATCATATTACTGCATGAGTAAAACTGGATTTACATTACGATTAATTTTATTCAGTAATTTACCGCATTATGTTTGATTTTCGACTTAAAGTTTTTTACACCATCGCCAAACGGCTGAATTTTACCAAGGCCGCAACTGAGCTATTCATCAGTCAACCTGCGGTGACCAAGCATATACGGGAACTGGAAGGACATTTCAAAACTTCCCTGTTCGAGCGGAGCGGCAATAAGCGTATCCAGCTTACTCCTGCAGGCGAAGTGCTGTTGCAGTACGCTGAAAAGTTGATGAGCATGTATGCGGAATTGGAATTTGACATGAACCAGTTGGTGCAGCAGCACAGCGGTTTGCTGCGCATTGGCGGCAGTAACACCGTTGCTCAATATGTGCTTCCGCAGGTGCTGGCCCAGTTCCATAAAAAGTTCAGCGGCGTACAAGTGCAGCTGGTTACCGGTAATACCGAGCAGGTAGAGCAGGCATTGCTCAACAAAGAGATTGACTTGGGCATTGTGGAAGGCATCCACCGGAATGCGCAGCTGCGCTATCAGGAATATCTGCAGGATGAACTGGTGATGGTATGCAGCAGTAGCAACAAGACCTTGAAGGCGGAAATCATCAGGCCTGAAGACCTGATGAAGCTACCCCTGCTGATGCGTGAGCCAGGTTCCGGTACGCTCGATGTCATTGCTCATGCGCTCAAGCCCTTCTCTATAGGGCTGGCTGACCTCCAGGTAGAGATGCAGCTGGGAGGCACTGAAAGTATAAAATCTTACCTGCTAGGAAGCGACTGCTTTGCTTTCTTGTCGGTACAGTCCATCCTGAAGGAGCTGCGGTACAATGAGCTGCGCATCATCGACATCAAAGAGCTCAGTATCGAACGGCCTTTTTACTTCATCCAGCCTCATGGACAGCTATCATCGCTTGGCGAGCTGTTTGTCCGGTTTGCCAAGGCACAAAAGCCGTAATAAAGCTACTGTTTTGATGCTATACGGATCAGTGGCAGGTATATTTCGTGTCTCGGGATCCGGCTGCCTTGATCCGCAACCGCCGTCCGGATTCATTGCAGGCCTTAAGGGCAGCGATTGTTTAAACCGAAATCTTCTGTACAAGAATGGCTTCGTTGAAAATCGTAGTGTTCCACTGAATAAATTAACAGAATCCATACATTTTATTTCGCATTTTCCTACGGCATAGTGATTCTGTGATTATACCGCCGCCATGCAGCTGGCAAATTCAGCCAGCTTTAGGGTCTGAGCCGGATCAAGCATAATCAGCCCTTCCACAACGAGTTGCCTGCCCGTGATGTTGACCGCAAAATCTTGTTTACAGAGGTTCATCAGGAGCTCAATTACCCGGGCGTCAATCACCTGCAAGGCCCGTTCCGGGTCATCCGAGGTGACATAAAACTGCCGGTTGAAACTTTTGAACCCTTTAAAATTCAGGGCGACCGGCAAGAAAGGGTTCAGCAGCCGGTCCGTTAATGTTTTCCTGCGAATAAAGACGGTGCCGAAGTTTCGCTTCAGGCGGGCCAAAGCCACGACCCGGAGCGTATTATGCCTGAGTTCCGGATTGGGCATGAACAGTCTGGAGCCTTGGAACATTACCTTTAGGATCACCAGCAAACATTGCTTGAATTGATTATCGATAAGCAGAACGCCTGCAATGTTGCCTTCAAAACCTTTTAAATAAGCATTGACCAGGTCTTTGCGCTGATGGAGGTTAACAACCTGGGTCCGGTATTTTTCTGAAAGCATCTCGCAGGTTTCTTTCAGGCATAATACCTGCTCATCATCGATACCGTAAGTGTCAAATGGCGGAAGACGCATAAGCGGTGTAAACTGAACCTGATGAATCCACCCGACCGCTTTGCTGCAGCCGGGCGGATCAGCAGGGTTAATTTAAAGGTGTCCCTGATTTGATTTCATCATTACCATGAAGGACAATCCGGTTGCCGGCCTTCAGGTTACCAAAAACTTCGGTAGAATCGCTGCCGGCCAGACCCTCCTTGATGTTGACGAGATTCGCCCTGCCGTTCATGTCCTGGATCACATATTCATGCTCGGTAGAGCGGATAATCGCATTGTTGGGTACCAGCAATGACTTTGCGCCGGTCAGCATCGGGATAGCCACCTCCGCGTACATCCCAGGCTTTAATTTTCCATCCGGGTTAAATACATCAATTTCTATGGCTTCCTGCTGCATACTGCCTAAGGAGTTAGCAGAGCGGCTAATTTTCGCCGAGAACTTCTTACCCGGCATCGCATTGAAGACAAAGCTGACCGGCTGACTGAGGTCAACCTTGTCGACATAATCTTCCGGTATGGAAACCGTCAGACGCATCCGATCTATCGTTTGCAGCACCAGCATAGGCTGATCCGTGGCTTTTCCCGGTGCGACCAGCGCACCCGGCGAGACATTACGGTCAATGATGACCCCATTGAAGGGTGCATAAATACGCAGGTAGCCCTGCATGGTGCCTACCGCGTTGACATTGGATTTCTCGGCCTGCACCATCGCCATATCAGCCTTCATCTTGGAACTGGCGTCGTCCAGATCAAGGGGGGAAACCGAGCCTGGCTCCTTGGCTGCCTGCTTTAGGCGCTCATATTTTTCATGGCTGGCATCGGCGTTCTCCTTAGCCTGCAGGTATTTGGAGTTAGCGGCCTGATAAGCCGACTCCATCTCAGGAGCTTCCAGGATAGCCATCAGCTGCCCTTTCTTCACCACCGTCCCCCGGTCTACCAGGAGCTGCTTGACGAATCCGTTCACTTTTGGAAAAATATTAACCTGGTTAAAAGGCAACAGCTGGCCGGGTAGTTTTGCACTGCTGGACAACCGCTTCTCAGCAACGGTTCCCAGCTGGTACTTCGCGGCTTTCTCTTTCTGCCCGCCGGTGAGGTCTACCGGCTTCTGGGTTCCGCCGCAGGCGGCCAGCATCAGGGCTATAACGGTCAATAAACTAATTTGACATTTCATGGTGCAATTCATTTTGGTTTTGTTCAACAGTGTTGTTTTCAGGCATTAAAGAAGGCTCTACGTAGGTAGTTTTGTCCTGTACCCAGGCGAAGACCAGGGGAAGAATGAACAAGGCAGCCAGGGTAGAGGCAAACAAGCCGCCGATTACTGCACGGCCCAGCGGCGCGGATTGCTCGCCTGCCTCGCCCAGCCCCGAAGCCATAGGGATCATACCGGCGATCATGGCGAAGCTGGTCATCAGTATCGGCCGCAACCGGATGGAGGCACTGGTTACCGCTGCCCGGGTAGCGTTCTTGAACTCCAGCCGCAGATGCTCTCCATTGGTTACAATCAGAATCGCATTTGCCACCGAAACACCGGTCGACATAATCATGCCCATGTAGGATTGTAGATTCAGGGTAGAGCCGGTAAGCAGTAAAGCGGTGATGGAACCTAAAATAACGGCGGGGATGGTCACCAAAACTGTCAGCGACAATTTAAATGACTGGTAGTTCGCCGCCAGCAGCAGGAAAATCACCAAAATCGCAAATCCCAGCCCGTTCTGCAGGCTGTTTAGGGTGTCGGTCAATAGATTTGACATCCCTTCTATCGTGACCACTAGCCCCTTAGGTGGCGTTCCCACCGATTTTACTGCCTTCTGCACGGCACGGGTCACACTTCCCAGATCCTTCTTTGAAATATTGGCGCTGACAGTGATATAGCGTCTTGGCCCGGTGCGGTCAAACTCTCCGGGTGCCGTGGTGAGATTAAACGTAGCCACATCTGCCAACGTAGGGCTGCTCTGTCCTTTAACCAGAGGAATTTCCTTGAGTTCATCCACGGAGTTCATAATATACTCCGGTATCTGCGCCTGTACCTGATAGGTATAGGAATTGTTCTGGTCAAGCCACAGGTTTTTGAGCGTAAAGCGGCTGGATGAGGTACTGGCAGTGACTGAACGGGCGACGTCGCTGACGTTCAGGCCGAGCTGCGAAACCTTCAGCCGGTTCAGGGTAATAGAAATGACCGGGTAGTCCAGCGGCTGGTTGATCTGCACGTCCCGCAGGTAAGATATCTGTTTGAGCTTTACCATCACCTGATTGGCGTAAGTCTCGATCTGCCGCATATCCTTGCCGGCGACCTGCACTTCCACCGGGGTATTGGCCCCCTGGCTCATGATTTTTTCGGTCATATCAATCGGCTGGAAGCTGATCGCCATTTCCGGCAGGGCATGGGTAATATTCCGGCGAAGCGCATCTTTCAGTTCATCCATGTTCACTTTGTAATTTTCATCCAGGTTCACCTGCAGTACCGCTTCATGGGTACCGGTATTAAATACATACAAATTGCTACTACCAAAACTGCTCGGTACCAGGCCTATATAACCGGATGTAATTTTCACATGATGGTCAGTTGTTTTATCGATGATTTGCAGCACCTGCTTGAATTTATCTTCTGTCACCTCAAGCCGCGTACCTTCCGGCTCATCCAGCCTCACTTGAAACTGCCCGTTGTTGAGTTTAGGCATCATGTCTTTACCTATAATAACAAATCCCACAGCTGCCAAGGCAATAACTACAAACAGATATACCAGGATGATAATTTTTTTAGAAGGCATCAGGCGTTCAAGAATTCTGATGAACCTCAACTTCACTTTTTCAAAAAAATTATTGCTTGTAGGCTCTGCTTTTTCCTCTGCCAAATGCCGGTTGATTTCCACCTCTTCGTTCCGGTCGAAATCTTCTCCAGCATGAGCGTGAACTGCCCCATGATGATAATGCTGGTACTGTTCGGCTTTGATCATCCAATTGCTGAGAATTGGCACTAGGGTTTGCGCCAATATATAAGACACAATCATCGTCAGACCAATGGACATAGAAAGCGGCAGGAACATAGCTTTAGGTACGCCATTCATCATAAATGATGGCGCAAATACGGCAAGAATACAGAGCAGGATGAGTAGTAAAGGGAATGAAATTTCCTCACAAGCTTCATAAATGGCCTGTCGCTTAGGCTTACCCATCTCCAGATGCTGGTGAATGTTTTCGATAGTCACTGTAGCTTGGTCAACCAGAATGCCTATAGCCAGGGCTAGCCCGCTTAGTGTCATGATGTTGATGGTTTGGCCAAACAGGCTAAGCAGCAATACGCCGATGAGGATAGAAACTGGGATGGTAATTACCACGATCAAACTGCTGCGCCAGTCTTGTAGAAATAATAATACCATTAAGCCGGTCAGCAACGCGCCCAGACCGCCTTCAGTCATGAGGCTTTTTACCGCGTTGACCACGAAGACGGATTGGTCAAACTCATAGGATATCTTGACGTCGTTAGGCAGCAAGTTCTGCATTTCTGGCATTTTGGCCTTCAGGTTCTGCACTACTGTCCAGGTAGAGGCAGAGGCCGTCTTGACCACCGGGATATATACTGAGCGCTTGCCGTTGATCAGAGCATAATCCACAGTAATGTCTGCGGCATCGGTAACCCTTGCAATGTCGTTGACATAAATAGGCACCCCGTTTTTAGTAAGTACCGGGATATTCGCAAAATTCTGTGAATTCTTAACCAGAGAGTTCATTGTTGTCAGGTACATCGTACTACCCACCCGCAGGTTTCCGGAGGGCGACATCACGTTAAACTTAGCCAACGCATCTACTACCTCATCCGGGGTCAGGTTGTAGCTGCGCATCTTATTGGGGTCAATGCTCAGGATAATAGACCGGGCGTTGGAACCGAACGGCGGCGGGGCGGACAACCCCGGGATGGTGGAAAACATAGGCCGGATTTTCGTTGCGGCCAGGTCATAGATATCCTTCAGGTTCTCGGTTTTGCTGTCCAGCACCAGTTCGCCGACGGGCAAAGAGGATGCATCGTATCGGATAACCTGTGGCGGCAGGGCTCCAGGTGGGAAAAAGCTCTGTGCCCGGTTCACCTGCAAGGCGACCTGGGCGGAAGCCTCGGCCATGTTGGTGCTTTCATAAAATGATATCTTGATGATGGTCAGCCCCTGGATACTTTTGCTGCTGATGTTTTTTACACCGTCCACGTACAGAAACTGGTTCTGCAGGCCGGTGGCAAAAAAACCTTCCATCTGCTGCGGCGACATACCCCCATAAGACTCAATCACATAAATGGTGGGAAGATTGAGCTTGGGAAAAATGTCGATCGGAATGTTAATCGCACTGAGCACAGCGAAAATCAAAAGGCTCAGCGTAACCACGATAATTGTGATCGGCCTTTTCAGTGCGGTGGTTACCATTGACATAATTGTTTATTTTATATAGTTTAAAACTGAATTAACTTGATTTTCAGTGATCGCTTTCTGGAAAACGGCTGAAGTATAATTGTATTTGGCCTGCATGTAATCCGTCTCGGCGCGGTAGAGGATATTGAGCGCGGCATCTAGCTCAATGATGTCCGTCAAGCCGTTGCGGTACAAGGATAGTTTCTGCCGGTAACCATCTGAGGCTGCCTTTAATTGTTTGGGAATTTCCCTTAACCGGTCTAAAGACGTCTGCAGCTCGACATCAGCTTGGCTGGCACTCACAGAAAGTAGCTGCTCCTGCTCCTGCAGCTTTTTGAAGGCATAATTCGTGCTGGCCTTCTGCGTACGCAGCTTCAGCTGCCTGCGCCGAAGGTCGAACAGGTTATAAGAGATCCCGATACCAACCAGATAATTCCCCCGCTGGAATCCGTAGCCGGAGGAAAGGCTGTTGTACTGGCCTGCCGCATCAACGCTGGACGCACGGCCCCAGCCGGCTGCTTCAAAAAAGATTTTAGGGTTATACAGATTTTTAACCAGGCTTTCCCGCTGCAGGTTATTCTGGTAAACGGATTTGTAAAAATTAACGAGCGGATGATTCGCCGTATCAGAAGGAAAAGTGTAGGCTACCGGCTGACCGATCAGCGTATTTTCCACGGTACTGTCCGGGATAATGGACTGATAGGGAAACCCGCTGACAGAAGATAGCTGTAACTGGATCTGCTTAAGCTGATTGGTCAATTCAATATAGTTCAGACGAGCCTTCGACAGCTCCGCATCCGCAATGCTGGTATCAACCCCGGCCCGGACGCCGCTTACCGCTAGGGACTTGATAGAGCGGTAGATTTCCTGGGTGCGCTGAATATTGCGGTTTTGGATGCCGAGAAAATCCTGTAACCGCAATAGTTGAAGATAATTGGCAATGGTATAAGCCTCCAGGTCATACTTGGACTCTGCATACTGCTTCTGTTCAACGACCACATCGGAGTTTGCAACCCTGTTTTCAGCAGCATAACGCCCGAAGTTATAAATTTCCCAGTCCAGTGCTGCAATACCGAAATTATCGGACATCGTGGTGGTGACGTTCGTGTTATGAATACCGCCTGAACTGGAAGGAATGATTCCGAACCCGAAGTACGGTCCGGTGGTATTGTTGCTGGTGCCGATATCTGCCTGATAATTGAGCCGCAGGTTAGGCAGCCAGTTATTATGAGTTTCTGCAGCCTGAGCCCTGCGGATCGCTATGGCTGCCGAGTCGGTCAGCAGCGTGGGCGCTTTCTGATCCACCTGGATCAGCAATTGTTTTAAAGTGACAGGAGGTGACTGTTGGGCATTCGCTATTGCTGCAAAGAGCAGCAAGGGAAGCATGCCTGCGTATCTGTTGAAACTTAGCATCTTAGTTTTAAAAGAAAATGGAAAATAGTCCGATATGGTAAGGTTGTATCTGGTTGGGAACCTTCCTCACGTAAAGCGGAATTAAGAAATACGAACAGCTAAAAACCGGACGGTAATAGCATCAGATGCGAAGCGAACAGATCGACAGGTAGGAATGCCTAGTAATGAAAAATCTGTCTTTATCCGGTAACGCAGCTGTAGTCCGCCTGCAGAAAAAGCCAAAGAAGATGGCTAAGACAGAAAAAATACTGGAGAAAGCCGTAAGGCTGATTGGGGTGGCAGCCTTTTCTTTGAACAATACAGTTTTGTCCATCCGGTCCACCAGGCAGGCCGCGTGCGAACCTGCTGTTTCTTTACGCTTGTGAATGGAATTCTGCGAATGGATTCTTGAGGAAGTCTGAATCAGGCGGGGAAGAAAAAAAATATGAGAGACGGTTACCAGCAGATATACCGTTACCAGGAGAAGCACCTGTAGGTTCAAATATTTTTTTTCGGGAGACACCTTTAACGCCAAATATATGATTACAACGCAAAAATATAATTAAGTATATATACACGTATGCAAAATTTTTGTTTTGATCGGTATTTTACTTTAGGCAGACAGCCACCAAGTTAACAGCGGAACGAACCCGGCCCATCTGCTGTCCAACAGCCGTTTTTTTTCGCCGTACACTACGGATTTAGTCAGGCAATAGTAATTCGTTCGGTTTTCCGCTGCTGCGATTGAATTGGTCGGCTATCAGATTAAATAATATATATGATGTCTTTTTCATAACATTGAGTTATGGTTAATCACTTTTTGAGATAAAAACCTTATGTTTTTGTGATGGATATTTGTATCAATAAACGGATAAAATCATGAAAACGTACGAGTTAGTAATCGACCCAAAATTTGCAGAAAACGGCAAGAATTGCCAGGCAAACTTGAGCCCGGTTGCACCTGTGGTGCACACTGCTCAAGAAGATAGATCGGTGATTGGTATTAAAACCGACTCCGGCTGGTTTGACAAAGATGCCCCGCAAAACCTGACCAGCAAAGGCGCTGCCCTGCGGGCAATCCTGGTGGTTTGTATGCCCGCCCTATCTGCCATTGACTGGTACCTGGGCACCTACACCATGATTTTCTTTGCACCGCTCACTATGTATTTAGCAGTAACTGCCCTCACCATGACCTGCCCGGTAAAGGAATTGTTCAGCAACTACCGCCACAAAAACCTGCCCGAACTGTAAATACCGGATAAAGCAGTTAGCTGCTTGCATCAACGGGCAAACTTCCGGGCATTCATCATACTCATACTGGCTATTTTAGCCACCAAGTCCGCTAAATAAACTGAAGCTGAGAATACCCAGCACAATCAAGGTGATGACCACATACATCCGGTCTTTCTCTTTAATGAAGCCATAGATAGAAAAAAGCACACGTGCCACCGGGGTAAACAATAGTAAAAGCACGCCCAGTTGTATAACGGCGGTACTGTGCAGGTGCCAGGCATCCTCCAGCACTGCCCGAACGTGTGTAAGCCGTTCCGGCTCACCGTTAAACTTCCGGTAATGAGGTGCCCGGGCATGTTGCTGCCAGGCGAACAGGATGCCGCCCGACAGCACCAGCAAGGCGGAGGCCAGCACACCGGTGCGCAGCAGCACTCCCATCTGCTGTTCAATTTCTTTATCCTTATCGTGTTGCGGTGTTAGCGCCTTAGAGTTTTCCGGTAATACCATTGTAAATCATTTGAATTGCCAAAAAAGTAACTACGGCTGCAAAGAGGATGCGCAGCCAGCCGATTTGTCCGCCTATCAGCAGCTTGGCGCCGCCCATGGCACCGGCCAGTACGCCCAGCACCACCGGGAAAGCCAGGCCCGGATCAATATAGCCCCGCTGAAAGTAAATTGCCGCGCTGGCGGTAGCAGTAACGCCTATCATGAAATTGCTGGTAGTGGTAGACACTTTAAAAGGGAGTTTCATGATGTTATCCATGGCAATTACTTTCAAGGCTCCGGAACCGATACCCAGTAACCCGGAAATAGTGCCGGCAACCATCATCATTAAAAAACCGCCGGGTACGCGGGCTACGTTATAACGTACAGTGCCCTCCGGGCCGGGATAGCTACCGTTCAGTTTCAGCCAGGCAGCCAGTTGCCCGGTCTGCTCATCTGTGCCGCTTTCCTTTTTCTTCCGCAATGACAGCGCAGCAGAAATGATTAAAACGACACCGAACAGAATAGCAATCATATGCGTAGGCGCATGTACGGCTACTGCCGCACCAATAATAGCGCCGGTTGTGGTAGCAATCTCCAAAAACATACCTACCCGGATATTAGAGATGCCTTCCCGCACATAAGCCGAGGCCGACCCTGAGGATGTGGCAATGACGGAAACCAGCGATGCACCGATGGCGTAATGAATATCAACCTTGAAAAGCAGGGTAAGCATAGGAATGATAACGACACCGCCACCCAGCCCGGTGAGTGCCCCTAAAAGGCCAGCCACCAGTGAGCCTAAAAACAAGAGTATAATAAAAGTAATCATATAGTGATAAGCTTATTTCAAAGATCAATCAGATACCTGCTTATCTTAATACTACAAATAGGCGTATGAACCTGATTATTTCTTAAACATGAATTATGTGTAGTCATTTTGCGACCTGAAAGCGAATTGCTTTTAATTATTCAATTACTACTTATTCTTAATTGATTAAATCAGCTCGTTATGGAAACTGATTAGCACAAAGATATGTTCCAAAGAAAACATACAATATGAAGATATATAAATATATCCATTCCTGCCTGCTGTTTGAAAAGGATGACTTCCGGTTATTGTTTGATCCCGGCAAATTCGCCTTTGCAGAGGGTTTGGTAAAAGCAGAACAATTCAGCTCAGTTAATGCGGTAATCATTACCCATAACCACCCCGACCATCTGGATACAGAGCAGCTAAAAACGATTATTGAGTTGAGCGGGGCAAAAATATATACCAACAGCGAAGTGGCTAAAGAATTAGCAGCATCCGGTTTGTCATGCAATCTGGTCGAGGCATCAACATTCCATGTTGGCCCTTTTGTTTTGCAGGCGATCAATGTAGAACACGAACCTATACTGGATAGTCCGCTCCCGGACATGCAGGCCTATATGGTAGATGGCGGGGTACTGAATCCGGCAGATTCTTTCGGTAATTTCTATCAGGGCATTAAACAGCCGGAACTCTTAATCCTGCCGGTTATGGCTCCTTTTACTACCGAGCTGACAGTAGCTGCTTTTGCAGACCGCCTCAAACCCAAAGCTATATTACCAGTACATGACGGCTACGCCAAAGCATTTTTCCTGGAGCAACGCTACAAAACCTACAGTCAGCACTTTGAAAAGCAGGGAATCACTTTCCATCAAGCCATCCAGCCCGGTTTCAGCGTCAGCATTTGAAACATTGGCAAATTAGGTGATACGCTGTAAGCCTGTTAAATTTACTGCATGATACAGTTTGGGCCGGCACTACAGTCGGCATTAGAAGAACACAGCCAGCGTAAACAGTTACCGGCGGGTACGGTACTCATGTCGTCAAACAGCTATGTACGTTCCTTACCGGTGCTACTATCTGGCAGTATGCGGGTAATGCGGCAGGATGAGGATGGCCGCGAAATATTACTTTATTATATTAAGCCCGGAGAAAGCTGTATCATGTCATTCCTGGCCGGGATACATGAGGATACCTCGAAAGTGCGCCTGGAGGTAGAAGAAGATGCCGATGTACTGATGCTGCCCATTACCAAAGCCAGCGAATGGGTAAAAAGCTATCCTGAATGGGCTGATTTTATCTTCAAGCTTTACCACCAGCGCTTTGAGGAATTACTAACCGTGATCAACGAGGTTGCCTTTCAAAAACTGGATGACCGTATTGTAGAATTGCTAAAAAAGAAAGCCGCGGTATTCAATTCACATGAGTTTCAGCTCACCCATCAGCAACTGGCAGAAGAGTTAGGCACTACGCGCGAAGTGATCTCACGCCTGCTTAAACAAATGGAAAAGAAGGAAATGATCACTCTTTCCCGCAATAAGATCACTTTAAATTTCCTTGTGTAACATAAGTCACCAATTACCGGGCTGAAAGCGGATAGCTTTGTTCCATAAATGATCAGGTTTTGGAAATAGCAGGTTACGCAGCTTCGGTTTTAATTGGTTTGTCCTTGGGTTTAATAGGTGGCGGTGGCTCCATCCTCACGGTACCTATTCTCGTTTACCTTTTTGCTATCGATCCGGTATTAGCTACCACCTATTCTTTATTTGTCGTTGGGCTCACCAGCACCGCAGGTGCGGCCAGCCATTATCAAAAAGGCAATGTAGATGTGAAAACGGCATTGGTATTCGGCTTGCCCTCGTTGGCTGCGGTATTTATGATGCGGAGGTGGGTAATGCCGATGATACCTGTTCACTTATTTACTATCGGCCATTGGGTAGTGACCAAAAGTATGCTGCTGATGCTGGTATTTGCCGGGCTGATGCTGGCCGCGTCCCTTTCCATGATCCGAAAGAAAAAAGGAATTGAGGTTATATCACCTGAGATCAATTATCAAAGGTTGATCTTACAGGCAATAGCTGTTGGCCTGATCACCGGATTTGTGGGTGTTGGTGGTGGTTTTTTGATCATTCCCTCGTTAGTATTATTCGCAGGTTTGCCGATGAAAAAAGCCGTAGGCACCTCGCTCATGGTGATGACCATCAGCTCGCTATTGGGCGTATTGGGTGATATCACCGGGCATGTGGCGATAAATTACTCGTTTTTAGCCATCTTTTCGAGTTTCGCCATTGCGGGAATTATCCTTGGCAGTTACCTCACGCGGTTCATTAGCGATAAACGCCTGAAGCCTGCTTTTGGCTGGTTTGTATTGGCGATGGGTATCTTTGTTTTAATAAGCACTTTAACTAACTCACATGGACATCATTAAACAATCCTGGCCCTGGTATGCAGCGGGGCCATTGATCGGCCTAATCGTACCGGCGCTGTTACTATTGGGTAACAAAACATTCGGCATCTCATCTACCTTGCGGCAGATCTGTGCGGCTTGTATCCCCGCAGATATTTCCTTTTTTAAATACGACTGGAAGAAAGAGACCTGGAATTTGTTTTTTATCGCCGGTATTGTGATTGGCGGATTTATTGCCGCACATTTATTATCGAATCCCGGCCCGGTAGGCATCAACCCTAAAACTACCGGCGCTTTACAGCAACAAGGCATCAAAGATTTTACAGGGCTGCTGCCGCAGGATATTTTCAGTTTCAGGGGGCTTGCCACGTTAAAAGGGTTTGTGTTTATCGTTATCGGCGGTTTCCTGGTCGGCTTTGGCACGCGCTATGCCGGCGGCTGTACATCCGGGCATGCCATTATGGGTATTTCCTCTTTGCAATGGCCTTCGCTGGTGGCCACTTGTTGCTTCATGATCGGCGGCTTCGTCATGACCTGGTTGATCTTACCTTATTTATTACAGCTATGAAGAACCTCAAATTTTTACTGGTCGGGATGTGCTTTGGCATCATCCTGATCAAATCTGAAGTAATCTCCTGGTTCCGCATACAGGAAATGTTCCGCCTGCAATCCTTTCACATGTATGGCATCATCGGTAGTGCCATTGTGGTAGCCATGATCTCCATCTTATTGATCAAACGGTTCAATATCAAAACGATCCATCAGGAAGCGATTATTATCCCGGATAAGCAGTTTAACTGGGGCTATGTTTATGGCGGTTTGATCTTCGGATTGGGCTGGGCGCTTACAGGCGCATGTCCCGGCCCCATATTCGCGCAGATCGGCAGCGGCATTTTAGTTACTTCAGTTACCCTGTTGAGCGCCATTGCAGGTACCTGGGTTTATGGTTTGTTACGTGAAAAACTTCCTCATTGATATGAAAATTGAACAATTTGAAGATAAAGGGCTATCGCATTATTCGTACGCAATAATGAGCGAATGCGAAAATAAGATCGTGCTGGTCGACCCGTCAAGGGATATTACACCATACTTGTTTTATGCAAAAGCGCATGATGCCACCATCATCGGTGTGGTCGAAACTCATCCGCATGCTGATTTTGTGAGTGGGCACTTGGAGTTGCAACAGGTTACCGGAGCGGTGACCTATTGCTCCAAACTGCTGGGCGCGGAATATATTCATCAAACATTTGACGATGGTGACATAATCACATTCGGTAAAATAAAATTGAAAGCCCTGAACACACCAGGACACTCGCCGGATAGTATCAGCGTTGTTTTGGAGCATGACGGCCAGGACAAAGCCGTGTTTACAGGTGATACTTTATTTATTGGCGATTGCGGCAGGCCCGATTTGCGCGAGCAGGCAGGTAATATGACCGCGAAGCGGGAGAAGCTAGCTAAACTAATGTATCATTCGCTGCGCGATAAATTGTTGACTTTAGATGATGCGGTTGGGGTTTACCCGGCACATGGAGCAGGTACCTTGTGCGGCAAGGCGCTGAGCAAAGATAACCGCAGCACCATCGGCGCGGAGAGAATCGGCAACTGGTCGTTACAGGAAATAAGCGAAAATGAGTTTGTGCTGGAACTATTGGCAGATCAGCCATTCATCCCAAAATACTTTGCCTATGATGTTGCCTTAAATAAGCATGGTGCAACTGCTTTAAAAACAGCGTTGGCCGACGTTCCTGTAAAAAACCCCGTTAAGCTGAATACTAAGCTATTTATTATTGATGCAAGGCCTGAAGCCTACTTTAAAAAGGGGCATGTACCCGGTTCGATCAACATCCAGGATGGTGGCAAGTTCGAGACCTGGCTGGGAAGTATCATAGCACCCAAAGAAGCGTTTTACCTGGTGGCTGAAAATGAGGAGAAATTAAAGCAATTGATCAGCAAAACCGCTAAGATCGGTTATGAGGCTTTTATAGAAGCTGCATTTGTGGTTGAAACAGGCGACGAAAATATGCCGCTCTTAAATATTGAGCGATTTGATAATGCAACAGAAAATTATACCATAGTTGACATTCGTAATACAGCCGAAGTAAAAGCAGAGCCTGTTTTTCAAAATGCGATCCATATACCTTTGTATGAACTGAGAGAACGCCTGGGCGAAATACCTTATAACAAACCTATTGTAGTACATTGCGCCGGTGGTTACCGAAGCGCTGCGGGAAGCAGTATTGTTGCGACTGCTTTTGGCTCAAAAACGGCGGTATATGATATGGGAGATAATATTAAGAAATACATTCCGGCATAATGAAGCGGGTATTTACCTTTCGTAATATCTCCAACGTTTTATTTTTTGGATTAATCTTGCTGGTACTATTTAACCCGGCTACGAAAGTGTTTTTTATACAAAGCGTGATGAAAATCGGTTTGTTTCAACCTGATATACCTGTTGATAAGGCTAAAGCTGATGCCGTTTCCGATATGACTTTTTCGAGGGTCAATGGCAAAACTATTAGTCTCTCATCCCTGAAAGGGAAAGTTGTTTTTATCAACTTTTGGGCAACATGGTGCCCTCCGTGCAGGGCAGAGATGCCAGGCATTGATCAGCTTCATCAACAATTGAGTTCTCAGAAAAATATCGTTTTCATGATGATCGACGCGGACGATTTTTCAAAAGGAGCAGTATCCTTTATGCGTCAAAACCATTACATTTTGCCGCTCTACAAGCCATCTGGTTTGATTCCTGAAAACATATATACTGGCACGTTGCCCACAACAGCCATATCTGACCGAAAGGGACGATTGATATTCCATCACGAAGGAGTGGCCGATTACAGCAATTCAAACTTTAAATCCTATCTGATCAAAATAGCCAATCAGTAGTCCAGCTTATGGAAAACAAAAAGGAACACTGGGAAAATGTCTACGCTCAAAAAAAGCTTACAGAGGTAAGCTGGTATGAGCAGACGCCGGAAACGTCGTTATCTATTATCGCCAATTTCAATTTGCCAAAGAATGCTGCTATTATCGATATAGGAGGTGGCGACAGTTTACTGGCTGATCACTTGCTTGCACTCGGATACTCCAGCATTACGGTGCTTGACATTTCAAATAACGCCATTGAACGGGCGAAGCTAAGATTGAAGGACAAGTCGTTAGCAATAAATTGGATCACAAGCGACGTGCTTGAACTATC
Organism: Mucilaginibacter robiniae; assembly: GCF_012849215.1. NCBI lineage: Bacteria > Pseudomonadati > Bacteroidota > Sphingobacteriia > Sphingobacteriales > Sphingobacteriaceae > Mucilaginibacter > Mucilaginibacter robiniae. Next base: position 2,103,870 of record NZ_CP051682.1, read on the forward strand.
AAATAATATCCAATACGATCTTTGGCATGACCGTGCGGCCTTTCATTTCCTTACAGACGAAGCTGATCAAAAAAGATATGCCGAAGTAGCCGCCGCGCATTTACAAACAGGAGGACTGATGCTGATCAGTACCTTTGCATTAAACGGCCCTGAAAAATGCAGCGGATTACCAGTTACCAGGCATTCGGGGGCTATTTTGATAGATCTGTTTCAGTCCCAATTTCAGTCGATGGGCAGTATAAATCATTGCCATTTAACACCTTTTAATACAGAACAGGCTTTTACATACAACTCGTTTCGCAAAATTTGATAACATCAGGTTATGAACAATTGAGATTTGTGATAAAAAACACTTAAATTATTGATGGAAATTTGTGGTATCAAAATCAAAAGAACATGGATACCCAGCATCAGCTAACCGACAAAAAAGGCACTTTACTCAACCTGAACGACAATACACGCAAGGTAATTTTTATATTCTGTGTTGCCCTTTGCTTAACCCCCTTCATTAGCCCTGCAATAGCATTATTGCTTGGGTTGATCATGGCACAAGTGTTAGGTCATCCATATTTGCATCTCAATCACAGAGCCACGCACCTTTTGTTGCAGGTTTCTGTTGTTGGCCTGGGTTTCGGCATGAATGTGCATAGCGCCATGCAAGCGGGTAAGGAAGGTATATTGTTCACCGTTGCCTCTATTACCAGTACATTGGTATTCGGGTTTTTGATCGGCAAATGGCTAAAAATCGAGAAGAAAACATCGTATCTTATTTCAAACGGTACGGCGATATGCGGCGGTAGCGCAATCGCAGCCATCTCTCCGGTGATCAAAGCAGAAGAAAAACAAATCTCTGTCGCTTTGGGCTGTGTGTTTATCCTTAATTCCATCGCCCTTTTTATTTTCCCGGTTATCGGCCATTATTTCAATTTGTCTCAAACCCAGTTTGGCTTATGGTGCGCTATTGCTATCCACGATACCAGCTCCGTTGTTGGTGCGGCCAGTAAATATGGCGCACATGCCTTAGAGGTAGCCACCACTGTGAAGCTGGCCAGGGCATTATGGATCATACCGGTAGCGTTTCTTTCTACTTTTCTATTTAAGAACAAATCTAAGAAATTAGCTATTCCTTACTTCATCGGCTTATTCATACTGGCTATGATCGCAAATACCTACCTGCCGGCAGTTAAGCTCATCAGCCCTTATATGGTGGGTGTTGCCAAAGCGGGTTTAACGCTGACATTGTTCCTGATCGGTGCTGGGCTGTCACGCCAGGTGTTGGCCTCAGTTGGGTTCAAGCCATTGGTACAAGGGGTTGCACTTTGGATACTGATCTCTGTAAGTGCTTTGTATGCGGTGATACATTTAGCGTAATTTCATAAAACAATCGCAGAATCCTATAAATAGCTTGCTATCATAGCAGGCTATTTTTGTATTTAGAGTTATGCCAAACTAATTACTGCCTTAATTTTTAAAATATGCAAACTTTAAAATTCAAAACAAATATCAATTGCAGTAGCTGTATCGCTTCGGTTACCACGGCGCTCAATAGTGTAAAGGGTGTGCAAAAATGGGATGTAGATACCGCAAGCCCTAAAAAGATACTGACCATTACAGCTGACGGAATAAAACCAGACATTGTTATCGGTGCCTTAAAAGAAAAAGGATTTACTGCTGAAATCAATTGATCTCCAAACAAAGCCGGAGGTTCCAGGCTTTTATAGTTTACGAATGATGCATATTATAGAACAGATTGTTATCGAATTTCTCCAGATGTTGTGGGATATTGCCTGGGGCCTGTTGTTCGGCTTCCTGCTTTCCGCAGTTATCCGGGCTTTTATCTCAACCGAAACTATATCGTCGAGGTTGGGTAAGGACACTGCGGGGGCCATCGGACTTTCCACATTCTTCGGGGCAATTTCATCTTCATGTTCCTATGCAGCAGCATCCATGGCGCGCACGCTGATCATCAAAGGTGCCACCTGGTCAAATGCTGTCGCCTTTATGGTTTCCAGTACCAATCTGGTTTTTGAAATATTTATTGTTATCGTCACATTGTTAGGCTGGCCTTTTTTTGGAGGGGAAATTGTTGGTGGCTTGTTATTTATTCTGCTATCGGCTACGCTGATCGCATTGTTTTTTCCAGAATCGCTAAGCAAAATTGCTTCAGTTCAGGCGAGTAAAAATTCTGGAGCTGATAATGATCCTCATGCCCATCATTCATCATCTGCCATGCATCATCGTGAGCATAATGCCCATCATAAGAGTAAGCTTGGAAGCCCTTTTATCGATAAATTAAAGCAGGCGAGCGGCCATTTCTATATGGATGTGATGATGGTAGGCAAAGATATACTGATAGGTATCGCATTATCAGCTATATTAATGGTACTGGTGCCCGAAGCCTTCTGGAAAAGTCTTTTTATAACCGGCCAAAGCCATTTGCCACACTTTATCATATTAGCTTGGAACGCTATCATCGGCATACTGATCGCTATTTTCGCGTTCGTTTGCTCGGTGGGTAATATCGTTTTGGCCGGCGTGCTTTGGCATGGCGGTATCTCTTTTGGTGGGGTGATCGCCTTTATTTTATCCGACCTGGTGACAATACCGATGCTGATGGTTTACAAGAAATATTATGGCTGGAAGATGATGTGGGTTTTGCTGGCTATTCTGTCGGCAAGTATTTTCCTAACCGCGCTAAGTGTAGATTACTTGTTTGAAGCGCTACACTGGATACCAAAAACACATGGGCAAGCGATGCAAATGGGGCAAGATCAATTTACATGGGATTATGGTGCCTGGTTGAACTTACTATTTATATCACTGGGGCTTTTTTGCTTTTTTTATGGTAAAAAACAAACAGGTAACAGCGGGGCAATGTAATTCTGTAAGATTTAAATGTAATTATGTAAATCAGCTTAATTAATATGTGTTATTTTTGAGATGATGAAAAGAACTGCTGTCATTGGCCTTGCCGCATTTTACCTGTTGTTAACCACAGGTATGTTTGTGTGCGTAGTGCATTGCATGGCGGAAAACGTTTTTGCACATCGTCAGCACATGGCCGGAATGGCCAGATCCACTAATAATCAGCATTCCCAAAAACCTTGTAAAGGTGGAAAGGGCTGTAGTTGCTGCGATCAGCATGGCACTTATATAGTTAAAGAAAACATTAAACCACCGGTTGGGTCTTTGCCGTTTCATCTGGAATTTCTCTCCGTAGGGTTGTCCGCATATCCCGAAAACAGATTTGATTTTTCATTTCAGTCCCGGATTAATTTATGGACCGATAGTCATGCACCGCCAGGCCCTTCCGGAAAAGATTATTTAATTCAGATTCGTACCCTTCTTATTTGATTCAAGCAACACCGCACCTGCGGCCTGGCATTTTATTGTCTGTTAATCAGCTTGAATTAGAAATGATCTTATATATCAAAAACATGGTATGCGACCGCTGTATAATGGTCGTTCGCCAGCAATTAGAAAACTTCGGCTTTACCGTCGGGCCGGTAACTTTAGGTCAGGCCACGATCCGGCCTGACGCCGGTGCTCAACAATTGAACCGGATAGCTTCGGCTTTTAAAGTATTAGGCTTCGAACTGATCGACAGTGAAAAGGAACGCCTGATCGAGCGTATCAAAAATAGCATCATTGAAAAGGTTCATTATGGCGACCTCACTGATACGCATATCAATTTTTCTAATTATCTCTCTGATGAATTGAATAAGGATTACGCTTACTTAAGCCGAGCCTTTTCCGATAAAGAGGATATCACTATTGAAAAATTTATCATCCAGCAAAAAATAGAAAAAGTAAAAGAACTATTGGCATATGGCGGACTGAACCTGAATGAGATCGCATGGAAAATGGGCTATAGCAGCAGCGCACACCTTTCAGCGCAATTTAAGCAAACCGCCGGTATGACACCGAGCCAGTTTAAGATTTCTGAACAGCGCCAACGGAAGGCCCTTGATAAAATTTGAAAACACCTTGAACAACCACATGAAAAACAGTATATTCATTATTCTTCTTATCTTCTCGGGCCTGCAAATTATGGCGCAACAAGGGAAGATAAAAAGCTCTGCTGCTTCCCTTAATGATCACCTCATTACACCCGGCAAGCGGGTAACTTATCACCTGTACATTAAAGACAGCATCGTAACTTACTCGGGCAAACCAGCTCATGCCATGTCAATAAACGGGCAAATACCTGGCCCTAAATTGCAATTTACCGAAGGGGATACCGCTTACATTACCGTGCATAATTTAATGAGTACTGAAACTTCACTACACTGGCATGGCATCCTAATTCCTAACCAGTATGATGGCGTGCCCTATTTAACGACCGCGCCTATCAAGCCAAATACATCGCACGTTTTTATTTTTCCGTTAAAACAAACCGGAACGTATTGGTATCATACCCATTCCATGCTCGAAGAGCAATCGGGGCTTTACGGTTCAATAGTAATCCATCCACAGAAAAAGGAAATCCAGATGCCGGAGCAGGTACTGCTGTTCTCGGACTGGACAGATAAAAAACCAGGCCAGGTTTTAAGGATGCTTAAGAGGCAAACCGATTGGTTTGCTATACAAAAGGGTTCGGTACAAAGCTATGGCGAGGCAGCATCAAAGGGTTACTTCAACGACAAATTGAAACAGGAATGGATGCGGATGCCCGCAATGGACATTTCTGATGTCAAGTACGACAGGTTTTTAGTGAATGGAAAAACAGGTGTTGATCTGTCTGGATTCAAAGCCGGTGAAACAGTCAGGTTAAGGCTTATAGACGGTTCATCATCTACTTATTTCTGGATGCAGTTTGCCGGCGGCACAATGACGGTAGTAGCTGCCGATGGTCTGGATGTTAAGCCGGTAGCTGTAGATAAATTGCTCATTGGTGTTGCCGAAACTTATGATGTACTGGTCACTATTCCCAAAAGCGGCAAATACGAGTTCAGAGCCACTGCACAGGATGTCTCGGGCAAAGTATCCGCTTATTTAGGTTCAGGACAGACCATTAATACCGCCGATATTCCTAAAGTTCCCTATTTTAAAATGATGCACAGCATGAATAAAATGATGGCGGGCATGACGATGGGCTCGGTAGCATCCGATAAGGTGAAAAATGATGGCCTTACACTCGGCTTGAACAAAGGCGGCGATATGAAAAAGGACGGCATGGACATGGGCAGTATGGGTATGAGTAGCATGAGAATGAAGAAAGACACAACACCGACGAAACCTGTGCCGGCAGATCTAATCAACCCGAAGACGAAAGACATAGGTAACATGGATATGATGAACATGGGCGGAATGAACATGAAGGATGATGGCCGCGGTATCACGATAGGCCATGGCGGCTCTATGATGCTGAGTATGGGCGGTGAAGGAAAAATATTGACCTATGATATGTTACAGGCTAAAAATTCTACCGCGATTGACGAAAGCCACCCGGTGCGCACTTACCAGCTTTACCTTACGGGTAATATGCTGCGTTATGTATGGTCAATCAATAACCGGGTACTATCAGAAGCCGACCGCCTGCTGATAAAGAAAGGGGACCGGGTGCGCTTTGTTATACACAATACTACCATGATGGAGCATCCCATGCACCTGCACGGTCATTATTTCAGGGTGCTGAATGTACAGGGGGATTATTCGCCGCTGAAACACACGGTAAGCGTGGAGCCTATGAAAACCCAGATTATTGAGTTTGAGGCGGATGCTGCGAATGATTGGTTTTTCCATTGCCATATACTGTATCATATGATAGGTGGCATGGCCCGGGTGGTGCGCTATGCCGATTCGCCAAGCAATCCCGAGGTTGAGAAATACCAGCCTTCTAATCCCCTGATCAATGACGACCGTCGCTGGTTTCTGTGGGGTTCAGCGGCTTTTCATTCTCAGGGCAGTTCGGGCTCCTGGTTTTTTAGCAATACCCGTTATGAAAGCAATATCGACTACCGGGTAAGTTATGACGGCCGCTACGAATTCGAGCCACGGTTTCAGCGCTATTTGGACCACAGACAATTTTTTGCCGCCTACATTGGCGCAGATTTTAGCGATGATATCAAAGGCAACCCGCGGGGTAAAGATGGTATGCAGATAGGCGTTGTAGGCTTGCGCTATCTTTTACCCCTGTTCTTCCAAACCGATCTTCGGGTAAGCCAGAAAGGCCGGGTGAGGTTTATGATTGGCAGACCGGATATACCCCTTACCGCAAGGCTGCGGCTGGGTGTTTCTTACAACACAGATGATGAATACCAAATAGGATCCTCTTATATATTAGGGAGAAATTTTGCCATCTCTGCTAATTACGATAACCAGTACGGGTTTGGGGGTGGATTGACACTCATTTATTAACTAACTGATTTATAAAATTTCAATTAAAAAAGAATGGAAAAGATGAGTGAAAGCAGCTATAAAACTTTTGCCCTTACCATGGTAATTTCTTTCATCCTGATGTACGGGATTATGTTTCTTAATGTAGATGAGGTGGATTATATATATTTAAGCATGACCCGGCTTTACATGACACTGATGATGATAGCTGCAATGGCAATACTCATGCTTGCTACCATGGGTATGATGTATAAAAACAAGAAGACTAATCTGGTGATCATTATAGTTGGTCTTACCGTATTCGGCCTATCCCTTTTTGGGGTAAGAACACAGACTTTTGTTGGCGATGTGCAGTATATGAGAGGTATGATCCCTCACCATTCTATTGCTATTATGACAAGCAAAAACGCTGATATTAAAGACCCGGAAGTAAGAAAGCTGGCGGATGGCATTATTGCTACGCAGAAAAGAGAGATCGCTGAAATGAAGCGGATACTGGCCAGATTAGATAAGTAAACACAGCAAAACAATTAAACGTAACATAAATGAAAAAGGTACTTAAAACCGTGACATTGACGATAAGCCTGTTCGCCGCGGTATTTGCAGCGAAAGCGCAGCCTGCAACACCAGATCTTGTAACACCAGCCATCTTAAGTAATTATTATGAATTAAAAGATGCACTTGCAGCTGACAATAGCACTTTAGCACAGGTTAAAGCCAAAGCACTGCTTAACGCAGTTGAAACATTTAATGCAACCCTATTTACTGCTGAACAACAAAGGATATGGTCGTCTTATACCGATAAGCTGCAATTCGACAGCCGTCATATCAGCGAAAGTACGGCGCTTGATCATCAGCGTGAGCATTTCGCCAGTCTTTCAAAAAGTATGTTTGCCGTACTCAAAAGTCTAAAATTAAACAGCGCGCCGGTTTATGAACAATATTGCCCGATGAGAAAGGCCACCTGGCTGAGTGAAAGCGCTGACATCAAAAACCCTTATTACGGTAAGCAAATGCTGAACTGCGGTAAAACCACGGAAACCTTACCGGTAGCAAAATAAGGCTATGAGGGCTTTGTTCTTAACCCTGTCGCTATTCGTCTGTGGTTCTCTAGCACAGGCACAGCATAGTCACATGGGCGGTACGCCATCTGCAAATGGCCGTCTGCCTTTCTATGTCAAAAAAGGTAAACGGGAAATTTTTCATCTGTACCTGAGTGATACCATGGTGAATTACACCGGAAAACAACGCCCTGCCATGGCTATCAACGGTACTATACCCGGCCCGGCACTCCATTTCACCGAAGGTGATACTGCGGTGATTTACGTGCATAACGAGATGATGATGGAAAGCTCCATCCATTGGCACGGGCTGATCCTGCCCAACCGTTATGACGGCGTTTCCTATCTGACCACATCGCCAATTAAAGCCGGGGAAACGCATTTATTCAAATTCCCGCTGGTACAACATGGTACCTACTGGTATCACTCGCATACCATGACCCAAGAACAAAGCGGCTTGTACGGCGCCTTTGTAATTCATGAAAAACCGCCGGAAAAGCTAAAGGAATATACCTTATTGCTGAGCGACTGGACCGACGAAAACCCGGAACAAGTGCAGCGCAGGTTACATAATGCCAGCGATTGGTATGCCATACGTAAGGGTAGCACACAAAGTTATACTGAAGCTATCGTTTCCGGTCATTTCAAAACCAAGCTTAACAATGAATGGAAGCGGATGACGGCAATGGATGTGAGTGATGTGTATTACGACCGTTTTTTCAGCAATGGAAAAATTGAAACTGAGATGAACGATCTGAAGCCCGGCGAAAAAATTCGGCTGCGCATCGTTAACGGTAGTTCGTCCACATACTTTTGGCTTAGCTATGCGGGTGGAAAACTATCCGTTGTAGCGAATGACGGCGAAGACATACAGCCGGTAAGCGTTGACCGGATGATCATCGGCGTAGCTGAAACCTATGATGTGGAAGTGACGGTATCACAAAGCGGGCGCTTTGAATTTTCAGCTACTTCGGAAGACCGCACAGGGCACACTTCATTATGGCTAGGGCAAGGAAAATCATATTTAGCTAAAAAACTAGGGCGCCTGAACTATTTCGCGGGGATGCAGATGATGAACGACATGATGGATATGAGCGGTAACATGAAAGAAATGGACGGCATGAAAATGCAGAACCAGATAATGGATATGAATACCGTGATGTATCCCGAAGCTGGTGGCGACGATAAAAATGATGCCCATGGATGATATAGATATGGAAAGACGGGATATGCGTGATAGCAGCGGCTCTGTAACGCTTAATTACGGAATGCTGCACGCTAAGCGTAAAACCACCTTACCCAATGCGCCCGTCAAAAACCTGTATTTTGAATTGACCGGTAATATGAACCGTTATGTATGGACCATTAACAACAAAACCGTATCCGAAAGTGATAAGGTACTGATCCACAAAGGAGAGAACGTCCGAATAGTGCTATACAATAATACTATGATGCGGCATCCGATGCACCTGCATGGCCATTATTTCAGGGTATCAAACGGTCAGGGCGATTACTGCCCTTTAAAGAATACGCTGGACATCATGCCTATGGAGCGTGATACCATTGAATTTGCGCCAACGGAAAGCGGCGACTGGTTTTTCCATTGCCATATTCTATACCATATGATGAGCGGTATGGGCCGTATTTTTACTTATGAAAACTCACCGTCTAACCCGGAGATTCCTAATCCTGCCACCTCATTAAAAAAGATATATGCCGATGACCGGAAGTATTATGCGAAGGCAGAGGCAAGCTTGGAAAGCAACGGCAGCGACGGCCAGGCATCCTTAGCCAATACCCGTTGGACGGTCAACACTACCTGGCACTTGGGCCTGAATAGTCAAAAAGGTTACGAAAGTGAAACGATGGTTGGCCGTTATGTCGGCCGCATGCAATGGTTATTACCTTATGTGGGTTTTGACTATCATTATAAAAATTCAGCCCGGAACGAGAAGAATATTTTTGGCAGCGATTACCGCAACATATTCGGCCAAGTCAGTGATAAGGAGCGCCGGCATACGGTGGTAGCGGGTATAGCTTATACACTACCTATGCTGTTTGTTGCTGACATGCGGGCAGATGGCAATGGTAAAATCCGCTTTCAATTAGGCCGGCAAGATATCCCCGTCACGCCAAGATTAAGGTTTAGCTTGATGGTTAATACTGATAAAGAGTATACGGCGGGTTTCAGATACATATGTACCAAATATCTTGCTTTGTCTACTCATTACGATAGTGATATGGGACTGGGTGCAGGATTGGCTTTTATCTATTAGTTCTTATTGACTATGTTGATTCAAATAGTCGTAGTTGACACGAGTCAAATGGTAGATGAATTATATAGGTGTATAGGCAAAAACCTTTCATAAAATATCGAAATGGTTTTATGAAGGAGAGGCAATCATAATTTATATCCGCAATTACTATAACTTCAGTTTGCATCAAATAAAAATTTTACGATATTTATATCAACGATTTAGACTCATTTGTCCATTGCGTGATTCATTGAGTAGTAAATTTTTGATTTTATAAGGCATTGAAATTAAGACAGTTATGAACAAAGTTCATGACCCGTCCATTCCGCCAAATACATTCACAAAATGTGCAAAACCCTTCAAATTTAGCGATTTGAGGGGTTTTCTGGTTTTAGGACCTCCCAAAATTGTCAAAATTCACCAATATTTCAGGGCGTCATCTATGGCGTCTTTTTCCGGTGAAAAAAAGACGCGCTGAAAACGCTATAACCAATTAATAGTCAACTAGTTCATACCATGAACATCTTGACAAAAAGACGCTGCATTTCGAAATTTGTTTAACCCTTTAACGTTTCGTTATGTTAGAAAAAAGCCTGGGGTTATTCTTCTTTCTGAAGAAGCCCAAAAATGAAAAAGGTAATGCAAGATTTGTTTACCTGAAGATCACCGTTGACGGGGAGTCAAAGGACGTCGCCACCAAAAGAAAATGGGACAACCGGAAATGGAACAGCGCCAAAGGTTGCCCTATCGGCACTAACCAGGAATCAGCAACTTTGGCAGCTTACCTGAACACCCTTACTACAAGTGTTTACAAAGCGCGTACAGCATTGTTAAATGCTGACAAGCCGATTACAGCAGATGCGCTCAAAGCTGCGCTTACTGGGCAAGAGGAAGAGCGCCATACAATTATCGGTGCATTCAAACAACATAATGAGCAGATGAAAGCCTTGATTGGTACCGAATTTGCCAAGTCCACGCTTACACGCTACAAAACCGCTCATGACCATACGCAGAACTTTATACGTTGGAAATATGGCAAAGAGGATCTCGAGCTCAAAGAACTGAACTATGAATTCGTGAGCCAGTTTGACTATTGGCTGAAGACAGAGCGCAAGTGCAAGAAAAATGCTGCCTTGAAGTACATCGGTAACCTGAAAAAGATAGTACTTGAATGCATGAAGAAGGGCTGGATCAAAGGTGACCCTTTTGCCAACTTTAAAGGTAAGCGTAGTGAGGTGGTCCGTGTCGCGTTGACCAGGGAAGAGTTGCAAGCGCTTACCGAAAAAGCGTTTGAGATAGAAAGGCTTGATCATGTAAGGGATATTTTTCTTTTTAGCTGCTATACAGGTCTTGCTTACGTTGATGTTTACCGTTTACGCAGACATAATATCGTTGATGGTTTCGACGGTAGTAAATGGATCATGACCGCCCGTCAGAAAACAGAAAGTCCTACCCGCCTTCCGTTATTACCTGCTGCTTTAGCAATTATAGAAAGGTATGCGAATGACGAAAGGTGCGTAGCCAAAGGTTTGGTGCTGCCTGTGCTGTCTAATCAAAAGATGAACTCCTACCTAAAAGAGATAGCAGATCAGTCAGGCATTAAGAAGAATTTGACTTTTCACATTGCCAGGCATACGTTTGCAACCACTGTGACCTTGAGCAATGGTGTTCCAATTGAGACGGTATCCAAAATGCTTGGTCACAAAAGCTTGAAACACACACAGCATTATGCCAAGATCGTTGATCGAAAGATCAGCGAAGATATGCATGCCTTACAAGCCAAACTTCAAAGTTCATTACAACCTACTAACGTTTAACCAGGTGGTCGCAAATTGCGACCACCTTTATTTGAATACCATGGACATCCAAAATATTCCACAGCAATTCATTGCTGAAAAGATCTTTATTTTAAGGGGTAAAAAGGTTATGCTTGACCGCGACCTTGCCGAGTTGTATCAAACCCCTACCAAACGTCTAAACGAAAAGGTCAAAAGGAACATCGCAAGATTTCCTGAAGACTTTATGTTCCAAATAAACAACGAAGAAAAACAGCAGTTGATTGAGCAATTTGAACACTTCAAACCATTGAAGTTCTCCTCAACCTTACCTTACGCCTTTACTGAACATGGCGCAGTAATGTTGGCGAGCGTATTGAATAGTGAAATTGCGATAGCGGTTAATATTCAGATCGTCAGGGTATTTATCGCTTTGAGGTCCTTTCTTTCAGAAACAGAAGCATTAAAAGATGAAGTTCAAAGGATCATTGGCCGAATGCAGGATTTTGATGATAAATTTGACTTGATATTTAATTGTCTTGACGAATTAATCTCTAAAAAAACTGTTTCCCCGCCAAGAAGCCGTATAGGTTATAAGCCTGATAACATAGAATAACAAAGAACGGAGGCCGCAAATTGCGACCTCCGTTCTTTTATGCGTCTGAGAATCTTTTAATAATAATACTTCTATGGCAGGTCAGAGATTTAGCGATAACCTTGCTATTCGTAAAACAGCGTGGCAATTTGAAGGCGGTATTGTTGCCGAGATAATGATAATAAATAGTTATCTATTATTAAAAATGAACTAATTTCCACCGTACCTTAATACATAGATCACTAATACCACCAAATAAACGGTTGAACATGTAGGAGCTACTTACTACATTTATCTAGTTGTATATATTTGCTCTGGCTGCTGCTATGGTTGGTCGTCCCGGGCTGACCGGTACCAATAGTCCGTAGTCTCAATAATAACAAAACGATGCCGACAGCGCGCCAGCTGTTCGATGATTTTGGTTCTGGTTTCGGGTAAATAATCTCTGGTTCCAATGCAGCTTTCAATAAAACTACTTCATTTAGTATGAAACGAGTCGCCATTTGTTTTAATCGTCCAAACGTTATGGATCTGGTGAGCGTTAATTGTGATCAATAAATTCTTCTAGAAAGCGAATTCGGCTCGTTAGAAAGTTTACAGAATAATCGAAATCGTAAGTATAAATTTTTTTTCATAACTGCTGGTAGCGGGTATATACGGACGAAGCTCCTCTAAATGTTAATAATGGTATGTTTTTCTTCGTCCGGTTGTTACATAAATGTGGTCTAAGATAACAAATAGGTGATTAAATCTCTTCGATCAAGAATTTGTGCCATTCATTTAATGCTGGATTATTGCGGGCGGCGTTTATGAATCGTTCCAGGGATTGCGGAATTACTACACCGTCGCCGTTGAGGAAGTTGATGGCATTTTCCTGGATGGTCAATGCGATGGCAGTTTCACGGGGCACGCCGAGTTCTATGAGGGTACGGACGCTGGTATCGGTCGACCCGCTTTCGATAAAGCCTAATACGGAAGCTGTTTTAGTGTCATTTAAGTGGTCGTATATCTGAAAGACCGGTCGCAGCAATTTTGGGATACCAAACATGACTTTGGTATGAACATCGTCAATACGGGTGTCGATATCTTCACTATTTTGTATGGGCCAGGAATCAGGGTTGATTACGTCTTTTAACGGTAGCCCGGCACCCCAGTTTTGGGCAAAGATGCAAAGCGATACGATTTTCTTGGCGCCCCATTCTTCAGCTGGGTTTATTTTGAGATACTTTTCGACACTGAACGGAGCGAATTGGTTCACATGAGTGATTAGTTCGGCAAGCTGGTTTGATGCGCCAAAGATAGTTTTCGGGATTTCCGGCCAACCGCCTTTCTCCATCGACCGATAAATACCATCCAAGGTTAACGGGTCCCAGTAAAAATTGCCGAAACAGATGGTGTGCGGAACAGCCAAATTGGTAATGGTGGCAAGTAGCTGCTCGTATACTTCTTTAGTGATGTGTACCCCGACTTCATGAATGCGACGCAAACCGTCGTTACCATACTTTAGGGCCATATTTCGGACATAGACTGGGTATTCTGCTGAAAATGACCAGGTGTTCTGTCTTAAAGAGGTCAGGCGTTCCGGCGTAAACTGACCACCCCATTCCGGGGCAAACTGACCAGGGATTCCGGGCGAAACTGACCACCCCTGGAATGCAGCTGATGCGGTAGCAGCCGTCATCTTTGTAGGGTTACAAAACTCTCAAAGTATGGCTAACACTACGATCAGTATGAGTAAGATAAGAAAGATCTTAAGGATGTACACCAACGGGCGCAGCATCATGTCTATAGCAGCCCAGGCAGACGCATCCAGAAACACCGTAAAGAAGTATCTGGCCTCTTTCAAGGAGAGCGGCTTCAGCTTTGATGAAGTCAATGCTTTGAATGATAAAGAGCTGGAAGACTTGTTTGGCAAGGCTAAGGAGCGCTCTCCCAACAGCCGTATGCAAGCCATGCTGCGCTGCTTTCCCAAAGTAGACAAAGAGCTGAAACGTACCGGTGTTACCCGTCAAATGCTTTGGGAGGCTTATCGTAAAGAGTTTCCGGACGGTTACCAGTATAGCCAGTTTTGCTTTTATTATACCCAGTGGCAGGCCCGGGTTAACCCTGTGATGCACATCGACCACAAGGCCGGTGATAAGCTGTATGTGGATTTTGCCGGTCAAAAGCTGAGCATCACAAACCGGGATACCGGGGAGATCATTCCTGTCGAGGTCTTCATCGGCATACTTGGGGCCAGCCAGCTGACCTATGTCGAGGCGGTCATGAGCCAGCAAAAAGAAGACTTCATTTCCGCTTGTGAGCATACCCTGCATTACATTGGCGGCGTGCCGGAGGCCATTGTTCCGGACAATCTGAAAGCTGCCGTCACTAAAAGTAACCGTTACGAACCTACGCTGAATGAAACGTTTGAAGACTTCAGCAATCATTATTGCACGACCATCTTACCTGCCCGGGCATTCCGCCCTCGTGATAAAGCGCTGGTAGAAGGTGCCGTAAGAATCATCTATAGCCGCATTTATGTTCCCCTGCGCAAGAGCGTTTATCATTCCTTGCAAGAGCTGAATGCCGCTATTCATGAACTGCTGGAAGCCCATAATAACCGGCTGATGCAAAGCCGGCCTTACAGCAGAAGGCAGCAATTCGAGGAGGTAGAGCGTGAAACGCTTATGCCTTTACCCGTGTTGCGCTATGAGCTTAAAAAGCAGTTTCATGCCACCGTGATGAAAAACGGGCATGTCAGCCTCGGGCCTGATAAGAACTACTATAGTGTGCCTTACCGCTTCATCGGCAAAAAGATCAAGCTGCTGTATTCCAGCACGACGGTAGAGGCCTTCTATCATTATGAACGCATAGCCATTCACAAGCGTACCAAGGGGCTGCACCGCTACATTACGGATAAAGACCATCTGGCTTCCACCCACCAGTTCGTTGCCGAGTGGAACCCGGAAAAGTTCCTGTCCTGGGCCGCATCGATCCATGAGGATGTGCGCCTTTATATCCAGCATATCCTTAGCCGCAGGCACCATGCAGAGCAGGCTTACCGATCCTGCATCGGTGTGCTGGGCTTTGCCCGTAAAGCCGGGAATGAACGCCTGATCCTGGCCTGCAGAAGAGGCCTGAGTTATGGCATGTACAGTTACAAGACCATACAAATGATCCTGGAAAAGAACCTCGATCAGTACGAAGAAAGCTTATTTGCCAATGAACTTACCATGCCCGAGCATGATAACATCAGAGGCGAAGACTATTACCAGTAAACACGAATCAAGTCATATGAATACAAACACTTTAGACAAACTGCGGAAGATGAAGTTCTTCGGCATGTTCCATGCTTTTCAAAGCAGCCTGGAAACCGGGCAAACAGATCACTACACGGCCGATGAACTCTTGGCCTACCTGGTGGATGCCGAATGGGATGACCGGCATAACCGGCGTATAGAGCGCCAGATCTATCATGCCAAGTTCCGCTACAAAGCGTCCATTGAAGAGGTGAACTACCAGGCAGAGCGGAGCATTGACCGCAACCTGGTCATGCGCCTGGCGGACTGCACCTTCATTGAGCGCAATGAGAATGTGCTCCTGACCGGCAGCACCGGCATTGGCAAAAGCTACATCGCCTCTGCTATTGGTTACCAGGCCTGTATGCAGGGCTATAGGGTATTCTATGCCAGTACACCCAAGCTATTTGCCAAACTCAAGATGGCCAAGGCTGATGGCTCCTACATCAAAGAGATCGCAAAGATTGAACGCCAGCAACTGCTCATACTCGATGACTTTGGCTTGCAGCCTTTTGATGCACAAAACAGGGCTGCCCTGATGGAGATCATTGAAGACCGGCATGGTAAAGCATCCCTGATCATTACCTCACAGCTTCCGGTCAGTAAATGGCATGAGGTCATCGGTGAAAAAACAATAGCTGATGCAATATTAGACCGTATCGTACACAGCGCTCACCGGCTGGATCTCAAGGGTGAATCCATGAGAAAAAAACGCAGGGCTGATGAAAAGGAAATCAGTTACCAATAATAACTTGAGATAGCTAACTTTGTAATAATGCTTCTACAGCATTGGCTGCATCATTCCGCCAGTTCTCAGACTGGTCAGTTTGCCACGGAATAGCCTGGTCAACATCCCCGGAATACCTAGAAAGCGCTAAAACCGGCCTGCGCTATACCTATAACTCGGGTACGCCGAATACGGACAACCCGAAGCTGGCTGCCCGGCATTATCTCCAGGCGATCGACAAGACCGAGTCCCTGCTGGATAAGCACACCAAAGAACTGGAAACCCTGCGTGAGCAGATTCCCCAAATGGAAAAGCTGATCGGCCGCCCGTTTGACCGGGAGGCAGAGCTTCAGCAACTCAAGTCGGAGCTGACCCGGCTGGAACAGGAAATAGCCGCGCAGATCCGGGGTAAGCAGCAGCAGCATCCAAATGAACCCCTTGCCACAGAGCAAGAGCGGGAAGCGGTTATCATCCCGTTGCGTGAACCGGAACAACACCCTGGACCAGCAGAAACCGCTGCGGGTAACTTCCGCAGCAGAGAAGCCCCGGCAGAGCAGGCACCCGTCCGGAAACATAAATCCTTAAAAATTAACTAAGAAATATGAGCAACAGTATCTACACTATTAACAAAGGCATTAATAAAAGCATCGAATTCCAGGGTTTGCGGGCGCAGTACATCTGGTATTTCGGCGCGATGGTCATTGTGCTGATGATCACATTTGCAGTCCTGTATATCTGTGGCGCACCCACGTACATCTGCCTGCCACTCGTGGGTGGCGCAGGGGTCACGGGCAGCATCCGGATATTCGCCTGGAGCCACCAATATGGGGAGCATGGCCTGATGAAAGTTATTGCCCGTAAACGACTTCCACGGGTACTCAAATCCTACACCCGGAGAAATTTCCAGCACCTGAGCGGTCGGCTGCACCAGCGCCAACCGGGATCACCAGGGAAACCACAACCTCAAACAGATGGAATTTACTATACTATCCAAGGCGTTCATCATTCATCGTCAGATCCATGGAAAAGGAATTAAAAGATCGATTACCGATTCTGGGCATTGAGCAGGACTGCATCCTCTCCAAGCAGGGCGATGTGACCTTGGTCTACCAGGTCAGGCTGCCCGAATTATTCACGTTGTCCGACGAAGATTACGAAGGATTGCACCAGGCCTGGGTGAAAGCGATACGAGCGCTACCACCACACTGTGTCGTGCACAAGCAGGACTGGTTCCTGAGCCGGTCATATCAGCCCGCCGCCGGGCATCGTACGAGCAGCTTTTTGAAGCAGGCCAGTGAGCGTTATTTTAGCGGGAGACCCTACCTCCAGCATGATTGCTACCTGCTGTTGACGCGAAAACCGGGAGGCCGAAAAGTTTCCAGTTCCCTGCTCTCTAATTTATTGTACCCCACTTTGGTGCCACAAGATGCGCTGGAAAGCCGGATCATTCAGGCTTTTCTGGATCAGGCGGCTCAATTCAAGCGGCTGTTGGAAGATACGCGGCTGCTGCAATTACGGCAGTTGAAAGGTGAAGAATTAACGAGCCAGGCGAAGCGCAGCGGCTTGATCGAACGGTATTGCTATCTGCCTGAAAAAGAGGATCAGCCTCTCTATGAAGATATCAGCTTTGGCGAGGATATGCGTATCGGCAACCGGGAGGTGGCTATCTATACCCTGGGTGATGCGGAAAGCCTGCCGGGGATGTGTGGATCACGCATCACCTATGATAGCTTTTCCACCGATAAGACCAAGTTCCCGGTCAGCTTTGCCGCAGGGTTAGGGCTGCTGCTCCCCTGCGATCATATTTATAACCAGTACCTCTTTGTCGGTGACACCCAGGCTACGCTGAAACAATTAGAGAAAAAGCGGCTTCGCCTGCAATCCTTATCCGCGTATTCCCGCGAAAATGCGATTGCCTTACAGGCTACAAACGACTTCCTCAATGAAGCCATCAGCCAAGGGCGCCTGCCAGTGAAAGCCCATTTCAACGTCATGGTCTGGTCCGAGGATAAGGAGCGCCTGAAAATGATGAAGAACCAGGTGGCTTCCGCCCTGGCCGGCATGGATGCTGCCGCTAAGATGGAAACGGTCGGCGCCGCGCAGATCTGGTGGTCAGGTATTCCAGGGAATGCTGCCGATTTCCCGGCCAACGATACCTTCGACACTTTCGCCGAACAGGCGTGCTGCTTTTTAAACCTGGAGAGTAACTACCAGAGTGCTGGGCCTGATGCCGGTATCCGTTTCTGTGACCGCTCCGGAAGGCCGGTATTTGTCGACCTGTTCGACGCACCGCGCCGGGAGGGGATTACCTCGAACATGGGTATGCTGGTTTGCGGCACTTCGGGCGGCGGCAAATCCATGACGGTGAACCACATCCTGCGCTCTCTGTATGATCAAGGCGCGCACTGCGTAACGGTGGACATCGGCGGCAGCTACTTGGGACTCTGCGAGCTGGTGGGCGGTTACTATTTCACCTATAGCGAGGAGAATCCGATCCGCTTCAATCCTTTTTTCATCAAGCCTGGGGAGACGCTCGACACGGAGAAAAAAGAAAGCCTTAAGGCCCTGCTGATCGCGTTATGGAAGCAGGAAAACGAGGGCTTTAACCGTTCGGAATATGTAGCGCTCTCCAACGCCCTGCAAGGTTATTACCAGCACTTGCAGAACGATCCGCAGGTATTTCCCTGCTTCGACTCTTTTTATGAATATCTCGCAATTCAGTATGTGGAGGTGCTCAAAGGACATAAGGTAAAAGACCGGGATTTTGATGTGGATAATTTCCTGTATGTGCTGCAACCTTATTATGCGGGCGGTGAATTTGATCACCTGCTGAACGGGCGCGAGAACCTGGATTTGCTGGACCAGCCATTTATCGTCATCGAACTGGATAACATCAAGGATCACCCGATCCTCTTCCCGGTCGTCACGCTGATCATCATGGAACTGTTCATCTCCAAGATGCGGAAGCTGAAAGGCGTGCGGAAAGTGCTGACGATTGACGAAGCCTGGAAGGCGATCGCCAAGTCCGGCATGGCCGAATTCCTCAAATATGCCTTCAAAACCATCCGGAAGTTTAACGGCGTCCCTATTGTGATCACCCAGGAACTGGATGACCTGATCAGTTCTCCGATCATCAAGGACGCCATTATCAATAACGCCGACCTCAAGATCCTGATGGATATGCGCAAGTTCCAGGGAAAGATCGAGAAACTGCAGGACGTGTTGGGCATGAATGAAAAAGGAAAAACGATCCTGCTCTCCGTCAACAAGGACAACCGCGAAATCTTTGTGGATATCGGCGGCCAAGTCATGAAGGTCTTCAAAAATGAGCTCTGCCCGGAAGAATACTACGCCTACACCACGGAAGGAACTGAACGGGTGCGGGTACTGGAATTGGCCGCTCAATATGGCAGCATGGAAAAGGGAATTGAGATGATGGTCCAACAAACCCAAAAGAAAGGAGGATAAGATGAAAAAGCAAAACGCAGTTACCCGGTGTAGATCGGTCATCGGAGCGCTGTTTCAATTCTGCAACGCCCACCGGGCAAGCCGGAAGGCCCTGCAAAAGGTCTATGTCAGAACCTGGCGTGAAGCTGAACCAGCTGCTGAATATTTGGTGCAGTTGCTGATCAATCCTCACGGTCAGCTTTTCCGGGTGACCCGGCGCTATTTTGTGAATGGCAACTACCTGCGGGAGCATAGTTTCCTTGCCATTTACGGTTGGGGATCAAGCGGGCATCTTTACGCTATCGGCAGCATTAGTTACGTGTTCCTGGAACCCGTGCAGCAGCTACTTTACCTGGAAGAAAATGCACCAGGCGGAGAAATCCACCTGGAAACCTACTATCAAACCAAAAATTTAAGTGTATGAAAAAGATACTCTGGATACTCAACCTGGCGCTCGCCTTGCTCATGATTCCGTCAAGAGAAGCGACCGCACAAATTCCTGTCGTCAGCCTGGTCAGTACAGTCGTCAAAAAGGTCATCATGGCGCTCGATCTGAAGGTGCAGCAATTGCAGAACCAGACCATTGCGCTGCAAAATGCCGAAAAGCAGGTGGAAAATAGCTTGCACCTGAACAGCCTGAACGATATCTCCGGCTGGCTGGGTAAGGAACGTACGTTATATCAGGATTATTATACCGAACTGTCCAAGGTAAAAACGGTGATCGCGGATTATGAAGAGGTAAAAACGATCATCAGCCAGCAAGCCCAGCTGCTCACGGAATATCACCAGGCCAGTGCGCTTTTTCACCAGGATCCGCACTTTTCTGCGGCAGAACTCCAGGCGATGGAGAACATCTACGGCGGTATGCTGGCGGAAAGTGCCCGTAACCTCGATGAGCTTCTATTAGCTGTGAACTCATTCAGCACCCAGATGGATGATGCAGAACGAATGGCCGTTGTTCACCATGCCTCCACCGGCATGCAAACGAATCTGGATCACCTCCGACAGTACAACCAGCAGAATGTGGACATCAGTTACGAACGGGCGAAGGACGAGACAGACCGGCAGCACCTCAAACAATTATACGGCATTCATTAAGCAACTTTAAAACCCTCATCCATCACTATGAAAAAGCTCAGCATGATTTTTCTTTTCACCGGCCTGGCGGGTAATGTCTTATATGCCCAGGGCACAGGCAGTATATTCGACCAGCAATCCACTAAATTCAAACTGATGCTTGCGCAGATCGCAGCCTACCAGGTTATGCTGTCGGGGCTCCAGACCGGGTACCGTATCACGGAGACAGGCCTGAATACGGCCCATGATCTCAAATCGGGATCATTCAATCTGAACCAAGCCTATTTGAATTCGCTTAAGCAAGTTAGCCCGGTCATCCAGTCCAATCCGAAAGGGAAAGCGATGATCGCCATGCAGGCGAACATCCAAAATCTATTCTCCAGAGAGCTCACCTGGCAGCAACAGCAGAAAATAATGAATGCGGCTGAACTGACCTATATCGTTCAGGTACAACAGAACCTGCTCAGGCAATGCAACCAGGATATGAACGATCTCAGCCAGGTGCTGACCCCGGGGCAACTGCAACTCAACGATCACCAGCGGTTAGAGCGCATCGACCACCTTTATGCCCGGATGCAGGACAAGCAGGCTTTTGCGATCTCCTTCACGTCGCGCTGCCGGCAAATGGCTCAATCTCGTAAACGTTCGACCAACGACCGTAATCAACTCAAGAAATTATACGGCATTCATTCGTAAGCTCATGAAAAAAATAATGACAACACTCGTCATGATGCTCAGCATGAGCATCATGACCCCGGGAAGAAGCCGGGCGCAATCCATAGATGATCTGCTGAAACAGCTCTCCCTGGACTACCAGAAACTGGCCGGTCTGAAAACTATGCTATCGCAGATGTATACCGGCTATGAAGTGCTCAATAAAGGCTACCGTGCAGTTCAGGACGTTTCTGAGGGCAATTTCAACTTACATCAGGCCTTTCTGAACGGACTGCTGGCCGTCAGTCCAACCGTCCGGAACTATGTCCGCGTTGTAGATATCGTTAATAACCAAACTACGGTCATCAGTGAGTATCGTAGTGCCTGGTCTGCTTTCCGTCAGGATAAGCATTTTACTGCAACCGAGATCAGCTATATGCTAGGTGTGTATAATCACCTGATCAGCAGCAGCCTGAAGAACATCGATGACTTATCCCTGATTTTAACAGACAGCAAATTGCGGATGAGCGATGCCCAGAGGCTGACGGCCATTGACCATATCTATACGGTAAGCCAGACCCAATTAAGCTTCCTCCGGAAATTTAACGACCAGAACTACAGAACTGCTGTGCAAAGGGCGCGGGACGACAACGACCGGCAGACCCTCCGAAATCTTTACGGCATAAACTGATTTAACAATGAAAAATCAACTATTTAAAGTGACTTCCCTGGCCGCTCTGGCGACGCTCATGCCTTTATTGTCGATGGCGCAAGGGGTGGCAGATGATCTGCAAAGCCTGCAGGGTGTGCTGAACAACCTGTACAAACAGATGATGACATTATGTTCGGGGATGCTCAGTGTATCCCAGGGTATTGCCGGCTTTGCTACCTTGTGGTATATCGGCGCACGGGTCTGGAAGCACCTCGCAGCCGCGGAGCCGGTGGAAATTTACCCGCTGCTGCGGCCGTTCGCCATCGGTTTCTGTATCCTGATCTTTCCATTGGTACTTACCTTGATGAACGGTATACTGGAACCTACCGTCACGGCTACCGATGCGATGGTCACGACTTCCAATGCCGCCATTACCCGCATGCTGGAAAACGAACAAACCTCATCCGGCGAACAGCAGGGGGCCACCTCCATGAACAGTGACCCGGATAAGTGGTACCAGTACAGCCATCCCGACAGCACCGGCACCAGCACGGGCAGCACTAATATGGCCGATCAGTTCTCCGGCTGGGGGTTCAAAAACATGATCAAGAAAGCAATTGCCGAGCTATTAAACGTCTTGTTTAAAGCCGCAGCCTTATGTATCGATACAATCCGGACCTTTAAGCTGATCGTGCTGGCCATACTCGGGCCGCTATGTTTCGGGCTCAGCATTTTTGACGGCTTCCAGCATACTTTGAAGCAGTGGATCGCTAGGTATGTCAATGTTTATCTCTGGCTGCCGGTCGCCAATATTTTCGGTGCGATCATCGCCAAGATACAGGAGAACATGATCCAACTGGAGCAATCGGGCGGATCGGCCGATGTGCACTTCAGCGATACGAACACCGCTTACCTGATTTTCATGGTGATCGGCATTGTGGGCTATTTCACGGTTCCCAGTATTGCAGGTTATATTATGAACGTCGGCGGGCACGCCCTGTTCAACCGCACCAGTGCTTTGGCCTCCATGGCGGTGTCTTATATCGGCGGCAATTTGATGCAAGGCTTTACAGGAAGCCATGCAAATCCGGCTAGGCCCTCATCCTCTGCAGGCAACGCCAGCCCGGGCCAATCTCCGGGCAACCCTGAACCACTCAAAGAGAAGCTATCCGGAAAAAATTAAGTCTTACCTCTTCAACCCTAGAAAGATGTTCAAAAAATTCAGCAATCTGGAAACCGCATTCCAGCACGTACGCGGCTTTACCATAGCAGTTATCGTTACCTCGTTTTCAATCGTGTGCTTCACGGTTTACCAGTGCAGGTCACTGATCGTGGCTACGGAAAGCAAGGTGTACATTCTTTATGATGGTAAAGTACTGGAAGCTGTTGCCGCCGGCCGTAAAGACAACGTTGCGGTGGAAGCCCGTGACCATGTAAAAACGTTCCACCAGTTATTTTTTACGCTGGACCCGGATGAAAAGGTCATCCAGGCTAACTTGACCAAAGCGCTGTACCTGGCTGATGAATCAGCCAAAAAGGAATACGACAACCTGAGTGAGAATGGTTACTATGCCAACATCATTGCCGGTAATATCAGCCAGCAAATTCAAGTCGATAGTGTCGCCGTAGATCTGCGCAGCTACCCTTACGCTTTCAAATGCTATGCGACCCAAAATATCATCCGGACCACCAGTACAGTCACGCGCAGCCTGATTACCCAAGGGCAGTTACGTAACGCCTCGCGCAGCGACAATAATCCACACGGCTTCCTGATTGAGCGGTGGGCAACACTCGAAAACCGGGATCTCAAGGTCATTAATCACTAACCTCTCGTGTCAATACAAACAATCTCGATATGAAACCACAAAACTTAACTCCGAAAATGGACCGGCAGCGAAAGATGCTGCTAGCGATGCCCTTAATGGTGCTGCCGTTTGTGACCCTGTTTTTCTGGGCGCTGGGCGGCGGTAAAGCCAGCCCGATAGAAGATCAACAGGCCACCGCGCGGGGCTTCAACAGCCAGTTGCCGGAAGCCCGGCTGAAAAGCGACACTAACCTGGACAAGATGAGCTATTATGACCAGGCCGCCAGGGATTCCGATAAACTACGCCAGCAGATGAAAAGCGACCCTTATTACCACCAGCGGGCGGACACGGATACGGCCAGGCTGCATTTCCCGCAGCCGCAGGCTTCGATGCTCGCCAGCCGGATGACGGGTACCTCCCGCATCGAGAAGCCAAATAGCACGAGTGATCCGGCGACCAATGAGGCTAAAGTATACGCGAGGCTGGCGGCGCTGCACAAGGCAATTCATCCGCCGGTAGTCGTTCCGGCAGCGCTAGAGAAAAGCAACCCGTCAGCACCCGTGACTTCAGAAGCTGCTGCTCCTGCCATACAGGTACAGACGCCTGCAGAAGACCCGGAACTCAAACAGATGAACAGACTGATGGAAAAGATCCTGGATATTCAGCACCCGGAACGACTGGACAGCCAGCGAAGACAGCCGGCAGTGTCCGTGGGCCGGTTCCGGGCGATCCCCGCGATCATTGATGGGAACCAGAAAATTACGCAGGGAAGCGTAGTCCGGCTGAAGCTGATGGACACAGTGACCTTAAACGGGCAGCTCCTTCCCAAAGGCCAGCTCATCTACGGCAGCGGTTCGCTGTATAACCAGCGGCTAACCATGACCCTTAAGATGGTTCGCATTGGTTATACTATTCTGCCGGTCGACCTAACGGTGTACGACATGACTGATGGCCTCGAAGGTATCCGGGTACCGGAAGCGATAACGGGGGACGCGGTTCGGGATGGCGCCAGCAGCGGTGTACAGGGCGTGCAGTTCATGAGCCTTGATCCTTCACTGACCACGCAACTGGCGGGTGCCGGACTAACCACCGCGAAGGGCCTATTTTCTAAAAAGATCAAGCGCATCAAAGCGAAGCTCCAGGACAAGCATCCGCTGCTGCTGCGCAACAATGTATTAGTCAACCAAAGTATTAACGATAAACGAGTGAATCATGAATGAGAAAAACTATGATTACCTGAAAAACCAGGTAAAGTTCATGGGCTTTGGAGAAGGCCTGGATAATGAATTGAAAGAGATGATCCAGTCGCAGCAGGCTTCCTTCAAAATTGAACATGAAACCACGTTCAACCAAAGCGAGGTTAAGTCTGTACTGAACTTTCAGAAGTCCAAAGAAAGCGATATGTACTTCTTCAACAGCTTTGAGCTGACAGTAAAACCGGCAGGTAACCAGGAAGCCCTAACCCAGACCTATTATGTCGGCAAGGAAAACAATCTCACGCTGAAAGAACGGTACAATATGCTGGAAGGCCGGGCCGTATTCAAGGAGTTTAACAAACTGGAACAGACCGGCGAAGGCGAGAAGGTCCGGTTTAGGGCGACGGACGAAACCTACCAGGCCTGGACACAGCTGAACTTCAAGCAAACGGATGAGAACGGCAACTTTTTGCAACGCAAGGTGTTCGGCTTCGACCTGGAAAAAACATTGGCTAACTACCCGGTGAAAGAGCTGGACGATGCCTATGACCGGGCCCGGCTGGTGGCCTCACTGGAAAAAGGCAATCAACAGAAAGCAACCCTCGTTACGGACGGCAAAGAACAAACAGTTTCCCTGGAAGCCAGCCCACTGGACAAATCCCTCAAATTTTATGACAGCCATATGCAGCGCCTGGAAGTTCGGCCCCTTCAAAAGCAGGGACAAGGCCAAGCTCAAAGTGATGTTTCGCAGCAACAACAGGAAAAGAAGGCCGAAACGCAGAAACAGGGAGTGGCGGACAACGACCAAGGGCAAAAGGCGGAAAAAAGAAGGAATAACCTGAGGGTATCCTGAACAGGGCGTAACGGTTATAGCCAAGCATGGAAGCGATCAGGCCCTTATCGGCATTTTTTGAGGCGATTGAACGGGATGCCCGGATTTCAATTACCCATATCGGCATTTATGCAGCACTGCTCAGATATTGGCAACTGCATGCCTGCCGGAACCCGGTAGAAGCCTACAGTTACGAGCTGATGCGTGTGGCGAAACTATCGGCACCGACAACGTATCATAAATGCATCCGTGACCTGCATGACTTCGGCTATATCCGTTATGAACCTTCTTTCAAACATAACCAGCGAAGCAAAGTGTTCCTGCTTTTGGGAACTTCAGACAAACAGCAAACTGAGAAGTGATGAGTGCAGAAGTGATTACCAAAGAAGATTTGGAGGCGTTCCGGGTGGAACTGCTCAGCGATATTAAAGCCTTGTTGGGTACCAAGATCGAACCCGCAAAAGAATGGCTCAAGACCAGCGAGGTCAGAGCGCTGCTCAAGGTTTCTTCCGGAACCTTGCAGAATTTAAGAATTTGCGGACAGTTGAAATATTCGAAGATCGGCGGTACTTACTATTACCGGCATTCGGAGATCATGAAGCTGCTGCAAAATCAAACGAAATCACTGTAAATGGCTGCGGTTGCCTCTCATCATTTATCCGGCATCCACCGGGCTTTCCGAAGGCTAATTGCGGATCAGCGGATCACCGTCTGGCACCTCAGCCTGTATATGGGCCTCGTGTACCTTTGGCATGAGCAGGAGTATACTGAATGCTTTTCGGTCAGCCGGAACAAACTGATGGAACTGGCCCATATCCATAGTATTGTCACCTATCATAAATGTATCAAGGAACTGGTCAGCTATGGTTATATCTATTACCAACCTTCTTATCATCCACGATATGGAAGTACAGTCAACCTTTTATGATGATTGAAATTTTCAGGGAGCATTTGTGCATTGACAACGAACGCTAAGAACGAACACCTGTTACGACAAACACGCGAGTATCTGGCGTTTTATCAAGCTATATAAAAGAACTTAAAATTTCACCTAGGCATTAGGCGTTAAGTTGGTTTAACTCGTTAACACCGTTGATATATTTAAAGAGGTGAACTCTTACGATAAGTCGATTTTTGAAAAGCTGGCCTTGGTAGATCAGCTTGAAGAAAAGGAGAAGTCCGCTTTCTTCTCCATACTCGATGCACTGGTATCAAAAAAGCGATTAAAAGACACTTTAGCCCACGCGCTTAATTCGATATAATAGAAAAGCCGCCCGTTTTCGGGGCGGCTTGGTATTTCATTTAGTTTGTTTTTTTCTTTTTCACCGGCTTTTTGCTCTTGGCGCTGTCTGCAAACGCATAGGGGTTATTCTGCTTAGGGTCTTTCTCATGCAACAGGTGATAGGCGCGGTGGGCGCTGTCCTGCTGTGCGGTTTGCGCATGGGCTGTGAAAGCCATGCTTAGCAATAATAATAAGGTTAGGTTTTTCATTTTATTTCCTCCATTCTACTACTTTATAAGATGATATTAAGGAATCTTTTGAAACAGCGAACCTTAGCTCCTTTGTATAAACAGGATCAATACCACCTCCATATTCAACCATAATTTTATAGCTGATTAACCCGCCACCTTTGTTATCTGGGGTTCCCAATTTTGCTATTAACTGATTATAATTCATTCCTACCAATTTGTTATTTGTAGTTAGGTCCTTAAACATTTCAGGTCGATATGACGATGGAAAAAGCGGGTCTTGCTGCTCATTCCATTTGCTCTTATCAAACTTCATTTGCTTATTACACGAACTTAGAATAAAGATCACTATAACCAGTAACCATTTTGATCGCGTGTATCTTATATAAGTTTTCATAATGGTTATTTAATATGGGAACCTGTTTCTTCTCTTTCTTTTTTCCGCCGCTGTTCTTGTTCAGCAGCAGTGAAACCGCTATTGTCAAGATTTTTGAAAACGCTCTTTAAAGTATTGTATTGTTCAGCCGTTATCTTAGTGTTGGTCATTTTTCATGTCCCATCGGCTTGGCGGGTTCCTGTCATCAACCCATCGTTTTTAAACACGTCTAAGACTTTTAAAGCCAAATCCCTCATGCCTATTCCCTTATTAGCTTCACCAATACTTCTACCAGTTACAGATCGTACTGGTACGTGTAGCCACCGCTGCCATTCGGCATAGCTCTGCCCTCCTCGGTCTGCACCAGCTCAGTCGAGCCATCTGCCTTATACTGGACGCCCGAGACATAATCCTTTGCACTATAATGAGGTCAAAGCTACAATGCATGTAAATAGAAAAGCCCAGCCATTAGGCTGGGCTTTTCTATTTACACAGTATGACGCTTGTGTGAGCAAGGGGCGGTGTCCTTTTTTGTTGTTTGCGCTCCGGCTGTGAACGCCATATTTAACAGTAATTATAGGATTAGGTTTCTCATGATTTATAATTTTCAGTAAGAATAAACATACATTGAACGATAAATATCAATATATAAATGGCTTTTAGGAATATGAAAGAAGCCATTTTAACCGCAAATGCTGACACTTCGGGCGTCAAACGTGTAGAACGTTGCGTTTTGTTAATGTAATATTTGCCTACAAAGTGAAATATTATCAGTTCTACCAGAAACTGAATAACCATCAGAAAACGGTCAAACGGTAATAGAAAATCCAGTTTAAACAAACTTGTATGCAATAAAACAACAAGCAAGAATATAATCCAAAACGTCCACAAAAGGGATGAGTTTACTTTCGCTGTTTTATTAAGCATTGAATACAGTAAAAAGTCAGCTACTGCAATGAATATGATGTATATAATTTTTATAAGCATAATTATAAGTAGTTTATCATTTTTTGAACCACGGGATTTCTAATTTAAAGCCTTCTTTCACACCGGCACCTAAACCAATATTAAAGCTGCCTTCAATACTTGCGCTTCCTTTTTTGACATTAAGTCCAGCCGATCCTTCTGCACCAATATGCGCACTGCCGATTGAACCACCCTGTGTAAATTCGAACTTGACGCCTAATATATTAAACCCGCCAGTATATTCACCTTTTGCTACATAAGCACCGGCTTCAGCTTTACCTCCAATATCGGTCACACCATTTTTTGACAAATTGACCTCACCACTTATTCCAGCGTTTGCTGATAGTAAGCTGCCGCTTGCTTTTCCATTAGCATTAACATCCGTTGTACCCAACCGCGCGGCTCCATCAGCTTTAACTACAGCCGCAGAAGCCCCGAAATCGAAACCATCATCGGTTTTAGCATGTGCTTCCCCTGAAAAGCCAGCTACGTTTCCTGATGCAGCTGCATAATCACCATCAGCATTAAAGCCTGCTCGATATAAACCAAATTCGGCCTTTCCATTAGCGGCATCAGCGTATGGTCCTTGCGCGTAACTGCTTGCTACAACCTTTATTTCGTCTAATTCACCGCTTTGTCTTGTCCAGTTACCATTTGAATAGGT
Organism: Mucilaginibacter robiniae; assembly: GCF_012849215.1. NCBI lineage: Bacteria > Pseudomonadati > Bacteroidota > Sphingobacteriia > Sphingobacteriales > Sphingobacteriaceae > Mucilaginibacter > Mucilaginibacter robiniae. The sequence goes on from NZ_CP051682.1 coordinate 2,133,042, forward strand.
ATACGTGGCATTTCCAGACGATATATAGGTTTGACCATCTGTTGGATTCTTTACTTTGATCTCACACTCCGGACACATTCCATCAGGGTCTGTCAACCTGATAGGGTTATTCATTACATAATTATACGGGTTCCATCTTCTACCTAATTCGGCCATCGGATCAATGGTTGTCCATCTTCCAATTACAGGGTCGTAGAAACGTGCACCGTAATCGTATTGCCCCTTATAAGTTTTACGATTTTCCCTGGTTTTTCCATTTGCACTTTTTCGGTGCTATAAAGAACGTTTAGGCTCGTAAAGTTAACAGATATTTTTTTTCATACAAGCCCTGATGGTTGGTTGATTTTTACCACAGGCCGCCGCCGGGTTGGTTGTTTTTCGAGTTCTACGGACTTAATAGGGTATTTTTTTTTAAGATAAAGTCAGTGGATGATGCTTGTTAAGTGCCTCTTTCAGGTCTTCCAGATTGGTGGTTTTATATCTTTCAGTTGAACTGACATAACGATGCCCGGCCATGTATTGAACGGTACGCAGGTTCTTTTCTTTGAGCCATTCCGTGATCACACTTTGCCTGATCTGCTTAGCATGTTTGTATTTGGGATTCAGTTTCCTAAGCGCATAGTTGAGGTGTAAAAGACTGTTTTTGATGTCCTCTAATGTGTTGATGCTGATAAACAAACGCTCGATATCCTGTTCATCCTTGTAGCGATCCGGCTTGCGCCCCGGTCGTTCGGCCAGGCGCTCAGCCAGTATTTTCGGGCGGATGACCAACAAGTATTCATGCAGTTCGAGGATCTGATGGGGCTGCAATGGAAGTAAACGGCCAAGTTGTCTGCCGGTTGCAGGAATATGGATTTTGCCCTCTCTCAGTTTCAGGTGCTCAGGGCGCAAATGGCTCAGTTCATCTCTTGTAATGGCCTGATAAACAAGTAATCCTATAATTACCTTATTGCGGTAGGTACGGTTGTCTGTGACCTGGTAACTTTCATAAAGCGCCTCCATTTCAGGCATGGTTAACAGGTCGTGCGGGAGGTTTCTGACTGTACCTTTAAGTATGATTCCCGCTGCCGGATTAATGCCAATTTCCTGTTCCTGTTGCAGGTGGGAGAAGTAATACCGTAAGGTCCGCATGATCTGATTGATCAGCTTGATACTAAAGCCTTTCTGCCTGAGATGGTCGGCAAACTCCATCACATCGGCGTGTGTGATCTGCGCTAAAGCCAGGCTTTGGCCAGTTAGCCATTCGTGGAATGTGGCTGTATAGTTGATGGTTTGATGGATGTAGCTGTGACTGAACTGCTCATGTTTCAGGTAAGCCCGGAAAGGCTCTAAAGCGGCCAGCGTAGCCAGGCCGAACTCATATTTTTTGTTCATGCTGTAGGTGGGTGTAGATCTGCGTACTTTCCATGCTGCCATGCCCTAAAAAGCGTTGTATCTGTTCCAATTGCATACCAGAATGAAGCAGATGACTGGCAATACTGTGCCGCAGGGTATGCAGCCCGACGGGTTTAGGAATGGCCGCAGCTTTTTTTAAGGTCTGTAAACGATCATAACAGGTTTGGCCGGTAAGCCTTGCGCCACTGACATTAAGGAATAAGGCATCTTCTTTTTTATCACCGGCAAAGTGTGGACGGGCATACAGGATATAGTTCTCCAGATCGGTTTTAGCAGTACCGGCCAATGGCACATAACGCTCTTTATAACCTTTTCCTTTGCGAACGTAAACCAGTTCTTTATCCGGCAGGATGTCGCGGACATTGATATTAACCGCCTCGTTTTTCCGCAGGCCACAACCATAATAAAGGGCAAGCATAGCCCGATCCCGAAGCCCGTATATATCATCTTTAACCACATCGTAAAGCTTGCTGATCTCGGCCAGGGTCAGTATGCTTTTGATATTGGTGCTTTTTCCTTTGATGCGCAATTTCACAGTAAAGCTCGGCTGGCCGCTTTCCATCAGGTAACGGCTGAACTTGCGGATCACCTGTAAGTGTTTCCGAATATAGTTGAGGCTGATCGCACCGGCTGCGGTCTGGCTTGGCCTTTCGTGGAGGCATTCCAGGTATTTTTTCAGGTGATCGGGCTGGATATCATGTGGATGGTCGCAGTTTTGCGCTTCTAAGTAAAGCAGGAACTCCACCAACATTTTGGGCATATCGCGGGGACTGGTAGGTTCAAAGTTGAGTATCCTGAGCCATTGGGTAAAGCCTGCATGCAGCCGGATATACAGCGGATTTTTTAAGGTGCCTTGCATTTTCTATTGTTGTTGGGTTACTGTACTTTTCTTGCTGGTTTTCTGCACGTTATGTAACCCATCGGGACTGTGGGATACACCTGGGATACTATGATTTACCTTACGTATCTCAGCAAGGATGTTTTCCATCATTTCATGGGCATCATTGGTCAGGGTTTCCAGATCATCCCAGCTTTGTACCTTGTATTCAAAGCCTTTATAGCGGCTGCCGCGCGCGATCTTGATATAACCCATGCGTTCCAGTTCATACAGGTAACGAGCTAGGCTGCTTGGGCTGAGGCGAAAGACCGGGCGCACTTCCTTGCTGTAAAAGGTTTCGCTGTCGTTTTGCCGTAGCCAGGCTTTCAACTTTTCAAAGAATGAACGGCAGGCATCATTCAGCTCATCGCTCTTTTTAAGCAGGGTTGTTTCCAGCAGCGAAAAAGCAACCTCAATATCTTCAATCGTAGTTTCTACGTACTGCTCACCTGTAGTGGTATCGGTTTGCAGTTCCCTTTGGTATTGGTGGTAGAACGTAATGGTTTCGGTGAACAACAAAAGCAGCAGCATGGTACGCCTGGGCTTAAAGATGGCTTCCGGCAGTTGCAGGTAGGTAGCGAACGGATTTTTAACGCTCACCGGCTGCAGCAGGCGCTGCACATTCTTCAGCTGCTCGCGCACGTTGCGCTCGGCCTGGTGATCAAGCAGCCCTGCGCTTTGCCTGCGCTGGTAGTCCATGATCTTTTTGTCCTGCTCAGGGCTATCATCCGTGTAGAGCAGGATACAGCGGTTGGCGTTATCTTCGTAAAGCTGTTCGCGGGTGGTACACCCGCTGACACAAACCGGGCCTTCTACGTTAAGCGTAACCGTTTTAAGGTTGCCCTTGCTGTCTTTCAGGGTTACCGTTTTGCTGATCCTGCGCTTGCTTTGCAGTTCCCGGAGCGGGTACAACACGTTATCTGCACCATCCATATCTTCGATCAGCAGCAACTTATTTTTAAGCTCATCCTTACCGAAGTAGTAAAAAGCGTTCATCGATAGCATGGTGATCTCCAGCTTATCTTCTTCCGGGATCAGTTCGCTGACCCTTTCCTGTAACCAGGTCTTGCCGGTTCCGGAAGGCCCCAGGCACATCAGATGCAGCGGTGTATTCCGCTTTCTGGAGGTATAGATCAGGTAGGCGATCAGGCTGTTCACTTCTTCACCGACAATGCCGCTGGCCGAGATCGCCTGCCGGGTCCGTCCGAGCAGGCCGGGCGCTTTGAGGTATTGCAGCGCAATTTTGCGCTCGGCTTCGGTGAGCTGTTTCTTTTCTGCCTGTTTTGGCTTCATGGCTTCCAGCCGCTCGGTCCGGTAATCTTCCAGGGCAGCAGTCAGGCGGCTGATCACCCCGGCCAGTTCAGCGGCAGCCACATCCAGCGCATCACCGGCTTTCTCTATCAGCTGCTCGGTGTGAACACTGTTGTACAGGTCAAGGTTGTGGCGAAAGGCCTTGTTGGTGTTGCCACCGCTGACAATCTTCAATGTTACTTTTAAGCGGTCAAAGCCGGTCAGTTTGATGCCGCCCAATACCGTAGTGTGAAGTTTTCCATCCATGTAAAGTAACAACTCTGGATTATCTGTAATTAGCTTAGGTACTACATTCATATAAAATCAGATGTTATAATGCTTTTTATTGCAGCAATAATAATGATGCTATGTTCATAAAAGCAAATGATACCCATTTGTATTTTACCACGCATTTTATGTATCATTCTTAGTATTTTTGATGTTAAAGGATTAAAGGAAGAATGAGTTTAGGAAGCCGGATCAGGGAGCTACGTACCCAAAAAAGACTGAAACAGGCGGAGCTTGGCGCGATCGTCGGGCTGACGTATGTACAGATTGGCCGTTATGAGATAGGAAAGGCTAAACCAGCAGCCGATATGCTTTCTAAGCTGGCCAAAGCATTGGATACGACTGCTGATTACCTGGTGAATGATGATGTGAGTGATCCGACTATAGCGGCGCAATTGACCGACCGGGAACTGCTTAAACAGTTTAAGGAAGTGGAGTTATTTAGCCCAGAGGATAAGCATTTGGTCAAGACGTTTATTGATGCCTTTATTACTAAAAGGCATATTCAGGAATTGGCTAAGTAAAAGCTATAATACGAACAAAGCCCCAATCGGGGCTTTGTTGTTTTCTTAATTACCTTTATTCTCAGAACTAAGTAGTTTCCAATTGTTTGAACCGCATTCATAATCAAATGTGGTTTTTGACCCACCACCATTTGCAAAGTTATAATTGTGATTTTTATAAGTTATATAGAAGTCGACAATTGTTACTGTAAAGCGATTGTTATTTAATGAGGCAAAGACTTTCCAAGCGTAAATCCCTTTTTTAATAATCTTGCGATTGCGATCATCATAAACAGTAATAGCCTTAAACTTATTGGATGATGGAAGGTAATTTAACGGCTGATCCTGTTCGTTTAGTAAATACAAGTTGTCAAAGTAATCTTTATTGTTTTGATTCTTAGTTGCCGCCTTAAACGCAGTGTATTTAATGCAGATCGCGGAATCAATCATTACTTTGTATTCGTCTTTATTTTGTTGTGCGTTAACTTTTAACGCAGCAATTAATACAAGTACTATAAAAAACGTCTTTTTCATTATGTTACTGCTTTGGTGTTACAAAGTTGGCTTGTGGAATTGTAGCTATTACTCCTGTATTATTATATATATAAACTGTTCCGTTACCTCTTGAAAACACATAGTTTATTTTACTACCGCTATTTCCTACATCCCCTCCAACATTAGATGGTGCATTCAAAAAGTTACCAGAGGTAGTACTACCGCCTATTGTATTACTTCCCCCCGATGATAGGAATTTAGTCCCACTGGGATGAGAGTGGAATGTTGAACGGGTTTCGTATGCAGGTAAATCAATATGAGCATTGGGGTCTTTTATAGGGTCGGCAACAGGTCCTGGTTTTGCCTGTTCAACTGTACCGCTACCATCACTTTTTACAGCACCCCCATATTCTCTGTTATTAGCATCGGAAGTACCACCTCGTCCATTATCTTGATTTACAACATCTACCATTCCTTGTCGGGTAGATGCTTTACCTTCTATCTCAACACTGTTTTTATAAGCAATGTCATTACTTTCAAATGCGGACGTATTACCATTATTATCTTTAATGAACTTCTCAGTCGCCTTTTTATCATCTTTTGAAATACCGGCAGATGGGGCACCGCTATCGAAATTCTTATCTGTTGTTTTTATGACATAAACCTTTCCGTCATCTTTTCCATCGCTACCGACCTTTCTTCCTTTTTCATCAAGGAAATCACCTGGTATCATCCCATCCTTATCAACAAATCTGACTGGATTATTATATGAATAAGCGTAGGTTGACCATCGTCTTGATACCTCTGCCATCGGATCAATTGAAGTAAAACGCCCAATTACAGGGTCGTAGAAACGTGCACCGTAATCGTATTGGTTATCCAGCTCGGTTTGCACCTCCTTGCCGTTGTAAAGATAACGATTCGGATGAGATCCCTGGTATAAACCATACCGTAAACCAAAAGCATAGTAGTCGTCCTGCTGCAAGATGCGGATGCCGCCTGTAGTTGGGTCTTTGTCCACACTCAAGCGTACGTTACCCAGATGATCTTTCAGGTCGTACTGGTACGTGTAACCACCGCTGCCATTCGGTGTTGCCCTGCCTTCCTCGGTTTGCACCAGCTCAATCGAGCCATCTGCCTTATACTGTATGCCCGAGACATAATCCGTTACACTGCCCGCACCTTGCATGGACTGGTGGCGCAGCTTACGTCCGCCAGCATCATACGTATAAGTAGCCAGTGTGGTGTTATTTGCATCACTGATGCGCTCAGGCAGGTTCAGCACATTGTAGCCGATCAGCTTACTGCCGCCATCCGAATTTGCATTCCCGTTTAGGTCATAGCTGTAGCTGCGCGTAGCAAACCCGCTACCCGTTACAGAATTCAGCTTGTTGCTCTGCCCGCCACTCTCGTACCCGTAAGCCAGCGTACGGTAGTTCTGGCCGCTCCGCGTTAAGCTGGTGATATTGCCCATCAGATCGTAGCTCATCCGCTCGCTAAGGGTATCGCGCCGGTAAATAGCACTAGTCAGCCGGTTTAAGGCATCATAGCTGTACTTAAAAGTCTTCTGCTGTGGGTAGTTGCCATTCAGGAGCATCTCTGCGATGTTGCCGTTGTACTGGGCCGTTACCGTATCTTCCGGGCTGTTGTAAGCCAGATCCAGCACCATCAGGTTATTGCCACTGTTGGCAACCCGGAGCCAGCCCCGCTCGTTGTAGTTGTACGTGGTGGTTTGCAGCCCGTTACCCACCGTTTTGCTTTTAAGCTGACCGATTTCGTTGTAGGCTAGCTTGGAGAGTACCACCCAGTCCTGGTCCCCGGTCATCTTCTGCCTGGTTTGCAGCTTTCTGCCCATATGATCGTAGTCATAACTACCAGCAATCGTGAGCGCAGGTGAGCTGCCGCTTTTTTGGGTATAATGCTCCCGCGTGCTCGCCGTCACCTCGTTCGTAAAGTCGTACGTGGTAGTCACTTTATCATAGTTGCCGGCCTGCAGCACCCCACCCAGGTAATGCTGCTGGTAGCTCAAGGTATTGCGCCCTTTGTCATCATAGTAGTTCGCTGACCAAAGCATATCCGGCGCCGTGTTGCCCATCGTGTTGAGTACCGCCGTACGGCTGACTGTTAACAGCCCCTGCGTTTGGGCGCTTACTCCGCTGGGTGAACTAAAGGCAGTAGGCAGATCAGGCACGTTATAGTCATCATAGTAGTTTACTACTAAGGCTTGCTTGTTGGCTCCGCTGGGAATAGCCGTGTTCGTGTAGCCGAAAAAGCCGCCCGCATCCCGAACTTCCCACTCCGTGGTTGGTGTCCCTACCTGCTGTAATAAAGTGGTGACGCTAGCTTGCAGCTCCGCCCGCTTTTGCTGGCCATGTCCGTTTTCTACCCCGGTCATTACGACTCTTCCCAGTGCATCATACTTTGTAAAGCTCCATTGCTGCTTAGTGTACTGCACGGCATCCTGGGTAAATATGACCTGATCCAGCAGGTTATACACCATATACTCCCAGCCTTTACCCGGCAGTTTTTTCTCGATCAAACGGTTACGCCCGTCATAACGGTACTGGTAGCACAGGTTATCCAGCAGGGTCTGGTCACTCCCGCTGCTTCGTCCGGCATCCGGATTGACGCCCGGCGTTAGTACAAAAGAAAGGTTGCCCAGATCATCATACACATAGTAAGTCGAGAGCACCTCGTCCTGGTTAGTAGCGTTGTTGTGGTTAAACAGGCGTTTGAGCACCACATGCCCTTCCTTGTCCTTGTACTCGTGTACCTGACCAGCCAGGTTATCCGATGGCTTCCAGTTCTCATCCTTGCTGATAGTGAGATACAGCTGACCCGCCACATAGTTCCCCGAACTGCTCAGCGTACGCTGATACTCTTGCCCAGAGGTCATCACCGCATCAGCCCGGTAAAGCCTTACTCCGTACGTGCCATCGGCATCATTGCTGCCATACTCGGTTCTCAGGGTATGACCCGAGTTGCCTACCGAAGCGCTGTATGGCTGCCAGGCATCACCAGGGGCGCCCTGCTCCAGGATACGGTTAAGCGGTGAAGGTTCAAAGCTGGTCTGGGCATAAGGATTTGGAATGGTTACGATACCACCATCTTGCTGCGTGCCGCTGGCTCCGTTACCCGCAGGATTATAAAAGCGGTACACGCCCGCACCCGGCGTCAGGGCATCGCTCCGGTAAGCGCCTGCCAGACCCGAAACCGCTACATAAGGCAGGTACTTCTGCGCCTCTCTGCCGTAGGCATCATAAGCAAAAGGCTGCACCAGGTCACTGCCGCTGGGCGAGCCTTTCACCTGCACCGTTTGCAAAGGTCTGCCCAGCCCGTCCAAATACTGGATGCTTTGCATTACATCGCAGGTGCTGTACGTGTTCACTTGTGGATCATAGCTGGGCTGACGAGGAACTGAAGTGATAATGTAGTTTTGATTGTTGCTGGGCGCAGTGCCCAAGGTGGTGCATAGCGCCCCGCTGCTGCCATTCAAGGTATACAGGCGCAGACTCTGCCCGGAACTGGCCGTAAAGTGAAAGTCTTTCAGGATGATCTGGTCCGGGCGGTAGTACACGCCGGCGTCCAGCGTACCGGTAATATTATCCTGCGAAAGCGGCTTTTGGGCCTGTAGGGCACCACTGGTGCACAGCAGCGCCAGCAGCATCAGGCTATAGCGTAGCCGGGCAGCGCCATGCTGCCAGGCTGAGGTTTGATTCTTCATCGGGAGTAAGGGTAAGTGGGGTTGAACAAAGATCATTACTGGTTTTGGTAATGGTAATCATAGTGCTTCACGATGTTACCCTGCGCATCTTTGATGTTCAACAGGCGCTGAAAACCGTCATACTCGTAGTACGTGGTCATCCCCTTGGCATCCGTCTGCGAGGTCATCCCCACTAACGGCTCATACGTATATGTCGTCACCATCGCTTTTTTGAGCCGATTATCTGTACGCAGTACATTCAGCGCATTGCGCACTGCTGCCGCATCACTGCTCGTGCTACCCGCCAGCTGGTCAATCGTAGCCTGCCCCAGTACCGCCGCCACCTCCTGGTAACTCGCATTCCTCACCTCCGCTATCGGGTACTGATTATTATAACCCCATAAATACACCGTCGTTGGTCCGGATGGTTTCTGGCTATCAATAAGGTTGCCCTTACTGTTATAAGTATAATGTATTTGTTGCACGTAATGATTATCCCTTTTGTTGTTCGGGATTGAGGGCGTTAATGCAAATGGAGATAATGTTTGCAGAGCATAAGAGTTAGTTGGAGTTATAATTTTATCATGACTCGCATACTCGTTATAGCTTCCCTGAGACGCTTGCCCATCAATGGAGACAACACTTTCTATAGGATAATCTAACATGTTGGCGTTTCGCATATCACTGGTAAAATCATCAGTGACATTGTAATCACTTGGGTAATAATTCTGAACTGTATAGGTTTTACCATTGCTACCGAGAGTTGAAGTTATACGCTGTTGATTATTTATATTGTATATATAAGTTGTAGTAGCTATTAATGAACTATTACCATCCAAGCTACTCTCAATCTTACTACTTACATTAACATGTCCGGTTTTAATTGGGTAAAAGTGCAGGTACTCGGCTTGTGGATCAAACGAGTACGCGCCACGGCAACTAAACTCTGGACTTCCGTCCTGGTTGATTCTTGGCAAGTATTCTCCCTTAGAGGCCCAGTATACAAAAGGTTTACCTATGGTATAATCATAATGTACCGAGTGAATAGTTGTGTAGTCTCCTTTATCATTCCTTTTTTGTTCTTGCTGTTCTATTAACTTACCATTGTCCAGGTAAGGTACCGAAGGTATACCTGGTAAATTATACCCATAAAAAAAGTAGGCATCTGGCTTGCAATTGTATTGGTAAACAGTTCTCCCCTGATCTTGATTATTACCACCAATGCGTTGCTCATAGACTGTTGAATAACCGTAAAGGCTGCCGTTTGCAGAATAAGAGTATGGCAAGCTTGGATTAGAGTACAAGATAGAATAATTACGCGTGGTTAATACATCTGGTGGCGCCGTCTGAAATTCACTACCATGACAGGAATTCCGAAGCGCAGAGTTATTTCTTAAAATAGCATTATATTGATCGACAAGATCTTTATTAGTTGAACAACTAGGCCCCATGTAGCCTCCAAAAGGACCATAACTATATCGAAAAAAAACTGTCGGGGTCATTAATTGTCCGCCTTCATAAGATATTTTGCGTTGGTGAGCGATTTGCCCTTGGCTTGTATAATCTATAATTTGGCCGATGCGTAATCCTGGTCCTGAATATGTGACTTTGTTTACCGTTGAATTCATTACCTTATAGGTGATATCTATATGAGAGCTGAAGCCCCCTAAGGTGCCTGTTTGATTAACAGGGAATTGAGCTGTAAGGCGATAATGACCTGGTGCAAGTTCTCTAAGTACATTAGCTACACCGCAGTAAGCTCCACTACTAATCAATGAATTATTGGAATCGAATATGTTATTCTGGTCAAGTTCCCAAATTCCTGTGTTGGGATTTTGTTTTTCGAGCAAAGCATACATGCTATAATTATTGTTGCCACTTCCATTTGGAAAATAGGGATTAGCGCCACCAGCCGTTCCTTGACCTGCAACTGCGCATTTACCGACTCCACCTTGGCAGAACAGACGTACATTTAAATAGGTGGGGTTAACTGTTCCATTCGCAGAAACATAGTTAACGGCTGGCACATCAAATTCTTTTTGCTGAATGCCGGTCCCAATTGCATCAACCGCTACAACGTTATCTACTAAATTCTGGGAAAGCTGTTCCTTACTGAAGGTATGTGGTTCATATTTGTACTCAGTATAGCCCCCAGTAGGATAAGTCACACGGGTCAAAATTCCTGCTTTTGTAAAATTAAAATCTGCCGCCCGAAACCCTAAAGTTGTTTTTTTTGCCGCTTCAATAATGTCTAAGCTAGGCTGATAATCGGTAAACGCCAGATCGTTGTAGTTAGGCAACAATGATTTAATAGTATTACCATTAAAATATCCCCAAATGTCTTGAGCCCAAGATGTTTTATAAGGTAATGGAGTTGAATCATAATCAAATTGGTAAGCAGGATTGTTATCAATCTGTACGGAAAGTAGTTTTAACCTTTTTTGCCGGTAGGATTCATCTGCAGTTGCAACACTTGGATTGTCAGACGGCAGATTATCAACAGTATAATCGCCGTATGATCCTACAGGATCTGCAAAATATGTATATCCAAACTTAACAAGTTTAATGGGATCAACGTTGCCTTCCTTATAAATTGCAATTTGATCTAATTTCCTCCCAGCCATATCCTCACGCTCACTAGAATTAAAAACTATGTGCCCATTATCAAAATTAATTTCGCTTAAATAAAGATTTTGGATACTACTTGAAGCATTCAAAAAGTCATTTGGAAAAAACTGATTGTAGGTATCTACCGCCCAAGTTTGAGACCTGGTTTGTTGAGAAAAGGTATTTATAGCAGGACTGTACTTGAAAGATATTGTTCGACCTGCTGGGCTGATTATTTGGCTTAAATAAACTGAATATTGGAAAGTTGTATTTGGAGCGGTTGTTGAAAGTCCTGGAGTTTGCGTAACGGCAACATCACGGAAAATGTACTGAGTTCCATCGGGCATGATGGCTGTAAAATTATGTTCTCCGTTCGCTGTAAATCTTATATTTTGGCCATTAACACTAACCATTTGCTTATTTATAGAACCATTGGGAATAAAAAACTTTTCAGATATTCCATTTGCACTCATAGTATACAAATCGGGTTCATAATTAGCACTTGCAGCTTGTATGTTATACAGGTGGCATTCGCCTTGCGAATCAGAAAAAAGAGTTCCTCGGTTTACAACGTTAGTGAGTACTGTTTGCGGTGTAGGTTGGCCGGTGAATGAGGGTGGGACAATATCAAATTTTTCCTTGTTCTCGAAGGTAGAAAAAGGAGTTTCCTGAACAGCTCCCACAGTGGAAATATTCCAGCCTAATCCTATCCAACCCGCCTCCTCGGCAACTTTTATTCCGCTAGTGTTATAATTAATTGAAATAGGAAAAGACAGATCACCAGTTTTAATCTCGTATAAGGGAACTTCAATGTTTGCTGTACCGTTGAAATAGGATACTGGAGTTTCCGCAAACTTTAGAAGAGTAGCAATATCAGGTGCCTTGGGTAAGGTAAAATTGTTGATAGATGATGGTCTCTGTTGGGCAAAAATCAGGTTACTGAATTGTAGTAACAATGCCAAAGTAATTATATATAATTTCATGTAATTGTATCTTGTCTTCACAAGTCGATGCTTTAAAGGCTTCTCAAGGCATTAATTCAGATAGTTCAGGCAATTGTAAATATTGCCTTCTGAGTTATTGCTTGGTTTAGATCATTATGCAGCTTAGTTCTCTCTTAACTTACAATTATCTTTTTCTAAGCTTATTTGCGAGTTTATTAATTTGTAATTGTTGGCACTCCATTAACTTTCGTTGCTGGATCAGATACAGCGTCAGTTCCTCTACCTTTTTGAGGAGTACTTTATTCATCTCACCCAGGTTCATACCTTCTTTTTCCACTTCAGCTGCTGCAGGTACCTCCGGTAAATGTTTGTTCTTATCAATATAGGTTTTCACTTCTTCCAACGAAGGCAAACGATAAGATGACTTAAATACATAATCCGGAAAGTTGGCGGTTTCTACTTTAACCTCTTTAGAACGAATCATACCATTGACGGCTAACTTGGCTTGCGGGTCATCAATACCGATGCCTACATTACCATCTCCTCTGATCCACATAAGTTTAGTTTCTTGATTACTGTTGTTGTGATTGTAAAAAGCAAAGCCCCCACTGATCCTGCACCCTGATTGGCGATAAAATCTGCTTCCCCAAAGCCAGCAGAACGATTCCAGCCTGTTACCATTTGGCCCATTGTTGCTAAAAAATCCAAGTTCGTAGAGCCAGGGTCTAAGTTACCTTCACTACTACCTGTAACCAAAGGACCACGTACATCGAGTTTACCATTCGGATAAAGCGTACCTAAACCCACCTTACCTGTGGATCCTTCTATATACATCCGGGTATACAGTGGTGCTGAACCTGCTGCACCTTTGGTATCAAAAAACATGTCCCCACTCCAGTCAGCATCATCAGCCACCTTAATGCGGGCGGATGGATTCTGACCATCCCGCTGATAGGTAGAAAAATAAATTTCAGAGCTGGTTCCAATACCACCACCACCATTAGTAATCTCCAAAACACCACCCTGACCGTGGCTGGCATCTTTTCTTATTTCCACTAAGGATTGAGGCGTAGCCGTACCAATACCTATATTCCCAATAGAGTTTATTCTAAATAAAGACTGCTCATTGAAACTGCCTGACGATGACCTGCTAATACCAAAGTAATCGGTAATTGCTCCATGTCCCATGTAAAGCTTCCAGGCTGGTAAAGCTGAATTAACAAACCCCCAGGCGTTGTTCGATGTCCTTAAGAAATTAGAGGTAAGTGAGATACCTGCATACGAAGACGCATCTTCTGGCATCAATGCGGTACCATTAGGCATCCACAATGCTCGGTAAGATCCATCAACATGCTGCGAAGGAACACTGGTGTTGATAGCAGCATTCCCATTAGTCGGAAACGTGTTCTGCGCATGCGTTTTTGTGCCGTACAGTATACCGGCTAGAAAGAGAAAGTAGAGTTTTTTCATATGTTATTTTTAAAACGGATAAGCATAAAGAATATAGAACTTGAGAATATCGACAGGTAAGACACACCATGATCACACAGCTTACGGAAGCTGTTAATCAAAATCAGGAATTATGAAAGGAGCCGTTTAGACGGTAGTAGAGATAAATCTAATATAGATCATACATTGTGAATACTTAAAGGTTGAACAGTAAACTTTATACGTAGTGGGAAATTAAAGGTTACCACAATCTGTTGTTAAGATTATAAACATGTTATTATTATAGCTTTTTCCAAAGAAAAGCTTGGCTGCTGTATTCCAACCCGAACTTTGGCACATACATAGAAGTCACTGGCTTTGTAAGTCCTGAAGCACAATGAAAAAAACTCCACTATATTGTTAAGAGTTGAAATTAGAAACTTCACCTGCTCTAATACAAATCACTCAATAGTTGCAAAACGGTATTAATAAGCATTCTTCTGTAAGCAGGATGCCAAAGCTTATTGTGGTTTAAAAACCTTGTGTCTGGTAAACCAACAAAGGTTACGTTCAATTATAATTTTGTCCTTATAAATGTCGCTACTATCTACCCTCAATGTGATTTCAGAGAGCTGACGTTGAATATCCTCTAATTCTTTGTAGCTCTTATTGTTTTCGGATTGTGTAGAGAAAACCTCATGATAGTTCCCCGGCAGAATCACCATTTAAACAGCATCGCTGATAAGATCTTGGATCAATGGTTAAGCAATCCACAATGCTGTGGTAGCTTTTATCACCTTTGATGAATGTAAGCCGTTCAATAACAAATGAAACTACGCCATTATTTTGAACGTGCACGTAAATTAATGGTCCACGATCCATTACATCAATCAATTTCTTGGCATCTCAAGAAGCTGGATATTTCACCGGTTCCATTATTACTATAGATGGTGGATTCATCGCTTGAATAATTTTATCATAGTATAGTCTAAACTAATTCTCGAAACAGGTAATTTTTATTAGCCCAAACAATTTCTTATATTTGGTAAGAAATTGCAGTGTCAATCACTTTTTAATAGAAAGAAGGGCTGTATTTTGTGAAGAAATTTTAAGCTTGTCAATTTACCGCGTCATCTATGGCGTCATCAGATTGAAAGATTATAAATGATTGAAAATGAGCGTGATTTGTTTAAAGTTCGAGTCCCGTCCATTCCGCTTTTTCAATACGAAAAAAGACAAAAACCCTTCAAATGAGCTCATTTGAAGGGTTTTTTGTTTTCAGGGCATACCAAATTATTCATCTTTTCGCATTATAAAAGGGAGTAATTCGAGAGTCATTTTCAAGTCTGCTAAAGTACTCTCGAATTTTGGTTTAACGCTCTGTTTGCCAGCTTGTTCACCCATTAAACATCTTGATTTCAGATGGTGAGTTAATTAATATTGTTTCACTATTAATCCTCATGATCATGAGAACTTCACTCACGCTGCTTTTTTATTTAAAAAAGCCCAAGCACTATCAATCAGGCTCTATGCCTGTTTATCTGCGCATCACCGTTGACGGGCAGCGCACAGAAATTGCCGTCAGCAGAAAGTATGATTCTGCAAAATGGAATAGCCAGACCGGCCGGGCTACGGGTACAAAGGCTGATGCTAAGGCTTTGAACATTTATTTAGATGACATCCAAAGCAAAATTTTTGAGATTCACCGTCAGATGACCGAGGCAGATGAAATGATCACAGCTGAAACGCTAAAGAACCGTTACACTGGCAAACTGGAAAAGGCAAGAACACTGGTTTCCGTCTTTCAGGAACATAATGCCCGTATGAAAGCATTGGTTGGTCAGGAGTTTGAGAAAAGCACATTGAAGCGTTATGAAACCTGCCTGATGCATACGGTTGATTTTATGAAGTGGAAGTTTAATATTTCAGACATTGAACTCAAAAGAGTCAACTTCGAGTTCTTGACTGATTTCGAGTTTTATCTGCGCAGTGTACGTAAATGCGCTAACAACTCCGCTATCAAGTACATCAAAAACCTAGGGAAGATTGTTCGTATTTGTTTGGGTAATGGCTGGCTGACCGTAGATCCCTATTTGAACTATAAGCCAAAAACCAAAAAGGTACACCGGATAGTGTTAACGAAAGATGAGTTGCTAAGTATTGCCAATAAAGAGTTTACCGTAGAACGGCTTGGCTTAGTCAGAGACATTTTCCTTTTCAGCTGCTATACAGGCTTGGCTTATGTGGATGTCCGAAAATTAAAACGTTCGGAAATGGTTAAAGGTGTCGATGATGACTTGTGGATTTATACCAACCGTCAGAAAACAGATACGCTATCCCGTATACCCATATTACCTGTTGCCCTATCTATAATCAAAAAGTATGAGGACCATCCGCAATGCCTAATTGATGGCAAGCTATTACCGGTGATGAGCAATCAGAAGATGAATGCCTACCTGAAGGAAATAGCTGACCTATGCCGCATTGATAAGCTACTGACCTTCCATATTGCCAGACACACTTTTGCGACCACAGTAACGCTTAATAACGGCGTTCCTATTGAAAGTGTTGCCAAGATGATGGGGCATACCAGTATAAAAACCACACAGATCTATGCAAAAGTTATGGATCATAAGATTAGCGAGGATATGCAGGCGCTTAAAGAAAAGCTATTTGTCGGCTAATTCATCTTTTTAATATAGACCAGACTACCTGATTGCGGTAACTTGGTCTATTAACCTACATAATTAAATCCTACATTTAAAGTAATGACCAACAAGCAAATCCTTATATATCAAACAGAAGACGGACAAATGTCAGTGGATGTGAAACTAACAGAAAACACCATCTGGCTCAATCAATATCAAATAGCTGACCTGTTTACCACCGACCGCACTTCCATCCTCAAGCATATCAAAAATATTTATCGCTCCAGCGAACTGGACGAGCAGTCAACTTGTGCAAAATTTGCACAAGTTCAGGAAGAAGGCGGTCGAAAAATCAAACGAAATATCAGCCACTACAATTTAGACCTGATTATTTCCGTGGGATACCGCGTCAATTCTATACGGGGTACACAGTTCAGGATTTGGGCAAATAAAATTTTACAAGAATATCTACTTAGCGGTTATGCGCTGAATGAGCGAAAGTTGAAGGAGCAGACCGAGCAACTTATTCTACCGTTACTTGAGCTGTTCTTAAAGGTTCAACAGAACTAAAATAGAACCAATTGATGGTCCATTTTCGATGTTTAACAGTCCACCAATTTCGAAAAAGCTAGAAGCAAATTCGCTTAATGATTATTAGCTCCTCTACATTTACTTAATCCTATGATTGTATTTGAATTTACATGGCAAAAATTATACTTGAACAATTTGAGGACAATTATGTGACCAAAGGTGAAATACACTCTGGCAGATTGGGTCCTTGTATCGCTGTGGGAGTTTATCACAAAAGCAGTAAAAAAGCTTGGATGATTCATCACCCGAATATGGATGTTGATCGACCGTTAGAAGATTTTTTAGCAAAAGTTTCACGTGGATTAAAAGGAATCAAAACCATTCAAATCTATGTTACAGGATGCAGTATCGACGGTTTAGATCCTACAACAGACGCAAAATGTCGTAACGCCCGATCCTACGTCGAAGCTGTTTTGAAATCTAAATACCAGCTTGAGCAAATAACGATAAGTTGGGGAGAGCCTCGAGATACTACAGAGTTGGTTATAGATACTGAGCTAGATGAAGTACGTAAAGAGACCTCTAATGGATATCTACTACTTAACAGGCCGAAACCGTTGTTTTGTGACACAATTTACGGCTCTAATAGGTATTCCGGGGATGTTGACCAGGCTATTCCGTGGCAAACTGACCAGTCTGAGAACTGGCGGAATGATGCAGCCAATGCTGTAGAAGCATTATTACAAAGTTAGCTATCTCAAGTTATTATTGGTAACTGATTTCCTTTTCATCAGCCCTGCGTTTTTTTCTCATGGATTCACCCTTGAGATCCAGCCGGTGAGCGCTGTGTACGATACGGTCTAATATTGCATCAGCTATTGTTTTTTCACCGATGACCTCATGCCATTTACTGACCGGAAGCTGTGAGGTAATGATCAGGGATGCTTTACCATGCCGGTCTTCAATGATCTCCATCAGGGCAGCCCTGTTTTGTGCATCAAAAGGCTGCAAGCCAAAGTCATCGAGTATGAGCAGTTGCTGGCGTTCAATCTTTGCGATCTCTTTGATGTAGGAGCCATCAGCCTTGGCCATCTTGAGTTTGGCAAATAGCTTGGGTGTACTGGCATAGAATACCCTATAGCCCTGCATACAGGCCTGGTAACCAATAGCAGAGGCGATGTAGCTTTTGCCAATGCCGGTGCTGCCGGTCAGGAGCACATTCTCATTGCGCTCAATGAAGGTGCAGTCCGCCAGGCGCATGACCAGGTTGCGGTCAATGCTCCGCTCTGCCTGGTAGTTCACCTCTTCAATGGACGCTTTGTAGCGGAACTTGGCATGATAGATCTGGCGCTCTATACGCCGGTTATGCCGGTCATCCCATTCGGCATCCACCAGGTAGGCCAAGAGTTCATCGGCCGTGTAGTGATCTGTTTGCCCGGTTTCCAGGCTGCTTTGAAAAGCATGGAACATGCCGAAGAACTTCATCTTCCGCAGTTTGTCTAAAGTGTTTGTATTCATATGACTTGATTCGTGTTTACTGGTAATAGTCTTCGCCTCTGATGTTATCATGCTCGGGCATGGTAAGTTCATTGGCAAATAAGCTTTCTTCGTACTGATCGAGGTTCTTTTCCAGGATCATTTGTATGGTCTTGTAACTGTACATGCCATAACTCAGGCCTCTTCTGCAGGCCAGGATCAGGCGTTCATTCCCGGCTTTACGGGCAAAGCCCAGCACACCGATGCAGGATCGGTAAGCCTGCTCTGCATGGTGCCTGCGGCTAAGGATATGCTGGATATAAAGGCGCACATCCTCATGGATCGATGCGGCCCAGGACAGGAACTTTTCCGGGTTCCACTCGGCAACGAACTGGTGGGTGGAAGCCAGATGGTCTTTATCCGTAATGTAGCGGTGCAGCCCCTTGGTACGCTTGTGAATGGCTATGCGTTCATAATGATAGAAGGCCTCTACCGTCGTGCTGGAATACAGCAGCTTGATCTTTTTGCCGATGAAGCGGTAAGGCACACTATAGTAGTTCTTATCAGGCCCGAGGCTGACATGCCCGTTTTTCATCACGGTGGCATGAAACTGCTTTTTAAGCTCATAGCGCAACACGGGTAAAGGCATAAGCGTTTCACGCTCTACCTCCTCGAATTGCTGCCTTCTGCTGTAAGGCCGGCTTTGCATCAGCCGGTTATTATGGGCTTCCAGCAGTTCATGAATAGCGGCATTCAGCTCTTGCAAGGAATGATAAACGCTCTTGCGCAGGGGAACATAAATGCGGCTATAGATGATTCTTACGGCACCTTCTACCAGCGCTTTATCACGAGGGCGGAATGCCCGGGCAGGTAAGATGGTCGTGCAATAATGATTGCTGAAGTCTTCAAACGTTTCATTCAGCGTAGGTTCGTAACGGTTACTTTTAGTGACGGCAGCTTTCAGATTGTCCGGAACAATGGCCTCCGGCACGCCGCCAATGTAATGCAGGGTATGCTCACAAGCGGAAATGAAGTCTTCTTTTTGCTGGCTCATGACCGCCTCGACATAGGTCAGCTGGCTGGCCCCAAGTATGCCGATGAAGACCTCGACAGGAATGATCTCCCCGGTATCCCGGTTTGTGATGCTCAGCTTTTGACCGGCAAAATCCACATACAGCTTATCACCGGCCTTGTGGTCGATGTGCATCACAGGGTTAACCCGGGCCTGCCACTGGGTATAATAAAAGCAAAACTGGCTATACTGGTAACCGTCCGGAAACTCTTTACGATAAGCCTCCCAAAGCATTTGACGGGTAACACCGGTACGTTTCAGCTCTTTGTCTACTTTGGGAAAGCAGCGCAGCATGGCTTGCATACGGCTGTTGGGAGAGCGCTCCTTAGCCTTGCCAAACAAGTCTTCCAGCTCTTTATCATTCAAAGCATTGACTTCATCAAAGCTGAAGCCGCTCTCCTTGAAAGAGGCCAGATACTTCTTTACGGTGTTTCTGGATGCGTCTGCCTGGGCTGCTATAGACATGATGCTGCGCCCGTTGGTGTACATCCTTAAGATCTTTCTTATCTTACTCATACTGATCGTAGTGTTAGCCATACTTTGAGAGTTTTGTAACCCTACAAAGATGACGGCTGCTACCGCATCAGCTGCATTCCAGGGGTGGTCAGTTTCGCCCGGAATCCCTGGTCAGTTTGCCCCGGAATGGGGTGGTCAGTTTACGCCGGAACGCCTGACCTCTTTAAGACAGAACACCTGGTCATTTTCAGCAGAATACCCACCCAGCTTGATGAACTGTGGGGTTATGCGCAAAGCATTGCCGCCGAAGAACTAAAAGATACAGCGCCCTTGGAATATAGTGAGATCAACCCGGAGAAAGTAAAGGAAACCATCTCAAAGATCAATGCAGCCTTAGATGATAAAGAAGACGTAGACAAAAAAGTAAAGCAAAAGCTGAACTACGCAAAGAAGCACTGGCCGGAGAGCCTGGCACGGTATGACGAGCAGGAAAAGTTATTAGCCGGCCGTAACAGCATGTCAAAGACCGACCCGGATGCCACCTTCATGCGGATGAAGGAAGACCATATGCTGAACGGACAACTTAAGCCGGCCTATAACCTGCAGATATCCACCCAGGAGCAATTCATCCTTAATTATACCCTGCATCAAACCTCAACCGATTACCAAACCTTGTCTTCCCATATTGAACAATACCAAGCCTTATATAAAGACCTGCCCAAAGCCATTGTTGCCGACGCCGGCTACGGATCGGATGAGAACTACGGTGTGTTAGCGCGAAAAGGCATTGAGGCTTACATCAAATACAATACGTTCGATAAGGAACAAAAGGACGGTATCAAAGCGTTCAGTAACGACAGCCTGCATTATAACGAAGCGGAGAATTACCTTGTTTGTCCGATAGGTCAATGGATGGCGCATATCGGTAACGGTCAGCGAGTCACTTCATCTGGTTTTGTACAACTGATCAGCCGTTACCGTGCCCAGAACTGTGAAGGTTGCCCGATGCGTGGTGTTTGCCATACTACACAGGGTAACCGGGTCGTTGAGATCAACCACAGCCTAAGACAACATAAACAGGCAGCCAAAGAACGGTTGAATACAGAACAGGGTATCAACCTCAGGAAACGAAGGCCGGCCGATGTGGAACCGGTATTCGCCCAATTAAAGCATAACCATGGCTTCAGACGATTCCTGCTGAAAGGGATGTCCAAGGCCGAGGTCGAAATCGGCTTATTATCCATCGCACATAACCTAAGAAAATGGAAAACCTGAAAACAAGCTTTTTATAGACTTTTAGAACCTGTTAGAATCAATCCCCCGGTTCTTAAACGGCTGCTGACATCTTTCACTCAACCTTCCAACCAAAAATCATAACTAAATAAAAAACCGCCTCATATTTGACTTATGAGACGGCCTCCAACAATGTCAAACCCTCATTATTGCTTTAAAAAGCAGTGAGTGTGGTGCGAGCATTTACGGAAGCCTTTCAAAGCGCTTCTTAGATGCAGTATCAAAACTCACTGCTTCATATACAAATGAGATAACAGAATCAAACTATTTAGACTCTCCACCTCGTAAAATTAAAATACTTCCTTTATTTACTTTTTTTAAGGTCTTTATCTACTTGCTTCTCTACATTTTTAGCTTTCTTTTCCTGCGCTTTTTTCTCTTTACGCTGCTCTCTCCCTGATTTCTTTGCAGCACGTTTTTCCTCCCGAATTACTTTATTGGATTTTCTGTTATATAAAGCATCTATAATTCCCTGACCTTTCCTGCTGAAAAACTTAATTTTGGGCTTCTCACTCGTTCCTGTTACGGCAACCGGAACACTAATCCAACCAGCAGGAGGCAGCCCTACTTTTACCAGAATATCTAACAATCCGTTGAAGCTTGCCGTTCCGCTGATGGAAGGTCTGAGAACGGAGACTTTAAATTTGAATTCATCGATGTGGATCAGGTTATCCTTAATATGAGTTTCAATGTTGACCCCTTTCATATCAGGATTGTTAAAGGCATCAGCCCCAACATTATCACCGATCACCGAAAGCATTTTTAAGTTTTTCACTGCTACATCCCGAAGGTTCACCACCCCTCCACCTTCTAAAGAAGGGTAAATAGGATTCATGTTCGCATCGAAATCACCTTTCAGTTTATAGTTCAGCGACACAATTCCACTTACGTCTTTGGCAGAAGTAGCCATTTTGCGAACCATGTCGATTTCTTTGTAGGCCCTTTGTACATTAAAGTCCATCACTTTAAGGGCAACATCAAAATTGGCAGTTAACGGAGATTCATTCTGATAACGGGCATCGATATTCATCCTGCTGCCTATCATGTCAAAAGAGGTATTCTTTAAATAGACTTGGCCTTCCTTCACCACAGCAATTCCTTTAAGGTGACTAATGTCCATTCCCTTAAATCCTACTTTCTTTGCATTGGCTGTTAAAGAAACATCCAGGTTTTTAGGAACGATCACCACACCACTGCTCTTTGGGTTTTCAGCTTTTGCGTATTCAACTTCTATAGATTTATCATCATTGTCGCCACTTTTTAGCGCCATAAATTCATCAACCAAAATATAATTGGAATTCAACACCAAGTTTCCATGAAGCGTTCCTTTGCGTTCAATGAAATAATTGATCGTATTCAGCAGATAGCCATTCAGCGCAAAATCAGATTTTCCGTATGTGGCATAAAACTTCCTGAACCACATTTTTTCATTCTCAAATTGGAAATTACCCTCTTTAATATAAAATGCCTTTGGCAGGTATGCAGTATTTGCTTTTATGTTTTTAAGAATCAGGGTGCCTTTGTTATCCAACTTGCTGTACTGACCAGTAGTGGCATAACTTTGTCGCCCATTAAGAGAAAGGTCCGCCGTGATTAACCCACTAATATCTAATCCTTTCCTTGTAAATACCTTATATATCCTTCCTACATTTAAAACCCCTTTTGCGCGTACCTTATACAGCATATCTTCAAAATTCTGTAAATCGGCGTTAACGAATATCGGGTTTCCTTCAAAATCAAACCTGAAAGGGTTCAACTTTACACCAAGGCTACTGAAGGTGCCATCCGTATTTATGATGTTAGCGGTCAGATTGATATTTTCTATTGGGTTCGGATAAGCTGTTGTTTTCAGCCAACCGTCTTTCAAATCAAGGTATCCATTGGTTTTCGGAAACAGTTTTTTATTCATGCTGAAAATACCGTTCGCTTTCACGTCGGCATTCATCAGACCTTTCATATCCAGATCTTTCAATCCCAAGGCCACATCCAGTGTCTGCAGATTAACCGCACCTTTAATGCTGGCATTAACACTCATTTCGCTTAATCCTTTGGTTTTAACAACCGCCCGGAAATTGTTTTTCTGCCCAAGGTCGAAGCTTAATTTTTTTAGATCCAATCCTAACTGTTCCACATCTAATGAAGGTAGATCAATATTCAAATCAACATTCAAATTCTTCATAGGTACCGGTGCCTTTGCGTTGGAAATGGTACCATCATTAACCAACAGACGCGCTTTAAAATTTGGCTTTAGGTTCTTGGGTTCACTGAACCTTCCTTTCAGGCTGAAAAACAAATCGCTTTTCCCCTCTAATTTGGTATCCTTTGCCCAATCGAGATATTGCGGCGGCAGCACAGAAATCATATCACGAATGGTAGTTTTTTCTGAAGCAGCTTTGATATCGAGGTCATACCCATCCTTTAGAATACTCACTAATCCTGTAAATTTTAGCGGAAGATCATTAATCTTCAGTTCATTTTTTCTGAGTACAAAAGTTAATGCATTGGTATTGATTCTTGTAATCAGGTCAGCATGCAAGGATTTTTGCTGTGCATAATAGACTCGGTTAAGGCTAAAATCTAATGAATCAATCTTCAAATCAGTTTTAAGATCAAAAATATCTTCACTCAATCCACCTTGCCCTGTATAATTAAGCCCTTTGGCATCCACTAATACGGTAGCGCTATGGTCAATATATTTGATACGCCAGTTTTTAAATTTGATGAGTTCAAGCTTGATGGACATGCCCTTCTCCGTGGTATCTTTTGGAGTTTTAGAAGGGCTGGAAACATAAACGTTATAGTTGGCCTGTCCTTTACTATTAACATAAACATTGGCATAAGCATCCGTTACGTAAATTTCATCAATCTTAACTCCACCACCAAAAATCAGATTTTTCAGATTGATGCCTGCGGCCACTTCTCTTGCTGCCAGTAAAGTATCCTGCTGAAAGGGTTTAGAGCCCCTGAGTAATAAGTCATCTACGGATACGGTAAGAGAGGGAAAATGCCGAAAAAATGTAAGATGCACCTTTTTGTAATCCAGTTTTCCAGCCAAGCGCTTATTAGCAAATATTTTCACCTGCTCAGATATAGTTCCGGGAAACAGGATCGGAATGATAAACATCAAGAATAATATAGATGCTACAAAAATTCCAATCCATTTTAGGGTCTTCAAAATTGGTCGCTTAAACTTCTCCATAAATCGATATCATTATTTTAATTTTAACAGCAGGTATCACCTATTAAGTATGGATAATTTTAGCTATCTAAAACCAAGCCATTTATGATAATGAACATCATTCATAAAAGTTTAGCTAAACCTTCTTTTGCTGGTAAAAAATATTGAGTACTTATTTTAGAACGAATATACCCGGAAATACTATTTCAGTTATTAAAGGTCTGAAACTCGATACGGGTTGCAATTTATGGCTGAACGCGAATAGAACATAGAAAATTGCCTATCAAATAAGACTATTTTAAATTTAATTAATTCATATACTTTATAGCTCACTTGTTACTCTACATTTAGGATCCTAAAAAATGAACCATCTTGATGCTTTTTGATTAAAACAGTATTGCCGCATTATAATACCAATAGCGTCTGCTAAGGTTTTAACAGACGCTATTACGGTATAGCACAATTTACACTATGGAGTAAGCTATATATTTTAGCTCACACTACCTTATTCATTACTTTTGCTGTTGGTAGAGAAAAGCTAAAAACGCTGCCTTCTCCAATAGCGCTCTCTACCCATATTTTACCATTTTGGGCTTCTATGAAATCACGCGATATAGCTAAGCCTAAACCGGATCCTGATTTGTTCTGCGCATCGGTAGGCACCTGAAAATAGCGATCGAACAAACGTTTTTGATATTGCTCGTCGATGCCTTTGCCTTGGTCTTTAACTGAAAACTCCACCTGCCCGTTTCTTTCGCGTGTGCTGATGATTACTTTTGATTTTTCCGGACTATAGCGTAAAGCATTGGATAGAAAATTAACCAGTACCCAGGCTGTTTTTTCTACATCTACATGCACCTGTGGCATGTTGCTATTTGCCACAAACTCCAGCTGTACGCCTTTTTGCTCAGCCTGAAAGCGCACCGGGGTTAACGCATAATTTACTATTTGTGCCGGGTCCACATTAACATAGTTGAGCTGCAGGTTACCCGTTTCTACTTGTGATAAATCGAGCAGCTCGCTTGTAATTTTCAGCAGGCGATTATTATCTTCTTGAATATGTTCCAGCAACTCTTTTTGTTCTGTATTTAAAATTCCTACCCGCTCATCTTTAAGCAGCTTCAAACTCATCTTTACAGATGAGATAGGCGTTTTCAGTTCATGAGAGATGGTGGCGATGAAATTAGTTTTGGCTTCATCACGTTCTTTATATTCGGTAACGTTTTTCAAGATATACACCATACCAGCAGATACTCCCGCAATACGCAACGTTTGCTGAGATTGATCAGCTAAATTAGGAACAACAATCTCCCGGCTTTCTAATTGAAAGTAATCTTCCTTATGCTCTAAAGCAATTTTAAATGGCTTAGGTGATGTTTTGTTATTTAGAATGTATTGTAACAAATCATTGCTCTTGCTCAGCTCCGTAATATTTTGCCCTACAATCTTATCACTGCTTAAATTGAATATATTCCGTGCAACCTGATTGATAAACAATATTTCCTGACGCTCATTTACTCCAATAATAGCATCCTGCATTTGCTCAATAATAGTTTCGATGCGCCGCTTTTCTGATAGTACCGTTGCCAGGTTACTGTTCTCCCATTCATTGAGCCGGGCAGCCATGTTGTTGAACGCTGTGGCGACTTCGCCAAACTCATCATCTTTATTAAAGTTTAAGCGTTGGCTGTAGTTCTTTTGGCCGATTTCCTGTATCCCTTCCAGCAAGGCCCGGAGTGGTACAGCCACTACATCCGGAAAATTAACACTGAAGCTAAATAGTACCAGAAAGGTAAACGTACCCACCAAGCTAAGTAATATGGTACCCCGGTTAACCGAGTCATGTGCTTTATCATTTTTCCTGACAATGGCCTGCATGTTCAAGGTTTCAATGGTACGCAATTGTTGCCGCATAGCTCTTTCTGTTTCCGCCAGCTGTTCTGCTGTATTGCCCCCTTGTGTTAGCTGTTTAAAATACGTTCTCAACTGTATAGTTGCTTGCTTCTCGCCTACTTCTGTAATATTATGCTCTTGGTCAATAAGCTGAGCATTGAAAGTAGCCGCTTCGGTGTTGCTTAAAGGCATCGGGTTTTCATCCAATACCGTACGCATGGCTTTGGTGAAACTTAGCGTTTCATAATTGTTCTTTAAAATTACTTTAGCGCTTTTAGATATTTCCTGAATGAAAAAGAGGGAAACAGCACCATAAAAAAGAATAACAATGAAAAGGAAGCCGAACCCCAGCCGGAGTTTATTTTTTATTTTCATGACAGTATAACTAAATCAGTTTCGGTAGCTGCCAAGCTTTTCAGCAGCTGATTAAATGAATTGGTTTTAAGAATAACCTGAAAAAGGTTTAAATGAGGCTTACCCATGCAAATGGTAGTCACTTCCCGCTCCACGGCAACCTTCATGATGGTTTGTGTTACCTGATCGCTTTTCAGGCGCAGCACCTCTGCTCCTAATTCAGTAGCTAGTTTGAGGTTGTTAATTAAAAAACGTTGCTTATCCAGTTTAATCCGGTCCCCGCTTTCTCTTTCGGTTTGCACATAAAGCACTATCCACGGCGAACGATAGTAAGATGCTAACCGGGCTGTTTTACGTATTACAATTTTTGCGGTATCTGCATTGGTTGAAATGCAAGCTAAAAAGCGTTCAGGCCGAAGTTTGATTTGCTTAGGCACCTCCACGTCAATCTTGCGCTCTAAGTGGTGGGCAACTTCTTTCAAAGCCAGTTCGCGCAGTTGCAGTATCTTGTCGTTCCTGAAGAAGTTTTGCAGAGCGGTAGTCACTTTACTCTTGTCATATATCTTACCATCACGTAAACGGTCAATCAACTCATCGGCGGTTAAATCAATATTGACAATTTCATCAGCAGATTGCAGTATTTTATCAGGTATACGCTCAGTAATTGAGATGCCGGTAATATCTTCAACCTCCTCGTTCAAACTTTCTAAGTGCTGAATATTAACAGCCGTAATTACACTGATACCTGCTTCCAGAATATCAAATACATCTTGCCAGCGTTTACCGTTTTTACTGCCTTCAATGTTGGTATGGGCTAGCTCATCAACAATTACCACCTCCGGGTGCCGGTTCAAAATAGTTTGCAAATCCATTTCCTCCAGCTCCTTGCCTTTGTAAAAGGTAGTGCGTCGTGCTATCAGCGGCACGCCATCTAGTAAAGCATGTGTTTCTGTACGATTATGCGTTTCAATATAGCCAATCTGAATATCAATGCCGTTTTTGAGTAAGGCATGTGCTTCCTGCAACATCCGGTACGTTTTACCCACCCCTGCACTCATACCGATATAGACTTTCAGCTTCCCTTTTCTTGACTTTTTAACGAGCTCCAGAAAGCTTTTTACCGACTCATCTTTATGTTCCTCTTCTTCAGGCATCACAGCGGAATTAAAAAGAAACTGCAAAACTGGCCGTTATAACCGGACTAGTACCTACATAACTTCCATTTTTCAAGAATATATCATCTTTGCTATCATATACTTTACCTTCTAAGCGAATTAATGCATTAGTGATTGGTGCATAATCCAGATTCAGGGAGTAGCCTGTAGTTTTAAATCCATTAGGGGTAGCCGTACTGATAATGACACCATTTTTATCCTGATAGTACTCTACCCTGCCGGCAACAGCCCACTTGCTTGCAAACTGGTAACGTGCTACAGCAACTGGCGATAGTACATGGTTATGAGTTGAACTTCCTTTAGCTTTTTGCTGAATACCATAATCAAAACCTGCGGTAATACCTACCTTATCGGTTAGCTGGAATATGCCGTAAAAATTATGATAAAACCTGCGTACACCTACAGAGTCGGCACCTTCCGAACCCAGGTAGTTACTATAATTTAAAGTTACTTTTGAAGAAGGCGTGTAATACACTTCAATGCCACCAGCAGGCTTGTTGTTGCCATCTGGTCGGGAAATGCGTTGCCAGCCGTTAAGGTACAAGCCGGTTAATGTCCATTTACTATCTGCTGTAGTATAGGTTAGCTTGGCGCCGCTTTCGTAATAAGGTGTATTGTCGGATGCTATATTGCGGGTTAATGTCCAGCAGTTTTTACCAATAGCACTTTCGTAACCAATGTGTGATGCAAAAATACCCGCATCTAGCCACAGATTAGCTGTTTTGCTCAGCTTTACACCGGCATTAGCTTCAAATATATTCTTGAGTACGCCAGGTTCGGCAGCTAGGTTGGCATTGGCGTAGGTACCGGCCATTAATGCTAAATTAGCTCGTACCGTACCGTTATCATAAGCTGCTTTAATAAAGCCTAAATTTAAATTTACTTCGTTGTGCCGATTGTAGGCATACACAAAACCTGGACGATTATGGTCTGCGGGCTTGTTGAAATCAAACCCATAATATAATTCAGCATAGCCACTAATAGTAAGATGGCTGCCTGCCTTAGTGGTATCCTGCGCACTTGCAGCTACCACCAGGAACGCAAACAGGATAGTTAATAAAGAGTTTTTCATGATTATTACAGTGAGGCTGTTTGTTTATTTTAATTGTTGAAGCGCTAAATTCAATTTAAGTACATTTACTTTAGCTGGACCTAATAAGCCTAGCAAAGGTTTTTCTGTTTGCTGATTTACCAGAGCAGCTACTTTATTTTTATCCAACTTGCGATATTCAGCTACACGCTGTACTTGTATTTGTGCTGCTTCAGGCGAAATATCTGGGTCTAAGCCACTGCCTGATGCGGTAACTAAATCAGCAGGTATATCGCTTCGTTTTAAATACGGATGGTATTTTAGTAGGGTATCAACACGATTGTTAACCTCTTTCAGGTAATCTGGGTTACTAGGCCCTTTGTTAGACCCGGCCGAACCAGCGGCATTATAACCAACAGCAGAAGGACGTCCCCAAAAATACTGGGGTTGATCAAACTTTTGCCCGATGTTGGCATAACCTACCACTTTACCGTTGAGGGTGATAGTTTCACCATCACCATGGCCTTCAGACCACTTCCCTATACCTGCAATGATTAAGGGGTAAACCACACATAATAATACAATGAATACTATAGTGAGTCGTAGGGCAGGAACAATATAACTTTTCATTTCTTTTGAAGTTTTATCTTTAAAGGTCTGCTTTATACCAGCAGACCAACCATTAAGTCAATTAATTTAATACCAATAAAGGGTGCTACTACACCGCCTAAGCCATAAATGAGCAGGTTGCGGCGTAACAATGCACTAGCGCCAATAGGCTTATACTCCACTCCTTTCAAAGCCAATGGTATGAGCAGCGGAATAATAATCGCGTTGAAAATAACAGCAGAAAGAATAGCTGACTCTGGGCTGTGCAGGCGCATAACATTCAAGCTTTGCAGTGCCGGGATAGAAGCAATAAATAAAGCCGGCACAATAGCAAAATATTTAGCCACATCATTTGCGATAGAGAACGTAGTGAGCGTACCACGCGTAATGAGTAGCTGCTTACCAATTTCTACTATCTCGATTAGTTTAGTAGGGTCATTATCCAAGTCAACCATGTTACCGGCTTCTTTGGCTGCCTGGGTGCCGCTGTTCATGGCTACCCCTACGTCAGCCTGGGCCAATGCAGGAGCATCATTGGTTCCATCGCCCATCATGGCTACCAGTTTGCCACTAGCTTGCTCATGCTTAATGTAGTTCATTTTATCTTCCGGCTTAGCTTCCGCAATAAAATCATCCACACCTGCTTTTTGGGCAATATATTTGGCCGTAAGCGGGTTATCGCCTGTTACCATTACGGTTTTTACCCCCATTTTACGCAGGCGCTCAAAACGTTCAGAAATGCCGGGCTTAATAATGTCTTGCAATTCAATAACGCCTAAAATGCATTCGTTTTGTGATACTACCAACGGTGTACCACCATTGGAGGAAATAGCTTTTACCCGCTCCTCTACCTCGTTCGGAAAAGGATTACCGGCATTTTTGGCAATGTTGCGAATGGCATCAAAAGCACCTTTACGAATGCGCATACCATCGGCAGTATTAATACCACTGGAGCGGGTTTCGGCAGTAAATTTCACGAACTCAGCACCAGCTGGTGTAGCAGGTATTTTATGTTGTGCACTAGCCAGCTCAATAATAGATTTACCTTCAGGTGTTTCATCGGCTAATGATGAAAGCACAGCGGCAATCACCAAATCGCCAGGAGCAATGTCATTTGCTGGCCAAAACTGGGTAGCCTTACGGTTACCAATGGTGATGGTACCGGTTTTATCCAGCAATAGCACATCTATATCACCGGCAGTTTCAACCGCTTTACCTGACTTGGTGATTACGTTCGCCCGTAAAGCCCTATCCATACCAGCAATACCGATAGCCGACAATAAGCCGCCGATAGTAGTCGGAATTAAGCACACGAAAAGGGAAATTAAAGCGGCTATGGTTATAGGCGTGTTGGCATAATCAGCAAAGGGCTTTAAAGTGACGCATACAATAATGAAGATGATGGTGAAACTAGCCAGCAGAATAGTTAAAGCAATTTCGTTAGGTGTTTTTTGACGAGATGCACCTTCCACTAAGGCAATCATCTTATCTAAAAAGCTTTCACCAGGTTGGGTAGTTACTTCCACCTTGATTTTGTCGGACAGTACCTTGGTACCACCAGTTACGGATGATTTATCTCCGCCAGCCTCACGGATTACAGGCGCAGATTCACCCGTAATAGCTGATTCATCAATGGTAGCTATGCCTTCAACAATCTCACCATCGGTTGGGATGATATCGCCAGGTTCGCAAACAAACACCTCACCTTTACGCAATTCGTTTGATGATTTGGTAGTAAGTGTGCCATCGGCAGCAAGCACTTTAGCCGGTGTTTCTTCGCGGGTCTTCCGTAAGCTATCCGCTTGTGCTTTACCTCGTGCTTCGGCAATAGCTTCGGCAAAGTTGGCAAACAATACGGTTAGCAGTAGAATAATGAAAATGACCAGGTTATAAGTGAAAGATCCCTGCCCTTGATGGGTGAAGCTATAAAAAGTTACATATAACATCACCACGGTACCAATTTCGACAGTAAACATTACTGGGTTGCGTAACATCACCCGCGGGTTAAGCTTGACGAATGATTCCTTCAGTGCAGTTTGCACTAAAGCGGGTTCAAATAATTTATTGGGTTGATTTTTCATGAAGTCACTTATTTAATCATCGAGAAATATTCGGCCAATGGACCTAAAGCCAAGGCTGGAAAGTAAGACAAGGCATTCAGCACCAGAATGACAGCCATGGTCATGATACCAAATGTTACGGTATCTACCCGTAAGGTTCCGGCTGATTCGGGCACATACTTCTTCTGCGCCAGCAAACCCGCTATAGCTACCGGACCGATGATAGGCAGGAAACGGCCCAGGATAAGCACAAAGCCTGTGGTAACATTCCAGAAGATGTTATTATCGCCCAAACCTTCAAAGCCTGAACCATTATTGGCATTGGCCGAAGTATATTCATATAACATTTCAGAGAAACCATGAAAACCAGGGTTGTTAAGCCAGGCTGATGGTTTTACCGCCCAGCTAGCATTAGCATGCGCTACAAAAATATAGCTGGATAATGCCGTGCCTGCCATAATCAGGAAAGGACTCAGCAATGTAATTAATGCTGCTATCTTCACCTCACGGGCTTCAACCTTATGCCCTAAAAATTCAGGCGTACGGCCTACCATCAGACCAGATATAAATACGGCAATAATGAGGTACACAAAGTAGTTGAGCAAACCAACGCCGCAGCCTCCAAAAAAGCCGTTAATCATCATAGCCAGTAACTGCCAGGCACCGGTAAGCGCCATAGTACTATCATGCATACCATTTACCGAACCGGTTGAGGTTACGGTAGTTAAAGTACTCCAGTAGGCCGTAGCCATAGGCCCGAAGCGTACTTCTTTACCTTCCATAGCACCGCTGGCCTGCGTAATACCCATTTTAGCAATAGCAGGATTGCCGCTCAATTCACTGCTGATAGTCGGAATCATGAGCATGAGTACGCCCACCATCATAACACCCCAAATTACCCAGCCCAGCTTTTTACGGCGGATGTAATAACCAAAAGCCAGGATCATGGCTACAGGAACAATGAACTGTGCAATAATCTCCGTCATGTTGGTCAAATAGTTTGGATTTTCGAGCGGATGGGCCGAATTGGCACCGAACCAGCCACCGCCATTAGTACCCAGGTGCTTAATGGCAATCATTTGCGTTGCAGGGCCACGTGACACATTTATGGTATCTCCTTGTAACGATATAAACTGATCTTTGCCTTTATAACTGCTTGGTGTACCGTTGAAGGTCAAAATCAATGCGATTACAATTGATAATGGCAGCAGCAGGCGGGTGATGGATTTGGTAAAGAATGTCCAGAAGTTACCTACATCTTGCGTAGTTTTATCTCGAAAGGCTTTGAATACCGCTACGGCACAGGCGATGCCCGTAGCCGCACTAGTAAATTGCAGGAACATGAAAATAAAATGCTGGGTAAAGTAAGTGGCCCCGCTTTCGCCAGAATAGTGCTGCAAGTTACAGTTCACCACAAAGCTAATGATGGTATTGAAGGCCAAATCTGGTGTTTGGCCGAGATTCCCGTCGGGATTTAAAGGCAATTTATCCTGATAAATCAATATAAAAAACCCATATACCAGCCACAAACTGTTGATGGTAAGCATAGCTTTTAAGAACTGTTTCCAGTTCATGGGCTCATTAGGGTTAATACCTGCTAGCTTATAGATACCGCGTTCAAGCGGAGCAAAAAAGTCGGTCCACACTTTTTCGCCGGCATACATTTTAGCCAGGTACTTGCCCAGCGGAATGGCAATGAGCAATGTGATGAGGAACGAGG
Source organism: Mucilaginibacter robiniae (assembly GCF_012849215.1). Taxonomy (NCBI): domain Bacteria; kingdom Pseudomonadati; phylum Bacteroidota; class Sphingobacteriia; order Sphingobacteriales; family Sphingobacteriaceae; genus Mucilaginibacter; species Mucilaginibacter robiniae. The sequence goes on from NZ_CP051682.1 coordinate 2,166,067, forward strand.
CCAGGATGCCCAAAAGTTCGGTGTTCATGTTTGTTCAGAATTAAAATTTTTCGGGTTTAAGCAGTACATATACCATGTAGATGAATACTGCAATGGCTACAATAAATAAGGCGATCATAGTTTTCAGATTTTTTCGAACCAGTCAACAGATTTAAAAATGACCCAGCAGCAAATAAGCAGGGCAAGGAACAAGAGTAAGGTGAGCATGGCTTTATATATTTTATTCGGCACATGGCAAAACACAGACCAACCCAGCACAATTAAATTTCCAATGGTCTGCAAATCAGCCTGTTAATATCATATTATCTAAATATTCTCTACCATAAAAAAAGCGAACCCTATCAAATTGATAGGGTTCGCTTTTCAAAAAAGTAAGTACAGGTATTAGCAGGAGGCTAAGATTAAGAGCAGCGAGCTGATATGCGGTTTTATCTTACCTCTATATTAATTCTGGACTTACATTATTTCATATTAAAGGATATACTGTTTATATACTTGATAGATTTCACTTACTAATTCTGACCTGCCGGTTCATTACTGTAACAAATCCTTAATCACTTTATGGTTACTCAAATCATCGGGTTTGGCAAACTGAATATGTTCAAGCTGCTGCTGGTATAATCCATCCTGACTAATACGTGTTTTTGATGGGGTTGTCTTTACTTGTTGCAGTACCTTTCCCTGCTTATTTTGCATCTTAAGAGTAAGCTCATTATCAGCAACAATTATTTGCAAAATGGAATTAGGTGCAACATCAAGCTTGTTTATTGCATAAGGATAAATATCTACAACAGTTGTAAGCGGTGTGGGGCCAAACTGGTAAGTATAGGTTTGCATCTTACCACCTTCGTAGCTGGCCTTGTATAATTCATTACCTGCAAAGAAGTTGTAATGTAAATCTGTTACTTCAGCCGGAATACGAGGAGCCAGAACCAGTTGGTGGTTGGTCATATCTGGCCGAATACCTAAAAAGTACTGATACCAGACACGCAGTTGCTCCGCGTTTGACCATGCCTGCAAATAGGCTCCTGTAAGCTTAGGCCATTTTTGTCCTTTGTGTGGAAAGGCATCCAAGTTTTCGCCTAAGCCCCCTACTACACCTAAGTTTAAGGCTTGCCAATTCATGTTTTTAAATAGCTGGTAAGCTGTTTCGGCTTGTTCTGCCTCAATCATGCGTTGCATGGCTATGCCATTTAGCCAAGGCCATATAGTACCATTATGGTAAGCCTCATCTTTAGGATAATCATTGGTCAAGTGAAAAGGATGAAAGAACGGGTCGTGCTTATCTAAGGTAGCTACGCCCCACGGATATACTAATTCTTGCCATGTTTTGCTGAGTACCTGCCCTTTTAATCCTGTATTGCTAATCATATCCAAAGCAAATAGCTGGTTTGGCCGCAAGGTAAAATCAGCTTTGCCTTCTTTGGTTAAACGGTCGGCCAGATAAGAGTGATTGGCATCTGTATAATCTTTAGCAAAATTACTTTTTACCTTATCGGCCATGCGCTGCCATTTTTGTTCATTAGTGGCATCTTTCATGTATCGGGCAAAATATACACCGGCTAAAAGTTGCTTGTACCATAGTGCTTGTATATCATTTGCCCGGCTGCCTCGTGGCGAATATGAAACCAGGTTGGCATCACGGGCATCCATCCAGGTTTCATTATCCTCATGCAGTAAATAACCTTTATCATCAACCCAATATTTCAGCGCACCTTCAATGCTGTTTTTAACGTTAGGGTACAGCTCTTTAATCAAGGATACATCACCCGAGTATTTTACATAATCCTGCAAGCCAATAATAAAACGCGGGGTACCATCGGTAGTGTGGTAATCAATATTGCTGGGGTTAACAATATTAGGCACCCGCCCGAAGTATTTAGACGCAGGATCTATTTGCTGGTATTTAGCAAATGATTGTAGAATCTTTTTAGCCACTGCAAACTGCCCGGTTACCAGCGCAGCTCCTGGTAAAGAAATAAACTCATCGCGCCCCCAATATTCATTAAACCAAGGCAGCCCGGCGTAAATACCGTATCCCTGCTGATGGGTAAGCAACTGGTCGGTGGTTATTTCCAGCCAGTTTAAAGCTACGGCGAGTGAATCGTTCCCTGAAGTAGTATACACTTTATTAGTTAGCAGGTCTTGCATACGTTTCGCACGCTCACTCTTTAGTGCTAAATTATGAGCTCTAGTTTCGCGGATTAAAGCAATAGCTTCTTCATTGGTTTTACCTACTGCAATGTAAAAGCCGCCCGCTTTTGCCGAGGTTATCACTTGCAGATCTTGTACTTGAATGGATTGTTCTATTTTGGAACTTACGGCTATAACATACTTCCCTTCTACCGGGGTAAAAAAAGCCATATCTCCAATAGTGTTTACATACCGAATGCCTTTACCTTTTAATGCAATACCGATAGATTGCTTAGGGCCGGTTAAGCTTACCTCAATGATGTTTTTATAATCTATCATCCATAACTCTTCACTGATTTGCCCTAAGTGCTCACGTACCATTTTGTAAGGATATACCCAAACCTGCGCATTCTGATTGCTCAACAGCCGACCATCAGCAAACAAGTTGTACCCGCCAAATACCCGGTTCTTGGCAATATTCATCCCCTCAAACCAGGCATATTCCTGATGATTGGTTTGATGCGATTGCGTGTAATAGTAAGCCGACTCTTTATTAGTAAAGGAAATACTACGGTTAGCCATCTCCGGAACAGCTATCCGCATGCTGTCCAGCAATTGGGTGCTGGTATTCAGTTGCTGGCTATGACTAGGCAAAGAGAATAATATTAGAGGTGAAAAAAGTACAGACTTTAACGCTACACGTATTTTGTTTTTCATTACAGATCGGCACAAATTAATTGATATAGTAGTATAACAGTAATTTGCCTGATTTTGTATCTGCAACCTGATTATGCCTGTTCCATCTTTATCAAAGCTGGCTGTTATGAAGATCTACACTTTTAGTTATTCTTTATGTAATGCCTTCTCTTCTTTTTATTACCTGTTTAATTTTCAAATAAGCTATTGTAATTATCACTTCTATACCTATATTTGCGTCCCCTTTCAACGGGGATTATAAGCGAAAGTAGCTCAGTTGGTAGAGCACGACCTTGCCAAGGTCGGGGTCGCGAGTTCGAATCTCGTCTTTCGCTCCAAAATCTTCTCTTCGAATCCATTTAGTACAACAGGTACTAATTCCTTACCAAATTTAATACAAACAACTATACGGCTTTAATCTATGTTAAAGTGCTTTTCTGCTTGCGTAGGCCAGCAGTCTACTTTTTTACGAATAGACGCTGACCTTTACTCTTTGATTTCCCTCTATTTTTTTGATAAAGTAACCGGCTCAATACCTTTATGGGTAGGTACTACAGGTTTAATGCTACCATCCGCATTAAACTCTAGCTTATCAATACATACTTCGCGGTTGTAACCTGCCGCTTCCCCCATGGTTATTCCTTTTGGATAATTAAAGCGATGATAAACAATGTACCATTCGTCAGTGCCTGGTAGTTGTAAAATAGAATTGTGTCCGGTACCATAAATACCCGCTTCCTTGTTTTTAGCAATCACTAAATTATTTTCCGGCACATTGATCTTTCCTAACGGGCTATCCGCTACACCATAGCGTACCCGATAGTTTTCGCTGCGGGTATCATCTTCCGACCAGGTAAAATAATATTTACCTTTCCGGTAAAATACATAAGTCCCTTCACGAAAGGTACGATCGGGCGTAATAATGGTTGTTGTACCCGGCTTAATGGAAGTCATATCCTCATTGAGCTCTGCTCCGGCCATATATACATTACCCCAGTACAAATAACTTTTTCCGGTTTGCGGATCAGTAAATACGTCAGGGTCAATCTGCTGACCGCGATTGGTACCTTCGGGATGCTGTTCAATCAATGGTTTGCCCGAATCGGTAAATGGCCCGGTTGGGTTATCAGCTACAGCTACACCTATCTTTTGCGCTGCCGTGAAATAATAAAAGTACTTGTACACGCCATTTATCTTTTTTTCAACGATACAAGGCGCCCAAGCATTACGCTTACCCCAGCTTACATCTTTAGGTAAATCCAGAATAACGCCTTCATCTTTCCAGTTAACCAAATCGGGAGAAGAAAACGTTTTGAAATAGGTACCACTCCAGCCGGTAAACCCATCAGAAGTTGGATACAGATAGAATTTGCCTGTTTTAGCAGCATACAAAATTTCCGGATCAGCATAATAGCCTGCTAAAACCGGATTATGATTTTTAACTGCAACCAATTGGTAACTTACGGGCTTCTCTCCAGCAATGCTAACCTGATATTTTACCGGGCCAGCAGCAAAGTTAATTGGTGTTTGCGGCGTAACTTTTGCGCCAGGTAAAGCCATAAACGTAGGTTTGAATGTTTTCAGGTTGGTACCTGGGTTTACAGGCAGGTATAGCTTGTGTGCCGCACTATCTAAATTTACATTGATAGGCCTTAAATCTTGAGCTTGTACGGTTTGTATCACATCTTCAGGCGTCATCCACTTGCGCATCAAGGCTTGTGCTTCTTTTGCAGTAATGGGCATAACCGTTCCATGCCGCGGGTGAAAGTTCATACTTATTTCATTGTCTACCACCTTGAAGTTTTTCAAATCCTGCGTTTGAGTAAACTGGTACCGGCCTTTGGTATATACATCGTACATCAAAATATAACCTTTGCCATTGTTCAGCTTAAATACACCGGCACCTTCTACCGGGTCGGTGGTTTGCTGTACAAACTTATTTTGCAGTACATAGCCTTCAGTCAGCTTATCTGACACCGCTATTTTGATGCCTGCACCTTCACCTTCTGTTTTGAAAAACAAGTGGTACTTACCATCTTTTACTATAATATCGCCATCAATGCAGGCACCTCCTGTTGGGTTGAAAAACAGTTGTTCGGGTAAGGTTTCTAATGCAGTAAAATCTTTATTAGCATAAGCGTAATAGATCTTGTCGGGCTCTTTACCGGCACGCATCGAAAAATACAGCATATATTTGCCTGTTTTATCATCATAAATAGTTTGTGGCGCCCATACCCGGTTTACATCGGCAAACTGCGTAAAAGCTTGAGGAATATTTACTTTACTAGATGTCCAATGCAGCAGATCGCTCGATTTCATAAGCACCATGCCTCGGTTAGAATCCCAGCCATTAGCTGCTACCATGTCGGTAGCTACCATATAAAAAGTTTTGCCATCTGCCCCGCGCAAAATATGCGGATCACGCACGCCACCTGTAGCACTAATTTCGGCACTATTTAATATCGGTTCATTATAATTGAGCGCCCGGTAATGATAACCATCAGCACTAATAGCAAACCGGATGGCCTCTGCTCCTTTACCATTACCGGTAAAATAGGTAAACAGATAGGCACTGTATGGCTGTTGCACTTTCTGGGCATATGATACACCTACCAACAACATCCAACTACTTAATATTGATATAAAATGTATTACACGTTTTTGCTTCCTTCCCAATCTTGTTTTTGTTAGATGCATAGTTTAGTAGATGATAATTATAGTTTATGTTGCGTTTGTTCAATCTTACTGTTTGATATTGAACTTAACAATTACTGCAAAACTGTAATTTTATAGCCAATGCTATAAAATTAGCAGCACAGCTGTAGCTACACCGCCTAACGACAGATCAGTTATTTTTATATTAGCAGTAATGGTTTTAATTGATTCTCAGTAAATGTATGGTAAAATATTAAAAGTCAAATACATTGAAAAAACTTCTTGTTTCATAATTATTCCTAAACTAAAAAGCGCACTTGCTTAGTTAAGCAAGTGCGCTTTTTAGTTTATACTCGTGCTTATACCTCTTACTAATACATAAAGCTACCATCACCACGGCGTTGTAGCTGTCGGCCATTACGGGAAGGTCGGCCGCTCCATTTTTGTAGATTTAAACGCAAGCCTACTAAATAATACCGGCTCAAAGTATTAGAAAGCGTATTGGTTACTGCCTGCGCAGTTACGGATTGCTGAATAAAGTTGTTTTGATGCAGCAAATCATATATGTTAAAAGTTAATACCAGATTTCTGCGTTTAAAGAACTCTTTTTCAAAGCCGGCATTAATAACTAACGGACTTGGGTTTCCTAAACGCCCTAAGCCGGTAACATAGCTCTTAGCAGCGCTATAGTTTATCTGGAAGGTTTTTAAAAAGTAAACCCGTCCGTCAACAGCCAGTGAAGTGGTTTGCAGCATAGTAGGCGTGGCGCCCAGCAAAGTCGTAAATGAACGTGATAAATCGTAGGCTATATATGGATTGATTTCAATGTTATCCGTAGGGTTTATTCTGGGGCCAAAACGCTCATCAAACCGCCAGTTGGTATTATGATATAACTGATCATTACTCATAGCCACACTGTAATTGTAAGTTATGTTTCCGTTTAACGACAGGTTGTAGCGGCGATCGGAAAGCTGTTTAGATATACTATATCTGCCTACAATGGCGTGCGATCCATTTACATTGGCATAGGTAATTTCATTAATGGTTTTACGTGTAGTAGCGCCATTGTTATTAATTTCCTGGGTTATCTGAATCGTATTACTGGTGATTTGATCCTGAGAGATTGTTCCATTGACATTGAAGGATAAGTTCAGCTTTGAGTTAGGCAAATAGTTATTATAATTCAGATTAAGGGAGTTGGTAAATGTAGGTTTCAGGTCAGGGTTACCGACCACAATATTGTTGGGATCCGTACGGTCGGTAAACGGTTGTATCTGCTGGAACTGGGGTTCCGCATTATCTCCGGAATAGGTAAATGATATTCTTTGTGTACGCGACCAGGAGTAAGAAGCCCTTAATACCGGTATAATGCGAAAGTAGTTGTGTGAGGTAGATATGGTACTACCATCTCCACTATTATTTTCCTTATTACCAGCTAAATTACTCGGCAAAGCCAATACACCTACAGACAAGTTGTACTTAGTACCGTTATAACGGTAATCTACCGAATACCTTGATTCGGTAAAGGAGTAATTGTAAATATTATCTAACCGGGTAAGTTGCTGTGTTTGCCCATTAGCCAGCACAGTGTCTGATACAGCAGTATTATCATAAACCGACCTGCGGATGTGCCCGGTAAACTCAATTTGTGAATACTGGCCGATAGGTTCTACATACGTTGCGGTAGTATTGTAAGTCGTGTTTTTGCTGGTGCGCCTGGTTAACAAATGCGAAAGCGAATCGCTTACCAGCGTATTACGGGTACTGTCGGCATAATACTGGTAATCGGTATTCTTATCACCCTTTTGTTGCGTGTTAGAAGTGGTAACGCTATATTGTAGAGAAACGTTTCTTCTGGCCTTTTTAAAAGTATGCAGGTAAAAAGCGGTAATGCCATAAGTGGGCGCAGTACTGGTATTTTGACTAACCGTATTAACTACCTGATGCTCAAAACCAGTGGTGTAATGATTAACATTATCAGCCATTGAGTTACTCAAGCTATTGGAGCTTGAATAGCTGAACGTAGGCGTAATTTGTAAATAGTTACTTTTATCAATATTGTAGTCTATCTCGAAACGAAGATTGTGGCCTTTGCTGTCGTTTTCGGCTGTGCTGTGATCTACAAAGTCGCTGGAACCTTTGGTAGAATATCTTTGCCCATAACTATCATTAACAGCATTATTATTACTGAACCGATAAGTATAGCTGGAAATTACTTCGACTTTTTTACCCCACTGATCGCGATAGTTGAATGATGGCGAACCCGACCGGGTAGTACCCGGGCTACCACCACGCCCGGCATTGCCTCCACCACCACCGCCACCATTAGTAGCTCCCCCAGCTAAACCAGAGGAGGCTATGCCGTTTACAGTATTGGCAAAGCGACCGATAATACCTATTTGCTGATTCGCATTAATACGCTGTACAAAAAGTTGTGCATTGTAGCGGTCATTACTGCCATACTGCCCAGTCATGCGCCCGGTGGTACCTACCGAGCGGTCGGCACGGGTGGTAATGTTCAATACCTTCTGCGGATCACCGTCTTTAATACCTGTACGAGCAGCCTGATCGCCGTAATCATCCACCACCTGTATTTTTTCTACAATTTCGGCAGGCAGGTTTTGTATGGCCTGTGCTACATCGCCACCGGCATATTCCTTTCCGTTCAGCTTGGCTCTGGCAATCTGCTGCCCCTGGTGGGTAACCGTACCATCAGTTCCTACTTCAAAGCCTTCCATTTTCTTGAGCAACTCATCAACCGTTGCATTTTCACGCACCTTATAATCACCAGCTTTATATTCTACCGTATCTACCTTATAGGTGATACTTGGTGTACCGTTAACCACCACCGCTTTTAAAGCCGTGGCTTCTGATTTTAAGATGATAGGATCAAGCACTAAACGCGGAACAGCATCATTGTTTAAAAAGCGTTTTACCAGCTTACGGTAGCCTATATTTGATACCGTGAGCACGAAGGTAGCCGACTTTATATTTTTAAAAATGAATATACCATCGGCATTGGCCGAGGTACTGATGGTGTCGTTTTTTGACTCCAGCTTAACCAGAGCCCCCGGCAAGGTATTATCAGCCGAATCTTTTACAACACCGCTCACCTGCCGCGTTGGTAACGGAGGCGCAGCAGGCTGTTGCCGGCGCGGCATACCTCCGGGTACTTGTGCATACAATATACTTGACGAGAACATTAACAGCGCTATAAATAGTGCTTTTTTCATGAGCGGGTAATTGTTTAATCAGGTAATAGGTATTTAGTCTGACTGGCTTTGGCAGGTTTATCAGGAAGTTGTGTGATGTTACTTGAATTACTTAGTTTTAGCTAAGGTGTATTTGCCCCAAAAGTCTGTAGGACTCATCATATCCTGCATACTCATGCCGCCTCGCCCGTTCATACGCCCGGCAGATATGGATATTTCACGTCCGCCAAAACCACTGCCTCGGTTACTGCGGTTGCCACCATTACCACGTTCTGCCCGATCAGGCGAGTTGTTACCTTCGTTTCCGTCACGCTGACCAAACTGCATGCCGTTTACTTTGATGTTATAAGCCAGTTCTTTTGCACTTCCTACTGATAAACCTAAATGATTTAATGGTAGCGCTAATTCATAAATAAAGTTTCCGTTGTTATCATAACCTACGGCTGCCTTAATACCATACTCGTTGTAAATAGAAACAATGCTATCCGGAATGTCTGTAAAGCCTTTTAGCGTAATTTCTTTTGCAGTAGCCAGTAATTGGGTACGCATGTTAGCCATAGCTGCCGAATCGGGTCTTTGCATATCACCGCCCATTCCGCCACGTTGCCTGAAAGAATTGCCCATGCTTGATCGGTTAACTACCGGAAAAGTAACTGCAAAAGCATCCTTTTCTTTTTTCTTGCCCGATGTGTTAATGGTAAAAGTAATACCACCGCTTACTATTTTCGTATTGTTGGAAGGATCGGTTGATTTTACGGCCAGATATAAATTCTTATCATCATTGGCAATGGTATAGTACAGGTTGGTGGTTTTGTTATTCGCCTGCAAGGAGTTATTCCACTCGGTAAGCTTAGCATCAATTTTAACGCTGCTTGGTGCCCAGACATTACCCTCTTGTACGCTTTGTGCATGGCTTTGCCTGGAAATTCCTAAGCAAATTACTACGCTTAAAACGGCTTTTGTAAACTCTCGTAAATTGGTACCCATAATTATACGTTTAATATTTTTAATGGTATGCTGCTGATGGCTTATAATGGTTTATGCAACGTTTACTTGTCTTTTTTTGCAAAGAAGACAAGTAACATAAGCTCAATGTAATAAGTATTTATATGTTCAGGCATTTTAAACAGTAATGTTACATCGCCATCCTATAGCATACACCTTATTAGCTTTGACATTTTTAAAAGCAAAGGTTCAAGCCTAGCAAATTTGTTACAATCATTTTGCACTAAACATAAGATTTACAGCTAATTACCTCAGACTAATTCTGTGTAACTGCTGATTAATAAGAAGAAGCGAAGTGAGAGTAAATTCGCTAACTATGAAGAAGTGTTACCGGGTAAGTACTGCTTACCGGAACTATATAAGTTTGCAGGTGCAATTGATGACGCTCTACCCGATCAACTCGGTGTTTATTTACGATATACGAGCGGTGCACGCGCACAAACTGCTGTTGGGGTAGCATGGTTAATGTTTCCTGCATAGTAAGCCGGCTTACAACACGGCGACCATCAGCTAGTACAAAGGTCATGTAGTTGCCACTGCTTTCCAGGTATAAGATATTCTGAAAACTAATACGAACCGCTTCATAACCTGATTTAATGAATATACTATCCGTTATGGTTGGCGGGCCCTGTTTAGTTTGTAAAACTTCTTTAGCCTTATGGCAGGATTTTAAAAAACGCGGAAATGAGAAAGGTTTCAGCAGGTAATCAATAGCATCAAGTTCATAGCTTTGCACGGCATGTTCGGCGTAGGCAGTGGTAAATACAAACAGGGGTTTAGTCTGCAAGCTTTCCACCAGTTCCATACCCGATATATCCGGCATTTTAATATCCAAAAAAAGCAGATCGACCGATTCGGTAGCTAAATACTCAATGGCTTTAAAGGCATCCGTAAAACAAGCAGCAAGTTCCAGAAAAGGAACTTTACTAGCATGTGCCCGGATTACCTCTAAAGCAAAGGGTTCATCATCAATGGCAATCGCTCTAATCATTCTAAATATTTCTCAATCTGCTGGTATAATTCGGTTTGAGCACTTGGGTATTTAGCATCTACTGTCACCAGCTTTCCGCCTTTATCAAATATAAAGTAAGTTGGGTATAATCCACGCTTGTCTTTCAATGGCTGTAACTCTTCCCATATGCTTTGTATGTTCTTATTGCTCTTGCGTAGGTGCAAACCAGCCATATTATTAATCTTGATAAAATTGCGCCAATGATTATCTTGGTCATCATCGTCCATATCCAGATAAACAAACACAACCTCTTTGCCTGCAAAATGCTGTTTAAGCTGAGGTATAAATCTTAATTCATCCCGGCATGAGGGGCACCAGGTACCCCATATATCCAGATAGACTACTTTACCTTTCAGTTGGCTAATAATCTGGTATATCGAAGTAAGCTTATCATATCCGTTAGCAATCTTTATAGCCTGATTGTTCTGGTTTGCGGCTAATGCGGCCTCCATATGGTTAATTTTGGCGGTTAGCATAGGCTTATACCGGCTTTCAGGACACCAAACTTCTAATTCTTGCATCAGCGGTCTGGCATGCGTCAGGTCTTTTTCATCGCACTGCACAGCAATAGCCTGTGCCAGCATCGCTTCAGCTACACGTTTATCATAGTTGTTCCGGATAGCCAACCAGTTTATAAACATCTTTCCTTTGGTTTTAGCCAGTACATTAGCACTATCTAAGGAGATATTATAAAATTTTAAAGGCATTTTACTATTTTTTACTTGATTATGCTTTTGCATGTCGGTAAAAGCCAAAGCCTCCATGTACCCAATATAGCTATCGGCAAAAGTATAGTATTGTGGTCCAGCAGGTAAAATGTCCGGTTTTACACTAACATTTTTATAAATATCATTGATCATCGTATTAATCAATTCCCGTTTATTCATTTCTATAATACCCCGGGCAAAAGAGCTGAGTTGGGTGATGGCATCTGCTTTTACCTCCTGAGCAATCAACCGTTTGTCATAGTTGGATATAGCAGCAGTCCGCACCGTTGCCAGTCTTTGATCTCGTATGGCCATCCAAGGTTTTATCACCGAATCCTGCAAACCAGTATGCGACAACTTGGTGTATGGGTTGTGCTCCCGGCTTTGTTTACCGAAAAAAGGAATTTCGTTCAGGTGCAGCCGATACATCAATTGGTTTTCAGGAGCTGCTGTACCTTTAAAATTGTTAAGCATTGTATCTGTATTAAAAACGAGGTTGAGCGCTTTGCCAGGCGTTAGCAGCAATGTATGTTCATGACCTTTGTATTCCAGCGTAGCAAACTTCTGTTCGGGTAGTTGGATAGTAGTATTGAAGAGACCGCTGCTGTTAACGGGAACTTTCATTGTGTTATCGTTATAATAACCATAAACCAGCGGAATGTTCAGGTATAAGGTATCTGGTTTACCTGCGTTCAAAATTTTTCCCTTAAGGGTAAACTGGGCCAGGCTGCTTAAGGTAGTAGCAATGAGCAGCACCATAGTAGTAAGTAATGCTTTCATGATAATTGAATGGTTAGGTGAATAAAAAATTCGTTGAGGGTTGGACGTATAATGAGTTCATGTTTTTGCGGATAAAGCAGTTGCAGACGTTGTTGCACATTGTCGAGCCCAATGCCTGACCTGTTCTTTTCTGGGTTATCATCGCTATTGGCGTGAATACTGTTATGCACATCGAAATGTAAAGTATCATCGGTTACTTGCAGGCTAATGTGAATCCAAGAACGCTCTTTTAAACTGATGCCGTGCTTGTAGGCATTCTCTACAAACGGAATAAGCAACATGGGAGCTATGGTATAATATTCTTTAACTTCAGGAAGCTGCATAGTAATTTCAATTGCCGGGGATGCAGCAATACGCATATTTTGCAGATTAATGTAGTTGGTTAAATAATCTATCTCCCGCTGTAAGGCTATTTTATCCTGCTGGTTTTCGTGCAGCATAAAGCGCATCATATCGCCCAGCTTCTGTATGCCTTCGCTGGTTTGTTCGGCCTTTTCGGTCAAGGCCATGCCATAAAGAGTATTAAGAGCATTGAACAGAAAGTGCGGGTTGATTTGCGATCGCAGAAACTGCAAATTGGCTGCTGATGCACCCAAATTAGTTCGCAACCCGGTAAGCTCAGCCTGCTGTTTTTCACGGGTGTGTTCCACATATAAGCTCAACGGAATGATGACAAGCAATTGCACCAGCCACATAAATGTAAAGAACATCAAGAATGGGCCACTGGCATAAGTTGCTTTAGAAGAATAAAAGCCATTTAGAGGGGCATTTAAACAAAGTGTTACCAAAAATTGCCTTATCCAAAAGGTTACTTTACTATGCCGGTGCCAATAACGCGGAATAAGCCAGTACACATTTACCAAATAAGTAGCAAAAGCACAGGGAACAATAAAGGCTATAAACAAGTTGCCTCCCCAATATACCTTTAGTATAGTACAGCTGGTTAATACAACAAGCCAAACAATTACAAAGGTTGCCACCTCATTAGCTATCCACTTTTTGTTTGAAGCCATAGTGAGCTTACCTTGCGACAGCAACCACATTGCAGCTTGTTTAGCCGCCTGGTAGAGCAGCAAAACTATATATAAAATACTGGCTTGACTGAGCTTGCTATAAGCTATACTCCATAACCAATTATACTCCCAAGGCTTGATTAAGTAAGTTTTAAAGCTAAGCAGGAACCAACAAGCCAGGAAACCCAATATTATGGTCCAGAAAGCGCCAACCCACTTCCGCTGGGTAAGATAGCGATTAGGCAGCGAACAGGCTACCCAAATAAAGGATGAATAATAAGTAAGATATTCAATAAACTCAGGCAGTAGGTAATGCAGCGTAAAATCAAACCGCAGGTTATGCGCTTTAAATTCATTAGCACCAAAAGATTCGGGAGTAAATAACTTGTGCCAGTAATTATCGGCTGTACCCATCAGCCCATAAATAGTGATGAGCAAGAACAAAGTAGCAATAGCTAGCTCGGCATATTTAAACTTCATGCAACAAGCTTACATCGCTTTATTTAGTAGCAAAAATAAATGTGACGAAACCTGCTAAAAATGTGATGGATGCTTTTAATGAATGACCCTAAAAGTTAAATTAATGCGGAGCTTTGTTACCTTAGCGCTTTTAGGTATTTGATGTTCCCAATAGTGCTGGGTTTCACCTTGCATCAGCAAAAAGCTGCCATTAACTAACTCTACAGACCGCTTTACTTCCTTATGCTGATGATGCCTGAAATGGAAGTTACGACTGCTACCAAAACTTACGGAAGCAATAACCGGATTGGTGCCTAGCTCTTTTTCATTATCCCGGTGCCAGCCGTTACTATCTTTACCATCCCGGTATAAATTCAACAGCACGCTGGTAAAGCTCACCTGTGCTATGGTTTCAATATGGTTTTTAATGGCTAACAAGGTACCCGTCCAGGGTAAAGGGTGCAACTTTAGTCCGGCGTATTGGTAAGGTTTATCGGCATACCCGTACAATGCCGTTAAACGCGGCTGCATTACCAGCTTGCCAAACATCCGGATAGGTTCTTGCTTCCAGGCAATTTCCTGTTGCAAGGCTGCTGAATAATAGGCACTCTCCTGCTCAGTAAAAAAACTAGGATAGTAAAAAGCTTCGCCTTGGTAAGGTAGAAGGTTTAATGGTTGTTCAACATTCGTCAGCATACAAAATCATTCAATCATTAAACTTTTTAATACCGGCCATACTTTATCGGCAATAATCCGGTAACCGGCTGCAGATGGATGCATCCGATCGGCCAGGTTCAGGTGTGGCAATCCGGCTACTCCTTCCAAAAAGAATGGAACAAAAGCCATCTGGTTAGCCTCGGCCACCTTGCGGAAAATGGCCAGGAACTCAGTTGCCAGAAAACCGCCTAAGTTAAGTGGTAATTCCATACCCATTAGTGCCATGCGTACTTGCGGGTACTTCTGCTTAACTTTATTTACAATTGCTTGTAAATTTTGCTGGGTAATAGCCGGAGGAATACCGCGTAAAATGTCGTTAATACCCAATTCCAGCACAAAAATATTGATAGGTTGTAACAATAAACGATCAATACGGTTTAAACCACCCGCTGAGGTATCACCACTAATCCCAGCATTGATGACTTGATAAGGCAACTGGTTCTGATTGATTTTTTGTTGTATAAGTGCCGGAAAAGATTCCTGATGCACGTTCTGCAAACCATAACCGGCCGTTAAACTATCGCCTAAGAAAAGCAAATTATTCATTCCCATATTAACCTGTTCATGACGGCTAATGTTCATCATGAAAAGCAAAATTATATTGTTGAATAATAAACCGTTCTGAAGTTAATGGCAGTACCTGTACATGCATTGCATTAACTTCTGGTTTACAGCTTACGTATCCTTTTGTGCACTTCAAAAGTTTAACCAATAGTTATTGCACACACTACAACACACTTTGCTACACAAAACTATTTTCACCAAAAACCATCAGCATTTCCATTTTATCTTAATGGCATGAAAACGCATCTGAACACACCGCAAAATCTGCAAAGCGCTTTAGACGTATTATTGATTAAATATGATAATGCACCCTTAGGATCAAAGGAAAAGTCGATGTTGCAACAATCAATTTTGCTGCTGAGAGATGCGTTAAATCAGGATGATTCCAGAAAATATTTGCCATCTTTGAATAAATATAAAGTAAAAAAGGGCTGGTCGGCATTTTCTTCTTCAAAAACCAGCCATTAAGCTGTGCAATACAGCTCACTTTGTTACACATTTATGTAATGCAAGTGTGTAAAAAAAGTAAAGAACGCCACAGTTTGAGGAATATATTCCACCTTCCCCAATTGGGTGTTTTTTGGCAGCTAAACCTATGCCAGATATATAACCAAAATATTACCTAGATTTTACCTTAACCTTTTGTTAATTTTCCTCTATAAATTTCACATCACACCTTATTGTGAACTAATGAATACCATCTTCTTAAAAAAACTGCTTTATAACCTATAGGTAATTAATGTTTTTGGCTAGTTAATTGCAAATTCTTAAAGTAGATACCCTATTATTATGAATAAACATCACGGCCAAATTGTAGAATATACTGTACGAAAAGGCGGATACAGTATAAGCGAACTATCTAATGAACTAGGTGTAAACAGACGATCATTATATAACTGGTTTAAACAAGCACACTTAAAGAGCAGCATTATTTACCGCATCGGTAATATTATTCATCACGATTTTTCAACAGAGTTCCCGGAATTATTTTCCAGCACTGAATTTAAAAAAGTTCGTTCAACAGCTTCTGATATGGCGCCTGTTCCGGATAGGTCAAGCTTTGAGGAAAAAGAGGTTTGGAAAAATAAATACCTAGTGCTTTTGGAACAGTATAATCAGCTCCTGAACAAGCAAATTAAAATTACTACAAATAAGTACCTGGCTAGCTTGGTAGTAGGCGCCAGTTTACTCCCGCTACTTATGTTTTAATGCCAAGAGCATTACTGAATTTAAGATCAATCAAGAGCAACTGCGCTAACAATCACCTGCATAAAGTATGCTGATTGATAATCATAGTTATTCTTTCTGGTTTCCAGCTGAAATGCCTAAAACCAGAAAGAATAACGTATTGTAACTACCAGCTAGTAAATGATCAGTCATAACATCAAAAAACATCCGTTTTTGGTTTGTAACAGTTAAGGCCGTTTTATTAGTTGCAATTACATTTATTTACTAAATTTGGCTTGTGTAATAGCAAAACAATTGTACTAAGTACATGTTGCTATATTGTATTTTCTGATACTTTTTAAAGTTCCTGATATAAAGAAGAATTTGTATTTAACAGGCATACTATTTTGACAATGCTTGCTTCTTCTTTTCTTTGATGCCTTAGCCATATATGCGCCGGTCTTACATACTTGTTTTTATTCGGTAATTTATCTTACAAGGTAATGCTATATTATTTAATTTACATCAGTAAAGCCATGCGTTTAATGCAGGAGAATGACTTAAACGACATTTTAAAAGTTTCGTTGGATTGGAATCTCGGGCACGATCTGACTGGTATGTTATTATATGTTGAGGGTAAGTTTCTTAATCAAACGGCCGGCAGGTTTATACAGGTATTAGAAGGTGATGAGCAGAAAGTAAAATATACTTTTTCGAAAATCAAGCAAGATTCCAGACACCACAATATAACAATGGTAGATCAAGGCAAAATTCAGGAAAGAAACTTTGCATCCTGGTCGATGGGATTTAAGTCTTTAAACAAAGAAGACTATAAAGAATTACCTGGCTTTTTTGAACTGGATCATAAGTTTGTATCCACCTCTTCCAAGTCAATTAACGTTCCGTTGAACTTCTTGAAATCCTTTTACGACATGCACATGCCGGTGCATTCAAATTAAAATGCATTTAAAGAATGATATAGCTAAACTTTCTGCTGATTAAAGCAGCATTAAAATAAAAAGAACAGGCTTTATGTTTACTACATAAAGCCTGTTTTTTGTCGGGATGGCAGGACGATTATCCTACTCCTTAATGCGTTGATTATGATATAGTTATCAAGTAATCTTTTGTTAACGGTAACCAAATGGGTCTCATTTTATTGAACATCATTTGAATGCATTTGCGTTACAAAAGGCCTTATAACGATTAGTCAATGAACTTGTTATACAAATATAGGAAATGTTTTTGGCTTAAAAAAACTGCGATGTTATCGTCTTAAAACTCCTCATCCATTTTAATGGCAGGATAAAGATTTACCTATCAAAGCTAATAATCAAAAACTAAATTTGCCTAATGACCACGCAAGAACTTGAACAACTTATTGAGGTACAAACTGAAACCCAAAATCTGGATTTTAAAGCGGATATGCCTTGGAATCCACAGGACATGGCTAAAGATTTTATTGCAATGGCAAACGTTCGCGATGGCGGTACGATTGTCATTGGAGTTAACGAGGTGGGCGATTCCTTTATAGGGACAGGAGTTAGCGCGGCTAACATCAAGACTTACAGTACAGATATTATGCGGGATAAATTGGCGAGATATATGGACCCGCTACCGGATTTCAGAGTTTTCACACCGCTTGATTTACGAGACCGCAAATATGTTGTTATTAAAATATCTCCATTCAAGGATGTACCGGTAATCAGTAGAACGGATATTCAAGGTAAACTAAAAGGACAAACAATCTATTACCGTAACACTAACAAACGGGTGGAAAGCGCACCAGTAGCTAATTCCAATGATCTACGGGATATCATTGAGGCTGCTGCCGTCAAAATGATGCAGATACGGCGGTCAGCAGGGTTCATTTTAGCTGAATTCGAGCCGGTAAAAACTGAGAAAACAGAACATACGAGGACAAAGGATCGATCAGAATCAATCACTGTCCCGGATGACGGCATTTTAGCTATAATTAAACAAAGGGGATATTGGGAAATCAACTTAACACCGCTTGTACTTCCACCCCCCCGCCCGCTAAAACAAGGACTTGGAATTGTTGAACGTTCACGCACCCGCCTAAACTGGGACTTTCCGCATGTGCCACACAATAATAACGATCAGGAATGGCTCCGACCGGGGAGCAATTATTACCAGGCAGAATCTAACCTTGGCGCGAGAAAAGAAGTTTGGCAAATTTACCAATCGGAACGGTTTATCATGTACCGCAGCCTGGTCGAGGATTGGTATGCAGACGATTCATTCCTATCTTCCATCGCCCTGGAATACCCGGTAGGAAAATTCTTAACTCTTTACACTTCGTTAACGTTGTTAATTACAGAGGTGATTGAATTTATTTCCCGCTTAGGCCAAAACGGATTTTATGAACACGGCGTTAAGATCGAACTGACATTAAACCGCATGAAGAACAGGCAACTTAAACTCGATGCCACCGGCAGAACGCCTTTCATGTATGATCGCGTCACACTGGCGGATACCATTGCTGTGGGAGGAGAATATACTGTAGATGATCTAATCGGCGACGGTATCAATATCGGCAATCGGTTTATATTGGAAATATTATCAAGGTTTGACTATCATCCGTCTCCTGACACTATAAAATCCGTGCAGCAAGATTGGCTAAGGGGAATTTTCCAGCGTTAAATCTGCAACAGCCGGTACTAGCCCATTGAATTAGCTGCTATCTTTGAAAGTACATATTATCAAACAAGGCAGAATATGCACTGCCGTTATAAAAACCTAAATTACTTTGACAACCCAGCCTTCAGATTTCTTTTATTATTTCAGCAAAAGCCATTTCGACATACCTTCAAGTTATGCGCATCACCAGCTGAAAGTTTTGGAATGGAAAAAAGCGGA
Organism: Mucilaginibacter robiniae; assembly: GCF_012849215.1. Lineage (NCBI taxonomy): Bacteria > Pseudomonadati > Bacteroidota > Sphingobacteriia > Sphingobacteriales > Sphingobacteriaceae > Mucilaginibacter > Mucilaginibacter robiniae. The sequence continues at coordinate 2,185,067 of NZ_CP051682.1, forward strand.
AAGTGAGTATGTAATAAAAGGAGAACCGCTGATCATTTTTGGTTATCAAACCTCCTACGGAAACAAAGAGACGTTGACCCATTTTGCCGGAGCGTCCGGCTATCTCAACAAAATGGCTGACGCCTTTCTGTATAATGACATGTCCGAGCAAAAACTCTTATACGTTTTGCACCAAAGGGATGAAAGCCGAATCGCATTGAAATATGTCAATGTACCCGAAGTGGTGCTTGATGAGTCGAAAGGAGAAAAAATAATCAGGTGGGTTCGTGTGGGAGCCCTTGACGGGCATCAGCAAGGGATTGTTTCGATTTCAAACGATAAGCAAAGCTCACTTATCATGTCATTCAATTATTTAAATAAGCAGGACTTCATAACTTTCGATTACCTCCCCAAGGAAATCAAATTTTCGGTGGGCGATGACATCGCCTTGTTACTCGAAAACAACATAGTGCTAAACTATAGTGTGCGGGAAAAGCCCTATAAAGCGTCACATCCTTTTATCAAAGGACTATACCAGGTTAAGATTCCCCTAATTGATTTGGAGCTGGATCAACTTTCAAATTTTAGACTGCTGAAATGGAAATTAACGCTAAAGCAGGAAAACCGGGAGGTTGTCGGTGGCGAAAGCGGTGGGTACGGGTCGTACACACCTCACAAAAACCTGATGGAGGTCATACAAAAATTGGCCAAGGAATACAGAGAGGTTGTGCGTGCAGAAATACCCGACTACACGCCATTAACCTTCAGGGGGGATTTAACGCCGACAGGTAAGAATACACTATCGGAAAATTGTTATGTGTATTTGATGCACGACACGATTAATTGCTTTCATAAAATAGGTATATCCAATCAGCCTGAATGGCGCGAGAAAACATTGCAAAGTGAAAAACCCACCATCAAGCTTTTAGCGGCAAAAAAATTCATCAGACGAAAGATAGCAGCCGCGTTTGAGAAGGCCTTACACGATGTTTATGCTCAACAGCGTATCAGGGGCGAATGGTTCCAGCTCTCGCCAGATGATGTCTCGGACATTATCACGACGCTACTGTCCTGACACATACTCACAACTATTAAAGCCTTTTCCTAACCAACACAACCGAGACCCATATGGATATTAAAACCCTATTTCCACTATTTCATCAGATCGCTGAAAGTCTTGACGACGCCCACTGGTCGGAAGATTTTGATTTCTCAGAAACTGCCTGTGAAAACATAACCGACTTATGGATATTGAGCGCAAAGCAAGCCAACCACCAGTATGAAATACAGATCAGGCAGACGACAGCATTATGCCAGGATTTACTCAACCTGCACACCAGCTACCCGGAACACGAAGTGTTGTTAAATTTTTTACAATTCCAGATCGCAAGCAAACAGGCACAATCGGTAGGCGGCAAGAAATTATTTCCTCACTTATTCCAATGGGTGACCAATGCTTTGGGTGATGATCTGTCGTTCGGCGTAGCTAAAGAGGTTAAAACAGGACGGATCGCAGATTTTATGGAGGCTGCCCATCCGTATATCAAAGCTTATTCCTATAGCGCTTTTGTCGAATGGACGGGTATGCTATTTTACCAGCAACGGGTAAAAGGGGGACTAAAGGATGTCGTGTCAAATTATATCGATGTGTTTTTTCCGTACTTGAAAACACTACCCGGAATCCTGCATTACGACGATCAACTTATTTCAGCATTTTGCAATATACAGACCTGGGCAAGCAACAATAATTTTCCGGACGTTAAAGACGCTTGCTCACACGCCCTCTTTTACTTTTATTTAAAAGAATGGGTACCTATGTCGGGCGTAAAAATGGCAGCCATGCAGTTCTGTTTCTGCGGCTGGGAATATACCCACCTCGATCAGCAAGGTTGGTGCGATCTGGTTTTAACGAAAATCGGCCTGTCCAAATACGAGCTATTGCAAATACTATCTGTTAAGCTCAAGGAAAACAGCGAGGCCATCAAAGAGAATTTAGAATTGCTGATGCAAGCCTTAGCCGCCTATCATGATGCCATCGATGAGGCGATTTCAGACCAAAAGCAGCGTGATTTTGAAGTAAGTCGAATATTCTCTCTAATTCATCCTTTAATCGAAACTTTGTTGAAAAGCGGGGATGTTGAGATAGTGATTCTGATCATCGGCAACTTCTTTAAGATAGCTGAATCCGAATTGTATGTTGGCGAACCATTGGTCATTGAGCATAATACGATAGATGGTGTACGATATAGCCGGGAGCATAAGGTCCTGGTGTCCGGTACCAATCCGCTCCACTATGGCCCTTTACTCATCACCAAACTGAACGAGTTCTTAAGCCAGACAATCACGGTTACTGATGATTTTGAATATAGCCAGTCAGCCCCTTCAGCTAAAGAGATAGGCACACCGGACCCTAAACATGGAAAAGAGCTGGAAGAAATCTTGGTTGCGCATTTGTGCTTGCAGCGCGAGGATATTCAGGAACTAATCAAATCCTCACCAGCATATTATTTGCTCGCTGAGTTCCAGTTACCCTTGCAAGCATTATTTTTAAAATATACTGGCGTAACGGTTCCTTTGATCCAAACTTTCCGCATTCCGCATCCGATCCGGACTATAAAAAAAGTGCTAGTCTGGCAAGGCGACCTGCCTATGTCCCAATATGAATGTGATGGCCTGCAGCAGATTTTTAAGCAACACGGAATTGAAGTATGTCGCTATAACTGGTATGAACATACTGCAACCGATTTCGCGGTAGCATATCAAAACGATTCTTTTGATCTGATTTGGATGTCCTGTCATGGGCAATTCGATCATTTTAAACCGCACGATTCTTACCTCGTTTTAAACCGGGATGCTGGTGAGATATCCGACCAGACACTTGCCCTCAAGGACCTTGTTTATGAGCGGCCCCAATCGACGGGGAGAAGGTTGTTAGCCCTCAATGCCTGTGATGGTGCGACCACCACGCTATTAAATTCCCCCGGGTCTGTAGGTTTCGGTGCCGCATTAGCGTCACCCGCACAATCGCTGTTAAGCCATCAGTGGCCGATCGACGACTATGCTGGGCTTATTACAGGCTTGTTGCTGGGAATATCCTTGGCCGATAAAAATCCATATTTGATATCGTACCAAAACGCGCTGTCCATATTTTTACAAGGACAAGAAGCGGTTGTTGAGGAATTGAAGAAACACCTTGATGATAGTGAACTGTTTGATCGAATCGCTTATTCTGCCAAAGTAGATTACGACAATTTATATTATTATGGTTCCCTAACTTACATGGAATAGCAAGTACAAGGTTACTATAAAGGAACGTTTTCGGAATGGTGAGAAATGGAATTAGGGATGCTTCAGTTTTTACTACCGATGGCTGTGCTGTAACATCATGGGAATTCGCACACCGCCCCTTAACCACCATGTAAGCAACTTAAAGCGTTTAGCCGGATAAAGTGTCAAGGCCGGGCCAGCCGCTGAAAAGTGGACACTTCGGCCCGCTTTGTATAGCCTTGACGCTTTATTCCGGCGGGGGCTACCTTCACGTTTTTGATGAGCTTATTACCATAAGTCGCATAATCAAACAGCAAAGCGGAGCGGCGTGAGAACTTGAGCCGCCCGCCCGCTGCTTAAGGTGCCTTTATACTGTTTCCTGCTTGCTGCTGATAAACTGCTGGTACACCTGTTCGATAGTCGCCAACAGTAAGGCAACCCAGCCGCTTAACTAGGTATTCCGGGGATGTTGACCAGGCTATTCCGTGGCAAACTGACCAGTCTGAGAACTGGCGGAATGATGCAGCCAATGCTGTAGAAGCATTATTACAAAGTTAGCTATCTCAAGTTATTATTGGTAACTGATTTCCTTTTCATCAGCCCTGCGTTTTTTTCTCATGGATTCACCCTTGAGATCCAGCCGGTGAGCGCTGTGTACGATACGGTCTAATATTGCATCAGCTATTGTTTTTTCACCGATGACCTCATGCCATTTACTGACCGGAAGCTGTGAGGTAATGATCAGGGATGCTTTACCATGCCGGTCTTCAATGATCTCCATCAGGGCAGCCCTGTTTTGTGCATCAAAAGGCTGCAAGCCAAAGTCATCGAGTATGAGCAGTTGCTGGCGTTCAATCTTTGCGATCTCTTTGATGTAGGAGCCATCAGCCTTGGCCATCTTGAGTTTGGCAAATAGCTTGGGTGTACTGGCATAGAATACCCTATAGCCCTGCATACAGGCCTGGTAACCAATAGCAGAGGCGATGTAGCTTTTGCCAATGCCGGTGCTGCCGGTCAGGAGCACATTCTCATTGCGCTCAATGAAGGTGCAGTCCGCCAGGCGCATGACCAGGTTGCGGTCAATGCTCCGCTCTGCCTGGTAGTTCACCTCTTCAATGGACGCTTTGTAGCGGAACTTGGCATGATAGATCTGGCGCTCTATACGCCGGTTATGCCGGTCATCCCATTCGGCATCCACCAGGTAGGCCAAGAGTTCATCGGCCGTGTAGTGATCTGTTTGCCCGGTTTCCAGGCTGCTTTGAAAAGCATGGAACATGCCGAAGAACTTCATCTTCCGCAGTTTGTCTAAAGTGTTTGTATTCATATGACTTGATTCGTGTTTACTGGTAATAGTCTTCGCCTCTGATGTTATCATGCTCGGGCATGGTAAGTTCATTGGCAAATAAGCTTTCTTCGTACTGATCGAGGTTCTTTTCCAGGATCATTTGTATGGTCTTGTAACTGTACATGCCATAACTCAGGCCTCTTCTGCAGGCCAGGATCAGGCGTTCATTCCCGGCTTTACGGGCAAAGCCCAGCACACCGATGCAGGATCGGTAAGCCTGCTCTGCATGGTGCCTGCGGCTAAGGATATGCTGGATATAAAGGCGCACATCCTCATGGATCGATGCGGCCCAGGACAGGAACTTTTCCGGGTTCCACTCGGCAACGAACTGGTGGGTGGAAGCCAGATGGTCTTTATCCGTAATGTAGCGGTGCAGCCCCTTGGTACGCTTGTGAATGGCTATGCGTTCATAATGATAGAAGGCCTCTACCGTCGTGCTGGAATACAGCAGCTTGATCTTTTTGCCGATGAAGCGGTAAGGCACACTATAGTAGTTCTTATCAGGCCCGAGGCTGACATGCCCGTTTTTCATCACGGTGGCATGAAACTGCTTTTTAAGCTCATAGCGCAACACGGGTAAAGGCATAAGCGTTTCACGCTCTACCTCCTCGAATTGCTGCCTTCTGCTGTAAGGCCGGCTTTGCATCAGCCGGTTATTATGGGCTTCCAGCAGTTCATGAATAGCGGCATTCAGCTCTTGCAAGGAATGATAAACGCTCTTGCGCAGGGGAACATAAATGCGGCTATAGATGATTCTTACGGCACCTTCTACCAGCGCTTTATCACGAGGGCGGAATGCCCGGGCAGGTAAGATGGTCGTGCAATAATGATTGCTGAAGTCTTCAAACGTTTCATTCAGCGTAGGTTCGTAACGGTTACTTTTAGTGACGGCAGCTTTCAGATTGTCCGGAACAATGGCCTCCGGCACGCCGCCAATGTAATGCAGGGTATGCTCACAAGCGGAAATGAAGTCTTCTTTTTGCTGGCTCATGACCGCCTCGACATAGGTCAGCTGGCTGGCCCCAAGTATGCCGATGAAGACCTCGACAGGAATGATCTCCCCGGTATCCCGGTTTGTGATGCTCAGCTTTTGACCGGCAAAATCCACATACAGCTTATCACCGGCCTTGTGGTCGATGTGCATCACAGGGTTAACCCGGGCCTGCCACTGGGTATAATAAAAGCAAAACTGGCTATACTGGTAACCGTCCGGAAACTCTTTACGATAAGCCTCCCAAAGCATTTGACGGGTAACACCGGTACGTTTCAGCTCTTTGTCTACTTTGGGAAAGCAGCGCAGCATGGCTTGCATACGGCTGTTGGGAGAGCGCTCCTTAGCCTTGCCAAACAAGTCTTCCAGCTCTTTATCATTCAAAGCATTGACTTCATCAAAGCTGAAGCCGCTCTCCTTGAAAGAGGCCAGATACTTCTTTACGGTGTTTCTGGATGCGTCTGCCTGGGCTGCTATAGACATGATGCTGCGCCCGTTGGTGTACATCCTTAAGATCTTTCTTATCTTACTCATACTGATCGTAGTGTTAGCCATACTTTGAGAGTTTTGTAACCCTACAAAGATGACGGCTGCTACCGCATCAGCTGCATTCCAGGGGTGGTCAGTTTCGCCCGGAATCCCTGGTCAGTTTGCCCCGGAATGGGGTGGTCAGTTTACGCCGGAACGCCTGACCTCTTTAAGACAGAACACCTGGTCATTTTCAGCAGAATACCCACTGAATCCCTTAAGTGACTTTACATAGTCGTAATGCTGCTCATCGCCCAGATTCAGTTCAATGGCGAAGTCGCGGCCAGCGATGAGTTCTTTTCTTACCAGGTCCTGAAAAGAAAGGTTGGCAATCCCCTGGTAGGTGGTGAATCCTTGTTTTTTGTAACGGTCGGCGATCAGGTCAAGATCCAAGATTGGTATGCCATCGGGTACCAAGGCACTGCCCGAGGTACTTTTGCCTACGCCAGGGGGACCTGCGATGACATAGATTTTAGCCAAGGGTCAAATTGGTTTTATAGTGCCATCCGGATATTCGGCAATTAGCTGACCATCCTTTTCATAGACGAGCGGCTGCCCGATAGAAAATAAATATTCCCTAGCATGTGCATTTTCCTGTGCTTGCCAGGCTTGGTACTCGTCCGGGCTCATCCCGAAGGGCGACTTCTGCATGTGTCCTTTTATCAGCACCTGCTCTTCGATTGTCAGCGTATCTTTGACCATAAAGCAAATATAGCAACATAAATCTGAAGAAGGGCTAAAATCACATAGCTTTGTTTGTCCACTTTCAGCCTAGACAAGTGCGCAAATTATGCGTTTACAGAAGATTACGCTAATGATGATTTTTCAGATTATGGATTCAGCCAATCTGTCTGGTCTCTTAATCAGTCAAGCGTCAATGTAAGCCAAATCCATAGTTAAAATTGTTACAGCCCTGTAAATATTCCTTTGCCTGTCCTTATCAACAACTAAGGCTACGTCTGCTATATAATCATCGGTTAAATTTAAAGGTAATAATAATAGTTGAACTCGACCATCATACCAATGCGGGATCGCTACTTTATAATTTCTAACAACCTTTGCTTTGATTGATTCAATGGCTCCGGCAATAGAAGTCATTGCAAGCCTTCTGTTTGCTTGCAGTACAGGAGGTAGACGATTCTTATTTTCGTCAATTATGTGTTCCGTGTTAATTTCAATTTCAAGTTTCGTGTCAAAAACCAAATCTACAGGGTTACTAACATAAGTCGGTAATTCAGGTAAGGGTCTGTAGGGATTAAGCTTCGTTGAGTATGAATCAGCGAATGTAATAAATGTCCAGTCTGCTGTATTATATTTTACCGCATCCTTGTTCTTAAAGAAAAGGGCAAATATATCTTTTTCGTCGCGCGTCTGAAGACCTGTATTGAAGCATGCCTTATCACCATCAGCAGAATACGAAATTAACTCTAGCGTTTGGGCTCTAAGAAAAGTGTAATTTAAATAGTTCGTTAAAATTGGGTACTTCTGCTTATAACGCGATTTAAACTCGGCTTTTTGGAAATTCCAATCCTCTTTTTTTTCTATAGTTTCTGCCAGATGTTGATACGGCGTTTCCCATGTTTCTCCGCTTTGACGATTAATTCAACGTTCATCTTTTCCTCCTTGATCTTTGGTTTTTTGTTGCATGATTTTGAGCACCTCACTCTTTTTAAAGTACATCCGCTTATGCAGGCGCAAATAGGGTAGCTCCTTTTTCATCCAGTCGGTAAGCGTGACTAACGATACGCCTAACTCCTCGGACAATTCCTGTTTGGATAATAGCCGTTCATCCTGCGGCGGGTCCCCACCTGCGTTAAAATGCTCTTGTAATTCTGCCCTTACTGCAGCCCTGACACACCGGCTTAGGGCTTCTTGGTTTATTATCTCCATGCAGCAAATGAAATGAGAAAAACAGCGCGCGCGACCATGCAGATTTGCCTAAAAAATAATCCAGGTGGTATCGGTAATATGGCTCCTATTCAAGCTCCGGAAATTCAAGTACCTTTTTGATAAAAAGATTGTCTTCGTAACCATCCTTTAATCCTATGAGAACACCAACATCATATTTATGTGAGTTAAGATCTAATGTTTCGTGCAGCTTGAAATATTTGTTAGACATGGCTTCGGTATGAATCCTAAATAGATGCTGCAACCATAAATTATTGTATTGGTTTAGGAATAAGAATGGCTTTCGTTAACAATAATCATCAATTGAATCTTCACCAGTCCATTCAAGACCTTGCGCCAGCGTAAAATATTTTTCGGCACCTTCGGGTAAAAAGTGTTTATCAAGGCTCGTATGTACAAATAAATCGTTTTCGTAAGTGATCTCTTTAGCAAACAGCTATTAAGTTTATTACTTGATAGCTGTTGCCGTACAATCAGCATTCCAGTAAAAAGTAGTCCTCAACTATCTTTTGCGCGATCTTAGCAGAAGCATAACATCCAAATTCGTGGAAATCGTCGGATTTTTCTGTATCTCCATAATCTACTACTGTTTTAACGCACATCGCCAAAGGTTTGGGATTGGCGACGGAATCTGCTGCGCACATTAGGCCATAACCTTCCATTTCGATTCCCAATAATTTTCTATTTTGACCAACAATAGCATTAAATTTTTCTTTATTAGCCAAGACAGATGCGCCAGACGCTATCGGTCCGTTGAGCATTTTTACATCATAATTTGGTTTTGAGCCTTTGAAGCTGTTTCTAAGTTGAAAAAAGAAAGTTTTGTCGTTTTCAAGCAGCGAAATGTATTTAACGATCCTTGTATCAGGTTTGTATTGAAATGGTTCTATTTGAAAAACGCTGATAGATTGCTTTTGCTGCTCAGGCTTTTCTTCTAATTCAGTTGTCCATTTGCCGCTTCCCCAGTCCCAGATCGGATTACCCAAAATTGTGTCGCCAAGATGAGTTTTCGATGAAACACCAGCCATGATACCCGTCATAATAAAGAGTTTAGGCCGAAAATTTGAAATCATCTTCGTGGCAAGAGTAGTCGTAGCTGGTATGCCCATTCTCATGGCATGAGCAGCGATGATCTTAACATCCGGTTTTCCGGGTATGACTGCTTCATGATAAACTGTATCATCATGAGCGAGAAAATTAGCTACAGTCCATTTCCAGCCGTTTTCTAGATTTGCGTCCAGTTCTTCTTTCAGTGCACAAATAATAGCAATATCATACTGATAGTTCTGTTGAGTAAACAACTGACTTTGCTTAGAAGATACTTTATGCTGAATGCCACTTAACATCACTGCTTGCCATTCATCAGAATCTTCCTCGAACTTAATTACGGTTAAACTATCCTTGCCAAATTTTCCCACAGCCGCACTGAAGGAATCTCTTTTTGCGGACAGTCCAATTATGTGAGTTGGAATTTTATAGATCCCACGTTCCAGTACTTCCTCAAGCAATTTGATACCCCCTAGTGGGTCAGGATCTTGTGATTTTTTTAAGGGGATAACAATATCTAATATCAATAAATCATAATGATTGGCCTTTAAAAGCTTCTTAGCTTCATTAGCATCCATAGTAATCGTAATATCATCTAAGGATAGGTTTATCACCTTTTCGAATATTTGAAAGAGGGGCTTTATCTTATACGATTCGTCTTCTACTACTAGGATCTTAAACATTATTTATAGATGGTTGATTTTAATAAGCTCTTTTATTTTATCGCGCCAGTCATCATATTTGACATTGAAGTGAACCGCGCCTAAGTATGTGCCTAGAAATTGATCACACAAATCATGATCCAATTGTTCTAAGGTTATTTTTTCGCCATTAGGCTCAAAAATATCAAATTGGGTTACAACGATCACCGGGTATTTGATGTCACGTCTAACCATTTGTAATAACAATTCTTTTCCAGCGTATGACTGGGGCCGTCCACCTTGTTGACCAGATGCAACATCAAAAGTAGTCATAGTCATATCCAAGAGTATCAAGTCGAACTTTTCATCAATGATAGTCCTTAAGGCTGTTTTTAAGGACTTTGCTTCTGCGTAATCACTGGAAATATCTTCACAGACAAATTTGCTAATTTGAATGCGTTTGTCATCATCGTCTTCAACTATAAGGATTCGCATCTGTCAAATTAATTAATGTTAAATTATCATTATTTTTTTTGGTAGGCGGGAAAGTAAGATTAAGAAAATAAGAACGGCCATCTAAACCAAAATCTATTGTAACCATGTAGTTTGGCGATTGGTTTAGATCCTTAAGACTTTGCGCAATTTTATATAGTCCCGAACCGTTTTCTTTTATTATCTCAGAATGGTAGCTATTTTCTTTGATCTTCAACTTTTTTTCAATGATCAAACTGTTAAGAGCGTCTAAATCAACATCGGGTCCTAACTCATTAGTGAAATTAAAATAAAGCATTTCTTCATCACCATTATCGATAACGGAAATATTTAGATCAACCATTGGAATATCCAGTCCTGCTCTTTTTACTACATTCTCAAATGCGTTGGTCATAATGTCGAAAAAGATCGGCAACTTATTGACTTTGACTGGTTCCTCTCTTTTTTCAATATTAAAACGAACGCTAAACTCCGGAGTGGTATCTTGGACGATGGCTTCAGCAACAGTGATCGCATCTTCTAATGGAAATTCCGTGTTTTCAAAAGAAGCTGCCGGATTGAACCAGTCGCTAATACGCTCGAAAACACTTTGAACTTGGGTCCGGCAGGTGTGAATTGCATTGTCAAGTTCACTAATGTCGCCACCTTTAGCCACCTGTTGCTGCAAATTGTTTAGCATTTTTATGACATCCGGTTTTGCGACATCGTTTAATTTCTCTTTTACCAATTCTAGTGTGCCGGTCAGCCTTTCCTCCATATAACTGATCACGATCTCCATAAATTGGGTAAAACTGGTATCAACCGATATTTTTGATTGTAGCAATGCAACTTCTCCATCACGTAATGGCGGCATAAACAAGGCTCGATCGTTATTCCCTCGATTGATGACAATCCATTCGTTTTTGATCATATCAATAAACTTGTCATACCGTTCGGAAAACCTTCTAAAGATGGGATCTAAATCGCGGGATTGATATAGATCCTCCCCTAATATACCGATCCAGTGGAAGTTCCTTTTGTAAATGCCATCCTTACTCTCCTTTTTAGTGATCAGGTGATTTTGTGACATGAATTTACGGAGTTGATTTTCTATCGCCCCATGCCTCAATCGTGTGCTCAAGTATTTATCGAGACCAAATTCAGACGAAGAGCGATACGCTTCCAATATTTGAACCAAAATAGACTTCAACAGCGAAAAAGGCTCGTTTATCGGTACAACCATATTAATCAAACCGACAATATCATTTTCGTAGTTTTTAGTTTTGGCTTCTACGGATTGTTGTTGAGAGGATACATCTAAACCACTTTTAAGATAAACCCGATATCTCAAAAAACTTTCTTTGATCTCCTTGGTTGCCCAAGCCCGGAACTTTTCAAGGTCAACATATATCTTGTTTTGCTCCATTTCGAGCATTTTTTGACGAATAACTTGTTTGCGTATAATTTTCTTTATCTCTAGCTGATACTCAAATCTATTAGTTTCATCTATTTCTACTAGTTTCTTCAGAATTAGCATTCTTTCTTTTTCTACTTCGTCCGGGGTATCGTATTCTGTAGAAATATCCATGATAGACTCTATACATAGATACCGGAAGTAATAGATCATTTCCGAACTTTCATCAAAAGGCACTTCCGACGGTTTTAAGAATCCATTTTTAGTAAGATAATCTTCACAAGCAAAAGCTCTGTAGGATTCTTCTATGCTTATAGATTGTTTAATGATAGCGTCTAATACGATGGAAAGTGCCATCGTATGATTAACAGATCTCCATTCAGCCGTTTGTGGGGCTAATATCTTTGCTAATTCTTCGAGCGGAAAAATAGTTGCAATAGAATTATCAATGACGTAGTGTTGCGCAATATAGCAGCAAACGTCACATATCCTATTCGATAGCAATAAAGAAGCTGTCGTAAGCTGAATACCCTGTATTCTGTAAAAACTGTGGGATGATGTGGTCAGCTTGTTTGCGAAATCAATAGCCAACTCAAGGTCTTTTTGTGCAAATGCTTTTTTACCTTGATGCAAATAAACTTCTTCGTCAAAAAGTTTTGTTCCTACAAGATTGGACAGATCTTGTGTAGAGGAATTCATTGTAAATTTAACACCTATTGAATCGTTGTGTGCTAAGGAAGAGGTAAGACAAGGGTGAAATAACGGATGATTTTCAGTCGCCTTTACCAGTAGTGGGTGAATATGTCCCGACTTAAGTAAATGCCCAATCGTTTGCTTTTGATCAATCTGCTCGGAGTCAATATAGTTTACGGCAAGGTTAAATACCCCGGACCAAGCCAACCCAGCAAAATTCAGAAATAGTTTTTCTATTGTATTTAACGCGAGCTGATTTCCCAAACCCGACCTGAAGAGTTCTGAAAGAGCAGTTTGAATATTTTCATTGATACTTAGAGAAGAATCGGAAGTAATCGATTCTGAATGTGGAGTGTCGGCAAGAATTGATTGCTCAGATAAATTCTGTATTTCACTTTTGACACTAGGAGGTTCAGACAGTAAGGCTTTTGTAAACGATACGAGAAACAATAGGTAAATATCATCAGGTTCCTCTATTAATCCTATCTTTGCCAGCTCTGAAGCTTCAATAATGTTTCCCTGTATAAATTGATCGTAGGCCTCATAAGCATATACATTATTGCATTTTTTACAACTTACCCCGGAATGCAGTGCAACCAAAAAGTTCACCCGTTGATCCTCGATCTTTTCTTGTAAAGCTTTAAGTGCATAGGTCACGCTTGATTTAAAATTGGCGTCTGAAATTGTAGCAAGCCTGCAAAAAGTCAAGAAAGATTCGTAAAAATCTATAAGCGACCTTGAAAAATCTATTCTGGGTAAACTAATTGCATCTTCTACCTCGCAAGATTCATCGCCTAATAAATGAAATCTGATATAGGTACCCAGATCATCTTGTGTTTTATGGTTCCAGTCCTTATAATTTTGTTCGAACTGGTACTCAAAACGATTCGCTGTTACCGACTCCTCATTCCGAAGACTGATCCAATACGTCAAATAGGCGATTGTGCCTGTATGATTAACTTCTTTCTTAATAAGGTCGGCATATGATTTTTGGCTTTGCAGTCCCTGACTAATTTGCAACAATGCCATCTTGTTTTTAATGAGCCAGATGGAACAGCCATATCTTTCTTCGATTTGTTCTAGTAAATTGGTAGCTTTTGAATAATCTGCACAAACAATAGCCTTTGAAAAATCCTTTGACAAATTGATGAATTCTTGCAGTTTGGAAACCGTACGTATTAAGAACGCTTTCATCCAACTTAATTCTGAATAAATGTCTATTGGAGATAAAGTTTTGAATTCCTGAAGGTCTGCGTAGGTGGGCTTATCTTTAAACGCGGCAATTTTGTTTAATGCCGCTGGGTATTTAAGAATTTCATCTGCAAAAACTCCATATTGCGATTGTGGTATGCTTACCCTGAGTTTCGCTAGAAAAGTATACCGATCTTTTTCTGATAGAAATTTAAATATTAATGAGGATATGTTAGCGGTTTTTGTTTGTGCCATAGATCAATAGTACTCGATGGTATTAATTTATTGAGCTGTGTAGGTTAAATAATTGTAGTTCAAATATATGAACTTTGATGGATCATTTAGAATTTACAAATTGGCGATTGTTGAGATTGCTTCGAAATATGGTGGTTTATACGAACATATTGAGTATTACAGATAGCGTTAATTACATCAAAAATGAAGGCAATACCCTGTAAGTAAAAAATTTTGACATTCTAAGGGCAGATACAGCGAATGTTTCGGTGCGAAGCCAATTGCATAGAATTATAAAGCATATTCATTATAAAAATTTACTTTAGATATACAACCTCAATCATACAATCATGGAAACTAATACCGTTCTACGTTCTACCACTGAAAAGTTTAATATTACTAACAGAGAAACGGGAATTATTGCAGAACTACTTACGCGGGGTGGAAGCGATCAAGAAAATTTACAAAAGCCAGGCATACTACTATCAATCATTCTAAGCAGTGAGTATGGGATTAGAACGCCTGATGTAACTAATAATTCACATCGAACAACCGACAACGAACCCTTATAAGATTGGACACAAACTTAATAATGATTACTTACGAAACCAGTATGACAAAGATTTTGGAATGCGTTTTGCAAGTGATCCGTATAAAACTCCGAAAAATACGGTTCCCTTTTCCGGTATATGGTTGCAATTGCATCGGGTTTCGGATAGAAACATCGTACCACCCGTCAGCCACATTATGAATAGGTTACACTAAGCTATTAACGAAAAAGGCACTTCTAACGAGTGCCTTTAAATTTTTTAATAACGTGTATTTACTTCTTTTTATCTGTGGATGAATACTGAGAATTTTCCTTCACCAACTGCGGTGCAGAAACAATCACCTGCACATTATTCATCCCTGGCAACTGCGTGGTTGTCGTAGTTGTGCTACTAGTGGTAGCGGCAGGTTGTGTCTGTGTGTTTTGATTGGCCATTGCCTGATTTTTTATCTAAGTTACAATTAATCTTTGATTTTACAATTTCTATTTTTTGAACCTTATCATCTTTTTGGAATATATGATAACCTAAACAAAGCAAAAAAGGAATGGTTGATGTCAGTGCAAAAATCAAGGCGTTATAATAAAAGGAACTTTTACGCTTAAACACTTTGTCATTAACCTCAACGGCCTTTTCAAGTTCACCAATATAGGATGCCTTTAATGCATTATCTACCTTACCTTGATCCGGTTCAGTAAGTTCGTATTGAATTCGGAAGTCTTTATAATATTTTCCTGGTTCTGTTAGATAAGCCACTTCTATGGGGAATATCAACTTAATGGTAAATACTAATGAGGTTATAAATAAACCTGTAAATAAAGTAAAACAGATATATAAAACAATGCTTTTACCAGGTGTAAAAACTTCTTGGATAATCGGTATCAAAAAAATAGCTATTGCGGAATAAATTAAAATGATATTGGTCAGTTTTGACAATACTTGTTGGTATGCAGATGTATATTGTTCCACCCGCTTTTCGTTAATTTCGATGATATAATCAAGATCATAGAACGATTTCCCCATTGCTATTTATAATTAAGTTAACAAAGTTATTTAATAAATCCGATTGTTGGTCTTGCGCTTATTTATGTACTATATTCATTTAAACAAAAATTAACTAACCTTTACGATTATGCTTGCAGCCGTTCACTAAGCCTTGCCATATCATCGCCCAATTTACTCTCAACGACTTTTGCATAGATTTGGGTAGTTGATAGCTTGCTATGACCTAATAGCTTGCTAACGGTTTCTATGGGTACACCATTGGTTAAGGTTACCGTTGTAGCGAATGTATGCCGTGCAATATGAAAGGTAAGCGGTTTAGTGATGCCGCACGTATCAGCTATTTCCTTTAAATAGCTGTTTAATTTCTGATTGCTCAACGTTGGCAGTACCTTGCCCTGAGCCAACGCCTGCGGATGGCCTTTGTATTTTTGTATGATAGCCAAAGCTTTTGGCAACAAAGGGATTTTGACAGGCTCATTAGTCTTTTGCCTGCTGGTCATGATCCATATTTTATTTTCGGATATATTTACCAAATTATCAGGGGTGAGGTTAAACACATCGATATAGGCCAATCCGGTATAGCAACTGAATATAAAAAGGTCTTGCACGACTTGTAACCGTACAATATTGAAATGCTTTTTTTCAATCCTTGCCAATTCGTCTTTGGTTAAATACTCCCTTTCGACCTTGTCAAATTTCAATTGGTAAGCGTGGAATGGATTGCGATCAATCCATTCCAGCTTGACAGCAAGGTTGATCATCTTACAGAACCTTTCAATGTGTTTCATCAGGCCATTGTTATTTAATGGCTTTTGCCCTTTCTCCGGTGTTCTGTTTCGTAGGTAATACTCAAAATCAGTAATAAACTTGTAGCTTAATTCTGACAGGTATTTATCACTCGCTTTAAACCGTTCTTTGATAAACTCCTTGATATATTTTTGGGTGGTATTATAGTTTTTCATGGTGCCAGGTTCCAAGACATTTGCTTGCTCGGCATTATGATACTCCATCAATTTACAGAGCGTAAACTCTGCCTGATCTCCTCCGGTTACTTTTTCCTTTAAGATTTCTACGGTGATAAACTTTTTTTGCAATAAGAGCTGTTGGTAACTCTCTATTATACCAGCCTTAAACTGGTCAAGGTATTTATTCAATTTGGAAACTTCTTCCCTACTACCTTTTGCCATCCCCTTAACGGGATTCCAGTGACTTTCCTCAATGGAACGTTTAACAGAAATTTCAATACGCTTGCCGTTTACAGTGATACGGGCATAGATCGGTGACTTTCCAGCCTGGTTAGTCTTTTGTTTTTTCAGGTAAAAGGCAACGCCAAAAGTGTTGTTTGTCGTACTCATAGCTATTTTTGTTAATAATTTACAAAAGCATGGTTTTGACCGGTTGGATATGTCCCTTGAAAGAAGGATACCGATTCGACTGGAATACAGCCATCAAATCGCATTAAAACAGATCAAAATTAACTCATCAAATTACTGACTATCAACAAGTTATAATACTTTCAGTGACCCAAACCTAAGAATTAAAAATGGGTAACCGAATAGGTCTCATTTTCTTTGGTTTTACTTGAATAACTTGGGGTGGAATAAAATAAAAAACCCCTTAAATCATACGATTTAAGGGGTTTTACCGACTTTTAGAGGTCTAATTGTCGGGATGGCAGGATTTGAACCTACGACCTCCAGCACCCCATGCTGGCGCGATACCGGGCTACGCTACATCCCGAAGCTTTTATAACTCTTTGTTAATGAAATACTATTTAGAAATCCGCTATTGACAAAGAGTACAAATATTGGGTTGCAAATATATAATTTTTCCTTACACAGGTTTATCATACCAAGTGGCCTTTATCCAGTAAGCCACCTTAACTAAGGCTATCAGTGCCGGCACTTCAACCAGCGGCCCTATAACGCCGGCAAACGCCTGTCCTGAGTTAATGCCAAATACGCCGATTGCGACGGCTATAGCTAATTCAAAGTTGTTCCCTGCGGCTGTAAACGCTATGGCTACGTTCTTTGTGTAATCAGCACCTAACCGCTTCCCAACCAAGAAGCTAACCAAGAACATTACAGCAAAGTAGATGACCAGTGGTAATGCAATACGGATTACATCAAAAGGCAATTGTACGATAAGCTGGCCTTTCAGGGTAAACATTACAATAATGGTAAATAATAGTGCAAGCAGCGTTATAGGAGATATTAGGGGAACAAAACGCTGGTTATACCAGTCTAGGCCTTTGGTTCGGATAAGCAGATAACGACTGAGTACACCTGCTGCAAATGGTAATCCTAAGTATATACCTACCGACTTTGCTATTTCACCCATACCAACATTCACCCGCATGCCCTTTATGCCAAACAGGGGCAATAAAATAGTGATAAACAGGTATGCATAAACACTATAAAGCAATACCTGAAAAATGCTGTTCAACGCAACTAATCCTGCGGCATATTCTCGGTCTCCCTCTGCTAACTCATTCCATACAATCACCATAGCAATGCAACGGGCCAAGCCAATCATGATAAGTCCAACCATGTAATCTGGTTTATCCTTGAGAAAGAGTATGGCCAGCACAAACATCAGTACCGGGCCGATGACCCAATTTAGCAGTAGCGAAGCACTAAGCACTTTGGTATTCTTAAACACTTGCCCTAAGCTCTCGTACTTTACCTTAGCCAGCGGCGGGTACATCATCAGTATTAAACCTACAGCTATCGGAATGTTAGTTGTACCGCTCGAGTAACCGTTTATCGTACCTGCTAATGATGGAAAGCAATAACCCGCGATTACACCAATTGCCATCGCAATAAATATCCATAAAGTTAGATAGCTATCTAAAAAGCTGAGCTGCTTACGGTTTGCAGCAGGTGCACAATTATTGACACTCATCTTTTAAACGTTAATATACTCAGCAACGAAGTTGTGAACATAAGTCTTTATCATCTCCCTTACTTTTCTAAATTCATTCATGATTTCTTCTGGTGTGCCCGTTGCCTTTGCCGGATCAGGAAAGTTGTGATGAAATCGTTGTAAGTTGCCCGGAAAGAAAGGGCAAGCTTCGTTAGCATGGTCACAAACCGTTATTATACAATCAAAGGGTACCGTTACATATTCATCTACATGATTTGAGGTATGATGTGAAATGTTTATGCCATCCTCGGCCATAACGGCTATGGCTTTAGGGTTAACACCATGTGTTTCTATTCCGGCACTATAAATATGAGCCTTATCACCCACAAAGCTTTGCAAATAGCCATGAGCTATTTGGCTGCGGCAACTGTTTCCGGTGCACAGGACTAAAATGTTCTTCATCGTCTTTATTGTTTAAAATACTTAGCAACAACCAGAACCGGGAGTACATGTTGTAGTAACACTCGCCAGGTTCTTTAATTGTATTTTAGGCTTTATCGTAACAACAGGCGTACAGCACTCCTCGCCTTTATCATTCGTTCCACAGCTTCCGCCTCGCTCAACAGCTTTACATTGCACTGTATCAGCCTGAAGGTTTACGATTAGATTTTCACCTTCAACTAGAATGTCTTTGGGTAACATCTGCCTGGTATCAAATTGTGAATTCCCAAACTCTACTTTAACCATAGCATTGGGGCTAAGTGGTAGCACCTTTTCAACTAAGGCTATAATGGATAGTGCTTTATCTACACGCATAGCTCTTTCCTGTTCCTCGTTCTGAGGCACCCACAATTGTACAATTACTTCTGTCCACGCGTTCATTACGCCTCCACAGTCTACCGAGGTTATAGGTGCTTGTTTAATTTCTGTAATGTGATAAGAAGCTTCTACAAGTGTATCAGGCGCATACTGAAATTATAGAATACTAGTTGGATAAGCTTCTAACCGTTCCTTAAATGTTTGCCAATTCATCAGTTCTATATATAATTTACTTAACGTTTTATTGCAATATTACGATGTTTGATTATAAAAAATTTAGCAACAGCTAAGGGGTCCTTTATAAGCATCAAAGAAGCCGTTTAACTGTTGTTGTAAAGCTTTCCACGCTTTAGGCTCAATGCAGTAGCAAACGCTAACTCCCTCAATGGTACCTTGTATCAATCCCGCATTCTTTAGTTCTTTTAAATGCTGAGATATAGTAGCTTGGGCAAGTCCAAGCTCATCAACTAAGTCTCCACATATACAAGCATTAGCTTTAATGATGTATTGGAGAATAGCAATTCGGGCCGGATGTGCTATGGCTTTCAACATGACCGCTAATTGGTTCTGTTGCTCATTAAATATATCTGATTTAGTTACTCCCATTATAACAATCGCAATATTACGATTAATATAGTAAGCTGTCAAGTAAACTTTTATTAATAGAAAGCGCTTTCTTAATTATAAAACTGAACCCGAGCTACTCTCCCGCAAAACAAAGCTTGCAACACGCCTGTTGATGGTTTATTACAAATTTTATACTGACTATTATATGAAAAAGACCCTCCTTTTAGCTGTTACCCTGTTGGGCCTAGTAGGCTTATCTCAGGCTCAATATGATTCTTTAAAAATAAAAATCAAGAGACATAAAATAAAAGAAACCGTAAAAGCTAGTCCGCGTACAAACGCTGCAGCTACCAGCAAACCAGCTGCTACCACTGTAAATGTAAATACAGCACCTGCAGCTACTCCAGCCACCACTACAACTACAGTAAACACACCGGCTACCCACCAGGCTGCTACAAACACGGTACATACGTCTTCATCGCACGTAGTACATACTTCTACCGTGAAGCATACAACTACAACAGTACCTAAACGTGCTACTCCACGTCGTAGCACCAGAGGTTAAGCCATAATTATAAAAGGGACCATTACACTATTTAATGGTCCCTTTTAATTAATACTAATTTCTACTGTTATAATAGCCGCTTTTAAGTGAAATCACTTACGTCAGGCTATTTGCTTTACCTAAACAAATACCTATACCTTACTCTGAAAGGCTCAACATGCTCCAATAGGCACAGTAAACCAGAAGGTACTTCCCTTACCCAACTCGCTCTGTACTCCTATTTCACCATCGTGCCGTTTGATGATTTCTGAGCTGATGTAAAGTCCCAAGCCCAAGCCTGAAGCTTGGTATCCGGCATCATCCACTCTGAAGTAACGGTCAAATAAATGAGGTATTTTATTCTCCGGTATGCCTGGTCCTTCATCGGTAACTGATAATCGAACCATGCTGCCTTCTTCTTGTATATTTAAGGTAATGGCTGATTCGGGCGCATACTTAACGGCATTGTTTACCAGGTTGGTTACTACCTGATCTATCCGGTGCTCATCCGCACAAATCATCAGCTCCAGGTTACCGGTAATATAAATTTTTTGCTTTCCCATGATGCTGATGGGGTTACAGATAGAATTTAGCAGTTGCGATAGGATAAAAGGCGTTTTGTTTAAATGTATTTCGCCATGCTGCAGACGATTTACGTTGAGCAAATCTTCTACCAATGTACTTACACGCTGTATACTTTTACGCGATTGCAGTATAAGTTTGGGCAGCATTTCTTTAGAAGGGTTATCCTTCATTTTATCTATTAACTGCAACGAGGCTTTTAAACTGGTTATTGGTGTTTTCAGCTCATGGCTGGCTATACTAATAAAATCATCCTTTTGCTGCTGTAACTGCTTAATAGCATCTATATCTGTAGAAGTACCTACCCAGTGCTCTATTTCTCCGTGTTCGTTACGTACGGGCTGAATTCTCAGTAAATGCCAGCGGTATTCTCCATTGATACTTTTTTTACGTACCTCGTACTCGCCTGGGCGCTGACTGGCTATAATATTCTGGTAAGTAGCCAGGCCGGTTTGTAAATCATCCGGATGAAGTATATCTTCCCAATTCTTTTCCAGTGTTTGTTCAATATGCATCCCGGTATAATCATACCAACGCTGGTTAAAAAAATTTATCTCACCCTCTGGCGTGCTTGTCCAGGCAATATGTGGCAATGCATTCAAGATAGACCTGTAGCGCCTTTCACTGGCTGCCAACGCTGCCGTACGTTCTATAATGCGTTGTTCCAGATCATTATTTAATACTGATAAGTTTTCCTGCGATTGGTTCAACTCATCTACCGTTGCCATAAGCTCTTCGTTGGTAGATGCCAGTTCCTCATTCACGGCTTGCAGTTCTTCCAGCAGCTCTTGCTCTTTTTGACTGGCATTTTCAACCAACAGGCTTACTTCTTTCTGATCGGTAACATTGCGGTTTACACACATCAGGTAATCTACCTGTCCGTCTTCACTGAATACCGGTGTAATTTGTATTTGCCACCAGCTTGCCTGGGCTAGTACTCCATCCACAACACACGATTCAAAGTTGATTGTAGGTAAATCAACCTGTTGTTTCTCGGTAATAGCCTGTATTAATCCGTTTCTTAATAAATCAAATTGTTTTTCACTGGCTGAATCCCAGGGTTTAAAAACATCGAAAGCAGCTTTACCTATCAGGTTGTTTGTTGTTGAACGTAAGCTTTTTTTATACTGTTCATTAACGGCTGCAATAGTAAAACTGGGTACATCTGCTTTTAATACGGCAACTGGATGGGTTAACTGGTTAAATAAAGCTTCAAACATAGGGGCAACGGCTTTCATCTATCTCACGGAATTATATATTTATCAAAGTATGTCATGTGATGAAACAACGTTTTGGTGAAAATGATTGTGATAACTTTTGCTTAATATTTATCACAATTATCATCACCAGTTCAAAGCATACCTATATAAACTTATACAGGCAGTTAGCTAACCAAATTTAAATGGAGAACTGTACATGTTTTAACGTTCCCAATTTAAATTTAACCAGTTCGTTGTACATAATCATAACAGCTCTTTTTGTTTAATTATTATTTAATTATCTTAGTATTTATAAATATGTCGGTGGTTGATAATTATACACTGTTAATTGATAAGGTAAACACATTTATACGCAAATACTATCTAAATAATTTGCTGCGTGGCCTTATTTTCTTAGGAGCAGGTTTACTATCGGCTTACTTGGTTATTGTAGTGCTGGAGTACTTTGGCAACTTCGATATTGCCTTACGTTCAATTCTATTTTACAGCTTTGTTATACTAAATTTATTCTTAGTAGCGTGGCTGGTCATTCCATCTTTACTTGCCTACTTAAAATTAGGCAAAACCCTCACGCATGATGAAGCAGCCGAAATTATTGGCTTGCACTTTCAGGATGTAAAAGACAAATTGCTGAATACCCTACAGCTTAAAAAGCTGGCCAACGAAGATGCCCGCCACCGTTTACTGATTGAAGCCAGTATTAATCAGAAAATTGAAACTTTAAAGCCGGTCAGTTTTCCATCGGCCATCAATTTGAAAGAGAATGCCCGTTATTTAAAATGGGTAATAGGTCCTTTTGTTATTATTGCCATACTGGCCATAGCAGCACCAGCGGTATTAACAGAAAGTACCAAAAGGCTTATTAAACACGATCAGTATTTTGCACCAGTTGCCCCATTTAAGTTTGTAGTGCTGAACTCATCGTTATCGGTAATGCAGGGGCAGGATTTAAAATTGGAGGTAAAGCTGGATGGCAACCAATTACCGGCTAACCTATATCTGGAAACAGGCAGCAATACCTTTAAACTGGATAAGCAAACTTTAACCCGCTTCCAGTACCTGTTTACCAACTTACAACAAAATACCAGTTTCCGGCTTACTGCTAACGGGTTTACTTCGGCAACCTATCAGGTTAAAGTAAACCAGAAACCAGCTTTATTGAATTTTGATGTGGTGCTTAATTATCCGGCTTACCTGCATAAAGCTACTGAAACTTTATCAAATGCGGGCGACATGACTTTGCCGGCCGGTACATCAGTAGAATGGCAATTGCATACCCGCGCTGCACAGCAACTGGCTTTTAGCATCAACCAAACACAACGCCAGTTAACCCCAGCAAAAACTGATGTTTTTACGCATACCGAACGCATTTACCGGAACACTACTTACACCGTACAGCCACTTACATCGGCTACGCAGGCGGGCGAGGCTACGAGCTATCGTATCAACGTTATTGCCGATGAAATGCCTGCCATTACCGTACAGGAGAAGCAAGATTCGGTAAGTAGTAAAGCTTTGTATTTTTCTGGCAACATACAAGACGATCATGGCTTTTCATCTTTAACCTTTCACTACCGTACAGAAGCTGCGGGTAGCAAGAGTAAAACTGTAAGCTTGCCGGTAAAAGCTAATTTGAGCCAAACTCAAGCTGACTTTTTCTACTACTGGAACCTAAAAGATTTAAATATTACGCCAGGTAGTCAAATTACCTACTACTTTGAAGTAGCCGATAATGATGGGGTAAATGGCCCTAAAAGCGTGCGCTCAGCCGAGCATACCTTACAGGCCCCTACCGAGCAGCAAATGAATGAGCAGTTAAATGCCGGTACGCAGGTTGTCAAGCAAAAAATGCAATCGGCTATTAAAATGGCTGGGCAACTGGAACGCGAGGCACAAAAGCTTAATCAGTTGCTGCTAAATAAAACAACCTTAAGCTTTGATGAAAAGAAACAGATTGAGGATTTGCTGAAAAGAAAAGCCGAACTAAATGATTTGATAAAAGATATTAAAGAAGACAATCAAAAAAACTTATACAACCGGCGTGAAAACCAGCAGCAAAGCCAGGAGTTGCAGGAAAAGCAAAAAGAGATAGAAAACCTGTTCAACAATGCATTAGATGATAAAACGCAAGAGTTGCTGAAAAAACTGCAAAACTTACTGCAACAGGAACAAAAAGATGCTACCCGCGATGAAATTGCCAAGATGCAGAACAACAACAAATCGATCAAGAAAGAACTGGACCGTATGTTGGAACTGTACAAACAACTGGATTTTGAGCAAAAGCTGAACGAAAATGTCAATCAACTTAACAAGCTGGCAGAACAGCAACAAAAGCTGGCTGAGCAAACTCAACAGTCTGGCACCGACAAACAACAGCTACAACAGGAGCAGCAAAAACTACAGCAGGACTTTCAGAATGTAAAAAAATCATTGGATGACCTGAGCAAAGCTAACGAACAGTTGGAGCGCCGCAATAATTTTGACAAACCTGAAAAGGATGAAAATGCAGTAGAGCAAAGCATGCAGAACAGTAAAGATGAACTGCAAAAAAATAATCGCTCGAAATCAGCACAGGCTCAGCAACAGACTGCTAAACGCATGCAGCAAATGGCCAGCAAAATGCAGCAAAATGAGCAGGAAGGCGAACAGGAGCAAAACAGGATAGATGTGCAGCAACTGCGCGAATTGCTTAAAGTTTTGGTTAATAGCTCGTTCAATCAAGAAAAGGTAATGCAAAGCTTACGGGGCATGAGTAGCAATGACCCAAGCTACGTTAACATGGCGCAAAAACAAAAAGATATTAAAGATAACCTGAAAACTGCTGAAGATACCTTATATGCTTTAAGCCGACGTATACCCCAAATACAAGCTACTGTAAACCAAGAAGTAGGCAGCATTAATGATCATATTGATAAAGCGTTGGAAAATTTAGGCGACCGGCGTACACCAGAAGCGAACCGCAACCAGCAATATGCCATGACCTCGATGAATAATTTGGCATTAATGTTGAGCGAAGCATTGGAACACTTGCAAAATTCTATGAATAGCGGTAAGGGAGGTGGTAAAAAGCAACAATCTATAGCTCAGCTTAGCCAAATGCAACAGCAGTTAAACCAAAATATGCAAAAAATGCGTGAACAGCTGCAACAGCAAGGTAATCAGGGCAAAAGCCAGCAAGGTGGTCAGCAAAACCAGGCTCCTGGCAGCAGTATGAGCGAGCAGTTGGCCCGTATGGCCCGTCAGCAGCAGCAAATCAGGCAACAGCTTGAGCAGCTGAACCGTGAAAACAATAAAGATGGAACCGGCAAATTAGGCAATCTGGACAAAATTGCCAAAGATATGGAACAAACAGAAAGTGATCTCGTAAACAAGAAAATTACAGAAGAATCGTTAAAGAGACAGCAGCAGATTCAAACCCGCATGCTGGAAGCCGAAAAAGCAGAACAGGAACGAGAACAGGATAAGCAACGTGAAAGTCAGGCGGGAAAGGATTTGCCTCCTGGTTATATTAAAGCATTGCAAGGTTTTCAGCAACATAAAGCAAAACAAACAGAACAGCTGCAAACGGTGCCTTCCGCTTTGAATTTATATTACAAACAAAAAATTAAACGTTATTTTAGCCAAATTAATGCAAAATAAAATGCAAACAGATAGTGTTCAAACCGGGCAGTTATACACGCTGCAGCTTCCGTCACAACTGGATAGCATCACTTTGCTTGAAAATTTGATTGAAGAAATAGCCGATAAATATCATATCAGTGAAGATGTTTTTGCCAATATGATGACTTGCCTTAATGAAGTAGTTATTAATGCAATTGTACACGGCAACAAGCAAGATACGGCAAAAAAGGTGATCATAAATGTAGATGTTGACCCTAAACGGGCTATATGGACCATTACCGATGAAGGTGAAGGATTTGATTATAATCATTTACCCGACCCTACGGCTGAAGAAAATCTGGAAAAATTAACCGGACGTGGCGTATATATTATTAAACACCTGGCCGACCAATGTGTATTCAATGATAAAGGCAATGAAGTAGAGCTGCAGTTTAAATTATAAATGGCCGCCGTTCACTTTTTTGCAGAAGATACCAGCTATAAATTAAAAAATAAAAATAATCTTAAACGCTGGATAAAAGATACTATACAAGCCGAAGGCTTTAAGCTGGGCGAACTTAATTATATATTGTGTTCTGACGCTTACCTGCTGAACATCAATCAGCAGTATTTGGATCATGACACCTACACAGATATTGTTACCTTTGATAATTCGGATACTGCCGGAGAAATCAATGGTGATATTTTTATTTCCGTAGAGCGTACTCAAGAAAACGCCCTAAAATTTGAGGTTAGCCCTGAAACAGAACTGCACCGTGTTATTATTCATGGTGCTTTGCATTTGTTGGGGTATAAAGATAAATCTGCTGCTCACAAAAAGCAGATGACAGCCAAGGAAGACGAATACCTTGCTAGGAAATCTTTTTAATAATCAAGTATTTACCTACCTTTATAGCTAAATTATAACTCCATTTATTTATGAAAATGCTAACGCTGCTTTTTGTACTGCTGTTTGCTACAGCCACCACCACCGTATATGATTTCAAACTAAAAACTATTGATGGTAAAAACTTTGATTTAAAAAAGTACAGAGGTAAAAAGCTATTGATTGTTAATACAGCATCTAAATGCGGCTTTACACCACAATATGCCGAATTACAAAAGCTGGCTGATGAATATAAAGATAAAGTAACTATAGTAGGTTTTCCAGCTAACAACTTTGGCGGACAGGAGCCAGGCGCTAATAGTGAAATTAAAACCTTTTGCCAAAAAAACTATGGTGTTACCTTCCCGTTAAGTGAAAAAGTTAGCGTTAAAGGGGATGATATCAGCCCATTGTTTAAATACTTAACCACTACAGAAAACCCTGATTTTACCGGCGAAATTAAATGGAACTTTGAAAAGTTCCTGATTGATGAAAACGGCAAGCTGATTCATCGCTACCGTTCACAGGTAAAACCATTGTCACCTGAAATTACCAGTCAGTTATAAAACTAAAAAGGCGCCTACATTGAGTAAGCGCCTTTTTATTCATTGTTTAGCCTTGTAAATATTAATCTTCTTTGTTCTTTTTACCAGCTTCTTCCCTAGCCTTTTTGATAGAATCTTGGCGGCGCTTTTGATCTTTCTCTTTCTTTTTAAAGAATCCTCTTAACAAAAAGTTATGCTGCGCTGCTTTTAAATCCTGGTTTAAAGTTGTTGTAGTTTTATTAGCATTAGCAATGGTAGTTTTAGCTGATGATACCGTAGTCTCTAAATCTTTAGCCATTCTATCATTATGCAGTAAACGACCTATTGAACCTTTACCATGATTGATATCCCGCACAATGCCAGTTAAATTGCTGGTTAGTTCTTCGGCATTATCAGCTACTCTGGTTAGTTTATTAATGATACGGTCAATATCCAGTGGGTTTACAGCAGTTAGTTTATCTCCGCTGCTTACCTCGTGACTTGCTGCGCCGCCGGGGCTAATTACTACCAATTTATCACCCATAAGCCCATCGCTGCCTATACTCACTTTAGCATCCTTCTTGATGAACTTTTTAACGTTGTTATTTAGCGTTAAATCAACGCGTACGCTACTATCAGTTACGATGTTGATACTTTCCACCACCCCTACGTTAATACCCGCAAAACGCACGTTATTACCTACCATAAGGCCATTCACGTTTTTAAAGATCCCATAAACGCCGAATGTGGAATTAAACATACTTTTTTGGCTACCTATCAAGAATATACCTAAAAAAAGTACGACTAAGCCTATTATCACAAACAAGCCTATTTTTATTTTTTGTCCCGATGTCGTCTTCATATTGTATCTAAAAAGAATGATTTTACAAATTCGTCTTCTGAGTGCTGTAGCTCCTCAAATGTACCCTCAGCTATATATTCGCCATCTTTCATTACTACTACACGGTCGGCCGTGATACGGGCACATTCCATATCATGCGTAATGATGATAGAGGATGTCTTGTATTTCTTCTGCATCTCCAATATCAGCTCGCTAATCTCACGTGAGGTGATAGGATCCAGTCCGGTTGTAGGCTCATCATACAGCATAATTTCCGGCTTTACAATCAACGTACGGGCCAGTCCTACCCTTTTGCGCATACCACCTGATAAATCCGAAGGCATTTTATCTACGGCTTCCGGCAGACCAATGCCTTCCAGCATTTCCTGTACCCGTTGGTCAAGTTCGCTCTGATCTTTGATTTTCAATACGCGAGTTAAAGCAAATTCTAGGTTTTCTTTAACCGTCATGGAATCATATAAGGCACCGCTTTGGAATAGAAAACCTATGCGCGTACGTAATTCTTTCAGCTGTTGATTATTTAACTGCGGTACATCTTCGCCAAATACTTTAACCGTACCTTCATCGGGTGTAAGCAAGCCTACAATGCACTGTATGGTTACGGATTTACCCTGGCCAGATCGGCCCAGTACAATCAGGTTTTCACCTTTTTTTAAAGTCAGGTTTATATTTTTAAGTACTTCTTTTGAGCCGAATGCTTTTTTCAATCCTTTTATATCTACCACTACTTCATCCTGTATGGTAGATTCCTGATTAAGCTGCGATACTTTTTCTTCTTCCATATCAATAATATAAAAGACTGGTAATCTGCACTACAATCATATCAATAAAAAATACCCATAAAGAAGCGGTAACTACGGCCGAGTTAGCGGCTACCCCTACGCTTTCGGTACCCTTACTGGATGAAAAACCTTTATAGCAACCTACAAAGCCGATAGCAAAACCAAAAAAGAAGGTTTTAATCAGAGCCGGCATAAAATCGGTAAAATCAAGCGCAGCTATACATTTGGTATAATACAGTGTAAAACTAATATCGTCAGTAAAGTTGAGGGCCATATACCCGCCAAACAACGAAATGGCATCACCTATCATAGCCAATAAAGGAACCATTAAGCAGGTAGCTAATATGCGGGTAACTACCAAATACTGTACTGGGTTAGCACCCGATACTTCCATAGCTGTTATTTGCTCAGTTACGTTCATACTACCCAGCTCGGCACCTATACTTGATGCTATTTTACCAGCGCAAATAATAGCCGTAATTACCGGACCTATCTCCCGTATTACCGCAACCGATAAAGTATGTGGTAACATACTTTCGGCACCAAACTCTACCAGTGTAGGCCGTAATTGCAATATGAGCACTAAGCCCATAATGAATGAAGTGATACTAACTAATGGGAGCGATTTGTAGCCAATTTCGTAACACTGGCGTACAAACTCAGACCATTCAAAACCACCAGAAAATAAGTTGCGGAAAAAACGTGACAGAAAAATAACCTGGTCGCCCACGCTTTCTATCCAGCCTCTCCATCCTGAACTTATAGCTTGATCTGCCATAAAAAATAAATTATAAAATAGTAACTTCTAGATACCTGCTCAAGACTATATGCTAAAACAGTAATGGTTTATAACATGGACACTTCCATAATCAGGATGTGCGATGGTGTGTTAGTTGCTATAGTGAATGAACTGGTATCATAAACACCTAACGCATCCCTTTTGTTTAACGTGTTGTTTGCAATTTCAACTTCTCCTTCTAGTAAAAAAACATATGCTCCGTTACCCTCCTGTTTTATTGAGTAACTGATTTGCTGCCCAGCATCAAACGTGCCCATTTCAAAATAAGCATCCTGATTAACCACCAAGCTCTCTTCCCTTCCATCAGGCGAAATAAGCTGGGTAAACTGATTAGGTTTAAATGCATCAGCAAAGCTCTTTTGTTTATAATCAGGCGGCACATTTATATGTTTTGGATATACCCAAATTTGTAAGGAGTTGGTAATTTCAGTAGCCGATGGGTTATATTCAGAATGCATAACGCCTGTACCGGCAGTAATAATCTGTACTTCGTCAGCTTTAATAATTCCATCACCGCCTAGGTTATCTTTATGCTCCAAAGCTCCCTGTAGTACAATGGTGATGATTTACATATTATCATGCGGATGTTGACCAAAGCCACGTCCTACGCCAATAAAGTCGTCATTCAAAACACGTAAGGCACCGAATTGTATTCTTTCTGGGTTATAGTATGGGCCAAAGCTAAAAGAGAAGTTAGCCTGTAACCAGCCGAGGTCATTATGTCCGCGCTGATTAGCCGGATGAAAAACTGTTTTCATGAAATTTAAATTATACGTTTAAACATGCAATTTTCAGACCATAAATTACTTTACGTACCTTTGCAGTAACATTTAACTTATGGTAAACAAAGCAGTTATAGCTGGAGCCAGCGGATTAGTAGGTAATGAACTGCTTCAAATATTATTGCAGGAAAATACGTATGGCGAAGTACTGATTTTAGTACGCAAGCCCCTACCTGTGCAACATAAAAAGTTGGTTCAACTAGTGGTTGATTTTGAGCAGCTGCATACCTATGCTCATGCCATTACCGGACATGCTTTATTTTGCTGCTTAGGTTCTACCCGTAAAAAAACGCCTGATCTAAACCAGTATCGTAAGGTAGATTATGATTATCCGGTAAACCTGGCACAAATAGCCTTAAACAACCGTATGCAACAATACCATTTAGTATCTGCCCTTGGTGCCGATTCTCATTCTTCTAACTTTTATACCCGTATGAAAGGAGAAACAGAAAACGCCATAGCACACCTGGGTTTAAAAGCGCTGCATATTTATCAGCCTTCTTTATTAACTGGTAACCGTAAAGAATTTCGATTAATCGAACGTTTAGCTACAGCTGGTATGAAAATAGCCAATGCCTTCTTGATAGGCAAATTTAAAAAATACCAGAGCATACCGGCTGCTACTGTAGCGCGGGCCATGTACAATCAATCTTTAAACACCGACGAAGGCTTGTTTATTCATCCTTCCGACCATATTAAAAATTTAGCGTGAGTACTTATTTATCAGCAGAAAATTTAGGTCATTCTTTTCATGACCATTGGCTATTCCGTAACCTAACTTTAGGTATTAATCGCGGTCGGCGCGTAGCCTTGGTAGGCGTTAACGGGGCCGGAAAATCCACCTTGTTAAAGTTACTTTCGGGCAAGATTGCCCCTACCGAAGGTAAAGTAGTTTCGGCCCGTGATTTAAGGCCGGGGTACCTGGAGCAAGATCCGAAGTTTGAAAAGGATTCTACTATTAGTGATTACATTTTTCATAAAGATAATGTACAGCAACAACTCATTTTAAAATATGAGCAACTACTGGAAGATGATCCGAACAATACTAAAGCTATCGACAAGATAACTGAAGAACTGAGTGCCGTTAATGCTTGGGAATATGAGTACAAGATTAAAAATATTTTGGGCCGTTTAGATATTCATCAGCTGCAACAACGTATTGATACCTTATCGGGCGGACAGAAAAAGCGCTTGGCTTTGGCTAAGCTGCTGATTGAAGACCCGGATGTTTACGTACTGGATGAGCCTACCAACCACCTGGATATTGACACTATTGAATGGCTAGAAAAGCTACTTACCGAAGGTGCCAAAACTATTTTGATGGTAACGCACGACCGCTACTTCCTGGATAATGTCTGCAACGAAATCATCGAGATTGAACGCGGAAAAATTTTCAACTATAATGGCAACTATCAGTACTATTTGGAAAAGAAAGCTGAGCGGGAGGCTACCAATGAGGCACAGTTTCAAAAGAACTCTAACCTGTTAAAAAAGGAACTGGAGTGGATGCGCCGTCAGCCGCAAGCACGCGGTACCAAATCAAAATCCCGTATTGATGCCTACTATGATTTGGAAGAAAAAACCAAGAATGCCGGACCTAACGCCAAGGTAGAACTGAGCGTTAAAACTTCGCGCCAGGGTGGTAAAATTATGGAGGTACATCATGTAGGTATTTCCTTTAATGGCAAACCTATAATTAATGATTTCAGCTACGTATTTAAGAAAGGCGATCGTGTAGGTATTGCAGGTAACAATGGTGCAGGCAAATCTACTTTACTCAATTTATTTACCGGCCTTTTACAGCCTGACAAAGGCAGCATTGAAAAAGGTGAAACTACGGTAATCGGTTACTTCAACCAGTCAGGTATTACTTTTAAAGATGACGAACGGGTAATTGATGTAGTAAAAAATGTAGCGGAATACATTACCATGGCCGATGGTAAAATGATCTCTGCATCACAACTATTAACCCTGTTTTTGTTCCCTCCTGCCCGTCAGCATGGCTTTATCAGTTTATTAAGCGGTGGCGAAAAAAAGCGCTTGCATTTGCTTAATATCCTGATGAAAAATCCTAACTTTTTAATACTGGATGAGCCAACAAACGATTTGGATATTGATACATTGAATGTGCTGGAAGAGTTCCTGACCAACTATACTGGCATACTACTGATGGTATCGCACGATAGGTATTTGCTGGATAAATTAACCGACCAGTTATTTGTAGTAGAAGGCAATGGTATAGTAGATATTTACAATGGTAACTACTCATCATTCCGCCTGGAACAGGAAGAAAAAAAACAATTACAAAAGCAGAAAACTGCTCCTGTAGCACAAACCGTAGCTACACCTAAAAAGAGCAAGTTATCTTTCAAAGAGCAAAAAGAACTGGAAACTACAGAAGCCGAAATCAACCAAACTGAAACCCGTATTAAAGAATTAACTAAGAAATTAAACTCGATTACAGATCATCAAAAGTTAACAGATATAGCTGCAGAAATTCAAACATTGAATGATGCACTGGATGAAAAAACGATGCGCTGGATGGAGTTAACTGAATTAAAAGAATCATGAAAACATCAGATATTATAGCATCCGTTGGCGTCATCATTTTGCTAATTGGTTTTATGCTGAACTTATTCAAAAAGCTTCCGGCTGATAGCAAGATTTATGCTTCGCTCAACTTCGTTGGTGCAGCTATGTGCGGGTACTCATCGTACCTAATTAGCTTCTATCCATTCGTAATATTAGAGGGTATATGGGCGTTTGTAGCGTTAGTATCATTATTTAAGGTTCCACGTGGAACATGAGCTACAACGTGTTAAATTTGCGTATAGTTCCACGTGGAACATGGGAGGTATTAGATGTTTAAGAAGTACGATGTAATAGTAGCCGGAGCCGGCCATGCAGGGTGTGAAGCCGCTGCTGCCGCAGCTAATATGGGCTCATCAGTTTTGCTCATTACCATGAATATGGGAACCATAGCACAGATGAGTTGTAACCCGGCTATGGGTGGTGTAGCTAAAGGGCAAATCGTTCGTGAGGTAGATGCCTTAGGTGGGTACTCCGGTATTATTGCCGATAAAACCACCATACAATTTCGGATGCTGAACCTATCCAAAGGTCCGGCCATGTGGAGTCCGCGGTCGCAAAATGACCGGATGCGTTTTGCCGAAGAATGGCGGCTGGCTTTGGAGCGCACTGACAATATTGATTTATGGCAAGATACGGTTACCTCATTAATCGTTAAAAATAATACAGTTTGTGGTGTTCGTACCTCGTTAGGTGTTGAGATAGAATGCAACGCGGTTGTACTAACTAACGGCACTTTCCTGAACGGTACTATACATATTGGCGAGAAACGTTTTGGCGGCGGTCGCACTGGCGAGAAAGCAGCTACCGGTTTAACTGAACAATTAGTAGAGCTGGGCATGGAAGCCGGTCGGATGAAAACTGGTACCCCACCGCGTATTGATGGCCGCAGCTTAAACTATAGTGTAATGGAAGAACAATGGGGCGATGAAAACCCCGGCCGTTTTTCTTTCACCGATGTAGAACGGCCAACCGAAAAGCGTTGCTGTTGGATTACCTATACTAACACAGCTGTACATGAAACCTTAAAAGAAGGCTTTGAGAAATCACCTATGTTTACCGGGCGCATTAAAGGTTTAGGCCCGCGTTACTGTCCGTCTATTGAAGATAAAATTAATCGTTTTGCGGAGCGTGAGCGTCACCAGATATTTGTAGAACCAGAAGGTTTCAACACAGTAGAAATTTACGTAAATGGTTTTTCTACTTCGTTGCCTGAAGATGTACAATACCGGGCGCTTACCCAAATACCAGGTTTTGAAAAAGCCAAGATGTTCAGACCAGGTTATGCCATTGAATACGACTACTTCCCTCCTACCCAACTGCAACCAACACTGGAAACGAAGTTGATCAGCAACCTGTTTTTGGCTGGGCAAATTAATGGTACAACTGGTTATGAAGAAGCAGCATCGCAAGGGATGATTGCAGGTATAAACGCGCACCAGAAAGTACATGATTTACATGAGCTAATTCTGAAGCGTTCCGAATCATACATTGGTGTGCTGATTGATGACTTGGTGACTAAAGGTACAGAAGAACCTTATCGCATGTTTACCTCCAGGGCAGAACATCGTTTATTGTTACGTCAGGATAATGCCGATGTACGCCTTTCACCTATCGGCCATGAACTGGGGCTGATTAGTGATGAACGTTTGGACAAGGTAAAACAGAAAATCAAAAACTCAGATGATATTGTAGCTTACACCAAAACTAAATCGGTTGAGGCTGCACAAGTAAATGGTTTGTTGGAAGAACTGGGTACTGCGGCGCTGAACCAGAATGTAAAAATGTTTTCGCTGTTGAGCCGTCCACAAGTTTCTTTTGGAGATTTGCGTACAGCTGATCCTTCTCTGGATGTACTCTTATCAGCTTACGATAAAGAAACTATTGAGCAGGCTGAAATAAAAATTAAGTACGAGAGTTATTTTGATAAAGAACTGGAGATTGTAGAAAAGATGCGGAAGATGGAAGACAAGGAAATTAATCCTGACTTCAACTACCAGCAGCTAGTATCATTATCAAAAGAAGCACGTGAAAAGCTAATGCGTATTAAACCACGCACCTTAGGCCAAGCTTCTCGCATCTCGGGCGTATCACCATCCGACATCTCGGTGCTGATGGTACATATATCCAGGTAAGAAGCTAAAAATATTAGTTTTTCATACCAAATAATGGCTTTAATAAAATTAATTAGAGCCATTATTTTTTTGTTTTAATATTGCATCACCAAAAAAAGTTAAAATCGTTTATAACGCTTAAAAATGAGCTTAAAATCAAGACACCTCTTTTTAGCTTACTTCTCCTCTATTTTATTACTTGCTGTTGCTGGCTGTGCCAGTATGCAGCGCCCGCAAGGTGGTCCGCGAGATCGTAACCCGCCCAAGTTACTGAAAGCAACGCCCGAGAACATGACGCGTCGGTTTAACGCTCGCCAGGTGATATTTGAATTTGATGAATATTTTAAGTTGGCTAATACCTATCAAGAAATCAGCGTGAGTCCTGCTTTTGAAAAGCAGCCCGAATATTTAACCAAAGGCAGAAACCTCGTCATCAACTTTAAAGACAGTCTGCAAAAAAATACCACCTACGTTATCAACTTTGGTAAAGCCATTGCTGATGTACATGAAGGCAACGTACTCAAGAATTTCACTTATGTATTTTCGACTGGTGATCACATCGACTCGCTAAGCATAACCGGTAGTGTAACTAATACCGAAACTTTAGAAAAAGAAAAGGATGCTACGGTTATGCTGTTTCCGGCCAGCCAGGATTCGGCATTGTTTGGCAAAAAGAAACCGAATATTTTTACCACTACTGATTCATCCGGAAATTTTTCGTTAAACAACCTGCATACCGGTACTTATACCATTTATGCATTGAAAGAGGCTGCGCCGGATAAAATTTACAATAGTGAAAATGAGCAGATTGCTTTTTTGAAAAAGCCTATTAAATTGGAGTCGGATGTAAAAGATGTAAACCTGACCTTATTTAAGCAGCCTGCACAAAAGTTCAGGATAGCCTCTAAAAAGTTTGATAATGATGGTAAGCTAGATATTATCTTCAACAAGCGACTAACAGATCCTTCTATCAAGATATTGTATCCCCCGGCATTGGATAATCAGAAGTTTGTAGATTTTAGTAAGACGAAAGATACCGCGTTGGTCTATTTCAAAAACATGGAATTTGATTCGGTAAGCGTAGCTATTCTGGACCAGAATAAACCGCTGGACACCGTTTATCAGCGCAAAGGCCTAAAAGAAACTTTTAAGCGGAACTTGGGCTTAGGTTACAATATCAATATTGATAACCACCTACGGCCTTATACCGATCTGGAACTTACAGCTAATTTTCCTTTAGAAAATATGGATGCAAGCAAGATCAAACTACTGGAAGATTCTATTCCGGTAAATCCTTTAAACTTGATAAAAAATCCGGCTAATCCTAAAAAGTATACCTTAAAACATACCTGGAAACAGAATGCAGCCTACCTACTGGTAATCAGTGAAGAAGCACTGACTGATATTTATGGTGATAAAAATAAAGAGCTGAACAAACGTTTCACTATCGACAAAATCGAAAACTACGGAACACTTACCTTGAAAGTAACCGTTCCTGATACAGCCATACAGTACCTGGTAGAACTGGTGGACAGCAAGAAAGCAACTATTCGTACCGACATTATTAGCAAAAGTACATCAGTAGTGTACAAAAACTTATTCACGGGTAAATACCAAGTAAAAGTTACGTACGATGATAACCGGAATGGCAAGGCTGATGGCGGGAATGTAAAGGCTAAGATATACCCGGAAAAAATATGGATTAGTGATAAAGTACTTACGTTACGCCCCAACTGGGACCAGGAAGAAGCCGTAGCGATACCTAAAGAACCGGCAACGCCATAAAGAAAAGGATAAAGTGGTAGGATGCGGAACTCATTTCCGAATCCTATTCAAAAAATAAAGCTGTTTATATAGTAAACCAGCTGGCGTATAAATTATAATTGTTGGGCAGATTTTTAAGCCATTGTACCTGTTCTTCGGTCAATGGCTTAATTTTTTTGGCAGGTGTACCAGCATATAAATAGCCCGATTCACATACGGTATTTTCCAATACAACAGCGCCTGCGGCAATAATAACATTGCTTTCTACTACGGCATGATCCATCACGATGGCGCCCATACCTATTAAAACATAAGCGTGCAGGGTGCAGCCATGTACAATTGCATTGTGCCCTACCGATACATAGTTCCCGATATGAGTAGCTGCTTTCAAATAAGTAGCATGTACAACTACCCCATCTTGTATATTGGTATGATGGCCGATAGTTATACTGTTTACATCACCCCGAATAACCGCGTTGAACCACACCGAGCATTGATCGCCTATGGTTACATCACCTACTATAGTGCAGTTATCAGCAATAAAGCAATCAGTTCCCCAAGTGGGTTTTTTATCTTTTACAGGTAGAATAAGAGGCATATTAATAAATAGATTATGAGTTAACTAATACTGTGCTTTGAGTTGGGTACACTTTTTTACAACCAATACAATTTCTCAATACTTAGGGTGTCTGGTTTGTGATGGCTTTCGATAAATCGTATAAACGATGGATGGTATAAGTATAATCTTTTAAAATGTTAAACTTTGGATTGCAAATAGCAAAAAGTTCTAAAGCATAATCAGGTGCATAGCGGTTTAAGTAAGTAAACTTGCTTTTTGTATACCTAATTAAATGCTCGTGGTTAGCATCCATAACATTATACCTAGTAAATTTCACACCATTTTTCATGTAACTACAGGTGTCAGGCAAACTATCAAAATCTTTTTGCCGGTAATTAAAAGCGGCATCTGCTTTCAAGACACGCAACAATGAATCCTTTTGATGATGCGTTAAATGCTTTTGTGTAACAATGATTGGCTCGGAAACATCCGGCTTGTAATTAATTTTTCTAATAATATGAACCGCATACCATTGTCCATATTGCTTTACTACACCTGTAAATTCGTTGGTGGAATTAAACCAGTTAGAAGTTGACCAGTGTAACAGCACATAATCGAACTTACTCTGTTTTGTAAATTCTTGAACGGATTGACTGTTTTCGTCTAATTTAAAATTTTGATCAATCTTGAGCTGTCCGTAACTTACATAAGCTTGTATACAAAGAATCAATATTATTAGGAAGAACTTATTATAGCTACGCATGATGAAATTATTGTTGAATAACTTTTTTAATAACTAAATTAGCACCTACCAAAGCGGAAATAGCTCAGCTGGTAGAGCATCAGTTTCCCAAACTGAAGGTCGCGGGTTCGAACCCCGTTTTCCGCTCTTTTAAAATACTGTATCCTCCACCACTTCCGCATGCTTCGGGTAATCTGTTGTATAATGCAAGCCCCTGCTCTCTTTACGCATCATGGCCGATTTCACCACAATATACGATACTTGGATGAGGTTACGCAGCTCGCATAATTTAACCGATAGCTTGGTACGTTTGTAAAATTCCTCAGTTTCTTCATACAACAACTTTAACCGGCGCATGGCCCGTTCTAAACGAAAGTCGGAACGAACAATACCGACATAGTCGTTCATGAGTTTTTGCATTTCACGAATGTTATGCGTTACCAGAATGTCTTCATCAGAAAGCTGTACACCTTTTTCGTCCCAATCGGGTATGTTATCCGGTACATAGCAGTGCTCAAAATTAGCAATAGCATCTTCATAAATACGGTGTGCAAACACCAAAGCTTCCAGTAAAGAATTGGAAGCCAGACGGTTAGAACCATGTAGCCCTGTAGATGAACACTCGCCGCAGGCATACAGCTGCTGGATGGATGACCGACCGCTATGGTTTACCATTACACCGCCACACATATAATGGCAAGCCGGTGCTACGGGTATCATATCTTTGGTCATATCAATACCAATATCTAAACACTTGGCGTAAATATTCGGGAAGTGGGCTAATATATCCTGCTTGCTTTTGTGCCGCACATCCAAGTACACATAATCCTCACCCGATTTTTTGATTTCGGCATCAATAGCCCGAGCTACAATATCACGCGGCGCCAATGATTTTCGCGGATCATACTCCTGCATAAATTCTTCGCCGTTGGTGCGTTTCAAAATACCGCCAAAACCACGAACGGCTTCCGAGATCAGGAAGGAAGGATATTCACCCGGATTATACAACGCTGTTGGATGGAACTGTATAAATTCCATATTCCGCACTTTACCTTTGGCACGGTACACCATCGCTACCCCATCACCCGTAGCAATAATCGGGTTAGTGGTAACAGCATAAATATGACCGGCGCCACCTGAGGCCATTACCGTTACTTTTGATTGAATGGTTTCTACTTCCTTCGTTTCGGTATTGAAAGCATAAATACCATAGCAGGTAATATCAGGAGTCGATTTATCTACAAATTCACCCAAGTGGTGCTGGGTAATCAGATCTACCGCAAAGTGGTGGGTTAAAATTTCAATATTCGGGTTTTGATGGATTTGTTCCAGCAGGGCGCGCTCCATTTCAAAACCGGTAATATCTTTATAGTGCAGTACCCGGTATTCGGAGTGGCCACCTTCTTTGGCCAAATCATACATTCCCTCATTCGTTTTATCAAAGTTGGTACCATAATCAATAATCTCCCGGATACGTTCGGGCCCTTCTTCCACTACAATTTTTACCACCTCTTCATCGCACAAGCCATCACCGGCTATCAGGGTGTCTTCAATATGCTTTTCAAACGAATCCTCATTTTTATCCACAACCACGGCAACACCGCCTTGTGCATATTTTGTATTCGATTCATCTTCGTTCGCTTTGGTAACTATCAGAACCTTACCATGGTTAGCCGCTTTAAGCGCAAAGCTTAATCCGGCAATACCAGAACCTACTACCAAGAAATCCACATTTTTCCTCATAAACAGCATCTAAAATGTGTAAAAGTAACACCTGTGTGCATAACCACGTTAAAAGATGTTAATTTTGTCTGAGCAAAAAGCTAATAAGTTGTGGAAATGTGGATAACTCAAAAATCAGACATAGATATCCACCATGGTTATCACTGAACTCAGGGGTAAATCACCAGGAAACTCACATTTGAAAAACGTATATTTATTCAACACAAAACTTTATTAACATAGATGTGGATAACCAATAACTATTGGTAATCAGATAATTGAATATTTTAAAGTGTGGATAACCTGTGGATTAAAGTGGAATAAGTAGCTAAACAAAATATTTTAAGCGCTTTTAACTCACACTACCAACACCCTAATAAACAATAAGAATATATCTTAAATATAATTTTAGTATTTATTGTAATGTTGACAACAGACGTTCTGGAAGAAATTAATGTAAAAGGTTTTGCCGACGAGTACGTGGACCCGACACTTGACCTGTACGACGAAATAGAAAAACTGAAAAAGCAAAAGAATGCTGTGATCTTGGCGCACTACTACCAGGAAGGCGACATTCAGGATATAGCCGATTACATTGGCGATAGTTTGGGCCTCTCGCAGCAGGCTGCCAAAACAGATGCCGATATTATTGTATTTGCCGGCGTGCACTTCATGGCGGAAACAGCCAAGATACTTTCGCCTACCAAGAAGGTTTTGCTGCCCGATATTAAAGCAGGCTGCTCACTGGCCGATAGTTGCCCGCCGCACTTGTTCAGGAAATTCAAGGAACAGTATCCCGACCATTTGGTGATTACCTACGTAAACTGTACTGCCGAGCTGAAAGCCATGAGCGATATTGTGTGTACCTCCAGCAATGCCGTACAGATTGTAGAAAGCCTGCCGCCCGATCAGAGGATCATCTTTGGACCCGACCGCAACCTGGGCGCTTATGTAGCCAAAAAAACCGGCCGTGACCTGGTGCTGTGGAACGGTGCCTGCATGGTGCATGAAATTTTTTCGCGCGAGAAGATTACCCGTTTGAAAGAACGCTACCCGAATGCCAAAATTCTGGCTCACCCGGAATGTGAGGAAACGATATTGCAGCTGGCCGACTATATTGGCTCAACTACAGGCATCTTGAACTATGCAACCAAGAGCCCCAGCCAAGAGTTTATTGTAGCTACCGAAGCCGGCATACTACACCAGATGGTAAAAGATAACCCGGAGAAGACCTTTATAGCCGCTCCACCGAATAATACTTGCGCGTGCAATGATTGTCCTCACATGAAAAGAAACACGCTGGAGAAGCTTTATTTATGCCTGAAAAACGAAATGCCTGAAATTACTTTACCGGCCAACATTATTGCCCGCGCCGTAAAGCCTATTGAACGCATGCTGGAGATATCAGCACAGCTGGGATTGTAAGGTTACAGCTTTACTAATAGAAACAAAAAAGGTGATCAGCACATAACTAATCACCTTTTTTGTTTCTTATAAAAACTACTTACTGACAGAACAATGCCACCACTGTCAATGGTTTGTCAGTGTTACAGGGTGTTACACCCTGTAACATGTAACACCTGTAACACTTTCCGTAGTGTAGTTTCAAAGTTAATCTTCTAAGCAGTTTATCTTAAATACCACTGTCTTTAGAAGTTTCAATCGCGTCCTGTACTGATTGTGGTAACTGCGACAATAAGTTGTAGCCGGTAGCTTTTTCAATATCACGTACGGTTACAATGTATTTAGTCCAGTCTGAATTAATGGAGTTCACGTTTGGCGTATTTACAGCAATTACCCGGGTTGTGTTGCTGATGCGTACAATATCGGTATTACCGTTAGGAATCAGCACCGCTACTTTCCAAACATTGCTAGGTACCGTTACATGGCCGCCATTAATAGTGTTGGCTGTACCATTGCTGCCGGTACCACCAGTACCGTAGCTACCCATGATAATGTAAACTTCATAACCTTGTGTAGTTTGTGCACGCAAGTAGTTCTCCAGGTTAGCCCAGGTTTCTTGGTTACTATTAGGTGCTTGCGGAATCATGTTCGTCATCAGGAAGGTTGCCGAGTTGGCATTAGCTGAGCTGGTACGGTCGGCTGATGGACAGTTGTGGCCACGATCAAACCCACTGCCTGAGTAGCTATTGCTTTGTACGGCATAAAAAGTAGAGGGTAAACCGCTGAATGCCGCAAAATTATCCTGTCGGCCAACTACTTGCGTAGTATTAGTAGCATCTAAATGCCAGCTTACCCAGTTTGGTGTACCCCGTGTAGCGTTGTATGATTCTACGTAATAACCCTGATTAATCAAATAATCGGTGGTGGTAATGTTATTGGCGTTAGATGGCATACCCAGTAATATGTTGTTGTTATCGCCGCTGGCAGGTGGCGCATCTGTACCTACAGTAACACCACGAGCCGGAGTAGCACTTGATGAACTGGTAGTATCAACTGGTGCCGTATCCGGACTGCCGCCTACTACGATACCCGACTCCCCTACCCCACTGAATACAATGTCATCAATATTAATCCGTACACGGTTATCACCGTTATAATCAGATGTATTCACAATACGGAAGCGCTGAGCCGTAGTATCTGTAATCTTGTAAGTGGTTGTAATTAGTATAGTATCTGCATCGGTAACCGTTTCACCCATTTTGGTAAAGTTCTTACCACCATCTTTAGATACCTGCAACTCCCAGGTAGCTTTTAAAGGTACAGGTACCGTTGAGCTGACCCGTTGTTTATCCGAAAAGTTGGTAAATGCACTTTTAATGCTGATAGTACTTAAATGCCTTACATCAAAATTCATGGTTAACATACCATTACGTTTGGCATTGTTCTTAGTACCCTGAATACGAACATCTTTCTTGCCGTCTTTGATGTCGCTTTTATCGGTACCCAGCAAAGTACCATCCATGTTCCAGGAGCCGGTAATGGTACTTACATCACCTACATCATAGCTGGTTTTGGTACCATTTTCAAAATCTTCAGTAATGGTGAACGGCTTAGGCGGTGTAGTAGTGCCCGTGTTAGTTCCCGAATCATCGTTCCGGTCTTTCTTACAACTGCTTAATGCTAAGGAGATTGATAAACCAATTAGTAGAGTTTTATAATTCATATAGTGTAATTTGGAATACAAATATGAAAGGTTAATATTAACTAACTGTTAATAAATATGAATTGTAATAACATTTTGGCAAAAGGTATTAACTTGGTTATTTTATAATTTAACCCATGATATAAAGTACTGGAGTAATAACATTGTATTTAGTACTTGAATAACAGGGCATTAAAAGTATTTGTATAAACCATGAGCAGTAAAAATGCTCTATCCCGTAAATTACTGGTAGCTTTTGTATTTTTGCTGCTTAAACTTTGTGCTGTTATGGATATGTTCGATAACATAGATAAAACCAACATCAACGAGTTGGGTGAATTTGGCCTGATTTCGCACCTGACGAAAAATATCAAGCTGAGAAATACAAGCACCCTGAAAGGTGTGGGCGATGATGCTGCGGTGCTGGATGCGGCCGGCAAGAAAATACTGGTATCAACCGATATGCTGCTGGAAGGTATTCACTTTGATTTGGCCTATACCCCACTCAAGCATTTAGGTTATAAAGCCATACAGGTAAACCTGAGCGATATTTGCGCTATGAACGCTTTACCTACACAAGTAACCGTATCTATCGGCATGTCGAGCAAATACACGCTGGAGGCTATTGAAGAATTGTATGAAGGCATGTACCTGGCTTGTAACCAGTACAACGTAGATATTGTGGGTGGCGATACTACCTCATCCAAACAAGGATTGGTAATTAGTGTAACCGTTATAGGCTACGCTGATGAAGATACCATAGTGTACCGCAACACCGCCGAAGAAGGTGATTTGATTTGCGTATCGGGCGATTTAGGTGGTGCTTATACCGGTTTGCAACTGCTGGAACGAGAAAAACTGATTTACCTGGAAAACCCCAACATACAGCCCGATCTGGAAGGGAAAGATTACATTATTGAGCGCCAGTTGAAACCGGAAGCTCGTAAAGATATTATTGAACTGCTGAAAAGTGTGAAGGTAAAGCCTACCGCCATGATTGATGTATCGGACGGGTTGGCTTCCGAAGTATTGCATATTTGTACCCAAAGCAATAAAGGTTGCCAGCTGTATGAAGAAAAAATACCGATTGACCCGATGACGTATGATACCGCCCGCGAGTTCAATCTGGATCCTACCGTTTGCGCGCTAAGTGGCGGTGAAGATTATGAGCTGCTGTTTACCGTAAAACAAGCCGACTATGACAAGATTAAGCACGATGTGGATATCAGCATCATCGGCTATATTACAGAGCCCTCAGCAGGTCGTAATTTGATTTCTAAAAGCGGACAGGTACACGAGCTGAAAGCCCAGGGCTGGAATGCCTTCAAGCAGCAGCAGTAACAAGTAAAGTCAATAATATAAAATCAGGAATCAAGATAATAAGCAGACGCGGTTATAAAGTAATAATTTTACTGTCTTGATTCCTGGTTCTCAACTCTAAAAAATATAAATTTTATTGGGTGTAATGCATTGCTGCATTTTCTGATCGAATTCATTTACGTCCATTACTACTTCAATCGGTTCGAAAAGCGATATACCGACCAAACGTACATCAGGCCGGCACTGGGCAATAAAACGATCATAAAAGCCTTTACCATACCCTACCCTATATCCTTTTAAATCAAAAGCCAGTAAAGGAATCAATATCAAATCAATGGTTGTAGTTTCAATTTTATTGCCATTAACCGGTTCCGGGATGCCGAAAGCATTCGTAGCTAATTCCAATTGAGCATCATCGGCAAAGTTCTGCATGGTATAATCAGCAAAGTTCGCTTTTGGAAATACCTGGGTAATTTGCGGATGATGGTTGGATAACCATTCACGCATCAAAAAAGTATCTGGCTCCTTGCGTTCATGAATAGGTAAAAACAAATGAATGCAATGTACCCCCTGCAAATCCAGTTGCGTAAATTGCAGTAATAGCTTCTGATTCAAATCTCCGTATTCAGCCAGTGATAGCTGCTTACGCTTGTTGATGAACAATTTACGAAGTTCTGCTTTGGTCAAGG
Organism: Mucilaginibacter robiniae; assembly: GCF_012849215.1. NCBI lineage: Bacteria > Pseudomonadati > Bacteroidota > Sphingobacteriia > Sphingobacteriales > Sphingobacteriaceae > Mucilaginibacter > Mucilaginibacter robiniae. The sequence goes on from NZ_CP051682.1 coordinate 2,229,766, forward strand.
TAAGAGAAGCTAAAAGTTTAAAGGTCTTATTAAACAAAAATGCCTCCAAAAAAGGAGGCATTTTGATATGTTGTAAGATAAATTAACTTTTTACCCGCTCCATGTAAGCGCCGGTGGCAGTATCAACTTTTACTTTATCGCCTTGGTTGATGAACAATGGCACACGTATTTCAGCACCGGTTTCAACAGTAGCTGCTTTCAAAGCGTTGGTTGAAGTATCACCTTTAACAGCAGGTTCTGAATAGGTAATTTCTAATTCAACCGAAGCCGGAGCCTGGGCCATGATGGGTTCATCACTTTCAAAAGCGATAATTACGTTCACGCCTTCTTTCAGGAACTTAACCGCATTGCCAAACAAGAATTTAGGTATGTTAAACTGTTCGTAAGTGTTGTTATCCATTACTACCAAATCATTACCATCTTCGTATAAATACTGGTAATCATTGGTTTCAACGCGGGCAATGTTTACCTCCTCGTCGGTACGGAACCGGTATTCAACTAGCTTACCGGTTTTTACGTTGCGCATACGAGCTTGGTAAAAAGCACGCAGGTTACCCGGCGTACGGTGTATAAATTCTTCTACCTGCACTAACTCCCCGTTAAAGCGAAGTATATTTCCGTTTTTAATATCTGATGCTTTTGCCATAAAAATTTTTCGTGGTGCAAAATTAGGCACTTATGGGCAAACAATCAAGCAGTTAGTAAACAGCTTGTACATAAGCTTAGAGCAGCATAAACAAATGCAGTATTACTTGTAGTCGGTAATGTGTAGCCGATGATGGCAAAAGCTGTATTCCTGCTCCTGGTTAGAGCAAACAATAAGCAGGCGGTTAGCAGTAAACTGCTCAATCAGGTTCAAGTACCAGGCGACGCCTTGGGTATCCAAGTTGGAAGTTGGTTCATCCAGCATCAGTATAGGTGTAGCCGAACCAAAAGCCAGAGCCAGCTTAAGCCGCTGTTTCATACCTGATGAAAAGTACCTGACCAATTTATTTCGATGCGGCTGCATACCTAGTAAATCAATCAATTTACCTTTATCCAAATCGGGTAACCAGTTTTTAAATTTAAAATGAAAGTCGATAACCTCATTCAATGTAAAATCTTCAATCAGCTCCAGATAAGGAGCAGCCAGGCTGAGGTAACGGAAGATATGTTCAGCCTCTATAGGTTTAGCAGCACTTAAAAAGCTAACTTTACCTTCTGACGGACTTAAACTGCCGTTAAGTAGTTGTAGTATGGTAGATTTACCAGAACCATTAGGACCCAAAATAGCATAACTATCACCTGTTTGGAAAGTGTAGCTGATTTTCCTGAAAATCCAGTCGCGGTTAAATCGGCGGCCGGCATTTTCCAGGGTTATGCTAATGGGTTCATAATTCATAAAGTTGATGGTTCCAGGTTCATAGTTACTTACTATGAACCTGAGACTATGAACTAGCTATTGCCAAAGCCTTTCATAATGCCGCGTTGTGAGCTTTGAATAAAATTCAAAATCTCATCACGTTCCTCTGTCGGCCTGAAATCAGCTTCAATAATGGCCATAGCTTTGGTTACGTTGCTGTTTTTAATAAACAGGGTACGGTAAATATCCTGTATCTCGTTAATTTTATCATCGCTAAAGCCCCGGCGACGCAGACCTACCGAATTGATACCGGCATACGATAAAGGTTCACGGGCTGCTTTTACATAAGGTGGCACATCCTTACGCACCAGCGAACCGCCGGTAACAAAGGTATGCGAGCCTATATTGCAAAACTGATGTATAGCTACCATACCCGCCAGCACAACGTAATTACCAATGGTAACATGCCCGGCAATGGTGGTGTTGTTTGAAAAAATGCAGTTATCACCAATTACACAATCATGAGCTACGTGGCAATAAGCCATAAGCAGGCAGTTGCTGCCAACTTCGGTTCTCCAGCGATCTTTGGTGCCTCGGTTTATGGTTACACATTCGCGGATGGTGGTATTATCACCCAGAACAGCCTGCGTATTCTCACCTTTAAATTTTAAATCCTGCGGAATAGCAGAGATAACCGCGCCCGGAAATATGCGGCAGTTTTTACCAATGCGAGCACCATCCATAATGGTAACGTTTGAACCAATCCAGGTGCCTTCGCCAATTTCAACGTCTTTATGTATGGTAACAAAAGGATCAATTACCACATTGTTGGCAATTTTTGCTTGGGGGTGTATGTAAGCTAATGGCTGAATCATGATTCTTTATACTTTACAATCTGCGCCATCAACTCAGCTTCTACAACAACCTTTTCGCCTACCATGCCAATGCCTTTCATTTGAGCTATACCACGGCGTATAGGTGCGCTTAAATCGCAACGGAATATCAGCGTATCGCCTGGCAATACTTTTTCTTTAAAGCGGGCATTCTCAATTTTCAAGAACAGTGTCAGGTAGTTTTCAGGGTCTGGTACGGTGTTTAATACCAGTATGCCGCCGGTTTGCGCCATAGCTTCTACCTGCAATACGCCTGGCATTACCGGTGCTCCGGGAAAATGGCCTGGGAAGAAAGGCTCATTCATGGTTACCGATTTTACCCCTACTACGTGAGTTTTGGTCAGCTCGATAATTTTGTCAACCAGCAGCATAGGCGGCCGGTGTGGCAAAATATTCATAATCTGAACGGTATCATATATCGCTTTGGCGTTCGGGTTATATACCTTAATGTGCTTGCGGCTACGCTCTTTTTTAATCAAAGCTTTAATTTTTTTAGCAAATGCTACGTTAGCTGCATGGCCGGGTCGAGCAGCCATAATATGGCCGCGTAGCGGAACGCCAACTAAAGCCAAGTCGCCAATCATATCTAACAGTTTATGACGGGCAGGCTCATTCTGATGGCGTAGTTCAATATTATTCAGGATGCCTTGCGGCGCTATATTAATATCTTTACGATTAAATAGCGTAGCCAGATGCGCCAGTTCGGCTTCATCTACATGCTTATCAACTACTACTATAGCATTATTAATATCGCCGCCTTTAATCAGGTTGTGCTTTAACAGCATTTCTAACTCGTGCAAAAAGCAGAAGGTACGGCAGCTGGCAATTTCTTTTTTAAACTCGGTAATGGATGATATGGTAGCATGTTGCGTACCCAATACCGGCGAGTTATAATCAACCATACAGGTAAAGCGGTAATCATCATCCAGCGGCATGGCTACCATTTCTACCTTACGGTCGGTTTCAGAGTAATGAATATTGTACGGGATGTGGTAATACTCGCGGTCAGCATCCTGATCTTGATAACCGGCTTCCTGCAAAGCATCTACAAAGAACATAGAACTGCCATCCATGATTGGTGTTTCCGGTCCGTTTAGATCAATCAGCACATTATCAATTTCCAGACCTACCAAAGCAGCAAGCACGTGTTCAACCGTACTTACACTGGCGCCATTCTGGCTTATGGTGGTACCTCTTGAGGTATCGGTTACATTATCAACGTCGGCATCAATAACGGGCGATCCTTCCAAATCAATCCTTCTGAATTTAAACCCATGGTTTTCAGGCGCTGGGTTAAAAGTCATGGTTACGCTTTCGCCGGTATGCAACCCTGTGCCCGATACGGCAACCGATGTTTTAATAGTTCTCTGCTTCACGTTCATATAGTTTGTCGGCTACGTACAATTATTGTATTTCCTGTTGTTTGCGCAGCTCAGCGATAATTTTTTCCAGTTCTTCTATTCGTTTTTTCAATTCAGGCAATTGCTGTACAATAACCTGTGAGCGTAAATGTTCCTGGTAAGGTTGTAATATGGCACCACCCCACTTTTTACCGGGTTCTTTAATAGTTCGGTTAACGCCGGTTTTTGCTTGTATTTGCGTGCCTTTAGCTATGCTAATGTGCCCTACTATACCTACCTGGCCACCAATGGTAGCATTTTCTTCTATTTTGGTACTTCCCGAAACACCAGTTTGCGCTGCAATTACGGTGTTAGAGCCTATTTCAACATTATGGGCTATTTGTATCAGGTTATCTAACTTCACACCTTTACGTATCAGGGTTGACCCCATGGTAGCACGGTCAATGGTAGTATTGGAACCTATTTCAACCGAATCTTCAACGACAACGTTGCCTATCTGGCTTATTTTGTTGTAAGTACCATCGGCCGAAGGTGCAAAGCCAAATCCATCACTGCCTATAACAGCGCCCGAATGTATAATAACTTGATTACCAATTACACAATCAAAATATACTTTGGCACCGGCAAATAGCGTAACCGTATCACCAAGAACCACGTTATCGCCCACATAAGCGTGCGGATATATTTTACAATTATCGCCAATTTTTACATCAGCACCAATGTAAGCAAAAGCTCCAATATATACGTTGTTACCTATAGTAGCTGAAGGGTGTATAAAGCAAGGTTGCTCAATACCGCTTTTATTAAGCCGCAGGGAATTGAATTTTTCAAGCAGTACAGAAAAAGCGCTGTAAGCATTATCAGTACGAATCAGGGTAGCTTGCACCGGCTCGGTAAGATTAAGGTCTTTATTGACAATAACTACCGAGGCTTGAGTAGTATATAAATACTGCTCATATTTCGGATTAGCTAAAAAAGATAGGCATCCTTTTTTAGCTTCTTCAATTTTGGCCAATTGGCTAACGGTTTTTTGCGGGTCGCCTTCAACCGTACCTTTCAGCAGCAAACTTATTTCCAGAGCAGTAAATTGCATCGGGCAAATTTAAAGGTTAAAAATTAAGCAACAAATTATTAACACAACGCTCCATACGATTAAATAAGGTCTTTAGTATAGCAAAAAATATATTTTTCTACAGTTTTGGCCAACGCTTCCAAATTTGAGTTGTCACTGGCTGTAGTAATGTCTCTTATACTGCCGTCTTTCATGAGTATTTTAATGTTCGCGTCGTTTACTTTATAAGCATTATTGCTTATAGTATCAGTAAATACGAAGTAACCCGCATCTTCGAAACTCACATTGTATTTTTTCATAGCCCGTTGGCGCAGTTCTTCTACTCTGGCAGCATCAGGTTTGGTATTGCTGATGTCAACATGGTATAAATGGCGCTGTATAAAATTTTTACAAAGTATGGCTAGTACTTTATCCGGATGACCAATCCAAACCTTTACTGAGGCTAATATATCGGTATCATCCAGGCAGGTAAAAGTTTCAATATGATGATCTTCATGAATGAAAGCTTCTTTAGTAATAGTATTAACCAAAAAATGGTTTAGAGCGGGCGTAGCAAAAAGCTGCTCACCTGCCAAAGACAGTTTACGAGCACGATCTAAAATTTTACCCAGTAGCTGCTCGCCGGCGGTAACAGTTTTGTGCAGATATACCTGCCAGTACATGAGCCTGCGGGCTACCAGAAATTTTTCAATCGAGTAAATGCCTTTTTCTTCTACCACAATACTGTCATCAACCACCCGCAGCATTTTAATAATACGTTCTGAACTGATTATACCTTCAGATACGCCAGTGTAAAAACTGTCACGGTTCAGGTAATCCAAACGGTCCATATCCAGTTGGCTGGATACCAGTTCATGTAAAAACCTTTTCGGATAGGTATCATTAAAAATTTCAATAGCCATATCCAGAAAGCCACCAAAACGCTCATTCAGTTTGTTCATGAGCAAGGTTGATATATCTTCGTGGTCGATACCTTTTACTATATTTTTTTCAAGCGCGTGCGAAAATGGGCCATGACCAATATCATGCAATAAAATTGCAATCATGGCAGCCTGCTGTTCGTCGGCGGTTAATTTTTCACCTTTATCGCATAAAGTTTGCAGGGCCAGGCTCATGAGGTGCATGGCACCTAAAGCATGATGAAAACGGGTATGTAATGCGCCCGGATACACCAGATGCGTCATGCCCAGCTGTTTGATATACCGGAGACGTTGAAAGTAAGGGTGTTCCATCAAGTCAAACACCAAATCGGTAGGGATAGTGATGAAACCGTAAACCGGATCGTTAATAATTTTTTTCTTGTTCAAGCTAGTGCTGTAATACTTTACAAAAGTGTTAAATTAACATAAGCTGTAAGCATATATTTGTTAATTTTTACAAACAGGCGCCAAGTTGGTACAACAAAACATAAGGATAGAAGTTATAATCCAATCAAAATAGCATAAAAATGCAGGAAACTACGATACTCTGGGCTGATGATGAGATTGATTTATTGAAGCCTCATATATTATTTTTAAATGAAAAAGGCTACAAAGTAAAAACTGTAACCAATGGTATGGATGCAGTAGATGCTTTTCGTAGCAACTATTACGACTTGGTTTTTCTGGATGAAAATATGCCTGGGCTTACCGGATTGGAAACCCTTTCACAAATTAAAAGCATTAACAACGATATACCGGTAGTACTGATTACCAAAAATGAGGAAGAGCCCATGATGGAAGATGCCATAGGCTCGCGCATTGATGATTATTTGATTAAGCCCGTTAACCCGAAACAGGTACTGCTAACGGTTAAAAAGCTAACTGAAAATAAACGCCTGGTTACGGAAAAAACTACCATGGCCTACCAGCAGGACTTTAGAAGCCTGGGTATGACCCTGAATGATAACCTGAACTATCAGGAATGGGTGGATGTATATAAAAAGCTAATTTATTGGGAACTTGAACTGGAGCGACTGGAAGACGCCGGCATGCACGAAATTTTGACGCTGCAAAAAGCTGAGGCCAACGTACAGTTTTGCAAGTTTATTGAAAAGAACTATCTGAACTGGCTCAAAAACCCGGATCAGGCACCTATACTATCGCACCAGCTATTTAAAAAGAAGGTTTTTCCAAAGCTGGATAATGTGCCGGTGTTTTTTATATTGATTGATAATTTACGGTACGATCAGTTCCGGATTATCAACCCGATTATATCTGAGTACTTCAGGTTGGAAGAGGAAGATACTTACTACAGTATTTTACCTACAGCTACCCAATATGCACGTAACGCCATATTTGCCGGTTTGATGCCGTTAGACATGGAAAAGCGTTTTCCGGGTATGTGGCAGAACGACGAGGATGAAGGTGGTAAAAACTTGCACGAAGAAAGTTTTCTGGGCGATAACCTTAAACGTACCCTGCGCAAAGATTGTAAATTCTCGTACCATAAAATACTGAACATTGATGAAGGGCGTGCTTTAAATGACTCGGTAAATAACTTAATGGGTAATGAGCTGAATGTAGTAGTGTACAACTTTGTCGATATGTTATCGCACGCCCGTACCGATATGCAAATGATACGTGAGTTGGCTAGTGATGATGCCGCTTACCGTTCACTTACGCTATCCTGGTTTGAGCATTCACCATTGCTGGATTTGCTAAAATTCCTGTCGCAAAAGCAAGTGAAAGTAATTATCACTACCGATCATGGTACTATTCGGGTAAAAACACCAAGTAAAATTATTGGTGATAAAAATACCAATACCAACTTACGCTACAAGCAAGGTAAAAACCTGAACTTTAATGCGAAAGAGGTATTTCATATCCGTAACCCGCATGATGCCATGTTGCCTAAGTTACACGTAAGTTCCAGCTTTGCCTTTGCTAAAGAAGACAGCTACTTTGTGTACCCCAACAACTATAACCATTTCGTAAACTTCTATAATGAAACCTTCCAGCATGGTGGTATATCATTAGAAGAAATGATTATACCGGTGGTTACTTACGGCGTAAAGTAAACGAAGGTTAATTTTGTATAGATTCTGCTTATAGAAAAGGAACAAAGCTATAGAGACATTAAGTATACTGCTTACTGCGCAAAATGGCTTTGTTCCTTGTAATAATGATTAATCTATATGTTTAAAAAATAAACATGCAAACATTAATCAACCTCACGCTTTCTTCACCAGCCGAACTACCAGGCGCTGCCCAAACTTTGCTGGACTTTGCGGGCCAGCAAAAAATATTTTTGTTTTATGGCGATATGGGGGCTGGTAAAACCACATTTATTAAAGCGTTGTGTAAACAGCTGGGTATAGAGGAGTCGGTAAGTAGCCCGACATTTTCTATTGTAAATGAATATGCAGGTACACCGGTAACCGTTTATCATTTTGATTTTTACCGCCTTAAAAACCAGAATGAGGCTTATGATGTGGGGTACGAAGAATATTTTTATTCGGGTGCGTACTGTTTGATAGAGTGGCCTGAAAAAATACCGGATTTACTGCCGCCTCATTATATTAAAATAATGATACAGGTAACGGCAGAACAAACACGGCATTTTAGCTTTGAATGTATTTAAAAACGATTGTGTAAATTTGCTTATCTTCATCAGCCGAATGCTTTTATGGCTTGAATGCAAAGCATTGGTTAAAATTTGATCTATGAGCTCAGGGTTATATAGTGGATTTTCTGACGTGGCCAAGCAGGCTATGATGCAGCCGCAGGAGTCGATGCTGGAAGTAAGAAGTAAAAAGAACAAGTTATACATCGGCATCCCGCGCGAAATATCTTTTCAGGAAAACCGGATAGCACTTACGCCTCTTTCCGTAGCATTACTGGCTAACAACGGGCATGAGGTTATCATGGAAAGTAACGCTGGTAAAGCCGCTAATTTTTTAGATAACCATTACAGTGAGCAAGGTGCCCAAATTGTATATGATATCAAAAAGGTATATGAGGCCGATATTATCATTAAAGTAGCACCACCCATGCTACATGAGATAGAGTTGATGAAGCCTGGGCAGATACTCATTTCAACCCTACAAATGACTACACTGAAACCCGAATGCCTGCAGGCGATGATCAGTAAGCGTATTACGGCGCTTTCATTTGAAAACCTGCGCGATGAAGGTAATGTGTTGAGCGTAGTACGCGCCATGAGCGAAATTGTAGGTGCTACTTCTATATCTATTGCGGCCGAATATTTGAGCAATGTATTTGGTGGTAAAGGTTTAATGCTGGGCGGTATTACCGGCGTACCCCCTACCGAAATTGTAATATTAGGTGCAGGTACTGTGGGCGAATATGCAGCACGCACCGCTATATCATTAGGTGCCGAAGTTAAGGTGTTCGATCCCTCAATTTACAAGCTGCGCCGTTTGCAAAATAATATTGGCAGCCGAGTATTTACTTCAGTAATACAGCCTATTGTGCTGGAAAAAGCAATCACTACCTGCGATGTAGTGATTGGTGCCTTACGTGCCGAAGATGGCCGCAGCCCCTGTATAATTACTGAAGAAACGGTAAGCCGCATGAAACCCAATTCGGTAATTATTGATGTAAGTATCGATCAGGGCGGCTGTTTTGAAACCTCGGAAGTTACCAACCATACCCACCCGGTGTTTCGTAAGTATGAAGTAATTCATTACTGTGTGCCTAATATAGCCTCACGTGTGGCCCGTACAGCTACTTATGCCCTTACCAATATATTTACCCCAATACTATTGGATATCGGCGAAAAAGGCGGTATCAACAATGTAATATGGCAGAAAGCAGGCGTACGCAATGCCGTTTATATTTACAATGGTCATTTAACCAATAAGCATCTGGCCGAGCGCTTTAACATCCCGTGTAAAGATTTGGATTTGTTGATTGTTTCGCATAGGTAAGGTTAGTTGTTAAGGCATAACGTTATACAACGCTTCAAACAATTACCAGGAAAAGACATTACATAACAAATAGCTTTTTTCCGATATGAAAGGACTTAGTAAAGAATATTTTAAAAGATTATGGACCGTTTTAAAAGCCTCGTTCTCCAGCTTTTCTGATGATAATGGCTTAAAACTAAGTGCTTCTTTAGCTTACTACACTATATTCTCATTAGCTCCGTTGTTAATTTTAGTACTTTCATTAGCCGGCATATTTCTGGGTAAAGAAGCTACTTCGGCTAGCAATAGCCTTTACCATCAAATAAGCCACTATGTAGGTGCTGATGCCGGTAAACAGATACAGGATATTATAAAAAATTTGCAGTTTTCAGGTAAATCAGGTTTAGCATTGGTTTCAGGTATCGTTACCCTGCTTATTGGTGCCAGCAGTATTTTTCTGGAAATACAAGATTCATTAAACACTATTTGGCGGGTAAAAGCCAAACCTAAACGCGGCTGGATTAAAATATTACAAAACCGCTTCTTGTCGTTTTCATTAATTGTAAGTTTAGGCTTTATGTTACTGGCTTCGTTGCTGGTAAACATTATAGTAAATGCGGTAAGCAACAAATTAACCCACTTTTTGCCTGCCATAACCGAGCGCTTGATTGAAATCGTCAACTTGGGTATATCGTTTTTAGTAATATCTACATTGTTCGGTATCATATTTAAAGTATTGCCCGATGTAAAAATCAAATGGAGTGATGTACGTTCGGGTGCTATATTTACAGCTATATTGTTTATGGTTGGTCAGTTACTGATTAGTATTTATTTAAAATATTCGGCTCAGGGTTCAGCTTATGGCGCAGCGGGCTCCATCATCGTATTGTTGCTTTGGATTTACTATACAGCAGCCATACTATACATCGGTGCGGAATTTACCCAGGTATATGCCGAGGCTAAAGGCAGCCATATTGAACCTGCTGATTATGCCGTACATGTTCAGCAAACTGAAGTAGAAAAAGATGTTGATAAATTGCCTCTGCAAAATCCTGAACTGCAAGGCCAGTTAAAGACAGATAAGTAGTCGAACTGCTAAGTTTTATACAAACAGGTAACTGTGTCTTTTTTAGCTGACTACAAAATGGTTTTGGTAGGAATAAACAATGCAGAGAAATAACTTCAAAATGTAATATGCTACTGCTTCAAAGCTTTGTTGTGCGGGCAGCATACCGACCTTAAAAGCATTATGGCCAGTATGCTGCTTTGTGAAAGCCAATTATTTTAACTGACTAATATTATCGTAAAAAGCGGTTTGTAAATCAGAAAGAGATCTTATTTTCAAGGTTTCACCATAAGTATCAAAGCACATAAACTTTGCTTTGCCAGGTTCATCCGTTTTAACCTTTTCCAAGCAATTGAAGGTTTCAAAAAAATAATGCTTGGTAACAGTTTTACTTTGGTTGTTTGTATCAGATGAGTTAAGCCGAAAGCCAATCATGTTCATCCAATTGTGCACCTTATCATGCAAGGTAGTGCTTAAGTTGTTCATAGGTCCTGTTATTAATTTATGCGAAAACTATATGATATTTTATACTAAATAATAACAGCGAACCAGTACAAATTAGCTGATTAGCTGCATGGACAACAGGCTGCACATAATTTATGCCAATTTTCTTATAAGTTTAAATTAATATCCTGATTATCAGATTAAAATGTGTATTTTATTAATATAAGTACTATAAATGATTAAACTATTATTGCGCAATAGTTAAAATATAAGAGGCAAACAATACACTGTACCTGAATATCAAACATTTTGAACTGATTATCAGACACTACATTGTTGATATAGCTTGCATATCAGCTAATTAAAATATTTATATAGCAGTAACTTATTAGCAATGTCAACCAATCTATCTTTTTTAGAATTATCAGTTACAGCTAGTAGTATTATGTATCATTTTTACGATCAATTAGATTAAAGCGCCTTATTATGCCTGTATGTGTAACAATCATATGAATATTAATTATTTAATTAAAAGAAATTGAACTTTTGTAGTCTAATCCTGTAATAAGATTTACTTTTTCCATACGAATATATTGCCACACACAAAATATGAAGCGATTTTTACTATTCTCGTTTACCTTAATCTGCACAGTGACCTGTGCTTTTGCCCAAACTCCGCGTTCTATAACGGGTATTGTTATTGATTCTACCAAACAAACTTTGGTGGGCAGTACCGTAAAGCTTAGCTCCGAACAAAGTGAAACAGCCAATACTATAGCTGATGCTAATGGCCGCTTTACGTTCCAAAACGTTAAAGGCAGTAATATTACTTTAACAGTAACTTCTATCGGTTACCAGGGCATCATTAAGCATTACACGTTAGCAGCCGATGGTAAGCCTGCCAATGTGGGTGTGATTATTTTAAAAGCCGAATCTCAGCAATTAAATGCAGTAACTATTGTAGGTAAAGCTAACCCTATTGTAATTAAAGAAGATACTGTTCAATATAATGTAGCGTCATTAAACCTGCGTGCTAACGCTACGCTGGAGGATGCCTTGAAAAAATCAGCAGGTATAGATGTAGATCCTAGTACCGGCGCTATTACAGCACAGGGCCAATCTGTTACTAAAGTTCGTATTAATGGTAAAGATTATATGGGTGGAGACGTAACCTCATTAACCCGTAACCTGCCTGCCGATTTAGCCGAGAACATGCAGATTGTGGATGATTACGGTGATCAAGCCAACTTAACCGGCATTAAAACCGGTGAGCCAACCAAAGTATTGAACATCACTATTCGTAAGGATAAAAACTATGGCTACTCATTGCAAACCACAGTTGGTGGTGGTTCAGATTTGTTGCCCAAATCACAATCTAATAATTCTCAATTTTTAGAACCACAAAAAGATCAAGGTCGTTATCAGGCTTCACTTAACTTGTTCAAGTTTAAAGGTGACCAGCAAATATCAATTTTAGGCAATATCAACAACATTAACCAAAACACCTTTAACTTTGGTGGTGGAGGCGGCGCTGGCGGCAACTTTGGCGGCGGTGGCGGTGGTGGCCGTGGTAATGGTGGTCGTAACGGTGGTGGAGGCGGTAGCAGCAGCACTAATGCCAATCAAAATGGTATTACCAATGCCCGTTCACTTGGCGGCAATTTCCGCGACCAGTGGGGCAAGTATGTTCAGGTGTATGGCAGTTATAGTTTTGCCGATAACAGCACTTATACCACCAGCAACACCATTCAGCAAAATACAGGTACAGGGGTAAACACTACGCAGCATAGTGTAGAAAATGATAATACGATAAATCACCGTTTTACTTTCAATGCAGAAATCAGGCCCGATACTTTAAATTATTTAAAGATTACACCTAACTTTTCTTATGCTAAAACGCTGACTACCTCTACCGAAGATGTAACACAAACCTCACCAATAGCAGCGCGTAACCTGGCTTATAATGTAAATAGCTACGCTAATTCATCATCGCCTAACGCTAACATTACTGCGCTTTATAACCACAGGTTCAAGCATTTTGGCCGTAACTTTAGCTTAAATCTTACTGCCGGAACCAGCAAAAGCGACAACACACAAAATCCAATTTACCTGTACACTTTAGGAACACCTAACAACAGTACACAATATGTTCCAGTTACCAGCCGTACCAATACAGCAAGTACATCGCTTTCTTATATTGAGCCGTTAAGTAAGGTGGCATTTTTAGAGTTTAATTATGCCTACAATCACTCTTATACTACCAGTGATAAGGAAACAAATACATTTAATGATGTTGCTCAAGCTTACTTTTACAATGCTTTGTACAGCAACACTTACAACTTTAATTTTGATACCCACCGTGGCGGCATTAACTTTAGGGTGATTAAGCCTAAATACAACTATACTTTAGGTGTGGGTTTACAACCAGCTATTTTGAGCGGACACAACTCCAATGCTACTCCAATCATCATTAACAATCAAACGGTAACACCAGGCGATACCCGCCAAACTACGGTAAACTTTGCGCCAGCAGCACGCTTTGTATATAACTTTTCACGTAGTCAAAACTTTACGGTATTCTATAATGGTAACAACAATCAGCCTACGTTTAGCCAGTTACAACCGGTACTTGATTTATCCAATGCTTCTTATGCATTGCTTGGAAATCCTTTCTTAAAACCGGAGTTCCAGAATACAATCTCTTTACGTTACAATAAATTCAGCTTTCAAACCGGCGATTTGATCTTTACTAACCTTTCGTTTACTCAAACCAGTAATAAGATAGTAACCGACCAAATTTATGTACCTACTGGTGGTAATTTAAGTACCAGCAGTTTCTATAGCAATCTTACCAATAAGTACTTGAATACTTACCGCAACGTAGATGGCTATTATACCGGCAGTGGTCAGGTTACCTATGCTAAACCTTGGCAAAACCGCAGATATACGTTGTATATGCGAGGTACGGTATCTTACACCAACAATCCATCTTACATTGGTCGGGTTGATTCTGTATCACTTATCGAAACATCACAGAAAAACATTGCTAAAAACTGGCAGTACACACCAGATCTTCGCTTCCGCACGGATATAACTGATGTGATTGATGCGCAAGTTGGTGTTAGCTATGCTATAAACCGTACTACAAACACCATTTCCAATTTTTCAAACTTCAGAACATTAACGCTATCAGCTAACGGTAAAAACTACTTCTGGAAAAACTGGACTTTAAGCTATGATTTTTATCGTTACATGTATTATGGTTACCAAGGCGAAATCAAAAATCCAAATATCTTGAGTGGTTATGTTGAACGCCGTTTCCTAAAAAACTATGCAGGTACTTTACGCGCCGGTGTTTTCGATATATTTAACCAGAACACAGGTTATACCAGTACCACTAGCGGTACCTCTATTACACAAAGTAACGTAAACCGCTTAGGTCGTTACTTCCTGGTATCTTTCACGCTGCGCTTACAAAAATTTGCCGGTCGTTCACCATTTGGTGGTGATCGTGGTGAGAGAGGTGGTCGTGAAGGCCGCGAAGGTCGTGGTCCTGGTGGTTTTGGCGTCGGTCCAGGCGGCGGTCCTGGTGGCCCATCAGATTATTAAATTCTGATAAACAAGGCTATAAAAAAAGCCGATCTGTAGATAACAGATCGGCTTTTTTTATGAAGAATACAGATAAAATATAGCTGAAAATTATTTTACTAAAACGTCATTGATTACTCTTTCCAACTCGTCCAAATCAAAAGGTTTTGCCAGATAAGTTTCGGCGCCAGCATGATCGGCCAGTAACTGAATATCACTGTTAGCCGAAAAATAAACTACCGGAATATCTTTCAGTGTTGCATCATTTTTTAAGGTTTGGGTAGCTATAATACCACCCGCATCAGGTATCCAGTTATCCATCAAAATAACCTGAGGTTGCACTGTAGATACTTTTTCCGTAATGCTGTTACAATCTGTAAAGGTATGTACTTCCCAGCCCTGCTCTTCTAAAATGTAAGAGCAAATGGAAAGAATATCTTCATCATCATCAAAAATTACAATTCTTTTTGGCGAATTATTACTCATAGGGTTGATAGTGTAGTACTTACAAATTTACAAATATAAATTTGTGATTTGAAGCGAATTATTTACAATTTAATAAGGGTTAAACATTTATTTAACCTGTTAATTACTGAGTTACAGCTGGCAAAATTACGATAGTACAACCGTATCAGGCAGCACTTATACTATTAAAAAAGTGGGATAGGTAAGGTGGTATTGCTAGTACATCAGGTATTTTAATGGCCTATGTACTTATTAGTTATTTTTTTCTACCCATTGCTTAAATTTTGCAAAGGTTTCATTAGCGGTGTTGATGATATCAGCTTGTTGACTGGGTGTACCGGCTTGGGCGTTCAATGCTGTTTTAAAGCCAGTCCACATGCTTTCTGTAGCATCACCATAACCACTAAAAAAAGTTAAGCCGCGACCATCAGTAATGTTTAGCTGCTGCGCCATCATTTTACTGATAATTTTGCCACCCAAGGTTGAACCCTCAATTACGTACAAAGCAGCAAAAGCTTCGGCCGTATTGGTAATAGCAGGCAGATGAGTACCGGAGGCTTTTTCATGAGGCTGCCCGCCCAAAGCTTTAATATCATTTGCTAGCGCTTCTGATTTGCGCCGGTCGGCATAATCAGCCAGGTTACTTTGGTTGATGAAAGGTGCTATTTGAGTTTCTAAACCACCAAAGTAGCTGTAAAATAGTTGAAGCAGGTTTACATAATCAGTTGCCGAACGAATGGCTTTCATGCGGCCTACCAGCATTTTTTCTAGTTGTTGATGGTTTTGTAGGGTATCTTTTTTTAATTGCTCAGCAAGCATTTGATGGATGTTTTACAAATATTCAAAGTTAAATAACGCGATTACCTGGCTTAAGGTATTGGATGGTATATTCTTTACATCCTCATTCAGCCAAAAGCAAGCAGGTTACTTAACAAAAGCAAGGTACAAAAAGTTTATCCTGCCCAACCTTCACGATCTAAACTCCTGAAGTGAATGGCTTCAGCCAGGTGTTCTAATTGAATATCTTCACTGCCAGCCAAATCAGCAATAGTGCGTGCTACTTTCAAGATACGATCATACGCGCGGGCTGATAGGCCTAGTTTCTCCATTGCTTTCTTAAGTAAGTTTTGTCCGGCTTCACTAATTTTGCAAACCTCACGTACTTGTTTTGAACTCATTTGTGCATTGGCATGCAGCTCCGGCTGATTACCGAAGCGCTCAGACTGTATATCACGGGCTTTAATTACCCGCTCACGGATGCTTTCACTTTTTTCGGCCAGTCGGTCGGATGCCAGCTCATTGAAGTTAACCGGGGTTACTTCCACATGCAAATCAATACGATCAAGCAATGGGCCTGATACTTTGCTCAGGTACTTTTGTACGGTACCCGGCGGGCAGACGCATTCCTTTTCGGGGTGATTATAGTAGCCACAAGGGCATACATGCGTTGCCTTGTTTGCGTTTTTCAAGCCAAACCGGAAAAAAGATGCCCGTTTCTTACCCTGCAAATCCAGGTACGATAGGCGAACACCTGAAGAAGAAGCGGATTGATTCAAAGCTATTGCAAAAAGATGTAGCAAAGATATTGGGTGTCACTGAAGATTGCATCACTAACTGGGAAAAAAACAGAAGTATTCCCCAAATACAATTCTTTCCAAATATCATCCAGTTTCTAGGTTACCTGCCATACAGCTTTGACCTGACAACACTATCCGGCAAGCTGAAAGCCTACAGGCACGTAAAAGGGATCAGTCAGAAAAAGCTGGGCACAATGCTGAATGTGGACGGTGCTACCATATGCAGCTGGGAACAAGGCGAAAGTCAGCCTTATCAGCGAACATTACAAAAGATCAATACCCTTTTCAAAAAATTTTCAGGGGCGTCATTTAGTATGGATAGGTCAAATCTGGTAATCTATTTTGCTATTCTGGGAGCATTGACCAGACGTTTCCGTAGGAGGCGGATCAGTGGGTTGTGTTAATGAGAAACAAAATATAATTTACTAGTCAGTGGTTTAAGATGGTCAAAATGTTTCGGCATACATGGTCACTCCCTTTCAAGCCAAATGGTCAACGCTTCCATATCCTCAAGATTGGATACTGGTTGCTACTGTTAACGATCCTTTAATGATGGATTGCGTAATTTATCACCATTTGTAATACAACAGGCTTAACCGTTGATTATCGTTTTAAAGTTTAGTTGTCTGCCTATCTATACTCTACATTATAGCACAGTAACTTAAGAATATTATTTCATTTGCATCAAACATACAAGTAATCACCCTCATTAAAGTCATCATACAGAACAACTTTGATGAGGGTGACCTGGAGATTAAAGTTCCGAACGCAGTAAACGACATTAGCCAGGCTTATTCCGCTACAAAATCAGCCACTTTTTTTACTTTATCTTTACCTATGCCGGTCTTTCCGCTGATAACACCAGACGCCAAATCCTTGGCTTCGTCCTTGATCTTATGGCCAATTGCCTCGCGTGATTTCCTGCCGTTTTCTGTTAAATAAAGATAGGCCAGTCCTCCCGCTACCAATGCGCCGATGGCTATTGAAGAGATCAGAACGGTGTGGTCTTCTTTTTCAAATGGGTTTTTCATAGTATTTCTTATGTATTAAATGAATAGTGGAATGTCGATATATTGACAATATTCATGCCTATCCTCTCTCCCGCTTTACAAATCGTTTAGGCTTAAACCTGAATGGGATAACGACAGACCTTTTACTTTTTTATCAGGTGCGATCAGCTTGGTTGCCCAACTTGTTTTGCTGCTTCTCTTCATCACCAAGTGTAATGCTCCAGAATTTCAGGCTTTCCACAGGATCAAATATGATCTTTAACACAGCAATGACCGGTATAAACAGAAACATATCTCGTATATCCAGATCATCCCCCCGATCACTACATCCCGCACGGTCATCAAGGTGTTAATCCTTACTTTTAATCCAATGATTACCGGTAACAATATGTTGCTGTTATGATTACCAATAGCACTTTACTCGTCACCGCGGCGGTCGCAAAGGTGATTACGGAACTCAGGATCAATGCGGTGAGTAACCAATATATGGAGTTGCTACATTTGATTGGAGAGATTTATCAAGGCAGATTTAATAAAGATTAAATTTGACTAAGATGAAAAAGCGAGTGTACGATGAATCGTTTAAAAGGATGGCTGTGGAGTTATCTGATGTTAAAGGTTCAGTAAAGGAGGCAGCCGAGGAATTGGGCATTGATCCAGGCAGGATTAGTAAGTGGAAAAACCAATATAAAAGCGATGGAACTAGCAGCCAGTCAGCCACTGCTCTGAGCGATGAGCAAAAAGAGATTAGAAGACTGCAAAAAGAATTAAGGGAGGCGCAGCAGGAGCGAGATATCCTAAAAAAGGCGGTCAGCATCTTTTCCAAGGGAGACGGGAGATATTCAGATTTATAAAGGCACATAAAACAGAATTCACCGTAGAAAAGACGTGCAAGGTACTGGGTGTAAGCTCCAGTAGTTACTATTACGGGTTAAAGCACCCTGTCAGCGTAACAGAACTTAAATCGCAGGTACTACTCTCACAAATAGAAAGTATCTATCGTAAAAGCAGGTGTTGTTATGGTAGCCCCCGCATTGCAATAGAACCAGAACAAGTCGGCATCCACGTTTCCAGGCCGTGCGTGGCTAAAGCAATGAAAAGAGCGAACTTAAAAAGTATTGTCCAGGAGCGGAAATATCGTGTTCAGACTACTGATTCCAGGCATACGTATGCAGTGGCTGAGAATCATCTCGGGCAGGACTTTGCGGTAGATAGATTGGCTCAAAAATGGGTGTCTGATCTCACTTATATTAAAACCGGTGAAGGATGGCTGTACCTGACCACGATTATAGACCTTGTAGACCGTAAAGTCACCAGATGGGCACTAAGTGAAACAATGAAAGCTATAGATGCTACGCTTGCAGCTTTTAAAATGGCTGTGAATCACAGGCCTGTAGTGCAGCAGCTTTCGCTCTGTTCGGACAGAGGTGTACAATATGCCTGTAGTGACTTTACCGAGCTGTTAAAGAAGTATCCTGAGGTAACAGCAAAGCATGAGCAGAAAAGGTAATTGCTGGGACAATGCCGTAGCAGAGAGCTTCTTTAAAACTATGAAAACTGAAATGGTTTATCACAGGTCATTTCAAACTAAAGCCGAAGCCAGGTTAGCTGTGTCTCCAGACACATCAAGGTTGGGTACAATCGGCAAAGAAGGCATTCAGCGCTGGGATATCTTACACCCTGCCAGGATGAAGAAGCGTTTCTAAACAACAATAAAATGTCTGCCTGATAAAATCTCTCCAATAAAACATTGCAATTCCACATTGAGGCTGATCCGGGTATTGGAACAGCTCAGAGAACACAGGGATTTGCCACAAAATGATCCGAATGGATAACGGGCCGGAGTTCATCTCGCATAAGCTGGACATATGGTGCAAGGAGAACAAGATCACCTTGGTTTTCATTCAGCCGGGCAAGCCGATGCAGAATGCTTATGTCGAACGGTGCAATGGTAATATCAGACGGGAACTACTAAATGCCTACGTATTTAAAACGTTGGATGAGGTCAGGGAAAAGGCAGAGGAATGGATGGTAGATTACAATTATTACCGGCCACATCATGCCTTAAAATTCCGCACGCAAGTCGATTTATTGCAAGATGTCTCAACGTAGAAAATTCTACTTTTGATTGGCCCTAAAAGCAGGGAAGCTGACAAGAGCATAGACCTTCTTATAAGCTAGATTAAAAGTGTTAACAAAAATGATGCATTGTTCATCTTGCGTTAACAACCCTGATAAAGCTTTCCCGTATACTTGGTAATCCAACAAACCGTATATGAAATTCAAACATTTACTCTTTTCGCCACTGATGGCAGCCCTGTTGCTGACCTCCTGCTCCAAGGAGGTAACGGCACCAGCTACGCAGCCCGTCAACTTAACCGTAGCTTCCCGTGCTGTTTCCGGCACCAAAGTCATTACCCAGACCTTTGATGAAGGCTTTGAATCGGGCAGCAAGACGGCTTATGCAGCAGCAGATGTCACGCTAAGCAGCGGCTCGTGGAATTTGAACAATGCGCTGATCGGCACTTCCACTTCTGACCCTAAAGTGGGCTCTAAATCGGTACGCCTTACCAGCACCGGTACCCTGGGCATGAACTTCAACGTAACATCAGGCGCTTCTACCGTAACGGTACGCTATGCAGTGTACGGCTCGGATGGTTCGTCTAACTTCCAGCTATGGGTATCCTCAGATAGCGGCAGCAGTTACAGTCAAACAGGCGCTACGGTAACGGCTTCGAGCAGTACACTAAGTACGGCCACGTTCACGGTGAACCAGGCCGGTAACCTGCGTTTCCAGTTGCGTAAAACCACAGGCGGCTCGAACCGTATCAACATTGATGAGTTTACCATTAACAGCTATGATAATAGTTCAACAGGTGGTGGAGGTAGTACAGGCGGCTCTACTACAGACAACAGCAACCTGCTGATGGGTAACCCGAGTGGTGCCACGACCAGCACCGCTAATAGCGATAACTACCTGCGTGACCTCACTTACTTTACCCAGAGCTACAATCGCAGCAAGGGAGAGCCGAACTGGACCAGCTGGTATGTAGGAGCCAGTTCTTTAGGTTCTACCGACCGTTCCGATAACTTCCGTGCGGATACGGGTTTACCGTCCGGCTGGTACGAGGTATCGGCCAGCAGCTACAGCGGTTCAGGTTTTGATCGCGGGCACAACTGCCCCAGTGCAGACCGTACATCTACGACCGCAGCTAACCAAGCCACGTTTTTAATGAGCAATATGGTGCCACAAGCCCCGAACAATAACCAGCAAACTTGGGCGAACCTAGAGAACTATGGAAGGTCACTGGTGACTGCTGGAAACGAGATTTACGTGATCATGGGCAGCTACGGACAAGGCGGTACAGGTTCTAATGGAGGAACAACCACTACGGTAGACAATGGTAATGTGGTAGTGCCAAGCAACATCTGGAAAGTAATTGTAGTGCTGGCTAACGGCAACAATGATTTGAGCAGGGTTACCAGTTCAACCAGGGTAATTGCGGTAAACACGCCTAACATCAACAGCATCAACACCGACTGGAAACAATACCGCTGCACGGTGAGAAGCATTGAACAGGCAACCGGGTATAACCTCTTGTCAGCTTTACCACAATCGGTACAGGATGCCATTGAAACCAAAGTGGATAATCAGTAATAACAGAACAATACTGTTACCACCTTTATAAGTAAAGCCAGGTATCTATCATGATGCCTGGCTTTGTTGTTTGCTATGGTTACATTAATTATGTTTCAATCAGCTTAGTACGCATACCAGCAACATTACCTTCTTTAGTCAGCCCTAAGATGAACACATCGACCTGCACTTCACCTACACGGTACACAGTAAGATTACTAAGTTCACTTTTAAGCGTTGCAGCCAGGTTTTGGAACTGATTTGCCACTTGCGGAGAGACAGAGCCTGACGAAGCATCGGTCATATTTCGTAACAGGTGCTCGATGGTGGTTTGCTCAATGGGCGTGCCTTGTGGTTTGGCAGCTATCTTGAGTACCAAGTCATTATCAATCACTTTAGCTTCTGTACAGACATACGTGAACGGGTAATCGGATTCACTCATCATCTGAAGACCGTTAGCTGCTTGTTCCAGGTTGCTTTGTATGCTCATTTCGGTAGTGATTTGTAGTTAGGAGTTAAAGGACAACGTTGGATGATTGTTTGCGCATACCGTAGAAAATTCTTGTAAGTAACGAGCTGTCTTTACTTACCGTTACTTATAGAACAAAATGCTCATTATATTTCCTTCGTTTACGGTGGCATATAATCCGCTGAGAGAATAAGAAGTAGTATTCTTTGCCACTTACAATATCAATGCTATTTAAAGGGCATTGCTATTAGTGATTTGTACAAGTCAGTAAATCCGTATACTTTCGCAGCATACAGACCTACTGGTCTGTTATTGTGATAAGGTTCCTCTAAAAAAGTGAAGAGTAAGAATATCACAAACAAAACTTACTTCTTACCCTTTATGAGTTTTTCAAGCATTTCTTTTCCGTCTTCATTGTGAGGATTTAACTCAATAGATTTTTTATAGTTAAATATAGCAAGTGAAGTATTACCCGATTTCATGTATGCCTCTCCAAGGCTGTCGTAAGCATTATAAGAATCGGGATGTGCTTTTACATTTTCAACAAATAGCCCGATAGCATTTTCTATTTTCCCAGCATTCAGCTGGTTATAACCGCAATTATTAACGAAGTCTTCTGTTGCGGTCATGTTATATCCAAATTCATCAGATAATATTTTAAAGTGCCGAAGAATATCTTGGTAAGAAATACTCGTATTTCCGTAATAGTCTATAAACCAGTCTTTATAAATAAATTTAAGTCCATCAAATAGGCTTTTATATGGAGCAGAAAAATGGTTTTCCTCCTCATATTTTTTGTATGCCCAGTTCAACCATGTTGGGGCAAATTGCTTCAATTCAGATGTTAATGAATCAACTTTCTGCGTATTTTCATTACCAATTGCTATAAATAACTTGCCATTGTGAGGGTGCGAAGCCTTTATGAACAAATGAATATTGGATAACATCCTATCATTAATCCCGTTAATTGCAGGGCTTGTTAAAATCATTGCTGGAAATAACTTTGGCATTTGCTCTTTAGCGTACAATGCAAACAAACCACCCAAAGAGTGTCCGGTCAGTATTCGATATGGTTGTACTCGATAGTGAGTATCAACGTAAGGAATTACTTCGTCTGCTATATATCTCAAAAATCTATCGGCTCCGGCATTGCTTGTCGTTTTAGAACTATCAAGCGCCCCTTTAGCATTTTTCAAATAGACAGGAGTAAAGTCTCTACCTCGATTTACGTTCACTATTCCAACGACAATCATTTCAGGCATTCTATTGCGATCATATCCTGCCAGAAAACCTACTGCTTCTGAAGCATGATTAAAATGATTACCTGCATCGAGCACATACAATACGGGATATGAATTTGATGTAGATGTATAGTTGGCTGGAAGATGTATCCAAAGTGTTCTATCTTCAGACATGACTTTTGAATGCAATAATATTGCTTTTTCGTTGTGGATAGGTAAAGAGTCAATCTGGGCAGTAACTATTTTGGGTAAGGAAATAAATATCAATAATAGAATAAAGGATAAATTGAAATAATAAAAATATCTACAAGGTTTTGCTCTTTTGTTCATTGCATAAAGTTAATCATTCAATGTTCCCATTAAATGATTAACATTTTAATTCGGATAATTTCTCCTGTATCAAGCAGGCGTTTTTAAAATAATAAGTTTCCTCTGCGTTCTCATGGAACAAGCCTGGATGCTATCTGATAGTTGGGCAACTTAGGTTACAGACTATTTGCTCTAAAACCTTATCCGTCCTATTAGTATCGTATGATCTACAATTCCGTAGTTGGCCATTGCTGCTTTATTCTGTTGTACAACTGGAGATTCTGTTGAACTTGACCACCACATTCCGGCGCAAACTGATCTACCGTCTGAACTATGAAAAGTCAACTCAAGTCCTGATTTTCATACTTTAATGATAAGCGGCTAAATTTTTTGGCCACTTATTTATTTGATCGTCCTTGCCCCAGCTGAATAGCAGTTACCTTCTAAAGTATGTAACGGTTCATATTCAATGTTGAAGGTATTTGTGAATTTCCATGTTGACCGAGTTAACTATCTCACTTATGCTTTGTTCAAGTAAATCGTTGGTTGCAATTGTCTTAACGTGCTGCTCAATTATTGTATAAGTGTTAAACTTTGCATCTTTAGAAATGCTCACACCTTCAAGATATTGCACTAAATCATTGAGCAAGGCTTGTTTATTATTATTTAGCTGTGCTTCCTGACCTTTTTCATAAATCAAAACCTGATCCCAGATGTAATTATATGCTTGATTTACATCAGTTAAATTATAGGTATTTGCAAACAGCTCTTTCAGTTTCTCCGGTGCAATAAAAAACAAATCTTCACACAAAGGATGTTTGTCTATTTCGTTTTCTAAATTTACAAGAAGCCTTTCCTTTATGGCCGACAGCTCAACATGAGCAGTAACATCAGCTCCTTTAGCACCAGGCGTAAACTCATTGTCTTTGTTGCCTTTCCATCCGTTTACATTACTTCGCACCCTGCTGGTAAACGTTTCCATGCTCTCGCCTTTACCCGAGCTTTCAAATCCACCCAAATCTTTATTTGAGTAATCATAATGTGAGGACTTATCTCCATCTGCCTGAACCTTATTATTAGGTTGACTGAAAACTGTCCAGACTTCGTTCTTGCCTCCAGGCAGGCTAGAATGGGCACTAACCATTTCACAAAAGAATTTTGCACTGGCATTGCTGCTTAGGTCGCTGCTGTTTTCAGCTTCTGCCGTAACACGATACCGAACAAAAAACGGCCCGGCAGACTTATTCTTAAAAGCCTGCTGTTCGGCACGTACATGGTGTTTTAAATGCCCTTCAGCTGTCATTTTATGTTGGCTGTTGGCATGAGAAGTTATTGGGAAAAGATTATATACCGCACCTACCCCTCCTATATTACCGTTCAGTAAATGTCCTCGTATTAAATAATTTATACCATGCATGGTTGCTAAGGTATCATACATTGCCTTTTGCTGTGTTTTACTGTCTGGCTCGGCACCTATTATAGGGTCAGTAACATCAATAAAAGCATCTGCTTGATAGCCAACCTCTTCGTCATGGCTCTTACCGTGCATATCAGTATAGGAAACCTTTTGGGTTTTATAATTTACCTCACTCTTTCGCTGAATAGTTGCAAGTGACACAGTTTTTGCCACCCGCTGTATATTTCCAGATGTTAAGGCCAAAGATGATGTATAGCTACTCGCGTTGTGTCCCATTTTATCTGCTTCACTTTCTAAGCCGGCATCGTCATTAACAGGCATGCCGCCCTTCAGCTGCATGGTAGGCTGCACGCGCCCCTGTTTTTGCTGTACCACGTGCCAAGCTTCATGCGGCAAATGCTGCTCCTGCCCCGGTGCAATATGAATGTCGGTACCCTGTGCGTAAGCATGCGCCTGCAACTGCGCTGGCTTATCACTGTTATAATGTACTTTGACATCATCGAGGCTATAGCCGGAAAGGTTCTCCACTCCGGCTTTCAGGCTGTCCGGCAATCCGGTATTATTTTTAGCTTTAGGCGCAGTCTGTAACTGCAAAGGATTGTTGGCAGGCTGCTTGAACTGCAACGGATTCTGGCTGCTTTTTTTTAACTGTAAGGGGTTGTCTTTCTTTTCTAACAGTTCATCCTCTTTGTCCACCATTCGCTGTAAAGGGTTTTGTTTCCGTTGCAAAGCATCCTTCTCTTCTCCAGCACCTTTTCGTTGCAATGGATTGTTGGTAATCTTGCCCGGGGCCTTTACTGCTGAATTTATTGATTGTTTATCTGGTATAAAACTCTTCATAAGGAAAAGATGAAATATTGATCTCTATATTACTGATTACAGTAGCATTGTTTAATATTAACAGAGATGTCCGCTTATCAGATCAATTATAGATTTGATTAATCTCCAGTATAATAACTGCAGTTGCTGTTCTATTTTATATAACTAAATTTCTACACTGAATGAATTACGCTCATTGTACTTGTTTTTTTACGGGAAATTATATTCTGTTGTTGTTCTGATTGGATAGCATAGAAGTTAATAATCTGTTTGTTATGAAACCGATACAGGGCTTCCTTCAATGACAGACTATTTATTTGAGCACAAACATTGTAAAATCTTCCTCAGAGTAATCGGTCTTGACCAAAACCTTTTCAGATAATTTCAAGCAGTAATCCATTATTTCTTTCATATCATATGCGACTAAACAACCTTGTTGAGCAACGCGACTTAGCAAGTTAAATCCTAACCCTTGCCGGCAACATGCATACAGCTTTTTTATGACCTTGAAAATAAAATCAGGGTCACTGTTTTGATAGCTTAATGAACCCGATGCCAACACGTAATCACATACCGGTGAGTCGGCAGTAGTAAAGTCGCCCAAGTAGAAATGTGTGTCAGGATAGCTGGCATAGCGCTCTACAGCAACATCAAGCAGCTCGGGTATTTGCTCTATACCGTAATAGGTATTTTGTGGGTATAAGTCATAAAGATATTTGCGCAAATCTCCATGGCCGCAGCCTGCATCAAGTACAGAGCCGCTACCTAAATCAATCATAGAAAACATTGCCTGAAAACGGATCAACTGACTGTATGCATTTCGCCAGCCCAACGCCTTGACATGGCGGGCACCATGCAACTGTATTTGCCGCTTATGATAACGAAGTACGGAGACAGTATCTAGGATAGCTTTCATAAATCAGGGAATGTCTTCTCTTTTTAACAAAGGAAATATCAAGAACCGGGTGATAAGTGCTCCCGTGACCATACTCACGATAACTATAGCCAGTACATTATGAAAAGGCATATTCACACAGTCTTTGTTGCTGCCCCCAAACCACGGAATATTATCATCCATATAGAGCGACATAAAAATGGCTAATACTAAAAGTATGACAAAAAAGGATATCATCCAGATAAATGCTTTTTTCCAAGCCCACCATTCTCCTTCCCGCCTGATAAAATAGATAAGCACTATGCTGCTAAGCATAAAGAGTAGCCCTAGGATGATATCAGTTATCCACAAAACGTACTGCATTTTTAAGTTCATCTGCCTATATATAGCCTCGTTTTTTTTACAATCATGTTGTACGCCAAGCCAAGCGGCAAGTTCGGGTGAGAATGTATTGCTACATGGTTGCTCCAAAAAATAGTAATATAACTGAACGTATTGGCCGAAAGTTAGTTGGGTTTGATGATGCTTTAGAGAAATTGTTTTTACTTTGATAGTATCAATGGTCAGCAGTTTTTCGGCTATTACGTCCCAAAGTTCGCTGTAGCCTTCACCATCACCTAAATCAAATAAGGCTATCCCGCCAATCTTGTTCAGCAAAGCCAGTTCATATTTTTTGGCCAAAGTGTTTTCATCATCATACCAAACCGTATCAACGGAGTTTTTGCCTTTTGTTTCTGTTGAAAACGCAATGCTGGTATCCAGATTATAAAAGGAAGTATTGTAATGGGAGCGGATGATTTTGTAAGGTAGATAGATGGGGTATTGCCCTTTGTTTGCAGGTTTAGTAAAAGTCCAGCGCACGCCATGATAGGGAAGGCATAGATAAATTTTCGCAGGCTGGAGCCCTTGATTGATAAATCTCGAAATGGCGGATTGCAGATTGTTATTGCCAAAGTCAGCTATTGGTGCTATAGGGCCTGGTTTTAGGGGATTATATTTTGTAAAGTCAATAACAAACTGGTTGGCGTAAGCATTCAGCGCCTGCAAATCATAAGCCGTAGCCTCGCCCGTCCCCGGTACAGTGATGCTTAGCTGAAAGCCAGGATAATTAATCCGAAGATATTCGTATAATCTTTTAATAAAGCCGGTTAGCTGCAACCTTGACTGTCCGTTTAATGCACTAAGATAAATGTTAAGTCCGGCCGCGCGCTTTAATTTAAGCTGTTTAGTTGCAGTGGTAAAGAAATTGTTTTGTGCGATGGGATTGTTAAGCAACTTAGCGGGGTCGGTATTGGTGAAGAATGACAGGTAAGTGTTACGGCCGCTGTTTACGCCATGGTTATATATGCTGTCTGTATTAGCATTATTTAAATCACGCACAAAGCCTGTAGTGGTATTAATTTCATAAGTAAACAAGGCTATGCTGCTTAATAAGTTATAATTGTAGTCCTCTCCGCTTTTTTCGCTTTGGTAGGATATGTAGCCCATTACATTCAGAACATGTCTTAAACGCAGCTTGTAAACCAATAGCGTGCTATCATTTAACTTGGCGGTATCCATCTGTTGGGGCGACCGGCTGTAAAGCGCTTTAATGGATTGTAACTTGGTCAGCTGCTTAACGTTGATATGCTGTGTATTCTGGATGCTTTTCAGCATAGGTAACACTTTTGCAATAACAGAATTGATACTCTGCTGCTGTTCAATTTCCTTTCCGGTAGTATCTTGCACGATTTGCGGGTTGAGTTTCAGAGCCTGTATATGCGCTAAAAGCTCATTGTACTGCTGCCTGCTGGTATCTGTAAGGCGTTGCTGGAGTTGTTCAAGATTTCTTGAAGTAATTAAATTCCGGTTGTTAAGCACCAAAGAGTCTATCAAGAATATGATTCTTTGTTTTTCTTTGGCTCTTGCATTCTGTTTAAACTTTAATGCTTGTAGCATCTTTTTTAACAGAGATGCATCTGCTTTCAAAGCTTTGACTGATCCTTTGAGCGTAACACTTGTTTTCTGCAGTGAATCACCAATAATTTCGGGTACCTTGGGCGCTTTAGGAAGCGTAATTTTGTTTTTTAATGAGTCAATTATTGGCTTCTGAGCAAATGCACATAGGTTAGGTGTAATTAATGAAAATATTACAATAGCAAATCCACATACTATTATCTTTAAAGTTAATATCTGAAATTGCTTAAAAATAAAAATCATGAATTAGATTAGGTTTTAAAAGTAGCTTTTTTGAAACAGTCACTAGTCTATACAAACGCTTTATTTCATATTACATCATCTTTAACTAACCAAAATTTCTCTAAATATAACAGGGTTTTGATTACCTGCAACAGCCTAAAAATAATTTAAATATATTTCTCTTTATACTAAAATTGCATAATTTAGGCTCAATCAATTTTTTCCAAATTATTGCATCTTCCCGAATATGATTTATGAGGCATTAAAATGTATTGCAGAGGAAATTAATGAACTTTTCAGGGTTAAACTTAAAGTTAATGATGATCGCATAATTATCTCAGGGTTAACCAGCCAGGATGGAAGCACAGCTATACAGAGTGAAAATAAAATAGTCATCACTTTAGTTAATATTGAGAAAGAGATAAATGGTCTAAATGCAGGATCCACATTGAGTGCCGGGCAAAGTGTAAAAAAGAATCAGTCAACCAATGTAAATCTTACCTTAATGTTTTCTGCCTACTTCGCTGCCAATAATTACCCGGAAGCACTGCGGTTTATATCATTCATCATTGCTTACTTTCAATCCAATGGGGTTTTTACTCATGCTAATACACCAGGCCTGGATTCTAGAATTGATAAGATGATGATTGAGATGGTCAACTTTAGTCCCGAACAACACAACAATATCTGGAGCATGCTGGGGGCCAAATATATGCCATCTGTTATATATAAACTGCGTATGCTAACCTTTAATGAATCCATAATTCAGGAAATCAGACCTGCGATAACTGGTTTAGGGCAGCAAACATCCGCCAAACCTTAAAGTGAAATGACAACCTATTATCACAATTTCTTGACGCTGAGACTACAGCATAACTATTTTGCTGATCAAAGGCTTATTGGCTTTGAGTTTATGCCCGATCCTGTAACTCAAGGATTTTTAAGTAAGTGGGGCGTAATAGTTAAGCAAAGAAGTAATAAGGTAAGATTTCTTGCTGAACAAGAAAAGCTGGATAAATTACTCCATACGCATTTAAAGTTGCGTTTCCTTCTGAAGATTACAGATGTATATTTTTCAAATTATACACACGGTATAGACAAAGACAGCTCAAAGGAAATCCTATATCTGAATAATACATCAGCTGAAAATTCTGGCAAGGTGGGTTATAACAATCTGCATCAAGATGATTTTGTTGGAGAGAAAGATATTCAAGAATCAACTGCGCTTGCTCATGCGCCTTTAACTGATGCTGTTGCCTGTGTAGATGTGCAATTATATCCAGAGATGCCGGCAGACTTGTTCATTAAGTTTCGGGCAAAAGATACTTATTGGAAATATATTCTTATCAGCAAGCACCTGTTAGAGTTGGAATCTCTGGCGGTGATTGGAGACAATAATGAACCTTTTGACGGGCCGGAAGAAATCCGGTTACCTGACAAACAACGAGCTGTTGTTTTCAAATCAGTACAGCCGATCAAATTGTCTCAAAATCCATCCGGTTTTAACAAACTGGTCGAAAACTACGTAGCCGGTTCAACAGGTTATAGCTTGGTCATTCGCCGGCTTCCGGTACCCAACATCAATCAGATATCCTGTGCATCGCCCAATCCGAACAAACAGTTTACTCATTCAGAAATATTCATTTAAACAAACTAACTAAACCATGGCGTCCAATTACATGACCCCCGGCGTTTACATTGAAGAAAAAAACGCATTTCCCAATTCAGCCGTTGCGGTAGAAACGGCCATCCCGGCTTTCATCGGCTACACAGATGTTGCCGTCAGGAACGGCAAGTCGCTGGTTGGCCAACCTATTCGGGTCAACTCCTTTACAGAATATGTTGAGCTTTTCGGCGGTCGTTTCAACCCCAGGTTTGTAATTGCCGACCCGGATAAAAACGTCAAAGAAGACTCGTTCGTTATTGACGGGGCTGAAAGAGTAATCCGGTTTAAAGACAATAATATTTTTTATCTCTTTAATTCTATGCGTTTGTTTTACGCCAACGGGGGCGGTCCGTGCTATATCGTGTCGGTAGGCACCTATGGTGACAAACCGGACGGATTCGAGATCAACGCTGCTGACTTCACCGGGTCTGCCGAAGCGCCGGGCCCGCTGGATGCCTTACTGAACGAGCCGGAACCTACCCTGATCGTCATTCCGGACGCCATTGCCCTGGGTGAAGAATGTTATACCTCTATCTACACCTTAGTACTGGCTCATTGCCAGAAAACACAAAGCCGCTTCGGCATATTTGACCTGGTCAAACAAACGCCAGCCGATCAGACCGACGCTGTAGTATCCAGTTTCCGGGATAAAATTGGCATCAATGCTTTAAATTATGGCGCGGCTTATTACCCGTGGCTCAGAGCCACGGTTGCACAGGCTGATGAAGTGAGCTATACCAATCTCGATGCTGGTATTGACTTGGAAACCTTGCTGCCGGAGCCTGCTGCCAAAGATGTGGTTACTCGGTATAAAGCCAAAGAAGCGCCCAGTGATAATGACAACCGTAATTATCACCTCTCGTTAAAAGCAACGAGCTTGACTTATGTACATATTTTAGAAGAAATCAGGAACAAGATAAATGAGCTACCGCCAAGCGGAGCTATGGCAGGCATTTATACTATGGTTGACAATACCCGTGGGGTATGGAAGGCGCCTGCTAACGTGTCGTTGAGTATGGTTAATGCCCCAACGTACACGGTATCGCATGACGCGCAAGAAAAGCTCAACGTGGATGTTATGGCCGGTAAATCCATCAATGTTATCCGTCCGTTTCCGGGGGTAGGTACCCTGGTTTGGGGCGGGCGCACGCTGGATGGCAACAGTCAGGACTGGCGCTACATTAACGTTCGGCGCACACTGATTATGCTTGAGCAATCTATCAAACTGGCTGCCCGGGCCTATGTATTCGAACCCAATGACTCCGGTACCTGGATTACGGTCAGAAGTATGCTGACCAATTTCCTGACCAACTTATGGAAGCAGGGGGCCTTGGCAGGCGCCGCTCCTGAGCAGGCCTTTGACGTACAGATTGGCTTGGGTTCCACCATGACGCCCAACGATATTCTGGACGGTAAAATGCTGATCTCGGTTAAGGTGGCTATCGTGAGGCCTGCTGAGTTTATCATCATCACTTTCCAGCAACAAATGCAGCAATCTTAATTATTTAAATAAATCACTTAAATACAATTTAAACACTTATAATAATGGCAGATGACGGATCAGCACAAGGCACGGCGATATGGCCTTTAGTTAAATTCGCATTTTCGGTAAAATGGGATACTACGGAGCTTGTTTTTCAGGAAGTTACCGGCTTGAATGCAGAATCTCAGGTGATTGAATACCGTGGCGGTAATAGTAAAGACTTTACTACAGTGAAAATGCCCGGCTTGCAAAAGTTTGGCAACATCACGTTCAAAAAGGGGATTTTCAAAGGCGATGTGGCTCTATGGACACAATTCGCTACCATCAAGATGAATACTTTCAAACGTATACCTATTACGGTTAGCTTGCTTGATGAAACCGGCAAGGAGATAATGACTTGGACGCTAAAAAATGCATTCCCTACCAAATATTCCGGAACGGATATGAAAAGCGATGGCAATGAAGTGGCCATAGAAACCCTGGAAGTTGCCCACGAAGGATTAACACTAAAGGCTGAATGATAACGGTTGCCGGCAGTAGTTATCCGCCTGTTGGGTTCTATTTTAGTGTCACTGTTGGAATTTTCATCAGTGACACTACTTTTCAGGAAGTTAGCGGGTTGAACGTGGTCCTGGGTACGGAAGATATTAAAGAGGGCGGCGAAAACCAATTTATTTATCGCTTACCTACGCCACCTAAATATTCAAACCTGATACTTAAGCGCGGTATGGTAACTGGATCGGCTCTGATAGACTGGGCGAGGTTAGCTGTTGAAAACTTTACGTTTATGCCCCAGACAGTTATCATACAACTGCTCAGCAGTAATGCAGACCTGCCTTTAGCGGCATGGAATGTGGCCAATGCATATCCGCTATCCCTGAAAGTATCTGACTTTAAGGCGCAGGACAGCAACATCGTGATTGAAACCTTGGAACTTGCTTTTACAACCCTACAAAGATTATTATAGATGCCTCTGGAGATAAGAGAACTTGTTATTAAAATTAATGTCGAGAGCGGCTACGAAAAGCCAGCCACGACTGACAAAGACCTGAATAAATTAAAGGCAGCTATTGTAAAAGAGTGTACGGCTGCTATTATGGCTAATATCAAAGCACAAAGAGACAGGTAATGGCACTGGTTAAATTAGAAATAGATGCTTATGGCGAGGCCAACTGTACCGGCCAGTCGGTTGGCAGTATTACGGCAATGTTTAATCCTGAAAGTTATACGCGCAGCTACACAGTAAGCTATGAGATGTCTGATGAGATCGCTTCGAGCGCTGCAACCATGATTTTCAGACGGATTGGTCAAAGTGATCTCAATCTGAAGCTGATTGTTGATGGTACCGGCATTGTTCCGCTTCCGGGGGCTACTAGTGTAGATGCTTACATTACCAATTTTTTATCCGTTGTATATAATTATCAGGGTTCCAGTCATCGTCCAAATTATCTGAAGTTAACCTGGGGGAGTTTGTCAGTTGTTTGCGTTTGTACTTCGGTTAACGTGGCTTACTCTTTATTTAACCAAGATGGTACCGCCTTGCGGGCTACGCTAAATGTGATATTTGCCGGGACAGTTGATTTTAAAACAAAAGCACAGGAAGCTCAGAAAAGCTCTCCGGACTTAACCCATGTGCGTACAGTAAAAGCCGGCGATACTTTGCCCTTAATGACTTATCAGATATACGGAGACAGCTCCTATTATCTGCAGGTAGCCAGAGCCAATAACTTAACCAGTGTTTCGGCAATCAAACCGGGCGATCAGATTTACTTTCCGCCCATAAAAAAATAACATGGCAGTTTCTCCGGCAACAATTACAGATCCTACACTGCGGTACTCTATACTTACTAATGGTTCTGCCTTAAATGATAGTTACTCAGTAGTCAGTATCGTCATCAAACACGAACTGAACAAAATTTCTTGGGCCGAGTTGGTTTTAAATGATGGTGATATTACAAACAGTGATTTCCCGATAAGCGAGAGCAACGATCTGATACCGGGTAATACTATATCTGTAACAGCTACCTATGGCGACGATAGTGAATCAACCATTTTTACGGGCATCATTGTCAAGCAATCACTTGAAACGGATAATACCGCCAGTCAGTTAATCGTCACCTGCAAGCATCAGGCCGTAGCCATGACGTTTAACCGGACCGAAACTGTGTTCTTTAACCAAACGGATAGCGCTGTTATGACTGCTGTACTGGGCAATTACAGCGCTATGTCATCTACGGTAACTTCCACCTCCTATACACAGGAGGTCATGTATCAAAAAATGGCCACGGACTGGGATTTTGTGGTCTCACGCGCTGAATTTCTGGGATATGTTATCGCGCTGGATGACACTTCGCTTACTATTGGGCCGCCCGCCGTGTCAGGAAGTGCACCATTGAAAGTAACCTTAGGATCGGATATATTAGCCTTTAAAGCCGAAGTTAGTGCCGAACGGCAGGCTACTTCGGTGCAAACCAATGCCTGGGATATTACGTCGCTGGCTGCCGGTAATTGCACATCTACAGAGCCAACGGTTAACCATCAAGGTAACCTATCAGGTACAACGCTCGCCTCTAACCTCAGCCAGCAAACGCTCAACCTGAACTCCGGAACCTTGATGGCCACTGATGAGCTGAAGCTGTGGGCAGATGCCAGCCTGTTACGAATGCGCCTGGCTGCCGTACGAGGTGAAGTTACGTTTATTGGCAGTGCGCTTGCTAAAACCAACACCTTACTGACTTTGATTGGCGTAGGGGCCCGCTTTAACGGTGATGCTTTCATATCAGCCGTTACACATACGCTCAGAGACGGCCTCTGGCGTACCACCGCTAAGTTTGGACTGGATGATACACCTTTGCACGAGCGGGCGCCAGTTTCATACCCTCCGGCGTTTGGCTTACTGCCGGCTATCAATGGTTTGCAAATAGGTATCATCAAGCAATTATCTTCTGATCCGGATTCTCAGTTTCGTGCCGAAGTGACTATAGCTTCACCATCAACCAATCCGGTAACGTTATGGGCCCGTGTAGCCAACCCATATGCTACAGTGTCTGCCGGCTCGGTTTTTATGCCCGAGGTTGGCGATGAGGTTATTATCGGCTATTTGGAAGATGATCCGCGTTACCCGGTAATTTTAGGCTCCTTATACAGCAGCACAAATGCTAATCCCAGTCCTGCAACTGATGATAATAACTATATCAAGATGCTGATGACGAAAGCACAGCTTACACTTAAGTTTGATGATGAAAACAAAATAATCACCATTCAAACGCCTGGAGCTAACAAGATTGTACTGTCTGATCAGGATAAAGCAATTTCCATAATGGATCAGAATGGCAATTCCATAAAGATGACTTCGTCAAATATTACAATTGATTCGGCAAAAGATATCACCTTGTCGGCAAGCGGCAACATCAATTTGAATGCAACAGGTAAAATTTCATTAGCCGCACAGCAGGATGTAGCGGTTAGTGGAATGAATATTAGCAATACAGCCCAAATGGGTTTCACCGGTAAAGGCAGCGCCACTGCCGAGCTTTCTGCATCCGGGCAAACTACCGTTAAAGGCGCAATAGTTATGATTAATTAAACAAGATATTTATGGGAATGGCTGCCAGATTAACCGATATGCATACCTGCCCGATGGTGACACCCGGTATTCCGCCTATACCCCATGTTGGCGGCCCGGTTATTGGTCCGGGAGTGCCTACGGTACTTATTGGTAAACTTCCGGCTGCCGTGCTCGGTGATTCGTGCATATGCGTTGGACCGCCCGATTCGATCATTATGGGTTCAACAAGCGTCATGATTGGCGGTAAGCCTGCGGCCCGCATGGGCGACACCACCGCGCATGGCGGCACCATTATTTTAGGTTGCCCTACGGTAATAATTGGAGGATAAAGCATGGAAGCAAAAGATCAGACTTTTTTAGGTAAAGGCTGGGGTTTCCCGCCAACCTTTGACAAGGTTAGCAATACTGTGCGGATGGTATCTGATATTCAAGATATTGAAGAAAGCATACGATTAATTTTAAGCACTATACCCGGAGAGCGATTGATGCAGCCTAAGTTTGGATGCGAACTGCACCGTTTAGTTTTTGAGGAAATAGATTCTAATTTAATTACACGCTTACAGCATATGATTTATCAGGCCTTGCTCAACTTTGAGCCCCGGGTAAAGTTTGTTAGTCTGAACGTACTTCATGCTGATTCTACTGAAGGTATGCTTGCGCTGCAAATTATCTTTGATGTAATTATAACCAATACCCGGCACAATATAGTATATCCATTTTACCTGATCGAAGGAACCAACCTGTAGCAGGCAGGCGGCTGTTAAATAAGGAAGAGTGCACATGAGCGGACTGTTGTTGAATGCGAAAGATGGCCTTAATCAGGGAGAGAGACGGATTGCTGCACTGTTTCCTGAAAGTTTCCGGATTGAAGACAAGAGCAGTGTTGAGCTTTTGAAGTACATGTTCGACTTAGCTGCTGAGTTGAACTATTACAATTTTGAGAATGAAATAGAAGGCGATTGGCGCAGCTTCTTTCTAGCCAACCCTAACCTGCTGATTACATTGACCTCTCATCTGGATTTTTCCGAAAACCTGACCCGTTTTGAACACATTGAAACGCAGTTGCAACTATCGGTAAGTGATGATGAACTTTTTGTACACATACAAAGCCTGTTTGATTTTCTGGCCGAAGCAGTTAACAGTCTTAAGCAGTTAAGCCGCCAGTTTGCCACTATTCCGGTTACCGATCATATTGTCAGACGGTTTGTTATTCAGATAGCCGGTTTTGAAGATATATTCAGCCGTTACCAATCGGCTCATAAACAGTTCAAAACAGAATTTGAAGGACGACTGGCCGATATTCCGATGATTGATCAGTTGCCTGACCCGCCAAGCTTTGAATATGTTCTATTTGATAAAGACAACCTTTCAGTACGTGAAAAAATAGTTGCAGCACTCACTTATCTGAAAAAGCTGTTCAATGAAATGCGGATACGGTATAATACCTTTTTGGGTGAGCTGAATTTTTACCTGAAAAGCTATGACCTGTTTGCAGACAGGCAACAACCGCATCTGGCCATCATACTAACCTTTATCAAGCTTCATAAACATTTACAAGAAGAGGTAAATGCCCTGCCTAAAAAACATCTGGATTTATATTACAGAGATATTTTAGGTTTCAAAGAGCGGGCGGCCGAACCTGATAGTGTTCATATCTTTTTTGAGCTGGATCGTTTACGTCACTCCGTTAAGCTGAATGCCGGTCAGGAACTTTTAGCTGGTAGCTTTGAAAATAAGCCCATTCTGTTCACGCTTGATCGTTCGCTCACCGTAACTCCTGCTAAAGTAGAGCGCCTGCGATCGCTGTACGTAGCCCGGCAAAGATTATCTCCTTTAGCCGAAACGGACGAAACAACCATATACCAGGCTGAGCGCGGACTGGTTAATCCGGATGACATTGGCAAAAACGATTACAGCTTTACTTCCTGGTACGCTATGGGCGAAGATCAAAACCGGATGGGCATAACAGAAAGATCCATGACGCAAGCTCAGCTTTCAACCCTGATTGCCTCTCCGGTTTTATATCTGCCTGAAGGTGAAAGGAAGATTACTTTATGTATTTACCTGAGTAACACTTCTGCCCGGGTAATTGATGATTATATTCAGCATTTTCAGCAACTGAATCCTTATACTAATCTTAATCAGATTGTTTATAACCTGTTCAACAATGCTTTCTTATTAAGCTACACTGCCGAAACGGGTTGGGTAAGCTTTAAAAAGTTCGCTGTCATCTACAAAAAAGCAGCCGCTGATACCTTTCTGGAACTGACCACAGAGATGGGGAATCAGGAGCCTGCCATTACGCTGTATTCACCCGAAGTGCATGGTTACATTAAAGGCATTGACAAACCTGCTGTTCGCATTGCTATCAACAACGATTCGGGGGTAAATCCTTATTCATTCCTGCGCCATGCTTCTGTTCAGAGAGTGTCCATTAAGGTGCAGGTGAACGGATTTAGCTCCCTTAAGCTATTTAATAACTTAGGCGCGCTAAGTGCTGTAGCGGCTTTTCAGCCATTTGGCCCCAGCCCGCTGCCGGGTTCGGCGCTGATGATTAAAAATACCAATGTTTTCAATAAATATACCACTGCAGTAGCTGTCAATTTGGATTGGATAGGTCTGCCGGATTTGTCGGGCGGTTTCGCTGCTTATTATGATGCTTACCCGTTAAACATCAAAAATGAGTCGTTTAAAGTAAAGTTCAGCTCCGTTAACGGAGGGAAAAGCAGTCCGGATGACAGCGAACGGCAAGAACTCAATCTTTACCAAATTAACCATGACACAGAAGGACAGGAAATATTGCAGAAAGTTACCATGCTGAACAATATACTTTTTCAGCCACTGGAATATGCTAATAATCCGCTTATGGATGCCGAGAATAGTCAAGAAAATGCGGCCTTGACCAAAGACGGTACTTTAAAACTGGAACTATCCTCGCCTGCCGAAGGCTTTGGCGGCAGAGTTTACCCGCAACTGGTTTCCGAAACAGTAATGCATAACAGCCGCAGGCTGACTGCCAAACGGGCACTCCCGAACCCACCATACATTCCGACGATAAAGAGCATACAGGTTAGCTATGTTTTAGAAATCACCGAGTCGTTGAGTGATGCTTTAAATTATCATTCAGATGCAAGCAGTATGCAAATGGTGCATATTCATCCGTTTGGGTTTGAAAATACTTATCCTGCCAACAAAGGAGGCGAACATAACCTGTTTACGCCTGTAGAGGACAACCGGAACTTATATATAGGCCTGAGTAGCGTAACCGCCGGGCAGGAGTTGTCTTTAGTATTTTATCTGGAAGAAAACATTACGGTTGACAGCATCAGTGATGACACAGTAATTCACTGGAGCTATTTAGATCAGAACCGATGGATTCCGTTCAGTGCTGCCCGTACCTTGGAGGATTCTACCAGCCATTTAATCAGTACCGGCATTATCCGCCTGAGACTGCCTAATGAGCTTTGCCTCGAAAATACCATATTGGAACCGGGGCTGTTTTGGATCAGAGCTTCAACTACGGATAACAGAGACGTACATGCTAAAATTATTGCTGTTTATACCAATGCAGTGACAGCTACTCGTCAACTAACACCTGAGCAAAAAAACCGGGACACGGTACTGCCTGCAAAAACGATAACGGATTTCAAGAGCAGGGTTTTAGGCATCAAGAAGGTTTGGCAGCCTTTCAGCTCATCCAACGGCGTTGCGGCTGAATCTGTAGACGACTTTTATGTACGGATAAGTGAGTTGCTGAACCACAAGAGCAGGCCGGTAACAGTTAATCAGATTGAAGCCTTTATTCTTCAGCATTTTCCCGGTATTGCGGTAGTAAAGTGTATAACCCGCAACGATACCTTAATTTTGCAGGATGCTTTACCTGGGGTAACGCTCAAAGTAATGGTTATACCAGCCATACACGAAGGGCAGCAACTGAATACCGATCAGCCCAGGGCAAGCATAGCGGTTTTGTTCAGGGTGCATAAATTGCTTAAAGAGGCTATGCCCTCCTTTTTTAATATTAAAGTTACGAACCCCGTGTACGAACAGGTAAAGTTCGTATTCACTGTAACCTTTGCCCCGTACAAAAACTTCAGCGAGCAGGCGCTACTAAGCCAGCTCATAGACGATATCAAAGCGTTCATTTGCCCCTGGCTGAACGGTAATGAAACCCAAACCAAAGTAGTAACAAAAATTTTTACTGCCCATGTACTGGGTTATATTAGGGACCTTTCTTACATATTACAAGCCAGCCAGTTTTCAATGGTTCATTTTTTTAAGACCAGTAACCCGCTTACCGGCGAAGAACATCATGGGTTACATGATCTGGCTCTAACCGGTGCTGCCTATGTAGAGGCTTCAGTACCTGAGGCTATACTGATACCGGCAGACCAGCATTTGATCACCATTGTGGAAGATACCAGTTACCAAACACCCAGGCACGTGGGCATCGGCGATTTATCTATTGGAACAGAGTTTCTGGTATTGGATGAAAGTGAAGAATTGAAAAGCCCTACGCCGATTGCAGCTTCACAACCGAAGAATGAGGTGTTTAACTGGACGATCACAAATCTTTAAATCGATGTCATCATGAGTGAAAATTTTACCGATCAAATTCAGAATAGAGAGCAGTTAAAAAAATACTTCAGGAACGGCCAGATACCATCAGAGGTGCATTATCATGAACTGATCAACTCCATGGTACATAAAACCGACGACGGGTTTTCAAAAGATCAGGAAAATGGATTGAACGTATACAATTACAAGGCCCAAAAAAGCCTGCTTTCTTTCTATGCTGATGTCAATGATATCCATCCTTACTATCAAATTACAAAGGATGAGGATGAGCCTTCGTGTTTGAAGTTACGGCCATTCAGCAAGGCTGAAAACAGCCACAACAGCTTCTTTTTTAATGTAGACGGAAGTTTGGGTGTGGGCAAAAAACCGGAGAGTAATTCAAAAATAGATATTGATGGTTTTGCAGCTATGCAGGGGCGCATAGGTACTTACAAAAAAGGCGCTGTCCGGGCTGATGGTAAATGGCATGCTATTATCGAGGGCTTGGATAATTGCCATGCATTTGAAGTTATAGCACGCGCCGGAAAAAAAGGTACCGGCCGTTTCAGTATGATGCATGCCATAGCCATAAGTGCTTACGGGCCATCAGGCAGTAAAATTCAGAAGCTCAGAAGCTACTTTGGCTGGTTCTGGAACAAGTTAAACCTGCGTTGGCGGGGCACAACGCATAACTTCAGGTTAGAGATACGCACCAACATCAATTATGGCCGGGATGCTTACGTGAACTATAACGTCACCCAGTTATGGAACGATGAGCTGTTCTTGGATAAGAATGATATTTATGACCCCAATAGAGAAGCATAGCAGAAATTTATGCCCGCGATCAAACCAGTAACTATTGCGCGTAAAAGTGACGTAAAGGCAGGCGATGTGCATGATTTTGCTGCATTGCGCCAGCAGGCTATTGACTTGCTACAGCAGATGGCCGGCAGCAACTGGACAGATTACAACCTGCATGATCCCGGCGTTACGATTATTGAGCAACTTTGCTTTGCTATTACAGATTTAGCTTACCGTACTAATTTTCCGATCCAGGATTTACTGGCTGACGCAAAAGGACAAATTGACTATAAAAAAAATTCATTTTATACGCCTGACGAAATCCTGTTCTCCAGGCCTGTTACTGCAAATGATTTCAGAAAGATTTTGATTGACCGTATTAGTGAAATTGACAACGTCTGGTTAACTCCGCTGTACTCTCGCTATGCTGGCGACAGTGTAAAAGGCGTTTATCAGGCCACTGTACAGGTAAGTCGCGATACGGTAAAAAAATGGAAGGGTGATGTCAGCGAGGAGCAACGGGTTAAACAGCTTGTACGCGCTGTTTTTGTATCCGAACGAAACTTATGTGAAGATCTTTCACAAGAAGTAAAAATACTGAAGCCCGTAAGCATTAAAGTTAAGGCTGACATTGTCATAACGGAGCAGTATCAGCCCGAATTATTACTAGCACATATTTACTCCGGTATAGAAAATCTGCTTAGTGCTAAAGTAAAATATTATACAGAAGCCGAGTTGTTAGATCTGGGCTATTCGTACGAAGAAATTCATAGCGGGCCCAGGTTGCACCACGGCTTGATTCCGGATCGTGAACTCAGGCCGAGAAAAAACGAGATTGACCCTATAGAACTTACTCAACTGCTTTCAAGAATTGAGGGCGTTGTTCAGGTAAAGGAAGTTGCCTTATCTGCCGATGGCACCCAGTATACCAGTAAGCCTCTTAAACTTGAAAAGGATTGTTTCCCGTTTTTAGATGAAGGCAGCGGCGCTTTGCTGAAATTGTTCACCAATAAATACCAAGTTCATATTAAACAGGCTGTATTTCAAAATTTATTGGTAAAACTACATGCCTCACAAGACCGGACCTTTGTATCTTCATTCTATAATGCCCATAACGAACGCGTAATCGGTAGGCACCAAAGTACGAGTCAGTATTATTCTATACAGCACAACTTTCCGCATATTTATGGAATTGGTCGTGAGGGCTTGCCAATAAAAGAACGTACGGCTGCCCGGATAGGGCAGGTAAAGCAACTGAAAGCATACCTCGTATTGTTTGAACAACTCTTGTCAAATTATTTGTATAATCTTTCACACATTGAAGATTATTTCTGTTGCAGCCTGCCCCGCCGCGATGATACTTCCAGCTATTACCAGCCCCCATATGATATTCCTGAGTTAGGAGATATACTTAAATCTTTTTATGATGGCACTGGTCATAAAGCCGATCAGGATTGGGAGAACTTTGTCAACGACAAGGAGAATGGTTATCAAAGAAGCTTGGGTAAAATAGCTGATAATAATACCCAATATCAGAGAAAAAAACATAAGCAGTTCGATCATCTGTTGGCCCGGTTCAATACTGTATTGATTGATTACCCTGTCAAGTTATACAGAGAGGTATATAATGCGGAACACCTGGAAGACCGCTTTTCTGACACACTCAAGTGGAAAAGGTTTTATCTGAACAACATCGCTAACATTCAACGCGGCGAAACCAAGGGCTTCAACTATTTAAAAGAAGTAAACGATAGTACCGTTTTTGATTTTGAAAAGAAGATCAAGCTTTTGCTGTGCATTAAAGGTTTTTATTATGAACGAAAACTCTCAGATGCTTTTAATAATGGAAAGTTAGCTTTTGAACCCTCTCAAACGATGGTGGAAGTCACCCATCCGCCAGCAGAAGAAGCTATCTGGATTGAAGATGTTCCACAGATTGTGATGCCGCGTAAAGAAGCTCAGCAACTGCATCAAAATCAATTGAACCATAGTCCTGAACTAAGTGAAAATCAGATTTTCTTTGCCGCAAGAGGAATGACGCTGTTTTCGGAAGCTATTGTCTATAAAAACTACCGTATCATTCCTGATTTTGACCAGCCAGATCGGGGTGTATTGTTGTTATTCAAGTACCCGCAGGATAACAAATGGGATGTTATCAGCAGGTACCAGAATGATGCAAACGCCATGGCAGCTTTAAGAAAGTTGGTGGCCCATTTCAGGAATATCAGTATGGATTCTGAGGGGCTATACGTGGTCGATCATGTTCTGTTACGACCTTCGCTGACTTCCAAGGCATATACATTCAGATTGCTGGCTCTGGATAAAGTCGTTCATACTCATCCTGATTGTAACGATTTTTGGGGGCGCGAAACTGATATTGACACCGCGCTGAAGCATTACAATCACTTAACCGGGCTGCGCGTAGAACTGCTGGTTAAACTGAAAAACATGGAAATCATTGCCGAAAGCTTTTTTGATTTTCAGCTAACTGTTTTACTTCCATTATGGCCGGCCCGATTTCAGGATGACAATTTTAAATCGTTTGTGAAAGAGTTGATTTTGCTGAATGTACCTGCCAATATTAAAGTGAACATATGCTGGCTGTCTTTACAGCAGATGCGAAAATTTGAGAACCATTTCTTTGAGTGGAAAGCATCCTACCAGCAAAATAATGATAAACGGTATGACCTGGCCGAACATTTGATCAGCCTGGTGCAGGCAGAAATATAATTGTATGTCTTATTACTCCATCGGCCGGCAAATGTTTGATGTAAATTTTAGCCAGCAAAGTCAAGCGCACCAGTTACAGGATAAGTTGAGCAAAGTATTCAATCAACAGCTAACCCATGCTATAACCTCATTGTTTGACCGGCTCATTGCCGAAGACATCATACTGCAGATAGACCAGTTAGTGATTGATGCCGGTCGTGTAGATTATAATGATATTGAAAAAGACTTAACCAGTAATATTATAGCCGCTTTAGAACGCGAGCTAACCATTTTTCTGAATGATCAGCAAAATACACCGCTACGCCTTCTGCCCAGCCGCAACAACCGGGTTACGGGAAATTACATCAGCGTTATTGAATACTTTCTGCTGTACGGAACGTTACCGTGGTGGAGCAGAGGATTAAAAATACAACCTGTTGAAGATATATTAATTTACCTCTATCAAGCCAAAGCCGCTGACCTTAAAGCACTGTTGTTACAGATAGGCAGATACGATACGGTTCAGAAGCGAATGGCTATGCAACTGCCCGTTGAGCACATTAAAGAATTAATTAAGCTATTGGAACCGGGTGATGCTGAGTTTATTTTTCGTTACCATCATCAGATCACACTTACGCAGCAAAAACAAAGTATTATACATGACCACGGCGGGCACTTTGAAAAGATAGTATGGCGATTTATCCTTAATACATTGCTTCCTTCTGTTTCAGGTTACTTTAACCGGAAAATGTTTGTCAAGGCTAACATTGCCCAGTTAGCTGCTTATTACAATGTCTCTTATCAGGAATTATTGAATGTTCTGTACAACGCTAGTAAAGTAAAATACATAGTTGTAGGGCAACTTGAACTTCTTAGCCTGGTTGATAACTTATGGGAGGAAGATTGTAATGAGAAAAATGAGTTATCTTTATTGGCAGCTGCGAAAAGCCTGACCGGTCGGACAACGGAGCTATACGATCATCTTCAGGCTATACATTATTATTTAAAAAATGGCTCGCTGCCAGGTACCTGGAAAGCTTATGACAAACCTGCATTGAACAAACACCTGATGGAAGCAATTAATCAAGCTCCCCGTTCAGTGAGTGCCATGCTTGATCGTTGGGAATATGATAGCATGACGGCTGAAAATGCGATTTCCTTATTAAATACTCCTGGTATTATCAGCCTAATTACGCTTAAAGAACCTTCACATGCCGAATTTTTGATTCATTATCAAGACATGGTTGTTCAGGCACATCATAAGCAGCAATTAGTCAGCGTACCGCAGCAGCAGTACGCCGATTTGGTCTGGACTCTAATTCTCAATTATGTATTTGACAGGCGTGGTTCGGAGTTCAACCGGAAAAGTTTTCTTGAAAGCAACTTGCATGGAATAGCTAGACATTATAATATCAAATTTCAGGACCTGATTTCAAGTCTTAAAGAAATGGCAAAGGGTACGGTATATACACCATTTATGGATACCTTTTTTTCCGTACTGACTCAGCTTTCTTTAACCGACTCACGCCTATCCCAGCCGAAATCAAGCATAGAA
Source organism: Mucilaginibacter robiniae (assembly GCF_012849215.1). Classification (NCBI taxonomy): domain Bacteria; kingdom Pseudomonadati; phylum Bacteroidota; class Sphingobacteriia; order Sphingobacteriales; family Sphingobacteriaceae; genus Mucilaginibacter; species Mucilaginibacter robiniae. The sequence goes on from NZ_CP051682.1 coordinate 2,274,737, forward strand.
AGCAATGAACCTATCCGAAACACTAACCAGGAAACGGCATCTGCACAGCAATTAAGGGATGTGCTAATCTACTGGCTTAATTATCAAAAGCTGCCCTGGTGGTACCGTCATCAGCATAAGCAGGTGCAGGCAATCTTTGCCGATCTGCTTCATAAAGGCAACCGGCAGTATCTGATTCATCTGTTAAAATTTGCAGGTAGTTCGGCTACAGCAATCCACTTGCTTATTGAGGAAATTGCCTATGAGAATTTGTTAAAAGCCATCAATTATTTGCCGGATGGTAACTCTGCAGTCACCCATTCTAACGACCTTTTCTCAATTTTAAGCACAACGCTAATCCGGAATGATGCACAGCATAGTACGCTTAAAAAAATTCTGCTGCATGGATTATTGGCTGCCTATAATGGTGCCGGGTACCAAAGCTTTGCTACAACAACATTCTTAGACTACATTTTAACACAGGTAACTAACTGGTTTACGATTAAAAAAAGCTTCATCCATGCTGCTATAAGTAATTCTATTTCCAAGAACATTGTGTATGAATATTGGAAACCATCCGTTACCACATTAGCTAAAGAAGCGGAGAACTACCATTTTACAGGTGTCGATTTGCCTGTGAGAATACGGGAGTGGATTACGGCTGTTTTAGGCACCTATCAAACGGTTTTAGCCTCCACGGCAAGGCAGTCGTGGTTTGAACAAGAACTCCTGCATGCCATTAGTGTATACCTGACTTATGACGAACTGCCATTATCCTTAATAATTAACGGGATAAGTACCGATGAAGCTATAAGATATATCATAACTTTATTATGGCCTGATTACCGGATGCAGATATACAATTTGTTGAGGCAAGCGTATCATTTAACAGCTCAAGAATATGTTCATCGTCTAATCATCAGTGCTGCCGGAAACATTAATGCAAATACGCAATCGCCGGATAATGCGCGCGCACCGGCTACGGCTGGTTACTTAAACCAAACCACGAATGGTTTAGGTGGTAATAACGATTGGGTTAAAAAGCTATCTGCTAAGCTGCCTGATACAGCCATTAACTGGCTTAATGGGGCTACGGCTGAACATAACATCAGCAAAGCAAGCGCTAACCAAACCTACCAGGAACAGTTGCTGCGTGCTTTAATTTATTTCTTGAATTACGGTAAGCTGCCGCCAGGGCTGAGCCTAAATCAGCAGCAGACAGATGCATTCTTGCAATACATTGTTACTGCGCTGCTGTCAACATACAGGATACAAATACAGTCATCATTTGAAAAATCTGCCAACATACAAGCGAAAATGCGCTTGCACAATATTTTCGCTTTGGCTAAAGGCCGTGATAATGAACAAGTGAAGGCGTTTCTGGAAACCTATTTAGGCCATGATTTATTAATGTACTTAAAGCACGTTGCTCCTGCTTACAACAGCGATATGCGCGAAGATTTTCTTCAATGGCTTCAGTTGTTGCCCGAAGGTCATCCTGCAATAAAAGCATTATGGCCAGAAATTCTACATCAGCCCAGTATGCTAAACTTTATAAGGGTACATTATTCTGACGAGCAAGTGTACCGCTTATTAGTAGCGGTTCACCAGCTAAGTACTGGCATGGTCGACTTTTTAAAAGATATCCAGCGTATTTTATCAGCCTTGACCAATCAGTCTGATCAAAACTTGCTTTCCAGCAGCTTGCGCGGGTTCAATTTAAAGTACTTATTAAGCAAGGGTAATCACATAAGTTATGAAGAGTATATACAGTACTTGTTCAAATATTTTGACGATTACCTATACATGCTGTCTGCCGAACAGATGAAGTCGGCCATCCACAATGAACTAAATAATATGGTAGTAACAGCAAATTGTAAACAGGTATTACCACTACTCCAAAATCAGCTGCAAAAAGAACTGGTACAAATACAAAGCAAAGCTGACGTAGTAGCAGAATTGAATAAACTGCAAGAGTTACCCCCGATAATAAATAGAGAAGATATGACTAATGAATTAAATCAAACCACAGCGAGCAGTTCATCAAAAGAGGAATTGCCTGCTTTCAGCTTACCGGATAACCAAAGCTTTGCTATCACGAATGCGGGATTGGTTATTCTTCATCCCTTTTTAAGCGTTTTCTTTAGCCGTTTAGGAATGACAACTAATGGGGCATTTATCGACCACACGCAGCAACAACGCGCAGTACACCTGCTGCAATACCTGGTAGATGGTACTACAGATAAGCCAGAGGAAGATTTACTGCTTAATAAAGTAATGGCTGGCTTGCCGCCCGAAGAAACCATACCTGCCCGAATTGAACTGACGGCTACGGAGATCAACACAACAACCGAATTGTTCAAAGTACTTTTTACACATTGGGATAAAATGAAAAATGCTTCTGTCGAAAATTTCAGGGCATCTTTTTTACAACGCAATGGTACCCTAATTTTTCAGGATGGAATTTGGCAGCTTTCGGTAGAGCCACGCGGGTACGATATACTGTTACAAACGCTGCCCTGGGGCCTCAATATGGTAAAAGCCGCATGGATGAAGACGATGTTAACGATAGAATGGAGACAAGTTTAACTTAACTAAACCCGATCAAAGTGGATGCACTGATGGCTAATGCTAATACAGCAACTCAAGAACTGCAATGGTTTTCGACTGTGATTGCAGCCCGTGGCGCTATCTCGTTTAACAACGATAAGGCTCAGCCGCAGGTTGCCAGCATTTTGCCGCCGGATGTAAGTCAGGATGCATCACCCTATGCTGCAATTATACGGCAGTTTAACATGGGGCATGCAGAGCGCTTTGTGCTTATCCTGGCGCTGGTGCCCCACCTGCAGCCTGAATTGCTGGATATACTGCTGATGAAAAATTCGGCTACTGACCATCCGTTTACCCAGTTAGGTGGGCAGAAAGGCGCACATGGCGGTTACTTGCCTACAGGCGAAACGGCGGTGTTCCTGCTGGCCGGCAATGACCTGCAACAGCGTTACCAGTTGTTACAGTTGTTTGATGAAGAACACTTTTTTCACAAACATAACTTCCTTCAATTGCAGCCGGTTAACGCCGGAGAGCCGCGCTTAGCCGGATTACTTACTCCTTCAGCAGAATACCTGGCCTTACTGACCACCGGGAAAGCTTTTAAACCCAATTTTACCGCCAACTTCCCGGCCAAGCGGCTCACCACTGGTATGGAGTGGCAGGACCTGGTGGTATCACACCATGTTATGGCCGAGTTGGAAGAGCTCAAGACCTGGCTACAGCATGGCCCTGCCTTACTGCACGATTGGGGCTTTGCCGGCAAGGTAAAGCCTGGCTTCCGGGTATTGTTTTCCGGTCCGCCAGGTACGGGCAAAACGCTAACGGCTGCACTGCTAGGTAAATGGGCGGGTATGGACGTGTACCGTATCGACTTATCCATGGTGGTATCCAAGTTTATCGGCGAAACAGAGAAAAACCTGGCGAACGTATTTGACATGGCGGAGAACAAGAACTGGATTCTGTTTTTTGATGAAGCTGATGCCCTGTTTGGCAAGCGCACTAACGTGGGTGATGCCCACGACCGCCATGCTAACCAGGAAGTGAGCTACCTGTTGCAGCGCATTGAAGATTATAATGGTTTGATTGTACTGGCTACCAACTTTAAAAACAATGTGGACGAAGCCTTCGCCCGCCGCTTCCAAGTCATGATAGATTTTCAAAAACCGGATGAGCATCAACGGCTGCAGTTGTGGAAAAATGCCTTTACGCCACCCTGCCAGTTAGCTGTCGATGTTAGCCTGCCTAAACTGGCGGCTGAGTACCCCATTACCGGCGCTTCCATTATGAATGTACTGCGCTTTTGCAGCCTGCGGGCTTTAGGACGCGGCAACACCGAAATTATTTTGCCCGATATAAAACAGGCCATACGCAAGGAAATGCATAAAGAGGGCAAAGCTTTGTTTTAGCCGAAAGTCAGCATTAAGGTTAATGGATCATCAGTCATTGTAAATCATCAAAAGTTGTGCGGATCAAAAGCTGAAATTGCAAACAAGCTGTGATAAAATTTGCATAGGTTAAGAGCTTCCCTTTACGTAAATATTTTACAAGTATTTGTAAGACTTGCATTTGAACCCAGAACTTTACTGTTTATATTTGATTACGGGCTCACTTGAATACCTGTTTACCTTATGCAAACCACCGCCTCATTGCAAAAAGAAACCCCGAAAAATACGGCCACTACCGAAGGTAAAAATACTACTAATCCACTGCAACTAAAAGCTATGGGTGAAGAGGAAGAGGACTTGCAGATGAAGCAAAACCCATTGCATTTGCAAACCAATTTGGAAGATGAAGTAGGCATTCCGGCCCGCTTGACCATATAATTCCGAGCGCATTTGAGCAATGAGTTGTGTTGACAAATAACACTTTTAATTATTTGCATCAGCAAGTTAGCATGGTCAAAGCGTACCGGAATAACCTGACCTCTTTTCCGGAATGCGGTGGTCAATGGTTCCAGAATGTCCAGTTGATGAGCATTATACTATTAATAGCTCCCGGATAAAAGCGATGAGAGCTTCGCTATCGCTTTTGAAAAGATGAAAAAAAAGATTTAGTGAACTTCGTAAGGAAATGCCGACCGTGACGGAAATGACCTTAAGCCTGCAACTGAAACAATTAGAGGAAGACGGCATGGTTTCCAGAAAGGTGTATGGTGATAAGCCGCCCGTGAAAGTGATTTACAGTTTCACTGATCTGGGCAAATTTTTCATTCCCGTTTTAGATGCTGTACCACATGGGGTAATCAACTTTTGCAAAGCACGGCAATCACCACTGCATAAGTTTACATCGCCGGTAAGCACCGGTTTAGATGGACTTTTTAGAAGATATACTATAACCGCAGAAAAGTGACATGCTAAGTAAATATGGCGTAGGTTACCGTTCAAAAGCAGGTCAGGTTGCTGGCATCAGGTAAGCCTGAATTTTACGGCATCAGTTTCTTGCCCCAGTTATCCAGCTCTTTCAGGATATCCTCCAATGATCTTCCCAAATCGGTCAGCTCATATTCTACATGCGGTGGTACGACGGGGTGAACTGTTCGTGTCAGCAAGTGATCCCGTTCCAGCTCTCTTATGGTTTGGGTAAACATTTTATTGGAAATCTCCGGCACGGAGCGTTGCAAGGCGCCCGAGCGTTGCGGACCAGCCAGTAAATGGAACAGAATCAGCGGTTTCCACTTGTTGCCGATCATATCCATCGTCAGGTGAAGGCTACAGTAATAATTTTTCATGCCTGCATAAATCAAGTTATCTAAAAATCAGCAATTTACTCCTTTTGGTAACTATATTACTCAATAGTAAGTACTTGTAAGAGGTGCTAATATAGAATATTTTTACGCCGAACAATTAAAGCTATTACCTATGGAAACATTTAAAGCATACCCCAAAGCATTTTCCCATATCGGCATCACCGTCCCTGATATTCATGCTGCCGTTCAGTTTTACACCGAAGTAATGGGCTGGTACCTGATTATGCCACCCAGCGTAGTGACTGAGGAAACAGATTCAGCTATTGGCGTAATGTGTATCGATGTATTTGGCAAAGGCTGGGGCCATTTCGAGATAGCGCACCTTTCTACCTCAGACGGCATCGGCATCGAGATGTTTTCTTTTCCCAAAGGCACGAAAGAAGCACCTGCTTTCAGTCCTTTTAATACCGGCCTTTTTCACTTTTGTATTCAGGATCCGGATATTGAAGGTTTGGTGGAAAAGATTGTAGCACATGGCGGTAAGCAGCGCATGCCAATCCGTTCTTATTACCCCGATGAAAAGCCTTACCGGATGTGCTATGTGGAAGACCCGTTTGGTATTGTATTCGAAGTCTACAGTCATAGTTATGAACTGACCTATTCCTCCGGCGCTTATACCAAATAGCCCGATATGAAAGTATTAAAGAAACTACTTCTTATACTCGGTATGTTATACGCTGGTTTTGCCCAGGCACAAAGCGGCAGGTATGTACTGGTACTGTCCAAAGGCGAAAAGAAAATGTGGGTGCTCGATTACCAAACACTTGCCTTGATTACTAAAATCCCCGTTGGCGAAGACCCGCACGAAATTGAACTATCGACAGATCAGAAGACGGCCTACGTATCCAATGCGGTTATTGCTGGCACTGGCCATATCATCAATGTTATTGACCTGCAAAAATTGCAAACGGTAAAGGACATCGATACGCGGCCGTTCTATGTACCGCATGGCATGGCTTTTCACCAAGACACTTTATGGTTTACTGCCCAGAGCTCCAAGGCTGTGATTGCATATGACTTAAAACAGGACAAACCGGTGCAGGTGCTGGGTACCGGGCAGGATTTTACGCATCTGATCCGTTTAACGCCCGATGCCAAAACGTTTTACACCACTAATGTGGAATCTGGCACCGTGAGTATTTATGAAAAACGGCTGATCCCACCATATATGCCGCCGACCGGCGTACTGCCCGCTCATGCCAAACAAAGGTTGGAATGGCGGCAGACATTGGTCGATGTTGGGATTGGCGCTGAAGGGTTCGATGTATCGGCAGATGGTAAGGAATTGTGGACGGCAAGACCGGATGGCAAGATCGTCATTGTTGACCTGGTTGCTAAAAAAGCGAAGGCTACCATTGATACGCATGTTTCGGGCCTGCACCGCCTTGGGATTACGCCGGATGGTAAGACCGTTTGCATAGTGAGCGTAAAAACAGGCAACCTGTTATACTATAACGCAGCAACGCACCAACTGGAACAGAAAACAAACCTGGGTCAGGGCGCAGGCATTTACATGGACAAGGGTAAAAACCGGATGTTTGTTTCCTGTACGCCCAATAACTATGTATCAGTGATTGATCTGGCCAGCAGAAAAGAAATTAAGAGAATTCCTGTCGGAAGGCCTGACGGAATTAAATCTACAGAGATGAAATAACGAGAACACCTAACCTATTTTAAAAAGCATAGATCAAGCTCCTTTGCAGACCTTTTAAATCCTTTAAATTGGTCTGCACAAGAAAGCCTTATGGTTTACAAATCAACCTGTTTCTGCTAACGTCCTTTTGTAACTGCGTTGAATACCCGGCAGAAGTTTCTCCCGCCAATTTTTTCGATTTCTTTTTCTGTAAAGCCGGTTTGAAGCATCGCATCTACCACTAAATAATAAAATCCTTCCTGCTGTCCTGCCCAGGCATTGCTGGTGCGTTCACCCACCCGGCCTTTGATTTGTCCGCTTCGGGTATCGCCGTTCCGGTCTTCGGCCGTAGGAGAGACCGGCTGTTTGCCTGGTTCTCCGGCATTATCTAATCGTTTAGGACCAAATCCTCCAACCCGGTAAGCAGGTGTTAATTTGGTATCGGTACCCAAGCAAACATGATCTATACCGATAACATCTACTAAGGCTCTGATATTCCTGGCATATTCTAATGGAGAATCTGCCAGGTGCGTCCAGACACCGATAATGCCACCAGCGTCAGCAATCATTTTGGCCTGTTGTTTACCAATCAGCCTGGGCTTCATCATCTGCGCCATGTGAGGGTCGGATCCAAGTTGGGTATCTAAGCCCATATGTGAGATCATCACCGGATGAGTGGTTGCTTTTAATGCAGCTGCAGTTGTTGCTGTATTGGCATGAGCCAGGTCGATCAAAATACCCAGGCGATTACATTCTTTGATCACATCTGCACCAAAAGCCGTTAAGCCACCTAACTTTGGAGCATTTGTGTATACATCCCCCAAGGGTACAGAGGCGTCACTGTCATGGAGCAATGTCAGGTGGCGTAGGCCACGGCTATATGCTTCCTGCAACCTTTCCAGCTTGCCTTCCAGGAAATGCCCGCCTTCTACGGATTGGATAACCGTTGGCTGATGCTTATTATGTGCATTTTCCAAATCCTTCAGGTTCAAAGCCCGTCTCAAACCACTCTTTTCAAGTTGCTCATCCATTGCGGTGAGCCCGTTTTGAAAGCGCTCCCAAACTTGCCCTGGCTCAGTGAGCCGTTGATAATCCAGTGCGAATGTCATGCAAATGGCAGTTAAGCCTGAAGCTTTCATTTCACGAATCAGATCTATATCAGGGCCTGGCAGTTCAGTAGCAGTGAGGGGAACATCGATATGGTTATGCGTGTCAACACCAATGGTACGGGCTACAATGCCCGCGACCCTTGGATCGAGATTCTCCTGAATAATCCAGGAAACCAGCGGACTGCATAGGAATGCCGCCCCGGTTGAACCTATTGCGGTTAGAAAATTGCGCCTGGATTGGTTTGCTTTTGGTGGTGTTTTTTTCATGGCTGATAGGAATAAGTATCTTGATAAATAAATTTGCAAGTGAATTTAATGTGATATTGCTATTTACTGATTCCATCTATCCAACTAAAGAGTTCATTCTGATCATAGTCGCCGCTATGGGGTCTGTCCCAGGGCAATTCTAAGTTAACATCGTAACCTTTGTTCTGCAGCAAGGTGGCTAACATGACAGATACGGCAAGTCCTGTGTCTTTGTCCTTCGTGCCATGACGAATTCGCCAATGAGCAGAAGTTTTGGTATCAGCCCGGCCAATATAGTCCATCGGGTTCATCATTTTAACTACAATAGCATCAGCAGTTACTGCTTTTACAGCTGAATTATCTGCAGAGAATTTGGTGAAGTGTGCTTTATCAACTGTTGCCGTACCAAATAACTGATTTTCGCCGGTAGAGAGGTTTAAGGCATCAAAAGCGGGCGGCGTTTTCATCCGCTCCATATAATGCACATAACCATCAAAATCAAGGCCGGTCACTTTTCCACCCGTAATCGTCAACCATTTTAATGCAGAGAGGTCTTTTCCTGAATCTAACACTTTCTGCGCAGATGCAATCACATAAGATTTAACCCAATTTTTAAAGCTGCCATTTCCATCTTTATCTAATTGCAATAACTGCCCTTGTTTTCCTTTTAATTGCAAGCTATTAACATAAGCTGGAAACAGGACTTTTAATTGTGCGGAAACCACCTGCTCTTTTGAACTCAGTTCGCCTGCCGTTTCTGTACGCTGCACTTTATAATCAAGCATACTGATATTGATCTTTTTATAGGTATTTACGCTATTAAACTGCCACTCATAGGCCATGTCAGCATGATCGAGGTTAGTAATTGGGCAGTAAGCCGAAACTGCAAAAATGTCATCACTTGCATCGGCCGCACCGATAGCTTTGAGATAGGGCTCGTAATCCTTGTTGTTACCAGTTGCACCTAATAGCGCAGACAAAGCGCCGCCGGCACTGGTACCGTTCGATATGATCTTTGATGCGTCTCCGGGCATTAGTTTGTCGTTAAACTTCAAATACCGCACAGCCGCTTTCAGGTCTACTATTGCCGCAGGTGCTTTACCTGTGTAAATCCCTTTTTCATCTTTGGTGGGTCGGCCACGTGCGCCTGGCGATGCCACTACATAACCATTTAATAAAGCAGCAGCAATAGTTGATACCCGGTTACCTCCAGGCCCCATATTACTGCCGGGCCCACCCGGTGGCATACCTCCAGCAGGCATCCCCCCCGGAGGCATTCCTGCTGGCCCACCCGGACCAGGCCCCCTACCAGCGTTAATTGCTGTTCCCGGACGCCCCGGCATATAGCCACCAACCTGATTCGGAAAAAAGATGGGTGCTGTTTGGGCCGTATAGCCATTGATGCTGCCTTTGTTAAAATAAGCTTCGGGTATATATATGTTCATCTGCTGGTAAACCGTATCTACCGGTTTTGCCACATACACCACATGCTCGTAGGCACGCACCTTCATTTGCTTCCCGTTTACAGCAATTTCTTGCACGGTATAGTTTTGAGGGTTAAATGTTAGTCCTTGTGACATTGATGCGAATGGAAATAATAAAGCAGGCACTAAAGCTGCTTTTTTAAACATTGATAATTTCATTTTTTGGATCCTCATAAAAACAACATTTAATGCGTTGAATAAGCTATGAATGCGCGCCCTTCAAAAAGATGCGTTGTACTAAAGCGGTCTGTATCTGCCGCCAGGCGGTTAACCAAAGGATGTGTTTCTGCTTTGTCGGCATTATCTGCGATAATGATGGCACCCGCAGCAAGCTTATCTTCCAGCAACTCAAACACCGGTAAGTATAATTCTTTAGCACCATCCAGAAAAAGAAAGTCAATCTCACCTTCTACTGTAGCCAGTGTTTCCAGGGCATTACCTTCCAGCAAAGTAACCACGTCCAGCAATCCGGCTTCATCAATATTTTGCCGGGCACCTGCTATTTTGGTGGGTTCGATATCTGTGGTAATTAACCTTCCGCCATTGGCTTTTGCTGCTGCTGCCAGATAGATGGTGGATATGCCATAAGAGCAGCCAAACTCTACAATGTTTTTCGACCTGGCCACCCTGGCCAGCAAATGCAACAGTCTGCCTTCTTCGGCGCCTACTGCCATATAAGCCGTAGCCCATGCGTGTTCAAACGGTTTACCCTGGTTGGCTGCCTGCTGCCGGGCCGCTTGCCTGTCCTGATGATCGGCTGCTGCTTTTTCATGTAATACTGCTAAGGTTTCAGCTACAGGTTTGCTATTTAAGATGTTCATATGACATAAATTTTTAGAATCAGTTAATTGTTGTTAGTTCCGCCGTTGTCCTGTTTCAGGTCGTCATTGTTGATGCTCTTTTTGGGCTTCTGCGGCTTGTTGTGCAGCCCGCCTATTTTATAGCTGAACTTTAGCTCAAAGCTGCGGATGTAATTAATGTTTACAGCATTTTGTGCGATGTTACCCGAAGTAACTACGGTAGGTATTTTGTACCCGTGCGTCAAAAAGTTATCGCCGCCAATACCAATGGTTCCTTTTTTATTGGCAAAATACCGGTTAAAGCTCAGGTTGTACACGCCAAAGCCACCCTGATAACCTTGTAGTTGAATTTGGTTGGAACGGTGAAAAGCAAAGGCCTGAATGGCATATTTGTCTGACAGATCATAGCTGCCGAACAAACGGTAATTAGTCACCCAGCCGCTGTTTGCCGCATGGTAAAGCGGATCGGGGTCTTTGTTATCCAAGCTCAGATGATAAAAATCGACACCGCCGTTGATGTTTAATTTATTGGTTAACGCCAGATTTAATGAAGCACTCATGCCATATGCATTTTGCTTACCGAGGTTCAGATACGTGGTACGCACAGTATCGCCGTTGGCGCTGCGAATGGTTTGTATCGCATCATTGGTATTGCGCATAAAGGTTGATAAGTTCAGGTTATTGTTTTTGATGTGCGTACTGTAAGCCAACTCGAAATTATTAGTAAACTCGGGCTGCAAGCTCGGGTTACCAACGGTGATGTTCAAAGGGTTTGATGCCTGAATATTTGGGTTCAGATACTCCAGCGATGGCCGTTGTATGCGCCGGTTATAACCCAGTTTTATCATATCACCATTATCAAATTTCTTGGCTAGGTTTACACTTGGCACTAATACCCCATAGTTGGGAATATTAACGGATGACCCTGACTGAAAATCAGCCGTGATGCTGGTATACTCATATCGCGCGCCGGCCTTAATCGTATAACTTTTAGGCAATGAAATGGTGTAGGATAAATAGCCGGCCGCTACATTTTGCTTGTAATTAAAAGCGTTGGATAAACTTCCGGATGAGATGGGTTGATAATTCAATGAGCCATCAGCTGCAGAATAATAAGTATAATCGCTGTTTACCGTACGGATGATATCTTTTGCACCAAATTCCAGTAAAGTATTTTTGAAGGTGGGCGTTTGATAATCCGCTTCAAAGGTTAGCTCTTTATTTTTGCTGCTGTTCAGATTCTTCAAGCCATTCAGGACAGACCCGTTGCTTTGGTCGAGAAAGATATTTTCGAAGTTATTGTCCCGGTTGTTCTGGCTGTATTCTGTCAGCAAGCTAAACTCCCGCTCTGGTTTTTTTCCGGTTAACGTATAAGTTAGCGTAGCATCCAGTTGGTTGGAGCTGTTGGTAATATCGTTTCGCTGCAGCATGGAGCCGATGAGCAAATTGTTCAGGTAATTCTGCGTTAAGAAATTATCCTGCTTGGTTGGCCGGTTATTAGCGCCAATCACCACACCTAAACTCAAAGAGCTACGCTTGTTAATATCATAGTCCATCCCCAGGTTATACCGGCCCATCAGGGAAGTGTTGCTGGTAGTGGCCGATTGCGTGGTTAAGCTCACATCATTAGAAGTTAAGCTACTGATGGTTTGGCTGTTGGTAAATGCACCTGGCGTATTATAGCTGCCTCTGCCAAAACCACCTATCGAAAAATTAAACTTACCCACCTTGTAGCCGCCGTTTAACCCCAGGCTGGAACCGCGCGTACCGGCCGCCGAGTTCACATTAAGCGACAATCCTTCAAGTGTATTTTGTTTTAAGACGATATTGATAATGCCGCCCGAGCCTTCCGCGTCATACTTAGCCGAAGGGGAAGTAATCACCTCCACGCTTTTGATCAAATCGGATGGAATTTGCTTTAAAGCGTCAGATACACTAGCCGACATCATGGCTGATGGCTTGCCGTTAATCAGAACCTTTATATTTGAGCTGCCCCTTACACTTACGTTCCCGTCCATATCTACTGATACCATGGGTACGCGTTTCATCACATCGGTAGCATCGCCGCCCCGTGCAGTTAAATCGTTTTCGGCATTGTAAACGGTGCGGTCAATCTTTTCTTCTATCAGCGCCTTTTGGCCCGTTACCTTTACTTCATTCAGCATTTTACTATCGGGCCTTAGCACTATCTTACCAAGCTTAAGCGTAGCACCGTCTTCTAATTTCAGGTTAGCAATTACTTTGCCTGCATAACCCATAAAACTCACTTTTAATTGATAGGTGCCTGCTGCTAGCTTATCTACTGTGAATTTACCTACCCCGTCGGCCAGCGACCCGGAAACCACCTTACCGCTTGTCTGATCCAAAACTGAAACGGTGGCGTAATCAACAGGTTTCCCGCTTAACGAGTCTATGATGGTACCTGTGATAGAAGCGTCGGCAGGGAACGGATTTGTAGCTGCCAAGCCTAAAAGTGGCACGAGCAGCGCGATCATCAAAACTATTTTCTTCATATGTTTTCTTTTCACACTGCAAAGAAGCAGTGGCTCACGTTCTTAAAAAAGCACAATAGACCATTTGGAAAAACTTATCGACGTAACGGAAATATGAAGAGCTGCATCATCCTCAGGTCGGGAAAAACCACTGGCTCGTCGACAGGAAAGGCCGGATGAGCGATCTTGTAGTTTGCTTTGAAACCGTATATTTATTATTGTGCTGAAATTGATAACGATGCAGCTATTTAAAAGACACCATATTTTCCTCCTGGTTCACCTCATTTGCTGGCTCATCCTGGCATTGGGCTTCCTGTACAGCCATCCGCCCGAGTGGGGCGACAATGTGCCCCGTGCGTTCTGGATCAGACAAAACTTGTTGCTGGCTATTCTGATAACGGCTTTTTATCTGAACTATAACCTGCTGATTCCTAGTTTGCTGTTGCGCAAGCAGATAGGCCTATATGCAATAATTACTATTACATTGATTATCGGTTTAACGCTGCTAAACGATGGGGTTAACAAGGTGTTTCACTTAAATCAGCTGCCCTTTCCACACCATGGCCCGCCGCATCGCATTAATACGTTTGTCCCCGGTATGATTCTGCTGATGATCGGATTGGGAATTACGGTGAGCTTTATCAAGCAATGGCAGGAAGAGGTTACCTTGCGGCAGCAGCTGGAGCAGGAAAAAGTAACTACGGAGCTTACCATGCTGAAAGCACAGATCAATCCGCATTTCTTTTTCAATACGCTCAACACAATCTATTCCTACACGCTTTCAGATGGCGACGTTGCCAGAACGGCCATCACCAACTTATCTAAAATGATGCGTTATGTACTGTATGATGCGGCCGGGAAGCAAACCCCACTAAGCAAGGAGATTGCCTTTATTCAAGAATACGTAGAGTTGATGAAATTGCGTACCAGCAGAAAAACCACTGTGCAACTTCAAATAGAAGAACAGGCCCAGGAGGTAATGATTGCGCCTATGCTGTTCCTGCCTTTTGTAGAAAATGCTTTTAAGCATGGTGTCAGCAGCATTCAGGAAAGCCATATTGTGATTCATATTACCCAGCATGCAGACCGGGTTATTTTAAAAGTGCGTAACACCATCCATCAAACCCGAAGCAACAGTGAAGAGCAAAGCAACGGCATTGGCATTGCCAATACCACCCGCCGGCTGGATTTGCTATATCCGGATAAGTATACGCTAACTACCGGTTTGAACAATCAACAAGAATACGAAGTACAACTAATTTTGCAGCTATGATACTCAACTGCATCGCCATTGATGACGAACCGCCTGCATTGGATCTGGTAACCCGTTTTTTAGAGCGCACGCCATTTTTGAAACTCACAAACAGTTTCGACAACGCTATTGAAGCCTTGCGCTATATCAGCGAAAACCCGGTAGACCTGATATTTCTGGACATCCAGATGCCTGATTTGAGCGGCATAGAACTGGCACGTATCCTGAACGGCAGAAATATGAGCCAGTCGCCATCCATTATTTTCACTACGGCGTTTGATCAATTTGCACTGGAAGGCTACAAGCTGGATGTAATAGACTACCTGCTTAAGCCATTCGGATATGAAGATTTTATGCGTGCAGCTACTAAAGCGTTAAAGCTTGCCGAATTAAAAATTCAACCGGTTGAAACGGCATCAAAGGACGAAGAATATATCTACCTCAAAGTAGAATTTCAAACTGTAAAAATAGGCTGCAGCAAGATCACGCATATTGAAGGACTGAAAGACTATGCGAAAATACACCTCGATACCAGTGATAAGCCATTTTTGTCTCTGATAACGTTAAAGGCTTTAGAGGAGAAGTTACCGAAAGGTAAATTTATGAGGATACATAAATCAACCATTATTGCACTAAATAAGGTAACTTCTGTTACTAAAAATGCCGTTTATATCGAGCAGCTGATGTTTCCGGTTTCGGAACAATACAGGGAAGACTTCGGTAAATTCTTAGCGAAGTGGCAATGAGTAAGCGATTTTTAGAGGTTATTAGTGTAATCATTATCATGGGGCTGATTTTTATAGCCCTGTACTTTTGTACAATAGGTTGACCTTTGTTAATCAGAGCAATTTTAAAATATAACAGAATGAACAAAAGTGTAGAAGCCGGATTCAAGTAACTTCTTACGCCATATTTTAATGTATCTCTTTTCTTGATAACTACTATTGTATATGGGACGGAGACAGCTTGGGACTCAAGATTCTCAAAATGCAACCAGCTTAACTCTAGTTAACATACAACAGTTTATAGGAATAATTTAAGATATAAAGTATAGGTCCATCTAATTGTTAACTCGTCTTTAATCGAGTGTTACAATTGATTGATTGAATTACATATTACAACGTCATCCATGTTGAATCCGCCATCAATTGATTGGAGTTTGATCCTGTTTGAGCTTGACAAGATAGGTAGCCCAAGCAGGACTTGAATCTCTTATATCATGTTGTAAACATTGCAATAGTATAAGTATTTTTGAATATGAGTCACTAAACTAATTTATACTCATGCCAAAGCTGGTAGACGGCATTCTATCTTTGAATTTTCGCCTAAATCATGAGAAAAACATATCAACACAACCTTTTAATCAAATTATTCTTTACGCCTTGGATTCTGAGAAAAGTGCCCTATAAGTTTAATTTCAAGACATTTTACCCATCTATCTTCATGTTTATGCTTCCAACAAATGGACATACATGCGTTGCCTTGTTTGCGTTATGAAAGCCAAACCGGAAAACCAATGCCTTTTTCCTATCCTGAAAATACAGGTACGATAGGCGAACTGGATAATCCGTTAGGCTTGACCAAGCCATTCCGTGCGCTTTAAAGCACCGGGTTGTGTAGATATTTTGGGACGGCGTGACTGGTAATTAATCAATCAACATGGTCAAAGTGTTACGGAATTAACTGTTTGCTATTCTGGAACGGGGTGGTCAATGGCTCCGGAATATCCATTAGTATACTCGTTTCCTAAATAGATTTATGTTGAGTAGGAGATATTGAGAGTTAGCTGTAATTTCAATTGTTTCTACTCATCAGTTGAGCGTTATTATAGGTGGTCTGAATTCTAGCAGCAATGACTTTTGGATCCTGAATGTGCATATAAGAGTGAACTTCGGCAGGCAAATAACAGAAGCTTTGCTATTGTTCTCAAGAAATTTCAGATAAGCATTGGTACGTATTTTATCAAAGCCGGGAATAAAAGCACTGTTCAAATTCAATTGTTTAAGCATTGCTTCGTTCTGAAGATTTGATCCGGCGCAATGCTTGTAAAAAACCACGGAGATCTGTAATGTCTGCGACAAATGATTTGGCGTAGATTTCTCAGGCCTGTAAGCTGACCGACCATAAGAACAAGCATATTCTCATTTCGGGAAACAAGCGCTATCTGAAACCCTTCCTTACCGAATTCTGTTGCTAGGGCGACTCCGATTCCCGCCCCCCCCGCCAATGAATAACAAGCGTTTTATTTCCCATAAGCTGATATTCGACGCTATTATTGTTTAAATAATTTGAGATTCCATTGTCTACTGAAACGATATTATTCCGCATCAACCCATTTTTTCGTGCTGAGATAGCAGTACTCCCAAACTCGTGTCATGTTAACAGGACTGTAATACTTAGCTGATGTTTTCGAGACTTTCTTATTCACATAGTACATGCCTGTAACTCCTGATACTTCAGGCGCTGAGGCTAAATAGATGGCGGTTTTGGCACCTTGTTCCGGCGTCTTCAGGAATGGTCTGGCTAGTTTGGAAAAAATATTATAGAACCAGCCGAGGTTGCTTCCGCTACCAAAACTCGTTTTCACGGCTCCGGGATGCAACGTGTTTGTAGTGACATTGGATTGGCACTTAGCCAGTTCAGCGGCAAGTAGTTGACTGAGCCAGATCACGTAAAGCTTAGCATTTCCGTACGCGGTCATGGGATCATATCTCCTTGTCATTTCAATATCATCGAAATCTGGTTTAGCACCCAGGCTATGGGCATCAGAGGAAACGCTCACGATCCTTCCCTGTTCACTTTTCTTCAGATGCCCAATCAACAACCTTGTTAAAAGGAACGGTGCCAGTACATTCAGGGCCAGCGTCTTCTCAAAGCCATCCTGGGTAACTTCCCTTTTTTTGTCCATTATGCCACCGGCGTTATTGATCAGTACGTCAAGATGATCATATTTTGCTTTTAATTTTTGAGCAATAGTCTTGATATCGCTCATCATATAAAGGTCTCCCGTGACATAATCTATATTCGGATTGCCTGAAGCAGACTTTATCTCATTGACTGCTTCCTTTGCCTTCCCATCATCTCTGCCATGGATAACAACTGTATGGCTCATTTTGGCTAGCGCGATAGCTGTTGCCTTACCCATTCCACCGGTAGCACCGGTAATAAAAATTATTTTTTTGTTCATCATAATAATAGACTGAGATACAAACCTACTTATATTTGCTAACCAGCGGTAAGTACTAACCTCGCGGTTAGTGCTTACGGGGAGGTTAGTATTAATATTTGTGTTATGATAATTAGCGATGGACAGGAGATCAAATGTGACGCGATAACGCTGAGAGCGATCAGAGATGCGATGGAAACCCTCAGCGGTAACTGGAAATTGCAGATTTTGCTGGCTTTGGGTTCAGGGCCGAAACGTTTCCGGCAAATCGCCAAAGAAATAAGCGGCATTAGCGATAAAATGCTGTCAAAAGAGTTAAAAGCGCTGGAAACCAATTTACTGGTTACAAGAGTTGTGTACGACACCTTTCCGCCTACGGTGGAGTACCGAAAGACAAATTACACAGATTCCCTATACGAAGTAATGCTGGCTTTACGCAACTGGGGTTTACTGCACCGGAAAACGATCGGTGAAAAATAGTTGCAAAGGCATGGTCTTATTCTGAGAACAGGATAGATCTCAACCCGCGTGAATCGGGAGTAATCTGCTATTAAATTTGTTCCCTTGTACCGCAATGCGCCTTGATCACGCGGACTTTTTTCTTGCTGTAAACGAAGTTATTCAACATGAATATCTTTAGAAGATATTCTTTCCGAAATCTTTTATTTCGACCCGTTGACAAAATGGTTTGAAGAATTTGAGCAATTCGATTTGTCTTTAATTGAAAATGACCTTTGCTTGCTTTTCTTAGATAATGCAGAGTTATGGCTAAATTCTGCTTTGAAAGGGTTTAGATATTTCAGAAGCAACTCAACCGCTTAAGAATTTTTTCAGTCTCATCGGTTCAATGGTTGGGTTATTGGATGACCGGGACTACAAAGCTTGGGTATGGAACC
The DNA here is from genome assembly GCF_012849215.1 of Mucilaginibacter robiniae. Taxonomy (NCBI): domain Bacteria; kingdom Pseudomonadati; phylum Bacteroidota; class Sphingobacteriia; order Sphingobacteriales; family Sphingobacteriaceae; genus Mucilaginibacter; species Mucilaginibacter robiniae. The sequence goes on from NZ_CP051682.1 coordinate 2,293,090, forward strand.
CTTATTCGGACAAGCGCAGAGTGGCCAGAGCTAACTTGATTCAAATTAAATGGACTAAAGTCTTTATAAGGTTACAAACTCGATGGGCTCATTTAAGAAGCGTTGGAAAAGGATAAATGAAAATTTCAACGTATTTAACTTTGAGTGGTCTTCAGATGATCTGACAGCGATCCAATCGCTGGATAAAGGTAGTGGACTAATTTATTACTTTTAAAAAACTTTTGAAATCAGCAAGCACGTAATAAACTCCGCAGAATTTAGAGTGATTATTCTATCGCGAAAATTTATTTGTACATCCAAGTTTTTAGTTTCATTTTAATAAAGTTTCTATCGGGCCATCAAACATGTTAATAAATGTCAATACTAGGTCGCTAGCTTTACAAAGGTGGCGAACCAATGAGAAAAAGTAATTAATTTCTATTTTTGCAATCATCGGATTATGCAGGATATTTTCAAAGCTTACCTTAAACGCCATACTGACTTCAATCAGGATGAACTCGCCATGATTGAATCTGCCACTCGCCTCAAGAAGCTGAGACGGCATCAGTATTTATTACAGGAGGGGGAGATCGCCCATCATCACTGCTTTGTTACCAAAGGCATACTGCGTGCCTATTCGGTGGATGAAAAGGGAAATGAATACATCCTCCGTTTTGCTAATGAGAACGGGTGGATCAGTGATTGTGAAAGCTTATACAGGGGCACACCCAGTAAACTTAACATCGATGCCATTGAAGACTCGGAAGTATTGCTGTTTGAGAACGCCGGTAAAGATATGCTGATCGAAAAGCTACCTGCCTTTGCCAAAATGGTCAACATCATGAAAAATGAAAGTTCTGTCACCTTTCAAAACCGGGTTCATGAATCCATAACTAGCACTTCCAGGCAGAAATACGAAAGCTTTGTGAAGCGTTATCCCGATCTTGCCCTTCGGGTACCACAGGCCATGATTGCTTCTTACCTGGGTATCCAACCGGAAACCCTAAGCCGCCTGCGTCACGCACGTTAAGCCGAACCCGTTGACATTTGTCAATGTATTTCTTGATTCCATGTCAATTCGTTAATCATGCCTTTCGTGCAATTTCACTTTATATTAAAAGTAAAATATTATGTCAAGTGAATTGGAAAACAAGGTTGCTGAAAATACGGGTGAGTATGTAGAAACCAAGTCAAAAAATGTAATGAAAGCTGTCCGGCTGCACGGATATGGGGGACCGGAGGTATTGATTTATGAAGATGCACCGGTGCCCGACTTAATGCTCGGTGAGGTAATTGTTCGCGTATATGCAGTAGGCATCAATCCTCCCGACTGGTATTTTCGTGAGGGGTTGAAAATGCTGCCACCACAGTGGAGGCCACAGATTTCCCTGCCGGCCATTCCCGGAACCGATGTGTCCGGCGTAGTTGAGGCGGTTGCTGAAGATGTACAGGCATTTTCTGTAGGCGATGAGGTGTATGGCATGGTTCGCTTTCCAAGCTTTGGCGAAAGCCGCGCCTATGCTGAATTTGTAGCTGGCCCGGCTACGGACTTTGCACTTAAACCTGCGGGCATTGACCACGTACATGCCGCCGGGGCACCAATGGCCGCTCTTACTGCATGGCAGTTTTTGATTGAACAAGGGCACGATGTGCCAAACCCGATACAACCACACCGGCATATACCAGTACCTTTAAATGGTAAAAAAGTACTAATTAACGGCGCGGCAGGTGGTGTGGGACATTTTGCACTGCAACTTGCCAAGTGGAAAGGAGCCTACGTCATTGCGGCGGCATCCGGCAAACACGAGGCGTTGTTAAGGGAACTCGGCGCAGACGAATTTATGGATTATACCAAAACTGCTGCCGAAGATGTTGTGCGTGACGTTGATCTTGTAATTGACTCCATTGGCGGTCCGGCTACCAGTCGTTTCCTGCGCACGCTCAAACGCGGGGGCGCACTTTTCCCGATCTTTGGATTAGGAGCCGTAGGCGGTGACGAAGCCGAGACGCTTGGCGTAACCCTTTCGACAACACAGGTTCGCTCCAATGGCCTGCAACTTGCAGAACTTGGACGTTTGTTTGATTCTGGTACAATTTGTACGGTTATTGACAGTACGTTTTCGCTGGAAGATGCCTGGAAGGCACATGAACGAGCTTCAAGAGGTCACATTCAAGGTAAGATTGTCCTTACGGTTGCCTAGGCAATTGTAGCGTTTCAACATGACACAATGATAGTTCAACGGTCTTCACTGTATTTAAAAAATGATTAATGATAATAAAGCAAGCATATGATATAACGAAGATTCACTTGTGGCATGAAGTAATTAAAAAATGACTTTATACCACAAGGTGACTTTGGGTTCAACTTCTACAAAAGATTCTATTTCTTTTCTGAAAGCTTTGCTATGTGCGGTTTCGATATGAGGTCCCAATAGCCGTCCTGTGCTTGACCAATATTCTACAAGTAATAATTTTTTAAGGGTCAGCCGGATCTTCATGGACCCTGATCTCGCAACAGCCCTCTTCATTGCTGAAACGGTTTTTGAAACTAATATCAGTGCGTTCTGGCCAATACTGCCTTACCCTCTTTTGTTCGAAAGCAGATGACAGCAGTAATAGGTTCAAAAGCAATGATCATAAATCAGATATTCCTATGTTTAGATATTTAAAAGAGGTCGAGCGAGTTCACCAACATCAATAACGCATCAGTAATAAGCAGGGATATCCTAAGCAGGATATTCCTGCTTATTACCTTTTATTCGATGAACGTTGCGAAATCAGCAAGCGGGAGCCTAACTTTTTTGAAAGTGGAAAATACGTCACTTTCGGCATCACGGTACCCTAATGATAAGGCGACGACTGATTTGAAGCTTTTTAGTTTAAGCCCGAGGAGAGCATCGAATTTTGCAGCGTCAGACCCCTCCATAGATGTCGTGTCTATTTTTAATTTCGCCGCAGTGATCAACGTAGTTCCAAAGGCAATGTAGGCTTGTCTTAACGCCCAAGCGGCATTTTCTTCATCAGACCGCGAAAGAAGGCCGGCGACTAAGGCTACCTTGAAATCTGCTAACGCTTCTTCCGGTATGTTGCGTTCACTAGCCATATGGGAGTATCACATGATCGAACAAGCATTTATTTTATATCGTAAATGCAATCCCGAAAATATTATATTTGCGTAACTGATTACGTAATTATAAATAACGATTTTTTTAAATCAATTGGGATAAAAGCTTTAGGAAGCAGACTAAGAATGCTGACTGAAAAGATTACTTATGATGCTGCGGGTATTTATAAGTTGTACGGCATTGAAATTCAGCCAAAGTGGTTTACTGTATTTTATGCACTGTCTCGAAGTGAAGGAAAAACGATAACTGGAATCGCTGCTGAAATTGGACATTCTCATCCTTCGGTGAGTAAAATAGTAAGCGAGATGATCAAAGCAGGGCTTGTTCTGGAAAAAAAAGATGCTGCTGACGGGAGGCGAAACATCGTAAGCCTCTCTGAAAAAGGAATTGGCTATACAGAAAAAATCCAGGATCAATATACTGATGTTGAGAATGCCATTGAAGCGGTTAACTCGCAGGCAACACATAACTTATGGAAGGCTATAGAAGAATGGGAATTCTTGCTTGAACAGAAATCTTTGCTACGTAGGGTAACTGAAGAAAAGAAACGCCTGGAAAGCGCGGATGTACAAATTGTAGAGTACCAACCGCAGTATGCGGCAATATTTAAGTCATTGAATGAAGAATGGATTTCCGCTTATTTTAAGATGGAGGAAGCAGATTATAAGTCTTTAAACGATCCCGAAGGATATATTTTGGAAAAAGGAGGGCATATTTTTGTCGCCCTTGACAAAGACAAACCAGTGGGTGTTTGCGCGCTGATTAAAATGAAAAGTGACGAATATGATTTTGAGCTTGCTAAAATGGCCGTTTCTCCTCTTGCTCAAGGCAGAAGCATAGGCTGGTTGCTCGGCCAATCGGCACTCGATTGCGCAAGTAAGCAAGGTGCAAAAAAAATATATCTGGAAAGTAACACGATACTGAAACCGGCTATTAACCTCTACCATAAACTTGGATTTCAAAAAGTCGCAGGTCATGCTACCCCGTATGAGAGGTGCAACATTCAGATGGCTTGTGATATTAGCAAAAGGGATAAATGATCAACAAATTATTCATAGAATAAACCATTAAAGATGTACGAAAATAAAATAGCCATTGTCATTGTTAGTGGCCTGGCTCAATGGCAGAAATTAAATGTCACCGCTTTTCTGGCAAGTTCAGTCGCGATTGCATTTCCCGAAACACATGGTGCGCCGCTCGTTAGTGCATCGGGCACACAATACCTGCCCTTTCTCAAGCATCCTGTATTGATTTACGCAGCTGAGACTGATGAGCAAATAAAAAGGGCGTTCAACCGGGCTAGTGAACGTGGGCTGCATATTGGCGTTTATACCAGGGGGCTATTTGCAACGAAAAACGAGGAAGGTAATTTGACGGAAGTTGCTAAAAACGCAGATGTTGAATTGGATTTGGTAGGGATTATTGTATACGGGGAGAATAAAAAGGTTGATAAAGCGATCGATAAACTCAAATTCCATTCTTAAGGAATCTGCCATCTAATGTTATTCCCGGTAAACTGATATCATTAACTGAATGGATATTACGGCCAGCATGACCATACAATTCCGTGCGCATTTGAGCAATGAGTTGTGTTGACAAATAACACTTTTAATTATTTGCATCAGCAAGTTAGCATGGTCAAAGCGTACCGGAATGACCTGACCTCTTTTCCGGAATGCGGTGGTCAATGGTTCCAGAATATCCAAATTACGTTCCAGCCTTTTTCCTGAAATAGTACGGCTGTGGCCTTGCCTATACCACTGCTGGCACCGGTAATTAAAATAGTGTTGTTCATGTTGCTACGTTTTAAATGATGGTGTAAAGGTCAGCCGAAATGTACAGCAGCAGATAATACAAATGCAGGGAAGTTATATAATTTTTACCGATTGCTGCTGCTGACTTGATTCTACAGGCCATCCGAAATATCAGTATGCGGATATTATACTCAAAGCTTCGCGCTGTTCATCGTCGTCACCAGATAGTGTCTCAGGTTGCTTTTCTGCAGTCTTTAATAGTTTGTTTCAGAGGGTTCGGCTTATTATTCATCCTTGCTGTACATCCTGCTGCTGAACAATAGCTAACGACTCATTTCGGTTATTATCATAGTTTACTGCATTATGTACGAGCGTAGGCTTTTAATTTATCTTCCACCCATTAAGTTATAGTCAATATTGAAAATTGTATGGATAGCGAAAGGTATTCACTGATCCTTCATCCGGATTTTACGCCAACTAGACATACTAGTGATCGACAAGTTCCGGCTGGATCCAGTGGCGGGATTGAATGACAAACGGGCACTATAGAATTGTTCCAGAACCTCTCTGCCTCTAAACACAACCAGCAGTTTAAAGCTTTTAATTTACGTCGGATGAGGCCAGGAGCAATTCAGGATGATCATTCCATTCCGGGGCAAGCTATAACAAGCAAATCAAGAACGCCTTTATTGACCAGAAAGCTTTATAACGAAGATCAGAGGATCACAGTTAGAATGTAATACAACGATTATTAAGTTCTTTACAACGGATAAGCGGTGTCGCTTTTGATTTCAGACAGTACAAAGAAACTTTGTATGGTAGTGATGTTAGGCAGGTTCGCCATTTTGTTCCGGTAGAAATCCTGGTAGGCGTCCATATCGGAAGTAGCAATCCGCAGCAAAAAGTCGAAGGTACCGGTCATCTGGTAACACTCCATGACTTCGGGAAACTGAACCACCCGCTGTTCAAAGGCATGGAGCGTGGCCGCCGTATGGTCATGCAGTAAAACATGCAGGTAGGCAATCAGGCTCCGGTTAATTTTCTTTCTGTCCAGCAACGCTACGGTCTTCTTGATATAGCCCTGCTCATGCAGCCTGCGGATACGCTCATGAATGGCAGCAACGGATTTGTGCAGCCGGTGAGAAATCTCCTTATTGGTTAACGAAACATCATTTTGCAATAACTTCAGGATCTCAGTATCGGTCTTGTCTATATTCATCTTTACTTGAGTAATTTCTGCTTTCTGAAAATTATACAGGTTTTAGGTTAAAATTGAAGGCATGAAGTAAAAAAGTATAGCTAAAAGTGAATTTCACCATAAATTTTATTGAAGTTGAAGCTGAGTGTTGATAAAAGTACGGAATAAGTTAAACTTTACAGAAAACAAGTTACCAAATCGTTCTATATCTGCACTTATGTTGGAATCACCGTACGAACAGCAGTTTACTGAGTTGTGGCATCTGGTAGGCAATACGCCCATGCTGGAGCTGCGTTATGAATACCAGGGTAAACCGGGACGCATTTTTGTCAAGTGCGAACACTATAACCTGACCGGCAGCATAAAAGACCGGATGGCTCTGTACATTATGCACAAGGCTTATCAAACCGGGCAGATACAGCCTCAGGATGTGATCGTAGAGGCAACCAGTGGCAATACAGGTATTGCGTTTGCCGCCATTGGCAAGTCATTAGGTCATCAGGTCAAAATCATTATGCCCAATTGGCTCAGTAAAGAGCGGCTGGATATTATCCGCAGTCTGGGTGCAGAGGTCGTTCTGATTAGTAAGGAAGAGGGTGGTTTTCTAAGTAGCATTGCCTTGTCGGAGCGTATGGCGGAAGCCGGAGGCGTTTTTCTGCCGCGACAGTTCGAGAATATTTACAATGCTGAAGCGCATGAGCGCACGACAGGTAAAGAGATCTGGCGGCAACTGGCTTCATCAGGTTTGATGCCCGATGCCTTTGTGGCGGGTGTAGGAACCGGTGGTACGGTCATGGGCGTGGGCAGTTATCTGCGCATGATGAAACCCGACGTCAAAATTCATCCGCTCGAACCCGCCGAATCACCAACGCTGACCACGGGTCATAAAGTGGGTACGCACCGTATCCAAGGTATTTCGGACGAGTTTATTCCCGCTATTGTTAAGCTGGATGAACTGGATAAAGTGGTACAAGCCTCAGATGGCGACGCTATCCTGATGGCGCAAAATCTGTCGCGGGAGCTGGGTCTCGCTGTTGGTATCTCCTCCGGGGCTAACGTGATTGGCGCTATCCGGCTCCAGCAGCAATTTGGCCCGGAAGCGGTGGTGGTTACGCTGCTGTGCGACAGCAACAAGAAATACCTGAGCACCGACCTAATGAAAGAAGAACCCCTTAAAGCCGGGTACTGTGCGCCGGAGGTCAGGTTTACGGGTTTTCATCCCATCAGCCGTTTAGCTAAACCGATATTCAACTAAATCATTTATTACACTCGTCTCAATTGATATAAAAACTATGATCCGTTTACTTTTATTCTTCCTGATTTTTCTAAATGTAAGCCGGGCAGGCGCACAGATTCTGACACCTGTGCACTGGAGCTATGCGGCGAAACGGCTCAGCTCTACTGAAGCTGTAGTGTTCATGCGGGCGACTATAGACGAGGGCTGGCATGTATACTCACAAAACGTCAAAAATGGTGGTCCGGTCAAAACCGCCTTCACCTTTGCACCATCCGGTGCTTACACGTTGGTGGGTAAAACTATGGAACCCACGCCTATCACCCGCATGGAGAAAGCCTTTGGGATGGATGTGAGCTTCTTTGAAAAGTCGGTTACCTTTCAGCAGAAAATCAAACTTAAGGGCAGCGGTACTGTAACGGTGAAAGGCAGCCTGGAATACATGACCTGTAACGACCAAAAGTGTTTACCTCCTGAAGATCTGGAATTTAGCATCCCGATTAAATAAGCATAGCCGTTCCTTTCAGCCTTATTCTTAATTACAGTGAAAAAAATAGTATTGGTCTGCCTGCTAATTATGGCAGCGTTGGCAGCGGCAGGTTCATGTTTTCCTGGCCAAGCTCAAGACACGCTCTCTACCCAAGGTTTTGAATTTACACCTGCTCCGGCAACGCAGGCTGTTGTCAAAGCAAAACCTGTTAAGCTGACTCAAAGAAAAGTAGCTAAGCAAATCGATCACCAGCAAAAAAGGCAAACGCTATGGGCAATTTTCATCGCAGGCCTGTTAGGCGGCTTTGCTGCGGTACTGATGCCTTGTATCTTTCCGATGCTGCCCATGACGGTCAGCTACTTTACCAAGGGCGCTGATAAGGGCAGCGGCGTGGATAAAGCTGTACTCTACGGTATCAGCATCATCGTTATCTATGTGGTGCTGGGACTCTTGATTACCGTCATCTTTGGCGCTGATGCATTAAACAGCCTCTCTACAAGTGGCGTATTTAACTTCTGTTTCTTTCTGCTGCTGGTGGCGTTTGCCGCATCTTTCCTGGGCGCTTTCGAAATTACGCTGCCAAGCTCATGGGTGAACCGAATGGACGCCCAATCGGATAAAGGCGGCTTGCTGGGTATTTTCTTTATGGCAGCTACCTTGTCGCTGGTATCTTTCAGTTGTACTGGACCTATCATCGGTACGCTGCTAGTACAGGCAGCCACTTCAGGCGCGCTGCTAGGACCCGCCGTGGGCATGTTTGGCTTTGCGCTTGCTCTGGCTTTGCCTTTTGCCTTGTTCGCCCTGTTTCCGGGCTGGATGAGTGCGCTTCCCCGTTCGGGCGGGTGGCTCAACAGCGTAAAGGTGGTGCTGGGCTTCTTGGAGTTAGCCCTGTCTTTCAAGTTTCTGTCCAACGTGGATCTGGCTTATCACTGGCACTGGCTGGACCGGGAGGTTTTCCTGGTGCTCTGGATCGTTATTTTCGCACTGATGGGCTTTTATTTGCTGGGTAAGCTTACCCTTAGCCACGACAGCACACTGCCGTTTGTTTCGGTGCCCCGCTTGTTTCTGGCCATTGCGGTATTATCGTTTACGCTGTATATGGTGCCAGGGCTTTGGGGGGCGCCGCTGAAGTCCATCTCTGCCTTTCTGCCGCCGATGGCAACGCAGGACTTTGATTTGTCGTCAGGTTTGAATACTACAGGAAGCAGGGAGGCGATGGAGGATTCCGGCCCGCACAAGTATGCAGCATTGTTTGACAAACCCAAAGGTTTTAACCCTTTCTTTGATTATGCAGAAGGATTAGCTTACGCTAAAAAAGTGCACAAACCGGTGATGCTCGATTTTACCGGCCATGCCTGCGTAAACTGCCGCAAGATGGAAGCCAGCGTATGGTCTGACCCGCAGGTGGCTAAACGGATCAATGAAGATTATGTACTTGTTCAGCTGTATGTGGATGACAAGACAGATTTGCCTGAGGCCGAACAAACCAGTACACCTGAAGGCCGGAAACTCAAAACGATTGGTAACCGGTACAGCTACCTGCAAACCAGCAGGTTTGGCGCCAACTCGCAACCCTTCTACGTACTGCTCGACCCGGATTCGCAGCAGCCCCTGGTAGAGCCGCAGGGCGCCATCTTTGACGTGCAGCAGTACGGAGCTTACCTGGATAGCGGATTAACCGTCTATAAACAACATTAATCAGAAAGTCTTCAACCGTTCTTGTTTCTTTATGCGTTAATAAGTTAGTGTAGTATCAATCAAAAGCACCATCCTGAAGAATGATGTTCTTTTAATTTATTCAAAAGGAAAGGATAAGGTAATAGAAAAAGGAGCAGTAATCTAATACTGCTCCCTTTCATAGACCGTATATCTATTTGATGAAAGCCAGAGTTTCTCAGGCTTTGCTCTTCCGGGCCATTTCGATCATCATCGACAGTTCTTCTACAGCGGCTTCATTGCTGCCGTCGAAACCGGTCAGCTTGAAGCGGATGTTACCCTCGGCATCCACCACAAACTTGGCCGGTATACCGACCACTTTGTAACTGCTCACCACTTTGTTTTCCTTAGTTGCAGGATCTTTCAGGTCCATCAATACCTCAAATTTGTAATTCATACTTTTGATGTAGGCACTGGCATCCTGCTTCGCAGTAGCCGAGCGTTCCCAGGTATGAATAAATAGAAATTGTACATTCGGATCGTTTTTGTATTTATTGGCTGCCATCTGCATGGCCGGGAATGATGCCTTGCAAGGACCGCACCAGGTCGCCCAGAAATCCAGTACGACTATTTTGCCCTTATAGTCCTGCAGCGAAACTTCTTTACCATTCAGGTCGGTTAAGGTAAAGGTGGCTGCTTTTTCGTTCAGCATTTCTCTCGTGAGCCGGGTTTTCAGGCCGGCGATAAAGCTTTTGTGCAGATCAGCCGCATATTCGTTAAATCCGGCATCACTGCCTTTTACTTTTACATAAACGGTTTTAAAAAGGGCGGCCATCTCCGGTGTTGCCTTGCCGGCTTTTACAATTTGCTCCAGCTTATCATACGCTTCCTGATTATGGCCCAATTTTTCCAGAATTTGTGCATAACGGTAATTCAGCTGCGGATTAAGCGACGTTGATTTTTGATAGGCCATTTCCGAATACTTCAAAGCCTCATTATATTTTTTTTCATCAAACAGGATATTGGCATAGGTGGTCGTGAGTCCCGGGTAACCGGAAGCGGCAAACTTGGCAGCATTGCTGTCGCCTTTTTGGCCATCCAGGTAGGAGCCGGCGCTGTCCATCGCCTTCTTCGCGTATATTTCCGCATGTACCAGATCGCCGTTCTTTAAAAAGGCTTGCGTCAGTCCGGCGTAAGCATTGCCTTTCCAGAAATCGACCTCCAGCATATTGGCAAAGGCATCGGCTTTGGCAACGTTTTTTTCTTCGGCATATCGCGAGGCGATAGCTGAACGGGCGTAATCATAGACCAAACGGTCGTCGATCTGGGCAGTGGGGAAGCTTTCCGGCGGAAATTTTTTAATCCACTGCCGGTACAAGATCTCTTTTTCCGCACCTGTTTTCGCATCGTAAACTCCTTGTTCGGCTTTAGCCCGCGCTTGCACACCGTTCGGAAACTTTTCAAGGGCCAGTTTGACTAATGAATCTGATTTCCCTGTGTTTTTCAGCCGGTAATAATACTGAGCAGCCAGCATCATCTCCGCTTCCTGGTTGCTGGCGGCCAGTTTACTTAATTGCCGGTCAACCTGTGCGCTGTCTGCTGGTTGTTTGGTCAGCAGTAATTTGTCCAGCTCTTGTCTGGCATTGTTTACCGGAGTTTGCGCTTGGGTGACGGATGCGCTCAGTACTAAGCCCGACAAGAGCAGCAGGCTATGGTGTTTGAATGTTTTATTCATAGTGTTCATGATAATGAGTATTTAGTGTATTCGAAAAAACGTATTGCAATAGGCATAGCGTATTTTCGGTTAATAACCAGGGTTTTGCGTTAAACTGGTATTGAGTAAAATTTGATTGTAAGGAACAGGCATCAAAACAGCTGTCGATTTCCAGCTGGATTTAAGTGGCCCCAGTACCGCATCGGCCTGCCCGGTACGTTTCAGGTCGAACCAGCGGTGTGCGGATTCGCCGAAAAGCTCCACCTTACGCTCGGCCGCAATAGCGGTTAGTAAAGCTGCCTGGGTCGTGGCTGTTGTACCCGTCAGGCCAGCCCGGGCCCGTACCAGGTTTAGGTCACTCTGTGCGCCGCTGATGTTGCCCTGCTGCGCACGGGCTTCCGCACGGATTAGGTACTGTTCAGCCAGCCGCAACACCACATTATATTCGTTGCCACCGGTCACAGTAGACGTGGGCAATTTATATTTGTAAATGCGGTAGTATTTTACCCCGTTATAGATGGTGGAATCTACCCAGGCTATTTTGCGGCCATCTCCGCTTTCAAAGGACTTCATGACGCTGTTATGCAACGTATAAGTAGGCGGGGCAATTGTCATTGTTGAGGTGGATGTCCGGTAACTGGCCCCAACAGTGGAGTAACCATAATAAGTACTGAATTGCAGGATGGTTTCGCTGCTGGTATTGATAAAAACATTACTCAGCGCTGGTAAGCTGTAAGTGCCTGAACTAATGACTTGAGTCGCCTGTGCTTCGGCATTTGCATAATCCTTCCGGTACAAATAAACTCTTGCCAGTAAAGCCGTGGCGGCCCACTTGTTGACCCGCGCTTTCAGGGAAGCCGTTCCGGCGTAAGTGGCAGGTAGCGCACTTTGTGCATCTTTCAGATCGGTAATGATCTGGGCGTACACGGCATCGGCTGTTGAACGGGGAACCGCAGCATTGTTGAGTTCCGTCGGGTCAAGTATCAGGGGTACGCCACCCATGTAATTGACCAGATTGAAGAACATAAAAGCACGGATAAATTTGGCTTCGGCGGTCAGCTGGCTTTTAACCGCAGCGGACATACCGGTTGATTTACTGATGCCGTCAATAGCTAAGTTCGTCTCCCGGATCACCTGGTAAGGATAGGTCCATAAATAACTCTCGTTTGTGGAGTTGGTGGTCAGGACAGCAGACTGTGCGAACTGTTGTAGTTCCGCCGTGGTACCCGGATATTGCAGATCATCTGCCTCCAGACCGCCCAGATAAGTGAAATACTGCAGGCAATACGTCGTTGGGTAGTAGGAATAGATGGAGAGCAAGGCGCTGGTTGCCGAGGCATCGGAAGTAAATGCCTGATCTTTTTCCAACAAGTTTGGCGCTACGTCAATATCAACATACTTTTTACAAGATGTTACGGAAAACGTAAACAGCAGCGCTAAGATGACTTTTTGAAAATTCTGAAATATAGGTTTGTGCGTCATGATGCTTTAAGAATTAAAATGTACAGTTTAAACCGATCACCAGGGTGCGTAACTGGGGTAAGGCGAGGTACTGACCGGTACCTAAGCCGGAGCCGGTTCCAGGAACCGTGGTGTCCGGGTCATAAGTGTACTTCTGTTTTGCCCAAGTAAAGATGTTTTGTCCCTGTAGGTATACACTGGCTGAAGACAGCTTGGCATGGCTGATCCACGATTTGGGTAGGCTATACGTGATGTTGACCGTTTTAAGCTTCAGGTAGGAGGCATCTCCCCAGTTGTAATCCGAGCTGCCAAGGGTTGAATAGGCAGTATTTGAAGTGACGCTGGCTGCCGGAAAAAACGCCATGTCGCCGGGCTGCATCCAGCGGTTCAGAATAGCTGTGCTTTGGTTGGTGTAACTGTAGCCATACGGGTTAGAGGACAGTGTACTATTTTTGTAACCGTAACGATGATTATACTGGAAGGTAAAATCGAGCTGCAGGCTCTTATACGTTAAGGTGTTGGTTATACCACCATAGTAAGGATGACCATAGGGTGCTACGTAACGGTCATCGGCAAAAGCAATGGTACCGTCGCTGTTCTTATCCTGAAAGGTGGGCAGGCCGGTTTGCGGGTTGACGCCGGTGTAATGATACAGCTGCGTAATATTGGTAGGCTGGCCGATGATATACGTGGTTTTATAACTGGAGGTCGCCAGATCTTTAAACGATAGTAACTTGTTCCGGTTGAACGTCAGGTTCAAATTCGTTACCCAACGGAAATCTTTAGCGGCGATATTGGTGCTTGTCAATTCAAACTCCCATCCTTTATTCTGCACCACAGCATCCAGGTTACCCGAATAGCCGGTTGTGCCGATCTGTGACGGAGTGGTCATGTAGTTCAACGGGTTATAAGTCCGGTTGCGGTAGTAATCGGCTTTCAGCAAAATACGGTCCTTTAAAAAGCCGAGCTCGAGGGCCAGATCCAGCTTTCGGGTAGTTTCCCAGCGCAGGTTGGGGTTGGCAATATTGGAAGGCGTATAAGTAGCCGTGCCATTGTAGCTGTAGGTCGTACCTGTAGTTGAGTACAGGGCATAGTACTGGTAATTGGGTATCTGGTCATTGCCGGTGACGCCGTAGCTCCCGCGCAGCTTACCAAAGCTCAAAAAGTTCACGTTTTTCATGAAGCTTTCCTGTGTAAAAATCCAGGATGCTCCGGTTGCCCAGAAATTACCGAAGCGATGATTTTCACCAAAGCGTGATGAACCGTCTCTCCGGAAAGTACCATCTATGATGTATTTGTCCTCCCAGTTGTAGTTTAGCCGGGCAAATACCGCGTTGTATTTGTAGGTGGAATTGTTGTTGTAGGAGGTTGTGATATTTGAGGCAGCCACCAGTGAATTCAAAAGTGCTTCATTTGTGTAGCCTGATCCTGTGAGATAGACACCCGTCGCTTTGGTTTGCTGAAAGGTACTGCCCACCAAGGCCTGCAACTTACCTTGGCTGATGCTTTTCAGGTATTCAAGTTGCGGTTCAATAATGTAATTGCTGTTATCATTATCCGTATACACCAGGGTACTGTTGGTTGAATTGGCGGGATTTTGTGAGCTGGCCGGATTGGTGGCTTGCTGCTTCAGGCGGGTGAAGGTATAACCCAGATTCGCCTTGGCCATTAAACCGGGTAATATCCGGTAACCAAGGTTCAGATTAGTGATTAAATTAGTAGTTTGTGCTTTGGTGGTTCGCAGTAGATAAGCCAGCGGGTTGGTGAGCGTCCAGTTTAAGCTGCCGTCTGTATTATAAAGCGGGTAGTTAGGCGGCAGGTTATAGATTGTGCTTAAATCCGTACTGGGCAGGTTGGTGCCCTCGTAAGAATAATTGCCCGATGCATCAATGCTAAACCGACCATCTTTACTCCGATGTCCGGCATTTAGCCGACCAGAAAAGGTGGTTGCACCATAATCGCCGCGGTAAACCGTGCCTTGTTTACGGTAAGTTGAGGTAAACAAAAAAGTGTTCTGTGCATCACCGCCCGATACGGAAGCGTTTGCATTGGTCGTATGGCCAGTTTCACCAATAGCCCATTTCTGCCAATCGGTGTAGGCATTCGGATCCCATGTCGTTAGATCCAGTGCATTAGCGGCCGTTGGTGTTACGCCGGCATTTGTGAAGGCAGCCCGGCGCAAGGCCAAGTATTCTGCCGTATTCATCATGGGGATATAGTGGTTGACGTTGGTAATACCGCTGTAAACGTTGAAATTGAAAGCTGTTTTCCCCTGCCGTCCTTTCTTGGTGGTAATCAGGATCACACCGTTGGAGCCTCTGGATCCGTATATGGAGGTCGCATCGGCATCTTTCAACACGTCGATTCGTTCAATATCTTCCGGCGCTATGACACTGAATGGGCTCACGCCGCCGTTAGCGCCGCTCGTACCGTAAGCATTCAGGTTATCGGAGGCCGGCGAGCCACCATTAAACAGGGTAAAAGGAACGCCGTCCACCACGTACAGCGGTACAAATCCGGCGCTGGATACGCCGTTACCCCCACCCCGGATATTCACCCGGACACCGGCACCCGGCAGACCATTATCCTGCGTGATCTGCATGCCGGCGATACGGCCCTGCAAGGCCGTAAGCGGGTTGTCAACCGTTTCTTTGCCCAAGTCCTTAGCGGTTATCGAACTCACGGCTCCGGTATTGTCCCTGCGGGTTGTGGTGCTGTAACCAATCACCTGTACTTCGTCCAGGCTACCGGCCAGCGGCAGCAGCTTAACCTGAACAGATGTTTTGCCGGTCACAGATACTTCCTGCGTTTTGTATCCGACAAAGGTGAATATAAGTATATCGTTTTCCGACTCCACATCCAAGTGAAAGTGGCCGTTCGCATCGGTAGCTGTGCTGATTGCACGGTTCATTTTTGAACGTATGGTTACACCAGGTAGGGGCTGTCCGTCTTCATCAAGCACCAAACCGATGATTCGCATAGGTGGCTGGGCGGGTAAGCTATTTTCAGTACTGGTCACCGGCTGCTCAAACAAAATGATATTATGGCCTTGCTGACGGTAGGTTAGGCTGGAGCCTTCCAATAACAGATTCAAGGTTTCTGCTACCGTACGTTGGTTACGGCTGATGTTTATGTTCCTGATTTCGTTAACTCTGGCCGACGGGTAAAAGATGTTAAATCCGGACTGGTCTTGTAAGTGCTGCAAAGCAGCTTTGAGTGATTCCTGCTGAGCCGAGAACGTTATTTGGGTTTCCGAGACGTTTTGCCCCAGTGTTCTGACGGCTGCAAACATGTTACAGCTGAAGATTAAGATAGCTCCGCAACAAACGCTTAACCTCATGATAAACAATAAATTATATTTGTAAAAGGCTTTAATAAAGGGACAGAAATTCCCCTTTGCAAAAGCAGTAGTTTTTTGCATTATTTGTATAAGTTTAAAAAATACGCGAAATGTTTTTTAATCCAACTCCTCATTGCTGTCCAAGGCCGAGGAGTTTTTTTATGGGCACCTGCGCCTCCCGCGCAAGCGGCCTGTTTAACGTTATTGGTCGGGTTGTTTAATCATGTAGTCATTAATTAAGGTGATTGAAAAATAGATTCAGCAGCCCGGCCCGTCGATAAAAGCTTTGTGGCCTTCTATCCGGTAGGTGGCCGATACGGTGCCGGACAACAGGCTTAAGACCTGGTCCAAAGACTCCATGCCGTTAAAATGACCACTGATCAGGCATTTGGCGACGGTAGCGTTTGTAAAGGTGATTTCAACG
The DNA here is from genome assembly GCF_012849215.1 of Mucilaginibacter robiniae. Taxonomy (NCBI): domain Bacteria; kingdom Pseudomonadati; phylum Bacteroidota; class Sphingobacteriia; order Sphingobacteriales; family Sphingobacteriaceae; genus Mucilaginibacter; species Mucilaginibacter robiniae. The sequence continues at coordinate 2,309,465 of NZ_CP051682.1, forward strand.
CCGTACCGTCGGCCTAGTCTTTCGGCTAACTGATTAAAAGGCATGTCGTTGAACTGCATATCCGCTCCGGCCCAGGCTACGATGGCCGAATGAGTCACGAGTTGCTTGGCGACAGTTTTCTGATCCGGCCGGTAAACCAGCTGCTGGTCAGGCAGCAGCACACCCATTACGTTTTTCCGGGCGTTGCTCACGCTTACTTTGCCGCGGGTCACCGATACAATAATTTGTTGGCCAGGATTGGCTTTTATATTAAAGGCTGTTCCCAGAACCGTAGTCGTTACCGGACCGGCTTGTACCGTAAAGGGTTGGTTGCTCCGGTGCCGGACATCGAAATACGCTTCTCCTTTCAAGTTTACCCTTCGCGCCTTGGCATCGAAGCGGAAGGCGATGCTGCTCCCGGAATGCAGTAAAACCGTGCTGCTGTCCGGTAGGAGCACATAGCGGTTTTCCCGGAACTGCACCGGTGCTGTAACAGATTGGAAAATCATGTTTGCAGCAGGCGCGTGCGGTTTGATCCTGCTGACGTAAATTCCGGTGATCAGCAGCAATCCGGTGATGGCGGCCGCTGCGTAATACCATGCCCGGTAACGGATCCGGAGAGCAGCCGAGCCGTAAACATGGTTTTGCAGCCGGTTCAGCATACGTTGCTCAAGGGCTTCCTGTTCTCCTTTCTCGGCAGGCCAAATGGCTTGCTGGTCAGCCTGCTGTTCATACCAGGTGTTTAGTTCTTTCTTTTCCGCTTCGCTAGCTTCACCGGAAAGAAATTTACGGATCAGATCATTAAGATGTCTTTCTTCCACTGTTTTCTGATTCTTTTAAACTATAGTTACATAAGAAGCAGGTTTACCCTTAGTGAAAAGTAACATTTTATGGAAAAAAAAATATTATATTAAAAAAATGGCAATAAAATCTAACTAAGTTGGGGTAGTTTTAGAAAGGAGGAAGTTTTTGAAGTGGAATTTTCCGTAAATTACCAGCAGGGTTGAGCTTTTACACAAAAAGTTGTATGATTTGAAGAATAATCAGCAAGCCAGCGCTTTTTAGAGAATAACGTATAGTTTTTAAAGCCTTCGTCAGATGGGCTTCCACTGTCTTTTCGGCAATCTGCATTTCCCGGGCGATCTGCGCATTGTTCTTGCCTTGCAAACGACTATGCTGGAATACCAGCCTGCATTTCTCCGGAAGCAGGTCGACCACACCATCTATATATTGCTGCAGGAAACGAGCGTATATTCTTTCGTCTGCGAGATCCATTTCCTGGCTTAGGTATAAACTGGCCGCAATATTGCTTCTGCGCTTTTCACGGTACAAGTGGGTTAATACGCTGTATTTAACCGCTGTAGCCAAGTAGTTAGGCAATGAGTGCGGCCGTATCTTGTTCCGGTTGTCCCATAATTTAATGAGAACCTCCTGTACCACTTCCTCAGCAGACGCTTTATCTTTTGTATGATTATAAGCAATAGCCAGTAATCTTTGCCAATAGCGGCGATAAATCTCAGTAATAGCGGCTTTCTCCCCTGCCTGAAGAGCTTCCACTAGTTGCTGATCGTCATACTTTTTGACCATTGATAGGCCAATATATTAACTTTATGTGAATTTTGAATGACTAGGCTATAATTCGCGCTATTTTGAGGCCGATTTTAAGCCTGAGTGTCGTAAGTGGATAATATGGAGCCCTTAATCATATTATTCCGTGTTCCTTTGAGCATGCAATTATGTGGATAGGCATGAAATTTAAACACCAGACTCAGGTACTTAAGATGGTCAAAGTGTTTCGGAATACATGGTCACTCCTTTCAAGCCAAAGGGTCAAGCTTCCGTACCCTCCAAGCTTCAGTTCTGATAGAGTTAGCAAATTGGAGGTGAGCCCCATAACACTCAAACATTTACTTGCCGTTTCAAGGATGCTTACACTGATCGTTCTTATTCTTTCCAGCTTTAAAAAGTATTGGTTTTATCTCCAGCTACTAAACTTTACCGTGTTCGAATGAATTTACTATAAGTGTTTAAGTTTGCTCAGTTAATACATCAAAGATTGAAACTTTTCTACCCATAAGCCTACGTGATAACCATCAGCTAATCCATGATGAACATGGATAGATACCGGCATCGTTTTCTTTCCATTTTCCTCCGTCATTTTTCCGAAAGATATTTTAGGACAGCTATCCGGAATGCTAAAGGATCTTGCATGAGATAACGAGGTAAAATTCAACCAGGGAATGGCGGAGCAATGAATCACGTTCTGTCCCTCGGATGAGGGTATGAGTCCCTGGGTTGACTTGGCTTCATCAAGGATGGATTTGGCAGACTGATAAAATTGATTTTCCTGTGGCTCATAATTGAGATAGGCAAATCCGAAAGTCCCGTTATTGCGGTTAACCGTAGTAGAGGCGTGCACTTGGTCAAACAGATAAACCTCCCCCTGTACAATCCGGTATCGGAAATTTTCTATCTCGTTAGTAGCCTGCAAGGCACGGTAAAGATAATAAAGGAAGAAAGACGCATTCTTTTGCTTGGCTTTCTGGTACGCTTGGGTGCAGTCTATAGTAACCGTAGCACCAAAGAACGGCTCTTCAAACTGGTTAAAAAACGTAAAATGATCTTTTCGAATCCAGGTATCTAAGTTAATTAAGGTTTTCATACTAGTGGCTAAAACGTTTCGTGATCTCGTTAATGTGTGTTAATGGTATGAAGCGCGGATGCTTTAAAGGGCTTTCTACCTGCTCATGAACCCAGGTGGGATGAAAAGGGATGTGAGCGGCAAAAGCACCGGCTTTCAGTACCGGAATAATGTCCGATTTGATGGAGTTGCCCACCATCAGAAAGTTTTCCGGTGAGCAATCCAGCGATTGTAACAACTTATGATAGTCTTTGGGCTGTTTGTCGCTCATAATGCTGATATGATGAAAGTATTGCTGCAAGCCAGATTTTTCCAGTTTACGCTCCTGATCAAGCAAATCTCCCTTTGTCGCAATGACTAAACGATGTGTGGGGTACAAGCTTTCCAATGTTTCCTTTACGCCTGGTAGTAGCTCTACCGGCTTTGCTAATAGCTCCTTACCCAAAGTAATAATCCGGTTAATTAAGCCTGCTGGAAGATTATGGCTTGTAATGCGCAAGGCTGTTTCAATCATAGATAACATAAATCCCTTAACACCATAACCATACGAAGAAAGGTTCTGCATCTCTGTCTGAAATAGTTCTTGAGTAATAGTATGCTGGGGAAGATAATCTTCTAATAAAGCACAAAATTTTCGTTCCGTATCCTGAAAATGAATTTCGTTCTGCCATAAAGTGTCATCTGCATCAAAGGCGATGGTCGTGATTTGATTGTTCATCGGTAATCTGTACATTTCTGCCAACAAACTTCCATAAATCCGAAAACCGAAAGAAGGACATTTGTCCTAAGCAAAAAGAACAAAGGGACATGCTGCGTATCAATCCATCTTTTCTTATTTATATTGAAAACCTTTATCAAAGTCAGAATCGTAAAGAAGGCATCATGTTACGGCGGTATGCTCCTAAACAGCGTATGATTTCGCAAGGCGAGAACTTCAATAAGGTTCTGCTGATTAAAGAAGGAATAACCAAGTGCTTTTTTGCCGAAGAAAATGGCAAAACGTTCATTTTAGAGTTTCTAAGCAAGGGCGAGATCGTGGGAGAAATTGAAGCCGTTCGAAAGATTTCTGCCCTGTGTAATATCGAGGCCATCACGGAAGTTCATGCTTACGCTTTATCGGTCGTTTATTTCAAAGAGCTATTGGACAGGGATTTAAAGTTTAATCAATTGCTGATTGATACCTTTGCCCAGAGAATCACCAACACCTCAAGCCGTGCCTCTTTTCAGCAGTTATACACTGTTGAATATAGCTTAGCTAAATTATTACAACTGATAGCTGAACAGCAGCTTAACCTCTCCAAAGAAGACATGGCGGCCTACTTGGGTATCAACATCAGGAGCTTGAACAGGGCATTGAAAAATCACTATGAATGAAATACCTGTACATGATTCTGTTGAATAGCACTAAATTAATCTATTTCCAAGATATTAATTGTTTAATCTTGCTTCGAAACGAGGGGAATATTATCAGAGGCTCCATTCTATTCATAATCATATAAGCCAACAAGCTAGTTAGAAAAAATTTGGCCCAGAATCCTCAATTATTACTTGATACCTGCTTGTGTGATAGCGCCACCATGCGACGCTCTTGGATAATCGGTATACCCTTTTTCCTCTCCTGTGTAATAGGTGTCCAGATTAGCTTCAGATAGTGGTAGTTGATATTTAAAACGCTCAACCAGATCAGGGTTGGCAATAAACAACTGGCCAAAAGATACCAGATCAGCTTTGCCTTCTTTGAGGATGGCATTGCCGGTCTGCTGTGTAAAGCCTAGGTTGGCCATTAACCTGCCCCTATAATGATGGCGGAAATGGCTAAAATAGTCGTTTTGTAATATCTCAACAGGTGTACCTGTTAAGTCTTGTGCCGGACCTGCAATGTGCACGAAGGCCAGGTTGTAATCATTCAGCTTCTTTAAGATGTACTGGAACATGGGTATGGTCTCTTCATCAGGGGTTACAATACCCACATGGGTGTACATAACCGGCGTAAACTTAATGGCTACCCGGGTGCTGTCCCAAACTTCTATGATCGCGTCCAGAATCTCAAAAATAATACGGGCTCGGTTTTCGATGCTACCCCCATACTCATCCGTACGCTGATTAGTGGATAAGCTTAAAAATTGCGGAATCAACATCCCTGCCTGCGCATGTATTTCAACACCGTCGAAACCTGCATGCTTAGCATTTTGACCAGCTTGTTTATAATCCTGCACCGTCTGTCTGATTTCAGCAATGGTCAGCTCCCGCGGTGTCAGGGAATCCTTAAACCCGTCAGGCGTATACGATTGCGTTTGCGGGTTAATGGCGGATGGCCCAGCAGGCAGTTCGCCGTTAAGATGATCAGGGTGGGAGGCGGAGCCAATATGCCCCATCTGGGAGAAGATCAAACCGCCTTTATCATGTACGGCCTGGGTGACCAGTTTCCATCCTTCAATCTGTTCCCGGGTGTAGATGCCCGGTACGTTGATAAAGCCTATAGATTTTGGATTCACCCACGTGCCTTCACTTAAGATTAGTCCTGCTGAAGCGCGTTGCGCATAATACTCCGCCATCAATAGCGTAGGTACCAGTGCTGTATTGGTGGCACGGCCGCGGGTCATGGATGCCATAACTACCCGGTTTTTTAACTTTAAATCGCCTAACTGGTATTCTTCTAAAAGGGGTTGTGCTGTATTTTTCATTGCTTTTTTTAAGCAAACCTCGGGCATATGCTTCAATGGTACAATAAGGGAGAACCTTATGGCATAGGGATAAATTCATCCCTTATACTAAATTGTGATACAATGCCTATTTTTGAATAAAGAGAACCGGCATATGTACGAAAGAAAGATACCGTTGACTATCGATTGCGGCCTGCACCTGACCAAGGAGGTGCTGAATGGCAAATGGAAGCCGGCCTTGCTGAATGCTATTTCGATGGATATAAAACGGCCCAGTGAAATCCTGCGTCTATTGCCTGGTGTCACCCGCAGGGTGCTGACCGTACAGCTCAAAGAGTTAGAGGAACATGGCATGGTAGAGAAAAAGATCTACCCGCAGTTGCCGCCTAAAGTAGAATATTCATTAACAGAGATAGGTTGGTCATTGATGCCTATCATTGATGCCATGAACCAGTGGGGGGATGCTAACCGGCAGTTTTTGGAAACGGTAATCACCCAAGATCCTAAAGTAACGCAGGTTTCAAAATCACCCTGCCATGTTTACCGGCATATGCTTGCAGAGCGTAAAAGCGGATGAAATTTTGGTATGAATTTTCTAGATGAGAAATCTGAATTTAAGATTTCAAACTATAACTAAAGAAGCAAAATACAATGAATAAAGAAGATTTATTCGATTTGGCGGTAAAATTGGAAAACCAACGCTGTGCTGCAATGGTAACCGGGAACATCAATGACCTAAGAAAATGCTTTTCTGAAGATTTATTTTACGGACATGCAGACGGGTTTTCTGATAGGTTCGAAAGTTTCATTCAACGTCTGGTTTCTGGGTCTGTTAAATATAACCCAGTTATATCTTTGGTGCATGAAGTAGTGTCCTTGGGTCAGGATGCCTTCACCCTGAACGGTGAGATAAAGGTTGAGGCTGCCATCCATTCAGTTCCTGTTTTCCTGCATTGTCTCTATGTTGGCGTGTGGAGATTGGAGAATGCACACTGGAGGTTCGTTGCGCATCAAAGTGCCAAACTGCCTGCATCGACGTAACTGTAGAACGATCGATGGCTTAGGTTATTCACCATCCTTTGGCATATTACAAAGTAGAAGATCTCATTGGATCTGCAATAAAATGTGGACTATATAGACTCCTTGACCATATTATTCCGTGCTCCTTTGAGCCATACAATTGTGTGAATAAAGATTGAGTTTAAACATCGAATCCAAGTATGTAAGATGGTCAAAGTGTTTCGAAACATATGGTCACTCTTTATCATGACAGGTGGTCAATGCTTCCGTATTCTCCAACTTAAGCCTAATACTTTACACATCTTTTTAATAGTACATTCATTTTTATGAACTTTTATTAATGTGAATATCTGCCGTCTCCCCTAGAAAAGATGCTGACCGCATTTTTTAAGATATCACGCTCCTGCTGTGCCTCCCTGAGTTCCTTTTGCAGCCGCCTGATCTCTTTTTGCTCATCGCTCAGGTTGCTTGCTGACACAACACTACCACTTTTATACTGGTTCTTCCACTTACTAATCCTGCCTGGATCAATGCCCAATTCCTCGGCTGCTGCCTTTACTGATCCTCTGGCATCTGATAGCTCCACCGCCATTTGCTTAAAGGCCAAATCATACACACGCTTTTTCATTATAATCAAATTTAAACTCCTTATTTAAATCTGCCTATAACTTCCCTCTAGTCAAATGTAGCAACTCCAAAACGATCTCACCCTTTCCCGAATCAGCGTAGTAACATGCTGCCATATCAGCAAACACAATAAACTTATCAAATAAAAAACCGCCTCAGAATTGACTCATGAGACGGACTCTTCTTATTTCAAGAGCGTTCTGATTGATTAATCAGCAAAAAATCCATTGTTTAACTTCTTAATTCCAGCCACCACCCAGTGAGCGGTACAGGTCTGAAACCGCATCCAGCTGGTCGCGTTTTAGTGAGGCCAGTTCCAGCTCGCTTTGTAATACATTGCTTTGCGCAGTAATTACTTCCAGGTAATTGGCTAGCCCGTTTTTGAATAGTAAGTTAGCATTGGTAGTAGCCTGTTGCAGGGTTTTTACCCGGGCTGCCGCTATTACCTGTTGCTGTTTCAATTTTTCAATCCTTACTAATGCATCAGACACCTCACCTACGGCATTCAATACCGTTTGCCTGAATTGCAGAACAGATCTGTCGCGGTTAACCTTGGCAATCTGGTAGTTTGTACTTAATACTTTATGATCAAGTAAAGGCTGCACTACACTGCCTGCCACTATACCAAACAGCGATGCAGGAATATTAAACCAGTTGCTGGCCCGAAATGAATTAAGGCCGCCACTTGCCGTAAGTCTTAAGGCCGGGTACATTTCGGCTTTGTTAATGCCTACATTGGCATTGGCAATCTGTAAGTCCAGTTCAGAACTTCGCACATCCGGCCGACGGCTTACCATAATTACAGGCAGGCCTGCAGATACCTGATCGGGCACGGTAAGCTGTTCTATGGAAGCCGTTCTGGCAATACGACTGGGCAATGCACTGGTTAAAATACTTAATGCATTTTCCTGAATGGTAATATTCTGCTCAAACTGGGGTATCAACTGTGCTGCTGATTGCTGCTGTGCCTGTGCCTGCTGTACAGCCAGCAGGGTAACCTGCCCTGCATCATATTGCAGGCGTATAATGCGCAGGGTACTATCGTTCAGCTTTACATTGTTTTGAGCAATGGCTAACTGCTCATCCAGCATCAGCAGGTTATAATAACCTTGTGATACATCAGACACCAGCTGTGTTTGTATGGCTTTTCTGGCTTCTTTAGTTTGCAGGTACTGTGCCAGTGCAAGCCTTTGCCTGCTGCGTATTTGCCCCCAAATGTCGGCTTCCCATGATAGCTGCACGTTGGCCGAGTAATCTTCAATATGCCTGGCACCAATGTTATACTGACTAAGGCTAAGACCGGTAAGGCTGTTATCAGAAGGGCGTTGGTTATTTGCCGTAACATTAAGGTCGGCCTGGGGTACGTAATCCCACTTTACCTGTTTAAAAACCAGTTGTGCAGCTTCAATATTTTTGAGGGCGATCTGCATATCATAGTTTTTCACAATGGCGCTGTCAATAAGCTTTTGCAGCTGGGCATCTGTATAAAAGGCTTTCCATTGCACATCGGCAATGCTGCTGGTATCGGCAGTAGCAACTTCATTTCTAAAGGCTACGGGCAAAGCAGGTTTAGGTGTTTGAATATCTTTTGATACTTTACAGGCACTTAGTACCATCAGTACTAAGGCCGGTAATAGATAAGAGGTTTTCATGTTATAATATTTACCTGTACTCAATTAATTATTGTGTAATGCATACGGTTCCTGCTTAACAGCGTCTCCGTTTGGGGTACCCGATGTACCATCTCCGTTTAATACCGCTAACGGCAAGCTGGTAATACGCTCCTGTATGCTTTGGAATATGACAAATAGTACCGGGATGATGAACAAGCCCAGCAATACGCCAGACATCATACCTCCAGCAGCACTCATACTAATAGAGTGGTTACCCTGTGCAGACGGACCAGTAGCAATACTCATGGGGAATAAACCGAATATAAAAGCCAGGGAAGTCATGATAATTGGGCGTAGCCTCAATTTAGAAGCCTCCAGAGCGGATTCAACAAGCCCGTGCCCTGCTTTTCTACGCTGCACAGCAAACTCAATAATCAAAATGGCATTTTTAGCAAGCAAACCAATTAGCATAATCAAGGCTACCTGCACATAGATGTTATTTTCAATACCAGTTAAGCCTAAGGCCACAAATACACCGAAGATACCTGTAGGGATAGATAAGATTACGGCAAACGGCAATACATAACTTTCATACTGTGCAGATAACAGGAAGTATACAAACACTAAGCAAAGCGCAAACACAACTGCCGATTGTCCACCCGAGGAAATCTCCTCGCGTGTTTGACCAGAAAACTCATAGGCAAACCCTGAAGGGAGTTGTTCCTTAGCAGTTTCCTGTATGGCCCTGATGGCATCACCAGAACTGAAGCCCGGTTTAGGAATAGCATTGATTTCTATGGAGTTGAACAAGTTGTAGCGTGATGCTGTTTCTGAACCATACACGCGGGTTAAAGTAACCAGCGTGTTAATAGGCACCATTTCGCCGCTTTTATTTTTTACAAACACACGGTCAATAGAAGCCGGGTCGGTACGGTCGGCAATATCGGCCTGCACCACTACCCGGTAATATTTACCAAAACGGTTAAAGTCTGAAGCTTGAGAGCTACCAAAGTAGGCTTGCATAGTTTGCAGAATGTCTTTAACATTTACCCCCAGCTGGTTGGCCTTATCATCATTTACCTCTAATTGTAACTGAGGATAATCTGCCTTAAAGGAGGTAAACGCAAATGCAATCTCCTTTTTCTGCATCAGTTTACCAATAAAGTTATTGGCTACATCACTAAATTTACTCAGTTTACTGCCGGTTTTATCCTGCAGCACCACATCCATCGCTTCCACGTTACTAAAGCCCGGCACAGTTGGAAAACTAAACACAAAGAAGCTGCCACCGGTTACTGCAGCCAACTGGCCACGTATAATGTTCTGAATGGCATTGATATCTTTAACATCGCCCCGATCTTCGTTAGGCTTCAGCAACACAAATACTACTGCTGATGACGGGCTGCTGGAGTTAGTTAACAGGTTAAAACCAGATATAGCCGTTACAAACCGAGCAGCAGGCAGTGCCCTTAGCTTATCTTCTGCCAGTTGCAATACCTGGGTGGTACCGTTTAACGAAGTACCAGATGGCGTAGATACCGAGATAGCCACAAAGCCTTGATCTTCTGTAGGGATAAAGCCAGATTTGGTGGTAGTTACCATGTAAATAGTAACTGCTGTTATCAAGGCCAGGCCGCCCATGCTTACCCACTTATTTTTAATCAGAAACTTTAAGCCGCCCACATACCGGTTGGTCATGGAACCGAATGCGGTATTAAAGCCGGCATAAAACTTCTCTTTAAAGCCTTTTTTAGCGGTGGTGTGCTCGTCGCTGCCATGGTTGCTCTTTAAAAATAAAGCGGCCAGCGCAGGGCTCAACGTTAATGCATTAACTGCCGAAATAACAATAGCGATAGACATGGTAAAGGCAAACTGCCGGTAAAATATACCGGTAGAACCCGTCATAAAGCCAACAGGTAAAAATACCGCTGCCATTACCAAGGTGATAGATATAATAGCGCCTGTAATTTCGTGCATGGCCTTGGTTGTAGCCGCTTTTGGAGCCAGATGTTCCAGTTCCATTTTGGCGTGCACAGCCTCCACTACCACAATGGCATCATCCACCACAATACCAATAGCCAGTACCAGCGCAAATAAGGTAAGCAGGTTAATAGAGAAACCAAAAAGGTTCATGAAGAAGAATGTACCCAAAATTGCTACAGGAACGGCAATGGCCGGAATTAATGTGGAACGAAAATCCTGCAGGAAAATAAACACCACAATAAATACCAGTATAAAGGCTTCAATCAGCGTATGTTCTACCTGTTTAATAGATTCATCCAGCGCAGTTTTGGTACGGTAAAACTGATTGTACTTTATACCCACCGGAAAATCTTTCGACGCTTTTTCCATTACCTTATCAACTGCTAACTGTATTTCATTAGCATTAGATCCGGCCAGTTGTATTAAACCAATGGCAACACCATCTTTACCGTTTAAATGGGTCATACTGGTGTATGAATAAGCGCCCAGTTCAACACGGGCCACATCTTTTAAATGCAATACCGAACCATCAGGATTAGCACGGATAGCTATATTCTCGTACTCTTCAGGCTTGGTTAGCTTACCTTTATACTTAATTACATATTCAAATACTTCCTTGCTCCGCTCGCCCAGTTTGCCCGGCGCTGCTTCTAGGTTTTTATCCTGAATGGCGGCCATTACTTCGGCAGGAGTTATCTGGTAAGCGGCCATTTGGGTAGGATTTAGCCAAATACGCATGGAGTAATCTTTAACTCCACCAAATATGGTAGCCGATCCTATGCCGGGTATACGTTTAATTTCAGGTATGATATTGATTTGCGCGTAGTTGGCAATAAAAGTTTGGTCGTACTTTTTAGGGTCTTCTGTATATATCCCTACTGCACCTATTAAACTGTTTTGCTGTTTAACGGTAGTTACACCTTGCTGCACCACCTCGGCAGGCAACTGACTGGTGGCCTGGGTTACCCGGTTCTGAACGTTTACCGCAGCCTGATCGGGGTTAGTGCCTTGTTTAAAATAAACTGTAATGGCCAGGGAACCATCATTACTGGCGGTTGAGCTCATATAGCTCATATTTTCTACCCCGTTGATGGATTCTTCCAGGGATGGCGCAACAGAGCGCAGTACCGTTTCGGCATTGGCACCCGGGTAAACCGCGGTAACCAGTACCGCAGGCGGCGCTATATCCGGAAACTGCTGTAAAGGCAGCTTGGTTAAACTCAGTACCCCCATGATGACCAATAAAATGGAAATCACCGTGGATAATACCGGTCTTTCTATAAATTTCTGAAACATGACGTTAAAGCTTAAGTAGGATATTATTTAGTTGATACGGCTGCTACTTTATCGGTTGGCTTTTCGGGGTGAATAACTACACCTTCCTGTAAGTGGTCCACACCACTCAGTACAATCTGGTCTCCGGCCTTAATACCTTCTGTAACCAGGTAATTGCTTCCGCTTTTACCGGCAATGGTGATAGGAACCTTCTTTACCTTGTTGCTGTCGGCAAGGGTAAAAACAAATACCTTGTCCTGCATTTCAATAGTGGCAGATTCGGGTACAATCAATGCATTGGTATGCTGTAAGCTCAAACGAATTTTGCCGGTATTGCCAGACCTTAATAAGCCATTTGGATTGGCAAAACTTGCCCTAACGGTGATAGCGCCTGTTGTTTTATCAAACTGACCGTCAATAATATCTATCCTGCCCTGTTTGGCATAGGTAGTACCATCAGAGAGCAGTAAATCTACAGCGGGTAAGTGCTTCAGTTTTTCTTTTAAGGTTGCACCCGGGTATTCTTCTTTAAAATTTACAAAATCTTTTTCGCCCAATGAAAAGTAAACATGCACATCATGCACATCTGATAACTGGGTAAGCACCTGGGCATCCTGCGGAGTCACCAGACTACCCTGCTTTTTCAGCAGGCGGCCAATGTAGCCGCTCACCGGGGCCTTGATTAGTGTATAACCCAGGTTGATACGGGCGGTAGCAACATTGGCCCTGGCCGATTCAATATTTGCTTGCGCTACTTGAAAGGTAGACTTTGCAGTTTTTAGCTGGTAATCAGATACTACTTTGTTAGCCACCAGGGGTGTAAGTTTATCTATCTCCAGTTGTGCATTACCCTTTGCCGCCTCAGCAGCGTGTAAGCTGGCCAAAGCATTGTTGAGCGCCGCCCTATAAGGCTGCTCGTTAATTTTAAAGATGGGCTGCCCGGCACTCACCAAAGCACCTTCGTCAACAAATACCTTGTCCAGGGCACCGCTTACCTGCGGCCGAATTTCTACATTAACAGCACCTTCAATCGATGCCGGATACTCCTGATAGGTAGTTTGTGTAGCCGAGGTTACACTGGCAACTGGTAAAGATGGTGGCGGCGGCGCCTGTGCCGCGGGTGGTTTGGGCGAGCAGCTATATAAGGTTAGCGCAGCAACTGCTAAAACGAGATTTTTCATGATTATTTGTTTGATGTTTGTGTGTTCTTGTTTAATGATTTGATAAACTATGACGGTAACTGTGCTTAATAATTCAACAGCCTCATAATTTGATGGATATAGAAGGAACTGGTTATGGCCTTTGACCAAATAACCAGCTTAACAGTATTAAATTATTTAACGGCGTTAACCTCATGGCGCATACATAGGAACTGTGTTGTGTCATTGCATTCAATTAATACTATCTACTATGGCAATTTTACCTTACATTGTTAAATAACTTAACAATGTAAAATTTACTTTAAAAAAATTATGGTGTTATAGACTTGATAATGCCGGTAATTGCATCTTTAAGTACCTGACGGTTAACCTCATCTGATGATCCGCGACTTACTAAATTAATGGAAATGAGCCCGTGAACGATGGACCAGAACGTGTAATACTTGGTGCAAATCACATCCGAACCTATATCTTCTATCTGCATCAGTTCGCCAATAGCTGTACTGAATAAATCCCAAGGCAACTCGGCTTCGGGCAACTTATTAACCATTTCGCAACAACAGTTGGTAGATACACCAAACATTACCTGATACAGCTCTTTGTTGGCAAAAGCAAAGTTCCAGTAAGTCAGCCACATCGCTTCTAGCTGATTTTCGGGTAAACGGTGCTCCTGTTTGGCTTCCTGCAATTCCCTTGACAGCATTAAATACCCTTTACGGGTAAGCTCCAGCAAAATAGCTTCTTTGTTGGCAAAATACTCATAAATAATGGGTGCAGTATATTCAATCACATCAGCAATCTTGCGCATGCTCAGGGCCTGCCATCCTTCATGCTTTACAATTTGTAAGGCAGCATCCAGAATGTTAATTCTGGTTTCTTCCTTCAAACGTAATATCCTGTCTTTGCTTGCCATTTTACTTATAGTATTAAATTATTTAACGCCGTTAGACAAAGTTACAGCTATTAAATAAAACACGTTTCATTTGATTGTCATTTGTATTAAAGACGAATTTGTGCAATACTATTTGAACATGCCTTTGTTGCTTGAAGACGGCCTGGAATTGCAATAAGTTAGCGATGATTTGATATATTACCGACTTGGCACCCCAAAACCAAAGATTATAAGCACTGAGTATTTTGTTAAACGATCGCTGCTTATTGATAACGCAGGTTTCGATGAGTTCATCAAAAACAGCTATAGGCATTTTACGCCAAGTGTACGCCAGCTAAACGAGCAATTCACCGAGCAAATAGCCGGTAGATTTCATCAATACAATCTCAGCCTTGAAAATCTTTCGGTAATGGATACCCCTTCTAATGTACTTACTGGAATCTAGCATATCCGTTGGATGGTTTTAGATGGCTTTATAAATGAGCGCGAGTTGTCAGATGCAATACATACTGTCTTTATGCACATGCTTAATGGAGTGACGATTCCTTCGATCAAGCAATTGTTACGTCTGCATATTACTCAGGAGTTCCGTTTGCTAGGGCGAAAATTGGACTTTGTAATGAATCTGTTTAACTAGGCGTCACAAGAAGCTGGGTTATGATTGAGCAATCACTCTTTTGTGAAATAGGATAAAAGTGACTTTTTTGTGAAATTTCAAAACATTTCATCCACTAAACTTCATGTTGACATTTCCAGCAAATGGACATAACTGCGTTGCCTTGTTTGCGTTTTTCAAGCCAAACCGGAAAAAAGGTGCCCGTTTCTTACCCTGCAAATCCAGGTACGATAGGCGAACACCTGAAGAAGAAGCGGATTGATTCAAAGCTATTGCAAAAAGATGTAGCAAAGATATTGGGTGTCACTGAAGATTGCATCACTAACTGGGAAAAAAACAGAAGTATTCCCCAAATACAATTCTTTCCAAATATCATCCAGTTTCTAGGTTACCTGCCATACAGCTTTGACCTGACAACACTATCCGGCAAGCTGAAAGCCTACAGGCACGTAAAAGGGATCAGTCAGAAAAAGCTGGGCACAATGCTGAATGTGGACGGTGCTACCATATGCAGCTGGGAACAAGGCGAAAGTCAGCCTTATCAGCGAACATTACAAAAGATCAATACCCTTTTCAAAAAATTTTCAGGGGCGTCATTTAGTATGGATAGGTCAAATCTGGTAATCTATTTTGCTATTCTGGGAGCATTGACCAGACGTTTCCGTAGGAGGCGGATCAGTGGGTTGTGTTAATGAGAAACAAAATATAATTTACTAGTCAGTGGTTTAAGATGGTCAAAATGTTTCGGCATACATGGTCACTCCCTTTCAAGCCAAATGGTCAACGCTTCCATATCCTCAAGATTGGATACTGGTTGCTACTGTTAACGATCCTTTAATGATGGATTGCGTAATTTATCACCATTTGTAATACAACAGGCTTAACCGTTGATTATCGTTTTAAAGTTTAGTTGTCTGCCTATCTATACTCTACATTATAGCACAGTAACTTAAGAATATTATTTCATTTGCATCAAACATACAAGTAATCACCCTCATTAAAGTCATCATACAGAACAACTTTGATGAGGGTGACCTGGAGATTAAAGTTCCGAACGCAGTAAACGACATTAGCCAGGCTTATTCCGCTACAAAATCAGCCACTTTTTTTACTTTATCTTTACCTATGCCGGTCTTTCCGCTGATAACACCAGACGCCAAATCCTTGGCTTCGTCCTTGATCTTATGGCCAATTGCCTCGCGTGATTTCCTGCCGTTTTCTGTTAAATAAAGATAGGCCAGTCCTCCCGCTACCAATGCGCCGATGGCTATTGAAGAGATCAGAACGGTGTGGTCTTCTTTTTCAAATGGGTTTTTCATAGTATTTCTTATGTATTAAATGAATAGTGGAATGTCGATATATTGACAATATTCATGCCTATCCTCTCTCCCGCTTTACAAATCGTTTAGGCTTAAACCTGAATGGGATAACGACAGACCTTTTACTTTTTTATCAGGTGCGATCAGCTTGGTTGCCCAACTTGTTTTGCTGCTTCTCTTCATCGCCAAGTGTAATGCCCCAAATTGCAGGCTTTCCACAGATCTAATATGTTCTTTAACACAGCAATGACTGCTATCGATAAAAACATGCCCGGTACGCTCCCTATCATTTCGCCGATCACTACACCCGGCACGGTCATAAAGGCGTTGGTCCGTACCTTGGATCCTACAATCACCGACAACAATACATTACTGTCGATCAGATGCGCGATAACCCGTGGGATGATCGCCAGCAACACTTCACTTGTCACAGCGGCGGTCGCAAACGTGATTGCAGCACTCAGGATCAATGCGGTCAGTATGCGGCTACAAGGAATGATGTTGAACAGTCCGGTGATGAGCCCCAATAGGAATGCATACTTTACATCCATCAGAAAGAAAGCCAAACTGACGACAAATGTAACGATGGCCACTTCGATTAAAATCCTGATGATTACGCTAAACTTTCCTGTAAGTTGTACGTAATAGACGGCTATGGTCCAACTGTTTAAATCAGTTGGACATGAGCAAAACATTGGAGCGATTATTTGGTTAAACAGCATCAATAATTATAAACTTGGAACTTCATGCCTGAACAAACCGCTCAGCAGGGCGAACGCTCTTTTTTAAGTAAACTTTTGCTGATCCTGGGTCTCACCGTTTTACTGGCTGGTGAAGCCTATTTTGCCTACCGGCTTCATGTGCTTTCTGCACAGCAGGAAGAGATCAAACAAGACTATTCCGCTGCCAATAACATCACCCTGGGGCTGTTTTCGGTGGAGGAATGGCATGATGATATAGCCGGCATTTTAAATCATCAGGTCAGGCACTTTACTTTAACGAAGAAACAGAAGGCTCAGTTGCAGAAGGAAGTTGAACAGATCATCCTGGCGCTGATCAATAAAGCCGAAGCACTCGTTAAAAAACCGCAGAAATCGATCAGCGGTAAAATCAAGCTGTTCGCCATCAATAAATTTGTTAAAACAGACAAGATCAGGGCGCAGGTACCTTCATTTGCGCGCATGGTCATTGCCAGGGTAGATAACCCGGCTAATAAAAATCAGTTTAGCAAAATGGCCATGGGTAAGGTCGCTGCTTTGGAACGCACCCCTTATCTGGACAGTACCATAAAAGCGAATCATGCGATTACCGGCAGGCTGTACAAAAAGTATCATGTTACCGACCGTGATGCCTTGAATCAGCATCTTGACCGATCGTTGGGTCAGATCCGTTCGACAATGTACACTTACTCATCAGCGATGCTGGGCATTGTCGTGGTGGTGCTGCTCCTGTGGTGGCTTTTCCGGAAGAACACCCCATTGCACGCCACCTTGTTTATAATGTCGCTGCTTTTTGCGTTTATCTTGCTGGGCATCGGACTTACCGCATCCATGATCGAAGTGGATGCCCGTATCAAGTCGCTGGATTTTGTGCTCTTGGGCGAACACGTGGTCTTTAAAGACCAAGTCTTGTTCTTTCAAAGTAAAAGCATCATGGACGTTGTCCATGTACTCATCAGTCAGCCCAAAGTAGATTCCATCTTGGTGGGGGTATTGATCATGGTCTTCAGTATTCTATTTCCGATCATGAAGCTTTCTTCGACGGGTATTCACCTGCTCGGTAAACGCAAACTGGCGGAAAACAAATTCATCAAGTATTTCGCTTTTCAATCCGGTAAATGGAGCATGGCCGATGTCATCGTGATCGCTATCCTGATGGCTTATATCGGCCTGAACGGCCTGCTCGAAAGCCAGCTGGCTTTCCTAAAGATCAATAGTGATCCGCTGACCATTGTCACCACCAACAACACCGCCTTACAACCGGGCTATATCATTTTCATCTGCTTCGTCTTATACAGCCTTATTCTTTCAACCATACTGAAATTCATTACACCGCATGATGCGCATCAGCCGGGCAGTGCCGAACCGGAACCGTCTGCAGAAACTTTAGTTTTAAATACAGATTCGACGACTGCATCGCAGCCCACATTTCGTACAAGCAATATCATCCTGACCATTGCCCTCGCCATCCTGCTTGGTATCACTGGTTATTGCGGCTACCACTTAAGCCTGTTCTCCCGCCAGCAGGAGCAGTTGAAACAAGATTATAGTACAATCAATAATATTACGTTCGGCATTTTTTCTATCGACCAGTGGCGTGAACAGATTATGGAGGTGGTGAATGGCAGGGTGGATAACTTCAAGCTGAGCCGCCAGCAAAAGAAGGCGATGCAGGCACAGGTGGAAAAACAACTGCACGGACTGGTTGCCAAAACTGCGGCACAGATCAACCGGCCTCAGAAAACCTTTGCCGGCAAGTTGAAAAAGTTTGCCTTCAACCAGGTCATTGATGTTCGGGATATCCAGGCTCAGGTACCTTCATTTGCCCGGACGATCATCACAAAAGTGAACAGCCCGGCCAGTACCAAAAGGCTAAAAAATATTGCCACCAGCAAGCTGGGGCAACTGGAGCGCCAGACCTATGACAGTACTGGGGAAGCTCAGGTTGTGTTGGCAAAGGCGATGTACGCTAAATATCAGGTCAACAGCACTACGCAACTCAATACAAAACTTACTCATCAATTAGAAGATATCCGCAAGGTGAATTATTATTATGCGTATATCATGTTGGGTTGTGTACTGTTTGTGACGTTGTTATGGTGGTTGCTGCGCCGTAAGGCACATTTGCAGACAACAATGTTCATCCTGTCTTTACTGATCGCTCTCGTACTCTTAGTGGTTGGCGTTACTTCATCCATCATTGAAGTCGATGCCCGTATTGGCAGCATGAGCTTTATGCTGCTGGGTGAAAAACTGGGTTTTGAGAACCAGGTGCTTTTTTATCAGAACAAAAGTTTGCTGGAAATTATCCAGGTACTGGTGTCGCAGCCTAAACCTGATGCCGTACTCGTAGGTGTTTTGCTGTTCTTGTTCGTGATTGTATTGCCTGTACTCATCCTGATCGCTTCAGGTCTGCATGTGTTAGGAAACGAGCGAATAGCGGAAAACAAGGTCATCCGTTATCTTGCTTTTGAATCCGGTAAGTGGAATATGGCAGACGTGATGGTGGTGGGCATTGCCATGACCTATATTGGTTTGAATGGGATTCTGAAGAGCCAGCTTGGAGGTTTGAACATTCATAATGATATGTTGACCACGGTGACCACCAACAATTCATCTTTGCAACCCGGCTTCCTTGTTTTTGTGGCTTATGTAATTTATGAAATCGTATTAAGCAAGATGCTGAAGCAGATCACGAATAAAGCCTGAGATAGAGGCCAGCAGCTTTAAAGAATCAGGAAATAAACGGATGTCATTAGTCCGACCGCCTCCTGTTTGAAAACAAATATAAACTGATTGATTACAAGGCAAACCGGAGATCATTGTCACCGGACCAGAAAAGGTTCGGATCGGCCAATAAATTCATCGTTATCCAATCTAATCGTATATCATACTATATAGAGACCATCAGAACAGCTACAGAAGCCGATCTCGCATCATTAGTGCCGCTAGCGCTCTGGCTAATCCCGCCAAAGACCGGCTGATACAACCGCCTACCCTAATGTCATGGGGCAATAAAACCCTTTTACTGCGTGACCCAGACGGCAACTTGGTTAACTGTCTACGCCTACTTCACCAAAGGGCCGTTAAGAAATTTGGCGACGAGATGTAATTTGTTTTTATCGTCATAAATTTAACTTTTACTATCAGGCTGTTTTTAAATATTGCGATGGCAACAAACTTTTGAAAGTTATTAATTAGAGGTGGAGATTCTAATGAAATCATACTCTCCTTTTTAAATTAAAAAGCCTCAAGAATATATTGATGTGCATGTCTTCAGGTGTTTCAACGGACCATGCTATAAAAATTTTTTAGCAGCACGCGTGTTCAATTCACCGTTTAATTTCTGCTCTATACCGTCGATCCTGATTCAAGGTAACTTTTGACAAAAGAGTGCCAAAATATTTGCTCTCTACCCGGTCATAGAATGCCAGCGAATGCTTTTCACAGGTTACATACTAACTAATCAATACCTGGTATCGGCAAAAAAACTAGGTGGTATGTTTTTTAACGATTATTCAACCCATGTACTTGGTATTAATTTATCTCCGTTCCTCCAAACTGCAACCTCATGAACATCTTTGCCATATATCGAATCGTCAGCATGATCGAGAATAATCGCTTGCCACAAACCATTAGATTCTGAAATTGACTTAGATATTGTTTGAAAAATTTTTCTTACAGCTTCTGCATCCTCATCATCTTCAAATTTCACATCAAGATCAACGGACTCATCGCTATGCTTCTTCTTAAGTTTGGGAAAATATACTTGACTAGGTTGGTCGAAAATGACGAAACTAGGCACTGGCGAATTTTTTAAGCCCAAAAAGAATTCTTGTAAAGCGCACATTAAGGCAATATGAAATGAAACCCAGTTAGAAGCACTGCCCACTTGGGCTAGAAAATGCCAATGGCTGGTGCTTCCGAGCACCTGGATGTTTAAATCTCTTATATCAAATCTTGGCGCTACTTCTTTATATTTATCTTCAACATCAAGGCCTTTTAAGTGAGTAAGCATCTTAGTAGCAATTCTTGCTGTAGCCGCCTGCACCCTTTTTGTTACTCCTTCTGCATCCACTAATTTGAGCAATTGATCGTATTCAGTTTGTAAAAGATCAATTTGAATTTGTAAGTCACCTCCATCACCCAGCTGTTTAAAAATTTCATAGTGGGCCCTTAAATGACCTAAAAAAAGATACATGTTTTTACGCTGCTGAAATTCCTCCTGAACCTTTTTGTCCCTGGCTCTTATAAGGTCGTATCTCTCTTGTAATACTCTTTTATCTTCTAACAATTTCGCCAAATCTAGTTTTAGCTTTTCTTCCTCACGAGGGAATGATCCGGGAACTTCAGCTACCTTCTTTGACTCTTCTTCTAACTTCTTAAAAACTCTAGAAATTTTTTCTAATTCAGAAGATTCAGATGGATGTTCTGTACTGCCACATGAGGGGCATGCGCCACTTGTAGTGCTCATGTCGTCAAGCCATTTGGAGATGTGAAGACGATCTCTTCTACGCATTACTGAATTGCCATAATCTTGCAAACCAGATTGTAGACCTCGAAGATCGTTCAGCCGCTTTTTGATAGCTGCAATATCAAAGCTAAGCTTCTCTTCTTCATCTTCTAACGCTCGCAATTCTTCATTTGATCCTTCTATATTTTTAACAGATGTGCGTGAATGATCCGGTTCTAGTTCTAATAATGATGAGGCAATTTCAATAAGATAATCGGTATCGTTAGTTTCAACATAATCATCACTCAAAAGACCATATTCCCTGGCAATTCTTAGATGACCCTGCATATTCTTCACCCAATTTGCCGAAATATTTCCGACCCGCTCCAGTTCTCTCTTCAGGCGATTCAGATTCTTTTCAATTTCCTGTATCCTGATCCGTGACTGAAGCATTTGTGTGTCTTCTGCGCCAATTATAAAGGGAAACCAGTTTCGAAGTTTTTCCCTATGCTCATGAGCATGTGTTTTATAAAAGAGGATGTTTTGATTTGCAACTATATCCTGGCTTTGAAACACAAATGCCATCAAGTCTCTAAAACTTAGCCTACCTGAAAAACCAATTTCGTCATTTCCATTGAGGCTTAAGTATGGTACAGCTGATATTCCATTTAAGATATGTTTAATACTTTCTAACTTTTCATTAGGCTCAGTAATTTTTATAGGAGGCACAATAGCGATTCCGCGAAGCATGTAAAAATCATTCGATGATTGATTACCTATTGGAACGCGCCTTGCAAACAGGATTTGTTCGACAGAGGTACTAACTACTACTCCATACCAACTAGCATAATCACGAATTGTATCTATCGGTATGGAACAATCTTTCGATCCTAAGCAATAATCAATTATTGGAATGATTGCTGATTTTCCTGTGCGTGATGCTCCTGTTATTACGTTTAGTTTACCTTTCGCGAAGTCAACTACTTGGGGAATAAGCTCCTCTTTTTTTGGCCAAATAATAATTCTAACTATCTGAAACTGCATTAAAGTATTATTTTAAAATAAGCGGTTATAGCATTTATAGTGTGCTGTGAAAACCATCTACCTAGTATTTCAGCTTTTTCACCATCTTTCTTAACTTGCGCTTTTGGAGCATTTCCATAGCCGGGACTCCTTTCAGAAAGCCTTGCATAAAGCTTGGCTTCATCCACATCCCAGTACAATAGCCCATTTGCAACTGCTATATCTATCGAAGACCAAGTGTAGGGAAGCTTGTCTTTTATTCTTTCCTGAATGCTCAGAAGTATATCGGAACTACGATTATCCTCAAAACTCTTTACATATGATTGAAGATTCTCCCTTAAATTGCTAATTGGCGCTTTAAGCCGTTCATTTGTCAGAATTGCTATTGCGATAAAATGTTGAATAGCCATGGGAGCCTCACCATTTGGATGAGACGACATATATCCTTGCGTGAATTTATAAAGTAAAAATGCGCCAACAATAGGAGTATTCCACAATCTCACTTCTTCCATTAATTCACTCATTTTCCTGCGATTTATTATTTATAAATGATTCTTCCCACTTAGGATGCCACCCAATAGTAAAGCTGTTAGACATCAAGTGATAGGTACCAGCTATAGTCGCAGGTGGAGGATCTTGATTTTTGATGACTTGTTGCCTGATTCTACATTGATTATATACCAATTGCCCTTTCTCTTCCTCACCAAGGCCTGGGTGTGTTATATTGACCATTTTCTTTTGGGACTTCCAATAGTCAGTTAATTTTTCTTCAAATTCTCTTGCTGCTGGTTCATCTATAAGTTCTTGTTCGATCCACTTGAAACGATTCACTTTAGCTTTTAGAAAATCAGTTACAGCCTGCTGAATATCATCGTCGTCCCCCTTTATTGCTTCGAGTTGACGGATGTATGGAGGACGCTCAAGCTTTTGCTTCTTCACATCAGAATGTTCTAAAGGATATTGCAGCGTAAAATCTATCAGTTCCCGTCGCCTTGCGCTGCCAAATACAACACTTGCATAGGCATCGAATTCATTCCATGAAACAATTGCGTCCTCTTTGTTTGATAGCTTTTTTGTTACATTTGTGTGCAGCCACCCTAATAATGCATGCTCAATATATT
This sequence comes from Mucilaginibacter robiniae, assembly GCF_012849215.1. Lineage (NCBI taxonomy): Bacteria > Pseudomonadati > Bacteroidota > Sphingobacteriia > Sphingobacteriales > Sphingobacteriaceae > Mucilaginibacter > Mucilaginibacter robiniae. The sequence continues at coordinate 2,332,569 of NZ_CP051682.1, forward strand.
CGACTTGAGAATCGCTCACATGCTTTGCTCGGATGGCTTTTCTTACTTCTTCACTTCCATTACTTGAACCAATTTGAAATTCAAAATTGGAGACGATATCAGAAAGTATATCTTCGTTAGATTTTAAAAACTCTATATATTTATGTATCTCATGATCTGATTTAATCTTAGCTAAATTTTTCCAAGCGGCATGAACAGCGGTTTTAGCAGAAGCAATGTCCTTGGCGGCATGAAATGAATCTACAATTCCTTTGCGCCCTTTTTTATTTGTGTACAATAAAAACTTAGTCTTATCGGCATCAATTTCGCCTTCAATTACAGCTTTAACCCAGTTGCTTAGAGTTTTCCATAAATCTATCGATTTGTCTGTTACAGGATTGCTTACTTGAGATGATTTGTCTTCTTCACTCACAACGCCATTATCAGGTTGAAGTACTCCAACGTCTCCTATAACCTCCAAACAAACTTTATGATCTTGGCTGCAATTCAAGAGGTGCCATAGCGCTCTCGGATATTGTAATGAAAATCCTAATAGCTGGCCGGGGGCATTATTTGCCATGTGATAAGAATAAGTTAAATCCTAATTTTAATACGATTAGTACAAATCGTACCCATCTTTTCAAATTGGTGTTTGGGTCACGTACTCAATGCATTAACTGTAATGATATTATTTTTAATTAAAAAAAGCAATAAGTGTTAAATAATATTGCGACAAGCCTGTGTTATGAATAAACTAAATTTGCTCATATTCCAGTTTGCTATTAGGTGTACTTATTAAGAGGTCCAGAATGGACAATACGGAGCCCTTGACCATATCATTCCTTGCTCCTTTGAGCATACAATTGTGTGAGTTGGGATTGAATTTAAGAATAAATCCAAGTATTTAAGATGGTCAAAGTGTTTCAGAATACATGGTCACGCATTTTCAAGCCAAGTGGTAAACACTTCCGTATTTTCACTGATTCATCACACTCTGCCAATATGAAGACCGATTATTAAACAACAGAATATCTGCTTAAAAAGCATTACAATTTCACTCTTTTCATTGCCGTTGCCACATGCAGTATAGAAACTGGAATCTCAATGTGTATTAAAAATTTAATGACAGATACCTTTAAACGTCTAATTCAAGTTGATCTTTAACTAATTTATAATAAGCACCCTTGTTGGTTGTCAATACCATATGAGTTCCAACTTCAACAATTCGCCCTTTTTCCATAACAATAATCTGATCCGCATTTTTGACCGTGCTCAAACGATGAGCTATAATTACAACAGTTCTACCTAAGAAAAACTCGTTTAAATTATCCATAATTTCAGTTTCATTAGTAGAATCTAAGTTGCTCGTAGCTTCATCAAAAAATAAGTATTCTGGGTTCTTATATACTGCTCGGGCGATTAGTATTCTTTGCTTCTGTCCGCCACTTAAACCCATTCCACTTGTTCCTATTTTAGTGTTATATTTTAACGGAAGTTGATTAACAAACTCCTCGACGTTACTTACACGAATCGCTTCTTTAAACTTTTCTGTGTCGATTGTCTTACCATCCACAACAATATTTCTTGCTATTGTATCATTAAAAACATATCCGTCCTGCATAACTGTACCGCATTGACTTCGCCACCACTTGGGTGATAGCTCAGCTAATTTGTCTTCCCCTACAAGAATTTCCCCTTGCGTGGACTTATAGAAGCCAAGTAAAATTTTTAACAGAGTAGTTTTTCCACTACCACTCGCTCCTACAATGGCAGTAGTCTTGCCCCTGGGTATAGTTATACTGACATTCCTTAAAACAAATGGAGATCGGGGACCTTGATATTGAAATCCTACAGCGTTTAAATGTAGACTTTCATAGATACGACTTCGTTGCGAAGACTGAATTGTATATAAACCATCAACTTCTTCATCATCTTTAACATGAATTTCTTGTAATCTGCTGAAACTAAGTTTCGCATCTTGTCCGGATTTAAAAAATTGAGTCAACTGCTGTAATGGACCGTTGGTCTGCCCTATGATGAATGAAATACTAAGCATTACTCCTAAGCTGATGCCACCATGCAATACTGCTGTTGCAGCGAGGTAAGATATTAGGATGTTCTTGAATTGAGTAAAAAAAATAAATCCAGATTGTTGAAATTGTTCGAGCTTGAGACTGTTGATATTGAGTCTATATTGACGCATTTGTAAATGCTCCCATTCCCAGCGTTTTTCTGTTTCACTTCCATATAGTTTGATTTCTTGCATACCTACGACCAATTCATAGAGCTTTTCTTGTGCAGTTCTACCTTGTTGAAATCGGAGGTAGTCCATCTTTTTTCGCTTGTTTTGAAAAAGGATAATCCAAATCACACCTATGGCGCTAAATGAAATGAAGGTAGCCCAAATAGTGGGCTTGTAGGACAATAAGATTGTGGAAAGAATTAACACCTGAAAGAAAGAAAAAAGTGTGTTGATTATTTCTGTAGTTAAAAATACTTCGATCCGATGATGGTCACTAATTCTTTGAGAAACGTCACCAACTGATTTCGAATCAAAAAAGCTAATTGGCAACAGCATCATTTTTTTTAAAAAATCAGAAATAATGTTCAGACTGATTTTGGCGTTCATGTGTAAAAGCAGCCAACTTCGAAGAATATCAAGAATGCTGCTGCTGATATAAAGCAGCATTTGAAAGCCTATAAATAGCAGAATCAAATTATAACTTTTCCCTAATACACCTCTGTCTATTAAACCTTTAGTCAGGAACGGTAAGGTTATCGTTATTCCGACTGATAGTCCCATACAGAGCAGTAGTTTTAACAATGGGAGTTTAAAAGGACGCAGGTAACTTAGTAAAAATGAAGATTCACTTTTGTTTTTTTGCCGGCCCAGATCGGGAGCGTAAAAGGCTGCCGTAGGCTCGATCAATAATGCAATTCCTTGTTGCTTTTCATTGGTATGCCAATATTTCATGAAAGCATCTTCACTTAGCTTAGTTATTCCATGAGAAGGGTCAGCAATAAGATATTTTGAAGTTTTGTTTTTTATTCCAAATCCGTTGCTTGTTTGAATACGATATAAGACAACAAAATGCTCTTGGTTCCAGTGCAAAATGACTGGCAAGGGACATTCCTCTTTCAATCCGTTTAAGGTGACTTTCACCATAAGTGTCCGAAATCCAATTTTTTCAGCTGCCTGACTTACACCCAGTAAACTCACGCCTTCGCGTGTGATATAAGAAGCTTCCCGTAAAAACTCTAACGAATACTTTTTACCGAAAAACTCTGCGATCATTTTTAGACAAGTAGGACCGCAATCGAAAGAGTCAAGCTGACGATAAAAAGGATACCCCATAATCTTTAAGTTCTAAATTGATAGAAATAACTTCTTTTATAATCAGGTTAAAAGAATTAGAATTGCCAGTCCTTCTTTATGCGAATGTATTTGTTGCTCCTTGTTCACTCTGCTTTCTGATAAAGTAATCTAAAAGTAGCTTGTCTTTATAGTTGGATTTAAAAGGTGGGCAGGCAGGTGTCCCTTCGACCCATGATTTTGGGCAGCCACCTCCGCAAATAGGAAGATGAGTACAAGTTTTGCACCAGGTTTTGCCGGATTGTAGCATTTCGTTCCAATCCCTTAAAGTAGCATTTTCATTATAAGTCTCTTTAGGGAAAAACAAGTTTCCAATCAAACTGTCGCCTGCACCATAGACGTCTGAATAGGGAAATTCCCAACATGCATATATGTTTCCGAATGCATCAAACACTTCCGAATCTTTTTTTTCAGCCATACAAACGGAGTAAGTTCGTTTAGGCATGACATTCATATTAATATTATTTTCATAACATCTGAGAAGCCATTCAATCTCCTTCTCTGCAAAAAAGTTTTTTTGTAAACTGTCTTTTCCTGCGTCGTTCCCGCCAAAATCTACAATGGTTGCGAAATACATACTAATTTTTCGCTGTAAACCGGTGTCTTTGATAAAGTCTATCAGTGGATCTACATATTGATAGTTAGTTTTATCAATATTTACCCGGATTGAAATATGACATCTGTTGTCATAATATTCTTTCATACTGGTAACATCAATGATATTTTTAGTAATAATATCAAATGTAGGATCTCCGGTTTTGGTAAATCGTCGTTGATCGTGAGATTCTGCGTTGCCATCTAGCGTAATCTGATAGTGTGTTACCTTGCATTCTTCGGCGAGCTCTTTGAATAAGGACGGCTTCAAGCTTAAACCGTTAGTGATCATGTCTGACACATATTTCAAACCACGCTCTTCAGCTAATTGGATTAATTTTTTTGATGTTTTCTTAATTGCACTGTAACCAGTAAGTGGTTCGCCACCATACCATGTAATCGATATACCTTCATATTTTTTTTGAGATAGTAAATAAACAATCCTTTCATAATATTTTTCGATCACCGAATCACTTGCATAATGTTTGGAATGATTTTGACCACAATACCCACAACCTAATTGACAGTTAGCAGAAGGCTGAATAGTCATAGACAAAAAGTTACTGGCATCTTTAACCCCTTTGTTAGTAGATATAATATGTTCAAATTCATCTTGTTCGATAGGGACCAAAAATTCCTTTTCATTAAGCACAGTTAACAATTCAGGTGCAACGCTATTAAAATTACCATTTGATAAATTATCAAAGATCTCGTTTTCTATCAGGATTGAAGTTGCTGAGCGGGTAGAAAATATAATACGCTTGTTATTTAAGCCTACCTCTTCAAGTGAATCAGTAGATAGAATATATTTCGATAATTTCATTTTATTTATGATTGGGTTCAAACATGTGCAGGTGGTTAAGACCCCTGCACATGTTATTGGATAGTAAAACTGTTAATCAATGACCTCTGTACCTCAAGCAGCATCCTTATATACGCCACATGAGTATAATGCGGAGCAATCCCCTGTGTAGCTGTCACAGTTTGATAGCCTTGGACAAGCTTCTAGCCCACCCATGATGTCAACGGCATTTGAATCGTAAATGACCTCGAAATTTCCTTGGTCACCAAGATTCTCTTTAGCAACCAGTGTTTGAATCTTTTTTTTGAGCATGATTAAAAAATTAAAATGTTTAAGAATTTGTTAATTTGACTTCATGTTTCTCGGAACTAAGCAGCTTGTTTTTCTGAAAATGTGCCGCAAGTACTTAACTTGTCACAGGTTCCCGAAAAATTATCACAACTCTGCAGTTCACCACAGAATGCTAGGCCTCCTTTAATCTTATCTGCATTAGCATCGTAGATAATTTCAAAATGGGATGTTTTACCTAGGTACCCCGTTGTTACTAGTAATTGTAGTTTTGTTTTAAGCATTATTTTTACTTTTGAAAGTTGATACTCTGTTCAAAATCAAGATGCCTGCTGTTCAGTAAAAGTGCCGCATTTGTTTAAACTATCACAAGAACCAGTGAAAGTGCCGCAGTCCGATAACTTGTCACAAGCAGCCAGGCCGCCAACAACTGTTGATGCACTTGAATCATAAATGATTTCGAAATCTTCGAACTGTCCAAGCTTACGTTGGAGTACAAGCGAGTGTATTTTTTTATTAAGCATATTCTAATAAGTTAAAAAGTGTTAGAAATCAGCCAATCATTAAAATGAACATTGTGGCCAACGTTTAAGAGAACCTATTTTATCAGGTCTGATGTCAAGATCCTCTTGATTTGATTATTGAATGATAAGGTTTAGGAAATACTAAGCAGCATCGGTATAAGTACCGCAGTTTGTTAAGTTTTGGCAATCACCAGTATAAGTTCCACACTTACCCAAGTAAGGGCAAGCTTCTAAACCTCCTAAGATGTCTGCTGCATTTGAGTCATAAATGATCTCAAAATTTCCTCGGTCACCAAGATTCTCCCTGGTAACCAGTGTTTGAATTTTGTTTTTTAGCATTTTGTTAATGAATAAAGTGAAACCATTGAGAAAGTTTAGCGATATTACTCATTTGTTGATCGTTAACATTAGCTGGCTATCTTATTAGCGTACACTATTAGTTTTACAGTTTGATCCGGCAGACTTAATAAAATTGCTGCATGAAGTGAGATCAATACCCTGTTCAGTAAACGGATTACAGCTGACAACAAAAGTTGCTTTGCCTCGAATCAAATCGCCTGCCTGCTGCATGCAAATTATTTCCAAAAGTTTTCTCTGGTGTGCACTTGTGGCAATAGTACTTTCATTCTTTCTTTAAACATGACATTTTTAGATTAGGTGTTCAACGATTCGAACCGATTTGCTTTATATGAGCATCATATGGACATTACAGTCTTCTTATTTCTTGAATGTTTGTTTTTTTCTTGACTACCTTTAGTTCAGTCCCAAATTTGTATTTTACCGAAAGAGATAATTGTCTAAAATCGTAATAGTTATAAGTATAAATTTTGAATGAGTCTGTTGATGTAATGCTCGATTGCGAATACGAGCGAAATAGATCTTGGATTGCTAAGGTTAAGATCAGCTTCTTATTGATCAGCGCTTTTGTAAATCCAATATCGAATGAAGAATAACCTTTCTGGGTAGACACATTATTTGCTCCAGGGAATACAGCTGAAAAGTTGATATCTGAAGAGAATGTAGAGTTGAATTGTATAGATTGACTTGTAGAAAATGTAACATTCAGTGGTTTTCTACTTAAATTGTAATTATAGGCCGTGTGGTACCGGAAGCCATTTATACCCAAACTAAGATTACTCCTTATTCGAGAATTTAAGCTAAAGCTAGCATCCAGATTAATCCCGTAATTATAAAGATTCCCACTGTTTTCTTTTTGGTATTCAATCGTACTCCCAATTGTATTATAAGGTAATGATACTATGGGGAGATGAGTTTTATTATAAAATAGACTAAAAAGGTAATTACTTTTCCATACAAAATTGTAGTTAATGTTATCTTGTAGACTTGGAATAAGATAAGGATTACCAATATAGCTCGAAAAAATACTATTGTAGACGCGTAGCGGATTTACATCAAATAAGGTGGGTCTTAATATTCTTCTCGTATACGAAACGTCTGTTGATGTTTCATCAGTAAATTTATATTGGGCGAATAAACTTGGAAAAAAATTACTGAAGGTATTATGAGTGTCCTGTTGAGCTGATGATCCATTAGTTACTGTTCTTTCAAATCTAATACCCCCTTTAAAGTTCCACTTTCTTACATTTCTACTGAATGACACATAAGCTGCGAGATTTTGCTCCTTGTAGGCAAATGTATCTGGAGTAACGATGTGATTGTAAATTGAAACTCCATTAATCAACTCGTCGTAATCAGTACGACTATGATTGTTAAATAACGTATATTTTAGACCTGTTTCCAAGTCAATTTTCTCAAACCATTTCGGAAAGGAGAAATCTAACTTAGTACTAAAAACATTTTTAGGTATATCACCAAAATTGTAAAGATCAATATGCGTATTAGTCGGTGTTAAATTATTATAATAATCAACAGTCGTGGAATTACTTTGGCTGGAATTGGATTTGTTTACATAATCAATTGTACCTGCCAATGAGTTATTGTTTTTTCCAAACACGGAATTTATTCCAGCACTTGCGATATGAGTGTAGCCACGGTCTTTGTTTAAACCATTGGTCAACCCCAAAGAATCAATGATTGCATTATATTCATAACTTAACTTGTGATTTTTGAAGCTTTTGTTATGATTGGTAGCTAAACTGTATGAGGAATAGATTTTTGTGTTTTTGCTAAGTAATAGCTCCAGAGCTACATTAAATCTATCGTTGTTCAACTTAGTTTTGTTTTTCCCTTCGTCTCTCCAATCGGTTTGCCCGGAATCAAAGAAAGTGCCGCTTGATTGCAAGGTCTCCTTATAAGCTCCAACAGCGCCACCTAAAGACGATATCAAACTAAGATTTTTGTTTCGGTAGCCTATATTTATAGTTCCATCATTAATAAAGTAAGAGTTTTTTGTGAAACTAGACTCCAAATACCCAAAGAGTCCGTAAGCCTTTTTCTTTTTGGTAACAATATTAATAAGTCCGCTCCCCTGGGCATCATATTTAGCAGGCGGATTGGTGATTACTTCAATACTAGAAATTTCATCTTTCAAAATATTCAAATAGTCAAGTAAATCTTTATTGCTTAAATAAATAAGCCGATCGTCAACCATAACTGCTGCAGGTCCGAGTCCCTTGATCTCAATTGTGCTACGAGTCACATTCAATCGAGGCAAACTTTTTAAGATATCAGCAACGGCCTTATTCTCATACAAACTGATTCCTTCAACATTATAAACTATACGATCAACCTTTTTTTCGATAAATTTTTTCCGGGATTTAATCACAACATCGTCTAGTTGCACATATTTTTCAATCATGACGAGATTAAGTTCAGTATTATTATCAATAGTGAATGTAGTGTCTTTAGTGTTGTAACTAGTATGGGTAACTGTTATCTTATAGGTTCCGGGTTGTATCTTTTCAAAATAATAGCTACCATCTTGGTTAGAGAAAACGGTCTTCTTTATGTTCGAATTGTTTTGCAATACAATCGTAGCTGCTTCGAGCGGTTGTTTTTTCTTATTATAAATTTTTCCTGATAACATTTGACTAAGGGCAGTACGTGTGATGATTAATAAACTTAACAGGCACAAAAATTTCATATTGAAGCTTAAATATTTATAGGGTTATCAAGTCAACCTATAACTTAGGGGCATTGGCTCGTTTTTATAAATTTAAGCAGATAGTTCTTTGTTAGGGAATTTTTTAACAGCCTTATGCCGAGAAAATCATACGTTCTACCAAGAAAATTGATGTCACCTATTGGAAAACTTGTCTTTATTGAATTGTCTTGTTATGGACGATTAATGGTTCGCGCTAAATAACATCCGATTAATCGTCCGTTCCTTTGTCTATAATACTGCTAAAAGCGAAACAATTGATATAGGAACTTCATGCCGCAAGGAAGCGAGGATTAAACTTTTTACTTTAGCTAATTAACAGGCATGCCATGTTTCTTCGGCAAACAGCATCACACAACAACAACAAATCATTTTCAATGATTCGTTACTAAAACACCTGAAGAAAAGAGGAACTGGAGTAAATTTAGAGGTTCAAAATGAATTTACGACTTGATTTTTCTGCTTGTTTTCAGCAGGCGTTCGTTCATAAACTCATTAAAATCAGGTTTAAAACTTTCGCCTACATTAACCTGCAAAAGGTTGGTTAACCTGATAACCGTTCCCTCAATATATTCAATATGACGAGTTGAAAGGATAAAAGCCCTATGAAACTGTCGGAATTCTTTACGATCACTGACGATATCCAGCACATCACTTATAGTTAGATAGGCCGTAATATACTTTTTTTCTTGTACATGAATTTTCACATAGTTATTTGCACTTTCAAAAGCGATCACATCATCAAAACAGACATTTAGAATGCGCAGGTTTTCATCCTTATTTTTAACGAAAAAGTGGTTACTTCTCAAGGTAAGCGGCCTATCATTTTGGTGAATATCTTTTTTAAAAAAAAATCTGTTTATGGTGGTCGTAAATTTTACGAACGTAAAGGGTTTCAGCAAGAACGCGTCTCCATCAACTTCATAGGCGTCAAAAGCGTACTGTGAATGTGATGTGGTAAAAATAAGCCGCTCCGTCCTGTGGCGTAAAACTTTAGCCAATTCAATGCCCGACAAGTTTGGCATATCGATGTCCATGAATATGATGTTGATTTGGTCGCTGGAATCGATTTTACTTAATGCCTCAAGCGGGTCCAGATAAATACCGACCACCTCCAATCCGGGCAGTAATTGAATATAACTCGATAATGCATCTACCGAAAATTGTTCATCGTCTATAATTATGCATCTCAACATATTCTTGTCTATTTAAGATATCAAAATCTACACTTCATCCACGCACTTCAGCTATCAAATGGAATATTTACAATTCTGTAGCTGGCCTACAGTGCACAGCAAATTAGCAGTATAAATCTACAATTTGCCACCTTTTTTGAAACAGTTTTATTTCTGTATGTAAAAGTACTTTTTGTAGTCTATTCGGTTAAAAGGAGTTCAAGGCCAAGTCACACATGGAGTTTCCATTCTTAAGTTTAGTACCAAAATATAAACACATTCTTAAGGTATGAACACTTACTCTTGTATTATTATTGACGATGAATCTTTCGCAATCGATTGGTTAACAGGTTACGTTAACAACTTACCTACCCTTACGCTTAAAAAAGCCTATCTTAATCCGTTAGATGCTCTTGCAGATCTATCCGGAAATCAAAAGGTCGATTTGATATTAATGGATATAAAAATGCCATACATATCTGGAATAGAGTTATCGCAACAGCTCCGAGGGAAGACGCAAAAACTTATTTTTACTACAGCTTACAAGAAATTTGCATACGAAGCCTATGAAGCGAATGTAGATGCCTATCTGCTTAAACCTTATTCTTTTTCCAAATTTGCAGCGACTGTGATGAAACTATTTCCTAACTCATCGACTCACTCGCCGGGGCAGCTTATGGACGTCGAAGACTTTGTCCTTGTTAAAAACTCAAACGATAACCTTAAATTAGTCAAAATTCGAATCGTTGACATCGTTGCGGTTGAAAGTAAACAAAATTATGTATTGATTCACACAACTGCAGGAAATGTATTAACGCATATGTCGCTCAATGAGATTTCAAAATCTCTCAAACCCTATGCTGGGTTTGGACAGTTTCAACGAAGTTTTATCATCGGTAAGCGACATATCGATTATATTTATGGCAACACGATAAAGATGTCCAATAGTCTTCAAGTTACTGTTGGCGATTATTATCGAAAGGAATTTGCTCAATTTTTAGCGGAGAAGATATTAAGAACGGGTAACAAATAGATCGTCACCCGCTCCATGCTCTACCTTTGCACCCTCACTGTAAAAACTCCTGTAGCTGTAGTGGTCACTACGCTAGTAGTTGGATCAGTTTCCATACTCGGTTTTGGACCGGAAACAGGGTTGGCAAAGGTGCACAGGGTGGACCGGGTGATTTTAAAGGTTTTACGTTTCATGATTTTTTCTTTAAAAATAGCAGGTTTGCAATCTCTAACGGAATGCATAGGATAAAATGGTTTGTTTATGATTTAGAAAAGGAGAAATAAGTGACAGGACAACTCAAAAAATGGTTTCTTACCTACAGGACGCATATCCTAATTTGGGGATTATATATCGTTTTAGAAACCTTCATCATTGGTATATCGGTAGGTTCCTTTGGACACCCATTAACCTATTTGGGGCACTATGTGCTGCTTATCTTTCTATTTTACTTGCATGCATTATTGATACTCCCGTGGACAACGAAATTCAAAAACTATTATCTATGGCAGCTTCCGTTAGTGATCATTACTGAAATTGTTGTCTTGATTTTTCTCTCTTATTGTGTGGATACAGGCTTAAGCTACATTAAAATCAATCTTCAGCCCCGTTCATTTCGACCTACTTTGATTTATACAATGAAGACAATTTATAGAGGATTGCTGTTTTTGGGATTTTCAACGGGGTACTTCTACCTGAGAAATTACTTGAGCGAACGAGAAAAATCTGAACAATTGGAGCGAGATCGGCTGAACGAAATCATACAGAGGAAAATAGCCGAAGAAGAAGCTATGAGAGCACAAAATGCTTTTCTGATGGCTCAGATCAATCCGCATTTTTTCTTTAATACCCTAGACTACTTCTATCATAGCTTGTTAAAGATTGCACCAGAATTAGCAGATGCCGTTAGCTCATTAGCCGGTATGATGCGGTTTGCCATTAATGCGGATAAGATTGGTGGATTGATACGTTTAGGAGATGAAGTAGAACAAGTTGAGAATTTGATCTACCTGCATCAGGTCCGGCAGCAACTTCATATTCGTTTAGATGTTGCCCAAGCTGCCGAGGATTTATTTTTTATACCGCTAATTGTACTTACACTCACAGAAAACATTTTCAAACACGGAAACCTGACCAAAGAGCATCAGCAGGCTCACATACGGATCGCTATTGACCAACAATTCCTGGTCATTGAAACTCATAATCTGGTGAATACCATGGTGGCGTCAGTGAAGTCCAATACCGGGCTACTGAATATGCAAAAGAGGCTTGCCACGGCATATCCGAATAATTTCCATTTTGAGCATGGAAGTATTGATGGTGTATATTTTAATGTGAAAATCAGGGTTGCCCTGTCTTCCTTGAATGATATTGGTAAGTTTTCATATCCTTGACCAGATATTGATAAAGAATAGCCTCATGCTTACGCTGGTCTTGGGTAAAAACCCGGTTAATATGCATGTGAAAAGCGTCGGCAACAAAAGCTACAGTTTCAGCTGAATCTGTTGTTTTAATATAGGTTCTAAAAGCCGACATATACTTTTTCGGAAGTTGCCCATGGTCACATTTTGCAAAAGGGTAGTCAGAACGGAATTGCTTGTACGCTTGATTGATTACTTTAAAACTCGTGCCAGTAAAATCAAACTCCTTACTAAAATTTGCAGCTACGTTCATAACAAAGCTAAGTTTATGAGCTTCATCATCGAAACTGGTTTCTAAAAGGGAAAGCATGATTTGTAAAGTATAATGATATAAATAGGTGGTTGTGGGTTTACCGTTCAGCAATGTTAATACATATTTACTGTCTTGATAGAAGATGGCTTCTGCCAGATGTATACGAGATGGATGATACCGTTCCAACTCCCGTGAGTAGGTCTTTAACTGTACATCTGAAATTATTCCAAGATTTAATTCCTGTTTGAGTGTTTGGTTTAATTGGCTGATCACATGGTATGCTTGTTGTACATCCCGTAGTTGAAGTCTTAATCTCAGATGTGGGCCGCCATCATCATAACGAACGAAGAACCAGAGTTTAATCAGCTTTTTATTGACCTGCAAAAATCTCTTGATGTTACTTGTCAGTACTTGATTCATTCTGGATGGATGCATATAGATTTCGAAGTACAGCCAATCGTTACCCGGATAGATATTTCGTAAAGCGGCTTTCTGATCAGCATAAAGCACCATTGGAGGACTACATGCCTCATAGATCTTTTCGTGATGATAAAGGGTTAACGATATTTCAGCCGATAAATCTTCACCGTATTCATTCTTAACTGTGGTATTTGAGTCAATCAGTGCTTCCGTAATATAGATGGCAGTCTTCTGTTGCTGCCTGCAATAATTAACAAAAGCAAATAAGTCATCTTCCTGAGTTGGATCAAAAGTCAGCGTTTGATCTGTGAGGCCCACCTTGAAGTAGGTGTTGATACCAATGGCATCAAGCCAGCCTTTTAAAGTTTCCTTTGCGATATCATCTCCTCCTGAACCAAGCTTCTTTAAAATTTCGTCGGATATCCGCCAAGTTTCAGGACTTAAGATAAATTCTTTATAAACGATTCTGCTATAATGATCAAGGCCGGGTAGATAGTCCTGAACTCGTAAATTAAGGTCGGTCCGAAGTGACTGACTTTGCACATCTGATAGGAAACGATAAATGTTCAGCTCCGCACGGTTAGAATTGTAAGCAGTTGGTATGCGTGGTATCAGGCGTTTCTGGAGCACTTTCGAGTACAAAACAAGCTCCTCGCCGTCTAAAAACACATCAATGTCTTTCAGTTGAAGTTTTAATTCGCCTGGTGACCATCCGGATAGCGGGAGTTCATAGGAATAAAGTTGCTTTCGACGATTGATATTATCTACATGTTTTTCTGCATGGTAACTTACATCAAAGAACAAAGTATCGGGATTGGCTCGTTGTTCTATCTGAGCAATTTCTTTGCCCAAAGCTTCCAAGCCGTCATCCGCAATAGTAAATCTTCCTAGTAGTACATTGGCGGAACATCCTCCGAAATGATGTAAGACCGGCTGCTGTTTATATTCGTGGTAAAGCAGGTTAAATGTATTGGGCAGGGACGGCACAGTCATCGTTTTGGATGTAGGTAAATTTTCCAAACGGGTGATTTTTTCCCCTAATGTAATGGAGTTCAAAATAAATTTTAACAGAGGATTTAGCAGTAATTGAGTGGACGAATCTTGATTACAGAAGGTAAAAACTTGATCCATTAACTGCTGCTGGGTATCGTTTATGACGACAGCGCGTCCTGCATATGGTAAACCCAATTCCGGATCTAATGCTATTGAAAGTGGAACAGCTCTGCGATCGAACTTTTTTTGAAATGCATGCTTAAAGTTCTGTAAATTTTTACTGGCTGAATATGGAAGATGTTGATTGAGAAAATGTACCAGTTCAGTAACCTTGTTGATTTGAGGATTGAAGTATCCGCCACTGTGGCATGCGCGTGTTGAAATAATATATTTACTACTTCCGGTCAGTTCCTGCTTAGTCCTAATGAAGAAATCCTCACCAGTAATGTTCATCATCGCATCACACCAAAGCAGCTGAATATCGACTAACTGCATAATAAGGTTTAGTACAGATCCTGTACTTAAATTAAATTTATAGCACACTGCTTTCAACAAATCAATTTTGGAAACACATTTATTTGTTAATTGAATGATATAATCCATTTCTTCAAAACGTGATATACAATTGATTTGATAGTGAGAATCAACATAAGCAACACATCGCCAGTTATTTCCAGCCTTATACGTAGTATGATTTACGATGAAATATTTAGACTTATTTATTAAAGAAGATATAGACTCATTGCAGATTAAACCGAAATCCCAATCATGAAAAATAATCGGTGTAAGCGCATCCTGCAGGTATATAGCAGCTTCTTGCAGCTGTGCCGTCTGTAGTGTAATCAACGTGACTGCTGCAAAACGCCCGAACGGAGTTGCTCTGAACTTGGCTCTATTAAAGTATTTCCATAAGGAAAAACTAATTTTGGATCGACTCCTACTTAAAGAATTGTAATCTAAATCACAGAAGAGCTGATGTAAGTCTGGCGAGGCATCGCGAATTAACTCTTTAAGTAAAGGAAATTTTTCAGGCATTACTGCTTGGATGGAAAAAATTGGTGTCCGGCAGATGACTTGCGGATAAATATTCAATTGATTGGGTGGTTTCATACGCTCTACGAAATACGCAAAGCAAATTTGCTAACTGCTAAAACAGAAAGTTTAAGGACAGAACACCGGATTTAAGTGTTACAATGATGAAGAATTTATTTATAATCGAATTGAAAGGGAAACTGCGATCAGCTACCACCGAAATTAGGTAACAATTTCACTAGGATAACCAATGCACACTTCTCTTGTTTACTTCAGCTAATAAACAATGCTAAATACTAACATTAGACTCAAGTAGTTAAGATGGTCAAAGTATTGCGGAAGATATGGTCACTCCTTTTTAAGCCAAACGGTCAACGCTTCCGTATCCTCCAGCCAGGATGCCTATCGTGATTACAAAACCTGTTACCTGTAGCGTTTGCATGGTTCCCGGTTTAATTGGCTTGCCGCATACCCCTTCAATGGTCACCAGTAGCACTTGCCCTCCATCCAATGCGGGGATGGGTAGGATATTGATAAAACCAATGCCGATAGATAGCAGGGCAATCAAACTTCAAAACCGTCTCCATTCGAGGTGCTCGCCAAACATCGTGGCGATTTTCACAGACCCGTTTAGCGCCTCTTTCATCTGCACTTCGCCGGATAGCATCTGTCTGAACGCTTTCCCGCTATCCGATGTAAAATTTAGCGTTCGTTCGCCACTAGCAGCAATAGAACCTCCTATGGTAACTGGTAGTGTAACGGCGGAAATCTGTGACTAAGTGCTGGCAACACTCGCTAGGCGTTTCGAGCCTGGTCATCGCCTTTGACTCCAAGGGTATTTCTTATTTAATCATCGAATATTTTTAGGCGAAACGGGTAAAAAGGGCAGCTAATATCTTGCCGGATTTACTGTTGGGTTTGCAAAAGATGTCCGGCATAAACGGCTGCCTCCCCAAAGGGTCCCCTCCAATTATTCCATTTCCTTTTGCCTGCTTTCCGGCACTTCCTATTGCTTTCTTTTTTCCCTTTTTCTTTTAAAAATAATCCACCAGGGCATTGGGACGGGAGAAGAGCAACCAACAAAAATTTATTCATTAAAAAATCAAAAGCATGTTATTCACAGGAAGACTGACCGGAAAAGCAGAAGTTAAAACGGTTAACGACAAATCACTCATCAATTTCACCGTAGCCATTAACGAGAAATGGAAGAATAAAGCGGGCGAAAAAAAGGAAAAAACAGTATTCGTCGATTGCACCTACTGGCGCAATACCGGCCTTGCGGAATTTCTCTCCAAAGGCGCCGTTGTGGAAATCTTAGGATGGGTGGAAGCGCAGGCCTATGAAAGCCAAACCAAAGGTTTACAGTCAAGACTGATTTGCACCTGCGACACCATCAAGCTATTCAGCCCAATGGCTAAAAGCGCAGAGCCCGCCGGAGGCAAGGAAAAAAAAGCGGTTACCGCAGGCGCAAGTCAGGACGATGACGACCTGCCATTTTAATCCCATTCCCACTCCTATTTATTCATCAACAAATTTTAAAAACATGGCACACCACCTGAATTTCAACGAAGCCCATCAGGAATACAGCTTTTTCAGCGTAAAAGAACGCGCTTGGCATGGATTGGGCAAAATCGTAGAACAATACCTCACCAGCGCAGAGGCGATACAATTCGCCGGTTTGAACTACACTGTAGAAAAACGCCCTTTATTTACCATCGACAGCAACACAGATTGCCGGAACAACGAAGAAGCCGTTCCCGATATAGCCGTACCAAATTATTTTGCCACCATCCGCAGCGACACCGAGCAGGTTTTAGGGGTAGTCGGTAAGGATTATGAGGTTGTACAGAATGTAAACGCATTCGAGTTTTTCGATGCGATAGTCGGCGGTGGCCAGGGTATGCTGTATGAAACAGCAGGCGCATTAGGCAAAAGCGAACGCATATTCATCACCGCCAAGCTGCCCGGCTATATCCGTGTCGGCAAAGACGATTTTATAGAAAAGTACCTGTTTCTAACCACCTCTCACGATGGTTTCGGCAGCATTACCGCAGCATTCACCCCCGTCAGAATTGTGTGTAACAATACGCTTAACGCTGCAATGCGTAACCATACCAACGCTATCAAAATCCGTCATACCGCATCTGCTGGCGACCGGCTTAAACAGGCGCATACGCTGATGGGTATCAGTAACACCATGGCAAATGAAATGCAGGAAATCTTTAACCATTGGTCTACCGTCCGCATTACGGATCAGGAGGTGAAGAAACTGATACAAGTCGCTATGGTACCCAATAAAGAGGTATTCCATAACCTGATGGCCGGAAAAACCGATAAATTGTCAACTACCTACACCAACATGGTAGACAAGGTTTACGAATATGCTATGAGCAGTCCGACACAGCAAATGAAAACGACTGCGGGTACTTTGTTCGGGGCTTATAACTCGGTAACCGGATACTTTCAAAATGTACGGAACTACAAGGACGGTGAAGCCAAATTTAAATCCATCACCGAAGGAACAGCCAAACAAAGAGCGCAAACCGCCTTTGACCTGTGCCTGGATTTCTACAGGCACCTTAACGATAATTTGCTGCAATTCAATTAATCATCCTAAAGGGGGAGCCATCCCCCTTTCTTAAAAAACGCAATATGACACGTTCAAATCTTCATATCACTTTAAGTAACGGCGAACGTATGCAATGTGTTGCCGACAGCAGTAGCGCACCTGAACAGGGCTACATCGTAGAGCAGCTTTTATTACCGTTACTATCCCTTAAAAATGCAGAAACGGAATTAACACTCCTTCAGGAACATTGCACCATGCAGGAACAGCGGAGTAACGCCACCTATCGTTATGAAATTAATTTACCCGCTCAGAACATTACCCTTTACGAGGAAATTTATATGGCCGCTAAGGGCACATTTAAAAGGGGCTTAGACCTGACAGGCCGCTACCTTTCTTATCTCAAAAAGATAAAAAGCGATGCTGAAAAACATACCAAACGGAAATTTAAGCACCTGACCAATCAGGAACTCATTGCACGGGCAAACAGTTTGCCTGACTTCAAACGGAATGACGAGGCTACGGAACTTACCCGCAGGAGCCTGCTATCCAACGGTACTTTCCTCTACCATAGGAAAGGGAACACCCTCCTAATCCTAAAAGACGAACAGTAATTATCCACCTTAAGAACTCTCAAAAATGACAACGAACTTTTTTCAAAATATAGCTAGCCTGAACCTGAAAGGGGTTTGGAAACTGGCCATTACCACCGACGACAAAGGCCATTTTATCGTATCCCAATTATTTCATACCGCCTGCGGGGATAAAGCCGTCAACCTCATTGTGCCGCTGACCCTTTCCGGTACCGCTGAAGAATTGGACGAAGCCTTTTTTGACACGGTAACCGAACCGACCCTCAAAAGCGCAGGACTGCAAACCAATATGGAAGCCCATTTAAAAAGCGTAACGGTAGCCCAAGCTGCCTCCAAAATGGAACAGGATCAAAAGAACCGGGAAAAGGCACAAGCCACCGCAACCGCTACGAAAAAAACCGACGATGTAGAACTGCCCGAACCCAAAATCAGCAAAGAGGAAAAGAAGAAAATTTATGAGGAAGCAATGGAACAGGTAACCGAACGGATTAAAAAGTTCAAATTTTCCGAAGCGCTGAGCATCCTGCCAGCCATCGAAGACCATCCGAACAAAGCAAACGAGTTGAAAAAGAAACGCCAGTATCTGGAACAACAGGCCAACCTCTACGAAAAAGCACTTTTAAACTTTAACGCTTAACCCTTACCGCTATGATACAGACAAAATTACTGCCACGGGTTTTTATCCACACCGAGAACGGACAAAAAATACGCCTGACCGACCCGAACGAGGACTTCAGCCCCGAAGCGGTTTGCAATCATTACGCCAACCTCTATGCCATCCTGACCACCGCCAAAATTGTCGGCCCGGAGTTCAAAAACGATTTCAGGGAATACGAATTTGTATCGACCATCGGCACGAAAGGCTAACCATGAAAAAGCACAACGAAGACAGATTAATACAGGAACGAAACCCACTGCAATGGAAACTACATCAGCAAATCGCACACTTTGCCAAAGACCTCGACCGGTTACCCGATGCGCAGGAAGTCCGGCAAAATCCGCCACGCACCGCACCGCAGCATTTGTTACCGATGGTTTTTTAAGGCACCGCTTTACACCGATGTACGCACCGGCCCCAGACCTGCCGGATCGTTCTACCACAGAACGGGATTTTTTTAAATCCCGTTCTTACCTCGGGAATCATTACCAGTTGGAACTGGCCGATTTTCGTTCCCTGCCGTATCCCTATAATGTGCTGATGGCTGAACGGGAATTGCTTTGCAAACTGCGGGTGAAAGACAAGTACCGCCACCTGACCATTACAGCGCAGGAGAACAGCGAACTCTGCCTGACCATCGCAGAAACGTTCGACGAGGATTTTTGCCTGTACTATATCCCTGTCATGCCCATTTACCAGTTATGGCAAAACGAAGCACATGTACCCTGCGCCGAACTGCTGACCGCCGTTTGCGCTTACCTCTATGCCGGAGCTGGTATCAGTTATTATCGGGACGAAGACACGTATATGTATGCCAATTACGAGGTCATGGAAGACTGGATAAACGATGATGGGGACGATGGCGAGGAAGATGAATACGTCCTTGAAAAGGCAGACCTTGAAAATGCGAAGATACAGGGTGATTTCATACAGGCTAAAATGATGGAAACGGGCTTTCGTCAAAGTCTGGACAGCCTGATCACCAATTTTAAAGCCGGGAGTGCATTTGAAAAGGAATGCCTTAAAGTTGCGCAAACTTGTCTGCAATTAGAAAAGGATTTTCCGAACGCTAACCTGTTTCAGCATGCCAGTTTGCAGGATTATGAAGTAGAGGATTACGAAGATCATGACGTAGGCATGCAGGAATATATTTCCTTTATCGGGAGCGTGAACGATAATCTAAGCGAACGTTTGAAAAACATGGTCAACGATGATTTTAATGAGCGCGCCCGTTATCAGGAACCCGAAATCATTACCTTTTTTAACAAAGCCCAACCCGCCTATATGAATGAATTAGCCTATGAGCAACGGGCGTTCAGGTTGATAGACGATTTATGTACCCTTTTATACCGTAAGCCATGAAAGATTTAACCGGCACATTCGGAAATTTATATGAGCCAGTAAAGGCTTTAATTATCCTGCGCAAGACAGGCGAAAGCCAACAAAGCGATTATTATATCGAAAGTTACGACATGGACGACAAAGGTTGCCCCATCAACGGGCATCCCTTATCCGTCAGGGAAAGCAACAGCTTGGCGAAAGCCTTGCAGGCGGGGGAAAAGAAAGCACAGGGATTTTTAACGCCTAAAGACTTAATGCCCCCGAACGTTTTGCACCTGAACAGCGGTGCGGACGGTTATGTGATATGGCATACGCCACCCCAACCCGTTAAACTATTGTTTACCGAAAATTTAGGTATTCCTTCTGCAATGGCCCATATCCCCGCATTGGTATGGAAAGCCGGGAAAGGCAGCCTGCAGCTATTTGCCGTATATGCTGCGGAATTTGAAGAAACTACACCGCTTTTTTATGCCCCGTTCTTTAACATCTATCCTGATGGCAGGGTATGCATGGGTAACGTGCGCATCCGCATCCCGAACGATTGTGGCTTGGAACGATTTATGGAACGGTGGCAGGAGTACTTTTTCAACAGCTATTTCAGCCACCTGATCGGCGGCCATGAACCCATCAAAGGGAATATCGTGCAGTTGTGGCAACAACTGACCGCCAACGCAGAGCCATTCCCAACCGAAGTACTGAACCCAACCCCATACCAACTCAAAAACTTGCTCCGATGAATACTTTAACCGCCGTACATTTCACCGATAGTTATTTAGTTAATCCTATCCGATTACCGTTAACCTCATAGGCGCAGGGGGAACGGGTAGCCAGATGCTCACCAGCCTTGCCCGGATGAACCAGGCCATGCTTGGTCTCGACTATCCCGGCCTGATGGTCACCGTTTATGACGATGATACGGTAAGCCCTGCCAACCTCGGCAGGCAGTTGTTTGCAGAAGCCGAGGTAGGCTTACCTAAAAGTGTCGCTCTGGTCAACCGGATTAACCGCTTTTTCGGAACGAACTGGAAAGCGGTTACCAAGCGGTACGATACCGAAACGCTGCACTACCTGCCCGACCACGGCAAGGCCAACCTGTATATTACCTGCGTGGATCATGCCGCCGCACGTTTTGAGGTGGGTTCGATTTTAGCGCAGTACCGGTCAGGTTATGGCTATGACTGTAACAAACCGCTGTATTGGATGGACTTGGGCAACAGCAAAGATACCGGTCAGGTATTGTTATCCACCATCGGCAACCTGAAACAGCCCCCTTCGGAAAAGTTCACCCCGGTGGGTAACCTGCCTTTTGTGACGGAGACCTTTAAAGATTTACTGGAAACCGCGGACGCCACGGACGATACGCCAAGCTGCTCCCTCGCAGAAGCCCTGACCAAACAGGATCTTTTTATCAATTCCACCTTAGCCAACATGGGGGCCTCTCTTTTGTGGCAATTGTTCCGGGAAGGGATTTTGCTGCACCGGGGGTTCTTTCTGAACCTACACGATTTCAGGGCACAGCCTATCAAAGTGGCTTAAATCATTCGGTATGGAAATCACCGACCTGAACGGGCAGCTTATTGAAATCAAGATTAGCCGCTGGCCTTACTGCAGGCCGATGATTACCAGCATTACCGCTATGCCGACTCGGTGTAGCTGTTACTGGTAAAAACGACAGGCTTATTGGGTAGACTGGTGCCTAAAATTATTGCTGCTGAAAACCTAAAATATAAGTGCGCCGCCCGGCCACTTGCTCCTTGCATCCGCAACAGGCCGTGCGGCAGGTGGTGTGCCTGACTTTCAAAGAATCACGCCCCTATGGTCAGCTTGCTTTTTTGAAATACAGGCTTGTTCTTATATAAAGAATGGTCAAGGTAAAAAATGGATCCGGCTGAATCTAAACTCAGGCACTTATGTTTTCGGGATAAGGTTAACCACCCTACATGCGGATAAGGGGAAGGTTAAAATTCCCGTGCGGAAGCCCGGTTCCCTATGCAAATTGCAGACCGATAGGTAATTCAGCTGAACTCCGCTTTATTTTTTTCAGGCACTGACTCACAAAAGCAACAGGCATAATTCCGGGGCGCTTTTGCCCAGGATTCATGCGAAAACGGTCGCTTTTAAGGCAATGGTCAGAGAGGCGGCTGAGCGAAGCTTTCCAAGGCATCCTCGAAATCTTCCTTAATGAAAGGCCATTCCTTTTCTTTTAGACAGATAGGGTCAAAATCCTCGTCAGCCTGTTCAAAGTCCGTAAACTTCTGAAAGACAAGTTGTTCATTATGCGTCCATTCATAAGCCTTCGCATGCAAATCGATCATTTGTTTAACGCTGTATTGCTCCAGGAGCTCATGTAAATCCCAGAAATCTTTTTTTCTGCCGCCTCGCTGTACAACATCCACTTTCATCGCGATAATGTCTGCCACTGATGCCAGGCGGACATCATCCACTTCCGTCACCTCGTTCATAAAGGATTCACTGGAATAATAAATATCCACTTTGACAACTTCGTCTTTATGCTCGCCAACCAGGTAGGATTTTCCAAATACGGGGTCGTTGCCGAAATCACCGCTTACAAAGGGAAAGGTTTCCTGCAAATACGCCTCAATCGCTTTGTAGTCAACCGTCCCGTAGTCACCGGCATCCGCGAACAGGTCGATGTCAACGGACATGCGGTGGCCTAAGTACAGGCTCAAAGCTGTACCCCCGACGAGCCGGTGGCCTTTTAAGAGCTCGCCCTTCATGAGGGTAAGCAGGGTTGTGCGCAATCGATCCGAAACTGTTTCCCAGTGTAGCATCAACTGGTCTTTTGTCTTAAAAACGAAGGCTGGCGGGAATGTGCTTTCGTATGATTAATAATGGCATCCACTATATCCGCTCCGTAATACCGCTTGATCTCCTGTTTTTCTTCTTCGTTGCCGCGTTCCCATACGCGGCGAACAACCGCTTTCCTTTGCTGCTGCCAATTGATCTTAGCGAAATCGGTATCCCAAAAAAGAATCCTCCTGATCTTTGAAAAATCAGGATGGTCAGTTTTATGGAGTTTGTCCTTAACCAGCCGCGTTTCGTATAGTGCTTGCAGAACGGCCATGGTGCTTTCCTCGAATCCGAGCCCCTCATCAATTTTCACGGCTACTTCGGGCGTCATTTTCCGGCTGCCTTTGATGATGGCATTGATGGTCTGGGCAGGAACGTGAATATTCCTGGCAAAAGCATTTTGCTTCAGGTTTCTTTTTTTGAGCTGCCGGTCAAGAATGGCTCCGGGATGAATCCCACAATATTTCTCAATCCACTTCTCCATATTCAAAAATAAACAGATTTGTTTATTTTATTCAACTTTTCAGAAATTAATTGATCATTCGATGCAATAATTATTTAAAGTTTCGGCCTTTATGGAAACTGTCCTCCGGCTGCTGCCAGGTTTTTAACGGCTTGTCCATCGGGACAAACGGTGAGGCCTTCTCATCGGCCCGGGATAGTGTAAGTACCGGTTGCTTTTCGTTCCGGATAGCCGTCAGGTTCCCTAAAAGTTTGGTGATGTCGAATATCCGTCTGACGATCACATGGGTAACATCTGTGCGTTCGACAACGCCTTCTACCATGAGTAAACGGGCATGCAGGATGTCTTTACGGTATTTATCGAAAAGCTTCGGGAACACAACCAAATTAGTAGTGCCGGTCTCATCTTCCAGGGTAATAAAGCAAACACCTTTGGCTGTTCCGGGCCGCTGACGGATTAGGATCAGGCCGGCGGTTTTGATGACCGTTTTGTTTTCCGTTTGATTAGTATCCTTCGCGGTTCTGATATGCAACAGCTCCAAAGTGTGTCGGATAAAACTGAGTGGGTGCCCCTTGATAGAAAGCCCGGTCGTGGCATAATCCTGTACCACATGTTCGGACAAGCGCAGCGTCGGGAGGACAACCTCCGGTTCATAATCACTTGGTGAGGGCTGGCCTTGCATGAGCTGCACCGGGCGGTCATGCAGGGTGGAGACTTCCCAGAGCGCCTGGCGCCGGTCCATGTCCATGGAACGGAAGGCATCGGCATTGGCGAGCTTTTCCATCGTGGCAACGCTCACTCCGGCATCGCAGATCTGGTGCGGTGCAGTGTAAGGTTTAAGCCGACCTGTTACCAATTTAGCGATTTCATCTTCTCTGATGCCACTGATTTCCCGAAAGCCTATACGGATCGCAAAGTACTGCCCCTGCTTAGCCTCCAGCGTATAATCCCATTGTGAGCGATTCACATCAACAGGCAACATTTTGACGCCGTGTTCCCGGGCGTTACCGACGATCTGAGCGGGCTGATAAAAGCCTATGGGCTGGCTGTTGAGTAACGCCGTGGCAAACACTTCGGGATAATAAAACTTCAACCAGCAGGAAACATAAACCAGCAGGGCAAAACTGGCTGCATGACTTTCCGGGAATCCGTAACTGCCAAAACCTTCCAGCTGTTTAAAAATACGGCGGGCGTATTCCTCACTGTAGCCGCGGGAGGTCATCCCGTTGATCAGTTTTTGCTCGAACTTGCTGACCATTCCGTTAAACTTAAAAGTGGCCATTGTTCTTCGCAGCAGATCGGCTTCGCCCGGCGTAAAGCCGGCAGCGACAATAGCCAATTCCATCGCCTGTTCCTGAAAAAGCGGTACGCCCAAGGTTCGCTCCAGGATAGACCGTATTTCCTCGGAGGGATAATCGACGTCTTCCTCGCCGTTCCGCCGCCTGATGTATGGGTGTACCATATCGCCTTGGATAGGACCTGGCCGTACAATAGCCACTTCGATAACCAGGTCATAAAAGCAGGTGGGTTTCATGCGCGGCAGCATGGACATCTGCGCCCGGCTCTCGATCTGGAATACGCCGAGCGTATCCGCTGCGGTAATCATTTCATAAACTTTGGGGTCGTCCTCAGGGATGTTAGCCAGGGTAAGGGTTTTTCCATAATGGCTTTGCACCAGATCAAAAGCTTTGCGGATACAGGTCAGCATCCCTAAAGCCAGGATATCCACCTTCATAAAACCCAACGCGTCGATGTCATCCTTGTTCCATTCAATATTGGTCCGGTTTTCCATCCGGGCGTGGAAGATCGGGCACAGGTCGCTAAGCTTACCGTCCGTAATGACAAAGCCGCCCGTATGCTGCCCGAGCTGCCGGGGAAAGCCGATCAGCTGGGAAGTGAGTTCTATCACCTTGAGCAAATGCGGATCTTGGTGATTCAGTCCTAACGCATCCAGTTGCTCCGCTGTAATTTCCTCATCGGTAAGATTGCCGTAAGCGTCCGACAATTGTTTGACCACATCGGCGGAGAGCCCCATGGCACGGCCGACGTCGTTGACCGCTCCTTTGTAATGGAGCATGAATACGGTGGGCAGGATCGCCGCCCGGTCGCGTCCAAAGCGGTTATAAACATACTGGATCACCTCTTCCCGCCGCTCGTGCTCAAAGTCCACATCAATATCTGGCGGCTCATTACGTTCTTTCGATAGGAAACGGGCAAAGAGTAAGTTGGACTTATCAGGAGGTACTGAGGTGATGCCGAGCACGAAGCATACTGCGGAATTTGCTGCCGAGCCACGTCCCTGGCAAAGGATCCCTTGTTTACGTGCCCAGGTGACGTAATCCTCTACCGTCAAAAAATAATCGGGTACGTCCAGCTCCGCAATGATCTCCAGTTCGTCTTCAATCGCTTCTTTGACTTTTAGGGGTATATTATCGCCGTAGAAGCTATTCGCACCTTTCCATGTCAGGTATTCCAACTGCTGCATCGGCGTACGCCCCTCGGTGGTCAACTCACTGGGATATTTATATTTCAGCGATTTAAGATCGAACTTGCAGGCATCGGCAATGATCCTTGTATTACTGATTGCTTCCGGGTAATTGCGGAACAACCGCTCCATCTCGACCTTTTCTTTCAGGTGCCGTTCTGCGTTCTGATGAAGCTTATAGCCCGCATTGAAAATGGTGCATTTTTCCCGGATGCAGGTCAGGATATCCTGAAGTTCGCGCCGTGACACGTGATGATAATGTACGTCATTGGTGGGCACTAATGGAACCCCCAATTCACTTAACAGGAACAGGCGTACAGACACCGAAAATTCAGTGATTACCTTCCATGGCATTCCTTTTTCCGAAATTACAGACACGATTCGGGAGCGGGTGCAAGAGGCCCGTCATGGCAATAATATCTACGAAATAAATTGAAAACAAGCGGGAGTTGCTAATTAAATTAGTATCTTTAAATAACCGAAAATATCATGAAAGCAATTGTTCGCAACGTCATATCAGCCTGTTTCATATCCACTTTTGCCTTGTTTGGCGTTCTGGGAAAGAAGCAGGCCAAAATACAGGCACCAACACATCATCAAACGGCTAAGCCATTGATAGCAGAAGTACAAAAAGAAAACTTGACCTGTCTTGGCGTGGCCCTGCTAACCTGGACGCTGTGTATCTGGCGGTGTGCCGTGCTTTATAAACGCATGAGTGATGAACGCGAATACCAGCGGCGTTTTAATGATTACATGCGTGCGTCTGCTTTTAACCGTCATTTTTATTGACGGCAATTAAAAAATTTATAAGTTTACAACCTTATGCGGGCCTCAGCCCGCAATTGTGATAAGGTTTAGGTTGGAAGGTCCCGGCGGCGAGCGTACGGGACCTTCCTTTTTTGCTCAATTTTTTCTTTCGCTTGCGCTATTAAGGGCGAAATTTTTGAAATCAAATGAGACCCGTATTGCGGTTGCACTATGGGCATTGAACTATTTTATTCAATGGCCACCAATGGAGAATAAAGTAAAACGATCCTTAATAAACGATAAGGAACCAAACGACCGTTCGAAAGAAATAATACCTCCTACTTTTAGAAAAGTAAAGATCACCAAGGATTCCGTTAAAAGCTATCGGGTCACTGTACACTACTTAATTGTTACCGAGGAGGAAGCTCACATAAAGAAGGCTATTATCGAGAGCATCATGAAAAAAAACCATTCGAAATAAAAGTAACTATAGTTGTTAACCATTTGACAAACAGACGATTATTTAAACCAAAGTTTGATTTAGTAGTTTGTAATTTTTATATTTAGGCAAAGATCACCAGATTATGGAAGATAAAAAGCGCGTTGGTATTTGGATAAGGGTTTCCACGGACATGCAGGTTAAGGACGATAGTCCGGAACATCACGAGCGGAGGGCACGGTATTATGTAGAATCCAGGGACTGGCAGGTTGAGGAAGTTTATCGGCTTGAGGCTGTATCAGGGAAAACCGTCATGAATCACCCGGAAGCGCAGCGGATGCTTCAAGACTTAAGGAGTGGGCGAATAACGGGTCTGGTATTTTCCAAGCTTGCCCGCCTTGCCCGTAGCACTAAAGAACTCCTTGAATTTGCGGAAATCTTTAGACGAGAGGGAGCTGATTTGGTTTCCCTGGCTGAACAGATTGACACCAGTACGCCGGCTGGCCGGTTATTCTTTACCATAGTCGCCGCAATGGCTGAATGGGAACGGGAAGAAATATCCAGTCGTGTAGCAGCTTCAGTACCCATACGGGCTAAAATGGGTAAACCATTAGGTGGACAGGCTAGTTTTGGCTATAAGTGGCACGACAAAAACATAGTGATTGACGAGAAAGAGGCTCCGGTACGTAAGCTGATGTATGAAATATTTCTGGATTGCCAACGGAAGAAAACGACGGCTGAAAGACTAAATGACTTAGGTCATCGAACACGGAACGGCTCACGTTTTTCAGACACTACAGTCGACAGGTTATTAAGGGATACGACTGCTAAAGGTCAACGACTTGCTAATCATACCAAAAGCGTTGGCGAGGGTAAGCAATGGATTACCAAACCACAACAGGAATGGGTTATAGTTCCATGCGCGGCCATTATTTCGGTAGAGCTATGGGAAAAGTGTAATGCCATCTTAGAAGAACAACTATCAAAGCGTGCCAGAAAGGGTAGAATATCAGAATATCTTTTAGCCGGATATGTGAAATGCACATGCGGAACATCGATGTATGTATTTAGTACGGCCAAGAAATTCACATGCAAAAACTGCAAGAACAATGTGAAGGTAGCCGATATGGATGAGATTTATCAGCAAGTTCTCAAAGGCTATTTGAACGATATTGAACCCAAAATGTATGTCGAAGAACTTGAAAAGGCTATCGCGGAAAAAGAATACTTACTGACCACCTCAACGAAGAAGCGTGCTCAACTCCGTAAAAAAATGGATGATCTGGTTCCCCTAAGGGTTAGCGGCGACCTTGATAAGGAGCATTTTGCTGCGATTTATCAGCCAATTGTTGCACAGGTTCATCAGCTTGATAAATCGATTCCTGAACTCCAGGCACAGATCGACTTCGAACGTATACAGCTTAATTCTACTGACCATGTATTGAAAGAAGCCAAAGGCCTGTATGAATCATGGACCAAAATGCTTTTTCCTGAGAAACGCGCTATTATTGAGACCATTACAGAATATATTACCGTCGGTCAGGACACAATTGATGTCGGAATTCTACACCTTTCTCCGTCCTCAAAACTAACAAGTCAACATCAATTCATGGGTTCATGGAAGCTACCAACATAAAGCTGGAAGGAAAATCAACCGTCAAACGGGCGCGTGATATGGTTACCCGGCGTTCTTCCAACGGCTGACGCATTACCTCCAGCACGCTGCGTTTAAATTCAGGTAACTCATCCAGAAATAACACGCCATTATGGGCTAGTGATATTTCGCCGGGTTGCGGATTACCTCCCCCACCTACCAAAGCCACATCGCTGATGGTATGATGCGGAGCACGGAACGGACGGGTAGTTACTAATGCATCGGCAGCAGCCAGCTTTCCGGCTACCGAGTGTATTTTAGTAGTTTCGAGCGATTCATGGATGCTCAACGGCGGCATAATGGAAGGCATACGTTTAGCTAACATGGTTTTACCAGCTCCTGGCGGACCAATCAATATTACATTATGACCACCAGCGGCAGCAATTTCCAGTGCACGTTTAATATTCTCTTGCCCTTTTACCTCACTGAAATCACTGGCGTAATTACTCAAGCTGTTATAAAACTCCTCGCGGGTATTTACAACAGTACGTTCGAGCTGTTGATCGCCATTAAAGAAATCAACTATTTCACGAATGCTTTCTACGCCATACACTTCCAAATCATTTACAATGGCAGCTTCACGGGCATTTTGCTTAGGGAGGATAAAACCTTTGAACCCTTCTTTACGGGCCTGTATAGCAATGGGTAAAGCACCTTTAATAGGCTGCAAACCACCATCCAATGATAGCTCGCCCATAATGATGTATTTATCCAAATTTTCAGCTTCTATCTGGCTTGATGCTGCCAGAATGCCGGTAGCAATGGTTAGGTCATAAGCTGAGCCTTCTTTACGAATATCGGCTGGAGCCATGTTAACTACTACCTGCTGCCGGGGCATTCGGTAATTACAGTTTTTTAGGGCTGATTCTATACGGAAATAGCTTTCTTTAATGGCTACATCAGGTAAGCCTACAATAAAATATTTAGTACCAGCAGCAATATTTACTTCTACCGTAATGGTGGTAGCCTCAATGCCATAAACTGCGCTGCCAAAGGTTTTTACTAACAAGGTGATAAAAGTTGTTTAGTTGAAGGTTGAAAGATAAAGTTTCCAAAATGACCGAACACAAGGTTATTACACTGTAATAGCCTTGTAGCATTATACGTAAAATGCTTTATTTAGGTTAGCGGAGTTGCTCGGTGTTTAGTATGACTAACAAGCGAGTTTTAACTGTAAGGATACAGACAGTAGCAAGCAAGTATTAAGAACTCTTTTATTAATTCAGAGCACAGCACCTTTCGCCGTTGTTGTGTCCTCACAGACAACATAATGTACTTAGTGTAAAGGTTACTCTTCTTTTATTATTAATTAGATTGCCTGTGAGTACATAGGCAATGGCAAGGGTATAGACACGACGACGAGGAATTAAAATAATGAGTTGTTACATTTCCTTTATTTCTACTTCGCCTAGTAAATTAACATACGGATCTGCTACAACTTTGTAAGCTTTTTTATCTAGCGGTAACAGGATGGTGGTTTCCCGGTCTTTAACATCTACTTGCTGGAACTGGCCATCTACTAGATAATCTAACGGGAAGCTGAATAAATTTTTTTGCTGCTGTGTAATTTTAATTTGCAGCTGTTTTTTGGCTTCATCGTAATGCCAGTTAAACGCCAGTTGCGGGTGACCAGGCTGAGTTAACCACTGTTTGAATATGGGGGTTAAATCGCGTCTGCTTTCGGTTTCCATAATCTGCCACAAATCATTGCTGGTAGCATTACCGTTTTTGTAGCGTACGTAATAGCGGCGCAAACCTGACCAGAAATGCTGATCGCCCATTTGGCGGCGCATCATGTGTATGATCCAGCTGCCTTTTTCATAGCTGTTGGCGTTCAGTAACTGGGTATAATTGCGAGTCACCGTTGTATCAATTACGGGTGTAAAACGACGCTTTTCAAAAGCAAAGATTTTATTGCGTTCTTGTATCAAACGTTTGTTCAGGGTATCTGCACCATATTTACTTTCCAGGTAGCAATCGGTTAGGTACGTGGCAAAACCTTCGCTAAGCCATAGGTGCGGCCAGGTTTTTTCGGTAACCGCATCACCGAACCACTGGTGGGCAATTTCATGCGCCAGTAAACTTTCAACGTCGCGGTCGCCTACCGAATTTTCAAAATAGAAAATGGCACTGGCATTCTCCATACCACCAAATATGGTTTTGGATTGTACGTTAGCTAATTTCTCGTAAGCATAAGGGCCAATATGTTGTATGTAAAAAGGCAATATCTCTTTAGCCATGGCATAATCCTGAAAACCAGTTTTGGCTTCTTCCGGAAACACATATGAGTACACCGGAATACCATTAACAGTGCCCGACTGGTTAATAGCAAAATTAGCTACACCAATTACCATTACGTAAGGGGGTACAGGTACTTTCTCGTTCCAATGAGTAAGTTTTAACTGGTGTGGCAGTAAGGTTTCCTTAACCTTCAATCCGTTGGCTACTACCTGGTAATGGTTAGGTGCCGTAACAAAGAACTCTACAGTAGCTTTATCGCTTGGATAATCAGCGCATGGCAACCAGTTATGGGTGCGGTTGGGCCAGTTATCGCCAAAAAAGGTACGGTGATGGTATTTGTTGGTCGAGATAATTAGGCCATCAGCGGGTATACCCTCGTAAGTTATGGTATAAGTATGTGTGGTTTGGCGCTTTACGGAAGTGTAAAGCAAAAGCTGATCACTATCCTGCATAAACTTGATCGTTTTGCCATTTTCTTTTACGCCGCTTACCAGCATCCCTTTGCCGGTACTGTTTTTTTTGACCAGATCCAGAGCAATTGATGCTTTGTCATTCAGCGTTTTTAAAGTAATAGTTGCCTGACCTTTAATGCTGTTATTAGCATCATTAAGCTGCAAGGCATAGCGATAATGTAATACATCAAAAAACGAGTTTAATGATTGAGCCTGAGCTTGCGAAAAACAGATCAGCGTAACAAGAAAACAGTAAAAGCGAGCAGCACGCATTAGATAAAAATAAAAGCCGACTTACTACATGTAAGACGGCTTCAAAATATCAACTTTAATGCATACCCGCAAGTATGTTTGCTTAAAGCTTGAGTGTAAGGAATAGGTTTAAAAGTTTTATGAATTTATCGGCCTTTGGTTGTGACTTCAACCACGCCGTTTTTACCTGATTCACCGTATTTAGCAGCAGCTTCTTTACCACTTAATACCTTCATGCTGGCCATACGTGAGGTAGGTATTTTATTGAAATCGTTTACGCTGGTTTTTACGCCGTTTACCAGGTATAATGATTTAGTTACTGTTGGTTGTTGCGCCTGCCCATATGCTGGCTTATTGCCATCCAACGTAAACATAATGGGCACTGTGTATTGTACACGTACTTTTTTATGATTTTGCATACCAGGTATCCAATGCGGAGATGAGGCTAGTGCCCTGGTAGCTTCTGTATTTAGACTGGCACTCGGACCTTTTAAGGCTTTGATATTGGATAACGAACCATCTTTTTCAACCACGAAAGTAGCAATTACTCGCCCTTGAATGTTCTTGTTGCGATCGGCAGCGGGGTAATGTATAGTTTGGGCTAAATACGTGTAAAATTTATCCATCCCTCCCGGAAACACTGGAGACTGCTGAACGGCGATGTAAATTTTATCATTATTACCTGATTGTGCATGGCTTAAAAGAGGCAGCAGAATCAAGGTAATAACTCCTAGTATTCTTCTGTAAGAAAAGGTAGCAACGGGCTTTAAAGTTAATGTTTTCATATCTGTAAGCTTTGATGAACTAAAGATTTAGTAAATATAAAACTAAACAGTTAGTTAATGCAAGTGTTCTTTCAAAAAAACATGAAGTTGCAGCCCATATTTGCAAATATCAAGCTGAAGCCAAAAGCTTATCAACAAGCATAGGTACCCCGATAGTGGCCGGCTCTTCAATTTTTTGAAACCTGTGGCTATTGCGTACGTCAGGTATATGGCGGTCAACAATGTAGCGCTTGGCGGTACGGGGTACAAAATCACCTAAGCCAGCAGCAGGATACACGGCTAGTGAGGTACCAATAATAACAAAAACATCAGCCGTGGCGCAAATAGCAGCAGCGGTTTCAATCATGGGAACAGCTTCACCAAACCAAACCACATGCGGGCGCAACGGCGATCCTAATTCACATACTGCATTCATGGGTATTTCCCACCCTTCCAGCGGGTAGGTAAGCTCAGGGTTAAGACTGGATTGTGATCGGGTAATAATACCATGCAGATGCACCACATGGCTGGAACATGCGCGCTCGTGTAAATCATCAATATTCTGGGTGATGATGGTTACCTCATACTTTTCTTCTAACTGTACCAGCGCCAGGTGAGCCGCGTTTGGTTTTGCTTCCAGTACCGATTTGCGGCGCTGATTATAAAAGTCCTGCACCAAAGCCGGGTTACGCTGCCAGGCTTGAGGCGTAGCTACTTCTTCAATATCATAACCTTCCCATAAGCCGTCGCTGTCGCGAAAGGTTTTCAAGCCACTTTCGGCACTAATGCCTGCACCAGTGAGGATGACAATTTTTTGCATAGGGATGATGTTTTTACAAAGGTATTTAGTTCAGGTGTAATAAAGTAGATGAGTCTGAATCACCATTAATTTCACCTGTTACAAGTGTTACATGTTACAGGGTGTAACACCCTGTAACACTGACAAACCATTGGCAGTGGTGGCATTGTTTTGTCAGTAAGTATTTTGCAATAGTATAGTTGGATTAGAAGATAAAATAGATAAATTATCAAATATCTTAATATGGAGGCATAAGAAAATAGGTTGGTTTTTGAGGATCGATAAGAATTGTTATCGAACTTCCTACTTTGGGCAGAGAACTGCTTTTAGAAAAGCCTTTGTTTTTTGAAACAGTATAGGTTTTGTTAGCATAGCTATAAAGTAACTCTATGCGCCATACCGGTTCTTTAATACTACCACTACCCATATTATAACCTGTCTTTTCTAAATATTTAATTTCGGCAACAACTTTAACACCATGTTTTTTCAAAAACCTACGCTTAAGTAGAGGCGCTATCGAAATGAAATAGATAAATGAAAATATGATCGCTGCTAAAGCTCCAACAATTAAATGATCTACTAGCATAAAAATATTACTGGTTAGATGTTAAAGCTCCCTATAATTTTTAGCTCTAGCCTTAGTGTAGTAGCTAATACCATTTTGATGTGCTTATACTTGCATATACTAGATCTATGAATTCATCAATCACAGTAGAACTTGAGTTAAAAAGACTTTTAAGCTCAAACTTGCACTCGTTTTAACGAGCGCAAGTTGAGATAACAATTTTTTACTGCGCTGTCCAGGTATTATTCTTTTCGTCGGCATCCATGAATATGCCGCCATCCAGTGTAATGGCTTTTACCTGTTTTTCAGTTTTGACTCTTAACGTTATTTGTTGCTGGTTCTTTTCCCAAACTATTGGGGTCTGGTGGATCGTGTCGGCAGTACCATCAGCATAAGTTACATTCACATCAAACGGAATGGCAAAGCCGCCAATATTTTTGATGGATAAGGTGGCATTGTTACCCTTTTGTACTACTTTTTCTAATCCTAAATCAATATAAGATGGGGTAAAGAACCAGTTGTAGAAAAACCAATTCAGGTTTTTACCCGATCCACTGCTCATCGAATTAAAGTAATCCCACGGAATAGGGTGTTTGCCGTTCCAGTTGTCCATGTAGGTGTGCAGCGCTTTTTTAAATAACTCATCGCCCAGCATATCTTTTAATGCCAAGTAGCTTAATGAAGGCTTACCATAAGCATTGTCGCCCGAACCATAAGTAACGTCGGGAGATGGCGTAATAACTGGATTTTCCTGGGTATGCGGCTGATGTATCCAGCGGGTTACCCGAAACTGCTTGTAAAACTCATCAGCTGCTTTTTTACCTTTTTCGGTAATACCAATCAAGTATTCAAAAGTAGTAGCCCAGCCTTCGTCCATAAAGGCGTAACGACTTTCGTTAATGCCCATATAAAACGGAAAATAAGTATGTGCCTGTTCATGATCTTGCACCAGCTCGGCAAAGCCCAGGTCGGTTTCATGGCTGTCATTAATCATCATCGGGTACTCCATATCAGCAAAGCCCTGAAAAGCAGTTGATTTTTCAAAAGGGTACGGCACACCCGGCCAGTTATGCGAAAACCAACCTAACGAGTATCGACCAAATTGTACGGAATGATGAAAATCTTCCGACGCGTCAGGAAAGGCCGCCTGCATACTGGCCCTGCGGTTGGTTTTATCATCAACCAACACGCTGGCCGCATCCCAATCATAATGGTCGCTCACGCCTACCGTCATGTCGCTGATGTGATGCGCAGTCCACACCCAGGTATTGGTTTCATTTTGTGCCGTAATGTTTTTATGGGTTAAATCTTGCGCCGTAGCAATGTGGATGGTAGAATCGCTGGTGAAGGAAGCTTGCAGCTTTTGTACCGCTTCGGGCTGTAAAACCTGTGACGGGTTTTGCAGCGTACCCGTAGCCCAAACAATATAGTTTTTAGGTACGGTTACTTTTAAATTGTAATCATTAAAATCATTGTAAAACTCTAGTCCGCCGGTGTGTGGCTGGGTATCCCAACCTTTGTAATCATCATATACGGATACTCGCGGGTAAAAATAAGCCAGGTAAAAAGTAGTGGAATCAATAACTCCATCACGGCCCTCAGTTCGGGATAAGGCATAATGCCAGGTAATATCCAGCTTTACCGAATCACGCGGTTGCAGCGGTTTACTCAGGTTAACTTTATAATTGGTTGTAGTTGCGGCATTGTTATCCCAGGTGGCTTTGGTACCGTTAACCTGAAAATCATCTACCTGAATGCCTGATTCCGGATTGCTATTTCGGCCAGCCCGATGAACGTTGACAATCAGTTTCATGTTCAGGCTGCGTAAAGCATCCGGACTGTTATTGAAGTAAGTAATATGTTCTACTCCATCAATGCGGTTGTTGGGCGGCGTCATGCTAACTGCAATATCATACCGACCTGTATTTTGCCAGTAGTTTTTACCTGGCTGACCGTTCATGGAACGGGTACCTTTCTGATAAGCCGCCGCTACTTCGGGCGGCATACTTAAAGTTTGTGCATGAGCCTGTAGCATAACAGCACTCAAAAAAGCAGAGACGAACAAATGTTTTAACATCGAGGGAACAATTAAATAAAGCTAATATAGGTAAGAAGAGCGGGAAATGGGGAATTACGCTGATGAATGTATTTTGATGTGAAGTTTATGCTGGTGGCGCAGGGTCTTCTAACGAGCGGCCCTGCGAAAATAGAATGGCTATGTTGTATTATTTTGATGTGAGGGTTCGTGCTAGTAATGCAGGGTCCTCTATCGAGAGACCCTGCTGGTACGGAGATGACGTTTAAGTGGTAACGCTAGTAATCTTATATTATAATTCATAATAAACAAAACTATTATTGTCTCCGCAGGGTCTCTCGATAGAGGACCCTGCATTACTCAGCACGAGTTCAAAAAATAATATTGTAAGTATTACCCTGTTCTTATCAAGGTATAAGTCAGGATTTTAATC
The DNA here is from genome assembly GCF_012849215.1 of Mucilaginibacter robiniae. Taxonomy (NCBI): domain Bacteria; kingdom Pseudomonadati; phylum Bacteroidota; class Sphingobacteriia; order Sphingobacteriales; family Sphingobacteriaceae; genus Mucilaginibacter; species Mucilaginibacter robiniae. The sequence goes on from NZ_CP051682.1 coordinate 2,368,812, forward strand.
CCAAAAAACAAGCAGTTATATTTGGGTGATCAATTAACATTTTAGTATAATTGTGTTTCTTACTAACCAAACGTGAATCACTTATTACAAAACTCTATTTTTCAGGGCGTTATATCCGGATTAATCTCCTCATCAATTTTTTTATTAATTTTATATTCATTAAAGCCTAGAATTGTTCTATCCGATAAAATATCTTGTCATTATGTTAATTGGATGGGTAAAGATCGGCGTATGTATAATTTTAAAGTAATCAATAAATCGCCCTTTTTTAAACTTTATGATGTTAAAGTTACTGCATATATATGCAGACAATTACCTAATACTAATGGAAATGATATCCATAGAACGGTTATTAAGTTTTTAGGTTCAGAAACGCGAACTTTAGCAAAATTCAATAGGAAACATTATTTACAAAATATTTTACAGGGAGACAAATCTTTAACAACACGCACAGATTACGCTGCACAGTTCTCAACTGAAGAAAACATAAAGAATGCTTTTCAAAACGATAAATTCATTATATGCGAAGTAATGGCAAAACATTCTCTAACTGGATTTGCAAAAGTCGTTCAGGTTATATACCTTCATTCAACTAAAGTAGTTGACGGAAGATTTTATACTGGTAATAGTTGTAAAATAATTGAAACTTCTCCAGAGAACAAAACTATTATTCCCTAACATACGTTAAATAATCAAATCAAGTTACAAGGCTATGGACATCATTGTAATTGAGAAGTAACACTTCTTATTAACAGACTAAATTTATCGGTCGAACCTATAGGTTCGACCGTTTTTTATATTCTGTCTCTGCAGGGTCTCTCGATAGAGGACCCTGCGTTGTACGCTCAACACCTTTCAAGTAATCCAAGTATCTGCCCAGCCTAGTTCCCGATAATCTGTAATCATAAGCTGCTCATGCGGTTTTCCATCCATATACCAAGCGGCACTGCTATGCGGATAGTTGGTGTATGATGTACATAAGTTCCATTTACCACTTACTGGATTATGATGAATGTAATCCAGCTTTTGCTGTAAAAAGGCATAGGTATAAATGGGTTTGGCATCAAATGATGGTTCAAAAGCTTTGTTTAACTGACTTTTAGCTTTTTCTTTAACTGTACAACTTTGGGCGAGTTGAGCAAGTATTTCGAGATGTTGGTTGCTTTGTAGCCGTTTAATCAGTTCATAAGCCATGAAGCGTTTACCATTTGCTATCATCGTGTTAAGGTTTACTTGATTATCATCAAAGTACAAGAGTAAGTGTACATGATTAGGCATAATCACAAACCCACAAGTATGATCCTGATGTTTTTCTCGAATCAACTTTAGCCAGTTATATATTAAATCATATGATTTAGTTATAGAAAATAAGGGCAGCCAATTGTAGCAGGTAAAAGTGATAAACTAAGTAGCTTCGGTTAAGGTGTGGCGGGTTCGAGTAGCCATGTGTTAGAAATGAAGTTTGAATGCTAATAGCATAGGCGGTACTGACAACGCAGGGGCTTCTATCGAGAGACCCTGCGGAGACTACAAAAGTATTTTGGTTGATTATACTGCAACGATGCTTAGACTTATCGGCCTTGTCTACCCAAACAACGTCAATTGCACATTCGGGTTCGACAAGCCTTTCAAAGAGCTAAACTTAATATGCGGGCGCTTTTCATTACCGAAGTTGTGCTGACCGGAACGGTCAACTTCGCCCCGCATCAGGCAGTTGGTGAATAGCACATTCTTGTAATCGGTAATGTTGCCGTTTAACGGACTACAGGTAATAACATGACCGTCAAATAAAAAGCCGATAGTATTCGCCTTTTCATTACCCCGGGTAATGTGGCCTTCCAGGGTCACTACATCGCCATGTTTCCACTCTGGGAATAAGACGGTTTCTTCGCTTTCTTCTTCTGTAAAAATGTACTTTTCATCAATGCTAATGGTTATGCGCGCATTCACATCGTCTTTATCCAGTGCAACTGCCGAGCTAAAACCTACTTCAAATTCGCGGCCTTGCTCTACAATCTGCATCAGCTTATCAAAGAGGCTGTCTGGGCAGTTGCGGTACATTTCCAGATATTCTTCCGGCACGTACAACACTTCTCCCCTGCCATTTTCCAGCCCAATCATCGGAACTTCTGGCTTTTCAGCGCCTTCAAACTTAACGGACTTAAACTTTCGGATACTTAACGAACCCATGTGCTTACTGATCTGCAATACCCACTTGATGGATTTGATAGCTGCTTTCACCACGTTTTTGGTCCGCACTTCTTTAAACTCCTGATCGGCCAAAGTATGGGTAGTGGTACTATCAGAAGTATCGGTAACGGCGCTTAGCCACTCGCCAAATCCTTGCGGAATAACAGCTTCCCAACTACCTCTGCGTAGCTGAATAGGAATATCAAAGTCATACTGAATAAGCGCCTTGTTTTGTTGGATGATGAAAAAGCGCATCACTTCATCAATACCCTGTAAGGCCAGGGCCGCTTTTCGGGCATCTAAATAACCAGAAGCCACCAGCTTACCGCTGTACTTAAAATATGCAAAATCCTCATCACCCAGGCTGGCAGGCGGCGTTAGTAGTATTAAACCCAGTATCATTTCTCTATTCAATATAAGTTTTTTGCTGTGCGATGAACAGTAGTGATTTAAACAATCATCACACAGGCCAAAAGAGAGGCAAATTACGGTTGTTGCTTTGTTTTTTAGTATAGTTTGTGCAAAAAATATTAGCGTTCATGCTGTTTATGAACGTTCACCTTGTTAAACATAAATACATGTACATTCTCCCTATTTTCCCAATAAAAAAGCGGCTATCCTTTCAGATAAGCCGCTTACGTATCACAGATTAAAATTGTTTATTAGTTAGTGCCGGCTGGTTTAGGTGCTTCTTTACGAGGCAACATATCCGGACGTTCAGAGCTGTTATATACAAAGGCAGCTACAACCGTAGCAGCTTCTTTCAAATCATCAGCTACCAGGCGGTCATAAGTATCCTGGTTACTGTGGTGGGTACGTGTACCATAATCCATTGAATCCTGAATAAACTGGAAGCCCGGAATGCCTACGCCATCAAACGATACGTGATCGGTACTGCCGGTGTTGCGGATGGTAACGGTAGTAGCACCTAAATCTTTAAGCGGCTCTAACCAAGCTTTAAAAATAGGGCCAATAGCTTCGTTGCCTTGCAAATACACACCGCGTATTTTGCCGGTACCATTATCCAGGTTGTAGTAAGCCGAAACTTTCGCTTGCTCTGGTTTATAGCCGTCTTTAACATTGCCATAATGGTTAGCCACATAATTGCGCGAACCAAACAAGCCTTGCTCTTCCGAACTCCATAAAGCCAAACGGATGGTACGTTTAGGTTTTAAGCCGCTAGCTTTCAATATGCGCAAAGCTTCAATCATTACGGCACTTCCGGCGGCATTATCGGTAGCACCGGTAGCTCCATGCCAAGAGTCGAAGTGACCGCCCAGCATTACTACCTGGTCTTTCAACTTTTTGTCGGTGCCTGGTATTTCAGCTATCACGTTGTAGCCGTTTTCATCATCGGTAAAAAATTGGGTTTTAACGTCAGCTTCCATCTGTACTTTTTGGCCGGCTTTCAGCAGGCGTACAATGCGCAGATAATCTTCACCACTGGTTTCCAGTTCAGGAGCTACCGCTTTAGCCGTATCAGCATACGAAGCGCCATTGGTGGTAAATACAGTACCATCCGTACCACGTGCCTGGCTTAATACTAAAGCTACATTTTCACCTTTCAGGAAGGTGTTGATTGCACCACGCATGGCCATAGCCCGGCGACGAGCGGCCATCATGGTAGCCATTTGCGGGTTTCCACCCGAACCAGGGCGCTGACCATTGGGCTGAGCGGTAGCATTAGCCATTTCAGTAAGTTGCTCATCGGTGTAGCGTTTAAAATCAGGTTGTGTGCCAGAGGCTAAGGTAGCTTGGGTATCATAAATTACTATTTTACCGGCAAGTTTGCCTTTATATTGCGCTAAGTCAGTTACGGTATCTGCTTTTAACAGTACTACATCACCTTTAATCGGTCCGTTGGTGCCAGGTGTCCAAGCTTTAGGAACGGCAATAATAGCATGGTAGTAAGGAACAGTGATGGCCGCATAGTTTTTTTGTACTTCCCAGCCTTTGCCAAACTTGCCCCAGGGTTCGAGCTTTACGTTCGAAAAGCCCCAGCTTTTCAGTTTATCAACTGCCCAGGTTTGTGCACGCTTTAAACCTGGTGAGCCTGATAGCCTTGGACCAGCTACATCCGTTAAGTAAAAAGCAGTTTCCATGACCTGCGAATGGTTCAACCCTTCTTCGCGAATTTTTTGCATCGCGGCTTGGTCAACTTTTTCTTGTGCCAAGGCTGAAAAGCCCATGCTGGATAAAAAAAGCGCGGATAGGAGTAAATTTTTCTTCATGCCTTATTGTTTTGATTAGGGATGAACAAACTTATTGATTTATAATGCAATAATCTGGCACATAAATGAATAATCTTGTTACAAAAGGCTGCTTTTATTAATTTTTTATAAAATCCGAACAGTTAATTGAAGAAAAAGCATAGTGATTTTATGTTCTTTGTAAGAACTGCCACTATTGTGATGGCTAGAAGCGGATGTTTTGAGCATTAATAGCTTTTAATAACCAGTTATCCCAGTGCTGCTATGGCTTTTTTTATAGCCTCATCATTACGGTTCATAATCTGGTAAAATACCTCATTACCCCATTTAAACCGGCCTGCATGAGCTTTCAGCAAAAGCTTCATATAGCTTCGTGCTACATTAATTTCGTGCGAATCCATTTCTTTCAGGGTACCGGAAGCATATACAATGAAATGGGTAAGCTCATCATCGCTTACATTGTAATTGCTGTTAAAATCAACCGCATTGTTGTAAGCTTTAAGCAGCGGTTGCATATGATCGAGCACGTAAGCAGTAAATAAAAAGTTCCGGTTAAGATCTTGTATCAGCAAGCTGTTTATTGCTGCATCTTCGGGCACAAAAATGTCGGGCATAATGCCGCCACCGCCATATACCTTTTTGCCGCTTTCGGTATGATATGGTGCCGAAAGGTTGAAAGCCGTACTATCTTCAATATTGTTTTCAGCAGTGTACAGCTCTCCTTTTTGCAAACGGTTATTCAAATCATTACGATAGCTCTCCGCTCCGTTTTTGTAGGATTTCTGAATACTGCGGCCTGAGGGCGTATAATAGCGTGCCACAGTTAAGTTTAAAGCTGATCCATCTTCAAAGGGAAATTGTTCCTGTACCAAGCCTTTACCAAACGAACGCCGACCTACAATAATAGCACGGTCCAGATCTTGTAAGGCACCCGCTAGTATTTCACTGGCCGATGCCGAATGCTCATCAATCAACACCGCCAGCTTGCCTTGCTCAAACACACCAGAATCAGTAGCAAAGTAATCGGTGCGCGGGTCGTGCAGGCCCTGGGTATAAACAATCAACTTGCCTTTAGGTAAAAACTCGTCGGCCAGTGCAGTAGCGGTATTCAGGTAACCACCACCATTACCGCGCAAATCCATCACCAGCTTTTTCATGCCATTGGTTTTCAGCTTCTGCATAGCTGTTTTAAAGTCATCATCAGTAGCTGCACCAAACTTGCTGATTTTTATATAAGCCACTCCTGGTTCAGTCAGGTAGGCCGCATCTAAGCTACTCAGGCTAATGTGGCCACGCATAATGTGGTAGCTGTTAATTTTGTTGCCCGATCCGGTTAAAACGCCTAAATCTAAACCTGTATCATTCTTGCCTTCAAAAGCTTCACTTACCCGGTCGGTAGTTAAGTGTGTTCCCGAAAATGGCCGATTGTTGATAGTGATAATGCGCGAACCGTTTGGTAAACCCGCCTTGGCTGCAGGACCCCCACGTAATACCTGGGTTACAAAAAGCGTATCGCGTAGCAGTTGTGATTCAATGCCGATACCATCAAAGCTACCTTGCAGCTTTTCAGTTAATGATTGGGCCTGTTGCTGGCGCAGGTAGGTAGAATGCGGATCGAGTTTTTGCAGCAAGTTATTGATGGTTACGCCTTCTACACTGTCGGCATCAATGGTGTCTACATATTTTTTGCGAACCAGTTGCATTACACGATCAAGTTTGTGAGTGCCAGGTGCGGGTAAATCAGCATCTTCAACGTCTGAATGACGGTTGCCGATAAGCAAACCAATAGCCATACCGGCAAGTAATAAAATCACTGAACGGAAGATGATGGTAGCGGTTTGTTTCATAGCAACTGGCAACAAAAATAAGCATTGAATGGTTACCCTTTACTTGATGTTGACGGATTTTTAACGAATTTTGCTACACATTTGTAATAATAAAAATGGACAATACCACCGAAAAAGAATCACACTATAGTCACCTGGAAACGCTGCCGGTATCTGCGCTTTTACAGCACATGAACCAGGAAGATAGAACCGTTCCGGATGCGGTAGAAAAGGCCCTGCCACAACTGGAAAAGCTGGTAACAGCCGCAGTAGAAAAAATGAAAGCTGGCGGCCGCTTGTTTTACATTGGTGCCGGTACCAGCGGCCGGTTAGGTGTGGTAGATGCTTCGGAGTGCCCGCCCACCTTTGGTGTACCCTTTGACTGGGTAGTAGGTATTATAGCTGGTGGTGACAGTGCCATCCGAAAAGCGGTTGAGTTTGCCGAAGATGATGCTGAACAAGCCTGGAAAGATTTATTAGCTTATAATATTACGGATAAAGATGTGCTGGTAGGTATTGCAGCATCAGGCCGTACACCTTATGTAATTGGCGGTTTAAAGACGGCTCAGCAGCACGGATTGGTAACGGGATGCATTGTTTGCAATGCGGGCAGCCTTGTAGCCGCCGAGGCACAATACCCGGTTGAAGTAGTTACCGGGCCAGAGTTTGTAACAGGTTCAACCCGCTTGAAAGCTGGCACCGCGCAAAAGCTGGTTTTAAACATGCTGAGCACTGCGGTAATGATACAACTGGGTCGTGTAAAGGGTAATAAAATGGTGGATATGCAGTTAACTAACCATAAGCTGGTTGATCGCGGTACGCGCATGATTATGCAGGAAACCGGCCTGAATGAACAAACGGCCGCCAACCTATTGCAACAACATGGCAGCGTGCGCAAGGCGGTAGAAGCTTATCAGCAAAGTAAGTAATGTGCCAACCGTAAAAACTGTGTATGTGCATATTATAAAGAGAAGATTGAATTGAAGAAAAAGTATTAAATTAGATAGGCGATGTACTAATAGGCAGCATATACAGGCGCTGCATAAAAGAACATCTGCCTTTCGCACCATAATAAAAATGCACGAGATAGAACCATACTACAGGTGGAGAGATGATTATGTAGCGGCTGAGGATGAGCATTCACCTTTTTATGCTACAGAGTATAATGAGTTTGAGTATGATAAGCAGGTGTACAATTATTTGCTGCACCCGCAGTGGGATTCGTTCGGGTCCAACACGTTGTACATGAAAGTGTTGTTTGCCGACTATGATCGGGGCTACGTTATTATTGAATTTATTGGCGAATGGAACGATGCCATTAACAATGATATTATGCTGATGAAGCGTGAAATTATGGAGCTGATGATAGATGAAGGCATCAACAAATTTGTGCTGATTGGTGAAAATGTACTGAATTTTCATTCATCCGATGATTGTTACTACGAAGAGTGGTTTCAGGAGGTGGAAGACGGCTGGATTGCCGGTGTGAACTTTAGGGAGCATGTAATACGCGAATTTAAGCAAAACAACATTGACTACTACATCAACTTTGGCGGCGGACTGGATGATTTCAGCTGGCGCACCTTAAAACCGTTGCAAGTTTTTGAACGGGTAGAAGAACAATTAATGCGTAGGCTTACTTAAACTTTACAGCCTTTTAACTGTCTAATAATTGTATAAAAACTTTATACCTTTACGCTAATTAATTTAGAAATGGAAACCAGAAAATTTGATTACGAATACAAAGACGTTATCCAGTTGAACAACGAAGTGGGTACCTCCCGCAAGTTCATGGCTAACGTATTTATGTGGATGTTTGCAGGGTTAGCTATATCAGCCGTAGTAGCTTATCTGTTCACTACTCCACAGTTCCTTACTTTGCTTATTGACCCTGTAACTTTTCACAGCACAGGCTTAGGCACTGTAATTATGTTTGCGCCTTTCATCTTTGTGATGATTATGTCGTTTGGCTTAAACCGTATTTCGCAGCCGGTGCTGGCTGTACTGTTTATTGCTTTTTCGGCATTAATGGGTGCTAGTTTAAGCTTTATACTGCTGGCCTATACAGCGGCATCAGTAGTAGGCGTTTTTATTACTGCATCTGTAGTGTTTGGTATTATGGCAGTAGCCGGTTACACCACTAACCAGGATCTTACCAAGTTCGGTTCTTTAATGATAATGGGGCTTTTTGCATTAATTATCGCTTCCGTACTTAATATGTTCTTCCCTGGCCTGCATTTGGATAAAGCAATTACTTACATTGGTGTAATTGTGTTTGTAGGCTTAACCGCTTATGATGTACAACGCATTAAGTTAATGGGCCAAAGCATGCAATACCAAGATACGCCTGCTGGCAAACTGGCTATTATAGGTGCTTTAACCTTGTATTTAGATTTTATTAACCTGTTTTTATATCTGCTGCGTTTGTTTGGCAGAAGAAAATAATACACGTATAATATCTTTTCAAAGCTCCTTGAATGAACCTTCAAGGGGCTTTTTTATTAAAGCAGATACTTGATTATTAAGCTTATCTCTAGTTATAAATTAGGACTATTTACAAGCTATTAACTGATTTCAAAACGGCTTGCATTTACAACTTTTGGGAGAGTTTTGCAATGACAGACGTTATTTCAATACCTGTTTCTCATCAATAGAGCGCGGTTATCCTCCAGATACATTTGACCCATCATTCAACATTAAATGTATCATGAAAACCTTAAAATTATCTTTGCTATGCCTGTTTCTGCTAGCCGGACTTACCTGCTTTTCACAACACAAAAATGAATTAGATATACGCCTGCGCGCCATTGGCATTATACCCCAAGAGAGCGCTACCATTGGTGTAATAGGTGGTGGTATCAACCTGAGTAATTCGTATGTTCCCGAACTGGATTTTACTTACTTTTTCGCCAACAACTTTTCAGCCGAATTAATATTAGGAACGGCAAGGCATAAAGTAAGCACCCGTGCATCAGATTTATCAGCTATTGATGCCGGTACTGCCGATGTTAATTTGGGTAAGGTATGGTTGTTGCCACCTACCCTTACGCTGCAATATCACTTACCTACCGGTACAATTTTTAAACCTTATGCTGGTGCTGGTATTAATTACACCTTCTTTTACAATGCCGATAAAGGCCCGGTGGTGCAAAATATTGATTATAAAAATAAAGCGGCCTTTGCTGCCCAACTGGGCTTTGATGTAGATATCAGCAAAAAAGTGTTTTTGAATGTTGATGTAAAGAAGCTGTTCCTGTCAACCAACGTTACTGTTGATGCCTCAAACCTTACTCCCGCCGGTAACCAGGCGCTGGCTCCGGTACTGCAAAATATAAATGCCGATGTTAAAATAAGGCCGTGGGTAATCGGCATTGGTATCGGTCATCGTTTTTAAAGCTTGTTTTGCCTCGTGTTTTTAGTTTTGAAGCCGTTTTAACATAGTTAAAGCGGCTTTTTGCATATAAGCTTACAGCAGTAATTATTTACGTCTTAATTACACACACACTAACTTGGCACTTGCAATTAACGGCTTTATTATGCAATTTTGTACTGCTTATAGAGAAAGATGGAGGGACTGGACCCTGCGAAATCTTAGCAACCTGTGCTTACAAGGTGCTACATTCTACTCGGCATTTTAAACAGATGCCGGACAGATAAGCAAAAGTCAAAATCCAATTAAAACCGACTTTTCGAAATAAGCAAGATTAGTATCAAGTAATAAGTATCAAGTATTATGGTTGAATGTCATGATACAGGATAGTTAGCACCTGACAGTATTAGAATAAGATGTCTGGATACTTGATACTTACTACTTGATACTAGAACATGAACATCAGAGAAGAATTACAAAAACGCATATTGGTAATTGATGGCGCTATGGGTACCATGATACAGCGCTATCAATTGACAGAGGAGGATTTTCGCGGCGAGCGTTTTAAAAATCATCTTTCTGACTTAAAAGGAAACAATGACCTGCTGAATATTACCCGGCCTGATGTAATTAAAGCTATTCATGCCGAGTATTTGGAGGCCGGTGCTGATATTATCGAAACCAATACCTTCAGTACGCAACGTATCAGTTTAGCTGACTACCACATGGAAGAGCTGGACTACGAGTTAAGCTATGAAGGTGCACGCCTGGCTCGTGAAGTAGTCGATGAATACAACCAAAAAACGCCGGATAAGCCCCGCTTTGTGGCTGGCGCGGTAGGCCCTACTAACCGTACGGCCTCCATATCGCCCGATGTAAATGATCCGGGTTATCGGGCAGTTACGTTTGATGATTTGGCTGAAGCTTATTACGAACAGGTACGCGGCTTAGTGGATGGTGGTTCGGATGTACTATTGGTAGAAACCATTTTTGATACCCTGAACGCCAAAGCTGCTTTATTTGCCATTCAGCGTTATGCAACCGAGTCAGGCAAGCACTTGCCAATCATGATATCCGGTACTATTACAGATGCTTCAGGACGTACCTTATCAGGGCAAACCGTAGAAGCATTTTGGAATTCTATTCGTCATGCCAATTTACTATCGGTAGGTTTAAACTGTGCGTTAGGTGCCCGTGAAATGCGCCCGTACCTGGAAGAATTATCAGAAAAAGCAGATGTTTTTATATCGGCCTACCCCAACGCTGGTTTACCTAACGAGTTTGGTGCTTATGATGAAACGCCGCACGAAACGGCTCATCAGGTAGATGATTTTATTAAAGCGGGTCTGGTAAATATAGTAGGTGGTTGTTGTGGCACCACGCCCGATCATATTCGCTGCATTGGCGAAAAGGCAGCCCAGCATTCGCCGCGTAAAAAGCCTGAAGTAGCGCCTAATATGCGCCTCAGCGGACTGGAAGCAGTTACCATCACTCCCGAAACCAACTTTGTAAACGTGGGTGAGCGTACCAACATTACCGGTTCGCCTAAATTTTCTAAATTAATTCTGGCCGAAAATTATGAAGAAGCTTTAACCGTTGCCCGACAGCAGGTAGAAGGCGGCGCTCAGGTTATCGATATCAACATGGATGAGGGTATGATTGATTCGGAAGCCGTCATGGTTAAATTCCTGAACTTGGTCGCTTCCGAACCGGATATTGCCAAGCTGCCCATCATGGTCGATTCATCCAAGTGGAATGTAATTGAAGCGGGCTTAAAATGCTTGCAGGGTAAAGGTATTGTAAACTCTATATCGCTGAAAGAAGGCGAAGACAAGTTTAGAGATTATGCCCGTAAAATAATGAGCTATGGCGCAGCAGCTGTAGTTATGGCTTTTGATGAACAAGGACAAGCCGACAGCTACGAACGCCGTATAGAAATCTGCAAGCGCTCATACGATATACTGGTTAATGAACTGGGCTTTCCACCACAGGATATTATTTTCGACCCTAACATTCTGACCGTTGCTACCGGTTTGGAAGAACATAACAACTACGCAGTTGATTTTATAGAAGCTACCCGCTGGATTAAACAAAACCTGCCTCATGCCAAGGTAAGTGGCGGGGTAAGTAATATATCTTTCTCGTTTCGGGGTAACAACGTAGTGCGTGAAGCTATGCACTCCGCTTTTCTGTACCATGCCATTAAAGCAGGTATGGATATGGGCATTGTGAACGCTGGTATGCTGGAGGTTTACCAAGAAGTACCTAAAGAACTGCTGGAAAAGGTAGAAGATGTTCTATTAAACCGCAGAGCAGATGCTACTGAGCGCCTGGTGGAGTTTGCTGAAACGGTAAAAGCCAAGGGCAAGGAAATCGTAAAAGATGAAGCCTGGCGCAATGAGCCAGTTGAAAAGCGTTTATCGCACGCGCTGGTAAAAGGTATTGTAGAGTACCTGGATGCCGATGTAGAAGAAGCACGCCAGAAGTATGACCGTCCGCTGGAGGTAATTGAAGGCCCATTAATGGATGGCATGAACATCGTGGGGGATTTATTCGGTTCCGGTAAAATGTTTTTGCCGCAGGTGGTAAAATCGGCCCGGGTAATGAAAAAGGCAGTGGCTTACCTTCTGCCCTTCATTGAGGCTGAAAAAGCTAAAAACGCCGGTGGCAATGAACGTAGCAATGCCGGCAAGGTGTTAATGGCCACTGTTAAAGGCGATGTGCACGATATTGGTAAAAACATTGTAGGCGTAGTATTGGCCTGCAACAATTTCGAAATTGTCGATTTAGGCGTTATGGTGCCTGCTCAGCGCATTATTGAAGAAGCTAAAAAACAACAGGTAGATATCATTGGTTTGAGTGGATTAATTACGCCATCGCTGGATGAAATGGTGCACTTTGCCAAAGAAATGGAACGTGAAGGCTTTACTATTCCGCTCATTGTGGGTGGGGCTACTACTTCGCGCATACATGCTGCTGTTAAAATTGCGCCTAACTATTCGGGTCCGGCTATTCATGTGCTGGATGCTTCACGTAGTGTAACGGTATGCAGCACTTTAATGAATAAAGATAATCGTGATGGTTACATTCAAACCATTAAAGATGAATATGCCAAAGCCCGAGAAGCGCACTTAAATAAACGTTCCGATAAACGGTTCATCAGTTTAGATGAGGCCCGTAACCAACGCATTGAGCTGAACCTAGATGGCGCTATGCCATCTAAGCCTACCTTTACGGGTACTAAGGTTTTTGAAGCTTTCCCGTTAGCTGAGTTAGTACCTTATATTGATTGGACACCGTTTTTTCATACTTGGGAATTGCGCGGCAGTTACCCTAAAATTTTTGAAGATAAAAACGTAGGTACCGAAGCACATGAACTGTTTGATAATGCCCAAGCTTTGCTTAATCGTATTATCAAAGAAAACTTGCTACAAGCTAGTGGTGTAATCGGTTTCTGGCCGGCCAACAGTGTAGGCGATGATATCGAGTTGTACAGCGATGAAAGCCGTACCCAGTTGTTAGCTAAAATACATACGTTGCGCCAGCAGGCAGAGAAAGCGAAAGGCGAACCGTACTATGCCTTGTCGGATTTTATTGCCCCTAAAAGCAGTTGCGTACCCGACTACTTTGGTGGTTTTGCCGTAACGGCCGGCTTAGGGTGCGATGAGCTGGTGGCGCATTTTGAACAAGACCATGATGACTACAACAGCATTATGGTTAAAGCTATTGCCGACCGCCTGGCCGAAGCTTTTGCCGAAAAAATGCATGAACTGGTACGCCGTGAGTATTGGGGGTACGCTAAAAATGAAGTATTAACCAATCAGCAGTTGATTAAAGAAGAATACCAAGGCATCAGGCCGGCACCAGGCTACCCAGCTTGTCCGGAGCATACCGAGAAAGTTACCTTGTTCGATTTGCTCAAAGCTGAAGAAAATGCCCACATGCAACTCACCGAAAGCATGGCCATGCTGCCTACGGCTTCGGTAAGCGGCTTCTACTTTGCCCACCCGCAATCCCGCTATTTCGGCTTAGGTAAAATCGGCAAAGACCAGATCGAAGATTACGCCAAACGCAAAAACATGTCAGTAGAAACCGTAGAACGATGGTTGGGACCTAATTTGAACTACTAATGTATGTTGCGTGTTGCGGGTAAAAGATTAATTTAGCTCATGATATTCACAAATTTAGATGTTTGGAAAGAAGCTAGAATTTTAGTTAAGCAGGTATATGATGCTACAAAGGGCTTTCCAAAAGAAGAGGTATTTGGTTTGCAATCGCAAATTAAACGTTCTGTAATCTCAGTACCATCAAACGTAGCCGAAGGGTGTGGAAGAAATCATTTGAAAGATTCTATACAATTCTTTTATGTTGCTCGCGGATCAGCCTATGAATTAGAAGCACAACTTTACCTTTCCTGTGATTTAGGTTTTATCACGACAGAACAATTAGAAAGCTTACTGAAGCAATTAGAAAAAGTTAGAAAATTACTAGGCGGGTTGATCAATTATTTCAAATCACAAATAAAACAACAAACCACGCAACCCGCAACTGAAAACCCGAAATCCCAAAAATGAAAATTACCGAACATATAGCCAACGCGAATGGCAAAACTTTATTCTCGTTTGAACTGCTGCCGCCTATTAAGGGGCAAAGCTTGCAGGGTATTTATAATGCCATTGATCCGCTGATGGAGTTCAAGCCGCCCTTTATAGACGTAACTTCTTCGCGTGAAGATTTGGTATATAAAGAACTACCCGATGGCTCCATACAGAAAGCTACTTATCGTAAACGCCCGGGTACGGTAGCGGTATGTGCGGCTATTATGCATAAATACGGCGTAGATACGGTACCTCATCTCATCTGCGGTGGTTTTACTAAAGAAGAAACGGAGTACGCGTTAATCGACCTGCAATTTTTAGGTATTGATAACGTGCTGGTACTGCGTGGCGATGCCCGTAAAACCGATTCAGGTTTTATACCCACACCAGGCGGACATTGCTACGCAACCGAGCTGCTGGATCAAGTAACCAACATGAACAATGGTGTTTATCTGCATGAGTATCAGGACAGCTCTTACAAAACGGATTTCTGTATTGGTGTAGCGGCTTACCCTGAAAAGCATTTTGAGGCGCCTAACCTGAAAACCGATTTCAGATACTTGAAAAAGAAGGTAGAAAACGGTGCCAATTTCATTGTAACCCAAATGTTTTTCGATGTAAGCAAATACAAAGAATTTGTAACGTTATGCCGTGAAAATGATATTAATGTACCAATTATACCGGGACTAAAACCCATTACAACTGCTAAGCAATTAATCAATCTGCCTAAAATATTTCACATCGATATTCCGGAAGATTTAAGTGATGCGGTACATGCTTGTAAAAACGATAAAGAAGTAAAAGAAGTAGGTATTGAATGGATGATTAACCAGTGTAAAGAGCTGGTAGAATTTGGCGTACCCGTATTACACTTTTACACCATGGGCAATGCGGAGCCTACAAAAAGGATAGCCCAAGCTATTTTTTAGATTAACTATTAAGTGTGAAGTAAAGCCGGATGTTGTATCATATAACATCCGGTTCTGCTGCTTGTCTTTACAATTGCCTTAATTACCGATACCTGCTGCTAAGTTTTAATTAAATTCAGGCATATTTGTAGTATATGTTCCGTTTTAGGGCTACGACTACGTTTATTATCCATGCGGCAGGTTGGTTGCTGTTTTTGGTGTTTCCACTATTGTTTTTAAACAGTAATCCTAAAAACAGTATTGGCATCCTACTGTCGTCGCCCTACTATTGGCTGTTTTGCCTTACCTACATCGGCATATTTTACCTGAATACCAGCTATCTTATTCCTCAGCTGTTTTTCCGTAAAAAGTATGTAGATTATGGTATTATCGTGCTCGTTTTGTTCAGCTTTGTATATTACTTTCAGCCTTTTGATAAGTTACTGAAGCATCATGCCCTGAAACAGCCCCTTATAGCTTCTGATTCAGCAATGATTGGTCCACATCCTATGCCGCCGGGTGGGGATACGCTGGGAGCACCTTCCTCTAATCAAATGTTCGGTCCGTTGCCACACCAGGATTTACGCATGCAAGACCCGGCACTAAAACGACCTAAGGGTATTTTGCAGCATTACCAGGATGTAGATATCGTAAGCTTATTTTTGTTTTTTATCATCACAGCGCTCAGTATTGCTACCCGAACGGTAAAGCAATGGCAAAACACCGAGCAAAAAGTAATGAAGGCAGAAGCTGAAAAGGTAAATGCTGAACTATCCTTTTTAAAAGCGCAAATCAACCCGCATTTCCTGTTCAACACGCTGAATAACATTTACACCCTTTCAGTAATGAACAGCGAGCATACCTCAGACAGTATCATGAAGCTCTCTAACATTATGCGTTATGTAACTGATGATGTAACTCAGAAATTTGTACCCCTGCAAGATGATATTGATTGCATTCAAAATTATATTGATTTGCAACGCTTACGACTGGGTAGTAAAACTCAGGTTAATTTTGAAGTAACCGGCACTATTACGCATCAGAAAATTCCGCCGTTGATTATGATGTCGTTTGTAGAAAATACGTTTAAGTACGGCATTAGTAAAAAAGAATTCAGCACCATTAATATCGAAATCAAAGTAAACAGCGAGCAAATTATTTTTTGTTGTGAAAACCGTAAGTTTAATGATAAAGCAGGCATACAGGAACGTACAGGCATTGGCATTGCGAACACCCGACAAAGATTGGAACACCTGTACCCGAAAAAGCACGTATTAACCATTGATACAGCGGATGATAAATTTAAAGTAAAACTCATTATAAATCCCTAACCCTATTCTGCCATGACTAAATTAAAATGTGTAGCTATTGATGATGAGCCTTTGGCTTTAGCCCTTATGGAACAGTATATTGCTAAGTTCCCGGCTTTACAGTTGCTGAAAACTTTTGAGGACGCTATTTCAGGAGCAGAATACCTAAAGCAGAACGTGGTGGATTTACTTTTTGTGGATATTAATATGCCCGATATTACCGGTATTGATCTGGTTCGTTCGCTCGACCCACGCCCTATGGTTATATTTACTACCGCCTACAAAAACTTTGCTTTTGAAGGGTTTGAACTGGAAGCGCTGGATTATTTGCTCAAACCTATTGATTTAAACCGTTTTGGCAAAGCGGTAGAAAAAGCGCAGGAGTTTTACCAGTATAAGCAAAACGCCAATCAGGCTGCCCCGCAAGAGAGCTTGTATGTATATTCAGAGTACCGGATGATTAAAGTTAATGTAGCCGATATTGAATACATAGAAAGTATGGAAGACTACATTAAAATTCATTTATCTGGCGAAGACAAACCGATATTAACTTTAATGCCGCTTAAAAAAGCACTGGAAAAATTACCAGCCGATCAGTTTAAGCGGGTGCACCGCAGTTATGTGGTAGCTATTGGTAAAATCAAATCGATTCAGAACCGAAAAATTAAACTGGCACAAGCTGAAATACCTATCGGTGAAAGCTATAGTGCTTCAGTTAAGGAGCTAACCCGTTAAACAATTTTTCAGCGTTAAAGCACTCACCGCTACCTATAATTTATTGCCTGTTTGTTGTGTATTGATTAAAATACAGCTTACCGGTGAAAGGTTTTATGTCTGTAATATCCAACTCAACAAATATAAAAGCTTGTATTTCAGGTAAAAGCCATCTGCTTGTTTGTTTTGCATTCTTACGTTGTTAAAAAAGTTTCTAGGGTGGTTAAACCTTTTATCGATACATCCTTCTTATTTACCGATACATGGCGCATTGCGGCTATTGACTTGGCTACATTTACAAAAAACAGGTACTTCAAATTATTGAAATAATTTAACTTTTATGCCAAAGCGTATTTTACTGCTGGATAATAACAATGATGGCTTGAACTTAGCTGATGAAATGATGTATTACGGTTATTCGGATGTACATATAACTTCAAATTGTGAATCAGTTTACAGCATAGCTAAAAGCTTTCAGCCTGATTTAATAATTCTGGATTTTCTGCTTATTAATGAACAGGCCAAAGCTGTTTGCCATAGCGTTAAGCAGGATGATGTTTTAAAAAATATTCCGGTAGTTCTGATATCAGGTCATATCAACAAAAAAACAGAGCTAAGCCGCGACAGTTATGATGCGCTATTTATTAAACCTTTAAATCCTGAAACCTTAGCCTTAAATATTAATTATCTGGTAGCTTCCTGAAAAAGGAAGCATACGGTAAATAAAGCTTAATGTATCGTCTTTAGTTTACCGCCCGTTTGTGCCCTTATTGTTGTTGTTTTTATATATGAGGTGTTGAAGCGAAAGCTTCAGCACCTTTTTTATTTACACAGCTTTTATTCACTACTAATTGATAATCAAGCTTTAATGAAATCAAATTAAGTAAATTGTATTAATCGGCACATCCCGCCGTTTAGCCGACACATTATTTACAGACTCAAAAAGTTGCCGCACTTTTACAGTGTAATCAGAGAATAACCAGTTAAAGATAAAAGATATGGAAAGGAAAAATTTTCTCAGAAGTTTAATTGTAGGTGCTGCCACTGCGCCCATGCTGTTGGATGCATGCCAGAAAGATAGCACAACACCATCTTCTACATCTACTAGTACATCAACCAGTACTTCTACCTCAACCAGTAGCAGTTCTTCATCAAGTTCTAATAGTTGTACAGTAGCCCCTACCGAAACAGAAGGTCCGTTCCCGACTAAAACACCTGCTTCTTACGTGCGGAGTGATATTACCGACGGACGTACCGGGTACAAGCTAACCATTAAAATTACGATAGATAGCAGCAGCAGCTGTACGGCATTATCAGGCGCACTGGTAGATATCTGGCATTGTGATGCAGAAGGTAACTATTCTGAATATGGTGGTTCCAGTATGCAAACTACCAATTATACCAGCGTGCACTTTTTACGCGGCCGCCAAACTACCGATAGTAATGGGCTGGTAACTTTTACCTCCATTTTTCCAGGCTGGTATTCAGGCCGTGCTACGCATATTCATGTGCATGTTTATAATGCTTCAGGCACTTCATTAAAGGTAACTCAAATTGCTTTTCCTGAAGGTACAGGCACTGCCTTGGCTTTGGTAAACGGTTATGCTAAAGGTTTAACCGGCTACACCTACAACAGTAGCGATAATGTATTTAGTGATGATACTTCCGGATTGGAGATTGCTGCTGTAACCGGCAACCTGACCGATGGTTTTGTACTCACTAAAGTAATTAATGTGTAATAGTTAAATTGTTGTTGTTTTATAAGTGAGGCGTCGGCGGAGCAATCCTCGGCGTCTTGTTTTTTCTCCAAAAATTATGAATAATCGGATCATTACCCTGTGTTACCGGAAAATTATAGATATAAATGCTACCCACCCCTGGGATAAACTGGTATTTGATGATAGCTATATGGAGTTTAAAATGCAGGCACAAAATTTTAGCCAAGGTACTACCTATACCTCCTACGCCGAATTATTACGACTGGTACCTAACTCCTCACGTCTGCCTGGCTTGGTTACACCGGCTATAGTAGGCTATGTGCAACAGCTTCATGAAATTATACCTGATATTCTGAATAATCTTGGGCGCAGGTTTTTGAATTTTAAGCAGTTTCAGTTCGAGATTATTAATTCATCTATTACAGATAAAAGCAAACATCATATAGCTATTAACTTTTACTCGGAGCCGCTGTACTGGCATGATACCATCGGGCAGCAATTGCTGGTTTCAGCCACTACAATTAATGACGGGCAGCAAGCGCTGACCGATTTATTTCAGCTACCATCTTACGTTAACATTCATACCCTACAAGTAATTGCATAAACAAATGAAAATCCTCAATCCGGGTCAAATCTATCTGGCCGACCAGCGATACTTGATGGAAACAACAGCCATCAGGCAGTACAGCATTTTTAATACTGGCAGTTTTTACCGTGAGCATCAGCAACCATTGGGTGCTTTGCAGCAGTTGGATGATATTATACTGGCAGGTTCAAAAAGCACCACCTTAGTTGCCGACCAACCATTATACTATGTGCTGCTGCCAATTACCGGTAAGGTAAGCTATCAGCAAAATAAAAGCGCTACTACTATTACCGATGTTGGGCAGCTACTGTTGTGTTCAGTACCTGCCAATACAGATATTGTACGTAGTAACCCATATCCGGCCAATTGGATTAACTATTTGCAGATCGTTGTGCAAAATACAAGCACTGCATCCTACCCTGGCGCACAAACATTCCATTTTGATTTGGATGCCGAGCCTGATACTTTGATAAACATTACCGGAAGTGATTATCCTTTTGCCATCAGTATAGGCCGGTTTGGTGGCAGGCGTGAGGCAACGTACTTTTTGCATAGCCGACAGTCGAGATTGTTTGCTTTTGTAATTACAGGTGCCTTCGAGCTGGAGGGGCGTTTACTGCATGAGCGCGATAGTTTGGCTTTATGGGATATAGAGGAAGCGGAGTTGGAAGCTTTAAGCAATAATGCAGTAATTATGCTATTGGAAATCAAAGCATAAGCTTTTAAAAAGTGAGATTGTTTCTTGAATACAATTAATCGATACAACCCTCCGGTTTACCGATACATTATTGGGCTGATATAGCAATTGGTGGATATTTACTATGTCCTTAATAGTTCAAGCAATTATGATAGGAACAGCATTGTAAATCAGTACGTTCTTTATACATAGATCAGTTAATAATGAGGGCTCCGGCTGATCGTGAGCCCTTTTTACTGAAACAAATACAACGTAAAACAATCAACAGATATATTTTAAACTAAAGTGCTATGGGCGGATTAGGAACACCAGAATTGATATTAATACTAGCAGCTATTGTATTATTGTTTGGCGGTAAAAAGCTCCCTGAAATGATGCGTGGTTTAGGGCGTGGCGTTAAAGAGTTTAACGAGGCTAAAGATGCCAATACCTCTTTTAAAGATTAAAGGTAGCGTATAGCTAGTGCTACCATTTTACTTTTAAATAAGTCATCTACCTATGATAAAGAAGTTGATAATAAGTTGTATTGTGTTGTTTATGCTGGTGTTGGCTTACTTATGGACTACCTTTTTTACTAAAAGTGATGATCGTTTGCCTGAATAAATACCGGCTGTAATTACTTTTATTTGTACTTTTAACCTCACGCCTGTAGCAGTTCCAAGCTTGGAATAGCTCAGTATCAGCCTGAATACAGTACGCTTTATTATGAGACTAAAGAAAAATATTGCTACCAGCGAAAACGGATTTATTTTCAATCCGGCTACTGGCGATTCATTTTCCAGTAATGCGGTGGCGGTAGAAATATTGACTTTAATGAAGGGCGGCAGTTCACCGGATGAAATTAAACAGACTTTGCTGCAAAAATATGATGTAGAACCAGCCCAGGTGGAACGTGATTGGGAAGATTGGCTATTGCAACTGCGTGATGCCAACTTGCTGGAAGCTTAGTTTTTAAAAGCCCTGTATGACCAAAACCTTTACGCAACCTTTAGTTATTGGTGTAACCGGCCTGAATGCTATTGATAGCCCTGGGCCGGGTATAGGTGTTATACGTGCTTTACGGGAAGGTTTAGGAGCAGGTGTTCGCATTATTGGGTTGGCTTATGAATCCTTAGAACCAGGTATATATTTGCACCAGGTGGTAGATAAAACTTATCAAATACCCTATCCTGCAGCAGGCACTACCGCTTTAACTGATCGGTTACAGTACATACATCAGCAGGAACGCTTAGATATCATCATCCCTAATTTTGATGCAGAGTTGTATAACTTTATCAAAATCAGCGCACAGCTACAGCTTATGGGCATCCGGACGTTTTTGCCTACGCATGAACAGTTGGAGATGCGGGACAAAGTCAACCTATCTCAATTTGGCAAGCAGCACAACCTGCATGTGCCGGCCGATCAGCTGATCTATAAAGCTGATGAACTGGATAAAGCTGCCGAAAACTTAAATTACCCTTTGGTGGTAAAAGGAAAGTATTACGAAGCACAGGTAGTACAAACGCCTGAGCAGGCAAAAAATGCTTTTTATCAGTTAAGTGCTAAATGGGGCACACCGGTTATTGTACAACAGTTTATTAAAGGAACCGAAATTAATATTGCCGGCTTAGGTGATGGTAAAGGCCAAGCCATTAGTATTATACCTATGCGTAAGTTGTATATTACGGATAAAGGTAAGGCTTGGGCCGGTATCACTATTGAAGATGAAGCTTTGCTGGATTTAGCGCGCCGTTTTACCCAGGCCACGCACTGGAAAGGCGGCTTTGAAGTGGAAATTATGCGCGATCAGGAAAACCGATTGTTTATCATGGAGGTCAATCCGCGTTTTCCGGCCTGGATATATTTAACTGCTGGTGCCGGACAAAACCAGCCAGCTACGTTGGTAAAAATGGCTCTGGGCGAAACTTTTGAGCCATTTACGCAATATCAGGCCGGTAAAATGTTTATCCGCTATGCCTGGGATCATATTACCGATGTAAGTGAGTTTCAGCAACTATCGGCCTTTGGCGAATTATAGATTTTGATTAAGTTTTTTGCCATGCAAAAATTAAAATACGAGCGACCATTAATTAAAAAAATGAATGCCGGGCCGATGAGCAAGTTCGGTAATTCGGCCTGTATGCAGCCGGTAACGCAAATTGATGGTGTACCGGTTAAAAGTTTAATAGCACAATTTGGTTCGCCGGTGTTTGTATTGTCTGAAAAGCAGATACGGCGTACTTACCGCACGGCTGCACGGGCCTTTAAAACCCGTTATCCGAAAGTACAATTTGCCTGGAGTTACAAAACCAATTACTTGAATGCTGTTTGCCAGGTTTTTCATCAGGAAGGTAGCTGGGCCGAAGTAGTTTCTGGCTTTGAATATTATAAAGCTTTGGGCAATGGTGTACCAGGAAATCACATTATTTTTAACGGACCGAATAAAAAGCGCGAAGATGTGCTGCTGGCTATTGAAAATGATTCATTAATTCATATTGATCATTTTGATGAACTGTATAATCTGCTGGCTATCTGTAATACGATCAACAAAAAGCCACGTGTAGCCATTCGGGTGAATATGGATATTGGTGTTTATCCTGTTTGGGATCGTTTCGGCTTTAACTATGAAAATGGTCAAGCCTGGAACGCCATTACCAAAATTGTAGAATCAGGTAAAATGCAGTTAGAAGGTTTGCATTGTCATATTGGTACTTTTATGCTGTCAGCATCGGCCTATGGCATAGCTGCTGCCAAGCTGTGCGATTTAGCCCAGCGCTGTAAAACACAGTTGTACAATCCTATCCAGTATTTGGATTTAGGGGGCGGTTTTCCTTCTGCCAATACCTTGAAAGGTGCTTATTTACCCAGTGCAGATACTATCCCCTCGGTTGATGATTTTGCGGAGGTAATTACTACCACCATTTTGGGTTATGATTTTAAGCAGGATGAGCTACCCTTGCTGATTTTGGAAACCGGCCGCGCCCTGATTGATGATGCCGGTTACTTATTAGGAAGCGTAGTGGCTAACAAACGCCTGAATGATGGCCGGCAAGGCATTATTATGGATTTTGGTGTCAATAGTCTGTTCACTTCGTTCTGGTACGATCATAAAATCAGTCCGGCGCAAGAATGCAGTCAGCACACCGAAAACATGGTGGTGTATGGTCCTTTGTGCATGAATATCGATGTAATTCGCGAAAGCATTAATTTACCGCTGCTCAACCCCGGAGATCATGTCGTGGTACATAAAGTTGGGGCTTATAACCTGACACAGTGGATGCAGTTTATTACCATGCGACCTGCTGTAGTATTGATTGATGAACAAGGACAACCGCACCAGATACGTCAGCCCGAAACCCTGGAGTATCTGGAAATGATGGAGCAAGTACCAGCACATTTACAACAAAAGGTACAAGTTTAATAAATCAAGTCGCGAAAAGGATGTCTATCCATAATTACTGTTAAATAACAATTGAAGAAACGCATTCTATACTTTATTCAGGCTTTGCTTAACAGCTATGCTATCCTGTTTTTTTCACAAAACAGTGTATTGGGTGCGTTATTGGTAGTGGTATCTTTCTTCAACCCGGTTGCAGGCTTAGCAGGGCTGGTGTGTGTATGTGGTACCCTGCTTATCGTTAACCAGTTAAGCTATCAGCGCGAAAACATACAAGCCGGATTGTACAGTTTTAATACGTTACTGATAGGTATAGGTATAGGCTCTTTTTACCATGTCAATGCCGCTTTTTGCGTTTGGTTAGCAGTAGCATGTATATTTACTTTGATATTAACTGTAGTGCTAACCAGTTGGCTGGGTAAGTACGGTTTACCGGTTTTAACAGTGCCGTTTGTTTTAGGCTTCTGGATGATTCTGCTGGCAGCTAGCAGCTATGCCGAAATTGGCTTGCTGCCTAAACAAAGCTATTTACTTAATGAATTATCGGCCGGGCAGGTAATTGAGCCACATATATTGTTTGCCAGCTTTAACAATGTACAGTTGCCTTATTACATCAAACTGTTTTTCAGGGCAATTAGCGCACTGTTCTTTCAGGATAGCGTAGTAGCCGGTTTGGTGATGAGTGTGGGTTTGTTTGTACACTCCCGTATTAGTTTCAGCCTGCTGGTGCTGGGCTTTGCGGTGGCTTGCGCGTTTAATGCCTGGCTGGGTATTTATCCAGAGGGTATAGGTCATTACCACCTTGGGGTTAACTTCATGATGGTAGCTTTGGCCATTGGCGGCTTTTTTCTGATCCCCTCTTTATACTCCTACTTGTGGGCCATCATAAGTGTTCCGGTTGCGTTTTTGCTGGTGGGTGCTTTTACCAAAATGCTAAGTGTTTATAGTTTACCGGCCTTATCACTGCCGTTCTGCGTGCTTACTATTTTGCTACTTTACTTTTTCATACTTCGTACTGGTGCGGGTAAATTGCAGCTAACGCCTTTGCAACATTACTCGCCCGAAACCAATTTGTATCTGTACCTAAACAATAAAGATCGGTTACGAAATTTACAATACTTAAAGCTGAACCTGCCTTTTTTAGGCAGCTGGACGGTATCGCAGGGGTATAATGGTGATATTACTCACCAAGGTGGTTGGGCACAGGCACTTGATTTTGTTATTCAGGATGAAGATGATAAAACCTATCAGGAATCGGGTACACGCCCTGAACATTTTTACTGCTTTAATAAACCTGTATTGGCTTGTGCCGATGGCATAGTGGAAGCTGTGGTTGATTATGTGGAGGATAATGAAATAGGTACAATCAACTTGCAGCAAAACTGGGGCAATACGGTAATAATTAAACACCTAACTGGGGTATACAGTAAAGTTTCACACCTGCGGCAATATTCCATCAAAGTAAAAGCCGGAGAGTTTGTAAAGCAAGGTGATTTTCTGGGTTTATGTGGTAATTCCGGCCGTTCGCCAGAGCCGCATTTACATTTTCAAATACAAACGCTGCCTTACATTGGTTCCAAAACCCTGCCTTATCCGTTTGCTTATTACTTAAAGCAACAAACAGATAAAGATGCCCGCTTATGCAGCTATCAGATACCGGCACAAGGCACTACCATAAGTGCGGTTGATGTTAGTTTACCGTTGAAACAGGCGTTCAACCTGCAACCGGGTTACAGCGCTGTAATTACAACGCAGGATGGCCGCCACGAGACCTGGGAGGTACATACCGACACGCTGAATCAAACTTACTTGTATAGCGTAGAAACTGGTGCAACGGCTTATTTTATTAATAATGGTACGGCCTTTTACTTTACCAGCTTTTATGGATATCAAGGGTCGTTATTATACTATTTCTATCTGGCGGCATATAAAATCATTTTTACTGCCGATGCAGAGGTTAAAACCACAGATGTGTTTCCGCTACAATTAGAAGGCTACCAACCCGGTTTATGGCTTCAGGATGTATTAGCACCTTTTTACCAGTTTATCAAACGTACTTACGAAAGTGGTGTGAGCTATAGTTCCGGAAAGTTCATCATTCAATCGGCAGAATATAAAGTAACACCTGGCCGCCGCAAACTGGTTATGCAGGCGGCACTGCATATCAGCAATAACAGCTTATCTGCATTTACCATAACCCTGAACGGCAAAACCACAGAAGCGAAATGGCATATTCCAAGTACCTATTAACCATCATTCTGGCTTGGGGTGTTATAACCACTAAAGCGCAGTCTATTAGTTACCAGCAAGCTGATAGTACTTCTTATGCATTATATCAATCGGGTAATTGGCAGGAGTTAATTGTTTATGGGCGGCAGGCCATTGCATCAGGCAATGATTTTGTACTGTTGCGACTACGTATGGGGTATGCACAATTAAGTACGGGTAATTACAGTGGGGCATTGTTGCAGTATAATGAGGTGTTACGCAAAGATGCTTACAACCTTATTGCCCGTTACTACAGTTACTTATGTAATTTGTACCTGAACCGTAATAGCTTGGCTTATTACCATGCCAGTAAATTAGATACCGTTACATTAAATCAGGAAAATCTATCTTCATGGGGGCTGATACAAACCGGACTGGAAACCGGATTGAAATTTCCGGATAACAGCTTGCGCGGTACTGCATCATACACCCGTGCTTCGTTAAGTAACCAGCTGGGCTGGCGGGTGCAGCTTGATCAATCATTGGTGTATTTTCATCAGTCGATACATTACCGTAGGCAAAATAACGTTCCCTTTAACAATCAGCAAACTAATGAGGAGTTGAATGCTTTAAGGAGTAATTCAGTTCGGCAAACAGAGTACTACGGTAAGCTAAGCTATACGCCGGTAAACCGGCTTACGCTGATAGGTGCTTTTCATTATCTGCATACCGGATATGAAGAGAGAAGTTATCATAACAGCTTGGAAGTGGCTGGTGTAAAATATACCGGCACTTATTATGACTTGCAGGCTGATGCTAATTTTAGCCGCCTGAATGATACTAGCGTAAGGCAATACAATGTGCAAGTAACCTTATACCCTAAAGGTAATCTGAATTTATATACTATTACCCGGGGGACGGTTTTGCAGCAGGATGGTAGTACAAAGCCTGTATTTAGCCAGGTGATAGGCTTTAAGGCAGTTAAAAATACATGGCTGGAAGGTTCGGCTACTTTTGGACGATTAAATAATTATGCTGAAGCTGATGGCCTGTATTTGTATAATGCCTTAGATATTACCACATTTAAAGCAAGTGGTACAGCTTATTATCAGGTAAACAAGCACCTGCTTTTTTATCTTAACTATATGTATGAGCGAAAAAAAGATTATTATCGGGACGCGAAATACAACCAACATTCAATAACGGGAGGATTTACATGGAAGTTTTAAAGCCAATAGTTGGGCTGACTCTGGGTTTATGCCTTGCTATACAGGTGCATGCACAATCGGCAGCTGCTATGCAGAAGGCTTATCAGAACAGTTACGCTAATGAATATAAAAAGAACTACATAGCGGCTATTAACGACATTAAACCTTTTTACAGTGATAATGACTATGAAACCAACCTGCGTTTAGGCTGGCTTTATTTTTTAAATAAAAACTATACGGCTTCCGAAACTTATTATGCCCGTGCGGTAGCGTTACGCCCCAACGCTGTTGAGGCTAAATTTGGTTATATTAAACCTTTAGCCTTATTGCAAAGCAATGAAAGAGTGCTGGCTCAATATAATGCCATACTTAAAATTGATCCGCAAAATACGCAGGCTAATTACTGGACGGGATATATTTATTATACCCGAAAACAGTATGATACAGCTATCAGATATTTTACCCGTTTAATCACCTTGTATCCGTTTGATTATGATGGCAACCAGATGCTAGGCTGGTCATACCTGATGGCAGGTAACAAAGCCAATGCCCGTGTATATTTTGAAAAAGCCTTGCTTATTAAACCAGAGGATGCCTCCTGTACAGATGGATTGAGTCGGGCAAGGTAATCAATGTATTAATAAATGAATTTTTTTAAACCAACCAAAGCATAAATCAGGCTTGTACTTCCCGTTTCATCCAGCTCAATACGGCCTTAATTTCAGCATAGGTATAATCATCTCCCAGCGCTTCTTTTAATGGGGCTAGGCGCTCGGTGCCATAGCTTTCTGCTGCTTCCTGGATAGCTGGCATTTTACGCGGAGGCACCATTTCACTAATGTCCAGCTCGCCAGTTTGAACAAAACTGCACAAATGGCTTTCAATAGTGGTTGTCGATAAGCTGCGCTGGGCAGCAATTTCACTGATCGTTTTACCGGAACGGTATAATTCAAAGCTTTCGCGTTGCGTATTACCCGAGGTTGGCCGACTGGCTTTCGTTTTGGTAGCGGCTTTAGTACGCTTGCTACCTATCTTGGAAGATAAACCCTTTTTATCACAATAGTTTATTATAATCTGCAAAAAAGCATCGCCATATTTAGCCAGCTTCACCTCACCAAAGCCTGATATGCGGCCCAGCTCATCTAAGGTTTGTGGCAGATATGTAGCCATTTCCAGCAATGTAGCATCCGACAAGATCAAATAAGCCGGCACATTCTCGTTCATGGCTAAATTAAAGCGAATCGTTTTTAAATCAGGCAATAAGTCAGACTCATAAGATGGGGTTTGTATTTCAGCTGCTTCCTCTATGTTTTCCGCTAAAGTAAACTCAATTTTCTGCTGACCTTTCAGTACGGCATCACTGGCTGGGGTAAGCTTCAATATTGGGTAGCCATCATCCGTAATCTGCAAATAACCCTGTAATATCAGTTGCCCTATATAGCGTTGCCAATCGGCTTTGCTTAAATCAGCACCGATGCCGTAGGTTTTTAGCTGCTTATGTTCTTCGCGTATCTTTTCACTTTTAGAACCCCGCAAAAAATCAATCACGTAGGTATTGCCAAACCGCTGGTTTAACCGGCTTACAGCTGATAAGGCCTTTTGTGCAATGACCGTTCCGTCAATTTTCTTAAACTCGGTTAAGCATACATCGCACGAACCGCAATGATCTGGAAAAGGTTCATTGAAATAGTGCATCAGGTACTGCCGCCTGCAAGTTTGCAATTGGCTGTATTTTACCATATCATCCAGCTTTTTCAGCATAATGCGGCTTTGCTCTTCATTTCCTTCTACACGAGCAAAGCGCTGCAGCTTAAATGCATCACCAGCCGAAAAGAACAGCACGGCTTCTGATGGCAAGCCATCCCGCCCAGCACGGCCTGTTTCTTGGTAATAACCTTCAATATTCTTAGGCAAATCGTAATGTACCACATAGCGCACATTGCTTTTATTGATGCCCATACCAAAGGCAATAGTGGCCACCATCACCTTAATTTCATCACGCAGAAATTTGTCTTGGTTACGGGCCTTAGTTTCATTATCTAATCCGGCGTGGTAGGCTTCGGCAGCATAACCTTGGGCACGTAAATCAGCCGCCAGATCTTCAGTTGAAACGCGTGATAAGCAGTAGATGATACCCGAATCTTCTTTGCGTTCTGCTAGAAAATCCAGCAGTTGATTGTAACTATTTTTTTTAGGGACAACTTTGTACGTAATATTCGGCCGGTTGAAAGAAGATACAAACTCAGCTGGTTGGTGCAAAGCAAGCTTTTCTTTGATGTCATGACGCGTGAGCTGATCGGCAGTGGCTGTTAGGGCAACTACTGGTGTTTTTGGGAACTCGGTTTTTAAGTTAGACAGCATCAGGTACTCGGGCCTGAAATCGTGCCCCCAGTGCGATATACAGTGCGCCTCGTCAATGGCAATCAAGCTTACCGGCAAAGATTTTAAAAAGCTCACCAGCCGGCTTTCCGAACCGAATAATCTTTCGGGAGCCAGATACAGCAGTTTGATATCGCCGCTCCGCAAGCGGTTAATGATATTTTGCTGCTCATCGCTGCTTTGGGTAGAGTTCAAGTAAGCTGCCGGGATGCCGTTCAGGTTTAAGCTATCTACCTGATCTTTCATCAAGGCAATCAGCGGCGAAATAACTAGGGTTAAGCCAGGCAGTAATACCGCCGGTAACTGGTAGCAGAGTGATTTGCCTCCACCGGTAGGCATCAGTACCAAGGCATCGCGCCCATTTAAAATTTGCTGTATAATAGCTTCCTGCTGGTGCCTGAACTGGGTATATCCGTAATATTTATGTAGCGCCTGTAAAGGGGTCATGTATGCAAAATAAACTATTAATATACCAAATAAAGGCGGTTCTTGCAATAATTTAAAGCAAGCCAAGTGTAATTATTCGGGAGTTTATTAGCTTAGAAGCTGAATAACACCTTGCTAAGTACAGCCCATGAAAAGAATATATACCCTGCTCTTTTTTATTGTTTTTACCTGTTCAGCCATTGCGCAAACGTTGCAATCGCCAGCCGAGTTTTTGGGGTATCAACTGGGCAGTCAATTTACTTTTCACCACCGTATTGCCGAGTATTTTAAGTATGTAGCGCAAACCACTAAGAATGTTAAGCTGGTATCGTACGGTACAACGCCCGAAGGCCGGCCACTGATGGTTGCTTTCATCGGTTCTGCTGAAAATATGAACCGGTTGGAAGATATACGGCAGCACAACTTGTATTTGGCAGGGCTAAGCAATGGTCCAGCTACGTTGAGCAATGCACCGGCTATTGTATGGCTAAGCTACAATGTGCATGGCAACGAGCCCAGCAGCAGCGAGGTGGCTATGCAAACCTTGTATGATATGGCCAATCCAGCCAACAGCCGCACGCAAGTTTGGCTCAAAAACACGTTGGTGGTGATTGACCCATGTCTGAATCCAGATGGTCGTGAGCGGTATGTGGATTTTTACAATCAGGCACGTGGTGTCCAACCGAACGCCAACCCTTCATCGCGCGAGCACATGGAGCCTTGGCCGGGCGGACGTGTAAACCACTACTACTTTGATTTGAACCGCGACTGGGCTTGGCAAACGCAAACAGAGGTACAGGGCCGTGTGGGCTTGTTTAACAGGTGGTTGCCCGAGGTGCATGTAGATTTTCATGAGCAGGGTTATAATGCACCATACTACTTTGCCCCGGCCGCTGAGCCTTTTCATAAAGATATTACCCCCTGGCAGCGCGAATTTCAAACCACCATTGGTAAAAACAACGCCAAATACTTTGATCAGAACGGCTGGCTGTATTTTACCAAAGAAGAGTTCGACTTGTTATATCCATCTTACGGCGATACCTACCCCATTTACAATGGTTCTATCGGCATGACGTACGAGCAGGGCGGTATTGGTGCCGGATTAGCTATACAAACCCGCAATGGCGATACCCTAACCCTAGCCGACCGTATTGCACATCATTACAGCAATGCCTTGAGTACGGTAGAAGTTACCTCAGCCCATGCTCAAAAAGTACTGGCTGAGTTTAAGAAGTTTTATGATAACAGCCGCACCAACCCACCGGGGCCCTACAAAACATACATTATTAAAAATGAAAATCCGGATAAGTTGCGTGCCTTAGCGCAATTGCTGGACCGAAATCGCATACAATATGAATTTGGCGTAAACCGTAAAGCCAGAGGTTACAATTACTTCAGCGGGCAAACTGAAAGCTTTGAGGTAAACGCCGGCGATATGGTGATTAATGCCTATCAGCCTAAAGCGGTATTAATGCACGTATTAATGGAGCCTAAGACCTTAGTAACAGACTCAAACACGTACGATATTACGGCTTGGTCGTTACCGTACGTGTATGGTTTGAAAGCTTATGGGGTAAGTGAGTCTATTAAGCCAGGTAGTATTGCTAAAACACCGGTGACTGTTGCTCCGCCACCGCCTGAACATGCTTATGCCTATGTATCCAACTGGCAATCGGTGCAGGATGTCAAGTTTCTGGCAGCTCTGCTGAGCAAGAACATTAGGGTGCGTTATGCATCGGCGGCGTTTACGGCTAATGGAAAAAGCTATAATCCAGGCTCGCTCATTATTACCAAGGCGGATAATAGTAATCCGGACTTTGACCAGGTGGTTATGCAGGCCGCTCATGATTGCAGCCGTACCCTTGTGCCGCTTACTACAGGCTTTGTAGATAAGGGTGCCGATTTGGGTTCGGGCGTGGTACATTACCTTCAAAAGCCACGTATTATGCTGATGACCGGCGATGGTGTAAACGCCGAAGCCATGGGCGAAGTATGGCACTACTTTGAAAAAGAAGTAGGCTATCCCGTTACACTGGTGCGTTATCACGATTTATACCGGGTGCGTATGGCTGATTTTGACTTGGCGATTGTACCCGACGGTAACTATGAAGATTTCCCGTCAGAACGGTTGCAAAATTGGGTACGCGATGGCGGCAAGCTGATTGCAATGGGCGATGCAGTCGGGCAGCTGGCAGATCGGAAAGGTTTTGCCCTGAAAAAGAAAGAAGATCCGAAAGATAGTAAGCCAGGCAGCAAACCCGCAGAACTCAGACCCTATGAAAACAGGGAACGAGATGCTATACGCTACAATGTACCCGGCGCTATTTTCAAGCTGAATTTGGATAATACCCATCCTTTGGGTTATGGGTATCCTAAGTTTTACTATACCTTGCGGTTAAGCAGCGATGTGTACGATTATTTAGGCGATGATGGCTGGAGCGTAGGCACCCTGAAAAAAGGCGGTTATACATCCGGTTTTGTAGGCCAGAAGGCAAAAGACAAGCTAAGCAGTGGCCTCGTTTTCGGCGTACAACCTTTGGGTCGGGGTTCGGTGGTGTATTTGGCTGATGACCCGCTGTTCCGCAGCTTTTGGGAGAATGGCAAGCTGCTGTTTGGCAATGCGGTATTTATGGTGCAGTAAGCGAGAGTCAAGAAGATAGAATCAGGAATCAAGATGAAATCTTATTGTTTTAAATTGGTGTTACAGGTGTTACATGTTTCAGCGTGTAACACCCTGTAACACTGACAAACCATTGGCAGTGGTGGTACTGTTTTGTCAGTGTTTTTGAAGATTTGGACATCTGTATACTCGAAATCTACAAATGGTAAGTGTTAGTTTAGAAGCTGTTAGCTTTACTTGTTTTTACCACTAGTTGCAAACTCGCGAGCGAGGTTGCTAGACATTGTTTATTTGTAGTTGGATGGGTTATGAACAAGGAAGCTGTAAGGCTATAATTAAGGCACACGCCGCAGGCGTGCGCCAGCACAAGGGGGTCTTTGGATTATTTGGCTTGAGGTAGTGATATGGCTGCTTTTGACAAGCAAACCCTAAAGCTGATCGACGAGATCGAAGAACTCGAACCCTCTGTTAAGGATAAACTCATTTTCTTGGCTAATGCCATTATCAGTAATGCAAAAACTGGTAAAGCTTACGCTCATTAAAACAACAAAAGCCCCGGTTAAAAGGCTTGGTTATTTTAATTTATAGGATTTGCAAGTTGTTATGTTAACCACAACTTTGATTCACGACCAACCTGATACACTACTCTTTTCGGCGTATATAGTAAAACTTGTTTGTCGCCGATGAATAAAGAAAAAAATATTGTTCTGTGTCGTTAATTGATATATAACTGTAGAAATTTCGGGGATTTAGTATCTCGTTTTTAAATGAAATGGCGCAATCAGAAGTGTTAAGATTATCAGCTCCTATGGTAAATCTATACAGTTTTATAACATCTTTATTGATAGGACAGTTCCGCCATTTACCAATAGTCGTTTCCCTGGTGACAGTACTATTCTCCCAATTATTAAACTGAGGGTAGTTATTATTAACTTTGACGTCACCAAGAGAATACACATAAAGCTCAAAAAAACCTCCACTTGTAGTGATGCCGGTGAAGTCTTTTTTACAGTCAAGTTTGGTTTTACCATTGTATCCAACAAATATTTTCGCAAAGTCAGCTCTATTTAACGGATCGAAAGAGAGGTCATCATATATTAAATATAAAACTCCTAAAATCACCACAACAAATAATAATTTTAACGCTTTTTTCATATATATTATTTTCAATTGGTACAGTTGCATGCCCATAGCCCTTAATAACGAAATCTTTTCCGTCATTTAAGCCGCCGGGTCTACCCGCCCATGTAGCAATCTTTCTTAGTGGTCTATTTTTTTGCATGTCGAATTTATAATTATCTACCTTGTTTTCATCTCCAATCATCACAGCCCCCGTTTTTTTATCCAATAGGGTCATATTTAACGATCCGTATACCATACCTGTAGTGGTTAACCCAACGTCGCCTCCTATATTCCAAACAAAATTTTTAGAAAAATGTGCCTGAGGGACTTGTTTATTTACACAGTATGACGCTTGCGGTAGCACCAGCTTTAATTCTAACCTCAACTTCTACTTCGCAATCAATCCCCTATTTACCAGCATCGGATGAATATCTGGAGCATGACCGCGGAAGGCGCGGAACATGGTGTTGTAGTTTTCAGTGTTGCCTTTAGATAAAATCATGTCGCGGAAACGCTGGCCATTCTGGCGGGTTAAACCACCGTTTTCCTGGAACCACGAGAAAGCATCATGATCCAGCATTTCGGTCCAGGCGTAGGCATAGTAGCCCGCAGCATAACCATTGCTCCAGATATGCAGAAAGTAGCTGGAACGGTAGCGTGGCGGCACTTGGGGTAAATCTACCTGAGTTTTGTGTAAAGCCGTTTTTTCAAACTGATCTACATCCTGTAAAGGCGCGCCAGCAGGTAGCGTATGCCATTGCATATCCAAACTGGCGGCAGCTAAGGCCTCGGTTAAGGCATAACCCTGGTTAAACGTAGCAGCTTTTTTAATTTTATCAATTAACGATTGTGGCATTGGCTGACCGGTTTTATAATGAACCGCATAGTGCTTAAACACTTTTGGGTCGGATGCCCAATGCTCATTAAATTGCGAAGGGAACTCTACAAAGTCACGTGCGGTATTTGCGCCCGAAATGCTAGGGTATTGCTGACTGGCAAACAAACCGTGCAAACCATGCCCAAACTCGTGGAACATGGTGGTTACATCGCTAAAGCTAATCAGCGCCGGCTGACCGGGAGCTGGTTTGGTAAAGTTACATACGTTGTAAATCACGGGCTTGGTACCCATCAATTTCGATTGCTCTACCAGGTTACTCATCCAGGCACCGCCTTGTTTGTTATCGCGCTTAAAGTAATCGCAGTAAAACAAGCCTAATTGGCTGCCATCTTTATCAAACACGTCAAAAACACGTACATCTTTCTGGTAAACCGGTAAGTCTTTGCGTTCTTTAAACGTTAAGCCATACAGTTGGTTAGCGGCATAAAACACACCATCCTGCAAAACCTTGTTCAATTCAAAATAGGGTTTTACCTGGTCTTCATCCAAGTCGTATTTGGCTTTACGCACCTGCTCGGCATAGTAGTTCCAGTCCCAAGGTTGTAACTGAAAGCCGCCTTTTTGTTGGTCAATTACCGTTTGTATCTCACCCGCTTCCTGGCGGGCTTTGGCGGTAGCCGCAGGTACCAGTTTGCTTAAAAACTGTTCTACCGCTTGCGGGTTTTGTGCCATTTGATCTTGCAGTTTCCAGGCCGCATAGTTCGGGAAGCCCATCAGCTTGGCTTTAGCCGCTCTGATTTCCGCAATGCGAGCAATTGCCTTACGGGTATCGGTACTATCGCCTTTTTCGGCGCGCGTCCAGGAAGCTTCAAACAGTTTCTGGCGGGTAGCACGGTTAGTGAGGGATTGCAATGCGGGTTGTTGCGTGGTGTTTTGCAAAGGGATCAGCCATTTACCGCTTTGATTAGCTGCTTTGGCATCTTGCGCCGCTGCTTCCACCTGGTTATCGGGTAAGCCGGCTAAGGCGACCTTGTTATCAATAACCAAAGCACCAGCCTTGCTGGCAGCCAGCAGTTGGTTGGTAAACTTGGCATTCAGCGTAGCTTCTTCGCCGTTCAGTTTTTTTAATTCGTTTTTCTGATCGTCGGTTAGTTTTGCACCAGCCAGTTCAAACTGCTGATAGTAATACTCCACCAATCGCTTCGATTCTGCATCCAATTTCAAAGCATCACACTTTTGGTAAATGGCGGCTACACGTTTAAACAATTTAGGGTTTAAGTAGATAGCATCACTATTGGCCGATAACTTTGGCGCTTCTTCTTCCTGTACTTTTTGTAACTCAGGGTTAGTATTGGCCGCACTGAGCAGGTTGAAAACATGGTTAACACGATTAAGCAACTGGCCGCTTTTTTCCATTGCCACCAGCGTGTTTTCAAAAGTAGGCGCTTCCGGGTTATCGGCTATTTTTTGCACTTCGGCTTGTTGCTGCTTCATGCCTTCTTCTATAGCCGGCTTAAAGTCGCTATCCTTAATTTTGCTGAAATCAGGCGCCTGCAACGGCAGGTTGCTGGGCTGCAAAAAGGGATTGGATGAGGATATGCTGCTATCAGACGTAGCAGACCGATTATTGCATGACATGGAAACGGCCAGTATAGCCATTACAGAAAAGTACGATAATGTTTTCACAAACGCAAGGTTTTAAAAGGCTAACAAGCACGTGCTTGTTAGCTTGATTATTAACGTGTTTTTAATCGCGATCGCGTGCCAACTTAGTAAAGGCTAGCGGGTTTTCATTCAGCACCGCCGTTTCCCGACGGTTTTTCACAATATGGATAGCCTGAAACAGTGCCTCGCGGAATGATGTTTCGGATGCTTTGTTTTTACCGGCAATATCATACGCCGTGCCATGATCGGGCGAGGTGCGCACAAAGCTTAACCCGGCCGTATAGTTTACGCCTGACTCAAACGAAATTTGCTTGAATGGAATCAGGCCCTGGTCGTGGTACATGGCCAGTACCGCATCAAATTGCAGGTAACTGCCATTGGCAAAAAATCCATCTGCAGGGTATGGGCCCAAAGCTAAAATATCCTGCGAGCGTGCTTCTTCCAGTGCCGGGATGATGATTTCTTTTTCTTCCTGCCCAATCAAACCGTTATCGCCAGCATGGGGGTTTAAGCCCAAGACGGCAATTTTCGGCTTACGTATCCAGAAATCCTGCTTTAAGCTGGTATTCATCAGCACCAGTTTTGCCAGTATTTTTTCTACCGAAATACTTTCGGCTACCTTAGCTACCGGTATGTGGCCGGTAACCACGCCTACCCGCAGGGTATCGCTTACCAAAAACATCAATACCTCGGGCGAACCGGCACGTTGTTGTAAATACTCGGTATGCCCCGGAAAATTGAAGTTTTCGCTTTGAATATTATCTTTATTGATGGGTGCGGTAACCAGTGCATCAATAGCGCCCGATACCAAATCGTTTGTAGCTTGCTCTAATGATAAGAAGGCATACTTGCCGCCTGTTTCGGTAGCTTGGCCCAATTCCAGTTTTACATCTTCTTCCCAGCAGTTAATCAGGTTTGCTCTTTTCGGGTTGGCCTGATCGGCACTGGTGATGATATTAAAGTTTAAATCGTGTACATGTACAGTACGGCGGTGAAAAGAAGCTACTTTGGTGTGCCCGTAAACAATAGGCGTGCAATAATCTAATATGCGGTTATCGGCCAGCGTTTTGATGATTACTTCCAGCCCAATGCCGTTTACATCGCCAATGCTGATACCTATTTTTAACTTCTCACTCATTGTTTTTATATGATTACACTGGTTTGTATTGTTGCGCCGGCAGGCTGCTACAGGGTTAAATTTGGCCCGTTGCAGGTTGCTTTTGAGGCTTAGTGTATGCAAATAAAAAGATTTTTTAGCAGTTATGTTTACTAGGCCAGCGTAAATATAACGTAATTTGTACAAAATATAAGCTAACGCATGTCATTGGTAAGAGCTAAAAAGCATTTAGGACAACACTTTTTAACCGATAAAAATATAGCTGCCAAGATTGTGGATAGCTTGCGCCCCGAAGGCCGCTACACACAGGTGCTGGAGGTAGGTCCGGGTATGGGCATCCTGTCTGATTTTTTGTTGCAGAAAACCGAGTACGAAACTTACCTGATTGATATCGATACCGAATCATACCTGTTTTTGCAGAAAAAATACCCGCAGCTAGGTCAGCGCTTAATCAATGCCGACTTTCTGGAGCTGGATTTTGCCAGTTTATTTAACGGCCCGATGGCGGTTATTGGCAACTTTCCGTACAATATATCATCCCAAATTTTATTCAAGGTACTGGATAACCGGCAGCAGGTAACTGAAGTGGTCGGCATGTTTCAGAAAGAAGTTGCCGAACGTTGTACGGCTAAGGCCGGCAGCAAGGAGTATGGCATTCTGAGCGTTTTCTTGCAGGCGTACTACAAAGTAGAATATTTGTTTACGGTAAAAGCAGGCGTGTTCAATCCACCGCCTAAGGTACTTTCAGCGGTAATACGGCTTATGCGTAATGAAGTGGAGCAATTGCCTTGTGATGAGAAGTTGTTCTGGCAGGTCGTAAAAGCGGGTTTTAACCAGCGTCGTAAAACCTTGCGCAATGCCTTATCGGCCTTAATTAATAAAGAAGCCATGACTGACGAAGTGCAATTAGACTTACGCGCCGAACGATTAACCGTACAGGACTTTGTAGCGTTGACTAATAAGATTGCCGCTAGCCGATAAGTTTAGTTCTAGCATATTCTGACTACAAATTCCTGCTTAACCAACCCGCATGAACCGGATTGATCGTATTTCTGCCATCTTGATTCAGCTGCAATCGCGCCGAACGGTTAAGGCCAGTGATATTGCCAGCCGATTCAACATCAGCTTGCGAACGGTTTACCGGGATGTTAAAACTTTAGAAGAAGCCGGCATTCCTTTAATTGGTGAAGCGGGTGTAGGTTACTCCTTGGCGGATGGCTACCGGCTGCCACCTATTATGTTTACCCGCGATGAAGTTGTGGCCTTTTTAACTGCCGAAAAGATGGTAGAAAAGCTAACCGATGCAGCTAATGGAGCCAGCTATCAATCGGCCATGTACAAAATTAAAGCGGTGCTGCGCAATACCGATAAAGATTTTCTGGCAACGGTAAACAACCATATTGAAGTGCTGCAATCCCGAAGCGTTATTCAAAATCCGGTTCAGGTTAACTCGCTACAAACCATTTTACAGGCTGTTGCAGAAAAACGGATACTGCATCTGGTGTACAAAGCGGCCTATCAGGACAATAAAACAGAACGCCTGATTGAGCCTGTAGGCACATTTTACCTAGATAACCATTGGCACCTGATTGCCTATTGCAGGCTGCGGAGCGATTATCGTGATTTCCGTTTTGACAGGCTAATCTCGCTAGATACAACGGAGCAGCATTTTGAAACCCTCCACCCTCCTCTGCAACAGCATTTAACCCGCCTTTACCGGGAAGTGGATTTGGTAAACATCGTTGTACACGTCAAAAAGGAAGTTGCCGTGTATTTGGGTCAGGAACGGTTTTATCATGGCTTTGTGGCCGAAACTATACTGCCCGACCATGTAGAAATGCGCTTTTTAACCCGGTCGGTAGAAGGTTTTGCGCGCTGGTACCTGATGTTTGCTGACCAGGCCCAAATTATAGAACCAATGGATATGAAAGCTAAAATCAGGCAGATGATTAAAAAGATTGAAGAAAGTTTGTGAGGTGGTTTCCCTGCTGACATAGGGCTGTCATTCGGCTGTGCTTCTTTTGTGACATAACAAAACACTAATACAATGTCACTTTTAAAAACTTTCTTGAAAGAACTAGCGCACGAAGCCCAAACCACCCGTAAATTTTTGGAACGCGTACCTAATGATCAATTCGATTGGCAACCGCACCCGAAAAGCATGACCATTAAAAGGCTAACTACCCACATCACCGATTTGCCTAACTGGATTACTATGAGCCTAACTACCGACGAGCTGGATTTTAACAACACCAACTGGCAGGAAGCGGTATTGAACAGCTCGGCTGAATTACTGGCTAATTTTGAAAAAGCGGTACAAAGCGGCACGCAAAGCCTGGAGCAAGCAAAAGAAGAAACGCTGGATGAACCTTGGGTACTCAGACAAGGCGACGAGATCTTCATGACCTGTACAAAAGGTGAAATGGCTCGTACGGCACTGAACCAGATTGTACACCATCGGGCTCAATTAGGCGTTTACCTGCGTTTGCTTAATATTCCTATCCCTGGCAGCTACGGCCCAAGTGCTGATGAGCAGGGATTTTAGCAAGATGAATTTTAAGTTAGGGCATATAGGGCAAATGAATGCCATTATGCCCTAGCTTTCTAATTTTTAGATTATACCGGTATTTAAATACTTTTGCCTTCAAATTAATTCACCTGATTTGAAGAATAACATCCTCATTGTCGACGATCTGCATCCCATTTTTATAGAGCAAGTGGAAGCCGTAGGCTACCAGTGCGATTATCAACCTTTGCTTAAGCTGGAGCAGGTAATGCCTATTATTGGTAATTACGAAGGCTTGGTAATTCGCTCTAAATTTCAGGTAAGCCGTGAGGTAATTGATGCTGCTACCAACCTGCGCTTTATTGCCCGGGCAGGTGCCGGTATGGATAATATTGATGAAGATTATGCCCGGCAAAAAGGCATTATGCTGATAAATGCCCCAGAAGGCAACCGGGATGCAGTTGGCGAACACGCTATGGGCTTGCTCCTATCACTCATGAATCACTTGAACCGGGGCGATGCTGAAGTGCGTGCCGGCTTGTGGCAGCGCGAAGCCAACCGGGGCCACGAACTAAAAGGCCGAACCATAGGTATTATTGGTTATGGTAATATGGGGCAAACCTTTGCCCGCAAACTGCAAGGTTTTGAGGTAAACGTTATTGCTTACGATAAATATAAAACCAACTTTAGTGATGCGTATGCTCGCGAGGCCAGCCTGGAAGAAATTGTACAGCATACCGACGTGTTAAGCCTTCACGTACCGCTTACTACCGAAACCAATAGTTTGGTGAATGATGAATTTCTATCCGCCTTTAATAAGCCTATTTATTTGCTGAATACATCACGCGGTAAGGTGGTGCAAACACAGGCCGTGCTGAATGGCATACGGAATGAGAGAATTTTGGGAGCGGGATTGGATGTGCTGGAAGTAGAAAAGTTTCCGGCCTTGGGTGAGCAAAGCTGGTTTGAAGAACTGCGGCAATCGGGTAAGGTAATATTGAGCCCGCATGTGGCCGGCTGGACTTTTGAATCGTACCGGAAAATAAGCGAGGTAATGGCGGAGAAAATAAAAAATTTGGATTATAAAATTTAAACTTCTTATCTTCGTTTTATACCAAACAAGACTATGATGGCACTGGCTCACATAGTCTTGTTTGTTTTTAGTAGCTGTCGCGTCCTTTCTTAACAACAGGAAGGGCGGTTTTTTTTGATAGCTGATGAAGGCAAGAACATTTATTGAAAAAACTTAATAGTGCGTTATGGCAGAGGTTGCATACTACACCAAAGATGGTTTAGAAAAGTTAAAAGAAGAATTACAGCAGTTAAAAACTACGGGCCGGGCCAACATAGCTAAAGCTATTGCTGAAGCTCGTGATAAAGGTGATTTATCGGAAAATGCCGAGTATGATGCGGCTAAAGAAGCGCAAGGTCATCATGAAACCAAAATAGCCAAAATGGAAGAGCTGCTGGCGAATGCCCGCTTGCTGGATGAATCAAAAATTGATACT
This sequence comes from Mucilaginibacter robiniae, assembly GCF_012849215.1. NCBI lineage: Bacteria > Pseudomonadati > Bacteroidota > Sphingobacteriia > Sphingobacteriales > Sphingobacteriaceae > Mucilaginibacter > Mucilaginibacter robiniae. The sequence continues at coordinate 2,409,915 of NZ_CP051682.1, forward strand.
TCAAAGGTGCTGGCTTTATCGAAAGTGAAGATTAAAAATGTGAAAAACGGTGCTACCATGACTTACCAACTGGTATCTGAAAGTGAAGCCGATTTAAAAGCGGGTAAAATCTCTGTAAGCTCACCTATTGCCAAAGGCCTGCTGGGCAAAAAAGTAGGCGATAAAACCGAAATTATGGTACCTGCCGGTAAAATGGAGTTTGAAATTTTAGAAATAAGCAGATAGCACATCGTTACTGATAATTGAGTTACTAAGTTATTATCTTGATGTTTAATGCGAGATAAAGCTTTAAGGTGTTACTCAATTACTTTATATACTTAATAAATCAATAACAAATCCATGACAACTATTTTCTCAAAAATCGTTTCGGGCGAGATACCGGCTTATAAAGTAGCCGAAAGTTTAGATTACCTGGCTTTTCTGGACATTAGTCCACTGGCTGAAGGGCACGTGCTGGTGATCCCGAAAACAGAAGTAGATTATATATTTGATCTGGATGATGACCTGTATACCGGCTTACAACTATTTGCAAAAATTGTAGCCGCCGGTATAAAAGCCGCTATACCCTGCCGCAAAGTGGGTGTTGCGGTAATTGGTTTGGAAGTGCCTCACGCGCACATTCACCTGATACCCATGAACAAAGTGGACGATCTGAATTTTGCCCGTCCTAAACTAAGCTTTACGCCCGAACAGCTGGAAGCTACAGCCGAGAAAATTAAGGTCGCCATCCGTACCGTTGAAGATTAAAATAAGGCTTACCTCCTGCTTTAAAACAGGAGTGTAAACAGCTAAAAAATTAAACTCCGTAAAGGAGTAAGAAAGACTGCTGTATAAGCGGTCTTTTTTTATGCAGATACAAACCAATAGTGCGGGTTCGGGTTATACTCAAAATACATCTATTTAACTATTATGAAAAAGTATGCTTTATTAATGGTGCTGAGTGCTTTTATAGCCACGTTTGCACATGCACAAACAACAGATACCGTAACCACCAACTTTGTTAAAAATGCGGCTTTAGGTGGTATGAAAGAAGTTGCTGCCGGCAAACTGGCTGAACAAAAAGGAACCAGCGCCAGTGTAAAAGCTTTCGGTAAGCAAATGATAACCGATCATACTATGGCGAATGAAAAGTTGGCTAAAATTGCTAAATCAAAAGGCTATATGGTGCCTAAAACAACTCCACCAGCTAGCCCGCTATTAACTAAAACCAGTGGCGCCATGTTCGACAAAAATTATGTAACCATGATGATTGCCGACCATAAACAAACTATTGCCATTTTTGAAAAAGCATCAACCCAATCAAAAGATGCTGATATCAAAGCTTTTGCTACACAAACTTTGCCTAAGCTGAAACATCACTTAAGCATGGTTGAATCTATTGCCAGCAGTATGAAGCTGAAAATGTAAATTATAGTAAGTTTAATTTGCTAAAAAGAGGCCGTCTCATAAGTCAAATATGAGGCGGTTTTTTATTTAGTTATGATTTTTGGTTGGAAGGTTGAGTGAAAGATGTCAGCAGCCGTTTAAGAACCGGGGGATTGATTCTAACAGGTTCTAAAAGTCTATAAAAAGCTTGTTTTCAGGTTTTCCATTTTCTTAGGTTATGTGCGATGGATAATAAGCCGATTTCGACCTCGGCCTTGGACATCCCTTTCAGCAGGAATCGTCTGAAGCCATGGTTATGCTTTAATTGGGCGAATACCGGTTCCACATCGGCCGGCCTTCGTTTCCTGAGGTTGATACCCTGTTCTGTATTCAACCGTTCTTTGGCTGCCTGTTTATGTTGTCTTAGGCTGTGGTTGATCTCAACGACCCGGTTACCCTGTGTAGTATGGCAAACACCACGCATCGGGCAACCTTCACAGTTCTGGGCACGGTAACGGCTGATCAGTTGTACAAAACCAGATGAAGTGACTCGCTGACCGTTACCGATATGCGCCATCCATTGACCTATCGGACAAACAAGGTAATTCTCCGCTTCGTTATAATGCAGGCTGTCGTTACTGAACGCTTTGATACCGTCCTTTTGTTCCTTATCGAACGTATTGTATTTGATGTAAGCCTCAATGCCTTTTCGCGCTAACACACCGTAGTTCTCATCCGATCCGTAGCCGGTGTCGGCAACAATGGCTTTGGGCAGGTCTTTATATAAGGCTTGGTATTGTTCAATATGGGAAGACAAGGTTTGGTAATCGGTTGAGGTTTGATGCAGGGTATAATTAAGGATGAATTGCTCCTGGGTGGATATCTGCAGGTTATAGGCCGGCTTAAGTTGTCCGTTCAGCATATGGTCTTCCTTCATCCGCATGAAGGTGGCATCCGGGTCGGTCTTTGACATGCTGTTACGGCCGGCTAATAACTTTTCCTGCTCGTCATACCGTGCCAGGCTCTCCGGCCAGTGCTTCTTTGCGTAGTTCAGCTTTTGCTTTACTTTTTTGTCTACGTCTTCTTTATCATCTAAGGCTGCATTGATCTTTGAGATGGTTTCCTTTACTTTCTCCGGGTTGATCTCACTATATTCCAAGGGCGCTGTATCTTTTAGTTCTTCGGCGGCAATGCTTTGCGCATAACCCCACAGTTCATCAAGCTGGGCTTTCATCTTATCTTTATTCGCCTTGATGTTTTTGCCCCATACGAAGGTGTACTTGTTCGCCGCTGATTCGATCTTGGTACCATCAGTAAAAACGGCTTCTTTCAAGGATACGATACCTTCCTGCTCGAGCAGCAACACGATTTGTGAGAAGATCTGCTTTAAGACGCCTGACAACTTCTCGCTGCGAAAACGGTTGATGGTGTTGTGGTCGGGCTTTTTCATCCCTAAAAGCCACATGAAGTGTACGTTCTGCGCGGCCTGTTCTTCCAGTTTGCGTGAGGAATAAGTATTGGTCAGATAGCCGTAAACCAGCAGCTTCAGCATCAGCCGGGGATGGAAACTTGACGCCCCGCCGCCTTTGTACTTCCGGTTGATCGGTTTGACATCTACCGTGTCCACGACCTGTTTAACGATACGGACCGGATGACCTGTCGGTACCAGTTCCTCCAGTTTGTACGGTAAAAACGTTAACTGGTCTGGATCATATTCCTTAAAGACTATCTTGCCTCCCATGCCTTTAAGATACCAAAAATATCCTAAAACAATAAGAGGCTGCCCTTTTGAGACAGCCTCTTGTTATTTAAAACATACAAGATTTTTCAGCTTATACGCCTAAATCCTGCATAATGGTGTCAATTTTAGCTTCCAGCTGCTTTTCGGTTTCGTGGTAAGCTTCTCTGCTTTTCAGTTCACCCTTTACGCTGCAATAGAATTTGATTTTAGGTTCGGTACCTGATGGGCGGGCAGAAATAATGCTGCCATCTTCGGTAACGAACTGTAGCACGTCTGATTTTGGCAACTCAATAGGTTGGGTACTATTGGTATTTAAATCAGTTTCTACGCGTTTCTCATAATCTTTCAGTACCACCACTTTTGAACCACCTAAAGTTACCGGCGGGTTGTTGCGGAACTTTTCAATCATGGCTACAATTTCTTCAGCGCCGCTTTTACCTTTTTTGGTAATTGAAATCAGCTTTTCTTTATAGAAACCATATTTCAGGTAAGTATCTTCTAACGCCTCAAACAAGCTGCTGCCTTTATCTTTATAGAAGGCGGTCATTTCGGCAATAAACGCGCTGGATACAATAGCATCCTTATCACGCACAAACTCGCCAATCAGATAACCATAGCTTTCTTCGCCACCGGCAATAAAGGTTTGTTTGCCCTCAAATTGGGTCATCAGCTCGCCAATGTATTTAAAGCCAGTTAAAGTATTATAGCATTTTACATTTTTTTCTTCAGCAATGGCATCCATCAGGTACGAGGTTACAATGGTTTTTACAATGTACTCGTTACCGGTTAGCTTGCCTTTTTCCTGCCATGCAGTAAGCATGTAGTTAATTAAAAGGCTACCGGTTTGGTTACCATTCAGCAAAACAAACTCGCCTTCTGCATTTTTTACGGCAATACCTACGCGATCGCAGTCAGGGTCGGTAGCCAATACTAAGTCGGCATCTACTTCCTGCGCTTTTTTCAGAGCCAGTGTTAAGGCTTCTTTTTCTTCAGGGTTCGGGTAAACTACCGTTGGGAAATTACCATCAGGCTTAACTTGCTCTTCTACCAAAATCACGTTTTCAAAACCGAATCTCTCCAGTGCTTTAGGCACCATGGTAATTCCGGTTCCGTGTATAGAGGAGTAAACAACTTTTAAATCTTTTTGGCGCTGAATAGCTTCTGGAGATACCGATAAGCCGGTAATTTTTTCCAGATACAGCTCGTCCATTTCTTCGCCAATCAGCTCTACGTTCTCTTGGTTACGGGTAAAGTTAACCATGCTGATGTCCGTGATTTTAGCCACCTCATCCATCACGGCCTTATCATGCGGTGATACAAACTGGCCGCCATCAGCACCATAAGCTTTATAACCATTATATTCTTTTGGGTTATGTGAAGCAGTCAGCATTACACCGCTTTTGCAACCCAGTTGACGGATAGCAAAAGAAAGCTCCGGTGTAGGGCGCAGCTCTTTAAAGAAATATACATGAATACCATTGGCCGAAAAAACATCGGCAGTAATGCCGGCAAACAAATCAGAGTTGTTGCGGCTATCGTGTGCAATAGCTACTTTAACTTGCTCATTCGGGTAGGTTTTTTTCAGGTAATTAGCTAAACCCTGCGTAGCAGCACCAATCGTATATTTGTTAATCCGGTTAGTACCTGGCCCCATGGTGCCACGAAGGCCGCCCGTTCCAAATTCCAGATCTCTGTAAAACGAATCCGTCAGTTCCGTATATGCTTTCTCGTCTATTAACTTTTGGATAGCTTGCTTAACATCAGCATCATAATTCCCCTGAAGCCATACATTTGCCTTCTGAAGAATAGTTGGATCTAATTCCTGCATAGGTATAATAATTTTTAGTTTTTCAATAAAGCGGAAGTACTTTTCAAATCAAATATGATAATAAAAAGTTGTTCCCGTCAAAGGTGTGACTTATTTAGTGTACAATTTCACACAACATTAATTTACTCGAAATGTGTTATTTACTTTCCTGCAACTTAGCTAATGATTTACGGTAGGTTTTGCCCAACTGCCCAACAATAAACTTTTTAGGCATCAGCTTCATAAATGCACCACCTATACGGTTAAGCGCTCCTGGTACATGGTTATATTTACGCTGCTGTAAAGCGTCTAAGCCTTCGTGGGCAGCCTGTGCAACCGGCATTAGCCAGCCCTTTAAATCATTAAACTTTTCACCTTCGGTCATTTCGGTAGCAATGCCACCGGGCGCGTATACGGTTAATGATAGCTGCGGGTTTGTAATTTCAAGCGCCAGCGCATTTACAAAGCTCATAATAAATGCCTTGGTGCCCGAGTAAACCGCCTGGTAAGGCACCGGAAACAACGCCGCCATGCTCGAAACCACCATAATACCACCTTCGCGGCCGGGTTGTTCAAAATGCTTAACCAGTTCGGTGGTCAAGCGTACCACGCTTACTACGTTAGTTTGCAGCAAACGTTCAAAATCACCAGCAGGCATGTCGGCATGAGGGCCAAAAAAGGTTACGCCTGCGTTTAAAATAGCACCGTACAGTTGCTGCCCGTTCAGGCTTTCCTGCAACAAACGGTCAATATCCTCAGGTACCGATAAATCAGCTACTACTACTTTTACCTGCACACCTGCCTGCTGTTCCAGTTCTGTTTTCAGCTGGTTCAGCTTATCAGCACGGCGGGCAGCCACAATCAGGTTGGCTTTGTATTTACGGGCCAGCTGCTGTGCCATCTCATAGCCCAAACCGGATGAGGCTCCGGTTACTAAAATCCATTTTTGGTTAAAATTAAGCGCATTCACAAATCAAAGCTAAACTAAAAAGCGATAATTTATGGTTAACGTACTTAAATCATCCTCATAAACGTAACTATACTTATTCTTTTTCCCTTGTATATTTGTGCATGACCATTGAACAACTCTACGCTACATACTTGCAACATCCTGTTATCAGTACCGATACCCGTAAAATTGCGCCAGGCAGCCTGTTCTTTGCCCTGAAAGGCGATAAGTTTGATGCCAATACGTTTGCTCAACAAGCTTTAGAAGCCGGTGCAGTTTATGTAATTATCGACAATTCGGCTTACCAAACCCAAGAGCGTTGCATTTTAGTAGAGGATGTGCTAACCACGTTACAGGATTTGGCCCGGCACCATCGCCGGCATTTATCAATTCCGGTGATTGGCCTAACGGGCACTAATGGTAAAACCACCACCAAGGAGCTAATTAATGCCGTACTCTCGCAGCAATTTAATACGCTGGCTACGCAAGGAAACCTGAACAATCATATCGGCGTACCGCTCACTTTGCTTAGTATCAGACCTGAACATGAAATCGCTGTGATTGAAATGGGGGCCAACCACCAGAAAGAAATAGAACTGCTGTGCAGCATAGCCCAACCCACTTACGGCTTGATTACCAATGTAGGCAAAGCGCATTTGGAAGGTTTTGGCGGGGTAGAAGGCGTAAAAAAAGGCAAAGGTGAATTGTATGATTACCTGAAAGCCAGCGGTGGCTTGGCCTTTGTTAACAGTGGCAGCTTAGACCTGATACAAATGCAGGAAAGCCGGGGCTTAGAAAATGTGGTGTACTATGGAAAGTTGTCGTTTCTAAATAAAATTTCAGGCCATATTACCGAGAATGCCCCGTATTTGGCTGTTAGCTGGTGTGTTGCAGAAAGTAACGAAGAGCAGCAAGTAACTACTCAGCTTACCGGCGAATATAACTTAGACAACGTTTTGGCAGCTATTTGCGTAGGCCATGCCTTAGAGTTAAGTGCCCAACAGATTAATGCTGGCATTGCAGGTTATCAGCCTAAAAACAATCGTTCGCAAATTGTAAAAACAACCAGCAACACGCTGATTTGTGATTATTACAATGCCAACCCCAGCAGCATGGTGGTAGCCATTGATAACCTCCATAAAATGCAGGCCGAGCACAAGGTGATGATTTTGGGTGATATGTTTGAAATGGGTCCCGAAGCTGCTGCCGAGCACGAAGCGGTGTTAAAGGTAGCCCTGCAAGTGCCAGCCGATGCGCATATTTTTGTTGGTGAGGAGTTTTACCTGCAACAGCCCAACTACCCACAAGCTACCTTTTACCGCAGCGCTGAAGAAGCCATAGCAGACTTGCAAGCTAATGCCATTACAAATACCATAGTATTAATTAAAGGTTCGCGCGGTATGGCGCTGGAGCGGTTGGTACCTTATTTATAAAAGGTTGCTGAGCTATCCAACTACCTTAATTTGATGGTGCATTAATAAGCCCGGTAACCCATGTAAAGAAAACATAGCTTTTTTCAATGTATTCTGTTCGGGGTTGATGGTGTAGTTGAATGCAGTTAGCAGATTAGCTCCGGTAAGATCGGTTCGGCTGAAAATGGTTCTGTTTAAATCAGTTTCCTCGAATACAGAGTTTGAAAGGTTGGTTCCAGTAAAGTTGGCTTCTTTCAATGATACCTTACTGAACTTCGTTTTTAGCATCTTTTTGTTCACGAACGAGGCATAATCCAGCATACACGAAGTAAAGGATACGCTGAACAAAAAATCCTGGCACTCACTGAAGTTTACGCCTAGCAGCTTACAATCTGTAAATGCAGCATCAGTTAAAACCGAACCATCCAGTTTCATGAGTGATAAATTACATTCGATAAAGGTGCATTCCAGAAACTTACTATACGAAAACTGACTATTGGAAAAATCACATTTCCGAAAAGTACAGCTTTGAAATTCGCGGCCCTGAATTACTTTTCCGGTATAGTTAATCTGCTCAAATGTTTTATCCTCGTGAATCATCCGCTGCTCTTAATGCTTGGTAAAGGTAAAACTTATGCGTTGAACCTAAACGCCATTTTTACATATCTACCGCTGCATAAATGGCATAAATACAGGGTAAAACCCCTTGTACATGTTCAGGAACGATTTTTGAAATACTCTTGTTATGAGTTACTTATTATTGATTGTTATTGGATTAGTGAGCTTAGGCGTACAATGGCGTTTTCGGAATAAGTTTAAAAAACATTCAGAAGAAGGTTTGCTATCGGGCCTTTCGGGTGCCGAAGTAGCTGAGCGCATGTTGAACGACCATGGCATATATAACGTACAAGTGGTAGCGGCCGAAGGACAACTGTCTGACCATTACAACCCGGCAAACCATACCGTAAACCTGAGTTCGGAAGTATATTATGGCCGTAGCGTGGCTGCCGCTGCTGTAGCCGCACACGAGTGCGGACATGCCGTGCAACATGCCAAAGCCTACGGTTGGTTAAATTTGCGTACCGCTATTGTACCGGCCATTCAGGTGGCCTCCAACATTGTGCAATGGACCTTGATGATTGGCGTTATGCTACTGATATTTTCGGGCAACCCACTCATACTGGCCATTGGTGTAGCTGCCTTGGCGCTGGTTACTGTATTTAGCTTTATTACGCTACCCGTTGAGTTTGATGCCAGCCGACGTGCTTTAGCCTGGTTGGATAATAACTACAACGTAGTACAAACCCGCCAGGAACATGATGAAGCTAAAGATGCCCTATGGTGGGCCGCCATGACCTACGTAGTAGCTGCATTAAGCTCATTAGCCACCCTGTTGTACTACGCCTCTCTGCTGAGTGGCCGCAGGCGATAAATTGCTATCTTAAAATAACTAAAAAGCCTCACCAATTAAATTTGTGAGGCTTTTTGCTGGAGTAGTTTTTTTTTAAAGTATGTATAATAAGGTTAGCTATGTTACTTTATACTTTCCAAATATGCACGGCCATTCATGTTTATGCTGGCACCAATTTGGGCAAGCCGGTTCAGGTAAAATTTTCGTACCGCTATCCACTGGTAAAAGCTTCCTGTTGATGGCTGTAAGCCTATTATTTTAACCGGTCGCTCATTTAGCAAGAACTGAATCAGGTAATTGCCTTTTGTATTTTTATAAAGTACCCAGGCAATATTAGCGCTTAGCGGAATAATAGCCGAAGCCTGCCAGTGTTGGTTAAAACCAATTATGTTTTTAGAGGCTACTGCAGCAGGTTCCATGCCCAACAAGGTAGCTAATGGTGATACTGTTTCGGCATGAGCAAAATGCAACTGTGCTTTAACCGGCGAACCATTCAGGTATGCATCGGTTGTTTTAACTAAATCGGCTAATAAAGGTGCCGCTATTTTTATAGGTAAACCTAATGTATTTGTACCTGGCCCTTTTTTCAGATAATCATCAGCCTGATCGATATAAGCTAAAGTGTTCAGTTCCTGGCAAGTAAAAAGTGAAGAAAAATCAAGCTCTTTGGCGCTATATCCAGCTTCTTTGATCTCAGCAGCTAAGGAGTGCACAATAGTGGCAAAGCCGAATACATCATTTGTAAAATCAGACTGATTTTCAGTCGATAGTTTTTTCAGGAAATCAGCTTTAAAAAATCGGGCTGCAACCTGCTGGTTAATGGCGCTGATATGCTTTTGCTGTTGTAGCAGCACCATAGCTTTAGTCCAGTTGCCTTTATCTTCAAACTGCGTGTATGCGGGTGATAAATCATAAAAGCGTAGAGTCGTATCATTAACACCTCGCTCTACTACATCAGCCTGAGGTGCCAGCGTTTGCAGCTGTTGCACAAAAGCATCAGCGCTTTGCCGGGTACGCACTTCTTTGGTAATGGTAACGTCTACTTTGGGCTTACCGGCAAATACCGGTTGATTAGCGGCATATAAGCGCCCTGCAATACCCTGTAACTCAGCCCGACCTTCGGCCGATATGGATTTGGTTTTTCCTTTTTCTACCTTTTGTAGCGCCATTACCATGCGTTTTAACTGTAATCCGGTAGGCGTAAGTGCCTGACTACTATCCGCTTGCTGTAATAGCCGATAAGCATAAGATGATTCAGGACTTTTAGTTAAATGCCTGGCCCCATGTCGCCCCACATAATTAATAAACACCGGCTCATAACCTGTAGGTATTTTGACTGCTGCACCTTTTGGTGCATGGTATAGGGTTTTGGTGCCTAAAAAGTTGCTATCACAGGTTTGGGCATAGCTAACAGACACCCAGCTGATGCCTGCAAATAGTATTGAAAAAGCTTTTAAACGTAAAGACATATATGTACAGATATGCCATTGCGAGGTGCAAAGCCATCTTTCAAGAACAGCTTCACACCCCGCAATAGCTAAGGGGAAAAGGAACAAATACTAAGATTATAAATTAATGCTGATTACCAGTACCATCAATCTGGTAAGCACCCAAATCTTTACCCGGTAAGGTAACGGTAGATGCCGTTGTACCAGTTGAGGTTACTAAATTCAGCGGTTGAAAATCAGTTTTACCTTTGCTGGCAGCAGGCGAAGTAGCTTGTAACCGGAAGTTGCCACTACCTACTTGTACCAGGTAAGCAGGTTGCTGTGCAGCCGTTAACGGGCCCGGACTGGCCGTATAGTTAAACTGATTCAGATCGTAGCTGATGAACAGCGGATTATTTTGCTGCGGCGTGGTTGAATGCACATCATTGCTTTGAAAGGTAGCTACACCATCGGCCGAGTTGAATTGGTTGACTATAGTCTGTGAGTTACCATAGTAAAGCTGGCTGTTGTATTTGATATTGGTGATATCTGCATCATTCACCAAACGCAAACCGAAGCGGCAGTTCACAATCAGGTTATTGTAAACTAATCCGCGGGCTGCTTTTTCATAGTTGATAGAGCCGCCCCGGCCTGATTTAGTTTGCCGGAAACCGCAGTTCACAATTGTGTTGTTGTACATGTTTACGTTACACTGCGTACCCGAGCTACCTGAATCTGATGCTTTAATGGCATTGGTAGCAGCCCCAATCATCATATTATAGGCAATATCACCCACGGTACCGCTCTTCATATTGAAAAACTCACCGCCCGATTGGCCGCATATCTCAAAGGTGTTGCGCATAATGTTGATTTTGCCGCCTACCACGCGTATAGCATCATCTTTACTGCCAAACACCCATGAATCTTCCAGCACAAAATTCTTTTTAATATTACCAAAGTAAATGATGTAGCGAGGATCGCCTTGTGCATAAATAGCCGGATCGTTGTTGGGGCCCGATGGGCCGCCTGCCATTTCCAGGTGTGTCCATTTGATAATCAAATCGCCACCGGCAGGAGCAGCATTGGTAGCGGTAGCTGTGGTTGAGGGCGAACAAACAATACCTCCCCAATAGCCCTGAAAAACGTTGGCGTAGTTGCCAGCGGCAGCCTGGCTGTGTAAATCGGTATAGTTACCTACAGTGATATAGTTAGGATTATCTTTTGTACCTAAGCTGATAAAGGTACCATGCACAATAATTTCGGGGCTGGTTTGGTAAGTTTTACCATCACCAATGGCAATCAGCTTAACGCCGGCCTGCATTTGCAGCGTATCGCCATCATTAACCGTAATGTCCGATTTAAAATAATAAGTTTTGCCACTCAGCAAGGTACCTTTGATGGTGCCTTTTAAAGTGTCGGAAGTGATAGGGGCACTTATCTGCAACACCGGCTGCGATAAGGTTAACAGTTCGGTTTTGTGGCAGGCACTCAGCAGTACTACGCTGCCTAAAGCTAGCAGCAGGAATAAATTTTTTATCAGTTTCATAACTATGAATGAATTTATAGTCGGTAACGTAAACCTAAAATGTAATAGCGGTTGTAAGTATCGCGCCGCACAAAAGCGTTAGCGCCATCTTTCTGGTATTCGGATGATACAGTTACACTTTCCGGATAGGGGCGATGCAACTCCAGTTGAAATGGCGTATTCAGCAGGTTGGTTGCTTTGAAGTAGCCATACAGGTTTTTGAACAATCGTTTTTCGGTTGAAAAATCGAGCGTGGTAAAGGCTTTCTGCCAAACATCATTATCCAGGTAACCTGATACCAAGTTGATGCGCGAGCCAGTGTACACCAACGATAACTGGGCATCTAACCCGGCTTTACCATCCTTATACAGAAACGAGAAGTTACCGATATTTTTAGATTGGCCTTGCAATGGACGAGTTTGATTTTCCAAACGATTGGTTACATAACCACTGGCATCACGATAGTTTACCAGTTTGGATGTGGTAATTTTTGAATCGGTGTAGGTGTAATTAAGCCTTACGCCAAAATTGTGAATGTACTTAACTGCTTCAAACTCGAAACCATAGTTGTGTGCTGTACCAAAGTTTTGCGGTTGTAACACCAGGTTGGTACTGGTACTACCGGCACTGCTGGTTTGACGCACTAAAGCATTTTCAATAGGGTTATTGATGGCTTTGTAAAATACACCTACCAATAACTCATCCAATCCTTTCGGGAACAGCTCATAACGAAAGTCGAAGTTTTCTGCCGTGGTACGTTTCAGGGTAGGGTTACCAATCTCTTTGTAATCGGCATCCGGATCGCCAGAAGTATGCGGGATAATTTCGTAAAAATTAGGGCGACTAATAGCTGAATAGTACGATAAGCGCAGGTTCTGATGTTCTGACAACATGTACTTAAAGTTCAGACTAGGCAAAAAATCATAATAATGGTTGGTACCATTTTTACCTACCGTTTGCTCGGAAGCATTGGTTTCATAAGCCTGGCTGGTATGCTCATACCGTAAGCCGCCAATGGTTTGCAACTTGCCCGCTGTAAACTTAAACTGTCCGTAAGCAGCACCTATCTTTTCATTGAAGGTGTAGTTCAAGGCATCTGAGGCACGGCCTTGCCCATTGAACACCGCAAAAGTGTTGTTATCGATATTACCGTTAAAGGTTTGAGCAGTATTGCCGCTTACTCGTAAGTCGTACTCATCATAATCACTGTGGCGGTCTTTATCGCGGTACATACCACCAGCGCTAAATTCTACTTTGGTATTAAATAGCTGCGGCGAGTAAATCAGGTTCAGGTACCCTGTTTTATCCTGATCGGAGTTGTAAGTAAAAATGCGGGTTTGCGATTGCAGTGCATCAAACGTAGTTGAAGCTTGCACTACCGAACCATCCGGTTGTATGTTTCTACCCGTATTCAGGTTTAAATCAGCACGATCAGGTTCATTCGCGGTGGCTTTTGAATATACTGCCATCCAGTTAGCGCGGAAGTTAGGCAACAGGGTATGATCGCCTTGCAGGTTTACGTTATAAACTTGCTGTATAGTACGGTCGCTACGGTAACCTTCATTTACCCGGCCGTTACCTACAGCCGTACGGCCTAAAAAGCTGGTATCGGAAGCAAAACGATATTCATTTTGCATAAGGTTGATATAAGAACCATTTAGGGTAAGCTTATTGGCCGAATCAAAACGATAATCCAATTTACCAATTAACGCAGCACGCTGCTGCTGGATGTTGTAGGTACGGCTTTGAAAATCTTGTACGCTAGGTTCATTATTGGTTAGGTTAACCTGCGTATTAAAAAACACGCCATTGGTTTGCCGGTAGGTGTTCTGGTAACTACCCGCCAGTAAAGCACCCAGTTTTTTATCATGGCTGCGGCCACCTACGCTAAAGCCTAATATACTAGCCAGCGGTACATTTTTAGTACTGTAGTGGAAAGGGCTATTCGGAAAATCGTTCATGGTGGCAATATAATCTGCCCCATTTTTAATACGTGGCGAACGTGACAAGCTAGCGCTATGATCGAATTGCGTAAAGCCGTGATTGAAAAAGTTTTCAGCATAGCCCGTACCCACATTCAGGTGCAGAGCAAAATCGTCAGGAGCATCTTTCAACGCTAAATTGATAGCCCCACCAATCGCATCACCTTCCTGACTGGCGGTTAATGATTTGTAAACTTCCAAACGGTCAACAATATCGGCCGGGAAAATATCCAGCGGTACATAACGGTTAGTATTGCTGGGGCTAGGTATTTTGATACCGTTAATCAATGTGTATTGATAACGTTGCGGCATCCCGCGAATAATGGCATATTGCGCCTCGCCATTGTTGCTGCGCTCAACTGATACACCGCTAATACGCTGGGTAACGTTGGCAATGGTAATATCTGGCGATATTTCTATACTGTGTGACGATACAGCATTAACCACTTGGTCGGCCCGCTGCTCAATGCGCCTGGCAGCCTGATCTGACCCCTGGTTGGTACGACTTTTTATATTTACCTCGCTTAAATCATGTCCCTTGCCTTGTAAAGCCAGGTTAATGATAATCAAAGGTACGTTACCGTTTATTTCTGTATGCTTTTCTTCATCCTTGTAGCCTACATATTTAGCTTCTACCTCGTAGCTGCCTGCGGTAACATTCTTGAAGCTATAGCTGCCATCCAGCCCTACGCTGGTGGATATTTTGGTATGCATGCGCTCATTTTTTAAGGTAACAGTAGCTCCGGGGAGGGGCTCACCATTCTTCTGGTCGGTTACTATACCTTTTATGGCACTGTCGGCAAAAGCCTGTGCAGTATAGCAAAACAATAGCGTAAAAATTAACAGGGAGTACAGGTTCTTCATCAATCTGCAAAGTTTCCGCAAAGTAACCCCAGCTATATAAAGCGAACATCAACCCGATATTATGCTATTGTTAAGACAATGTAACAACATCTTGCACACCTTGAGTAATTCTGACACCTATTGAATGCTATCATTTCTCTTACATTTATACTTCACCAGCATACTTGTTTTTTTGATTAACTGTACAGAAAACACTTAATTTGTAACAAACACCTATTGTAAACTATAGCAGGTTTCAACATCTGCTGCTTATTTAACCTTGTACGCTTATGCCTCGTAGTAAACCTTTACTTGTTTTAGTATTGCTGGCAGTGGTATGTCACACTGCATTTGGCCAATCGGTTAACGGCCGTACCGATTTTGATAATGGCTGGAAATTTTACCTGGGCGATAACAAGCAAGCCAAAGAGGCAGGCTATAACGATGCCCGCTGGCGTTCGCTTAACCTACCACACGATTGGAGTATTGAAGGCAAGTTCAGTAAGGATAACCCGGCGGGTATAGGCGGCGGAGCACTGCCTGGTGGCATAGGCTGGTATCGTAAAACTTTTACTGTACCGCAAACGGCACAAGGCAAACAGGTTTATATTGATTTTGACGGCGTGTACCGCAACAGCGAAGTATGGATTAACGGCCACTTGCTGGGCAAGCGGCCTAACGGTTACATATCCTTCCGGTACGAGCTTACGCCTTACCTTAACTGGGGCAAAAGTAACGTGATTGCCGTACAGGTTGATAACGCTGATCAGCCTAACTCGCGCTGGTACTCTGGTTCGGGTATTTACCGCAATGTTTGGCTGGTAACCAAAAGTAAAATAGCCGTTGCCCACTGGGGAACTTACGTAACCACGCCCGAGGTAAGCTCGGCACAGGCTACGGTTAAGTTACAAACCCGTTTACGCAATACTACAGGTAGCAGTCAGCAAGTAACTATTACTTCCAAAATTGTGGATGCGAGTGGTAAAACTATTACCGCGGCTGGCACTACAAGTTACCGCTTGCCCGATACGCTTACTACTTATGAGCAGCAATTTACAGTAAAGCAGCCGCAGTTATGGTCAGTTAATCGCCCATACCTGTACCAAGTTGTAACACAGGTTAAGCAAAATAATCAGGTGCTGGATACCTATACTACACCTTTGGGCATTCGCTACTTTGATTTTGATGCCGACAAAGGTTTTTCGCTAAATGGCCAGCACCTTAAAATTTTAGGCGTTTGCGATCACCATGACTTAGGTTGCCTGGGCGCTGCCTTGAACACCCGCGCCTTAGAACGCCAACTGGAAATTTTAAAAGGAATGGGCTGCAATGCTATTCGTACCTCCCATAACCCGCCAGCGCCTGAGCTATTGGATTTGTGCGACAAAATGGGTTTTATTGTAATGGATGAAGCTTTTGATACCTGGGAAAAGCCGAAAGAGAAATACGATTATCATCAGTTCTTCAAAGCCTGGCACAAACGCGATTTGGAAGACCAGTTGCTGCGCGATCGTAACCACCCTTCTGTATTTATCTGGAGCATTGGCAATGAAATTCCGGAACAACGCGACAGCAGTGCTTTGCGCATTGCCGCTGATTTGGCCCATATTGTACATAGCTTAGATAAAACCCGACCAATCACCACCGCCAACAATAATCCTGATACAGGTAATAAAATTATCAGCTCAGGTGCTATTGATTTGGTTGGTTATAACTACCATCATCAGGATTATGCTGCTTTTCATCAGCGGTATCCGGGTAAAAGGTTTATTGGTACCGAAACTACCTCGGCACTGGAAACCCGCGGACATTATGATATGCCATCAGACAGCATACGTCGTTGGCCGGAAAGATGGGATCAATCTTTGAAAAAAGGCAATGCAGATAATACCGTATCGGCTTATGATAATGTATCTGCCCCTTGGGGATCAACGCATGAGGAAAGCTGGAAAGAGATCAAGAAATATGATTTTCTGTCGGGCATGTTCATTTGGACAGGTTTTGACTACCTGGGCGAACCTACGCCTTATGAATGGCCTTCACGCAGTTCATACTTTGGTATTATCGACTTAGCAGGTTTCCCGAAGGATATTTATTATATGTACCAAAGCGAGTGGACCAACAAACCCGTACTGCATATCTTGCCGCACTGGAACTGGCAGCCCGGCAAAACGGTAGATGTATGGGCTTATTACAACCATGCCGACGAGGTAGAGCTATACCTGAATGGCAAATCATTAGGTGTTAAAAAGAAACAAGGCGAGGATTTGCACGTCATGTGGCGGGTAAAATATGAACCCGGTACACTAAAAGCCGTATCACGCAAAAATGGTAAAACAGTGCTTACCCAAACCATTCAAACCGCCGGTAAAGCTGCCCGAATTGAATTGGTAGCCGATCATAAAGTTATTAAGGCCGATAGCCGGGATTTATCTTTTGTAACTGTGCGCATATTGGATGCAAATGGTAACCTGGTACCTGATGCTAATAACCTGATTCATTTCAAAGTGGCAGGCAACGGGCATATTGCAGGTATGGATAATGGCAGTGAAACCAGTATGGAATCTTTCCAAGGCAATCAGCACTCGGTATTTAATGGTTTGGGGCTAGCCGTACTGCAAGCCGGAACGGCAGCCGGTACGCTTACGTTGACTGCTAGTGCCGATGGTTTACCATCCGCCAACGTGGCCATAAAAATGCAGAAGTAGCCTTTAGCCGTGCCGTTCGGGCACTTACTTAATAGGTAATAGCCCTGGTTAAACTTTGATTCATCTAAGTTCAACTAGGGCTATTGCTTTAGATGGATACTGGCTAAAGTTGCAATACTCGTAACCTTTATGTTACTTTGGCTGCAATTTGAGCATTATATGAAACTGATCCGGAGCCTGTCCTTTTGTTTTGCCCTACTGATTTTGGCACAACACCAGGTATGGGCACAGGCCGATAAAAACGTTTCAATTCCGCAACTGCTTACCGGCAAAAAGGGGGTGGCCGATACTACGGCTAATGTTACCCAGCCTGCATCCAACCAAAAAGATTTGCCTGATGTTTTCCGGGCGTTGCTGCATTTGAAGCCAGCAGCCGAAAATGATTCCGTCACGTCAAAACCTGAAATCTCGGTAGTGCCGGCTATTGGCTATACGCTAGTTTCCAGGCTGGCGGCGGTACTTTCGGGCAATGTGGCCTTTCGTACAGGTCCGCAGGCGCATATTTCAACTATTGTAGCCAGTGCCTCTTATACCCAAAACAAGCAGTTTATTATTCCCATCCTGTCCAATATCTGGACAAAAAACAACACGTTTGATTTTGTAGGCGATTTCCGCTATTACCAGTATCCTGAAAGCACCTACGGTTTAGGCAGCGGTTCTAACATCCACGATGAAGACCCCATGAACTTTTCATTTGTGCGCTTTTATGAAACCGCTTACCGACACATAACAGCCAACTGGTATGCTGGCTTAGGTTACGCTTTGGATAATTATTGGAACTTATCGCACCAAGGCCCGCTTAACGGTGCCTTTTCAGATTACGAAGCTTATGGCACTTCACGCCATACTATAGCTTCGGGTTTTACTCTGAATGTACTGCATGATTCGCGCGATAATTCTATCAATCCGCTTAGAGGTTGGTATGGCAGCATACAATATCGTACCAACACTCCAATTTTAGGAAGTACCAGTACGTGGTCATCCTTAATTATTGATTATCGTAAGTATGTACGCTTTCCGGCTCAGTCAGACAATGTACTGGCTTTCTGGTCGTACAACTGGTTTATTCTGAGTGGCAAGCCGCCTTACCTGAACCTGCCCAGTAATTCATGGGACCCGAACTCGGCCACAGGGCGCGGGTACATTCAGGGGCGTTTCAGAGGAGCACAGATGGTATATGCTGAAACCGAATACCGTTTTAAAATTACCCGTAATGGTTTAATTGGCGGCGTACTGTTTGCCAATGCCGAAAGCTTATCGGCTCAGCCGCATACGCGTTTGCAAGCTATACAGCCAGCCTTCGGCCCCGGTTTGCGCCTTAAACTGAACAAAACATCACGCACCAACGTAGCGGTTGATTATGGTTTTGGCCGCCAGGGCTCACGCGGATTATTTATCGATGTAGGCGAAATTTTTTAAGTTCAGGCTTTAGCTATTCTATATTTTATGAAGCTGGTTACCTTTTTAAAATATATATTGGGCTATGAAAGTAAAAGAAATATTAACCGAAACGCTGCTTATTGTATTCGGAATACTATCAGCCGCCTTTGGTTTAAAAGGCTTTTTATTGTCAAGCCATTTCATTGATGGCGGGGTTACCGGTATATCCATGCTGATTTCTGATATTACCGGTAGTTCTATTTCTATCTGGCTTTTAATCATTAATCTGCCCTTCATTTTTTTAGCATACCGGCAGCAAGGGATGGCGTTTGCCATTAAAGGAGCCCTCGCTATTGCAGGCTTATCTTTATGCGTTGCTTTTGTTCATTTTCCAGATGTTACGCACGATAAACTATTAACAGCGGTATTTGGCGGCTTTTTTATTGGGGTAGGCATTGGCTTGGCTATACGCGGCGGTGCCGTGCTGGATGGTACTGATATTGCCGCCCTAATGCTGAGTAAAAAAAGCCAATTGCTTAAGGTAAACGATATTATATTGCTACTTAATGTTATCGTTTTCACATTGGCAGCCTTCTTTTTAGGCATTGAATCGGCCATGTATTCAACGCTTACTTATCTGGCCGCTTCCAAAATGATTGACTTTATTTTGAATGGTATAGAGCAGTATATCGGAGTAACTATTATATCCGTACGTAGTAAAGAAATTCAAGATTTTATTCAAAATAACATGAAACGTGGCGTAACCGTGTATGTGGGCCGGGGTGGTTACGGCAAAGTAGGGCACATTCAGGAAGAAAGAGATATTCTTTTTACGGTAGTAACCCGGCTGGAAATACCTACGCTGAAAGAAAAAGTTTTGAAAATTGATGCCTCTGCTTTTGTGGTACAACAAAGCATTGATGATACCACCGGCGGGCTAATGAAGCGAAAATCTGTACACTAAAAAAAGCCCCGCTTAATAGGCGGGGCTTTTTCTTTATTGGTAAGTTTCCTGACCTTCGGTACGAGGAGCCACTTTGTCCAGTATCTGATCACTAAACTGCTTGGCCTTATCTGTCCACTCCGGTGCTCTTTCCTGTAAGTCATCTAGTATCGATTTACCATCGGTAGCACGTTTTTTGGTAACTTGCTGAATGCCGTAGGCTACTGCTGCGCCTATAACTGCGTATTTTAGTAAACTCATGATTATATAAATTAAGTTGATGTTTAACTAGGTTAGGTGTACAAGTATAGTGCCAGTATTACCATTTACTAAATGGATGTTTGGCTAAATAAACATTATAATATCGCTCATCCTCAGTTACTTCTTCGGCCAGCCATTCGGGATGTTCAAAAGCTTCGCTCTCATGCTCTAATTCCAGCTCGGCTAATAACAGGCCCTGGTTGGCTCCGGCAAACTCATCCACTTCCCAGGTTTTACCGGCTACGGTGATTTTAACCCGGGTCTTTTCTACTACAGTGCCAGAAAAATGTGCCAGCATCTCTTCGGCATCCTGCACAGGAATTTTGTATTCATACTCCTTCCGCGAAAAACCTTCCGATTTTCCTTTAATGGTGATATAACCATTTTCACCGGCTACACGCACCCGAACTACCTTCTCGCTGCTATCTAACAAATAGCCTTGCTTGTATAAAGTACCTTCCGGCTTTTCCAACTGTTGCCAGCGGTTTTTATCTACCAAAAACTTGCGTTCAATTTCTACCCCCATTACTGTACTGCTTTATTTTTTGCGGGTTTCTTCTTCTCTGCCGAGGCCTGCTCCAGTACAGCTTTCTGCCTGAAATTTTCAGCTAGAGAAACTATGCTTTTTTGTAGTTCGTCCTTCTGTGCTTTTAACTGTCGCGGTACAGGTTCATGCTTCAGTTCATCAGTATGAAATAACTCCAACGCCAGCACCACATCATGCCACTTGCCAATAGTGTCCTGTAATTGGTTTAAATAATCTTTATTCAAGGTCAGCTTATCAGCCAGGGCGCTATCAGCCACTTTCTGGTTATACATCAGTAGTTTGATTTTTTTGCGGCAGTCGTGCAAACGTTCGTCAAATACTGGCGATTGCAAAAAATCGGCTGCCTCATTCAACATATCCTGGTAGAAGTTTTGTACCGTTTTAGCTGGTAGGCGGTGCAAACTATTCATCAGCTTTTTGCGTGTACGTTTAAGTTGTTCAAGCTGCTTAGGGCCTTTACAGTAAAACCGGTTGGCACCTGATAATATAATCTGTTGTTGCTTATCTTCAAACTCAGGCTTTCTGAATCCGTACTGATGGCTTAGCTGCAGGTTCACGTAAGCACCGCGAATAACGCCTGCTTTTTTAAACATCTTTTGTATGGGTTTAACCTGCTTCAGCAGTTTCGGATGCTTATCGCCGCTTTGCAGTAACGTAAGCAAAGCCCGCATTTTTTTAAACTGCACCCTGAACTGGTGTAATTCTTCCTGCTCGGCCGATTTTAAAAAACCTTTAACATGTGCTTTTAGCTCCTGATAATGTTTACTTATCTGCTTTTCTTCTTCCTTCGTTTTCATCAGTTGTATTGCTAGTGATATAGCAACTTGCGAAACACCTAAAAGATTTAAAAAAGATGAAATTAGCGCTTAAGTATCAATTTAGTTCATCTTTCAGTAATTGCAAACAGTACCGATAACAACTATTAGCAGCTAAGCCGCTTAACAGGCTCAATATGTGCCATATCATCGTTAGAATGGCTTATCTGGAATTAAGCGTATTAAGAAATATTTTTTTGTAAGTTAAATTGGTGCTTAGGCAGATTTAAACCGAATTTATAGCACTCATCAGTATGTGTTTAAAGCGTATTAAAGCCAGTGCTAAATACAGTGTATAAGCGTTTTTATTGAATAGAATTAAATTTCCCTTTAGATTTGCAGATACCTTTTATAACAAATAGCCACTTTCAAGGCTTACATCTATCTAAATAATTCTGTTTACATGATGCGCTTTTTCAAAACATTTGCGTTAGTTGTTACCTCATCGGCCGGGTTAATGGCTGTGTCTTTATGTGCAGCTGCACAAACCGCTAAAAAGCCGGTACCGCAGTTGGGCAAAAACTCGGTTAAAGAAGTTATTGCCGCCATGACCCTGCGCGAAAAGGTTACGTTGCTCGTTGGTGCTGGTCGTGCGCCCAAGCCCAAATCAGCCGGTAACGGCGTGAGTAACGGCTGGGTTCCGGAACCACCCATGATCGGGCATACTGAAACCAAAGTACCTGGCGCTGCCGGTAATACCAATGCCATACCACGATTAGGCATTCCTTCGCTGGTACTAAGCGATGGCCCTGCTGGGGTACGCATTTCGCCCACTCGCAAAGGTGATAACCATACCTACTATGCTACGGCTTTTCCGGTAGGTACACTGCTGGCTTCCAGTTGGGACCCAACCGTGGTGGAAAGTGTAGGTCGTGCTTTTGGTAACGAAGTAAAAGAGTACGGCGTTGATATTTTGCTGGCTCCCGGTGTAAACATTCACCGTAACCCTTTAAACGGGCGTAATTTTGAGTACTACTCGGAAGACCCTTTAGTAGCTGGGAAAATAGCCGCTGCTTTAATCAGGGGCGTACAATCAAATGGAGTAGGTACTTCTATTAAGCACTTTGCAGCTAATAACCAGGAAACCAATCGCAATTATGTAAGCTCAATAGTGAGTGAACGGGCTTTACGCGAAATTTACCTGAAAACGTTCCGGCTGGCTATTGCCGAATCTAACCCTTGGACGGTTATGTCATCCTATAACCGCTTAAATGATGTTTATACAGCCCAGCGCCATGACCTGCTGACTACCGTTTTACGAAACGAATGGAAATTTAAAGGCTTTGTAATGACCGACTGGGGTGGTGGTTACGACTGGGTAGCTGAAATGAAAGCAGGCAACGATTTGATTATGCCAGGTCGCCCAGACCAGATTGAAACTATAATTGACGCGGTGCAGCACGATTCACTGTCGGTAAAAGTACTGGATAGCAATGTGGAGCACATGTTGAATATCATCCTGAAATCGCCTGCCTTTAAACAGTATGCTTACTCTAACCATCCCGATTTAAAAGCTCATGCCGCAATAGCACGCCGGGCAGCAGCCGAAGGCATGATTTTGCTGAAAAACCAGAGCCAGGCTTTACCAATGACTACCAACGTGAAAACCGTAGCGGCTTTTGGCAATGCTACTTACAATACCATTCCGGGCGGTACAGGCAGCGGTGAGGTCAACAAGGCTTATACTACATCCGTGTATCAGGGTTTGCTTAATGCAGGCTATCTACCCGATGAAAGTTTAAAAAACGTGTATGGGCGCTTTTTTAAATCTTTAACAGACCCGGAACACCCTCATCGTGGCTCATCTGAGCTAATGGCGAGTGATAGCTTGCTCAAAGCTACAGCCAGCCATAATGATGTGGCTTTAATAACCATCAGCAGAAATGCAGGTGAAGGTCATGATCGTAATTTAGAAACCAATTACAACCTAACCCCAGAAGAAAAGCAGAACTTTAAGAAAATTGCCGAAGCTTTTCATGGCAAAGGCAAAAAGGTGATAGCTGTATTGAATATAGGTGGCGTAATTGATATGAAAGGCTGGCAGGATGATGCCGATGCTATTTTACTAGCCTGGCAGCCCGGCCAGGAAGCAGGTGATGCCATTGCCGATTTATTAAGCGGCAAGGTAAATCCATCCGGCAAGCTGGCTACTACCTTCCCGGTTAGTTACAGTGATGTACCTTCAGCTAAGAACTTTCCGGGCACACCGGCAGAAAGACCAGCGCAGGTGATTTACCAGGAAGGTATTTATGTAGGCTACCGTTATTATGATACCTACAAAGTAAAACCTCAATATGAGTTTGGCTATGGCTTATCCTACACCAACTTTGCTGTTAGTAACCTGAAACTGAGCTCAACGCAGTTCAACGGGTTGCTCACGGCCAGTGTTGTGGTGAAAAATACCGGCAAAGTAGCGGGTAAAGAAGTAGTACAAATTTACATTAGCGCACCTACGCAAACTATTGATAAACCAGAGCAGGAACTGAAAGCCTTTGCCAAAACCCACCTGCTGCAACCCGGCGAGTCACAGACGCTTACATTTGCAATCCGCTCGGCAGATCTAGCTTCGTATCATACCCGTAGTTCAGAATGGATTACCGATGCTGGCAAGTACACTTTAAAGGCCGGCACATCCTCACGAGACATCAAGCAAACAGCCACCTTTAACGTAGCCAAAGCCTTGGTGGTAGAAAAAGATCATCAGGTTTTGCAAACACCGGTAAACATTACTGAGTATAAAGGTTCAGCCAGTAAGTAATATTTTAAACCTTCGGCTTTTAAATAGTTTATATAGTATTAAACAAACCCAAGTAACATGACTCATAGCAGTTTATTTCAACAGGGACCGGAGATTGCCTGGCAATATGCTGGAGAAGGTGTTGAACGGCAAATATTAGGTTACGATGCCAGCGTAATGATGGTTAAGGTACGCTTTGATGCCGATGGTATAGGAGCCACACACAGCCACCCGCATACACAAGTTACTTACATTGAAAGTGGCGTGTTTGAAATGACTATTGGCGATACAACCCAAGTTTTAAGAAAAGGCGATGGCTACTATGTACCGCCAAATACTCAGCATGGTATTATTTGTCTGGAGGCCGGTGAACTGGTAGATACATTTAGCCCTTGCCGGGAAGATTTTTTACCTAAATAGTAGATAAGCATTTAGTTTCCGAGACAACAAATTTAAATGGGGAGACTTATCCATCCACTAAAAATTCAGCTCATTGGGCTGCTGGCTTGCTGGCTGGTTACAGCAACAGCCACAGCTCAATATGTAAGCTTAACTACCAACGAGCTTATCCGGCTTAAAACCCGCATTAGCCAAGACACGGCAGCAGCACGGTTGATAGCCTCTTTTTGGAGGCAGGCAGCGTTGGCCTTGCAAGAGCAGCCTAACCCGATTCAAAAAATTGAATCGCAGGGATTGCTGGAGGGCGATTCGAGGAAAGTAGCCAGCCTAAAGGCGGTGAAAGATGGTGATAAGGTGTATGCACTGGCTTTAGCCTATCGTGTTTATGGTAAGCAAGATTATAAGCTAAAAGCAGTTGCATATTTAACAGCTTGGGCCGAAACCAACCAGCCCACTGGCGACCCAATTAACGAAACCAAACTGGAACCCTTTATAACTGGGTACGATCTGATACGACCGGAATTATCCATTGCACAAAGGCAGCCTATTGATGCCTGGCTCGACCACATAGCCGATGGTGAAGTGCATAGCTTTTCGATACAGCCAGGTAAAGGCACCGTCATTAACAACTGGAACTCGCACCGCATCAAGATTATCACGCTGATTGCCTATACGCTACACAGCAGCAAGTATGAGGGTATAATTATACCCGAACTGGAAAAGCAGATTGGCCAAAACCTGAATGCCGATGGAACCACTTTGGATTTTATAGAACGTGATGCTTTTCATTACCATACCTACGATTTGGAACCTCTGCTAACTGCAGCTATCGCCATCAAGCGCGCTACAGGTAAAAACTACTTTATGTATGAGTCGGATAAAAAAGCCTCTATCAAAAAGTCGGTTGATTTTATCATTCCTTACATGACTGGTGAAAAACAGCATGGCGAATTTGTAAACAGCCGGGTAGAGTTTGACCGGAAACGGGCTGCCAATCATGAAAAAGGGTATGCCGCCGGTACACCGTTCAATCCGCAATCGGGTGTTTACCTGCTATCCTTAGCCAGCTATTTTAACCCTGATTATGCGAGCATTATTCAGCAGGTATCTAGAAAAAAAAGTAAGTATCTAAACTGGACACTGCTGCTTAGTCAAATTAAAAGAACCAATTAATATTTATCTGAAACTTCAAGCATCATAAAAGCCCTAAGTGCTTCTTTATACGTTTTCAATAATTCATCTATGTTTAAATTAAAACACGCTTTACTGGCTACGGTACTTACTACCATTACAGCCAGTACTTTTTCGCAACAGAAGAGCAATGCGGTAGATAGCTGGCTTACCACAGCCGACAATGCCACGTTGTTTGTACACCAAAAACAACCGCTTAATTTTACCAAAACGGCTAAAGCTAACCCAACTATTGAGGTAAACGAAGCTGAACATTACCAAACCATTGATGGCTTTGGCTTTTGTTTAACTGGCGGCAGCGCCCAGTTGCTGATGCAAATGACACCAGCCAGCCGCACACAACTACTTAAAGAATTGTTTGATACCGAAGGCAATCACATTGGCATTAGCTACCTACGAGTTTCTATTGGTGCTTCTGACTTAAATCCTTTCGTATTCTCGTATGATGATTTACCAGCCGGGCAGACGGATTCATCGTTAACCAAGTTTGATTTAGGACCTGATAAGAAAGATGTAATTCCGGTATTAAAAGAAATCTTAAAGATTAATCCGAAGCTAGGTATTTTGGGTTCACCCTGGTCGGCACCAACCTGGATGAAAACTAATGGCGATACCAAAGGTGGCAGCTTAAAGCCCGATTGCCAGGGTGTGTACGCCCGTTACCTGGTAAAATATATCCAGAGCATGAAAGCTAATGGCATTCACATCAGTGCTATTACGGTACAAAACGAACCGCTGCACCCTGGTAATAACCCCAGCATGTATATGCCAGCACCAGAACAGGCCGAATTTGTAAAAAACCACTTAGGCCCGGCGTTTAATGCTGCTAAGCTGGATACCAAGATTATTATTTATGACCATAATGCTGACAAGCCAGAATATCCGATCTCCATCTTGAATGATGCGGCAGCAGCTAAATATATTGATGGTTCGGCTTTTCACTTGTACGGAGGTACTATTGATGCGTTATCTACCGTGCATAATGCACACCCTGACAAAAACCTGTACTTTACGGAGCAATGGATGGGCGCACCTGCTAATTTCCGCGACTTCCGGGATCACATTCGCGACCTGACTATTGGCGCTACCCGCAACTGGTGCCGTACCGTACTAGAATGGAACTTAGCTGCCGACCCGCAAAATAACCCGCACACCGACCGTGGTGGTTGCGACCGGTGCCTGGGTGCTATTACTTTAGATAAAGATAATGTACTGCGCAACCCAGCCTATTATGTAGCAGCGCACTCCGCTAAGTTTATTCGTCCGGGTTCCATGCGTATACAATCAAACCTGCCTGCCGATTTACCTAACGTAGCTTTTAAAACACCTGATGGTAAGAAAGTGCTGGTGGTTATTAATACAGGTAAAGAAACCCAAAACTTCAACATTAAATACAAAAACCAGCAGGTAAGCACTCACTTGAATAGTGGTTCGGTTGCTACTTACGTGTGGAAGTAATATTTTAATTTTTTGGTCAACAAATAAACGTTACAAATCTTATTTATAACAACAACCAGAAGGAGAGTTATGGAATTTGTGAGATTTGGAAATACAGGCATGACGGTTTCCAGGATATGCCTGGGAACCATGACCTATGGTACGCCAACCGAACGTTGGCCATGGGCACTGAACGAGGAGCAAAGTCGCCCGTTTATTCAAAAAGCGTTGGAGCTGGGTATCAACTTTTTTGATACGGCCGATGTGTACACCGCTGGCGCCAGCGAAGAAGTAGTAGGCCGGGCATTAAAAGATTTTGCCAAACGTGATGAGGTGGTGCTGGCGACCAAGGTATATAACCCTATGGGGCCAGGGCCTAATGATAAAGGCTTATCACGCAAGCACATCATGAGTGCCATTGATGCCAGTTTAAAGCGCCTAGGTACTGATTATGTGGATTTGTACCAGATACACCGTTGGGATTACGATACCCCCATTGAAGAAACGATGGAAGCCTTGCACGATGTAGTAAAAGCCGGTAAGGCGCGCTACATTGGCGCTTCATCTATGTACAGCTGGCAGTTTGCGCAGGCACAATACACTGCTGATTTACATGGCTGGACACGCTTTGTATCTATGCAACCGCATTATAATTTAATTTACCGGGAAGAGGAACGGGAGATGATCCCATTCTGCCAGGATCAGAAGATTGCGATTATCCCGTGGTCGCCATTAGCACGCGGACTGCTGACTGGCAAACGCAGTAAAGAGCGTAACGAAACAGAACGTGCTAAAACAGATGCTTTCGGTAAAAGCCTGTACGGTCAGGATTCAGATTTTGACATTGTAAACCGCGTCAGCGAAATAGCTGAACAACGCGGCTTACCGAATGCTCAGATTGCCTTAGCCTGGATGCTGAGCAAGCCTTACATTACATCTCCTATTGTAGGCGCCAGCAAGCCCGGCCACCTGGAAGATGCCGTAGCCGCTGTGTCGGTCAAATTATCTGATGAGGAGGTTAAGCAATTAGAAGAGTTGTACCAGCCACACCCGGTACTGGGCTTTCAATAGAAGCTTGTAAGAAGCTATAGATAGCAGTACTATATACAAACACGTTCTTGCAAGGAACGGGCGCCACCTCTACGCTGATCTGTAAACAACTAATGTCTCCGCAGAGATTGCCACGCTAGCGCTCGCAATGACGCATTTGTATTGTTTTTGTAAGAAAGGTTCTTAACCAAATTAATAGTAAATAAGGAAAGTTGTTGACCAGCTTTCCGTACTGCTTAGGTATAGTATTCTATATAAAACACAAAAGCCGGTTTGTAATTTTACAAACCGGCTTTTGTGTTACGAACCCGATGTGTTATGCTGCTTTTTTATCAGCGCACATTTTAGCGCATTTTGCTTTAGTTGCAGCGCTAGCCTGGCTCATTTTTTTGCAGCAATCTTTACCTGCAGTGCATTTTTCATGCATTTTACCTTTGTCTTTATCGTGGGCAAAGGTGGTGGCCATGGTACCCATTACGGCCAGCATTAATACTAATTTTTTCATGTTTGTTTATATTTAGGTTGATTTAAACTGCTTCAGGTAATTCGGCCAGCATGGTACGCCCGCCTTTTACTTTATCGCCCAGGTTAACCAATACCTGCGAACCTAAAGGTAAGAAAATATCTACCCTCGAACCAAATTTGATAAAGCCGAATTGCTGGCCTTGCTCTACTTCCTGTCCCTCTTTTACGTACCATACAATACGGCGGGCCATAGCACCCGCTATCTGGCGGAACAGTACGGTTAAGCCCGCGCTGTTTTCAATAGCAATGGTAGTACGCTCGTTATCGGTTGATGATTTAGGGTGCCAAGCCACCAGATATTTTCCCGGATGATATTTAAAGTACTTAACTATGCCTGATATTGGGTTACGATTTACGTGCACGTTGATAGGCGACATAAAAACCGAAATCTGGATACGTTTATCCTGAAAGAACTCCGGCTCTTCTACTTCTTCAATCACTACCACTTTACCATCAGCAGGGCATAACACTTGGGTTTCATGCGTGTTAATGGCAAAACGCGGACTACGGAAAAATTGTAGAATTACAATAAACAGCAAGGCTGATATACCATATACTATCCATTTCAGATAAATCGATTCCGGATAATAAAAATGTACCAGGGCATTAAGTATAAAGATAACCAGTATGCACAGAGCCATTGAGGTATATCCTTCTTTATGAAAAGTCATATCGCTTATAAATAAAGTATCAAAAGTAATAATTAACCGGCATAGGCGAAAAAATATATAAAACAGGCAGGTAGTAATTATTCCTTTTATCTTTACTGTTAACCAACTACCTGAACATGAAAAACCTTTTTATCATTCTGCTACTGCTTACTAGCGGTTTAACTAAAGCACAGCCATTTAAAGGAATTAAGTTTGAACACGGCCTTACCTGGGCACAAATCAAAGCCAAAGCCCGTCAGCAAAACAAGTACATTTTTTTGGATGCTTACACCAGTGATTGCGTACCCTGTAAAGTAATGGCGAAAGAAGTTTTTCCGCAACAAAAGGTAGGAGATTTTTTTAACGCGAACTTCATCAACGTATCTGTTCAGTTAGATGTATCAAAAAGAGATAACCCTGAAATAAAACGTTGGTACCGGGATGCCAGGCTTATTAAGGCAACGTACCCTATTCATGCTTATCCTACTTTCTTGTTTTTAAACCCGCAAGGGGATTTGGTACACACACAGGAAGGTGCAATCCTGAACCCTGATGAATTTATAGCCAAAGCACAATCAGCATTAAACCCGATAACACAATACGCTACACTCAAGAAGCAATATGAACAGGGTAAAAGAGATTCCACTTTTTTATTAACCCTTAGCTGTGCTGCTTTACAAGCTAACGATTGGAAATTTATACCAACTATAACCAATACCTACCTGGCTACACAAAATAACCTGCTCACCGATGAAAACTTGAAGTTTGTTTTGGCCGGAACTACTAAAAGCACTGATCCTGGCTTTAATATTTTACGCCGTAGCGGTACTCAGGCTGATGCCGTTTTAGGTAAAGGTAAAAGCGCCGAAAAAGTTAGAAATATTGTATTTCAGGAAGTAGTTTTTCCAGAGGTAATGCAGGATGGTAAAATAACCGACCTTGGTTGGGGAATGGCTATGTATTCTGGTCAAGCGGTTGAAAATGTAAATTGGGCTGATGTAAAAACTAAATTAGATGCACAATACCCAGATTTGTCAGAAGCTGTTTTACTATCGTCTAAACCTACTTACTACCAATTTATACATAACTGGCCCAGGTTCTGTCAATCAGTTACTGCTTACCTGGCTTCTCCTTATGCAGATGGCCTTAACCCTGACTATTTAAGTTCTTACGCCGAAAACGTTTTCCGCTCAACTGATGATACTACTTGCTTAAAAACTGCTTTATCTTGGTGTGATAAACTACTGGTAGGGGCTGGCACTCATAACGTAGGCTATCTATATACCTATAGCCACTTGCAATATAAACTTGGCAAAAAAGAAGAAGCCATCACCGCGATGGAAAAAGCCTATAAAGCTGCGGTAAAAGGACAAAATGAAGTATTAGCCACCGAATTGGATAAAATGAAAAAAGGCGAAAAGACGTGGTAAATAGACGTTAATCTTTCTTTGCTTTAAGTATAGCGTAGGCGGCTTTATTCTTTATTGCTCTTATCAATATTCCCCTTTTACAATAAGATTACATATTTATCGGCGTTACTGAAAGTATATTTGGTAATCTTTTACCGTAGCATGAAGAATATTTCGTCTAACTTATTTCATCATATTGGCTGTCTTTCTAAAGATGCTTATTTCATTTTCAATACTGCTCATAACTGTTTTCACTATCTTAATCCAGCTTTTGAAAAAATATGGGAGCTGCCTATAAATCAAGTAGAACTTAATCCATCTATACTTTTAGACATCATTCATCCGGAAGATCGGGGTTATGTTCAGGATTGCTATGCGGATGCCCTGCAATCGGCACAGGAACATAAATTCGAGTTCAGAATTTGCCCAGCAAGCGGGCAGGAAAAGTATCTTCAGCTTAGCCTTTACCCGCTCGATGCAGATTACGGTACCAATTCAATAGCGGGTATTGCGCGTGATATAACAGTGCTGCAAAATAATGTGCTGTATGCCGAAAGAATTAACGGCCGTAAAAATTCCATGCTGCATATTCTTGCCCATGATTTGAAAGGCCCTATGGGTACGATGGACGTATTGGCTGCATCTATTAAAAGCGGCCTTGAGGAGGAAAAAACTGAAAACCTATTACAATCCGTAGAATTTATTCAGGAACTATGCCAGCGCAACATCAGCCTGATACGCAACGTGATTGACCTTGAATTTTTAGAATCGCCTGAGGTTGGTTTGCACAAGGAAAGGGTTGACCTGGTTTGGTCTATCAATGATGTTTTAAATACCTACAAAAATTCGGAAGACATTATTCGGAAAAAATTCACGCTAACCTCCTCTGCCGAAAAAATATATGTGCAGATTGATAATTTAAAAATTATACAGGCATTTAACAATTTACTATCTAATGCCATCAAATTCACACCGGCAAATGGTTTAATTGAGGTGCATATTCAAGAACAGCATCCATGGGTAATCCTTACGGTGCGCGATAATGGTATTGGCATTCCCGATCATCTGCAACCTTACATATTCGATAAATTTACCAAGGCAAGGCGGTTGGGCTTAAACGGGGAAGAAACTACCGGGCTGGGCATGTCTATCATTAAAACGATTGTTGAACTGCATGGCGGAAGAATATGGCTAGAGAGTAAAGAAAATATGGGAACCGCTTTTTACATAGAACTGCCCATGCTTTAATATAAAGCAGATATACTCATAACAGCTCTAATTAAAATCCTGCATTAAAACAATTTAATTAAAAGTGTAAAAGCCCTGTATTGATTGCTGATATTGTAAACTAAACTTCAAAACCTTACTGACAAGCATTTGATAATAAGTTAATTTAACCAGAACACGTATTTGCTTAATTACGGTTTAATTTTTATCAGGAAACTCTAACATTATAAGGTTTATTGAAGTATAAGGAAAAATCTATGCTCTAATTGCTTGATTAAAGTATAGCACCTCTAATTATATGCCTCAAAAAGAGTTAGAACGTATTGCTGCTGTAAACCGGTTTTTAAAACTAGAGTTAAGCAAAGAAAAGGAATTACAAGAGATTGTAAAGCTTGCTGCTGAAATTTGCGGTACACCAACAGCCCTGCTTACGTTGATTGATGAGGAAACGCAATACATCAAATTAAAACAAGCTTTTGATTTTGATACCACAACCCGTCGTGATGCATTTTGCAATCATGTAATTGATCAGTATGAGGTTATGGTAGTACCTGATGCACTTGAGGATGAACGCTTTATTAACAATCCCTTAGTAACGGGCAACCCCAATATCCGTTTTTATGCCGGCTCTCCATTAACCACGCAAGACGGGCAGAACTTGGGAAGCTTATGCGTAATTGACCAAGCACCTAAAGAGTTGAGCAGCATTCAGCAGCTAATGTTGAAAGCTCTTTCTAAACAGGCTATTCAGCTAATGGAATTTGATGCCAGCCTACAAATTCTGAAAGAGCAATATACGGAGGCAAAACGAGCAGAAATTGAACTTCGGTCTTTTTTTGAAAGTTCAATTGATTGCCATTTGCTTTTAGGAAAAGATTTTGAAATATTAACTTTTAATAAAGCCTGGGAAAATTATGTAAAATCAGCTTATGGGTTAACGCTGGAAAGAGGTAAATCCATGACGCATTACTTAAATCCTGACAACTTAGGCGTTTTTTATAAAGATTATACTAAAGCATTAAGAGGGACGGCCGTTTTTGCTGAAAGAAAAATCAAACAGCATAACAGTCACCATTGGCGCCTTTCCAAGTTTGAACCAGCGTTTGACAGCACCGGTGAAATTATTGGCGTATCAGTCAACTCTACTGATGTTACCTCGAAAATTGAACAAAGAGCCCTATTGGATGCACAGAACGAATCGCTCCGGGAAATTGCTTTTATTCAATCTCATGAGTTACGTCGTCCCGTAGCTTCCATTCTGGGCTTAATGCAAATTTTGGAAATGGATGGGCATACCTCTCAGATTAAAGAACTGGAACTTATGCAGCACGCTGTACAAGAACTAGATGAGAAGATCAGAATAGTAGTTAATTATACTGACAA
Organism: Mucilaginibacter robiniae; assembly: GCF_012849215.1. Classification (NCBI taxonomy): domain Bacteria; kingdom Pseudomonadati; phylum Bacteroidota; class Sphingobacteriia; order Sphingobacteriales; family Sphingobacteriaceae; genus Mucilaginibacter; species Mucilaginibacter robiniae. The sequence goes on from NZ_CP051682.1 coordinate 2,443,039, forward strand.
TTCATCATCCAGCCTGAGTGCCTAAACTTCAGGTAATTTTTATTGAGATAGAAGATTACGGCTTAGTTCAGCACAAAGTATAAATAAGCAAATACAACTGGGCAGGCCAGTAATAGTCCATCAAAACGGTCCAGCAAGCCGCCATGACCAGGCAATATGCCGCCGCTATCTTTAATATTAATACTGCGCTTGAACATAGATTCTACTAAATCGCCAGTGGTGCCTACCACACCTATAATGATAGCCATTGATACCCAGTTGCGCCATGACATTTCGGGGTAGTACCTGCTGATAATAAAAGCTACTACCGCGCTTATCAAAACACCACCAATAAAGCCTTCCCAAGTTTTTTTGGGCGAATGCCGTTCAAACAATTTGGTTCGACCCAGCCAGCGCCCAGTTAAGTAAGCCCCGGTATCATTAGCCCATAGCATCAGCATAAAAGCTAGCGGGATATGAAAGTTAAAACCACTATGCCCTACATAAGCCAGTGCATGAAAAAAGCAAAACGGCACCACAGCGAAAATGATACCCCAAAAAGTATAGGCAATATGCGTAAATGGGTTAGGCTGCTCCTTAAATAGTTCAAGGGCCAGTATGCTGCCCATAGTTACCGGCAATAAAAAAACAAGTTTGTTTACCGGGAAGGTAAACCCCACGTTGGTTGGATCAGAACTATAGCTTAGCAATGCAAAAGCTACATAAAGTAACCCTGCATTTAATATACCAGCACCCACATTGGGGTTGATACCAGCTTGCTTAACCAGTTTATAAAACTCCTGCAAGCAAAGTAAGCTCAGCAACAGGTAAAAAGCAGCAAATACGTAATGCCCGGCAAAAAAAGAACCCAGCATTACAGCTATAAAAAATAGCCCAGTTATAGCACGTGTTTTCATAAAGTAATCTGGTTCATCACCATTAATTCAATGGCGTTACTGAAATCTTCCTGATGAATGTAAACTTCAATGTTGCCAAAATTGCGGTGCGAAGAGGCTTGGCGATTAAGCAACACGGCGCCAATTTCATTTTCAATCAGTACCTGTTTAATTATTTCAGCCTTAAAATAGTCGGTTGATGTATAAAATTTAACCCAGTTTTTTTCCATTAATGCAGGTAAGCTTGATGCTTGTTCAAGGCAATAGCCCGGTAAGCATATAACAAAGCTACGGTAATTAACACACTTAAAATATACCAGCTATAATTAAAAACATAGGGGCTATCCGGGTTGCCTGCCAGCTTTTTATGCTGATACAGGTATACCAAAACCACATCAGTTCCATTATTTATAAAGTGCGCCCACACGGCCGGCCATATACTACCGCTCCAGGCAGCAAAGTAGCCAAACAGCACGCCCAGCATTAAGCGGGGTAAAAAACCGAAAAACTCCATATGGAAAGCACTGAATAAAGCGGCTGTAATCCAAATGGCGGCATGGGTGCTTTTCGTCCACCGCACCAATATAGTTTGCAGGCAGCCCCGAAACATTAGTTCTTCTACAAAAGCCGTTAGTAGGCCAATCAGCAGTACGTTAACTATACAATCCCATACAGTATTCATTTGCAGCATAGCCATCATAGCTTTTTGTGCCATTTGCTCCGAGCTGCGCATCCAGTCTTCCAGCCCTTTCAGCCATTGTGGCAGTACCATGCGCTGGTTAAAATTAATTAGCACCTGCAAAATCGGGGTAGAGGCAACCATAATCAGCAATACGGCCATCAGTAAAATAGGCCGAAAGTTGATGTTGGTTTTCAGGTAAGCATTAGGCTCTTTTACAATCAAGGCAAACAAAACCGGAATTAAACCGATAGGCAGCGTAGTACCCAAAAGCTGAATGGCCCATAAAGCATGCGTAGCCTGCGGTGTCGAGATGTTCATGTGCAGAATCTGCTTTACGGCATCCGAACCATAAAAAATGTAAGCGGCTGCCAGTCCGAGCAATTGCCCCACAATAATCAGCCCTACGGTAAGCGCTAAAAATACTACAAACTGCAGCGCCGGATTCATCTGCTGACGCTGATATGGCTTTTCTGTCATCATATAACTGTTGCAAATTTCGTATTTTTGCAGCGGTTAAAGGTAAGCTATGTCTGTACAAATAGGAAATATTGATTTAGGTGAGTTTCCGCTGCTGCTGGCACCTATGGAAGATGTGAGCGATCCGCCGTTCCGTTACGTATGCAAGAAGTATGGCGCGGATATGATGTACACCGAGTTCATATCATCAGAGGGGCTGATACGCGATGCTGCTAAAAGCCGTCAGAAGCTGGATATTTTTGAATATGAACGGCCCATTGGGATTCAAATATTCGGCAGCAATATTGAGCATATGCGCGAAGCCACCGAAATAGCCACCCAGGCTGGTCCGGATTTGATGGATATCAATTATGGTTGCCCAGTTAAAAATGTGGCTTGCCGCGGTGCAGGAGCCAGCCTGTTGCAGGATATTGATAAAATGGTAGCCATGACCAAAGCCGTGGTAGAAGCTACCCATTTGCCCGTAACGGTAAAAACCCGTTTAGGTTGGGATGATAATACCAAAAACGTGTACGAAGTAGCCGAACGCCTGCAGGATGTAGGCATTAAAGCCCTTACCATACATGGCCGCACCCGCGCCCAGATGTACAAAGGTGAAGCCGACTGGACGCTGATTCGTGAAATTAAACGCAACCCGCGCATACAGATACCTATTTTTGGTAACGGTGATATTGACTCGCCCGAAAAGGCAGCCAACTGGCGGCTGGAGTATGGCGTAGACGGCATGATGATTGGCCGTGCAGCTATTGGCTACCCTTGGATATTCAGAGAAATTAAGCACTTTTTTACTACTGGCGAGCACCGCGAACCTCCTACTATAGCCGAGCGGATTGATGCCTGCAAAACACATTTGGAAAAATCCATTGAGTGGAAGGGACCAAAAACCGGTGTATTTGAAATGCGTCGTCATTACTCCAACTACTTCAAGGGGTTAGACCATTTTAAGGAGTACCGCATGAAACTGGTATCTACCGAAAATATTGACGAACTGTATGATATTTTATGGCAGATAAATGAGAAATATAGTGTGCAAATGGCTTGATTATTGACCACCCAAAACATAACTTTGAATATGGTTACTACTACAATAACAGATGGAGTTAAAGTGTCGGTGGAAACGCAGTACCAACCTGAATACTCAAACCCGGCGAATGAGCATTACATGTTTGCTTACAAAATAAATATTGAAAACCTGAGCAACTATACTGTGCAACTGATGCGCCGCCACTGGCACATTTTTGATTCGAACAGTACCCGTCGCGAAGTAGAAGGTGAAGGTGTAGTAGGTGTACAGCCGGTTATTGAACCGGGCCATTCACACGAATACATATCAGGCTGCAACCTGAAAACTGATATGGGCAGCATGAAAGGCGAGTACGAGATGGTACGCCTGTTAGATAACACCACCTTCAACGTCCAAATACCGGAGTTTTACTTAATTGCTCCGTTTAAAATGAATTAAAATACGTTATTTAAATAAAAGTCCTGCTGGTCATCAGCAGGACTTTTTTATTTGGTAGCTCTTTGCAGTTATTGGTAATCTGTACGACCTAGAGTAAGTGCATGCAGTATTGAGTAAGCTTTAGCTACAAAGGGCAACAAAAGGTATAAATAGGCAAGTTTTTTATTGCACCTGTAGGAAAGACAAGCATTAAAAAGATTTTACCAGCGGACTGATAGCTAATTGCTCATTTAGCTTATTGATATTTTCCTGATGACCAGTTACCTCAATCAACGCCTGCAGATTGTTATCTTTTTTGTTGATGGAAAGGCGTTCTGACTTTAAATGATGGACTATTACCAAGCTTTCGAAAGATTTAATATCATCAAAATTAACGTCGGTAAATACAAGATTGTAAATTTTCTTACTATGTATCTTGTTCATGTAATCTTCAAACAAGCTAAATACCGATAAGATGCATATGGTTAATGCAGTAGCCACCATAGCCAATGTATAATCGCCGGTGCCGGTTGCTACGCCAATAGCAGCCGAAATCCAGATTACGGCCGCGGTAGTTAAACCACTTACCGAAAAACCATCTTTAAATATCACACCGGCACCAATAAAGCCAATGCCCGTAATTACATTGGCATTTACATTTGTACCACCCTTTTGCGCCACCAGCGTGAACAAGGCTGAGCCTAAACAGATCAGGATAATAGTTCGAAAACCAGCAGTTTTATGTTTGTACTGTCTTTCTAAACCTAATATTCCACCGAAGAATATAGATAAACCTATTTTAATTAAATCATGGTACGCGATGTGAAAGAATTCAGAGTGCATGTGGCAAATAATCTTGTTGAAAGCAGATGATGAATAAGCACATAAAGGTTACTAAGTGTTTTTAAGAATTTATAGATATTACAGATCCGGCAATTGATACCCTGACTGATTTTGATGGTTGCTAATACTTGCGTTTTGACTGATAAATTATGCCTTGTAGATACCCAAACTTAAAGCAGATGTTTACCGTACACAGCACAACCATCATGAATTTACTCGATTTATGTCTTTAAATAAAGTGCAGCTTATATCGGCGCTAGGCCTTGCGGCTGTTTTTATTATTGACATTGTAACACCAACCGACTATACTGTTGATATTTTGTATTTGTGCTGCATTTTAGCCGTATTTAAACAATCTATACAAACTATAATCGGTTTTTCTTTTTCCGCCTGTTTGCTCATTAGCCTCAGTTTACTGATTGCCGTTGAAAATGGTTTAATGCTTAACTTATCTGTATGGGTTAATCGTGGCATATCTATTTTTGCCATCTGTATTGTTGCGTACATAGCGGCACACTACAACAAGTTAAGCCAGCTAAGCCGCGATAAGGAAAAACAATACAGCAAGGCGTTAGAAGATATGCTGTTTATTACCTCTCATCAGGTAAGAAAACCCGTAGCGAATATACTGGGCCTTGTTAATTTGATTGATAAAGATGCTGATGCTTCCAGTTTAAAAGAATATCATGAGCACTTACAGGCCTCAGCCAGCGAACTAGATACTATCATCAAAGAACTAAACAACTTTATGGAACAGGCTGAACAAGACCAGCATACCGAGTTAGATAATTTCACTGCCCTGTAAGGTTTATAAACCTTTATAAAAATAGCAAAGCCGGCTTAATGTAAGCCGGCTTTGCTATTGTATTCCCCTGCTGTAATATTATTTAGTAGCTGATTTAGCTGTTTTTTTCACTACGGTTTTATGAGTTTTGTGCACCACCGCTTTTTTTACCTTTTGGGTATCAGCTTTTGCAGCAACCTCTTTTTTCGCAACCGGAGCTTTTACTTCTTTCTTCACCTCTTTAGTATGCGCTTTTTTAACAGCCGGTATAGTATTTTTAGCGAAGCTTGCGGCAGAAATCATTGCTGCGACAGCCAGTAACATCATCTTTTTCATAATTCGTATTTTGTTAATTTTAATAGTCAGATAGCCAAAATGAACATTAGTTTAATGAAAACAGATTAGAATTTGATTAGACTTAAATATCCATTTATGTTATAAATTTTTCTGAGGTAGGATGACCGCAATTAACCTACCCGGCATAAATAGTTGCTCCGCTTAAAACCCTATTTGTTTTTTAACTGTTGCCATCAGCATATACAACACAACTATGGCAAAGATTATTGAACTGTCGGAAGCGCCAGATGGCCGGAAACTTTACTTTAACGCAGATCTGATTTTATACTTTTATGAGGTAGTCGATTTTGATGGCAATACCACTAAGGTTTTTATAGGCGACAGCAATTTTGATGTTGTTGAATCGGCCGAAACTATTCAGCAGATGCTAAATAATTAAAGTGTTAGGCTCAATTCTGTACCAGCACTTCATAAAAAAGAGGCTGTCTCATAAGGGACAGTCTCTTGTTGTTTTAGGATATTTTTGGTATCTTAAAGGCATGGGAGGCAAGATAGTCTTTAAGGAATATGATCCAGACCAGTTAACGTTTTTACCGTACAAACTGGAGGAACTGGTACCGACAGGTCATCCGGTCCGTATCGTTAAACAGGTCGTGGACACGGTAGATGTCAAACCGATCAACCGGAAGTACAAAGGCGGCGGGGCGTCAAGTTTCCATCCCCGGCTGATGCTGAAGCTGCTGGTTTACGGCTATCTGACCAATACTTATTCCTCACGCAAACTGGAAGAACAGGCGGCACAGAACGTACACTTCATGTGGCTTTTAGGGATGAAAAAGCCCGACCACAACACCATCAACCGTTTTCGCAGCGAGAAGTTGTCAGGCGTCTTAAAGCAGATCTTCTCACAAATCGTGTTGCTGCTCGAGCAGGAAGGTATCGTATCCTTGAAAGAAGCCGTTTTTACTGATGGTACCAAGATCGAATCAGCGGCGAACAAGTACACCTTCGTATGGGGCAAAAACATCAAGGCGAATAAAGATAAGATGAAAGCCCAGCTTGATGAACTGTGGGGTTATGCGCAAAGCATTGCCGCCGAAGAACTAAAAGATACAGCGCCCTTGGAATATAGTGAGATCAACCCGGAGAAAGTAAAGGAAACCATCTCAAAGATCAATGCAGCCTTAGATGATAAAGAAGACGTAGACAAAAAAGTAAAGCAAAAGCTGAACTACGCAAAGAAGCACTGGCCGGAGAGCCTGGCACGGTATGACGAGCAGGAAAAGTTATTAGCCGGCCGTAACAGCATGTCAAAGACCGACCCGGATGCCACCTTCATGCGGATGAAGGAAGACCATATGCTGAACGGACAACTTAAGCCGGCCTATAACCTGCAGATATCCACCCAGGAGCAATTCATCCTTAATTATACCCTGCATCAAACCTCAACCGATTACCAAACCTTGTCTTCCCATATTGAACAATACCAAGCCTTATATAAAGACCTGCCCAAAGCCATTGTTGCCGACGCCGGCTACGGATCGGATGAGAACTACGGTGTGTTAGCGCGAAAAGGCATTGAGGCTTACATCAAATACAATACGTTCGATAAGGAACAAAAGGACGGTATCAAAGCGTTCAGTAACGACAGCCTGCATTATAACGAAGCGGAGAATTACCTTGTTTGTCCGATAGGTCAATGGATGGCGCATATCGGTAACGGTCAGCGAGTCACTTCATCTGGTTTTGTACAACTGATCAGCCGTTACCGTGCCCAGAACTGTGAAGGTTGCCCGATGCGTGGTGTTTGCCATACTACACAGGGTAACCGGGTCGTTGAGATCAACCACAGCCTAAGACAACATAAACAGGCAGCCAAAGAACGGTTGAATACAGAACAGGGTATCAACCTCAGGAAACGAAGGCCGGCCGATGTGGAACCGGTATTCGCCCAATTAAAGCATAACCATGGCTTCAGACGATTCCTGCTGAAAGGGATGTCCAAGGCCGAGGTCGAAATCGGCTTATTATCCATCGCACATAACCTAAGAAAATGGAAAACCTGAAAACAAGCTTTTTATAGACTTTTAGAACCTGTTAGAATCAATCCCCCGGTTCTTAAACGGCTGCTGACATCTTTCACTCAACCTTCCAACCAAAAATCATAACTAAATAAAAAACCGCCTCATATTTGACTTATGAGACGGCCTCTTTTTATTACTTTGGATTTTAAAATGTAGATTTACTTTAAATCAGGTACAGTCAAAGCATCCATATCTGAGTAAACCTGGTTTTCACCGGCCATGCCCCAGATGAAGGTGTAATTGCTGGTACCACAACCAAAGTGTACCGACCAAGGTGGTGAGATCACGGCATCATGGTTTTGCATAACAATGCTGCGGGTTTGCTGCGGCTCGCCCATAAAATGGAACAAGCGTTGGTTTTCCGGCAAATCAAAGTAAAAGTACACTTCGGTACGGCGGGTATGCGTATGCGGTGGTACAGAATTCCATACACTGCCAGGTTCCAGCACGGTAAGGCCCATTACCAGTTGTGCACTTCGAATGCCTTCCAGGTGAATGTATTTGTACACGGTACGTTTATTCGAAGTCATTGCATCGCCTAACTGCACTGGTGAAGCTTCTTCTTTAGGCATCAAGCGGCTAGGATATTCGGCATGTGCCGGTGCTGATAGCAGGTAAAACATTGCGGGATTAGCCGCATCAGTGCTGGTAAAGCTAACTTCTTTGGTGCCTTTACCTAAATACAAACAGCTCAACTTATCTAAATGGTAAGTTTGTCCATCAGCAGTCACGGTGCCTGCACCGCCTACGTTGATAATGCCCAGCTCTCGGCGCTCCAAAAAGTACTCGGCTTTAAGCTCGGTATGCGTTTCCAGCCTTACTTGGCTGTTTACTGGCTTTACACCGCCTACAATCAGGCGGTCATAATGCGAGTACACCAGCGTAATTTTATCTTCCTGCATCAGCTGTTCTACCAAAAAAGCTTCTCTCAGCTCTTCGGTAATCATTCTGCTAACTTCCTTTTTGCTATTTTCAAATCTGATTTCCATATAGGTATTTGTTTTTCAGTGGCGGGTTCCCGGTGGCGAATGGCCGTTATCCAATTGCCTGCTAATGTTCTTGAATCTATATTCTTAAATTGTAACTTACGTCTTGACTCTTGACTCTTGGCTCTTGTTTCCGGGCTTTCCAGTTTATCGTCCCATCCAGCCGCCATCTACAGTCAGGATGGTGCCGGTTACGTAATCGCCAGCTTTAGAAGCCAGGAAAATGGCTGGTCCGGCAAAATCTTCCGGGTTTCCCCAACGGCCTTGAGGTATGCGTTCCAAAATACTTTTGCTACGGTCTGGGTCGTTCCGCAGTGCTTCAGTATTGTCAGTAGCAATATAGCCCGGCGCTATGCCATTAACATTAACCCCTTTAGCTGCCCACTCGTTAGATAAGGCTTTAACTAAGCTGGAAAGCGCCCCTTTGCTGGCTGCATAACCCGGCACATTGATGCCGCCTTGAAAGCTCAGCAATGAGCATGTAAAGATGATTTTACCAGAACCTTGTTCTACCATCTGCTTGCCCAGTTCGCGCGCCAGAATGAAAGGAGCATCCAGGTTTAAAGATAATACACTGTCCCAGTATTCGTCAGGGTGTTCGGCTGCCGGTTTGCGCAGTATGGTGCCGGCGTTGTTTACCAAAATATCAATCTGCGGATAATCGGTTTTTAGCTGGTTAATAAAAGCATAAAGGCTGTCACGGTCAGAAAGGTTGGCTTGATAAGCTTTAAACTTACGACCCAAAGCCGTTACTTCCTGCTCTACTTCACTGCCTTCCAGTGCTACAGAACCAGAAACGACAATAACATCGGCACCTGCTTGGGCTAAGCCCACCGCCATACCACGGCCAATACCTTTATTGCCGCCTGTTACCAGCGCCGTTTTGCCCGTTAAATCAAATATGTTGTTCATGTGTAATTGGTAAATTAAATATGATTTGCCTGCCCGATTAGCTCACCGGCGGTTTTATGGCTTGCCTGCCTAATAATATCCAATGGCTTTTGGTTTTCTGCCACACCAGTAAAATGTATAGCTTAACCGTGCCAGGTTTGCCGCTATCGTTGGTAGTGGCTGCTAGTGTGTGGCGAACCAGGGCTGTAGTACCCGATACCGTAATGGTTTGTTCGGTTAAGTTAATACTTACAAAATCCGACTCGCCGGTAGCCAGTGAATGTATAAATTCAGCTTGGGTTTGAACTTTACCGCTGGAGTGTCCATAACTTAAATGTGCAGAAGTAAGCTTGGAGAGCTGCGTGGTGTCAGCATCCGTCATGGCCTTGGTTAAGGCAGTTACTGCCTGGGCTACTTCGGTTTCTTCTTTAGATTGGGCCATAGCGCTTATGCTCATTATCATGATGCAGATAAAAAACAATAATAACTTTCTATTCATCATTGGCTTGCAATAATAGGTTTCCGGCTTTTAAAAAATAACAAAATAACTATCCTGTTCTGTTATGGTTGCTGGCATGAGCCGACCGGAGGTTTATAACATAGGATTTTGTAACTTTTGCAAGGTACTATTTCTTTATATTGGAGTGAACCAGCTGAAAAAATATTTTCTTTAGTAAGCAACCTAGTTGGTAAAAATTGGTTCTTTAAACGCTGAAAGTTAAGATAAATAGTCCGATAATTCATGCTTAAATTGGAAGATTTGCTGTTCGGTATGCATTGTAATGTATAAGACATAAAGGCTATAAAATGTTGAATTATCAGCAGGGCAAAACTTATATTTATCCCGTTTATGAATGATATGCAGTCCGACAATCATGTTACGCAACAAAGCTTTCAACAGTTGGTTGAAGCATCACCTATGCCTACCGCTATTTACTGGGGGCAGGAAATGCAGATTATAGCCGCCAATCAGGCTATGTTGCAAACGTGGGGTAAAGATTCTTCCGTATTAAATAAACCACTTAAAGATGCTTTACCTGAATTAGAGGGGCAACCTTTTTTTGATTTACTAAATACCGTTTTTACCACCGGGCAAGCCTATGAAGCCCAGGAGGATCCGGCTGATTTGATAGTAGATGGTAAGTTGCAAACCTTCTATTTTACTTTCACTTATAAAGCTTTAAAAGGAACTGACGGACAAACACAAGCTATCATTAACACGGCTACTGATGTAACGGAATTGGTGTTGGCCCGCCAGCAGGTGGCCGAAACACAAGAGCGCTTAGTTTTTGCGTTGGATGCTGCTGAAGTGGGAACTTGGGATTTGGACCCAATTAACAATGTCGTAAACTGGGATGCCCGATGCCGTGAGTTGTTTGGTTTTGACGGCAATAGTATTATTCCATATCATGATGTATTAAGTTGCATTCACCCGGATGATGCAGAGCTGGTACGTAAAGCAGTTACAGCAGCCATTAACCCCTACAATAGCAGCAGTTATGATATTCGGTATCGTACCGTAGGCCGGCATAATCAGCAGGTGCGTTGGGTGCATTGTAAAGGCAAAGCTTATTTTAATAATGATAATGCAGCTTATCGCTTTGCCGGTACTGCACAGGATATTACCACGGAGGTAAACGCCCGGCAACGCGAGTTGCAATTGCTGAGTTTGGTTAACAATAATGCCGACCAGATGACCGTAGCCGATATGGACGGGCACTTACTATACATGAACCAGGCTGCCAAGAAAATGCTGGGTGTAGATGCCGGTACTGATGTACATACCTTAAGTGCCAACGATTTTTACATGCCTGATGAGCTGAAGCGGGTACAGCAGCAGGTAATTAAAGAAATTAGTGAGCACGAAGGCTGGCAAGGCATAATTAACCTGATGAACCGTAAAACCCGCGAGGTTATCCCGTGTCAGGTAAGCTTTATTTTAATTAAGGATTTGCAAACAGGCAATGTAATTGGCCGTGGCGCTACTATTCGTGATTTGCGCCCTGAAATTAAGGCTAAAACCGAACTGCAACGCTTGGCTACCATTGTAGATAGTAGCGAAGACTTTTGTAATTATTGTGATATCAGCGGTAATACTATTTATCTGAACAAAGCGGGTAGTGAGCTGATTGGATTAAACAAAGAAACTCTGAGTGGCACTACAATTTTTGATTATCATTCGGTGGCTGCTAATGATAAAATTAAGGATGAGGTATTGCCTCAACTCCTGAAAACCGGTAGATGGTCGGGCCAGTTAGAGTTACTTCATCAAAAAACCAGCGAAATTATACCTATACACAAGCAGTTTTTTGTTGTTCGTGAAGATATTACCAATGAACCTATAGCTATAGCAGGAATTGCCCGCGATTTGCGGCCTGAGTTGAATGCCCGTAAGGCAATAGATATAAAAAATACTGAACTGAACAAAGCTGTTAAAGAGTTGGAGTTTCTGGCCGATTCGGTACCAGCTGTGGTTTGGAGCAGTACTCCCGACGGATTGATGGATTACATTAACCAGCGCTGGAGCGAGCACAGCATACAGCCTGTTGAAGCCGCCTTGGGTACAGGTTGGTTGAAAGATGTGCATCCGGAAGATGTGCAACCTGCAACCGCTTTGTGGAACGCATCCATCGCTACAGGTGAGCCTTACCAAGTTGAAATCAGGCGGTTGGATAAATATGGCCATTACCGCTGGTGGTTGGTTCGTGCTGTGCCTTTGAGAGATGAAAATGGCCAGGTGATTAAATGGTATGGTTCCAATACTGACATTACTGAACAAAAGGAACTTTCGCAGCAAAAGGACAACTTCTTGGGCGTAGCCAGCCATGAACTGAAAACGCCTGTAACCAGTTTAAAGGCTTACACCCAGGTAATGGAAAGTATGTTCAGGCGTTCGGGCGATATTAAGAATGCCGAGATGCTGGCTAAAATGGATAAGCAGATTAACCGCTTAAATAGTTTAATTGGCGATTTGTTGGATGTAACTAAAATAAATACCGGCAGATTACAATTTAACGACACGGTATTTGACTTTAGCCAGATGGTGGAAGAGGTAGTAGAAGATTTACAGCGTACCGCATCTAAGCACCAGATGGTAATGGAGCTTAATTTTCATGGTACTGTTATAGGCGATCGCGACCGGGTAGGCCAGGTAATTATTAATTTGCTAACCAATGCCATCAAGTATTCGCCTGAGGCTAACCGAATTGTAGTACAAACCAGTTTACAAGGTGCAGAAGTTCAGCTATGTGTTCAGGATTTTGGTATTGGAATCAGTGCTGATAAAAAAGACCGGGTGTTTGAGCAATTTTACCGGGTAAGTGGCACCCGCGAGCACACTTTTCCTGGTTTAGGTTTAGGACTTTATATCTCAGCCGAAATTATTAAGCATATGGGCGGCCGTATGTGGGTAGATTCTGTAGAGGGTGAAGGTTCTACCTTTTGCTTTGCTGTGCCTGTACATCAAAGTTAGTTCTAGACAAATGTACTTAGCGTATGGTAGGTAGTACAATTTGGTTTTTGTGCAGCCGATAAGCCGAATTCGGCTGATAACTTCTTATTTGTATGTATTTCTCTACATATATCTTTAAAAGATTTCGTGAGGTGGCTATAAAATTAGCCTGAAAGCAAAGTTTACCTTTTACAGAAACTCATTGCAGGCTATTATAAGCGTACTAAATTAAAGTTGGCACCATTTTGGCATATACCAATACAACAAATTAAACATCGCATGAAAGCATCTACACAAACCACCGTACTGTTAAAAGCATTGGATTTAGAACTAAAAGCTATGTTGCAAAAAGATTTAACACAGTTCAAATCACGTCAGCAAAATCAAGTTGCTCAGGAAGTTGCTAAAAAGCAAGCTGCCTAAGTTAACTACTCTATATATAATACAGCCTGCGCAGGCCAACAAAGGTTTAAAACAATAAGCCTCTTTATATTATAATCAAACCGGATTGGTTATAATACATTTGGTTCTTTAAGCTGGTTAACTACAGTTCTGGTATATTATCACTCTCATTGTAGTTATAAGTTTTATACGTAATAGTTTTAATTACTTCATCAAACTCATTAGCTGAGCTTTCCAAATGGTGTAATACTTCCTGATCTGCTTTTTCTGGAGCATTTTGAATCAGCAAATCAACCAACCCCATTATGCGAGCCAATGGTGCTCTTACTACATGCGATTGTATGTAGGCAATTTCCTGTAAGTTTTTATTATGCATTTCTATAGCACGGGTATAATTAACCTGTTCGGTAATGTCATGTGCTATAACTAGTTTGCATAGTTTGCCATTAAACGGAATGGTACTGCATTGTACTTCTACATGAAAACATTGCTGGTTTTTACGACAATGCTGGCAATAAGCATGAAAATCCATACCAGTTGATAAATCTTGCTTTAGAGTCGTCAAAAATTGATCTACATCTCCAACGGGTCTAATTTCTTTAATTGTCATAGATAAGAATTCTTCCCGCGAATAGCCGTAACTTTCAATAGCTGCCTCGTTCACCTGTAAAAACTGTAAAGTGTCTTCATCAAATACCCACATAGGCGTTGGGTTTGAATGGAATAAACTTTTGTAATGTCCTTCCGATTCCTTTAACTGTTCATTACGCCGCTGTCTTTCTACGGCTTCTTGTTGTAGCTCGTCCTGTAATATATACTCTTTTGTTAAAGTTTTCTCCAATCCGCTAAGCACATAATTAACCAGGGCTACACCAACCCAACTTAAAAAAATCAGGTTAGATACCACCGCTATCCAACTGCCGGTATTATACTCCTGTATTAAAGGAGTAGCAAAAAGCCTAAACTGAATTACGAAAGCAAAGACAGCGCCTACCAGTACATTAACTGCTACCGACCAGTAAGCTGCCTTTGCACTGGAAGTAAGGGTAATAAACAAATTTAGGGCTAGCAGGTATAAAATTCCGGGCCCCAAAGTGCCGAATGTAATTGTAAGTACAATAGCCAGCAGGTAAAACATGGCTACTACAAACATCTTTCTAAATTTCAGGCTTAATGATTTGTTCAGCGCTACTAAGCATACCGTAGCTATTGCTGTTAAGCCAAAACAAACTACCAGTCCATACCCTTGCCTGATGCCTACCCATATACCGGGTATTATAGCTAGTAAGCTTACCGGCAACGTATAGGTTACAAAACACGTAAATAGCTTTTTTCGCCAATAATGGATATCTTCTTTGTGGTTAGGGTAGTCAGCTTGAATTGCATCAGCAACAAACTGTTGATAATGCTGCCATCCTAACCGCAAATAATGCTGCAAGCGGTTAGCCGCTAGCTGAAGGGTGTTTGATAAGTGAGTCAATTTAGGTATCGGTTTTAATGAATAAGCATCAACGCAGATCTACAGAACAATATCAAAAAAGCAATCTGTAAATAAGGCTTTGATAATAGGTTTATTAATATAAAGTTAAGTAAAAAATGCAATCATAGTTAATGAATTTACGTGTATTGTAATCTGTAAACCATTATTTATGAACTCCTTTTAAGTATAAAATTTGCTTGTATATTTGCATCAACCAAATGGTTGAACTGAATGGTTGACGTAAATAAAACAACAGAAGAGCTGATTTTTGATGCAGCCTTAAGCATCTTTCAAAAAAAAGGATTGGCTGGTGCGCGTATGCAAGAAATTGCCGATGCGGCAGGTATTAATAAATCCATGCTGCATTATTATTATCGTAGTAAGGAACTGCTTTTTAAGCAAGTGTTTCTGCTATCCTTTAAGCAGTTTTCGGCTTCTGTTATCCCGTTATTGAATCAGCCCAATACCTGGGAAGAGAAAATACCGCTATTGGTGGCGCATTATATCTCATCAATGCAGAAAAACCCGGATTTACCGATGTTCGTGATTAACGAACTACGCTACAATCCGGATGAGTTTATCAATATTGTGACTGAAAATCGCGTCGGTAATACCTTGTTTATTCAGCAGCTTAAAGAGGGTATGGAAAAGGGATTTATTCGCCCTATTCGGCCTATTCAGGTAATGGTTAGTATTATTTCTGAAACTGTATTCCCGTTTATTGCCCAACCTATGATTAATTACATGACCCATGTACAGGAAACCAGCTGGGAAGTTTTTATAGAAACCCGGCAGGCTGTTATTCCTGAAATGCTGATTAAATACCTGAAAGAATTTTAAACATGAAGCTACTCGCTATTTTATGGCTCAACCTGTTAGCTAGCCATCCTAAACCAGCAGTAATGCAGGCTCAAGCCGATACGGTAAAGCTACAATCGTACCAGGAGGTGGTGGCTACAGCCGTAAAAAATAACCCGACACTAGCCGTTTACCAGCAGCAAATTAAACAGACGCATTATAACTATAAAGCTTCTAAAGGTTTTATTTACCCTAATGCCTCCGCTAATTTTAACGGAACGGATAACCTGCACCTGGCGGTAACGCCTATACCTGGTATATTATTAGGGCAGCCAGGTACTACGTATTATGCACAATTCGGTAAGCAGTTTATTTACAACACCGGCGTAACGCTAACTGAAAACATTTTCGATTGGACCTCCATCCTGCAATCGCAAATAGCCAACAACAATATCCGACTTAATCAATTGCAACAGGATTCTTACTTGCAGAACTTAAGAGACCAAGCAGGTAAGTATTACTTTTCGGCACTGATTGCCAAATCGGCCCTGAAAATTGTAGCTACTGATAAGCTATTGGCCGATAGTATTGTGGCACTTACCAAACAGCGGTTAAAAGAAGGTACTACCGATTTGCTGGCCGTAAACCAAGCCACCATCAATACCACCAACATTCAGCAAAATCAGGCACAAAGCCAGCAGTTGTATGATCAAAGTATAGAGAACCTGAAAATTTTATTAGGCGAACAACCCACCAATGAACTGGCTGTGGCCGAAACGCTGAATCTGGATTCGCTTGTTTCGGTAGGTATACCCAACTTGGGTAATGACAAAAACCTGGATGTTTACCAGCAGCAAATCAGCATAGCCGCTTTGCAAAGCCGTTCGCAGCGTTCAACAGCCTACCCTAAACTATCCGCCTCGGCTTACTTTGGCGCACAACAGTTCCGTAACGATTTTGGTTTGAGTTTTGGCAATAACGCCTGGTCAGGTTACCGCTACCTGGGGGTTAATTTAACCGTTCCGGTATTTACCGGGTTTACCAATAGCAATAAATATAAAAGCGCGCTGGTACAAAAAAATATCGCTCAAATACAATACAACAACGCCCGTCAGCAAAGTGAAATTAACGATCGCTTGCTGCTGAAAAGCTATACCGATTACCTGCACATGGCGCAGGCAGCGGCCACTAGCTTTAAGTTATACGGCAGTAACTTAAAGCTGAATCAGCAAAAATACCAAGAAGGTATTTTGAGCATGGATATTTACCTGCGTGCCTTTCAGGATTACTTAACAGCAGAAAATGCTTACCTGAACAGCTTGTCGCAACTACTGTCCACCCGATCAACCTTACTATCACGTCAATAAAGAGATAAGATGAACCATTGTATGTATATAAAACACTACTCGCTGTTGGGGTTAACCGCTTTGTTAATATTAGCCGGTTGCCAGCCTAAAAACTTGGTTAAGCCACAGCGTAAAAATATTGTAGATGCCGTTTTCGGCAGTGGTCATATTGAAAACTTGAACCAATACACCATTATGGCTAATGCCGAAGGCTTTATCAAGAAAGCTTATGTAGCCGAAGGGGATACCGTTAAAGGCGGTCAGCCGCTGTTTCGCTTGGCTAATGATGTGCAGCAAACTCAGGTAAGCAATGCATTAACCAATTTGCAGTATGCTGAAACCAACACTGCCCAGGGCTCACCGCAAATTGAGCAATTGAAAATACAGATTGGACTGGCTAAACAACGCAACCGGGTAGATTCGGCCAACTATCAGCGCTACTCACGCCTGATTAAAACCCAAGCTGTATCAGTTACCGATTTTGAGAACTCGCGCCTTACCTATCAAAACTCTTTATCTAACCTGCATGTGCTGCAAAAGAACCTGGCCGATTTGCAACGTAATCTGAATTTAAATCTACAGAATGCCAAGGCACAGTACAAAATTCAGGAAGCCAATAACAATTACTATAACCTAACCAGCAGTGGTGCCGGCGTGGTGATGAATGTGGTGAAAAAAACAGGCGATTACGTGCGTAAAGGCGATGCCATTGCCTTGGTTGGTGCTGGTAAGCCTATTGCCAAACTGGATATAGCCGAAAATGATATTGAACGTATTAAGGTAGGTCAGCAAACCTTAATCTCACTTAACAGTGATAAAAATAAGGTTTATGAAGCTACCATCACCAAAATTTATCCGGCTTTTAATACCAGCGAGCAGGCTTTTATTGCTGAAGCTACTTTCACGAATACGCCAGGTAACTTGCTGAATGGAACGCAGCTGCAAGCTAATATCATTATTCAGAAAAAGAAAGATGCGCTGGTAATTCCATCATATTATCTGCAAAACGGCGATTACGTATTTGTTCAAGGTAGCAAAGAGAAAAAGAAGGTAGAAGCAGGTATACGTACCCTGGAGTGGACCGAAATTACCGGCGGATTAAGCGGTAATGAGGAGCTTACCTTACCTAAGCAACAGTAAAATGGCAACAACCAACTTTAAAATAGCCAAGGTACATTTAACCTCCAGGCTTAAGCAAACTATTGTGGCCGTGCTGGGTGTAGTATTTGGTATATCCATGTATGTGTTCATGAACAGCTTTATATCGGGCGTAAACGATATACAAACGGTGCTGGCTTTTACCTCACTGGCTCACATTCGCATTTATAATGATGGACCGGCTGATAATACCAATTTAGTTAAACAGGTTTACCCGGCTAGTACCGCTATCAACATCCGCAATGCTAAAGTAATACAATATACCGAGGGTATTAAAAATACTGCGGCTATACTCGAACTGGTACGCAACCAGCCCGAGGTAGCTGCTATTGCCCCGCAGGTAAATATTAATGTTTTCTTCCGTAATGGCGGCAACAAGCTAAATGGTACCCTATCGGGCGTTGATGTAGAGAATGAAAATAAAGTATTTAACATTTCTACCTACATGACGGCCGGTAGCTGGAATAGCCTGCTATACCGCCCGGATGGTATTATTGTAGGTGCCGACTTGGCGCATGACCTAAGCTTGAATATTGATGACAATGTAAACATCCTGACCTCGGATGGTGTAAGCCGTAATTATAAGCTGATCGGCATTTTTCGAACCAATGTGAAAAGTGTAGATAAAGCTAAAGCCTACATCAACATTACTGCGGCCCGCCAGTTGCTGAACAAAAATCAGGAATATGTAACCGATTTGCAGGTAAACGTACAGAATTTTGAGAACACAGCTCCGATTGTACAACGTATAGCCCCGGTTGTACCTTACAAGGTAGAAAGCTGGCAAACATCCAACCAACAGCTGGAAGCAGGTTCAAAGCTGCGTAATATCATTGCACAGGCGGTATCGCTCACTATTTTGATGGTAGCTGGTTTCGGTATTTACAACATCATGAACATGACGATCAATGAAAAAATCAGGGAGATTGCCATTCTGAAAGCTATGGGCTTTTCAGGACATGATGTAACGCAGATATTTTTAATTCAGGCTGTTGTAATTGGTGTGATTGGCGGTTTGGCAGGCATGATGCTGGGGTTTGCCATTGCCGATATTGTGAACCATATTCCGTTTAAGCTAGGCGGTTTAGATCATCTGCCTATGGCTTATAACGTAAAAGACTACCTAATGGCCTTTACTTTTGGGCTGATTACTACGCTGGTGGCCGGTTACCTACCTGCCCGCAAAGCCTCCAAAATTGATCCGGTTGAAATTATTAGAGGATAACCCCTATGGAAAGCACACTAGCCTTGCAGGCTGATCATATTATCAAATATTTTTATGAGCCTGAAAAATTTCAGGTATTGAAAAATGTAAGCTTTGATGTTAAAAAAGGTGAGTTTTTATCGCTTACTGGCAAATCGGGTTCCGGTAAATCAACGTTGCTGTATGTGCTATCTACTATGGATACCGACTACGAAGGTCAGCTCATTATCAATGGGGAAACGTTAACAGGTCGTACGCAGAACCAGCTGGCGGCTTATCGGAATGAGCATATTGGCTTTGTATTTCAATTTCATTACTTGCTGCCTGAATTTTCCGTGTTGGATAATGTGATGCTGCCAGCCCTGAAGCTTAACCGGAAAACCAAAGCCGAAATTGAACACAAAGCTTACGAGAACTTGAAACTACTGGGCTTGGAAGATCAGGCATTTAAAATGGCGAGTAAATTATCTGGCGGACAACAGCAACGGGTAGCCATAGCCCGTGCGCTGATTAACGACCCGTCTGTTATTATGGGTGATGAGCCTACCGGTAATCTCGATTCTAAAAATACGCAGGTGGTATTTGATATTTTCAGGGAACTGGCTCATGAGCGTGGTCAAACCATTATTGCGGTAACCCACGATGAAGACTTTGCCAAAAACAGCGATCGCACCATTGATTTGAGTGATGGTCGTATTGTGCATCATGGCTAAACTGCATAGTGCCAGGTATGCAGCTCATACCTAAAATAAGGCTGGGGTTGCGGTCCGAAATGACAATAACTTTATACTCTGGTAAGGCCGCCGGTTTTTTAACCTGCGCCAAAATCCGTAATTTTGCACCATGAAATTACCTATTGTAGCCTACGGAGATCCGGTTTTACGCAGAAAAGCAATTGATATTATACCCGAAGAAGAGCCGGATCTGAAACAGTTGGTAACAGATATGTTTGAAACCATGTATGCCGCTCGTGGTGTAGGGCTGGCTGCTCCGCAGGTAGGTTTATCACTCCGTTTGTTTGTGGTAGATGCTACACCTTTTGACGATGATGAACCAGAATTAAAAGACTTCAAGAAGGCTTTTATTAACGCCCAGGTACTGGAAGAAACCGGCGAAGAATGGCCATTTAATGAAGGTTGTTTGAGCATACCCGATGTTCGGGAAGATGTGTACCGTAAATCGCACGTGCGTCTGTCATACTATGACGAAAACATGGAACACCATGAAGAAGTATTTAAAGGCTTGGTGGCCCGTATTATTCAGCATGAATATGACCATATTGAAGGCAAACTGTTTACAGATAAGTTAAGCCCTTTACGCAAACGCCTTATTGAAAAACGCCTGAGCGATATATCGCGCGGGGTAGTGAAAGTAGACTATAAAATGAAATTCCCGGCAGCTAAAAAAGGCCGTTAGTAGTTAATTACTGCCGGTGCGGCTTTTATCCCCATCGGCAATTTGCTTAATTAATGAACCCCAGGCAATAGGGTTCAGCAATGGGTTCGGAATCAACGAGTGCGAATTTAGGATGTTGGTGTGCATATCGCGCGCCAATGATGATTGTATTTCATTAGCATCACGTGGCAAGCTGCTGTTGGCAGCCGCCAATGAACTGCGGTTTAAATTTTTACGCGCATTCTCCAAATCATCATCAGCAATTTTCATGGTCAGGAAATCTTTCCTGAACTCATCTGTAGTAGCCCACGGGAAAACACGAAAAGCCGGAAGATTAATAACCTGCGGCTTCATTTTAACTTGTGCAATGTAGCTTTTACTGCTTACACCGGTTGGTATAACAATTTCTTGCGGTGCAAAGCCTACTGCGGTAAAGCTTAGCGTATCCTGTTCATGCACAACGAAAGAAAAATAGCCTTTATAGTTGGAAATATTAACGGCTTTGTGGGTAGCCATATCGGTAATGCTTACATAAGGTACAACAGCTTTAATGCTATCCGCATTTGAAGTAATACCGGTAAACTGCACTAATGGGCGCTCCTGCTTTTGTGCAAAAGCTGCCGATACGGCAAAAAGGCTTATTACAATAACAATAAAACGTTTTATTACCCCAGCTGGCATCATCAAATATTTATCCGGTTAGCCCTTAAATGGTTTTTACCTGTGCAAAGATATACGCTTAATTAAACAAAATATTGCTTTTAACACTCCTTAACACTAACGCATGTTGGCCGGCAATACGGCATTAGGGTCATCCATGTCGGTTAGGTTAACGGCCTCAACACCGGTAATTTCAGGTACAGCTTTAATAATGGCTTGCTCAATACCAGCTTTTAGCGTCATGATGCTCATCGGGCATGAACCGCATGAGCCCAGCAGTTTCAGCTTCACTACTTTTTCAG
This sequence comes from Mucilaginibacter robiniae, assembly GCF_012849215.1. Lineage (NCBI taxonomy): Bacteria > Pseudomonadati > Bacteroidota > Sphingobacteriia > Sphingobacteriales > Sphingobacteriaceae > Mucilaginibacter > Mucilaginibacter robiniae. The sequence goes on from NZ_CP051682.1 coordinate 2,464,595, forward strand.
GTGTAATTTCTTCTATTGAAACGTTCCCCCCGTCAGTCTCCAGATATGGCCTGATGGTATCTAAAGCTGATTCAACCTGCTCAAATAAACTCATAATTGGTTTCAATTATATTATATGTAAAGATACGAAATTTTAACGATTTATAACATCCTGCAAGTCTGTTGCCTTGGCGTTATAAACAGATATCTGTTGGGCTACACGCTCGGCTAAGTGCAAGAAAGCCTTACTCAAAATGCCATCTTCGGTAAGCACTACCGGCTTGCCTGCATCACCCGATTCGCTAATGCTTTTTACCATCGGTATTTCGCCCAAAAATGGTGCATTAATCATGTTAGCCAGCTTTACACCGCCGCCTTCGCCAAAAATGTAGTACTTGTTTTCAGGCAGTTCGGCAGGTGTGAAGTACGACATGTTTTCGATAATACCCAATATAGGTACATTAATGGCATCCATCATCAGCATGCCTATACCCTTTTTAGCATCTGCCAAAGCTACATTTTGCGGGGTAGTGACAATAACGGCACCCGTAATTGGGAAGCTTTGAGTAACGGTGATATGAATATCTCCGGTACCGGGTGGCAAATCCACTACCAGGTAATCCAGTTCGCCCCAATCGGCATCATTAAACAATTGTTTTACCGCGCTGGATACCATCGGGCCACGCCATGGCACAGGCTGGTTCGGGTCGGTAAAAAAGCCGATAGATAACAGCTTGATACCGTATTTTTCAATGGGCTCAATGCGGGTTTTACCATTCACCTGGCTGGCCTGCGGTTTAGCGCCTTCCAATCCGAACATAATAGGAACTGATGGCCCGTAAATATCAGCATCAATCAAACCTACCTTAGCGCCGGTAGCTGCCAGGCCCAAAGCCAAATTAGCTGCCACAGTTGATTTGCCTACGCCACCTTTGCCTGAAGCTACTGCAATAATATTTTTAACACCCGGTACACCGGTATTCTTTTGCGTAGTAACCCGCGAAGTCATATTAATGCTTACTTCCACTGCCGGGCTAATAAAATGACTGATAGCATTGCGGCAGGCATTTTCAATTAATCCTTTAAGCGGGCAGGCCGGCGTGGTTAGGATTACTGAAAAGCTCAAGCGATTGCCTTCAATATGAATATCCTGAATCATGTTCAGCGTTACCAGATCTTTTTTCAAATCGGGCTCTTCAACGTTACTCAGGGCTTGTAAAACTTGTTCTTTATTCAACTGCATTTTTTTGATAAGCAAAATTACTAAAACCGGGCCTTGCTGCTTTTGTTAGAGAAATAATAACTAGGCAAAATCGTTTTATACTGAATTAGCTTAGTTTTGACGAAAATTTACAGATGCATCGCCTTAAATCTAAATACATCCGCATTGCCGGATTAATTGTTGGTATAATATTAATTTTTGTGTTAATTGGCGGTTATATAGCTTATTCCAAACGCCAGGCTATACTGGAAAATGCTATCAGCAAAGCTAAAGCAAAAGCCAAACGTGAGTATAATTTAGATGTAAAAATAGGCGACGCACACTTTATTGGCGCCAATACGGTATCCTTCTCCAACATTACCGTAGTACCCGAACAGCGCGATAGCTTGCTGAGCATTGAGCATTTTGAGGTAAGCGTAAAGATGCTGCCCCTGCTGGTAGGCCATGTAAAGCTGGCCGATGTAAAGCTACAAAACGGCTTACTGAATTTAACCAGCAAAAACGGTGTACGCAATTTTGATTTTCTGTTTAAAAAGAAAAGAGATTCTACCGCAACCAAATCGAAAAAAGGGCTGAATGATTTGGCTGATAACCTCATTAACCAAGTTTTGTATAAGATACCGGATAATTTAGATATGAAAAACTTCCTGGTATCTTTTGCTGATGACAGCAACCAGGTAAAATTGCTTACGCGCACAGCGTTAATTAAAGATGGCGACCTGACTTCCACCATCGTGGTGAACAACAACGAAGCGGTTTGGCACCTGTCGGGGATTATGCAACCATCTGATAAGCATATTGATGTGAAGTTTTATGCTGATGCCGGTAAGGTGGAGTTTCCGCTGGTGGAAAAGAAATTTCATTTAAAGCTGAACTTTGATACCCTAACCACCCGCCTGAACAAGGTAGAACATGGCAGCGATGAAACCCAGATTTATACGTATTGTGCCATACGCAACCTGCTCATTAACCATCCGGCTATATCGCCTAACAATATTGTGGTGCCACAGGGTGCTATTGATGCCAATTTATTTGTAGGGCCTAAATACGTATCGCTTGATAGCTCATCAGTGGTTTATTTAAAAAAGATTGTAGCGCATCCTTATATCAAATACACGTTAAAGCCTACCAAAATATACGTGGTAAAAATGCATACCGACTGGACCGGAGCCCAGGATATGGTGAACTCGTTGCCCCAAGGTATGTTTGATGAGCTGGAAGGTATACGGGTAGCGGGTAAGCTGCGTTACAACATGCACTTGTTTCTGGATAGTTCTAATCCTGACGATGTACAGTTTGAGTCGGGTATGGCACAGCAGGGTTTTCAGGTGCTGGGCTATGGTAAAACTGATTTAAGCCGCCTGAACCAGGAGTTTACTTACACCCCTTACGAGAAAGGCAAGCCTATGCCAGCCAGATTTATCGGTGCATCAAACTCTAATTATACGTCGCTGCAAAATATTTCACCCAACTTACGAAACGCGGTTTTAACGGCAGAAGATCCATCGTTTTATACCAACCATGGCTTTGTGATCGAGTCTATACGCCGTTCTATTGCTGAAGATGTGAAAGAACATCGGTTTAAGCGTGGCGGTAGTACTATATCCATGCAGTTAATTAAAAACGCTTTTCTGGTACGGCAAAAAACACTGGCCCGCAAAATTGAGGAAATTTTGATTGTATGGATCATCGAGAATGGTCATATCATGACCAAAGACCGTATGTTGGAGGTTTATTTTAATATTATTGAATGGGGCCGGAATATCTACGGCATTGGTGAGGCTTCCCGTTATTACTTTGCTAAAGCGCCATCACAGCTAACCATAGGTGAAAGTATTTATCTGGCCAGTATTGTACCGCACCCGAAAACCGGTTTATATGATTTTGAGCCTGATGGCAGCTTACGTTACCGCCTGCATGGCTACTTCAGGTTGATAGGTAACCTGATGGCTAGCCGGGGATTGGCACAGCGCGACAGCAGTAATTACGGGTTCTATTCTGTTCGGTTACGTGAATCATTAAGACCGAAGATGGCACCGGCAGATACTGCCTTAGCTGATAGTTTGCAGAAAAAGATTGATACTAATGAGGGTGAAGATGATGTAATGCCACCGGCAGTTACCGAAGAAGAAAAACGTCCCGGCTTTTTTCAGCGCCTATTTGGTAAGCGCGATACCACCGGCGACCATCGTAAAGAAGTACAGGCCGATTCGGCTGATGCTGCCCGTAAGCGCGAGAAGGCACAACGCAAAGAAGAAAAGCGCTTAGAAAAAGAGCGAAAGAAGTTAATGCGTGAACGAGGCTTGATGTAGTTTTTATAAGTACTTGCAAAATTACGCAAGCATTACACAGATATATGTTTAAACATGTATTTTTGATGAAATAAGAAACTCATAGTCATGTCATTAATAAAACCGCTACAGTGGCGCTATGCCACCAAAAAATTTGATGCTACTAAAAAGTTAAGTGCCGAACAACTGGAAGACTTACTGAGTGCTATACAACTAGCGCCTTCATCATACGGCTTACAACATTACCGTATTTTGGTGGTTGAAGACCCTGCTGTACGCCAACAACTGCGCGAAGCCGCTTACGGTCAAACACAACTTACCGATGCTTCACAAATATTGGTATTTGCTGCCGAAACTGTGCTGGATGCCAATTACATAAAAAGATACATTAACGAAGTAGCCCGTGTACGTCAGGTGGATGCTAGCCAATTGGCTCCATTTGAAAAAAGCCTGATGGATACTATTGATAGCCGTGCTGAAGATCAGAAAATTGCCTGGTCGCACAAACAAGCTTATATTGCTTTAGGTGTAGCGCTTACTGCTGCTGCTGAAGCTGGTATTGATGCTTGCCCAATGGAAGGCTTTAACGCCGGTAAATTCGACGAGATTTTAGGCTTGAGAGATAAAAACCTGACTACATCGGTAATTGCCTGTATCGGTTTCCGTGCAGAAGATGATAAATACAGTGAGTTTGCCAAAGTGCGCAAACCTAAAGATGATCTGTTTATTCGTATTTAAGCAACTTTGCTTTCAAATTAAATTCATTACTAAAAAGGCCATTGCTGATGCCAGCAATGGCCTTTTTAGTATAAGTGCTAATTATTGTGCTTATAGTTTATCAATGCGAACCCAGCGCATACCAGCAGCCTTGGCGGCTTGTACACCAGCCTCTCCATCTTCAAATACCAGACACTTCTCAGGTGCAACGCCCAGCAGTTCGGCCGCTTTCAGGAAGGGGTCAGGGTAAGGTTTGCCGTTAGGGGTTTCGCCGGCGCAAACTACGATTTGTATGAAATGATCAATACCTAATACTTTCAAGGTTTTCTCTACAGCTTCGCGGCTACTGCCAGATACTACGGCTATTTTAACCCGGCCGAAGTGATATTTTAAATGATTTACCACATAATCGATAGGCTGAGTTTGCTCAATATACTGATCCATAAACAACTTATACTTGGCTGTTTTAAACTCTTCCGGATCAAAAGTTGACTCATAACGATGGTTAATCTGCTCCACTACTTTGGTTACCGGTAAACCGGCAAACTCATCTATGATTGAACCCTCAATAGCTATACCCTGCTCGGCCGCTACCCGGATGTAGGTATCTTTATGGGCGCCCATGTTATCGGCTAGGGTACCATCGCAATCGTACAAAAAAGCTTCAAAATCATCCTGGCTTAACTTAACCAAGGCTTCGTACTTATCGTTGTTGGTTGATGTACTCATAATGTTGTATAGTTACAAAAGTGGTAAAAATAAAACCCTGTATCTTCCAGTAATTGTAATAAAAAAGAAGCCCGGCCTGTTTATCAGTACCGGACTCTCTTTGTTTATTTAATCAATTTGGGTTATTCTACCTGGAAGCTGCCGGTAAATTTAGAACCGTCAGGGTAATAGCCTGAAATATTAACCATACCATTACGGGTGCTGGTAATAGCTTTATCAATATCGTTAGTGCTATTGATTGGGCTATGGTTCATGTTGGTAATAATTGAACCTACCGGAATATCAGCATTTTCAAAAAAGCCACCTTCACGAACCTGGGTAACTACCACACCTGAAGCAATATGGAACTTAGCTTTTTGAGCAGGGCTCAAGGGTTGGAAGCTACCACCCAGTTTGTTATACAACTCTTCGGCTGATTTAGAAACTGCTGCTGTACGATTAGCAACCGGCATATCGCCTTTTAAGGTTACAGAAACGTTACGTTCACTACCATTACGCAGTACAGTTAAGTTTACTTTATCGCCAGGTTGCAGACGGCCTACACGTTCTTGCAAGTCTGATGACTCGTAAATAGTGTTGCCTTCTACTTTGGTAATAATATCAGCTTTTTGTAAGCCTGCTTGTGCAGCACCACCACCAGCAACTACATCGTTTACATACAAGCCAACAGTGTTTTTAATGTTCAGCTGTTGTGCAACATCAGGGTTTAGTTCCTGGAAGCTTACACCAATGTAGCCACGTTTAACAGAACCAAATCTTTCTAAATCATTCAATACTTTTTTAGCCAGGTTAACCGGTACGGCAAAACCGTAACCTTCGTATGAACCAGTGTGTGAAGCAATCGCTGAGTTAATACCAATCAGCTCGCCTTTGGTGTTTACCAAGGCACCACCACTGTTACCTGGATTAATAGCGGCATCAGTTTGGATAAATGATTCGATAGCTTTTCTTGGTGCAGGTGCTTGTTGCTGATAACGGCTACGGCCAAACGGATTGCTGTTTTGATCGTCATCATCGTTATCGCTGCCGATAATACCTATGCTACGGCCTTTCGCACTTACTATACCTGCAGTAACGGTTGAAGTTAAGTTGAAAGGGTTACCTACAGCCAATACCCACTCGCCTACACGTACATCATCAGAGTTACCTAATTTTACGATAGGCAGGTTAGTGGCACTAATTTTAATCAGCGCCAAGTCAGTGTTCGGGTCGGTACCAATTACTTTAGCTTCAAACTCGCGGTGGTCGTTGGTGGTAATCTGCACTTTGCTGGCATTAGCCACTACGTGGTTGTTGGTTACAATATAACCATCAGGCGAAATGATTACACCTGAACCTGATGCACGTTGTGGTGCTTGTTGCTGTGGACGAGCACGCTGACCAAACATTTCACCAAACATCTGCTCTAACTGATCCTGGCCACTACTGCGGCCACTTTGGTTGGCGTTATAGGTAGTACGGATATAAACTACAGCCGGTGTTACTGCTGCTGCAGCTTGGGTAAAATCAAGCTCGCCGGCTGATGACATGATCTCAGGCGTACGGTTGCTGGTGAAATAAACTTTTTGGCGGTCTTCGAAAGTCATCCCTGCATTTGGATCTTTCTCAAATACTTTATAAGTACCGAGCGCCATTGCGCCGCCCAAAAAGGCGGTTAACATGGTTAAACCAATTTTTCTCATATATACTTTACTTTCTTTTTTTACTTAAATGGTTGCTAAATACTATTCAAAATTAATACCATATAGACGATGAAGGCAACCATATGGTATGTTGTTTTTTGTTAAAAAATGTTAAAGCCCAAATTATTGTATTTTTGAGGTGTTGTACCTGCTTCGGCAGGGCTAAAATGTAAAGGTCATGAAGTTGAAATTCTATAAATATCAGGGCGCCGGCAACGATTTTATTATGTTGGATAATCGCACGGCTAACATTGATCATCATAACCCGCAGTTTATCAGTAAGTTGTGCGATAGGCGCTTTGGTATTGGCGGAGACGGCTTAATGCTCTTACAAAATAAAGAAGGTTATGACTTTGAAATGATCTATTATAATGCTGATGGACAGCCCAGCAGCATGTGCGGTAACGGCGGCCGCTGCATTGTAGCTTTTGCCAGATTTTTAAAGGTAATTGACAGCGAGACTAACTTTTTGGCAGTTGATGGCCCACACCATGCCAAAATTGCTGAATCGGGTAATTGGGTAAGTTTACAGATGATTGATGTAGATACCCTGAGCCGTGATGCCGAAGCTTACGTGCTGAATACCGGTTCGCCCCATTACGTACAATTAACCACCAATTTGCAAAACAAAGATGTGTACACTGAAGGCTATGCTATTCGCAATAATGCCACGTATGCGGCTGAAGGGATTAACATAAACTTTGTAGAGCCACTGGAGGATGGTTATTTCGTACGCACCTTTGAGCGTGGTGTAGAAGACGAAACTTACGCTTGCGGTACAGGGGTAACCGCAGTGGCTTTAGCTATGGCCCGTCATAACGGGCAAACCGGCAACATCAACACACCCATTAAGGTACTAGGCGGCAACCTGAACATCCGGTTTGAAGATGATGGTACAAGGTTTAGCAACATATTTTTAGAAGGCCCGGCAGTGCAGGTGTTTGAAGGAGAAATAGAAATTTAGTTGCGTGCATATTTATTGTGCTTTGTGTTGTGAGGGTTTTTATAGCACTTTACCTATCCTCACGAAGAACTAAAGACCGAGCCATGAGTTTAACAAAAAGTATCAGAAGCAAACATGAAATTCATTGGCTATAACTCAGACATCATTAATTACCTGGTTAATGATTTAACCTTATTAAACGCTACGGTCAAGAACTTTAAAAAGCACGTGGTAGAGGGGAGCCCGGCTATCAGTATTATTTTTGAACTGGCTTATACCGAAGCTGATGTAATGCTCACGTTTAAAGATGTGCTGAAGAATGGTTTTGACAATAACCCAGCTGATGAATTATATCAGGTGGACTCCTGTAAGTTTTACCACATTGGTAACAAGGTCTATATCTCCTTAGACCCTGACGAAAGCGAAGAAGGTTACGATACCATTTCGGCCGACGATCATGATTTTATAATCAGCCAAAGTGTAGAGGGTTACATTTTTGAAGAAGAGCATGGGGATTGATTATGACCTTCATGCTGGCACAAGTATAAAAAAGATAGGTGCCAGCATGAAGGTCAAACTTAGCCTACCTGTACGCCGAGTTGTTTTAATATACCCAGTTCGTCTGAACTGCCCCAGCGCTCTACCATTTTGCCATTCTCAAAACGGCTAATCTGCATACCTCTGATCTTGATAGACTTGCCGGTAGCCGGTATGCCGTTGAAGTTGCCTTGGTGGGTTCCGGTTGCTGTGTAGGCAAAGGCTACATTATTCTCATCGGCCACCAAGTGTTCTACTTCCACTTTAAAATCCGGGAAGGCAGTTCGCATCATGGTGAAAAAATGCATGTAACCTTCCGGGCCTAATAGTTGGCCAGGTGCCGGATCGTTATCTAGAGCATTAGGTGCTACTACCTCTTTAAACAATTCAAAGTTGCCAGTATTTACCGCTTCTCCAAATTTTTGCTGAGCTTCTATATTAAGTTGTTTACTCATAATTCGTTTTTTTAATATCTGTTGCAACACATCAACCAAGAAGGGGTTTTTAAACTACTTATACTTCATAGCTTTAAAAGGAGTAAGCCGGAAGGATTTGCTGAACATTTTTTAGGTTGAATTTGAGGATACTATTTACAGCGTTCATGAACGTTCATACATTCCAAAAAATGAATACCTGTAAACCTGCATAACCAATCAAAATCTTTAACTTTGTATTATGCTGAAAAAATCAGGTATTATAGCTTTAGCACTGCTGTACTTAGTTACGGTATTGGGCTTTGCTATGGACCTGCATTTCTGCGGCAGCTATATGGCCTCCGTACATTTTGAGGCTCCTGGTAAATTACCGATAGCTAAAGCCAAATGCGGCATGAAAATGAAGTGCTGCAAAAACCAGCACCTTAATGTTAAAGTAAAAGATGCACACCAGAGTGTGTCGGCTTTGGAGTCGATTAAACTACTGGCTCTGCACTTACCCGTAGCCTTTCTGAATAGCTTTGCTCCTGCTCCGCAACCTGTTACACTGATAGCGCAGCAGCTGAGAGGCCCGCCTGATTTGCCGGTTAACCTAGTCCCCGTATTTCTTAAGAACTGCAATTTTCGTATCTGATCAAGCTTGATCGTTCCTGTTCAGGGTGGCGCTCGCTATCCTGTGTTTTTTATTCACGATTAAGTATTTGATAAACTATGAAATTGATAAAACTTTCGATAGCCTTGCTGGCTATCAGCATAAGCGCTGCTCAGGCGCAAACCGACCATACCGTACACTTGCCTACCCACCGGGTACAACACATGCATCACGATAGTACCATGATGATGCATGACACTACCCATCACCCCATGAACCACATGATGATGATGTCGAGCCAATACTCGCGCGATTTGCCTATGAACCGTGATGGTTCCGGTTCATCATGGGTACCCGATGCTACGCCTATGTATGGCTACATGATTCATGGTAAAAAGTGGATGAGCATGGTGCATGGCAACATTGTGCCGCGTTATACCAACCAGGATTTGTTTAACAAAGGCAGTCGTGGCGCTTATAAAGTAGATGCCCCAAACTGGTTTATGGCCATGACGCAGCGTAAAATAGGCGCTAACGGCTTGTTCTCGGTAAATGCTATGTTCTCGTTCGATCCGTTTTTGGTGGGTAATGGCGGTTATCCGCTGCTGTATCAAACCGGCGAATCCTACAAAGGTGTAAAGCTGGTCGACCGCCAGCACCCGCACGATTTATTTTCGGAGCTGAGCATCGCTTATGCCCATCGCATAGCTAAAAACACCGATGTATATGCTTCTGTGGGTTATCCTGGCGAACCGGCTTTAGGTCCGCCTACGTTTATGCACCGGCTTTCGGCCATGAATATTCCGGATGCTCCGTTAACACACCATTATGCAGATGCTACCCACATTACTTTTGGTGTAGCTACCTTAGGCTTTCGGTACAAGGATGTGAAAATAGAAGGCTCTACCTTCAAAGGTCGCGAACCTAACGAAGAGCGTTATGGCTTTGATAGTCCGAAGTTTGATTCCTATTCTGTACGCCTGTCTTACAATCCATCCAGAGAGTGGGCCTTGCAGGTATCTAACGGCTGGATACACAGTCCGGAAGATTTGGAGCCGCAGCAGAATGTAGATCGTTTTACGGCATCAGCTATGAACACGCATTTGCTGAAAGGTGACAACTATATATCGACTACCCTAGTATATGGCCAAAACCATTTTTCAGACAACCATAAAACCTTGCCATCGGTATTGCTGGAAAGCAACCTGCAACTGCGCAAAACTGCTATTTACGGCCGGTACGAATATGTGCAGAAGGATGCCGACGAATTGGATTTGCATGAACTATACACCAGCAACCCCAACTTTAACATTAATGCATTTACATTAGGCATTAACCAGATTTTAGCCACTGTAAAACATACCGATTTGCGTGCTGGTGTGCAGGCTACAGTTAATGCTTCACCATCTGCCTTAAAAACGTTATATGGAACTGCGCCGGTAGGTTTTGAAGTGTACCTGCGCATTAGCCCTTCTATCATGAAAATGATGGGTATGGGCGGGCAGCATAAAAAAGCCATGAAGATGGATGATATGCAGATGTAGTAATAGCATTAAGAATAAAGATTCAAGAATATAGATGTAATGCAAAAAAGCTGTTTGGATATCCCAAACAGCTTTTTTGCATTTAACAAGGTTTGAACACCTTATTAAATGCATGACATACCTAAGATACTTACAGGTGTTACATGTTTCAGTGTGTAACACCCTGTAACACTGACAAACCATTGGCAGTGGTGGCACTGTTTTGTCAGTACTTTATAGTCTTAACAGGAATGCTGTCTGACGCTAAACAACCTTTACATACATTATTTTACTTTTTTACATATCCTGCCTGGTATTGCAAAGCTTCTATCGCATTAGCCAGATAGGCAAAAGGTGCATTCCAGTTGATAGCAATTTCATTGACGGCATAAGCCCGGTCATCATCAATATAAGCTTGATTCGGGATGGTGGAAGGTACCTGGATATGATCCTGCATACCAGGGTTGGGTCCGCCAGCCATTAGTCCGGGTACCGGATCGGCAATGCCATCGGCTACCGAAGGGCGATGGTGCGGGTGGCGGGTGCTTTTGCTGCCAAAGCCGGTTACCATGCAATAACCTGTACCATTGCGGCCTAAAATATAGTCGAGATTACTCAACGCCGCATTTAGATATTTGGCTTGACGGGTAAGTTGGTAAGCTTGTATTAAAGTGATCCCTTGGTTAGCGGCATCTGAATTGCTTCCCCATCCAAAATCATGTGCCGACCGGCCCATAACGGTTTGATAAGCCGGCAACGTAGCTGGGTTAGCTAAGCTATCAGCCAAAGCTAATAGCTGATGGCTAAGCTGCGGAACAGCTTTTTTACCAGCTGCCGTAAGCTGGTTACGGTTGCGGAGCAAACTATAATAACCTAATGTTTGCACCTGTGCCCATGATGGAATGGTGAACCGGATAGTATTGCTCCATGGAACAGCTTTCAGGTACGTATCATTTTTTGTGGTAATATAAAGTTCGGCTGCTGCCCACGTCCGCTCATCATCAAAGTGATTATCGCCATAGGCACCGGTTGATACTTTGGGCTCAAAACGGCTGTTCATCGCATCCTGATCATACACTGCATTCGGGTGCGCTTGTGCCCACTGCCATGCTTTTTCGGCTGCTTTCAGGCAAGAATCTGCTAAACCGGGCAGTTGTTGATTATAGTTTTCATAAATGCGGCTGGCCTGTGACATTACGGCGGCAAAATCAAGCGTAGCGGCTGTGCCTTTTTGTACTACATAGCGAGGCTGTACGGCTTTGTCGGGCATCACCATACCATCAAAAGCCGCATTGGTAAGTTTATGGTACACACCGCCATCATTAGGGTCTTGCATGGTGAGCATCCAACGCAAATTCCATAAGGCTTCATCCAGTAAGTCGGGCACCTGATTATTGCTTTCCGGGATATTGAGCTTTACGGTTTTTACATATGTTGGAAAGTCCTCGTACAAAGACAGCAACGTGCCCATGCTGATTCCGCTGTTTACTATATATTTATTGTAATCGCCTGCATCGTACCAACCTCTGGAAGCCGATATTACCGTGCCTGCGGGCCGTTGTGCTGTAGCTGCCGATGGATGAACAAGCACAGCAGTATCAGGATGCCCCGCTGCCCGGGCCCACTTACCGGCATACTTTTCAGGCAAAGCAGTAGAAACCCTCTGGTAATAAAAAGCTTTGATAGCCCCTGCTGCTACCCCTGCATGTACCTGATTGCCGATTTGAAACAGATATGACTGTCCAACACCAGGCACAACCAGCCTATACTGACCGGGTTGTTGCAAGGCGGTAAAATCAGCAACGTAAATAGTACGTCCGGATAAGTCAGGACGGGGCGATGGTTTTAACTTACCGGAGAAAACTACTTTTTTACCGGGTGTTTGAATGGTAAAAGGCTGTACGTTGCCCGTAAGTACAATAGCCGTTTTAGATGCTGCAGGATAAAAGCCTATCTGGTTCAGGCGAATGCTATCCGGCGCTGATGAATGCCCTGTCTGGGCAGAAGCAGAAAGCGAAAATAAACAGGTAATACTGCACCAAAGCAAGGAGCGAATAATGTTTTTACTGTAAGCCATAAGGGTAGATGCTATAAAACGTCAGAGGCACCAACAGGTGCCTCTGACAAATGATTATTTGGTACTAATTATTTGGTGCTTTACGTTCCAGCCCGAAACCTGTATAACAGGTGTTTGCTGGCCCAGCTTAGCTACCGGTGCACTTACCGATAAGGTTGTGCTTTCATGAGGCGCTAAAGTAACGTAGCTGCCAGTCCAGTAGGCTGGCATTACTTCCTGGCCGTTCACCATTAGTTGCGGGCGTACATAAAATGCTAGTTGGTTGCTGTTATTGGTTAACTGTATAGTCCAGCTGTTTTCAGATTTACCTTTAGCTGTTTTCAGTAATTTGGCTTGTACCTGTGCATTGTTTAACTTATTAAGCGGAGTGTAATCATTACCCGGCGCCATCCAGTAAGTGTTGCGCGATACCACATTGCCTTTAGCATCTTTCAAGCTCAATACTACAAAACAGAACTCCTTAACCTGTTTTAAAACGTAGCCCATTGGTATTACTTCCTTTACCCCTTCGTCGTCAAAACTGGCAGTAGCTAGTTGGTGGAAAAGGCTTTTGGTATGCGTGTCATAAACATCGGCCTGCAACATCAAGGTGCCGGTAGATCGGTGTGTGCGGTTTAATACCGCCACAGTAGAATCACTCTGATTAAACTGAATATGAATAGGCTCACAGGCATTTTGCATCGCATAGTAGCCAGCGTTAGGCTCCAGGTACCAATCATAAATCTGCCAAATTACACTTGGGAAAGCTGCATTCAGTTTCCACAGCATAACACCGCCGGTTTCCGTTAATTTGTGGCCTGCTGCTTCAAATATGCCCTGGTAGCCAGTGGTATTCATCAACTGCATTTTGTCGGAAAAATCTTCACGGCTGGTAGGCTTGCCGTAACGGCTTACCATATCCTTGTAATACTCATCGTACTTACCCGCACCTGTAGCGGCATCATGGTAGCCCCACATGTTGTTTAATGGGTAGGGTAAATTTTTATCCCAGGTAGTGTCCGGTATATTTTTAGCCAATGTATTGTAAGGTGGCTGCGATGGTAAGCCGGTTTCATCTTTAAATACCCAATCATGAGCCTGATCGGCTAGTTTGTAGTATTCTTTAGCATCTTTCCAGGCGTAAGGGCCACCACTATACACGCCGCTAGGCTGATTATCAGGCCATGAGCCTTCCCAGCCAGCCGGAAGTTTGGCAAAGCCCGATGAGCTAGGGATAAATGGCCGGGTACCATCCAGTTTGATGATATTGTTGCGCATTACATCGTACAACTCACGGCGGGCATGACCTTCATTACCGCCTGTCCATACTAGTAAACTAGGGTGATTGCGGATGCGGTAAATAGTGCTGATGACGTTTTTGGTGAATACATTATTTTCCAGCGGCCAGTCAGGCGAACCTTTAAACTCGCCTTGGGTATCGCCGGTAATCCAGAAATCTGACCATACCATTAAACCGTAGCGGTCGGCAGCATTCCAGAAAGCATCCGGTGGGGTAACGCCGCCACCCCAAATACGTACCAGGTTCACGTTGGCATTGCGGCACAGGTGCATTTCATAATCATACCGTGCCGAATCGCGGTGTACCATTAAATCAGGTACCCAGGCACCACCGTTTAGGTGTACGCGTTTGCCATTCACAAAAAACTCGCGACGGGTAAAGCCATTTACTTCGCTGGTACGGGTACTTACTGTACGTATACCGAAAACAAAGCTGGTATCATCGGTAATATGGGCACCATTGGCATACTGTAACTTGATACGGTACAAATTAGCCCGCCCGTAACCATTAGGCCACCAAAGTTTAGGGTTTTTAATCAGCAGCTGATTGACCTTATCTGCATCCAGCTTTACAATTTTAGTTACGCCGCCTGGCAAGGCTACCGGCTGGGTAAACTGCGTGACTGGGCCTGCAAAGTTTTCAGGCTTAATGCTTACCATTAACTTACCATTAGCTGTTGCTGCACTGTAGTTAGTTAAAGTTAAGCCTAAGCTAAGCTTAGCAGTGCTGGTATCAGGGAATGAAGGTAAATCGGTAGTTAATTTGGGCCGGGCAATGGTTACCGTACCTGTAGTGCGTAAGTAAACCGGTTGCCAGATACCCATATTACGATCGCGTACGGGCGGCATCCAGTCCCACCCAACGGAGCATAGCATCGTTACGTTTTTACCGATATCGCCTGTTGGTCCACCATTTTCATAAAAAGGGCCTAAGGCTTCCAATTGCTCTTTAGCCGGTAGGCCGGGTTCATCCAGCGGGAATATCTTAACAGCTAAAGTATTTGAACCACCCGCCAAAACGGAACGGCTCACATTCAGGTTGTGCTCAGCAAACATGCCTGCCATTTGGGTAGAGTCGGCTACACGATGGCCGTTCAGCCAAACTTCAGCGCGGTAATTAATACCTTTAAAAATTAACTGAAAGGTTTTGCCTTTATCAGCAGCCGGTACCGTAAAGGTAGTACGATACCAATAAGGTTTTTTCCAGGGGTTTACTTTTCCCGGCAGATGGCTATACTTATCCAGATTATACTGTTTGTTAAACGCATCTGAAGCATCGGGAATGTGCATGTTGTTCCAGCCCTGGTAGGGGTCGGGGTACACATGGTTGGCTACCAAGCCGTAAAGTACTGTTGAGGGCACCTGAACCGGATACCAGGGTGCCGTGTTGCGGTAGTTTTTATCAGATAGCTCCCGCCCACCGGCTTTCACCAATACCGAGGATTGTAACTGAAAACGTGTTAATTGTACCTGCTTTACCGGTGCATTTTGTGCATGCGCGGGCGTTGCTGATAGCCAATTAACAAGAGCTGCACAAGCAGCATAAAGGAATAATTTTTTCATAAACCTGTAAGCGCAAATTATCTATCTGTCCCTTTAATTGGGGGCAGTTTGTTTGAAACGTTAATGATAACACTTATATGCTTTAGGCGTATTGTATTTTTATTGCTTTTATTGACATTATTTTACCACTGCCGATAAGTTGTTTAATTAACCTATATCTTCGTTGGCTTAAAACTGTTTAATTAACCAATTAATAAGCAGACCACCTTTTTTTATGAAGAATATCGGACTTGCCCTTGTGGCTTTTTGCTGTTCATTTAGCGTGATGGCCCAGCGCGCGCAGCCAGGTTCATCAGTTGATCAACGTGTGAATCAGCTTTTATCTCAAATGACGTTGGAAGAAAAAGTAGGCCAGATGACGCAGCTTACTTTAGATGCCGTGTTGAAAACAGATGCTCAGAAAAATGCTGTTATGCCTCATGCACTGGATGAGCAGAAGCTGAATGAAGCTTTACTAAAATACCATGTAGGTTCATTACTAAACGTAAGCGGTGCTGCCGAAACCCGGGAACACTGGTACGGTTTAATTTCGCAAATACAAAAAACCGCTGCTAAAGACCGCCTGAAAATACCTGTGCTGTATGGTATTGATGCGATGCATGGCATGAACTATACTACAGGCAGTACCTTATTTCCGCAAGAAATTGGTATGGCGGCTACCTTTAACCCCGATATAGCTTATAAAGCTGCTGAAATTACCGCTTACGAGGTTCGGGCCAGCTATATTACCTGGAACTTTGCACCGGTACTGGATTTGGGTAAGAACCCGCTATGGCCGCGTATTTATGAAACCTTTGGCGAAGACCCCTATGTTGCTAAAACGATGGGTGCGGCTATGGTGAAAGGTTTGCAAGGTAACCTGAACGGCAAATACAATGTAGCCGCTTGTATGAAACATTATATGGGCTACAGTTTCCCATTAAATGGTAAAGACCGTACCCCTGCCTGGATACCTGACCGTTATCTGCGCGAATACTTTATGCCTTCATTTAAGGCTGCTGTTGATGCCGGTGCCCGTACCGTAATGGTGAACTCTTCTGAAATTAACGGGGTACCCGTGCATGCCAGCAAGTATTTGTTAACCGATGTGTTAAGAGGCGAACTGGGCTTTACCGGTATTGCGGTAACTGACTGGCAGGATATTAAATATTTGCATGACCGTCATCATATTGCTGCTACGCAGAAAGAAGCCGTGCAAATTGCGGTGAACGCCGGTATTGATATGAGCATGGTGCCTTATGATTATACCTTTTATAATTACCTGATTGAACTGGTACATGAAGGTAAAGTGCCTATGGCCCGTATTAATGAAGCGGTAAAACGGATATTGAAAGTGAAGCTGGAAACCGGCTTGTTTGAAAGTTCAATAGGTAACCCGAATGATTACCCTAAGTTTGGTTCGGCTGAGTTTACGCAGGCTAGCTTGCAGGCCGCTAATGAATCCATTACCTTATTGAAAAACAACAACCAGATACTGCCGCTTAAAAAGAATATGAAAGTGCTGGTAACCGGCCCAACCGCCAATACCATGCGTGCTTTAAACGGTGGCTGGAGCTATACCTGGCAAGGCGACCGTAGCGATGAGTTTGCTGCCGATAAGAACACTATTCTGGAAGCTATACAGCAAAAGGTAGGTAAAGACAATGTATTGTATGAACCCGGCGCAACGTTTGATGCAGCACAAAATACGGATGATGCAGTAAAAGCAGCACGTAAAGCTGATGCCATTGTATTGTGTCTTGGTGAACTATCTTACGCCGAAAACCCAGGTAATATTGACGAACTGAGTTTGCCAAATGCACAAATAGAGCTGGCTCATGAGTTGGCTAAAACAGGTAAGCCGGTTATTCTGGTATTAACAGAAGGCCGTCCGCGAGTGGTAACAGAAGCGGAAAACCTATCGGCTGCTACGCTGATGGCGTATTATTCAGGTAATGAAGGTGGCAATGCCTTAGCTAACATTTTATTTGGCGATGTGAACCCATCAGGTCGCTTGCCTTATACTTACCCACGCTATAACAATGCTTTGGTTAACTACTACCGCAAAAATTTAGAGAATGGTAACAGTGATGATGCGCACGGCTATCACCCTTTATATGAATTTGGCTACGGACTTAGCTATACCACCTTTAGCTACAGTAACCTGCATGTTAGTCAGCCAAGTTTAACGGCTAGCCAAAAATTAACCATCAGTGTAGATGTAAAAAATACCGGTCAGCGTGAAGGTAAAGAATCCGTACTGTTATACATCAGTGATTTGTATGCCAGCATTACACCGGATACCAAACGTTTAAGAGGTTTCAGCAAAATCAACTTAAAACCAGGTGAAAGTCGTACCGTAAGCTTTACCATTACCCCTAAAGATTTGGCCTTTGTGAACGACCAAAGCCAATTGGTAACCGAACCCGGCGAGTTTAAAATTCAGATAGCCGACCAGACACAAACCTTCAACTATGAAGCCAGTACGGTACCTTCCAGAACCGGGAAGTTGTAAATGTGGCTTTTACAATTATTGTTGAACTAAATATGCCTGGCAAAGTGTAGTTTTGTTTTTATGAACGATCAGCATTTGCACGAATCTTTCCGGCAGCAATTTGGCCAGCCAGCTGCCGGGGTATATTTCTGCCCAGGCCGGGTTAACCTGATTGGCGAACATATTGATTACAATGGCGGCTTGGTTATGCCCTGCGCCGTTACTTTCGGTACCTGGTTGCTGATAGCACCTAACTCGTCAGGGTTGCTTCGTTTTCGCGGAATGAACTTTCCTGAAACGTTGGATATACCTGTGCAAAGTGCTTATGAAAAGCAAGGTAAAGCCTGGTTTAACTATCCGTTGGGCGTAATTCATTTGTTTGCTCAGGCTGGTCATTCATTGCAGCAGGGATATGATTTGCTGTATTATGGCAATATGCCTATATCATCGGGCTTGTCTTCGTCAGCTTCTATCGAGGTGGTTACGGCGTTTACTTTTAATCAGCTACTGCAATCTCCTTACACTAAGCTGGATTTGGTAAAGCTTACCAAACGGGTAGAAAATGAGTTTATCGGGGTAAACAGCGGCATTATGGACCAGTTTGCTGTAGCTTTTGGCGAGCACAACAAAGCTTTGATGCTGAACTGTGAAACGCTCGATTATACCGCTGTTGACGTTCCTTTGGGCGAATACGTGCTGGCTATCGTGAATACCAACAAGCCCCGTAATTTGGCCGAATCCAAGTATAACGAACGCGTAGCTGAATGTCAGGAAGCGCTGAAAGCCTTACAGCAGGAATTACCGATTAAAGAATTATGTGAAATTGATGCAGATGCCTTACACCAGCATAAGCACCTGATTACCGATGAAACCATCTGGAAGCGTGTCCGCCACGTGGTCGAAGAAAATGATCGTGTGAAAAAGGCAGCCCAGGTATTGGAACAAGGCGATTTGCAATCCTTTGGTGAGCTGATGCAGCAGTCACACCAATCACTTAAAGAACTATACGAAGTAAGCGGCATAGAACTGGATACCATTGCCGAATATAGCCAGCGCTACCCCGGCGTAATTGGCGCCCGCATGACGGGAGCAGGCTTTGGTGGCTGTGCTATTGCATTGGTTAAAGGATCTGTGTTTGAATCGTACAGTAAAGATATTACCACTTACTACACCGAAGCCATTGGTTATGAACCGTCGGTTTACCAATCAGTTATTGCGGATGGTGTTCGTCAGCTAAGCTAGTTTTGATAAAAAATATAAAACTGAAAAGGCGCTTTATAAAATAAAGCGCCTTTTTTGTGCCGGTTTATCAACCCTGTGGCTTATCGTGCAGGTAAGCTGAATGTACCTTCACAGTTTTCATCCAGAACAATCATCATCGGTATATTAGTAGTATACTTGCAGTATAGCCTATGGCATTCATAATCAGCAACCCATTGAAAAATTGTGCTGCTTATGAATGCTTTAAACCATAACCATTATACCTACCATTCATGAAACCGTTAGTTAAAAGCAAAGCTTTGTTAGCTACTGCCCTGCTCACCCTAGTTACCTCTTCGCTGTGGGCCCAAAACAAAAGTATTTACCATAAGGGATGGATAGATTTTAACAAGAACGGCCGTAAAGATGTATTTGAAGATCCTGCTGAACCTGTAGAGAAGCGCATCGCCGATTTGCTATCGCAGATGACATTGGAAGAAAAGACTTGCCAACAGGCTACATTATATGGGTATAAGCGGGTGCTAAGGGATGAAATGCCTACGCCTAACTGGAAAAATGAAGTATGGAAAGATGGTATTGCCAATATTGATGAGGAACTGAACAACTTAACCTCACATACAGATGATGCGCCTACGCAATATAGTTACCCGTACAGTAAACATGCTTCAGCAATTAACACGATACAGAAGTGGTTTGTAGAAGAAACTCGACTGGGCATACCGGTTGATTTTACCAACGAAGGCATACATGGCCTGAACCATGACCGGGCTACGCCACTGCCAGCGCCTATAGGTATTGGCAGCAGCTGGGATAAAGCACTGGTACTTCGGGCCGGCCAGACGGTAGGTCGGGAAGCGAAGGCTCTAGGCTATACGAATATTTATGTACCCATATTAGACCCCGCCCGCGATCAGCGTTGGGGGCGTGTAGTGGAATGTTATGGTGAAGACCCGTACCTGATTGCCGAACTAGGCAAGCAAATGACATTAGGCGTGCAAAGTCAGGGTGTGGCTTCTACCCTGAAACACTTTGCAGTGTATAGCGTGCCGAAAGGTGGCCGGGATGGTAATACCCGTACCGACCCGCATGTGGCTCCGCGAGAAATGTATCAGCTTTACTTATATCCATTCCGCCGGGTAATACAGGAGGCGCAGCCATTGGGAGTAATGAGCAGCTATAACGATTGGGACGGCGTGCCTATTACCGGGAGCTACTTTTTCCTGACTGAGCTGTTACGCCAGAAGTTTGGCTTTACAGGCTATGTGGTTTCTGATAGTGAAGCGGTGGAATACTTATATTCTAAGCACCATGTAGCGGCTGATATGAAAGGTGCCGTTAAGCAGGCTATTGATGCCGGTTTGAACGTTCGTACCAATTTCAGTATGCCGCAAACCTACATTATGCCTTTGCGTGAACTGGTGAAGGAAGGCAGCGTGAGTATGAAAACGCTTAACCATAGTGTGGCTGATGTGTTAAGGGTAAAGTTTAAATTGGGTTTGTTCGATCAACCGTATGTGGCTAACCCGAAAGCGGCCGACAAGCTGGTGCATACTGCGGCTGATGAAGACTTTGCCTTGCAATTAAACCGTGAATCAATGGTGCT
Source organism: Mucilaginibacter robiniae (assembly GCF_012849215.1). Taxonomy (NCBI): domain Bacteria; kingdom Pseudomonadati; phylum Bacteroidota; class Sphingobacteriia; order Sphingobacteriales; family Sphingobacteriaceae; genus Mucilaginibacter; species Mucilaginibacter robiniae. The sequence goes on from NZ_CP051682.1 coordinate 2,485,459, forward strand.
GCTTAAAAACGAAAATAAGCTGTTGCCATTAGATAAAAGTAAGCTGAAAAATATACTGGTAACTGGGCCTTTAGCGGGCGAGAAGAGTTATGCCATTAGTCGTTATGGCCCTTCACATAATCCGGTTACTTCGGTGCTGGAAGGTATTAAAACGTTTGCCGGTGCAAGTGTAAAGGTAGATTACGCACAAGGCTGCCAGGTAACTGATGCTACCTGGCCCGAAAGTGAAATCATCCCGACACCATTAACCGCTGCTGAACAGGCCGGCATTGATAGTGCAGTAGCCAAAGCCCGGCAGGCCGATGTAGTAATTGCTGTAGTTGGCGAGAACGAGAGACAGGTAGGCGAAAGCTTATCACGTACCGGATTGAACCTACCCGGCAGGCAACTACAATTGTTGCAAGCCTTGCAAGCCACCGGCAAGCCTGTGGTTATGGTGATGATTAACGGACAGCCGCTTACCATCAATTGGGAAAACCGCTATTTACCGGCTATTCTGGAAGCGTGGTTCCCCGGGCCGCAATCTGGACGTGTGGTGGCCGAAACCTTGTTCGGGCTGAACAATCCAGGAGGTAAGCTGTCGATTACTTTTCCGAAAACTACCGGGCAAATTGAGTTTAATTTTCCATTTAAGCCAGCTTCACAAGCCAACCAGCCAACTTCGGGGCCTAATGGTTATGGTAAAACCAGTGTGAATGGTGCCTTATATCCGTTTGGCTACGGCTTAAGCTATACTACCTTTAGCTATAGCAATCTGCAAATTATACAGCCTAGCCAACATAGTCAGAATGATATTACAGTAACGGTAGATGTAACGAATACCGGAAATGTTAAAGGGGATGATGTAGTACAACTATACCTGAAAGATGTGGTGAGCAGCGTAACTACTTACGAGTATGACCTGCGTGGTTTTGAACGTGTGCCTTTAGCGCCGGGTGAGAAAAAGACGGTAAAGTTTACCCTACACCCTGATGATTTAGCCCTGCTGGATAAGAATATGAACTGGACCGTAGAACCCGGTAAGTTCCGGGTAATGATTGGTAGCTCGTCTGAAGATATTAAGTTGAAAGCTGAGTTTGAGGTAGTAGATTAATTAAATCACATGCTATGGTAAGCTTAAACTAACTTAGACTAGTTTAGCCGTACTTTACGGTGCCGCAGAACTAAACTACTGATGACTTTCTGCGCTTCTTGCTAAAGCGGGATGTCCAGGTGTCAAAATCGCCTGCTACAGCCAAAACGCTTGTAACAGCAAATGCAATCAGGACGAATAAAGTAACGATAAAAAATGCTTTAAGTAATACCACTTCCATAAGGCGCTCAACTTGTATCCTTATGTTGCAGCAATTAGCATTCTTAAATTACGTGTTTGCTAATTATGCTACAGTAAACGGGTAACTACTTACCGGTATATCATACTTGTTTCGCGTTATTTCGCAGATTACTGTCATAATTTTCGCGCGCTAAAAAGCAGACGAGTTGGCAGCTTTGTACAATAAGGCAGACAAATCCTATTTCTGTGTATCCCTTCTGGCTTATTCTGTAGAAAATAAAAAGCCCTTGCTGTATTAGATCAGCAAGGGCTTTTTGTTAGGTATAAAGATCAGAAATTTATTTTATCTGATACCGTTGGTGCCGGCTCCTCTGCCACCTGTAGTGGTACTAGGGCCGTTATTGTTGCTGTTTTGATTTCCACTGGCTTGGCCTTCATCCGGAACATCTTGGTCTTGCTGCTGGTCACGGTTACCTTTACGTTTGTTAGCCTGGGTTGAAGCGCCAAAGCGGTATGATAGAGAAAACATGACCATACGAGTAGCCCAGCGGCGTGATGAGTTTTGCTCGTAGTAAGGCAATACGCCGTCATTACTCAGCACGTACGACTTAAATTTACGGGTATTGAAAATATCGCGCGAGTTAAGGCTAAAGCTTAGTGTTTTAGTCACATCATACCTAATTGCCCCATCTAGTCCGTATAAAGCTTTCATGTAGCCTTGTGCCATAACCTGATGGCCTTGGTAATCGGCTCGTAACTGCACGCCCAGTTTGCTGGTTACTTTATAATTACCGGTAATGTTGCCATTAAATGAAAAACCTGATGTGGTAGCCACGTGTAAAGCCGTATCGCCTTGAATATGGCGATAGTAAACGTTTAAGTTACCGGTTAGGTCAAACTTATTAGAAGGCGATACTTTGGCAATTAACTCGTAGCCGGCGTTAGATGCGCTTTTCAGGTTTTCAAACCGGGTTAAGGTAATAGTACCCGTGCTGTTTTCTAAGCCGCGTACCTGCTGAATATTGTCGTTAGTTAAGCGGTAGTATAGTGAAGAAGTTAACGTAAGCGCTTTATAGTAATTGATGTAGCTTAATTCAAAAGAGTGCGTGTCTTCTGGCTTTAAGTTCGGATTACCCTGCTGATAGTTCTGGCGGTCGCTTCGATCCAAGAAAGGTGAAATCTGACGATCGCGCGGGCGGCTTACCCTGCGGCTATAGCTAAGTTGCAAGGTTTGGCTTTCTGATAGTTTATCGGTTAAGAATACGCTTGGATATACCCTGAAGTAATCTTGCTTAAATACCTGAGCTTGCCCAACTGAAGTTGTAGTGGTTCTAATTCGTGCATCTTCCAAACGTAAACCAGCTTGTATGCCGAAGTTGCCCAGTTGCTGCTGGTAGTTGCCATATACAGCATGTACCTGTTCGTTGTAAACAAAATCATTGCTCAAGGTATCGGAAGGTACATAGGCACCTAAAATGTTGTTCAGCGTATCAACCAGATAGTTATTACTGTTTTTATTAAAGGTGCTACGGTAACCCAGTTCCAGGTGGTTATTATTGCTTAAAGGCAAGGTATAATCAGCCTGTAAGTTTAAGTTGTGCTGCTTGCCAAGAGTATTATTCAACTGCCCGGCATTGTAAAAAGAGGTGGTTGGCACAAAGTACTGGTAATCGGTATTTAGGTTATCCGTATTATGGTTGTTACTGGTTGAGTAGCCAATGTTGGCAGTTAACTGCTCCTGAGGTTTTTTAAATTTCTTATCTAAATCTAAGTTAAAATCTAGGTTGTGGCCAGGGCCTTTGCTATAGTTATTACGGGTGAAATTTTGGTTAGGGCTGCCATTTTCGTTACGTACCTCAGTATAACCGGTTTGGTAACGCTGAATATTCCGGATATTTACGTTGTTGGTAAAGCTCAACGTGGTCTTCTGATCCAGGTTCACATCAATACCACTGCGTATGTTGTGCGAGTTGAAGGTGAACTTTTGATCGGCTACCTGATCCTGAAATAATTTACTGCCATCTAGTAAATAGTTGGTGGTATTGGTAGTGCCATTGCCAATACGATCGCCATGACGGTAGCTATAATTACTATAAACGTTAATAGCTTTGTTCTGGTAAGCCAGGTTTGCAGAACCGGTACGGGTATTACGGTTACCCACACCTGCATTTACCGAACCATTAAAGCCCAACTGTGCATTCTTTTTTAATACGATGTTGATAATACCCGATTGGCCTTCCGCATCATACTTGGCTGATGGATTGGTAATTACTTCAATGTTCTCGATAGAACTGGCCGGGATAGATTGCAGTACATCGCTCAAGTTAGCGCCGGTTAAGGCCGATGGCTTACCATTAATCAGAATGCGTACATTGCTGGAACCACGTAGGGCAACGTTACCATCTACATCCACCTGTACTGATGGTACATTGGCCAGCAAATCGGTAGCTGTACCGCCTTGACTTACCAGGCTTTGTTCAACATTAAATACTTTTTTATCAGCGGTGATGCGCATTTGGCTGCGTTGGCCGGTTACCACCACTTCTTTCAACGCACTTTTAGCCTCCCGCATCCTGATGCTGCCTAGCTGTACTGACGGGTGAGAACCATTAATAGTGATGCTATCTTTAGTGTAAGTAAGATAGCTTACAAAGCTAATGCGTAACAGGTATAAACCATTTTTAATACCGGTAAGCTTAAAGTTGCCGTCCAAATCGGTTTGCATACTTTTTACCGGGGTATTATCTGCTTTGTTAAACAAACCCACGGTGGCGAAATCCAACGCTTTGTTGGTAGTTGCATCAATCAACTTGCCCGAAACGGTACCGCCCGATGCTGTAGTTTGTGCATTTACCTTAACGGCAAACAGTAATAGTAGTACAAGAGCTATACGCTTTAGCAAAGAAAAATTCATCCTGCAAAAGTCACACTTTTACCGTTGTCGGGCTATGAAGCCGTGTAACTTTTATACTGATGAATGTATTCAGGAAAGTAAATTTTTTATTACCTAAGTATTATTAGGTGAAGCTCGTAATTATCAAAGTGTTAAGCTTTTTTAATAGTAGCTATCAGTTCATCTACTTTGGGCGCTTTTTCAAAGGCTTTTACCAGCTTGCCTTTGCTATTATACACGGCAATGTAGGGCGTGGTTTTAACCTGAAAGTAGCGTTGTACCTGGTAGGTATAGCCCTCGGTACCAACGGTTACATTCGGGTATCTTGATAAGCCAAAATCACGATAAAAGCCTTTGATCATGTTGTAGGGCGTAAAAGTAATCATGACGATTTGTGCTTTTTCCAGCTCTTTCATTTTAGGCTGCATTTCGTACATCATGCGCTGGCAATGGCTGCAATCCGGCGAAAAGTAAATTATTACAACCGGCATGTTCTTTTTCAGGTTGGCCTGAGTTACATATACGCTATCATTAGTTAAAATATGATAAGCTGGTATTTTTTGAATATTAGGTGGGTTTTGCGCACGGCTGCATCCGGCAGTAATAACCAGGGATAATATGAATAGTAGTTTTTTCATTTTCTTTATTAATTAGATTTAGCCTCTAGCAGTTCCAGTTGCCAGGCTATATGTTCGGCTGTTATAGGGTATAACGCACCATGTACCAATGTCTGATACACGGCTTCAAATAAATGCGTGTAGTTACCTACCATAGATGGTATAGCTTCAATTTGTGGCTGGTTGTTAAAATCCATCGTGGTAAGCTGCCCTTCGCAATTGGCTGGTTCCTGGCCGTAACCTGCATCAGTTGGCATCAGGCCAGCATCTAACTGGGCTTCTTGCGTATCGCAACGGTTTTTAATATAGCTGCCTGCCGTACCATGCACCACAAAGGCCGGTAAAGGTTGTGCGACCAGTAAGCTGGAGGTTAAATATACCGTAAGCTGGTGCGGATAGCTAAGCTGATAACTAAAGTAATCGGGCACGACCGAATGGTCGCGGTAAATGCCAGTAATTTTATGGCTGGCTACTGGTTTGCCAAACAAGCTAATGACCTGATCGAGCAGATGCGGGCCTAAATCATATACCAAACCATTAGCTGGTGTATTAGCTGTTTCTTTGAACGCTTTCGGGCTTAATACAGGCTTGTACCGGTCATACCTAAAATGTACTTCTATCAAGTTGCCTAACCGTCCGCTCTCAATTATTTCTTTTACCGACAGGAAATCACTGTCCCAACGGCGATTCTGGTAAATGAACACCTGACGGTCAAGCTGCTTAGCCAAATCAAACAGTTCCAGCACTTGGGCCAGGGTAGCCGTAGCAGGCTTTTCAATCAGCACGTGCTTGCCGGCTTGTAAAGCTTGTTTAGCCTGTTCATAGTGTAAAAAGCCAGGCGTGTTTACCACAACCAGTTCAATTTCCTGATCGTTCAGTAAATCTTCTACGCTGTTGTAGCTGATCATATCTGGGTATGTGCCCAATGCTTTCTTTTCATGGCGCTCTACCACTGCTTTCAACCGGAAACCCGGATGGGTATGCAAAAAAGGAGCATGGAATATACGGCCCGACATGCCATAAGCCAATAAACCGGTAACAACAGGTGCTGACATAATTACAATTATAAAAAATTATTCACTCTAAATCTGAACGCGGTATCGATATTTCAAAAGCCTTGCCAGTATTAAAAGAACAAGGTTATTCTACGGCAATGCTTTATCTTTTTAATCGTTTCAAACCTTCTTTGGCTCGTTGTTCAATATTGTTTTCCTGCTCATGATTTTTGAAGGCAATTGCCATGTTGTAGTAGCTGATAGCCCGGCTGCTGTCTTTGCGCTGTTCATAAATATTACCAGCCTTGAGGGCTGACATAGGCGCAAAGTAATAGCTGGTATTACGCCCTGTGCTGATAGCCTGCTGGTAGTTGCTCAAAGCGTTATCATCCTGCTGCAAGGCATCGTATATGCGGCCCAGTCGATAATAATATTCAGCCCGGTCATGTACAGAAGTATAGTTGCTGGCATCTTTAGCTTTAAGTAATGCCAGTGCCTTATCGTACAATCCGCCATCAAACCAAAGCCGTGCACGAAGCAGCGAGGTATTGTACAAAGGGCCGGCAATTTCTGTCAGTGCGCGTTTATCTTTTTCGTTGTAGGTATAACCTTTGTTTTTAGCCAACTGTGCAAATGCATTGTATCGTTTCACATCGCCGCTTAACAAGGCTTCCCAGCCCAAGTGCAGGTAGCTGTCTTTAATATAACTGACTCCTTTGTTGGTTTGCAGAAACTTATTAAAGTAATCAGTAGCTCCTTCATCCTGAATGTTCATTTTAGCTAATGCTGTTAAATAGTCCAGATATGGATAATCCTGATACTCGCTGCCTGCCGGACGTTTGGCAAAAAAGCCAATAGCCTCGGTACTGTGGCCTGTGCGTAGGGCAATGTAACCTTGTATGTAGCTTTTTAACAGGCTGCTGTTATCCATACGGCTGGTATATTGCAACATTTTGTGATAAGCTTGTGCATCATTCACCACATCAGCTTGCAGGTAGGTGGTGTAAAATACTGCTTCGTCATAATACATGGCATAGGCCGATTGCGGCAGTCGGGCGGTTACATTTTGCAACAAGTTAATACCGCCTTCCAGGCTGCCTTTGATACCAAAAATGTTGAGTATGCTTTTTAAAGCCCCATCGGGTAAAGCGCCTAAGGCTACGCTGACTACACCCAATGGAATATCATCCGGCAAAAAGGCAGGGAACTTTTTGCTGTTATCTTGTAGTAAATGGTAAGCTTTGTTGATAGCAAAGCCTGCAGTGGTGTTATCGCCAAAACGGCTGTTCAGCAAAGCCCATTGTAGCTGTACTTCGGCCAAAGCAAAATTGTAATAGGGTGAACTCTGGTTTTCATCTTCCAGCTTATCCAGCCGGGATGATTTATTGCCTTTCAGCCGGTCATAATCGGCTTTGCTTTCGGTGCTGAGCAAGTAAAAGTAATCGTAATAATTATCCAGCAAAATAGTAAAGCTGTTTTGTGGATGGGTAGCCTTTTCACGATCAATAAGCGCGCGGGCTGCTTTTAATTTAAAGCTCAGGATGTTTTTATAGGCTTGGGTACAGGTAGTATTCACATCAAAGCTGGCCCAGACTGGCCTGCTGATGAACAATAACGTAAAAAGTAGAAAAGATTTAAGCATGTACAAAAAAAGGCGCCTTATCAAGGCGCCTGTTATCATTCAATTTAAATTTATAAAGCTGATTATGCGTGCTCTACTTCGAGCGCCATTTGTTCATCAACCAAAATACGTCCGCAATGTTCGCAAACGATGATTTTTTTACGCTGACGGATATCAGCCTGACGCTGTGGCGGAATTTGGTTAAAGCAACCTGAACATGAATCACGTTGAATAGTAACTACAGCCAAGCCGTTTTTAGCATTATGGCGTAAGCGGGTGTAGGCAGTTAACAAACGCTCTTCAATGTTTTGCTTAGCTGTTTCAGCTTGCGTATTCAAGTCGTTTTCTTCTTTTTCAGTTTCGGCAGTAATGGTGCCTAACTCTGCTTTTTTAGCATCCAGATCGTTTTGGCGGCCTTCTAAATCGCCAGCAGCTTTGTCATAAATCTGGGTTTTAGAAGTGATTTCAAAACCATATTCTCTGATTTTTTTCTCACTTACTTGAATATCTAAACCCTGAATTTCTACTTCTTTCGAAATAGCTTCGTATTCACGGTTGTTTTTAACGTCATTCAATTGAGCTTCGTAACGTTTGATATTGGCTTGCGCTTCCTTAATCAGGTTTTTGCGGGTTACAATATCATCTTCTAAATCGTCCAGCTCATTTTTGATTTTTTGTATACGGGTTTCCAGACCAGCTACATCATCCTCCAGGTCGGCTACTTCCATAGGCAGCTCACCTCTTATCTGGCGTATTCTGTCAATTTTGGTGTGGATATTTTGTAGCTCATATAAAGCTTTCAGCTTTTGTTCTACGGTTTGTTCCATCAAATAAAATATTTTATGGGGTTTGTATTAATTTCTGTTAAACGGACCGCAAAGTTACTAAATTTTTTTTGTATTATTTCATACAATAAATGCTGCGTAAATTGCTCACTTTCAAAATGTCCGATGTCGGCAATTACTATTTTTCCTTCAGCATCAAAAAACTCGTGGTATTTGTAGTCAGCCGTTACAAAAACGTCGGCTCCGGCAGCTATAGCTTGTTTCAGTAAAAAGCCTCCCGATCCGCCGCAAACAGCTACTTTTTTTACAGGCTTGCCGGTTAGTTCAGTGTGCCTTACTACGCTGGCCTTCATACGGTCTTTCAAGTGCTGTAAAAAAGCTTTTTCATCAGCCCCTATTTCCAGTTCGCCAACCATGCCAGCGCCTACCTGCTGGTGCTGGTTGGTCAGCTGGTATAAATCATAGGCAACTTCCTCGTAAGGATGGTTCAGGAAAAGAGCCATCAATATTTTACTTTCCAGATGGGCCGGGTAAATGGTTTCAATGCGGGTTTCAGGCTCATGATGTTGCCGGCCGCGTTCGCCCACGTAGGGGTTCGTGTTTTCTTCGCCTTTAAAAGTTCCGGTACCATCAGCATTAAAGCTGCATTCGCTATAATTTCCAACCTGCCCGGCACCCGCTTTAAACAAAGCACTACGTACAGCTTGGGCATGGCTATGTGGCGCATAAGTAACCAGTTTTTTCAGGATGTTCTGCTTAGCTGATAAAATACGGCAGTTTTTTAAACCTAATGTTTGGCAAATGCGGGCATTTACACCATCCATCATGTTATCCAGATTGGTATGAATGGCATATAGCGCAATGTTATGCCGGATGGCTTTTTCAACCACGCGTTCTACATAAGTTTTGCCATTAAACTTTTTTAAACCTTTAAATACAATCGGGTGATGTGATATAATCACCTGGCAGCCTGTAGCAATAGCTTCGTCCACTACAGCCTCTGTGCAATCCAGCGAAATTAAACCTTGGGTAATTTCCTGATTGCCGTTGCCTACAATCAAACCTGAGTTATCGTAATCTTCCTGGTAAGCCAACGGTGCCAGGCTTTCCAGGTAAGCAGTGAGTTCAGCCAGTTTTATCATGGCGGCAAGTTACTTAGCGGCTTAGCCAGTTCCAAATACGGATAATGGCAAACAGCAATATATTCAGCAAAATCAGCGTAGTAAGCGGAAAGTAAAACCGGAAATTTTCTTTCTCAACATGAATATCGCCAGGCAAATGGCCTATCCAGTGCAGTTTATCGCCCAAAAAGTAAACGATTAAGCCTGCCAAAACAATAAGGCCTCCAATTACAATCAGCCATTTGCCCGTATCACTTGTCATATGGTTAAGGGGTCATTTTTGCAATCTGCAAACTTTCATACGCCATATCGCGGTTGTAATTGTTAGCCAAGCTTTTATGGTTGATTAAGTCGACAATAGTGCCAACTAGGCAAAAACCGCCGGTAAGTAAGTAGATTATACCCATTACAATTTGTCCCACTACAAAGCGTTGCACACCGGCAACAACCACAAACCCTAACAAGGTAAACAGCAAAATATCTTGCGGACTACGGCGCTTGCTACCGTAAATAGCCAGAAAGTTGCGATGCTGAGTTTCGGTTAATCCGGCAGTAGCTTGTTGCAGAAAATTAACCTCTTCGGGTGTAATGCCTGAAAATGCAGTGTAGTAATTAAAATCCATTGCTAATAAGTTTAAGCTGCTTAAAAGTAGGCATTTGTTAATTACCTCTTAAAATTAGTTAAAAAAATAAGCACCACTAAGTTAGTGGTGCTTATTTAAAAGATATAAAGCAGCAAAAGCTGCTACAAATGGTTAATCTACTTTTGAACCGCGGGTCATGAGCAGCAACGATACGGCCAGGGAAGAAAGTACGCCAATTAGCAATGCGCCAAACAGACGTCCAGAAAAATCACGTGCGTTATGTTGTACTTCTACATAGTTTGTGTAAATGATACCGCAAGCTACAGCAACAATACCAGCTATAAATAAAATTTTCAGACTTTGTACCAAAGCTTCTAAAAAGCCCATTTGACCGCCCAGCTGATGTTCACGGTAACTCCAAACACCTAAAAATAAGCCGATGATCGGAATAAGAATGGAAATGTATTCAATAGGGGCTACATTGTCGCCAAACATAGTATAGCCGGCCCAGCGCATAATAAACAGCCATAAGCCGCTCAAAATACCTATAATTAATCCGGAAGCTACTGCGTTTTTCATAGTAATATTAGTTAATGTGTTTAAGCTGATGTTTGTAATAGGTATAAAGGATTGTGAGAAATATTTGTTTGCTCCGTGTCAGATTTTGGTAGAAAACCTTGGCAGATCAGTGCCGTTAAGTGCCGGCAGGTAGGTAGATTAAAGTGTATGATTTATAAAGCTTTGCCAACCTTCTGCACTTCGTGCTCTTGACTTTTGACCGCACAAACAGGCACCTTTTTTGCTATCTTTGTACTGTTTTGAATATTCGTGATATACTAGAAAGATATAAGGTTGATGCGCGCGTGCTGGAATTGGCTCAGGCGCTGAATAAAGCCAAAAGCCCACGCATACAGCTGCGCGGACTGGTAGGGTCAAGTGATGCTGCTATTGCGGTAGCTTTGTATTTTTTACAACACAAACATCAACTTTTTGTACTGCCCGACCGTGAAGAAGCCAGCTATTTTCAGGCTGATTTAGAAAATTTGACTGGTAAGGAAGTCATGCTGTTTCCATCCAGCTACCGGAAGGCTTTTGAATTCACTCAGCCGGATAGCAGCAATGTGCTGGCTCGTGCTGAGGTACTAAACGAACTGAACCATGCTACCGAATATGGCCAGCTGATTGTAACCTATCCTGAAGCCTTGGCCGAAAAGGTAATAGACCGTTCGGCGCTGGAAAAGAATACGCTTGAAATTGCAGTTAACAACAAGCTTAGTATTGATTTTATCAACGAGTTTTTAATTGAGTATGATTTTGAACGGGTTGATTTTGTTTATGAACCGGGGCAGTTTTCTATTCGTGGTGGTATTGTAGATATTTTCTCTTTCTCGCACGATTTACCTTACCGCGTAGAGTTTTTCGGCGACTTTATTGAATCTATCCGCACGTTCGAGATTGAAAGCCAGTTATCGGCCGAGCAGGTAAAAAATGTAACCATCGTTCCAAACGTACAATCCAAGTTCCTGACCGAAAATAATATTTCGCTGCTGGAGTACATTGATAATGACACTCAGGTTTGGATTAAAGATGTGCAGTTCATGCTGGATATTATTCAAGATGGGCACAAAAAAGCTACCCAGCTATGGAAAGCTTTACCTGCTGAAGATAAAGCACAAAACCCGGATTGGATTGACCCTAAATTTGCCTTTACCGACGAAAAGATGATTGCCGATCAGTTGCATGATTTTCCTGTAATTGAGTTTGGTAAACAGTTTTTTTACCAGGATACGTACAATGTCAATTTTGATATACGGCCACAGCCGTCGTTTAATAAAGATTTTCAGTTACTCATTCACAATATCAAGAACAACGAAGTTGAGAAGATTGAGAACTTTATTTTTACGGATTCTACCAAGCAGGTAGAAAGGTTGTATGCTATTTTTGATGATCTGGATAAAACGGTAAAGTTCACGCCAGTGCATGTATCCATCCGCGAAGGGTTTGTTGACCGGCAGCAAAAAGTAGCTTGCTATACCGACCATCAGATATTTGATCGGTATTATAAATACAAGCTGCGCAAAGGTTACCAGCGTACCCAAGCCATCACCTTAAAAGAACTACGCGAGCTTAAGCCTGGTGACTATGTTACGCATATTGACCACGGCATTGGCAAATATGCCGGTTTAGAAAAGGTAGAGGTGAATGGTAAAATGCAGGAAATGATACGGCTGATTTATGCTGATAATGATTTGCTGTATGTAAACATTAACTCGCTTAACCGTATTTCTAAATTTAGCGGTAAAGAAGGTGCGGTACCCAAAATGAACAAATTAGGTACCGACACTTGGGAGCGCCTCAAGAAAACCACAAAAAAAAAAGTTAAAGACATTGCCCGCGATTTGATTAAGCTTTACGCATTGCGCAAAGCTCAGCATGGTAATGCTTTTTCACCCGATAGTTACTTGCAAACTGAGTTGGAAGCTTCGTTTATTTATGAGGACACGCCCGACCAGGAAAAAGCAACGAATGATTTCAAGCGCGACATGGAATTGCCACATCCAATGGACCGGTTGATTTGCGGTGACGTAGGGTTTGGTAAAACGGAGGTGGCTATTCGGGCTGCTTTTAAAGCCGTTGCCGATAGTAAGCAGGTAGCGGTATTAGTACCTACTACCATTTTAGCCGCTCAGCATTTTAAAACCTTTTCGGATAGGTTAAAAGGTTTTCCGTGCAATATTGATTACGTCAATCGTTTTAAATCGAGCAAGCAGATCAAGGATACTTTAACTAAACTGCAAGAAGGCAAGCTGGATATTGTAATTGGTACCCACCGCTTAGTCAGCAAAGATGTAAAGTTTAAAGATTTAGGCTTGATGATTATTGATGAGGAGCAAAAGTTTGGGGTAGCTACGAAAGAAAAATTGAAAGCTATGCGTGCTAATGTAGACACGCTAACGCTGACGGCTACGCCCATTCCACGTACGTTGCACTTCTCGTTAATGGGTGCACGCGATTTATCTATCATTTCTACCCCGCCGCCTAACCGCCAGCCGGTAGTTACCGAGCTGCACGTGTTTAACGATAAGCTAATTAAAGAATCCGTAGAGTTTGAGATTGACCGCGGCGGACAAATATTTTTCATTCATAACCGCGTAAATGATTTGGCTCAGTTAGGCGGCATGATCCGTAAGCTGGTACCTAAAGCTCGTATTGGTATTGCACATGGTCAGCTGGAAGGTGATGACTTGGAAGATGTAATGCTCAAGTTTGTAAACCACGAATATGATGTGTTGGTGGCTACTACCATTATTGAAGCCGGTTTGGATATTCCGAATGCCAATACCATCATCATTAACCATGCGCACATGTTTGGCTTGAGTGATTTGCACCAGATGCGTGGTCGTGTAGGTCGGAGCAATAAAAAGGCTTTCTGTTATTTACTGAGTCCGCCGCTATCTACCCTAACTACCGAAGCCCGTAAACGACTAAGTGCTATTGAAGAATTTTCAGACCTGGGTAGTGGTTTCAATGTAGCTATGCGCGATTTGGATATTCGCGGTAGCGGTAACCTGCTGGGTGCCGAGCAAAGCGGTTTTATTGCTGAAATCGGTTTTGAAATGTACCACAAGATATTGGATGAAGCCATACAGGAGCTGAAAGACGAAGAGTTTAAAGAGGTATTTCAGGATGAAAAACCTCGGCCATTTATCAGCTTTACGCAGATTGATACCGATATGGAAATCCTGATTCCGGATGCGTACGTAACCAACCTGACCGAACGTTACAATCTGTACACCGAATTATCGAAGCTGGAAAACGAAACGCAGTTGCAAGCTTTCGCCCAGCAACTTACCGACCGCTTTGGTCCTGTACCGCCACAAGTAAATGATTTGTTTAACACCATACGTTTGCAGTGGTTAGGCAAGGCTATAGGTTTTGAAAAAATATCTTTGAAAAAGAATGTGCTGCGTGGCTACTTTCTAACCAACCAGAACTCGCCTTACTTTGAAAGTGATGCCTTTAAAGAAGTATTGCGCTTTGTACAAACCAACCCTCGCCGGGTGAATTTAAAAGAAGTGAAAAATACCTTACGCATTAGTATAGAAGGTGTAACTAGCATTGACCAGGCCGTAGATTTGCTGAGTGAGATTGGATTGGTACCAGCATAGACTTTTAGAGTAGTTGATTGTAGTATCGTCAAAAATGTTAACTATATTGAGTTATGAAAGTGCTATTAGAAATACCTGATCATAAAGCTTCTTCACTAATGGAAGTGTTGCAGAGCATTTCCTATGTCAGGGCTAAGCCGCTTACTGAGGCGAAAGCTATATTGTTAGAAGAAATTAGAGAGGCAGTTGAAGAAATGCAATTGATTAAAGCCGGTAAAAAGCAAGCCCGGAATGCAGAAGACTTTTTAAATGAGCTATAGCGTAAAAACAATTGCTGTTTTTGAAAAGCAGACTAAAAGGCTTATAAAAAAGTATCCGTCATTAAAGTTTGATATACTAGCATTGGTGAATTTGTTAAAGGAAAACCCGGAGCAAGGAACATCGCTTGGTAAAAATTGCTAAGGTACGTTTGGCAATATCATCAAAAGGCAAAGGTAAGTCGGGCGGAGCAAGAGTAATTACAAATTTTGCAATAACGGATCATACTGTTTATCTACTATCTATATATGACAAAGCTGAAAAAGAAAGCTTATCTAATGAAGAATTAGCAGACTTATTAAAGTACCTACTTGATTAAGCTAATAAATCGGTTGAGCTTTGTTGTACATTAAGTGTACTTGCAAGTATTAATATATTAGCGCATATCATTTCAAACTAAACCTTCATGATTACTTATACACAAGGCAACCTTCTGGATGCTCAAGCAGAAGCGTTGGTAAATGCCGTGAATACCGTTGGCGTAATGGGCAAAGGTATTGCCTTACAGTTCCGGCATCAGTTTCCCGAAAATTACAAGGCCTATAAAGATGCAGTTGATCAAGGGGAGTTAACTACCGGTAAAGTTCAGGTGGTGCCTATTGCTGGCATGGGGAAGATTAAATACATTGTTAACTTTCCTACCAAGCAGCATTGGCGCAGCCCTTCAAAAATACTTTGGATAAAAGAAGGATTGGCTGATTTGTGTGCGCAAATTATTAATTACCATATTTCTTCTATAGCATTACCGGCGTTGGGCTGTGGCAACGGCGGGTTAGATTGGGCTGTTGTTAAGCCTATTATGGAACAGTATTTATCAAACCTGAATGCTGACATCATCATTTATGAACCAACTGCTTTTGTGCAGGAAACTGCCAAGAAGGAGACTAAGATGGCCACTCCTAAACTAGCACCAGCCAAGGCTATGTTTTTATGCCTGCTCTATCAATACCAAGAATCCGGCAAACCTGTAACCGAAGCTGTAGCTACCGCTTTGGGCTACTTTCTTCAACGCTTCGGTGAAACTCAGTTAAAATTCAAGTTTACTAAAGATGCTCAAAGCCTTCGTTCAAACGAAGTGAGCTTCCTGCTGTATTCTTTGAACGAAACGTATTTGGAAGGGTATGAACAAGTAGCCAATAATCCTGCTGCTAAGCTGGAGTTAAGGGCTTCTGCACAGCAAGAAGTTGAACAACAAATAAGTAATACTTTACTTGCTGAAGAAAAGCAAAGGCTACATCAGGTTACAGCTTTGATACAACCGGTGAAAACTAATGAAGGCTTGCTATTGCTTGCGTTGGTTGATTACTTGATGAACACAGAGAATATTTCTGACGAAGCGGCTTTGTATGAGAAGCTGCAATCAGGTAGAAGTTTACCTATAGAGCACGTGAGAGCGGCAGTCAAATACTTATCCAAAATAAAGCCGGGTATTCTTGATCGTCAAACAGCAAGTATCTAATATATTGTATGTGTCTTCATCACCAACTTATCTCAATAAGTTTGTTAGTAGAAGTATATTGGAGTCAAAAAAATATTTCACTGTGAATGCATAGTTAATGGCGGAAGTGGCTCATGTTTGTTTTACAGGGTTATAGTATGAGTCAATATTTTTAAAAAAATTGATTCTAACTGATCTTTACTTTTTTTCCTAATTTATGTTGTTAAAGCATAATGTTACCAGACTGAGATCAACTGTTTAATAATATGTCGTCTTATTTTCTTTGTTAAATTGTATTAATAAAGAAATATTTTATTATTTAAATAATTGATAGTCAATAATTTAAATAATTTAGTAAAGAAATTATGTATTTAATTAAAGATTAATCTTGATTTTACTAAAATTGTTAGTATGTTTGATATGTGAACTCACATCATTAATCAAATTAATAACAATTTTTTATGGTAACATTAACATCAATTGCTAACCTGAGAGGTTATCAGGTTACTTCAGAGCCCGTGTTTGTTCAAGGCTATGCTACCGCTGCTGATGGTGGCGAAGGGGTATTTTATTGGGATGCTAACTCTTCAATAAATGATAATGGAGGAACTGTCATCCAAGTTAATTCATTTAACGGCAATGGTCGTTGGCGAAGATTATACAGTGGTAATATAAATGTACGCTGGTTTGGTGCATTTGGTACTGGACAAAATGGTCCGGTTACTGATGATATTGATGCTTTTGAAAGAGCAACATTGTGGATGGCACAAACCGGAGGCGTTTTGTTTATACCAGCAGGCTGGTACACGTTTTCCAGAACCTGGAACCTGCGGCCTGGTACTTATGTAGGTGAAACCGGAACAATACTGTTTAGCAGTGATAATTTTTGCCAGGCAGTTTTGGGCGGTAATTACAACAGCGCACCCAATAATTGCTATAATACCGCTACTGATGATTGCTACAAGCTAGCCGTTGTATCTACCGATAACGATTACATTAATGACGGGCAGGGATGGCCTGTTTATAAATTTAGTGACATCAGTATTCACTGTCGGGAGCAGCAGGTAAACAATGTGATTGGTTTACATATCGGAGCCTGTCGTGATTCAGTGTTCAAGAACTTAGGAATAACTGATTGCCATGGTGTAGCAGGTTTACTGGTAAAACCTCTGCATCCCAATAGTATGGATGTGGAAAATCTTAAACTGGAAAACATTTGGACCGTAAATACCACAGGTATGTTAATTGCTGCTCATACCAAACCGAGCGGCAGAGGCAGTATCACAGACATGGAAATTTATGATTGTCAAATTACCACGGTAGAAACTGCAGATACCAGTGGTAATGATAGTTCTATTGGTCCGGTAGCACTGCGTATAGAAGCCGATCAGAACAACACAGTATTTGGTATTAAAGCACAACGTGTGTTTTTACATGCTAAAAACAACACTCCGTTAGTTTTAGATAATAAAGGAGGTTTAATAAGTGCTTGTACCTTTACTGACTTTACTTTTGAACAGCAAGGCTTAGGCTTCAACGGATATGCTGCTCCTGGCATTTCTCCAATTGCTGGTTTAATAGCCAGAGGCGTAACTAACAGTCGCTTTAAAGATATTGATCGTGAAATTATGGTTGGACACGGCTTACAATTAGAAAGTGTAACCAACTGTGAATTTGATGGATTTGTATTTAAAAATAAAGCCACCGACCCAACTGCCCGTAACTTCGACAATAAGTTTTTGAGGATTGATAAGTACTGCGAAAACTTAGTATTTAGAAATATTACCTTTAGTGAAGCCATTGAAGAAGATTTTTCTGCTGATGCAGATGGCTATTCAAGAAACAGGTATGCTGTTTCGGCTTATAGCTTTTATGGTGACGATCCGGCAAGTAATGCAAAAATTGTCGACAAAGGCTATAACACCACCTTTGATACGCCATATGTACAAACCAGAACCTTTGCATTAAACAATAAAGGCAAGTTACTTTCAGTAAATGGGAATGGGCAGTTAAATAATTATGCTCCTGATTCTTCTATCATCTGCTCCATCAATAATGCTGGTAATTTGGTTTTACAATTTCCAACTACACCTTACGATTGGGATTACCGGTTTTTTACCATTCCGTTAGAGGCTAATTTTAACGTAAAAAGGGCAGGTTTACGACTTCGGTATAAAGTGCAACAAGCCGATGGTAACAGCCACATTTTTACCGAAGTGTATGGCCAACGTAAGGATTTTCCGGCAGTAGCTGAAAATGTTTTTCGCGAGTATGCCTATATCGCTAAAGGAAATCCATCTAACCCTACTTACGCAATTGGTGTCTTTGGGGTAAGATCTATACCTACCATTATAGAAATTGAAGATTTCACCATTGCTGCAAATGCGTTACCCTACGCGCCAAATCTAGTTAAAACACAAGCCGTGCTTTAACTTATTTTACAACAAACAATTCCTATAAGAACATGGCGCACCTGATTGATGCGCCATGTTTGTTTTACTGGCAAAAGTTAAACAACAAAGAAGTATAATCAATATTAATGTCTTTTAAATTATTTTGATATGCTACATCGTCGGGTCTCCACTACTCACCAACCTGTAAATTGCTTTCAAGTTTCGGCCAAGTTCTTTATAATCTAATCCATAACCTACCACAAATTCGTTTTCAATTTCAAAGCCTACATAATGCAGTTCTTCAATAGAGAGCTCTAGTTTGCCGGGTTTGAGCAGTAGGGAGCATACGCTGATGGAAGCCGGATTGTACTGTTTCAGTTTAGCCAGCAGATAGTTTATGGTATTGCCGGTATCTACAATATCTTCAATAATTACTATATGCCGACCGCTGATATCAAAGCTTAAATCTATATCCTCACGTATTTTGTGGCTGGTGTTGGTGCTGCCAAAGTATGAAGCCACTTTGGTAAACGTTACCTCGCAAGGGATTGTAATTTGCTTAATTAAATCGGCTACGAATAGAAAGCTGCCGGTTAGCACACCAATAAAGATGGGGGTTTTGCCTTCGTAATCTGCATTCAGTTCCTCACTAAGTAGGTTGATGCGTTTGGCGATGGTTTCCTCATCTATCAATGGCTCAAAAGTTAGATCGGCAATTCTCATATACAAATATGCAGAATAGCTGTACAATACGGCAACATTATCCCCAATAATTAACCCTATCTTTGTAACCGCTCTTATATGACAGATTACCAGGTTCACACCTTCAACAACGGCATTCGTTTGCTGTATAAACACGCTGCTTCCAGCATTACACATACTTGTTTCCTGATTAATGCCGGTGCACGCGATGAGCCTGCACAACAGGAAGGTTTGGCGCATTTCATTGAACATTTACTATTCAAGCAAACCGAACGCCGCAATACCAACCAAATATTAAACCGCCTGGAACTGGTAGGTGCCGATTTGAATGCTTATACTACTAAAGAATATACCTGTATACATGCCTCACTGCTGAAACAGCATCTGGAACGTACGCTCGATTTGTTTGAAGACCTGATATTTCATTCCACCTTCCCGGAAGAAGAATTAGATAAGGAGCGTAGCGTCATACTGGATGAAATTGCTTCTTACCAGGATCAGCCGGAAGAAGCTATTCAGGATGATTTTGAGGGAATACTGTTTAAAGGTCATACTTTAGGAAACAATATTTTAGGCACCGAGCAATCCGTACAGCAACTCAGTCGCGAAAATATCCGGCAGTTTATGGCGGATACTTATAATACGCATGAGATGGTGTTTGCGATAATTGGCGATTATGATTTTGGTAAGCTGATTAAATTAACTGAAAAATATTTGGGAAATATTCAGCCCAATACCGCAGTTAAGCAGCGCCAGCAACCTACTAAACCAGCAGGGCAATTTATTAAAACAGCTAAGCCCATTTCACAACTGCATTGCATGCTGGGCGGATTGGCTTATCCATCATCGCACCCCTACAAAAGTGGTTTGCTGCTGGTTAATAATTTGCTGGGAGGCTTAGGCATGAGCAGTCGGCTTAATTTGGAAATTCGTGAAAAGTATGGGATTGCATACACCATTGAATCAGGTTACACGCCATTAACCGATACCGGTATGTTTTCGGTTTACTTTGGTACGGATGTAGAAAAAGCCGACAAAGCTTTACGCTTAGTACATAAAGAACTGAAAAAGCTACGTGATAACAAGCTAGGTGCTTTGCAATTGCATCAGGCCAAGCAAAAGTTTATAGGCCAGATTGCCTTGGCGGAAGAAAACCGGCTAAGCCTGATTATATCAATGGCTAAAAGCCTGATTGATTTCAACTGCATTGACACCTTACAACAGGTGTTCGATAAGATTAATGCCGTTACTGCCGAAGAAGTGCTGGAAATTAGTAACCAAATTTTTGATGAACGTCAATTATCTACCTTGATTTTTGAACCTAAGGAGTAGTTTAAAGTAGTAGCTATCCATAATGCTGAATAGCCAGCAAAATCAGGTGTAATACAATGTTGGCATATACGCCGGCCAGTATATCATCCATCATAACACCGGTACCCTTGGGTAAAGCTTCCATTTTGCGGATGTAAAGCGGTTTAACAATATCAAAAAAGCGAAATAAGATCAGGCCAATAACCAAGTTGAGCGGATTGATGGCGACTAACAACAAGGTAATAAGCTGGCCAGCTACTTCATCAATAACTACCCGGTAGCTGTCTTTTCCCCAATCGGGTTCAACCTGGTTACCGGTATGAATGCCAATGGCGGTAATCAGTACGGTGATTAAAGGCAACATCCAGCTTGCTGTTAAAGCGTGTGCTTGAGCTAAACCATAAACCAGCAGGCAGGTCACTACTGCCGCTACGGTGCCGCCGCCTTTTACATAGCCAATACCAAACCACGAAGCAATAATCTTATTCATACCCTGTTGTTCTCAGGCTGCTAAATTGAGAAAATAAATTTTAACACCGATAATAGGTATGCAAATCGGTAGGGTTATAAACGCGGCTATTACGGTTACCGAATACATATTTTTACTACTTTCGGGTTCAATTTACAAGTGCAATGAAAAAGGCAGTTTTACTTACTGTAGTAAGTTTTTTTACAATGATGGTAGCTTTCGGGCAGCAACCATCGTTTATGACGAACAACCTGGATGCTTATATTAAGCAAGGTTTGAAAGACTGGAATTTACCTGGATTGGCGATTGCCGTAGTTAAAGATGGCAAAGTAGTCGTGATGAAAGGCTACGGCGTAAAAGATGTTAAAACGCAAGAACCAGTTACTGAAAATACCTTGTTTATGATAGCCAGCAACAGTAAGCTGTTTACCGGTACTGCCCTGGCCCAATTGGAAGCTAATAAAAAACTGTCTTTAGACGATAAAATCACCAAATACTTTCCTGACTACAGCGTGTATGATGCCAATACTACTGCTGCGGTTACCATACGCGATATGCTGAGCCACCACCTGGGCACTTACACCTTTCAGGGCGATTTTGTGTTCTGGAACGGTGTCTTATCGCGCCAGCAAATTATGGCTAAAATGAAGTTTTTGAAACCTACAGCTCCATTTCGCCAAAGCTTTGGTTATTGCAATAGCTGTTTCTTAACAGCTGGCCAAGTTGTGCAGGCCGTTACTGGTAAACCTTGGGAAAACTATATACAAGACAGTATATTAACACCATTGGGCATGACGAATACCTATCCGCTAAGTACAGGTATAGATACCCGTAAAGAAGCTGCAAAGCCTTATACTACCGTATTTACCGGCAAGCTTACCGCCTTGCCTTACGATCAGGTTGATAACCTGGCACCTGCCGGTAGTATAGTGAGCTGCGTAAAAGATGTAGCTAAATGGCTTACCCTACAATTAGATAGTGGCAAGTATCAGGGTAAACAAGTTATCCCGTGGTCTGCCCTTCAAAGAACACGTGAGGAAAACACAATTATCAGCAGTCGTAAATCGCCGGTGTACCCAACGCATTTTACAGGGTACGGACTGGGGATTTTTGAGGCTGACTACAATGGCCGGCAAATATTTTGGCATACCGGCGGTGCAGATGGTTTTGTAACTAACACCTGCTTTGTACCGGAAGAAAAATTAGCTATTACTATATTAACTAATAATGATAATCAGGAGTTTTTTGAAGCCTTGCGTTACCAGATTTTAGATGCTTACCTAGGTGTGCCTTTTGTTGATCGTAGCCAGCAAGCGCTGAAAAGTTTTAGTAAACAAATGGCTGAAACGGTACAAAAAACCACGGCATTGCAGCAGCGCGTTAAAGGCCAAGCTCCTGAAATGCCACTAAGTGCTTACGTGGGTACCTACCAAAACCCTATTTATGGCCCAATTGCTATAACCGCAAATAAGAAAGATTTACAAATCAAGTTTCAAGGGCACAGAACTTTAGAGGCTAGTGTTAAGTATATGGACAACGGTGAATGGTTGCTTACCTACAACGACCAGGCTTATGGCCTATTCCCAATAAAGTTTAAAGTAGAAAACGGTAAAGTAGTATCTACAATCATCAAAGTGAATGATTTTTTGGATTATGCCCCTTATCTCTTTGTAAAGGAAAGTTAATCCTCCATATTTATAAACAAGAAAGCCTTTGCTACTACCGCAAAGGCTTTCTTGTTTATAAGCAAAATGTTGTACTTAACGCCACTGCTTCATGGTTTCAGTAATGTGTGCCAAATGATGATTGCTGTGCCACGCGTACATCGCCAATGATTTTTGCAGGCTAATTGTATCTTTTCTGTCCGGGTGGTAAAAGGTGCGGCTCCATTCGTTTTCGGTAAAACTTTCAAATAAAGCAGTCAGGTGCTGATGCACCCCTTCCAGCAGCTTTAATGATGATTCAACCGGTAAACGATAGTCTGGCAATAAGGCCCAGTCAGGTTCATTATAGGCTTTAATGGTCGGGTTTTCTTCAGTCAACGCTAACTTGATACGCATCAAGGCGTTCATATGGCTGTCGGCTAAGTGGTGTACTACTTGCTTCAGCGTCCATCCGCCAGTGCGATAAGGCGTATTAAGTTGTGCATCGGTGAGTTGTATAACAGCCTGGCGCAAACGGCCAGGTAATGTTTTAATCGCTTCAATGTATTGTAGTACATCTTCGCGGGTATAAGAAGCTGGTGCGTTAAACCGGCCGGTTGGATAGCGTAGTTGTTCGTCGTTAGTCATTTATAGTCAAAAAAATTAAAAATTAAGTGAAGGGTGCTTTTGGTTAAAGTCGGTAGCATCCTGATATATTTTAGCAGCCTGCAACAGCTTGCCCTCGCCAAAAAGCTGACCCATAAAGGTAATACTCATGGGGCGACCGCGTTGATTAAAGCCGTTAGGCAGCACCACGCAAGGGTTGCCGGTCAGGTTCGTCATGGATAAGTTTTGGCTGGATGATGGCGTGATGTATAAATCTAATCCTTTTAGTTTTTCATACCATTGTTGTATCAGCAAGGTACGGGCACGCTGGGCTTGTATGTACTCGGTAGCGGGTATAAACTGTGCAGCCCTGAAAATATTAGGCCAGGCGTTTTTGCCTTGTAATACCATTCCATCTTCCTTGTGGGTAAATAATAAATCTTGAAAAGCAGCACCGGCCTCGGCATCCAGTACTACGGTCATGGCACCTATGGGTAATTGCGGATACTCAATCGGTACTAGTTCGGCGCCTAGTTCTTTTAACTTAGCCAAGGTAACCGAATCAGTAGCATGGTTCGGGTTAGGGCGACGGTTGTTGCCGTAAGTAAAATAAGCCCGGTCAAAATCAGCTTTTACATAGCCAATTTTATAGCCTTTTAAGGTTTTGCCGGTACCATCATAGCTAAATGGCGCAGCAATGGTGCTTAAATCTTTACTGTCGGTGCCTTGTATCGCGTTAAACACAATAGCTGCATCCTCAACGCTACGGGTAATTGGCCCTAGCTTATCCATGCTCCAGCTTAAAGCCATTGCGCCATATTTGCTAACCCGACCAAAAGATGGACGTAAGCCAGTATCGCCGCACTCGGTAGAAGGTGATACGATGGAGCCCAATGTTTCAGACCCAATAGCAAAAGGTAAACAACCAGCCCCCACTGCCGAAGCCGAGCCAGCTGATGAGCCGCTTGAACCTCGGGTAATATCCCATGGGTTTTTGGTTTTGCCGCCAAACCAAACATCGCCTTGGGCTAGTTCGCCTAACGTGGTTTTTACAATTAAAATACCGCCAGCCTGTTCCAGGCGGGTTACTACAGTCGCATCTACATTCAGGTGCTGGTCTTTATAGGGTACCGAACCCCATGTGGTTTTATAATCTTTCTGCGCCAGCAAATCTTTTACACCAAAGGGAATACCATGCAACACACCGCGATAATGACCCGACTTGATTTCTGCATCTGCTTCCGCGGCCTTTTTCAAGGCACGGTCTTCCATAATAGTAATGGCAAACTGTAACTTAGGATTGTATTTTTCTAGTCGATCAATAAAAAACTGAGTTAGTTCAACTGAACTGATTTTTTTAGTACGTACCAGTTCGGCCAACTGCCTGATGGTGTAAAAAGCCAAATCATCTTTATGAGCAGGCATTTGTACCTCATTTGCCTTACCCAGTTTAAAACCACTTTTAGCGTCGGGGTAGGTAAAACCAACAGGAACAGGGTTAAAGTTAAGAGATGGAGCTACACTGTTGGGCATATTCAACTTGTGCAAAGCATCGTAGGAGCTGCCCCAGCCATTAACCAGGTTCAGCATAGAGTCGGCCTGTGCAGGCGTAAAGTTAAACCCGGATAATTTCTGCGCTTCCTGTATTACACTAGCCGTAACCGGCTCACCCTCCATGCTTTTAATCATAAAAGCACCCGATAAGAAGCTTACACCGCTTATAGCTGCTACAGAAAGATGCTTTATTGTAGAAATTTTCATATACACTAAAAGGTTTGCCCTAAATTAGCGCATAAAACCCGATTATTGCTTTTCATGTTAAAAAAGTTACTGCTTTGCCTGATATTTTCAGGCTTTTTGGGTGCTTATGCCGACACTATTAAAACCGATGTGGTAGTAGTAGGTGGCAGCGCCAGCGGCGTAGCGGCTGCCTTGCAATGTGCCCGTAGTAAAGTGAAAACCATATTGGTGGAACCTGGCCCTTGGCTGGGCGGTGAAATGACCTCAGGTGCCATGTGTATTGTGGAAGGTAACCGTGCCTTGCCATCAGGCATTTGGGGAGAGTATTACAAAAAAGTGCACCAGCATTATAACAAAACGCCTGGTTATGATACTACGGCCCGTGTGCCTTTGCGGTTTGAACCCCAAGTAGGAGCTGCCATCCTGAAAAAAATGACGGATACAGTCAAGAACTTGACTTTGAAACTAAATACATCCTGGAAAGCCGTGCGTAAAAATGGTACAGGTTGGGAATTAACTATTACCGAAAACGGCAGAACTAACACCATACATGCCCAGGTGCTGATTGATGCCACCGAAACCGGCGATGTAGCTACCAAGGCTGGTGTGCCTTTCATCAGCGGGTTTGATAGCCGCGAAACTACAGGTGAGGCTTTAGCACCCGAAAAAGCTATACCTGTTATTCAGGATATTACGTGGATGGCTATATTGAAAGATTATGGCTCTGCTGCTGATCGTACCCTACTCAAGCCGGAAGGTTATGACCCAGCCCGATACGAATGCCTGAAAGGTAAAGACTTGTTACGCCTGGTAAAAGGCGGTAAGCTGGCTAATGATAAGTACATGATTAAGTGGAGCGAATGCGCCAACTCGTACCCAACCAGTGTAGATTTACTCAGCCCAGAGCACCGAGAAAAATATTATCATGATATGCGCCTGCGTACCCTGTGCTTGGTTTATTACCTGCAAACTGCCGGCGGATTGAAAAACTTTGGCTTGGATGAGGATTTTCCAACCCCCGATCATCTGCCATCTATTCCTTACATGCGTGAGTACCGGCGTTCTACCGGGCGTGTGCGCATGGTGCTGGATGATATTTATACACCGTATAGCCGTAGTTCAAAACTATACCGTACTTCTATTGCCGTAGGTGATGCCTCACCGGGGCAGCACTTTGTAGATGCACGTGGACCTAAAACCAATTATCCACCTTTTCCGGCTTATTCGGTGCCTATGGGTGCTGTAGTGGTAAAAGGCTTCACAAATTTATTGGTTACTGAAAAATCAATATCCACTACGCATTTGGTAAATGCCAGTACGTTTTATCCTTCTGTGCAAATGGCCATAGGGCAAGGTGCCGGAACCATAGCAGCTTACTGTGCTTTTTATAAAACAACTACCGACCATCTCAACGTGCGAGCTATACAGGGCGAGCTGCTGGATTTTAAAGGTTACTTGCTCCCCTTTTCAGATGTGGCTTTAAATGATGCTAATTTCAGGGCTATACAGCAGGTAAGTGCTACAGGTTTGCTGCAAGGCATCCAGCACCCCGAAGGTAAAACCGCATCAGTACTGTTTAAGCCGGACACCCTGGTTTATACCGCCGAAATTAAACCCGTGCTGGATGAAATTTATACCCGTGGCTTTTTATGGTTTAATAAAGAAAAGCCCGGTGAGCAATTTACGGTAGGTAACTTATTATCTTTTATTAGCGAAATTACTTTAAGCGAACCTAAGCCTCTGCAAACTAACTTGGCTAAACAATGGCAAAGTATTTATCACTTCAAACAGCTTTTTGATTTAAATCGGCCGGTTACGCGTCGGGAATTTGCAGTATTGGCTAACAAGTATTTGAACCCTTTTGCCCGTACTATAGATTTGAGTGGGAAGCTGGTCAACTGAGATCGGGTTTAATGTGATAGAGTATGTAGTGATGAATAAATAATATTCATATCTTCAAGCTCAATCCCCCCTAACATGAAAAAATTATACTTATTAGCCTTACTGTTTGGCGCTGGTCAAGCTTGGGCGCAAACGGATGCTTTAAAGGCGCAAGTAGCTAAAAAAGCAGATGCTCTGCAACCGCAACTGGTAACCTGGCGGCGCGATATTCATGAACACCCTGAATTGGGTAACCATGAAACCCGCACAGCAGCTCTCATTGCAGCGCACTTGAAATCATTAGGCATAGAAGTACAAACCGGTGTGGCTAAAACTGGTGTAGTTGGAATATTAAAAGGTGGCAAGCCTGGCCCGGTAGTGGCTTTACGTGCCGATATGGATGCTTTGCCAGTGACCGAAAGGGTAGCTATCCCTTTTGCTTCGAAAGTAAAATCAACCTATAATGGTGCAGAAGTGGGCGTGATGCATGCCTGCGGTCATGATTCGCATGTGGCTATGCTGATGGGAACAGCTCAGGTACTATCGTCCATGAAAAGCGAACTGCATGGTACTGTTAAATTCATCTTCCAACCAGCTGAAGAAGGTGCGCCATTTGGTGAAGAAGGCGGTGCCGAACTGATGGTAAAAGAAGGCGTATTGGCAAACCCCAAAGTGGACGTGATTTTTGGTTTGCATATTAACGCACAAACTGAGGTGGGCAAAATTACTTACCGACCTGGCGGCACTATGGCAGCTGTAAACGATATGCAGATTGTGGTAAAAGGCCGCCAATCTCACGGCGCCTACCCTTGGATGAGTATTGACCCTATCGTGGTTTCGGCACAGATCATTAATAACTTGCAAACTATTGTGAGCCGCAACCTGAACTTAACTGAAAACGCCGCAGTGGTTACTATAGGTTCTATCAATGGCGGCAATCGCTCCAACATCATCCCTGAAAAGGTAGAGATGCTGGGCACCTTGCGAGCATTGAGTAAAGCAGATGAGCAGATGTTGATTGAACGTGTAAAAACTATTGCTACTAAAACTGCCGAGGCCGCTGGTGCTACTGCCGAGGTAAAAATACCCCTGAGTACCCACTACCCGGTTACGTACAATGACCCGGCATTAACCGAAAAAATGCTGCCGACCTTGCAGGCTGTAGCCGGTACCAACAATGTTGCATTAAAGCCCGCGGTAACCGGTGCCGAAGATTTTAGCTTTTACCAGGAAAAGGTACCCGGTCTGTTTTTCTTTTTAGGCGGTATGCCTAAGGGTACTGATCCGGCAAAAACAGCGGCTCACCATACACCCGACTTTTACATTGATGAAGGCGGCTTTAGCTTAGGCGTAAAAGCATTGTGCGATTTAACACTCGATTATATGGCAGGAAAAGGAAAGTAATCTAAACATTTGTTCAAATTGTCATGTTGCTATTCAAAAAGCACAACATGATATTGATTGCACAACCCGACGAACAAGAACAAACCTACTTATGGGCAATGGCTGGTGGCGGTGATGAGAGTTATCCTGGTGAATTAGATGCTGACGAAGATGATGAAGCTTTTGATGATTACATGGATGATGAAGATGATCTGCGTGAAATCAGAACTTCAGATGATTTGGAAGAGCCAGACCCGGAGGATGATGACCATCTGCCCGATGATGATTTGCAATAATTACGTATAGCCTTAAAGCTCACTAAACGTAGTTGGCTTTAAGGCATTTACTCATAGCCTATAATTTAATTAATATCATTTGAGATGTAACATCCTGTCAAATGATATATCATAACCGTAATCAGGCAGATACTTTGTATCTTCCCATCCTATTATTACGGTTATGAACAGTGACACTACTCCTTTAATCCAGATACGTAATCTTTCCAAATCATACGGCGATAAGCAGGTGCTCAAACACCTATCGCTCGATATTTACCCCGGCCAGGTTATTGGCTATATTGGTCCAAATGGGGCGGGTAAATCTACTACGGTTAAAATTCTGACGGGCCTGATACCTGATTTTAATGGCGAAGTGCTGGTAGATGGCATTAGCATGCAGGATGATCCGCAGGAAATTAAGCGGCGTATCGGCTACGTGCCCGAAAATGCTGAATTATATGAGGTACTTACGCCTCTGGAATACCTGGACTTTATTGGTAAGCTGTACAATATGGACGAGAAGTTATTGAACGATCGTGCCCGACGGCTGCTTACCGCTTTTGGTTTGGGTAATAACATGGACGACCGTATGGACACCTTCTCGAAAGGAATGCGCCAGAAGGTATTGCTGATATCCGGTATTCTGCATAACCCACAAATTATTATACTGGACGAGCCACTTTCGGGCCTGGATGCCAATGCGGTAATCATGATTAAAGAACTGATTCAGCGTTTATCGCAGGAGGGTAAAACTATATTTTACTGTTCGCACATGATGGATGTGGTAGAAAAGGTATCTGACCGAATTTTACTGATTAACAAGGGTGAAATTGTAGCCGATGGTACCTTTGAATCGTTAAAGCAAAACCATGCCGATACGTTGGAGCGCGTTTTTGCCAAACTAACCGGTCGTTCAGAGTCGGCAGGAGAAACAGATGCTATTATCAACGCTTTAGATTAACTGCTGCTTCCCTTAAACTTTATGGATAAACTGTTACTACGCCTGTTTTCCGTGTTTGTGCCTATGCTGGCCAAAAGCGGGGTAGATACCTATCAGCTATATGAAATTGTAAAGATCAAGCTGCTGATGGATAGTCGCCGGCCAAACATGATGTTTATGGCCCGCAAAAGCAGTAATACGACCACCACAGCACCCTGGCGGGTATTGCTGGTTAACCTGATTATGGGAGGGCTAATCGGCATGGTACTGATCATTTCAGAGAAGCCGATGGTAGGGCAAACGGCTTACTTCTTCGTGTTTATGGTATTGATGTCGCTCACGCTCATTACTGATTTTACTACCGTTTTGCTGGATGTACGAGACCAATATATCATTTTGCCCAAACCGGTTAATGATCGTACCCTGGCGGTTTCGCGTATTTTACATATTACTATTTATGTGCTGAAACAGGCTTTGCTGATAAGTGTAGGCGGTTTAATATTCGTGGGCTTTTTGGATGGTATAGTAGCGGTACCGCTATTTATCGTACAAGTACTGGAAGCTACCTTACTCAGTATTTTACTGGTGAATATCGTGTATCTGCTGGCTATGAAATCTGTATCGCCACAGCGGTTTAAAGATATTATCAGCTACTTTCAAATCGGTTTTTCTATTGTCATTTTTGGTATTTATTACCTGTTGCCACGGCTGATTGATGTATCAGCTTTAAAACAAATTGATTTAACGCATTACTGGTGGAGTTACTTGTTGCCGCCAGTTTGGATAGCGGCTTTAAACGAAGTGCTTATTCATCCTGCACGTGCCGGTATTGTTACCAGTTTATTAGCTATTGCAGGTGTTACCGCACCTATTGTAAGCTTATGGCTGATTGCTAAAGTGCTGGCACCTGGATTTAATCAGCAACTTATGGTATCTGCATCTGCAGATAATAATTCTACTGCTGCTGTACCTGCTGCTGGCACGAAAAAGCAACGTTTTAGTATCGTTAACTATCTGGCAAACTTAGTAGCGCGCGACCCGGTTGAGAATGCCGGTTTCCGCATTACCTGGAAGTTGGCTGCCCGTATTCGTGAATTTAAAATTAAGGTGTACCCGGCATTTGCTTATGTGCCTATCTATTTTGTGTATTTTACTTTCCAGGGTAAAGGCGATACCTTGTCTGAGCGGTATGCGCATTTGCAGCATGGGCGAGCTTACATTCTGCTGATTTACCTGAGTACGTTTGTCCTATCCGCAGTGCTGCAAAACATCTCCTTTTCCGAAAAATACAAACCCGCCTGGATTTATTATGCACTGCCTATCACACAACCTGGCAAAATATTATCAGGCATGTACAAGGCAATAGCCATCTTATACTATTTGCCTTATTGCCTGGTGCTGGGTATAGTTGGCGTAGCCATATGGGGACCGCAAATTATCAATGACATCATTCTGGCTTTTTTTGCCGGCCTGATTTACGGCTTGCTCATGGCTTTATTTATGGTGAAAGGCTTGCCATTCTCTAAACCCGTACTGAACCGGCAAGGTGGTGGGCGTGCAGTTACCTCGCTGATTATAACAAGTTTAGTGTGGTTAATTGGTTTCGGGCACTACCTACTTATGAAGTGGGAAACCGTAATCTGGATATTGATTGTTCCGGTAGTGCTAATTTACTGGATCATGATGTACTACTACAAACGCCAAACCTGGGAAGGCATTGAACTGGAAGAGTTCTAAGGAATGATAATTAGGTACTGACAGGTTCTTGACCGTGTTGCAGGTGTTACATGTGTTACATGTTTCAGAGTGTAACATCCTGTAACACTGTCAAACCATTGGCAGTGGTGGCAGCGTTCTGTCAGTATAAAAAAATGGTTTTAGGAGCGTTTGTTTTGCAAGAGAGTATAAATATTGGTTAACACGGATGGGGTATTCTCAACAAGTGCATGCGTTTCACTTGCACATCATACATTAGTCATATCTTTCTTTAACCCAATTATCTAGTCGTTCACACATCCAACATCTGCCCTTCTTTATTGTTAAAGTAGCTAAATTGGCGGCTGCTTATGGTTCCTAGATATATACTTCGTACGTTTTTGCTGTTAAGTGTTTGCCTGCCCATGTGCTTGAGCGGCTATGCGCAGAAAGGCCTCCCGTCTAAACAGCCTTACACGGCCACTGTCAACTCCATGTACCCGCAGCATGAAGATTTTAAAGAAAGCATGCTGAGCCGCATTCTGGTTCCGCAAGGTTTCAAAGCCTCTATAGCGGCTACGGGTTTGGGTAAGCCCCGCATTATGGCCCTGCGGGAGGATGGTTCGATGTACGTAACCCGCCGTGATGTGGGCGATGTATTATTGTTGAGCGATAAAGACAATGATGGCCGTTTTGATGATTTAAAAA
This sequence comes from Mucilaginibacter robiniae, assembly GCF_012849215.1. Taxonomy (NCBI): domain Bacteria; kingdom Pseudomonadati; phylum Bacteroidota; class Sphingobacteriia; order Sphingobacteriales; family Sphingobacteriaceae; genus Mucilaginibacter; species Mucilaginibacter robiniae. The sequence goes on from NZ_CP051682.1 coordinate 2,516,962, forward strand.
CGGTATGGTCTAAGTTTTTAGGGGTGCATGGCATTGCCATACACGATGGTTATTTGTATTTATCCAGCAGTAAATCTTTAAAGCGAGGTAAAATTAAGCCCGATGGTACCGTAACGGATACGGTTACGCTGATTGATAATTTGCCCGATGGCGGTCAGCATGATAACCGGATGATTGCCTTTGGCCCTGACGGTATGCTGTACATGACCGTAGGCAGCAATTGTAACGACTGTGCCGAAACCAACCGTGAAAATGCCACAATGCTGATTATTAGTCCGGATGGAAAAAACCGACGCATTTTTGCCAGAGGCTTGCGTAATACCATTGGGTTCGACTGGCAACCCCAAACGCATGAAATATGGGGTTGTGATAACGGTACTGATTGGCGTGGCGATGATATACCACCTGAAGAACTGAATAAAATTGAAGAAGGGGGCGATTATGGCTGGCCCTGGGTATATGGTAAACAACTGGTAGATGTAACGCGTGAAGACCCATCGGGTACCACCAAGGAGGCTTATGCCAAAACAACCAAGCCGGCAGTTATGAATTTCCCGGCACACAGCGCACCTATCGATTTCCGGTTTGTTGGCAATGCGGCTGGTTTTCCTGATGATTATAAAAATGATGCTCTAGTAGCCTGGCATGGCTCCTGGAACCGTAAAGTTCCGGAAGGGTACAAAGTGCAACGCATTCATTATGTCAATGGTCATCCGGTATCCGCTTCCGATTTCTTTTCAGGTTTTCTGGATACCGCGAAACAAACCCGCTTTGGTCGGCCTGCTGGCATTACAGTGGCTAAAACAGGTAAGGTTTACATATCGGATGATGAAAATGGCGTGATTTACTGTGTAGCGCCGGTAAAGCCTTAATGAATATGGAAAGGTCAGCTTTAGCGTAATGTAATTGGATACTCTCAAATCAAGTTGTTTTATATGAATGTTGCTAAATATTTCCTGTTAAGTGTAGTCGTTCTGCTTAATTTAAGCAGTAATGCGCAAACCCCACGCATTAACTTTACGCTGCCGGGCTTATATCCTGAAGGTTTAGCGTACAACCCTAAAAACAATCTATTTTATGTAAGCTCCGAAACTACAGGCAGCATCGGCACGGTTGATCAGTTGGGTATTTATAGGCCCTTTTATCAGAACGCCACCTTCAAATCTTCCTACGGACTCAAAGTAGATGCCAAGCAAAACCGTTTGTGGGCTTGTGTGTCGGATGCTACGTATAGCTGGTTTTCTGATTCGACCACGTATAAAAAGACCGGCCGTTTAGTGGCTATTGATTTAGGCAACGGTCGTAAAGTAGCTGATATTAACCTGGCTAAATTGTACGCAGGTAAACATTTTCTGAATGATTTAACCTTTGATAATGCAGGCAATATTTACGTAACTGACAGCTATTCGCCGGTAATTTATAAGGTGGATGCTCAAGGGAAAGCTTCCATTTTTGCGCAGAGCGATTTGTTTGGTGGTGAAGATATTGGCCTGAATGGTATTGCCTACAATCCGCAAGGATTTTTAGTAGTGAACAACGATAGCCAGGGCGCATTATACCGGGTGGATATTAAAGACCCGAAAAGCATTGTTAAAGTAAATGTTGATGACTTGTTTCCGGGTGCGGATGGTATGTTGTTCAGCAATGATAGTACGCTGGTGCTGATACAAAACAAGAGCGTAGATAAAGTACACCAGCTCATTAGTCCGGATGGATTTAAAACGGCCGAGGTGCGGATGTCTACCTCGTCCGAAGATCGCTTTCAGCAGCCTAGTACGGGCACTACGGCTAACGGACAATTATACGTGCTCAATTCTAAAGTAAATGAGCTATCCGACCCAACCAAGCGTCCATCAAAAGATTTTTCGATACAGTTGGTAGAGTTCAAACCGGCTCAGTAGATAGAAATACAGCTAGTCGTATTTCATTTATCTGCCATGCTGAAAAGGTTAAGCATGACAGATGAATGGTGACACGAATCAGGTAGTCTGAATTTGAACAAGTAGATTACTCCGCTGGTGGGATGCTGAAACAGGTTCAGCGTGACGTTCAAGAATGCAAAAGCTATTGGTTACTCAGTAAATAATTTCTAAATCCTTCAAAGTTATTACTCAAACTTACCATCTGCTTTTGTTGTGCTTCCAATGTTTTTACCTGTTCGGGAACCTGAATGTGGCTGGCTATACTTTCAGGAAAAACATCCGGGAACTTGCAAGGGTGTGCAGTGGATAAGAACACGCCTGCTGCATCTAGATGGGTTTGCTGCCAATCCTGCAAGGCTCGCCAGGCAATAGCCGTATGCGGACAAACTACATAGTTGTATTGGTCAAACACCTGCTGCATCGCTTTGCGCGTTTCCTCGTCGGTATAACTGTAGCCGGTCATGAGGTGGTTTAATTGCGCTAAATCTTCTTTAAACAAATCTGCAATGCGCATCCAGTTGCTGGGGTTGCCTACATCCATTGCATTAGCAATAGTTTGCACCGAAGCTTTAGGCTCATACACGCCTGATTTTAAAAAAGCTGGCACTGTATCGTTCGCATTGGTAGCGGCAATAAACTGCTGCACGGGCAAGCCCATTTTCCAAGCCAGTAAACCAGCCCCAATGTTACCAAAGTTGCCGCTGGGTACAGCGAAAACCACTTTGCTTTTACCCTCATGCAGTAGCTGAGCATAAGCATTAAAATAATAAAACGTTTGTGGAATCAATCGGGCAATATTGATGGAGTTGGCTGAGGTAAGCCGAAATTGTGCATTAAGTTCCGCATCGGTGAAAGCCTGTTTTACCAATGCCTGGCAATCATCAAAGGTGCCATCAATTTCCAATGCTCGTATGTTCTGCCCGTTGGTGGTCAGTTGCAGTTCTTGAATTTGGCTTACTTTACCTTTCGGGTATAAAATAGTAACACGCGTGTTTGGTACCCCTAAAAAGCCCAAAGCAACGGCGCCACCGGTATCACCGGAGGTAGCTACCAGTACATCCAATTGTTTTTCATCGGGCTGCAAAAAATAGCTCATTACCCGGCTCATAAACCGGGCACCAAAATCTTTAAACGCCAATGAAGGGCCATGAAAAAGCTCCAGCACGTACACGTTTTCATCCAGCTTGATTACAGGTGCCGGAAAGTTAATGGCATCCTCTACTAAAGCTTTCAAGTCAGCTTCCGGAATTGCATCCTGTAGTAAGTGCCGAGCTACCTGAAAGGCAATTTCCGGTAAAGTAAACTGCGGTAGTTCAGTAAAAAAGCTGTCGGGCAGGCGCGCAATCTCTATGGGCATGTACAAGCCTTTATCCTGCGGCATACTGTTAAAAACAGCGTCCTGAAAGGCTACCTGATGTGCCGTATTGTTGGTGCTATATAATTTCATGTCAGTTACTATTATGCAACCGTTATCTGTAAAGGCACTGACAACGGCTAAACTATATCAATTCTGTTTATTCTTTAATTCAATAAATTCAGATTCAGACCACAACTCTCGGTCCGGCATCATTAATAGTAGATACATAAGCTTGCGAGCCTATTTTTAGGCTCGATAGATGCTGCTGTAATTGTTGGGTAATCTGCCGGGCGGTTTCTTCATTACGTGCAAAGGCAAATACAGATGGGCCCGAACCGGATATACCGAAACCTACTGCACCGGCCTGCATAGCCAGTTCGCGTAAGCGGTAAAAATCAGGTATCAGGATGGAGCGTACGGGTTCTACCAGTACATCTTGCATACTGCGGCCAATCAGGTCAATATCCTGCATGAACAAGCCGCTTACCAAGCCCGCTATATTGCCCCACTGGGTAACGGCATCTTTCATGGCTATTTTGTTGCGGATAATCTGTCGGGCTTCGCGGGTAGGTACATCTACCTCCGGGAATACAATAGCACAGTACAAGCCGGTGGGGTGCGGCAAACGGATTACATCCAGCGGTTCATAGCTACGAATGAGTACAAAGCCACCCAGTAAGGCTGGCGCCACATTATCCGCATGACCATGCCCGCAAGCCATCTCTTCGCCCTTCATGGCGAATGGCAGCAACTGTGCTGCATCCCTTTCATCGCCTAGCAAAGTTTTAGCGGCAAACAAGCCGGCTACAGTACTGGCCGAACTAGAGCCTAAGCCGCTACCAATCGGCATCTTTTTATGAAGTTCAATATCCAAACCTAAATCGGTACGGCCAATGCTGTCCAAGTAATGCTGCACACTTACGCTTACCGTATTTTTAGCCGGATTTAGCGGCAACCGGCCATTATCGCCAGTGATTTTACTGATCGTAATGCCGGGCTGGTCTGTTACGCGCATCACTACCTCATCGCCGGGTTCATCTACGGCAAAGCCCAGTACATCAAAGCCGCAAACCACATTAGCTACGGTAGCCGGTGCAAAAACTTTAATTTCGGTTCCGGGTTGCGGGTTGCCGGTGATAGGTTGCGGGTTTTCAGTTGCGGGACTTGTGTTGTTGAAAGATGATGTAAAGGCTGCTGGTTCCTGTTCCATAATTATGCTGATCCTGGTTCTTAGCTCTTGATTCTTGACTCTATATTCCTGATTCTAATTCGCTCCTACATTAATTAAATCGGCAAATACACCGGCGGCGGTTACTTCGGCACCTGCACCTGGGCCTTTTACTACCATAGGTCGCTCGCGATACCTATCAGTCGTAAACGCAATGATATTATCACTGCCCGACATGCTGAAAAACGGATGGCTTTCATCAACCATTTGCAGGGTAATGGATGCCTGACCATTATCCAACTTGCCAATGTAGCGCAGTACTTTGCCGCTGCTTTCGGCTTGTTGTTTCAGGTTGTTGAAGTAGGCATCTTCAGCTTTCAGCGCTGCATAGAAATCATCAACGGTTTGAGCATCCAGGCAGGCTTGTGGCAGCATGTTTTCAATTTGCACCTCTTCGGCTTCCATCGGGTAACCGGCATCACGGGCCAGGATGAGTATTTTGCGCATAAAATCTTTACCACTCAAATCATCGCGCGGGTCAGGTTCAGTATAACCTTTTTCCTGCGCGGTTTTTACCACATCATGAAAGCTGACATAACCCTTAAAATTATTAAAGATGTATGAAATAGTACCCGACAAAATAGCCTCAATTTTTTGTACCCGGTCGCCACTGCTCATTAAATCTTTCAGGGTGCGGATGATTGGTAAACCGGCTCCTACGTTAGTCTCGTAGAAGAAATCCACGCCATGTTTACGGGCCGTATCTTTAAATTTTTTATATTGACTGTAAGGCCCCGAATTGCCAATTTTATTACAAGTAACAATAGATATGTTGGCTTTAAATACATCCCCATAGCAAACAATAGGCTGCGGACTGGCCGTGTTATCTACAAACACACAGTTGGGCAGGTTCATGCTTTTCATGCGGGCTACAAACTCGGCTAAATCGGCAGGTTCGCCATGCTGTTCCAATTGTTGCTGCCAGGTATCCAGCGTTAAGCCATCACTGTTAAACAGCATCTGGCGGGTGTTACTGATACCAGCAATTTTTACCTGTATGCTGTTGTTCTGTTGTAGGTAGTCGCCGTGCTGCTGTAGCTGGTTGAATAAGGTTTTACCAATTTGACCGGTGCCCAGGCAAAACACATGCAGCGTTTTGTTAAACTGTGTAAAAAAGGCATCATGCACGGCATTCATAGCCTTAGCCAGATCAGTTGCCGATATAATAACCGAAATATTATACTCCGACGAACCTTGCGCAATAGCTCGTACATTCACCCCATTACGCCCTAAGGCATTGAACAAGCGGCCCGACATGCCCGGCGTTTGTTTCATGTTTTCACCTACAATGGCCAAGATGGCCAAGTTGCCTTCAATCACGGGAGCATCCAGCTTTTGCGCCAGTAGCTCCAACTCAAACTCCTGTATGATTAGTTTTTGGGCTTTTTCCGCAGCCTCTGGCTGTACCGCGAAGGTAATGCTGTGCTCGGAGGAAGATTGGGTAATCAGAATCACATTGATCTGCTCGCGAGCTAGTAAGGAAAACAAGCGGCCGCTAAACCCGGCTTTACCTACCATGCCGCTACCCTGCAAATTCAGGATGCTGATTTGGCTGATGGAAGAGATCCCTTTAATAGGTAAATTATTATTAGCTTTTACATCATGCCGGATAAAGGTACCTTCAAAGGTAGGCTCGAAAGTATTTTTAATAACGATAGGAATGCGCTTTAAAAATGCCGGAATCATGGTAGGTGGATAGATAACCTTAGCCCCAAAGTACGATAGCTCCATGGCCTCGGTATAAGTTAGTTCCGGTAACGAGAAGGCTTTTTTAACCAAGCGTGGGTCGGCAGTCATCATGCCGTTTACATCAGTCCAAATCTGTATCTCAGTAGCTTGCAGGGCTGCGCCAAACAGGGCTGCGGTATAATCACTACCACCACGACCTAAAGTAGTTACCTGTCCGGCATCATTACTGGCAATAAAGCCGGTTACCAGCAATATTTTGCCGGCATTCTCGGTAACCAGGTTGCGTATTAATAGGTCGGTTAATCCGGTATTTACTTTAGCCTGCCCGAAGCTGCTGTCTGTTTTAATCACCTCAGTAGCATCCACAAACAACACTTCTTGAAAATGCTGTAAGGCCAAACGGCTCAGCAATAAAGTAGAACAGCGTTCGCCAAAGCTTAGAATGTGGTCGCGTGTTTTGGCAGTTAATTCCCGCAAGGTAAACACGCCTTGCAGCAAATCTTCCAGTTGGTTGAAGTAAATTTTAAGGCGGGTATAAACCGGGTTTTGGTGCGGAATATCGAGCAACTGCTTTACAGCATCAAAATGCCGGCTTTCCAATTCGGCCAATTGTGCTGTAAACTCTTGTCCGGCAGCTGCATTTGTAGCCATTTCTGCCAGCAGATTGGTTACTCCGCTCATGGCCGATGTAACTACCACCAAACCTGAGCCGGGTTCACGTTCCTGCCCGATAATGTCAATTACGGTACGGATACTTTCTGCCGAACCTACTGAAGTGCCTCCAAATTTTAAAACTTTCATATACGCCCTGTTAAAGCAAAAGCGCCTTCCTCTGTTTTACCGGAGGAAGGCGCTTTTGTTGGTTTTTATTTTTTCTTACCGTACAAACTACCTGCCTCCGGAACAAATGCCGGTGGTGGTAATAATGGTTGTAATAGTAATGTTGGTAATCATGTATGTATTCGTCAGGTGCTGACGGTTGTAAATTAAAGAGATAAATATTACAAATGCAAACCGAATAGGTTAATTTTTAGTTAGGGCTTAAAGTTTTGTAGTTTTACGCACTTTATGCAGGGTATCGTCACTAAATCAACCGGCAGCTGGTATCAGGTACAAACACCTGAAGGAAACCGGTATGACTGCCGTATCAAAGGTAAGTTCCGTATTCAGGGGCTCACCACCACCAACCCCATTGCTGTGGGCGACCAGGTAGATTTTGACCTGGAGCCTGAATTACAGCAAGGGGTCATTAACAAACTGCATCCACGCAAAAATTATATTATCCGCAAATCCATCAACCTGTCTAAACAAGCACAAATTATTGCAGCCAATCTTGATCAGGCTTTTTTGGTAGTTACTTTGGCTTCCCCGCGTACTTCGCTGGGGTTTATTGACCGCTTTTTGGTAACTGCCGAAGCTTATGATATTCCGGCCTCGTTGGTGTTTAACAAGCTCGATATGTTTAGTGAAGAAGGGTTGGAGATACTGGCCGAGTACAAAAGCATTTATGAAAACCTGGGTTATCCATGTTATGAGGTATCAGCCTTAAAGGGCACCAACATTCCGCAATTAGTAACGCAGCTAAAAGATAAAATTACTTTGTTTTCCGGGCACTCAGGCGTCGGTAAATCCAGCTTGATGAATGCCATACTACCTGATTTGCAACTGCGTACCATGGAAGTATCCGAATGGAGCGATAAAGGCATGCACACCACCACTTTTGCCGAAATGTACGATCTGCCTGGTGGCGGTGCTATTATTGATACGCCCGGTATACGTGAGTTGGGGATTATTGATATTGACCAGCAGGAACTCAGCCACTTCTTTCCTGAAATGCGTGATCGTATGCATAGCTGCCGTTTTCATAATTGCCGGCATATCAACGAACCCGGCTGCGCTGTACTGGAAGCTCTAGAAAATGGTGAAATTGAACCCTCCCGCTACGAAAGTTACCTGAGCATGTATCATGGTAATGATACCAGAGCATAATTGAGAATCAAGAATATAGAATCAGGAGTCAAGACCTTTTTTGCGGGTGATTAAAAATATATAGCACAATATCTTGTGGCTTTTTTGTTGGTTTAAGAGATGAAAAGCATTGTATCTCTACGAATGGTTTTGCATCTTTATTCCTGATTCTATATTCTCAATTCTAACAATGCGCGCTATACTACAACGAGTTACCAGTGCATCCTGCACGGTTGATGGTCAGGTTACTGGCCAAATTAATACAGGGTTTTTGATTTTGCTAGGCATTGAAGATATTGATACCATTGAAGATGTGCAATGGCTGGCTCAGAAGATTGTAGGCATGCGGGTATTTGGTGATGAAAACGGATTGATGAATAAATCTCTGGCTGATATTGACGGTCGTATTCTGCTGATTTCACAGTTCACACTGTTCGCTCAAACTAAAAAAGGCAACCGACCTTCGTTTATTCGTGCGGCTAAGCCTGATAAAGCCATTCCGTTGTATGAACAGATGATTACCACACTGACCTCTTTGACCGGTCATGATACAGCCACTGGTATTTTTGGTGCCGATATGAAGATTAGCCTGGTCAATGATGGGCCGGTCACTATCATTATGGACACGAAGAATCGTGAATGATTGCGAATTATATGAATTGGTAAGTATAAATAAGGCACGTTATCTTTTAGTAAATGATGCTTTGAATTTTTGTAATCTATTCAGCTTGCATAATTAGTGTTGACTCACATTCGTATAATTCGATTCAATTCGAGACATTCGTGTTTATGACGATTGAAGAAGCACAGCAACTGGTTGACCGCTGGATTAACACGACGGGTATCCGCTATTTTAATGAACTGACCAATACCGCTATTTTAATGGAGGAAGTGGGCGAAGTAGCCCGCATTATGGCCCGGCAGTATGGCGAACAATCCTTCAAGAAATCTGATACCGAAGTAAACCTGGCTGATGAAATGGCTGATGTGTTGTTTGTGCTGATATGTCTGGCTAATCAAACTGGCATTAATCTAACGGAGGCACTGGAGAAAAATCTGGAAAAGAAAAGCATCAGGGATGCCGACCGGCATCGGAACAACGAAAAGCTAAAATAAGGGTACAATCCGCTGTAAACGGACACTTACTTGTATCAAAAGCGAACAGACAATCTTAATATATATTAATGTAATTGGTTGATTTGTAATTGTTTATATTGGTGGCATTGTCTTGGGAAAGAGTTTTCTAATCGTGTAATTGGCAACTAGTAGCATTCATTTATGATTCAGCTCTTTTTTAAAACTTTGTTCCGCAACCTTTGGAAAAATAAGACTTATAGTTTCCTAAATATTTTTGGTTTGGCTATGGGCATTGCCTGTGCCAGTCTGATTTTTTTATGGGTGGAGAACGAGATCAGCTTTGATCAGCAATATAGCAAGCGCGACCGCTTGTACCGTATTATGGAAAATCAGGCGTATGATGGTAGCGTGCGTACCTTTGGTTCTACCCCAGCTCCAATGGGGCCTGCTATGAAAACGGAGATATCCGGCATTGCCAACACTTGCCGTATGGATGATGCCCGTTTTTTGTTCAGTCGGGGAGATAAGGCATTGTACGAACAAGGCGTATATGCTGATCCTTCTGTTTTCAATATGTTTACTATCGAGTTCGTACAGGGCAATGCTCAAACTGCTTTTCGGGAGTTGTACTCGGTAGTGATTACCCAAAAAATGGCCAGGCAGTTCTTCGGGTCTGAAAACCAAGCTGTAGGTAAAATGCTGAGAGTAAATAATGAGCGCAGCTACGTAGTTTCGGGTGTAATTAAGGACGTACCATCTAACTCTACGCTGCAATTTGACTGGTTGGCTCCTTTCGAAATTACTTACAAGCAGCGTATAGCCGATTTAGCAGTGTGGGGCAACAACAGTGTTAACACTTACGTGGAATTACAGCCTGGAGCCAGTCCGGATGCAGTTAACAAACAACTGTACGGTTATATACAAACCAAAGCATCGGGTGCTATTGCGCGGCCATTGTTGTTTTCCATGAACGACTGGCACCTGCGTCAGGGCTTTGAAAATGGGAAGCAAGCCGGAGGCCGCATTCAGTATATCCGTATGTTCACCTTTATCGCCTGGATTATACTGCTGATCGCCTGCATCAACTTCATGAATCTGGCTACGGCCCGTAGCGAAAAGCGAGCTAAAGAAGTAGGTGTACGCAAAGTACTAGGAGCCGTTAAAAGCCGGCTAATTACACAATTTATTGGCGAAGCATTACTGATGTCGGTAATAGCCGTTATATTAAGTGTAATTATCGTAGTGTTGCTGTTGCCTGGCTTTAACCAATTAGTTCAGCAACAGTTAACCGCAGAGGTATTCAAACCTGTACACATGGCAGCTTTACTGGTTATTGCTTTGGTGTGTGGTTTGTTTTCGGGCAGTTACCCTTCTTTTTATCTTTCCTCTTTTAACCCGGTTGCCATATTTAAAGGGCACAAGGTAAAAAGCAGCGGACCAGAATACGTTCGGAAAGGGCTGGCGGTGTTACAGTTCAGCATATCTATAACACTTATTATTAGTACTATCATCATTTATCAGCAAATACAGCATGTAAAAAACAGAGAATTAGGTTATAACCGCAACAACCTGGTGGCGATAGATATTCATTCAACTACGGTGCGCAACTTTACTGCGGTAAAGCAGGAATTACTGAACACCGGCGTTATAGATAACCTGGGTTTAAGCGATTACAATCCCCTAAGCGACGGTGATAATGGTTCCGGATTTAGATGGCAAGGTAAAGATCCGAATAAAGAAATCTTAATGTCTTACCGTTATGTGAACAGTGGCTTAATCCCGACCCTGAATTTAAAGTTAAAGGAAGGCCGTGATTTTAAAACGGATAGTAAGTCAGATAGTACCAATATCATCATCACCGAATCTCTTGCACAACTATTGGGTGAAGGAAGCGCCTTAGGTAAAACCATGCAGACTGATGTAAATGAAACACGAACCTTAACTTTTACGGTAGTAGGCGTAGTTAAAGATTTTGTATATGGCGATATGTACGGTACTAGTGATCCGGTTATTTTTTTCTGCACGCCATCAGAAGCAAAGTATATTTATGCCCGTATTAAGCCACAAGCTGATATAGCTAATGCCTTAAACCGCATAGAAGGTGTTATGAAAAATAGTGAACCAGCCTACCCCTTTGTGTATAACTTTGTTGACGATCAGTTTAACCAGCGTTTTAAAAGTGAGGCATTGGTCGGAAAGCTTTCCGGTGTTTTTGCCTCTTTGGCTATTGTCATCTCCTGCCTGGGGCTGTTTGGTTTGGCCGCCTACACTGCCGAAAGGCGTAACAGAGAAATAGGTATTCGTAAAGTATTAGGTGCTAGTGTGGCGGGTATTACTACTTTGTTATCCAAAGAATTTATTCAACTGGTAATTATTGCCGCCATTATTGCCTTTCCGATAGCTTGGTGGAGTATGCACCAGTGGCTGGATGGCTATGCTTACCGAATAACCATTAATTGGTGGGTGTTTGTAGCCGCAGGTTTATTGGCTATTCTGATCGCTTTATTAACTATCAGCTTTCAATCTATCAAAGCAGCATTAACCAATCCGGTAAAAACCCTACGTGCCGATTGATAAATAACAATAAAGCTGCAAGTATATTAATCTTGCAGCTTTGTTAATTTCTCTCCTTCCAGTACAGGTATGGCTGTGGTTAGATCAATCTGCATGCAAAAGGCAATATCTTCGGTAATGCCCAGCTTGCGCAGGCGTTCGCCATGCGAGGTTTTTTTCAGATAGTCGCTGATGTCGTGTTTGCCTAATTGGTATAAATCGTTAGCCGCAATGGCAGGGTCATCCAGCTTGTACTCCAGTTCTTTTAGTTGTTCAATTACGGCACCGGCAAATAAAGTATCTTCCAGGTTGAAGTTATTTTTCCAGCCGGCGCATACCAGCAAAATATTATCGTGCTGCGTTTTCAGCCAGTTGCATAGTGCTGTTAGATTTAAAAACGAGCCAATAACTACTCTTTTAGCCTGGCGTGACAAGTGCAAAGCATGTGTACCGTTGGTAGTGGTAAGTACTACTGTTTTGCCAGCTACCTTTTCGGGTGTGTAAGCGAACGGCGAGTTGCCAAAATCAAAACCAGTCACTACTTCGCCGTTGCGTTCGGCAGCTAGTAAGTAGTTCAATCCTTTTTCACGATAAGCGGCACATTCTTCTACTTCTGATACGGGTATAATAGCTTCAGCCCCGTTCTCAATACCGTAACAGATAGATGACGTAGCCCTGAAGATGTCGATGATAACAACAATATAATTTTCTACTTTATATAAGGGTAGTAAAGCCGGGGTAAGGCAAACCTCAAGGCAGTTTTTTTGCATAAATAATAATGAATGGCCAATGCCGCTAATGTGAAATACAAAGCGACCTCTGCTCAGCGCACGTTAGTTATGCAAAGATCAGCGGTCGCTTCGTATGGTACAATGACGTAAGTCATTTTTTGTAGTAAGTGCTTATGCGCCAGCTTTAGCAGGCTGTGAAGCAAAAGGTAGTTTTACTACCTGAGCCTTTATTTTATTATCACGAATTTTAATGTAAATTTCTGAACCTTCTTTGGTAAAGGTAGCATTAACGTAGCCCATGCCAATAGCTTTTTGCAGTGAAGGCGACTGGGTACCTGAAGTAACACGGCCTATATTGTTACCTTCGGCATCTACAATTTCATAGTTGTGGCGCGGAATGCCTCGTTCTACCATTTCAAAGCCCACCAGCTTTTGGCTGATGCCTTGTTGCTTTTGCTGCTGCAAAGCTTCGGAGTTGGTGAAGGGTTTGCTGAACTTGGTGATCCAGCCTAAGCCGGCTTCCAGTGGTGAAGTGGTATCGTCAATGTCGTTACCATATAGGCAAAAGCCCATTTCCAGGCGCAGGGTATCACGGGCGCCCAAGCCTATAGGTTTAATACCGAATGGAGCGCCAGCTTCAAATACGGCTTTCCAGATATGTTCGGCGTGTTCGTTATCAAAATAAATTTCAAAGCCCCCTGCTCCGGTATAGCCGGTAGCCGATACCAATACATTATCAATCCCGGCAAATGTGCCTTTTTTGAAGGTGTAATACTCCATCGAGGCCAAATCAATGTCGGTTAAGCTTTGCAGCGCCTCGGTAGCTTTAGGGCCTTGTATAGCTAACAGCGAAGTACGGTCAGATATATCTTTCATCTCTACCCCATAGCTGTTGTATTTGCTGATCCACTCCCAATCTTTTTCAATGTTCGAGGCGTTTACCACCAGCATATAGGTTTTCTCGTCAATGCGGTACACCAGCAAGTCATCTACAATACCGCCTTGCTCGTTAGGCAAGCAAGAGTATTGCACCTTACCATCATACAGCTTGGAAGCATCATTACTGGTTACTTGCTGAATAAGATTAAGGGCACCTTCGCCTTTTAAAATAAACTCACCCATGTGGCTTACATCAAATACACCTACCGCTTTGCGTACGGTATCATGTTCGGCGTTAATGCCAGCGTATTGCACCGGCATGTTGTACCCGGCAAAAGGTACCATTTTGGCGCCTTCTTGAATGTGTATGGGAGTTAAAGCAGTATTTTTCATTGCCCGAAGTTTGTTGGGCGCAAAAGTAATAAAATTTAGCCCAAATCAGGCTAAAAGCATCTGCTGATAAAAGGTTACCAAACGTTGGGTAATAGAAGCCGCATTGTGTTGCTCTTCTACCAGGAGGCGGGCATGATGGCCAATATCTTTACAATAATTTTCGTCAGATATACAGCGCTTAATGGCCCTAAAAAACTCTTCACGCGTGTTAGCGATTAGGATATTAACACCGTGCTTGTAGTTGATACCTTCCGCTCCTAAGGAAGTAGAGATGATGCACTTTTGCATAGCCATGCCTTCTACAATTTTTACACGCATACCACCGCCCGATAGCAGGGGCACAATCATGATAGCTTTGCTGTTTACAAATTCCAGCGCGTCATCTACCTCGCCTTGGATGTAAATTTTGCCCATTACTTCGTAATCGTCAAAACGCTCGGGTATATCATTACCGGCTACATAAAAGCGAACGCGTAAATCGCCTTGCGTAAGTTCCTGCACAAAATTATCCAGAAACCATTCCATACCTTCCCGGTTGGGCATCCAATCCATAGCACCTAAAAAAAATAAACTCGGAAATTCGGTTTTATCCCAACTGGGTTGGTAACGGGTGAGGTTCAGGCCCACTGGTAAGATTTCAACCGGTAGCTGCGGATGGTGACCGTTCAGCAAGTCTTTATCTTGCGTGGTAAATACCGCAGCGGCATCAAACCGTTTCAGTTGCTGCAGCTCAAATTTCTTAATGCGTTTAGCCATGAGCCGCAGGTAAAGCCTTTTTATCGGATCATTTTTCTGCTGGGCCAGCCGTTCCCAAACCAAGTACTCAATATGGTGAGCCCGGTATAACAGTTTAGAAGAAGTAACCTTACGTACGGCATTCAGATAAGCCGTTACAAATAAACCCTCAAACTGGATAATATCGTAAGTGGTGCTTTGCAGTTCTTTAATCAGCAAGCGTTCAAATTCCGCATCATAATATCGATCTATCATGAAAAGCTTGCCATTAACCCAGCTTAGCGCTACCTGCGCGGGCGATACGTTGGTATCTGTTTCATGACAGTAATAGTGTATCTGGCTGGTCAGCGCATCCGTTTTCGGATCGTTGCCTTTGTTTGGTTTTTTAGTATCAAGAGAAAATAAGGTAACCTGGTGACCTGAATCAACCAAGCCCTGAATAGTATTGCCTACTACAATAGGATATCCGCTGTTTTGCGGAAAAGGCGTCAAATGTGTAAGCAGCAGAATTTTCACAGGTTGTATAAGTGGTGATAGCAAATTTAATATCCCGAAACCCCTTATACAAGCTATCGTTAAAAAATGTTCAGCTGCTGACTTTTCACGCGAAATGTACGGCGGTGGTGTGGAGATGGTCCGTGTTGCACCAGCATAGCCCGGTGCCGTGCTGTGCCGTAACCTTTATTACTGGCCCAATCATACTGCGGATACTCGGCTGCCAGTTGCTGCATATAATCATCACGGTAGGTTTTGGCCAGTACCGAAGCGGCCGCAATGCTATAATAACGGCTATCACCTTTAACTAAACATTGGTGCGGTATGTTGGCGTAAGGCTTGAACCGATTGCCATCAATAATTAAAAACTCAGGTTGAGGCACCAGCCCTTCAATGGCCCGGTGCATAGCCAGAAAAGAAGCATTCAGGATATTAATCTCATCAATTTCGGCAGGGCTGGCTGAGGCTACTGCATAAGCCAGTGCTTGCTGTTCAATTTCGGGCCGTAATTGATAGCGTTCAGTTTCGGTAAGTTGTTTAGAGTCGGTAAGCAGCGGGTGGGTGAAATCTGCCGGTAAAATAACGGCTGCGGCAAATACTGGTCCGGCCAGGCAACCACGGCCTGCCTCATCGCAGCCAGCCTCAAGCAAATGATGCTGATATCTAGATTGCAGCATCAATAATTTTAGCAGAATTTAAGCGTAAGCAATGTGACATCGTCAATACGGCGACCCCGTATAATACGGTTCAGGTGATCCATGAGTACCTGATTAAACTTGTCGGCCGATAAATGGCTGTAGTCTTTTACAAACTCAATTAAAGTGTCTTCATCCCAATGATCGTTTTTATTCAGTTCATAATCCATTAAACCATCTGTATAATTGAATAGCAAACTGCCAGGGTCAACTATCGTTTCTCCCTGGTTTAAAAACGGAAGCTCCTCAAAAACACCAATCATGGTAGTACCGGCGCGTAACGGCAGGGTGGTATTGCCAGTATGTAAAATAGAAGGTGTATGCCCGGCATTGATGTAGGTAAGCTTGCGGGTAGATTCATTATACTTCGCTAAAAACAAAGTAATAAACCGCTCGCCTTTAGTATTCTTGATAACAATAGTATTAAGCCGCCTTACCACGTTTGATAAATCATCATCAACTGTAGCCCATGCTCGCAAACTGGCCTGAAAGTTAGCCATTAAAAGCGCGGCCGATATACCTTTACCCGATACGTCGGCAATACACCATAAAAACTCCTGATCATTCAGTCGGAAAAAGTCGAAGTAATCACCACCAATATCCTGGTGCGGCAAATATTTAGCGCCTAGTTCTACTGCTTTGTCTTTGTGAACCTTAACCGGTATCAACATGTTCTGCACCTCGGCTGCCAATTCCAACTCGCGTTGTAAGCGTTCGGCCTGTAAACGTTCCCTGAACAGCTTTTTGTTTTCTAACGCTACTACAATTACATTAATCAGCGTTTGGATAAAGTTCAAGTCATTACTCAGCATTTCGCCCGATAGGTTAAAATCACCAATCAGGGCATAAGCCAGTGCTTTACCTTTATGATAAATGGGAATGAAATAGCTGTAGCTGCTCAGTAGTCGGTCGGCATGGCCGGCCAGTGCGGTAGGTATCTTTACTTTTTTTAACTGCAGGCAGGCTTTATATAGTACAGGTACGGTTTCAAAATTGCCCCCGTACTTAGATACGCAAACAAACGCTCCCTGCCTTTCTACCAAAAACCTCAGCTTGCCTATGTGCAGATAGTTTTTCAGGATAACCTCCAGCATTTGAATCAAAACCGGGGCCGACGTATTCTTATTGATAGCTTGTGTTACCTCGAGCAGAGAGTTGAGCTCCCACTGCCGTTTGAGTAACAATTTAATAAGTTCGTCTTCGCCTGAGCCTTCTTCAATAGTCTGCATCGTATTCTTGGAAGTTCTAAAATAGAAAAAATATTCTATAAGCGGATATTTTGTGATTTTATGTCGAAGGCATCACGCAGGCCTACCGTAACCAGATTGAAAGCATAAACCATCAGCATGATAGCTAAACCCGGTAATACAGCTAAATAAGCGGCATCCATAATAATATATCCATAATGTTCACGTATCATGCCTCCCCAGGTAGGTACGGGCGGTTGGGCGCCAAAACCTAAAAAACTTAAACCTGCTTCCAGCAAAATAGCCGAAGCAAAATTTGAGGCAGCTATAACCAGTACTGGTCCTGCAATATTAGGTAAAATATGCCGAATGATAATGCGGGTTTGTGTATAACCTAATGCACGGGCGGCCTCAATGTACTCGGCTTGTTTTAAGCTGATCACCTGACCACGTACCACCCGGGCAGCTTCCACCCACATAGACAGACCCACTGCTATAAATATTTGCCAAAGCCCTTTTCCCAAAGCGAATGATAAAGCTATAACTAGTAGTAAAGCAGGTAACGACCACAAAATATTCATGAGCCAGCTTAGCCCGGCATCAATCCAGCCGCCGTAATAGCCGGCTATGGCTCCTATGCTAACCCCAATCAGCAAGCTGATGAGCACAGCCATTAAACCTACTGATAAGGATATGCGTGCCCCTAAAATTAACCGGCTTAATAAATCGCGGCCGTAAATATCCGTACCCAGCCAGAAGGTTTTTGTAGATAGGTTTTCTGATTGAATAGTAGTTCTAAAACGTTCATAAAGAGCCGGATTGATTGAGAATGTATAACAGTGCTTGTTGGAATTACATACGGTAACTTGCCCGCTCTTATAAGTGGGAGGATGTCCGGTTACTACCTCAAATATGTTGTAGGCTTTACGTTCTGGCTTATCTTCGGCACTTACATACTCCTGAACAATAACGGAATCGTTTGTAAAGTGACAACTTGTGATAGGGATATCTTGATAGGGAGATGGTTGGCCGTAAAGCATTTGGGTAAGCAGGTTTACGGTATCTATTTTTTCTGGCCTACGCAGGCGCAGTAGCCGGAAAGTAGTGCCCGGTTTTTTCAAGCTAAGCCGCAACGACATATTATTGGCCGCAGGCGTATTATCAGGCATGATAAGATAGCCCAGCAAGGCCGCCAGTACGGTGATGATAATGATAGCCAAACCGGCTAAGGCTGCTTTGTTGCGCCTGAAAAGCTGCCAAGTGCGTTGAGCCGGGGTGTAATCTGTAGAAGCTGGCATGTATATAGATTAGCCGGCTCAATATCGCTCATTTGGGTTGATTAGAAAAAAAAAGTTGTTAACCAGCCTTGTTATAACAGTAATTGTGGATAAATAATCATTTTAGCTAGGTTAAAACCAGCTTTTTACCCAAAGAGCAACATGGTATAGCAGGAAAATAAACAAGGCGAAAAAGGCAAATAATAGCAGGAAAATAAGAATAAGCACGCCGGTTCCGCTACCCTGATGCCGGCCTTCTTCATAATGCTCTTTCAGTAGTTTGATGTTGCGGGTGTTGGCTTTGAAATAAAAATCTGAAATTTGCCCTACTAAAGGTATAGCGCCAATCAGGGCATCCAGGCAAATACTAACGGCCATTAAGATTAATACTTTACGGCTTACACCATGGCGGGCCATTACCCATACCAGTGCTGCGGCTACAACAAATCCTGATACATCACCAGCAAACGGAATAAGATTCAGAATGGGATCTAAGCCAAAGCGGAACTGTGTGCCCGGTATTCGGAAACGATCATCCATCAGTGCAGCAATGTGCTCTACCCATTTCAGGCGGCCGGTTAATGGAGTGGATGAATTCGTTTTCAAGATGAAGCTGCTTTATCCCCTTAACTCATAAAACGGCTTATAGTTTGTTTTTAGCTGCAAAGAGGATCAGCTATGCTGAAGCTTTAACTATGCCTTAATGATTTAACCTGTTCAACATCTCGCTGCCTGATCCAGATATGTTTTCGGGATAAGCATTTATCACAGAAATAACGACGAAGGGGTAAAAAGAATAATGCGTTTTTAACTAAAAAGCTACGCGGAATTCGGTCGCTGAACTCCTTTTTGCATTTCGGGCATTTCATTTTAGTGAATCAATTAGGTAAGTACTTATACTACTGTGAGATAAGTTATGTTTCGCCGTAAAAAAGTTAACTTTAATGGTTTGTTGATTAGGTGCATGCCTGAGAAAATTTGCTTAGGATGCACCATTGTTTCGGGCTTGAATATATGAAAAACAGACCGCAATAATTAATACTGCTATGTGGTAAAACTTTATTTAACTATCGGGTTATTTACTATTAACTAAAAGGTAAATATGCAGCTATGAAAAAGCCATCCCACATTAAATTAGCCGGAAGCTACAAAGAAATATCCTCTGGTGAACCCCTGCACGATCTGGATAAAGAACAAACTATTGAAGTAACCGTAAGGTTGCGACGCAAAAAGCAGTTGCCTGTCGAGTCATTTACCAGCCACCAGATTACCCGGACTACTTATGAGCGAAGTTATGCGGCTTCAACCAAAGATGTGGATGCCATAGAAGCTTTTGCTCAAAGCTATCATTTAACAACCGCAGATGTTAATTTAGCCCGACGCAGTGTAATATTAACCGGCAAAATCAGCGATTTCGAAGAAGCATTTCAGGTAGAATTAAAAGGTTATCAAACAGAAGCTGGTCAGTTCCGAGCCTTAACTGATGAAGTACACATTCCATCTAACCTGGAAAATATAATTGCCGGTGTGTTCGGTTTAGATAACCGGCCTATTGCCCGGCCTATGTTTCAGGTGGCTAAACAGCAGGATAAAATTGTATCGCATGCTGCCGCTCCCCAGGCTTTTACGCCCGATCAGCTGGCTACTATTTATGGCTTCCCGGCCGGTGTAACCGGAAATGGACAGTGCATTGCTATTATTGAACTAGGTGGCGGTTTTCGTACAGCAGATATTACCAATTATTTCAAAGGCTTAGGTATAAAAGTGCCATCTGTAAAAGCCATAGCGGTTGATGGTGGTAAAAACAATCCTTCAACTGCTGATGGGGCCGATGGTGAGGTGATGCTGGATATTGAAGTAGCCGGCGCAGTAGCACCCGGCGCTACCATTGCTGTTTATTTTGCGCCCAACACCGATCAGGGTTTTTTGGATGCTATTACCAAAGCTATACACGATACACAAAACAAACCGTCGGTTATATCGATTAGTTGGGGCTCTGCCGAAGTAAACTGGACTAAACAGGCTTTAGATAACTTTAACGAAGCTTTTAAAACAGCTGCTGCCTTAGGCGTTACGATTTGCGTGGCTGCCGGTGATAGTGGTTCAAGAGATGGTGAAACGGATGGTAAGGTACATGTAGATTTTCCGGCTTCCAGCCCTTATGTGCTGGCTTGCGGCGGTACCAAGCTGGTGGCCAGCAATAATGAAATTACTTCTGAAACGGTTTGGCACGAGTCGGCAGATTCGGCTACAGGCGGAGGCGTGAGTGATTATTTTGCTTTACCCGATTATCAGCAAAAAGCCAATGTGCCGGTTGCTATTGATACCCAATTTAAAGGCCGGGGTGTTCCTGACGTAGCTGCTGATGCCGACCCGAACACGGGCTATAAAGTACTGGTAGATGGACAGCAAATGGTAATAGGTGGCACCAGTGCTGTAGCGCCTTTAATGGCAGGCCTGATAGCCAGAATTAACGAGCAAAAGAAGAAACCAGTAGGTTTTATACATGCGCAATTGTACGCTAATGCCAGTAGCTTTTGCCATGATGTAACCAGCGGTGATAATAAAACTACTAGCAAAAAAACAGGCTACAGTGCTGGTAAGGGGTGGGATGCTTGTACAGGCTGGGGTGTACTATACAAATTATAAATCAACAGCCCTTTACTGTTTTAAGGTTATGCACAACTTAAGCGCGATTAAAATTGAACGTAAGTTGTGCATAACTAATATGAGTGAATAATTGGCAGCCCGTTTGCTTCACTGTATATTATGGATGATGTTTTCTTGCTAACCGTACCTTACCGGAATGAGGATTTAGAGTTTGAGTCGCGTTTGATTTTATCAGGCTATATATACCGGATAGAGGTGAATGTTAACGGTATACCGGTACTTTTTGAACCCGATGAGGAACGAAACTATCGGGCGCTGATTAGTCCCGAACAGGTAGAAAGCAAAGGCAGTCAGCTGAAAAGAGACTTGTTACAAGCGGTTGCTCAAGCCTTAGAAGCATTACATCAATAACCAATTAAAAGTTAAGCCAATAGGTTGTTAACGTACTACCCGTCCCTTCCAGGCATACTTTCGAGTATTGCCTATCAAACCTACATATACAAAATACAGGATATGAATAGGCGACAAAATAATAAGCAGTATCAATAAGCCGGTGCGTTTAAAAAAGCGCATTATAGGCAACAAAAATGCGGCCTCAAACAAGTATTTAAAAAACAGCTGAATGCAAAAGAGTTCAAAAAAGTACAATTTGTAAAAGCTGAGGCAGGCATTAACCAATACAGTAAGGTTGAATAACCAGATACTTACCGCCAAGCCTACCACCTTTTTATCTTTGTATTTGGTAGACTTGGAAGCCCAACGGCGGCGCTGCTGTAAAAACTCTTTCAGATTAGGCTTGGCTTGCGTATACACAATAGCTTCACGGTGTTTCAGAAAACCTATGCGCCCAGGATAACGTTCGGCTATTTTTTGCAGCAGCAACTCGTCATCGCCTGAGGCTACATCGTCAATACCTTTAAAGCCATCCACCTCATAAAAAACATCTTTACGGTAAGCCAAGTTAGCTCCATTGCAGGTAGATGCCCGTCCGTTACCAATAAAGGCTGCCCCAATGCCAATTAAATAAGAAAACTCTAATGTTTGCAGGCGTTCAAACAAAGAGACTTCTTTAAAGTACGTAACCGGCGATGAAATCATGACCGGATTGTAAGTTTCAAAGTAGCCTACTACGGTACTTAGCCATTGTGGACCCATGTGGCAATCGGCATCAGTAGCTACCATCAAGTCGCCGGTAGATAGGGCAATGGCTTCTGTAATAGCTTTCTTTTTGTAAGAGTTCAGTCTTTCGGCCTCATTCATCTGCAATAGCTTAATACCTTGCGGGGCATAGCTGCGAATAATTTCTGCTGTGCGATCGGTAGAGTGATCGTCAACAATAATAACTTCCAGTAGGTGCTTAGGGTAATCCTGCGCTAAAACAGCCTCAATAGTATGAGCGATATTTTCTTCCTCGTTACGGGCCGCAATCATTAAGGTTATTTTCGTAACCGGTGCATCGGTTTTCAGAGCAGGGCGGCGTAATGCGGCCCATCCTTTAATCAAATAAACCAAAACAAACAGGTAAATGCCTGTAAGCAACAGGGAAATATAACTATACAGCGTTATCAAAGAATTTCAATTTTAAAACAAATACAGAACCTAATATGGCCGGCACAATGATGTTGGTTAGCCAAACCAGTGCTACAGCGGCAATAATTACAATATGCTGCTGGGTAACATGCTCAAACAACGTATCGGCTGTGGCGCCACGCACACTAATATCCACCACATCAATAGTAGGTAATACCGACTGAATAAAGAAAAAGGAAAAGATCAGCAGCAAGATTTTAAATATCGGAATTTCGGGCAGCAGCAAATGAATAATCAGGTAGTACTGAAAAGAATAGGTAGCAAACCGAATAAGGCAATAACCCATAATGCGTAACAACTCCGGAAATCGGTACCGCTTCATGACATCAAAAAAGCGGTGGTATTTTTTTAGAAACGGAATGCTGTTGAATAGAGAGACCATCCATCTTACATTAAAATAGAAAATCAGCATTAGGATAATAAAGCCTGCCCCAATAGTCAGTAAACCAATATACAGCCAGTGCTTCACTGGTAAAAAATAATAAATAAACCACAGCAATGAGGCTGAACCTACCACGCTGGTAATAACCAGTTGCCCAAAGGTGCCTACGGCCATAGCAAATACACCATGTATGCGCCGGCGCGGGGGTAAAAACATTACACGGCCCCCAAACTCGCCCCAACGGTTAGGCGTGAAAATAGCCAGTGTTAACCCGCAAAAAACTGATTCAATGCTTTGCCATAATGTGATAGGCGCCCACTTACTGGTTAAATAACGCCATTTAACAGCCTCAAACCAGTAGTTAACTATCATGAGCAGGGAAATCAGCGTTAATATCAGTATTGCTTTTGTACGGCTTACTGTAGTAATAAGCGCTGTAAATTGCTTAAGCTCCTGGTTATTGCTGAGCCGCCGGTAAATAAACGTAAATGCCAGTACCAGTATAACGGCCTTAACCAACCATGATACCCATTTTTTAGCCGTACCTGTCAAAACTATATCGTACTATTTTGTGTGCAATGTTATGCAAAAAAGGCAGGCTTATAGCCTGCCTTTTGTAATTTATGTTTACAGCGGGTTAAATTATTTTAAACGGGACTTTAAATAAGTCAGTGTATAGCCATAAGCTTCTTTGGTAGCTTCGCTATTGTAAATAGGATTACTAGGGTTAGCAAAGCCATGGTCGGCATCAAACTGGTGCAGGTACAGCTTTTTACCGGCTTTCTCCATGTTTTCTTTAAACTGGGCTACTACTTTGGTGTTGATGAACTGGTCTTTGTTGGCAAAGTTGCCCAGCACATCGCAGTTTAAAGTTTTTAACCGATCTACATTCTGTTCAGGCATGCCGTAATACATTACACAAGCTACGGTTTTTTTACCAGCTATCAGGGCAGTTTGTAAGCTCCAGCCTCCGCCAAAGCACCAGCCTAAAGTAGCAAGGTGAGCCTGCGAGCCAGCGTAAGCGATAGCACCTTTAATAATACTCTGTGCACGGGTTTCTTTTACAGCCTGCATGTATTTACCGGCATCCTGACGGTTATCGGCTACTTTGCCATCATATAAATCTAAGGCAATTACGTTTACATTGCCTAAATCATTATACAGCTTTTCCGATTCACGCTTAATAAAATCATTTAAACCATACCACTCATGTATAACTAGCAAATAATTACGAGTAGGCTTTTTCGCTTTTAACTCGTATGCGTTAGCCGTAGTGCCATCATCAGTTTTGTAAGTAATGGCGTGGCCAATACTGCTTTGAAACCGAATACGTACCGGATTCAGGTGCGCCATACGAAACTGCGGATTAGAAGCCAGCATAGCAAAGCGCCGGGTAGCACTCGGTTCGGTTTTCTGGCAACAAGCCATTTTGCTTTGACCAAAAGCTACAAACGTGCTTAATAGCAGCAAAAGCCACAATGAAAGTTTTTTCATGATAAGATGGAAATGAACGGGATAATAACGAACAAGGATATATAATGTTTGTGGCTTAACTGCCGCAAACATTATATGAAAGGATGCTTGGCTTAAAATACTTGTTTTTGAGCTGCAGACAGGGTAGCTTGCTCAGGTTTCATAACGCCCATCATAACGAAAATGACTGCAAACGCTATAAGTGAATGAATTAGATCGGTAGCACCGTAAGCAAATACGCTTATTCCCCAAATTATAATAGACACAGCTGCAGCCAGAAAAAATAAAGCTTTCATAGATAACTTATCTGGTTTGGGCCATGTTTACGGTACCCTGCTCAGATAAGTTACTATACTATTTTGAATACTGTATTAATTTTTAAGCCACTTGTTTCTTACAGTTAATTGCTGTGGCGTCACGTTGTTTACCGAAATGATCCGGTATTTTACTTGCTGGTCTTTCAGTAAGGTTATGGGTACTTCCATAGGTAGGCCATCGCGCAGCAAGCTTACGGTAACTTTGTCGCCTACATGTTTGCCGGGCAAAAGGTTGTTTGCATCGGTAATAGGGTTTCCGTCAATAGCCATAAGTTCATCATTTACGTTAATTCCATCTATCCAGGCGGCCGAACCCCGCAACACAGCAGCTACTTTAAGCCGACCATTAAAGCTGACCATTTTGATGCCTAAAGTTGGGTTGTTGGTATTGGCATAATCATTAACCACTTGATAGCCGGCGTAACCTAGATAGTGATTGTAATCGATATCAGCTAAGCCGTTAATGTATTTTTTATAGAAATCATCCAGGTTACGGCCTGCAAATTTTTCAAGCGCTTGTTTAAATTCAGCATCAGTGTAACCACGCTTTTTATTTTTATAATACTCCTGATACATATACCGCATTACGTCATCTAATGATTGTGCGCCTTTGGTATCGTTAATAATTTCCAAATCCAGCATCATGGCAATCAATGAGCCTTTGTTGTAGTAAGATATCGTGGTATTAATAGAGTTTTCGTCCGGACGGTAAGATTTAATCCAGGCATCAAAGCTTGATTGTGACAGTGGTTGTACTTTAGCGCCAGGTTGATTTTCTACCGTATTAATATCGGCAGCCAACACGCCGAGATAATTTTCGGTAGAGTACAGCTTGGTGCGGTGTACTATCATGTTGTCATAATAAGCCGTAAAGCCTTCGGCTATCCATAAGTCGGTAGTATAATTTTCGTTATCATAATCAAACGGCCCTAAAGCTATAGGGCGCAAACGTTTTACATTCCATAAATGAAAATGCTCGTGCGCTACCAAGGCTAAAAATCCTTGATAACCAGTTTCGGTGCCATAGGCATTGCGGGCTGCACCCAATACAGTTGAACTAAGGTGTTCAATGCCGCCACCGCCTTTGGCATAATTTTGTACAATGAAGGTGTAATGTTTATTGGGGTTTTCACCGTAAATGGCTGTTTCCAGTTCGACAATATGAGCCATGTCCTTTTTTAAACGCTCTTTGTCGTAATTGCCTTGGTTTACCATGGCTACCTCATACTTTACACCGCCTGCATCAAACGTAAAGATGTCTTGGTTACCCACCTCGATAGGCGAATCAAACAGAATATCATAGTCGGGTGAATACCGGGTGAATGGATCGTTGTTTACCATTTCCAAACTGGTAGATACTTTGCTCCAGTTTTTATAAGGGGTAATATGAATGGTAGAGGGTTGGTGCAGCATTCCGTCAGGGTACAAAAACATACCTGAGGTAGATAAAAAGCCACGGGAAGCATCAATAAAGCTGGTACGTACCGAAATTTCAAAGGCATATATCCGGTATTTTACGGTAACATCCGTTAACCCTTGGGTATTTATTTGCCAGATGTTTTTGCGGGTTTTAGTTACCTCAACAGGCTTGCCGTTAGTAGCAGCGCTAAGTGATTCAATGTTTTTGGAAAACTCACGTACTAAGTAAGAGCCGGGCGTCCAAACCGGTAGTTTCAGGTTCAGTTGGTTTTGTGCAAGGCCGCTGATACGCATTTCAATATCGGCATAATGGGCTTGTGCTTCAGGGAAGGTAACCGTATAATAAATTTGAGCAGCACTGGCCGCTTGGCTATCAACAGCAGTCATAGAGAATAGATAAAATAAAATAACAATCAAAGAACCCTTTATTTTCATGCCGGCAAATTAAAGAAAATATAAAAGTGCTTAATATAGCCGGTGTAAAACAATGGGTGTAACATGGTTGATACATACAGGGTTGATTATAAGCAAGCCTGTAATTTTGCCGTTCAACGTTCAACTTTATCACTCTGGTTGTATTAGTTACCTTATAGCCCATTAATGTTAATTTATAAACCTTGCAAATTAAGCTAAGTACACAAGTTACCTTGTAGTACCCACATGCCATGAATAATAGTTTACAAAAGCAGCTTTTAACTTTACTAAAACCGTATAACGGTAACCATTAAACTTTTATGAGAATCAGATACATTGTTTACCTTGTTATTGCTTTATTAATAGGTTACCTGGTATATAACAAATTGCATGGCAATGCCAAAGATGGTCAGGCGCAAGCTGGTGGCGGTGGCGGCAGCGCTAAAGGCGGCAAAAAGAAGAACGGTCCGGTGCCTGTTAGGCTGATGATTGTAAAAGATACGAGCGTTAATAATAATATTGACCTGACCGGTACTATTGATGCCAACGAAAAAGTAAACCTGATTAGTCAGACTGCAGGCAATATTACCGGAATATACTTTCAGGAAGGGAGCCGAGTAAGAAAAGGTCAGGTGCTGGTTAAGGTATATAACCAAGATTTACTGGCTTCATTGAAGCAAAATGCCTATCAGGTAGCATTGGCTAAAGAGAATGAATACCGTAGTCGTGTTTTATTACAAAAAGAAGCGGTAAGTAAGCAGGAGTATGATACTTCTTTGTCTTCTTACAATTCATTGAAAGCGCAGGGTGACGTAATCAGGGCGCAGATAGCCAAAACTGAAATTACGGCGCCGTTTAGCGGAGTTATTGGTTTACGTAATGTAAGTCCGGGTACTTACCTGTCGGCAGCTACTCCTATTGCTACCCTGGTAAGCACCGACCCAATGAAGATTACCTTTTCGGTGCCTGAACGCTACAAACCATTAATTAAGCCCGGTAGTAAAGTAAGCTTTAACATAGCCAGTTCACGCAAAAGCTATTCGGCTACGGTTTATGCTATCGACCCGGCGGTTGATCAGAATTCGCGCACCATTACGGTGCGGGCTAAAGCACCTAACCCCAACAATGAAATTACAGCGGGCGGTTTTGCTAAAATTAACCTCACGCTTGATCAAATACCTAAAACGATTATGGTACCTACCGAATGTGTATTGCCCGATTTGAAATCGAGCAAGGTTTACATTGCACATAACGGCAAAGCTGAACCACGTTCGGTAAAAACAGATTTGCGTACAGATACTCGCATCGAAGTTACGGAGGGCTTAAACCCAGGCGATAGCTTAATTGTGTCAGGTATCATCCAGATGCGCCCTGATGTGCCATTAAAAATTGTAAAAGTTATTCAATAACTAAATAAGCATTCATGAGTTTATCCTCAACCAGTATAAAAAGGCCGGTACTGGCCACGGTAATGTCAGTTGTTATCGTGGTGTTCGGTGTTATCGGCTACAAGTTTTTAGGTATCCGGGATTTTCCATCAGTCGATCCGCCTATTATTACCGTAACCACCAGCTATTCGGGCGCCAATGCCGATGTAATCGAATCGCAGATTACTGAGCCGCTTGAAAAAGCGATTAATGGGGTACAGGGAATCCGTAATATTTCGTCAACCAGTTCCGTAGGTTCAAGTAACATTACGGTAGAGTTTAATTTGGATGCCGATCTGGAAACAGCGGCTAACGACGTTCGCGACAAAGTATCGCAAGCGCAACGCCAGTTGCCTCAGGATATTGATGCGCCACCCGTAGTTACCAAGGCAGATGCCAACGCCGATAACATTATTACTTTAACCGTTAGCAGTAATACCCGCAATATTACGCAGATTGATGATTATGCGGAAAACGTATTGCAGGAAGGGCTACAAACTATTCCAGGCGTAAGCCAGATTAACATACAGGGTCAGCGCCAGTATGCTATGCGCCTTTGGATTGACCCTAACAAATTATCAGCCTTAGGTTTAACGGCTACAGATATTAGTGCTGCACTGAACGAGGAAAACGTAGAGTTACCTGCCGGTAAAATTGAGGGTAATAACACCGAGGTGGTAGTACGTGCCTTAGGTAAACTTTCAACCGAAAAGGATTTTAATAATTTGATTATCCGGTCAGACAGTAACCGGGTTATCCATTTCAGCGATGTAGGGTATGCTGTGTTGGGTTCTGCCAATGAGGAAACGGCTTTGAAAGAGTCAGGCGTGCCTGAAGTAGGTTTGGCGGTAGTGCCGCAGCCTGGTGCCAACTACGTGCAGATTGCCAAAGATTTTTACAAGCGTTTAGAACAGATTAAAAAAGATTTACCACCTGATATTCAATTAAAGGTAGCGCTCGATAATACCAAGTTCATCAATCAGTCTATCGAGGAGGTGGAAGAAACACTAGCCGTATCGTTTGTGCTGGTGGTTATCATTATTTACCTATTCTTCCGCGACTGGCTGATTGCTTTCCGTCCGTTAATTGATATTCCGGTATCATTGATCGGGGCATTCTTTATTATGTATGTTTTTAATTTCTCTATCAACATCCTTACCCTACTAGGCATTGTACTGGCAACAGGTTTGGTGGTGGATGATGGTATTGTGGTTACCGAAAACATATATAAAAAGATTGAGGAAGGAATGGAAATCCGTAAGGCTGCTTTTGAAGGCTCGGCCGAGATATTTTTTGCGGTAATTTCCACATCGGTAACGCTGGCAGCTGTGTTTTTGCCTATCGTGTTCTTACAAGGTTTTACCGGGCGATTATTCCGCGAGTTTGCGGTAGTAGTAGCCGGTGCGGTATTAATCTCTGCTTTCGTATCATTATCGTTAACACCAATGCTGAACGTAAAGCTTATTCGTAAAAATCAGAAGAAATCACGTTTTTACGAGTGGACTGAGCCGTTCTTCGTGAAGATGACTAATGCTTACACCGAAACGCTGGTAAGCTTCATGAAGCGCAAATGGGTATCTGTAGTAATCTTGGTGGCCTCATTCATCTTGATTGGTATTTTAGTAAAAGTTATTCCTTCTGAATTGGCGCCGTTAGATGACCGTAGTTTGTTGCGTTTTCAGGTGACTGGCTCTGAAGGTGCTTCGTACGAGTTCATGACCAAGTATATGGATCGGGTATCGCAATTAGTTAGCGACTCTATCCCTGAAGAAAACGTAAATATATCGGTTATATCGCCCGGTAGTGGTGGTGGCGGTTCGGCTAACTCCGGCTTTGGTCGTGTTGGTTTGGTACCACCTGATGAGCGGAGCCGTAGCCAGCAGCAAATAGCCGATTGGTTATCCAAAAAGTTGAGTCGTTATCCTGATGCCCGAGCTATTGTAGTTCAGGAGCAAACTATTAGTGGTGGTGGTAGTGGTTCACGTACCTCATTACCGGTACAGTTTGTTATTCAAAATCAGGATTTTGAAAAGATACGTAAAGTGCTGCCGCAGTTTTTTGCCGAAGTAGCCAAAAGCCCTGTTTTTTCAAGCAGCGATGTGAACCTGAAATTTACTAAGCCCCAGCTGAGTATTACTACCGACCGCGACCGGGCACGTGATTTGGGCGTATCGGTACAAAGTATTGCACAAACCTTGCAGTTGTATTATAGTTCTGGACGTTTGGCTTACTTTTTAATCAATGGTAAGCAATATCAGGTTATAGCCCAGGTTGACCGCGCCAACCGAGACCAGCCGCTCGATTTAAAATCAGTTTACCTGCGCAGCACCAAAGGCAACTTGGTACAGTTAGATAACGTAGTTAAAATAGCAGAAAATGCTACCCCGCCGGCTATTTATCACTTTAACCGATATAAATCAGCTACGGTTCAGGCTGGTCTTTCACCGGGCCATACGGTAGGTGATGGTATTGCCGAAATGCAGCGCATAGCCAAGAAAATGCTTGACCCAACATTCAGTACAGCCCTGAGCGGCCCATCGCGAGATTATGCTGAAAGTTCATCCAATATTTTGTTCGCTTTTGGCTTTGCCTTGTTGCTCATCTACCTGGTGTTGGCTGCGCAGTTTGAAAGCTTTGTTGACCCGGTTATTGTAATGCTTACCGTGCCACTCGCTATTGCCGGTGCGTTCCTGTCGTTATGGTTGTTTAATCAAACCTTGAACATCTTTAGCGAAATTGGTATGATTACCCTGGTAGGGCTGGTAACTAAAAACGGTATTTTGATTGTAGAATTTGCCAACCAACGCATGGAACATGGCTTGGCTAAGTACGAAGCGGTTGTAGAAGCTGCTACTGCTCGCCTCCGCCCTATTTTGATGACCAGCTTGGCCGTAGTTTTAGGTGCCGTTCCTATTGCGTTTGCTTTGGGTGCTGGTGCTAAAAGCCGTGTATCCTTAGGTATTGTAATTATGGGTGGCATGATGTTCTCGCTGGTGCTTACGCTGTATGTGATTCCGATGATGTACGTATTGTTTGCAGCCAAAGTGCGCCACAACCCTGATGATGAGCCTGAAGAAACCCCTGTACCTGAAAAGAAACCGCTGTTGATTGAAAACCTGTAAGCCCCGAAATGAAGATACTCCGTAATATTTACCTTGTTTTTTGTTGCCTGGCTTTGTCATTTCAGGTGAAAGCACAAAATAAGCCTTCCGCACCCTACCTTTCTTTACAGGATGCTGTGGCTATTGCCTTAAGAAACAATTACAACATACAGCTATCGCAAAATAATGCCACTATAGCTAAAAATAACGTTACGCCAGGTAACGCCCGAATGCTGCCTACCATTACAGGCAACTATAGCTTAAGCAATAGTGTACAAAGCACTACACAAACCCGGGCCGATAGTACCATTACCCGTATTAACAATGCCAATAATACCGGCAGCAATTATGGGGTTAATCTAAACTGGACCATATTTGACGGGTTAAACATGTTTGCTACTTACAATGTCCTGAAACAACGCCGTGAGTTGGGTGATGTGAGGCTGCGGGATACAGTGCAGCAAACGGTAGCTAATGTAATGAACGCTTATTACAACCTGATTAATCAAAATGAGCAGATAAAAGCATTGCAGGGCGTAATTGATATTTCACGTACCCAGTTGCGCTATGCTAATGATAAATTCAATGTAGGTTCAGTATCCAGGCTAGAGGTGTACAACGCACAGGTAGCTTTAAATACTGATACTGCTACCCTGGTAAGCCAGATACAGCAGTTTAAATCAGGGCAAATTGAGCTAAATCGTTTACTAGTTCGCGATCCGCAAACGGATTTTTCTGTATCTGACACTATTCTGGTAGATAACCATATCATCTTGGCTGATGTAATTAACCAGGCACAAGTTCAAAACCCTACTATCCTGTCGGCTTCTATACTGGAACGTATAGCGCAGTTAAATTTAAGATCTATACGTTCAACCCGCTATCCGCAA
The DNA here is from genome assembly GCF_012849215.1 of Mucilaginibacter robiniae. Classification (NCBI taxonomy): domain Bacteria; kingdom Pseudomonadati; phylum Bacteroidota; class Sphingobacteriia; order Sphingobacteriales; family Sphingobacteriaceae; genus Mucilaginibacter; species Mucilaginibacter robiniae. The sequence goes on from NZ_CP051682.1 coordinate 2,548,771, forward strand.
GTATCAGTAACATCAGGTTATAGTTTTAACAACAGTAATACACCTGCAGGCTTTGCCCGTGTACAACGTTCTAACGGGTTAAATTATGGCTTGGCTGCAAGTATTAATATTTTTGATGGCTTTAACCAATGGCGGCGTGAACGTAATGCCAAGTTGCAAATTGACAATGCAGACCTCAATTATGCACAAGCCAAGAACAACATAAATGCACAAATTAATACACTATTTAGTAGCTACCTTTCGGGTATAGATTTGATTAAATTAGGCCAGTTAAACGTAGAGCTTACCCGCAAAAGTTTAAGCATATCACTTGAAAAATACCGTTTAGGCACCATTACACCCTTAGAAATAAGAGAAGCGCAACGAAACTATTTGGAGGCGGAATCCGTATTCTTCAATGCACAATATCAATCTAAGATGGCTGAAATTATGCTCAAGCAAATTACCAGCTCTATTAGTTTAGAATAATTTTGTGGTAATTTGTTTTTTGTTGGTAAACGCCTAAATTTGAGATTGATGTCTTCGAACTATAAAACTTGTCTGCTCATTGACGATAATTACATTGATAATTTCGTTACGCGGCGGCTATTGGAAAGCAGTCACTTTGCAGAAAAAATAGTTGTGCATCAGTCTGCCACCGAGGCTATTCAGCATATTAAAAAGGGTGAACTGCGGCCGGATGTAATTTTTTTAGATTTACGGATGCCAATGATGAACGGGTTTGAGTTTTTGCAGGAGTATGATAAGCTGGAAGGTCAGTATAAAAGTGCCGGAAAAATCTTTATGCTCTCCTCTTCTCTTGATCCGGTAGATGTTAAACGTTCCAGCCAGAATAAATATATCACGCAATTTATTCATAAACCACTTACTCAAAAAATACTGGAAGAGCTAAGCGCATGATTTTAGTAGCCGACAGCGGATCTTCAAAAACCGACTGGTTACTGGCCGTGGCTGACCAAGAGCCGGTTAAATACAACACAGGTGGCCTGAACCCTTATTTTCTGACCGATAAAGAAATTGCCCGCATTATTCAAGAACAAGCGCCACAAATGGCGGCTTTGAATATGCAGGTTGAAGAAATCTATTTTTTTGGTGCGGGTTGCTCCAGCCCCGACCGTCGAGAGATTGTGTCGAACGCACTCAGCCAAATTTACCCCAAAGCTTTTATTAGTGTAGATAGCGATATGCTGGGTTCGGCTTATGCCACCTGCGGGCACCATAAAGGGCTTTGTTGCATATTAGGTACCGGTTCAAATATTACCTTTTTTGATGGTGAGGAAACGCATGATGGTAAACATGGGCTGGGTTTTGTATTGGGTGATGAAGGGTCGGGTACGTGGTTTGGCAAAATACTGATTACGGATTACCTGTATGGTAACATGCCTGCGGAGATTCAAGAGGCCTTTGAAACGACCTTTAAGCCTAACAAAGATGCCGTTATTAAAAATGTATATTTAAAACGTGGGGCTAACTCTTACCTGGCTTCTTTTGCCAAGTTTTTAAGTGCTATACGGCATACCGAATACGGACAAAGTTTAATCAGGCAGGGTTTGCTGGAGTTTATCAAAACCAATATTCAGTCTTATCCTGAATATCACCAATATAACTGCCATTTTGTAGGTTCCATTGCCTACTTTTTTAATGATGAATTAAAAGCTTTATGCGCCGATCATGGCATCAGCGTAGGCAAAATCATGCAGCATCCTATTGATCATTTAATGCAGTTTATACTGAAACGTAATCAACTGCATACCTGATTAAAGCTGGCCTAATCTTTCTAATTACAAGAATAAATATTCCTAAAAAGCAAGAAAGCAATTCAGGCACTGGGTAAATAAGTGTGCCTGAATTGCTTTCTTGCTTATACTCTTCTTGAAAAAGCTGCAAAACAGCTTACGTATCTTAATTATTTAGGACGATGATACTTGTTCTGGTTGGTAGTATCATTTTCAACGTGCCCGGTTGGGTTAGCATTGCCTTGGCTGGTTGAATCCTGTCCGCGGTTTTTGTTGCCATTGTTAGAAGTATCAGCCGAATCACCAGCTTGTACACCACCAGCATTGGAGCCTGCCACGGCATTTGTAGTATCTTGAGAACCGCCAATAGTGGCCGAATTACGGCTGCTATCACATGCAGTTAATGAAGCGGCTAGCAGGGCTACAACCGCTATATATTTAATACTTTTCATGGGTTAGTTTTGTTTGTTAAATTGTTCAACAGCCGGGTTTTACTTAATGTTTTAGCTGAATGCGATTAACCTGCTGGCCTAATTTTAAAATAAGTATTTTTGCCAACTACAAGCTATCAGTAATGCTGCTGGCTTCCGTTGGTAAATTGTAATTCATGAAGCAAAATCCTATTAATGCGCAAACCTGGTTCTGGCTGTTCTTTTCGGTTCTGGTAGCTTATGTATTTGGCCTTTTTGTGCCACTCATGAATGAGGATGCTTCGCACCATGCCAATATAGCTTTGCACATGGTACAACACCATGATTATGTAAACCTGGTAGATGATTTAGGTAAAGATTACTTGGATAAGCCTCATTTGCATTTCTGGTTGTCGGCTTTGTCATTCAATATTTTCGGGGTAAATACCCTCGCTTATAAAATACCGGCTTTACTAGTTACCCTGCTGGGGGTATTTGCTACGTTTGGCTTAGCTAAACGCTTATATGATACACAAACCGGCCTGTTAGCCGCCCTGATGTATGCCACTGCACAAGCCCAGTTTTTAGCCAACAATGATGTGCGGATGGATGCCCTGCTAACCGGCAGCATTGCCTTTGCTACCTGGCAACTGGTAGAGGCTTCTTATACCCAACGCTGGTACCATTATGTATTGGGAGCATTAGGCTTAGCTATGGGTTTTACTACGAAAGGCATGATCGGCTTTGTAATGCCTTGTGTAGCCCTGTTTCTCTTATTGTTGTATCAGCGTAACTGGCAGCGTATGTTTGATTGGCGATGGCTGGTAGTAGGTGTGTTGTGGGCAATCTTTATCAGCCCCTGTGTATATTGTTATTACTTGCAGTATGATTTGCATCCCGAAAAAGTAGTACGCAACATGCGGCATGTATCGGGCGTAAAATTCATTTTATGGTCGCAAAATTTTGAGAGGTTGGAAGGTAAGCATTGGGGTAAAGGTCATAAAGATTATTTCTTTTTCTTTCACACTACTTTATGGGCCTTTCTGCCTTGGTGCCTGCTCACGTATATTGCCTTTTTTGACAGAGCAGCTTTTTTTATCAAAAATCGTTTCCGTTATTTCAGGTCGGCTGAGTTTTTAACCGTAGGTACGATCATTATCATATTTGCTATTATTTCTTCATCGGGCTACCAGTTACCGCATTACCTGAACGTGCTTTTTCCATTCTTCGGTATCATAACGGCTGGGCAGCTTATGCTGAAATGGCAGCAAAGCCAGGATCAAACTTTAGTTAATTACCAGCGGGTACAGTATTTCACCATTAGCGTAGTCGGTATTATATTAATACTGCTCAACTTCTGGTGTTTTCCTAACCGTTTTTGGATGGTAGGTATAGTAGCTATAGTGATGCTGGCTGCTATAATTTATACGTTAGTTATTGAAAGAACAACCATTGTTAGGTTAGTGGTGGTATCGGCATTAATGGCGGCATTAACTAATGTGTTGTTGAACGGAAACGTTTATCAGCAATTGTTACGCTACCAGAGTGGTATTGGGTTGGCGCAGATAGTAAACCATCAGCACATTCCCACAGAAAGTATTTACGGTTACCAAGAACACAGCTCGGCATTTAACTTTTATACTCAACACCAAACGCATTATACCGGTATTGATGAAATTAAAGCCCGACGAGCTAAAGGAGAGACCGTTTGGGTGTTAACTACAGCCGAAGCTAAAGCGCAGCTTCAGCAAGCGGGCTTACAGTTTGATGCTAGTTATCATGATTTAAACTACGGCATTACCCGCCTTACCGGCAGGTTCCTGAACCCGACTACACGTTATCAAGTATGTACTACTGATTACTTGGTGAAGATTAAATAGTGTTAGATAAGTTAAATAGCATTAGCAAGCGGCATCAATTGATAATATCTTACTTGTCATTGCTACTCAAACTAAAACCTACTCATAGCTATGGCGTTCAAAATCATAGTCAGATTGAGCGGTAATGATTTTTTTGCGCTTTACTACATCAGTATCTAACTGATGATCAAATACCTGATCGGTTAAAGACATCTCCCGGTCTTTATCCCGGTCGGCAAAGTGAATTTCAGCTTCCGATAAGCGGGCCAAAGCCACATCATACGGCCCTTTAGGCGACATCAGTTTTACAAATACCGGTAAGCACTCGAATAAGATAAACAAATAGCCTATAAAAGATTGCGCTAAGTAAGTATCTAAATCTTTCGTACCATCCTGCCTGAAGGCTAGTTGCCCCAATGCCCAGTTACGATCGGCAAAGCCGGCTATGTTTGCCAGGCTGTCCAGCTGTTCATTGGTAAACAAGCGCGTATTATTCAAACCTTCAAAGTCTTTACGTTGTGCCAGGTACTGGTCCATCTTGCCAATATCGTCTGTTACAGTTTTCAGACGGGCTTCTTTTTCCTGTAAAATGATTTCCTTTTGCTTGGCATAAGTACCATAACCAGCTAATCCCGAGGTTTGGTCAGTTTTGCTGCCGAATACTTCTTCGTTCAATTGTACCCTTGAACGGTTAATGTCACGCTCCAATGAATCTTTTTCTCTTTTCAGATCATTGTTCTTGGTCATTTCCATGGTGTACTTCTGCGTGTAAGTTTTTTGCAGCGTATCTATCTTCCGGTTCTGACCTTTTAGGTAAGCAGTTTTTAGCTTTTCACGTATTTCTTTATCAAAAATTTTCAGCTCCAACGGACGCGAAATCACAATACCAATCATGATAGCCAGCAAAATACGCGGGGAAGCCTGTAAGATTTGTTGGTTGGTGGTGCCTTGCTTGTTGATGCTCGATACAATGTACCGGTCCATATTAAAAATAGCTAATCCCCAAATCAGGCCAAACAGTACAGCAAATACAACGGCCAGTGCGCTGCCGCTAAACACAAAGTACATAGCATAGCCGCCCGCTAAACAGGCAAACAATGCGGTAAAAAATATGGTAGCCCCGATGCCAACGTACTTATTATGTTCTAACGGATACTTCTTGAGTGTATCAATATGTGCCCCGGAACAGAACCAGAAAAAACGGGTTATTTTTCTCATCAATACTAATTTACAATAATGGAGGTAAACTCCTAAGTAAAACGCCGCTGTAGGGGGATTGTTACAGTAACTTGACGTAATATTTATGTAGTATAAAATAGCTAACTTTGCAGCGTAATTTAACTTGTAATGAAAGAGATAACAGTAGAAGACCTGAAAAAAATGCGCGATAAAGGTGAGGATTTTCAGCTGGTGGATGTGCGTGAGGATTTTGAATATCAAATGTCAAACCTGGATGGTGAGTTAATACCATTAGGTGGCATTTTAATTGAGGCTGGCAAAATTGATAAAAACAAGCCGGTAGTAGTAATGTGCCGCAGTGGCAAACGCAGCGCTATGGCTATTATGCAGCTGGAGCAGCAGGGCTTTACCAACCTGTACAACCTAAAAGGCGGCATTTTGGCTTGGGCCGATCAGATTGACCCGACCATAAGCGTGTATTAAGGTTATGAAGCTTAAAATGTTGCTGAATGTATTGTACACCATTGGTGTAGTACTCAGCTTATATACTATTTACTGGGGGGCTACTCACCAACGCTATGAGTTTGTTATGGGAGCGGTATTTATAGGCGGCATACTAATTATGCTGAAAATAAAACTGTTAAAAGAAGTTAGAGCGATGGAAAACCCAGTTAAAAAATAGGGGTATATATTAAATAAAGTAACGGCAAAAGCTACAGCAGCTATTTTGTAGTGGTTTTTGTCGTTACTTTATTCCAAGCATTTGTAAAGCCTTTTTTTACCTCCTGCCAGTGCAGAATTACTGCGATAAGCAGCAAAGTGGCTATAATTTTAACAATTGCGTTTTTGGCGTTCATCGTTCAAACTTTTAAAGGGATAGGTAACTATCAATGATTACACATTATATTGATAATCCTAGTCCGGGCATTCGGTTTAATATCCATTTACCATTCTCAAAGCCCGGTGTTTGAAAAGGGTTGTTGCTAATTAAAAAAGGTCCGTCCAGATCGGCCCAGTCACATTGTGGCGCCAGAGCTGCGGCAGCCAAGGTAGCGCAACTGGTTTCACTCATGCAGCCAATTAGTATTTTTAAGCCCATTTTACGACATTGATCAATCATTAGTTTCGCTTCATGCATCCCTGCCGATTTCATGAGCTTGATATTAATGCCATGATAAATTCCCTGCGCGCGTTCCACATCAGCTAAACGTTGCACGGCTTCATCGCCAATAATGGGTATAGGGCTTCGTTCAGTAAGCCATGCATTACTATCCGGGTCGGTTTTGAGCATAGGTTGTTCAATTAGCTGTACGTTTTGCTCCTGCAGCCAATAAATGAAATCTAAGCTCTGCTGTCTATCGATCCAGCCTTGGTTGGCATCTACATACAAAGGCACCTTAGTAAGCTGGCGTATCATTTTAATTAACTGCTGATCATTCTGACTCCCTAATTTTACCTTAATTACCTTCATGCCTATAGCTTCCTGCACTTTTTGTGCAATTACCTCAGGTGTATCCATGCCGATGGTTAAGCTGGTTACCGGCATGTGATCGGGCTGGCTGCCTAATAGTTGCCAGCAGGATTGCTGGCTTATTTTGCCATCCAAATCATGCAAAGCAATATCTATAGCCGCTTTAATGGCTGGGTTGCCCGGTTCAAGATTGTCAAGGTAGGCTGTAATTGCCGTATAGTTGAACGGATATTGAAACTGCGAAACATCTACCCGGTTTAAAAAAGCAGTAGCCGAAGCAAAGCTTTCGCCCATATAAGGCACCATGGAGGCTTCGCCATAACCTGTAAACCCTTCGTGCTCCAATTGCAGCAGTATTACCGGGGTGGATGTGCGCGAAAAGCGGGCTATGGTAAACCGATGTTTTAGTTGAAGTTCCAGCCGTGTGAATGTCAGTTTCATATCAAAAATTAAAGCTAAGGAATTTACAGCACTAAAAAGCCTGCCTTGCACAAAGGGCTTTCATAAAGGCTGTGTATCTTTGCCGGCCTATGTCGCCCAGTATTTACAACCCGTTTACCCGTCTTAACTTTAGCAATCGTACCTGTTTTTTAACCGGACAGGCTTTAACTTCCGAAGAAGAGAAAGTACAAGTATTTCCAGCCTGGTTAATGAGCCGTTACCATCTGGAAGATAAGGTAATTAAGCTACTGGATGAAAATTACGTGGGCTACAAAGACCTGAAAGTGCCTTGTGCTGCCAGTGTAAATGAACAATACCTAATTCCGTTAGAAAATACAGTAGCTAATGCTTTTGACCAAGGGTATGAGGCAGTAAGAGAGCTGGATGAAACTATATTGTTTCAGTGGGCAGGCAAGTTACTGTACGGCATTATTTTTAATGAAATGCAGGCTGGCATACGCCAGCAACATGCACAAGGCGAAGGTTTCAATATATCGCAGGCTTTAATTCACAAGTTCAGCCATTTGCACCTCATGCTGCAAAGCATCAATTTGCCTTTAACATTTGAAGATTTTAAGCCCTTTAGTTTGTTCTTATTTAAGGTGAATAATCCAGAAAATGAGTTTGCTTACCGCGATGAAATCAATACACTAACCTTTTCTATCCGCGTTCAGGATTTCGGATTAATTATCTGTTTACAGGATAACGGCGCTAACCGGCGCTACCACAAAGAATTACTGGAGCAAGTAAGTGGTGATACTTTGCACCCAATACAATTTGAGGAAATATGCGCACGCGTATTCTACTCGGCTTATCTGTTTAACCGTTTGCCTGAATATGATGTTTTACCGGTAGGTGATGAGATCTACATTGAATCAATGCCCCTGCGCGGTATGAGCAGCAAGCCTACCTTTGATGATTGGATGGGGAAAACTTATGGGCAGGTGCTGGAAAATTTTTGGAAAAAGTGGGGCTTGCTGCTGTTTGAAATTATCAAAAATCCAGATCATCCGATGAGTTTTTTATTTACTCGGGATGGGCAAAAAATTAGTGCTGCAAGTATTGATTTACCTTTGTAAAGCGTGCTTTTGTTAATTACTTAATTAGTAATTTGGCTTTATGACAAGGAGTTTTCCAATGGTAAAGCCTGATTGCAGAAAAAGAGTAAACCAAGCAATACAACATATTGACTCCAACCTGGATCAGGAGCTATCCTTGGCTACGGTGTCCAAAACGGCCTGTTATTCTCCTTTCCATTTTCACCGGGTGTTTTCGGTTGTTACGCAAGAACCACTGAATGCTTATATTAACCGTAGGCGAGTTGAAAAGGCCGCCTCTGTGTTGATGCGGCAAAAGCAGGTGCCTATTACCGAAATAGCTTTTGCTTACGGTTTTAACAGCAACTCATCATTTACCAGAGCGTTTAAAAAGTTTTATGGCTTAAGTCCGGTGCATTTTCGTAATGCTTGTTCAAGCCGGTTTAGTAAGGTTAAGAAGATATATAGCAAGAATGGGCAAGTTTCGGTGGTTTTTGAACAAGATATTTGCAGTAATCTTCAACTTATAAAAGGAGTGAATGTGAATGCAAATATTGAAGTAAAAGAAATGCCCACAATGCACTTGGCCTGTATCAACCACATTGGGCACGACTATATTGATGATGCTTTTAGCCGTTTGCTAGCCTGGGCTGAGCCCAAAGGCTTGTTGAATAAACCGGATGTGAAAATGCTTACCATTTTCCATGATAGCTTTAAGATAACGGCGCCGGACAAAATCAGGATTAGTGCCTGTTTGTTGGTTGACCAGCCATTAGCAACAGAAAGCGAAGTAAGCTTAATAACTCTGGCGAAAAGCAAATGCGTAGTTGGTTATTTTGAAATACCGGGTGATGAATTTGCCAGCACTTGGAGCAAGCTGTTTGTTTGGCTTAACAAACAAGGTTACCAGGTAGCCGGCCAAAACTGCTTTCAAATTCATCATAATAACTATCGTACACATCCCGAAAATAAGTTCATAGTCGATTTGTGTATTCCAGTTAGGTAAAGTAACCTTTATCCGTATTAATGGCCTATCGCGGTTTTAACTTGCTGCAAAAATAGATTAATTACCTGGTGGTTGAGCAATACGGTAATTACCAAGCCGCTTAAAGCACCATAAAAGTGGGCATCATGGTTAACGGCATCATGCGAAGTGCGTGAAGCGTACACACAATAAATCAGGTACAATACGCCATAAATAATAGCCGGAATGCCAAAAGGTATGGGGAAAATATAGATAGAATTAAACGGAATAAACAGAATAGAACTAAATACCACAGCGCTAATAGCACCTGATGCTCCTAAGCTGTAATACCGATATTCGTCTTTATGCTTATACACGGAAGGCATATCACTCAATAAAATACTGGCTATGTAAAGTATGGCAAACTGCCAGTGACCTAATAATCTCTCCAAGTCAAAAGCAAAGAAGAAATAAGAAAACATGTTGAAGATCAGGTGTGTCCAATCTACATGGATAAGTCCGCTGGTTAATATGGTCCAAATCTGTTTGCCGCGATAAACGCTGTAAGGATGCAGCGCCATGTTGCGATAGGCTGTATCGTTTGAGAAAGCATAAAGCGTAGTCGCAATGGTGATGGCAAATATGGCTGAGGCTACCGGAGCCTGTAATAAGTACTCTTCCATTTAATTTAAATCCAATTGAATGTCGGTTAATAAACGACCTACCGGATAGCGCAGATACGTTGGTTCGAAATAAGGTGAATGGTGATACACATACTCTAATTGTGCCGAAGCACTTTTGGCTAGCTGCGGGTTTTTAGCTTTTTCGTCATCCAGTTGTTTTTCCAGTTCAGGATGTTGTTTCAGATAAGTAGCCGCAATATCTTCAAACACATAATCAGAATAATGTTCTTTTTGACCTAGCATAGAATCAAAAAAGCCCCAGGCAAAGAATGAATCTACCCCTTGCGGTTCCAAAGTTTCCACTATATAACGATTAATAGGCTGGTTGGTATAGACCACGTAATCACCTTCATAAAACTTAATCGGCATGTTAGTTGGCGTCAGTTTAACATCGCTATGCAGGTAATGGCCTTCATACGGGCGGGGACTGGTTTTATAATCAGCAATGTAGTACATCTGCAAGCTTAAGGTAGTATCATGCTTTAAGCGGTGCATGGCAACCTTATTCAGCTTAAATAAATCAATAATTTTACCCCAAGCCTGTGGTACTACATAGGCCGCAGGCTTATTGGCTGTGGCGGTTACTTTGTAAGTGTTGTAATATTTAATGTTTTTGGTGTAAGGTTTGTTGCGGTTGTAGTATAAACGTGGCAAGCCGCTAATATCACTGGGTTTGTGTCCGGCTTCATAACCTTTAAACTGGAGCATATCATATTTCGTCTCATCTAAATCCCAGTTTAAGGCAAAGGTTTTCTGCTGCTTTACTTGTGTGTCAACCTGCTGTTTTAACTGACCAATACGTTGAGCATCACGTTGGCAAATATCAATCAGGTGCTGCATAAAGTAGTAAGTGCTGTATACGCGCTTATCATACGGTTTCAGCATGTGCGTTTCGGTGATATAGCTGATAATATTATGCTGTGCCGTATAGCCGCTTGAAAAACGTGGTGTTTCCAGAAAAGCCACAATGCCCGAATCTGGCGTGCCTTTTTCACTCTCTACGTACGGAATCATCTCGTAACCGCTTTGAGCCATACGCTTGTACAGTTCGGGTGATAATACTTTAGCTGTATAATCGGCTAATATAGGGTTCTGCTTATCCTTTTGTGTTTCAATAAGCGTCATCACATACTGATAGTCGGCTCCATCACTGGTATGATTATCCAGAAAAACTTCCGGTTGCCAGGCGTTCAATATTTGTATAAAAGCCAGTGCATTACGGCTATCCGCCTTGATAAAATCGCGGTTCAGGTCCAGGTTGCGGTAATTGCCCCGAAAACCATAAGCCCGCGGGCCATTCTGACTAATGCGCGACAGTCCACGATTCAGACAACCATCAATATTGTACACCGCAATAAAGCAGACTACTACGTCTTTAGGCAACTTGTTATTTTTCAACAAATCTCGTATCAGCATCATGCTGGCATCAATACCTTCCGGTTCGCCAGGGTGTATACCATTGTTAATGAGAATTACACGCTTGTTTTGTTTTTTGATGAGGGATGGGTCAAAAACACGATCGCGCGATAGTACAGCTAGTGTTAAAGGTTTGCCTACATCAGTAGTGCCATAGTTAAATAACCTAAGCTGCGGGTATTGTTTAGCCAATTGGGGGTAGTAAGCCATTACCTGGGCGTAGGTAGCGGTGTAGTTATGGTCGGTACTGCGTTCAAAAGGCGTAAGCTGGGCATAAGCATGACCTGCCAGTGTAAGCAATAATACCAATAGAAGTTTTTTCATGCAGCTAAGGAGTTGTGGCAAATATAAAGGTTTATAAACGATGTATTTGCTTTATCCTTGGTGAGGAGTAGCTTGATCCTCATCATTTAAATAAGTTAAAATGCCGATGTAATATCAATATTACTCAACACCGTTAACAATCGTTATTTTATGTTAACGAATGTTAAGATTAGAAGCCACCCGATAAAGTAAGCTGTAGTTTTAAGTCATAAACGTTATGTTATGATTCGGAAGCTACTACTTCTTTCATTGCTCACTAATATATGTACCACGCTGCTGGCCCAAAAGCCTGTTATTTTATGTGGCGAAGCTTACAAGTTTAAAAATAAGTTCAATACAATAAACATACTGGAGCCACAAAAGAATCCTGTTGGCGACCAATTTGTATATCTGGCTCATATACCAGTAGATTCTGGTGCGCACTTTAGTTACAAGCTAAAGCTTGGTAGGGCGCAATTTATTATTGTTAGCTATATGAATGAACGGCAACGTCTGTACGTTTATCCAGGTGATTCGGTACACGTTAGTTTCCAAAAAATAGATAAACCTGATACTATCAATAACTTGATACTTACCTATTACAAGGCGTTTAAAGAGAATAACCAATATAGTGGGAATGATGCCGCTCGTATCGGTTTTTTTTCGATGCTTGCCCGAAAAACAGGTTCTTTAGAAGGGCCAGGGTTTATGTTGAGTAAGGATAATGCTAATTACCTGCAGATTTTAAAAACCAGGGTAACCGATACCTATAACCAACGTTTGCAATTATTGCATGATGCTGCTCAAGTTCATCATTTTAAACCCGATTTTGTGGAGGCTGCTGCTAATGAAATAAGAGGTATTTATTTAGATAACCTGTTGATGGCTGTTTTCATAGGATCTACTCCAGAACATGATCCTGCTTATTTTAAAGAAATTCAGGAGGAAAATATTACTTGGAAAAAGTTACGAAAATCAAATGCGTATCTGAGTTTTGGGTATAGCTATGTGATGTATTATAATTACAATCCAGGTGGTGTTCGGCCCAGCCCTGAAGCCAGATTAGCTGCTGCATTTGTTCGGGCCGCTAATTTGAAAGATGATTCGGTGCGTAATTTCTTCTTGACAGATATTATATCGCGAAAGATGGAAGATCAGGTAGGCAACTTTGCTGAGTTGATGACACGCTACCAGCAAATTTGTACCAATAAAGCTTATGTAGATGGGGTAATGGCTATTTATCAGCCTTCGGTGCTGAATAAACCTTTGCCCGAAGCTGTTTTAAATGCTCCGCTGATGAGCAATAATTATCAGTTATTTACTTTACGCGATGTAATTAAAAAAGGCAAACCTGTGTTTATTGATTTTTGGGCGAGCTGGTGCGGACCGTGTATGAAAGAAATTCCTATCCTTCAGCACTACAAGGAACTTTATAAAGATCAGATTGAGTTTCGCTTTGTTTCGGTAGATAAGAAGGGCAAAGAGGTTGATTGGCTGAAAGCGATAAAAGATAAAAATTTCCTGGGCGAGCATTACCTTATCCAAGATGATGCCCTAACCAATTTTGCACAGCTTAAAACTATACCGCGCTACCTGATTATTGATAAAGAGGGTAAACTAAACACCTTTAGAGGCCCGAATTTGCTGGAAGATGAAAAAGGGTTCGAAAATGCCTTAAAAGCAGTGCTGCAATAAGCAACTTGCAGACCGATACCAAATCATATCTTAATTATAGATTTATAGCCTATCCACTTACATAATGAAACAAAAGCTTGCAATCGTTATGGCTTTAATTGCGGTAGCCATTACCGGAACCATCATTTTTCAATTATACTGGACGTTTAATGCCTATCGCTTCAACAAAGCCAAGTTTGACTATAACATTGATACCGCCATGTTGCGGGCCATGAACGATTGCAAAAAGGATTATTTTGATTCTATACGTCATGTTATGGTGAAACGGCTATCGCCACCTGAAATGCAAATCCAGATGGATACTATTTCGGAAGCTGATAGCTTGAACGAGCCTATTAAGGTTTCATTTAATAATCAATCCATGTTTCGCTTTGAGCCTTACCAATTTAAAAGGTCAGTTATTGATTATTATAGGCGCAAGATAGGACATCCGGCTACTAACGCTGAATTATTTACTGAGATGTCGTTTTATCAACCGAACTTGCTACATGGGCTTACAATGTTATTAGGGACCTATGATTTAACACATGGCAACGGCTTGTTGCTTAATACAAAAAGAGCATCAAACAGCTCTTGTTTTAAATTATCCAGCCATCTTCGAAATGGTATCTATGCACTACCACCTCGTACTAAAGCTGCTGATAGTTTAAAGCTGACTCATTATTTTGAGAAGGAATTAAATAAGCTGAAAATCTATGAAAGCTTTCAATTAATTATCACTGACAAACTTGATGTTCCTATACTTGCTACTGATAGGTATAGTGAAACACTGCAATACCCTTATAAGTATCATGGCTTTGTGTTTTTAGATATTGTAGGGCCAGTTTATTACATGAAAGCAGTGTTCAACTATCCGCAGTATGGCATTTTAAAAAGTATGTGGCTATCATTGTTATGCTCTGGCCTGCTGCTGTTGTTTACCCTATTCTGCTTCTTTTATATCATCCGAACTATCCGGCAGCAAAAAAAGATATCAGAATTGAAGGATGATTTTATCAATAACATCACGCACGAGCTGAAAACCCCGCTGGCTACCATGACAGTAGCCATTGAAGGCTTGCAAAACTTCAATGCCTTGAAAGACCCAGACAAAACACAACGGTATTTGCAAACTTCACGAGATCAGATTAACCATTTAAACAAGCTGGTTGATAAAGTACTGAACGCAGCCACCTACGAAAAACAGGGTGTAAAATTGCATAAAGAAGATATCAACGTAGATACGTTGATTCAGGAAGTGATAGCTAGTGAAGAGGTGCGGTCGGGTAAAAAGGTGCATTTTGAATACTTAAATCAAGGAATAGAAATCATTAAAGCCGACAAAGTGCATTTCAGGAACGTGCTGGCTAACTTGGTCGATAATGCCATTAAGTACGCTACCGAACCCGTTTGGGTAACTATTACCTGCCGGATTGAAAAGAGTAATGCGGTGATCAGTATTAAAGACGATGGTATAGGCATTCCTGAAAAATACCTTCATCAAATTTTTGATAAGTTTTACCGCGTACCCACCGGCAATCTGCATCAGGTAAAAGGAACGGGTTTAGGATTAAGCTATGTAAAAACCGTAGCTGAAGCTCATGGCGGAAATGTAACGGTTAAAAGTTTAGATGGTGTAGGTAGTGAGTTTATCGTTTCTATACCTTTAGCGTGATGAACAGGATAAAAGTTTTGCTGGCTGAAGATGAACCGGCGCTTGCCCACATTATTCGTGAAAGCCTGGAGGAGCGAAATTTTGAAGTAATGCTGTGCAACAACGGTGAACAAGCTTTGCAATGTTACCGTAAGTACCAACCAGATGTAATAGCACTGGATGTAATGATGCCCAAGCTGGATGGTTTTGAGGTAGCCCGGCAAATCAGGGTGCAAGATTTAAAAACGCCTATTATCTTTTTAACAGCCCGCTCACAATCTAAAGATGTAGTAACGGGATTTGAACTGGGCGCTAATGATTATTTGAAAAAGCCATTCGGTGTAGAGGAACTCATTGTACGCATTAAAGTGCTGCTAAGTAGTTACCGGATGCTGGATATTAAGTCACATCCCGCATCATCAATATACTATATTGGTAGTATGGTTTTTAATGCTGATAAGGGCATTTTGCAAAACGAGATTGAAACCATATCGCTTACAACTCGTGAAAGCGATATTTTAAGAGTGTTTTGTAAGAACTCCCATCAGGTAGTAGAGCGTAAAATTTTGCTAAACAACCTTTGGGGCGACGATAACTTTTTCAATGCCCGTAGTCTGGATGTTTTTATTACCAAGCTGCGCCGCCACCTGGAAGCCGATGCACAAGTGCAAATTGTTACTATCAGAGGCGTAGGTTATAAATTAGTTTGGTAGGCACAAAGTAAAACTTTACTAATTTATCTTATTTCTTGAGTAAACTTAAATCGGCCACGCCAGCCACCTCGGTTGATAGTTCACCCAACCAACCCAAGTTGTACTGTATGCCGGTTTGTATTTTTATAAAATCGATACCTGTAAGCTGTACAGCATTGCCGTTAGTATCTACAGCCCGGGCAATATCTATCTGATCACCGCCAGACGTTTGATCGGCATAACCATAAGCAAAGGCGGTACTGGTTACATAAGTACTGTTGCTGCTGTCAATGTTGGTGCTAGGCAGCAGGGTTCCGGCTAGGGTATAAGTATTGCTGGTTATGCTTGTAGGATAATAAGCTTGGGTATGAAAACTGTTAGCTTTAACAGTGCCGCTATTGCCTAAATTATCGGTCCAAGCTACATCGCCGGTACCATTAGCAGGGCGGGTGTAGGTTACGCTATAATTACGCCGGTATCCGGTTTGGTTTACAGTACTTCCTGCCAGTTCATACCAAATATCATCAGCTTTGCCGTTACCGTTGGTGTCTTGCATCACCCAAATTACGCCTGGTTCGGCAAAACCGGTGCTGGCATTGCCATAAACAATTATATCATTTTGATTGGCTTGGTTAATTACGGTATGGTCGAACCCTAACACAATATAGCCACCAAAAGCTCCCAAACTTACTAAACCAGCGTTAGTATTTAATACACTTTGAGCAGCTGTTGCATTACCCGTGCTGGTATTGATAAATTGCCCTGGTGCCGGTTTATATTCCAGCATTTGAGTAACATAAGCACTGCTTTGCGCCGTAACTGGATGCGTGGTGCTGGTTGAAGTATGATCCGCTTTATCTTTTTTACAAGATGACCAAATGCTGCTCATAATTAAAATGAGCAACATTTGATTGTATAGTTTATATTGATGACGAATGTTTGTCATTATCAAGTTTATTCATATTTGTAAACAAATACAGCGCGTTGCGGAAAGCTGGCGCTAGCAAAGCTATACTTTATTTTGCCATCGGCACTAAAGTAATATACCTTACCGGCTGTAGCACTATAGCTATTAGCATCAGTAATAACCACATCGTTTTGGAACGGGTTGATGGTTAAGCTGTAAATGGTAGTTATTTTAGTGCCATCAGTAATAAAGTTGCTGCTGCCTAATGTGCCATTGCTTACATTTAAGGTACGAATAACCGGATTGCTGTATGGCTCGGTTAAAACATAGCCAGCAGTTCCTGAAATGCTTAACAAGCTGTAATTGCTGTAAGTGGTATAAGTTTTTACTAAAGTATCAGCAGCGCTGCTGATACGGGTTAAAGCGGCTGGAATAGTATAATAATCGCCAGCGGCTACGTTGTAAACATCACCGCTAGATGCTGCAGCTACACTAATTGGGTTATAGCTTACTTTGATGTCTTTGGTTTTGGTAAATGTGTTCAAATCCACTACCGATATAACGTTGCCTTTACCATTAGTATACTGAAAGTTGGCTGAATTGGCTACATACAGCTTACCATTAGCTACAGCTAAACCTTCTAAACCTTCACTCAAAGTTACTTCGCCATCAACAGCTAAAGTAGCAGTGTCTAAACGGCTTACTTTGCCATCATATCTTGAAATGTAAGCTTTGCCTTGGTAAAAAGCTATTCTGCGCGGTAAAGCGCCACCTGTGGTAGCGTTAAAAGAAATTTGTTTAATCAGTTTACAGGTTTTCAAGTCCAGTACATCCACAAACGATTGCTGATTGCCTTTAATTCCTGATACAACGCAATACATTTTACTGCCGTATTGCTGCAAATCATTAGCCGATTCACCTAGGGCTGCATTGTTTACTTTTTGGAAAATATCAGCAGTAGCGGTGTTGGTATTGATATCGTAATAAGTAATAGCACTATTGGCTTTGCCGTACGAGCCTTCGCATAGTACATAAACGCCGGCTGTGCCATTAATTACAGGTGGATGATCGGCGTGGTCTTTTTTACAAGCGCTAAAAAGTACAGCTACGCTCAGGAGCAGTACAAGTGCGCTTTTAGTAAGGGGTAAATTTGTTTTCATGTTTTTAATTATATAGAACAGTTAATAAAGAAATGCAAAGTGTGCTGGTATATCGCCGGTGGTAACCGACCATTTTTTCTTGCCGGTTTTATCAAAACAGTATAGTATGCCTGAGCTTACATAGTCGCGCGCATCAGTTACATATACGTCTAACGATACAGGATCGACTGCTATCCCGTAAGGGGTTTTAATTTGCTGGTCGGTACCATCAGTTATGAAGCTTTGGTTTAAAAGGGTTTCATCTTTTACGTTGAGCATCCGGTAAGTAATGGTACTGTTGCCTGTATTGTAGTTGTAGGATGATGTATAGAGGTAAGCAATATCTTGGTTAATGGTTAAGCCGCCAGCAGCTATATCAAACTGCTTTTTCACTACATCATTTTGCGTATCAATTACAAACAGCTTTGGGGAAATATCGTAATAGTTACCGCGCGAGGTGACATAGATATCGCCATACTTATCAGCTACTACTTTATCCAGGTTAATGGCTACATCAATAGTTTTAGTGACGGTTTGTGTAGAAAGGTTAATGACCGAAACCGTATGCTCGTAATTAGCTGGATCATAACCGCCAGAATTAGCTACATACAACTTTTGATTAACCACGGCTAATTGTTCAGGCTGACGGCCTACTTTAATAGTTTTTTCTACGGTTAATGTGCCGGTATCAGCTACAGCAACATAGCCCTCGTAAGAAGTGATATAAGCTTTGTTCTGGTAAAAAGTAATATAACGGCCATTGGGTACACTAATTTCTTTAATATGCTTGGCTGTACGAGCATTCATGACTTCAACCTGATTAGAGTTATTGATAACTACATACATTTTAGCACCGTAAATGGCAACATCGTTGGCTACATCACCTAAACCTAGTACTACATCGGGGTTTACGCTGCCAAAAAGGTTACGGGTATAGTTGCCGGTTGTGTAATCATAATAATCCAAAGAAGCTTTATTAGAACCCATATTGCCTTCATTCACCAGGTAAAAACCTTTAATGGTACTGCTACTGCCGGAGGATACCTTTTCGGTTTCACTGTCCGTTTGCTTGGGATCTTTACGGCATGCACCAACTAGTACGAGTAATAGCAAAATAAAGTATAGGAATTTTTTATAAGGTTTGCTTATTGTCATAGATAAATACTTTTAATAATTAAAACTTAGTGTAACCCGGTATGATCGACCCGGCATGGGGTAGTTAAGCACTACATCATAATACTGATTTAGTAAATTATTAACTTCTGCGGTGAGTTTGATCATACTTTTATGATAAGGATAATTATAAGTAGCTGATACATCATGTGTGTACCAGGGCTGTACATAATTAACCGGCAGGTTATCTTTTGCATTATACCTCGCTCCGGTATATACAAAACTGTAATTAAAGCTAAGTTGCTGGTGCTCTACTCCCAAAACTGCTGAGCCGCTATGTTTAGGCACGTAAGGGATTTGTCCCTGATAAGGTGAGTTATCTGGTGGAGGCGTTACATCCAGCGCACGCTGGTAGGTGTAATTAAGGTTGACATGTAATAAGGTAGCGGCTCCAATTTGCCAGCCTGATTTGATACTTGCATCCAATCCGCGGATATCTACTAAACCCAGGTTCAGCATCGTCCACCGGAAAAGGTTGGTGGTAGGTATGGCAACAATCTTGTTTTTTACACGGTTGTAGTAGGCATCAGTAGTAATCAACAATTGTTGCAGAATGCCTATAGGTATCGTTTTATTGTAAGTAAAACCTACATCATATTGCGTAGTATATTCCGGCTTCAGACTGGTATTGCCAATTAAGGTATAATACAAATCATTAAAAGTCGGCATTCGGAAAGTGTGCTTGTAAAAGGTTCGTATAGCAAAGTCAGAAGCCAAAGGCTGGTATATGGCTGATAAAGAAGGCGACAACACCTGCCGGTTGGCTGCACCCTCATACAACTTTACTTTTTCATTAATAAAAGTACCTAACAGCGTACCTTGTATTTTTAGCCAGCTTAAATGATAATCTGCCGATAGAGCGGTGAGTGTTGTATATCGGGTAGGATAAACAAAGCGATACAAATCATTATCCAGCTTGCGTAACTGGCTCCATTGCACATCGCCCGAAAAATCTACATCTAATTGCGGCGTAACATGAAAAAGGTTGGCTGCTGACAGGTAAGCATTTTGTTGCTGATAGTGGTTGTCTAGGTAACCTTGCAGGTTGGCATAGTGTGGGTTCAGATAGCGGGTATCATCCAATGCATACTTGCCGTTCAGCAGAAGACTATACCATGAGGCTATATTTTTTTGATAAGTAGCTTGTGTAAAGTAGTTGCCATCCCATTGGCGTTCGTCATAATCAAACCGGTTTTTTACAATCGCCCCGGGCAGTCCGCGGTCGGAGTGATACAGGTACGCTTTTACCAACCAGGTACTGCTATCTGCCAGCGTACCGTTCAAACTGGCTTCTGCTCTGATAGCGCTAATGTCGGCATTGTGTCGTACCGCAGTGGTGTCGTAAGTGCCATTTGTTTCCCTGAATTTATACCGGCCATTAGCTTGTATCCATTCGACGCTTATAGTGCTGGAAGTTTTTGCTGATAACTTTTGCTGCCACAATATGGCCGGGTTAAACAACCCGAACGAGCCCACTTTCAAAGTGGTTTTGATATGCGTGTGCTCATCAGTTGCAAAGTGTGGCTGTTTAGTTTGCAGGTATAAAGAACTAGCTACCGAAAATGCCTGAGCTGGCTGAAAAATGGCACTCTTCTGCCCATTGTATAACTCAATAGCTTCAATGTTATCTAACGAGAATTTACTTAAATCTACTTGCCCATTTTGCGCGTTGCTGATGGGGAGACCATCATAAAACACGCCAGTGTGGTTAGTGCCCAGGCTACGTACATCTACAGTTTTCAATCCGCCTATACCGCCATAATCTTTCAGTTCGGCCCCGGTAAAGTAACGCAGGGCATCAGCTACCGAAAAGCTGTTCAGACGCTCTAGTTCTGTACCTTTAAGTATTTGTACAGGTGTAGGCGATGCGGCCCGAATATCGGGTTTGATGGCACGTACGCGCACTTCCTGTAGTTGATTATTTTTCAACGTGTCTTTCACCGTCGGTAATATTTGGGCCGAAGCCTGAGGGCAGCAACAAGCCCCTGCGGCAAAAAACGTCAGCAGCCTCCAAAAAGTTACACAATGGCCTGTGCGCTTATAGTGCGCGTAAAGCACAGCTAATTTCATGTGTTGTGAGCAGTTACCCACAGCAGCCCGAATTTTGTACACCAACAATGAAATACACGAAAAGTAATTTATTCCAGCTTCAATCCACGAAAGCTATGAATTATAAAGTGCCTGAGGCAGGTATTCTGACTTGCTCCCCTGGGTTCGTCTTCCCGTGTGCTTGCCGCATACAGTGACTACAGAATGAACCTTAGTTAAAAGAGCTTACAGCTGCGGGACAGTTCCGGACTTACACCAGATTCCCTTTTAATTCCGAGCATGTGCCGGAAACCAAAAGCGGTGCAAAGATAAAATTTTATTACTTAAAAGCCGATTAACTTATGGGTATAGCAATTAATTAAAAAGTATTATTTGCCATTTTATCGTCATAAGCAGAATGTAACATTAGTGTAACGAAACTGATGGAATGTATTTGTCGTAATCAGAATACGGTACAACAATCTTTGATCTTTAATTCCCGAACCGGGTATTTTCTTCCGGAACTCCCGTCAATTGAAATCTCAGTTAAGCTACCAGCGTAAACCTTTATCCTGATTTATTTAGAATTACTTGTTGCTTCTGTCGTTTTGAAAAAAATTATTGTATTTACGTGGCTTGTTGTGCTGTTCGGCGCAGTTGCTTCTATATTGTGGTACAACCAATATAAATACAGTTTGCCTACGCCGGTACCTGATCATTATGTTCCTGTTAAAAATGGTACAGCTATAAACTTAGGGTTTCAATTTAGTTTTGAAAATCATAAGCCTGTATTGCTGCATTTCTTCAATCCGGATTGCCCTTGTTCCAAGTTCAATATTAAACACGTAAAAGAATTAATTACACAATACGGTAACCAGGTAAACTTTGCCGTAGTGTTACTGACCGATAAATATTATACCCCTGCCCAAGTAAAGCAGAAGTATGATTTGCATATCCCGGTTGTTGTAGCGCCACAACTGGCAATAGCTTGCGGCGTATATTCAACTCCGCAGGCGGCTATTCTGAATAGCAGCAGACAACTTTACTACCGGGGTAATTACAATAACAGCCGTTACTGTACCGATAGCCAAACCGCTTACGCGCGCATAGCGCTCGAAAACTTGCTAAAACAACACGATCCGATCCGATTCAGCCTGTTTGCTACCCGTGCTTATGGGTGTAGCTTGCCAGGTTGTAAATTATAACCTATATATGCCGCACCGTCAAAATACCGAATACCAATTACAAAAGCTACAAATGGAGCAGGAGGTAAAACAACGCTCCGATAAATTCATTAACTACTTTCTGGCAGGCTGCTTTGTTATGGGCTTGGTTTTTGCCTGGTTTTATGATACTTGGTTTATTGCTTTAACTTTAAGCGGTATATCATTGTTGGCCTATTACTCAGTTAAGGGGTTCATGCCCGAGTCAGACTGGTATCAATACGTATTAAGTGGCATTCTTGGTATTTTTTTGGCGCAATTCATTTACCAGATGCATGGTATGTTCGAGATGCACTTTTTTGCTTTCATTGGTAGTGCTGTGCTTATTACCTATCAGAAATGGAAGCTGCAAATACCTTTGCTCATTGTAGTGGGTATTCATCATGCCACTTTTGCTTATCTGCAAGATATAGGCGTACCGCACGTTTATTTTACACAGTTATCTTATTTTGACCTGCAAACGCTGATTATACACTTGTTTTTTACTACAGTCATATTTTTTATATGTGGTTTATGGGCTTACCAGCTGCATGTTTATGGTAAAAAACAAATTATTCAGGCTTGGCAAGTTTCTGAAATGCAGAAGGAAGTGGAAATGCACGAAGAGCGCGAGCGGAATGCGGAAAAGTTGCTGCAGTTAAATCAAGATTTAATAATAAAAAACCAGCAGCTGGATGTAGCCCGTAAAGAAGCTGAAAAAGCAAATCAGGCCAAGAGCGTTTTTTTAGCTACCATGAGCCATGAAATACGAACCCCGATGAACGGGGTGATTGGTATGTCGGCTCTGCTGGCTGAAACGCCGCTTACTGATAACCAGCGTATGTACACCGAGACGATAACTACCTGCGGTGAAAACCTGCTGGGTGTTATCAATAACATACTCGACTTCTCAAAAATTGAAGCCGGCAACCTGGAACTGGAACAAGAAGAATTTAACTTGCGCCAAAGCATTGAAGAAGTGCTGGATATTTTTGCTACTAAAACCGCCCAAATAGGTATCGAACTGGCTTATCATATACAAGAAGGCACTCCCTTGCAGATTATTGGTGATAAAGTTCGTTTACAACAGATATTAACCAACTTGGTGGGCAATGCGGTAAAATTTACCGCACAAGGGGAGGTAATTGTTAAAGTGACAACCATGGGGCTGAATAAGCAGGATAAACACATAATTAACTTTGCTATTCATGATACTGGCATTGGTATACCGCCCCATAAACTGGAAAAATTATTTAAGCCTTTTAGCCAAGTCGATTCTTCAACTACCCGCAAGTATGGCGGTA
This sequence comes from Mucilaginibacter robiniae, assembly GCF_012849215.1. Lineage (NCBI taxonomy): Bacteria > Pseudomonadati > Bacteroidota > Sphingobacteriia > Sphingobacteriales > Sphingobacteriaceae > Mucilaginibacter > Mucilaginibacter robiniae. The sequence continues at coordinate 2,572,043 of NZ_CP051682.1, forward strand.
CTGGCTTAGGGCTGGTAATCTCGAAAAAGCTGGTTACTTTAATGGATGGTGAAATTGTAGTAAGCAGTACGCCACATGTAGGTTCTGTGTTCAGCTTTACTATTGCTGCACAAAAAAGCCTGAATGTAGAACAGCCTTACCAGCCCTACAATTTGGCTGAGTATGCCGGTAAGAAGGTATTGGTTATTGACGATAATGAAACCAATAGATTGATACTGGAGGCACAGCTTAAAAGCTGGAATTTAATACCAACACTTGCCGCATCGGGTGATGAAGCTTTAATCATGCTGGCGCAAAACTCGGCATACGATTTAATTATTACTGATGCTCATATGCCGGGCATGGATGGCATTGAACTGGCTGGCCATGTAAGGGTGAATTATCCAAACATACCTATCATTCTGCTGAGTTCTATTGGTGATGAGCAACGGTCTAATTTAGGGAGTTTGTTTAATGCCGTGCTTACCAAACCCATCAAGCAACTTGCTTTGGGTAAGTATGTATTTGAAGGTTTAAAAGCTAAAAACAAAAAACCGCAAGAGGTTAAAACGCTTAAAGAAACCCTGCCGCCTGATTTTGCTACAGATAACCCTTTAAACATACTGATTGCTGAAGATAACCAGATTAATCAGAAAGTAATTACTCAGCTTTTGGGCAAGCTGGGTTACCAGACTAAAGTGGTTGAAAATGGTCAAAAAGCTGTGGAAGCAATAGCAGCAAAGCGATACGACCTGATTTTTATGGATATGCAAATGCCGTTTATGGATGGGTTAGAGGCTACGGCAGCTATCCGGCAAATGGATGTTAAGCAGCCTGTTATTATTGCACTCACTGCCAATGCAATGGCCGGCGACCGGGAAGAGTGTTTGGAAGCTGGTATGGACGATTATTTAGGTAAACCTGTACGCCCTGCCGAATTGTTGAGCGTGCTTAAAAAGTGGGCTACTGAACCTGCAAATGAAATGATTTAACACTCTCACTCAGTCAGCTTCTTTAAAAGAGCTTAGTAAAGGTATCATCTTTTATAATTACGTTAAAACCTGAAAGTGTAAGGATAAACTTATCCTGATACTTTCAGGTTTTGTGTTTTATATCCTTTATGGAGTCCTTGCGTCCTCTTGCTAAACAAGAAAATATACTTTACCTTACCGGCACATAACACAACCAATTTAAAATATTTAAATGATGAAACTTGTAATATTTAACCGGTATGCAAGTCTAATTACTGTTTAAATAACACGAACTACTAGCAGTTATTATGGCTATCAATTTGCAAAAAGGGCAACGTATTAATATCGGGCTTTCTAAAATCAGTATTGGGCTGGGCTGGAACCCGAACGAAGGAACCGGCTATGCTTTTGACCTGGATGCTTCGGCATTCATGATTGACGGAAACCGGTTGATACCTGCCGAAGAGTTTTTTATTTTTTACGGTAATACCGATTCGCCGGATGGCGCTGTTCATCATTCAGGTGATGACCCCACCGGTGGTAACAGCGATGGTGGCGATGATGAAACCATTACCATTGATCTGGCTAAAGTAGATAGCCGCGTTACCGAGATACTATTTGTAGTAACTATACATGAAGCGCTAATCCGGAAGCAAAATTACGGGCAGGTAAGAGATTCTTACATTCGTTTGGTGGATGATAATAGCGGTCAGGAAATAGCCAAGTATGAGTTAGGTGAAGATTTCTCGATTGAAACCGGTGTAGAGTTTGGCCGCTTGTACAAACGCGATGGACAATGGAAGTTTGAGGCTTCAGGTATTGGCTATCGTGAAGATCTGGCTTTTTTTCTGGCAAAATATTTTAAAGGACAAATTATCAAATAATTATTATGGCAATCAATTTGGTAAAAGGTCAAACTATTGATCTTCGGAAGAATGATAAAGGTGAAACTTTCGACCTATCATCTGTTACCATCGGCTTAGGCTGGGATGTACGGCAAAAGCCGAGTAGCGGCTTTTTAGGCAAACTGTTCGGTAGCGCTGAAGAGGAGGAATATGATCTGGATGCAGTAGCGTTTTTATTAAACAACAACGGTAAAGTAGCTAATCTGGGGCGATCTATTCAGCGTAATGGCCGTAATGTCAGTATGTTTGAAGGTGATGTGATTTACTTTAACTCCATGCGACATCCATCAGGCCATATCTGGCTTACCGGCGATAACCGCACCGGAGCCGGCGATGGTGATGATGAGCAGATTATTGTAAAACTAGATTCGCTGGATATGAAGTATGATCGTATTGTTTTTGCCGTATCTATTTACCAGGGGCGGCAAAATAATCAAAACTTTGGCATGGTTAGGAATGCTTTTATCCGGGCGGAAGATAACAAAGGAAAAAAGATTGCCCGTTTCAGCTTATCGGGCGATGCTACCTACAATGGGATGTGCTCCATGACGTTTGCCGAAGTTTACCGCAAAGAAGGCACTTGGAAGTTCCGTGCCATCGGCGAGCCGCACCCTACCGATAGCTTTGTGGAAATTATGGAAAGAAATTATCTGGCTTAGCAGATGATAAAGTAAGATGCTTCCTTAATAAAGAGCTATCTGTTGAACTGAATGAGATTAAACACGATCTGTTAAATAGAAACTAAAAATTAGCACAACATGGCAATTAACTTGCAAAAAGGTCAGCGTGAAGCTATCAACGCACCCAAATTTGTGATTGGCTTAGGCTGGGATACTAACAGCGCCACTACCGGCACTGGCTTTGATCTGGATGCTTCCATATTTATACTGGGCGATAATAAAAAGCTACTCGCCGACGAATATTTTGTTTTTTACAATAATCTGGTTTCACCAGATAACGCAGTTGAGCATACCGGCGATAACCTGACTGGTGCAGGTGATGGTGATGACGAGCAGATTAAAGTAGATTTATCTAAAATTGACTCGCGTGCTACCGAGATATGCATTGTGGTAACGATACATGAAGCTGCCAGCCGCCGTCAGAATTTTGGCCAGGTACGTAACTCCTTTATGCGCATTTTTAATGCCGATACCAACACCGAGATGTTGAAGTACGAATTGGAAGAAGATTTTTCAATTGAAACGGCTGTTGAGTTTGGTCGTATTTATAAACGCAACAACGAGTGGAAGTTTGAAGCTATGGGCTCTGGTATGAAAGGCGGCCTGCAAGAATATTTAAACAAATACAACTAACCTTATCATGGCAATTAACTTAGAAAAAGGCCAGCGCATTAACCTGCAAAAAAGCAACGGCAGCAAACTGCAAAATGTATGTGTGGGCATTAACTGGGGTGCTATTGAAAAGAAAGGATTTTTGGGTTTGAGTACCAGTAAAGAAGCCGTTGATCTGGATGCCAGCTGTGCACTGTTTAATGCGAACAAACAGTTGGAAGAAGTGGTGTATTTCGGTCACCTGAAATCTACAAACGGTGCCGTAAAACATAGCGGTGATGACCTAACCGGCGATTTAAACGGTAATGATGGTTTAGATAATGAGGTAATTACCTTAAACCTATCGCAACTGGATGAAAGTACTACCTATGCAGCCTTTGTACTGAATAGTTTTCGCGGGCATGATTTTAGTAAAATTCCGTTCGCTTCTATTCGAATTTATGAAGGTACATCTAAAATGGTGAATGAGGTATTTGCCAAGTACGATATTGCGCATGGTGCTGGTTTCGCCGGACACGTATCTATGGTGATGGGCGTTTTTTACAAACGTAACGGCGAGTGGAAGTTTAATGCCGTTGGCGAACCCACTAAAGATCGTGATTTACAACACACCGTTAAAACAGTTGCTGAGCAATATTTATAAAAGCTCATACCGCTTCTGGCAGTAATGAAAGCTGGAAGAAATAGTAAATTTTGAAAATAATCCTGTTATGGAAAATGATAACCTGCCGGTTGGCAATAACGATAATAATACTTCAAAGCTGAAACTGGATAAAGAAGGTAATGTAAACCTGAACCAGATTACGCCCGAAGATGAAAAAAAATATAGTGAGCTGAGCAAAGATTTAAAGCCTGGCGATGCTAATGCTATCCTGAACTATGGTGCCGATGTGCAGCAAGGTATGGAACGTTATAGCAACCAGTTCCTGACTTCCGTGCGTACTTATAATTCTGGCGAAGTAGGCGGGCTAATCACCAATCTGCTTACCGAGTTGAATTATATTGATGTGGATGAGCTGAACCCCAGTCCGGTGAAAAGCTTTTTAATGCACATTCCGTTCATGAAAAAACTGGTGGTTGATGCCGAAAAGCTGTTTGCCAAGTATGATACTGTAATAAATAACATCGACAAGATTGTTAATAAAATTAAAGCCGGTCGGGTAAACTCTATCAAAGATAATAGCTCGCTGCAAACCATGTTCGATAGCAACGTGGAGTATATTAAGCAGATGGAATCGCTGATTATTTCCGGCCAGTTAAAGTACAATGAATTAAATCAGCAATTAGCAGAGATGGAGGGCAGGCCAGCCGATTACCAGGATTATGAAATTGCCGATATGCGCGATTTTGTAAACCGTTTAGATAAACGCTTAGCCGATTTGAAAACGGTTCGTTTCATCATGATGCAATCGCTTGCACAGATCCGGATAGTACAAAATAATAATACGTCCATTGCCGAAAAGGCGCAATCTATCGTATCAACTACTATTCCGGTTTGGAAAAATCAGCTTACTATAGCTGTAGCACTGCAAAGGCAGAAGGCTAATGTAGAAATGCAGAAAAAAATATCGGATACCACCAATACCATTCTGCAAAAGAATGCCGAATTGCTGAAGCAGAACAGCATTGATGTGGCCCGTGAGAATGAAAAAACTGTTGTATCAATAGATACGCTGAAAAAGACTACCCAATCATTAATTGAAACATTAAACGAAGTGAAGCGGATTCATGATGAAGGTACGCAGAACCGGAAAGTATTAAATGGAGAATTACAGAATTTAGAAACTGAGTTGCGAAAGAATGTGACGAATGTTGGCTAAATTTGAATAATGGATGAAAACCGTGCTGCGATATTAAATAACTCAAACCGCATTATCAGTAAGTTACAATTGCTTTCTGTTTTTTTCGGAGATGAGATCATTTACAAAATTTATCTGCGCAGCCAGGTTATTCATCAATTGTTCGAAAACAACGCGGAACTAGATATAAATAAGTTGGAGCTTTTTCACCTACAGTTTACCCAAACGTTGGTTGATTTGCTTCGGCAAATTAAAAAGAACAACGAAAAAAGCATTAGTTTGCTGCTGGATGAAATACAGCTAAACCGTGATCTAATCAATAAAATTCAGGCTGGCTTGTACACGCAGCAAGACTTTAAACTGGAGCAGCAACGGCAGGCACTTAAAGTGAATAATTCATTGCGCAAGCTCTATCAAGTGCTGTCTGATGATTCGGCGGAGTATCCATTCTCTAAGAATATCAATGCATTCAGCGTCCGCTTTGCACCGGATTTTTATTATGAAGTGCCGCCGCAACTCATGACCGATCTGTTGCAGTACAATGCGACTGAAACGTATAAAAATGCTTATGCTACCATTCATCGAAAGCTACTTGGGCAGTTGTGTAAATACGACTTTCGCACCAGCTTTTTTTGTGGTCTGCGAGCCGGCGATTTAGCAGTAGAAGTGTATAAATTTAACGAAACTGAACGCTATTACCTGTATGTGCCTGCCCGAAATTTGTTTTTGTTCTGCGATATGACCCAGATCAGCCATGTGGATTGGACTACCGAGCTTTCTCGGAAGGAGAAGTTTGTGCAGGAACTAACTGCAAAAAACGATCAACTGCAAAACAGCATTAATATAGTAAAATCTACCATCCCAGCAGAAATTAAGAGCCTGCTGGTAGAAAATTATAATAAGTTGAATGATATGAATTTTCTAAAGCAGATCAGCGATGTAGATGTACAAGCCAATATGCTCAAAGCTATGCTAAATACGAATATGCTGTAAGTGAATATAGCTATGGTGTTTTTCTTGCCATCGTCTATGTCCTCATAAACAGCTATTTAAGTTTTAAATATTAAATGCGTTCCTGCAATTTTCTATTTATCAAACACAACTTTAAAATTTCTTATATTTTTACGGGTAAAGATTAACCCACCCCTTATTATGGATTTATTGCATACCCTATTAGGTAATGATATTAAAGCCGGCTTGCTGGTCATACTCAACCTAATTGTAATTGAAAGTTTATTATCAGTAGATAATGCTGCCGTACTGGCTACTATGGTGCTCGATTTACCTAAAGAGCAACGTAATAGAGCTTTGCGTTATGGCATTATTGGCGCTTATGTACTACGCGGTGCCTGTTTGTTTTTAGCGGCATGGCTGGTTAAAATATGGTGGCTAAAACCCTTAGGCGGTTTGTACTTATTATACCTGGCTTTTGATTATTTTAAAGGTAAAGCCAGCGAGGGTGATGAAGATGAGTCGGTAGATAAAAACGAAAGCTGGATTTATAAATCAACTGTAGGATTGATCGGTACTTTCTGGGCTACTGTAGCTTTGGTTGAGGTAATGGATATTGCTTTTTCTATTGATAACGTATTTGCAGCCGTAGCCTTTACCGACCATGTGTTTTTAATTTACACAGGTGTGTTTATAGGTATATTGGCTATGCGTTTTGTAGCTCAGGCCTTTGTGAAGCTGATGGAAAAATTTACTTTTTTGGAAACCATTGCCTTTATTGTAATTGGCGTATTGGGCATCAAATTGTCGGCTTCCTTATACACGCACTTCTATCCACACACAGCCGCTACCGAAATATTGGATGGCGAAAAGACCGATATTTTTGTATCAGCCTTTACCGTAGCCATTTTTATTTTGCCGGTATTAAGCTCTTTGCTATTTAACTTCCCACGTAAAAGAATACAAAAGCCTGAAGTGGCTGAGCAGGCTGAAAAAGTATTAGATAAAAGCTAAGCGTATTGAAAACAATAAAAAAGAAGGTCATGATTGTTAAAACTCATGACCTTTTTTTAGCTCTAATTATTCAGCAACTTCTGCGCCCTGAATAAGTTATCGGCAGCCTGCAATAGCTTATCGCGCAACTTGGGGTTATAATCAGGATGAGTTTGTAAAAAGCTGCGTACTACTTGTGCCGCCTGTTGATCTTGGTAATTGCTGAAAATAGCGCCCAACCATGATTGTGGGAAAAACACATCCCCAGTTCGTTGTATTTCTTCCAGCAGGTTTAAGCTTTCTGGTAAATACTTCTCAGAGGTGCTTTGCCGTAGCGGATGGTGCAGGTAACCTAAAGCAGCTACGACCCAAGCTTCCTTGGCTCGGTTTTGCCGTTGTTTCAGGCTTTCAAAAAAGGCATCTCGTTCCTGTACGTTCAAGGATAGAGCAGGCATTAAAAACGCCAAGCGTTTTTTACGATCCTGATTGGTAATGCGGTTTTCTTGTCGTTGTAAAATATGCGTAACCGTATCGCTTTTTAGTGCTAATGACAAGGCTAGAGAAGTGTAATCATCTTCTGCCAGTTTCACCCCTTCGGGAGCTTGCTGGTGTTGCCAAATGTTATACAGGTTTTGACGAGCCTCAACACTTACAAATACATTCTGGTAAGCTCCAAATAGTATTTTTTTGTTGTTGGCTGCAGTTTGCTGCTGCATAGCGCTCCATAAAGCATGTTCCAGTTTAACTAACTGTGCTTGCCGATCGGCTGGACGGATGAACTCCCAGTAAATGGTACCTAAATAACCCGTTAGCAGGCGTAGGTTCATTTCATCTTTTTCCTGCGTTATGCCTTGGGTAAACAAGGTTAATAGTTCTGTTGGTTTAAAGTAGCGTCCAGCCAGCATGTTTTCATAAGCAGCTATATAAGCCGTTGCCCTTTGTAGTGGATTTGGCAAACCGTACAACTGACTTATTATGTTTTTATCTGTTGGAAACAATCCATAACCCATACCATCCGAGTTAAACAAAATGAAGTTAGGTTTAGCCATGCCTGAAGCAGTGGTTAAACTTACCTGCGCCCCCGTCATGTTAACCGGAATAGTTTGATGATGATCAGCGTAAAACAGGGTAACTGTAAATGCCTGCGGCCATATACGCGGTTGCCCGGTTTCAGGATGTTGGGTAATGGTTAAGCGACTAATTTTATCACCTGCATAAATAAAGTCATAATCAAATACAGGCCGGCCAGGCTGGTTTACCCAAACTCTATTCCATTCATATAAATCCGTTTGGGAGTGGCGGTTTAAAATAGTAATCAGGTCGTTCCAGGTCGCATTTTGATAAGCGTACTTTTTCAAGTATTCTTGTATGCCTTGCTGAAAATTATCTTTACCCATCAGCCTTTCCAATTGCCGCATCATGATAGGGGCTTTGTGGTAGATGATGTTACCATACAAAGAACCTGCATCCTGCAAATTATCCAGTTGCTGACGGATCGGGTTAGCACCTTCCGTACGGTCAACACCATAAGCTGTAGGATAATGGTCTTGCAAAAACTTCAGGTTAAAAGTTTCTGTACCCATCAGCTTTTCGGTTATCTTATCGGCCATGAAATTGGCGAATACCTCTTTCATCCATACATCATTAAACCATTGCATCGTCACTAAATCGCCAAACCACATGTGTGCGGTTTCGTGCGAGATTAGATTAGAACGGGCAATTAGCCGGTCTTTAGTAGCACCATCATCCAAAAACAAGCTGGATGACTGATACTGCACCTCGCCCGGATGTTCCATGCCGCCAAACTGAAAATCGGGAATAGCCACAAAGCCTACTTTCTGAAACGGAAACGGGATATTAGTCCATTGTTCCAGAAAAGCAATAGCATCCTGATGCGCTTTAAATACCGAATCAACACTCAGCTTAATCTTTTTAGGATCGTTCTCCCGATATAAGAACTCAGCCTGCCGATGGCCAATAGTTTGTGCTACATCACTGTACTTACCCGCCGTAAAGGAGAATAAGTAAGTACTCAATTTATCAGAGTTGTTGAAATGGTAAACTGTTTGTGCACCTTGGGTTACCGAGTCTTTCTTGGTACCATTAGCCAAAACCCTCCAGCCTGTTGGCACACGTAATGTAAGCAGAAAGCGGGCTTTCAGGTCGGGCTGGTCAAAGCAGGGAAATACGGTTCGGGCACGATCGGGTACAAACAGGGCATACAAGTAATCGTCGTTACGGTTCAGAGAAGCATTACCAGCTGTAAACTGGATAGCTATTTGGTTTTGTCCTGCATGCAAATACTGCTGACGAATCAGCAAGTGTTCAGCCTGTAACTCAACAGGAACTGATTTGCCATTAACAGTAACGTTCTTTACATAATCGGGACTTTGTTTAAAATCTAATTGTAGAGGTTGGTTAAAGGGCTTTGCATTGAAGCTGATGCTTTCTGTAGCTGCAATGGCTTGGCTTTTTTCGGCAGGTATAATAAAATCAAGCGTGTATTGAATATCGCTGATTACCGAATGCCGGTACACTGCCAATGGGTAAGAAACGCCAGGTTCAACCGTAACAAATTTGCCTATTTGCTGGGCATGGCTCAAGCTACTCAGACCTATAAATAATAGGGTTTGGAAAAATGTCTTTACTGTACTTTTCATTGAAAGTTTAAGCATTGTCGTAGTAATATTATAGCTCCATGACCCATATGTAGCATTACTAACCCTGCTGCCTATGCCAGCCAAAGTTAACTCGCTTGGCTGTGTATCACTAGCAACAATTTTGGTACGATTAGCTGTTATGAACATCTTATTTAATAATAAGGTGTTAAACTATAAATAATGCTGCAAATCGAAGAGTTTACTAGCCAAACTATTTGGACTTCGGATGATAAAATCGGACTAGCAAAATGAATTTCAAATAGTACAATTCAAAATAGTTATAAACAGGCAGGCCCAATTTATGCTGCCGGTTGAGCAGCTATAAATTGGGCCTACATAGCTCTATAGAACCATTAGCTTATTTTCTATATTCCTGATCTAAAAACAAATAGCGGTTGCGGGTATGATCTGGTTCAAGGCGGCTGGTTACATTGATGTTCATCAACTTTATGCTACTGCCCTTAGTGTTAGGTTGCCACTGTGGTAAGCCTTTACCATTAGGGTTGCCGGTTTTAATAAAATTGGCAAAGTAATTTTCCATCGTGGCCGATACTTTATAATCATCGGCAGTCCAGGCATAAACTTTATTGGTAGCCAAGTTACCTAAAGCAAACTCAATTTCTGAAGCGTGGGAAGCACCGGTGAAGGTAGCCAGTGTTGGTTTAGGCGCAGTGTTATTGTTTTTGATTACTCCACCAGCTAAACCTGCTGTAGCATTACCCATTTCAGGCCGCATGGCTGGTCGGGGCTTTGAAAACAAATAACGATAAACCGGTTTGCCACTGGTTTCGCTTTGCAAATCAGTCCACTTCCAGGTACTGTAAACAATAAAGCGGTCACTGGCCAGTTCAGTAGCCGATTTTAAAACTTCTTCGGTAGTATTACCGGGATATAGTTTCAACAACTCATCCGCATGCTCAGGATACAGCTGTTTGATTTTTTGCGCATAATTTTCGGGTGTTGGCGTGGCTCCTTGCAGTACGGCCATATAGTTAATTTCGGCCGAGTTCCAGCCTGCCAGCAGAGGTACATGCGCCTGTTCGCCAGCCGCGAAAATATCAACCGGGGCTTTAGGTAAGAAATAGTTATCAATAGCCGCAGCAACTGCAAATGCACCGGGTTGAGAGGCTGCATCCAATAGCTGATCGGCTGGTATGGTCCGCAACTCAGCAATGGTTTTAGCATTTACTTTTCCGGCGAAAGCTACACCTCTATTTTCGGCATCAGTTAGTGAAATAGCTGGAAGGGTGGGCTTAATCATCGCACCGCTTTCACCGATTGCACCTGCAATCAAATCTCTGGATAGAGGAGAGGCCATTTGTGCAAAAACAGAAATGGAACCGGCAGACTCGCCACCGATGGTAATTTTATCTGCATCGCCACCAAAAGCGGCAATGTTTTGCTTTACCCAGCGTAGAGCCGCATTTTGGTCCAGCAAGCCGTAATTTCCTGAGGCATGGTAAGATGATTCTTTGGTTAGTTCAGGGTGAGCTAAAAAGCCAAATACGCCTAAGCGGTAATTTACCGTAACAGTTACTATGCCTTTACGGGCCAAACTGGCACCATCATAACGCGGCTCCGAACCATCGCCGGCTACAAAGCCGCCCCCGTAAAAGTACACCAGTACTGGCAACTTTTCATTGCCCGATTGAGCCGGTGTCCAAACGTTCAAGTATAGGCAGTCTTCATTAATGCCCGGCGCACGGAAGTTCATATCGCCAAACACATTCTTTTGCATGGCGCTAGGGCCAAAATGATCGGCTTTGCGTATGCCAGTCCAGTTTTTTACCGGCTGTGGCGCTACCCAGCGCAGTGGCCCAATTGGTGATTGTGCAAAAGGGACACCTTCAAAAATAGTCAGACCAGTATCGGCAACGCCTTCCAGCACTCCATTGGCTGTTTGCACCTTCTGGGTAGTGCGTATTTGTGCAAAGGTTATATTTGCTGTTAGCAAAGCCAGCAACATTAAATTTAGTTTTTTCATAAAGTAGGTTGTATAATTAAAGCCTGAAATTAGATAAAATATTCAGACCTATGCTACTGTAAATCTTGAAAAGCATTTGGTTTTAGGTGAGCCGGCACGTAGATAATGGTATAATTACTGCTAAGTAAAGCGTTAGAGGGAACTATGTTGGTGGTTAAGACCGTAAATGCCCGTATTGGTTGTTTTGTAAGCAGTTAAAACTTTTAGCTTAGAAATAAGCTTATTCAGTACGTCATGTTTGGATGGTTTAAAAAAAATAAAGAGGCAGAACCTTTGCCCAATTACGATTTCGTTTCGGTAGATATACACTCGCATGTTTTGCCTGGAATTGATGATGGCGCAGCTACCGTGGGAGATTCTATGCTGCTAATTGAGCGCATGGTAGCTATGGGTATCAAAAAAGTGATAGCCACACCTCATATTATGGCTGATTATTTCCGGAACAATGCTGAAACTATTGGCAATGCTTTGCAGGTGCTTAAAGAACATGTTGCCCCAGTATATTCAGACTTGATTATTGAAGCCGCTGCCGAACATTACTTTGATGAGCACTTTTTAGATTTGATTGAAACCGATCAGCTGATGCTGATGAAGAATAAATATGTGCTGTTTGAATTTTCGTTCACCAACCGGCCACCTAGCGTAGTACCTATTTTGCAGAAAATAACAGGTAAAGGCTTAACACCTATATTGGCACATCCTGAACGATACCCGTATTTGACTCTGGCTGAAGTAGTAGAAATGCGAGAATGGGGCTGCCTGATTCAGTTAAATACCATTTCATTAACTGGCTATTACGGCAAACAGGTTCGCCAAAGTGCAGAGAAGTTGGTCGATGCGGGGCTGATTGATTTCATCTCCAGCGATATGCATCACCTGAAGCATGCAGACGCTTTACAGCAAGCCTTAAAATTGCCGTATGTAAAGATGCTTTCCGAACGTGATTTAATGAACAAACAATTGCTGTAAACAGTAGAAGCAGTTACGTTTGATCTTAAGGCTTATCACTAATGCAATCTGCAATCTATAGTTTAAAATAGGGTGGTTTGCCGCCCTGTTTTTGGTGTGAAAAGTGACAAATTGTAAGCTGGCATTTCGCGCCCTGCTAAAAAGCGTTTATGAGCGATATAATACAATTGATGTATCGATTCAGCTATTTGACCATCACCTACCATGCGGCGTCCAAATTCGCTATCGTTTAGCTGACCATCATGACATTCGCGTATCTGGTTCAATACTTTTTCAGCCCGATCCGGAAAGGTTTTTTGCAGCCAATCGGTAAATAGTTCGGCAATGCTTCCATTCAGGCGCACCATGGTAAAGCCCGAATCAACAGCACCCCGGTTAGCGGCAGCTTTAATAATGTCGGGTATCTCATTACTGTTGAGTCCCGGAATAATAGGCGCAGTCATTACCCGTACCGGTATACCCTTTTCTGAAAGCTTTTGTATAGTAGTTAACCGGCCAATGGAAGTAACGGTACGTGGTTCCAGTTTTTGCCGTAACTGTTCATCCAGCGTAGTGATAGATATATTCACGTGAACCAAGTTCATCTTGGCCAGTTCTGTCAGAATATCTATATCGCGCAGTACTAAGTTGTTTTTGGTGATGATGCTAACCGGATGACGGTACTGTAAAAACAGCTTCAGCATTTTGCGGGTGAGTTCCAGCTCACGTTCTACCGGCTGGTAACAATCAGTATTGCCCGATAATACAATAGGTTCGGGTTTGTATTTGCGCTTGTTAAAATACGCTTCCAATAGTTCAGGCGCATTGCGCTTAACAATAATTTTTCGCTCAAAATCTAACCCAGCACTAAAGCCATAATATTCATGGCTATTACGGGCATAGCAATACACGCAGCCATGTTCACAGCCCTGATAGGGGTTAATGGAATCGGTATGGGCTATATCCGGGCTTTTACTTTTGCTAACAATATTGCGCGGCGTTTCTTCAAAAAAACGGGTTTTGCCGTTTTGCAGCAAAGGTTCGTCCAGCGCTTCAATATGCTGTGCTACATACTGATTCTTCAGGTATTTGTTATGCGTATTTACCTGCGCTCCCCGTCCTTTGAAAAAATCCTGATTCGCCTCAAATGCCATACAACAAATTTGCTAAATAATTTAGTAGGATGCTAAGGCAAAAAAATAATTTTACAATTGTACCCTGGGCTACACTAAAGAGCCGCAACGCAACTTGGCAACATCATATGAAATTCAGACTTGAAAAATTTTGATTCAGTATCTGGCTGTTATTCACATTCAGCCATTTATCTAGCATTGTGGCATATACATTTCGAAAATCAATCTGATATTTTAAATCGCCGTTTTCCAAATTGGTTAAATCTGGAGCATCGTTATAAAACCCTGCTTTGGCCAGTTTTCCACCAAAAACAAATACGTTGTTAGCTGTACCGTGGTCGGTGCCGTTACTGGCATTTTGCTCTACACGGCGGCCAAATTCAGAAAAAGTCATCACCAGCGTATCATCCAGTTTTCCGGTTTGCTTCAAGTCTTTTATAAAAGCAGCTACAGCATCGGCATAAATTTTTAGCTGGCGGCCTTGCTGGTTTTGCTGATTAGTATGTGTATCAAACCCACTAAGCGATACATAATACACGCGGGTTTGCAAACCGGCATTAATAAACTTAGATACCGTTTTGAGCTGATTGGCAAACCCAGTACTCGGGTATTCAGCAGTAACCTTGTAAGTTTTAGAGGTATTCTGAATATAATCTGCCGAAGAGTAGGTTTCAATCATGGTTTTGTACAAATAACCTAAGTTGTCTTCGTTCAGGTGCTCGTTGTTGGGTTGGTGCACTAAATCCTTAAAGAAAGGTTCGCGCGTGGTTTGCAGCAGTTTGTTAGGGTCCTGCACAGCAATACCTTTCATTTGGGTGCCTTTCATGGCTAATGATAAAGTATCATCTACCTCAATAGCGGTGTAAGGGTTTGGACAACTTTGGCAATTAGCATCCAGGTAGCGGCCTACCCATCCGGTAGATAAAAACTGGTCGGCATTGCTGGCAGTTTGCCAAATATCCATCGACCGGAAATGCGAACGATCGGGATTGGGGTAGCCAACTGAATTAATAATGCTCATCCAACCCTGGTCATAAATTTCCTGCAAAGCCGCCAGGTTAGGGTTTAAGCCTTGTATATCGTTAAGCTTTACGATAACGGTGTTAGCAATGGCTAGCGTTTTGCGCTTTTGATAGTAAATGTCATTACCGTGAGGCACTATGGTATTCAGCCCATCATTACCACCCGAAAGCTGAATGATAACTAAGTTTTTATAACCCGTTAGCTCCGGCTTAGCCATTGCCTCAAAAGGCTTTAAGAATGAAGGTATTAAAAATGCACCCGATGCAAGGCTGCTACTTTTTATAAAAGCTCTTCTTTTCATATGCAAAGGTGTTTATGAAGGATGGATTGGTAAATAGTAAATAGTAATTTGTGGATAGAAAATCTCAATCATTCACTATTCACTTGCTGACTACTCACCCTATCATTCAATGCTTATATTAACATAACTGATATTCGGGTGTAGAAACCAGTTGAATTACCAACGTTTTAATATCTGGTGCATTATTAACCTCAGTAGTTACCCGAGCGTTCAATGGCGGTTCTAACAATAAACTAGCTATTTCCAAATGTGGGAACTGTAAAGGTATTTCCTGCAAAAAACGATTCCAGTCTGGTTGCGCCTGTACGCGGTTAATTACATTAAACTGTTGTTTTCGCTGTGAAGCTAAATAAGCTTCGTCATCAGGTGTAGCCTTGCCGGTAAAATCAATAACGCCGGCATTGAGTATGGTTGATGGTATTTTGATGCGATACATCAAGGATGAACTATCAATCCAATTACGGCCACCTGGCCAGCCTGCTACATTGGGTGGTTTAAATAACACCTGCCCCAGCGTGCGTTGAAATTGCAACAAGACATCCAAGTTATCATACCGGATACCAAACTGTCGGTTTAAACCTACCAGCAACTCCACCGGCGATTTAATCAGGTTGCCAATATTCTGCGGTTCGTAAAACCAATCTGAAGTAAATACCAGTTCCAGCAAAGATTTAATTTCATAGCCTGAGCTGTAAAATAAATCAGCCATCTGCGCAATATGGGTGTCGTTTGGTGTTTCGTTTACCAGATAGCAGTACAGCTTAGTGCTGATAAAAATAGCTGTTTGCTTATTTTGCAGAATAATATTGATGATATCTTCGCCACAAAAATCGGCTGTTTGGCCCATAAAAGTTTTGGTTCGGTTATCATGTGTACCTGTCCGAAAGCCATATTCGCCGGTTTTGCCATTGAAAGCCCAACCCGTAAAGGCCCGTGCCGATTCTTTAATATCTTCCTCCGTATAATGGCCTCTACCTAAGGTAAACAGTTCCATCAGCTCCCGGGCAAAGTTCTCGTTAGGGTGGGCTTTAACATTTTGTTGATTGTTTAAAAACTGCAGCATAGCCGGCGTTTGTGATACTTCTAGTAGTAGCGTCTTGAAATTGCCTAAAGCATGAGTGCGTTGCACATTATTCAATTGCTGTTGGTAGTAAGCATTACCAATGTTGCAGGCAAAATGGTTGTGCCAAAACAAGGTCATCTTTTCGCGCAACTGATCCGTTGTGGTGCTAAGTTGCTGCATCCATGCCTTATTCAATGTTCTTTCCTGCTGGTTGCGCTTCTCCTGAAAAGCCCTGCGCTGATCTTCTGTTAAATCGGCTCTGGATTGTAAGTCCAGATTCTCTGTCAAAACATTTAAGGGCACAATGGGCTCAGAAACTGCAAAAAGCTTTTTAACCGCCTTTTTAACCGACCAGTTCTTACGCTGCAACAACTCGCCCATTGCTATGCCGAAGCCTCCCCGTGCATACAAATGTTTAATTTGCCTGGCGTTGTTCATCTGGAACCCTCCTTTCGGTAATTACTATCAGACGTAAATAATCATCAATGGTTTATTGGAGTTTAACTTTTGATATAAAAAAATGCTATAGATTAAAATTAGTTGCTAATTAGTTATGTGTTTTTCTATGAGGTTATTGTTTTGGAGTAACGAAAATTATACAAAAAAGTGCGCAGTTGTGAGATGAAATGTTACTATTTTTATAGCACAGTAAACCTGTCACATGAATAAAATATATACTTTAGTACTCCTGCTGGTGGCAGCTGCAACACCAGTGTGAGCTCAAGATTTGGTAGCACTTACTACACAGCCTTATGGTAAAATTGACAAAGCTGATTTAGCACTTACTGAATGCTCTTTTGAAAAGGGAGCTAATGCTATGGTTTTATTTGATAAAGGCGATATTTATTATGATAATGACTTCAACATTATTGTAGAACACCATAAACGGATCAAAATCTTTAACGAAGCTGGTAAAAAGCAGGCTGATATACGCCTAGAGTATTATGGGGGTAACCGTTTTGAATATATTACTGATTTGCAAGGTGAAATTTTCAACCTGAACAATGGTAATATAGAAAACACCAAATTGGATAAGAAACAACTATATACTCAGGTAGTTGATAAAAATAAAATGGCTATAGTGTTTTCATTTGCTAATGTAAAACCCGGATCTGTTATTGAATATAAGTACAGGCAAACTATTAATTCATTCTACGCCATTCCAATCTGGTACTTTCAAGAAGAAATTCCTGTACGGTATAGCGAATTAAAAACATCTATACCTGAAATGCTGGTGTTTACCAAACAGCAGCGCGTGTATAGCCCATTAACTAAGTACATTACTTCAACTGAATCGCGCAGTATTGGTGGTGGCTCTAACCCATATCAATTTATTGAAAATGTAGAAATCCGGGCAACGGCTAATGTACACTCTTTAACGGAAGAGCCTTACATGCGTTCGGCTGCTGATAACAGGCAGAGCCTGCATTTTCAGCTTACTCATGTTATGCCGCAAGGAGGTTTTACTCAAAGTTATTCAGATAGCTGGGATAAAGTAGGAGGTATTTTAGCTGATGATGAAGATTTTGGCCTGCAATTAAGGCACAAGCTGCAAAATGAAGAAGCTATCGTGAGCAAAGCCAAAGCTTTAAAAACGAATGAAGAAAAAATAGCTTATGTATTCAATGAAGTAAAAAATGATGTAAAGTGGAATGGTTCGGATGACTGGTACACCAATGAAGGTACAGCCAAAGCTTGGGAGAAAAAAACAGGTAACTCAGCCGAAGTAAACCTTATTCTGTATCATTTACTTAAACAATCGGGCGTAAAGGCTTATCCAATGGTCGTAAGTACACGATCGCACGGGGCGGTGAATCCGGCTTTTACATTTTTGTACCAGTTTAACCGTGCAGTAGTATATATACCTGTTGATAGTATTAAGCATTATGTTTTAGATGCAACTAATAAATACAATAGTTATCGTGAGGTGCCTGATAACCTGTTAAACTCAGCAGGCCTTTACATTGATAAAGAAAACAAAAAATATAACATGGTATTTCTGCAACGCAGTGAACCAGCTAAGCAGGCAATTTATGTAAACGCTGAAATTAGCCCAGAAGGTAAAATGACCGGCATTGCGCAAATAAGTAATTCCAGCTACAACCGATATCATAATATTGAGCGTTACAAAACTGATGGTGAGAAAAAGTATATTGATAACCTACGCAATAATGACAATAATTTCAGCATTACATCACTCAAAATGTTGAATATGGAGGTTGACAGCTTGCCTTTAAACCAGGATGTTAATTTTAGTTTAGATATTTCAGGCAGTGATAAGGATTACATGTATTTCAAGCCTGACTTGTTCAGCGGTTTGCGTACTAACCCATTTATCAGTGAAACACGTGCCTGTGATATCGATTTTGGTTACTGCAATGATTATGCTATTGCTGCTACTTATAAAGTGCCGGCTGGTTATAAAGTAGATGCTTTACCCAAAAGCATCAGTATTGTAATGCCCAATCAGAGTATTGTATTCAGGCGGGTAATGGCCGAGGAGGATGGTGTGATTAGTGTTCGTTATATAGTTAATTATAAAAAATCACAGTTTTTTAAAGAAGATTACCCCGATTTCCGTGCCTTTAACAAAAAGATGCACGAATTGCTAGATGAACAGATTGTGTTAAAGAAGTCATAATCTTATGAAGATTAAAAATAAGGTGCATGGCTTGGTTTATACTTTGGCTATTCTATTGCTCTTAAGCGGCGCTACACATGCACAAGATAAAAGCATTTCCAAAGAATTGTATCAGGCTACTGGTATTCCTGATTGCTTAAAGCAGGATGCTCATGCTGTAATACGTTATACTATAAACGAGGTAACAGTACTAGCGCCTGGTAAAACTGTTACCAAGCATCATAGCTTAGTTACTGTGCTGGATGAAAAAGGTGATAGTAATGGTACGCTGGTATTGGGATACGATAAAAAGTTCAGGAGTGTAAACAGCATGCAAATGCTGGTTTATGATGCTGAAGGCAAACTGCTGAAAAAGTACAACAAAAGTGATGCTTATGATGGTTCAGCTACCGATGGTGTATCTATTGTTACGGATGCCCGCTTTTTAGGTATTCGTCATGAAATTAGTACTTACCCTACAACTATTGAAGTGATTTATGAAACCAGCACGAACAGCTATTTGGATTTATCAGAATGGCAGATACAACCTAAAGAAACGGCTGTTCAAAACTCAGTTTATAAAATCACGGTAAATTCTAATGCAGGCTTTCGATACAAAAATAAAAATACCAGCTTAATACCACAAAAGCAGTTGGTAGATGGTATGGACGTTTACACATGGCAGGTAAATAACTTAAAGGCTGTAAATACTGAAGATGATGTGCCTGCATGGCGAGTTACACCACGCATAACTTTTGCTACCAATGGATTTTCTTACGATGGTTTGCCCGGTGATATTAGTTCATGGCAAAATTATGGCAAGTGGTACCAAAAATTAAATGCTGATGTTTGTACGTTAAGTCCGCAACGCGAAGCTGAGGTCAAACAAATGGTTGCTAACCTGAAAACCGATCAGGAGAAAGCACGCTTTTTGTACAGCTATCTGCAACAAAATGTCCGTTATGTAAGTGTTCAATTAGGAATCGGAGGTTTAAAGCCTTTTTCGGCTACCTTTGTAGATCAGAAAAAGTATGGTGACTGTAAAGCGCTGGTGAACTATATGTATGCTATGTTAAAGGCGGCTGGTATCCGATCACATTACGCTATTGTAAATGCCGGTACAAACGAAGAACCCGCTGACCCTTCTTTTCCGGCCGATCCGTTTAATCATATTATTTTATGTGTTCCGTTTAAGGGAGATACCACTTGGCTGGAGTGTACCAGTAACACACAGCCTTATGGTAAACTGGGTACTTTTACTGAAAACCGTAATGCCTTGTTAATTACCGAAAATGGCGGTCAACTGGTAAATACTCCACGTAGTACAGCTAATGATAACCAGTTTAACAGCCAGGTACACCTAACGCTTGATGCAGATGGCGGCGCTAAAGCCCAGGTTAAAATTTTAAGTACTGGTGAGTATCGTAACTTGTTTGTGGCTGGTTTTCCGGAACTTAATCAGGAAAAGCAAAAAGAGTATTTGATACGTGCTTATAACTTCAAGCAACCTACCGAATTTAACTTTAAACAATCAGCAGATAGTGCCGGAGTAAAAGAGGTAGATATTGATGTAGATTATGATAGTTTCTGCGATGTATCGGCTAGCAATAAGAAGTTTTATCGTCCTTATGTATTTGATTTATGGCGCTTAACTCTTCCGCCCGTCGATAAGCGTAAAGCTGACTACTACTTTGATCATCCAATGCAAAAAACTTGTACTACGGTGATTGATTTACCAGCAGGTTTTGAAGCAGAATCTGTACCGGCCGATGTGAAACTAAAATTTAGTTATGGCAACTACGAAGCAAGCTATAAGTACGATGCTGTTAAAAACGAAGTAATAAGCACGGTAAAATTCCTGCTAAATCAACATGTAATTCCAGCAGCCCGTTATACCGAAATGCAGCAGTATATGGATAATATAGCCAGAGCGCAGGGTAAAAAACTAATTATTCATCGTAAGGCGGTCTAGGCTATTAGTAAGAAAAGAAATTTATTAAATAATGATTTAACATAGGGAATTCTAAACAGAGTTCCCTATGTTATATAAAGTCATCGTGAATAGAGCAATCTTGCTTGGAAGGCATAGGCTCTTTAATATGAACACCTGTAAATAAATGTTCTTGTGTCCTTCGGTTATCTAAAGCTCTCTTGCTTCGCTTACCTTTACACGCATGATTTTTCGGTTAGACGAACGCCTGATTTTTCCTAATCCTGAACTGGCCGAACCAGACGGACTGCTGGCTGTAGGGGGCGATTTATCAGCAAACCGGTTGATGCTGGCTTACCGGCATGGTATTTTCCCGTGGTATAGTGATGAAACGCCTATTTTATGGTATTCGCCTCACGAACGCTTTGTACTGTACCCTGATGAGGTGAAAATTAGTAAAAGTATGCGGCAGGTACTGCGGTCAGCGAGGTTTACCGTAACCGTAAACCAAAGCTTTGCACAGGTTATTGAAGCTTGCTCGGCTGTGCCGCGTGATGGTCAGGATGGTACCTGGATTACAGAAGACATGAAGCAAGCTTATATTACATTGCACCAGTTAGGATATGCACACTCTTACGAAGTTTGGACTGGCAAGGAACTGGTAGGCGGTTTATATGGGGTGCAGGTAGGCCGGGTGTTTTGTGGCGAGAGCATGTTCAGCAAGCAGAGTAATGCTTCAAAAGCAGCTTTAATTACAGTATGCCAAAGCGGACTTTATGATTTAATAGATTGCCAATTGCATACCGAATATTTGGAAAGTATGGGATCCCGGCACATCAGCCGGCAAACTTATATGCAGGTGCTGGAAGCTAATGCCTGATGGAAAAAGCGTACCTTTGTTTATAGCATGATACAACAGCCGGTAAAGGAAAGGATAATACTGGGTATTGACCCCGGTACAGCAGTGATGGGATACGGTTTGATTAAAGAAACAGGTACGAAGCTGGAACTAATCAGTTTGGGCGTGGTTAAGATACCCGGTGGCACCGAAGATCACATGCTGAAACTGCAGCGTATATTTGAAAAAACCATTGCGCTGATTGATAATTACCACCCCGATACTTTGGCTATTGAAGCACCCTTCTATGGTAAAAATATACAGGTAATGTTGAAGTTGGGCCGGGCACAGGGTACAGCTATTGCCGCAGCTTTATCTCGTAATATTCCGGTAAATGAATATTCGCCACGTAAAATTAAGCAGGCCATTACCGGTAACGGTAATGCTACTAAAGAGCAGGTAGCCGCCATGTTGCAACGTTTGCTCAACTTTCAGGAAACCCCCGAATTTCTGGATGCCACTGATGGTTTGGCTGTAGCCGTTTGCCACAGCTTTCAAAAAATCACGACTGGTCGGGGCAGCAAAATCACCTACTCGGGTTGGGAGTCTTTTGTAAAAGAGAATACTAAACGGGTAGCCTCACCTTTAAAAATCAAAAAGCCTTCGGGTAGTAGTTAGTAGCTGGTTAATCTTTAATCCATTCTACTTCGGCCACCGGACTAAATAAGTAAATTCTTTTTGTACTTACTTCAGTGCACCTGAAACGCTTGCGTAGCTGTTCGCCTTTGCGAAATACACGGCCATCTTTCAACTTGAATAATACATTAAGCGGAAGTTTCTCGACAGTAGTAACCGATTCTTTTACTACGTCGTAGGCCCGCAGAGTACGATATAAGTTTAAATCAGAACAACTAGACGCACCCGGGTTATTCAGGTAAGCTGTAATCGCATGGGTAATATCAGGCGGGAAAACGTTTTTCTCGAAAAAAGGCTGCATCATGGCTTTGAAGTTCAATTTCCATTCGTTGCCATGTGGCCTTACTTTATGCTGATGCTGGTTCCAGGTATGCAGGTGTGCAAACTCGTGCACGGTAGTCACCAAAAAAGCATAAGGGTTTAAATTATGGTTTACCGATATACGATGCCCTTTGCCCTGAAACGGTGGCCGGTAATCGCCAAACTTACTGTTACGGCTACGCGATATTTTAAACTCGCACTTAAAATAATCAATCCACCGGCTAATTAATGGGGCTGCATCAGGCGGCAGGTACTTCTCTAAAACTTTGGTTTTATCCACAAAAATCCTCTGGCCAAAGATACGCGTGAGCTGCTTACTTTAGCAATTGATATGTAATAAAGCTTACCAAATAGGCTAGTACAGTCATATACGCAAATTGTGCAGCAGGCCAGCGCCAGTTCTTGGTTTCACGATAAACTACTGCTACAGTGCTGGCACACTGCATAGCAAAAGCGTAAAACATCATGAGTGAAACGGCTACTGCCAACGTAAACACCGGCTGACCTGTGGTAGTATTGCGGGCATTATGCATTTTTTGTTCTACCGATTGTATCTGGTCAGCATCGCCATCTACGCTGTAAATAGTAGCCATGGTGCCTACAAATACTTCACGTGCCGCAAACGAGGTTATGAGAGCAATGCCTATTTTCCAGTCAAAGCCCAATGGACGTATAACAGGTTCAATCACATGCCCCAAATGCCCGGCATAAGAGTTTTCCAGCTTTTCGGAAGCTATGGCATGTTGCACATCAGCCGGTTTCATGTTCTGGGTGTATTGAGGCTGCTGGTATTTGGCCTCAATTTGCTGAAATTGGTTCCCCGGTCCGTAAGAGGCTAGTACCCATAAAATAATAGATACAGCAATAATTACCTTGCCAGCTTCCAGTACGAAGGTTTTAGCCCGCTCAAACATGCTTAAAAACACGTTATTCCAACGAGGCATACGATATACCGGCAGTTCCATAATAAAGTAACCACGCTCTCGAGCTTTCAATATGTATTTCATTACCCAAGCCACTACAATGGCTGATACCAGGCTGAGTACGTACATCCCGGTTAAGGCTAACCCTTGCATGTTAAAAATCCACCACACATTGCGGTTAGGTACCACCAGCGCAATCAATAAAGTATAAACTGGCAACCGTGCAGAACAGGTAACCAAGGGCGTTACCATAATAGTAATCATGCGGTCTTTCCAGTTCTCGATAGTACGGGTACTCATGATAGATGGCACAGCACAGGCGAAACCACCAATTAGCGGAACAACCGATTTGCCGTTCAAACCCACCTTGCGCATCAACTTATCCATCATGAAGGTAACACGAGCCATATAGCCAGTATCTTCCAATATGGAAATGAAAGCAAATAGAATAGCAATCTGAGGTATAAACACCATGACACCACTTAGGCCTGCCACAATACCATCCGCTAATAAATCAGTTAATGGCCCAGTGGGTAAAGTGCTGTGTAGGGTACTTTGTATCCATATAAACAGGTTCTCGATCAGTTCCATAGGTAAGGCCGACCACGAGAAAATAGCCTGAAACATGAATAACAAAATAGCAAAGAAAAAAACAAAGCCAAATACCCGGTGTGTTAAAAATCTATCAATCCGGTTACTCAAGGTTTCTTCCTGAGCGTTTTCTTTTTTCTTAACCGTATCGTACAGTAAATCGTTGATGAAGTTATAGCGGGCTATAGTTTCGGTAGCCTGCGCCTTTTGCGAATGAAAGCTGAATTTTTGCTCCAGCTCCTCAATGCGGTTACTTTCATCAGTTGATAAAAAGGTCAGTGTTTCATGCTGATGGGCCAGTTGCAGGGCATAATAAGGGTTATCCACCTGCATTTCTTCGCCTATGCTGCTGATTAATTGAGGAGCTATAGCTTCAATATCAATTGTATCTTGTTGCAGTGCAAACTGATTGGCGTAAGAAATTTGTGTTTTCAGCTGATCAATACCCTCATTGCGGCGGGCTGATATAGGTACTACAGGTACACCCAGCTTTTTGGAAAAAGCATTTACGTTAATCTCTATACCATCTTTGCGGGCCATATCCATCATGTTCAAGGCCACAATAACAGGTATTTTCAAATCAGCTACCTGTGTATATAAAAGTAGATTTCGCTTCAGGTTGGAAGCATCCAGAATGATGACCACTAAATCGGGCTTCAAAGCCGCATCACGGTTAGCTAATACTGAAAATACAATAGATTCGTCCCGGCTTTTGGGATACAAGCTGTAAGTACCCGGCAAGTCGATAATTTCAGCACGACGGCCGTCAGGAAGGGTACAATAACCGGTTTTTTTATCAACGGTTACACCCGGAAAATTTCCAATTTTTTGATTAAGCCCGGTAAGAAGGTTAAATAGGGTTGATTTACCGGTGTTGGGGTTTCCTACAAGCGCAACTTTAATCTCAGCCTTCAATGGATAAACTATTGTAAAATAATAGTCGAAGCTTCACGCTTGCGTAGGCTCAGCATGTAGCCGGAAACATTAATGGCTATTGGGTCGCCCAGTGGGGCTACGCGTTCTACCTTAATCTCTTCACCCGGCAAGCATCCCATCTCCATCAGTTTTACCGACATTTCCAGATCAGTAAATTCCTTGATAACCCCTTTTTTTCCTACTTGCAGTTGCGATAACTTTTTCATAATCAAGAGCACAAACGTAGTTCTTATTTATATCAATTCCAAATAAATACAGTGTGGATGATAGAATATGTTTGTGGTAGTGTTAATTTAAAGTAAACTTCTTTATCATAGCAGTAGTATGCTGTTTGCCTATAACCTATAATGAACATGGGCGCAGCCAAGACTGATAAGGATAACTAGCATAGGAATGAACTTAGGCATTCAAATTTTCCATAAAAATTATCTTACCTTTTGTTTACAGAAGCTTACACAGCATTATGTATAGGAGCAGAACGGCCAGAAACTTTTCCGAAATGCGGGCATTTGCAGCCTTTCCTAAAAATACCGCAGGAAGAAACAGTTGCCATTAAGGCAATAATTAAGGTTGCGTGTTTAATTCTTTTCATATCGCGTAGCAGAAAAAACAGTTACCAATATAGCAAAAACAGCCATAGCTGCACCTGTACTGTCGGCAAATAAATCGCCCCAGTCGCCATCACGCCAGGTGAAAATAAATTTTTGCATAATTTCAATCATCGCACCAAAACCGATGGAGATAACAACTATGCTGATGGCATTTAAAATAGTTTGTGCACCCTTTCTGCGGATAACACCATTACAAGCTAAAGTAGCAAATACGAAAAAGAAACCGCAATGTACCAGCTTATCAAAGCCTGGAAAAAAGAGAGAGGAGTGTGTTTCTGCACTCATGTGCATAAAGCACATTACTAAAACAAATAAAGCCCACAATATAGTGAGCTTTTGATATCTGAAAAAATCTTGCATTAAGCGCCTATTAGTAATTGGTAATCGTCGGCCGATAATAAGCTATCTACCTCAGTTGGGTCGGTTAAGGTAATTTTAACCATCCAGCCATCACCATAAGGATCAGTATTTACCAGCTCCGGTTGGCTATCCAGCATGGCGTTAACTTCCTGCACGGTAGCAGTTACCGGCATAAACAAGTCTGATACTGTTTTAACAGCTTCAACTGTACCAAATACATCTTCTTGGCTTACCTCCTGCCCTATAGTGTTGATATCGACATAAACGATATCACCTAATTCGCGCTGGGCAAATTCAGTAATGCCTATATAGGCTTCAGTTCCTTCAACCCTGATCCATTCGTGATCTTTCGTGTATTTTAAATTGGCCGGAAAATTCATACAGTTATATGTTTGGTCCAAAAATAATAAATCCTAAGCGTTTAACAATAATCGTTTACCAGAAATACACCAAGATAGGTGATCTGTAAAACTTTAATGGCCTTTTTACTGTTATGAGGTGAATTAAACATTTACTACTATGAAAAAATTAAGTTTCGTTTGTATGATGGCTTTATCAGCCTGTATGTTTCAGGCTTGTAAAGGTCCGAGCAATGATAGCACTGCCAATGCCGATAGTGCTAACCACACTAAAGATACCTCAACCAACGCTTTAAACACTGGTGGTATTGCTGTAGCAGAAGATGATTCAAAGTTTGCAGTTGATGCAGCTAATGGCGGTATGGCAGAAGTTGAACTGGCTAAAGTAGCACAAGCTAAAGCTACCAACCCTCAAGTTAAAAGCTTTGCTGATATGATGATTAAAGATCATACTAAAGCTAATGATGAATTAATGGCTTTAGCTAAAACCAAAAATATTACACTGCCAACTACTTTAGGTAATGATGAGCAAAAAGTAATGACTGATCTGAACCAGAAAAAAGGAGCTGATTTTGATAAAGCTTATGTAAGCGACATGGTTGACGATCACAAGAAAGACGTTGATCTGTTTGAGAAAGCTTCTAAAGACAGTAAAGATGCTGATTTAAAAGCCTTTGCTACTAAAACGTTGCCAGTGTTGAAAATGCACCTGCAAACTATTGAAGGCATTCAAAAAAGCATGAAATAAAATAAAAGCAAATTTTTGCTTAAAATAAACGAGGCAGGCTGTTCAAACAGTCTGCCTCGTTTTCGTTTTATATATTTTCTATTGATTATGCTGGCATATTACAGCCCTAAGCTGCTTTTTAACTCTGAATCTGTAAAGTCATTTTGCAGAAGTGAGTAGTCAAATTCAGGTTTGGGCACATACCGGAGCTGAACAAGACCACTAGGGTAAGTTTGGGTATCGGTAAGCATTAAATTAAGACGATCTTGTACGGCCTGAAACAATGGTTTGCCGCCGCCTAATACAACCGGATGTATGGAAAGCCAAAATTCACTAACAAGTTTGTGTTCTAAAAATGATGATAACAAGGTAGCTCCGCCAAAAAGCCAAATATTATCGCCGGGCTGTGATAGTATAGCTTTTACCTCATCAATAAAGTTGGCACTATTGATAAGGCTAACGTTGGATAGTTCTAGATCGGCAGTTAACGTGTCAGAAAATACAACTATTTTCATGCCCGGAAAGCTTTGCTCCTCTAGCCCGGCAATCAGTTCATAACTTTTGCGGCCCATGAAAATGGTGTCAACAGTGCTAAAAAAGTCAGACATGCCATAATCCTCATCGGTGAAACACCAATCGTATTCACCATTTGGGCCTTCAATATAGCCATCTAGGCTCACGGCCAGGTTCAATATTACTTTTCTCATGTTAATGTTTAATCTTCGGGTTGGCTTTTCTGCTCGGCCCAACGTTGTGCAAAAGATTTTTCAGCCACCTGTGGCAATTCACGGCGTTGCCCCCACGAATCTTTAAAAAAGGTTTTCAAAAAGAAGTTTTTAATGCCTGTGCCTAAAAAGTCGGTCAATTTGCGGCTTTGCATTACGCGTTTCCAGGCCGTCCAGCCCCATACTTCTTTTTTAGGAACCAGGTTCTCCTTTACTGCATCGCGCCTGTTAAGAAGCAACATTTTATGCAGATCAATTTTTACCGGACAAACCTCGGTACAGGCCCCGCAAAGAGTTGAAGCGTAACTGAGGTGTTTAAACTCATCCATACCTTGCGTGTGTGGGGTGATTACAGAACCAATAGGGCCATTGTAAGTGGTGTTGTAAACGGCCCCACCAATGGTTTGATATACTGGGCATACGTTTAAACAAGCTCCGCACTGAATGCAGTACAAGCCTTGTCGCTGTTCTTTTTGCGCCAGTAGGTTGGTGCGCCCGTTATCCAGCAAGATAATGTACATCTCATCGGGCCCATCAGTTTCGGTTGCCCGTCGCGGACCGCTGATGATGGTGTTATAACGCATTAGCCCCTGCCCGGTACTGTGTGTAGCCAGCATGGGCCAAAATAAATCTAGGTCGGTTAATGAGGGAACCAGTTTTTCAATACCTGCTATAGCGATATGTATTTTGGGGAAACTGGTAGTTAAGCGGGCGTCGCCTTCATTTTCACTTAAGGCTATGCTGCCCGTATCTGTTATTAAAAAATCAGCGCCCGTAATGCCTACATCGGCCTGTATAAATTTATTGCGAAGCAACTCGCGGGCTTTTTTTGTAATTTGTTCTGGTGTAGCTTGGGCTGGTAAGCCAAAGCGTTCATGAAATAGTTGGGCAATGGTTTCGGCAGAAAGGTGCATGCCTGGTTTAACCAAGTGTGTGGGTTTCTGCCCTAATAAATCTACTATAAACTCACCAATGTTAGCCGACAGTAGTTCTACTTGTTCATTTTGTAATGCCGGCTTTAAATCAATCTCGCTGGTAACAATATTTCTCGATTGGATGACTGTTTTAGCGTCAACACGTTGTATGATGTTGAGTATTTCTTGCCGGGCTTCTTCTGCATCGTTAGCCCATATTACTTTGCCGCCCCGCCGCTGAAAATTGGCTTCAAACTCTGGTAACAACTTATCCAGGTTTTCTATGGCCCGCCATTTAATAACGTGCGCTTTGCGCTTGGCCGTTGCCAAATTAGCTAGTTGATAAGTGCCCAGCCCAATAGCATTTTCCTGAGTTTGCAGATTCTCCTGCAACACATCCCGTTTAGGCAAATTAAACGCCTGTGCGGCTGATTCAGCGGAAAACTTTTCGGCAGTGCTGCTCATAAGGGCGAAGATAGTATTTTTAGTATTTAATCAATAGTTGATGTGCTGTTATGGCTTTATTGGAGCAGGTTTATAAATAATAAAATACAAAAACACCCATTATTAACCCTGTTTTAACAATTAAAGGTTGGTAATGGGTGTTTTTGTAGCAGGAGCGGTTTTGTTCAACTACCGGCTGCTAGGCATGTCGTTGGTTACATCAACAGCCGGGCGGATATCGCGGTTAGCTAAATCCCAGCCGGTAAAAAATACCAGTTGCGCACGTTTTACCAGCAAAGGGAAGTCAATCTTGCTTACTTCGTCGCTTACACGGTGGTAATCTTCATGTACTCCATCAAAATAGAATACAATAGGTACGTTGTGCTTAGCAAAGTTATAATGATCTGAACGGTAGTAAATGCGCTCAGGATCTTTCGGGTCATTGTACTTGTAATCAATTGCTAGGTTGGTATAGGTGTTATTTGCATTTTCACTGACTTTATGCAGCGTAGTACTCAATTTATCAGAACCAATCAGGTAGCAATAATCTGGCGAATCTTTGTGTGCCGGGTCGCGACGACCAATCATGTCAATATTTAAGTCGGTAACGGTATTAGCCAGTGGGAACACCGGGTGTTCAGAATAGTATTCAGAACCTAGTAAGCCTTTTTCTTCACCTACGTTGCCTAAAAATAGTAAGGTACGGCGTGGGCCTTTACCATCTTTTTTGGCTTGGGCGAAAGCACGAGCAATTTCCAGAATACCAGTAGTTCCTGAACCATCATCGTCAGCACCGTTGTTAATGCGGTCGCCAGGAGTACCTTCAGGTAACATGCCTATATGGTCATAATGCGCTGAAAACACCAGCACTTCGTCTTTTAATTTCGGGTCTGAACCTGGCATGTAAGCCACAATATCTACCGCTTTGGCATCTTTTACCTCCGTAGCATAATCAGCACTAACATCAGCTTTAATAGTTTGAGCGGTAGTGGTTTCGGCTGAAGCCGCTTTTAATTGCTCAAAAGTTTTACCGCTGCTTTTCAGTAACTGATCAGCAACTGCAGGAGTAATCGTTAACATTAGCGGCCTTGCCATACCTTGGCGTGGCGCTGATGCGGTCTCCTCATTCCGTTTTAAAGCCAAACGTTCGCTTACTTTACCTGTCATGCCTGGGCGTACATTACCCACCAGTAAAATCAAAGCGGGGTTTTTGCTACGTAAAGCCTGGCTGCCAAAGTTAGCGCGTTGCCGTGGATCGGCTGTTGTTTGTGTGCCGGGTTTAGGTTCGCCAATAATCAATACTACTTTGCCGGTTAAATCGGCATTGGTTACTTCGGCCTCAGTACCATAGCCGGCAAATACTACTTCATTTGCTTTAATAGTTTTAGTACCTGAACCGCCCATGGCTACATAATCTTTACCATAAGCCAGTTCGTGGCCATTCACCATAAACGACTTAAAGGTAAACGCGGTATTAGTTAATGGAACATCTAAAAAGTAAGAACCCTTATTAGCAGGCAGTAAACCAATCTTTTTATACTCGCCGGCTAAATAGTTAGCTGCACGATCAGCACCGGGTTTGCCAGTCTCGCGGCCTTCCATGGCATCAGAGGCTATTACGCTTAACTGCTTTTTGGCATCTTCGGCCGTAATTACCTGCGCATATTTAACCGCCGTAGCGTTTTTTTGCGCAAAAGCACCCACGGCAGCTGTTAAGGCCGCAGTGCACAATAAAGTTTTTTTCATGTTCAGGAGATACATATTAACAAAAGGCTGAAAGGTAGAAAAATTTGAAAATTCAAAAGGTAACAATCTTGAGAGGCATTATAGGGATGCAGATAATATAGTAAAATGTTGTAGTAGATGGCTTATGCACTACATTTTATAAATAAAAAAGCTGCACTCTGTTCTTTGGTGCAGCTTTTTTTAGGGGTTATTATATGTTATTGCGGTCGGTTGCCTAATCTGGGATCAGATTTAGGTTTCGTCCGGTATTCATGAGGAGGCTCAACACCTAATAAATTTTTAACAAAATAATCCCAGCGACGGCGCATCATGTAATAGGAATAGGTGCCATAGCCATGCGCGCTATTCGGGAATATAACTAAATCATAATCTTTGTTGGCCTTCTCTAAAGCTTCAACTACTAATAGTGTGTTGGAAGGCGGAACGTTATCATCCATCAAGCCATGGGCCAGCATGAGTTTGCCTTTTAAGTTTTGGGCAAAAATCTCGTTGGCATGTGCTGCGTAGTCAGATGCCGTAACTAAACCGTCATAGCGTTCGCCCCAATCGTCTTCATAATTGCGATTATCATGGTTGCCCGATTCAGAGATACCCACTTTAAAAAAGTCCGGATAACGGAACATAGCTGCTGCTGTAGCAAAACCGCCGCCTGAATGCCCCCAAATACCCACACGGTTAATGTCGATATAGGCGTACTTCTGTGCTAGTTGCTGTATGCCGGTAACCTGATCGGGTAAGGTATTTTCAGACATGTTGCCGTAGCTCATGTCATGAAAACTCTTAGAGCGCAGCGGATTGCTGGTGCCTTCAATGGCTACTACAACAAAGCCTAATTCAGCTAATGATTGGTTATCGCGAGTAGCAGCACCAAAAGACCAACCACCAGTACCGATGCTACCTCCCTGCGGGCCAGGATAGATATAATCAATAATTGGATATTTTTTGTTGGGATCCAGATGAGTAGGCACAAACATCAACCCATACAGGTCAGTTTTGCCGTCGTGAGCTTTTACTGTAATTGGTATAGGTGCCTTCCAGCCAGTTGCAGTTAATCTGGAAACGTCGGTTTTTTCAAGAGTAGTCAACAGCTTGCCGTTTAGGTTACGCAAAACTGTAACGGGCGGCATATCTGGTTTAGAATAAGTATCAACAAAGTAGCTACCTGAAGGTGAGAAGGTGACCTGATGGGTGCCAGCTTCTGGAGTAAGCACCGTAAAGTGTTTGCCATCAAAACCTACCCGGCATAGTTGACTAAAGTAAGGGTTTTCTGATTCACGACCTGTAGTCAGGAAGTACACTAAGCGATTTTTCTCATCTACCTTGAGTAGTTGGGTTACTAACCAGTTGCCTTTGGTAATTTGGTTTTTTAGTTTACCGGTTGAAGCATTGTACAAGTACAAGTGGCCCCAGTTATCACGTTCCGAGAACCAGATAATTTCGTTGGTTTTTTGCAGATAGCGCCAGTTAATGCTGCCCCAGCCCGACTCATACTGTGTAGGTATGGTTTCTTCAAACACCTCACGCACAGTGCCAGTGGTGGCGTTGGCAATACGGAATTTTTCCTGCTTATGATCGCGTGAGGTAGATACGAAAGCTAATTGTGAAGCATCCGCGTTCCAATCTATATCATCAAAAGTACCGCTGCTGGATATATCATCACTCAAGGTAGCGCGGTGCGGATCGGGCTGTACTTGCAATCGTACTACTTTGGGCTGATCTACATCAATAATTACGCGCTGAATCATGGCAATATTTTTATCGCCAGGTAGTGGATATTTCCAGCTGCGTAATTCTGGGTGCCCTACGTTAGTAGTAACCAAGTACATGTCGCCCACTTTGCGCTGATCTTGTTGAAAAGTAGCAATCTTTTTAGAATCAGGTGACCAACGCAATATAGCCCGGTCACTGTGCGACCAGCCGGCATTATCAGTTGCATAGCCAAAATCTTTTACACCATCAGTAGTAAGTTGGGTTTGCTGATTAGTTTTAGTATCGCGTACCCACAAGTTATAATCTTTAATAAAAGCCGCCCGTTTGCCATCAGGTGATAAAACTTCATTACCGGCACCACCACGTCTGCGTCCAAAGCCGGTTGCTGCTTCGTTGCTTGCCGGTTCTGTATCTTCAGCTACTTGTTGAGTTTGCAGGTTGTATTTCCATGACTTACCTTCTGCCTGAAATTTCACAAACCGGTTATCAGATGAAAAGCTAATGGTTTGAAAAGGTAACATAGCTGCTTGGTAGCTTTTCCCTGTAGCTGTTGAAAGCGCCATAGCCAATTTTTGATGATCAAACGCTACAGTGCGCGTTTTTTTTACCGGATCAACCAAAATGTACTCGCTTCCTTGAGCGGTGAGATCACGATACCAAAAACGATCATTAGGTTGCCAATTGGGGCGTACGTTGGCATGATCAATTAACGGTGCCGTGTTGTAGGTCATGAAACTTTCTGCATGTTCATAGTCCTTGGTGGTTAAAGTATTGCTCTGCTGAGCCTGTGCGCTCAGGGTAGTGGCTACAACCAAGGCCGGGAGTAAAATTTTATGCATAGCTGGCCAAATATGTTATGAGTATTGGATATAGTACGTGTTTGAACAAAAAAATCAATAAACAACAAAGTAACATTTTTAGAAAGTTATTTGCCCGTTATTGATAGTAAATTATTTGTTATAGCTAACCTGTACCATGAATGATCTGCTAATACTTGTACATATTAATCAAGCTGTATAAAATTTGAATGCTCTTATTGATAGTTTAAGCTTGACTAACCTAACGTGTAAAATCAACTAATTGAGTTTAGTTGATTTTTAAGTGTCAACTATACAGGTGTAGTTAAAATAATATCAACTTTAATAAATATTTACAAAGTTGTAATGTTCCTGATAGTTTTTTTGATATTATATATGCTATATAATTCATTTTAACACGAAATATAGTAAATGGATTTAGCTGGAGTCACTTACCACTTCAAATTAGTAAGATGTATTTATAAGAGGTTATTGGGAGGTTTTATAACAGAGTTCTTATAAACTGTTTAACTGAAAATAAATTTTGAGCGTTGGTTTAATAACAATTGCAATCGGTTGAAACATAGGCGTAGGCTATATTATAGGTTAGTCTTCGTAAAGGTGCCTATGTTTAGTATCTATTAATAAGAAAATTAATAACACACCGCAGCCTATAATAATTAAGCGAAGGAATTTATAATAACAAAATATTGTGTTAAAGTACTCCTGCGTGCAACTATGATGAATGTTAGGTTTTATAGCTGATACTATTTTGCCTTTACACTCTAATTCCTACTTTCTTGTTCAATAGAATAAAGAATACTATAGGCAATTATGTATTGCATAATGTTAAAATAGTATTATGCAGGCAGCGGAGTGCTCAACTACTTTTGAACTAATCAATTATATAATAATTTATGGGAAAATTTCTACGAATAGCTATGCTGTTTGTGTGTTTTTTTGCTTGTATCAGGGCTTTTGCTCAAGATGCAGGTACGAGAATTACTGGAACAGTATCAGACGACAAAGGTGTTACTCTGCCTGGTGTAACCGTTAAGGTAACCGGCACCTCGAATGCAGTAGTAACCAACTTAGATGGTAAATACACTATTACTGCCCCAGCCGGCGCAAAATCTTTAACCTACACTTTCGTAGGTATGGAAACGCATGTGGAAAATATTGCTGGCCGTACAGTAATTAATGCTACGCTTGGGCAATCCTCTAAAGCATTAAATGATGTAGTGGTGATTGGTTATGGTACCCAAAAAAGAGGCGACGTAAACGGTGCAATAGCTTCAGTAACAGCTACGCAAATAGCCGACATTCCACAACCCAGTGTTGACCAGATGTTGCAAGGTAAAGCAGCCGGTGTAACGGTTACTCAAAACTCAGGTGCGCCGGGTAGTGCAACTTCAGTTCACATACGTGGTATTACTGCGTTTGGTAACAGCGAGCCGCTGTATGTAATTGATGGGGTGGAAAGATCAGGTTCTGCACCAACTGCTGTATTGGGGAGGCCTGGTGGTGGTCAGGATGAAACCGGTGTGAGTGCATTAGCTACGCTGAACCCTGATGACATTGAATCTATCGACATTTTGAAAGATGCTTCAGCAACTGCCATTTATGGTAGCCGTGGCGCAAACGGTGTGGTAATCATCACGACCAAAAAAGGTAAAACCGGAACGCCAATTGTTACTTACGATGGTTTTGTAGGTATGCAGCAACAAGGCAAGTTTCTGGATATGATGAATTTGCAGCAATATGCTACTTTAGAAAACAGACTGGCTACTGCTTTCCGTATTCAACCTCGTGCTGAGTTTTCTGATCCAAGTGTTTTAGGCCCTGGTACCGATTGGCAAAAAGCTATTTTCCGTACCGCACTAGAGCAAAGCCATAATATTGCCGTTTCTGGCGCTAACAACAATACTGACTATTACGTTTCGGGAGGGTACTTTAAGCAAAATGGTACTATCATCGGTAGTAAATATGATCGTTATACTATCCGTACTTCTGTTAACTCGCAAGCCAAATCATGGTTGAAACTGGGTACTAGCTTAGGTGCAAGCCGAAGCAACGAAAGTTCAGTAATTGGTAATAACTCGGGTGTAATTTATTATGCTTTATTAGCTGCACCAGACCAAGCAGTTTATAATGCTGATGGTACTTATGCAGGTCCTCAAGAAGATGCGTCTGGTCAGCGTTTAGGTGGTCTTAATCCAGTTCAGCAAGCCTTAAGTATTACTAATAATACAGTTAGAAATAACGTAAACGGTAATCTTTATGCTGAAGTAAAATTCTTTAAAGATTTAAATTTACGATCAGAAGTTAGCGGTGATTTTAACTGGAACGATGCGCAAACCTTTAATCCAACTTATTCTTATGGTTCTCCGGGCAGCATTAATCCAATCAGTAATAATCTAGCTACTTTAAACCGCTTAATCAGTAACTCAAGTTACTGGAGCTGGAAAGAGTATTTCAACTATTCTCACACTTTTGGCAAGCATAGTGTTAGTGCATTGGCTGGTCGTGAGGTTTGGGAATCCAAATATGATAATGTTCCATTGTCAGGTTCAAACTTTGTGGCTGGTAATAACGTGCAAAGCATTGCCTTGGCTAATACAGTAGGTTCTACTATTGCTGAATCAAAAGGAACTACTACTATGGAGTCATATCTGGCTCGTGTAATTTATACTTTCAATAACCGGTATAGCATTACGGCTAATATTCGTAGTGATAAAAGCTCAAACTTTGCAGAAGGCCACCAAGTAGGTTATTTTCCTGGTGTGGCTGTATCCTGGAGATTGTCTGATGAACCGTTTTTATCTGGTATAAAATCATTTGCTGATAATATTAAAATCAGAGCCGGTTATGGTGAAGTAGGTAATTCTAACGTAGGTCAGTATGTATATGGTGCCTCACTTAGAGCAGTAGCTACTGCATTCGGTACAGGCTTCCTGATTAATAATGTAGCTAACCCTAACTTAACCTGGCAGCATGCTAAGCAAACCGATTTAGGTGTTGACTTTACATTGTTGAATCGTATTGATGGATCGGTAGATTACTACAACAAAACATCAAGCAAATTCCTGTTCCAACAACCGCTTCCTTATTTCTTGCTAGGTGGTCCAAACGAGTATGGTGATAACCCTGCTGGTATTAATCCTCCTTATATTAATGCTGGTCAAATTCGTAACCGTGGTATTGATATTACTTTAAACAGCCGTAACATTGTTACTAAAAACTTTAAATGGTCAACTAGTTTAACGTTTAGCCATTACAACAATAAAGTAACCTCACTTAACGGTGCTCCTGAAATCAATACTTCAGTAACTACCAGCTATATTAGCATTGCACCTACCAAAACATCAGTAGGTTTCCCTGTAGGTGAATTTTACGGCTATAAAGTGCAGGGTGTAGTTAAAACTCAGGCACAATTACAATACTTGGCTGCTCACCCGCAAAACGTAACTGGTACTACTCCGCAAGCGGTTACTAATGATCCAAACGTGTCAAATTCTATTTGGTTGGGTGACTTACAGTATGTAGACGTAAATGGAGACGGTAAAGTAGATGCTAATGACCGTACACAATTAGGTAGTCCTAACCCAACCTTTACTTATGGATTTACTAACACCTTTAACTACAAAGATTTTGATTTATCTATCTTCTTCTATGGTTCTTACGGTGGTAAAATCCTGAACGTGTTGGAATATCAAACTGCAGGTTTATCAAGTTTGTACCTGAACCAATTAGCATCAACCGCTAATTACTGGACACCAACCAACCCGAACTCCAATACGCCGGCACCACGTGCCGGTATTGATAATCCGAACTTGGTAATGTCTAACCGGTTTTTAGAAAGTGCCTCTTTCCTGCGTTTGCAAAATGCTCGCATAGGTTACAACTTACCAATAAGATGGGCTAAATATGCTAAACTAAGAACCTTAAAGGTGTACCTAAGTGGTCAAAACATATTCGTAATTTCTAAATACAAAGGTTTAGATCCGGAGGTAGGTTCATTGAATCAAAACCCTACCTTATCTAACGTTGATTTGGGCAGATATCCTATTCCTCGTGTATTAACCGTTGGCGTTAACGCATCATTTTAATCCTTTAGATTTTTCAATATGAAACAATATATAAAATATTTATTCAGCATGGCAGCTGTTGTGGGTATCACAGCTACCGGTTGTAAAAAAGAGTTTTTTAATCGTACGCCTGAATCGGGTGTTACTGTAGGTAACTATTACCAAACCGAAGATCAGGTAAGAGCCAGTACTAACGGATTATATGGTTCACCTTGGTTTGGTTGGAATAATAAAGCTGGTTGGGCTATTACTGAATTAGCCGGCGGTAATGGTCGTACGTACTCATCAGATGTGGTAGCATTTTTAAACTTAAACGTTTCCAATACTAACCCTGAAATACTTGCTGCCTGGGATTCACCTTTTACCGTTATCGCGCAAGCTAATGGTATATTAACCAATTTACCCACTACGGTACCATCTTCGGTATCAAAAACTGCGGTAAACAATGCTTTGGGCGAAGCGCATTTGATGCGAGCTGCCGCTTACTTTTATCTGGTAAGAGTATTTGGTAATGTGCCCCTCATTGAAAACCCGTTAGATTATGTAGGCAACTTTCAAAGCGTATATCCTAACCCGGTAACTGATGTTTATAAATTCATGGTACGTGATCTTCAATTTGCTGAAGCTAACTGCTCTGCTAGTGTTGCCACTACAGGCCATGGTTCAAGCGGTTCAGCATCGGCATTATTGGCTAAAGTGTATTTGTACATGCAGGATTATGCCAATGCTCGTAAAGAAGCTGAGAAAGTAATTGCCAGCGGCGAATTCTCCTTGTTGCCAAACTTTGGTGATCTTTTCCTGACAGCCAATAATAATAACAAAGAATCTATTTTGGCTATGCAGTGGATTTATAATGGTGGTTACGATTATGGTAACACTATCCAAGCATCATGGGCATTCAGTAGTGCTATCACACAAACTGGTGATGGCTACGGTGTGTTAGCGCCATCGTTTGACTTGCAAAGCGCTTTTGCAGCAGAAGGCTCAGACACTACTCGCCGCCATGCTACTTACATGGTAGGCGGAAGCTATTATCCTGAACTTAATAAAGCTGGTGGAGGTTATACTTTGCCTTTCAATGCCAGTTCGGCAGGCACACATGCTCAAGCTAAAAAGTATGTAGTAGGCTCGCCAGCTGATAACGGTGGTAAAAGTGCCGCTCAGGCATCTGGTAATAATACCTACATTATGCGTTATGCTGATGTTTTGTTGATTGAAGCTGAGGCCATATTAGGTCAGGAAGCTGGTGTTAGTGCAGGTAAAGGTATTCCTTTAACTGCCAGCACATCTAACGCTACAGCATTGCAATACTTTAATGCGGTTAGAACACGCGCTCATATTCCAAGTGTAACTAAGTTTACTTATAGTGATTTGTTATTGGAACGCCGTTGCGAGTTTGCATTAGAACAAGATTACTGGTTTGATTTGGGCCGTATTGATGG
This sequence comes from Mucilaginibacter robiniae, assembly GCF_012849215.1. Taxonomy (NCBI): domain Bacteria; kingdom Pseudomonadati; phylum Bacteroidota; class Sphingobacteriia; order Sphingobacteriales; family Sphingobacteriaceae; genus Mucilaginibacter; species Mucilaginibacter robiniae. The sequence goes on from NZ_CP051682.1 coordinate 2,610,823, forward strand.
ATACAATGTTACTTCGCATCCGGTAGCTACAGCTATCATCAATAATCAGGAAAGGGGTGACTCAAGTGGTGGTACTTCTCCTTATTATCGTGATTATACCATCTATAGCAAAAAGGCAACTATAACCGATGCGTTATTCTTGTTCCCAATTCCGGTAAGCGAAACTACGTCTGATCCAAACCTGTTAAAGGCACCGGTTCCATACACATTTAAATAAGACATTAAGTAAGTAATATGAAACAGACTAACAACTTAATAAAATACCTATTATCAGCAGTTCTGCTGGTAATAGGCTTCTCGTCCTGTAAAAAGGATAGTAACGGGCAGTTGGAGGGTAGTAAAGGAACGCCAACCATCAGCAGCGTACGTACCATCAGCAAATCAGTAGTTGATTCTTCAAAAACTGAAACTTATACGACTATTGCTAGTAACGGTACTTCTTCTTCCACCACCGTCTCTAACTATAACCCGCAAATATCAGCGTTTGATTCTACAACCACTACTGGTAAGCTGGGTAACTACTATGCAGCTATGGGGGATCATTTAGGTAGCGCAACCAAGGTCATGATTAATAATGTATCTATCCCATTTAACCGAGCTTTGAATTCTGATAATTCAGTAATATTCAACATACCAAGCAGTATTCCTTATGTACAGCCGCAGCCTAATACGTTAACTATTGTTACTTTATATGGAACGGTGACTTACAGTTTTACTACATTGCCACCAGCGCCAAGTATTTCTGCAGCATCAGATTATAATTTTACATCAGGTACAAAAATTACCCTTAAGGGTACTGGCTTCAGTGCAGTAACAGCCATAAAGCTTAGAGCAAGCAATGAGGCCGTAACTATAGTGACTAAAGCTGATACGCAGTTGGTAGTTACTATGCCTAAGAGTACCGCTACCAGATCAACTTTGTTGTTTACTTACACTTCTGGTTCTAGTACAGTACAAACAGCTTCAGGACAAGAGTTTGTTAACATAGATTTGGCTTATTCAATTTTTACAAACGGTCAATACCAAAATAACTGGACAAATAATTCTTGGGCAAATCCATCAGGAGCAACACCAACTGCACCTTCTATATCAGGTCAGGGTTCATTTGTGGCTACCTATCCTGCAGGTGGATGGCAAATTGAAGGCTTCGCTAATTATTCAGGAGGCTTTAAATATGATGCTTCTTACAAATACTTAACTTTCTGGGTAAAAGGTGGAACGGTAGATCACACGCTGGTATTGGTTGGTGACCAAATGGCTGGCGGAGATGCGCAGGTGCAAAATGCTAATGCTTATGCAGCTCAGTTGATTAAAGTGCCAGCGAAAGTTTGGACCTACTTCAAAATCCCGTTAACTACTTCACAAAGTTCAACTAACGTAAATCAATTGAACTATTGGGCTAAAGGAAATACAGCAACTACATTGCGTTTCTTCCTGATGGGGCAATCTGGCGATGTTAATGAAACCTACTACTTTGATGAAGTGATGTTTGTGAAATAAAGCTTATTCATATCTTGTAAATAAAAGCCATCCTGTACTAGGATGGCTTTTATTTTTATATGGCTTAATAGAATAATTCCAGCTAGTATAAAGTATGGCGTATAGCCATGTTTTTCTATGAATTAGTTTGATAAATTAGCAATATTGTTAAATTTGTATCATAGTCGGGTAAACACCTGCTAACCAATTATTGCCTTCCCATGAACGCAAATGTGATGCATGAAATTACGCCGCTTACACCCGGCGATTGTTTTACTATTTTCTCGAGAGTTAAGCAGAAATTTGATTTTCCGCTGCATTATCATGATGAGTATGAATTGAACCTGATTGTAAATGCACCGGGTGCGCGGCGCATTGTAGGCGGCCACATGGAAGTAATTGAGGATTTGGAGTTGGTGTTGGTAGGGCCTAATTTATACCATGCCTGGATGACGCATCAGTGCCAGAGTGAGGCTATTACCGAAGTAACTATACAGTTTCACCATGACTTATTTGATGAGAAACTCTTGAGGCGAAATCAATTAGGGTTTGTTAAAAACATGCTTGATCGTTCACAGCGTGGAGTGGCATTTTCGCGTGAAACCATACAGGTTATTAAAGATCGAATTATTTCTTTGAGTCAAAAAAGCGGCTTTGATTCAGTGCTGGAATTAATGTCTATACTGCATGATTTATCCATATCACGTAATATTAAAACACTTTCAGAACCTTTCTTTGCTAACGAAAAGCCTACTTACAATAGCCGTCGTATTGAAAAGGTATTTGAATATATGAATGCTAATTATAGCAAGCATATTACCTTGGCCGAAGTGGCTAAAATTGCCAATATGCCTGAAGCTTCATTTAGTCGTTTTATAAAAAAGAGAACTAATAAAACCTTTATTGATAGCTTAAATGAAATTCGCTTAGGCCATGCTTCCCGAATGCTGATTGACACCACTTATACTGTGGCTGAAATTGCTTATAAGTGCGGTTTTAATAATATTTCAAACTTTAATAGATTGTTCAAGCGCAAAAAGCTATGCATTCCTAAAGAGTTTAGAGAAACTTACATAGGTAGCCGAATTTTTATATAAACCACCTTACTGTAATGTCTTATTAAAGTGTAATTACATAGCTTTTAGTTAAAATAGTATTAGTTTGTTGCTGTTTGAGAAAATATATTTGAGCTATCAATTATAAGCACCTTTTGGTAGATGATTTATCCGGCTACTCATTAATAAGCCCGTGTTGTAAATAAATTATCCTTGCTGAAAATTTAGTATGAAGTTATCTTTCATAGATATAACTATAATCGTTTTATACCTATTAGCCACAGTATTTATTGGTTTTTGGTACCGTAAAAAAGCGCGCCAAAACAAAGAGAGTTACATGCTGGGTGGCAAAAGTTTGCCTTGGTATATGCTGGGGCTGAGTGATGCATCAGATATGTTCGACATAAGCGGTACCATGTGGATGGTGAGCCTGTGTTTTACTTACGGTATGAAAAGTATCTGGGTACCCTGGTTATGGCCGGTGTTTAACCAAATATTCTTAATGATGTACTTATCACGCTGGTTGCGCCGTTCCAATGCCACAACCGGTGCCGAATGGTTAGAAACGAGGTTTGGGATCAAAGGCCCTGGTGTAAGCAGTTCTCATAAAATTGTAATTGTTTTTGCTTTACTAAGCTGCCTCGCCTTTTTAGCGTATGGCTTTATCGGCTTAGGTAAGTTCATTGAAATTTTTATTCCGTGGAGCTATGTAAAAGCGTATGTGCCTTTTCAGGTAGCGCCGCAATATGTACCGCACGTATATGGTATTGTATTTACCCTGTTTGCCATGTTTTATTCTATACTGGGTGGTATGCACAGTATTGTAGTAGGCGATGTAATTAAGTATATCATCATGACGGTGGCTTGCATTTGGGTAGCAGTTATTGCAATTATTAAGCTGCAAAGTGGTACTATACACGTACCCGGCGGCTGGTATAGTCCGTTTTTCGGTACTCACTTGCAACTGGACTGGACTCGAATTATACCGGAGGTTAATCGAAAAATCAAGAGCGACGGTTACTCATTATTCGCTTTGTTTTTTATGATGATGACCTTTAAGGGATTTTTTGCAGCACTAGCTGGACCCGCTCCCAACTACGATATGCAAAAAATCTTATCTACCCGTTCGCCAGAGGAGGCCAGTAAGATGAGTGGTTTTGTGAACCTTATTCTGTTACCTATTCGTTATTCGCTGGTAATTAGTCTTACTGTATTAGGTTTGCTGTACTATAAACAAATGGACTTGCATGGTGCCAATGGCAGTATAGATTTTGAGCGTATATTACCTGAGGTAATCAATAACTTTCTGCCTGTAGGATTGATTGGTATTCTGCTGACCGGCCTATTGGGTGCTTTTATGGGTACCTTCAGCGGTACTGTTAATGCTGCACAAGCTTACATTGTAAATGATATTTACCTGAAATATTTCAACCCTAATGCTTCTACCAAAAAGGTAATTTACATGAATTACTTAGTAGGCATTGTGGTTGTTGGCATCGGCGTAATTTTAGGTTTTTTTGTTCGGGATGTAAACCAGATGCTCAACTGGATCGTGTCGGCCCTGTATGGCGGCTACATAGCAGCTAATGTATTAAAATGGCACTGGTGGCGTTTCAATGCCAATGGCTTCTTTTGGGGAATGCTTACTGGTATTGTTTCGGCTATGGTATTATCCAAATTAGTTACCGACAATCAATTACTTTATTATTTTCCGGTACTGTTTGGCTTGTCTTTAGCCGGTTCTATTATTGGCTCTTACGCCACGCCCCCTACGGAGGCTGCGGTGTTAAAATCTTTTTATGTCAATGTGCGTCCTTGGGGCTTTTGGGAACCTGTAAGAACGCAGGTGATGATTGATGACCCAAGCTTCCAACCCAACAGAAACTTCAAACTAAATATGTTCAATGTTGTGCTGGGTACCATAGCGCAGCTATGCCTCACCATACTACCCATGTATTTGATATTGATGCAGAAAATGCCTCTGCTAATTACTGTAGCTCTGCTAGCCATAATTATACTGATACTGAAAAAAACGTGGTGGGATAAATTAAAAGATTATTGATAATAATTATGATAAAGGATTTTGAAGCCAGATTGCAACAGCTAACCGAAGCTTATGAGCAATTGATACAGCAACCCAATGTGGCCGTACCTCATACCAATGGTATTTACCAGCGGTATCAAAACCCGGTGCTTACGGCAGCTCATGCGCCATTAACCTGGCGTTATGATTTTAATCTTGAAACCAACCCTTATCTTATGGAAAGGATTGGCGTAAACGCTGTCTTTAATGCAGGTGCCATTAAATGGAATAACAAGTACCTAATGGTGGCCCGTGTAGAAGGTGCTGACCGCAAATCGTTTTTTGCTGTGGCCGAAAGTCCGAATGGGGTAGATAATTTTCGCTTTTGGGATTATCCTATTGCCTTACCGGAAACTGATGATCCTGACGTGAATGTATATGATATACGCCTGACTGAACACGAGGATGGTTGGATATATGGCTTATTCTGTACCGAGCGTCGTGATCCCGAAGCGCCAGCGTACGACCAATCAATGGCTATTGCCGCCTGTGGTATAGCACGTACCAAAGATTTTATGACTTGGGAGCGTTTGGCAGATTTGAAAACCAATTCTCCGCAGCAGCGCAATGTGGTGCTGCATCCGGAGTTCGTTGATGGGCAATATGCCTTTTATACTCGTCCGCAAGATGGTTTTATTAGCGCTGGTACAGGTGGTGGTATTGGGTTCGGATTAAGCACCAGTATGGAGAATGCCTATATCGGTAAAGAAGCCATTATTGATAATAAAGCTTATCATACCGTTTATGAAGCTAAAAACGGACAAGGGCCAACCCCTATTAAAACCGCAAAGGGATGGCTGCACCTGGCACATGGTGTACGTAATACGGCTGCCGGCTTGCGTTATGTGCTGTATATGTTTATGACATCGCTGGATGATTTGACTAAAGTAATATACAAGCCTGCCGGTTATTTTATAGCGCCTGAAGGTATAGAGCGTGTGGGCGATGTATCTAACGTCGCTTTCTCAAACGGCTGGATTAAGGATGAGGATGGCACGGTATATATTTATTATGCTTCATCTGACACCCGTATGCATGTAGCGGTATCTTCTATTGAGCAGCTGGTGGATTATGTAATGCATACACCGGCCGATGGTTTTAAATCGGCAGTGTCGGTACAGAGCATCTATAAATTGATAGAAAGCAATAAGCAGGCTGCTTTAAGCCTTTCACATCATAATTAAGTGTCAGAATGCTGCTACAATCTACAATAGAGCAACAACTTATTACTTTTAAAGAGGAAGTCACAACAGAGTTGCACCAAATACTCTCGTATTGGCTTACCCATACGCCCGATCAGGAAAATGGTGGCTTTTATGGCAAAATAGACCATCAAAATCATGTATATGCCAATGCACCTAAAGGTTCGGTATTACATGCCAGAATTTTGTGGGCATTTTCGGCTGCTTATAACTTATATTCTGATGAAAGTTACAAGCAACAAGCAGAAAGATCCTATCTATATCTACTAAGCAATTTTATAGATAAATCCTATGGTGGAATTTACTGGACGGTTACTTACGATGGAAAGCCGCTAGATACCAAAAAGCAGGTATATGCTAATGCTTTTGTTATTTATGCCTTAGCCGAGTACCACAAGACTTTCGGGAATGAGGATGCAAAGCAGCTAGCTATTAGTTTGTACCGGTTGTTGGTTAAAAAAAGCTATGATACAGCGCAAGCCGGTTATCTGGAAGCTTTTACCCGCGAGTGGCAACCTATTAGCGACTTGCGCCTGAGTGCTAAAGATGCTAATGAGAAGAAAACCATGAATACCCATTTGCATGTACTGGAGGCCTATGCTAACCTATACCGCATTTGGCCAGATAAAGGTTTAAAGCAACAGATAGCTACCCTGCTCGATAATTTCATTAACCATATTATTGATGCACAAACGCATCATTTAATCTTGTTTTTTGATGAGAACTGGAACCAACGATCCGATACAATATCATACGGGCACGATATCGAAGCTTCTTGGCTATTGCTGGAAGCTGCCGAAATTATTGGTGATGAAAGTCGTATAGCTCAGCTTAAAAAACTAGCTGTTGAAATGGCTGAGGCAACTACTGAAGGCTTGGATGCCGATGGTGGTTTATGGTACGAATATGAACCTGCCGGGCAGCACCTGATTAAAGAAAAACACTGGTGGGTACAAGCCGAAGCCATAGTAGGTTTTTACAATGCCTGGCAAATTACAGACAATGTGAAGTATGCTGAGCTGGCATTAAACAATTGGAACTTTGTTAAGCAACATATTTTGGATCGTGAAAATGGAGAATGGGTGTGGGGCATAACGGCCGATGGCAGCTTAATGCTTGGTGAAGATAAAGCTGGTTTATGGAAATGCCCTTACCATAACAGTCGTACTTGTTTAGAAATTATTAAACGAATTAAATAAATAGCTATGCTGTTAAAATTGAAGGTTGGTCTGGTCTGTAATTTTAGCGTAATAGCACCAATATAACTATCTATACTATGAAGAAAACAGTTGGTCAAATTTTATGGATGGGCGTATTTACGCTGCTCTCTACCTCATCTCTGCTAGCGCAAACCGGCAATGAAGCGCCTGTGAAAGTTGAAAAAGCAAGTCGCGTTAATAAAGTAACCAACCTGGCACCTACACCACCTATGGGCTGGAACAGCTGGAATACTTTTCAAACCAATATCAACGAGCAATTGCTGCGTAATATGGTAGATGTATATGTATCATCAGGCATGAAGGATGCCGGTTACCGGTATTTTACGCTGGATGATGGCTGGATGTCGATGGAGCGTGATCAGAACGGGCAATTAGTGGCCGATCCTAAAAAGTTTCCATCCGGCATGAAAGCTTTTGCTGATTATGTGCATAGCAAAGGATTGAAATTCGGCATCTATAACTGCGCCGGTGATAAAACCTGTGCTGGCTACCCCGGTACACGCGGACATGAGTATGAAGATGCTCGTTTGTACGCCTCATGGGGCGTAGATTTGTTGAAGTACGATTGGTGCAATACCGATAGTTTAAACGCTCGTGAGGCTTACATCACAATGGCTCGTGCCTTACAGGCCACCGGCCGGCCTATTTTGTTCAGCTTGTGCGAGTGGGGTAATCACCAGCCTTGGCTTTGGGCTGATGGTGTAGGCGAAATGTACCGGGCTACTGGTGATATTACCGCCAATTTTGATAAAGACAAGCACATGGGTACCTGGACGGCCTTAAGTGTACTAACCATTGTGGATAAACAACCAGCCATCAGGCAATATAATGGGCCCAACCACTGGAATGATGCTGATATGTTGGAGGTGGGTAATGGCATGAGCTATGGCGAAGATAAAGCGCATTTTACCATGTGGTGTATGCTAGCGGCTCCCTTAGTAGCTGGTAATGATCTGCGCAAAATGTCGGCTCAAACCCGTGGTATTTTAACTGACAAGGAAGCTATAGCAATCAATCAGGATGCTATGGGTGTAGCTGCTTACCGTATTTCGGGTAATGCTGATGGGGTTGAGATTTGGATAAAGCCGTTAAGTAATAAAAACTGGGCGATATGCTTTTTAAACCGGAGTGCACAACCACAAACGGTAGATTATAACTGGACCAAAAATGCACTGCATGATGCTCAAACAAAGCAGGATGCTGATTTTACCAAAACTACTTACAAATTGCATAGTCTATGGGATAAGAAAGATATCGGCACTACCAAAAAAGCTTTTAAGCAAACCATTCCTGCGCATGATGTGGTGCTGTTAACTTTAAAACAATCTTAAACGCAGTAAGCCGTTATCGTTTTTACATGAAAAATTTTGTAGGCTTAGCTTTAACGCTTTTAGTCAGTTTAGCAGCGCAAGCCACTATCCGGTTGCCGCATTTGGTTGGCAATCATATGGTATTGCAGCGCAATAAACCTATTCATATCTGGGGATGGGCTGATGCAGGCGAAAAGGTATCTGTAAGCTTCAATAATTATAATTATCTAGCCACTGCTAACGTAAAAGGCGAGTGGGGTTTACAGTTGCCCAAAATGCAGGCTGGTGGTCCATACCAGATGGTATTGCAGGGAAGTAACAAGATAGTGCTTAGCGATATATTAATCGGCGATGTATGGGTATGTTCCGGGCAATCCAACATGGAGTTTCCTTTATCCATAGCTAAAAATGCTGACGAAGAGATACGAAATGCCAATTACCCCAACATCCGTTTATACACAGTTAACAAAACGATAGCGCTAAAGCCAGTTGATGATACCCAAGGCCAATGGTTGACATGCAATAGCGAAACAGTAGCTAACTTTTCAGCTATCGGTTACTTCTTTGCTCGTGAGATTCAACAAAAGCTGCATGTTCCTATCGGTTTAATTCATGCCAGTTGGGGCGGTACGGTGGTAGAAACCTGGATTAGTACCGAAGGTTTAGCTGGCGAACCCACCTTTGCCCAGTCAGCAACGCAGGTAGCTGGTTTAGATACGTTATCTTATAACACCACACACCGGCAGCAATATGCCGCTTGGATAGCTAACTTTCAGCAACAGGATACAGGTACGCAAAACGGCCAAGCAATATGGGCTGCACCCGAGCTGAACACAGCCGATTGGAAGCCAATTAATTTACCCATTATATGGGAGTGGACAGGCATAGATGATTTATGGAACATGGATGGTACAGTATGGTTCCGTAAAAAGATTACCCTGACCAAAGCGGATTTACAAGGTAATGCTATGTTAAGCTTAGGTGTGATACAAAACGCCGATGTAACTTATGTAAATGGTATTGAGGTTGGGCGCATACCTGAAGCTTGGGGCAAATACCGTTCGTACGCTATTCCAACTTCCGTGTTGAAAGAAGGGGAAAATGTAATTGCCGTTAAGGTAGAAAACTACGGCGGCGATGGCGGCTTTACCGATCCTGCCAAAAACTTTTATTTGAAAACAGCTAGCCGGAAAATAGACATAGCAGGCGAATGGCAGTTTAAAATAGGTTATAAACTGACTAAGTCCGACCGACCAGCTAAAGAATTCGGCCCTAATAATGCACCAACGTTGCTGTACAATGGCATGATTAACCCATTGACACGGTATGGCATTAAAGGGGTATTATGGTATCAGGGTGAGTCGAACTGGTTTAGGGGGCATCAGTACCGTGATTTGTTTCCGCGCCTGATTACAGATTGGCGGCAAAAGTTTAAACAGGACGATTTTCCGTTCTTGTATGTACAATTAGCCAATTATCAGCGTAAATCAGCTACACCCTACGGTTCTTACTGGGCCGAAGTGCGCGAAGCGCAAGATAGGACCTTAAAACTAAAAAATACCGGCATGGTTACCGCTATTGATGTGGGCGATGCCGGAAATATTCATCCTAAAAACAAGCAGGCTGTAGGTCATCGTTTGGTGTTGCTGGCCGAACAGCAAGTGTACAATTTGCCGGTTAAAGGGCAAGAGCCACGATTGGCATCTTACCAGGTAAAAGGTGATTACATACTGGTAAACATTAAAAATGCAGGTGACGGGTTGAAAGCTAATGGCGAACCCGGCGCTTTTCAGATAGCAGGTGCCGATCAGCAATTTCACTGGGCACAGGCTAAGATAGTAAGTAAAAGCACCATAAAGGTTTATGCTAAGGAAGTGTCTGCTCCGGTTGCCGTGCGTTATGCCTGGGAAGATAACCCAGCAGATGCCAACATTTACAATAGCGAGAATTTGCCACTATTCCCTTTCCGAACAGATGCGTGGAAAGGCTTATCAGACAATAATACGGTAGATAAATAAACCGACAATTAGTGCATGAAAAACTATATCAAATGGTTATTGACTACTGCGGTATTTGCAAGCAGTTTTAATGCAAAAGCTCAGCTTTATGCCCCGTGCGACAATCAAGCTACCACGGAAACCCACTGGCTATACAGTAGCATGCAACGGTTGCAGGGTGCCGGTGTGCTATTTGGGCACCATGATGATACTGCTTATGGCGTAGGCTGGCGCTTTGATAAAAACCGGTCGGATGTAAAAAGTGTAACCGGCTCCTACCCGGCCCTATACGGTTGGGATTTAGCCCGGGTAGAACATGAAAGTGCAAAAGATATCAATGGCATTCCTTTTAAACTGCAACGTAAGCTGGTAAAGCAGGCTTATCGTCGTGGTGGCATTAATACTTTTTGCTGGCACATGGATAATCCGTTTAATAATAAAACGGCATGGGATACTACTCACAACTCAGTAAAAGAGTTGTTGCCAAACGGTAGCGCTCACGCGAGGTATGTACAATGGCTAGATAGGGCGGCCCATTATATGCACACCTTGAAAGGTGATGAAGGCGAAGCTATTCCTATCTTGTTTCGTCCTTTTCATGAGCTTACGGGTAACTGGTTCTGGTGGTGCCGCAACACGTGTACCCCAGAAGAGTTTAAAGCTTTATGGCGCTTTACTGTAGATTATCTGCGTACAAAGAAAAAGCTGCATAACTTACTCATCGTATATTCTGTTGCTGATTTTAATACCAAAGAAGATTTTCTGAGCCGTTATCCCGGTGATGAATATGTGGATTTTATGGGTTTTGATAATTACTGCACCAAAAGCATCCCTGATTATCAGCGTAACCTCAGCAAGCGTTTAGCTTTACAACAGGAAATAGCAACGGAGCACCACAAAGTAGCTTGCCTGGCCGAAACGGGTTACGAGCAAATACCTTTGGCTAATTGGTGGACATCTGTTTTACAACCCGAATTGCAAAAGAACTATAAAACAGCCTACGTGCTTACCTGGCGTAATGGCCGTACCGATCATTACTATGTTCCTTACGCCGGGCAAATCAGTGCGGATGATTTTAAACGATTTTTCAATAACCAAAGCAATATCTTTCAGAATCGTTTGACAGCACTGGCAGTGTATGGTAAATACATCGTGCCCAACAAGGAAGAGTAGCATTGCATTTACAAAAGCTATAAAGCGATCATAAAAACTATCACTTTATGAAATATAAATTACTCATTATGCTTACTCTGCTCGGCGTTTGGGCACATGCCAAGCCAGTAGCTTTAAAGTATTATAAAGCCAATAATTCTAGCATCCATTACGTAGGGCGTATTGATTTTACTAATCCAGCCAAACCTAAATTCTGGGCACCCGGCGTATATATGCAGGTACGTTTCAGCGGCACTTCATTAATGATGGATTTGAATGATGAAGTACTATACAATAAAAATCATAACTATATCGAGATAGCGGTTGATCAGCGTGTACCTTACCGTATTCAAACCACGGGTAAAAGCAACCATATTGTTGTAGCAGAACATTTATCGCCAGGCATACATACAGCCACCATCTGTAAAGACACAGAAACTAATATCGGCTATCTGGAAATGGTAGGGCTGCAATGTGCTAAGCTGTTACCCTGGGTAGAGCATACCCAACATAAAATTGAATTCATTGGCAACTCTATTACCTGCGGTACAGGAAGCGATCAGTCGGTAGTGCCTTGCGGTAAAGGCGTGTGGCAAGATCAGCACAATGCCTATATGGCTTATGGCCCGCGGGTAGCACGTATGCTGAATGCCCAATGGAACTTAACCTCTTACTCCGGCATTGGCCTTATTCATAGCTGTTGCGATATAAAATTCACGATGCCTGACATTTTTGATCGTACCAACTTGTTGCAGGATTCATTGAAATGGAACTTCAATAAGTACGTGCCTGATGTAGTTACGGTTTGCTTGGGTCAGAATGATGGTATTCAAGATTCTACCGCATTTTGCAGTGCTTATGTGAAATTTATAGGGCAGCTTAGGCAGCACTATCCGCAAGCTGATATTGTTGCTTTAACCAGTCCGATGGGAGATGAAAAACTTACTGCTGTTCTTAAAAAATACATTTTGAGCATTGAGGCTGATCGGCAAAAAAATGGAGATACTAAAGTGCATCATTACTTCTTTAGCCGCCAATATCATAGTGGTTGTGATAGTCACCCGAGTTTGGAAGAACACGGGTTGATTGCTGCCGAACTGGGTAGTTATCTCAAAAAGCTGAAAGGTTGGTAGCCTTTTAATCGAAAAAAACTTAGAGCAAAAAATAGCTTGCTGAATAAATTTAATGGTATTCAACAAGCTATTTTTTGTTAGTTAAAAATTGAAGACTTATATGTAAAAATGGAAGGTTTTATAACTGCCATTTAAAACCTCTTGGAATCAGTATAAATAAACATTTTATTGCCCTGCTGTGCCATAAAACAGGTAGCTTGGTATAGACAATTTAAATTAACTGATGGAAGACCTGAATAAGGATGCTTGTCCTCATCATCATGGGAATGAGCCGAAGGAGAACCCGAGAAGAAATTTCCTGAAACAAACATCGCTGCTTACCGCAGTGGCTTTAACGCCCGGCGTAGCGGTAAAAGCAGCCGAAAATCACCTGGACGAAGCTGTTGCGGCTGTGTTTGAAAAAATGCCGTTGCATGTAGAAATAAATGGCGTAAATCAAAGCCTTTCTATTGAACCCCGCGTTACCTTGTTGGATTTATTGCGCGAACAATTACACCTGACCGGCACTAAAAAAGGTTGCGATTATGGCCAATGTGGTGCTTGTACCGTGCATGTTGACGGACATCGCGTAAATTCATGCCTGACTTTGGCTATGACAGTAGATGGCAAAAAAGTAACCACTATTGAAGGTTTAGCTAATGGCGACGAATTGCACCCGATGCAGGAGGCTTTTATTAAGCATGATGGCTTTCAGTGCGGCTATTGCACGCCAGGGCAAATCATGTCGGCGGTGGCTTGTATTCGTGAAGGTCACGCTAACTCAGAAGCTGAAATTCGTGAGTATATGAGTGGTAATATTTGCCGTTGTGGCGCTTACCCCAACATTGTAAATGCTATACAGGAAGTAAAAGCAGGAGGGCAGCAGGTATGAAACAGTTTCAATACGTACGCCCAACCACGCAGCAAAGCGTGCTGGATGCTATAGCCAAACCCGGCGCCAAAGTTCTGGCCGGTGGTAGTAATCTGGTCGATTTAATGAAACATGGCGTCATGTCCCCTGATAAATTGATCGATATTCAAAAGCTGCCGTTAAGAGGAATCAGTAAGTCGCTAGGAAATACAAGTTCTATATCCATTGGTGCACTAGAACTGAACAGCGCCGTTGCAGAACATGCTTTAATTAAACAGGAACTACCGTTATTATCACAAGCTTTAAATGCCGGAGCTTCGGCGCAGTTGCGTAACATGGCTACCGTTGGTGGTAACATGATGCAGCGTACCCGTTGCCCGTACTTTTATGATATTGCGATGCCTTGCAATAAACGCAACCCAGGTTCGGGCTGTGGTGCATTGGAAGGCTTTAACCGTATGCATGCTATATTTGGTGCCAGCGATAAGTGTATTGCTGTACATCCCAGTGATATGTGCATAGCATTGGTGGCGTTGGATGCAACCGTAGAAGTGGCCAGCCGTAAAGGAAAACGCTATATTAAGTTTGCTGATTTTCACCGGTTGCCAGGTAATACACCTGAACTGGATAACAATTTGGCGCATGATGAATTGATTACCCGCGTTATTGTACCTACCAATAATTTTGCTAAAAATAGCTATTACCTGAAAGTGCGCGACCGAGCCTCTTACGCTTTTGCACTGGTATCGGTAGCGGCTGCTTTGGATATTGATAATGGTACTATCCGTTCGGCACGTTTAGCTATGGGCGGCGTAGCTCATAAGCCTTGGCGCTTACATGAGGCTGAAAAGGCACTTGTGGGCAAACCTGCCAATAAAGCCAGCTTTGAGCAGGCTGCACAAATAGCTATGCAGGGTGCCAAAGCTTATAAAGACAATGCCTTCAAGTTAAAACTGGCTCCGGCTACTATTACAGAGGCTTTAACCCATGCTGCAGGCTTAGCTTAATTATTCTACCATCATGAAACCACAAGAACTTCTAAATATACCGCCCGAAACAGATGCGATCAGCAGAGTTGACGGGCGCCTGAAGGTAACGGGCGCTGCCCAGTATTCGGCTGAGTTTACCTTGCCGGGCATGACCTATGCCGTATTTGCTACCAGTAATATTACCAAAGGCACTATTAAAACGCTCGATACTAAAGCTGCCCTAAGGGCGCCCGGCGTTATTTCGGTTATTACTTACCAGAATGCTCCCAAATTGCCAGGTTATGAAACGGGTAAAGATCCATCAAAGCCAGCAACTGCTGGCGGACCGCTTCGGTTGTTTTTTGATAATACCATCAAGTTTAATGGCGAACCCATAGCGCTGGTTATAGCCGATAGCTTTGAACGTGCTACCTATGCTGCATCGTTGGTAAAGGCCGAGTATGAGCAGGAATCTTTTCAAACTGATACATCTAAAAAATTAAATCAGGCGGCTACGCCTCATGGCCCACGTTTTTCCGATTACAAACGTGGCACGCCTGACGATTGGCAAAACGCTCAGGTAAAATTAGAGGCAGAATACGTTATACCTGTCAACGTGCATAACCCTATGGAACTGCACGCTATTATTGCCAATTGGGATGCACCGGATAAAGTAACGGTGTATGATAAAACGCAGGGTGTAAAATCAACCCAACGTAGCATCGCCCAAGCCTTTAAATTACCACCCGAAAACGTGCAGGTCATCTCGAAATTTGTAGGCGGTGCTTTTGGTGCAGCCCTGCGCACCTGGCCTCATGAAACCGCTGCGGTAATGGCTGCCCAAATGGTTAAACGCCCGGTAAAGCTGGTACTTACCCGCGAGCAAATGTTCAATTCGGTAGGTTATCGCCCTTATACCTGGCAAAAAATGAGTATGGGGGCTACTGCCGATGGTAAATTAACAGCTATGATACACGAGGCTACCGGGCAAACTTCCACTTTTGAAGAGTTTACCGAAGGCACCGTGAACCTAACCCGCTTTATGTATGCCTGCCCTAGTGTAGGTACCATTTATAAAATTGCGCCGGTTGATGTAAACACGCCCACCTGGATGCGTGGTCCGGGAGAGGCTACGGGTGCTTTTGCGTTGGAATCGGCTATGGATGAACTAGCGGATAAGTTAGGCATTGACCCTATAGAGTTCCGCATACGTAATCATGCCGATACTGACCCGGAGAATGGCAAACCTTTTAGTAGTAAGTACCTGAAAGAGGCTTACCAATTAGGTGCTGATAAAATTGGCTGGAAAGACCGCCCTGCTAAAGCCGGCACGTTGATGCAAGATGGCTGGCTGGTAGGTTACGGCATGGGGTCGGGTACGTTTGGTGCTGGCCGCGGACAAGCTACTGTAAAAGCTATTTTAACAGCTGATGGTAGGTTAACCCTGCAAACAGCTGTAAGCGATATTGGCCCTGGTACGGGTACTGCCATGACGCAGGTAGCCTCCGAAGTAATGGGTATACCTGCGCAAAACATTAAAATTGAACTGGGTGATTCCTCATTGCCGCCTTCACCAACGCAAGGTGGGTCGATGATTACCTCAACGGTAGGTTCAGCCGTGCATGATACCTGCGTGGCCCTGCGCGAAAAGTTTCAGCAGCTATTAGGCAATGGTGGAACGGATGACCCCGATTATGTAAAAATATTAAAAGATAAAAACCTGCCGCAACTGGATGTAACGCTAATTTCGCAAGGTTCACCCGAAATGCGTAACTACTCAATGTATTCCTTTTCGGTGCATTTTGTGCAGGTAAAAGTAAACCCCAAAACCGGTGTGGTGCGGGTGAATAAAGTAGTGTCAGTAGCTGATTCAGGTCATATTGTAAGTCCGAAAACGGCACGTAGTCAAGTAATAGGTGGTGCCATTGGTGGCATTGGTATGGCCTTGATGGAAGATGGCGTTATGGATCATCGTTATGGCCGCTACGTTAATGCCGACTTGGCCGGGTACCACGTACCTGTTCATGCTGATATTCCGCAGATTGATGCCTTGTTTGTAAACAAACCCGACTACAAGGTGAACCCTATAGGTGCCAAAGGTATGGGCGAAATTGCCCTAATTGGTATGTCGGCCGCAGTAGCCAACGCGGTGTACAACGCCACCGGCAAACGGATTAGAGAATTACCTATTACGCCAGATAAATTGCTGGGGTAAATCTTAAACAGATAATAGTAAAAGAAAGCCGTAACGAGTTGTACTCGTTACGGCTTTTTAGTTTTCTTTTAGAAGGTGTACGTTATGGTAGCTTTTCGCCATTGTCTGTGTCCTCACAGATAATTTTGCTAATAACAAGGCGGAAGTGCTACTTGCAATCCAGTAAATATTATTGTCTGTGAGGACACAGACAATGGTGGGCAGAAAACAACATAAAAAAACACAGAACCACCAATAACCTTTTTAGGCGGCATCAGGAATGTTGCGGATAGCATTAGATAGCAAAAGCACTCACTTACAAAGCAACATAACGTAGCCGCAAGTTTTCTTTTGGTTATCTTTTCTTTTGTATAAAAGAAAAGTAACATCCACTAACTTTGAGATAGCACTTTACCCATCCTCACGAAGAACCAGCGTAGAATAAAGCACAGTAATCATTCACACAAATGCAGCTAGCTATTCAATTAGTAAAGCTTTTCTGCTATTTTGGCACTTCAAAATCAAATATTTAACCTTGGTTTAACTTGGCACTGCTATTGCAATAGTACCCGTAATGAAGCAAAAATTTTATGATACTGCGGTAAAGCAGGAAACCGCTGTTCTGGTCGGTATCATTACCCCTAATGAAACTGACGAACAGGAAAAAGAATACTTAGAAGAGTTAGAATTTCTGGTGGATACTGCTGGTGGTAAAACAGTAAAAACGTTTACGCAGCGTATGCAGCGGCCAGAACGGGCTACGTTTGTAGGCTCCGGTAAGCTGGAAGAAATTAAAGAATATGTAATTGCTGAAGAGATTGATATGGTGGTGTTTGATGACGAGCTATCACCTTCACAGCTGCGTAATATTGAAAATGAGCTACAGGTTAAAATACTAGACCGTAGCAACCTGATATTGGATATCTTCGCCGGGCGTGCGCAAACGGCGCAAGCTAAAACGCAGGTAGAGTTGGCCCAGCTACAATACTTGTTGCCTCGCCTTACCCGTTTATGGACCCACTTGGAACGCCAGAAAGGTGGTATTGGTATGCGTGGACCGGGTGAGTCGCAGATTGAGACTGACCGCCGTTTAATCCTGAATAAAATATCATTGCTGAAAGATCGGCTGAAAAGTATTGACCGACAAAATGAAACCCAACGTAAAAACCGACATCAGCTAGTACGTGTAGCCTTAGTGGGTTATACCAACGTAGGTAAATCTACCATCATGAACATGATCTCCAAATCGGAAGTATTTGCTGAGAACAAATTGTTTGCTACGCTGGATACTACCGTACGTAAGGTGGTGATTGAAAACTTACCTTTTCTGCTATCCGATACGGTAGGTTTTATCCGCAAATTACCTCACCATTTGGTAGAATGCTTTAAATCTACTTTAGATGAGGTGCGCGAGGCTGATATATTAGTACACGTTGTAGATGTATCTCACCCAAACTTTGAAGACCAGATACGCACTGTTAACGAAACCTTGAAAGATATAGGTGCTATTGATAAACCGGTAATTACCGTATTTAACAAGATTGATGCGTACCAGCCTGCTCAAACTCATCCCGAAGATGTGGCTGAACCTTTAACCCTGGAAGATTTTAAACATAGCTGGATGGCAGCTAATAACAGCCCTGCTATCTTTATTTCGGCTTTGAAAAAGGAAAATGTTAACGAGTTCAGGAAAATGCTGTATGATAAAGTAATTGCTATTCATACCGAAAGGTACCCGTACGATCATTTGCTGTACACCATCCCTGAACAAGAGTAAATACGTTGTTAAGAATATAGAATCAAGAAGTTGTGTTTATAAACTCTTGATTCTATATTCTTGGTTCTAGTCCTCACTCCTTTACAATACGCTTCATTGCAGTTAAGCTGCCCTGCTTTACCACTAAAAAGTAAATGCCATTCAGCGTCCAGCTGAATGATTTGCTGAAGGTTTCCGTATTGGCTTTCTCTTTCCAAATAGCTTTCCCTTCGCTGTCAGTCAGCTCTACTTCAGCCAATGTTTTAGCAGGCAGGCCGAAGGTAAGTAATGTTTTGCCTGCTGTAAATTGTGGCACCAGGCTAATATCTTTTAGCTCCAAACCAGTTTTAGCTGTACCCATTAGTTGCTGCACTTCATTCTCCATCGGGTCTGAAATTTGGAAGCTGACCTGCGTATTAATGCCATTATTATCGGTGTTGCTGTAATCAAAAGTTTGAATGTTACGGCGCTTAAAATAACGTATGCCTGTTACCCCGGCAGGGTTACTGTTAGGAAATGGAAAGTTACCCATGCGTTCAGGGCCATTCCTATCCGGATTAAACGGGCGATGGTGCATTAAGCCAAAGCCATTGATATTATCGTTTCTGAAATGATCTATGTTTACCTGCAGGTGTGCCGAATCATCAGCTGGTGCAGGCATCATAGGATTGCTGTGCCGTAAGTAGTTGATGCGGGCCACACCTCCCGGCGCCAGGTGACTGAGTTTTTCGATTTCAGTTACCGCCTCTTGCCGGTCGTTAGCAGGTAAGTCCTTCAAATTTTTGCCGTTAATAAGGGTGTCCTGACCATGAATACTGATTTCCATGTTTTTATGGTCTTGTGCCATCAGTATTTGCGGTATAATAATAATCGCTATAATGCTGACCGAAAACAGTAACTCCAAACTAAGTTTACGGGTTAAATTTTTCATGATAGATAAGTGTTAACTGGATTGTTTTGCAAAGCTAAAGCTATTATTAATCAGTAGGTTAAGTTGGTGTATGCAAAATTGTTAAATTTTGTTAAACACTCGATAAAGGTTGGCTTTTAAAGTATTTTTGTTGAATTGGGTATGAAGAAAAGAAGTATTGGCTTTATTGTAGGTTTGATGGGATTTGCATTGTTGGGTGTAATGGCCATGCAATTGTATTTTCTGCATCAATCGTACCTGATGCAATCGGCCATGTTTGACCGTGATGTGAGTGAGGCATTGCATACCGTAGTGGCTAAACTATCGTTACAAGATGCAAACCGTTTTTTGAACAAAAAGGCTAACGCTATGAATGTGGTGGTTAACCGCCAACAGGTAGTTATTACCCATCAGCATATTCAAAATGATGTGCCACCGCCAGTAAGTAACCGGAAGGTGCCGGCCAAAGGTCAAACACAGCATAACCGGCAAATTGCCAAGCTGCGCGATAGCCTGAAACGGATGATAGACCGTACCCGGCTAAATAATGAACTGGAAAGCCTTACCCAAGCTACTACGGTAAGCGGCCGCTGGCAACTGGAAGAATATACAGATGATTTTGGTGTTATTCATCAGCGGCAATCTTTTACCCCGCTTCCTGCGCTTCCAAAAAATCAGTTAATCAAACCCAAACTGCGCAAGTACGATACGGCCTATTTTTACTACCTCGATCCGCAATTGGGTAGGCAGGTGCTCACTAAAACTTATATCAACCCTTTGTGGGCGCAAGAACAGCAGCACAAATTGGAAACACGCCGACTAAACCAAATTAAAAAAATGCTGGCTGCTGAAACAGCCGACTCAATTGCTAATGCTAAAACCGGCAGCAATCAGGTTACTATTATGGCTTTGGCCGAAGAATACCAAAAAGCAGGCAAGCCGCTGATTGAACGTATTAACCTGATGTGGATTGATTCATTGTTGCGCTTTGAGATGAAAAATCAAGGTATTTCTCTGCCTTTCAGCTATGAGGTCAGTACGGCGAACAATGATTCGGTAATTTACTCCAAAGCGTATGATTTGAAAGGTGAGCGGCCTGTATTTGATCCCAAATCTTCTTACCAAACACCGATATTTACGCATGATGTAATTAATGATCCTGGAAAGATCATGGTTACCTTTCCAGATAAAAACACGCTCATTTTAAACCGCATGACGTACACGATGGCTATTAGCGGTGGATTGCTGGTAGTGTTAGTGATTTGTTTTGGTTATACCATATTTTCTATCCTGAAGCAGAAGAAGATATCGGAAATGAAAACGGATTTCATCAACAATATGACGCACGAGTTTAAAACGCCGGTATCTACCATCATGATAGCTAGTGAGGCGTTGAAAGATCCGGAAGTGGCGCAGGATAAAAGCCGGGTAGGTAGGTTAGCCGATATCATTTTTGAAGAAAATGAACGTTTGGGCAGTCATATTGAACGGGTGCTGAACATTGCCCGTATAGAAAAAGACGATTTCAAGTTGGATAAAAAGCCACTGGATGTAAATGAACTAATTTCGGATGTGTTGGATAGCATGGCTTTAAAGCTGCAAAAAAATAACGCACAGGTTGAATTACATCTGGATGCTATCAATCCAGTGGTGGAAGCTGATGAATTACACTTTTCAAACGTGTTGTACAACCTGATTGATAATGCCATCAAATACAGTCGTGAAGCGCCGCAAATTACCATTAGTACCCTGAACAGGAACAGCCAGCTGGTAATTCGGGTGGCCGATAAAGGTATTGGTATGAGCCGCGACCAGCAAGCTAAAATTTTTGAACAGTTTTACCGTGTACCAACGGGCAATCTGCATGATGTAAAAGGCTTTGGTTTGGGCCTTAGCTATGTGAATACCATTGTGAAGCGCTTGAATGGCATGATCAGCGTAAAATCAGAAAAAGAAAAAGGCTCAGAGTTTGAATTAAAGTTTGGCTTAGCCGTTGCCTAAACTAAAATATATGAAGAAAATTTTGCTGGTTGAAGATGATCCTAACTTAGGAGCTTTGTTGCAGGAGTATTTGCAGCTGAAAGGTAAGTTTGATGTAACGTTGTGCAAAGATGGCGATGCTGGCTTACGAGAGTTTACACAGCGCGACTATGATTTACTGATTCTGGATGTAATGATGCCTAAAAAAGATGGCTTTACCTTAGGCAAGGAAATCCGTAAACTGAACCAGCAGGTACCTATTATTTTTGCCACAGCCAAAGGCATGATTGAGGATAAAACCCAGGCATTTACTTTAGGTGGCGATGACTATATTACCAAGCCGTTCCGCATTGAAGAATTGCTGTTGCGAATTAACGCTTTACTTAAACGTGCCGGCACAAACCCTGTTAAAGAAGAAGAAAAACCCACTCACTTTAAGGTAGGCCGTTACGATTTCGATTTTATGCAGCAAACCATTACAACTGATGGGGTACAGCAAAAGCTATCCACCAAAGAAGCTGCTTTACTACGCTTATTGTGCCTGCATAAAAACGAAGTGCTTACCCGCGAAGAAGCCCTACTGAACATCTGGAACGACGACAACTATTTCAACGGTCGCAGTATGGATGTTTTTCTAAGTAAAATACGCAAGTATTTGAAGGACGATCCGAGTGTAGAAATCATCAATGTGCATGGTCGCGGCTATAAGTTGCTGGTAAATGCGTAAGGATAGCAGTAGCCTAGGGGTTAGTTACGCTGCAATTGTGTTATTTTCTCCTGGTATTTTGCTATGCTCGAATTAGCTTGTGCCAATTGCAAATACTGAATAGCTCCTTTAATATTACCTTGTTTGTGCAGCACATCGGCCATCAATGCATATGATTCATCATCATTAGGATATAGGTTGATAATCATTTCAGCCAGTTGCTTGGCTTGGAGTATTTTATTAGTACTCAGGCACATTTTGGCAAACTGGTAATACACACTATAAGGTAGTGCTATATCAACACCATAATCATTTATGATTTTCTCTTTTTGCTTCTGTAAAGCTACAATGGGGTCTGTTTGGTGCATAAGTAAAACATCCATAGCCAAGCTGTCTGCAAAATGCCAGTCATGATATATAAAGGTGAGTCCGGCTGGTATGCTTACAAGAGGCATCGTCATGTGATTGAATCCTCTCATTTTATCAAAATGCCAGTTTAAACAGGGTGTAGGATATTGTTTAAGCAAGCTGTCTGCCGTTAATGCACCTATCTTGAAACCGCTATCCTGAAAACCTTCATTACCTACCGAAAAATAGTATTTCTGTTTGGCTAAGTTAATATGCGGTACGCTTACATAATTCTGCAATGCGGTTAATACTTTCCGCTGGTAAAAAGTGTACTCAGATGGATAATTCAGTGCGCCACTAATGCTGATTACCGACCGGAAAACTTTAGGTTCAACCGTTAGGGCATAGGTTACAAATTGCCCGCCTAAGGAATGGCCTATAAAGGTAAAATAATCATTAATTCGGTAATGACTATGCAGGTAGGCTATCAAATCATTCTTCACAAAGTTTAAAAACTGCTTGGCAGTTGTATCATTGCGTTCAACCCCTAGTTCTTTACTCCTGTCGTTTTGTACAATACCTACCAAAATAGCGTTTGGTATATCGTTGGTGTACATCAACCGATCAACAGTGCTTGAGGTATAATTAAACAAGGTTGGGTCCTGTGCATCAAACAATAAAATAACTGGATAGTGGCTATTGAGCTTACCATAACTTTGAGGCAGTTGCAGGTAAATACTATAATCAGTATTGCTGGCAGTTGCATGTAAGGTTACGGTTAACTTCGGCTGCAATTCACTTAGTTGAGCATGCAAACGAGTGAACCCTAAAACAAGCAGCAGGATAGTACAATGCAAATGTTTCATGATGTAATGTAAGTCGTTAAAATCTGTCGGCTTTTCTGTAAGCCATGTTATAGTAAATGAAGAAACCTAATGCTATAAAAATGGCTTCGATGCCATACGGCAAAGGGTTGTTTATGGTATAAGGAATAAATTGTAGTAGGATAAGGCCCAAACCACCAAAAAATAGCAGTAATGCCCATTTTAACGACTTTTGCTTGTTATCGCCATGAAGTTGATTAAGTAGTTTCAAATTTTCTGCATCCATTAAGCCCGATTTAATTAACCTGGATTTTAATCGGTAATAGAGGATGGTGTGAATGATGAATGCAGTAGCTGCAAAAGCAGATACAAACATGACAGCGACACTTGAATTACTATCCATAAGCTTGGTTTGTTTAATTTGCTGCATTAGACAAGCCATGGAAAGCAGATGTTGCAAAAAAAATTCTGCAACATTTGTAGCAGAATACAGGTCTAACAGCCTCATGCAATCTGAAGAGAGCCTTATTAAAAAAGTTGTTACTGGTGATTTATCTGCCTTCAAGCAGTTAATCAGCCAGCATGAACGACTGGTTATACATATGGTAGGCAGAATTATTAATAATGAGGAAGATATTAAAGATGTAAGTCAGGAAGTATTTATTAAAGTATACCATAACCTAAACAAGTTTCACTTCAAAGCCAAGCTATCTACCTGGATTGCCAGAATTGCTTACAGTACCGCTATTAACTATGTGAAAAAGTACAACAAACAAGGGGTTACAGAAGATATTGAGCTGAAACGGCAATTAGTTGATTATACAACGCCCGAACACTTGTTACATATAAAGAATGAAGCTGAATTTGTACACAATCAAGTTAGTAAGCTACCATTACAATACCGCACGGTGTTAACCTTATATCATTTAAACGAGTTTTCCTATCAGGAAATCGAAGAGATAACAGGAATGCCGGAAGGTACGGTAAAAAGTTATTTATTCAGAGCGCGAAAGCTGTTGAAAGAGCGTTTAGCGCGTTATTACCATAGGTAAGTTATGAAAGAATTAAGCGACGAATATTTACAAAAAATGCTGGAAAATGGTTTGCCGGTAAAGCATAACCCTGATGCTGAACTTTACCAGCAAGTGTTTAAACAACTAGAGCAAGAGCCTCGGCTACAAGTAGAGGATTTATCTACTCAGGTAATACAAAAAATTCAACATCATCACGAGTGGGGTGGTTTCTTTAAATCGTTAATGATAGCTGCTGGTATACTGCTGCTTGGAACGGCGGTCTTGGTTATTGGAGTCGGCTTAGTAGATGTTCAATTGATAAATAAATTTTTAAACGTAATTGTAACTTACAAGTGGTTAATCTTACTTCTATTGGGACTGTTAGTTGTGATAGAGGTGCTGGATAAACAATGGGCTATAAAGTGGTATAATATAAAGTAACCTATGCTGAAAATAGTGGAGTAATAATTGGAATCTCTAAAATAAAGCATAAAAAAAGCCCGCTAAAAGCGGGCGGGTATCGGCAAATATATAAACCTATCAGCATAAAATTTTATCTACCTTAAAGCGGTTTTAGCTTTTAATAGAATACTGTCTTGTACGTAGTTAGTCAAGTTAAGGTTACCTGAAAAGCAAAATTTCTTATCTCCAGTGTTGCTGATAAAATTTATGCAAAGTTGTTATACGGGAAGTATATGCGTTTATTGTGTCGACGAAACCCACTTTAAAGTCGATGAATGATTTAGTCGGTGTAAACAACCGTTTATCTATGATTACTGACCGTTAGTCTAAATCATTTTAGAGAAATGACAATTTGATGTTCTTTTGTTTCATCAAGTCAGTCACAATGAAAAAGTTGATTTTTAACCAAAGCCCTTTTGTTCTGTTGTTAGTTCCAGTACTGTTTGCCTTAATTATGGGTATCAGCTATCAGGTACAGCAAGCACGCGAGTTTTCTCAGCATCAGTTTAGCACTGTGCAGGCTACCTCGTTGTTTTACAAAGGCGTACAATTGGTAAAAACAGTATGTTCAGTTTCTAAATTGAACGTATGGTAATCCGTACCGAAAACCTTACACATTACTTTGGGTCGCAGCCAGTGGTTAAATCACTATCGCTGCAAGTGCCCGAAGGCAGTATATTCGGTTTTCTGGGCCCTAACGGCGCCGGAAAAACTACGACGATCAAGTTGTTGTTAAGCCTGTTGCAAATACAAGAAGGCCAGATTGAGCTTTTTGGCCACGATTTGCCTGGTAACCGTATATCCATCCTGTCACAAATTGGCTCATTGATTGAACAGCCTGCTATTTACGCGCATTTAACCGGCAAAGAAAATTTGGTTAACCGAGCCCGTTTATTGCAGGTACCCGTAAGCCGGATTGAAGATATGCTTGCTTTGGTGCACCTGAAAGATGCCGCACATAAGAAAGCCGGTAACTATTCATTAGGCATGAAGCAGCGTTTGGGCATAGCCTTAGCCTTATTGGGTGACCCAAAACTACTGGTGCTGGATGAACCTACCAACGGATTAGACCCTAATGGGATTATTGAAGTCCGCGAATTGCTAGTTAAGCTGGTGGCCCAGCAAGGTAAAACCGTGTTTATATCAAGCCACTTGCTGGTTGAGATTGAACGAATTGCCACACACGTGGGCATTATCAATCACGGTGCTATGCTGTTTCAGGGCAGCATTAGTGAGTTGAAAAATATCAGTCAGCCGGTAGTTCATATCGAAACCGACCAGACTGCCGATGCCGCCAACTTGCTAAAAAACCAGGGTTTTAGCGTTACAGATGCTTACGAAACTTATCTTTCTGTGCCTTATACTTCTAAAGAAAACATGGCGGCTATGAATGCATTACTGCACCAGCAAGGTCATCAGGTATATAGCATTTTTAAAGTGCAGAAAGATTTGGAAGAACTTTTCCTGAATATTACACAACAAGCCTAAACCTTATCACTGTTATTTATGAAAGGATTTTTCCTCTCGCTGCAATCCGAATTTTATAAAAGCCGAAAAACATTGGGGTTTTGGAGTGCTATCTTACTGCCACTTTTATTAACTTTTTTTGTGGCATTGGGCTTTTTTATTAAAAGTGCCAAGCTAGCTCATCTACCTCCTCAACTGCTCTGGATTGATTTTGCCACCCCTATGCTGGGTATTATGGGTTCTTTACTGCTTCCTATGTTCGTGATATTTGTAGCTTATTCAGTAAACAGTATAGAACATAAGGCAGATACTTGGAAAACGTTGTTTACCTTACCTATTTCTAAGTGGGCTATATATAGTGCCAAGTACTTATATGCCTTACTATTGGTTTTACTGTGCCTGATGCTGTTCCCCACCTTAACTGTTGGTTTTGGTAATTTGTTAGGTGTGCTTAAACCCGAGCTGAAGTTTAGTGGCTTCCACATGGAAAAGCAACTATATGAAATTTATTTTAAACTGTTTTTGGGTGCATTGGCCATTCTGTCTATACAATTTTTGCTAAGCATTTTATGGAGCGATTTTTTGAAGCCTATGGGCATTGGCTTTGTAGGTACTATTGTAGGTGTTGTATTATTTAGCAGTAAGTGGGAGTATGCCTATATGTTTCCGTACGCGCAACCACTGCTATCTATGGCTAACAATGACAAGCCTAAGTCAAGAGCCTTAGAGCAGGTGAGCTTTGATTTTTTTACTAATGCGACATTAGTGAGCCTGGCTATAGCCTTAGTGGTATTTATTATGGGGTACTTTATTGTACAACGTAAAAGCATAAAATAACCTTATCTACATACTGACAAACCAAAAGAGACACCCCAATGGGCGTCTCTTTTTTTGTTAAAAAATCTGGTTAATGTTCCTTTGTAAACCTATATGGAACGTTTTTTACCCATAACGTACTGACAGAACAGTGCCACCACTGCCAATGGTTTGTCAGTGTTACAGGGTGTTACAAGTGTTACACACTGAAACATGTAACACCTGTAACACTGCTTCCAGTACTAAAACAGATCAAGTATAAGCTTTATCTAATCGGTTTTGGATAGATCGGCAAACTTTCATGTCCCTGATCATCTACCGATTGTACGGCGAAGAAGTAGTTATCTTTCGAGTAATCCAGTGTAGCTTCATTGCCTGTAACGTAGTATTTACGCTCCCAATAAGGGCTGGTGGTTTCACGCATTAGTATGTAGTAACCAACTGGTTTTTTACCCATTTTAGGTGTCTCCCATTTTAACGTAGTACGGTTGGTAAGTCCGCTGGTAGTTACGCCTACATTTTGTGGCTCTGCCGGTGCTAAGGCTAGGTTAGCTAATACAGACAGGTTCATGCGGGCTACTTTCTGTATATATGGGTAATCGGCAAATTCAGGTAAGTCACCATAATCTACTCCCTTTTCTTTGCGTATGTTTTGATGCTGGCGGTTAAAGTCCTCGTTCATCTCGGTAAACCGCACAGCGGTAAAGCCTTGCTGTAAAAATGGTACATGATCGCCGCTGCGTAAAAAGCGGTCGCGACGGTAAATTAGTTTCACATCCAGTTGGCCTACATAACGCTCGGCCACCTCTTTAATATAACGGGCCAACTGCCTGGATGGGCTGTCGTTTTCGCCACCATTATTAATTAAAGCGGCTAAAGCTCGTTGCTCTGTAGCTATAGGCGTAGGTACCCCCTCGCTAAATACACGTACGCTGCGGTTATCTTTCAAGCCGGTTTCCATGCCATAGGTGTTACCTACTATATCATTGTTCAGCATGGCATCTACATTCCACTTCTCCGCTTTAGCTCGTTTAGCTACGTTGGCCGAACCATTCAGCCCTTGCTCCTCGCCTGCTACCGCCATAAATATAATGGTAGATGGGAACGAACGCTTAGACATCACCCGGGCCAGTTCCATAGATACAGCGGTACCTGAAGCATCATCAACAGCACCCGGTGCTACCGAAGCTGAATCCATCACGTTGTTCACCCGCGAATCATAATGACCTGAAACCAGGTAAACCCGTGTATCGGTAGGGTCGGTGCCTTTTAAAATAGCCAGTACATTCTTTAATACCGTAGGCTTACCTACGCGGCCACCTGCCGGCTGGGTAAAGGTGTCAAACTCTATATGCATGCGCCCGTTTGAGGCAACGGCATAACGCTCCATTTCAGCTTTAATCCAGTTACGGGCAGCACCAATACCTGTAGTTTTGCTGGTGGTATCACTTAGCGTATGGCGGGTTTTAAAGCTGACCAGTTTACGTACAATACCTTCAATATTTTGAACAGATATTTCATCTGTCATCTGGGTGATCTGAGCATCTGGCTTAATGGTAGTTTGTGCCATAGCCGGAACGGCAAACAATAAAGGGAGTAAAAATTTAAACTTCATGAGCGTTAGCGGTTGTTGCGTACCGCCAATATACTGTAAACCTCAAGAACAGGCTCTACAGGAACAAGATTTTTACTTTTGAAACGATTTTAATAAAAAAGCAAGATAAATGAACCTTTCTTTAGCTTGTTCATGGATCATTTATCGTCAATTCTAGCACAAATCACAAATCCATTCTTTAAATCTGAATCCTAAACCTATCTTTGCGGCATAATTTCTTAAGGGGTGCCTTGCTTTGAGCAATCAAACTGAAAGACAGGCTGAGATCATACCCATGGAGAGGAGTTAAAAGACTATAGTTGAAAGTTAAAAGATGTTTTAAACTTTCAATCTTTCACTTTCAACTCCCCCAGCACCTGATCCGGGTAATGCCGGCGTAGGGAGAGGTAACAAGTTAAGTGTACTGCACGCAATTTACACCCTTAGCGAGCAGATGGTTTAACGTAATGTTTTTATTTACATTTTGAAAAATTTTTACCTGGCTTTTGTAGCCTTGCTGTTGCCTGTAGTGGCTGCAGCCCAGTTTTCCGTATCCGGAAAAGTAACCGATCAGCAAACCGGACAGCCATTGCCTGGTGCTACTGTGAGTATTGCTAACCTGCAAAGTACCGTAACTAATGCCAATGGTAGCTATGAGCTTAGCAATGTTAAAGGCGGTAACTATACTGTTCTTGTTAGTTATGTGGGTTATCAGGCCTTGCCCAAAAGTGTAACAGTTCGGGGGAGCATGACGGTTAGCTTTGCCCTAATGCATAGTAATTTAATGACTGAAGATGTAACTGTAAGTGCTACCCGGGCATCAGCTAACTCGCCAACAGCCTTTACCAACCTCCGCAAAAAAGACTTACAGAAAAACAACTTAGGTCAGGATTTGCCATTTCTACTCGATCAGACGCCTTCGGCTGTAGTCACTTCCAATGCAGGGGCTGGTGTGGGGTATACTGGTATTCGCATACGGGGTTCTGATGCTACCCGTATCAACGTAACATTAAATGGTATCCCATTAAATGATGCGGAAAGTCAAGGCGCTTTCTTTATTGATTTACCTGATCTAGCATCATCAGTAGATAATATTCAAATACAACGTGGCGTAGGTACCTCAACCAATGGCGCTGGTGCTTTTGGGGCTAGTATCAATATTCAAACTACAACCCGGCAAGATACAGCCTATGCGCAGCTCGATAATTCGGCCGGTTCGTACGGAACGGTAAAAAATACCGTTAGCCTGGGTACTGGTTTGCTGGGTGGGCACTTCACGGTAGATGGCCGCTTATCGCGCGTGAACTCCGATGGGTATATTGATCGGGCATTCTCTAAGCTGAAATCGTTTTTCGTGAGCGGTGCTTATTATGGTAAAAGCAGCGTAGTACGCCTAAACGTATTTTCAGGTTACGAACAAACTTACCAAGCTTGGGATGGCGTACCGGAAGATAGTGTACGCAAAGGCAACCGTCGGTACAATGAATTAGGTTACATTAACCGTACTGGAACGTATTATCCTAATCAAACGGATAATTATACGCAGAACCATTACCAGTTGCTCTACAATCAGCAAATTACGCCGAAGCTTTCCTTTGCGGGTGCCTTGCATTATACCAGAGGAGAAGGTTACTATGAAGAGTATAAGAATGATGCTAAGCTAACCAGTTATGGTGTTACACCAGCCATTGTTGGAGGTGATACCTTGAATGTTACCGACCTAGTACGCCGATTGTGGTTGAAGAATGATTTTTATGGGGTTACTTACAACTTTAAATATCAGCCGCAAAATAACTTGAACCTGACTTTGGGTGGTGCTTACAACGAATACCGCGGCGATCACTTTAACAATATTGAATGGACCCAACAAAGCACTAATATTTTGCCCGATTATGAATATTCGCGCAATAAAGGGGTGAAGAAAGATTTCAACCTTTTTGGCCGGATAGATTACCGCATAGGGCAAGTGTTATTGTATGGCGATATGCAGTACCGCCACATTAATTACTCGTTTCTGGGTTATGACCGGAATCTGAACAACGTACAGCAAGCTGTGCAGCTTAACTTCTTCAATCCGAAAGTTGGAGCTACCTACCTGATCGACGATCACAACAGTGTATATGCCTCATTTGCGGTAGGTAACCATGAGCCCAACCGTGATGATTATGTAAATTCATCACCCGAAAGTCGCCCAAAATCTGAGAACCTGAAAGATTTTGAAGCAGGTTACCGTGTACGTGGTACCAATTTTACAGCAGGCATTAATGGCTTTTATATGCTTTACAAAAATCAGTTGGTGTTAACAGGCTCTTTAAACGATGTGGGTGAAGCTATCCGCACCAACATCAAAGATAGTTACCGTACCGGTGTTGAGCTGGATGGTCGGGTAAGAATTATAGAGCAATTGAGTTGGGCAGCTAACGCCTCATTTAGTGCCAATAGGGTGAAAAACTTTCAACAGTACTTGTATAACGTCGATACCGATAACACCGATTTATATGCTCAATATGGCAAAACCAATATTGCTTTTTCACCAAGTGTAGTAGCTTCTAGCGAAATTAGCTACCATCCTATCAAGAATAGCGAAATTGCTTTTATCAGCAAATATGTAAGTCGGCAGTATCTGGACAATACCTCAACCGAAAGCCGTTCACTGAACCCATATTTTGTAAGCAATGTAAGATTAGGCTATAGTTTCAGTGCTTTTTCTATCAAGAACATCGGTGTGAGTTTACTGGTGAATAACGTGTTCAGCAAAAAATATCAATCTGACGGAGCCACCTATCCAGACCTTGAAGGCGGCAAAGTGGTGAACTATAACTATTGGTTCGCGCAAGCTCCAATCAACTTTTTAGGGTCATTGAGTTTAAGGTTTTAAAAACAAGATTTGTCATTGCGAGGCGTATCAACAACGAAGCAATCTCATTGGTTTATCAATGAAGCAACGGAATTGCTACGCTGACACTCGCAATGACATTAAAGGAGAATAGTAATGCAACACTGGGCAGACCTTTTGCTGGAGCAAATACGGCAAACTACTGGGTTAGAATGGGTGGCAGTGATATTCGGTATAGCCGAAGTATTACTAGCCCGTAAAAATAACGTGTTGTTATATCCTGCGGGTATAGCCGGTTCAGCTATTTCTATATTTCTATTTATTGAAGCCGGTTTATTTGCCGATGCCAGCTTAAACGGCTACTATGTGCTGATGAGCTTGTATGGCTGGATAATCTGGAGCCGTCGTAAAAACGAGCCGCCGGTACAAATAGCACATGCCAATGGCCGGGAATGGTTAATTACAGCCTTGATTGCTTTTGTTGGATGGGGTGTAATCTATTTCATTCTGAAGAATTATACTTCATCAACAGTGCCGGTTTCTGATGCATGGGTATCCTCATCAGCGTGGGCAGGTACCTGGTTGCTGGCCCGGCGACGTATTGAAAATTGGGTGGTACTCAATATATCTAATCTGTTTGCCATACCGTTACTGTTTTACAAGCATTTGCCGCTGTTTGCCTTATTAACGTTGTTTTTATTTGTGATTGCAATTTTGGGTTATTACGACTGGCGAAAATTATATCGGGAACAAATTATTAAATCTTCTAATCTGCTGGCATGAGAACTGAACCACATCCATCGGCCTTATTAAAACCGGAATGGGTAAGCATTATTCGTATCCATGCATTTGCAGCCGAGCAGCAGGGCGAGTTGCAGCCTGAACAACTGGAACTGATTTATTTACAGCAGTGGTTTAAAATGTTGGTACCTACGGTTTACGGCGGTTCTGAATTGCCCTTGCCTGATATGGTGCGTTTAGAAGAAGCCTTGAGCTGGGCCGATGGTAGCTTGGGCTGGGTAATTACCTTATGTGCTGGTGCAGCCTGGTTCGGCGGCTTTATAGCGCCTGATGCTGCGAAAGAAATATTTGCCAATCCTAAAGTATGCTTAGCAGGTAGTGGTGCCAGTACAGGTACTGCTAACTCAACCGAAAATAGCTATCTGCTTAATGGTAGTTGGAAATATGCCAGTGGCGTACGTCATGCTACTCATTTTACAGCTAATTGCTTGGTTGAACAAGATGAGGAAGTCTTGTCGTATGCAAACAACAATCCGTTGGTGCAATCCTTTGTTGTAGATGCACAAAAGGCTGAATTGATTCCGGCTTGGAAATATATAGGCATGATGGGCACGGGGAGCCATGCTTTTCGTTTTGAGAATGTAGAGGTGCCAGCCAATCGCTGCTTTAAAATAGATGGTGCAGCTGCTTATGTGAATACCCCACTGTATCGTTATCCCTTTTTGCAATTGGCAGAAGCTACGCTGGCTGCCAACTTATCAGGTATGGCGATACACTTTGTAGATTTATGCGAGCCTGTGCTGATGGAAAAGATGCAGCAGCCTAAATTAACAGAAAAGCAACACCATGTACTTAAAAGTACGTTGCAGGAGGTGAAAGATAATCTACAAGGCATACGTGCCCAGTTTTACCATGCACTGGATGCTTCGTGGCAGGCTGGTGTATCAGCAGAAAACATAGATGACCACTACCTAAAGGCTGTAAGCAATTCAAGCCGTTTACTGGCGCAGATAGCCCGCGAAAGTGTAGATGCCTTATATCCTTATTGTGGCTTATGGGCAGCATCGCCTGATACAGAATTAAATTTGGTGTGGCGCGATTTACATACGGCCAGTCAGCACTCGCTACTTACGTTTACTGAATAATCATGCTATAATCTGGATGTTCAAAACAAAGCAAACCAACCTTTCAATTGGCTGTTAATGCAGGCAAATGAAGTTTATAATCACATCCCTGATATATTGCTGCTTGTTGGTAACTGCGCAGGCACAAAAACATACACCACTACCGCATGGTATGGTATTTGGTTCGGCACCCAGCCATGTAAGCCTGATGCCGGCTTCAAAGCTAGAAACTTTTATGGGCAAGCGTACGCGTACTACGGCCTCGGTTATTGGTACCGTTATTAAAGTAACCAAGCCTAAAGGGGGCTGGTTTATTTTAGATGCTGGCAACGGACAAACCATCCAAGCCCATTTTAGAAACTACAATGTTGTTTTGCCCGAAGATTTAAAAGGCAGGCAGGTGGTAATTGCCGGTGTGGCTCAAAAAGAGTTCATTGCTGATGATCATCAGCAACTGGCCGGTAACCGTAAAACAGATAAAAATACGTTATCTTCCAAAAACAAACCGCCGCAGCTTACTTATGAAGTAACCGGGTTGTTTGTTAATAAGTAGCAGCGTACGTTTGCCGGATAAATTAATATACCCGGCAAAGTAACCCTTTCAGGTACTCACCTTCTGGGAATGAAGCTCGTACCGGATGATCTTCAGGTTGGCAAAACTGGTAAATAAATTGTACTTGTTTACCAGCATCTAGTGCTGCCCAAGCTAATACCTGTTTAAAAGTATCAATATCCATAGCGCCGGAGCAGGAAAAAGTGGCCAGTAAGCCACCGCTGTTCAGCAATAACATCGCTATACGATTCAAGTCTTTGTAAGCCCGTGAAGCGCGATCTAATGCTGAGCGTGATGGGGCATATTTGGGTGGGTCCAGTACAATCACGTCGAACTTTTCCCCATCCTCTTTAAACTTGCGTAGCTGTTTGTTAACATCTGATTGAATGGCCGCATGCTTGGTGGCATCCAGCCCATTTAGTACAATATTCTTTTTTAAAGTTTCTATGGCTAAGGCGGAACTATCTACACTGATTACCGAGGCTACGCCTTGTTGCAGGCTGTTCAGGGTAAAGCCACCCGTATAGCAAAAACAATCCAGCACTTTTTTACCTGCCGTATGAGCAGCTAGCAAGTGGCGGTTATCACGCTGATCACAGTAGAAACCTGATTTTTGACCTTCGGCAATGTTGATGCCGTAAGTCAGGTTGTTTTCTTTAACCTCTACCAGTTCAGGTGGTGGGCTGCCGGCCAGTACTTCATTAACTGTGTCGAGGCCTTCATGGGCGCGTGATGATGCATCACTTTTATCAAATATTCCTTTAGGCTGTAACAAGCGTTGTAGCTCATCAATAATAATTGCTTTGTTGTTTTCAATACCCGAGGTCAGAATTTGCAGCGAAAGGTAGTCTGCATATTTATCTACAATGAGGCCAGGAAGGTAATCGGCTTCACTAAAAACCAAGCGGCAGGTGTTGGTGCGACCATCCTGCAAAATATAGCTTCGGCTTTGTACCGCAGTTGCTACTTTAGTGCGGAACCATTGTTCATCAACTGGCGTATGTTCATCCCATTCTAGCAAACGCAAAGCCACACGCGATTGATTGTTGTAAAAGCCATAAGCCATAAATTTGCCTTGGGCATCTACTAACTTTACCAAATCGCCATTTGCAGGCTTGCCTTTTACACGCTCAATAGCCCCTGAAAATACCCAGGGATGACGCTGTAGTACTGCTTTTTCTTTACCTTTTTTCAGGATAACATCCACCATAAGCTGCAAAGATACGCAGCCCTGTGTAAATCTGCCCTGACTAACTAGACTTTTGTTAATAGCATGAAATTAGTTTACTCTTTTAGTTTTCTAAAGTTGAACTTATAAGCAATCCCCAACCCTGCTATGGCGCCTACTTCACGATGGTTAGTTTTGAAGTTGATAATATCTGTACGTAAGGTAAGTTCAAATGTGCTACGCTTATCTATAGTCCAATCGTAACCTACGGCTGCGGTTCCGCCTATACCGCCGGTAACCAAATCTTCGTTACCGCCGCCTATGTAAATCATGGCTCCTGCACGGGCAAAAAACTGTTTATCGAAATAATATTTAGCGCCTAAGCCTAAATAGAATAAATCGATATTATCTCTGTAGCGATAGTGCCCGTAACCATCGTTGCTATAAATAATGCCACCATCGCTATTAATTCTGTCATAGCCCAATACGGGCGAGATAGCTACCTTATTGCTTACCTTAATATTGGTTTGCCAATTGAAACCGTAACCAAACTTGTAACCCGAGTGTAGTGGTAAGTTAACATCATACCCTAAGCTGGTAGATGTTCGGGCTTGACTGTAAACTTGTGTTAAACACAGGTTTAATAATAGAAATATGATAGCAGTTGTGATATAAATAGGCTTCTTCATGATGATTAGGTTCAACGGGTTGTAATTAAAATTTATGAAAGGTAGAATTATTTAACCAATAGATAAAAAACCGTCTGCCTTCTTACTATCTATGGTAGTTAAAACAAACTAAGCTGTTCACCTATCACTGTCTTTTTTTCTTTAATAGGTTGCTCTCCAAAGTTGGAAACTGAAATGCCTAGTAGTCGTATTCGGGCATCTTCAGGATTGGTGGCGGCTAACAGTTGTTTAGCGGTTTGGGTTAATGTATCAGCATCTCTTACTGGATGGTTAAAAGATTGATTCCGAGTGATCTGCTTGAAATCGCTATACTTTATTTTAAGCGTAACAGTGCGGCCTTTAAGTTGGTAGCGATCTAGCCGGGCAGCTACTGTTTGCGCTATTTTATCCAATTCCTCGTGCATATCTTCGGTGGTGGTTAGGTCATAGGCAAAAGTATCTTCAGCCCCCATGGATTTAGTTTCACGATGGGGCTGTACCGGCCGATTGTCAATGCCCCGTACAATCTGGTAATAAAAGCCACCTACTTTACCAAAGTGTTGTGTGAGTTCCTGCTCTGTCAGTGTTTTTAAATCTGCACCGGTATGCAGACCCATCTTTTTCATCTTTTCGGCTGTTACTTTACCTACACCAAAAAACTTTTCGACCGGCAGGTTCTCCATAAACTTTTCAATAGCAGACGGGCCGATAAATTTTAGCCCGTCAGGCTTATTGATGTCTGAAGCAATTTTAGCCACAAACTTATTAATAGATACACCGGCTGATGCGGTTAAGTTCAGTTCCTCCTGAATAGCCTGTTTAATCTGCTTGGCCACTTCAATGGCCGAACCTACGCCTAATTTATCTTCAGTTACATCCAGGTAAGCTTCATCTAACGATAGCGGCTCTATTAAATCCGTATATCGTCGAAAAATTTCCCGAATATGCTGCGATACTTCTTTGTACACCGCAAACCGTGGACGTACAAATATAGCTTGCGGACACAGCTGTTTCGCTTGCTTAGCCGACATAGCCGAGCGTATGCCGAACTTACGCGCCTCGTAGCTGGCTGTAGCCACCACCCCGCCCCGACCTTCCGGCGAGCCACCTACTACAATAGGTTTACCGCGATATTCCGGCTCATCACGTTGCTCTACCGATGCATAAAAGGCATCCATATCAATGTGGATGATTTTGCGGTATGGTGTAGCGGAGGGCATATACAAAGATAAGAGATGTGATAAATTTAAGCACTATCCTGTCTCGCCCTTGTTATCTTTACTTTTATGCAACCCATTACTTGGAACGATTTTGAGAAAGTAGAGCTACGGGCTGGTACCATATTGGAGGTATTAGACTTTCCGGAAGCTCGAAAGCCTGCTTACAAACTGAAGGTTGACTTTGGTCCATTTGGCGTAAAGTGGTCAAGTGCGCAGATTACTAGGCATTATATGAAGGAGGAGTTGGTAGGTCGACAAATATTAGGCATAATTAATTTTCCGGAGAAACAGATTGGTAAATTTATGTCGCAGTTTTTGGTAACTGGTTTAGCCGATGAAAACGGTGATATTGTATTAACTGCTGTAGAGCGGGTAGTACCCAATGGTAGCAAGCTGATTTAACAAAGTATGAACTGGATAGTAGGTCCGCAACTGATTGGTTTTATTATTTTGCTAGCTGGTTTAATACAAAAGCGGTTCCCTCCCAAAACCATCAATGGTCTTTACGGCTACCGCACAGCTTCCTCTATGCGTAACTCGCAAAGCTGGAATGAAGCGAACCGTTATAGTGCGCAGCTGATGATTAAAGCAGGAGGAATAACCTTAGCATCAGGGCTATTGATTACCTGGATGATGACTTTCTTTCATTTTGCTGAAACAACACAAAGCATTATTCAATTAGTTCTGGTATTAGTACCTACCTTTGGTATAGCTGGAGGGTTAATTTATTTTACCGAAAAATACCTGAAAAAAGTATTCGGTAACCACCTTGAATCTTAAACATGCGTTTTATAAGTTTTGATAATGAAAGTTCGGTATCACCGGATGAGTTCTTTATGAATGAAGCCGTGCGCGAAGCTCGCTTGGCATTAGCTGAAGATGAAATACCGATTGGTGCTATTGTAACCTGCCAGGGTAAAATCATAGGCCGCGGGCATAACCTAACCGAACGCCTGAATGATGTATCGGCCCATGCCGAAATGCAGGCGCTTACGGCAGCAGCCAATTATTTAGGCGGCAAATACCTGAAAGATTGTACGCTGTATGTAACTATTGAGCCTTGTGTAATGTGTGCCGGTGCCTCTTATTGGTTTCAGGTAGGCAAAATTGTATTTGGCGCTTATGATACTAAATTAGGCTTCGGCCGACTTAATCAAAAGATTACACATCCTAAAACTTTAATTACTGGTGGCATACGTGAGGCTGAATGCGCTGAATTGGTACGCGAGTTTTTCAGAAGCAAGCGTCTGAAAAGTTGACATTTATTAGAACAAATATGTAACCAACGCGATTATATTTGCAACCATACAACATTCATTAACCTTAAAAAATAGCACTATGGCATTCGTATTACCGGCGTTACCTTACGCTACCGACGCTTTGGAACCGCACATTGATAAGCAAACCATGGAAATTCACCACGGTAAGCATCACCAGGCTTATGTAACCAACCTGAACAAAGCACTGGAAGGCAAACCAGAGGCCAACAGCAGCATTGAAGAGATCATCACTCATATTTCTAAATATCCGGCAGCCGTACGTAATAACGGTGGTGGCCACTATAACCATACCCTGTTCTGGACTTTGTTATCACCTAATGGTGGTGGCGAGCCTACCGGCGAATTAGCTCAGGCTATTAAAAACACTTTTGGCTCATTAGATGAGCTAAAAACCAAAATGAACGAGGCTGGTGCTACTCGTTTCGGTTCAGGTTGGGCTTGGCTGGTAGTTACAGCAGATAAAAAACTGGCCGTAACATCAACGCCTAACCAAGATAACCCCTTGATGGATTTGCCTGAAATTACAGTAAAAGGTACCCCAATTTTAGGTATTGACGTTTGGGAACACGCTTATTACTTGAAATACCAAAACCGTCGTCCGGATTACTTATCAGCTATCTGGAATGTAGTTAACTGGAACCACGTAGCTGAACTGTATAAAAAAGCAGTTTAAGCAGAAAAATACAGGCAATAGAAAGGAGTCAGACGCAAAAGTCTGTAATCGCTCTCTGTTGCAATTGCATGAAAATTAAAACGGCAGGATATAAACAAATCCTGCCGTTTTTTTATTTATTCAGGTATGAAAAAGATGATAATTCCGGCTTTAATTTCTATGCTGTTCCTGCTGGATAGCTGCCGGGTAGTTGGCGATATTTTTAAAGCTGGTTTTTATGCAGGTATAACGGTAGTGGTTGTTATTATTGCGGTTATCATTTATTTCATTTCCAAATTTAGGGGCGGCAGTAACCGTTAATCAAATAGTATGAAAGCAGTAGTTTTAGTAGGCAAAGATCAGCCTTTGCAATTACAAGATATTGATAAGCCCACTTTAGGAGCGGGCGAAGTGTTGGTGAAAGTTAAAGCCGCAGCCTTAAACCGGCGCGATTACTGGATTACCATAGGACAGTATGCAGGTATTCAATACCCCTCTGTTTTAGGTTCTGACGGGTCTGGCATCGTAGCTGAAGTAGGTGAAGGTGTAGATCAATCTTGGTTGAATAAAGAAGTTATTATTAATCCTTCACACGATTGGGGAGAGCATACGGAGTATCAATCTCAAGATTTCAAAATATTAGGCTTACCTGAATACGGCACAATGGCGGAATACGTAAAAACCAAAGCCGAGTATCTGCAACCTAAGCCAGCCCATTTAAATTGGGAACAAGCGGCTGCTATTCCGCTGGCAGGCTTAACAGCTTACCGGGCATTGTTCACAAAAGGTAGGGCCAAGAAAGGAGATAAAGTCCTGATTGTAGGCGTAGGTTCTGGTACAGGAAGCTTTGCTCTACAATGGGCTGTAGCGGCAGGTTGCCAAGTATTTGTCACATCAGGTAGCGGTGATAAAATTGAACGTGCTCGTGAAATGGGCGCAGCAGCTGGCGTAAACTATAAAGCTCAGGATTGGGCCGACGAGTTAAAGCATATGGCCGGTGGCTTTGATGTAATTATTGATAGTGCCTTAGGTAAAGATTTTACCAAAGTAATCGATTTATGTAATCCTGGCGCTCGCGTCGTGTTTTTTGGTGCCACAGCAGGTAGCATTCCAGAATTGAATGCCCGTGTTTTGTTTTGGAAGCAAATACAACTGTTGGGTACTACCATGGGTACTGCGGATGAGTTTAAAGCTATGCTGGACCTGATTAATGAATATCAAATTGTACCTGTTATCGATGA
Organism: Mucilaginibacter robiniae; assembly: GCF_012849215.1. Taxonomy (NCBI): domain Bacteria; kingdom Pseudomonadati; phylum Bacteroidota; class Sphingobacteriia; order Sphingobacteriales; family Sphingobacteriaceae; genus Mucilaginibacter; species Mucilaginibacter robiniae. The sequence goes on from NZ_CP051682.1 coordinate 2,650,825, forward strand.
GGTATTCCCTCTAGCCAATGCGCAGCAAGCGGTAGATAAGATGGGGAACTCATCACAGTTTGGTAAACTGGTATTAACCCTATAATTCCGAATGCTTCAGTTACAGGTAGAAGCTATTAAACCTGAAACGCCTGATACAGCTACGTTTTATCTAAAACCTGTATCAGGCCAAAAGGTATTGTACCAAGCCGGACAATTTATTACCCTGGTGGTTGATCATCATGGTGAGGAAATTAGGCGTTCGTACTCGCTTAGCTCATCACCTGATGAGGATTTGCTTTCTATTATGGTAAAGCGGGTACAAAATGGAGAAATATCAAGGTATCTGTTAACCCATGCGCGTATTGGTGATATATGGAATGTAGTTGAGCCTGCCGGGAGGTTTACTGTGCCCAATACAGCAATCTCCAAAGAGTTAGTCTACTTTGTGGCAGGTAGTGGCATTGCACCTGTGTTTGCACAACTAAAGTATATTCTGGCTCATTATGAAAAATATACTATCACCCTGTTTTACAGTAATCAGAGCGCCTCGACCATAATTTATAAGCAACAACTGGATGCATTGTCAGCCTCTTATCCTAATCAGCTACATGTGCATTATTTGATTAGCGATGAAGGCAAAAGGTTAAACAATATCATGGTGGAGCAACTGGTGAAAAAGCATACCACTAATTTTGAAGCTGCCGAGTATTATTTATGCGGACCGTTCACCTACATGCGTATGGTGAGGCTTACGCTATTATACATGGGTGTTAAGGCTGAGCATATCCATAAAGAAAATTTCGTGCTGGAAACAGTTCCGGTGAATAGCAATGCCACCAACTTTGCACCTCGTAAACTCCGCATTCATTTTCAAGATGAGTGGCACGATTTAATGGCTGGCGAAAATCAAACCATATTACAGGCCGCACTGCAAAATCAATTACATCTGCCCTATAGCTGTGGAAATGGGGTATGTGCCGCTTGTGCCGTGAAGTGTAAAAGTGGTAAGGTAACCATTGTTAAAAACGAAGTACTAACTGATAGTGAAATACAGCAAGGTTGGGTGCTTACTTGTACGGGTTATGCTGTAAGTGATGGCGTGCAGTTAGACTATGAATAAACTACCGCAATCTTAAATATCAATTATCTCTTTCTTTTTCTTGGTGCGAAGCTTTTTCGGTACGAAATCTAAAATTTCGTTTTTTAAAGCTTCTATCATGCGGCGTTTCAAAAAGTTGCGTTGTATAACCAAGCTTACCTCGCGGGCGGGTTCAGGGGCTTTAAAGTAGCGTACTTTTTCCAATTGTTTGTCGTGCAAATCAGCTAAAGCTAATTCAGGTAGAATAGTAGCCCCACTATTCTGATCAACCATACGTTTCAGCGTGTCAATGCTGCCGGTATTATACTCGAAATGCTGAAAACCTTTAGTAGAGCGGCGACGCTGACAAATATTAAGCACCTGTTCGCGCATGCAATGGCCTTCATTTAACACCCATAATTCTTCCAGATCTAATTCTTCTGCCGCAATGTGTTTCTTTTTAAAAAGCTTACTGGTTTTAGATACATAAGCCACAAAGTTCTCGTAAAAAACAGGTATTTCAGTTAATGTGCTTTCATGTAGCGGGGTCGACATAATGCCACAATCCAACGTGCCCAGTTTAAGCTGCTGAATAATTTGCTCTGTATTCTGCTCCCATACCAAAAGCTTCACTAACGGGTACTTTTCAATAAACCGGGCGATAATTTTAGGTAAAATATAAGGCGCAATAGTAGGGATAATACCTAATTTCAATTCGCCTGCTAAGTCTTTTTGACGATCTGTTACAATTTCCTTAATCTTATAAGCTTCAGCCAGCATAATGCGGGCTTGGGCTATTACATCGGCACCAGTTTCAGTAGCCGCAATAGGCTGTCGGGTACGATCAAAAATTTTGAGGCCCAAGGTGTCTTCCAACTTTTGTATCTGCATACTTAAAGTAGGCTGAGTTACAAAGCATTTTTCGGCAGCCAGCACAAAGCTTTTGTAAGTATCTACTGCTACAATATATTCCAGTTGTGTAATAGTCATATATAAGAAGTATTTATACAAAAGTAGTTTATCTATTTAAAAAAGCTATCAATAAAAAGGGAGTTATTAATTAATAACTCCCTTTTTATTGATAGCTCTGTATTACTCTACAGTAACTGATTTGGCTAAGTTACGTGGCTGGTCAACGTTACAGCCTCTCATTACAGCTATGTGGTAAGCCAAGAGTTGCAACGGGATAGTGGCCAGCAATGGTACAAAAGGCTCGGATACCTGAGGTATTTCAATCACGTAATCGGCCATTTCACGTACCTCTTTATCACCTTCCGACACAATAGCGATAATATGACCGCCACGGGCTTTTACTTCTTGAATGTTGCTGATTACCTTTTCGTAAGAAGAATGTTTAGTAGCAATAACAACAACCGGCATGTCTTCATCAATCAAGGCAATTGGCCCGTGTTTCATTTCTGCAGCCGGATAACCCTCCGCATGGATGTAAGATATTTCTTTTAGCTTTAAGGCGCCTTCTAAAGCCACCGGGAAAGAACTGCCTCTACCTAAAAACAAGCAGTTGGCAGAATCTTTAAACTTCTGAGCTATAGCATGTACATGATTGTTTACTTGTAGCGCTTGCTCCACCAACTGAGGTATGGTGTTGAGTTCAGTTAAGTATTCAATCAGCTTGCTTTGCGTAATGGTACCGCGTTGCTGGGCAGTGTAAAAAGCAATTAAGGTAAGTACGGTTACCTGTGCCGTAAAAGCTTTGGTGGAAGCTACACCAATTTCAGGCCCGGCATGTGTATATACACCAGCGTGGGTAATACGGGGTATAGAAGCGCCTACCACGTTACAGATGCCAAAAATAGTAGCACCTTTTTCTTTAGCCAGTTCAATAGCAGCCATAGTATCAGCCGTTTCGCCTGATTGTGATATAGCAATTACTAAATCCTTTTCAGAAATTATAGGGTTCCGGTATCGAAATTCTGAAGCATATTCTACTTCAACAGGTATGCGGGCATATTCTTCAATTAAATATTCACCTACCAGGCCAGCATGCCATGAAGTACCACAAGCCACAATAATAATCCGGTCAACATTCTTCAGCTTTTCCGTGTATTCTTTAAGGCCACCCAACTGTACTTTGCCTTGTTCCGGATAGATGCGTCCGCGCATACAATCGTGTATAGAACGAGGCTGCTCATAAATTTCTTTGAGCATAAAGTGCTCGTAACCGCCTTTTTCCAGCATTTCCAACTGTAAATCCAACCGTTGTATGTATGGTGTTTGTACAGTATTGTCAATGTTTTTAATCAGCAAATCATTACGGCGTACATAGGCAATTTCATTATCGTTCAAGTAAATTACATTTTTAGTGTACTCCACAATGGGTGTAGCATCTGAAGCGATAAAGTACTCGCCTTCACCAACGCCAATAACCATAGGGCTGCCTTTGCGGGCCGCAATAATCTGGTCAGGATCATCAACACTGATGATAACAATGGCATAAGCACCTACTACTTTATTTAAGGCAACGCGTACAGCTTCACGCAAATCTAAGCCGGTTTCATGTTGTATGTCCTCTACAAAATGTATTAATACTTCTGTATCAGTATCACTATTAAATATATGGCCTTTGGCTTGTAAAGCTTCTTTCAGAACGGCATAGTTTTCAATAATACCATTGTGTATGATAGTTAGCTTCCGATCACCTGATGAGTGCGGATGGGAGTTACGATCGCTTGGGGCACCATGTGTAGCCCAGCGGGTATGCCCCATTCCTAACGATCCGGTTAAATCTACTTTTTGAACAAAGTTTTCCAGATCACGTACTTTACCGGCTTTCTTATAAACTTTAAGGTCATTCTCCTGATTTACAATGGCTACACCAGCACTGTCATATCCACGATATTCTAGTCGGTGCAGTCCTTTTATTACTATCGGATAAGCATCCCGATAACCAATATATCCTACAATTCCGCACATGTGTGAAAGATTTAAAATTATAAAACGGATTTATACTGGTGGCAGTATAAAAAAATTGCTGCTAATATATCAAATATATTAGCAGCAAAAAGTGTTACAAGCAGGGTGGGCTTGTGTATTACAAAGTGGTTTTAGTATAGATAATGTTTAGCTTGATACGATAAGCTGATGTTTTATCACTGCCTACAATCACAGTACGTCCAGCAGTTTGTGCCGTAGCTAATACATCTGTAGCGTTAGTGCGGCTAGTAGTATCAATTGGGCCTATAAAAGTACCATAATCAACTGTTTTGCCACGAAGTAGATCCTGCAAATAGCCAGTAATTATAAAGTGATATGACTTTTCGGTTTTATCATAACCTCCGCCAAATATGGCAGTACTAAAATACCTGGAATCAGAAGCCCCTGATGAGGTTCCGTTAGCATCAGGCAATACCGTTCGCTGATGAGCTATATTATACCGGTACATATATATTTGCGGCTGTGGCGTATAAGGAATATCCGAGCCTGGGTTAGGCGTAAGTACCAGTTCGGCACGGTTTAAGGTTACTGTGCTTACATCGGTTGTGCCAAACAAGGAGCTAAGGCTAGGAAAGCTGATTTTGGCTCTTAAACCACCTAAGCCTTGTAGGTAAACCAAGTTGTTTGAACTGGTATTGTTTAAAGCCGCAGTAACAGCTATGCTGCGTGTATACTTTATTTCAGCAGCATGTGTACCTAAGGAAAGCGTTGTTACTGCAGTATCTACAGCACTGGCTGTGGTAGCCTTGTAGTAAACAGCAATGTTGCTGGAATCAAGGTTAAACATGATAGCACCACCAGCACCACTCTGGTTTTTATCTAAAGTTACATACAAGCCTTTAATGGCATTCTGGAAAATGGCATTGTTAGCTAATGCAGCTGTGCTTGCATTGAACAGGTTTTTCTGAATAAAATCTGAACTAAGTGCTATTCTTAACTGTGCTGGTACTTTTTTCAGGGTGTCTGCAGCTCCGGTTACAATGTCCCTAATTCTTATAATAGTTTTAGGGCGCACATTAAATGAGCGTGAACCAATAAGGCTACTTGCATGTGCCCAGGTTTTATTATTATAATAATACGAGCTACTGGTTGGCTGTTCTGTTAGCTGATAAACATTAGCTTTATAGTTGGATGATAAAGAGTCTCCATAGAAACCATCAGCATAACGCATAACCAGAACAGCTGAGTCAATACTTAAGCTACCAGTAGGCAATGTATATGCGCTGCTACCTGGCAAGCTAACAGCAGTAGCAATATTTGATTCGGTAGTGCCTAAAATATTATCTTTAAAGTAAGCTAACGGTGTTTTAGTTAACCCGGAAGTAATTACCGAATCTTCGGCTGTAGTGTTAATGGTAATATTATCATCAACCAGTAAAGTACCGTTTAACTGTTGGTTGCCTAATGGCAGGGTAACTGTACTCTGGTTTTTGCAACTACCTAAAATAAAAAGACTTATTAACAGGGTTAACAAGTCTAGTCTGAAAAATTTCATATTGTGTATTCTCAAATCTTATGCAACGTTCACCAATTCATCATCGGTAATTTCGTCGTAAAAATTGTAATAATTTTCGAAATCAGCGGTCGAATCAAAGCTTAAAACAGGTTTTTGGCTGTTTTTAACATTATTTAACACTTCCGTGTCAATCTGATCGGTAGCTAAAACAACAGCGTCAGAGTACTGAATAGCACCAATATGGAGCGCATCGTTCGTACCTGATTTAAATATTTCTGTGTTCTTTTCTGTCATGTCATTCATAACAGCTTTTTGTGAAAAGTCAGCATTCAGCTGTTCCGTAAAGCCATTTTCGTAGATAGAGTACACTACTTTTGAGTTCTTGAAAGTAGGATCATCTTTGTAAGTGGTTTTGATGTATGTTGGTACCAACGCGCTCATCCAGCCATGACAGTGTACAATATCAGGAGACCAGCCCAGTTTTTTAACAGTTTCCAGCGCACCTTTGCAAAAGAAAATCATACGCTCATCATTGTCTGCGTAGAATTTGCCTTCTTTATCTGTAAAAACATGCTTCCGCTGAAAGTATTCTTCATTGTCCAGAAAATACACCTGCATGCGTGCCGCAGGTATAGAGGCTACCTTAATAATTAAAGGGTTATCATTGTCATTAATAATGATATTCATGCCTGACAATCGAATAACCTCATGCAATCGGTTCCGGCGCTCGTTAATATTTCCAAAACGGGGCATCAAGATGCGTATCTCGAAGCCTTTTTCCTGCATGGCCTGGGGTAGCTGACGGGTTATTTCAGAAATTTTAGTGAGTTCAAGGAAAGGCGACATTTCATGAGTTATAAACAAAAGCTTAGATTTACCCATCACTAATCAATATTAAAATTTATGTATATACGTCAAAAAATTGAGTGTGCAAATATAAGCATTATCTTATGAACTATCAATGAATTATGCAAGTACTTTTGGTAATAAGTAGGCAATTGCTCACCTTTGCCCACTTTGTAAAATTATTTTTTAGTTGAAAATTTTTACCAATAAAACCGAATTACAGCAGTACGTAAGTGAACTGCATTTGGCCGGCAAAACAGTTGGTTTTGTACCTACCATGGGTGCTTTACACCAAGGGCACTTATCATTACTGGCCCAGGCCAAGCAGCAAACGGATATTACGGTATGCAGTATTTTCGTTAACCCTACGCAGTTTAACGATCCTAAAGATTTAGAACGCTATCCACGACCTATTGAGGCTGATATTGCCAAATTGCAGCAAGCCGGTTGCCATGTACTATTCAATCCACCAGTTACTGAAATGTATGCCGATAATGAACATTGGCATTTAGATATTGGCGATCTGGAACATCTGCTGGAAGGTAAGTTCAGGCCGGGGCATTACCAAGGTGTGATGCAGGTGGTTCATAAACTGTTTACGATAGTAAAGCCCGACTTTGCCTTTTTTGGTCAGAAAGATTATCAGCAGGTTATGGTAATTGGCCAAATGGTAACGTTAATGCATTTGCCTGTTAAATTAGTAATGTGCCCGATTGAGCGCGAACCTGATGGGTTAGCTATGAGTTCCAGAAATATACATTTAACTGAGAGTAATCATCAGCATGCCCTAGTGCTTTCTAAGGCATTGTACCAGGCTAAAGAAAACTTTGCAGCAGGGCAAAGTATTGCTGACATTGAACAAGAAGCCAAGAAGTTGATTGAGCAAGAGCCGGAGATGGTGTTAGAATATTTTGAAATGGTTGATGGGGATACTTTGCATCTGGCTACTGAACAAACTCATCATGTGGTAGCGTTGGTAGCTGCTAAAGCCGGTGCCACCCGTTTGATTGATAATGTGATAATTCGCTGATAAGCCTTACGGCTATTAATTGTTAATTTTGTTTTATGATTATTGAGGTTTTAAAGTCTAAAATTCATCGAGTAAAAGTAACGCAGGCTGAACTGAATTATGTAGGCAGCATTACTATAGATGAAGACCTTATTGAGGCGGCTAACATTATCCCGAACGAGAAAGTGCAGATTGTAAATAATAACAATGGAGCACGTTTTGAAACGTACGTAATAAAAGGGGAACGTGGTAGTGGTATTGTGTGCCTGAATGGTGCTACTGCCCGTTTAGCACAGGTGGGTGATATTGTGATTATCATGTCATATGCCTCTATGGAAATGGAGGAAGCACGCCGTTATGAACCTATTTTGATATTTCCGGATACGGATAATAAATTAATTCGTTAAATTAGTACTCCGAATTAATTCAACCTACAAATGAAACTTTTACTAAGCCTGTTCCTGATTATAACAGTTACAGCAGCATGGGCGCAAAACAAGCCTGCCGAAAATCAGCAGCTATTTTATTTTAAAAATAACGGTTTGCAGGTAAAAGAACCTGATAGCTCAGATTATGTCAGAGTTGTGCGTCCGCCAGATTCCTCTTCTGTATTGTTTAATGTAGCTGAATATTACCGTAATGGTAAGGCTAAGTTGATTGGTAAATCGTCAACTATCAATCCGGCTACTTATGATGGGCAGTGTTTAACCTTTTACCCGTCGGGTAAAAAGCAAATGCTGCTAAACTACACTGATGGAGCAATTACGGGTACTAACTATGTTTATCATCCTAATGGTAAAATGTACCTGATTTTTACCATGGATACCTTAAGAAACCAGTCGTTTGAAGAAAATATGCGCGTAATGAGCTGTATGGATACTACTGGTAAAGCTTTAGTAACTGATGGTAACGGGCATTATGTAGTTTACAATAATTTAACTTATGCTATTAGTGAAGAGGGTGATGTGAAAGATGGTAAGCGAGTAGGCGAGTGGCATGGCAGTTATCCTGCCGAAAAGGTTACCTATACAGACACTTACCAGAATGGTAAATTTATTTCTGGCTACTGTGTAACAGCTGCAGGTACTAAATATACGTACACCGGTAAACAGCAATCACCAGAGTTTCCTGCTGGAGGAAATACTGCATTTATCGCATTATTAAAAAAGAAAGTAAAAGTTCCGGCTACATTAAAAAATAAAAGTACCCAGGTTTTTGTGTCTTTTACTATTCGTAAAGATGGAACTGTAGGTAATCCGCTATTATTAGGCAGTGTTTCGCCTGAGGCTGATAAAGCCATTACTGCCGCTGTTAATGCATCACCTGCCTGGAAGCCGCGTTTGATTAACGGACTGCCGGTAGAAACTTCATGGGGAATGCCTATAGTATTCGGTACTGCACCTGCAGCACCAGCTAAAGCAAAAACAGGAAAGTAAGTTTAATTTAAGTTAGTGTTCATAAAGCTTATTGATTTAATGTCACTTTTTTAAAGTACATAACTCTTAAAATTATATCTTTGCATCCCGACGCTGAAGTCGGGTTTTTTGTTTTCAGCGCATAGATTTTTGGTAAGTTGATATTTAGTAGTTCGCAAGCTTTAGCTTGGTGCTAACTAATTAAAAGCTACTCACTTTATACTACAGATTATATAAAACTATGCCCAAAGATACCTCCATTAAATCGGTACTGATTATCGGCTCTGGCCCTATTATTATTGGACAGGCCTGCGAATTTGACTATGCTGGCTCACAAGCAGCTCTTTCTTTAAAAGATGAAGGCATTACCGTGTCTATCATTAACAGCAACCCGGCCACCATCATGACGGATAAGGTAATTGCCGATCATGTGTATCTGTTGCCTTTAACCTGCGAAAGTATAGAGCATATTTTAAGTGAACAGCAAATTGATGCCGTACTGCCTACCATGGGCGGGCAAACTGCACTTAACTTGTGTATTGAAGCTTCTGAGCGCGGTATATGGGAAAAGTATGGCGTAAAGGTAGTTGGGGTAGATGTTGCCGCTATCGAAAAGACTGAAAATCGTGAAGCTTTCCGCCAGTTGATGGTAGACATCAACGTAGGTGTAGCAAAATCAAAAATTGCTAACTCCTTTTTAGAGGGTAAAGAAGCAGCTCAGGAAATTGGCTTTCCGTTGGTAATACGCCCAAGCTATACTTTAGGGGGTAAAGGTGCAGGCTTTGTACACAAAAAAGAAGATTTTGATGCAGCCTTAAGCCGGGGGTTGCAAGCTTCGCCAACTCATGAGGTGTTGGTAGAGCAAGCTGTTTTGGGCTGGAAAGAATATGAGCTGGAGTTGTTGCGTGATAATCGTGATAACGTAATCATTATTTGCTCTATTGAAAACTTTGACCCTATGGGTATTCATACTGGTGATAGCATAACTGTAGCACCAGCCATGACTTTAAGCGACCGCTGTTATCAAGATATGCGTAACCAGGCTATCCGCATGATGCGGGCTATTGGCAATTTTGCCGGTGGCTGTAATGTGCAGTTCTCGGTTAATCCGGCTAATGAAGAGATTATCGCTATTGAGATTAATCCGCGGGTGTCGCGTTCATCAGCCTTAGCCTCTAAAGCTACCGGATACCCAATTGCTAAAATTGCAGCCAAGTTAGCTATTGGTTATAACCTAGATGAGGTAGAAAATCAAATTACAAAAACCACATCAGCTTATTTTGAGCCAACATTGGATTACGTGATTGTCAAAATTCCTCGTTGGAACTTCGATAAATTTAAAGGTGCTAACCGTGAGTTGGGCCTGCAAATGAAATCGGTAGGTGAGGTAATGGGTATTGGCCGTAGTTTTATTGAGGCTTTACAGAAGGCTTGCCAGAGTTTGGAGATTGGCCGTGCCGGTTTAGGTGCTGATGGTCGCCAAAGCCGGAACCTGGATGAAATTATGAGCAGTCTGGAACATCCAAGCTGGGACCGCCTTTTCCATGTGTATGATGCCTTGAGCTTGGGTGTACCTGTTGAGTCAGTTCGTAAAGTAACCAAAATTGATCGTTGGTTTTTAAACCAGATACAGGAAGTAGTTAGTTTAGAAACTGAATTGCGTCGTTATTCAGTAAACAATATTCCTGAAGATATATTCCGTACCGTTAAGCAAAAAGGCTTTTCGGATGTGCAGATTGCCTGGATATTGGGTGCAAATACTACCGAAGAAGAAGTATACCAGCGCCGCAAAGCATTAGGAATTAACCGCGTTTATAAGATGGTAGATACCTGTGCTGCTGAGTTTCAGGCACAAACCCCTTATTACTATTCTACTTACGAAGGGGAGAATGAATCAATTCCGTCTGATAAAAAGAAAATAATTGTATTAGGTTCTGGTCCTAATCGTATTGGTCAGGGTATTGAGTTTGATTATAGCTGTGTACATGGCTTACTAGCAGCTAAGGAGTCGGGATATGAGTCCATCATGATTAACTGTAATCCAGAAACAGTATCTACCGACTTTAATATGGCTGATAAGCTATATTTCGAGCCGGTGTTCTGGGAGCATGTACGTGAAATTATTGACCTGGAAAAACCTGAAGGTGTAATTGTACAGCTAGGGGGGCAAACGGCGTTAAAGATGGCCGAAAAGCTGGATGAATATGGTATCAAAATCATCGGTACATCTTATAATGATATGGATATTGCCGAAGATCGTGGACGTTTCTCCGACCTGCTGAAAGATTTGGATATTCCTTATCCTAAATATGGCGTAGCTGAAAGTGCTGAAGAAGCATTGGAAGTAGCTCATCAAGTAGGTTATCCGGTACTAGTACGCCCTAGCTATGTATTGGGTGGACAAGGCATGAGCATTGTAATTAACGATGAAGACTTAGAGCGTGCTGTAGTAAACCTGCTGAAAAACTTGCCAGGTAACCGCGTACTGATTGACCACTTCCTAGATCGTGCGGCAGAAGCAGAGTCAGATTCCATTTGTGATGGCGAAAATGTGCATATTATTGGCATGATGGAGCATATTGAACCTGCAGGTATCCACTCCGGCGATTCTTATGCTGTATTACCCCCGTTTGACTTATCTGAAACTGTATTGCAGCAAATGGAAGAATACTCCATAAAGCTGGCTAAGGCTTTAAATGTAAGAGGCTTATTGAATATTCAATTTGCAATCAAGAATGATAAGGTGTATGTAATTGAAGCTAATCCGCGTGCTTCACGTACTGTACCTTTTATTGCCAAAGCTTATGATGTGCCTTACATCAATATTGCTGCTAAAGTAATGATGGGGGTAAATAAGCTGACTGACTTTAAAATTGAACGTAAACTACAAGGCTATGCCATTAAAGAACCTGTGTTCTCGTTTGATAAGTTCCCGGAAGTGAACAAAGAATTAGGCCCAGAAATGAAGTCAACCGGTGAAGCTATTCGTTTTATCCCGAATCTGGAAGATCCTTACTTCCGTCATTTATATCGGGAAAAATCTATGTACTTAAGTAAATAATTTTAATACAATCTTATAAAAAGAGGCGCAACATGTTGCGCCTCTTTTTATTTTATAGCGTTTTTGTTAGGAATAGTACTTGCTGTTGGAATAACTAGCCTATAAGTATTTTAATAATTAACTTTTGAGAAATAGCATGAAAGTGGTTGATAATTGCTTTTTCGAGGTATTTAAGTTGTTTTTTAATATAAATAATAAATTTATTTTAGTGGTAATGTTTTTTTGGGTGTTTGTATTAGATATTTTTAAAGTTTATATGTTATAAAACAGTAAATATGAAATAGGAGTAAATTTATTTTATAGAAGGTGAGTTATAAATAGTGAGTTTATTTTAATTAATGGTAAAATAATAAAGGTTTAATGTTTTATTTACATGATAAAAGGTTTTTTATTAAATTTTTTTCATAAAAAGTTGCAATGTAAATTTTATGTTATAATTTAAGCCCAATTAATTAAACTATCAACGCATGAAAAAAACTTTACTCTTTTTCTTAGGGGTGTTCATGTTGCTAGGCGCTCAGGTCTATGCACAAACCCGTACAGTTACCGGCGTAATAACCGGAAAAGATGATGGTCTTCCGCTGCCAGGCGTAAGTGTTACCATTCAAGGTACCAAAACGGGTACACAAACAGGACCAGACGGTTCTTATACCATTAAAGTATCACCCGGTCAAGCTTTGGTTTTCACTTTTGTAGGATTTAATACGCAAACAATTACGCCAAGTGGTAATCGTCAGGATATCGTATTAACGGGCAGATCTAGTGACTTAAATGAAGTGGTAGTTGTGGGATACGGTACACAGGTAAAAAGGGCTACTGTAGGTACTATAGCCCAAGTAAAGGGAAGCGACCTAATTGAACAACCTGTTCAAAACTTTGAGCAAGCGCTTGCCGGACGTGCTCCGGGTGTGCAGGTTACCATTCCTAATGGTGTTTCTAATACGCCTCCAGTAATTCACATTCGTGGTGTAAACTCCATATCATTAAGTTCACAACCTTTGTTTGTGGTTGATGGTGTGGTAAGTATTACAGGTGATTTAAGTGGTGGCGAGTCTGGGGGTAATGCTTTAGCTAATATTAATCCTGATGATATAGAAAGCATCTCCATTGCTAAAGATGGTGCTGCTACAGCTATTTATGGTAGTCGTGCTGCAAATGGTGTAGTATTTGTTACAACAAAAAGGGGTAAAAAGGGAAATGCTATAGTAAGTTTAGATAGCTGGATTGGTCAAAATCATGTATTTCGGTTGCCTAAAGTGTTGGATGCTAATCAGTATATATCTATAAAAAATGAAGCTTTAGTTAATGCAGGATTATACAATGCTAATAGTTATTATGTAACTACAACACCAGATGCTAATGGTGTACCTTTTAATACGAACTGGGCAAAATTAATTTATAGAACCGGAACCACTTACAATACTACAGCGAGCGTGTCAGGAGGCACTGAAAAAACTAATTACTACGCTTCTGCTAATTACAGCAAACAAGAAGGTATTATTCGTAAAAATGATTTCATTAGCAAAGGTTTATTATTTAATGTAGATCATAAAGCTAATAAATACATTTCACTAGGAGCAAAGCTATCTTATGTTGATCAGCAAAATTTGGCAGCTACTTCTTCAGGTTCATTATCGGGAGAGGCGTATGCTACAGCAGGTTTAGGTCGTTTGGCTTTATTACTTCCTCCAAATATCGGTGCTTACAATGCTGATGGCAGTTACAATTTAAACCCACTTACAGGTGCTATAGGTTTACAAAATAACAAAGGTTATAGTAATAGCTATCCAAATCCTAAACCAGCTTTAGATCTGGACCGGGCTAATAATGAGCAGTTTCATACCGCAGCAAATGTTTATTTACAAGTAAAACCATTATCATGGATTACTTTGAAAACACAATATGGTATTGACTATATAAATAGTGTGAATGATAACTTTACTAATCCAATAAGTAACTTTACAGTTAGTGGAGGAGTAGTTACTAATAACGCCAATGCTAATGACAACTATCAACAATATAAGCGTTATGTATGGAGTAACACCTTGCAATTAGATCGTAGCATTGTTGATAAGCACAATTTTTCATTTTTATTGGGTAATGAGCAGCAACGCACCACGCAATATGGTTTTGGTTTATCACGCTCTATACTATCTGATATTGCTTTTAATCAGATACAAGCTGGTTTTGTTAATGTTGCTACCAGTAATTTAGTTAATACAGAAAATTATCTAGTTTCATTTTTTGGAAGATTAAATTATGATTTTGATAAAAAATATTTTTTATCAGCTACTGTTCGTCGAGACGGCTATTCAGCTTTCGGTTCCGATCATAAGTACGGTATATTTCCTGGTGTAGGTGTAAGCTGGGAAATTACCCGTGAGAAGTTCTGGAGTAAAATTGGTGCAGATAAACTATTTAGCAGTTTTCGGTTAAAAGGAAGTTACGCACAAGTAGGTAATAATGCAGGCTTGAATAACTATGCCTCTTATGGTTTTTATGGCAACAGTTTGTACAACGCTAACCCAACATTGGCTGCTACACAAGCAGGTAATAACGCCCTTAAATGGGAGACTAGTAGAAAAACAGATGTGGGCTTAAACTTTGGTATATTCGGTGATCGTATTACAGGTGAGTTGGCTTATTACAAAAATGATATATCCGGCTTAATACTTAACGTGCCTTTAGCTCCTTCTGCCGGTTTGGCTACTAACCCGCCGGTAAACGTTGGTTCTATGTTCAACAAAGGTCTTGAAATTGACTTAAATGCTGATATTGTAAGAAGTAAAAATTTCCGCTGGAGCGCTAACTTTAACATTGCTTTCAATCAAAACAAAATCACTTCTTTAATTCCAGGTACTAACTACTTTACTTATTCTACATCATCACTCGAGGTGAGCAATATTAATCAGGTTGGCCATTCAATTGGTAGCTTATATCTAGTTAATTCAGCTGGTGTGGATCCTACTAACGGACGAAGAATATTCATTAATGGTAAAGGTCAGAAAGTGGAATATACCTTTTTAGGTACACAGCATTGGTACTATATGGATGGTAGCAATGCCCCTGCTATCAGCCAAGCGGCCGATGCGCATAATCAAGGTAATACTGTACCTAAAGAAACAGGCGGTTTCAGCAACTCATTCCATTACAAAAATTTTGATTTGAATGTATTATTTACTTACCAATTAGGCTTTTATGTATACTACGGTACTCAATCTACTTTAACCGATCAGCGTTTCTGGAATAACTCTACTGTTATTTTAGATCATTGGACTACTCCAGGCCAGATAGCACGTTACCCACAAGTAGTATTCGGTGATAACGTTTCAAACGGTACTTCCTTCCCAACAGATTTCAATACTTATCGCGGAGATTTCTTAAAGTTCAAAACAGTTAATTTGGGTTATACGCTGCCCAAATCTTTGTTAGGCAGAACAGGCTTATCAAGCTTACGAGTTTATGTAACCGCACAAAATCTGTTTATAATAACCAAATATCCTGGACCTGATCCTGAAGTTTCTTCTAATGGTGATTCTATTAACGGTAACAGTACTTCGGGTGTTGATAGAAATACCAGCCCGAACAGCAGGTCTTTTACTGCAGGTTTCTCAATTAAGTTTTAATCATTAATTTGAAAATGAAATGAAAAAGAAATTTTTAATTATATTAGGTATAGCATTATTGGGTAGTACGGCTTGCCAAAAAAGTAAGCTCTATCCAGTTTCGCAAACTTCTATTTCCAACCAAGATGGGCAGCCATTTTCCACTTCCGCTCGTATCCAAAGTCAGGTGCTAGGCTTATATGCCACTATGAGAAGCGGACAATTATATGGAGGTCGGTATGAAGTGTATGAAGATGTAAAAGGTGAAAATTGGATTAATTCTACCTCAAATTCGGTAACCGCTTACCAGACTTGGACAGAAACGGTAAGCAGTACCAGTTCGGAAGTTTTAAACTTGTGGTCACAAGCTTATTTAACCATTAATAATTGTAACCTTTTTATTGATGGTATGGCTTCTACAGGCACCGCTGTAGTAGGTGCTGCAACAAGTGCACAGTATGTAGCCGAAGCTAAGTTTATCAGAGCTGCTGCTTATTACGCTTTATTGCAGTTTTATTGCCAGCCTTATGTAGTTAATAACGGTGCTAGTCCAGGCGTGCCATTACGCCTTACCGGAAATTCTGCATATGGTAATTATGATTTAGCGCCTGTTACTGTAGCTCAGGTTTATGCGCAAATCATCAGTGATTTAAATGGTGCTGAAACTGGATTGCCTTTGGTATATTATACAACAGGAACCACTACAATTGATGCAGCCTCCAATACTACCAGAGCACACCGTAATACAGCTATAGCTTTTAAAACCAGAGTTTACCTGAGCATGCAGCAGTATGCTAATGTAATTACCGAAGCTAACAAAATTGTAAGCAGCGCCGCGCCTTTTACAGCTACTACAGGCTATCCTAACGCTTTACAAGCCAATGAGGTGAATATGTTTAAGGCTAATTATACCAACACAGAATACATTTTGGCCATGCCATTTAATGCTAATGAAACTCCTGGAACACAAAACCAAATAGCTACTTATTTCAGTGGTTTGGGTTCATCTGAGTTTTATTTAAATCCGAATGGTATTATTGCTGATGCTACCTGGAAAAGTACTGATACACGCAGAAGCTTAATTACTGTGAAAAGTGGCCGTAGCTATCAACTGAAGTTTCCAACTTCTTCACCTTATACTGACTGGGTACCTGTAATGCGATATGCTGAGGTTGTTTTGAACTTAGCCGAAGCCCGTGCACGTACCTCAGGTATTGATGCGCAATCTATAGCTTTACTGAACGCCATTCGTGGTAGAAATGATGCAACAACAGTATATACGGCCTCTAGTTTCAGTTCAGCTAATGACTTGATTAATGCGATTCTGAAAGAAAGAAATATCGAGTTTTTAGGTGAAGGTTTGCGCTGGTCCGATTTGATGCGTCTTAATTTGCCGATCCCTGCAAAATCAAACGTTCCACAAGTTAACCCTACAGATGCTTCTTACATTTGGCCAATGTCCGGTAATGAGCAATTGTATAACAAACTTATAGGTAGGTAAGCTACAAAGTTTGATCATAAAAAAGCCTCATCAGATTAAGCAGTTCTGATGAGGCTTTTTTTATAACATTCAAAGGTAATTAACAGTTACTCTATCTTTCAGAACATTTAATTGTACTAATTTGCCCAAAAGCAAAGTTCTATTATCAGCCACATGCCCGGCTGGAAAATCGAAACAAACAGGATAATTGTATTCTTTTACGGCATCTAAGATAATTTCCTGTGCTGTTTGCCCAAATGGAATGTCATTGTCCTTTAAATCAGTAAAGCCACCCACAATCAGGCCGGCCAGTTTTTTTAATTTGCTGGCTCGTTTCATTTTATACATCATACGGTCAATAGCATAAAGGTATTCCCCTACATCTTCAATAAACAATATTTTTCCATCATATTGGTAGTCCGATACGGAGCCTGCTATAGAAACCAAAATAGCTAAGTTACCGCCAACCAGTACGCCTTCAGTTTGCCCCAATCGGTTTAGTGGATGGGGAGGTATTTGGTAACTTAAAGGTTCGCCAAACAAAGCCTTGCGTAAAGTTTCAAGTGATGGTAGCGAAGCATCGGGTAAGTTAATGGGCATTTGACCGTGAATGGTAACTAGCTCATGTATGCTATATAAATGAGCATGTAATACGGTAATATCACTAAAACCAATAATCCATTTAGGATGAGTAACCAAGTGGTAAAGACGGAGTGAATCAATTATGCGGACAGTGCCATAACCCCCACGGGCGGCAAAGATAGCTTTGATGCTGTCATCATTAATAAACTGTTGTAAATCTTGTGTCCGCAGCTCATCGGTGCCGGCAAACTGGTGGTGAGAGGCGGTGACAGTTTCACCTAAAACCACTTCCAATCCCCAAGATTGCAATAGCCTTACAGCATCATCCATAGGATGAGGTAACTTTTTAGCCGGACAAACAATGGCAACACGGTCGCCTTTACGCAGAAATGGAGGAGTTATGCTCATATTGACTTATCTTTGCCAAAGTACAACAAGCAAACTGAATTTTGGAAACTCAAAAATATAAACGTTACACTATTACGGCAGCTCTGCCATACGCCAACGGTCCTAAACATATAGGTCATTTAGCAGGCGCTTATATACCGGCCGACTTATATGCCCGTTATCTACGTTTAAAAAGACGTGATGTAGTTTTCGTGTGCGGCTCTGACGAGCACGGAACGGCTATAGCTAATCAGGCTATGAAAGAGCATACTACTCCGCGCGCCATTATTGA
The DNA here is from genome assembly GCF_012849215.1 of Mucilaginibacter robiniae. NCBI lineage: Bacteria > Pseudomonadati > Bacteroidota > Sphingobacteriia > Sphingobacteriales > Sphingobacteriaceae > Mucilaginibacter > Mucilaginibacter robiniae. The sequence continues at coordinate 2,668,973 of NZ_CP051682.1, forward strand.
TAAATATCATGAACTAATTAAATATTGCTTTGGTAAGCTGAATATTTCGTTTGATATTTATCATCGCACCAGTGAACCTATACATCATGAAACTGCTCAGGAGTTTTTTATTAACCTGAATGATAAAGGCATTTTCACCGAGCAGGAATCAGAACAATATTTTGATGAGCAAGCGGGTGTTTTCTTGGCTGACCGCTATATTATAGGAACTTGCCCGGTTTGTGGCAATGAAAATGCCTATGGAGACCAATGTGAAAAATGTGGTACCTCGTTAAGTCCGGAAGAGCTGATTGAACCACGCTCTACCCTAAGTGGTAACAAACCGGTACTGCGCCCAACCAAACACTGGTATTTACCATTAGATAAATATGAAAACTGGCTGCGTGAGTGGATACTGGAAGGTCATGCTACGGATTGGAAAACTAACGTTTACGGGCAATGTAAAAGCTGGATTGATGGCGGCTTACACCCACGTGCCGTTACCCGCGATTTAGATTGGGGTATTAAAGTTCCGGTACCTGGTGCCGATGGTAAAGTACTATATGTTTGGTTTGATGCACCTATTGGCTATATATCGGCTACCAAACAATGGGCTATCAATACAGGTAATGACTGGAAACCTTACTGGCAAGACCCGGATGCTAAGCTGGTGCACTTTATTGGTAAAGACAATATTGTGTTTCATTGTATCGTATTTCCGGCTATGTTGAAAGCTCATGGCGAGTTTGTATTACCTGAAAATGTGCCGGCAAACGAATTCATGAACCTGGAAGGTGATAAAATGTCGACCAGCCGAGGGTGGAGTATTGAAATGCATGAGTATTTGGAAGATTTCCCCGACAAAGTAGATGAATTAAGATACTACTTGACTGCTATTGCTCCTGAAACCAGTGATAGTGAGTTTACCTGGAAAGATTATCAAGCTCGCGTGAATAACGAGTTGGTAGCTATCTTGGGTAACTTGGTAAACCGGGTAATGATATTAATGCATAAGTTCTTTAATGGGCAGGTACAAACCGATGCTAGAGAGATTACTTTGACCCATGAAGGCTTACAAACGCAATTAAAGCAGTTGTATGCCGATTTGGAGCAAAGTTTTGAAAGCTATAAGTTCAGGCAGGCACAGCAGATTGTGATGGATATGGCTCGCTTGGGTAACCGGTATTTAACCGAGCAGGAGCCTTGGAAAACTATTAAAACCAACCCGGAAGCTGCTCGGAAATCTTTACATAACTGTTTGGTACTAATTGGCCATATTGCTACCTGCTTGCAGCCCTTTTTACCGGGTACTGCTCAAAAACTATTAGCTATGTTGAACTGGCCGACTGATATAATCCATTTCGATCAGCAAATCGCATTTGCCAATGAGCATCAGTTGAATGCAGCTTCATTATTGTTTGAGAAGCTGGAAGATGAGGTCATCGAAAAACAGATACAAAAATTAATTAATAAAAAACAAGCAATGGAAGCACCAGCTATAGAAGTTACCACACCAACTTTAATGCCGGCTAAAGAAAATATTAACTACGAACAATTTGCCGCTATGGACATCCGTATCGGTACCATTCTGACGGCTGAGAAAGTAGCCAAAACTAAAAAGTTGTTAAAGCTCACCATTGATACCGGTTTAGACCAGCGTACGGTAGTGTCAGGCATTGCTGAACACTTTGAACCCGATGCTATTATTGGTCAGCAAGTAAGCATTTTGGCTAACTTAGAACCGCGTGAAATTAAAGGTATCCTGTCACAAGGAATGATTTTAATGGCTGAGAATGCTGAAGGTAAACTAAGCTTTGTATCGCCAGGAGAAGGAATGCACAACGGTTCAGTAGTACGCTAGCAAGCAGGTGCAGAAATAAGTAAATATGTAAATGTGCAGATGATTTAATTAAAATTTGCACATTTGCATAGCCTAACATTTGAATGGCCCCGTAGTTCAACGGATAGAATAGAAGTTTCCTAAACTTTAGATACGCGTTCGATTCGCGTCGGGGCTACTATCATTAAATTTTGAGTTCAAAAACCGCTTTTTATCAAATAGAAGCGGTTTTGTTTTTTTGCACTTTTTTGCTTTTGCAAGAAAATGAAGCTTTACGGTTTTGTGCTGTTTAGTAATATAAAAAAGGCAGAATTTGATCAAAGATATGTTTTGCTTAACTAGGTTGAGGTATTTGCGATTATCCACTTTCTGAACAGTTGCAAGCTGTGGCTGGCTCGGTGCTGATTGTTTAATGGGGGATGGTGTAGAAAGAGGCGCGGATTGTTGTTGCGGCAACTGCTCTGCTAACTTTTTAGTTCAACTACCAACTTTTAGTTAAAAAATTAGTAACACCAACATTAATAAACATGTGATAGTAGAATTGGCTGCCACCATTAGTCCTAAACAACTTAATACCAACATCAAATTCTCGACTACTGTTAAGCCACTCTTTTACACTTTCCATTATGCAAATAGTAGAGAATGTAGTTTAAAAAAAAAGGACAAGCCAATCACGTATCAAGACCTAACGAAGTTTATATTTGTGTGTACTTAAACTTTACACAATGAAAAGAATCGTTATAAAAAATGGAGATATACCTTTAAATTATTATACTTTATTATCCTTTTTAGAAGATTACAAAATCAACTTCTTTACTCTAAATTTTGCTCAACTACTATTAAGCGAAGAAATTTATAAAGGTTATTCTGATAGTACATATGATCGAGTAGTCAAATTTTATAGAGCCGGTCATGCTGAAATTCAAAAGCTGCATGACACAGCATATATAGATCCAAATTCACTTAGGACAGTGGAACTACAGAAAGATATTATACAGGATAATTTTAATAAACTTACGCGATTTGGAGCAGTTGATATCGAAAGTACCCTTGCTTCTTTAAACTTCCAAAACTTTCATTTTATACGAACAAAATTTATAAATTCCATTTATGAAATTTTAGAAAAATATATATTAAAATATGAGCAACAGTTTGAAAAATCAATATCTCGTAGAACCCATTTAAGAAATAGGCTACAGATGAAAGATTGGTACATAATGCTTTATATCTTAAGAAATACTGCCTCACATGCTGATGGCCTTGAGACTCCTTTTATTAAATATAGCTTTTTGAAAAGTTTGCCTAAAAATACATTTGTATGGAAAGAGATCAGCGTTACAGTCGGAATGCTATCACATCAAATCAGGTACAACAACGATGAACTATTAGAACTCTACAATGAGTTACATCAATTTATTAAATGCAACTTTGACTTGTTTACAAAAAGTAATCGCGGAGAAATATTGACTAAACTATTAACATAGCAATTATTTATTTAATAGACATGCATAAGTAGTATATTTTTCCATATCTCCGCCACGCGCAATTTATTAAAACACCACTATTCAAGCTTTATTTACCCATTATAGGTACAAGCTCGGAGACAGCTGCTTTTGGGCAGTTTGTTCTAATGAATGTTCGCAAAACACTTGTCCGTCAGTGCTTCTTTCTATTCAAACGGATAATTAGCAGTTAACACTTCCATCTTGCGTTTTAGGTAACCACCTTGTTGATCACCGTTACGCCTTGCTCAACCGAGTACTGCTCCAACCTTGTTCTTTAGCGTACATTTCAGTAATGGTGAAGGATAAGATGATGACACAAAACTCCCCTTTAATTTGGCTCTGCTTAATCAGTAAGCTTTCACAATCCTGCTCTGAATATTTCACAACAATAGAGTAAGAAACTTGCTCAAAAATATTAGTCATGTACTTAAAACAGTAGAGGATCAAAATATAGCTGAGCACTCAAGACTAGCTGTCAAATTTTCAAACCTAATCCCATCATACTTGTTGCTCTCAAGAACTTTATGCACCTGATTTTTAGCACCAACATCTACAATATTCGAAAATGGAAACAGCACTACCTGGGTTATATTTATATCCCGATTTTATTGACGAGACACGGGAGCAGCAGTTATTGAGCGAAATTGACAGCCAGACTTGGATAGTGGATTACTTAAGGCGGTTGCAATACTACGGCTATCGCAATGAGCTAGACAAGCCTTATGATCTGATACCCTTTCCGGTTGCCATGCCGCCGATGATATACCAGCTATCACAAGAACTCGTAGAACAGAAAATTATAGACCTTCAGCCAGACCAAGTGATTATTAACGAGTATGTTCCAGGAGAAGGCCTCAAACCGCATAAGGATAGGGCGTATTACGAGAATCAAATCTGTGGTGTGAACCTAGGCAGTGGCTGTGTAATGCGATTCATTAAAGGAAAGAATGAAGAGGTTATTGATATAGAGATACCAAGGCGCTCTATATATGTAATGCAGGATGACGCCCGCAAGAAGTGGAAACATGGCATACCACCCCGAAAAAAAGATAAAGTGGACGGGAACGTACACCACAGAGAAAGACGCGTATCAATTACTTACCGTAAAGTGAAACCGAAAAAAGTACATCCTATTAACCCGGAAGGCAAGGTGGCTAAACTTCTGCAAGAGAAGTTTAACATCAGCCCTGAAGCTATAGCGCAGCTAAGCTAAGCCTAATCGGCTGATGATTAGGGAACAATGTTCAGCCGGGAATTCAGGCCCCATTTGGGTGGGAAGAAATAGTCAATATTACGGTCAATCATGGAATAAAGCTGCTTTATTCTCGTCCGTTTAGAGATGCCATTTACTTCAGGGTGCGCAACACGTGCATATTTATCTGTTTCGCAAAATAGGTTCTGACAATCAATGAGCTGGAGGCGCCTGCCCCATAAACTTTTAAAGTAAATGCCCAGGCGCTCAAATTCCTGTTCCTGCCGGTCGGTAACATAGCGGATTACGTCAGCCTCGGAGTAATCCCCTAAGCTGCTAAAGCATTTGCGGATCCCATCTTTTGCCCCGGGGCCGGGCATGACAAAGTCCATCTCGCTAAAATTAGTCAGGTTGCTGTAGTTGATGTCAATAGCATATTGATAGGCTAAAAATTTTCCGATGGTAGGGAAGCTTAATAAAAGTTCATAAACTGCTTCCAGTGATTTGGCATTGACGATATGGTCTGCCAATTGCGCGTGCATCATGTGCTCAATCAGCTTTAAATGATTTTCGTGTTTTCGGGCGTAGCCGTAGGCACTACTGCCGGAAGCCATCATGTAAGCGCCGGAATAGATCGGCTCACCAGCTTGCAGAGCTTGATATAGAACCTGGCTGTAGGTTTTAAAAGAGTAGTTAGCCCAAGTCACATCGCCTAGCTCATGTTGCAGGAGTTCCCAAGTTTCTATCTTATTAAACAGCTTAAACAATAAAATGCGGAAAAGAAGCTCGTCTGGCGACTGGTTACCTTTATAAATAACTTCGCTGATAAGGTACTGACTAACCCGGTCGGCAGCGCGGTAAGCGTTCGTGAACTTGTGCTTGAGCAAGATGGGGTCGGCGGTTAGTAGCGTTTTTCCGCTGATTCGGTTAAAGAAGATTTCCTGCCTTGCTGCTGCAAACCTCCAGTAGGTGTCTAGTACATAAGTAGGAGTGGGAAGCTGTTTGGTAACCGTAATCATCAGCATCGAAGTTAGCAAAAGTTCTATACCATTTTCAGTGTAGACGTTAAGCCTGCATTTCGTATCAAAAAACTTTAATTTATATCAGAAGTAAATGGTGCGAAAAGTGCAAAGGCGGTACTGATGGATTTGCTCTTGCATTAAATCTAATTGAATGTTTTTATAAAGCTATAAGTATTACTGACCTATTATTGCTATTCTGCAGAATAATGGAAATAGAAAAAGAAATTTGTATGCTTTGCCTCGAAATATTTAATCAGCTTTATATCTGGATGTATAGAAAGCAAGTATGCAACTAAGTCCGTTCAGTTCTAATAACCCGGTAATGTGGAGACACCAGTTCTAATCCGGCATCATTGAATATGTTTTGTATGTGCTGATGAAGGTTGGAATAAATAAGATCTTGTTGATTGGCTTCCCGCGTGTAGGCATTAATCTGATAACTGGCGTAGTAATCATCCAGCTTGGTTTGATAAACGTAAGGTGCTGGCGAGGGCTGAATATATTCCGTTTGGAGCGCAGCCTGAATGAGCAGTTCGTGCACCTGCTTCCATGGCGTATTATAACCCATGGTAATAGTAGTGTTGATGATTAAGCCTTCTTGCGCACTTTCACTGCTATAGTTAATGGTATGACTGGCCAAAACACTGGAATTTGGAATAGAAATAATCTCATTCTTAATCGTCCGGATGCGGATGACTAGTAGGGTTTCTTCCATAATGTCACCCGTAACTTCACCTATCTTAACCCGGTCACCCACTTTAAAGGAACGCATATAAGTGAGTACCATACCAGAAATAAGGTTACCTAATGGACCTGCCGAGCCAAAGGTGAATAACACACCTAAGAAAACAGATACCCCTTTGAATGCCAGTGAATTTGAACCAGGTAAATAGGGGAAGATAAGGATGAACATAAAAGCAAGTACAATCACCCGGACGATCTGGTAAGTAGGTGCGGCCCAGTCTGCGTAAAAACCAGGAATAGTAAGATTCCCTTTTTCAATTTCCCGCTTCAAATAACGAATGCCTTTGAGAAAATACCAGAAAACGACGCCTATTAGAAGCACAGTAAAGAGGTTGGGCATGTAGTTCCAGAAAGCTTTGATGATTTTCTTAGCTGGATTTAACACCAAGCCAAACAAAGTAGTTGCAATACCCCTAGTCCAGGGGAATAGGCCAAATAGTACTGGCAAAGCCAAATAGACCAACAAAATAATTAGGGACCATTTAATCACATTATTGAAGAACAGTAGTACACTTATTTGTTGGCCGGCGTTGAAAAGTTCATAGCTCTTGATCTTAATGCCGTTAATTCTTTTCCCACGCTGCTCAGTAATTTTACGGCTGAGTTTCTTGGCTAGTCTTCTGATGAAGTAAATCAGTAAAGTTACGGCAAGTATAACTAAAATGGCAAGGCCAGCTTCTTTTAAAAGGGATTGTAAACTGGTAGCTTGCTGATGACTAGCCATTGCTAAAGCTATCTGATTGCGGTAATGTTGCGCCAGCTTGAGTTTGGAAGAATTCATCCACAAGGCATCTGTAGTGTCAATGCTTAAAATAGGTTGATGTGCATATTGAATTTGAAGTATTGCATATTGGCTACTAATAACAAGAGAATCCTGATGAAATACATAATCACGAGCAAGCTGTTTAAGCTTTTCGGTAATGGCTTTTGCCCTTTCTTGTGGTGAGAAAGCACCTAAAGGACTGCGGATGGTAAATAGAGGCTGATCAAATGGTATGACCTGAAAGCCGGTAACCAGTCGCTTTAAAGAATCAATATGATGTGGTAACTGGCTTTTTTCCAGCGAGTCGGACAATTTCAAGGCTTGTAGAGTAGTAACCAGCAGTCGAATTTTAGTACTATCCTGAACATTCAAATTTTGTAGCTGTAGCACCACAGCTTTCTGAATAGAGTCGCTCTGATGTACAGAAGCTATCTCCTGAAGCTTGGTTGTCTGCTTGATGAGCTGGCTGTTCTTCAGAGAATCACGATGATTTGAAATAGTATGATGCTGGGCTAGCAAACTACCGCTGAGCAAACAAGTTAAAACAAATATCAGTACTTTTTTATAGATCATCACCTTGGTTCCGAACTAACTTAAGTGATGTAGCTGTAAAAAGTTTGTTGGCAACTAAATTATTATAAACAGAAGATTAACTATTAAATATGATGTCAGTTTGTCTTTAAAATTAAGCGGAAGGAGCATCAAAATAAGATTATTGTTTATTGATTGTGATATTCAAATAAGCTGCGGTTTCACTATTTTGTAGTGGAATATAGTTTACTTACATGTGATGCAATACTTTTTAGCGGCAAAATTATCTCTGCAGCACAAAGCCGAATGGCTTCTTTAGGCATGCCAAATACCACGCTGGAAGCTTCATCCTGAACAATGGTATGACCTGCAGCTTGTTTGATCTCCAGCAAACCCTGTGCACCGTCATTGCCCATACCTGTTAATAGAATTCCCAGGCAGTTTTTACCCGCATCAATTGCTGCTGATCGAAACAGTACGTCAACTGAAGGTCGGTGCCGGTTTACTAAGGGGCCACTGTTAAGCGTAACAAAGTAATGGCTGCCATTCCTTTTCAACAATATGTGCTGATTGCCGGGTGCAATTAAAACTGTTCCTGGCTTAACCTGGTCACCTTCTTCAGCTTCTTTAATCTGCTGGCAGCATAGCTCATTTAAGCGCTCTGCAAAAGAGCGGGTAAAGCCTTCGGGCATATGTTGCACCACTACAATGCCAGGGCAATTAACAGGTAAACCTTTCAAAAATGTACGGATAGCTTCAGTGCCACCTGTAGAAGCGCCTACCACAATGACTTTGTTATGAGTTGCCAGGTTAGTAAAAAAAGAGGTATGCTTTATAATAACATCAGCAGATAATTTAGGTTTAACAATAGAAATATCTGCCGTTAAGCTTTTTTTAAGTTTATTTTGTACAGCCGTTTTTATAGCATCGCAAAAGTAAAGCTTGTGTTGTAGCTGCATATGTTCCAAATGGGACTTTTCCCATACGGCTACCGCACCGTACTCTTTGGCTTGATTTGTAGTAGTTTCTGGTTCTGTGGCATCCAACATAAGTATAATTGGGATGGGATGCTGATGCATTATTTTACGCAAAAACGTCAACCCCGACATACGTGGCATATCACTATCCAGCAAGATGACGTCAGGAGCTTGCCGCTCCATTTTATGAGCTGCTATGAACGGATCTGCAGCAGTGGCTATAACCTCAAATGACTCATCAGTTAACAATAATTGGTGTAACAGCTGCCTAAAGTAAGCTGAATCATCAACTATGAGTACTTTGATTTTAGGTACCATAACTACTGATTAAATTTAGGTTTATTATTCAAGCTGCGGCTGGTTACAGGCTGAATCATCCGGACAAATACTTCTCCGCTAGCTGAATTAAAAATTACTTTACGGCTTTGTGTGCCACCTACATCTTGATTAACAACAGGTATATGCTCCTGTTGCAGCAAGTTAAATGCAAATTGTGTGTTTCTCTGCCCAACATTAAAAATTCCACTGGTGGTATGCAAAACACTACCTCCAAATACTTTTGCCTGTAAGTTTGTACGCTTACTGCCTAGGGTAAGCATTTTGTTTATTAAGTAGGGGATAGCAACGCTACCATACTTATAAGTAGGATTGCCTTCGCCACTCCACTCAGGTAACATATAATGGTTAATACTGCCATATTGAAGCACTACATCCCAAAGTGCAACTGCAATACAAGAACCTAATACCATTTCAATTACATGAGGTAATTCATCAATAAATACTGAGCCAGGCAGCAGATAAATTTTTTTAAGTTCTGTCACTTAAATCTTTTTAAATATGGTAGGGTGTATTTGTACTAGCGGCAGCGCCATGGTAGTGATCGATTCTGAGTGGCCCAGAAATAATATACCTCCGGTCATCAATCTTGAACATAATTTACCTATAACTTTTTCCTGCGTTTTACGGTCAAAATAAATTAATACATTACGGCAGAAGATAACATCAAACATAGGTAACGATCCAAAATCATTATTGATAAAATTTAATCTTTCAAATTCTATTCTGCGGCGCAACTGTGGCACTATCCGCACCGTTTTTTTTACTTGATTTTTGCTGCGTAGCAGGTATTTCTTTTTTAGATTTATAGGAATAGGAATAACCTTTTCTTCTGCATAAACTGCAGTTATGCCTTGCTGTAATGCCTGTGCTGAAATGTCGGTACCTAAAATTTGGTAATCAATCTTGCCAGACTTTTCACTAAATTCCTCTAAAACCATAGCTATGGTGTAAGGTTCTTCACCAGTTGCGCACCCTGCGCTCCATAACTTAAATGAACGACTGCTGGCTGATTCAAACGATGGCAGAACTTGGTTGGATAAAAAATCAAAATGAATAGCTTCACGAAAGAAATCAGTTTTATTGGTGGTTACCATATCAATCATCGTTACAATTTCTTCGCGCTGACCTTCGTGGCTAAAAATGTAGTCGCAATAATCTTTAAACGACGACATGTTGAGAGCCTTTAACCTTTTTTGCAGCCTTCCTTCCAGCATAATCTTTTTAGACAATGGAAGCTTTATACCGTAATTATTATAAATAAAATTACTAAGCCGCGTAAAATCTGATGCCGACATTGTACCCCGCTGTTCCATATTTAAAAAGCTCATGGTGTTGAAAGTTTCTTAATATCTTTCGTAGCTGCTGTCCAATTCATCCATATTGATGCTAATACCCTTATTGTACTGGCTATTGCGTACAGGTATACTTCTGCCTACGTTTTTTCGAGTTTTAAGTGGTTGAACTTGCAGGGGAGCAGGGCGTTTAGCCTTAACTTCTTCCTCAAATTTAAAGAAGGATATTAGTTCCTTTAACTGGTCGGCCTGAGTAGCCAGTTCTTCGGCACTGGCGGCTACCTCTTCTGAGGTGGCAGCGTTTTGCTGAGTAACTTGGTTAAGTTGCTGCAGTGCATTATTAATTTGTGAAGCACCCAGGTTTTGTTCACTGCTTGATGCACTAATTTCTTCAACCAGCTTGGCTGTATGCTGAACATCAGGTACAATAAACCCAAATAAATTACCTGACTTTTCGGTAATTAAAACTCCAGAATGAGAAAGTTCAATAATTTCTGTTGCTGCTGCCTGCGATTTTTCTGCTAGTTTCCTGACTTCGGCTGCAACAACTGCAAAGCCACGGCCTTGATCGCCGGCACGTGCTGCTTCAACGGCTGCATTTAAGGCCAAAATATTAGTTTGCCGAGCAATGTCGCTGATGATATTGATACGGTCAGCAATGGCTTTGATAGAAATAACGGCTTCTTTAATGGACTCATGGCCCGTAATAGCATCCCCGGAAGCTTTTACAGCTATTTTTTTGGTTTGTAAAGCGTTATCATTGTTTTGCTGCACGCTAGCTACCATCTCTTCCATTGATGAAGAAACCTGTTCTGTTGCAGCAGCTTGTTCATTGGCGCCTTCCGACATTTGCTGAGATGCGGAGCTTAACTCCTGACTTGCTGCCACAATGGTATCTGAGGCTGAATACACATAACTGATTATCTGCTTAGTGCGATCAATCATAGCTTTAAGATCAGCAAGCAATAAACCTATTTCGTCTTTACCAGTATCTTTAATAGAAATAGTTAAATCTCCTTCAGCTAATTTGGAAACTATAGCAGTAGCTTCCCGCATTTCACGATGTATGTTTCTGATTATTAAAGTGGATACTGTAACTAAAAAAACAATACCAGCAATGATAAACATCCATGAACCGGTAATGGCAGATGAATAAACATCTCTACCGCTCAGATATTGCTGTTGAGCTCCGGTAAGCTGTATGTTAGTAAGCTCGGCAACTTTGCTAACAATTGGATCAATTTGTGAATACAAATTTTTGGTAACAAACGTGGTTAATGCTTCTTTATCGCCAGTAGAAAGGATGGTGTGAAGAGATGCAATCGATACGTCGGCATTGTGCATCAGTTCCTCGGTTTCTGCAGCAACTTCCCGCTCTTCAGCCATGTTAGCGTTTTCTATATACTGTTTCCAGTTGGTTTTAATAGAGCCTTCAGCTTGAGTAATGTCCCGATTAGCGGTTTTAAAATCGATATCACCATTGATAACATCATGCGTAGCGCTAACTATATGTATAGCGTACATGTCTGATATGGTTTTAAGCTGTTTAAGGCTGGTTACGCGATCCTTATACTCTATTTCTAAAGATTGATTAACCTTTTTTAGGTTATTAAGCTCATAAATACCCATGGCAACCAGAATCAGCGCCGTAAGTGTAGATTTAATTATCAGCTTAGTGGATATTTTAATGTTATTCATATCGTTTACTTGGATTATTATATATTGGATATGAGGTTAGTTCACTATCAGTGCTTCAGCCTCATTAGCCGAGAATACTTTATCTATATTCAAAATCATGACAAAATCGTCATCTATCTTGCTGATGCCGCTGATAAAATCTTCGCGGTACATCGTTTTCAGGCTGGATGATGGATGAATTTGTTCGGTGGGTATGTCAATCACTTTCTGTACGGCATCAACAACAGCACCTGCCAGTACCGTGTCTTTTCCGGTTTGAATACTAAGCACAATAATGCAGGTATCAATAGTAAATGTTGCTGATGGCATTCCAAATTTATTACGGGTATCAATAACCGGCAGAATGTTGCCGCGCAGGTTAATAACGCCTAGCATAAAATCTGGAGCCTTTGGGATTTTGGTGATTGCCTTCATTTCCAATATTTCCAGTACCTGACTTACATTAATGGCAAATTGCTCATTATGCAGTTTGAAAGTTAAGTAAGAAGGTATTTCTACAGTTAACATAATGCAGCTTTTTTATTTTGTAAGTACTGTTCAGCTACTTTATTAGGGTCTAAAACAAGTGCAATGCTGCCATCGCCGAGAATGGTAGCGCCCGAAATATTTTCCATGCCCTGAAAGTGTTTGCCCAATGGTTTTAAAACAGCCTGAAATTTACCGAGCACCTGATCTACAATAAAGGCAACCCGTTTCTCTTCTACATATACCAGTACGATTTCTGAAGTGTCTGAATAATTGCTATAGTTTTCAAACTCTTCACTTAAGCTGATAAATGGAATCTGCTGTCCGTCTAAAATCATTATATTATTAAAACGGTTAAGCTGGCGGACAGCTGGAGCTTCATAGCATCTATCAACAGATGATAGGGGAATTACATAAGACGTTTGGTTAACTTTAATCAGCAGGCCATCAATAATAGATATAGTAATAGGAAGCTTGATAGTAATGGTTGTACCTTGGTTGATAACCGAAGTAACTTTTATTCGGCCACGTACATCTTCAATGCTACGTTTAACCACATCCATACCAACACCCCGACCAGAAATCTGGCTGATTTGTTCAGCAGTAGAAAATCCGGGTAAAAAAATCAGGTTTAATACTTCATTTTGTGTTAAATAATCATCGCTACTGATTAAACCACGTTGTATGGCCTTGTTTCTAATCTTTTCCGTGTCCAGGCCTTTCCCGTCATCCTGAACTTCAATAAATACATGGTTACTGGCACAATAGGCTTTCAGTAAAATGGTACCACAAGGATTCTTTCCAAGTTTCTGGCGGGTAACTGCATCTTCAATACCATGGTCAATGCTGTTTCTAAGCACATGCATCAGCGGGTCAGACAGCCCCTCCATGATGTTTTTGTCTAATTCGGTTTCAGTACCTTCAGTAATAAATTTTATCTCTTTATTAAGTTGTGCGGCTAAATCTCTTACTAATCTGTTAAAAGGCGTTATAATAGTTTTTAACGGCACCAAGCTGATGCTAAATGCGTTGTCTCTTAAACGTGTAAGTATTTTTTCTAAGTTTTCCGATACACCTATTAACTCAGCATAAGGATTCTGCTCGGCCAGTACACCTAACTTGGCTTGCAGCGTAATTAGCTCGCTTACCAGGCTCATGAGTGTATCTACCTTTTCTGAGGGTACCCTAATGCTGGAGATTACCTTTTTACTCAAAAGTTCTGCCGATGACAAAGATGTAATAGTCGGTTGAGAACTTACTATATCAGTTTGAATCGGTTTTGCTTGTAGCTCAATTTTTAGCGCACAACGTCCTTCTACAAAAACAAAAGGTTGTTTGATTTCCTCTATACTTGCTTTAGTTGTTAGCGTTATTTGCCATGAAGTATAACAGCGTGTTGGGTCTAAATTTTCTAGTGCTGGAAGCTGTGTTAAATTATTTTGCACTTGGCATTCGCCCAAGGTAGCTAACTCATGTAATATCACTAATGGATTGGCACCATTATAAAAGTAATCCTGATGTGGCTGAAAATTAATTATAAAGGTGTTGGTTTCTACACTTGGCTCTACACCTTCTGCCTTGCTGGCAACTGCTGCAATAGTCTGTAATAAGGCTTGATGCTTTTCGTTTGTTGACAATCCTTCATCTTCTGCATGCTGAACCATCCATGATAAATGGTCGGTTGCCGTAAGTGTTATGTCTAATACTTCTTTAGTGACCTGCTGTTTACCGCTGCGAATGTATTCATAAATCGTTTCCAGATGATGCGTAAAATCAGCTATAACCTGATAGCCAAACATAGAGCTATTACCTTTTATAGTATGCATAGCACGAAACACCTGTTCAATCAGTGTCTTATCTGTAGGAGAACCTTCCAGCAGCAGCAAGCATTTTTCTAGCTCTGTAATCAGCTCAAGGCTTTCATCTGTAAAATTATCTTTGTAAGAATCCATCTTAGCTTATCAGTTTATCTACAGTGATTACCAGCTTATCTTTAAGATGATTTTTACTAAAAAGTAAGGTTGCTCCTTGATTATGAATGTATTCCGCTATGTTTTCATCCGGGTTGTTCACAAACAGCATAGCAGGTAGAAAACGATAATCATCAAGGTGACGCATCTCTCTGATTAAGGTTATGCCGTCTTTAACAGGCATGTTGAGGTCAGTAACAAGTAAGTCAAAATCTTGTCCGTTAAGTTGCGCTAAGGCTTCATCACCATTATTTGTAGGAGTAACTTCATAACCCGCTTTTTTCAATGTGTGCGCAACAAGCCTGATTACCATATCAGAATCATCAACCAACAAAATCCTTCCTCTCATATCACTTAACTTTAAAAAGCTGGTCAAATCCTGACAGCGCAATTATGTTTTGCAGGTAAGGTGAGAAATCGAACGAAAAGCGAAAAGGTTTAGATGATGATTCAGCACTTTTTTTAAATGCTACAAGTACCTGCAGGCTGGCAATATCAATGCGGGAGACGTCGGTTAAATGTATAGTGCCGCCGGCAAAGCGGTTTAAGACAGATGCAAGTTGCCCCTGCAATGATGCCGCATGGTTAACCAACAGCTTTCCTGTAAGATGCACAGAAGCCTGTACATTATCTGTGGTAACGACACGGACGTTAAAACTCATGATAGAAATTATTAACCTGCTTACGAATAGATAGCAAAGATGTTACATTGATAACCATCATATATTAAGCTTTAATTTACATGCTTTAAGAATTCAAGTTCTTAATTAAAGTCATTAAAGAAAAATACAGGTAATAAGCTAGTTGCTTTGTCTAGGCTACTTTATACAAGAGTGGAAATTTTAAAAGATGAACTTATTGGTCAGTTGAGTTTTATTCAATTAAAAACTTTGTGTATATGAATTAGATTGAGGGTGATCAAGCAAGGAGCTAACTATATATGAAATAGCTTACAGGAACTATCATTATACTTTATCTCCTTACTAGAAGTCTATGCAAACCGTACTTTGGGAAATAAAGAAGATGTTTGGTCATTCAAGACTTTTTAAACAACTGGTATTCTAAAGTTAAGGATGTAAATCATGTTAAGTAAAGCTAGTGAGCAAAGTGCGGTTGAAAGTTTGAAAAATGAATTTTTGGACAAGACAGAGAAGATGTAATTTATCTTTTAATACTGAAATTAAAAGATTAAACAAAGTATGAACTTCATCATAAAGCCGCTCTCATACACTATATACAAGCTACTTAACTCTTGATAAAAATTAAATTTTTGAATAAACAAAATTTCTTTAAGCCTTTGTTTCTTTCTATCAAATACCTATAAGAAAAAGCATTTTTTTATAGAAAACGCCTTATATTTTAATCTAATAAAGTCCAATTACGTTTAGCCTGAACAGTCTGTACCAGCTGCTGTTCGGCAACCACGATATTTTCTTTTCGTTGTCCAATATATTCTAAGGTGCTTAATTTGTTCCAAAGTGCAATAATAACCCTTAAGAATTCATCAACTACATTCATTGATGAGCGGATATCATGATGATTATAAACCACCTCAATTAGCCGGGCCAGTAACTCCTCAAAATTTCCTGGCGTAACATCTTTCCATTCGTAGAAATATTTAAGTAATTCTTCGCGTTCATTGCCAGCTATACTTTTAATAGAACTAAAGAAAATATGTGCCATTTCCGAGAAATAACCCACCAATATAATAGGTGGTTGTTGGTAAGCCACATTACGATAAGAAAAATATATTCGAGCAATATAATCCAGCATTTTATCGCATAACATTTTTACGTTTTTACCAATAGGCGATATTGTATCTTTAGACGTAATTTTATCAATGATGCGGAAAGACAACAGTTGAAAATCGTTTAGCTGATTGCTAAAAGTTTCATAATATCTAATCAGATCCACGTGGCTCAGCAAAGTACTGCATGGAGGGATATAATTACTGATAAGTTGTACGCCCGAACTGTTTCGTGTAAACTTGCCTATTTCTAAATAATGGTTGTTCTTAGCACTTATTTGCGATGCCAATAATATGTTGATGCTATAAAAGCTATTCACTTCTGGATACCTTAATGGTGTTTCTTCTGGGTCAGGTTTGCCGCCAGGTACTCTCTCGTGCGGGTTAACAGTTAGTACAATATAATAAGTTTCTACCGAATCGTTTATGGTATCTTGGGTAAAATAGTGGGTAAAGGTAAGTTCTTCGCCAAGTACCTGGGGCGTTATGTGGATACGGTAGCCTTCTGAAGTAACTGCATTACACTGTCTTATTTTTACCTGTATATGGTTAGATGCCCGCTCACTAATTTGTATATCTAGTGATGAAGTTTCGCCGTTGAAAGGAGCCAATAATCCAAAATTGTTATTGTTTAATGCAAGGGAATTACTGTCTCTTACAATATCCTGAATAAAGTTATCTGTTTGTACGAAATGACCGCTTGATATCTTCATGCCGTCAACCCAATTCACGGATTTATACTTTAAAGGTAAATACATAACGTTAAAAGCTTTTAGTACTTATAAATAAACGGCTTCATCCCCTTGGCGCTCGATTACACTGGCAACCTCCGAAACTCGTTTGGCAAAAATGGTAAATGACTCTGTAATGTGATTTTGCTCAATATCTAAATCGGGATCAATAAACTGCCTTTGTTTAAAAAACGATGGTTTAATGTAAAATATCCATTTGTAGTATTCACCGTTGCTTTGCTGATATTGTATAGGCACTTCTGGAAATTTGAGATTATAATCATCAATAAACTTTTGAAACCACAAACCATAGTTCATATTGCGCGGTGCTTTGGCTTTAACTTTTAATGGTTCAACATCCTTAATATTTTTATATAAATTTACTTCTAAAACCAACAGGCGGTTAAAATCAAGATGTTCCATACTTATATCAGCAGGAACTACCGGATATTGCCATATTTTATAAATTTCTAGCGGGATGTTTAAAAATGCGATGTAAGCCCACCAAAACAAAGTAGGCAGTAAAAAAGCAAAAATTGAAGAAGCCGCCCAAATTCCATACTTAAGATCATTCAGCCAATCAAACGCCAGCCTAAATAAGAACAAGCCAAGCAAGCAGGTTATCAAACTGCATAAGAAGAAGAAACCCTTGCGCTCCAACAATTCGCTTTCATAATAGATGCCGGCTAGCCATATGAAGACAATGCCTAAACTTACATAATATAGCTGGCAAATAATATAGCCCCAAGGCATAAAATGTAGGTCAAGAAAGCCTAAAAACCCAGGTAAGCCAAGGGTTATAGCTGTGAGCAACATAATAACTATAAGCCTTTTATTATTTAATACTTTGTTCTTTTTATTGATAATGGTCATTATTGCCGTTGCAATTAAAAACATTACCGGAAAGAGCAGGTAGCGGATAAAAAAGGATTTAACGTCCATAAAAGTTATAGGTCTGTATAGATAAAAAAAAGCCCACTTAATTAAATGTGAACTTTGTTTAATCAATTACCATTAATTATGGTTATTGTTTCATAAACCAGCACAAAAAACAAGTTACATGAATGTCAATTTCAACCAACTTGATACAGACTTTAAAGCAGTAACTTTAGCTGCGGAGCTTATTGAACAGGGTAGTGTAGCTGCCGACAATATTGTTATATTACCAGTTGGCCCTCAAAAAAGGGCCTATGCTAAAGAGATTGAGAATGTAACCAATTATACTTCCATTTACCGTAATCGGCCAATGCTGGTTATAAATATCAACAGGGAAGGTTTGTATGACATGCTGCCCGAAGGGTTATTCCATCAATCACCGGCTTCAAGTGTAATGATTACTGAAGAGGAGATGATTAAGGATATAGCCGCTCGTAGAGAAGAAGAAAAGCAGGCCCGGTTACTTTTTGCACCGCTGGAAACAGAATTATATCACATTCGTACTGTTGTTGAGCTTTATGAAAACCGCCTTGATAAAAAAAGTGATTACGACGAGTTAGTAAACATTTTTTTGAAGGAATGGCGAGAGTTTAAGTGTTTTACCAACGAGCAAATGGTTATCTTGATGCATGTGCTTCCAGTTATACATGAACAACGTAATAATCTAGCTTTTATCGGTAATGTATTAAGCATTATGTTTAAAAGTCATTTTGAGTTGCAGTATGAACTAAAAAGAACAAGTTCATCAACTGTAGAAAGCGAACACCTTGCAACAAAACTTGGAATAGGAATATTAGGTGTCAACTTTATTGCAGGCCAGGTCTATGAGCCTGAAGAAGAATTAACTATTACCATTGGGCCAGTTACCGCAAACCAAATGCTTAACTACTTACCCGGCACGCGTGCTGCTCAAGCACTAGATGTACTATTATCATATTTTATACCGCTACAAACCATAGTGAATACCAAATTTGTAGTAGGGGCTGAATGCCAAAAAACAGTTTTGGGCTTGGAACAGGAAAATTCATGTTTAGGTTTTACCACTTATCTGGGTACTATTAATTATTAATAAACAATCGGTAATTTGAGTTGATTACGCTTCTACTGGTTAACTTAGATTCCAGCAGGGTTAACAAAGTATCCCATTCTTCTGTTGATAGCTTAACTTCATCAGCGGGTTTCAAATACACATCGACTGTTTTTTTAAATCCTTCTTTAGGATTGCTTGATACTGTCAGGCCTTTACTAATTTTAACATCGGTTATTTTATTGCCGAGCTCATAAAAACAATAGCTAATTAAATCGGCTTGGGTCACAATACGGTCTTTGGTGGTTAGGCCATACTTATAGGCTTGTACACGTTCGGTTGCTCCAAGGCTATCACGTCCTCCCAGGGTCGAAGTCATTAATTGTAAACTATCTGGTTTAATTTTAATTGTTTCAAATTGCTGTAAGCGCGCACCTCTGCGTATGTTGTTAGCTGCATTGGCCAGGGTGGTCCAGTATTGCAGGTAAAGCATAGTTGCTTTATCTCCGGGCTTCACTATAAGGTAATTAAATGGCTCATGCCCTTCTTCTGCAAGGCGAGACTTTTTTTCAATTATAGCTAAGTTCTGCTCCAGTGTTTTTAACACACTATTTAAAAAATCGGTGCCGTAGCTCGCAAAAGCGGCTTTTTCATCGCGCAGTAATTCAAGAAGATATTCAATCATCTGTCGTGCATTGCGCGAATCAAACCGTTCTGCACCTCCATTGCGTATAGAGTAGCTCCCTTCAAAGTTGTGAGTTGCCTGAGTGTAAGGTATTTCGCTGTAAAATACGTTTCTGTCATCGTGTACTTCTTTTACAGATAAGAAGTGATCCTTATCTGTTACTTTGATAGGTATGATGTTATTTACTTCCCTTAAACGGTATTTCTGCTCGTGTTTTTTTCTGTTCAATACCGGAAAGCAATTTACAGATACTTGCAAATCTTCAATTATCCCCGGCGATATAGCCGCCGGAAAAGTAAGCTTTATCCAAACGCAAGATTGAAGTCTGCTTAATTCGGATGGATTAAACATGGTTGTAAAGGCATCCGGAAAAGTTTGACGGTAACTACTTATGTCTGTTAACTTATTGTCAATTAAAGAAATAAATCGATTAGTGTAATACTCTTTAATGTCGCGGGTAATAAGATTAATTATATCTTGTTCGTAAAATACTGGTCGGCTTCCGGCATCTTGATCTTCTTTATAGGTTAGCCCTGGAGCCGTTTCAATCTCCTCGTCGTTCACATAGCATTTTACAACAGAAAGTAGTTTGTAAAAATCATCATTAGCTGCATAGTCAGACCACTCAAAAAACAAAGACAAATTTTGCAGATTGTTTAATGCTGGCGCACAATCAATACCTAACCATAATGTATTGTGTTCCGTAGTTAATTTAGACAATGTTGTTAACACGGTATTACGTCGCATAAGCTCATCATATTCATATAAGTTTACACCACTGTAAGTATACCGTATGTTAGCATTAAACAATGCTACCTCTCCCACAGGAGAAAAGAAAACTGTAGGTTCTCCCGTACGTGCAATGTCGTTTGAAGACTGTCGTTTATAAAAGAAGTAGTTATCTATATTAATAAACTCCCGGGTTTCTACAGGCTGGCCTTTAAGCACCGCGTGGGCAGGCAAGGCTGAGGTAAGATAATCGGAGGCTAAGATGCGTGATATTTTACTCAGTACCCTATTTTCTAAGTTTTTTACATCGTTAGATACATTAAAAAGTTCAATGCTTAAAGCCTCTACTAAAAGCCTTACCATGGGGTCCATGTCATTTATATTGGTGGTTCCCCAGTAATCCATAGCATTACGCAGCATCCGTGTCCTGATGTCTTCTTTAGTATTAAAAAGTATATTGCTCATAGCTTAGGCAGATAACGGACTTAAAAACAAAGAAGTAGTGAATACATAATTTTCGCCGGTTTGCTGCATTTTCCCGCTTACCACAATTTCTACCTTCTTTTTAATTTCGCTTACATTTCTTAATGGGTAAAATTTGTTTACTTCTTTAATGTGCACATTAATATTTATATCATAAATACGTTTTTCGTATTGGGTTATTGATCGTAAAAGTGACTGTCTGAGTTTTTCTTCCCATATACTTTCACTAATAATCAACTCAAAATCTAGATCCCAGATTTCGCATCCAAAATCGGGTTTAAAACGGTGCTCACCGTAGCGGGTAAAAATTATAAGTTCTATATACTGAGAAATAGAGGATCCAATATCTTGTTTATCAAGATCTTGTCCGCTAAATATTTTGCTTAATCTAAACGGCTTATTATATAATGGTGAAGGCATGGCTATAAAAGGCGTGTAACTGTGGGTTAAATTTCATTTATGAATAAACAAATCATTTCTTAAATAGTTGTAATCACAATCTCGCAGGTTGAAAAATACTTAGCAGATCAGGGAGTTAAGCATTAAAGTTCCATTAATAATGCTTGATAGTGGTGAAGAAGTCTTAAAGAATCTTTAAACTTTGTTGATAAATTGAATGAAGCCAGAAAATAGTAGCGATCTGCGCAATGCCTATATAAGGTTTATATTGTACTTCACAACTTTAATTGCTTTTAGTATATTAACGTTATACTGCTTTTTCCTTACTTCAGACCGTGAAGTGGTCATGCTTAACGAACGGGTAAAACAATCCGACAACCTGATTGCGATACGTAGCGATATCAACAACAACTTTGACATTATATTACAACGTATGCAACAGCTGTCGCAATACACGAAGATGAATGCCGAGGAGATGAATAACCAAACTTTGTTATTGAACGACATTCAGGAATGTAACTTGAAAATACAAGGTAAGCTACAGCAAAATCCTGTTGCTTTAAAAAGCTTCGAACTGTATAAAAAGCTGAGTGATAATATATCAACAGAAGCTAATATTAAAGATTCTTTGTTTACCACCCGGTTTCAAATAGAAAGTTTGCGTTCGCAACTCGAATCTTGCAACCGAACAAACAAGTCAGCAGTTAACAGAATTAAAGGGCGTTTCGGACGATAACCATTATGATGAAGTTTAGTGTTAAAGAAAGGCGAGAAAAGTTTCTACTCTTTCTAGGCATGTTTTTGTTTACTGCTACTGTACTATGTGTGGCTATATTTTACAATTATAGCAATGGTAGCTCTATTTCGAAGAGCGAGTTTTCTAAACGGTTACAAGAAGAAAATCGGTTTGAAACAGCTGTTGAAGAAGCCTTACCCACTATTGATACTACTTATGCACGTATAGTAAAATTTAATCCTAATGTGCAGGCTTTGTTTTTGGAAAATGATATTAAAAATTCTATTACAGCTATAAGGTCCTACTACAATGCACGGCCTTATGATAGCAGGTACAAGAGCTTTATTTATGCATCTAAAATACAAGAAGATCTTTTTTATGATAAAAGAGAACTTAGGGGAAATTCTTACAACGACATTGTTCGGCTCAATAAACTTTTAGATGATTGTAAGCTTTCTACCCGGCAGCTACAGCAAAGCCTCAGTACTCCCGGACGTTAAAATAAACAATTGATTCTGTACTATAACCTCACCTTAAACCATGCAAGACGATTACAACAGCGGCAGGCCAATTAACACTAACAGGCAAAGTTATTTGTTTCTCTACATAATAGTCACTATCCTGCTTTTGGCTGGCCTTATCTTTTTACTTAAAAGTTCATTATTTGACAAAAGAACCATTAACGCTCGTATTTTAAAAGATGAGATTTTTTTAAATGAAGATCTTGTTTATTCGGACAACACAGCTAGCGCAAAATCGTGGTTGTGGGAGTTCGGTAATGGAGACCGCTCTAAGCAACAGAACGGCAGTTACCGGTTTAAAAAGCCAGGTGCGTATATTGTTAGAGTAACGGTTGATGGAAATCTTCAGCAGCAGTTTCCTATTAATGTAAAAGATACTGTGGCAACGGCTGTTAGAGATACCCTTTTAACCATCAATGGACCAACTCGCGGTATTGTTAACGAAGAGGTGAGACTGGAAGCGCAAGGCAACGCCCGTATTTACGAGTGGTCTTTTGGTGAAACCGGTCGTGTGGATATTAAAGGGCCAACTGCTTTGTATGTGTATCACAACCCCGGTACTTATTTTGTAAGGTTAAGGGTTGATAATAACAGTCGGCCTATTTACCATAAAATATTAATTACTAATCCCGACTCTACCTTTAACACCATTGTAGCACCTGGTGAAAGTGAACAAAAAGTTGTAGATGATATACGCGCACACTTGCAGGCCATAGCCAATGGATCCGATTTCAATAATCATTATTATTATTTGGTAAATAAATACTTCTGTGGTGATGAAAAGGTAACTGTGAACATAGAGAATAACGGCGACAGTAAGCAAACCGATTTTTATTCATACTGTATGCGCTTAACCTTTGGGGGTGGAGTAACTATTGATGAAGCTGAAGTAGCATTAAAAGCTAAATCAACTTGCTCAAACTTGCTCACCGTTAAGCAGCATTCATCCACAACAACCGGTATCAAACGCACCAAATAACTAGCCTATCCAATCATGAAAAATATATCATTTGTTACCATTCTGCTTTTTACCTTAGCGGCTAATGCACAATCACCGGTATCTATTAAAAAAAAGGTAGCTACCCTGCCTAAAGCTTTTGAAAAGCCAAACAGCAAAACCAATGTGTACGATGATGGTAAAACCACATCATTGCCTTGGATAGTTTTCTCTGATCGTGATGAAAATTATACCTATACCGCACCAGGCGGATCATTGGTAATGAAAAAAGTGAAATTTATGGAGCCGTTCTATGTAAGTAGAGTTCGTGACGGTTATGTTAAGTTGATTAAGTACCAGCCAGGCATTGTACAAGGGCGCAAGCTAACCAACAAAAAAGGTGCGCAAAGCTACGGCTGGATTAGTAAAGACAAAGTATTGCTTTGGCAGTCGGCTTATGTAAGTGCCAGCAGCAGTTATCCCGAAAAAGCTATAACGCTGGTATCTGGAAAGGGGCCTTTAACTTCGCCAGCCACTTACTATGATCGTACCGATTCTCTCTATGTTTTTGACTCTCCTGAAATGGAGCATAAAAAATCAAAGTTGGCTTTACATCAATTATTGTATATATTCAAGAAGTCGGCCGATGGTAAAACCTTGCTAGTGGGTTCTGAACCTCAACTGATTGCAGATAGTGCAGCCCGAAGTGTTTATGGCTGGGTACCCGCTGATGCTGTACATAACTGGGGCAATAGGCTTTATATTAGTTCGGCAAAAACAGGCTTTGATGCTGATGACTCTGTAGCCGCAACCATCAATAAGTCTCTGCAGTTTACTGGTCCTGGTAAAGCTTCTTTTACTTTCGATCCGCTTATAGATCAAGATCAACCTTTAATGCGTAGCATCCCGGTAATTTCTTATCCGACAGTAGGTTCAACAACAAGTAACATGGAGCTAGGCATTGCTACCGATGTTTATGATAAATCGCACAACAGTATCCTGAATATCAAAGGCGGGCATATAAGCTATAAAGAATACCTTGCTATTCGCAAGAACATCCGGAAGGTTAACGTAGTATTTGTGGTAGATGGTGGAAGTTCCATGCGTAATTACTTTCCGGGAATAACTAGTACTATACAGTCTTTCGAAAATGTATTTAACATCTATAACAAAGGCAATGAAATTAGTTATGGAGCAGTAGTTTACCGCGGCGCTAACAACTGTTCAACTAGTGGTATTGAAAGGCAGGCTTTTGATGCAGATTATAGGAAAGTAGTTGCTTTTTTGGATAAACAAGCTAATATAACTACGTCATCATGTATTACAGCACCTAATAGTCAACCCGTATTTGAAGGGCTGCATGCCTCATTAAATATGTTTGGCAATCACAAGCACGAAACTAATTTAGTCGTACTTATTGGCAGCACTGGTAACAGTATGGAAACTACAACAGTGTACGATATGGCTACAGAAGTGGCTAACGCCGATGCACGTTTGCTGGCTATACAAGTTTATAGCGATTATAATCCCATATATAACGATTTTGTAATACAGGCACGTAAACTGGTATCCGAATCAGCTATGCAGTTGGCCGAGCGCAAGAAAAACCGCATGGTAGTTGGTGAAGGTTTAAGTAATACGCAGCAATTCAACGTTTCATTATCTGACTCTATTTCTTTTTACTTGGATTATCCTAAAAACAGTTTAGTTCAGGGTGCGGTAATTTTTCCACCCAAAGGAGTAGTTAAATCCAATTTAGCGATGGATGGTGCACTTAAACGCTTGATGCAAGAAACCCAAGCCGATATTTATACGCAAGTACATTCATTAGATAGTGCGTTCAGGCTAACCGGGCGGGAGTATCGTTATGTGACCCCAGTAGTCATGTCTCAGTTTCAGGCACCAGTATCTACCGACTTGGGTAATAACTTGCCGCATAATGCTTTCAAGTATTACTTGACCGCACAGGCACCAACCAATTTAGTAGCTGACAACCCTACGCAGTTGCAGTACTTGGTTATCTTAAATGAATCGGAGTATAAGCAGATGTCTGATATTCTTTCAATGATGATTGGTGAAAACCTGGAGCAGGATGCCAGTAATTACCGCAGAAAGCTGTTTAAAAATTACCTGAAGATTTTGCGTGAGTACATGGGACAAAAGAATGTATCAAGGTCAGAGATTAAGAACATGCTGCTAAGTGATTATATTCAAAAAGCTACTGGTATGATCGTTCCCACAAGTGTTAAAGAGCAGTTCAATTATAAGGTAGTTCATTTAAAGCGTAGTGGCACTATGCCACAGGCGCAGTTTGAAGCTTACATTAATTATCTCATTAAAAGTCGTAATACTATTAAACAGCAAGCTTTACTTCAGCAGCACTTTACATCTAATGGTAAAATGTATTATTATGTGACCCAGGCAAACTGGAACAATTAGTGTTCAACCTTTAATATTATGAGCGTAATTAGTTTAAGCGAATCGGTTAAAACCGCAGTAAGAGTAGCCCAGTCTCTGGCAAAAGAGTGTCATCATAAAGAGTTTGGTCCAGCCCATTTGTTAAAAGGTTTGATGCATCAAGAAGTGGGGCTGAGAAGCTTTTTAACCTCTATTGATAAAGATGTTGCTTACATTAGCGATTGGGCTGATATCCGCATGGAAGAATATCCACAGTCTATTACTGTACCTGATGAAATGCTGGGTAACGATGCTGTTAAAGTTGTATTTGATGAGTCAGATAATGTGCGTGTAAAGTTCGGACTTGATGTTATAACACCTGTATGTATCCTGATTGCGCTTACGAAACCTAACGTGGGCTTTAATGCCGGACAGTTAAAATCGTTCCCCTTAAAGGAAAAAGAGTTGCTGGATGTATATATACAAGATGAAGGTGTTCAACATGCTGTAGCATCAGCACCAGATAATGGAGGTGCTGTCAGCTCTGGTAATAGAAGTACCACTGCGTTGTTGAAATATTGTGTGGAGCGTACTGATTTAGCACGTCAAGGTAAAATAGATCCTATTATAGGACGCGATAAAGAAACGCGGATGATTATGGAAATTTTAAGTCGCCGCACAAAGCCAAACGTAATCATAACTGGCGATGCTGGAGTAGGTAAAACTGCGTTGGTGGATGGATTTGCTTTAGAAATAGTAAATAATCAGGTGCCACAATCCTTGCTCAATGTAAATTTATTTGAGCTTGATCTCGGTTCTCTTATTGCCGGAGCATCTTACAAAGGAGAAATAGAAGATCGGCTTAAAAGTATTTTGCGCGAAATCAAGCAGTTTGATAAAGCCATTTTATTTATAGATGAAATACATACGCTATTAGATAGTAAAGGTCCTATTGGTGGAGGCGTAGGGAATTTACTTAAACCAGAGCTCGCTCGCGGAGAGATTACTGTGATTGGTGCAACTACTATTGATGAGTACCGCAAAATTATAGAGCCAGAACAGGCTTTTAGCCGTCGTTTTGAAGTATTACAGGTAAATGAGCCTGATGTTGATACGGCCATTAAAATGCTTGATAAATTGGTGCCTTACTATGAA
The DNA here is from genome assembly GCF_012849215.1 of Mucilaginibacter robiniae. Classification (NCBI taxonomy): domain Bacteria; kingdom Pseudomonadati; phylum Bacteroidota; class Sphingobacteriia; order Sphingobacteriales; family Sphingobacteriaceae; genus Mucilaginibacter; species Mucilaginibacter robiniae. Next base: position 2,695,773 of record NZ_CP051682.1, read on the forward strand.
GAGCATCATGGGTTGCAAATCAGCAATGAGGCGGTGCAAGATTGCGTACGCCTAGCTAAGCGTTACATGAAAGATCGTCGTTTGCCCGATTCTGCCTTTGATCTGATGGATCGTACTATGGCTGCCATACGGCTGATGAATGATACCTCAGGTATGACATTGGCGGAGTTGAAAGAAAAGTTTGCCACACTTAAAGATACTGAAGGTGGAGCCGGAACAAGCGAGTACAAATGGCTTTACAGTTTAATGCAAAATAAAACCAGCGCAGTACTACTCGGAAAATTAGAAGATGAAGCGCAGGTGAGCAGTTTTGAAACTGCTGATGAATACATTGAATATTTTGACCGGAATTTGCCATTGCTGGAGCGATTAGCTCAGGATAAAACAAGCGAAGTAGATAAGCAGGATATTGCCGCTATTATATCTTACAAAACTGGTATCCCACTTGGCAAGATACAAGCTCATGAAAAGGAAAGGCTCTTAAATATGGAAGCATTCCTCAAAAAACGTGTGGTTGGTCAGGATCAAGCTTTAAAAGCAGTTGCCGATGCGATACTTGAATCGCGTAGTGGTTTAAACAAAAAAGGCCAGCCCATAGGCTCATTCTTCCTGCTCGGCCCAACTGGTACAGGTAAAACTGAGTTGGCTAAATCTATTGCCGATTTCTTGTTTAATGATGAAAAGGCGATGATCAGATTTGATATGTCAGAGTTTAAGGAAGAGCATTCTGCCGCATTGCTGTATGGTGCGCCTCCGGGTTATGTAGGCTACGAAGAAGGTGGCCTGCTGGTCAATAAAATACGTCAGCAGCCTTATTCAGTACTGCTTTTTGATGAGATTGAAAAAGCGCATCCCTCGGTGTTCGATATCTTTTTACAAATACTTGATGAAGGCCACATGCACGACAGGCTCGGCAAAGAGGGTGATTTTTCCAATTCATTAATCTTGTTTACTTCTAATATTGGTAGCGAATGGATTGCCGAACAATTAAACCAAGGGCATTTGCCTACCTCCAACCAGTTAATGGAAGTAATGGCTCACAAATTCAGACCCGAGTTTTTAGCCAGAATATCTGAAATAGTTCCCTTCAAGCCTATTGCGGAAGAGAATGTGGTTAAGATATTTGATATTCAATTAAAAAGCTTAATAGATTCTTTAGAGAAAATGGGTATTGGCTTTTCCATTAGCGACGATGCCAAAAGCATGCTAGCTTTAGGAGGCTTTACTCCTAAATATGGTGCAAGGCAGTTATCTGGTGTAATCCGTAACCAGTTAAGGCGGCCAATATCAAAGTATATTATTTCGGGCGAACTAACAAAAGGACATACCATAAGTATTGATAAGCAGCAAGGAAGCGATGAACTCGCTTGGAAAATTAATTAATTATTAACCGTTTGATACATTGCTGCTTGTGAAAACAATTTTGCATCAAAAGCATTTAGTATAAAATAATCAGCATATATCACACTTGATCCCATACCTATGTTTAATTATGAAATAGGAGGAAACGAAAGAAAAGTCGATACCTCAGAAGCATTTGGTGAGATATCTCCCAATAAAACATTATTCATACAAAAGCTTACAGACAACGAACCTCTTCGGCCTGAAAAGGTAGAAGGTTTAAAAACAGTTGAAGAAGTTTTTGAACATTATAATCCCAATGTTAATGTAACACTTGACAAACAGGATGGTTCAGTGATTACTGAAAACCTAAAATTTAAAAACCTAGGTGATTTCGGAGTTAAAAACTTGGTGCAGCAAAGCAGTTATTTGCGTAAACTCAATATCGAACGCGAAATGTATCTGAATATTATTAAGCAGCTGAAAACCAATAAAACATTAAAAACAACGCTTGATAATGAAGAAACAAGAGCTGCCTTCGTGAGCGCACTTAAAAACTTTGTTAAGGAACTTGATCAATAACATTTCGATATTACCCTAAACAGTAACACGTATTAACATGGCAACACCAAACGAGCAAGCCTTAAACGGAACCTCATCGGCTCAAGGGTTTAAACCTGCTGAAAAGACCGCCGAGCAAGAACTTACCTTGGCGCAAAGCTTAGATAAACTGTCGAGAGTTGGCGGATTTGATTTATTAGAAACCACAATTGATGGTTTACAAAACCTGAACCCGGTGCGTAAGGCTCGTAAGCAGATATTCTTAACTGATGATGAAAAGAAGCAGGAGCGTGAAGAGCTTAAACAAAAATTAAACCAATGGATTGAAGCTTTGGAAACAGGTAGCTCTGTTGGTGAAATGGTTGAAAAAAGCACTGAAAATCTTCAACTTGCCGAAGAGAATTTAAATAAGAATATTAATACTGTACTTGAAGGTACCCGTGAATTAGAGCAAGCTTATCGCTCTCTACATTTGTTTTACAAAAATACGGAAGCGGACAAAGTTAAAAATGTGGTTATCATGAACGCCTCGCTTGATCAATTGAAAGAGCTGGATAACCCCAGATTTATAGAGTATGTAAGCGATGAGCTTAAGCAAAATTATGACCGTTTAGATCTGCGCCAAAATTACTCTATAATGGTTGTGCCTGGTTATCTAGGTTCAAACAAGGTGGTAGAACGGTGGTCTAAAATGGCGTTTGAGAATAAGGTGATGTTGGTAACCGACTTTGCAGACCTTGATCAACCAGATGATGTAATTGATTTGTTTACATCAGCTAACTTGACTGGCGGAGAGGCTTTCAAATCAAATACTATCATGACGTGTAACTGGATGGTTGGGCGTGGTAAAGTAGCTGAAGTAGGAGAAGAAGACGATTTATTTGTTCCGGGTTCCGCCGCATTGGCAGGTAAAATGTATTATACTTTAATGTCGCAAGTTACTGCGGGTAAAAAGCATGGTGCGGTAAATGAAGTAGATGGTGTACGTTTTGATCTGAAAAAGAGTGAAATTTCCCATTTGGAGAGAATAGGCTTAGTACCTATGGTTAACGAATACGGCAAAGTAATGGCTTTCTCGGCTAAAACTTTGTTCAATGGCGATAATATAGGTTTGCAAACCTACTCTGTAGTTAGAGTGTTTGATTATATAACCAAAGTTTTATTCGATTTTCTGAATAGGCGCGCATTTGAAAATTGGAACTCTAAAACAGAGCAAGATCTACGTTCACAAATTGTCAAGTTTTTAGATGGTATTCAGGGGCCTGATCGCCTTATAGAACGTTTTAAAATTATAAAATTTGAGCGTGACGAAGTGCAGAAAGACAGAATTCATTTAGATATAAATATTACACCTTATTTTCCTGCCAAAAGTTTTGTGGTAAAGCTGGATGGCCACAAGGGAGATGATGGTGGTGCAACTTGGAATACAGACTACAAGCAGCAGTAGTTTTGCATTTAGTAGAACACCTCATACTTAAATAGTATGGGGTGTTCTACTAATTAGGTGTAGGTTAGCAAGTTGTTGCCTTTATTGTTATTATCTGTAATTTTGTATGGCAAAATGAAACAGGTAGTAATTATAAATGCAGACAATAACAAGGGTGAAATAACCCAAACGCTTATTGATATTTATCGTAAGGGAGCTGAAAGTGCGCAAGCTATAGTTAAAGAGATTGTAATTGCTAATTTAAAGTTTAACCCTAATCAGCAACTTCCTGATCGTATTGCCGACATAGAACCTGATTTGGCTGACGCTGTAAAAAAGCTGAAGTGGGCCAGCCATATAGTTGTTTTTTGCCCGGTTTTTAAGCAGTCTATCAATTTTAAAATTAAAGGTTTTTTTGATCGGGTATTTTTGCCTCATCGTGTATTCGTTTCCGGCAAGGACAATTTTGACAGCGATTTTTACGGACGCTCTGCACGTATTATATCTATATTGGATGAAGAGGCATGGAAAGATTGGCGGACCACGCAAAAGGCCACTTATTTATCCATTAAACGGTCAGTACTGGCAAAAAGGAACATAAACCCTGTACATACAAGTACTATTGGGTACCTCTACTCTATAGAGAATGAGTATGCTCAAAAGTGGCTAAACAAGCTATTCAATTTTGGTAAAAAGTTGTCGTAAAAAACAATTACAACGCAATGTTATTTATCTGAAACAATATATCTGCTTGGTTGTAGTTAATATAAAATAAGCCAGCGTTTGGCTTAAAGTATTAACCTCAAAATTTATCGTTATGGCTTTCAAAGCAAGATTAAATTTTTCGGGCAAAGAGTACGATGTGCTTAATTGCTCTTATGCCTTAAACCGTGATGTGGATTCAAAAGGACGCCCGTCCTCAGGAGTTTACGGTGGCACTATCGACATTGAAGTGGAGTCAACTGAAGACACTTCTGTGATAGAATCAATGGTAAATAATCAGTATAAACCACTAACTGGTACCTTGCTGATTAAAAAATCTGAAGAAGATTCGAAAATGAAAGAACTCTCTTTTGAGGATGCTTACATTGTCAAGTATTCTGAAGGTTTAAGTATCATTGGTGATACGCCAATGAGTTATAAATTTACCATATCTGCTCGCAAATTAAAGTTAGGCAATGCAGAGCATGTGAACGACTGGCCAGGTGTTAAGGCCTAAGTTAGTTATTTTTTATTGAGCATAAGCCCTGCTTGCAAGCATTTGGCTTTTTTATAAACTATTTAACATTTACTATTATGGCTTTCAAAGCAAGAATCAATATAGGTTCAAAAGAATTTGACGTACTGCAATGCAGTTTTGCGTTAAGCAGAGATGTTGATGCTAAAGGGCGTCCATCTTCAGGTGTGTATGGTGGTACCATCCAAGTTGAAGTAGAATCTACAGAAGATACTTCTGTAATTGAATCAATGGTGAACAATCAATATAAGCCGCTTAGTGGTACTATCACCTTTAAAAAATCTGAAGAGGATGCCAAAATGAAGGAGTTAACTTTTCAGGATGGCTACATAATTCAGTATAATGAAGGATTATCAATTGTTGGTAATGCACCAATGTCTCTAAGCTTTGTGATTTCTGCACGTACCTTAAAAATTGGTAATGCCGAGCATGAAAATGATTGGCCTAAATAAAAAATAAATAACATTAAGTTATTTAGTAAAACGGAGAGGATGGAAAGAATCTTCTCCGTTTTTATTTTCCGATCAGTTCTTTTTGTTTTTTATGAAGAAGAAAAAGATAATTAAGCCCGGTTCACCAACAGTAAATAAAAAAGTAAGTTCCATAGCACCAACATCTATGGAGTACATTATGCTTTTTAATACTTGCGAAATAACAAAAGGAAAGGTTGCCGAAATAGACAAAGTAATTGACGAAAAGATTGTAGTCAACCGAGCAAGATATGAAGGGATCAGTAACTTGGTAAGAGGTGGAGGAGTTAATAACGGGTCAATATTTAATAGCCAACCTTTATTTCAATCTTCTTATATTCCTTTTTACAATCGCTTTAATTCGCTACCAACTACAGCAAGTACAGTAGCAGCTTACAATTTATTTAACAATTCCAAACCTGTACAAAGTTCCTATTTTAGCAGAACTCAGGATTTGCTACAGGGGAAATTTGCTGATAACAGCAGTGCATTCGGTTTAAACAGAGATATATTTTCAGATACTGCATTTATAAGCGGTTCAGGTGTGCCTTGGTATTTTATTGCCTGTGTGCATTATCTTGAATGTTCTCTTAGTTTTAAAAAGCATTTACACAATGGTGATCCGCTAACCGGTTATACAGTACATGTGCCGGCTCACCGACCTAAAGTTGGACATGCACCGCCATTTACTTTTGAAGAAAGTGCAGTAGATGCCATAAAGCTGATGAAATATGATCAAGTTACCAACTGGAGTTTGCCTTTTATACTTTTAAAATTAGAAGGTTATAATGGTTTTGGTTACAATAGAAAAGGTATACGCACACCTTATTTATGGAGCTATTCCAATCATTACACCAAAGGTAAATATGTTAAAGATGGTATTTATGATGCTAATGCAGTATCAAGCCAGTTAGGAGCAGCTGTTATTTTAAAAAGAATGGAACAGCGAGCTTTAATTCATATACCTAGAAATTAAACCCATGAAGCCTTTTAAAAAGTTGGGTTATTACATCGTTGTGCTCTTTTTAATGCAAACGGCACAAGGCTGCACCAACAAGCAGCATACTCATGTAGCGGCTGATACAAGTACGATCATCGATCAAAAGGCAGATATTAATGCTACGTCATCAAATGATGAAAAACAGTTTAGAAACACTTTAGTAAAGTTTAAAAGTGCTGTGAAGGTCAAGAACAAAGTCGCAGTCACTGCGTTTTTTTATTTTCCATTGCAAACGGCACCCCAGTGGACGAACGATGAATTGAAAAGTTCAAATATAAAACCGCAGGATGGTTTGATTAAACAAGCAGAGTTCTTACAGTATTTCGATGATATTTTTACTAAAGATGCAATAAAGCTTATACCAGCAAGTAAAGAGGATGATTTATCAGAAATAGACAAAGCCACTCCTGAAAATTATTATAAGATGTTGCAACAAGTAACCGATAAAGGTAGTACACTATACGAGCTGCAAAAACAATATACGCAGGATAATGGAGAAGAAACCTCATTCGGGTTTGTATTTGGAAAAGTTGGAGGTATCTATAAGATAATTAGCTACTACCGTCCTTGGCCTTTGAAATAACACATTAAGCCTTATAATATGGAAACCAAGATAAAAATTGATATTAGTATAGAAGGTACATCCATCACACACTTTTCGAGTTTTAACCTGGCGCAACGCTTTAATGAACACCACACTTTTCAATTGCGTTTTAACCACGACCAGATAGAAAATACTAATAAAGTTACCCTCGAAAAATCTAAAGAGTTTATAGGGAAAAATTTGACGGTTCAGTTTGGCCGGGGTCAAGATTATGAGCACCAGTTTATAGGTAAAATAACCCGGGTTGAGATTGCTCAAAGTCATGGTTTCCAGGGCGATATAGTAGTAAGTGGATTTAGTCCGAGTATATTGATTGATCGTGGGCCAGATTTAGGCTCATATTTAAATAAAGATCTTAAAACTATTGTAGAGAAAGCAACAGCTGATGCACCGCAGAATGATCTGAGCATGAATATTGCTCCGACCTATACCTCACCAATAGATTATATTATTCAGTACCGAGAAAGTGATTTTGAGTTCATTAATCGTCTTTCGGCAGAATATCATGAATGGTTTTATTACGATGGTGTTAAGCTTAATTTTGGAAAGCCAGCCAAGCTGGATGAAGTAACGCTTATCTACGGACGTGATCTGCATAGTTTGCAATACGGCATGCAAATAGCGCCGCTTAATTATCAGAAATTTTCATATCATTCACAGCAAGATCAATTATTGAGCGCACAACCATCACGCAGCAATCCTTCTTCGCCCGATCTTTCTCATGCTATTGCAGCATCTAACCAGGTTTATAGTAAACAATACAATGAGCCTTTAGATGTTAGGGTGAATTCGCAAAAAGAGATAGATAACTTTGTGACAAATGAACATAAAGCATTAATATCTGAGTTGTTGAGTATAATGGGAAATGGTGATAACCCGCAAGTGAAACTTGGAGGAATAGTAAGCATTAGTACTAGTATGCGTGCCGAAATAGGTTTTCAGGTTCAGGATTTTGGTAAATTTTTGGTTACTGCAGTTTATCATCAATTGGATGGCGTGGGTCATTACCAAAATACTTTTGAGGGTGTGTCAGCAGATTCTGAAAAGTTGCCAGTACGTAAAGTTGAAAAGCCACTTGCTGATATGCAACTGGCTACGGTACTCGACAATAATGATCCTGAAAAGCAAGGGCGCATAAAAGTTCAATTTAAATGGCAATGTACTTCCAACGACCCAACAGAATGGTTGAGGTTGGTTACTCCAAGTGCCGGACATGACGATCAAGGTCAAAATAATAGAGGATTTTTTGCCATACCTGAAGTTAATGACCAAGTGCTGGTTGGTTTTGAAGAGGGGAATATAGCACGTCCTGTAATTATGGGTAGTGTATATCACGGAAATAGTGGCGATAGCATACGTCAAGTTAATAACCATTTAAAGAGCATTGCTACACGTAGTGGGCATATCATAGGTTTTGATGATAGTGCTGCCACACAGGCTATCACAATCACCGATCGTAACAATAATGTGATTAAAATTGATACGGTTGGCAACAATATTACTATTACTGCACTTGAAAATATTAATATATCTGCTAAAAATATAACTATTAGTGCTGAAGAAAATTTAACCAGCACTGCAGGTAAAAATGTTTATACTACTGCCGGCGATACATTGAGTGAAAGTGCAATTAAAACACATACAATTACCGCTAAAGATATCCTATCCACAGCTGATGATAGCGCTACACACCGGGCCAAACTGTCGGAAACGATTGCTGGCAAGGTAACAGCCCATAGTGCTGATGAAGATATGGAGCTCGTTTCATCTAAGAAGGTAAATATTCAAAGCTCTGAAAAGGTCAATTTATTTTAAAAAGCTATGGCACAAGAACATTTAGTTGTACAAGGCGCTACCTGTCAATGTAATTTTGGCACAGCTACAGATAAATTAAAGGTGCTATCACAGCAAAAGGAATACGCAAATGACCAAAATTCAGCTTTTAAATTAATAGCTAACACAAAAGATCTTGGTACAACTTTCGAAAAAAACACTTTCGGCTCATGCAGTAAACAAAACAATAGAGTTTGTACAGCCGTGGTTAGTGAATGGAAGCATTATTTTGAAGAGGTTGTTTTAAGTAATGGTGGCAAAATTTTGTTAGAGAACAGCAAAGCTACTTGCCCTATTGGTGGTCCGGAATGCATCAGGATTGTTTTGCACGGACAATCTGCCGAATTAAGTAAGCAGAACTTTAAAAATGCCCAACCAGCAGTTGCTAATGCTTTAAATCCGGCTGTTGATCTTAAAGAAATGGATCAGCCAGAAGAAGATATTGAAGGTTTAATATTTCAGTGATTGATATGTCTAACCAAAAAGGAGTATTAAAAATTAAACATGCCGGAGGTAAATATTATCCCAAAATGGGTAATGGAACATGTTTAGTTATAGTTGCTAATCAGCCAAACAAATTTGAGGTTTCTGAATGGGTTACAGGCACTAAGGATGAAGATAAAAAGGCTGTTAAATGGTTGCTTGAGGATGGGCGTAGAAATAAAATACTCATGCAATTTGGTAATCGTGGGCCTGTAGTTAGCCAATTAAGCATTCCTCCAGAAAAGTGCGGAGTTTATAATCAGTATTATCTAGAAGCTACTTTAACTGGGCAAATTGATAAAAGTAAAGATACTGGTCTTTTAGTAAGAGGATATTGCCCACCGGCTATAGTAAAGTCGAGCTGGAGCTGGGCTGATGGCAAACCCGTTACAGTAGCGAATCCTATTTATTACGGTGATGATGTTAAACTACATATTGATACAGTAGGCTTATGTAACAGCGAGCTTGTTGTTAACGTTTATAGCCACAGATGGGGGCCTGATGTATTAGTGCACACCTATAATGGTGTTAAATGCACCAATGGGCAGGTTAATTTATTTATTCGTAACACGTTTTCCTGGTTCGGCAAAATGAAGTATGCTACCGAGGATAACGAATTTTATATTACAGTTACAGCCAAAGAGGTTAACGGTCTTATCAAAGATACTACCCCTAATGGTGATGTGTATCATGCACGGTATTTGAGGGTTAAGCATAAGTTGATTAATACGCCTAAAGTTCTACCATCAGCCAATTTAAGTCCGGTTAAGCTTGGTGCAAACGAGCTTAATATTAAACGCTATGAGCTGTGTGGCTTTACCCGTATTGAAGTTGCTGATGACCAGGATAGAGTTGTATTGTTTGATGAAGGTAAGCTGCGCCTGAAAGGTGAAATTCATAAAGATTTTATCATTTCAGAGATGATTCATTATGATTTTGATAAATCATTTATTAGGGCAGATGCCAAACCTATACTCAATAAAATAGGAGACTTTTTACTGGAATCGCCTTATGTGCCGGTTGAATTAGGGTCGCACACTGATGATAGAGGCAAGCCTGAGTATAACATGGCCCTATCTGAAAGACGGGCTAAAGCCGCTGTTGATTATTTGATATCAAAAGGCATTTCAGCAAACCGTATAACAGCAAAAGGCTATGGAAAAACTATGCTGCTCATCAAAGGCGAGCATCTTACCAAAGAACAGCATGAACAAAATCGAAGAACTACTATAAAGTTCAAGATATTTTCGAGTGATGCACAAAGCTTGATTTATGAAACCATATCGCCAGATATCAACCTCAAGAAGAAGCTTAATATTACCATTAAAGACTTCAATGTAGCCGGATGTTTATACAAAGGCACACCCAAGGTGCACGATAACAAAAAGATCAAAGTTGTAAGCCATATTTCAGCACAAGAATCAAAACCAGCTACCAGCGTTACCATGCAAGGTGAAGTTTTACCGGCAGAAATTTTTGCTAACTTAGCTAATGTAGAAGTTTTCCCGTTCAGGTATATATGGCCTATCTATAACCAGACTAACAACTTTTTGTACTATGTAAATACCTGCCGTTATTTTTCTGATAAAAATAAGCCAAGTATTTTAGTTAAGGCATATCCTGATATCAAATGGATATTTGCCTTCCATCTGAACCTTACGAACGATTTAAGCATCAAAGGGCAAAACTTATCAAAAGATAAGCTTAAAGATTTGCAGAAAAAAGCTGGTAAAATTGGCGCTGAACGGCGGTGGGAGCAAAAGGAAGCCAGTTGGAAAATGAGTCTCCAAAGTGAATGGAACAAAGGGCAAAAGAAAAAGCTTTATCAAACCAAAGATTATGATATAAAGCTCAAGAAACTGTATGACTTGTTTGCCTCCATGGGTAATATGGCTGATGCGATCACCAACAGAACTAAAGGATTCATCAGAAACATTGGATTTAAAAACACACCTGTTTTATTTGAGGTAAAACCACCCAATTTAACGATAGATGCCAGTTGGTATTTAAAACGAGCCAGAAAAGCAAAGCAGGCCATAGAGAAGATTGGCACACAAGTTGAATTTAATATATCTGCAACGCCGCTCATAGGATTGGAGATGACGGTGGATTTGCTGGGTTTGACAATTTCGGCTGTTGCAGGTGCTTTTAGCGAAGGCGCTGCATCAAGACCTGCACTTGAACTATATCAAAAAATAAAAGATATGATGAACAAGGGTGTTGATGTAGGTGACGACGATTTCGGGTTTAAAACGCAGGCAGATGTGTATATTGATTTGGTAGTAAGCGGTATCATTAACCTTGACAATATTAATTTTTCATTTAATACGGTAAGTGACGGATCAGACACAGCATTAAAATTACAAACTACAGCAAGACTAAAGGTAGAGATTAAAGCCGGCATGTATGTTAAGGCACAAGTATCTTTAGTTGTTGTTAAAGCCAACGGCTATTTTGAAATGAGTGCTAAAAGCAGCGGCTCGGTTACCTTTGGGCATAAATTGAACTGCGTAGATGATGGCATTTATTATCGCCCTGTGCTTGGTTTTGATGGACTAGATGTAGAATACATAATTGTTGTAAAGGCGGGAATTTCTTCGAAAAAAGTTCCAAGTGTTTCTAAAGACCACACGTTTTATGAGAAAAAAGGTGAGTATCGCGATTTGATACCGAAGTTTGATGTGATTAAAAGCTTTGAGGAAGTATCTGGTATCAGTGCAAACTTTATGCTGATTAAAAATGATTAAACAGTAAATATGAGAAAAATATTAATAATTATGGTTGCAAGCTTTATGAGCTACTCTTGTACCGCACAAGAAAAGGTTGATTTAGAAAAGCTGACATTTAAGGAAGACCCACGCGTATTAGTTAAAAACCGGAAAAAATCTGCCGATCGGACAGAACCTTTAACCAGTTTACCGGCCTATACCACCTATGATATTGCTGGTTATAACTTTGGCCCAGTTGCGCTTACGGAAGATTGTTTCGTTTCTTACTTATTAAATTCTGTAGAGGATAAAAAATTAGTAGGCTTAATTATCGGTTTCGAAACCGATGCTACCTCAAAGGCTATTAATAAATATATTTTTAGTCATTATAGCAAGCCCGTTGTACTTGAGCCGGAAGTACAAAAGAAAGACAGGAACAATAAACTTTACCCTAGCAGTTCGGCTTATTTGTGGAGAAATGTAAAACCAGGATTATCACTTTTGTTGTCCAAAAGCCACCCTATAGAAAACGGAAAGCTTGTTGAAAATACAAATGTAGTACTCATTAATAACATGGTGAAGCCAAGTTATGAAACCAACTTTAAAACTGTATTGGACAGAGTAATAAAAACATACAAGCCATAAATTTGAGTGACAGTCCCCAAAAAAGATTAAATTCATTGAAAAGACTAGGATTAAGTACTATACTTATTTGTACGATAATAACTTGTGTTGCACAATCAAATAAAATTAAGAATTCAACTCTTTTTCCAAATACATTTGAACTACTTGCCAGTGAAATTCCATCAGGGTTTGTAATCCAGCCAATTAGTCAAGAAGCCAAATCAATGGGTATCACTTCTAATCCGGCTGTGGTAACTGATGCTAATATAATAAGTAGTATTTATGATGGTGTCAACATTCAAGCAGTTAGTGGTGTATTGATGGCTATGTATGTACAGCCGCATCACGATCAGGAATTAGGAGTATATATTGTAGGCTACAAATCCTTACCTCTACTAAAAAATGAAATAAGAAAGCTAACTGCAAAATTGGATCGAAGGTATTTTACAAAAGATAAATATCTCTTCATCATTTGGTCGGATGCAGGTTCTTATAAGCAACAGGTAAATTTTATTGCAGAACGATTAAAAAGGCGTTTAAACCTTGTTGAGGTTAAAGTTTTAAAACAGTGAGTAAGATTAGTTGATGAAATTTCTCATACGAATTATAACATTTCTAGTAGGTGTAAGCACCTGCATATCATGTACGCCTAAACGCGGTCAGGACATAAATGCTCAACCTATAACTATTGAGAAAAGTAAAAACTATAAAATAATGCAGCCTTATTATCAAATAGATTTTAGCGCAGCTTCCTGTCAATTTGAAGCTAGCGTGAACGACATACCAGTATTTACTTTAAGTGTGGCAGGGCAAGCTTCTACCATGGTTCCTATTAACCCCGGTATATTTCAAAGCGGCAAACAAAAATTAAGTATTAAGTTACTGCCTTTACCAGGCGAATTGTCAGTGAGCCCTAACGCCGAATTCAAGTACAATATTAAAGTCTTTGATGTTAATCATAGCTTTACGTTCAAAGAACAACTTCCAGGATATGAATTCCCTCCGGTAGATGCATCCAAGTATTATCCTGTTCTTACACATGAAAGCATTTTTATGGCTGATGTACCTTATACCATCCAAGCTTTTCAAAATGCTACAGATTTAAGAACAATGCCCGATCTTAAAGAACAGGTAAGAGCAGCGTACCAGCAAGTAGCTGATTTAATCGATCAGGCAGCGTACGACCGTTTTAAGGCAGCTTTGGCTAACCGTGAACAAATTATGTCCACTACTATGTATCTTAATAAACAAGAATCTGATGCCAGATTACAAGAACTAATTACTGATTTTCAATCAGGATTCAAAGTAGAGGCTTTGCCGCTTGATGCAGTTGTACATCTTTATGCAAATGGTAAAATAGCTGCCCTAAAGAAGCCTAATGGAGAATCAGCATTAACTCTAATAGATAAGAAAACAGGTGAAGAATTAACAATTGAACTCTCCGTCTATTTGCCGCAAGGTAAAACAACAATGGAGGTAATTTAAGTATTAGGTTGTTGATATTAGCCGCCAAACAGTGACTTCCAGATAGAACCTAATAAAGTTGTTGGTTCTTCTTTGTCTAACAATAATAAACTATTGTAACTGTCATTATTTTGTGATTGTGTAGGTGTATTATTGGGCTGAGTTTCGTATAAGCTTAAAGTAATTATTAACGGCATTCTTAAACTCAATTTCCATTCGGCATTGATAGACCGTATAGCTTTTGTATTTGCATGTAATAAATAACGTGCTGTGTATTGTCCTTCCACTGCATTCAAGCTTTCATCAACGCCCCTGTTCAATGGAAAATCTTGCTCCTGCTCTACATCAAGAGCGCTTCTTTCATCTGAAGTTACTCCTCCATGCCATAGTTCTATTGCATTGAGTTCATTAAGGTTTTCTTGTACTTGTTGCGTTATTTGAAAAGCAACAGGCTGTGCTTTACCAGCTAAAGGAAATGCATTTGGTTCAGTAATCTCAAGCTTTGAGGTGTATGATTTATAAATGGGAGAAAAGTACGTACTAATTAAGTAGTCTTTAGCAAGGCTCCAGTTAAGTTTGCTTTCTGATGCTATTGTTTTATCCATCAGTTTGCAATATTTTTCTGCTTCTTCACCAGTAAAATACGAAGTAATTTGTTTTCGTTTTACCTGCCAACGGTTTTTTATTTCCTCATAATTATGTATAGCTAAAAATTTTCCATCAAAATCTATTTCTACTACTAAAGGATATATAACCGAGCCAGCTTCATAAGCCAATTGATCAATTAAAAGATCGGGCTCCATATCATTAATGTAAACTTTAGAAGTTCGTTTAAGCTCAAATAGCCTTGCTTTTTCAGGAATAGTTTTAATGTAAGTAATATCTACTTCATATTTTAAGGTATTTTCGTGCTCTCCATCTTTTACGGTGAGTAAATAGCCATAACTTCTTTTAAAATTAGCTGGTGCCAGTTTCAAAAGCAATGAAAAGCTATTGGAAAAGGAAACTTTTTTATTAGGTTCAAAGTTGTTTTCTACGTCCATTTTGCTGTAACCAGTTCTTTATCCTACTTGATTAAAAAAAGGCATTGTATTATGTTATCGATTAACAATTAAAACTCCCTTTAGATTTCAAAGTAACATGATTAATATTAGTAGATGCTGAACTTACAGTAATAATTATTTTGAAAACTCAATTTCAGAAGCTTGTCTAAATCAATAGTTCAAGCAGAATTAAAGTCGAATCATCTGATGAAAAAATTAAATATGGTTGCCTTGAAAACAGGATATGCTTAAGCCGAAGCGACGGTAATAAGAATTAATGTTTTAAGCTAATTTATCAGGAAAGCAAATTTAATTAAATCTATTTACCAGATAGTTAGTTATTCATCCAAATACTACCTATTATGAATGAAGAAAATAAGTTAACCAGGCGCCAGGTAATTGCTGGTTTGGGCACTACAATGGCTGTAGCAGCGGTGTCGCCAGTTCTGGGAGCAACTGGCTCTGAAATTGACTTACCAAGTTCTCCGAAGCTTGAAGATCCTAAAGGAAAATATCCTAAACCACCTTTTAAAAGTCAACCTCAACCCTGGCCAGGGTTGCAAAGCAAAATGGACCCGGTACCTGATTGTGGCGAAACTAGCTACAAGGGTTCTGGCCGCTTAGCTGGCAGAAAAGCACTGATTACCGGCGGTGATTCAGGTATGGGGCGTGCAGCTGCTATTGCGTATGCCCGTGAAGGTGCCGATGTCGCTATCAACTATTATCCTACTGAAGAACCTGATGCTCGTGAGGTTATTGCATTAATCAAAAAGGAAGGTCGTAAAGCTGTAGCTATTCCTGGCGATTTACGGGATGAAGCTTTTTGTAAGCAATTGGTACAAAAAGCCTTAACTGAACTAGGCGGATTAGACATTATTGTAAGCAATGCAGGCCGGCAACAAGCAGCCAGTTCTATCTTAGATGTAACCAGTGAGGAGTTCGATTCTATAATGAAAACGAATATCTACGCCCCATTCTGGATTATCAGAGAAGCTTTGCCACATCTGCCTCCGGGATCGGCTATCATTGGGACTACTTCAGAACAGGCTTATAACCCGGACCCCTGGTTGTATGCTTATGCACAAACTAAAGCAGCTACCATGAACTACGTAAAGTCACTAGCTAAGCAGTTAGGACCAAAAGGTATTCGCGTAAATGGTGTAGCGCCCGGCCCTATCTGGACGGCTCTACAGGTAAGTGGCGGAACCACTGGAGAAAAGCAGCAAATTTTTGGCAGCTGGACGCCACTTGGCCGTCCTGGTGCACCAGCCGAACTGGCTTCTATTTATGTGCAGCTGGCGGCTAGTGATGCCAGCTATGCTAATGGGCAAATATATGGCGCGGCCGGAGGTGTTGGTCAGCCTTAATATTTACACTAATTATTATTAAAAAATCTATGAAAAAATTAATCATTCTAATTACCCTTATCAGTGTTGCGGTGCTAAACAACGCAAGGGCACAAAGTGCTAATACTGATACTGCAACGCTGCACTTTATTACGCATGCCAGCATTTCCAATTTACATGAAATTGCTTCAGGTAAATTAGCCTCACAAAAAGCTGCCAGAGCAGACGTAAAAGCTTATGGTCAGCGTATGGTAACTGATCATACTAAGGCACAAACGCAGTTAATGCAGCTGGCCAAAGCTAAAGGTTACCAAGTACCATCACAAGCCACAACTCCCCCGGTAAACGATCCGATGTTGAGCAAAGCATCCGGTAAAGATTTTGACCGGATGTATGTACATATGATGGCGCCTAGCCACCGGCAAGCTGTTATCTTGTTTCAAGATTATGCTATCAAAGGAAAAGATTCTGCAGTGAAAGCCTTTGTTCAGCAAACCTTGCCCATATTAAAGCAACATCTGGCTGCAATTATGGCTCTTGATGCTCAAATTAAAGATGTAGCTAAGTAGTTTTTATCATCAGCTAAGAACCAGTCTATAAGTAATAAGCTGATACTAAAAGCGGAAACAGATAAAAATCAAGCCTACTTGAATATTTAATCAAGTAGGCTTTTTTGTTTGCAAAAATGTTAGAGTTTGTTCCAAAATGGCTTTTACCTACCTGATAGAAAGCCAACTGTTTTAGGCTCTTGAATTTCTAAAGCAAAGCCATCAATATAAAGTTGATCTGCTACATACTTAATATGTAACGATCTTTCGTCAACTTTAAAGTTTTTATCTTTTAGTTTTTGGTTAATCTGCTCAATAACATCGGTTGTTACAAAGCTATTGGTTACCTGTAAGGTATCATCAAAGCCTTGTAAAGTTATGTGTTCCACTTTGTATGAAAAGCCTATAGTGTTGGTTTTGCTCATGAGTATGAATAGTATGCTTAAGGCAAGGTAAACATTATTTACAGGTTAGTATAGATAAACATCTATTGAACAATTCAGCTAAGTGCTTAGGGACTTAATAAGATTAGAATATCCAACTGCATTCAACAGGTATGAGAATTTTAATGTAGTAATTGCTTTAATAAAGCTCTTTATAGGGATAAAGTATAAACTTTATGCAGTGCTTTATAAAAAAGTAGTTACAATCTAATTAAATTAATATTTTTATAGTTAAATACAGCTGATCTTATTAAATTAGAGTCCTCATCCGATCCACCATATATACACTTTTTGTTAGTAGTAATCATTAGAGTAAGTTATAAAACTAGTTTTTGAATGTTTGATTTCCTAATTGTGGGGGCTGGCTTTTCGGGTAGTGTTTTCGCAGAACGTATAGCTTCACAGCTTAACCAAAGGGTTCTAATTGTAGACCAAAGAGATCATATAGGCGGAAACGCTTTTGATTACTATAATGAAGCCGGTATTTTAATTCATAAATACGGCCCGCATTGGTTCCATACTAACGATAAAGGTGTTTTTAGTTATCTGTCCGCATTTACAGACTGGCATTATCATTATCATCGGGTAAAATCTTATGTTGATGGCACTTTAGTTCCTATACCTATAAATTTAGATACTTTAAAACTGCTGTATGGTTTAAATCTTCAATCACCAGCAGAAGTGCAGGCTTATTACGATCAGGTCAAAATTCCAGTAAAAACACCAACTAATTCGGAGGAAGTGGTAACTAGCCAAGTTGGTGAAGATTTATATAACAAGCTATTTAAAGGTTATACTTTAAAGCAGTGGGGAATACCACCTAAGGAATTAGCAGCAAGTGTTGCCGGACGTATACCAGTACGCACTAACCGTGATGATCGGTATTTTACGGATAGTTATCAGGGTATGCCTAAGCATGGTTATACTGCCATGTTTAAAAAAATGTTATCACATCCAAACATCTCTATTATGTTGCAAACGGATTATCGCACCATAATTAATGAGATTTCCCATAAAAAGCTTATCTATACCGGACCTATTGATTCATTTTTTGATTACAAGTATGGTAAGCTTCCTTATCGGTCTTTACGTTTTGAGCATGAGACTTTAAACCAAGAACAGTATCAAAGCCATCAGCAAATCAATTATCCGAATGACTATGATTTTACAAGGGTTGTTGAATGGAAGCATGCTACGCAGCAAAAAAGCCAGGTAACTACAATTACCCGTGAGTATCCTATGCCTGCCGAAGGTGGTATGGAAAAGTATTATCCGATACCTAAGGAAGATAACCATTTGTTATTCAGGAAATATCAAGAAGAAGCTGATAAGTTAGACCATGTAGTATTTTGCGGCAGACTTGCAGACTACAAGTATTATAATATGGATCAGGTTGTAGCTCGTTCATTAAAAATTTTTGAAGATCAAATTCAGGTCAAACCGAGATGAGAGGATCATTTGTACTGGTAAACTATAACCGCAGGGAAGAGTTGTTAATAACGCTCGCTAAAACCAAGGCGATTATTGCGCAAAGCCGAGGCGAGTATGAGATTGTGGTGGTGGATAATGCTTCTACGGATGGCAGCTCAGCAGCAGTGAAGGCGCAGCATGATGATGTGGTGCTGATTGAAAATCCGGTCAATACCGGAGCACCAGCCTGGAATTTGGGTTTTGCAAGAGCCAGGGGAGAATACTTTATTATTATTGATGATGACAGTCATGTAGTTTCGGGCTTGCAGGAGGCTTTAGATCACATGGATGTGCATCAGGATATAGGCGTGCTGGCTTTGAATGTGCTGACGGGTCCGTACACAAGTGCAGGCTGGGGCTGGCAGGATGGGCAGAACATTGTAGGCTTTATTGGCTGCGGAGCTATTTATCGTAAAAAGGTGTATGAACAGGTAGGCGGTTATGCAGACTGGATCTTTTTGTATGCCAATGAATGGGATTTAGGTTTGAGGGTGATAGATGCGGGTTATCGGGTGTCGTATTTTGCTGGTTGCACGGTGGATCACCGAACCAGTGCCCTCAACAGAACTAATAAACGCCTGCGTGTGTTTGTCACCTGTCATGAAATGGGCATTGTTTATAAACATTTCCCAGAAAACAGGTGGAAGTATATAAGCAGAATATTTTTTAATAACATGAAAGGACTCCGGCAGGCACAATTCAAACTGACGTGGTATCATTTTCTAGGAGCTGTTAAGTTTTTTAAAATTAAAAAAACGCTTACTCGTACTCCTGTCAATAAAAGAAGTCAGGATATGTTTTTATCAATATTTAAGCACACTAATCCGGCTTTTAACTTTATCAAAAGAGACTTATTAAGCATTGTTAAAAGTATAACCAACACCTTTAAAGCAGATAAGCCAACCTTATTAATTAAGAAATAATACCCACAAATAAAACCCTAATTTCTTCATAAATCTGTATGAAACTTTCGTTCGTCATCTTAAATTATAATCGGGAAAAAGAATTATTAACTACAATACAAAAAACAAAACAGCTAATGGCTGACAAAGACGATTATGAGATTATTGTAGTGGATAATGCATCGCCTGATAATTCAGTAGCAGCTGTTAAAAAGCAATTTCCTGATGTAATTATTGTTGAGCGAAAAGTAAACAATGGAGTTGCAGGCTGGAATGATGGCTTTGAGGTGGCTAAAGGTAAGTATTTGATAGTTCTGGATGACGACAGTAACATTGAAGACGGCTTAGATTGTGCTATTGAGGTTTTAGATACTAATTTGGATGTAGGAATTGTAGCTTTAAATATTGTTAATGGGGCATTTACAACACATTACCTTTACCATTTACGTGATAGTATTGACTTTATTGGTTGCGGAGCTATTATTCGTAAAGAAGTGTATAACAAGATAGGTGGATTTGCTGAATGGCTGTTCATTTATACGCATGAGTGGGAATACGCTATTAGGTGTTTGGATGCTGGGTATAAAATCAGGTATTTCGAAAATTGCCATGTTAACCATCGTACCAGCAGTATAAACCGTACTTCTGAACGGCTTAAAGTTTTTTCTATCCGAAATGAAATGGCTATAGTGTACAAGTTTTTTAACAAGAAAGATCGTCTTCGCTATGTAACCAGAGTTTACCTCAACCATTTAAAAACTATTCCTACAAACGGGCTGAAAGTTATTCCTTGGCACATTGCTGCATTAAGAGAGTTTTTAAAAATGCGAAAAAGCATAGAAAATACACCAGTTAATAAAGCCGTACAAGACTTTTACAGCGTTAGCTGCTGGGCAACCCGGCGTTTTTATAAAATAGTTTAAGAATATAAAAGGTAAAACACTATACCTTTTGTAAGAGAGTTAGTAAGTAACTTTTTTATAAATCTTAGTTAGAAAAACCACTATTTAGCTTTAATAAAAGTATGTGCAGGCTTTATTTTTAAAACTCTGGCTACTCTTGTAGCATTATATTTTATGAAACCAAAAGCAAAGCGTGCGGTTGTGAAATTATTCAAAAAGAAGTTTTGCGTAGCCATGGAAACAGGCGTTTGCTTTAATGATTTACGAAACCTAAAAAATTCGTAAAAGCCAAGAATGTTATAATATGTTTCCTTGAAATGCCCTCTTTGAAGGGGCTTTAAGTTGTTTAAAATTAAACGGGATATATACTTCCATCTGGAAGTATTAAAGTGTTTGTAAATAATACCCATTTCATGTTTAGTACATAAAATGCGCAGGCGTTTATTGGTCCTGTTGAGGGCACTGGTTCGGTGATCCACCGTGCAATCAGCAAAGTACGACACCCGATAACCCGCATCTATCACCCTCAAACCTAAATCCCATTCATTGGCATACAAAAAGATCCAGTCTGCATAACCGCCTACCTGTTCATACACCTTTTTACGATAAATAGCTCCGCAGCCAATAAAGCCTACAATGTTCTGCCCATCCTGCCAGCCCCAGCCTGCACTTGTGTACGGACCCGTCAGCACATTCAAAGCCAGCACGCCTATATCCTGATGCACATCCATGTGATCTAAAGCCTCCTGCAAGCCCGAAACTACATGACTGTCATCATCAATAATAATAAAGTATTCTCCCCTGGCTCTTGCAAAACCCAAATTCCAGGCTGGTGCTCCGGTATTGACCGGATTTTCAATCAGCACCACATCATCATGCTGCGCCTTCACTGCTGCTGAGCTGCCATCCGTAGAAGCATTATCCACCACCACAATCTCATACTCGCCTCGGCTTTGCGCAATAATCGCCTTGGTTTTAGCGAGCGTTATTAACAACTCTTCCCTGCGGTTATAGTTTACCAGTACAAATGATCCTCTCATCTCGGTTTGAAAAGTATATTAAAATTAAAAAATGTATGTATAGCCAGTTATCTGATATTGAACAGATTCAAAAGCTTAAAGCTGTACATTGAAATTTAATGCCGCTTAGCTTACGTTATACCTTTTAGTATAGAAGTAAAAGTAACGGCTTTAATGCTTAAAAAAATGCTCTAAGTAAAAAATGAGCCAGATCTGAATGTAAATTTTGTAGCCTTACAACCCTATAGAAAAGATAATGCTTGGCAACAGGTTGTAAATATGCAAAGTTTGATTAGAAAACTACATTACTGCATCGAAAAACTTACACAGTATTAAATCAGAATAATGATAAATACTGTATGTTTACACAGCTGTTTTAAGCTTTCTCCTATTCTGCTGATACTAGTAATGTTCATCATCAATGAACTAATATTTTAACCCGATTTATTTTTAAATAGCAACAATGTACATGTAGAAACTGCTATTTTAGTGAAGTACAATATATTTAAAAGGTATAATATTGAGTGAACTGCATTTTACTTATTAGTAGAAGTTTGCTACCTGAAAGTATTTTCACCTACTATATTTACTTTTTGTTGTTCAAGTAAGAAAGCATAATAGCTAGTTACAAGTATAGAAAGTGAAATAATGCATGAATCTGATAAATACTGGGAGATAAAGCCTGATACTTCGTTATTTGATGTTAAGCTTAAAGAAACACTGGAGTACCGCGACTTGCTATGGCTATTGGTTAAGCGTGATTTTGTTTCCTTTTATAAGCAGACCATATTAGGACCGATATGGTTCTTTTTACAGCCCATCTTCACCGTTGTGATTTTTTCCTTAATTTTTGGTGGTGTGGCAGGTATATCAACTGATGGGCTTCCTAAACCTTTGTTTTATTTGGCAGGTGTAATTACCTGGAATTACTTTTCTGATTGCCTCATTAAAACCTCAGCCGTGTTCAGAGACAATGCTTACATATTTGGAAAGGTATATTTCCCACGGTTAATTATGGCACTCAGTATTATATTTTCAAACCTGGTAAGGTTTGGCGTACAGTTGCTGTTGTTTATACTAATGATGCTGTACTACTATATTACAGGTATGCAGTATCACATTACACAATACCTGATTTTATTTCCATTATTGATCATGCTAATGGCAGGTTTAGGTTTAGGCTTAGGCATGATTATATCCGCCCTAACTACCAAATACCGCGACTTGGCATTTCTGGTTAATTTTGGTGTGCCTTTACTCATGTATTCTACTACTGTTGCTTATCCGTTGTCAGCTACTCCTGCAAGGTTTGTCAGTATTGTTAAGTGTAATCCAATGACCAGCATTATTGAAACATTCAGAATGGGCTTTTTAGGGGCGGCAACATTTAGCTGGAGCATGTTGGCTTATACAACAGTAGTTACATTGATAATTTTATTAGTAGGAGTTATTGTGTTCAATAAAGTTCAAAAAAACTTTATTGACACGGTATAACAATTCAGGGTTAGTATAGTCAGGATGAACGATAACATAGCTATCAGAGCAGAAAATATTTCCAAATTATACCAGATAGGAGAGTTTAGTACCGGATCCTTAAACCGAGATTTTGAAAAGTGGTGGGCCAGAATACGGGGTAAAGAAGATCCTTTTTCGACCATTGGCGAAACTAACGACCGTACAACCAAGGGAAAAGGTAACTATGTATGGAGTTTAAAAGATATTAGTTTTGAAATTAAGAAAGGTGAAGCTTTAGGTATTATAGGACGTAATGGAGCTGGGAAAAGTACCTTACTGAAAATTCTTACTAAAGTAACATCACCCACTACAGGGCTCATCATGGGGCAGGGGCGTATTGCCAGTTTACTGGAGGTAGGTACCGGCTTTCATCCAGAGCTTACCGGCCGTGAAAATATTTTTTTGAATGGTGCTATTTTGGGCATGAAGAAATGGGAGATCAAGAAAAAATTTGATGAAATAGTTGATTTCTCGGGCATTGAACGGTATATCGATACACCTGTAAAACGATACAGTAGCGGTATGTACATCCGCCTAGCTTTTGCGGTAGCCGCCCACTTAGAATCTGAAATTTTAATTATTGATGAAGTTTTAGCCGTAGGCGATGCAGAGTTCCAGAAGAAATGTATCGGCAAGATGGATGATGTGAGTAAAAGTGAAGGCCGGACCATAATATTTGTTAGCCATAATATGGCAGCTATAACAGCACTTTGCACAACAGGCTTGTATCTGAAAAATGGCCGTATGGCAGAATTTGGAAAGATTGACAACATCGTTACTAATTATTTTAATGAGGGTAATAGTAAACCTAAATCGGAGTTGTGGATAGGGGATTCTGGTGATGACAAAGTGAGGCTTTATAAATGTGTAGTGTACCCGGGCGATAAGGAGAAAGGTTTTTTAACTACTAATGATTTAATTGTAGAAATGGAAGGTGAAGTGCTTAACCCTGTACTGGGTTTAATTATGGGCTTTACTTTGTGGTCGGAATTTGATTACCAGTTAGCTTACGTGTTGTATGATGACCGGGAAGAAAAGATAAAAACCTTTGAACCGCAAAAATTTAAAAAGGCATTTCGAATACCGGCAAACTCACTTGCTTTAGGAAAGTACAGAATAGAATTTGATATAGGCATCCAATATGTGAAGCGTGTAATACATAATGAGTGCGACATCTTTTTTACTTTAAACAACTTGGACGGTATCGGAAGAAAGTTTGCTTTAGAGGGCCGCGGTCGCGTAAGCGTGTTCAGGCCGGATTGGGCACAAAAGTCATAGCGATATTTAGCTTAAATATCTTATTTAGTCACCTTTCATAAACTTGTGGTTAATTTAAGATTAAAAAGGGTATGTTGTGTTAATGCAGGCTTCATTATTCCGTTATCTGAGCATAATGTTGTGTTGATGTTGGTTACCGAAATTTGGTATATAAAACACAACAGCATGAACAAAATTTACGCATTTAGCAAAGGTCAAAAGCGCTTTAACGTTTATCGGCCTACCGTGCGAACTGTCGGGGTATTACTTTTAAGTTTAAGCCTATTCAGTTGTAAAAAGAAAGACAAGGTTGATACAACAGGCGATATCAGCCAGGTAAAACACGTGGTGGTAATTTATCTGGAAAATCATAGCTTTGATAATTTGTATGGTCAGCTTTCGGGAGTTAATGGCTTGTCAAATTCCCAATCTACTAACATTACTCAGTTAGATGCTACGGGTAAAGCTTACACTTATTTGCCAGCTATTTCGGGTACCAGCGCATTTCCAACCAACCTGCCTAATAACTATTTTAACATTGACCAGTATGTGCCGGCCGATCAGGAAATTCCGGATGTACTGCACCGCTATTATCAGGAGCAAATGCAAATTGATGGCGGCAAAATGGACAAGTTTGCTTTATACAACACCTCGGCAGGCTTGTCCATGGGCTATTACAAAACCAGCTTACTGCTTTTGCTTAACTTTGCACAAAAATATACCCTTTGCGATAACTTCTTTCATAGCGCATTCGGTGGTTCATTCTTAAATCACCAATGGCTTATTGCAGCTGCCAGCCCGGTATTTCCAAATGCGCCATCAAGCATGGTAGCTACTGTTGATGCATCAGGCAATGTGGTAAAAGATGGCAATGTAACGCCTGACGGTTATGTAGTCAATACCAGTTATACCGTAAATGCACCACACCCGGCTAGTGCTGCTACTACTACCTTGGTGCCTAATCAAACTATGCCGACCATTGGTGATCGTCTTAGTGATGCTAATGTATCATGGGTTTGGTATTCAGGCGGATGGGATAATGCTTTAGCTGGTAAACCTGATGCTACCTTCCAATTCCACCATCAGCCATTTGCTTACTTTGCCAAATATGCTGACGGTACACAAGCCAAAAAAGATCACTTAAAAGATGAAACTATATTTATTGATGCAGCTAAAAACGGTACCTTACCTAGTGTATCCTTCGTGAAACCTTTAGGTTTAAACAATGAGCACCCAGGTTATGCTGATTTAACTACTGGTGAAAACCATACCGTGGAGTTGATAAACGATGTGATGAACGGACCTAACGGAAAAGATGCCGTAATCATTATAACTTATGATGAGAACGGTGGTTTCTGGGATCACGTAGCGCCTCCGGTAATTGACAAGAAATGGGGACCTGGTACTCGTGTACCGACTATCATCATTTCGCCATTTGCTAAACAAGGTTATGTTGATCATACCCAATACGAAACAGTAAGTATTTTATCTTTCATTGAAAAAAGATGGGGGCTAAAGCCATTGACTGATCGTGATAAAAATGCAAATCCGCTACAAAACGTATTTAATTTCAATTAAGAGATCATCTGCTTTAAGCAGCAAACCGACTTCTCATATTTTTTCATTAACAAGGCTTAGTTAACCGATACTAAGCCTTGTTGATATAATTATGCATCCATGAAAAAACTTTTATTCATATCAGCATTGGTAATGGCTGTTGCAGGATATGCCTTTTCTTGTTTTCGTGAAAAGGTAACACCTGAAAAATCTATTGCACAAACACTGGTTACTCAGGTGGATAGCTTTGCAGCAATAAAAAATACCTTGCTGGATGCAGTAGAAAGTGGTAAGACTACCGATCAGCAACTGCAGCAGTTGTTCAGACAAGTTCGGTTATCATACAAAAAGTTTGAATGGGCCGCTGAGTATTTTGTTCCGCAAACTACCCGGTTTATTAATGGAGCACCAACACCAGAAGTAGAAATGGCCGGAACGCTGGTACTGGATCCACAAGGTTTGCAGGTGATAGAAAGTCTGCTATTTCCTAAGTACAACATTAGCAAGAAACAGGAACTCATACAACGGCTCAAATTACTGCAAACAGGCTGCGATCAATATAAAAGTCATTTTAATAATGTAGATATTATAGATGGGCAGGTATTTGATGCGGCCAAGTTGCAGGTATTTCGGGTGCTCACTTTGGGTATTACCGGGTTTGATACGCCTTTGCTGCAAAATAGCCTGGCCGAATCAGCAGTAAGTTTAGAAAGTTTGAAGCCTATCCTCGCTTATTACGGTAATGAAGACGATACTGCTCCATTGTTAAATAGTATTATTTCAGCAGCTATGTACTTGAAAACGCATAACAATTTCAATACGTTTAACAGGGCCGAGTTTATTACGCAATATGGAAATCCGGTTACCGTTAGCCTAAGCAACTTAGAACAGCAATTGCACATTCATGTTATCCAATACAACCGTTTGCTAAATCAGGATGCTAAAACATTGTTTGATAAGAATGCATTTAACGTGAACGCTTATACTACGGATGCTTCTTTCGGCATGACTCAGGAGAAGATTGCTTTGGGTAAAAAGTTATTTGCCGATCCCATATTATCAGGAAGTAGAACCCGCAGCTGTCAGTCCTGTCATCAGCCTGAAAAGGCTTTTACTGATGGATTGACCAAAAATACTGTAGTAGAAGGAAATGCTTTACTCAGCAGGAATACGCCCACTTTGCTGAATGCAGCCTTGCAACCTTCACTATTTTATGATATACGAGCTATCTCGCTGGAAGATCAAGCTTTGAATGTAGTAGCGAATAAGCAGGAAATGCATGGTTCAGTTAGTAAGGCTGCTAATCTGCTCTGGCAAAATGCAACTTATAGAAAACTGTTTACAAACGCTTTTCCCAAAAAGAATAGAACATCCATAGATTCTAATGAAGTAGTAAATGCTTTAGGCTCCTATGTTCGTAGCTTAACTTTATTGAACAGCAGGTTTGATGAATATATGAGAGGGAACAAAGCGGCTATGACCCAAGAAGAGGTAAATGGCTTTAACTTGTTTATGGGAAAAGCTAAATGCGGTACCTGCCATTATATGCCTTTATTTAATGGTACTTTCCCGCCGCGGTTTACCAAAATTGAGACTGAAGTAATTGGTGTGCCCCAAACTATAGCCAACAAAGCATTAGATCAAGATATGGGTCGATTTAGTTTCGTAAAGATAGATGCTTTCAAACATGCCTTTAAAACTACAACTGTACGCAATGCTGCACGTACAGCTCCCTACATGCACAATGGTGTATTTACTACCTTGGATGAAGTAGTTGATTTTTATAACAAAGGAGGAGGGGCTGGTTTAGGTTTGAAAGTAGATAACCAAACCTTGCCGTTTGATCAGTTACATCTAAGCCAAAAAGAGAGTCATGAAATTACTGCTTTTATCAAAAGCTTGGATAGCAAAGTGGTACTTTAAATACAGTTACGATGTACAATTGGCTTTATTAAACTTTCTCTAACAGCTTTAGAGTACAAGTAATATTACTAAAGTATACTAAAAAGCCTGCATAAGCAGGCTTTTATAAGTTATAAGAGAAAGAGAAGCTGTTTAGCAAGCCATTTTGCCCACGCGGTTAGCATGACGGCCTCCTTCAAAATCAGTAGTTAGAAAAGTTTCTACCATGCTTTTAGCATCATCTAATGATACAAAGCGTTCAGGTATGCAGATGATGTTAGCATTGTTATGCCGACGGGCTAAACTGGCTAATTCAGTTTGCCAGCAAATAGCTGCACGTATGCCTTGGTGCTTGTTGGCTGTAATAGCCACACCATTTGCGCTACCGCAAACCAGAATACCAAAGTCAAACTCACCACTTTCAACAGCTGAGGCTACCGGATGGGCAAAGTCAGGATAATCGGTAGAATCAGTAGAGTAGGTGCCAAAATCTTTGATAGTAGCTTGAGGCAACCAGCCTAACAAAGCTTGCTTATAGTTGAACCCGGCATGGTCAGAACCGATAGCTATTTTTAGATTTGTGTTCATGGGGGATGTATTATGGTTAGTTAACTATCCGTATAATTTCTTTTACTTTGAGGCCAGTAAGTCAGTATGCTTTTTAAGCTTACGTTTTTCAACCTGCCCAGCTACAACAATACCTACTTCGTATAAAATAAACAGCGGAATACTTACTACCGTCATGGTAATCATGTCGGGAGTTGGAGTAACTACCGCGGCCACAATTAAGATAATTACAATAGCATACCGACGACTATTACGCATAAACTTAGCCGTTAAAATGCCCAGGTTAGATAATATGTAAACGAGTATAGGTAACTGAAATACCAATCCTGTTGCTAAGGTTAATGTTGATACTGATGATAAGTATGAATCAATAGAAATTAAGTTTTGGATACTGGAGCTTACCTGATAACTTAATAAAAAGTTAACCGACATCGGGGTAATTACAAAATATCCGAACAATACGCCCAGTATAAACAGGAAACTGGCATAAATTACAAAGCCGCTGGCCGCTTTACGTTCATTCTCATGCAAAGCAGGTTTAATAAAACGCCATATTTCCCACAACAAGTAAGGTATACCTAAAGTGATACCAATGATTAATGAAGAATTGATCTGCAATGTAAATTGCCCAGCCAGCTCATTGTTCATCAGATGTAGGTTGATAGTACCCATACACCAGCCCGACCGATGCAGGTAATTACCTATGCTGCATAAGGTACGGTAGGTCCAGAAGTCGGAGTGACTTGGCCCCATGATTATACGGTCAAAAATAAAATCGTAATAGTAAAAAACTAAACTGGTAAATATCAAAATGGCGATAGATGCCCTGATTAAATGCCAGCGTAGTTCTTCAAGGTGGTCGAAAAACGACATTTCCACCTCTAAATCCTTAGTTTTATTTTTTATAGCTTTTACTATTCTATTATCGCTCATGTTGTATAACAAACAAAAATACCATTCCGATGAAATTAGAATGGTATTATATTTTTATTTTATTGAACGCTGAAATTAAGCAACAATTTCAAAGCTTTCCATAAACTTGGTGGTAAAATTACCGGCTCTGAAGTTCGGATCTTTCAGCAATTGTAAATGGAAAGGAATCGTAGTTTTAATACCCTCAATTACAAATTCGCTTAAGGCGCGTTCCATTGTATTTAAAGCTTCCTCACGGGTTTGTGCCACACAGATTAGCTTAGCAATCATCGAATCGTAATTAGGCGGAATAACATAGCCACTGTACACGTGAGTATCTACCCGCACACCATGACCGCCCGGCGAATGGAAGTTGGTGATTTTACCCGGAGATGGACGGAAGTTATTGAATGGATCTTCGGCATTAATACGGCACTCAATAGCATGCATAGTAGGCTCATAGTTCTTGCCCGATATAGGCGTACCTGCAGCTACTTTAATTTGCTCTTTAATCAAATCCACATTAATCACTTCTTCTGTCACCGGATGTTCTACCTGAATACGGGTATTCATCTCCATAAAGTAGAAGTTTTGATGCTTATCCACCAAAAATTCTATGGTACCTGCACCTTCGTAATTTACAGCTTTAGCACCTTTAATAGCAGCTTCACCCATTTTACGACGTAACTTTTCGGTAATAAATGGTGAAGGTGATTCTTCTACTAACTTCTGATGACGACGCTGAATAGAACAGTCGCGTTCAGATAAGTGGCATACTTTGCCATATTGGTCGCCTACCACTTGTATTTCAATGTGGCGTGGGTCTTCTACGTACTTTTCCAGGTAAATACCGTCGTTGCCAAAGGCAGCGCCAGCTTCAGCCCGGGCCGAATCCCATGCGGGTTCAAACTCTAAGTCGTTCCATACAATACGCATACCACGGCCACCACCACCTGCAGTAGCTTTCAGGATGATAGGATAGCCAATTTTATTAGCTACGTTAATACCCTCTTTTACATCATGCAATAAGCCTTCAGAACCTGGAATAGTAGGTACGCCAGCTTTTTTCATGGTAGCTTTAGCCGAAGCTTTATCACCCATAGCATTAATCTGATCGGCAGTGGCACCAATGAATTTAATACCGTACTCAGCGCAAATAGCAGAGAATTTAGCGTTTTCAGACAAGAAACCATAGCCTGGATGGATGGCATCAGCATTGGTTAGCTCGGCTGCGGATATAATGTTAGGAATGTTCAGGTAAGAATCGCGGCTAGCCGGCGGACCAATACATACAGCTTCGTCAGCAAAGCGCACATGCAAACTATCACGGTCGGCAGTGGAATATACCGCTACCGTTTTGATGCCCATTTCCTTACAGGTACGTATAACACGTAGGGCTATCTCGCCACGATTAGCAATTAATATTTTTTTAAACATGATTGTTGATTATTGGGCGGCTGATTACTGAACGGTTATAAAGTAAATATTATCCATAAAGATTATTTTTGACAACGCAGTAATCGCACACAATTACATCGGTTCTACTAAAAACAGCGGTTGGTCGTACTCTACTGGTGAAGAATTATCAACCAATATTTTCACGATACGGCCTGAAACTTCTGATTCAATTTCATTAAACAGTTTCATGGCTTCTATAATACACAATACGCTACCTGCTTGTATTTCGTCGCCTATATTAGCAAACGATGGTTTTTCAGGAGATGATGAACGGTAGAAGGTACCAATCATCGGCGATTTGATAGTAACATATTTGGAAACATCGGCAGCTGCTGGTGCTTCGGCTGGAGCCGGTGTGTGGGCTACAGCTACTGGTGTAGATACAGGTGCAGCCGCAGATATAGGTTGCTGTCCCGGAATGGTAGCATTAACAATAGTAGGGGCCTGATTGGTTTTGATAGTGATTTTAAAATCGTTTTGTTCAATCGATACTTCGTTTACGCCCGATTTGGACACGAAGCGAATCAGGTCCTGAATTTGTTTAATATCCATGAGTTAGGTATGTAGTTTTGGATAATTGATTAAAAGCCTAAGTTATAACAAAATAAACTAAAATTGTTGTGCAAATTAGTAAGCCCACTTTAAGTATAGTGAACCCCAGGTGAAGCCGCCACCAAATGCAGCCAGCACAATATTGTCACCTTTTTTAAATTTACTTTCCCATTCCCACAGGCAAAGCGGTATGGTGCCGTTAGTTGTGTTACCATAACGCTCAATATTGATCACTACCTTATCAGCGCTCACGCCCATCCGGTTAGCAGTAGCATCAATAATACGTTTATTGGCTTGATGAGGTACCAGCCAAGCCACATCATCAGCGCTTAACTGATTGCGTTCCATAATCTGGGCAGCTACATCAGCCATGTTGGTTACAGCAAATTTAAATACGGTTTGACCTTCCTGGTAAGCATAATGCTCGCGTGCAGAAACGGTTTCATGGGTGGCAGGTTTAAGCGAACCGCCTGCCTTCATGTGCAAAAACTCACGGCCTGAGCCATCGCTTTTCAGCACTGTATCAATAATGCCATAGCCATCTGTGTTAGGTTCAAGCAACGCTGCGCCGCAGCCATCGCCAAAAATAATACAGGTAGCCCGGTCTTGATAGTTAATGATAGACGACATCTTGTCGCCACCTACTACCAGTACTTTCTTATAACGGCCGCTTTCAATAAAGCTGGCGCCGGTAGCTAAACCATAAACAAAGCCCGAGCAGGCAGCTTGTAAATCGTATCCCCAAGCATTTTTTGCGCCTACCTTATCAGCCAGTATGTTGGCTGTTGCCGGAAAAGGCATATCGGGAGTTGTGGTACAAAAAATAATCAGCTCAATTTCTTCAGCACTGATACCGCGCTTTTCCAGCAGCCCTTGTACAGCTGGTACGGCCAAATCAGAAGTAGCTAAGCCTTCACCTTTCAATATACGGCGTTCTTTAATGCCAGTACGCGAGGTGATCCACTCATCATTGGTATCAACCAATGTTTCCAATTCATGATTTGTCAGTACATAATCGGGTGCATAGCCATTTACGGCAGTAATTGCAGCCTGTAGTTTATGCATGTTTATAGTTTTATACGAAAACTTGTTTAATTTTTTCAACCAAATGGCTTTCAGCCATATTGCGGGATAAAAGCACCATGTTTTTGATGGCTTCAGGGCTGGAGATACCATGGCCTACTACAACCGGTGCATTAACACCTAGTATCGGGCTTCCGCCATACTGTTCATAATTAAAGCGGTCAAAAAACTCATCGTTAATGCCTTTTTTACGCGCTATAACATAGTATGATTCGGCCATTTTGATGATCACATTGCCAGTAAACCCATCACATACGTATACATCGGCAAACTCACCAAAAAGGTCGCGACCTTCCATGTTACCTATAAAGTTAAACTGGGTGTTGCTTTTCATGAGCGGGTAGGTAGCCAGGCAAAGCATATTGCCTTTTTCTTCCTCTTCACCAATGTTCATGAGGGCTACACGCGGGTTATCAATGCCATATACTGATTGTGCCAGCAAGCTACCCAGCATACCAAATTGCACCAGCATATCGGGTTTACAATCGGCATTGGCACCTACATCCAACAAAATACCCAAACCGCCTTTCAGTTTGGGTACAATGGTTGTCATGGCCGGGCGTAATACACCCGGTATAGTTTTTACGCTGAACATAGCGCCCACCAGCATAGCGCCTGTATTACCGGCCGATGAGAAAGCCTGTATATAATTTTCTTTAAGCAGTTTAAAACCAACTGCAATGCTGGAATCTGGCTTTTGTGCGATAGCTTTAGTTGGGTGTTCGCCCATACCAATCACCTCGGTGGTATGAATAAACTCGAAATGATCAGGATTAAAATTCTCTTCCTGAAGAATTTTTACCGCTACTTCTTTATCGCCAACCAGCACCAGATGTTGCCCTGCCGATAAGGTTTTATAAGCTTCGATTGCACCCAAAACTGCCGCTTGGGGTGCAAAATCACCGCCCATAATATCTAAGCCAATCTTCATTTCAGCGAAAATCCTAGCTTAGGCTGTAGCAGTTGTATTCTCAATCAGTAATTTACCGTTGTAGTATAAGTTACCATCAACAGTATAGGCCCGATGAGGCAAATGCACAGCACCTGTAGTAGCACAGGTAGTTAAAGTAGGTGCTTCAGCTTTGTAGTGTGTTCTGCGTTTATCTCTTCTTGATTTGGAGAATTTGCGTTTTGGATTTGGCATAACCTTTTAAATTATATCATTTTAATTTTTTAAGTGCATCCCATCGTGGGTCTGTACTTTTTTCTTGTTCGTCACTGCTGGATAACTTATTCAAGCGATCTAGCATGTCTTTATCACAGTAAGGGGTGTTACCCTCATTATCACATACCGCAATAAACGGTACAGCCACAGTTACATATTCATAAATCAGCCCTGCTATATTGATTTCTGTATCATTTTTAGTCAGGGTGATAATTTCTTCATCTGCATCAATTTCTTCTTCACTGAATTTAGCTACTTGTTGTTCCCGAATATCAATGTGTTGTGGATATTCAGAAAGGCAACGATCGCAGGTCAGGTCAATAGTGCCGTTGATATGAAAATTCAGGATTAACATAGTTTCCTGTTTTTCCAGCTCTACCTGGCATTGCAAATTAACCTTTTTAACTAGCGAATAGTCAAAATCGTTAAAAAAATCACTACCAATTACATACTCAAACTGGTGCTTGCCCAGCTTAAGGCCTGTAAAAGGTATTGCATATGTTCGCAACGTTTTCAATGAGCGATAATTAGCCCGCAAATGTAGAGATTATTTATTGAAAGGGAAAGCGTTTTTTGAAATTAGAAAAATAGGGTATAGGTTAGTTAAAACAATAAATGCAGGTGCATTTAAAAGAAAAGAGTGTAATATAAATATACTGCTTTGACTTATTAGACAAAGCGGTATATGCACGATATTAGTTGCCGCCTTTTACCCGGTTTTTTTCGTCGTCAGATCCGGTATTGTGCTGCTGTGTTTTAAACTTGCTGTTCCCAAAATTGTAAGTAAAAGTTATTCGTGCAACACGGGTATCATTTTTCTGGCGCAGGGTAAAATGATTGGTCTGATAGTTACTGCTAACTCCTGAAAGGAGGGTGTTAAAAATGTCGCTTACGGCAAACTTGATGTTGGCCTTCTTGTCAGCAAAAGAATGGCTAATACCTGCATCTACAAAATAGCGAGCCTTTACATCATATAAGCCATATACTAATGAGGATTCGTAACTACCTAATACTTCCAACTTATAGCCTTTTACTGGTGTAAAAGTTTGTGTTAAATTCAGGTTGTAAGCGGCCTTGCCTCTATTTAGTTGATTGCCTAGTAAGGTATCAGATTTGGTAACTAAGTAAAAGCCTACAGCATTGAAATTACCATTCCACCACTTATTTAATTTGAATGGCGAACTGAAACTGATATTATAATAATTCTGTGTGCTTAAGTTAAGGTTGGTAGCATAAGTGGTTTTCTTTTCAACATTGGTTAATATGGCTTCGGTAATCACATCATGGGTATGGCTATATCCTATACTTACATTGATGGTATGGTTGTAAGTGTAATCTAAATTGTAGGCATTGGTGTATTGAGGCGTTAAAAAAGGGTTTCCTTGTTGATAGGTGTACTGGTCAACATAATACACGAAAGGATTAAGTGATTCATAACTTGGCCGATCAATACGGCGACTGTAAGATATACCTATTTCATTTTTGCTACTTAAGGTTTGTTTAACAAATACGCTAGGAAAGAAATTCAAATAATGCCGTTTAATATCAGATCCTCCACCTAATAGTTCACCTTCTGAATGTGTATATTCGGCTCTTAAACCTGCTTGTACAGAGGTGTTTTTATAGTTTTTGCTAAGGTTTGCATAGCCTGCACTTATTTTTTCATCATAAATAAAGCGATTGGTACGAGTAGCGTCGTTCTCGTAAATAGCGCCGGGTAAGCCTGATTTGGTTTGTGCTTGTAAATCATTATCTGTTTTTACATCACTTAACTTAATGCCTGTTTCTAGCTTTAATGTTTTGCTAAAAGGATATACATAATCAGCTTTTAAGGTATAGATGCGTATAGAAGACGGTATTAGGTTGCGGATAAATAAAGAATCATAAGCACTAGGTTTGCTGGGTACATAAAAATAGGTGTTATACTGCATATTGCCATTGTTCTTATAATACAAATAATCCATATCTACACTCAAGCTTTGTCCGGCTGTATCAATCTGATAACGATCGTTGATGTTGAAAGCTATGTTTTTATAAGTTTGAGCTTCACGCGATACTAGATGCTGGTATGATGTATAAACATCAGGTTGTGTACCCAGATAGGTTATACCATTGTTATTTCCTGTTTCGGTATTATAATAACCACTAGCTACTACCCCAATGGTGTTTTTGGATGATAAATCATAGTCTGCACCTATCCTGAATTGACTATTATGGCGAACGTTCACCATTTTGTAATCCTGATTGAAATAGGTGTTTGATTTGCCTGCACTATCTACCGTGCGTTTTAAATCTAGTTTGTGCTTGTTTTTGCCATCATTATGACTCAGGTTAGTAAATAGGTTGAGTTTACCCGTTTTGTGGTTCAAGTTGAGACTGAAGTTGTCTCTAAAATAGGTGCTTTGTGCTATAGTGGTATTTAGGCTGCCGTTGGTTCCTGATTGTTTATTCTTTTTCAACTTGATATTAATAATACCTGAACTGCCAGCCGCATCGTATTTTGCGGAAGGGTTAGGAATGATTTCAACCGACTGAATAGTATTTCCATCAGTCGAGCGTAACAATGCGGCTAATTGTGTAGCAGAGAGGTACGTAAGTTTATCATTAATCATGACGGTAACCCCCTGCTTTCCATTTAAGCTGATGTTATCATCTTTATCTAAAGTTACGCCAGGCGCTTTTTGCAGAATTTCCAATGCCGAATTGCCAGCTGCTAGGGTGCTGTTTTCTACGTTAATCACTGTACGGTCAGTTTGGTGTTCAATAAGTGGTTTGGCCGATACCACGGTAACTTCTTGTAACTGCTGTGTGCTGGCTACAAGTTGTAAGGGAGGTAATTCAATTGTAGTGTTTTCAGTTAGTGTAACCGTATTGCTATAACATTTTGCATAGCCTATGTTATTGACCTTTACCAAGTAATTTCCGGCAGGCAAGTGGTCAAATATATATTTACCATCGGCATCGGTTAAAGTGCCTTTTACTAAGCTCGAATCAGTTGATTTGATTAAGGTTACGCTGGCATAATCAATGGGTTGGGCGTTGGTTTTTACCACATGACCAGAGACTTTAGAGGATGAAAGATTACCCTGAGCAAAGCTATATTGGGTGCCAGTTGAAATAGATAATATTAAAATTACTATGCAATACAAAGTTGATTTATAATTGATTGTGTTCATGGCTGGTTGAATAAATTAGGCAATAGTTATCCTGTTAAAGATTTTTGATCTTTTTAAAAAGTAATTAATAATAAGCCGGGAGCTTTTTTAGGCTTTCGAGTGATCAGTTACTTGCAGCCTGTTTTGCTTATAGGATGCATCAAAGAGGTACTGGGTTACAGATTATTTAAAAAAAGATGTACCATGCAAAATGCCAAAGCGTATGATTGGTTAAAAGCTAATCAGATCAATAAAAATAATGGGTAAGAAAAAGATAAAGCAAGAGTTATGCAGCCGACCTTTAAATATAAAACATTATAAATTAAAGGCCGGCTGGCTATGATGAATAAGTGATATGGATAGAGTATAGGTTAAATACTTATTGTTTGGAAATAGGTGACAATGTTGCTACACTGTCTTTCTTGTGTTGGATGTTATCCATAATGCTATCGGTTTTGCATTCCAAGCCATTATCAGTCATGATGAAGGCCATAGATGAGGCCTCTTTGCCATGATTTTGTGCAATGTTGCATTCGTAAATATTTATACTGTTGTTGATATAGTTATTGATACGATCATCAATAAAAATGGTAGCATTTAGTGGTATTTGCAATGTTAGCTTCACTCGTTCATTGTGCCATAAGTCATGCTGGTTTCGGCGAACTATACGATCAAATTTTAGAATGGAATCTTGCTGTAAAAATATGTAGCGGGTGTTGCGTGCATTAATTAAAGCATGGTCATAGTCGCGCCCACGTGAGGTGAAATTTTCAATTAATACCGGGTGGCTTACCTCGGCTTTAACAATGTCGATATCTAAACTGCGAGGCTCCCGGTTATCTTCATCCGGATCATCAGTCAGCGTCATGTTTTTAAAGCGATTCTCAATGTCCAACCTGGCACTGTCTTCTTTAGTTAGAAACATTACATCATTCAACCTTAAATAATAAGTTTGTTTAGCTACGGGCTTGATGTTGATGGTTTGCGTAAAACTAGCAGATTCATTAAACTCTGTTGCCACTCTCGAACCATGATAAATCAGCATCACAAACGCACATATCCAGATCATGAGTAAAGTATAACCTATGGTAGAGTTGTACTTGCCGGTATTAAAAACTAAGCGCGATACCAACATAATTAAGCCTACCAACGGTATAATAACGACCAAGCTAATTACCACATACACTTGATTGATATAGTGGTATTCAAAAAAGTTGATGGGCAAACTAAAATGGTATTGATTGAATACTAAACCTGTAATTAAGGTTATAATTACACCAATAATGCCGCCTGCGCAGGCTAATATAACGGCAATGCCTATAAGTTTAAGCAAAATTTTGCCGGCTCCCCTAAAAAGGTGCCTAAATGGTGGGTAAAATCACTGATAAAATCACGGCTTTTGTACATAAGTGGTCGTGCTTCATGGTGCATGGCTGATAAGCGGCCGCTTACCGAATGCAATTCTGCTTCAAAATTTCGCTTAAAGCCTTGTAAGTCTAAAGGTTCACCTTTCATAGCCATACGGTCGGCCCGGGTGGTAGCTTGCGGAACAATGATCCATAATACGATATATAATAGCAAGCCTGTACCACCTACTACAAAAAATATCGCAAAAATTAAACGTATCCAAACTGTTTCTACATCAAAGTAGTTGGCAATGCCGGCGCATACACCACCTACCAAGTGATCATCAGAGTCGCGAAATAATCGGCGTCGTCCGGTTGTATCTGTATAGGCAGCTGATGTGCCGCTTTCTTCATAATCAAAATCCTGTACTGAGCCCATTTGTTCAATTACTGCTTTTACATCCTGCTCGGTAACTACTTGGCGGTGTTCGCGGGCTAGTATTTCAGTAAACATTTCAGCAATGCGGTTTTCAATATCAGTAGTGATTTCTAGACTATCGGCCGAGTTAAAGAAGTGTCGCTTTACTTCAGTCATATAAGTTCGCAATACTTCATAAGCGTCTTCTTCAATATGAAAGATGATGCCATTTATGTTGATAATGATTGTTTTATTCATGATGATTTGGTGTGATGGGTGTTGGTGTTTTATTTTCTGCCTTCTATAGAGGTTTGTACGGCAAATGCCAGTTCTTGCCAGGTTTTATCTAATTGCTCCAGCACATTACGTCCCTCGGGCGATAGTGTGTAATACTTTCGGGGAGGTCCCGATGTGGATTCTACCCAATTATAGGTAAGTAAGCCATTGTTCTTCAATCGGGTAAGCAAGGGGTAAAGCGTGCCTTCTACTACCAGCAACTGTGCCCGTTTCAGCTCAGCAATTATGTCTGAAGCATATATCTCGCCACTTGCTATAATACATAGAATGCAATATTCCAAAATGCCCTTGCGCATTTGTGTTTGCGTATTCTCTACAATCATATAACAAAGATATATGTTTTGTAATGTACTATGCAATACATAGTACTAATTTTGTTGAATTAAATTTTGATTAGAATTGTTATAAATTTTAACATTTTTTAACCTTCTTCTTGATTTTATAAAATTCTAAGTCTACTTTTATTGATAATTAACTATTAACTGATCTTATTTAAAGAACATGAAGAAACTTCTACTCGTAAGTTTGTGTCTGTTGCTGCTTTCTGCTATGCAGCTCTATGCACAAAATCGTACCATAACCGGTACGGTTACGGCTAAAGATGATGGACAACCAATGCCGGGTGTAACTGTAAAGGTGAGTGGGTCGAATACCGGTACGCAAACTGATGCCAACGGTAAATACTCACTATCCAGTGTGCCCAATAATGCTACTTTAACTTTTAGCTTTATTGGTTATGTATCACAAGATATCGTAGCTAGGGGTAACGGTAATACAATTAACGCAGTGCTTGAGGTATCAACCCGGCAATTGGGTGAGGTGGTTGTAACTGGTCCTTTGGGTATCAAAAGGCAGGCTAAAGAGTTAGGCTACCAAGCAACTAATATTACCAGCCAGTCTTTAACGCAAACTCATCCTACCAACTTTACAAATGGCTTGACAGCTAAAGTTCCGGGTTTGGTATTAAGTACCGTAAATAATGGTGTTAACCCTTCTACCCGTTTTACTTTACGAGGCAACCGACATGTAACAGGAAATAACTATGCATTAGTTGTATTAAATGGCGTTCCTATTTCACCAGATGCGGTAAATACTATCAATCCGGATGATATTGAAAGTGTGAACGTTTTAAATGGTGCGGGTGCTGCAGCATTGTATGGTTCAGAAGCATCAAATGGTGCATTAATTATTACTACAAAGCGTGGTAGTTCAACCGGTGTTCCTGAAATCAACTACTCCAACTCATTTCAATTGGAAACAATTTCGTATTTTCCAAAATTGCAAAATGGTTTTGGCGGTTACGGTGGTGAAGGTGGTGAATACCAGGATCCAACAACTGGCTTTATTATAAAACCTGCAACGTTCGAAAATCAATCTTATGGCCCGGCTTACAACGGACAGCCTATCCAATTAGGTGTTCCACTAGCTGATGGTACAGTGCAAACTTATCCTTATGCGGCACTCAAAAAGGATCCTCGCAAAGCTTTCTTTAATACAGGATATAGTGATCAGAATAACTTATCTTACAATTCAGGTGACGCAAATAACAATTTTAATTTAACAGCAAATAATCTGTATCGTACAGGTATTGTACCTAATGATAAGTATACACGTACTACGGCCCGTGTATCAGCTACTAAAACTTACGGCATCTTCCGTGCCGATTTCACAGCTGGTTATACACAATCTCATACCAGTACTTATGGTAACGGATATGATGGTACGTCATTAGATGGTGGTAGAACATTATATTCAGAAATTATGAACACCCCAGGATGGGTGCCCTTAACCAATTTTAAAAATATTACACAGCCGTTTGCTGATGTAAACACTTTTTATAACTCTTATAGCGTTAACCCTTATTGGACTGTCAATAACTCCAGGTATAACTCACGTACCGATGCACTTAATGCCAGCTTCAATGGTAATATTAAACCAGCTGATTGGGTTGATGCCAACTATCGTATAGCTACCAACTTTGGAAGTTTTCAGCAGCAGTATACCCGGGCAGAGGTTGATTTTAGCCCTTATGCTATGAGTGATCCAACTGGCGGTTATGGCAATGAAGCTACTTCATATGGTGGTAGTTCTGGTAAAATTCCTGGCCAGGTTCAAAATATTTCGCAATTTGGTGATGGCAGTGGTTCTACAGGAGCTGGTCCGCAGGGATATTCACGCATACAGCAAGATATCTATGCTAATTTCCACCACACTTTCTTTAAAGATTTTAAAACTAATTTACTGTTAGGTAATAGTATTTGGCAACAATATTACAAGCAAACATCTAACAGTAGTACAAACTTGCTGATTAATGGTTTTTATAACATTGGCAGCATTTTAGGTGTACCTAGTACTGCAACTACCGAAGCAAAAATCCGCCAGATTGCTTATTTTGGATCCCTTAACGTTAACTACAAGGATTATGCTTTCTTAGAAGCAACTTTACGTAACGATCATGATTCTCGATTAGGTTCTGCTTATCGTTCTTTCTGGTATCCGTCAGTTAAAGGTTCATTCTTATTTACAGATGCCATATCTTCTTTGAAAGGGAATAGAATTTTAAGCTATGGTAAATTGCGGGCATCATACAGCCAGGTTGGCCAGGTAAATACTCCTGCTTACAGTACTGTTCCTTATTATACTGCAACATCAGGTTTTCCATACGGCAATATTGGTGGTTTAACGTTGGCTACGCAATTAAATAATCCAAACTTAAAGCCTGAGCTTACCCGTGAGGTTGAGTTTGGTGCTGATTTGGGATTCTTTAACAATCGTATTAATGCTAGTGCAACTTATTATGATAGCCATACCCGTAACCAAACCCTTAATATCAGTACATCTCCATCTACAGGTTATCAAAATGCTATTATTAACGTAGGCGAGGTGAAAAACTCAGGTGTAGAGTTAAAATTAGACATACAAGCACTTACCAAACAACAAAACAAAGTTGGTTTGAATTTAAGTGGTAACCTAGCTATCCAAAATTCTAAAGTATTATCTCTATATGGAGATTTAAAACAAATTTCATTAGGTGGGTATACCACACTTTCTTCTCAAGCTATAGTAGGTGAGCCTTATCCTGTGTTATATGGTACTGATGTTGTACGTGACCCACAAGGTCATGTAGTAGTTAGTCCTACCACAGGTTTACCGTCATCTGCAACCAGTCAAGTAATTTTAGGCCGTACTACACCTAAATACATTTTAGGTTTAACTCAAAACGTAAGCTATAAATTCATGACTTTAACCTTAGTGAGTGAGTT
The DNA here is from genome assembly GCF_012849215.1 of Mucilaginibacter robiniae. NCBI lineage: Bacteria > Pseudomonadati > Bacteroidota > Sphingobacteriia > Sphingobacteriales > Sphingobacteriaceae > Mucilaginibacter > Mucilaginibacter robiniae. The sequence continues at coordinate 2,737,644 of NZ_CP051682.1, forward strand.
TCGTACAGGATACGTGATTTACAATGAAGGTTTATCTGAAGCTACTGCTGCCGGTATTTCTCAGCTTTCTGCTAGTGCTGGCCGCCAACGTTTTGTTTTCCCAGGTTCAGTTATTCAAACCGGTGCCAATACTTATGTGCCAAATACCAGTGTAGCGGTTAATGATGGTAATATAGGTTTCTGGGATAGTGGTGCCTGGTACAGTGCTGCTAGTAGTTATGTAGCTAGTGGTGCTTTCTGGAAATTAAGAGAAGCAACATTAAATTTTGATATTTCATCTTTTGTTAAAAAATCAAAATTTATTAAAAGAGCATCTTTTGCTTTAACAGGCAGAAACTTATTAATGTTCAGACCAAAAACCAACACATGGGCAGACCCTGAATTTTCATTTACAACAGGTAACGCCATCGGGATTAACAATGGTAGCCAGCTTCCGCCAACCCGTATATTCGGCGCTAACCTGAACTTAACTTTCTAAAAAAAACGGAGTTATGAAAAAGTATTTATCAATAATATTTATTATGCTTGCTATTGCTGAGAGCAGTTGCAAAAAAAACTTTCTAGAATTAAGTACAAACCCTAACCAGCCATCAGTTGCTACGCCGCAGTTAATTCTAACTGGAGCGTTAAAAACTAGTGCTGGTATCATTAATGGTACTGGTTATACACAATATGGTAACTGGATGGGCTATTTAAGCTGGAGCACAAGTTATCAGCCTAATGTGGCATTAGAGCAATACACTTTTACCACTGCTGATTATAATGTGTTTACTCCGCTATATGCTAATATTTCTAACTATTCAGCATTGACATCATCTACTACTGAACCTTATTTTCAGGCTATAGCTAAAATCATGACTGTTTATGATTATCAGCAACTCGTTGATAACTATAACAATGTACCGTATTTTAATGCTATACAGGCAACAAGTAATCTTACGCCAACTTATGATAGCGGCTCTGCTATATATGATGATTTGCTTAAACAACTTGACGCTAGCATAAGCTTAATTCAAAAAGCATCAAGTTCTGCTTTAAATCCAGGTACATCAGATGTAATGTTTCAGGGTAACATGACCAAGTGGTTGAAATTTGCCAATACGTTAAAATTAAGATTAGCTATTAGACAAAGCAATATTTCTTCTAAAACATCTGCCTTAAAAACGGCTATTGCAGCTACTTCTTCAATCGGCTATATAGATGCTACTTTCCATGCTGCTGTAAATCCAGGATATTTAAGTGTTGATGCTAATGGTGGGCAACAAAGTCCATTTTGGATTTCTTATGGCTATACTCAGTCAGGTACAGGGCAAACTAACAATTTGCAATATCAGGCCAACTCCTATGCAGTTAGCTTTTATTCAAATGATAATGACCCGCGTTTAACATTAGCTTATCAGGCTAATGCAAGTGGCAACATCGTAGCTACTCCTTTTGGGGCCACCTCAACTACACCAGCTGGACAGACAGGTAGTAAATTTGGGCCAGGTTTACTAAAATCGCCTACTATGGATGCTATTATAATGAATTCATCTGAAGCATTATTCTTGCAAGCTGAGGCCGTAAATGCTGGGTATATTAGTGGTGACGCCGCTACTTTATACAAAGCTGGTATTACTGCTTCTTTCACTGAATTTGGTGTTACGAATGCTTCTGCTGCTGCTGCTACTTATTATGCGCAATCAGCAATTGCTTATCCAACAACTGGAGCCGCAGCACAAGAAAAAGCTATTATCGTACAGAAGTGGGCTGCTTTAAATGGATATGGGTTTTTAGAAGCATATAATGAATACCGCAGAACTGGTTATCCTGATAATATTCCTTTATCTGTTTACCCTGGCGCTAATGCACCAAATCAAGTTACCCGTATTTTGTATCCTGCAATTGAGTATCAAACTAATGCTGCTAACGTAGCTGCTCAAGGTAATATTGACAGGTTTACTTCTAAAATATTTTGGGCTAAATAATTAACTCTGCAAAAATGAAAAAGAAAATATACATAAAAACAGCTGCGTTATCAGTTATGATAGCAGCTATGTCTTTGTTAAGTTCGTGTTTGAAAGATCATCGGTATGTAGACTTTGGTGGCAGTCAGCCCTTAGTTGAGTTTCCGGTAGCCGCATATTCTGGTACATTTAATACTGTAGGATTAGTTGCATCTACTTCTACAACGCCATTTACTGTAACTGTAAACTTAGCATCACCAACATTGCTTTCAACTCCTGTTACCGTTAATTTAGCCGTAAGTCAAACTGCTTTGGATGCTTATAACAAAGCTAATAATACCTCTTACACTATTTTACCTTCAACAGCTTATACAACTTCAGGGTTAACTTTAACAATTCCTGCTAATTCACGTACAGGTACATTAACAGTTAATGTTAATACATCTGCAATACCATCTACAGCTAACTATGTATTACCTTTGGTTATATCAAGTGCTACTGGTGCAACTCCTGATCAGTACAATACTATATTGTATGCTATTAAGGTAAAAAACCAGTACGATGGTAGTTACTTAGCAAACGGAACTATTAATATTCCTCCATCTACATCACGTACTTGGTCAAGCCGTTCTAAAACGCTTGCAACCATTGATGCTACTACAAGTGAAACTGAAGCAGCTGATTTAGGAACCAGCAGCTATATTATGCGTTTGAAAGTTAATGCTGATAATACAGTTACTGTAACGCCTTCACCATCTTCTGCTAACCAAACTTTGCAAAACAATGGTACTTGTAAATATGATCCATCAACCAAAACATTTACATTGAATTATAAATATGTAGGTGCATCAGGTGATCGTACCATATCAGAAACAATAAAAATGCAGTAATTGAAACTGAAATAATAAAATGAGGCCGTCTCATAAGTCAAATATGAGGCGGTTTTTTATTTAGTTATGATTTTTGGTTGGAAGGTTGAGTGAAAGATGTCAGCAGCCGTTTAAGAACCGGGGGATTGATTCTAACAGGTTCTAAAAGTCTATAAAAAGCTTGTTTTCAGGTTTTCCATTTTCTTAGGTTATGTGCGATGGATAATAAGCCGATTTCGACCTCGGCCTTGGACATCCCTTTCAGCAGGAATCGTCTGAAGCCATGGTTATGCTTTAATTGGGCGAATACCGGTTCCACATCGGCCGGCCTTCGTTTCCTGAGGTTGATACCCTGTTCTGTATTCAACCGTTCTTTGGCTGCCTGTTTATGTTGTCTTAGGCTGTGGTTGATCTCAACGACCCGGTTACCCTGTGTAGTATGGCAAACACCACGCATCGGGCAACCTTCACAGTTCTGGGCACGGTAACGGCTGATCAGTTGTACAAAACCAGATGAAGTGACTCGCTGACCGTTACCGATATGCGCCATCCATTGACCTATCGGACAAACAAGGTAATTCTCCGCTTCGTTATAATGCAGGCTGTCGTTACTGAACGCTTTGATACCGTCCTTTTGTTCCTTATCGAACGTATTGTATTTGATGTAAGCCTCAATGCCTTTTCGCGCTAACACACCGTAGTTCTCATCCGATCCGTAGCCGGTGTCGGCAACAATGGCTTTGGGCAGGTCTTTATATAAGGCTTGGTATTGTTCAATATGGGAAGACAAGGTTTGGTAATCGGTTGAGGTTTGATGCAGGGTATAATTAAGGATGAATTGCTCCTGGGTGGATATCTGCAGGTTATAGGCCGGCTTAAGTTGTCCGTTCAGCATATGGTCTTCCTTCATCCGCATGAAGGTGGCATCCGGGTCGGTCTTTGACATGCTGTTACGGCCGGCTAATAACTTTTCCTGCTCGTCATACCGTGCCAGGCTCTCCGGCCAGTGCTTCTTTGCGTAGTTCAGCTTTTGCTTTACTTTTTTGTCTACGTCTTCTTTATCATCTAAGGCTGCATTGATCTTTGAGATGGTTTCCTTTACTTTCTCCGGGTTGATCTCACTATATTCCAAGGGCGCTGTATCTTTTAGTTCTTCGGCGGCAATGCTTTGCGCATAACCCCACAGTTCATCAAGCTGGGCTTTCATCTTATCTTTATTCGCCTTGATGTTTTTGCCCCATACGAAGGTGTACTTGTTCGCCGCTGATTCGATCTTGGTACCATCAGTAAAAACGGCTTCTTTCAAGGATACGATACCTTCCTGCTCGAGCAGCAACACGATTTGTGAGAAGATCTGCTTTAAGACGCCTGACAACTTCTCGCTGCGAAAACGGTTGATGGTGTTGTGGTCGGGCTTTTTCATCCCTAAAAGCCACATGAAGTGTACGTTCTGCGCGGCCTGTTCTTCCAGTTTGCGTGAGGAATAAGTATTGGTCAGATAGCCGTAAACCAGCAGCTTCAGCATCAGCCGGGGATGGAAACTTGATGCCCCGCCGCCTTTGTACTTCCGGTTGATCGGTTTGACATCTACCGTGTCCACGACCTGTTTAACGATACGGACCGGATGACCTGTCGGTACCAGTTCCTCCAGTTTGTACGGTAAAAACGTTAACTGGTCTGGATCATATTCCTTAAAGACTATCTTGCCTCCCATGCCTTTAAGATACCAAAAATATCCTAAAACAACAAGAGACTGTCCCTTATGAGACAGCCTCTTTTTATTTACGTTATAACAGTTACTCTCCATCCATCCCTTCCGGGTCACGTTCTTTTTTCAGCTGATCTAAACTCAGGTTGGTAGTGCCACTAAAATCTTCTTCTACTTCTTCAATACTGCCTTGTGTGGTTAGTGGAGCCGAATTTTCATTACGGTTTGCCGCAGTATCCGGATTGATATTGCCTACATCATTAAAGGCTGTACCTACAATGTTATTAGCTGCTTCTTCCTGCTCATCAGTATTAAACTTAGCGGCGTCACTATTAGCAGCATCTTGTATTTTGTCGTGGTCAGTGTTTAAGTAATCACTCTGATTGCTTAAATCATTATCAGGTATTGTCATGCTTCTATGTTTATATACTAAACGGCATATATCTCTAGCGGTTTTAATGAATAGTTAATTTGCTGGCATTGTAGTTGTGATATATTTTTAATTCCATGATAAATTTTTTCAACCTATGTTAAACTGTTGATAAGATTTATAGTCAAATCTTCCAAATAACAACAAAAGCTTATACACAATATAAGTTACAAAAATTCAGCAGATGAAAAAGTTAAATAGATATTTAGTTTACGTAGTTATCAGTGCAATAACTGGTTTGCTGGCTACCGTTCCAGCCGAGGCTCAACGTGGTGGAGGTTCTCATGGTGGTGGTGGCTTTCACGGCGGAGGTGGTGGTGGTTTCTCCTCCAGAGGAGGCGGTGGCTTTGGTGGTGGATTCCGCGGTAATGGTGGAGGCGGCTTTGCTGGGCGCAGTAATGGCGGCGGTTTTGCCCAGCGTGGTGGTGGTTTTGCTTCTCGTGGTGCCTTTAGTAATGGCGGTGGAGTGAGAGGCGGCTTTGCTGGGCGCTCAGGATTTGCAGGTCGTCAAGGCTTTGCTACAGGTCCTGGCCGTGGTTTTAGCGGCTTTGGTGCACGTGGAGGCTTTGCTGGTCGTGGCGGGTTTAGTTCAAGAGGTAATATTTATGCTGGTCGTAGCTACTTCCGTAATGGTGTACGTGGTGTATATGGTGGTTTTGGTTACAGAGGAGGCTTCAATCATTATTATAGAGGCTTTTATGGCCGTTACTATGGTCCGCGTTTAGGCTTTTACTTAAATGTACTACCTTACGGCTATTATCCTTTCTATTACGGTTCTGATTTGTTCTATTATAGCGGTGGTTATTTCTATCAACCTTACAACGGTGGTTACCAAGTAGTAGCCCCTCCAGTGGGTGCTGAGTTAAATGAATTGCCAGCTGATGCACAACCAATCACTATTGATGGTGAGCAATATTATGAGTTGAACGGTGTGTATTATTTACCGGTTCAAAACAATAACGGCCGTGTAGTTTACCGTGTAGTGGGTAAAGATGGCGAGTTAAATACCGATCAAGGTGGTACCTATGCATATAATGGTCAGGTAGATCAAGGTCAATATGGCCAGCCTCAACAAGGTGGACAAATGGATCAGGGCAGCCCAGCTGATTATCCGCAAGTAGGTGACGTAATAAACGAGTTACCTAACAACAGCCGTAAAGTGAGTGTAAATGGTGAAAAATATTTCGTATCGCCCGATGGTATCTATTTCCATGAGCAACGTGATGCCAGCGGTAAAAAGATATATGTAGTAGCCAGCCTTCCAAGTGATGGTGGTCAACAATAAATAATATTTCTGATATAATAGTTAGGAGGCTGTCTCATAAGGGACAGTCTCTTGTTGTTTTAGGATATTTTTGGTATCTTAAAGGCATGGGAGGCAAGATAGTCTTTAAGGAATATGATCCAGACCAGTTAACGTTTTTACCGTACAAACTGGAGGAACTGGTACCGACAGGTCATCCGGTCCGTATCGTTAAACAGGTCGTGGACGCGGTAGATGTCAAACCGATCAACCGGAAGTACAAAGGCGGCGGGGCGTCAAGTTTCCATCCCCGGCTGATGCTGAAGCTGCTGGTTTACGGCTATCTGACCAATACTTATTCCTCACGCAAACTGGAAGAACAGGCGGCACAGAACGTACACTTCATGTGGCTTTTAGGGATGAAAAAACCCGACCACAACACCATCAACCGTTTTCGCAGCGAGAAGTTGTCAGGCGTCTTAAAGCAGATCTTCTCACAAATCGTGTTGCTGCTCGAGCAGGAAGGTATCGTATCCTTGAAAGAAGCCGTTTTTACTGATGGTACCAAGATCGAATCAGCGGCGAACAAGTACACCTTCGTATGGGGCAAAAACATCAAGGCGAATAAAGATAAGATGAAAGCCCAGCTTGATGAACTGTGGGGTTATGCGCAAAGCATTGCCGCCGAAGAACTAAAAGATACAGCGCCCTTGGAATATAGTGAGATCAACCCGGAGAAAGTAAAGGAAACCATCTCAAAGATCAATGCAGCCTTAGATGATAAAGAAGACGTAGACAAAAAAGTAAAGCAAAAGCTGAACTACGCAAAGAAGCACTGGCCGGAGAGCCTGGCACGGTATGACGAGCAGGAAAAGTTATTAGCCGGCCGTAACAGCATGTCAAAGACCGACCCGGATGCCACCTTCATGCGGATGAAGGAAGACCATATGCTGAACGGACAACTTAAGCCGGCCTATAACCTGCAGATATCCACCCAGGAGCAATTCATCCTTAATTATACCCTGCATCAAACCTCAACCGATTACCAAACCTTGTCTTCCCATATTGAACAATACCAAGCCTTATATAAAGACCTGCCCAAAGCCATTGTTGCCGACACCGGCTACGGATCGGATGAGAACTACGGTGTGTTAGCGCGAAAAGGCATTGAGGCTTACATCAAATACAATACGTTCGATAAGGAACAAAAGGACGGTATCAAAGCGTTCAGTAACGACAGCCTGCATTATAACGAAGCGGAGAATTACCTTGTTTGTCCGATAGGTCAATGGATGGCGCATATCGGTAACGGTCAGCGAGTCACTTCATCTGGTTTTGTACAACTGATCAGCCGTTACCGTGCCCAGAACTGTGAAGGTTGCCCGATGCGTGGTGTTTGCCATACTACACAGGGTAACCGGGTCGTTGAGATCAACCACAGCCTAAGACAACATAAACAGGCAGCCAAAGAACGGTTGAATACAGAACAGGGTATCAACCTCAGGAAACGAAGGCCGGCCGATGTGGAACCGGTATTCGCCCAATTAAAGCATAACCATGGCTTCAGACGATTCCTGCTGAAAGGGATGTCCAAGGCCGAGGTCGAAATCGGCTTATTATCCATCGCACATAACCTAAGAAAATGGAAAACCTGAAAACAAGCTTTTTATAGACTTTTAGAACCTGTTAGAATCAATCCCCGGTTCTTAAACGGCTGCTGACATCTTTCACTCAACCTTCCAACCAAAAATCATAACTAAATAAAAAACCGCCTCATATTTGACTTATGAGACGGCCTCTTTAGTTTATTCAAATTGTTTAAACATATCATAGTTATAATTTCTTGTTTAATAAGAATTAAAACACATACCATTATGGAAAATACTAAATATGAAAGCCTGATACAAACTTTATGGAATTGTGCTTTGGCTTGTGAACACTGTGCTACCGCCTGCTTACAGGAGGCCGATGTAACCCCTATGGCAGGTTGCATCAAGCTAGATCGTGATTGTGCCGACATGTGCTTGCAGGCTGCCCGCCTATTACAACGTGAATCAGATATTGCATTGCAATACTTACTGCTATGCGAAGAAATTTGCCGTATGTGCGGTGATGAGTGCGGTAAGCATGAACATGACCATTGCCAGCAGTGTGCAGAAGCCTGCCGTACCTGTGCAGAAGCATGTCATGCTCATCACCAGCAAATTACACAAAGTTAAATTGTATAGTTCGCAGGAAAACTGTTAAGTTATGTACAGCCTATAAAAAGATCGGCCTCATTGGGCTTTAATCTTTTTATAGGCTGTTTTATGTAGTACTAAGCTTGTCTCACAATTTTTTAAAATAGTCAGAAAGTAACTTACTGACAACAGCGCCTAAGCAGATTATGCTAAAAACCTTTTTAGTTTAAGTTATGAAATGCTGATTTTGATATAAATTTGTACTTGCATTTGAAAAGGTGAACAAGCACGATTATTGCTTGTTAAACTATAATGTCTGAGTTTTTTGTAAATAATAATTTATTTAGACCGAGTGAATTGCTTATGAGCTTAAGCTATTAAGTTTAAGGAAATAGCTATATTAGAAGATATTTGAACCAGATTTGATCATTGAAAATTATTAAAGGCAAATGCTGAAAAACATTGTAAAGCTTTGTTCAGCAACAGAATGCTCCTTATATATGGGGAAGTTTTTACTGATACTAACGCTTCTATTACCCATTTGGGCATTTGCCCAAACATCTGATGCTTACTTGCAGGCCGGTAACGCAAAAGCTAAAGTGAAAAACTATACAGGCGCTATTAATGATTTTACCAAAGCTATTGAACTAAAACCTGATAACGTACAAGCTTATTTTTACCGGGCCAATGCGCGTACTAATGCTGGTGATTATCAGAATGCCATTACTGATTATTCCAAAAGCATAGAGTTTCGGCCAGGCAATGCCGAGGCTTTTTATTACCGAGCTAATGCTTATAGTAATTTAAAGCAGTACATGAATGCCATTGCCGATTATACCAATGCAATACGCCTGAAACCTAATATAGCCGATTTATATCATTTTCGTGCGAATGCCAAAGCAAACATGAAGGATGATGCCGGCGCTATTGAAGATTTTGATAAAGCCATTGCGCTTAAGCCCAACGAGGCAGATTTGTATAAATACCGTGGTGTGGCCCGAAGCAATATCAGTAATTATATGGGGGCCATACTGGATTACGACCATGCTTTACATTTACGACCAACCGATAGTGAGGTATACTACTTTAGGGCTAATGCGAAAGCTTCCATAAAAAACTATCGGGGCGCTATTGATGATTTTAATAAAACGATTGCTTTGAATCCGCAGAATGCGGAAGCCTTTTACTACCGGGCTAATGCTAAAGCTAATTCAGGCGATAATGCAGGTGCCATATTAGATTACAATCAGGCTGGCAAAATGAATCCTAAATTGGCTGGTTTATTCCATTACTTGGGTAATGCTCAAATTAACGTAGAAGACAATCGCGGCGCTATTGCAACTTATACCAAAGCGATTACCAGCAATCCGGATAATGCGGAACTTTATTTATTACGCGGCGTAGCCCGTAACCGAACAGGAGATAAGAAAACGGCATTGGCTGATTTTGATAAAGCTATTGCCTTAAAGCCCGACTATGCAGCTGCTTATAGTAATCGTGCCGATGCCCGCAATGATGCCAGCAATTTTGAAGGGGCTATTGCCGATGCAGATACAGCGATTAAACTAGATTCAAAAAGCCAGCGGGCTTATGTGGTACGGGGTAGTGCCGAGGCTAGTTTGAAAGATACACTAAATGCGTTGCATGATTTTGATTTGGCCATTGGCTTAAACCCTCGCGACGATTATGCTTATTATGCACGTGGTAATGTAAAACGTGATTTGAAAGATTATGCCGGTGCTGTAACAGATTATACCAAGGCTATTGAATTGCGTTCTGATAACGCAGATGCTTACCTGAACCGGGGTAATACCCGTATGCGTACACGCAATTTAGTAGGCGCTGCTGAAGATTACCAGCACCTGATTGATATAGCGCCTAAAAACGAAGAAGCTTACGTACGTTTAGGTAATGCCAGGAACTTGTTTCGTGATTATCAGGGCGCCATACAGGTGTATAATGAAGGCATACGAATCAATCCTAAAAACAGCTCTTTTTATGTAAGACGAGGGGTGGCTAAGAGCAACCTGGGAGATACGCAAGGTGCTGTGCGCGATTTTAATGCTGCTATTAAGCTAGATACTGCCTCAAATGAAGCCTACCAGAACAGGGGTAACCTAAAAGCAGGCTATGGCGATTATGAAGGAGCTACTGATGATATTAACAGAGCAATAATGCTTAAAGCTAATGAGGAAGCCTACCTGTTTTTAGGTAATTTAAAAGCTGACCAGAATGACTACTTGGGTGCTATTGATAATTACAATAAAGCATTAGGTATTACCCCAACTAGTGTAAAGGCCTACAATGCACGTGGTATTGCCAAGAGTATGATTCCTGATTCGGTAGGCGCAATGGATGATTTTGCCAGAGCCCTGGAAATAGAGCCTAACAATGAAGAGGTTTTTGTGGCTAAAGCAACCGCTAAACTTAATTTACAAGATTCTATTGGCGCCATACGAGATTACAATACTGCTATCGACCTGAACCCTAATAATTCGGATGCCTATTTATACCGTGGTATAGCCAAGTTTAAGGAGCAGGATTACCGTGGGGCAGTACAAGATTATAACATTGCTATACAAATGTTACCTGGTAACAAAGTAGCTTATTTGAACCGTGCCAATGCAAAAATGGGCAGTAAAGATGTGCGTGGCGCAATAGCCGATTATACAGAAGCCATTAATCTGGATTCGCGTAATCGGGCTGCTTATTTCAGGCGCGGGATGGCGCGGGTCAGTAATGCTATCGACAAAAATAGCGGTTGCCTGGATTTAAGTAAGGCCGGAGAGCTAGGCATGAAGGAAGCTTACGAGGCTATCCGTAAATATTGTAATTAAGCCTTGTTGCAGTTCTGCTTATCACCAGAATAAATTAGTGAGTAACATTTACAACTGTTTGCTCTGATAATCAAACTTATCATTATGCTGTTTGTAATTCCCAAACAAACTAAATATAAGCAAAATGGATATTACATTAGAACAGGCAGAAGCGGTATCAACAGCTGCTAAGCAAAAAGCAAAAGAAATTGGGGTGCCGATGAACATCGCTGTAGTAGATGCGGGAGCTAATTTAAAAGCGTTTCACCGTATGGATAATGCTTGGCTAGGTTCGGTAGATATTGCTGTTAAGAAAGCTAAAACAGCACGCTTTTTTGATATGCCAACCGGCGAAATAGGAAAATTGTCGCAACCGGGCGGTTCATTATATAACATTGAAGTATCAAACGGCGGGCTGATCTCTTTTCCAGGTGGTATTCCTATTAAAAATGCAAATGGTGAAATTGTTGGTGCTATTGGAGTATCTGGTGGCTCGGTAGAGCAAGATCATGAAGTAGCCACAGCAGGTTTAGCGGCATTCAAATAAATTAAACAATGCAAAGCTACTATTATCGTAATAGTAGCTTTGCATTAAACACCATAATACGTGTTCGAGTTAGCAGAATACATTACGCGTTGATTACGGATTAGTAGACCACAATCCAGCTTCTTTCACAAATACTCGCCGGTTTAATTTTAAATTGGCTACAATAAATTCAGCAAAATCTTCCGGTTGCATTACCTTGTCAGGGTTGCCATCTGTTAGTTTTAAATTGATGGCTAAATCAGTAGCTATAGTGCTTGGTGTTAAAGTGCTTACGCGAATATTATGTTTGCGTACCTCCTGCATCAGCGAATCGGATAACCCAATCAATCCGAATTTGGACGCACTATAGGCGCTGGTTACTGCGGCACCACGCTGACCAGCTGTAGAAGATATGTTGATAATATCACCTGTTTTATGCTCAATCATAGCTGGTAAAACGGCGCGAGTAGTATAATAAACACCTAGCAAGTTTACTTTAATAATCTCTTCAAAACGGGTTGGCTCCAAATCTAAAAAGCCACCGAAGGTAGATATACCGGCATTGTTAACCAAGATATCGATAAAGCCTAGTTCAGCTTGTATTTTCTGTACCGCAATGTTTACAGCCTCCATGTCGGCTACATCGGCAGTAGCAATAGCGGTTTTAATATTTAAGGGTTGTAGTTCAGCAGTCAGTTGTTCCAGGTCGGTAGCTGTGCGAGCCAGTAAGCCTACGTTTACACCTTCATGTGCCAGGGCAATAGCCAATGCTTTACCTATACCTTTGCCAGCACCAGTTATTAAAGCGGTTTTTCCTTGTAATGATTCCATAAGGTTAATTAATAAAACCTCAAAGCTACAGCATACGTTGTTTAGGTGATAACGTGTTAAACTATCTGCAAAAAACATGACTTAAGTGTAGCAAACCAACTGCTCATGCTAAGTGACTACTTAATTAAGCTCTCAAAAAAGCCGTCCTGAAAGTTAGCACTAAAATGAATAATGTTGTTCAGGTGATTAAATTCAGCAGGTTGATGCGTAGTGGTTAAAACAACGGCTTGCATGCCTGCATTTAAAGCGGCTTCGGCACCTTTAGATACGTCTTCAAAAACCAGGCAATTGGTAGGTTCAATAGCCATGAGTTCGGCTGCTTTCAAAAACGTTTCCGGGTGCGGTTTGCTTAAGGTAACATCATCGGCACTAACCACAGCTTTGAAGTAGTGCCTGATGTTTAAATTATCTAGTACAAAATCAATGTTAAACAGAATAGCCGCTGATGCAATAGCCATCGGTATTTGGTGCTGCCAGGCACGTTCCAAAAAGGTAGGTAGCCCAGGTAGCAAAGCCAGTTCAGGTAAAAAGGCTTGTTGATAATGGCGCTCTTTTTCCAGTGATAGGGCTTGCATCTCTTGTTCGGTAAAGCGCTCGGGACCAAATACCCGTACTAATACTTCCTGATTTTTACCGTACATCTGGGCTTTTACTTCCTCCCAAGTGAAGTTGCCGCCTAGGTCTTCATTAAAAATCTGCTGCCAGGCACGGGTATGGTAATCCATATCATTAATCATGGTACCATTTAGGTCGAAAATCAAGGCTTGTGGTGTAGCTATCATGCTGGCAAGAAACTTAAAATACTGGTGTAAGACAAATGTTTTTGATGATTTCCTGACCGGAAATAAAAAAGCGTTACAGTAAATAGAAACGCAGTATAGATAAAACTACATCCTGATTTACTGTAACGCTTTTATAGCAGCTGCTATAATGGATTTTATCGCTCTAGCTTGGCTACACGCTTAGGTGTATCTGTACCATCAACAATACTGCGTGAGCTTAGCGCAATAGCTCGAATGGTGCTGGTTATGTTAGCAACGTCCAGTGTGCTCAGTTCATCTTTTACGGTATGGTAATACTGATCTACATCAATCTGGTCGGTAGATATTGTGTGGGCCGGAACACCTACCCGTGCCAGTGAAGCATTATCACTACGGTAAAATAAGTCTTGTGCAGGATAAGGGTCAGGGTAGAATTTGAATTGGGTACCTTTCAGGTTACGCTGCAAAATCTCACCAAAGTCCGACCGCTCATAACCAGTTATGAACGCGGAGTTCTCGCCAAATTTAGAAGGTTTACCAATCATTTCAATATTGAACATGGCTACCGCTTTATCCGGGTTTATCTGCTTGGCAAAATATTGTGAGCCAAACTCGCCAATTTCTTCAGCGGTAAAAGCTACAAATATGAGGGTACGGGCATTGTTGTTGAGCTTTTTGTAGTACTTAGCCAACGTAATCATAGCAGTTGTGCCTGAGGCATCATCATCTGCACCATTGGCAATGCTGTCGCCTTGCATTGGTTTTAAAATACCTAAGTGGTCATAATGCCCTGCAAATATTACGTACTCATCAGGTTTGGTTTTGCCCGGAATCATACCGGCAATGTTAAACAGCACTGGCCGGTCTGTTTTAGTTTGATAATTTACGCTTAGTGTATTTACCTTGTCAAAGTTACCTAGAACAAACACTATAGGTTGACTGGCAGCTGCATCAAACCTAATGCTACCCTGCTGTATGCGATCATGCAAACGGCTGAATAAGGGCTCAAAGCTTGGGTCAACCAACACCAGCATCTTTTTGTTGGAACGCGCATACGTGCGGTACAGGTTCTGTAAGTTTTGACCAGCAGCTATACTCGCCACTTCTACATCCGCAGCACTAGTCCAGTTAAAGGCATCACTACCTTGCACAATGACGCGGTTGGCTGGTACAGCCTCATTGTTAATGGTTACCTGTGTAGTTCCGGGTTTGGTACGCAACATGGTAAAGTTCTGCCGAAAATCAGGATTGCCAGGTAAAGGTTGTAAACCGATATGCTTGAATTCATTTTCAATAAACTGAGCTGCTTTTTCAATGCCTGGCGTAAAGGTTGCCCGACCTTGCATATCATCAGAAGTTAAGGTCTGAATGATGTGCTCTACATTCTTTTGCTTAATCAGCTTGTTTACATCTTGCCCGAAGCTGCTGAAGCTCAATAAGGCTAAAGCAGCACATATACTATATTTTTTCATCTTATTTTACTTTAGTAGATAACCAGTTTTTACGGAAAGCCTCTTGCTTAGCAGCAAGTGATTTACCGGCTGTTTCATAAGTAACCACTTCTAGCATTGGGTTTTCTTCTAAGGTTACTACAGCTTCGTGGTTACCAGTTCGGTTTTTATAAGTAAAGGTCACCTTATCGCCTATGTTTTTGCTGGCAATAACATCAGCATAAGCCTGCATATCTTTTACCTCTTTACCATCCACAGTTAAAATAATGTCGCCAGCATCCAGTCCAGCTTTATAAACAGGAGTACCCATCATCGTACTGGTACGAATCAGCAATCCTTCATTATCATTACCCCGAGTCTGGCCAGAACGGTTACGACCTGTTTCTGTACTAAGCGGGCCAGCCCACGGTTTACCAGGTTGTGCTTTGCGTAACACAAACCCTGCTTTATCTAGCAAACTGTAATAATCATTCTTCTCTGCATTGTAGATGTAACGCTTGAAAAAATCAGCGGCGAATGTTGGACTTTTGGTAAGGGATGCTAATACGTTTTGTAGGTCAGGTATGGTGTAAGGCTTGGCTACGTAGCCAATAGTAGCCTGTGGTTTACCATGAGCCAGCCAAACTGCTTTCATGTAATCATCCAACGTCAGGTTAAATTCACTGCGCAGGCGCAAATCTAAAGCCAATGCGGTAGCGCCACCATAGGTGTAGTAACTGGTAAACACATTAGCATTGTTGTTTTGATCAACCGATACACCTGCATCGGCAAAAACAGCATAGCGGCTCATTTGTGCCGGCGAATAATGTGCCGCTGCTGGTGTATTAAGAACTGTATTAATTAGCCCAGCCATGGTACGAGTATAGTTGTTAACATCATTCAACCCAGCACGCACCAGTAGCATTTCACCATAATATTGAGTAAAGCCTTCGGCAAACCATAATTCGTTGCTCATGTTGGCGTGCTCAAAATTAAAAGGCTCCAACGTTTTAGGCCTGATGCGTTCTACATTCCAGCTATGAAAATATTCATGCGCAAAGGTACCTAATAGGCGGTTTTCAAAACCTGCTATTTTAGGTGTGGTTTGTACAATACTGGTAGAATTGCGGTGTTCCATACCATCGCCAGCATCGGTACTGTACACATCCTGCAAAAAGGTATAGTTACCATAATCATACGCCGGTAGCTCACCAAATACGGCTTGTTCTTCCAAGCTCATGCGTTGTACCATTTTACCGAAATTATCAACTACGGTTTGGTCATCATCACTATGGCTGGTTAAATGTAGGGCTTGCTTTTTACCATCCGGGTTACTAATCTCCCAACTATATGTTTTATAATTAGCCAACGAGGTTGGGCTATCCATCATGTATTCCAAATTGGGGGCATAGTAAGTGCCGCCTGCTTCGGGTTTCAACTGGGTAGCTACCTTCCAGCCGTATTTATCCAAATTGTTAAACTTGAAGCGCATAGGACGTTGGTCCATACCTAATACCCACATAAAAGCAGCTGGCATATTCAGGTGTGCTGTACTGGCATCAATTCCTACATAAGTACCATCTATCCAATTGCCGAATAAAGTATAGTTGATAATTACCGTACTGCCATGCTGAGCTATTTCATACACATCGCCTTCTACCTGTTTAACAGTAAGCAGTTGGTTGCCTGGCCCGTAAGCTTTTACATTATAAATGTTTTTACCGAACTCGTGTGTTGCGTAACGCCCTGGCGATGAACGGCTCATTCTGAACCGCATTACACCAGCTGGTACCTGCGGTACCTGCATATTAATTTCGGCTTCGTGATGTACGGCATTCGGGAAAGATACCGTATAAACTATTTCATTTTGGGCAAAAGTAGCAGCCGATATAAACAGGGCTGCGGCAGCTAAGTACAATTTTTTCATATCCGCATTTTAGCAGCGCTGAAATTAAGATAAAAACAGGAGGGCCAAAGTAAAAAGTTTGTAGTTCTTTTATCATGAAGCATTTATAGAAAAACAAATGCTGGTTTGGGCAGCTTTATAAATTCTATTTAAAATGAAAACTTATGCGCGTTGTTGCTCTTGAAGAACATATTAGTCTGCCAGATTTAGTAAAGCAGATACCAGCTGAAGCTATTGCTAAGCATAGCCTGACCACACCGCCCGATTTGGTGCCTACCATAAAAAAGGTGGAGCCCCAATTAGCCGAAATTGGCCCC
This sequence comes from Mucilaginibacter robiniae, assembly GCF_012849215.1. Classification (NCBI taxonomy): domain Bacteria; kingdom Pseudomonadati; phylum Bacteroidota; class Sphingobacteriia; order Sphingobacteriales; family Sphingobacteriaceae; genus Mucilaginibacter; species Mucilaginibacter robiniae. The sequence goes on from NZ_CP051682.1 coordinate 2,754,607, forward strand.
GAGCGGTTGAACAGTATGGATGAGAACGGGATTAGTGTGCAGGTGCTATCGGTATCAGGAGCGGGAGCCGAGTTGTTATCCGCTGAGCAAGGGCCAGCTTTAGCACGGCAGTATAATGATGCATTAGCACAGGCTACTACTACTTATTCAAAGCGTTTTGCTGCTTTTGCCCACTCACCTTTAACTAACCCCGAAGCTGCTGCCGCAGAGTTGGAACGCACCGTAAATACCTATGGCTTTAAGGGCGCCATGATTAACGGCCTTACACAAGACCAATTTTTGGATGATCCTAAATTTGCGCCATTGCTGGCTAAGGCCGAAGCATTAGAAGTGCCTTTATATTTGCATCCGGGTATACCGCCTAAAACCGTAGTGAATGCCTATTATAGTAACCTGCCCGAAAAAGCAGCAGCTGTACTAGCTACGGCGGGTTTTGGCTGGCATGCGGAAACAGCTATACATATACTGCGCCTGATTGTATCGGGTACTTTTGATCGTTATCCCAAATTACAACTTATTATTGGGCACATGGGTGAAATGCTGCCGGTGATGATGGCCCGTTGCGATGTTATGTTTAAGGCAACTGATGCGAAAACCAGTCGTTCGGTAAGTGAAGTGTTGAAACAGCAGGTTTATATTACTACCAGTGGTATTTTTACCAACCCACCACTCCAGGCAGCTATAGCTACCTTTGGCATTGACCGTATTTTATTTTCGGTTGATTACCCCTACAGTCCTAACGAGCAAGGAAAAGCTTTTATGGATGGATTGGACTTGAATGAGGAGGATAAAGAGAAGCTATTGCATGGCAATGCCGATCGTTTACTGAAGCTTTAAGCAGGACGTTGTTTAAATTAAAACTAATAGGGGAGAACATCAGCTAAGTTCTCCCTTATTAGTTTTTAATAGCTATGTACAAAAAGTTACACTTTAACTTTTCTTTTGCTGGCTGCTAATGTAATCGGCTACAGTTACCATAGGTGCTATCCAGATATCTTTTTCATGTTGTTTCAAATAGTGCAATAGTTTGCTATGAGCACCCAAATCAACATTGATATTATGACCGCCACCTACGCCATGAAACAGGAAGACCAATAAAGTATGCGTTTGCTGGGCTTGTTTTACCAAATCAATCATGTAATCAGCACTCTGGCCATTAATACCGTAGCAATCAATGTTGCTTAAATCCACCTGAGTAGCTGTTTGCATGCCACCGCTTACACCACGTGCGCCGGCAAAATCATTAGCTAGACTTTTATAGAAGTATTCACCATTAATAGTTAGGTCGCCGCAAGGGTAGGCAAAGGTACGACGTTCTTTACCATCAATAGCTTTTAGTAAGGTGTTATTCAAGCGGATTTCATCAACTGCACGGCCTACGGTATATTTGCTTAAATCATGGTCGGGCGATACAAAGCTGCGACCGGGTTTGCTGCCGTCGCAGGGGTGAAATAAAGCATGATTACCTAGTTCATGACCTTCTTTAGCTGCTTTACGCCACTCATTCATCCGTTTGGTAATTACCGGTGAAGAACCAATCAGGTAAAAAGTGCCTTTGAGTTTTACCGAATCTAATGCGGGTACCACATTATCTAAATCAACGTCAATAGCATCATCATAAGTAAGTACCACGGCACATTGTTTACCATTCCACAAAGGTGCAGTTTGTGCATGCAATAGAGTAATACTGAAGAGTAATGAAGCGGAGAGTAGCAGGTGTTTGAATTTCATAAAATGGTGATATAAAAGCATAAAGATAGGAAAGAATGCTGTTATGTCATCACCGGAGCAGAACGGGATTTTGCAGAAAATAAGGTAGATTCAACCTGTGATAATGTACAGTAGTTAACTAACTCTTTTTGGCTGATTTAAGAATAGGACAGGTATTGAAACAGGTGCTTCTGCCAACAACTCGGGCAGAAGCACCTGTTGCTTCTTTTAAGACTTAAAATAATGACCTAGTTCAAGATCGGCAATAAGCCCCAGTTGGGTAGGTTGCCAACCTAGTTGTTTTTGAGTTAACTCGCTTGATGTTGGATTATCTAACGCCAAAAAATGTGTTAGCCAGCCGAAATGGTTAGTAGCTTCTTCTGACGATAGTGAAACAACGGGTATATTCAAATGCCGGCCAATAACCTCAGCAATATCGCGAATGGGTACACCCTGTTCTGCCGCACCGTGATAACGAGCTCCTTTAGCACCTTTTTCTAATGCTAATCTGAAAAGTCGAGCCGCATCCAACCGGTGTACGCCCGGCCAGCGGTTAAGTCCATCGCCGATATACGCCGAAACACCTTTCTGACGGGCGGTGTTGATAATTATAGGAACAAAGCCATAATCGCCTTCGCCATGTACTGATGGCGCTAAGCGTACTATCGATGCATGTACGCCACGTTCTATAAGTGAAACTGCCGCTTCTTCTGAAGCTACACGAGGAATTGAACTGGAGTCTAAAGTAGGTTTATCCTCCTCAGTAGCCAAATGCGGTTGCCTAACTAATGCGGTTCCTGAAGTAACAATTAACGGGCGTTCAGTACCCACAAGCACAGAGCCAAGTGCCTCAATAGCCTGCCTGTCTATTTCACAGTTATCTTTAAATTTTGAAAAATCATGTATGAAGGCCGTGTGAATAATGCCATCTGCAGCAGCGGCTCCGCTTCTTAAACTGTCAAGGTCTTCAAGGGAACCCCGATGTACTTCGGCACCGGCATCAGTAAGTAGTTTAGCTGATGCATCTGAACGGGCAAGGCCCAATACCTGGTGCCCTGCACTTAATAATTCCTGAACAATGGCAGAGCCAATAAAGCCCGTAGCGCCAGTTACAAATACACGCATGTTTCTGATTATTTAGTTAACAAAATGCTTAGTTTTTATCCAAAGCAAAATTGATCAGAACTCTTGTGTAAAACGAGGACATTTGTCCCTCTTTTCATTTATCGTTTAAGCTGAGCGTGCCTGATGCGGCTAAGTGTTTTAACGGAAATACCCAAATAAGAAGCCACCATGTGCAATGGCACACGTGCAAGAATGCTCGGATGGGTTCTTATAAAATCGTCATATTTTTCTTCGGTAGTTAAGCTGATTGCATTAAAGATGCGTTGTCTGCTTAGATTAAGATTATTAAAAATCAGCTTTTCTGAATAAATCCTCAGTTCAGGAATTTGCTCAAACAAGTTATCAAAATCTCGTTTGGTCCATAAAATAACTTCACTGTTTTCCAATGCATCAATGGTATAACTCGATGGCGTAAGATTATTGTAGCTTTCAGGTTCAGTAGTCCAGCTACTTTCAGGCGAAAACTGCATAACGTGCTCGCTGCCATCTTCCTTAGTACGGTAAGCCCGCAGCAAACCGTTCAAAATAAATATCTTGCATCGGCATATCTCACCCTGCTGTAGTAGTACCTGACCTTTGCGCAAAGTTTTTGACGTAGCTGCTGAGCTGATTAATTTAATAGCTGCATCAGATAACTCTGCTTTTTCCTTGATATAAGTTTCGAATTCAGCAAACATAGATTATCTCAAAATTATAGAAAATATAAGATAAAATGCTGGCTATTGGGTAGTGTCTCAGTTTAATATTTAATTTCCAACGTTGCTTCCAAATGAGGCATTAGTTTTTAGTAATGATTTGCCCATTTAACTAATATCATAATACGAGAAATCAGTTTTTGCTGATTCATACCATTAACCAAATTGGCTACAAATTAATCCATATTGGCTACGTCACACCGACATCGCTTCAAGAACTTTGTATTCTGTAAACGATAATATTATGAACAACAGAATTGAAGGCAAAGTAATCGCGATTACTGGTGCTAGCAGCGGAATCGGCAGGGCAACCGCCGAACTGCTGGCGGTAAGAGGGGCCAAGGTAGTTTTGGCAGCCCGCCGAGGCGGTGCACTTGAAACAATTGTGAACGCGATCCGGGAAAAAGGAGGAAAGGCCATATACATGCAGGTAGATGTCACTCGTAGGGATGAGGTGCAGGCACTTTTAAATCTTGCCGTTGATACATATGGCAAAGTGGATGTGATGATCAATAACGCCGGTATAGCTCAACTCTATCGTATGGAGGAACTGGATATAGAAGGATGGGAGCAGATGATTGATGTTAATTTGAAAGGAACCCTTTACGGAATAGCAGCAGCGTTGCCGGAATTCAAAAAGCAGGGCTTCGGGCATATCATCAATATTATATCAACTGCCGGAATTGCCATAGTGCCTACAATGGGTGTTTATGCCGGGACCAAAAACGCAGTCCGCACTATTACTGAAGCATTGCGTCAGGAATCTGAGGGCAGATGGCGAGTAACCGGTATCTCGCCGGGGTATGTGAAAACAGAATTTGTGAGCAATATCAAGAACGAAGCGCTTAGAAACGCCACTCAGGAAAAAGCTGATCAAATCTCAATTTCTGCAGATGCCATAGCGCAAGCCGTGGCTTATGCTATAGACCAGCCGGATAATGTTGATGTCGGCGACATTGTTATTCGTCCGACAATCCAAAGCTAAATTTCTATCTTCACCTGAGCTAAACACCAACACTTATGAAGCCACTTCCGGATAAAGCGTTACGGTTTAAGAATATCTCCGACCTCCTGCATCATTCAGGGCTGCCAGCGCCGTTGCACCCGCTGATTGCATTAATCAACTATGACCGAACAGCTATGAATCTCAGTGATGCCGGTAATTGGTTCGTGTTGGATTTTTACAAGATTACTTTTAAAAGAAGCTTCAACGGAAACATAAACTATGGGTATGGCACTTATGATTTCAAGGAAGGTGGAATGGCTTTTCTGGCACCGGACCAACTGGTACAAAAGTCTGCCGACAAGAAGGATTACCAGGGATTCGCCTTGTACTTTCACCCAGATCTGATGCATAATTATCCCCTGGAGCAGGGCATTCACCGTTATGGGTTTTTCTCTTACGCCGTTTCTGAGGCATTATTCCTGTCCAAGCGAGAGAAGGATACAATGGAGCTACTTTTTCAGGCTAATATTGCTGAACTGGAGAACAACATTGACCAGTTTAGCGATGATGTGCTCATTTCGCAGCTTCAACTGCTACTGAATCACAGCAATCGCTTTTATAACCGGCAGTTCCTCACCCGGAAGAATCAACATCACGAACTAATTGACCGAATGAACTTATGGTTGAGCAGGCAGTTTGATCATTCAGAGACTTTGCTTCAAGGTTTGCCTTCCCCTAAGGATGTAGCCGCGCATTTAAACGTCTCTCACCGCTACCTCTCAGATATGCTTAAAGCACTGACCGGTAAAACTACACAGCAGCATATACACTTGGCGCTGATTGAAAAGGCCAAAGAGCTGATCAGCCATAACCGGTTGACTACTGCTGAGATTGCTTACCAATTGGGCTTTGAGCATCCGCAATCGTTCAGCAAGCTTTTCAAACAAAAGACAAAAGTATCGCCCGCTGTATTTCGTCAACAAGTGAACTAAATAATTTCCCTAAAAGAATTAGTAAAGCCGATGATATAATAAACTCAGTAGACTGTTCCTGTAGTCATACTTATTATATGATATCTATCTTGAAACTAAAATGAGACACTGCCGGCTATTGCAGAGCATTAAGGTTTATGTTGTGTTTTGTAAATTACTTATCGCTTTGTGCGGGCTGTGGTATTATCCCCTATCATCTGATCTGCCCATTTGATAAAATACTTAACGTTTGGTGCATCAGTGTGTCCACCATCATGTTGCCGCCAGGCTAATTCGCCATTTAGTAAGCCGATGTTAACACCCGGCATTTTTTCAGTATGGTAATCATTAGATACTCCCAAATCTTTTGCGCCTAGTAGCTTAAACACTGGTCCTGCCGCTACTGCAGCCATATAACTACCCTGATGATCGAGCCATTTCGCATCACCTTGTTCGGGTATGCCATAACTGATAAAGGTTAAACGCGGGGCACATAAGGCGATCAGCTCGTGTGCATCTACCGGCAAATCATTAGATGTTTTAGAACCAAAGCTGGCTTCGGAGGCGCCATATTTTATAAAGTTCCCTGCCATCCAATAGTATTCACCACCAGTGAGGCTTTCTACAGCTTCGCCCCAATTACGCCGGTGCAACTTAGCGCCACCTTCGCCTGATGAGCCGATAAGCCCTAGAGCAAAGCGAGGTTCAAAGGCCAGTGTTACTAATGCTGCTTTGCCATAGCGTGATACGCCTTCAATGCCTACATGCTTCGCATCTACCATAGGCTCATTAACCGTCAGGTAATCCAAGGCACGTGCCGCTCCCCACGACCAAGCACGCAATGCGCCCCAATCGTCAGGCCTACGGGGCTGCCCTTTATTGACCAGCCCGATAATGCCACGTGTTAAACCTGCACCATTATCAGCCTGAATGCTGGATGGATCAATCAGAACATAACCCCAACCATCAGCAATGAGTTGCTGTGCAGTAGGTGGATCGCCAGCTGGACGAGGAGCAAATGGGTTAAAGCCGCTGGTTTGTGCCGCAATAGGATTGTAGGCCGGATAGCGGTCAAATATTTCTTTAAGTTCCGGATGTGCTTTGACTAATAATTCTTTTACCGCATCATTAATTTTTTCTAAATCTTCTTTAGGTGGTTGAGCCGGAGCTGGTAAGGCACTTGGGGCAAACATCATGAGTATGGGTACTGGTGCTTTAGCATTAGCCGGTACTACTAAAGTCATGTTGATGTTGACATCAATAAGCGGGTAGGCTGAATTATCTACATGACCAATCAGTTGTTTGGCAATTACCGGTGTAAAACCTACAAACTCGCGATCAGTTACTTTTACCCGCCAGTTTACTGAAGGTACATTCTTTGGAATACGGCCATATACTTCACGTTCAAAGTCCTCCAGAATTTCAGGTCGACGTTGGTTCCACCATTGGGCAGGTGTAGTAACTTTCTTGCCATTTTTCAAGGTGAGTACATCCGGCAGATTGGGGTAGGGATTAGCTAATGCTTCATCATAATTAGCATGGTTAGGCGCTTTTTCATCCCCACTCGGGCCTGGCCTTAAGGCTTTAATGCCTAACTGCTTCATCATGTTATCATGATCCTGCTCGGCTGTAAAGGTAACTGGTGGTGGATAATGACCGGCAGCAGGTTGCATTTGCTGAGCTATCACCTGTGTGCTCATGGCCAGGAAAGTTAAAAACAAGGTCTTTTTCATGCCCGAATGCTGTTAATGTTTAGCGTGCTTAGTACGATTGAGTTTTAAGGATTGTCCGTTCGGAATGGAGAAGCTGGTAAGCCTTCTTTATTGTACAGGTTAGCACCTTCCGGATTGTCAGCCCAGGCATAACGTACATACATGGGATTAGTGACTTCCGGGCTGGATACTATGACCTTATCACCTTCAATTTTAGCATCGGCCCACACAAAGTGTTTATCGGTGCCTGCAATGGCAAATTGCTGCAGAGCGCCGCCACCTTTTACCATGAGCCCTCCACCAATGCTGTTGAAGCTGATGATGATTTTATTGCCTTCCACTTTTGCTGACTGGTAAATAGGTCCGGAACCTACCACTTTGCTGTCATGATAAGCTATATGCTCAGCAGCTAAGGCCAATCGGTTGCCTACATCTTTTTTGTCAAGCGGGTGTATATCGTTCCATTCGCCGGCATCAATAGCAACCGCCATAGCTGTATTGGGTACAGATAAGGCTTTAAGTTGAGCTTCACGAAGTTCGGCCCATTGGCTTTCGGAAGGGGAGTACTGTACTTCCATAAAATTAGGTAATTGTACCAAGAGGAAAGGTAAACTGCCTTGCTGCCATTTGCTGCGCCAGTCGGCAATGAGTGCTGGTAAGAGGTTTGCGTATTCTTTTGCATTACCGGTATTAGTTTCACCTTGGTACCACACAAAACCTTTAATAGTATATTGGATAGCTGGTGCAACCATCGTGTTATACAATCCGGCCGGTTCATTTTGGGCGGATACCGCATAACCGCTTTCCCGGTCGCCCATACTCACGCGACGAGGTGCATATACCTGTCCTACCTTGTACTGCCAGTCGCCACGTATATCAATGTGGGTATTTCCGCCGGTAAGCTCATAACGTTTATCAGGCACAAAGCCTCCTTTACCGAATGTATTGGTGATACGTACAACAATCAAATTTTTGCCTGTCTTAAGTAAACCTGCGGGTACATCATAACGCCTTGGCGGGTACTGGTAGGTAATGTTACCTACCTTCACACCATTCACGTAAGTTTCATCTGCATCTACAATACGGCCTACAAATAGCTTAGCTGGTTTACCCGCCATAGATGCCGGTACTTCTACCTCTTTACGAAACCAGACTACGCCATTTAAGCCTTTTACGCCCTGATCGGCCCAATAACCGGGCAGCCAGAAATTATGCCAGCCTTCAGGCTGGTAGCTGATTTCATACCATTTAACTGCGCCAGTTAAGCCTTTATCCGTTTCTTTAACGGGCTGGCGCGGTGCTACAGCTTGCATAGCTGCTTGCTGCATAACACGGTTCATGTAAGTGGTATCTTTAAACTGCGCAAGCCGATTCATGTACTGCGGCATACCTGTAAAGCCTTCTGCACTCATCCAGGCCTGTATAGGTGTACCGCCTACGCTAGAATTAATTATACCTATCGGGATATGATATTTTAAGTAAAGCTGCTTAGCCATAAAGTAAGATGTTGCACCAAAGTTCAGAATGTCTTTAGGGTTGGCTTCTGTCCATTTTCCCGGTGGCAAGTCTGCATGTATCTTACTAACATCTGATACGGTAGGCACAAAAAAATTGCGGATTTGCGGATAGTGAGCTCCGGTAATTTCTTCCGGGTACTTTTCCTTCACACGTTCCATGGGCGTAACCATATTGGATTGGCCAGAGCAGAACCATACATCGCCTACTAAAATATTGCTCAAGGTAATATGATTGCTGGCATCAATTTGCATCGTGTAAGGTCCGCCAGCTTTGGTTGGAGATAATTGCAACATCCATTTGCCATCACTATGAGTAGTAGCTTTATAGCTTTTGTTATTAAACTTGACTGTAACCTTTTCGGCAGAAGAAGCCCATCCCCAAACGTTAATTTTGGCATCACGTTGTAATACCATGCCATCACTAATGAGTTGTGGCAGGCGTACCTGGCTATAGGTTTTTAAACATGAAAATAAAAGCAAGCAAGCCGCTGCAGATTTAGCAATTTTCATAAACAGGTTTTTGGTGCAATGGTTAGTAGTGTTCAAATCTATTTATTATAAACTACAAATGCAATCGATTACATTGCTTGTAAAGGAAATGTTATAAGAGGAAGTTTGGATGGGTAGTTTATGTAATGCGCTATAAACAAAACAGGCATTACATAAACTGTAATGCCTGTTTCAAATAACAAAAAATTGGCTGTTAATTATAGCCTATAATACTTTTAAATATCGGGAAGTTAAATATCGATTGAAAGATTACATAGTGGCCTTTATCGTTCAGATGGATTCCATCACCAGCCATATAGGTACTTTGGATAGACCATGTTGATGTACTGAGTTGCGCTAAATAACTATCTATATGGCCAGGGTAAGCTGCCAGTAGTTCGTCATTTAAAGTTTTCAGGCGTTGCCGCTGTGCTACAGTCGCAAAATTACGTGGCTGGCTTCCGGTAATAATGTAAGGTACTTTGGCCGAATCTAATTTATGGGTGATTTGAGCATAGTTGTTTAATATTTCACCATCACTATAATTGTTACCAATATCATTACTAGGTAGGTTGATAATAACCAGCGAAGGATGGAATCTGAAAGCTGCTGTAATATTTTTGCAGGAATCAACTTTCGGACGTTCGTTAGGTACAATTGAACCTTTAGGCAGAAGTTGATAGGTACTATAACCCGGAACCCCTAAGTTAATCACGTGCACAGGTTTCTGCTCGTTTCTTAGCCGAGCTTTCAAGCGGTTTACCCAACTGGAGTCTATCTGGCTTGCCCCATAGCCCGCTGCTGTTGAGGATCCTAAAACAACAATCATTTTTCGTTCTGTATCAATAGGCATCCATGTGGTATCCTGACTTACAACCTTGGTTTGATACAAAATTCCGGTAACTGTGCTGGTAGGGGTTTGAAGCGGACTAGCAGCGTCTTCTTCCTTTTTACAAGAGGTGAAACCAACAGATAAGGCAACAACAAAAAATAAACACCATTGCCTGCAATAGTTCATCATTAAACTAGGGTACACGAGTTTTTTAATTAGGGATTATTGGATAACAAAAATATTACAATTACTTGAATTGCAAAATAAATACCATCCTATATTTAACTTAAATGATAAATATTTCACAACTAAAAGAAGTGGAGTAATAATGCCCTTAAAAACGAGTAATTGTATCTTTTCTCAGGAATAGTCTTGCCAAAAAAGCAAATGAGGTTAGGTATTTATTTTCAAGTTTAAGGTAATCAATTGGGAATTTTAGTTTATACCTGCTCCTGCTTATTTTATCAGGCAAAATTATTCTGTTTGTGGGGATTATATGCCACGTTGCCGATTGCTCAGGCATTTTAATTTTTACTAATTAAAAGTTAGTTTTACCTGTGCATGAACCTTCCTGATAACTCTGCTGCACCCCGAAAAAAGATACGTTCCCTACAGCTTATTGCTATTATTTTCTTTACCGTATCAGGCGGGCCCTATGGCTTGGAACCCTTGCTGGCTTATGCAGGTCAGCATTATGCTATGCTGCTGTTGCTGCTTACTCCTATGCTTTGGGATGTGCCCGCTATATTAACTGTATTAGAACTGAATAGCATGATGCCTGTTACTGGAGGCTATTACCAATGGGTAAAGTATGCTTTAGGCCGGCGGTGGGGCTTTTATGAAGGTTGGTGGACCTGGCTCTATACGTTTGTTGATTTAGCTATATATCCAGTGTTATTTGTAGAATATGCTTCTTTTTTCTTTCCGGCATTACTTGCTTACAAAATGCCTATCTGCTTACTCATCATCTGGGGATCGGCCGGGTTGAACATCTTGGGTATTGTACAGGTTAGTAAAGCTTCTCTGTTGTTGAGCATCCTGGTGTTAGCGCCTTTTGTAATTTTAATTATAATAGCTATTGGGCATCAAGGTACTCATACTGTAACAGTAACGCCTGATGCACATTCTATGGGTTTTTCTTCACTGGGTATGGCTTTATATACCGTAATGTGGAACTGCTTGGGTTGGGATAATGTGACTACTTATGCGCAGGAGGTTGAAAAACCTGTGCGCGCCTATTTGGTGGCGGTAATCGCTGCTTTTTTATTAGTATTGGTGGTGTATGCATTGGCTATAGCGGTAGCACAGTATTCCGGCATTAGCGCCACGGTTTTAAATGAAGAAGGTTTTCCGGTATTAGGTTTAAAAACAGCAGGCTATTGGCTAGGAGCGTTGCTGGCAGCAGGCGGAATGGCTAGTGCCTTGGGTATTTACTCGGCTGTACTATTATCCGTATCCCGCATACCACAAGTAATGGCGGAGGATGGATTGTTGCCTACTAAACTTAATCGTTTGCATGCGCGTTTTAAAACGCCATACGTTTCTATTATCATTTGCTCAGTGGTAGTAAGTCTGATGGTATTATGGAGTTTTTCAGAACTGCTGATTATTGATGTTACAGTATATGGTGCTGGTTTGTCGTTAGAGTATCTTACATTAATCAAGCTGCGCCGGCAAGAGCCATTAACTAACCGGCCATTTAAAATTCCGCTGAGCACAACAGGGTTGTATTGGTTACTCTTGTTACCATTCAGTGTGTATGTGGTAGCTCTTGCGGGCGCTTTCTTGTCAGAAGGGCAGGGTATTAAACCAGCTTTGTTCGCTATTGCCGCTTTACTAACGGCCGAGGTAGGTTGGCAGGTAATTAAGCAAAGCAAGCGTAGTATTTTACCGATAAATAATTAAGCAAATATGAGTAGGGGTTTGCATGGGTATAAATGTTTTTTTTCTTTTTACTAACAAATGTTAATAAATAATTAAAACTCAGAGGGTATATAGCCGTTATTCTATCAAATAAAAAATCTACAACTATGGCAACCTCAAAAGCAAAAAAAGAGACAGAACATACCCAAGAAGCAGAAGAATCAGCATTGAAAGAATTATTTGTTGATGAACTGAAAGATATCTATTGGGCTGAACAGCATTTAGCAAAAGCACTGAAAAAAATGGCTAAATCAGCTACATCTGATGAGCTGCGCCAGGCTTTGGAACAACATGAAACAGAAACCGAAGGTCAAATTGAACGTTTGAAACAGGTTTTTGAAATTATTGAAGAAAAAGCCACTGCTAAAAAGTGCCAGGCTATGGAAGGCTTAATCAAAGAATCGGAAGAAATCATTGAAGATACTGAAGAAGGTACCTTAACCCGTGATGCCGGTATTATTTCAGCTGCGCAAAAATCAGAGCATTATGAAATTGCTTCATATGGCACTTTGCGTACATTAGCTAATACATTAGGCTATGCTGACGCAGCCAAATTGCTGGACGAAACTTTGGCTGAAGAAAAGAAAACTGATGAACTGCTTACTCAAATTGCTGAAAGTACAATTAATCCTTCAGCTAAAAGCGAAAAAGAGTAATTAGTCTGAATTTACATCGAATGATGTAAATTTAACAATACATAAATTGCACGAGTGTTTATAAATTGCTAATTAATTTAGTGAAATTTGTAAGGGTTCGTGCAATTTGTGTTTACACCTGTATCTTTGTACTCATATTAAAATGAGTACCGGGTTGGATTTTAAATTACAGGAACAAGATTTACTATTATTGCCTGAACGGGCAATTTTCTGGAAGCAGGAAAAAGCCTTAATGTTGGCAGATGTGCATTTGGGAAAAGTAGGGCATTTCCGTAAGGCTGGTATTGCTATACCCCGCCCGCTGGCGCAGGATGATTTAAAATGCCTTACTCGTTTAATACACCAGCATCAACCCGATAAAATTCTTTTTTTGGGCGATTTGTTCCATAGTGATATGAATGCCGACTGGGAAAGTTTTGCTGCCTGGCGCGAACAGTTTTCTTCCATAGCTATGCAGCTAGTTAAAGGTAACCACGATATCATTCAGGAAGAACATTATCATCAACTGAATATCTCTACCCATCATGAACTTGTTTATGGCCCATTCCGGATGTTGCACCATCCGCAAAGTGATGCTTGTTTGCAGCAGCAAAGCCATTATGTGCTTTGCGGGCATATTCATCCCGGCGTAAAGCTGGTAGGCCGAGGCCGGGAGTCAGTTACCTTACCTTGCTTTGCCTTTGGCAGCCAGCAAGCTATATTACCTTCGTTTGGTAAGTTTACCGGCCAGGTAGCTATGCGGCACCAAGCAACCGATCATGTATTTGGTATTGTATCCAATAAAGTTTTTGCAGTTTAATTAATGCTTACTCAGATATTCTGTAATATCATAAAGTAAACGGTTGTGATCTACATTGCGTTCAATAATACGCCACTTGCTGTCAACCAAGTAGTAAGTAGGTATGGTGCCTATAGCCCAGTTAACTGCATTGGGGGAGTCATCACCCTTTAAATCTGAATATTGTGACCAGCTCATGTGATCGTCGGCGATAGCTTTAGTCCACCAATCGCGCTTACTATCTAATGATATACTGATAATACCGAACTGCCGGCCGTACTTGTCTTTTTGCAAAACATGAATCATGTCTTGATGTACTACGCGGCTGGCTTCGTTGCCTGCCCGCCAAAAATCAATAATGTAACCTTTTTTATCCAGGCTGGCTACGTCAAACTTCTTTCCGTCTGGCGTAGTGCCATTAATGTCGGGTGCTTTAACACCCGGTTGTAATTTAGTCAGGATGCTGAGCTTGGCGCTTATTCTTTTACCATCCTCGCTGTTGCGGGCCGCCACACTCAGTTTATTAAAAAGTGCATTGTAAGCCGGTACATTATCTTCCAGGTTTAACTTGTCCATCAGGTGGGCAGAAGCTACACTTTGCGGATTTTGCTCAACAAAGGCTTGTAAGGCTTTAACCTGTGCTTTCTTTTCTTCCTGCTCGGCTGCTGATACTTTGTTAATCAAGGCAACATAAGCATCTTTTGTAAGGGCAAGCGATTTTTTATTATTCAGTTGCGCTTCTGCTTTAACTGATTTGGCATGGGCACCGGCAGCTAGTTGGTCATACAACTGGTAGTAATTAGAAAGCTCCTGCTGTATTTTTGATGATGAAGTAATTTTCGGGTAATTAGATAAGTGCTGTAGATTGCTGTTTAAAGTGTATTCGCCGGGTTCCATGTAAATCTCATAAGATTCTTTATGCTCTACCCCGTTTTGTATTAAGGTTAGATTGCCATAGCCCGGATTGTTTAAGGGTGTATCAATCTTAAAAGTTCCATTACTGATATTGTTATTACCTAATGTATCGCCGACTTCACCTTTCAATAAATATACCGCATTGTTAAGCCCAGTTATATTGCCGTTGATGGTAATATGTGCAGCAGGTTTTTTGCATCCGGCAGCTATGAGGGCACTCAGAAGTAGTAATTGGTGATATTTCATATACGTTGAAAGGCTGTTCGGCTAAAAGTAATACTTTCAATGCATTTTATAATTAGAAATGGCTAATTTTTAGAATGTTTCTAAATAGACAATTCCCTGACAATAACCGAAAAGTATGGGTAGTAATTGAGTTTTAATAAATATTTTTGCGGGATTAAAATATATCTTATAATGAGTGAATTAAAACAAACCTTTAACTCTTCACTGGGAAAAAAGCTGATTATGGCTTTAACAGGCTTGTTTCTGAGCGTTTTTCTAATTGTACACTTGGCAGGTAACCTGCTGCTGTTTAGTAACGACAATGGGTACAGTTTCAATATGTATGCCAACTTCCTGACGCATTTCCCGCCGATTGAGGTAATCGCTTACATTTTGTACTTGTGCATTATTGTACATACTATCTATGCGATTGTGCTTACCACCATTAACCGTAAAGCGCGCTCAGTTGACTATGCTGTACATACCAAATCACCGGTGTCTTTTTCGTCTAAAAATATGGGACTGCTGGGCAGTATTATATTTTTATTCATCGTTATTCACATGGGCGATTTTTGGTATAAGTACAAGTTTACCCACACTGTAGGGTATAAAGAATACCGTACCAACCTGCTAACCGGCGAAAGAACCGCTACTGAATTTACCCCTGAGAAACCGGATTTTGAGCATTCTCAAACTTTTGAAGGTAATACAGAAATTACCCGCGTTAAAGATTTGCACGCCCGTGTAGCCAGCAGCTTTAGCATGTTATGGTATGTGGCTATTTATGTAATAGCTATGGTAGCTTTATCGTTTCACTTAAAACATGGTTTCCAAAGTGCATTCCATACTGTAGGCTGGGTTCACCGCAAATACAAGCCTATTTATGAGTTTATAGGTACTTGGTTGTTCTCTGTAATTATCCCGTTGGGTTTTGCAGCCATGCCTATCGTTTATTACATACAGAGTTTAGGTAAATAGTTAAAAAGAGTTGAATAGTTAATTGGCTGATATTATTGAAAGGTTTTTCCGAAAAAGAATGCCTCTTAACCGAACTAGCCAGTTAACATAAATATAAAAGAAATGAATTTAGATGCTAAAATTCCGCAAGGCCCATTAGCCGAAAAATGGAGCAAGCATAAATTTAACTTAAAGCTGGTTAACCCGGCCAACAAACGTAAATACAACGTTATTGTGGTGGGTACTGGTTTAGCTGGTGCTTCGGCGGCAGCTTCGCTGGCCGAGCTGGGCTACAATGTAACTGCATTTTGCTTTCAGGATAGCCCTCGTCGTGCACACTCTATTGCTGCACAGGGTGGTATCAATGCCGCTAAAAACTATCGTAATGATGGTGATAGCGTTTACCGTTTGTTTTATGATACCATTAAAGGTGGTGACTACCGTGCCCGTGAAGGCAACGTTTACCGCCTGGCCGAAGTATCAGTAAATATTATTGACCAGTGTGTGGCTCAGGGTGTACCTTTCGCCCGCGAATACGGCGGTTTGTTAGATAACCGTTCATTTGGTGGTGCGCAGGTATCGCGTACCTTCTATGCCCGTGGCCAAACAGGACAGCAATTATTGTTGGGTGCTTACTCAGCTTTAAATCGCCAGATTCATGAAGGTAAGGTGAAAATGTACACCCGTACCGAAATGCTGGACGTGGTAGTAGTAGATGGTAAAGCACAAGGTATTGTTACCCGTAACTTGAAAACCGGTGCTATTGAAACACATGCCGGTCATGCTGTATTATTGTGTACTGGTGGTTACAGCAACGTATTCTACTTGTCAACCAATGCTGCCGGTTCAAACGTAACAGCAGCTTGGCGTGCTCACAAGCGCGGTGCATTGTTTGCTAACCCTTGTTATACTCAAATTCACCCAACCTGTATTCCAGTAACGGGTACACACCAGTCAAAACTTACGCTGATGTCTGAATCATTGCGTAACGATGGTCGGGTTTGGGCACCTAAAACGGTGGAAGTAGCACAAAAGCTGCGTAAAGGTGAAATCAAAATAGAAAACGTTAGAGAAGAAGATCGCGATTACTTCCTGGAACGTAAATATCCATCATTTGGTAACTTGGTACCTCGCGACGTAGCTTCACGTAATGCCAAAGAAATGGTAGATGAAGGCCGTGGTGTTGGTGGTTCAGGTATTGCTGTGTTCCTGGATTTTGCTGAAGCTATACAACGTTTGGGTGAAGATGCCGTACGGGCAAAATATGGTAACTTGTTTGATATGTACTATCAAATTACCGATGAGAACCCGTACAAACAGCCTATGCGTATTTACCCTGCTGTACACTATACTATGGGTGGTTTGTGGGTTGATTATAACTTAAGTACTAATATTCCGGGCTTGTATGCTTTAGGTGAGGCTAACTTCTCTGACCACGGTGCTAACCGTTTAGGTGCTTCGGCATTGATGCAAGGCTTGGCTGATGGCTACTTCGTTATCCCTTATACTTTAGGTGATTATTTAGCTACCATCGGTCCGAAACCAGTTGATAGCAAACACCCTGCTTTTGCACAAACTAAGAAGGATGTAGAAGCAAATATTGCAAAATTACTGTCGTTAAAAGGTACTAAAACCGTTACCGAATATCACCGTGAATTAGGCCACATTATGTGGGAATATTGCGGTATGGCCCGTAACGCAGAAGGCTTAACTAAAGCTCGCGGCTTAATTCAGGCTTTGAAAGAAGATTTCTGGAAAAACGCGATTGTGGTAGGTGTTAATGAAGAGGTGAACGATGCACTTGAAAAAGCTGGCCGCGTAGCCGACTTTATTGAGTTAGGTGCACTGATGGTAGAAGACGCATTAATGCGTAAAGAATCATGCGGTGGTCACTTCCGTACCGAATCACAAACTGAAGAGGGGGAGGCCTTGCGCCATGATGATGAATATGCTTTTGTAGCTGCTTGGGAGTTTAAAGGTGAAAACCAACCTGAAGTGCTGAACAAAGAAGAATTGGTATTTGAAAACGTTAAGTTAACACAAAGAAGTTATAAGTAATTGTGTTGCGGGTTGTATGTTGCGAGCTTTAAGTAGCTATTTAACCCGCAACCAACAAACCCGTAACTCGCAACTCTAAAAAACATGAGTAACGCAAACGGAACGATGAATCTGACGCTGAAAGTTTGGCGTCAGCCTAATGCACAAACTGCTGGCAAGTTTGTGACATATAAAGCCGAAAACATATCACCAGATATGTCTTTTCTGGAAATGCTGGATGTGGTAAACGAAAGTTTAATTCACGGTAAGCAAGACCCTATCCATTTTGATCATGATTGCCGCGAAGGTATTTGCGGTATGTGTTCATTATATATCAATGGCCGTCCACATGGTCCGAAAAGAGCCATCACTACCTGTCAGTTGCACATGCGCAGCTTTAGTGATGGTGAAACCATCACTATTGAGCCTTGGAGAGCTACTGCTTTCCCGGTAATCAAAGACTTAGCGGTTGATCGTTCTGCGTTTGATCGTATTCAGCAAACTGGTGGTTATATTTCGGTAAATACCGGTGGTGTGCCTGATGCTAACGAAATTGCCATCCCAAAAGTAATTGCTGATGAAGCTTTCAATTCAGCTACCTGTATTGGTTGTGGTGCTTGCGTTGCTGCTTGTAAAAATGCTTCAGCTATGCTGTTCGTATCGGCTAAAATTAACCAGTTAGCACTGTTGCCACAAGGCCAGCCTGAGCGTTACCGCCGTGTACAAAGCATGGTAGCTAAAATGGATGAAGAAGGATTTGGTAACTGTACCAACACTGGTGCTTGTGAGGCTGAATGTCCAAAAGAAATTACATTGACCAACATTGCCCACATGAACTATGATTTCTTCAGCGCGAAGTTATTCCGCGAAGAAGAGGTGCACGAAGTTCAG
Organism: Mucilaginibacter robiniae; assembly: GCF_012849215.1. Taxonomy (NCBI): domain Bacteria; kingdom Pseudomonadati; phylum Bacteroidota; class Sphingobacteriia; order Sphingobacteriales; family Sphingobacteriaceae; genus Mucilaginibacter; species Mucilaginibacter robiniae. The sequence goes on from NZ_CP051682.1 coordinate 2,772,986, forward strand.
CACGGTGCTTAATAAGTCACTCTGATAATAAATATATTAAAGTTAAAAGAAAGGCTGGTTTATAAAACCAGCCTTTTTTATTCTTCGTACAACGGTTCGGCTCGGGAGTTTGATACCTGCAGTTGAGGCTTTGTTGTTTGTAAAAATAATTCGTTTTCAACTTTTTAGCTGGCAAATAATTTCTGATTTTCGCCGTCGTTTAAGTGCAAGTATAATTATGCGTATGAGATTGGTGTTTAAATGTATTTTGAGCAGTGTTCTAGTGGTAAGTTTGTTAACAGCATGCTCTCATTCCAAAAAACAAGGCGGGGTTGATATTTCCAAATTACCTGCGCTGGATACCACGAAGCTCTTGACTTACAATCCTAAAGACGCTGACCCTCGTATTGATGCTTTTATGAAGCAGCTGCATAAAAAAAGCGCTTTCAATGGCAATGTGCTGGTGGCCGAAAAAGGCAAAATTGTTTATGAAGGTTCATTCGGCTGGGCTAACTATCTGATACGTGATAGCTTGAAAATAGGCTCACGTTTTGAGTTGGCATCTGTATCAAAAACCATGACCTCAACCGCTATTATGCAGTTGTGGGAACGTGGAAAAATTAAGCTGGATCAGGATGTGCGTGATTTCTTTCCTAATTTCCCGTACGCTGGTATTACTATCAGGCTACTACTTACCCACCGTTCGGGCATGATGAACTATGTGTACTTTGTAGATGGCTTATATCGCAAGCAGCATCTGGATCAGCGTAAAGGTATCACGAATGCTCAGGTAATGGATTTAATTGCCCAGAACAAGCCTGCGCCTTTCAACAAACCTAACGCACGCTTTTTATACAACAACTCTAACTTTATGGTGCTAGGAGCTATTATTGAAAAAGTAGCTGGTATGCCTTATGCTCAGTACATGAAAGAGAACATTTTCAAGCCCGCTGGCATGGCGCATACCGATGTGTACTCAAAAGCAGTGTATGATAAAATACCGGTTGATGTGGTAGGGCATGATCGTAATAGCTGGCGGTACTCAGTAGCACAAAACTTTTTGGATGGCCCGGTAGGTGATAAAGGTATTTACAGTACGGTAAAAGATTTGTTCCTGTTCGATCAGGCATTGAAAGCGGGACGTCTCATTAAGAAGTCAACTCAAGACTCTGCTTATACACCGCACGACCCTATGATACGTGGTCATTTTAGCTATGGCTACGGCTGGCGCTTGTTCTGCGAACCCGGTCAGCAAGTGGTATATCATACCGGCTGGTGGCATGGTTTTCGGCATATATTCCTGCGCGATTTAAAAAACGATGTAACCATTGTATTGTTAGGCAATTTGGTAAATGGCAGCTTACTGCATCTGGATGATCTGTATAAAATAACCGGTATGCCTGTTGTTCGTAAAACAGCTTATAGTGGCACGGGTGATGCCGCAGAAGATTAATAGGCAGAGAAAATTACTATTCGAGCCTGATTAAAATTCTTAGCTGCACTTTTATACAACAAAAAGATATTAAGCGGCCTTTATCTAAGTAATTAATAACTCCATAACAAAAACTAAAACCATGTTTGATAAATTATTTGAAGCTCAGCAAAAAGCCGGCGAAATGAAAAAGCGCCTGGATGGTATTACTGTGTCAGGTACTGCCGAAGGTGGGAAAATTACCGTAACTGCTAATGGCAATAAAGTATTGCAAACTATTAGTATTGATGGGTCTTTTTATGCTGAAGCTGACCGCGAAGAAGTAGAAGAATTGCTGGTAGTGGCTATTAATAAAGCACTGGAACAAGCTGATAGCGTAAACCAAACCGAAATGGCCGCCATGACTAAAGATATGTTTGGCGATTTAGGTGGTTTAGGCGGTATGTTTGGCAAGTAAGCTGATACTGGCGCTTGTGCATATCTTAATGTATTGTCATTTCAAATAGTAGCAAGAACTGCTGTAAAGCATAAGTGTTTACTTTGCATAATTTATAAGAGGCTTGTTATGCTATTACATGGCATATATTTATTAATACTACATTAAACATTGTTTATGAAACTTACTTATTTCGGGCACTCAACTGTTCAGATTGAAGTTGCTGGTAAAACCTTGTTGTTTGATCCATTTATTACGCCTAACCAACTGGCTGCGCATATTGATGTAAACAGCCTGAAACCCGACTACATCTTGGTTTCGCACGGACATGGCGATCATATTGCCGATCTGGAAACTATTCAAAAAAGTAGCGGCGCCAAAGTAATATGTATTGCTGAAATTGCTGGCTGGCTAGGCAACAAGGGTATTGATAATACCCACGGCATGAACATAGGTGGTAGCTTTACCTTTGATTTCGGTAAAGTAAAAATGGTTTACGCGCTGCACTCCAGCTCAATGCCTGATGGCAGCTACGGCGGTACACCGGTTGGCTATGTAATTCATGCAGAAGGCAAGAAGATTTATTTTGCTGGTGATACAGCCTTAACTTACGATATGAAGTTGCTGGCTGAAGAAAACCTGGATTGGGCCATTTTACCTATTGGTGATAACTATACCATGGGGATTGATGATGCCATTAAAGCTACCGATTTTATTAACTGTAAAGATATCATCGGGGTACATTATGATACATTCCCGGTTATTAAAATTGATACCAGTGAAGCGCAAGAAAAGTTCCTGAAAGCCGGTTTAAATTTAAAGCTTCCGGCTATTGGTGATAGTGTAGAACTGTAAGGCGGCTAATTTTTATATAAGCTATTTAAACAACAAAGCCCTGTACATATTGTACAGGGCTTTGTTGTTTAAAATGAAAGAGAATTACATGTTTGACATAGTGTCTTTTTTCATCTTTTTCTTTTTCATTGGCATTTTTTTCTTCATTTTCTTTTTGGTGGTATCACTCTGCATTGTAGCTGATTTTACACCAGTGAAGTTACCATGAGCGAACACAGTACCGAATGAGATTGCTGCTAAAGCAACCATGCAACATAATTTTTTCATAACAAAACAACTTTTAAGTTTTTAAATAGATTTAATAATTTAACAACTTGGTTCTGACTTTGTTGCGGCTGTTGTAAATTATATTTATATCACAGTTCCGTGTGGTATAACAGCACGTTTTTTAACTACCACAATACCATCTTGAACGGTATAAGCACCATAATCGCCATTTTCAAGATTGCCCTCGCAGTTTATACGTACGTCGTTACCGATGTAAGCATTCTTGTCAATAATGGCATTCTTAATGCAACAACGATCGCCAATGCCCATAACTGGTGCGTTGCTGGCTTTTGCATCTTCAATTTGTTCCAGCGTTTGGTAAGTATCACTACCCATTACATAGCAGCTATCAATTTCGGTATCAAAGCCAATGCGCGAACGTACACCGATAATGGAGCGCTTAATACAACTGGCATTAACAATGCACCCATCTGCCACAATAGATTGTGTTAGCTGTGTACCTGATATTTTTGATGGCGGCAGCATGCGGGTACGGGTAAATATATGATGCTTACCAAACAGGTTAAATTGTGGTATATCATCTGTTAAGCCCAAGTTAGCTTCAAAAAAAGATGGAATGGTACCAATATCGGTCCAGTAGCCTTCATACTGATAGCTTAATACCCGATGGGTTTTAATAGATTGTGGCATGATCTCTTTACCAAAATCCGGATAATCATTGCCTTGCAGCAACTCGTACAGCGTTTTACGGTTAAAGATGTAAATACCCATAGAGGCCAAATAATAGCGGCCTTTGGCTGCCATATCATCACTTACCTCCGATGCCCAACTTTCAAAATTGCTTTTCGGCTTTTCAATAAAGTCGGTAATCAAGCTTTCTTCATTAGTTTTCAAAATACCGAAGCCAGGTACATCATTGGCATGCACCGGTATGGTAGCAATTGAAATTTCGGCTTTGCTTTCGATATGCTTATCTACCATATCGCGAAAATCCATCTGGTAAAGCTGGTCGCCTGATAGAATGAGTACATATTCAAAATCATGTACCGAAAGGTGATGCAAACTTTGCCTTACCGCATCGGCTGTACCTTGAAACCAGCCCACGTTTGATGGGGTTTGTTCGGCAGCCAGTATATCCACAAAGGCATCACTGAAGCTGCTGAAGTGGTACGTGTTTTTAATATGTTTATTAAGCGAAGCTGAGTTAAACTGTGTTAACACGAAAATACGCTCAAAGCCTGCATGTAAACAGTTGGATATAGGTATATCAACCAGCCTGTATTTACCGGCAATAGGAACGGCTGGTTTGGAGCGGGTAGCAGTGAGCGGGAACAGCCTAGTGCCCTGTCCGCCACCCAATACGATGCTGATTACTTTCGAGGTCATATAATTGGTTTTAAACTTTCATAGAGGTTGATGTATTGCTGGGCCGACTGGTTCCAGGAGAAGTTCAGCGCCATCATACGTTTACGTAACAAATCTAAATGCTCCCTGTTCTGATAAAGCGTTATTGCCCGGCTTATTGATGAACAAATGTCATCCACACTAGCTTGGTTAAAGCAAATGCCATAACCACCTTCATCGCCAAAGTCAAGTACTGTATCTTTCAGACCACCGGTACGACGTACCATAGGTACTGTACCATAGCGCAAGGCATATAACTGGTTCAATCCGCAGGGCTCCACGCGTGATGGCATCAGCAAAAAGTCGGATCCGGCATAAATTTGATGAGCTAATTGCTCGTTGTAACCGATATAGGTTTTATAACAATCTGCATTTTTAATGGTGTGCAACGCCTGTAAGGCTTCTTCTGTTACAGTATCACCGGCACCCAGTATCAAAAAGCTCACCTGCCCGGCATGTTCGGCCAGGCTGCGGCTAATAGCTTCAGGTATTAAATCTGCTCCTTTTTCAACAACCAGGCGGCCAATAAAAGATACTAACGGTTTATCTAACGGTAGCCCGAAACGTTCGCACAAAGCGGCTTTATTGTTCAATTTGCCAGTATCAGGCTTTTGAGCATCAATGTGAGCTGGCAGCATTGGGTCGGTTTGTGGATTCCAAACCTCAGTATCAATACCATTAATGATGCCTAAGCCTTTAGCGCGTTCCAGGTAGAACAGGTATTCCAATCCGTTAGAGTTGTACGATAGTTCTTCCAGATAGCTGGGGGAAACTGTTGTAAACTTATCACAACATTTTACGGCGCTGGCTAATGGGTTAATGCCGCCTGCCCAATCCAGTAAGCCGGCATAAGTCATATTTACTTCGGGCAGGTAATCAAATTTATCATAGCCAAAAGCACCATGATATTGCCCATTATGAATGGTAAATACAGTAGGTGTTTTAGCAAGTCGCTTATACAAGGCCGAATGCTGTAGCAGAAAAGGTATTAAGCCTACATGATGATCGTGACAATGAATCAGGTCAGGCTTTTGCTGCGACCAGGTAATCCAGTCCAGAAAAGCCAGCTGAAACATAATGAACTGTTCACGTTCATCCGGGTAGCTGTAAACTTCAGGCCGGTCCAGTAAACCCGGAACATAAATCAGGTATAATGGAAAGCCCAGCTTATCAGTAGTTTCTTTCTGGATTTGAAAATCATAACGTTTGCGACCCAAACGGGTAGAACCTTCAAACACTATTTCAAACTCGCTTTCTTGTACAAATTTGCGGTTGTAGTAGGGTAGCACTACAGATGCCTGAATACCTGCCAGGTTCTGGTATTTAGGTAATGCTCCTACAACATCGGCTAGGCCGCCTACTTTGGCCACCGGATAACATTCGGCACTCAGGTGAAAAACTTTCATGTATTAGGTAAGATAGGCTCAAAGTAAGCAATCTTTTTGCGTACTTAAGCACAACCTGTAACCAATAAAATGTGTTTTTCTAAAGTGTTAATTATTGAAGAAAAACTCCATGAAAAAATTAAAAAAATAGCTATCTAAGTAAAACTTCAATGGCTGTTTTGGGTATAAAAAGTTTAGTGAAGATAGGGAAATACATGAACTAAATTCTATATTCGTCATCATTGTTCCTATGCTTAAACATGTACTCACAAGAGTTGCGCTGATAATCGGTTTATTAAAGGTTTGCTATACAGCGTTTGCACAACCTGTAAAGGAGCCTCGAGATGTAAATTCAGAATGGTCAAAATCTTATCCACCTTTTCGTATTGTGGGTAACTTGTATTACGTAGGTACTTATGATTTGGCCTGTTATCTAATAACCACCCCTAAAGGTAATATCTTAATCAATACCGGGCTTGCAGGCTCGCTTCCGCTTATTCAAACTAGCATTGAAGCATTAGGCTTTAAGTTATCCAACACTAAAGTTTTATTAACCATGCAGGCTCATTACGATCACATGGGGGCAATGGCTGCTATAAAAAAGCTTACAGACGCCCGGATGATGGTAGACGAAAAAGACGTAGAGGTGATGGAAGATGGCGGTCGGTCAGATTATGCACTAGGTGGTGATACCAGTACCTATATGCCATTAAAAGCCGACCGCTTGCTGCACAATGGTGATATTGTAAAGTTAGGCGGTATGAAGATTACGATGTTACATCATCCGGGGCATACCAAAGGCTCTTGCAGCTTTCTATTTACGGTGAAAGATGAGCAAAGTGCATATCGGGTACTGTTGGCCAATATGCCTACTATAGTTACCGGAAAAAGATTTTCAGCCATACCGGATTATCCTGAAATTGCAAGCGATTATGCCTATACATTACATGCCATGAAAAACCTGTCGTTTGATGTTTGGCTTTCTTCGCACGCCAGCCAGTTTGGGCTGCATACCAAACACCATCCAGGTGATCCTTACAATCCATCGGCTTTCATTGATCAAAAAGGTTATGACGCAGCCATTCATGTTTTACAAAGCGAGTTTGACAAAAAACTGCAAGCCCAATAAACTTTACTATAGTTTGTAAGCAGCTTAATGTGCTTCCAACCAGTTGGCGCCAGTGCCCATTTCTACCACAATAGGTACCTCGGTTACTATAGCCGTTTTCATAAAATGTTCCACAATAGGTTTTACGGCTTCTATTTCGGTTTGAGGCACATCAAAAATCAACTCATCATGCACCTGCATGGTCATGCGGGCATCCAGCTTTTGATTTTTTAGCTCCTGATGAATGTTAATCATGGCTATCTTAATCATATCCGCAGCCGAGCCTTGAATAGGGGCATTAATCGCGTTTCGCTCTGCAAAGCCACGTACCGTAGAGTTGGCCGAGTTAATATCGCGCAGATAACGACGACGGCCCTTCAGGGTTTGTACATAACCATTTTCACGAGCAAAATTCATGGTTTCAGTCATGTAACTTTTAATACCGGCAAACTGAACAAAGTATTGTTCAATGATTTCTGTAGCTTCCTTACGCGGTATGCCCAAGCTTTGCGATAATCCGAAAGACGATTGCCCGTAAATGATACCAAAGTTTACGGCTTTAGCATTACGGCGCTGCTCGCTGGTGACATCCTCTATAGCTACGCCATACACGTTGGCTGCTGTAGCAGTGTGAATGTCTAGGTTTTTGGCAAAGGCATCCAGCATGTTGGGATCTTTGCTGATTTCGGCAATAATACGTAGTTCTATTTGTGAGTAGTCGGCAGAGAGCAGTATATGGTTGGCATCACGCGGAATAAAAGCACGGCGTACCTCGCGGCCTCGTTCTGTACGGATAGGTATATTTTGCAGGTTAGGGTTGTTAGAGCTTAAACGGCCCGTAGCGGCAATAGCCTGGTTGTATGAGGTATGCACACGACCAGTTTTAGGATTAATCATCAGCGGTAAAGCATCTACATAGGTAGATTTAAGCTTAAGCATCTGCCTGAAATCCAAAATATCACGTACAATGTCGCTTTTGGCGGCTAGTGCCAGCAAAACATCTTCGCCAGTTTGGTATTGGCCGGTTTTGGTTTTCTTGGCGTTTGGGTCCAGCATGAGTTTTTCAAACAGTACTTCGCCCAATTGCTTAGGGGAAGATACATTGAACTTCATGCCGGCTTTTTCATATACGGTTTGTTCCAGGCGTTTTACTTCAGCGTCCAGTTGCTTTGAGTATTCCTGTAAAGCAGGCTGATCAATTTTTACGCCTTCAAACTCCATATCGGCCAGTACGTAAATTAACGGGTGTTCAATCTCGTTAATCAGCTGTTCGGCTTTAACGGCTTGTAACTTGGGTTCAAAAACAGCTTTTAGCTGTAAGGTAACGTCAGCATCTTCGGCGGCATACTCTTTTACCTTTTCTACATCCACATCACGCATAGTGAGCTGATTTTTGCCTTTGGGGCCAATCAGGGAAGTAATAGAAACCGGTTTGTAGCCTAAGTAATTTTCAGACAAGATATCCATGCCGTGCCGCGTATCCGGGTCCAGAATGTAGTGGGCCATCATGGTATCAAACAAGCTGCCCTTTACCTGAATACCATACCATTTCAGCACCAGAATATCGTACTTCACATTTTGCCCAACTTTGTTAATAGATTCGTTTTCCAATACTGGTTTAAACTCATCGGCAATGGCCTTAGCTCCTTCATAATCAGCAGGCACGGGAATGTACCAAGCCTCGCCAGGTTTAATGGCGAAAGATAAGCCTACCAGTTCACAGTTGTTAGCGTCAATGCCAGTGGTTTCGGTATCAAAAGTGATTTCGGTTTGCTGTAACAGCAATTGCACCAGTTCGGCCCGTTGTTCAGGCGTATTAACTAGGTGGTACTCGTGCGGTACGTTTTCGATATGGTTAGCCGCTGCTATGGGCGCATCAGCCATATCGTTTATATCTATTGACGTAATACGTGCATTGCCTGATGGTGGGCTGCTGAATAAATCGCCTTGAGTGGAAGTAGCTCTAATTTCAGTTACACTAAAATCTTCGCCAAATACCCGCCGACCTAAGGTTCTGAACTCCAGTTCGGCAAATAAGGGCTCTAGTAGTTCGCGGCTGGGTTCAGATATTTTCAAACTTTCTTCATGCAGTTCAACAGGTGCATCCAATAATATAGTAGCCAGCTTTTTCGACATTAACCCTTGCGCCTGATGGTTTTCCAGGTTCTCGCGAAGCTTGCCTTTAAGCTCATGGGTATGGGCAAAAATATTTTCCATTGAGCCATATTGCTTAATCAACTGCTTGGCTGTTTTTTCGCCAATACCGGGTATGCCCGGGATGTTATCTACCGCATCACCCCATAAACCTAAAATATCAATTACTTGGCAAACATCCTGTATCTCCCATTTAGTGCAAACTTCTTTAACCCCCATAATTTCAATATCGCTGCCCATGCGCGAGGGTTTATAAACCCAGATGTTTTCAGATACCAGTTGAGCAAAATCCTTATCAGGCGTCATGCAATACACCTGAAAACCTTCTTGCTCTGCTTTTTTGGCCAAGGTGCCAATCACGTCATCAGCTTCGTAACCATCGGAAGTAATCAGGGGTATTTGAAACCCATGAATTAGCTTAAACACATAAGGCATAGCCTGCGATAAATCTTCAGGCATAGCTTGGCGGTGCGCTTTATATTCCGTAAAGTCAGTGTGGCGTTCGGTAGGCGCATCCGTGTCAAACACCACGGCCATGTGCGTAGGTTTTTCTTTGCGTAATACATCCAGTATGGTATTGGTAAAGCCCATTACGGCCGATGTATTTAAACCACCTGAGGTAAAGCGTGGGTTTTTACTTAACGCAAAGTGTGCCCGGTACATCAGGGCCATACCATCTAACAAAAATAGCTTCTTCATGGATCAGAATTTACAGTATTCAGGCATGAACATAATTTAAGCACATGCTAAAACTGTTAGTGCAAAAGTAAGATTTAGCAGCTAATGAAACCACTACCGTAAATAATTCTGCTTAATCTTAATTTCTATTAACTTTTATTTTGCCTACTTGAAGGAACAACCCACCACATGGTCATTTACCATCCCTACTGCCTGCATATAAGCGTAGCAAATAGTAGTGCCAAAAAATTTAAAGCCGCGCTTCTTCATATCTTTACTAATCGCATCCGATATTTCAGTACGGGCAGGTAGTAATTTGTCTGGTTGATTGATAATAAGCTGCCCATCAGGCATAAAGCTGTATAAATACTGGTTGAAAGATTCAAACTCCTGTTGCACCTGAATAAATAGCTTGGCATTGTTGATGGTAGCTTCAATTTTAAGGCGATTACGAATAATACCCGCATCCTGCATTAAACGCTCTACATCGTTTGAATTAAAAGCGGCTACCTGTTGTACATCAAACCCGGCAAAGGCTTTGCGATAATTTTCTCGACGGCGTAAAATAGTAATCCAGCTTAAGCCGGCTTGTGCCGATTCTAAAACTAAGAATTCAAACAAGATATGATCATCATGCACGGGCTTGCCCCATTCTTCGTCATGGTACTTGATATATAAGGGGTCGGTGCCGCACCAGGTGCAGCGTTGTATAAAGGAGGAGCTAGGTGATGCAGCCATGTTTGATGCTAAAAGATGAATTCAACTGGCTGGCAAAATGCTAATATCCTTAATAAAAGCAAAAGGCAACTCTAAAAAGAATTGCCTTTTGCAGAAGTATAGATGCTTCTTGTGGCCTACCAAGGGCTTTCATGATTGTTGCTTTGGTAATCATGACTGAAAAACTTACCAGTTGGGCCATCAGCGCCTATCAAAGCGTATTGAGCTACGAAGGCCGCCGAATCTTCAACTTTTAAAGGGCCTTGGTGATGATTGAAGTCGGTTGCGGTGTAACCGGGGTCAACAGCGTTTACACGAATAGGCGTATCGCGCAATTCATAAGCCAGCACAATGGTGTAAGAGTTCAGGGCCGATTTGGATGTACCATAAGCTGCCGATTTGAAATTATAATAAGGCCATGATGGATCGCTATGTAAGGTAAGCGAACCTAAACCTGAAGTCACATTCACGATTACTGCGGTTTCAGATTTTCTTAACAATGGCAAAAAAGCTTGTGTAACCTGGATAACACCGAAAAAGTTAGTATCAAATACCTCGCGAACAATGGCTACATCAATCGATTCTGCACTTTGCGGCAAAGCTCCGCTGATGCCTGCATTGTTAATCAGCACATCAAGTTTGCCATCTTTATCATTAATAAATTGTTGTGCTGCCGTAATCGAGTCTAAGTTGGTTACATCAAGCTGAATAGCTTGTAAAGTAGTTAAACCGTCGGCTTTAAGCTGGTTCACGGCTTCTTCTCCTTTACCAATATCGCGGCTGCCGATGTAAACAAAATAACCTTTCTGAGCCAGTATTCGAGCGGTTTCAAAACCAATACTTTTATTGGCTCCTGTAATAAGTGCTGTTTTCATATTGTTGATATATTGCGCTACAAAAGTAGTAGCCATACATCATTTAAAACTGCACTCTTGCTGGTTTCAATGGTACATTTTACGGGTGAAGTTGCGATAACTGATAGGCGTATATTGTGTAAGCCGTTTGAAAAAGCGGTTAAAATAAGAAGCGTCCTCAAAGCCCAGTTGAAAAGAAATTTCCTTAATAGAATACTCCGTATGGAAAAGCAGGCGCTTGGCTTCTACAATCAGTCGGTCATGAATATGTGCAATGGCCGACTTGCCACTTTGCTCTTTTATTACTTCGCTCAAATAATTGGCTGATAAATTTAGTATGCCCGCGTAAGCGGCTACATCATGCAATTGCAGATAATGTTCTTCAACGGCGTTCAGGTAATTTTTAAGTACCTGCTTATTGTTTGATAAAGGCTTTACAGCGGTACTAATTTGTTCCATGTACAGCCGGCTTAAATAGATAAGTAGCACTTTCATGTAAGCCAGCAGCATGTTTTGCTGCCAACTATTTTTGCTGTGATACTCGGTAAGTATTTTCTCCAGAATATCTTCAATAAATACCAGGTCTGGTTCGCTTAGCTGCAGCTCATGTCCATTATCCGGGTTTTGAATAATAGGTAGCTTTTTAAGTGAGCCACTATCATCCAGGGTCAGGAAATCTTCTGTAAAGCCCAGGCTGATACCCGTTATGGGTTTGGCATCTTCTTTTAGATGCACCTGTTGCGGAATAGTAAAATAAAAAGTGTCGGGCTTAAGAGTGCAAGGCATCATATCAATCCAGTGGCGACTGCTGCCCTGCCTTACAAAGGCTAGGAAATAATAATTTTTACGGTGTGGCACTAAAAAGTCAGCACACCGGTAGTTTAGTACACTATCATTCCGATTAATGCGGAACATCGGGTTGTTGGTTGCCTCATCCTGTTCAAAAGCATAGTTAGGAATAATGGTGTCTGTAACAGGATAGTTTAAGTGGCTCATTAGTGTACTGGCTAACTGTAAAAATTATTAATCATTCATGAGCTAAAGCATAAATTATTGAGCCGCTTCATTCAACTCATCCCAGTACTCAACAGCCCTGCGATAATGCGGAATAACAATGGAACCACCAACCAGGTTAGCAATCATGAATACTTCATTCATTTCGGCATGATTTACGCCGGCCTCATGGCATTTGCCTAGGTGATATTTAATGCAATCGTCGCAACGCAGTACCATGCTGGCTACCAAGCCCAGCATTTCTTTGGTTTTTACGTCCAATGCGCCATCGGCATAGGTAGTGGTATCTAAGGCAAAAAAGCGTTTAATATTGGTATTGGCCGATTCCATGATCCGGTCGTTCATCCGAGTACGGTAATCGTTAAAGTCGTTAATAAGTTTTCCCATAATTAGTAATGGAGAGTAGTTAAATAGTTAATTGTTTCTTTGTCGTAAATACTTGTTTTGCGTGTTCTTGCAAACCGTTATCAGCGTTTTCTAAGTTTTACTAAAAAGCTGTTTCGGCTACTTGATAGGCAAGGTTCAGGAATCTTTTAGTTCAACTGACGGATCCCAGAACAACTTTTTGAAGTTTTGTATTTGTGCGTCATCGTCCATGATAATGCCTTCGCTTTCCAACATTTGTTTACGACGCTTAAAGTTGCCTTGTTGCAGGTTGCCGGTTACAATGCCGTTGCGGTTTACTACACGGTGTGCAGGTACCGGCGGGAACGCATCAACTGAAGCACCCATAGCATAGCCTACCACGCGCGATGAGCCCTTGGAACCTAGATATTGCGCCACCGCACCGTATGAGGTTACCCGACCAGCCGGAATTTGCCGTACTACATCAAACACACGTTCAAAAAAGTTTTCTTCGGGCATAATACTTACACAAACGAAAATTTAAGATAATTAATGTTCTTATTATTTTTCAAATACATCTTTTCGTAATATGTTTTAATGCTAAGTACCTCATCTGCATAAGGCGAGTGGTATAAATCTTCGGTTTTAACGTGCAGTTTTAAACCCAGTTCAGCAATCTTTTCGGCTGTGTAGGCATGCAGGTCATCGTTATCAGTTTTCAGGTTAACAAAGCCACCGGGTTTTAATAAGTGCTTGTATTGTTCCAAAAACCGGGGAGAGGTCAGGCGTTTCTTTTCCCGGCTTAATTGAGGCTGCGGATCCGGAAAGGTAATCCATATTTCATCCACCTCGCCAGGGGCAAAATAGCTACTCAGGTTTTCAATCTGAATACGTAAAAAGCCCACATTGTTAATACCTTCTTCTACCGCAGTTTTAGCGCCGCGCCAAAGCCTGTTACCTTTATAATCGATGCCTATAAAGTTCTTGGCCGGAAACATTTGTGCCAGATTTACCGTATATTCGCCTTTGCCGCATGCCAGTTCCAAAACTAACGGATTGTTGTTTTTGAAAAACTGTGCCGACCATTGCCCCTGGTAAGGCTGGCCAGCTTCCATCTGCACTACGTTATTGAAAGTAGCTATCTCGGCAAAACGGCGTAATTTATCTTTACCCATTTTTTTAATTAATCAGGCAAAAATAAAGTTTCCATACAGCTTTGATTGCAACCATTACAAAAAACTGTACGTACTACATGCCAGGTTTAACTATAAAATAACAAGAGTGATTTTAATTGCGTTGTATTGTGTTTTTATTAATTTATATGTAATTTCAGGATGTTCTTTTTACTCCTGCGATAATACCTTTATAAATAAGCCTGACATTCCATCTAAGTACAACGTTTAAGAATATTTGCTGATATGAAAAAAATACTCATCGTAGATGATGAAGTGAATACCGCGGTACTGCTTTCAAAGTTTCTGACCCGAAATGGTTTTGAGGTGGTTACAGCTTCTAATGGTGCCAGTGCTTTTGAACATCTTCGCAATAATGAGTTTAATTTAGTGCTATGTGATTACCGGTTGGAAGATACTGACGGACGGGAAATATTGAAGGTAATCAGAGTTCAGTATCCAAAAACAGGGGTAATCATTATTACCGGCTACTCGGATATTAAAATGGCCGTTGAGCTGATTAAAATGGGTGCGTATGATTACATTACTAAGCCGCTGTACCCGGATGAGATTTTAACCACTATCAACAAAGCCATTGAAACGCACCATGCTTTACTGGAAGCGGCAGATCAGGAAACAGAATCAGTAGGTTCGGGTACGGCAAAAAGCAATGCCAAAGAATTGCGCAAGCAGGTTTTAACCAACGAGTTTGTAGCCGGCACCAGCCGGGCTTCAAAAGAGTTGTTGCGTCAGATAGAGTTGGTTGCGCCTACCAACTACAGTGTGATTATTATGGGTGAAAGCGGAACAGGTAAAGAATCGGTAGCTAAAAGCATTCACATGAACAGTCCGCGCCGTAATCAGCCTTTTATCGCTATGGATTGTGGCTCTCTTACTAAAGAATTGGCGCAAAGCGAATTTTTTGGTCATGAAAAGGGTTCTTTTACTGGTGCATTGTACACTAAAATTGGCCATTTTGAAATGGCTAACGGTGGCACGTTGTTTTTAGATGAGGTAGGCAACCTATCATACGATATACAAGCAGCCCTATTGCGTACTGTGCAAGAACGTAAGGTGAAACGTATTGGCTCAACCAAAGAAATTGATTTGGATGTGCGGCTGATTGTAGCTACTAACGAGAATTTACAGGATGCCATCAATAAAGGCCGTTTCCGGGAAGATTTATACCACCGCTTTAATGAGTTCAGCATTTACATGCCACCTTTAAGAGAAAGAGGGGGCGATATCATGTTGCTGGCTCAGCATTTTTTGAAAAGTGCCAACGAAGAACTAGGCCGTAATGTAACCTCGTTTTCTCCCGAGGTGGTAGATTGTTTGATGAGTTACAGATGGCAGGGTAATATACGGGAGCTTAAAAATGTAATACGCCGGGCAACATTGCTTACTGAAGGTGCTGAAATATTAATGAAAGCTTTACCTTTGGAGATGCTGGCCTATAGTAAGCCGCCTGTTACCGAGAGTGCAGCTCCTGCTGAAGCCGCAGCACCTAAAGAAACGCGCCATGATTTAAAGAATGCTGCTTTGGAAGCGGAGTACGATACGATATTGAGAGTATTGCGTGAAGTGAATTTTAATAAAACCAAAGCTGCCGAAATGCTTAAAATAGACCGCAAAACGTTGTACAATAAAATGAAGGCTATAAACCTGAGTAAATAACATGGAAAAACCAGCTGATGCTGATAACAACGCTGAGCAAGCTTTGCGTACCTTAAAGCACGATATTAAAAATCAATTATCAAACATTCATCTGGCTTTGGAGCAGCTGCGTTATGAATTACCTGATGCTACTACCGACAGTATTTTTTACATGGATACCATAGCCATAAGCTGTTCTAGAATCAATAACCTGATTAAAAATGTTGGTTAAATACCGGTTTAACAATAACTTATGTAAAGCGCTGAACATTTCGGCGCTTTTTTGTTTATTTGGGTGTATCTGTAAGCCCTGCCTTCATGTCAGTATTTAATTACCAGCAGCGTAATACCATTATTCTGGTCAGCATTATTGTGCTAGGCTGTTTTCTGCTATATGCCTTAAGTACTATTTTTAGTTCTATACTGGGAGCCATTGTGCTGTTTGTTATTTTTCGTCCACTGTACTTGTATCTCACAGAAAAACGCCGCTGGAACCAGACTTTATCAGCGTTGCTGATTATTTTTTCATCGCTTATTGTTATTGTGATCCCGTTTTTACTGCTGAGTTTTATGATGATTGATAAAATTATCAGCATACGCAGCAGCGCCCTGCCTATACAAACCTGGGTAAATAAAATTGATGCAATGGCGGGTACCAGTTTAAATCAGCCCCATCTGGCCGAAAATACCATGCAAAAGTTGGGGGCTTATGCTACCGATTTGTTCCCATCGTTATTAGGTAGTGCTGCAAATATTATTTTAACCTTGTTGGTGCTGTACTTTATCCTGTTTTTCATGTTTGTGCAACTGCGCGAATTTGAAGCCGGTTTACTTAGGTATGCACCTTTTAGTGAGCAGCATGCCCTTAAGTTTGCGGTGGCATTGCGCAATTCTACCTATTCGAATGTGTTGGGCCAGGGCATTATATCATTAATACAGGGTATACTGCTGGCTAACGGGTTCTGGATTGTAGGTATTCCCGATCCCATATTTTGGGGGGTGGTAGCTACCTTTATTTCATTTTTGCCTGTAGTAGGTGCTCCTACACTTTCTATTCCGGCTGGTATATACCTGATGCTGCTTGACCATACCTGGAAAGGCATCGGCATTATGATTTATGGTTTACTGTTTATCGGCAACCTAGACCATGTGTTACGCCTTACCATTAACAAGCGTATAGCTAATACCCATCCTGTTATCTCGATTATAGGAGTTTTTATCGGTTTGCCTTTGTTTGGTATTTTGGGCTTAGTTTTTGGACCTGTACTATTATCGTATTTTATACTGATGATAGAAATTTATGAAACCAACCGCTTGGCCGCTGATAGGTTGGAAAGGGTAAGGGCTACACCCGACGGACTATAATTTTTAACATCCGGTATAAACAAAGCTTCGCATTAACGGTTAAATTAATACATCTTGTTACAACACTAAAATTCACATAAGTATGAAAACAAAGGATTTATCAGAGCTAGCTAAAAAAATACCCAGTTTAAAAACCAGCCAATCAGATACTGATGCAGTGAAAGTTATTATTGCTTTAGCTGCCGGTGTAGCTGCAGGTGCTGCTTTAGGTATATTGTTTGCACCAGATAAAGGTACTGAAACCCGTGATAAACTATCAGAATCGTTAAGTAACCTGAGCGATACTATCAAAGAAACTGCTGTAGCGGAACTTGATCGTTTGGCCGACCTGAAAGGTAAAGTGGTGGATACCATTAAAACCAAAATTAACGGTGCCGAACAAGAATACCAGGACGATCTGGAACATGCCTAAAAACTAATAATCAATCCTGAAGCTTGTGAAAGCTTCAGGATTCATCATCTCAAAAATGAATATGGAAGAGAAAAAAGAGCCGCAACAACCTCAACAGCCGCCTGTTCTGGATCAATTAAAAGAATATGTGGAAACGCGTATTCAGTTAGGAAAATATAAGGCAATTGAAAAAAGCTCATCGGTAGCAGCCAGTCTGGTTACTGATGTGGTGGCAGCCGTTTGCGGCGTATTATTTCTGTTGTTCTTTTTCATTACGCTGGCCTTACTGCTGGGTTCAGTATTGGGTGCGGCATGGAAGGGCTTCGGTATTGTAACTTTACTTTACTTGATTATTGCTTTTGTGGTTATCAAAATGAAGCCTGTTATTCAGAAGTCTATTATTAACCTGCTGATCAATAAAATATTTAAATAGCCATGGACATACCTGTTAAAAATATTACCGACCTTCAATCGGAGATTATACGGTTGGAGAGGCAAAGACAGCAGCAGGAAATAGAGCTAAAAAAACGCTTTAGTAGTCCGTCGGCTGCATTTGCATCATTAAAAACTTTATTCCCTAAGTCGTCACATCCTGCCGAAAGGGGCGAAAGTGTTACTAGTACCTTGTTTTCGCAGGATGTATTAGGTTTATTATCACGTGTGGTACTACCTTTTACGCTGAACAAAACCTTGTTCAAAAAGTCAAACTTTATCGTGAAGACACTGGTAGGCATCTTGTCACAAAAGGCATCAACCTACATCAGTGAAGATTCGGTAACTACCGTGTGGGGTAGGGTAAAATCATTATTTACTAAAAAGCCGGGTACGGCCATAAAGCCTGCCAAGGTAAGCCCGGATAAGGCCAGTACAGTGGTAGTACGGTAACCACACGCTAGTTTAGCAACCCAAATACAAGTAACCCCGGTATAGTACGGGAACTAACTTATACAGCCGCTTATTCAAGCGGCTATTTTTTTGCTATTTTTGTTCCATTGACTATTTGATTATGAGTGAAGAAAAGTCGCTGAACTTTATTGAAGAGATAGTAGAAGACGATTTAAGTACCGGCAAACACAATGGCCGTGTACATACCCGTTTTCCACCGGAGCCTAATGGTTACCTGCATATTGGCCATGCCAAATCCATCTGCTTAAATTTTGGATTAGCCCAGCGCTATAATGGTAAAACCAACCTGCGTTTTGACGATACCAACCCGGTTACAGAAGATACCGAATATGTAGAAAGTATAAAAGATGATGTGCGCTGGCTGGGTTTCCAGTGGGCCAATGAGCTCTACGCATCCGACTATTTTGATATTTTGTATGCCTTTGCCCTGAACCTGATCAAGCAGGGGCTGGCTTATGTAGATGATAGCACCCCTGAAGAAATAGCAGCTCAGAAAGGAACACCTACTGAGCCAGGTACGGCTAACCAATACCGCAGCCGCAGTATGGAAGAAAACGTACACCTGTTTGAAGAAATGAAAGCCGGCAAATATCCGGATGGTGCTAAGGTGTTACGGGCTAAAGTAGATATGGCATCACCTAACATGCACATGCGCGACCCTATTATGTACCGTATTAAGCATGCGCATCATCACCGTACTGGCGATAAATGGTGTATTTACCCGATGTATGATTTTGCACATGGGCAATCGGATGCTATTGAAGAGATTACCCACTCGCTTTGTACACTGGAGTTTATACCTCACCGGGCTTTGTACGAGTGGTTCATCGAGAAACTGGACATCTTCCCGTCACGGCAGTATGAGTTTGCCCGTTTGAATATGACCTACACGGTAATGAGCAAGCGTAAGTTATTGCAACTGGTTAATGAAAATCACGTAAGCGGTTGGGATGACCCACGTATGCCAACCATTAGCGGTTTGCGACGCCGAGGGTATACGCCAGCTTCTGTGCGCGATTTTTGCGACCGTATAGGGATAGCTAAACGTGAAAACCTGATTGATGTCAGCTTACTCGAGTTCTGCATCCGTGAAGATTTGAATAAAACCGCTTGGCGCCGTATGGGTGTGCTAGACCCAGTGAAGCTTGTTATCACCAACTACCCGGAAGGGCAAACCGAAACCTTATTTGGTGAAAATAACCCCGAAGTAGAAGGTGGCGAAGGTGGCCGTGAAATTCCATTCAGCCGCGAACTATACATTGAGCGCGAAGACTTTATGGAAGTGCCGCCTAAAAAGTTTTTCCGCCTGGGTGTGGGCTTAATGGTGAGGTTGAAAAATGCTTACATTATCAAATGCGATGATTTTGTGAAAGATGCCGAAGGCAACATTACCGAAATACATTGTACCTATCTGCCCGAATCTAAGTCAGGACATGATACCAGCGGTATTAACGTGAAAGGTACTATACACTGGGTAAGCATACCTCATGCTAAAACCGCCGAGGTGCGTTTGTACGACCGTCTGTTCCAATCAGAAAACCCGGCTGCTGAAGAAGGGGATTTTAAAGACGATTTAAACCCGAACAGCTTGCAGGTAATCACCGCTTATGTAGAACAAGACTTAGCCGGTGCACAGCTAGGCAAAGGTTACCAGTTCATCCGGAAAGGTTATTTTACGTTGGATAAAGATTCAACAGCCGACAAGCTGGTGTTTAACCGTACCGTAACCTTGAAAGATGCCTGGGCTAAAGAAGTAAAAAAAGGATAAGCTAAAAACTTATTTGATAGACGTTCATCTTTTTGATAATGAACGTTCATGAACACTGACAGTATACTGTCAGTGTTTTTTTATGCCATATTCTGAATCAAGCATTGAAGGAGTGACTACATACAATTGCGAAAGACAAGTATCTTAATCATGCCTAAGATACTTACAGGTGTTACATGTTTCAGTGTGTAACACCCTGTAACACTGACAAACCATTGGCAGTGGTGGCACTGTTCTGTCAGTACTTGAAAATGATTTACTGATAATTTAGACATTATTTATCAAGATTTTTCACAAATGAGGCCAGTAAATCTGCCAATTGTTTACTTAAAACGGGGTAAAAGTGTTAGTAAACCTTCTTGCAATAGTCTAAGCTCAAGGGGAGAGAACTTTAAAACAAAAAGTTTTGCGTTGATGGGGCAGTAGTGAAACATAGCTACTATCCTGCTGTTACCACAAATTATTTATCGTGACTATATATTACTTTAACTAAAAAATTGAAAACTAAATTTGCATAATTCAAAAACCAAATTTACATTTTTTTACACTTTTTCATTTAGAATCTTTCTGTAAGATATTGTTAATCAATTATTTAAGTTTTTAATTGTTTTTTATTTATAAATTATAATTTATAAAAATGTAAATTATAATTTATACATTTGTATCATAAGTAAAACAAAAAAAAGCCTCACAAGACCGCGAATCCTGAGAGGCATAAAATTTCCATTATTCTTGCACGAATAATGTTGGTTTTTGTTTTACCAGGTTTATTGCCACAAACCTGTTTCAATGCTAAGAAACAAAACTTAAGAGAGTACTTGCTGGTACTCTTTTTCGCTTATATACAAAAGTACGTAAATGAGATTTTTTTTCGTTTACTGTAGTTTTGTTGACAACTTTTTCTTAATGGCCTCATTATCAGATAAATTTTAAAATGAAGTTATCTGCATTCTTCTATTAATAATAACATTTTACTGTACATTCTTTTCTTAGAGCTTTGTTTATTATTTTTAGATATAAATAATTGAATGAAGATCGGTTTGCCCAAAGACAAAGCAATTTACTTATTAGAAAAGCGAATCAGAGAGTTAGACCATTTTGATTTTGAACCTGAGGCATGGAAATCGAAAGCACAAACTGATGTTGAAGTTATATTTGGATATGGTTCAAAAGTAACAGACTTAAGTTTTTTAATGCTGTATCAACCTAATGGTAAACTAAAGGCAAAGCGATTACTTGAAGGATATATAGAAACCATTAATGACCACATAATAACACCTGTTCCTAATTCGACAAAAAGCAACTCTAATCAAGAATCTTTTAATGATAGAGCAGCCTTAACTAAAAAAGAAGAAGTAGACGTTTTACGATTACAACTTTAAAAATCTCTATTGATAGTTGAGCAATCAAAAAAAGAAGTTTAAGGTTTAGAAAAACAATCTAAACTTAAAGATTTAGAAATAAAGAGACTTTCTGAAAGTATATGGCAACTTGAAGGAGTAAACTTGTCTATTCTTTGGAAGGTGTTTAAAAGTTTAAAATTAGTCGAACAAATAGCTGTAATCGGCTTTTTTATTGCATTATTTGGAAGTGGTTTTACAATTGGCGTCTTTTTTGAAAAACGTCATTGGTTAGATTAAAGTAATATATAGTAACGTTAGTTATTATAAAACTATCTATTTTATGGCAAGTCAGTATGTGCTTTACCGGCCGGAGGTGGAAACCTTGCTGGAAGACGAGCAACAAATTATTGATGACATCATCGCTTCCATGACCCGGCTGAGTGGTCGTACACACGAAAAATATGGTCATCAGGTGCGTGTATCGCATGGTAAAAGTCATGGTTTGGCTGTAGGCGAACTTACGGTAGCAGATAATTTGCCCGAACATTTAGCACAAAGCTTGTTTGCTAATGGTGGCGCTACTTACCCGATTATTGCACGCCTGGCCAATGTACCCGGTGAAATTGTATCTGATGCCGTAAATACGCAGCGTGGTTTTGCCTTTAAAATATTAGGTGTTGAGGGTGAGAAAATTGCCGGACATGAAGGTCAAACTACACAAGATTTTGTGCTGGATACCGGCAGCTACTTCCCGATGGCCGATGCTAAAGCATTTTTGATGCAACACCGCATGATTGAGCATGCCCCACAAATACCTACTGTGGTGAAAGAAGCGGTATCTGCCGTATCAAGAGTAACTAACGAGGCACTGAACAAATTGGGCGCGGATAGCGCCAAGCTTGATTTCTTTGGCGATTCACGTATCCACCCGCTGGCCGAAGCTTACTTTAGTCAGGCACCTTTGCGTTACGGTAATTATATAGCTAAACTGGCGGTAACACCTGTATCTGCCAAGCAAAAAGAACTTGCTGAAAAGAATGTAGAGGTAGATAGCTATAACGATTCGAATGCCTTACGTACAGCAACCGTAGGTTACCTGAGAGAGAACGATGCGGAGTTTGATGTACAAATACAATTGTGTACCGATTTAGAAAAAATGCCGGTAGAAAATGCCAATATAGATTGGAAGCAGGAGGATAGCCCATACCTGACGGTAGCTCGCATCCGCTTGCCTAAGCAGGAAGCTTATAGCGAAGCACGTCAAAAATATGTAGAGGCATTGTCGTTCTCGCCAGCGCATTCTTTAGCAGCCTTCCGTCCGCTGGGTTCTATTATGCGAGTACGCTTGCAGGCTTACCCAACCATGTCACGCATCCGTCGGGAAGGTAACCATGAGCCTATGGCCGAACCTGTTTCTATTAACGAAGTGCCCGCTTAAACGCGTCAATGACATACCTTAAGTAAAAGCATCAAAAGGCCAGGCTACGCAGTCTGGCCTTTTGTGTTTCAGACTGTAGCTACTGTTGTTAAAAATCTATGTTATTAGCAATGCTACTAAGTAGCAAAGCTGCTTACTAAAGCAGACGTTCAGAGTAAAGAAGAATCAAAGTACTTAAGAAGGTTAAATTCTTAATGGCTGATAAAAAAGCTCAATTTGAATAATGAGCTATACCGAATCCTACTTAACCTCCATTTAAAAACGGCTTTCTGAAGCCATGAACACTTAGGTTACTTTTAACTATTTGCTTTAAAATTAAAAAGCAACCTAAGTGTGCCATTATTACGTATAAGTGTGTATTTGAATTCTTTGTTTCACCAAGATGTGTGCAAAGATTTACATTATGCTTTACACTAAACGTATATCGACATATGGATTAGGCTTCGTGTTTCTGATATTGGGGGTTGCACTGGTATGGCTAACCTGTGCAAGCATGATTGTTCATAAAAAATCAGCTGCTAACAAACATCAGACGACTAGAAGTCAGCCCATATACTATCCAACTACTTGCGGGCAAACTACGGTTGTGAACAAATGTGCTGCCAGTGTAACCTTGAATGCTGAGGCAGGGCAGTCTAATTATTTGTGGAGTACCGGAGCAACAACTTCCAGTATCACCGTAACTACATCAGCCCTGTATTGGTGGGAAACGATAGATCAAGCCACTAATAAAGTAGTGAATGGTAATTTTTCAGCCGGTAATACAGGTTTTACCAGCGATTATACTTATAAATCTCCGAATAGCTCCACTGCTTTATATGATGAAGGAGCATACACAGTTACTACTAATCCGCATAATGTGCATCCGGATTTTGCTTCATTTCCTGACCATACCGGAGATAGTGGTGGTCAAATGATGGTGGTTAACGGTTCGGTAGTAGCAGGAGTAAGCATATGGAAAGAAACTATTAACGTACAACCCAATACAGATTATATTTTTTCGGTATGGTTTACGTCAGTACATCCTAAAAATCCCGGTAAGCTCAACTTTTCTATCAATAATACCTTGTTGGGTGCACCTATCGAACTTACAGCAGGTACGCCCGACTGGAAAAATTTTACGGTAAGGTGGAGTTCCGGAAGCTCAACCAGTGCCAATATTGGTATAGTAAATCAAAATACAGCACAAGCCGGGAACGACTTTGCGTTGGATGATCTGGTTTTTGCCCCGGTTTGCCGTAACTACTTTGATGTTCACCTATACACCAATCCTTCCAAACCATCAATTACTTCTCAATAAAATAAAATGTATATCCTCATTCATATGAAACAAAGATTTACCCTGATTAAAGTTGCCGTTGTTTTTTGGCTAACTATATTTTCGCTGAGTGCATTTGCACAATCATCAACATCGTCAGCCTCACCATTTGCAGGGCCTAGTGATGCGACTACGGCACCACCCGCTACAGCAACGGATGCAGGTTTAGGTCAGGTTTTATGTGCTGGCAGTACCATCACCTTAAAAGGCGATGCAGACCCCAGCGTAAGTAAATACCAGTGGTATAAAGTAAACTCCAGCGGTACAAAAACCCTGGTTTATGAGGGTACTACCAATAGTTATACCGAAACAGCAGCCGGTGCCGGCTATTATATTTACTATCTGGTGAAGGTAAATTCGAACACTTGTACATCAGATGTTTCTGATCCTTTTAAATTGTATGTGCTGCCGGCACTTAATCCAACAGTAGATGGTGGTAACAGTGTCTGCGAAAAAAATCAGTCTACTACGGACTTAAAGGTGGCCGGACTGGATTCAAGATTCTCGTATACTTACCAGTGGACCAGAAACGGTAGCAATATTACTACCGACGGTACATCTGCTACTTATACGGTTAAAGAGGCTACTGCAGGAACGGTTAAGTATGCTGTAAATGTTGCTTACACGCTGAAATCAAGCTGTACCGCAACATCTCCGGATAAATCAGTTACGGTAGTTCCAGTTCCGACTAAGCCAACTATTACGTTCGGAAACTAATACATCAGATAATCTTTATAAGCCACCGTATTAAGGGGTATGTGGGTTTGAGTCGGAAGTATAATACATTTCAGGTATGCCTGCTATTGCTTTGTGCTATAGCAGGCTTTACTGTGCTTCCCGGTAAAGCGCTGGGGCAAAAAAATGTGTTAACTATTATCTCAGGGCAATCCATAACCTTGCATACGCCCAGTTCTGTTGATGCGGCCGGTTACCAGTGGTATAAAGACGGGCAAGCCATAGCCGGTGCCGTAAATGCTACTTATACCATTACGCAGCCCGGCGTATATACCGTACGTGCTTTTAATAAAGAGTCTTGCGCGTCGCCGCTTTCGGATGAGATAATAGTTATGGCAGCTGCCGTACAGGTAGATTTAGCTGTTACCAAACAATCAGAAAGCAGGCAGGTACATGCCGGTGAGCCATTTGAGTATTTGCTTACGGTGGTGAATAACGGGCCGGGCGGGGCCACCAATGTACAGTTGAAAGATGCTTTGCCTAATGAGTTGGAGTATGTGGACATCAAAAGTGTTTCGGCAGGTAAGCCTGAATATGATGCCAGTGCTAAAGTACTGACCTGGGCTATAGGTGATATTCAACTGCATGGTTCGGCTGAATTGAAACTCTTGGTTAAAGCTATACAGTTTGGAACAGTGGTTAACTCAGCAACGGTAAAATCAGCTGAAACAGACACGAATCCAGCCAATAATCAATCGTCAGATACCAAGCAGATACTAGGGCTGCATGTGCCGAATGTATTTACGCCAAATGGCGATGGAAAGAACGATACGTTCGAGATTCCGGAACTAACCGAGTATGCCGAAAATGAAATCATGATTGTAAACCGCTGGGGCAACAGTGTATATGAAAAAAAGAATTACCAAAATGACTGGACCGGCGATGGATTGAGTGAAGGAACTTACTTCTACGTGCTGAAAGTTAAAAATAGCCAAGGTTCATGGGAAGTGTACAAAGGTTATGTAACCCTGCTTCGGTCAAGATAATTATTTGCTGAATGGATAAAATTAAAGCCATGTTACCTTATTTGAAAATGAGAGGATATATACGTGTAAAGGCTTTCTGGCTAACCTTAATAGGGCTGATTACGGGCTTGGCAGCCTTTGCACAGCAGGATGCGCAATTCAGCCAATATACATTTAACGGGTTGTATATTAATCCGGCTTATGCGGGCTACAAGCAAGATGTTTATGCCAATGCATTTTACCGTTCGCAGTGGACAGGATTGGAAGGTGCGCCGCAAACCTTTTCATTGGCGGTGGATGGCTCTGTGCATGATACTAAAGTAGGTTTAGGTTTGCTGGTGGCGCACGATGGTATTGGTGCACAAAGCAGCTTAGCCGTGTACGGCAACTATGCTTACCGTTTGCAAATTGGTGATAATGAAAACAGCCGCTTGGCTTTCGGTATTGGGGCAGGCTTTGTACAGAATGGTTTGGATGGTAATAAGCTCACCGCCACACAAACAGGAGATAATTACATCCCCACTGGTTACCAGAGTGCCTTGTTGCCCGACGCCCGGTTAGGTGTTTTATATACCAATGATCGGTTCTTTATCGGTGGTTCGGTAGATAACCTGCTGGCCCGCAAATTGTCGATGCTAAAGGATAAATCCATCTTAACGCCTGTGCCTGTCCCTCACTTTTATTTTACAACCGGCGCTTTGTTCTCTATTAATGATGATGTAAAGTTTAAGCCCTCTATTTTGCTGAAAGATGACTTAAATGGTCCGACCAGTTTGGATATCAATGCTTTTACCCTTTTAGGAGAGCGAATTTGGATAGGCGCTACCTATCGTACTGCGGTTTCCTTGTACAATAAGCCCCAGCTGCAAAATGGTCTTCAAAAATCAAATGCTGTAGTAGGTGTGGTTGAACTTTTTGCCACCGACAAATTACGAGTAGGTTATGCTTTTGATTATTCGTTAACGCCACTCAGCAGTTACAGCTACGGCTCGCACGAACTATCCATTGGTATCTACTTAAATCATAGCCATGTGGATTCTAACGGTAACCGGTGTTATTTCTAGTAGATTGGGTGGCAGCAAATACTGAAGATGGTAGATTTAAAATCACGACAAAGCCTTGTACATACTATATAACTTATCACTTGTGCTATGTTTCTCTACAACATTATACTGTCTTATCTTGCGGTGAACTATTTTCAATAATTTCAATAATCTTTTCATTCTGTACTATCCAGTAGCCCAAGCGTTCGTCGGTGATGCCATTCTGAAGCTGGTAGCTGTAGGTAGGCACGCCTTCCTGCATCTTAGTTTCCATATAGCGGAAGCTGATGTTGTTCAGCTTTTTTAGTTCGTAGGCTACTTCGGTAATGTGGGTGGAAATGATAAAAATGCAGTTCCTGATTTTGGCAAAAGCTTGTATAATGGCTAAGGAAGAATCATAAGCGTCTTTTACATTGGTGCCACGAAATAGCTCATCAAACACCACTACCAATTTGCCGCGCTGTTTGATTTTTTGCGCTACTTGTTTTACCCGAATTACTTCGCTGTAAAAATGGCTATAGCCCTGAACTAAATTATCAGCCAGGTTAATAGTAGTTATTAACCCATTAAAAACGCTGGTTTGCATAGATGTGGCCGGCACGGGAAAACCAATGTGTACTAGTAATACACAAACAGCTATAGATTTTAACAAGGTGGATTTGCCTGCCATATTAGCGCCGGTTACAAAACAAACATTATGTTCGGCATTAAATGTAATATCATTCCTGATTGGGCTTTTGATTAAAGGATGAAATAGTCCGTTCAAGATTAAACAGGAGTCTGCATCAGATTTAATAATTGGATAGCTGAAATTGAGCTGCTCGGCTGTGTGGGCAACTGCACTGAATACATCCAACTGGTAAACCATATTCAGTAAGGTTTTTATTGCTTCACGCCCTTGATAGCGAAACACATAATCACACTCCTGTATTTGCAGGGCATTTAGCTTTTTAAGTATTAACAGCGGCATAATGGCTGCAAAATTGGGCTGGCTTAAAGTTTCATTTAGGAAAGTTTTATAGCGTAAACCTATAGCCGGGCTGTGGTGCTGAACTTCAAACGTAGCAAAATATTGGTTCAAAGTGCTAATCAGATTTAGTAGCAACTGGATGCCGCGTGTAATAACATAGTATTCGGCTGATGGCTTGAGTAAATGTTGAGCATAGCTTTTAACGGCCTGATAGGAAGAAACCTTCTGAGGATAATTATCCTGCTTCAAGTAATGCTCAATAAAGTCTAAATCATCTTTATGAAAGCTAGCTTCGGTACCGGTTTGCTGGAGATAGCGAATAAATTCCAGCCGCTCGTTAATTAAATTTGCATCGTGTAAAGGAGCATCAAACCAATCAGCCAGAACTAGTCTGCCGCCTAAGGTACGCGGTTTAAACAGGCTCATTATCGATGCCGTATCCCCGTAAGCTGCCGTGATTGCCAAATCATTGCGGGTTTGTTGGTCGACATCAAAAGCCATGTTAATCACTAATACTGTCTATATTCCTGATTCTATACTCTTAATTCTCATTCTTGAATATACCGCCCAAAGAATTCATAAATCCGTAACATTTGGTCAATGCGCTGGCGTACGTTGCCCGAGCGGGAGAGTTCGTGCGTGCCGCCGGGATGCTGTACGTATTCTACGGGGCGGTTTAATACTTTTAAAGCTTTGTACATCATTTCGCCTTGTACAATGCCGGTACGTAGGTCGGTTTCGCCATGCAACATGAGGTAAGGCGTGGTAATCTGATTTACATAGGTAAACGGCGATTCGCGAGTTAGAATAGGCTTAATTTGCGGTTCCCAAGGGTAACCACCAAAGTACATGGGTACTAAGCGCCAAGCGTTACCCTCGCCAAAAAAGGTAGTCAGGTCATACACGCCACGTTGTGATGAAATAGCTGCAAAACGTTTGGTATGGCTGGCTAACCAAGCTGTTAAGTAACCGGCGTATGAGCCACCTGTAGCTACGGTTTTAGCCGGATCGCCCCAGCCTTCGGCTAAAGTGCTATCCAGAGCAGCCAACACATCTTCGGTTGGGCCAGTACCCCAATCCTGGTAGTTAGCTTTCAAAAAATCCAAACCATAACCACCTGAACCACGCGGATTGGAGTAAACCACACCATAACCATGTGCGCAGAAAAATTGGTACTCGTGCCACATGCTACTTTCGCCAGGGCCCCACATAGCAGTTGGTCCGCCGTGTATTTGCAGCATGATAGGGTACTTTTTACCAGTTTGAAAGTTGGTTGGCTTCATGACCCAATATTCTACTTTCAAACCTTTGCTGTTGGTATAATACTTCTTTTCCGGGTAGCTGAGCTTTTTATCTTTCAGCCACTCGTAATTGAAGCTGGTAAGGCGTTTGGGTGATTTATTGCTGAGATCACTTACATAAAGCTCGAAAGGGTTAGCAACTTCGGTTTTTACATACACCAACAATTTTTTACCTACATCCAGTCCGCTTAAGCCCGCTTCAAAGCTGCTGAGCTGTTCGGGTTTAGTGTTAGTTACATTCACCCGGTAAATGGGAATACCACCGTTGGATTGTGCCGTAAAATACAAATACTTGCTATCGGCCGACCAGGTGAAGTTAGCAGCTGAACGGTCTAGCGGAATAGTAATTATTTGTGTAGGATGTTGCAAATCTAAAATTTTAATTTCGGGAATATCTATAACCATGCTTTTACCCGAGGTATAGACCAGATACTGGCCTGACGGTGAAATAGCGGCGTTGCTGAGCATCGCGTTATCTTGGGCAAGAACCAGCTTACGACTACCACCTGCCACTGGGATAGAATAAATAGCAGCTTGTACAGCACGATCAGGATTAGCCGTTGAATCAGGGGCTGATATGATGATAGACCTGCCATCGGGCATAAACTGTGCATTGCTGAAGCTGTTGAACCCATTGGTAAGCGGACGAGGTTTAGCGCCAGCTTCGGCATTCATAATAAAATAATGTGTAAAGCGAAAGTCTGGCTCGGTAGTTGCCTCGCCTTCAAAATTTAGTTTATTAAATACTTTAACTTTATGATCGGCTTCATCCTGTGCCAGATAGCTGCGAATAGCTGCAAAATTACCATTGGGGTTAGGTACAATGGTTGGTAAGCCTGGAAACTGGCTATATCCCGGCTTTTCGGATGCCCAAGCAGGAACTTGCTTCTGGCTGTTCAGTACCGAATCTTTCAGTAGTTCATTTAGCGATAGGTTAACGCTGAATAAAATCCGTTTACCATTAGGCGACCACTGCGGCGATGAAGCGCCATACTGTGCATGCGTAAGTTGTACAGGCTGCCCGCCGTTGGCAGGCACCAGAAAAATCTGGCTTCGGCCTTTTATGGAACTGACTACGGCAATCGTCTGGTCATCGGTCGACCAAGCGGCTTGACTGGCTGTGCTGTCTAGCAAAGCGTGTGGGGTAAAGCTGTTATCGGTAGAGGCTAGCCATACTTGGTTTTGGTAGGTGTACTCTTTGCTATTCTTTTGATCGGGGATGATGGAAGTAAGTGTAAAAGCTACTTTCTTACCATCGTGCGATAGCGCTACCCCGCTGATTTGTTTAATGCGAGTCAAATCGGTAACTTCTATTGTACTATTTTGCTGTGCTAAAGCTGCACTGATGATAAGAAAGGAATGGAAGAGTAGGAGGAAAGCTTTTTTCATAATCTGCCTTGTTGCAGCTAAATATAGTAAAATACTTATCCGGATATTGATTTTTGAGCTTTATGCTTAATAAGAAAGTATTGGTTTGAATAAAGAAGTTGTAATAGGCGTCAGTAAACATAAAAAAGGCTATCCAACTTAAGTTTGGATAGCCTTTTACATAATATATGTCGGTTTTTATTTCTGTCTGAAAAATATTTGTATCGGAACACCTGAAAAGTTGAAGTTTTCTCGGAGTTTATTTTCAATAAACCGCTTGTAAGGCTCTTTAATATATTGCGGCAGGTTACAGAAGAACGCAAACATAGGCGCATTACCATTAATCTGGGTAATGTATTTAATTTTTACGTGCTTGCCTTTTAATGCCGGTGGTGGGTAGTTTTCAATAATAGGCAGCATAATATCGTTCAGTCTTGAAGTAGATATTTTTTTGCTGCGGTTTTCATAAACCTGTTCGGCGGTTTCAATTACTTTCAGTAATCGTTGTTTTTCCAGTACTGAAGTGAATACGATAGGCACATCCGTAAAAGGTGCTATCTTCTCCATGATCTGCTCTTCGAAAACCTTAACCGTTTTGCTGTTCTTCTCAATCAAATCCCACTTGTTCACTACCAGCACAATGCCTTTCTTATTCTTTTCGGCCAGATGGAATATGTTGATATCCTGTGATTCCAAGCCTTCAACGGCATCAATCATCAAGATGATGATATCGGCTTCTTCCAGTGCCTTGATGGTACGCATCACGGAGTAAAACTCAATATTTTCTTTAACCTTGGTTTTTTTACGCAGTCCGGCAGTATCAATCAGCATAAACTCATGCCCGTAACGGTTGTAGTGAATGTGAATGGAATCGCGCGTGGTGCCGGCTATAGGGGTTACAATGTTACGCTCTTGGCCAATTAACGCATTGATGATAGATGACTTACCTACGTTAGGTCGGCCTACAATGGCATATTTAGGCAGTGTGTTTTCTTCAGCAGGCTCATCATCAAAACATTTGATCATTTCATCCAGTAACTCACCTGTGCCGGAGCCGGTCATGGAAGAGATGTTGTAGATTTCACCCAAACCCAAACTGTAAAACAAAGTAGCATCGGATTGCAGGGCATGGTTATCGACCTTATTCACCACTATAAAAACCGGCTTTTTACCTTTGCGCAGCAGGGTGGCAATTTCATCATCCAAGTCGGTGATGCCGGTGGTTACATCTACCATAAATAAAATAACCGTAGCTTCTTCAATGGCAATAACTACCTGTTCGCGTATAGCCGTTTCAAATACATCTTCCGAATTAGCTACATAACCACCGGTATCAATTACAGTAAAGCTCCGGCCCACCCACTCAGCGATGCCGTAATGCCGATCGCGCGTAACGCCGCTAAAGTCATCTACAATGGCTTTGCGGGTTTCGGTAAGCCGGTTATATAAAGTTGATTTGCCCACATTGGGTCGCCCTACAATGGCTACTATATTGCTCATGCTATTTTCAGAGTCAAGAACCAAAAGTCAAGAATCAAGATAAATCCCTCTTACTTTCCTTTTAATCCTGGTATGTTTAATTTAATTATATGTCTTGAATCTATATTCTTGATTCTAAATCCTCAATCCTCGTATCCGAATTGCTTTAGATAGTTTTTCTTGCTGCGCCAATCGCCGATTACTTTAACAAACATCTGCAAAAAGATTTTACGCTGAAAAAAATCTTCCATACTGCGACGAGCGTAAGTGCCTACAATTTTCAGCATTTCGCCGTTTTTACCAATCAGGATATTTTTTTGCGAATCACGTTCTACAATAATTTCAGCACTAATGCGGTAAAGATCATCGCTTTCTTTAAACTCGGTAATAATTACTTCGGTGCTGTACGGAATTTCTTTTTTATACTGCTTGAATACCTGCTCGCGTATCATCTCGGAGGCAAAAAAGCGATCGTTACGGTCTGTCAGAAAATCCTTTTCATAATAAGCCGGATGCTCAGGCAGATTTTCTAGAATAAAATCCATAATAGCCTTGATGTTATGCTCATGCAGTGCCGATATCGCAAAAATGGCTTTCGGGTTTAACTTCTGTTGCCAAAAGTCAATTTTTTGTTTTACCGTTTCTTCGTCCGATTTGTCAATTTTATTAATCAGTACCACTACCGGGGCCAATGAGCCTTGCAGCTTTTCTAATACATCACCCTCATCATGCGTTTCGTTAATATCCGTTACCAGCAAAATCAGGTCGGCATCTACAATAGAACCCGTTACCTGGTGCATCATGCTTTCTTGTAATAAATAGTTAGGTTTAATAACACCAGGCGTATCTGAAAAAACAATCTGGTAGTCTTCATGGTTAACTATACCCAGAATGCGATGCCGGGTGGTTTGTGCCTTAGGGGTAATGATGGACATTTTTTCGCCCACTAAGGCATTCATCAGGGTGGATTTGCCTGCGTTAGGCTTACCAATAATACTCACAAAACCTGCCCGGTGACTCATAGAAAAAAAAATTAAAATAAAATTTGGAGTACAAAGAAACGAATTATATCTTTGCAGACCAAATAAAACAAACAGAGTGCGGGATGGAGCAGTTGGTAGCTCGTCGGGCTCATAACCCGAAGGTCGTAGGTTCGAGTCCTGCTCCCGCTACCTTGATTATCAGGCAGTTACAGTAAAATGTAACTGCCTTTTGTTTTTCTGGTCATACAGTGTTCATACACACCAGCCATCGTAAGAAGTTAATAAACGACTTGCCGCTAATCCCGGCGGCAATACTCAAATATACGCAAATTGCTGATTATCAGAAACTATATCCAATTCTTTGGCTTTTTAAATCCAATTTTGAATTAGAAGCGGGATAGACACGATTAATTTAATTTGGAAATTTCTACAATTAATTTTAACTTAATAAATATTTACAAATCAGTGAATTAGTAAATTGCCGCAATAATATTGTATTAATATTGTTAAACCTTAAACTCAAGAACAATGTCGATTAAATTAAACATCAAATTTCCCAAAGATCGTGATGAAGCTTTAGCTGTATCAGGAGGTTGTTGGGTTACGTTTTATGAATCTCAAGATTATAAAGATCAACAAATCACTCTAAACGGTCCGTGTGAATATAGCAAACTTAATAATCTACCAAATAGTAACAATGAAGATTGGGGAGATCAATTCGATAGCTTGAGGACCGGACCTAGTGCATGGGTGCGTATTTATAACGATGAAAACTATAAAGATGATAGTTATACTTTTGGACCAGGTTCTAATATAAGACAACTTCCTAAAGGGGATGATGTAGATTCATTGAAAATTTTTGGTTACAATCCTGAAAGATAATACCGATTTTTATTCATTGATAGCCGTTATAGCAAATTTATAACGGCTATCTTTTTGGTAAAAGAATTTCAACGTTTGCAAGACTTGGAATAAAATTAATATAAAATGGAAGTAATCTGTTTTGAAGATCGCGCCTTTTATGCGCTGATTGATAAGCTGGAAGCCTACATCGACAGCAAAAAGCCAAAACCAACACATGGCGATAAGTGGGTTTCAGGCACGGAAGCCATGAACATATTGCGTATCAAAAGTAAAACCACTTTACAAAAATTACGTGATGAAGGAAAAATCCGTTTTACCCAGCCAGAGAAAAAAATCGTGCTATACGACCGGGATTCAATCATCGCTTATCTTGAAGATTTTACCTACGAAACATTTTAAATCATGGCAGAAGAACAACAAGACCCATCACCGGAATATATCAAAGGCTTTAACCAGATGTATAAGCTGAAACAGGAAATGCCGGAAGTAGCACAGCAAGTACTATCTTCTAAAGCAGAGGGCGACCGTGTTAAAGGCATGACAGCCGGAGCAAGGCAATATGAATTGGAGCGCATCCGAGAAGTTTCACAAAAGGGACATGAACAAACTCGTGAGCGCGAGATTTGATTGTATTAGAACATTTTAAGCTTTAAAGATTTACTCCGGTCATTGCCAAAATATACTTCAATTCATATTGTTGAATAATATTCAACTCTGCTAAAAATATGTCCTATACACAATAGAAAATGTTAGGACACAAGGGCTTTTCTAGCAGCCAAAGCCTTCAATGGATATTGTTTGCTACAAAACATGCACCTAAAATATCGGAAAAGATTACTACCGAGGCCAATGAGCATAACAATTGTACAAACATATGCATATGGGCAAACAGTAAGACAAGCAGCATTGTTTAGGAGCAGCAAAGCAAGAAACAGTAGTGTGATAAGAAGCAATAGCAAGAAAGATGAACCGCTTGTTTTTGACCAAGACATGATTGCATACCTATAAAAGACTAAATATAATTTTATTCAAAATAATTTTGTAGAGAAAAAATAAAAAATTAGATTTACGAAAATAGTCTTAACCTATCGCCTTATTCAACTATAGTACGTCCATTAGGAACATACTCTCCTTGGCAATCCTACCCTTTAGGACTTATTCAGAAATCCATATTCTAACTGAATGGTAAAATATTTTGCAAAAAAAAATTTGCTTGGGCTTAAGTGTATGTGTTCAACTTAACAGATTAGCCAAAATTTAAATCTTAATATTAACCAAAAATCACACAAACATGAAAAAAGTAACATTTTTTCTCTTGGCTTTTACAGCCTTACAGTTTCCAATGTGCATGCTAAAAACAAGTTAAAAAGCTTGCCTAAACGTTCGATTAGGTGGGACTGCACGCGAACTGTAACCAGCACGAGTTCGGCAAGTGTTGACTGTCCAGATGGTACTATTATCACAATCAGCGCTACCTCAACAGATACTGAAACTGCCGGTACTTGCGAAGAAGCATATGCTATCGCTTCTATATATTCTAGTAGTGTAGCAAGTCAAACAGTAGGCAATAATATCAAGGCTAAAAATTATATTTGTCCGTGATAGCATTTTAGCGGGAGCTATGCTCCCGCTCTTTTCCATATGAAGAAAATCATTATACTATCTATTTTTCTCTTTCTGTTCAAGTTAGAGGAAGCAGGAGCTCAAACTTTGGCGGCTCGCTATATGGTGACCCAAGACATTATTGGTGCGGGTCCACTTCAGGACAAAAAACTGACCACCATAGAAAGTACCGGTTACTTATACAAGAATGGAGGACGGTATTTATATTATGAAAAACCAGGATACTTGGAAAAGTACCCCGATGGAAATATCTCTCTTCAGGTTGATGCTACGCAAAATTATAACTTTAGTTTGTGCACGGATACACTACAGTATATCTCCTACACCAATACCGATAGCCTCATCAGAATTTACCGACCTACCGTTACAGGTAAACATGGCCCGGGTATCAACTACCGTCAACACTATGAGGCTGATTACTTTACCTGGGTCATGTTACCTGAAACTAAGGTAATTAATGGGCTAAAATGTCAAAAGGCTACCATGTCGATCAGAAATCTCCTTCAATGGATAATATGGTTTACGCCCAAAGTTTTCATGCAAGGCGGAGTGAAGGGAATCATAGGCGTACCGGGATTGGTTGTTGAGGCCGAGTGTTCCCCGCTACGAACCAAATATACCTTGCTGGAGTTTTCAGAGTCTGTTCCATTGAAAGCCTCGGTGTTTGATCTGGCAGAGCTGAAAGAGCCTTATGACCAGATGCCGCCCCTGCTTAAGGCTAATATCCAGCCTGTAGGCAAGAGCAAAATTCAAAAGCAAGCGGACCTTACCAACCAATAAAACTTGATCAGGAAGATTATCATCATCTTTCTGCTGGCCTTGCAATCAGCAACTGCCCAACAAAAACTATTAAAAGTCTTGGGGGATGTGACAGATACTGCTGGCGTAGGTGTAGTGAATTGTACAGTTACTCTGTTTGGGGCGAACGATGGTTTGATTTACAGCCATTTTAACATCGGTAATAATAACACATTCAAAGTAGAAATTGACTTTGGACGTAATGACTCACTTGTTGTTGAGGTCCATCATTTAGCTTTTACGCCGTTTCGGCGCGTGTATGCTGTTGTGCCCGGCACAACTACCTTGCGGTTATCAGCAACTCTACATTCGGCCGTACGAAATCTTAAGGAAGTCAACATAACACCTCCCCGTATATGGAAGCGCGGAGATACGACTTTTTATAAAGCAAACCAGTTTAAGGAAGGTGATGAGAAGAAGCTGAAAGACCTGCTTTTGAAACTGCCGGACTTTAGGCTAGAAACCGATGGCCAAATCACTTACAAAAATAAGCCGTTAGACAAAATCACGATAGACGGGGAAGAACTATTCTCAGATAAAATTGAGCTTTTGCTCAGCAATTTTCCCGTGCATGTGCTGAATACTATTCAGGTTATCGAAAATCAAAGCAGCCAGCGATTGCTCAAGGGACTCGCCGGTGAAAATAAAACTTTTATCAACCTGCAAGTTGATAAGAAAAATCGCTTGAGTGCCGGTTTTGGGGAGGTGGAGGCCGGAGTAGGAAACCGTGACCGGTATAACCTTTCGCCGGTTGCATTTTCCATCTACAGCCAAATTAAGGCAGGTTTTGTCGGCAATTACAATAGCATTGGTAATGGCATTGGGCTACAGCAGGAAGGCGAACTCCGTGGTTTGCCGGAGCGGGATGCACAGCAGCTACTAATGTCGAACCATACGTTGTATCACATCAATAATTTTGAGCAGCGGTGGTATATTCAAAACAGGCAATGGGATAACCGCCTTCAGATCAATACGCCGGTAAGCAAGACCATCCATTCCCAAACCGAAATAAGCTACATTCGCGACCGGCAGCCGCAGCATGCCTATTACACCTCTTTTTTACTGAACAATGGCCGCTATGAGCAACGGATCGACTCAAATTCAAACCTGTACAAACCTGCCATATTATCAGTCAAACAAACGTTTAATATTCAGCCGGACTCCGTTCATGACTTGAAAGTTGTATTCGACTTGTATGATGACCGATCTCTTGGGCAGCAAACCACTATATTCAGGGGCTTTGGGATAGGTTCGCCTTTGGCTGTTGCTACCCAGAACCAATGGACCAGCCTGACACTCTCCAGTGATTACACCATACGGCAAACACTGCGTAAAGCGAGCACTATTTCTTTTTTGGTAAACAAACAGAATCTGGGACAGTCTGCATCCGGAGAATCGGCTGATATTGCCGGTATTTTCTCCTTACCTGCGGGGTATAACGAAATGTCTAACCGCATTCAGACAAGCTTTTTAAATATTCAGGGAAGTTGGAAACTACTATTACGAGACAAAAAGAATCATTTAACCAACTTTGGCCTTTCCTTACAACACAAAGCCATAGGCCTGAACCAGCGATTAAACATTGATCAGCATAACGGGAATTTATCCCTAGTGGAGCAGAGTGGGTTGAGTAACCTGTTTGATTATAGTGTGACGAAGTTTACCTCTTCATTTATGCGGTCGTTTAGGGCCATTTTCAAAGACCCTTTCTTCTTCACAACTGAGTTGGGGGTTGCTCATTTTTCTCCGGGTAATAAAGATTCAGTCTCAGCTTTCAGTACCTTTTTGTTCAAGAGCACGCTAAGTCAAGATCATACCTTAGCAGAAGGATTGACAGGAAAGTTTAGTGGCGGCGTATCTCAATGGCAACTCGAACCGGAACATCTGTACAGCGGGTATTATCCCTCCACCATTTTATCCTTCAGGCGATCCCTCAATCTTGCTTTACCCTTACGAAAGCTCGAAGGAACCTATGTTGTTGGATACAGATTGCCTAATGACCTGACTTACTTTGCTTTTTTAATTTCAGGTGAATTTATGCCGAATGGGATTGTCACTTATAATACTTATAATTCTTTTATTGGATTCGCTGATGCTTATCTACTGAATAAAAGTACAAGCAGGAAAACAGTGTCATTTTCAATGAGTATGCCCTCATTGCTTCTCAACGCCATGATTAACTTCAATGCTTTGTATCAAAAAAGCGGCTTTCTGATTTCCTCTGGCAGTGAAATATGGAACACTTCTCTTGATTACTACAGTTTATTTTTGTCCCTTAAGAAGAATTGGAACAGGAAATATTACATCAGGCTAAGCACTATTCTATCTACAAATATCAACCACCTTCCTAGCAGTACTGATGTAGCGGAAAGTAAAATATCTTCCCTAAAACATAACTTTTATCAGCGGCTCCTCATTAACAAGCAAATGAACCTGGTATCCAATTTCAACTATTATCAAAATAATCTATTCACCACCAACCGGGCTAACTTCCTGATGGCGGATGTGGAATGGAATTACCAGTGGAAGCAGTCGCCCTTATACCTTTCACTCAAAGCGGACAATCTTTTCAACGAAAAAAACTATTATAGCTATAACAATTCAGTACTGGTGCAAAGTTTCAGCACCATACCACTGATCGGACGTAGTATTTATGCCTCTGTTCGCTATACATTTTAATCACTACTATGCATACTACACGCAGTAAGAGAAAAAATTAAAACCGTTTGATTAAATCTCTGCGAGTTCTACCTATTCAGTAGTATAATAAACATGATGACATTGGATTAATTTTTATAATTTAAACGTTTATAATAATGACTTGATTAGAAACATTCGAATTCGGTCATTGCCATTGAATAAACGCAATTAAAACTTTAAAATATAATGAGTGAGCAAAATTTAGAAAGATTGTATGCGAGAATACTCGTGACTTTCGAAAACGGAAGTGAAGTTTGCTATGCCTATAACCGGGAGTCATTGGAACTTTTAGGACTTTACAAGTCAGAATATGATGGTTCTTTATTTATAGAAGTCGGACAAGCAATTACTTACAACGAAGAGCGGTTTAAAATAAAGAAGGTAAATTTTAAGCTTTATAAAGAGCTTTATGAAATGGGCGATGGATATGGTGTGAATTTGTATGGGATCACCGAGCCAACCGATTATAATTGCCAGGTCGGTGTTTTTGTGGAACGAGTATAATGAGGTGACAAGTAATGAATTTTGATAACCTGAGTTTCGAAGAACTTGATAATTTAGCTGTACAATATTTAATATTCGATACAAAAGAATTAGCTTTTATATTAAAAAGCCACCTGTATATTGAACGCATTTTAGAGACCTTAATTAAAAAGAAGATTGTTAAGTTCGATGATCTGTCCAAGCATCAGCTATCATTTAATTTTAAAGTCGATCTTGCAGTGTGTTTGGATGTTGTAACCCCTCCTAAAAGTCGGACTGCTTAGAGGACGAAAAGTCTTAACTTTAAATAGTCAAACGATGAAGAACTCGATCATTACCGAAGCACAGACCCCGCAAGGCCATCAAAGAGTATGAAGGTGGCCGTGAGCTAAACGACATATGCCGCGAACTGGGCGTGCACAAATCCACCTTTTACAACTGGCGTAAAAAGTATGCTGGTATGGACAGCCAGGAATTGAAGCGGCTGAAAGAGCTGGAGGAAGAGAACCGTAAACTGAAGCATATGTATGCAGAGCTGGCTTTAGATCATAGTTTACTAAAAGACGTACTCTCAAAAAAGTTCTGAAGCCCTGCCAGCGTAAAGACATGGCCCCGTTACTTGATGGAGTTCCGTCAGGTAAGTATTAGCAGGGCTTGCCGGGTAGTGAGGCTGCCCAAATCCATGTATTATTATAAGAACGTCAGAGATGATTCAGAGACCACCAGATAAGTTGCTGGAACTCTCCGAAAAGCACCCCACCGAGGGTCAGGATCTGTATTACAGCAGAATTCGGCAGCAGGGCTTGCTATGGAATTACAAGCGTGTAAGACGTGTTTACCTGCTGCTGGGCATGAATAGGCGCCGCAAGGTGCGCAGACGTGTACCGGCAAGGGTTAAAGTGCCGTTAGTAGTGCCTGAGCAGGCTGGAGATACCTGGTCTATGGATTTTATGTGCGATGTGCTGATGAACAAGAGAAGGTTCCGTACGCTCAACATTATCGATGATTACAATAGAGAGGTTATCGCGATTGAAGCTGCCCATACAATGCCAGCAACCAGGGTAACACAGATACTGGAACGAGCCATTCATGAGCAGGGCAAACCCAGTTGCATCAGGGTAGATAATGGACCTGAGTTTAATAGCAAGGAGTTTAAGGATTGGTGTGAAAGCAAAGGTGTTACATTACAATTCACCCAACCGGGCAAGCCTATGCAGAACTGCTATATCGAACGGTTCAATAGAACCTTCCGTGAAAATATACTGGATGCTTACTTATTTGAAGACATCAACCAGGTACAGGTTTTAGCCGATGAATGGATGGAAGATTACAATTACAGTAGGCCGCATGAGGCACTGGGAGGTATAACGCCAGACTTGTACAAGCGGCTAAACTGTGGAGATACCAGAAACTCTACCGAGTTTCCTGGGGCATCTCCACAGTTCAAACAACAATAATTATACTTTTGAATCAATAAGTCTATAAAATACCAGTCCGAACTAAGGGAGGGTTACAAATTAACATTGCCTAAGCTGCTGAGTTCTTGATTATCTTATAAATCTTGTGCTTTATTGATGTGCTAGTGATGTTTGCCTAATGCTAAAATGTGCATGTTAAGATATAATTAGAAATGGATAAGCTACATGTAGGAAGTTGTAACTTTTTACAAATATATCTTGCAAGTGGCCTATTTATTATGCTTATTTGTCTACTATATCTATAGATTATATATTATATGAAAAAACAGCTATATCATCGAACACAGGTCCTACTCGTACAAAGTGCTTACCCTCGCACTTTACACCCACTTTCAGCTGCACGCCCTTGTGCTACCCCCATGTGCTGTATGTGTTGTAGCTGCCGCTAATTATAAGCTATAATATCTCGTAGTAGCTTCCCAACGTGTTTTTGGAGAATTTGATCGATAGCTGTATTTGCAGCTATTGTTATCCTCGCCTTTAATATTTCCCAATCTTCTTTTCAACCATGAAACATCTATACACGATAAGTGTGTCCCTGCTGATTTGTGTTCTTTTAACACAGATAGCAGCAGCACAAACAAATACGCAAGCCACCATCAAATCAACGCTCCAGGGTACAGTTACTGATGGCGTAACCAAGCAGCCTTTACCTGGGGCTGTAATAAAAATTAAAGGCACTACTCATGCCGTATCTACAGATATCGATGGCAAGTTTAGCTTTGTAACCGGCCAGTCTTTCCCTTATACTCTCATTATTACGTTTGTAGGTTATACACCCCAGGAACTAAATGTTGCAGGTAGCCCGGTGCAGATTGCTTTGCAGCCCAACAATAGCCAGCTTAATGATGTGGTAATCACGGGGTATAGCACCCAAGAACGTAAATATATAGCCAGTTCTATTTCAAGTGTAAACGGCGATGTGATTCAGGATCAGCCTGCTGCCGGCTTTAATCAACTGTTGCAGGGTAAAACTACCGGTGTGCAGGTGCTTACTAATTCAGGTGTACCCGGTGGCGGTATCACTTTTCGCGTAAGGGGTAATAACTCTATCAACACCTCTGTTGACCCTTTGTATGTAATTGATGGCGTATTTGTAAGCACTGCTGAACCTTTGCAAACCTCTATTGGTAACCAGGAGCAATCAAACCCGCTTGCCGATATTAACCCTGATGATATCGAAAACATCCAGATTTTAAAGGATGCCAATGCAACTGCCATTTACGGTTCATTAGGCGCTAATGGGGTAGTTCTGGTAACTACCAAGCGGGGTAAGCGCAATACCAAAGCAAAAATCAATCTGAGCACTTACCAGGGGTGGTCAAATGCCATTAGAGAGTTTAAAGTAACAGATGGGCCAACCACAGCACTGCTGGCCAATGAAGCAAAAACCAACACCGCTAAAGATAACGGTAAGGTAGTTGCTGCAAGTGATTTAATTGCTAATCCGGAGTCACAGCCTACTTACGACCGTATCGGGGCCATCTTTCGTACGGCACGTACCGAAAATTATGATATCTCCACACAGGGAGGCTCTGCCACTAGCGATTACTATATTGCTTTTGGTTACCTTAATCAGGAATCTGTTGTAAAGCCTTCGGCTTACAAACGGTATACTGGGCGGTTGAATTATGACAACTATCTTACCGATAAATTAAAAGTAGGTACCAGCATTAACGTTACCCGTTCCGTACGTAACCTGAGCAGTAATGATAATAATCCGCAGGGGGTAATCAACTCGGCTTTATTTACACGCTCGTACCTGCCTATCTACAATGCTGATGGTTCTTACGCGCGGTATGGCAGCTTTGATAATCCGATAGCTTTAATCAACAACCTGAATAACAATGCTACAGGCTGGCGTACCATAGGGAATGTATTTGCAGAGTACACCTTTTTACCCGGCCTGAAATTACGGAGCAGCTGGAGTTTGGATAACGGCAGCGAATACGAAAACAATTATGCTAACACGCTGATTAGCGCCGGTATTTCTACCAATGGTTCTGCCTCATCTTATGAAACCAAAAATATTGTGTACACCAACGAGCAGGTATTAACCTATATCAAATCATTTGGTAAAAGCAACATCAATGCTTTGATTGGTAACACCTTCAATACAGCTCTTGCTCAGGGAACAGGCGCAACAGGTACCAATTTTCCTGCCAACAGCATAACTGCCATAAGCGCGGCCGGAACAACTACTGGTTCTTCTTTCAGAAACGAAGCTAAACTGGTATCTTTTTTTAGTAAGGTAAGCTACGCTTATGACGAAAAGTACATTATTGATGCCAGTATCCGTGCTGATGCTTCCTCCAAATTTGGTGCGGATAAAAGATGGGGCTACTTCCCTTCAGCCGGCGCAGCCTGGCGTGCAGGTCAGGAAGATTTTATCAAGCAGCTGCACGTTTTTGATGATTTAAAGTTTAGGGGGAGTATCGGGGTAGCAGGTAACCAAGGGGGATCAGTCCTTACGGAGCTTTAGGACTGTATGGTTCGGGTGCAAATTACCTCGGATCAGCAGGTATAACGCCTTCACAATTGGCTAACCCCAATTTAACTTGGGAAAGTACCCGGCAGGTAGACTTAGGTACAGAGTTTTCTGTATTAAACAACCGGCTTACCTTCAGCTTTGATTATTATAATAAGTATACCTATAACGTATTGTTGAATGTACCTGTGCCATCCCGTTCCGGCTTTACTACTTATCTGCAAAACTATGGTGCAGTTCGCAACAAAGGAGAAGAGTTTGCCATCCATAGCCTGAATATTGCTAATGAGCATTTTAAGTGGACTGCTGATTTTAATATCTCCTTTAACAAAAACCGTATTGAAAAACTGGCTTCCGATATTACCCAGGGAGCATCAGGCCGCAACATCTCCATCCTGAGGCAGGGTTACCCGGTAAATTCTTTTTATCTGTACAAGCAATTGTCTGTAGATCCTCAAACAGGTAATGCTATATATGAGGATGTAAATAAGGACGGGCAAATTACCTCCGCCGACCGCCAGATTGTAGGCAATGCCCAGCCTAAGTATACCGGCGGTTTCACCAACACATTTACCTACCGGAATTTTGACCTGTCAGCCTTTTTCTATTTCAATGTGGGTAACAAGATCATGAACATGAACGACTTTTTCCTGGTGCATGGCGGTACCCA
Organism: Mucilaginibacter robiniae; assembly: GCF_012849215.1. Taxonomy (NCBI): domain Bacteria; kingdom Pseudomonadati; phylum Bacteroidota; class Sphingobacteriia; order Sphingobacteriales; family Sphingobacteriaceae; genus Mucilaginibacter; species Mucilaginibacter robiniae. The sequence goes on from NZ_CP051682.1 coordinate 2,816,880, forward strand.
GGCCAATATCGGATTTATACCGAGACAGTTACAGCGGTGGATTACCCCGGGGCAGATAACTGATATTCCGAGGATGACTACTTCTAATATTGATCCAGCAACGGGTACGGCCAATCCTGCAGCGAATGATAGTCCGGCCAATAATTATGGCGGTAATGTGGCCAACCTAAGCTCCCGCTATCTGCAGGATGGTTCATTCCTCCGGTTGAAGACGCTCACTATCGGTTATACCTTGTCGCCAGCGTGGTTGAAACGTGCCAGCATCACCCGGGCACGTATATACTTCCAAGCCACTAATCTGATTACCTGGACCAAGTATGATGGTTTGGACCCGGAAGTAAGTTCACAGAGCAACAACCAAAATACCGCCGGTTACGACTGGGCCACAGTTCCTCAACCGCGCACTTTACAGGTGGGCGCTAATGTTACCTTTTAATTTTTTAAGTACATGAAACAAATTTATATCCATTATATATTGCTGCTTGCCGTAGCACTTTCGGTGGCCTCCTGCAAGAAGTATTTAGACGAAAAACCGAATAACCAGATCGCGGCCGAAGATGCCATCGTGGATGTAGGTACCGCACGTGCTGCCATTATTGGCGCTTACGATGGCGTGCAGAACTATTATGCCATCAATTACACCACCTTGGGCATTATGCCGGCAGATAATGTAGTTTTTAACGGTACGCTTAACCAATACCTGCAACTGGACCAAAATGCTATACCCGCAGATAATGTAATGACCGTAGCTGCCTTTCAGGGTATTTACAAAACCATTAATGCCGTCAATAATATTATAACCCGTGTACCATCAGTAACAGACCCGCTGCTAACTTCAACAGAAAAGAACCAGATTTTAGGTGAGGGTTATTTTATCCGCGCACTATGCTATTTTGATTTGGGCCGTGGTTGGGGCGGAGTACAACTCGAACTCAAACCAACAACCGACATCAGCTCGATAAAAGGCATCAAACGGAGCACGCTTGACCAAACTTATGATCAGGTACTGGCTGACTTAACCCAGGCAGAGCAATTGCTCCCAGAAGATAACACCACACGTAACCGTGCACAGAAAAGTACTGTCCGTGCCCTGCGTGCGCGCTTGCATCTATACCGCAGCCAGTGGGCCGATGCTGAAACTTATGCATCGCAGGTGATCAGCAATACCAAGTACAGCCTTGTTAAGCCTTATAAAACCTTTTTTACCACACCGTTTCAAACTACCGAATCGGTATTTGAGCTGGCTTACTCTACTAATGACCGCAATACTTTCTGGAACTTATGGTACCCGAGCTCAGCTGGCGGACAGTACACCTTAAAACCTTCTGATGCATTGGGAGCCAAGCTCAATAATGCAGCTATAGGAGGCTCTCGCAATACATTAATAGCCGGAACCAACAGTAACGTATATGGTGTACTGTACAACACCACTTCTACCAGTACCGATCCATCTTATCTAATACGTATTGCAGAGCTATACCTGATCAGGGCTGAGGCTAGAGCCGAGCAGAACAACCTGACCGGTGCTGCTGCTGATTTAAACATTATCAGAAACCGAGCCGGACTGCAGCCTACCACTGCAACCACCCAAGCTGATTTATTACAGGCGATAGAAAATGAAAACAGCGTAGAGTTTGCCTTTGAGGCACACCGCTGGTTTGATTTGGTACGAACCAAGCGCGCAGGTACCGTATTGGGGCTTACCAATACCAACTACTGGTTGTTCCCGATACCGCTTTCTGATGTATTGTCTGATCCTGATGTAACACAAAACCCCGGATATTAAAACAACTACCCACTCATCAGCATGAAAACAACTCCGTTCCAAAGGTTACTGCTTGCCTTAATGCTATTGATAGCTGCGCAGGCATCAGCTCAAAACAAGTATTATTTCCCCAAAGCTACAGCGCTGGACAGCCACGTACCCACGCCAGAACAATTTCTGGGGTATGCTATAGGTTCCTATTATACCCGACACGAACAAGTAGTAGCCTATTTCAGAGAACTGGCCCGGGTGAGCGACCGTGTGCATGTGCAGACCATCGGCAAAACGTATGAGCAGCGTGAACAGATCATTGTTACTATCACTTCGCCTGCGAACTACAACAGGCTAGAGCAGATCAGGCAGGAACATTTGAGCCAGGTTGATCCGGCTAAACCAGCACTGACTACCAATTCGCCTTTGATTATCGACTTGGGTTATGGCGTGCATGGCAATGAAACTTCCAGCACCGAAGCCAGTCTGTTAGCCGGATACTACCTCGCTGCTAGTCAAGATGCAGAAGTGCAGCGCTGGTTGAGCGAAGCCGTGATATTTATTGATCCTTCCCTTAATCCTGACGGGCGCGACCGTGCCGCTAACTGGCACAACCAGTATCATTCATTTCCGCCTGTGGCAGATGCGTTAGATAAAGAGCATGTAGAAGGCTGGCCGATGGGGCGCACCAACCACTACTTTACAGACCTGAACCGCGATTGGCTGAACCTGGTACAGGTAGAAAGCCGTAACCGTGTAGAGTTTTTTCATAAATGGTACCCCAATGTGCAGATTGATTTTCATGAGCAGGGCACTAATGCTACCTATTACTTCGAACCTACCCCTACAAGGCATTATAGCCCTATTATTCCGTCTTTTTTGTATGAGGAAGGTATAACACTGGCCCGATACAACGCCAAAGCTTTGGATGATATCGGCTCTTTTTACTTTACCAAAGAAGGGTATGATAATTTGTCGCCCATTTACGGTTCTACTTATCCTAAGTTCTACGGTGCAGTAGCAGCCACCTATGAGCAGGCCAGCTCACGCGGTATTTTGCAGGAATCAAGCAACGGGCCAGTTAGCTTTGCTTTTACCATCCGTAACCATTTAACTACCAGCTTTTCAACCATCCGCGGTGCAGTTGCCGAAAAGACTAACCTGTTTAAGGTACAGAAAGACTTCTTCAAATATGCCTTAGCACAGGGTCAGAAGAGTACCACCAAAACCTATGTTTTTGGTGACAGCAAGGACGTTAACCTGACCCAGCAGTTTTTGAGTGTGCTGCTGCAGCATCGCATTAAAGTATATGAACTTACCGGCAACGTTACCCAGCAGGGAAAAACGTTTGAAAGGGGCAGCGCCTATGTAGTACCAGCTGCGCAACCCAACTATTTAATTGTACATTCCATTTTTGAGGAAAACATACTGCAGGATAGTGTTTATTATGATAATACCGGCTGGAGCATTATTCATGCCTATGGTCTTAAGTATGCCAAGATCGCTACTCCGGTAGCAGCAGGCAACCAGGTGACAGCCTTAAACCTGCCTAAAGGCGAAGTGGAAGGCGGAAGATCGGCTTATGCCTATGTGGTTGATTATAGCGATTATAACGCCAGCAAAGCTTTGTATGAATTGTTATTGAAAAACATACTGGTAAAAACCGCTTTTAAAACCTTTACCGCTAACACAATGGTGGGCAAGCGTTCATACGGTTACGGTTCACTGGTAATTCCGGTGGCTGCACAAACTATTTCTCCGGATTCACTTTACCGTACCCTACAGCAGGTAGCAGCCGATACCCACCTCAATGTGCTGCCTGTAGCCAGTGGTTTTAGCACCGAAGGCGTTGATTTAGGCAGCAGTAATATCCGTGCGGTACGCAAGCCCGAAGTGGCGATGGCTTTTGGTCAGGGCACCATGGCTTCGGAAGCGGGGCAGATATGGTTTTTGTTAAATCAGCAGCTCAATATGCCAGTAGCCAAACTTGATCTCACTAGCTTTCTGCGTGCATCTCTAAAAAGATATACCACCATAGTACTACCCGGAGGCAACTACACGGCTTGGGACAATGCCACAGTTGAAAAAATCAGAGCTTGGGTAAACGATGGGGGAATACTAATTACCTTCCAAACCGCTACAGCATGGGCCATACAGCAAGGATTAGTTAAGGAAAAGTTAGTTGAATCTGATATTGCAGTAAGAGGAGGAAATGCAGCCGCACCTGCGCCTGCCAACCCGGTTAATGCCCCAGCTACACCCGAACAAAACGCCGGGAGTATTAATTTACCAGGCCCAGTGCCTTCCGGTATTGCACCTACCCGTCCAGCTCATAAAGTGCGCTTAAACTATGCCCAGCAGGAAGATACCGAAGGCGCACGCCATATCAATGGCGCTATATTTCAATCAGATTTAGATGTTTCTCATCCAATTGCGTTTGGAGTAACCAGCCGTACGCTATATATTAACAAGAATGGGCCTACCATATTGGTGCCCAGCGTGAATAAGTACGCTACCGTTGCACAATATACTGCTAAACCTTTTGTGAACGGCTATTCTTCTAAGGCAAATATTGGTAAGGTCGCCAATTCTGCTGCTATTATTGCCAATGCAGTAGGTAGTGGCGAAGTTATTTTGTTTGCCGATGACCCTACTTACAGAGGATACTGGTTAGGTACTAGCAGGTTGTTCTTGAATGCAATCTTTTTTGGAAACATGGTTGGAGGCGCAAACAGCCAATAGGGCTTGTAATTAAATAAATAATGAAATATGTGTTTAAGTTGGCTGTGTTATTGAATACAGCCAACCAACAAGTGATGTGACCGAGCGGCTACGTAGGAGTTTGCAAAATCTTTAATGTCCAAACGTAATACCTGCATTATACTGCTGCATAATATAACCTCGACGGTTTTAGAGACAATCGGCAAGTCCATGTATGCAGCTTTATAAAATAAGCCTTATATATTCCGAAGTCCGAAAAGCAAGTCGAGCTGGAAAAAGCTAAACTCCAGAAATATGTAAACAGGTATGATGGGAATGCAAACTAATAAGTACAGGTTTCTGGATAATCAACGGGGGCAGATGGAGTTTGAACGTTTCTAAGGAAAAGCATGATACCATGGATTATTGAAGGCGCGACTGACTGATCTACAGTAGCACTGGAACTGATCTCCATAGGATTCGGTGATGGTTTCCAATGCTACTTTAGTTAAACAACGATGAGCTATTTATCAAATTACTCGAAAGGAACGGCAACCGGTGCCGGTTCAGGGTCTTTTAGGATCTTAATGATCTTTTGTGCATGCTGTTGGGCGTTCCTTTTGACTTCTTCTTCGGTAAAGGCTTCCACGTTCAATGAAGCGCCAAAGAAACAGATGGGGTCTATGTAGTTCATCTGGGCATAATACGCTGTATGTTCGAGGCTCTTACAAAATTCATAAATCCTCATATGATGTTTACCCGATAGGAGGTATTCTTTTTCGGCGGCGCCAACCGTAAAACTGGGAATCAGGTTTTTGCCTTTCAGCTTATCGCCTTGAGAACCATATGCGAACTGGTAAGCAAAGACTTCATCGATCCAGTGCTTCAGGATTGCCGGTAAGTTCAGCCAGTAAAAAGGATACTGTAGCAAGATGATGCCATGCCGGAGCAGTGCTTCTTGTTCCGCCAGTACATCTATCTTGTAATCCGGATAAAGACTGTGAATATTCCGTATCTCGTGATGTTCGCTGCTGCTTTGCAGCTCTTCCATAATGGTCTTATTAGCCAGTGAGCTATTAAAACGGGGGTGTGCTAAGATGATTAATGCCATACTATAAAAATTATAGTTGCAAAACTATTTAGAGCTCAGTACATTTGCAATAACTATCAAATTAGATAGGTCAAGATTTATTTTATGAATTACCTTAAATGGAATGACAAGATATATCCTTGTGGCGTAAGTCTGGCCATGGATCTGTTAGGGGGAAAATGGAAGGCTGTCATCCTATATTTCCTGAAAGACGGTGAGAAGAGATATAATGAACTTCGTAAGGAAATAACAACGATCACGGAGATGACCTTAAGTCTGCAACTCAGACAAATGGAGCAGGACGGCTTGATATCCCGAATGGTACATGGTGATAAGCCACCAGTAAAGGTGGTTTATCAGTTAACCGACCTTGGCAAAACGACTATTCCTGTGTTGCTTGCCGTAAACAATTGGGGAAAGCAACTTGTCAAAGAAAAGGGTGAAATTTTAGGGGACCTGCAGATCACAGAGCCATAGAAACACCTTGACGAAAAGTTCAACATTGAAACCCTGAATTGGGGGCATCTTGCTATATCATGATGTCAAAAATGCTTAAGTAAATTGGCGAAATGTCTTGACCTGAGTGAAAACTTGTACCATTAACAAATAAAGGATGGCCTAACCGCATATTAGTCACAGGGTCGGTCACCGGATTGACATTTGATTTTCTGCGAATTCGATATTCGGATGGTCTGCAAGGATAGCTATAATGATCTTAAAGAATGTCGGTCCATTGCCATTCTCCAAAGCCTCTAATTGATCCTGTATTAACCGTACATTAAAACCAGAAGGGCTTGCCAGCTTCTCTTTATAATAAGTCTTGGTTGCAGCTAAATCTAAAGCGCATTTACTCTTCTCAATGCTATGCCACAAGGGTTGAACAGGTTCCCTTTGTTTGATCTCTCCATAATTACCGTAAAGCAGGTCATTGAATGCATCAAGACTTTGTCCAATCTTCCAATTTTCATGCTGCATGAACACGCTGTTGATTTCTTCATAAAAGGAGGTGATGTTAGTTATATGGTCTCCTTCAATAATCAGATGTTTCTTCTTATACTACAATTAAACCTTTTGAACCTGGCCTGATCTATCTACTTTTTATAATCCAGATGCGTACCATAGTTGAATAAACATCGGCATGCTCTACCGCATTTCTTATAAAGTGCGATATGTTAAGCAAAAGTCATCAGTGTTGATTGATGACTTTCGCATTGTGGCGTTGCTAAATTTCGTACCTTAATTAATTAATCAACAAGGCGTCAATACTCAGAACAAGCAATTAATGATTTCCAGTTGAATCATGCCACTTTAACAACAATCTTTCCAAACGGTCCACGATCCAGATGGTCAAGTGCTGAAAACAGATCTATAAACTCATAGACTGTATCAATAACCGGCTTAATCGCTTTACGATCCACAGCCCTTACTAAGTTTTCCAGTGCTTTGCGGCTACCAGTGCCGATCCCGTGAATGGTCACATCTTTTAACATCAGGGGCATTGCAGGCGCGCTGAGCTCGAAACCTTCCAGTGCACCGATTTGGCAAATATGGCCGCCTACAGCTACCGCCTGCACGGCCTTTGCCAGGTGCGGACCTCCGATTACTTCCAGTACATGGTTTGCACCACGATCAGCGGTGAGTTCATAAACAGCTTCTAACCAGTCTTCTCTTTTTTTGTCGATGAAATGATCGGCGCCTAGTGCTATTGCCCGCTGCTCGTTTTCAGGTCGCCCGGAAATGATGACCTCTGCACCATTGGCCTTGGCAATTTGTAGACCGAACAACGCGACGCCGCCTGTGCTGGGAATAAGTACCGTATTACCCGCGTGAACACGAGCCCTCTCGACCAGGGCGAACCAAGCGGTAACACCTGCACACGGAAGCGTACTTGCTTCTGCATCGTTTAATGTTTTCGGCGCTTTAACCAGCCATTTCTCCGGCATAGCCACGTATTCAGCCAGTACGCCCGGATAAAAGCCTCCTAGCGTACGATAAGCGGGGGTGCGTCCGGTACCCGGCCTGAGTCCGTCTGTCCAATCCGGCGTAAAAGTCGAAATAACACGATCGCCAATTGACAGATGCTTTACATTTTCGCCGGTACTTATTACCTCACCTGACAAGTCAGAGCCAGGCGTAAAAGGAAAGCCAAGCGGAAGTCCCCGACCAGTCTCGATTACCATTTTATCGCGATAATTTAATGCCACAGCGTTTACTTTTACAAGGACTTGACCAGGCGGTGGTTGTGGCACCGGAACGTCATTTAGGTGTAGCTGTTCGCGGCCGATGGCAGACATCTGCCAGCTTCTCATCATTTTAGGAATCTTATTCATATTTTTATGCAAAGTTCCGCCCGCAGATCTGTCCAGTCAAGAATGGATAAATTTATCTATGGTTATTGCCCGGGTGGTTTTATCTATTTTTGTGATATGGCAAATGCATACGAACGTAAAATACCCATGCTGGATTGCGGACATGATTATATACGCCAGGTTCTGCATGGCCGGTGGAAGATAGCGCTGCTACTGCGGATTCGTAAGGGCATCGTGCGTCCGGGCGAACTAGCCCGCAGCATTCCGCAGGCTACCCGTCGCGTTCTTGATGCGCAATTAGCTGAATTAATTCGGCATGGGCTGATTTCTAAATTAGTGTACGATGAACACGTACCGCGGGTTGAATATCATTTGACGGACCTTGGCATGTCGCTTATGACTGTGGTTGATGTAATGGGAAAGTGGGGAACAGAAAACCTTAATGAATTGCGCAAACTGGTAAATTCATAATACCCATGTATTCTATAGCGATGTTCGTTGCATAGGTCATAGCCGAAGGTAAAGTCCAGACAGTGAAGAAAGTTGGAGCGATCCCGAATCTTATTTTGTGATGTGTTTAAAATGAAAGGTGGGCTTACTGCTGAAATTAACCAGTTATCTGATGGCAAACAACCATAACAAAAATTTGAGTCTTGGAAACAGTAACGAAAACGTTCTAATATGTTACCAGCTTTTTATAGATAGGATAAACAGAATCATAGCTATAAGTGACGGTAAACAAATGCAGTTTCGAAATCAAAGTTAGATAACGTGTACTTTCTTTAACTTTAGTTACTACTAATTTGGTAACCAAAGCTATCCCATTAAATTCAAAATTAGCTAAATAATGAAATATCACTTTTTAGGCGAAGCATTTTTTTCAATCTTTTCGATTTTGATTCAACTTTCTGAAAATCAATCAAAAAGTTCGACTTTTGTCCGCTTCCTTCTACCCAAAAAAATAAATAGCCTCTTAGAGAAATCTGAGAGGCTATTTTTGTTTTCGAACTAATGGTTAATATAGGTTGGTTATTAGGCGTTAGGTGCTCTTAAAAGTTCTTTAAGAACTTTATTTATAATACATTATATGTTAGTAAATCAATTAAAGTTCAAATGAATTATAAATTTACATTATCACAATTATCTCAATTGGCCTGTTGAATAGCTGTCAGCAACAAGGGCAAAGTAACAATGAACAGATGCATTCTATAGCGGTGCACTCCACTAATGATAAAGCTGAACCGTTATTTGATACAACTGGCTTAAATCAAGCTCCAATAAAAATTACTTCTGCAAAAATATCATCTAAATTAATTGATACTGTTGATCAGCCAGCAGACAATTTACATCATGAGGGACATTTTGGGCGATATATAACGGTAAAGATTAAATACAAAAATACTTCATCAAAACGTATTGTTGGTGCTCGCTTAAATTGGTTAATTGTAGATAAAAACGATAAACCTACAACGGTCGGTGATGTGAAGAATGGTTTGCAGATGGGATATATGGGAACATTATCCCCAACGAACCTTACAGGCTTCAATTTAGGGATAGGTGAAACTAAAACGGATGAATGGGAATATAAAAGTAATGCTGGTGAAAAAATTAAAATTGCCTTTTCTTCAGGGGTTCAGTTTTATGATAATAAGAAATGGAAAATTGGCAAGGAACATTTAATTACTAAACAACTTCTTTTAAAATTAGACTTTGATCTAGCTGCCAAAAGTTAAAACGCCATGCTTATTAAGCAAAAATGGGGCGATGTTACGCCCCATTTTTTGTAATACCAAGATTTATATAGTAGCTACTTCCCCTTCTTCTATCATATTACCTGGTACTGGTTAATTTCTCCCAGCCATAACGCCACACCATCTATATCCCAGACCGCACCGGTAATCCAGCTTGCCTCGTCTGATAACAAGAAGGTGATTGTTGCAGCAATATCTTCTGCCGTACCAATCCGACCTATTGGATGAAAAGAGTTAAATTCTTGTAATGAATCTTGAATTTTGCTTTTATCAATAAAGGATTTATAAATTGGTGTGGCCACTACAGTCGGAGATATTGCATTTACGCGAATGCCATATTTAGCCAATGGCTAAATGATGTGTTAAACTGTGCAAGCCTGCTTTTGCCATTGAATAAGCAGAAGAAGGTGTGGCTTTAATCGCCTGTTTAGCCCACATAGAACCAACGTTCACGATTGAACCACCTCCGTTAGTTTTCATAATTTCAACAGCTGCTTGGGTAATAAATAAGAATGCTTTGTTGAAGTTATGGTAAATATCATAATCTCCTTCAGCATGCCTTACAGCGAGCATTGCAAAACCTAAAAAAATCTAAATTTAATTAATAATGAAAGTTTACTAACTTTTCTTATGCATAGTAATTAGCGCATATGCTATTTATGTCATCGTATGTTCAAAATTTCTAATTGTACCATTTGGTCTAATTTTGTCACTATATTTATAAATCAAATGGTACAATTAGAAATGAAGAAATTAGAAAACAAAGTCGCTGTTGTAACCGGCGCTTCCAAAGGTATTGGCGCTGCCATTGCTAAACAACTAGCTATTGAGGGTGCCGCCGTGATCGTTAATTATGCATCTGCTCAAGAAGATGCCGAGCTCGTTGTAGCGGAAATTGTAAACAATGGCGGCCAAGCCATAGCAGTGAAAGCTGATGTGTCAAAGGCTAATGATGTCGATCGTCTGTTTACCGAAACGGTAAAGCAGTATGGTAAAGTTAATATTCTGGTCAACAATGCGGGCATTTATCAATGGGGACCTATCGAAGATGTGACAGAGGAAGGATTTTATCATCAGTTCGGCATTAATGTACTGGGGCCACTGCTTGCCTCAAAAGCTGCCGTACAATATTTTTCAGATCAGGGAGGAAGTATCATTAACATCGGTTCTGGTGTATCAAGCGTGGAACCGGCTGGTAGTGCCCTTTATACGGCAACCAAAAGTGCGATCGACTCTATTACCCGGGTACTTTCCAAAGAGCTTGGCCCGAGAAATATCCGCGTCAATTCAATCAATCCCGGAATAGTGAACACAGAAGGCTCGAGAGCTGGAGGATTTATCGGCAGTGAAATGGCTGATGTTATGGTAAATAATACTCCACTTCGCCGACTTGGAGAACCCGAGGATATTGCGTTGATCGCGGCCTTCCTTTCGTCGGAAGAGTCACGCTGGTTAACAGGCGAGATTATACTAGCCAGTGGCGGTCTTCGCTAATACCCGAAAATGCTTTAAAACAGCATTTGATCTCGCTCGCATACTTATATAAAATCAATAGCTTTGCCTGCTGCAGGTAAAGCTTTTTTGGTTATGAGAACAAAAGATTTCAACGAGACCGACATATTGAGAAAAGCCATCGCCCTCTTCTGGCAGAAGGGATATCATGCCACTTCGTTGCATGATCTCATTGATGGATTGGAGATCGGACGTTCCAGCATCTATCATGCTTTTGGCGACAAGCATAACTTATTTTTGCAAGCGCTGGAGCTCTATCAGCAGGAAGCCACAGCAAAAATCCAGGCGCTATTAAATGACGCTTTCTCAGTAAAAGAGGCGGTAACTCACTTGTTGCAGCAAGTTGTCAATGATGTCTTTACTGATGCCTGTCCCAAAGGATGCTTCAAAATAAATTCAGAGGTAGAAATGGCTGCAAGTGATGAAGTGATTAAAAAATTGGTTGCTGAAGATGATCTGATCATCGAAAAAGCCTTATATAATGCTATAAAAAAAGGCCAGGCTGATGGAGAAATCAGTATATCTAAAAACCCAAAAGCACTTGCCCGTTTCATTTGCAATGCAATAGCCGGAATGAGAGTTTATGGAAAATTCAGGAATGACCGGCAATTCTTTGACGATATCGTTAAAACAACCCTATCGGTTCTCGACTAACAACCAGCCTTTTTCTTTAGTATAGCTACAATAAAAACTTTAATACTCTTAAATTTTTCATATAGCAGTCTATAAGTATGACCTTAAATTATGAAAGCAAATCAAAGTTTCCTTGACTGTAATTTTGCAAATACTTTTTTATCAATAATACTTCTCCAATCGTTAATTGTAGTATACACTTGGGTGAGTATACAATAACTTAATTAAGTCCGGCCCGGAACTCTATTGGCGTCAGATGAGTTTTGGCTTTGAATAACTTACTAAAAGATTGGGAGTGCTCAAAACCTAAAGCATAAGCAATTTCTGAAACAGATAACGAGGTTGCAGAAAGCTTTTCTTTTGCTTTTTCAATTAGCTTTTCATGGATGAACTGCTGTGTACTTTGTCCGGTCAAGACTTTCAGTAGGTTACTGAGGTAATTCGGCGAAATATTAAGTTCACTTGCGATGAATGGAACGGTAGGGAGCCCTTTGATTATCAAATTCTCATCTGCAAAATAGTTGTTCAGCAGTAATTCCAGTTTAGCTAATATTTGATGGTTAGTGATTTTGCGTGTTAGAAACTGCCGTTGATAAAAGCGGTCAGCATAAATCAGTAGGTATTCTAACTGGTTAATGATCAGCGACTGGCTGAACTTATCCATATTGGATTGGTACTCTTTCTCAATACGCTGCAATATTTCCGTAATTACCTTTTCCTCTTTCTCCGATAAGAAAAGGGCTTCATTGACTTTATACTGAAAGAAATTATAACTCTTGATCGTTTTAGCCAATGGCGTATTCCATAAAAAATCGGGGTGGAGCAGCAACAGCCAACCCGACGGCTCTATTTGGGTATCGGGATTTATTTCTACCTGCAACAATTGCTGGGGAGCAAAAAAAGAAAGCACACCGGAATCAAAATCGTAAGGTTGCTGCCCGTAGTTAAATTTGGCTTGTACATTTCGCTTCAGTGCTAGAATGTAAAAATCCTGTATCCACTTCAGTTCACAAACGTCTTCCGGATATTTTACTTTACTGTAGTCGATCACACTAATAAGCGGATGCTCCGGTTGTGGAAGACCATAGTATCTGTGCAAATCCTGAAGCGAGCGAAAGTGATAGGTATGACTCATCTGTCAAATTTATGGTATTTGTTCTTTGTATAATATCATTCCTGCATGATACAGTATACCATCGCGAAACTCACCATCAGCGGTAAAGCCAGTATCATCTTTATAGTCAATGTGGTTACCGCTTACCCGGTAGTTGCCTTGGTAAGCGTTCTGTCGTTTACCGCGGGCCTCGTCATACCGACCATCGGGTAAAAGTTCATGTCGTATGTAGCCGTCTGCAGTTACCCACATGCCTATATATTCTTGAGTATCTTCTATTGTTGTGTTCATTATTCTTTTATTGCTGTTGAGACTGCCAGCTCTTTGTTGTTTTGCAATGCTTGTTCTATAACTTTAATTTTCGCTTGAGCAAGCTCGTAAGCACCTACACCCATAAAGAAATGTACCGGCGGATTATCTTGTTTACTTAGTTCAATCAGTACCTTTGCCGCTTTGCGGGGATCATTGGGCTGATTTCCATTTATCTCGTCCAAGTGGCTGGCTTCTACCTCGCGTGCATTGGCGTAAGCATCAATCGGATTGGCAGGAGTCATAGCCGAATCTTTTTCCAGAAAGTTGGTCCGGAAGTAAGCCGGATATATAAGCGTGGTTTTTACGCCGAAAGGTTGCATCTCTACAGCCAATGCTTCTGTAAATCCGGCCATGGCAAATTTTGTTGAACAGTAAATGCCAAATCCAGCAAAGTCTCCGATGTAGCCACCTACCGAAGAGATGTTAAAAATGTGTCCGGAGTGTTGTTTCCTTAAATAGGGTGCCACATTGCGGATTACATGAAGTGCTCCAAAAACGTTGACATCAAAATTCCTTTTTACTTCTTCATCTGATAACTCTTCCAGCGTACCGATCTGGCTATAGCCAGCATTATTGACTATTATATCAATGCGGCCAAATTTGTTAATCACTTGCTCAATAGTTTGCTTGACCTCTTCGTTACTGGTAACGTCCATGCTCAGCGGCAAAAAGCCTTCATGTACCCCAACTGCATCAATAAGGGATTGCTGATTTCTTGAAGTAGCAGCTACTTGATAACCCTCAGCCAGTAACTGCTGAACAAAGTTTAAGCCCAAACCTTTAGAAGCACCAGTTATAAACCATACTTTTTTAGTATCCATATTTTTATCCTTTTAGTACTGCAAAAATGAGTTACTGCTGTTAGTATGCTGTAGCCAATTCTAAGATTGTTGTAATCGAATCTAAGATGAGGAAGTATGGAGTAGATAAAGCGTTTGCTGATTAAAGCGAAATAACCATTTAGCTACCAGCCTAGAAGTCAGCTAATTGTTATGAGTACTTTTTAGTTGAAGTAAATTTTTTAAGTTTGTTGAGATCAATTGCCTTATCAATGAAAAAACAAAGCTTATTAATCGCCTTAATTATAACTTTAACTATCCTAAGTTCTTCTCATACGTATGCGCAACTAGGTGGTTTACTTCAAAGAGCGAAAGACAAAGTTGCCCAGAGAGCTGGTGAAATGATGGACGGTAAGAAGAGCTCAAAAACAGAGACGACGACTTCAAATAGAAGACATTCCGTTACTACTGTTTTTGATTTCACATCAGGTGATTCTTTGATCTTTGCGGAAGATTTCTCAACAGTGCCGGTTGGCGCATCAGTAAAATCATTAAAAACAAACGGTGCTGCAACGGTAGCTACAGTGGAAGACCAATCAGGTAAGTGGTTGCTCATGGAACAAAGTGCAACTTATCGCCTTACCAAGCAACGTTTTTATCCAAAACACTTTACGGTAGAATTTGATATTGTAGTTGCTGCAGATAAAGTTGGGGATGTTTATCCTGTAGTTTTTGGGTTTACTAATGATAACAGTACAAAGGGCTATATCTCACAAGATGGCGGTCACGTAACGGTTCAATATTATAACAATGATAAAGTAGCTGTTTCTAACAATCATGGTAAGTATTTGACAACTGATTTTGATTTAACACCCTATAATAACCGCCCTATGCATGTTTCAATGATGGTTGATGGTGAGCGGTTTGCCCTTTACTTAGATAAGGCAAAAATTGCTGATACCGAATTCTTTTTACCAACAGATACTAAAAACCTGTACATAAGTGCGCCAACACAATATAGCAACGGTGCTAAAGTTTTAATTGGTAATTTGCGTATTGCCGGCTTCAAAAAGATTTAATTCTTGAAAGTTAGAAGTTGAATAGCCTCTCGTGAACTGGCTTTAAGCAAATTTTCTTTTATACGTAAATGATAAACCCCAATGCAAAGAAGTAACAGCCAAGTAAAACAACGTTTGCTTAACTGCTACTTCTTTGCTGTTTTACTTAGCTATTGCTGGCAAATTTCTTAATTGCTTCTGGTGTAACAGGCGTAAAGAAGTTCACCAGGTTGCCATCCGGGTCGCGAAATAAAAATGACTTATTACCCCAAGGCATGGTTGTTGGCTTTTGTACCATATCAGGTTGAATGGATTGAGCTATTCTAGAGTACTCATCATCAACATCCTTTACAAGAAATTCTATAATGGCAGTTTGGTTCTGAGCAGCTTTGGCAATCTCATCACCACCAAAAAACTGCAACGTTTTGGTACTCCCAATAGCCAACGTTGCTGATGGGGTTTGTAGTTCAGCAAAATCATCCGTGTACTGTATAGCTGCTATTCCAGTAACCTGCTCATAAAATTTCACCAGCTTCTTTACATCGGTCGTAATAATTCTAATTGAAATAAGATTCATAATTCTATTCTTTGTTAATAAACGTTCTTTATTAAGGCAAAGATGAATTAGTGTTGTGACAAGGGTATGTCAGGAGTAGCAAGATTTTTTTGCTGTTTCTATAACTAAAAATGAGCGCGGTTTAAATTAACGTGAGTGAGGTATTCGGACTAGCACTAGGATACATTACTGAATTACTAGCTTATACAGTGATGACGCGTTATTGGAAAAAATGTTGCCAAGCTCTGTACAACAAGTTTGTGGCAATAGAAAAGATTTTACCTGCGTAATTAGCGAGTTGATTCTCTGCAAATGAGTTTAGATGGCAGAATGACAAGTTCGGGATCTAAAACTTCAATATTTTGTGATAGTTTTTTAAAGAGGGCTTTAGCAGCTGCTTGCCCCATTTCAAATGCAGGCTGATTAACTGTTGTAAGTGCAGGATTCATAAAACTAGCTATACCTAAGTTGGTAAATGTTAGCACTTTTACTTGTGTCGGTATTGTAACCCCCAAATCATTACAAACCTGATATACTAACGGCGTAAGTTTTTCAACGCTTAATATCACGCCATCAGGCCGTTCTTCTTGATTAAACAAGCTTGTTAAAAGCTGGTAATTTTCTTCGTCGTTCTTACCGCAGTTAACAATCAGTTCGTTGCTATTTCCAACAGATTGTAAGGCTTTTTGATATCCTAAAACACGATTACGATTGATGGATAAGCTCCCAGAATTGGCTATAAACGCAATTTTATGGCATGATTTTGATAACAGATGATGAGTAGCGTTAAAGCTGCTTTCAAAATCATTAGTTACTATTTGAGCGGTAGGCAAATCTTCGCAAACTCTATCAAAAAATACAACCGGGATATCATCATCTATAACATCCTTAATGTGGCTGGTATCACTGGTTTCTTCTGATACAGACATTAAAATGCCATCCACACGACCACTTTTAAAATATTGCATAATGGCCTGCTCCCTTAAAAAGCTTTCGTGACTCAGATAAATAAGTACATGATAGCCAAATGCTTGTGTAATAGTTTCAATGCCGTTGATGGCTTGGGCAAAAAAGCTATCTGCTATTTCGGGCAATACTACAGCTATGGTTTTGCTTCTGCGCTTACGTAAGCTACTCGCATACGGATTGGCAACATACCCCAGCCGCTGCGCAGCTTCAGATACTGTATTCTTAGTAGCCTGACTGATTTCATAACTGTCAGCCAAGGCTTTAGATACCGTGGCTACAGATAAGGAGAGCTCTGCTGCAATCATTTTTAAAGTAACGGCTGACATAAGAAAAATATAATTGGTTGTGAAATATAGGAGATAATTTCCGAAATCGTTTTCGCAAATAAATATTTCATATTTGCAAATGCTATGAAAATCTGCAATATCTTAGTTTTGTTTTTAAAACAATACCATTATAAACTCGCAGGCTTCTCATAACCCTGCTTATTTTTTTACAAGTATGAAAAATTTAAAAGAGGAAGAAATCAATCCGCTTAGCAGCCTTGATGTATGGGAAGATGATGTTGTAAATCGTTATCCTGACCCGGAATCGATTGCTACATCCAAAACCACTGAAGAGTATCGGCAGTATGACGATCCGAAGCGGGATACTGTTAAAGAGTTTTACCGTTTGAATCATACTTATCAAACTTTTGATTTTGTTCAAGAGAAAAGGCAAGATTTTCTTAGCTTTAAACGCAAAGAAATGTCAATATGGGAAGCTTTTGATTTTTTGAATCAGTTAGTAGATGATTCAGATCCTGATACTGATTTGGATCAGTTTCAGCACCTGCTTCAAACTTCTGAAGCCATCAGGGCTGATGGGCATCCAGATTGGATGGTACTTACCGGACTTATGCATGATATGGGAAAAGTACTTTGCCTTTTTGGCGAACCGCAGTGGGCTGTAGTGGGCGATACTTTCCCTGTGGGTTGTGCGTATTCTGATAAAATTGTTTATCCTGAATTTTTTAAAGCAAATCCTGATTTTAGCAATCCTTTATACAACACACGCCTTGGCGTTTATACCGAAGGCTGTGGCTTACGGAATGTACATATATCATGGGGGCATGATGAATATGTTTATCAAATGATGAAAGATTACTTACCGGAGCCAGCCTTATATATGCTACGTTATCATTCCTTTTATGCATGGCATCGTGAAGGTGAATACAGCTATTTGCTGGACGATCATGACCGGGAAATGCTGAAATGGGTAAAACTGTTTAATCCTTATGATTTGTACTCTAAAAACCCGGTTCCACCAAACTGGCCAGAGCTTCGGAGTTATTATGAGGGTATTATCGCCAAATATTTGCCGCCAACATTAAAATTTTAACAAGAATCATTAAGCCCTAATTATGAACCAAGTTTTACGCTAATTATGAGATTAAACCTAAATTATTTTAAAGGTAGTTGTCTGCCTTTGTTGCTGTTCTTTGCCTTATTTTTCGGGCAGCTTCATGCGTTTGCTCAATCAAATACCGCCATTACCGGTTTGGTAATTGATAGTAAAGGCAATACATTGCCTGGTGTTACCATAACAGTTAAAGGTGTTTCCAGAGCAACACAGACCGATGTGAACGGTAAATTCAACATCAATGCTAAAAACGGCGATGTGCTGGTGCTAACCTCAGTAGGATATACCACTAAAGAGGTGAAGTTAGGTACGGAAACCTATTATAAGATTGACTTAGTGGATGCCAGTACCTCACTAAAAGATATAGTGGTGGTAGGTTATGGTACCAGTTCACGCAGAAACTTGTCCAGTGCTGTTAGCACCGTTAAACAGGAAGATTTAAACCGAGGCGCTATTTCGGATGTAGGGCAAGCTTTGCAGGGTAAAGTTCCCGGATTAAACATCACCGCCAGCGGTGATCCTAACCGGCCGGCTGCTGTAGTGCTGCGTGGTGCTTCTACTATAAACAGTCCAGGCGGACCATATTATGTCATAGATGGTGTTCCTGGAGCTGATATAGCTGCTGTAGCGCCGAGCGACATTGTATCAATGGATGTTTTAAAAGATGCTGCTGCTGCTGCTATTTACGGTAATCATGCCTCTGCTGGTGTAATTATGGTAACTACACGACGGGGTAAAAAAGGCCAGGCTACTGTTACTTACAGCGGCTATGCTGGTGCAGAAAAAGTAAGCAGCCAATTGAAGCTGATGAATGCAGATCAACTCCGGAGTTATGTGGCTGCTAATAACGGATCATTTTCTCCCAATGATGATTTAAAGGCCAACACCGATTGGATGAAAGCTATTGAACGTTCAACAGCGTTTTCACAAAATCATAATATCTCTTTAAGCGGTGGTTCAGAGCATGGTACTTATAGTGCCAGTTTAAACTACTTCAAGAAAAACGGTATTTTACAATCAAGTTCATTAGAACGTGTAGTAGGCCGTTTAAATGTAGAGCAATATGCTTTGAACGATAAACTTAAGTTTAGCCTGAATGCATCAAATTCGGTAAGCAACTCCAACAATACGCCGTTGCAAAATATTGTGCTGTTGCAGGCTGCCAAGCACTTGCCTATCTCACCGGTTTATAACACAGATGGCAGTTACTTTGAAAACTTTACTACAACAGGATACTTCAACCCCGTAGCTATTATTAAAAATGCACAGGATAACACAAAGTATAATGTGTTACTGGGTAGTTTTAACACCGAAGCTAAATTGCCATTTGGATTAACCTATAACGTTAATCTTTCATACCAGAAAACCACCTCCTTACATGGCGAGTATTATGGTAGCTACTACAGCAAATATCCAACATCCAATTTTTATAATAATCCCGATCCTGGTATTGGTATAGGGCATACACTTATTGGATCGTTGTTTGGCGCTAATGGATCTGCTTTTAGATCTAGTTATACTAATACTACTAAAACCTTAGAAACTTTCTTGACCTGGGATAGACAGCTAGGTGATCATTCCATTAATGCTGTTTTAGGCTACTCTTACCAAGATTATGTATATGGTGATGGGCTGCAATCATCAAGTACTAATTTTCCAAGTGATAATGCTAGCTTTTATAATTTAGCCTTGGGTAATCCTTATGCTATTTCTACCTACCGCATAAATTATGGCAGTGACCTGCTTTATGGTGATATACGAATGATATCTGACTTCTTCAGGCTAAGGTATATTTATAAAGATAGATATATTTTCCAAGGGTCAGTTCGGAGGGACGGAAGCTCGGCATTTGGAGCTAACAACCACTGGGGCTACTTCCCATCTGTAAGTTTGGCATGGCGCATTTTACAAGAGGATTTTATGAAAAATCAAACTATGTTTAATGATTTGAAACTTCGCGCAAGTTATGGTGTAACTGGTAATTCTCAAGGTATAGGAGCCTATAATGCATTAACTTATTACGTTGTAGCAGGTACCTATTACAACAATGGTGTGCAGGCCGCTGCTTATGCACCCGCTCAAGGAACCAACCCTGATTTGAAATGGGAACGTACAGCCACTACTAACTTAGGTGTTGACTTTGCTATCTTAAAAAACAGAATTACCGGTTCAGTTGAGGTTTATGATAAAAAGACTACTAATATGTTGTTTACCTACAATGTATCATCAGCATTAGTACCTGGTGGCAGAATCAACGCTAACGGTGGTAGTATCAGTAATAAGGGGGTAGAAGTTACCTTAAGTTTTGCTCCTGTTTCAACTAAAAACTTTAGCTGGTCAAGTACCATTAACGGCGCTTATAACAAAAACAAGATTACTAGCTTGCAAAATCCTTATGCTAATGTTGATTCTACACGCTATTCTGATCCGGAGGGGCCTGGTCAAACTAATGCTACTTTGCAGATATTGAAAACAGGCTACCCAATTGGACAGTTTTTTACCTTCAAGTATGCCGGTAAAGATGCCAATGGTAACTCGCTTTTTTATAAAAAGAATGGAACCACAACTACGCAGCCTATTATCGGTACCGATTATTTTTATACCGGCAGTGCTCAACCTAAAGTCATAATGGGTTGGAATAATACTTTTAGGTACAAGAACTTTGATTTAAATGTGTTTTTGCGAGGTACTTTTGGTAATAAAATATTTAATGCTACCCGTGCAGATTTATCTTACACAGCTGCTGCTACTACTAATAACATACTCGTAAGCGCTGCAAATGATAAAATATCAGATGTTCGGAATTCCTTTTATTCAGATCGCTATATTGAAAGTGGTTCTTATGTGCGCCTAGATAATGCAACACTTGGGTACAACATTGTAAAATCAGTTAAGTACATCAACAACATTAGGGTTTATGTAACAGGTAACAACATAGCTACCATTACCGGTTACAAAGGTATTGACCCTGAAATTAATCAAGGTGGTATATCACCAGGCATTGATTACAACAACTTCTATCCTAGAACACGTACGTTCCTGTTAGGTGTTAACGTATCATTTTAATTGAAAGAATTAAACGTTATGAAAAGAATAATATTTGGAATAGTTTCCTTACTCAGCGCAGTAACGATTCTATCATCCTGTCATAAACTTGACCTGCAGCCTACTTCAGAGTTGTTGGCTGATCAATACCCAACAACTGCTGCTCAATATACATCTGCATCGGGCCCGATATACATTGCTTTAAGGGGCGACTATGCGTTAAGCTACTTTTTTACGCAAAGTGCCTCAACTGATGAATCCGTATTACCTACTTTTGGGTCAAACTGGCTGGATGGATATAAATATCAAGAATTACACCGCCATACCTGGACTAAGGATAATGCCTGGATAAATTCAACCTGGACTTACTTATCAAACATAATTGGTACAGCCAACCAAACCATCTACGTACTGCAGTCAGCCCCGGCAGGTACTGCCAAAACTCAAGGCATGGCAGAATTAAAAACTATGCGGGCACTGGCCTATTTCATGATGATGGATAATTACGGAAGTGTGCCGTTAGATACTTTGTATGGTAGTATTCAAACAAAAGCTAATGCATCTCGTAGTCAGGTATTCAATTATATAGAGAGCGAGCTTAAAACTTCTATTCCGTACTTGAAAACAACAGTGGGGACAAGTACTTATGGGCTACCTACTAAATATTTGGCTTATTCAATCTTAGCTAAAATGTACCTGAATGCCGCTGTATATACTGGTACAGGTCGTTATGATGATTGTATTGCTGCTTGTGATCAGATTATCAGTTCAGGGCTGTATAGTATAGAACCTATGTCAAGCTACCTGCAAATGTTTTATCCAACTAATGGGCCAAGTGCTAAAGAATTCATCTTCGCCATACCTTTTGATGCAACTACTACGAGCGGTAATATGTATTATGCCCGTTATGATTTGAACCGGAACCAAGGCATCAGATACTTATATGCAGGTTCTAACCCAGGTTCGTATACTGATCCGATTATGAATCAAAATACAGGTAATGGTTTGGTTAACAGTATGCCAAGCGGACCTCGTATGACCACGAATGAATATTATGCTAATTTTGATGATCCGAATGACGTTCGTAACAAGCAATGGTTAACCGGTGCACAATATTGGCAAGATGGTAAACCGCTCATGGTAAGCACCACGAATAAAGGTTATGATCAGTTTTATACCGGATCTAACGCTGCTGGTTCTTACGTTTATGCATTGAATTTAACCCCACTTGGGTCAAAAGTTCGTTCGGGGACAAATTCTGATTTTGATTTGGGTAATGATGAAATTGCCTGGAACACCGGTTACCGTAATATTAAATTCTATCCGGATTATACCAACACCATCAATCGTAATCAAAATAATGATGTGCCCTTGTTCCGCTATTCTGATATTATCCTGATGAAAGCGGAAGCTATTTTACGTGGTGGTGCGCCTACGTCTGGTGCAACTGCCTTGTCTTTAGTGAACCAAATCAAATCAAACCGTACAACATCTGCAGCTTTAACCAGCATCAGCTTGGACGGCATTTATAGTGAACGTTGCAAAGAGTTTGCTTGGGAGGCTTGGCACCGTAATGATATGATACGATTTGGCAAATATGAAAACAGCTGGGGTTTAGGCAAAACCAACGCTGATACTTATCGTCGCCTTTTCCCGATACCTACTGTGGCTTTCCAAACCAATTCAAAACTGGTGCAAAATCCGGGATATTAATTTTTCCTGATAATCAATTAACTCTGTTAACTCAATTAGCGGAGTTAATTGATTTCAAACTTTGTTATTTGACGTTAGCTAATTCGCAACAGAGCATTGTTGTATTGGTATTAAATACTGTATAATTAAGGTGTTAATTGCAGTATATCAAACTACACCCTAATTATGAGCAAAAATCATTTGCAAACAGCCGATGTTATTGTATTTTTTATTTACTTTCTCATAGTATCTACCTACGGATATTATATATACCGGAAAAAGAAAAAGTCTGATAACCCGCAAGATTTTTTTCTGGCTGAAGGCTCTCTTACCTGGTGGGCTATAGGTGCATCTCTTATTGCATCAAACATCTCTGCCGAGCATTTTATTGGCATGTCAGGTTCGGGTTTTGCCATGGGGTTGGCTATATCCAGCTACGAATGGATGTCTGCAGCTACACTTATTTTAGTGGCTTGGTTTATTATTCCATTGTATTTGAAAAACCATATTTATACCATGCCTCAATTTTTAGCCCGCAGGTATAATGATCAGGTAAGTACAATAATGGCAGTTTTTTGGTTACTGGTATATGTGTTTGTTAATCTAACTTCTATCATCTATTTGGGTGCACTGGCTGTTTCTGCCATTTCTGGTTTGTCATTCAATTTTTGTGTTTTTGCATTAAGCCTGTTCGCGATAGTTGTAACGTTGGGCGGCATGAAGGTAATTGGCTATACTGATGTTATTCAGGTGCTGGTACTCATAGCTGGCGGTTTAATAACTACTTACCTGGCACTGTCACTCCTTGCTCGTGAGTACGGCTTCGGCAGTGACATTATGAAAAGTTTTGGTGTACTACGTAGCCAAGCTTCAGATCATCTTCACATGATTTTTGATAAATCCAGTCCTCACTATATGGAATTACCCGGTACATCAGTTATCATTGGTGGTATGTTGGTGAACAACCTGGCTTATTGGGGGTGTAATCAATATATTGTTCAGCGTGCGTTGGGCGCTAATTTAAAAACTGCTCGTACCGGTATTTTATTTGCCGCTTTTTTAAAGTTATTAGTACCTGTTATTGCCGTGTTACCCGGTATAATTATGTATGTACTGCATAATAAAGGTTTGTTTCAGCATGAAATGCTGGGTAGTACAGGCGTTGTTAAACCCGATCAGGCTTATCCCACTTTAATGAATTTATTGCCCGCGGGCTTAAAAGGTGTGGCCTTTGCTGCACTTACAGCAGCCATCGTTGCTTCCTTGGCCGGAAAAGCGAATAGTATATCTACTATATTTTCGCTGGATATTTACCAGAAATACTTTAATAAATCAGCTTCCGAAAAGAAGTTGGTAGTAACCGGGCGCTGGGCCGTAATTCTATGCATGTTTATTGCTGCGTTGGTCACACCGGCTTTGCAATCTCTTGACCAGGTTTATCAATTTATTCAAGAATACGTCGGCTTTTTCTCGCCTGGTGTTTTAGCAATATTTATGCTTGGGCTTTTCTGGAAGCGTACAACAACCGCAGCCGCCATGACTGCCGCTATACTCACCATTCCAATATCTGCCACACTAAAGTTTTTACCTTATTGGACGAATGGCTACTTTCCGGATTACCCTTTCCTGGATCGCATGACGATTACCTTTATTCTGGTAGTTGTATTAATGGTGATAATAAGCTTAGCTAAACCGGTGCAGTACAAATCTTCAATTATTTTACCTCAACGTCATGATTTTAAGGTAACTCCAGCCTTTTTAATTATGGCAGTTATTATAATGGGCATATTAACGGCACTTTATACAGTTTACTGGTAAACCAAATCCATTACAAAAAGCAATGGTGTATTTAAAAATTATAACTTTTATCGATGGAGAAAATCAATACTATTCACATGCGTAAACATTCATATAAAAAGCATATTGGATTGATGGTATCGTTGTTGGCTTTAGTTGCTAATACAACATATGCTCAAAATAAAACATATACAATCACTCAATACGGAGCCAATCCTAACGGCAAAACTGATAATACAAAAGCTATCCAAAAAACTATTGACGTAGCTTTTGAGAATGGAGGCGGAACAGTGTTAATACCAGCCGGAAACTTTGTAACGGGTGTTATTCATCTTAAATCTAACATCGATTTGCATTTTGAAAAAGGGGCTGCTTTGCTGGCAACTATCAATCGGATTGATTATGGACCACAAAAGGCATCCGCATTAATTGTAGCTACTGATTTACAGCACGTAGCTATTACAGGTGATGGCATTATTGACGGTAGGGGTGAGCTCTTGTTAAAAGATATATACCGAATGCTGCGTGCCGGTACATTAAAAGACAATGAGTGGCAAACCTACAACCCGTGGCACCAAATGCGCCCGGCTGAAGATAACCGGCCACATTTAATGGATTTTAAAAATTGCCAGGATGTTACTATAACAAATATAACCATAAAGAATGGTTTATGCTGGATACAGGATTACAGAAGTTGTAAAGACATGGTGGTAGATAACATCAAGGTAGAGAGTAATACCTTCCTGAACAATGATGGAATCGATTTGGTTGATTGTAAAAATGTGAAACTGACTAACAGCTTTTTTAATGTGGCTGATGACGGGGTTTGTTTAAAATCTTCTGACCCGAACGGGGCATGTGAAAACATTGAAATAGCTAATTGCCGTATCCGGTCAAGCGCCAGTGCATTCAAAATGGGAACAGCTTCTTTTGGTGGCTTTAAAAAGATTAAGGTTCGTAACTTAGATATCTATGATACTTATCGGTCGGCTATAGCTATTGAAACTGTTGATGGCGCGTTAGTGGAAGATATAGATATCCGCAATGTAAATGCAAAAAATACAGGTAATGCTATTTTTATTCGGTTAGGGCAGCGTAATCAAAAAGCTGCACCGGGTAAACTACGTAGAGTTTATATAGGTCAGGTTAAAGTACAGGTACCAGCAGGTAAACCTGATGCTGGTTATCATATGGAAGGGCCTATAGTAAGGAGTAAGCATCATGTATTCCCGTCTTCCATCGTGGGGATACCTGAGCATAATGTAGAAGACGTGACTTTGGAAGATATTGAAATTGCTTATGAGGGTACTACTAAAAAGGATTATGCCAAGTTTAATACAGATAGTTTAAAGAGCATCCCGGAAGTAGTAAGTGATTATCCTGAGTTTTCTATGTTTGGTGAGTTACCTGCCTGGGGCTTTTTTGCAAGACATGCGGATGGTATCACCCTTAAAAACGTAAAGCTTAGCTACCTGAAAAATGATTTGCGTACAGCTTGCATATTTGATGATGTAAAAGGCATCAACATTAATGAATTAAGTATTAATAAAGCGCAAGTTAATCCGGCTATCATTATTCATCAATCAACTACCAAAGCTATTAAAAATGTTGATGTGGCGGGCTTTAAAGATCAAAGCATACTCATCAAATAAATAGAATCAGCACTAGTTCTTCTTCCCCCAATTTATCCTTTATATCAATGAGAATATACAAGTTACTGTTTGCTTTTGTGTTGTGCATGGCTACCCTGGTGGCATCAGCCCAGAATTTAGAACAGGCTTCTTATGCACTGGTTAAAAGGGTTGTTCCGGAAAAGGCAGGTTGGTTTATCCCACAAAAACTAAATTCAAAAACTAGTAAAGATTGTTTTGAAATTGAAAGCAAAGGGGGCAAGGTTGTATTAAGAGGCAATAATGGCGTGGCCATTGCCTCGGCTTTGTACTATTATCTTACTCACTTCTGCCATTGCCAAATAACCTGGAATGGTACCAATTTGAAATTGCCTAGAATTGCTCCGGTTGTACCACACAAAGTGGTTAAAAATACCCCCTACAATTACCGGTACTACCTGAATTACTGTACCTACAATTACAGTATGAGTTGGTGGAACTGGAAACGATGGGAAAAAGAAATAGATTGGATGGCCTTGCACGGCATTAATATGCCATTGGCGCTTACCGGTCAGGAATATACTTGGTACGAAGTATACAAAAGCTTAGGCTTTTCTGACCGTGATTTAAGCAGCTTCTTTTGTGGCCCGGCTTACTTTTCCTGGTTTTGGATGGGTAACCTGGATGGATGGGGTGGACCACTTCCGCTAAGCTGGATGACGAGCCACCGCGACTTGCAACAGAAAATTTTACAGCGAGAAAGAGCATTGGGCATGAAGCCGGTTCTGCAATCATTTACCGGGCATGTACCTGCAGCTTTTCATACCCGTTTTCCGAAATCAAAACTTAAAAAAACAAACTGGGGCAATGGGTTTGAGGATACCTATATTCTGGATACTGAAGACCCGATGTTTGAAGAAATAGGAAGCAGGTTTTTAAAAGTGCAAACCCGGCTTTATGGAACTAATCACTTATACTCGGCCGATACTTTCAATGAAAATGAGCCACCTACCGATGATCCGGCTTACCTGTCGGCTTTAAGCTCGCGCGTTTACCAAGCTATGAGCAAGTCAGATCCGCAGGCTGTTTGGGTAATGCAGGGCTGGCTGTTTTACAGCGACCGCAAGTTCTGGAAAACTCCGCAAATTAAGGCTTTATTGCAAGCTGTGCCTGATAACCACATGCTATTGCTTGATTTAGCCACCGAGATTGAGCCTGTTTGGAAACGTACAGAAGCTTATTACGGTAAACCCTGGATATGGAACATGTTGCACAATTTTGGTGGTAATATATCTATGTTCGGTCGTATGGAAGGCGTGGCTAATGGCCCTGCCACGGCATTAAATGATCCGGCATCTGGAAAGATGCAGGGTATTGGCTTAACTATGGAAGCTATTGAACAAAACCCGGTATTGTATGAACTCATGATGCAAAATACCTGGCAGCGTTCACCTGTGCAGATTGATAGCTGGCTTAATGATTATATCTTGAATCGTTACGGTAGCCTCAACCCACATGCGGTAAATGTCTGGCAAATACTTAAAACTACAGCTTATAACGGGAAGGAAATACGGGATGGCGCTGAATCTATAATAACAGGTAGGCCAACATTTGATACTGCAACCATTTGGACTAAAACACACTTGAATTATCCGCGCCGGGAGCTGTTGCCAGCTTGGGACGAAATGATTAAAGCCATACCTACTTGCCAGAAAAGTGACGGTTTTAATTATGATTTGGTGGATGTTACGCGGCAGATACTAGCTAACTATGCAGCACCATTGCAACGTAAATGGGTGCAGGCCTACCAGGATAAAAATCAAGCGAATTTTAAACAGTATAGCAATGAATACTTGCAGTTGATTACCGATATGGACAGGCTGTTGGCTACCCGCCGAGACTTCCTATTAGGTACTTGGATTGCAGATGCCCGTAGTTGCGGAAGTACTACCGCCGAAAAAGCGTTGTATGAGCGCAATGCTCGCAACCTGATTACACTTTGGGGGAATAAAAATAGTCCGTTACATGAATATTCATGCCGTCAGTGGAGCGGATTGTTGAATGACTTTTATAAAGTGCGATGGCAAAAGTTTTTTGACCTCACCGCCAAATCAATGGCGCAAAACGAAGCAGTAGATGTAAGGGTCTTTGATAAAACCATAAGTGAATGGGAATGGGAGTGGGTTAACACCAATAAACCGTATCCGGTACATACTACAGGTAATTCAGTGGCGGTTGTATTGGAGTTGCATAAAAAGTATCACGAACTAATTACGGCTAGTTTATGAATGTGAATGATACGGTAAAGCCCAAACGCTTACTATCACTAGATGCCTTACGAGGGTTTGATATGTTCTGGATTATGAGCGGCGAAACGGTTGTGCATACTTTAGCCAAAGCCACTAACTGGCCGCTTGTGGTATGGATGTCAGGACAGCTGCATCATACAGAATGGAACGGTATTACTTTTTATGATATGATATTTCCGTTATTCCTGTTCATTGCGGGGGCGGCCATGCCGTACTCTATGCAATCTAGAATAACACAGCTGGGCGTGAGCAACGCTTCTCAACTACCTAAATTAATTAAGAGGCAGATTTATAGGAATATGCTTAGGCGTGCATTGACGCTTGTATTGCTGGGGATGGTAGTTAATGGACTGCTTAAATTTAATGGATACGAACATACCCGGTTTGCAAGTGTATTGGGGCGCATTGGCTTAGCTTGGTTTTTTGCCGGATTAATTTATTTGAACAACTCTGTTAAAGGGCAGGTCGTGTGGTTTGCAGTACTTTTGTTAGGGTATTGGGCAGCTATGATGCTGATCCCTGTTCCGGGTTATGGGGCAGGTGTTTTAACTATGGATGGTAGCTTGGAATCCTACATCGACCGACTCTTGTTACCAGGCAGGCTACATGATGAAGTACACGATCCTGAAGGAATATTATCCACCATACCGGCTATTGGCACAGCACTGCTTGGTATGTTCGCTGGTCAATTTTTAAAATATGATTCAGTTAACTGGTCTATGCTTAAGAAAGGTGGATATCTGCTTCTGGCTGGCATTTTGTTAATTGCTTTAGGCACTTTATGGAATCTGAGCTTCCCCATCAACAAGCGATTATGGACCAGCTCTTTTGTGCTATATGTAGGCGGTTTTAGTTTGGTGTTTTTGGCCATATTTTATTTGATTATTGATGTAGCTGGCTATCGTAAATGGGCATTCCCTTTTGTGATTATCGGTGCTAATTCTATACTAATTTATATGGCTTCTGAGGGGTTGATTGATTTTGGACACATAGCAGATTACCTTTTTGGTGGCTTAATACAATTTGTATCCTCCGGTTGGATGGCTGTATGTAAGGCTGTTGCTGTTACTGTTGTACAATTTATGTTGTTGTACTTTTTATACCGGCACAAAATTTTTCTAAAAATTTAAGTTGATAGCTTTATTAGGTTTAACTGAATGCACAGGTTTACAATAATACGCTATGCCTCAAGTTGGGAGTATTTACTTAGTAGGTTAAGTAAGTGTTTGTTACTCATACTACTAACAACACCTATACAGCTTTTGGCGCAAGTAAAACCGCATAAATATGTGGATCCACGTATAGGGTCAGAAGGTCAGGGGCGCGTTTTTATTGGCCCGTCTTGTCCGTTCGGTATGATTAAACCTAGTCCTGATTGTACGGTTAAATCCAATAGTGGCTGGTTGCCGGAGCCGGCTCCCATAACTGGGTTTGGGCAGGTACATGTAAGTGGTACAGGTGGTGGCCCTAAGTACGGTAATATCCTGATAATGCCTTTTAGCGACAAGCTGGATAGCATAGACCACTCGTCAATGCGCCAAAACGAAAAAATGGCTTTGGGATACTATAGTGTGTTGCTGAAAAAGCATCAAATTAAAACGGAAATTACCACTGCCGAAAAAGCTGCAATTTATCGCTTTACCTTTCCTAAACAAGCTGCAAAAGCATTGGCTATTGATGCCGGGTTCTTTTTGGGTGAACAACCCATACCTGATGCGCGTGAAGCACAACAATTTGTAGGTTCTGAAATTGAAGTTGTATCTGCTACCGAAGTGCGTGGCTATAGTCGTATTAGAGGGGGGTGGAATAACGGTGCCGCTTACACGGTTTATTTTGATGCCATGTTTGATGCACCTATAGATCACCTGACTTCCTGGAAAAATAAAAAGCTTTACCCCGGCGTGTCGCAGCAGTTTGATTCGGGTGAAAAAACAGGTGTTTTGCTGGGTTTCAAAAATGGAAGTTCTGATACCTTGAAAGTCAAAGTCGGTATATCATTTATCAGTTCAGGCAAGGCTAAAGAAAACATAGCTCAGGAAATTCCGCACTGGAATTTTGAGAACGTACGCGCACAAGTGGAAAATAAATGGGATGAAATGCTGAGCCGTATTGAAATCAACGCTGATGCAACCATCGAGCAGAAAAAGATGTTTTATACCAGTCTTTATCATACCATGCTGATGCCGGTTAACCGGACAGGCGAAAACCCTTTGTGGAATGGTAATGCGCCTTATTACGATGATTTTTATGCTATTTGGGATACCTTCCGATCATCAAACCCGCTTATTACTCTGATATCTCCTAAACGTCAGATTAATATTGTTAATGCCTTGTTAAACATTTACCAGCATGATGGGTACATGCCTGATGCCCGAAGCGGTAACTATAATGGCCGTACACAAGGTGGCTCCAATGCCGAGGTGCTTATAGCCGATGCTTATGCTAAAGGCTTACCAGGCATTGATTATAATTTAGCACTGGAAGCTATGCTTAAAGATGCAACTGTACCCCCAGGTGGAATTGAAGAGAAAGAAGGACGAGGAGGATTAGTAGAGTATAACCACTTAGGCTATGTTCCTTATCATATACCAAGGGCGGGCAACCGCACAACTGATTACGCTTATGAAGATTATTGCATTGCTATGGTGGCCAAAGGGCTAAACCGTACTAAAGTGTACAACAGGTTTATCAAACAAGCAGATAACTGGCAAAACCTGTGGCGCAATGATTATAAAGATCATGGTGCTACTGGCTTTATCATGCCGAAAGATTCGGCTGGAAAGTGGTTGGATGATATACCTTACGGCACCGCCAATAACCAGCACCCAACCTTCAAGTACACGCCCTTAAGCCGTGAATATCCTTGGTATGTTTGCCATTGGTGTGGCTTTTTTTATGAAGCAACTTCTTGGGAGTATTCATTGAGCATCCCGCATCAGGTTCCTGTACTTATTGAAAAATCAGGCGGGAAGGAAGCGTTTAAACAACGGCTGGATACCTTGTTTGAAAATAGGTTTTACAATGTGGATAACGAACCTTCATTCCTCACACCCTGTTTATACCACTGGATTGGTCGGCCTGGTTTAAGTAGCCGTCGTATCAGGCAAATTGTATTAGATAACTTTAATACCACGGCAACAGGATTGCCTGGTAATGATGATTCAGGAGCTATGTCATCATGGCTGGCCTTTCAAATGATGGGCTTTTATCCTAATGCGGGTCAGTCCTATTACCTGCTTAACTCACCTATGCTCAAGCAGGTTACTTTGCACCAGGAAAATGGGACTAATTTCAAGATAACTGCTCATCATCTTTCTGCAAAAAACATTTACATCCAATCAGCAAAGCTTAATGGCAAAGCTCTGAATCAGGCTTGGATTGAACATGCTGATATAATAAAAGGAGGTGATCTTAGTTTTGAAATGGCGGATAAACCATCAGCTTGGGGAACGCAAGTTTTACCTCCCGTTAAAAATTGATGAATGAGAAAGTTTATCTTAAAATTGCTCCTGTTATTCATCGCTTTTGCTGCTCACGCACAAAAAGGCCAGTTGGTGATACAAAAGGGCAGTACCTTAAATTATACGCTTTATCTGCATGGGCAGCAGGTTGCGTTTGAACTCAAGGTAAAACACCTGCAAGATAGCTTGGTGCTTGATTGGAAAATGCGCAACACCACCAGCGGAACTTATGTGATATTGCACCAAGCCTTACTAAAGGCTGATAAGCTGAACTTTGTACAACCTGAAGCCAATCGGGTTTATGTTTTACCTTCCGATCAAACTTTTTTCATGATCTCTAAATCGGCATTTAATCATATGCTTCAGTACAAAAATTTCGTTTATGATAATACGGTATATCAATTGGATACGAATAGGCATTTACCAGCTACAAATCTATCCAATAGCGAAGCTTGGAATACGTTGCATGTAATTGCTCAAAATGAAACAACCGAGTTATGGATTCTTAACAATCCCGACTTTCCATTGATATGTCGTATAAAAGGTAATCCTTTAGGGATCGACATGATATTAAACACGATCAAATAACTATGAAACGTAGAGATTTTGTAAAGAACACCACCCTGACAGCATTAGGAGCATCCTTAATTGCTCCACTTGAATCGTTAGCTGATTCACCGGTAACTCATCTGGAAAGTGATGATCTTTCTCTCAGTGCAGGGTTAGATAATGGTTATCCGCTCAACTTTATGGCTATTGGCGATTGGGGGCGTAATGGTGAGTACCACCAGTTAGAAGTAGCCAAGCAGATGGGCGATTGGGGGAAAATGCATCCTAACAATTTCATTGTTTCAGTAGGGGATAATATCTATCCGAGAGGGGTAGCCAGCGAGTTGGATCCACAATGGCATTTCTCTTTTGAAAGTATTTATACAGCGCATTCTTTACAAACGGATTGGTACCCGGTGCTAGGTAATCATGACTACATTTCGGAACCTGAGGCACAGATACGGTATAGCAAAATCAGCAGGCGCTGGAATATGCCAGCACGTTATTATACAAAGGAGTTTTCTTTAGGTGCTGATAAAGGTAAGGCCTTGTTGGTAATGATAGATACGCAACCTATCATTTACGATTTGAAAGATCAGCAGCCCGAAAAGCAACTGGCATGGATCAATAAAACGCTTGCTGAAGCATCAGCTGATGTGAAGTGGAAAATTGTAGTGGGTCACCACCCTTGTTACACCGTAGGTCCACGTGCAAAGAACTATGATACATTGGCTATACGCAAAGCATTAACTAAAATGTTTGAAGAACATAAGGTAGATGTTTACCTAGCCGGGCACGATCACTCTTTGCAGCACCTGAAACCGGATGGTTTTACCAATTACTTCATTAGTGGAGCAGGCTCGGAGCTTACTTCGGTAACTTCGGGTATAGCTTACAGCAAGTACCAGGTGTCTGACAATGGTTTTATGTACTTCTCAGTTTCTCCTGAAAAGTTGGCTGTTAAGACCATAAACTATAAAGGTGATGTATTGTATGAGACTATGCTAAATAAATAATGCCTTTGCCAGGCAATCTGCTTGAAGATGATGGGTTTCGTACGGTTTAATACAACCAGTTTTTTCATGAACGCTACATTCTATAAAAAGTACATTCTGTGTAGTATTGCCTTGTTGTTGGTTGGGTATGCGCATGCACAAAGCTTGGTTCAATATGTGCAGCCTATGGCTGGTACGGCAGCGGCAACCACTAAGGCTGCTTTAAAACATGGTACCGGACTGGAACTTAACGCTAACACCATACCCGCGGTAACCGTTCCGTTTGCAATGACACAATGGACACCGCAAACCCAAACCACGGAAAATAAATGTATGGCACCTTACTACTATAAAGATTCTGTTTTTTATGGTATTCGAGGATCGCATTGGTTAAGTGGTTCTTGTACGCAAGATTATGGAAGCTTCAGTATCATGCCCGTAGCCGGAAAGCTCAAAACATCTGGCTATGGTGTGCCCTTCAAACATGTTGATGAACTGACAACACCCTATCTCTATCGTATAAATTTGAAGGATGCGCATCTGAGTGCATCCGTAACAGCTACGAGCCGATGCGGCATGATGCAGTTTGAAATGCATAAAACCGATAGCCTTTACCTGCTAATCAGACCTCATAGTGATTATAAAGAAGGGTTTATCAGAATCAACGCAACAAAAGGTGAGGTGTATGGTTACAATCCTGTTCATCGGATTTATCAGGGGTGGGGAAAGCAGGCTGGTTTTAGCGGATACTTTATCATTAAATTCGAAAAAGCTTTTTCCACTAGCGGAACTTTTAATGACAAGGAGTTATTTAAATTGGATAGTCTCCGCAATGAGGCTGGGGTTGGTGCTTATGTTGGCCTGAAACTAAGTAAAGGTGAAAAGCTGACTATCCGGATAGGTACTTCTTTTACCGGCTTGGCAGGTGCACGTAAAAACCTCAATGCTGAACTACTTAATTTTAATTTTGATGCCGCTGTTCAACAAGGTAAATCAGTTTGGGAAAAAGCTTTGGGGCAAATCAAGGTAGAAACGGATAAAAAAGAGGATAAGCAAATTTTTTACACTTCTTTGTATCATGCTATGCAACACCCCAGATTGTATAGCGATGAGGATGGCGTTTACCCAATGTTTTCCTCAAATTATCAGAATGCAGTATTACCACAGGGAAGTTACTATGATGATTTTTCCATGTGGGATATCTACCGGGCACAGCTACCCTTGTTTGAAATTTTGAATCCCTCTTTAATTAATAATCTGGTACAATCTCTTATACTGAAAGGAAAGCAAGGAGGCTGGATGCCCATATTCCCCTGTTGGAATAGTTATACTTCTGAAATGATAGGCGATCATACCACTTCAGTTATTGCCTCAGCGTATTTAAAAGGTATTCGAAATTATGATGTTAACGAGGCCTATCAGGTGTTACGGCGAAATGCTTTTGATATACCCAATAACCATGATGATTATGTGGAGGGTAAAGGCCGCAGGGCGTTGGATAGTTATTTAAAATATCACTTTATACCACTGGAAGATAGCGTAAAAGATGCCTTTCATAAACAAGAGCAGGTAAGCCGAACTTTAGAGTACGCCTATGATGATTATGCCTTAGCTCAGTTTGCCGTTGCGCTGAAAAAAACTGATGATTATAAAGCGTTGATGAACCGTGCTAAATATTATGTGAATGTTTTTGACCCATCAACTAAAATGGCACGTGGGCGCTATGCTGATGGTAGCTGGATAAAGCCTTACCATCCGGATAAGAAAATCAGTTACATAACGGAAGGCACGCCACGTCAGTACACATTTTATGTGCCGCATGACGTAAATGGATTAGCAAGGCTTATGGGCGGTACATCAAAGCTTGAGCAAGCTTTAGATAGTTTGTTCAATAAAAATGAATATTGGCATGGCAACGAGCCGGGGCATCAAATTCCATTTATGTATAATTATACCGCATCACCCTGGAAAACACAACGCCAGGTGCACAAGATACTTGCCGAGGAGTACAGTAGTGGGCCTGGTGGTTTAGGTGGAAATGATGATGCCGGGCAAATGTCGGCCTGGTATGTGTTTGCAGCCATAGGGTTTTACCCGGTAAATCCGGTATCAGGCGAGTACCTGCTTACTTCGCCGCTTTTTAACCGAACAACCATCGCATTGCCTCATGGTAAGAAGCTGGAGATTGTATGTTATAAGAAGAGTGCATCAGCACAATATATTCAATCAGCCCGCTGGAATGGCACTCCGTTTAGCCATAATTACATTCGTTACAGTGATATAATGCAAGGCGGCAAACTGGAGTTATTTCTGCAAAGCACCCCCAGTAAAAGCTGGGGTGTAAATGCAGCTAATCAACCTAAAGGGTTAACTCAATAATCATTTCGCCGCATGAAAGTAAATTTACCCATAGTAGTTCTATACCTTTTCTGTAATGTATTATTATCCAATATGGTTATTGGGCAAACTGTTGCTGATTCATTAGGCAAAGCTCCGGTACCCAAAGAGATTGAGAATCCGGAATGTATAGGGATTAACAAACTGCCGGCACATGCTACGTTAATGCCTTATGGTAACTTACAGGAGGCTTTAGCAGCTAACCGCCATGCCTCAACTTATTACCGCAGCCTTAACGGTAACTGGAAGTTTAACTGGGTAACCTGGCCTCAGAACAGACCAGTTGATTTCTATAAAACCAATTACGATGTAAGCCAATGGAAAGATATACAGGTACCATCTAACTGGCAGATTAAAGGCTATGGAACACCATTTTACCGAAACATTGGCTACACCTTTAAAATGGATTTTCCTCATGTAATGAGTACTCCGCCGCCAAACTATACAGCCTATAAAGAACGTAATCAGGTAGGAAGTTATCGGCGCAATTTTGATGTTCCGGCTAATTGGCAAGGCGGCGAAATCTTCATCACGTTTGATGGTGTAGATGCCGGCTTTTTCCTGTGGGTAAACGGTCATAAGGTTGGCTACAGCATCAACAGCCGTAATGCTGCTGAGTTTGATATTACCAGTTATGTAAAACCTGGCAAGAATATGATTGCCGTAGAAGTGTATCAATATACTTCGGGTAGTTATCTGGAAGATCAGGATATGTGGCGTTTGAGTGGTATATTCCGTAATGTTACTTTGTGGCGTAGCCCTAAGCAACACATTCGCGACTTTTTCATAAAAACAGATCTGGATAAACAATACAATGATGCAGTAGAGCAGGTATCTGCAAAAATTAAAAATTATAGCGTTAAGCAAAGCCAAGCGCAAATCTTAACCGCCTTTTTGTACGATGGACACAAACTGGTCACCTCCACCCAAGCTGTAGTAAAATCATTACACACTGGAGAAGAAGTTGCGGTTGATTTGAATTTTCAAGTGCACCACCCGGAAAAATGGACGGCAGAAACGCCCAAACTATACACCACAGTTATTCAGTTGCAGCAAGATGGTAAGGTGGTAGAGACTCTTTCATCTCGTACCGGTTTTCGCAAAATTGAAATAAAAGGCAGGGTATTTATGGTTAATGGCGTACCTATTAAACTTAAAGGTGTTAACCGTCATGAAAACTGGCCGGATGTGGGGCATGCTATTACTAAGGAACAAATGATACGTGATATCCAGATTATTAAGCAAGGTAATTGCAACCATGTACGTACCTGCCACTATTCTGATGATCCTAGTTGGTATGAGTTGTGTGATGAATACGGCATTTACCTGGTTGCTGAAGCTAATTTAGAGTGTCATGGGCTTCGCAATAGGTTTAATGAAGAGCCAACCATGAAAGCGGCCATTATTGATCGTAATGTGGCTAATGTGCAAAGCTTTAAAAATCATGCCTCGGTTATTATTTGGTCATTAGGTAACGAAAGTGGTACTGGCGGATCTAACTTTCTGGCTGCACTTCACACCATTAAAGCTATTGATAATACCCGGCCTACGCATTACGAAGGGTTTGGCGTTGGTGCAAATAATCCGGCTGATTTGGATAGTAAAATGTATTCGCCAATTATGCCCTACAACTCGTCAGACCCTAAAAAGAAATTATTATCATCAGTGGAGTTAACGGCAACGGATGCTACCTTAACGAAGCCTTTTTATTTATGTGAATTTGCTCATGCGATGTTTAATTCAATGGGCTCGTTGAAAGAGTATGGTGATTTATTTGATAAGTATCCATCCATCTTGGGCGGCGCTATATGGGAATTTCAAGATCAAGGAATATGGAACAGGCGCAATCCGAAGCATCCTATATTAGCATTCGGTGGTGGTTTCGGTGAGTTTCCGAACGATCATTACTTTATCCATAAAGGTGTAGTCGCTTCAGATAGATCACCTAAGCCGCACTTCCCGGAAATGAAGCATGTATTTCAATGGATTGATGTTAAACCGGAAGATTTGCAAAAGGGTACCATTAAAATTAGAAATAAGTATCAGTTCATTAGTTTAAATGGATTGAAGGCAAGCTATACGATCAGTAAAAATGGCGTAGTTGAATCTTCAGGAGAAGTTGATATTGATGATATTTTACCGCAAACAGAAAGAGTAGTACAAATCCCTTATCAACTATCATCATTCACTCCGGGCGCAGTTTATTATCTAAGACTTTCCTTTGTACAGAACCATGATGAATTATGGGCGAAAAAAGGATATGAAGTAGCTTCTGAACAATTAGAATTGCCAGTAAATTCACCAAATGTAGTATGGCCGATAGTGGCGGCGGATAAAGTAACTTATCAGGAAGATAACCATACTTTAACGGTAAACGGTAAAGGTTTTAGTTTGATACTAGACAAGCAGCAAGGAACCTTTTCCCATATACTGGTAAATGGTACCAACCTGATAAGCAGTAGTGGCCCAATGTTACACTTGTGGCGGGCACCGCACCAGCAGGATGATATATATGCTGATAATGGCTGGGAACAGGTAGGGCTGAAGCAACTCAATTGGAAAACCTCAAGTGTAACAGTTAAACAGTTATCGCCATCAGCAGTGCAGGTTGCTGTTAACCTGTTAGGTTCCGGTAAAAATAATTTTTCAGTTAATCATCAGGTTATTTATACCATAAGGGGAGATGGAACAGTGAAGGTTGACAATCAGGTAAAATCAAGCGATACAAGCTTGGTAATTGCACGTATGGGTGTGCGTATGTTTTTAAATAAAAACTATCAGCAATTTAAATACTTCGGTAGAGGCCCCATGGAAAATTATGCTGACCGTAAAACAGGTTCGGATATAGGCGTTTATCACAGTGACGTAGCGCAGCAGTTAACTCCCTATGAAAAACCTATGGAATGTGGCAATCATGAAGATGTACGTTGGGCAACAGTTGCTGATAATGCTGGGCGCGGACTGGAGGTTATGGCAGATAGCTCCTTATTACAAATCTCTGCACTGCCTTACAGTGATGAGCAAATGTCACGTACCGAGTACCGGATAGATTTACCGCAGAGTACCTCAACCGTTTTGACGATTAGCTATAAAACGTTAGGCGTAGGTTCTAACTCATGCGGGCCAACACCTCTGCCACAATATACAGTTACAGCAAAGCCTACATCATTTACCTATTTCATTAAGTTAATGCCTTAATGAGAAAGCATGGTTATCAAGTTGCAGGTAGCTACATATTTGATCTTGTTGTCTTAACATAATAAATAGAAGTTAATTAAAAAGCATGTATATGAATAAGAAGAACCGGTTGCGGCATCTTATAACGTTTATCGCTATCACTCAAACTCTGCTCTGTGCTGCTCAGGCACCTGTTAAAATTTCAGTTTTAGTTGATAAGCCGCAGGCTAGAATACAGCCTACTATGTGGGGTATTTTCTTTGAAGATATTAACTTTTCGGCAGATGGCGGATTGTATGCTGAATTAGTAAAAAACCGTTCATTTGAATTTACTACACCATTAATGGGGTGGAAGCAAAACCGGGTAGGCGGAGCAGATGCCTCTTTACTGGTTGTTAATCGTAATAGCGTAAATGCCAACAATCCGCGTTATGTCAACATAGCTATTAAAAATAACAAAGGTTCATTCGTATTAACCAATGATGGCTTTCGAGGTATGGGGTTGGTTAAAGGTGAAATCTATAACTTTTCCATGTTGGCGCACGCAGTTGATGGTGATGTAAAAATTAGCATTGAAGCCATTAATGAAACTGGTGAAACTATTGGCCGTGCTACATTGAGTCAGGTACAGGGTGATTGGCAAGCATACAAAACGCAGCTTACCTGTCTGAAAACATCACCTAAAGCTAAACTGAATGTGACATTTGAAGGGCAGGGTACAGTACAAGTAGATATGATTTCGCTGTTTCCTGCAAATACGTGGAAAAATCGAACTAATGGCCTGCGTGCTGATTTAGTGCAGAAACTAGCCGACTTGCATCCGGGCTTTATGCGTTTTCCGGGAGGTTGCATTGTGGAGGGGCGTGATCTGGCTAATCGGTATCAGTGGAAAAAAACGGTAGGTGATATAGCCGATCGGCAACTGATCATGAACCGATGGAATACAGAATTTAGCTATCGATCCACGCCAGATTATTTTCAATCATTTGGGCTGGGTTTTTTTGAGTACTTCCAGTTGTGTGAGGATATTGGCGCTTCACCGTT
Organism: Mucilaginibacter robiniae; assembly: GCF_012849215.1. Taxonomy (NCBI): domain Bacteria; kingdom Pseudomonadati; phylum Bacteroidota; class Sphingobacteriia; order Sphingobacteriales; family Sphingobacteriaceae; genus Mucilaginibacter; species Mucilaginibacter robiniae. The sequence continues at coordinate 2,856,896 of NZ_CP051682.1, forward strand.
GCCTATCCTGAACTGCGGCATGGCTTGCCAGTACAACAGCGCCGAAGTGGCATCACTTAACCAGATTGACCCATACATACAAGATGCGCTGGACTTAATCGAGTTTGCTAATGGCAGCACTAATACTAAATGGGGTGGCTTGCGGGCATCTATGGGGCATCCGGCTCCATTTAATTTAAAGATGATTGGAGTAGGTAATGAGCAATGGGGCGAGCAGTACCTGGAACGCTACAAAATTTTTGCCGCTGCTATAAAAAAAGCATATCCTAGCCTGAAAATGGTAACTAGTGCAGGACCAGATCCGGATGGTGAACGTTTTGATTACCTGACTAAAGCAATGCGAGCTGAAAAAGCCAGTTTGATTGATGAGCATTATTACCGCACACCGGAGTGGTTTCTAAAAAACGCTTCACGATATGATGAGTACGATCGTAAAGGTACTAAAGTGTTTGCCGGTGAATATGCAGCACATATCCCGAATGAAACGCAAAAAGATACACGTGCCGAAAGTCATAACACTTGGTGGGCAGCTTTATCAGAAGCCGCTTTCATGACCGGGTTGGAGCGTAATGCCGATGTAGTGCACATGTCTTCTTACGCTCCTTTGCTAGCCCACGTAGATGCCTGGCAATGGCGGCCCGACCTGATTTGGTTTGACAATCTACGTTCCGTAGCTACCCCCAACTATTATGTACAACAGGCTTTTTCTACGCACAAAGGGAACCGGGTAGTGCCTGTATTAGCTGGTAATAAGATATTAGCTGGCCATGATAGCCTGTATAGCAGTGCTACCATTGATACGGCTAACCGGCAGGTTGTAATTAAAATTGTAAATACTTCTGTACAGCCTCGCATGGTTAACATTAACATACAAAGTAAGTCACGGTTAGGTAAACAGGTACAATGGTTACAGATAAGCAATCCTGATAAAATGGTTTTTAATAGTTTGGAACAACCTGATCAAGTTAAACCTGTTAGCCAGAATATCACTTGGGTAGGTAAGGAGAAGATGGTTAAACTGGATGGGCTATCAGTTAATGTGTTTATTGTAGCTGGTGGGAAATTTTAGAATAGGTTCACTAAAGCTTTATTGTAAAGTATTCATTGTATCTTTTCTTTAAAAAAGAATGCGCATATAGCTTCGCTTTTGTGTTCTTTTTTAAAGAAGTATTAGTTATTTTATGGATGCTAGGAGTGAAACAAGTTATTTAGAGTAAGCAAATAAAGTTGGATTGAAATAAACAATCCAGTACTAGGTAGTAGTTCTTTTCCTATGGTTTATCATCTAACTCACTCACATCATAAAATTACTACTTGGCTATTTATAAGATGAGTTCTAGTTAAAAGACTGCCTGAACTCCAGCGGTGATATTTCTGTTTTGGTTTTAAACAGCTTACTGAACGATTGCAGGTGTTCGAACCCTAATTCATAAGCAATTTCACTTATAGACAAATTGGTGGTTGACAATTTCTCTTTAGCTTTTTCAATCAGCTTTTCGTGAATGTGCTGCTGGGTATTTTGTCCGGTTAATACTTTTAGCAAACTGCTTAAGTATTTGGGTGATAAATTTAAAGATTGTGCAATATGCCCAACGGTAGGTAAGCCTTTTAAAGTTAAATCATCACTATCAAAATAATCAATTAATAAATTTTCCAAACGTTCCAGTATTTGATGACTAGATTTTTCCCGGGTAATAAATTGCCGGTGATAAAACCGATCGGCATAGTTAAGCAGGGTTTCCAGATGTGAAATGATAATGCTTTTGCTGAACTTATCGATGTTGGAATGGTACTCCTGCTCCATGTTTTTAATAAGATTAACAAGCAAGGCCTCTTCTTTATCGGATAGGAATAGAGCTTCGTTTACCGAGTAGTTCCAGAAATCATATTGTTTAATGGTTTGGGCTAACGGGGTATGCCAAAGAAAATCAGGATGGATGAGTAGCAGCCATCCTGATTGTTTAAGTTGTACAGTGTTTTTGTCAATAGAAAGGCTTAGTACTTGGTTAGGCGATACAAACGACAGAATGCCTTCATTATAGTCATACGTTTGCTGACTGTATTTCAATTTGACTTCGTTAGCATTTGCTACTCTTTTCAGGGCAATGCAATAAAAATCATAACACCAGGACGTAGGCTCACTCAGTTTTAAACTTTCAACAGACTCTATCTTAAGCACACTAATTAAAGGATGCTCAGGTTTGGGCATCTGCCTGAACTGCAGAAACTCGCTGATAGTTTTAAAACGTTTCACGGGGTTAATTTTCCTTTCTTATTTCCAATACAATTTTGCCACGCACGTGTTTTGTTTCGCTTTCGCGGTGGGCATCTGCCACTTGTTCCAACGGGTACACTTTGCTCACTACGGCTTTTACTTTACCCTCGTTAATGAATTGAGTAGTACCACTTAGTGAGGAAGTGTAAGTAGTTACGTTACCTCCGCCAACTAAAGTTCCGGTAGCGTTCTTTTGGGCAAGTGCATTCAAAAAATCATCTGTAAGGGGCTGATCCAGATGAGTACATACAAAAATACCACCTTCTTTCATTACGTTAACCGACTTTAATCTAACGTTATTATCCCGAACGGGCGAAGCGTTAAATATTACATCTATATCATGCAGTAGTTCTTCAAAATGCTGTTTGTTGTAATCAATTACCTCGTCAGCACCTAACTCTTTCAAAAAATCAAAGTTGTAAGCTGATGCTGTTCCTATCACATACGCACCCATAGCTTTAGCAAACTGTACTGCCAGGTTGCCTACGCCACCAGCCGCACCATGAATCAGCACACGCTGTTCCGGTTGTACCTTACCCAAATCTACTATACCATTCCAGGCAATAAGCGCACATGAAGGAAGTGCACCTGCCTCGTTAAAAGTGATATGGTGTGGCATTAAAGAAAACTGGCTGGCCTTTGCTGCAATATATTCAGCATAACTTCCATCGCCCGGAAAGTTTGGAACTCCATATACTTTGTCGCCTTTTTTAAAATTAATTATTTCACTGCCGCTTTCCTCCACTACACCTGCCGCATCCAAACCTAAGCCCAAAGGTAACTTCAAGTAAGATCGTAAAACCTCGTTGCCGCCCTGGCGGATAATGTAATCAGCAGGATTAACACTAGTCGCATACATTTTTATCAGGATTTCATCGGTTGCCGGAACAGGGCGTTCCACTTCATCCAGTTTCATTACTTCCGGACCACCAAATTCATGAACTCTTATTGCTTTCATATCTCTTATTCTTTTGATATACAAAAGTCAATAAGAGTTCACAAACCAATTTAGCCGAATGGCGCTTTAGTTTAGCCAAAATGATGAAGTGTTTTTATCTTCAAAAGCTTGTTTACACAGTAGAAGAATACTTTATACGACAGGCAAAGAACCACCATCAATGGCATAGTTTGTTCCGGTCAGGTAAGCTGCTGATGGAGATACCAAGAAATGAACCAAAGAAGCAACTTCTTCCGGCTCTGCCATTCTGCCCATAGGGATGCCGCCAGTTTGCGCAAGTAATTGCTTAAATGCTTCTTCAATATTAATTCCGGTTGAAGTTGCATAATCCTGAATGAATTTTTCCATAGGCGGGGTTTTAGTTGCTCCGGGCGATACAGTTAGCACACGTATGCCTTTAGTGGCCAGCTCAGTTGCTAATGCCTTGCTATAACTATTCAAAGCAGCTTTGGAAACCGCATAAGCCATATTCAGATTCCATAAAGGCTGCCTGCCTGATACAGAAGAAATGTGAATAATAACACCGCTTTGCTGTTCAATCATTTGTGGAAGTAATATTTTGTCTAATCTGATAGCAGATAGCAGGTTCAGTTGTAGTTCGCTTTCCCAATGTTCGTCGGTTAAGGTACTGAAGCCGCCCGGAGGGGTAGTTAAGCCACCCACATTATTAATCAAAATATCAATGCCCTGAAATTGCTCCATGATTTCCTGCCCCATTTTAGTAACCTGTTCGGGCTTAGTTAAATCTGCAGCTATAAAATAATGCTCTGTATTGCCATCTCCAGGATGGTTTCTGGCCGAAACAATGACTTGTGCACCAGCTCGTGCTAACTCGTCTGCAATGGCTTTGCCAATACCTTTGGTGCCGCCGGTTACCAGCGCTCTCTTGCCGGTAAGATCTGTTGTTTGATTTTGTTTGTTGTTCATGTTATTACTTAATTATTTTGAACTGTTTGTTCCAGAATTGTTGCTAATTGCTATAAACGTTGTTGAGATATTCTGAAGTGTTTGTTCCAGAAAAGGCTAAAAAATTTTTATTTAGTTAGTTGTTTGATAAAATATTGGGCCATTTTCTTAATCTTCACTGGATCTCTGTGTAGAATATAAGATTCATACCATCCCGTCCAGGTACTGATAAAATAGTCGGCTAAAAGCTCCGGATCTTCGTCAGATGAAATTTCACCTTGCTCCATAGCACTTTTAATTAGGGAGTATAGGAAATGGTAGGCATAGTCGCTGTCGGCTTTTAAAATGTCCTTTACTCTTTGGTCGTTAGTAGCTACTTCAAAAGCCGTTTTTACAGCCATGCAACTATGAACCTCACTGATGATGGTCGTAACCGCGTCATGGATGTAATCAACCAAAATACAAAAAGGTGATTTTTGAACTGCCAACCGTTTCTGCATGTCTTTTTTCCTGATCTCAGTATAGTGCTGAACACACCTTACAAACAGTTCTTGTTTATCACCAATCGTATTATACAAGCTGCTGTTGTTAATTTTCATGGCATCAGTCAAGTCGCGAAGAGAAGCTCCATTATAGCCTTTCTCCCAAAAAACTTCCATTGCTTTTTGGATGGCTTCTTCTTCATTAAACTCGACGTTTCTTGCCATAACTATTTTCTACAGGTCAAACATAGATTTATTCTGGAACAGGCGTTTCATAATAAAGTCATTTTACAGGAGCAAAGCTACATGATATTAGCTCGCTTCAATATCCATACTGACAATGAGGTTGTTGATGAAAGAATATACGTGCTTTGTTGTTCCGTCAAATACGATATTGCCATCTAAGTCTTTTACAAGTTGATCAACCAGAACTTCAACTTTCCCGTCTGGACGTTCCGTAATAGATCTTGGCTCAACCTTAGGGTTTATCTCACTCCATTGTCTTGTCCAATATGCTCTTACCGCATCATAACCGATTACATAACCTCCTTCAAAAGCTTTTGGCCAATGTACATGAGCATCCATAACCGAGAATACGCTGTCAATATCTCTATTATTAAATCCGCTGTAAGCCTTTTTGATCATAGGCCAGTATTGTGATTCCATAAGAAGTTATCTAATTCAATGCAGTAAATGTAACGTATTTATTGATTTGAAGAATTTCGTTAAAGGTGTAATAACACATCAACATTTATAAAATATAGAGCATCACTCAAGAACTTTGATGCTATGGTGGTCAGGCTTGCCTAATGATAAGATTATCTGGTTGTAAGTGCTTGTATCCGGTTAGCCGCATGCTTATTTTGCGGATCCAGTGCCAACGACTTCTTATAATTAACAAGTGCTTCTGTGTGGCTATCCACAACTTCCAGCATTTCTGCCAAGCTATCATACGCGTTTGCGCTTTGCGGATATAATGAAACAGTCAGTTTGAAGATAGCTAATGCTGCTGGTAAATTCTTTTGAGCCAAAAGCTGATAACCCCAGCCGTTAAGTTCGTTTTCGTTCAGGTTAAAAGAAGGATCATTCTTTCTTAATCGTGCTGCTACTGTTATAGCCTGATCAAAGCCCTGTTTCAATAACGCAACTCTTAATTCTTTTAAGTTTTTAGGCAAGCCAAAACCATTAGCTTCATGCATTTCAGGGATGTAATAACCCGCAATCTCGTCGATAAACTGGTCTGGGTTGCCTTGCAGTAAATTGGTCAGCACAATAATGGAAAGATCATCTTTTAAATATACAAACAGGGCTGATCTGCCACCTCCCACGGGGCCTACTGCAGGGTGTTCCTCACGGGTTATGGTTGGCCAGCCAAGTGCATAGCCGTTCGTTAACCGATTGAAGCCGCCAATTTTACCATTGTTAAGAATAGCCGGTGCCCATAGCTTATCCAGGCTGGATGGCTGCTTGAGCAGCTTTCCGCTTTTTAATGCAATTATCCAGTTAGCCAAATCAGTGGCGGTAGATTGGATACCTGCTGCCGTTCTGAAAAATACAGGGAATTGCATATAAGCCTGACCCGGTGTACTGTTTCGCACAAAGTGGTCGCCTACCTGCTTGGTTAGGGTGTAAGCGCCTGCATAGTTAGGTATTACATCATAAGAATCGCCAAAGCGGGTTAGCTTCATGTCTGCTACTTTAAACTGCCGTTCTTCAATAAAACGGGTAAAATGCATACCACTCAGTTTAATAATAATTTGCCCTAGCAGCACATAACCCGTTTGGTTGTAACGAAACTTTTCACCGGGTTTAAATTCTATAGGCAGCGCTTTTACTTTTTGCATGGCTTCCTGCTCATCGTTATGGCCTATTACTTGTTCTTCAGCATCTATCAAATCTGGTAGGCCCGAGGTATGAGTGAGTACCTGTTGCAGGGTAATATTTTTCCAGGTATCAGGCAGGCTATCCAGGTAGCGGGATAGTGGGTCTGTAACTTTCAATTTCTGCTCTTCTGCTAATTGCATTACGGCAATGCCTACAAAAGCCTTGGTGATAGAGTTAACAGAAAATATGGTCTGGTGGGTTGCTTTGATATTATATTCCAGGTTAGCTGTGCCAAAGGTGGTATCCTTAACAATTTTACCTCCACGCACCACAGCTAACTGTAAAGCTGGAATATGGCGCTGCTGCATTTTTGCTTTTACAAAAGCATCTATACTATCAGAAGTGGAAAGTTGTTGCGCTTTAGCAGAGGTAGCCAATAGGCCAAGTTGAACAAGCAATAGCAGCGTAAAAGTTTTAAGTTTCATGAAATAATAAATGATGGATAGGACGTGAGACGCTACATGATATACCGTGGTTACACGTACTCATGATTTTATCATCTATTGTATTGAGTAGCCTTATAGTAGGGTTTCTTTTATTACACTAAATTTAACAGATGTGTGTTTTCTGGCTTCATCATTGCAGGATAACCATGTTTAATAGCTGCTTTTGTGAAAGAACTTAAACCAGCGGGTACTTACTTATCTGTATTAACCATTTTATTGGGTGTATGCGGGCTTGCCGGCTGGTTGCTGGATTTGCCGGTACTGTATGGGTTTTTGTCCAAAAGTGCGTCTATGAAGTTTAACACGGCTTTAGTTACCTTACTGTTGGGGGTAGCCACGCTTTGTTATCAGTTAGGTTACAAACAAAGTTCGCGGATATTAGGTTCAATCGTTCTCCTGTTTAGCCTGTCAATCTTATCAGGATATGTTTTTTCCATCGACCTGAATATTGACCAATGGGTAGTAGGAGACCAATTCACCAATACGCAGCAGGCGCCTCCGGGAAGAATGTCGGCTTTTACGGCAACTTGCTTTTTACTGGTAAGCTTTGGTATGGAACTATTTGCTTCCAAAAAACCATCGGCAGCGCAAAGCATACTTACGCTTTGCTTTTTACTGGTATATAGCGCATCAATAGGTTTGCTACTTAATATTAGCGGTTTGTTTCAGTTTGGCCAGTATTCGGCTATTGCTTTTCCAACAACTTTAGGATTACTGAGTGCTACTTTAGGCTTGCTGTACACCAGTAAATATCAAGGCTGGCTTAGCGAAGCCTTTTCCAGGCATTCAGCATCTGTTCCCGTACGCTTTGCGGTTTTGTATTTCCTGATCTTATTGCCCATTATTATAGCCGGGTTTATATGGATACTTAAGCACACCACAGTTACTCCTGAGTATGCTATGGTGGTACTGATGCTGGGAGCTGCCGTTTTAACCTTGCCCTGGGCCTTTCTGATATTGAGAAAACTAAACAGGTCGGATGACCGACTGCATAGTTTGATTGAAGAGTTGCAAAAAAGTCGTAAAAAACTGAATGAAAAAAACCAGGAACTCACTTTTGTTAATCAGGAACTTGATAGCTTGCTCCATATTGTTAGCCATGACCTCCGGACACCGTTGATGAGCCTAGAGGGTTCTCTTGAGTTGTTGCACCGTCGCCTTGAAAACAAGGTTGAAGATAAAGACAGGCAGCTATTCACCATTCCGGGTAAATCCATTAAAAGGCTAAGGAATACAATTGAACATTTGGGCCAGATTATTAAATCGCAAAAGTTAAATGCCGAGGGCGCTGAAGAGGTTGATTTGTGTGCTTTGGTGGATGATATCCGTGCAGAACTGTCGGAAACACTGCAAAGTACCGGAGGTCGCATTACAACTCAAGTTGATGATTGCCAAATATTTTACAAGCGAGTTCATTTAAGAAGTATTCTGCAGAATTTAATTACCAATGCTATAAAGTTCAGGCACCCCGACCGGGCACCTATTGTGCATATACAGGCAAGCCCCACAAAAGATGGTGTGCAAATTGCCATAACGGATAATGGACTAGGCATACCTCAGAAAGATTTACCAGACCTGTTCCACAAATACCGTCGTTTTCATCAGCATGTAGAAGGTACCGGGGTAGGGTTGTACCTGGTTCAACAATTGATTGGTATTAAAGGCGGAACTATAGAGGTGAAAAGCCAGGAAGGTGCAGGTACTACCTTTACGCTTTTCTTGCCTGTTTAGCGAACGCTTTTATTCCTCTTTCATTAACTTCTTACTATTATGAAATGGCTCTTTGTCCGCGTTGTAATACCAATTGCTGTACTAGCCTTTTTGCAATAGGGAAGAGATCATGAGTTCCAGCGTACGATGGTTACTGTTGTCAATCCTGAAATCTTTGAAAATGATTTTTCCGTCTTGATCTATCAGGAAGTTTTCAGGTTCACCTTGTACGCCATAGTTTTTACGAGCAAATTCTGAGCTGCCCCGTAACGGGATAAATGAATAATTGCTATTTTTCAATAAAGGCAGTACGTAAGGGTCTTGTTCAGGATCTACATTAATGCCTACATACACTACATCTTTACCTTTAAATTTATTGATTACCGATTGAAAGTGCGGAAACTCGGCGCGGCAAGGGCTGCAGCCCGGAAACCAGAAGGTAAGCAATACAACTTTACCTTTCAGGTCATGTAAATTTAGCTTACCCTTACTGGTATAAAGATCTAGCTCAAATGGATAAGCCGAAACTGCTGTGTGATGTCTAATGGTTTCAACATCCTTCAACATCTGCTTTTTGTTTTTGCCTAATGATTGGGCATAACCTGTTAGTGCTGTATAAAGTGGATAAGTAGGAAGTTTTGCATATTTTGTAGCCAGGCTATCGTAAGCCGCTTTAACATCTCCGGCTTTGGCTAGCAAATCAGCTTTTTTGAGTGCTACAAAGTCGTTGAGGTAATTAAATGAAGGCAGTTTAATTTGGTCTGCTTTGCTGGCAGCCTCTTTATAGCTTTGGCTTTGTTCTAGTTGATTAATCTGGATTAATGATTCAGCTAGCTGTTTTCTGATTTGCCATTCCTTTTCCTCACCCATTTCGTTGCTGAGTGTCAGAGCTTTTTCGGGATTGGTTTGCAGGTACGCATCGGCTAACCCGATCATTCCGGATGATGACCATCTGAATTTTTGTGGGGGATAGGTTTGGCGCAATTGCTCATAATCCTGAATCCTGTCATTAAGGCTGGTATCACGATCGGCTAACCAATACAAGGCTTGAGCACCTTGTTCACTTGCTGGGAACCGTTTTACAAAATCAAACACCTTTTGCCTGTAATCAGGATCGCCATTTTTTAAAGCAAATAAGTAGGAGGCTGCGTAAGTAGCATTTGCAGTGTCGGCTAACATGGCTTTTCTTAAATACGCTGTAGAGAGGTCATCTTGTCCCCACCTGCCTGCATCATTAGCAAGCATAGACCATATGTCGGCATTTTGGGGTTCCAGTTCGGCGGCTTTGAGCAAAAACTCTTTTGCTTGTGGCATTTCGGCATTATGATAAAAGGTGCCGATGGCCAAAGGGAAGTTTACATTTTGTGGGTATTTCTTCATCCATATCCTATACTGCGCAATAAGAAGTGGATTGTTCAACCCCATTACGTAGATATAGTTTCTATGGGCTTTTGCATCGTTAAAGTTTGATTCTAGTGTTGACCGAGCTGCTTTAATTTCACTTTCTGATGCAGGTCCCATTCGAACAGGTCTTTGAGCAAAGACCTGCACGGCGGAACAAACGATAAGCAAAACTGCATATACTACAAGTTTCAAATTACTTTTCATCGTTATATAAGGTTAGATGGATTATAAGCACCAGTTAACACACAATGCTAATGTAATTATTTACAGGTGAATAAGTATTGTGCTTTAGTTAGATTTAACTTGTCTGACCTCATCATGAACAGTTGCGGTGAGCACAATTACCTACTTTTAAGAATGTGTAGATGGTTGGCTAAAGCTTGCAAACTATTCATTCGGCGTTGTAAACCTTGGGCAATAGTTAAAAGATGAGGTGAAGATTGATTTTGGCGCACGCGGAACACATGCGCCAAAACTATGCGGATAGCATTATTTAGGTTGCAAAGCCTGACCTTCAAAAACAACGCCTAACCAGCCCTGAGCCATAAATTGCCGAATGTTCTGGTGGTCGGTTCCGGTAGGATGATTCAATACGGATTGGTAATGTTCTGCAAATAGTAACAAGGTATCTTCTGCGCTCAGGTTGTTGAGTTGCGCAAAAGCAAAAATCTTGGCACTGCCTTGGTTCTGGGTTGCTTCGTTGTATGCCTCGCCATTTTTAAATGCGGTAGGCTGGTGCTGATAGTAGGTCTCTATAAACTGAATTACGTCAGCAAACAACACGGAATGATTTTTTAAACCTGCCAGCAAAGTAGTTAATTGTTCTCTCATGGTTTGGCAAAATTAGAAGGCACTTAATGATATTCTAAAAATTATTTAAAAAATATTTAAAGAATTTTCTTTATTAAAATAATAGTTGTATACTTGCAGCATGAAAACACAATTAATACAGATACAATTGCCGCAACTGATTTATCAGAGGTGAATGGGTATGTATTAAAATAACATAGCAAAATATTCAGAATCCTCTTAGATATACCTAAGGGGATTTTTTGTTTTCAGGGCATTTACAGGGTAGTATATCAATTGGTTAGATTACCACATTTGGGATGTGGAGGCTTCCGGTTCGAATCCGGACTACCCTACTGATTTATAGGTTAGAACGTTAGCTCAATGGTAAGAGCGGCACCCTTATACGGTGATGGTTGAAGGTTCAAGTCCTTTACGTTCTACAATAGTTTCCTGTGGTGCAACGGTAGCACGTCTGATTTTGGTTCAGAAGATCGTGGTTCGAATCCATGCAGGAAAACTGACATATTTTACTGATAAACTTGGTTGTTTATTTATTGGGATACTGCTAGTAGGTGGGTAAGGGATGTTACGTTTGGTAAAGAAATATCTTTACTTTCATTGTTGTGAATCAGATACGTCTATTTTGACCTAGTGAAAATATTAGGAATTTATTTGCATGATATAGCAGAAATGTAGAATGTAAGCTGCGCAAGTAAGGGTTAAGATGGGGTAAAATTTAATAGTTGAATAATGCTGATTATGAAAATCAATCCTTAGAAAGTTTACAAACCAAGATGATTAATCAGTAAAGCACTGAACCGATGGATGATATGCCCCTAAGACTAAGGTCTATAAAGCATATAACATGAGTAGTATGTTAGCCTTTAGACAAAAAATTAAGCACTTTGCTTCTCCGGATCATCCTGTAGCCAGCGTACCGACAAGGCGGCAATAAACAGGAATACGCCTGCCATCACTAAGGCATAAATAGGCTGATTGTTGAAAATGTGCTTTACCAATAAGCCACCTACAATCCCATTCAAAATTTGTGGAATGGTAATGGTAAAATTGAATATACCCATATAAACTCCAATTTTTTGAGGCGGTATGGAGTTCGATAGTATAGCATAAGGGATAGCCAAAGCACTGCCCCAAGCCAAACCGATGCCCACCATGGGTACAATAAGCAGATATTGATTTTTAATTAGAAATAAGGAGATCAGCCCTAAGCCGCCCATGATGAGGGAAAAGGAGTGTATCTTTTTCCGGCTGATTTTAGTAAGGATTTTAGGTAGCAGTAGCGCATAGATGGCCGAAACCGCATTGTAAACGCCAAACAGAATATCAACCCAGTTAGCGGCATTGTTATAACCTTCGGATGAAGTATCGCCTGCCTTAATATGAAAAACATGTTCTGCCAAGGCAGGTGTGGTAAATACCCACATAGAAAAAAGCGCATACCAGGTGAAGAACTGTACCACAGCCAGCTGTTTCATGGTTGTAGGCATGTGCACCAGATTGGAAAAAACTTCGGCAATGGCGCTTTGATTTTTATCTTCTTGATCGTCTTTGCTTTCTTCCTGTTTATCGGCCTGAAAGCTGGCTTGCTCCTCCGGAGAATACTCTTTTGTGGTAAATACCGTCCACAAAACGGTTGCCACCAATACTACGGCACCTGCCATAAAAGAGTATAATACGTTGGGGGGTACTGTGCCTTTAGGGGCTGTTTTCGCTACACCAAACCAAGCAGGTAAAACATAAGGCAATAGCGAGCCTATAATAGCCCCTACACCAATTAAGGCTGTTTGAACAGAAAAGCCTTGGTTGTGCTGTTCTTCCGGTAAGTCATCCGCTATAAGTGCCCGAAAGGGTTCCATTGCTACGTTGAAGGAGGCATCCATAATCATGAGGGTGCCTGCACCCACAATAACCGGTGCTATAAGGGCCTTTAGCCAGGGAGCATGGGGCATAAAAAACAAAGCTAATGCAGACAGTAAAGCTCCGGTTAAAAAGTACGGTCGCCGGCGTCCCAACCGGGTCCAGGTGTTATCACTATAATGCACAATAATAGGCTGAATAATCATGCCGGTTAAAGGAGCTGCTAACCAAAACCAGGTTAGTTTATCCACATCGGCACCAAAGGTTTGCAATATTCGGCTGGCATTACCGGTTTGCAGGGCAAAGCCCATTTGTATGCCCAAAAAGCCAATACTCATATTCAGTATCTGCCCAAAACTCATACTCGGCTTTTTAGCAGGTTCTTTTTCTGTATTGCTTTTGTTCATACCAGTGGGGGTTAGTATGAGTTCAAGCAGTTAGTATATCTATTTGTTTGCTTATCTATTTAAATTATTGCCTTTTATGAAATTTATAATTATTGAAAAATATTATCAGCAACAAACAATTACTTCATGAGCAAGCAGAAGTGTTTATTTGCTGATTCAAAATGTTTTACAGCTTCAGTAAGCTAAAAAACCAAGAAAGCCCGGTAGTATAGCCGGGCTTTCTTGGTTTTTAATTTGAGCAGCAATCAACTACCAGCCTGTTGATTGCTGGTTTCGGATATTTGCATTAGCATCCAATTCACTTTGCGGAATCGGGAATACCCATACTTTGGAGCTAGAAGGTAAGCTGGTCGCATCTTTTACCGATTGTGCGCCGCCGCTTAAATCAGTTCGTTGTATGGTGCGGGTGGTACGTTTCAAGTCAAACCAGCGGTGCCCTTCAGCAAACAGCTCTTTTCTTCTTTCTGTAAATATGGCATCTATCAGTGCTTGGCCGGTCAAAGTAGTATTGCTGTAACCCGTTATACGTGCTGCACGTAAGGTATTTAAATCGGCTAAGGCTAGTGATTCTTTTCCGGTTTGCATAGCCCGTGCTTCAGCCCTGATCAGGTACATTTCGCCGGTTCTGAGTACCTTCCAATTCACAACGTTATCCACGTTGCTGCCTTTACCCACGTATTTGTTTACAATTTTGCGGGTAATGGTACTGGCCGGGTCAGTAATAATAGCTGTGCCAGTGCCGGTAGTTCTGCTGGCTATGTAGCTGCTAAAGCGTATATCGGCTGTTTTGTTGTCGAATAAATTGATGATGGTTGACGTAGGCTTGTAGGAATTACGGTTAGTACTGCTCGTATTTAAATTAAATGATGGGCTACCATCGCCGGAGTTATAAGCCACCGACCAGATTACTTCAGTAGTGGTGTAAGAGTCTTTCCAAACATTTGGAAAGTTATCAGCGGTAGCCAGCGGAATAGCGGTTATCACCTGGGTGGCATAGCTTTCAGCCAGTGTATAATTTTTAGTGTACAGATAAACACGGGCCAGCATAGCGCGTACTACTGTAACATCAATTAAGGTACGGGCAGAAGATGAAGTATTAATGGTAGCATCCACATTCTGCAACAGCGTCTCGGCTGCGGTTAAATTAGCTAGAATCTGATCATAATCTTCTTTCACAGTTGGGCGTGATGGTTTGTAAGTTTGGTCAACCACTGTAACGTAGGGTACGCCTAAACCTGTAGAGTTCCGGTCGAAATCAGCACCCCAGTAGCGCAGCAAATCAAAATGCGCAAAGGCGCGTATAGCGAGAGCTTGGCCCTTAATACGGTTAACCGCTTTAGGCTGTGTGGTATTAAATTGGTCAATGTTGCGCAGTACAATGTTGGCTTGGTTAACTACCCGGTAAGCGGCTGTCCAGATGGTTAAAATATCATTCTCCAGTGTGTTGAAAGTATAATTAGTTAAGTTGGCACTGTTGGTCAAGTCTTCGGTAGTTTGCAGTAAATCTTCTCCCATCATATCGGGCAGGGTTGACCACGCGCCGGTAGTATTAGCACTGTTGCCATAATAACCCGTTTGCCGGAACAAGGAATAAGCGCCGGTAAGGGCATATTCATAGTCGGTTATGGAAGTAAAAATCTGCGAACCATCTTTAGTATAGGTAGGCGTCACATCAAGCACTTTTTTGCACGATGAGGATGCGACAACCAGCATTGAACATAAGCTAACGCCTAATATGTATTTGTTGAATTTCATGTTTTTGTCGTATTTTAAATTATAAGCCAACACTTAAACCCGCAGTTATGGTGCGTAAAGCCGGATACTGCGAACCCGTTAATGTGCCTGCCGAACCATTGGCTGTAGATGAGGTTACCTCAGGGTCAAAGCCTCTGAATTTGCTCCAGGTAGCTAAGTTTTGGCCTTGTACAAAAAAGCGAAGCGAGCTGATTTTAATGGCTGATATTAGCTTTTTAGGCAAATCATACGATAGGGTTACATTGCGTAATCTTAAAAAGCTGCCGTCTTCCACAAAGCGGGTGGTTCCGGATACCAGGGTTTGGGTGGCCCTTGGTATGTCAGTAATTTGGCCGGGTGTGCGCCATTCTCTTGATAAATCAGCACTGATGTTATCAAATGATAAATCAGGATTTTCAACGTTTGCCCGGTCGTTATTATAAATTTTATTGCCTTTAACAAAGCTGAACAGGGTATTAAGTTCCAGCCCCTTGTAGCTGACTACCGTACCAAAGCCACCGAAGTACGGAATTTCGGTTGAGCCTACCAAAACGCGGTCGTTCGCGTTGTAAGTTTCAGTAGGGTTGCCGTTTTTATCCAGGTAGATGGAGTTGCCATTAGCCGGATCAACGCCAGCATACCTTACCAGGTACAAGCTATTAAATGATGTACCCGGACGAATTATACTGATATCATCAGTAATTTCATTCTGCCCTGCATATAATTTGGTTACACGGTTTTTATTGTAAGTGAAGTTACCGTACAGGTTCCAGCGAATGCGCCGAGTTTTCAGCACATCAACGTTTAACGATGCTTCTATACCGCTGTTGCGCATGGCGCCCAGGTTGCTGGTAATGCTGGTATAGCCGGTAGTTCTGGACAGTTGCTGGTTAAGCAATAGTTTGTCGGTTAAAGCATTGTAGTATTCCAGCGTTCCGCCAATTCTGCCTTTAAAAGCGGTAAATTCAATGCCGGTGTTAAAGGTTTTTCTTTGTTCCCAGGTTAGGTTAGGGCTGGCCAGCTGGGTTTGTGATAAACCGCTTACGCCATTATATACGGTTCTGGAGTAAAGCTCCAACGATTGGAAATCTCCTAAACCGGATTGATTACCAGCAGAACCATAGCTAACCTTAAATTTAAAATCGCTGAAAATATTTTTAACTGGCTCAAAAAACGATTCGTTGGAAACAACCCAGCTTAAACCTGCCGAACCGAAGTTGGCATAGCGGTAGTTGGCACCAAAACGTGATGAACCATCGCGGCGGCCATTCAGTTGCAGAAAGTAGCGATCTTTGTAAGAATAGTTGATGATAGCGAAGTATGATAACAACGCGTTTTCGGTTCCGCTGCCGCGTACGGTAGGGATAAAGTTGTTGGTTGCATTACCTGGCGTAATACCTGCTTCGTTTTCAAAAGCGCCGCCTAAACCGTAACCGGTAAAACCGAAGTTTGAATCGGTACCTTTTACTACCTCATTAAATAACGTGGCCGATAAGTTATGGTCGGTTCCGAATTTCCTATTGTAACCGATAGAGGAAGTAAGCGTATATCGTACAAACTTATCATACCCGCGCGATAAAGCACCTTTTCCACCAGTTGAGCCTATACCTTCATTAGTAAGCGGACTATAATACACCGAAGTTTCGGTTGATGTATAATCGGCACCGCCGTTTACCTTGGCAAATAAACCGGGTATAACCGGCACGCGATAGACCGCATAAACATTGCCTACCAGCTTCATTTCGCCGCTCAGGTTTTTATTCTCCAGCAGCTCAGGCAGTGGGTTGGGCTGGCCGGTAGGGTTTTGTGTGTAGGTGCCATCTGCGTTATAAGGCGCTAGGTAGGGGTTTGACCAGCGTATAGCATTTAAAGGTGCTGAAACTGTGGTGTTGGCTTCGGCTGTAGCCTTTAAGTCTGAATAACCTAATGTAGAGTTCAGGCCAAAATCCCAATCTTTGGTACCACTGGATACGTTAACCCGGCCGGTATAACGTTTTAAACCGGTAGTAGGTACGGTACCGGTTTGGTCGAATATATTACCCGAAATCAGGTATTTAGTACGGTCGCTGCCACCCGAAATGCTCAGGTTGTGGCTTTTGGTAGTACCGGTTTGAAAAAATATTTTTTCCCAGTCGGTATGAATTTTTCTGAAAGCTGCAATCTCCGCATCGGTCCAGCCGTTTGGGTTGCCGTTAACAAGCTCATAATCCAGCTTCTCGTCGGTGTTCATTACGCGCAATTTGTTTTCAGGAGCTTTAGAGCGGCCCAACTGCAAATCATACCGGATAACGGGGCGGCCTGACTGGCCTTGTTTCGAAGTAATAACTACAACGCCGTTCGATCCTCTGGAACCGTACTGAGCCGTAGCAACCGCATCTTTCAAAATGTTGAATGAGGCAAAATCATTCGGGTTTAAGCTGGCAAAATCGCGGGCGGTAATTTCTATACCATCCAGAATGTATAGCGGCGTTGTGCCACCCAGTACCGAACCCCGACCCCTGATGGTAATGTAAGCAGGTGCGCCTGGCTGACCAGAATTTGACTCTACTAAAACACCTGCTGCCCGGCCTTGCAGGGCTTGGTCAAACGATGCCAGAGGTACTTGGCTTACCTGATCGCCGCGAATGGTGGTTACTGAGCCAGATACTTCACGCTTGTTTTGCGTGTTATAACCGGTTACAATTACCTCGTTTAATGATTGCTGGTCTTCCTGTAATACTACGCCAATAGTACCACCGGTTATTACTACTTCCTTTTGCTTAAAGCCAATGTAGGTAAATACCAAAACTTTAGCGCCTGGGCTTACATTTAACGTAAAGTTGCCCTGTGAATCAGTTTGTGTACCACTGGAAGTGCCTTTCACACTAACGCTCACGCCCGGCAGCGGCGAGCCATCGTTTTGTGCAGTTACTTTACCGTTAACGCTTCGGTTTTGCCCGAAAGTGGCAATGGAGTAAAGCAAGGTGAATAAAAAAATGAGTAGATTTTTCGTCATAGAAGGGGTTATTAAATATAAATTATTAGGGGCTTTTGCTGTGCTTAATGCGTGGAGAGAGGGAGGGCTGTTGTTTATTCTGCTTTGGAGTATCCTTTAAAAATTGTGCAAAAGTATTACCTTATTGAGAATAAACCATGTTAAATAATTAAATTTTCATAATGGTAGGGTTGGCTTTTATGTAGCCTAGGTAAAGTGCATCAGGCAGTACAAGCTTGTACAGGTTGAAGGTTTTGATTAATAAGGGAAAGCACCATAATAACCGGGGATAAAAAAGTATGAATTAAAAAGCTTGCCCTTAATAGTTTTACTACCTTTGAAGTTAGTCAGCATTTTTGTACGGGCTGTAGTTGCTGTTTATGCAACTGGAGTATGTACTTTCAAAAATGAAGTGAACTGACTATTTCTCACTTAGCCGTTCCCCTGATATTATTTCTGTATAAAATACTTTAAGTCAGTTTAGTAGTTAAACAGGCAGAACAAGAGTATTGCAAAAGCCGTAATATTTTCATATACTAAGTACTTCTACCATTTAAGGTTGAACACATATTTGTTTATACAATGTCAGATAACACTGAAAAACCTGAAAAGAAATTAGCCGATCTAAAAAGTTCGGTTAATAAATCCAGTGGCAGCAAAAAGCAGTCGAAAAAAACTGCATTCCCTATCGTGGGTATTGGCGGCTCGGCAGGTTCATTTCAGGCTTTCGAAAAGTTTTTTACGCACATGCCGGCCGATAGTGGTATGGCCTTCGTGATTATTATGCACCTGGACCCCAACCATAAAGGTCAGGTTAGCGAATTAATCCGGAAGTATTCACCTATGCCGGTGTTAGAAGCGATAGACGGTATGCCGGTAGAGGCTGACCATATTTACATTATACCGCCTAATAAAGATATGGGCATACATAACCGTAAGCTGTTGCTGCTGAATGTGCAGAAGCCTAACGGTTACCGGCAGCCCATTGATTATTTTTTGCAAAGCCTGGCCGACGACCAATGGAACAAATCGGTAGGGATTATCTTTTCGGGTATGGGTTCTGATGGGGAAACCGGGGTGCGCATGGTTAAGGAAAAGCTGGGTATGGTTATGGTGCAAGATCCTGAAACGGCTCCTTATAGCAGCATGCCCATTGCAGCCATTGGTACTAATTTGGTTGATTATGTATTATCGCCAGAAGAAATGCCGATGTGCCTGATTCAGTACCTGAACCACCCGGTGCTATCTGAAGAGCCTTCTGAACAGGCGCGAATGGAAATCAGGAATAGTACCTCGGTGCAAAAAGTACTGATGCTGTTGCGTTCACATACCGGGCATGATTTTTCATTGTATAAAAAAAGCACTATTGTGCGCCGTATCGACCGCAGGGTAGCCTACCATCAACTGCCCGATTATGTGCATTACGTTAATTACCTGCGTGAAAACCCGCAGGAAGTAGATGTACTGTTTAATGAATTGCTGATTGGCGTAACCAAGTTTTTCAGGGATGCGGCTGCTTTCGAATCACTCAAGAATAAACTGCAACCCATTATACAGCAAAAAAGCACTAATGAACCTGTTCGGGTATGGATAGCTGGTTGTTCAACCGGCGAAGAAGCTTACTCCATAGCTATGCTGCTGATTGAATGCCTGGATGTACCCAAAAAAGCCAAGCTGCCCAAAATACAGATTTTTGCTACCGATTTGGATGCAGAGGCTATTGAGCATGCCCGTGCAGGCGTATATAACACCAATATTGTTGCCGATGTATCGCCCGAACGTATTACGCGCTTTTTTATCAAAAATGAAGCTAACTATACTGTAAAAAAAGAGTTACGCGAAATGATTGTGTTTGCCCAGCACAACCTCATTAAAGATGCGCCTTTTACCCGGCTTGATTTGCTGTGCTGCCGCAACGTAATGATTTACCTGACCGCCGAGCTGCAAAAAAAGATTATCCCGGTATTTCATTATTCGCTTAACCCTAAAGCCATCATGTTTATGGGGCCTGCCGAAACTATTGGCGGCTTTACGGAAATGTTTGTGGCGGTTGATCCCAAGTGGAAAATTTTTGAACGCAAAGAAGGTAGCGCGGCTATTAACCGGATGATTGATTTTCCATTTCATGTAGCCAAGCAGCCCAATGCAATATTGAGAATAGAAGAGGGTGAAAAGATTGTGCCTAAAGTTTCCATAGCGGATACGTTTAACAAAATCATGCTCGAAAACTTTACGCCAACCTCGGTGCTGATTAATGATAAAGGCGATATTTTGTATTCGAACGGGCGTACCGGTAAATTTCTGGAGCTGCCTTCGGGCGAAGCGATGATGAATATTTACAAAATGATACGCGAAGAGCTTCGGTATGTATTGGGCAACGTTATTCATCAGGCGCGTTCGCAAAAGGCGCTGGTTACCATTAATGATATCAAGTTAAAAGAAGGCGATCAAGTCAGGACTATTAACCTGAAAGCCAGCTTGCTGATGGAAAAGGCTTTGGAAGGGTTGTTGCTGATTGTGTTTGAAGATAAAGGCTTGTTTAAAAAGCCAACCCGACAGCCAACCAAAGGCGAAGCAGGCCATGATAAGGCCATTGAAGAGCTGGAAAAAGAGCTGGTGTACACTAAAGAGCAGCTGAGTAACACCATTGAACAAATGGAAACTTCATTGGAAGAGCTTAAATCAACCAACGAAGAACTGCAAAGCACCAATGAGGAACTGCAAAGCACCAATGAGGAACTGCAAAGCACCAACGAGGAATCATTAACTACCAAGGAGGAAATGCAATCATTGAATGAGGAGCTCATGACCATTAACGTGCAGTACCAAGCCAAAGCAGAAGAGCTGGCCATGCTGAACAATGACATGAAAAACCTGCTCGATTCTACCGAAATCGGCACTATATTTTTAAACAACAATATGGAGGTGTTGCGCTATACACCACCTATACGCAAGCTGTTCAGTATTATACCGAGTGATGTTGGCCGGCCTTTATCGCACATTGTATCGGCGTTTGATTATCGGCTGATTGAGGAAAACGTAAAAGA
Source organism: Mucilaginibacter robiniae (assembly GCF_012849215.1). Lineage (NCBI taxonomy): Bacteria > Pseudomonadati > Bacteroidota > Sphingobacteriia > Sphingobacteriales > Sphingobacteriaceae > Mucilaginibacter > Mucilaginibacter robiniae. The sequence continues at coordinate 2,877,793 of NZ_CP051682.1, forward strand.
AGTGATAGAGCGGCTGGCTATTAAAGAGGTTGAGTTAAAAACTCAAAATAACGATTGGTACAACGTACGTATTCTGCCTTACCGAACGCTCGATAATTTTATATCGGGCGCGGTACTTACGTTTACGCTTATTACCAATTACAAGCAAATGGAATACAGGCTTAACGCTCTGCAAAACTACTCGGCCGATATTATTAATGTATTGCAGGAACCGGCTTTACAGTTAGATAAAGATTTGCAGGTAGTAAATGTAAACCAACGGTTTATGTCGGTGTTTAAAGTAAAAGAGCGCGAAATTAAAGGCTATTTATTTGACCGCTTTGTGCATGAACACTGGAAAACCATCGAGCTGGATAAACTACTGCAGCAATGCCGAAATGCCGAAACCAGCACAACTACCTCTTTTAAAGTAGAGTACTTGCCTGGTGAAAATTTTGAGCTTACGGCTCGACCATTTATAAATGAAAATGTTAATGAACCGCTCTTGCTTTTGATACTGATTATTATTCATGAACTATAAATTGTTCAGCAGTGGAAAGTGAACATAAAAACGACGGACAAACAGCTTTTAACAAGTTGAGGACTAAAGCCGAACTGGTGCTTAATTCAGGCAACTTTGAGGATATTGGCTTAGAAGGGAAAGATATTAAGCTGCTTTTTCAGGAGTTGCAGGTACACCAGATTGAGTTGGAAATGCAGAATGATGAAATGCGCATTGCCAACGAAAACCTCGAGTTAGAGCAAATGAAACTTATCGGCATGTATGATTTGGCGCCGGTAGGTTACTTCGTTCTGGACCGTAGCGGCATTATTGAAGAGGTGAATAATGCGGGTATGGCATTGTTAAATACTCAGGGTAAAGGCACTTTAAAAGGTAAAAGGTTGCAAAGCTTTGTTGCGTCCGAGTTTTATGATATATACTATCGTTTTTTTCATAAAATACAATCAGCTAATATACGGCAGAGCTGCCAGCTGATGTTTGTGGCAACAAATGGTTCTGTATTTCATGCCCAGGTAGAAGGCATTGGTGTTAAAGCATTATCCAAATGCTATGTTGCTATTGTTGATATTACCGAAAGGATAGAGAGCGAACAAAACCTTTCGGAAACCAAAGAACGTTTAGAACTGGCTCTAGCAGCTTCGGCAGCCGGTACCTGGGAGCTAGACGTAAATACAATGCATTTTAGCCTGGATGAAGCCAATTGCCGCTTATGCCACGTAAAAGAAGATCAGTTTGGTAACACCTACCAGGCTTTTATTCAATTGGTACATCCTGAAGATCAGTTGATGGTTGATCAGCATTTCCGGACGGCTTTGATTCACGATAGCGAAGTTGACCTGGTGTGTCGGTTTCTGCATGATGAAGGGCAAGTGTGTTTTGCCAACATCAGGGGGCATATTGCTATTAAGCCGAACGATAAAAAAGGCTTTATCGGCATCATGGTAGATATTACGGATAAAAAGCATATGGAAGAAGAAGCGGCTGCCTCGAAACAGCGGCAACAGCGCGATATTACCATTGCTACCCTGCATGCTGAAGAGAACGAACGCAAGCGCATTAGCGATGCCCTGCATGATAGTGTAAGCCAGTTGTTGTACGGTATTAAAATTCAGATGAATGAGTTAAATAATACGCAAACGCCGCCTGCAATTTATAATCGTATTAATGATTTACTGAATGTAGCTATACAGGAAACACGAAATATATCATTCGAGCTGGCCCCTGCTATTCTAAATGATTTTGGCTTGCCTGCTACTATCGAAGAATTGACTAAAAGATTATCATCATCAGGTTTAAAAATACAGCACTTAACAGTTGGCTTTAACCGGCGGTTTGATTTACTATTAGAAACCAGCATTTTCCGCATTATACAAGAGCTGGTAAACAATTGCATGAAACACTCCGGTGCCGACCTGGTTTATATTGAAGTAAGGAAAAACAAGCACATTAACATTATTGTAAAAGATAATGATACGGGGTTCAATGTAAAAGAACAGGAGAGGCAACCCCGTGGAGCAGGTTTAAGCAGTATTAAAAATAGACTCAGTTTATATAATGGTACTATGCAGATAGACTCGGTTCCGGAACAAGGAACTATGGTAAAAATCAAACTGGTGGTTTGATTTTTACCATTACCATTACCATTACCATTATATGAGTGATTTAAAAAATATTATTGTTATAGGAGCATCGGCGGGCGGTTTAGCAGCTATTAAAGAGCTGTTGGCTATAGTGCCCGAAAATATGCCCGTAGCTATATTCATTGTAATGCATGTGGCGAAAGTATCATCGCCTCAAATTATAAAAACGATACTCGAAAAACATACTTCTTATAACTTTTGTATTCCGGAAGACGGGGAAACCATACGGGAAGGAACTATTTATTTTGCACCACCTGATGTGCACATGCTGATAAAGCCTGAACAAATACGCTTGATTAACGCGCCGCACGAAAACCGTTGGCGCCCATCTATTGATGTGCTTTTCCGGTCGGCTGCGGTAGCCTTTAATGCACGGGCTATCGGTATTATATTAACCGGCCTATTGGATGATGGTACTTCGGGCATGCAGGCTGTTAAGCGCAGCGGCGGTATTTGTATGGTGCAGGAACCGGTTGATGCAGAATTTCCAGACATGCCGGTTAGCGTATTAAACAATGTAGATGTAGATTACCGGGTACCTGTAGCCGAAATGGGTTATGTTTTAGCCGATATTTTTTCTAAACCTGCGGCATCGCCCGCTCCGGTACCTGAAGATATTAGGATAGAATCAGAAATAACAGAACGTATGACCAGTAATATAACTGACCTGGAAAAAATCGGTACGCACAGCAATTACGTATGCCCGGATTGTGGGGGAGGGCTCTGGCAAATTAAAAATGAAAACGGTTTGCGTTACCGTTGCTATACCGGCCACGTATATACCGCAAACTTGCTGCTGGAAAAGCAAAATGAATCGCTCGAGGAATCGTTGTGGGTTTCAATACGGATGATGGAAGAACGCCGTAACCTGCAATTAAACATGGCCTCGCAACAAAATGGCAAGGATAATAATATTCAGAAAGATCTGATAACAAAAGCTGAGGAGTTACGTATCCATATTGAACGGCTAAAAGAATTACTGATTTCTGTACATAACAATGCTTCAACTACGGATGAAGGATATTTGTAAATATCTGATTAAACCTCTGCTGGTAGAGTTAGTCAAAAACCCATTCTGCCTGCCTGCAATTTTAATGAATATAAGCTTATGATTAATATTATCCTGGCCGAAGATCATAACATTGTCAGAGACGGCTTGAAGTCGGTACTGCATGATGGGCAAGATTTTGCTATTGTAGCGGAAGCCCGCAACGGTAAAGAAGTGATTGATTTTCTGGAAAGCGGCGGCCAGGCTGATATTCTGCTTACCGATATGACCATGCCTGTAATGGGCGGCCTGGAGCTAACCGAAAAGGTTACTCAAAGTTATGCTTCTGTTAGCGTGGTAGTTTTAAGTGCACTTGATCATGAAAAATATGTAATGCAGGTTTTTAAAGCGGGAGCAGCCGCTTACCTGCTGAAAAGCGTAAGCACCGAAGAGTTGCATTTTGCCATTAAGCATGTACAAGCTAATGGTAAGTACATTTGCTCGGAGCTTACCATGCGCTTTTTGGAGCGCATGATGGCCATGCCTGAGCCAGTTCCTTTGGAGATGGCTGCGGATGCCCAGTTTACCAGCCGTGAGATAGAGGTGTTGCAATTGATTGCCGATGGCTATACCAATCAGGAAATAGCCGATACACTGTTTACCAGCAAGCGCACCGTTGAAGGGCACCGCCAAGCCCTTATTGATAAAACGGGAGCTCGTAATACCCCCGCCCTTATTAAACTTGCTCTCCTGAATGGTATGATTAGTTAGGCTTATACATATTAAATTTAACTATTAATTTAAAATTAGGTATTTCCCGTATGCCTTTCTGGTGTTTTTACGTATAGAGTAGAAAAATACAAGCAGGTACCTTAGCTATAAATTACAACCAATAGCTATGAGTACTTTGCTAACCCCCATTTTACTGAATTTTCTAATTACTCAGGGTTATAGCTTTTGCCTCTCCAAAACGCAATGTGTTGAGGCTCATGATTTTGAAACCCTAATTACCCTGAAGCCGGTAAAATACCGGCCCGCTACCCGGCACCTGCCGCTGGGCTTTGACACTTACTTCTCATTAAACCAGGAACCCCGCCAAATGGCCGAGGGCCTGATGGATACCTTGGTTATGGTGGATATACATCCGCTGGAGTTGAGAGATTACATTGGCTATTTCAGAAATAATATTAACTAATACAATGAGGAAGATTTTAATTCTGGACGATGATGCAGATATACTGGATGTGATGCAGGAAGCCTTGCAGTACGAAGGGTTTGAAGTGGCGGTAGCATCAGGTACTGATAATATCTTTTCATTACTGAACAAGCATCAGCCCGATTTGCTGATGGTTGATTACATTTTAAACGGCATTAACGGCGGCGAGCTTTGCCATCAGGTAAAAGCCGACCAGCATACCCGCCAGTTGCCGGTTATTATTGTATCAGCCTACCCCAAAGTTTTCAAATCATTAGGTTATTACGGCTGCAATGCCTTTATGCCCAAGCCTTTTGATCTGGACGAACTCACCAGCACTATTACAAATCTTATTAATACATCATCTTATTCTATTACTATTTAAGCTACAAATCATGTTACTAAATAATACAGGCATCAACAAAGTGTTTTTGGTAGGGCAAATTGAAAAAGAACCCCGTTTACACAAAAATCAGGATAAAGAAGATGAGCTCTATTTTACGCTGGCTACCACCGAACAGATAAAAAAAGGGAATGATTACATAGAGCACATTGAGCTGCATTCGGTTAAAGTACCGGTAACTCATTCGTGCATGAGTAATGTAACGCTTACCAAAGGTCAGCTGCTGCACGTTGCCGGCAAAATACAAACCAAAATGTGGGTAGATGACCTAAAGGTAAAACGTTACAAAACCGAAATATTGGTGTTGCAACTGGAAGTATTAACAACCACTCCTGTGCCTACCTATTAAGCCGGGCACTGGCGTGGAATGTTTTAAAGCACCGTGTTGTATGAATAAACGGAAGCGGGGTTTTGCTTGCGGCCATCAGGCCACTACCTCATAAATAACTACAGGTTGGGCTTTGTTTTTAAGCGTAACCTCGCCAATTTTTTCGCAGCTGAAGTTGCCTTTAACCTTCAGATAAGTTTCTTCGTTAATTACAATTTGGCCTGGTTTGGCAGCAGCCTGCAGGCGTTGTGCAGAATTAACCACATCGCCTATAACGGTATAATCTAGCCGTTTCAGCGATACCGACCCAATATTGCCCGATACCATCTCGCCAGAGTTGATACCGATAGAGATTTGCGGCTGGTGGGCTTGGTTATCGCCAATGGTAATGGGCTGTACGTTGTCCAGCTGCTTTTTAATAGATAAGCCTACCTCTATGGCCCGGTCCAAATGGTAATCACCCCTAAATACGGCCATTACGGCATCGCCTATAAATTTATCTACATGGCCGCCTTGGGCAATGATTTCTTTTACAATATCATCAAATAAGCTGTTGAGCAGGTTAACAACGGTGCCTGCCGGTACCCGCTCGGTAATAGCCGTAAAGCCGCATACATCCACAAACATTACCGTAGCATCCAGCAGTTCGCTTTTCATCAGGCTTTGCTCAAATTCTTTATGCGTCATGAAGTTGAGCACATGCTCATCTACATACATTTTCAGTATGTTGTTTTCCTGTATGGCTCTGATGGTTTGCTGCAGTTGCTTTACATGGTCGATGGTTTTTTGCATGGTACGGTCGAGGTCTTCAAAATCAACCGGCTTGCATACAAAATCAAAAGCGCCGCGGTTCATGGCAGTACGTATGTTCTGCATATCACCATAGGCTGATACCACTACTGCCTTTAGTACCGGATTAGCTTCGGGCAGGCGGCTCAGCAACGTAAGCCCATCCATTACCGGCATATTAATGTCCGACAGAATAATGTCCAGATCCGGGTGGGCCTGTACCTGCTCCAGCGCTTCGGCACCATTGCGGGCAAACACAAACTCATACACATTCTCCCTTATTTTTCGGCGAAACTTTTGCCTCACCAGTATTTCCAGGTCTTCCTCATCGTCCACTACCAGTATTTTGGCCATTATGCAACAAAAATTTTAAGTTTTTCTTTTAAGAGGTTAAAATCAAGCGGCTTGGTTAGAAAATCATTAGCCCCGTTTTGCAACGCTTGCTGATGAGTTTCCTCGTCGCCATAAGCCGTTACCATCATGACCACAGGCGGCGGTGGCGCATTATAGTCATGTCGGATATGGTTTAACAGTTCCAGCCCGCTCATGCCAGGCATGTTAATGTCAGACAGAATCAGTACGACTTCAGAAGGTTTTTCTTTCAAAAAATCCAGCGCCTGTTCGCCCGATAGGGCAAAGGTAAATTGCAACTCGCCGCTGCGTATTTCTTTCCGGAACCGCTGTAAAAAAAGGGGCTGTACATCGGCCTCGTCATCAACAACCAGTATTTTCATATAGCTTCCTACAAATATATCAATAGTTAAAGGCTTTAAACCGGGAGGGTAATTAAAAATTCGGTGTATTCGCTTTCCTGTGTTTGAATGTCTATTTTGCCGCCATGCCCTTTCACAATAATATCATAACTCAGTGATAAGCCTAAGCCGGTACCTTCGCCCGTAGGTTTGGTAGTGAAAAAAGGCTGCATAATTTTATCCCGAACTTCTTCCGGTATGCCTGTGCCGTTATCTTTAACTGAAATTAATATTTGGCTGCCCTGCTGGGTGGTAGTTACCGAAACTGTAGGCTGGTAATTGGCCAAACCTGTTTTTTGCTTTTGCTGCACGGCATAAAAAGCATTGGTAAACAGGTTGAGCAACACGCGACCTACATCTTGCGCTACGGCATTAACCGGCGGCAAGTCAGGTGCCAGGTGCGATACCAGCGTCGCATTAAATAATTTGTCCTTAGCCCTTAAGCCATGATAAGCCAATCTTAAGTACTCATCGGCCAGCGTATTAATGTTGGTAGGCTCTTTTTGGCCGGTACTGGTACGGCTGTGCTGCAACATGCCTTTCACAATACTATCCGCACGTTTACCATGGTGGATGATTTTTTGCAGGTTCTGTTTAATATCAGCAGCAATGGCTTCAACTTCTTCGATATCGCCTTTGGCCAGTTCGGCTTCCATTTCATCCAACAGTTCCATACTTACTTCCGAAAAGTTGTTGACGAAATTCAAAGGGTTTTGTATTTCGTGTGCAATACCCGCCGTTAGCTCACCCAATGAGGCCAGCTTTTCCTGGTGTATCAATTGGGCCTGTGTAGCTTTCAGCTCTTTCAATGTTTCTAGCAGCTCGTTTTTTTGCAGGGTGAGCTCGGAGGTGCGTTCGGCTACCAACACTTCTAGTTCGTTTTTTTGTTCAGATACAATTTCCAGTTCTTTCTGCTGCTTTTTAAAAAAAGCCGAACGGGCAAATATCCAGATGAATGCACCTACTACAGCAATCTGCAAGTAATCGTTCCATGAATCCCACCTCTCACTGTTTCCTAATATTAAATCGGCAAATCCATATAATAAAGTTGTGGCAACTAACGGAAGATGCGCATAAGCAAAAGGCCGAAAACGTGTTAGGTCGGGTTCATTCTTGATAAATGAAACCATACCCAGTAACGTTAGTCCGGCTATAAAATCGCTAAACCAACCATGCAACATCGTATTAAGCCCTAAGGCTAATATAGCCGTGGTCCACAAGCCAACCCGGAGCAGGTTATTCCACTTAATATAGAGTAAAGGATCCTTTTTAAAGCTTTTTTGTATGTCCCGTATCAGCAAAAATGCTGCTATGAAAGAAAAAATTTGCATGCTGCTGCGATAATCTTAAGTTGAAATTAAAGGTAGGCAAGTATACCTTAACAATTTTAAGAATAACTCAGCAATTTGCAGCAGTAAGTTTGAAATTGTATCTGTAAAGGGCTACTTAACAATCAAATTTTAGTAATATTCTAAAGTGCGTAATTCAATTTTCTATTATACTACTTCTTTCTAAACTCATAAGGTGTGTATTCCACAAAGTCCGATACTTTTACCTGCACGCTCTGAACTTTGTTGTTCTGCACCGTGAACGGGAAAACGGTGCGGCCAAATTCAGGATCAGAAAATACAGCATAAAAGCGATTACCACCCAACGGTTGCAGGCGGGCAAACATACGCGGGTGATGTTCAAAGCGTACATCTAAATCATTAGCCTCACCTTTGCTGATGGTGAGATTGCCATAAAGTTCATTGCTATATTTGCCGGTATAATCATCAAGCGATAGGGTGGGTTTTAAATTCAGCATCACTGAATCACGCAGTTGCTTATCGCGTTGCTGCTCACGTGCCTGCCGGCTTTTGGCTTGGTTCAGGGCGGCATCGGTATAATCACGATAAGGCAACTTCAGGTAAGCATCTATAATTTCCAGGTTCAGCGTATTAATGAGTTCGTTTTGGTCATTGTTGGTTAAAATAACAATGCCCAGGTTTTCATCTGGCATTAAGGTTACTGATGATACAAAGCCGTTTACACCACCTGTGTGCATAATCATGCGGTGGTTGCGATAGCCTTGTAAAAACCAGCCTAAACCGTAAGCCCGATACCCGCTTTCTACATCACTGCCTACCAGTTGCTGGGCTTGGCGGGGGGCTTGTATGGCAGCTGCCGGTATTACCTGCCGTCCGGCTACTTTACCATTATCTAACAGTGCCATTACCCATTTGCTCATATCACTAATAGATGAACTAATAGCACCGGCAGGCGCCAGGTTATCTAACTGTGCATATGGAATAGCAATCAGCCGGCCATCTACCAAAGTATGTGCTGCTGATTTGTTAAAAGAGGTAGCCAAATCTTTTGATAAGGCTACGGTGCTGCTCATACCTAAAGGTGCAAACAGGTTGCTTTTCAGGTAAGCTTCCCAAGGTTGCCCGGCGGCTTTTTCCAGTACTAATCCGGCGGTCAGGTATGCCGAATTAGTATAACCCCATTTGGTGCGGAAAGGATAAGCGGCTTTCACGTGTCCCATCTTTTCTATAATATCCTGCCGGGATAAATCAGTATTGTAAAAGGCAAAATCGCCTTGAAAAGTAGCAAAGCCAATACGATGACTTAGCAAATCGCGGATGGTGGTCAACTCACCGGCTGTTTTATCGTTCAGCTTAAAATCAGGCAGGTATTTATTTACCTTATCATCTAACGATAGTTTGTGCTCATTTTGCAGCATAGCCAAAGCCGTTGCTGTAAAAGCTTTGGTGTTACTGCCAATCATGAACAAAGTATTCTCGTCGGTTTTATTAGCCAGCCCCAGCTCTTTAATGCCATAGCCTTTACGCAGTATAATGCGCCCATCTTTAACTACGCACACCGCCGCACCCGGAACGCGCCAGTTGGTAAGGGCCCGGTTAATATAATTATCAAGACTATCCGTTATAAAGCGGTTTCTGTTAACGTTTTGAGCAGATACAGATAGAGTAACACAGCAATAAAGGGCAAAAAGGTATATTTTTTTCATAGCATCAGGTAACCAGGAAAATTAATGCAACGTACTTGTTTAACGTAATTTTTAAAAGCACATTATTAAAATAAGTAGCATAAAAATTACCTACTATGAACATGAAAATTTACGCCTGGGTTTTAAGTGTTTTCTGATGGGTGATAGGTTGATAGTGCTTTGTAATAAGATGATTAAATAATAAGTATTTTTATATACTTAATAATTATGGCGCTAAGGTGCGTTGGTAATTATAATGCTGTAGAAATAATGTAAATGGTAGTAGAGTTAAAGGTTCGTTTAATTATATTTAAAAGGTGATAGCTTGATTTTGCGAAAATCATTATTTCACAGTATGAAATTTTTTGTAGAAAAATTTCATACTTTAATATTATAATATCGTGATTTTTATTTTTAAGTAATTGATTTGTAACGTAATATAGTAGATATGCTGGTAATACTATGATTTAGTAAATTGATACTTTTTGCATTTGTCAATTAGGTAAATTGCAACTAATTAACATGCATCATTTATCATTTTCAAACTAAAGCTTATGAGTGCACTATCCAATAACATTAGTTCTAATGATTTGCATCCTAAAGATAAGCAAGGCGCTTATTATTTACTAGCTTTATGGCTAATGGCTGTATTGCTATTTTTATCAGCCTATTACGATGATATTTTATCATCTGTTTTGCGTTAGTTTAACCACAGGTTGTATGAAGCTTTAGCTTCTATAGCGTATGGCAAGTTGCCCTGCAGGTAAATTAACTATTATAATATAAAAGCTACCTAGGATGCACAAAGGCATTTGTACCGGGTTATAGATTAACGGAGTACTTGAATGCTAAAAATCAAAAAAGCCCTGGCATATATGTCAGGGCTTTTTATGTTATAAAGCTGGAGAGACGGGCAGTATTTAGAATGGGAGATCGTCGGCATCAGTCATGGTATCATAACTGTCAGTACTTTCATCGTGTTTAGAAGCCTGACGAGAGGCTACACCTTCCAGTTCAAAATCACTTTTACGACCCAGCATAGTAAAGTTTTCAGCTACTACTTCAGTAGTGAATTTTTTTACACCGCCTTTGTCTTCAAAAGAACGGGTTCGAAGTTTGCCTTCAATATACACGAGTTTACCCTTTTGCAGGTATTTGGCAGCAACATCGGCTAAGCCACGCCACATTACAATGTTATGCCATTCAGTTTGTTCAATTTTACGGCCGTCTTTATTAAAACTTTCCGAAGTAGCCAATGGAAAACTAGCTACTGATACGCCGCCTTCCAGATGACGCACTTCAGGGTCTTTACCCAAGTGGCCCACTAAAATTACTTTGTTTATTCCAGACATGTTTTAGTTAGAAAATAGAGAATTGTTTTCAAATTTAAAAAAATTAGTTAAAAATAAAAAGATGATTTTAGGTAAAGCTAATTTCTGCAAACTTGTTACATCAGTAAAAAACCAGCTATCTTTCATTTGTACTGGCGTATTCTCTACTTGTATAAACCGAACTGTAAGGCGCTGGTGGGTTAGCGCAAAATGCTGTAAGCCAAAAGTTTCTTTGATGTGTATGTCATCACCAAAGTACTGTTGTGCTTCGGGCAGCTTAATTACTTCATACGCAGGCAGCAATGTTGGGGTTTCAATTAAAGGTAGGTCGTACAGGCCGGTCCATATATCATTGCCGGTACGTTTGTGCATTAAAATGTGGTTATTGTGTACAACCAAAAAGTAGTTAAAAAATCGTTCTTTAATTTTAACCGTTTTCAGTTTAACTGGTAGTTGATTAATGGCATTGTGCTTAAAGGCTTCACAGCCGGTACGCACAGGGCAAATACCACAAGCCGGATTTTTAGGTTTGCACAGCATGGCGCCAAATTCCATCATGGCTTGGTTGTGCAGGCCGGGTTGTTCTTTATTCAATACCTCATCGGCCAATTGCTGAAATAGCTTTTTTCCTTTGGTGCTGTTGATAGGCTCACTAATGCCAAAATAGCGTGCCAGTACCCGGTATACATTACCATCAACTACAGCACGGGCCTCATTAACAGAAAAAGATGATATAGCCGCCGCTGTGTACTCGCCAATGCCTTTCAGCTTAATTAAATCCTGGTAAGCTGTAGGGAAACGGCCACCAAATTGCTGCTGAATTAATTGAGCAGTTTTAAGCATGTTACGGCCGCGCGAGTAGTAACCTAAGCCTTGCCAAAGCTTTAAAATATCATCTTCGCTGGCATTGGCAAAGGCGTTAATATCGGGGTAGGTTTCTAAAAACCGATTAAAATAGGGCATGCCCTGTTCAACCCGGGTTTGTTGTAAAATAATTTCAGAAAGCCATATAATGTAAGCGTCAGTAGTATGCCGCCAGGGCAAATCACGCTTATTCTGCTGATACCAGTGCAGCAGTTCGTTAGCAAAATTCATGTACTACAAATTTAACTTTTAGTGGGGCGTAAACTGTTAAACGGGTGTAATGTTTGCAAGGAAATAGGCTCTGCGTTAAAAAAAACCATCTTTTATTTTACAGTTTACGTTTAAACGCATACTTTTGCAACCCCAAAACAGTTAAGTATTTACATAAAATAATCAAGGAAAACAGATATGACTAAGGCGGATATCATAGCCGAAATCTCGACTAAAACAGGAATAGAGAAAGTTGATGTGCAGGAAACAGTTGAGGCTTTCTTCAAAGTGATCAAAACCTCAATGGTGGGTGGCGAAAACGTATATGTGCGAGGTTTTGGAAGTTTTGTTGTAAAAAAGAGAGCTAAAAAAACAGCCCGGAATATCTCAAAAAATACCGCTATCATTATCCCCGAACATTTTGTACCTAGCTTTAAACCCGCTAAAACTTTTGTTGAGAAAGTAAGAACAGGTAACAAAACTAAAAGCAAAGCTTAAGTAAAATGAATTGGAAACAAATAGTTGCAGTAGGATCCGTAATGGTCGTTATGGGCTATTTGTATATGCAGCCGGTTAAAGGTTTAATCAAACCTCCTGAGGGCAGAGCAAGTGCAGGCGCTGCTCAGGTAGCTGAAGCGCGCCCGATTGCTAAAGTTACCGTTCAGGCCGTTTCTGAACCCGCCAAAGCCGCTATAGGCGGAGGTTTGTCAGTTAAAATTAACGAGCTGGAAGCGCAGCTTAAAAAAGCATCATCAGCCCAGGCTAAGCTGGACTTGCAAAAGCAACTGGCTCAGCAATGGGATGCTGTAAATCAACCAGCTCCGGCAGCTTTCTATTACCAGGAAGTAGCTCAAAGCAGTAACACCTTTAATGATTGGCTGAGTGCTGGCAATCGCTTTAATGATGCTTTCAAATTTAGCCAGGATACTACCGTACAGCCAGCCTTTGTGGTAAATGCCATACAAGCCTTTAAAAAAGCACGTGCGTTAGATGAAAAGAACATGGATGCGGAAAGCGGTTTAGGTATTGCTTATGTAAACCAAACCAGTTTAGGCATGCCTGACCCTGAAGGCGGATCGCCGATGCAGGGTATCCAGTTGCTGCTGGATGTGGTAGGTAAAGACCCAAGTAACCGTAATGCCAACCTGAACCTGGGGCAGTTTGCCATGAAATCGGGCCAGTACCAGAAAGCGGTTGATCGTTTTAAAAAGATGATTGCCCAAAAACCTGAATTAGAACCTTATTTTTACCTGGCTGAAAGTTACAAACAGTTAGGTATGAAAGCCGAAGCTATAGATGCTTACGAAAAATGTAAGGATTTAATGCCCGATCAGGTTTTTCAGCAGCGTATTAATGAGTATATCAAAGAATTAAAAAATTAAATTAATCACCCTTAAAAACTAAAAAATTATGCCAAGTGGTAAAAAACGTAAAAGACATAAAATGGCTACTCATAAACGTAAAAAACGTTTAAGAAAAAACAGACATAAAAAGAAATAAACGGCTTGCTTAAGCTGATACAGTTGCCTGCGGATGTAATATCGGCAGGCAAACTTTTTATTTTTGTTTTTGACCCTCTTATTAATATGTGCGGCACATGCCGTTTGAAGAAATGGAGTAGCAATTGATAAAAGAATTAATTATCGATTCATCCCCTAACGGGGCTACTATTGCCCTGTTACAGGATAAACAACTCGTAGAACTTCATAAAGAGCAGATTTCCAATAATTATACTGTTGGGGATATTTACCTGGGCAGGGTTAAAAAAATTATGCCCGGGCTTAATGCTGCCTTTATTGATGTTGGCTATGAGAAAGATGCATTTTTGCATTATCTGGATCTGGGCCCGCAGGTACAAAGCCTGCTCAAGCTAACTAAACAGGTGCGTGGGGGAAGCTACCAGTCAAAATTGCTTGATAGCTTAAAGCTGGAAGCCGATATTAACAAATCTGGTAAAATATCGGAGGTGTTAACTAAAAACCAGCTGATACCTGTACAAATAGCTAAAGAACCCATCTCCACTAAAGGCCCACGCCTGAGTTCAGATTTATCTATTGCCGGCCGGTATGTAGTGCTGGTTCCGTTTTCCGAAACTATTTCCATCTCTAAAAAAATCAAGAGCAATACCGAACGTACCCGGTTGCGCAAAATTGTAGAAGGCATTAAGCCTGAGCATTTCGGCGTAATTATCCGTACGGTATCGGAGGGTAAAGGGGTTATTGAAATGCAGAAAGACCTGCTGGATCTGATATCCAAGTGGGAAGTTTTCATGACTAGGCTACCATCAACTGAGCCTGCCAAAAAGATATTAGGCGAAATTGATCGTACCTCAACTTTGCTGCGTGATTTACTGAATCCTGATTTTCAGCATATATACGTAAACGACAATTCAATTTTTGAAGAAGTACGTTCGTATGTGCATGATATATCGCCCGATTTAGAAAGTATTGTGCGTTTGCACAAACACCGCGATCCGATATTTGAGCATTACGGTATTGAAAAGCAGATTAAATCGGCTTTTGGTAAAACTGTAAACCTAGCTGGTGGCGCTTACCTAGTAATTGAGCATACCGAAGCCCTGCACGTTATTGACGTAAACAGTGGTAACCGTACGGCTAACAAAGAAAACCAGGAAGAGAATGCCTTGCAGGTAAACAAAGAAGCTGCCCGGGAAATTGCCCGCCAGCTGCGCCTGCGCGATATGGGCGGTATTGTGGTAATTGATTTTATTGACATGCATAAGCCGCAGAACCGTAAGGACCTGTTTGACTATTTGCGTGAGGAAATGGCACACGACAGGGCTAAACACACCATACTGCCTCCAAGCAAGTTTGGATTAGTACAAATTACCCGCCAGCGCGTGCGCCCGGAAATGAACATTGTAACCAGCGAAGTATGCCCTACCTGCCATGGTACAGGTACTATACGGTCAAGTATTTTGCTGCTGGATGATATTGAAAATAACTTTAACTATATTTTAACTGAACAAAACGAAAAGCACATTACTTTAACAGTGCACCCGTATGTTGAGGCTTATATTAAGAAAGGTATTTTCACCCGGCAAATGAAATGGTACTTTAAGTATGGGCAGTGGATTAAGGTAAAAGCCAATTCGGCTTACCAACTTACCGAGTTTCACTTTTTTAACTCGAAAGAAGAAGAAATTAAGCTTTGATTTCAGATTTCGGAAGTTCGAATTTGCAGTTTTCAAAGCAAACCATGACAAAGGGCTGATAGTAACTATCAGCCCTTTGTAGTATATTTATAGTTGATTTTGGGTAAGTGGTATGGCTGCAAACACCAAGATTAAACAGATAAACTCGAAATAATACAAATACTTGGCTAAAACTAAAACCTCCTATTTTTGCCAGAGCTGCGGTTTTGAATCACCAAAGTGGTTGGGCAAATGCCCTTCTTGTGGGCAATGGAATACTTTTGTGGAAGAAGTAGTAGAGAAAGTAAATGCTGCCATTCCAGACTGGAAAGCAGCAGGTAATAAAAGCTCTACCTCATTACAGCGGGCCAACAAGGCAGTGCCTGTAGCTGATATTACGTTTGCCGAAGAACACCGCATTTTAACTCCTGATAAAGAACTAAACCGTGTATTGGGCGGTGGCATTGTAGCAGGCTCACTGGTGCTGATTGGCGGTGAACCGGGTATTGGTAAATCAACCTTGATGCTGCAAATAGCTCTAAGCATGCCTGTGGCGAAGGTGCTGTATGTATCAGGTGAGGAAAGTGACCGCCAAATAAAAATGCGTGCGGAAAGGATCAGTACAGTAGGAGGGCAGAAACCGGAAATCAGAGGGCAAAGGCTAGATGCAGAGGTTTCCATAACTAACACGCAGCCATCAGGCACCAGCCAACAAGCGGGCTGTTTTATCCTGACTGAAACTTCTACCCAGAATATATTTAAGCAGATTGAACAGTTACAGCCCGATCTGGTTATTGTGGACTCCATACAAACCTTGTATTCGGCGCATATTGAATCAACGCCGGGCAGTGTATCACAGGTACGCGAGTGTACGGCCGAGCTGTTGCGTTTTGCTAAAGAAAGCTCTACGCCGGTATTTCTAATCGGTCATATTACGAAAGATGGTATGATAGCCGGGCCTAAAATTTTAGAGCATATGGTAGATACCGTGTTGCAGTTTGAAGGCGACCGGCACCATGTTTACCGCATTTTACGCGCTATTAAAAACCGTTTTGGCTCTGCATCTGAGTTGGGTATATATGAAATGTTGGGGGCTGGCTTGCGGCAAGTATCTAACCCGTCCGAAATTTTACTATCGCAGCGTGATGAAGCTTTAAGCGGCATTACCATCAGCGCCACGCTGGAAGGTATGCGGCCGATGATGATTGAAACACAAGCTTTAGTGAGCCCATCAGCTTACGGTACACCGCAACGTTCGGCTACAGGCTTTGATACGCGTCGTATGAATATGCTGCTGGCCGTGCTGGAAAAGCGTTGTGGTTTCCGGATGGGCACCAAAGATGTTTTCCTGAACATTACAGGCGGTATTCGGGTTGAAGACCCTGCTATTGACCTGGGGTTGGCTGCTGCTATCATATCCTCGCATGAAGATATTCCTATCTCCTCTAAAATATGCTTTGCCGGCGAATTGGGCTTATCAGGCGAAGTGAGAGCCGTAAACCGTATTGAGCAGCGTATTGCCGATGCACAGAAACTGGGTTTCGAACAGATATTTATTTCCAAATACAATTTGCCATCGGGTAAAAAAGATAAAAATCAGTTGGACTTATCTCGCTACAATATCGAGATTAAGGCCGTAAGCCGTATTGAAGAAGTATTCGGATTACTATTTGGATAACGAGCGCAAAAAAGAGTTAAAAAGAAAAGTCCTGCTGAATTTAGTTCAGCAGGACTTTTCTTTTTCTAATGCAGCTTGATGCTGCAAATATTAAGGGGTTACTTTCAAAGTAATTTTCCGAATGCGATTATTTAGCTGATCGGCAATGTAAATATTGCCTGAGGCATCTGTGGTTACGGCATACGGTGAATTGAATTTAGCACCAGTGTTAGTACCATCGGCAAAGCCATAAACATCGGCAGTGCCCGCTATTGTTTTCAGGATGTTGCCTGTAGTAACTTCCTGAATAGTGCCATTACTGTTCACGATAAAGAAATTGCCGGAAGCATCCTGCTTGATATCTACCGGACGTGTTACGAACGTTTTTTGTATCGGGTTACCAATAAATTGGCTGGTGAAATGGTCGGTGCTGATTTTACGGATAGCATGATTATCGTAATCGGCTACATAAACTACTCCAGAGGCATCAACAGCTACACTTGATGGGCTATTAAGTTCGGCGTAAGGACCTGTGGTAGATTCGGTAGTAGTATAACCCTCAATATATCCGTTAGGAGTAATGCCCGAAATGGTAGTTACCACGCCGGCAGTTGTAATTTTACGGATACGGTTGTTGTTACGATCGGCAACATAGACGTTACCTGAGCCATCAACAGTAATACCTTGTGGTGAGTTAAATAGAGCTGTATTACCTGTACCGGCTGTAGCGCCACTATAACCTGCTTTACCAGCTAATAAAGAAACTACTCCATTAGCAATCTTGTAAATGACGTTATTGCCCGGATCAGACACATAAACCGTACCTGAGGCATCAACAGCTAAACCTTGTGGATTGTAAAACTCAGCAGTAGCAGCTGCGCCAGTGGCATAACCTAAATTACCATCGCCTGCAAAGGTGCTAACTACACCAGCAGGCGTTATTTTACGGATAACGTGATTGTAAGCATCGGCTACATATAAGTTGCCTTGTGCATCGGCCGCTATACCTTGCGGATGGTCAAACTGGGCATTGGTACCAGTGCTATTTACAAAGCCTGCTGTGCCATTACCGGCAAAGGTGGTTACGGTGGCTATAGTAGAAGCATTGGCAGTTGGTGTAGTAAATTTAACTACACTGCCATATGATGTACCTGCTGAGCTAATGGCGTAAGCCCTTACATAGTAGGTAGTACCAGCGGTAAGACCCGTTAAATTACTGGTATAGCTGTAAGTGGTTGTCGTATCACTGGTATGTGAGTCTGATGTAGTCGGGGTTTGTGAAGAAGAGCTCCAGCATACGCCATCAGAAGTGATAGATGCTGCGGTACCATAATCATATATTTCACCGCCACTTTGAGCTGTAGTAGAGGTTACGTTAGCTATGGCCGACATGGTAAATATAACAGGCAGAACTTTGCTGTCATCACTTGATTTTTTACATCCGTTTTCAATTAATGTTAGGGCTAACAAACCCATTAACAGGAAACTTTTCAAAGAGTATATTTTTTTCAAAACAGGAAAAAATTAATTAAGTAAACTACGCTAACTATTATTTAACTGTGATGGTGCAGGTAACTAATTTGTGATAATAAAACCTTACAGATTTCATTCAGTATCACGCAATTAAAATATTTGCGAATTAAGCACAATTAAATCTTTTTAGAACTGCTTAAATGTTAAAAATTGTTAATACCTGCAAAGCTAACAATAGTGCATGAAATACCAGTGATGAAGTTTGGTGAAACACTCATGTAATTTTAATAACAAAAATATCACACTAAATTTTACAAGCATTGCAGATATTTGGCCGATTAACCTCCAATAAATGAAATTAAAATATTTGCTTATTACTGCGTTAGCTGTTATGCCGCAATTGCTGCGCGCTCAAAAGAAGCCTATAGGTGTTGCACAAACTACGCTGGCCCGCCCCAAGCTGGTAGTGGGTATTGTAGTGGATCAAATGCGTTGGGATTACCTGTACCGATATTATGACCGTTACCAGGCCGGTGGTTTTAAGCGTATGCTGAACGAAGGCTTTACCTGCGAAAATACAAATATTGATTACCTGCCTACCGAAACAGCACCTGGCCATAGTTGTATTTACACCGGTTCGGTACCGGCTATACATGGTATTGCCGCTAATAACTTCTACGATCAGCAAACTGGTCGTTACTGGTATTGTACCGAAGATACCACTGTACAAAGCGTAGGCACCAGCTCAAAAGCCGGGGTAATGTCGCCGCGTAATTTGCTGGCTAGTACTATTACGGATGAGCTACGTTTGGCTACTAATTTCCATTCTAAAGTAATTGGCATTGCCCTGAAAGATCGCGCCAGTATTTTGCCGGCTGGCCATACGCCTAATGGTGCTTATTGGTTTGATGATGCTAGTGGGAATTTTATTACCAGCAGCTATTACATGACTGACTTGCCGGCATGGGTAAAGCAGTTTAACAGTAAAAAGCTACCTGAATCTTATTTATCGAAAACTTGGAATACTTTATACCCAATAGATACTTACACGCAAAGCACGGCTGATAATATGCTTTTTGAAGTTGTTTCGCGCGGTGATAATGCTCCTGTATTTCCGCACAGCTTTACTGCCCATACTGATTATGGAACCATTCGTGCCACGCCTTTTGGGAACACCTTAACGGCTGATTTTGCTAAAGCGGCTATAGATGCCGAGCACTTAGGTAGCAATACAGCAACCGATTTTCTAGCGATTAGCTTTTCTTCAACCGATTATGTAGGGCATCAGTATGGGCCCAATTCTATAGAGGCAGAAGATGTGTACCTGCGTTTAGATAATGAATTGTCGTCGTTGTTTACCTATCTGGATGCTAAAGTGGGTAGGGGCAATTATGTGGCTTTCCTAACTGCCGATCATGGTGCGGCCCATAATGCAACCTTTGCCTTAAGCCACAACCTGCCTGCTGGTTTATGGGATGGTACTGCTGCCGCACGTGAGCTGAATAAAATGTTGGAAGATAAATACAAAATTAAACAGGCCATTTTAAGCGTTGAAAATTATCAGGTAAACTTTAACAATCGGGAGATTACGAAAAGCAATGTAAGCACCTACGCCATTAAGCAGGATTGTATAAACTGGCTGGCTATGCAACCCGGCGTAATGTATGCCGTAGATATGCAAAATGTGCAAGCAGCCAGCATACCAGCCGAGTTGCGCGAACATATTGTAAATGGTTACAATGCCGCTCATAGTGGCGCTATACAAGTTATTTTAAAACCAGGATGGTACGCTGGTCGTAGTAAAAGTGGAGCCAGCCACGGGGTAAGTGCGCCTTATGATACCCATATTCCGTTTGTACTAATGGGCTGGGGCATTCAGCATGGCAGCTTGGTGCGCCCTACCCACATGACTGACATTACGGCTACGGTAGCAGCCCTGTTGCATATTCAGGCGCCGAGTGGCTCTATAGGTATTCCGGTTCAGGAAGCGTTGAAGAAGTAGTACTTAACTTTATGAATCGTCCTGAAATAGGTTGACAGATTTTACGATAGTCCCAGTTACGAGAGTAGCTGGGATTTTTGTTTATAAACACTTTGCGGTGTTTTCATTATCAAAGATAAGTGTGGCCTTCGATTATTGTATAGATCAATGGCCTCTTCAGTCAATAATTTTGCATGTAGTTTTGATCTCATAACATTACCAAGGCCAAACTCTTCTTTCAAGGTCCTGTTCATTCGTTCCGCTAATGCATTTTCATAAGGGTCACCATTCTCTGTCATACTCATTTTTATTTCGTGCTGATCAGCTATACTTACATATTCTGCGCTGCAATATTGCAGGCCCCGGTCTGAATGATGAATCAACGGATATTGTTTATTTTGTCTGTTCTTAACAGCCATCTGAAAAGCCTGCTTCATTTGGGCTGCTTCCATATTGTCAGCTATAGCATAGCCCATTATCTTCCTGCTGTAGGCATCGGTAACCATATTCAGGTAACAGTTCCCCTCGTCAGTTTTAAGATAGGTGATATCACTTACCCAAACTTCGTCAGGTCGTCCGGCAACAATGCCTTTGATCAGGTTAGGGTATTTTCTTAACCAATGCTTTGACATCGTTGTCTGTACATACCGACGCTTGGGCAGAATAAGCATACTGTGCTTTCGCAGCAATGCAAACAGTTTGTCCCGACCGAACTTGATCTGCTGTGCCTGTAGACTATCTCTGATCTGGTGGTGAAGCTTTCTGCCGCCTAAGCGGGATAAGACCTTGCGCTCTTTGTCGACAAGTTGTTTTACCTGTAATTCATGCGCTGCTCTGTGTGCCTGCTCTTTACAGTGTTTATAGAAATACTGTCGGCTGTATCCTAAAACTTTAGCTACTGATCCAACGGTTCGCCGTTCTTGCTTTGAGCCTGTTCTGTAGCTTCTGACAACAGGCTCAAATACTTTTTTCTGATATCTGTATGCAACTGACTATCGGCTATATCGATCGCCCGGTTCAGTATTTCTTTCTCTTCCTCCAGGCGCTTTAGCTTCTTCTCCAGTTCCCTGATCTTTTTACTGGACGTATCTCTTTTCATGGTTTCCGATTCTTTCCAATCTAATCTACCATGTTTTCGCAACCAAACCAAAACGGTACTTCTTCCTTATGCCATAACGCAGTTGGGCCTGTTTGTAAGTAAGCTCGCCTTTTTCTACCGCATCTACGATCTCCAGTTTAAAAGCTAAACTGTAATCTTTTTGAGTCTTCCTTTGATAACTCTTAACTTCTTGTTCTTGCATTTGTTAACACTTATTGTGTCAACTTATTTCAGAACCTTACATTATAAGTAAAAAAAAGGCTAAAAGTACCTGTACTTTTAGCCTTTTTTAGTTGTTTCAATAACGTATCCTCATCTGGTTTTAAACTATATCTTCAAACCTTACTTTACTAGTTTTTTAAACCAGTTTTTTAATTTCTTAAACACATCTTCTTTGCGGGGCTTCTCTGAGCCATCATGGGTAAGGTGGTTTTGATAATGGTTTTGCAGCTGCATGGCATAAGCCTGTTGCTCTTTATTGCCTTGTTGTAAAGCGGTAATGTAAGGCTGTACTGTTGAGCCTAGCATACTATTTACTGATACCGTATGGTACTCGCTTGGTATAGCTTGGGGCTGATTGTTGTTGTTGGCTGACTGACCGTTCTCCGAAAAATAGTCGACATGATAAATGTCTGGGTTCAGTTTTTTAAGACGTTTGGTGCCTTTACGTTCGTTGCGCCAGGGGTGTTCGCCTTTGTGCAATTGTTGTATCAAAAACTCTTTCTCCCACAAAGTTACCTGGTGCGACATCAGATAGCCTGATGTGGCATTATCCAGCTTGCTAATATTATAACCTTCAATATACTGCGGGGTAGCGTTGGTTTTATAAACATCAGCACTGGTTAACTTTACCTGTTGCCAATGGTTTTGCAGGGTTAAGGCAAACAGTTGATTGAAAAAGCGACTGCTTACCGGTTTGTTCAGCCACATATCTTCCTGAAAGTACAATACATATGGCTCCTGAATTTGATGTTGTAATAGATAGCGTAACCGGTCGGCCCACTCGCCTTTGCCAGATTTAATCGTAGTAAAATGTGGGATATCAACGTCAGCTTCTTCCGTAGCGAAATAGTATTTGACTTGCGTATTGAAATCCCAGTACTGGTTAAAAAAGTAACTAAACCCAGGATATAGAAACTGGTAACGATCGCAGGTGTGTACCAGCAGGGCTACAGAGGGCTGTTGAGTGTGCGGTATATTCATTGTACCTTTGCGGTCAGCAGGCATTAAATCAGATAATCAGGCACAAACATAGTGTTTGCCTGTTAAACGAATTGTAAAAAATATAAAGCGCTATTCATGTCATCTCACCATATCATACGCGAAAAGCAGGAACCGGCATTACTTGTATTTAGCTTGGCTCATTTTAGTGATGAAGAATTAGGTCAATTATTAGAATGGAGCCCTACAATACTCACCACAGGCAGTACAGCCGAGCAATTAGCGGTATATGGCATTAAGGTAGATTATGTAATAGGTGATAATAGCCCGATGCTGGGGCAGGCACATGTGAAAGCTATTGCTTTAGCTGGCCAAAATGAATTAGAAGCCGCCTTAAACTTTTTAGTTGAGCAAGGCTACCCAGCGGTAAACATGCTAACAGATGAGTTAAATTGGTCTGTTTATGAAGCTTATGTGCCACGCATCAACCTGGTTGTATTTTATCAAGGCCAAAAGATATACGCTGTAAACTCTGGTTTTTGGAAGTGGAAACCGAAAGGTGAGAAAATTACATTACTTACACCTGTCACGAACTTACAAACTACTGGACTAACTTTGGTTGGTCCCCAGCAATACCAAACTTTACAGGACGGCTTTTTGAGTTTACAGTTTAATGAGCCGCAAGTTTTTATTGCCGAAGATTATTAAATTGTATTATAGCCGGTGCTCAGCGGTTATCAACTATTAGCAGTTTGCTTGGCTTTGCGCTTCGCTCGCATGCGTAAATTGAAAACTTCAACCAGCATGGCAAAGGCCATAGAAAAGTAAATGTAGCCTTTCGGTATTTCCTGATCTAATGATTCAGCCACCAGTGAAACACCGATAAGCAATAAGAAAGATAAAGCCAGCATTTTTACTGTAGCATGTCGGTTTACAAAATTGGCAATAGGGGTAGAGGCCCACATCATAACACCAACTGCCAGCACTACGGCTGCAATCATAACAGCCAGATGCTTGGCCATGCCAACAGCGGTGATTACTGAATCGAGTGAGAATACAATATCTAGGATCATAATCTGCACAATGGTACCCCAAAACGAACGTGCTTTGCCCGTATCTTCCGATTCTTCTTCATGATCTATCTTTTCATGAATTTCGGTACTGCTCTTGTAAATCAGGAATAAACCACCTAATAACAAGATTAAATCACGACCTGATATAGCCAGCTTTTCTATCCAGCCTTCATTAGTGATGTGGAATATGTGGGCCAAATTGAATAAAGAAGTAGTAAGCTTCATCATCCATGTGAGTGATAGGAGTAGCAGTATCCGGGTAATCATCGCCATGGCCAAGCCTAACTTCCGACCTTTACTTTGTTCCTGAGCGGGTAACTTATCAGCCTGAATAGAAATAAAGATGATATTATCTATCCCCAATACAATTTCAAGTATAGTTAAAGTGGCTAATGATATCCATGCCTCGGCATCGGTTAGTAATTCCTCCATATTGCAAATATAGAATATATAAAAATAACAAAACCTCTGCTGTGTAGCAGAGGTTTGCCAAGTGCTCGCCACCTGATGTGATTAATTAAACTTAACGTTGGTGAATGAAGACTTAATGTTGATTACTTTGTTAATATTGCCCTTACCAATTTTGCCTTTGTAGGTTCTGGTACTTAACGATCCCCGTTCATTACTGGTAGGCAATCCACTAGTCAGTTTAACATCGGTAGTATCATAGTTAAAATTGCCTAAGTGGGTGGTAATATCAAAATCTACATTATCGCCGGGGGTAATAGCCAGCTTGGTAAAAGCTGCATTAACATTTAGATTCTTCAGGTTTTTATCCAGCTCATTCACTTTGAACCCCTCACCATAACGTACGGCCACATCTCCCCACGATTTCAATTTATCAACATTCAAAGTCGAAAAGTTGGAGGTGGCTTTCAGTTTATCAGCCGTACCAACATTTACCCGGCTGTAACTTACATTGAGTTTACCGCCGTTAACAGCAGCTATATTCCCATCACTAAAACTGATGTTGTATCGGTTCTCAGGATTCACTAAGGGTTGCGAAATTAAGCTACCATTACTCAATATGATGTTCACTTTGCCTAGTAATTCTGGTAATACAATGCTACCAAACGTATTGTTAATGTTCAGGTGGCTTTTGGCCGGCATATAAACGGTGTAATTGATAATCATTTTGCGGGTGTATCGTTTACCCGAGTTAAACCAGGTACCGAGTATGTTGCCGTTTTTATTTACTGATTTTGGAATATCAATATCAGTTTTAAAAGCAACAACTGCATTTTTTTTGCTGTCGTTAATGATAATATTGTTCAATAAGTTTTGTGCGTCGGCTTCTTCATTGGCATAGGCTTTTATTTCTACCTCTACCTTCACCTCGCTTTTGTTCCAGGTATTAACGCTTACCTTACCGTACGAATTTTTAATTTGTATGGTATCATTATTACTTACCGGGTAGCTTTTGCTGTAAGTTTTAATTTTTTCTTTTACATCGCCACTTTGTACCTGCTTTCTTAACTCTGCCTCCGATTCGTTATGCCCCATGTTCATAGTGCCAGATAAGCGCGACATTGGGGCTATCCGTGCATATATACGGTTGTTGAGCGTGCTGGTTAAACTTTTAAGATTGAGCGAGCTATCGTTCAGTTTAAGAGTGTTAATTATGCTGTCAGTTAGCTTTTGGCTGTTTAGCTTTAAACTGTTCAGGGTGCCTAAATCAAACTGCTGGCCGGGCACTATATATAAGCTTTGGCTTTGTTTACGCAGCACTTGGGTCTGCTTGCGTAGTTCTTGCATTTGCAGCCGGCTCATTTGGTGTTGCAGGGTGCGCATCTGTTCGCGTAGCTGGTGCATTTGCTGACGGTAATCGGTAGTATCTTTAGCTGAATTGGTTTGGGCAAAACTTGGTAGCGATAGGAGCATAAAGGCGCACATCATGTACAAAGTCAGGTTAAATATTTTTAGTTTCATTTTGCTGATTTTTAAACTGGTTAAACTGTTCAATAGCTTGTAGTTGTTGATTGAGTACCTCGGTTTGTATTTGCAAGTTCCGGATCATTGCACGTAAAACACGTTCCTGGTTAGGACTGGTAGCTAAATCATGGTTTAGTTTTCTATAAGCAGAATCCATTTTGGCTATATCGTGGCTGAACTCCTGATATAACTGCGGATCATTTTGTGCTAATACGCGCAGCTCGGTACGCTTGGCCTGTACCAGCGAGGCATATTGTACCTGCTGTTTGGCATATTCTGGATTGATCGCTGCCAAATCAACGCCTTTTGTAGTTTGGGTACGCAAATAAATAGTGAAACCTATACCCATCACGATAATTATAATGGCTGCTACCCGTAGCACAAAGCCTAAAGTGAATGTTTTAGCTTCTCGCTTTGGCATTGGCTCTGGTTCGGCAGGTAGTTGTTGCTCTATGCGGCTCCACAAGTCGGGCCGGGGTTCTAAATCATCAAACGCTTCACGATTTGCTTGAATAAAATCTTCCAATCGCTTACTCATCAGGCTACTCCTTTTATTTTTAACACTTCGTTTAATTTTCTTTTAGCTCTCAAAAACTGGGTTCTTGAGGTATTTTCACTAATGCTTAATATTTGGGCTATTTCTTCATGATCATAACCCTCCAGCAAATAAAGGGATAATACCACCCGGTAACCTTCAGGCAATTGTTGCATAGCTTCTTTTACCTGAACCACACGATATTGTATATCCTCGTCATCATTCTCTTCAGCTTCTGCGATATTTTCCAGTTGATCGTTTTCCAGCTCTACCCATTCCAGCCGGCGTTTGCGCAACAGGTTAATAGATTTGTTGATCACAATTTGTTTCAGCCAAAGCCCAAAGGTGGTTTCCTGCCGAAAATCTTTCAGTTTATTGAAAGCATCTACAAATGCCTCCTGCAAAACATCTTCGGCTTCATTCATATCATTCAATATCCGAAAGGCTACGTTCAGCATAGCTTTCGCATACAACCGGTAAAGTTCAAAGCAGGCTTTTTTACTGCCTTGTTTGCACTCGGTAACCAGCTTGTAATGTTTATCGATGAATGGGGTTTCCAAGATTGTGATTAGCTTTCAAGAGTAACAGACGCCGTAGTTTTTAAGGCGTTGCATCTAATCACAAAAAATATTAAATATTTTTCAAAAAGGTGTCAACGGCAGCCACAGCTGCATCATAGCGCTGCTGCCCGGCACCCGATACAACGGTATACTGGGCATTCAGTGCTTGCAGTTCGCGGTGCCATACGTCCATAAAGTGTTCGCGAAGGTTGGGGAAATCGCGCAGTGGATCGTCTTGCCAGGGCAGGTCAATGTTCAATAACAAGTAAAAATCGTACTGATGATGGGAAAGCTCATCCAATACTTCTTGCGGCGACCGGCCAAATAACTGGTCGCTCCATATTTTAACGGTGATAAAAGTAGTGTCGCAGATGATTAGGCGGTTAGCCTGGGGCAGCAGTTCATTTTCCAACGCCAGTTGCCCATGAAACATATTGATCTCATCTTGCCAGGTATAATCGCCTTGCAGTCCTTCGCAGTAGCCACGGGCATACTCAGGTACCCAGATAGTTTGATAATGTTGCGCCAGATAGGCCGACATGGTTGATTTACCGGTAGATTCAGGACCTACAACGGCTATTTTAAGTACAGGCTGCGTATTCATGACGATGATATAAAAAGGTTACTTCTCAGCCAATAAATCTTCAGTCAGCTTTTCAAACTCATTCACGAATTCCAGATAGTAATTGCCGGTACCCGGGCCACTGTAGCCGGTATATATTTTACGTACATCTCCTTTTTTATCAATAATTACCGTAGTTGGGAATGCCACAAAATTAGCCAGCATAGGTATGCTTTTGGCGGTTTCCTGCTTGTTCAACGTAGCGCCGGTAATCAGCAACGGGTAGGGGATGTTAAAGTGGCTTTTTTCCTGCAGTACCGCTTTTTGGGATTTGGCAAAATCATTAGTGCGTTCGTAAGCTAAGCCTACAATTTCAACACCACGTGGGTGGTATTTTTTATAATAGTTTACTAGGAAAGCAGTTTCGTCCATACAATTAGGGCACCAGGAACCCATAAATTGCATAATGACTACTTTGTTTTTAAATCGGCTATCAGATAAAGATACCGGCTTGCGGGTAACTGCATCCGGAAAAGAAAATTCAATTTTTTTATAACCCGGTTTTAACGCAGTTAAGGAATAAGGATCGGGCAGTTTAGCATTCGGGTTTTTTATAGCCGACCATGGAGTTTTACCCGAGTAACCGGAGTAAAATACACCATCAGTTAAGGTTTGGGCATCTTTCAGGTTAGCGGTAAATAAAAAGGCATGCCCCCCATCAAAGCATGAGAGGTAAAGCTGGTTGCCATTTATTGTGCCTTCCAGATACCGATAATCTCCGGTGGTGGTTAAAAATGTGCCGGTTACCTTATTGCCATTTTGCTGAAATTCGCCAATGGTAGTATCTCGATCGGCGGCATTTTCACCAAATATGGACGACCAGCGCCCGGCTACCGGATAAGTTGCTTTTTCGGGTGTTTTGAAAAAGCGCCAGTTTACGCCTTGTTGAGCTGAAAAAGGAGTGCTGGCATCACGCTCGCCCAAATGTTTAATCCAGTTACCGCTTAATGCACTGCCTTGCAGCTTCAGCCTGAATTCAGAATCAAACAAAGGCATATGGATGAATACCGAATCACCTTTGGTTTTTATATCTGTTACTTTAAAACGTTCCTTACCATTTATAATAGCCATTTGCTGGCGACCGGCTGTGTCTTTTACTTCAAAGTTAAAAGGTAATTCATTGCCGGATGCCAGCTTAAGTGCTCCGCGCCAAATGCCTGTAGGCAACTTGCTTTGTGCAAAAGTGCTATATAGGCTTAACAGAAATATACTGGTAATTAAAGTAAATCTTTTCATGGTTTATGTATAACGCGTAAACGATACCTAACAAATTAAGTTAAAAATAGCCGTAAAGTTTATTTGTAAAACAGATTTGACAATGGATTGAATTAAGCTAAACTTCAGCTTAACTATCAAATAATTAGTAATGAGTAGTACTATTGAAAGCGAAAATTCAGGCATAAAAAAAGAGAGCTCTTTTGAAGCTCCCTTTCCCCTAATTAATTTAAACTATTGATTAAACCCAAAACAAAGAACAAAATCATCTCAGCTTGGGTGCCTGAGAATTCTCTTTTTTAACTTTTAACGTTTTAGCATAGGTAGATGTAAACGTTTTTATTTCTTTTAGTTAGATGCAGAGTCGTAAGGGTATATACAAAAGTAAAGCCATAATTGCTTTATTGTTGGTTTGCTCCTGACTAAGCAGTGGCTTTTAGCCAAATTAATCATGTACTGGTATCAAATGAGCCTTACAGGAACTATGATGGTCTATTGTCTTTTAATAATAGAGATAGGATGCTTTTTTTATATATAAATTATTGATAATAAGTGCTTTAATATTTATCGTTTTGTATTAATAATAGCTTATTAACTTACTATGCTTTACTTTAAAGAAGTTTGATTTTTCTTGTGTCGTATAATTTTTTAACTAAAAGAATGTGTTTAATACGGCTTGAATTTTTTTAATTAAGGCAGTGAAATTTTCAAAAAAGCTAATAAATATAATTGTAATATAGAATAAGGGTTGTAGTGTATTGAGTACAATTCTATTTAAAAATACATACACTCTAAATTATTGTATATTAAATTGCACAAAAAGGTGTAAAAGTGGCTGGTATATATAGAACAGTGTGCTAAAACTATTTATGCAAGTAAGATTAAAAAAGAAGAAGCTATGCTGTATAGGAGCATAGCTTCTTATATCTATTAGGAATGTAGAAATATAATTACAAGATCAATATTATATATTAAAAATTTATGAGCTTAATTCCTAATCTATCATATGGATTTTTACTTAGCTTGATGTTGCACTAACTTACCGAGTAGTGAGGAGGATTAGATAGTTGGTGAGCCACCAGTTACCTGAATGGTTGAACCCGTTACATAGCTGGAATCTTCGCAAGCCAGATACACATAAGCCGCAGCTAATTCAGCTGGCTGACCAGCACGTTTTAAGGGAACATCTTGCCCGAATGATTGAACTTCTTCAGGTGACATGGTTGCTGGAATATGAGGTGTCCATATCGGCCCAGGAGCTACACAATTTACCCTTATACCTTTTTCGGCCCAAAGCTGCCCCATGCTGGAGGTGAAGTTTTGAATAGCACCTTTAGTAGCCGCGTAAGCTATTAAAGTTGGCCGTGGTTTGTAAGCATTTACCGAAGTGGTATTAATAACTGTGCTGCCAGGCTTCAGGTACTCTTCTGCTTTTTTGCACAGGTAAAACATCGGGTAAATATTAGTTTTGAAGGTCCGGTCCCACTCTTCGCTGGATACTTCCTGTAATGACTTTCTAGACATTTGGAATGCTGCATTGTTAACCAAAATATCAATTCGACCAAATTCCAGTATGGCTTTATCAATGATGAGCTGACAATGTTCTTCCTCACGAATATCGCCAGCAACCAAAACAGCTTTGCGGCCGGCTTCTTCTACCAGTCGGGCTGTTTCACGGGCATCCTCATCTTCGTTCAGGTAGGCAATCAGTACATCGGCTCCTTCACGGGCATAAGCAATAGCTACAGCCCTGCCAATACCTGAATCGCCACCGGTAATAATAGCTTTACGGCCGGTTAATTTTCCTGAACCTTTGTACGAAGTTTCGCCGTGGTCAGCTTTTGGCTGCATATCCTGTTCAGTACCCGGTACTTCCTGGCTCTGCTCCGGGAACGGATTGCTTTCATATTTCTGGGTTGGATCTTGATTTTCCATAGGAGGTATCTTTGGCTATACTTTTAAGTTATATTATAGTTTTCTTTTATAGTGGTGGTGGGTTACAGTACTTCTTTAATGTGTTTGTAGTTTGATTTAATGGTATCCCATACCTCACCCATTTGCCCGTTCAAAATAAGCTTGCTCATGGCTAATGACATGCCTTTCATTTGCTGAAACTCTACCTTAGGCGGCATAGCCAAAGCATTAGGGTCGGTCATTACATCCAGCAGTACGGGACCGTTGTACAGTAAGGCATCACGCAAGGCTTGTTCTACCTGATCGGGGTCATTAACTTTAATGCCTCTGATGCCCATCGCCTGAGCTACCAATGCAAAGTCAGGATTATGCATATCAGTTTGCCAGTCAGGTAAGCCCATAACTTCCATTTCCAACTTCACCATACCTAATGATCGATTGTTAAATACGATAATTTTAATAGGTAGTTTATACTGAGCAATGGTAGCTAAATCGCCCAGCAGCATAGATATGCCACCATCGCCGGCTAAGGCAATTACCTGCCGGTCGGGGCAGGCCAATGCGGCACCAATAGCCTGTGGCATAGCATTAGCCATAGAGCCATGATTAAAGGAACCAATCATTCTGCGTTGGCCAGTACCATGAATATAACGTGCACCCCAAACGCAGCACATACCGGTATCTACCGTAAAAATAGCATTATGGTCGGCCAGTTGGTCTAATGTATTAGCTACAAATTCAGGGTGGATATTACCTGGAGTACCACGATCGTTTACATAAGTTTGCAGGTTATCTTTTACGTGTGCATATAATTTAAGCTGCACTTGCAAGAAGTTGTCGTCAGTTTTTTGCGGAATTAATGGCAACAAGGCTTGTAAGGTATCCTCCACTTTGCCGCACAAGCCCAAATCTACGCGGGCACGTCGGCCAATGCGCTCAGCCTTGGTATCAATCTGTACAATTTTGCAATCTGTAGGTATAAATTGTTCGTATGGAAAATCTGTGCCCAGTAATATCAATAAATCCGATTCGTGCATGCTATGGTAGGCCGATGGTAAGCCTAGCAGGCCGGTCATGCCTATTTCGTTAGGATTATCATGCTGCACATACATCTTGCCACGGAACGAATAACCTACTGGCGCATTGATGCGTTTGGAAAGTTCAACTACCTCATCGTGAGCATTGGCACAGCCTATACCGCAGTAAATAGTGATCTTCTCACTTTCATTAATCAGGGAGGCTAAAGTATGCAGGTCAGGATCGGATGGGCGAATAATAGGTTCAGCCGGATAGTTGCGGATGGAAGTCGTGATTTCCTCGGCGTCTAACTTGGTTAAATCACCTGGCAGGCCAATTACCGACACTCCTTTTTTACTTAATGCATATTGAATACCAGCTTGTAGCATACGTGGCAACTGTGCCGGGGTACAGGCTATCTGATTATAATAACTGCAATCATCAAACAGCTTAATGGTGTTGGTTTCCTGGAAGTACTCAGTACCAAACTCGTGGGTAGCACAGGTAGATGCAATGGCAATAACTGGTGCGCCCGAACGGTGTGCATCATACAAGCCATTTACCAAATGCACGTGGCCTGGCCCGCTACTACCTGCACAACAGGCAATGCCAAGTAATTCGGCTTCGGCAGCGGCGGCATAGGCGCCGGCTTCTTCGTGGCGTACGTGTATCCACTGAATTTGATTGTCGCTGCGGCGTACAGCATCATTTACTTCATTTAAGCTGTCACCTGTTACGGCATAAATTCTTTTAATACCGGCTGCAATCAGCATTTCTACCAATTGTTCTGCTACATTCTTGGCCATACTCTTTCTGGTTGTTTGATTTACAGGAATAACTTTCAACCAGAAGTCTGGTTTTATTTAATTCAGAAAAACATTAACTAAAAAATAAACAACAATTTGGATTGAGTGCCTGTTAAGTGAGTGAATTCGCTTGATTTTTTGGGTGTTTAGTAGAGTAGCTATACAGCATACCGGATTGTGCCTGGAAAAAAAAGCGTTTTTAGTCCTACCATTCCCGCTCCCCAATAAATATTAGCCGACGTATAGCTGAATACGAAAATAAAAAGGTGTAATGCTGCACCTGCTAACATCATATAAGGTTTAATTCATATTTATGGCTGATTCAATTAACGAGGCATCAATGCAATCTTACCAGAGACCCTTTATTATTGCCTGGGCTTTCGGATGTATGTTTTACTTTCTGGAATACGCGGCGCGTTCATCGCCGGCAGTCATGATTCCGCAATTATCTGATACTTTTAAGATAACCGCTGTAGGCGTTAGTGCCGTATTGGGTATGTACTATTATACCTATTCTGCCACCAGTTTAATAGCCGGCGTAGCTTTAGATCATGCAGGTGCCCGTTACCCCATAACTATCGGCATTGGTATTTTGTGTATTGGCTGTTTGCTTTTTGCAGTACCCAGCGTTGTGGCTGGCAATACCGGACGTTTATTGCAAGGAGCCGGTTCGGCATTTGCCTTTACCGGATGTGTGTACCTGGCTTCACACGGTTTTCCGGCCAAGTATATTGCCACAGCTATTGGCTTTACTCAATGTGTAGGTATGCTGGGTGGTTCGGCCGGGCAGTTTGTAGTAGGCCCGTTAGTTCATAACGGAGTATCTATACAAGCTATCTGGATTGCTATAGGCGTGCTTTGTGCACTGGTGTGCCTGGGGCTGTTTATTATTACCCCACGCGAAAAGCTGAATAATGAAGGTGGCAGCCCATGGGCTAATATCATAGAACCTTATAAAGTTGTGTTTGCCAACCCACAATCTTATTTAAGCGGCATTATATCTGGGTTGCTGTTTGCGCCTACTACTATTTTTGCCATGACCTGGGGTATTGCGTTTTTTCAGCAGGATAAACAGTTTAATTATAACTCGGCTGTTTTAACTTGTGCTATGGTGCCGTTGGGCTGGGTAGTTGGTTGCCCGCTGCTCGGTTGGATATCTGATCGGATTAAAGCCCGTAAGCCGGCCATTATAGGCGGTGGGTTGCTCATGATGCTCAGCTTTGCGCAACTGTTGTATTTGCCAAGCTTGCTGCCAGCCTTTGTATCTATGCTGATTTTTGGCATAGCTTCAGGAGCTGCCATGATTCCATATAGTATTATCAAAGAAGCCAACCCAGATAATGTAAAAGGCAGCGCTACCGGTGCCATCAACTTTTTAACCTTTGGAGTAACAGCTTTGCTAGGACCCGTTTTTGCCAAAAGCTACGGTAAAGATTTAACCACTACTACCGATCATTTAGCGCATTTTAAAGCATCCGGTAACTTCTGGCTGATTATTACAGCCTTGGCTATTGTTGTAGGCTTTATCATCAAAGAGACCGGTGGCCATGCGCGTGCCGCCGAAAAATTAAGCTAATACCATTCTGTAATAAACATTATGCCAATAAACTTCGGCTTATGAATAAACGTTTACTAGGGCAAGTATTGCTCTTGTTAGCCATCCTATTGCACATTAGCTCTGCTAGTAGGGGCCAGGGTACCCCACCCGAATATAAATCAGGTGTGGCTATTAAGTTTAGGGATACGACCAAGTATATTAAATTTTTAACCTGGGCTACCTTTTGGGGACGGCATACCGATGCTAACCCTGGTACGGCTATTAACGGCATCCCGCAAAAAGGCTGGAATGATTTCAGTTTGCGACAGTTTCGGTTTCTAACTTACAGCCAACTATCCGACCGCTATCTGGTACTGGCTGATATTGGTATTGATAACCAGACTTTTTCTTCGGGAGGTACTCCAGGTGGTGGGAGTACAGGTAATGGAGGCGCTACCTATGGTGGCACCTTGGGTAAAAAGCCGGGCATCTATTTGCATGATTTATGGAATGAATACGCCGTAGTGCCCGACAAAGACCGAGCGACCCAAAAAGCAAATTTTGCCTCTTTATATATTGGAACAGGCTTGCATTACTGGATGGGCATTAGCCGCATGACCAGCTCAAGCTCGGCCAGTTACCTAGCGTTGGATGTGCCGTTGTACAACTGGCCACTGGTTGACCTCTCCGACCAGTTTGCCCGGCAGCTAGGTGTATATGTTAAAGGGAACATCGGCCCTGTTGCTTATCGATGGGCTGTTAATAAACCTTTTACGGTGCTTTCTACGCCTACAGCCTACCCGAAAGGTGCGCCTGATAGCAGCTATGCGGTAGATAATAATGCTACCGGCAAACTATCTACTACCGGCTACGCAGCTTGGCAGTTTCTGGATAAAGAGAATTATTTGCTGCCTTATACTACAGGTACCTATATTGGTACCATGCGGGTGTTTAATATTGGTGCAGGCTATTATGCCACACCCGAGGGCACCGTAACGCAGGCTAACAATACGGCTACATCGCCACTAATACGGCATAGTATTACGCTTTGGGCTGTCGATGCTTTTGCTGATTTGCCGTTCGGCGGTACCCGACAGAACTGGGCCTTTACGGGCTATACAGTATATTATCACTACAACTTTGGCCCGAACTATTTGCGTACCGGTTCCATCATGAATGCTAATGTAAGTGCTGATGCCGGGTATATGGGTAATGTATCGCAGGCGGGTTATGGTAATCTGGCTCCGCTGATTGGTACGGGTGAATCGTGGTTTACCCAAGCCGGGTTGCTGCTGCCTAAAACGTTGCTGAACTCGCGCACCCGTTTGCAGGCTTTTGGCGAATACAGCCTGCAGCAGTTTGACCGGTATGGCAGCGCTAAATTTACGTACTGGAGTGCCGGTGGCAATATCTACCTGGATGGGCACCATGCCCGTATTTCCTTTAAATACCAAACCCGGCCTATCGTAGTGGACAATAGGCAGGATGCATCAAAAGGTACTTTTATTATAGCTACCCAAGTGTATTTGTAGCAGATTGCCATTTTTAAGGCTGCTGATTTTTGTGTCGGTCGGAACGGGCGGATTAACTATCTTTGTCTTTATGACTAAAGAACAAATTCAGGATTTAAGGGATAGAACAGCTTCCCTGAGGAGGCATCTTTGACATCGATCATAAGCTGGAAGAACTAAGTAAGGAACAGGAAATAACGGTTGGTCCGGATTTTTGGAATGCACCAAAAGAAGCTGAAAAAGTATTGGCTTCTATTAAGGCTAAGAAAATATGGACTGATGCTTACCAAAAAGTAGTATCGATGGTGGATGATGCCGGCGTACTATTTGAATTTTACCAGGGTGGCGATGCTACCGAAACTGAAATGCAGGAGCAGTTTGATACTACGCTGAAAGCGGTAGAAGAGCTGGAGTTCAAAAACATGCTATCGGCCGAGGAAGACCAACTGAACGCCGTATTGCAGATTACTGCCGGTGCTGGTGGTACTGAAAGCTGCGATTGGGCCAGCATGCTGATGCGTATGTACATTATGTGGGGCGAAAAAAACGGTTATAAAGTATCTGAGCAAGATCATCAGGAAGGTGATGTGGCCGGTATCAAAACCGTTACCCTGCAATTTGAAGGCGATTTTGCTTACGGTTATCTGAAGGGTGAAAATGGCGTACACCGTTTGGTGCGCGTATCACCGTTTGATGCCAATGCCAAGCGCCATACCTCTTTTGCCTCCGTATATGTGTACCCGTTGGTGGATGATACCATTGAAATTGAGGTAAACCCGGCTGATATTGAGTTTGAAACTTTTCGTTCGGGTGGTGCCGGTGGGCAGAACGTGAACAAGGTAGAAACTGCTGTACGTTTGTACCACAAACCTTCAGGTATTATTATTAAAAACCAGGAATCGCGTTCGCAGTTACAGAACAAGGAAAATGCTATCCGCTTATTGAAATCGCAATTGTATGAAATTGAGATGCGTAAGCGCATGGAAACTACCAATGCGATTGAGGGTAACAAAAAGAAAATAGAGTGGGGCTCACAAATTCGCAACTATGTGTTGCACCCGTACAAGCTGGTGAAAGATTTGCGTACCGACCATGAAACCAGCAACGCCCAAGCCGTACTGGATGGCGACCTGAACGACTTTTTAAAAGCCTACCTCATGGAGTTTGGCGGATCTAAATAAAGTCAACTACTTAACGGAATGAACCGCCACTGCTTTGTATCTTGCAGTGGCGGTTTTTTTATGGCTGCTATTAACCCATTATCAACCTTTATGAAAACTCTTCTTCATTTCGCCGTTTTCTTATGTATGGTGAACATTAGTTATGCGCAAAACAACCAGGCAATACCGCTTTACCCCAACGGTGTACCCGGTAGTAAAACTGCCCCGGCTACTTATGCTGAAAAAACAGAAAACGACCGGGTAAGTATGGTGACTAGCCCATCACTCACTCCTTTCTTTCCGGCTAAAGATAAAGCTAATGGAACGGCTGTAATTATTTGCCCTGGTGGTGGCTATTCCCGGCTGGCTATTGAGCATGAGGGGTATGCGGTAGCTCGTAAGTTTAATGAGATAGGCGTAACAGCATTTGTGCTGAAATACCGTTTGCCGAGTGATGTAATTATGGCCGACAAAAGCGTTGGCCCATTGCAGGATGCACAACGGGCTATTCAGTTGGTTAGGCAACGCGCTACCGAATGGCAACTTAATCCTGGCAAGATAGGGATTGTCGGCTTTTCGGCTGGTGGGCATCTGGCATCTACAGCTGGTACGCATTTTAATAAAGCGGTAATTGACAATGCCAGCAACATCAGTGTACGGCCTGATTTTATGGTGTTGCTATACCCGGTAATTACTTTCGGCGAGTTTGCTCACAAAGGCTCGCGCGAAAACCTGATAGGTAAAACGCCAACCACCGAGCAGGTAGATTTATATTCGAACGAGAAGCAGGTAAGCACCCAAACGCCACCTGCCTTTTTAGTGCAGGCGCAAGATGATAAAACCGTACCTGTACAAAACAGTCTGCTGTTTTACGAAGCCCTGACCAAAGCTGGCGTTAAAGCCGAAATGCACATTTATCCTGCCGGCGGACACGGCTTCGGCCTGAACAATGCCACCACCAAAGACCAGTGGTTTGAACGCTGCACCAACTGGATGCTGGCGAATGGCTGGTTAGCGAAGTAAGATTTTTAGCTTAGTTTTTAAAGTTGATGCAGGTGGCATAAAGCTCCATGAAGAAAAGTGTTACAGGTGTTACATGTTTCAGTGTTTAACACCTTGTAACACTGACAAACCATTGGCAGTGGTGGCACTGTTTTGTCAGTGATTTTGGGATTCTTTTGTGGTTTTTTGATGATGGCGACGAAATTAACTGATTGAAGCTTGTGGATAGCAGATTAGTCGTGTAACGTATACAGGCACAAGTAGCCACTACAATTCCCCACCCGACATACTTGCGCCAGAGGTGACTTGTGTCTTTTAAGCAACTAATAATTACTTGACATTTGCTATTTTTAACTCTTTCTTCGTCAATTCTTTCTTTAAAATCTCAGGCGTACTGCCAGCTGTGTAGTATTGTTGGGGTACAAGCACTAAGTTGGCGTTTTCGTTAGTGTAGAACTTGGGTGTTACAAAGCCGTAAAGGCTTTTGGTTGTTTGTAAGGTTTTGTTCCGGTTGCTTTCAAAATCTGCTGATTTCAGGTACGTAATGCAAAGCGCAATATTGTATTGGCCATTTACACTATATTTGCTGTCTATACCCAGAAGCGTTCCCGGATAAACAATTTGGCCTTCCCGAACTACAATACTCCCTTTTTTAAACCCTTGGTAGGTAGCTAGCGTACCATCGGCATGTTCAATTACTACTTCGTTAAGTGTACTTTTATAGGCTAAATCTACCTTTTCGTTGCTTTCATAAATATCTTTTACACTAACCACCATACCTTTGCGTACTGCGGTTACAGTATCTTCATGGTTGGTATTAAAGCGGTAAAATTTCCAATCATCGGGTGTAGTATTACCAAAATACATGGCATTAACAAAGTTTGATTCAAAGGCTTGTACGTGGGTACCCCCTTTAAAAGGGAGCAGGTAAATGAAGTCTGTATCGTATTTGGGCTTTAGTTTACCACGTATATAAGAATAGTTGTATGAAAAGCCGATACCTTGGTCTTTATTTGATGGAGTCAGGGTGAAAAGATTACCGGAATATCCTTTAACATTTAGGGTCTGTTCTCCGGAACTTGTTAAAGTGTTGCTCAGGTTGCTGAAATTAAGCACTACTGTAAAGGTACCTAGGTCGGTTTTGTTATAAGTGAAATCAACACTTCTGTTATCATTAACTTTATAGCTAATTTTCAACGTACTTTCTTGTGCAATAGATTTCAGGGAAATCAGGGCGCTTAGAAATGCTAGCTTAAAAATAATTCGATATTTCATGAAGGAATAGGTTAAGTTGAATGCAACTTACTAACTAAGTTGTTAAAAAGCAAAGTGAAGAAAAAATAAGCTAGTAGTATGTGCATGAGAGGAGCATGAACAAAATAAGAGGTAGGTTCAGTTGATAAACTGGGATCCAATTAGCTCTGCCAAAGTTCCTTTTCAATAATACTTAAATATAAAAAGCCAGTGTCACAAAGTATAACACTGGCAAAAACTTGTTAGTAGCTTGGTAGTAACGCTCTATGTATCTTGCAATAATCTATTTGTAAGTTACCCTAATATCCCCAGCAATTCAGTTAACTCACGCACTTTATCCATAGAGCCTAGCTGCTCGTACGAACTAATCAGGTTGCGCAAAACACGGCGTACAATATCGTCGTTCGAGCAGGGTTCATAGTATTGTTTTTCTACTTTCAAGTTCAGCTGCTTCAAAAACGAATCTACATCACGACGGCCAAAAATAAAGCCCTTGTTAAAGGCATTGATGTAAAATAGCACACCACCTTCATACTCATTTTTGTAGGCTTCATCCATATAAGCCAGTATGAAGTATTGCGGCAGGTTAACCCCATAAATGGGAATGTCCAGCTTTTGGGCAATCACCGAATAGATGATTGCCAGCGAAATCTGGTTTCCCTTTTTAGTTTCCAGCACCTGGTTCAGGTAGCTGTTTTGCGGATTCTGGTGATTGGTGGTATTGCCGCTAAAACCATGAATATTGTACAACACATGGTTAATCAGTTTCACCTGGTCTGACGGGCTGCCCTCAAACATCATTTGCATCCAGATGTCGCGTTTAATGGCTTCAATCTGGTTAATAATTTTCTGCTCGTCTAAATCAGGGTATTGGTATTTGTTGATGATGAGCACGCCACGCAGCAAATCAAAAGAACCGCCCTGGTGCCATAGTTCCAATTCATTTTTAACCAAACTGAACTGAATTTCATGTACCAGGTTGGCAATACGTTCCTGCTGTACCGGGTCAAAAGCCTGTTCCCAAGCTGATTCCAAGTACTCTACAGCTATAGGACCGTATGATAATAACTTGTCATGTACATGTTCAAAAATTTCCCGGTCTGGGTCGTCTAGTAATTGTATCAATGATTTTATTTCGGTCTCATTAATCATGCACTCCATCCTCTCTGCTAAAAAATACTAAAGCTTTATCTACTTTTACAACCGTGTTTAACCTAAAGTTTGCAGCAAAGCATATTTTGCACCGCTTTAAAGCCATTACCCGGCATGGCTTGCATTCGCCGTTTGTTTACCGGTTGGTTGATGAGGTAATTTACGATTTTTCGCCCAAAAAAGTATATGCCGATATGCAAAACAGCCTGGCCGATGTGCATAAATTAAACCGCGTTGACAAACTGCTGTACCGTTTGGTAAGTGATGCCCATCCCCGGCATTTATACACGTTAACTGAACCAACCCCAGCTGACCAGCTAATAATGCAAACAGCCGCACCTCAAGCTACCTGGCTCAAGCCTG
This sequence comes from Mucilaginibacter robiniae, assembly GCF_012849215.1. Classification (NCBI taxonomy): domain Bacteria; kingdom Pseudomonadati; phylum Bacteroidota; class Sphingobacteriia; order Sphingobacteriales; family Sphingobacteriaceae; genus Mucilaginibacter; species Mucilaginibacter robiniae. Next base: position 2,917,968 of record NZ_CP051682.1, read on the forward strand.
AACAACCAACCCCGGCCGACCTGATTTGGATTGATGCCCACCAGCATCCCGAACGTTTGTGGCTGTATTTTGAACAAAGCTTAACGCACGTACAAGCGCAAACCTGTATGCTGATTAAAAATGTTCATCGTAATGCGCAAACCGAACAAGCTTGGCAGGCAATCAAAGCTAACCCACAGGTAACCGTAACGGTTGATTTATTTTGGCTGGGCTTAGTCTATTTCAGAACAGGGCAGGTGCGGGAAGATTTTTTAATTCGATTTTGAAAATCCCTACACGGCATAAGCAATAGTAGCTATGCTCAAAGTTAAGCCGGGCACTTGCAGCAAAGCTAATCCGCAGGCTTCCAGTGTGGAGCCGGTGGTTACAATATCATCAACCAATAAAATGTGCTTGTTCATAAGTGCTGCCGGGTTTTTAATGGCGAAAACCTCCTGCATGTTCTCAAATCGTGCAAACCTTGATTTTTGGGTTTGTGTAGCAGTATTTATGGTGCGTATCAGGTTATGCTCCTCAACCTGGGCATTCAGTTTGGCGGCTAGTCCGTCGGCAAAGCAAGTACTTTGGTTATAGCCCCGCTTGCGGAAACGTTTTATATGCAAGGGTACAGGTATAATTACATCCACCGAAGCAAAAGTGGGGTTTTGCATCAACTGTGCGCCGGCTATCTGGCCCAGGCGGTTGCCAATGGCTGGCATATCCTGATATTTAAACTGGTGCATGAGGTGTTGTACCTTGCTGCCTTTTTCAAAATACAATAAGGCATAAGCGGCCTGCACTTGTAATTTACCCCAAAACTGTTGCGCTACAATATTATCAGGTTGTTGATGAAACTGCGTGTAAGGCAGGTTGTACAAGCAATCGGTACAAATTAAGCTCTCGGTGCCCAGTAAAGTGCTGTTGCAAGCCTGGCAAAGCCGCGGATAAATCAGGCTAATAAAATCGGCCAGGTAGCTGTTGCGCAGGTTCATGGTGCAAAGGTGAATACAGCACCAAGAATAAAAAATATAGCTTGTAAAATCAAATAGTTAAAGCCGAAACTTAGCTAACTTAACTTTCTAACACTGCATTCTCAGCTCTATACAACAGCCGCTTGTTCTTTTACGGCTAATTGTCCGCAAGCAGCGTCAATGTCTTTGCCCCGGCTGCGGCGTACGTTGGTGATGATGCCTTGTTTACGCAGGTAAGTCGCAAAAGCATCAATCTTGTCTTCGCCGGCATTCAGGAAATCAGCAAACGAGATCGGATTGTATTCAATGATGTTTACCTTGCAAGGCAGATGCTTGCAAAAGCGAGCCAGTTCCATGGCATCCTGTAAGCCATCATTAAAGTTATGAAACACGATGTATTCGTAAGTAACGGGGTTTTTGGTTTTGTTATAGTAGTATTTCAAAGCTTCAGCCAATGCCTTCAACGAGTTTTGCTCATTAATTGGCATAATCTGGTTACGCTTCTCATCATTAGCAGCATGGAGTGACAAAGCCAGGTTAAATTTTACCTGATCGTCGCCCAGTTTTTTAATCATCTTGGCAATACCTGCGGTAGATACCGTAATACGCTTAGCCGCCATGCCTAAGCCATCTTCGGCAGTAATGCGCTCAACTGATTTTAGTACATTGGCATAGTTCAGCAAAGGTTCGCCCATCCCCATGTACACAATATTGGTTAAAGGGAGATTATAATTTTGTTGTGCCTGCTGACTAATTAATACTACCTGGTCGTAAATTTCATCGGCATTCAGGTTGCGTTTACGATCCATGTAGCCGGTAGCACAAAACTTACAGGTAAGACTGCACCCAACCTGCGATGATACGCAGGCCGTCATCCGCTCTGGGGTTGGAATTAAAACGCCTTCAATTAAGTGCGTATCGTGCAACTTAAAGGAATTTTTTATAGTTTTATCGGCGCTGAACTGTGAGTTGTGGATTTTAACAGCATTAATGGTGAAATGCTCATCCAGTTTGTGACGAAGTTCTTTAGATATGTTACTCATGTCATCAAACGATACACATGATTTTTTCCAAAGCCATTCATACACTTGCTTAGCTCTGAAGCTTTTCTCGCCCAGGCTAACAAAGCGTTGTTGCAAAGCTTCCAGGCTCAGGCTGCGGATGTCTGTTTTACCTTGATTTATACTCACCTTACAAAGGTAAGTAATTTATACTTGCTACGATTTCAGGTTGCGTTTTTGAATTGTAAAATTAAAAAACAACAACTAAAAGTTAATTGTATTTAATGCGTTCTACATTAAAATAGTTATGGGGTAATTTAAGATGGGATAGAGTATTGATTAATTTCATTAAATGAAAAGTTTTAGAGCCGATTACGTTTTTCCTATTAGTGCCGATCCGATAAAGAATGGAATTATTACCGTTGATGATTACGGCAAGATTATATCAGTTGACAGTTATGCAAAGCCTGGGGTTCAGGTTGAGCAGTTAAACGGCGTTTTATGCCCGGGGTTTATCAATACCCATTGTCATCTTGAACTTTCGCATCTTCATAACAAAATACAGCAGCAAACCGGGCTGGTTGATTTCATCAAAGCTGTACAGCAGTTCCGGAACGTTGACCCTGCCGAGGCTACCGAAGCCGCATTAAAGGCCGACCAGGAAATGTATGATGAGGGCATTGTTGCCGTTGGTGATATTTCCAACAGTGCGCTTACTATCCCCATCAAAACCAACAGCAAAATATACTACCATACTTTTATTGAAGTATTCAGCTTTTTGCCCGAACGCGCTGAAGCTGTATTTCAAAATGCGCTGGAACTGCATAAGCAATTTAAGCCTTTATCGTGCTCCATTACGCCCCATGCGCCATACTCGGTTTCTAAAGAGCTGTTCCGGCTGATTAAAAATTACAGTGATACTAATGATAACTTATTAACTATTCATAATCAGGAATCTGAAGAAGAGAACAAGTTTTACCGTTACAAGCTAGGCGACTTTTTAGGTTTGTACGAGAGCTTTGGTATGGATATTTCCAGCTTTAAACCACAAGCCCGCAATTCTATACAAACAGTAGTTCCGTTGTTAAGCAATAAGCCTAACGTACTGCTGGTGCATAATACCTGCACCAACCTGAAAGATATTTATTTTGTTAAACGTTTTGATCGTAAAGTAAACTGGTGTTTTTGCCCGAATGCTAATTTGTATATTGAAGGTAAGCTACCCAAAATGGGCTTGTTTTTAGATGAAGGCTTTAACCTCACTTTAGGCACCGATAGCTTGGCCTCCAATAGCCGGCTTTCTATATTAGATGAAATGCGTACACTGTGTACCAATTTTCCGTCATTAACGCTGAACCGCCTGCTGGAATGGGCTACCTTAAACGGAGCACAATATTTGGGAGTAGATGATAGTTTAGGTACGCTAGAGCCGGGTAAAACGCCAGGACTGAACTTGTTAACCAACTTGGACGGGCTAAAAATTACCCCCGAAACCCAAGTAACGCGCATCGTATAAAAACAAGCCTTGCTGCATTGGCGGTATCTTGGTACTTTTGTAACTGATGATAAAGCATTTAAATATTACGGTGCAAGGCAAAGTGCAAGGGGTTTCTTACCGAGCCACTACCAAAGCCGTTGCCGACCAACTGGGGGTGCGGGGCTTTGTGAAAAACACCGAAGATGGTGGCGTATATATTGAAGCCGAAGCCGAATCTACCCTGATGGATATGTTTATAGAGTGGTGCAACGAAGGTCCGGAAAGGGCTAGGGTAACTGCCGTGCATACCGAAGAAGGTGACGTGAAAGACTATCGTAATTTCGAGATAGTAAAAAAGAAAATAGCCTAACACTGTATATTAAAACCGTAAAAAGCATTGTCGACCGCTAAAAAATTTGCCGGCCAAACGGCTGTATATGGTATTAGTACGATAGCCAGCCGAGTACTTACCTTTTTCCTGACGCCGGTTTATACCCGCGCATACCCCTTGGGTGCCTACGGTATTATTACCACCATGTATAGCTATGTATCCATGCTGAATGCCATGCTGACGTTTGGTATGGAAACCACTTTTTTCAGGTACCTGAACAAGTATCCGGACAATAAGCAGCAGGTGTACAACAATGCATTTGCCTCGGTACTCACGGTTACTATTATCTTTTTACTCTGTAGTATTCCTTTCGCTGGCCACATTGCCGATTTTGTGGATATCAGTCATGCCAAAAAGGTAGGCCATACAACTGCTCATGCAGTAGTGGGTACTACGCACGCTGACTTTTTAAAATACACTTACCTCTTTTTAGCCACCGTAATTGTTGATGCCTGGTGCGCCATTCCGTTCGTAAAAATACGCGCCGACGGAAAACCATCTCGTTATGGCATGATTAAACTAGCCAGCGTACTGGTTTTTGTGGCGTTCAACCTGACGTTTATCTACGTAGTACCGTTCTGGATCAACCACCAACTAGCCGGCACAAACTGGCTTGCGCAATGGTATATACCGGGCTGGGTAGGCTATGTTTTTGTATCAGAGCTAACCTCCAGCATTATTACATTGCTGTTGCTGCTGCCAGAACTGCTGAAAATTAGGTTTAGCATCAATGGTAAAATGCTGTTGAATATGTTTAGCTACAGCTGGCCTATACTCATCGCTAATTTATCGTACCTGGTTAATGAAAATATTGATAACGTATTATTAGGTAAACTTTTACCGGCCGATAGTTTACGGGATGTAGCTATTTATGGGGGGTGCCGTAAAATATCTATTTTCCTGAGCATATTTGTTAATGCTTTCCGATTGGGAGCCGAACCGTTTTTCTTTAATCATGCAAAAAATAAAAATGCCGGCCAAACCTATGCCCGCATTATGGATTACTTCGTGATTACGGTTTGCTTAATATTTGTAGCGCTCATCGCCAACATCGAAATCCTGAAGTACTTCATTAAAGGCCCTGATGCACGGCAAACGGCTTTGTATTGGACGGGCTTACCGGTGGTACCGCCGCTGGTGTTCGGCTATGTAAGTTTAGGTATCTACATGAATTTGTCTATCTGGTACAAGTTGTCTGATCAAACCAAGTACGGGTTGTATATTTCAGGTATAGGTGCTATTATAACTATTATTCTGAATGTGATTTTTATTCCGAAATACAGCTATATGGCCGCCGCCTGGACCTCGCTGATCGCGTATGCTACCATGATGGTGCTTTCTTATATTCTGGGGCAAAAAAATTATCCTATCCCGTACAATCTCAAAAAGAACATGGCTTATATCATAAGCTCTGTTATTATCGTTTATTTATCATTCAGTATATTTAACCGTAATATTTGGATAGGGAATGCACTATTCATCGCTTTTGCTGCTGTGGCTCTATTTACCGAACGAAAACAATTAATCGCTATATTTAAAAAGTAAATGCTTATCCGCATAATCAATCATTCTGAAAATACATTGCCGGCTTATGAAACGCTACATGCCGCCGGTATGGATTTACGTGCCAACCTGGAAGAGCCGGTGACCCTGCAACCGCTGGAACGTAAACTGATTCCAACTGGTTTGCACATTGAACTGCCCGAAGGTTATGAAGCGCAAATACGGCCTCGTAGTGGTTTGGCATTTAAGCATGGTATTGGTATCGTGAACTCGCCGGGCACGGTTGATGCAGATTATCGGGGCGAAATAAAAGTGCTGCTGGTTAATTTATCTAACGAGGTTTTTGAAATAAAATCGGGCGACCGCATTGCTCAGATGGTGGTGGCTAAGCACGAGAAAGTAGAGTGGGAGCAGGTAACTCAACTGAGCGAAACATCGCGCGGTATGGGTGGTTATGGACATACAGGCATTGGCTAAACCATGAAATTAAAACACATCAGCATAGGGTTATTGTGGCTTCCGGCTGCGGCATTGGCGCAAACTAAAAGCAATGCTGATAAAGCTATGGGCCGCCATCCGGTAACCAATGCCGATAGCATTGCGATGCAGCAATTGTACTATTCGGCGTTGCGCGAAAAAATGGTGGAAAACCTACCGTTAGCTACTGATTTGTTTAACCGTGTGTTGCAAAGTGATGCTGGTAACGATGCCGCTATGTACGAATTGGCTTCGATACAAAAGCAGCAAAATAAAACTGCCGACGTACAGCAACTGCTGGAACGGGCTGTAGCCCTAAAACCTAACAATGAATGGTACTGGCAGGCGCTGGCCGATAGCTACGAGAAAACCAACGACATACCCAAGCTGGACCATGTGTTTGACGAACTGCTACGCCTAAATGCCGACAAGCCCGAATATTACTTTAACAAAGCTAATGTTTTATACTTGGAAAAGCGGTATGATGAAGCTTTAGCCATTTATAGCCGGTTAGAACAAAAAACCGGCCTTACGGATGATATTATTGCCAACCGGCAGCGCGTGTATTTGAAACAAGGTAAGGTAGATTTAGCCGCCAGTCAATTAGAGCAGATGATAGAAAACAATCCGTCGGACGTGCGCTATTACCTGACTTTGGCTGAACTGTATAATGCCAATAACTTTACAGATAAAGCATTAAAGGTATTGCAGAAAGCTGAAAAGATAAGTCCGGATAATGGTTTAGTGCATTTAGCTTTGGCAGATACCTATCGCACCAAAAAAGATACAGAAAGCAGCTTTAACGAAATTGAAAAAGCTTTTGCAGCCCCTGATTTGGATGTGGAGCAAAAAGTTCGCATTGTGATGGGCTATCTGCCCAAATTATCCGACCCGAATGCTAAAGCTAGCGCCTTAGCTTTAAGCAAAATATTAATTACTACACACCCAACTGATGCCAAAGCTTGGGCGTTGTACGGTGATATGCTGGGACAAAACAATCAGTTTAAAGAAGCTAAAGCCGCTTATAAAAAAGCAGTGCAGCTGAATACCGACATTTATGCGGTGCAGGAACAACTGGTAAGGCTGGAGTTAGGCGATAATGAATTAGATGAAGCTATCAAAGATGGTGAAAATGCTTTATCGCTGTTCCCGAACCAGGCATGGATGAACTACTTGGTAGGCGTAGCATGGCTGCAAAAAAAGAACCCGACCAAAGCAGTAGGTTACCTGAAAAATGCAGCATCGTTAGATATGCAGGATAAAGAACTCATGGCGCAGAGCTATGCGGTTCTGGGCGATACTTATCATGAACTGAGAGACAACGCCAAATCAGACCAGGCGTATGATAAGGCATTAACTTATGGGCCCGATAATGCTTACACGCTAAACAATTACGCTTACTATTTATCAGTCAGGAACGAGCAATTGGATAAAGCGGCGCAAATGTCAAAGCATAGCAATGAGTTGCAGCCCAATACGCCATCATTCGAAGATACTTACGCCTGGATATTGTTTAAACAAAAAAAATATACGGATGCCAAGCTGTGGATTGAAAAAGCCCTGGCGCATGGTAAAGATAAAAGTGCTACGCAAACCGAACATTACGGCGATATATTGTTTTACTTGGGCGATGTAGATAACGCCGTACAAAACTGGAAGAAAGCAAAAGAGTATGGCGGTACGTCGCCATTGTTAGACCGAAAAATTAATGAAAAGAAATATATTGAATAAGCTGCTGATTGCGGCTTGCGTAGTTGGAATGTGGGGATGTAAAGCTAAAAAGCAATTGGTAAGCCGTCCGGCAGCAGCGCCGGTAACCACTGCCGAAAATAGTAAAGTGGCTAAAATTAATGCCATTCGTTCAAGGCAGGTAAGCTACAATACCTTTTCGGGTAAGGCTAAAACCAAGCTGAATATTGATGGTAAAAGCAATGATGTAACCCTGAACATCCGCATACAGCATGGGCAAAAAATATGGGTGTCAATTACCGCGTTAATCGGTATTGAGGTAGCGCGGGCAGTAATTACGCCAGATAGCATTCAGGTGGTAAACCGTTTGCAAAGCGTGTATCTGAAAAAGCCTTTCAGCTATATTTATACTTATGCCAGCCGTCAGGTAAATTTCAATACGGTAGAATCATTACTGGTAGGTAATGCTATTCCCGAACTATTAAACGCTAATGCAAGTTTAGAGCCTACAGCCAACGGTGGGCTAACTATTAAAGGTAACTTGCAAGGGTTATTGTACAGCTTAATGTTAGGTTCTGATTTAAAGGTTAATCAAACCAGTTTGGCTAACCAGGCGGCTAATCAATCATTACAGGTAAGCAACAGTGAGTTTATACAAGTTACCGACCGGGTTATGCCATCGCAAATAGGTATTAAATCTACAGTGGGCCGTAATAATATACAAGCTGATTTACATTACAGCCGTGCCGACTTTGACCAAACGCTTGAATATCCGTTCAATATTCCCGATGGTTATTCGCCAGCCCATTAATTTTCAATATTTTTGGGGCGGATGAAACTGGTAAAAGTTGTATTATTATTGGTAATGGTGTGCGGCGCTTTAGCTGTACATGCACAAAGCAGTGCCGAGTTAAAACGCCAGCGTGCTAAATTAAACAGCGAGCTGGATGATTTGAACCGGGAATATCAAGCTACCGTACAAAACAAACGCGCTTCTTTAAAGCAACTGAATTTGCTGAAAGAGCAGATTACGCTTCGGGAAAATAAAATTACTACCATTAACTCTGAAGTGCGTTTGCTGGATAACCAGATTTCGCAAAACACCAATACGGTACATAGTTTACAAGGCCAGCTAGAGCAGCTTAAACAGCAGTATGCAGCCATGATTGTGTTTGCCTACCATAACCAAAGCGCTTATAATAAGCTGATGTTTGTTTTCGCTTCTAAAGACTTTAACCAGGCTTATAAGCGGCTAAAGTATTTACAACAATTCGGTGATTACCGCCAGCGCCAGGCCGAATCTATACAAGGCACGCAAAAAGACCTGCACGTTAAGATAAACCAGCTTGATCGTACCAAAAACGAAAAAAGCAGTTTACTGCATGAAGAAGAAAATGAAAAAGAAACTTTAGGCAAACAGCAGAACGAGCAAGTAGCTGTAGTGAACGATTTATCAAAGCAACAAGGCCAGCTTAAACAGCAGCAGCGTGAAGCTTTGGCGCAACGCCGGCGTTTAGACCGGCAGATTGCAGCTACCATCAGGCAGGAAATTGAAAATGCCCGTCGTGAAGCAGAAGCCAGAGCGCGTGCCGAGGCTGCCCGGCAGGCTGCTTTAGCTGCGGAGAGAGCTAAGGCCGAAAACAGGCCGGCAGCAACAGTTGCCGCAGCAGCCAAACCTAAGCCGGTTGAACGAAAATCAGATTCGGAAGTATTAACTGCAACGCCAGAGGCTGCCAAATTATCGAATGATTTTTTGGGTAACAGAGGACGTTTGCCCTGGCCGGTTGCCAATGGTATTGTTACGCAAAACTTTGGCACCTACTATATGGAAGGCATCCAGATGGATAACCAAGGGATTGATATCAAAACCGGAAGCGGAGCATCTGTACGGGCTGTATTTGATGGCGAGGTGCGTAAAGTGGCCAACATTAGCGGTAGTTATTTGTTAATTATTGAACATGGGGAGTACTTTACGGTGTACTCAAACCTGCAATCGGTTAGTGTTGCACGCGGGCAAAAAGTAAGTACGCGCCAAACCGTAGGTACAGCAGGTACTGACCCTTCTACCGGCGAAACTTCTATCGGTTTTGAGTTGCATAAAGGCAAAGCGGCCGTGAACCCAAAAAGTTGGTTAGCTGCACAATAGTTTAAACTATATAGCGTATTAATTGTATATATTTGTACCTTTAAATAAGCAACTATGTTAAGCGCAGTTTTTCTGTTTCTGAATATTGGCACACCGGAGTTGATATTGATACTTTTTGTGGCCCTGCTGTTGTTTGGCGGCGAAAAACTGCCCGAATTAGCACGCGGATTAGGCAAAGGTATTCGTGACTTTAAAGATGCCTCTGAAGGTGTAAAGCGGGAGATTCATAATCAAATAAATAATTTTGATACCAAACCGGAACCTTCTGAAGTTCGTAACTTACCTGTAACCGAAACCCGTACCGAAATTGCTGATACAGAAGTGCCGGCAAATGATCCGGCTTCACCAGTAAATAAAGAGTATTAAAATATATTAAATTAAAACAATCATGGGATTAGGCGCACCAGAAATCATTCTGATTATCATTGCAATTTTAATTCTGTTTGGCGGACGTAAAATTCCTGAACTTATGAAAGGTTTGGGCCAAGGCGTAAAAGAATTTAAAGACGCATCAAACAATAGCAAAGATAATACCACCACCACTACGACTACAACTGACGAAAGACATACCAACGTACGCCCATAATTAGGCATTACGTTAGCCATATTTTTCTGCTAAACTTATCTGCAGGTAACATCTTATTGTTATCAACAGATAAGTTTTTTTATTTTAGCGACCTATGCTAAAACAATACACCACTTTAACCCGCATACAGGATGATTTGCGAAGTGGGCAAACCTCGGTTAAAGAACTGGTGCAGCACTACCTGCAGCAAATTGAAAAGTATGCTCACCTAAATGCTTTTAATGAAGTATTTGGACAGGAAGCCTTGGGCTTAGCCGAGCAATTGGATAACCGCATGCAAGCAGGCGAACCTACAGGCAGGCTGGCCGGTTTGGTTATTGGCATTAAAGATAATATTTGTTACAAAGGGCATCAGGTAACTGCCTCCAGTAAAATACTGGACGGGTTTACTTCTATCTACTCAGCTACCATAGTAGAGCGTTTGCTGGCCGAAGATGTTATTATCATTGGCCGATGTAATTGCGATGAGTTTGCTATGGGCGCCTCTAACGAGAGTTCTTATTATGGCGCGGTGAAAAATCAGGCAGATGAAAGTAGGGTAGCGGGCGGTTCATCTGGCGGTTCGGCGGTGGCTGTACAGGCAGGCATGTGTCATGCCACTATCGGTACGGATACGGGTGGTTCGGTAAGGCAGCCAGCTTCTTTTTGTGGGGTTATTGGCTTAAAGCCTACTTATGGCCGTGTATCAAGGCATGGTATTATTGCTTACGCTTCTTCGTTCGATCAGGTGGGGCCGGTTACCCAATCGGTAGAAGATGCTGCCTTACTGCTGGAAGTTATGGCCGGGCCTGATGATTATGATGGCACGCTGGCGCAAGTATCAGTTCCGGCATATAGTCAAGAATTGAATACCCAAGTTGCCCCACAAAAAATAGCGTATTTAAAAGAAGCTTTGGAAAGCGAGGGTGTAGATGCTGAGGTTAAAGAAACTTTACGCAAAGCCATCGACCAACTAAAAGCTGCCGGGCATACGGTAGAACCTGTTTCATTCGAATACCTGGATTATGTAGTGCCCACCTATTATGTGCTAACCATGGCCGAAGCTTCATCCAACCTGGCCCGTTATGATGGTGTACATTATGGTTACCGTAGCCCGAACGCGGTAGATTTAGTGACCACCTATAAACGTTCCCGTTCTGAAGGTTTTGGCAAGGAGGTAAAACGCCGTATTATGCTGGGCACATTCGTGTTAAGTGCCGGTTATTATGATGCTTACTACGCAAAAGCTCAAAAGGTAAGACGATTGATTAAAGAGCGTACCGATGAGATATTACAACACTATAATTTTATACTAAGCCCAACAGCGCCCGAACCTGCCTTTAAAATAGGACGGCAGGAGAAAGATCCGGTAGTAACTTATCTGGAAGATATTTTTACAGTACAAGCTTCATTGGCAGGCGTACCGGCTATTTCTTTACCTGTGCAAAATAATAGTGCAGGATTACCGTTAGGTTTACAATTCATAACAAAAGCGTTCGCTGAAGCTGAATTATTAGAATTTTCGAAATATTTTTTGAACTTACTTAAAAGTTAATAATTTAGTAGTTGAACAAAAGCGCAATAAACTGCGTATAAAATCCTTTAATCCCTAAATAATGGAGAAACTATTTACGATTATTGTTTGCTTGTTTTTGGTCAATACCAGCACATCAGCCTTTGCTCAGGCTACAGATTCTGATACTAGCTTTACAGAACAAAACTCAGGCCAAAACTTTAACTATCTGCAAAATTTTAAACAAAAAAGCAATTTAGTTTCTTCAGCAGTTAAACAGGGGTTATATGAAAACTCTGTATTTAAAATCCGATTAGATTCTGTACAGAAAGATATTCCTTTAGACTACAACGAGTATGTACAAAGCTACATCAACCAATACACTGCACCCGGTCGTCGTGACGAGATGGGCCGCATTATGGGTTTAGCTAAATATTACTTTCCTATTTACGAAAAAGCTTTCCGTGATGCTGGCGTTCCGGAAGAAATCAAATTCTTGTCTATTGTAGAATCTGCTTTAAACCCTAATGCCGTATCAAGAGTAGGCGCTACTGGTCCGTGGCAGTTTATGTCCTCTACTGCTAAAATCTATGGGTTAAGCATGAATAACTACATTGATGAACGTCGTGATCCTATCCAGGCCAGCTATGCTGCAGCAGCTTACTTAAAAGATGCTTACCAGGAGTTTGGCGATTGGTTGCTGGCCATTGCTTCCTACAACTGCGGTAAAAACGCTGTAGAGCGTGCTATGGAGCAAGCCGATGCTATGGATTACTGGTCGGTTCGCCAGTACCTGCCAGCCGAAACCCGCAACTATGTACCGGCTTTTATTGCTACAGCTTATGTCATGAATTTCTACAATCAACACGGTATCATGCCACAGGCTTGCAACATGAATATGAAGAATGATACAGTAATGGTAAACAAGTTTGTATCATTAAACAATGTAGCCCGCGTGCTGAATATAGATGTAAACCAATTAGCTCTGCTAAACCCGGCTTACACCCAGCGTATAGTTAACGGTACAGCTAAAGTGCCACGCCGCATGATTATTCCGCAAATGGATAAAGCTAAATTCAGCGTGTTGTATGATACCCTGAATGGCGAAACCTTAATGGCTTCTGCACAACCAGCTACGGCTGCTCTGCCAGATGTTGCTGCTTTACCAGCTCCTAAACTGCCATCGTTCCATAAAGTGAAAAAAGGCGAAACCTTATCCGGCATTGCCGATCGCTATGGTATCGAGTTGCAGGAACTTAAAAACTGGAACCATTTACATGGCAGCAAAGCCGTTCCTGGTCAGCGCCTGCAAATCAGCACTGGCGATTTATCGGTAGGGAAAACTGCATCGCCACGTAACAAAAATTATGTTACTTACAACCAAACTGGTTCGGTAGGAGCTAGTATGGCTATGGCCAATTAATTAAATATAATTTAATAAAAATTAACTGATGCGTTATCTGGGTTACTGTTAAAGGTAAATCAGGTAACGCATTTTTATTTATACCTATGGCGCTTACCTCATTTATAATCAGTGCTGTCTCAGCCAGTTTAGAAAATGAATTGTAATTTTGGCGCTTGAACCGAGAAAATATGAGTACAACCAATCGTAAACAGGAAGCACTGAATTACCATGCTAAAGGCCGCCCCGGCAAAATACAGGTAATTCCTACCAAGCCAACCAATTCGCAGCGCGACCTTACCATGGCCTACTCGCCAGGTGTGGCCGAACCTTGCCGCGAAATTGCTAAGAATACCGATGATGTGTATAAGTACACGGCCAAAGGCAATCTGGTGGCTGTAATTAGTAACGGTACAGCAGTACTGGGCTTAGGGAACATTGGCCCGGAAGCCAGTAAGCCAGTAATGGAAGGTAAAGGTTTGCTATTCAAAATTTACGCCGATATTGATGTTTTTGACCTAGAGCTGGATGCCAATAACGTAGATGATTTTGTGAAGATTGTAAAAGCGTTGGAGCCTACTTTTGGAGGTATCAACCTGGAAGATATATCGGCCCCTACCTGCTTTGAAATTGAGCGTCGGTTAAAGGCTGAAATGAATATTCCAGTAATGCACGATGACCAGCACGGTACGGCTATTATTTCGGGCGCAGCCCTGATGAATGCCTGCGAGTTGCAAGGTAAAAAGCTGAGCGAAATCAAATTGGTAATTAATGGTGCTGGCGCCGCTGCTGTATCTTGTACCAAAATGTACCTGCTGCTGGGCGTGAAAAAAGAAAACCTGGTCATGTTTGATATTGGTGGGCTCATCACCCCTGAACGTATTGACCTAGACGATATACGTCTGGAGTTTGCTACCCAACGTAAAGATATTACTACCCTAGCCGATGCCATGAAAGGTGCTGATGTGTTTATCGGCTTATCAGCTGGTAATTTGGTTAACCAGGATATGCTGCGCAGCATGGCACCTAATCCTATTGTATTTGCCATGGCCAACCCGGAGCCGGAAGTGGCGTACGATGTAGCCATTGAAGCCCGTCAGGATATTATTATGGCTACTGGCCGGTCCGATTACCCGAACCAGGTAAATAACGTATTGGGCTTCCCTTATATATTCCGTGGGGCGCTTGATGTGCGGGCTACGGCTATAAACGAAGAAATGAAATTGGCGGCTACTCACGCTATAGCCGAGCTGGCTAAAAAGCCGGTGCCCGAAGCTGTAAACTTAGCCTACAATGCCAAGAATCTGAAGTTCGGTCATGATTATATTATCCCGAAGCCGATGGATCAGCGGCTGATCACCGAAGTATCTATGGCAGTAGCGAAAGCGGCTATGGAATCGGGTGTGGCCCGTAAGCAAATTACCAATTGGGATGCTTACGTAGAGGAGTTAAGAACACGCATAGGTGCTAATGATAAGCTGATGCGTAACCTGTCTGACAAAGCCAAGCAAGCGCCTAAACGTGTGGTATTTGCCGAAGCAGATAACTATAAAATATTACGCGCTGCACAAATTGTAAAGGATGAAGGTATTGCTATACCTATTCTGCTGGGTAATGTAGAAAAGATCAAGGAAATTATTCAGGAAAACAATCTGGAACTGGGCAATGTGCAAATGATCAGCACGCTGATAGATCCGCCACATTTGGAGGAATATGCACAGTATCTGTATGAAAAACGGCAACGCCGGGGTATTACGCCGTATGAGGCTAAAAAACTATTGCGCGATCGTAACTATTATGGTGCTTGTATGGTACAGTTTGGCGAAGCTGATGCTCTGATTTCGGGCTTAACTAAAAACTATGTAAGTACCGTAAAGCCTGCCCTGCAAATTATTGGTACCGAGCCGGGCGTAAGCAAAGTGGCTGGTATGTATATGATGATTACCCGCAAAGGGCCATTGTTTTTTGCTGACACTACCGTAAATGTTAACCCAACCACGCAGGATTTGGTTGATATTACCGTGTTGGTAGAGCGTACCGTAAAGCAGTTTAATGTAACGCCAAGAGTAGCTGTTTTATCATATTCCAATTTTGGTTCTAATGATGGCGAAGTACCTGAAAAAACCCGTGAAGCTGTAAGTATTTTGCACCAGCAGTACCCAGATATGGTGGTAGATGGTGAAATGCAGGCCAACTTTGCCATGAACAGTGATTTGCTGAAGGATAATTTCCCATTCTCAAACTTGAATGGTAAAGCCGCGAATACGCTGATTTTCCCTAATTTGGAATCTGGCAATATTGCTTATAAGTTATTACAGGAAGTAGGTGGTGCCGAAGCGGTTGGCCCAATTTTGCTGGGTATGAAAAAGCCGGTACACGTTTTACAATTAGGCAGTTCTGTACGCGAAATTGTAAACATGGTAACCATTGCCGTGGTTGATGCGCAGCAAAAAGAGCAGGCGCAAAACACCGCAGATTATTTATAAAAAATACAACAAGTTGCAGTTTTAAACTGCAACTTGTTGACCTGATTTGCAGTATAAGTACCTGATTGAAGGATATGCTGCTGTCGGAATTTTTGAGTACCAACCCATACTGGCCCTTTGGTGATGGTACAACACTAAAGCTACCAACTCCCTTTAGCAATATGCAGGGAAGCAGAGTTGTACAGTGTGCTTATCCTGTTACCTGTTCAGGTGCAGAAGGTTTGCATGAGAATAACAGGTTTAACAATAAATTAAAAGTAAGTTATAGAATAAAGATGTACGCTTACATTGATGGCAAACTGGTTTTTAAAAGCCCTGCCTATGTGATTATTGAAGCTGGCGGCATTGGCTACCAGATTAATATTTCACTCAATACATTTTCGCAATTGGGTAGTGCCGAGCATTGCCGATTGTATGTGTGGCTGCACGTAAAGGAAGATGCCCACACCTTGTATGGCTTTGCCGGCGAGGGTGAAAAACGCCTTTTTCTGCACTTGATATCAGTGTCAGGAATTGGCCCGAATACCGCCCGCATGATGCTTTCATCCATCACGCCCGAAGAAATACAAACAGCTATTGTAAAAGGCAATGTTAGCCAGATACAACGCATTAAAGGTATTGGGCCAAAATCAGCCCAACGGGTGATTTTGGAGTTGCAGGATAAGCTACGCAAGGAAGGCCCGGATACGCTGATTTCGTTGCCGGCTAGTGATACGGCCAGAGATGAAGCACTATCGGCATTGGTTATGCTGGGCTTTGCCCGTAATGCAGCCGAGAAGGTGATTGATCAGGAAATTAAAAAAACTGACGATACCTTAACCGTAGAGCAACTGATAAAGTCTGCGTTAAAAAGCTTATAGTTTTAAACCCTAATTAAACTGTACGATTGATTAAGATTTTTACTGCACAGGTAGTGATGTGGCTCTTGGTATGTTCTGTTTTTTGCGGAACTCAAGCGCTATTTGCACAAAATAAACCCACTTTAGGGCGTAAAGATTCATTAACAATCAGTACGCCTTATCGTAATCAGCAGTCCAGAAATTTTCAGCTCAGGCAGGGTATTCTCACGCCCGATCCGCCAAACTTGGTGCGTACCATACAGTACGATGCCGCCAGCAATCGTTATATTCTTATTGAAAAAGTGGGCAACCTGCTGTACCGGCCGCCTGTATATTTAACCTTTGGCGAGTACCTGCAATTGGTTGAACACCAAAACAGCCGTGAGTATTTCAAGCAATTGGCCGATAATTATGCTTATCAATCGCAACAGCCTGGCTTTATTCCACAAATACAGGTGCGCAGCCAAACGTTCGAGCAGATTTTTGGCAGCTCCACTATTGATATCCGGCCACAAGGTTCGGCTCAGCTGGTATTTGCCGGGCAGGTAAACAGTAACCAAAACCCGCTTTTTAATACCAAGCAGCGCAAGCAGTTTAATTTCAACTTCGATCAGCGCATACAAATGAACCTGACCGGTATGATTGGTGATAAACTACGGGTAGCTACCAATTACAACACCGATGCTCAGTTTCAGTTTGAAAACCAGGTAAAGCTGGATTATACCGGCCATCCTGATGAAATTATCCAAAAAATAGAAGCGGGTACGGTAAGCATGCCGCTCAATACTACCTTAATTAAAGGCAGCCAGGCGTTATTTGGTTTAAAAACCAAGTTAAAGTTTGGTAAAATGGACGTAACCAGCATTTTTTCGCAACAGCGTTCACAATCCAAAACTATCACCATTACCAATGGCTCTCAGCAAGGTAATTTCAACCTGTCGCCTACTGACTATGAGGCTAACCGCCACTATTTTCTGGCCCAGTATTTCAGAGATAATTACAACAAGGCGCTGGCTAATATTCCAATCATTAACTCTAATGTTACCATTACCCGCGTTGAGGTATGGACCACCAACCGTACCAATACCACTACTGACTCACGCGATATTATAGGTTTGTTAGATTTGGGCGAGAACAAGCCTTACAATACTGCTTTGATACAAGGTGGTTCTGGATTTTCGGGTTTGCCGGCCGGCTTTCAGGGGCCGGGTTATACCCAACAATCTAACTCATTGCTGCGTAATTTGCCGGCTACTGCACGGCTGACCAACTCTAATGATCTAGCTACTTATTTCCAATCGTCGGGCGCTACCGATAACTATGTTAAGCTGCCGTATGCCCGTAAGCTGACTTCTAAAGAGTTTACTTTGCATCCGCAACTGGGTTATATCTCCTTAAACTACCCGTTGAATAATGATGAGGTGCTGGCTGTAGCTTACCGTTACACCTACAATGGTGTAGAATACCAAGTAGGGGAGTTCTCGGATGATTTGCCGGTAGATGCTACCACCCCCAAATCACTTTACGTAAAGCTGCTTAAAAATGAAACGCTGAAAACCCGCCTGCCTACATGGGATTTGATGATGAAAAACATCTACTCGTTGGGTGCCTATCAGGTAAGTCCGGTCAATTTCAGGATGTACATTACCCGATTGGATGATAAAAGCAGCATTGAAATGGCCAGCATGAACGAAGGTGCCCGTACCAAAGGCAAGTTGTGGTTGCAGCTAACCGGTTTGGATAACCTGAACCAGCAAAGTGATAAACAGCCCGACGGATACTTCGATTTTCTGGAAGGTATCACTATCGATTCACAAAACGGGCGCATTATGTTCCCGGTTATTGAGCCTTTTGGTAGTGATTTAGCCAAGCAGTTTACCAGCGGCGAGCAGGATTTGGTTAACCGTTATGTTTATCAACCACTGTATGATTCTACCCGTACCATTGCCCAGCAATACTTCCCGCAACTGAACCGCTATATTATTAAAGGTACCTATTCATCGCAATCGGGCTCCGAGTTTCAGTTGAATGCGGTTAATATTCCGCAAGGGTCGGTAGCTGTAGTGGCTGGTAGTTTAAAGCTTACTGAAGGTTCAGATTATACTATTGATTATAATATCGGCCGTATTCGTATTCTTAACCAGGCGCTGCTATCATCAGGTCAGCCAATTACTGTGAATATTGAGAATAACGAATTGTTCGGCGTGCAGCAAAAAACATTGTATGGGTCGAGGTTTGATTATCATGCCAGCCCTAAGCTGCAATTAGGCGGTACCGTAATGCACCTTACCGAACAGCCGCTTACCCAAAAAGAAATTATTGGCGAAGAATCGGTTTCCAATACCATTGTAGGGTTGGATGCTAATTACAGTTCTAATTCAAGATTGTTAACCCGTTTGGTAGATAGGCTGCCTTTTATCAACACGAAAGCACCATCAACCATCACCTTTTCGGGTGAGGTAGCCAAACTGCTGCCAGGTTCGCCGAGTGCTTTAAACTTTGCCGGCTCTAAAAAAGGAACCTCTTACCTGGACGATTTTGAAAGTAGCCAATCGGTTATTGACCTGAAAAGTGCCTTGAACTGGCAAATATCAGGTACGCCGCAATTGTTTCCTGAATATACTGCTACTGATTTAAGCTACGGTTATAACCGTGCCCGACTGGCTTTTTACAATATTGACCCGTTGTTTTATACTTCTACTAGTGATGTAAGTATTAACCGTACCGATTTATCTAACCACTATGTGCGTCAGGTACTCGAAACTGAGGTGTTCCCATACCGCCAGTCCGTAACCGGGCAACCATTGATACTGCCTACCTTAGATTTGGCCTTTTATCCTAACGTGCGCGGGCAATATAACTATGCCACTAACAATATTAACAGCGATGGTACTTTGCAAAACCCAACTACTCGTTGGGGCGGTATGTTCCGTAAGTTGGAAACCAATGATTTCGAATCGCTGAACGTACAGTATATTGAGTTTTGGATGATGGACCCCTTTATTTACAAGCCCAACTCTAAAGGCGGTGATTTATATTTCAACCTGGGTAGCGTATCTGAAGATATTTTAAAGGATGGCCGTAAATCTATCGAGAATGGTTTGCCGGTTGATGGTGACCTGACCAAGGTAGATGAAACCATTTGGGGCCGCGTACCTAAACTACAACCTGTAATCAATGCTTTTGATAGCAACCCTGATTCTCGCCGTTTGCAGGACGTAGGTCTGGATGGTTTGAATGATGCCGATGAGGTGAAAAAGTTTGGTGATTTTGTGCAACAACTGAAATCAAAGTTAAGCACTAATGCTGCCAACGCTATTGCTGCCGACCCTTCATCAGATAACTATCAGTACTATCGCGGCCCTACGTTAGATCAGAACCGTACCGGTATTCTGCAACGCTACAGCCGGTATAATGGTACTGAGGGTAACTCTAAAACCACCGAGCAGTCGCAGTCTGAACTGGGTTTATCTACATCGGCTTCAACTTCACTGCCCGATGGGGAAGATTTAAATCGTGATAACTCTATGAGCCAGGCCGATGAGTACTTTCAGTACAAAGTGTCTGTCCGTCCGCAAGATTTGGTGGTAGGTCAAAACTATGTGACCGATAAAGTAACTTCTACCGTAAAACTGTCTGATGGTACATCACAAACCGTAAACTGGTATCAGTTCCGGGTGCCTATTGTTGATTATACTTCGAAAACCGGCAACATTGAAGATTTTAAATCGATACGTTACATCCGTACGTTCATGACCAACTTTGCCGATACAGCAGTGTTACGTATGGCAACCCTGCAATTGGTACGTGGCGAGTGGCGTAGTTATAATGCTGAAAACAGCACCGTAAAGGTAATTGCCGATCCATCTATTACCAATCCGCCGCTGGATAATTCCACACTGGATGTGCAAGCCGTAAACGTAGAGGCCAATGGTAACCGTTCGCCTATCCCGTACGTATTGCCTCCAGGCATTGAGCGCCAGCGCGACTATAATAACCTGCGTACCGATACCCGTCTGAATGAGCAATCACTGGAGTTGAAGGTAACCAACTTGCGTAATGGTTACTCGCGGGCCGCTTACCGTACTTTTTATAACGATTTGCGTACTTATAAACATATCAATATGTTTATCCACGCTGAAGGCGATCAGTTAAGTGATAACAATGTAAGTGCCTTCGTGCGTTTAGGCGTTGATTATCAGGATAACTATTACGAGTATGAAATACCCCTGAAAGTTACCCGACCAGGTACTACATCAGCCGAAGGGATATGGCCTTCTGCCAATGAGCTGGATTTGGAATTAGCCTTGCTTACCCAGGCCAAAGTAAGCCGTAACAATGCCAAGCTGAACGGCCAGCCCTGGCCGTTAACGGTGCCTTATACCATTAGTAATGGCAGCAACAAAATAACTATTAAAGGTACGCCCGATTTAAGCCGATTGCGGGCTATTATGCTGGGGGTACGTAACCCGTACCAAGCCAATAACGGTGTTGATCGCACAGCCACGGTTTGGTTTGATGAATTGCGACTGACGGATTTTGACCAGCGTGGCGGCTGGGCTGCTACCGGCCGTTTCAATGCTAAACTGGCCGATTTTGCTGATGTTACTGTAGCTGGTAGTAAAACTACTATTGGTTTCGGCTCTATCGACCAGAGTGTAAGTGAGCGTAGCCGTAGTGACAATCAAACTTATGATATAGCAGCCAGTGCCGAATTGGGCAAATTCTTTCCGGAAAAAAGCGGCATACACATCCCGATGTATGTAAACGTATCACAGCAGGTAGCCATGCCGCAGTATGACCCGGCCAATCCGGATATTGAACTAAAAGAAACCCTGAAAGCCGCTACCAGCAGCAAGCAACGTGATTCTATCAAACAGGTATCTGAGGATTATACCCGTCGCAAAAGCATCAATTTTACCAATGTGCACAAAGCTCGGGTAAACCCGGGGCAGCCTGCACACTTGTGGGATGTAGAGAACCTAACCGGTACCTACGCTTATACCGAGTATGAGCACCATGACTATATCACCCAAAATGATTATCAGAAAACTTACAGGCTGGCATTGGCTTACAACTATGTCAATCAGCCTAGATATTATAGCCCGCTCGATAAGGTAATTAAAAGTAATATGCTGGCGTTACTTCGGGATGTTAACTTTAGCTTGTTACCATCCAGGCTGAATTTCCAGATTAGCTTCGATCGTTTCTACTCTGAAAATACCCTGCGTGATAACGACCCGAATAACTTTATCCCGGTACCGACTACCACCTTCAACAAAAACTTCAACATTACCCGCGTATATGGTATTGGCTGGAACCTGACCAAATCGTTACAGATGGATATTGATGCCACCAACCTGGCAGTGGTTGATGAACCGGCTGGCCGTGTGAACGGTTTAAAGCGCGATACCTTGTGGGAAAACCTGAAAAAGTTAGGGCGTACTACCAATTATAACCATACGCTGAACTTTAACTACAATGTGCCATTCAGTAAAATTCCGGGCCTGAACTGGATTACTGCTGTGGCACGGTATAGCACCAACTTTAACTGGCAAACTCAGCCCACTTTTGCCCTGAACGATCCAACCTACAACGTAGGTAACACCATTCAGAACTCACGTTCTATACAGTTGAACCCTACCATGAACTTAACTACGCTGTACAATAAGTTCAATTTTATTAAAAAGTACAACGGTTCTGACAGAAATTCATCAGGTGGGCCAGCTGGTTTTGTAGTGGGCTTACTAACCAGTATTAAAAATGTAAGCGGTACTTATACGCGCAGTGAAGGTACTTACCTGCCGGGCTATCTGCCGCAAAGCGGTTTGGGTGGGCAAGACTTGAATTACAATGCCCCTGGTATTGGTTTCTTGTTGGGTAGCCAGGCTGATATACGTTATAAAGCAGCTCGCAATGGCTGGTTAAGTACTGATACCCTGCAAAACCAATTGTATAGCACTACCTTGAATGAAGATTTACGTTTGCGTAGTGTAATTGAGCCGATACGTGATTTACGTATTGAACTAACCGCCTTACGTACGCAAAATCGTAATTATCAAACTAACTTTAAGTATGATCCTAACACCGGTGCATTCCAAAGTTTAAGTCCGGTTACATCGGGTACTTACAGTGTTTCATACCTGTCACTAGCCACCGCTTTTGATAAACCGAAGGGGATTGACAATAGCTCTAAAGCTTTCCAAACCATGCTGGCTGATCGTAGCATTATCTCGCAACGTTTAGGGCAGCAGAACTCGAATTCAACTGGTACCACAGGCGGGTATAGTGATGGCTACAGTGCTAACCAGCAGGATGTATTGGTAAATTCGTTCCTGGCTGCTTATGCGGGTAAAAATCCTAACAAGTCCAGCCTGAACAGTTTCCCGCAAATTCCCATTCCTAACTGGCAAATTACCTATAACGGATTAAGCCGCTGGCCACTTATCAGTGATTTGTTTGATGCTTTGGATTTACGCCATGGTTACCGCTCAACTTATACGGTAAGCAGCTATAGTTCATTAATCCGTTACCAGGAAACCAATGGTGCGGTGAGTGTGCGCGATGCTAATAGCGATTTCTTGCCTTTTTACCAGTTTATGCAGGTAACCTTGTTTGAGCAGTTTGTGCCTTTATTGGGTATGGATATTCGTTTCAAAAACAGCATGACCGTAAGTGCCGAGTACCGCAAGAGCCGCACTTTAAGCCTAAGCTTGCTGAACAGTCAGCTGGCACAGCAAACCGAAAATATTGCGGTATTTGGCTTTGGCTATCATACCCGTAATCTGGCTTTTCCGTTTGGTTTGTTTAGAGGACGCAAGTTGAATAACGACATCAACTTCAAGCTGGATTTTGCCTTACGGGATAACAAGATATTGATTTACCGTGCGGATGTATCAGCAGCCGAGGTGTCATCAGGTGCGCAAAATATTACGGTTCGCCCGTCTATTGATTACGTCATCAATCAGCGGTTTAATTTTAATATCTTCTATGATTCCAACATTACCCGGCCTTATACTTCGCAAACCTTCAATACAGCTTATACCAACTTTGGTATCAATTTGAAGCTGTTACTGCAGTAATTAGGCAGCTTTCATCAATATTGTTATCGGCCTTGTTTGATTCTAAACAGGGCCGATAGCGTTTTGTACCCGTATTGGCTTAAGGTAGCTTATTGTTCCGATTGCTGTATCTTTGCTGCCAATTCTGAAAAATCATGTTGTGGTATCCTTATACACAGATGAAGCACGTTAACGAGCTTCCCAAAATGGTCTCCGGTGAAGGAGCAATTATGCACCTGGAAGATGGCCGTTCGCTCATTGATGGTATTTCTTCCTGGTGGTCTGTTATACATGGCTATAATCATCCGGCATTAAATGCTGCGCTGGCCGAACAGGCCGGTAAGTTTGCGCACGTTATGCTCGGCGGCATGACGCATAGTCCGGCGCTGGATCTGGCCGCTGCACTGGTCAGGATTACACCTGCCGGATTAAACCATGTGTTCTTTTCCGATAGTGGTTCTATCGGGGTAGAAGTGGGTTTGAAGATGGCTATACAGTACTGGAAAAACATAGGCCATCAGGGTAAGACACGTATCGTTTCTTTGAAAAATGGTTATCATGGTGATACTTTTAAAGCAATGGAGGTGAGCGATGATTCGGACTTTACCCGTTCCTACTCTGATGTACTGCACCGCGGGTTTGTGGTCGAAATACCTGCCGGCGGGTTTGATGCTGCTTTAGATACCATTCAGCCCGCTATTAACCAGCTAGAAGATTTGCTGAAACAACATCATGATCAAATTGCTGCCTTTATTGTAGAACCTATTGTTCAATGTGCTGGCGGTTTTCACATTTACTCGCCACTTTACCTGCAGGCTGCCCGTGAGCTTTGTACTAAGTATAATGTGCTGCTGGTGTTTGATGAAGTAGCTACAGGCTTTGGGCGTACTGGAAAACTATTTGCGGCAGAATATGCGGCTGTTACGCCCGACATCATGATTGTAGGAAAAGCGCTTACCGCTGGTTACATGGGGCATGCCGCTACACTGGCTATTGCTGCAATTTATGATAGCTTCCTTGGAGAAAACTATGAAAAAGCATTAATGCACGGGCCAACCTTTATGGCCAACCCGCTCGCCTGTGCTGTAGCTTTACGGGGTATTCAATTAATAGAGGAAGAGCATTACTTAGAAAAGATAGCGCGTATTAATACCATCATTCGGGAAAAGTTTTCTACTTTAACATCAGCATCTATTATTGATAAAAGAGTAATTGGTGCTATTGGGGCTCTGGAACTTGAAGATGCATCGCTATTAACAGGCTTTAAAACTTTTGCTATGGATCATGGCGTTTGGTTGAGGCCCATAGGTAATATACTTTACCTGATGCCGCCGTACATTATTTCAGAACAGGAACTGTTGACTATTATTGATGTTATGAGAAAGTGGCTGGAACGCTAAACGTAGTATAGCAACAAGCTAATTAAGTTAATGCCGTCTTTTTTTGCGTCCTTTCTCTATTTTACGCCGATCACGCTGGGCCTTCCTGATTTTACGCTTCTTTTTGTCAATAGCATGTTGAGCAATTTGCTGCTTAACATGTTTTTCCATAGCAGCATCATAACCTGCGCAAGCCTTAATACCTCTGGATAAGGTTTTCCATACTGTTTTAAAAAAAGGCGTATCCGGTTGTCGAACGTAAGTCACTTGGGCTAACCTGGCTATCTGCCCGGGCTGGTCGGGATTATTACGTTTAATAACCAGATTGTTGGCTAATAACGAAACAATCGTCATGCGCTTGTACCGGGCTGTAGCTGTATCCATTTTAAACAGCTTCACTTTCAAATTGCTGTACTGAAAACCTACAGTACCGGTGGCTACGTTACGATTGCCTTTAACATCAAAATCAAGCCGTGTTAAATTGCCTGATGTTATTTTGAGTAAGCCGAAAGGTATGGTTACTGGGTTCAGCTTATCCAGTTTCATGGAGCCGAGCGTGCCTTTGTAGGCGTATGTTTTGGCAGAGTCGGTTAGGTTAAAAGTAACGGTTGTGTTCAGTAGCCCTTGGTTCATTAAATAGCTGCTAAGCTGTAAACTGCAAACCGGGTTAAGGGCTAGGGCAGAAGCTTGGTTGCTTACATTATACAGGCTTCCGCTGGTGTTATTAAAATTAATTTGCCCGGGCTTGTGCGATTTTTTGCCATAACCCTTATAAGCAATATTAATGCTTTGTAAATCTACCGTATCCAACCTGAACTGGCTTCCGAGCTGATGAATAGCTACGTTTGGGAAGGTAATCAGCCGGTCGGTTTTCCGGGCCTGTGCCATAGGGTTAACCGCTATACTGAAGTTGCCGCGCGTTAAAACCACATGGGAGCTGTTGAACAAATGATATTTATTGTACGTGGCAAAATCAAAATGATTGATTTGCACCGTATCCAGATAGCAAGCAAAGCGGATGCGTGACTTTTTGCTGGCAAATACCTGTTCGCTGGCCGGTATCAGGCTCAGGCCAAAAGCATTGAGTTGTGAGGTGAGGGTAGAAAAATTAAGTTGTTTAATGCGATAGGTATATAAACCATTGTTGGAGGGCTGAATGAAATTGTTCAGTTCAATTTGTACCTCTTTAAAGTATAAAAAACGGGACGTATCATTTTGCGTAGCCGAATCAATCTGGAGGTTATTACCCGTCAAGTTCATTTCCTTCAGCTCGGATACGTCTAGTTTTGCACCGGTATAATCTTCATACCTGAACTTTACATCATTTAATAAAACTTGGTTAACGTGTATCGATTTCAAGATAGATTTAATGCGCTGCCAGGCATTCAGTTTGCCGAAAGTCAGCGTATCGCGTGTATGTACCAGGTGGTAAGTAACTTTAAGCTCAGGCTCGCTAATAATAATCTTGTTAATATTGAGCTGGTTTTTGCGGTACAAGCGCAATGGGTGAATACGTTGAAATACAATGCGCTTAACCTTTAAAGTGTAAAGGTTATTAGGCGCTAAACCTATTTTAAGCCGGCGGTTGTACACCGGCATGTTAGGCTTTATGGTAATATCATAAAGTACAATTTTACCCTGTAGCACATTCAAGCGGGCATCTTTAAAATCGGCTACATATAAGCTGTCGGTACTGTTTAAAACCGTGCTTTTTACTTCGCGCGCTAGAATAGGCGACCAGTACTGGTTGATGAAAAACGCGATAATAGAAATGATGATAACAAAAATTGATAAAACCGCAGCGGTAATTTTTTGCCATCTGCATTTTAAAAATTTTGGCGTCATTATTTAATCCTCAATTCGGTTAGTGACTCGCAATTTAAATAATTATGATGGGTTTGTGTCTTTCCACCTGAATCATTCTAAATTTTTTAATCCTGCATTTTGTATTTTCTTGAAGCAATAGTATAGCCGAAATTAGAAGAGGCATATGCATGTATCTACCCTAAAATGAAGTTTACTTTATAAAAAAGGCCAGCGTAATTTTATGAATAGCTGACAAGCTGTCACGTTATTGATGAAAATTTGCTTAATTTTGCAAACTAAATTTTGATTAAAGATGGATTTGCTTATTCCGGATAAAGTACATGATGAAAGCAGGCAGGGTGAGGCATTAATGCTGGAGCAAACCGTTGGGAAATATAATGGTCGGAAGCTGTACATTGAAAGTTATGGCTGCGCCATGAATTTTTCAGACAGCGAGATTGTAGCTTCCATACTGCTGGATAGAGGGTTTGAAACCACCAAAGATTATAACAATGCCGATGTGGTATTTATTAATACCTGTTCTATTCGTGAAAATGCCGAACAACGTGTACGCAACCGCCTGAAAGAATTTACAGTAGCCAAAGTAAAAAATCCGGGTATGATTGTGGGTGTGCTGGGCTGTATGGCCGAGCGCTTGAAATCAAAGTTTCTGGAAGAAGAAAAGTTGGTGGATGTGGTAGTCGGTCCGGATGCTTATCGTGATTTACCTAATTTGATTGATCAGGTAGATGATGGGCAGCGTGCCGTAAACGTTTTACTATCGCGCGAAGAAACCTACGCCGATATAAATCCGGTTCGGTTAAATAGTAATGGTATCAATGCCTTTGTATCTATTATGCGCGGGTGCGATAATATGTGTTCGTTCTGCGTGGTGCCTTTTACCCGTGGCCGAGAACGCAGTCGCGATCCACAGTCAATCATCAAGGAGTGTGTCGCTTTGCATAATCAAGGTTATCGCGAGGTGACTTTGCTGGGTCAGAATGTGGATTCTTATAAATGGAAAGCAGAAACCACCGATGCGGAAAGCGTATCTATTAGCGATATTAAAGGAACCAATTTTGCACAACTGCTGGAAATGGTGGCTCTGATTAGTCCGGAGTTGCGGGTACGTTTTTCTACCTCGCACCCGAAAGATATTACGGATGAAGTACTGTACACCATGGCTAAGTACGATAATATCTGCAAATACATCCATTTGCCGGTACAGTCAGGCAACAGCCGGGTGCTGGATATCATGAATCGTACTTACGACCGCGAATGGTACATGGATCGTGTAAATGCTATCCGTCGTATTATTCCGGGTTGTGCCATTTCAACCGACGTGATTGCTGGTTTTTGTACTGAAACCGAAGAAGAACACCAAGAGACCTTAAGCATGATGGATTTTGTGCAGTATGATTATGCCTACATGTTCATGTATTCAGAACGTCCGGGTACGCTGGCAGCTAAACGTTATGCCGATGATATACCTGACACTGTAAAAAGCCGCCGGTTGAAAGAGATAGTTATTAAACAGCAACAGCATTCACACTTGCGTTTGCAGGATCAGGTAGGCAAAATACAAAAGGTACTGATTGAAGGCTTCTCCAAAAAATCGAACCTGGATTATTGCGGTCGGAGCGACCATAATGCCATGGTGGTATTTCCGGTACAGGAAAGTTACAAACCCGGCCAATACGTAAATGTACTGGTTGACCGCTGCACAACAGCGACTTTGATAGGAAGAGTAATTTAAGCAGAATCAAGAATATAGAGTCAAGAATCAAGAGCGCTGCTGAGTAATGAGGCATAATTTCAAAAACTTAAAGGTTTGGCAGCGATCAATGGATTTGACAGACTTAGCTTTTGATTTTTGTAAACAGTTGCCTTCTAATGAACGCTATAATTTAATTGATCAGATAAACAGATGTTCTTGTTCCATTCCTTCTAACATTGCTGAAGGGTCAGGAAAAAGAACACATTTGCATTTTGCTGAGTTTTTATCAACTGCTATATCTTCTTCATACGAATTGCAAACGCAACTATTAATTTGCCAGAGAAGAAGGTATGGCAACACTGAAATGTTAAATAACTGTTTAATGTTAGTAGAGGAGATTCAGAAAATGTTATTCTCATTCAGAGAGTATATATTGAGTGATACGAGTATTCGTCTTGACTCCTGATTCTATACTCTATATTCTAAGACCTATGGACGTACAAGAAATTAAACAACGCTTCGGTATTATCGGCAACTCACCCTTGCTGAACCGGGCGATCGATATAGCTAACCAGGTAGCGCCTACTGATATTTCGGTTCTGGTTACCGGCGAGAGCGGGAGTGGTAAAGAAGCTTTCTCGCACATTATTCATCAGCTGAGTGGGCGTAAGCACGGACCTTTCATTGCCGTAAACTGCGGCGCCATACCCGAAGGTACTATTGATTCGGAACTATTCGGGCACGAAAAAGGTGCTTACACTGGTGCTGTAGGCGAACGTAAAGGGTATTTTGAAACCGTAAACGGCGGTACCATATTTCTGGATGAAATAGGTGAGATGCCACTGGGCACGCAGGCGCGTTTGTTGCGCGTGTTGGAATCGGGGCAGTTTATTCGTGTAGGCTCTTCTAAAGTAGAAAAAACCAATGTGCGGGTAATTGCAGCTACTAACGTAGATGTATATGAAGCCGTAAAAGCCGGTAAGTTTCGTGAGGATTTATACTACCGTTTAAACACCGTACCCTTGCGCATACCGCCGTTGCGTGATCGTAAAGAAGATGTTTATCTGTTGTTCCGTAAGTTTTCAGCCGATTTTACAGCGAAATATCGCACACCGGCATTACAGCTGGATGAAAGTGCTCAACAGGTACTAACCAACTATTCATGGCCAGGTAACGTAAGGCAGCTGAAAAATATAGCAGAACAATTAGCTGTGCTTGAACGCGACCGTACTATTACGGCAGCCACCCTGCTGAATTATATTCCGCATGAAGCTGGGCGCAGCAATTTGCCTATGCGAGTAGAAAATCAGCCACGTGAGGATTTTTCAGAACGCGATATTTTATACAAGGTGCTTTTTGATATGAAGCGCGATATGGTAGAGCTAAAAAAGCTGGTGGCCGATATTATTGAGCATGGTGGTGTAAGTGGTGGCTATACCGGCAATCCGCAAACCTTGAATCATTTGTATCATGATCTGGAACTGCCTGCACGGCCTGAAACACAATTTACCATTCAGCAGCCCGTTATCAGTAATGCGAATAATAACAACAACCATAATGAACCGGTAATTACGCATGATGCGCAAGAGGTAGAAGAGTCGTTGTCATTAATAGAAAAAGAATCAGATCTGATACGTAAGGCTTTAAAAAAGCACAAAGGCAAACGTAAATTGGCTGCTCATGAGTTAGGCATATCAGAACGTACCCTGTACCGGAAAATAAAAGAATTAAATTTATAAACGTTGATTAAAAAGATTGCTTTTTGCTGGCTGGCCTTTATAGCTATAGCCGTTTGCACCTCTTGCAGTATTACCTTAAACGGTGCATCCATACCAGCCGAACTGAAAACTATTAATGTGCAATATTTTGAAAATACAGCACCCCTGGTAGTTGGTAACTTGAGCCAGACTTTTACAGAGGCTTTAAAAAACCGTATTCGTTCGCAAACCCGTTTACACGTGGTACAGGGCGAGGCTAATGCTACGATGGAAGGTGCTATAACGGGGTTTAGTTATGCGCCGGTAGCTATACAGGCTACTAATAGTAACACAGCGCCAAGGGCTACAGCTACACGGCTTACGATTACTGTGCATGTAAAATATAATTATCCGCAAGATAAAAAGGATAGTTATGAGCAGGATTTTAGCCGGTACACCGATTTTACAGGTGATATTAACTCGCAGGAGCAAGCACTGATTGCTATTGTTGTACAGCAGCTCACTGAGGATATTTTTAATAAGGCTTTTGCCAATTGGTAATCAATTTGTAGCTTCAACCACGTGGAACCTTCAATGCAAAATCCTGCCGCTTTGTTACGGCAGCTATTAATTAACCCGACCGATCATAGCAGTAAACGTATAGACGATTTGCAGCTGCTGATTAACGGCTTTCCACAAAGCGGGCTGTTAAGGGCATTGCTGGCTACTACCGGGAACGAACAGCATATTAAAGCGGCGGCAGTTTGGTATGGTGGTTCATCATTAGATAGAGTGATTAGCTCGCCGGGCAGTTTGCGTGCCGTAACTGATAGCCGTGTTATTAAGCTGGATAGAAAACCAGTGTCAGCACCTAAGCCGGAGCCGGTAATTGCTGAACCAGCAGCTATTGAGGAACCCATTGCTTCAGCTACGGTTGAGTTACCCGTAATACCACCAGCAGAAGCGCCTGATCACTATTATGAAGTAGTAGAGGCTGAAGAAGTAACCTTAGTACCACCTGTACCTGCTGAACCAAAAACAGCAGTTCCTGTTGCTGAACCTGAAACCAGTAAGCCGGAACCTGTAGAGCAGATGCTGCCTAAGCTACCAGCCGAGAAGCTGGAAGAAACGCAAAAACTCATTATTGAAAACATAGCATCCAGTAATTATTTCGTGTTTGACCAAGCTTTTACCGAGCGCAACCCGAATATGGTACCATCGGAAGAAGCACAGGATAAGCAGCCGAAAAATGATCAGGCTGTTGAAATCAAACCTCAGCCACATGCAGAAGAGGGTAAGGTAACCCCATATAATGATGCCGGTATGCCGTACAGCTTTTTGTGGTGGCTTGATAAAACCCGGCGTGAACATGCTGGTGTTTACCAGCCTTATACTGCACCTCAGCAGTCTGCACCGCAACCTAACCAGCCAGTACCTGGTGGACAGGTAAGTATCGCAGTTAAAGAAGTATTGCAGCAACGTGAACGTGAAGAAGCCATTATTGACCGTTTTATACAGGAAGAGCCTCAAATAAAACCGCCTAGCAGTGATAAGCTGGATAATGAAAATAAAGCCCGTCGCAGTTCTGAAGACCAAGATGAGTTGATAACCGAAACGCTGGCCCGCATTTATATCGACCAAACCCTATATTCCAAAGCAATAGCGGCTTATAAAATTTTAATGTTGAAAAATCCGGAAAAAAGCCGTTACTTTGCCAGCCAAATTGAAATGCTTTCAAAGAAAATTTAAACATATATGTATATCGTATTATTAATTGTGGCTATTCTGGTATGCGTGCTGTTAGCCATTATCGTTCTAGTGCAAAATCCTAAAGGTGGTGGTTTGTCTTCCAACTTTTCCAGTTCATCACAAATGCTGGGTGTACAAAAAACCGGCGACATTCTGGAAAAAGGAACCTGGGTATTGGCTATTGCATTAATGGTATTATCATTAGCTATTAATGTAGCTGTAAAAAGCGGAACTGCCAGCGCTACTGGTAGCTCAGAATATCGCGAGCAGATACAAAAAGCATCTAAGCCTAGCGGCGCTGTTAGTACCGGGCCACTAAGCCTGCCAAGTGCTACCAAACCGGCCGATACTGCCAAGAAATAATTACTATTTATATAAATAAAAAAGGCTTTAGCTAAATGCTAAAGCCTTTTTTATTTTGTGGCAGTCTGCCATACTGACAAGGCATAGCTGGCTATTGTTATAACTTCTTAACGCTAATTATATAAAGCTGACAATAAAACAGCTAATATCTGTCAAATAGCGGCTTAAACATGCATTGGCATAATTGATGTTGAAAAGCAATCGAAAACTATAATTTAATAATTATACTCTATACAATTATGTCATTAAACATTAAACCTATTGGCGACAGAGTAGTGGTAGAAGCTGCTCCTGCCGAAGAAAAGACTGCATCGGGTATCTTCATTCCAGATACCGCCAAAGAAAAACCTCAACAAGGAACTGTAGTTGCTGTAGGTGACGGCAAAAAAGATGAGCCTATGACCGTTAAAGTAGGTGATAACGTTTTATACAGCAAATATGGTGGCACTGAAATCACCATTGATGGTAAAGAATATTTAATGATGCGTGAAAGCGACATCTACGGAATTTTATAAGTAAAGATTGAAGGACTGAGAAATTGAAGGACTGAATAATATATCCTTTTTTCAAAATCAATCATTCAACAAATCAATAATCAATCATTTAAAAAAGACATGGCAAAACAAGTTAAATACAATGTTGAAGCACGCGACGCTCTGAAACGCGGTGTGGATATTTTGGCTAATGCGGTTAAAGTAACCTTAGGCCCTAAAGGTCGTAACGTAATTATTGACAAGAAATTCGGTTCACCAGCTATCACTAAAGATGGTGTTACTGTAGCTAAAGAAATCGAACTAAAAGATTCTTTAGAAAACATGGGTGCACAAATGGTGAAAGAAGTAGCTTCTAAAACTGCTGATATTGCAGGTGATGGTACTACTACAGCTACCGTTTTAGCGCAAGCTATTGTTACTGCTGGTATCAAAAACGTAGCTGCTGGTGCTAACCCAATGGATTTGAAACGCGGTATTGACAAAGCTGTTGCTGCAGTTGTGGCTAACTTGAAAGAGCAATCACAAACTGTTGGTGAAGACAATAATAAAATTAAACAAGTAGCTACCATTTCAGCTAATAACGATGAAGTTATTGGTACCTTGATTGCCGATGCAATGGGCAAAGTAGGTAAAGATGGTGTTATTACTGTTGAAGAAGCAAAAGGTACCGAAACTGAAGTGAAAACTGTAGAAGGTATGCAGTTTGACCGTGGTTACCTTTCTCCATACTTCGTAACCAATGCTGATAAAATGGAAGCTGAGCTGGATGCTCCTTACATTTTGATTTACGATAAGAAAATTTCTTCTATGAAGGAATTATTGCCTATCCTGGAAAAACAAGTACAAACCGGTAAACCACTGGTTATTATTTCTGAAGACCTGGATGGCGAAGCTTTAGCTACATTAGTAGTTAACAAAATTCGTGGTTCACTGAAAGTAGCTGCTGTTAAAGCTCCTGGTTTTGGCGACCGTCGTAAAGCTATGCTGGAAGATATTGCTATCCTGACTGGTGGTACTGTAATTTCAGAAGAGCGCGGTTACAAACTGGAAAACGCTGACCTGAGTTACTTAGGTACTGCTGAAAAAGTAGTAATTGACAAAGACAATACTACTGTAATTAACGGTTTTGGTGATGCTGAGCAAATTAAAGCTCGTATCAACCAAATCAAAGCTCAAATTGAAACTACTACCTCTGATTACGATAAAGAAAAACTGCAAGAGCGTTTAGCTAAGTTATCAGGTGGTGTGGCTGTATTATATGTAGGTGCAGCTACCGAAGTTGAAATGAAAGAGAAAAAAGATCGTGTTGACGATGCTTTACACGCAACCCGCGCTGCTGTTGAAGAAGGTATCGTAGCTGGTGGTGGTGTAGCCTTCATCCGTGCCGTTGCTTCTTTAAATGAATTGCAAGGTGCAAATGAAGATGAAAAGACCGGTATCCAAATTATTAAACGTGCTATTGAAGAGCCTTTACGTCAAATTTGCGAAAACGCAGGTATTGAAGGTTCAATCGTAGTACAAAAAGTTAAAGAGGGTACTGCCGATTTTGGTTACAATGCACGTAGCGATAAATACGAAAACTTAATTGGCGCCGGTGTAATCGACCCAACTAAGGTATCACGCGTAGCTTTAGAAAACGCTGCTTCTATTTCATCAATGTTATTAACCACCGAGTGTGTGTTAGCTGATGATCCGGAAGAAGAAAAAGCTGGTGCTGGTGCTCCTCCAATGGGCGGCATGGGCGGCATGATGTAATAGCTGCTTACAAGCACAATAATATATTTACCAAAGCCCTGGCTATTTTTAGCCGGGGCTTTGTGTTTTAATGCTAAATAGACGAGTGCATGTTATAAGTAAATGATTAATTGATAGTTTGGTGTACATTATAGTTTAAGCAAGCTATCTGTTTTAATATACACTGTACTAAAAGTTTTCCACTGTAGCGTATTTTGTACAAACAATTAAGTGTGGTAGGGGTACAAGCTATTTTGGGGTATTGTAGAAGTTTTTGTACGATTTTGTAAACAACGTTTATATATATGTACAAGATAAGTAGGTTATATAAGGCATAAACTTGAATAAAAATTAATCAAATGATTGATTAATGACAATTATTAAGGGGAACAAACTTATTTTTGTACAAAAAATAATAAACGGCATTGTAGGGCATATCATTTGATAATCTACAAGTACTATGAAACACATTACCCAAAATAGAAAATTGCAGAGCAGGATTATCGAGTGGGTAAACCTTAACGCTCCTGAAATATTTGCAAGTTTAATGTCGTAATATTGCTGAATGAGAATTAAGCCATTTTATGACAAAGCTTATGATTATATAGTTAATGAAGGACCGAAGTTAGTTATCGGTCTAATAGTACTCCTGATAGGCTTATGGCTTATCAATATGTTAAAGCGCTGGATGCGCAAACGGATGAGCCAAAAAGCGGTACATTCGTCATTACAACCCTTCTTTCTTAGTTTAACCATTACATCACTGAATGTATTACTGATTATTGCAGTAATGCAGATTGTAGGATTGCCGGTAACCATTTTTACTGCTGTAGTTGGTGCATTTGGTGTGGCAGCTGGTTTAGCCTTATCGGGTACCTTACAAAATTTTGCCGGTGGCGTAATGATTCTGCTGCTTAAGCCTTTTGAAATAAACGATAATATCATAGCCCAAGGGCAAGATGGGGTAGTTACCTCTATACAGGTGTTTTACACTGTGGTGCTTACCTTTGATAATAAAACTGTTATTATTCCTAATGGTAAGTTGTTTAACGAGGTCATTGTAAATGTATCTCGCGAAGGTAGCCGTCGGTTGGATATTGATCTGAAGTTAGGTTTTATTGTTGACCCCGATCAGATTATCAGCCTACTGGATAAATCTACTTCTGCTACTGAAAATATTCTAACCAACCCGTCTAAATATATAGGTATATCGCAAATTGATCCGGATGGTATTCACTTTACCGTACGGGTTTGGGTACAGCCCGCTAATTTCTTGAAAGCTAAACTGAGTTTACAGGAACGTATTATTAAAGACTTGAAAATAGCGGGTGTTAAACTCCCCGGAACGTGATAATAAAAGCAAGATAAGCTATATCTCAGTTTTCTTACTATACTTAAGTTTAACGTGATGTTAGTTTGATTAACACAGCTCCATGTGAATTAATTTGAGTTGCATATTCATGTTCGTACTCACCCACAGCACTACGCTTCCATAAATCGCGTACTTTGATCTGACCTTTCAAGCCTAGTTCGTTTAAATCTACTTTTACTTTTTGCGGATGATCAGACAGGTTAAACATAGCCACATAGCGGTCTTTGGAACCTGGAACATTAGAATACCAAACCATACTGTCACCTTCTTTAAAGTACAATTGTTGTGGATGTTCGCCATGCTGGTTAACTGCCAGTACTTCGGGGTTATTTAAAAGCTTTAACTCTAGCGGTCTGTTTTCAGGTAGGTTACCGCCCATCATTAATGGCGACTGATAAATGCACCAGAAAGTCATGTGCGTATAAAGCTCATCTTCCGAAAACCGGCTATAACGTTCAGGACCTACCGGACCGCGTTTAGATAGCTTCCCTATTTGCAGCATATCGCAATCTGGCCAATGTCCCGCACCACTTACACCTTCCCACGATTTGGCGTACTTAAACATTTGAACCAATTCTTTCCAGCTATCCCAAAAATCATCGGCCATGCGCCACATGTTGGCTTGTTGTTGTACATGCTGTTTTTCACTTAATGGAGTTTCACCCGGAGAAATGCTCAATACCATAGGTCTGCCGCATTGTTTAATGGCTTTCTGATAGCCTTCAATCTCAGCCTTATGGTAAGGTCGCGATATATCATCTACCTTAATGAAATCTACACCCCATGAGGCATACAGCTTTAATATAGAATTCAGATATTCCTGCGCACCAGGTTTAGTCATGTCAATACCGTACATGTGGTTCATCCAAGTGCAGGTAGAGGTGGTATCTGCAATTTGGTTAGCCGTAATGCCATGAGTACCCAGTATAGGCGTTTTAGCCCACACTGCTTGCCTCGGTATGCCTCGCATAATGTGAATGCCAAATTTTAATCCTAAGGCGTGTACATAATCAGCTAAAGGCTTAAAGCCCTTGTTGCCAAATGCAGAGGGGAATTTAGTAGGCTGCGGCGTTAAACGGCCCCACTGATCCATAGTTAGCCAAGGTATATAAGAGCCATCACCTAGTTGTTTTTGAAAAGGATTACCAATATGGCTGCCCGGCGGATTATCATACGACCATAAAAAATCGACCACCACATATTGCCAGCCGTAGGGTTTTAAAAACTTAGCCAAGTAATCGGCATTGGCTTTTACTTCATCTTCATGTACGGCAGAACCATAGCAATTATAGCTGTTCCAGCCCATAGGAGGCGTTAAAACTACGGTTTGAGCCGTAGCGCATAAACGTAAACTCAGGCATAAAGCAGCCGTAAGCAAGCCCAGGTAGTACTTCATAGCAAGAAATGTAATTTAGGTGTAGAGGTAATGAAGTACTAAATATAGTAAAAGAGATAAAATACCTTATCTTTTATTTGGTATTCCACTTAAACTTCTGAATACCGATGGCTGCAAAAACTACTATATAAGCTACCGAGGCTAATAAAGCAAAGGTGGTATCAGATGTCCATTGAGCAGGGTTCATACTGGCAGCCAGCATCAGTTTAACCGAACCATAAGGCGACCATTGTACCAGGTGCTTGGTTTGCTCGCCCAGTAAACCGCTTTCGCCAAACATACCTACCAGTATAAAAGCGGAATAAACGATGCGGGTAGTGGCATTGACTGTTTCCGGGTTTTTGATGAGCCCTACCATTAACTGGCCCAAACTTAAATAAACAGCGCCACCCACAATAGCTGTAAATAGGGTGAGTACATAACCTAAAGGTGATAAGGTGATCTTATCAAAACTGTAGCCTACATAAAAAACAACAAGCGTTAAAAGGATAATCATAGCCAGTTGTATAATGAGCCGGCTAACCATAATCGTCCAGCGTGGTACGGGGGCTACCCGCAAGCGTTGAAACACACCTTTATCCCGGTCACGAGAGATGGTAATGGCATACCCCATCAAGCCAATAGCCATTAGTCCAAACGTAATGGCTGAAGATAAGGCATAAGCACCACCCATTTTATCAATCAGGCTTTTCCAGGAGATTAAAATAATAACAGGTACCAGCAATGAAAGCATTGCTGAACGACGGTTGCTTTTTAAAGTCGCAAAGTCGGCCCGTATTAAAGCGGCTAGTGCTGTTGAAGTTTTAGGTATGGTGGTCATGATTGATCGTGGTTATTGCAACTTAAAGTATGGAGAACTGTATTCGTTGACTCTATTTATGTAATCTCTGGTTTTATGCCCGTACAGCACGGCCGGTCAAGGCAATAAATACGTCTTCTAACGTAATTTTGCCCCGTCGCGAAACAGCTATCACTTCCGGATCATGACGGTGTTTATCTATCAGCGCTTGTGGCGTATCAATAGCAATGACTTGGCCATGGTCGATAATAGCCATGCGGTCGCAAACGGCTTCGGCTTCTTCCATCGAGTGGGTGGTTAGTAATACAGAATGGCCTTTTTCCCGAATGGCTTCCATGCGTTCCCAAAGCTGTCGACGCGATTGCGGGTCGAGACCGGTAGTCGGCTCATCCAGTAATACCAAGCGCGGGTTGTGAATAGTAGCTATTACCAGCGATACACGTTGTTGCTGCCCGCCCGATAACTGTCCGAACTTTTTATGAGCGGCATCTTCCAACTGAATATCTTGCAGAATGCCACGCAGTTTTTCTTTACTTAGCGGAACGCCATAAATGCCAGCGAATAGCTGTAAAATCTGCTCCACATTCAACTCCGGCTGAAAGCTGGTAGATTGTAACTGTACGCCCATGGCCGCGCGGGCATGTAGTGGTTTTTCAAGCGCATCCTGCCCATCAACAATGATAGTTCCCGACTGGAATTTGATTAAGCCTTCAATAGCGCTTAACGTGCTGGTTTTACCGGCACCGTTAGGCCCTAATAAACCAAATATTTCACCGGGTAAAACATCAAAGCCTACGTTTTGCACCGCTTTGAAATTGCCGTAATTAATATGCAGTCCTTCTACTTTTAAAATATAAGGGTCGTCAGTAATCATCAGAATGGGTTTGTTTTTAAGATGAAGATGGAACGTGGTTGTTACAGTTTATAAGCGGGAAACTTTTCTGTTTGCTTCTGCTTAGTTGCTAAATCTACACACTCAGCTTCAATCCTAAAACTATATTTTTTGCTGGGCTTTCAGTTCCAGATACCGGTTTACAGTATTGATGGTTAAGCTTTGCGGCGAAGTTAATATAGATAGAATGCCGTATTTGTTTAACTCTTTTACCATCAGTTTTTTATCGTAAGCAAACTTTTCAGCAATGG
The DNA here is from genome assembly GCF_012849215.1 of Mucilaginibacter robiniae. NCBI lineage: Bacteria > Pseudomonadati > Bacteroidota > Sphingobacteriia > Sphingobacteriales > Sphingobacteriaceae > Mucilaginibacter > Mucilaginibacter robiniae. The sequence goes on from NZ_CP051682.1 coordinate 2,957,117, forward strand.
TTTTAATATAAATATCTTCCAAGTTAGCAGCAGGTGCCTGACCTAACATTTTTAATTCGGTGTTTTCAAAAAATACAACCAACAACAGGTGAAAGCTGGCTATGCGCTTTAAAAAAGGTAAATGGCGTTGCAAAGCCGGCATGCTTTCGTAGTTAGTAAAAAATACAACCAGGCTACGTTGTTTAATTACCCGCCGTACGGTAGAATAGAGCAACTCCATATTGGTTTCCAGATAGCGTGTTTTTTCCTTATACAGTACCTCTAGTATTTTGTTCAGGTGCGCTGGTTTCTTTTCGGCTGGAACAATAGCACCCACTTTTTCACTAATGGTTATTAACCCAGCTTTATCCTCTTTCAGTAAAGCTACGTTGGATAATACCAGACTGGCGTTAATGGCATAATCCAGCAAGCTTAAACCTTCAAAAGGCATTTTCATGGAGCGCGATTTATCAATGATGCAATACACCTGCTGCGATTTTTCATCCGTGTAGGAGTTGCTCATTAACGTGCCATGCCTTGCCGAAGCTTTCCAATTAATGTTGCGGTAGTCATCGCCGGGAACGTAAGTTTTAATTTGCTCAAACTCCATACTGTTACCCAGCCGCCTGATTTTCTTCACACCTAGTTCGCTCAAGCGATTGGAAATCGCCATCAATTCATACTGCCGCATTTGTAAAAACGATGGATACACTGGTAACACTTCGCTTTCTTCAAAATTGTACCGGCGCATCAGTAAACCCAATGGCGATTGAGTAAATACTCTGATTAATCCAAACTCGTATTCGCCGCGCTTAAGTGGCTTTAATAAGTAGGTAAGTAATTTATGCTGATGAGGTGCCAGACTGGTTTTAAACCAGATGTCGCGCTTTTGAAATTGAAAAGGTATTTCGTCAATAATACCCAGCCTAACTGGAAAAGGATAGAAGTTTTCGATGTAGATGCCCAGTTCATTATCATCGCCATTGCTCAGCCGTTCGGGAGCTTGTCGGCGGGCAAATAAACCGTTGCGGGTACGATAGAGTAATACGCCATCAATAATTGCCAGCAGTACTAAAGCTCCAACGTACAGATTAGGCAGCCAGCCCAACCACGAAAAAAAGAACCTGAATATAAAAAATACCACAGCCGCTATAAGTCCGAACAGCAAGCGGCGTGTTAAAAAGAGGTTTTTATAAAACAGGTTGAAAAAGTTTTTCACTTGTAATAGCTTAGCGTGGTATTTCTATTTTCTGGATGATTTGTGCTACTATTTCATCCGCCGTAGCGCCTTCCATTTCCTTATCTGGCGATAGCATAATGCGGTGGCGCAGTACTGCCGGTGCTACCCAGATAATGTCTTCAGGTGTTACAAAATCGCGCCCTTTCATGGCAGCTAAGGCTTTAGCGCTGCTGATGATGGCTAGAGAAGCCCGTGGCGAACCACCCAGGTATAACGATTTATTCTGCCGGGTTTCAAATACAATACGGGCGGCAAACTCCAGTAGTTTAGGCTCCACAAACAGTTCACGCACCTGCTGGCGTACGGCTATAATATCTTGAGCGGATAGCACAGGCTGAATGTCAGCTAGCTGATCGGCTGTTTTATGCTGGTGCTGGCGGGTTAGAATAGCAATTTCATCTTCCAGCGTAGGGTATTTTACTTCTACCTTAAACAAAAAGCGGTCAAGTTGGGCTTCAGGCAAACGGTAGGTACCTTCTTGTTCTACCGGGTTTTGGGTAGCCAGAATCACAAAAGGTTCCGCCATTTTGTACAGCTGTCCATCTACCGTAATCTGGCGCTCTTCCATCACCTCAAACAAAGCCGATTGGGTTTTGGCTGGTGCCCGGTTAATTTCATCAATCAGTACAATATTGCCGAATACCGGGCCATGCTTAAATTCAAAATCGGTAGTTTTAGGGTTAAATACCGAAGTGCCAATCACGTCTGAGGGCATCAGGTCGGGCGTGAATTGAATACGGGTATATTGCGCATCAATGGCCTTGGCAATTAGTTTGGCGGTTAAAGTTTTGGCTACACCTGGTACGCCTTCAATTAATAAGTGTCCATCGGCCAGTATGCCGGCAATCAGCAGGTCAATAGTTTCCTGTTGCCCTACAATAATCTGGCTGATGGTGGCTTTAATTTTTTCAACCGCTTGGTTTAAGCGGCTTAGGTCAGTTCGTTGTTCAAACAGTTCGTTTTCCATGTAATCCGGTCAGGGTATAATATTTTTCTATCAGTTGGTTCAATTCAATCAGTTCAGCATCGGTAACCCGCTGCAACGGATGAATGTAGTTAATATAAGTTACCAGCTCTAAAGCAAAATCGGGTGCTAACCCGGCTTTTTGAGCCAGCAGGTCGGTAAACTCTCGGTTGAGGGCTTGTGTTTTCAGGTTATACCAAGTGCGCCAATGTTCTAGCAGGTAGGTTATTTTTTTGCGGGCAATGTTGCTGTTATCCCGGCTTTCATAATATACCTGGCCTACTACGCGCACAAAATCAAGCGTGGTATTTTGTAATGGGTCAGCAATGGGTATAACCCGCTGCCGGCGCTTAATTTCAAATACAACAAAAATCAGGGTAGTCAGCAGGCTGATGTAGTAAGCCCATTTCAGGCTCTCATGGCTGAATAGTACCCGCAAAGGCGAATCATCTTCAGGTATGTCATGGTTCTGGTACTCATCCCAGTACAGGTTAGCCGTAGTAGGCAAGTAGGATAGTGCTTTGGCAGCATAATCAGCCCCTTGTGGCGTAAGTAAGCTATAGTTGGTAAACAGGTGCGGGTTTGCACACAAATAAAGGTTGCCTTTGCCAAAACTAAACCGCAGGTAGTTACTTTTACCTGCGGTATTGCGACTTAGTACTACTGCATGAGCCGTATCAAAACTGCTGAAATAAGAGTTGCTGATATCATGCTCAAAATGGTAAGGTTTAGCTTGTTTAAGCTTAAGGTTAGTAAAGTTTAAACCCAAGTTACCTTTGGCAAAACCTGCCTGAACATCCAGGTTTAAAGTATCGGCCAGCGTTCCTTCCCAACTGTAAGCCGCAATAAATACATTGTTGCCAGCTTTTAAATAATCAACCAGGGCATGATAATCGGCCTTACCTAACGATATGGAATTAGATAGTACAAAATAATTGCCTTGCACACCAGTATGGTGTAAAGCATTGTAAATAGGCTGGTTGGTTTTAGTAATCTGGCTACCTGGATAGATATGCGCTAATTGCTGGTATAAAGCATACGTGCCAAATGGTATTTTATCCAGATAATACATGCTGGAGCGCCAGTTAACCGGTTTGGGGCGGTTATATTCGGCTATGGCATATATCAATAATAAAGCAAAGCCTACAGATAGCAGAATTTTTAAATCTTTCATGCCAGGGTTTGCTTAAAGTTGGTAAACAGGATACTAATGTTCTGAAAAGCCTGCTCGTTAATCGCAAATTCGCCGTACCATACATATTCGAACTGACGGGTAAGTATGGTAAAGGTTTCGCGCTGTTCCAAGTTTTTGAGTTCATCTACATAGGCGCTGTTGGTTTTATTGATTTGCCAATGTATCAAATGTTGATCGCTCAATTGCTTTAGCGCTTTCAGGTATAACAAGCGAACCGCTAAACGGTAGTTACGCTGACTAATAGCCTGCTCCAAACCGGTATCAAAATCAATTTCGTGTATGTTTTCCAGCGTTTCAGCATAAGGCAGGGTCGCATCAGCCGGTTTGCGTTTTAGTATCTTTAACAGATCTACCCCGGCTATCCGCAAAATCAGGAACGTTAATGCAGACGCCCCTATTAAAATAAATAAATATTTAAATACATTTACCATTAACGGACCTGTACTCCGGCTAACTTTCCAGTCATCAAACAAACTCCAGAACCAACGCCAAAAACGGGTCCATAATGATGGGCTGCTTTGTGTTTCGTGGTATTGAAAATCCGGCTGTTGTTTAAGCTGATTCAAATAGGCATTATCAAAGCTGCGTTGCTGTACCAGCGTGCTGCTATCTGTACGCAAGTGTGCTGGTGCATTGGGTTTAGTTTTATTGGTTTTGGTGTTTGCTGCATAACTGCAAGGTGCCAAAACTAACAAAAGGAATAACAGGTATAATCGGTACATGCTAATATTCTTCGGCAGGTAAATCGGTATGGGGTTTGGTGGTACCAAACTGATTAATGCGATTAAGCAGGCCGGTTCCTTCTTTGTTTTCGGTTAAGTTAAAGTAGCACAATGCCAAGGTAACCAGTGGAATAATCAGCAGCGTTTGCCCCAGTATTTGTATAGTAGTGGTAATAAAAACCAGCGGCACTGAACTGGTTGCCGAAGCTCGGGTATGCACCAGCAAATTGTAAAACATGATAATATAGTTAGGCACAGTAAACACCATAGCGCCTAAGCCAGCAATAAGACCGGCCACAAACAGGCAGCCAAAGGTAAGCCACCAATTGTTACTAATCAGTTTAAAACCACGATTGAAAGCATAGCCAAAAGGAGCATTTTCTAAAACTATAACAGCTAGTATTAAACCTGTAATAGGGTACAGCCAAATGCCCGGTATAAGACACAGCACCATGCCCAGCATCAGTAAAAGGCCCAATAAAATGCTACTACCCAATACACGCAAAAAGTAATATTTCACATACACCCAAACTTCTTCGGTGGTAGGTGCAATGTTTCCTTTTTCTTTATACAGGGCAATGTATGATAAAATTGTAATCAGCATCACCGTATAAAATAAAATCATAACAGCAAAGCTTAGTAAGTACTGCCCGGCCATTTGCCCGTACTGGTAACCAAACCGATAGCCGGCATTGTAGCTTGTACCAGAGCCTGAAGCAGCGGTATATATTTGCCGTTGTAAATCATACACCTTTATCATCTGTAAGGATTGTACAATGGCTAAAGCCAGCAGAAGCAAACCGCATATAGTAAAAAAACTTTTTAGCAGCGGTTTTAGGTTTTGTTTGATGAAAACGAACGTATCGTTAATAATTTCACCAAAATCACGTGTTTTAGCTAGTTCAATATTCTGTTCCATAACGGGTGTTGTTTTTGTATAAGCGATTAGGATAAATAATTACGTACCATATCATGAAGGCCAGTGATGTGCCTAAAATAGTTAAGCTTAACCATGCCGGCATTTCGGTATGGCGGGTTACAAAGCTTTCAAAAAAAGCAGCGGTGGTAATAATGGGTACCAACCCAATTACAATCTTTAATCCATCTTTGGCACCACGCTTAACGGATTGCAGGCGGGTGTAAGTTTTTGGAAAAAGAATGCTGCTGCCTAAAATTAACCCGGCTGCGCCGGCTACCACAAAAGCTGATATTTCGAGTGTGCCATGTATCCAGATTACCAGGATAGATTTCCAGCCTAATCCTTTACTGAAAAAGTAATACTCAAATGAACCTAGCATGATCGCATTTTTAAAAATCAGGAACACGGTAAATACCGAACAGAATATGCCGCTCAAGAAAAACAAGAACGATACATACAGGTTGTTGCCGGCAATTTCAAAAAACATAATAAATTCATTTTGCTGCTTGTAGACACCGAAAGGATCTCCTTTGGCAATGTTTTCATTAGTCATGTTCACGTACTGTGGCCCTAAAATTACTTGTAAAAACTGATTGTCATACTTGGCTGATAAAATACCGATCAGGCAAAAAACAATGAGCAGTAAAAATGAGTAGAGCAACTGTTTCTCATAAATTTTGAATAGTTCAGGCAATTCATATTTCCAGAACAAAACAAAGCGGTTGCTTTTTACACTCTTGTTTTTGTAAATAGATTGATGCAGGCGGGCTGCCAGGCCGTTCAGGTAAGCCGTAGTTTTTGATTTAGGGTAGAAAGTTTTGGCATAAGCCAAATCATCTGTTATTTGTATAAAGTTGTCGGCCAGCTCATCGGGGCTGCGTAATGCATCTTCCTCAAAGCGTTTCCATTTACCGGCATTCTGTTTTACAAATAAGGGTTCGCGCATGGTTTAGGCCTATTTATTTACCGGCTTAAAGTAAACAGAAAATTAAAAGTTTTCAACTAAAAGTTTCTTTAGGCTTATATATTTGTTAACATGCAAACCATCACGATAAATACTTCACAAAATATAGCGATTGATTACGAAATGGCCGGGATAGGCGAACGTATACTAGCCCGGTTAATTGACTACGGTATTTTTATAGCTATTTTAATTTTAGGCGTAATTATTACTTTATCAACCAGCCGTGTAGTCAGTAATGCAGCCATCGGGTTTGTATTTCTTGTTTACTTTGGTCTTTATATCTTCTACGATTTGGTTTGCGAAATATTTATGAACGGCCAGAGTGTAGGCAAACGGCTCATGAAAATTAAAGTAGTAAGCCTGGATGGTGCTCAGCCAACTATCGGGCAATACTTGTTACGCTGGCTTTTTCGAGTTGTTGATTTTGGTATAGGCGGCGGAATGGTAGCCCTGATAGCCGCCGCCGTATCTGATAAGCACCAGCGCATTGGTGATTTAGTAGCCGGAACCACACTTATCAAAACCTCACCCCGCACCACGATGGAGCATGTAGCTCACCTGCCCGTTACCGATTTGAATTATGAACCGGTGTTTACGCAGGCTGTACAGCTTATTGATAAAGAGGTGGCGTTAATTCATGAAGTAATTGGTACCTACATGCAAACCGGAAACCAGGATGTAGTTTACCAGATGGCTGCACGCATTAAGGAACACTTGGGTATTACCTTAACCCAAATGCAACAGATGGATGATTTACAATTTCTGCAAACTATAGTAAAAGATTATAACCATATGGTAGCTGCTAATGATGCTACGCTTAATGCTTAAATGGGTAATACGGTAAGTTACGTATAATCCAGAACGTAACCGCAATAATGCCGGTTATGATAGGCGTAGCCGGATGATAAATAACCGACCAGCGGTAATCTTTTTGTTTAATAAAGCCCGCCAGCCGATAACCAAAATGAATGGCTAAAAACGGCAGACTCATTACCAGCAACAAGTTCTGGTGTAAGGCTCCTATAATATCTAAGTGAAGTAAACAGTTAACCGCCCGCTGCGAGCCGCAGCCTGGGCAATCTAAACCAGTAAGGTAATGAAACGGGCATTTTGGAAAAAAGCTATACTTTGCCGGATTGAACCGATAGTACACATACAACAACATACCCAACACAGGTACTGCAAAATATAGCTTTTTAGATTTCATTACTGTCCGTACGAAGTGCGGTAAGGGCTTTGCATCATGTTTTTACCTACAGTAAAAATAAAAATAGCATAAAGTACAATAACGGCTATGCCAATCCCAAAGCCAATTTTTGTCCATTTACCGGCTTGTTGTGATGCTCTTAAGGCGCCTTCGTAATCACCACTGTCAAATCTGCTGTTTACACTGGCTGCATTAACAATGCCGGCAATACCAAAAGGCAAGCAGCAAAAAATAGTTACTAAAATTGATTCTACCAGCCAGTTTTTAGGACGTGGCATAGGTGGTTGTGAAAAAGGTTGTTGAAATGGTTCCATGTGTTTGGTTTTAAATTGCTTAACTGGCTCAAATTATTCATATAATTTTACTTTTCAAATAGCCTTGCAAAGCTTGCTATGTAATAACTTTGTAACAGATGCAAAAAGAGCAAATTTCAGTATTCGATATATTTAAGATAGGCGTTGGTCCGTCCAGTTCACACACTTTAGGTCCTTGGCGGGCAGCACAGCAGTTTGTGCAAGTACTGGAGCAAAACGGTGGATTAAGCCAGGTCGTACAAATTAAAATATTACTTTATGGCTCACTGGCTAAAACAGGTAAAGGCCATGGTACCGATGTTGCTATTTTGCTAGGCTTAAGCGGGCATGATCCCGTTACTTTCGAGGTGGAGCAGCTTAACACCCGTATTGAAGAAATTAAAACTACTCACCAGTTATTGTTAGGTGGTCAGCATCGAATCAGCTTTTTTAGTGAAGATGATTTGCTGTTTTTATTTACGCAGAGTTTGCCTTATCACCCCAATGCCGTAACCTTTCAGGCTTTTTTAAGTACCGGAAAGGCAGTGTCTGAAACTTATTACTCGATAGGTGGTGGCTTTGTGGTGCGCGAGGGCGGGCCGCAAAATGGCGGCTTAGCTGAAGTGGATCTGCCATTCCCGATTGATACTGCTGCCGAATTATTGCACTGGTGTCGCAAAACCGGGCTTAAAATATCGGAAGTGGTTATGGAAAATGAGCTGGCTTGGCGTTCAGAAGGTGAAACGCGCCAGGGTATGCTGCAAATTTTCAAAGTGATTAAAGAATGTATTTACCGAGGCTGCCATGCCAAAGGCTTTTTGCCTGGCGGCTTGAATGTAGCCCGACGTGCTGCTGCTTTAAACCGCAGACTTACCGGCGACCGGCCTTATCAAAGTTTTGATGAATGGGTGAATGTGATTCGCCAAACCGGGCAAGGCTTCCAGAATATATTGGATTGGGTAAGCTGCTTTGCACTCGCCGTAAATGAAGAAAATGCATCGTTTGGCCGTGTAGTTACGGCACCAACCAATGGCGCTGCTGGGGTTATACCGGCTGTACTGATGTATTTTATTGTGTTTTGCGATGGCTACCGTGAAGATCGTATTATTCAATTGTTACTTACAGCTTCTGAAATTGGTAGTATTTTCAAAAAAGGAGCTACCATATCAGCTGCTATGGGTGGTTGTCAGGCTGAAATTGGGGTATCCTCTGCTATGGCGGCTGCGGCTTTAACAGAATGTTTGGGCGGTTCGCAACGGCAGGTACTCATGGCTGCCGAAATTGCTATGGAACACCACCTCGGCCTTACCTGCGACCCTATAGGCGGCTTAGTACAGGTACCTTGCATCGAAAGGAATACCATGGGGGCTATCAAAGCCATTACAGCAGCCCAACTGGCTTTGCAAAGTAATCCCGATCAGGCTAAGGTAAGTTTAGATGCTGTCGTGAAAACCATGTGGCAAACCGCACTGGATATGAACTCCAAGTATAAAGAAACCTCAGATGGCGGATTGGCTATCAATATTCCCATCAGTTTACCCGAATGCTAAAAGGATATATTATAAATCGCCATTGCGAGCTATAACGTGACCATCTCTGTATAAATAACAGGAACAAGTACATGCCTATGTAGAAATGGCTTCGTAGCTTGCGATGGATAGCTTAAAGATAAGCGGTTTTAATCAACCGAAACGGTTAAGCCTTCTTGCTGTAATATTTTCCGGTAAACTTCCATTTCGGTGAATGAACCTTCCAACACGGCGCATTTACCTTCGTTGTGCACCTTCCAGGCAATTTTTTCAGATTGCGATTCTGAGTAATCCAGATATTTCATCATGCAATGAATTACATGATCGAATGTGTTTACATCGTCATTCCACAATATCAGACGGTGCATTTCTTTCAGGCTCGCCAGTATCTCGTCAAGCGTAAGCGTTTCTTCCTGTACTTCGGTCGGCATAAAAATATTATCACGGCAAAGTTACTTAAAAGCCATAATAAAACGGGATAAATGCAGTTTAATTTTGCAAATTAAGCAGGCGTTTCTGCCTAGTAGAAGGCTTACGGATCAAAAAAGTATTACAGAAATTATGTTAAAAGTTGCTCTTCGTTCCGGCTTGTTAGGGCTGGCTGCATTAGGTGTAATAGGTACTGCAAAAGCACAATCGGCATCAGGTATCGGTAAACTGAACAGGCCACCTGCTCAGATAATAATTGATGGTAACCTCAAAGACTGGGGCGATAGTTTACGATATTACAACGAAGACAAAAAACTATACTATACCTTAGCCAACGACCAAGAGAACTTATACTTAGCTATCCGCTTTAATGATCGTACCGAGCAGGAACGTATTGTGCGGGCTGGCCTTACTTTGGGCATTAATACCAAAGGGAAGAAGAAAGATACGTACAGCGTTACTTTCCCCGTAGCTGATGCAAACAATGCGGAAGACATGAAAAAACGTGTGAGCGAAATGCAAGACCAAATGGACAATGGCCCTGGTCCCGCTGATCGGGAAGAGATGCGTCGTGCCCGGTTAACTAAGCTCCGAAATATAAAGGTTACTGGTTTTAAAGATGTAGAGAATGATATGATTACCACTTCCAACACCTACGGTTTCAAAACCGCGCTGGATTATGATGCCGACGGGAACCTGGTGTATGAAGCTGCTATCCCGTTAAAGTTTTTTGATGCTGCTGATTTAGCGAGTAGCGAATGGGCCTTTAATATTAAAATTAATGGCGTGACCCGGCCTTCAAACGGACTAGATGGCGGCGGTATGGGTCCTGAAGGTGGAATGGGCAGAGGCGGCATGAGTGGTGGCCGTGGAGGTATGGGCGGCGGCATGGGGCGCGGCGGTATGGGAGGCGGTCGTGGTGGTATGGGCAGAGGTGGCATGAATGCCGGTATTGACCATAGTGTGCTTTCTAAATCGGAAGATTTCTGGACGAAATATTATCTATCCAAGCAATAACTCGTTATAAAATTATAATTAACAGCCTTTGTAGTTATTGAGTAATTATAAAGGCTGTTTGCTATTATTGTACTTTCTGCTTGAATTGTTCCAGCAGATGGTTTACATCCAGCTTGGCTTCTAGATCTTCATCGTCGGTATGATCTTCATCAGCGATTGTAGTAAACTCAGTCGGATTATACTGGTAAATACGCCAATTTCCATTTACATATTCCAATGCAGTTAAACTTTCCACCCAATCGCCTGAGTTAAGATAGAGTACCGAGGAAGTTTTATGTTGTGCCTGAATGTGCCGTATTTCGGCATGGTGGATGTGGCCGCAAATTACGTAATCATACTTCTTATCTACCGCCAAGTCGGCAGCGGTTTGTTCAAAGTGGTTGATAAACTTTACAGCCTCTTTAACGCGGCCTTTTATCCGTTGAGAAAAGCTCATTTTAGAGCGACCCAGTGCTGTGAGACACCAGTTGACCATGCTATTTAAAATAATCAGCGTATCGTAGCCAATGGCTCCTAATTTGGCCAGCCATTTGGAATGCTGCATGGTAACGTCAAATACATCCCCGTGAAATATCCACGCTTTCTTACCATCAACATTTAACAGCAGTTTGTTCAGCAACTGAAACTTACCCAGTTTGAGGTCGGTAAACTTGCGGAGCATTTCATCATGGTTGCCGGTGAGGTAATAAACCGGAACACCATCGGTTACGAACTTAAGCAACCTGCGCACCACTTTCATGTGCGATTCGGGCCAGTAAGATTTACTGAACTGCCAGATGTCAATAATATCGCCGTTCAGGATTACTTTTTTCGGGCGAATGCTTTTTAGATAGTTCAGCAGCTCTTTAGCGTGGCAACCATAAGTGCCCAGATGCACATCTGAAATAACCAGAATATCAATTTCGCGCTTAGCCATAAGGGTAACTCACAAACGTTAAGTGTTATTACCACCTGCGTTCAGTATGGCTACGAGGTATAAAGCAAACAGAACCTGACCGTTAGTTACTCGTCGTCTTCGTCATCTTGTACGCTCAGCTCATAAGGGCTTACGTAAAAAGCAGCCAGTAATAGCAGCAATCCGGTAACAATCAGATAAGGGTACTCAACGTTCATGGTAATAACAGGATAAAAGTCAGGTATTTAAATTACTTCTACGTTAAGACTACGTTAAAGTTAAAAGGTTACTCCTGTTTTAAACTTTTTTCTATCCTGTCTAATTGTTTAATGTGGTGCTCGGTATGGATGCGCAAAAACTTAAGCCATTGCCGGGCATCCAGCATCCCCAAGCCAGGGTGACTAATTTTTACATCCTGAGGGGCATTGTGCAACATGGGCATAATGCTATCCACCCGTTTGCGCAGGCGCACAATCAGGTTCCGGGCTTCTTCTTTCGAAATTTTCTGGGTAAGATTTGCTATAGCAGCGGGGGCTTTACGCTTCCCCGGCGGAAATCGGTTTAATAGAAATACCAGTTTTCCTTTCCAGTTTAAGCCTTTACGGGTATGCACCCCAGTTTTCAGGCAGCACTTTTCTGCTGCAATGGTTGAACCCAAATCAGCCTGTAAAATATGTGAGTACACTTCAGCCAACGACCATCCACCTATGGGCGGAGTTTCCGTAAACTGTTCTTCGGTAACTTCATCCAGTCGGCTGCGGTAATTGTCTAGCGCAATTTTAATGGCTTTGTATTCGTCGGCTAAATTCATAGCAATCGGGTTAACTCGTCTAAACTGTGTATCTGCATTGGTACATCGGCCGGTTTGGGTACTTGCAACGGGTTGAAATAAATGGCATCTATGCCAAAATTTAAAGCACCGTATATATCAGCCTCCAGACTATCGCCTATCATTAAGCTTTCTTCTTTCGCAGCTCCGGCCAAGTTCAGGGCATGTTCAAATATCGCTTTATCCGGTTTGTTTACACCTACTATTTCCGAAATAATAATATGTTGAAAATAGCGTGCCAATCCTGTGCCGCTTACTTTACGTTCGGTTGATTCACGAAAGCCGTTCGAGATCAGGTGCAACGTGTATTTACTTTGCAAGTAACTCAAGGTTTCATGTGCATGCGGAAACAGGTTGGTTTTAGTAGGGCAGAGCTGTACGTAAGCATCTTCAAAACCTGCCGGAATAGCATCTGGATGCAAGCCTAGATCAGTAAATGTTTTATTAAACCGCAACAACCGCAACGTTTCCTTACTAATTTTTCCTAAATGGTACTCGGCCCATAGCTGATGGTTATTGCGGGTGTAAGTTTCAATAAACTGTTGAGGCGAGCTTAAGCCTAACGCCTCCAGTTGGTGCAATATATATAACTCCTGTAAAGCTTCTTCGGCGTTGCGGTCAAAATCCCAAATGGTATGGTCAAGGTCGAAGAAGATGTGGGTATACTGTTTCATTTAAAGATTGTTGTAATTGTCTGAATCAGAATTTACAGAATGGTTTGAATTTTCAGAATGAATGGCCGTTTTATCAATAATATATAATTGACCACCGTTGCCTGCGTCCTCACAGACAACTAGTTGCTGGTTACTATATACTGTTGCCTGTGAGGACACAGACAACGGCGTAAATTCAAAGTCGTTCATTCTGCTAATTCACCAATCCTGTAAATTCTGATTAATCATTGGTTCTCCGGTGCAGCAACCAGTACCAGCCTAAATTAAAAGCAATTACCGCATGGTTGAAGAGGGTTGGTAGCAGCCCATAATGCTGGCGCATAATAGCAAAACGTTCCAGCAAGCTTTGGCGATGTTTCTTTTTCGACATGCCGCCTACCAGATATTTGGCGACGTAGGCATGCACGTTCACAATTTTGCGGGCTTGTTTTGCGGCTTGCAATATCCAATCAATATCTGCACTTAAAGCATATTGCCGGTTATATGGCTGCGTTAACGCCCGACGAATGTAGATAGCCTGATGGCTAATGCTCATGCCGTATTTAAAACTGCGCCAGGTAAATTGTTGGGGTGCTTGGTGGCGGCGTTGACCTAAGCTATTGCCATTGGCATCTATCATTTCTGTTTCGCCATAGTAAATATCAGCGTTGAGTTCGGTGGCAAAAACGCGGGCTACCGTGTCAGTGGCATAAAACTCATCGCCCGAGTTCATGAAAATCACATAATCGCCGGTAGCTAAAGCCAAACCTTTGTTCATGGCATCATAAATACCTGCATCCTTTTCGCTGATAAACTGACTAAAAACTATTTGATAACGGTACAATACATCCAGCGTACCATCGGTTGATTGGCCATCCACCACAATGTATTCTATATTGTCATATGTTTGGTGAATAACCGATTTTACCGTACGCTCAATATCCTGAACGTTGTTGTACACTACTGTAATCACACTTAACCGAGGCTTAAACATGCGGGCCTCCTGTAATAGGTTGTCCGTGTTGCTGCAATACTTGTTGATATAAACCGATATGCTTTTCGGCAATCAGGTTTTCGGCATATTTATTCATGACCGCCTCGCGGGCTTGTTGTTGTAAGGCTGGTTGGTCGGTATGGTTAATGATCCATTCCATACCATCAGCAAAGCTTTTTGAAGATCGATATTCAGCCAGATAACCATTTTGCTGATGTTGCACCATGTCGGGTATGCCCCCGGTGGTAAAAGCCACAACAGGCGTGCCGCAAGCCAGGCTTTCCATTACAGTATATGGCAAATTATCTTCCAACGATGGAATTAAAAAAGCATCGGCAGCAGCGTAGCATAAAGCCAGTTTTTCATCATTACTGATGGTACCTAAAAAGCTGGTTTTAATAGCAAAATCAGGTATGTCTTTAGCATCGCGGTTGCCAAATACTACCAGCTCTACATCGGTCGCTTTTACACCCAGCTTTTCTTTAAGCAGCTCCAAGCTTTCCAGCAGATAGCTGGTGCCCTTATGCAAATCCTTGCGCGAGGGCATAAAGCCGGTCAGAAAAATGAATTTATCTTCAGGTAGTCCTAAATTCTTCTTAGCGGCTGCTTTGTCTGAAGGTTTAAAAACGTCCGTTTCCAGCGTGTTCGGTATTTGCAAAACAGGTTTGTCTTTCATCAGGCTGCTCAGCAATACCGAACTTAGCATCCAGGCACTAGGCGCTACAATGTTAAAATTTAATTGCTGATAGGCTTCATGCTTTTGTTCCCAAATTTGGTGAGAGGCATCGTCAGCATCAGCTTTTTTAAGCAGTGGGCAATAGCCGCACTGGCGCACAAAGTGGTCGCAGGTGTAACGTACGTGGCAGCCGCCGGTAAAAGCATTGCTGTCATGAAAAGTCCACACAATGGGTTTGTTCAGCTTTTTAAGCTCCGTTAAATGTGCCGGGTTTAAAAAACTATGGTTTACCCAATGCAGGTGTACCACATCAGCCGCTTTTACATCAGGGTGGTGTATTACCGAGCGCCCGAACCAGGTAAATGAAAAAGGCGTGCGTTTCATGGGCTTAAGCAAGCGCTTAGCCAATATGCGCTCAAACACAATGGTGGCAGCGGTATAGGTTTTTTGCAGCAGCGTATTGTTAAAGGTGCCTATAAGCGGATTTTTACCAAATTTATAGTGCACAATCACCTTAGAATTAATATTTTGGTCGGACAATGCTTTGCTAAGACGTAAGCAGGCACGGCCTGCACCTCCGTTACCATCATACGTGTTTAAATGCACTATTTTCAGCATGTTTCAAAAATACATATATTCAGGCACACCCCTAATTAAATCCTTAACATGAAAAAACGCTACTTGTTATTTCTAGCTGCCCTATGCTCGGCCTATACGGTAAAGGCCCAAAGCCAGGAAGTTTACTTTACTTCTTATCCTACATTAACGCCCGATGGCAATACGGTGATCTTCAGTTATGAAGGTGATTTGTGGAAAGCCGATGTGAACAGTCAGGCTGCGGTACGCTTAACCGCTATGCAGGGGCAGGAAACCAACCCGCGGGTATCGCCCGACGGGCAATGGCTGGCTTTTTCATCCAACCAGTTTGGTAATAATGATGTTTATGTAATGCCTTTAGCTGGTGGTGCTATCAAACAATTAACCTACCATGAAGCCAGTGATGAAGTGGACTCCTGGAGCTGGGATTCAAAAACTGTTTATTTTACCTCAAGCCGGTACAACCGTTTCGGTGCTTATAGTGTAAGCCGTACTGGGGGTACGCCGCTGCGTTTGTTTGGTAATTACTTTAATACCATACATGACGTGGTAGAGCATCCACAAACCGGCGAGTTGTTTTTCAGTAACACGTGGGAAAGCTACAACTTTTCGCAACGTAAGCATTACAAAGGCGATTACAATCCGGACATACAATCTTACAACCCTAAAACCAAAGCTTACAAACAATACACCAACTGGATAGGTAAAGATTTTTGGACTACGGTTGATGGTAAAGGCAATATCTACTTTGTATCTGACGAAAACAATGAAGAGTATAACCTGTACACTTTCATCAATGGTAAAAAAACGCCTTTAACGCATTTTAATTCTTCTATCAAGCGACCTTTTGTAAGTGCCAGCGGCAACCGGGTGGTATTTGAAAAAGATTACCAGTTATATGTGTATGATGTAGCCTCGAAGCAAACCCGTAAGCTGAATTTTTCATTGTTCCGTAATGATGTATTGCCTAAAGCGCAGGAGTTTGATATTGCCGGGCATATTGAAGCGATGGATGCCTCGCCAGATGGCAAGAAAATAGCTTTCGTATCGCGTGGTGAATTGTTCGTGAGCGATATTGAAGGTAAATTTATTGAACATATTGAGCGCAGTAATAGCGAGCGGGTTACGGAAGTGAAATGGCTGCCGGATAACCGCGGATTGATATTTAGCCAGACGTTAGATGGTTATGTAAATTGGTACACCATTGCTGCTGATGGTAGCGGTAAAGAAAAGCAAATTACCAGCGATAAGCGAAGCAACCGAAAACTGGAAGTAAATAAAGCCCATACCCAAGGTGTTTACTTAAGCGGGCGCGATGAAGTGCGGACAATTGACCTGAAAACGTTAGCCAGTAAAACGATTGTTAAAGATGAAATATGGGGCTTTGAAGATTCACAGCCGTATTTTTCACCGAATGGCGAATATGTGCTTTACACAGCTCACCGCAATTTTGAGCAGGATGTTTTTGTGTATAACATTAACACTGGTAAAACTACCAACCTAACCAATACAGGAGTTACGGAAGCCGAACCGTTTTGGTCGCCTGATGGAAAGTACATTTACTTTGCTTCATCGCGCACAAAACCTGAATATCCGTTGGGTGCTGGTGATGAGCACATTTACCGGGTAGCGCTGCAAAAGCTGGATGAAGATTTTAAACTGAACAAGTTCCGCGATTTGTTTAAGGAAGAAAAGAAAGAGGAGACACCAACCACGCCAGCCAACAACAATAAGAAAAAACCGGAAGCACCAGCCAAGCCTGTGTCCGAGCGCCCAGTACCTAAAGCGCCGGCCAGCATTGCTATTGATACCGATGAGCTAATGAAAAGGCTGGAGCAAATCAGTCCGTGGTTTGGTCAGCAGGGTTCGCCTTATGTGATACAAAAAGGCGCTAAAACTATGGTGTACTACTTGTCTAACCATGCCGAAGGTCGTCCTGCTGTTTACCGTACTACCATTGAGCCTTTCGAGAAAAATAAAACCGAGAAAGTAGCTGGTGCCGATGTTCGGGATTTTGCCATCGTACCTAGTGGCGACCGCTACTACATGCTGGCCAATGGTAATATTTATAAGCTGAGCCTCGACCAAAACAAGGTAGATAAACTGGATGCCAGCTACACGTTCGACCGTAACCTGGCTGGTGAGTTTTCACAAATATTTGATGAAGCTTGGGCTGTGTTAGATGAAAACTATTACGACCCCAACTTTCACCATGTAGATTGGGCGGCCATGCACGACCGTTATAAAGCTTTTTTACCTTACGTAACCAATCGTGCCGACTTGCGCCTGCTGTTGAATGATATGCTGGGTGAACTAAATTCATCGCATCAAGGCTTTAACTCTATAGGTACTGAGGAGCGTACCAATTTACGCTACCGCACTATGGAAACTGGTATCGTGTTTAGCAATGAGCATCCTTACACCGTAGCTGAAGTGTTAAAACGCAGCCATGCCGATTACAAAAACGTAGCGGTACAACCTGGCGATAGACTTACTGCCGTAAACGGTATGACTGTAAACGAGCAGCAAGACCGTAATGCTTACTTTACCAAACCATCGTTAGATGATGAACTGGAACTGACTTTTGAGCGTGCCGGTAAACCTGTTACCGTGAAAGTGCATCCGGAAACTTCGGCAGAGTTTAAAGATAACTTGTATGATGAATGGATTGATAATAACCGCCACCAGGTAAACCAGAAAAGCAACAGCCGCATAGCTTATGCCTGCATGAAAGATATGAGTGGCGGTGCTTTAACTAGCTTTCTGGAAGATATGGTAGATGATGCTTACCAAAAAGATGCATTAATATTGGATTTGCGCTACAATACCGGCGGTAATGTGCATGATGCGGTGCTGAACTTTTTGTCGCAAAAGCCTTATCTGCAGTGGCAGTATCGTGGCGGGCAACGTACGCAGCAGCCTAACTTTGCTCCGGCAGCTAAACCGATCATCTTGCTGATTAATGAGCAAACCTTAAGTGATGGTGAAATGACCGCCACTGGCTTTAAGGCCCTGAACTTGGGTAAAGTCATCGGTACAGAAACTTACCGTTGGATTATCTTTACCAGCGCCCACGGTTTGGTAGATGGCTCAAGCGTGCGCCTGCCGGCCTGGGGCTGTTTCACGTTGGATGGTAAAGACATTGAGCATGAGGGTGTAAAACCGGACATCTATGTAAAAACCGGCTTTGTGGATAGGCTGAATAACCAAGACCCGCAGTTGGATAGAGCTGTTGCTGAAATTATGAAACAGTTAAAGTAAGCAGCGTGACGCTAATACGCTAACCTAACAACAAGAGCCGCACTCATCAGTGCGGCTTTTGTTGTTTATGGTAAAACGGCTAAACGCCTGTAACTAGCTTTTTAGGCTAACCAAGCCGACTACATTACGCAGGTAGTTGTCTAATATCTCAACATCTAAGGTATCTGATAACAGGCCGATGTACAAATCGGGTCTTACAATAACAGCCTTAGCTTGACCTGGGCTTATTTCGAAAGCATTAAACGCTTGTTGATTTTTAACCGAGGGCGACAGGTGATGATAGTGCAGTCTATCCGGATAGTTTTGTGTAAGCCATTGGGTAAGGTTGAGCATTGGTTGTTCCTGTACCTGGCCTAGGGTAATTAAGGTAAAACCGGGCGTATTGCACCAGGCATGCAAATCAGTTTCCTGCTGGTTCTTGTCATCATAAATGGTAAAGTAAGGCAAACGATCGCCAGCCTTAATATCTTGCAAATGGCTGAGGTGTAAGCTAAGCGGACTATGTACATAGCTGATGCCGGTTTGTGATATCTGCTTAAAAAAAGTAAAACGTAGCTTGGGGCTTTTCCATGCTCGTTTTAATAGTAGTGGGAGTATCCATCTTTTAAATACGCGAGCCCACCAATGGCGAGACATCACGAGTGTAAAAGCCCGATCAGTTGTTTTAAGCAGTTGTTCGGCTATAGGCATTCGTTCTGCTTGGTAGCTGCTGAGTATGGTAGAGGGTAATTGCTTCCGGATAACGCCGGCTAGCTTCCAGGCCAAGTTATAAGCATCCTGCAAGCCGGTGTTCATGCCTTGCCCACCTACCGGCGAATGAATGTGCGCGGCATCGCCAATCAAAAAACAGCGCCCTTGCTGAAACTCATCGGCCATGCGGTGGTGCAGGCGGTAAGTTGTAAACCAGTTTACCTGTTGTACTTGCAATGGCTTTCTGGTAATTCGTTGTATTCGGGGCAGTACATCATTTAAGGCTAAATCAACCTTCTGGGCTAATTGATCTGGCAGGTTGCCTAAAACACGGTAAGCTCCGGCTTCCGGCATCGGGAAAAATGCAGTAAATCCTCTGCTTGATAAATATAGGTTTACAAAGTCATCAACCTCATCCAGCACTACATCGGCCAGGTAAAATTGGTGGGTATAAGTATCGCCGGTAAAAGGTATTTGTAATTGCTTTCTTACGGTACTATGTGCGCCATCAGCGCCAATAAGCCAGTTGCAGGTAAGGTGATATTCTTCTTCTGCCAGCTTTAAAGTGGCGCTTACTACACCGGTACCTTGTTGTAAAGTAGTAAGCGTAGTGTTCCAGTAAACCGGGCAGTTGTTTTGCGTAAGATAATCAACCAACGCACGTTCATTCTTGTGCTGCTGATAAATGTGAATGAATGGATAAGGCGTATAGCCCTCACCAATATCATGCAGCGGAAACGTGGCTTTAGGTTTGCCACCTACATTAAAATGCAAACCCTGCGCAGGCTTTCCGTTAGGAATTACGGCATCTGCAATACCCAATTGCCGGTAAATTTCCAATGAACGGGCTTGCACTGCCAACGCTTTAGAGTGCTGGGTAGGGCCAGGCCGATTATCAATAATAATGGGTTGTATGCCGTAGCGTAAAAGCTGGGCTGCCATCATCAGGCCGGATGGGCCAGCACCTACAATGAGCACCGGAGCAGGGCCTTGTAAAGCGGGTTTCATAAGCGTGTATCTTTACTATGGGAATGTACCTATTAACTTACAAGTTCCACTATAGTTGTAAAAAAATGTTTTACAGCTTAAGCTTCATCAAGCCTTTTGCAAAATTATCCTATAACTCAATTGATATTTAAGCTTTGTACAATAAAAATATGGTAGGCCGCTTGTGTAAATCAGGCGTATGCTTTTTCCACTCACTAACGGTACGTGTTTGTACCATTTCATCAGAAGCGGTAAGGTTACAAGCAATACACAAGCGGGTAGTTGGTTTGCAGGTTTTTAGTATTTCTTCCAGCAATGGGTTGTTACGGAAAGGGGTTTCAATAAACAGCTGTGTTTGACTCCAGCGTTCGGCTTGGCCTTCCAGTTCTTTCAGGCGTTTGCTGCGCTGCACTTTATCAATAGGCAGATAGCCATGAAAGGTGAAACTTTGTCCGTTAAAACCGGATGCCATCAGTGCCAGCAAAATAGAACTGGGACCAACCAATGGCACTACCTTAATACCTCTGCGGTGCGCTTCGGCTACAATATCGGCACCAGGGTCGGCCACACCAGGGCAACCCGCTTCGCTCATTAAACCTGCATCGCGGCCGGCAGTCAAACCGGTAAAAAAACTATTGATATCATTATCACGCTGATGTTTGCCGTAGTCATGTATAATCAGCTGACTTTGCGGAATGGTAAGGCCGGCTTGTTTTAAAAACTTGCGGGCTGTTTTTTCATTCTCAACAATATATTCGGTCAACTGGTTAATGGTTTGTACCAGGTAAGGGGTGAAGGATTGGACCGCGGCATCATCAGCAAGCGGAACCGGGATAAGATATAACGTTCCGGCAGGCATGTTGCAAAAGTGACGTTTTTATTTTTAAATTACACATTCAAGAAGGGGTTTACGCATGAAATCATTAAGCACTAATTGGTTTATTGAAGGTCGGGTAGATTTTGAATATAAAAAGTACGTACTGCTGGATTACTTGCAGGAAATTAACCGCTACTTCAGCAGCAACCAGTTATACCCTAATTTATCTGACTTGGTACTGCACTACAACAACCTGCTCGATTTTAAAAAGCATAAAACGTTGTTGCAGCAAAACTTTTCGCAACGGTTAAGCAAAGCAGATATAGATGCGGTAAAACTCACGTACCAGAAAATAGTGCAGGATGATTATACCATGCAGGAGATAGAGCAAATTATTACCTATGCCTTGCGCAAAATGGACCCTACCTTGAAAAACGGGCGGGAGTTATATGATTTTGTAGAGAGCCGTTTAGATATAGACACCATAGGGCTAGTGCCGTTACAACCTTGTAGTGGCTACTTTACCCTGCGCAACGGTAAAGAAACTACTAACTGGGTTTATGAATACCAAGTAACCTTATTTGAAGGTAAAGACGATAACTACCGCGGCATCAACATTAAGCTAATAGATACCTATGAGCAAAGCTTGGTAAATACCCCAGAAAGTGTAAAGCAAAACCTGATCAAGCAACACAAGCACTTGCCTAATCCCGCCATGTATTATGTAAAAAGCGATATGACTTTTCCGCTAGAGCAAACTTTGCTGCCCATAGCTAAACGTAGTTTGGTTAAGTATATATCTGCAGCTGCCTAATACCTACCAAACGCCGTTATTTTCAGTTAAGATAATGGGTTCGCCACTGGTAATTAGAATAGTATGCTCGTGTTGTGCTACGTAGCCGCCCTTGTTCCCAACCAGCGTCCATCCGTCCTGCTGCGTTTCTGCAATAGTAGATGCGGTTGAAATGAAGGTTTCTACAGCTACTACTGAGTTTTTCTTGAAACGTTGCAGGTTAAAACGATCACGATAATTAGCAATTTCGTGAGGCGCTTCATGTAAACTCCGGCCCACGCCATGCCCGGTTAAATTCTTTATAACGGTATATCCGCGCTTTTTCGCTTCTGTTTCGATAATCAGACCAATGTCAGACACGCGTACACCACCTTTAATGTTGCTGATGGCTTTGCGCAATATCTCTTTCGAAGCATCAACGAGGGCTTGATGACCATGTTCATCTTTACCTAAAACAAAAGAACACCCATTGTCGGCCCAGTAATCGTTGAGTTCAGCCGAAACATCAATGTTTATCAGATCGCCCTCTTTTAATATGGTTTCTGCCGTAGGGATACCATGGGCAATTTGTTTATTAATGCTAATACAAGTATGGCCCGGAAAGTTGTAGGTTTTTATAGGAGCAGAAGTTGCGCCATGTTTTTCTAAAATTAAACCGCCAAAATCATCCAACTCCTTTGCGGTCATTCCCGGCTTGGCATAATCAATCATTTGCCTTAATGTAAGTGCTACCAGTTCACTTACTGCTTTCATTCCTGCTAACTCTTCGTTGGTGGTAATAGACATGTTTATCTGTATTATGGGTCAGATCAATTGATCAGCCAAAAGTAGTTAAACTTCGTTAATTACAGGTCAAAGCAGTTTACTATTCGAATCCGGTTGACACGAAGGACTATTCTTTCTTTATGACAATGGCTGTTCATACGGCTTAATCAGCTATGGAAAGAAGGTATTGAAAATAGAGAATAGGAGAGTACTATGCCGTAACCACAACTATTGTTATGACGACCTAATAGATAATACGTATATACTAAATAGGGAAAATAATTAAATAAACTTATCAGTAGAGATAAGAGGTAAACATTACCTATCTATCTCTACTGATTTATCATCTTATAAAAACCTTGCAGGGATATAGCAAAAGCAAGGAGCTTGCTTTTAAAATTAACAGTGTAGCTTTTGATTGTACACTATTAATATTTACGCGCTCCGCCGTTGTTGCTGCGGTTGTTGTTATTGTTGTTGCGCTGCTGCTGGTTGTTCCGGTTTTGATTATTGTTGTTGTTGTTCCGGTTTTGGTTGTTATTGTTGTTCCGGTTCTGGTTATTGGTACGTTGCTGATTATTGCCGCGGGTGTTTTGTACAGGCGTACGGTATTCAACCCGGTTCAGGTTTACGTTATCTTCCAGTTGCAGTTCGCCGTTTGATAGTTCGCGCAAGTCGGCCAGAATGCTTTCATCCGATACCGAATCTTTGTTCCATTGTACATAAGCCATTTTCATGAAGTTGGCAATAGCCTGTACCATGTGCTGGCGGCGAGCAGGTTCTTCAATACTTTTGGCTTTGTTAATCATCAGCTCAATAGTTTTGCCATAGTGCTTGTATTTAATGCGCTGATGCGGGTAGGTTAATGGATCTGGCTTAATGTGCAAAGCTTCGGGCTCGGGCACAGGGTAAGGCGAATCTACATCAATCTTATAGTCAGATATAATATGCAGGTGATCCCACAGTTTATGTTTAAAATCGGCCACGTCACGCAGGTGCGGGTTTAAAAAGCCCATCAGTTCAATCACCACGTTGGCGTAACGGTTGCGTTCTTCTTTAGTAGGCAGGTTTACAATGTACTTCACCATGTTCTGTACATTGCGGCCATATTCAGATAATAAAAGTTTACTACGGGTTGAGTTATAATCAAACGGAGCAGGCATTGCTTTTGGTGCCATGTAGTTTTTTAAATAAGTTTAATTTATCGGCGAGCTTCTGTTTGTAGGTTGTACTTTCTAAAGCTTAAGCCGGAATGATAAGTATTGCTATCTATAAAAGTGTATCAGGGTAACGCAAATATACAGGTTTTGTGTTATTGCTAAAACCTATAATCGGGTAAATGAGTTATTTTTATTGAAAAACAATGCAAATTGTTTAGTTTTTAATCTATAAAGCATTTTAATATTGGTACAAGAACAAGTTTATATCAAGTATATTGACATTTACCGCTTCAGTATTGCCATGGAGCCGTTTACCATTGCAACCGGAACTATGAACTATGCACAGAATGTGCTTGTACGTATTCATACCGATGCAGGTTTTGATGGCGTAGGCGAATGTTCAGCTTTCCCGATGATTACCGGCGAAACGCAGGATACCTGCTTGGTGATGGCACGCGAATTTGCCCGCTTATGGAAAGGAACCAACGCGCTTGAAATAGCCTTGCGCCTGCAACAACTGCATGATTTTACGGCCGGTAATACCACCATTAAAAGCGCTTTCGATATGGCGCTGTATGATATTGCTGCCAAAAGCGCAGGCTTGCCGTTATACCAATTTTTAAAAGGTAGCCGCCGGGAGGTAGAAACTGATATAACCATTGGCATAGCCGAACCTGAAGTAATGGCCGATAAAGCCCGGAAGTTTCAGCAAAGTGGAGCCAAAATATTGAAAGTTAAATTAGGTAAAGATGCCCGTCAGGATGTGGAGCGCATCCGGCAGATCAGGGAAGCGGTAGGAGAAGATATGCAGATACGCATTGATGCCAACCAGGGGTGGAGCTTTGAGGATGCCATACTGGCTTTGCAGGGCATGGCCGATATGAACATAGCTTTTTGTGAACAACCTATGCGCACCTGGTACGATGATTTGCTGCCCGAACTGATGCGCCAGTCGCCGGTGAAAATTATGGCAGATGAAAGCGTGTACAATCACCATGATGCCCGCAAGCAAATACAAAGTGACTCGTGCGATTATATCAACATTAAACTGGCCAAATCGGGTGGTATTTATGAAGCTTTGCAGATTCATGATCTGGCTGAAGATTACAACATTCCCTGTATGATGGGTGGAATGCTGGAAAGCCGCATTGCTTTAAGTGCCAAACTGCATTTGGTGTACGCTAGTCCTAATATCCAGTTTTTTGATATGGACACCTGTATGCTGGGCCACCTGGAAGACCCCTGCACTGGAGGTGTTACTTACAACGGCTATTCCCTGAACATTGATGATACCCCCGGCATTGGTGCTGATGTCAAACCCGAATTTTTAAAGAAATGTGAACACTGGCGGGTGTGAGCGTAAAGCTAGAGGTTAAGAAGTGGTAAAATGGAGAATGATTAAACTCGGTTCTTTTTAAGGCAGTAGTGATTATGTTACTATTTTATACTAAACGTATTTTTTGTATATACGCTGGCATAGGATATACTCTACGTAATAAGATATCAGATATCACAAGCGTCTGACTGCATCAACAAATTTTACTAATACATATCCAATGATAGCCATACCTAACAGGATTCCACCAAAAAATTCAAGCATTCCTAGCCATCTTGGATTGCTAGGATCGCCATAGCCTAGTTCACATAGGTAGCCACTTAACATAAGTGCAACAAACGCTAATAAAATTTTAACTGTAGTTTTCATGCAAAAGGCAGATGCTTCATGTCATGAAGGTAAGGAAAGATTACTATACTTCCCGCCGTTGCGCAAAGTATCCAGACTGCGTACGCTTATGCCTGTAGTCTCCAGACTACCGAAAAAAGCTGATGGGTTCGGCAGCTTAGAGTCTGCGGGCATATAGTTTCGTAGTTAGAAACTACGAACAGCGATTATGTTTCTGAAAAGCTTTAGAAAGTATATATTTACTGAGAACATCACTGATTGCACCATGCTAACCTTTACCATCGGATTGCATCACCTTGAGATAGCTAATTCAGTTCTTTACGATGAAGGTACTGCTGATAACTTAGAACAGTATGATGCGGTGTACTTGAATGAAGACCATTATAAACCAACATCGTTGTATATCATAAAGCTTTATCAAGATGGTAAACTTATAAAGAATGTCTTAATAGGTGCTTTGGGTAGTGGTATAGGTATTCATAGAAGCTCACAAGTTATAGAACAGGACCGGATGGTTATATGTTGCTGTGATATGGTATTTTGCCTTTCCCTTCCTGAACTTGATTTATTGTGGAAGACGAAAGCTGATTGGGCGGTCTGCTTTGAAATATTCAAGTACATGGAAGATTATATTGTACATGGCGAGATTGATATTAGCCGGATTGATAAAGATGGTAAGATTATGTGGCAACAAAGTGGTGCTGATATCTTTACAACTGCAGAAGGCAAAAATGATTTTATACTTACGAAAGATTATATCTTGGCTACCGATTGGGGATACTGCAAATACAAGTTTGACTTTGATGGTAACAGGTTAAGTTAAGCTCCTTATGGATATGCAAACAAAAGTTAATAAGCGGAAACTTACTTTAGCTATCCTAATCACGGTAGTGTTTTTTACCGCCAAGGTCTGTGTCCTCACAGACCTTCTTGCTTAAATTACAAAAGATAAAGGTTAGTTGCATGAACACCAACAACGGCTTAAAGGAAAAAGGCGCTGACAAAACAGTGCCACCACTGCCAATGGTTTGTCAGTGTTACAGGGTGTTACACACTGAAACATGTAACACCTGTAACACTTAATGAATAGCCGGAAACGAGATGCCTTTGATGTTCCGGTAAAGTTCTACCGCGTATAAATCCGTCATACCCGACACGAAATCAAGTACGCTTTGAATTTGGTAGTACAAGCCCGGGTTTTTGCTGATAAACTGTTTGGGGATCATAGCCACTAACTTTTTATAATAATGGTTGTCATTATGTAGCAACGCAAGAATAAACTCTTCCAGCAAACCGCCCATCACCTGGTAACCGGCCACTTCAATTTGCACAACCGACTGATAATTGTAAATCTTCTGCCGGGAAATTTCGGTAATCGCTTGCCACGGTGCGCCGAAAGGCTCGGGTAAAACGTCGGTCAAACTTTGATTGAAGTTGCCACTCAGAATAGCTTCCTGGTTTTCCAAAAATATCTGCGAACAGGCAGTAATTAAGTTATTAATGGCTTTGGCCCGTAACAAGCCTACTTTGGCATCTTCATCCTCAAACTCGCTGTTCAGCCAGCCAGCTAATCGGCTGCTGTTGCAAATGGGCAATAAAAGCTCTTCTATCTTTTCGTACGATAATATTTTCAACCGGTGGGCATCTTCCAGGTCGATGATGCTGTAGCAAATATCATCGGCAGCTTCCACCAAATAAACCAGTGGGTGCCGTTTGTAAATTAGTGGACTATCCTGCGTTTTAATCAACTGCAACTCTTCGGCTATTTTTTGAAAGCTAGCCTGTTCTGATTGGAAAAATCCGTATTTCTTTTGATGAATGTTGCCTTTGACATGTCCTGCTATAGCAGCGCATGGGTATTTTACAATAGCGGCCAGCGTAGTGTAAGTTAACGCAAACGCGCCATTCCCCTTACCGGTAAACGGATGAGTAAGGATGCGCAGCGCATTGGCATTACCTTCAAAATGAATAAGATCATGCCATTGCTCATCGGTTAAATGCTGACGGTACTGCCTGCCATCACCGTCGGTAAAATAGCGCGACAATGCCGATTCGCCCGAATGGCCAAACGCTGGATTGCCCATATCATGCGCTAAGCAAGCGGCGGCTACAATGTTGCCGGTTTCGCTGATTAGCGGAAGGCGCTGATCTAAATTAGGCTCCTGCTTTTTAAGATTGTTGTAAAATATGGTACCTAATGATCGGCCTACGCTGGCTACTTCTAAACTGTGAGTAAGTCGGTTATGTACAAAAACACTACCCGGTAGTGGAAATACTTGGGTTTTATTCTGTAACCTGCGGAATGGCGAGGAAAATATCAGCCGGTCGTAATCGCGCTGAAACTGTGACCGGGCTTTATCCTGATCCTGCAAATCATTGCTTTCAACACCCCAGCGCTTGGCCGAAATAAGGTTTTCCCATTGCATCATAATACGGGCAATTTACAATTTATGTCGAAAAATGTAGTGTGCTGATGGTTAAGCTACTGTATTAGTCTGCAAACAAACAAGCCGATAAATTTGAGTTTACCGGCTTGTTGATGAAAGTAGTTAATATTAGCTTAATTCAGCAAAGTACTTATAGAATAAAGGGATAGTTTCAATACCCTTATAATAATTGTAAATGTCGTATTTCTCGTTAGGGGAATGCAACGCATCACTGTCTAATCCAAAACCCATCAGCACGGTTTTAATACCCAGCTCGGCTTCAAACAAAGCTACAATCGGTATGCTACCGCCACCCCGGGTAGGGATTGGTTCTTTACCGAACGATTCAGTTATGGCTTTTTGAGCGGCTTGGTAGGCTACGCTATCGGTAGGTGTTACTACCGGCTCGCCACCATGATGCGGCGTAACTTTTACCTTCACATAAGGCGGAGCAATGTTCAGAAAATGCTGTGTAAACAATTCGGTAATCTTTTCGGAGCTCTGGTTTGGCACCAAACGCATGGATATTTTAGCATTCGCTTTGGATGGTAACACGGTTTTAGCCCCTTCGCCAATGTAGCCACCCCAAATACCGTTTACTTCCAACGTTGGGCGTGTGCCGGTACGTTCTAAAGTGCTATACCCCTTTTCGCCCCATACTTCGTCAATATCCAGATCTTTCTTGTATTCTTCTTCGTTGTAAGGTGCGCTGTTTAACGCGTTGCGCTCTGCATCGCTCAGTTGCACTACCTCATCATAAAAGCCCGGGATGGCAATGTGGTTGTTCTCATCATGCAAAGAAGCAATCATTTTAGCCAGTATGGTAGCTGGGTTAGCTACTGCACCACCATAAACACCAGAGTGCAAATCGCGGTTCGGTCCGGTTACTTCTACTTCCAGGTAAGATAAGCCACGCAAACCGGTTTCTAGTGATGGGGTTTCCATGCTCAGCATAGAAGTATCTGAAATCAATACCACATCAGCTTTCAGGCGTTCTGTGTTCGCTTTCACAAATATGCCCAAATTGGATGAGCCTACTTCTTCCTCACCCTCAATCATGAATTTGATATTGCAGGGTAGGGTGTTGGTTTGCATCATCAGCTCAAAAGCTTTTACGTGCATGTAAAACTGGCCTTTGTCATCACAAGCACCACGGGCATAAATCTTACCATCGCGTACGGTAGGTTCAAACGGCGGTGTTTTCCATAGTTCCAATGGATCGGCTGGTTGAACATCGTAATGCCCATACATCAATACCGTAGGCTTGGCTGGGTCAATAATTTTTTCGCCATACACAATAGGGTAGCCGGCAGTAGGACAAACTTCTACATTATCGGCACTGGCTTCGCGCAGCTTGGCAGCGGTATATTCGGCCGTTTTCAGTACATCTGCCTTGTATTTAGGATCGGCGCTTACTGAGGGGAAGCGCAATAATTCAAACAACTCATCTAACATGCGCTGCTTGTGCTCTTCAATATATTGCTTAATGACTTGCATAATTTACAATGAGGTAAAAAGCAAATATAGAGGTATGTACTATTATTAACGAAGTAACTTGAATTAAACTGGTTACGGTTGCTGAATACTAATTGGGTAGTTGAATTTTCAATAAAAAGGCAGATAATTGCTGTACAAAAATATATTTAAATTTTCAACATGCTGCTGATAAAGCTTTTAACTCATTACAGATGCGCTATCAGAAAGTAACATGCTTAATGCTTTTTGTTTTGTGGAGTGTTCTAGTTCGGGCACAGGCACCCAGTTGTAGTGCGGCATCTCAGTTTTACAGTAAAGATAGTATTAACGTGACCACCTTTGGAGCCAGTACAGTGCAAGGAATAGGCGGGGTATCTTTTCAGCATTACCTGCAACAAAATATTGCATTATGCTACACAGGCCGAACAGTAACTATGACGAATAATGGCATTGGTGGAGAAACTACTACGCAAGGTCGGGAAAGATTTGATCAGGCCATACAAGGGCGTACTGGGTTTGTGCTCATTTTGATGGGAACGAATGATGCACAAGCCATAGTGAACAAAAAAATGACGCTCAGTGAAACAGAAGCGAACATGCGTTATTTCATTGAAGAATCATTGAAATACAAGCTAGTACCGATAATTGGTACGCTGCAGTTTTTTAATGATAAAGGCAATCAATTCTTTAAAAATGCTAATTTTTATGTAATTGCCATCAACCGGCTGTACCGGCAGCTAGCTAAAGAATACAAAGTTTATATAGCCGATATTAATACAGCTATAGGCCGAAACAGCAGCTTGTACCAAGACAATATACACCCTAATGATGAGGGGTATAAACTGATTAGCTATGTTTGGTTTGACGCCATTAACAAAGCTATTGAAGATAAGCTCCTGCTTATCGGTTTAAATCAAAACTATCCTAATCCGGTACATGGTGATACACAAATCGGTTTTAGTTTGTCGCAAGCAGGCCGGGTACAAATCAAGTTGTACAATATGAATGGTGCAGCTGTTAAAAGCATTATTGATGAGTATGAAAGCTCAGGGTATCATATTATCAGCACCAATTTAACCGGGCTAAACGCGGGCATGTACATTTATGTAATGGAGGTAGGTGGCAGGCAACTCAGTAAAAAGCTGTTGATTATGAAGTAGCCATACTATATGGGCTAAATCATATTCTTTATAGCTTTAGGCAAGCTACCAACACTGGTGTTTTTACCAGAGTTCCTGCCGGGGCTTGTTTATACTTATACAGGCCCCGGCTTTGTTACTCTCTATATATAAATGTAACAGTTCTTGTAATAAAGCCGATGTTTATCAATGATCATCATCAGCAATTGCAGAATATTCTTGCCTGAATTTTTTATTGCTCGCTTGCAATGCTTTCAGCTTTAATCTCTGCTTTACGGCTAACGTAACTAGTTTCTATAGTTTACGTTAAATCCTATGTTATAGTAGCGCTATGGTTTAAAGTAAGCACTAAAAAAGATATAAACCTTTTACGGTAATAGTGTACAGTAGGTGATTAAAAATCAACCATTGCCATGACCGCCGCTTGATGGACGAGCATCACCAGTACTTAAAATTACATCATTGCTCTGGGTAGAGGGTTTTACGCTGTTTTCTTTAGTGCAAGAAGATACTACACCAGTAGCTAAGAATAGGGCTGCAATTACAAAAATCTTTTTCATGACTATAATATTGAATGTTGGGGGGTGAAAAAATGTATAAAACTTAATAAAGTTGTGTACTATAATGTTGATTGTTCAAGGCTTGTCTTGCCTGCCTTAATGCTTAAAATTACGTCGTTGCTTTAGGTAGATGGGTTTACACTATTTTCTTTAGTGTAAAAGAAGACACTACACTGATAGCTGTAAGCAATGCTGCAATTACAAATGCTTTTTTTCGACAATATGATTAGGCATGGAAGCAATAACTGGCTTTTAAAAATCAACCATTGCCATGACCGCCGCTTGATGGACGAGCATCACCAGTACTTAAAATTACATCATTGCTCTGGGTAGAGGGTTTTACGCTGTTTTCTTTAGTGCAAGAAGATACTACACCAGTAGCTAAGAATAGGGCTGCAATTACAAAAATCTTTTTCATGGTTCTTATTAATTATTGTTGTTACTTATTATTTATATGTACTTATTATAAAATCACTTCAACTTTTTACACTGGCTAATAAGCCTAAATGCATCTTTAATATTCATTCGAGCTATAAAATTCTTCCAAAGCTCTCTTTGTTATTACGTTTTCAAAAACAATATTGTTGCGTAATAATATTATTAAAACAGCATAATTATATAAAGTATAATATCATTTGATTGACATTAAATCTTTGTTTTATAGCTTATTATCTTTCAACATTACAAATTTAAATAAGTTTTATAATATTTAGAAAAAAAAATAAAAATTTTTTTCCGAGGCGGTTGAAGCATATTATTTCTATATTTAAAACATTTAAGGTTAGTAAACGTAATACCCCTTTGATGAAGAGAATTTTTACCTGTGTTATACTGCTGCTGTTTACAGTAAGTGTATATGCTAGTATCATAGAAAACAGCATAAAGCAAGACACTAACGAGGTAGAAAATTTGTATAATCATGCTTTTGATGTGCGCCTTACTGATGCCATGCAGACGGTAAAATATGCAGACCGTGCACTGGAGCTTGCTAAACAACTTGATTTCAAAAGAGGAGTAGCTGAATCTTATCGTGTAAGAGGTATAGGGCAGTTTTATTTAGGGCATAGTGAAGACGCCATTGATGATTATTTAAATGCCTTAACCAAGTTTCAGGATATAAAAAGCTATATCGGGCAGGTAGAGGTAAATATCAATATCTCATCGCTGTACCAAGATATTGATTATGATAAGTGTATTGAGTATTTGAACAATGCGCTGGAGTTATACCAATCGAAGAAGTTAAAGCAAAGTGATGTATTGGCCTCTATTTACATGAACTTTGGTAACGTTTATATACGAGAAAAAAGTTTTACCAATGCCTTGCGCAGCTATGATAAGATTTATGAACTTGCATCGCACGCCAATAATGAAGAGATGAAAACGATGGTGCTGGAGAATAAAGGCAGTATCTATTATGAGTTGGGTGATAAGGAGCGGGCGATATCCTATTACAAAAGGGCAAGTGTACAGGCCAAAGATTTAGACTTGAACCAACTGGTAGCCGAAATTGATTTGAACCTGGCTGATGTATACCTATCAGAAGATAACTATGGTGATGCCGAGAAAGTATTGAATGAAGGTTATGGCTATTCTACCCTGGTAAAAAGTGATAAATTAACCCGTTATTATTTAGCCACCCGCTATAAACTAGAAACTAAACGTAAAAATTTTGAACGGGCTTTATATTATTTGCAAAATATCTATAAGCAGGATAGTACCAAGTTTAATTCCAATAGTTCGGCAGCATTAAGTATATACCAAGTAAAATTTAACCAGGGGCAGCTTGAATTGGAAAAAGAACGCCTTACCCAGAGGCAGAAGTATAATATTATTTTGGCCGTATTGTTAGGGCTTATTATTGTACTTTTAGTAGGTAATGTAAAACGCAAAGCGGAAACTAACAAGCGTTTAACTGGGCTTAACAACGAGATTTCGGTACAAAAGGATAACCTGGACAGGATTAATCACCACTTGGAAGAAATTATAGATGAGCGTACCAAAGATTTACAGATCAAGAATAAAAAGCTATCCGAGTATTCTTCTTATTTGTCTCACCAAATACGTGGACCTATTGCTACGCTTAAAGGGTTGCTCAACCTGGAACGTGAAGGTTTAGTAGGACAGGAAGAGTGCATTAATATGATGGTGAAATGCGTTAATGAAATTGACGATAAAATTGTAGATATGAGCGATATGTTACATAACCCTGAGCGGGCTGGTATGTAAATATTCGCCTTGTAATATTTTACTTAAAATTGAGTGGCAAGCTGGAATGTATCTGTGCTTCCATTAACCCCAGGTACATGCAGTACCAAGCCACCATATGTAATATAAGCAGCTTGCGGTGGCGTTTATAGCCTTGAGTTTCGAAAGCTAAAGTTTCCTGACCTGCTGTTACAAAATAGCGCACTTCACCTTTACGTGGCTTAAACTTTGATTTTAGCATATCGCAAACTGTTACCTTTAATTTGGTTTGCGGATCATGAATGGTGCTGTTTTTAACAGCATCATTCATAGATA
This sequence comes from Mucilaginibacter robiniae, assembly GCF_012849215.1. NCBI lineage: Bacteria > Pseudomonadati > Bacteroidota > Sphingobacteriia > Sphingobacteriales > Sphingobacteriaceae > Mucilaginibacter > Mucilaginibacter robiniae. Next base: position 2,990,497 of record NZ_CP051682.1, read on the forward strand.
TAGATAATAGATAGTTAGTCATCGTGGCCTATACAAAAGTGTATAGTCCTGATTACAATTATTACTCCAAAAAAGGTTAATCCCTACAAAATATTGGCAAAAAATATAGTTATAGCGCAGGCAATAAAAGTGTTGTTAATCTATAGGGAAAATATTTAACCCACTGTTTAATATTGAAATGCGTTTGAATATTTGTCTAATTCACATGAGTCAAATTCATTCACAAGTGTCAGTTTTTGTAAACAACTAGCTTGTTGCTTACACTGCAATATAATGGCGACTATGTAATTCCTCGTACAGTTCAATTACTTTACGTTGCAGATTGGTGATTTCGGCCTCACGGTCAATCAGCTTTTGTTGGGCTTTATTCATGCTTGAATATTGCTTTTCAGTTTCGGTTAAGCCTAGGCCTAATAGCTGCACTACACTAATTTCAAAAATAGTGGCAATCTGCTCCAGGCGCGATAAATTGACATCGGTAATGCCGGTTTCGATTTTTGAAAAAGCTGGAATGGATATGCCTAATCGGTTTGCCATATACTCCTGGCTCCAACCGCGCTGATGGCGAAGCGTACGGATATTTGTACCAACTGAATTTACTGCTTTGTTATTGATTGAATCGCTCATAAAGGGTTAAAACGCACAATTTTTAGGGGAAAGGGCGTGCAAAGATTAATTCAAAGCTTATGCCATTAACTAATAATAGCCTTTGTGAGCCTAAAAGCTTGGTTTTGTAGCTATTAGTTAAGTTTATTGTTGAAAATATTCTACAGTTGTTGGGTAACAAACGTGTTACACGTTGCCCATATTGGGGAAATAATGCCTGATAGTTAATGGCGATGTTGCCTGAGAGTTTAACTTATGTAAGCCTAAGTAGGAAAAGGTACACTAATAATAACTATCAGTAAAGTTAATAGGATAACCAATGTTATAGTAAAGGGTTTTACCTTCTTATAAAAATGTAAAACCCTTTATGTGATTTGTATAAGCCAGTAGCATTATACAATGCGTAGTTTGGCAAACTTTAATAATAATTGTTTTTGGCCAATTTCTTTAAAAAATATTGTTGCCTTCACATCAGGCTTTTTGCCTTCTAAGTTAATGACTTTACCAAAGCCAAAGCGTTCGTGTTCTACTTCCATGCCTACCTGCAGGTTGTTGGTATCTGATGGAGCAAAGCCTGCCGAGGGTACGTGAGCTTTAGCCAGCAACGAAGTGGTTTTAACTGCTGCCGGTGGCTTAGGCTTTGAAAAAGTATCATTGTTGCCATTATTGCTGTTACGGCTCCAGGCAGTACGCTCGTCATTAAAAAATGGATTGTCATTTTTCTGTTTGGCTTTGAAATCCAGTTCCAAGTATTGTGGGTCAATCTCGTCCAGAAAACGGCTGGGCTCACAGTTAATCAGCGTTCCGAATTTAAAGCGTGAAGTTGCGTAGCTGATATTCAATTTATACTCGGCTCGGGTTACGGCTACGTAAAACAAGCGGCGCTCTTCTTCCAAATCGCTGCGTGAGTTAAGCGACATTTGCGACGGGAACAGATTTTCTTCCAAACCCACTACATACACCTGCGGAAACTCTAATCCCTTCGAAGAGTGTATCGTCATGAGCGAAACTGTATCGGCATTTGGGTTTTTATCATTATCGTCATTGGTCAGCAAAGCTACATCCTGCATAAAAATATCCAAGCCTCTCTCTTCAATATCTTCCCGCTCCGAAAACTCTTTAATACCGTTTAACAACTCCTGAATGTTCTCATACCGGTTTAAGCCTTCTACTGATTTATCTTCATATAAATCTTTCAACAAGCCGGAATGCTGCGCAATGTGCAATGCTGCATCATAAGCAGATAAAGTTTTGGTAATTACCTGAAAGCTTTGAATAAGTGTTGAGAAAACCCCTACACTGCCCGCACTACGACCATCTAAATATTTGGCAGGTTCCAGAATTACTTCCCATAAGGTAATATTGTTTTGGCCTGCGCTTAGGATAACGCGATCAACCGTAGTGTCGCCAATGCCTCGGCGCGGATAGTTAATTACCCTTTTCAGTGCTTCTTCATCATTGGGGTTGAAAGTAAGTCGAAAATAAGCAATTAAATCCTTTATCTCCTTACGTTGATAGAACGAAAGTCCTCCATAAATTTTATAAGGAATGTTCAGCTTCCGTAAAGCTTCCTCCATCGAACGCGATTGGGCATTGGTGCGATATAAAATGGCAAAATCGTTCCACTTCAGTCCGCTGGTGGTACGTTCCTGCATAATGGACTCGGCTACTGTTTTGCCTTCCTCGTTATCGCTGAATGCCCGGTTTACTTTGATTTTATCACCATGATCTTTTTCTGAAAAGACGTTCTTTTTCAGCTGCTCTTTGTTATTAGAGATGATGCTGTTCGCAACATTAACAATGTTTTGGGTAGAGCGGTAGTTCTGCTCCAGTTTAAATACGTGCAGATCTGGATAATCTTTTTCGAAGTTTAAAATGTTCTGAATGTTAGCACCACGGAAGGCATAAATACTTTGTGCATCATCACCTACAACACAGATATTTTCATTGATGGAAGCCAGCTTTTTTACTATCAGGTACTGCGAAAAGTTAGTATCCTGATACTCATCCACCATCAGGTATTTAAACTTGTTCTGGTATTTATAAAGTACATCAGGGTATAGCTTCAATAATTCGTTGGTTTTGAACAATAAATCGTCAAAATCCATTGCGCCAGCACGGTAGCAGCGCTGCACATACATTTCATAAACCTTACCAATCTGGCCGCGACCACTCTGAAAATCATCGGCTTGTATCTGGTCATTCTGCTGATACTCTTGCCACGCTACCAGGTTGTTTTTAGCTGCTGATATACGATTATATACAAAGTTTGGATTGTATAGCTTATCATCAAGGTTCAGCTCTTTCAATACTGCTTTTAGCACGCTTTTGCTATCGTCTGTATCGTAAATCGTAAAGTTGCTCGGATAACCCAGCTTTTCAGCCTCTACCCGTAGTATTTTAGCAAATACGGAGTGAAAGGTACCCATCCAGATATTTTTGGCTTCCAGACCTACCACATCGGTAATCCGGTTGCGCATTTCTTTGGCCGCTTTGTTGGTAAACGTAAGCACCAGTATGTTAAAGGCATCCACACCGCTCCGAATGAGGTGGGCTACCCGGTACGTAATTACCCTGGTTTTGCCCGAGCCAGCACCGGCAATAATCATCACCGGCCCTTTTGTTTGCTCAACTGCGCCCCGCTGCTGCGGATTTAATCCCTGTAAATAATCCAAAATCTTCTCCTCTTTTCTGAACGTGCAAAATTAGGGGTTTGTGATGAAAGCCAAAAGAGCAAAGGTGAAACAGCGTGCTAAAAATTTTAGGTGTATCGTGAAGGATTCATCATTGATTGATGTAGTTTAAACAAAATATGAGTAAATAATGCTAGCCCTAATAAAACTAATTGCGGTTGTAAGTTCTTAGTAATTAATTAAAAGTTAATCAAATGAGCAACATTAATAAATATGCACTGATTACCGGAGGTACCAGTGGCATAGGATACGAACTGGCAAAAGTATTTGCCCGCGATGGATATAGTTTAGTTATTGTTAGCCGTAGCGATGAGCGATTGGAAGAGGTAGCGCGAGAGTTTGAGCAGATGTTTAACATTGAAGTAAAAACTATTGCTAAAGATTTGTTTAAGCCAGGTGCTGCTAAAGAGGTACACGAGCAAACTGCTCAATGGGGCATTACCATTAATGCACTGGTGAACAATGCTGGTCAAGCTGAGTTCGGTAAGTTTGTGGATACGGATTTAGATCGGGATATTGATTTGGTGCATCTGGATGTGATTGCATTAATGAGCTTAACTAAGTTTTATTTGAAAGAAATGGTGGCTCGTAATGAAGGTAAGATATTGAACCTGGCTTCATCATTATCAAAAGCACCAACGCCGATGATGGCAGTGTATGCCGCCTCTAAAGCTTTTGTGCTATCATTTACCGAGGCATTGATACAAGAGGTAAAAGATACCAATGTTACCTTAACCGCACTGATGCCGAATGCTACTGACACCGACTTCTTCCATAAGGCCAAAGCTTTAGATAGTATGGCTTATAAAAAGCTGACTTTCTACAGCCCGCAGGAAGTGGCCGAAGCTGCTTACGAGGGCTTACAGGCCGGTACAGATAAAGTAGTACCTGGCATAATTAATAAAATAAATATGGTAACGAATGATCTTTTGCCGGATAAAGCCGTAGCTGCCATGACCAATATGATGACAGCCCATAGTGAAAGCGGCAAGCAGTATACAGAACATACTGCTTCAGCCGAAGAGCGAGCTGCCATTAACAACAAAACTGGTGGTACCCAAGGCGATTACAATTCGCACGAGGGCCATGTGCATGAAGATTAAGTGTGATGTATATATAAATTAAAAAGCCGTATTGCATAAAGCAGTACGGCTTTTTAATTACAGCGGAGTAACGTTTAATATTATTTGTTACTCCACATTGGCTCTGAACATTAAAGCACCAACAGTTACATTGGTGCGACTGTCAATCAGGATAGCGCCACCATTTGTTTTATTGTCTTGATAGGTATCAAAGGCAAGTGGTTCGGCTGTTTTAATTATGATGCGGCCGATGTCGTTCAATTTAAAATCTTCATCATATACTTTTTCAAGTGTATTAATATTAACTTTATAAAGCACTTCTTGTATGCGGCAGCGAGTTAACTTACTGTTATGCTGAATAAAATAGGTGTGCGAGGTATCCAGTGCGCGGGTATCCATCCAGCATAAATCTGTTTCGATTAATCTTGATAACTCTGGCTGGGTAGTGCTGTTCACTAGCGTGTCGCCACGGCTGATATCAATGTGGTCTTTCAAATGCACAATCACCGACATGCCAGCGGTTGCCTCTTCAAAATCCTGATCTAATAATTCAATTTTTGTAATGGTAGAATGAAAGCCCGATGGTAAAACTGTAATAGAATCATTCACTTTGAATGAGCCGCTGATAACCCGACCGGCATAGCCGCGATAATCATGCAATTCGTCGGTTTGCGGACGTACTACCCATTGTACCGGCAAACGGGCGTGTGCCACGCTTTTATCAATGGTTATTTCTACTGTTTCCAGATAATCCAACAAGCATTTCCCGGTGTGCCAAGGCATGTTTGCTGAAGTGTTAACAATGTTATCACCTTTTAAGGCACTTACCGGAATATAGGTAATGTTTTGCAGGTTCACCTTAGTGGCCAGTTGCTGGTAATGGCTAACAATTTGGTTAAAAGCAGTTTCATCATAACCTACCATATCCATTTTGTTCACGCATACCACCACTTGCGTAATACCCAATAAAGATACCAAAAACGAATGCCGGATGGTTTGCTCAATAACACCCTTACGAGCATCAATCATGATAATGGCCAAATGGGCATTGGAGGCGCCGGTAACCATATTGCGGGTGTACTGAATATGACCGGGAGCATCGGCTATAATAAACTTTCGTTTATCGGTTTGGAAGTATTTATAAGCTACATCAATGGTAATACCCTGTTCGCGCTCAGCCTTCAGGCCATCCGTTAAAATAGCGAGGTCAATAGTACCATCATCATTTTTGCGGTTTGAACGATGTAAGGCTTCCAATTGGTCAGCCAGAATAACACCGCTATCATACAGCAAACGGCCAATCAGGGTGCTTTTGCCATCATCAACACTACCGGCAGTAATAAATTTAAGTATATCCATATTAAAAGTAACCTCCTTTCTTGCGGTCTTCCATAGCGGCTTCCGATACCTTGTCGTCCATACGGGCACCACGTTCACTTATTCTTGAAGCGCTGATCTCATCAATAATATCGTCAATCAAAAAAGCTTCTGATTCTACAGCAGCTGTACAGGTCATGTCGCCTACAGTACGGAAGCGTACGGTTTTATTTTGAACAACGTCTTGTTCATCCATATTCAGAAACTCGGCAGCCGCCATGAGTTGTCCGTTGCGGGTAATACAATCGCGCTGATGTGCAAAGTAAATGCTGGGCAGGGCAATGTTTTCACGACGGATGTAGTTCCAAACATCCAGCTCGGTCCAGTTACTGATCGGGAATATGCGTACATTTTCACCTTTGTGAATTTTGCCGTTGTAAATATTCCATAACTCCGGGCGTTGACGTTTAGGATCCCATTGGCCAAACTCATCACGTACCGAAAATATGCGTTCCTTGGCGCGGGCCTTTTCCTCATCACGGCGGGCACCGCCTATGCAGGCATCAAATTCGTAATGGGCTATGGTATCCAGCAAAGTAACCGTTTGTAGTGCATTGCGGCTGGCATTTTTGCCTTTCTGTTCTACCGCTTTGCCTTCGTTAATCGAATTCTGTACGTAACCTACAATCAGCTTTTCACCCAAGCGGGCTATCATTTCATCGCGGTACTGTATGGTTTCCGGAAAGTTATGTCCGGTATCAATATGTACCAACGGAAAGGGAAACCTACCAGGGCGGAATGCCTTTTCTGCCAGCCTTACCAGTGTTATCGAATCTTTACCGCCCGAAAATAGCAGGGCTGGGCGCTCAAATTGCCCGGCTACCTCTCGTAAAATATAGATGGCTTCGGCTTCCAGCTCATCTAAATAGTCCAGTTGTTTACTCATTTTTCAGTGATAATTTCCTTAACTGAATGCAAGCCGCATTCTTTTTTTGACTGATCTTCCCACCACCAGCGGCCGGCTCTGAAATCTTCGCCGGGTTGTACTGCCCGCGTACAGGGGGCACAACCAATGCTTGGAAAGCCTCTGTCATGTAGTGTATTGTAAGGAATGTTATTAGTTTTGATGTAGTTTTTTACCTCGTCCAATGTCCAGTGGTATATGGGGTGATACTTAATTAGGCGGTTGCCTTCGTCCCATTCCACATTATCCATAAACTGCCGGTTGGCTGATTGTTCGGCCCGAATGCCGGTAATCCAGCACTGGTTGCTAGCTAAGGCTCGTTGCAGTGGCTCTATTTTACGGATGCCGCAACATTCTTTTCGGTTATCTACCGATTCATAAAAGCTATTAGGGCCTTTAGCATTTACCATTTGCTCTAAAGCTGCATGATTGGGGTAATAGGCATAAATAGGCTGACCATACATTTCTATGGTGCGGTTCCAGACATAGTAGGTTTCAGGGAACAAACGGCCGGTTTCTAAAGTAAATACTTTAATTGGCAGATGGTTGCTGAAAATTAGGTGGGTAATAACCTGATCTTCCCAACCAAAACTGGTTGAGAATACAATCTGGTTCGGAAACGTCTCTGCCAGCCAGGCTAAGGCACTACCCGGAGCCCGGCCAGTAGTATGTTGTTTTATATCTTCAATTAACTTAGAATTCATGCTTATAAAAATTTAGCAGCAAAGGCGTAAATACTTTTCAAACTCACCAGTATTACAATAACAGCTACCGAAACCATAATAACCTTGGTAGAGATTTTATTGGATATACGTGCGGCAATGGGCGATGCCAGCGCACTACCTAAAACCAAGCCAGCTACGGCATACCAATGGGCACCATTCAGCATGGTAATAAAAGTTAGCGAACCCATTAAGGCAATAAAAAAGCGTGATAACTTAACCGTGCCTAAGGAGAACCTCGGACTACGCCCCCCAGCAATAAGTGTTGATAAAACAATAGAGCCCCAGCCACCACCGCCAACGGCATCAATAAAACCGCCGCCTAAACCCAACAGCGATATGCGCTTAACTTTATCGGCCGATTTGATACGCTTGGGTTTAAAAGCTTTTGAGAAAATAACAAGGCCCAGTATTAAGGTATAAACAGATACTACAGGCTTTGTGTATTGACTATAATGTTCTAGTGAGGATAGCAGGTAAGCCCCGGCTACCGAACCTATTATGCCAGGAATCAGGAGCATTTTAAATAATTTCCAGTTCACGTTGCCCATGCGGTAGTGCATCCAGCCGGCTATGCCGTTGCTCATGATTTCCGATAGGTGCACGCCCATGCTGGCCGATGCTGGCGGTATACCCATAGATAAGGAAAATGTAGTAGAAGTAACGCCGTACGACATACCGATAGCCCCATCAATCAGCGCAAATACAAAGCCTGCACCTAAAAAGTAATAAAACGCCGGGTTTATATGTTGTACATAAATTTTAAACCCAGGTTGGTTAAACCACAAAGTGGTAAGGCTTAAACCCAATGCGAGTACAGTAGTAATCCAGATCAACCATTTGAGGTGGTGCTTTTGAGCAGGCTTTTGCTCAACCAACATGGCTGTAGCCTCATTAAGTGCTTTTACTTTATCAGCGAAATTACCTTTTAATTGCAGGCGCAAGGCATTCATCTGCTGCAAAGTGGTGTCCAAATCATCGGGCAACGCTTCGCTTAATACCTGTTTAAGCCGTTTGGCTATAGTAGGTGATTTACCGTTGGTAGAAATGGCAATTTTTAAATCGCCTTTTTTTATGATGGAGCCTAAATAGAAATCGCACAGATCAGGTTTGTCTGCTACGTTGATCAACAATTTACGCTGATGGGCGGCCCTGCGTATATGCGCATTCAATTCATTGTCGCCTGTTGCGGCCACTACTAAATCAGCTTCATTCAAATCATCGGCTTCAAAGGTTTTCTGCCTGATGCTGATTTGCGGATAAGAAGCAACTAATTGTTGTACTTCAGATAAAACGCGTTCGGCTATGATAGTAACACGGGTTTGCGGACTGTTATGCAAAAGTGCAGTCAGTTTTTCCAACCCAATGTTACCCGCACCAATCAATACCACATGCAACTCATTCAGTTTCAGAAAAACCGGAAAGAGTTGATTGTCGCCTTGTATAGGTGCAGGCTTAGCCGTTGCTGCGTTATTACCTGGTTGTATAATCATGCAATTCGTGAATGGTTCGAAATTGAGGATGTAGCGATACTACCTGACCAAATACCAGGATGGCAGGGGCTTTAATATGGTGCTCGAAGGCTAAATCAACCAAAGTATCAACCGTACCAATTACCACCTTTTCATCAGGCATCGAGCCATTTTGAATAATAGCGGCGGGTAAATGGTGTTTGCCTTCGGCTTTGAAAAGAGCCGTAATTTCAGCTAATTTGTGTAAACCCATCAGTACCACAATAGTAGCATTGCTGCGTACGGCTTGGTATAAATCTGCCGAGAGTTGACCACTGGCTGTAGTACCGGTTACTACCCAGAAACTTTCGCTCAGGCCTCGATGCGTAACGGGTATTTGTTGCAGACCTGGCACCGAGATAGAGCTGGATATACCTGGAATAACAGTAGCCGGAATGTGATGTGCTGCTGCAAACTCCAGTTCTTCATAACCCCGGCCAAACACAAAGGGATCGCCGCCTTTCAGGCGAACTACGTGACCGTAGTTTAAGGCATAGTCCACCATAAGCTGATTAATAGCTTCTTGCTTTTGCGAGTGTTCGCCCGAGCGTTTACCTACATAAACTTTAATAGCTTGTTCGGGTGCAAATGCTAGCAGTTCCTCGCTCACTAAGGCATCGTATAATACTACATCGGCAGCTTGCAAAGCTTTAAGCCCTTTTAAAGTAATCAGTTCCGCATCGCCGGGACCGGCACCTACTAAGGTAATGCGGGGTTGCTTATAAGTTGGATGGGATGATGTCATTTTTAAATTCCTCACGTTTAGCTTTCATTTCTATTAAAAAACCTTCAGCATCCTGCATATAAGCCGTAGCAAAAGCTTCTGATGGTTCATTTTGGTTCAGGCGGGTTACCCAGTTGTTAAAAGTATCAGGCAGGTGCACCAGACCGGTAGCTATGAAATGCGTATCAAACTCTTTCATGATACCAATCTGCGTACTGCTGTTCACGTTCTTATCCAACAGTAAAGCTTTAGCCGCACTGATGAAGGTATTGTAGCTATGATAAATGGCATCTGCCCAGCGGCTTTGCTGGTAAGCTTCTTTAGCCCAGCCTATTTTTTCGTCGGCTTCGTATAATAAGGTGGCTACTAGGTCAATCATTACCCCGGCGCATTCCCCTACACCAATGGCTGTAGCAAAGGTTTCTTCATGGCCCCAGTCTACAAACTCTTCCTCGGTCAGGTTAGTCAGGTCAGCCAATGGTTTCAGTAACTGGTAAAAATAGTCTTTGCCTTTAGCATCATAATAGGCGTGGAAGTTACCGTACTGCTCGGCTTGCGGGCGATAGTCATCCAGCACATAGCGTAAGGCATGAGTAGCACGTTTAGCTGGTACCTTAATAACTTTATCAGCAGCGCGGCCAACGCCATTGCCTACGGTGCCACCACCTAGTAAAACTTGTACCGATGGTAAAACGCGTGTGCCCGCTTTTAATGAGCTACCATGAAATCCGATATGAGCCAGCCCATGTTGCCCACAAGAATTCATGCAACCGCTTATTTTTATTTTAATATCCTGATTGTAAATCAAGTCTTCGTATTCATCGTAAATTACTTCTTCCAGCACGCGCGATAGGGTCATGCTGTTAGAAATGCCCAAGTTGCAGGTATCAGTACCTGGGCAGGTGGTTACGTCGGCTACACTGTCAAAGCCAGGTGCCGCTAAGCTTACTGTTGCCAAAGCATTAAACAAAGCAGGTAAAGCTTCTTTGCTTACGTATTTCAGTAGTAAGCCTTGGTTCTGGGTAACCCGTATTTCATCGGCCACTAAATTTTGTATGCCGGCTATGAGTTGTCGTACTTCGGGAGTATGGATATCACCTACCGGAACTTTTACCCATACGCCATAAAAGCCAGGTTGCTTTTGTTCAAACACGTTGGTAGCCAACCATTGCTCATACTGCCGCTGATTGCTAACTGTTACTTCCGGGTAAGCTTGAGTTTGCGGCAGGGCAGGAGCAGGTACGGTATCGCGGTTGATTTTAAATGATTGTACCTTGTTGGCTGTCTTTTCACCTTCGGCCAATCGCAGTAATTCATCCAACCCCATTTTTTGTACCAAAAACTTCATGCGGGCCTTACTGCGGTTACTGCGTTCACCATAACGGTCAAATACCCGGATAATGGATTCGATAAAAGGTATCAGTTCATCTTCAGGCAAAAATTCATGTACCGGATGGGCTAAGGCTGGCTGTGCACCCAAGCCACCGCCCAACATTACTTTAAAGCCGCGCTCATCACCATTTTGCAGTTTGGGGATGAAACCTAAATCATGAATGTAGCTGAAAGCAGTATCAGCATCGCTGGATGAAAAAGTTATTTTAAACTTCCGGCCCATTTCTTGGCAAATAGGGTTTCGCAGCAAATATTCAAATACGGCCTGTGCATAAGGCGATACATCAAAAGGCTCTTGTGGGTCAATACCAGCTGATGGTGACGTGGTTACATTACGTACCGTATTGCCGCAGGCTTCACGTAGCGTAATATCATCCTGCTCCAGCTTAGCCCATAGTTCTGGGGTGCGATCCAGGCTCACGTAATGGATCTGGATGTCCTGACGGGTGGTTAAATGCAGGTTGCCGCTGCCGTACTCATCGGCAATGTCGGCAATGCGCAGTACTTGTTTAAAAGTTACTTTACCAAACGGTAGTTTAATGCGCACCATTTGTACACCCGGCTGCCGCTGGCCATATATCCCGCGGGCTAAACGCAGACTTCTGAATTTTTCTTCATGTATTGTACCTTCACGAAAAGCCCTGATTCTTTTCTCCAGATCAACAATATCCTTCTCTACTACCGGGTTTTCCAGTTCCGTTCTGAAACTATGCATGTTTAATTTATTATTTGCCAAATAAAAAAGCCTCTGTAGCTATAAGTGCTGCAGAGGCTTCCAAAATATCTTTAAAATTACCCTTTACAGCCGAATAGCAGCGAACATACCGCAACAGATTGTAGCAGCATAACAATTTTCAGCCATAAACAGGGTTTTCATAAAGTCAAATATAGGTACACTTAATTTAAAGTTTGTGCCTTTTTGAATAAAATCTTGTGTTTGTATTGTAACAATTATCTTTCAAAAAGCTAATCCACGTCAGAAGCCAATATATTTAAGGTATCTGCATCATGTACTAAAACAGCAGACCTGTAATATGATTATAGCTTTACTTTTCAACAAAAAGAGAGTTACACTACTTTTTAGCAGTTTATTTATACTGTCTTTTTTTAGTGTTCGGGCACAATCCGGCACGGCAAACACTGTAGGACCTGAAAAAGGTGCGCTGGTTATTGTAGGCGGCGGTAATGTAGGGGCTGATATCTGGGCCAGGTTTATCCAACTGGCTGGTGGTACTAAAGCGCGCATTATTTATGTACCCACAGCGCAGGAAGATTCAATGTTGAAAAGCGACCGTGAAATTAGAAGCTTAAAGCAGGCTGGTGCGCAGGAAGTTGTTGTACTGCATACCCGCGACCCGAAGGTAGCCAATACTGAAGCTTTTGTAGCCCCGATTAAAACAGCTACAGGTGTCTGGTTTGAAGGTGGCCGTCAATGGCGATTGGCCGATTCCTACTTAAATACCCGTACACAGCAGGAGTTTAATGCTTTGCTGAACCGAGGTGGCGTAATTGGTGGTACATCGGCCGGGGCCAGCATACAAGGTTCGTTTTTGTTCAGGGGAGATACTAAAGGGAACAATATTATTGTGGGCGATCATGTGCAAGGCTTAGGTTTTATGCACAACACGGCTATTGATCAGCATATTTTGAAACGAAACCGCCAGTTTGATATGGCTGAGTTTATTAAAACTCACCCCGATTTGTTGGGGATTGGCATTGACGAGAGTACAGGCATCGTAGTACAAGGCAATCGGCTGGAAGTAATCGGCATCTCGTATGTTTGCATCAACGATTACAATATTATTAGTGGTAAGGAGAAGAACCCTTATGCTAATGGACCATTCTTTTTTTTACAAAAAGGACAGGTTTTAGATTTGCAAACACGCCGCATAAAGCGTGATATTGCACGCGCTAATAATACAGGCAATTAAATGCCCGTTTTTGTGATACCAAATACAAAAACTTATGCTTGAAAAAGATACTGATACGATAGACGTACAGCAGCCAACCGGCTCCTTGTTTACCCACCTGCAATGCCCTGAATGTGGCGCAACGTATGATACCTCAAGTTTACACAATACTTGCACCAATGAAGATAAATCAACCCTGTTTGCACAGTATGATTTGAGTGGTGGTTTAACCAAAGATATTTTGAAAGGCCGGCCAGCCAACATGTGGCGCTATAAAGAGTTTTTACCGGTTATGGATGCGGCAAACATGATAACCATGGGCGAAGGCTTTTCACCCATGCTGCCCCTACAAAACTTACAGCAGGTAGCTGGAGATAACGAAGTATTCATTAAAAATGAAGCTAATAACCCAACGGGCTCTTTCAAGGCTCGCGGTATTAGTATGGCTGTATCCAGGGCGAAAGAGTTGGGTGTAAAAGCTATTGTTATCCCTACCGCCGGTAATGCAGGTGGAGCGCTATCGGCCTATGCAGCGCGGGCTGGTGTAAAGGCTATTGTTTATATGCCTAAGTTAACACCAGATTTATTTAAAAACGAATGCCGCCTGTATGGTGCCGAACTGCACGAAATAGATGGCAGCATTGCTGATTGTGGTCGTATATCAACTGAGCAGGCGCAGGTAGAAGGTTGGTTTCAAATTGCTACCCTACGTGAACCATACCGCGTAGAAGGCAAAAAAACCATGGGCTACGAAATAGCCGAGCAGCTGAATTGGGAATTGCCTGACGTGGTAATGTACCCAACCGGAGGCGGTACCGGCCTAATTGGTATTTGGAAAGCCTTTGATGAACTGGAAGCCTTGGGCTGGATTGGCAGTAAGCGTCCGCGTATGGTAGCCGTGCAATCTGAAAGCTGCAACGGCTTGGTAAAAGCTATTCAAGGCAATCAAACTACCGCTGAGTTTACTGATGGCGGTTTTACTATTGCCAATGGCTTGCGGGTACCTAAATCTTACGGAGATAAAATTATATTACAGATACTACGTAAAAGCAACGGTACGGCTGTTAGTGTACCTGATGCGTTGATGAACGAGGGTGTGCTGGAAATTGCTCGTCATGAAGGTTTATTAATAGCGCCCGAGGGGGGAGCTTTGTGGCAGGCCTTCAAACAACTGAAAGCTTTGGGTTGGGTCAAGCCACAGGAAAAGGTAGTAATGCTGAATACCGGTAGCGGTTATAAGTACATGGAGAATATTACATTTTAAGCTTTTATTGAGCTTAGAATATTTTAATGTAAGGGGATTGCTAATGAAAAAGCAGTCCTCTTAATGTTTATTGATTGAACGGCATTGGAACGGCCAAAAGGTTGTGATGACGTTAGTGCTTTATGAGAGTTGGTCTGCTCATGGCCGCAGGGGCCTAGTTACTTTTGTCTTAGTCACAAAAGTAACCCAAAAGACAAGGCAGAAAAAAGCTTCTACGCTCATGCCCCGCTCTGGTCCGCTTTTCTGCCAGCCCTACGCCCGTTTTGATTGATTCATTACTTTAACTGAACGCATGACGTTTTTGTAATTGACAGAACTGCGTTTATGCCTATGCAAAGATTGCTTCGTACCTCGCAATGACGCTTTGTTGGGCCACTCACTTTGAACTATATAACCACAAATACCCTTTCTTCTGCGGAATCAGGAATGTTGCGGATAGCATCGGGTAGCCCAAGCACTATCTTACAAAGCAATATAATGTAGCCCAAGTTTTCTCTTTAGTATCTTTCTTTTTTGTATAAAAAAGAAAGTACATCCGCTAACGTAAATAACTTACTTTACTTATCCTCACGAAGAACTAGTTAAAGCTCACCTTTATAAAATTTCAATCAATACAGCCATTTTTACTCATTAAAAATAGATAGTGTTTTTTTTACACTAACTATTGGTTGGTGATTATTTCCGATTATCTTTGACAATCGATTGCATAAGCTAAAATAACCATTAACTTTGGTGCTTTAACCAATTGGTAAACTAACCAACACATATATAAAACACATGTTATTACTTGGTATTGATATCGGAACATCATCGGTTAAAGTATCGGTGGTGGATGCCGAATCGCAAAAAGCATTGGCTTCAGCACAGTATCCTGATACGGAATCGCCTATTATTTCCTTGCAATTGGGATGGGCTGAGCAATCGCCGGATATGTGGTGGGATCAAACCCAGCAAGCGTTGCAGCTTTGTCATAATTCAGGCGCTTATAATCCGCAAGATATTGCCGCTATTGGTATTGCTTACCAAATGCACGGCCTGGTACTGGTGGATAAAAACCAAGAAGTGTTGCGCAATAGCATTATTTGGTGTGATAGCCGGGCTGTAGAGTATGGTGATCGTGCATTTGCAGCTATTGGTGAAGAAAGAAGCTTATCGCATCTGCTGAACTCTCCTGGCAACTTTACCGCCGCTAAGCTGGCTTGGGTAAAAGAGAATGAACCAAAAGTATATGCACAGATTGACAAGATTATGCTCCCTGGCGATTTTATTGGTATGAAGCTTACCGGTGAAGTAACTACTTCCGTTTCGGCCTTGTCAGAAGGGATTTTCTTTGATTTTAAAGGAAATGGCTTATCTGAAGATGTAATGAACTTCTTTGGCTTTAGCGAAGAACTAATTCCGACTATCAATCCAGTGTTTTCAGCACATGGTACTTTATTACCTACTGTTGCCGAAAAGTTAAAGCTGAAAGCGGGTATCCCGGTAGCCTATAAAGCCGGCGACCAACCCAATAATGCCTTATCGTTAAACGTTCTGAATCCTGGTGAAGTAGCCGCTACTGCCGGAACATCGGGCGTGATTTACGGCGTGAGCGATCAGCTGGCTTATGATCCGCAATCGCGTGTGAACACCTTCGCGCACGTAAACTATACAGACGAGCAAAAGCGTTTGGGCATTTTGCTATGCATCAATGGTACCGGCAGCTTAAACCGCTGGACTAAGAGTTTATTTGGCACCAACATCAGCTATGCACAAATGAATGAGCAGGCCAAGCAGGTACCTGCCGGTAGCAACGGTTTGCATGTATTGCCTTTTGGCAACGGTGCCGAACGTATGTTGTGCAACAAACTGATAGGTGTACATTTTCATCATATTGATTTGAACATGCATACCCAATCGCACATTTTCCGTGCGGTGCAAGAGGGTATTGCTTGTGCATTCCGTTACGGTCTGGATATTATGCGCAGTAACGGCATGAACCCGACGGTAATACGTGCCGGTAAAGCCAACCTGTTTTTAAGCGACCTGTTTGCTGAAACTTTTGTAAACGTAATTGGCGTGCCGGTTGAGTTGTACAAAAATTATGGCAGTGTAGGTGCCGCTTTAGGTGCGGGCATTGGTGCTGGTATCTTCAGTTCGCCTGCTGAGGCGTTTAGAGGAATGGAAAAGGTTCAGGTAATAGAACCTGCTCAAACTGATTTTGAAAGTGTTTATCAGGAATGGAAAGTGCTGTTGGATAAACAACTGATTGCCGAACAACAAATTGAAGAAGCAACTAACTAATTTATTTATAAAAGCAATTAAATAATAATTTATATGGCAAGTATTTTAACAGGAGACAAAGAGTATTTTAAAGGCGTTGGCCAGATAAAATACGAAGGACCGGAAAGCGATAACCCATTAGCTTACCGCTGGTATGATGAAAACAGAGTGGTAGCGGGTAAAACGCTGAAAGAGCACCTGAAATTTGCAACTGCCTACTGGCACTCTTTTGTAGGTAGCGGTGCCGATCCGTTTGGCGGCCAGACGCACGTTTTTCCTTGGGATGAAAAATCAGATGTAATTGAGCGTGCCAAAGATAAAATGGATGCTGCATTTGAGTTTTTTACCAAAATAGGTTTCCCTTACTACTGTTTTCATGATGTTGACGTAGTTGACTATGGTAATGACATCAACGAAAACGACCGCCGTTTACAGGCTTTAGTGGAGTATGCTAAAGAAAAACAAGCTGCCAGCGGCATCAAATTGCTGTGGGGTACGGCTAATCTGTTTTCGCACAAACGTTACATGAACGGTGCTTCAACCAACCCTGATTTTCATGTGTTGGCTCATGGTGCTGCACAAGTGAAATCAGCATTGGATGCTACTATTGCTTTAGGTGGCGAAAACTATGTATTCTGGGGGGGGCGTGAAGGTTACATGAGCCTGTTGAATACCGATATGCATCGTGAAATTGAGCATTTTGCTAAATTTTTACATGCGGCTAAAGATTATGCACGCAAACAAGGCTTTAAAGGTAACTTCTTTATTGAGCCTAAACCATGCGAGCCCACCAAGCACCAGTATGATTATGATGCAGCTACTGTATTAGGTTTCTTGCAGAAATATGATTTGATGAACGATTTTAAACTAAACCTGGAAGTAAACCATGCTACCTTAGCTGGTCATACTTTCCAACATGAAATGCAGGTAGCTGCTGATAACGGTTTGTTAGGTTCACTGGATGCTAACCGTGGTGATGCGCAAAACGGCTGGGATACCGACCAGTTCCCGAACGATATTAATGAAGTTACGGAGTACATGTTGGTACTGTTACAATCTGGCGGCTTACAAGGTGGTGGTGTTAACTTTGATGCTAAAATCCGTCGTAACTCAACCGATCCGGCTGATTTGTTCTATGCTCACATTGGTGGTGCCGACGTATTTGCCCGTGCTTTGATTATTGCGGATAACATTCTGCAGAAATCAGATTACAAAAAAATCCGTGCAGAGCGTTATGCATCATACGATAGCGGTAAAGGCAAAGAGTTTGAAGAAGGCAAATTAACTTTAGAAGACTTGCGTGCTTACGCCATTGAAGCTGGCGAACCAGCAGTGATTAGCGGCAAGCAGGAATATCTGGAAAATTTGGTAAACCGCTATATTTAATCTATACTTGTTACCAGTATAAACCAAAAAACTCCTAAGTATAGATTACAATGAGACAACTAACCGCAGGTGACTATACCGTATTTGTCATCTACTTTATTATTGTGGCTGCGTATGGCCTATGGGTGTACCGGCGTAAAAGAAACGCCGATGCGACCTCTAAAGATTACTTTTTAGCTGAAGGATCACTCACTTGGTGGGCCATTGGAGCTTCCTTAATTGCTTCTAACATTTCGGCCGAGCAGTTTGTGGCTATGGCGGGTAATGGTTTCACCATGGGTCTGGCTATCTCAGCATATGAGTGGATGGCGGCCCTGACGCTGGTTATTGTGGCTACATTTTTTATTCCGGTTTACCTTAAGAATAAAATTTTCACCATGCCCCAGTTTCTCAGTCAGCGGTACAATGATACGGTAGCGATGATTATGGCCGTATTCTGGTTGTTGTTGTATATCATTGTTAACTTAACCTCTATTCTATACTTAGGCGCTATTGCGGTGAATGGTATATCGGGTATCAACTTCAACGTGTGCTTGATTGCTTTGGCCGGCTTTGCGGTAATTATCACGCTGGGTGGTATGAAGGTGATTGGCTTTACCGACGTGATACAGGTATTCTTCCTGATTCTGGGCGGTTTGGTCACTACCTATATTGCCGTAGGTCAGGTAGCTCAACATTATGGCACTACCGGTTTTGGTAATGGTTTATCACTGATGTACCATCAGTTTAATGATCACTTCCACATGATTATCAAGAAGGATAATCCCAACTTTATTGATTTGCCGGGCTTAACAGTATTGCTGGGTGGTTTGTGGATTGTGAACCTGAACTACTGGGGCTGTAACCAATACATTACCCAACGGGCTTTGGGTGCTAACCTGAAAACAGCTCGTGGTGGTTTGTTATTTGCTGCTTTTTTGAAGCTGATGATGCCGCTGATTGTAGTGTTGCCTGGTATTGCCGCTTTCGTGTTGTACAAGCAAAGCGTATTTGGCGGCGACGAGATGAAGAGCTTAACTGATAATCATGATAAAGCTTATCCGGTATTGTTAAACTTGTTGCCTGCTGGCTTCAAAGGTTTATCTTTTGCGGCATTAACAGCAGCTGTGGTAGCTTCGTTAGCAGGTAAGGCCAATAGTATTGCCACCATCTTTACACTGGATATTTACAAAAAGAAAATCAACCCAAGTGCACCAGATTATAAGCTGGTGAACGTAGGTAAGATTTCCGTTATTGTAGCCATGATTTTAGGGGTAATTATATCTCCTTTCCTGGGCATCGATAAAAAAGGTGGTTTTACCTTTATTCAGGAGTATACCGGCTTTGTATCACCAGGTATCTTTGCCATGTTCATCTTGGGCTTCTTCTGGAAAAAAGCATCATCTAATGCAGCCTTGTTTGCCACTATTGGCGGTTTTATCCTATCAGTAATATTCAAGTTCATGCCTAAGTTTATGGATTTGTCTTTCCTGTATCCAGTTGGTTTTGCGGTGAAAAGCAAAGACAGTGGCTTGTGGGAAATACCGTTCCTAGATCGTATGGGCTTTGTGTTCATCCTGTGTATTGTTGGTATGATTATCATTAGTTTGGCTGATGCGGCAAAGGGTAAAGAAACCAATGGTTTGGATGTAGATACTAACATGTTTAAAACCTCAAATTCATTTGCGGTAGGTTCATTAATTGTGTGTGGTATCCTGGTAGCTTTATATACCCTATTCTGGTAATAAAAATTTAGTATAGCTTATTCATATTCAAGGCGGCAGATATTAAATCTGGCCGCCTTTTTTGTTGTTTGTGCTGTTTAAAAGCGTGTTAATGTTAATAACGTTAGCCGCAGTTATTGGTAACGTACGTTTTTTTTAAGCTTAAACTTCATGGAACCATTAAACTCAAGAATTATGATTCTTCAATTTTATCTACCATCCACACCATCAATAAGCCTAACAAAGCGATAATCCCGAACGACCAGCGGAAGCCGACCTGTTGTGCGGCATGGCCTACAAAGGGAGGTACAATCAAAAAGCCGAAGTACCCAATGGTAGATATAGAGGCAATAGCAGTACCACTGTTCAACGTAGCCGATTTGCCAGCAATACTAAATACTAATGGTACCACGCACGATACCCCCAAGCCCACCAGCATAAAGCCAAGGGTAGCAGTTAATGGATAGGGCAGGAGCACAGCTACCATTAGCCCACCGAAGATGAACCAGCCACTATAGTTAAGTAGATTTTTAATGCCGATTTTGTGTACTACTTTATCGCCAGCAAAGCGTCCGGTAGTCATGGCGATCATGTAGGCTACAAAGGCGGCGGTGGAAACAGCTTTGGTAGCATGGATAGCGTTCTTAAAATAAATGGTACTCCAATCATACATCACGTTTTCACAAGCCATGCTGGCAAAGCAGATAATGGCAAACTTTAGCATGGGTTTATCAGGTAAAGTAAGCAGTGGCTTGCGTTGGGTAGGTATCGGTTTTTGATACAGGGTTGAAGGATAAAAGTACAACGATAACAGAATAAGCAACACGCCAGCTATGGGTAAATGGTAAGCCGGTGCAATACTGGCGCTTACCATAATATAGCCAACACCCGCTCCTGCAAACCCTGCCAAGCTCCAGATACCGTGAAAGGTAGTGATGATGGATTTGTTATATAGTGATTGAACACCTACCGATTGTGCATTTACAGATAAATTCAGCAGGTTGCGTGCTGAGCCAAAGCAAAACAGGATAAATACCAGCTGCCATACTTGTGTGGTAAAGCCCAGCAAACCCAGCATTACATTAAAAAATAAGGCACCAAAAAGTAGAATGCTTTTACTGGTATATTGGCTCAGTAAACGGCCTGTGACAGGTAAAGTTATCATGAGGCCTATGGGTAAGGCAAATAGCACGTTACCTAATTGTGCCTCGTTTAAGTGCAACTGTTGTTGCAACGTAAGTATTCGAGATGCCCATGAGGCATAGCCAAAGCCTGAAATGAAAAAGAAAACGGCACAGCCAATTCTTAACTCTCGTAATGATTTATTCTTAACCTCTGTCATGGAATGGCAAAAGTAAGATAATGCCTGTAGGTTACTTTCAGGATTTGTTTAGAACAGACTCATTTTATTGCACACCTCTGGTACCTGGGATAAAATAGAATTTCTGATTTTCATAGTAAGCCAAATCATGATCCGGCTTTTCGTACCCGGCAGGGATAGGCATTTTCGAAAAATGTTGAAAATACAACACGCAGCTATTGCGCCACCACTCGGCTTCCTGTTCTTGTATGGCTAATAAATCTTTTACTTCCGCAAAACGTTCATTATCAATTTTGCCTTGCATCAAACTCCAGGTCTTCTGCATGTTTCTGACTGAATCAACACCGCTGTAATAACGATGTACCATTTCCTGCCACAAGTTGCGACCTGAAGGCATGGCATAGTTCCAGCTTACGTGATGGAACCACAGCAGAAATTTTTCAGGCGTAGTTTGTACATTTTCCAGTTGGTTGCGTACTTCTGGAAAGTATTGTGCTACGGCGTTACTTCCTCTGGAACTACGCTCAAAACCTACACCTGCCGAATCAGCTTTGTGGTAATAAACCGCTGTCCAGTCGGGCCTACCGGCTTGAGCAACCCACGGGCCGGGTCCATAATGCGCATCGCGTCCCATAATGTGATGTAACCCGAGCGGCGTCATGTAATTAACAGTAATCTCGCGCGAATCCATCATCATTTGTTTGACCGGGTTCACAAAGGCAGCATCGTTGGTAAAAGTCATACGTAGCCAATCGTCAGCAATAGTATTGGGGCTTTGTTCCGGGTTCCAGGCCAATCTACCAAAGGCATACCAGTTGGCCTGTGCAAACGGATGCCCGCACCAGTTCACATCCGAGCCAATGTTAGCCACGCCAGCCATTCCGGTAAGCGGTTGATGGTCTAACTGCCCATCAATCACCTTAGCTACAGTAGAGCCTTTCCCATGCGCATAAGTATCAGACGCTAGCGTCTCTTTAAATAGTTGACCCAAATAAACCAGGTGAGTAGAGAAGCCCAGGTACTCCTGCGTAATCTGGAACTCCATCATCACTGGCGTTTTAGGCATCGCCCCAAACAATGGATGGAAAGGTTCGCGTGGTTGAAAATCAATAGCACCATTCTTTACTTGCACAATCACGTTACTGTGAAATTGCCCATCTAATGGTTTAAACTCGTTGTAAGCTTGTTTGGCACGATCGTCGGGTACTTTATCATCATATACAAAAGCACGCCACATCACAATGCCGCCATGAGGTTTTAAGGCATCGGCCAGCATGTTGGCACCTTCGGCGTGGTTGCGGCCGTAAGTTTGCGGCCCTGGCTGACCTTCAGAGTTGGCTTTCACCAGAAAGCCACCAAAATCAGGAATATAGCGGTAAATTTCATCGGCTTTATCTTTCCACCATTTTTGTACGCCGGCATCCAGCGGATCGGCCGTTTTCAAGCCACCAATTTCAACCGGTGCGCTAAAGCGGATAGACAAGAACAGTTTAATACCATACGGCCGGAAAGCTTTAGCTAATGCTGCAGCTTTGGTAATATAATCAGTAGTGAGTGATAATGCATTAGCATTTACATTGTTTACTACCGTGGCGTTGATACCAATAGAGGCATTCGCGCGAGCATAATCAATATAACGCCGGTCAATGTAACCCGGCAGTTTATGCCATTTCCATAAAGATGAACCGGCATAGCCGCGCTCAACTGTACGGTCCAGATTATCCCAGTGATTCAGGATACGACATTGGATTTTAGGCTGATCAATTAGGGCTAAATGATTCAGACTGCTATGGGTTTGTAAAAGCTTTAAAAAGTTGAATACGCCATATAAAACACCTACATCGGTATTTGCGCCTATAGTTATAGTGACCTTGCCATTTTGCTGCGTATTCTTAATGAAGTAGCCTTCCCGCCTGATAGTATTAAGTTCTTGACGGTGCTGCGCTATGAGTGTTGATGTTTGTGGAGTGCCTATCACCAATGTACCATTAGCCGTAACTGTATTGGCCTCGGCTGGCTGCAAACTAAGCATCTGCCCTAATGCGTTTTGTAGTTCTGTTTTGGCAACCTTAAGTGTAGGCGAACCAGCCGGAAATATCAGCTGTTTTACCGATTGCCGGTAGTTATTGTACAACGCGGGTTCAGTAACGCGTTCATACCTGAGCCATAAGCGATAATTATCTTCGGCCCAGGCATGCAGGGTACTGAACAGCAGCAAAACCGCCGCAATAAAACAGATACTTTTTCTCATAATTAAGGCAGATAATAGCGGGCATCATTTTTTTCTTAAAGACGACTCCCGGATAATAAGATCCGATTTCAGGATCAATTTATTGTCGGTCACCGTATCGGTTACATTGTTCAGCCTGTCCACTAAAATTTGTGCAGCTACTTCGCCCATCTCGTAGCCTTTATAATTCACAGTGGTTAAGTTTGGCTCAACTATGCTGGCTTCCCTGTCATTATTGAAACCGGCAACGGCTATATCTTCAGGTATGTTGATACCGTGTTTTTTTAACTCCAACAGGCAGCCTACTGCACATGCATCATTAATAGCAAAAACAGCATCAGGCCGTTCAGGCATGTTAAGTATTTGATGTGCGGCCTTCTCACCATCTTGCATGCCTAAATGCGTATAAATAATCAGGCTTTCATCAAAAGGAATGTTGTTATCCAGTAAAGCTTGTTTGTAACCATTAAAACGATCGAGGGCTACAGCACTTAGCCGGTAAGCCGTAACATGAACAATTCGTTTACAGCCCTGCTCAATCAGGTGCTGTGTAACATCATAAGCTGCTTTCACATTATCAATAGCCACACCTGGGCATTGCTCATGCGGAAAGGTACGGTCGAAATAAACCAGCGGAATGCCGCGTTTAACAAAGCTTTCGAAGTGTTCGGCATTTTCGGTATCATAAGCTAACGATACCAGCAAGCCATCAACCCGGTTGTTGTACATGGCTTGAGCAATGTTAACTTCTTTATCAATATTATCTAATGATTGACTGATAATCAAGTTGTAATTGGCTTTGCTCAGCACGCTATCCACGCCCGATATAATGTTCGACATGAAACTGCTGTTCAGGTTACCTACAATAATGCCGATAATATTGCTGCGCTTTTTGCGCAGGTTACTAGCCAAATGATTAGAACGATAGCCCATCTGATCGGCCGTTTCTACAATTCTTTGTTTGGTATTAACGTTTACCGATGGATGGTTCATCAAACCCCGGCTTACAGTAGCCGCAGATATGTTCAGCTTCCTGGCAATATCATATATCGTAATCTCTTTCTCTAAAATATTCATAGTCTGTATGCCCTCAATAATCAATGTATCAGTAAATACGAAGTAAGGTAATCAAAAGTTAGATACTCAGCTTGAGTAAATCACTAACAATACCCTGTTAAAATGTACTCAACGTTTCATAAACGTGATTTGATATATAGATTTGATGAATGGCTAATATATTAAAATAATGTAATCGATTGTGCTTGTGAGTATATACCTTCAGTCGTACATCATAAGAATTATACCTAAAAAGTTATGCAACAATAGGCTATGATAATAACTATAACCATAAAGTTAGTTGCCAATGAGCTATTTAGGCACTCAACAATTAAGTTAATTTTTGTTATATGAATGTTGACCTATTTTATCAAATACTATTCATTTATTGATAAAACTATTATAACCTAGACGATTAGCACATTAAGTTTGCTTAAAAAACATTTTTGATGCGTCAAAATGATGTTTACCTTGTAACGGTAAATTTGATGCATCATAAATGAGGGTTGATTTGTAACGGAAGTTAACAGCAGCTAATTTTTAGTTCAGCAAAACAACAAACAGTAAAGTCATTATAACCAATAACCAATAACCAATAACAACTAATATAACGCTAAGTATGATTGCTAATTTAGAACAGACCTTCCGTTGGTTCGGTCCTTCTGATCCGGTTACGTTAAGTGCTATTACGCAAACCGGTGCTACCGGCATTGTAAATGCTCTACACCATATTCCGGCAGGCGAGGAGTGGAGCCTGGAAGAAATACAAAAACGCAAAGCCATGATTGAGGCTGCCGGTCTGCGTTGGTCGGTAGTGGAGAGTGTGAACATTCACGAAAGTATCCGGATAGCCAGTCCTGAACGTGATGCATATATTGAGAAATACATTAAAACACTTAAAAATCTTTCGGAAGCTGGCCTGAGTGTAGTTTGCTACAACTTTATGCCGGTATTAGATTGGACCCGTACCAATCTGGATTACCGTTTGGCTAATGATGCTTCGGCACTACGCTATGATGCACCGGCGCTGGCTGCCTTTGACTTGTACATACTGCAACGTCCCGGAGCTTACAACGAGTTTACACCCGAGCAGCAGCAAAAAGCCAAAGCTTACTTTGATAGCTTAAGCGACGAGGAGAAGCAAAAGCTGACCAATATTATTATGGCTGGTTTGCCAGGTACAGATGATGTTTACACCATTGAGGAGTTTAAGACGCATTTGAAAAAATACGAGCATATTAACGCTACTACATTGAAAGCTAATATGGCGTACTTTTTACAGGCTATTATACCCGATGCTGAAAAGTTGGGTATAAAGATGTGCGTACACCCCGACGATCCACCGTTTTCTATCTTGGGCTTGCCTCGTATTGTTTCAACCGAGCAGGATTTAAATGATGTGGTGAATGCCTGTCCATCGTCAAGCAATGGCTTAACTTTCTGTACAGGTTCATTAGGTGCTAACCCGGCTAATGATTTACCTGGTATTGTAAGCCGATTAGGGCAGCATTTTCACTTTTTACACTTGCGTAATGTAAAGCGCGAACCTGATGGCAGCTTCTACGAGGCCGATCACCTAGCCGGCAGTTCGGATATGTTTGCTATCATGAAGAACCTTATTTTAGAGCAAAAAAAGCGGGTTGATGGTGGACGTGCTGATGTTGCTATTCCGATGCGCCCCGATCATGGCCATAAATTGCTGGATGATTTTAATTATAAAACTTATCCGGGCTATTCTATAATCGGTCGTTTAAAAGGCTTAGCCGAACTACGTGGTTTGGAAATGGGCATTAAACGTACCTTGTTTGAAGAATAACCTATAAACATAAAATACAGCAGGTGTTTATTATTGATAATAAACACCTGCTGTATTTTTACAAACTTACTTAAGAGGTTACGATACGGTTAACTCACCGCGTATATCGGTCTCTATCCATTGTTTCACCCCTTTTGCATCATCAAACTGGCTTAATAGGTACATGGTTTTGGTAATGGCAGCCTCAAAGGTCATGTCGTAACCATTAGCTACCCCAATATCTTTTAACTGCTTGCTGGTTTCGTAACGGCCCAGCTCAACGGTACCTACCTTACACTGCGAAATGTTAACAATTACCTTATTGTTGTCAATAGCAGTTTTTAGTAAATCTACAAACCAAGGGTCGGTAGTGGTATTGCCGGCACCATAAGTTTCCATCACAATGCCGCGCACATCCGAGTTAACGATTGTTTCAATTACTTTCGGGCTAATGCCAGGGTAAAGCTTCAGTACAGCTACATCACTTACTAAATTTTGGTGTACAATAAGCTCTTCTTGTGCAGCCGGACGTATGTCATTAATGCTAAAACGCAAATGCACGCCAGACTCGGCCAGTACCGGATAATTAGGCGACCGGAATGCTTCAAACTTAGAAGAATTGTATTTAAAGGCCCGGTTACCTCTGAATAGTTTATAGTCAAAGTAAATACAAACTTCAGGTACCCGTACGCGGTCGTTCTTTTTGGCTTTAGCAATTTCGATGGCCGTCATCAAGTTTTCTTTAGCATCGGTACGTATAGCACTAATGGGTAGCTGCGAGCCTGTAAAGATAACTGGTTTAGAAAGGTTCTCTAACATGAAGCTTAAGGCTGAGGCTGAATAAGCCATCGTATCTGAGCCGTGCAAAATTACAAAGCCATCCACATCGTCATAGTTGCTCTGTATGAGTGCAGCCAAGCGGCTCCATATAGCCGGGTTCATGTTTGAGGAATCAATTACCTCATCAAAAGAGTGTACCTTGATGCGACAATTCAAACGCTCCAATTCGGGAACGTTTTCCATTATCTGCTCAAAATTAATAGGTACGAGCGTTTTCGTCCGCGGATCGCTCATCATACCGATTGTCCCGCCGGTATAGATGATTAGTATCTGGCACATGGTAATTGGTTGTATGCTAAAAATAAAAAAATCAAATTATAAAACATGAGCTATATGCCAAAAACTTTAACCGAGTTATCGGTGGTGATTTGGGCTACCGTTTCCAAACTTACCTGATGCAGGTCGGCTACTTTTTGGGCCACATAAATCAGGTATGCACTTTCGTTAGGTTTGCCCCGGTATGGCACCGGCGTAAGGTACGGAGAATCGGTTTCTAAAACGATATGTTGTAAATCAATTTGTTGAACAACCTTATCCAAACCTGCGTTTTTATAAGTTACTACACCGCCAATGCCTAGCATAAAACCTAAGTCGGTAATCAATTTGGCTTGCTCTACCGTACCTGAAAAGCAGTGGAATATCCCCCGCAGCTTTTCGTCATGTTCTTCCTGTAAAATGGCATATACTTCATCAAAAGCATTGCGGCAATGGATAACAATCGGTAAATCGGCAGCTTTAGCCCAGCTAATCTGCTGTTTAAAAGCTTCCTGCTGTTCGACCAGGTAGGTTTTATCCCAATACAGGTCAATACCAATTTCGCCAATGGCATATACCCGGGTTTGTTGCAAAGCTGCATGTATGGTTTGCAGTTCCTGCTGCCAATTGGCTTTTACATCACAAGGGTGCAAACCCAGCATAGGATAGCAGTACTGTGGAAAAGTGCTTACCATATCCATCACCAGGGGGATCGAAGCCGAATCAACATTGGGCAGAAACAAACGGCTGATACCTTGATCAAGGCAACGTTGCATCAGGGCTGCTTTTTTATCTGTATCGGTTTCGTAGTACTGGTGGGTATGAGTGTCGGTTAATACCATGGCGGCTAAAATAAAAAGCCTTCTGCAGTTAGCAGAAGGCTTTTTGATAAAATTATTTGTGGCTGACTTTTTTCCTAACCGGCAGTTTTCTACTTATCGGCTTTTTAGTGGACTTTTGTGCCACAGGCGCTGGCTTGTGTACACCTCTGGTTACTTTAACTAGTTCGATGTCAAATGCCAATGGACTAAAAGGTTTGATATCGTTACCGGCACCCCGCTCACCATAAGCTAGAGCTGATGGGATAATGAACGTAGCTTTTGAACCTTCGTTCATGAGTAACAAGCCTTCATCCCAGCCAGATATTACATCGTGGTTGCCTACAGTAAATTTGAATGGCTCGTAAGGGCGGCCTGGCTGATCTAAGCCAGAGGCTTTAGCTATAGTTTCCACGCTGGAATCAAATACCTTACCATCTAGTGTACGGCCAGTATAATTTACCAGTAAGGTATCGCCAGCTAATGGTTTAGGGCCGGTTCCTGCTTTAGTAATTACGTATTTTAATCCTGATGCGGTGGTTTTAGGCATCAGCTTATGCGCAGTTAAATACTGGTTTACGGCCGGTACTTCAGCTGCTTGCAACTTGGCATTGGCAGTTGCTTGCTCGGCGCGTGATTTTTCAACCGTAGCCCGGTACTCGGTCATGGCTTCATCCAGCGATTGTACTTTTACAATCTTTAAATCAAAAATCATATAGCTGCCTTTTGGTAAAAAGGGCGGGCGCTGATTTTCAAACTTAGCAAATATCGAATCGGTAGGTATTTGCACCTCCGCACTATCATTCACACTCAGTAGTGGGAACACCTCCATCAGGTCTGATACGTTTTTAGATGAATCGACCTGAACCCGGGCCAGCTGCCCGCGTTGGTAGGAACTACCTAATACCGAATCTTTACTGGTTTTTTGTATAAAGTTGAACGCAACCACATCACCACGTTTAATGCGCTGGCCATTACCATGCGTAATGATACGATAACGGGCACCTTTAGGCGTGGTGCTGAAAGTAGCCTGTGCCGCAGCCTGGTAAATAAAGGCGGCAGACAACAGTAAATAAACAAAAAGCTTTTTCATAATCACATTAAAAAGCCTCCTGTATAGGTACAGGAGGCTAAAAGTTTTATCACGTATTTATTATTTAGCTTGTGGCTGCTGTGCCTGAGGCATCATTTGCGGCATAGCAGGTTTAGGTGCATTTGGGTCAGCGTGAATAATGTTTACCAGCTCAATATCAAAAGCGATAGGTGTGTATGGACCAATAGGTTGCATACCGCGTTCGCCGTAAGCAAGTTTTGATGGAATAATCAAGGTAATTTTAGCGCCTTTGTTTAACAATTGTAAACCTTCATCCCAACCTGGAATAACCATACCGCCACCTACTGCAATTTTAATAGGCGTATAGTTGCGCATAGGGTTAAAGATTTTCTTGTTTTTCTGAGCAACGTCTTTTATGCTGGTATCGAAAACATTACCGCTTAATAATGAACCGGTATAGTTAACTACAGCAGTATCACCTTTAGCAACGTTAGGGCCAGATCCCGGTTTAGTAACCTGGTAGTATAAGCCTGATGCAGTTTTGTTAACTTTCAGGTCTTTATCAGCAATGTATTTCTGGATTTTGCCTGGCTCAGCAGCTTTAAAAACGTCTGCTTGCTTTTTAAAGTAATCAGCAACTCGGTTTTGGAACATCATATCGTTCAGTTTACCTTTCTGAATTACTTTCACAATTTTGATATCGTAAATAATAGACTTGCCTTTAAAGTTCGGCGGACGCTGACCGCTAGCTTTAAATAATGAGTCGGCATTTACTTTAACGGTAGCACTATCACCTTCGCTTAATAAGCCTAAGGCTGCAAACATATCACCTTTGTACTGTGGCTTTTGTGCCAGTACAGGTTGCGGCTGACCATTATCGTAAGAGTTGAATAAAACAGAATCGGCATCATTTTTAACTACCAGGTTAATGGCAGCAAAGTCGCCGGCTTGTATGGTAGGGCCATCTTTATCTTCATGGATATTATATACCATACCACCTTCGCCTTTTTTAAATCCGCTGTTGCAACTGGCCAAGCCAATAGCTGCCGCAGCTAAAAACAAGATACTTTTCTTCATTTTTACTGTATTAATAATGTTTTGTATTCGGGTAATAATTGTTTGAACTGCTGAGTAACCTGTTCAAGTGTAAGTTCAGAATGTCCTCCGGCAGCATTACGGTGACCGCCGCCGTTAAAATATTTTTTACAAATTTCGTTAGCCGGAAATTCACCTTTAGAACGTAAAGATAATTTAACACGATCTGCCCGTTCAACCATAAGCGCAGCCAAGCGAATGCCAGCAATGCTGAGCGCGTAGTTAACTATGCCTTCCGTATCGCCGGTGATAACCTCAAATTCTTTAAGTTCCTGCCGAGTTATGGTAATAATAGCTGTGTTGTACTCATACAAAACTTCCAGTTTATTACGCAGGCAATGGCCTAAAAAGCGCAACCGCATTTCGGATGAACTATTATAAACCAGTTCATGTATGCGCCAGTTTACCGCACCAGCATCAATCAAATCGGCAGTAATGCGGTGTACGGCAGCTGTAGTGTTCGGTAACCTGAATGAGGCTGAATCGGTCATGATGCCGGTGTATAGGCAGGTGGCAACATCGGCGCTAATTAAATCAGGGCGTTGCAGCTCGTTTACTATAAAAGTGTATACTAGTTGTGCAGTAGCACAGGCTTTAATGTCCCAGTGGCGGTAATCATCAAAATCCTCAGGCTCCAAATGATGATCAATCATCACTTTAATGGCAGTACTGCTGCGTACCAGTTCGCCCAGTGCATTAATACGGGTTAGAGTATTAAAATCCAGGCAGAATACCAGATCGGCATCGGCTACCAGTTGTGCTGATAATTCAGTATTTTCGGTATAGATGATGACTTCTTCGTTGCCGGGCATCCAGTTCAAAAACTCAGGATAATCAGTAGGGGTAATTACTTTAGCATGATGCCCCTGCTGTATCAGGTAATTATATAAACCTAAAGATGAGCCCATTGCATCTCCATCGGGTTTGTGATGGGTGGTGATAACAATTTTTTGGGGCTGGTTTAAAAGCTGGCTAAGCGAAGCAATATCTAACATCCATTAAAAACAAGCTGCAAATTTATATAATTATATGATAATGCCGCTATGTAATTTATTTTTAAAGCTTTATGTTTTAGCGGTAAAACGCTACTTTTGCGGCAATTTTAAAAACAATGGAAACGAACAAAACTTTTACGATGATTAAGCCTGATGCTGTTGCTGCCGGCCATATCGGTGCTATACTGGATCAGATTATCAAAGCAGGCTTTACTATTAAAGCTATGAAGTACACTTACCTGACTGCGCAAAAAGCAGGCGAATTTTATGCCGTGCATCAAGGTCGTCCTTTTTACAATGATTTGGTGAGCTTCATGTCATCAGGACCGATTGTAGCTGCTATACTGGAAAAAGACAATGCTGTTGCTGATTTCCGTACATTGATTGGTGCTACCGATCCGACTAAGGCAGATGAAGGTACTATCCGTAAACTGTTTGCTAAGTCAATTGAAGCTAACGCTGTACACGGTTCTGACTCTGACGAGAATGCCGCTATCGAAGGTAGCTTCTTCTTCTCTGGCTTAGAAAAATTCTAAGAGCTTAAATAATTATTGTAAATAAAAGCGTTATGGATAAGAGTAAACCTTATCCATAACGCTTTTATTGCTTTATGGTAAACTGGAATTTTCTTTGCAGATAAATAATGCTGTTTATGTTGCAAATACACATGATGTGTTTATTTCAGTTAATGTAATTATATATATTCGTTTTATGAAAGTAAAAGTAGGGTTAAAATATCTGATTTATGCATTAACCGTTGTGCTGTTTATTGTGGGTAGCCTTATGTTGGTTAAGGCTCATCCCGAAGTGCAGTTTGCTTTCTACATCCCGGCTGTAGCTCTTATTATCTATGCTGTTATTTATGATGATTTGTTTGCCAAACCTCATCATTTAAGCAGTTTACGGGAGCTACGGGCGCTAAAAGCTAAGCGATAGTAATATTATAAAAAGATAATTTCTTCAATCAGCTGTTCGCCAGCCTCGGCATTTATTTTTTCCATAATTTGGCTGCGCATCATTACCATTTCGTTTTTTACTACTGATGATTCAATGCGCAGGAATAATTTCTTGTTGCTGATAAAAATTTCACTGGTGCGGTTGGCCACAGGCTTGCCTACAATATCAGGCCAATGGGCAATGATAGCGGTTTCATCAAAGCGGCGTTTGATTTTATAAACGTTCAGCATTTGTTCAATCGCTTCTTTCATAGTTTTATCATTCGCCTTGCGCATACACTTCTCCTTGGTTTACGGTAAATAATTTCACATCCACACTAATTGCATCAAATATGCGGTTTACACGGCCGGCACTGGCATCCGTAATAAATACCTGCCCAAACTCGTGTTGAGATACTAGCTGCATAAGCTTGGTAATACGGTTTTCATCCAGTTTATCGAAAATATCATCCAGCAATAGTAAAGGTTTAAAGCCTTTTTGCTGTTGTAGATAATTGTATTGCGCCAGCTTTAACGCGATTAAAAAGGATTTTTGCTGCCCTTGTGAGCCAAATTTTTTTAGCGGCATCTGGTGAATGCTGAATTGCAGATCATCACGATGAATGCCCATGGTGGTGCGTTCCAGTACCCGGTCTTTTTCGGTAGCTTTAATAAGTAGGGCGGCAAAATTGTTTTGCAGTAACTGCGATTCATATACCAGCTCTACCTTTTCAACATCTTCGGTTAAAAACTGATAATAGGTGTTAAATATGCCGGTAAAGCTTTCCATAAAAGCTCGGCGCTTTTCAAATATCCGATTACCTGATGATACCAATTGCTCATCCAGCACTTCCAGTAAGCCTGGATCAAAGCGTCCGGTTTCAGCAATGGTTTTAAGCAGGGCATTACGATTTAATAAGATACGATTGTAAGTAATCAACTCGTCCAGGTACTGATGGTCAGTTTGCGAAATAACGTTATCCATGAACTTGCGGCGTTCTTCGCTACCTTCCATAATAATGCTGGCATCGTAAGGTGATACCATCACTAACGGAAATTGGCCAATATGATCGGCTAACCTGGGATACTCCTTTTTATTGCGTTTGAAAACTTTCTTCTGATTACGCTTTACCGAACAGGCAATTCTTTCCGGAATGTCGTTTTTATCGAAAGTGCCGTTGATAATGAAAAAGTCGGTACCTTGTTTAATTTGCTGGCTATCTATCGTATTAAAATAGCTCTTACATAAGGATAGATAATGTATGGCATCCAATAGGTTGGTTTTGCCTGCGCCATTATTGCCGGTAAATGCATTCACTCCCTCACTAAAGCTGAGTTCAGCACCAGTGTAATTCTTAAAGTTGATAAGCGATAGTTGTTGCAAATACATACGGTGGCTTCAAAGGTAATTACAAATAATCAGCCCATGCAAAGTATTGTACTACTATGTTTACTTCTTTTTCAACACGCGATGTTAATAGCTTATATGACAGCAATGTTCAGTTTTAAGAGGGGAGTTGCTAATTAGCTGAGTAAAATATTAATGCCGTATATGGATAACCAGTTATAATGTAAAATGATATTGAAATATTTAGCAGAATACATCTTGTCAAAAACACTGAAAAATGTATTTTTGCAAACTTAATTTTAGGATGGAAATGTCAAAGGCAGAAGTAAATACAAATGTGGCAGCCGAGCAAAAGAATTTTGGGCAAACAGGCGGATTTGTAAGAGAAAACCAAAAAAGCTTATCATTTATCGGCGCGGCTATTGTAGCGCTTATTGTTGTTTATATTGCTTATCAGAAATTATACCTGGCTCCGCACGAAGCAGAAGCTGCCGACCAGATGCACGTAGCGCAGGATTACTGGGCTAAAAAAGAGTGGGACAAAGCTTTAAAAGGTGATGCTGGCTATCCTGGTTTCGAAAAGATTATTAACGATTACGGTAGCACTAAAGCGGCTAACCAAGCTTATTTTTATGCGGGTATTGCGTACCTGAACAAAGGTGAATACCGTAAAGCTATTGACAATTTAACCAGCTATCATGGTGATGACAGCATGGTATCAGCCGAGGCTTTAGGTAGCACTGGTGATGCTTACGTAGAACTGAAAGACTATAGCAAAGCGGAAACTTACTTCCAGAAAGCGGCTGATAAAGCTAAAAATAAGTTCCTGTCTCCTTTTTACCTGAAAAAACTAGGTTTAGTGTACGAGACTGAAAAAGATAACAAGTCAGCTGTTGATGCTTACAAAAAAATTAAGAGCGATTATCCGGACAGCGGGGAGGCCCAAAATATTGATGCATACATTGCAAGAGCAGAAGCCAAGCTATAAAAGCTGGCTTTTGCTTTTTAAGGGCATTTCTCTTTTTATCTTATACAGAACTTTCTCTTAAATATCTACATTCAGTATAACTTAAGCGCACCTTAAACCGTAAGGGTAGAGCAAGTAATAATTTATATTGATAAATAATGTAGATGTATTTAGGAATGAACAAACCACTTTTATAACTATCTACTTTTTTATTTTAAATAAACATGGCAACCCAGCTTAAAAACTTGTCTGACTTTTCACATACTACAGTGCCTAATGCTGCGCCTTACCGCTATGGTATTGTTGTAGCCGAATGGAATGCTAAAATTACAGGTGCCCTGTATGAAGGAGCTTATCAGAGTTTAATTAAGCATGGCGCTCAGGAAAGCCAAATCTATACGTATTCTGTTCCAGGAAGTTTCGAATTGATTTCAGGAGCAGACATTTTATTGAAAAGTAACAATATTGATACAGTAATTTGTTTGGGATGCGTAATTCAAGGTGAAACACGGCATTTTGATTTTATTTGCCAGGCAGTAGCTACAGGTTTAAGTAATGTTGCTTTGAAACACGAAAAACCTGTTATATTTGGTGTATTAACCACTGATAATGAGCAACAAGCTTTTGATAGAGCCGGCGGTAAGCATGGCAACAAAGGCGACGAGGCTGCAATAACTGCTATCAAGATGGTTGATTTAGCAAACCAATTAAAACCAATAATTTAAAACTAATTGTAGTATGAAAAAAGTAGCTTGTTTGGCTTTACTAGCCGCTACGCTGTTAACCGGTTTAGCTTCTTGCTCTAATCGCTTGTGCCCGGCTTATTCTTCTTATCCACACCGTTCACGCTAACATGATATTGTCATTTTACATTTTGTCGTAAACCAATACCATACCTTAACTGTACTTTTGAAAAGTACAAATATTTGATTTTATATGAACTGGATTGCGTTGAACTCGGCAAATCAATTAGATGGCATTAAACAACAAACCGGATACAGCATTATCTTTAAGCATAGTACCCGTTGCTCCATCAGCATGATGGCTAAACGCCGTTTTGAATTGGATTGGGACAAGCTACCTGCTGATTTGCCTCTTTATTTTTTGGATTTAATCAAAAACCGTGATTTATCTAACCAGATAGCGCAAGAGTTTCACGTTCATCATGAATCACCGCAAATGCTGTTGATTAAAGATGGCGAATGTATTCTTGACCAATCTCATGGTGCCATCTCGGTTGAGGAAGCTTTATCGGTACTGTAGGTAGTAGCCAAGAATCAAGATTTATAGATTTGAATTTTATAGCCGTTATATATCCTATCAACGGCTATTTTTTTAATGAGCTATTCATTCTTACCTGTAAGTGCATTGCTGTCTTAGGAAGCTATCCATATCTTCGTGTTAACGCAGATAGCGGTCAAGGTAAATTAGATTGAGGTTTGTTAAGTTGATTGTTCCTGTAAAACTTTCATTTCAAAGAGACATCAAGAATAATATAACGGTATAAGCCTTACTAAATCATGACTCTTGACGTTATATTCTTTACGTTAAATAAACTATTTTTGTATTATGATTGATTTGCCGGTAATCCCTGCCAACAAGGTACAACGTAAACCCGATTGGTTGCGTGTAAAGCTTCCTGTAGGTAAAGAATATGCCCACGTGCGTAGCCTGGTTGATACGCATAAACTGCACACTATTTGCGAAAGCGGCAATTGCCCTAACATGGGTGAATGCTGGGGAGCCGGTACGGCTACCTTCATGATTTTAGGTAATATTTGTACCCGCTCATGTTCGTTTTGTGCAGTAGCCACCGGTCGGCCTTTGGCTGTTGATATGGATGAACCCAATCGTGTAGCCACATCGGTAAAGCTGATGCAAGTAAAACATTGCGTAATTACCTCGGTTGACCGTGATGACTTGAAAGATGGTGGTTCTACTATTTGGGCGGAAACCATTTTAGCTATTCGTCGTGAAAGCCCGGAAACTACATTAGAAACTTTACTGCCTGATTTTAAAGGCAACTGGGATAATCTGGCACGTGTATTAGCTGTACGTCCTGAAGTAGTATCTCATAACTTGGAAACCGTGCGCCGTTTAACACGTGAAGTACGTATCCAAGCTAAATATGATCGTAGTTTAGAGTGTCTGAAGCAGATATCAGAAGCTGGCTTGCGTACCAAATCAGGCATTATGCTGGGTTTGGGTGAGCAGGAAGAAGATGTATTGCAGGCGATGGATGATTTGCTGGAAGCCGGTGTACATATTTTAACACTGGGCCAATACCTGCAACCTACCCGCAACCACCATCCGGTTGTTGACTGGATTACCCCAGATCAGTTTAAGTACTACAAAGAAGTTGGCCTGAGCAAGGGCTTTAAATATGTAGAAAGCGGTCCGCTGGTACGATCATCTTACCATGCTGAAAAACACCTGTTTGATATATAATTTAAGCATATATAATTATATATTTACAGCGTTTTGGCCAAGAAACATAAAATAAACCTTTCCGAAGAAGAACTTGTACAAGCATTGCAGCGTCATGAAAAAGTGGCGGCTGAAGCTTTGTATGATATGTACTCGCCCGCACTGTACGGTGTTATTTTCAGAATTGTAAATGATGAAACTACCGCCGAAGATATAGTGCAGGAAACCTTTGTGAAAATATGGCGCTCATCAAATAGCTATAGTGCCGATAAAGGCCGGCTGTTTACCTGGATGATGAACATCGCCCGTAACTTGGCTATTGATAAAATACGGTCAAAAGACTTTAAAAATCAATTTAAAAACCAGGAGCTGGAAAATAACGTAATTGTGATTGATACGCAAAGCAGTACGGCGTACAAGCCTGAATTGTTGGGCGTAAAAGATTTAGTAGAGAAGCTGAAACCCGAGCAAAAATCTATACTGGATTTAATATACTTTAAAGGTTACACCCACACCGAAGCTGCCGAAGAACTTGGTATTCCGTTAGGAACAATCAAAACCCGATTGCGTACCGCTATACAGCAGCTTAGGAAATATTTTAATTAAAGGTGGAAGAAGTTAAGGCATATATTGAATCAGGGAAGTTGGAGCTTTATGTTCTGGGTGATATGAGCGCAGAAGAGAGAGCAGAAGTAGAAACAATGGCCAAGGCTCATTCTGCAATCAGAGCAGAACTTAATGAGATTGAACAATCCGTAATGAGTTATGCTGATGCCCATAGCATTGACCCAGCCGATGCACTTCGTAACCGGGTATTAAACAGTTTACTAACCAATTTAGGCGATGACCGTACTTTTACCCGAGGCAAATTCAATCAGCCTGAAGCACGTGTAGTACCTATAAAGCCAACTACGAGTATATTCTATAAGTATGCATTTGCAGCTTGTTTGCTGCTGCTTTGTATTAGCATGGCAGCATTAGGCTTGGTGTACAAGCGCTTGCAGCAATCCAATCAGCAATTATACAGTATGCAGGTGCATGAGCAGCAGTTTGCTCATCAGGTAAAGTTGATGGACGATGAACTATCGGTTTTTCATGATTCTTCTTACCGTGTTGTAAAGTTGAAAGGAACGCCACATTCTCCTTCTTCTTCATTAATGGTAGCCTGGAACCCTGGTAAAAAGCAGGTAATGATTGATATGCATCATGCCCAGATGCCTAATATTGATCAAAAGCATCAGTACCAATTGTGGGCTATCGCCAGCGGTAAGCCGGTTGATTTGGGCGTTTTTGATGCCACACCATCAGATTCATTGCAGATGAAGTTTATGAAGCCTATTTTGCTTGCGGATGCCTTTGCTGTTACTGTTGAACCGCGCGGTGGAAGCACAGAGCCTACCATGAACCAAATGGTAGCCATGGGAACTTTATAACGTTTAAGGAATAAGCCAGCTGTGCTGCCACGCTTTATTTTCATTACGTGTAAAGCTCGCGCGCCTGTTACCTTCGTGGCTTAGCTTTACCCATTCTAAAAAATCAACCTTAATTTCTACTACACCAAAGTTTTCATACCCATCCGGATCGTCACTCTCGAATAATTGTCCACTTAAATAACTTAATCCGTCTACAGCTTCATCAACAGGCGTAGATGGGGCTGGTTGTGCCAAATAAGATTTTCGGCTTTTGTAGCCCTGTTGTTGCCAGGCTTGTAACGAAACCTCATCTTGGTAATAAATTACAGCAGTGCCTTTCAATAGCAATTGTACCTTTTCCTGGCTGTTGTAGGTTAGTATAGTAATACGGCTGTTTTGCTGTATTTGATTTACTTTAGGTGAACGCCAATCGGTATGAAAGGTGAGGGTAGAAGTATCTGCTGATGCCTTTCTTAACACTACCGTGTAGGAATTAATGCCATCATCTGCTAAATTGGCTACAGTAATATTGCGAAAGCCGGATTGAGGTTGCTGGCCGGCTTCTGTAAGTTTCTGCCAGCAATCATCAAATATATTTTTTAAGGCGCTTTGCATATTTATTTGTTGTATGATGATCGCTAATTCAAGTAAGTTTTAAAAAGTTGTTTTTCCGTGTAACATTTAGTGTCTTTCACGCATCTTATTAGTACTACTAAGTATTACACGTTCTTTATAAGGTCAGTTAATAGTAAAGCGGTTGTTCGAATACTTACAACCGTTTTTTTATGCAGTTAGCTGAGCTATAACAGCAGGTATTTTAGCCGCTACCTGTCCGGGGAGTACCACATGTAGTTGGTTGGGTAAAGCTAACACATCGCCGGCTTTACCATGCAGGTAAACACCCGCTAAGCAAGCTTGTTCAGGTGTGTACTTTTGAGCTACTAGTGCTGTAATAATGCCCGTTAAAATGTCGCCCATACCGCCGCTGGCCATAGCAGCGTTGCTGGTTGAATTAAAATACAGCTTTCCATCAGGTGTACCCGTAATGGTGTAATCATTTTTCAATACAATATTTATCTGTAGTTCCTGCGCTTTTTGTTTTAAGGTTTGTAACCTGTTCCACCAAGTGTCATGCTCGCCAAATAAGCGGTCAAACTCTTTCATGTGTGGTGTTACAATACTTCCTTTAGGGAGTTGTTGCAGTAGTTCCTGGTGAGTGGCTAATAGATTAAGTGCATCGGCATCTATTATCATAGGCTTGTGGTAGTTGGCTAGAATGTTCTTTAATAAAGCCAATGCATTATCATCTTTTCCTAAGCCTGGTCCTACACCTATAACGCTGAATTTATCCCATTCAATTTCTGGCAATTGATCTTGTTCACGAATAATAGCCATTACCTCAGCCTGGTAACTGTTCAGGGCTGTTAATCCGCTTTCCGGAATACAAACCGTGGTTAAGCCTGCACCTGCATACACACAAGCGGACGAACATAGCAGTGCGGCACCCATAGTTTTAGCTTGTCCGGCTACAAGCAGTGCATGCCCGTAAGTGCCTTTGTTGCTAAACTTATGACGGGGTTTTAGTATGGTTTTTATATCTCCTTTTTCTATCAATTGGTAAGGAGAGTTAAGTGATTGCAGATAGGTATCATCCAATCCAATATCTACGGCCTCCCAGCTTTCCATATGCGGGCCTGATTCAGGTAGTAAAAAGTTGATTTTAGGTTGTTGGAAGGTAATAACCAGCTTGGCTTTTAAAATAGTGGCTTCTTTACTAACTGCACCTTCAGTAGGCAAGCCTGTAGGTACATCAACTGCTACCACGGTTTTTTCAAGCTGATTTAGGTGTTTTACCAGTTGTTCGTAATCGCCGCTCAACGGTTTATTTAAACCACTACCGAGTAAGGCATCAATTATTATGGCACTATCTTCAGGTGGAAAGTTACCTCCCTTTTCAATCTCTAGCAAAGGAACAGACAAGTGCTGGAAGCGGTGCAGATTCGTATTAAAATCATCAGTTGCTTTATCAGAGAAGCGCACTACTTTAACATTAAGCTGCCTATAACCATGTTCATTTAGCATGCGGGCAATGGCTAAACCATCGCCGCCATTATTGCCGCTACCGCAGTAAGCAGATATAGTTTGTGCTTTATCTGGAAAGTGCTGCATAAAGCGGCTTACAAAGGCCTTAGATGCTCGTTCCATCAAATTAACAGAGGTTACTGGTTCATGGCTAATAGTATAAGCATCCGCTTCATGAATTTGCTGGGCAGTGAGTAGAGGTAACATGCTTTTTAAAGGAAAACAAAAGTCCTTTTGTTTGAAGTGGCAGAAACAAATGTGATAAACATTGCTTACAGCTTACCAATTCCAATCAGGCTAGAAAAACGAACGCCAGCTGCATTCCATTGAATGTAGACGGCGTCGTTTATTTATATAATCTTTAACTGCTTTACAGCTTTGATTCCGGAAAGCTTAAATGGAATATAGTGCCTTTACCGGCTTCGGTTTCAAAGGATATTTTGCCGCCGGCATTCTCAATAGAGTTCTTGACGAAAGCCAGCCCTAAACCGGTACCTGAACTTTTAGTCGTAAAGTTGGGCTCAAATATCTTGTTACGTAAGTTTTCAGGAATACCATTGCCATTATCTTTAATGTTCAAAACAATACTGTTACGGCTAACGGTATAGGCAACATCAATTATTCCCAAACGTTCGGGCGGCATGGCTTCAATAGCATTTTTTAGTAGGTTATTGAAGCAGCGTAACATTTGGTCGCGGTCGGCTCTAATCATAAACGGAGTTTCCGGCGTTTGATAATTGATGGTAATATTATCCATCTGCTTAAAAATGATGACTGCCTGACCTAACGACTCAAATAAATTCAAGCGTTCCATACGGGTATCTGGCATTTTAGCAAAAGCCGAAAACTCGGAGGCAATAGAAGAAAGACTCTCAATTTGTTCGACAAAGGATTTACTGAATCGTTCAAACTTGGTGTCAAATTTCGGATCCTTATCCTTCCATGATTTTTCAAGCAGTTGCAAACCTAACTTAAGTGGCGTAAGCGGATTTTTAATTTCATGAGCTACCTGTTTAGCCATTTCGCGCCAGGCAGTTTCACGTTCCGATTGAGCCAGCCGGGTGGCACTTTCTTCCAGTGCGGCAATCATTTTATTGTATTCTTTTACCAGTGCCCCAATTTCATCATTGCGTTTCCATTGAATAGGCTCATTCTTTTTACCGTAAATAGTACGGCTTAAGCTGTATTGTATAACGCTGAGCGGAGTGGTAATTTGCCTGGCAATTATTACTGAAAAAAAGCCAATCGCCACGAAAATTAAGGCATAAATGTTAATCATGGCATTCAGTAACGAGCCAATACGTTCGTTGGCCTTCATTTCATTAGCAAAATAAGGCAATTGTAAAAAAGCTACCGTTGCGTTTTTACCATCTCGAATAGGCGCATAGGCTGCTGTATAGTTTAAGGTGCCTATCTTTTCGGCATTTACAATTACTGATTTTTGCATGTGGCTTAACTGAATATAAGCTTTTGCATTCATGCGCCGCGCCAGCAAACCATAATCATAAATTTTGGGCTGGGTAGATAGCATGGGTGTTCCATCACGATTAAACAAGGTTAGATCGGTCGAGTAATCATTGGCGATGTTATCAAACTTAATTTCGCTTTGCTGGTCAATGTGCAGAATGTCATTTAAAGAATTGTTACCCAGTTTGGCTGCTATCTGAACAACCTTGTTGCTGATTAGGTCATCCTGCTGCTGTTTAAATTGATCGCGTATAGCTAAAAACGAAATACCACCTACCAGAACCAGGGTAAGCCCTACCGCAAATATCATGGAGAACTGAATGCGGGTTTTGTATAAAATGTTATTTAAATCGAATTGAAAGTTCCAGTACATGGTTTGGCGGGTAACCTTAACGATAGTCACCCGTTTCCATAGCCATTGTGCTATGATGATAACAGCACTAAAGGCTAGTAATACTACAAAGAAGAAAGTGAAAGAAGCCAGATTGTTGATGGTATTGTTAGCCTGCCGGCTTACCACAATAGTTTTACGCTGACTAGGCTTGTAAATTAAGTGACTGTATTTACCTAGAATATGCAGCCATGATGCAGTTCCTTCGTAGGAGGAGGTAAATACATACTGCTTTAACTTCCCCTGAAACTCATTATTTACCATACTATAATCATAGCTTCCGTTTTGGCTTAATAAATGGTTGTCGCTGTAAAAAGCGTAAGAGTAATCTTTAAATGCCGTATTGTACTTTACCTCGTTAGCGGCCAGCAGAGTAGGGAATGAATTATTGTCTGCAAAGGGTTTTGATTTTAACTCAACAATAACAGTTCCTAAATTCCGGTCTCTAGTCTGAATGGGTAGAATAGCAAAGTAACTCCGAAAGCCAAAAGCATCATTTTCACGGTAGAAGTAATTAGATACCTTGAATGAGCTCATGGCTACCATTTCCTTGAAATCATCAAGTGCGAAATCTTTGTCTGTTAAAATAGGTTTACCTGAGCTATCAAACTCATGCACTTTAAAGTTGTAATCAGACAAGAATCCATCAAAGTAGATTTTGCGGAAATAATATTCTAAGTAGCCCGGAGTGTGATTGGGAGATTGAAAATATTGAGGCAAAAAAGAATCGTGAAGGATTTGCTTTTCAATGTTTTTTAACACCGGTCTGATATCTATATCATTACCATCTTCCAGTTGATGGATCAGGCTTATACGGGTTTCCTGCTCTTTAATGGTTTCAAAATCATTAAGTTTGATAGATGCAATTAGCGAACAAATAATAATAATTGAAATATAGGCCAGTACACTTAAATTACCCTGATAGTGTAGTGTAGCATGTGCTCTGATAATGATTAATAGTGCCAACAACAGATAAAAAGCGGTAAACTCATAAAAGTAAGCGTATATAACTGTGGCTAAAACAACAGCAGCTAGAAAAATAATCAGTTTAGCTTTTTTACGAATGTTGATGCAGGTATTAATAGTCAGAAAAATATCTGCCATTAAGTAGAAAATCAAAAAGCAGAAACAGGCCATTAATACACCCAGTAGACTGTAAGCCGACAGGTTGAGTACGTTGTTGACATCAAAGCTAATGTTGGAATTAATGACCAAACGATTGAATAGATACAAAAAGCCTGTAGCCGAAGCCAGTAAGAAAATAATGCTGCTTGTAAATACGATATAGCCTGTTTGTACACTAAGTTGCTGCTTGAACAGGCGGTGCCGATACTGGTAAATAAAGCCAACCAACCAGCATATAAATAAGAGATTAATACATAAATCACCTAATGATGGAAATAGGCCATTGAGTGTAAATATAGTCGGGCTAAACAGCTTTACATTCTCGGCCAGATCAGGGAAGTGAAAGTACAGGTTGATGAAGCGGATGAGTACTAAAGAGCCACCCAAAAATAAACAAGCCCATAAAAGTTTTCTTTTAAGTGCCAGGTAATTGCAGATGTTGCTGATGAGCAGACACAAAGCAAGTAAGCTGAGTACCCACAAAGTAATTTCGAAGCCTGAAATTTCCCTATGGTTAATGCGGGGCGAAGCTTTTACCGAAAACAAATATTTTTGATTTCGGTCATGAATATGGTAAACGTCTTTATCTGTAAATTCAGCAATGGCCAGGGTATTCCCTTTATCAAGCAGATCAGTATGAAAGGTATTGCGCAGGTACTGGTTTTGTATGCGGTAGTCTTCGTGTATCGGAATTAGAATGATTGTTGAAAAATTACCGTCCGTTTTTTTAAGGGCCTCATAGTAGCCATTAGGCTGTTTGATGAATGAACAACCTTCATGAATTTGCTTTTCATCTTCAGGCAGTACCTTGATGCCACTCCAGAAATATAACTGCCCATTTTTAAATATCGTAATCCAAATATGGTTTTCTTTGGCAGTGTACTGGTCTATAAACTTTAGCTTTTCATGCTCGGTAGCATGGGTGTTTTTTATATCCTGAAGTTTAGTACCATTGAGCAGCTTGTAAGCTACGGCTTCTTTTTCATGCAGGTTCTTTTCCAGCAAGCGGGCCGAGTTAACAAAGTCATGCTCTGGAGTATGATTATTGTGTACAATAATAGCTGTAAGCAGCAAGCTGGAAAAAAGCAATGCCAGCAGTACACGTATTTTTGCAAATGTTGTCAAGGTAGTAGCGGATGGTTATCAATCCCAAATATATTATAAAAAACAAAAGCCACTTTGGTTTGTGGCTTTTGTTTTTTATGCGGTTATGTTCAGGCTACTCGTCACAGCCGTACGATCGGCCTTTTTAACCAAGCCTTGTAAAACATTGCCCGGGCCAACTTCGGTAAATGAGGTAGCACCATCTGCAAGCATGTGCAATACGGTTTGGGTCCAGCGTACAGGTCCGGTAAGTTGTGCAATCAAACTTTGTTTAATTTCAGATGCATCGGTATGCGGCTTAGCATCAATATTCTGATAAATAGGGCAAACTGGTGCTTGAATATTGGTATTCACAATAGCATGTTCCAGTTCAACCCGTGCAGCTTCCATTAATGGCGAATGGAATGCCCCACCTACATTTAATACCAGCGCACGTTTAGCACCGGCAGCTTTCAATTTTTCACAAGCTTGCTCAACGCCGGCAATGGTGCCTGAAATAACCA
Organism: Mucilaginibacter robiniae; assembly: GCF_012849215.1. Lineage (NCBI taxonomy): Bacteria > Pseudomonadati > Bacteroidota > Sphingobacteriia > Sphingobacteriales > Sphingobacteriaceae > Mucilaginibacter > Mucilaginibacter robiniae. Next base: position 3,035,253 of record NZ_CP051682.1, read on the forward strand.
ACTGACCAGGACAGTTATAGTTAGCAGGTACCACCACTTCATCAATTTGCTGGCAAATATTTTCTACAACAGCATCTTCCAAACCCAGAACGGCAGCCATGGTTGAAGGTTGAATTTCGCAAGCTTTTTGCATAGCATTTGCACGGGCAGCTACCAAGCGTAAGCCATCTTCAAATGATAAAGCACCTGCTGCTACCAAAGCTGAAAATTCACCCAGCGAGTGGCCTGCTACCACATCTGGTTTAAACGTGTCGCCAGCTATTTTAGCCAGAATAACCGAATGTAAAAATATAGCTGGCTGGGTAACTTTAGTTTGTTTTAAGTCCTCGTCGGTACCGTTGAACATAATATCGGTAATACGAAATCCTAAAATGTCATTAGCTTGTTCAAACAGTTGTTTGGCTGCTTCATGCTGCTCATACAGGTCGCGGCCCATACCTACAAATTGGGCGCCCTGTCCTGGAAATATATATGCTTTCAAGAGGGTTATTGGTTGGTTAGATAATTGATTTATTAAGTTGTTTGAATCAGAATTTACAGAATATTAAAATTTGCAGAATGCTCTCAATAAATTCTGTAAATTCTGATTCTGACCTATGACAGTTTCGAGCTTATCAAATTTAAAAACTCTGTTCTGGTTTTTTCTTTCAAAAACTCGCCGGTAAAGGCCGATGTAGTGGTTACTGAATTTTGCTTTTGCACACCGCGCATACTCATGCACAAATGGCGACATTCAATAACTACGCCCACACCTAAAGGCTGCAGGGTTTCCTGTATGCAGTCGCGTATCTCATTAGTCAGGCGTTCCTGTACCTGCAAGCGGCGGGCAAACACATCCACAATGCGGGGGATCTTGCTTAAACCCACTACATAACCATTAGGTATGTAGGCTACATGGGCTTTACCGAAAAAAGGCAGCATGTGGTGCTCGCACATCGAGTACACCTCAATATCTTTCACCACTACCATTTGGCTATAATCTTCTTTAAACATAGCCGAGGTCAAGATTTCTTTAGCGTTTAAATCATAACCATGCGTAAGGTAAAGCAATGCCTTAGCCACTCGTTCAGGCGTTTTCAGCAGGCCTTCGCGGTTAGGGTCTTCGCCTATTTGTTCCAGCACATCTTTATAGTGGGTGGATAAGCTTTGAATCAGGTCCGGGTTATAACGGTCTATTTTGTGGTAGCCGTTTATACCTTCGTCCCGGTCGGGAATGTTGTTATCGTTGTCCATTACATTGATTAGTTGCCGAAGTATTCGGCAGAATTATTTTCAGTTTCTGCTAATTTAACGGAATGTAAAAATACACCCTCGTACGCTTCAATAGGCCCTTTCAGCTGATTAAATATCTCGATACACAAAATTTCGGTTGATGCCATTTTGCCTTTCATGAAATCAACATCCATATTCAGGTTACTATGGTCCAGCTTTTCTATAACGCGCTCGTTAATGATTTTTTTCAGATCTTTCAGGTCAATCAAATACCCGGTTTCATAACTGATTTCACCTTTTACTGTTACAAACAAATTATAGTTATGTCCGTGCCAGTTCGGGTTAGCGCATTTACCAAATACTTCTACGTTTTTTTCTGCGCTCCACTCTTCGCGATACATGCGGTGTGCGGCATTAAAATGCTCTCTGCGCGTAATATATATCATCATAACAATTGTTGGTGCAAATATACAAAACATAAACGGGTCAGTTGTTTTATCTTAGCCTGCATGAAAATACTGGTAGTAGCTGCCACCCGGCCCGAGATTGAACCTTTAATGAGTGGAAGTAAAGAGCGCGGAGCGGAGACCCCAAGCATAGATGGCAATGGACAAAAGACTAATCAAGCAATTTCTGATTCGTTTTCTACGACTACCGACTTCCTCATTACTGGTGTAGGTATGGTGGCTACAGCTTTCGCATTGGGGCGGCAGTTGGCTTCACACTCTTACGATTTGGCTATTAACTTAGGGATAGCCGGTAGTTTCGATCGTGATATTGCCTTAGGAGAGGTGGTGGAAATTACGCACGATAACTTTGCAGAGCTGGGTGCTGAAGATGACGAAAACTTCTTGACTTTGGATAGCATGGGCTTTGGACAAACAGCTTATACCACAACTACCCGGTTGAATGATTATTACAGGGAGCCAACCGTCCGGCAGGTATTTGCTATTACCGTAAATACAGTACATGGTAATGAACAATCTATAGCTAAAATGCAGCAGCGCATTAACCCGCAGTTGGAAAGCATGGAAGGGGCTGCCTTTTTCTATGCCTGTGCACAAGCTGGTGTACCTGCTTTACAAATCAGGGCTGTGTCAAATTACGTAGAAAAACGTAACCGCGAAGCTTGGAAAATAGGTTTAGCCGTTAAAAATCTGAATACCTTTGCTGGCGATTTGTTGCGAGTGGTTAGCAGCCGGTAGCGAGTTGAAAAATAGTTAATAATAGCTGTTTCTCTAACTCACCAATCAGAACCCGCAACTCATTACTGACAACCTGTAATTAATACCGCTATGAAATTAACGCTCGGCTTTTCGCCATGCCCTAATGATACTTTTATTTTTGATGCGCTCATTCATCATAAAATTGATACCGAAGGCTTGGACTTTGAAGTGTTTTACGATGATGTGGAAACGCTCAACCAAAAAGCTTTCCGTGGCGAATTGGATATAACTAAATTAAGCTATCATGCTTTCGCTTATGTAGCTAACCAGTATGTATTGCTGGATGCCGGTAGCGCTTTGGGCTTTGGTGTTGGACCATTGCTAATATGTAAGCGTAACCCTGATGAATTACAAACCCAACTTGAAATTCAAAATTCGCAACTTAGAATCGGTATTCCTGGTAAATACACCACTGCTAATTTTTTATTGAGTCTGGCTTTTCCGGAAGCTATGAACAAACAGGAAATTGTATTTTCGGAAATTGAAGATGCTTTGCTGGAAGCGAAGATTGATATCGGGCTGATTATTCACGAAAACCGGTTTACCTACCAGGATAAAGGTTTGCACAAAATTATTGACCTGGGCGATTACTGGGAAAAACGTACAGGTTGTGCCATACCGTTAGGAGGTATCGTCGCCAATCGTCGTTTACCGGAGGAAGTACAATTAAAAATCAACCGCGTGTTGCGCCGTTCGGTAGAGTTCGCTTTTGCCAATCCGAAGTCTGGACTAGAGTTTATTCGTTCGCACGCCCAGGAAATGAGCGAAGAGGTGATGTACAAACACATTGATTTGTATGTAAACCAGTATTCGCTTGATTTAGGCACCGAAGGCCGTAAAGCTATTCAGCTGATGTTTGACACCGCCAAAGAAAAAGGCATTATTCCTGAAATTCAGGAAGAGTTGTTTTTAACACCTTTGGTAGTGTAGTTGTAAGAACGATGTCATTGCAAACGATAGTGAAGCAATGACATCGTTCTCATTATAATTATCTTCTCACCCGCTTGTACACAATCCAAATGGCACCTAATAACGACAACCACATCGCTATTTTAGGCAGATAATCACCATGCAGGGTGTAAAAGGTAAAGTCAGAATTTAAGTTAATATCCTGCTTTAAAGCGGTTCTGACCCACCATGCGCTATGCTGCACAATATCGCCACGTTCATTGATAAAGGCAGAAATGCCGGTATTGGCTGAACGGCAAATCCAACGGCGGTTTTCAATAGCACGCAATTTGGCATAAGCTAGATGCTGATCTTTGCCAGCCGTATTTTCCCACCAACCATCGTTGGTAATAATGGCAATAAACTGCGCGCCTTTACGTACAGATCGGGCTACCCAATCTCCCCAGATCGACTCATAACAAATTACCGGATCGGCACCAATGCCGCTTTGCGAATAAAATACCCCTACATCTTTCTGGCTGCCAAAGCTGCCGGCTGCCCCACCTAAATGTTCAAAAGCGGGCCGCAAAAAAGATAAGCTGCTGAACGGAATCATCTCGGCGCCAGGCACCAATTTAGATTTATGGTAAAACTGGATATTTTCGGAATTTTCAATATTAACCGCTGCGTTGTAATAATCTTTAAACAAGCCACCCGGCATAGTACTGGCAGTTATGGTACGCTGGTCTTCATAGGTTTTTGAAGAAGATACACCGGTTATGACATTGCCGTTTTTATACCGTCCCAAAAAATGCTTAACCTGTGCATAGGCGCTATTGGTTCGCATTTGGTCTTCATCAATATCTTCAGCCAAAGCTGTTTCCGGCCAAATAAAATATTCGGTATTGGGCTGTGCTAAGGAATCTGACAAATGGGTAAGCGTATCAATTTCCAACTGATTAGGTGTGCCGAATTTAGCATTCGGGTTAACGTTAGGTTGTACCACCACTACGTTAGATGGATCGGGTTGTTCCTGAAAGCTATAGTAGCGATATAGGGAAAAGCCTAACGGCAGTACCAGCACTAAAACAAAAGCAGTTACCAGCTTTTGCCGGTAAGCTTTAGGCTGAGCTTCACGCAAACTGGTGTAGAGTAAAAATAGTAAGATATTGATGGCCCATATCCAGATAGTACCCCCATATACGCCAGTGTATTCATACCATTGTATCCATTTATGACTTACGGCAAAACCGTTGCCCAAGGTCATCCACGGGAAAGCCAGATCCCAGCTTTGATGCAGATACTCGTAAGTCATCCAAAAGCAAACCAGTCCGATTAAACCTATACCTCGTGATGTTGCCAGCCTGAATCTGTAATACAACCAGCAAGCTGAAGCCATCAACAGCGGCCCTAACGAGTAAGGGATTAGGGCTATTGGAATAGCTATTAAATTGCCTACTTCTTTCAACGCATTGTACACCCAGTAAATAGATAGGCTATTCCACGCAAAGAAGCCAATAAAACTAGTAGCGAATATGAGCCGGCCTTTTTGCTTAACAGGAGATTGAATGATATTTTCGATAGCCATAAGCATCGGCACCAAACCAACAAATAATAAAAAGCTAGTATAAGCAGTAGGGGGCCAGGCTATCCACAACAAAAGACCTGAAAATATAGCGAGGAGAAGATTTTTTCTCATGAATTGGAATAATGAATATAAGCAAAACTACACAATTATGTTATTGCGAGCGATAGCGTGGCCATCTCGTAGCTTGATTAAAACACTTAGGAATCACTTCGTCTATATCTCTCCCCGCAATGACATAATTGTTTACTGGTTATACTTTCCCAGCTATACAAATTACAAACTCGCCTTTTACCGGGTGCGTTTCAAAGTGAGTTTTTACCTCAGCTACGGTGCCACGTACCGTTTCTTCATACAGCTTAGTCAATTCGCGCGATACGGAAATCAAGCGTTCCGCACCAAAATACAAGGCCATTTCATCTAAGGTTTTCAATAAGCGGTGAGGCGATTCGTACAGAATAACAGTTCGTTCTTCTTCAGCCAAAAACTTATAGCGGGTTTGCCTGCCTTTTTTTAACGGCAAAAAACCTTCAAAACAAAAGCGGTCTGTTGGGAAACCAGAGTTGACCAAAGCCGGTACAAAGGCCGTCGCACCAGGCAGGCATTCAACCGGCAAATCATTTTTTAAAGCTTCGCGGACTAGATAAAAGCCAGGATCAGATATAGCCGGTGTACCTGCATCAGATATTAAAGCTATTGTTTTGCCTTCTTTTAAAAAGCGCACAATCTCGGTGCTCGATTGATGTTCATTATGCTGATGGTGGGCAAACACTTTTTGCTGAATGCCAAAATGTTTAAGCATTGGGGCCGAAGTGCGTGTATCTTCTGCCAGGATCAGGTCGGCTTCCTTCAAAACGCGGATAGCCCGGTAGGTCATATCTTCCAGGTTGCCGATGGGCGTGGGTACTAAATAAAGTTTGCCGGTCATAATTCAATTGCGGGTTGCCTGTTTGCTGTTGCGGGGATTGTGTATTGGGTGTTCAGTTGTTCGTCATGAAGAATAGCCTGACAAAAACTCGCAACCCGTAACCGAAAACAGACCACTGATTTATATATCTTTGCTGCGAAAATACGACAATAATGCTGCAAGTTAGTTATATCCGTGACAACCGGGAACAGGTTTTAGAGCGTTTGGCTGTGAAAAATTTCAAACAGCCCGAACTAATTGATGAAATTATTAAGCTGGACGAGAATCGTCGGCAATCGCAAAACCGATTGGATAATACATCTGCTGAAGCTAATGCTGCTGCCAAGCGTATTGGTGAATTGATGCGTACCGGCCAGAAAGCGGAAGCCGAGCAACTAAAATCACAAACCAGCGCCTGGAAAGAGGAAATTAAACAACTGAACGAACAGTTAAATACGGTAGAGCAGGAACTACAACAAAAAATTGTACTGTTACCTAACCTGCCACATAGTTCCGTACCTAAAGGCGTAAGCCCCGAAGAGAACGAAATAGTGCTGGAAAATGGCGAAAAGCCAGCCTTGCCTACCGGTGCCCTGCCACATTGGGAGCTAGCCGCTAAATACGACCTGATTGATTTTGAGTTGGGTGTGAAAATCACTGGTGCCGGTTTCCCGGTTTATAAAGGTAAAGGAGCCAAGTTACAACGGGCTTTAATCAGTTTTTTTTTAGATGAAGCTGAGAAAGCCGGTTACCGGGAAATGATGCTGCCATTGATGGTGAATGAAGCTTCAGGTTTTGGTACCGGGCAGTTGCCAGATAAAGAAGGGCAGATGTACTTTGTAGGTCAGGATAATTTATACCTGATTCCGACTGCCGAAGTGCCGATTACCAATTTGTACCGTGATGTGATATTGAAAGCCGATGAGCTGCCGGTAATGAATTGCGGCTACACGCCATGTTTCCGTCGGGAGGCAGGTTCATACGGTGCGCACGTGCGTGGTTTAAACCGTTTGCACCAATTTGATAAAGTAGAATTAGTACAAGTTGTGCATCCAGAAACTTCATATAACGTTTTAGAGCAAATGAGCGCTCATGTGCAAGGCTTGTTGCAAAAGTTAGGTTTGCCTTACCGTGTACTGCGTTTATGTGGTGGCGATATGAGCTTTACCGCTGCTTTAACTTATGATATGGAAACCTGGAGTGCTGCACAGCAACGTTGGCTGGAAGTATCATCCGTATCTAATTTTGAAACTTTCCAGAGTAACCGCTTGAAGCTGCGTTTCCGTAATGCGGAAGGCAAAACTCAATTAGCTCATACGCTGAATGGCAGCGCTTTGGCTTTACCTCGTATTGTGGCTACTTTGCTGGAAAATAATCAAACCGAACAAGGTATTAAAGTGCCCGAAGTGCTGGTACCTTATACTAAGTTTGAGTGGATTAGCTAATTTATAGGATTACAACACGTCATTGCGAGGAACGAAGCAATCTCTACACCGACCGGCAAACGGTTGTATAAAGATTGTCACACTACCATTCGCAATGACGTGACTTTGTAAATGATAAAATAAATTATTGTACTAAATCATAGCACTGACGTGCAATTTCCAACTCCTCGTTGGTTGGCACTACCAAAATCTTTACGGTCGAATCAGCGGCGCTGATATCATGTATTTGTTTAGAGCGTATCTGGTTTTCTTCTTTATTTAAACGGATACCTAAGTATTCCAGATCAGTACAAACCAGCTCTCTTACCAGAGCATCATTTTCACCTACGCCGGCCGTAAAAATTATAGCATCCAGGCCATTGAGTACAGCGGCATAAGAACCGATGTATTTTTTAATGCGGTAAGCATACATATCGTAAGCCAATTTGGCGTTTTCATCGCCACTTTCAATGGCTTGGGTAATATCCCGCATATCGCTCTGACCGGTTAATCCCAGCATACCGCTACGTTTGTTCAATAAATTGCTTACCTGGTCAATATCATAGCCTAATTGGTTGACCAGATAAAAAACAACAGTTGCATCAATATCTCCCGAACGGGTACCCATAATCAGGCCGCTTAACGGGCCAAAGCCCATACTGGTATCTATTGATTGACCATTATTCACGGCTGCCATACTGCAACCATTACCCAGGTGAATGCTGATGAATTTATTTTCCGGTTTATTTAAATAAGCAGCAGCTTGTTCTGTTACATATTTATGGCTGGTACCATGAAACCCATAGGTACGAATGTTAAAGTCCGTATAGTACTGGTTTGGAATGGCAAAGCGGTAAGCCTTAGGTGGCAAAGTTTGGTGAAATGCCGTGTCAAAAACCCCAATCTGTGTAGCTTGGGTAAATATCTTTTCGGCTACCTCAATGCCCAAATAGCTGGCCGGATTATGCAGGGGTGCCAACTGGAAGGTTTGTTTTAAGTCTTCTTTTACCTTCGCATCAATAACAGTGGTCGTGGTAAAGGTTTCGCCACCATGTACAATGCGGTGACCTACTACTTGAATATCTTGTGGGTTTTGGATTACGGCAAGCACGCCGGTAGTAAGTAAAGTGTTGACCTGTTGCAAACCTGCTTCATGGTCGGGTAAGCCCCCTTCAGGAGTAAGCTTAATTACTTTCTCTTCACCATTTAAAAATACTTTATGGGTGATGGTTGATTTTTCGAGTCCGATACGCTCTACCAGCCCGGTACAAACCGGATCTTTTGCCGGCATTTTAAATAATTGATATTTGATAGAGCTACTGCCCGAGTTAACGACAAAAATGTTCATGAGTATTTTATTATGAAACGTCATTGCGAGCGTAGCGTGGCAATCTCTGCAGAATCATGAACGTTTTGCTGATCAGCGTAGTGATTGCTTCGTTCCTCGCAATGACGTGGTTTGTTTCTAATTAAACTGATTACACTACTCTTGCGCCTGTATAGCGGTAATAATTACGGTGTTAAAAATATCATCTACAGTACAGCCACGACTTAAATCGTTTACGGGCTTGTTTAAGCCTTGCAGCATAGGGCCAATAGCCAATGCACCCGTTTCACGCTGTACGGCCTTGTAGGTGTTGTTACCTGTGTTTAAGTCCGGGAAGATGAGTACGCTGGCCTGTCCGGCAACTTCCGAACCTGGTAGCTTGCTTTTACCCACAATCGGGTCAACGGCAGCATCATACTGAATAGGCCCTTCCACTTTCAGGTCGGGGCGTTTAGCTTTCACAATCTCGGTAGCCCGGCGCACTTTCTCTACATCCTCACCCTCGCCCGAGGTACCCGACGAGTAAGAGAGCATGGCAATACGAGGCTCAATACCAAACCGGCTGCTGCTTTCGGCTGAAGAAATAGCAATTTCGGCCAGTTGTTCAGCAGTAGGGTTCGGGTTTACGGCACAATCGCCAAAAACCGATACCCGGTCAGGCAGGCACATGAAGAATACAGAAGATACTACCGAAATGCCCGGTTTGGTTTTCACAAATTGCAATGCCGGTCGTATGGTATGCTGCGTGGTATGCACCGCGCCCGATACCATGCCATCAGCATGGCCTTTATAGACCATCATAGTACCATAATAAGATACGTCGGTCATCATATCAGTAGCCATTTCCAGGTTTACGTTTTTGTTTTTACGTAGTTCGTACAAGGTATTTACGTAATCCTGGTAATTGTCTGAAGCGGCAGGGTTAACAATGTTTATTTTGTTAACATCCAGGTTCAGGCCAATACGTTTAATGTTGGCCATAATATCATCCGGGTTGCCTAACAAGGTTAAGGTGACAATTTCCTGGCTGATGAGGCGGGCAGCGGCACGTAAAATACGTTCATCGTTACCTTCGGGCAGCACAATATGCTTTTTCTGCTTTTTGGCCCAGTTGGTAAGCTGGTACTGGAACATGCGTGGCGTTATGCCACCGGCATACTTAAAGGTAACCATACGCTCGTCCAGCTTAGGTACATCCACGTATTTGTTAAAGGCATCAATAGCTAGCTGTATTTTCTTAGTATTATCAGATGTAATTCTCGACCGTATGTTGCCAATTTGCGTAGTGGTCTGGAATGTGCCTGTTTTTACCGCCAGAATAGGTACTACCGTTTGCAGACCCTCAATCAGCCGCAAAATAGGTTCTTCAGGCTCGGCACCTGCTGTAAGTACAATGCCCGCTATTCTGGGGTAGCTGGTTGAAAGGTTAGCCTGTAGGGCTGCAATAATAATATCACCGCGGTCGCCAGGAGTGGTAATCAGTACATTCTCTTTAATGTAGTTCAGGAAGTTAGGCACCTGCATGGCCCCGGTTACAAAATTATCTACCTGGTTACTTAAATGTTCTTTACCAAACAGGAGTTTACAGTCGGTTAGTTCATCATAAATTTCCTGCATGGTAGGGGCTTGTAAACCTGTAGTAGCCGGAATAATAGCCAGTATAACATGCTCTGGTAATTGTGCCGTCAGCAATTCGTTAACGTCATTAATCTGCTCGGAACTAACTTTGTTGGCTACCAAGGCCAATACCTGTATCTCGCGCGATTCAAAATTGCGCATTACCGTAATGGCGGCATTTACAATCTGGGCTGTGGTTTTATTTTCGCCAGATATTACCGCAATAACCGGAGCGCCCAGGTTCTTTGCTATTGAGGCGTTTACCTCAAACTCAAAAGCGGTGCTCTCACTTTGGTAATCGGTGCCTTCTACTACCGTAAAATCATATTTATCTTCCAGTTGCTTGTACTTGCGGATAATGGTATCAATCAGTTCGCCCTGGCTTTCCGTTTCCGACTGGTGCATAGCTTCTTCCCAGCTAAAGGCACTGGCATCTTCGTAGCTGATGGGCAGGTCGAAGTACTTCAAAATAGTTTGTATGTGGTCGCTTTTGCGTTCGGAAGCACTGCGACTAACAATGGGCTTGAAAAAACCGATTTTTTGCGCTTTGCCTAACAGCATATTGATTAAGCCTAAAGATACAATGGATTTACCACTGTAGGGCTCGGTACTGGTAATAAAAACAGTTTTTATCATGTAGTAAATGTTGGTACATGCCGACAACCAGCTGTACGGATTGTTTAATGACAAATATAGGACGCGAATAGTTCGCTGCAAAGTTTATTAACTTACCCCAATGGGTTTATGCAGGTTAAAACCAGGGAGAAACTCGTAAGCTAAAAGAGGTGTTTGTTTTATGAGCTTGTGAACGTTCATCGGCAAAATAAATGCTCGTGAACATTCTTAATAATTATGGCAATATCACTTGGCTATAAGTTCTGTAGCAATCAATAGCAAAAGGGTTCGCATGTCTTTGGCATCGTCGTAGTTTTCACGCAGTAGTTGGTTTACCTGCCGGTTGCCGATTTTCACGGCAGCCATTCGCAGCATTTTAAAGCACGACATTTCAATACCTTCCATTATTTCCAAGTAATACAATAATGAAAGATCGGTAGGCTGATTATCGCTTCCAGTGCGTATATCGTGGTAAGCACAATCTACAACATTGTTCATAGAACGAGCTGCTTCAAAATCTAAATTTTTATCAAGCAAATTGAGCATCAACTCAATTCGATTAAGCTGCTGCTGTAAATCTTCAACCATCTCATCCAGTACAAGATTTAGCTTTTTAAAATTACTGATTCTTTGTAGCTCTGGAACTTTATTTAACAAGTGTTCCTTAGCAAAATACAATCGATTGATATGGTGAACAAAAAAGCTTGTGAGGTTCACATTATCAGAATCATGAATAGTTGACATTATGTTTGATTGGATTGTAGTGAACCAAGTTTACGATGTTGTTTATACGTACTGAGCTACTGTTTGCAGCAAGTCAGTAATCTCAAATGGTTTGTTAACGTAACTGTCTGCGTGGCAATTGCTTGCCAACAAGGCTAGGTTATGTTCTGCTGAAATTAATATGATTGGAATGTTACAGGTAGTTTGTCGAGATTTGAGTTCCTGGCATATCTGCAATCCAGACTTAGGAGAGCCGGCAATACGAACATCAAGTAAAATTAAATCAGGGGAGAGCTCCAGGATATAATTTGCAGCATCGCTGTTATTGGCGGTAACTACATTATACCCTTCATCTTCAAAAACGATGCTTAATATTTCTAGTATATCCTCGTCATCATCAATAATAAACAATCGTTTGGCCATATCCTTTATTTAGGAAGCGAGACAGTGCAAACAGTTAGCCATAGCGTATAAACAAAGCTTTATACTGTTGTTTCACGTATTAATACAAAATTTCACGTATTAATACATGGTGTTATTATGCTTATCAGACGGGCTGTATTTTAACTTATCCAGAAACAAGCCACTTTTCATGATCACGTAGCCTATTTACAGTAACACTTCGTACCATGAAATAAGAGTTTCAGAAGATTTTCAACATATAGTTCTAGGTGAGTCTGTCTCTTAATGCTTGTTGAAGAGTTTTAGTGCTCTGCTTTGATTCACGTAGGGTTTGCATAATTAGCAAGCACAATTGTTTATCCTCCAGTTTCTGAGTTACCAGAAAAAGAATGTTGAATGCTTGATATTCCATCGCTTCAATAAGCAGTAGTTGATTAATTAGCACCCAATCTTTATGAAAGTCATTTTCATCAGAACCATTGCAAATTAAATAATCATGTTGGTTCAATCTGGAAAAGGCGCCTTTGGGTTGTTCTAACACTTCAGCGTGCAGTAGCAGCATCATGGTTTTAATGCGCAGCATTTGTATATCCAGATTTGTTAAGGTCTCATAAATTAACTCTTTCAACCCTGTATCCTCCGTTTCATTCAGCATGGAGGGTAACAGTTCTCGAAGGTTATATTTTGAATAAAATAGTTCGGAAGCTGTAACTATAAACAGGTTTCTGGATTTACTATAATCATGAACTAATTGCTCAAATAAATCATTTGACATAATCGCTTTAAGTTAAGCAGAAACGGCATACTGAAAGAGGAAGAGCAAAACGGAGTATAGGTGTAATTAAAAACGATAGTAGTTTGTTTTAGCAAATACCTAATAGTTTATCATGGTAAACATCATAGGCTACGAATAAGTGGTCAATAACTATCAACTATATGGGAGTGATATTTTTTAACTGCTGGCTTCGTATCCAGTACCTATTAAGCTTCTGATTTAATGATAATTCAATGATACAAAACTTTGCAACAGTATTTGTAAATGCTAAAAATATTAGCTAAATTTAAATTGTTTTTAAAGGCGTAAATAAGGCATGACATACTGACTTAAAAAGCTGCCTTTTTAGCGTAAAAACAAGTGGGGCACAAGCTTTGCTTATCTATGTATAGCGATTGAAAATCAACCAGTTAATTGCTGTAAAAAGGGCTTGTAAAACAAGCTTGTATTTCAGACAAAACCTTGTCCGTTTTACAACGGCTGATGTACAGCCGGGCAAATTTTGAAACCGATAAATTTAGATTAATTAGATGGAAACACTTGAGTTGACAACAATTACTGATGAGATGCAATCGTCCATTACTCACATGGCGCAAATGCGCAATGCGCTGATTGCATTTACCAAAGAGGTGCTGGTTAAGGAGCAGGACTACGGCGTAGTGCCAGGCGTGCAAAAACCAACCCTGCTGAAACCTGGTGCTGAAAAACTGATGAACCTGTTTGGTATGTCGGTTGAGTTTGATTGTACAGATAAGGTGCTGGATATACAATCCAAATTTATCGCCTATACTTATAAAGCCACCGCCCGTAACAAAGACGGCCGTATTGTAACTCAGTGCGAGGGTTCCGTAAATAGTTATGAGCCTAAGTACCGCTACATCTGGATGGAAAAGGCTAAACCCAGCCAAGCCGTGCAAGATCAGCTGAAGGCTGAAGGTATGGGCAAGTTTCGTAAATCAAGCAGTGGCTGGATTTGGGTTGAACGTACCGAAAACCCCGACCTGGTTGGTTTACAGAATACGCTGCAAAAGATGGCCCAGAAACGTGCCTTTGTAGGTGCTATTCTACTGGCTACTAATGCAAGTGAGTTCTTTACCCAGGATGTGGAAGATATGGGCTTTATTGATGTGGAAGCTACCGTGATTGAAAATGAGGTGAAAGCTGCCGCTAAGCCTAAAGAGGAAGTGAAAGCACCGGCAACTGCACCATCACAGCCTATGCGACCTGCACAGCCACGTGAAAATAAAAACAGTATTGCTGCTCCGGTAGCTGAACAACCTAAAAAAGCAACTAAGGCACAAGTTAAAGAGGTAGCTAAGGCCGAACCTGAAGTATCTCCCATATCGGGTGAAACTCGCATGGCCATTGAGCAGGCTCCAGATGTAGCTACCCTGTACCTGATACATAAAGCCAACGTTGAACTACAACAGGATGAGCAATTTATTAAGTTGCTATCCAGCAAAAAAGCAGAATTAAGAAAAGGAATAGCCGCATGAGGAAACCGTTAGCCATGCAGTTGCCTGCCTGTGAAGCCGTAACCTTGTTTACCGGCTTTGATATGGAGCCCGAAAGTCTGATTAAGTTAGACCGGGCTACCATTGCCAAAATTGTGCATGATACTGAACAACAAATTTCCGATGGCGATTTAGACAGTGTGCGCATGTTGGTATTAGCTAAAAAAGGGCAGGAGCTGTTTAACAGTTTAGAGAAAAAAGTAAGACCGTATGCCGAAGAGCAGGCCCGAGTGCCTAAGCATGATAAATTACGCTTGTACGATACCGAGATTATAGAAAAAGAAACCGGCGTAAGTTATGATTACAGCATGTGTAATGATGCCATCTGGAACGAACTGCATGATGCGAAAGCCGAGATAGAACAAAAGTTAAAAGAACGGGAAGCATTTTTAAAAACAGTAACCAAACCCACCATTAGTGTAGATACTTACACGGGTGAGGTATGGGAAGTAAAACCGCCGCTTCGTACTTCCAAACAGGGATTAAACGTAAGTTTAAAATAACTCCCTCCATTATAGATGACAAAGCCTGCCAATGTAACGTTAGCAGGCTTTTTTGTAGTTGGCTGCTTCAAGTATGCAAAGTAAATTGCAGTTTTGATGCGCCATTACCTTTTAGGTAAATATCACAAAATGTAATCCGTAACGTAGTTTAAGTTGTTAGGCTTAATTAAAAATATTAACCACTATTATTGTAAGTATGATAAGCATAAGGTAATTGCGCTTACCTGATAATTATGAGGATTTTTGTAATACTATTTACATTTATATTTAGCACCTGTGCTGCTTTTGCCCAGCAAGATAGTCTTCTGCATAAAGAAGATTCCGTGGTTGATACCCGGCTCGATCATCAACTGAACCGCATCAGGCAATTATCTGCCGAACGTTTGGCCGACTCATTAAAGCGGGAAGATTTGCAAAGGCAGGCAGCCCAGTTATCCAGTGCCGATAATATCAGAAAATCGGCTTTATTAAAAGAACTGATCAGTCTCAAGCAGCGTGATTCACTGCAACGTATTCGGCAACAGCATCAGGTAGATTCATTAAAACACTTTGTTAAAGGCTTTCCAGTAAAGCTTTTTCATCAAACCTTATTTCAGGTTTTCACTCGTCAGGGCAGCTTTACCGCCTCAGACCGGGCACAGGCTGTGCAAAACCGTATTGACAAGATAGCTGATGATTATACCTTTCAACCTGACTCATTAATACTGATTGCGGCTGAGCAAACTACAGATATCCAGTATAAAGACCGATTGCTGATTTCCGTATCAGAACAAGATGCGTTATGGCAAAACCTGACACGTGAAAAGCTGGCAATTCAATATCGTGATGCTATCCGCAATGCTATTAAGAAATATCAGCAGGAAACCCGGTGGCAAACTTTGCTGGCAGAAGGGCTAAAAGCTTTATTAATTATTGCACTGGTTATAGTGCTGATATATGGTGTTAACCGCTTGTTTAAATGGCTGCTTGCTAAACTGAGGCTCAATACTAGGGGGCTGATAAAGGGCATTCATATAAAGAGCTATGAACTGCTGAACACAGAGCAGCAGTTTCAAATTGTAGATAACATACTTAAATTGATTAGATGGACCGTTAACCTGTTAATCATCTCCTTAGCCCTGTTTACAATTTTCAGTATATTTCCATTTACCAAAGATATTTCTGTTGCACTGCTCGGTTATATTGCATTGCCTTTAAAGCGAATAGGTTTGGCTGTATGGAGCTACATTCCTGATTTAATAACCATATTGGTAATTGTAGTTATCTTCAGGTACGTACTGCGATTTTTCAATTACATCAAAGTCGAAATTGCAAAAGGACGGCTCACCATTCCCGGCTTTTATCCTGATTGGGCCAACCCGACTTACCAGATACTGCGGGTGCTGATTTTTGCTTTTATGCTGATTGTGATTTTCCCATATTTGCCGGGTTCTGATACGCCGATATTTAAGGGGGTTTCGGTATTTGTGGGTGTGCTGTTTACTTTCGGTTCTGCCGGTGCTCTCAATAATTTAGTAGCTGGCTTGGTATTAACCTATATGCGTGCTTTTAAACTGGGCGACCGGGTGAAAATTAATGAGGTAACCGGAGATATTGTTGAAAAGACCTTGTTGGTAACTCGCATACGCACCATACAAAACGAAATTATATCCATCCCGAACTCTATGGTGATGGGTAGCTATACCGTTAACTACAGTAGCGAAGCATCTACTAATGGGTTGATCATCAATACCACAGTTACCATTGGCTATGATGTACCGTGGCGGCAGGTGCATCAATTATTGATTGAAGCGGCCTTGGCTACACCTATAATTGAGCCGGAGCCTACGCCTTATGTACTGCAAACCAGTTTGGATGATTATTATGTAAGCTATCGCATCAATGCATTTGTAAAGCAACCTAATAAGCAAGCTGTTATATATTCTGCATTGCATCAAAATATACAAGATAAGTTTAATGAAGCTGGTATCGAAATCATGTCGCCTCATTACAGGGCCGTTCGCGATGGTAGCATACCCGCTATGCCGTCCGAATATCCGCCCGAAAATGAGATGACTTCACCTGCTCAACCCAAACAATCTTAAAAGGAAGCAACATTATTTATTCCATTTTCGCAGTAAAAGATCTAGTGCTTCTTTGTCGGGCATCTGTTGTGCATGTGGCTGCTCGCTTAATATCATGGTTTGATGGTTTTGAGTATTGTAAGCTGGCCAAGATGGCAGGCCATTGCTGTTGGGATTACCAGTCTTAACAAAATTAGCCCAGTAGGCAGATAGTGTATGCGCTAGTTTATGATCTACCGGTTCCCAAGGGCGGTTCACAAATTTTAGGTTATCGTACACGTAAGGTACCTCACCGGTATGAAAAGCGCCATAGCCTACATAAGCGCCTGTTGCAGGCAGTTTGCGGGTAAAACGGTAAACATATATCTGCTGCTGTCCACTGGTTGATTGCTGATTGGCTAACAAGTAATTTTGCATACCAAAATGCTGATCGCGACCAAAGTTATATTGGGATTGTTTAGCCTGTGCTTCATCATCAGCCGGATAAAACTTTAGGAAGACAGAAGCCTGATTGCTGAACAGGGTTTGCGCTAGGTTCTTAAAACCCGCGGCGTTTTGCAACGAGCCGTATAAAAAGCCTTCGTTTTCGTTCCAACCCGTAAGCAATGGTACTTGATGTTGCCGCCCGGCTGCAAAACAATCATGTACTGATTCGGGTAAAACATAGCCATCTACAATTACTTTATTATAGCCTTTGGCGGTATTTTGTAATTGCTCAGCCGGTAGGTTCCGTAGGTCAGTAATAGTAGTAGCATGTAGTTGTTGAGCTAGTTCCAAGCCATGTTGTTCTTCGTGTTGTAGTGTGTTTTCGTTGCGCTCGGTACCGGCTACCATAGCGCCGCTTTCGGCAATGGCTTTCTGGAACAGGTTTTTAGTAAGTGGCGAAGCCATTAAACAGTTTACACTCATTGACCCGGCCGATTGCCCAGCAATAGTTACGTTATTCGGGTCCCCACCAAAAGCAGCTATGTTTTGATGGACCCATTGCAGCGCGGCTACCTGGTCTAACAATCCGTAATTGCCAGAGCTATGATGCGCCGACTCCCGTGTAAGTTCAGGATGCGCAAAAAAACCGAATACGCCGACCCGGTAGTTAAAACTTACAAATACAATACCTTTGCGAGCCATAGCCTCGCCATCGTAAATAGGCACAGCGCTGCCACCCGAATTAAAGCCACCTCCATAAATCCAAACCAGTACCGGTTTTTTCTTGCGGACTGGTGGTGCTTCCGCCCAAACATTCAGGTAAAGACAATCTTCGCTAACGGGTGCTTTAGGGATTAGAAACTCTTCCGACCACATGCTAAAGGGTACTGGTGTACCTTGGTATGGGCTGGGGCCAAACTGGGTACAAGCGCGTACGCCGGTCCAGGGTGTTGCTAGTTTTGGAGCTGTCCACCGTAGTTGACCAACAGGTGGTTGTGCATATGGGATACCCTTATAAGCTACAATGTTACTGGTTAAGCTTTTTACGCCCGATATATAGCCAGTGGTAATATGAACAGTAGGAGTGGGCTGATTAGCATGCCGGATAGTTATAAAGCTTAATAAAACGGCCAAACAGATTATACTGCCCATAGCCATCATTAACTTTTTCATAGGGAGCTGTTTTTGGTAAACAATAAAAGTAATGGCTTTTGCGAGATATTGAAAGATTTGGTAATGTCCGAATTGGATTGTTAACGAACTTTGGCTCCTTGTAGCTTCAGTTCTTCAAGTACTTCTATTTTAACTTGTTGTTTAGAATCACCAGTACCAATACAGTCGTTGATTAAAATAACTTCAAAGCCATTTTTTAGCGCGTCTTCTGCTGTTTCTTTGACGCAATATTCAGCTAAAAAACCAGCAATAAAGAGTTTTCTATAGCCTTGTGTTTTAAGATGATCAGTAAAAGATTGTGAGGTAAAAGCACTATGTGCCGTTTTAATGATTACAGTTACCGCCTCGTCAAGTGGAATGTCAATTTGGTGACCAAATGTACCGGGAATACCCATGGATAAGCCTTCTTCGAACTGATGTGGTCTATAATCCGACTGGACAATTACAACTGGTATATGGCCTTTCTCTTCCATTAGTTTAATAATGTTAGTTTTTGCCCGCGATATTTGCTGTAAACCGTAGTTTTTCTTTGCGTAAGCTCCGTCAAGGTGAGTGAAATCGTTTTGCGGGTCGATAATTACAAGTAGTACATCATTATTATCGTTAACCATACACAAAACTAGCAAATAAATACCGGCAGCCATATCAATAAACAAACTGAGACAATACCAAAGTCTTGATGTTGTTCTTACAGCTTAAGTTTTTCTTTAATCAGTGCCAGGTGTACCTGCTTTTTTTCTTGCCGAAGCTGAATGGCTGTTGAGGTAAAATAGTGGTGACTTTCCAGAAAACGTACTTGCAGTTTATTCCACTCCTCCTCGGTAGAAAGAACGCCAAAGCTCAATAGTTCCTGAAAGAGTTTATAGCCAACAGCGAAAAAGTCGTCTCGGCCCAGGTAATCTAAATCTGCGTCAGCCAGTATTTCTTCCAGATGATTTTTAGGTGTTTGCGGAAGCCGGGTGGCCATAATGATGCCGCAAATGCGGCTGATTTCTTCCTCGTTGTAGCCGTAAGTCGGCAAATTTTCCTGTGCAATACGGCAGGATTCTTCTTCATGATCTTGTGATCCTTTTAGAAAACCAGCGTCATGATACCGGGCTGCGGTTAGCAGCAATTGTGTTTCGTAAGCAGATAGGCCCTCCTGTTTAGCCAGCATCTCAGCCGCTTCATATACATCCTGCACATGCTCAATACTATGATAGTATAGATGATTAGGAAGTTCCTGCCTAAGCTTGTTCATGATGAAGTTTCCGGCTTGTTCAAACTGCATATTGAGTAGGGGCAATGAGGCTTAACTAAAGTAATGATATTTACAGGTTTCAAGTCAAATAGTTACAGTAATAATAATCAAACACTATCCGGCTTAATCATTATTACTGTAGTTGGACTATAAAAGTTACCTTGTGATAGCTTAGTTAAGCGGTAAGATAAACCAAAAGGTACTGCCTTTGCCCAGTTCGCTTTCTACACCAATTTGGCCTTGGTGCCTTTGTATAATTTCGGCACTTAAATACAGGCCAATGCCAAAGCCCGATATATTTTGCATATGTTGGCTATCTACCCGGTAGTACCGGTCAAAAAGCCGTTCGGCATCATGGGGTTTAATACCCATACCTTCATCCGTAACCGTTACTTTAACCCCTGTGCTTGTTGCTGAGCAGTTAATGGTAATAGCCGTGTTTTTGGGCGAGTATTTAATAGCGTTGCTAACTAGGTTAGATAAAACTGAACCAATTTTATCCTGGTCGGCATGTAGAGGGGAATGAAACTCAGAATTAAAGCTGATAGTATGACTGCTGGTATGTAACCGTGCTTCATCTATTACCTCTTCAATAAGCTGGTTCAAATTAAAGTTTTGTTTATTTAACAGTATTTTACCCGATTCTAAACGTGAAACATTCAGGAAGCCGCTAATCAGCGTATTCATTTTCCTGATTTGGGTAATCACCTTTTCCAGAGTGTTTGCTGTGAATTTATCCTCCGTACGCTGGGCTTTAACCTGTAACAACTGTGCATAACCGCTTAATGAAGTAAGTGGCGTTTTAAGCTCATGGCTAACCATGCCGATAAAATCGTTTTTGCGCAACTCGTCTTCTTTAGATTCTGTAATATCCAAAATAGTACCTATAATGGCTATCACTTCTCCATGCTCGTTTAATTCCACTTTACCCATCGAGTTTAGCCATTTTCTTTTACCACCATCAAAAGGTTGTATCTGGTAATCTTCGCTAAACCGACCTTTGGTTTGTACGGCTTGCAATATTGCGTTCAAAAACCTTTCCCGATGTTCAGGAACTACCACCTCCAATGTTTTTTCGAATGATAATTTTTCATCTAACGGTATACCATGAATTTTTCTTGCGGTTGCTGATACGATCAGATTATCTGTACCCCAATCAGTTTTCCAGGTACCCATACCGGCAGCATCCATGGCTAGCTTTAAGGTATCGGTAGCCTTTTCCAGCTCTTTGCGCGATGCTACTTGGTCAGATACATCCACAGCAACTGCCATCATGCCCGATATAAGTTGGTTTTCTTCGCGTATGGGCTCAACCGTAAGGTTAACGTATTTAGTTTCCGGATTACCGAACCGAATTAAATTTACCGGAATATCGCCCGATATAAAGCGTTCTCCGGTTTGGTAAACATTTTCCATAATGAGGTCAAAACCCTGGTTTTCCAATTCGGGTATGGCTTCAAACAAAGGTTTCTGGAAAGTTTCATCAGCGGTGCGGCCCCAGTACTGCAGCATACGGTCGTTAGCCAGTTCTATAACATGGTTAGGGCCGCGGTAAATGGCAATAGCTGCGGGGGCATCTGTAAGCAGGTTACGCAGTTGCTGTTCGGCATAGCTACGGGCTTTTGATATTTTAATTTGCGCCCTGATTTTAGTAAGCAATTCAGCTGCCGAAAAAGGTTTAACCAAATAATCGTCGGCACCGACTTGTAGGCCATCAATACGAGCTTCTTCGCCCGCACGTGCCGATAAGAAGATAACCGGCAAGCTGGTTGTTCGGGCACTGGTACGGATGTGCTGCAACATGGTTTTACCATCCATCACAGGCATCATCATATCGCTCAATACCAAATCAGGCATTGATGTCTGGAGCTGTATGACGGCATCTTCACCGTTTACCGCTGTAGTTACAGTAAAATAAGGTTCCAGCAGTCTGCTTAGGTAAGCCCGCATATCTGAGTTATCGTCCACAATCAAAATATTAATTTCTTCCTCTTCAAGGTTAATATTTTGTTGTTGCACCAAGCTGCTATCTATCTTAACCGATGCGTTAGTGTCGGATGTTTTTTCAGGTTGCAGCAAGCTAATGGCTTCCCGGATGAACGCGCCTTTTAACGTGCTAGAGTCAATCGTCTTTTCAGTTTCCAGCACTTGGGCTTGTGGCAGGTGCACTTTGCCTAAGGGTATTTTCACGGTAAACGTGCTACCAACTCCTTCGGTACTTTCAACAGTTATTTCTCCATTATGCAGGTGTACCAATTCATGTACTAATGATAAGCCTATGCCCGAGCCTTCGTGTGTGCGGCCAGCCGAGTTTTCGACCCGGTGAAAGCGCTCAAACATGTGGGGCAATTCTTTTTCTGGAATACCTACGCCACTATCCTGCACTTGAAGTACTGCAAAATTGCCTTGCTGGCTTAATGTAACCTGAATAAAGCCTTCCAGCGTATATTTAAAAGCGTTAGAAAGCAAGTTAAGCACAATTTTTTCCCACATCTGCCGGTCAATGTAGGTAGCCTCAGTTAATACCGGGCAGTTTACCCGAAGTTCCATGCCGGCTTTTTCAATAATAGAACGGAAACTGCTGGCTAAATCGGTAGTGAGTTCGCTTAAATTCAAAGGCTGGTAGGCAGCCTGAACACGCCCTGCCTCTACACGGCTATAATCCAGTAAATTATTAACGAGTTTTAATAATCGTAAAGCATTACGGTGAGTGGCTTCAATAGGCTCTTGCAACTCGGCAGTTAATGATTGCCGGCTTAGCAAATCTTCCAGCGGTCCCAGCATTAAAGTAAGCGGCGTACGAAACTCATGACTTACATTACTGAAAAAAGCTGTTTTTGAACGGTCAATTTCAGCTAAAGCCTCAGCCCGTTTTTGTTCCTGCTCGTATGCATAAACGTTAGAAACGGCTGTGTTGTAAGTGTTGGCTAGCAGGTCGTAAAAGTTAAGATATTCCTGGTCGATAGCACGCCGGGCACTTACCCCGGCTACGATAAAGCCAAACAGCTCGGCTTGGCCGCTAATGCGTACCGGCAAAATCATGGCTGATTGTGGCGCTTCAGGGTAAGGCTCGCAAGTAAAGTTGCCGAAACGTGCAGTGAGGTTATCTACTTCTTCCATCAAGCCCGATTCTTGTACCTTGAATAATGGCCAAGAAGAAGTAGGGTTAGGGCTATTTAAATCAATTTCTTGCGGTGTAAACGCTGTACTAGCAGGCAAGCCTGCGCTACTTACCAGGTGTGCTTTTCCTGTACTGGAGTCCAGTTGGTATAGTAGTATGAAAGGTAAGTCTAAAACATAATCCTGGTATTTGGACGAGGTAACTTCACCAATTTCCTGTACTGATTTGGCTTTGCCGATAGCTGCACCTAACTCTCGCAAGGCTTGTGTGCGGCGGCCGCTCAGCATCTTTTCGGTAGTTTCGGTAATAGGGTGAAAAATACCGCCCACACCGCCCGATTCATCCCGGATCGGCGCAAAAGAGAACGTCATGAAAGCTTCTTCCAGATAGCCGTAGCGGTCCAGAAACATGCGTTGATCCTGAATGTAGGTACCTTCGCCTTGCTGGCCACGATCAAAGGCATCACCTACTACAGGTAATGCGGTTTCCCAGCAAATTTTGAAATTCTGCCCCATAGCTTCGGGGTGTTTAGCACCGCATATAGGGCGGTAACTATCGTTGTAAATCTGTATGGTTTCGGCACCCCAGGCAATCAAAATCGGGAAGGTGGAAGAAAGGCAAAGGCTTACTGAAGT
Organism: Mucilaginibacter robiniae; assembly: GCF_012849215.1. Taxonomy (NCBI): domain Bacteria; kingdom Pseudomonadati; phylum Bacteroidota; class Sphingobacteriia; order Sphingobacteriales; family Sphingobacteriaceae; genus Mucilaginibacter; species Mucilaginibacter robiniae. The sequence continues at coordinate 3,058,629 of NZ_CP051682.1, forward strand.
ACGTAAGCTTTGTGGCCATCCCTCAATTGGTCCTAACGCTGTTTTCGACCAGTCCATTGATCGTATCAGCTTACCCATTTCACCGCCACTGGATAAAAATTGTTCGGTACTTTTAGCCTGTATTGTATTCATAATTAATGCATTGCCCTGTGTAGGGGTGCTATACCTGATAATAAATTAATGCGTTAGTAAAAATAAGTATTTAGTTGAAATTAAAGCAACTTAGTCAGGACATTCAATACTAACTTTTAAGTCATTACACAAGCTTTTTGTTTCGCAAAACGTGTTATTGTATAGCTAATAGTTAATTGTGGGCTACATCGAAAAGAACTTAGTGGATTGCGCCGGATTCATAAGAGATTTATGCTTTTTTGAAATTATTGATTGGATATACCTATTAACAATGCTAAAGCTTAACATACAATTCATACAAACAACATATTGTCTTGCCAGCTTTGTACTAAGTTTTTGATGTAAATCAGTTAAATAGTTTGGAAGAGCGGGCAAGCCGCTCTTTTGTTGTTTATAAGCTGCTGTATTAATGGCTAATGATAGCCTGTATCCTATATGAGTGTATAGCATAGTGCCTCATAGTTAAAACTATTGTGGCAAATAGGTGTTAGCTGTTTAATTATTTCGACAAAACCATGAACAAATTTTTCAGAGCTTTAATTGCGGCATGGGGTGCCAAAAAGTTAGGTGGCGGTTGCTTTTCCACCATTATTATATTTATTATCATTTATACATTATTGGGTAAATGCAATCAAAATTCAAGAGCTGCTGTTAAATTTGTTCCCGTAAAAGCGCAACAAATTACAAAGCCAGCTTCTGTGCAGGCTCATCAAACAATGGTGCTAAAGCATCAATAAATTTAGTGCTAAATGCGCTAATAAAAGGCTTATCAAAGTAAATTTGATAAGCCTTTTTATTGGCTATCACCCCTTAATATCGCCGGTATGGTTCAGTAAAGTAATGCGGGCAGTTTCTTCATAAAGCTCGATAATACTTACTGATGCCGGGCTTATCTCGATACGTTGAAACAAATCTAGCGGAATACCGGCATAATAGGTAATAGCAGCTTTAATCAGGTCGACATGGCTTACAATTGCTATTGTTTCCTGCTCATGCTGGCTGCGTAACTTTTCAAATCCATTAATAATTCGCAGTTGGGCTTCCGTCATGGTTTCTCCTCCCGGAATGCGCGTATAGCTTCTGAAAGAGTTGAAAAGCTTAAAGGTTAACTCGCTTTCCAGCTCCTTAAAAGTTTTGTTAGTCCATTGGCCAAAATCAATCTCCAGAAAATCTTCACAGATTGTACTCGTGAGCTGATGTGAGGCAGCAATAGGCTCCGCCGTTTCTACAGCACGTTCCAGTGGGCTGCTGTAAATAGCCGATAGGGGTAGGTGAGTTAGCCGTTCGGCCAGCGTTTGGGCCTGCGCTTTACCTTCTTCATTCAGTGATATACCCGGGGTTCTGCCCGACAAACGGTAACCTACCGAATTGGTAGTGGCATGGCGGATGAGTACAAATTTAGTCATGCGTTCTAAACTTAATAAGTGTATGTTTGTTTCAAGCAATCAATTTGCCGAATAAAGCATAATCGCTTTGTTTAGAAAAAATTAAACTTATTGAATTGAAAGATACAGATACTCGCGGCCTGAAAATAGGCGTTTTAACATTTCATCGTTGTATTAATTATGGTAGTTACTGGCAGGCGCGTGGTTTAGTTGAAGGGCTGCAAAGCCGTGGTCATGAAGTCGTATTGCTTGATCATTACTCCCGAAGAGTAAACTTTGCTGAATGGAAATGTGCCCTGCAACCGGTGCTGCCTACCCACGTTCCGAAATCCGATCATGCGATTTACCGGAAGAAGATGGAAAAATTCTTTAGCTTATTTGAAACGTTGCCACTATCTCCAGCTTTTGAACTGGATGATCCATCACAGATGGAAGAATATGATGTAGTAGTAGTAGGTAGTGATGAAGTATGGAATTTATCTCACCCCTGGTACGGGTACTGCCCACTGTTTTATGGCGATGGTATTAAAGCGAAACACTTAATTTCATACGCAGCCAGCTTTGGTAATTATGATGCCACCTGGGGACTGAACCCTGATTGGGCTAAAAAGCTGCTGAACTTTGAAAGTATTTCGGTACGTGACGAAAACTCACGCACAATTATAAAAAATGCATTGGGGTTTGAACCCGAAATGGTGCTTGACCCTTGTTTGCAATTCGCTATTCACCCTGACGAGCGGGATTTAAGCCACTTGCCAAAGCCTTACGTCGCTTTGTACGGGCATAATTTCACAGAATTTTTTATTCGCGAGATTAGAGCATGGGCTAACCAGAGGAACCTGCCACTGGTAAGTATTGGTTACCGGAATGATTGGGCAGATGAGAATTGGTTAACTGCTGACCCACACGATTTTGCAAATTTCATGGCCAAATCGGAAGCTGTAGTTACCAACTTTTTTCATGGATGTGTTTTTGCCTTGATTAATTCTAAGCCATTTGTTTGCGAAACTACGCCTTACCGTAGTAATAAACTCATTGGCTTGATGACGAAGGTAGGTGGCGAAAAACATTTAATTACAGAAGGTACGCCTGCCGAAATATACCATGCCCGTTTATCAGAGCCGGTAGATGAAAAGATTCAACAGAAAATTGCTGAATTACGGCAAAGTTCCAATGCTTATCTGGATGCGGCGCTGGCACCTAAACCAATGCAACTATCATGAAGCAGCAGTACAGCCCGAAAGATATTGTGAGTTCCGGTTTGTGCATTGGCTGTGGCAGTTGTGTTGCGCAGGCGGATACGCATGGCGTAGATGCTTTGGTGGATTTTGATGCACAAGGGCAGCTTAAACCACAAGGCCCCACTACCTGGTTCAGAAAAGAATCGGAAAGCTTTACGCAAACGTGCCCGTTCTCGCCTAAGGCCAAAAACGAAGATGATTTATCAGTTCGGCTTTTTCCGGATGCTGCACAGCACAATGCTGGGGTTGGTCGTTTTCAAAGTGGTTATGTAGGGCATGTGGCTGAAGAAGATTTTCGTATGCAAGGCAGTTCGGGTGGCTTAGTAACCTGGGTAGCTACCGAATTGATGCGCCAGGGACTGATTGATGGTGTAGCGCATGTAATTGCCACACAAGATCCGCAAACAGAGGGTAGGTATTTCAAATATCGTATATCACGTACCGAGCAGGAAGTTCGGGAGGGCGCTAAGTCAAGATATTATCCGGTAGAGTTATCGGCGGTGTTAAAAATTATTCGGGAGGTGCCTGGCCGCTATGCCATAATTGCTATTCCGTGCATGATTAAAGCGGTGCAATTACTGCGGCAGCAAGACCCTATTTATCAGGAACGTATTGCGTTTACCTTAGGGCTTTTTTGCGGGCACATGAAGAGCGCCCGTTTTGTAGAAAGCTTTGCCTGGCAATTGAAAGTTCCTATTCAGGAGGTAAATAAAGTGGAGTTTCGTTATAAAGACCCGAACCGACCTGCCAACTGGTATAATGCCATGCTGACCCTGAATGATGGGCGTGTGGTAAACCGCGATTGGTGGCATTTGGTAGATGGCGATTGGGGCGCAGGCTTTTTCATGAATTCGGCTTGCAACTTTTGTGACGATGTAGTAGCCGAAACGGCCGACATATCCTTTGGTGATGCCTGGGTAGAACCTTATTCGTCGGATGGAAAAGGTACCAACGTGATCGTAGTGCGTTCGCCAGTTGTCGAGAACATGGTAAGTGCCGCTATACAAGACGGGCGTTTGCAACTGAAAGAAGTAGATGGTGCTTTTATTGAGCAAACGCAGGCTGCTGGCTTTCGCCAGCGTCGTGAGGGTTTAGCTTACCGGCTTACCTGGGCAACCGATGGCGTACAGCCCATAAAGCGGGTAGCACCGGATGCAAACAGACCTTCTAAAGAGCGTAAACGTATTTACCGGATGCGTTATTGGATCTCTAAATGGTGTGGTCGTATGTTTTGGCTGGCCCGCAAGCTGAACAGTCCGCGGGTATATTTATCCTGGGCGCGTTTTGCTATTGCCGTATACCACGGGTTAGCCTACCATCAGGGCGACTGGAAAGAGATGAAAAAGCGATACGTTGATTTAAAGGCGTAAACTTATAGGTATAGTGTTACAGGTGTTACATGTTTCAGTGTGTAACACCCTGTAACACTGACAAGCCATTGGCAGTGGTGGCACTGTTCTGTCAGTAGTTTACCGGCTGTGTTGTGTTTGCAGTAATCTGTACTGCAATGAGATACAAATTGTTTCTTGTGCATCAATGTGTATAAAGCTTATAGTACAGAATTGACTAAGCTTCTTAAACCGGTAGCCACCTGTTCAATTACGGGTTGCCAATTGCCTTGATGTTCCTGCCTGTATAATTTCATTGACGGGTACCACGGGCTATCCAGCCGGTTATCCATCCAGCGCCAATCGGCCTGGGCGTGCAGTAAAGTCCAAACGGGTATATTAAGGGCCCCAGCCAAATGGGCAGGCATCGAGTCGACCGTAATTAGTAGATCAAGCCCGGCAATAACACGTCCATAATCATACAAACTAAACTCGCCTGGGTGAATGCCAAAACCTTCCTGCCAGCTTGCTGAAGTTACATTAGCCTGAAGAATGTAAAGGTTAATGCCTTCCATTTGAGCTAGTGGCTCTAGTAATGAAAACGGAATGCAGCGGGATTTGTCCCAATCACCAGCCTGCCAAACTAAACCTACCGAAAGTTTTTCAGCGTTTTGTTGCGGCAATGGCAGTGGCTCTGCATGCAGGTAAGGCATCTGCTTGGGTAGGGTCGCAAGCGTAGTCCTGAAAATATAAGGTAGCTCCATGACTTCTACATCCACATCGTAAGCTACGTCAGGCGTGCCATCGTGTAAGGATAAAAGCTCGTCAATGCCATTTACAGTTTTTAACAGGTCAATAAGTGCGGGTTGTGCCCAAACTATCACCTGACGAGCTATTTGTTTAAGCAGCGGCGCAAAGCGGATAAATTGAATAGTATCACCTAAACCATGATAGCAGCGTACCAGTACTCGTTTGTCTTGTAAGGATCGGCCATCCCAAATACCTTGCTGGTGGCGTGGCAAGGTGTAGTTGCGGTTGGTACCGGTAGCTAATGCTACATCACTAAATTTCCAGGCTTCTTCAAATGCGCCATTGCGCATGCATTCCATCCAGGTGCCAAAGGCTTGAGGGGAGTCTGTTTCGCTCATTGCTATTTACCAAACTTGCTATCAGTTTTTTTAGATTTTACAGACTGCTACAATACTAATTGCAAAAGATACTATAGCATTATTGCTAGGAACGAAGCAATCTCTACATTGATGAGTAATCGTCTGATTAACTCTTGCAAAGATTGCTTCGTTCCTAGCAATGATGCTTTTTTTAACGACTGTTAACCTAATTTAAGCGTACCGGCGCATCATTTTTACGCAAAACTCTGCATATTCTTCCAGGTTTTTAGGTGCGCTGGTATGATGTGGCTGAATCCCTTTTTCTTCTGGCGTAAAGCAGAAGGTGATGGTTAAATCAAACTCTTCTAATGCTTTCATCATCCGGTCAAACCATTGTTCGGCGTTAGGGCGCAGGTAATCGGCCCAGCTTAAGCCGGTACGCAGGCGTTTTACGCCTAAGCGACGCAGCCATTCAACAGCCGACTCCAGCCGAGGGTCTTCAAAGTGAAACCACTGGCAAAGGCCAAATTCAGGCGTATAATCAGAAAAATGTTTTAAGGCCAGTTTAGGTGTGCCATCTTCGCGCAGCAAACCCATATAGAAGTGGCGATAGTAAGATGAGCCTTCAGCCTCGCGGTGGCGGGTAGTAGCTCCCCATGATTGTGGCAAATCAAAAAGGCTGTACCAATGCACCCGGTCTACACGGCCGGATAGTAATTCGGCCGTGCGGCGAAAGCCAAATTCCTGCACTTCTTCAGCACCAAAGGTAGATACGCCTACTTCGGTTACCCAAACCGGTAAGTTAGTTACCGCTTCAATCTCGGCTATTTTATTCGGCCATTCGTTAATTTCCCAAAGGTTCCAATCTAGCGGGAAACCATGTACGGCAACAGCGTTTAAATCATCTAAAGCTCCTGCTTTTTGTAAGCCCTGAAGAAAAGATGGGTCGATAGGAGACATACCTCCCAGTACGCGTAAAATTCCGGGGTTTTCGGCTTTGGCAGCTTGTGCTGCTATTTTCACCATTTCGGCAAATTTGTGCCATCCTGGATCGACTTCAAAATCCCAATGAGACTTGTTGTTGGGTTCGTTCCAGAACTTGACTGCTTCAATCATAAATATTTAAGTATTTTTCTTATTTCTTAGCTGGGTAAACGGCACGTGGCTGATCGTCTATAAGCCCAGCACGGCGGCAAATATAAACTTCTAATTCAGGATGTTCAATAATTTCAAAACCCGAGCTTCGTAGCATAGCCTCCATACCAGACCGGTTCGGAATCCACCAATTGGTAGGGTCTTGTGAGTAGCGGTGCTCTATAAAGTACATCTGCGGAAAATCCGGGCTTTTAAAAATATCCATATCCCAAAAATCATAATCTTCTTTCACAGGCTCAACCTGGTCGCTGCCGCGTTGCATGGATTGGAATATGAACAGATCATTAACTACGTTGTCATATAGTAAATCAAGCGCTAACAGCGGATGGCGCAGGTGGTACAATACGCCCATAAAAATTACCACATCAAACTTTTCGCCTAGCGAACCTACATCATAAACCGACAAGTTTCTGAATTCAATATCAAAACCTGACACTTTAGCGGCATAACGAGCTTGTTCCAAATAGCGGTCGTCTGAGTCAATACCCAGCACGCGTGCTGCACCACGGCGTTTCATTTCAATAGAGTAAAAGCCGCCGTTGCAGCCAATATCCAGTACCGATTTGCCGGTTAAATCTTGCGGAATGGCGCTGGCAAAGCTTTGAAACTTCACGTTAGGGTAATCTCCCAAAAAGTGGTCGGGCGCGGTTTTTACACCTTTTAAATCAATGTTATGAAACCATTTGCCCAGCTTTTGCAGGTCTTGTTGTATTTGTTCTGTTGTAAACTCGTTTGGTGAGGTAGTTTGGTTGTTCATGTTAACCGAAATTTAAGTTGGTTATTGAAGCTTTAGTTAATCGGTGAGCCGTGTGGCAAATTGCCTGCTCTTGATGTAATTCTGAATGTGCTGCTAAATTACCATCTGTTTCCGAACAGATTTTGGTGCTTTATTGTTTTACGCTTTCTATTTCTTGCGGTACAAGGTGGACTTTGTTTAACAAAATGTTAACGGGCTAAAAAACTTTTCCTATCAACAAGAGTTAACGAACATAGATGATCCATAACCATCATTAAACTATCGGTCTAAACAAATAAAATTGTTAATAAGCCGCAGAAGTTTAGTAATTGAAGGAGCATAACAAGTAAGTTTTTTGAAGCAGGAATTGGGGTAGAAAAGGTTGTTATAGCAACTGAGTAAGTGAGTGTTCCTTTTTATAAGGTGCATAGCTCTGAAAAGGAGAAAATACAGATTAAACAGCACATGAGCGGACGTAAAAGGTCGGTTTTAACCCTACAAATAGGGTTTTCTGTTAATATTATCGCCTTTATTTCTTCTGTATATACAGAAAACCATATCTTGGTGCTGTGATATGTACACTTATATAGTAATTGTGCCTGTCATGGCTTAAGTGTTGAGGTTTGAAGCTGGGGTGGAAGAATGGAAAAAAAGCCATTGTTTGACCAGGTTAAGTGGGATTGGATAAAGCCTATTTTAGTTTACAGATGTGGAATCTGTAAAGTTATCCGGCAGGAAGCTATCGGCCCTAAGGATAATAACCATGTATGTATTTTATACGGGTGAAAGTTTGCTGCATTGTAGAAGAAGCATCCTGCTATGTACAACCTAGCCAACGTAATATTTTTAACTATGAAAAATATCTTAATTACTGGCGGAGCCGGCTTTATTGGCTCCCACTTATGCGACGAATTAATTAGTCAGGGTTATTCTGTTAGAGTTCTAGATAATTTGCTGGCGCAAGTACATGGCGCTGATGCTACACGTCCCGAATACTTAAATCCGGAAGCGGAATTGGTAGTGGGTGATGTTAGAGATAAAAACATTGTTTTACAGGCCTTAGAGGGAATTGATGCCGTTTACCATTTTGCAGCACGTGTAGGCGTAGGCCAAAGCATGTACGAAGTAAACGAGTACACCGATGTAAATAACCGTGGTACAGCTGTTTTATTAGAAGCGCTGATACAAAAACCGGTAAAAAGATTAGTGGTAGCTTCCAGCATGAGCATTTATGGTGAAGGTGTATATACTACTGAGGCTGGTGATGTTGTAGAAGATGCTACACGCCCCTTAGAGCAGTTAAAAAGCGCACACTGGGAGTTGCAAACTGCCGATGGTGTAGCGTTAAACCCTATTCCAACTCCTGAAACTAAAAAGCCTTCTCTGGCTTCTGTATATGCCTTATCAAAATACGATCAGGAAGTAATGAGCCTGATTTGCGGTAAAGCTTACAACATTCCAACCGTTGCTTTGCGTTTCTTTAACGTGTATGGTACCCGTCAGGCTTTATCAAACCCGTATACTGGTGTGCTAGCTATTTTTGCTTCACGCTACTTAAACAATAAAGCGCCTATTATTTTTGAAGATGGCGAACAAAAACGTGATTTTGTACATGTAAAAGATGTAGCTAAAGCTTGTCGTTTAGCTTTAGAAGTAGAAGAAGCGGCTTACGAAGTATTTAATATTGGTAGTGGTAACAGCTACACGGTAAGCGAAATTGCCCGTAAGTTGAGCAGTACCATGGGTGTGCAGCACATACAACCTGTTGCAACAGGCGAGTACCGCGTGGGCGACATTCGCCATTGCTTTGGTGATATCAGCAAAGCTAAACGCATACTGGGCTTTGAACCTGAAGTACAAATGGAAGATGGGTTACAAGAACTGGCTGTATGGCTGGAAGAACAGGTTGCTGTAGATAATGTGGAGCAGGCTAAAGAAGAATTAGCTGCCAGAGGATTAACTGTTTAATAAGGAAAAATATATTAACGCTATTATGGATAGCACACTACTTAACCATACAGATACTTCTGCCTTAACTGACCCACAACATACTATGACAAATAACAGTCAACCGCATACTACGCTTATTACAGGGGGAGCCGGTTTTGTTGGCACCAATTTGGCCGATGCTCTTTTATCAGAAGGTAAATCTGTTATCATTTATGATAATCTCTCCCGCGATGGGGTAGAGAAAAACTTGCGCTGGTTGCAAGAGAAATATCCAGAAAATTTAAGAATAGAAATTGCTGATATCCGGGATGAGCAGGCATTGAAAGAAGCTGTAAATGCAGCTGATGCCGTTTATCATTTCGCTGCACAGGTTGCGGTAACCACTAGCTGTGTTAACCCGATTATGGATTTTGAGGTAAACGCCCGTGGTACTTTAAACCTGCTGGAAGCTATTCGATTGTCAGAAAAGCAGCCACCTTTGGTGTTTACTTCTACCAACAAAGTATATGGTGGTTTAGAAGACTTGAAGGTGATTTTGAAAGGCGATCGCTACGAGCCTGAAAACTCCAAAATTGCTGATAATGGTATCTCGGAAGAACGAGGTATTGATTTTCATAGCCCATATGGTTGCTCAAAAGGAGCCGCTGATGCTTATATATTAGATTACGCCAGAACCTTCGGCTTGAAAGCTGTAGTGTTTAGAATGAGCTGCATTTATGGTCCTCACCAATTTGGTACTGAAGACCAAGGCTGGGTAGCTCACTTCCTGATTAGTGCTTTAGAAGGTAAGCCACTGACTATTTATGGTGATGGCAAGCAGGTACGTGATGTGCTGTATGTTAAAGATTTGATCCGGGCCATGAAAACTGCTCAGGAAAATATGGATTCTTTAACCGGTCAGGCTTTCAATATTGGTGGCGGTGTTGAAAATACAGTGAGCTTGTTAGAGCTGATTAAAATTATTGAAGACCTGCACGGCGAGCCGATTGATGTTGATTTTGGCGACTGGCGCCCTGGCGATCAGCGTTACTATGTATCAGACATCAAAAAGTTTATGCAGGAAGGCCATTGGGCACCTGAGGTATCTGCATACCAAGGCGTTGAAAAATTGTACCATTGGCTGGCAGAGTTTAGAAATATTCCGGTAGCTAAAAAAGTTTATTCCGGCCAATCAATCTAAATGGAATCTGCAATCGACGAAAAAATACCTACACCATCTCCAGCATCCGTAATGGATGCTATGGAAATTACCGCTCCCAAAACAGTTACGGTAAAGCAGGTTCCCTTACCTGAACCCGCACCCGATGAGGTGCGGATAAAAATGGAAGGTTGTGGCCTGTGTGCTTCTAATCTGCCCATGTGGGAAGGCCGTGAATGGTTTACCTACCCGGTTGAAGCCGGCAAGCCCGGTCATGAAGGCTGGGGCCGTATTGATGCGGTAGGAAAAGATGTAACCGGCTTCGCCAAAGGTGATCGCGTAGCTGCTATCACCTTCAATGCTTTTGCTGAGTACGATATTACCCAAGCCAGTAACCTGATTAAGCTGCCATCTGAATTAGATGGTATTCCATTTCCTGGCGAGCCTTTGGGCTGCGCCATGAATATCTTTAATCGTAGTGATATTCAGGCCGGGCAAACGGTAGCTATTATTGGCATTGGCTTTTTAGGCGCTATGCTGGTACAACTGGCCCATCAGGCCGGTGCTAAAGTAATTGCTTTAACCCGTAAACATTCGGCGATAGAACTAGCTCAACAGTTGGGTGCAGATGAAATTATCCCACTGGATGACCATTGGCAGATTATTGAAAAAGTAAAACAACTAACCAACGGCAATTTTTGCGAGCGGGTTATTGAAGCTACCGGCAAGCAATGGCCGCTTGATTTAGCCGCCGAGTTAACCGCCATTCGTGGTAAACTCATTATTGCTGGCTACCATCAGGATGGCTTGCGCCAGGTGAACATGCAGCTTTGGAATTGGCGCGGGTTGGACGTGATCAACGCTCACGAACGCGACCCGAAAGAATACTTAAAGGGCATGCGTAACGCAGTTGAAGCCGTGCAAGAAGGACGGTTAAGTCCTGAAAGATTGTTTACTCATATTTTTCCGGCTAAAGACCTGCAAAAAGCATTTGAAATACATGATCAGAACCCGGAAGGGTTTATGAAAGCATTAATAACTTTTAACGACTAATATTTAATGAACGGCACTATGGTAGAAAATAAACCCAAGTTAGGGTTTATTGGTGTGGGCTGGATTGGAAGAAACCGCTTACAAGCCATTGCAAATGAAAATATAGCCAACATCAAGGTCATCTCTGACCCGAACCAGCAATTTGCAGAAGAAGCGTTGCTGTTGGCTCCGCAAGCTGAGGTGATGCCTTCCTTGCAGGAAATGATTACGTCTGATCTGGATGGCGTGATTATCGCCACGCCAAGTGCCTTGCACGCCTCACAATCTATCGAAGCTATTCATGAGGGTAAGGCAGTTTTTTGCCAAAAACCTTTAGGCCGCAATGCGGAAGAGGTGAGAAACGTAGTGCAGGCTGCTCAGGATAAAAATGTGCTGCTGGGTGTAGATTTTTCTTACCGCTTTACCCAAGGTATTCAAGCCCTGAAACAGGTGCTGGATTCAGGCGAACTCGGGACTATTTACGGTGTTAACTTAGTTTTTCATAATGCCTACGGGCCCGACAAACCTTGGTACTTCGACCCTAAACTGGCTGGTGGCGGTTGCGTGATGGATTTAGGCGTGCATTTGGTTGATCTATTGGTATGGTTGTTTAACAACCCCGAGGTAAACGAGGTAAACAGTCAGCTTTTTTCAAAAGGCAAACCAATTACCAATGTTGAGGAACAGGTAGAGGATTATGCCGTAGCGCAAATGCTGATTAATAGCAGTATTGCTGTGCAATTCGCCTGTTCATGGAATTTGCCGGCTGGGGTTGATGCGGTAATTGAAGCCAGCTTTTATGGTACCAACGGCGGCGTTTCTTTCAAAAACATCAACGGTTCTTTTTACGATTTCGTTACCGAGCGTTTTTACGGTACTTCGCGCCAAGCCATCAGCACACCGGGTGATGCCTGGGGCGGCAAAGCTGCCATCAATTGGGCCGAAGAACTGGCCGCTAAAGGTAACCAGTTTAACCCGGAAGCCCATCAATATGTTAAAGCTGCCGAAATTTTAGATAAAATCTATAATAGAAAGTAATAGGCACTTATGATTCTGGATGAGCAGCAAGCCATAAAAAAAGTACTCATGACTGCCGATACCGTTGGCGGTGTGTGGACTTATGCGCTTGATTTATGCCGTGCTTATCATAACCGGGGCATCCAAGTATGTTTAGCTACGATGGGTGCACCCTTAGCCGTTAGTCAACAAGCAGAAGCCAATCAAATACCAAATTTGGATGTCCGCGAAAGCCACTACAAGCTGGAGTGGATGGATAACCCTTGGGAGGATGTGAAACACGCCGGCGAATGGCTGCTAAGTCTGGAAAAAGAGATAGAACCGGATATCATCCATTTAAACGGTTATGCACATGCGGCTTTAAGCTGGCATGCACCTGTAGTGGTAGTAGCCCATTCATGTGTGCTATCCTGGTGGCAGGGCGTAATTGGTGGCCGAGTTCCGGCAGAGTGGGATAATTATAAGCATTGTATAACCCAAGGCCTAAAAGCTGCTGATGTAGTTGTAGCCATATCTCATACTTATGCTCAACAATTAGAGCAGTTATATAGTTGCGGTAATGATATCAAGGTTATCTATAATGGCCGTGATACTAGCCTGTTTTATACTGCTGATAAAAAGCTTCAGGCCTTTGCTATGGGGCGCATATGGGATGAGGCCAAAAATCTTTCTCTGCTAGGCAAACTAAACAACCAAGCGCAGCTTCCCATCTTGGTAGCCGGCAACAATCGCCATCCGGATAATGGTGAGCTGGTATCTATCCCCAACGTACACATGTTGGGTACTTTAAGTCCGGCCGAGGTACGGGAGCAGTTAGCTGCATCAGCTATTTATATTCTTCCGGCCAAATATGAGCCTTTTGGTTTATCGGTATTGGAAGCTGCTTTATCGGATTGCTTATTACTACTGGCTGACATTCCTACCCTGAAAGAATTATGGCAGGATACCGCTTTGTACTTCAACCCAGATCAGCCCGATGAATTAGATGCGTTGTTGAATGAGGTAACACAAAACTGGCAGCAATATCAACATTTAACGCAATGTGCTAAAGTAAGGGCACAGATGTTCTCGTTAGATACAATGGTGAACAATTATCTGACCCTGTATCAAAACATGGTGCAAAAGGCTGCACTTACAAAAGTTATTAATTAAATACAATATATAAGTTGTTTGGCGGCTTAGCACCATCATGAAGCTTTGTAGCCGAACACATCAGCCCAATTACAAGGGCTTTATCACATAAAAACTCAGGAATATGAAAATAAGCATGTTTTACCATTCGCTGCTGTCTGACTGGAACCACGGCAACGCTCATTTTTTGCGCGGTGTAGTGGCCGATCTGTTAAGCCGGGGCCATGATGTAAAAGTGTATGAACCTAAAGATAACTGGAGCTTAACCAACCTGATTCAAGGTCATGGTGAATCTTTTATACAAGAGTTTCAGCAAACTTACCCGCAACTGAAATCTATCTTTTACGAAGCTGATCAGATCAATCTATCTGAGCTTTTGAAAGATCAGGATTTGGTAATTGTGCATGAGTGGAACGAACATCAACTGGTAAAAGCCATCGGTGAATACCGGGCACAAGTGGGTGGGTTTAAACTACTGTTTCATGATACGCACCATCGGGCTGTAACCGAAAAGGCCAGCATGGAACAGTATGACTTACGCCATTATGATGGCGTGTTGGCATTTGGTAATGTAATCCGCGATATCTATTTAAAAGAAGGCTGGACAAAAAATGCCTGGACCTGGCATGAAGCGGCCGATACCCGCATATTTCATCCAATTGAAAGCGCTGAAAAAGAAGGGGATTTGGTTTGGGTAGGTAACTGGGGTGATAACGAACGTACGCAGGAACTGCAAACCTATTTAATTGATCCGGTTAAAGAACTGGGCCTGAAAGCTAAAATATATGGTGTACGTTACCCAGATACGGCACTAAAAGCTTTGGCTGATGCGGGCATTGAGTATGCCAACTGGTTGCCTAATTACAAAGCGCCTGAGGTATTTGCCAAATATAGAGTGACTGTTCATGTGCCTCGCCGTCCTTATGTAGAATCATTACCCGGTATCCCTACCATTCGCCCGTTTGAGGCTATGGCTTGCGGTATTCCGCTGGTATGCTCGCCCTGGAATGATGCGGAACACCTGTTTACCCCCGGTACCGACTTTTTAGTAGCTGATAGTAAAGAAAGCATGAAAGCACAGCTTTCAAAAATATTGAATGATGCTACTACTGCAAAAACACTGGCTGAAAACGGGTTGAAAACCATTTTAGCTAAACATACCTGCACACACCGGGTAAATGAACTGCTACAGATTGTAGATTCACTGGAATTAGAACCTTCTTCGGCTGTAAACACGGCTGAATAATCAAGTACATACCTGATACTTTATGAAAAATAAATTAAAAATTGCCTTTTATGGTTCAAGCCTGGTTTCAGCTTACTGGAACGGCGCTGCTACTTACTATCGGGGCATTATTAAAGAATTAAGCCGTTTAGGCCACGATATTACTTTTTACGAACCTGATGCTTACGAGCGCCAGCAGCACCGTGATATTCCCGACCCGGAGTGGGCAACAGTAGTTGTTTACGATAATAATGAAGAAAGTGCTTTCAAAGTACTGGCCGAAGCTGCTAAAGCTGATGTGGTAGTCAAAGCCAGTGGCGTAGGTGTTTTTGACGAGTTGCTGGAAGAGCAAGTTTTAAAGCTGAGAAAAGAAAATCAATTAATAATTTTTTGGGATGTAGATGCCCCGGCTACACTGGAACGCATGACGCTGAACCCGGAAGATCCGTTCCGGAACCTGGTACCACAATACGATATGATTTTAACGTATGGTGGCGGTCAGCCGGTAATTGATGCTTATGCAACATTCGGCGCCAAACGTTGTATCCCTATCTATAATGCGCTCGACCCGGAAACCCACTTTTCAGTGCCGGAAGAAGAAAAGTTTAAGTGCGACTTAGCCTTTTTGGGTAACCGCCTGCCCGACCGCGAAGCTCGTGTGGAAGAGTTCTTTCTGAAAGCGGCTGCACAGCTTCCGGAACAAACTTTTAAAATTGGGGGTAGCGGCTGGGGTGATAAGCAAATGCCGACTAATGTAGAATATATTGGCCACGTGTACACGAAAGATCATAACGCTTTTAACTGTACGCCAAAAGCAGTTTTAAATATTAGTCGTGATAGTATGGCTAAAATGGGCTTTTCGCCGGCTACCCGCGTGTTTGAAGCAGCGGGTGCAGGTGCCTGCATCATTACCGATTACTGGCTAGGTATCGATTTCTTTTTTGAACCAGGGAAAGAAATTTTGGTAGCGGGTAGTGGTGATGAAGTAGCCCAAATATTGAGTCAGCTTTCAGTAGAAGAAGCCAAAGCCATAGGTGAGGCTGCTCAGAAACGAGTGCTGGAACATCATACTTATGCACACAGAGCCCAAGAAGCCGATCAATTATTTCAAGCGCATTTTCAATTCACCAACACCAGTGCAGTATGAGTAAAGAATCTTTAAACATTACCATACTGGGCTTGTCCATCACTTCGTCATGGGGTAATGGGCATGCCACTACCTTCAGGGCTATTGTTAATGAATTGAACAAAGCCGGCCATCAGGTAACTTTTCTGGAAAGGGATGTGCCCTGGTATTCTTCCAACCGTGATTTGCCTAATCCCAATTTTTGCAAGCTGATTTTGTATAAGGATTTAAATGAATTAAAGCAGCAATATGCCGAACCGGTTCAATCGGCAGATATGGTGATTGTCGGATCTTACGTACCCGAAGGTGTTGAAGTAGGCAAATGGGTTTGTAAAGAAGCTCAGGGCATTAAAGCCTTTTATGATATAGATACCCCAGTAACCCTGGCTAAGTTGGAGCGTAAAGATTACGAGTATTTAGCGCCTGAGTTAATACCGGCTTACGATTTGTATTTATCATTCACCGGCGGACCAACACTTCAGTTACTGGAAGAAAAATATGGTTCACCTTGTGCCCGTGCGCTGTACTGTTCGGTTGACCCGGCCTTGTACTATCCGGAGGCTATAGAAAAAAAATATGACTTGGGTTATTTAGGTACTTACAGTGATGATCGTCAGCCACCTTTAGAGCGTTTGTTGTTTGATGCTGCCCAGCAATGGCCGGAAGGCCGGTTTACTGTAGCGGGCCCGCAGTACCCGGATACCATACAATGGCCTGCCAATGTTCATCACATTCATCACCTGCCGCCAGCCGAGCACCGGGAGTTTTACAACGCGCAGCGTTTCACCTTGAATATTACCCGTGCCGACATGATTAAAGCCGGTTATTCGCCCAGTGTAAGGCTATTTGAAGCGGCCGCCTGTGGCGTGCCTATCATCAGCGATTACTGGGAAGGTTTAGATACTGTTTTTGAATTCGGCAAAGAAATATTGGTATCCTACTCAGGTGCTGAAACCTTAGCCTTTCTGAAAGACATAGATGAAGAAGAACGTATTCGTATTGGTGAACGGGCCCGTACCAAAATACTGGAGGCACATACGGCCAAGCATCGGGCGCAGGAACTGGTGCAGTATATGCACGAAGTAAAAGGCAGTTCTATTAACATCTGAATAAATTGTTAATAAATAAACTGAATAGGTAAACCCTGGTGATCAAACATTATTCATCAGGGTTTATTTTTTATAAGCAATTCCGATTCTATAATTAAAGCAACACACCATGAACTGGTATGAAGATGATGTAAAACAACTGGAACAAAACAGGCTTAAGTTAAACTACGAACCCGAAACTCTTTTTTATGGCAGTTCGACCCTGCGTTTATGGGAAAACCTTTATCAAGATTTTGCCACGTTAAAGCCGGTT
Organism: Mucilaginibacter robiniae; assembly: GCF_012849215.1. Classification (NCBI taxonomy): domain Bacteria; kingdom Pseudomonadati; phylum Bacteroidota; class Sphingobacteriia; order Sphingobacteriales; family Sphingobacteriaceae; genus Mucilaginibacter; species Mucilaginibacter robiniae. Next base: position 3,075,696 of record NZ_CP051682.1, read on the forward strand.
AATCTGGGTTTTGGCGGCTCTACGCTGGCTGCTTGCGTATGGTTTTTTGATCGAATTATGAAACCTTACCAGCCACAACGGTTAGTAGTTTATGCAGGCGATAACGACTTAGGTGATGACCGGCACCCTGAAGAGGTGTTTATTTTTTTTAAGCAGCTGGTGGTACAAATACGTGAACGCTTTGGTATTCATTTGCCTTGCTATTTTATTTCACTTAAGCCTAGTATAAGCCGCTGGAATCTGGCTGATCAGTTTGTGTACACGAATCAGCTTATTCAGGATGAAATTGCCCGAAACCAAAACCACTGGCAGTTTATTGATATATTTAAACCAATGCTGAATGGAGCTAGCCAACCCGATAAAGCTTTGTATGCCGATGATGGATTGCACCTGAGCGCACAGGGATATGAGATATGGAAAAGCGTTATTGGTAAAGCTATTTTATAAAAGATGTTAGGGGTAATATTTAGTTAACAATCGTTCCGGATATTTACAACCAAATGCCACATGCACAGAGAATATCATAATTGGTACAGCCATCGGTTACAGCGCCATATGGAATTATTAATATTCGGGCATAGTGGCAAAGCTGTGCTGTTCTTTCCTCCTCGCATGGGGCGGTTTTATGATTATGAAAACTGGGGTATTATCCATGCACTGTATGATCGCATTAACAACGGCGAATTACAGGTTTTTTGTGTAGATAGCATCGATACCGAAAGCTTTTATAATGCTGGTGTACATCCGGCAACGCGTATACATCGGCATTTGCAGTACGAGCAGTACATTCTTCATGAAGTATTGCCTTTAATTTATGCTAAAAACAGCAGTGGCTATCTGGAAGTAGCCGGCTGTAGTATGGGAGCTTATCACGCGATCAATCTGGCATTCAAATATCCGTGGTTGTTTAAGAAAGCTGTAGGCATGAGCGGCCGATATGACCTAACCCATGCTTTTTGGCATTTTAAAGATATATTCGATGGTTACCACAGCCCAGATATTTATTTCAATATGCCACTAGAGTACGTGCCTAATTTAAGGGATGAATACTTTTTGAATACCATGCGGCACATGGAAATCATAATGGCTATAGGTAGTCAAGATACTTTTTTGAACCATAATCAAAAGCTAAGCGAGGAACTCTGGCACAAAGCCGTACCTAACCAATTATACATTTGGGAAGGTGAAGCTCATAAGCCACGTTACTGGCGGCAAATGGTGAGGTTATATTTATAATACAGTAACTACTGCGTTGCTTCTTTTTGTTAAGCAAGGCGGTGAATTTATATTGATGAAACATTATTACAACTCTACTCTTACCCGTTCTTATTACTGCTGTACGGCTATCTTCCTGTTTTTAGTTTCAATTTGTAGCTTTTCATGGGCGCAACAACTGGTTCGATCCAGTGGTAATGAACTGGCGGATGAGGTCAATGTGTTTCTGGGTTCATCGGGCGATCATGGGCAGATGTCGCCGGCGGCTTCATACCCTTTTAGTATGCTGAGCATTGGGCCGCAAACTTATCCCAACCTGCACATGGGGTATGAGCACAAAGCCAAAACTTTCTTGGGTTTTACCCACAACCGTTTTGAAGGCGTAGGTTGCCAGGGTAGTGGCGGTAATATTTTAATTAAACCATTCCTGGTTGATGATTCCCTTGCTTCGGCACTTACTAAAAGTACAGAAAGCGCAGCACCGGGGTATTATCAGGTAGGCTTTAGCAATGGTATTAAAGTAAACATCGCTGTTTGTCAGAATGCGGGTATTGAGCAGTATAGTTTCCCGGCAGGGCATAAACCAGGTTTCCTAATCAACCTAAGCCATACCTTAGCTAACCGCTTTGTGGCTGAAGAACATCAGCTTAAAGGTAATGAACTATGTGGCTGGATTGATTCGCGCACTACTTGCAATGTAGGTACTTACCGTATATACTATAGTTTGAAGTTTGATCAGCCGGTGCAGTTTACCCCATCGGCCGAACATATTTTAACTGTTACGTTCCCTCAGCAGGTGCAGCAAGCACAAATTCGTATCGCTTTATCATCGGTTGATGTAGCCCATGCCGAAGCCGCTTTATCTACCCGTAGTTATGAGCAGTTGAAAGCTCAAAGCCAGCAAGGGTGGAATCAGGTGTTAAACCGAGTACAGGTAAAAGGCAATTCAGAACGTGAAAAGCTGTTTTATTCTTTGCTTTATCGCACGGTACAATCGCCTTACGTAATATCTGAGCCTGATGGCAGTTACCGGGCTACCGATGGTAGTTTGCAGCATACCACAGCTGCTGCGTACAACGGCTGGGCCATTTGGGATAATTATCGAACGCAGTTACCGTTACTTTCCATACTATATCCTGAAAGGTACAAAGCTATGACCAACTCGATAGCAGATTTGTACCATTTCGGTAAAAAAGATTATGCCACTCAGCACGAACCCTCCAATACCGTGCGTACCGAACATGCCATTGTGGTATTACTGGATGCTTACCGCAAAGGCTACCCGGTTGATTGGAATAAAATAACAGACTCGTTAGTAGCCGATGTAAACCGGTTAGATTTCTCGCACCCCGATAAAGCTTTAGAGTCAAGTTATGATACTTGGGCATTGTCGCAAATATTAAGAATAACAGGCAAGTCAGCTTTAAGTAAACAGTACTTGCAAAAGGCATCGGCTTACAAAGATTATTGGAACAAGGATTTTAAAGATTTAACCAAGCGGGATGTAGATCAGGTTTCAGCCCGGGGCTTGTACCAGGGAACTATATGGCAGTACCGATGGTTTGTGCCTTTTGATGCTAAGGGATTGATAGCATTGATAGGAGGCGAACAGGCCTACTTGCAGCAACTAAACCAGTTTTTTGATAATGATTATTACAACCACGCCAATGAGCCTGATATACAAGCTCCATTGATGTACAACTTTACCTCACACCCATGGCAATCGCAAGCATTAATGCATAAGTATGCGGTAGATACCGTAGTGCAGTATTACTTTAACGATAACAGCCGGGGCATTGACCCTTTTGTGGATGTCATCTATAAAAACCAGCCTGATACTTATATTCGCACGATGGACGATGATGCCGGAGCTATGTCGGCCTGGTATGTGTTTGCAGCTTGCGGGTTTTCGCCTGCTTGTGTAGGCTGGCCGGTTTACTATTTAAATGCGCCTCTTTTTAAAGAGGTAAGCATTAATTTACCGGCAAATAAACATTTCATTGTTCGGGTTAATAACTATACCGATCATGGCCGGTATATACAATCAGCCACTTTAAATGGTAAACCATTAAACCGTAACTGGATTACACATCAGGAAATTATGCAAGGCGGAACACTAACCATTACAGCAAGTGATCAGCCTGATAAAACCTGGGGAACCGTTAACCAGTGGATCACCGATATTAATAAGCGTTAATTTAGGGGAAGAGTAAATACATTCAATATCTGTTTTGTTGTGATGCGCAATCATTGCTTAAAGAAGTTGCTTCATGCTGCATTAAGCTGTTACTTCAGTAGTGAGCTGTTTTTTAAAATAATGAACGTGTTACCACTTTAATATATTTAATGAAGAATAAAACAAGAAGGGTTCTGGTGCATACCAGAACCCTTCTTGTTTGCATGTACTTTAGGTATTATTTTGATAATAGGTGCAAATGATTAGCTTTGTTAAACACACCAATTGTACCTATAAAACCTGCTTCATGAAAAGAGTTTTACTACTCAAATATGCCTTTGTATTTATATTGGGTAGCGTTCTGCTATGCAGCAAAGAAAGTTACGGCTTGCAACCAGTTAAGTATTTGGGTATAGAGCAGGGCTTATCTAACAACGCCGTTACCTGCCTGTTTAAAGATGCCTATGGTTTTATGTGGATTGGTACTTATGACGGCTTAAACCGTTATGACGGCGAAAAATTCAAAATTTTCAGAAATGTATGGGGAGATGCGAAATCGTTAATTAACAACCACGTTAATACGCTTGCCGGAACAGCAGATAAAATATTTATTGGCACACAGAAAGGTTTAGAATATTACGATTATTCCAGTGCCAGCTTCTATGCTTTATCTTATCAGCCAGGGCATAAACAGCAGCGGCAAAAAATAAGTGCTAACATCAATGCGCTAGTTACTGACAAAGCAGGTAAAGTTTACATCGCAGCCGATTATCTGGGGCTACTGGTTTATAACAATCGTGATAAAAGCTGCCACCAGGTAGCCTTAAATAAAAGTAGTACAGCCTATAACGTACAAGCGTTAACGCTCGATCATGATAATCGCCTATGGCTATTTATAAAAAATGTTGGTCTTTGCTGGTTTGATGCTCAAAAGAACCAATCAAATGTAGTAAACCACCAGCTGCAATTAGCCAGTTGCTTGCTGGAAGATGCCGCGCACAATATTTGGGTAGGTACAGAAAGTGGTTTATACATTTATAATCCAACTAGTAACCTCGTTACCAGATTTGATGAAAGCTATGGTAAGCTAACCAGCAATAATATTGTTGATTTGAAGTTTGACCAGGCAGGCAAACTATGGATTGCGACTAACGGTGGCGGCATCAATATTTTAGACGCTAAAACGCATCAGCTCAACTACATTGTACCCGGCCGTGAGCAAGGAACGCTGCATAGTGGTGCTATAAGCGGTATATATGAAGATAACGAATCAAGAAAATGGATTGCTACTCTGCGTGGGGGGGTAAATATTATTGATGATAAAAGTCAAGCTTTTAGCTTTTTCGCGCATGATCCTTTCAATCCTAACAGTGTGGTCAACAACTTTATTTTGTCGTTCTGTGAGGATGAACAACATAATATCTGGATAGGTACCGATGGGGGAGGGTTAAGCTACTGGAATACAAAAGTCAATCAATATACACATTACACGCATTCGGCCGATCTTGGCTCTCTAAGCAGTAATTTTGTGGTGAGCGTATTGAAAGACTTTAACCACCAAATTTGGGTAGCTACTTTTAGCGGAGGTATTGATGCTTTCGATCAGGCCACACAACGGTTTAAACATTATACCTGCTACAACTCCGTTACTAAAACGGATGATAGGAACTTATGGAAGCTGTATGAAGACTCACAGCATAACCTCTGGGCCGGTACCACCAGAGGCGGAGCATTGTACCGGTACAATAGGCAGCAGGATAGGTTTGAGCTGTTTGATGCCAACTTAACCAATATCCATGCTTTGTATGAAGATAAAGCCGGAACCCTTTGGGGGGCAAATTACACGCAGCTGGTTCGGATTGATACCCGGAACAAAAAACATCTGTATTTAAACATAGGCTATGCTATCCGTACCATTGCACAGAGTAAAGCGAATAGCCTGTGGCTGGGTACAGAAGGTGGCGGATTGCTGTTATACAATGTTGGTAACCGCACCTATAAAAGATACACGCAAGCCAATGGCTTACCCAGCAATACAATATTGAATGTGCTGGTAGATAACCATAATAATTTATGGTGCAGTACCTATAATGGTTTAACCGAACTAGTCAAGCAAACCGGTAAGTTTATCAACTATAATGCATCTGATGGTTTGCAGAGCAACCAGTTCAATTATAATGCAGCATTAAAGCTGCAATCTGGTAAAATGCTTTTTGGCGGTATTAATGGCTTTAATCTTTTTAATCCGGACAGCATCAAGTTAATTGCTCATCAGCCACAATTAAGAATAAGCAGTTTAAAAATAAATAATGTTGTTGCCGAACAAAGCAGTTCTTATACGCACCAGCAACCGTTAGTAAGTTTAAAAGAAATTACTTTACCCTATAATCAGGCAACTTTAGCTGTTGATTATACAGCGCTTGAATACTCTTTTCCTGATAAGATTAATTATGCCTATTACTTGGAAGGCTGGGATCATGGCTGGAATTATGTAGGGAAACTAAAAACTGCCTATTATACCCGGCTCAATGAGGGCAAATACCTGCTCAGAATTAAGGCAACTGATACCAAAGGTAACTGGAGCAATGCACAACTGGTAGTTGCCATTACGATACTGCCGCCCTGGTATCGTACCTGGTGGGCTTATTTATTGTATTTGAGTGTGGCCTCTGGCATAGTTTACTGGATATGGCTGTATCGTACCCGACAAGAGAAACTAAAGTTCGAGATTGAAATTGCCAATTTACGGGTAGAACGGGAAAAAGAGCTTAACGAGAAAAAACTCTCCTTTTTCACTAACGTATCACATGAATTCAGAACACCTTTAACCTTAATTATCAATCCTATTAAAGATCTGCTTAACCAAAATAAAGGCAATGCAGAAGAGCTTAATGTAATTTACCGCAATGCCCGACGCTTGCTTGGGTTAGTTGATCACTTACTGTTATTTAGAAAAGCGGAAAGTGAAAATACCCAGATGAAGGTGAGCAAAATCAACTTTGTTAATCTGTGTAAAGAAGTGTTTATGTGCTTTTCGCAGCAGGTTAAAATTAAAAAGTTAAGCTACAACCTGGAGTGCAGCAGTGAGAACATGGAGGTTTATGCCGATTGTGAAAAAATCGAGATTGCACTATTCAACCTAATATCTAATGCAATTAAGTTTACCCCCGATGGTGGCAATATCAATATACTGGTTGAGGAGGATCAGGGAAGCGTATATTTTAAAATCACGGATAATGGTATAGGTATCAGCACAGATGTAGGTGATAAGCTGTTTGATAAATTTTATCAGGCAAAAGATAAAAATTACTTTAAAACCGGCTTCGGTATCGGTTTATACCTGGTAAAGGTTTTTATTGAAAATCATAGAGGCAAAATTAGTTACCATAATAATCCTAAAGGCGGAACTACCTTTGTGCTGAGTCTGCCTAAAGGCAAGCAGCATTTTACTGCCGACCAGTTATTTGAAAACCTGGAGTTTGATTTAAACCATGTTCATGAACTGGTAGATTATAATAACAAGGAAGCTGTAGTAAAAGAAGAAGAAACCAACAATCTGGAACTACTAATTTCTAACCGGCAATCTATACTGGTTATTGACGATAATGACCAGATCAGAAGTTATATCAAAAAGCTGTTCATTCATGATTATACCGTTTTAGAAGCAGATAACGGTAAAACCGGGATTGAATTAACCAAAAAGCATTTACCTGATCTGATTATCAGTGATGTAGTCATGGACGAAATCAGTGGGCTGGAACTATGCAGAATAATTAAGCAGGATTCAGCCATCAATCATATTCCCATCATACTACTTACAGGAGATGCTACGCCTGATATGATGCTGAAAAGCATAGAAGAAGGAGCTGTAGATTTCTTACGTAAACCTTTTGAAAAAGAATTGTTGATTGCGCGGGTAAAAAGTGTGTTGAGAAGTAAAACTGAACTGCAAAATTACTTCTATAAAGAGATTACCTTAAAAAATAGTACCCGCAATATATCTGAAGAGCATAAGGATTTCTTATACAACTGCATAAACATTGTTGAAAGTAACCTGACCAATGTTCATTTTGAGGTTGATACCTTAGCGCGCAAAATGGGCATGAGCTATCCAACGTTGTTTAAAAGAGTAAAAGCCATTACAGGGCAATCTGTAAATAACTTTGTACGCTTTGTACGTCTACGCAAAGCTGCTGAGCTTTTAATACATACCAATTGCAACGTGAACGAAGCCGCTTTTCAGGTAGGTTTTAATGACTTGAAATATTTTCGCGAACACTTTAATAAGCAGTTTGGTGTAAACCCATCTGAGTTTATTAAAAAGCATAGAGCCAATTTTCAAATATCTTACCACATGCATCAAACTGTAAAGGATTAGTCTATCTGCCTCCTTTTATAGGATTTGGACCATTAAGAGGGGGTAAAATGATAAAAAAATGATTTCACCCCCTATAATTTATAGTTTTACCCCCTCCGCTTTGTTCAATTTTACCCTTACTTCGTTTTGAACAAATGCAGATAGCAAATCCAATATGGCTATCTAACCAATTAAACTGAAAAATAATTATTAATGAAAAGTGTGCTTAGCTATTGTGCTAAGGTTGGCTTTGCATTGCCCTTGTGGTCGGGGTAGCAAACTGTGTCAGCTAGTACAAACCAATTGCCAATTAAAAAACCATAAACAATTATGACAAAAAAACTTACCCAATTAATTTACTTAACCTTTTTATGCTGTAGTATAATATTCGGTACTAATCCGGCTGCTTATGCGCAAACGGCATCATATACCTTAAAAGGCCGGGTGCTTGATGAAAAAGGCAACCCACTGCCTGGCGCTTCAGTAAAGGTAAATGGTACCAGCCAAGGTATCACTGCTGATGTAAGCGGTGCATTCACGTTAAGCTTAACCGGGCCGGCTACTATAACCGTATCATTTGTTAGCTATGTTACCAAAACAGTTAATGTAACTAGTGCCAACAAAACCATTGATGTTACATTAAGTGAAAATGGGCGCCAATTGAGCGACGTAGTGGTGGTAGGTTACGGTACCCAAAAGCGTTCGGACGTTACAGGTTCAGTAGCTTCAGTTCCTAAATCAAGGCTAGAGCAGCTACCAGTTACTAACGTTTTACAAGCTATTGAAGGTGCAGTAGCTGGCGTTAACGTAACTACTGGTTCATCTATACCAGGCTCTCAGCCATCAGTAGGTGTTAGAGGACAAAATTCCATCACAGCTAGTTCAGGGCCTTTTGTTGTAGTTGATGGTATTCCATTAACTAAAAGTGGTGGTTCATTAAACGATATCAACCCGAATGATATTGCTTCTATAGAAGTGTTAAAAGATGCATCAGCTGCGGCTATCTATGGTGCTAATGGTTCACAAGGCGTATTGTTGGTAACTACCAAACGCGGTACAACAGGTAAACCAGTTATACGCTATAATGGTTATGCAGGCTGGGAAAACCTGGGGCATATTTTAACACCCAGAGATCCAGCATCATTTACGCAAAAGTATCTGGATTATTTATCACAGAACAACCTAAAACAACAATTTACTGAACCTGTGTATAACAATGCCGAACGTGCTAATTATGCGGCAGGCCGTACCATTGATTGGGTTAAAGAAGTTACACAACAAGGATTCATGCAAGATCATAACTTGAGCGTGAGCGGTGGTACACCAGATGTTAAATACTTTGTATCGGGTGATTACCTGGATCAGAAAGGGGTAATTAAAGGCTATCAATATAAGCGCATTAGTTTCCGTTCCAATTTGGACATGAATATAACCAGCTTCCTGAGTGTGGGAACGAACATATATTTTGCCAACAATAATTATGATGGCGGACGGGCCAACCTGCTTTTAGCTACAGCCATGAGCCCGTATGGTAACGAATACAATGCTGATGGTACCTACACTATTTACCCACAATCACCAGAACAGTTGTATGTTAACCCACTGTTAGGGTTAACAACCAGCCAGATCAATCGCAGTGTCAACATTAGTGGTAATGGTTATGCCGAAATTAAGTTCGGTGGTGTATTGAAAGGTTTAAAATACCGCTTAAATGCTGGTTATAACTATATTCCAACCCGTGTGGATAGTTACAGTGGCAGGGCGGCTAATACGTTGTTGGGTTCAGGTTCAGCGGCAAGCTCTGAAACAAACAGTTATACTCTTGATAATCTGTTGTACTACGTTCGTGATTTTGGTAAGCATCATGTTGATTTTACTGGTTTGTATAGTTCTCAACAACGCCGATATTTTACTTCAACTGCAGGAGCTACCAACTTTGTGAATGATGAACTAACATTCAATAATCTAGGTGCTGGTTCCACGCCAACAGTTTCATCATACTCTGACCGGTATGCATTAAACTCACAAATGGCTCGTCTGAACTATTCTTACGATAGCCGTTATTTGTTAACACTTACTGTTCGCCGTGATGGTTCATCTGTTTTTGGTGCTAATACGGATAAGCATGGCTGGTTCCCTTCAGCTGCTATTGGCTGGAACATTAGTAATGAGGAATTCTTAAAAAATGTAAAAGCTATTAATAGCTTAAAGCTTAGGGCGTCTTACGGCCGGATTGGTAATGAAGCTATTTCTGTATACCGAACTATTACAACAGATGGAACGGTAAGGTCTCCATTTAACGGTTCAAGTTACGTAGGCTTTTTAGCTAGTAACCTGGGTAACGGTAACCTGCATTGGGAAACTACACAACAGGCAAATTTTGCTACTGACTTTACTTTACTAAATAGCCGTATCAGCGGTACAGTTGAATATTATGATTCTCGTACCCACGGTTTGTTGTTAAGCCGAAGCTTGCCGGCTATTACTGGTTATGGGTCAATCATTGACAACATAGGTAAGGTAGGTAACCGGGGAGTTGAAGTAACACTAAATACACGTAACATTGATACAAAAAGCTTTAGATGGGAAAGCACCATTGTATTTGCTGCTAATAAGAACAGAATTATAGACCTGTATGGTAATGGGCAAAGTGACTTGGGCAACCGTTGGTTTATAGGCAAACCGATTAGTGTAATTTACGATTACAAAATGACTGGTGTATGGCAAACTGGTGAAGACGCATCTAAACAAGACCCTGGTGCTAAACCTGGCGACTTAAAGTTTGCAGATACTAACGGTGACGGAAAGATTACTGCTGATGACCGTGTTATTCTTGGCCAAACCGCACCTAAATGGACAGGTGGCTTTACCAATACCTTTCACTACAAAAATTTCAACCTGAATGTTTTTATTCAAACCGCGCAGGGCATGTTGAAAAACAATCCGGATTATAACTATGCCGATGAAGCAGGCAGAAGAAACACTCCTGCTGATATAGGTTACTGGACTCCATCTAATGGTAATCAGGAATTCCAATCATTATCTTACACCAATACACGTGGCTATGGTTATCCGCATAAAGCTAATTACACTCGCTTAAAAGATATTACTTTGAGTTATGTAGTACCACAACGCTTTTTAGATAAAGCTCATATAGCTGCCTTAACTATTTATGCTAGCGGACGCAACTTGAAAACCTGGACGCCTTGGATAGGATGGGATCCTGAGAATAATTATTCGACTCGTGGCTCAGGCGACTGGACCAACAACTATCCGCAAACACGTACCATTGTTTTGGGCGCCAATATTTCTTTAAAATAAATACAGACGTAAAGACATGAAAAAATATTCAATTATATTTATTTCGGCAGCGGTACTGATAGCTTCATTTACCTCTTGTAAAAAAGGTTATCTGAACGAAAAACCGTACTCATCCTACACGCCGTTAACTGTTACCGACTCTTTAGGCTTTGAAGCTTCAGCTATAGGGTTATACAATTTAACTACTAGTATTTTAACTTATTCAAGTGCACAAGGCTGGCCAAGTGTATGGCAGGTAGGTACTGATGTGGCCAATGCTACGGCCCAGCAACAAGGTATTGAAGTACCTTACTACAACTATGCACAGCTTACCTCAACTGATGGAGCCGCATCATACATTTGGGGAAGATATTATGCGGTTATCAATAATGCTAATACTTTGATTGATAATGCAGAAGATGGTTCCAATACTAAACTGGGTACAGTAGGTAAAAGACAGGTAGAGGCAGAAGCTAAGTTTTTCAGGGCTTATGCATATCATCATTTGGCTACTCTTTTCGGCCGTGTTCCAATTACTATTCATTCTATTACCACACCCAAAACTGATTATACACGTTCTTCATTAGATGATGTAAATAATTTAATCGTAAGTGATTTAACTTATGCCATCACCTACCTGGCCGATCTAAATGCGGGCAGTGGCAGAACCAATACGCAGAATAAGCCTGTTAGCCGGGCTAACAAATACATGGCTATGCAGTTATTGGCTGAAGCTTACCTGCGTATGGGTAAAAACGATTTGGCTGAAGCGCAAACCAAAGCCATCATCAATAGCGGCAAATTCAATTTGGTTTCTGCCCGCTATGGAGTAAGAGCTAGCGGCTCTGGCGATTACTACTCAGATATGTTTGTATACGGCAATCAACGCCGCTGGCAAGGAAACAGTGAAGCTATATGGGTGCTGGAACAAGAAAACCCAACGGCAGTTGTAGGAGGAAATGTTGATAATGCACAGCAACGCCGTGTTTTTGGTGCAGCCTATTATGCTATACCTGGTATGTTACCTTGTGATTCATTGGGTGGTCGTGGTATTGCAAGATTACGGTTGAGTAATTGGGTTCTTTATGGATTATATCCTGCCGGAGATATGCGTAACTCGCAATACAGCATTAAACGTCGTTATTATTATAATGACCCGGCTTATCCAGCTTTATATGGTAAAGCGGTACCATTTACCGGAGCAGATACTTTGTTCAGAACTTGCCCAAGTACTTTAAAATGGGGTGCGTTTGACCCTAATGATACTTTTGGTTACGCCATGATCAAGGATTTTATCATGATGCGCTTGGGCGAAACTTATTTACTACAGGCTGAAGCACAAGTAAAACAGGGTAAAACGGCCGATGCTGCTGCTTCAATCAACGCATTACGAACCCGGGCTAAAGCACCGCAAGTAACCGCTGCACAAATGACATTAGATTTTGTACTGGATGAGCGTGCCCGCGAACTGGTAGCTGAAGAAAACCGCAGAGAAACCCTAATGCGTACCGGTACTTTGGTAGACCGTGCTACACGCCTGAACAGTAATGATGCCGTGCATCCTACTACAGGTTTAACGTCTAAAAACCTATTACTGCCTATTCCGCTAACTGAAATTCAGCTGAATAAAGATGCTGTGTTGGAGCAAAACCCTGGTTATTGATAATATAAAAACTGTAAGTGGCAATTTAATATTGCCACTTACTTTAATGACATGATTTCTACCTATATAAAATATAACTTATGGATGTGCTTGTTGCTGGTCAGCTTACTGGCAGCAAATGCGCAAACCATCAAGCTAAGTACCATAGCAACTAATGGCTGGGCCAGCAATTCGGTGAACACGGTGATTTTCCGTAAAAACTCGTTAGCTACCTATAAAAACATGCAGTACGCCGCTTATTATGATAGTGCCCGGTATGTAGTACTGGCACAGCGTACAAGTGGCAGTATAACCTGGAAAGTTAGCCGAACTCCTTATCAGGGTGATGCTACCGATGCACATAAGTCGATCAGTGTTATGGTTGATGGTGCCGGTTATTTGCATGTGGCTTGGGGTCAGCATAATAATCCGCTTAATTATGCCAGAAGCGTAAATCCGGGTTCGTTAACCTTAACCGCAAAGCTGGGCATGACCGGACAGAAAGAAAATAAGTTAAGCTATCCTGAATTTTATAAACTAGCTGACGGAAACCTGTTGTTTTTTTATCGTGATGGCGGCTCAGGAAATGGTAGTTTAATTATGAACTACTATAATTATAAAACACAGCAATGGACACGCCTGCAAGATAACTTGGTAGATGGCGAAGGTCAGCGCAGCGCTTACTGGCAGGTAGCTACTGATGTAACCGGAACTATTCACCTATCATGGGTATGGCGCGAAACGCCTGATGTAGCCAGCAATCATGATATGGCTTATGCTTGCTCAAAAGATGGCGGCAAAACCTGGCAAAAATCAACCGGAGAAAAGTACAATTTGCCTATTAGGGCAGCTAATGCCGAGTACGCCTGCAAAATACCGCAAAACAGTGAATTGATTAATCAAACTTCTATGTTTGCCGATGCACAAGGGCAACCCTTTATTGCCACTTACTACCGAGAGGCAGATCAAACCGTTCCGCAATACCATATTATTTACCATACCGGCAATAAGTGGCAGGTAAGTAACTTGGGCTTCCGGAAAACACCTTTTAGTTTAAGTGGTACAGGTACAAAGCGTGTTCCGGTATCAAGGCCACAACTCATAGCCTGGAAAAATGGTGCTTCGATAGCAGCTGGTTTAATTTTCAGAGATGAGGAGTTGGGTGATAACGTATCTATGGCAATTGCCAGTAATATCAGCAATAGCAAGTGGGAGGTGCAAACCTTATACAACCAGCCGGTAGGCTCATGGGAACCTACGTTAGATACCGAACTGTGGAAAGATAAAGGCATCCTGAACCTCTTTATACAAAAAGTAACCCAGGTAGATGGAGAAGGTAACGCCAAAGCACAACTGCAACCGATACAAGTACTGGAGTGGAAGCCCGGTAGCAAGAAGAAATAAATAGCTATGTCATTCAAAAAAAATATACTGATTACCGGAGCGGTTTGCTTGTTAGCTACTGGCCTTGCTAAGGCTCAGCAAAGCCGTGCATTCAAAACCGATAAGGCACTATTGCAAACCTTATTAACCGACTTTAAAGATGCCGATCAGCAATATAAAGTATTAATGAAAGAACTGCCGGCAGGCCGATTTCCTAAAACTTATTATGCTGCTAAAAATAGTTTAGAAACCAGCGGATCAGGCTGGTGGTGCAGCGGTTTTTACCCCGGTACACTGCTGTATCTATATCAGCAAACTAAAGATGCCGCATTGCTGACAGAAGCTAACAGGGCCTTAACCCTGCTGGCTCCCGAACAATACAATAGAACCACACACGATTTAGGTTTTATGATGTATTGCAGCTTTGGTAATGCACTAAAAATAGCACCTAAGCCAGCGTATAAAGAAATTCTGATTAACAGTGCCAAGTCATTAGCCAGCCGTTTCGACCCGAAGGTGGGCTGTATCAAATCATGGGATTCAAAAAAGAACGAGTACCTGGTAATCATTGATAATATGATGAATCTGGAACTGCTGTTCTGGGCTACCCGGGCTACTGGCGATTCCAGCTTTTACAAAATAGCTGTTACACATGCCAATACTACCATGAAAAATCATTTCCGGCCCGATTACAGTTCTTACCATGTTGTAAACTATAATCCTGAAACCGGCGCAGTACAGCAACGCCGTACGGCGCAAGGGTATGCCGATGAATCAGCTTGGGCTCGCGGACAGGCCTGGGGCTTGTATGGTTACACCGTGATGTACCGTGAAACGCATGATAAGAAATATTTGGATCAGGCTAACCATATTGCGGCGTTCATCCTGAACAATGATAACCTGCCGGCTGATAAAGTGCCTTATTGGGACTTCAATGCGCCTAACATTCCTAATGCGTTACGCGATGCATCAGCCGGTGCAGTAATGGCATCTGCCTTATTAGAATTGTGCCATTATACCGATAAGCCTAGTGGCGAGAAATACTTTACGGTAGCACAAACACTTTTAAGAAATTTATCTAAACCACCTTACCTGGCAACTGCCGGAACCAACGGCGGCTTCATCTTGCAACATAGCGTAGGGCACATGCCTAACCATACCGAAGTGGATGTACCGCTCACTTATGCCGATTATTACTTTGTTGAAGCGCTAATCAGATACAAAAACATGGGCAGATAAACATCCGCCTCATAAATCATCCTATGAAAAAACTACTTCTTACTTTCTTCATCATACCTTACTGCCTAACTGGCATTGCACAGAAAAAGGCTGCTAAAGCGGAAAATACTCGGCAAGTATGGCTGACCTATATGGATAAAGTAGCCCGGCCTGTAATAGAAAACATAGCACAAAATAAGCTGAAAGCCAACATGCCGGTACAGCTATCAGACCGGATTGATAACCGGGAAAGCCGTAGCAAAGTTGCCTACTTGGAAGCCTTTGCCCGTACCCTAAGTGGTATTGCACCCTGGCTGCAATTGGAAGGCGGCAATGCTACCGAAGTACAATTGCGAAATCAATATCGTACTTGGGCACTGCAAGGTATAGCTAATGCCGTGAACCCTCAGGCAAAAGATTATTTGCAATGGAACGGTGGGCAACCGCTGGTAGATGCCTCGTATGTAGCTTTAGCTTTAATCCGTTCGCCTTGGCTTTGGGAACATCTGGATCAAAATGTGCAAAAGCAAGTGGTGGATGCCTTGAAAATTACCCGTAATACCGTACCCGTTTATACCAATTGGATACTGTTTAGCGGTGTTATTGAAGCATTTTTCTGCAAGTATGATTTAGGTTATGACCCGGTTCGGGTAGAATATGGTGTACGTGAGTTTACCCAGCACTGGTATGTGGGTGATGGAATGTTTTCTGATGGGATGCAGTTTCATTACGATTATTACAGCAGTATCGTGATCTACCCCAACCTAAGCACCATGCTGGATGTGACAAATGATAAGTACAAAAGTTATCCGCGAGAACGGGAGTTTGTGAAACAGATTGGTCAGCGTTACGCTCAGATATTAGAACGGCTGGTTAATACCGATGGTAGCTATCCTGCAACCGGGCGTTCTATCGTGTATCGAAGCGGTGTATTTCATCATCTGGCCAACGTGGCTTACAAAAAACAATTACCAGAATCCTTAAAGCCGGCTCAGGTACGTGAAGCGTTAACTGCCGTTATCAAAAAAACGTTGGGTGCACCCGAAACTTTTACTAAAGAAGGTTGGCTTAACATTGGCTTATATGGTAAGCAACCCGGCCTGGCTGATTTTTATACCACTACGGGTAGCTTATATATCTGCAGCAATGTATTTCTGCCTTTGGGCCTGCCTGAAACCGATGAGTTCTGGAGCGCACCGCCGCAACCCTGGACTTCCGTAAAAATTTGGAATGGCCAAGATGTACAAGCCGATCATGCTCTGGATATCAGAAGATAAGTTAATACGAACCTAACTATGAATTTCAATAAAATATTTTTCGGCACTAAGCTCTTGGTAGCTGGCTTACTCGCTATTTCGTTTGCTGCTCATGCGCAAGAAACGGTTACTAGCAAAGCGGCTAAACTAACTCAATTTACGCCGGGCACTATCTGGCCGGATAATAAAGGCGTACATATCAATGCGCATGGCGGTGGAATGCTGTATCAAAAAGGTACTTATTACTGGTTTGGCGAGCATAAAATTGCAGGCGGTGCCGGTAACCGGGCTATGGTGGGCGTGCATTGCTATTCCTCGAAAGACTTGTACAACTGGAAGGACGAGGGTATTGCTTTGGCTGTCTCGCCCGATACTACCAGTGATATTGCCAAAGGTTGCATACTGGAGCGCCCTAAGGTAGTGTACAATAAGAAGACTAAAAAGTACGTCATGTGGTTCCACCTGGAACTGCTGGGGCAGGGGTATAAAGCTGCACGTGCTGGTTTAGCCATTAGTGATAAAGCAACAGGGCCTTACACCTTTGTAAAAAGTTATCGCCCTAATGCCGGTTTCATGCCGATTTATCCGCCAGGCACACCCGATAATGAGAAGGTAGATTGTGCTAATCCTAAAAATAAGAGTGAAGGCTTTTTTTGCCGCGATGTACCCGGCGGCCAGATGGCCCGTGATATGAATGTGTTTGTAGATGATGACGGTAAAGCCTACCACATCTTTTCGGCCGAAGAAAACTTTACGCTGGATATTGCCGAGCTGAATGATGATTATACTGGCCATACCGGCAAGTTTACCCGGGTATATGCCGGTCATCAAACCGAAGCACCTGCTATTTTTAAGCATAATGGTACTTACTACTTAATCGGTTCGGGTACCACGGGTTGGGCTCCTAATCCGGCACGCTGGTTCTCGGCACCTTCTATTTGGGGACCGTGGACGTATCATGGTAACCCATGTGTAGGCACTGGTTCTGAAATTACATTTGGCGGTCAAAGTACTTATGTACTCCCGGTAGTCGGTAAAAAGGATGCTTTCATTTTTATGGCTGATAAGTGGACGCCTAAAGATGCCATTGATGGCCGTTATTTATGGTTGCCTATTGTTTTCAAAGGCAATGATATAGAAATTGATTGGTTAGACAAGTGGGATTTAAGCGCTTTTAAAAAGTAAGATGAAGAAACTCATACTCCTTTTATTCATCGTAACTTCTTTAACCAGGGTTTACGCCCAGGATAGCCTGATTACGAATATTGGTTCACGTAAAGCACTTTCCTTAAATGGTAGCTGGCAATACATTGTTGACCCTTACGAAACCGGGTTTTATGATTACCGCTACCATGAACTAAATGAAAAAAACGGTGATGCTTACTGGAACACCGATGTGCCCGCGAATAAAACTGATAAAAAGGAACATGGCTATATAGCTAAATATACTTTACAGGTACCCGGCGATTGGAATCATCAAAAACCTGAGTTTGTTTATTATGAAGGAACAGTCTGGTATAAAAAATCTTTTGATTTTCATCCTGCTGAATCCGCAACTCGTTACTTCTTGTATTTCGGTGCGGTAAATTACCGGGCCGATGTTTACCTGAATGGTAAAAAAATGGGTATGCACAAAGGTGGGTTTACACCTTTTAACTTTGAGGTGCCTGTATCTTTACTGAAAGCTACGGGCAATTTTTTGGTAGTTAAGGTAGATAATAAGCGTTATGCCGATGAAGTACCTACCCTGAATACCGATTGGTGGAACTATGGCGGCATCACCCGTGATGTAAAGCTGGTAGAAGTACCGCAAAGCTTTATTCAAGATTATGTAATTCAATTGAAAAAGCCATTGCCGGGAAAAGCACCTGCTGCAATGCCCGAAGTTACTGGTTGGATCAGGCTGAATCAGGCTCAATCCGGCGGAAACATCACCATTACTATACCTGAGTTGAAGCTTAAGAAGCAAGTAGCCGTTATTGGTGCAATCACGCCGGTTAGCTTCAAGTTACCTAAGCTTCAGTTATGGTCGCCCGAACACCCGAAACTATATCAGGTAATCGTAGCTACCTCCAATGATAGGGTAGAGGATAAAATAGGCTTTCGTACTGTGGAAGCTTATGGCAAGCAGGTGCTGCTGAATGGCAAGCCTATTTTTATGCGAGGTATCAGCATTCATGGCGAAATTCCTCAGGAAGTACGTAGGGCTGTGGGGCCGGAAGATGCTAAGCAACTGCTGGGGCAGGCACGTGAGTTAGGCTGCAATATGGTAAGGCTGGCCCATTACCCACACGATGAAGCCATGACCCGTTTGGCCGATTCATTAGGTATATTGGTATGGTCGGAAATACCCGTGTACTGGACTATCAACTTTGGTAGCCAGGAAGTTTTGAACAAAGCCAAGGCACAGTTAAAGGAAATGATTACCCGCGATCATAATCGGGCTAGTATCATTATCTGGTCGGTAGGTAATGAAACGCCGGTTAGTCAAACCCGAACTGATTTTATGCATAGCCTGATTACTGAAGCTAAGCGATTAGATTCTACCCGCATGATATCAGCTGCATTAGAAGTGAATTATAGTGCGCTTAAAGATATCAATGAGGTAAATGATCCATTGGGGCAGTTTGTGGATTTGGTTGCTTTTAATGAATACCTGGGCTGGTATGGTGGCTTGCCCGATAAATGCCGTACTACCAACTGGAGTACGCCATATAATAAACCATTATTTATCAGCGAAACCGGAGCCGGTGCTAAAGGTGGCTTTCATGCCGATTCATTAACGCGCTTTAGCGAAGAATTTCAGGAGTGGTATTACAAAGAGCAAATAGCCATGCTGAAACGTATGCCGGTTAACTTTGTGGGCCTGTCGCCTTGGGTGTTGAATGATTTCAGGTCGCCTAAACGTAACAACCCTATTTATCAGGAAGGTTGGAACCGCAAAGGGTTGTATGATGATAAAGGCAACAAAAAGAAAGCCTTTTACATTATGCAGGCCTATTATAATGAAATGAAAAAGAAAACGATTAAATAACTTTTATGGGTTTGAAAAATACATTATTGGCGCTACTTGCAGGCAGCGTTATGCTTACTTCTTCTCCAGGAATTTATGCCCAGGCTAAGCATACGTTTGGCTTTGGAGATGAATCCTTTTTGCTGGATAGCAAACCATTTCAGATGATAAGCGGCGAAATGCATTATCCGCGTGTGCCGCGCGAAGCTTGGCGTGCACGTATGAAAATGGCCAAAGCTATGGGGTTGAATACGATAGGTACTTACGTGTTCTGGAATGTGCATGAGCCGCAAAAAGGCAAGTTCGATTTTACTGGTAATAACGATATTGTGGAATTTGTTAAAATTGCCCAGCAGGAAGGCTTGTGGGTGATATTGCGCCCTAGTCCTTATGTATGTGCCGAGTGGGAATTTGGCGGCTACCCTTATTGGTTGCAAAACGAAAAAGGTTTGGTAGTACGCAGTAAAGACCCGCAATATTTGAAAGAATACGAAACTTACATTAAAGAAGTAGGTAAGCGTTTGGCTCCGCTGCAAATCAATCATGGCGGTAATATTCTGATGGTGCAGATTGAGAATGAATATGGCTCATACGGCAGCGATAAAGAATACTTAGCCATCAACCAGAGAATGTTTAAAGAGGCAGGGTTCGATGGTCTGTTATATACCTGTGATCCCGGAGCTGATGTGGCTAAAGGACATTTGCCTGGCTTGCTGCCTGGCATTAATGGAATTGATGATCCGGTTAAAGTAAGGGCTTTAGTTAACGAGAATCATGGTGGTAAAGGCCCGTACTACATTGCCGAATGGTACCCGGCCTGGTTTGATTGGTGGGGTACTAAACACCATACTGTAGCTGCCAAAGAATATACCAGCAAACTGGATGGTGTGTTGGCCGCAGGTATATCCATCAATATGTACATGTTTCATGGCGGTACTACTCGTGGTTTCATGAACGGTGCCAATTATAAAGACAATACGCCTTTTGAGCCACAGGTAAGCAGCTACGATTATGATGCACCTTTGGATGAGGCAGGAAATGCTACGCCCAAGTTTATGGCTTTTCGCAGCGTAATTGAAAAGCATCTACCGAAAGGGCAAACATTGCCGGCGGTACCTGCATCTAAGCCGGTAATCAGCATTCCGCAAATTACATTGAGCCAATCTGCCAGCCTGTTGAGCAACCTGCCGGCACCCAAGTCTAATCTAACCCCGCTTACATTTGAAGACCTGCACCAGGATTATGGTTTTGTACTTTACCGTACTACCCTGCAAGGCGGTAAAAGCGGGTTACTAAAGCTGAAAGAACTGCGGGATTATGCCTTAGTAATGGTAAATGGCAAAACTATAGGTACGCTGGACCGTAGGCTTAAGCAAGATAGCTTGCAATTGGAGTTACCTCAGGGTAAAGTAACGTTAGATATACTGGTGGAGAACCTGGGCCGCATCAACTTTGGCAAATACCTGCTGCAAAACAAAAAAGGAATTACCGAAAAAGTGCTGTTTGGCGATAATGAGGTGCAGCACTGGCAAATGTACAGCTTGCCACTGGCCGATGTGAGTACTGTCCGTTACGGTGGCACTACTGCTGCAAACGCGCAGGTTCCTGTTATTCGCAAAGGCAGCTTCAACCTTACCAAGGTAGCCGATACGTATTTGGATATGAGTGCCTGGGGCAAGGGGGTGGTATGGATTAACGGTCATAACCTGGGCCGGTATTGGCGTGTTGGTCCACAACAAACATTATATGTACCAGGTGAGTGGCTTAAATCTGGCCGTAACGAAGTGGTGGTGTTCGAACAGCTCAAGCCTCAGCAAACACAATTGAAAGCTTTAGACCATCCTATATTGGATCAGGTGCAGTAACAACGTTTGCCATAAATAATCCTTTTAATTGTAGTACCTGTCAGGATAAATAAATACCAATAATACTATGAAGTTCATAAAGTATAGCATCGGTTTATTTTGCCTAAGTATAGGCTTTTATCAGGCTGCAAAAGGGCAAACACTAACTGCTGATACAGCAGGAGGCTATAAATTAGTATGGGCTGATGAGTTTAACACCGAAGGCGTGCCTGATGTCAGCAACTGGCAGTATGAGCAAGGCTTTGTACGTAACCATGAACTGCAATGGTATCAGCCAGAAAATGCCAGATGCCATAAGGGTATGCTGGTTATTGAAGCGCAAAAGGTTCATCAGCCTAACCCTAATTATGTGGCGCAAAGTACCAACTGGAAAACCAACCGTCAGTTTATTGAATACACTTCATCCAGCATGAATACGCGCAACCTGCACCAATGGCAATATGGCCGAATGGTAATGCGAGGTCGTATTGATACGGATGCCGGTTTGTGGCCTGCCTTCTGGACTTTAGGTGTTACACAACCCTGGCCCTCAAATGGTGAAATTGATATTATGGAGTATTACCGTGGCAAACTGCTGGCTAATATTGCCTGTGGTACGGCTACGCCTTCAAAAGCCAAGTGGTACAGCACGGCCAAACCACTGCCAGAATTTAACGACCCTAAGTGGAGCAAAAAGTTTCATGTATGGCGTATGGATTGGGATAAAACCGCCATCAGTCTTTATGTAGATGATTTGCTGCTAAACAGGGTAGAATTAAAAAATTTGGTAAATCAAGATAGTACCGGTTTTAACCCGTTCAACCAGCCGCATTACATCTTGCTTAACCTGACGTTGGGCGGTGATAATGGCGGTGATGTATCAGCTACCCACCTTCCGAAACGATTTGAGGTAGATTACGTACGGGTATATCAACAACAATAAAAAACGGGCTCTTTGCTGTATTGATAATACAATAAAGAGCCCGTTTTATTCGAAGATAGTCCTTATTGAATTTCTTTAGAGGCTGCTTCAGCATCAAGCCTTTCTAAAACCTCAAATTTTTTGCCCGCCTGCTCATTATAATTTTGAAAGAAGTATTCTATCTGGCTGATGATACCTTCAGGCAGATGTTCAAGATCTTTTACATCCTTAAACAACTGCGATACTTCAGGTACGCCTAAAAAGCGGTCGTTACGCATAGTTTTACCATTGCGTTCGGTTTGCTGCGCCTTAATGGAGCCAATGATACGGCAATCCATACAGCAACCCGGAAAGCTGTTGATTTCAGAAATAATAATCATGTCTAACGGATCGCCATCTTCGCCTTTGGTGCCCGGAATAAAGCCAAAATCGAACGGAAATACTAAGCCGGCCGGTAGTACTTTCATCAATTTGAAACATTTGGTTTCCGGTTCATAATCATACTTGTGGCCACTACCCTTAGGGCTTTCTACTATTACGTTTACTATTTTCATGCTAAATATTTTTTAGGTTGAATAATGGATATGCCCGATAGCATATCACAGTTCATAATTCTGCTGTTGGGTTAGGTGTTGGTGTCATAACATTATGGTGAGTGATAAGTTTACTCAACCGCGTCCGTCCATTTACAATCACCACATTGAGGGCATTGCTGTTTATCGTCATCAGATTTTTTCTGGGTGAGACCACAGGTCTGGCATACCATTTTTTCACCGGTTTTTTTAAAGCGATTATTAAAATCCTCATCCCAGTGTGGTATGATTGACAAGCCAGGCTTTGGCGTTTCTTCTTGTATTAGGGTGAATGAACCATTAGCTTCCATATAAAAGCGCTTTACTTCTCCCAACTGTTTTATACCGTTTGAGCGGAGCTGTGATACCAGTCTTTCGCGGGTTAAACGCACTTTTTTCATATTTTTCAAGTCCATAACCGAATCTTTCACCAGCACATCAATGTTGCCTTGTATAAATTTTTCAAAGTTCTGGCTTTTGTAAGCTCTGGCAGCAATCCACCGTTCGGTAAATACTACTACAATAGCAATAGCTACAGCAGGCAGTAAACCACGGTCTGGCGCTTGCAAAGGCACACCAATGGCTGCAGCTAACGATACTAAAGCCGCCATTTCAGTACGGCCTATTTGCGATGACATACGCTTACCAATTAAGCGCATAGATACTATGAGCAACAGGTAAACAAATGCCGCCCGGATAATTAGTTCTATATAAAAGCTATATGGTACATCACCAACCAGTATTCTGGCCCAGTCGGTTAACTTAACATCTTCTGTTTGCATAAGTTTTTAGTTAATAGCGTTTACCCACTCATCATGTCCGCAGTGGTTGCATGCTGTGTCTTGCTGGCTCTGCGGTTTTATCAATCCACAGCTTACACAGACCATCAATTGGATAGACTGTGGCGGTTGGGTTGATGCCTGATGCTGTATTTGCATGATTTCCTGATCATCGGGCGGTAAAATAGGTAATCCGGATTTGGGCTGATTAGATTTAAAAACACTGAAAACACCTTCAGCTTCTGCATACAGTCGGTCAACCATTCCTAAATTGAAAATTTTCTGTTGTCTTAACTCCGCATAAATTTGCTGGCGCGATATGCGGTCTTTTTCCATTTGTTCCAGTTGCAATACACCATCTTTAACCAATAAACTGGTTTTGCCCTGAGCTATGTCTTCAAACTTACCTCTGCGAAAGCCAATCAAGCTGATACCCCGCTGAAAAAACACTGCACAAACCAGCAATAAGGCACCTTGCAGTAAGCCCCTGTCGGGCACCTGCATGGGTACAGAAACTATGGCACCCAGTGTTAGCATCACTGCTAATTCCATAATAGTTAACTGACCGATCATACGCTTACCCAGCCAGCGTACAATAAACAGTAGAACGATATAGATAATCAGCGTACGGATGAAAGTTTCTAATAAAAATTCAGGTGGTGCCTGGCCAAACAAGATGCGCTTGAAATCCTCTAAATGAATTTCTTCTTTTTTCATTATTTTAACGTAAATGAGTTAAGGAGTATGAGGTGTTTAGCAAATTTATATCAGGTGCAGAAATGAAATACTCAATGGGTAAACACGAGAACTTACCTGGTGTTTCTTAATAGTTAATAAATTATTGCATAGGGGAGGTGTAGGGGCCATTCATCAGCACATACAAACATTTCATAATAATTGAAGGTTGCTAACTATAACTAATAACAAGTTTTAACGGCGTGGCTTATTATTTACCGTTGCTGTGCTTCTACTATACTTTCTTAAACGCCAGCCACAGCTATTGCACATTTATAAGAAAAATTAAGTATGACGAGCGTATCTAAAATCGTAGCTGGTAGCATTGTAGGCACTTCATTTATGACCTTGTTTAGTCATTTGGTATCTGAAAAAAGTGGCAAGCAGTTTAATGAGGCCGAAATTCTGAGTGAATTATTAAACCGCTTAACTCCTTTAACCAAACAGCAAGCCAGATGGTTGGGTTGGTCTTCTCATTACCTGGTAGGTGTTATTTTTGCAACATTATATGCACAGTATCTAAAAAAAGCTGGCAAGCACCCTACCATAACTAATGGTGCTGTTTTTGGTGCATTAAGCGGCTTAGGAGGGGCATGGGTATGGAAAATGGTTTTTAAAATGCACCCTAATCCACCCGGTGTCGATCTGAAAAATTTTTATAAGCAGTTGGTGTTAGCCCATGTTGTTTTTGGCAGCTCGGTTGCTTTAGTTTTTAAGGCTGATGTTTAAGAATGTATGATGTTGTGCAAGTAAAAACGTTAGCTCGATAGGAGCAAAGCATTTTAATAGTGCCTCCTCATAGTACGTAATGGCACAACAACAACAACAACAATTGAAAAAATGTGAGTAGAACTGCAAAAACAAGAAGCAGTATAAAACCAAAAAGCGTTGTTGATTAGATTAGGCAAATTCGCAAATTAAAACTACCTGTAATTCAGTTCCAAAAACTTTTTAAAATAATTCCGTAACTGTTTGAAAACTAATTAAAACTTTCTATCTTTGCCCTCCCTTAAACCGGGAAAATGCCTTGAACGAAGCCCTACTGCTTCGATGGGCAAAACAAAAGAAACAAAAAAATGTCAGGAATTATTGGTAAAAAAGTAGGAATGACCAGCATTTTCGACGAGGCAGGGAAAAATATTCCTTGTACAGTAATCGAAGCTGGCCCTTGCGTGGTAACTCACGTTAAGTCTGTTGACACGGACGGATATGCAGCTATTCAGCTGGCATATGATGAGCAAAAAGAAAAAAACACCCCTGCTCCTTTAAAAGGCCATTTCCAGAAAGCCGGCACTACGCCAAAACGTAAGCTGGTTGAATTCACAACTTTCGAGGGTCAAAAAACTCTAGGTGACACTGTTACCGTGGAGATTTTTGCTGCTGGAGATTTTGTGGATGTGGTTGGTACCTCAAAAGGTAAAGGTTTTCAGGGTGTAGTAAAGCGTCATGGTTTTGGCGGTGTGGGTATGCAAACTCACGGTCAGCACAACCGTTTACGCGCTCCAGGTTCACTGGGTGCTTCATCATGGCCTTCTCGCGTATTTAAAGGTATGCGTATGGCCGGCCAAACTGGTAATGCTCGTGTAAAGGTGCAAAACCTTGAAGTGGTTAAAGTATTTGCTGAGCAAAACTTGCTGGTAGTTAAAGGTTCCATCCCTGGAGCTAAAGGTTCATTCGTAATCGTGGATAAGTAAGATGGAAGTTAACGTATTAAATGTATCAGGTCAACAAACAGGTGCCAAGGTGCAACTTCCTGATTCGGTTTTCGGTATTGAGCCTAGCGAGCATGCAGTTTATCTTGATGTTAAGCTATATTTAGCTAACCAGCGTCAAGGTACTCACAAAGCAAAACAACGTAACGAAATTGCTGGTTCAACCCGCAAATTACATAAACAAAAAGGTACAGGTGGTGCCCGTGCCGGTAGCATCAAATCGCCATTGTTTAATGGTGGTGGCCGTGTGTTCGGTCCGCAACCGCGCGATTATAGCTTCAAGCTGAACAAAAAGCTGAAAGCATTGGCTCGTAAATCAGCCCTGACTTACAAAGCTCAGGATAACAGCATTGTAGTTTTAGAAGACTTCAATTTTGATTCTATCAAAACTAAAAACTATGCTAAGCTGGTAGCTGACTTAAACTTCAGTAATGAAAAAACATTATTGGTGTTGCCTGCAGCTAATAACAATATTTATTTATCAAGCAGAAACCTGAAAAAAGTTAAGGTAATTACTGCCGATCAGTTAAACACTTATGATGTGTTAAATGCTGGTAAGCTTTTATTAACTACAGGTTCTGTTAAAACGCTGGAGGAGGCATTCGCTAAGTAATTATGGAAGTATTAAAAAAGCCTTTACTTACTGAGAAAGTATCTCTGCTGACAGAGAAACTGAATCGTTATGCTTTTAAAGTTGACCCTAAAGCGAATAAAATTCAAATTAAGGCAGCTATCGAAGCAATGTATGGTGTAAACGTTGAAGCCGTAAACACCATGAAATACTCTGGAAAATTGAAGAGCCGCTACACTAAAGCAGGTACTGTAACCGGACGCCCGGCTGCTTATAAAAAAGCGATCATCACTTTGAAAGATGGTGAAACAATAGATTTTTATAGCACATTATAAAAAGAGAAATGGCAGTTAAAAGATTTAAACCGGTTACTCCGGGTACCCGCTTCAGAGTGGGCGCCGATTACTCTGATGTGACAACCAATGTTCCTGAAAAAACATTAGTAGTATCACACAAAAAATCAGGCGGACGTAACAATTCCGGTAAAATGACCATGCGTTATATCGGTGGGGGACATAAGAAATCATACCGATTGATCGACTTTAAACGTGACAAGTTTGACATCCCCGCAAAGGTTGCGACTATTGAGTACGATCCAAACCGTTCAGCCCGTATCGCCCTGTTACATTATGTAGATGGCGAAAAACGTTACATGATTGCACCAGAAGGTTTGACAGTAGGTCAAACTGTATTATCAGGTGCAGCTGTACCGCCAGAGGTTGGCAATACATTACCATTAAAGAGCATTCCACTGGGTTCAATCATTCACAACATTGAATTAAACCCAGGTCAAGGCGGTACTATCGCCCGCTCAGCAGGTACTTACGCACAACTGTCAGCTCGTGATGGCAAATACGCTATCATTAAGTTGCCTTCAGGCGAAACCCGCATGATCCTGTCAACTTGCTTGGCAACCATCGGTACTGTATCAAACGCTGAGAAAGCGAATGAAGTGTTAGGTAAAGCTGGCCGCAAGCGCTGGTTAGGTCGTCGTCCACGCGTTCGTGGTGTAGCTATGAACCCGGTAGATCACCCTATGGGTGGTGGCGAAGGCCGTGCATCAGGTGGTCACCCACGTTCACGCAAAGGTTTACTGGCTAAAGGCTACAAAACTCGCGATACCAAGAAAACATCTGATCGTTATATCATAGAAAGGAGGAAGAAATAATGGCACGTTCAATTAAAAAAGGACCATACATTGATCATAACCTTGACCGTAAAGTTGGCGTATTGAATCAATCTAATAAAAAGTCAGTGGTAAAAACATGGTCTCGTCGTTCCATGATTTCTCCTGATTTCGTTGGTCATACCTTTGCAGTACACAACGGTAACAAGTTTATACCAGTGTATGTAACTGAAAACATGGTGGGTCACAAGCTGGGAGAGTTTGCCCCAACCCGTACATTCCGTGGTCACGCAGAAAAGAAAAAATAACAGGCAATGGAAGCAAGAACAAAAATTAAGAAGTCTGTAGCTATCAGACAACGCAAAGAGCAGGAGAAAGCTCAGCAAGGAGGAGCTTCTGCTGCCAAGTTACAAAACTGCCCTACCTCACCACGCAAAATGCGTTTGGTTGTGGATTTGATCCGCGGCGAGAATGTAGAAAAAGCTTTGTACATTTTAAAATATACAAATAAAGAAGCAGCTATCCGCGTTGAAAAACTGTTGCTTTCCGCTATCAAAAACTGGGAAGCTAAAAACGAAGGTCAACGTGTTGAAGAGAGCAACTTATATGTGAAAGAAGTTTCAGTGGGTGGTGGTCGTCAGTTGAAAAGACTGCGTCCGGCTCCTCAGGGCCGCGGATACCGTATCCGTAAACGCTCTAACCACGTTACTTTAATTGTGGACAGTAAAACATCAATCAACTAATTAAGATGGGACAAAAAGCACATCCAATAGGTAACCGTTTAGGAATCATCAGAGGTTGGGATTCTAATTGGTTCGGTGGCAACAACTACTCCGATAAATTAGTTGAGGATGAAAAAATCCGCAAATATCTTTCTGTACGTATTGCAAAAGGCGGCGTATCTAAAGTAGTTATTGAGCGTACTTTAAAACGTATCACTGTTACCATCCACACTGCCCGTCCGGGTATCGTTATTGGTAAAGGTGGTCAGGAAGTTGATAAAATCAAAGAAGAGTTAAAGAAGCTGACTAAGAAAGACGTTCAAATCAACATTTTTGAAATTAAACGTCCGGAACTGGATGCTCAATTAGTAGCTGAAGGTATTGCTAAGCAATTAGAAGCTCGTATCTCTTTCCGTCGTGCCATGAAAACTTCTATTGCATCAACCATGCGTATGGGAGCTGAAGGTATCAAGATTATGTGTTCAGGTCGTTTAGGCGGTGCTGAAATGGCCCGTACCGAACAATACAAAGAAGGCAGAATTCCTCTGCATACTTTCCGTGCCGATATTGATTACGCTTTAGGCGAAGCTTTAACTACTTATGGTAAAATAGGTGTTAAAGTATGGATCTGCAAAGGCGAAGTTTACGGTAAACGTGATTTGAGCCCGAACATTGGTTCAACTAGCAGCTCAAGCGGTAGAGGTGGTCGTCCAGAAGGCGCAGCATCATTCGGTAACAATGAGCGTGGCGGTGATCGTCGTAACGACCGTGGTGGTGATCGCAGAGGCGGTAACAACAACCAACGTGGTGGCGGCAACAATCGTCCAGGTGGCCAAAACCGTCCAGGCGGCAATCGTCAGGGTGGTGGTAACCGTCCAGGCGGAAACAGATAATTAATCAAAGTCGAGACAGACATCGTTTAGATATAAAAAGCTAATAAAATGCTACAGCCAAAAAGAACGAAGTTCAGAAAGATGCAAAAAGGCAGAATGAAAGGAGTAGCTTCTCGCGGAGCTGAGCTTTCATTCGGATCTTTCGGTATAAAATCACTCGAGCCGGCCTGGATTACCAGCCGCCAGATCGAGGCTGCCCGTATTGCTGTAACACGTTTTATGAAACGTGAAGGTCAGGTTTGGATCAGAATTTTCCCTGACAAACCAGTAACTAAAAAGCCAGCAGAGGTACGTATGGGTAAAGGTAAAGGTGCTCCTGAATACTGGGTAGCGGTAGTACGCCCCGGCCGGATAATCTTCGAAGCAGAAGGTGTGCCATTAGAAGTTGCTAAAGAAGCGCTTCGCCTGGCCGCTCAGAAACTGCCTGTACAAACTAAATTTGTAATGCGTAGAGATTACGCCGAAGCATAAAGACGTTACAGGTTGTAAGTTGTGAGTTGCCTGTAAGCTTACAACCTGTAACCTGATAAATAATTAAGTATAATATAGAGGTGTTCGACGTAAGCATCCAACTTACCTCTCGAAACCCACAACTCACAAAATAATGAAAAGCTCAGAAATATCAGCGCTGTCAACTGAAGAGTTGGTTGCTAAAATTAGCGAGGAAAAAAACAGTTTAACTAAACTGAAATTTGCTCATGCAGTTTCGGCTATTGAAAACCCTCAGCGCATCAAAACGCAGCGTCGTGAAGTAGCTCGTTTAACTACTGAATTAACCAAGCGCAAAGCGGCGTCAGCTTCTGAACAGCAATAATTTTAAGCGTCGAAACAATGGAAAGAAATTTAAGAAAAACACGTACCGGTCTGGTAGTTAGCAATAAAATGGATAAATCTATTGTTGTTGCAGTACAGCGGAAGGTGAAACACCCGATCTATGGCAAGTTCGTAAACAAAACTGCCAAGTTCATGGCTCATGACGAAACTAACACTTGTGGCATTGGCGATACCGTATTGATTATGGAAACCCGTCCGCTGAGCAAAAATAAAAACTGGAGATTAGTTCAAATTTTAGAAAGGGCTAAATAAGATGGTACAACAGGAATCAAGATTAACCGTAGCCGATAACAGCGGCGCTAAAGAAGTGTTGGTAATCCGCGTATTAGGTGGTACTGCCAAACGCTATGCTTCTGTTGGCGATAAGATTGTAGTTACTGTAAAAAGCGCCCTGCCTTCAGGCAACGTGAAAAAAGGTACTGTATCTAAAGCCGTAGTGGTAAGAACCAAAAAAGAAATTCGTCGTAAAGACGGTTCTTACATTCGTTTCGACGATAACGCAGCTGTTTTGTTAAACAACCAGGATGAGCCCAGAGGTACACGTATCTTCGGTCCGGTGGCAAGAGAGCTTCGTGAAAAACAATTCATGAAAATTGTATCATTAGCACCGGAGGTATTGTAAAATGGAAAACAAAAAGTTCAAGATCAAAATAAAAAAAGGCGACACAGTTAAAGTTATTGCCGGCGACTCTAAAGGTCAGCAAGGTAAAGTAACTGAAATTATTGTAGCTAACAACCGCGCAGTGGTTGAAGGCATCAACATGATTTCAAAACATACTAAGCCTAATGCAGCTAACCCTAACGGTGGTATTGTAAAAAAAGAAGCTCCTATTCACATTTCAAACCTAGCGTTGGTTGATCCTAAAACAGGAGAAACTACCCGCGTTGGCCGTAAGAAAAGTGATGCTGGCAAATTAGTTAGAATATCAAAAAAATCAGGGGAGGAAATTAAATAATGGCTTACGTTCCAAGATTAAAATCTAAATACAAAGACGAGATCCGCACCGCACTGAAAGATAAATTTCAGTACAAAAGCGTAATGCAGGTTCCGAAGCTGGAGAAAATTGCTATCAACCAAGGTGTTGGTGCTGCAACCACTGATAAAAAACTGATTGATACTACTATTGCTGAGCTAAGCACCATAACTGGTCAGAAAGCAGTAGCATCAAAATCTAAAAAAGATATCTCGAACTTCAAATTACGTAAAAACATGCCAGTAGGTGTACGGGTAACTTTACGTGATAACAACATGTACGAGTTTTTAGATCGTTTGATTGCCGTAGCATTGCCACGTATTCGTGACTTCAAAGGTATCAACGATAAAGGTTTCGACGGTAAAGGCAATTACACTTTAGGTATTACAGAGCAAATTATCTTCCCTGAGATTAATATTGACAAAATCAATAAAATTCAAGGTATGGATATTACCTTTGTAACTTCAGCAACTAACGATGTTGAAGCTCTGGAATTGCTGAAACAATTTGGTTTACCATTTAAAAATCAAAATAATCAATAATGGCTAAAGAAGGTATCAAAGCACGTGAACGCAAACGTGCTCAATTAGTGGCCAGATATGCTGAGAAAAGAGCAGCACTGAAAGCCGCCGGTGATTATGAAGCTTTAGATAAATTACCAAAAGCATCATCACCAGTAAAATTGCACAATCGTTGCAAGCTTACCGGTCGTCCTCGTGGTTATATGCGCCAGTTTGGTATTTCACGTGTTACATTCCGTGAAATGGCCTTAGCAGGTAAAATACCAGGGGTTAAAAAAGCTAGCTGGTAACTCAAATACAGGTATCAAATTGCCGGTTGCAGGTTGAGAATTAATTTCTTACCTTTGCGGCCGGCAATTTGCAGCATATATATACCTGTAATTGCAGAAAAGAATTTTTAACCGATGGAAGGTCGTCGTCGGGAGGCGAAGGAAACCACCATCAAATTTTAACAATAATGAATACAGATCCAATCGCAGATTATCTTACCAGAGTAAGGAATGCTATTAAGGCCAACCAAAGGGTTGTTGAAATTCCTGCATCAAATCTGAAAAAGGAAATCACTAAAGTGCTTTTCGACAAAGGTTACATCGCTAACTACAAGTTTGAAGACAACGGTCCTCAAGGAAACATCAAAGTAGCGTTAAAGTATCACCCCGTAACCAAAGTATCCGCCATCCGCACATTAACCCGTGTGAGCAAACCAGGTTTGAGAAAGTATGCAGGCATGGACACTATGCCAAGAGTATTAAATGGTTTGGGTATCGCTATCGTGTCAACTTCAAAAGGAGTAATGACTGATAAAGAAGCCCGTCAGCAAAACATCGGTGGCGAAGTATTATGCTTCGTTTATTAATTGCAAGGAGGAAATTAAAGAAATGTCAAGAGTAGGAAAAGCCCCCATTACTATCCCTGCCGGCGTTACTATTGCTGTAAATGATGGCAATGTAGTAACCGTAAAAGGCCCTAAAGGTCAATTAGAGCAGGTGGTAGACGGTGATATCACTGTATCACAAGAAGACGGCGTATTGACGCTGAGCCGTCCAACAGATCAAAAACGTCATAAAGCATTACATGGTTTGTACCGTGCATTAATCAACAACATGGTTACTGGTGTAACTACTGGTTACAAACTGGAACAAGAGTTGGTTGGTGTAGGTTACCGTGCTACCAATACCGGTAATACGCTAGATTTAGTGTTGGGTTATTCTCACCACTATGTATTCGAGTTGCCAAATGAAATTAAAGTATCCACTACTGCTGAAAAAGGTAAAAACCCAACCATCATTCTAGAGTCAATCGACAAACAACTGATCGGCCAGGTTGCTGCCAAAATCCGTTCACTGCGTGCTCCAGAGCCTTACAAAGGTAAAGGTATCAAGTTTGTTGGCGAGGTATTAAGAAGAAAAGCAGGTAAATCAGCATCTAAAAAATAATCGTCATGACAGGTAAATTATCAAGAAGAGACAGAATTAAAAAAGGAATCAGAAAACGTATTTCAGGTTCTGCAGAACGTCCGCGCTTGTCAGTGTACAGAAGCAACAAAGGCATCTATGCACAAATTATTGACGATGTTGCTGGTAAAACTATCGTTTCAGCATCTTCAGCTTCAAAAGATTTTCAAGCTGAAGGTACTAAAGGCGAACAATCAGTAGCCGTTGGTAAACTGATTGCTGAAAAAGCAAAAGCTGCCGGTATCACTTCCGTAGTTTTTGACAGAAATGGATACTTGTATCATGGCCGTGTTAAACAACTGGCCGAAGGTGCACGTGAAGGTGGATTAAACTTTTAACCGAAACAAGTAATGTCAACATTAAATATAAAGAGAGTTAAAACCAGCGAGATTGAATTAAAAGATCGCTTGGTAAGCATACAACGTGTTGCCAAGGTAACCAAAGGTGGCCGTACTTTCAGCTTTTCAGCCATTGTTGTGGTTGGTGATGAAAACGGTGTAGTAGGTTATGGCTTAGGCAAAGCAAAAGAGGTTACTGAAGCAATTGCTAAAGGTATCGATGATGCTAAAAAGAACCTGGTAAAAGTGCCTATCATCAATGGTACTGTACCTCATGAGCAAATTGGTAAATTTTCAGGTGGCTTCGTATTCATTAAGCCAGCCGCAAACGGTACTGGTGTAATTGCTGGTGGTGCGATGCGTGCCGTTCTGGAGTCAGCTGGTGTACATAACGTATTAGCTAAATCAAAAGGTTCATCAAACCCGCACAACGTGGTTAAAGCCACTGTAGCAGCATTAGCGCAATTGCGTGATGCTTATACCGTAGCTCAGCACCGTGGCGTTAATTTAGGTAAAGTATTTAACGGATAATCAGTCATGGCGAAAATCAAAATAACTCAGATTAAAAGCGTGATCGATAGAAGTGAGCGCCAGAAAAAAACCATTGAAGCTTTAGGTTTAAAGAAAATTAACCATAGCGTAGAAGTGGAAGCTAATGATGCTATCATCGGCATGATTAGAAAAGTTAATCATTTGGTAGCAGTAGAAAACATTTAATGTTATGAATTTAAGTAATCTTAAACCTGCAGAAGGTTCTACTAAAAATAGAAAAAGAATAGGCCGTGGTACTGGTTCAGGCCGTGGCGGAACTTCAACCCGTGGTCATAAAGGCGCTGGTTCACGTTCAGGTACAACTACAAAAGTTGGTTTCGAGGGAGGTCAGATGCCATTGCAACGTCGTTTGCCTAAAGTTGGCTTCAAAAACCCTAACCGTGTTGAATATGTAAGTATCAATTTAGATGCTTTACAGCAATTAGCTGATAAATATTCAGTTTCAACTATTAACTTTGAAACATTAAGAGAGCATGGCTTAGCTTCTAAAAACGACTTAGTGAAAATTTTAGGTCGTGGTACAGTAAGCACTAAGCTGGATGTTCAGGCACATGCGTTTTCTGCTACTGCACAAAAAGCAATCGAAGCAGCCGGCGGTTCAATTGTAAAGTTGTAATTTTCGATGAAAAATTTTTTCACCACATTATCCAATATTTGGAAAATTGAAGATTTAAGAGTGCGTATTATTAACACACTCTTATTTCTTTTAATATACCGTGTAGGTTCATACGTAATTTTACCGGGTGTTGATCCTGCTTCTTTGCAGCATTCACAAACTGCTAAAGAAGGTTTGCTAGGCTTATTAAATATGTTTGCCGGTGGTTCATTCGCCAGAGCTTCCATATTTGCCTTAGGTGTAATGCCATACATTTCTGCTTCCATCGTGGTGCAGTTACTGGGTATTGCAGTGCCTTATTTTGCTAAGCTGCAAAAAGAAGGAGAAAGCGGCCGGAACAAATTAAACCAATGGACCCGCTACCTGACCATTGCTATTACTGCTTTGCAGGCTATCGGTTATGTACGTTCTCAAATTGTACAATCAGCCATTAGCCCGGTTATGGGTCAGGGCCTGTTTACTATTACTTCGGTATTCGTATTAACTGCCGGTACATTGTTTGTGATGTGGCTAGGTGAAAAAATTACTGATAAAGGTATTGGTAACGGTATCTCTCTGATTATTATGGTGGGTATTATTGCCCAACTACCTGCTGCTATTGTTGATGAGTTTAACTCTAAAGTAATAAGCCCGAATGGTGGTGGCCCATTATTGTTCATTGTAGAAATGGTTGCACTGATTGCTGTAGTAATGTTTACTATACTAGTAGTACAGGGTACACGTAAAGTTGCTGTACAATATGCTAAACGTATTGTCGGTAATAAACAATATGGTGGCGTTCGTCAGTATATACCGTTAAAGGTAAATGCTGCAGGTGTAATGCCTATCATTTTTGCTCAGGCATTAATGTTCATCCCAACTACCATATCATCGTTCTTCCCGAGCGTTGCTTCGAATAGCGTGATGATTGCCTTATCAACCTATACTTCTTGGCAGCATAACTTATTGTTTGCAATCTTGATTATTCTGTTTACTTACTTCTATACGGCTATCACCGTTAACCCAAAACAGATGTCAGATGATATGAAACGTAATGGCGGTTTTATCCCTGGGGTAACGCCTGGCGATGCTACCAGCAATTTTATTGATGATGTAATTTCGAAAATTACTTTGCCAGGTGCAATATTCTTGGCTATCATCGCTATTATACCGGCTATTGCCAATATGGTTCATATCAATAGCACTTTCGCCCGCTTTTTTGGTGGTACTTCCCTAATCATTCTGGTAGGTGTAGTGTTAGATACTTTGCAGCAAATTGAAAGCCACCTGTTAATGCGCCATTATGATGGCTTAATGAAAACAGGCAGGGTAAAAGGCCGTACTACAGTTCCAACAGCTGCTGGTACCGTTCCTCCGGCTATTTAAGATCAGTAATGGCAAAAATACATTATAAGACTGCCGAAGATATAGAACTCATCCGACAAAGTTCTTTACTGGTTTCTAAAACACTGGGCGAGGTAGCTAAGGTTATCAAGCCCGGTGTTAAAACCATCGAACTAAATAGGCTCGCCGAAACCTTCATTCGTGATCATGGTGGCGAGCCTGCTTTTTTAAATTATCACGGTTTCCCATTCTCACTTTGCATTTCCATGAACGATCAGGTAGTGCATGGCTTTCCAGGCTCACATGAGCTAAAGGAAGGTGATTTATTATCGGTAGATTGCGGCGTAATACTGAACAAATATTATGGCGATTCAGCATACACCTTTGGTGTAGGTGAAATGAGTGAAACTGCTAAAACCTTAATGCGGGTAACGCAAGAATGTTTAAAGCTGGGTGTAGCTAAAGCCATAACCGGTATGCGTGTGGGTGATGTAGGCTATGCTGTTCAGGAACATGCTGAGAAAAATGGGTTTGGTGTAGTAAAGGAACTGATTGGCCACGGTGTAGGCTTAAAGCTGCACGAAAAGCCAGATGTACCTAACTATGGTAAACGTGGCTCAGGCGTGAAACTGGAAGAGGGTATGGTGATCGCTATTGAACCTATGATTAACGCAGGTAAAGCTGGTGTTAAGTTCTGGAAAGATGGCTGGACCGTATCTACCGTTGATGGCCAACCATCTGCTCATTACGAGCACACAGTGGCAGTTAGCAAGGGGCAACCTGATATTCTTTCTACGTTTTCGTATATAGAAGAAGTTTTAGAAAAAAATAACAATAGTTAAAATATTTTTTATATTTTTGCAACCCGATTTCGGTCGGTATAAACAAGTAATAATCAGTAAAATATGGCGAAACAATCCTCGATTGAACAAGACGGTACTATCAGAGAGGCATTATCAAATGCTATGTTCAGGGTAGAACTGGAAAATGGTCATGAGATTATTGCACATATATCCGGCAAAATGCGTATGCACTATATCAAAATTTTGCCTGGCGACCGGGTGAAATTAGAAATGAGCCCATACGATTTAACCAAAGGCAGAATAACCTACAGATATAAATAACACAGAGATGAAAGTTAGAGCATCCATCAAAAAACGTAGTGCTGATTGCAAAATCATCCGCCGTAAGGGTAAACTTTACGTAATCAACAAAAAGAACCCTAAATACAAACAACGTCAGGGTTAATTACAGATATTGGAATGATTGTACAACGGTAGCCGCCGTTCGGTCATTCACTTAAAACACAACTTACAAATATGGCACGTATTTCAGGTATTGATTTACCAAGAAACAAAAGAGGCGAGATTGGCCTTACCTACATTTATGGTATCGGTCGTTCTACTGCACAAAGCATTTTAGATCAGGCTGGTATTTCTTATGATACCAAAGTACAAGAATGGACCGATGAGCAATTAGCTGCTATACGCGGTATCATCAACGATCAAATTAAAGTTGAAGGTGCATTGCGTTCTGAAGTTCAATTGAACATCAAACGTTTAATGGATATTGGTTGCTACCGTGGTACCCGTCACCGTAAAGGTTTACCATTACGTGGTCAGCGTACTAAAAACAACTCTCGTACCCGTAAAGGTAAACGTAAAACAGTTGCTAACAAGAAAAAAGTAACTAAGTAATAAATCTTGATTAATGCTATTGAACATCTTTCAATAGCGTTAGGAATATTAAAATTATCAAATTGTTAATGGGTCCGGTTTATTCGCTAATCCAGTAATCCATTAACTTTATAATTAAACAAAATGGCTAAAGCTAAAAAAGTAACCAAAAAGCGCCTTGTAGTGGTTGAGCCAGTTGGCCAAGCCCACATTAACGCTACTTTCAACAATATCATTGTTACCTTAACAAACACTACCGGTCAGGCTATCTCATGGTCATCAGCTGGTAAAATGGGTTTCAAAGGTTCAAAAAAGAATACTCCATATGCAGCTTCACAAGCAGCTGCTGATTGCGGTAAAGTAGCTTATGATTTAGGCTTACGCAAAGTTGAAGTATTTGTAAAAGGCCCAGGTGCTGGTCGTGAGTCAGCTATCCGTACTTTACAAACTTCAGGTATTGAGGTAACTACTATTAAGGATATTACCCCGCTTCCACACAACGGTTGCCGTCCTGCTAAAAGAAGAAGAGTTTAATTAATCGATTTTTTAAAGCTAAGATTCTGCAACTTCAGGTTGCATGATACTTTAAAAACAATACAATGGCTAGATATACAGGTCCTAAATCCAAAATTGCGCGTAAATTCCGCGAACCTATTTTTGGTCCAGATAAAGTTCTGGAAAGAAAAAATTATCCTCCAGGCATGCATGGCGTTTCTAAACGTCGCGGTAAACAATCAGAGTATGCCGTACAGCTGCAGGAAAAACAAAAAGTTAAATATACTTACGGTGTATTAGAACGTCAGTTTGAAAACTTATTTCACCGTGCTTCATCACGTGAAGGTATTACCGGTACTAACTTGCTGCAA
Organism: Mucilaginibacter robiniae; assembly: GCF_012849215.1. Taxonomy (NCBI): domain Bacteria; kingdom Pseudomonadati; phylum Bacteroidota; class Sphingobacteriia; order Sphingobacteriales; family Sphingobacteriaceae; genus Mucilaginibacter; species Mucilaginibacter robiniae. The sequence goes on from NZ_CP051682.1 coordinate 3,114,286, forward strand.
TTATTAGAAGCTCGTTTAGACAATGCCGTTTACCGTTTAGGTATTGCACCTACCCGTTCAGGTGCCCGTCAGTTAGTAGGCCACAAACACATCACTGTAAATGGTGAAGTAGTAAACATTGCTTCATACGCTTTGAAAGCTGGTGATGTTATTGCCGTACGCGAAAAATCAAAAACACTAGAAGCCATCACTAACTCAGTAGCTGGCCGCAAAGTGAACAAATATAGCTGGTTTGAGTGGGATGCTGCCAACCTGAGTGGCAAACTGCTAAACTATCCTAACCGCGATGAAATTCCTGAAAACATCAAGGAAAACTTAATCGTCGAGTTATACTCTAAATAATATTTAGATTTGAGATATGAGATTAGCGATGTGAGACAGAGTGGGCAACCATTCCTGTCTCATGTTGTATATCTTACATCTCATATTTCATTTTGTAAACACATTAAAACAAAGCATATAAATGGCAATTTTAGCATTTCAAAAACCTGATAAGGTTATCATGCAGAAGTCAACTGACTTTGAAGGTACGTTTGAATTCCGTCCGTTAGAACCAGGCTTCGGTGTAACCATTGGTAATGCTTTACGTCGTATTTTACTTTCATCGCTAGAAGGCTATGCTGTTACTTCTGTTCGTATTTCAGGTGTAACTCATGAGTTTTCAACTGTTAAAGGCGTTGTGGAAGATGTTACTGAAATCATCCTGAACCTGAAACAAATCAGGTTGAAAAAAACAGGTGAAACTGGTGACACAGAAAAAATCTTTGTAGTAATCAGTAATCAAAGCACATTCAAAGCTGGCGATATCACTAAGTTCTCTAACAACTTTACCGTATTAAATCCGGAGTTGCTGCTTTGTAACATGGATCCTTCAGTGAACTTGGAGGTAGAACTTACCGTGGGCAAAGGTCGTGGTTATATTCCAAGCGAAGAAAACAAAAACCCTGATGCTACTTTAGGTGTAATTGCAATTGACTCTATTTACACCCCGATTAAAAATGTTAAGTACACGATTGAAAACTACCGTGTAGAGCAAAAAACCGACTATGAAAAATTAGTACTGGATATTGCTACCGATGGTTCAATCCACCCGGAAGAAGCGTTAAAAGAAGCTGCTAAAATCTTAATTCAGCACTTCATGTTGTTCTCTGATGAAAACATGATGCTGGAAGCACAGGCTAAAGAAGAAACAAAAGAAGTTGATGAAGAAATTTTACACATGCGTAAAATTCTGAAAACTGAACTGGTTGATCTTGATCTGTCTGTACGTGCATTGAATTGCTTAAAAGCAGCTGACATACGTAGCCTGGCTGATCTGGTTTCTTATGATGTTGCCGATATGTTGAAATTCAGAAACTTCGGTAAGAAATCATTAACTGAAATCCAGGATCTGGTAAAATCAAAAGGTTTATCATTCGGTATGAACCTGGCTAAATACAAATTAGACGAAGAATAATCATAAGCGAGCGCATAATTCCGAGGGCTTGACGGTAACGCCGCCCAACGGTATGCACGTGCCGCACAACAAAAACAAAAATGAGACACGGTAAAAAACACAATCACTTAGGCCGTACCGACAGTCATCGTAAAGCGATGATGGGTAACATGGCTTCATCGCTTATCCTGCACAAGCGTATTACTACAACATTGGCAAAAGCAAAAGCATTGCGTGTGTATGTTGAGCCTTTGGTAACTAAATCAAAAAACGATACTACGCATTCTCGCCGTACCGTATTCAGCTATCTGCAAAACAAAGAAGCGGTAACTATCCTGTTCCGTGAAATAGCTGAAAAAGTAGCTAACCGCCCAGGTGGTTATACTCGTATCATTAAATTAGAAAACCGTTTGGGTGACAACGCTGAAATGGCCATGATTGAATTAGTGGATTACAATACTGTTTACGGTAAAGAAGCTGCTGCTGCAACTACAGCAACTCGTCGTTCACGTCGTCGTGGTGGTTCAGGCAAAGGTCAGGCTGCATCTGCTGCTACTGCCGAAGTTACTCCGGTTGATGAAACTGTAACTGCTGAACCAGAAGCTGCTACTGAAGTTCCTGAGGCACCAGCTCAAAATGAAGAAAACGCTGAAAAGGGCGAATAATCATTTTATCAGATAATAAAAAAAGCCCTGTTTATTCAAACAGGGCTTTTTTTGTTGTAGTATGTTGGCGCTTGCTTAGCTTAAAATAAGTTCGGCTATTTACTGTTTGCATTTTTCGAAAGCCCGCTTTCAGTAACACCTTTTGCGATGCATAGTTGCCAACTGCTGTATCGGCACCAATAGCTTTTAGTGTACTAAAGCTAAATCCCCATGTACACAAGGTCAGTACAGCTTCGGTAGCATAACTTTTGCCCCAATGCTGTTGGTCTACCACATAGCCTATGCTGGTTTCACCATAATCATCTGGGTAACCGCCAAAGGCTATACCTCCAATTGCCGTATAATTATCTTTCAATACAATTTCCCAGTTAGTGTACCACTGGTATAGTTCAGGGTAAGCTAGTGTATTTGGCAACCAGCAGTTTTGCATGGCCTCGCTCATTTCCTGTCTGAAATCTGGGTGAATAATCATGTCGGATACCTGCAAGCCCAATGATTTTTCAAACGCTGAACGGTTGTGATGGCATTGAAGCAACTGTTGATGGTTCAATGGGATTAGTTTTAATCGGCTGGATTCAATGAACAACATGAAGTATTGGATGGGTAGCTTTTGGCAATGGTGTTATCAATTTACTCTAATTAAGAATAGGATGTTGCTGTAAAAGTCTAACTTTTTATTTGCATACCCAGTATAAGATATTTTGCGGCCTCCCTTATTATACAATCAACCGGATCTATCTACCTTATGTTGTTCATATGCCTCAAAGAGAACTCGAGCGGCTACAAGCCGTAAACAGATTTTTAAAGCTGGAAATTAGCAAAGATAAAGAGCTTCAAGAAATTGTCAGATTGGCTGCCTTAGTATGTGGTACGCCAACAGCGCTAATTACTTTAATTGACCAAGATAGCCAATACATAAAATTTGAAGTTGGTTTTGAGCATACCACTACTACACGGGAAGAAGCTTTTTGTAAACATTTACTATATCAAAAAGAAGTTATGATAGTGCCCGATACCCATCAGGACGAACGCTTTTGGGGCAATAAGTTGGTTACGGGCAGTTCAAACATAAGGTTTTATGCAGGTACTCCAATTATTACTACAGATGGTTACAGTTTAGGTGGGTTGTGTGTTATTGACCAACAACCCAGAAATTTAACTCTGGCACAGCAGCAAACCCTACAGTTCTTGGCCAAGCAGGTAATTCAATTACTAGAGTTTGATGCCAGCCTAGGCATTATGAAAGCGCAGTTCATCAAGGCAAAGGATGCGGAAATCAAATTAAGATCATACTTTGAGAGTACCAGCGCCTGCCATTTATTGCTGAATAAAGAGTTGGATGTTCTGGCCTTTAATAAAGCAACCAGCAGTTTTGTATGGCTCACTTATCATGTTAAGCTGAGTACCGGCATGAATGTAAAGGATTATATGTATTCAGAACATATACCGGATTTTATTGACAACTGCCAGCAAGCTTTAAGCGGCGAAGCAGTTAAAATAGAGAAATGCTTTGCCTATGCCAAAGAAGTTATATGGTGGGCTATCACTTATGAGCCTGCCCGCAATCCAGATGGTGAAATTATTGGCGTTTCTTACAATGCTATTGATATTACTCAACGGATGGTGCATGAAAGTAAAGTAATGCAGCAAAATGAATCGCTCAAGCAAATTGCTTATATACAATCGCACGAAATGCGTAAACCAGTAGCTTCTATATTAGGGCTAGTGAACTTGTTTAAAGCGGAAAATTATCAAGCCAGCCAGGAAGAACTACAGGTGCTGGAAAAAGCTGCCGAAGAGCTGGATAGTAAAATCAAAACTATTGTTAACTATACTGATTAAGTAATTACTGGTAACTATTTCAGCCATAATTAACCACTACGAAGTGGATATGGTATCTCATCTACAGAGTAGCCAACTTAATTCTGCCAAGCTGTCATTGGAATGTATTATTGTACTGACGAAACTATAGTTTGTGTCTGATTTGAAATAATATTTTCTGCCATTTGTACGTTGGCATAAGCCTTGTTAAATATAGATCGTTAATCAAAGTATTAATCAAAGGAAAAACAATCATATGTCTAAAATCATTGGAATTGACTTAGGAACAACAAACTCCTGCGTGGCTGTAATGGAAGGTAACGAGCCTGTTGTTATTGCCAACAGTGAAGGTAAACGCACTACACCTTCTGTAGTAGCTTTTGTGGATAATGGTGAGCGTAAAGTGGGTGATCCGGCCAAACGTCAATCTATTACCAACCCTAAAAAAACAATATATTCTATCAAACGCTTTATGGGTAACCAATTTAACGAGGTAACCAAAGAAGCTGACCGTGTACCTTATACCGTGGTTAAAGGTGATAACAACACCCCACGTGTAGAAATAGACGACCGTAAATATACTCCACAAGAAATTTCTGCCATGATTCTTCAAAAAATGAAGAAAACTGCTGAAGATTTCTTAGGAACTGAAGTAACTGAAGCCGTAATTACGGTACCTGCTTACTTTAACGATGCGCAACGTCAGGCTACTAAAGAAGCTGGTGAAATTGCTGGTTTAAAAGTACGCCGTATTATCAACGAACCTACTGCTGCTGCCTTGGCTTATGGCTTAGATAAAGCCCACAAAGACATGAAAATTGTGGTGTTTGACTGTGGTGGTGGTACTCATGACGTATCTGTACTGGAATTAGGTGATGGTGTGTTTGAAGTAAAAGCTACTGATGGTGATACTCACTTAGGTGGTGATGACTTTGACCAAGTAATTATCGACTGGTTAGCTGAGGAGTTCAAGAGCGAAGAAGGCGTTGATTTACGTCGTGACCCAATGGCTTTGCAACGCTTGAAAGAAGCTGCTGAAAAAGCTAAAATTGAGTTATCAAGCTCTAACCAAACTGAAATCAACTTACCATACATCACTGCTGCTGATGGTATGCCTAAGCACTTGGTTAAATCATTAACCCGTGCTAAATTTGAGCAACTGGCTGATAGCTTAATTCAACGTACTATTGAGCCATGCCGTACTGCTTTGAAAAATGCAGGTTACAGCACATCAGATATAGATGAGATTATTCTGGTAGGTGGTTCAACCCGTATCCCTGCTATTCAGGAAGCGGTACAAAAATTCTTCGGTAAATCACCATCTAAAGGTGTTAACCCTGATGAGGTAGTCGCTATTGGTGCTGCAATTCAAGGTGGTGTATTAACCGGTGAAGTGAAAGATGTGTTACTATTAGATGTTACCCCACTTTCTTTAGGTATTGAAACTATGGGTGGTGTAATGACTCGCCTGATCGAATCTAACACAACTATTCCAAGCAAGAAGTCAGAAACTTTCTCTACTGCTTCTGATAACCAGCCTTCAGTAGAAATTCACATTTTGCAAGGTGAGCGTCCAATGGCAGCACAAAACCGTACTTTAGGCCGTTTCCACTTAGACAGCATTCCGGCTGCGCCACGTGGTGTGCCTCAAATTGAAGTAACTTTCGATATTGATGCTAACGGTATCCTGAACGTATCAGCTAAAGATAAAGCTACCGGTAAAGAGCAAAAAATCCGTATTGAAGCTTCATCTGGCTTAACTGATGCTGAAATTCAGAAAATGAAACAGGAAGCTGAAGCTAATGCAGATGCTGACAAAAGAGCAAAAGAAGAAGTTGAAAAACTGAACAGCGCTGATGCCCTGATCTTCTCAACTGAAAAGCAATTGAAAGAGTATGGCGACAAAATATCTGCTGACAAAAAAGCACCTATTGAGTCTGCTTTAACTAAACTGAAAACTGCTTACTCTTCTAAAGACCTGACCGAGATTGAATCTGCTCAAACTGAGTTGAACAATGCTTGGAATGCAGCTTCAGAAGAAATGTACAAAGCCGCTGCTGATGCTCAGCAAGGCGGTCAGCCAGGTGCGGATAACGCTGGTGCTGGTGAAGGTCCTCAAAACAATGGCGACGCTGTAACAGATGTTGACTTTGAAGAAGTAAAATAAGTAATAGTTTTGTATAAATAAAGAAGCCCCGGTTAGTTACTAACCGGGGCTTTCTTTTTTATGCAGATAGTGGTTATACTGTTAATAGTTGATATACATCTCTTCGGAAGATAGTGCAACATTCGTTAAATGTTCTGTTCTATCAAACCCATGCAGCATTACTTGCAACTGCTGGTATTTAGAAGTAAATGAACCCTCAACTACCGACAACTTAATTTCACGGTTATGTGGGTTGAAGCTGATGGTGCGTTTGTAGTATTCTCCTCGCTCGTAATTGTACGTATTGCCATCATCCTCGTAGTAAACAAAGCTGGTCGACTCTGGGCCATTCCAAATATGCAATTGCAAAATACCATCACCCGGTTCGCTGGTGCTTTGTATTACGTTTTGCATAGGTATAATGCCTCCGGCTTTAACAAATACCGGCAAATCAGTTAAGGGAGCATCTACTACATATTGCTGGCCGCCTGCAAACTTTTCACCGGAGCTTAAACGGTACCACTCGCCAGCAGGCAGGTAAACCTGAGCAGTATGATGTGTACTGACAACAGGCGCTATCATTAAAGCATCACCAAATAAGAACTGATTCTGGTATTCGGTCCAGTACACGTATTCATCATGGGTGTAGTCGATAGCCAGTGTACGGCTTACTGGCATACCAGTTTGGGTAGCTTGGTAAAAACTAGCGTATAAGTAGGGCAGCAAGCGGTACCGCTGTTCAATAGCTTGTTTAATAATAGTTTCGTTCTCGCTGCCATAACGCCAGGGCTCGCGCATATCGGCACCTTGAATAGCATGGTTACGGAATATAGGCGTATAAGTACCTAATGAGTTCCAGCGCACCATTAGCTCGGGCGTAGGGTTACCGCTAAAGCCGCCTATATCAACACCCACCATTGCCATACCGGTAAGCCCCAAGCTATTTACCAAGCGCTGGCCTAACAGCAAATGCTCATCACTGGCGGTATTATCGCCTGTCCACACCGCCGAATAGCGTTGGGTGCCGCAATACGCCGCCCGAGTCAATACAAAAGGGCGTTGGTTACCCAATAGCTTACGGGTACCATCATAAGTAGCACGCGCCATTTGCATGCCATAAACGTTGCGTACTTCGGGCATAAATTTGTCACCAAACATCACATTCGGAGGGATGTTCTGGTTCCAAACGGCTGGCTCATTCATATCGTTCCAGAAACCGGAAACACCAGGCTCCGTCAAAGCTGTAAAAGCAGCTCCCCACCACTCGCGCACATCTTCCCGAAAGAAGTCTGGAAAGTGGCATCGGCCCGGCCATACCTCGCCTATATAGTTTTCTCCATTAGGGTAGGTAGCAAAGTAGTCGCGTTCCAAACCTTCTTCATATTGCTGATAACCTTCTTCAATCTTGATTCCCGGATCTACAATCGTAACCAGTTTAAAGTTCATGGCTTTCAGCCGGTCAATTAATTCTTTAGGCTTGGCAAACGTTTCCTTATTCCAAGTGAATATTTTGAAGCCCTCCATGTAATCAATATCGCAGTACATCACATCGGCCGGTATTTGCCGCTGACGGAAACCTTCGGCAATCTCCAGCACTTCCTGGGCACTCATATAGCTCCAGCGGCATTGCTGATAACCTAAAGTCCACAAAGGCGGCATTTCCATACGGCCGGTTAGCCAGGTATAATCTTCAATAATGCCGGCAACGGTTTGTGCACCAAAAAAGTAATAGTTTAAATCACCATCATCAGCGCCCAGCCACATGAACTGGTTATCGCTTGAGGCAGCAAAATCAAAGTAGCTTTTTTGCGGATTATCTAAAAATAAACCATAAGTAAGGCCGCTATGTACACCGATGTAAAATGGAAAACTCTCATACAACGGGTCGGTTAATGAATTATGATCGGGTGCATCAGTGTTCCAGTTAATGTAAGAACTGCCCCGCCGGTTCAGGTTACCTACTTTTTCGCCCAAGCCTAAAAAATTTTCATCAGCATGTACTTTCCGGTAGTTAGTCACCCTGCTGTTTTGCCAGCTGGTACCAAAGCGTTCATCATCCTGGCTTAGTAGTTTACCATCTGTAGTGTAGAAGGCAAAGCGTAAAGGCGACTTACTAATACGTAGCTGTAAAGCTGAGGTATGTACGGTAATCTCCTGTTCGGTCTCCTGATACGCAATCTCCTGCAAAGGGTCCTGAATCACAGCAAACGATGCATCCTGCTGTTCGGGCTTGCGGGTGATATTGACACGAATAATAGTGGGGCTATAGATGCTAACCTGAGCTTCGGCTTCGGGTGTCTGAATAATAAGCTGGTGAGAATGGCTGATAACCTGCTGGGTATTTCCTAATACTTTATAATCCATAAGGATAAAGGGGGAGTTTATGATGGTAAACTAAGTTTCAGAACGATTAATGAACAGTAACTGACAGATGATAGTTTGCCAGGATGAAAATTATGTGGAATTAGAGGATAATGTAACAAATTGATAAAGGTTGTTTAACCAAAGCATGCCTTAAGTAAAATTATACCTGATTTATATTTACATTAGGTGTTATGAAACACCTTTCCGCTTTATTGCTGCTTGTTTTATTCAGTATTTCTTTATCAGCACAACAAACGCAAAAGCCAATGCTGTATGGCAGCAGTTGGATGGCGGTTACCGGCAAACCCATGGCGGCAACGGCAGGCTCTATGATTTTCCAACAGGGAGGCAATGCCGTTGATGCTGCCTGTGCCATGCTGGCAGCTACCTGCACCATGTGGGATACCCTGAGCTGGGGTGGTGAAACTCAGGCCCTGATTTATGACCCAAAAACGCATAAAGTAATTGCCATTAATGCAATGGGGGTAGCACCTACCGGCGCAACAGTCAACTACTTTAAAAGCAAAGGCTACAATTTCCCGCCCGAGTATGGACCATTGGCTGCCACAACGCCCGGTACACCCGGTGGTTTAATTTTTATGCTGATGAATTATGGTACCATGAGCCTGAAACAGGTACTGGCACCAGCCATGCACATGGCTGCTGGTTACGCCATAGAAGCACAAGCGGCTAATACGATTGAGCGTGATAAAGATATGCTGAAACAATGGCCATACAGTAAAAAAGTATTCTTAACTCATGCCGGCGAAAAACGTGAAGCACCTGAACCCGGCGAAATATTTATTCAGCAGGATTTGCTGCAAACTTTAACTAAAATGATAGCTGCCGAAACTGATGCGTTGAAAAAAGGCAAAAGCCGTAAGGAAGCTTTGATGGCCGCCTACGATCGTTTTTACAAAGGAGACATTGCCCGCGAGTTTGTACGAGGCTGCCAGGAGCAAGGAGGCTTAATTACTTTACAAGATTTAGCCAACTGGAAGCCGGTGCAAGAAGAACCTTTAATGGTAAACTACAAAGGTATTGATGTTTACAAGCTACAGCAATGGACACAAGGCCCCATGCTGCTGCAAGCCTTGAATATTCTGGAAAACTTTGATTTGAAGAGCATGGGTTATAACAGCCCCAAGTATATCCATACGGTTTACCAAGCCATGAACCTATCATTTGCCGACCGTGATTTTTATTACGGCGATCCTCAGTATAGTAAAGATCAACCCATGAAGGGCTTATTAAGCAAGGCTTATGCGAAGCAACGGGCTGCGCTCATTAACTTTGATAAGAATGATGCCAGGATTGGCCCTGGTGACCCATACCCGTTTGAAGGAAAGGCGAACCCTTACATCAACCTGCTGAAATCTCGTGGCTTTGAAATGGACACGACCAGACGCAATTTTGCCCCTAAGCACGATTTAGGAAACAATACACCTAAGGATTTATATCAGGATCGGTTATGGCGTGGCACTACCTCTATTGAAGCGGCCGATAAAGAAGGATGGGTAGTATCAGTAACGCCTAGCGGTGGTTGGCTACCGGCTTGCATTGCTGGTAATACAGGCGTAGGCATGAGTCAGCGTATGCAAAGCTTTGTGCTGGATTCAACCCTGAATCCATTCAATGTGGTAACACCCGGTAAACGCCCAAGGGTAACGCTTTCCCCTTCGCTTTTCCTGAAAGATGGTAAGCCTTTTTTATCCGCAGCGGTACAAGGTGGTGATACGCAAGACCAGAACCTGCTGCAATTCTTTTTAGATGTAGCCGAATTTGGCATGACGGTGCAGCGCGCCACCGAAGCACCTAACTTCAATACCAATCAGCTTTGGCTATCATTAGGTGGTACTAAAACTACCGACCGTGAACCTAAGCCAGGTCAGATATTACTAAACAGCAATACCCCTGCTGTTATACGTGATGAACTCAAGAAAATGGGTTACACCCTAAGCTTTACCGAACGTACCAGCGGCCCCATTAATGCCGTATATTTCGATTGGAAGCATGGCAGCTTATGGGGCGGTTCCAGTAATCATGGTGAAGATTATGGTATAGGATGGTAGTACGTACATGCTACTAATAAAAGTTGATAAAAAACGAAAGTCCTGCCATGTGGCAGGACTTTCGTTTTTTATTTATAATCAGGTTGGTAAACCCTTTTATATTTATGCCCAAAGATTTTCTGGGTAAGTACCATTTTGTACCAGTTCAGAAATGCTGGCTTGTACAATTGGTTTATCTTCTTTGTAAGTTACACCAAACCATTTATTAGCAGTTGGGATAACTTTGAAGCTGGCAGTACCATTTTTAATCAGCTCATCAGCTACCAACGGGATGAAGAACTCTGCTTTCGGATTGGTTTCATTAGCCTCCACAAATTTTTTGAACATGGGTTCGCTTTGTTTAAACACAGCAGGTGTAAAGCCCCAGAAGTTCATGGATACGCGGGTATCAGGCGCTAATTGGTTTTCGCCAGTAGCATCTTTGTAAAATACATCCCCATCTTTAAAGTAAACTTCGGTACGCTCGTTGATTTCAACCATGTTACCTTTTTCGTCTACTTTACATACACCGCGAGATACAGAACCGTAATCAGACAAGGTTTTGTCGATTTGGTAACCAATCAATGAATATTGTTCATCAGATACTTCGCTGGTTAAAAAATCGGCCATTTTTTTGAAGGCATCATAACCATAAAAGTCGTCGGCGTTAATTACGCAGAAAGGCTCATTAATTTGGTTACGGGCAGCCAATACGGCATGGGCAGTACCCCATGGTTTTGAACGCTCAACTTCTTTATCTATACCAAAAGGTTTCAGGTCGTAGCTTTGAAACACATAATCAGTTTCAACACGGCCTTGCAATTTAGGTTCAAATTTAGCTTTGAAAGCTTCAGCAAATTCTTCACGAATGATAAAGCTTATTTTGCCAAAGCCTGCTTTAATGGCATCATATATTGAGTAATCAATAATCGTTTCACCGTTGGGACCAAAGCCATCAACTTGTTTCATGCTGCCATAGCGGCTGGCCATACCGGCAGCCAATATGAGTAGGGTAGGTTTCATAAATTTCTAATAATTTTACATATACGGTTAATAACCTATAAAGTTTCGCTGTGACAATGAATGTGTAATTTACACAGTCAGCTTATTTTATATACCGGAAATCTTGTCCGGCTTCAATATTTAATAAAGTTTCATAAATCAGCCTAATCACGTTGTCCACATCTTCTTTATGAATCATTTCTACCGTAGTGTGCATATAGCGCAACGGTAATGAAATCAAAGCAGATGGCACACCATCGTTAGAATAAGCAAAAGCATCGGTATCTGTACCGGTAGAGCGTGAAGACGCCTGGCGCTGAAACGGAATATTTGCTTTTTGTGCCGATTCAATTAACAGTTTGTTCAAGTTGTTTTGTACTGCCGGAGCATAAGAGATTACTGGTCCGCGACCACAAGCCAAATCTCCCTGTACAATCTTATTAATCATCGGGGTTTGGGTATCATGCGTTACGTCAGTAACAATAGCCACGTTAGGCTTAATGCGATGCGCAATCATTTCAGCACCACGTAAACCAATTTCTTCCTGTACGGCGTTCACGATGTACAAACCGAAAGGCAGGGTTTTGTTGTTTTCTTTCAATAAACGGGCTACTTCAGCAATCATGAAGCCGCCAGCGCGGTTATCTAACGCGCGGCCTACGTAGTAGCGGTTGTTTAAGGTGATAAATTCATCCTCATAGGTAATAACGCAACCTACATGAATGCCCATTTTTTCTACTTCTTCTTTTGAGGTGCAGCCGCAATCCAGAAAAATATTTTTCAGGGTAGGGGCTTCTTCTTTTTCACCGCCGGTACGGGTATGTATAGCCGGCCAGCCAAATACTGCTTTAACTATGCCATTATCGGTATGAATGTTTACCCGTTTAGATGGCGCAATCTGGTGGTCGGAACCGCCGTTGCGGATAACGTAAATCAAACCATCGCTGGTGATATAATTTACAAACCAGGATATTTCATCGGCATGGGCCTCAATAACTACTTTGTACTCTGCCTCAGGGTTGATAACGCCTACTGCTGTACCGTAGTTATCTACATAAAAGTTGTCGATATAAGGTTTAATATATTCCAGCCATAATTTCTGGCCTTCCCACTCAAAACCAGTGGGAGATGGATTATTGATATATTTTTCAAAAAAAGCAAGGGAAGTATCCGTTACCACAGGCGTATGCTGTGGCTGGTTGGTTTCTTGTTCAGCCATAAAGAATGTTAAAAATAGACAAATGCAGGCCGGAAGCCTGAGCAAATATAATAAAGCGGCTTATAAAGCCAAGGTTAGCCTGTATTTGTGTGAAAATTTATTACTAGGATAATATAAGCTTTACAAATGTAAAATTGTTTGTTTAGCTGGTAAATATTGATGCAGGTGAGTTATTGAAAAACAAGTACTGACAAAATAGTGCCACCACTGACAATGGTTTGTCAGTGTTACAGGGTGTTACACACTGAAACATGTAACACCTGTAACACTTTTTAGGATTGTTGCTGAAGATGTCAAATAGAAAGCTTTATAAATCTTTCTCTAAAATCAGGTAATTAATTCCTTTACGGGTAAACGTTTCACCATTTTCCTGAAAGCCATGCTTGTAATAAAAATTAGTGGCCGTGCTGCGTGCATTGCACCACAGGCGGGTACCACCCTGGCTTTTGGCAAAATCGCTAATGTGTTGTAATATAGCTGTACCAACACCCTGGTTTTGCATAGAAGGTGAAACCGCAAACTTGCGAAACTGGTAATCAGTACCCTGCTGAAATAAAGAAATTACCCCAACCAAATCATCCTGGTAAAAGGCTCCAAAATGTAAACCATAGTTATCTTCTTCCATCTCCATAGCATATAGTGGCTCGTTGGGGTAAAGTACTTCGCGGCGCAAACGCCAGGTAAGTTCGGGACGTATTTGTTCAATTATTAAGTTTTCCAAGGGCTTTAAATAGTAAAATACTTTACCAAAGTAAACAGATTTATAGGCACTATGCTAATCACTGCCTTAATATAAAATTTGGTTTATACCTGTAAATGAAACATATATAATCTGCAAACAGGTAATTTATAACCATTCTAAATTGCTGTGTTTGACAAAGCCTTGACAGTGCAATTTCCCATTGCCGTTAATTTTGTGAGATAAAGTTTTGTTAAAAATAAATTCGCTTTGAAGTATCTAAAGGTCATTGCTTTTACGCACAAACAGGTTGAACTGAAAGATTTAGGGAAGTTGGTTATCTGCCAGGAGCATATTACGCCTATACTTGAGCATGTCAAGAAAAGATTTCAAATACCTGAAATGTTTTATCTGGCTACTTGTAACCGGGTAGAATTTGTAATGGCTACTTCAGAAAAGGTTGATAAAGCTTTTGCGCAGGAGTTTTTAAATGCATTAGGTATTGGCTTGTGCCCTTACTACATGAATACCTTTATCGATGCCGCTTCTATATACGAAAACCAGGATGCTTTAAACCACTTACTACGTATTTCCTGCTCGTTGGAAAGTTTAGTAGTGGGAGAAAAGGAGATTTTGGCCCAGGTACGTAAAGCCTACGAAGGCTGCCGTGAAGCTGGCCTTACCGGCGATTATCTGCGTATGGTAATGAGTTGCGTAGTGAAAACAGCTAAAGAAGTTTATACACATACCAATATTTCCCGTCACCCAATATCGGTAGTATCTTTAGCTTACCGCAAGCTGAAAGATTTAAAGCAATGCTCTAACTCACGGGTATTAATTATTGGTGCTGGCGAAACCAACCGCAATATTTCTAAATACCTGCAAAAACATAAGTATTCAAACTTTGCCGTGTTTAACCGTACACTCGCTAATGCCGAAACACTGGCTGCCGATCTGAACGGCGAAGCGTATGATTTGGAAGCTTTGAAAACTTACAACAAAGGTTTTGATGTAATTATTACTTGTACATCAGCTACACAGCCCATTATTACAACTGAGATTTATAAAACTTTATTGAATGGCGAAACCAGCCGCAAAACCATTGTGGATTTAGCAGTTCCAAATGATACGGCTGCCGAGATACTAGAGCAGTTTCCGGTAAATTACATTGAAGTAAATTCATTAAACGAAGTAGCTAAAAAGAATTTGCAAGAACGTTACCATGAGTTGTCGCACGCTGAAAAAATTATAGCTCAAAATACCGACGAGTTTTTGCCAATGTTGAAACAGCGCCGAATTGAAGTAGCTATGCGCCAGGTTCCTGAAAAAATTAAGGAAATCAAAAATACAGCGCTTAATTCTGTTTTTGCCGATGAGGTAAACAGTATGGATGAGCAATCACGCTTGATTCTGGAAAAAGTAATCAACTATATGGAGAAAAAATACATTAGCGTACCTATGATAATGGCTAAAGAGATTTTAATTAATAGTAATTAAAAAGCTGAAGTTGATTGATAATATTTATAAAAGAGACATCTGTATAAGGTGTCTCTTTTTATTTACAAAGCAGGCAAACAGCATTAAAAAACAAGGTTTTATAATGCTGAGGCCGGAAACGTCAAGTAATCATCACATTCACATAAAAATTCTGTAAACCACAGCTTAAAAGCTAAATTTGTGGTGCAAATAATAAGCACCCTTGGACAGAAAAGTTATTATCGGAACCCGTGGCAGTGAATTGGCCTTATGGCAGGCTAATTTCGTAAAAGACAGCTTAGCTGATATTGGCGTAACTGCTGAATTAAAAATTATTAAAACTCAGGGCGACCGTATTCTGAACCTGAGCCTGGACAAATTGGAAGGCAAAGGTTTTTTTACCAAGGAGCTGGAAGAAGAATTATTGGCAGGTACCATAGATTTAGCCGTTCACTCTCATAAAGACTTGCCTACCGAGCATCCGCCGGGACTCATTATCGCAGCAGTTTCAGAGCGGGAAGATCCGTCTGAACTGTTGTTGATTTTGAAGGACTGTGTGGATGTTCGTCAAAAATTATCTGTGAAATTTGGAGGTATTGTAGGTACTTCCTCAAATCGCCGTAAGGCTCAGCTATTATCTTTACGCCCAGATTTAGAGTTGCATGATTTGCGCGGCAACGTACCCACCCGTGTAGGTAAGCTGCGTAGTGAAAATTATGATGCTATTATGCTGGCTAAAGCCGGTGTATCTCGCTTAGGCTTAAACCTGGATGATTTTCATGTAGAAGAATTAAAGCCTACCGAGTTTGTTCCGGCACCGGCTCAAGGTGTACTGGCTATACAAATACGCGAAAAAGATACGCAGCTTTTTAATATATTACAGCAACTACATCACCCTGAAGTAGCGGAAGCCTTAAAGGTGGAGCGTAATGTATTGAAAATGTTTGGTGGTGGTTGCCACATGCCATTGGGCTGTTATTGCCGTAAATACGAAGGCGTTTATCAAGTGTTTACCTCAAAGGCCGACACTGATGAAGATATGCCTGACCGCTTGTTTACTAGCGCCGCTACCACCGAAGGCTTGGCTGAGGCCATAGTGGCTCGTTTTAGCCCCGAGCGTAAATATCCTGCTAAAGTATTTATCTCCCGTGATTTACCAGCTAATAGCTATTTCAGACGTGCGGTACAAAAACATAGTATTGAAGTTGAAGCCCGTTCGCTGATTCGTACCGTTCCTATTATGACCATCCTGAACCCTTACATTTTGCAGGATGTGGATTGGGTATTTTTTACCAGTAAAAACGCTGTAGAGTACTTTTTTGAGTTGAAGCCGCAATTTATCAAACCAGTCAAGTTTGGTGTAATGGGTTCTGGTTCGGAAGATATGTTGCGCCGACATGGCCATTTTCCACAGTTTGTGGGCGAAAGCGTGGATACTGCCGATGTAGCCCGCGAGTTTGCTGGTATTGCCAATGGTTCAACCATTTTATTTCCTGGAGCTGAAAGCCCGATGCGAAGCATTCACAAAGCTTTATCGGCTGATACTAAAATTATAGACCTGCCGGTTTACTCAACTATGCGCGAAGAGTGTGCTTCAGGCACAGCGGCTGATGTGCTGGTGTTTACCAGTCCGTCAAATGCCGAGGCTTATTTCAATGATAACTTGCAGGATAATCATCAAAAAGTAATTGCTATAGGTAAATCAACCGGTAAAAAGCTGGATGAATTAAATATAGAATATACACTGCCTTTCTCGCCCGACGAAGTAGGGCTGGCAGAGGCCGTGTTTGGCCTGTAATAACTTTTGGAAGCCTGTGGTCTGTAGTCGATAGGCCATAGGCTTTTTTATTGTATAGCTCCCCATAGCCTTTCGACTACCGACTATGGGACTACCGTTTATAAAAATGTTACAACGACCCAGAAGAAACAGAAAGAGTGAGGTAATCCGGCAAATGGTGCAGGAAACCTATGTGAGTGCAGCCAACCTGATTTTTCCATTATTTATAGTAGATGGTGAAAATCAGAAAAGTGAAGTTTCTTCTATGCCCGGCATTTATCGTTACTCTGTTGATAACTTGCTGCGTGAGGTGGAAAGCTGTATGAATTTAGGGTTAAAATCGTTCGATTTGTTCCCGAATATTGACGAATCATTAAAAGATAAATACGCTACCGAAAGTTACCGAGAAGAAAGCTTGTATTTACGGGCTATACGTGAGGTGAAAAAAGAGTTTCCGGAAGCTTGCGTGATTACCGACGTAGCAATGGACCCTTACAGCAGTGAAGGCCATGACGGGATTGTAGAAAACGGCGAAATCCTGAATGATGCTACCTTAGATGTATTAGGCAAAATGGCATTAGCTCACGCTCGTGCTGGTGCCGATATTATTGCCCCATCAGATATGATGGATGGTCGGGTAGGCTACATCCGGCAGGTACTGGACGATCATGGTTATAGTGGGGTATCTATCATGTCATATTCTGCCAAATATGCCAGTGCCTTTTACGGCCCGTTCCGTGATGCACTGAACTCAGCACCTAAGTTTGGTGATAAAAAAACATACCAGATGAACCCGGCCAACCAACGTGAAGCTTTAATAGAAGCTGATTTGGATGAGCAGGAAGGCGCAGATTTCTTGATGGTGAAGCCAGCGTTACCTTACCTGGATGTGATCAAACTACTCAAAGATAATACGGAGCTACCTATTGCCGCCTATAACGTAAGCGGCGAATATGCTATGATTAAAGCGGCTATACAAAAAGGCTGGTTAAATGAGCAGCGCGCCATTACTGAAGTGCTTACCAGTATTCGTAGGGCTGGTGCTACCGCTATTTTAACTTACCATGCCAAAGAGGTATTGTTAAACAAATGGCTATAGCAGAGTCAGGAATCAAGAGTATAGAATAAAGATAATATAAGCAATATAACACGTCATTGCGAGGAACGAAGCAATCTTTGCACATTCAAATATCGAATGTTTCTATTTAGATAGAAATTTATATTGATGATACATTGAAGTAAGTGAAACTCAAACAAAAATGTCAGAAAAAAATCAAGATACTAAACCAGATATCAGCAGGGCAAAATCAGCCGAATTGTATGCGAAAGCTAAAACCTTTTTTCCGGGTGGGGTAAACTCGCCGGTAAGGGCATTTAAATCGGTTTACGGTACACCACTATTTATTCAAAAAGGTGATGGCCCATACTTGTGGGATGCTGATAATAACCAGTTTATTGATTTTTGCTGCTCGTGGGGGCCACTTATTTTAGGTCACAACCATCCGCATATTCGGGAAAAGGTAACTGAAGTCATGCAAAATGGCATGTCGTTCGGTGCGCCAACTGCTCTAGAAAATGAACTGGCAGAACTGATTTTATCAAACAATCCGTTTATCGAGAAAATACGTTTTGTTAGCTCGGGTACCGAAGCGGTAATGTCGGCTATACGGTTGGCTCGTGGTTATACCAAACGCGATAAAATATTGAAGTTTGAAGGTTGCTATCATGGCCATGTGGATGCTTTGTTGGTAAAAGCCGGTTCCGGTTTGGTTACCTTTGGCGAAACATCATCAGCCGGTGTACCCAAAGCTTTTGCTGACGAGACTATAGTCGTATCATTGAACGATAAAGAAGCGGTAGCTAAAGCTTTTGAAGAATTTAAAGATCAGATTGCCGCTATTATTATTGAACCGGTACCTGCCAACAATGGCTTGCTGCTTCAACAGCCTGAGTTTTTACAATATCTGCGTGATATTTGTACAGAAAACGGTACCCTGCTTATTTTTGATGAAGTAATATCCGGCTTCCGGGTAAGCTTTACCGGAGCAGCCGGGCACTACCAAATTAAGCCCGACATTATTACCTATGGTAAAATTATTGGTGGTGGCTTGCCAGTAGGTGCTTATGGTGCTTCAGCCGAAATTATGGGTAACATTTCGCCCGAAGGGCCCGTTTACCAAGCAGGTACGCTTTCGGGCAATCCGGTGGCTATGGCAGCTGGTATAGCTCAACTATCAGAATTATTAAAGCCTGATTTTTATACCGAGCTCAATCAAAAAACAGCAACGTTTGTAAACGATATTAAACAGTTTATAGCTGACCGAAGCTACCCAGTTCAGGTATTTCAAATTGGTTCCATCTTTTGGTTTGCCTTTACCGAGCAGCAAGCCATTCGCCGGGCTGATGAAATTGATCCGCAAAGTATGGACAAGTTTAAACTGATGCACCAAGAACTACTGAACCGTGGTGTGTACGTTGGGCCATCGGGCTATGAGGTGGGCTTTGTATCAGCTACGCATACGCCAGCTGTGTTAGATAAAGCTAAGCAAGCTATATTGGATAGTTTAGATGTCGTATTTGCATCATTCAAGGCTACTCCGCAAAACAGCGTAGTGCCTGAAAACGATTTTAGAGAATAAAGGAAACACTCTTTTTAAGATACAGCAGCGGTTATGAAAAAACCATTTGTTATTTTCTATGCGCTAATCACGTATGCACTCACCGAACTAGTTTGGTGGGGGTATATGCTGGTAAGGCTACAGCCCGACCGTACCGGGATGATTATGGGCGAAGGCTCCATTTTCATATTCGTATTATTAGGTGGCGCTTACCTGTTTCATCGTGCCCTGAATAAAGAAAGGCGGTTGCAAAACCAAAAGAAAAACTTTTTGCTTTCGGTTACTCATGAATTGAAATCGCCATTGGCTTCTATCAAGCTTTACCTGGAAACTATTCAGAAAAGGGAGCTGAACCGGGCACAGACCATGAATTTTGTAGGCAAAATGTTACTGGATGTTGACCGGCTGAACGATATGGTAGAAAACATGTTGCTGGCTTCTAAAATTGAAAACCAGTCCTATACTTTCCCCAAACAAGAATTTTGCTTATCAGTGCTGGTGGATAGTGTAGTGAATCGTTTACAGATCAACAAGTGCGATTTAAACCAGCAACTCATTAACGCCGAAATTGAACCCAAGATTGAGGTAACCGGCGATAAGTTCGCTTTAACTTCGGTAGTAACTAACCTGATTGAGAATGCCGTTAAGTATTCCAAACCCTGCGAAACGGTAGATGTAAAGCTATTTGCCAAAGGCGATAAAGTGTACTTGCAGGTGGCCGATCATGGCATTGGTATAGCGGATGATGAAAAAAGCCGTATTTTTGAGCGGTTTTACCGTGTAGGAAGTGAAGAAACCCGTAACACAAAAGGCACCGGTTTAGGTTTATACATTGTAAAACAAGTTTTGGATGCACACCAGGCTATTATCAATGTACGTGATAACAGGCCAACAGGTAGTGTATTCGAAGTGATTTTTGGTTAACCTGTTTCAACAAACCTATATGTCAAAAAAACGGATTTTATTGGCTGAAGATGAAGAACATCTACTCGAAGCCATCAAACTTAACCTGGAGCTGGAAGGTTACAAAGTAACCACGGCCAACAATGGTAAAAAAGCGTTACAGATTTTTAAAGAAGAGCGCTTTAACCTCATTATACTGGACGTAATGATGCCTGAGGTAGATGGCTTTGTGGTGGCCGAAACTATTCGTCTGGAAAATTCGGACGTGCCAATCATGTTCCTGACCGCTAAAAACACTAACGAGGATAAAATTCAGGGCTTGAAAAAAGGTGCTGATGATTATTTGACTAAACCTTTCAACTTGGAAGAGCTGATATTGCGTGTTAACAATCTGGTAAAACGCGGTTTGAAAGGCGACGACCTGAAAGAGTTTAACAGCTATAAAATAGGCGATAAAACTATTCACTTTAACTCGTTTGAAGTGATACAGGATGATGGTACCGTTACGCCGCTTACCAAAAAAGAAACTATGCTGCTGAAGCTGTTAATTGAACGCCGTAACGAGGCTGTATCGCGCGAGCAGATTTTAGAAACCGTTTGGAATTATGACGTTTATCCCTCAACCCGTACTATTGATAATTTTATTCTGACTTTCCGCAAATACTTTGAGCCTGATCCTAAAAACCCAGTGTACTTTCATTCCATTCGTGGGGTAGGTTATAAGTTTACTGATAATCAGCATTAATGTTTACCAATAAAGTCCGGTTAATTGTTGTAGGTCTGTTTGTGTTACTGTTGCTGTTTTTCGTGTACCAGCAAACGTATGAACTAGCTGCCGTAACCGCTTTATTTGCCGGCGTATTGCTTTGGGGTTATTTCAAAGAAGGTCCCATTATTTTGGCTGCAAAGCAGTTTCATATTAAAAACTACATAAAGGCTGAAGAGTTATTACGGCAAATAAAAAAGCCAGAATGGCTAAGTAAAAGCCGCCGTGGCTTTTATGAGTTTATGCTGGGCGGCATCTATCTGCAAAAGCAGGAGTTTGAGCAAGCCGAACATCATTATGAACTGGCTGCCGAATACCCATTGCGTTCAGGTAATGATCATGTAGCGGCTTTGGTACATATCGTGAACTTGAATATTCGTTTAGGTAACCATACCAAGGCTGAGCAGTATTTGCAACGGGCCTTACAAAATGAAGCAAAAGCAACCGCTAAAATGAAAACTATTATTAGCCGTTTGCAGGATGAACTGAATACACACAAATCATAAACAAGGCAGGCTGCGAAGCTATGCCCCTTACATAATGAACAACGATTTATTTTTAAAAGCCGCATTTTCACAGAAGACTGAACGCCCACCTGTATGGATGATGCGTCAGGCAGGCCGCTTTATGCCGCAGTACTGGGAAATTAAAAACAAGTACTCTTTTTTGGAAATGTGCAAAACACCGGAGATAGCTGCCGATGTAACTATGTTGCCGGTTGATTTGCTGGACATTGATGCTGCCATTTTATTTTCAGATATTTTGGTAACTGGTGAAGCTATGGGAGGCGATTTAAGCTTTACCCAGGGTGTAGGCCCTAAGTTTGCCAACCCGGTACGTAGCCAAGCTGACATTGACGCTCTGGAAACGGATGTCGCTGACCGGTTACAATATGTAGCTGATGCTATTAAAGTAATCCAGCAACGCCTGAATGGTAAAATTCCGCTAATTGGTTTTGCCGGTGCACCATTTACTGTAATGAGTTATTTGGTTGAAGGTGGCTCTTCGCGCGATTTTAAGTTAACTAAGCTCATGCTGCACAATGAGCCTGAAATGGCACATCAGCTGCTGGCTAAAATTGCTAAAGTAACAGCCGATTACCTCAACCTGCAAATAGCGGCTGGTGTAAACGCTGTTCAGATTTTTGATAGCTGGGCACAAGCTTTATCATGGGATGATTACCGGGAGTTCTCACACCGCTACATTGCCGAAATTATTAGTAACCTGAATCGTAAAGATATTCCGGTAATTTCATTTTGTAAAGGCAGTTCGGTATTTGCACCGATGATGGCCGAAGCCGAACCTGACGTCATCTCGATCGACTGGAACGTGGATTTACTGGATATGAAAAAACGCTTGCCGCAAGGTATAGCCGTACAAGGTAACTTAGATCCGCATATATTGTACACTGATAAGCGGGTGATTAAAGATCGCATTTATCGCCTGTTTGATCGTATGAAGGATGAGGCCGGTTTTATCTTTAACCTAGGTCACGGTATTATGCCTGATATTCCATTTGATAACGTGAAGTACGCGATAGACGTAATTAAAGAATTTAAATACTAATAAGAACAAAGACTCGCCTCGCAACAACAGGATTCAAATAGGATGTATAACTATATAAAAGCCATACACATCATTTTTGTAGTCAGCTGGATGGCGGGGCTGTTTTATTTAGTACGCTTATTTATTTACCACACTGAAGCGCAGGAAAAACCTGAAGCGGAACGTAAAATACTTTCGGCTCAATTTGAGATCATGGAGCGTAAGCTCATGAATATCATTACTACGCCGGCTATGGTGCTTACCTTGCTGGCTGGTATAGGTATGGTGTGGATAGCTCCTTATTGGTTACAGCAAAGCTGGTTGATGGTAAAGCTTTGCTTTGTAGTGGGCTTGGTGGCTTACCATTCCATTTGCCAGAGTAAAATGGAGCAAATGCGTAAAGGTGTTTATACCTGGAGCTCTACCCAACTGCGTTTGTGGAACGAAGTAGCTACTATATTTCTGTTCGCTATCGTTTTTTTAGCAGTACTAAAAAACGCTATCGACTGGATTTATGGGCTAGTAGGATTAGTCGCTTTCTCTGTTATCATCATGATGATAGTAAAAATTTATAAGCGATACAGAGTGCGTAACGAAGCTTAATATATAGGGTATAAATCAATTCCGTGCTTAGGTGCTGATTTATACCCTATATATTCAATAGTTTTACTCTTTTACTACAACGCCATCTTTCATTACTACTTTCACAGCTTTTACAGCTTTAATATCTTCTGCGGGGTTTCCTTCTACTGCTATTAAGTCGGCCAGGTAATTCGCTTTGATGCTACCCAAGTTCTTTAAACCAAATACTTCAGCATTAATAGCTGTAGCTGATTGCAGTACATCTATTGGTTTCATCCCATAATCTACCATCAACAGCATTTCGCGCGCGTTATCACCATGCGGGAATACGCCCACATCACCACCCATACAAATAGTTACGCCGGCTTTAAGCGCATTAGCAAAACTGATACGTTTGTTTTTTAAGCGTTCGGGCTCAGGGTCGATGCCTTTTTTATAACCGGCATACATGCTGGTAGCTTCGCCAGCAGCTAGGGTAGGGCATAAGGCTACATGGTGTTCTTTCATCAGCTTAAATACTTCGGGCGTACCGCTGTCACCATGTTCAATAGTGGTTACACCAGCTAAGGTTGCCCGACGCATACCTTCGGCTGTGCTGGAGTGTACCGCTACAATACGGCCACTACTGCTTGCTACTTGTACGGCTAGTTTTAATTCATCTAAAGTAAAAGTAGGAGCGGCAGTACCGTTAGCTCCCCAACGGTAATCGGCATATAATTTTACTACATCAGCCCCATGGCCAATTTGCGAGCGGATAGCATGTGTTAATCCATCTATCCCGTCGGCTTCTTCGGCTCCTTGTGGCAGTACCATTTCGGCTACTGTACTTTTGGGGCCATAGCTGCCTGTAGCCACAATAGCGCGGGTAGCTGCCATAATACGCGGGCCGGGTACAATTCCTTTATTAATAGCTATTTTCAAACCCACATCATCATAAGCAGCGCCTTCAGTACCTAAATCACGTACGGTGGTAAAGCCTGCAATCAGGGTTTTGCGGGCGTGTACCACAGCTCGGGCAGTACGTTCGGCACGGCTTTCGGTTAATACTTGGTCGTTCCAGCTGGTTTCATTGTAAGGGTGTAGAAACAGGTGCGAGTGCCCTTCAATCATCCCTGGCATCAAAGTGGTGCCTTTCAGTTCCATAACTTTGGCGGTAGATGGGGCTTGTATCTCAATACTTGGCCCAACTGCCTGAATACGGTTGCCATGTACCAGCACCCACCAGCCATTGTGCATTTCATGGCCATCAAAAACACGGTCGGGTTTTAATAAAATATAAGTATCAGTTGATTGCTGTTGAGCGAAAAGGGTAGTTAGGGTAAATAAGGTTAAGGCAAAAAGGAGTACAGGTTTTTTCATCGTGCCTAAATATAAAGCATCAGTACGCATACTAAACCATTATCTTTATCTGTCACAAAATTTTTTTATAAACCCGTGCAACCATTTACGAAGATGTATCATCTACCTGTTAAATGATGTTTTTTAAGCATACATATTCAACCGAAACCCTGATTGAGCGTTGTAAAGCAGCCGACCGTAAGGCGCAGGAACTGTTGTACAAGCAATTTGCGGCTAAAATGCTGGCAGTTTGCATGCGTTACACCGCTCACAGGGCAGAAGCGGAAGATATGTTGCAGGTAGGTTTTATTAAAGTTTTTCAAAAGCTGGAACATTATAGAGGAGAAGGCAGTTTTGAAGGCTGGATGCGCCGCATTATGGTACATACGTCTATTGAACACTATCGTAAGTATCATAAAAATATGCAGATAGTGGATATAGAAGAAAGTGGATATGAACAATCTGTTAACCCTATAGCGGCGGCTAATCTGGAAGCTAAAGATTTATTGCTGTTAATACAGCAATTACCTGATGGTTACCGTATGGTATTTAACCTGTATGCTATTGAAGGCTATTCGCATCGGGAGATTGCCGAAATAGCAGGGATTACTGAAGGTGCATCAAAATCACAATTATCCAGAGCACGGACTATGTTAAAACAAAAAATTGAACAACAGGAGGGCAAGCCTTATGAATATGCAGGATGATGAATTAGATGAGCTGTTCCGTTCGGGACTAACGGGAATGCAGGTAGAGCCCTCAGCCAAGGTTTGGCAAAATATTAGTACCAAACTTGATGGTCAGCACAAAAAGCAAGGGATGCCTTGGTTAAATATAGCCGCCAGTATATTGGTGGTGCTTACCGCTGGTATATGGTTTGTGGTAAAACAGCCCAACTCACAACAAAATCAGGTAAACAGGCATTATGCGGCACAACCTAAAGCTGCAACAAACACAGGTAGTTCGGTTTTATCACCGTTGCATTCGGTGGCCAAAGGCGTTAAACAACCACTAATTATAGCCGCTAATAAATTAGCTGTAAACCATAAAAAGTATTTAAAGCAATTAATGGGTAAAAAGGTGATTACCGTAGTTAAGCCATTAACAGCAGTAAAGGAAAGTCAACCAGCAGAGTTATTAGCAGCTAACTATATAGCAGCTGAAAAACCAGTAGTTATTATTACTCCTGTTTTACCCGAAGCGCCGCTGGTTGCTAAAACTATAACCGAAGAGGCACCGGTATTTAAGCCGGTTGATGTAACAGTTACCGGACCAGCAATGGTACACCAGTCTGAAAAGAAAGTGCATAAGCATAGCATCCGCAGCCTGGGTGATGTTATTAACGTGCTGGTATCACAAGTTGATAAACGTGAAGACAAGATCATCGAGTTTACCGATACGGACGATGACCATGCCGATATTACCGGAATCAATCTCGGCATTATTAAAGTAAAAAAAGAAAAATAAATATACTTCTCTAAATACAATCCTGATATGAAAAGATACTTACTTACTGCCCTGGTATGGGCAACGGCTACCGGCGTGTTTGCACAAAATACACGTACTGATACATTGAAGACCAGAACAGATACGGTGGTGAAATCGAGCACGGATACGGTAATTGTTAAAACTAAAAGAAAAGGGTTTAAGTTTACCTTTGCCACAGGTGATGAAGCCCGTAAAATAGCAGCAAACCGCCATGATACTACAAAGATTAAAGAAGTATCAAAAGCGCCCGGCTTTTCCTGGGGGTTAACCTTTGCCCGGTTTGATTTGGGGTTGACTACCTTGATTGACAATGGCAGCTTTAATTTATCGCCACAAAATAACTTTCTGCGTTACCGTTCTTGGAAATCCAGCAATGTAGGGTTTGATTTGATACAGGTAGGCTACCGTTTCAACAGCGCCTTCCGCATTTATTTATCAGGTGGTTTAGATTGGACACACATCCGTTTGCGTGAAAACATTACCATACTGGAAGATCAGCCTGTGCTGACTTACCGGCAAGACAATATCAACTACAGCAAAAACCGGTTTACCTCAAGCTATATCCGTATTCCATTAACCTTCGACTGGCGCAGCCATGATGATAACAGCGGCAGGCGCTATCACATTGATGGTGGAGCTGATATTGGCATTCTGTACAATGGCCGGGTTAAGCAGGTTAGTGATGAAAACGGCAAAGAGAAGTTTAATGATGATTACCATTTTACCAAACTACGTTATGGCGTATTTGCCCGGGTAGGCTATGGTTTTACCGGTCTGTTTGCCAAATACTATTTTAATGATGTGTTTCAGGATAGCCCGGCGCAAAAAGGTTTAAAAAACCTTTCGTTTGGCTTAACCTTTGGCTTTTAAACTGTTTACCTAGTGTTATACCACAAAGGCAGCCTTTGTGCTTTTATGTATCTTTGCAGCAATGCCAAGTTCTAATTCATTTTTGCAAGTTAAAGCGGTAAGTAAAATCTACCCGGGTGCACAGCAATCCGGTGTTAAAAAAGCTTATTTAAACGTACAAGCTGGTAAAATTACAGCTATTATAGGTCAAAGCGGCAGTGGCAAAAGTACCTTGTTACGCCTGCTGTATGGTTTACTAAGCCCTGATGAAGGGCAAGTGTTATTTAAAGGCGAACGCATTTGGGGGCCTGAAGAAAAGCTGATACCCGGCCATGATGCCATGAAAATGGTAACTCAGCATACCGACGACCTGAACCCATATGCTAAAGTTTGGGATAACGTAGCCGTGTTGCTGCCCAACACCAACATAAAAGGAAAGCAGGAAAAAACAGAGCAGGTATTGCGTCAATTGAATATGTTTCACTTGGCCAACAAGCGTGTGGCTGATTTAAGTGGCGGTGAGAAGCAACGTGTAGCTATTGCACGTGCCTTGGTTACTCAACCAGAAGTATTATTGCTGGATGAACCCTTCAACCAAGTTGATACTACCTTTCGAGATGGTTTACAGCAGGACATTAGGCATATTGTAAAGCAAACAGGCTTAACCGTTATTATTGTATCACATGACCCAGCCGAGGTATTATCAATGGCCGATGAATTGGTGGTGTTAAAGGATGGCGAAATTTTAGAGGCTGGTATGCCTAAAGTATTGTACCAGAAACCACAAAACTTGTACACGGCCCGTCTGCTCACTAGCTGCAATGTACTACATCGCGAAGAAGCACGTGTGTTAGGGATTAAAGCACAGAAAGAGCAGATTGTGATTTATCCTGAATGGGCAGAACCATCAAGCAGCGGCCAAAATATTGACTGGGCTGTTAAAGAAATTTTGTTCAAAGGCGCTTATGAAGATGTTCATTTAGAATATGGCCCTGTCGAGTTGCATGTATATAATTACGATCCAGGGAAATACGACCATTACAGCCATGTACATGTGAATGTACGCCAGTATTTAGAGTTTGATTAAAGTAGAACTTAGAATCAAGAGTATAGACTTTGTAAAACAGGTTTTAATAAAGTCTATACTCTTGATTCTATATATTCTTATACCAGGTACTCAAACAAGGTTTGATCGCGGTTTACTTCAATCACATCGAAGCGGTGAGCTTCCATGCGCTGGCGCAAAGCCGGGTAATCATCGGCCGATTTGAGTTCGATACCTACCAAAGCAGGTCCGCGTTCACGTTCGGTTTTTTTGATGAACTCGAAACGGGTAATATCATCATGCGGGCCTAAAACGTTATTCACAAATAATTTCAGCGCACCTGGGCGTTGCGGGAAACGAACGATGAAGTAATGCTTCAATCCTTCGTACAATAGCGATTGCTCCTTGATTTCGCCCATGCGGTCGATATCATTATTGCCGCCGCTAATTACACAAACTACTTTTTTACCCCGAATTTGCCCTTTACATAAATCTAAAGCCGCTACTGATAGCGCACCTGCAGGTTCAACTACAATAGCATCTTCGTTGTAAAGTTTTAAAATGGTGGAGCATACTTTGCCTTCGGGCACTAAAAGCATATTGTCTAGCACCTCGCAACAAATCTGATAAGTAAGATGGCCAACCCGTTTTACGGCAGCTCCATCTACAAACCGATTAATTTGCGAAAGAGTGTAAGGCTGCCCTCGGCGTATGGCTTCAATCATAGATGGGGCACCTTCAGGCTCTACGCCAATAAGCTTCACTTGTGGGTTTTGCTGCTTAAAATAGCTGCCTGTACCGGCTGCCAAACCACCGCCGCCTACGGGCATAATTACCACTTCGGCATCCGGCAGGTCTTCCAGTATTTCAATACCTACGGTACCCTGACCTTCCATAATGCGGTAATCATCAAACGGCGGGATGAAGGTCATTTCGTTAGCTTCGGTATAAGCCAAAGCTTCCTGCAAACAATCATCAAAGGTATCGCCGGTTAAAACAATTTCTACATTACCATTACCGAACATTTCAGTCTGCTTTACCTTTTGCTTAGGCGTAATTTCAGGCATAAAAATTACACCTTTAATATTCAGCCGCCTGCACGAAAAGGCAACGCCTTGGGCATGGTTGCCTGCACTGGCACATACCACACCTTTGGCCAGTTGTTCACTACTAAGCTGGCTAATCATGTTGTAGGCACCGCGCAGCTTGTAGGAGCGTACTACCTGCAAATCTTCACGCTTCAGGTAAACCTCGCAGTTGTATTTATCTGAAAGACCCTGGTTAAATTCCAGTGGTGTACGGCGCACTATGGGTTTCAGGCGTTCATAGGCTGATGCAAAATCGAGCTGGGTTTTGGTTGAGCTATCCATCAGTAATTATTCTTTAACCAAGCGGTAAGCTACTAAACCCAGCAGGTCATCGTCATTAATATTTAATTTGCTATCGGCCAGAATCAGGAACTGCTGATACACAGTAGCCAGTTCGTCTTTACCTAACTGATGGCCTAAACGATCTAAATGGTATTTCAAAGCGTGGCGACCGCTACGTGCGGTAAGCACAATGCTGGCGCTTGGGAAGCCTACATCTTCCGGACGAATAATCTCATAGTTCTCACGGTTCTTCAAAAAGCCATCCTGGTGGATGCCTGAACTATGAGCAAAAGCATTGCTACCGACAATAGCTTTATTAGGCTGCACCGGCATACGCATCTGGGTACTGATGGTACGGCTTAGTTCATAAAAGCTTTTCGTATTAATGTTGGTGTATAAACCCATGCTCTGATGCGTTTTCAGAATCATCACTACTTCTTCAATTGAAGTATTGCCTGCACGTTCGCCAATGCCATTAATGGTGCCTTCAATTTGGCGGGCACCGTTTTGTAAGCCTGCAATAGAATTGGCTGTTGCCAAGCCCAGGTCATTATGGCAGTGTACCGATATAATGGCTTGGTCAATGTTTTTAACATTTTCTTTCAAGAAACGTATTTTGCTGCCGTATTGGTCGGGCAGGCAGTAGCCGTTGGTGTCGGGTATGTTTACTACAGTTGCCCCGGCGGCAATAACTGCCTCCACCATTTTAGCCAGATATTCAATATCTGCACGGCCAGCATCTTCTGCATAAAACTCAACATCTTCAACAAACCGTTTAGCATACTTTACGGCCTCAGTAGCACGTTCCAGTATTTCTTCGCGTGTGCTGTTAAATTTATGCTTGATGTGCATATCTGATGCACCAATGCCGGTATGAATGCGCGGGCGCTTAGCATACTTTAAAGCTTCGGCAGCGGCATCAATATCCCCTTTATTGGCGCGGGTAAGTGCACAAACCGTTGGGTTATTTACAGCCTTCGCTATTTCTACCACACTTTGAAAATCACCGGGACTGGAAACCGGAAATCCGGCTTCAATAATATCAACACCCAGCCCTTCCAGCTCGCGTGCAATTTCTATTTTTTCAGGCGTGGTTAGTTGGCAGCCCGGTACCTGCTCACCATCGCGCAGTGTAGTGTCAAATACATAAACCCGGTTTGGATCGTGTAACATAGTTCTTATATGAGTTACGGGTGTGTGTTGCGGGTTGCGGGAGAAGAGTAATTGATAGTAAATTGTGTTATTTTACTCGCAACCCGCAACCAATAACTTACAACTCCTTTATTGCTATAAATCTTAATCTTTTATAATCAGCGTACCATTGTCCGTTTTCGTTGTAAGCGGGTTCTAGTAGGCTGGTAATTTCTTGCAGCATTTGCTGCTGCTCTTGTTCTGGAATGCCGCTAAAATATTGCGAACCGAACATCTTAATCCATTTAGCTACACCCTGGTTGCCGTCTTGTAAAGGCGTTTTGCGGTCAAAGTGTGCAGCAAAGGTTACACGGAAACCGTGTTGCTCCAGGCGGCTGGTATATTCACCCAAAGAAGGAAAGTACCAAATTTGTGTTTTAACCTGTTCTGCATAGCCATGTTGTTGCAGTACCTGTTGTGTGGCTGTAATAAGTTGTTGTACGTTGCCCTTACCACCCATTTCGGCCACAAAGCGACCTCCTGGCTTCAAGGCTTGGTAAACAGATTGCATTAAACCATCTTGGTTATGAATCCAATGCAGGGCCGCGTTCGAAAAAATGGCATTAAAAGGTTCGTCTACCTTAAAGTTGCTGGCATCTGTTACCGCAAAATCTACATTGGGGTAATTAGCTTTAGCTTGTGCAATCATTTCGGGCGAGTAATCAGTACCCTGAACTTCAGCACCCTGGCTTTGAATTTGCTGTGTTAAATAACCTGTACCGCAACCAATATCCAGTATGCGTTCACCAGGTTTGGCATTCAGCAGTTCCAGCACATTTTCTCCAAATTGGAAAACGAAGGCATGCTTATCATCATAAAGTTCTGCGTTCCATTTCATTTATTATGGTTTTATATGTTTGGGGTTGATTGTGCTGATTACTTACTGTGCTAATTTAATTTCATCGCCATTGCCTGCTTATTCACAGACAATTATGCGTTTAATTCTTTGCTGATTTAGACAAATACTCCAGTACTTTCTGCCCCATAGCATCAGTGCCTAGTATTTTGCTTTTCTCCGTATGGATATCTGCAATGTCGCCGGTACGGTAACCATCTTTCAACGTTTGGTCGATAGCTGAAGTAATGCGTTGCGCCTCTTCTTTCAAGCCAAAGCTGAT
Source organism: Mucilaginibacter robiniae (assembly GCF_012849215.1). Taxonomy (NCBI): domain Bacteria; kingdom Pseudomonadati; phylum Bacteroidota; class Sphingobacteriia; order Sphingobacteriales; family Sphingobacteriaceae; genus Mucilaginibacter; species Mucilaginibacter robiniae. The sequence continues at coordinate 3,145,734 of NZ_CP051682.1, forward strand.
TTCCAGCATTAATGCCACAGATAAGATAGAAGCCAATGGGTTTGCCTTATTCTGTCCGGCAATATCATGTGCCGAGCCATGAATAGGCTCAAAAAAGCCGGTACCATCACCTATAGAAGCAGAAGCCAGCATCCCCATAGAACCTGCAATTTGTGAAGCTTCGTCAGTTAAAATATCACCAAATAAGTTGGCAGTTAATACCACATCAAACTTTTTCGGGTTTTTAACCAGCTGCATAGCGGCATTGTCGATGAACATATGTTCGGTTTCTACATCAGGGTATTGTTGGGCTAGTTCCTGTACCACTTCGCGCCATAAGCGGGAAGCTTCCAGCACGTTGGCTTTATCTACCGAGCAAAGGCGTTTGTTACGGGAGCGGGCAGCTTCAAAAGCTTTGGTCGCGATACGTTCTACCTCATAACGATGATAAATCATCAGGTCGGATGCGGTATTACGATCATCGCTGCGTTTCTTTTCACCGAAATATACATCACCGGTCAGCTCGCGGAAAAACAGAATGTCGGTGCCACGCAATACTTCAGGTTTCAAGCTCGAAGCATCCAGCAGTTCATCAAACAGCATGATAGGCCGCAAATTGGCATATAAGCCTAGTTCTTTACGGATTTTTAGCAAACCCTGTTCCGGTCGTACTTTAGCTGATGGATCATTGTCATACTTTGCATGTCCTACCGCACCAAACAAGATAGCATCGCAAGCTTTGGCTTTGGTCAGCGTTTCATCAGGTAGTGGATTGCCGGTAGCTTCAATAGCCACGTGGCCCATTAAAGCTTCATCAAAGGTGAACTTATGTCCGTACTCGGTACCTATTTGTTCCAGCACAGCTTTGCCCCAGGTGGTTACCTCGGGGCCAATGCCATCTCCCGGAATTACTAATATGTGTTTTTTTATAGCCATTTTAAAATAAATCCCATCATTGCGAGCGATAGTGTGGCAATCTCTGCGGAAGCATAAACGTTAGCCTATTACCGCAGAGATTGCTTCGTTCCTCGCAATGACGCGTTTGGTTATCTACTGTGTTCAAACTCTTCTACCTGCTCACGGTTGCTCAGGATATAATCAATATCATCATACCCGTTAATGAGGCAAGCTTTTTTGTAAGGATTAATTTCAAAGCTTTCCTGTTCGCCAGTACTTACAATTTTGATAAATTGGTTTTCCAAGTCCACCTCTACTTGAGCGTGCGTATCCTGGTAAACGGTATCAAATATTTTCTTTAAAAACTCGTCGCTTACCTGTATGGGCAGCAAACCGTTGTTTAAAGCGTTGCCTTTAAAAATATCAGCAAAAAAACTACTGACTACAGCATCAAAGCCGTAATCGGAAATAGCCCAAGCAGCGTGCTCGCGACTGCTACCACAGCCAAAGTTTTTACCAGCTACCAGTAATTTACCGGAATAGGTAGGATGATTCAGTACAAAATCAGGTTTCGGATTATCGTTTTCGTCAAAACGCCAATCGCGAAACAAGTTGTTGCCAAAACCCTCGCGGGTAGTGGCTTTTAAAAACCGCGCCGGAATAATCTGGTCGGTATCAATATTTTCAATCGGCAGGGGTACTACCGAAGTTTGTAAGTGTTTAAATATTTTGGTTGCCATGGTGATCAGAATTTACTGAATTTTAGAATGAGCTGAATTTATATTAAAATAATATTTAGGATTAAATACAAGTTTGTATTGTAAGCTTTGACCGCCAAAATTGATTAATAAGCCAGCTGGATAATCATAAGCTACGGTATAGTTTTTAGCTTGTGCCAAGTGTACATCTTCCAAGTTAATCAATGCTTTCAATTCTATAATCAATCTGTTGTCAATCACAAAATCGGCTCTTCGCGTTCCTACTGCTATGCCAGCATAAAATATAGTTTGTTCTTGCTCTCTTAAATATGTTATACCTGCCTTAGTTAATTCAATAGCTAAACATCTTTGATAGATTACTTCCTGAAAGCCATTTCCTAAAGTGTATGTACTTTCATGGCGCAGCCTATTATACTATATGTTAGCTCATCCCTTTCCAAATCAGGTTTTCCTTTGTAAATGAATTTGATATTCTGTTAATTACCTAATTCAGCAAATTCAGATTCAGAAATTAATAGTTCTCTCACATCCGTAACTCTCCCCGTAATGGCTGCCGCAGCGGCAGTAAGTGGACTAGTTAGGAATGTGCGTGAGTTAGGGCCTTGACGTCCTTCAAAATTTCGGTTGGAGGTAGATACACAGTATTTACCGGCTGGTATTTTATCTTCATTCATACCTAAACAGGCGCTGCAACCCGGTTCACGCAGTGGAAAGCCGGCGGCTTCAAATACTTTGTCTAAACCTTCGGCTATAGCCTGCAACTGTACTTGTTTAGAACCAGGAACTACCCATACGGTTACATTATCGGCCTTGTGTTTGCCTTTGATAAAATCAGCCACCTGGCGTAAATCTTCAATACGTGAGTTGGTGCAACTGCCGATGAATACATAGTCAATAGGTTTACCTAATAAGCTTTCATCATCATGCAGTCCCATGTAGTTTAAGGCTTTGCTGTAAGATGCTTGCTCTTTAAAATCAAAGCTGCTGGTTTCGGGTACATGTTGTGTAATGCCGATGCCCATACCTGGGTTGGTACCATAGGTAATCATCGGTTCAATATCTTCGGCCTTAAAGTTTAGTACTTGGTCAAACTCAGCATCTTCATCAGAGTACAGTGTTTTCCAGTAAGCCAAGGCTTTGTTCCACTCTTCGCCTTTAGGGGCAAATCGGCGGTCTTTTACGTAGTTGAACGTAGTTTCATCAGGAGCAATTAAACCACCACGAGCACCCATTTCAATGCTCATGTTACAGATAGTCATGCGGCCTTCCATGCTCAGAGAACGAATGGTATCGCCGGCATATTCCACAAAGTAGCCGGTACCACCAGCTGCAGAGATTTGTGAAATGATGTATAAGATGATATCCTTAGCACCTACGCCTTTTTGCAACTTACCGTTTACCTCAATTTTCATGCGTTTAGGGCGTTGCTGTAGTAAGCATTGGGTAGCCAGTACTTGTTCTACCTGCGAAGTACCTATACCAAATGCAATAGCGCCAAAAGCCCCGTGTGTAGAAGTATGGCTATCGCCACAAACATAAGTACAACCCGGACGGGTAATACCCAGCTCGGGGCCAATAACGTGTACAATGCCTTGGTATTGATGGCCTAAGCCAAATAGTTCAATACCAAACTCTGCACAGTTTTTGGTTAACATATCTACCTGATAGCGTGAAAGCTCTTCGCGGATGGGTAAGTGCTGATCCCAGGTAGGTACATTATGATCGGCCGTAGCTACGGTTTGCTGCGGACGAAAAACAGGCAACCCGCGTTCACGCAAACCATCAAAAGCCTGCGGACTGGTTACCTCGTGAATAAAGTGTGTATCAATATATAAAATGTCAGGAAAGCCTTCCTTGCTGCTCACTACGTGAGCATCCCAAATCTTATCAAACAGTGTTTTTCCCATGATTTTTAGTTGCGTGTTTCGGGTGTTGAGTTGCGGGAAATATTGTAAAATCTTTAATGATTTATCAAGTGCTAAGCACTCGCTTCCCGCAACTCAAACCTCAGTGCTAACTTTAGCTAAATGTTTCTACTTCCTGGTTTTCCGGACGTAGGCTACGTACAGTTTTACCGGCTTGCCATAGTTCGCTTTCACGAAGTTCTTTCAGTTCGGCATTCAATTTTTCGCGGTAATCAGGCTGGCTGTTGCTATCAATAGAACGTTGTGATTCTTTACCGTTAGCTACACTTTCGTATAATTCTTCAAATACAGGTTTGGTCGCATCACGGAATTTTTTCCACCAATCCAATGCACCGCGTTGTGCTGTGGTTGAACAATTGGCGTACATCCAATCCATACCGTTTTCGGCAACCAGTGGCATTAATGATTGCGTTAACTCTTCTACCGTTTCATTAAACGCCTCAGATGGGGTATGACCTTTGCTGCGCAATACATCGTACTGTGCGGCAAAAATACCTTGAATACAGCCCATCAGGGTACCGCGTTCGCCGGTTAAGTCGCTATATACTTCTTTTTTGAAATCAGTTTCAAACAGGTAACCGCTACCTACTGCAATGCCTAAAGCAATTACCCGATCCCATGCTTTGCCAGTTGCATCCTGGAAGATAGCAAAGCTGGAGTTTAAGCCACGGCCTTGTAAAAACATACGACGCAGTGAAGTACCTGAACCTTTTGGTGCAACTAAAAACACGTCCACATCTTGAGGCGGAACAATGCCGGTTTGCTCATTAAAGGTGATACCGAAACCGTGTGAAAAGTACAGGGCTTTGCCCGGAGTTAAATGTTTTTGTACAGTTGGCCACAATTCAATTTGAGCGGCATCACTAAGCAGGTAGCAAATAATAGTTCCTTTTTCTAACGCTTCTTCAATCTCGAATAAAGTTTCACCGGGTACAAAACCATCACTTATGGCTTTATCCCAAGTTTTAGAGTTTTTACGCTGACCTACAATTACATTAATACCATTGTCTTTCTGGTTTAGCGCCTGACCTGGGCCTTGTACACCGTAGCCAATTACTGCTACTACTTCGTCCTTTAATACTTCTTGTGCTTTAGATAACGGAAACTCGTCGCGGGTTACTACATTCTCTTCTGTGCCGCCAAAATTTAGTTGTGCCATTTCTTTATGGTTGATTATTTAGTTATTAGTTGTTTCATTTAGTCTGATAAACCCCAGCCCCGTTAGGTAGGCAGTTGGTATATCAGCTTGCTCTTTTACTTAATTTACATGGTAAATACCTTGTCACGCTGGTTGAGGTATTCGTTTTCACTTACCTCTTCGCCGGGTTCGCGTTGTTCAAACTCGCGTAGTTTGGCATTGAAGCCTTCGCTGTCTTTGATAATCGCTATGCGAGCACTGCGTACAAATTCAATCAGGCCATAAGGCTGTAAAACCTTAATCAGATTTTCGGTTTCTTCACGGTGACCAGTGGTTTCAAACACGATGTAATCTTTACGAATTACTACGGCACGGGCGCCATTTTCACGCAGTAAGCGTTCAACCGGGGCTTTTTCAGCAATCATATCTGCAGGTACTTTGTACAAAGCCATTTCCTGCCAGATAATGTCAGTATTGGTATGGAAATACACTTTCAAGACCTCCACCTGCTTTTCAATTTGGCGGGCCAGCTTGCGCACTACATCTTCTGTTTCGTTGATAACGATGGTAAACCTATGTATGCTATCAATTTCGGAAGGCGAGGTGTTAAGGCTATCAATATTAATTTTACGCCGGGTAAAGATAATAGCAATTCTATTCAGTAAACCAATTTGGTTTTCGGTATAAACTGTAATCGTGAATTCCTGCTTACCTTCCGGTAATATATCCTGACTGCTCATGGTGTTCTGTTGGTTAAATCTTCTTTATAAAAAAATGAAGCTTATTTTAATCTAATTTCGCTAACACTGCATCCTTGTGGTACCATTGGGAAAACGTTGTTCTCTTTGGTTACCATTACTTCCAGCAGGAAGGAGCCGGGATTGCTCAACATTTCTTTTAAGGAGCTTTGCAAATCTTCACGCTCGGTAACAGTTTTACCTGCAATACCATAACCTTTAGCTACCTGTACAAAATCAGGACTTTGAATATCTACAAACGAGTACCGGCGTTCGTTAAATAACTCTTGCCATTGCCGAACCATGCCTAAAAAGCGGTTGTTCAGGATAAGTATTTTCACATCAACGCCGCTTTGCATAATGGTGCCTAGTTCTTGTATGGTCATCTGGAAACCACCATCGCCAATTACGGCTACTACGGTGCGTTGCTGTGCGCCAAATTTGGCGCCTATGGCAGCCGGCAGGGCAAAACCCATAGTACCTAAACCACCACTGGTAATATTGCTGCGGGTATGGTTGAATTTAGCATAACGGCAACCCACCATTTGGTGTTGGCCCACATCGGTTACTACAATAGCATCGCCATCGGTTAACTGATTTAGCTGGTCAATTACTTCGCCCATAGTCATCTCGCCGGTTTGCGGGTGCAATTCAGCATCAATCAAGGCTTCATTCTCCTGGCGGGCATAATCATTGAATTTTTCCAGCCATTCGGTATGCTGTTTTTCTTCAATCAGTTGGGTAAGCAGCGGCAGGGTTTCTTTACAATCACCCCAAACTGCTACATGGGTTTGTACGTTTTTGTCAATCTCGGCCGGGTCAATATCCAGGTGAATCACTTTAGCCTGCTTGGCGTATTTATCTAAGCGGCCAGTTACGCGGTCGTCAAAACGCATACCGATGGCAATCAGCACATCACACTCGTTGGTTAAAACGTTAGGGCCGTAGTTACCGTGCATGCCCAGCATACCTACGTTTTGTGGATGATCGGTAGGAATGGCGCCTACACCCATAATAGTCCAGGCAGCCGGAATGCCACTCTTTTTCAGAAAAGCCGTAAACTCTTTTTCGGCTTTACCTAAAATTACGCCCTGACCCCATAAAATGAACGGTTTTTTAGCTTCGTTAATTACCTGAGCCGCTTGTTCAATAAACTTGGGCCGTATAATAGGTTTAGGCCGATAGCTGCGAATATGATGGCAAGGTGTATAACCTTTGAAGGCAAATTTTTGTATCTGAGCATTTTTAGTAATATCGATCAGCACAGGACCTGGGCGACCGCTACGGGCAATATAAAAAGCTTTGGCAATTACCTCAGGTATTTCGGTAGCATCAGTTATTTGATAGTTCCACTTAGTTACTGGTGTGGTAATGTTAATTACATCGGTTTCCTGGAAAGCATCCGTACCCAACAAGTGCGCAAACACTTGGCCGGTAATACATACTAGTGGTGTACTGTCAATTTGTGCATCGGCTAGGCCAGTTACCAAGTTGGTAGCACCAGGACCACTGGTAGCAAACACAACACCTACTTTGCCTGATGAACGGGCATAACCCTGACCAGCGTGAATACCGCCTTGCTCATGACGTACCAGTATGTGGTTCAGCTTTTCTTTATAATCATACAAAGCATCATAAATAGGCATAATGGCACCGCCCGGATAACCGAATATAGTGCTCACACCTTCAATAATCAGTGCTTCTAATAAAGCGGCCGAACCTGAAAGCTCAATAGCCTGTTGTTCTTCAGGGGCAGTTAGTACTTCTTGTTGGGTGGCTTCCATATTATTTAGAGTTGTCAGTAGTTAGTTGGAATGGATAATCTAAATGTTTGGTAATGTGAATTCATTCACCAATCACCATTGTTTATTCACTATGTTAATCTTCATCAGTAACGCAGCCTTCGCTGGCATCTTTTACGCTTTTGAAATATTTATATAAAAGACCTTTAGTTACCGGCGGCTGAGGCTGTTGCCATTCGCTACGACGCTGGGCAAGTTCTTCATCGCTGATTTTTAAATCCATAGTGTTATTAACCGCGTCAATAACAATCAGGTCATCATCTTTTACCAGTGCTAAATTGCCGCCTTCCCAAGCTTCGGGCGTGATATGGCCTACCACAAAGCCGTGGGTACCACCCGAAAAGCGACCGTCGGTAATTAATGCTACCGAACTGCCCAAACCAGCGCCAAATATGGCCGAAGTAGGTTTTAGCATTTCAGGCATACCAGGAGCACCTTTAGGACCTACATGGGTAATTACAACGACATCACCAGGACGCACGCGACCACTTTGGATGCCAGCTATTAAACTATGCTCGCCTTCAAACACGCGGGCTGGGCCTTCAAATCGCTCTCCTTCTTTGCCGGTAATTTTGGCTACACTGCCACGTTCGGCCAAGTTGCCATATAATATTTGTAAGTGTCCGGTTGCTTTAATGGCTTTCTCAACTGGAAGGATAACCTTTTGCGCATCAAAATTCAGATCAGGAACATCGGCCAGGTTCTCAGCTAATGTTTTACCGGTTACCGTTAAACAGTCGCCATGCAGCCAACCTTGTTTCAGCAGGTATTTCATTACAGCTGGAACGCCACCAACTTTATGTAAATCCTCCATCATGTACTTGCCGCTTGGTTTCATATTGGCCAATAGCGGAATGCGATTACTTACTGCCTGAAAATCATCTACGGTTAAAGGCACGTTTATGCTTTTAGCAATAGCAATTAAGTGCAGTACCGCATTGGTTGAACCACCCAGAACCATAATGGTTACAATGGCATTTTCAAAAGCCTCACGGGTCATAATGTCGGAAGGTTTGATATCTTTTTCCAGCAACTTCAATATAGCTTTGCCGGCAGCTCTGCATTCTGCCTGTTTGTCTTCGCTCAGGGCCGGGTTAGAAGAGGAGTAAGGCAAACTCATGCCCATAGCCTCAATAGCGGCTGCCATAGTGTTGGCTGTATAAGTACCCCCACAAGCGCCTGCACCCGGGCACGCATTTTTAACAATCTCTTTAAAGTCAATTTCGTCTATCTGCCCAGCAATCTTTTTACCCAGAGCTTCAAATGCTGATACAATGTTCAGGTCTTCGCCTTTATAATGGCCGGGTTTAATAGTACCACCATACACCATAATAGCCGGGCGATTTAAACGGCCCATCGCAATAAGCGAACCAGGCATATTTTTATCGCAACCAGGCAAGGTAATCAGGCCATCATAATATTGTGCACCACATACCGCTTCTATCGAGTCGGCAATTACATCACGACTTACTAATGAGTAACGCATACCATCAGTACCATTGCTCATGCCATCGCTTACGCCAATAGTATTAAATATCAAGCCTACCAAGCCTTCATCCCACACGCCTTGTTTTACTACCTTAGCTAAATCATTCAGGTGCATGTTGCAAGGGTTGCCATCATAACCCATACTGGCAATACCTACCTGTGCTTTTTTCATGTCCTCGTCGGTAAAGCCTATGCCGTACAACATAGCTTGTGCTGCCGGTTGGGTAGGGTCGGCAGTCAGGGTTTTACTATACCGGTTTAATTCTACAGCTTCAGTGGTGTCGGGTGTATAACTCATTGTTTAAGTATCAGCCTGTTTGTTAAAATTCTAATTTGTATCAGTGTCAATAAATTTTGCTGCTGGCATATGCCTGATAGTATAAAAACTGGAGCAGAAAACTATTGATATAGCGGAAAGGCTTAGGCTTGCAATTCGATATTTGTAAGGTAGAGAGATACCCGTGAAAACACAATAAGAAAAAGCTAATAGTTGTAAAAAGAATATAATTTTAAAATCATTATAATTTTAAAATTATATTCTAAAATAAATAAAATATAAAGCATAAAATTTTAACATGCTTATACCAAAGTTTAAATTGGTATTCAGTATGTAAGCTATGCATGCATAGCATTGTTGCTGCTTTTCTGCCTGAAAACAGGTTACGAGCAATAAGTAACAACAAAAAACGCCCGGCAAGCTGCCGAGCGTTTATATAAAATTAAGTAATGATGATTAACGGTGAGTGATGCCTTCGGCTAATACAATAACCTTATTGTTGTTGGCTTCTACTACGCCACCTTTAATCAAGAACACCTCATCTTTACCATTACCACGAACGGTAAGTTTACCATCTTCCAAAGTTGAAATAATGGCGGCGTGGTTGTTCAAAATCTCGAATGATCCCATGGTGCCGGGCAAGGTAATAGAGTTTACTTCACCTTCGTACACTTTTTTGTCGGGAGTAAGAATTTCTAAAGTCATAGTGGGTTAGGAGTTTTGAGTAGCGTGTTGCGGGCTATCAGCCTTTTAAATAACTGGTAACTCGCAACACATAACCCGCAATGTTTTTATGCGTTTGCTTCGGCTAAAATTTTCTTGCCTTTTTCAATAGCGTCTTCAATGTTACCTACCAGGTTAAAGGCAGCTTCAGGATATTCATCCACTTCGCCATCCATAATCATGTTAAAACCTTTGATAGTAGCTTTGATGTCAACCAGTACACCTTTTAATCCGGTAAATTGTTCGGCTACGTGGAATGGTTGCGATAAGAAACGTTGTACACGACGTGCACGAGATACCGTTAATTTATCTTCTTCAGATAACTCATCCATACCTAAAATAGCAATGATATCCTGTAACTCTTTATAACGTTGCAAAATTTCTTTTACACGTTGTGCAGTGTTATAGTGCTCATCACCCAAAATAGTTGGGCTCAAAATACGTGAAGTAGAATCCAGAGGGTCAACCGCAGGGTAGATACCTAACTCCGCAATTTTACGGGATAATACGGTAGTAGCATCTAAGTGAGCGAAGGTAGTTGCTGGCGCAGGGTCAGTCAAGTCATCGGCAGGTACATATACTGCTTGTACAGAAGTAATGGAACCGCGTTTGGTTGAAGTAATACGCTCTTGCATCACACCCATCTCGGTAGCTAAAGTTGGCTGGTAACCCACGGCTGATGGCATACGGCCTAACAGCGCTGATACTTCAGAACCAGCTTGAGTAAAGCGGAAAATGTTATCAATAAAGAACAGGATATCGCGGCCTTTGCCTTCAGCATCACCATCACGGAAATATTCAGCAATAGTTAGACCTGACAGGGCTACACGGGCACGGGCACCTGGCGGCTCGTTCATCTGACCGAACACAAAGGTTGCTTTAGAATCTCTCAGTTCTTCTTTATCTACAGCAGATAAATCCCAGCCACCTTCTTCCATAGAGTGCATGAATTTATCGCCATATTTGATAATGCCTGATTCCAGCATCTCGCGCAATAGGTCATTACCTTCACGGGTACGTTCACCAACACCGGCAAATACTGATAAACCAGAATATGCTTTAGCGATGTTGTTAATCAGTTCTTGAATTAATACGGTTTTGCCTACACCGGCACCACCAAACAAACCGATTTTACCACCTTTAGCATAAGGCTCTAACAGGTCAATTACTTTAATACCGGTAAATAATACTTCGGTTTCAGTAGATAAATCTTCAAATCTTGGAGGGTTGGCGTGAATCGGACGACCAGTAGTGGTATCTAAAGGCGCAATACCGTCAATAGCCTGACCTACCACGTTAAATACCCGACCTTTGATGTCATCGCCGATAGGCATACGGATAGGAGATTGCAGATCGATAACTGGCATGCCGCGCAGTAATCCGTCAGTTGAGTCCATAGCGATAGCACGTACGCGATCTTCACCTAAGTGCTGTTGAACTTCTAAAACAACTTTCTGTCCGTTACTTTTTGTAATTTCCAGCGCATCATAAATTCTGGGTAGATGTGCATCATCACTAAAGTTTACGTCAACTACCGGACCAATGATTTGTGAGATTTTTCCAATGTTTGGCATATATACCTTACGTAATATTTAATATGTTTCGATTAAAAATCAGATCAAATTGGCTTATGATAAGATTTCGGACTGCAAATTTACGTTTTATTACGAATATTTAATTGCTTAATTACAAGAAATTTAACTAAGCCAAATATCTGTGCGCCTGATGAATTTACTATCTTCGCAAACTTTTTTATAACCTAACATCGTATTAAAGCTGTATTTTATGAGAAAACTTTTACTGCTATTATTCATGGCTTCGCCATTTATGGTTTCTGCTCAGGGGTTTCAGGTTAACCTGGCCGGGCAAAAGCAAATTGGTATGGGCCATACCGGAACCGGGCTGGTGCAAGACGGAGCTGCTGTTTTTTTCAACCCTGGTGCTGTAGCTATGCTGCCGCAAAATTATGTGCAGGCTGGCACTAGTCCGCTGTTATTTAAATCTGTATTTAACGGTACAGGTACTACGAATGAGTATCGTACAGCCAACAAGATAGCTACGCCGTTTGAAGGTTATGCCGTGTACGGGCCTAAATCAGCTCCTTGGAAGGTAGGTTTGGGCGTTTATACACCCTTCGGTGGGTTAACGGATTGGGGTAGCAACTGGCAGGGTAAGTATGTATTGGAGAGCCTGAACCTGAAATCTATTTACTTTCAGCCTACGCTCAGCTATAAAATAACTAATTATTTGAGTATCGGAGCCGGCTTTGTTTACGACCGCGGTATTGTTGACCTAAAACGTGCTATCCCGCTGGCTGACGCTAATGGACAAGACGGGCAGGCTAAACTGAGCGGTAGTGGCCATGGCTATGGCTGGAATGCCGGTATCTTTTTAAAACCTTTGGAAAAGCTGAGCATAGGGGTATCTTACCGTTCAAAGGTAACTACTACCATCAGCAAAGGTGATGCTATATTTACAATACCATCTTCTTTGCAAGCTATGTTTCCGCAACCAAATACTTTTTATGCCAGCATTCCGCTACCGGCAACTACCTCTGTGGGTTTAGGTTATTATCCGAACAAGCAGTGGACTATTGCGGCAGATGCTAGCTTTGTGAACTGGAGTGTATATAAATCATTGGATTTTGATTACGCTAACAATACCTCTGTACTGGCTGATACCCATTCACCACGCGATTATAAAAATGCAGTAAGCCTGCGGGGTGGTGCCGAATATAAAGGAATTAATAACTTAAGTAAATGGGCTATTCGTGCAGGCGGTGGCTACACTTCGGCAGCAGCACAAGCTGGCTATGTAACCCCAGAAGTGCCTGATGCCAAACGCTACTATTTAACCGCCGGCTTAGGATATAAAGCGGCCAGCCACCTGGATATTGATTTTTCTTTTGAATACGAGCATTTATTCTCGCGCACCCAAACCAACATGGAATCCAATCTTTCGGGTACTTTTAAATCAAACGTTTATATACCCGGTATATCCTTAGCCTATCACTGGTAGTATTTCAAAAAACTTACGCGTATGAACAAGCTTAAACATATACTAATACTAACAGCCGGTATAGCCGGGCTGGCAGCCTGTAAGCCTGAAATTAAAACTCCGGCAGTTAGCAGGGGCTCGGCCGATTTTACCCGGTACATTGCTGTAGGTAACTCTTTAACCTCAGGCTATGCTGATGGTGGCTTATACCTGGAAGGGCAGTTAAACTCATTTCCTTCCATTATTGCCCAGCAAATGCAACAGGTAGGTGGCGGCGCTTTTGTGCAGCCTTTGTTTACCGAAGGGCAATCTAATGGTTCGGGTTATCTGAAGCTTACTGGCTTTAATAGCAGTGGCTTGCCCATATTAGACACCGTAAAAGATAAACTAGCCATTAGGGGTATAGTTTCTGTACCTACCAATGCTACAACCGCCATTAAGGTCACTACTTACACCAAGTACACGGGTGATATTAACAACTATGGTGTACCCGGTATTAAATTAACTACAGCGTTTTTGGCAGGCTATGGTAACTTGAATGGGTATTATGAACGCATGTTGCCTGGTGAGGCACCTAGTGCTAGCAACAGTACAGCGTATATTGATTTTGTTACCGCTAAGCCATTTACCTTCTTTTCTAACTTCTTGGGTAACAATGACGCTTTAAGCTATGCTACCAATGGTGGTGTGGGCGATGTGTTAACCGACAAGAATACTTTTGCTACATTGTATAATCAGGCTATAGCAAAGCTTACAGCTACTGGTGCCAAAGGTGTAGTAGCTACTATACCCGATGTAACTGCTATTCCTTACTTTAATGCGGTGACGCCAGCGGCTTTGCTGGCAGGTGTACAAAAATCGGCACCTACGGTTACCTCGCTTTTTGTAAATGCAAAAAGCAGTGCCGATGCAACCAGTACTACTTATGCGGTTAGAGAATTAACCAATAGCGATTATATGGTACTGACATTCCCGACCGCAAAGTTAGGTACGCTGGTATCAACACCTTATGGTAATTTACCTTACGGTTTAACGAAGTACACACCTATTGATAACCAATATGTGCTTGACCAGAATGAAGTAGCTATGACACAGGATTATGTTAACGCCTATAATACTACTATTAAAACTGTGGCGGCATCTAAAAGCTTAGCAGTGTGTGATATTTATAGCTTCTTTAATAGTATCAAGAAGAATGGTTTAACTGAAGATGGTATTTTCTTGAATGCCGGTTATATTACCGGTGGTTTGTTTTCGTTGGATGGTGTTCACTTAACGCCACGTGGCTATGCAGTGGTAGCTAACGAATTCATTAAAGCGATCAATACGCAGTATGGTTCTACTATACCTAAGGTGAGTGTGTCGCAATACCGCGCGGTTAAATTTCCATGATGAATAAGTAAAGTCCGTTAGTTAGGAAGTTGATAGGTCCGTAAGTTATTAGGTTTACGAGAATAGTTTAAAACAAAACTGTTTAACCTGTATTCAAACTACCGGACTAAAACTCCAATACAATTTTTCCCATGTGCTCGCTGCTTTCCATAAGCTGATGAGCCTGGGCAGCCTGATGGGCGGGAAAAACCTGGTGAATAACCGGTTTTATCCGCCCATTTTGCAATAAGGGCCACACCTGTTTTCGTAAAGCAGTTGCTATATCTGCTTTAAAAGCTACATGGCGTGCACGTAAGGTAGAGCCGGTAATTACCAAACGCTTGCGCATTACTACCGATAAATCAAGCTGCACATCTTTACCTTTCATGGTGTTAATCATTACTAAGCGGCCATCTTCGGCTAATGAGTTGATGTTACCCGACATGTAATCGCCGCCAATCATATCCAATATAACATTGACACCTTTACCTTGAGTAAGCTGTTCAATAACTTCTGCAAAGTTTTCTTGTTTATAGTTGATCGCCTTATCGGCACCTAGCTGTTCGCAAAAACGACATTTTTTATCGCTGCCGGCGGTTACGTACACCGGGCTGCCTAACGCTTTTGCCAGTTGTATAGCAGTTACTCCAATGCCGCTACTGCCACCATGTACCAGCAAGCTTTCACCGGGTTGTAAGTGGCCGCGTTGAAATACGTTGCTCCAAACTGTAAAAAAGGTTTCTGGGAGCGATGCTGCTTCAGCCATGGTCAAATTACCAGGTATGGGCAGGCATTGTCCTTCGGGTGCCGTGCAGTACTCAGCATAGCCGCCACCACTAATTAATGCGCAAACCCGGTCGCCCGGCTTCCACAAGGTCACACTGCTACCAATAGCTTCAACCACGCCGGCTACCTCCAATCCGGGTATGTCTTGAGGTGCACCCGGTGGAGGCGGATACACTCCTTTACGCTGAGCTACATCGGGTCGGTTAACACCGGCAGCTTCCACTTTAATAAGTACCTCATGAGGACGGGGTACAGGTTGGGGATGTTCCTGAAGCTGCAAAACTTCGGGACCGCCGGGCTGGGTTATTACAATGGCTTTCATGACTAACAATAACCCTTGGCTGTTACTTGTGTTTGCTATTTATTGGTTCAGATTACCTTTCGCAGATTTAAACTGTTCCAAGTGGCTAACGGCATTAGTTTCTTCATTGGTTCGTTGTATTACGGCATTCTTTTTCCAGAATGCAGCATCGTAGTTCGCCTTCATAAAACGGTCGCGGTCGGTTTGCAGGTGATTAATGGTTACCGGTTGTAACGTTTGCCTGTTGATAGTGGCATCTTGAGCTATTGCAAACAGTTTGGAAGTATAGTTAAGTTGTCTTAAGCCTATAAAGCCAGCTTTCAAGCTAGATTTCAAGTTGAATGTCTCATAATCGAGCACGCTGTTGCTATCGGCATCCAACTTATATTGTGAGGTTATTTTTACGTCTTTTACCTTGATATTGAAAGGGCCTGATGTCGTCATTTTAAAGTTTACTAATGAACCATCTGTTTTTAATACAGCATAGCTTTCAGTATCTACATAGTAATCACCTACAAATGCGGTGTGCTGATAGCCGTTGTCTTTTAATTCGCAACTAATAATAGCTATCTCGCGGTTGTTGGCTTTAAGGGTGCCTTTTAGTTTGAATTTATATAAGGAGTCTGGCTTACGATTTACCGGATAGGTAATCAGGCTATTACTTACATAGCCGTTACAGGCTAAGCTTAATGGGGCCATGTTGTTAAAGGTGACCGAGTAATCACCTTCTAGATAACGGGAGTTGGTGATATTATACTGCGTTAACGACCAATTTTGCCATTGTGCATCCATGAAGCTTTCTGAAAAGAATACAGGATCACCACCTTCATTAATCAGTTGCCTGAAAAAAGTTTTTAGGTAATAGCTATGTGTCGCATCTTTTTTGGCGCGTGCTGCTACTGCTTTCATGATAGTGAGTGCCGGGTTGCCTACGGTTACTTCCTGTAACTGTACGCTGAGGGGTTGTAAGGTTATACTTACAGGTTCTTCACTATTTATGGTAGCTTCAGCGCCTTTGTAGCTGATATGGCTGACGGTTACTGTAGCAGGCAAAGTTGCTGCATTGATCGAAAAGCTCCCTTGTTCGTTTGTGACAGTGCCTTGTGCCGTTCCTTTAACGCCTACCGATACAAACGCTACAGGTTGGCCGGTGCTGGCATCTTTTACAGTGCCTTGTATAACGTGTTGTGCATGGCTTAAGGTAAAACTTAAAAGCAGTATTAAGCAGGTAATAAGGTTTTTCATAATTAGGGGTTTGCAGTAAAAATAAGACAATAGACAAACAAAGTATCTAGGGCTATGCATTATTTTTGCCACCAAAAAAAATACAATGTCTGTACAAGTAGGCCAGCCGGCTCCTCAGTTTACTTTAGTAGCTTCCGATCTGAAAGAAGTATCATTAGCTGATTTTAAAGGTAAAAAAGTAATTATTCATTTTTTTCCGCTGGCTTTTACCGGCGTATGCACTACCCAGCTTTGCACCATGCGCGATAGCTTTGGCTTTTATGAAGGCTTAAACGCACAAATATTGGGTATATCAGTAGATTCTCCGTTCGTGTTGGCAAAGTTTAAAGAAGAAAATCAGTATCAATTTCCATTACTGTCTGATTTTAATAAAACGGTTTCAGCCAGCTTTGGTGCACTATACGATGAGTTTAAGTTTGGTTTGAAAGGTGTATCTAAACGTGCGGCCTTTGTAATTGATGAAGACCAGCAGATAATTTACGCTGAGGTTTTGGACTCGGCAGGTGATTTGCCTGATTTTGAGGCTATTCAGGAAAAAGTAAAATAAATTTGAAAAAATATTTGAATGGAATGCAGAATAATGATACTTTTGCATTCCATTTCGGAGGAAAAGTAAACGAAATAAGTTGAAAGTTTTTCCGAGGTGTCTTACCGGACTTGTAGCTTAATTGGATAGAGCATCTGACTACGGATCAGAAGGTTAGGGGTTCGACTCCCTTCAAGTCCACTTTTTTAATTATAAAGCCTTTCCGTATTATTGCAGAAAGGCTTTTTAAATTTAACACCATTAGGGATGCTCAACTTAGTATTATTTGGCCCGCCCGGGGCCGGTAAGGGTACACAATCACAAAAACTAATTGATAAATACAACCTCATCCACCTATCTACCGGTGATTTGCTGCGTTACGAAATTGCCCAAGGTACTGTTTTAGGTATACAAGCCAAACAGTTGATGGACCAGGGGATATTAGTACCTGATGAAGTGGTAATTGGCATGATTAGCAATAAACTGGATAGTAACCCTAATGCTAAAGGTTTTATTTTTGATGGCTTTCCGCGTACAGTAGCACAAGCTACAGCGTTAGATACCTTACTGCAAGGCAAGCAAACCAGTATATCAGGTATGATTGCTTTAGAAGTAGAAGATGCCGAGTTAGAACAGCGCTTGTTATTGCGCGGTAAAGATTCAGGTCGACCGGATGATGCTAACCCGGAAGTAATTCAAAAGCGTATTCGCGAGTATAATGAAAAAACCGCTCCGGTAGCCGAATACTACAAACAGCAAAGTAAATTTAAAAGCATTTATGGCATCGGCTCTATCGAGGAAATCTTCGGGAACTTATGTATAGTGATTGATCAGCTGTAGTTTAGAAAGTCCGTTAGTCCATAAGACCGAAAGACCGAAAGTACTAAGTTTATCACAGAGATGAGTTTTAAGTTTGAGCAGCTTTTGGTATGGCAGAAGGCCATAGACTTATCTGCCGATATCCACAACTTAACTAAATCCTTTCCGAAAGATGAGCTTTACGTTTTAACAAGTCAGATAAAAAGAGCGGCAGATTCTGTTGCTTTAAACATAGCAGAAGGCTCAACAGGGCAAACTAATGCGGAGTTCAATAAATTTTTGAGCTATGCATTACGCTCTAATATAGAAGTGGTAAGTTGTATATATTTAGCTCAAAAGAGAAAGTTAATCGTTCAACAGGATTTTGACAAGATATACAATCAATGTAAAGAGATTTTGCTCATGATTAACTCTTTAAGACATTCATTAAAATAACTATAAAGAATATTTACTTAATTTAGTAACTCACGAACTTCCTGACTCGCGGACTCACCCGACTCACGGACTTCCTAACTCATTACAATCTCATGTCTCAAGGCTCTAATTTTGTTGATTATGTAAAAATCTGCTGCCGTTCGGGTAAAGGCGGAGCAGGATCGGCGCATTTGCATCGTGATAAGCATACGGCAAAAGGCGGTCCTGATGGTGGAGATGGCGGACGTGGCGGCCACGTAATCGTAAAAGGTAACGCACAATTGTGGACTTTACTACATTTGAAGTACCGCAAGCACGTTATAGCCGGCGATGGTGACCGTGGCGGTAGCGCTTTGTGTACCGGTAAAACCGGTCGGGATGAAATTTTGGAAGTTCCGTTGGGTACTATTGCCAAAAATGCAGATACCGGTGAAGTGTTGTTTGAAATCACACAGGATGGTGAAACCAAAATCTTGACCGATGGTGGTCGTGGTGGCTTAGGTAACTGGCACTTTAAATCATCTACCCAGCAAACGCCACGTTTTGCTCAGCCCGGGGAACCTGGCCAGGAAGAATGGAATATACTGGAACTCAAATTATTGGCCGATGTAGGTCTGGTAGGCTTCCCGAATGCGGGTAAATCCACCTTATTATCAGTAGTATCGGCAGCTAAGCCCGAAATTGCGGATTATGCATTTACTACCATCGTGCCTAACTTGGGTATTGTAGCATATCGTGACAGTAAATCTTTCGTGATGGCTGACATTCCGGGTATTATTGAAGGGGCTTCACAGGGTAAAGGTTTGGGCTTTCGCTTTTTAAGGCACATTGAGCGTAACTCCGTATTGCTGTTTATGGTTCCGGCTGATACGAACCGCAGTATTACAGAGGAATATAGGATTTTACTGCACGAACTGGAAGAATATAATCCTGAACTGGTACATAAACCTCGTATATTGGCTATTACCAAGTCAGATTTGCTGGATGAGGAACTGAAACAAGAAATGAAGGCGGAACTACCAGCAGGCATACCCGCTGTGTTCATCTCAGCAGTAGCCCAGCAAGGTATAGATGCTTTGAAAGATTTATTGTGGAAAGAGATTAATCGCTAATATGGTTTATTAGGTTGTGTCTCCGACTTGTTCGGGTTATCACTGATAAAATATATCTTTATTTAATGAACTTTAAAAAAGTTAAAGTCGGCGTGGTGCAAGCTACGCCGATTTTGTTTGATATCGCCAAGACGGTTGATTTAGTTTGTGCTTGGATTGAAAAAGGCGCACAACAAGGTTGTGAATTGTTGTTGTTTCCTGAATCGTTTATTCCCTGTTATCCGCGTGGCTTAAGTTTTGAAGCCATTGTAGGGCGGCGTACCGATCGCAGCCGCGAAGTGTGGCTTGATTACTGGGTCAACAGCCTGGAAGTATCTTCCAATTATTTGAACATGATTAGTGAGGCTGTTCGTAAAGCGGGTATAATCGTGGCTTTAGGTGTAACCGAAAAAGAAAGTATAGGCGGCTCGTTGCATTGCAGTTTGCTGTACTTTGGGCCTGATGGTACTTTGTTAGGCAGGCATCGTAAGCTGAAACCTACAGGTTTGGAACGCTACATTTGGGGGGAAAGTGATGGTGCAACCTTAACGACGTTAGATACCAACCTAGGCAAAATAGGCGGACTAATTTGCTGGGAAAACTATATGCCGCTAGCTCGTATGGCCATGTACAGCAAAGGAGTAGAAATTTACTTAGCTCCAACAGCCGATTCGCGCCCTAGTTGGCAAGCTACTATGCAACATATCGCGCTGGAAGGTCGTTGCTTTGTGCTGGCTAGTAACCAATTTGTACAAAAATCTGATTACCCCGAACGGTACCAGGAAGAATTGGTTAATGAACCCGATATCATGAGTCCGGGTGGTAGTGTAATTATTTCGCCGATGGGTGAAGTATTGGCTGGTCCTTTATGGAACGAAGAGGGGCTACTTACCGCAGAGCTGGATTTCTCTATCTTAGCTAAAAGTAAATTGGACTTTGATTGCGTAGGTCATTATGCACGTCCGGATGTATTTGAATATAGTGTTAATAAACAGCCGGAAAGTATTAAAGTGAAGTTATAGCTATACGCTTTTTATACGAGATTTGTGCTTTAATGAAAGTTAGTCTGCTATAGCAGAAGGGGCTTAGTTACCTTTGTCTTAGTAGATCTATTATGTTCTTTGTCTTGATACAAAGAACCAAAAATCAAGTCTCTTTCTAAGCTTCTTCGCCGCACAAGGCCCAATCCTGCAAAGGCTGGCAGCACCGCAGGCTGTTTATCCTTTGCTCAGCTTACGCCGCGCACGTACCACCGCTTCATGCAAAGAATAAGAGGCCTTTTCCAACCGCACCATCCCGCTTGTGCTGCCTTCCTTTCACCCGAAGCTGGAAGAAGACGTTTTTAAGAGTTAAGAGTATATAATCAGGAATTAAGATTTTTAAGTAGCAGAATTAATAGACAAATTAAAGCTATCAAACCACCCTCGCATAATATAAAAATCAAGAGCGTAGGGTTGGCGTGAGCCATGAGCGCAGAAGCTTTTTTCTGCCTTGTCTTTTGAGTTACTTTTGTGACTAAGATAAAAGTAACTAGGCCTCTGCGGCTATGAGCAGACTAACATTAATATAGCACAAGTCCAACCAAAGTTACTCAGCCGAATACAATACATAATTCTTACTTAGTTTTTTTATGGTAAAGTTTGGATAACCTGGAAAGCATTTCATCAAAAACCTATCTCGACCATCGTGGGCGTAGGTAATTGGCAAAAAAAGATATAATGGGCCAGCATGACCATCGTATTCGTAATCCTCAGAATTGGGGTGAGTACCTTCTTCAACAGGTTCAATGTTAATAATGCGATTATGCTCTATTTCTAAACCTAAGTCATTACTAGTAAAAACGAAAATAGCATCTTTGTGCTGCTCATCCAACTGCATCAGGTAATTAAGCGAGGGCTGGTCGGCAAACTGCTGGATAAACCCGGTATGACCACGCACTTCGCCTTTATGCGTTTCATAGTGATGTTCTCGCGCAGTACGTTCGTAACTAATGTAAGCGATAAAAATCCACACCAAGCCAAACAAGGTGCGATACTGCCATTGTAAACGGCTAAACAAGTAAATAATTCCTGGTGCTATCAGCAAACCTACGATCCGGTAATGCCGGCCTTCGTATGAAATTGCAGCCTGCCTTACATACGCATAGCTGAAAAACAAGATAGATACGATGTAAAATACAGTCAAGACCAGTTTATAATCAGTGTAAGGCACACGGCGCAGAATAGCAATGACCATAATAACGCTGATTATCGCCATCAGCCACACCATAATAAGCGACCAGGTTAAACTAAACATTGGCCCATCCGGGTGAAAAAGGAGCCCATTAGTTAAATCATCAACCGAAAAGCCCGCCAGCATAGGGGAAGCTAAAGGCCAGCTAAAAGTTTCTGAAGCTACACGCCAACCAGGATTATGAGATGCTGCTGGATTGGCACCTTTGCGTAAAAAGAAAATGTAGATGCCTGCTATGGAGATGATGGCAGGTACAGCTAGCCAGAAGCCTTTTTTTACCCAGGTTAAACCGAACTTTTGGGATTGTGATAAATTAATCCACACACAAAGCAAACCGGCAGCATATATCCACATCATAGCGGACTTGCAGAAAAAACCTACCCAGCCCGATAGTAAAATAAACAGCCAAAGCTTTACATCTAGTTTACGAAAATAAAAGCAGCCATATAGGAACCAACCCATAAAAGCCATTTGGGTGACCTCGCCACCATTGTAAAATATAAAGGGCGTATAATAAAACTGTTGGCTGGCAATAAAAACAATACTTAGGGCAGCAATAAGCGAGGTAAAACCCACTTTTCTGAAAAAGGCGAATAAGCCAGACAAAGCCAGTAAATAGCAAAACACAGTGGTAATAACAGAAGCGCGTGCCGTATTAATGTGCAGCAGATTTTTAAAAAAGTATGGAACCAAGTATTGCCCCGGCGACCACCAGGTTAGAAACAAGGAAGTATTTTTAGCTACATCATCTTGACTGGGATTAATGATTGAATTAAAGCCGCCGCCATGTTCCATAGAACGTAGCGCCTGAAAACCCCATCCTGGGTCGGGAAACACAGCAGGTGGCGCTATGTAGCAGAGTATGCCCATTAGCAAGGTAATTACGAAAGCAATAGATAGAATAAAGTAGGCGTTTAATTTACTTTTCATGTAGAGTTATAGGCTGCGAATAGGGCACTAAAATACGCAATTATACCATTGTACCTCTACACGGATGATGGTACAGAACTTAAGGGCATTAGCAAAGCTGAATATTTATAGCTTTGCAATACCAAAAGTACATTGCTACATGAAAATTGCTATCAATGGATTCGGTCGTATTGGCCGCATCTTTCTACGAAATATAATAGCCACACCCGGCATTGAGGTAGTGGCTATCAATGATATTACCGATACTACAACCCTGGCCCACTTGTTTAAGTACGATTCAGTGCATCGGGGCTTTAAGGGAACCGCCAGTTTTGACGATAATCATTTGGTGGTAAACGGCCATACTATACAGGTACTATCCGAGCGCGAACCGGCTAAATTGCCTTGGGCTGCTTTAGGTATTGATCTGGTAATTGAGAGTACCGGTAAGTTTGCATCATTAGAGGGTGGGCAGCAACATTTGGCTGCCGGAGCCAAGCAGGTTATTTTATCAGCACCGTCCAGCAGTAAAGGAGTACCTACTGTAGTGTTAGGTGTGAATGACGAGAAGATTGATTTGCGTTCGCCTATTTTATCTAACGCATCCTGTACTACCAACAACGTGGCGGCTATGGTAAAGGTACTGGAGGATAACTGGGGCATTACTGAGGGATATATTACAACAGTCCACTCCATGACCGGCGACCAAAATTTACATGATGCTCCGCATAAAGATTTACGCCGGGCCCGTGCAGCTTCAGCCTCTATTATTCCGACTACTACGGGGGCAGCTAAAGCAATTACTTCTATTTTCCCGCATCTGGAAGGTAAACTAGGGGGCGCGGGTATTCGTGTACCCGTATTAAATGGCTCATTAACCGATTTCACCTGTCAGCTGCAAAAAAATACCACAGTGGCTGAAATTAATGCCGCTTTTCGGCAGCAAGCTGAAGGTGCAATGAAGAACGTTCTGGAATATACTGAAGATCCGATTGTATCTACCGATATTCTGGATAATCCGCACAGCTGCATTTTTGATGCCCAGCTAACTTCTATTGTAGGTAACCTGGTTAAAGTAGTAGGTTGGTATGATAATGAAATGGGGTATAGTAGCCGCTTGGCCGATTTAGTGCAACGCATACAGCAGCTGTCTTGATATAAAATTAGGGTGTTGCTACATAAGTCACATTAGCTTTAACTACAGTTAATTCAGAGTAAAATAAATTGTATATCCCTACACGCGTTGGGAAAAAACGTAAATAATTAACTCATGGTAAAATTTATTTCAACTACAGATGTGCTGCCTATCCGAAACGAAATATTGCGGAATGGCAAGCTCACACCTGAACAGTGCCGCTTTCCGGGTGATGAGTTACCAGGCAGCTTTCATTTAGGCTACTATGCTGATGAGCAGTTGGTATGTATAGCCTCTTTCCATCCGCAGTCTTATCAAGAGTATGCTGGTGTGGCTTATCAGTTACGGGGCATGGCTACTTTAGCCGTTTATCAGGGCAAAGGTTTGGGTACGCAACTGGTTAACTTTGCAGCAGTTTACCTGCGGGGGCAAAAAGTAAATTACCTGTGGTGTAATGCCCGTAAAGTGGCTGCACGTTTTTACCAGAATTTAGGTTTTGAAATTATTTCTGATGAGTTTGAAATCCTTAATATCGGTCCGCATTATGTAGTGTATCTGAAAATACAGTAAGGTGTTCGTTATAAAGCCAATAGGGAGTTCGTGTATTTTAAACACACTTTTTTGTATTTACATTGCGCTTTAGTAATTTATTTCTGAATTTGGCACCGCATTGATCATTAATTGACACAAGCCATATGAAAACTATAGATCAGGTTAGCTTTGCCGGCAAAAAAGCACTTATCCGGGTTGACTTTAACGTGCCACTGGATAAAGAATATAACATTACAGATGATAACCGTATTACGGCTGCATTGCCAACCATCAAAAAAATTCTGGCAGACGGTGGCTCGGTAATCCTGATGTCGCACTTGGGCCGACCGAAAGAAGGACCAACCGAGAAATATTCATTAAAGCATATCATCCCACATCTGTCTGAACTATTAGGTGTAGAAGTACAATTTGCTGATGATTGCATTGGCGACCAGGCTACTGAAAAAGCCGAAGCTTTGCAGCCTGGTCAGGTATTGTTGCTGGAAAACCTGCGTTTATATAAAGAAGAAGAAAAAGGTGATAAAGATTTTGCCGAAAAATTATCTAAATTGGGCGATGTATATGTGAACGATGCCTTTGGTACTGCGCACCGTGCACATGCCTCTACAGCAGTAATTGCCCAATTCTTCCCCAACGATAAATACTTTGGCTACCTGATGGGTGCCGAGCTAGCCAATGCTGAAAAGGTACTGAACGGCGCTGCTAAACCTTTCACCGCCATTATGGGTGGCGCAAAAGTATCTGACAAGTTGCTGCTGATTGAAAACATGTTAGAAAAAGTAGATAACTTGATTATTGGCGGTGGTATGGCTTATACCTTTGCCAAAGCGCAAGGTGGTAACATCGGTAAATCATTAGTAGAGGATGATAAGCTGGACTTAGCATTAAGCCTGATTCAGAAAGCCAAAGATAAAGGTGTGAATTTGCTATTGCCAACTGATTCTATCATTGCCGACGCTTTCTCGAACGATGCCCAAACCGATACCGCATCCAACAGTGATATTAAAGAAGGGTGGATGGGCTTAGATATTGGCCCGGACTCTATTAAAGCTTTTACCGAAGTGGTAGAAGGTTCTAAAACCATTTTGTGGAACGGCCCAATGGGTGTTTTCGAAATGGAAAAATTTGAAAAAGGAACTAAAGCCGTAGCTGAGGCTGTAGTAAAAGCAACTCAAAATGGTGCTTTCTCATTAATTGGCGGTGGTGATTCGGCCGCAGCAGTAGCCAAATTTAATCTGGTAGATGGTGTAAGCTACGTATCTACCGGCGGCGGCGCTTTGCTCGAATACATGGAAGGCAAAGAGTTGCCCGGTGTAAAGGCTATTAATGAGTAATTGAATAAAAGGATAACGTAAAGGCAAGCAGTAGCTTGCCTTTTTTATTTACAAACAATTATATTTATACGCAAAAAAAAATTTTCGTCATTGCGAGGAACGAAGCAATCTCTGCATGGAAAAGTAATTACTCTTGCAAAGTTCAGCGATTGCCACGCTATCGCTCGCAATGACGATTTATCGTAACTCTCATGAAAAAAATAACCTTCCTTCTCCTTTCCTTGTTCACGCTATCTGCTTTGGCACAGCGGGGCGGTGGTGGCCCGGATGCGGCTTACGTTAAAGAAAACTATACCAAGTACGAGTACCAGATACCTATGCGTGATGGCAAAAAGCTGTTCACCTCAGTGTACGTGCCCAAAGACCAATCGAAAAAGTACCCCATCATGATGGACCGTACCTGCTACAGCGTAGCACCTTATGGTACCGATCAGTATAAACCAAGTTTAGGCCCTTCACCACAGTTTTTGCATGATGGTTTTATTTTCGTGTATCAGGATGTACGTGGTCGTTGGATGAGCGAGGGTATTTATGAGGAAATGACTCCTGAGCTGGAAAACCATAAAACCACTAATGATATAGATGAAGGCACCGATACATATGATACCATTGATTGGCTGATTAAGAACATACCAAACAACAATGGCAAAGTAGGGGTGTGGGGCATATCGTACCCCGGCTTTTATACCACTACCTCGCTGCTGAGCCGTCACCCAGCTTTGGTGGCAGCTTCGCCACAAGCACCCATTGCCGATTTATGGCGTGATGATGGCTGGCACAATGGCGCGTTTATGCTGGTAGCTAACTTTGGCTTTTACCCTGGTTTCACCAATCGGCAGGATGATAAACCTACCCAGCGCCGGGGCAAAGAATTTAATGCAGGTACGGAAGATGGTTACGACTTTTTTATGAAGATGGGTTCTATGAAGAACACCAACGATAAATATTTTAAAGATACCATCCGCTTGTGGAACGAAATGATGAACCATCCTGATTACGATCAGCATTGGAAAGACCGTAATGTACTGCCACACCTGCACGATATTAAAACAGCCACCCTGGTAACCGGCGGCTGGTACGATGCCGAGGATTTATATGGCGCTATCAACACCTACAAAACCTTGGTAAAACTGAATCCAAACACCCCGGTTTACTTTGCCATGGGCCCTTGGGTACATGGCGGCTGGGCACGTGGTACCGGCGACCATCTGGGCGATGTGGATTTTGGCGGTGCAACTGGTCCGTTTTACCGGGAGAAAATTGAGTTTGCCTTTTTTAGCCATTATCTGAAAGGTACACCGTTGGATTTACCTAAGGTTTCAACCTTTGAAACCGGCGCTAATCAGTGGAAAACATACAACACTTGGCCGCCTTCTCCTGCTCAAGAAAGGAACCTGTACTTTTTACCCGGTGGCAAATTGTCGTTCACAGCACCTGCTGCTGGTAAAGACACCTACAACGAGTTTGTATCTGACCCAAATAACCCAGTACCTTTTCTGAACCATAAAAGTATGGATATGGATCGCGAGTACATGACCGCCGATCAGCGTTTCGCTCAAAAAAATCCGGGTGTGTTAACTTACCAAACCGACGTGCTGGATCATGATGTGACCCTGGCCGGCAACATCTGGGCGAACCTTAAGGTATCTACCACTGGTACTGATGCCGACTTCGTAGTTAAGGTATTGGATGTGTACCCGGATACAGCCAAAAATAACAAGTTTACTGGTGAAGGCGTGCAAATGGCTGGTTACGAGCAAATGGTACGAAGCGAAGCCGTGCGCGGGAAGTATCGTACCGGCTTTGACAAACCAACCGCTTTTGTACCCGGTCAGGTAAGCCCGGTTAATTTTGAGTTGCAGGATATACTGCACACCTTCAAAAAAGGTCACCGTATTATGGTGCAGGTGCAAAGCACCTGGTTCCCGCTTATCGACCGCAACACCCAGCAGTTCCAAGATATTATGAAAGCCAAAGACACAGATTTCAAGAAGGCTACCCACCGGGTGTACATTTCTAAGGCACATCCAAGCTTTTTGAAGGTGCGGGTGATGTAAGGTGTGGAACGTGCAGATGCAGTTCATAAGGTTAATTTAATAAACAAGCATCAATGCTTTTGTTTCCGCAGGGCCTCTCGACAGAGGACCAGTACTGGCTCAACTAATACTGTAATGCCTTCTATCGAGAGACTCTGCTGATACTGTAAACCCCATAGTAACCAACAAAATGCTATCATGATGGCAAAAAAACTGCTTTATCTACTAACCTTAATTACACTAGGTGTAACTACCGTTTTCTCTCAAAACCGTGAACTTGTAGTCAAAGAAAACATACCTTTAGATTCCATCCGCTTAAGCGATCCTTTCATTATTGCTGATAAAGCCACCAACATGTATTACATGACGGGAACAGGTGGCTTGTTGTGGAAAAGCAAAGACCTGAAATTGTGGACAGGCCCTTACCGGGTAGCTAAGCCTGACCCAAACTCTTGGATGGGAAAGAACCCTATGATTTGGGCAGCTGAATTGCACGAGTACCAAGGTAAATACTACTATTTTGCCACTTTTACCAACCGGGATGTAAAAATAGATACGGTTAGGGGGAATGTACTGGAACGCCGGGCCTGCCACATTTTGGTGAGTGATAAACCCGATGGCCCTTTTGTACCTATGGCTGACCCGATCTATCTGCCTGCCAACAAACCTACGTTGGATGCCACTTTCTGGATAGAAGATAAAAAGCCTTACATGATCTATTGTGGCGAATGGCTGCTGAACTGGAACGGTACTGTTGAGAAGATACAGCTAAAACCTGATTTAAGTGGTACAATCGGTGAAGGTAAAGTGCTGTTTCGAGCTAGTGAATCGCCATGGAGTAAGGAAAAGCAGGATGGTAAAATTGTGCCCAACAAAGTAACTGACGGGCCTTACGTATTCCGCACCAAAACCGGCCGATTGGGCATGATCTGGACCAGTTGGGTGTATAGCGTTTACACGCAAGGTGTAGCTTACTCTAAAAGCGGCAAACTGGACGGCCCTTGGATGCAGGAATCCAATCCGATTACCCCACCCGATTATGGTCATGGTATGCTGTTTCAAACTCTGCAAGGCAAATGGTTGATGGCTGTACATAGCCATAAAAGCATCAACGGCCATTACCTGCGCGTTCCTCATTTGTTCGAAGTGGATTTATCGGGCGATAAGTTGATAGTGGGGCAACCTTATATGCCTTGATGAGCTTTAATAAACTTGCTTTAGCAAAAAGTTCAATCGAAAGCTATAGAAACAGGCATAGCAGATTGCATACTCCTTATTTGGTTATCTATAACCGTCTTTTTGGCGTGGCAAGTGTGGCAAATAAACTGATAGTTACCTAACCAGCAGCCACCACCGCCATTTTTTACGGCAATCACATGATCTACCTGAATGCCATCTACCTTAGATTTTGCCGTGGAAATTATATAATTTTTGCAGTGGCATTTACAACATTCATAAGGCAGATAGCACATCATGATTTTTTTGATAAGCTGACTATCTCCACACAAAATCAGTTGCACATGTCTGGGGAAATCTGAGCATTTCCTAGAAGCCCATCGCGATTGTCGGCCTAATAATTTCATACCGCAACCGCAGGCACAATAGCCAGTAGTAGTATTCGGAAAAAGCTCTTTAATGTCTAACTTTTGCCGGCGCTTAAACTTCTCAATATTAATTCTGGCATATACCTCTGCCGGATTAAAAGTTACAAGTTGTTTGAACAGCTTGCTGGTTCTTTTAATAAACTTCGGGTTTATAGAGGCATAAAGTAAATTTAAATCATTCATCACGGTGTATCCTCTGCCACGTATTTAGCTGCATTAAGCTGCCAATGTTTATCCTGTTCAAATCACAAAGCTATAATAGTGAAGAGAAAGTAGTTGCTAAGAATTTAAACTTTGTTGAACTGCGGGCTTTTTTACAGAAAATGTTAATGAAGGAGATAAATCTGTGATTTCCGAATAATGTGTATTAATGAGATGAGCGTTACGAATTTACAGAAAATGTTAATGAAGGAGATAAATCTGTGATTTCCGAATAATGTGTATTAATGAGATGAGCGTTACGAAATTGATGTAACTACTCAGTGTTTTATGCGTCAAAGTGCTGTTGATTTAAGTTTCATTCAGTAAATTACGCAACAAACCACCTGACATTATGCAATTAATCATTCAATCGCTCTCCAAAACCTATAGTAATGGTGTACAAGCGCTAAAAAATATCAACCTGACT
The DNA here is from genome assembly GCF_012849215.1 of Mucilaginibacter robiniae. Lineage (NCBI taxonomy): Bacteria > Pseudomonadati > Bacteroidota > Sphingobacteriia > Sphingobacteriales > Sphingobacteriaceae > Mucilaginibacter > Mucilaginibacter robiniae. The sequence continues at coordinate 3,175,399 of NZ_CP051682.1, forward strand.
ATCAATTCGGGCATGTTCGGTTTGCTGGGGCCCAATGGTGCTGGCAAATCCAGTTTGATGCGTACCATTGCTACTCTACAAGAGCCGGATGCGGGCAGTATTACTTTGGGCACCATTGATGTACTAAGTCAAAAAGAAGCTGTACGCAAAACGCTGGGTTACCTGCCGCAAGAGTTTGGTGTATATCCTAAAATATCTGCCGAAGATTTGTTAAGCCACCTGGCTGTACTTAAAGGTATCAGCAACAGTCGCGAACGTAAGGATTTGGTTACCTCGCTGCTACATAAAACCAACTTGTATAACGATCGTAAAAAGCATTTATCAGGCTACTCAGGTGGGATGAAGCAGCGCTTTGGCATTGCCCAAGCTTTATTATCCAATCCAAAGCTTATTATTGTAGATGAACCAACAGCGGGCCTTGACCCAGCTGAGCGTAACCGTTTCTTGAACCTGTTAGGAGAATTGGGGGAAGAAACTATCGTTATTCTTTCTACTCACATTGTGGAAGATGTAAAAGAGTTATGTACCGATATGGCCATTATCAACAAAGGGGAGGTGTTGATGCAAGGTAGTCCGCTAAAAGCCTTACAGGAACTGCAAGGGAAAATTTGGAGCAAGCGGGTAGATAAGGGAGAAACTGAAAGTTATAAAAGCCGCTTTAACGTTATTTCTGATAAGCTGGTAGCTGGTAAGCCTACCTTACACGTTTATGCGCCTGCACAACCTGAACCCGGTTTCGAACAAGTGCAACCTGATCTGGAAGATGTTTACTTCTCTTACATCTTTGGTCGTCAACCGCAGTTATCCACCCTTTAATCAACCGATCACATGCTTTGGGAAGTTATCAAGTTTGAGGTGAAATATCGCCTTAACCGGCCGGCTACTTACATTTATTTTCTCATCTGGTTTTTACTGGCATATGCTGTAATGTGCTGGAACGGCATTCATGTAGGGGGAGACATTGGGAAGGTGAAGCAAAACGCCTCTATTGTACTGTTCAACATTGCGGGTACGTTAAGCCTGGCTGTTGGCTTGTTTGTGTCATCAGCCGTTATGGGCGTACCCATTCTGCGCGATTTTGAGCACAAGATGGAGTCGCTTATTTTTACCACTAATATCAACAAAACTAGCTATCTGGTAGGTCGCTTTTTAGGTTCGTTCCTGATTTTATTGCTGATTAGTTCCGGTTTTATCTGGGGAGGTTGGTTGGGTGCTCATATGCCTTGGAACGATCATAGTAAGTTTCTACCCATCAGCCTCGCGCAGTTTATCAGGCCGTGGTTTATCATGATTGTGTTTAATATGTTCGTTTACTCGTGCATATTTTTTGCCAGCGGAGCTCTAAGCCGTAAAATGCTGTTCGTTTACCTGCAGGCTATTGTGTTGCTGGGCTTTTATGCCATGGTGAGCGAACTGATAGGCGATGTAGAAAACATGCATCGCGCTGCCCTGTGGGATCCATTTGGCTATTACACTCTGCAAGCTTTAACCCGCTACTGGACGGTAGCCGAACAAAACGCATTACAAGTGCCTTTTAGTGGCTTGTTGTTAGTTAACCGTTTGCTGTGGTCGGGTTTAGGGCTGGTTTTTTTTGCTATCACCTTTTCCGTATTTAAGTTCAGAGCTGTTTATACTGGGTTGTTTAAAAAGAAAGTTTTTCAATCAAACAAAGTGGCAGCGGCTGATACCTTACCGGTACCTTTTGTGCAGCCTACTTATTCGGCTGGTACTTGGTTGAGCCAGGTGAATGTGCTTTCGCGATTATACTTTAAAGAGATTATTCGTTCTGTGCCTTTTTGGGGTATTGGTATTGTAGGGATTGTACTAATTGGCATCAATGCCGAATACGCTACTTCGTTTCACGGGCAGGAGTTGTACCCCGTATCTTCATCAGTAGCCGGGTTTATAGCCAGTCAGATATTTCTAATTATCAATATCATGGTACTATTCTACGCCGGCGAAATCATCTGGCGAGAAAAAGAAGTACGTTTCAACCAGATATTTGATGCCTTGCCTGTGAGTTATGCTGTGCCTATTGTGGCTAAGTATTTGGCTTTGGCCGGTATGCTGCTGGTGTATCTATTGTTCATGATACCAGTTGGCGTATTCACGCAATTGGCTAAAGGCTTTACGCATATTGAGCTGGGTGTGTATATCAAAATACTGTTATTTAATGTGTATATCCCTATCCTAATTTATGTAGCTTTTACTTTCTTTATTCAAAGCTTATTCAATAATAAGTTTATCGGTTATGCGGTGTCAATCTTGTTCTACCTGTATGTAATCATGACATCGCAACTGAAGATATTCTATAATCTGCTGATTCCTAATAGTGGTGGTGTAGGTACATATTCGGACATGAACGGCTTTGCGGCAGACATCAATAAATTTTTGGTGCTAAAAACCTATTGGGCTGCTATCGGTGGATTGGTACTCTTACTGGCCGTATTACTATATCAACGCGGAACTGATAACAGCTTTAAAGCTCGTTTGCATAATCTGCGCCAGCGTTTTGGCAAGCCCCAAGCTGTATTTGCTATATTGGTCATGATTATAGCTTTAGCGGCAGGTGTTTATTACTACATTAATGCAAATGTTTGGAATAAGTATCACAATCCTGAGCAGGAAATGGATTTGCAGGCTAATTATGAAAAGCAGTTAAAGAAAACGTATGAGCGCACCCTGCAACCTAGTGTAGTTAATGTAAAAGGAACCATAAACCTGCATCCTGAAAATGGTAATCTGGAGTTACAAGGTACGGTTACTTATAAAAACCTAATGCGTGCACCCATTTCTGAGTTGCTGGTGCAAGAACCTGCCGACCAAGATTTACATTATAGTACACTACGCTTTAGTATACCGACTGTCAAGAAGAAAGCTTATCCATTATTTCGGTTTACTGTGTACCAACTGTCAACTCCGCTTAAACCCGGAGACTCGTTGCAAATGGAACTAATAGGTAAGCGCACTAAAAAGGGCTTTACTAATGATAGACCAGAATACAATTATGTAGAAAACGGAACTTTCATTAACAATACGGATATATTCCCATCATTAGGATATAATAGTGGTTACGAGCTTTCGGATACAGATGATCGTAAGAAACGCGGACTTAAAGAGCAAAAAGGATTACCGCCACGTACCGATACACTTAACAGGCAATTAAATCTTTTTGGTCAGCGTGGGCGTACTGGGTTGGATTTGGTAGTGAGCACTGCACCTGACCAGATTGCTATTACCCCTGGCTATCTGAAAAAACAATGGAAACAGAATGGGCGTGCTTATTTTGAATACCAGATGGATAAACCCGTATTCAACTTCTTTAATATTATATCGGGCCGGTACACGGTGAAGCGGGCAAAATGGAATAATGTAAACCTGGAAGTGTACTATCATCAGCCGCACGGCTATAATGTGGAGGGTATGCTGAATACTTTAAAACGTGGCTTGAGTTATGATAGTCAGAACTTCAGTCCGTTTTTATTTCAGCAAGCACGTATTATTGAATTCCCCAAATACCGGGGTTTTGCTCAATCTTTCCCTAATACCATTCCGTTCTCAGAGGGAATAGGCTTCTTGTTTCATAAGCGGCCTGAAAAGCTGGATATGACTTATTATGTTACGGCACATGAACTTGGTCATCAATGGTGGGGGCACCAGGTTTGTGAGGCAAATACCGTAGGCGGGCAAATGTATTCGGAAGGTTTGGCGCAGTACAGTGCCCTGATGCTACTGAAACATTCGTTGAATGTGGATGAATTACGCCGATACCTGAAATACGAATTAGATGGTTATCTGCAAGGCCGGTCATCCGAACGAAAGAATGAAAATCCGCTCGATCAAACCGATCAACAAGCTTACATTCATTATCAAAAAGCATCACTGGCTTACTTTGCCTTGCAGGATTATATAGGGGAAGATAAAGTAAATCAAGCCTTGCGCAAACTAATTGCCAACTATGGTAATCAGGATAACTATCCTACATCAAATGTACTAACCGGTTATCTGAAAGAAGTAACACCCGATAGTTTGAAGTATGTAGTAGATGATTTGTTTAGCCGGATTACCTTATTTGAAAACCGCGTGGTAAACCCAATAGCCAAGAAAGTTAAAGATGGTTATGAAGTGACCTTACCGCTACAAACAGTAAAATATTATGCTGATCGTTCTGGTAACGAAAAGCGTGCGCCTATCAAAGACTACATCGATATTGGTGTGTTTACTAAACAAAACGGTAAAGAAAAATTAACTTACTTGCAACGGCAAAAGTTCACGCAGGAAAAAACAACCTTAACTATTAAAGTAAAAGATAAGCCTGTGCGTGCTGGCATCGATCCGGTTTATAAAATGATTGACCGTAATACGGATGATAATACTGCGCTAGTAGAAATTAAATAGTGAATAGGATGGTGAGAAAACTAACAACCTTTCTGATGGCATCTTTTTGCATGCAGTATGCTGTTGCACAAACTACATTGCCGGTTATTAAAGCCACATCTTCTAAAGTTACCATTAATGATGGAGGCTACTTAAATAAAAATGGTTGGACGCTCTCACCTAAAATTAGGCCTGATACCTACACCGCCGACCGAACGCGAAAAACAAAGTGGGTTACCTTTTATACCAATATAGACTCTGTTCGTGTAAAAGTAAAACCCGGAACACGGTTTAATTTTGTAATACTACTCAATGGTAAAGACTCCTGCTATACACAGATAGCCAGTGCCATACCACCCGAAGCAGAGACTAAGCAGCTTACAGCTACACATGATACTATTCCATTCACATTAACAACTTATAATGCTATTGGGGTGAAAGTGGTTGTCAACAGCACAGATACCTTGAATTTTCATTTTGATGTTAGCTCTTTTGGTTTTCACATCACGCAAGAGGCTATACTTAAAAAAACAAAGCTGTTAGCTAATCAGCCCGATGCACTGGCGGGTAAAGCTAAACCAAACTTTAATAAGCTAAGCAGGGTGTCTAAGTTTCAAATGGGTAATCTGGTTTGGTACAATCCAGAAATACTACCTACTAACATAACAGCACACGAAATGGATGGCAGAATAGGATGGGATGTATTTGAAGGGAAAATAGTTGAGATCAATTATAATCGACATCTTTTAATAGTTCATTCTAAAATGCCAAAACATTTAAAAGGCTATCATCAAGCACCTATAGATTTTGTACACTCACAAGCTTGTATTAAAGGAACTTTCGAGGTGAATCATAAAAAGTATAATAGCTATTTTGCTATGGATACCGGGTCAGAACAAGCAGTTATTTTAAATAATGACTGGATTGAAAAGCAAAAATATCCTAAAAATTTAAAGCTCATAAAATCAACAGTGCTTCATGATCCGCAGGGTAAAAAGTACGAAACCAAAATAGTACAATCGCCTTTACTAAAGCTGGCTGGTTATCCATTGATAAATATTCCAACATTGATGGTGGAGGGGTTAAACCGATCTACGTCTGAGGTGAATTACTTAGGTAATGATCTTTTGAAAAGATTCAATATCATATTAGACTTTAAACACGATCAGATCTATCTTAAACCTAATCAGCTCTTCAAAATGAAGTACAGGGGAGAGGCTTGATTTGCTGATTTTTATAAAAGTATAGATCATTTCAAGGTTTGCTGATTTTTATTACTAGAACGCTGTTAATATTTAAAACTTTATAGCTACTTTTGCCATCCCGAAAGGAGGTATAAGAAGGTATGATTATTATCAATGTAAAAGACGGCGAATCATTAGATAAAGCGCTGAAACGTTTCAAAAAGAAATTTGAAAAAACTGGTGTTTTACGCGAACTGCGCAGCCGCCAAGCTTTTGAAAAGAAATCAGTTGCCCGCAGAAATGTGGTTAAACACGCCATCTATAAACAAGGCATGAATCAGGAAACTACTGTATAAGTTAAACTTCCTGTTTTGATATATTGAAACTATTTGTACTTTGCCTGCCAGGCTATAGTACAAATAGTTTTTATGTTTTTAAGCCAGTTTATCCAATATATTACTTACGAAAAGCGGTACTCGCCGCATACCGTAACGGCCTATGAGTCGGATCTGACTCAATTTATGGCTTTTTTGAACCAGTCTGATCCAGTGGTTCAGCATCCTTCCGATATAACCCATCATCATATCCGTAACTGGATGGTAACGCTGATGAATGATCAATCAGCCCGTACCATTAATCGTAAAATTGCTACCCTACGCAAATACTTTAAGTTTTTGCTGAGCGAGGCACATATTACTACTGTACCTACTGCTAAAGTGCAGGCGCTAAAAACTGCCAAGCAACTGCCGGTAGTGGTTGAAGACCAGAAGATGATGCAATTGCTGGATAGCGATACCTTGTTTACAGATGATTTTAAAGGTGTACGTGATAAGTTGATCATTGAATTGCTGTTCGGAACAGGTATTCGACTCTCTGAATTAACAGGCCTTACCGAAGGCGATATCAATACCTATGAAGCTACCATTAAAGTATTGGGTAAGCGCAATAAGCAACGTATTGTGCCTTTGAATAAAGAGTTGCAACAACTATTGCAAACCTATTTGGTGTTAAAAAAAAGTGAAATATTTGCTAACAATTCGTTAAAATTAATCGTTACCAATACAGGAGCTGATGCTTACGCCAAGATGATTTATTTGACTGTGCATAAATATTTAAACTACATATCTACTCAGAATAAAAAAAGCCCGCACGTACTGCGGCATAGTTTTGCCACTACCTTATTAAACAAGGGTGCTGACCTGAATGCAATAAAAGATTTGCTGGGCCATGCAAGTTTAAGTGCCACTCAAGTATATACTCATAACTCTGTAGAGCGATTAAAATCTATTTATAAACAAGCCCATCCAAAGGCATAACAAGGAGGAAACATGAAAATTACCGTTCAAGCTATTCATTTTAGCGCTGACAAAAAACTACTGGATTTTATTCAAAAAAAAGCCGATAAGCTAGATTTATATAGTGATAATATTGTTAGTGGCGAAGTGTATTTGAAACTGGAAAATACGGAAAACGAAGCGAACAAAGTAGGAGAGATCAAAATCCAGATGCCCGGCCATCAATTGTTTGCCCGTCATCAATGTAAAACCTTTGAGGAGTGTATTGACTTGGCTGTTGAGAGCCTGCGCAAGCAAATACAAAAGCAAAAACAGAAGCAATCAGCTGTAGCTGATGGTACTATAAAAAATAGTTTGCTATCGGTTGATGAAGATGAATACTGAAAATCAGATACATAGAAAACAAAAAATCAGCAGGCAAAAAACCTGCTGATTTTTTTTTGAAAAATATTTTGCACAGGCGAAAATATGTGTAGATTTGCATTCCCTTTCAGAGAGGTACTCACTATAAGGGGAACGGTTCTTTAAACTAATAAAAAATAAGCCTCCTTAGCTCAGCTGGTAGAGCAACTGACTTGTAATCAGTAGGTCATTGGTTCGATCCCGATAGGAGGCTCAGGTTTTGAAATTTCAGATATTGGAGTATTTGATTTTTAAAGTCAAATGTTAAAATTTTGAAATCAAGGAACTGGGGAGATACCAGAGCGGTCAAATGGGACGGACTGTAAATCCGTTGCTTCGGCTACGAAGGTTCGAATCCTTCTCTCCCCACTTTACAGGTCGGCAGTTGTCAATTCTCAGTTTGCATTAGTTGCTAGCTGTTTATTGGAAACTGCCAACTTGTATGCGGAAGTAGCTCAGTTGGTAGAGCGATAGCCTTCCAAGCTATAGGTCGCGAGTTCGAACCTCGTCTTCCGCTCAGGATGGTTATTAAGTGATCGGATTGCTGAGTTGTTGGGTTGCTGTAAAGGTTAACTGAATAACTTAAAACAAGATAACTCAATAACCGGAAAGTAAAGAGTAATAAGCCGACGTAGCTCAGGGGTAGAGCACTTCCTTGGTAAGGAAGAGGCCAAGGGTTCAAATCCCTTCGTTGGCTCGATGCATGTAATGCGTTAAATTAAATTAGTAAAATTAACCTACAAATATTTTATAAATCATGGCAAAAGAAAAGTTTGACCGCAGTAAGCCGCACTTAAACATCGGTACTATCGGTCACGTTGACCACGGTAAAACAACCTTAACCGCAGCTATCACTAAAGTTTTAGCTGATAAAGGTTTATCTGAGGCTCGTTCTTTCGATTCAATCGACTCTGCTCCTGAAGAAAAAGAACGTGGTATTACCATCAATACTGCGCACGTTGAATACTCAACTGCAAACCGTCACTACGCACACGTTGACTGTCCAGGTCACGCTGACTATGTAAAAAACATGGTTACTGGTGCTGCTCAAATGGACGGTGCTATCCTGGTAGTTGCTGCTACCGATGGTCCAATGCCACAAACTCGTGAGCACATCCTGTTAGCTCGTCAGGTAGGTGTACCTGCTTTGACTGTTTTCATGAACAAAGTTGACATGGTTGATGATCCGGAACTATTAGAATTAGTTGAAATGGAAATCCGTGAATTATTATCATTCTATGATTTCCCAGGTGATGATATTCCAGTTATCCAGGGTTCAGCTTTAGGTGGTCTGAACGCAGAACCTAAATGGGTTGACAAAATTATGGAATTAATGGATGCAGTTGATGCTTACATTCCAATTCCTCCACGTCTGACTGACCTTCCATTCCTGATGCCGGTTGAGGACGTATTCTCAATCACTGGTCGTGGTACTGTAGCTACTGGCCGTATCGAGCGTGGTGTTATCAACTCTGGTGATCCAGTTGATATCCTGGGTATGGGTGCTGAAAACTTAAAATCAACTGTTACAGGTGTGGAAATGTTCCGCAAAATCCTGGACAGGGGTGAAGCTGGTGACAACGTAGGTTTATTGTTACGTGGTATTGAGAAAACTGATATTCGTCGTGGTATGGTTATCTGTAAACCAGGTTCAGTAACTCCTCACACCGATTTCAAAGCCGAAGTTTACGTATTATCAAAAGCTGAAGGTGGTCGTCATACTCCATTCTTCAACAAATACCGTCCTCAGTTCTACTTCCGTACCACTGACGTAACTGGCGAAATTGCATTAGCAGAAGGTGTAGAAATGGTTATGCCTGGTGATAACGTTACTATCACTGTATCGTTAATCAACGCTATCGCAATGGAAAAAGGTTTACGTTTCGCTATCCGCGAAGGTGGCCGTACAGTAGGTGCTGGTCAGGTAACTGAAATCTTAAAATAATAACCCAGCCCCCAGCTCCACAAAAGGAGATGACAAGGTTAGGTTAATTTATAAAAACAAAGTACTTGGTTCATACTAAGTACTTTGTTTTAAAATACACGGGAATAGTTCAACGGTAGAATAGAGGTCTCCAAAACCTTTGATCAGGGTTCGAATCCTTGTTCCCGTGCTCCTCTTAATAAGTTTAAATAAATGTCTTCAGTAGCCGAATACATCAAGGAGTCATATATCGAGTTAACCGAAAAGGTAACCTGGCCTACTTGGCGCGAGCTGCAAAGCAGTGCTGTACTGGTGCTGGTAGCAGCTATCATTATTGCGCTGGTTATATTTGGTATGGACCAGATTATTGGTTATCTGCTCAGGCTATTTTATGGTTCACTTACCTAATAATCAAGTAACAGCAAATGAGCGATCAGTTAAAGTGGTATGTGGTAAGAGCCGTTAGCGGCAAAGAAAAAAAAGTTAAACAATATATAGATGCCGAAATTAACCGCTTAGGTATTTCGCATTTAGTACCACAAGTTTTAATTCCAACCGAAAAATATTATCAGATGCGCGATGGCAAGAAAATTGCCAAAGAGCGTAACTTCTTTCCAGGTTATGTGTTAATGGAAGCTGCACTAGATGGTGAGCTGGAGCACGTAATTAAAAATATCAATAGCGTTATAGGTTTTTTAGGTGATAAAGCCGGTAATGCTATCCCTTTGCGCCAGTCAGAAGTAAACCGCATTTTAGGTACGGTTGATGAGATGGCGGCACAAACCGAAACCATGAATGTGCCTTATTACGTAGGCGAAAACGTAAAAGTAATGGATGGTCCTTTTAACGGCTTTAGCGGCGTGATTGAAGAAGTGAACGAAGAAAAGAAGAAGTTAAAGGTAATGGTAAAGATATTCGGGCGCCGAACGCCGCTTGAATTAAACTACATGCAAGTAGAAAAAGAATAATAAAATAATACTTTGATTCAGCCCGTAAAGTTCTTATCTTTGCGGGCTGAATTTTTTATGTTCAGCGCTTAAATGTTACATTGCTTCCAACATTTACTAACATTAAGTACAATTAATTAATTACAAGATGGCAAAAGAAGTCGGTGCGTTAGTAAAACTACAAGTTAAAGGTGGCGCTGCAAACCCATCACCTCCCATTGGTCCTGCTTTAGGTGCTAAGGGTGTGAACATCATGGAGTTTTGCAAGCAATTTAATGCACGTACTCAGGATAAAGCTGGTAAAGTGCTTCCGGTAGTTATTACGGTGTACACTGACAAGTCATTCGATTTTATCATCAAAACTCCTCCTGTGGCAATCCAATTATTGGAAGCTTCAGGCTTAAAAGGTGGTTCTGCTGAGCCTAACCGTAAAAAGGTTGCCAATGTAAATTGGGAACAGGTTGAGTCTATTGCTAAAGATAAAATGCCTGACTTGAACGCGTTTACCGTTGAATCAGCCATGAAAATGGTGGCTGGTACTGCTCGCAGCATGGGTATCACTGTATCTGGTACAGCGCCCTGGAATCAATAATTAACACACAAATCAGTTTAAGACAGTGGCTAGATTAACAAAAAATCAAAAAGCAGTACTATCCAAAATTGAGGCTAACAAAGCTTACACTTTACAGGATGCAACAAGCCTGGTGAAAGAAATCACCACTACAAAGTTTGATGCATCTGTTGATATTGATGTACGTTTAGGTGTTGACCCACGTAAAGCCAATCAAATGGTACGTGGTATAGCTACCTTACCTCATGGAACCGGTAAAACTGTACGTGTACTGGTGCTTTGTACTCCTGATAAGGAGCAAGAAGCTAAAGACGCAGGTGCAGATTACGTAGGTTTGGATGACTATATTGCTAAAATAGAAGGCGGATGGACTGATGTTGACATTATCATCACTATGCCAAGCGTTATGGCTAAGGTTGGTCGTTTGGGCCGTATTTTGGGTCCACGTAACCTGATGCCTAACCCTAAATCAGGTACAGTAACTACCGAAGTAGGTAAAGCTGTAACTGAGGTGAAAGCTGGTAAGATTGACTTTAAGGTTGACAAAACCGGTATCATTCACGCCTCCATCGGAAAAGTATCTTTCCCTGCTGAAAAGATTTATGAAAATGCGTTGGAAGTAATTCAAACCATTTCTAAACTAAAACCATCAGCAGCCAAAGGCACCTATTTCAAGAGTATTCACCTCTCTTCAACTATGTCGCCAGGAATTGAAGTTGAAACCAAAACAGTAGCGGGGATCTAAATCATGAATAAAGAAGAAAAATACGAACTGGTTAATGCTCTTACCGAGCAAATCAAAGAGTATGGTAATTTCTATATTACTGATACTGCTGACTTAACCGTAGCTAAGATTAACGACATCCGCCGCAAATGTTTTGAAAACGACATTACCATGCAGGTAGCTAAAAATAGCTTGATTAAAAAAGCTATGGAAGCTGCAGGCGGCGATTTTGCTCCTTTGTTTGATGCACTGAAAGGTACATCAACTATCTTATTCTCTAAATCAGTTAAAGCTCCTGCCAAGCTGATTAAAGACTTAAGAAAGCAAGGTGATAAACCTGTTTTAAAAGGTGCATACGTATATTCAGCCTCATTTGTAGGTGACAATCAGCTTGATGCTCTGCTAACCTTAAAATCAAAAGAAGAATTGGTTGGCGAAATCATCGGCTTATTGCAATCACCTGCTAAAAATGTACTTTCTGCTTTACAATCAGGCGGAACTACTATTGCAGGCTTAGTTAAAACATTACAAGAAAGAGAAGGTTAACGAACACCTTAAGTTCGAAATTTACACACAAGTATTAAAAGAAAATTAAAATAAAATGGCAGATTTAAAAGCGTTTGCTGAACAGTTAGTAAACTTAACAGTAAAAGAAGTTAACGAGTTAGCTCAAATCTTGAAAGACGAGTATGGTATTGAGCCTGCTGCTGCAGCTGTTGCTGTTGCTGCTCCTGCTGCTGGTGGTGGTGATGCTGCCCCTGCTGCTGAAGAAAAAACTTCATTCGACGTAATCTTGAAAGAAGCTGGCGGTGCTAAATTGCAAGTTGTAAAATTAGTAAAAGACTTAACTGGCTTAGGTTTGAAAGAAGCTAAAGATTTAGTTGACGGTGCACCTAAAGAATTAAAAACTGGTGTTACTAAAGACGAAGCTGAATCTTTGAAAAAATCTTTGGAAGAAGCCGGAGCTGTAGTTGAGATTAAGTAATCTAACTCAATAAAGCCCTTATGCAACAGACTCCGACCTGTATTTGGTCGGGGTCTATTGCCGTTTATAACGTTTTCATTTTTGTTTGAAGTTCAGGAACAACTTTAAATAAACCACTAAGAGTTTAATTCATATTAAATATATAATCCCTTGGCAAACAAAAATAACCAAAGAGTGAACTTTGCAACCAGCAGGCATGTTATTGACTACCCTGACTTTCTGGATGTGCAGTTGAAATCTTTCCAGGAATTTTTTCAATTGGAAACCACTTCCGACAACCGTCATAAAGAAGGTTTGTTTAAAGTGTTTGCCGAAAACTTTCCTATCTCTGATTCCAGAAACATTTTTGTGCTGGAATTTTTAGACTATTTTATTGATCCGCCACGCTACGATATTCAAGAGTGTATCGACCGTGGTTTAACTTACAGTGTGCCATTAAAAGCCAAACTGCGCCTTTCATGTAATGATGAGGAGCACGAGGATTTTGAAACCATTGTACAGGACGTGTACTTGGGTACTATCCCTTACATGACTCCAAAAGGTACATTTGTTATTAATGGCGCTGAGCGTGTAATTGTATCACAGCTGCACCGCTCACCAGGTGTGTTCTTCGGCCAAAGCCGCCACACCAACGGTACTAAGCTTTACTCTGCCCGTGTAATTCCTTTCAAAGGTTCATGGATTGAGTTTGCTACCGACGTAAACAACGTAATGTATGCTTACATCGACCGTAAAAAGAAATTCCCGGTTACAACCCTGCTGCGTGCTATCGGTTATGATTCAGATAAAGACATTCTGGAATTATTTGAGTTAGCTGATGAAGTAAAAGTTAGCAAATCAGGCCTTAAAAAATATGTAGGTCGTAAACTGGCTGCAAGGGTGCTTAAAAAATGGGTAGAAGACTTCGTGGACGAAGATACAGGTGAAGTTGTATCTATCGACCGTAATGAAATTATCCTGGAGCGTGAAACCGTATTGGATGACGACAACATTGATATGATCATTGATGCTGGTGTGAAATCTGTTATCCTGAACAAAGAGGATGCAGCTACCAGCGGTGATTATACCATTATCTATAATACACTACAAAAAGATACTTCCAACTCAGAAAAAGAAGCGGTTGAGCACATCTACCGTCAATTACGTAACGCTGAACCACCAGATGAAGAAACTGCACGTGGTATCATCGATCGTTTGTTCTTTTCTGATAAAAGATATGACTTGGGTGATGTGGGCCGCTACCGCATCAACCGTAAACTGAAGCTGGATACTTCAGATGAAATCAAAGTATTAACCAAGCAAGATATTATTGCTATCGTTAAGTACCTGATTAAGCTGATTAACTCTAAAGCTGAGGTGGATGATATTGACCACTTATCAAACCGTCGTGTACGTACGGTAGGTGAGCAGTTGTACGCACAATTCGGTGTAGGTTTAGCCCGTATGGCTCGTACCATTCGTGAGCGTATGAACATTCGTGACAACGAGGTGTTCACACCAACCGATTTGATCAACGCACGTACTTTATCATCAGTAATTAATTCGTTCTTTGGTACCAACCAGTTATCTCAGTTTATGGATCAAACCAATCCATTGGCCGAGATCACACACAAACGCCGTTTATCGGCGCTTGGTCCAGGTGGTTTGTCACGTGAGCGTGCCGGTTTCGAGGTGCGTGACGTTCACTATACGCACTATGGCCGTTTGTGTACCATTGAAACACCAGAAGGACCAAACATTGGTTTGATTTCTTCATTGTGCGTTCACGCTAAAATCAACAACTTAGGCTTTATCGAAACACCATACAAACGTGTGGATAACGGTAAAGTAGCAGTTCAAGAGCCTGTAATTTATTTGTCAGCAGAGGATGAAGATGGTAAAACTATCGGTCAAGCTAATGCGGTATATGATGACCAAGGTAATTTTGCTACCCCACGTGTAAAAGCACGTTTCGAGGGTGACTTCCCGGTAATTGAGCCTGAGCGTTTGGATTACATGGATATTGCGCCTAACCAGATTACCTCAATAGCAGCATCACTAATTCCATTCTTGGAGCATGATGACGCTAACCGTGCATTGATGGGTTCGAACATGCAACGCCAAGCTGTGCCACTGTTGCGCCCAGAAGCGCCAATTGTAGGTACAGGTTTGGAAGGTCGTGTAGCGAAAGATTCACGTACCCTGATTAACGCTGAAGGTAATGGTGAAGTAGATTATGTGGATGCTAATGAAATCCGCATTAAATACGACCGTAACGAAGATGATCGTTTGGTTTCATTTGATGACGATATCAAATCATATCGCTTAATCAAATTCCAGAAAACCAACCAGAGCACCACCATGAACTTGAAGCCTATTGTAACCAAAGGGCAACGAGTTGAAAAAGGTCAGGTACTTTGTGAAGGTTATGCTACTCAAGATGGCGAGCTGGCTTTAGGTCGTAATATGAAAGTGGCTTTCATGCCTTGGCAAGGTTACAACTTTGAGGATGCGATTGTAATTTCTGAGCGTGTAGTATCTCAAGATATCTTTACCTCTATTCACGTAGAAGAGTTCGAGCTGGAAGTTCGTGATACTAAACGTGGTGAGGAAGAGTTAACACCAGATATCCCTAACGTATCAGAAGAAGCTACAAAAGATCTGGATGAAGATGGTATTATCCGTGTGGGTGCCGAAGTAAAAGAAGGCGACATCCTGATAGGTAAAATCACTCCTAAAGGTGAATCTGATCCATCTCCGGAAGAGAAACTGTTACGTGCTATCTTCGGTGATAAAGCAGGTGATGTTAAAGATGCTTCATTAAAAACTCCACCGTCTATCAGTGGTGTGGTAATTGATACTAAGCTGTTCTCACGTGCTAAGAAAACTTCAAAATCTGAAGAAAAAGCACAGTTAGAAAAACTGGATGTTAAACATGATAAAGCCATCAAAGATTTGAAAAATCGTTTGGTTGACAAATTATTTGAAATTGTGAATGGTAAAACTTCACAAGGTATTTACAATGTTTACAAAGAACTGTTAGTGCCAAAAGGTGTTAAGTTCACCCAAAAAACACTGGTTGAGTTGAACTATGAAAATATCAACCCAACTAAGTGGACAACTGATGATGATAAAAACGATCAGATTAAGTTGTTACTGCACAACTACGGTATTAAGGTAAATGAAGAGCTGGGTGCTTACCGTCGTGATAAATTTGCGATCAGTGTAGGTGACGAGCTACCTTCAGGTATTGTGCAAATGGCCAAAGTTTACATCGCTAAAAAGCGTAAGCTTAAAGTAGGTGATAAAATGGCCGGTCGTCACGGTAACAAAGGTATTGTTGCCCGCATCGTTCGCGATGAGGATATGCCATTCCTGGAAGACGGAACACCAGTTGATATTGTACTGAACCCGTTGGGTGTACCTTCGCGTATGAACTTGGGTCAGATTTATGAGACCGTGTTAGGTTGGGCAGGTAAAGAGCTGGGCGTAAAATTTGCTACTCCTATTTTTGATGGTGCAAGCTATGCAGAGGTAGAAGAGTGGATTGCTAAAGCCGGCTTACCAGCTACAGGCCGTACTTACCTGCACAATGGTTTAACTGGCGAGCGTTTTGACCAGCCAACTACAGTAGGTATTATTTACATGCTGAAACTGGGTCACATGGTTGACGATAAGATGCACGCCCGTTCAATCGGACCATACTCATTAATTACACAACAACCATTGGGTGGTAAAGCTCAGTTTGGTGGTCAGCGTTTTGGTGAGATGGAGGTTTGGGCCCTGGAAGCATTCGGTGCAGCCAACATTTTGCAAGAAATCCTGACTGTGAAGTCGGATGATGTAATTGGCCGTGCTAAAACTTATGAAGCCATTGTTAAGGGTGAAAACCTGCCAACACCATCTGTACCGGAATCATTCAACGTATTGGTTCACGAGTTAAGAGGTTTGGGTCTGGACATCACGTTAGAATAAAAATTGATTAGTGAAGGATTGAATGATTGTTCATTCAATCCTTTGTTAACTTTTATGTGCAAGGAAAGTGATTGATAAAACATCAGTTACTTATTCACTAAATCATTAAAAAGATATATGTCTTACAAAAAGGATAATAAAATAAAAAGCAACTTCACCACCATCACCATCAGTTTGGCCTCACCAGAGTCTATACTGGAGCGTTCAAGCGGTGAAGTTTTAAAACCAGAAACCATCAACTATCGGACTTACAAACCCGAGCGTGATGGTTTATTCTGCGAACGGATTTTTGGTCCGGTTAAAGATTACGAATGCCATTGCGGTAAATACAAACGTATCCGTTACAAAGGCATCGTGTGTGATCGTTGTGGTGTAGAAGTAACGGAAAAGAAAGTTCGTCGTGAGCGTATGGGCCACATTAACTTGGTGGTTCCAGTTGCGCACATTTGGTATTTCCGCTCGTTACCAAACAAAATTGGTTACCTGCTGGGCTTGCCAACCAAAAAACTTGACTTAATTATTTACTACGAACGTTATGTAGTAATTCAGCCAGGTATTAAAGAAGGTGACGGAATTTCTAAAATGGATTTCTTAACTGAAGAAGAATATCTGGACGTATTGGATACTTTACCAAAAGAAAACCAATACTTGGACGATAAAGATCCGCAGAAATTCGTAGCTAAAATGGGTGCTGAGGCACTGGAAGAATTACTGCGCCGTATTGACCTGGATCAGTTATCATACGATTTACGCCACCAGGCTGCTAACGAAACTTCTCAACAACGTAAAAATGAAGCTTTAAAACGCTTACAAGTAGTTGAGGCTTTCCGTGATGCTAAAAACCGTATTGACAATAATCCGGAATGGATGATTGTTAAAATTGTTCCGGTTATTCCACCAGAGTTGCGCCCGTTAGTACCATTGGAAGGTGGTCGTTTCGCTACTTCCGATTTGAACGATTTATACCGTCGTGTTATCATCCGTAACAACCGTTTAAAACGTTTGATCGAGATTAAAGCACCGGAAGTAATTTTACGTAACGAAAAACGTATGCTGCAAGAAGCGGTAGATTCGTTGTTCGATAACTCACGTAAAGTTAATGCGGTTAAAACCGAAGGTAATCGTGCCCTAAAATCACTTTCAGATATTTTGAAAGGTAAACAAGGCCGTTTCCGTCAAAACTTATTAGGTAAACGTGTGGATTACTCTGCCCGTTCAGTAATTGTTGTAGGTCCTAACCTGAAATTACACGAATGCGGTTTACCAAAAGATATGGCTGCCGAGTTGTTTAAACCGTTTATCATCCGCAAAATGATTGAGCGTGGTGTGGTTAAAACAGTAAAATCAGCTAAAAAGATTGTTGACCGTAAAGACCCATTAGTTTGGGATATTCTGGAAAACGTATTAAAAGGTCACCCAGTGTTACTGAACCGTGCACCTACGCTGCACCGTTTAGGTATCCAGGCTTTCCAGCCAAAACTGGTTGAAGGTAAAGCGATCCAGCTGCACCCACTAACCTGTACCGCGTTCAACGCCGACTTTGACGGTGACCAAATGGCTGTGCACGTACCACTAGGTAATGCTGCTATTCTGGAAGCCCAAATTTTGATGTTGGCTTCACACAACATTCTGAACCCTGCTAACGGTACACCAATTACTGTACCTTCTCAGGACATGGTTTTGGGTCTGTATTATATTACTAAAGGCCGCAAAACTGATGAAAAACGTGTAGTTAAAGGCCAAGGCTTATCTTTCTACTCGGCTGAAGAAGTAATAATTGCTTACAACGAGAAGAAAGTTGACCTGCATGCTTTCATTAAAGTAAAAGCTAATGTTAAAGAACGTGATGGTAGCATAGTAAACAAGCTGATTGAAACTACTGTAGGTCGCGTGCTGTTCAACCAGCATGTACCTGAAGAAGTAGGTTATATCAATGAATTGCTGACTAAAAAATCACTACGTGATATCATCGGTGATGTAGTTAAAAATACCGGTATGGCCCGTGCTGCCCAGTTCCTGGATGATATCAAGGAATTAGGATTCCAGATGGCCTTCCGTGGTGGCTTATCATTCAACTTGCAGGACGTAAACATTCCGGCACAAAAAGTTGATTTGATTGAGCAAGCTTCGAAAGAAGTGGAAGAGGTAATGAGTAACTATAATATGGGTTTCATTACCAACAACGAGCGTTACAACCAAATTATCGATATCTGGACCCGTATCAACAACCGTTTGACAGCAAACGTAATGGAAATCCTGTCAACCGATAATCAGGGCTTCAACTCTGTTTACATGATGCTGGATTCAGGTGCTCGTGGTTCTAAAGAGCAAATTCGTCAGCTGGCAGGTATGCGTGGTTTGATGGCTAAACCTCAAAAATCAGGTTCAGGTGGTGAAATTATTGAAAACCCAATCTTGTCAAACTTTAAAGAAGGTTTGTCAGTATTGGAGTACTTCATTTCAACTCACGGTGCTCGTAAAGGTTTGGCGGATACAGCTTTGAAAACAGCCGATGCTGGTTACTTGACCCGTCGTTTGCATGACGTTGCTCAAGATATGATTGTAGGTGAAACTGATTGCGGTACATTACGTGGTATCTTCACTACAGCATTGAAAGACAATGAAGATATTGTAGAGCCATTATATGACCGTATTTTAGGCCGTACTTCATTACATGATGTGTTTGACCCACTTACCAATGAACAACTGGTAGCTGCAGGTCAGGACATTGATGAAGATATTGCTAAAAAAATCGAAAACTCTCCGTTGGAAGGCATCGAAATTCGCTCGGTATTAACCTGCGAAAGCAAGCGAGGCGTATGTGCTTTATGCTATGGCCGTAACCTGGCTAGTGGTAAACGAGTACAGAAAGGTGAGGCTGTAGGTGTAATTGCTGCACAATCCATTGGTGAGCCGGGTACTCAGTTAACCCTGCGTACCTTCCACGTGGGTGGTACTGCATCAAACATCGCGGCAGAATCACAAATCAATGCTCGTTATGATGGTATCATTGAGTTTGAAAACGTTCGTACCGTTGAGTTTGAAACTCCTGAAGACGGCACTGTTGATGTGGTTCTGGGTCGTTCAGGCGAGTTCCGCATTATTGAGCCAAGCAGCAATAAAGTAATCATGACCAATAACATCCCTTATGGTTCATACCTGTACATCAAAGATGGCAGCAAAATTACCAAAGGTGAGCGTATCTGTTCATGGGATCCTTACAATGCTGTAATTATATCAGAGTTTGCAGGGGTTGTTCAGTTTGACGCCGTATTAGAAGGTATCACTTTCCGTGAGGAGTCTGACGAGCAAACCGGTCACCGTGAAAAAGTAATTATCGATACCCGCGATAAAACCAAGAACCCGGTAATCCAAATTACTGAAAGAGGTGAAGGTGTTATTAAAGGTTACAACATTCCGGTAGGTGCTCACATTGCTGTTGATGAAGGTGAAAGAGTACAAACTGGTCAGGTAATTGCTAAAATTCCACGTTCAACTGGTAAAACCCGAGATATCACCGGTGGTCTGCCACGTGTAACTGAGTTGTTTGAGGCTCGTAACCCATCTAACCCGGCTGTTGTAACCGAGATTGATGGTGTGGTAAGCTTAGGTGGTGTTAAACGTGGTAACCGCGAAATCACTATCGAGTCGAGAGATGGTCAGATTAAAAAGTACCTGGTTCCATTGTCAAAACACATCCTGGTACAGGATAATGACTTTGTGAAAGCTGGTATGCCACTGTCTGACGGTTCTATATCTCCAGCTGATATTTTGGCTATTAAAGGCCCAGCTGCTGTACAAGAATACTTGGTTAACGGTATTCAGGAAGTTTACCGTTTGCAAGGTGTGAAAATCAACGATAAGCACTTTGAGGTAATTGTACACCAGATGATGCAAAAAGTATCTATCGAAGATCCAGGTGATACCCGCTTCTTGGAAAGAGAAGCAGTAGATAGCTGGGATTTCTCGATGGAGAATGACGAAATCTTTGATAAGAAGGTAGTTGTTGATCCGGGAGATTCTAACACTTTGAAAGCTGGTCAGATTGTGTCTTTACGCCGCTTGCGCGATGAAAACTCTGTGTTAAAACGTAAGGATATGAAACTAGTAGAAGTTCGTGACGCTATCGCGGCTACTTCAAGCCCAGTATTGCAAGGTATTACCCGTGCATCATTAGGCACCAAATCGTTTATCTCGGCAGCATCCTTCCAGGAAACTACCAAGGTTCTGAACGAAGCTGCTATCGCTGGTAAGCGTGATATGATGTTAGGTTTGAAAGAAAACGTAATTGTTGGTCACTTAATTCCGTCAGGAACCGGTTTGCGCGATTATGACAATATTCGCGTAGGTTCACAAGAAGAATTTGATCGCTTGATGGCTTCTAAAACCGAAGATGTAAACGCGTAATTATAACTTCACAGTTATTTAAAGCATAACATAAAATCCTTGTCAGGTAAAACTGGCAAGGATTTTTTTATTATACCCACTTTCTATAAAGTAGTTAATTAAGCCCCCATATTGTAAGATAATGTATGTTGGTGTGAAATAATGTATAGTTTATGCAAGTAGGTTGTGTATTAATGTGAGATGGCTACTTTTGTTGCAAACAGCGTAAACAGGTTTAAAATAGTTTACGCGTGTTCATACTAGTTTCTTGCAGATGATTTTAGTGTTTCACTTAGTTCTACAATCATATTGTTGACACTTTTATATAATCATTCTGGAACTAATCAGTAACAAAAACAGCGTTTTTAAACTTTTATTAAAATGGAAAATAATACCGAAAACCAATTAAATATTGAATTAACAGAAGATGTTGCCGAAGGCATATACTCTAATTTGGCTGTAATTACACACTCCAGTGCTGAGTTTGTAATTGATTTTATACGAGTTATGCCAGGTACACCTAAAGCTAAGGTAAAATCGCGCATAATATTATCGCCCGAACATGCCAAGCGATTACTAATTGCTTTAGAAGATAACATTAACAAGTTTGAATCCGTAAACGGGCGTATTAAGGTTCAGCAAGAGAATCCAAGTTTCCCAATAAACTTTGGCGGAGCAATAGGTGAGGCCTAATAATCGATGCATACTTTAAACAGTATGCACATGGTCACAAATAACTTAACAGTCAATTCTTATTTAATGTACTGATTAAATAAAAGAATTTGCCTGGTTGAATGCAGACAGTTGTAAGAACTTCTGCATTCAAAAATTAACAGAATTACTTTAGTAGAGCATTTAATCCATATAGAGATATTGTTTAATATCATATACTCTTCAATGAAAATAGATACTTACCTGAAATTAATAATCATTCTTTTATGTGCTTGTTTATTTTCGTCGTGTTTTAGTGTAAAAAGGCTTACCTATTTTCAAAAGACTAATTCTGCACAATCAGATACGATAGCGGTAGCTAAACCTTTTATATCTAAAATACAGCCAGGCGATATTATTTCTGTTTTTGTAAGCTCTTTAAGCCCACAAGCCAGTAGCTTTTTCAATCCTTATACTACTGTTGGGTCTGCTCAAAGTGCTAATGGTAGTTCAGCTTCAGGTGGTGTTAATGCATCTACAACACCAGGCTATTTGGTTGATCCATCCGGAGAAATCGAGATACCTCTTGCCGGTACTATAAAAGTGAGTAGCCTAACTACTACTGAGGCCCGGGATACTATCAAACAACGGCTTAAAAAGTATTTAATGGAGCCTACCGTAACCGTACGGGTACTGAATTATAAAATATCGATGCTGGGCGAAGTGGCTAAGCCATCAGTATATGTTATACCTAACGAACAGGTAACCTTACCTGAAGCATTAAGTATGGCTGGCGATTTAACCAACTTTGCTAACAGGAGCGATATCCTCATTGTACGAGACAATAATGGCAAAAAAGAATTTGGTCACGTTAATTTGAACAGCAGAGAGGTGTATAGCTCACCTTATTACTACCTGCATTCTAACGATGTGGTATATGCCAGAGCGGTAAAGGCTCGTGCTTTGCAAATGGATCCAACATTTCGTATAGAAACATTCGTAGCAAGTTTAGTCAGTTTAATTATCGTACTTAAATCTCGGCTGTAGTTTCGGCTGGAGGAATATTGTTTAAATATGGATTCAGAAAACGAATTATACGATGAGTTTCAGGAAAACAGTGGAAGTGAGTCCGGCTTTGGGGATATCTTATTCCGGTATTTAAAGCATTGGCCTTGGTTTGTATTATCACTGGTGGTTTTCATGACCATCGGATACTTTTATGTAAAATCACAGGTTCCTCAATACCAGATTGAAGCCGATATTCTGATTAAAGATAATAACCAGATTCCTAATCAAAGCGTTTTGCAGCAGCTGAATCTGGCCCAGCCAGCTATTAACCTGGATAACGAACTGTTAATTTTAAAATCAAGCAGTCTTACCAAAAAGGTAGTAAAAGATTTAGGGCTACAAACATCTTACTATGTTAAAGGGCATTTAAGCAAACGTTATTTATATAAAAATACCCCAGCCAATGTTGATGTACTTCAACCCTCGGTTGAAACTTATACTGGCGAATGGCGAGTTCAATTTGTAAATGCCAATGAAGTATTGTTTGCAGGTAAAAGAATACCGGTAAATCAGCCTGTAAAAACTGAAGCGGGTATCATTAAAGTAACACCTAATCTGAGCTTTTTTAACAAGCAAGCTTTTTATGCGGTTTTCAGTACACTAGATGCTGCCGCCAATCAGTACTTAAAAGGCTTAGGTGTAACTCCAGCTAATAAAACCAGTAATATGCTGATCTTAACTTCCGTTAATGAAGTGCCTCAAAAAGGTCAGGATTATTTGAATAAGCTTATTGATGAATTCAATAACGCTTCTATTGATGATAAAAACCAGACTATCTCCAATACTCTCAGATTTATTAATGAACGTTTAGGGCTTTTAGCAGATGAACTAGGTAAAAGCGAAAATAACGTTCAGCAGTTCAAGTCAAGCAACGGTATTATTGATGTAAGCACCCAGGCTTCTTTGGTTTTGAATAAGCTTAGCACCGTTGATGATGGCATCCAGAAAATAGATTTACAATTAGAGGTGCTGAAAAGTGTAGAAAGCTTTATCAGTAATCCGAAGAGTACCGAAGTGACTATACCATCTATGCTAGGGTTGGATGATCCTACGCTGAATACTTTGGTACCACAACTGGGGCAATTACTTTTACAAAGAGAAGGTTTACTCAGAACTATACCTGAAAGTAACCCATTAGTAGGTCAGATTAATGATCAGATTATTGCTTTAAAGCAAAGCATAAACAAAACTATACCTACAGTTAGGCAGGTGTTGTTGCAAAGTAAGCGCCAGCTGCAATCGCAAAACAGATCAAATGAAGCTGACATCAAAAAGGTGCCGGTTAAAGAACGTGGCTTATTAGATGTGATGCGGCAGCAGGATATTAAAAGCACTTTATTCAGCTTTCTGCTGCAAAAACATGAAGAAACAGGACTGGCTTTGGCTGCTACTACAGCCGATAGCCGGATTATTAATAAAGCTTTTGGTACCGGCGCACCTATACGTCCGGTAAAGTCAACCTTGTATGCTATCTTCTTTGCCTTAGGTTTGGCTTTGCCGTTGGGGATAATTTTTGCCAAAGATTTCTTTAACAATACCGTTAGGCGCAAGTCAGATATTGATGAGATCACCAGAGTACCTGTGTTGGCGCAAATTGCTCATGCGCAGGAATCAGAACCTTTAATCGTGTCAGCTAAACCCCGCTCCATGGTGGCCGAACAGGTTAGAGGTTTACGTACCAACTTGCAATTCCTGTTACCTGACGAAGACAGCAAAGTAATTTTGTTTACCTCAAGTATCAGTGGTGAGGGTAAATCATTCATTTCATTAAACCTGGGGGCAAGCTTAGCCAGCACCAATAAAAAGGTAATTATTCTTGAACTTGATTTAAGGAAACCTAAGCTGTTGAGTACGCTTGGCTTGGAAAGAAAAGAAGGTCTATCCGATTATCTAATAGGGAAGATTGATTATCATGATATTATCAGGCCTGTAACCCAGCAGGAAAACTTTTACTTGATAGAGAGTGGAACTACGCCGCCTAATCCTGCTGAATTATTAATGAATAGGCGTTTGGGTGAATTAATCAATAGCCTGAAAAAAGAATACGATTATATAGTAATTGATGCGCCACCAATTGGTTTGGTTACTGATGCTCAAATCATGAGCCGGTATGTAGATGCTACTTTCTTTTTAGTTCGTTTTAACTATACTGCTAAAACTCACATCAAGCTAATTAACGAGCTATACAGGAAAAAGATATTTAAAAGGTTGAACATTATATTCAATTCTATAGACAATTCGAGCTTGGGTTATTACAATTATGATTATTCGTATTACGGAGAAGAAGCTGCAAAAAAAGGATTCCTATCCAGTATTTTCAATAAATAGTTAGAAACTTATTGACAACGGGTATAAATGCTTCAATTATATGTTTTAAAACACCTTATAAATGGGTGAATAGTACCCAGAAATGATGACAATAGAAGTTAATCTGTAATCTGAAAACATGGCTGATTAGCCTGTTCAATAATTAGTAAAGCACTTAAATCATAACCTGCGTTAATTGATTCTTTCATTCGTTTATGTTGCAGCTATCCGTAATTATATGTACACACAACCCTCGTTTAGAATACCTGAACCGGGTGTTTGAAGCGCTTAGAAAACAAACATTGGCTTTACAGCAGTGGGAATTGTTACTGGTTGATAATGGCAGCAAGCAACAGTTAACAGAAGTTTTTGATTTAAGCTGGCATCCATCTAGCCGGATTGTTCGCGAAGATAAGTTAGGGTTAACCCCAGCACGAATTAGAGGTATTGAAGAAGCTAAAGCGGAGCTGCTCATTTTTGTTGATGATGATAATTTGCTAAAAAGTAATTACCTGGAAGTTATAGCTAAACAGTTTCAGGAAAATAAACTAATCGGCATTTTGGGCGCTGGTAAAATTATACCAGAGTTTGAAGTGCAACCATCGGCAGAAGTAATGGTGCATACCAATATGCTGGCGCTTCGTAATGAATCTAGAGCTTATTACTCTAATGAACTTAAGTTTAGTAGCGCTATACCTTATGGTGCCGGCACGGCCATTCGGCGCAACCTGGCATTAAAATATGTAGAAGCTTGCCGTAACCATCCTATGGCTGCTGCTTTAGGGCGTACCGGCAATGCTTTATTATCGGGAGAGGATGTGGATATGGCCTTGCAGGTTTGTCAGAGTGGCTACTTATCGGCTGTTTTACCTGAACTGGAGTTAATTCATATCATACCCCAGTCTCGGCTTGAAACCGATTACCTGTTAAGAATAGCAGCAGGTCACGCTTACTCTCATTATCTGTTGGGCAAAATGTGGGGATATAATAAAGATTACAAGCAAAATGCTATTCTAAAAAGATTACGCTACTTAAGCAAACTGAAAAGAATGCAGGGTCTTGCTAAAAAGATATACATAGCAGAATATAAAGCAGTAGAAGATGCACGCTTGGCTTGGAGTAAAGCTGTCAATTAAACAACAAATTTTAAAAGATGAAAATTGCTGTTGCTAGCTTAGGGGATCCGCGCTCGGTGAAAACCTGGTCTGGAATCCCGGCTCATATTATTAAAGCCCTTGAAAATCGAGGTCATCAAATCGTTGCTATCTCTCTGCGTAAACCTGCTGAACCCTGGTACTATAATTGGTTAAGGCGTTATTATTACAACACGCAAAAAAAGTGGTTCATGGCATTTGTTGAAAAAAAAGTTTTGCAGGCCATCGGTCAGCAATTCGACCAAGAGGTAAACCAAGCCAACCCTGACGTTGTACTAGCTATCCATGCTGATTTTTTGGCTTACACGACCTTTAAACAGCCATCTGTTTCTATACACGACACTACCTTTGCATCGCTTTTAGGATATTATAAAGATTTTAGCAGCCTCACCAGGCGTAGTATTAAGGCTGGGAATGATATGTACCAAAAAGCATTAAATAAAGTAGATGCTGCTGTCTTTTCGGCTACCTGGGCGTCCAATAGTGCTTTGAACGATTACCAGGTTCGGGCTTCAAAAATACATACCATTCCATTAGGTGCCAATCTGGACCATGCACCTGCTATGCAGGATGTACAAGCGTGGATTAACCGCCGGGCAGATGATGAAATATGCCGTTTTTTATTTCTGGGTGTAGTTTGGGAACGTAAAGGCGGACCAGATGCCGTAAAGTTTGTTGCCGAATTAAATCGATTAGGCATAAAGAGCAATTTAACCGTAGTAGGATGCAAGGCTGATGTGCCGGCAGAATACCAGCAGTATGTAATTCAAGCCGGTTTTCTGCGAAAGGATGTACCTGCCGAAGCCGAAAAGCTGAACAATTTATTCCAACAATCTCACGCTTTGCTGCTGCCCTCAGTTGCCGAATGTTATGGTTGCGTATACTGCGAGGCCAATGCTTATGGTACGCCCGCTATAGGCCGTGATACCGGAGGCATACCGGAAATCATCAAAGATGGTGTGAATGGCTTATTAATGCAGGTTGGCGAAACACCACAAAGCCTAGCCTCCAGATGGGTAGCTATATGGCGCAGTAAAGAAGCTTATCAAAATATATCTCTTTCTGCACGTGCAGAATTCGACAATCGTTTGAATTACGATGTTTTTTGCGACCAATTGGAAACCGTAATTAATAGTGTTCAATCTTTAGTATCAACTACATCATTTAAGTAATGAGTTCTGTAATTTGTACTCTGTTTGAAAACCGGTATCACTATGGAGTTGCTGCTTTAATTAATTCTTTATACAAGCAAGGCTTTCGGGGTGATATATATGCTGGTTACAAAGGTGATTTACCAGCCTGGGCAAAAGCTGCGCAGGAAGTAAACAGTAGCTGGATCGGTAGCCGTACTTTAAAGGTGACCGAAAGTTTACAGTTGCACTTTTTACCTTTAACTACCGATTATCATTTAACTAATTATAAACCTGATTTTATGTTGAGTTTGCTTGATGGGCCAGCAAAACAGGCAAATTGCTTATACTATTTTGATCCTGATATAACCGTTATTGCGCCCTGGAAATTTATTGAACGCTGGGCGGAAGGTGGTGTAGCTGTATGTGAAGATGTTAATTCTCCATTGCCGCAGCATCATCCACACCGGGTAGCTTGGCGTAAAACTTTTAAGGATGCTGGCATTTATTTAAATTTTAAAGAGGCTTTTTATGCTAACGGTGGCTATCTAGGTTTATGCAAACGGGACTTTGCTTTCTTGAACGTTTGGAAAGCGGTACAGGAAGCAATGGGCGAGCATATTGGTGGGTTAAACCGATCTATATTCAAATCTTATGCGGCATTGGCGCCCGATGCACAAGGACCGTTTGCGCCTTTTGGCCGAACCGACCAAGATGCTCTAAACGCTGCTATGGAAGCCTGGGATGGATCTGTAAGTTTAATTGGTAAAGAAGCGATGGCATTTATACCAGGTGGGGCTATAATGCCACATGCTTTGGGGAGCCCCAAACCTTGGGATTGGAAGCCTCTTTCCAGAGCGTTCAGCGGCAGGCCGCCAAGAATTATGGAACGTAAATACTGGGAATCTGCCCAAGGCCCAATTAACTTGTATTCTAACCGAACCATAGTCTACAAAAAGTTTAGCATCAGCATAGCTGCACTGATTGGGCGTTTTTATAAAAGAGCTTAAAGCGATTAAATAAAATAATTGCTTAACAAAACAGGAGAAAGAAGGTAACGATGAGAATCGCTTTTCTTTGTGGAGCTTTAGAGCCAGGGCGTGATGGGGTAGGAGATTATACCCGCAGGCTGGCTGGCGAACTCGCCAGAAACGGTCATGAACTTATTCTCATTTCCCTCAACGATAAATATATTGCTGCTGAATTCAATGGAGTTCAGGATGCTGATGGTACAATGCTGCAAGTTCGGCGTGTGCCTGGGCATACACCATTACCCAAAGCTTTAAATTTGGTAAAAGCTTGGTTGCAGGCATTTAATCCAGAGTGGGTGAGTCTCCAGTTTGTGCCATATTCTTTTCATCCTAAAGGTCTGCCATTTGGCTTTTTTCGAAAGTTGAAAGCAGTGGCTACTCAGGCAAAGTGGCATGTTATGTTTCACGAAATTTGGTTGGATAAGCCGGAACGTGCGGCACAGCAGTTGGTGATGCATGCGCAGAAGCTGATTATTTATATGGGTTTAGCGCAGTTAAAACCAAAACTAGTAACAGTAACGCTACCCTACAATCAGGCACGTTTACAGGCTATAGGCATTCAGGCTGAAATATCAGGCTTGTTTGGTAACATTGATAAAAGTTCTACTGAACAATTGCCGGCTTGCTTTAGTAAAGCAGCTGCGTATTCCGAAAAAGTACTTTACTTCGGTGGACCACCTCGAGGCACTTTTTTGCGGCAGGTGCTTGATGGCTTAGAACAATTTTGTAAAAGCCATTTGGGTAAAGTAAGTATCGTAATTGTGCGGGAAGGCTCGGCCGAGAAGCAACAGTTTATCGAAACGCTGAATAAAAGATTAGGATTATATGGCGCAGCGGTAATTGATTGCGGTTTTTTAGAACCTAATGAGTTGAGTACCGTATTAAGCAACTGTACAGTAGGTGTGGTACGTTCCGAACCTTACTTAATAGGTAAAAGTGGTGCTGCTATTGCTATGCTGGAACACGGAACTCCACTATGGCTGCCTAAGTGGGATGGCAAAGCACCTGCTGATTATCACTTTCGTTCTCATTTAATATTCTCGGAGTTACAAGAAGCAAATGCCTATCCGGCACAGTCCGAATATCAGCCTTTGTTACCTGAAATTGCCGAAAAGTTTATAACTCAACTAAATAATAGATAATTGTATATGCCGCAAACTGTTTACACTTTGCTTTGCGAGCGCGATGTACCTATGGCAACGGTAACGCTGCCTAAAATTTTGCGCTTCTTGCAACCCAATCAGCCGCTGGTGATTATTGATGATGGATCAATAACCGATAAAGGCACAGAAATGTTGTTGCAGTTATCGCCGGCTATACAGGTAATCAAGCGTAAAGAAAGGGAGGAACAGGTGTTGGATATGATTAGCCAGTATCCGGGTTGCCGCAAGTATCGTGATGAGTACGGCCCGGCGTTAAAGCTGATTGATATTCCTTTGCTGGCTCGTACAGCCAGCCCGAGGTTTACCTATACTGATTCAGACATTATTTACATTAAAAATTGTGAAGCCTACTTCGGGCAACAACAAAATACTTACCTGCGAACGGATGCTATAAAATTATCAGTTAAGTTATCAAACGTGTTTTTCAAATATCGGTGGCCTATACCTTATAAGTTTAACTCAGGATATTTTAGTTATGATACCCAAAAGTACGATCTGGATGTTATAGAATACTTTGTAACTCGGCCCGATGTGCGGAACAATAAGTGGGTGCATGAGCAAACCTGCTGGGCACTAATGTTTGGCAAATCAGGTCCGTCTTACAGCCCTGATGAAACACAGTTTGTCTGTCGCGAAAACTTAATCAGTCCGCAGCCGGAAACACGGGCTATACACTTAATCGGTAAGCTAAAAGGCAAACTGCATGATTGGTCGGCAGAGCATTATGAAGTTAGTGGCAATTCGGCTCAGCCACGATTCAACCTGTCAAGAAATGTTAATGTGATAGATTGGGCACAAAAATCTGCCCGAAGATTTTTACCCATCAAATGAAGATACTTTTCATTACCCATAAGTTTTATCCGGATATTGGTGGTATTGAAGTTAACTCAGAAATTCTGGCTTTAGCTTTTCACCAAGCTGGACATGAAGTCAGGATGCTGACCTGGACTAGCAGTACAGGTACTAAAACCTTTCCGTTTACCGTAATTAGGCAGCCCAGCAAAACGGTATTGTGGCAGGAGCACCGCCGGGCAGATTTAGTTTATGAAAATAATCCAGCTTTACAGCTCTCGTGGCCAGCACTATTCTTCAACAAACCTCATGTTATTGCCTTACGTACCTGGATTAACCGTATGGATGGCCGCATGGGCTGGCAAGATAAGCTCAAGCTATTTTGGTTGAAAAGAGCTACAGCCATTATTGCCGTAAGTGAAGCGGTACGTAAACGTTGCTGGGCAAATGCAACTGTTATTGGTAATCCTTACCGTAACCAACTGTTCCGGAAATTGCCAAGTGCTATTCGAGATAAAGATTTTGTGTTTATGGGGCGTTTGGTATCTGATAAAGGAGCCGATATAGCCATTAAAGCCTTGCACAAATTAAAAACAACTGAGCCAAACCGGCTACTAACGCTGACTATTGTAGGCAGCGGACCTGATTTATCTAAGCTGGAAAACCTGGTTGATAAGCTGGGGCTTAGTAACCAGGTTACCTTTACCGGCGCTTTGAGCGGTGAGGATTTAGTAGCGTGTTTAAACCGCCATCGGTTTCTGCTGGTACCCTCTACTTGGGAGGAGCCTTTCGGTAACGTAGCTCTGGAAGGCATGGCATGCGGCTGTCTGCCTATCGTGTCTGATGGCGGGGGCTTGCCCGATGCAGTAGGTAAAGCTGGGCTAGTGATATCCCGCAATAATGTAGTCGCATTGGCGGCCGGCATACAAAATATATTGGATCATCCAGAACTGGAACAACAGTTTCGCCAAGCATCTGATCCTCATTTGGTCATGCATCATCCACAAAATGTAGCAGCGCAGTATTTAAAGGTAATTGAGCAAGCCAGTACTAAATCATAAATTGATGACGAAAGTAGTTTTATTACATCCTACCGGGAACGCCAACGTTCGTGCTACGGCTTACGGCTTGCACAATGCCCATCTGCTTGAACAGTTTTTTACTGCTATAGCTTCATTCCCGGGCGATTGGCTGGATAAATTAAGTGGCTTACCTGGGTTGGGTGAAGTTAAACGTCGTCAGTACAGTCCAGAGATAAAATCGCTTACGCGATATTCACCATGGTATGAACTAAGCCGACTTTTAGCTTTGAAGTTGAAAATGAAAAGCTTGGTTCAGCATGAAACCGGCGTATTTTCTGTAGATAGTGTTTACCAGCATCATGATCAATGGGTGGCTTCCAAGTTAAAGAGCTTTACTGGCAAAGCCGAAAATACGGCAGTATATGCTTATGAAGATGGTGCCCGTTTTTCTTTTCAGAAAGCAAAGCAATTGAATATACCTTGTTATTATGATTTGCCCATTGGCTACTGGCGTGCAGCCAGACGCTTGTTGCAAGCCGAAATAGAAAAATGGCCCGATTGGACATCTACCTTAACCGGCTTTAAAGATTCAGCAACTAAGCTGGGCTATAAAGATGAAGAACTACATCTGGCCGATCACATTTTTGTAGCCAGTAGCTTTACCGCAAAAACCCTGCAAGATTTTCCTGGCAAATTAGCTCCGATAACTGTAGTGCCTTACGGCTTTCCGCCGGTATGTGAAAAACGAGAATACGCCAGTCAGCATGGGCCTTTGCGCCTATTGTTTGTTGGTGGGTTATCGCAACGCAAAGGCATAGCTAACTTATTTGAGGCGGTAAAAGCATTTGGTACACATGTGGAACTAACCGTAGTGGGCCGTAAAGCCAGTAACAACTGTGCAGCCTTAGATGAAGCATTAGCCCAGCACCGGTGGATACCCAGTTTGCCCCATGCCGAAATATTAAAGCTGATGCAAACGCAGGATGTATTTGTTTTTCCATCCTTATTTGAAGGTTTCGGGCTGGTGATAACCGAAGCCATGTCTCAAGGTACGCCCGTTATTACTACCGATCGTACTGCCGGGCCTGATGTAATTACTCATGCCGAAGATGGCTGGCTGGTAGAAGCCGGCTCAACTGAAGCGTTACAGCAAGCTATAGAACAGCTGCTGCTAAACCGAAACTTGATTGCCGATGCAGGTAGGGCTGCTATGGAAAGAGCCCGGCAAAGACCTTGGTCTGTTTACGGCCAGGAGTTAGCTGCCCGCATCGAAGCTATATCAAAAGGTACCATAACGGGTAACTTATAAGTGAAACTATACGTTAAATTGCAAACAGTTCACCTGTAAATATGACCGCAGCCAGTATTGACAACTCCACAGGCTATGAACTAAGCCCTATACGCAATAAAAAAAAGCCCGCGCGTAAAATTGTTAAGAAGAAAGATCCGCATCAATCACTTAAAAACGCGATATGGATATATTTTTTATTGCTGATTTTTGAAGGAGCTTTGCGTAAGTGGTTTTTACCAGCATTGGCAACACCACTTTTATTAGTTAGAGACCCAATTGCTATGTGGGCTATGTATAAGGCATCAAGTCTGAAGATATTCCCGCGCAATAATTACATACCTGTAATAGTTACAGTGGGTGTAATCAGCATTTTTACAGCAGTTGCTACAGGTCATGGAAATATACTGGTAGCTTTCTATGGAGCCAGACCCTTCTTATTCTATGTGCCATTCATGTTTATTATGGAGCGGATTTTAGTACGGGAAGATATAATCAAGATAGGCAAAGTAACTCTATGGTTATCCATTATGATGACGGTATTAATTGCTTTGCAATTTTACAGTCCGCAAAGTGCATGGGTGAATCGTGGAGTAGGTGGAGATGAAGCGGGTGCCGGGTTTAGTGGTGCTTTAGGCTACCAACGCCCACCAGGTACTTTTTCATTCACCAATGGAACTACGCTTTTTTATAGCTTTTTAAGTGGCTATGTGCTTTATTTCTGGCTCAATCCTGATAGCGTAAACAGATGGTTGTTGCTGGCTTCTACAGGAGCATTGCTGGCTTCTATACCACTTTCTATCAGTCGTACCTTAATGTTTTCAGTAGGGGTTACTGTAGTATTTATTGTATTAGCTATTGCCCGAAAGCCCAAATATATTGGTAAAATGATGGGTGCCAGTGTGGGGTTAGTCATTGTTATTATGGCGCTCAGTCAAACTGAATTCTTTAATACAGCTATGCGGGCACTTACCGCACGTATTGAAACCGCAAACGAACAATCAGAGGGTGGCGATTTACAAAGCTCTATAGTTGACCGGTATCTGGGAGGTATTACTGTGCCTTTCAGGCATATAGGCGATATGCCCTTTTTAGGGTATGGCTCAGGTATGTTAACATCGGTAGGGTCTAAGCTATTATCGGGTAAAGTTGTATCCGGAATATCAGAAGGGGAGTTTGCCAGATTGATGTCTGAGTTAGGGTTAGTAATGGGGATAATTATCATTATTGCCAGAACCGGTATTTTGATCGATATAATCAAAAAGTCGTACCAGAAGCTAAAAGCCGGCGACCTACTACCTTGGGCATTACTCAGTTTTGCTGTATTACAGGGGCCTCAGTGTAATTGGGCACAACCTACCTCATTAGGTTTTAGTGTGTTTGGTGTCGGGCTAGCGCTGGCAGCTTGTAAAAAACGATATAAAAGAAAGCCCGTAACTATCGCTTAATAACAACCTTAAGATTTCACTTACACATATGCGCATTATCTTTTTTACTCATCCTCCTTTTCTGGGTTCGCAAAGCATGCCCAGGTTTGCCCGGATGTTGGCAGAAGGTATGCAAAATCGTGGACATGAAACTGAGGTATGGACGCCTGAAGCTAAGTTTTATCTTTTACCCGTTCCGCAAATGTTTAAAAAATGGATGGGCTATATCGATCAATATTTGGTTTTTCCGGCACAGGTACGCAAACGAATGGCGCAGTATGGCAACAATACCTTGTTCGTTTTTACCGATCAGGCTTTAGGCCCCTGGGTACCCCTGGTAGCTAAACGACCACATGTAATTCATTGCCATGATTTTTTAGCACAGCAATCCGCTTTGGGACAAATTTCTGAAAATCCAACCAGCCGTAGTGGGCAACAGTACCAGGCTTACATTCGTTCCGGTTACCAGCAAGGTAAAAACTTTATCTCCGTATCTCATAAAACACAGCAGGATTTACACCAATTTTTAGGTCAGATACCGCCTAAATCATTAATGGTTTATAATGGCTTAAATCAAAAATTTATAGCAGGCAACACCTTATCAGCTAGAAAAAACTTGAGTGCCCAATTAAGCCTTGATTTAAATAATGGTTACTTGCTACATGTTGGTGGGAACCAATGGTACAAAAACCGTACTGGGGTAATTGAAATTTATAATGAATGGCGCAAAACAGCAGCCCAGTCTTTACCGCTGCTCATGATAGGAGCCGTACCCGATGCTAAATTAACAACACAATACGAAAGTTCTCCGTATAAAGAAGATATCCACCTGGTAAGTGGTAAAAGTGACGATGTAGTTAAACTCGCCTATCAAGGAGCTGCTGTATTTCTTTTTCCATCACTGGCCGAAGGTTTTGGATGGCCAATAGCAGAAGCAATGGCTTCAGGATGCCCGGTAATTACCACAGGCGAAGCGCCCATGACCGAAGTAGGCGGTGAGGTGGCCTTCTACATACCCCGGCGCCCGCAAACAGGAGCAGAAGTACAAGCATGGGCACAAGATGCCGCAACTCAGGTAAGCCGCATTCTGGCTTTTCCTGCTGCCGATCGGGAGCAGCAGGTTGCTAAAGGTTTAATTAATGCAGCCAGATTTAATGCTGATGGAACGTTGAATCGACTAGAGCACATTTACCAGGATATTTTACAAGCAGCTTTGTAACGCTGTACCAAACAAGTGTATTGTTAAAGCATGAAGATACTCCATATCGTACCCTCTTACAAACCAGCTTACATTTATGGCGGACCTATCGAGTCGGTGGCCCGGCTATGTGAAGGACTGGTAGCCGATGGCCATGAGGTACAGGTGTACACCACTACAGCCAACGGTAAAACCGAACTGGAGGTGCCCGCTGGTAAGCCGGTTAATGTGGATGGCGTACAGGTAACTTATTTTCCGCGCATTACTAAAGATCCTACCCATGTTTCTCCGGCTTTATGGAAGCAGCTGTATCAAACCGTAGCAGCATATGATGTAATTCACATTCATTCCTGGTGGAATATACTAGTTATGGTAGCTGCTAAAATAAGCTTATCCAAAAATACTAAAGTAGTAGTTGCTCCGCGTGGTATGCTTAGCCAATACATTTTTAACTCAGGTAACAGTAAAGCCAAAAAGTTGATGCATAAAGCTTTTGGCAAAAGTATTTTAGCGCAATGTTATTTTCATGCTACTTCCGGGGCCGAATACCGGGAATGCGAACAACTGATACCCGGCTGGAAAGGGTTTGAACTACCCAACATTATTGCCCTGCCAGCCACACCTGTTCAGCATCAACCTAATCGTGTATTTACTATTGT
This sequence comes from Mucilaginibacter robiniae, assembly GCF_012849215.1. NCBI lineage: Bacteria > Pseudomonadati > Bacteroidota > Sphingobacteriia > Sphingobacteriales > Sphingobacteriaceae > Mucilaginibacter > Mucilaginibacter robiniae. The sequence goes on from NZ_CP051682.1 coordinate 3,211,038, forward strand.
GTTTTTATCGCGGGTTCATCCTAAAAAAGGATTAGAACTCTTGTTTGAAGCCATTAGCGGATTGCATCAACCAGTTGTGTTAAGAATTGCCGGCACGGGTGATGAAGATTACATTCAACAATTGAAGCAGTTATCAAAGCAATTAAATATCAGCAACCAAATAGAATGGTTAGGCTGGAAGAACCGCGATGAAAAGTTTACTGAGTTGATGGATGCTGATCTATTCGCGTTGGTATCCTTGAATGAAAACTTTGCTAATGTGGTTGTTGAAGCTTTGCACATGGGAACAGCTGTGTTATTATCTAAAGATGTAGCCTTATCGGAGTTTGTAGCCAAAACTGAAACTGGCTGGGTAAGCCAATTGGATGTTGAATCCATCAGGAAGCAGTTAACTGCTGCTATAAATAACGTTCCCAAACGGGAGTATATACGGCAGCATGGCCGTGCAATAATTGAAAAACACTTTTCGGAAAAGCAGTTGATTAGCCAGTATGTATCAGCCTATAAAAATTTGAACTGAACAAGTATAAGCTACATTTTAAAAGAAGTCACGAGATAGACAATAGATATTTGATATTGATTTATGGAGATTGTTAAGCCGGAACTGTTACAAGCCCTTATTTTAACTAAAAACGAAGAGCCAAACATTAAGCGCGTACTGGATAAGCTTACCTGGTTGCAGAAAGTGGTAGTTGTAGATAGTGGCAGTACGGATAACACGCTCACGATTATGCAAGCCTATTCCAATGTGGAGGTGGTTTATCGCAAGTTTGATACGTTTGCTCAACAATGTAATTATGGCCTTACTTTACTAAACAGCGAATGGGTGCTGAGCCTAGATGCCGACTATGTTTTAACAGATGGCTTTATTGAAGAAACTCGCTCGTTTATCGCAACAAAAAACGATAAGGTAGCCTATCTTACCAAGTTTGAATTTCTGATTTTCGGTAAACAACTAATTAATAATAATACGACTCCGCGGCCAGTATTATTTAAACGTAATGCAGGTTCTTATTTTGATGATGGGCATGCTCATCGCCTTAAGATTGATGGGGCAGAAGGCTTTTACCACTCGAAGATTTTACATGACGATCAAAAATCGCTTAGCCGCTGGATCAGCAACCAAGATGGTTATTCTATTCGGGAGTGTAACAAGTTACTAGATAGCAGTAACCCTGATGCTAACTCTATATTAAACCGTATCCGATGTACTAAAGTACTGGCACCTTTCTTTGTGTTTTTCTATTGCTTGTTTGTGCGTGGCTTATTTTTAAGCGGCTGGGCAGGCTGGTACTATACTTTGCAGCGCACCATGGTTGAAATTTTATTTGCCTTACGGCTTATTGAAGAAGAAAACTTAAAAGGTAAGTAGTTAATCAACATGAACAATACCTTATCACGAAGCTCACGGGTCCGGCTTGACGAATTCAACCCAGCAGGTTTTAACCGTGGAGCAAGTAAATTTAAAGAGGTTACTTGGTACTTTTGTAAAATGCTGTTTTTTCTGACAGCTATGCCTTTCCCAAACGGTTTCAAAATAAGTATTTTAAAGTGGTTTGGCGCAAAAGTGGGTGCTGGAGTTATCATCAAACCCCGTGTAAATATTCATTTTCCTTGGAAACTGGAAATCGGTAACCATGTATGGATAGGGGAAGAAGCATTTATTTTAAACTTTGAGAAAGTAACTATTGGCGACCATGCCTGCCTATCTCAACGTGCATTTCTTTGTGGTGGCAATCATGATTTTCGTGATCCGGCTATGCCTTACCGCAATGGGCCCATTACATTATGTCAAGGTGTATGGATTGGTGCTGGTTGCTTTATAGCACCTAATATAACTATAGATATTGATAGTGTAATTACAGCTGGCAGCGTAGTAACACAAAATGTACAAGCCAACAGTATTTACCGAGGGAACCCAGCAGTCTTTATCAAACCCAGATGGGTAAACTGAATTTAAGTATTTTAATATATTTGATAACTCTACTAAGTATTTCTACGTATAAAAGTCATATATTTTAATTTATTTAAAATATCTAAACAGTTCTCTTGCTGATTGTAGAATTAGCATTCTCTTAGTCAGCGTTGTTTTCTCGTGTTCCCTATTTTTAGTAAGCTACCCTGAATATTTAGTTGATGAGTAATAAAAACATTCTTTTGATAAGCCAGAACTTTGCGCCTGAGCCCACTGGCATAGGCAAATATAATGGTGAAATGATAGATTGGTTGGCTGCTCATGGGCATAAATGTACGGTAATCACCACTTATCCTTATTATCCTTACTGGAAGGTACAAGCTCCATACAAAAACAGAGGATATAAAAAGGAAGTAATATCGTATCCTGAAGGAGGTGAAATTGTAATATACCGTTGTCCTGCGTACATCCCTGCAAACCCTACAGGTAAAAAGCGTATGCTTCAGGATTTGTCTTTTTGGATATTTAAATTCTGGGTGGTATTAAAGCTGATGCTTTCCTCTAAAGTTTTTGATTTAATATTAACCGTAGCACCCTCTTTTCATTTAGGCTTTTTAGGGTTAATGTTAAAAAAGCGGAATGGGGGAAAGGTACTATATCACATTCAGGATTTACAGATTGAGGCTGCACAAGATTTGAATATGCTTTCTAATGAAAAGCTGTTTGAACGTTTGTATAAAATAGAAAAGAAAATACTAGAAAGTGCCGATTTTGTTAGTAGTATATCAGATGGCATGATTGCAAAAATCAAAGCCAAAGTTGACCGTGATGTACTGTTCTTTCCCAATTGGGTTGATACTTCATTCTTTTGCCCGTTAGCTGAACGCCACCAGCTGAAATCTCAATGGAAGTATGCTCCAAACGACATCGTATTTTTATATTCGGGAGCAATTGGCGAAAAGCAAGGCTTGGAAGGTATACTGCATGCCGCTGAACTTTTAAAGCAACATCGTGATATTAAATTTATCATTTGTGGTTCAGGACCATTCAAGCAAAAACTAATAGAACAAGCTGATGAAAAGCAGTTGACTAACGTAGCTTTCTTGCCTGTTCAGGATAAAGGTAAATTTAATGCTTTCTTAAACATGGCCGATTTTCATTTGATTTTGCAAAAAGCAAATGCGGGTGATTTAGTTATGCCTTCTAAGCTTACTACAATTTTGGCAGTAGGAGGAGCAAGTATTGTTACTAGTTCGCCCGATACTACACTTTACAACGTAGTAAATAAGTATGATTTAGGTTATATTGTTGAACCGGAAAATTATCAGTTACTGGCTGATAGTATTTTAGAAATTATAGCGGATCAGGCTACGATTGAAGCAAAGCGTGAAAATGCCAGAAAGTACGCTATAAACTACCTGAATATAGATAATATAATGAATACTTTTGCAGGAGATGTTTTCAAAAAAGTAGAATCTGCTGCTTTTCAATTACATTAACTAAATCAAATAAGAACATTTTTAAAAGGTTCACTTCAAATTACACGCACGATATTAGACGATGAAAAAAGCGATAGTTACCGGGATCACGGGTCAGGATGGGGCCTACTTAACGGAGTTGTTATTGGAAAAGGGCTATGAGGTGCATGGCATCAAGCGTAGGTCTTCTTTGTTCAACACCGACCGCATTGACCACTTGTACCAGGATCCGCATGAGGGTAACCCGCGCATGGTGCTGCACTTTGGGGATCTGTCCGACTCGACCAATCTGATCCGCATTATTCAGCAGGTACAACCCGATGAGATCTATAACCTGGGTGCCATGTCGCACGTGAAGGTAAGCTTTGATACGCCGGAGTACACCGCCAATGCCGATGGTATCGGTACGCTGCGCATCCTGGAAGCGGTACGCCTATTGGGCTTAACGGAAAAGACCCGCATCTATCAGGCTTCTACCTCGGAGCTATACGGACTGGTGCAGGCCGTGCCACAATCCGAAACTACGCCGTTCTACCCGCGTTCGCCTTATGCCGTAGCTAAGCTGTACGGCTACTGGATTACTGTGAATTATCGGGAAGCTTACAACATGTATGCTTGCAATGGTATTTTGTTTAACCACGAAAGCCCGCTGCGTGGCGAAACCTTCGTGACCCGTAAGATCACCCGTGCGGTAGCGAAGATTGCTATGGGCTTACAAGATAAGCTATACTTGGGCAACTTGGATGCACAGCGCGACTGGGGACATGCCAAAGACTATGTAGAGGCCATGTATCTGATCCTGCAACAAGAGAAACCCGAAGACTTCGTGATTGCCACCGGTGTGACCACCCGTGTACGGGAGTTTGTCCGCCTAGCTTTTGAGCGCGTTGGCATCGAGGTGACCTTCCGCGGCGAAGGTGCGAGCGAGAAAGGCTATGTAGTAAGCTGCACTAACCCGGACTACCAGATAGAAGAAGGCACCGAAGTGGTTGCGGTAGATCCTAAGTACTTCCGCCCAACCGAAGTGGATTTGCTGATTGGTGATCCGACCAAATCCCAAACCCAGCTGGGCTGGAAGCCAAAGTATGACCTGCAAGCGTTGGTAAGCGAGATGGTAGATGCCGATGTGGAGCTGTTCCAGAAAGAAAAGCTGCTGAAGGATTCCGGCTACAAGATCAAAAACCAGTACGAATAAGCTATCCTTTTTTTAGTCACTATTCCACTCACGTTAAAGCGTTAGATACCAAGCTATGGAAAAAGGAGCAAAGATATACATTGCCGGACATCGCGGCATGGTCGGCTCGGCTATTGTGCGCAAGCTGCAGGCCGAGGGCTACCAACACCTTATTACACGCACCTCCTCAGAGCTGGACTTAAGAAACCAGCAGCAGGTGCAGGACTTTTTTGCCCGCGAGCAGCCCGAGTACGTGTTTTTGGCTGCGGCCAAGGTGGGCGGCATTGTGGCCAACAACACCTACCGGGGCGAGTTCTTGTATGACAACTTGCAGATTCAAAACAACATCATTCATGCCTCGTATCTGCAAGGCGTCAAAAAGCTGATGTTTTTAGGTTCGAGCTGCATTTACCCCAAGTTAGCCCCGCAGCCGCTCAAAGAAGCGTATCTGCTGACGGGCCTGTTGGAGGAAACCAACGAGCCGTATGCCATTGCCAAGATTGCCGGCATTAAGCTGTGCGATGCTTACCGGGCACAGTACGGGTGTAACTACATCTCAGTGATGCCCACCAACTTGTATGGCTATAATGACAACTACCATCCGCAGAACTCGCATGTACTGCCGGCGATGATCAGAAGGTTTCATGAAGCCAAAGAGCAGGGGCTGCAAGAAGTGGTAATTTGGGGTACGGGTACACCGCGCAGAGAGTTTTTGTTTGCCGATGATCTGGCAGCTGCTTGTTATTACCTGATGGAGCACTACAATGAGCCGGGACTGGTAAACATCGGCACGGGCGAGGATATCAGCATTCGGGAGCTGGCCGAGTTAGTGAGTCAGGTGGTGGGCTATGAGGGCTCGATCAGTTTGGATACCAGCAAGCCTGATGGTGCCCCGCGTAAGCTCATGGACGTGTCTAAGCTGCATGAATGGGGCTGGCACCACACCATTGAACTGCCGCAAGGCATCCAACTCGCTTACCAGGACTTCCTCCTTAAACAAAGGGAAGGATCAAATACAACAGTTTTAGTTTAAAGTATACAATTCAACAAGTAAAAGGAAAGAAGATATGAGAATAGCAGTCGTGGGGACGGGGTATGTGGGTCTGGTTACCGGCACGTGTTTAGCGGAGACGGGCAACGAGGTGGTGTGTGTAGACATCAACCAGAAGAAAGTAGAGATGATGCAACAAGGGCAGCTGCCCATCTATGAGCCGGGGCTGGAGCAGCTCTTTCACCGCAACATTGCCCAGGGCCGCCTACGTTTTACCACCTCGCTCTCGGAGGGCATCGAAGAGGCCAAGATCATCTTTTTAGCCCTGCCTACCCCGCCGGGCGGCAATGGCGCCGCAGACCTGAGTTACGTACTGGGTGCCGCAGCTGATATTGCCGGGCTTTTGACCAGCTATAAAGTGATTGTGACCAAGTCTACCGTTCCGGTAGGCACAGCCGATAAGGTGACTGCTATCATGCAGCAGCACATTCGTGAAGGGGTGAGCTATGCCGTAGTGTCTAACCCCGAGTTTTTGCGCGAGGGCGTAGCCGTAGAAGACTTCATGAAGCCGGACCGCGTAGTGGTGGGTACCTCCGATGAGCGGGCCCGCAAGCTGATGGCCGAGCTGTACGGCCCTTATGTACGCCAGGGTAACCCCATCATCTTTATGGATGAGCGCTCTTCGGAACTGACCAAGTATGCGGCCAACTCCTTTTTAGCTACCAAGATCTCCTTTATGAACGAGATTGCCAACCTGTGCGAGCGCGTAGGCGCCGACGTGGACATGGTGCGCAAGGGCATCGGCGCAGATGAGCGCATCGGCAGAAGGTTCTTGTTTGCCGGCATTGGTTATGGCGGCAGCTGCTTTCCGAAAGACGTACAGGCGCTGGCCAAATCAGCCGAGGAAAACCACTACGACTTCAAGATCCTGGATGCGGTGATGGACGTCAACCAAACCCAAAAGCGCATGCTGGTAGAAAAAGTAAGCAACTACTACCAGGGCGATCTGAGCGGCAAGCACTTTGCCTTGTGGGGACTGGCCTTTAAGCCGGAAACGGATGACATCCGTGAAGCCCCGGCACTGGAGATTATTGATGCGCTGCTTTCGGCAGGCGCTACGGTGTCGGCCTTTGACCCGGAAGGCATGAACAATGTCAAAGCGCTGCTGGGCGAGAAGATTACCTTTGCCGAGAACCCGTATGCAGCGCTGGAAGGCGCCGATGCACTGCTGATTGTTACCGAGTGGCAGCTGTTCCGTACGCCGGACTTTGAGCGCGTAGGCTCGCTGCTGAAAGCCAAGGTCATCTTTGATGGGCGTAATTTGTACGACATTCAAAAGATGATTGACTGCGGCTTTTACTACAACTCCATCGGCCGCAAGGTGGTGGGCCGGGAACAAGTTGTAGAAAGTAGTAAGGCTTAAGTATTGAGTAAAAAATAGAAAGTAACCAGTAACCAGTAACCCTTCTACCGTATACTCTTAAACGAAAGACCCTCATAAAAAAAGAAAGGGTAAGCCAGCGGAGAAAAGTTCTTTAGGCTTGCTGGGTTTACCCTTTTAGTAGATAGCTTTAGCGCACTGATCCGATTTCATAACGCATTCAACTATTCAATAGCATTACCATTATGACTAACCTGCAAGGTAAAAGAGTACTCATCACGGGTGCAGCCGGTTTTCTGGGCTCGCACCTCTCGGACCGCTTTATTAAGGAAGGCTGCCGGGTGGTGGGTATGGATAACCTCATTACCGGCGATCTGCGCAACATCGAGCATTTGTTTAAGCTCGAGCAGTTCGAGTTTTATAACCATGACGTATCCAAGTTCGTGCACGTACCGGGCGAGCTGGACTACATTCTGCATTTTGCCTCACCGGCATCTCCCATCGACTACTTAAAGATCCCGATCCAAACACTCAAGGTAGGTTCCTTAGGCACGCATAACCTGTTGGGACTGGCCCGGGCCAAAGGCGCGCGCATCCTGGTGGCTTCCACCTCGGAGGTGTATGGCGACCCTTCGGTAAACCCGCAGCCTGAGGAGTACTGGGGCAACGTGAACCCGGTAGGCCCCAGAGGCGTGTATGATGAGGCTAAGCGCTTTCAGGAAGCCATCACTATGGCTTACCACACCTTTCACGGGCTCGAAACGCGCATCGTGCGCATCTTTAACACGTATGGCCCTAGAATGCGGCTGAATGACGGACGGGTGCTGCCAGCTTTCATTGGTCAGGCGCTGCGCGGTGAGCCGCTTACCATGTTTGGAGACGGTAGTCAGACGCGCTCGTTTTGCTACGTGGATGATCTGGTGGAGGGCATTTACCGGCTGCTGCTGAGCGATTACGTGCAGCCTATGAACGTGGGCAACCCCGATGAGATTACCATCCGGGAGTTTGGCGAGGAGATCATCAGGCTCACCGGCACCGATCAGCAGCTCATCAGTAAGCCGCTGCCCACCGATGACCCTAAGCAAAGAAGGCCGGACATCACCAAAGCCAAGGCGCTGCTGGGCTGGCAGCCCAAGGTAAGCCGGCAAGAAGGGCTCAAGATTACCTACGAGTACTTCCGCTCGCTGCCTGAACACGAAATTCAACATAAAGAATTTACACAGTTCATTAAGTAATTCTTTTATAGAATCTATAATAAACAACAAAGCCCTTAGGTATATACTTAAGGGCTTTGTTGTTTATCTGACTGTGTTGGTGTTCAATAGGCCAACTTTCTTTTAGCTACACACATTAGCGACAATGCGCTGCTAGGTAGAGAAGGATTCCTACCTGATAGAATATTGCCAATTTTGTATTTCATTTCAGGATTGCCAATGTTACCCTGTAATACTTCTTCGCCTAAATCATGGTTGTGCGGATATACTTTTACATCAAAGCCATGGGGTTCCAGTACACTTTCAAATAATTCGCGTTTTACGCCATGCCCAGGTTTATGATGTGTTTCACACGCTAAAGCCCATTTTTGCTGTTCAGCCGATTTATGAAAGCTGTAACCAGTAAGCCTATAATACAACAAACGGGCTTGCCATAACAACATACCTACGCCTTTATAATTCCAGGCCGAATGTTGCGGATCATGATCGGTAACCAGTACGCCACCAGGTTTTACTAAACGAGCAGCCTCTTTTAAAACAGAATCCATGTTTTCAGAATGGTGTAAGGCAGCATTCAGTACAACAATATCTGCAATTTCTGATTTAAAGGGAAGATTATTAGCATCAGCTAATACCGGAGTGTAGCCCAGATTACCAGCTAACTCTAATGATTTTGGCGCAACATCCACCCCAATTAAATGCTTGGGCTTACCTTGCAATGTTGCAAATATATTACCCGGCCCACAACCTATATCAATCACTACCTTGTTAGTCCAATCGCCTGTAGCAGCTTGCCATCGGCTCTTGAAAGTATCGCTGCGATGACAATAAGTAAGATATTCTTCAGCCCATTCAGGATGATTGAAGTAATACACATTGGCATCTAAAGATTGGGAACGTCTGTGGATGGGAAACTCAAAGTAATTACCCTGATCTGTAAATTTTGCCTCTTCTTTTAAAAACTGCTGTATCTCTGCTTTCATAATGTTCGCTACCTATTAGTTAAGAATAAGAAGTATCTAGGCATCTGTTTAACTTTTACGGCTGTTAACAAAAACTTGTTACTTACTATATAGGTAAATAGCTTATTATCAGTAGATAATATCAGGTTTGATAACGGGTAATAACTTAACGATGAAAGTGGATTAATATTAAATAGTTTAAAGTTAAAGCATAGAAGATTTAATAATAAGTTAATCATAAAAAAAGCGGATAGCTTGAGGCTATCCGCTTTTAGATATGGTTTGATGCGTGCTTATTTACTGGCTTTATCAGTTTTAACTGGTTTTACTGCTTTAGCTGGTTTTTCTTTTTTAGCACTTTTAGCAGAAACTGGTTTTTGCTGTACTTTATAATCCCAAGTTTCGTTTTTAAAGTTTTGTATTTTAGCTTCAACAGCTTCAGAGCTGGCTTGTGTATTTTGGTTAGCGTTGGTTGCACTTAATTGTGCTGCGGTTAATTGCAAAGCAGGATCAGAGGCGCCGGCTTGCCCATTGTTGGTTGTTCCGGTAGATCTTACAATTACGCTGCTGTATTTTTTCTGAAGAAAAATATCGTCCAGACTGGTATCATATAATTTTCGTTCAGGATCTGAAAGATCTTTGGTGGCAAAATAATCACGGCATTGTGGGAAATATAACCAGAATACAGGCGCTTCGCCAATTTCCTGACCACCAGCCTGAATACTTTTTAAAGGAGCTATGCCTATAATACGACTTACTACCAGCGAGCGTTTTTTATCAAAGTAAATATCTTCCTTAATCCTGAATTTGGTAATGCGCTCCGGGTTAAAATCATTTAATACCATTTTAGATCCTACTTTGTTGCCGTTAGCATCAAATTGATCAACCATGGCACTATCCTGTAACAAACCCATAGCATGGCTTACTCTTAAAGGTTTGGCAAATGTACTGTCGCTATTAGTAATGCTGGGCTGATATGCCGTTATACGGCGTAATTTTACCCCTTCCAATACAACAGAAGCCAAGGTTGAACCAGGAGTGTTCAGTAACATATTTTTGGGGTCTTTCAGGTCAATGTCTCGCCAAACACGTTTGTAAAATCTAACATCATTGCTGTTAACTGCAGGGTAAGCAAATGATTTTGCGCGCGTATATAAGGTGTTTTTATAGTAACCATCCATAGGCACAATAGTATCAATCGGCATATCGGCAGTGTCGGGTACGGCTTGGGCAGTTACTGGCGCTACTGATGCGTGTTCGGGTGTTCTAGTAAAAGCAGGCTCAGTAGTAGGTGCGGTAGTTCTGGTTGTAGTGCGTTTAGTTGTTCTGGCACTTCGTGACTTGGTAGTACGGGCGGTGCTTCTACGTGATTTACTTTTTTGCGCTTCTGCTACGTTGCACACCAATATCAAACTGAGCAGGCACACAGCAGAAACGTAAATTTTATGCGTTATATTTTTCATTCTTGAATTGTTTAAGCTGTATTAAGTGGTTACTTGATACAGCTTTGTATCTAATTTGATATTCTCGATTAAAGTTTAGCGATTTTGCGGGTTTTAACCTGATCTGGAGTAATATCCGGTGCAGGCATTACACATCTGAAACCAATATAAGAGTGAGATACATTTTGCAGTTCATAGCTCCGGTTGATCGGGCTCAGCATACTGCCGTTATCTTTCCATGATCCGCCTCTTACTACTTTGCGTCTTAAAATTTCACTATCGTTGTCATTGGCATCGTATAGTAGTACCGGGTTCAAATCATGAATAAATTCTTTATATGATGGGCTGAAGGCATCCAGTGTCCATTCGGAAACGTTACCCAACATATTGTATAATCCTAACTTGTTAGGAGCATAAGATTTTACGGGCATTGTTGTGGTAGCCCCATCTTGTGCATAATCACCTTCACGCTGTTTGAAGTTAACAATCAGTTCATCTACATCTTTTTTCTTTTTTCTATTTTGCTGGTCACGAACGGTGGTATGAATAGCAGCTAGCTTGTTCATATCTGTATCGCGCATACCATAAGAAGCAGCGTACTCCCATTGTGCTTCGGTAGGCAGATTGAACACCAGATTAAATGTTCTGACAATAGAGTTGGGACCTACTTGTCTTAAAAATATTTTACTTCTCCAGTTAATGTAGCACCGGGCCTGTTTCCAGGTTACACCAACTACCGGATAATCATTATAACCTAAATTGGTATAGTAGTTATTATCCATCATTTCCATCTGTGCATTTGGAAAATCTTCAGTCCAAACTTTGGTATCAGGCAAAACTGGAATGTATTCTGTAGCATATTTACTTACACCCTGACGATTAGTAACCAAATGGGTGAATGAATATTTTACTTTCTCCTCGTTAAGCTTCAGTTCCCCATTTTCCATGTATACCATTTGATTAATCAGGCGGTTACGTATTTCGGGGCTGGTGCTTTTCCACAAAGGCTCCCGGCCATCAATCTGATTCCAGTTAATTCTTTTGTTGGTATCAATAGGCGCTTCCGGAATAGCAGGACTGCCTTTTTTGCCACCTGATTTTACTGCTTTAGGCTTATCAACTTTTACAAAGTATTTCGGATCTTTTAAATAATCGGTTATTGCTACCGAATCAGCTACCCAATCTACAAACGTGCGGTATTGCTTGTTGGTAACTTCTGTTTTGTCCATAAAAAAGGCGCTTACTGTTACTCTTTTCTGAGATGTATCGCCAGCAATGGCTGTATCTGTTATTGAAGGTTTATCAATAATGGTTCCGGCCGGAACGTAAATCATACCCGGAGGCGCCATGGCGTTTAATGTTGGTACGCTAGTTCTGACGTTCGGGATAGTGTACAGGTCTGCTAAACGTTTATTATGGTTACAGGCTGATAGGGCTAGAATGGCGGAAAGGGAAATTGCAATACGGGAAAAAGTTATTTTCATTGCGAGATGAAGTTACGTTTCTGGTGATAAATCAACTTTAAATACTTGCTATTAAAAGAAGTTAAAAACCTTTTGTTTAGCTGAATATTGATTTGATAGTAATTTGATATGTTACGATAGTTGATTGCTATGCCAATGAATTATGTTTAAAATAGTTAAGATTAACCCAATATAGTAAGCATACCCACTAGTGTGAAATTATATACAATATTTGCTCAATAATATATAATTCTTTAATATTTCAATTATTTCATTACAATACTAATAATAAATGTTTATAAAGTAACATGCTATTTTTTTAAATGTACCTTAAGTTTAATGCTTGTTAATTGCCGATTAAATAACTATCAATGCTATAACAATAATAAACTATTAAGCTAATTTGCTTCATTGCACTAACATGGTTTTAATTATGATAGATGTTTATTAAGTAGCTTAAACGACCAATTAAAAATCTTGTTATAAAATTTAATCTATATATGACGGAAGTTTTGTGAGTATTATTGCCCGCTATTTCATATACTTCATGTTTGATTGAATGTTTAATCAGTATATTGCTATTTAAAATTCTAATTTTACAGCCTACAATAAGCAAGATGCTTTCTACAATTCAATCGCATATTCAATCTTCTATACAGGTAAAACAGGCTATCTTGGCCGATAAAGCCATCCTGAACTTAATTGAAAAGTCGGCACGTGTTATTGCGGATGCGTACCGAAATGGCAAAAAAACTTTATTGGCTGGTAACGGAGGCAGTGCGGCTGATGCACAACATATTTCAGGCGAGTTTGTGAGTCGTTTTAACTTTGACCGTCCTGCTATTCCATCTATTGCTTTATCAACCGATACTTCTATATTAACCGGTATAGGTAATGATTATGGTTATGAGCGTTTGTTTGCCCGGCAAATTGAAGCACATGGCAATGTGGGTGATGTTTTTATCGCTATATCAACTTCCGGTAACTCCCCAAACATTATTAAGGCGCTTGAAACCTGCCAAACAAAGGGAGTAATATCCATAGGTTTAACTGGTGAAAGCGGAGGTAACATGGCCGCATTGTGTGATTATTGTATCAAAGTACCATCGGTGCAAACCCCTCGTATTCAGGAGTCACATATTCTCATCGGCCATATTATGTGCCATTTGGTAGAGGATGAGTTGTTTGGACAGTATCGTAACGTAAAGTGATTATATTACATCTATCTATTTATATACATGAGTAAAATTATTGTTTTTGGGGCATCAGGGCAGTTAGGTCAATGCCTTAAGCAAGTAGTAGCAGAGCAGCAGATAACTGATGTACACTTTTTTTCTGGAACTGAAGGTAACGTCTTGAACATGGATGTACTGGATGAAATTTTTAAAAATGAACACCCCGCTTACTGTATTAACTGTGCTGCTTATACAGCAGTTGACAAGGCTGAAGACGAAATTGAAATAGCCCGCAAGGTTAACAAAGATGGTGCCGCTAACCTGGCCCAACTTTGTAAAACCTATCAATCTACACTTATTCATGTTTCTACCGATTTTGTGTTTGAAGGAACTGCGCCATACCCGCAGGTAGAAACTGACGCCACTAACCCGATTAATGTTTACGGTTTAACCAAACTGGAAGGTGAGCAGGCTATTGCTGCTACTTTACCGCAGCATTATATTATCAGAACCAGCTGGTTGTATTCAGAACATGCCAATAATTTTGTGAAAACCATGTTGCGATTAGGCAAGGAGAAAGATGAACTCAAAATTATTGCTGACCAAATAGGCACACCAACTTACGCTATTGATTTAGCTCGTTGTATTGTGCACCTTATTTTAAACGATAAGCACCAGTATGGTGTTTACCATTATAGTAATGAGGGGGTAACTTCTTGGTATGATTTTGCCAAAGCTGTTTTTGATATAAGCGGCGTGCAAATACGAGTATTACCTGTACGTACCAGCGAATACATAACCAAAGCCATACGGCCAGCTTATTCAGTGATGGATAAAACTAAAATTAAAACCATGCTGGGGATAGAAGTTCCGTATTGGCGCGAAAGCTTGAATATTTGTATAACTAAGCTGCAGAAGCAGCAATAATACTATCAATATACCGGATAATGCCAGTTAGATCATCAGGTGCAAACCAGGTGATCTGTTGGTCTTTCCTGAACCAGGTAAGCTGGCGCTTGGCAAAACGTCGGGTATTTTGCTTAATAAGTTCAACAGCCTGGGGTAAACTGGTTTTGCCGTCCAAGTAATCAAAAATTTCTATATAGCCTACCGTATTTAACGCATTAAGGTGGCGAAAATGTAAAAGTTGTTCCACTTCGGCCACTAAGCCTTGTGCAAGCATCATATCAACGCGTTGATTGATGCGCTGGTATAAAGCTTCACGCGGCATATCTAAGCCTACTTTAATAATCTGAAAGGGCCGTTGTTGTTTATTGCCTGTACGAAACGCAGAGTAGGGAGTGCCGGTACTCTCAAATACTTCTAAAGCACGTATAAGGCGCTGTGGATTGTTTAAATCAACCTGCTGGTAGTATCCCGGATCGGCAATTTTCAATCTATCCTGCAGATAGCTGATGCCGCATTGCGCAAAAGCTTCATTCAAATTGTCGCGAACGCCGGCTTTTACATTGGGTAGTTCATCAAAGCCTTCTTCTACAGCTTTTACATACAAGCCCGAACCTCCAGCTATAATAGCTAAGTTATATTGTGTAAATACCTGCTTAAGTACCTGAAGAGCCTGTTGTTCAAAATCAGCAACGGTAAAGGTGTCGGTTACCGAATGCGAATTGATAAAATAGTGCTGGGCTGCTGCCAATTCATCTGGTGAAGGCTTGGCAGTGCCGATAGTCATTTCGCGATAAAACTGCCTGGAATCAGCTGATAAGATAGCCGTATGGTAATGCTGTGCTAAGGTGATTGCGGCGGCAGTTTTACCTATAGCAGTTGGTCCGGCTATAACTATTAAGTATTTACGGCTCATAAAAAATAAAAAGGGCTTTCTGTTAGTTAATACATCCTGAACAGAAAGCCCTATAAATAAAAGTATTATAGATTAATAATCATCATGGCCGCCTTTGCTGCGAGGTTCGTCTTCGTCAAAACTTTCATTGTCTGAAAACTCATTGCCAAATTCATCCTCTTCATCATGGCTTTCCTCTTCATCGTGCCCGGCATCACCTGAACCTGGTACTTCTTCAAAGTCTTCAGTTTCTTCAGGGTTGTATTCCATCTCGTTTAGAAAATCAAAATCTTCGTTGGTTGGTGGAATAACCGTTGGATTATATACATTTCCAAACTGTTTAGGAGCCTCACCTACGCTTTTCGCAGTGGCTGGATAAGCAGTGCCTGGTGTTTCATCCAGTATTTTTACCAACTCTACATGAAAGTCGAAAGGACGATCAAAATTGGAGGTATAATAAAATTTTTGGTGTGGGTCATCAATATAGTTGCTCAGCTTAGCGTTTTCCATTAGCACTACGCCCCGGTTAACTTTACGTTCGCTAGGTTTATAAGCTATTTCTTCTCCTTTAGTCCATTGGTCGTTGCTAATGTAGAAAGAAGAAGAGTAGTCAGGATTATAGCCCACAGCTTGATGAATAGCTTGATGTAAATCAGCAAAGGTTTGGGTGGATTTAATGTCTATTTCCCGGCTTACATCATCGTAATCCTCAAAAGTAACTCTAAAACGGTATAGTGCCATTTTTATAGGTTGGTTGTGTTGTTAATATTATATTTCAATTTAATTTGTGGTTGCAGCAACTTTTAAGCCAATTTCTTCCCCTTTTTTAAGCGTGAAAGTCAATGCTGCTTCATATGTGTTTGATATTTCGCCTTCTAAGATGGCTTCTCGTATCTGATTTTTGATAATGCCTACTTCCCGACCTTCTTGCAAACCGAAAAGCTGCATAATATCATGGCCGGTTATTGGCGGTTGCCAATTGCGGACGCGGTCGCGTTCTTCAACGTCTTTTAACTTTTGCTGTACCAGTTCAAAATTTTGTCGGTATTTCTTAATCTTATACTCGTTTTTAGTAGTAATATCAGCTTTGCATAACAGCATTAAGCTTTCAATATCATCGCCAGCTTCAAACAGCAAACGGCGTACGGCTGAATCAGTTACAATTTCTTGAGTAAGTACAATAGGGCGCATGTGCAATAAAACCAGCTTCTGTACAAACTTCATCCGTTCATTTAGTGGTAGCTTTAATTGACCAAAAATTTTAGGTACCATGCGGGCACCGCGATCCTCGTGTCCATGAAAGGTCCAGCCGTGTCCGGCTTCAAAGCGTTTGGTGGCCGGTTTGGCAATGTCATGTAGTATAGCAGCCCAGCGCAACCAGAGGTCGGTAGTTGTGCTCGAAATATTATCTAGCACCTGCAAAGTGTGATAAAAATTGTCTTTATGCCCGCGGCCATTCACATATTCTACCCCGTGCAAAGCTGCCATTTGCGGGAAGATAACTTTCAACAAGCCGGTATCAAATAAATACTTGAAGCCAACTGAAGGCAGGGGTGACAAGATAATTTTATTGAGTTCATCAGTAATCCGCTCTTGCGATACAATACGGATACGTTCTTTATTAAGCTGTATGGCCTCAACTGCTTTTTCATCAATGATAAAGCCTAGTTGTGCGGCAAACCGTATGGCCCGCATCATGCGCAATGGATCGTCAGAAAAAGTTTCTTCCGGGTTCAGTGGCGTACGGATTAGTTTGTTATGCAAATCAGTCATGCCGTTAAACGGATCAATCAATTCGCCATACTGATCGGGGTGCAGGGCAATGGCTAGTGCATTAATGGTAAAATCCCGACGTTTCTGATCATCCTCCAAGGTTCCGTTTTCTACAATGGGCTTACGCGATTGTGACCGGTATGATTCACGACGGGCACCTACAAACTCAATTTCGGCATCATGATAGCGTAGCATGGCCGTACCAAAGCTCTTAAAAACAGAAACTTTAACTTGAAGCTTTTGCGCCACCCGTTCGGCAAATTCAATGCCGTTGCCTACCACCACAATGTCTATATCTTTTGATGGACGGTTTAGGAATAAGTCACGTACAAAGCCGCCTATGGCATAGGCCTGCACCTGTTGCTGAGCTGCCAATTGAGCTACTATGGCAAATATGGGGTGTTGCAGGTATTGTTTCATGGGAGGTTAATACGGCAACTATACAATTGCACTTGTACATGCAAAAATACGAAGTAAAATTTAAACCGGGCGCTTAAAGCTGATTTTTCAAGGTTATCAGTATAACGATGCGCTAATGTTGCTGGTGTTTTCAAAAACAAGCATTATGCTGGCTTTAACGTGTTACTGATAATTATTCAGGTGTTACAGGTGTTACATGTTACAGAGTGTAACACCCTGTAACACTGACAAACCATTGGCAGTGGTGGCACTGTTTTGTCAGTAGGTTTGGGTTTGTTTAGAATGTAGCGTTTTGATAAACAATGGTTTAATGAATGGTTGAAGTTTGGGGATTTCAGCTATTGTTGTTCACAAGTGGAACCTATAAACAGCGAGGATTAGGCTGTGCTGAAACAGATAGAAGATTTTACCTCTTGATGTTACGACTGCAGGTAAACAGCTAATTTAACTACTGACTTAATCTCTTATACAATAGCTGCATTTTAACCAAATAGCTTAAAAGTCCAGCGGGCCCAACCTTCTCATATTTTTCATAATAAGGTATTGCCGATGCCGCAGGTAGTTGCTGGGAGTAGTGGCAGACCACTTTAATGGACTAGGGAATATAGAAGCAATAGCGGCCGCTTGGTGGCGGGTAAGCTGCGAGGCTGGCTTGTGGAAATAGGTTTGTGATGCGGCTTCAACACCATAAATACCGTCACCCATTTCAATTTCATTCAAGTACACTTCCATGATGCGTTTTTTGCTCCAGAAGGTTTCAATCAGTAACGTAAAATAAGCTTCAAAACCTTTACGCACATAGGAGCGACCGGGCCATAAAAATACATTTTTGGCGGTTTGTTGCGATATGGTACTGCCGCCAATCAGCTTACGGCTATTGGCATTCTTGTCAATAGCGCGCTCCATAGCTTTAAAGTCAAAACCGAAGTGGTCTAAAAACTTTTGGTCTTCCCCTGCTATAGCAGCCTGTTTCATCGGATAGGCAATCTGATCAAAATTTACCCAGTCTTTATCAATCTTCCAATCTTTACCATCGTGCTTGCGCTCAAATCCGCGCTCAATCATCAATAGGGTAACGGGTGGGTTAACTACTTTATACAGCAGTACCCATAAAACGGTAATCAATACAAATAAGATGATAAACAACTTTAAAAAGTATAAAACCAGTTTAAGAATGCCGTAAGATGAGCTTTGCTTTGATTTTTTCTTGGAAGAAGAGGATGACTTGCTGAACGCCACTTTGATCAATCTGTTTACAGGGCACTAAAATAGCAAAGCCCTTTCCATACAGAAAGGGCTTTGCAAAAATATTTCTTTAACCTTCCTCTCCGTGATGGAGAGGGTAGTGGAGAGCTTATTACTCAGCTACTACTTCAAAAGGTACCTGAACTTTTACTTCTTTGTGCAGGTTTAAGTTAGCGGTGTATTCACCTACAAACTTAGGCTCCTGATCAAAAGTAATACGGCGACGATCTACATCGAAACCTTGTTTTTTCAGAGCTTCAGCTATTTGAATAGTGTTGATAGCACCGAAAATTTTACCAGTTTCACCAGCTTTAGCACCGATAGTTAATTTAACACCTTCTAAGCGGGCAGCTACTTCATCAGCATCCTTACGAATTTTGTCTTGTTTAAACTGAGCCTGTTTCAGGTTTTCAGCTAAAACTTTACGTGCTGATTCGGTTGCAACGATAGCATAACCTTTAGGAATTAAAAAGTTACGGCCATAACCTGGCTTTACTTTAACCACTTCGTCTTTCTCGCCGAGGTTTTTTACATCTTGTTTTAAAATAACGTCCATCTTTTAAACCTCCAATATTATTTTAACGAGTCAGTAACATAAGGTAATAAACCGATGTGGCGGGCACGTTTAACAGCCTGAGCCACTTTACGCTGAAACTTTAAAGAAGTACCGGTTAAGCGGCGAGGTAATACTTTACCTTGGTCGTTTACGAACTTTAATAAAAAGTTAGCGTCTTTGTAGTCAATATACTTGATACCGTTCTTTTTGAAACGGCAGTATTTTTTGCGGTTATCCTCCACTTTCGGAGCGGTAACGTATTGAATTTGTTCGTTGGCCATAATTAAGCTGCTGCCTCCTCTGTTTTAGGTTTTTTGTTGAAAGCGCCGCTGCGTTTTTTCTCGTTGTAAGCTATGGCATGTTTATCCAAAGCAATAGTCAGGAAACGCATTACACGCTCATCACGTTTGTACTCGATCTCCAGTTTGTTGATTAATTCACCTGGAGCGCGGAATTCGGTGAGGTGGTAGTACCCAGTTGATTTCTTTTGGATAGGGTACGCTAATTTTCTCAAACCCCAATTGTCCTCTTGAACAATCTCGGCTCCGTTATCAGTTAAAATTTTGCTGAATTTGGCAATTACCTCTTTAGCAGCATCATCTGATAACAACGGGGTAAGAATGATGACGGTTTCGTACTGTTGCATTTTAATACTTTTGTTAATTACAATAACCCGCTCAAAAAACGGGAGTGCAAATGTAGATATAAGTATTCATTTTTGCAAGTAGTTGATTATAAGTGTTTGCATGCTTTTTTAAAGCGAACCCGGCCAAAATGTGATTAAGCGGTATCAGACTGATTTTATAGCGGGTATTTAGCTACTTTTGCTATAATTATTCAATCAGATCCTTATCATGAAATTGTTTTCAACCTTATTGCTGCTGCTATCGGTAATAACTTGCACTGCACAGGCGCAAACCCAAGCAACACCTGGCCCTGCCGAACGTAGAATGGTAGACAGTTTATGCAGTGCCATAAGCCGCCTGGATATGAGTAAAATTAAAACCAGCGAAGAAGCTAACGAAGCTTTTATGAACTGCTTTTCCAATTACTACGATATTTTAATGCAAATTGCTGATGAAAAGAGTGCCAGCTTGGAAGATGATGCCGCTATGCAAGCCATCGGGCTGGAAATTGGCAAAGAGTTGATGCGGCACAATTGCAGCTCCTTTATCAAGTTGTCTGTATTGATGAGTAAAAGCAAATCGGAAGAAAAAACTTTAGCCACAAGCACCACGCAAGGTACGTTAAAGCGTATTGAAAATAAAGGCTTCAATTACTTTATCGTTGCCGATGCGCAGGGTAATGAAAAATCTTTCTTGTGGTTGCAGCAATTTGCCGGATCTGAAAAGTTTATGGGCTTGCCAGTTACTTACGCAGGTAAAAAAATAGCTATTCAATGGCACGAACTAGAGGTTTATTTGCCACAAGCCAAAGGTTATTACACGGTAAAAGAGGTAGTAAGTATTACCGTTTTGTAAAAAATTTATTCTGCATAAGTAAGGTGTAACTTTCTCAATAAAATAAGGTTAGCTTTATATAAAACCTTATTTATGAAAATCAAAGTTCAACTCATGTTTGGCTTAGCTGTGGCTATGCTGCTGCAAAACAAGCTATACGCACAAACCAATGCTCCACAGCCCGCCAATTTGCTCAATTTTGTCGATTATGCGCCGCTTCCGCAACGGGTAAATTATTCGGCCTATGCTAACGATGGGCAGCATCTGTACAGCCTTAATGGTCAGTTTTATAATAAACGCATTTCATCCGAAGCTTACCGGTACAATCCAGACGCCAACCGATGGGATAAACTAACAGATAAACTGATTCCTAAAATCAAATCATCGGCCGTATATATACCGTCGGTACACAAAATATACATTATGGGCGGTTTAAAGGCAGGTGGCACCGGCTTGTTTTATGATGTGGAAACGCTGGATACCCAAACCGGCGAGGTAAATGAACTACATGTATCCAACCCACTACCTGAGTTAAACGGTGGCTTGGCTGTATGGAACGATAAAATTTATGTATTTGGTGGCAGCGAACGTAATTACGGAACCAGCAAATTGTATGAGTTTGATATCCACATGCAAAAGTTTACCCGGTTAAAAGATATGCCTCACACGGGTGAAATATCAGGCACCATAGTAAATGGTAAACTCTATACTTTTGGCGGGTTTGAACCTTTTCGTTATTACCTGTACAAAGATGTAAATGCGTATAATATTCAAAGCAACACCTGGCAACAGGTAGGTAAGCTGCCCGAAAATGTATCAGCTACCAGTTTAGCCCAGTTAGGTAAATACATTTTTGTAAACGGTAATTACAGCAATCCGGGTTTTTCAGGGTATTATGATGTAGAAACTAACCAGTTTACCAAAATTAACTCTAACCTGATTGGTCGCCGCTTTGCCAGTTCGGGAGTTATTGGGAACAAGCTGTACATTTATGGCGGCAATGTTACCCCTATTGATGCCGGTCAGGTAAGCTTGCAGGGCGCAGATATACAACCTGTGGTATCCGCTAAAAAATAGAATTTGTATTATTTGAGTAAAAGCCTTGGTAGTTATTACTGTTAGGGCTTTTTATTTATAAAAGTGTAGGAAAATTTATCAAATTATCATCCATAAACAGCAGTTATGACGTATAAGGAATTAATTGGTTTTATTAATTAATAATTAAATAATTATATTTCAATATAAGCTGCAATTCAGTTATTTTGCGACATAATTGTACAATAGTATTTTCAACCCTCATGGCAAACGCTGCTCAAATTTTAAAAAGTAAAAAAGATAGTATTCTGGAGTTATGGATGAAAAACCAGTTAGCTGATGCTGGTTTGCGCGATGATCTGATGAGCAATGAGGATCTGCGCGTGCAATCTGAAGAACTGGTTGAGGTACTGGTAGATAACCTGACAGACGAAAATATAAACAATCCTTCTTCGTCTGATTTTGATGAAGTAACTGAAATATTAGCCGGGATATCTATTAGCCGTGCCCGCCAGGGATATAGCCCTCGTGAAACGGGTGTATTCATTTTAAGCCTGAAAGAAGCGTTAATTGAAATTTTGGATACAGAATCAAAAAGCGATCCGTTGCAGCTTTATCAGGATACACTAAAAGTTAACCGTTTAATTGATAGTTTCAGCATTGTTACTTTTGAAACTTTTCTTAAAGGACGTGAAGAAGTGATTTTGCGCCAAACTGATGAGATTGCTGAAATATCTACCCCGGTAATACGTGTGTGGGATGGTATATTGGCGCTGCCTATTATTGGCACACTGGATAGCGCCCGTACGCAGGTGGTAATGGAAAGTCTGTTGCAGGAAATTGTAGAAACCGGCAGTAGCATAGCTATATTAGATATATCAGGCGTTCCGGCAGTTGATTCATTAGTAGCACAGCACTTGTTGAAAGCCGTAAGCGCTACCCGCTTAATGGGGGCTGAATGTATTATTAGCGGTATCCGTCCGGAAATTGCACAAACTATTGTACATCTGGGTATTGATTTATCTAACATTGTAACTAAAGCTACATTAGCCAGCGCGCTAAAATTTGCATTTAGCGCCCTACGTCTGGAAGTTAAAAAAAGAAGTGCAAACACTGCTGTAAATTGATTTAATAAAAGTAAATGGATCGTATTCCCATTTTAAAAATGGGTCACTTTCTGTTAGTGACCATACAAGTAGATTTATATGACCGCTTGGCTATGGATCTGGAAGCAGATCTGGTTAAGATGGTGAGTAAAACAGGCGCCAAAGGCGTACTGATTGATATATCGGCAGTAAGTATTGTTGACTCTTTTATGGGTCGCATTATCGGCAATATTGCCAGCATGTCTAAACTATTGGATGCAGAAACCGTTGTTGTAGGTATGCAACCGGCTGTGGCTATCACGCTGGTTGAACTGGGCCTGGAGTTACCGGGTGTACATACGGCTTTGAATGTTGAAAAAGGTATGGAACTGTTGCAGGGAATGATTGTTGCTGATGATGTCGAGCTAGAAGAAGATGACGATATTACCCTTAGCTAAGGATACTATTAAGGTTTACAAAGAGCAGGATGTGGTTTTACTCCGGAACCGGGTGAAAGAACATGCTGTCAGAATAAAAATGGGGCTGGTTAATCAAACTAAATTGATTACGGCAGCCAGTGAACTGGTGCGTAATATGTTGAGATACGGCGGGGGCGGAGAGGTACTTATTGAAGTGATATCTAGAGGACGTGATAATGGCGTTCGGCTATCCTTTAAAGACAAAGGCCCCGGTATTGCCGACATTAAAAAAGCCATGGCTGATGGTTTTTCAACAGGTAAAAGCTTGGGCTTGGGTTTACCCGGCACTAAAAGGCTGGTAAATGAGTTTGATTTAAAAAGCGAGGTGGGGAAGGGAACTACGGTTACCATAATTAAATGGGCTAATGGTTGATGCAACACACACCAGCTATCCGGCTGCCGACCGGAGCTACTACGCTATTCTAAAAAAAGATATTCATCATAAAGCGCAGGAGGCTGGCCTAATCTCTCAAAAGCTGGCCGCACTTGATATTATACTGGCTGAACTTACTTCTAACTTACATAAGTATGCCACCGATGGCGAAATACTCATCGGCTTTGGCAAAGATCATAAAGGCGAATACCTGGAAGTTATTGCCATTGATAATGGCCCCGGTATGGCCGATACGGCCAAAATGATGCAGGATGGTTACTCAACAGGTAGTACCATGGGGCATGGCTTGGGCAGTATCAAACGCCTTTCAGATAAGTTCGACTTGTTTTCAATTAAAGGTTGGGGCACTATTGTTTTAAGCCGAATTTACAAAAATGAGCAGGATGCTGCAACGGTAAAGCCAGTGCCGGCTATTGAAATCAGACCCTTAGTAGTCGCTAAAACTGGTGAACAGGTAAGTGGCGATGCTACTTATTACAAAACCTCAGGCAGATACCTAAAGCTTTTGGTAGCCGATGGCTTGGGACATGGCAGAGAGGCCAATCTGGCGGTTAACGAAGCGGTGAGCTCATTTAAAGGCTGCCCGTATGATTCGCCTGTTGAAATTTTACGCTTTCTGCATCAGGATATTCGCAAAACACGTGGTATGGTGAGTACTGTAGCTGTATTTGATTTAGAGAGTAAACAGGTGCAAATTGCCGGTATAGGTAATATATCGGCCAAGTTTATGCACTTAGGCGGTATTGTTAAAAACCATATTTCTTATAACGGTATCGTAGGGCATAACATTCCGAATACGATGAACAGCCAACAGGTGGCATTTACCGATTATAGTTTGCTGATCTTGTGTTCTGATGGAATAAAATCCCGCTGGGATGTTAGCAAATATCAGGGTATTGCCCGCTGTGATTCAATGATGATGGCAGCCGCTATATATAAAGATTATTCAAGAGGCACTGATGATACTTCGGTGGTGATAGTTAAACTGAAATAATATGCTGGAAATATTAAGTATCAACCTGGAAAACGAAATGGATTTGCCGCTTACGCATAAAAAGGCGGTGGGTATTACTAAGTATTTGGGCCTTTCAGTTGCTACACAAACCGCTTTTGCTACAGCGGTTTCTGAAGTTTGCCGTGCCGTAATTGATAAAACTTTACATAGTGTTCTGTCTTTCCGGGCCAAGCGCGAAGATGGCCGCTGGTTAATTAGAGCCCGCGTAGTTACTGATTGTCGCTTGTCGGCCAGTAGCCAGGAGCTTATTTATGCCAAACGCTTAATACCGGTAATTGATGTTCAGCCGAATGGCGAGGGCACTGTAATTACTTTACAGTTAAACCTGCCACGTTCTGTTAAAATTAGCGGCGATTTGGTATCCAGGCTGGCTAACCATGTAGCTACAGCACCTCCCGAATCACCTTACGAAGAGATTAAGCAACGTAACCAAGAACTCAATACCCTCTCTGAAAAGAAAGATGAGCAGCTCCGGTTGGCTACCTTGCTGAATGAAAAAAAATCAGAATTTTTATCTATTGCTTCGCACGAGCTACGTTCGCCATTAACCATTATCAAAGCGTATGCGCAAATCGGCAAATCTTTTAAAGATAAAAATCCGGAAAAGATGGCCGAGTATCTGGAAAAAATCAACCAGCAGGCTACCAAAGTGAACGTGCTGATTCAGCA
Source organism: Mucilaginibacter robiniae (assembly GCF_012849215.1). Taxonomy (NCBI): domain Bacteria; kingdom Pseudomonadati; phylum Bacteroidota; class Sphingobacteriia; order Sphingobacteriales; family Sphingobacteriaceae; genus Mucilaginibacter; species Mucilaginibacter robiniae. Next base: position 3,236,165 of record NZ_CP051682.1, read on the forward strand.
ACTGTTAGATTTAGCCAAAATTGAAAACAACAAGGTTGATTATCGCATAGAAAAGGTAGAGCTAAGTGCCTTCCTGTCAGAAACGTTGGCCAGTGTTGCCCTGTCGCACCCTACGCATCCGGTTATGTTTCATGCTAATGGGCCGGTATATGCCAATATTGATAAGTTAAGAATAGAACAGGTACTGGTTAATTTAGTTAGCAATGCTGCCAAGTACTCACCCAATGATAAGCCAATTACTGTTGCCCTTGGTGAACCTGCCAACGAACAGGTAATTATTAGTGTAACCGACCAGGGTATTGGCTTATCGGCCGAAAACTTGAGCCGTGTATTCGATAAGTTTTTTCGGGCCGAAGAAGTGGCTCAGAAAGTATCAGGCTTGGGTATGGGGCTGTATATTACTACACGTATCATTAAAGGGCATAAAGGCAAAATATGGGCAGATAGTAAAGAGAACGAAGGCTCGGTATTTTACTTTTCACTGCCGGTAGTTTAACCTGACCAGTATTCTACAAGAGTTAAATCCCAAAATATTGATCAGGTTTTTGCTGCTAAATAGGGAATCGGATGTGTACGGCTGAACCTCTATTGATTATTGATTCCAGGTTAAGTTTGCCGTTCAGTAATTTAACTTTACCCCGAATGGTTTGCAGGCCAATGCCCCAATCACTTTTTTGAGCAGCATCAAATCCCTTACCGTTATCTTCTACCGCAATATTAACTTTATTGTTGCTGATCTCTATTTTAACGCTTGCGGTTGTAGCTTGGGCGTGCTTAATTACATTAATCATCAGCTCTTGTACAATGCGGTAAATGGCAATTTCAATATACTTATCCAATTTGCGGAAAAAGCCGATAAAGCTGCATTTAAAAGCCACCGCACTTCTAAACTGTTCGCAAATATCTTCAACAGCAGCTTTCAATCCGAAATCTTCCAGTATGGTAGGCATTAGTTCATGCGATATACGCCGGCTTTCTTTGATTGACTCCGCTAGTAAGGATTTGGATTGTTCCAGAATAGCCATGTTTTCTTTATACCGATCGGCCTGATTAAAATTTACCCGGTCTAAGCTAAGTTTAACACCATACAAAATCTGACCAAGACCATTGTGCAGGCTTTCAGATATGCGTTTTCGTTCTTCTTCCTGCGCGCCTAAGGTTGCCCTAAAAATTGCCTGTTGCTGCTGTTCTTCCAGTTCTTTACGTTCCTGGCGTAATTGGGAGTTTCTTTCCTGTAATACTATTTGTTCTGTAATATCTTGTGAAATGCCGATAATGTGTGTGGGGGAGCCTTGCTCATCGCGCTGGTACACAGCCCGGCGGGTTTTTATCCAGTGTAACTGGCCTTTATCATCCAACAGCCGGTAAGTTAGCTCCAGCACCTCGCCATCTTCAGTTTGCCGCAAAACCTGAATGTTTTCTTCAAACTTTTGCTTGTCTTCATCATACACGGTAGCTTCAAATAGCATGGAGCCCAAGTTTCTAATCTCCTCTGGCGATTTACCAAAAAGCTGTACAATTTTATCGTTCACATATACGTGCTGCATGGTACGTATATCAATGGCATACAGCATATCGGGCGCGGCATCAGCAATACCTTTAATCATGGCCGCATCTTCCAGTATCTGCTGTTCTGCCTGGCGTGAGGTGGTAATATCCATATCTACACCTAACAACCTTACTGGCAAGCCTTCATCGTTATATACTACAGTGCCTTTTACTTTTAATATCTTGCTTTTACCGTTTACCGTAATGTTCAATATTTTATCAAAAGCCCTTTCTCCGGTTTTTAGGTATTTTACCATGCGCTCAGCCACAGCGCGGCTTTTTTCGCTAATGTAATCCAGGTATATTTCGGGGACAACCGGAGTGCCTTTTTTAAGGTTAAACAATTGGTACATACCGTCAGACCAGGAGAAACTGCCGGTTGCAATTTCATAAACCCAGCTTCCTATTCCGGCCATTTCTTCGGCATGCTGTAATAGTATTAAGTTTTTAAGTTTTTCTTCTTCGGCCAGTTTGCGTTCGGTAATATCAAAGTTGGTAGCCACTAATCCATCATCTGTTTTAACAAACATGCACGAGAACCATTTCACAAAGCCATCGTAAGGGTAAAAGTATTCTTTACCCTCAGGTTTGCCGCTTTCCATTACCCGCAGCATCATATCGAATAAACCTGTTACTTTTATACCCGGGTACTCTTGGGCATATAGTTTACCTACCAGGTCGGTACGGCTGGTTTCCCGTTCCAGTTCTTTACTTACCACACGAATCCTGAAATCTTGAATAGCCCCGTTTTCGTTACGTACAGCTTGCAATACCGACATGCCAATAGGGGTATTGTCAAAAAATGATTGCAGCAACGCATTGCTTTCTTTAAGTTCCTGTTCGGCTTTTTTGCGTTGGACTATATTAACAGTTAAAACCAACCACTCTGTAACTCTGCCTTGTTTACTTAATACCGGTACTGCTTTTGATAGCATCCAGTCTGTACTACCGTCGGGTTTAATAGTCCGGTATTCCATTTTAAAAGTTTTCCGGTTAGTAATGGCTTGGTTGAGGGTAGCTTGTATTTCGGGCCGGTCTTCAGCAGAAATGTAAGTTTCTATCCAGGTACTTTGTGAGTGCTCTGTAGCTGGTATAAGGCTTTCGCCTTTTAACGTGTACATCTGTGTCCAGTCGGCACTCATTCTGTACAACATATCTGAACTGCCGATAATAAACAAACGAAGTTGTTCTTCTGCTAGCTTTTGTTGGGTTATATCTTCAAACGTTACTACTATGTGTCTAAGCTTTGGCTCTCCAATGCGAAATGCACATACATTAAACCAGCGGCGTAATACAGGAGAGTGGAGTTGGAAGCGGGCGGGGATGCCGGTGAGCGCCACTTGTCCATAGTATTTGTAGGCTTCTTCCAAACCTGGTATAACTTGACCGCTTAAAATATTTTTAGCCGGTAACTCCATAAGTGTTTCAAACTGCTCATTAACTTCTAGCCACTGAAAATCTATCGGAGTGCCGGAGCTGTCTAAAATAATCTTGGCAATGCCCAATCCTTCATCAATCGAATTAAATAATGTTTGATTGGGGTCCTGTAATCCTTCAGTCTGCAGTTCTACATTTTCAACCTCATTAAATTCAGCAAGGGGGAGGGGTTGTGCGTTGCCCTGCTGGATTGATACTGTTTTTGTTGTACTAAGCAATAGCTGAGCTAATTCAGGATGCTGCGCCATCATGTCGACGATGTCAGGCTCATACACTATTTCCGGGTGAGTTTCGGCCCAGTGGTGGGCAGTATGTATATAACTCAGGTAAATGTTTAGCCTGTCAAAGTTTGTTGTGCCAACGGCTTTGCTGATGGCCTGCCGGGCACGTGCAGATTGATTAGGTTGTAAGAACAAGAGGGTTAATGCATCGAATAAGTCTGCTTCAATTGCTGAGTCTATAGCTGTAATATCAACAGGTTCAGCATACGCTTCTAGTCGGTTAAGCACGGTGTTGAGCCGGGCAGCATCAGGTACAGGGCGTTTAAGTAAATCCATTACCTGTTCAATGGTTTGCGTATGGGCTTGGGCATCGCCTGCCGGGAGCCCCTGGCCAATTAAAAAACCGGTATGACGTGCAATGCAGTAGCGTGCCGGGCAAAGGCGGGAAAGGTGAACAAACAGCCGTTCTTTAAATAAAGAGGGTAGTGGATTATCCAAATAAGCTGATTGCGCAAAGGCCCATAAAGGTTGAATGGCTTCCGGTGTAGTTACCGCGCTGAAAAAATTAAATAGTATTCCAAAACGAGTGGTAATAGTAGCTATAAAATTGCTGTTGGTTAGGCTTGTATGGCTGGTGTTATAGGGTTGTTTATCCAACCTATGCGTATCTTTTGGTTTCATTTCTGGCTGTATAAAAACGTTGTAGCGCGCTTAATGTAGTAGCTGTTAAAGTACAGGATGGTAAACAAACAGGCTATGTTTTACTTTACGTCTCCTGATTTCATACCGCTTTTGTTTGTACATTCTTTTGCGCACGAGTAAGAGCAAATAATTTCTTATTACAATAGCGTAAATAGCAGGATGGGGAAGTTAAAGCTTCAACTGGTATTGATATAAAATTATTATCTATAGTAAATGTTTTAGCATAAAGTTGGTATTCTGTACCTTATCATAAGTAAGAATGGGAAGTTACAACTGCGTATAAGTTGTTTCGGCATAGTAAGTATTACCTACCTCAATGGCTATGTGCAAAAGTTTTAAACTGCTTTGGTCGGCTGTTATTTGCGGGTACAGGCGCGTACTGGTGAGATACCACTTATAATCGGCATCAGCGTTGGGCCTTACACGCTGGAAAAATGAATATATTTTTGATGAATCATTCTGCCTGACAAACTTAAACAGCTCGGCTTTTAGTAAAACCATTTCTTCGGGTGGAAAATATTGTTTGTAGTAATTGGGGTCTAAAGCTTCTGGCTCTTCGCGGCTGTGCCTTAAATAAACACAGCCTGTTTGGTTCATATAGGTGTTGGTTAGCCAATTCAAACCCTGCACTATAATGCTGCTCGGAATAGAATTGCCAATTTCTTCAATGCTAAGTTTATTGTTGTGTATTTGGTTAACTACACTAAAAATTGTGGACTGGCAATTACTAGTTTCACGAAAAGAAATTAACGGATTAGGTTGCATATAACAACAGATTAAAGTGCCTGCTATTACTATGAAAGATAAGCAGGAACCGAGAATAGTGGTCTGTTTACGGAATAGGCTAATAATAAAGTAATATTTAAATATAGATTTTAAATATTATTCTACACAAATAAAGGTAAGCTTAATCAAAGCTTTTAGCAAGCAAGTTTTATAAATTAAAATATGATGATTTAAATATGGTATCATTTCAATCAATAAGCGATAATATGATAAGTCGTATAGAAGTATATCTTATTCATAGCTCTATTTTGGGAGAGAATGGCACTTCAAAAACTGGAGAACTAGCTGCTGGTTGCGTTAAAAGGAAGATTTTTGGATAGTTATCGCCTGCTGAATTTATTAAGCTTTAACGTGTTTGAATCACTTTGTTCATTCTCTGTATCTGGCTTTTTTGAAAATGCACAAAATGTATTCTTAAAAAGTAAGTTTCATTTCCAAAATTTACATCACCAATATAAAACCGGCGATTAGAAGTTGCTGAGTTATAGTTGGAGTGAGCAAATATCTACCGAGTAAAAGAGCATTTATGAAAAACAATCTTTACATGAAAAAACAGGCGCAAAATGCAATAACAGCCAGTCACAACAGCATCAACAAACATTAGGTCTATAAAGCTGTTGAACAAAAGCTTCAATCATTTACTCACTAAATGGTGAATAAAATATAAGAGAGATAATTAATAAAAGTACGGTTTACACAACTCGTAAAATATACATGAGTTGTAAAATATAGGAGAAGACAGATTGTGAAGATCATGTTGGGCACCAGTATCAAAATAATGTCAGTCATAGCGCAGCTAAATCGTTACGAAAAGAAATTGATGTCGTTTCATCAATATTCTTTTAATAACTATAGTGCACTACAGTTGATAGTGGTTAATCTTAAGCGTTTGCTGGATAATAAGTATATGCTTAAAAATAAACAATGGCGTTTAGACCTTTTGTGTGAAATTGAAAACGAAATAGAGATGCTGGAAAATCTCCGGTATGCTGACGATATAAATGAGGATTTTGTAACGCATGTAAGTAACGCTTTAGCTATTGTTAAGAGCATGAAGCTGCATTTGCCCGAATATCAAGCTCAAATGGGTCGCCCATCTGTCAATATGATGGGGTTGGTTAAACGTCTTTTCTGTACCAACCTGGAGCATATTTAATTCCTTTACTCAACATTTTCTAAGCACTCAGGAAGGTTGTTTTGTAACTGTTGAGTGTTGTTTTAATACAGAAAGGAGGCTGTCTCATAAGGGACAGTCTCTTGTTGTTTTAGGATATTTTTGGTATCTTAAAGGCATGGGAGGCAAGATAGTCTTTAAGGAATATGATCCAGACCAGTTAACGTTTTTACCGTACAAACTGGAGGAACTGGTACCGACAGGTCATCCGGTCCGTATCGTTAAACAGGTCGTGGACACGGTAGATGTCAAACCGATCAACCGGAAGTACAAAGGCGGCGGGGCGTCAAGTTTCCATCCCCGGCTGATGCTGAAGCTGCTGGTTTACGGCTATCTGACCAATACTTATTCCTCACGCAAACTGGAAGAACAGGCCGCGCAGAACGTACACTTCATGTGGCTTTTAGGGATGAAAAAGCCCGACCACAACACCATCAACCGTTTTCGCAGCGAGAAGTTGTCAGGCGTCTTAAAGCAGATCTTCTCACAAATCGTGTTGCTGCTCGAGCAGGAAGGTATCGTATCCTTGAAAGAAGCCGTTTTTACTGATGGTACCAAGATCGAATCAGCGGCGAACAAGTACACCTTCGTATGGGGCAAAAACATCAAGGCGAATAAAGATAAGATGAAAGCCCAGCTTGATGAACTGTGGGGTTATGCGCAAAGCATTGCCGCCGAAGAACTAAAAGATACAGCGCCCTTGGAATATAGTGAGATCAACCCGGAGAAAGTAAAGGAAACCATCTCAAAGATCAATGCAGCCTTAGATGATAAAGAAGACGTAGACAAAAAAGTAAAGCAAAAGCTGAACTACGCAAAGAAGCACTGGCCGGAGAGCCTGGCACGGTATGACGAGCAGGAAAAGTTATTAGCCGGCCGTAACAGCATGTCAAAGACCGACCCGGATGCCACCTTCATGCGGATGAAGGAAGACCATATGCTGAACGGACAACTTAAGCCGGCCTATAACCTGCAGATATCCACCCAGGAGCAATTCATCCTTAATTATACCCTGCATCAAACCTCAACCGATTACCAAACCTTGTCTTCCCATATTGAACAATACCAAGCCTTATATAAAGACCTGCCCAAAGCCATTGTTGCCGACACCGGCTACGGATCGGATGAGAACTACGGTGTGTTAGCGCGAAAAGGCATTGAGGCTTACATCAAATACAATACGTTCGATAAGGAACAAAAGGACGGTATCAAAGCGTTCAGTAACGACAGCCTGCATTATAACGAAGCGGAGAATTACCTTGTTTGTCCGATAGGTCAATGGATGGCGCATATCGGTAACGGTCAGCGAGTCACTTCATCTGGTTTTGTACAACTGATCAGCCGTTACCGTGCCCAGAACTGTGAAGGTTGCCCGATGCGTGGTGTTTGCCATACTACACAGGGTAACCGGGTCGTTGAGATCAACCACAGCCTAAGACAACATAAACAGGCAGCCAAAGAACGGTTGAATACAGAACAGGGTATCAACCTCAGGAAACGAAGGCCGGCCGATGTGGAACCGGTATTCGCCCAATTAAAGCATAACCATGGCTTCAGACGATTCCTGCTGAAAGGGATGTCCAAGGCCGAGGTCGAAATCGGCTTATTATCCATCGCACATAACCTAAGAAAATGGAAAACCTGAAAACAAGCTTTTTATAGACTTTTAGAACCTGTTAGAATCAATCCCCCGGTTCTTAAACGGCTGCTGACATCTTTCACTCAACCTTCCAACCAAAAATCATAACTAAATAAAAAACCGCCTCATATTTGACTTATGAGACGGCCTCTTTTGTATGTTAGGTACAGTAAGTAATTTATTGATTTAGATGTAATTGAATTGAGGGTAATCTTATTTCGGTCCAAAAATGGTGAACAAATTGTCATTATCATTTTTAGAATGAATTTGATAATAGTTAAACACAAAGCATTTAGGGTTAAAGCCTGTAGAACGCATGAGTTTTACAAACTTAAAGTACAATATCCTGTATTCGGGCGAAAAGCGATCACTATTATTGGTTTTTAGATAATAAGATAGGGTGTTTACCTGTAACAATTTATTGGTGCTGTTTTCGGCCGCATCAACAGTTTGCTTAATAGTTGCCTCAATATAGCTGTGGTTAGATGTATAAGGTACCAAGCGGGCTGCCAGTAAGTCCAGGTATGCTTTCATATACGGCGTAAAGTTTTGCTTATTATCTTGGTAATCAGCTATAACGAGTTTAAATATGGTTACGGCATCCTGTATGTTGCCCATGCTTAAAGAGGCATGAGCTTTAGTAAGCAGCAAAAAGAAATGAAACTCCGGTAAAAACTCATCATTAGTATGATGAATATGGTGCAGAACTTTAACAAAACGCAGTAACTTTTTATGATTACCAGCAATAGTTAATGTGCTTAAAGCCAATATGTACAACACGTGGTTGGAACTTAGCTTATTTAGCTGCCGCCTTTTTGTGATAGGATGAAATATAAACCGGGTAATGTCGGTAAGGGCATCTTTTTTAATTACATTAAATTTTAAATAATAATAAATGGTTTCCAGGCAGTTGAGCGGGTTAATTTGGAAATTCAAGAAAGCTTCTGCCGGGAACTTTCTTAATGCTGCTATATGATCTTCAGCACCTACAGTGTTTAGTGAAACCAGGTAGATGATGGTTAGGCAGGTATGAAGCCATATTTTACTGGTATCCTGCAGTTGTAATTTCAATAGTCCTTTTAAAGCCTGCTCATATTCTGCCGATATAAACTCAATTCCAAAAAAGTAGTTAAACAAATCAGGCCGGGTAATATCAAACAGTAAATCGTCTGTACCGCCTTCTTGGCTTAAAAAGCCTTGTTCAATTAACTTACTTAAAAATACAATGAGTTTGGCTTTTTCGGCAGCAACTAGTTGAATACGTGGCAGGTAATCAAAAATGGCAGTTTGCTTATTTTTTAGCGATATAAAAACCAGCCATTTAAGTACCAATATTCTTAAGTTATCGCTATAAGTGCAGTTGATGCGATTAATAAGCTTTTCATCAAAAGCATAATTACTATCGTAAACTAATTTTGCTGCTATGCAGTAAGTTAATATGCGTTCGTGTACAAATTCAATGCATTCGGTATAGCCGGCTTGATTGCTAAAGTTAGATTCACGTATAATGCTTATGCTGAGTAAATCCTGATAAGCATTATTGAACGTCTTGATGTCATCATAAAGTTTTAGCTTATCTATACAGAATCCGCCGTTTTTAATACGTCCTTTTTCTACAAGGGCATGCATCAGCAGCACTTTTTCTGTACAGTGCCTGCCGGTATAAACTTTATCCAGTATGTAATTATAAATAACATCGTACGTGCCGAAAATATCCAGATCGCTCAGTAAAAAGGTCTTATTTTTTTGATAGTAATACTGAAAAAAGGGAGGGTAGCTGAATAAAGCAAAAACCTCATCATGCAACTCATAGGTTAAGTTAGAACCCGGCTTTATTTTGTTGCTGAGCAATTGTATCTCATGCGGCGTAAACAGCGGAAAGTTCTTTTCATCATTATCATCAACGGTAAATCCTAAAAACCACTGGTTTATTTTGTTTTCCAGGGTAAGCTGCTTGTAAAGGTTGGCCCAGTTTGATGACCGCATTGTTAGAATAACTTTAAAATTGCGGGTATCCTGATAAATGGATATCATATCCAGCAGCATATTTAATACAATATCTAACTGCTCAGGTGGTAATGAGGTACTATCCAAAGCATCAATAACCAAATAAAAGCGATGCTGTTGTAAGTGCTTGCGTAAGGCTTCCTCAGCAAAAGCCGGTTCGGTAGTCAGGCCCGATAAGGAGAGCAGCCACTGGTATAAATCATCTTGCTGGTTACTGCGGTTGAGTGTTTTGCTGCTTAAAAAAAGTAAAATATCCTGATTATCGTACTGTTTGTAATAGTTTAGTTGTTCTTCTACCCAATGGCAAAGTGCAATGGTTTTACCATAGCCCGCGGGTGCTGTTAAAACTGTAGCAGCATAATCTGTACTGGTGAAAATTTCTAGGTGTTCATCTAAAATATCACGGGTAATAGTTAACGAAAACGGTATGCCCGATTTATTTTTAAGTGCATGCAGTGTGCGTAATGATATTTCATGAGCCTTGTTTTGCAAATTGCTTTCGGCCATGTAAGGGGTAACCGAATTGTGAGTTGGCGTATGGCTGTTTTTTAAAGCAAATGCATTCCAGCTTTCATAGCCGCAATATTCGGCAAGTACGTTTAACGTGTATAACGAGGGCTGAAAGTTGTATGCTGCAAAACCGAAAATTCTTTTCAGGGTAGAACTACTGACCTGCTTTTTAGTAGCTTTTGAAACCTCAATAGATAAATCTTTAAATACAGCAGGCGTAATAACTGTAATATTGGCTGTGGCTAAAATAGTTTTTTTTAGCAGTTCTAATTCGTGTTGCAAAATGGTGCGCATCTCCTAATTGTTTTATCCTTCCCTGTTTGCTGAATAGTATGATCAGTACCGTTAAATAATTTAGTCGGTGTGAAATAATATTTTGCTAACCCTGTAAAGAACAGTATTTTAACAAACTGTGTCAATTATTTTGCAAAATGAACAAAGTGAATAAAATGAATAATTTGATTATAAAATCAGCTTTCTATTACCATAAGGTTGCTACTCTTAAAAGGTGTATTCTTTTTAGTTATAATATATAACTATTTTGCTATAATACACGTAAGGTTGGAACTTAGGTTCTCTGCAGAGAACCTAATATAACCAGTGTAATCCAATTATAATAAAAGCCTGATTTTTAGTAGACTATAGGTAAGTAGCGGTGGGTAAGTGGATAGTAGCAGTACAGTATATATAATATATAATTTATAAAAATTTAGAACCTTATCTTAGAATGTATCTGACATCAGAAAGAGGTTGAGTAGCGTAGAACGTATGAGGATAATTTTACCTTTTTTATTTGAAGAACTTAAGCAACAAGTATTAAATCAAGCTGGAATTAAAGCCATCACTCCCGGCGATTGCAAGTTTCTGTCGGTACATATTTCTGACAGAACGCATAAGCAAATTAGTGATACTACACTTAAGCGTATTTATGGCTTTACCTTTAGTAAGTTTCTGCCATCTTTATATACGCTGAATATTTTAGCCCAATACTGCCAATGTTCGGGGTGGGAAGAGTTTTGCCAGCAGCATAAAACAGCGGCCAACCAGAACACAGTACCTCAACCGGCTCCTGAAAATACATCAGTAGCCAATCAGGCTCTGAAAATTTCTCAGAAAACCTTGCAGGCGCTAACCAACCGTTCGGCAGTTCCCTTTAATTTAACGGTAAAGAGAGAGTTTGTTAAAGATCAGTTTGAGTTGTTCATGCATACCGATCAGGTAGCAACACTACTTACTGCGCCGGCTGGTTATGGTAAAACCATTTCACTTTGCCACTGGGTAGAAGAAAAGCTAAGTGAAATTACCAAGGGCAGTAATGATATTTTGCTGTTCTTGAGCAGTAAGGTACTTTCAGCACATCCGCAAGCCGGAAACTTGGATGGTTGGCTAAAAGCCTTAATGGGTATTAACACGCCCGAAAGTGGTTTATCGGCTTTGCTGGATGACCAACAATTTCAAGATCGGAAATTTTTTCTGGTTATTGATGGTTTTGACCAGGAGAAGTTCAAGCCCGGTGATTTCGAGCTATTAACAGATTTGCTGTTTGATGTAATTGCTTTGTACCGGGTTTACCCAAACTTTAAGGTAGTTTTAACTATGCGTTCTGCTAGTTGGATAAGTATTCGCAATCGATTGCTCATTGAGAATTCATTGAAGCAGTGGTTTTTAGGATTCATGCAGGATAGCAGCCTGGAAACAAATATGCTGCCATTTAGCTCAGAAGAAATTAGGGATTTGTGTTACCGCATTAATCCGTTGCAGGCTCATTCAAAAATTATTGATCCGGAAATTATTTCTCTATTTTCATACCCGCTGTTTTTTCAGTACTACTATCAAAAAAATACAGCACGTTTCAGCCTAACACACCTTGATTACTTTGGTATTTATGAGGTAGTAGCCTCTTACTTTAACGATAAGATTTATAATACCCGCTTATCAACCGAAAAGGTACTGGTGCTTAGATTGCTGATTAAGTATGGCAAAGCAATGGATGGCCGGTTTGTTACAGATAAGCTGGTGGTTTATGAACAATTAAAAGAATTATGGGAAGCCTATAATGAATTGATAAGTATAGGCTTTTTAAAAGAAGTAAACCGGACCAATGAAGGCGCTTACTATAAACATATTGAATTCACACACGATAGGCTATTAGCCTATTGCCTGGCCAAAAAGCTGGCGCAGGATAACCAGAACGTATATAATGCTGAATTGGTAAACAGCCTGATTCGTGTTATTGATAAAACCTACTGGTTGCCGGTACTGGAGTGGAATATTTTTAATGCCATTAAAATACAGCAGTTTGACTTTTTTAAATATCTGACAGGCGTACCCTTATATGCGGCTGATAAAATTTATGTACTAAAGTTTCTGATCAATCTTATTCAGCATAGATACCTTCCGGTAAAAAGTACTGAGCTAATTGAATATCGTTTTTGTAACGAACACCAAACTTTGTTCAAGTATTTCTTTGGAGTTGAATTTATCTCACCCGAATATGAAGAAGTATTGCATCAACTGCTTATCTTAAATTTGGAAGATACCAGTAAAGTATGGGTGTACACCAGCTTGGCCTGTATTGGTATTATACAGCTAAACAGTGTAGGGGTTGAGCAAAGCATAACTGCATTGCGCCAGCTTCCGGAGCAAGTATTTCAGTCATTCCAGATTAATCCGTTACATTGTATTGAAACCTTGTACACTTACCTGAAATACGGCACCATTAAAAAAGAAGCTTTAATTCAAATCACTCGCTTTTGTTTTAATCCACCTGCTGATGATGAGTTTGCCCGTACTTTTTGCCTCGATCAGGTTTTGTACCTGTTGGCAGTTAGTGCTTTAAGTATTAGTAATAATAAAAACAAAGTGTTAAGATTTATCAAGGTGCTGGATAAGAAATTAGCGGCAACTGATGTAGCTCATGAGTCGTTGCGATTCTTTTTAGATGTTACCAAGGCTGATGCCTTATTAACTTTGGGGCAGGTAGAAGATGCTATAGTTATTCATGCTGAACTGATAAAAAACTTCAATCAGCATAAGCATACTTATACCCCCTATATGAAAGTGTGTCTTGATTTGGTAACTGCACGGGTAATGGCCCTGCAAGGCCAGGAAGATGAAGCAGAGTTAATGGTAAGTAAAGTATCACAGGTATCTGCAAAGCAGAAGTTTTACTACATTGAAGCTTATATTATAGGTGCTTACTTGTCTATGCCTTTTCATGATACTTCGTCCGAATCTTACAAGAGTATTTATTACCGATTTGTAAAACTGATCAGAACCGGAGGCCTGAACATGAAAAGCTTTATGCCTGCTGCAGATAGCACAGTATTGAACGCTATTAATTAAAGTTACTGGTATTATCAATAAACAGCCTGCACCCGCAGGCTTTTCTTATTTCTGTCGTTTAAGGTTCCAACCTTATACTTTCCAGGAAATTACAAGGTAAATACTGGGCTGTTCACCGAAAATGCACAAAATATTCAAGTGCATAAAAGCATGAACAAACTGAACAGCTGAGGCTGTAAACTGCACAAACTGTCAGGGGTAATTTTTAGCCATGCATTACACTTTTAACGTAGATATCGCCACGGTCATACTAGTGTAATGCTTATGAAAATTTTTACTTCGTGCTTTAAATATATCTTGTTAGTAATAGTTATAACGCTGTTTACTACATTTTATGCGACTGCCCAGCGTACGTTTGCGGGTAATCAGCAATCGGGCCGGTCGGGGTTACTTTGTGCCAACTGTGTGGTTACTGGTGGCGTTAATGCAGCAGATGGAAACCTGCAAACTTATTCGGTTCTTAATGTATCGGTAGGATTACTTGCTCAAACCTGGCAAGAATTAATTTTTACGAATACAAGCAAAGTGCCTGGCGGAACGCCGGTAACCATAAAACTGGGAAGCGGCAACAGTTTGTTAAGCTTACAGGCACTAGGCGCAATTTCACTAAGACCCTACAACGGTTCTACACCAGTAGGTGGTGCCATTGCAGCTAATACATTATTAACTGCATTAAGCAACAATAATCAGGTTGAATTAAGCCTAACTCCTGCAAGTACTTACGATCGTGTACGGGTAACATTGGATGGGGGAATTGCCGGTGCTTTAAGCAATATTTATTTATATGATGCTTTTTACAAAAGCAACGGTACTGTTGCTTGTAATACCGCTTTTGATGAGTTGCATGGTATATCGGCTGGTTTACTTGGCTTGGGCTTGGATGTGGGCGGCGTGATTAACCCGCAAAATGCTATAGATGGTAATTTGACAACCGCTTCTACCTTGAATGCAGGAGTAGGGTTAGTTGGGGCTTTTGCACAGCAAACTGCTGTATTTAACAATACTTCAACCATTGGCGATTCAGTTCGGTTGACTCTTTCTATACCTCAGGGACTGATTGATGCCGGAGTGCTTTCCAATATCTCCGTTGCTACGTATAATGGTAATACACCAAACAACGATGAGGCTTTATTAAACTCGGCCTTATTAAATGTACGACTGCTCGATTTAGCCAATAGCCGGCGTAAAGTTACGGTTACCTATGCACCTAGTGCTGTGTTTGATCGGGTACAGCTACGATTAGGCGGTGGTATTGCCAATGTATTATCTACTTTAGATTTGTATGAAATACAGCGACTTATCCCTCGTCCGATGGTAAGTTACAATGGTGCAATAACCAACGCTGTTCAACTGTGTGCGGGTAATTCGGCTACGCTTACCGCAGCACCAGTACCTAACACTACGTTTAATTGGTACACCCAAGCCACGGGTGGCACGCCAGTATTTACCGGACCTACCTTTACAACTCCGGCTTTAAGTACTACTACCACTTACTACGCCGAGGCGGTCAGAAACGGCTGTACGGATGCTTCTGAACGTACGCCCGTAGCCATAACGGTTAGCCAGACACCCGTCGCACCTGTATTTGCCAATGCCAATGTGGCTATTTGTTCGGGCCAAACTGCAACGTTTGCAGCTAATGTTGTTGAAGGCGGCGTAATGGTAAGTTGGTACACCGCCCCTACAGGCGGTACGCCTGTGTTTAAAGGTAATAGCTTTACCACCGGACCTTTAACTCAAACTACCAGCTTTTATGCCGAAGCTGTTAGCGGCGGGCAATGTGTAAGCCCTACCCGCACCCAGGTTACAGCTACCGTTACTGCAGCGCCAGCCAATCCGGTTTCTGACCCCGCTACGGTAACTATATGTGAGGGTGAGGTGGCTACCTTGTCGGTTACTAATCCGCAAAGTGATATACAGTATAACTGGTATAGTACAGCTACTGGTGGTACGGCTTTATACAGTGGGTCCCGGTTTACTACTCCGGCTTTAAACACCAGCACTAATTATTATATAGAAGCGATAAACAGCACAGGTTGCAGCAGCAGCCAGCGGGCTCTAGTTTCGGTTAATGTACAATCTAAACCGGCCGATCCGGTGTTGGTAGCCAATAGTAGTACCATTAGTGCTGGTCAGTCGGCCACTATCAATGTGAGCAATGCGGAAACTGGTAATACCTACAACTGGTACACTTCGGCTACTGCAGCAACACCAGTGTACACCGGGGTTATTTACCAAACACCGGCATTATATGCCAATACTACTTATTATGTAAATGCAGTAAGTAGTGCCGGCTGTACATCAGTGAACAGAACACCGGTAACTATTCAGGTAAACATTAACAATAATACACCTTGTAGCTTTGCTAACCAGCAAACCAGTACAATTAACGGGGTTTGTATCGGATGTGATATAGATAACAGGGCCCTGGCTGTTGATGCCGATACAACCACGGCTTCAACCATCCGCATATCTGCAGGTTTAACCGGTGGTTATGCCGAGCAGGAGTTGCGCTTTCAACAGGCAGGTTTTGCAGGCGACACGATTAAGCTGGTGCTGCAAACGCCGGTAGGCCTGGCCGATGCTAATGTGTTAAGCCAGATTGAAGTGGCCTTATACAACGGTACTAATCAGGTATCACGTTACGCATTAAACAATGCTTTGATACAGGTGAGGGCATTAGGCAGTGGTAATCGTTATGTGGTTTACATTCCGGCTACTGGCAGTTATGACCGCTTAACCATCAGATTGAATTCTGGTTTAGCAGGTTTGTTAACCTCTCTGCAAGTGTATTATGCTGCACAGCAGTTTACCCGTCCGGTTATCAATCCGGCTAATCCCGAAATTTGTAAAGGCAGTACAGCGCAACTCAATATTACAGCGCCTAGTAACGGTACATTTAGTTGGTACACTACACCAACCGGCGGCACACCAGTATATACCGGCACCAACTTTACCACACCGGCTTTAAATGCCAAGACTACTTATTACATCGAATATGCACGCAATAGCTGTGTAAGTCCGGTACGTTACCCGGTTCAGGTTTTGGTAGATGATGTACCTGCCGCGCCAACAGTAGCATCCAACAACGTAACCATTACCAGCGGACAAACTGCTACTTTAACTGCAACGCCACCAGCCAATGCTACTATCAAATGGTACACCAGTGCTACTGGTGGTACTCCGGTAGCTACTGGCAATACCTTTACTACACCAGCCTTAACAGCTAATACAACGTACTATGCCGAAGCTGCATCGGGTAGTTGTGTGTCTGCCACCCGTACGCCGGTAAATGTAACCGTTAATCCGGTAGTCATACCTGATGTGGCTGTGAATCCGCCAACACAAGCGGTTAATCCAGGGCAAACGGCTACTTTCACTGCTTCGTCAACTACGCCGGGCGTAAAGTTTAATTGGTACACTGCTGCAACCGGTGGTACGCCAATATTTACTGGCGCTACCTTTACCACGCCAGCCGAATTTGCAAATACCACTTTTTACGTAGAGGCGGTAGTACCATCTACCGGTGCTGTATCATCTACACGGGCTACGGCTAGTGTTACCATTAACCCAAATGCTGCAAACCCGGTAGCCTGCGATGCTGCTATGAATCAGACTACAGATATCAACGGTGTAGTATGCCTAGGTTGTACCGTAGCAAACACCGGTGGTTCTGTTGATAATGATCGCAATACCTTCTCGCAACTGCAGGTGCCTGTAGGGTTAGTAAATGCTTATGCTCTGCAAACCCTGCGTTTTGCAGGAACCGGTCATGCCGGTGACAGTGTTGTGGTAGAATTAGGCATGCCAGGCTCACTGGCTGATGTGAATCTGTTATCACGCATTGCCTTAGCTACTTATAATGGCAATACTTACAATAATGACCGCTTCTCGGTAAATGGTTCTTTGTTAAATGTTACGCTTCTGAACGGACAAAGCCGTTTCCGGATAGCCTTTGTGGCTCAGCATGATTTTGACAGAGTAGAAGTACGGTTAAACTCGGCTGCTGCCGGTGCATTAACTGCATTAAATATTTATGATGCTGCACAAGAAGTAGCGGCTCCGGTTATTACTACCCAAAATACAACTGCTTGCCAAGGTTCGCAAGCTACGCTTACGGCCACCGTTCCGGATGGGGTTACCGTAAGGTGGTACACTTCAGCCACTGGCGGTGCCCCTGTAGCTACAGGTACAACCTTTACTACACCGGCGCTTGATGCCACTACTATGTATTATGCTGAAGCCAGCAGAGCTGCTACCAATTGCCCGCAAGTGGTACGTACACCAGCTACTGTAACTGTAACCCCTGTGCCGTCAGCTCCGCAAGTAAATACTGCTAATGTAACTGTATGCTCTGGTCAACCAGCTTCGTTTACTGCACAAGCTACTAACGGAACAACTATTAACTGGTACAACACGCCAACAGGAGGTACCCCAGTATTTACCGGAACTACCTTTACCACAGGGCCGCTTACCACTACTACCTCTTACTATGCCGAAGCTACGGTTAACGGGCAATGCAGTAGTGCTACCCGTACCCAGGTAACAGCCAATGTAAATGATGCAGTTACTGATCCAACTGTGGCACAAACACAAGCGCAGGTATGTTCCGGTTCATCAACTATACTAACTGCTAGCTCTGCACAGGCTGGTGTAACCTTTAACTGGTACACCAGTGCTACCGGCGGCACACCTGTATTTACCGGCGCGCAGTTTACTACACCGGCTTTAACAGCCAATACAACGTATTATGTAGAAGCGGCATCCGGCAGTTGTGTGAGTGCCAACCGGGTTCGGGCTGATGTGATGGTTAATCCGGTGCCTGCAGCTCCAACCGTAGCTTCTAATCCAAGCGGCGGACAAATAACATCGGGACAAACCGCTACGTTAACAGCTTCTTCAACCACCTCTGGTGCGACCTTCAACTGGTACACTACTGCTACTGGCGGTACGCCGGTGTTCACGGGCAATAGCTTTACCACACCGGTACTCACTTCAACCACTACATATTATGTAGAAAGTACCTCGCCGGCAACCGGTTGTGTGAGCGCTACCCGTACCCCGGTAACTGTTACTGTGAACCCAGTATTTTCAACCCTATGTGATTTTGCATCAACACAAACTACGGATGTAAATGGTGGATTAACTTGCATAAACTGTACCATAACTACCCCCGACAATGCTGTAGATGTAGATACCACAAACTTTAGTCGCTTGAATATTGGTGCAGGGGTTGCGGGCTCCTATGTAGCACAAAATTTAAAGTTTAGCGAAGCAGGTAGTGTAGGGGATACCGTAAGTGTGCTGTTGCGTTTTCCTGCCAACATTGCTTCAGTAGGCGTGCTGGATCGGGTACGTATAGCTTCTTACAACGGCGGTACTTACAATAATGATGGCGTATTACTAAACAGCAATACTGTAAGGGTACAATTACTACCTGGCGGCCAAACTGCTTTAGTTCGTTTTGCACCCCAATCAACATTTGACCGGGTAGAAATCCGGCTAAACAGTGCTTTGGCTGGCTTACTTAACAGCGTAGATGTATTTTACGCCAGTAAGCAGGTAGAAGCACCGCAATTAACTGCTACTACTGCCAATATCTGTTCAGGTAGTATGGCTACCTTTAAGGTGAATAATGCGCGCACCGGCGTAATTTACAACTGGTACACTCAAGCTATAGGTGGCAAACCAGTATTTACCGGACCTACCTTTACTACGCCTGCTTTAACGGCTACTACTACCTATTATGTAGAGAGTGCCCGTTCGGTTAATAGCTGCCCTAACCCTAACCGGGTAACCGCTACGGTGAATGTAACACCTACACCGGTTAATGCCGTACTGGCACAAAGCAACGTACAGGCTTGTGCGGGTAGCCCGGTTACCATATCAATAACTAATGCAAACGGTGCAACGGTAAACTGGTATGATGCACCAACTGGCGGAAACCTGGTATTTACCGGTGCTGATTTCCAAACATCGCCTGTTGCTACCATCAGTTACTATGCTGAACTAACTAATGGTACTTGTACAAGTCCGGCCAGAACGCAAGCTACAGTTACCGTGAATCCTCGCCCGGCAGCTCCTGGTTTGCTAACTGCCAACACTGAAGTATGTGCAGGCAGTAGCGCCACTTTACAGGTGCTCAATCCGGAAACTGGTGTGAATTACGAATGGTTTACTGCGGCCACAGGTGGCACGCCCGTATTTACTGGAGCTAGCTTTACCACGCCTGCGCTTACTCAAAATACAACCTACTATGTACAGGCTACTAATGCAACCAGCGGTTGTATCAACAATGGCGGGCGCACACAAGCTACTATAACAGTAAGTGAACAAATAGGTGCTCCAACTTTAAGCGCTACGCAAACACAGGTTTGTATTGGAGGAAGCACAGCTATAAGCGTCGTTAATCCGGTTGCTGGTTTGCAATATAATTGGTACACTACGGCAACCGGCGGTAATGCGGTATTTACCGGTACGACCTTCCCGCTGAATAACCTGACGGCTAATGCTACCTACTACGTAGAAGCCGTAAGCAGCAAGGGTTGTGTGAGTGCGGCACGTACATCAACCAGCATTACTGTAAAATCTGCACCTGTACAGCCACAGGTACAAGCATCAGGTGGCAGTTTAACTATCTGCGCAGGTAGCACAACCAGTTTAAGCATTACTAATCCGCAAGCTAATCTGACTTATCGTTGGTTTGATGCAGCTACTGGCGGTACGCTGTTATACACCGGCACGCAATTCACTACGCCTGCATTAACTGTTAATACTACCTATTACGTAGAAGCTGCTGAGGCTGGCAATTGTAATCCATCTGCTCGTACGGCAGTAACCATCACGGTTACTAATCTGCCAGCGGACGCAGTTTTAACCTCAGCCAATGTTAATATTTGCGCAGGTAGTACAGCTACGTTCAAAATAGCCTCACCTCAAACTGGCGTAACCTACCAGTGGTTTGATTCGCCTGCCCGTACCCGTAAAGTGTTTGAAGGCACCACTTTTGTAACCGGTCCGCTTACGGCTAATACAACCTTCTATGTAAGTGCAGTAAATACAGGTGGTTGCAACAGTGCTAATTTAACTACTGCACAAGTAAGCATTCAGCAGGCTCCATCTGCACCAGTTATAGCCAACGGTAACAGCGTACAAACTTGCAGTGGTACCCGGGTTACTTTAAACATAGCTAACCCAGAAGCAAGCTTTACCTATAACTGGTACAGCCAAGCTACAGGCGGTACCCCGGTGTTTACAGGTACAGCCTTCACTACGCCAACCTTGCCCGGTAATATTACCTACTACGTGGAAGCGGTGAATACTACCGGCTGTATATCAGCCAACCGTACCACAGTCAATATTTCAGTCAATCCATTGCCAGCTGTTCCGGTAGTTACCGGACAGGGGGGTACGGCTAGTCCATCGGCTTGTGTGGGTAGCAGTACTACTTTAACAGCTACTAGTACAGCAGCTAACGTAACCTTTAATTGGTACAATACACCAACAGGAGGTACGCCTGTATTTACTGGTGCCAATTTTACTACACCGGCCTTAACAGCTAACGTTACCTATTATGTGGAAACTGTTGATAATACCACAGGATGTGTATCAGTTAGCCGTGCAGCAGTAACAGTTACCGTAAGTAATCTGCCAGCTAGTCCTACATTAACGAATGCTAATGTAATTGTTTGCTCAGGCAGTACAGCTACGTTGACCATAAGCTCGCCTCAAGCTGGCATGACTTACCAATGGTTTGACTCACCGGCGCGTACCAATAAGGTATTTGAAGGTACCACCTTTGTAACCGGCCCAATTACAGCTAACACGACTTACTATGTGGCCGCTGTAAACGCATCGGGTTGTAGCAGCCCGAACTCAACTGCTGCACAGGTAATTGTACAACAGGCTCCAGGTGCACTCATAATAGCCAACGGTAACAATGTGCAAACCTGTACGGGCACCCAGGTTAATTTAAGCATTACTAATCCGCAAACTGGCTTTACTTACAACTGGTACACTCAAGCTACCGGCGGCACGCCGATAGCTACCGGTACCAGCTTTACAACCGGCAGCTTAAGCAGCGATGTAACTTATTATGTAGAGGCGGTAAACAGCACAGGTTGTGCATCAGCCACTAGAACAGCAGTAAATGTTCATGTAAATGCAATACCTGCGGTGCCAACTGTTAACGGGCAGGGTGGAGCTGCTAGCCCATCCATTTGCTCTGGCAGTACAGCAACACTAAATGCTACCAGTACAACCGCTAATGTAACTTTTAACTGGTACACACAGGCTACAGGAGGTACACCAGTGTTTACTGGTGCTACCTTTACTACGCCTGTATTAACTGCTAATACAACCTATTATGTAGAAACGGTAAGCAATGCGGGTGGTTGTACTTCAACCACCCGTACGCCTGTTAAGGTATTAATAAATACTGCTCAAGCTACAGCTCCGCAGATAAATACGGCCGATTTAACCGTTTGCCAAAATAGCGTAGCTATCCTGCATATTACTAATCCAGATGCTGCAACTACTTATAACTGGTACACTACTGCTACTGCAACCAATGCAGTTTATACCGGTACGGCGTTCCGCACGCCAGCTTTATCAGCCAATACCATTTACTATGTAGAAGCTGTAAGTACAAAAAGCTGTAGTCCATCCGTACGGGTACCTGTAAATGTGGTAGTAGTGCCACAGCCGGCTACACCTGTACTGGCGGCTAACAACGTAACAGTATGTGCAGGTAGCGCAGCAACATTGAGCATTGTATCGCCACAGCAAGGCATTACTTATAACTGGTATGACTCGGCTTCACAAAACCATTTGTTGTTTACCGGAGCCTCGTACACTACTGACCCAATTACAACCAGAACAACTTTTTATGTAAATGCTTCTAATGGCTCATGTAACAGCTCGGCATTGGCAAGCGTGCAGGTAAATATTGCACAACCACCAATTGCACCTTTAGTAGTAAGCAACAATGTAGTAGTATGCCCGGGTACACAGGCTGTGTTAGCTGTTGCTAATCCGCAAGCTGGCTTTACCTATCGGTGGTATAGTTCGGCTACAGGAGGTTCCGTATTGTACACTGGTGTTAAGTTTACTACGCCGCAGGTGAACGACAATACTACCTGGTATGTAGAGGCCGAAAACAATACCGGTTGTGCATCAGCCACCCGTACAGCAGTTAATGTAACCTTGGCACCACCGCCATCTGCACCACAAATCGGCACCGCAGGGCTTAGCGTTTGTGCCGGTAGCTCAACTACACTGAACGCTACTGTTGCTGATTCAAGCTTAACCGTAAAATGGTATGAAGTGCCAAGTGGCGGCGATGCCCTATTTACAGGTATGCATTTCAAAACACCGCCTATTGGTGGTACCAAAACTTATTATGCAGAAGTTACCAATGCTGGTGGCTGTAGTAGTGGGGTGCGTATGCCGGTTACCGTTCAGGTACCGCCGCCATTAGATGCACCACAGGTAAGTGTAGATGCTGCTACCTCAAACAGCGTTACTTTCCGCTGGAAAGCTGTACCGGGAGCTAAAGGGTACGAAATCAGTTTGGATAATGGTAAAACCTTCACCAAAGCCAGTTCAGGCAGCACAGGGTTAACCCATACCGTAACTGGCTTGCAACCTAACCAAAACGTAAGCATTATCGTGAAAGTAAGCGGCGAATCAGACTGTCAGGTTAGCGCTTTATCAACCGCCTTAGCTGCCGTTACCGAGAATCCGATGGGGGATGGCATGTTTATACCCAATGCCTTTAGCCCGAATGGTGATGGCAACAATGACCAGTTCCTGGTGTACGGTACCAATATTAAAACCATGACTTTATGGGTGTATGACCAGTGGGGCGAAATGGTATTCAGAAGTATTAACCAAAGTACCGGTTGGGATGGTACCTACAAAGGTAAACAACTGCCAGTTGGGGTGTACGTGTACATTCTGGAAGCCAATATGAACGATGGACAAGTAGTGAAGAAAAAAGGAACGATCAATCTATTACGATGAAAAAAATAACACAGATACTTATACTGCTCCTGGTAATAGGGACGACAGGACGTTTACAGGCACAAGTAGATCCGCATTTTTCACAATATTATGCTTACCCATTGTGGCTTAATCCTGCCCTTACCGGGGTATTTAATGGACAATCACGTTTTAGTGCTAATTATAAAAATCAATGGGCAACAGTTAACCAAGCTTACCAAACTACCGCTGCATCAGGAGATTTTAAAACTTCTGATAAGTTAAGTTTAGGCTTTACGGTTCTGGACCAATCAGCAGGCGGGCGTAGTTTTAACTATTTTGATGCGTATGGCTCATTGGGTTATGGCATTGCCATCTCTAATGATGGCAGCCAGCGCCTGAGCTTTGGCTTGCAGGCAGGCTTAATTAACCGCAGCTTTGATATGAGCAAGCTGCAATTTGGTGATCAGTACAATCCAGGTGTTGGATTCGATCCTTCACTGCCCAGCTATGAAAACTTCAGCAATACGCATACTACCGTATTTGATGCCAATGCCGGTATTTTTTACTACGATGGTAATCCGAACAAAACCATGAATGCCTTTGGTGGGGTAAGTGTAGGCCACTTGTCACGACCTAAAGATGGATTTTCTGCCGATAATAAGGCCAAAATACCTTTGCGTTATGATGTGCATGGTGGTATTCGCATTCATGCATCCGATTACTTCGATATTACGCCTCATGCTTTATACATCAAGCAGCAAAATTCTCAGATTGAAGCTTTAGGTGTTTACTCCGAACTTAAAGTGTCCGATTCACAAGGCCTGATGTTGGGCGGCATGTTCCGGTGGAATGATGCCGCCGTAGCCAATGTGGGCTATCATATTAATAGCTTACTTATTGGTGCCAGTTACGATTTTAATACCTCATCATTAAACCGGGCTACCAGCGGGCAGGGAGGTATTGAACTTTCTATTAGCTATGTATTCAGCAAACACCTGCAACTGCCCGAACCTGTTTGCCCCAGATTATAAACCTTATGAAAAAACTACTACTTCTAATACTGCTACTAACTTCATTTAACGCCTGGGCACAATATGTTAGCAATTATAGAACTGAAGCCGACAAGGCTTTTCATAACAAGAACTATTATGAAGCCGCTTACTATTATCAAAAAGCTGCCGAAGGCCTGAAACTGACCAAAACTATACAGGTACCCTATCAGGGTAATGCTGTAAAGGCCCCGAAGGATGAAAAGCCTGCTGATAAAGTTTATATCAGCTACCAGTTGGCTGAATCATACCGATTGTATGAAAACTATCTGGAGGCTGAACCTTGGTACTATCAGGTGCTGAATGATAACCAGCAGGCACAGTATCCGCTGGCCAGGTTATGGTATGGAGTGTGCTTGCGGGCTAATCAGCGGTTTGATGAATCTATTAAACAACTGGAACAGTTTAAAAAAGCCTATAAAGCAGATGAGAAATCTATTATGCTGGCTGATAAAGAAATCAATAACTGCCGTTTTGCTAAAGAACAATATGCTTATCCGGTTTTGATTGATGTAAAGCAACTGAAAGGCAAATGGAATTCTGATGGCTCAAATTATGCGGCTATCGACCGGGATAACAACTTTTGGTTTACTTCATCCCGGATGATGAAAAATGATAAGAAGCACCTGAACCGCATTTATCACTTGGCATCCAACAACCCCGAAGAGCCGGAGTTAATTAGCTTTAAAGATGATGAGGTAGCTAAGGAAGTGGAGTATGGTACCCCATCGCTTGATCCGGCTGGTAAACGCATGTACTTTACACGTTGGTATAAAGAAGGCAGCCGAACTGTACACGCCATTTACTGCAGCGTGCGCCAAAGCGAAAATTGGTCGAGGCCATCCAGGTTGAATGCTAATGTAAATGTAGAAGGTTTTAATGCCATTCAGCCTTTTGTTACTGCCGATGGTAAACGGATGTTTTTTGTTTCCAATAAACCCGGCGGCCAGGGTGGCGATGATTTGTGGATGAGTAATCTGGATGATGAAGGCAATCCGGTAAACTCTGTAAACTTAGGGCCACAAATTAATACGCCGATGGATGAGCAGGCACCTTATTATAATGAAGATACTCACAGGCTGATTTACAGTTCGAAAGGATTTACCGGCTTGGGCGGTTTCGATTTTTTTATAAGTGTAGGTGATGCGGGTAACTGGAGCAAACCACGTAACATGGGGTACCCCATGAATTCGGCTAAAGATGATCTGTACTTTTATCCTGACCGTAATCATGCTAATAAATACTTCATCAGCTCTGACCGGGAATCAGATTGCTGCCTAGATTTGTTTGAGATAACCGATCGTCGTTATGTTCTGAGTGGGCATTTGATGGATTGTGAAACACACAAGGTTTTAGACGGTGCTACTGTAAGCCTGATTGATTCTATCACTAAGCAAACCATTGCCAAAGTTACCCTGGCTAAGAATGCGCCCTACACTTTTAAAATTACCAACAGGCGCCCCTACCATTTACTGTTTGAAAAAGCAGGTTATTTTACCAAAGTATTACCAGTAGAAGGTGGTGGTAAAACCAGTACAGATACCCTGTTCAACCCAGATATTTGCCTGCAACCTTTTGAAGTAGGTAAGCCTATCGTAATTCAGAATGTTTTGTATGATTATAATATGGCAACCTTGCGCCCCGAATCAAAAAAGGTACTGGATGGTGTAGTAACCATTTTGAATGATAACCCGAAGCTTAAAATAGAATTAAGTGCACATACCGATTCTGTTGGTAGTAACGGGTATAACCAGAGCCTTTCACAAAAACGGGCACAAGCCTGTGTGGATTATATTATTTCTGAAGGTATAGCAGCGGAACGAATATTTGCTCGCGGGTATGGAGAAACGCGGCCAATTGCGCCCAATTCGTTACCCAACGGAAAAGATAATCCGGAAGGCCGGCAGTTGAACAGACGGACTGAGTTTACCGTGCTTAAAACGGAATAAACTATTACAAAGCAAAACATTAAAAGCCTAAAAAAACAGGATGAGGCTGCGATTTTAAGGTACATAAATGTTTGCTCAAGAAAAGATCAAGTAATTGTAACTTATTGGCACATTGAGCGTAGGACTGTGTAGTTGCTTTAAAGTTTTGAGAAGTGTCTGTTAAAGTTACTATTTATCAAAACCATAACAAGCAAACTAAGAGAGTTCCGGTTGATAACACAACTGTTATTTTGGATTCTTGAACTGAAATAACATTACAGCAAAATATCCTGTTAGCAGCCATATAGTTAATGGGATAATTTGGTAGTGTGGCCCCTGCAAGCTAAAACTTGTAGGGGCTTTTTCATGAGTAACCAATTCGGGTTTCGATGTAAAAATTCTAATTGCCTATAAGAGTATTGTTAAAATCTGCGGACTTCTACTTTCTGGCTATGATCTATCAGTGTAAAGGTAACCGGATCAGCTTTGTCTTTGGTAAGTGTAATAGTTTGGCTGGGGTTGGTAATGGTATAATTTTGTCCGCTGGCATTGGTGCTGATGGTGTATTGGTTTACCGGCAGCGAAAGTGAAAATTGACCTTGTTCATCAGTCAGAGTAAAATAGGTGCGGTTTTCCATATCGCGAGCGGTAATACGAATGCCTTCAAGTACCACGGCACTTTGCTGGTATTTTTGTTTTACCAACTGTATGCGTCCGGTAAGTACTACATTGCGGGTAAGTGCTACTGGGTATTTTATATTTTTATGTAATAAAATATCATTCAAAGTACTACAGCTCCAGCCTTTGGCATCTACCAGCTGTACATGGTGCAGGCCTGATGCAATATCGGTGTACACTACTTTACCATGCTCGTTGCTTTGTGCCATATTATTATCAACACTTACTAAAACACCCGGCTTAATGCTTTCATGCTCATCTTGTATGCCATTGCCGTTATCGTCTTCAAAAAAGCAAAGCTCTAGCTTATGTTTATCGGCATTGCCGGTAACGGCAAAGCTCTTTAAAACGCCTAATTGACTTTGATACCGGTTATAGCCGCTGTATTGGTTGTAATAAACCTGTGCCGATAATGCCCAATTACCAGGCAGATTAACCTTGGTTAAACCTGAAAATCCGTTGGTAAATGTACCTACGTACGATTTGCTGTAGTTAAAGCTGTTAGACAAGTTCAGGTTAAGCCTATGCTTGAAAAACGAAA
Source organism: Mucilaginibacter robiniae (assembly GCF_012849215.1). NCBI lineage: Bacteria > Pseudomonadati > Bacteroidota > Sphingobacteriia > Sphingobacteriales > Sphingobacteriaceae > Mucilaginibacter > Mucilaginibacter robiniae. The sequence continues at coordinate 3,263,714 of NZ_CP051682.1, forward strand.
AGTTAACATAAGGTGCAACCGAGTAGTTCGTATTGTACTGGTTGTATAATAAGTAATACTGATCGAGCAGGTAATAAGGTCCGGTTAAAGCAAAGGCGTTCAAGCCGAATAAACCAGCATAGTAATTTAACGTTACTCGTAATGAAGGCTGCTTAGTATGCAATTGCTGGTTGTACATCATACCATAATCAGTATTCATGGATAAGGTGCTGTTATCCGGAAATGTATAACGTAAATCCATTGCCAAGCGATGGGCTAGCGCTGATACTTCGCCCAAAGATGGTAAACTAAACTGAATGCTTTTCACGCTTTGTTGTTGCAGGTATGGGCGCAAACTGATGAAGAAATGATTGCCAGCCCTGATGGAAGCTGCCATTTCATAAGTGTTCAGGTTATTGTATGCGGCGGCAAAAACATTGGTGCCTAGGTACGATGGATTATTTTCAAGCTTGGTATAACGAGCTACCAGTCTAATGGTTGCCGAGAGCGGATAGCTGAGCTGCTCGTTAAGCTGCAAGGTACCACGCCTTAAACCACTATAATAAGCACTACTGATAAAGTTATCTGAAACCAAATCGAATTTGTTAAAACTGCCGCTGTAATTAAAGCCGGCAGCATAGCCCATTTTATTTTGTAAAGTGGCCGTGTTGCTTTCAGTGCTATAGCCGGCGGTGACATTAAGTGCTTGTGTTTTATTAAGCTGAATATGCCCGTTTACACTAGTTAAATCAGTTTTTAGCTGGTGTAAATCATCATCCTGATGAATGTAGGTGGCTTCAAAAAACGAATCTTTATTATACCGGTATTCATAGCTGCCCGCCCAAGTGTTAGGTGCGTGGGTTAGCTGGTTGGTGGTAACGTTCGAATACAGTAAATAAGCATTATTTACATAATACAGGTTTACGGTACTTTTATCAACAGTGCCCGAGGCTTTAAAGCCCCGGCCATACAGTGGCATTTCCAGGTTTTCGGCAATAGTGCCGGCTTTTAGAGCCAGATTTTTATTTTCAAAACCTATATAGGTATCCCGTAAATCAAAAGCTGATTCGGTATTATAATAATTAGCGTTCAGATTGTAATTCAGCTTTGAATCGGCGGAGAGTTTAAGATTGCCATTGCCCCGTAGCATGTACTGCCGGGCATTATCGCCCGATACTGAGGTGAGGCCTATAGTGTTATCCGGCGTAAGTTCATTAGTATGACCAGCTAAGCTTTTATTACTACTCAGTAGCACAACATTTATCTGCCGCGAACCTATAGATTTGCCAGCTTGGTTTTCCATGTTAATGTTTACCTGTAAATCAGCATGGCTTATTTTTTTAGCCAGCAAACTGGCTTTGAACGTAACCAGATGTTCCGTTTCGGGTTCTACCTCAACTTTTTGTACGGGTTCATTAAACCACAAAGCCTCAGACGCTGATTGAATGCTGATTTTTACTGCCGATGCCGTATACCCCCGGTTGATTACTTTGACATGAAAGGCTACTTGCTGAGTTTCGGGATCTATATAAATTATCGGGTCGGTAGCCTGCATAAACAATTGCTCAGGCTCGGTAAGTCGGCTGTAAAAAGTGGCTTGTACAGGTTTGGCGTTTAGTTCGCTACTAACATAGCGTACAGTAAAAGGTTGCAGCTTACTGTTAATACTTTCTTTCGATGAGAAGTATTTTACTGGAAAGGTACGTTCGGCTAGCGGCTGTAAAATAATGGTATCTGGTGTGGTGATTAGTGCGCCAAGGTTACTTGTGGTTTGCTTGGTTAAATGTATTACCGTATGGCCACTGTTACGAACATGCAGCTTGTTGGTAAACGTACTGGCATAAGCTATATCAACTGTATCTTTTTCAAAAGAGCAATTCACCTTAGGTATTACCTGTGCACGGCTGCTTAAACATAGCAACATAAAAAAAGTACATAGCCAGCTATGGTGTCTTTTTACAAGGCTTGCAGGAGCATAAAAAAGGCGCATGTACAAATTATATATGAACGGGTGCAATGATGAGTTCAAATGCTGTTTGTTCAATTAGGAATACCTTACTATAATATTATAATGTAGCGCCGCTGGTATGATTGGCGTATAGCGGACAGGTGAAAAGGGAAGTAAAAGTTTGTATCATATCAAAATAGAAACAGGTTAACTAATAGTTTATTTAGGAGATTAAAACTACTGAGTAATCAGCTTAAATCATGCGTTCATTTTATGCATTATCCTGTTCAGGAAATCACTTTGGTCATTCAATCTGAGGATGCAAGTGGTTCAAAAAAGACTATTTATCTTCGGGGGTAATTAATTTATAAACAAACAATTAAGCTAAAAGCAAATGAAGAAATTTTTATTAACTACTACTTTGACAGTTTCATTAATGGCCTTGTTCAGTGCTGCTAAAGCGCAAACAACCAGCACTGCTACCTCTAACTTGAACGTGCACATTTCAGAGCAAATCAAGATTGATTTTGGCGATGGTTCGGGTAATGTTGGCGGCGGTGACATCAACCTGTATTTTAATACACCTGATGATTATGTAAATGGAGTAAGCGCCACTAAAAACGGCCACTTAGTTATTACTTCAACCGGCAATTATACCGTTGATGTAAAAACACAAGATGCTGCGTTAAAAGGCTTAACTGGTACCAACAGTAATACTATTGATGCCAGCGCTATTAAGGTACAATTGCTATCAACCAGTGGAAGCGGCATTGCTGGCAATACTACTGGTTTGAACTTGTCGCAAACGGATAGCCGATTTATTACCAGCGCTCCGGCAACTACCAAAACTGCATTGGATGTAAAATATTTTACAGAACCCAATGATGCTCGTTTTGTAGGTGTTACTCCTGATACTTACACTACTAAAATTACTTATACCCTTACCGCTAATTAATTAAATGTACATGAAGCTTTTAAAAGGATGCCTGATTGGGTTGATGTTTTGGGTAGGATTTAGCATGGTACCTTTTACAAGCTTTGCACAAGGCAGTCTGGCAGCATCACCTGCCAGACTATTTTTTAGTAGTGCAGCCGGGCAAACCGTGATGCAAACTGTGCGGTTATCTAATTCAGGTAAATCGCCCATTATTGTGAAAGCCTCCTTGCAGGATTGGGAACGCGATAGTGTAGGCGCTAAAGTATATTACCCTGCAGGCAAGCTCAATCACTCCAATGCAGCTTGGCTAAAGTTTAGTCCTGAAATTATTGAACTCCAACCCGGCCAGGAACGGGATGTTGCTGTTAACATGACTATCCCACAAGGTGCCGACCAAGCCAGCGTAAAAAACTGCATGCTTTTTTTTACTCAGATTAATGAGCAAAAGGAGGCTACACGCCAAGGGCAAAAACAATTAGCCATCAGCATCAGGTTCGAAGTAGGCATACATATTTATTACACCCCACCTGCATTAACAAAAAAGGAGTTAAATGTAGTCGCTTTTGAAGATCGTGGCCATGTTGAAAACCAAGAAGGTACTTTTAAGCGTCTAGCTCTGGTTGTAAAAAATACTGGTGAGGTTAATGCCGATGCACGTGTGCATTTAGAAGTAACGGATGCCGGCTCGGGAGAAGAGTTTAAGTTTCCGGATAAACCAATTGCTATGTTGCCTGGAGCCAGGCAGGTGGTGTATATTGATATTCCGGCTAAGCTGGCCGGGCGCAAGCTGGTAGCCGTAGCCATGTTGGATAGTGGCATAACCTCTGACCTGAAAGTGGCCGAAAAGGCTTTTGACTATGTTAAATAATGCACTTAAACTAGTGCTTATCTTTATACTTTGGCAACCATGCCGAATATATGCACAAGTATCTTTATCTCTATCTCTTTCAATAAAACCAAATACTGTCAGCAGTTCCTTTAGTTTTGATAATACGAATTATAGCACTGCCGCAGCAAGCGGTAGTAATGTGTCTGCTGCCAGCTTTGCATTTACCCGAGGAACATTAGGGCTAACAGGAACCGGAGCTTTGCCTAAAGTTACTTTAAAGGCTTCACAAACCAGCTTTACTTACACACCCGCTAGTGGCTTACCCAGTACTACAACTAACACGGTTTTGGCCAATGTAGTAACCGCCGCTATTACTGATGTGAGTGGAAGCGATAAAGTTACCGGCTTATTAAGCAGTATATTATCTGCCAGCCACCCCATTGTGCCCACTACTAGTGAACAATCAATTTTTGATGGCTTGGCCAGTGTCTCCCTTAATCTGTTTGGGACTGACCGGCCTGTAACTGTTCAGTATAGCATTTCCACCGTCGGAATATCGCAGCTTTTAAAGGCGGCAGGTACTTATACTTTACCATTGGTTTATACTAGTTATGGGGCTTTAGGTGGAGTTAATAGTACGGCAAATGTTTCACTGACTATACAAGTTTCAGCCTTCACGATTATAAATGGTTTAGCGGATGTGCCCAGATTGAAATTTACTCAAGCGGCCGATTATATCAATGGTCCGCAATCTGTACCGGTGCAGCATTCGTTCAATGTAACGAGTACGATTCCGTACACGGTTAAATTAAAAACAGGGTATTCTACCTTTGCTGATCAGAATGGTATAAACCAGCCGGGTATGCTGGTTTCTCACATTAAAACACAAGCAGGATCATCGGGCGGGCACGTAACTGCTATATCAGCACTAGCTACTACGGACAATATTGTGCTTACGGGCAATAGCGCTTTGCAAATTACAGAAAGCACGATGTACAGTATGTCGGCGCAATATACCAGTGCTTATTTAAATGCCGGTACTTACAATACGCCTGTGGTGTTTACCATGAGTAACAGTGTGGGGCAAACACAAAGCATTAATACCAATTTATACATTGATGTATCGCCTATAGCGCAGCTGGGCATTAATGGTCCGGTTGATTTAAGCTTTTTAACAGCCGATGATTATCGCAATGGTATTCATACCGATTTAACTAATCACTTACATGTGGATAAAAACAGCCCTTATGATATTTACGTAAAGGCAGGAGGTGCTTACCTGCAAGGCAATGGCACCAATATTAGTTTAAGTAACCTGATCAGCATACAGCCTATTGTAAATAGCAGTGCCATACCAGGTGCACCACACACTATTAAACTATCTACAGCTTATCAGGCTATCATTACCGGCGGCGGACCTGATATTAACAAAAACATCGGTGTACGTTATGCCATTAGTGCTGCTGATGCACAAAAGCTGCTCAACAAACCTGCCGGTACTTATTCTGCTACTATCATATACAGTTTCACAGCACAGTAAAATGTAATTAGCCATCTGTGGTTTAGGTATGTGAAGTCGGGAGCGAAAAGCTAAAGGTACTGCCTTCGCCAATGGCGCTTTGTACCCATATTCTGCCGTTTTGTGCTTCAATAAAATCACGCGAAATAGCCAACCCTAATCCGGAACCTGATTTGTTTTGCCCATCGGTAGGTACTTGGAAATAGCGGTCGAACAAGCGTTTCTGGTATTGCTCATCAATGCCTTTGCCACTGTCGCGCACAGAAAACTCTACTTGGTTTTTACGGGCAATAGTTTGAATAATCACTTTTGATTTTTCCGGACTGTAGCGTAAAGCGTTTGATAGAAAGTTAACCAGCACCCAAGCGGTCTTTTCTACATCGGCCAGTACATCAGGCAGGCGTTCATTACGTACAAAGTTTATTTGAACGCCTTTTTGTTCGGCTTGAAATCGAACCGAATTCAGCGCATAATCAACAATCTGCATAGGCTTTACCGGAACAAAGTTCAGCTGAATATTGCCGGTTTCTACTTGTGCTAAATCCAGTAGTTCGCTAGTAATTTTAAGCAGTCGGTCATTATCTTCCTGTATATTTTCAAGTAGCTGCTGCTGCTCGGTATTGGTTTGGCCTATGCGCTCATCTTTCAGTAGTTTCAGGCTCATTTTAATAGAAGCAATAGGCGTTTTTAGCTCATGCGATATAGTAGCAATAAAATTAGTTTTGGCTTCGTCTCGCTCCTTAAACTCGGTTACATTTCGGAGCACATACACCATACCGGCCGATTTACCAGCAATACGTATAACATCCGAAGGTTCGTTGCTCAGGTTGGGCACCGTAATTTCCCTGCTTTCCAGTTGAAAGTAAGTTTCCTTGCCATTCACTACAATTTTCAACGGTTTCAATTCGGGTTGGCCTGATAGTACATGATGAAACAAATCATTGCCCTGCATCAGTTCCTGCACATTTTGCCCAACTACTTTGCTGTGATTTAGGTGCAGCAAATTGCGGGCGGCATCGTTAATAAATAGTACTTCTTGCTTTTCGCTAATACCAATAATGGCATCCTGCATTTGTTCAATAATGGTTTCAATACGCCGCTTTTCCGACATTACGGTAGCCAGGTTGCTGTTTTCCCATTCGTTGAGCCGGACAGCCATGCTGTTAAACGCAGTGGCCAGTTCGCCAAACTCATCATTACGGTTAAAGTTGAGGTGCTGGCGATAATTTTTGTGGCTGATTTCCTGTATGCCTTCCAGTAAAGCCCGCAACGGACCAGCCACAATATCCGGAAAGTTAACACTGAAACTGAACAGTACCAGAAAGGTAAAAGTACCTACCAAGCCCAAGAGTACTATAGCATGGTTAACGGCAGCACGTGCCCGGTCATTTTTTTTCACAATAGCCTGCATGTTCAGGGTTTCAATGGTTCTGAGTTGCTGGCGTATCTGGCGTTCGGTTTCCTGCAAGTTGCGAACCTTGGCAGATGGTGATATGAATTGTGCAAACTTTTGCTGCAACTGTTCCGTAGCAGCAGCCTCGCCATTTTCAGTAATATTATGCTCTTGCTGGGCAAGTTGGTTCTTGAAATCAGTGATTGCTTTAATATTTAGCGGTACTGAATTCTCATCCAAAATGGTACGCATAGCTTTGGTGTAGCCCAACGTTTCATAATTGTTTTTCAAGATAGTTTTGGCGCTGGCTGCTATCTCCTGAATGTAGTAGAGTGAGGTGGCTCCGAAAAGTAGAACGGCCAGAAATAAAAAGCCAAATCCTAAACGAAGCTTATGTCTAATTTTCATTGTAAAATAACTAAGTCGGCTATTATAATGTCAGCTGATCTGGCCTAAAATAATCTTTAAAGATAAGCCATAATTAACAGTGTGTAACTGATACGGGTAGGAATTAGCAATAAGTTTTAAAATGATAAGCTATATAAAGCAGCATACCCCTCCAAAATGGAAGGGTATGCTGCTTGTAGTTTATTAACCAGTTTTAGTGTGTTACCTCTACACGTTTTAGTTTGATGTTGGATAATGGGTTTACTACCAATGGTATCATCTCTACCCGTGTTTCACTGGTATCTAAACCGAAAGCTTTAGCATCGCCCTGCGCCAGGTGCTTGATAGCGAAATAGCTGTTCAAGATAAAGCCTTCAGTTAAGCTAAAAGTATTGTTGTACGACAAAAATTTCTCGATCAGTACAAACTGAAAATCGGCCGGCAGGTTGTAGCTGCCTAATGATTCATAACGACTGGTAATATCCAGTTCGCCGCGGGCAATCATCTCCTCAACCGCTTTGCGGAATAATACATTTACGCGCGGCTGTATACGGAACCCTATGCGGAACTCCAGGCGTATTACTTTATCGTTTTCCAGTTCTTCTACCGTGTACTCCATAGTATAGGGTTCGTCTGTACGCTCCAAGTGTACGAACCAGTACACATCGGCCCGCTTAGGCTTACGACTTAAAATGGAGTAGATTACCTTTTGTTCAATTTGCTTGCTGTTGTTGGCTTTAGTTAAGTAAATCAAATGCGTAGCAAATTTCGGAATACCCTGGTCGTTGCTCATGGCGTGCAGCATCGGGATATAATCTTTCAGATCCACAAAATGTAAAAACCGGTTGTTGATTTTGCGGGCACGATACCAGATATACATGGTGAAAATCAGCCCTACTTCAAATACCAGGAAGAATAATCGTTTAAGTAGCTTAACGGCATTAGCCACAAAAAATGAGAACTCTACCGAAACAAATACGCAGATGATTAGCACTACCAGCCATACCGGCCAATGCTTTTTATAACGCATAAAGTAGTACATCAGGAAGGTAGTCATGAGCATGGCTACTGTGATGGAAAAGCCATAAGCCGCCGTCATGGATTCGGAAGTGCGGAAGTATAGCGTTACCGCAATACAGCCAAAACATAAAAGCCAGTTGATGCTTGGAATATAAATTTGCCCCCGAATATTGGAAGGATATTTTACTGTAATGCGTGGCCAGAAGTTCATGCTTACGGCTTCACTAATCAGCGTAAAGGAACCGCTAATCAGGGCTTGGCTGGCAATAATGGTAGCCATAGTAGCAATACCAATTGCGGGTAATAAAAACTGATGTGGTACAATTTCAAAAAAAGGATTAACCCCTTCAAAGTTGTGGTACTTGGTTTGGGTAAGTACCCAAGCACCTTGCCCCAGGTAGTTAAGCACTAAACAGGTTTTTACAAATATCCAGCTTGCCTGAATGTTTTTACGACCACAATGCCCCAAATCAGAATATAATGCTTCGGCACCGGTGGTGCACAAAAATACAGCACCCAATAGCCAGAACCCGCGCGGATGTTCGGTAAGCAAATGCCAGCCATAAGCCGGATTAAGCGCCTTAATGATTTCCGGATAATGAGCTACCTGGATTGTACCCAAAGTGCCCAGCATTAAAAACCAGATAAGCATGATAGGACCAAAAGCTGAACCCACCACGTTAGTACCAAACTGCTGAAAGAAAAACAGCAGTACTAATATACCAATTACGATACCTAAAATTAAGTGGTTACCCGGTACAAAGCTTTGCTTTAAGGCCGGCACTAAGCCCAAACCTTCAATAGCTGAAGTGACTGAAATAGGTGGCGTGATGATACCATCGGCTAGCAGCGTACCAGCGCCAATGATGGCTGGTATAGCCAGAGCTTTACCATACCGGCGTATTAAAGCGTATAAAGAAAATATACCACCCTCACCGCGGTTATCGGCTTGCAGGGTGATAATGATATACTTAAAAGTGGTTTGCAGCGTAAGCGTCCAGAATACACATGAAATAGCGCCTAGCACTAAAAATGAATCTGAGCGACCACCTTCTTTTAATAAAGTTTGAAAGGTATAGAGGGGCGAGGTGCCGATATCGCCAAAGATGATACCAAGCGTGATAAGCAAGCCGGCGGCTGATAGCTTTTTGAAATGAGGAGTATTCATAAATTTACCAAAAACAACACTGTTCTGTTTGCTTTGGGACGGTGGCAACCACCATGCCATTATGAAAAAACCTGCGTTTTCAAGCTTTAAACGCAGGTTTTGCTATTAAGCTTATTTGAGTACCTTTTCATTTTGAAAGGGAATTTTTTCATTTTGAAAAGGTATGCTTTTCGTTTAAACCACCAATTGGTACTCATCAATTTTACGGTATAAGGTAGTCAAGCCGATATTCAGCAAGCGGGCTGCTTCTGTTTTGTTACCTTTGGTGTACCGAAGTACATGCTGAATGTGATGCTTTTCAACTAAACTTAGGTCGAATACATCAGCTGCAATAGGCTGGCTGTTGCTGAAATTCATAGGCAGCAAATCAACAGTTAAGGTTTTTCCGTCCGATATAATCACGGCGCGTTCTATCATGTTTTTCAGCTCACGTATATTGCCTTTCCAAAGGTGATTGCTCAGCTGCCTGATAAAACCTTCCTCCATGCTTTTAACCTGTTGTCCCACCTTAGCCGAAAATTCTTTCAAGTAATGTTCAGCCAGCAGCGGAATGTCTTCGATACGCTCATTTAATGAAGGCAGCAGAATGGTGAAAATGGAAAGTCGGTAAAATAAATCGCGTCTGAAATGTCCTTTCCCCACTTCTTCTTCCAAATTCCGGTTGGTAGCTGCAATTATCCGAATGCTGACTTTCTGGGTTTTGGTTTGCCCCAGCTTAATAAATTCTCCAGCTTCCAGAACCCGCAATAATTTAGCTTGCAGGTCAATATTCATTTCGCCTATCTCATCTAAAAACAAGGTGCCGCCATCGGCTTCTTCTATCAAGCCTTTTTTATCTTTAATAGCGCTGGTAAAAGCCCCGGCCTTATAACCAAATAGCTCGCTTTCCAGCAGTTCGGCACTAAAAGCACTGCAATTAAGAGCCACAAAGTTTTGCTGTTTGCGGTTGCTGTTGTAGTGGATGGCTTGTGCAAATACTTCTTTACCCGTACCAGTTTCGCCAAGCAGCAGTACGGTAGTGTCGGTTACTGATACACGCTTGGCTAAATCAATAGCCTGTTTGATAGGTTTGGAACGCCCAATAATAGTATCGAAACTATGCCGCTTAATCAGTTTGTTTTCTAGCTGAAAAAGTTTCAACTGTAATTCTGCTTTCTCAGCAGCTTTACTCACCAGCGGCAAAATACGGTCGTTATCATCACCTTTGGTAATGTAATCAAAAGCGCCGTTTTTCATGGCGGTTACCCCATCGGCAATGGTGCCGTAAGCCGTCAGGCAAATTACCTCAGTGTAAGGTTTCTTTTCTTTAATGGTTTTTACCAGTTCAACACCGCTGGCATCCGGCAGTTTTACATCACTGATAATTACCCAAACATCTTCCTGCATTAGTACTTTCAGCCCTTCTTTGGCGGTGGCTGCCTGCAATACCGTATAGCCTTCTAGTTGCAGTATGCGGGTCAGTAGCTGGCTTAATTTTTTTTCATCATCTATAATTAATATGCAGGCTTTCATGGGCAACAGGTAATTCAACTAATATACAATCACGCCTAGCTAATTTAATACCGAAATTGTTATGGATGAGTTAAGTGGTTGACCGTTAATAAATTGATTGAGTAAGTTATGATTCGGTTAGATAGGTGAATTTTCAAAATGGTAAGCGTTTTTTCAAAATGGAAAGGAGTAGTCGTAAGGAGGGTACATTCAGTATAGAGCACTACAGGATGTTTAAAACATTTAAAGTTGAAATTTATATAAATCATTAAGCTGACTTAGGCGCATCAAGCACCTGCTTACGTTGCCATAGCGGAATCAGCAATAAAACCAATACACCGCTGGCGAATAGCATTAGTATGCCCATTTGGTGAAAGTTATGGTCGGTTACACCATGGTGGAATAATGTTTTCAGGTGTGTGCTGGAAATGATGGCCCCTATGTAACCTGAAGTTCGGAACAAGCCAAACGAGATGCCTTTTTGTGCCAGTGGCGCTTCCTGGTTCAGCAAAGCTTGGTTGGCAATCATGTTAATGCCATCGGCAATACCAATAATCAGTGCTACGCCAATAATTAACACAACGCCCGATTGCTGATTTAAAACAAGCCAGCTTAAGCAAGCTATTAGCATAGTGATAACGCCCAATAAGTTTTGCTGAAATAATCGGCTGCTTTTCGAAACTAATAAGCCCATTATAATGGCCATAGCTGATTCGGGTAGCACCATTAATCCGGTATGACCCGGGCTAATATGTTTAACAGATTCTATCCACGGCGGCAAAGCATACATCATCTGGTACAAAATATAGTTGGTAGCCAGTGTACGCAGGTAGGTGAGGAGCAAGGCTGGCTTATCATGCAATAGCTTTACATCAATAAAAGGGGCAGGCTGCTTGCGTTCCCAACCAATCAAGCCACCTAGTAACGCTGCTGACGGCAACAGCAACCACCAGGAAAATGGTTTTTGAATAAGTGCAGTCATTAACGAAAGCAAAAAGCTGCTAAAGAGTAAAATGCCTATCACATCCAGCTTTTTGAATAGGCCCATTTGTTCACGTGTAGATGCGGTTGGAAAATCCGGAAGTGCTCTGGAGAGGTACAAGCCGGTAAGTACCCACGGGATGTTAATTAAAAAAATACCTTTCCAACCCAACCACTGGGTAAGCAGTCCACCCAATACTGGCCCCAGTACCATACTTACCTGGCTGGATATAGCCACTAAGCCTAACACTTGCCCCGGTACAGGTTGGTTAACTTCTGCATATTTTCGGTTAATGAGTGCTATAGCGGAAGGGTAAGCCGCTGATGTACCTAGTCCTAGTAATATGCGCGATACAATGAGCCAGCCAAATGCCGGTGCAAAAGCACCAATGCAGGCTGCTATTAGCACCAGTACAAAACCCACCGTATTTATTTTCTTTGCACTAAAAGTATCAGCCAATCTACCCATGAGCGGCTGGGCAACGGTGGCAGTTACATACAAGCAGGTAATGAGTATGGCACCCTGACCAACCGTGACTTTAAAAGAGTTGCAAAGGCTTAACAACGCCGTAGCCAGCATAGTGGAGTTAAGCGGATTCATCATGGTACTCAGTACCAGCGGCAGCATAAACCGGTACGGAGTGCCTGTATCTTTTATATCATTGTTCATATCAGTAACGGTTTAACAAATTAGATGGTAACTTTGAATTACCAATGCGCAAAAATAGGTAGTATGGTTGTTCTATACTGGTGTTTAATCAGCATCCAGCTTTTAGTTCATAAGAGTGATAGGTTAACTTCTATAATTCATGCTATCAGATACCTTGCCGCAAAGGTATTTACTCATTTTATCTGTATTGATCATGCGCTCGTCTTTTAAATTATTGCTTTCAGCTTTTTGGTGGTTGTTAACTATGGTGATAGGGGTAGCCCAAACGCATAAGCCGCCCACCTATGTGGATGCGCAAGGCATTTTCCGGTGGACGAAGGATAAATCGCCTGTCTATTTGTTTGGTGTCAACTATACGGCTCCTTTTGCCTATGGCTATCGGTCGATAAAGGCACTGAATATCAATGTAGAGAAAGAGATAGACCAGGATGTTTATCATTTAGCCCGTATGGGTGTTGATGCCTTCCGGGTACACGTTTGGGATACAGAAATCAGTGATTCGTTAGGTAATCTGAAAAATAACGAACATTTGCGACTGTTCGATTACTTGCTTTCCAAACTAGAAGCTCGTGGTATTCGTGCGATTATTACCCCTATTGCCTTTTGGGGGAATGGCTATCCGGAGCAGGATGAACATACCGGCAGCTTTAGTGACAAGTATGGTAAAAATGGGTCTTTGGTAAACGAGCAAGCTTTCGTGGCGCAAGAACGTTATTTAAAGCAGCTTTTTAGCCACATGAACCCCTATACTCATAAAACCTACACGGACGACGATTTTATCATTGCTACCGAAATTAACAATGAGCCGCATCCTAGCGGATCTAAAGAGCGTGCCACGCAGTATATTAATCGTATGATGGCGGCCATTAAATCTACTGGCTGGAATAAGCCGGTGTTTTACAACATCAGCGAATCGCCTGCGTATGCTGATGCGGTAGCTAAATCTAACGTTAACGGGTTTAGTTTCCAATGGTACCCGATTGGCTTGGTGGCCGGGCATGAACAAAAAGGAAACTTCTTGCCCAACGTTGATCGTTATACCATTCCGTATGATACCATACCACAGTTTAAAAACAAAGCCCGGATGGTGTATGAGTTTGATGCTGCCGATATATTGCAATCATGTATATATCCGGCAGTTGCCCGCAGCTTTAAGGCCGCTGGTTTCCAGTGGGTAACGCAATTCGCTTACGACCCAATGGCTACGGCTTATGGTAATACCGAGTATCAAACCCATTTTTTAAACCTGGCCTACACGCCAGGTAAAGCTATTAGTCTGTTGATTGCCAATCGGGTGTTTCATCAACTGCCACGTAATAAAGCTTACGGCAGCTATCCGGCTGATAGTGTTTTTGATGCTTATCATGTAAGCTATAGCCAGAACATGAGCGAGATGAATACGGCAAAGGAGTTTTATTATTCAGGTGCTACATCAACGCAGCCAATTGCTGTAAGCAAGCTGGAGCATGTTGCCGGTATAGGTAGTTCGCCAATAGTTAAATACGCTGGTTATGGCGCTTATTTTATAGATAAGCTGGAAAATGGTGTTTGGCGTTTAGAGGTGATGCCCGATGCTATTACCGTGCGTGACCCATTTGAGCGGCCTTCTCCTGACCGGGAGGCAGTTCATATTCAATGGAGTACACAGCCTATGCAACTAACGTTGTCTGACTTGGGCGCCAACTTTGCAGTAAAAGGCATCAACGCTGAAGATAGCTATCAAACTACAGCACAAGACGGGCATTTTGATATTCAGCCTGGAACCTACCTGTTGACTAAAAGAGGAAAAAACGCCAATAAGTGGACAAGCGACAAACGTGTAGGCTATATCCGATTAGATGAATTTGTGGCTCCTAAATCCCGGAGCGCGGACCCTTACGTAACTCATACACCCTTAACGGAAGTAAGCACAGGCAAGGCTATAACTATTAACGCAAAAATTATCAATATTGATTCTGCCGATAAGGTCACGCTGGTAGTCAATCGTGGTTTCGGTCCGTGGGTTTTTATGTCTATGAATCGGGTTACGCCTTATTATTATAGTGCCGTGATACCCGATAATCAGGTAACTACAGGAGTGTTAAGTTATCACATTATTATTCAGCGCAGCAGTAACACCTATTGGGCATTTCCAAGTGGTCACCAAGGTAATCCTTACGCCTGGAACTATACGAACCAGGATAGCTGGCAAACTTTTGTAGCAGCGCCACACAGCAGTATTACATTATTTAATGCCACAACCGATAAAGATAAAACCAATACTTACTATCCTGATTACAGCCGTGAAGGTGGCGTGCAATATGTGAGCGGTACCACCACCGGGCAATTGGCTTTGCAATTATTATCTCCCACAATGCGTAAAAACGAGGTAATAGGCTTTCAGTTGTATGTAGGTAATAAACTGAAGGGACGATTAACCGACTTACCTGCATTCGGTAAAATAGTAGTGAGAGCACGTGCGCAAAGCAGCTTACCGGCTAAGTTGCGGATAGCATTAACCTTAGCTGATGCTTCAACTTATGCCACTTATATAGATTTAAGTGATGATTTCAAATATATTGAAATTCCATTAGCAGCTTTTAAACCTGATTCTAGTTTGTTGTTGCCACGGCCATATCCCGGCTTTATGCCACTTTGGTTTAAAGCGAGTCACTTTAGTGGTTTGAACTTGATAAAGGTCGATAAACTGGAAGTAACCGCAGGTAATGATGTAGCCGCTGGTCACTTTAACCAACCATTAGGTATTCAGGTGGAATCGGTTTTCCTGAAACAATAAATGCTTAATCCAATTAAGCTTACAATAAACCTGAAAGTTTAGCGCTTGGTTTAAAATAGATATGAGAAGAGCATTTTTTACTCTGTTGATCGCCATTGGTTGTCAACTCGGTACCGCGTTAGCGCAAATAGCTGATAGTGACAAAAGTCAACCGTCAGAAATTGTGGTAACACCTTACAAAACTACCATGATAGCTGATGGTCGGGATGTTGCCCAAATCAAAATAACCGTAATTGATAAACAGGGGCAAGAGGTTACCCAAAGCAATAAGGTGGTACATTTTGTTATTACAGGAGATGCAAAAGTAATTGGTACTCGCCACGGTAATGAAGCTCCACAAGTTGCTGCAAATATTACCGAGGTTGGTTTACAAAACGGGGAAGTATGGTTAACCTTGCAAGCCGGCAAAAATAGGAATATTGTAAAGTTTGAGGCTAAAAGCAATGGACTAATTACGGGTTCTACCGAAATTCATACCATTCAGCCTGGAACGCCGCACCCGGTTACTACGGCTGCACCTATAGCCGGAACTGCTAAAATAACCAACAAAATTTTAGGGGCTGATATTTCCTTTCTGCCACAATTGGAAAGCCGGGGCATGAAGTTTTATGATACTAACGGACAACAATCCGATGTGTTGAGCATACTCAAAAGCAAAGGCTTTAACTATATCCGTTTACGTATTTTTGATCATCCAGATGCTGTTAAGGGCTATTCGTCCGGAAAAGGCTTTTGCGATTTGCCGCATACGCTGGCTATGGCCAAACGCATAAAAGCGGCCGGTTTGCACTTCCTGCTTGATTTCCATTATTCCGACACCTGGGCCGATCCACAACGGCAGGATAAGCCTGCAGCCTGGGCACAGTTAAACTTTGCTACTTTGCAGGATTCGGTACAAACTTATACCCGCCACGTTATGCAGGCATTAAAAAATCAGGGTACCGAGCCAGATATGGTACAGGTTGGTAATGAGATTAACCACGGTATGCTTTGGCCGGATGGTGCAGTTAACAATTTGGATAGTTTATCAAAATTGGTTTATGCCGGTATAAAGGGTGTAAAGGCGGTAAGTCCGTCGGCTATAATTATGTTGCACGTAGCCTTAGGTGGGCAGGATGAAGAATCCCGATTTTTTGTAGATAACATGTTAAAACGGCGAGTGCCGTTTGATGTCATCGGGCTATCTTATTACCCCAAATGGCATGGTACGCCCGATGATTTAAGCCATACCATGACCGATTTAACCCAATGTTACAACAAATATGTAATGGTTGCTGAATATTCGCAACGCAAACAGGAGGTAAATGATATAGCCTTCACAGCACCTGGTAACAAAGCATTAGGCACATTCATCTGGGAACCCCTGAATACCTGGGAAGCCTTTTTTGATAAAGACGGTAAAGCCAATGCCTACCTAAATGTTTATCCGGCAATTGCCCGCAAATACCATGTGCAGTAAATCTGTTTTATCTTAAATATTGAATGAAGAATTATATAGCTTGCTTTTTAGGAATTTTAGGTACCGCTTTCAGTGCTCGGGCGCAATATACGCCGCCATCGGTTACCAACTTTAACCAGAATTGGCAGTTTGTTAAAGATCTCGATACCAGTCAGGCTGCGCAAAGATTAAGCACAGCTACATCGATAAAAATAAGCTGGCAAAATGTTGCGTTACCTCATACGCCCCAGTTGGAACCCATACAAAAAGTGAAAGAACAATGGCAGGGCACCTGCTATTACCGTAAAACCTTTACGGTGCCCACTGCTAACAAAGGCAGGCGTATGGTCATACAATTTGACGCTGCCATGCATGAAGCTGATGTTTACCTAAATGGCAAGCACCTGTTTAAGCATTTGGGCGGCTATCTGCCGTTTGTGGTAGATGTTTCTGATGCCGTAAAGTTCAATCAGCCCAACTATTTGCTGGTAAAATTGAACAATCAGGATAATGCAGACATCCCACCGGGTAAGCCCATTAAAGATTTAGATTTTAACTACTATGGTGGTTTGTACCGCAATGCTTGGTTAATTACCCGCAATAAGTTATACATCAGCGATGCCGTACAAGAAAACAGGGAGGCCGGCGGTGGTATCCTGATACATGATGACAATGTGAGTAAAGAAAGCGCCAGCTTGGGTGTTAAAGTAGAAGTCAGAAACCAATATGCTACCGCACAACAAGCCAGCATCGTGTTAATTTTGAAAGATGTAGCCGGGCAAACCGTAGCCACCGCAAGTACCGGGCAACAAACTATAGGGCAGGGGCATATGGGTACTTTTAGTCAAAGCTTAAAGGTGCAGGCGCCAAAGCTTTGGTCGGTTACTAAACCTTACCTGTACCGGCTTACTGTGCAGGTACTGCAAGGCGGCAAAGTAACCGATGTGCAAACGGTTAAAACCGGTATCCGCAGCATTAAATTTGTACCGGGCGGCTTTTACCTGAACAATGAAAAAGTAACTATTTCGGGCACTAACCGGCATCAGGAATATCCTTATATTGGTTACGCTCTGTCAGATAACGCGCAGTATCGCGATGCCTGGAAAATTAAAAATGCAGGTTTTAACTTTGTCAGATGCTCACATTATCCACCTTCGCCTGCGTTTTTAGATGCTTGTGATGAGTTAGGTATCCTGGTGATGGATGCTATTCCGGGCTGGCAGTTTTTTGGCGGACCAGCATTCCAGGTGAACAGCTTGCAGAACATTCAGGATATGATACATCGTGATCGCAATCATCCTTCCATCGTTTTGTGGGAATCTTCACTGAATGAAACCGGAATGAGCAAAGAGTATATGGACAAGGCGCATAAACTAACTCATCAGGAACTGCCATTTGCCGATACTTACAGTTCAGGATGGATAGATTATGCTTATGATGTAGTGAACCCCGCCCGCCAGCATGCCAAAGCGCCTGATTACTGGAAGAAATATGATCACCCTAAACCTTTGCTGATTGCTGAATATGGCGATTGGGAGTACTACGCCCAAAATGCCGGATTTAACCAAAAAGCTTATGAAGGCTTGCAAAAAGAAGAGCGCAATTCCCGGCAGTTACGCACTGATGGGCAGCAAAGGTTGTTACAGCAGGCACTTAACTTTCAGGAAGCGCATAATGATGATTTGTATGGCCCGGCTGTAGGGGATGCCAATTGGCTGATGTTTGATTACAAACGTGGCTATGCGCCTGATATTGAATCATCAGGGATTATGGATATTTACCGCCTGCCTAAATTTAGCTTTTACTTTTACCAAAGCCAATATGGACCGGTGCCTGATGCCAATGGTATGGGCAAGCCTATGCTATTTATTGCCAATTACTGGAATGATAGCAAGCAGAAAACCGTGAAAATATACAGCAATTGCCAGCAAGTAGAATTGTTGGTGAATGGCCATTCAGTGGGTAAGCAAAAGCCAGATCAGGATGCTATGGCGAACAACCTGATTCATCCGCCATTTACATTTAACCTGAACAGTTATGAGGCTGGTGAGCTAAAAGCAGTTGGTTACATTAACGGTAAAGTAGCAATTACTGAATCGCGTAAAACGCCGGGTAAGCCTTACAAAATTGTGGTAGAAGCCGACCGTAGCGGTAAAGACTGGAAGGCAAACACCAACGATGCCTTGTTTTTTTATGCTTATGTAACCGACAAACAAGGAACGCCTATCCCCAATGCCAATAACCTGATTGAATTTACCGTAAGTAACGGTGCGCAGTTGGTAGGTAACTCATCCGTAACTGCCGAAGCTGGTATTGCTACAGCATTGATAAAAGCCGGCAGTAAACCTACTACGGTTAAAATAATGGCAGCAGCACAAGGCTTAAAACCAGCTACGCTGAACTATGCTATTAAATAAATAACAAACCAACTAAAGGTTAATCAATAAAAAAGCCTATCCGTTTTGCGGATAGGCTTTTTTTATTGACAGACATAATTGATACTGCTTACAGTGTAGCCATATCAATTACGAAGCGATAATGTACATCACCAGCCAATGTACGCTCGTAAGCTTCATTGATCTGGTTAATGTTAATTACTTCTACATCCGAGGTAATACCATGCTCGGCACAGTAGTCTAGCATTTCTTGAGTTTCTTTAATACCGCCTACTAATGAACCTACCAAACTACGGCGACCTAAAATTAGCGGGAATGCACCTACTGGTGTACCTGCTGGCGGAGCGCCTAATAGTACCATGACACCATCAGTTTTCAGCAAGTTTAAATATTCATTATAGTCATGCTGAGCAGATACCGTATCAATAATCACGTTGAAACTGTTGGCCAGTTGGCTCATGGTATCTTTATCTGTAGTAAGTTTAAAGTAATGTGCGCCCAGTTCGGCAGCATCTTTTGCTTTGCTAGGTGAACGGCTCAACATAGTTACTTCGGCACCCATAGAAGCAGCTAGCTTTACAGCCATGTGGCCCAAACCGCCCAAACCTACTACCGCAACCTTATCACCAGCTTTAACGTTCCAGTGGCGTAAAGGTGAGTAGGTGGTAATACCAGCACACAGCAAAGGCGCTACTTTTTCTAGTGGCAATTTGTCTGATACCGATAATACGAAGTGTTGTGTTACCACGATATGGCTGGAATAACCGCCATAAGTAATGGTTTGCTTATCCTGGCTTGGAGAATTGTAGGTTTGTGTATGGCCATTTTCGCAATATTGTTCCAAATCGGCTTCACAGTTGGAGCAATGCATGCAGGAATCAACAAAGCAGCCTACACCTACGGTATCGCCTTCTTTAAAGCGGGTTACATTTTCGCCTACGCGCGTTACTT
The DNA here is from genome assembly GCF_012849215.1 of Mucilaginibacter robiniae. NCBI lineage: Bacteria > Pseudomonadati > Bacteroidota > Sphingobacteriia > Sphingobacteriales > Sphingobacteriaceae > Mucilaginibacter > Mucilaginibacter robiniae. The sequence goes on from NZ_CP051682.1 coordinate 3,283,597, forward strand.
TACCCACAATTTCGTGGCCTGGAATAGCTGGGTAAACCGTACCGCCCCATTCATTACGGGCAGTGTGAATATCGGAGTGGCAAACACCACAATACAAAATTTTGATCTCTACATCATCCGGTCCAGGTTCGCGCCGGTCAATGCTGAAAGGGGCCAATGGTTGTTCTGCACTTTGTGCAGCATAGGCTTTTACTGATGTCATGTACGTTATATTTTATTGTTTAAACAGGCTTGCTGTTTGTTTATGCGGTGCAAATATCAATAGTAGGATTGGCAAGATTGCCATTGAAAAGTCTAATGTTTATTGCAGAACAGAAAAAAAACAAAGACTCTATAGTTTTAATGAATAATTATAATAATTATCTATATAGTACTTTAATGTTGCTTATTTGATATAGAATTATGCTGCTATACATAATGCTCACGAACGTTTACATATTTACAAAATAGTTACTTAGTAAATTTACTCTAACTCACCTATAGCCTTTTTGAATAAGGTAGTGTATAAATTATAATCTACCCGGGCTGTAATGGCTTGAGTATAACTTTGCTGCCATAGGGTTTGTGCCTGTAACCAATCGGTAGTGGTGATAGTGCCAGCCTTGAGGCGGTCGGTAGCCAAACGGAGGTTTTCGGTAGCTTGCTGTACGGATAAATTGGATAACGAAACATTTCTCTCGGCTTCCGTTACGTTATTGTAGTTACGACGGATATCTAAAGCGATTTTTTCACGCCCATCATTCAACTGGTAGCGTTTGGCATGAGTTCTGATTTCCTGCTGCCGTACAGCCTTGCGGTAATTACCCCAGTGAAATACGGGCACCCGTACGCTTAGCATAGCCAGCCAACTGGTTGAGTTGGAACCTACACTGATTGGTGCCGCACCATCGCCCAGAAATGAACCTAACAGGTTTACAGCGCCTGGCGTACTGGAGTTGGCATAAACGCCGTAACCTACAGCCGCAATTTGCGGCAGCATGTTCGCTACAGCTAACCGGGTTTGCAGTTCGCCAAACTCTACCGATTTGTTCAGCAATTGTACCTCAGGTCTTTTATCAATATTCACATCATAAGTTGAATCGGGCGGTAAGGCTACCGGGGTAAAAGGAACGGTATCTAATACATCAAATTGCTCTTTCAGTCCTAGGCCGGTTACCTGTAATAAATTCAGCTTGGCCAGCTTTAACCCATTTTCAGCCTTGAAAAGCTGAAGTTCATTTTGGTTGTATTGAACTTGTACCTGTAATACATCGTTTTTGTACTTTAAACCAGCTTGGTAGGCGTTGTTTACATCGGTTAAAGCATTAGTTAGATACTGGCGAGATTTCTTTAAAGTGGTAATCTGTTCCTTTAATGATACAATCTGCCAGTAAGCACTGTCTGTTTTTACAATGACATCCGCGCGGCTTTTTACTTGCTGTAATTGTTGTACATCTACATTGACCTGTGCCGCTTTTACACCATTGCGTACTTTGCCGCCATTATAAATTAGTTCGGTTACTGTACCACTGGTGGATACTGTACGTTCGGGCAAATACTTGCTTAATGGTCTGCCCAGATACAATGCTGTTGCCGATGCATCTACAGAAGGTAAGGCATTCGTTTTAACCCGTTCAACACCGAGTTTGGCAACTGATATCGAATCATTCTGAATACGGATTTGATTGTTTTGTTGCAAGGCCATTTGCCGGCTTTGCTCCAAGGTAAGTAGTTTTTGGGCGAAGGTAGCTTGGGCAGTTAGCATCAGTGCTAAACCTAGGCAACAAGACGCGAAAATTTTATATAATGATGGTGCAAGCATAAATATAATATTAGGATTGAGTAAGATCGTGGTGGTTAAGTTCTGCTTCTTGCTCGTCGTCTTGCTCTTCGGGTTTCTCCTGTTCTGGCTTAATCCATTTGAAGTACAGAATTGGAATGACAAATAGCGTGAAGAACATGGATACGACTAAACCAAAAGCTAGTACACTGCCCAATGGCCCCCACAAAGGCGAACCGCCTACCACCATAGGCGTTACACCCACAGCCGCGGCTGCTGTAGTTAAGAAGATAGGGCGCATCCGGCGCTTGGCCGCATGTATGGCCGACTCGCGAATGTCCAGTCCTTCATCGCGGCCCATCTCATCGGCAAAATCAACCAGGATAATACCGTTACGTACCACAATACCAATTAAACTGATGATGCCCATAAAGGCTGTAAAGCTGAACGCATTGCCAGTAACCAGCAAACCGATAGAGGCACCCAATAAACTAAGCGGAAAGGTGCACAGAATAATAAAGGTTTTCTTCAAACTACGGAATTGAATAAGCATGGTTAAGAAAATGAGAATAATACTGCATAACAGTGCCTTGCCTAAGCCAGGTACATTTTCTTCCGTAGCTTCCTGATCGCCGCCGTATTGGATGCGTACACCGTAGGGGAGCTTTAATTTTTCAATTTGAGGTTTAATTTGTTTCAGCATATCGGCTGCTACTACGCCATTCTGCGCTTCCGACATAACGGTAAGCATACGTAAGCCATTACGGTGCATAATGTTGCCCATGTGCCACTCGGGCGTAAAGTCGGCTACATCTTTCAACTGAATTTTTTGTCCTTGCTGGTTGCTGATGTGTACCGTGCGCAGTCGGTCAAAATTATGGCGGTATTTATCGTCATAACGCAGTATAACCGATAGTGGCGTTTTGCCTTCATATAAAGTAGCCACGGGTACGCCCTGTAAGCCACCACCAATAGTTTGGGTAACCTGACTGTTGGTCAATCCTAACCGACGCAGTTTATCTTCTTGTACGTGGCCGCCTATAGCTACATAATCCTCTTCAAAATCATCACGTACCCAGTTAGTGCCTTTTAAGTGGCTTACCATCGTTTTGATGGTATCACCCACTTTGCGCAGGTCCTCAAAGTTTTCACTAATTACGCGGATCTCCAATGGAGCTTTGGCATTCAGGAATGATAGGCGGTGTACGCGTACAAAACCCTCCGGCAAAAAGTTATGGAATTTGCTGATGTACTCGGTTGATAGTTCGTCGGTAGCATCATTGTCGGTAGTATTAATGAAAATCTGTGCGTAATTTTCACGTGGGTTTTCGGGCGCGTAGGTTACATAGAACCGTGGCGAACTGGTACCAATAAAACTAGCCACACGGGTAATACGCTTGTCGCCTTTAATTGCGTTTTCTACCTTTTTAACAGCGGCTTCGGTTTCTTTGTAAGGTGTGCCGGGGGGGAGCCATATTTCCAAGTTGAACTGATCGCGTTCGGCATTGGATAAAAACTGTTGTTTTACCTTGGTCATCAAAAATACACCTAAGGCTACTGAGAATACCGCTACCCATACAATGGCTGTACTGTGTTCAAAAGCCCACTCTACAGCTTTGTCGTACTTTTCTTGTACCCGGTCTAGGATAGATTTTTTATGTTCCTTTTCTGCTTTTTCATGATCTTCTTTCAACCCTTTCTTGATAGAGAGGAAAGCAATAGCCGGTACAATCAGCATAGAAACAATAAATGAAGTGCTTAATGCTATGCCTACAATAATCGGTAGCGAGCCTGCAAATTCTCTTTGCTGACCCGGTAAAAACATAGCCAGCGGAGCGAAAGCAAAGATGATAGAAATGGTAGCGGTAAGCACCGGAATAAATAATTGGGTAGCACTTTTCCAGGCAGCTTCCCAGGGCTTGGTACCGTGATCCAACCGTTCTACATAGTTATCTACCACCACTATGGCATCGTCTACCACCATCCCCAATACAATAATAAGTCCGGCTAAGGTAACCTGGTGCAATTGCAAACCCACCATGTTGCTGATGGCAAAAGTAACCATGATGGATAGGGGGCAGGATATAGCTGAAATTAAAGCTATACGGAAAGGCAGCAAAATAATTACCACAATAATTACCGAAATAATAGCAATGGCAAACTCTACCAAAAAGTGCTTAATACTTTCCGCCACTACCTCCGGCTGATTAACTATAGTTTGCACTTTAACATCCGGCGGCAACTGCTTTTTGGCAATGTCGAGTTGTTTGTCAATCTCTTTACCAAACTCCGTCATGTTGTTGCCTTTCTGCATTTCTACACTCAGCATCATCACCGGCAAATGGTTCATTTCAATCATTTGCGTAGTATCCTGGTAGCTACGACTAACAGTAGCTACATCGCGCAGGCGCACAATATTGGCTGATGAATCGGTATAAACAATCTGGTCGCCTATATCATTAATGCTTTTAAAAGCATTGTTGCCAAATACGGGTACATTGTTACGATCGAGTTTTACTTCGCCGCCGCCGTTGGTTTGGTTTTGATTTTTCAGCACATCGGCTACGCGGTTAAAGTCAATACCGTACTGGCTGAGTTTGGCATCATCAACCTTTACTACTACCTGCTCGGGTAAACCGCCAACACGGGTAATGCGTGATACCTTTTTGTTAACTTTAACATTATCCTCAATCTTATCCATTAGCTTATCTAACTCAGCGTAGCTGCGTTTAGGCGAAGAGATGGAAACCAGCAAGGCTACTGTTTCGCCAAAGTTGCTGTTTACTAAAGGTCCTTGTACATTTTGCGGTAGGTTTTGCGCCTTAAAGCTATTCAGGCCGTGTTGTATAGTAGCCCAAACCCGGTCGGCATCTTTTACCCACTCGTTCAGTTCCAGGTTGATGTACACAATACCTTCTTTGGTGGTAGAGTAAGTTTTTTCTTTACGTACTTCCTTAAACGAAAACAGGTATTGCTCCATCGGTTTGGTAACCTCATTTTCTACCTGCTGCTCGCTGGCACCAGGATAAGAGGCATAAACCAAAGCTTGACGGATAGTAAATTCAGGGTTTTCACTACGCGACATTGTAAGCAAAGAGAATACGCCTACCAGAACCAGCATAGCCGCTATGGTAAACGATACCGTACGGTAACGCATGGAAAGCTCAATTAGATTGAAGCCTTTTTTTCTTTCAGCCATAAGTAATGATGTTAGCTTTTAAATAGTATGAATTATTTAACCTGAACCGATTGCCCGTCTTTCAGTCGGTACTGGCCTTCAACAATCAGCAGGTCGCCACTGCGCAGACCATCTACTACCGAAATAGCATCGCCCACAGCCTGCCCTACCGTTATGCGCCGGCGAATGGCACGGGTTTGTGCGCCAGAATCAACCAGAAAGACATAAGATAGGCCATCCTGATCGTGCACTACGGCTTTAGGAGGAACGGTGATATATTGCGCCTTATGGTTGGTTTGCAGATTGATTTCAGCAATCATGCCGGGTAAAAGCTGGTGGCTGGTATTGTTCAGCAGTATTTTAGTACGATAGGTGTTACTGTTTCTGGCACCTTGCGGATTAACGCTGGTTACTTTACCTGTAAAAGTTTGATTTAACGTAGGTACGGTAACTTTTGCGTTGTTATTGCGCATTACGTTGCCTATTTCGCTTTCGGGAATAGTCATGGTAGCGTTTACATGATCCATCTGCTCAATAGTAAATGCCTGTGCATTCGGCGAAGCCTGGTTGCCAACTTCGGTCATTTTACCAGTTATAGTGCCCGATATAGGCGCATACAACCTGGTATCACTTACCCGCTTTGCAGCAGTTTGCTTATTAGCCTGCGCCATCAGGTATTGCGATTGGGCAGTTACGTAATCTTTAGGGGTAAGGCTGCCTTTTTCGTACAGTTGCTTGTAGCGCTCGTAGGTATCTTTAGCTTGTAGTAAATTAGCGTTGGCTTGTTCCAGTTGGTACTGGTAATCGCGCGGATCAAGCGTAGCCAGTAATTGGCCCTTTTGAACTGATTGTCCTTCATCGGTTAATACAGAAGCCACCCGGCCCTGCACGGAAAAGGCTACTTGGGCTGTTTTTTCGGACTGAATAGTACCGCTTAAATTTAAAACCTGTTTATCTTCTGTAGTGGTGATTTTAAGAACTTCAACCGGGGCACGTGCCGAAGCTTCGGCATCCGAACGGTCGTCTTCTTTTTTGTGGCTGCAACTGCTGAGGATAATTACCAGATTTAAGTATAATAAGTAATGCTTTTTCATGATTCAATTGGTGCCAGAAGTTAATTATGGGTTAGTGCTTTCAAGAGTAACATTTCAACCAGTTCCTGCACCGGTTCAATATCACAGGTACGCTCACTTAAACAGAAATCGTCAATAACACCCCGGAAAGCGCTGATGAGTACAGAGGCCAGTAGCTCCATTTGCTGGGACTGCAAGGGTTGAAATTCTTTGTTTTCAACACCCTGCTGTATAATGCTGCTAATTAGCTGCGTTTCGCGAGGTTCACATAACCTGCGTACCTTAAATAGAATTTCTGGATGCTCCAGTAAATCTTTGGTTAATATGAGGTACTCGTTAGTTTTAGCATGTATAAACTGGAATTTAGTACGACAGTAAACCAGTAGCTTGTCGGTAGCGGAGGCATGATGAGGAAGCTGAGCTTCCAGCTCGTTGAAATAAGTATCTGTCTCTTTTTGCAGTATCGTATTAAAGAGCTCTTCTTTATTTTTGAAATAAATATATAGTGTACTTCTACCTTTATGTACGGCTTTGGCAATATCATCCATTACTAATTTAGTATAGCCGTATTTCTTAAAGAGCAGCGTGGCTGCTTCAATAATGGCAGTTCTATTTACATCTTCTTTATTATCCAATAACATAATGACAATAATAGTTTTTTTGTCATTGTGTTTTCCGAGTTGGTAAGTTTGTATAAAGGGTCAATCTTTTATGACATTTATATGAAACATAAATCTTTGATAGCCCTTCTAAATCCAGAAATACAAAAGCCATTCAGTACAACCTGAATGGCTTTTATATTTCTGGATCAGCACAGTTGATTTATTATTCTGAAGCAAACGGGTTATGGTAGTCTGGCTTTGCTCTTTCCGGTTCAAAGTGTACACCTGGGGTGAGCCAGAACAGTAATACTACTCTGGAATAGCGATAGGTAAAAGGTGATAACAATAAAGATGGTAGCAGTATAGTTACTAAATATAACCAAGGGTTTTCACTACCGGTTAAAATATAAGTAGCTACGGCACAAGTTACCAGTATGGCCACATTCATGGCATAGCTAATAAACATGGCTACATAAAAATAGCCGGGTTCAATCTCGAACTGAAAACCACAGTGTGAACAATTCTTGTTCATTTCTTGATTGAATAGACCTAGCGAACCAGCAGTAAACATGTTACCGGTACGACATTTAGGGCATTTACAATGTAAAGCTGCTTTAACGGCAGAATGTGTATAAGGGGCTGGATTTGGTGTTGCTTCTTTTGGTTGCATTTTATTAACGTCTAATGTCAGGGTGTTCATATGCTTTGTAATTTGATTTCTTTTCTAAATTGTTCGGGGGTAATGCCTTCTTGCTTTTTGAAGAACTTGGTAAAGTAAGAGTTGTCTTGAAAGTTAAGCTGACCGGAAATTTCACTGATGCTGATGTTTAAGTTAACCAACAGCCGCTTGGCTTCGAGTATCACACGATTTCGAATTACTTCACCTGCCGAAATACATAGCACATCATTACATAAAGCATTCAGGTGGTTTGGCGTAATGTAAAGCAGTTCAGCATACTCTTTAGGTAAGCGCAGCGTGGTGAAATTTTTATCCACCAGCTTTTGAAAGCTTTTAAGCAAGGTGTAGTTGTATGATGATTTTTCGGTGGCCTGCTGACTGGAAAAGCTTAGTCTGCCAAGCTGGATAAACATTTCTAGCATTAACAACCGTACCATATCTTCACCCAAGCGTTTGTTATCTTCAGTTTCTAGCAAAATGCGTTCAAATAGGTGCTGAACCCCTTGCTGTAAATTGGATGGAATGTCAATCACCTCATCCTGAATGGTTCCGTTAAAAAAAGGAAACTGTTCCAGGTAGTCGGCTCGGTGCAAAAAGGATTGAAAGAAAGGAACTGAAAAGTTAATTACGTAACCATCAACCTGTCCTTCAAAGCTCCAGCTATGTACCTGGCCCGGAACCATAAAGTAAATCTGGTAAGGCTTTACCGGAAAGTTCCGGAAATCAATAGCATGATGCCCAGAACCTTCGGTAAACAGAACCAGATGATAAAAGGTATGCTTATGCGGCAGATGTAAGTTTTTGTGTGCTATCAAATAAGGAGCAAACCGGCTTACTAAAATATCTTCCTGTTTAAAATCAGATAATTTACAAATATCATATACCGGGAACTTTTCCTTTATCATGTAACAAAGGTACGCCTGATGGTACCAGATATAATGGCAACATTCAGGGTAGTTATGGTAATTTTTACTGATAAGTAATTATTACCTTAGGTGCGAAAGGCTAAAGGGGTAAAAGCAGTTTGTTTTTTAAAGTAATTAGAAAAATGCGCCAAATCATCAAAGCCTAAGGTATAAGCAATGTCGGCCACGCTCCAGTGCGTTTGTTTAAGCAGCGTTTTGGCTTCCTGTATAATTCTGTTGCTAATGAGTTCTGTTGTGGTACTGCCGGTTATTTCTTTAAGTACTTTGTTGAGGTGATTAACGTGTACAGCTAAACGGTCGGCATAATCTTTAGGCGTACGCAAGCTTAGTCTTTGGTGAGAGGACTCTAACGGAAACTGTCGTTCCAGCAGTTCGATGAATAAGGAAGATATACGTTCAGAAGCATTCTGGGTAGCACTGAGTGCTGATAAGGGTTGCAGTTTTTGCCCATAGTGAATAAGTTCAAGCACCAGGTTACGTAGCAGATCATACTTGTATTTGTAATCAGCGTTCAACTCTTTGTGCATTTTGCGGAAGATGTATTCAATCTCCTGAACTTCAGCTGCCGAAAGCTGGAATATGGGTAGCTGCCCTGGCTGAAAAATAGGCAGTTCATCCAGCACTACGCCGGTTTTAGCAGGCGAGAGAAAATCTGGTGTGAAAATGCAAAACATGCCGGTTTGATTACTATCCTCAGGTAACCAGTGGTACGGAATTTTGGGTGTTGCAAACAACAAAGCATTTTCCTGAATATCGATCACCTTATCAGCATACTCTGCTCTGCTATTACCTCTTAGCCAGCCTATTTTATAATAAGTCCGCCTGCTGTACGGCATGATGCGGTTGCCGGTTTCCTTATCAAAAAGCTTTTCGCTTTCAAAAACATTGAAATGGCCAATTTCGCGCGCTATACCTTCTGGCAATGAAGCTCCGTTACGTTGGTAAAAATCATCTAATGAAGAATTAGGAATCATGTTGTTTTGCAAAGTTCAAATATAGCATTCCACTAGTCAGTACTGCCTAGTGCTTTAAGTATGATCCACCGTAAAATAGTGCAGTGCTACTTTACAGTGGATTATGCCAAGTTACTTACACGAACATACCGCCTGAAACTTCAATACGCTGACCATTAACCCAGCGAGCATCTTCGGTACATAAAAAGGCTACTACACCGCCTACATCTTCGGCTACACCTGGTCGGCCCAGTGGTGTGCTGCTACTTACAAATTGCTGTAGTTGTTCACTGCCTCGTAGGTGTCCGCCGCCAAAATCAGTCATCATGGCGCCTGGTGCAACCGTATTGGCTTTAATTTTACGGCTACCCAGTTCTTTAGCCAAGTAACGTGTAAATACCTCAACTGCACCTTTCACACTGGCATAAACCGACGAACCCGGTACGGCAATACGAGGTAAGGCACTGGAAATGTTGATAATGCCACCACCATCATATAAAACAGGTAATAGCTTTTGCGTTAAGAAATAAACGCCTTTAAAATGAACATTTATTAATCCGTCAAACATTCCTTCTGTTACATCAGCTATCGGAGAATAGCCGGCAAAGCCCGCATTGTTAACCAGAAAATCAAACTGATTGATGTTAAATTGAGTAGCTAATGTATCCTTCAGGCGATCAACAAACGTGTCGAAGCTTTGAACTTCGGCTGTATTCAATTGAATGGCCGCAGCTTTTTGACCGGTACTTTCAATTTGTTTTACTACTTCTTCAGCTTCCTGTGCTTTGCTATTATAAGTAAGTACTACATCAATTCCTTTTTCGGCAATACGTAGTGCCATATCTTTACCTAAACCCCGGCTGCCACCGGTAACTAGTGCTATTTTACTTTTGTGTTCCATCTTGCATTAAATTTAGTTAAGCAAAGATGCCGAGAATAGGAGAGTGGGCGTTTGGAACAATCAATCAGCTATTTGCAAAATTCAAATAATTTAATGCCTTTGTATTTTTCTCAGTTTTAGTTATTGTTGAAGTGATATTGCATTAAGTGTAACATTTGCGAAATGGCCGTATCTAACCCGGCACAAAGAAAGCTCATACCCGCCGCCTTAGGTGACATGATAAGTTTTGACGAAATATATAACCGTTATGCTCCGCAAATATTTAGGGTGTGCATGGGCTATACCAATGATGCTGAACAAGCTAAAGATTTGGTGCAGGAAACGTTTATATCGGTCTGGAAAAATCTTTCTAACTTCCGTAACCAATCGCAAATTAGTACCTGGATATTCCGGATAGCTACCAACAACTGTCTGCGTGCTATGGAGGTTGCCAAGCGTATGCCATCGGCAGAATTACCTTTTAATTTAGCCGAGGTTCGGGAAGAATCACCAGAAGAAAAGTTAAATTTCTTGTATCAATGCATTGCCGAACTGGAGGAAACCGAGCGTATTATTATTTCGCTGGTACTAGAAGATTTGCCGCAGGCTGAAATTGCCACTATTGTAGGGCTAAGTAATGTAAATGTGAGAGTGAAAGTTCATCGGATAAAAGAAAAGTTGGCTCAAAAATTTAAAGCGCATGGACAATTTAGATGATCTGAAAGCCATATGGCATACTGCAAAAACGGACAATCTTCCCAGTTCGAAAGAAATGGTGCAATTGATTCGTAAGTTTCGTAACGAAAAGCTGCGAAATAAATGGCTGATGATTTTATTAACCACTCTGATTGCTTTGTTGATTGGGGGAGTACTTTGCATTTCACATTTTAAACTTTTCACCACTTACTTGGGTGGAGCAATGATTATGGCAGGTTGTGGTATGCTGGCCGTAGATAATGTCAAATCGCTCAAACGCTTCTATCAGTTGGATGATTACAGCAATGTGGATTTCCTGGCGTTTATTGAGCAAACTCGGTTGAATCAAATTCGCTACTATAAAAAAACGATGGCCATTTTTGCTTCGCTTTGCACGGTAGGTTGGGCATTGTATATGTATGAACCTATTTACAAGCTCCCTGTGTGGTTTTACAGCATTTATTCTATTATCCTGACTTACCTTGCTATTATGTGGTTTGTGGTAAGTCCGCGTACTTTCAAGAAAGATCAAGAAAAGCTGGAAGCTACCCGGCAACGGATAGAAAAGTTATTAAATCAACTCAAATAAATATGAAACGTCGTTCTATCCCAAACTCCGCTTTAGCCTGCCTGATTATAGGTTTGCTGTTAACAACCTTTAACCCAATCATTAACCGCTATTATCCGGCCCCTGATATGGTTAAAGGATTTATGACCGGCTTAGGTTTATCGCTTGAAGTTATTGCGCTTGCTAAAATACAGCAGAGCAAGAAACAGCAGCAAGGCTGCTAAACTAGGCAGTATAATAATACAGGCGTTTTATGAAGTATATTGTGTATTTGTGTTTACACTTAAGCTGCTATTCTCTTCTTGAGTTTTTATAAAATAGGTTTTTTAAAAAAAAGGCTAAAATGTGGTAAAACGTTTTTACATTTAAAAAATACATTTACCAAATTTATCACTGTTATGAAAAAGACCTTTTTACTCCTGTTAACCAGTTTCTTGTACTTGCCAGTAGCATTTGCTCAACAACCGTCGCCTTTGTTTATGAGTTTGGGTAAACCTTTAAGAACGCAAAAAGGCGTTAATATGTCAGGGTCTGCCTATTTGAATAACGATTTTCAAACGGCTACAGTAACTACAACCAGTGGTAAACAGCTTAAAAACTTACAAGTGCGCTATGATATGCTCAACCAGCGCGTTGAATGTAATATGGATAATAACTTATATGATATTACAGATTCCGTAAGTAAATTTGATATACTTAGCGGAATGGAAAATCACACAGGTAAGTTTATTAAGGTAAAAAATCAGGATTTAAAAACACCGGGATTTTTAGAACTTGTTTATGCGGATAAGGTTAGTTTGTATAAATTAAACAGTGTGAAAATTGCATCGCAAGAAGACTTTTACACTAAAAAGGTAACGAAAAGTTATGTGCCTAGTAGTACCTATTTTGTAACCGTTGATGACACCTTCAAAAAAGTAGGTTCTACCAAAAAAGATTTCCAAACTGCATTTAAGGGTAATGATCGCGTTAAAAGTGTTCTGAATGCTGATGATTTAGATTTAAAAACAGATGTTTCAGGAGTAGCATTAGGGGAAGCCATAAACGGCAATTAAACTAATAACCGAAAATATCCAAGATTTGTTACCTAGCTAGCAATAGTGGTTAATTTGCTTAAAACGACTAATGTTTCAACGAGATATTTAAACTGTTCAAGTTTTAGTGGGATTATCGAAGAGGCCGTCTCATAAGTTAAATATGAGGCGGTTTTTTATTTAGTTATGATTTTTGGTTGGAAGGTTGAGTGAAAGATGTCAGCAGCCGTTTAAGAACCGGGGGATTGATTCTAACAGGTTCTAAAAGTCTATAAAAAGCTTGTTTTCAGGTTTTCCATTTTCTTAGGTTATGTGCGATGGATAATAAGCCGATTTCGACCTCGGCCTTGGACATCCCTTTCAGCAGGAATCGTCTGAAGCCATGGTTATGCTTTAATTGGGCGAATACCGGTTCCACATCGGCCGGCCTTCGTTTCCTGAGGTTGATACCCTGTTCTGTATTCAACCGTTCTTTGGCTGCCTGTTTATGTTGTCTTAGGCTGTGGTTGATCTCAACGACCCGGTTACCCTGTGTAGTATGGCAAACACCACGCATCGGGCAACCTTCACAGTTCTGGGCACGGTAACGGCTGATCAGTTGTACAAAACCAGATGAAGTGACTCGCTGACCGTTACCGATATGCGCCATCCATTGACCTATCGGACAAACAAGGTAATTCTCCGCTTCGTTATAATGCAGGCTGTCGTTACTGAACGCTTTGATACCGTCCTTTTGTTCCTTATCGAACGTATTGTATTTGATGTAAGCCTCAATGCCTTTTCGCGCTAACACACCGTAGTTCTCATCCGATCCGTAGCCGGTGTCGGCAACAATGGCTTTGGGCAGGTCTTTATATAAGGCTTGGTATTGTTCAATATGGGAAGACAAGGTTTGGTAATCGGTTGAGGTTTGATGCAGGGTATAATTAAGGATGAATTGCTCCTGGGTGGATATCTGCAGGTTATAGGCCGGCTTAAGTTGTCCGTTCAGCATATGGTCTTCCTTCATCCGCATGAAGGTGGCATCCGGGTCGGTCTTTGACATGCTGTTACGGCCGGCTAATAACTTTTCCTGCTCGTCATACCGTGCCAGGCTCTCCGGCCAGTGCTTCTTTGCGTAGTTCAGCTTTTGCTTTACTTTTTTGTCTACGTCTTCTTTATCATCTAAGGCTGCATTGATCTTTGAGATGGTTTCCTTTACTTTCTCCGGGTTGATCTCACTATATTCCAAGGGCGCTGTATCTTTTAGTTCTTCGGCGGCAATGCTTTGCGCATAACCCCACAGTTCATCAAGCTGGGCTTTCATCTTATCTTTATTCGCCTTGATGTTTTTGCCCCATACGAAGGTGTACTTGTTCGCCGCTGATTCGATCTTGGTACCATCAGTAAAAACGGCTTCTTTCAAGGATACGATACCTTCCTGCTCGAGCAGCAACACGATTTGTGAGAAGATCTGCTTTAAGACGCCTGACAACTTCTCGCTGCGAAAACGGTTGATGGTGTTGTGGTCGGGCTTTTTCATCCCTAAAAGCCACATGAAGTGTACGTTCTGTGCCGCCTGTTCTTCCAGTTTGCGTGAGGAATAAGTATTGGTCAGATAGCCGTAAACCAGCAGCTTCAGCATCAGCCGGGGATGGAAACTTGACGCCCCGCCGCCTTTGTACTTCCGGTTGATCGGTTTGACATCTACCGTGTCCACGACCTGTTTAACGATACGGACCGGATGACCTGTCGGTACCAGTTCCTCCAGTTTGTACGGTAAAAACGTTAACTGGTCTGGATCATATTCCTTAAAGACTATCTTGCCTCCCATGCCTTTAAGATACCAAAAATATCCTAAAACAACAAGAGACTGTCCCTTATGAGACAGCCTCTTTTTTATTGATTTCAACTATTTCTTTATTCTTCTAATTCATACATTATTATAATATAAGCAGTCTTTGTAGTTCTAGCTCTGTTGCCTTACCGAATAACATTCTTCTACAATAGGAGAATTAGTGGCAGCACTTGTTCTATTATTGTGCGCCATATTTAAGTTCTAATTCTTTTAAACGTCCTTTTTTAATGGCCCTTGTGGCAAGATAGTTAAAAAGTGGTGTTGCAATTTTTTGTAGCCCAACCATTTTAGAGTTGTTTAAATAAACGAACAAAGCAAGGTCAGCTAACTTTTTGGGTGTTCCTGCTGCACTAGCCAAGCCATCTTTTGCCAGTCCTTTGGATATGAGCAGCGCATTTTCAAAATTTTTATTACTTGGACTTACAGTCACTTGGATTAAACATTCTTCATCTGAAATGTTATGAAAGTAATGTTTCTCGTTCGGCTTGATGGTTACCTTATCGCCTTTTTTCAACCAGCGAACTTGGTTGTTCAGTCCAACTTCTAACGTGCCTTTTAGCAATTTAAAAGTCTCTGAAAAAAGAGTATGGTAATGCCATGGTGTCTTTTCGTCTGGGATAATACTAAACTCCATAACACTTTCTTTGTGTGTATCTGCTGAACTAATCAGTTTGATGTATCCTTGCGTTTTCATAAAGCCTTGCTGATGGTTTTAGGCATTAATAAAATAGTTCCTACGGCAGCGCAAACAATAATTGCAGAGATATGAGGGATAGCTTGTACGATGCCATTGTAATCTTTGCTTAAAACAATCAACATATCGGTGACTGGAATAATGGTTCCTACAGCCAGCGTTATACCCAATGCTTTGGTTTGCTTGGTGAGTACGAAGATGCAAATCAGTAAACCCGAAAACACGTCACGAATACCTTTAATGTAATGAAAAGAGTAGTCGCCTTGGTTGTTAAAGTGTATGCCGTAACCAGCTTCTGCTGTTTCGGGTGCCAGCAGAAATCTGGTCCCGATGAAGATCATTCCCAACCCAGTCAGGAACGCGATTGCAATACAGATTTTTTGTGTCATGATTTTTTGTTTTAAATGATGACTCAAAATTCCATATCCCGTATTCAGGATTCATGCACCTGGGTTAACAAATCATTTTTAAGCGAAAATTCTTTTGCGGATACGGCTAAGTGATTGCGGCTTTACGCCCACGTACGATGCAATATGATATTGGGATACTCTTTGCAGCAAGTTGGGATGTTCCTTCAACAACCTTTTATAACGATTTTCAGGGGAGTCTGTGTATAACGAACCGAGAGCTTGTAACAGCCCTACAAATACCTGTTCAATAACTAGCCTGCCAAACCGCTCCGCTCCGTCAACCGATTGGTAAAATAGCTGTAAGTCGGTATAGGAGATCTGCAGCATTTCACAATCCTCTAAAGCCTGTATAATTTTTGTCGAGGGTGTTTGTGGCAGAAAGCTTTCGTAGTTGCATACAAAATTGTTCTCCTGCCCAAACTCGTAGGTCTTTTCCTCGCCATCGTGATTGATATAATAGCGTATCAGTCCCTTTACTATAAAACCTGCATGCTTACAAACTTGTCCGTCTGCCAGAAAGAAGTCACCCTTCTTGTAAGTTTTTTCTTTGAATAAAGAGGTTACAATATCTTTCTCTTTTGTACTTAGCGGTATAATATGTTGTATGCTATGCAATAAGGTGTCTATCATGGTAGAGTATCGTTCTAAAGTTGCCGTTAATGGATAAGGATTGGCCAAGAACTAAGCATTGAAATTCATCAGATCAAAGCCAAAACTAAAGATAAAAAGATTTATAAAAGTTCAGTAAGTACTGTCAGCTAGTAATAACCAATCACCCAATTTGGGGGATTTTTGAGCCAATTATTGACGTGTTCGGCTGAATGCTGTACTTTTATCTGGAGCAGCTAAATGCCTGCCACTCTTACACTATGCACTTTGATAAGGTTGTTGACTATTTTTTACCTGCTGGTATTCGTCACAACAACATACATCCGCAGTATAATGAATTGCGAATCGTGGTAAGCTCAGTAATTGTTGGTGCGCCACTAATGCTGTTATTTCCGATCCTTATCTTTTTCTTACACAAACCGGTTGCAGGATATCTTATCAATGAAGGTATGCTGATTATTACTTTGTTTTCCGTTAAGCTGTGGGGGCATTACCGTATTCCGATGTCCATAACTGCATTTGTAACTTATTTCATTATTTACGATTGGATTAAAGATTCGGGCCTTATCTACTCCGTTAACAGTAGTATTTTGCATATGTATTTGTTGGCGGCCATTTGGTCTGATAAAAAATATGGTTGGTGGTCTATCTTTACCAACCTCTTCATGTTTGCTTTTATATATTATCAAACTTTACATACCAATTTTGAATTCACTGTTCACCCTGCATTAGGCGGTCCATTATATCCTCTCATTGTTAATTGTTTAATTACTGTTTTCTTTGGCGGTTTTCTGGCCTATTTGCAATTGGATCAGGAGCGTGACCGTGTTAAGATCAAAACTTTGCAGGACCAGAAAATTACATTGCTGGATGAAGCCGTAAAAAAGCGTACCGAACAACTCAATACCATGCGAGAGAGCATGGCTACTGATTTTCATGATGAAACGGGTAATATGCTATCAGCCATTACACGGCAGGCCTCATTGCTGAAGCTAAAGCTTAGTTCCGAAAATAAGGTTCTGCCCATAGTAGATAGTATTATCAAGAACAGTAACCGTTTATATGCCAGTAGTAAAGATTTCTTGTGGCACCTGAATCATAACAGCGATGACCCGCAGGAGCTGTTTGATTACCTGACCGCTTATGGCCAATTGTACTATAATCAGTTTGATGTTGCTTTTTCTTCAAAAGGTGATGAATCCCGCTTAAAGCAGTTTGCACCATCAGCCGCCTTAAACGTCATCTTTATTTTTAAAGAAGCCATGACTAACGTCATCAAGCATTCAGGTGCTAGTGAAGTAAAATTATTCATGACTTGCCAAATTCAGCACATCACCTATATTCTCGAAGATAACGGATCCTGGAAAGATGCAGATAACGAAAGAGAGCATTACGGACTGACTAATATGGAGCGGCGCTGTAAAAAGAATGCTTTTGGATTTACCCTATCTAAACAACCAACCCGTACCAGAATCGAGATCAATGTTCCTGTTTATAGCCTCAACAATTTATAGATGAAGAAGCGAATTATTATAATTGAAGACAACGATAAAATCAGGGAAGGGTTTGTCGCAGTAATTAATAGCACAGCGGCCTACGAGGTTTCGGGCCAATACAGTACTTGCGAATATGCTTTGAAGAGGCTGAATATTGATGTGCCTGATCTGGTACTGATGGACATTGATCTGCCTGGTATGAACGGCATTGAAGGCACTATTCAGATAAAGAAGTATTATCCGGCTTGTATCGTATTAATTATTACAGTGCTGGAAGATAGTGACAAGGTATTCCGGTCATTATGTGCAGGTGCGGGTGGCTATATTGTTAAAAATTCAGACATAGATAGTATTGTCAGGAATATAGACGAGGCTTTTTCAGGAGGTGCGCCCATGAGTTTGAATATTGCTAAAATGGTGGTACAATCTTTCAACCGGCCGCAAGATTCGCCACTGTCTGAGCGTGAAAAAGATGTTTTGCGGGGGATTGCCGAAGGTAAGAGCTACTCCAAGATTGCCCTCGATCTGTTTATCAGTAAAGAAACTGTTCGGAGCCATATCAAACACATATACCAAAAATTAGCAGTCAACAGTAAAGCTGAAGCTTTAAAAATTGCTGGCAGCAACAAATGGATCAGTTAGTTTCTTGGTCAGGAAGTATTATCGATTGTTTAATCACTGATATCAAGCTTGTCTATAACTTACGGATTTAATCTGTATGTCTTTCTTTTAAGTGATTAGGCACATTGTTTAAAAATAGTTACTTATCGGATGTTTTGGATTAGGGAGCATTTTTATACAAACGCATCTGTTAAATTAACATTAATAATAACATGAAAAAGTTATCGTCTGATATCCTATATTATAAATCCTTAATAGGTCTAATTGTTGGCCCGATACTTATAGCTGTATTTATTGGATTTTTTTTGAAAAATAATTTTCCAGATAGGGTTGTAAATATATCTTATGTGATATTAGTTGTTTTTACATTAATTCAGTGGGTTCGATGTTCTCGTTGCAGGAAAGTGTATTATGATGGAAATAGCCTACTATTAAAAAGTTATTTTGGGGATAGATCCCAATCTGTCTCGGTTTTTGAGATTTTAAAGGTGAAATTTATTTATGATTTTTCAGTTAAGGAAGAAAGAAGGCTAATTGAAGTGTCCTTTGAGTCTAAAGGTAAATTATTTTCTATATATTTTTTTAGAAATTCTGATACAAGAACCTTAGATGAACTATTATGTCAAATTAAGATATCAAAGAGTTATTAAGATATTCTACTGGCCGGATGCTAAGGTCCAACAAGCAGAGTTGTCCGAGCAGATGGCGTTGCAGTACACTATTGAGCAGAGCAACCGAGAGAGTGGGCCTGATGCTACTATTATCGATCCTCAAGATGGAAAGCCTAAGCCGACCAAAAGAAGTAAGAATGCCAATCAGGGGGGCCTGATCCGACATCCGTCAATCCTTTATCGCTGGGTCATAATATTTTTTATTCTAAATACATAGGGCCTTGGAATCCTGTTTCGTATAATGGAGATTGGAATTATCAAGCTGCTCCTATTAACCGAGCTGATTTAGGGGTGCTTAGACATGATAAAGGATATGATAAATTGGGAATAACTGGCGCAAGTGGTGTGTTTTTTAATATAAGTGCCCTTCCTCATGACGAACAGTTGGTAAAATATGAATATGGCCTATTCTCTAACCCAAACAATGGGGCTACCTTTACAGAGCGAATGGAGGGTTTAGCTGTAGGAGAAGGTAATCGGAATTTCCATAATTCCCAAATAAATATATAATGCCATTAATCAATATTTTCAAAGTTCACCTGCACAAACTCCAATAGGATACGGAAATATTACGCCAGCATTTATACCGAGTCATTAAAAAAATTAAAATTATATTATGATTTTTAAAAAAAGAGCCAGATGGCTTATATCCATCACACAATTTATAGCTTGTGGTTTAATTGCGGGCTGCGGTACGTTGGGAGCAATAGGTGATGGAATATACTTTTCTACATCTAAGAAGAAACTTGAAATAGCAATAGATAGCTTATATTCAAATCATCCAGAATATAAAATCCCCGCCAAATGGAATAAGTATAATGATTGGTCTAAAGCGGGATATGACTTTCTTGAGAGCAGAATTTTTTACTTTAAATCTGATCCCGAGGAAATGTATTATATAACGTTTATTGGTGATTCTGTTGCATTAGCAGATACCTCTAAAATAGCCATTGGCATACGGGCAGTCTTTAATGAAAAAAATATAACTGGAAAATGGTGGCTTGCTGCCGACGATTTAAAGTCAAAAGACAAAGAAAGAATAGAGAAGCGTTTTGATGATGAAATTATTTCGAAATTAGAATTATATACTAAAAAGAAAGCATCAAAAAAGTCCTTATAATACGACATAATAACATCAAGCCCGGCCACACCAGCCGGGCTTTTGCTTTAAGAAAAAGCTATTGGTATAGTTGTATATATAACTATCGGTATATCTGTTATTGCGTTTGTTTTTTATGCTGCAAGTTGTGTTTTTGTGTCACAAAAACTTACTTGCCCATAGCCGCCCTGCGGCATGGGATGAAAAAACTACGCAACTTGTTTTTTATTAATGGGCGTAAGCCTGCCGGGCTTTGTTATTTATAGGGGTAAAAGCGTGCCAATCAGAGGGGATTTGGGAGTTGGATGCTTGGAATTGGATAAAAGATCATTATTATACTGAAGGAAGCTTTCAATTATCACGAGGAAATCAACTGTCAATTGGATTAAAAAAAGGTCTTGATGTTACTTTAAACGCCGGTTCCACTGTTATGCTGGAAGGAAGCTTGAATAATCGAAAACTGATTCCTCGATTTAGCACAGCGAAAAAAATATACCCATGAGCTTGCAGCTACGTATGGTATCAGCGGTGGTATAAAATATACTTATAATAACATCAATCCAGAGCAAATTGATACTTCCTTAGGAGCACTTGGTTTTTTGGGGGCTCTGTTTCATTTGACACAAACGGAAATCTCATCAATTGGTTTGGTGGGATTGATATAGGCGTAAACCTGGCAGTATATTTTAGTATCGAAGCAGAATACAAATTAGGATTTGGAAGTAAATAAATTAACTAATTATGTACAAGGTTGTTGTAATAATAATATTGTTTTTTCCGACACTCATGCTGTCAATATTCAGTTTATATAAATATATCACCCTTGCTCTCGTAAGCGTCCCGCTTGTGTAACAGTTGCATGTAATTAAAATCAAGCTCAACCATTGAGCTGGGTTTTTTATTTATTACGTTGTGGCTTTAGCCTCATGATAATGCAACTGGTCCTATTAGTTAACTTTCTCTCTTGTTACTTCTACATAAATCCTTAACGGCTATTTATAGGCAGTTTATGATAAACGTAACTTTCCTAAAGGTGAGACAAATGCGCTCTACTCAAATTTTTTCAAGAGTTGGGTAATTTTTATTTAACTTAGTTACTAAGGCCTAGTTGTTAGCAATTAGCTAACAGGATTGTTCTGTAGTTTAAAAGTGTCTAACTGAGTTCACAAAGGTTCATCCCGAATTATACCTATAGCTTTACCCATTTAACAAAAAACGCCATTTTCTTGTAAGAAAACGGCGTTTCGGGTGACCTGGGAGAGGCTCGAACTCTCGACCCACTGATTAAGAGTCAGTTGCTCTACCAACTGAGCTACCAAGTCGGGCGATTGGTTTACAAAGAAACGAAAAATAGATGTTTGTTTATAGTTTTATCATCAAGTTTTGAGTGGCTGATTTATAAGGTGTTGATACGACGTGTTTAAACCAGCTACTCAAAACTTGAAACACTTATGCCATAGCGTACATTTCTTCGCGTTGCTTTTGTACAGCCTCGCTGTTTACGTAATCGTCATAGCTCATCATTTTATCGATCATACCGCCTGGGGTAAGCTCAATAATTCGGTTGGCTACGGTTTGGGTAAGCTCATGATCTCGCGAGGTAAACAGGACAGTGCCTTTAAAATCGCGCATACCGTTATTCAGTGCGGTGATAGATTCCAAATCCAGGTGGTTGGTTGGCTCATCAAACAACAGCACATTAGGTTGTTGCAGCATCATGCGGCTAAACATACAACGCATTTTTTCACCACCTGATAGCACTGTATTTTTCTTCAGCACTTCTTCGCCCGAAAACAGCATTCTGCCTAAAAAGCCACGAATAAATTGCTCGTCTTTTTCGCCAGGAGCATATTCACGCAGCCAATCTACCAGGTTCAGGTCTTTGCCTTTAAAATAGTCGGCATTATCAATCGGAATATCTGCGGAGTTGATGGTAACGCCCCACTTGAAGCTACCAGTAAAATCTGTATCTCTGCCGGTAAGAATATCATAAAAGGCAGAGGTAGCCAAGCTATTTTGTGAGAGTACAGCAACCTTATCGCCTTTATTTACCATCAGGTTAATATCGTTAAAAAGTACTTCACCGCTCAGCGTTTTGCCCAAACTTTGAATTTGTAAAATTTGGTCACCAGCTTCACGGGCCTGTTGGTTAAACATAATAGCTGGGTACTTGCGGTTTGATGGTTTAATCTCTTCCAGATTAATTTTATCCAACGCTTTTTTACGGCTGGTAGCTTGTTTAGATTTTGAAGCGTTGGCGCTAAAGCGACTGATGAACTCTTGTAATTCTTTAACTTTATCTTCTAGTTTCTTATTCTGATCTGAACGCTGTTTTAAGGCCAGCTGACTTGATTGATACCAGAAGCTATAGTTACCCGTATAAATGGTCATTTTGCCAAAATCAATATCTACCACGTGCGTACACACAGTATCCAGAAAGTGCCTATCGTGCGATACCACCAGTACAATGGCTTCATAACCTGCCAGAAAGTCTTCCAACCAGCTAATGGTATGTATATCCAAATCGTTGGTAGGCTCATCCAGCAGTAAAATATCGGGCTTGCCAAAAAGGGCTTGGGCTAATAATACTCTTACTTTTTGAGTACCGTCCAGCTCTTTCAATAGCTTAAAATGCAAATCCTCTTTAATGCCCAAGTTGCTCAATAGGGTAGCGGCATTACTTTCCGCATTCCAGCCGTCCATTTCGGCAAACAGGTTTTCTAGTTCGCCGGCGCGTTCACCGTCAGCATCTGTAAAATCCTCTTTCAGGTAAATAGCATCTTTTTCCTTCATGGTAGCATATAAATCTTTATGCCCCATCAGTACAGTTTCAATTACCGGAAATTCATCAAACTCATAGTGGTTCTGTTTCAGTACCGCCATGCGTTCGCCGGGGGTAAAGCTTACCGAGCCGGTAGTCGGGTCAATTTCACCCGATAATATTTTTAAGAAGGTAGATTTACCGGCACCATTAGCGCCAATGATACCGTAACAATTGCCTTGAGTAAATTTAAGGTTTACATCCTCAAATAAAGTACGCTTGCCATAGCGTAATGATAGATTAGAAACATTAATCATGCTGACCCCGAAAGTTTTATACAAAAATACGGTTATTATGCCACAATTGAGGGTGATTGTGTACATAAATCCACATTGCGTATGCTTTTTTACTTTGGATTGATGCCTTTGAGGTGATTTTTTAGTTAGGTGTTTGTTAAAGATATCGGCGCTTTCTTAATAGCTTAATGACAAACTATGGCGTTTGTTATTCATGTTTTTAAAAATGCAGGGTAACAGCTGGTTAATAAACTGAAGGAACATAAATTGCGTTATTTATTATATAAATTCGAGCAGTATGATGATCATTCTAATAGCCGGTCTGGTAATTGTAAATGCAATAGTAGCTTACAATAATTCCGAAAGCAGAAAATTGTATTAATCCGTATATAAAAGAAATTTTAAATACATAACTGTAAAATATTAAATACTTTCAAAGTAAAAAGGCTTGCATTTTTGTACTGCAAGCCCTATTTATATAAGAAATATTATTTTTAATGGTTATTTGCCCCATTCTGATGGGTTAACCCGCCATTCGTTAAGCAATGCAATGCTATCTGGGTGAATGTATTGCTTTTCTTCAGCAAATTTAAGCAGTGCCTGGTAGTTAGATAAAGTTACAAACCGGCATTTGGCTTTTTTGAAGTTCTCGTCAGCCACATCAAAACCATAGCTGAAAATGGCAGCCAACCCTGCTACTTCGTAACCTGCATCACGTAGTGCATCTATTGCTTGCAAACTGCTTTTCCCGGTTGATATTAAATCTTCAATCACCGCAACGCGCTTACCCGGCATTACTTCACCTTCAATTAAGTTGCCGGTACCATGATCTTTAGGTTTTGAGCGAACATAAACAAACGGCAAGCCTAGTTCTTGTGCTACTAAGGCTCCTTGCGGAATGCCTGCGGTAGCTACACCGGCAATGCAACCTACCGAACCAAATTCTTCCTGTACCATTAGGCTCAGTTTTTGACGGATGTAAGTACGGATAGCAGGGTAGGATAGGGTTACCCGATTGTCGCAGTAAATAGGCGATTTCCAACCCGATGCCCAGGTAAAAGGATTGTTGGGTTGTAATTTAATTGCTTTAATTTGCAGCAGAAATTCAGCCACTTGCTGTTCAATCTCATTTTTATTAAACATGGCTCAAAAGTACAGAATTTATATCAACCAGAAAGTGATTCTATTAACAGAAGGGGCTCCGGCTCATTCGGAAAATTATGAACAGCTTGATGCGCAAACCTTTGACTTGAAAAAAATATATGCGCAACTGAATAATAGCCATCAGCAGCTGTACTATTTTGTGCTGTGTAAAGATGCTAAAGCTTTTTTACGAAAAATTAAAAAGAGCGTAACTGTAATTGAGGCTGCCGGTGGTTTGGTTAAAAATCAGAAAGGTGACTATTTATTTATTTTCAGAAACGGCAAATGGGATATACCTAAGGGCAAACTGGAGAAAGGTGAGAAACCTAAACAAAGCGCCGTACGCGAGGTAGAGGAAGAATGTGGTATTGCTATCGGCAAATGTGGGGATAAAATCATCAATACCTACCATGTGTACACTATGAAGGGGGAGGTGGTACTGAAAAAGACCTACTGGTATAAAATGAAATATAAAGGCAAAGCCAAACTAGTGCCGCAAACCGAAGAAGGGATTACTGATGTGAAGTGGCTAAGCAAAAACGATATTGCCACCGTTACCAGTAATACATTTCCATCTATTATTGATGTATTATGGAAGCGTGATTTGCTTATAGATATTCCAACGCCTCTGTTGGAATAAACTGACTTACATCGCCTTGATGGCGTAAAATTTCGCGCACGATGGTGGAACTGATGGAAGAATAGCCGGGTTTGCTTACAATAAAGATACTTTCAATATCGGGTGCCAGTGCGTGATTCATCTGGGCGATGGCTTTTTCATATTCAAAGTCTGATACAGTACGGATACCTCTAATCATGTAACCGGCACTAATACTTTTGCAAAAATCTACCGTTAAGCCTTCATAAGCAATAACATGAATTTTGGGTTCATGCTCAAATACGGCACGCAGCATTTGCTCACGCTGACTGATGGTTAAAAAACCTTGCTTGTTGCTGTTTACCCCAATGCCGATGTATAACTTATCGAACAAACTTACTGAGCGTTTTACAATATCCACGTGGGCTTTGGTAACCGGATCAAACGAACCCGGAAACAGGGCAACTTTCATAAGCTTTGTATTAGCGTTTTGGCCAAAGGTAGGTTTTATTTCGGATTTGAAGTATTACCAGTTATTGTGTTACAGGTAATGCTAAATTGTAATCTGCAGTCAAAGTTATCTGCATTAACGGCGTTTAACAGTAGGCTGGGTTTTCAGCCAATCAAATACATCCTTGGCTACATCATCCCAATGTTCCCGATTCGAAATTCTACGACCTTCTTCATCGTAAGTGGCTTGAAAAAAGTTGTGGTCGTACCCAAGGTAAGGTTTCAATGTATAGTTATGTTTACCTAGTCGTATAAAATCTAGGGGCAGTAAGTCGCAATAATCGGCGGTATTATCAGCCGTGCCATAGCCAATAAATAACGGAACTTTAATTTTAAGTAGATAATTTAAGGATGGTTTAGAAAAGCTGATCCATGCTTTATTCGTGTCACCGCCTGCACTATGTGTATCATTAGGCTTCTGGTTGATGGTAGCCCATTGGGTGTATAAAGTATCTATTTGTTGCTGCGCCTCCTGGTTGCTTATTTTACCCCAAAGGGCATCTTTGCGTAGTTGCCGTATATTCTGGTCGTACCTTCCCAAGGGATTACCCGATAAATAAACCACTTGCGTTACGTGTGGATTAATGGCGCCTACTTTAGCCACTACCTTACTGCCCTGCGAATGACCGCAGATTACGATTTTAGTAGCATCTACCCATTTTTGTTTAGCTAAATAATTAATCACTTCATTGGCTTGGCTTACGTAATAATCCAAGTAGCTTCTGTCAAAATATGCTTGTGGTGTTTTATGGGTTACCGGATCAAGGTACAAATAGTTGGGGTCGGCCGAGTAGGTAAAAACCGGGATGGCTGGTTTGCTGATAATGACAAAGCGATAATCTTTTAAATAGGGTTTGTATAAGAAAGGCAAAAACTGCTGCCAGGTATGTGTAGCATCTTCCTTCCAGAATAAAGCAGTAGGTAATGAGCCCTGACTGAATAGGAATATAGGCTTTTTTTGTTTAAAGACGGTATCGCTCACAATAAAATGGATGCTGTCTAACCTACCCTTAATGCTGAAAACGGTAAAGCCAAAATCTTTAGGCGAATTTTTAGGATGTGTTTGCTGGGCAGAAACTTGCCCCGTAAACCATATGGCTAAAATGATAAGGTGAATAGCTTTACGCTGCATAGGCGCTAAATAAAGCATATTCATAATAAGTAGCAGGTGAGTATTAAAGCTTTAACATCATTTAACATTTACTGTAAAGCACAAAATTGTAAATGCTTGCTAAGTTTTACTGAGTAAAGGTAAATTAATCAAAGCTGCTATATATTTGCTAGTTTTCACGCAGTGTACCTTTTCCTTCCAGCGTTTTGTTTATCAAGCCATAATCGGGTAAGGGAGCAATTTTTCCGGCCTTATAAAGGTTTTCTTCCCGAATGATAGCAGCACGATCGGCAGCAGATGGTGGGCTGACTATCAGTTTATTTAAGTTGGGTTGCCCGGCATCTACCCAAGCCGAAAACCAGTAGCTGCCAATGTTTAGAATGGCTGTCCGTAACCGACGTTGCACCATGCCATGCAAGGCCTGGTTGTAAGCTTTACAGTAAGCTACCGAGTAATCTTTCACCTTGCGGTTACCACGTTGCATAAGGGCATACTTCAGGCTATCAGGAAAGGTAAGATGAAGCTTATGTTCCGTACGTAAAACGGTGTCGGCGCATTTAAATGAACCTCTGCAAATAATGAATGCCTGCCAGAGTGGATTTTCCAGGTAATGAGCTTTACCTGCATACCAGTTGTATTGATTACCAAACTGCTCAGGCAGGCGGCTTTCCCAAAGGGCATGAACGCCGGCTTGGTGGGTAAGCTGCCCATCGTAGTTTTGTGTAAGGTGCAACGGTACGCAGGCATCGGCCACATAATGGCCCAGGTAAACCGAATGATGCAGAATAGCACTGGTGTCATGTGCTTTGAAAGCAGCTACCAGCTTGTAGTATTGGTACTGTATGGCCCAGGGTAGGGTACCATATTTATTCAGTGTATCGGCTGTGTATTTTTTAGCAGCGTCGTTCCATTTTTGCGGCACAGTATGAAACGGGTCGCGGCCATAATGGTCGGCATTGAAAAAATGGTGGGCCGCTTCTGTTGAATCTACATAGCGGCGGCGGTCAGGACTGATGGCCTCAGCTGTAAGATACTCCCGGTTAGCCTCATAAAAGCCAGCCATACCTTTCGGGAGCGTAAATATAGCCAGCCTATTGAGCCGGTAATGTGCATAAAACCCCCATGAAGAGCAACATAATAAAAGAATGATGCTTAGCCAGAGTAAAAAAATGCGTTGCATATCGGTAGGGTAATGTTTTGATTTGTAAATACTTGTAAGTAATAGCAGCTGTTTTGGTGATAAAAAATTACCAATGTCATACCATAAATTTCGTTTTTTGGCGTAATATATAACAACAGTGCCTGTATTTTACGGACCTGTAAATTTGTGTTACTATTAACTGAATTGCAAATGAAAGTATTTACATCTACCTTTTCAAAACAAGCTTTAACCCGTGCCGGTGCCGTTTTACTGGCTTTTACTATGTTAGTCTCGTGCAAGAAAGACGACCCCTATGACTTTGATGGCACGTACTATGCACAAGTAAACTTCATTAACGCTAGCTCTGATGCAGGCTCTGCTAGCCTTTTTATTGATGACGTTCAGCGTACACCTAACGCAGTAGCTTATGGCAATGCATCAGGGTACAATAAGTGTTATGCAGGCCAGCAAACAGCTACTGTTCAGGCAGGCAACAATCAAACTGTGGTAGCTACCTCAAGCGTTCAGTTGGATGCCAATACTAATTATACCATCTTTTTGGCAGGCCAAAGCGGCGCACTAAGCTTAATACAAGTTACTGACGATATGACCGCACCTTCAACCGGCAACGCTAAGGTACGTTTTGTAAATGCATCCTCTAATGCTTCAGGTGCCAGTTTAACATTTGGTTCTACTATAATAGCTTCTAATGTTAACTACACATCAGGAAGTGCCTATTCAGAAATTAAAGCAGGCAGTTATGCTGCAGTACTTGTTAGCGGTTCAACAAAAGTAACCAACACAGCTATAACACTGGAAAGCGGCAAAATATATACGCTATATGCCAAAGGGGTAGCAGGCAACACTTCGTCGGCCAATGCCCTGACTATTGGCATATTCCAAAATAAATAATTGTTGTTGAATGATTTAAGGTTAGTGAATTATTAATAAATTTTTTAAAACAAGCTATTGTTAATTAAAAACATTTGAAATATATTTGCAGTCCGAAAATTAAAGAAAGAATATTTAGCTAAAATGGCAAATCATAAATCAGCAATAAAAAGAATTAGAGCCAATGCTGCGAAACGTTTACGCAACAGATACCAGGCTAAAACTACCAGAAATGCGATTAAGAAATTAAGAAGCAGTACAAGCAAAGTTGAGGCTGCTCCTTTACTGAATACTGTAATTTCAATGCTGGACCGTTTAGCTAAGAAAAACGTAATTCATAAAAACAAAGCTTCTAACAATAAGTCAAAACTGACTAAATTTGTTAACGGCTTACAATAATTACAAATAAAGCTATTTTAAAAGGCTGTACCTGCTGGTGCAGCCTTTTTGTTTTTATTGGTTTTTTTATATAGCTTAACCACGTGGAAGCTTACGAAACCAAAATCAGCATAAAAGCCTGGGCTGAAGAAGATCGCCCGCGTGAAAAGCTGAACAGCCAGGGCCGACGTGCACTAAGTGATGCCGAACTGATTGCTATACTGATAGGATCGGGCAGTCGTACCGAATCGGCTGTGGAGCTGAGCAAACGTATTTTGCACCATTATGATAACGATTTGCAAAAGTTGGGTAAGGTTTCGGTAAATGAGCTTTCGCGTTTTAAAGGGATAGGCGAAGCTAAAGCCATATCTATTATTGCAGCACTGGAGTTGGGCCGCAGGCGTGGTGATACCGAGGTTAAAATACCGGAAACTATTACTGGCAGCAACAGTGTTTACCAAGTAATGCGCCGCCACTTGGTAGATTTAAATCATGAAGAGTTCTGGATATTGCTATTGAGCCGCAGTTGTAAAATTATTAGCAAAGAACTGATTAGCAAAGGCGGATTGTCGGGCACTGTGGCCGATCCTAAAATTATTTTTCATATTGCATTACAGCACCAGGCATCCAGTATTATCCTGGCGCATAATCATCCGTCGGGCAACCTCAAGCCCAGCCAGCAGGATATTGACCTGACTAAAAAAATACATCAAGCTGGCCGCATTCTGGATATTGGCGTGCTGGACCACCTTATTATTACTGATGGTGGTTACTACAGCTTTGCAGATGAAGGAATGTTGTGATAATTACTGTAAATAATACAGCCTATATTCGCAAACTTTGCAGTGTATTTGCTGTAATATTATGCAGTTAACTTTTGCCGGTTTGCGCAGTTGGCACATAGACGTATGAATAAACATTTTAGCTATTTACTTACAAAAATTTTACGCCGTTGGAAAGTTTAAATGATGGTGAATTTTCTTTCTCGCATGAAACTATACAGCGGGATTTTGAGCTGTTAACCAAAGCACTGGACGCCAGTATGTCGGGCATCGTTATTACAGATAATCAGCAGCCGGACAATCCTATTATTTATTGCAATGATGCGTTTGAGCGTATTTCAGGCTACGTACGTCGTGAAATAATTGGTCGTAATTGCCGGTTTCTGCAGCAAGAAGACCGTAATCAGCCCGAGCGGGAAATTATTCGCAAAGCGCTTCAGAAAAATGAAAATTGCTATGTGGAAATCAGGAACTACAGAAAGAACGGTACGCTGTTCTGGAATGAGTTGTACCTGTCTGCTATCAAAGATAATGAGGGTAAAACTATTTACTTCATTGGTGTACAAAACGATATAAGCCGACGCAAGAAAGCTGAGTTAGAATTACGCCAGCAGAAAGACCAAATGGAGCGGCAGGTGCAAGAGCGTACCCGTACCCTTAAAATAAATGAAGAGTACCTCTCCAGCATTGTACAAACGGTACGGGAAAGCCTGATTGTGCTTGATCCGGATAGTCATGTATTGAGTGTAAATGAACATTTTTTACGTACTTTCAAAGTAACACGGGCCGAAACGGAAGATAGACTGTTGTTTGAGTTAGGAGATGGCCAATGGAATATTCCGCAGTTACGTGAGTTGCTGGAAAAAATATTGCCGACCAATAATCCGGTTGAAGATTTTGAGGTAGAGTATGATTTTCCACATATCGGTAAAAAGCTTATGCTGCTTAATGCACACCGTATTGAACTGGAAGGTGAGTATAAAGATCGTATTTTGATTGCCATTGAAGATATCACCGAGCGCCGTTCTATCGAAAAGCGTAAAGATGATTTCCTGTCTATCGCCAGTCATGAGCTTAAAACGCCTTTAACTACGATAAAAGGTTATGTGCAGATGATGAACAAGCTGATGCCGGAAAATTCAAATCTGAGGTTTAAAGATTTGGTAGGTAAAACAGAAAGTTATGTTAACCGGCTAAATAACTTAATTACAGAGTTGCTGGATGTTTCCAAAATACAAACAGGATACATCGAGTTACATAAAGAAAACTTTGATTTTAATAAGATGGTATATGATGCCGTAGAAGGCATACAGGCTGGTACCAAAACACATCATATTACTATTAAAGGTAAAGCTACCGACAGTTATTTGGGAGATGAAACGCAATTGGTGCAGGTGATTAATAACTTGCTGGCTAATGCTATTAAATACTCTCCTAATGCTAACGAAATTTTGGTTTACCTATCTTTAGTAAGCGATTATTTAAAAGTGTCGGTTACAGATTATGGTATGGGGATCAGTTCCGAAGATCAGAAGAAAGTATTTGAACGCTTTTATCGGGTAGGTGATATTCAACAACGTTTTCCAGGTATGGGTATTGGCTTGTATGTATGTGATCAGATTGTGCAGCGGCATGGTGGCAGCTTGTGGATAGAAAGTGAAAAGGACAAAGGATCTACCTTTAGTTTTACCTTACCTTTAAAGGAAAGGGCTGACGCATGATGCAAAAAAAGATAGTTATTTGTGACGATGATGAGGGGATACTGGATATGCTGGTTTTAGCCCTTGAAAGTGATGAGTACTTAATTATACCCGAGCAAAACAGCTTGAACTTATACAGCCTGATTGAACAGGAAAAGCCCGACTTGTTGTTGCTGGATTTATGGATGCCGGTATTATCGGGCGATCAGGTTTTGAGAAGCTTGCGGAGTAATCTACAAACGCAATCATTGCCGGTTGTGGTGATGTCGGCCAGTACAGATGGGCCTACTATTGCGGCTAATGCGGGTGCTACCGATTATATAGCCAAACCTTTTGATCTGGACCAGTTGAATGATAAAGTAAACCAGGTTCTGCAATCAGGATTGGTAAAATAAGAATACAAGGTCAATGTGAGGAGGTTAGGCTAAAAATTAAGCTACTTCCTTGCATTGACTAATGTGAAAACTGGCTTTCCAGGCCATTTTCGCAATAATAATTTGTTATCCTACCTTCTAGCGCTATACTGTTAAAATAGTTTCAACTGTTTATTTGCTGTTGGTTTTTGCGTTTCACCAAATATAGTGCGGCCACCATAACGCCACGAGTTACTGCGTTCCTGCTCAATTACTTTATCAAAATCAGCATTGGGGGTAAAGTTCTGCTCGGCTTGCTGGGCAATATGGCTCAGGCGTTTAATAGCTTCAACCTTTTCACTGTTACCTAGCTTGGCTTGATCTATAGATTTTTGCAGCACGTTTATAGTTTCATCATATACCTTAACCGGAACCGGGAAAGGATGCCCGTCTTTACCGCCATGTGCAAATGAATAGCGGGCAGGGTCGCTGAAACGGGTAGGCGTACCGTGTATGACCTCGCTCACCAGTGCTAATGATTGTAACGTACGCGGACCTAAGCCTTTCAGTAGCAGCAATTCTTCAAAATTGCTAACCTGCTGTTCATGTGCCAGCCACAATACCGCACCCAGGCGTTTTAAATCTACATCTTTCGCCTTTACATCATGATGGGCAGGCATTACCAGATGGTCAATTTCTTTCAGCATCCGGTCCGGGTGTTCTGCTGTTAAGTTCATGATGGCGGTACGGGCATCAGCCGCACGCGAGTCGGCCATGTTTAGGATATAGCCTGATGGTCGTCCGCAAATGGCAGTATGCGGGTCGTCAACAAAGGAGGTCAGCGTTTCAGAATGCCAATGATAACGGCGGGCCACTTTAGTATGAGCGTTCATACCTTGTTGTATCACCGTCCACTGCCCTTGGTTATTCACCACAAAGTTGTGCATGTATAATTGAAAACCATCTTGCACTGCCGTGTTATCTACCTTGGCGCTTAACTTACTGCATTGCACCAGGTAGTTGCCGTTTAAACCAATTTGTTCGCTTACTTTCAGCAATTCGGCAGGCGTTTGCATGGAATGTTTCCCTTTGCCGCCGCAGATGTAAATGCCTAGCTGCTTAGCATGCGGGTTCACTGCTCGCTTTAAAGCACCCAGTACAGAAGTAGTAATACCCGACGAGTGCCAGTCCATCCCCATTACGGCTCCTAAACTCTGAAACCAAAACGGATTGCTCAGGCGTGATAACACAGCCGAACTGTCATACTCCATTACCATTGTTTCAACTACGGCTAAGCCCAACTTGGCCATACGCTCAGCCAGCCAGGTAGGTACATAACCATGATGCAAAGGTAAATCGGCATTGCCCGAACGTTTCATACTAACAAATTTAGTAGATTTTCTTAATTAAAGTGCTGACGTTTTAGTTTCTCTTTTCGTTGTTAATTTTGTGCTGTAGTGATTGTTCGTCTGCTCATGGCCGCAGCGGCTATTTCTTTTGTCTTAGCAGCTATATGGTGTTCTTTGCCTTAATACTAAAAACCAAAAATCAAGTCTCTTCCTACGCTTCTTTGCCGCACTAGGTCCAATCCTGCCTTTCGCCCGAAGCTGGAAGAGGACGGAGGGGGAAGAATCAAGAGTATAGAGTCAGGAATCAAGACTTATTACGTACACCTATTAGTGCATTAGTACAGAGATTGCTTCGTACCTCGCAATGACGCGTAAGGAGGTAACTTATTCAAACTACCTAACCACAGAACCACCAATAACTTTTTTTCGCGGCATCAGGAATGTTGCGGGTAGTAGCAGTTAGCCATTGCACTCACATATAAAGCAACATAGCGTAGCCGCAAGTTTTCTTTTGGTTATCTTTTCTTTTGTATAAAAGAAAAGTAACATCCACTAACGTGAATAAAACACTTTACCTATGCTAATGAAAAGCTGTAAATATGTCCAATGCTTAATAAACCTTACATTTAAAACATGATGCACCGCCTTATTCCTTTTATGATATGTGTGAGCTTAGTTATCCTATTTTTCTTAATAAAGAAATGGTATAAAAAACAGTTCTCTAGTAAACGGAAAATAGCACAAATCAAGGAGGAGTGGGGCAAGCCAAGAGAGGTTTACCGCAGCTTTAAACTGATTGGTCAGTATGCCGCTGCTTACCCTACGGAAAAACAAATTTCGCCTGCAACTGCTGCCGATTTAGATTTGGAAAGGCTGTTTGAATATATAGATCGTACCCGTTCTAAACCCGGACAACAATACTTGTATAAAAAGCTGCACGAACAAGAAACTAACTTAACGTATTTTCACAATCTGGAACAGCGAATAGCTCAGCTGACCAGCCATGCGGATGTACATGAGCAAATAGAGTTGAAATTATCGGAGCTGAAAAGTGATAATGCTTATTTTCTCCCCGAATTATTCAACCAAAAGCATAAGCAGCTATTTGGCAAATTTGGACAGGTATATGTAAGTATAGCAGGCATTAGCGTGATAACTATGCTGATTTTATTGTTGCTTTTACAACAGCAGGTATATTTGTTGGTACTGGTAGCTTTGCTGATAGCTAATACGATTATTCATTATCGTAACCGGTTTAAAATAATGCCTTTTACGGTTTCATTGCCAGAGTTGCTTATACTGAACCAAGTAGGGCAATGGCTGTATCAGCACAACTATTTAAATTCAGGCAATGAGGTAAAGCAAAGTTTAGTGAAAGTAAATAAACTCAAGCGCTCCATTAGTTTTATCAATGTGCAGAACTTGATTGCAGCCGATCCAACAGACATGTTTTATCTGTTGACCGAATGGCTGAAAATATTCTTGCTGATTGAACCACTGGTATTTATATTTTCTATTAGCCGTGTAAATAAATATCTGACCGATATACGCCTGCTGTTTGAAAGCGTAGCCGAGGTGGATATGGCGATTTCCATACAATCGTTCAGGGATGGGTTATCCTATTACTGCCAGCCCGATTTTACAGCTAGCGCAGAGCAGTTGGTAATGACGAAGATATACCATCCATTAGTGGAAAATTGTGTGCCTAACAGCATACAAAGTAGGGCCAGCCAGGGTGTACTGATTACCGGGTCAAATATGTCGGGTAAAACTACGTTTATCAGGGCAGTGGCTATAAATGCGCTGCTGGCGCAAACATTGCATACCTGTTGTGCCCAGATGTACCAAGTGCCAATGTTGCATATTCATACCAGCATACAGATGAGTGATGATTTGCACGAACATAAAAGTTATTTTCAGGCAGAGGCATTAGCCGTGCTAGATATTATCAAACAATGTGAGCCGCAGGCTTCCACGAAAAGTTTGGTAATTATTGATGAAATTTTTAGAGGTACCAATACTATTGAGCGTATTGCTGCTGCCAAAGCGGTACTGTCTTACCTGGTAGCTAATCGAAACTTTGTATTCGTATCTACCCATGATTTGGAACTAGCCGAACTACTAGGACCGAATTATGCCGTTTACTCGTTTGAAGAACAAATAGGGGATAATCGGTTGATATTTGATTACCAGATTAAAGAAGGCTTGCTCAAAAATAAGAATGGCATTGCTGTTCTGGAAGGTGCGGGCTATCCGTCCTCTATTGTTCAGGAAGCTTACCAAATTGGCGCTCAATTGCGCGAGAAATATAATCTGTAATCTATAAGATTAACTAACAATACCGTGTCAACATTCACACGCTCAAAAATGAACACCTGCTTTTAAGCTATCCGTTATGCACTTAAACCGTTGCCTCAATTTGGTACTTGTTCCGATCGTGCGAGCTGCGGGCTACCAGTTCGGCCACAAAGCCGGTTAAAAATAACTGCGAACCTAAAATAATAGCTACCAAAGCCAAATAAAATAAAGGTTGGTCGGTAGCATCGCGGTAGTGTTCGTTATGTGCAATATGAATCAGCTTTTCGGTAATAATCCAGATGGCCATTACCATACCCAACAGAAAACTGATTACGCCCATCGTACCAAAAAAATGCATCGGCCGTTTCCCAAACTTACCTACAAAGAAAATAGATAGTAAATCCAAAAAGCCGTTAATAAAGCGACTCATGCCAAATTTGGTGGTACCATACTTGCGGGCGCGGTGTTCAACCACTTGCTCGCCAATTTTGGTGAAGCCTGCCCATTTGGCAATTACCGGAATGTAGCGGTGCATTTCGCCATACACCTCAATGTTTTTTACTACGGCCTTGCGGTAAGCTTTCAATCCGCAGTTAAAATCATGCAGGTTATGTATGCCCGACATTTTGCGGGTAGCGGCATTAAACAATCGGGTAGGGAGGGTTTTGCTAAGCGGATCATACCGTTTAGCTTTCCAGCCCGATACCAAATCGTACTTCTCTTCAATAATGCGGCGGTACAATTCGGGTATTTCATCGGGGCTGTCTTGCAAATCGGCATCCATAGTAATAATTACATTACCTTGAGCAGCTTCAAAGCCGGTATTCAGCGCGGCCGATTTACCGTAGTTACGTCTGAATTTAATACCCCTGATAGCTTCGTTGGCTTCTCTCAGTTGGCAAATCATCTCCCACGAGCCATCAGTACTGCCATCATCCACCAATATAATTTCATAACTAAACTGGTGGGTGTACATCACCTGACTAATCCACGAGGTAAGCTCGGGCAGTGATTCTACTTCGTTAAATAAAGGTATAACAACTGAAATATCCATCCGTAAGTGTAAGGATGCAGGTTGTAATCCCTATCCTTGCAGCAGGCAAAAGTACAAAATTTGTTTGTAACCCTTTCTATATCCTGAAAGGCATGATTTAGGTATAGATGCAAACAATACGCATACTTGCCGCTTACCTAAATAAACGTTAACCGTAAAAACATGAATCGTTTAGCTCAATCGGCATCACCCTATTTACTGCAACACGCCAACAACCCTGTTGATTGGTACCCTTGGGGTGCCGAAGCCTTACAAAAAGCCAAAGAGGAAAATAAACTCATATTGGTAAGTATTGGCTATTCGGCTTGCCACTGGTGCCATGTAATGGAGCATGAAAGCTTTGAAGATGAGCAGGTAGCCGCCTTAATGAACGAACATTTTGTGTGCATTAAGGTAGATCGTGAAGAACGCCCTGATGTAGATCAGATTTATATGAGCGCCGTACAACTTATGACCGGCCGTGGTGGTTGGCCCCTCAACTGTATTTGTCTGCCTGACCAGCGTCCTATTTATGGCGGTACCTATTACCCCAAAGTAGATTGGATGAACGTACTGATGAGCTTGGCCGATTTTTACGAGCGCAAGCCCGAAGAGGCGGAAGAGTATGCCGTGCGGCTAACAGAAGGCATCACGCAATATGAATCGGTAGATTTAATTACCGAACAGTCTGAATACACCCGTACTGATTTAGAAGCTATTGTAAATAACTGGAAACGCTACTTGGATAAGGTGGAAGGCGGCATGGGTAAAGCACCTAAGTTTCCGATGCCAAACAACTGGTTGTTTTTGATGCGGTATGCACACCTGATGCAAAACGAAAGCATAGCCCAGCAGGTAAAGCTTACCCTGCACAAAATGGCTTTTGGTGGTATTTACGATCATGTAGGCGGCGGCTTTGCCCGTTACTCGGTTGATGGCCGCTGGCATGTGCCACACTTTGAAAAAATGTTGTATGATAATGGCCAGCTGATTAGTCTGTATGCCGAAGCCTACGCCTGGAACCCCGACCCATTATACGCAGCAACAGCTAAGGAAACCATCACCTTTGTGAAAAATGAATTGACTTCTGCCGACTTTGGCTTCTATTCAGCTCTAGATGCAGATAGCGAAGGCGTGGAAGGCAAGTTTTACACCTTTACCAAAGCTGATATTGAACAGATATTAGGTAACGATGCCGACCTGTTCTGCATTTATTACCATATCACTGATGAAGGTAACTGGGAAGAAGAGCATACCAATGTATTGTTCCGCAAAGAGCAGGATGAACTGCTGGCCCAGCAATTGGGTTTGAGCACCGAAGAGTTGCTGGCTAAAATCAATGCGGCTAAAAAGAAAGTACTGGAAGCTCGCAGCCATCGTGTACGGCCAGGGTTGGATAATAAAATATTGGCCTCCTGGAACGGGCTAATGCTGAAAGGTATTTGCGAAGCTTACCGCACGTTTAATGAGGAAAGCTATTTGCAGCTGGCTTTGCATAATGCTGAATTCATTCAGCAGCATTTAGTAAAAGAAGGGGGCCGACTGGTACGCATCTATAAAAATAACCAAATGACTGATGGGGTTGCCGAAGTGGCTTTTCTGGATGATTATGCCAATATCACCGACGGCTTGATTGCCTTGTACGAAGTAACCTTCGACCAACAATGGCTGCAACTGGCCGCGCAGCTTACCGATACCGCTATCGCTCAGTACTATGATGAAGCTGAAGGTATGTTTTTTTATACCGCGGCAGATGCCGAGCAGCTCATTGCCCGCAAGGCTGAAATTATGGATGGGGTAATTCCTTCATCCAATTCAGTAATGGGGCGTAACCTTAAAAAGTTAAGCTTGCTGCTGGGTAATACGCAGTATGAGCAGATCAGTGCGCAATTGTTACGTAACGTAATGCCTTACATGGCTAAGTATGGTTCATCATACTCTAACTGGGCTTTGCTGCTGCTGGAGGAGGTGTTTGGCATTTATGAAATAGCCATAACCGGACCTAATGCCTGGCAGGTACGCCGTGAGTTGGAGCAGCATTATGTGCCCAATAAAATAGTGTTGGGCGGTACTGAAGAAAACTTACCTTTGCTACAGAACCGAATAAGTAATGAAACGCGAATTTTTGTGTGTAAAGATAAAACTTGCGGCTTGCCCTCTCTGAGTATTGCCGATGCTTTAAAACAAATTGAGCTTTCGTAACTTTTACATTAAATTACCATCCATGAAAATTGAATCACAACACGTCGTATCTTTAACTTACGATTTGTATGTTAAACAGGAAGACGGCACCGAAGCCTTAGTTGAAAGCGCTACTGAAGAACAACCGCTTACCTTTTTGTATGGCGTAGGCCAAATGCTGCCTAAGTTTGAAGAAGAACTAAGCACCCTGTCAACCGGCGATAATTTTGATTTTAAACTAAGTGCTACTGATGCTTATGGCGAATATGATGAAGAAGCTGTAGCTAACTTGCCTACGGAAATGTTTGCCGGCACTGATCTTCCTGAAGTAGGCGCTATTTTGCCTTTACAGGATAATCAAGGTCACCGTTTTCAGGGCCAGGTAGTATCGGTAGTAGAAGATGCTGTTATTGTAGATTTGAACCACCCAATGGCTGGTCAGGAATTGCATTTTAAAGGTAATATCATCAATGTGCGTCCGGCTAACCCTGAAGAGTTATCACATGGTCATGCACATGGTGCTGATGGTCATCACGATCATTAATCCTGTATCTGTACAGAAATAAAAATTAAAGCGCAAACTCTTAGGGTAGAAGGTAAACCAATGTTAACTTTCGCTTTATAAAGTTTGCGCTTTAATTTTAAATATCCTTTGCTTAATCTATCTCAATCCGGTCTTTGCCCGATAGGTGGCAACGTATAAAAATCGTGGCCGATACGGGTACATGGTTGTACGTGGCTGGTAGAAACATCTTATCCTCGTCCTTAAGCAAATTGATGTTCATATTAAAAGTTTGGTTTTCATCTTTGTCCATTCTGGATTGAATATGAACCTTGTAATCGGCTAAACGACCACCCGGACTAACCAGCAGTTCTATGGTAATCGCATATAAGTTGTCGTTTAACCCGACAAGTTCGCCAGGTAACTTAAATAAGTTCAGGTACCGTAAATAGCCAAAGTACCGGCCTCCTAAACGAACCGGTTTGGTAGCTCTGGTAGTAGTATCAATATTTTGGTCAATCATATACCTGAAACTGGATGTAGTATCTTCAGGTGCTTCGTAATTCAGGGTACGGTCGTTGTAGTTGTACCGTTGCATCAATTTCCCATGAATGTCAAAAAACGTCCAGTAGCCTATTCGTGCGTTTTTGTCATACTTACCTGCAGCTACCAGTTGCTTTTTGTAATAAGCCGCATACTGTCCCTGTAAAGTTTTATTGTCGCTCTTGAGTACGTTGTAGGTTTCTTTAATAATAGGCGTCAGCTTTGATTCATGTTGTACAACATCCTGGGCAAAAACCGGCCCTGATAAAAGTATAATAAGTAAAAAGAATAAATTTTTCACGCAGAACGGATTTGGTTAGCCAATTACGGCACTTACAAATCTATACTTATGTTAGGATTAATTTGTTTAAGCTGTGCTATAAAATCTGCTTTGTTTCTGGGTGAAATGACTACTGAATCATACTTGTTATAAAACACTTCCAACCGATCTAACGACAAGGCCGGGGCACTTAATATGCTGCGGGTAGCTGTAATTCTGTTAATGGTACTAATATCAATACTTAAGTTTAGAATAATACCAGATTGTACTTTTAACAATTGCCCTTTAATACGGTAGTTGGTATTGAACACTATAGGTAAAAGTACCAGGCTTACTATAGACAATATAATCATTACAGCAATCCAATCGGGCTTAAAGAACACGCTAACCAAGGATGCCGTAAACGTACCCAAAACTACAATAATAAACCAGTTATCTATTTTGGAGGGATAGGTTTTTATGGTTGACATGGTAAAAGTAAATTTATGAAAGTTAATGTTAAAATTAACCTTAAGCTAAAACTTTCAGCTACTTTATTTAGATTCACTTCCTAAATACTTGTTACATGCTTGACGAAACACAGGCTACTGATTTTAAATCGGTGAGTTTTTCAGAAACAGTAATTACAGAGCTGATGATACCTTCGTACGCCAATTTTGGTGGTAAAATTCACGGAGGCATTATTTTGTCGCTGATGGATAAGGTAGCTTATGTGTGTGCCGCTAAACATGCCGGCAATTACTCTGTTACCGCCTCAATTGATACGGTTGATTTTTTGCACCCGGTTGAAGTTGGTGACTTGGTTTCGCTAATGGCTGCTGTTAATTATGTGGGCAAAAGCTCAATGGTGGTAGGGATTCGGGTTATATCGCAAAATATAAAAACCGGAGAAGTGCGGCATACCAATACCAGCTATTTTACCATGATAGCTAAAGATGAGCAGAATAAACCAGTACAGGTGCCCGGCCTTTTGCTGGAAAATGAAGAACAGGTAAGGCGCTTTGTGGAAGCCAAGCGCCGTAAAGAAATTAAGCAGGCTTATCGGCAGGAGTCCCGAAAAATAAAAGCGCCGGTAAATGACGAGCATGCCCAAGAAATGTTGCAAGGCGAACGCTGCCAATTGCAAGCAAATTATAATGCATAACCGAGTATAAACATGCAGGAATGTTACCTGCATGTTTATACCATGGTATTATTTATCCGTTATTGATCTGCTCACCAATTGAGTTAATTTCATCAGCACTGAAACCGCCACTATCTTCGGCTTTCCAAGTGTACATCGTATCTTTAAAAATGCTGATGCTAAAGTCATCACTTACAATATCATAATAGGTAGTATCATCAACAACACGGGTGTGTACCGTGGCTGGTATCTGCCGGCTGTTAACAGCTAGAGTAATTCCAAAATCTTCCATAATAAGCAGTAACAGCAAATGCATCGCTTAGTTGTGAAATAAATGAGTGTAAGATAAAATAAATACTTATAATATGAGTTAATATAAGTACCTTTCACTCAATAAAACCTCTAATTAATTAAATCCCTGCTGAATGCCCTTTTTAGATACTGTTTTAAGACAGCCCTCGTATGGCTGGAAGGATGAGTGTGGTAACTTGTCAAAGCCTAGCGTATTAGCCATTTTTAAAGAGTTTTTTTCCCGGCTTAATATCTTTAAAAATAAAAAGAACTGGCTTTCATTCACCAGCTGGATGATGATTGTGTGTTTTGTGCCTTTCTTAATGCTGTTCATTTTCAAGTACTTTAGCTTTAAATTGCTTATTGTAGCTTTTGTGTACAGCATGGTGGTTATGGGTTCGCACGGTACTGTTTGGTATCATCGTTATTGTACGCACCGGGCTTTTAAATTTCGTAATAACATCTGGCGGTTTATTACACAAAACATTACGCTGAAAATTATTCCT
The DNA here is from genome assembly GCF_012849215.1 of Mucilaginibacter robiniae. Lineage (NCBI taxonomy): Bacteria > Pseudomonadati > Bacteroidota > Sphingobacteriia > Sphingobacteriales > Sphingobacteriaceae > Mucilaginibacter > Mucilaginibacter robiniae. The sequence continues at coordinate 3,325,152 of NZ_CP051682.1, forward strand.
GAAGAAATTTATGTGATTTCGCACCATGTGCATCATGCGAAGTCAGACCAGCCTGGCGATCCTTACAATGCGCAAGGTGGATTTTTATATTGCTTTCTGGCCGATGTAAACCATCAGCCTATAGCTCATAACCTGAATGAAAAAGATTATGGTCGTTGTGTGAAATTGATGAAACATACCGGCCAAATATCTAACACTTATGCACAATACCAAAAATGGGGCACGCTGGCTAACCCTTTGCGAACTATAGGCGGTATTTTGCTGAACTGGGGCTTTTGGTATTTGGCATTTTACCTGATTGGCGGACATGCCCTGGCCTGCACTTTATTCGGCGCTGCTGGCTTTTGGGCGGTAGGGGTTCGTACCTTTAACTATGAAGGCCACGGTAAAGGTGAAGATAAACGCCGCGAAGGTTCTGATTATAATCGTGAAGATATGTCGATCAATCAGGCTTGGCCGGGTATTGTAGCTGGCGAGTGGCATAACAACCATCACCTGTATCCAAAGAGTGCACGTTCTGGCTTTTTACCTCATCAGGTAGATACAGCCTGGTACTATATTAAATTTTTGAATTTGATTGGTGGTGTAACCGAATATCATGATTCGAAAAAGCAGTTTTTAGAAAAGTATCATGAGCCACATAAGCAGGCTAAAAGTTTAGCTAAAGAAAAGACTACCGTTCTTACTAAAGAAACGTTAATTGTAACCGAGCAACATTAAATAAAAAAACAGGCCACGAGCCTGTTTTTTTGTTAGAACCCAATTGCAACGGATTCCCGATTTAGCTTTTAGTTAAACAATTACTACAAATTGCCTGTTCAATTTAAAAAGAAAGGGATTAAATTATGTTACTACCAATTGCATTCGTCGCCATTATTGCTTTTATCGTGATTGCTTTAGTTTTAGTAATCAGGCAGAGTAAAGGTAAAAATGAAGTGAAAACCAAAAGAGATTAAGCTATCAATTCATAGCTTTATATAAAAAAGGAGACGGATAATAAAGATTATTAATCCGCCTCTTTTTTAAGGTTATAGCCTGTTATAAAGCTGTATCCAGCTTAGCAGCTGTTCTGCTGTCTCGGGAGTCAGCGCATCAGTTTGCAGGCGCCACAGCCAGTTGCCTTCGGCAGAGGCAGGGTTGTTCATGCGGGCGTTTTCATCTAATCCGATTACATCCTGTACAGGCAACATAGCCAATTTAGCCGTTGAGGCATATGCTACACGTGCCAGTACCTGGTGTATATTACGGGCTTTTACGCTTTGCCCTGTGTACAATTCCAACTGTTTGTGTATTGCTTTGGTAGTATCCTGATGATACCAGCCTACTGTAGTATTATTATCGTGCGTACCGGTATAAACCAGATAGTTTTCTTGGTAGTTATGCGGAATATATATGGAGCCGGCCATCTCATCGCCAAAGGCAAATTGCAGCACTTTCATGCCGGGTAGGTTAAATTCATCACGCAGCTTAAATACGGGTTCATCAATATCGCCCAAATCTTCAGCAACAAACGGGGTTTTACCTAACGCCTCCTGCACCGCTTTAAAGAAATCGCTACCTGGCCCTGGTTTCCATACGCCGTTGCGGGCAGTTTTTTCGCCAGCCGGTACCTCCCAGTAATCTGAAAAAGCGCGAAAGTGATCCAGCCGAACCAGATCAAAGTAATCCAAGTTTTTGCGAAGACGTTCAATCCACCAGCGGTATTGCTGGTTTTTCATTACGTCCCACTTATATACAGGCATTCCCCATAACTGTCCGTCAGCACTAAAGTAATCGGGCGGTACACCAGCTACGCCAGTCATGTTACCCTCTTTATCTATGGCAAAGTTATCCGGGTTCGCCCATACATCAGCCGAATCATAGCTGACATAAAAAGGCATATCGCCAAATAATTGGATGTTTAGCTGATGGCAATATTGTTTTAAGTCCGTCCACTGCCTGTCAAACATAAATTGCAGCCACTTGGCCTTACGTAATTCTTCCTGGTTCTGTTCAGCAAAGCGGTTCACGGCAGCTGCTTTCTTCTGACGATAGGGCGCATGCCACTCGTACCAGGGCTGCTCATTATGGTGAGCCTTTAAGGCCAGGTATAAGGCAAAGTTATCCAGCCAGGAAGCCTCCTGTTGGCAAAAAGTATCAAACTGCTGCTGTAAAGAGGTAAAGTGACCACTATTAAAGTTAGCGTAAGCCTCTTCAAATAGTTTATCTTTAAGTTTTTTAGCTTCTGTATAGTTAGCTTTATCGTCAACAGGCAGATAGTACTTTTTTAGTTGTCCAGCATCCAGCAAGCCATCTTCGGCTAAGGCTTCCGGGCTAATCAGCAAGGTATTACCCGCCATGCTGCTAATAGCACTGTAAGGCGAATAGTTTTGCTGTTCGCCTGTGGGGTTTAGCGGTAGTAGCTGCCAATACTTTTGGCCGCTGCTGCTTAAAAAATCGGCAAACTGTTTAGCCCCGGTTCCTAAATCACCTACGCCGAAGGGGGAAGGTAAAGAGGTAATATGCATTAAAATACCCGCACCCCGATTATTAGCTGGATGTTCGGCTTTTAGCACCGCTAATGGTAAATGGGTAAACAGATCTTTTACTTTAAGTACATTTTCTTCAGCCTTGCCGGATGTGCCGGTAAGCAGATTACTCCACTCTGCCGGAGCTTCAGGCGGTAAAATAATACGGGTACTTTTCCACTTCAAGCTTGTAACCGACCGGTCCTGATCGCGGGCCAGTTCACCCAGATGTATAGGTGCTACTGTTATAATCCATTTTTGCTGGTAACGGCGTGCATAAGCTATTACATAATCTTTATAAGCACCTTTAACCTGCAAAGGTACATACAAACCTTCAGCAAATAGTTGGGCCTCCTGTTTGCGTAATTGAAACAGTTTATGGGTAAGCCAAAGCTTAATTTGCGCATCATAGCGGTTTTGCCATAATTGAGGTATCAAATCATCAGCTTTGGTTGGCGTATCAAACTCATCCAGCAAACGGCTGCGCAGTTCATAATCAACCGGGCGGCGGTTATCAGGGTCAACCAGGCTTAAATCCCATAGTTCACAACCCTGATAAACATCAGGTATGCCAGGACTGGTAAATTTCAGCAGTACTTGCGCCAGCGAGTTGGCAATGCCATAATCGGCCATTTTTTGCTGAAAGCTCTGGAATGATTGCCAAAATTCACTTTTATTATCCAGTAGCCGGGCAGCAAAATTTAACGTAGCTTTTTCGTATGCCTCGTTGGGTTCGGTATATTGGGTATGTACCTTGGCTTCGCGCAGGGCTTTGGTCAGGTACTCCTGTAAGCGTTGTGGAAAATTATCTTCCGGCTGGCCAGGCATTGGGTAAGCGCCTGCTAAGGTTTGATAAATAAAGTATTCACCATTAGCATCAGGTGCCTGGTTCTGTTTTAAGCCAGCGTTTAGCTGCTGCCATTGCTTTACCGTTTTAAGCCAGGTTTTTGATAAGTCAGTTAAGGCGTTTAAGCGGGCTCGTACATCTTCACCACGTTTGGTATCATGGGTAGAGCTGCCGTTAATAGCAAGCGGCCATTGTTTTTGCCGCTGCTTCATCAGCTTATGATATTGCTTGGTGGTTATACCAAAAGCATCCGGTGCATCACCTACTTCATTATGGCCAATAAAACGGTTGTAGGTGTACATCAATGTATCCTCAACCCCTTTAGCCATCAGTGGACCCGAAAACTGCATTAGTCGTTGGTAAAACTGCAGTGCACGGTCGTTGTAGTCGACATTGCCTAATTTTGGTCTTTCCAGTAAAATGACTTCCAACAGGTTTAATGCCGATTTTAGCTCAGGCTTTTCCTTTTTAGTAAGCGTGAAAAGTTCTTTCACTGCATTATACTCTGCCTGTTCCAGCGGTAACTGGTTGCCATAATACCGGTACACCGGACAGTGAATCAGCAGCTCACCGATGGCTTTCTGAATATCTTCAGCCTGAGCGCCACCTGTTACTTCACCATCTACCAATTGCAGGGTAGTAAAGAAATGGAATAAGTTACTCAATTCGCCGTTCATGTTAGCGTACAAAATGTGGGCTTTCTTTTCCCATATTTGCTTTTGTACCGGCTTGGTATTGTTGGCTATTTCTTCTTCATAAAAGCGGGTAAAGCGCTTTTCGGCGGCTTTGTTGGTAAGCAGGTTATTAACCTGAGCTAAATAATCATAGCCGCTGGTACCTTGTAAAGGCCAGTGTTCAGGTAGCTCTTCGCCGTTTTCCAGAATTTTCTCGGCTACAATGTAGGTATCATCACCAGCCAGTTCGCGCAGGCGTTCCAGGTATTGTGCCGGATTGTGCAATCCATCAATATGGTCGATACGTAGTCCTTGAAATACGCCAGTTTCGGTCAGGTTTTTAATTAGCTGATGAAAGTGGCTGAACACTGCTTCATCCTGAATATTCAGGCAAATCAAACTGTTTACGGTAAAGAAACGACGGAAATTAATGTCATGATCGGTTTCCTGCCAGCTGCACAAACGATAGGCTTGGTTGCCTACAATTTGCTTCAGTAAAGCTTTATCAGCATTAACAGTTGATAAGGCTGCGGTTAGTGCTTGTGAAGCCTCAGGTTCTTTTAAAGCTTTAATCAACTTTTGCTTCCAGCCTGTCCATTGTACCGCATACTTACCCGCCTCGTGCGATGGGTTAGGGGCTGGTAGTTTACTGATGAGTGTCTGTAAAGCTTCCGGTGCCTCGGCAGGTAGTGCCTGCAATATAGTTAAGTAGGTTTCCGGATGCAGCGGATAGTAGTTATCATAATACTCCAACACCAAACCTTGTTCCGGTCGGTAACCTGTTTTAAGTTCGTTATTATCTATAACTTCATCCAATGAACTGCCCAGGAATGGCACCATCAAGGGTTCATCTTTAAACAGTGCACTCGTCCAAACGGCATCAAAGAAACTGGCATACAGGGATAGTTTGCCTTTTTCCATCAAGTCCATCAGCCATGGATTATTTTGATGGTAGCCCATGTGGTTGGGTACAATATCCTGTAACCAGCTAATGTTATTTTCTTTCAGCTTTTTGCTGATAGCTTTTAATTGTTTTTCCGTACCCACTTCAGGATTAATACGGTGTGGATTTACACCGTCATACCCGTGCGTACTGCCCGGTGTAGCTTCAAAAACCGGCGAAGCATATATGGTGCTAACGCCCAATTTTTGAAGGTAAGTTATAATGCGCTCAAAATCGGCAAAGGTAAATGCCGAATGGAATTGTATTCGATAGGTAGCAACAGGGTTATTCATCATGAGGCAGAATAAATCAAAAATGATTCGGGTTGAAGGCTAACGGTTCCGGAAACAGGCAAGGTATCTGCTTCTGCTTGCGGCCCCTTCCAGCGTGCCGAAGCCGAATTTAACACCAATTTCCAATTAGATTGGGCTTCAGGTAAAGTTACCGTTTGTGGGTTTTTAGAAAAGTTCATCAATACGATAACCTGCTCGCTGCCTGAACCGCGTTGTAAAATTAGTGTTTGCGTAGCTTCATCAGCTATAGCTTGCGTCCCCTGACGGTTAAGGTTTCGTAAGGCCGGCAGCGTTTTACGCAGGGTTATCAATTCTTTGTAAAAGGCCAGCATCGTTTGGTGTGGCTCCTGCTGCGGCAATTGCCATTGCAGCTGAGAGTTGATAAACGTATCCTGTGCCATTGGGTCAGGTGCTTCGCCTTGTGCATGAAAGGCAGCAAACTCAGCCTTACGGCCTTTGCGTACGGCCTCGGCCAGTTCCGGATCGGTGTGGCTTACAAAATACATAAAGCGGTGTGGCTCGCTATACTCTTCGCCCATAAACAGCATAGGCAAGAAGGGAGCGGTTAATACGGCACCAGCCATTAGTTTTTGCATTTCAAAACTAAATAGCTCACTGCTGCGCTCGCCTAGCATACGGTTTCCTACCTGGTCATGATTTTGGGAGAAAACTACAAACTGTTGCCCCGGATTATTTTCGGCTTTGACACCAAACAGCTTATCACGGTGAGGCGAGTACTGCCCATCGTACACATAAGCATCATTGTAAGATTTGGCCAGATCGGCTAAGCCGTTAAAGTCGCTATAGTAACCCGTTTTATCGCCACCGGCAGCAATACGTAAGGCATGATGAAACTCATCAATCCACTGTGCATCCATACCAAAACCACCCTGATTTTGCGAGTTAATAAAGCGAGTGTCATTCAAATCACACTCCACAATCAGGTAATGTTGTTTGCCGGTTTGCTGCATTAAATCATTCAGGGCCGATTTGATATCGCTTAGGATATGTACCGGACTGAAATCTTTAATGGCGTGTACGGCGTCCATCCGCAAAGCATCGATATGAAAATCGCGGAACCACATCAGTACGTTTTGAATAAAATACTGCCGTACGGCATCGCAACCGGCATCATCAAAGTTTACGGCATTGCCCCAAGGCGTATGGTACTTATCGGTGAAGTAATGCCCAAACTGACCGAAGTAATTACCTTCGGGGCCCATGTGGTTATATACCACATCCAGCACTACAGCTAAGCCTTTGCTATGGCAGGCATCAACCAAGTGCTGCAAGGCTTCTGCGCCACCGTACGAGTTTTGTACAGCGTATGGAAAAACGCCATCATACCCCCAGTTGCGGTTGCCTGGAAACTGGGCAATCGGCATAATTTCAATAGCGTTAATACCTAAGCTTTTCAGGTAATCCAGCTTAGTTTCAATACCAGCAAAATTACTTTCGGAAGTAAAGGTGCCGGCATGCAATTCGTACAAGATATAATCTTCCAGTTTCGGGTTTTTCCAGCCGTTATCAGTCCAGCTAAAAGCAGCCAGATCAACCACTGCTGATGCGGTATGTACCCCTTCCGGCTGGCTTAATGATGCTGGGTCAGGGAGTGGATCTTGCCCATCCAGAATAAACTGGTATAAGCTACCCGCTTTCAGTTGGTCGGTATGTAAGGTCCAATAACCGTATTCCTGTTGTTGCAGGGGTATTTCTTTATTAGTGTCACCTAGCTTGATGGCCGCTTGTTTGGCTTTAGGTGCCCAAAGCAATACCGATGCGCCATCGGCCTGTACCGTAACACCCGGACGTTGATTAAGACTGACTGGTTTCATTACTTTGTTGGTGATAAATTACCGGGTTATGTAATACAATAATGGAACGGCCATCAACGGTTAGGGTGTCATCGGCATTGTAAGTTTCTGTATCTGCTACTTCATCTTTGCTGGTATCGATAATCTTGGTCCAGATTTTACCATAGATGGCATCAGGTAACTTGTACTCAACGGATTCGTAATGAGAGTTGAAGATGACATAAAAACCATCATCAATAATGCTTTCGCCCAGTTTGTTGCGTGTACGTAAGCCCCTGCCATTTAAAAATACAGCTAATGATTTAGCATAATCATGATTCCAGTGCTCTTCAGATAGCTGGATGCCTTCAGGTAAAAACCAGGCAATATCTTCTACCCCTCTGATAGGTGCACCTCTAAACCAACGGCGACGGCAAAATGCCGGATGCTGGCGACGTAAATGAATTAGTTTGCTGGTAAAATCCAATAAATCCTGATCAGCTTCGGCCCAGTTCAGCCATGATATTTCATTATCCTGGCAGTAGGCGTTATTGTTACCCTGCTGCGTACGGCTCACTTCATCACCGGCTACCAGCATCGGTACCCCTTGTGATAGAAACATGGTGGTTAAGAAATTACGCTTTTGACGTTTGCGTATGGTATTAATAGCCTCATCATCGGTTGGGCCTTCAGCACCATAGTTGTAAGAACGGTTGTGGCTCTCGCCGTCGTTATTATCTTCACCGTTGGCCTCGTTGTGCTTTTCATTATAACTTACCAGGTCATTCAATGTAAAACCATCATGCGCGGTAATAAAATTGATACTAGCTGTAGGGTTACGGGCATCTTCCTGATATAAGTCGGCACTGCCGGTAAAACGCTGTGCAAATTCGGCCAGAGTACTGTTTTCGCCACGCCAGTAATCGCGTACGCAGTCGCGGTATTTACCGTTCCATTCGGCCCAGCCGCCCGGAAATTTACCTACCTGATAACCGCCTTCACCTATATCCCAAGGTTCGGCAATCAATTTTACTTGTGATATAACCGGATCTTGGTGAATAATGTCAAAAAAGGCACTTAAACGGTTTACAGAGTGAAGTTCACGAGCCAGGGTAGCAGCCAAATCAAACCGGAAACCATCTACGTGCATTTCGGTAATCCAGTAGCGCAGGCTATCCATAATTAAACGCAGTACATTAGGCAGGTTCGCGTTCAGCGTATTACCGGTGCCGGTATAATCCATGTAATACCTTCTGTTATCATCTGTTAAACGGTAGTAGCCTTCATTATCAATACCTTTGAAAGATAGGGTAGGGCCTAGCTGATTGCCTTCGGCAGTGTGATTATATACCACATCCAAAATAACTTCGATGCCTGCTTTGTGCAACTCTTTTACCATCTGCTTGAATTCGGTTACCTGTTCGCCACAGGTACCGCTGCTACTGTAGCGTACATCGGGCGCAAAAAAGCCGATGGTGTTGTAACCCCAGTAGTTGGTAAGCCCTTTTTCTTTCAAGCCCCAATCCGTTACAAAGTGGTGTACAGGCATTAATTCAATAGCCGTAATACCTAGCTTTTTTAAATACGCAATAGTAACCGGGTGGCCTAATGCAGCATAGCTACCCCGTATTTCTTCCGGAATATCCGGGTGTAACTTGGTGAAGCCCTTAACGTGTGCCTCGTAGATAATTGTTTCTTGATAAGTGTATTTAGGTGAACAATCATCTTCCCAGTTAAAGGAAGGATTAATTACTACACTTTTAGGAATAAACGCAGCACTATCTCTTTCATTAAAGCTCAAATCTTTGGCCTCGCTGAAAATATCATAGCCGAATAAAGAGTCATGCCAATCGATAGTACCTGATATAGCCTTGGCATAAGGATCTATCAGGAGTTTGTTGGCATTAAAGCGCTGTCCGTTTTCTGGATCATACGGCCCATGTATTCGGTATCCGTATAACTGACCGGGTTTTACATGGGGTAGGTAAATGTGCCATATCTGGTTGCTATGTTCATGTATGTTTATTTTAACATATTCAACTTCATCTTCCGGAGTTTTAAATAAGCAAAGTTCAACTTTGGTAGCATTGGGCGCATAGATAGAAAAATTAACGCCTTTATTGTCACATGTGGCGCCTAGTGGATAAGGATGGCCTGGATAATTATCAATGTTCATATTACATTTATCAATATTTTTGATTACAAAAAGTTTTTAAAAGCTTGTTGTTAATCTGGATAGTCATTCTAATCAATTAGCATTGAAATTGTTTGATAATGTGTAGAACCTATAGCTAGTTTATAGAAGTGATTGCTATTACTTAGCGGGTAAGTACTAATAAAATACAGCATGTTTTTAGAAAAGCGAGATTATGATGCTATTGTGGTAGGATCTGGACCGAATGGGCTGGCGGCAGCTATACTGTTGCAGCAAAATGGCTTATCGGTACTGTTACTGGAAGGCAAGGATACCATTGGTGGTGGTATGCGCTCTGCCGAACTAACACTGCCTGGCTTTGTGCATGATATTTGCTCGGCTGTGCACCCATTAGCAGTAGCATCGCCTTATTTAAAAAACTTACCGCTGGCGAATTACGGGTTGGAGTACCTTTACCCAGAAATAGCCGCCGCACACCCTTTTGATGATGGTACGACAGCCTACCTGCAAGGTACGGTTGCGCAAACTGCTGCCGGTTTAGGTAGGGATGCCCAAGCTTACCAAAACCTACTGCAACCCCTAGTGAAAAGCTGGCCGCTAATAGCACCGGATGTGCTGGGGCCATTACGCCTGCCTAAGCACCCTTTGGCTATGGCCCAGTTTGGGCTACGTGCTTTGCCTCCGGCTACGCTCATGGCTAAGCGCTTTACCACCGAAAAAGCCAAAGGCTTGTGGGCTGGTATGGCAGCACATGCTATACAGCCATTAAGTAACCTGGCTACTTCGGCTGTGGCGCTGGTGTTACTGGCTAACGGACATTTAGGCGGTTGGCCGGTACCTAAAGGTGGTTCGCAGCAAATAGCCAATGCTATGGCGGATTACTTTAAGGCGCTAGGCGGTACGCTGCAAACCGGATTTTACGTGCAGTCTTTACAGCAACTGCCGTCGGCTCATGCGGTATTGTTTGATGTTACGCCCAAACAACTATTAAAAATTGCCGGGCACCAGTTTTCAAATTTGTATAGGCGGCAGTTACAACGTTATCGGTATGGTATGGGCGTGTTCAAAGTAGATTGGGCACTGGATGGTCCCATACCTTTTACTGCACCCGAATGCCGCCAAGCGGGTACGGTACACTTGGGTGGTACGCTGGCCGAGATTGCCGATGGTGAGCGCCAGATATGGCACAATCAACATCCTGACCGGCCTTTTGTATTATTAGCTCAGCAAAGCATCATAGATAGTACCCGTGCGCCACAGGGGCAGCATACCGCTTGGGCTTATTGCCATGTGCCTTATGGCTCAACCAAAGATATGACTGACATTATTGAGCAACAGGTAGAACGCTTTGCCCCCGGCTTCCGTGATCGTATTCTGGCACGGCATACGATGAACACTGAGCAGATGGAAGCTTATAACCCCAACTACATTGGCGGCGATATCAACGGCGGAGCGCTAACTTTGAGTCAGTTGTTTACCCGCCCGGCTTTACGCTGGTCGCCTTACCGAACTTCAGCTAAAGGATTATACCTGTGTTCCTCATCCACGCCGCCGGGTGGGGGCGTACACGGCATGTGTGGGTATTGGGCCGCGCGCAGGGCCTTGCGTGATATATTTGGCCGAAAAGATTTTATAGGAGATATAAACAGGTAAAAGAGTACAGAGGGAAATGGTACTGGTTGAATTATCAAGAGCTAAGGCATGAATCTTGTTGCCTGATGCTCATGCATAATCTCATCATCCTGTTTATACTAACTTTTGGCCAAATAGTTAATCATCCTAAATCTACTGCTATACCGGCAAAGACTGTTGTTAAAGCAAATTCAGTAATCAACCCGATCGACCCGCCACAGTATGGTACGCCATTTAAGGGTGTGCCAGCTACCAAGGATATCGTGATGTACGAAGTAAACTTTCGTACGTTTACACCGGCTACCTTTAAAGGGGTACAAGCCCGACTGGATGCCATACGGAATTTAGGCGTGAATGTAATTTGGCTGATGCCCACTTATCCGGTAGGCCATTTAAAAGGTTTTGGTTCGCCGTATTCAGTTCAGGATTATTATGGTGTAAACCCGGATTTAGGAACGTTGGATGATTTGCGTATGCTGGTAGCCGAAGCGCACCAACGTGGTATGGCCGTAATTATGGACTGGGTAGCTAACCATACCGCTTGGGAGAATGGCTGGACTGCTGTTCATAAAGATTGGTATTTGCAGGATGCTGCCGGGAATATCGTTCATCCGCCTAAAACAAATTACACCGATGTAGCTGCTTTGAACTACCAAAACAAAGCGATGCGGCAGGCTATGATTAGCGCCATGAAATACTGGATTTATACCGCTAATATTGATGGTTATCGTTGTGATTTTGCTGATAACGTGCCGGCCAATTTCTGGAAACAGGCACTAGATACATTAAATACCATTAAAACTCACCAGCTCATTTACCTGGCCGAAGGTACCACAGGTGCTGAAACTAAAGCAGGCTTTCAGCTGAGTTACGGGTTTGATTATTACGGTACGCTTAAAGGAGTGTTTGCCGGTACCAAAAGCACTGATGATTTGTTTACCTCTAATCAAAATGAGATAGCCACCATATCCTCACGTGCTTTAAAGCTACATTATACCACCAACCATGACAATGCCGCATCTGATGGTAGCACTTTAACCATCTTTCATAATCAGCAGGGAGCCTTAGCCGCTTTTGTATTGGCTACCTACATGGGTGGCGTACCCTTGATCTACAGTAGCCAGGAAGTAGGTTATGTAAACGGGTCTGTAGATTACAATACGAACCAGGACATAGCTGCAGCTTACAAAAATATAATCAGCTTCAGAAAGGCTAACGAAGCTATTAAAACCGGAAAATTAACTACCTACAACCACCCTGATGTGGTAGCTTTTGAAAAAAGAGCCGGGAATGATGATGTGTTGGTTCTGGTCAATGTCAGGAATAATGCGGTTAGTTATACCGTACCACCAGTTTTGCAGAATACCCAGTGGGAAGATGGTTTAACACATAGTGGTGTTACATTAACACGGCAACTTACTTTACAGCCTTACCAATATTTGGTTTTAAAGAAGGGATAGCTAGTAACTAGCACTGTGTAAAGAAAAAAGGATGCTGAACCAAGTTCAGCATCCTTTTTTATGAATTGATACATTGTCATCTTATTTCAACACGTTGCGCCAGCTCACCAAGTCGCCGATGATGCGGTCTAACTGGTCGGCAGGTACACGTTCTTGGGCCATGGTATCGCGGTGACGGATGGTTACGGTATTGTCTTCCAGTGTCTGATGGTCAACTGTAATACAGAAAGGTGTACCAATAGCATCCTGGCGGCGGTAACGCTTACCAATAGCATCTTTTTCTTCATACTGCAAATTAAAATCTACTTTCAATTTGCTCATAATCTCACGAGCTTTTTCCGGCAAACCATCTTTCTTAGTAAGCGGGAAGATGGCTGCTTTTACCGGTGCCAGGCAAGGATGCAGGCGCAACACGGTACGGCTGTCTTGTTTCTCCTCCGTGCTTAGGTCTTCTTCTTCGTAAGCGTTAATCAACGTTAGTAAAAACAGACGGTCTAAACCAATAGAAGTTTCAATTACGTACGGGATGTAGTTACCATAAGGCTTGCCATCTTCACCCAGTTCTGGGTCAAAATACTGCATTTTTTTGCCTGAAAATTTTTGGTGCTGGCTCAGGTCAAAGTCGGTACGGCTGTGTATGCCTTCCACTTCTTTAAAGCCGAACGGAAACTCAAATTCAATATCTACCGCAGCATTGGCATAGTGGGCCAGCTTGGTATGGTCGTGGTAACGGTATTTTTCAGGAGCAGTACCCAGCGCCAAATGCCATTGCAGGCGTAAGCGTTTCCAATGCTCATACCATTGCATTTCGGTGCCAGGGCGTACAAAGAATTGCATCTCCATTTGCTCAAACTCGCGCATACGGATAATGAACTGGCGGGCAATCACCTCATTACGGAAAGCCTTACCAATTTGGGCAATACCAAACGGGATTTTCATCCGGCCTGATTTCTGCACATTCAGGTAGTTTACAAAAATACCCTGAGCAGTTTCTGGGCGCAGGTATATTGCATCCGCATCCTCAGCCACAGCGCCCATCTGGGTACTGAACATCAGGTTAAACTGGCGTACCTCGGTCCAGTTGTGGGTACCGCTAATAGGGCAAGTAATGTTTTCCCTGATTATGATATCTCTTAGCTTACTTAAGTCATCCGTTAGTAATGCATTGGTAAAGTCTTCACGTATAGATACCGCTTTTTGATAATCGTTATTAGTTTCAATGAAATCGAATGAATCTTTTGCTTTGTCAGTAAGAGCATCATAATTCGGCCGCTTAACAGTATCTTGATTTTTAAAGTAATCTCTTACATGTCGTATATCAACAAGCTCTTCAATTGTAAAATCCGTATACATCTTATTTAAGAATATACTTTCCTTGGATATAGCTTCGTTTAAAAGTTGTTCGATTTTCTCCTCAATCAACTGGTCGGCGCGGTAGCGTTTTTTTGAGTCTTTGTTGTCAATCATGGGGTCGTTAAAACCACCCACATGGCCACTGGCTTCCCAAATTTTAGGGTGCATAAAAATGGCCGAATCAATACCTACAATGTTTTCATTCAGTTGCACCATGCTTTTCCACCAGTAGGCTTTCAGGTTGTTTTTCAGCTCGGCGCCATACTGGCCGTAATCATACACAGCACTCAGGCCGTCATAAATTTCGCTTGATGGAAACACAAAACCATACTCTTTGGCATGGGCAATCACGTTTTTAAACAGTTCGTCGGTACTTTTACTCATAGCGGGGTAAAAATAGAGATTTAAGCCAGCAGAATAAAATTTTGCAGTAGTATAGTGAAAATAGGCAGGTGCAAGTGGAAACTACTTGCAAAAAGCACTGACAAAACAGTGCCACCACTGCCAATGGTTTGTCAGTGTTACAGGGTGTTACACACTGAAACATGTAACACTTGTGAAACAGTAGTTGCTTATAAGATAGGATAGAAAGTTGAACGATAATGCCTGTAGTAATTGATTTTGCAGTCGGGTAAAACTAATCGGGCTAAATTTTATTTATAACCATATTCGCCTAGTTTTCAGTATTGCCGGTACTTACTGGTATATCATGGAAATTTACAGATGTATTTGCATTCTACCATGGATTATCAACGATTGCTTGAACAGGTAAAACAGCACGTTTTAGCTTTTTACAAGAAACATAACAACGAACAGCTAACCTATCATAACCGTAACCATACCGAAGATGTGGTTCATGCAGTTATGCAAATAGGTAATCATTACCAGCTTAATGACCGTGACTTTTTTATAGTCACGGCGGCTGCCTGGTTTCATGATATGGGCTATCAGGAAAGCATGAACAACCATGAGGAGCAAAGTGCCCAATTAGCTGAGGCTTACCTGAAAACTGAAAATGTAGAGGCTGGTATTATTGATGGAGTAAAGCAGTGCATACTGGCTACGCGTATGCCTCAGCAACCATCCGGATTGTTGCAGCAAATTATTTGTGATGCCGATTTATTCCATTTGGGTACTGATGATTTTGCTGAAACAACCAAGGAACTGCGTAAGGAGATCAATACCATTATTGGTTGTGATGTTAGTAAACAGGAATGGCGCCAAAAAACAGTACGCTTTCTGGAAAGCCATCACTATCATACCGACTATTGCCAGTTGCTGCTGAATGACGGGAAGCAAAAAAACCTGGAAGCCATGAAAACTAAAATAGCCGAGTGGGATCAAGAAAATAGTAACGATCAGGAACCAGCAACCGATAGCTCAAATACATCAGACAATGTTCAGCCTTTACCGTCGGTAGGTAGTTCACATCCGAGCGTATCACCTCATAAAACCGCTGATTTGGCGAAAACGGATGTACAGCGTATGCCCGAGCAGCCTTTCGAAGAAAAAAAGTCAAAGAAAAAAGAACGGCCCGACAAAGGTATTGAAACCATGTTCCGGGTAAGTTCCAGCAACCACCAGCGACTGAGTGATATGGCCGATAATAAGGCCCACATCATGATTACAGTTAACTCCATTATACTATCAGCCATTATCAGTTTGTTGCTGCGCCGGTTGGAAGATTATAGTTATCTGATTATACCTACCATTATCATTCTGGCGGTGAGTTTAACGGCTATGGTATTTTCCATCCTTTCTACCCGTCCATCTATACCTGGCGGAACGTTCACCCAGCAGGATGTAGATCAGAAGAAAGTTAACCTGCTGTTCTTCGGTAATTTTTACCGCATGAATCTGCAAGACTACATCAAAGGGATGCAAAGCGTAATGGCCGATCGAGAGTACTTGTATGGCAGCTTAATTATCGACGTGTACTCGCAAGGCGTAGTATTGGGTAAAAAATATCGTTTACTACGCATTGCTTATAATGTGTTCATGTTTGGGTTAATTATTTCGGTGCTGGCCTTTATTATAGCCGCCATGATTAACGGAAGCGGGAAGCATTAATAACAAAAACCTATGCAGCCCTATTACTTTAATCGCGATTTAAGCTGGCTTAGTTTTAACGGCCGCATTTTGCAAGAAGCAGCGCGCAACACTGTGCCTGTGTTGGAGCGGATTAACTTCCTGTCTATTTACTCTTCCAATCTGGATGAGTTTTATCGGGTACGTATGCCGGTATTACAAGCCTTACAAAATTTGCATGATAAAGATAATGATCAGCAGGAGGCTGCTGCCCGGCAAAACGAACTGGAACAAGCCCAGCAACTCATACAGCAGCAACTAAACGAATATGGTCGCATCCTGACTACTGAACTGCTGCCATTATTACAGCAAAATCATGTTCAGCTGTTGTACAACGTTCCGTTACCAGAAGCTGTACAGCAACTCGCAGCCGATTACTTTTACAGTCAGGTAATGGCCTTTTTGCAGCCTGTTTTTTTATCAGCTACTAGTTCATTCTTTCCTGAAAACAACAAACTGTACTTGCTGACACTGTTACAGGACAATGCAGGGCAGGAGCAGTATGCCGTGGTAAACATACCGTCAGATGAGTTACCACGTTTTTTTAGTGTAACTATAGAAGAGCAGCAATACCTTATTTTTCTGGATGATTTGGTACGTTGCCACCTGGATAAAATATTTCCGCAGCATGAGGTAAGAGGTAGTTACAGCTTCAAAGTAAACCGCGATGCCGAACTGGATTTTAAAGATGAATATACCGATAACTTGGCCGACCGGTTGGAGCAGCAAATAAAGAAACGTGACTTAGGTTTGGCTACCCGATTTTTGTATGAACCTAGCTTGCCTTTACGGGCATTATACCGCTTGAGCGAGTTTTTGAATTTGCAAAGCAACAGCGCGGTAGCGGGTGGCCGTTATCATAATTTGCGAGATTTAGCTTCGCTTCCGATAGAGAATAAAGCATTATCGTACCCCAAGTGGTCGCCTATCCGTATAGATGCACTGGCTAGGGAGGCATCGTTGCTCGATACTCTAGATAAACAGGATTTTATTCTGCATACGCCCTACAATTCCTACAATCAGATTCTGCGTTTTTTTAACGAAGCTGCTTTGCGGCCAGATGTAGTAGAAATTAACGTAACCCTGTACCGCGTTGCCAGCGATTCGAAAATTGTAAATGCTTTAATGAGCGCGGCCAAAAGTGGTAAGCAGGTAAATGTAGTAGTAGAGCTAAAAGCCCGTTTTGATGAAGCCAATAACCTAAAATGGGCTAAAAAGCTGAAGGCAGCCGGCGCTAAAATGATTTATAGTGCCACAGCGCTTAAAGTACATGCTAAAACAGCGCTGGTAAAAATAAAGCAAGGTAACCGTACACATTACCGGGGCTTATTAGCTACAGGTAATTTCAATGAAAATACAGCCCGTTTTTACACCGACCATATTCTGCTTACAGCCAATGAAAGTTTGCTGCGCGAAATGGAACTGCTATTCCTCTTCCTTGCTAAAAAGCGAAAACCTGAAACACCCGATTTAATTCCATTTCAGCACTTGCTGGTAGCACAGTTTAATTTGCAGCAACAGTTCATCGCTTTAATTGACCAGGAAATTGCCTCGGCTCAACAAGGGCAGCCAGCTTATATTCATATCAAACTTAACAACCTGGAAGAAGAACGGCTGATTAATAAATTGTATGAAGCTTCACAAGCTGGGGTACGAATCCGCATGATTGTGCGAAGCATTTGTCGGTTGGTGCCGGGCATACCCGGGATGAGCGAGAATATTACCGTTACCCGAATAGTTGACCGCTACCTGGAGCATGGCCGGGTATTTGTTTTTGGTAACCAAGGTAACCCAAAAGTATATCTGGGTTCGGCCGATTGGATGAACCGTAATATTTACCATCGCATTGAGGTTTGTTTTCCGGTGTATGATGAACACATTCGGCAGCAAATGTTACAGCTGATGGATATACAGCTTCATGATAATGTACAGGCCGTACGCATTGATGAACACTTGAACAACATACCTGTAAAAACCGACGGTCTTCCTATACGTTCACAACAAGAAATTTATCAGCAGTTAACAAAACAGTAACCTTAGTGGTTATAAGTCTGATAACAAACTACAATGATGAAAAACATTTTGCTCATACCTATGCTGGTTGCCGGCTGCCTGCTTAGCTTTTCGTGCGCACAAAACCGTAAAACAAGCTATAAAAGCCCAACGGGATATAACCTGAACCAACCGGTGAAATATATTATGCCCGATGATTTGCATGAAATTTCAGGCATTGCTTTTCATAACGGTAATGCCGATACGGTTTATGCCGAGCAGGATGAAGAAGGCAAAGTGTATTACAGCAAATTGGGCGAAAAATCATTTAAACATACCATGTTCGGCAAGCACGGCGACTTTGAAGATATTGCTATCTATAAAGACCAGGTATTTATGCTGAAAAGTAAAGGCAAGCTTTATACTTTTCCACTCAGTGAGGTAAGGCAGCCGCAGGTGGCTCATGTACAGGAACTGGGCAACCTACTGCCCGAAGGCGAATTTGAAAGCTTGTACGCCGACCCTGAGGAACATAAATTGTACACCATCTGTAAAAATTGTGCCGATGAAAAAACTACTAAAACCAGCAGTGGCTTTATTTTTAATATTGCCGATAATGGCCAGCTGCAAACTGCCGGCAGCTTTAAAGTGCGCGTAAAAGAAATTGACCGGCATGCCGGCGAAAGCCAGATGAAGTTTCGCCCATCAGCGTTGAGTAAAAATCCGATTACACATCAGTGGTATATCTTATCGGCGGTAAATAAGTTACTGGTAGTAGCTAATTCCAACTGGCAGATTACAGCTACTTATGCGCTTGATCCTACGGTATTTAGGCAACCTGAAGGTATTACGTTTGATAAAAATGGAAATCTGTATATATCTAATGAGGGGGATGAACTAGGCAGCGGCAATATCCTGAAGTTTGCTTATACTGCATCCAAATAGCTTAAGTTTATGTTAAGTTTGTAACTGTATTTAACGGATCTGAACAATACCGCACGCTACATCCGTGATGCGCAATTTATGCAAACAACGCCATTCTACATTAATTCTACTTTAGCTCATTCAGAACCGGTTGAAACGACTTTGTCTTTCAAGCCGTTCATCAGCCATTTGCAAAAGTTGCAGGAAAATGCTACGGGCATTAAAGCACGCTTTTACCAGTATGTGCTTACCCATTTTCAGCCGTACATTAACTCACCTATGGCTTGTGAAACGGATAGCAATGTAGAGTGCGATCAGGTAGCTTTAGATTTGATTTTTGGTACCCTATCGCCAGTAGTATGCGATGAAAATAACTATTTGTGGGCGCTAAGTACACCAGTTCCGAACAAGGTTTTTTACAGTACCAGTGCTTTTTACAACTTTGTGAACCGTAAAAAGGAAATTGAAGTAGAATCGGTAGTGTTAACTAGCAATGAGCAGTTTAAAAAACAGCAATTAGCCTACATTTACCGCTTTATATTAAAACACCTTTACGATTTTGCACCCGTATTGCATGATCCGGTTTATTACATTTATACCGATGGCGAAACAGGTTTAAGTCGCTATTATAACATACACGTTAATACCGATTTCATTAAGGTTGAGGTTAAACAGGAACTGCCCGAGCTCACTTTTGAAATGGTTGAAAACCTACTACATGGTGATGATAGCCTGGATGCCATCACTGAAATTTTGCCGCTTAGCTGGTTTAAATTTGAAGGTTTCTCAGTAATTACCCTGGAAGACGTAACCGAACGGCATGCTATAGAAGATATACGTGAAGCCATTTCCAGCCCGCATGAGGATGAACGGGAGCTTTACAAACAAGCTATCCATTCGTTAAACATTCTGGCTGAAAGCAATGATGTACAGTTTGGCTTGTTGCCTTTTCTGAAGCTTAATGGTGAGCCGGTATTTGATTATACTTCTTGTTCGCAAAGCATCCTGATCCAATCAGCCAAAAAGCTGGGTATGGCCGAAAGTGTTTTTCATCAAATTGTGAAGCAGTATGAAGCTAAGCCCAAAGTGGTATTTTTTAATTCCATATCTGAAGGTAAACAGCAAAAATATCCTTTCCTGAAAGTGCTGAAGCAAACGGGTATTCAATCATACGCAGTAATCCCGGTGTTTTATAATAAACACATTGCGGGTATTATGGAGGTGTATGCCGAACGCGAACTGGTGTTTTATGAAAACATGCTCTCCAGGTTGGAGTTTGCTATTCCGCTGATTGCTCAACTGCTACAAAACAGTATTGAACACTTTAATGCCCGCATTGATGAAGTAATTAAAGACAAGTTTACCTCCTTGCAACCTGCAGTACAGTGGAAATTTAATGAAACAGCTTGGGAGTGGTTGCGCATACCCCATAACGACGGTAGTAAAATCAAAATCAGCAATATCGTTTTTAATGATGTATATCCGCTTTATGGCGCTATTGATATTCGTAATTCAACCGTTGAGCGCAACCAGGCTTTACAGCAAGATCTAAGAACCGTAATCAAGCTACTGTTGAAAGTGCTGCTTACACTGGATGAACAATACCCTAATTTGCTATGGCAAACGTTGTTTCAAAAGGCGAACGAGTGGTTGCAGATAGTTGATAATTTTGTAAACAGTAGTGATGAAATGCTGATTAATGAGTTTCTGGAAAACGAAGCTGGAAAGGCATTAAGCACCTTCCGGCAAGAACATCCAGAATCGGCAGCTCTGGTAAGCAGGTTCCTGAACATGATAGCGCAAGATTGCGAAGGTCCGGCTTTTACGCAACGTAACCGGCTGGAAGTATCCATGCAGATGATTAATAGCGCAGTTAATGGCTATTTTGAAAAAGCGCAGGAACAATTACAATCACTATACCCTTGTTACTTTGAAAAAATCAGGACTGATGGTGTAGAGTATGATATTTATGTGGGCCAGGCTATCGCTCCCAAAAAGCCTTTTAGTGCTGATTACTTGAAGCAGATACGTATGTGGCAATTAACTTCAATGATTGAAGTATCATGCCTTACCCATACCTTGCTGGAGCATATGCCAGCTGCTTTGCAAACTACGCAGCTTATTTTTATTCATAGTGCGCCTATTGATATCAGCTTCCGTAATGATGAGCGCCGCTTTGATGTAGAGGGCGCTTACAACATCCGTTATGAAGTTATTAAAAAGCGGATTGATAAGGTGCTGGTGCGAGATACGGGCGAACGCCTTACTCAGCCCGGAAAAATTGCGCTGGTGTACTTTACTGAAATTGAAGCCCATGAGCACATAGGCTACATTGAGCAGCTACAAAAACAGAACAAACTATTACCGGAAGTTGAACATTTGGAACTGGAGGAACTGCAAGGTGTGATTGGCCTGAAAGCTTTACGCGTAAGTATCAATTTTGAGAATTAATCGGCTACAATCGGGTTTTAAAAAGTATTTATTAAATTATAACGAGAGCTGTTTTAAAACCTTTTGGGTTTAAAACAGCTCCCGTTTACATAAATGAGGTTTTTTTAGAAGCCTGTATGAACAGTATGATTGTACCGATGGCGATAAAACATCTTTTGTAGTTTATAGCTTAAAAATGATGTTCCGGCACCTACAATCATGCCACCTAACACATCACTAGGGTAGTGAGCACCACGATACATACGTGAGTAGGCCGTAGCCGCAGCAAAAGTATAAGCCGGCGCAATCACATACCACTTCGGGAAGCTCAGGCTTAACGAAGTGGCAACATTAAAAGTAGTAGAAGTATGCCCCGAAGGGAATGAATAACCTGAAGTGTGGCCTTCCAGATAAATTTTATTGTTCCAGGTTAAATAAGGACGTTGCCGCTGCACGTAATCTTTAATACGGTCTGTTACTAAAGTATTGGTTAGTAAAGCGGCAGTTGCAGTAATGGCATTTCGTTTTAATAAATCATCTTTAGTTATAAAACCAGCCGCTAGCATGGCCAGCGGTGTAGCTGCCGAAACTATAATAGCATGATTAGATAAAAATGCCCAACCTTTGTTTTCATTGTTAGAGTTAGGATTAATGAAGTTTAGCATCTTCACATCAATGTTCTGTGATCGGGCTACAAAAGTTAGGCACAGCAACAGCTGTAAAAGAAATAGTTTAAATCTCATTTATATCAATTAGGTTACAACGCTATACTACAGTGTGTACTGATACTAACCAATAATGAAAAGGCGGCTGGGTTTAATCATTACGAATATAGCAATTAAACCAGCCTATTATACGGGTAAATTAACTTTTGGTTAACAATATATTATTAATGGTAATATTTTGACAATTCGTTTGAGTTGTGTGATATTTATAATACAAGCAAGCACAATTTGGGCAGTTAGGTGTTATAACTGGCAATCTCGATTTGGAAAAATGCTGTAAGGAAGCAACAGAAAGCGTGATTATTTTATTAAACTATATGATATTAAACCGATACCTTACAAAAACCTTTGTATTAATTACCGGCCTGTTTTCACTTTATACTGCTACTGCACAAAGCCAAACCCACAAAGACTCAGTTACTTTAGCCATAGATGCTGATTATAACAAAGTAGGTGCAGTGCATCGCAAGCTTTTTGGCGAAAACTACCGGAAACTGTGGGCTGTTCCGGTTAAAATGCGAGTTATGCACTTGCAGCAGGAAAAAGGTGGCCTTACTGTTTTAGAAAAAGGTGGCGGGCTACAAACACAGTCGCTCCGCCTGCGTGATCCATCAGGGCAGGAGTGGGTATTGCGTTCGGTACAAAAATATCCAGAACGGGCATTGCCGCCTAAGCTGCGCCCTACTATAGCTAAAGCCATCCTGCAGGATCAGATATCTACTTCCAATCCTTTTGGGGCTTTAACAGTACCACCGTTAGCTGAAGCTTTAGACATTCCTCATGCAAATCCCGAAATTGTGTATGTAGGCGATGATGCCGGCTTGGGCAAATACCGTGAAAAATACAAAAACAGTATTTACTTGTTTGAAGAACGTGAGCCGGAAGAGTCAGAAAAAACCGACAATACGCACAAGGTACAAAAAAAGCTGTTTGAGGATAATGATGTAAAAGTTGATCAGAAAATTGTGTTACGTGCCCGTTTGCTGGATATGATTATTGGCGACTGGGACCGTCATGATGATCAATGGCGTTGGGACAAGTATAAAGATGATAAAGCTATTACTTATACGCCTATCCCACGCGATCGTGACCAGGTTTATTACAAAACATCAGGCGTTTTCCCTTGGTTTGTATCACACCAGTGGCTTAAAGCCAAATTTCAGCCTTATCGTGATGAAATACGTGATATTAATAGCTGGAACTATAATGCCCGGTATTTTGACCGCTTGTTTTTAAATGAAATGAGCGAAGCTGACTGGAAAGAGCAAATTGCTTACGTTCAGGCGCATTTAACTGATGAAGTAATTAATCGGGCTATCCATAAAATGCCACCTGCTATTTTCGCTTTATCTGGTCCGCAAATTATTCAAACCATCAAAGCAAGGCGCAGTAACATTGCTTGGCAAGGCTTGCAGTTTTACAGTTTCCTGTCGCGCTATGTGGATGTACCCACTTCTGAAAAGCATGAACGTGTTGATGTAACTGAGCAAGCTGATGGTAAAGTAAATCTGGTTATTCATAAAGTAAAAAAAGATAGTTCACTGGCCCAGATCACTTATCAGCGTGTGTTCGATCCGAAAGATACCAAAGAAGTACGTGTGTATGGTATGGGTGGGCATGATGCTTTTTCGGTAGCAGGCAGCGGTAAGTCGCCTATTAAAGTACGTTTAATAGGAGGAGAGAAAGCTGATAGCTTTTATGTAGATAAACAGGTGGATAATAAAAAGAACCTGTACATCTATGATCGTTCGGATGAAAAAAATGTATTACCCGAGCGCTCACAAGCTAAAATACATACCGAAGCTGATACTGATGTAATAGCTTACGATCGGAAAAACTTTTTGTATAACCGTTTCCAGCCTCTTATTGCTGTAAGCTACAATACCGATTATGGTATAACCCCAACTCTGGGTTTTGCTTACACCAAGGAAGGTTTCCGTAAGTTACCTTTTGCTTACCGCCATCAGCTTGAGATAAGTTATCTATCAGGCCGTAAAGCTTTTTTGATACATTACAATGCAGAATATACCAAGCTAATTGGCAACAACGACTTTTTGATAAACTTTACCTCACGCGGTCCACATAACTACAGCAACTTTTTCGGTATAGGTAACAATACCGAGTTTGTGGATCAAAAGAACAATATCCGGTATTTCCGTAACCGATACGATTACCTGTATGGTGATGTACGGTTAAGGCATACGTATGGCGATTGGAAAGTTAGCGGGGGCCTTACCGGTCAGTTTTACCATAGTACTTCTGAAAATAATGAGCCCCGGTTTTTAGGAGCCTATAATCAGCAACATCCTGATGAGCAGGTGTTCTCTAATAAAAGCTATGCTGGCTTGGTAGCCGGTGCATTGCTGGATACCCGTAACAATACCTTGCGTACTACAAAAGGTGTTTACTGGAATACGACCATCAGTGGCCTGCAACAGTTAAACCAGGATCATAGTCGGTACAGTCAATTGGTATCACAGTTTAGCTTTTATGCCAACCCTGACCGGGATTCTATATTAATTATTGCAGCGCGTTTTGGTGCTGGTACCACCCTAGGGCATGCCGATTACTTTCAGCAGCTTAAATTAGGCGGTTCAGATAATTTAAGGGGTTTTCGTACCTGGCGCTTTACAGGTCGTAGCATGTTGTTCAACAACCTGGAAATGCGTTTGAAAGTATTGGATATTAACTCTTACCTGTTTCCGGGCAGTATAGGTATTATCGGCTTTAATGATGTGGGTAGGGTATTTACGCCGGGAGAATCATCATCCAAATGGCATGATGGTTACGGTGGCGGTATTTATGTAGAACCTGCTGATTTGGTTTTATTACAGGCTACTTTAGGAAAATCTAACGAAGGGCATATCGTGTATATTAACCTCGGGTACCGCTTTTAGGAAATTAACATAGATATACAGCCGGCTTTTGCAACCGCGAAGGTTGGCTGTATGTTTTATCTAATTAAGCCGCAGGCATTGGTTGACAGTATCTACCAATTCGTCAATACTGAAGGGTTTGGCAATAACAGCGTCACAGCCAAAGCTCATAAAATCAACGTTTTTGTTTAAGTAAGCAGAAAAGATAATTACCGGAACACGGTGCATGATTTTATGCGATTTGAAGTTACGGCAGATCTCGCCGCCATTATCATCCAGTAAACGGTAATCGAGTATAATCAGATCTGGATTATAGTTCTCGGCTATATCAATAATGCTTTTACTGTCAGAGGTACTTTTAACTTCAAAGTTCTCGTACGTCAGTATCTCATGCACTACTTCCAGTATATCCATGTTGTCGTCTAATACCAGAATTCGTTTAAGCATGAGGGTTGAAAAATTACGTATCTTGAAAAGATAAAATAAGTTATACGCAAACTAATACAATTAAGATGCAATTTACTTTAAACTACACTTAAATGGTAAATTAGCTTTTGCCTTTTAACTTAGATTACTCGCAAATATAACGAAACCCAAGTGCATTGTATTGCATGGTATGGTTAACATTTTGGTGTGCCATACTTCTTGATACCCCCGTTAATGTTAGGAGGAATAGCTTCTTTGCAAGCGAAAAATCCCTAATACAAAGTAAAATTAACCTAGTTGGTATAAAAGGGTAGCTAGTTTAGCAAACGTTCAATTTTATTAAGCAATTCCTGCATGTCAAAAGGTTTTGCCAGAAAATCATCAGCGCCTGCTTCCATAGCTGATTGACGTATGTCTTTACTGGCAGAAATCATCAATACCGGAATGCTTTGTGTATTGGATTTAGCTTTAAGCTCTTTACAAATGTCACGGCCGTCACAACCTGACATCCAAATGTCGAGTAATAATACGTCAGGATAGTTGTCTTGCAAAGTTAAAACTTCAGCACCGTTATAAGTTGAGGATACGTTATAACCATAAAAATCCAGCATCATCTCTACAGCATCTACAATTCCTGGATCGTCGTCTGCTATTAATATTCGTTTCGGCATGTTAACTATAGGCAATCACAAACATAAAAAAATGTTAGTTTTTTCAATGAAAAAAAACTAAAAAATTGGAGTTCCTGTCAAAGTGTAGTGTAATCTCTTTCTGCATCTTATTTACGAAAAAGCAGAATGAAAAGTTACTCGTGTTTCAGCGGTAGCGCAAAGTAAAAAGTTGACCCTTCTCCTTCTTTTGAATGTACGCCGATCTTCCCTCCGGCGCGCTTTATGATCTCTGCTGAAATATAGAGTCCTAAGCCGAGACCTGGAAAAGTGTGTTGCTTATCGCCGCTTACCCGGTAGAACTGCTCAAATACACGATCTTTTTTATCGGCACTAATGCCTATGCCGAAATCTTGTACACTTAAGTATAAAGCGTTGTTATCAGTATAAGTACGAATAATAATCTTTTCAGCTTGGGGGGAGTATTTAATAGCGTTAGTTACCAAATTAGTAATTACCTGGCTAATGCGATCTTTATCAGCATAAACCTCACTTGCAGATTGTAGCTCGGTAACCAGCTGATGGTGGTGAGTAGTGCGCTGCAAATCTTCAGTCAGGTCGGTAACCAGTTGGTTTAAACTGAAGTAATCATTGTTAAGCTGTAAGCGGCCGGATTGTATTTTGGTGACATCCAGCAGGTCAGTAATCAGGGTAGTCAGGCGGTCAATCTGGTTATTCATTTTAGCCAGCATGTTCGTCTTTTTAACGTCGCTTTCTTTCCTGAATGTTGCTTCCAGTATCTGCGCATAAGCCTTAATGCTGGTTACGGGCGTTTTTAGCTCGTGGCTGGCCACACCGATAAACTCATCTTTTTGCTGTTGTAATTGCTTTTGCTCGGTAATATCCACACAGGCACCAATGTAACCGGTAAAATGGCCTGCGGTATCGTATTGCGGGTTTCCGGTGCAGCTTATCCAACGTTGGGTACCATCCTGATGCTCTATCCGGAACTGGCTTTCATGATATTTCTGTTGCAGAAAATCATGCGTAAACTTATTTATAGCTTGTTCTGCATCCTCATTAGAAACAGCACTAAGCCAGCCGCTACCCAGGTGTAATTCCAGCGGAATGCCGGTCCAGTTAACCCAAATTTGATTTACGTAAGTAATATGGCCTTGTGCATTCGACATCCACAAAGCGGTTGGTGAAGCTGTAGTAATACCCCTGAACAAAGCTTCACTGGCTTGCAGGGCTTGTTGTGCTGCTATCTCAGGGCCAAGGTCTCGTATAACTATCGAAAAGCCCGTCATATCTCCGGTTACCGGATCATTCAGGCGGGTAGCATAAGCAAAAGTGTGCACTTCAGCTCCGGTATTTAAATGCCGGTACCGTTGCTTGCCGGCAAAATAACCATGCGTGTTAATAGCTTCGCTGATTTGAAGATTATGTGGAACATCTTCCTGAAAAAAGTATTCATGGGCATTAGGCACTACATTTGGTTCGGTAGGATAGCCAATAATTTCCCGGCCTTTTGTATTCAGGTAGGTAACTGCACCCTCAATATTAACCACAGCTATACCATCAAAGTTATTATCTACTACCGAAACAAGCTTCATCTGTTCTTCTTCGGCTTTCAGTTCGGGGCGTAAATCGCGTACAATGGAAGCACGACCCAGTGGCTGACCGGCAGCATTTTTAAGCAACAGAGATGTAGCATAGGCAGGTATGGTTTCACCGGTTTTAAAATTCCGGTAATTAATCCGGCCTGCCCAACGGCCATGTTCCAGTAAAGTTGGGTTGATGATGGTGCGTAGCTTTTCAATCTCGTTGGGCATTACATACTCCTTTTGAGCGCGCCGGGCATCTTCCAGGCTGTCCAGCCCCATCATTTGCAAACCTGCCTTATTCAGGAAGGTTAATGTGCCGTTCCAATCCGATAGACTGATAAAATCATTGCTGTTATCAATCAGCCATAATAACTTTTGCTGCTCATGGCTGGCTTCTGCTTCAGCCGTAAAATCATAAGCTATTCCGGCAAACCGCAAAGGTTGCTTATGCTCATCAAATATGTAATTACCAACGGTTCTGATCCAATGCACGCTTTGGTCATGCCAAATAAAGCGGGCTTCATAAGTAAGCCTACCGGTTTGCTTGGCTTTATTGTAAGCCTCATCACGAATGTGATGATCGTCAGGATGTACGTGGTTGATAAAATCTTGATGTGTTAAGCCTATATCTTCCCGGCCTGTAAGTACCCGGGCAAAAACCGGCGTATAGGAAACCTGGTTGGTAGCCATATCCAACAAAAAGGTGCCGGCATTTATATTATCTAAAGCCAGTTGAGCCAATTGCTCGGTGGAACGCATTTTTTCATCAGCTTGTACCTGTTGGCTAATGTTTTGCGTGATGCCCGAAAAGCGGTAAGGTGTACCTGATTTGTCAAAGTAAGCTTTGCCCTTACAGTGCAGCCAATGTAGTAGTTTACCTTCAGCATCTACCGTACGAAATTTTGTATCATACTGCCCGCTTGATGAAGGTTGTAAGGCTTGGTTGATAGCGGCATTCACATTAAGCTGATCATCGGGGTGAATGCTTTTTAGTACCGCGCTATAAGAAATATTTGCTTTCTGCTGAAAGCCATGATAGCTTCTGGTATTGGCATCCCAGCTAATCAGTTGCTGCTGAATATCCAGATTCCAAGTGCCAACACCTGCTGCAGTTAAAGCAAAATTCAGGTTTTCTTCAGCTTCATCAGCCCGCCGGCGGGCTAATACCAAATCAGTAACGTTGGTGGCTGTGTTTAATATGCCCCATACTTCGCTCTCGGCGTTTAATAAAGGCTGATAAGTGAAGTTGTAATAGAAATTTTGTAGCTGACCATCAATTTCCATTTTTACCAAATCTTCAGTGGCATGGTAAGCCTGGCCAGTAGTAAATACATCATCCAGTAACTGATGGAAAGGTTGGTTATCTAATTCCGGTAATGCTTGTTGCAGCGTTTTACCAATTACCGAAGTATCTTTACCCCAGGTGTCATAAATCATGGCTTTATTGGCTATTTGTATGTGCATTTCTCTGCCAGCATACAATGCAATGGGGGTAAGTGATTCTTCAATTAAAATACGAAAGGCTGCAGCATCATTATCCAGTACTTTTTCCATATTCAAGAATCATCAATAAAATTACAGCTACTTAACAGGCTTATAGTTGCAAAAAAAGTATAGCAACTATCAAAGCCTACCTATCAATAAGGCGCAACTTAGCTATAAGGTTTTAAATTAAATTTATCTTGATTAAAACAAGGAGAACTGTGTAGTGGGTGCAGTAAACAACGTTGCAGGCGTAGCGCGATTTGCTGATACCAGGTTACGGATATGATATACTGGCGTTTCTTCATAGCGGGAGGCTACAATAATTTCTGTACCACCGGCATGCCGGCTAAATAACTCATGTGCTACAGCTGGGTCATTATTATCGCGCGATAAATGAGAGAGCAGCAAATGGCTCATGAACAATGGGCGGTGTGTCACAAAAAGCTCCAGCGCCTGCAGGTTGCTCAAGTGGCCATGACCACCGCTGATGCGCCTTTTCAGATGATAAGGGTAGTTGCCTTGTGCCAGCATTTGTTCATCATAGTTGGCTTCTAGAAAGGCAGCATGGCACTGTTTGAAATGTTTAATTAGATGTTCGCAGGGAGCGCCTATATCGGTAAACACACCTACCTTCACTTCCTGACATGATACCACAAAGCTATGCGGTTCGGCCGCATCATGAAATTTCGGAAAGGCCGTAACAGTAATATCGCCTATAACTACCGGTTCATAACCACAAAAGGTTTTTACCAGATGCGCTTCCAGTTCTAACCGGCCATATCGCAACGTAGCCGGGGTAATATAAACCGGCAACTGGTATTTTTTAGCCAGCACAGTAATACCACGTATGTGGTCAGAATGTTCGTGCGATACAAACAAGGCTTTTATCTTACGCATAGAAAGGCCTAAGCGCAGCATACGGCGCTCAATTTCACGGCAGGATATACCGGCATCTACCAAAACAGCTTCCTGATGGTTGCCAACATAATAACAATTGCCGTTACTGCCCGAGTTAAGCGAGGTGATAAATAAAGCCATGCGGAATACAAAGTAACCGGATTTTGAGAGAATAATTAATATTAAATTAAATATTTTTCAAACCCGAAGTATCCATATAGAACTGGTGAGATATGGATTTTATTATTGGATTGCTAAATAGTTTAGTAGGTTTATAGCCTAAAATTTTTCAAGCTATGTATTATCACATTAACGATTTTTTAACTGACTGGGAGCTGGAAGCCGGCAGAACCCACAAAATTTTCTCAAACATTACAGAAGATACTAAGGCTGTAAAAATTAACCCTAAAGTGCGTACACTCGAGCGTTTAGCCTGGCATCTGGTACAAAGCATTACCGAAATGGGTACACGTGCGGGTTTGTTTGATCATGACGAACTGGAGCATGAAACTGCACCGTTGTTGTTTGCGGATATTATTGTCGCTCACCAAAAATATAATGCTTTGCTAGCTGAGGCTGTAAAAAGCCGTTGGACGGACAATCACCTTAATGAAACCGTAAATATGTATGGTGAAGAATGGACAAAGGCTACCATCTTATCAGTGCTGATTGGTCATGAAGCTCATCATCGTAGCCAAATGACTGTCGTGATGCGTATGCTGGATTTACCGGTTCCTGGCCTATATGGTCCCTCACAGGAAGAATGGGCGCAAATAGGCGTATCGGCAATGGAGTAGGGGAAGCAGGCCGGTTCTGGAAAACTTTTCGGTTTGTAAAACGTCTGTTAAAACAACAAACGCTTAACTATGGAAACCTTTGAAATACCTGTTGGCCCCAGCCAGCGCCTATTGAAAATTGAACCGCAAGCTACCCATGGTACTTATAAAATTTATGCTGCCGACCCTTACCAGGATTGGGTTGACCGTGAACAGCAACGCTCAGTGGATTTACCACCTGATGGTTTGTTAGGTACAATCACCATTCGCAGCGAGCGCGATTTTGATTTTGATGGTGCCGGTTATTTTATGGGCGATGAGCTTTTAAGCATTGCTGCACAAGTAGTAAGGCATCCATCTTTTGCCTCACAGCAATCTGAGTAAGTTGGTGCTGGTTTACGCCTAAAAAAGCAATAATTTGAAAAATGTAAAAGCCGGCTGGATTTATCATCACAGCCGGCTTAGCATTATATATGATCAGTTAATAGTGCTTACTTACAATCTGCCGGTATTACCGCTGGCTACTCTCTTGTTGTAGGTCCAGTAGAATACAATCGGAAATACAAACAGGTTAAACATGGTGTTGGTAATTAAACCACCAATTACCACAATAGCTAACGGTTTAGAAGCTTCAGAACCAATACCGTGTGATAATGCGGCTGGTAACAAACCAATAGCAGCCATCATTGCCGTCATGATTACCGGGCGCATACGGTCAGCAACCCCGGCTCTAACCGCAACGGCAAAGGTTGGATAAACATCTTCACGTAAGGCCCTGATATTTGCTTTAAACTGTGTAATTAGAATTACCCCGTTCTGCACGCATATACCGAACAATGCAATAAAACCAATACCTGCCGATATATTAAAGTTGACGCCGGTAATCAGCAAAGCCAGAATACCACCCATGATAGCAAATGGTACGTTGTTCAACACCAGTAATGAATCGCGGAAGTTACCAAACAGTATGAACAGGATAAAGAAGATGATCAGCAAACTAACTGGTACAGCTTGAGATAAGCGTTTAGTAGCCCGTTGCTGGTTTTCAAAATCACCGGCCCATTCCAAATGGTAATCTTTAGGCAACTTAATTTGGGCGTTTACTTTCCCTTGTGCTTCTTGTATTACGCTACCCATATCGCGGCCACGAATAGAGAACTTAATAGCACCGTAACGTGAGTTTTTATCACGGAAAATGATACTAACACCTGTATTCTTTTTCACGTCTGCAATTTCACGTAAAGGCACGCGGCCACCACTTAATGAAGGTACGCGCAAATCACCTATAGAAGTTACACTGTTACGGAAGCTTTCCGGATAACGGATACGCAGGTCAAACTTACGTTCACCTTCGTATATCTGGGTAGCTGCACGGCCGCCAATTGCAGTTTCAATTACCGAGTTTGCGTCGGCTGCAGTAACACCATATTGGGCCATTTTTTCCTGGTTCAGGTTGATCTGCAACTCTGGCTGACCCATGTTACGCAGAATACCTAAGTCGGTAATACCCTGAACGCCTTTTAGTATGTTGAATATGCGCTCTTCCTGGCTTTCAATGTATGGGTAATTATCACCAAACATTTTAACCACAATAGAGCCTTTTACACCCGATACGGCTTCTTCCACGTTATCGGAAATAGGTTGTGAGAAGTTCAGGTCGATACCGGGATAAAACTTCAGCTTATCCTGCATACGCTGAATCAACTCTTCTTTGGTTTCTTTACGTTTCCATTCATCTTGCGGATAGATGTCAACGTGGAACTCGATGTTGTAGAAACCAGTTGCATCGGTACCATCATTAGGACGGCCAGTTTGTGAGATAACCTGTTTTACTTCATCAAAGCTCAGGAAAATCTTACGCATTTCATTAGCCAGCTTTACTGATTCATCCAGTGAAGTACTTAACGGGCCGGTAGCACGTACATAGATCGATCCTTCGTTCAACTCTGGCAAGAACTCGGTACCTAACAGGGTGAAGCAACCTAAACTGATTACTAAAGCAACTAAAGCTATTGGGAATACAATTTTGCGGCGTTTAAAGCACAGGCTGTAAAAGCGTAGGGCATTTTTAGTAATAAACTCAACAAACACGTTGTGTTTTTCACGTACGTTCTTTTTCAGCAAAATGCTGGCTAAAGCCGGTACAAAAGTGAAGGTTAGCAACAACGCGCCTAACAGGGCAAAGCTCAGTGTCCAGGCCAAAGGCGAGAACATTTTACCTTCTACTTTCTGGAAGCTGAAGATGGGCAGCAAGCCGGTGATGATAATAGCTTTGGCAAAGAAAATACCTTTACCGTTCACCGAACAGGCTCGGCGTATCATGCTCAGCTTACTTAATTTGTTAAACTGCTCCATGCCTACCTCGTGGGCCTTATGGTCGAGTACCACAAAGATACCTTCCACCATTACCACGGCACCGTCAATGATGATACCAAAGTCGATAGCACCCATAGACAGCAAGTTGGCCGACATGCCTTTCAATTTCAAACACATGAAGGCAAACAACAACGCCAATGGAATAATAACCGCCACAATAACGGTAGTACGCCAATCGGCCATGAAGACGAATACAATAACGGTTACGAATACGATACCTTCGGCCATGTTGTGCAACACGGTGTGGGTTGCAAAATCAACCAGTGTTTCACGGTCATAAAACGTGCTAATTTTTACATCTTCGGGCAATATGCTGGTGTTTAAAGCCTGTAGTTTTTCTTTCAAGCCGGCAATAACCACACTTGGGTTTTCACCTTTACGCATTACCACAATACCTTCTACAACATCCGGGTCGCGATCACGACCTACCTGGCCTAAGCGTGGCAGGGCACCTTCGGTTACTTCGGCAATGGTTTTCACGTAAATAGGGGTACCCTTTACGTTGTTTACCACAATGTTTTTAATTTCACTAATGTTGTTCAGCAAACCTATACCACGTACTACGTAGGCTTGTCCGCTTTGCTGAATGACGTCACCACCTACGTTTACATTGCTTTTGGATACAGCATCGTATAATTGCAGTGGGGTAATATCATACTGTAAAGCTTTTTCTGGGTCAACAGTAATCTGGTAAGCTTTTACTTCGCCACCAAAGCTGTTTACGTCGGCCACACCAGGTACAGCACGTATTTCACGGCTTACTACCCAGTCCTGAATGGTTTTTAGCTCACGTACCGAACGTTTGTTACTGGTTAAGGTAAAACGGTAGATCTCGCCGGTAGGGCCGTAAGGTGGCTCAATTTCTGGGTTTACACCATCGGGCAGGTTAGCTTCATCAATGTGGTTGTTGATTTGCAAACGGGCAAATGGATAATCCACATCATCGTCAAAAGTTACCTTAATTACCGATAAGCCAAACAGGGAAGAAGAGCGTACGCTGGTTTTCTTCTCAGCAGGGTTCATAGCCAGCTCAATAGGGCGGGTTACAAACTTTTCCACCTCCTCGGCACTACGGCCAGGCCATTGGGTAATAATAGTTACTGAAGTGTTGGTTACGTCAGGAAAAGCATCAATAGCAATGTTTTTGAAACTAATGTAACCAGCTACAGCCAGCAACAAGGTAACAAAAAACACAAAAACTCTATTTTTGAGTGCAAAGGTTAGCACTCCTTTTATGAACTTATTCATCTAAGTAATTTATTTTGTGAGTGGTGAATAGTAAGTGGTGAGATTATCGGGCGTAAGCTGAAATGCTTTAGCTGCAAAAACTCACCAGCTTCTTAATTAATCTTTCAACGACTCGTATAAGTAAACCTGGCGTGATGCAACTACACGCTGACCTGGTTGTAAACCTTTGCTGATGTAAGCCACATCTTCCACTTTCTTAGCTACCTCAATAGGTTGAATGTGTACTTTGGCTTTGCCATCTACCACTACTACATAGTTTTTATCATTATCAAAAACAATAGAACGTGTATTAATGGCTGGCAGGTTAGTGCCCGATTTAGCCTTGATTTTTACATTGGCAAACATTTCGGGCTTCAGCATATTACCAGGGTTGGCAATTTTAACCCGTGCGCGCATTACTTTATTATCAGGGTCCAGCATGTCATAAATCTTGTCAATCTTACCGGTAAATACCTTATCAGGATAAGACAGGGTAGTAATTGATACCGGATCGCCAACCTGTACGCTTGATATATCAGACTCATAGATGTTAACCAATACATATACATCCGAAAGGTCAGCAATGGTAAACAGTGGTTGGTTATCATCAGTACGTACCTGCATGTTATTAGTCAGGTTTTTATCTACCACGTAACCGCTAATAGGCGCTTTAAGCTCATAGCCCTGTCCGTTGCTGCGGTTAATACCAACTACAGTACCGGCACGAGTACCTTCAGCCACGGCTTTCTGGTAATCGGCTTGTGCTTGTTCTACATCTTTTTGTGAAGCCAAACCGCTTTTATACAAATCTTGTGTAGATTGTAAATTACGTTTGGTGCTGCGAATATCAGCTTCAGCACTTGCGTAATCGCGGGCAAAGCCAGCTACTTCGGCACTTTTAAGTGTAGCCAATGTTTGACCTTTGCTTACCACATCACCCAGTTGAATATGAACATTACTAGCCACGCCGCTCACCAACGGAAATATTTTGGCCATCTTATTTTCATCAGGTGCAATGCTACCGGTTAGCGTGATTTCAGATAATGCGCTGGCTTCTTTCACCGTATCAATCAGCAGGCTGTTCAGCAAGCTGTCGGTTACCTGAAATTTATCATCTTTTTGCTCCGCAACTTCTGCATGGTGGCAGCTTTGCAGGCTTAAGCTGGCTACGGCTAAAGCCGCCGCTGCCGTAAATATTCTATATGTGTTGTTTAACATGACTGATTTTATTGTTGATTGAAGAATTGGGTTCCGGTTACGTAGTTTAATTGTTCTAATGAATTCAGGCGGCTGTATTGCAGGTTGTTAGATTGCAGTATGTTGGTTTTATACGAATCATAAAAATCTAAAAACTCCAGCAAACTGATGTTGCGCATCTGATAGTTTCTGTAAACACCCTGAATAAGACGCGTAAAATCCTGACGGAACTTAGGATCGAAGCTATTAGCCAGTTGCTCCAGGCGCAGTGCAGTTTTGTACTGGGTAGCTACATCATTTTCAACCTGATTTTGTTGCAATTGCAACTGTGTTTTGCTTTGGTCTATGTTAACGCGGGCCTGACGGATATTGCCTTGGTTGCGGTTAAAGAAAGGCAAATCAAAACTTACTCCTGCACCCAGGAAGTTGTTACCGTAAGCTGCTAAACGGTCATAACCTACGTTAAAAGTAAGATCGGGCACTGCATTGGCTTTTTGCAACCTTAAATTCAGGTTATCATAATCTACCTGAGTACGGGCTGATTTCAAGTCATAACGGTTGGCATAAGCCGAATCCAGCAAACGTTGGTAAGGCACAGCTGTTACCAGCTGAGTGCCGGTTAAATCACCATTGTACTGCGGAACCACATATGCAGTAGGTGTGGCACGAATCAGCATTTTAAATTCACGCTGTGTCGTATCAATGCCGGTTTGCAAATCGTTGTACTCATTTTCCAGGCTGTATAATTCAGACTGGATACGCAGTACTTCTTTTTCGGCAATGTTGCCTTTTGCAAACTGCTCTTTAAAAGCGCCCAGCGTTTTGGTTAAAGATTGAA
Source organism: Mucilaginibacter robiniae (assembly GCF_012849215.1). NCBI lineage: Bacteria > Pseudomonadati > Bacteroidota > Sphingobacteriia > Sphingobacteriales > Sphingobacteriaceae > Mucilaginibacter > Mucilaginibacter robiniae. Next base: position 3,361,281 of record NZ_CP051682.1, read on the forward strand.
TAGCCTGTGTGTACACTTGGGCTGATTGCTCCTGGTAGTAGATGTTATAAAAATCGCTACGCAGGGTATAGCGTAAGGTGCGCAACAAATCAAAGAATTGGTATTGAGCTTGTTGTACGTTTATTTTAGCCAGCTGTATATTTTTATTACGCTTGCCAGCTGTTGTAAAAAGCTGCGCCAAGCCAAAGGTTTGCTCATGGTAAGCATTAGGTACCTCTGAAGCGTAAATACCATTTGAAAACGAAAAATTCGGATTGTTGAACAGGCGGGCTGTAATAATTTGTGCACTGGCTATATCAATGTTATAGCGTTGGGCGATTAACTGAAGATTGTTTTTTAAAAATTGATCTTCGGCCTGGCTGATGCTGATTTTTAGGGTATCATTGGCAGGGCTTTGGGCATATAGCATGCTGCCTGCTGCTGCAAACCACAATTGTATGCATACCAAGGCACGCAAAAATTTCATGGGCATAGTTATAAATTAAGTATACAAATTTACAACTACTACGACCGTGAGGGATTAAAGATTCATTAGAATGCAATTAGATTTCAATGAGAGAATCTAATATGAAAAGTGGTTCCAGAATATGGAACAGAATGAATATCAATGGTTCCGCTAAATAGCTGAATGATTTTTTGTGTTACATACAGCCCTATGCCGCTGCCCTGAAAACCACGTCCGTTGGGGCTACGGTAAAAGGAGGTGAAAACCTTTCTTATATCTTCATCAGGTATACCAATACCTTTATCCTGAATATCAATTTTTATCTGTTTATCATCTGCATACAGGCTGCAAACTACCGGCTGATTGTTAGAAAATTTGAAGGCATTGCCAATAATGTTGTTTAGGGCAATGGTGAGTAATGCTTTGTTGGCAGGCAGCAAGAGCTTATTCTGGTCTTCAGGTAAATGTATGATTTGTACACTCAGTAAACCTTTGCCTAAGCGGTGGCTCCAGTAATCGCTCAGTTCCCAAATCAGGTCATCAATGGCTACTGGGCTTAGTTGGGCCTGGGTGTATTGCATGTCGGCCTTAGCTAGTTCCAGCAGGCCGCTAATGGTTTCTGTAAGGCGTACGGAATCGGCCAATACTGACTTTAGGGTTTGCTGATATTCTTCGGTAGACCGGGGCTTGTTTAAGGCAATTTCTACCTCGCCCGTAATGCTGGTTACTGGCGTGCGTAACTCGTGCGAAGCATTGGCTACAAAGGTTTGCTGCAATTCAAAAGCATTTTGCAAGTGTTCAAGCAAACGGTTAAAATTTCGTGCTAACTGGCTTATTTCATCTTTACTGTTGCCTTCATTGACCCGCAAATGCAGGTTGCTGGCAGTTATTAGCTGCATCTGCTTCACCACATCATTTACGGGTGCCAGTGAGCGTTGGGCAAACCACCTGCCTGTTACAAAAAGGATGATATTGGTAAACAGAAAAGTAAGCATCATAGTAATGGTAAGTCGGCTCATACGATAAGCGCCTTCTGCATCGTAAGCTGAAGCCAGGATAACGAATTTGCCTTTATCATCATGATAATACATGCCCACCACCTGTTCCTGCCCGTCAGTAAACTGTATGTACTTGTTTTTACGGACTTGGTTGATGGTGCTGCTGCTCCAATACTGCTGATTGTCTTTAATGAACTTGGCCGCATTGCGCTCATCATAAATACGGATTACTTCTTGTGGTAAGCGTTGCAAATAACGCTCTTGCAAGCGGTCGAGCGAATCGCTGGAAATTTCGTCGGCTTTCAGGTAGAGTTGAGCAGCGGTTTTAGCCCGGTCACTCAAGCGGTCGTAAAAATCCAGTTTAACAAACGAATAGAAACTCAGGTATAAGCCCACCAGCATCAGCAGCATAGCTCCTGAACTGATGAGGGTGAAATTGAGTGCTAAACGGTTTTTTATTTTCATGCTGTTTTTTCTTCTTTCAGCATATAACCCCGGCCAATTACGGTATGAATAAGTTTACTACCAAAGCCTTTTTCAATTTTTTTGCGCAGGTAATTTACATAAACATCAATAAAGTTAGTGCCGGTATCAAATTCAATACCCCATACTTTTTCAGCTATGTACTCGCGTGAGAGGGCCTTTTCAGGATTACGCATAAACAGCTCAAGCAGTGTGTATTCTTTAGCCGTGAGTGAAATAGGTACACCTGCACGCTCGGCAGATTTGCTCCAAGTATCCAGTTTCAAATTGCTGAAAGTAAGCAAACGGTCATCGTGTTGAGCGGTGCGGTTACGGCGAAGCAAAGCTTCAATACGAGCTACCAGTTCACTAAAGTGAAAGGGTTTTACCAGGTAATCGTCGGCACCGGCCTGTAAGCCCGATACTTTGTCTTCAATACTATCTAAAGCGGTAAGCATTAAAATTGGCACCTGTTTTTTTTCAGCCCGTAAATGGCGGCAAATGTCAATGCCTGTCATGTCGGGCAGCATTACATCCAGAATAATAATATCAAAAGTTTTGCTGTTTACCAGTTTCAGGCCGGCAGTACCTGTTGGGGCAATACTTACTTCATAAGCATCTTCCTGCAGCCCTTTGGATATAAAGGCCGCTACTTTTTCTTCATCCTCAATCAGGCAAACGGTAGTCATGGTATAATTTAGACAAACTTATGATAAAGCAAGCAATATAGACAGTTACATTCTTTTTTGCTAAAGGTTTGTTGCCGGGTAGCGTATTGTGTTTGGAAAATCGGGTAATCCCCAATGTATACTACTTAATAGGCAATATAGGGAGTTGTCCATTTTTGAACATATGAACATTAATGAATATCCGTGAACACCTATTTACTACTAGCTAATCGGGCCTGAAAAGCGCATATAATGACGTACTTACAAGCTTCTACATTCTTTCATTGCTGTGTAAGCTTTTAGTTACCAAAAGCGTTTTTACTGATTTTTAGTATTTTTGTACTTTTATGACGAATACAGAAACTCTTTCATTGGAGAAAACTTGGAAAGATACCTTGTGGAGCGCCGTTAAATTACTGCTGAAATTAGCCGTTACCTCGCTGCTATTGTACTATGTTTTTAGCAAAGTACCTTTTAATGATGTTAAGTTTAGATTGCTTCATGCCAACTATGGTTGGATGCTGGCTGGTGTAGCCTGCTTTTTTTTATCTACTATTGTTTCTTCCTGGCGTTTGTTGAGCTTTTTTAAATCGATTGATTTAAACCTGGATTATAAATTCAACCTGCGCCTGTATTTACTGGGTATGTTTTATAACTTTTTGCTGCCCGGCGGTATTGGTGGCGATGGTTACAAAATTTACCTGCTGAACAAAAATTATAAGCTACCGGCTAAAAAAGTTTTCTGGGCTATTTTGTTTGATCGTTTAAGTGGGCTTTGGGCTATCGGTCTTATCATTGTAGCGCTGATTTTATTTGTGCCGCAAATAGAACTGCATATTGCTATACCGGCCAGTATATTCTTGGTGGGTACTGCCATTTACTACGGTGTAGCTCGTATGTTTTTCAAAGAATATACCCGTCATTTTTTTCAAGGTCATTTCCGGGCTGTATTAGTACAATCATTACAGGTAATTACCATATTGCTGGTATTGTTGGGTCAGGGATTTGCTGGAAAGTTTGCGCCTTATTTATTATCCTTTTTAATTTCATCACTCGCTGCGGTAGTGCCAGTATCTATAGGTGGCGCTGGTGCACGTGAAGCTATATTCACTACACTTTCGGGTCCGTTTCACATGAATGTGGGGCTGGCTGTATTTCTGAGTGTTTCTTTCTATTTAATTTCACTGGTAGTATCATTACTGGGCATTTACTATGTATTACGCCCAAGCCGTTTAGAAGAGGGCTTACCATCTATTGAAGAAAGTGAAGATGTATCAGAACTAGCCGAGTAAAACTGCTCATTCTGTTTTTTGTTGCTCTGTTACCCATTTACGTGAACAAGCGTGTGGCGTAACAGGGCAATTAGTTTTTTAAATAAGCATATATGAACATCGTAGTTACCGGAGCCAGCAGTGGCGTGGGCTTTGAAGCCGTGTTGGAATTGATTTTACAAAATCATCATCGGGTTTTAGCACTGGCCCGCTCACAAGATAAGCTGACCCGTTTACTGGAAATTGGTAAAGGGTTGAACCCTGATTGTACTTTGCTGCCAGTAGCGTTTGATATTGTACATGATGATTATGCCGGCTTGCAGCAGTTTATTCAAACACATTTCGAGGGTAGGATAGATATATTGATTAACAATGCCGGCGCACTAATTAACAAGCCCTTTGCACAAACTGATGAACAAGACTTTGTAGAAATGCTGCAAAGCAACTTTCTAGGCCATGTACGTTTAATACAAAGCGTATTGCCTATGATGACGCAAGGCAGTCATATTGTGAATATAGGCAGTATGGCCAGTTTTCAAGGAAGCGTTAAAATGGGCGGTCTATCGGCCTATGCAGCAAGTAAAGCTGCCTTGCACACCCTTACTGAAAGTCTGTCTCAAGAGTTAGTCCCACAGCAGATCAGTGTAAACTGCTTAGCACTAGGCTCGGTACAAACCGAAATGCTGGAAAAAGCTTTTCCAGATTATGAATCGCCAGTGATGGCTTTTGAAATGGGCAAATACATAGCCGACTTTGCTTTGAACGGGCACAAATTTTTTAACGGAAAGATTTTACCAGTAGCATTAAACACGATATAGCAAGCATTTGCATTCCATAATAAAGCCCGGTTTGCTAGCAAACCGGGCTTTATTATTTGTATAGAACCAGCTATGCTGATTGATTTATTCAGCAGGTTGTAGCTTCTTTTTCTTATCGTTATTGATAGGCTGAGGCACTTTTACATAATAGCCGGTACCATCATAAACACGCTTGCGCGGATGACTTTGGCAGGTAGTTGAGCAGCACCCTTCTAATTGCGTGCCACATTTATCACACTGCGTAAAGTGTTCATTACATTCCGGATTGGCACAGTTAATCATCTTTTCGGTAGGCTTGCCGCAGTTGTAGCATTTTGATAATACCACCGGATTTACCGAATTTACATCAACAGCCAAGCGGTTGTCAAACACGTAGCACTTGCCTTCAAAATCTTCGCCGCCTACTTCTTTGCCGTATTTGATGATGCCGCCATGCAACTGGTACACATTCTCGAAGCCTTCGTGCAACAGTAAGGCCGATGCTTTTTCGCATTTGATGCCACCGGTACAGTAGGTTAAAATTTTCTTATCCTTAAACTGAGCCAGCTCGTTTATTTTAGCCGGAAAGTCACGGAAGTTTTCAATATCCAGCGTTACCGCGTTTTTAAATTTACCTAACGAGTGTTCGTAGTTCGAGCGTACATCAAGAACAACTACATCGTCTAGGTCTTTCATCGCCAAAAACTCAGCGGGTTCTAGGTGTTTGCCGGTTTGCTTTTGCGGGTTAATGAGGTTAGGGTTACGCAGGCCGGAGTGTACAATCTCTTCCTTGTAGCGCACATGCATTTTTACAAACGAAGGCTCATCCACATCGTCAATCTTAAACTCAGTATGTGCAAAGCGCTCGTCGGCGTGTACCGTATCCATGTACGTTTTACAAGCTTCCGGCGTTCCGGATACTGTTCCGTTCAAGCCTTCCTCAGCCACAATAATACGACCGGTTAAACCTAAGCTTTTACAAAATTTTAAATGATCGGCAGCAAATTGCTCCGCATCAGCTATTGTTGAATAACAATAATACAGTAGGGTTTGATATTTTGCCATAAAACATTAATACTGCTGCAAACAGCGTTAAATGAGCCGCAAAGATACGCATTCGCGGTTAAAATTTTGTGTTGAAGCAAAGTAAAAGCTGCTTGCCAAGCTGTAAATCTTATATTTGTAGTAGCATAGCTTTCAGGCTAATAACAATACCTTCAAGTTTTCAGCGTTAATGCCTGTAGCTTATTTTAATAATAGCATGTTTAAAAAAATATCTCTTTTGGCCGCAGCCTTCTTGCCTTTGGCTGTAGCGGCTCAAACTCCTGAAAATTTTACTTTAAGTGGTAAGCTAAGCAACATAACTCAGCCGCTTAAAGCTTATATGGTTTACCAATATGGGGCTACCAACGTTATTGATTCGGCTACCTTAGTGAATGGCAGCTTTCAGTTTTCAGGACAGGTATTAAACCCGGTAAATGCGGTTATGGCACTCGATCATAAAGGTGTGGGCTTTTCACATTTGAACGGGAGAGACGATATTTTAAGTTTTTACTTGGAAAAAGGTAACATTGTGCTTTCCGGAACCGACTCGCTAGCCAAAGCTAAAATAGCGGGTTCGCCTATTAATGATGAAAATGCACAGCTGCAAGCCAGCTTGGGCCTGATCAATGCCCGTGCTAAAAAATTGTATGCCGATGCACAAGCAGCTCCGGCAGCACAGCAGCAGTCCGTTGCTTACCAGAACCAATTACAGGCTAACCTGAAGGTTCTGCAAAAGCAGCAGGAAGATGTGTTAAAGAACTTTGTAGCCACTCATAAAAACAGTTATTTAAGCTTGATGGCGCTAAGCTCGTTAGGTAACCCCAATGCTGATGTGAGCGGTTTAGAACCCTTGTATGAAGGTTTGAGCCAAAACCTGAAAGATACAGAAGCCGGTAAGCTATTACATCAGTCACTTGCTGGTTTAAAGGCTACTGCTATTGGTACCCAGGCTCCTGATTTTACGCAGCCTGATGTGAATGGTAAGCCAGTATCATTATCTTCCTTTAAGGGTAAATATGTGCTGATTGATTTTTGGGCTTCCTGGTGCCCGCCTTGCCGTCAGGAGAACCCGAATGTGGTACGCGTGTTTAACAAATACAAAACCAAGAACTTTACGATTTTGGGTGTATCGCTTGATCGGCCCGGCGCTAAAGAAGCCTGGCAGCAGGCCGTTAAAAGCGATGGCTTAACCTGGACTCAGGTATCAGACCTGAAGTACTGGCAAAATGAAGCTGCTGCTCTTTACAAGGTGCAATCTATCCCGCAAAACTTTTTAATTGATCCCAGCGGAAAAATCATTGCCAAAAACTTGCGCGGTGAAGATTTAGAGGCTAAACTAGCCGAGCTATTTGGTAAAATATAGATTTCCCAAGAAGGTATTTTAAAAAAAGAAGAAGCCCTGCTTATTGTAGTAAGTAGGGCTTCTTCTTTTTATGGATAGTAATGCTACTTTAATTACCTAACTGTTTAATAGCCATATAGGCCATTAAACCAGTACTGATGCCTAAAGCACTTTCTTCTACATCAAAAGTAGGGGTGTGTACCGAAGAAGTAATGCCCCGACTTTCGTTACGGGTACCTAGACGGTAAAAACAGCTATCAGCCACTTGTGAGTAATAAGCAAAATCTTCGGCTGCCATCCAGATATCTAGATCCAACACGTTTTCTTTACCTAAGTAATCTTCGGCATAACCCCGTACAGAAGCGGTTAGTTTTTCTTCATTAATCAGGAAAGGGTAGCCGCGCATGATGTTAAAATCGCAGCTACCGCCCATGCTTTCGGCTATACCTTCGGCCATTTTCTTCATGCGACGGTGTGCTTCATCACGCCATTTTTCATCCATGGTACGGAAAGTGCCTTCCAGGTACACCTCATTTGGGATAACGTTGGTAGCCCCATTGGCAATTACTTTACCGAAGGATAGAACGGACGGACTTTTGGGGTCGGCAAAGCGGCTTACTACTTGTTGTAAAGCAGTTAAGATGTGTGCCGTAATAATAACCGGGTCAATATTTTGCTGTGGCTGCGCACCGTGGCCGCCTTTGCCTTTTACAGTAACATAAATTTCGTCGGTAGAGGCCATGTATTTACCAGCTCGGAAACCTACCTGGCCGGCATCAATTAACGGCATTACATGCTGACCAATTACCGCTTGCGGTTTGGGGTTTTCCAATACGCCTTCTTTAATCATCAGGCTGGCACCACCAGGCAGCTTTTCTTCTGCAGGTTGAAAGATGAATTTGATAGTTCCGGCAAAATCATCTTTTAACTGGCTGAGTATAGTAGCTGTGCCCAGCAAAGAGGCCGTATGTGCATCATGCCCGCAGGCGTGCATTACGCCGGGGTTCTGTGATTTATAAGGCACATCATTTGCTTCCGTAATGGGCAGCGCATCCATATCGGCACGTAGGGCAACTACTTGTTCGGAGGGCTTGGTTCCTTTCAGTAAGCCTACAATGCCGTTATCGGCCATCCGGATGTAAGGAATATTTAGTTCATCCAAACGGGTTGCAACATAAACAGAGGTGGCTGTTTCATGGAAAGATAATTCCGGGTGACTATGTAAATGCCGACGGTTGGCCACTACCTCATTGAAAATATTTTGCGATAGCTCTTGTATTTTTTCTTTCATCACTGGGGCGTTGAGGTATCCAAATTAGGTGGATTTATTTTTTCTGATATCACAAATAAACTAATGAATTTGCCTTGCATACTTTGCATTAGTTTAACAGCTTCCAGCCGGGTGCGGAAATCACCGGCTTTTACTTTGAAATTCGGTTCACGATAGCTAATATACGTACGAATATCCGGATGTTCTTGCTGAAATTTATTTTGAGCATTAAATGCATCTTTACGGCTGGAACCTGAAAAAAATTGTATCCGGTAGCCATAAGCCGACATTAACCCGCCTGTTTTGCTGCCTGCCCGGTTCCTGCTATACCGATGTGCAATCAAGGTATCAACACGTGAATCTTTAATGATTTCCAAGTGGCCCCGGCTTTGGGCACGGGCTGTTGATAAGCCAACTAATAAAAACAAGGAAGTTATAACAACTTTACTCACCTTGTTGTAACCCTTAAATTGTTGAAGCAAAGTTGAAACGGGTTCTGTTAATTTCATTTTGTATAATAACACCATTGCGAGATACAAAGCCATTGTTGAACTAGGTAAGCTTAATCAGCCTGCATAGCAATTGCTTCGTACCTCGCAATGAGGTTTATGAATTATGTTGTTAACCTTTTATGCGCCGTGGCAATTTTTGAATTTTTTGCCGCTACCGCATGGACAAGGATCATTACGACCAGCTTTCTGCTCTGCTTTTACCGGGCTTTGTTTTTGCAGTTCCTGCAAATCTTCTACCGGTACGCCGTTGCTTTCAGTTACCATTTCAGGTTTAGAAACACGCATTTTGCGCATATCTGTTTTAGGCTCAGGCCGTGCTTCGCGCACTTCTTCCGGCGCTTGCTGAATCGGAATGCCACCTCTAAACAAGAAGCTTACCAGCTCTTTATTCACTTGAGCCAGCATTTGGCGGAACAGTTCAAAAGCTTCGAACTTATAAACCAGCAATGGATCTTTCTGCTCGTAAACTGCATTTTGTACCGATTGCTTCAATTCGTCCATTTCACGCAGGTGCTCTTTCCAAGCATCGTCAATCAGGTACAAGGCAACGTTCTTTTCAAACGATTTGAACACTTCCAGACCATGATTGTCTACCGCTTTTTTCAACGGAACAGCTACTTGTATGCCATGTACGCCATCAGTAAACGGCACGATGATATTTTCTACATATTCGCCGCGGGTATCAAATACATCACGCAATACCGGGTAAGCCTGTTCGGCAATTGCTTCGGTTTTGCGGTGATAGAAATCACTAACCGCATGGAAGGCAGCTTCTACCAGTTTGGCTAGGTTAGCGCCGGCAAATTCTTCTTGAGAAATTTCCGGATCAACCGAGAACAAACGAATCATTTCCATTTGGAAACCTTCGTAGTTGTTAGATTCTTTGTACTCCGTAACTACGTCTTCTACCACATCATAAACAGTGTTGTTCAGATCCACATCCAAGCGTTCACCGAACAGCGCGTTACGACGTTTAGCATAAACTACTGTACGTTGTGAGTTCATGACATCATCATACTCCAGCAAGCGTTTACGAATACCAAAGTTGTTTTCTTCTACCTTCTTCTGTGCTCGCTCGATAGATTTGGTAATCATGGAGTGCTGAATAACCTCGCCTTCCTCAATACCCATACGCACCATCAGGCTAGATATACGCTCTGAACCAAATAAACGCATCAAGTTATCTTCCAACGATACGAAGAACTGAGAAGAACCCGGGTCACCTTGACGACCGGCACGACCACGCAACTGGCGGTCAACGCGGCGCGATTCATGGCGCTCGGTACCTACAATGGCTAAACCGCCGGCTTCCTTAACGCCTGGGCCTAATTTAATATCGGTACCACGACCAGCCATGTTGGTAGCAATGGTTACAGTTCCTGTTTTACCAGCTTCAGCCACAATGTCGGCCTCTTTCTGGTGCATCTTAGCATTCAGTACGTTATGTTTGATGCCGCGCAGTTTCAGCATACGGCTCAATAATTCTGATATTTCAACCGAAGTAGTACCTACCAGTACCGGGCGGCCAGCTTGTGTTAGTTTCACAATCTCGTCGGCTACGGCATTGTATTTTTCACGCATGGTGCGGTACACCAAATCCTGGCGGTCATCACGGTGTATAGGTGTATTGGTTGGTATTTCAACCACGTCCAGCTTGTAAATTTCCCAGAACTCACCCGCTTCTGTAACGGCAGTACCCGTCATGCCACAAAGTTTGTGGTACATCCGGAAGTAATTTTGCAGGGTAATGGTGGCAAAAGTTTGGGTAGCATCTTCTACCTTCACGTTCTCTTTTGCTTCAATAGCCTGGTGTAAGCCATCAGAATAGCGGCGACCATCCAGCACACGGCCGGTTTGCTCGTCCACAATCTTTACCTTGCCTTCATCCAGAATATACTCAGTATCTTTCTCGAACAGGGTATAAGCTTTCAGTAACTGGTTAACAGAGTGAATACGCTCTGACTTGATCGAGAAATCGCGCATCAGCTCATCTTTATGAGCAATTTTTTCTTCGCTGCTTAAGCTTGATTTTTCAATATTGGCGATTTCAGTACCCACATCAGGCATCACAAAGAAGTGCGGATCTTCACCTGAAGCGGTAATCAACTCAATACCTTTTTCCGTTAATTCAACGGAGTTGTTTTTTTCGTCAATCACAAAGAACAGTTCGGTATCAACCTTCGGCATTTCTTTGCCTTGGTCTTGCAGATAGTAGTTCTCTGTTTTTTGTAAAACGGTTTTATTGGCGCCTTCGCTTAAGTACTTAATTAAAGCTTTGCTTTTTGGCAAACCGCGGTGTGCACGTAATAAAGCTAAACCACCTTGATCGCTGCCGGTTTTGCCTTCAGCAATTTGTTTTTTAGCTTCGTTCAAGGCCGTGTTAATATAAGTCTTCTGGGCATTCACCAAACGCTCAATGCGTGGTTTCAGCATGTAAAACTCATGCTCATCACCACGTGGTATAGGGCCTGATATAATTAAAGGTGTACGGGCATCGTCAATTAAAACGGAGTCAACCTCATCCACCATAGCAAAATGCAATTTGCGCTGTACCAGTTCTTCCGGCGAGCGTGTCATATTGTCACGCAGGTAGTCAAAACCAAATTCGTTATTGGTACCAAAGGTAATATCAGCCAAGTAAGCATTACGGCGCTCCGGCGAGTTAGGCTCGTGTTTATCAATACAATCTACCGATAAACCATGAAACTCATACAGTGGTCCCATCCATTCCGAGTCACGTCGGGCCAGGTAGTCGTTCACAGTTACAATGTGTACGCCTTGTCCGGCTAGCGCGTTCAGGTAAGCAGGTAGGGTCGCTACCAGGGTTTTACCTTCACCTGTAGCCATCTCAGCAATTTTACCGCTGTGCAATACAGTCCCACCTATCAGCTGTACATCATAATGCACCATGTTCCAGGTAACCTGATTACCGGCAGCTTTCCAGGTGTTGCTATGCAAAGCTTTATCGCCTTTAATAGTTACGTTACCTTTAAAAGCAGCTAACTGGCGGTCAAACTCGCTAGCAGTTACTTCAATAGCTGGGTTGTTGGCAAAACGGCGAGATGTTTCTTTAACTACAGCAAAAGCTTCAGGCAGTATATCTAATAAGATAACTTCCAGCTCTTTGTTGCGGTCTTTTTCCAGTTTATCAATACGGCTGTATAACTCAACTTTTTCGTTAACATCCATATCAGGTTGGCTTTCCACATTGTTTTTAATGGCAGTAATCTGCTCATCAATAGCGGCTAAGCCTTGCTGTATTCTTTCTTTAAAATTTATGGTTTTCTCCCGCAGTTCATCATTGCTGATACCTTCGAGCTTGGCAAATTCGCTTTTTATTTTTTCTATCAGGGGTTGGATGGCTTTTACATCCCGATCTGATTTGCTTCCAAAAAGCTTACTGATAAATCCTAACATGTTTAATCTGATATAATCTTGCTATCCCAACAATTACGCCAATGGCAAACAAAAGCCATTATGACAGGTAAAGGTACGTTTTTTAAAAGACAGAGACAAGAATCAGGGGTTAAGAACCCATACTTTATTGAAAACACGGGTACCCATCATGCCACAAAAACTTGATTCTTGGCTCTTGATTCTAAAGCACTATCTTTACCGGCATGAATATCCTGCTTATTGGTTCGGGCGGGCGCGAAAGCGCTTTTGCCTGGAAACTATCTCAAAGCCCACGGTGCAGTCAGCTTTTTATTGCACCCGGTAATGCTGGTACAGGCGCGTACGGCACGAATGTAAATTTAAAGGTTACCGACTTTGAAGGCATCAAAGCCTTCGTGTTGGCAAACGGCATTAACCTGGTGGTAGTAGGGCCCGAAGAACCTTTGGTAAAAGGTATTCATGATTTCTTTTTGGCCGATGAGCAATTAAAAAGCATTCCTGTAATTGGTCCGCAACAACAAGCCGCACAACTGGAAGGCAGCAAAGATTTTTCAAAACAATTTATGCAGCGGCATAACGTTCCAACCGCAGCTTCACGCACCTTTACACGTGATACTTTGCAGGAAGGGTTTGATTATCTGGCAACCGCCGGTTTGCCGGTAGTATTAAAGGCCGACGGTTTAGCCGCAGGTAAAGGTGTATTGATTTGCCTGAGTTTGCAAGAAGCTCAACAAGAGTTAATTGCTATGCTCACCGAGGCTAAATTTGGTGAAGCGAGCTCGAAAGTAGTGGTAGAGCAGTTTTTACAAGGCATTGAGTTATCGGTATTCGTGCTGACTGATGGCAATACTTATAAAATATTACCAGAGGCTAAAGATTATAAACGGATAGGCGAGGGCGATACCGGTTTAAATACTGGTGGTATGGGCTCGGTTTCACCAGTACCGTTTGCTGATGCAGAATTCATGCAGAAAGTAGAGCAACGCATTGTAATTCCGACGGTAGAAGGTTTGAAACAGGAAGCTATACCTTACCAAGGGTTCATTTTTATTGGACTGATGAACTGTGATGGTGAACCTTATGTAATTGAATACAACTGCCGCATGGGCGACCCGGAAACGGAAAGTGTGCTACCACGTATTGAAAGCGACCTGCTGGATTTGTTGATGGGCGTGGCTGAAGGTAATTTACAGGAGAAGGAATTGAAAATTTCTGATAAAATTGCGGCTACCGTAGTTTGTGTAGCTGGTGGTTACCCTGGCGAGTACCTCAAAAATAAAGTAATCAGTGGGTTAGATAATGTACGCGGTTCTGTAGCTTTCCATGCAGGTACAGGCATGCAGGGGGATGAGGTAATTACCACAGGTGGCCGTGTGTTGGCCGTTACTTGTTTACAGAACGATATGTTTACTGCCTTGCAACAAGCCACGCTGGATGCCAGCCGCATTTATTACGATGGCAAATACTTCCGGAAAGATATTGGTTTTGATTTGATTTAGAATGACAAACTTATAGTTGCAACATTTATACAAAAGAAAAGCGATGTACCCACAGGTACATCGCTTTTCTTTTTGCTAGTAAGTCTATGCCAAATTAGGCTTCCACGCTTACGTTAGGTTTTATGTTTTGCAGCTCAACCGCTTTAGGTGGTGCTATTTTGCCGCGGTTGGAACGTGCCGTACGCGAAAAAACAGACAATTCACGGTTGAATAAGAATTCAAACAATAACCGCGTATAAGATGTGTGATAACCTAAAGTTTCATAATGATTATCGGCTAATGCTTTAATTTTCGGCAGATTGTTCCAAGGGATAGATGGAAAATCATGGTGCTCGTTGTGGTAGCCTACGTTCAGGTTAAACGCATTCAGGCGGCCATAGTAGCTCTTGGTTTCCTGTTCGCCATGTGTTAAAAAGTGTTCCTGAATCCAGCGGGCGCCCAGCGGGTGCAAGCCTACCGAAAAGAAGAAGCTTAAGGTTAAATACAGAATGGCTTTAGCACCTAAAAAGTACACCACCAAGCCCACAAAGCTTAATTGTACCGCCCAGTTTACCAAAGTCCAGGCGTCAAATAGTTTAATTTCTTTTAACCGGAACGGGCGCAAAGCCTGAAATACCGGATAAAACAACAGCCACATGGCTTTACCAAAGCTAGAGTTGTTAATTAAACGGGCCTCCCAATGGAACGGCATATCAGCATCTAAAGCTTCCACCCCTTGATATGCGTGATGTTTTAGGTGATATTTTTGGAAAGATACTGAACTAGGCACCATTAATGGCAGGTTTGCCAACATGCCTGACCAGGTATTCAAAGTTTTATTTTTGAATAACAAATTGTGTGAACATTCATGAATACACACAAACAAAGTGTGGCAGGCAAAAGCGCCAATACCATAAGCAGCTAAAGCAATCCACCACCAGGCTACATCTTTTAAAGCCCAAGCCATTACAATTTGTAAGCCTACGCAAAAGGCAATAATAAAAATGGTGTAAGGATTGCGGCCAATTAACTGCCTAATTTCGGGATGTTGTTTAATAATTGTTTTAGTACGGTGCTTGTGCGGTTCACTCTCATCAGACCAACGGAAGCTCTTCTTTTTTGCTATCAGCATTTATTATGTATTTTAAAAACAGACTCTATAAAGATAGAAACTAAACGTTGATTTGTGAAAATATTACTTTAAATGATAATTTTTACCACATGTTTACACAACAAAGCCTGATTACGGGCTGTAATCAGGCTTTAAAAAATTGATGTAATATTAGCGCTTAAGAAAGCACGCCATAAGGAGTTAACATAACGCCTTGATGTGCATTGGTTTTGCCAGTGGCATAGCTATCGCCATCCACAAACAACTTTTCGTTGTCAATTAAAATGCGATGACCATCTACTTTAAAATCACCTTTTATGGTAAATACGGCTTCAGGCTGTAAAACCTCAATTTCATTAGTGATATGACTGTCTAAAGCATCATATTGGTCTTCAGGTAGTTGATACACATCTAAAATGGGCTCGGCATGGCCGGTATGGAAAACACGTACGCGGTAAGGCAAAGCTTCTAACGTAAGGTTGCTGTTAGCTTGCAAGCGGTTGTTTTCTATTCTGATTCCCTCATCATTACTGGAACTGATAGTGGCATCAATAGCCAGAGTATGATCATCTTTGCTATCGCGATGGTGATAAGAGGATAATACTTTTAAAAACTCTATACGGGTTTCGGTATTTGCATAGCTTACGGTGCGGGTATCGCTTAAATAAACGTTTGTCCCAAAAACGAATGCGTATTTCATAATGCTGGATTACTGTGTTAGTTGATAGCTAATTAAACAATAGGCCGCCAAAATGTTTTAACCGTTGTGAAAACATCGCTGGTAAGTTTAATGGGTAACTGATTGTAAAAAATGCTCAACCGCGTAGGTAGATAGCTGCCCGCCCGGTCCGTTCAAGTGATAGTCAAACCCATGTGTAGCCCAGGGCAGTTTGAGCCAGTAATGCGGTATGTTGTTTTGTTGTAGCTTGACATCCAGTCGGCGGCTATGTTCGTAAGCCACCAACACATCGTTAGCGCCATGAATAATCAGAGTAGGTACGGTTTGTGAGTTTACAAACTCGATAGGCGAACTGGCCTGATAGTTTTGCGGCACAGCAGGATAAAACCCGCCTAGGTAATTAGCCATTACCCGCCTAGAATCCATCACTAATTTAGGTGCCGGAATGGAATAACCCCAAACCATGTCGGCTGGTCCGTAAAAATCGACTATGCCTTTAATGCCTGCCTGTTTTAAAGTGTAGGCCGCCAGCAAAGCAATTTGCGCACCTGCCGAACGACCTAGTAATACAAATTGTGTAGTGTCAATCTGTAATTCATCGGCATGCTGGCGTAGATAATGCAACGCAGCAGTTACATCCTGCACGGGAGCAGGGCTTTGCCATTTAGGCGCCAGCCGGTAATTAACACTGGCTACCTGATAACCGGCTTGTACTAACCGGCTGTTGAGTTGCGGTAGTTGCTTGCTGTCACCACTACTCCACGAGCCGCCATGTATAACCACCACACACGGGCGTTTGCCTGTAGTGGCGGTTTTATAGTAATCGAGCGTTAAGGTAGTATCCGGATAGCTCACGTAGGTGAACGTTTTATAAGACTGTAAAGATACGTTTGTAAAAAGCTTAGTGAAGCTGAACGGTGCAAAATGAGTTGCTTGAATAGGTGAACTCAATGCCTTATTCATGTTAGCTGCCAGTTGTTTGCCAATAATATAAGCATTAATAATAGGATAAATAAACAATAGCAAAGCCAGTACACCCACTATTGTTCCGATAGTTTGGTAATGAGCTGACCACCAGCCTGCTGACAGTAACAAGAGCGTTGCACCTATAAAAATAAGACTGTATTCGCCGGCCATAATGGCCACCAGCCACAAATGGTAAGTAGGTGCTTTAAATATGGTAAGTAGCGAAACAAGGAGCAAAAGAATAAGTAAAATGAGGCGCAGCATAATGTACTTTGGAAGCTAAAGATGGTGAATTTGTTTGTAACAATAACAGGGCGTATGCAGCCTATAGCTTTGAAAGCCTGTAAAAATGCTTAATTTTCTGGGGTAAACATTTCTCTTGAATACACTGCATGAAAAAACAACTACTCACTATTTTATGCTCATTGCCACTTTTAACTTTTGCCCAAAAGTTTACCCCAACTGAAATAGCCCGTTACCAAGCACAAGCTAAACAGGTTACCATTATTCGCGACAATTGGGGTGTACCGCATATTTATGGTAAAACCGATGCTGATGCGGTATTTGGCTTATTGTATTCAGAATGTGAGGAAAACTTTAAAGGTGTAGAGCGTAATTACCTGTACCAACTGGGTAAGCAGGCCGAAGTGGATGGCGAAAATAGCCTATACACCGATGTGCAACTGCAACTCATTGCCGATAGTGCCGACGCTATTAAAGAGTATAAAGCCAGTCCGCTGTGGTTTAAAAAGCTGATGGATGCTTTTGCCGATGGGGTTAATTATTATTTGTACAAACATCCGGAAACGAAACCTTTGGTATTGCACCATTTTGAACCCTGGTATGCCCTGATGTTTACCGATGGTAGTGTATCAGCTACGGTAACCGGCGGCATCAGCTTAAATGAAACCCGTCAGTTTTATTCAAGTTCCTCTGATGCAAAGTATGGTACTATTAGCAAACCGGCAGAAACTTTAGAGGATCGGATTTTCGATCGGGAAATTGGTTCGAATGGATTTGCTATCTCACCAAAAAAATCAGCCTCTGGCCATGCTATGTTGTATATCAATCCGCACGTGCCTTTTTATTTTCGCTCGGAAGTGCAACTGGTAAGTGATGAGGGACTGAATGCCTACGGGGCAGTTACCTGGGGGCAATTCTTCATTTATCAAGGCTTCAACCCGCATTGCGGCTGGATGCATACCAGCAGCAATGCCGATGTAGCTGATGCTTATTCCGAAAAAGTGGTTAAAAAAGATAATGCTTTGTACTACGAATACAATGGTCATCTCAAACCACTTACCTCACGTAAGTTGGTCATCAATTGTAAGCAGGGTAATAAAGTAGAACCAATTACTATCAATGGTTTTTACACGCATCATGGTCCGGTGCTGGGTAGTCGTGATGGTAAATGGTTAAGCTTAAAAGCGAACAATCGCTCGTATGATGCCTTATTAGAATCGTGGCTCATTACTAAAGCTAATACCTATGCGCAGTATGTCAAGGCAATGGATTTGGTATCTAATGCTACCAACAACACCGTTTATGCCGACGATCAGGGCAATACGGCATTTTGGTATGGTAACTATGTGCCTAAGCGTGACCCGAAGCTGGATTGGACCCAGCCAGTTGATGGCAGCACCTCGGCTACCGATTGGAGCGGCGTACATAAGCTAAATGAAATTGTGCAGGTGCATAACCCTGCCGGTGGTTGGATACAAAATTGTAATGCCACGCCTTATGCTGTATCGGGTAAAAATAGCCCTAATCCGAAGAACTACCCGGCTTACATGGCACCCGATGGGCAGAATTATCGTGGTGTAAATGCGGTCAAGTTACTGGATAATACCGAGAAGCTTACCTTAGATGGCATGATAGCCAAAGGTTATGACCGCTACCTAGCCGCTTTTGATGTGCTATTGCCGGTGCTATTCCAGGCTTATCAGCAAGCTCCTGATTCATTAAAAAGTAGCTTGGCTCAACCAGTACAGATTTTACGGAACTGGAATAGGCGTTCGGCCATTAACTCTGTAGCTACTACG
Organism: Mucilaginibacter robiniae; assembly: GCF_012849215.1. Taxonomy (NCBI): domain Bacteria; kingdom Pseudomonadati; phylum Bacteroidota; class Sphingobacteriia; order Sphingobacteriales; family Sphingobacteriaceae; genus Mucilaginibacter; species Mucilaginibacter robiniae. The sequence goes on from NZ_CP051682.1 coordinate 3,379,762, forward strand.
CTGGGAGTAGAGTGGGGTACCCGTATGCTGGCCGCTTTACCACGACCTGCATCAGCTGAAGAGGGTACGTACCAAACAGCGCGTGTGGAGAAAATACTGAAAACTTTACCACCAGCACAAGCTTTGGCATACCTAAGCGAGACGATTAAAAATCTGCAATCACGTTATGGAACCTGGCAGGTACAATGGGGCGATATCAACCGCTACCAACGCCCGGCTGATGGCGTAACGTTTGATGATAACCAGCCAAGTTTACCGGCAGCTTCGGTGGCTTCAACTTTTGGCGAGCTGCCTTCGTTTGTAAGCCGCACGATGGAAGGTACGAAAAAACGCTATGGTTATTCCGGTAATAGCTTTATGGCCGCTATCGAGTTTGGACCGCGTATCAAAGCAAAATCACTCATTACCGGCGGACAATCCTTTAATCCGCAATCCAAACATTTTACCGATCAGGCGCAGATGTACCTGGATGGTAAATTTAAAGATGTGTTATTTTACAAAGATGATGTATTAAAACACGCTGAAGTAACCTATCATCCAGGCGAAGAAAAGTAAAACTGGTTTTATATTTTTATAAGCATAAGCAGTAAGAACATGTTGCGGTGATATACTTTTTCACCATGATGTGTTCTTTCTATTTTAAACGAAGTTTGTTAAGCTTAAAACAAGTTACTAGGCACCTTCACCTTCTTCAGGTGGTTTGGGCTTTACCATGTTGGGGTTAAAACGCGGCTTGTAAGCAGGTTTTGGGGCTTCCGGTTTTTCTTCCACTGGAGTTGTGGGTAGTTCAGTAGCGGGTAAGGGGTGTTCTGCAGGTGCTGGCTTTTCTTCCTTTGGGCTTTCTGTAATTTTAGACTCAACTTCAGGAGCCGGAACTGGCGCAGGTTCAGTTGTTTTAAACCGCGGCTTAAAACCTAATTTAGGAGCTGGCACAGCAGTTATTGAAGCAGTTGTATCAACAGGTGGTTCCAGCTTAGTTTCGGAAATAGGTGCTGGCTGCGATGGTGTGCTTGCTACTGGTTGTTCCGTATCCGGGCTTTCGGCAGCAGGTTTGGCCGTTGCTACAGTTTTAGCTTGAAACCGTGGTTTGTAAGCTGGTTTAGCTGTAATCGGTTTGGGTGTCTCAGGGGCAGGTTGTTCTTCAGAAGCAGACTCTGACGCTTCAATGGCCGGTTTTGGTTCTGAGGTTGGAGGTAACGCTTTTTCTTCTGATTGTTCAGCAGTAGGCGTTGCTGGCTTAGGTACGGCAGCAGCTCTAAACTTCGGTTTAAACCCTAGTTTAGCATTTTGTTCTACCGGTGTTTCCTCAGTTAACGTATCAGCTACGGTTTGCTCGGCTACCCTGTTTTCCATCGTCAACTTTTCAACTTTTACTTCAGGTGGCAACGGGTATTGGTGACGCAACTTATTAAACCAATATTTCTTGGTATGATCGAAGCTTTTTTCACCCATTTGTTCGTAATGCATTTTAAATTCCGAAAACAGTGTTGGGTCGCCTTGTTGTAAGGCATCCAAACTAATTTTCTTCTTTTTAAAAAACTCTTCGAACTGCATAGGTAAACTTAAATCGTTCAGTTTCGGATGTTTATTGAGATTATTGCGAAGTATAGCTATGCCGTACTTCGCAATAACCTATCAGCTTGTAGTAAGCAAGCTTGTCTTAAATCTATATTCTTGACTTCGACTTTACAGCTTACTCTGCCATATTGTGATACACGGCCTGTACGTCGTCATCTTCTTCCAGACGGTCAATCAGTTTAATAACGTCCGCTGCATCAGTTTCGCTGATTTCGGTAGTAGATAAAGGAATACGTTCCAATTTGGCTGATTTTAATTCCATACCCATAGCTTCTAAGGTCTTTTGCATTTTGCCAAAATCCTCATAAGCTGCATGAATAACGGCTACATCGTTACCTTCCTCATCAGTTTCTACAAACAAATCTTCCAATCCGGCATCAATTAATTCAAATTCCAGTTCTTCCAAATCGCGTTCGCCTGGTTCAAAGCGGAAAACTGATTTACGACTGAATACAAAATCTAACGAACCAGTTTTACCCAGCGTACCACCTACTTTAGTAAAGTAGCTGCGTACGTTGGCTACAGTGCGGTTGGTATTGTCGGTAGCCGTTTCTACCAATACCGCTACACCGTGTGGTGCATAACCTTCATACACCAGCTCTTCATAATCTTTTTCGTCTTTGCTGGATGCCCGTTTAATAGCAGCTTCAACACGGTCTTTAGGCATGTTTACCGCTTTGGCATTTTGCATAGCTGTGCGCAGGCGTGAGTTAGTATCTGGATTTGGGCCGGCATCTTTTACGGCCATTACAATTTCTTTACCTAAGCGGGTAAACTGCACAGCCATTTTGGCCCAGCGTTTAAATTTTCTTTCTTTACGGAACTCAAATGCTCTTCCCATTTTATATGGAGTAGTTAATGGTTATTAAATAATTTGTTAAGCCATTGCAAACATCAGCCATAGAGCTTAATAGCTTATTTAGGTTGATACAAGACATTTCTTGTTAGCGTTTAAAATAATGGCTTTACGCTACAAATTTAAACTATTCTTCAGGTTTTCCATCATATCTGCGGTTAGCCTTTCCAAGTCATATTCCGGTTGCCAGTTCCAGTCTTGCCGTGCTTGGCTATCATCTATAGTTTGCGGCCAGCTATCAGCAATGGCCTGGCGTGGATCGTTATCGGCATAGCTGATGGTGAAATCAGGAAGATGCTGCTGTATTTTCTGTGTTAGTTGTTCGGGTGTAAAACTCATACCGGCCAGGTTATAGCTGGAACGGATAGTCAGGTTTTCGATAGGTGCATCCATCAAGCTGATGGTCGCCCGTATAGCATCCTCCATATACATCATCGGTAGCATAGTGCTAGTCGATAAAAAGCTTTGGTATGTGCCGGTTTTCAATGCTTCATGAAAAATATGAATAGCATAATCAGTAGTGCCGCCGCCGGGTGCTGCTTTCCAACTGATAATGCCAGGGTAACGAATGCTTCGTACATCCAAGCCATGTTTAGCGTGGTAATATTCGCACCAGCGCTCACCGGCCAGTTTACTAAATCCGTAAACGGTATTCGGGTCCATTACGCAGTACTGCGGCGTATTTTGCTTAGGCGAATTAGGACCGAAAACGGCGATAGAGCTTGGCCAGAAAACTTTAGCTGTTTTAAATTCTAAGGCTAAATCCAGTACATGAATCAGGCCGTTCATGTTTAAATCCCAAGCCATTTTAGGCTTTTGCTCGCCGGTAGCCGACAGGATGGCCGCCAGCAGGTAAACCTGGGTAGGCTGATGTTTTTGAAATAAATGATGAAGCGTTTCTTTATCCAGTACGTTGGCAAACTCGAACGGGCCACTGTTACGGATGGCATAAGCCGGGTTGTTAATATCTGAAGCGATTACCTGTTCGGCGCCATGTATGCGGCGTAATGCCGTTACCAGTTCTGTACCTATCTGGCCGTTAGCACCAATTATTAAAATTTTTTCGCTCATGCAGCTTTAAGTTGATAACAGGCAAAGGTAAAAAAATGAGTTATATGCCGTTTAAACTTTTACGGTTTACTGTACGTGTTGGTTTAAACCAAATGGTTTAGGTTATGGTAGGTAATCTGTTAAAAATTTGTAGCTTTGATATTCAACATATAATAAACATATTTTTTAAAAAGCTATGAAAGTCGCAGTAGTAGGTGCTACCGGTTTGGTAGGCACTAAAATGTTGCAGGTTCTGGAAGAACGCAACTTTCCCGTAACAGAATTAATCCCGGTAGCTTCAGCCAAGAGTGTTGGTAAAGAAGTTACTTTTAAGGGTAAGCCTTATAAGGTGGTTTCTGCCGAGGATGCGATTAAGCAAAAGCCCGATCTGGCCTTGTTTTCGGCCGGTGGCAATACTGCATTGGAGCAAGCGCCTATGTTTGCCGAAGCAGGTATTACCGTAATTGATAATTCATCAGCCTGGCGTATGGACCCTACCAAAAAACTGGTAGTACCCGAAGTAAATGCCGATGCGCTGACTGCCGAAGATAAAATTATAGCTAACCCAAACTGTTCAACTATACAAATGGTAGTGGCTTTAAAACCTTTGCATGATAAATACCAAATTAAACGTGTAGTGGTATCTACCTATCAATCGGTAACCGGAACAGGTGTTAAAGCGGTTAACCAGTTGATGGATGAGCGTAAAGGCATTGAAGGCCCGAAAGCTTATCCTTACCAGATTGACCTGAATGTGTTACCTCATATTGATGTTTTTCAGGATAACGGCTATACCAAAGAGGAAATGAAGATGATACTGGAAACCAAAAAGATTATGGGTGATGACAGTATCCGCGTTACGGCTACTACCGTGCGCATTCCGGTAATGGGCGGCCACTCTGAGTCGGTAAATATTGAGTTTGCTAATGATTTCGACTTGAATGAAGTGCGCGATCTATTAAGCAAAGCACCAGGCATAATTGTGGTAGATGATGTGGCCAACCTAAAATACCCCATGCCACTGGAAGCTCATGAAAAAGACGAAGTGTTTGTAGGTCGCATCCGTCGTGATGAAACCCAGCCTAATACCTTAAACTGCTGGATTGTGTCTGACAACCTGCGCAAAGGTGCTGCTACTAATGCGGTACAAATTGCGGAATACTTGGTGGCTAAAAACCTGGTAGGTCAGCCTGTAGAAGCCTAAGCTTACAAAAAAGCATTATCATTATATACCAAAGCCGGTAAAAAGCATAGCTAAACACTATAGCCTTTTACCGGCTTTGGTGTTTTAGATAAATAACTCTGCCATACAATTATGGAACTGGTATAAATCATTACTAGAGTAATATAGCAATACTCGCGAAGCAAATCGCATAGGGTTTGCCCGATTACGTCTTTAATTGTAAATTCCGTCAGGAGGCAAAGCAATATAGTGAATATTAAAAGCGGTTTGTGATTGCGCACCAGGATGAACAGATAGGTATAGATAAAGCTGGTACAAACATGATGGTGCCCCCAAACCCGGCCCGGCACCAGTAAAGTAATCAGAAAAATCATACAAAAATCGGCTACCGAAAATTCTTCCTGCTGGTGTATATAGCGATCGTAAACAAACTTAGCTGTAATTGAGCCTACAATAAGTACTTGAATCAAAAGAGTAAGTCTTTTTAAGCCAGTGGCCGTTAAATGCAACAGCGGAGAGTAGCCTAATGCCGCGTTGCCAGTATTCAGCTTTTCCAATAGTGCGGGTATGCCGAGGCTAATAATATTTTCATCTACCTTGCCTTTAGAAAAAGGAGCCACAAAGGCCTGATAATAGTCGGCCCAATCTTGCAACCCGGTATGCCACCCTCTGAACAGCATAGGGATAAATATAAATGGTAAAGCCAACAACGCTATTTTAGGCCAGTCTTTAGGTCCGCGTTTAATGGCCGCGAAAATCAAGAACAAGGCAGGAGTGACCTTGAAAAATGTACCTGCTAAAAAGAACAGATAGCTCAAGTTGAATTTTTTATCCAAGTAACAGCGGATGCCCAACAACGTGAAACAAAGCACCGGAAGGTTGGCATTCATCCAAATGTAGTTGTGCCAGTAAAAACCGGCCGAAAGTGCGATAGCTAGTATGAAAGGTAAATTCAAGTTTTCGGCAGGATATAACTTTTGGAAAATCTGCCTAATCAGTACCAGCGAAACCACCCATAAGCCGTAATTGATTAAAAAGGTATAAAGGAAAGCCGAGGTATGGAAAGGCATCCAGGAAAATGTACTGAACAGCAAAGCCGCAAATGGCGGGTAGGTAAAGCCACCGTCCACCAAACCGGGGGTATATATCGTTTGCCCTGCTAAGAAGTTTTTACCGGCTTGCCAGTAAATATAATAGTCGCCTTTAAGATCAGCATGCATGCCACGCTGGTAAGAAACGAACGCAAAAAGAACAGATGCTACAAGGAGCAATAAAGGCAGATAGTACTTACGATAACGCATGAACAGTTGTATGTGTAACAAACGGGCGGCAAAAGTAGATATTTCATACAGTGCAATATTATTGTTGACCGGAATTGCATAAAAAAGTTACTTTTGGTTAGCTGATCTCCAGAAACACTAACTAGATGTTGCTGAGAACAAGTTTTTAAGATGCTATGATTTCATTTTCTCACCGTGTTTTTATGGAGGTGGCGGCAAACCTGAGCTTTTCAAAAGCTGCACAGGTATTGTTTATTACGCAACCTGCCATCAGCAAGCACATTAAAGCGCTGGAAGATCAGTACAAGCTGCCTTTGTTTGAGCGTAGGGGTAACAGTATTATCCTGACCGAAGCCGGTAAAAAACTGAACGAATATTTGCTGCAGGCAACCGAAATTGAACGCAAAGTAGAATATGATTTATCGGTGCTCAGCAATCAATCTTATGCTGCAGGACATTTGCGGTTAGGAGCCAGTACTACCATTGCCCTGTATATATTACCGCCTATTTTGTCGGGCTTCCAGCGGCAATATGCCAATGTGGGCGTACAGCTGGTTAACCGCAACTCTGAGTATATTTTAAATGCTTTATTGAACCACGAAGTAGATATTGGCATTATCGAAGCGGATAACAAGCTGACTACTGTATCTTATAAGCCTTTTATGAGTGATGAAGTGGTGCCGGTTTGTTCGGCTAAAAGCGCATTGGCCGGCAAATCGCTTACCTTAAAGCAACTACTTAAAACACCAATGGCTTTGCGTGAGCGCGGGTCGGGTACTTTAACGGCTTTGCTGAAAGCTTTGGCCTCACACCATATCAAGCCTGCTGATTTATCGGTGAAGATCAGACTGGGTGGAACTGAAGCTTTAAAGAACTTTTTACTGGCCGACCAATGCCTGGGCTTTATGCCGCGCCCATCCATCGTGCGCGAGTTAGACGAAGGCGATTTGGTGGAAGTGCCGGTTGAGGGCTTAAAAATTACCCGTAACTTCTATTTTATTCGGCGTAAGGGTACGGAAGATTATGGCTTGACTAGCGATTTCATGAACTATGCCCTGCAGCATACCTTACAAAAACAAATTGTTTAAAACCTAAGTGATTGGGTTTTGTAGTTACTAGCGAATGCCAACTAACTGGCGTTTTTAGTAAACTGAATAGATAAGATTATGGCAAATTTAAATAACCGTAAAGTAGCCATCCTTACTGAAGAGGGATTTGAGCAGGTAGAATTAACCAGCCCTAAAGAAGCCTTACAGGCTGCCGGGGCAACTGTACATATTGTATCGCCGCAAAGCGGAAAAATAAAAGCGTGGGATCAAGACCACTGGGGTATTGAAGTAGAGGTAGATAAGGTATTAACCGATGTTAACCCGTCTGATTATGACGCTTTGGTGCTGCCGGGTGGTGTATTAAACCCTGATAAACTGCGCCAAAATAAAGATGCGGTATCATTTGTAAAATCGTTTTTGGAAGAGGGTAAACCATTGGCAGCTATATGCCACGGTCCGCAAATGCTAATTGAAACCGGATTGTTGGAAGGTCGTCAGTTAACTTCTTACCCGTCATTGCAAACCGATTTGAAAAATGCTGGTGCCGAATGGGTAGATCAGGAAGTAGTAACCGACAATGGTTTGGTAACCAGCCGTACCCCGGCCGATCTGGAAGCCTTCAACAAGAAAACAATTGAAGAAATTGGCGAAGGCGTACACGATACGGCTAACAACTAATTAACTGAACTTAAAAAGTTAAAAAGCAGGGCATAGCAAATGTCCTGCTTTTTTTGTGTGAACGCAGAACTGCCTTACCTTAGCAGTGGTATGGTTACAAAATACATTTTAATACATGTCGAAGCCTAAGGCTCTTATTATTGGTGCTGGTATTGCCGGTATTGCTATAGCTATTCGTTTAGCAGTAAAGGGCTATGCAGTTGAGGTGTTTGAAGCTAACAATTATCCGGGCGGCAAATTGTCAGAATTTGAGCAGGAGGGTTATCGCTTTGATGCAGGCCCCAGCTTGTTTACCATGCCACAGTATGTAGATGAGTTGTTCAAGCTGGCCGGTAAAAATCCGTCTGACTATTTTAGTTATAAAGAGCTGGATGTAGTCTGTAATTACTTTTATCCGGATGGTAGTCGGTTGAAAGCTTACGCTGATGTTGATCGTTTTGCTGATGAAGTTCATCAAAAAACAGGTGAGTCAGTAAAGGCTATCCAACAGTATAGCCGCAACAGTAGCCGTATTTATGATATAACCAATCATGTATTTCTGGAGCAATCGCTGCACCGGTTGCAAACGTATTTGAGCAACCGTACCCTGCAATCTATTTTACGTTTATTTCAGATTGATGCACTGCGTACCATGCACCGGGCTAATCAAAGCTTTTTTAAAGATGAGCGAATGGTGCAGTTTTTTAATCGATATGCTACTTATAATGGTTCCAACCCTTACCAGGCACCAGCTACGCTTAACGTCATTCCACATCTGGAACAGCACTTCGGTGCTTATTTTCCTGAAGGGGGTATGTATAGTATTACCGGTAGTTTGGTGAAACTGGCGCAAGAGTTAGGGGTACAGTTTCATTATCAAGCGGCTGTGGAAGAAATTGTATTGGAACAGCAGAAAGCCATTGGTGTTCAGGTAAACGGCAAAGTGATATTGGGTGATACTATAATATCTAATATGGATGTATGGTTTACCTATCGTAAGCTGTTAAATCGGTACACTAAGCTGTTCCCCGAAAAAATATTGAACCAGGAACGCAGCAGCTCTGCCCTGATATTTTACTGGGGTATACAAAAACAGTTTCCGGAACTAGACCTGCACAATATATTTTTTAGTGCCGATTATGAAGCGGAGTTTAACGCCATTTGGCAACAGAAAACTATTTATCATGACCCAACGGTTTATCTCAACATCAGTTCCAAATATCAAGCTGATGATGCGCCACCAGGATGTGAAAACTGGTTTGTGATGATTAATGTTCCCGCCAACACCGGGCAAAACTGGGAGCAATTGATTCAGCAAGCCCGGCAAAATATTATAGGCAAGTTATCAGCCATGCTGGGCGAAAATGTTGAACTATTTATTATCAATGAAAGCATTCTGGATCCGCGTAGTATTGAAAGCCGCACTTCATCTTACCAAGGTTCTTTGTATGGTACCAGTTCCAATAACCAGTTTGCCGCCTTTTTACGCCATGCTAACCGATCGGCCAAAATCAAAAATTTATATTTTTGTGGTGGCAGCGTACACCCTGGCGGCGGTATTCCGTTGGCCTTGTTATCAGCCAAAATTGTAAGTGAATGGGTAGGGAAGTCCGAAAGTCGGTAAGTTCGTGGGGTGGTAAGTTTGTGTAGAAAGTTCAAACCAAAGTTCGGCAGCCTGTATTTAGACTAACCGACTAACCGACTAACCGACTAACCGACTAACCGACTAACCGACTAACCGACTAACCGACTAACCGACTAACCGACTAACCGACTAACCGACTAACCGACTAACCGACTAACTAAATTTTTATTAATATTGCCGGCTTATGAGTTTTCTACAGCTACCGGGTTTAGGGCGGGTTAGATATTATGAGTATGGTACAGGCACAAAGCCGCTATTGGCATTTCATGGCTATGGCATGACCGGAGAGCAGTTTAAAGTACTGGAGAAATCAATACTCACGCAATATAAGGTATATAGCTTTGACCATTTTTTTCATGGTGAAACCGAATTACAGGGGTGGGATGAAGCTCGCATCTTAGCAGGTATGTCTAAACCACTGATGCGCCAATATCTGGAAGCTTGGTTTGAAAAATTTGGACAGCAACGCATTAGCTTGATGGGCTATTCCATGGGTGCTAAGCTAGCGCTAGTACTGGTTGAGCAATTTCCTGATCTGATTGACCAATTGGTACTAATTGCTCCTGATGGTTTATCTGTATATAAAGGCTTTAACTTTTTAGTCCATAAACCTTTTGGAAAGTACTTGTTTAAAACTGCCGTTAAAAGTAATTGGCTGGCACCAGGCATATTAAAAACGTTGAAAAAGGTAAGGTTTATTGATGAAAGCTTGTATAAAATAGCTTATCATGAGATGGATACCTCAACAAACCGCCATAATGTGTATTATACATTGCACATGCTCAAGCTGTTAAAGGTAGAACCAGCCAACATTGCCGGAGTAATAAACCAGCATCATATTCAATGTACTTTTGTTTTTGGAAAACATGATATGCTTTTCCCCAAAACAGGAGCTATGTCTTTTATCAACTTGCTAAATAATCCTGAAGTGCATGAGCTGCCTATGGGACATTGGTTGGTTACACCTCAATTAGATGATTATTTAGTAAATTGCCTGGTATGATAACTGCCCGCCGCCATAACTTGTTCAGTAACTGGTTTGCTAAGTACATGCGTTATCGCATGAATAAGGCATTTAAACGCATTGTGGTTACGCCATTTGAGCCACGTGAAGGGCATTCGGTATTGCTGTTAGGTAATCATTTTAGCTGGTGGGATGGCTTTTTTGCCAACTATGTAGCTTACTGGCACCTGAAACGTAAGCTGTATATCATGATTCAGGAAGACCAGTTGGCCAAGCGTAAAATATTTACTTGGTTCGGCGGGTTCTCTATCGAGAAGGGGTCACGCAATATGCTGAAATCATTGCAGTACGCTGCCGACCTATTAGATAACTCTGAAAACCTGGTGATGATTTATCCTCAGGGTACGCTGTTTTCCAACCATGTTCCTGAATTGAATATCGAGAAAGGTTTGGAGCGGTTAATTAAGTACGTTAAAGGCCCTTGCCAAATTGTGTATTCCTGCGTACTGATTGATTATTTTGAAAGCCTTAAACCTTCGGCCTATATCCATTTATTTGATTGTGGGGTGGTGGGTGAAATTCCGTTTAGTGAATTGGCTGAAAAGGTGAACCGCTTTCATCAGGAGGCTTTAAAAAAGCAGGCTGAATCATAACGTTCATACAAAGTTTGTTCATATTTTCTATCTTGCCGGGGCATCATGATCCGGCCTAAAGAAAATAAACTCATACACTGGTTTTTCCATCATTATATCCGCTTTATACTGAAGCGAAATTTCCAGAAGTTTAACTTTAATCAGGCTGAAGTCAATCCCGAAAAGTCTATTCTGCTTATAGCCAATCATTTTGGCTGGTGGGATGGTTTTTTGCTGTACTGGCTCAATTATAAACTGTTCAAAAAAAAGTTCCACATCATGATACTGGAAGACACCGTACGTGAGGTATTCTTCCTCAAATACATGGGGGCATTCTCTATTACCAAGCATTCCAGGCAAATGATGGAATCATTGGCTTATGCCGGCGAATTGTTGCAAGATCCACAAAACCTAGTGCTCATTTTTCCACAAGGACAACTATACTCCAACTTTGTAGATGATGTGAAATTTGAAAAAGGATTGTTGCGGGTAGTAAAGCAAGCCGCCGGACGATTCCAGTATGTGTTTGCCGCTACTTTTATTGAGTATCATCAGCATAAAAAGCCCACTATTAACGTTTATGTGAAAAGTGATGTGCAAAATCCTGTGCATATAGACGAATTACAGGCACTGTATCAGCAACATTATCATTCGGCAAAACTGCTTCAAACTCAAATTGTTCTGTAAACGTGATTATTGTATTGTTTATCGTTTTCTTCTTTTTGATACTGCGCTTTGTTGTTACGCTGTTTAACTTCATATCTAATCCGAAGCTGCACAAAGTAGCTCGTCAGCATCACGAACTAGTATCTGTTTTAATCCCGGCGCGGAATGAAGAAAGCAATATTCTAACCTTACTGCAATCTATTGAGACACAAGATTATCAGGATTACGAAGTTATTGTGCTGGATGATGATTCATCAGATCAAACTTATGCTATATGTGAAGCCTTTATGGCAGGCCGCAGCCGTTTTCAAGTAATAAAAGGAGAGCCTTTAAAGGATGACTGGTTAGGTAAGAATTATGCTTGTTACCAACTAGCCAGGCAGGCCAGAGGCCGTTATTTTTTGTTTTTAGATGCCGACGAAAAGGTGTATAAAGGTTTGCTGAATAGTGCTGTGCACCGCATGCAGGTACAACGCTTGGCATTGCTTAGCTTATTCACCAACCAGGTTATGCGTACCATTGGCGAAAGAATGGTAGTGCCTTTAATGCATTATGTATTGTTAAACTTGTTGCCTGTACGCTTAATATACATCGCTAAAAATTATGCAGTAGCGGCAGCCAGCGGACAATTCATGCTGTTTGATGCCACCATATACCGCCAGCAGCAATGGCACCAGCAATCGAGAAACCGGGTGGTGGAAGATGTGGAAATCATGAAGCTGGTTAAAGCCGAAGGATACAGCGGCGAGGGTTTGCTGGCTAATGGTTTAATAGCCTGCCGCATGTACACCGGCTACCGCGATGCTATTAATGGTTTCAGCAAAAACTTTCTGGCCGCCTTCAACTACAGCATACCCGGATTTATATTTTATATGTTACTACTTATTGGCGGTCCGTTGTTAGTTTTCGCCACCTTAAATGTTCCTTTAATTGTCATGATGTGCGGATTAATTATTCTTACCCGCATCATGATTTCATTATCATCAGGGCAAAACGCCTGGTACAATGTGGTGCTGCACCCGTTGCAAATGTTGAGCCTGGCTGTAATTGGTTACTATGCCATTCAAAATCATTTTACCAGAAATACCATGTGGAAAGGCCGACGGGTATGAAGTTGAGTAAAACACAAACCGGTATCATCGTTATCATTCTATTTCATGTGGTAGGCTTAGCCGGCTTTTATTTGCATTCATTCCGCCCGTTATTTTTACGCATTGTTCCGTTCCATCTGGAACTGATGTTGCTGGTAGTCCTCATCAATCATCAAAAACCTGATTTTAAGTTTGTGATATTTGCCTTAATGGTGTATGTGTTAGGTTTTGCCGGCGAGTGGATAGGCGTGCATACGCAACTTCTATTTGGGCATTACCATTATGGGCGCACGCTGGGGCCAAAACTCTGGGCTATTCCGCTTACTATAGGTATCAACTGGTTTTTGCTGGTGTATGGTGCAGGCGTATTGCTGCAACGAAGCCGCTTAAAAAATGTATGGATACGTATACTGGTCGGTACTATAATATTGGTGGCACTTGATTGGCTGATTGAGCCTATTGCCATGCGGTTTGATTACTGGAATTGGGTCGGTGGTAGTGTGCCACTAAAAAATTATATAGGTTGGTTCATCGTGAGTGCTGTGTTTTTAGGCGTATTTGAAGCATTTAAATTTAAACGGCAGAGTGCCGTAGCACCAACGTTGTTGATTACACAATTCATTTTTTTCGGTTTGCTGCACTTGGTGTAAGTTGACATTATATATGTAAATTTTACTGTAATTTTGTATAACTATGGGAGCATATCAGTTACAGGTTCAGATTGATCAGGATTCGGGGTTTTGCTTTGGGGTAGTCTATGCTATTGATATGGCCGAAGAAATTTTGGCCGAAGATGGTTACTTATACTGCCTGGGCGACATTGTGCATAACGATGAAGAAGTAGAGCGCCTAAAAGCGCAGGGTCTGCGCATTATTGATCACCTGCAGCTAGTTAATTTGCATGATGAAAAGGTGCTGATACGGGCACATGGCGAAGCACCAGAAACGTACCGTTTAGCCCTCGAAAATAACATTACGCTGATTGATGCCTCTTGCCCGGTAGTATTAAAATTACAGAACCGAATTAAAACCTCGTACGATAACAAAGAGAATATCCTGATTTTTGGTAAACATGGCCATGCGGAAGTAATAGGTTTACAGGGCCAAACCAACGGCAACGCTGTGGTGTTTCAGGATATTGCCGAGCTGGACCAGGTAGATCTGCCAGCGCAAATTACCCTGTACAGTCAAACTACCAAAAGCACCGATAAATTTTACCACATTAAAGACGAGCTGATAGCTCGCGGCTACGAGGTAAAAGCGAATGATACTATCTGCCGTCAAGTATCTAACCGAGATAAGGACTTGCCTGAGTTTGCCAGGCAATTTGATAAAATTGTGTTTGTATCGGGCAAAAAATCATCTAATGGCAAAGTGTTATTTGAGGTATGCCGCAAGCATAACCCTAACACCTACTTCATTTCAGCCGCTAATGAATTGAGTCCGGATATGTTTTCTCCTGGCGATACCGTGGGTATCAGTGGAGCAACATCAACTCCCATGTGGCTAATGGAAGAAATTAAAACAGAATTGGAAAAATACTGATTAATAAATCAGTATGATGAACGAAACCATAATTCCATCTGGAACTAGCCCGGTAAATAGGCCACGTATAAAGCCTTCACAAGCAGGAGTAATAGTGGCTTTATTGGTTATTGGTGGTTGGCTTACCTCTACCATTTTACTCATGCAATGGCATGTTAGCTTTACTAATCCGCTATTGTATATTTTTATTCTGGTACAAATGCACCTATACACTGGTTTGTTCATAACCGCGCATGATGCCATGCATGGTACAGTGTCGCCCAACTCAACAATAAATACTGTGGTAGGTTATATCACTACCTTTTTGTATGCTGCTTTCCTATATCCTAAACTATATACACAGCACCACAAGCACCATAGCCATGTGCATACTACTGATGATCCCGACTATCATCATGGTAATTTTATAGCTTGGTACTTTACGTTTATTCGTAATTACCTTTCTATTTGGCAAGTAGTATTTATGGCGGCTTTATTTAATGTATTGAAGATTTGGATCCCCCAGCCTAATTTAATTTTGTTTTGGGTAGTACCGTCGTTACTAAGCACTTTACAACTATTCTACTTTGGTACCTATCAGCCGCATAAAGGTGAGCATGATAATCAACATCAATCGCGTACGCAAAGCAAAAACCATGTGTGGGCTTTCTTATCCTGCTACTTTTTTGGTTATCATTACGAACATCATGCCTCGCCGGGTACCCCATGGTGGAAGTTGTGGAAAATGAAATAAATGCCAGAAATAGCACCTGGATGAAGGTGCAGGTATTCAGGTGGAACAATAAGTTGTAAAGTTATTGCTAACTCATTCACCACTGCTTATGAGTATTACACCCTTTTGACAAAATAAATCTGATATTTGCCTACCCTTTTAGTTCTTACTATAGGGTACAAACAGGCCGTGTTTATGAAAGGAATTTTATTAGTTAATTTGGGTACGCCCGATAGCCCGCAAACGGCAGATGTGCGTCGGTACCTGGATGAGTTTTTGATGGACGAACGGGTAATTGATATCAATGCTGTGGGCCGTACCTTCTTGGTAAAGGGTATTATTGTACCTTTCCGTGGTCCTCAGTCTGCCAAGTCATATCAAAAAATATGGACACCCGAGGGCTCGCCTTTGCTGGTTTATAGCGTGAAATCGGCTAAAATGTTGCAGGAACGCTTAGGCAGCGATTATCAGGTAGAATTAGCCATGCGTTACCAAAATCCGTCAATACAAACTGCTTTAGATAAGTTGAAAGCTGCTAAGGTAGATTCTATTCAGGTCATTTCCTTGTTTCCGCAGTATGCATCGGCTACTACAGGTTCGGTACACCAAAAGGTAATGGAGTTGGTGAGTATCTGGCAAACCATACCCGAAATTAGCTTTGTTAATTCTTTTTACGATAATGATTTGATGATTGAAGCTTTTGCGCAAAATGGTGCCAAATACAATCCAGCTTCTTACGATCATATTTTATTCAGCTTTCATGGTTTGCCCGAACGGCAATTGAAAAAAGCAGACGAAACACATAGCTACTGCTTGCAAGCTAACGATTGCTGCGGAAGCATTAATGAAACTAATAAGTTTTGTTACAGTGCACAAAGTCATGCCACTGCAAGGCTAATTGCTGCCAAGCTTAATATTCCGAAAGAAAACTATACCATTTGCTTCCAGTCTCGTTTAGGGCGTGACCCTTGGCGTAAACCTTATACCAGCGAAGTAATCGCCGATCTGGCTAAAAAAGGTGCTAAAAAAATATTAGTATTCTGCCCTGCCTTTGTGGCCGATTGCTTGGAAACGGTTTACGAAATAGCCGAAGAATACGATATTGAATTTAAGCACTTAGGTGGCGAAAAGGTACAACTGGTAGAAAGCCTGAACGATTCGCCACTATGGGTAGATGCTCTGGAACAAATGGTAAAAACGCAGCTTAACAAAGCGGCGCAGTTATAAAATACTGCAATTGCTGAGAATAGGCTGCACAGTTACATGTGAGTACTGCATTTATTAAGTAATACTAGGGACGTCACGATTAATATTCAATATGGATATACCTGGTTTCAGTAGGTAAATGATTTATATAAACTATAAAAGGCATCACGAACTGATGCCTTTTATAGTTTTATGAGGTAGCAAAAGTGATTTTAGCGTGCATGTAATTATTAAACAATTGAAATTTTTACTACCTATGTCATTCTGTTTTACCTCATACTTCAATTCATTTTATGTTACCACTTATTGAAATTATCGAGTTGCAGCAATTACCCGAAGCCAGCAAGGTTATTATTGATGCTAGGGGAGGACCTGATAGTTATGAACGTTATTTGCAAGGTCATTTAATAGGTGCCCTATTTGTTGATCTGGATAAAGATTTGGCAGCTAAACCAGATAACCCTGCTTATGGTGGCCGGCATCCCTTACCTGAACCGCAGCAGTTTGCTGCTCTGTTAGGCCGTTTAGGTATTACGCCGCAAACGCATGTGGTCGTATATGATGACAAAGCAGGCGCTAATAGTGCAGCCCGCTTTTGGTGGATGATGAAAGCTATTGGCCATGAAAAAGTTCAGGTACTCAATGGCGGATTACAGGCGGCTATTGATGCACAATGGCCGTTAACCCAAGATGTGCCTCAACCCCAAGCTACCACTGCTTACCCAACGCCTGCTGAATTTGCCGGTACAGTTACTATTGATGAAGCTGGCAAAGCTGCACAAAGTTCTGATCGTATGCTGATTGATGTGCGTGAGGAGGCCCGCTATTTGGGGCAAACTGAACCTTTAGATTTGATTGCCGGACATATACCGGGAGCGGTAAACATATTTTATGCTTCTAACTTAGATGCCAGTGGTAAATATTTGTCGGCAGAAGAGCTGCGTAACAAGTATGAGCAGGCTTTTGGTGGTAAATTACCTGCTGATGTAGTAGTGCATTGTGGTTCGGGCGTAACCGCTTGCCACACCCTGCTGGCTTTAGAACAAGCCGGATTGCAAGGAGCTAAACTATATGTAGGGTCATGGAGCGAGTGGTCGCGCCGGGATTTGCCCATTGCTACTAACGAGGTGTAAGCTTGCAAACAGCGCATACCTTCTGGCTGTTGTGTAGTTATGAGCAAGATTATTCAAAACGCACAAACAGAACCTTTTCAGGTAACTATAAACTTTCCTGAAGGCGAAAAAGAAGTTAAAGTTGTACCTCAAGCCGATCAGAAGTTTAAAGTGTACGACCAGGAACAATTACTAGGTGAAGTTCAATTAGATGAGCAGCATGTTTGCAGCAGTTGCGGAACCGATATGGAGGCTGCTATTATAGCTCAGTTAGGCGACCGCATTAAAGGTTTTTATCTATAAATACAAAGCGGCTTCAAATAGTTGAAGCCGCTTTGTATTTTGATTAACTATCAGATTAATATCCGCGATAGTAATGATGATCACCGCGATGATCTCGGCCGCCACCATGATGACGATGCCCATCACGTACTACACAGCTGGTAAATAAAGAACCTACGATAGAACCTATAAGGGTTATGGCTAAAATGTGCTTTTTCATGGTAAATTAAAATTTTGATATATAAGTATGATAATTTATATCGCTAAAGGTTTAATCTCTACTTTAATACTTATTGATTATTCTTTAACGATACCTATTTCAGACAATCACCATGCCATTAAAATTATTGTACATTATATTTCCTGCTTTCGATTAGCCTTATTTAGCAAGCTCTTTCATAAAAATAGCGGTTTATAGCATCATGCAGCATCGGCATTACTATACCTTTTTCACTTTGCAGCGCACTGTAAGTAGGACGTTTAGCTTTTAATCCCATGTGGTTTATAGATTTTGGAATAATTAATCCCGTACTATAACCCTCATGTTCAGCTACGGCGTAGGCCAAATTAGCCCAGGTTACTTCGCCTCTGTTGGTTAAGTGCCATATGCCTTTCTCATCATCCAGCATCAAATCCAAACTTACATGAATCATATCCGGCAAATAAGTTGGTGATATCGATACATCTGAAACGGTCACGAACTGCTGTCCACGCTGTAATGATCTTAAAGTAAGCTGTATAAAGTTTTGCTCGTCCCAAGGACCAAAAAACGCGCCAGTTCTGATAATTAATGCATCTGAATTACTTTTTAAGATGCCTTTTTCAGCCATAGTTTTGCTTTCACCATAAGTATTTAAAGGTGCCTGCTTATCACTTTCGGTATAAGGCTGATTTTTGCTGCCGTTAAATACCAAGTCGGTTGAAAAGGTAAGTAGTTTAACACCATACCTTTTACATAGTAAAGCTAAATTTTGTGCCCCATAAGTATTTACCAGAAAGCAGTTGCGGCGGTCACCTTCAGCGGCATCTATTTTACTGAAATCGGTAGTATTGATAACGGCCCAGGGGTTCTTATCAATAATTGTTTTTTCAATAGCAATCAGGTTGGTAATGTCCAGTTCCTGGCGGCCAAGCTGTTCATAAATAATGCCGCGTTCGCTCAATACACGGGCATAGGCTTTACTTAGCGTAGTGGTTTTGCCCAAAATTAAAATAGGTCTGCTATTGTGTGCTATAATATCGGCACTGGATGTATGATCTTCGGGCCGGTAAATAATACGGTCAACTCGTTTCCACCAGCCATTATTTTTCAGTACAGGATGTTCAAAATGCTGTTTTTCGCTGTAAGCTTGCAGCATGTGTCCTAAAGCGGTTGAACGTAGCTGACCAGTACGTACATCAAATATGCCAGGTTCATAAGTGCCATTGGGTTGGGTAAGTAGTTTGTTCCAACCATGTGAACCTAATATAGCCCAGGCGGTAATAGCAATTACCGGGTAGCCTTCGGTTTGCAGACGGTTAGCCGCAGTCCATACTTCATGTAGCCAGCGCATCTGTTCCTCACGGGTACAATGCAAGTGTACTTCCGTAACTGCCACAGGTATGCCTGGGTAACGCTCACAAGTTTCTTTCAGTAGTTCATAAGGCCCTGCCGGGTAAACATGCGCTACACGCACAGCCTCTACGTCAGCATAATGGTGCTGACCGTTGTGCCCGTAAGTATGTGGTGGGTAGTTTTCTATCTTTTCATCCAAATAACGCTCAGAAGTAAGGTAATGGTTGATGCCGATAACATCGGGTGGGCAAGGGTTATCCAGAAAGAACTGTAGTTCCTGCTCTGTAATACCAATCCAGGTCAAATATTGCCACATAGGATGGTCTGGTTCAACTTTAGCACAAAGTAAATCAAAGGTAAGCCAGCGCCGGTGGTTTTCAAATTCAGCCTGATACTGTAGCAATGGCGTACTGTGAGTTTTTCCCAAATCGTCAGTTTGCACCAGTTTAGCATCTGGGTTTACCTTGCGGATGGCCTGCATAGCTAGCACGGTGCCTTTACACTCATTGAGCAGTATTTTAGCAAAATGATAGCTATCTTTTAAGTGAGGGTGCCATATACCATATAAACCACAAAAACGTGCTGTGGTAAGCGGCTCGTTAACTGGTGTGTAATAGTTAATCCACGGGAACTGTTGAGCAACCAGTGCAGCATAGCGGCCTAAACCTTCAGCAAAATCTTCACTGGCCATGTTAATGTAAGCCGGGCCGCTGCCATGATGTACTAAACCAGCAATAGGTTCAATGCCCTGCTGCTTCATTTGGTTTAATTTAGATGCGGTAGGTTGCCAGTCAACTGCTGTTTGTTCGTTAGGTTGGTGTTTTTCCCATAAAACAGGATAGCGCATTTTGGTGATACCGAGAGCGGCTATTTGTTCTAAGTCGCTTTCACGATCATAATGCCCCGCATATTGCAACTGATCAAAGTAATCGTTGCCTACACGGTTATAGGTACACTCTATGCCTCCCCAAATTTCAACAGGGGTTATTGAGTGGTTGTTATTCATAAATGGTAGTTAATGTTAGGAATACCGTAATAACTAAATAAGCGCCCTTAAGCGCTTATTTAGTTATAGGTTTTTTTATTGAGCTATCGGCATATATAAATTCTTGTATGCCGCTTTTTTCATGAGATTGAGCATGTTGTTACAGGTAATATCCCATGAGTTAGTTGATAAGAAAGTATCTACTTTCTTTCTCCAGGTTTCTTTAGCTGTAGTTTGCAGTTCTTTTTCAATGGCTGCAACAAATTCTGCACCGGTAGCAGCTATGTGTACCAGGTTTTTGGTACCGTAAGGGTTTACTACATCCCGTATTGGGGTAGATATAACAGGCAAGCCAGCTGCTAAATATTCCGGTGTTTTGGTTGGGCTAATGAATCGGGTTGATTCATTCAGCATAAATGGAATCAAGGCCATATCCCAAGTAGCCATATATTCAGGCAGTTCCTGATAATTTTTGGCACCTAAGTAATGAATATTGCTGTTTTGAGGTAAGCTTGCTGGGTCAATTTTCACTACCGGGCCAATCAGGATGATTTGCCAATCTGGACGTGCATCAGCAATTTCTTTAATTAAATTAATATCAAAGCGCTCATCCAGTACACCATAAAAACCCAATTTAAGTTTATCGGTATCAATCTGATCAGCCGGGCATTCGTTATAAGAGCGTGCTTTTAAAAAGTGCTTACGGTCAATGCTGCTCGGAAAAGCATGAATATTGTTGTGCTGATGTTTTTTAGCTTCGTATAATGATTGGCCGCCAGTAAATACTAGGTCAGCTTTATCCATTAATTCTTTTTCGTAACCTTTCAACTCAGCCGGGGCAAATTTAAATGCTGATAGTTCATCCATGCAATCATAAATAATTAAAGCAGGATCATAACCATTGCTGAAATTTAAAGCCATAGGAGTGTAGTACCAGAAAATATAATTGCTCAGCTGTTTATTATCCATATAACGGCCAAACATTGATTTTAAAGTAGCTACGTTTTCTTCATGACTTAAACCACCCACTAAATGCGGAACCATTACCCACAGGTTTTTATCACGCTTGGTAAAGGTATAATACTCCTGGTCTGTAGCATCAAAAATAGGCTCTTCAATAAAGTATACGTTAAAGGTATTTGACAGGCGCGTCAGCAAATGTTGAGGGCGCTGAAAAACAAAATCCCAACGTAAATGAGAAAAACAAATAATGTTTTCAGGTAATGTATTATCTGCAATGGTGGTTGAAGTACTATTATTAATAGATTTTGGAGAGTTAGGGGTTAGCTGCATAATTGTTGTTTTTACGATTAAATCAAATGTGATGCCATTGCCTTAAATTGGGGTCAGGAGGGCCTTGAAAGGTGCTGCTGATTATCAAATTGTTAGACTTTGTTAGATAAACTTTGCAGAATGGTAATTTGTTTGTAACAATGCATGTGAAAAATGTCTTAAATTTTATTACGAGTGTCTTAACTTTTATATAGGTAAATAATATTAATTATAAAGAAAATACTGAGATTATCAAGTAGGATATATGTATGATTCTGCCGTATTACTATAGTGTTTTTACAGATTAGTAGGACTGATTTTTTACTGGTATTTTAAACTTTTCCGAAAAAATGTAAACAGGCAATTAATTAATTGTTCATTTTTAGAGACCATCAAAAAAGTATGAATCATAAAATATTGGGTTTATTTAGCTTGCTGATTTTGAGTGCTGTAGCCTACGCGCAAACTGGTATGGATAGCACAACAGCCGCATCACCTGTTAAAACACTTACGTTGAAACAGTACAATACTTATTTAAACGGGCCAGATTTAAGTGCTCTGGCTTTGCCAGCCACCATGAATGATTACCCTATGCCCGACAGGGTGTTGAAATTACAGCGGGAACTCAAATTAACTGCTGCGCAGGTAGATAAGGTGAAAGGTATTAACAGCTACTTGCAACTTAAAAAAACTGAAATAGGCCAATCCATCATCCGGAATGAAAAAGCATTAGACCGCTTGTTTAGTACGCATAAGGTTGATGATGGTAACATTATATTTTTTGCCACACAATCTGGCTCATACCAAGGTGAGTATCGTACTGCTGTTTTATCGGCTTGTTACAACACGTATAAAGTGCTAACGCCTGTGCAGCTTTCTACGTTAAGAGGCTTAAAAAACCATAATTGATAATTTGCCATTGTATTTCACTAAATTAGCAGCCGCTTTAAGGATTATGAAGATTACGTTTGATTTTGAAAAACCCCTGGCTGATTTGCAGCAGCAGATTGATAAAATAAAGCAGGTTGAGGAAAAGACCAAGGTGGACATGTCGGCTACGTTGAATGAATTGCAGCAAAAGTTTGACGATACTAAAAACCAGGTGTACTCGAACTTAACAGGCTGGCAAAAGGTGCAAATTTCCCGTCACCCGGAACGCCCTTATACTTTGCAGTATATCGAGTTAATGTGCGATGATTTTATTGAATTGCACGGCGATCGTACTTTCGGTGATGATAAAGCCATTATTGGTGGCTGGGGATCCGTAAACGGGCAAACCGCTATGTTTATCGGGCACCAGAAAGGGCGTAATACCAAAGATCGCCAGTATCGTAATTTCGGTATGGCTAACCCTGAAGGTTATCGTAAGGCATTGCGCCTGATGAAAATGGCAGAGAAATTTAACAAGCCTATTATTACCCTGATCGATACACCGGGAGCTTTTCCGGGCCTGGAAGCTGAAGAACGTGGCCAAGGTGAAGCTATTGCCCGTAACCTGATGGAAATGGCAGTACTGAAAGTACCTGTAATTTGCGTAATTATTGGCGAGGGTGCTTCAGGTGGTGCTATTGGTATTGGTATTGGCGATAAGGTGTACATGCTGGAGCATACCTGGTATTCTGTAATCTCGCCAGAATCCTGCTCATCGATATTATGGCGCAGCTGGGATTACAAAGAACGTGCTGCTGAAGTGCTAAAACTTACTTCATCAGAAATGTTCAAGAATAAGCTGATTGATGGCATTATCAAAGAACCACTAGGCGGTGCTCATCAAGACCCGATTGCGATGGCAACTACGTTGAAAGAACAGTTAATTAAAGATTTAAGTGACTTCAAAGAGCGTAATATTGATGAAGTGGTAAATGAACGTATAAATAAGTTCTGTTCGATGGGAGTAGTGGTTGAAGAAGAGCCTGTAACTAACGAACCTGTAAACGAATAATAATACAAAAGCCGCTGAAAAGCGGCTTTTTTGTTGAACTATAAGTGTTACAGGTGTTACATGTTTCAGTGTGTAACACCTGTAACACCATGAAACACTGTCAAACCATTGGCAGTGGTGGCACTGTTTTGACAGTATTTTTTCCTTTCCACCGTTGTTCATGTGCATGCAAATAGCATACGATAGAAATAAAGGAACCTGGATTGATGGGCTTGTTTACTGGCCTGTGAGGACGTAGTCATAGCCTAAGCAAATTAATATTACGAGTAATTTATAATAAAAGAATGAGCACTTAAGGGCAATAAAAAGAGGCCGTCTCATAAGTTAAATATGAGGCGGTTTTTTATTTAGTTATGATTTTTGGTTGGAAGGTTGAGTGAAAGATGTCAGCAGCCGTTTAAGAACCGGGGGATTGATTCTAACAGGTTCTAAAAGTCTATAAAAAGCTTGTTTTCAGGTTTTCCATTTTCTTAGGTTATGTGCGATGGATAATAAGCCGATTTCGACCTCGGCCTTGGACATCCCTTTCAGCAGGAATCGTCTGAAGCCATGGTTATGCTTTAATTGGGCGAATACCGGTTCCACATCGGCCGGCCTTCGTTTCCTGAGGTTGATACCCTGTTCTGTATTCAACCGTTCTTTGGCTGCCTGTTTATGTTGTCTTAGGCTGTGGTTGATCTCAACGACCCGGTTACCCTGTGTAGTATGGCAAACACCACGCATCGGGCAACCTTCACAGTTCTGGGCACGGTAACGGCTGATCAGTTGTACAAAACCAGATGAAGTGACTCGCTGACCGTTACCGATATGCGCCATCCATTGACCTATCGGACAAACAAGGTAATTCTCCGCTTCGTTATAATGCAGGCTGTCGTTACTGAACGCTTTGATACCGTCCTTTTGTTCCTTATCGAACGTATTGTATTTGATGTAAGCCTCAATGCCTTTTCGCGCTAACACACCGTAGTTCTCATCCGATCCGTAGCCGGCGTCGGCAACAATGGCTTTGGGCAGGTCTTTATATAAGGCTTGGTATTGTTCAATATGGGAAGACAAGGTTTGGTAATCGGTTGAGGTTTGATGCAGGGTATAATTAAGGATGAATTGCTCCTGGGTGGATATCTGCAGGTTATAGGCCGGCTTAAGTTGTCCGTTCAGCATATGGTCTTCCTTCATCCGCATGAAGGTGGCATCCGGGTCGGTCTTTGACATGCTGTTACGGCCGGCTAATAACTTTTCCTGCTCGTCATACCGTGCCAGGCTCTCCGGCCAGTGCTTCTTTGCGTAGTTCAGCTTTTGCTTTACTTTTTTGTCTACGTCTTCTTTATCATCTAAGGCTGCATTGATCTTTGAGATGGTTTCCTTTACTTTCTCCGGGTTGATCTCACTATATTCCAAGGGCGCTGTATCTTTTAGTTCTTCGGCGGCAATGCTTTGCGCATAACCCCACAGTTCATCAAGCTGGGCTTTCATCTTATCTTTATTCGCCTTGATGTTTTTGCCCCATACGAAGGTGTACTTGTTCGCCGCTGATTCGATCTTGGTACCATCAGTAAAAACGGCTTCTTTCAAGGATACGATACCTTCCTGCTCGAGCAGCAACACGATTTGTGAGAAGATCTGCTTTAAGACGCCTGACAACTTCTCGCTGCGAAAACGGTTGATGGTGTTGTGGTCGGGCTTTTTCATCCCTAAAAGCCACATGAAGTGTACGTTCTGTGCCGCCTGTTCTTCCAGTTTGCGTGAGGAATAAGTATTGGTCAGATAGCCGTAAACCAGCAGCTTCAGCATCAGCCGGGGATGGAAACTTGACGCCCCGCCGCCTTTGTACTTCCGGTTGATCGGTTTGACATCTACCGTGTCCACGACCTGTTTAACGATACGGACCGGATGACCTGTCGGTACCAGTTCCTCCAGTTTGTACGGTAAAAACGTTAACTGGTCTGGATCATATTCCTTAAAGACTATCTTGCCTCCCATGCCTTTAAGATACCAAAAATATCCTAAAACAACAAGAGACTGTCCCTTATGAGACAGCCTCTTTTTGTAGAACAATATTACAGAATTACTGACCTTGAGCGGCATTCATGATAGCGCCAAATTTAGATTCGTAATCTTTAAGCTGACTGCTGATTTTTGTATTCAGCTCAGTTTGGTGGCTGTCTTTAGTTAAGCCCATCAAACTGTTCAGGATAGATATACCTACCTGTACATCACGTTGGTTAAACTCTTCCGAGTTCATAGCCGAATAGTTATAATCCAATGAATTAACCAGGTAATCATCTAGTTTGGTAACCCATTTAGCCGCTATTTGTGGCTGGCTTAACTGGTAAGCATTTTCAATCATGTAAAACTTACGTACGGCAACTTCGCTTTCCGGAATAATGTCTGGCATTACTTCATCGTATTTTTTCAGTACGTTACGTGCTAAGTCAGCATGTCCTTCCCGCAGCAGGTTTGACATCAACGTGCTGAACTGGCGCATAATGATAGGGTAGAACATGGTTAACGATTCATGATCCAAATAGCGGGCATTTTTCATGTTACCCCATCTAAACTTGTTCATGATGTTGTTATACATGGTTAAAGTATTGGTGGCTTCGCCGGCAGCAACGCTGGTATCGGCTTTAAGCGGTTGCAAATGGTAAGCAAAACCTTCATCATGCATATATTTATCCATACCCATCATGTTTTCGCTACCCACGGTAATCGCAAAATATACAGGGCGTTTCCAGTTGTTGTGAGCCAGAATATCTAACACCGCCAAGTTATCTTTAGTTACATAATTAGAATTGTACTTCCAGATCATGGCGCTATCAATTTGGCCTTTTTGTGCAGCCGGAACGGTGCCGGTTTGCACTACCTCATCAGGATTGATGCTGAGTTTGAAGTTTTTGGTAGGCAGATAGTTTTCTACACTACCGGTGTACTCAGATTGCTTTTTGGCGTTTGGCGAATCGGAGGTAATGAAATCAAATATTTCTTTTACCGGAGTTGGAGCCGCTATGCCCATGTCGCTGAAGTAAACAACGTCACGTACACCAGCCTCAAATTTCTCGTTCGGCATAGTAATAGGCAGCGGAGCTGATGCGTTCATCTGCTGTTTCATTTGGCGGATGTACCAATCAGTACCTAATAAGCTCAGGTTAACAATACGTACGTCAGGACGTACACCTTCTACTTCCTGAATGTACCACAGCGGGTAAGTATCATTATCACCATAAGTGAACAGAATCGCATTCTTTTCGCATGAGTTCAGGTAATTGTAAGCCATATCATGCGGTGTTAACTTGGTAGAGCGGTCATGGTCGTTCCATTCCTGGCTGGCCATCAATACCGGTGCTGCCAGTAAACAAATAACGGTCGCAATAGCAGCACCCATTTTAGGGTTTACTCGCTTGCTAAATTGTTCGGCAATAAACAATACACCTAAACCAATCCAGATAGCGAATGCGTAAAACGAACCTGCATAAGCATAATCACGCTCACGTGGCTGTAATGGGTTTTGATTCAGGTAAAGTACAATGGCCATACCAGTAAAGAAGAACAGTAAGGCTACCACGCTGGCATCTTTATTATCACGTTTAAAGTGGTAAATTAAACCCAGTAAGCCGATGATGAATGGCAGGAAGTATAAGCGGTTGTATGATTTACTTTCGGTAACTGCATAAGGGTAATGCTTAAACCAATCGCGCGGACCAATCCAGTTGCCATCGATACCGGCACTATTGTTTTGACCATCCATTTCGTTGGTTCGGCCGGCAAAGTTCCATAAAAAGTAGCGGGCATACATTTGGTAGACCTGCCAGCTAAAAAAGAACTTCATGTTATCAGTAAACGTAGGTTTTTGATCTTGGCTCAGTTGCAACCACTGGCGGTAAAACGCAGCCTGGTTAGGGTGCGAATCAAAAATACGAGGGAAAAGTGTATTGCGGTCATAAACCGGAGTTACTTTCTTACCAGCTACTTCATATTTGGTTTTGCCACGGCGGTAAAGGGTCGAGCCTTCAGTTTGATCGGTTTGCTGGGCATCAAAATACTGGCCATACATTAACGGGGTTTCGCCGTATTGGTCGCGGTTCAGGTAGCTGTTCAGGGCAAAAGCATCCTGAGGGTCGCTGTTATTTAAGTTGGTACCTGCTTTAGCCCGAATTACAATCATCACAAACGAGCTATAGCCGAACAGGATGAACAAGGTACAAATGAGTACCATGTTAAGTGCATAACGGTGCTGGCGCACTTTTAAAATATACTCCAGCAAAGCCACTACTACGGCACCTGCAATTAAGCCTACAAAGCCGCCGCTAATAGTTAAAGCCACTATAAAACAAGATACTGCTACAATTAAACCAGCTTTTGAAGTAGTAACCGAATAATAAATGCCGGCTACCAGGGTAGCTACAATCAGCAGGTAAAATAGGGTAGCACCGCTGCCAAAACCAAAGTTTAAGGTGTTTACAAACAACAAGTCAGAATAAGCTGCACCCTTAACTGTGTACTGGATAATGCCCCATAAAATAAGGCCCAACACTACTACGCCCAGCATAAAAGAACCAATTACACCACTCGTAGTTATCGTTTTGGTTCTTCTGAAATAAATAACCAGGGCAATAGCAGGCATAACTAATAAGTTAAGCAAGTGCACACCGATAGAAAGGCCCATGATGTAAGCAATAAAAACCAACCAGCGGTCGGCATAAGGTTCATCAGCATGTGCATCAAACTTCAGGATAGCCCAGAAAACGATAGCTGTACACAATGATGATTGGGCATATACTTCCGACTCAACAGCCGAAAACCAGAAGGTATCTGAAAAAGTATAAGCCAGTGCACCTACCAGGCCAGCACCCATAATCAGGATCAGGTTGGTTTGCGTTAAGTCTTCTGTGCGCTTAATTAATATTTTGCGGGCTAGAGCTGTAATGCTCCAGAACAGGAACAGAATAGTGGCGCCGCTGGCTAATGCCGAACTTACGTTGGTCCAGTACGCTACTTTAGCATTGTTACCGAATGAAAGCAGCGAAAATGCTTTGCCAATCATGGTGAACAATGGTGCACCTGGTTGGTGGGCCACTTGCAAGCGGTGAATACAGGCAATGAACTCGCCGCAATCCCAGAAACTGGCCGAGGGTTCGAGCGTGAGGATGTACGTGGCTGAGGCAATAATAAAGGCAAGCCAGCCGAACAGGTTATTAATCTTGTTGTAATTATTCATGTCGGGGTTTAAGAATATCCGTCAAATTTTAGCAGACGAAATTAATAAAAGTATCAGTACCATCATGTAAATAGTTAGGGTTTAACAAATTTTAACGGTCGAACCCATTGATAATGAGTGAGCGTAAGAAAAAAATGAAAATTTATTTTGCAGATTTAAATTCAGCTCTTACATTTGCATTCGATTTCGGAAACGGTTAGCCACAACGAAAGAGGATTGTCCGATAGTATAAAGGTAGTACGACGGTTTTTGGTACCGTTTGTCTAGGTTCGAATCCTGGTCGGACAACAAAAAAAATTCGAATTTCAATAACATTGAGGTTCGAATTTTTTATTTAATCTGAGTCAGGGTTTACTGACATGGGTAAATGCCCGAAGCTGTAAAGCTTAAATTAGTTGCTCAGTAAATTAGTCATTGCTAACAAAGAAATGCCACTACAATTCAATTCAGTTAAGTTATTTTCAGGCTCGGGCTCACCGGAACTGGCTGATAAAATTGCAAAAGCTTATGGTCGTGAATTGGGTGATCTTACCATTGCCCGTTTTAGTGATGGCGAATTTCAGCCATACATCAATGAATCAGTTCGTGGCTGCGATGTTTTCTTTATCCAATCCACCAACCCGCCTACCGATAATTTAATGGAACTGTTGATGATGATTGATGCCGCTCGCCGTGCATCAGCTCATTACGTAACTGCCGTTATCCCTTACTTCGGCTTGGCCCGTCAGGATCGAAAAGATAAACCCCGAGTGGCTATAGGCGCTAAGTTGTCTGCCAACCTGCTTACCGCAGCAGGCGCCAACCGGGTAATGACGATGGATTTGCACGCCGCCCAGATACAAGCATTTTTTGATATTCCGGTAGATCATCTGGATGCTTCCATCATTTTTGTACCGTATATTAAAAGTTTGGCACTGCCTAACCTGACTATAGCTTCGCCAGATATGGGAGGCTCGTACCGCGCACGTACCTTTGCCAAGTTTTTTAACGCCGAAGTCGTTATTTGCGATAAGCGTCGTAAACGGGCCAATGAAATTGAATCCATGACCATTATTGGTGATGTGACCGATCAGGATATTGTATTGATTGATGACATTTGCGATACGGCCGGTACACTGGCTAAAGCCGCTGCACTGATTATGGAGCGTGGTGCCCGTAGCGTACGTGCCGTATGTACCCATCCGGTACTGTCAGGCAAGGCGTATGAAACTATCGAAAACTCGGCTTTAACTGAGCTGATTGTTACCGATACCATACCGCTGAAACAAGAAAGTAGCAAAATAAGAGTATTATCAACAGCCGATTTGTTTGCCAAAGCCATTGCGAATGTAAATGAGCATGGTTCGATCAGTCAGCTATTTAAAATAGATTAAACAAAATTCGTGGTTTTGCGGGCAAGTATAGCTTTCAACCATGAATAATAATATATTGGTTTAATGAGGTGGTTTGTAGTTTTGCCATGAGCTATGAATCATCATCCATAAACCAGCATACAAAACAATTTTAATAAATAAACAAAATGAAATCAATTGCTATTAGCGGTTCTCAGAGAGAGAACGTAGGGAAACGCGACGCTAAAGAACTGCGTTACCAAGGCTTAGTGCCTGCAGTACTTTATGGTGGGGCAACACAAACCCACTTTTCAGTGTCCGCAGCTGATATGAAAACGGTTGTTTATACACCCGAAGTTCAATTCATCGACTTGGAAATTGGTGGTACTACCACTCAGGCTATCATTAAAGATATGCAGTTTCATCCGTTAACTGACGAGATGTTGCACATCGACTTTTTACAATTGGATAACGAGAAACCTGTAGCTATCGAAATTCCAATCCGTTTAACCGGTACTTCTCCAGGTGTTAAAATGGGTGGTAAACTGGTACAGAAATTACGCAAACTGCGTGTTAAAGCACTTCCAGGTAATCACCAGGATGCTATTGAAGTAAGCATTGAAGGTTTAGAAGTAGGTAAATCTGTTCGCGTTCGCGATATCAGCATCCCGAATCTGATTATTACTAATGCTGGTGAAGATACCATTGTATCTGTAACTACTTCACGTGCTTTACGTCAGGCTGAGCAGGAAGCTGCTTCAGGCAAGAAGTAAGAACTTATTTAATTCTTTTAAAAAAGGCAGTACTTATATTTTTGTACTGCCTTTTTTTATGGGCACTATTTTACAAGACTTTGCTTGAAGGTCGTTAAAAGTTAATTTATGAAATACTTAATTGTTGGCTTAGGCAACATCGGTCCCGAATATGCAGATACCCGGCACAACATCGGTTTTATGATATTGGATGAAATGGCCAAACAGGAAGGCGCCAAGTTTTACAATATGCGATTGGCCTATTATACCGAAGTAAGCCATAAAAGCCGCAATTTGTACCTGATTAAGCCTACTACCTACATGAACCTGAGCGGTAAAGCCGTGAGCTACTGGATGAACCAGTTGAAAATACCGGTAGAAAATGTGTTGGTTTTGGTAGATGACCTGGCGCTACCGCTAGGTACACTTCGCCTCAAGCCTAAAGGCAGCTCGGCTGGGCATAATGGTTTAAAGAATATAGAAGCGGTGCTGGGGAACAACAATTACCCACGATTACGTTTCGGCATCAGTGATAACTATCCGAAAGGGCGGCAGGTTGATTACGTGCTAAGCGGCTTTGATGAGGATGAAAAACCTGAATTACCTGCGCTGATTGATCGTTCAATTGAGATGATTAAGAGTTTTGCCGCCATTGGTACTGAACTCACCATGACAAAATTCAACAAATAACTGCACACTTGGTTAAATTATGTTAAACCCGTAAAAACGGTTTAATAGTTTTTTTATAATTGTGATAAATAATGTTGCGGATTGCTGTAACGTTTTGAAAAAGTTAGCGTCTTGTAGTTTGTAAGCATAAGCGACTTCTGCACGATTACTACATTCAACCACTTATCACAATTATGAAAAATTTGCTTTGGGCAGTATTGCTGTTTTTAGGCCTGAGTAGCTTCGTACACGCACAAACTACCCTGAAAATTAAAGGGGTAGTTATTGATTCGGCTAAAAATGAACCCTTAAGCTATGGTACCGTGGCTTTAAAAAATGCTAAAACCGGTTTGCCGGTAAAAAGCGTGCTTACCCAAGCCGATGGTACTTTCGAACTGGCTAATATCAAATCGCAATCTTTGCAACTGGCTTTAATCTCGGTAGGTTATCAAACCAAAACCATTACCCTTACAGATACCACTAGCGCCGTTATTGATTTAGGCAAGCTATTGCTATCAGGCGCAACCCACGCTTTAAAAGAAGTAGCCGTAACTGCAACTAAACCGCTCATGAAGCAGGAGGTTGACCGCATGAGCTATGATGTGCAGGCCGATCCGGAAGCCAAATCATTAACTGCCTTGGATATGATGCGCAAAGTACCGCTGCTTTCGGTAGATGGTAACAACAACATTAAGCTGCGGGGCAACGATAGCTACAAAATTTTGGTGAATGGAAAAGAATCGGCTTTAATGGCCAGAAGCCCGTCGGATATTCTGAAAGCCATGCCCGCTACCAACATTGAGCGAATTGAAGTAATTACCACGCCACCCGCACGGTATGATGCCGAGGGGCTAGCCGGTATCATCAACATCATCACCAAGAAGAACGGCGACCAAGGTTACAATGGCAACATTAGTGCTCGTTACAATTCGGTTTACGGGCCGGGCATTAACCTGAATGCAACAGCCAAACAAGGCAAGTTTGGTGTTAATGGTTACATTGGTTACAACAGGCGCAATACATTATCAACCGGCTTTGAAAATAGTAGTGTATTTAACTCGCCAGCCTCATCATTGTTACAAAATGGTACCCGTGCTAACGGCGGCAACAATACGTATGGTACTGCCGAATTAAGTTACGAGATTGATAGCTTAAACCTGCTTACGGGATCATTCAGTAACTATTATGGCAATTATACGCAAGATATGAGCCAGCAAACCCTATTGCTGACTGGTAACAACCTGGTTAATCAATCTTACATGCAAAATAATAATGGAGATAATGATTACAGCGGGCTTGATGCCAGTATTAATTATCAATTAGGTTTTAAGCGCAGTAAACAGCAGTTGCTTACTTTCTCTTACAAGTACAGCAACTCAAAAAATAAGCAGTTTACTGATGTCATGTTTGATGATCGAAACAATTATAATCAGTCTAACTATCAGCAACATAATAACTCCGGTAACCGGGAGCATACGTTGCAATTAGATTATGCACATCCGGTGAAAAAGTTGAGCATTGAGGCAGGTGGCAAAGCTATTTTACGTAATAACTTCAGTAGCTTCTATAATGATGTTTACAGCAACAATGCACAAACCTATATCACTGATCCTACACAAACTAACGATTTTAAGTATATTCAGGATGTGATCAGCGTGTATAATACTTACCAATTAAAGCTGGAAAAGTGGGCTTTTAAAGGTGGTTTACGTTTAGAGCATACTTATACTGATGCCGATTTTACCTCAACGGCTACTAAGATCAATCAAAACTATAATAACCTGGTGCCTTCCTTATCAGTGCAACGAAGCTTTAAAACCAGCAGCTTTACTTTTGGCTTTAGTCAGCGTATCCAGCGGCCGGGTATATGGCAGTTGAATCCTTTTGTTGACCGTTCAAATCCTAAATATTTAAATCAGGGTAATCCAAATTTACGACCAGCCACCACCAATAACTTTGAATTGGGCTATAGTAACTTTGCTAAAGGTTCGTTAAATATCAGTACCAACTATTCGTTCTCTAAAAATTCGGCACAGAGTGTAACTACATTTAACCCGATTGATACCGTAACCACCACCACGTACCTGAATGCCGGTTCAAGGCGCGCCTGGGGGCTTGATGTAAGCTTTAATTATCCAATAACTCAAAAGCTGAGTGTAAATGCCAATGTTGAAGCATTGCGGGTATGGATTAGAGGAACCTACAACGGTGACTTTGTAGCCAACCACGGTTATCAGGGATATGGTTCTGCTTATGCCAGCTACAAGTTTAGTAATGGTTATCGCCTTAACATTAATACCGGTTATTACAGCCGGTTTGTTTTGCTGCAAGGGGTAGATAATTATTATTTTTCAACAGGGGCCAGCGCTTCAAAAGATTTCTGGAAAAACAAAGCAACTATTAACCTGGCGGTAGGTAACCCTTTCAAGAAGTATAACAAGAATGACTACATTACCCGAACTAATGATTTTTATACTACTTCCAAAAACTACAACTACTATCGCAATATCAGCGTGAATTTCACTTACAAGTTTGGCAAGCTGAATGGCAATATCAAACGCAATGAAAAAAGTATACAGAATGATGATGTAAGCGGCGGCGGCAATAGCCATTAACCTGCATTAGCTGCCTTGAAATAAGGAAAACTTGTACTTTTGGGGCATGATTAAAGTATATGGTATTCCTAATTGTAATACAGTAAAAAAAGCGCTTGACTGGTTGAAACAGCACCAGGTAGCTTATGAGTTTCATGATTTTAAAAAGCTAGGCATTGGTGCTGATAAGCTGGAAGAATGGCAGCAAAAAGCAGGTTATGAAAGCTTTTTAAATAAACAGGGTTTAACTTGGAAACAACTGGATGCCGCTACTAAAGAAAGTATTAAAACGCCGGCTGATGCCTTGCAGTTGATGCAGCAAAAAACCAGCATGATTAAGCGCCCGGTTATTGAAGCTGATGGTAACTTGTACTTTGGCTTTAATGAAGAAGCTTATCAGCAACGTTTCGGCTCAAAAGGTTAATGTTAAGGTAACAATCATTTTACCAGCCCGTACCTCGGGCATTTTTATGTTATACTTGCTTTTTGATTAAGCAAACTATAAACTGAAGATGAAATTAAACCTGATGGCCAGCTTAACCCTGGCTTTTATGGCAACGGCAAGTCTGAGCCAGGCGCAACGGCCTCAGTTGCCAGGACCAGATCCTAACGCGCCTGCCAGCAATTATAACTATCATGAAACTTTCGGACCGCTGTTTTACACTAAAAACGGTAATGAGTTTAGGGCAGCCAGTGGCGAACCTGGTCCGCATTATTGGCAAAACCGGGCCGACTACCAGTTAAATGCTCACCTGAACGATCAGACGAATGAAATTACAGGTAGTGAGGTTTTAACTTATACCAACAACAGTCCGCAGAAATTAGGCTTTTTGTGGATGAGCTTGGAGCAAAACTTATTTAAGCAAGAGTCAAGAGGTACTGCTATTGTACCGCCAACCGGCAGCCGTAATGGCGGCGGGGGCCAAGTATTTGATGCGGGTTTTAAAATTAAATCGGTAAAGGCACAATTGGGTGCTAAAGGCACGTTTGTACCGGTTAAGTTTTTAATAAACGATACCCGCATGCAGGTATTTTTACCGAGCAGCTTAGCCGCAGGTGGTGCACAGTTAAAATTACAGGTTGAGTATTCTTTTACTCCGCCTAATTATGGTTCAGACCGTACGGGTGTACTATCTACCAAAAACGGTAAAATATTCACCATTGCCCAATGGTACCCACGTATGTGCGTGTATGATGATATAACCGGTTGGAACGTTGTGCCTTATACTGGCCCGGGCGAGTTCTACCTGGAATATGGTGATTTTGATTATACCATTACCGCACCGGCCAACCATATCGTGTTTGGTTCGGGCGAGTTGCTGAACCCGCAGGAGGTATATACATCTGAGCAGCAAAAGCGGTGGGCTAAGGCAGCACAAAGCGAGCAAACTGTAATGATTCGTTCAGCAAATGAGGTGATTGATGCTGCTTCACGCCCGGCGGGTAAAAAGGAGCTAACCTGGCATTTTAGAGTGAAAAACTCACGCGATGCTTCCTGGGCTTCATCAGCTGCGTTTATTGTAGATGCCGCTAAAATGGATTTGCCAAGTGGTCGTAAATCGATGTCTATTTCTGCCTACCCAGTAGAAAGTGATGGTGTTAATGCCTGGGGCCGTTCAACTGAATATACCAAAAAATCAATTGAATATAATTCCAAAAAATGGTTTGAGTTCCCGTACCCTAATGCTACAACCGTAGCCGGTATTGTAGGCGGTATGGAATATCCGGGTATTGTATTTTGTGGATACCGCAGCCGTGGTGCCAGCTTGTACAGTGTTAACGATCATGAATTTGGTCACAACTGGTTCCCGATGGTAGTAGGTTCTAACGAGCGTTTGTATGGCTGGATGGATGAAGGTTTTAATACGTTCATCAACACCCTATCTACCGAAAACTTTAACAATGGCGAGTATAAACCTAATCGCCCGGTAGATATGCACCGTACTGGCGCTTTCTTTACTCGTCCTGATATGGAAAGTATCATGAATGCAGCAGCCGGTATTAAAGAGCGTAATAATGGTACGCTGTTGTATTCTAAACCAAGCGCTGGTTTGGTGATGCTGCGTGAGCAGATATTAGGCCCTGAGCGGTTTGATTTTGCTTTCAGAACTTATATTGAGCGCTGGGCTTACAAGCACCCTACACCTGATGATTTTTTCAGAACTATGGAAAATGCAGGTGGCGAAAGCTTACAATGGTTCTGGCGCGGCTGGTTTATGAACAATTGGCGTTTGGATGTAGGGGTACGTGATGTGAAATACGTAGATAACGACCCAAGCAAAGGTGCCCTGATTACGTTGGATAATCTGGAAAAAATGGCTATGCCGGTGATTCTGGAAATTAAAACCAAAGACGGCAAAACCGACCGCATCAACCTGCCGGTTGAAATTTGGGAGCGTAATGCATACTGGACCTTCAAGTATCCATCAACTTCAGAAATTCAATCAGTAACTTACGACCCAGACAAGGTACTGCCGGACTACAACCCGGACAATAATGTTTGGACCAGTAAATAATTGAGAAAACCCGGCTAGTCCGGGTTTTTTATTGGCACAACTTTAGTACTACATATAAAACTATGTGCATGGAAAGCGGTTTAACCAGTAACAGCGAACATTAAAGATTATGAAACTCAACTATATTATACCGATACTTCTGTTGTTGACTATAGGTCGGGTAGAAGCGCAAAATACCCTGAAGGGATCGGTAGTTGAAAGTGGTACTAATACTAAATTGCCGGAAGCCTTTGTGCATGACATGAACAGTAAGCAAATGACGCTTACCGATGTGAAAGGTAATTTTCAAATACCTACCGCAGTAGGGCACATCCTTATTTTTTCTTCACCTGGCTATGTGTCTGATACGCTGTATCTGGTTGATTTAGTAACTCGCACCATCAAATTAACGCCGCAAAGTATTGCCCTGCGTGAGGTAAGCATCCGTTCAACCCGGTTTGACCCACGTCGTGATTATCCTGAAATCTATCAGCGTAGTAAAGTTTATGTACTATCGCCCACAACCTGGTTTGGTAAAGATGCTAAAGATGCACGCCGGCTTAAACATTATTTTGCCCGCGAGGTAGAAGAGCGACATGTGGATTCTATCTTCACCCGCGCTTATGTAAGTAGTATAGTGCCACTCAAGGGGCAGCAGTTGGAAGATTTCATGACTATGTACCGCCCAAGTTATGCCTTTTTGCACAGTAATAATGGTGAATCATTAGCGGTGTACATTAACGACAGTTACAAAAAATATCAGGCTTTACCACCAGATAAACGTACGATGCCGCGCTTAACCAGCCAGTAACGTTATAACTTATTCAATTAAAATTCCGCAAGGTTCATGAATAGATGATGAACCCTGCGGAATTTTCATATAATTCAGTTTTATTTAGAAGTTGCTTTGAGGTATAATTATGAAAATGAAGTGTAGTAAATGCCAGAAGAACTGGTAATGATTAAACCTTGCGTGTTCGCGCTAGTTTAAGTATTATGAAAACACTGGTAGTAATGATGTTTATAAGCCTATTGGGCTTACATAGCAAAGCTGAACCCAAGTATATAGCCGAAAATAGCCATGTAGTAAAGAGGCTGGAAATATGGACTTATGGTATGCCTTACCTGGGTGATAAAGTAAAGGCGGAACATACCGTATCTACCCGCTGGGGATTTACTTACCGGGCCGTTGCCGGCTGTGTGCTTACTCCCGAACTGATAAAGCGTGTACGTGAGCACAATAACCAAGTACGCCAGGTACTGGTTACTAAATATGGTAAGAATTGGGAGGCGAAATACCAGAAAGAGGTAGATGTAGAAATGCAACGAATCTCAAAAAAATAAGCTAAACTGCTCTTGTAAAAAGAAGCAGCTTGTATAATTAATATAAACTAAAAAGGCAATTAAGAATATTCTTAATTGCCTTTTTAGTTTATAACAGTAAGCTATAGTTACAGCTTGGCTGCCCAATCTTTGCTGCTTACTACCTCAGCCTGTAAGGGGAATACTTTCTCCATTAATACTTTATGTATCTCTGGATCAGGATCGGCACAGCAATTACTGAGAATCGTTACTTTATAGTCGATGTCTGCTGCAAAACGCAGGGTTGATAGTACTACACCAGCAGTGCGTATGCCTGCCAGTACCAATTGTGTTATACCATTAGCTTGCAAAATGAGTTGCAGGTTGCTACCGGCAAAGGACCCAAAACGTTTTTTATCAATTACTGTGTCGCCAAGTTGTACTTGTATTTGTGGTATCAGTTTACTTTGTTCGCCGGTAAACAGGTTATTTTCTTTTACCTGCTGAAAGAAAGGCATACTATTTACGCTGATCTCCGGGTGACCTTCCTGAAAACCTACTTTGGTATAAATTACTTTAAGGCCAGCTTTGCGGGCTGCTTCTGCGGCTTCATTTGCC
The DNA here is from genome assembly GCF_012849215.1 of Mucilaginibacter robiniae. Taxonomy (NCBI): domain Bacteria; kingdom Pseudomonadati; phylum Bacteroidota; class Sphingobacteriia; order Sphingobacteriales; family Sphingobacteriaceae; genus Mucilaginibacter; species Mucilaginibacter robiniae. Next base: position 3,418,000 of record NZ_CP051682.1, read on the forward strand.
TGTTTAGCCAAATCATCAATAGTTGGCAATTTATCGGCAATGCCCACCTGATAATCCATAATCAGTAGGGCAGTAGTGGTAGTGGTGCTCATAACTTAAAAAGCATCAGCTCAAGTAAAATGTTTTAAAGCTTTATTGCAGTAACAGCTGCAATTCGGCAGGCGTAACGGTAAGCTGGCCTACTTTAGGCAAACGGCGGGTCAGTTCGCGCCAGTTGGCATCTTTAGCGTAAATATGTTTCAGCATTACCGAAGCTTCTCTAGCCCGATGGTTGTTAGCCAGTGTAATAGCATGCCAGTACTGCATCTCTAGGTTGGCAGGAAACATGCGTTCGGCCGCGGTATATTCGGCCATCGCTTTAGGCATGTTGTGTTTTTCTACATTCAGATCGCCGTTGTTCATGTGTTCATAGGCGCGCTGCAGTTTTAGTAAGCGGTCCAGTTCAACAATCGGGTTGGGGTTATCATCTACCCGCAGGTCAATTAGTTTATCGTTCCAGCTTTCTTTTACCGGCGTGCCCGATACTACAATTAAGGCAGCACTTTGTCGCCCGCGTATATCACCGCCTGCAGCCTGGGCGGCTTTAAGCGAGGCTACTACACGTTCGGCCAAAGGCTGACCAGTACTTTTCAAAAAAGCCTGCTCCATAGCTGCGCATACCTTATCGGTCAGCATCATATTTGATTGTACCGAGTAGTTAGCGCCATGCCGGTCGGTAGCATAGGCAATACATTGTTTGCCGGTATAAACGGCAGATTGTCCTTTCGTGTTCAGAAAAGCTACCTGCCGTACTTCGCGGCCAGCATCTTTAGCCAATAATTGGTTTAAAGCCTGTTGTGGTACTACGCCGTTTTGCATCAACTGTAGCCCAAAAGCACCGTATGATTTATTAGTGAATGATTGTGTAGCCACTACGCCCACACCCGATTTACCCCAAATAACCGAAGTGCCTACACTAAACCAATGGCTCTGCACCGCCGCTGCCATTTGCCCCGTAGCCGGATCGCGTGCTATGATGGAAAAGGTATGCGCCAGTGGTTCGGTAGCTTTGTAAACCTGTGCCCAGGCAGGTGTAGTAATGGTAAGTAATAAGTAAAGTAGCTTTTTCATGTGTTAATGTTTGCCGGCATAAATTACATATAAATACTTTAAAAATGCGGGTTACAAGTTCAGCCACTTACCTTGTATTACCAGGCAGACTATCTACTAATGTGCATTGCTTAATTAGCTTTGATGTAGTCTGCCAGGTAATCTATCTGCTTAATTGTACAAATGCCGCCACATGTCGGAGTTATCACGGTAATAAGTTATTTGTTCAATAACTTCTTCTACCTGATTGGATGATAGCTCTTCGGAACCATCGGCAGTATAAGTAAATAGTTGGTTGGGCTTTTCAAAGGTGATATAGCCCATGTAGTTTGGGTCTGTATGTTTATCCAAATGTAAAGTGCTTTCCTTGCCTTCTTCCTGATCGGTATTATACTGTCCTGAATCTCTGAAAACACTATAGGTGTAAGTAATAACAGCATGCCCATCCAGATGAGCAATGGTATCCGGTATGACCATGAGCGATAGGTTGTTTTCTACTGTAAAAAAAATAGCTGACATCTTGCACTTATCTAATTACAGGAAATAACTAGAGGTATAAAATATGGTTTAAGGAAAATAAAAATCGTTTATAGAAAATAGGAGTAGATGGTTATTATCAAAAATTTAGTTTATGATTTTGGGATAATAAACTAGGGTACAAAAGCATTTTGGAAGTACCTGTTTTAGGTGTATGATGTGACAAATAAGACTAAAGCGGTAACAGGTTAGTTAAACATAATGCTTGCAGTGATGTTGCCTAATGCAAATAAGCTGTATGTTATGGAAAATGAAAATGTAATATCCGGTGCTACAGAAGCTGAGGTTTGGCAACAGCTAGAAGCTGACCTAACCGGCGAAGATATTTATGAATATGATGTAATAATCAAGCAAGGCAATAAAGAGATTGAGCTGTATATTGACATTGACCCAGGTGGCGGCTTTGAAAGTGGATCGGAAACCACGCAGTTTAGAGCGGTATTAACTACCCGGCCTGATTTCCGGTTTGCCATACACGATGAAGGCTTTACGGACGAGATAGGTAAGTTTTTTGGTATGCAGGATGCCTTGTTGGGATACCCGGATCTGGATAAACATGTAATCGTAAAAACCAACAATGAAGAATTAGCCCGGCAGCTTTTTGCAGATGCCGAAGTACGCGAGGTGTTTAGCGGGTTGGATGATTTTGATTTTGGCATTCATACCCATCATGTGGAAAATAGCAGTAACCAGTTACCTTTTCTGGAGCTGAACATAGACATAGGCGTTACCGATCCGGCAGATTTAAGGATATTATACCATGCTTTTTACACCGTATTGCAAAAAATAGAAGGCGAATAGCCAGCTAAAGTTCGTGCACAAAGCGGTTCAAAGTAATCAGGTTTTGTACGGCTTGGCCCATGGTGTTGTTAAAATAAGCATATACGGTTTTGCCATCCTGCATCCATTCATGGATGTATTGAGCATATTCATACAGAAAGTTGTCATCATAGCTGCCGCGATAACCACCGTTGGGGCCGTGAAAACGCAAGTAAACAAAATCTACATTACCAGTTTGCATTGGAGCGGCAGAAGCGGGTAAATCATGCAGTACCATGCCGGCCTGATGTTCATCCAGTATTTCGTAAACATTATCCTCGTACCAGGAACGGTTTCGAAATTCTACCGCTATTTTCCATAATGATCCAGGATCGGCCTGCCTGATTTCCAGCAGCAAACTATGTAGTTGGTGCAAATCAATGGTAGTACTGGGTGGGAACTGTATCAGCAAGCAGCCTTTTTTATCGCCTGCAAAATTAATTACGTTTAAAAAGCGGTGTACCAAATCAGGGTCAAAGTTCAATCCTTTTTGATGGGTGATTTCCTGCCATAGCTTAAACGTGAAACGGAAATTGCCGGGTACCTCAACAGCCCATTTGGCTACCGTTGCACCCAGAGGTAGCTTGTAAAAGGTACTGTTAATTTCTACACTGTTGAACAACGAACCATAATAACACAGTCGGCTTTTATTCTGGTACTCGGTTGGGAAAGCTTGTTTATTGGGTACTGGCAGTACTACATTGCTGGTACCAGCGTAAAATAGAGGCATATCAGCGTTTGTCATTTCTGTTTATTCGTAAGGCAAATACTTCAATAGTACTTAACTGAATTTACAAACAAAGTATTGCTTTGTGTTTTTGTGGGCAGTTGCAGTGTTTATTACTGTGTAGTTAATGCATTTTGTTGCTGCTAGGCTAAAAGAGGTGTGTTGGTATTGACGCGGAACTATACCCGGGTACTTTATAAATTATGCTCTTTTCTTTTTAAAAAGTTAGGTAGCATAAAATTAATGCAACCTGCGGGCTAGAATATCGTATGACACTATACATCTGTTAAAACTTAAAATTATAATTGCTTATATGTAAGCTGTAAGGAATTGTAGTGGTATAAGATATGAAGATAACGAGGCAATTTCCGGCAACAATATGGGATAAATACAAGAGTTTTGTTGAAGGTGCCGTTCGCCAAAATGAACCTTATAAAGTAAAAGATATTGAATACTGGCGTGAAAGCCTGTTAACTAATTGTGTTTTATATTCTATACCATTTGGCTTTTTTACTTGCATTCTCAGTATTGTTGTTTTACTTAAAGAAGGTCAGCTTTTTATACCCGCCCTTGATGTTGTTGTATTAACGATACTTACATTTTTTATATTAAATAAGCGCAGCTCAAGTAGTACCCGGAAAATGGTAATTGTGAGCATGTTCTATTTGTTGGCTACTGTTTTAATGCCTTTTTTAGGATCATTCGGTATTGGCAGTATTTACCTGATGGCTATTAGTGTATTTATAGCCTTGCTTTATGATGCTAGCGCTATTTATTGGTCAATTGCAGCTAATGTTGCCATTTACACAGGGTGTGGTTTTATTATTTATTTCAAGCTTTTTGAATCGCCGCTTATTACGCATTATACATTAAGTTTCTGGCTGATTTATTCTGTTAACTTTCTGTATCTGAATGTAGTTGTTGTTGTACAAATACGGCACATTACTGATGGATTGGAAAAAAGCCTTTTACAAGAAGCTGGCTTGCGGCAAGATTTACAGTTAGAGATAGAGGAACGTATAAAAAGGAATGAACAATTAGCAGAATCGGAAGGGCACTATAAAAGTTTGTTTCATGCCAACCCTTCGCCCATGTGGATTTTTGATGACGATACCCTGCGTTTTTTACAGGTGAATGAGGCTGCAATCAGTAAGTACGGGTATACGCATGATGAATTTGTTAACATGACGTTGAAGGATATCAGATCAGGCCATAATATTGATGATCTGCTGGATGTGCTACAAAAATTGCGTATAAGCTTGGAGCCTGTTGTAAATACAGCCATTCACCGGAGCAAAACCGGAACTGAGTTTCATGCAGAGGTACGATGTAGCCATATTCCGTTCAAAGGCAAAGAAGCCAGGTTGGTAATAGCTCAAGATATATCAGCGCATATAGCACACGTACAAGCTATTGAAAAGCAAAACCTAAAGTTGCAGGAGATTGCCTACATGCAATCGCACATTGTGCGAGCCCCTTTGTGCCGCGTTATAGCCTTGGTTGATTTAATCATGCAAAATAAAGAAGAAAAGCCAGAGGCAGAGGTAATGGAGTACCTGAGAATATCCGTTCAGGATTTGGATGATGTTATAAAAAACATCATCTATACCACGCATGAAAATGTTTAAGCAGACACATAAGCATTTATAATAATCAGGCTTTAATGTATTGCGTTTGCAGCAATTTGAGGCAGCATTGCCTATATGAATAAACTGTACACCACGTTAATTTTTTGTTAGCTCTTCCTGGCTTCTAAGTCACTCATCTATAAGCTTCAGCATTTAATATTGCAGTACTTGTTATATCAAGACGAAGTCCTGAAAAAATCTTTATTCAACTGCTTGAATATCAAAAAATATGTTCGTACTTTTGCAGACCCGAAATGCGGGTTAAAAAAAGTAAAATCAAAAGGAAGAAATGCCTACTATTCAACAATTAGTTAGAAAAGGTAGAGTAGCTCTGGAGGATAAGAGTAAATCCCCAGCGTTGGACAGCTGTCCACAGCGAAGAGGCGTGTGCACCCGTGTGTACACCACTACCCCTAAGAAACCAAACTCAGCAATGCGTAAAGTGGCCCGTGTGCGCCTAACCAACGGTAAAGAGGTGAATGCCTACATTCCGGGTGAAGGTCACAACTTACAGGAGCACTCTATCGTGTTAATCCGTGGCGGCAGGGTGAAAGATTTACCAGGTGTTCGTTACCACATCATTCGTGGTGCACTGGATACTTCAGGTGTAAACGGCCGTAACCAACGTCGTTCTAAATATGGTACTAAACGTCCTAAACCAGGTCAACCAGCTGCTGCAGCTAAAGGTGCACCTGCAAAAGGCGGTAAAAAGAAATAATTAAAGGAGGATAGTAAACAATGAGAAAGTCAAAACCAAAAAAGAGAATCCTTCTGCCTGATCCAAAATTCAATGATGTTTTGGTAACCAGGTTTGTAAATAACATGATGTATGATGGTAAAAAATCTACCGCATACGGCATATTCTACAATGCTGTTGAAATTGTAGAGAAAAAAACCAGCGAAAACGGCTTAGATACTTGGAAAAAAGCGTTGAACAACGTAATGCCAGCTGTTGAGGTTAAATCTCGTCGTGTGGGTGGTGCTAACTTCCAGGTGCCAACTGAAGTTCGTCCGGAGCGTAAAATCGCTTTAGGTATGAAATGGTTAATTAGCTATGCTCGTCGTCGTGGTGAAAAAACCATGATGGAGAAACTGGCAGGCGAAATCATTTCAGCTTCTAAAGGTGAAGGTGCTGCTGTGAAGAAAAAAGAAGATACGCACAAAATGGCTGAAGCCAACAAAGCGTTCTCACATTTCCGTTTCTAATAAAGCGGTTGAGTGGTTAAGTAGTTGAGTGGTTTATTGAACTGATCAACTACTCAACTTAATCAACTCAATAAACTCAATAAGACATGTCAAGAGATCTTAAATATACTAGAAACATTGGTATTGCCGCTCACATTGATGCCGGTAAAACCACTACTACCGAGCGTATCCTGTACTATGCGGGTGTGAGCCACAAAATAGGCGAGGTACACGAAGGTGCAGCTACCATGGACTGGATGGCGCAGGAGCAGGAGCGTGGTATCACCATTACTTCAGCTGCTACCACCGTATTCTGGAACTACCGTGGTGACAAATACCAGGTAAACGTAATTGACACTCCGGGACACGTGGACTTTACCGTAGAGGTAAACCGTTCATTGCGTGTACTGGATGGCTTGGTTTTCCTGTTCTCGGCTGTTGATGGTGTAGAGCCTCAGTCAGAAACTAACTGGCGTTTGGCTAACAATTACAACGTTCCTCGTATCGGTTTCGTTAACAAAATGGACCGTTCAGGTGCCGACTTCCTGAAAGTTGTTAAACAAGTACGCGATATGCTGGGCAGCCACGCTGTGCCACTGCAAATTCCGATTGGTGCTGAAGATAACTTTAAAGGTGTGGTTGACTTAATCAACTTCCGTGGTGTAGTTTGGAATGAGCACGATAAAGGTATGACCTTTACTGAAGTGCCAATTCCTGATGATTTGCTGGATGAAGCTACTGAGTGGCGCGAAAAGTTGCTGGAAGCAGTAGCTGAGTACGATGATACATTAATGGAGAAATTCTTTGATGATCCAACTACTATCACTGAGCGTGAAGTATTAGACGCTTTACGTCAGGCTACTTTAGCTGGTAAAATCGTTCCGATGACTTGCGGTTCATCTTTCAAAAACAAAGGTGTGCAAACCATGCTGGATTACGTTATGGAGTTATTGCCTTCACCAGTTGATTCAAAAGGTGTAGTGGGTACTAACCCTAACACTGGCGAAGAGATCATGATTAAGCCAGATGTTAAAGAGCCATTTGCTGCTTTAGCATTCAAAATTGCTACCGACCCGTTTGTAGGCCGTTTATGCTTTATTCGTGTTTACTCAGGTAACTTAGAAGCTGGTTCGTATGTACATAACATGCGTTCAGACAATAAAGAGCGTATTTCTCGTATATTCCAGATGCACGCTAACAAGCAAAACCCTATTCCTAACGTAGGTGCAGGTGATATTGCTGCGGTAGTGGGCTTTAAAGATATCAAAACAGGTGATACGTTATGTGATGAAAAGAACCCTGTAGTTCTGGAGTCAATGGTGTTCCCTGAGCCGGTTATCGGTTTGGCTATTGAGCCTAAAACTCAGGCCGACGTTGATAAATTAGGTTTAGCTTTAGGTAAACTGGCAGAAGAGGATCCAACCTTCCGTGTAAACTCTGACGAAGAAACTGGTCAAACCGTTATTTCTGGTATGGGCGAGTTGCACCTGGATATCATCATGGACCGCTTAAAACGTGAGTTTAAAGTGGAAGTAAACCAAGGTGCTCCTCAGGTTGCTTACAAAGAGTCAATCACTGGTCAAACACAACACCGCGAAACTTACAAGAAACAAACTGGTGGTCGTGGTAAATTTGCCGACATCCAAGTTATTCTTTCTCCTGCCGATGAAGGTAAAGAAGGTTTACAGTTTGTGAATGAAATTACCGGTGGTGCTATTCCTCGTGAGTTCATCCCATCTGTTGAAAAAGGCTTTGCTGCTTCAATGGCTAATGGTGTACTGGCTGGTTATCCTTTAACCAACTTGAAAGTAAGATTGATTGATGGCTCATTCCACGCAGTCGATTCAGACGCACTTTCATTCGAAATTGCTGCTAAGTCTGCTTACCGCGAAGCATTGCCAAAATGCCGTCCGGTATTGCTGGAGCCAATCATGAAAATCGAGATCTTGACTCCTGAAGAAAACATGGGTGATGTAATCGGTGACATGAACCGTCGTCGTGGCCAGCTGCAAGGTATGGACAGCCGTAACGGTGCACAGGTAATTAAAGCAATGGTTCCACTTTCTGAAATGTTTGGTTACGTAACTCAATTACGTACAATTACTTCAGGCCGTGCTACCTCCACTATGGAGTTTGACCACTATGAAGAAGCACCACGTAACGTACAAGAAGAAGTGGTAGCTAAATCAAAAGGTAAAGTAAAAGCTTCTGTATAAGTTTAGTTATGGGTTATTGAGTTATTAAGAAGTTTGATCTGGAATCAAAAGCTGTTTAACTCAATAACCCGATAACTTAAATTAGAAATAACCAACCACTTTGTAATAAATAGCTCTTACAAGCGGTTACTAACAAATAAATAACAATGAGCCAAAGAATCAGAATTAAACTGAAATCTTACGATTACAACCTGGTTGACAAATCAGCTGAGAAAATCGTAAAAACAGTAAAGCCAACCGGCGCTGTAGTAAGCGGACCGCTTCCTTTACCAACTGAAAAGAAAACCTTTACAGTACTGCGTTCACCACACGTTAACAAAAAAGCACGTGAGCAGTTCCAATTGTGCAGCTACAAACGTCTGTTGGATATTTACAGCTCTAACTCTAAAACTGTTGATGCGTTGATGAAACTTGAATTGCCAAGCGGCGTTGAAGTAGAAATCAAAGTGTGATAGTACCGGAAGATACAAACACAAAAGGCCACCTTACAAAAGGTGGCCTTTTGTGTTGTTAGGGCGTTCGGTATTGAACAAGATGCTGTATCGGAAGCGAACATTTATTTAATGGTGATTTATAGTAATTATTTGGTAATCAATTGTTTAATTTAAGGTATTGTTTTAGTGCAATTGTGTAAGATTATATTTACAGTATTATATTAACCTGTTATCACTTATGCTGAAGAATTACTTCATTATCGCTTGGCGCAGTTTGCTTAAAAATAAAGTTTATTCATTAATTAATATTTGTGGATTAGCATTGGGCATGGCCTTATCGATGTTAATTGGTTTGTGGATATATGATGAAGTGGCTTATAATACTTATCATGAAAACTACTCCACCATTATGCAGGTAATGAATACGCAGACTTTTAACGGTCATGTAGGTACTAATGAGGCAATAGCTTTACCCTTGGCTAAAGACATTAAAACGAAGTTTTCTCAGGATTTTAAACGTCTGGCATTAGCAACATGGAATGAGCCGTATATACTTGGTGCAGGCGAAAAAAAGATGTCTGGTAAGGGGATGTGGGTTCAGCCTGATTTTCCCGAGATGCTCACCTTAAATATGATTAAAGGAAGTCGTGGTGTTTTGACCGATCCATCATCCGCTATCATTAGCCAATCATTAGCCAAAGCGTTATTTGGTGATGCGGATCCGATGTCCCAAACGGTCCGAGTTAACAATATGGCGGATGTGAAAGTTGCCGGTGTATACAAAGACCTACCTTATAATACATCGTTTAACGATATTCAAATTCTTTTACCCTGGGGCAAGTATATTACGTTTAATTGGGTGAAAAACTCTATAGATAACTGGGGAAATCACAGCTGGCAGTTATTTGCACAAGTGGATAAGCACGCTGATATAGAAAAAATCAATGCTAAAATAAGAGATCTGGAAAAGCCACATTTTAAAGAAGGCGATGCCAAGATGCAACTTCACCCAATGTCCAGGTGGCATTTGTACAGCGATTTTGTGAACGGTAAATCAACAGGTGGTCGTATTAAGTTTGTCTGGCTGTTTGGTATTATAGGAGTATTTGTGTTATTACTGGCTTGCATCAACTTCATGAACCTGAGCACTGCTCGTAGTGAAAAACGCGCTAAAGAGGTGGGCATTCGCAAAGCTATCGGATCTATGCGCCAGCAATTGATTGGACAGTTCTTAAGCGAATCGGTAGTAATGGCACTACTGGCATTTGCACTGTGTGTTATACTGGTGCTTCTTTGCCTGCCTTTTTTCAACTATTTGTCAGATAAACAAATTCAACTACCTTGGAAAAATCCTGTTTTTTGGTTAGTATCATTGTTGTTTACTATTATAACAGGTTTGGTGTCGGGTAGCTATCCAGCATTTTACTTATCAGCGTTTAATCCGGTTAAAGTGTTAAAAGGCACGTTTAAAGCAGGGCCTTATGCAGCGCTACCCCGTAAGGTGCTGGTTGTAGTGCAGTTTACAGTATCTATAACTCTTATTATCGGTACTGTAATTGTTTTCAGGCAAATACAGCATGCTAAAAACAGACCAGTGGGCTATAATCGCGAAGGGCTGATTACAGTTGATATTAATACGCCTGATTTACGTGGCCATTATGATGCTATCCGGAGCGATTTGCTGAAAACTGGTTCTATCGAAAATATGGCTGAATCTTCAAGTCCATCAACATCGGTAAAAAGTAACCAGATTGGGTTTGAATGGGAAGGTATGGAACCGGGTAGTCATCCGCTTTTGGGCACTATTGGAGCTACGCATGATTTTGGCCACACTATTAACTGGCAAGTAAAACAAGGACGTGATTTTTCACGCAACTTCCTGACAGATAGTTCTGCCGCCATCATCAATGAGGCTTCAGCAAAAATAATGGGCTTTAAAAATCCGATAGGCAAAATTGTGAAGTATAACGGTAAACCGCTCACCATAGTAGGGGTCATTAAAAATATGGTAATGGAATCTCCCTACATTCCGGTGCAGCCAACTATATTTATGATTAGTTATGATTGGGCTAATGTAATTACTATAAAATTAAAGCCCGGTATGCCGGTGCGTGAGGCTTTGGCCAAGATAGAGCCAGTATTTAAGAAGTTTGATCCTAGTAGTCCTTTTGATTATAAATTCGTGGATCAAGACTATGCAACTAAGTTTGCCAATGAGGAGCGTATCGGAAATCTGGCTACTTTTTTTGCCATACTTGCCATTTTTATCTCATCATTAGGATTGTTTGGCTTAGCATCCTTCGTGGCCGAACAGCGTACCAAAGAAATAGGCGTGCGAAAAATTTTAGGTGCTTCGGTTTACAACCTCTGGCAAATGCTTTGTGAAGATTTCATAATACTGGTAATTATATCATGTGTTATTGCTATACCCATAGCATGGTATTTCCTTAGTAATTGGTTGCAAGCGTATGAGTATCGCACGCAAATTTCCTGGTGGATATTTGCAGTTGCCGGGTTATTGGCTTTAGGCATAACCCTACTTACCGTGAGTTATCAGGCTATTAGGGCTGCCATCGCTAACCCGGTTCGAAGTTTAAGAACAGAGTAAGTATGAGAGTAAGTACGAAAATAAAAAGCTGCTTAGGTGGATGTTATAACCGTTTTGCAAAATAAGTGTGATGATAATGTTCAGATTTTGAAATGGTTTAAACGTCAAACTCATTTATATAAAAAAAGCGGCACCATTATTATAGTGCCGCTTTTCTTGTATTGAAAATAAAGATAAGTTAATAGCCTGGGTTGCCGGTAATTTCTTCCAGCTTATTGCGTACGGTTTGGAGTTCACGGGCCATTTTCTTTTCTTTCTCGTTAGCTTTTATTTTGTAGCCTTTATATTCTTCATCCAGCTCATCATATAACTTAATACGGTATTTAGCTTCCCGGCGTGCACTGCCCGATTGTGCAATAACAACAGCAGCTACTGCACCAAACAGGATTACCAAGCCCCACATAATTAAGTTATAGGTGCCTTTAGATACCAGAATGCCAGCCAAGCTTATGGCATCACGCTTGGAGTTGGATTCATTCAAGCTTTGCTCTTTCTCGCTTACATCCGACTGTAAATCCTGAACGGCTTTACCTTGGGTAGCTAATTTACTTTGTGCCGTGCGCAGTTTTTGGCGTTCGGCACGTATGGTATCCATTATATTTTTATAAAATGCAGCAAGTTGAGGGCGTTGGTAGCCATATACCTTAGTGCTTAGGTACTGATATTGTCCGCTCAAGCTTTTATCAGTATTAACAGGTGCGCCAGCTGCAGGAACTTGCTGTGCATAAGGGTTAGGGCGTGTAGCAGGTTGGGTTCGGTAAGTGGGAGTAGCAGTACCGGGGTGTGCAGCTGCTGGCTGGTAAGCTCCAGGTGTAATTGGTTTAGCTGCACCGGGCCGCACAATTCCAGGTTTGTTAAACGCTGGTTTAGCAGGTGTTGTAGTTGTTTTGGGTTTTACATGAACAGAATCCTGCGCTTGTGCAACAGTAAGGCTGGATATGGACAAAAGCAGGGTTAAAGTATTAATGCAGAACCTTTTTTTCATAGTTGAAAGTTTGATGAACAGTACAGTAAATAGTTTAATAGCTTTTTTGTTTAAATAAATACCTGTAAATAAGCTATAAATAGTAAAAGCTACCAAACATGCCTAAAATAACGAATATAGGATATCCAACCCAATTTAACCAAACCATATTTATATTAGCAGCATGAACATCGGAATGATAGGCTTGGGCGATATGGGCCGGGTATATGCTAAAGCGTTTGCAAAAGCTGGTTATACAGTTTGTGGCTGCGATTTGCCCCAGAATCGGGAAGCACTGGAAAATGAGCTGCAACCCTTAGGTATTCAGTTGCTGGATGATGGAAAGCAAGTAGCTCGTATCAGTGATTTACTGATTTACTCGGTTGAAGCTGACCGTATGGAGCAGGTAGTGGCGGAGTGCAGCGGTTCTACTAAATACGGGGCCATTGTAGCCGGACAAACATCCGTTAAGCACCCCGAAATTGCCATATTCGAGAAGTATTTACCAGCTGATGCGCAGATTGTTACTTTTCATGCCATGCATGGTGGTGGCTTTGAGCCTGCGGGTCAAAAACTAATTTTGATGCGATACCGGGCTGATGATACAACTTATCAGCGTATGCTGGATTTGTTTACAGCTATTGGATCAGACTTAGTTGAATTGGACGATTATCATGAACATGACAAGATTGTGGCCGATACCCAAGCTGTAACGCATGTAGGCTTTGAAAGCATGGGTACAGCCTGGGCCTCTGCTGGTTTCTTTCCATGGGAAAATGCTTCTTACTTAGGCGGCATTGATAATGTTAAAATTTTAATAACCCTCCGTATATTTAGCTATAAAGCTCACGTGTATGCCGGTTTGGCTATTCTGAATCCTTATGCCCGGCAGCAAGTAAGGCGTTATGCCCAGTCAGAATCAGAATTGTTTAAGCTGATGATTCAGGAGGAGGAAGATGCCTTTCGTGATCGGTTGTACCGCGCCCGCGACTTCGTTTTTCATGAAAGCCGTCGCCCCATTATGCTGAACGATGCCGTGATGGATGAGTTTACTTTTCATGGCAGCAGTACCGAGCGTAAACCTAATTCGCACCTGAGTATACTAAGTATGGTAGATGCCTGGTATCATTTGGGTATCAATCCTTATGATAATTTGGTAGGGCAAACGCCTCCTTTTCGGTTACGGTTAGGTATTGCCGAGTACTTGTTCAAGAATGAAGATTTGCTGGAAGAATCTATTCAAACCGCTTTGTATGACAAGTCTATCCGCGGCGATGATTTAGAATTTCACTCTGCCGTACGCGAATGGTCATCTATTATCAATTATGGTGATATGGAAGGCTATAAAAAGCATTTTAACCAGGTTCAGGCTTTCTTTAAAGATAGGTTAGAGGAAGGGCAGAAACACAGTGCCGATATGATTAGGCGACTAATGCGAAGTTGAACCTAAGATGGTAACCACTTATTATAGGGTAGTATTACAGCATCATCTGCGCAGTTAAAGCAGTTTTGAGTTTACTTGATTTCTAGGTGGTTACTTAAATCTTTATTTATTAAAAATTTAGTGTTGTTCTACACTATTCATCTGTAGCAAGGTTACTGCATCAATTTCTAATATTTCCGCAATACAAAGCAGGCGGTTTAAGGTAATATTGTTACGCCCTAATTCTATTTTACTGTAGGCATTTTGTGAAATTTTCAGCTTGGCTGCCAGGTATTCCTGTGTATAATTCTTATCTTCTCTAATTTTTCTGATATTAGCAGCTACTGCCAGAGCTTTAAGGTCGCACAATGACTTCATGGGTAAATGGAATAAGCAATAAAATGGTTAGCCAAGCTGCTGCAGTTGGTAAGCTGACAGCTATCTTTTAGGTTTATACGAATAGCTATTTAACAGGGTTTATATTAAATGGTGTTAAAAATGTCATTCTCTGAAGTTTTAAAAGCAAGGGAAGGCAGCTTATATTGTGATAAAGCGAGCTAATTGTCAAATAAAAGCGTCTGTATTTTTAGTAAAGCAATACATCAATGCGATGGGCATGCACAATCTGCAATTGGTCTGACCAGGCAAAAACAGTAAACTGCCCATCTTGTGAAGCTACCAGGGCAACTGCATTATGCTGATCGAATACAAACTGTGCGGCAGCTAAATGCCGGGTACCCCCATGCTGTGCCGGATGCACTTTGGTAGCTTTTACACCAGCTACAGGTTCGGTCAAAATGATTTGTTCAACCGGGGTGCTGTTTGCTGCACGGGCCACTTTAGCGCCAAAAGCCAATAAATCATATTGTTCATTAATTATTGTGGCACCATCTACAGCCGTAAACCCTCCTATGATATCGATAGCTTGTAACAATGCTTCCTGCCATTCCAGCTTGTCTTTTTCAGGTTCACGGTATTGGAGTAAGTTGCTGATAGCACAATAGCTGGGCGTAACCGGATAATTGATTGGATGCACTACAGATCGGTGCCAATCGTCAAAACCTTGCGGAACTATGAGTACTAAGCCGCCTCGACGGTGTAACCGCATAGAAGCTGCCAGTTGTACTAAAATGTTAAACGACTCGCCCATAAAAGCAGGGAGTGGCATACGCATCAGGGAAGATAATAATGCCGGACAATTCGATATGCCCATAGATTGTTCATCCAGAATTTTAATCTGGTCGCCATGCAAAACCGCAACGTTAACAAACTTCCCAAATCCACCAATACGTCGGTGCTTAACTACCAGCAGGCCAGGTTCAATAACTTCCAGCACAAAGCATATTTTAGGTATATAGTGAGTGGTGCCCCAAACGTAAAGCCCATCAGCCTGTTGCCATACCCCCAAATGAATGCCGGGCTGTGCAACCGCAGGGGCCAGTTTAATCAGGTTTTGTGGAGTTAGCCGCAGTTGCCGGCCAAATATAAGCGGCTGTTCTGCCTGATCGGGGTGTAGCAGCGCTAAAGATATAGTAGGCGAATGACCTTCTTCGCGCCTCAGGCTTGCCCAAAAAGCTACATCAATAACGGCTTCAATGATACTGCTATGTGTAGGAGAAGCCAAATTACCTTCACCCAAATCATCAGCTAAGGCTAGGTGGGTTGCAAAATGCGCCTCAATAGCCGGTGCAATAATACGTGCAGGTAAATAGGTAGATTCGGATAACATAGCAGGTTTGAAAATTTACAACAATGATAGCAATGTGTATCGAGATAATTAATCGTGTTCAGCCATACGGATGTCAAATACCACCTGCTGTTTGGCTGGTAACTTCACCCTTACAGTTAAAGGTACACTGCTTTATTTTTTAAACCTAAATTTATACTTAGCCAGTTTTTGGTGAAGATAACCGCGTTGTTTGTTTAAATCAGCTAAGGTTGTTTCATCCTGTAAATTAGCATCAAACAGCTTAGGTATGGCAATGCGTTGCGAACTGTAAATGCCGGTATGTCCGCTAAACAGATAAGCCGTAAAGCAGGCTACGGCAAACAGTAAGGCATGTTCACCGCCAAATAGTTCAATACCCATAAATGTGCAGGCTAATGGAGTGTTGGTAGCTCCGGCAAATACCGCTATAAAGCCTAAAGCTGCAAATAAACTTACAGGTGCATCCAATAGTCCGGAAAGTGTGTTGCCAAGTGTAGCGCCTATATAAAATAAAGGCGTTACCTCGCCGCCTTTAAAGCCGCTGCCTAAAGTTAAAGTGGTATATAAGGTTTTCCATAGCCAGCTCCAGGTATCAGCGCCACCCGCATGAAAGCTGGAAGGGATAGTTACTGCACCTGGGTACTGCGCATCAACCCCTAAACTTAAATAATCGGGTTTACCTATAATGTAGGTAAGCCCTATAATAAGCAAACCGCCGGTTAAAGGTATTAGCCATTTGTGGGTGAACAAAGCAATGAAAGTTGCTTTAATTTCATTCACCATTAAGGAAAACAACCAGCTTGCTAAACCAAAGGCAACAGAAGCAAGAACTACCTTAGCCAGCAATACCCAATTAAATGGCAGGTAGGCCGACAGCATATAAGACGTTTTTGCCAGTACATCAATATGATAAGCGGTATGATGAACACCCCAGGCTGATACGGTAACATCACCCACAATGGCGGCAATAAGAGCTGGCAGGATAGCATCATATTTGATGCGGCCAATACTTAATACCTCTAAGGCAAAAATAGCGCCGGTAAGCGGCGTACCGAATACAGCGCCAAAGCCGGCAGCTACGCCAGCCGTGAGTACCAAGTGCATATCGGCCTCGTTTAACTTAAACCATTTACCGAACATACCTGCAATGCTGCCGCCTATTTGTACAGCGGTACCCTCGCGCCCGGCCGAGCCGCCAAACAGGTGGGTGATTACCGTAGTAAGTAAAATAATAGGTGCCATTTGTGGAGGTATCCCACCACCGGGCTTATTAATTTCGTCCATAATCAGGTTGTTGCCCTTTTCGGATGATTTACCTACCGACTGGTAAATAAAGTGAATAGCAATACCTGCCAATGGTAATAAAAACAGCAACCAAGTATGACTAAATCTGAAATGAATGGCCCAGCTGAGCAGCCATAAAAACAAAGCGACTACGCTACCAATAATTATGGCAACAGGCAAGATAAGCACCGTCCAACGTAAGCCGTATTTTAAAGTTTGAATAACAGGATGGTTGTAGAAAGCGGAAGAAGATTTAAAATTTTTCACCTACAAATGCATAGTACCGCATACCATAAAATATGCAGTTAGTTATTTGCAGGCGCCATCAGCAATATGCGGTTCGTTGCAAAGCAACCGGAAGACACCATTTCCTTACTGCAAAGATAGCAGTTAGCCTGTTTAATTAGGCTACAAAAATGTTAAAAATGTAACCCTGATTTCAAATATCATGATCGGTATACTAAAATACCTAAATAGGTGTTAAGAAGGAGGTAACTACCACAGCATCACACATTCACACAATATACATGCTGCGGTGTTTTTAACTTAGAAATACGATCTATTGATATGCCTTCGAAGAAAATAGCTTCTATAACAACAGTTACATCATTTAAGCTAAACCAACTGGTTCTGCTACTCTTAGCTTTAGTTTTTGGAGCAGCTTCAAGTAGGGCAGAAGACTTTAAGTTTAAACTTAAAAATGAATCCAAAAGTAGCTTACTTGTTTTTTATAAAATATCGAAAAAATCGGGCGCTTTCAAGGTGAAATCATTGATGAAGCTAAAGCCGGATGAAGAGCGTATTAAAGAAGTTGAAGTAAGTAAAGGAGATACCATTTCTTTTTATGGGCAGAACCAGGAAGACGTGACCTCTGCTTTAATAAAAAAGGATTACACCTATTTGAATGCCCATAAAAATCAGGTCTTTTACATACCGATTGTTATTCCTGAAAAAGAGAATGCCAGTTTTGAATCGTTGCAGAACTTAAGCCTGCAACTGGAACACAATAAGGTGCTGAACTTTTTGCTCAAGCTGGATTCCAGTACGGTTAGCAGCTTTTCATTACTGGAAAACAACTTTCAGAATGTGTACCCATTAGGGACCTTTATTTTTGTAGATACGAAAACCAATCGGTTGTTGTTGCCTCCACTTGAACCTTCGTACTGGAACAATAGCGAGAATTATTTAACCATTCAGGATAGCTTGTATGCTTTAGTAACTACCCAACACCAGGTACAGGCCGATGCACAGATTGCCTATTTTTTGGGCAGATTAAGCAATTCGTTTAATAACAACAACTGTGTAGAACTGGACTTTAAAGGGAAATTATCTCTAATTAGATGGCGGCCTAGTCCTAATGCTAATATTTACCAGATATTTAATGATAATGCCGTGAAGGCTTTTATTCAAAACTGTTATGCGCAAATTGATAACCCCGATCAGCAATATCAACGCTATCGCTTATATTTCTTGACCTCGTATGAACGGGTAGATAATCTGGAGGTATATGGTCGCAAGTTTTACAATTTCGGCAATCAGACAGATTTGTCTATAAGCAGCAATCCTGGATTTCAGTTAGTGAGTTCTAATGTAGGGCTGATGTATGCCAAAAACCGCACACTAAGCAATTATTATTCAGTGCAAAACGCTGTATTGCGTACGAAGGCTTATGATTTTACCTCACTGTTGTTTAAGGGCTTTAAAAACGATATAAAAGCCAGAATTGTAACTGATACTTACATGCGCCAGAGGCAGGTACAGTCTGCTATTTTGGGTGAGTACGAAAACTTGATTAGCTATAATCCTAACTCGCAAGGGTTAAGTTTAGCGAAACTTTCTAAACGCGATTCATCATCATTAATTCCGGTGTTAACTACTGTAGCTAATTTAACGCCTTATAATTATCAAGCTTTAGATACCGCCAAAGCAGCACCTGCTGGTAAAAACGATCAGGTTGAGGCATATAACAACCGTGCACGTATGTTTAATGCACATTTATCAGAAATTAACAGCTTGGTTAAACAACTGAACCAGATAGATGCCGACATTACCAAAATTAGTCAAACCAAAACTGATGCCGGTTATGCAAATACCTCCAAAAGCACACCCGGTTTGCTTAACGAAATTGAGGTGAGTACAACTTTAGTACGGAAAGAATAAGTAGATTAGTAATCTGTAAATGCAGAATCGCCCTTTGTTCGTGCGATATTTAGAAAAGAACTTGGAATAATTAAGAATAAAAGATTATACCTTAATCTTAAGTTATTTTAAGCAGGTAACAAATCGTGAATTTTTTTAAGCAATTCATTCATACCATATACTTTAGGTAGTGTTGCATCTGGCTTGTATCCGGTCAAGTCTTCATCGGTCATGACCGAGGCGAAAATTACAGGCAAATCTTTGAATGAACTATGTTGTTTAAGTTGTTGCAGTATTTGCCTGCCATCATAACCATTTAAGTACCCATCCAGAATAACCAAATCAACATTATTTCTGAATAGGCAAGAAAAAATATTATTGTAAGTTCTGCATATTAATGGTTCATAGCCAGCTTTATGCAAAACCATTTCAATAGCCTCTGTTAAATCCTCGTTATCTTCAACAATCAAAATGCGCTTACTCATGATATTTTGAAGGATTTAACAGGAATACCAAGCTTTAGTTTTAGTGTACAGGTGAATATGACACTGATTTATTTTGGTTCAAAGTAAATTGAATAGCAGGGCTCAATTCATGAATATCAAAGGGCTTTTTAATATAACCGTCGGCTTTGGCAGTAACTGCCAATTCTTCTATATGCGGGTAGGCTGATAACAACATTACCGGAATGTTTTCAGTAGCCTTTTGGCTTTTAAGTCTTTGGCAGTGGATACTACCTGTATCTACATCACAAAGACATTCATCTATTAAGATAATATCGGGTTTAATCAGGTTTAATCGGGTTAGGATATCAGCATTAGTTGAGGAAACTACCTCATAGCCGTTATCCGTTAAAGCATACTCCAGAATATCCAAGATATCCTGATTGTCTTCAATCAACATCACTTTCATTGCCATTAAATTAGGGGTGGCACAAAGGTATGCTTATTATTATCTTAGTAAGAAATTAAGTATCTTTTTATCTTAGATATTTACAGTATTTAGATAAATCATCCTTCCAACAAGAACACGAAAACTTCTTTAGGGCCATGTGCACCAGAAACAGGGTGATGATTAATATCTGCGGTATGGCTAGGGCCTGTTACGGTGGTGATCATGCTGGGCAAACGGGCGTTATACTTATCTTTCAATAAAGCAAAACCATCTTTTAAATCCATCACAATTTGCGAGCTGAAAGCTAGTACAATATGTACTGGCGGATAAATGGTAAGCCTACGCCCAGCCATACCCGCATTTGATAACAGAATGCTGCCATTACGGGCAATCAGGGCTTCACACAAGGTGAAACCAACCTCAGCTTTATCAAAATCTTTATCGCTAGTGTAATAAGGGTAGCCAAACTCATCCAATAATTGCTGCAACAAGGGTTCCCAGCAATATATTTTATGCCATTTACGTTCTTCGGCCAAATTCAGTAACGATTCGATAAACTGAATATCATCCTCACAAAATACAAATTGACCACCAGCCGCCAGTAGTCCTTCTGCAAACATTACTTCCGGTATATCATTAGGCGTAAGTGCCGCATATAAAGGCATATCTTCTAAGTTGGGGTAGGGGTTATCCCGTCGTTCCAGCAAAGCCTTGCGTACCTTCTTCAGCAATCGTTCTTTAGGCGTAGTATTGTCTTTCATAAACAAAAAAAGCCACTGCGCGGGCAGTGGCTTTAAAGGTAAATAAATTTTATATTATCCTTGTGGTTGCTGTCCTTCAATGCGGGCAGTTTCAGGATTGGTTACGCTTTCAGGTATAGCGTTGTTATCTACATCCGGGTTCAAAGCGGCTTCACCGTTCACAAATTTATCATAAGCGGTACGATTATCGAACGGGCGTTTTCCCAACAGCTCTTCCAAATCAGACTGGAACAATACTTCTTTTTCCAGCAGTTTGGCAGCCAGTTTTTCTAGACCTTCACGTTTTTCGTTTAACAGGTCTTTGGTGCGTTGGTAAACGTTATCAATTAGGGTACGTACTTCCTCGTCAATCAGTTCGGCTGTAGTGTCAGAATAAGGTTTGTTAAACTGATACTCGCCTTGCGGATCGTAGAAAGAAACATTACCTACTCTGCTGTTCATACCATAAATTTTTACCATGGCATAAGCTAGCTTGGTAATACGCTCCAAATCGCTCAATGCACCGGTTGATATTTTACCGAAAACAATATCTTCAGCCACACGGCCACCCATAGATACTACCATTTCATCTTTCAACTGCTCGGTAGTATGTAAGAACTGCTCACGAGGAAGATACTGTGCGTAACCTAAAGCGGCAACGCCACGTGGCACAATAGATACCTTAACCAGTGGATCAGCATGTTCCAGGAACCAGCCTGCAATAGCATGACCAGCTTCGTGGTAAGCCACAATGCGTTTTTCTTCTGGTGATATAATTTTGTTTTTCTTTTCTAAACCACCAATCACACGGTCAATAGCATCCTGGAAGTCTTGCATATCTACCGCTTGTTTATCACGGCGGGCAGCAATCAGGGCAGCCTCATTACATACGTTAGCAATTTCGGCACCGGCAAAGCCTGGAGTTTGTGCTGACAGTTTTTTCGCATCTACACCTTCAGCCAGTTTTAATGGGCCTAAGTGCACTTTGAAAATTTGCTCACGACCCACCAAGTCGGGTTTGTCAATAGAAATTTGCCGGTCAAAACGGCCTGGACGTAACAAAGCAGAGTCTAATACATCCGGACGGTTGGTAGCAGCCATGATGATGATACCAGAATCAGTACCGAAACCATCCATTTCTACCAGCAACTGGTTCAAGGTATTTTCACGCTCATCGTTACCACCTACAATATTATTTTTACCACGGGCACGACCAATAGCGTCAATCTCGTCAATAAAAATAATACAAGGAGCTTTATCTTTAGCCTGACGGAACAAATCACGTACACGTGATGCACCTACACCCACAAACATTTCTACGAAGTCAGAACCTGACAAGGAGAAGAAAGGAACTTGGGCTTCACCAGCTACTGCTTTTGCCATCAGGGTTTTACCTGTACCTGGCGAACCTACCAGCAAAGCACCTTTAGGTATTTTACCACCCAGGTTGGTGTATTTTTTAGGGTTTTTCAGGAAATCAACAATTTCCATTACTTCCTCTTTCGCTTCCTGCAAACCGGCTACATCGTTAAAGGTCACATTAATTTGTGCTTCTTTATCAAACAGGGTAGCTTTTGATTTACCGATGTTAAAGATTTGGCCACCAGGACCGCCACCAGCACCGCCAGACATGCGGCGCATAATGAATAACCAGAAACCAGCTACCAGCACAACCATGATAATGCATTGTACCAGCCAGTTTGACATCCAGCTTTCATGCTGTTGTGCAAATTCAAGTGGTGTTTTGGCAGCCTCAGGCAAATCTTTCATTGCATTGTTAACAGTTTGCTTCAGGCTTTCAGGCGAAGCATCAGTAAACGAGTATTGAGGATTGGCTGTAGAAATGCCGAACGAACGGTTGTCACGTACATCAGCATACGCAGATTTACGCAAACTATCTTTCTTGATATATACATCAGCTACTTCACGGTCGCCATCTTTGTAAGCTACAATGCGTTCTACATCACCCGCGCGCAGCATGTTGGCAATACGCGGATTGAAATCAATGGCTTTGCCGCCACTGCTGCTCAATAACTGAGGCACCACCAGCAACGCTAAAATTATAATGGCATACAACCACATAAAATTAAAGCGGGGAGGCCGGGGTGTTATCCTTCTATTCGGAATTCTTCGAAAGGATTTGGGTTTATCAGCTTTATTATCTTTCATTTCTTTTTTACAAGCTCAAACATACAATCTTTAATTTAACATTCAACAACCGGCCTATCGTATTCGGATGTTGAGGTGTTAGGCACTTTGGTAATGCTGAAGTTCAGCATCTCCCCATAATTCTTCAACCCCGTAAAACTCTCGTTTGTCGGTTCTGAAAATATGAACTATTACATCTACATAATCCAGCAATATCCACTCAGCATTCTGTAACCCTTCTTTACGCCAGGGTTCCATTTGAGTGGCTTTGAAAATTTCTTCTTCAACACTGTTGGCTATAGCTCTTACCTGGGTGCTCGAATCAGCATGACAGATCACAAAGTAGTCGGATACAGAGCTTAGAATGTTACGGAGGTCTAACCGAATAATATCATTTCCTTTTTTTTCCTGAATGCCATGTATAGCACGTTCAGAAATAAAGGCAGATTCACTTAACGCTTTGTTTTTTACCATTAAAAACTTTTAATTTTGAACGATTTTAATCTAATCTTTAGTACACTTTGCAAAATAACATTTTTTCGGGAGCATTTGTTGCACAAAATTTAGTTACGCTAAAAGAAGTTGACTCTACAAATACATACCTAAAAAATATATTGGCAAATTCTGAGCCAGTACCCGAAGGAACGGTCATAATGGCAGAAAGCCAGTATGCAGGCCGCGGTCAGCAGCAAAATAAATGGTTTGCTGAACCGGGAAAAAGCTTAGCTTTTAGCCTGCTGCTTAAACCTGCCTTTTTACCCATAAATCAGCAATTTGATTTAACACGCATTGTGAGCCTGGGTGTGCATGATGCCTTGCAGCCATTAACAGGCAATCAGCTAAAAGTTAAATGGCCCAATGATGTTTATGTAAACCAGCGTAAGCTAGGGGGCATACTGATCGAAAACCAGGTGCAGGGCAGCACCCTCAAGAGTGCTATTGTAGGTGTTGGGTTGAATATAAATACCAGTCAGTTTCCGGATTGGGTGCCCAATGCCATATCGCTAAAGCAAATCTTACATACAGATTATGATTTAAAAGCTTTATTATTGGAGATTTGTGAGGCTATCGGGAAATGGTACATTAAACTTCAGGCAGGTGAAACGAGTCTGATCAGACAACAGTATCTGCAGGCGTTGTACCGGTTTAATGAGGAACACTTCTACAAACGGAACCATGAGGTGATTGAAGGCCGTATTGTTGGTGTAACCGATAGCGGATTGTTGGAAGTGCAGCAACCAGATGGGGTGCAGCGCTACAATTTAAAAGAAATAGAATTTTTGAACAACCCATAAAACTTATGAAAAAGTTAATCCTGATAGCCGTAGGGCTGTTTTTTACATTGTCGGTTTCGGCACAGATTGAAACTCCGGTTAAATGGTCATACGCTGCAAAGCGTATCAGCGCAACTGAAGCTGTGGTAGCCATCAGAGCTAATATTGATGCAGGCTGGCATATTTATTCACAGCATGTTAAAGATGGCGGCCCAGTAGCTACCGAGTTTACTTTTCCGGCTTCTAAAAGCTATACATTGGTAGGAACTACCAATGAGCCTAAGCCTGTTACCAAGTTCGAGCCGACTTTTAAAATGGATGTGAGTTATTTTGAAAATTCAGTGGTGTTCCAACAACGTATCAAGTTGAAAACTGCCGGTGCTACTGTGGTAAAAGGTAAAGTAGAGTACATGACCTGCAACGATCATAAATGTTTGCCACCAGATGATGTAGAATTTAGTATCCCGGTAGGTAAATAAGCTCAATCCCAATGAACGTACGACATAAACGCTCCTTTTTATTCTATTTTGGGATTGCTTTTTTTAGTTTAATAGTGTTTGGTTTTGTTCAGCCTGTTTTTGCAGTGCAGCAAACCAAAGCTGATACTATTTCTACAACCGATTTGCAATTTACTGACGTGCAAGCGGCCAAGCCTGATACCACTGTTAATCAGAAAAGCCAACTTACTGAAATTAAAGCGGCTGGCGCTACAGCTACCAAAAGCACCGAAAAACCTAAAACATTGTGGCAAATATTTATTGCTGGTTTGCTGGGTGGTTTTGCAGCATTGGTAATGCCCTGCATTTACCCGCTACTACCTTTAACAGTAAGCTTTTTTACCAAAAGGGCTGGTACTCGTAGCAAAGGTATTTTCCACTCCATTATTTACGGTGTATCTATTATTATAATTTATGTATCGCTGGGATTGATTATTACCTTATTGTTTGGGTCTGATGCATTAAATGCTTTAGCTACCAATGGTATATTCAACATCTTTTTCTTTTTACTGCTGGTTGTATTTGGTATATCGTTTTTGGGCGCCTTTGAACTTACCTTGCCCAGCTCGTTGGCCAACAAGCTAGATGAGAATTCAGATAAAGGTGGTTTAACCGGTATTTTCTTTATGGCGGCTACGCTGGTAGTTGTTTCGTTTTCTTGTACAGGGCCTATCATTGGTACCTTGCTGGTAGAGGCAGCTGCCAAAGGTGAACGTTTAGCACCAGCTATTGGTATGTTCGGCTTCTCATTAGCATTGGCTGTTCCGTTTACCTTATTTGCTTTGTTCCCATCGGCACTGAAAAGCTTGCCAAAATCAGGCGGTTGGCTGAACAGCGTGAAAGTAGTGCTAGGATTTCTGGAATTGGCTTTCTCGCTTAAGTTTCTTTCTAACGTTGATTTGGCTTACCATTGGAACTGGCTGGATCGGGAAGTGTTCCTGTCTTTATGGATAGCTATAGGTTTGCTGGCTGTATTATACCTGTTAGGTAAAATCAAGTTTTCGCATGATAGTGATTTGCCATATTTGTCAGTACTGCGCACGTTTGTAGCCTTGGTGGTGCTGTCTTTTGTGGTTTACATGATTCCTGGTTTATGGGGTGCACCGTTGAAAGTAATCAGTGGCTTTTTGCCACCACCAGCTACTCAGGATTTTAACTTGAATAACCTAACCAGCGGTATTGCAGCTGCGCCACAGCAAAATGTATCTATCACCAATAAAAAGTATGAAGATATTTTTGTTCGCGGTAAGCACGAAGGCTTAAATGAGTGGTATGATTACGAACAAGCTTTGCAAGTATCAAAAGAACTCAAGAAACCTATATTGATTGACTTTACCGGCTGGAATTGCGCTAACTGCCGCAAAATGGAGCAGGAGGTATGGTCGGATGCGGGGGTACGCCAACGTATGCAGAATGATTTTGTATTACTGGAATTGTACGTGGATGAAAAAACAGAATTGCCGACTAATGAGCAATACACCTCTAAGTTTAGCGGAAAACAGATTACATCTATCGGTAAAAAAAACAGCGATTACGAAGCTTCGAAATTTAATGTAAATTCGCAGCCGTATTACGTAATCGTAAATACCAAAGGGGATGTGCTGGTGCCGCCTCAGGGTGCTAATTACAGTGTAGAAAATTATATTAAATATTTAGACAGCGGAAAAGCCGCTTACGAACAAAATAATGGCCGAGATTAAAAATATAGGAGTTTATACTTCGGGCGGCGATTCGCCCGGCATGAATGCAGCTATACGTGCAGTGGTACGTACAGCATTATATTATAATTTAGAAGTAACTGGTATACGCCGGGGGTACGAAGGTATGATTACCGGCGACCTGTTTCCGATGGATCGTAAATCAGTAGCCAATATTGTACAACGTGGTGGTACTATCCTGAAAACAGCCCGTAGCGAGCAGTTCCGTACGCCGGAAGGTCGCCAGATTGCTTACCGCCAACTGAAACGTTATGGCGTAGATGCCCTGGTTGGTGTTGGCGGCGATGGTACTTTTACTGGTGCCAAAATATTCAGTAATGAATTCGGTATTCCTATTGTTGGCCTGCCTGGTACTATTGATAATGATTTGCAGGGTACTGACTTTACTATTGGTTATGATACCGCAATTAACACGGTTGTAGAAGCTGTAGATAAAATCAGAGATACTGCCGAATCACATGACCGTTTGTTTATTGTTGAGGTGATGGGGCGTGATTCAGGTTTGATTGCTTTACGTACCGGTATTGCTTCCGGTGCTGAAGCGATATTAATTCCAGAAACCAAAAATAATTTGGATGCTTTGTATCACCGTTTAGAGCAGGGCCGTCGTGATAAATCATCAAAAATTTTAATTGTGGCCGAAGGTGATGAAGCCGGAGGTGCATTTGAAATTGGCCGTTTGGTAAAAGAAAAATATCCGAACTACGATACTCGTGTATCTGTATTGGGCCACATGCAACGTGGTGGTCATCCTACTTGTATGGACCGCGTTTTAGCCAGCCGTGTAGGTGTAGCTGCTGTTGAAGCTTTGCTGCACGGCCACAGCCATGAAATGATCGGCATTGTTAACAATGAAATATCTTATACACCTTTTGAAAACGCTATCAAACACACTACTGAGGTAGATAGCAATTTATTAAGAATTGTAGATATTTTGTCGTTATAGGACTTGTAAAATTTAGCACCATTGCTAAGTACCTTGTGATTTATGTTAGTGTATTAAGATGCTAACACATAGTCAATAATGTACTTCGCAATGGTGTTTTGTTTTTATTATCAAAAAACTTATCTTTGCGTCCCCGCAGAAGAAACTCCGGGGGAATGTTGAATACATAATCAGAATAAAAAGAAATGGCAACTAAAATCAGATTGCAAAGACACGGTAAAAAAGGTAAACCTTTTTACTACATCGTAGTAGCAGATGCTCGTGCACCACGTGATGGTCGTTTTATTGAGCGTTTAGGTTCATACAACCCTAATACTAACCCAGCTACTATCGACATCAACTTCGATAAAACTTTCGAATGGGTAAACAATGGCGCACAGCCAACTGATACCTGCCGTGCTATCCTGTCATACAAAGGCGTTTTATACAAAAAACACCTGCAAGGTGGTGTTAAAAAAGGCGCTTTAACTCAAGAGCAAGCTGATGAGAAATTTACTGCTTGGATTGATCAGAAAGAAGGCAAAATTACTGGCAAGAAAACCAGCTTAACTAACGCTAAAGATGAAGTTCGCAAAGCTGCTTTAGCTGCTGAAGCCAAGAAAAAAGAAGATCGTGCTGCGGCTATTGCTGCCAAAAACACGCCACCAGCTGAAGAAGCTCCAGCTACTGAAGCTGAAACTGAATCAGCTGAATAATTTCAGAACTAAGATTTTAAATAGCGAAGCATCTGTAACCAGGGCTTCGCTATTGTTATTTAATGACGTTTGTAGCGCAAGATGAATAGAGAAGACTATTTCAGAGTAGGTACTATTTTAAAAACCCGCGGACTGAAAGGTGAGTTACAGGTTTATACTGACTTTGATGGGTTAGAGGACATTCAGTTTAACGCCTTGTTTTTGGAAATAGCTGGCAAATTGGTACCTTATTTTGTAAGTTCTATCAAATATCCGCAGGCTAACACGGCTTATTTATATTTGGAAGATGTAGATCATATAGATAAAGCTGCCAAGCTGGTTAAAAAAGAGGTGTATTTACCTAACAAATTAAAACCTGCTAAAAGCGAAGATGATTTTACCTTGGCAGACTTGGAAGGTTTTATTGCCATTGACGAAACGCATGGTGAGCTAGGCGAGATCATCGATGTGGTAGAATACCCGCAGCAAACCATTGCCAGCGTGCGTTTCCAGAATCGTGAAGTTCTTTTTCCTCTCAATGCAGCTTTCATTAAAGGTATTGATATGGAAGGAGGTGAGTTGTACCTGGATTTACCTGAAGGTTTGCTGGACGTATACCTGGAGTAAAGGGTAAGCTATCATGTATTGAAAATACGTGATACATGCATCAGTTACCTTCGTCTGTGTTCCGACAGACTACTATTTTCATCTCATTTTAAATTTTATAGTTTCATTACATGCGCTTTGATATCATTTCTGTATTGCCTGGCCTGCTTGAAAGTCCCTTTACACATTCCATATTGCAACGGGCACAAAAAAAAGGTATAGCCGAAATATATGTGCATAACCTGCGCGATTACTCTTCCAACAAGCACAAGAGTATAGATGATTACCCCTATGGTGGTGGTAGTGGTATGGTGATGATGATTGAGCCTTTTGCTGCGTGTATTGAAAAGCTGCAAAGCGAGCGTACTTATGATGAGATCATCTTTATGTCGCCCGATGGGGAAACGCTGAACCAGGCTATCGCTAATCAGTTATCCACCCAGCAAAACATAATTATTCTATGTGGGCATTACAAAGGTATTGATCAGCGTGTACGTGATTTGTATGTAACCCGCGAAATTTCTATTGGAGATTATGTACTATCGGGCGGCGAATTGCCAGCTGCTGTATTGGTTGATGCCATAGTGCGACTAATACCCGGTGTACTATCTGACGAGACCTCAGCCTTATCCGATTCCTTTCAAGGTGAATTGTTGGATGCGCCTGTATATACCCGACCGGCCGATTGGAAAGGGCATAAAGTGCCTGATATTCTACTAAGCGGCAATACGCCTGAAATTGAAAAATGGCGTTTTGAACAAGCCCTGCAACGCACTAAAACCCGCCGGCCTGATTTGCTGGAATAGCGAAGGCTACTATCAAAATAGCCAATATAGGAGAGTGAAAGCTTAACACATAAGCGTACGCTGTATGTATCATAACCGAACAAGTATTCGGGTGTTTTATATATAGTTCGTTGTAAATGAATTAATTATGTGTCTGGCACTGGCTTGGTGCTGAATATGTGTTAGCATACATTAGCTAATAAGCTGCTAACTAATTACCAAGCTATGTTCAAAAGTTACCTGAAAACATCTTTGCGTTTTTTGTTGAAAAACAAAACGTTCAGCTTTATCAACATTATTGGTTTGTCGGTAGGCACCTTATGTTGCCTGTACATTCTGTTTTATGTACACGATCAGTATAGCTATGATAAACACCATCAGCAAGCAGGCAGTATTTACCGCGTTACTACCGATTTGGTCATTACCGGCGATAAGCATAAAAGCGCCACCTCATCACCACCCATTGCACCAGCCCTTAAGCAAGATTTTCCGGAGGTAGAACAGTACACACGTGTGTCGCCCACGTTAGGCATCGCCAAAAGCGAGCTTCGTTATCAAGATAAGTCATTCTACGAAAGCAACGTATTTTATGTAGATTCTACTTTCTTTAATGTGTTTACCTACCATTTTGTAAACGGTAATGCCACTAAGGTACTTGCCGAGCCTTACTCGGTAGTATTATTAAAACCGGTAGCCGATAAACTCTTTGGTAGCGCAGACCCGGTTGGTAAAGTAATTACCATCAACAATGCTGATAGTAAACATGATTTTAAAGTAGCCGGAGTGGTAGATGAAAGCTTGGGTAAAACTCACCTTAAAGCCAGCCTATTTGTAACCATGCGCAGTGGCAGCCTTGGCGATTATATCCTACAAAGCAACTCTTGGGCAGGTAATAATTTTTTGCTGAGCTATATCAAACTAAAGCCAGGTACTAACGTAGCTTCATTTGAAAAAAGGTTACCCGCCTTTTTAAACCGACATGGTGCCCAGCAAATTAAAGAATTAGGTATGAAAAAGCAATTGCATTTGCAGCCTATTGCGAATATTCATACCACAACTGGCTACAGTACTGAACCGAGTGAGACAGTAGGTGCCTCATTTTTGTACACCCTTACGCTAATTGCCATACTCATACAGGTAATTGCCTGCATCAATTTCATGAACCTATCAACCGCACGTGCTTCTAACCGGGCCAGAGAGGTTGGGGTGCGGAAAGTTATTGGTGCACGCAAATCAGACTTGATTAAACAGTTTTTAGGCGAATCATTATTGCTGTCATTTATCGGAGTGTTGATTGCTTTGCCTTTGCTGATGCTGGCTTTGCCTTACCTGAACCAGATTACACATTCCACTATCACTTTATCTTTGCTACACAGTTATAGCTTATGGTTGGCACTGATTGGCCTTATTGCAATTACCGGATTAGTAGCGGGCAGTTATCCGGCTTTCTATTTGGCAGCTTTTCGGGCTATTAAGGTAATGAAAGGGAATTTCACCAATCATGTATCAGCTGCTAGTTTACGGCGCTCGTTAGTGATATTTCAGTTTGTGTTGTCTATTGTACTGATTACCGGTATTATCGTCATCTACACACAGCTGAATTATATAAAAAGTAAAGACTTAGGTTTTGATAAAGCCCAAAAACTGGTTTTTAACTTTTATACTCAAAGCGCACAAAGCCAAATGCAAATTATTGCGAATGATTTGCGGCAGCTTACCGAGGTGAAAGCCGTAGCAAAAGCAGATAATTATCCTAGCCAACCCATTATGCGCGATCATCAAGTTTTTCTATCCGGCGGTAATATGGCCACTGCTGTTGATGTACAAAACATGACTACGGATGAAAACTTCTTGAAAGCAGTAGGGGTAAAGCTACTCAATGGTCATAATTTCAGGCTAAGCGATTCCGGCAAGGTGTTAATTAATGAAACCCTACTTAAGCGATTAAGATTAAAGCCTGAAACCGCCATAGGTACCCGCTTGTATACACAATACCTGCCTGATCCGTTAACGTACGTGGAGATAGCTGGTGTAATTAAAGATTTTAATTACAATTCCCTTCATACCGAGGTAAAGCCATTTATGCTTATCTACAACCCCAAAGCTAACTATTTGCTAAATCTGATTGTGGCTACACAAAGTAACAAATATCAAGCCTTACTGGAAAAAATAGCTGCTTTGTGGCATAAGGATTTGCCTGGTGTACCTTTCGAGTATACGTTTTTGAATGATGAAGTGCAAAAGCAATACGAAACAGAAGTAACGTTATCGAGAATTATCAATTGTTTTACCATTATGGCTATCCTGATTTCCTGCTTAGGGCTGTTTGGACTGGCTGCTTTTAGTGCTGAGCAACGCAATAAAGAAATTGGCATCCGCAAGGTATTAGGTGCTAGCATAGCTGGTATAGTTCAACTTCTGTCGGTTGATTTTTTGAAACTGGTATTGGTAGCTTTGCTGATTGCCATACCAGTAGCCTGGTGGTGCATGAGCCAGTGGCTGCAATCATTTGCCTACCGTACTTCTATAAGTTGGTGGATGTTTGCTTTATCGGGCTTAATAGCTATGGTAATTGCTTTAGGCACCATTGGTTTCCAAGCGGTGAAAGCGGCTGTGCTGAATCCGGTAAAAAGTTTACGGTCGGAATAAGCTTTTAGGTATTTGGAGAAGATTGAAGGTTAAATAATAGCTTTACTAAGCTTAAGAACTGGTGTTTAAAGCTTCATATTCAAATATACTGCTTTAAATTTGTCAGCATTAAGCTAATCATTTTGGCTTCATTAATGCTGATGTATAAATAAAATCACTTTTTTTAAAACACACTTTTAATAATAAAAAAATATTCCTAATATTGCATTCCGATTTTTACGGGCTAAAAATCGTCTTAAGAGCTAAAAATCATGGATTTAGTAAAATTTGTTGAAGAGCAGTCAGTACAAAAAAAGGAAGTTCCTGCATTTAAAGCAGGTGATACTGTAAGCGTACATTATAAAATCAGAGAAGGTAACAAAGAACGTGTTCAGGTTTACCAAGGTGTAGTTATTCAGCGTAACAGCGCTGGTAACACTGAAACCTTTACCGTTCGTAAAATGTCTAACGGTATAGGTGTTGAGCGTATTTTCCCTATCAATTCTCCAAATATTGATAAAATTGAAGTGAATAGCTACGGTAAAGTACGTCGTGCTAAATTGTTCTACCTGCGCGAACTTACCGGTAAAGCTGCTCGTATCAAATCAAAACGCGTATAAGTATTTACTACTAAAAATATTAAAAGCCTTTTCAACTTCGGTTGGAAAGGCTTTTTTGTTTACTGTCGTTATGGTATTGGCTTATAAACGTATTTACACAATGCTTAATTGTTTGAATTTTACAAGTATTGGTTTGACTGGTACAAGCTGCAACATAGGGCAAACATGCACTTTTGCATTATAAAATTTATAATGATGACAGCAAAGTATGGTACATTACCGGTGCATCAAAAGGTTTCCTCTAAAAATCTACCTTCTACGGCCACCAACAATTAAGAAAAACACACCTACAATGATGGTGGGTAACTATAGAAAAAACGAGTACATTCCTGCTTTACTTACTAAAGGATTTAAATAGTTTCCTTGGTAAGTAAATATGGATACCCCAAAGAAAAACATTGCTATTCCTAACAATATTAGACAAATGCCGATTATACGCGTTCGCGTCATTGCTTGTGATTAAGTATTTGGCAAAATAAATATAGACCTTTTCGGCGAAACAAGTACTGCTACTATTGTAAAAGGCTTCATTTTAGGAAATAAGTTTCCTCTGCGTTCTCAAGGAACAAGCCTGGGTGCTATCTATAGTTTTGGCAGCTTAGGTTTCAGCCTATTTGTGCTATTATCTTTTACGTCCTTTTAATATCTTAAATCTTACTGGTTTTGAAACCAGGAGTGTTGTGCCTTATGATACAAAGCTGCTTTAGCCTGTAAATCAACAAAGTGTGCAATTCCTTTTTCTTTATACATGGTCATTGTTTCCAGCGTTTTGTAAACCACTTTGAGCAATCTTCTTGCAACAGCCATGATAGCTTTTTGCGCTTTCATCGGTTTGAAAAGTTTATCAAATAGTTATGTAGGTGTAGATTATTTGGCTAAATCCTGATAATTTATACTTGATTGTAAAAAGCAAAGCTATTTGCAAAAAGTACTGACAAAACAGTGCCACCACTGCCAATGGTTTGTCAGTGTTACAGGGTGTTACACCCTGTAACATGTAACACCTGTGAAACAGGATAAAATTGGTAATAGTGACACATTTATTTACTGTACTTTATACCGGTACACTTGATGCCCTAAGTTGCCGTCAGTATCCATGCCTTCAATAACTACGCGGTAAGTGCCCGGCGTACCGGCGTTGAAGTAGCTTAAACTGGTATGCCCATCTTTATCGGTTATTAAGTTCGGGTTCCAATAAATAGTGGTACGCAGGTCGGCTACAGTCTTGTTTGTTTTCGGGTCATCGTATTGTGGCGAGTAAAACTGGCGGGCTCGGTAAAAACCTTTAGGGGTATAAGTTATTACACCAGGAGAATAAATTTGCGATGAATTATAAGTCAGATCATTACCACGCTTGGTATTGATAATTATTACGCCATTGCCACCTCGTGAACCGTAAATGGCTGTATTACCGCCCGAACGCAATACCTCGATACTGGCTATATCATACTGCGAAATAATACTTAGATAATCGCTGTCAACATATACACCATCTACAATAATTTGCATAGGGCCACTGAGGCTGCGGGTAGAGTAGGGTACACCTCCACGAAAAACAACACCTACCAATCTGCCTTGTAAGCAGTCGGCAATATTAGGGCAGGCCATCTTGTCAAAAACATCACTCATAATAACCTGGTCGGCATTACCAGGGCCATTCAGGTTAGATGAATTTTGCAGCGCAGCCTGTTTTTTTTCGCGTATGGTAACTTCTTTTAGCACAATGGTATGGTTACCTAAACCATACTTGCGTTCTTCATCGGCTTGTTTGCGGGCATATTGCAGGTAAGTGGTAAAACGACTGCTGTTATTCACCTCTGCTGCCGATAAGTATCTGTTCTTGACAATGGTTTCAGGCTTGGCGTTGTTATCCAATATGATATCGACATCCTTTTTACCTTTAGCAGTACGGGCCTGCAACACAAAACGGATACTATCTTTCACAATCAAATTTTTGAAAGCAAATCGCCCTTGGCTATCCGCTACGGTATCAATCAGGAAGGCACCACCAGCAGTGGTAAACAAAGTTATCTTGGCTCCTGGAGCGGGTTTGCTGCCCGAGCGTATCGTACCTGAGATCTGGATCAGCTTTTCGGGCTGATAGGCAGGTGGTACAATGTTGCCGGCTAATACAGGTTTCCATTCAAAACGACGATAACCTTGTGTAAGCATCAAAACATCCAGATCAGAACGTGTTTGATCATTGCTTTTGTTGAAGTAATAGTTAGGTTGCTCTACATATCCCCGCAAATCTGATGTCAGCAACAGATGCGATAAAATGGTAGTTTCAGCATCTTCCTCTACCGGAACTTTGCTTTCATCAATTACTGAAGCCGAAAAGCTGCCAATAACCGGCTTGCCGCTGCTGTTTTGAGCATTCAGGCTGATTTGTACTTTCTCGCGCGGCGCAGTAACGCTTTTGCCCGAATTGACATTCAGCTGCAACAAATCATCAGGATGTTGAATAAACACGATGCGTTCATTCAAAGGTTCACCTGTGGCCGAAAAGAGGGTAAACTGCGTAATGCCCGACGGGAATTTACTAGTCGGTATTGTTGTACCAAATGCTGCTGAACCTGCTTTACTTTTAGCCACATATCGCACATCTCCACCCGTTTGGGCAAGAATATAAACCTGACCAGCGTCGGCCAGATTGCTACTACCCATAACCCGCACACTGATATTAGCCGAATCAGGATGATTAATGCTTAATACGTAACCACGGTTTAGAGCGAGCGGCAAGTCAACCGTATTGTGTGATCCGTCTTGATAAGTAATTTGGGCTTTATAGGTTTTACCCGCTTCAGGAGTGAACGAAAATATACCCATACCTAAATGCCGGGTGGTAAATTGAACCACTTCCTGGTTGTTATTATCAGTTATGCTACCATTAATATCCAGACCTAAACCATCAGGTCCTACGGCTTTAAATGCTACTTTAGAGCGTATGCCATTAACTAAGCTTCCGCTTTCCGGAAAAAATTGTACATCAACCTTACCCGATGTAGCTTTTATAGCTATAGTTTTACTAATTGCTTTTTTGTCATCCACCTTTACTGATGTAATTATACGTCCGGCGTTCATTAAAGCGGGCGTGGTATTCACAAAATTAATGGTCAGGGTTCCCTGTGGGTTTGTGGTTCCTTTACCTTTAGCTACTTGCTTATCATTTAGTAATACCCGGTAATCTACTTCCTTGCCAGCATAAGGCGTACCATCCAGGGTTGTATAATTGATGTTAGCCGTTATTTGCTGACCGTTGCTTACCGTAGCATAGGTAAAGCTAGTTTTAGCTAAAACCGCATTTGCTGCTACATTGCCAATTTTAATCACTTTATCAAAGTAATAATCCGGACCGGCATTGCGCATCCAGTTAGTATAAGCTCTAATGCGGTAATTGCCTTCACGTAACGTATCGGGTAAAGCAAAATCACCCCAGCATACGCCGCTGGTTAGCGGTAGCTTAATCCATTGTTTTACCGAGTCCTGCTCATTAATAAGTTCCACATTTAAGGAACCACTCAAAGCTGACAACTGGTGCTGACTGCCTACGGTTACATACGCTTTAAACCATATATCATCGCCAATAGCATAATAAGGTTTGTCTAGTTGTAGGTAAACTTTTTCAGGCTGATACGTGTCCAGCCATTTGCCAAGTTGAGTAGTTATTTTGGTAATAACCGGATCATCATCCTGCAGGGTAAAACCGGCTAACGCCAAAAACAGCAGTGCAGCCAAAGTAACACTAACGCGTTTTAAAATATTTTTTAAATACATAGCTGTGAAGAGCAAACTAAAAGTAAAGCCTGCTCAATAGAAAGTGTTGCCAGAAAGCAACTGACTTTTAGTATATTAACGTAGAAATTAAAATTTGTTTTTCCACATCATACTTTCCACCGGGCGGGTGGTAGGGTTGGTGTATTTGGCGTTGCCTTTAGTATTGTAAAAGGTTTCAATGTCGCCTTCCACCACAAAATAAATGAGTTGGCCAATTGGCATACCAGCATATACCCGTACAGGTTGGGCAACCGATATTTCAAGCGTCCAGGTATTGCAAAAGCCTACATCTCCTTTACCTGCTGTGGCATGAATATCAATACCCAAGCGCCCGGTACTTGATTTGCCTTCCAGAAAAGGTACATGCCGGTGGGTTTCCGTATATTCTATAGTTACACCCAGGTACAAGGTGCCGGGCTGTAGTACAAAGCCTTCTTTGGGTATTTCAAACGAATCAATTTCATTGTGCACACGGGCATCCAGCACACGGTTACGATAGGTAGCCAGGTACTTTCCCAAATGCACATCGTACGAGTTAGTACCCAGGCATTCCCTTTTAAAAGGTTCAATAATAATGTTGCCCTTTTCTATTTCTTCTAAAATTCGCTTGTCAGATAAAATCATACTGGTGGGGAAGGTTGGCCGACTAAATTAGAATAATTTAAGCTAATTTTGCTGTCCGTTTCTGTATTTTTAACTTTATGGCTATAGCATACAAAAGGCAGGTTGATGGTGATACTGAATTTGCTTTATGGAAAATTGAGGAGGATGCAGATACGTTGTATCGGCAACTACAGCTGAACGATCAGGAGAAAGCCTATGTAGAGCAATTAGCCAACGGCAAACGTAACTTGCACTGGCTAAGTACACGTGTTTTGCTGCGTACTATGCTAAATACCGATAGTTACATTGATTGCCGTATAGATGAGCATGGCAAGCCTTACCTGGTGAATATGCCTTATCAAATATCGTTGAGCCATTCGTTTGATTATGCTGCCGTGATGATTAGCAAGAGCCGGCCTGTAGGTATTGATATTGAGCAGATTAAAGAGAAGGTAGAACGCATTGCCCCGAAGTTTATGAAGCTGCAGGAACTGGCCTTTATGGATGAGCAAGCCAAAATACAGCACTTGTATGTATGCTGGTGTGCTAAAGAGGCGGTATATAAATGCTACGGGCGGAAAGAGGTTTCTTTTCTGGATAATATCGCTTTGAAGCCGTTTAACTATCAGACAGAAGGCAGTTTAAAAGCACATTTGCAAAAAGATGAGGTAAGCTTGAACTATCAGGTAGATTACCTGCAGTATGAAGATTACATGATTGGTTACGTGAAAGGATAGTACATGAAAAACAAACAGGTTATTTTTCAGGATTGGGGCTTAATAGATTATAAAGAAGCTTGGGACAAGCAGGAAGCTTTATTTGCCGAAACGGTAAAGCTAAAAACCGAAATACGTAACCGCCAGGCAGTAGCTGTTGGTGAAGAAGCTGCTGATGAAATAATTACCCCTAATTACCTGGTGTTTTGTGAGCACCCGCACGTATATACTTTGGGCAAAAGTGGTAAACCGGAACACTTGTTATTGGATGAAGAAGGTTTAAAGGAAAAGCGCGCTGTTTACTATCCCATTAACCGTGGTGGCGATATTACTTACCACGGGCCTGGGCAGTTGGTAGCTTATCCAATTCTGGATTTGGATAATTTTTTTACTGATATACATATGTACCTGCGCATGCTGGAAGAAGCCGTTATCAACACTTTGGCTGATTATGGCATTACTGCGAGTCGCTATCCGGGATATACGGGCGTTTGGTTGGATGCTGATAACGAGCGGGCCCGTAAAATTTGCGCTATGGGCGTACGTTGTAGCCGGTGGGTAACCATGCACGGACTAGCGTTTAATGTAAATGCCAGCCTTGATTATTTTCAAAACATTGTGCCCTGTGGCATTGATGACAAAGATGTAACCAGTATGCAACGCGAACTAGGCCGCCTGATTGATTTAAATGAAGTAAAAGAAATCCTGAAACATCATATTTCCGTACAGTTTGGTATGGAGATAGTGGGATGAAAAAAGGAATAAAAACCATCATATTAGCTTTAACCTTATTAAGCTGTACCAACAAGAAGATGGATGAGGTAATTACGACTGCATCAACAACTACAACGCAATCTGGGGACAGTAGTGCGCCATTAACTTACTTGGCTCTGGGTGATTCTTATACTATTGGTGAATCGGTAGCGCCGGAGGTTTCTTTTCCGTATGAGTTGTCGGCACGATTGCATGCTAAGTATAGTACCGGTACGCCTACCATTGTAGCTCGTACCGGCTGGACTACTGCCGATTTAATTAGTGCAATTAACCGCATTACCCTGAATAAAACATATGGTATAGTTACTTTGCTAATTGGTGTGAATAACCAATATCAGTATCAGGATATCGCTTTGTACCGTACGCAATTTGCCCAGTTGTTGAATACGGCTATCAATTTTGCAGGCGGTAATAAAAAGCATGTATTTGTACTCTCTATCCCCGATTGGAGTGTAACCCCTTATGCCGCTGCATCAGGACGTGATATAGCGCAAATTGCTACCGAAATAGACCAGTACAATGCAATCAATAAAGAGCAAAGCTTGCAGGCAGGTGTAAATTATACCGATATTACTCCTATATCGCGCATGGCTACTACCGACCCTGGCTTAATTGCTGCCGATGGCTTGCACCCATCACCAACCATGTATAGCTTATGGGTATCTAAAATGCTGGATCAGGTACTGGCTGGCGTAGCTGATGTAAAATAAGAATAGATGATTAACTTCAAACAAGAAAGGCACTGTTGAATGAACAGTGCCTTTCTTGTTTAATACAATAGCTTTAATTATGCATTTATCTTTTGTAATTCTGCTGCAATGGTATCGGCTGTTTTAGCACTTACCTGTACTAGCGGCAGGCGAAGCGTATCGCCACAAATAGCTAACTGTTTCAGTGCAGTTTTAATACCGCCGGGGCTACCTTCAGCAAACATTAACCGGGTAAACTCAATAAGTGAGTAGTGTGCTTTTTGAGCAGCTGTAAAATCACCTGTCAAGCAAGTACGTACCATATCTGAAAACTGACGTGGCACCGCATTACCTACCACGGAGATAACGCCAACTGCACCCAAAGCGATCA
The DNA here is from genome assembly GCF_012849215.1 of Mucilaginibacter robiniae. Classification (NCBI taxonomy): domain Bacteria; kingdom Pseudomonadati; phylum Bacteroidota; class Sphingobacteriia; order Sphingobacteriales; family Sphingobacteriaceae; genus Mucilaginibacter; species Mucilaginibacter robiniae. Next base: position 3,457,241 of record NZ_CP051682.1, read on the forward strand.
TCGGTAAAGTAACCGGATCATCGCCCGATATGAGCATAAACTCTTCAGGCTTATCGCGCATAATCTGGTTAAACTGCTCAAAGTTGCCTGAGGCTTCTTTTATAGCAATGATGTTTTTAAAATCACGAGCAAGTCTTACCGTAGTTTCGGCACTGATGTTACTGCCGGTACGGCCGGGTACGTTATATAAAATGATAGGCAAAGTTGATGCCTCAGCAATAGATTTGTAGTGTTGGTAAATACCTTCCTGAATAGGCTTATTATAATACGGGCTAGCCGAAAGTATTGCATCATAGCCGTTCGTGTTAAACTGCTTCACTTGCTCAACTACCTCATAGGTATTATTGCCACCAATACCAGCTACCAGGTGTACGCGCTTGTTTACTGTTTCGGCAGTAAATTCCCAAATCTTCTTTTTCTCTTCCTTATTCAGGGTTGCACTTTCACCAGTGGTACCTAAAGATACCAGGTACTCTACACCACCATCAATCAGGTAGTTGATTAGTTTTTTGAGGCCGTCATAATCTACTTGTCCGCTGCCATCAAACGGCGTTACTATGGCTACGCCCGTTCCGTGAAACATATTCATGTTGTGATACTAAAAAGGCTGCTAAGATAAGATTTTGACTGTGATAAAATCAGCATATAGATGCCAACTTATTAAAATCCTATATCAATGCGCAAAGCCGAACGTTTATTGTTATTGTCCTGATAAGCATGAGCATACAATATCCGGAAATTTAAATATTTGATACCTAAACCTATTTCATGATAGTTTTTGAAAGTAGGTGTGGTCAGGTAATTATATTCAACCAGTTCCTGCAATTTAAGCCTGCGCAGCACTGGGACTTTACTTAACAGCAACCCATCAAAATTTTGTTCCAAATGGCCTTCCAGATACTGGTTGTCGGTACTGTAGTTGTAATAGTTAAGCAACAGAAAATTATTAAGAGATTGTTTGTAAAGGATAATCTGATTACCTAAAAAGTGCTTATAATCCAGATAGTACAGCTTGTTTTTATTCAGAAACTTGCCTGCACCTACATAGAATGATAAGTTGCCATATAAACCTAAACTTACATTTTCTTTGCTGACGTTGGCTGAAAGTAAATCATAATCTACATCTGAGCCAAATACATTTTTAATCCCTTTGGTATAATTAACTTCCAGGCGCGGGTAGGGTGAAGGCAGGTAATAACGGCCGGTAGGATAGGTTACATATTTGTTGCTGAAGTTATAACTGGTACGCACGTTAATAGTAAAAGCCTGATTGCGGTCAAATATCTGCACATCTTCCTGAGTAGGGGCAAAAGGATTGTTAGAAGTGTAACGTCGGTCGTGGTAGTAAAAGCTGTAATAAGAGGTATTATTGAGCCAGCGCCTGTCGGCAGCCTCAGCACTTACACTAGCTAGCCAGCCACCTATAATACGACGTGATACGGAAACTTGAGCAAAATGCTTATCATACAGTTTTTCATAATTCTTTCTGAAAAACAAGCTGGAAGTAGTATTAGTTAGCGTGGTAATAGGCTGCATATTGTTCATATCTACCACATCCGTTCCGCCACTAAAAGCAATAGTGTAATCGTTTACCGGAAAAGCACCATTAATATTGCCATGCAGCATATGATTAGAAAAGCCGTACCGGATATGCCCGCCCAACCGCACGTATTTATTAGTAATGCTATCAATACGTTTACTGTATGACATGCCATAATTAATGGCAAAACCTTCTACCGTATTATACAACAACGAAGAGGCAAGCGGATCAATATAGTAGTATTCATTTTTGTATCGGTTGCGGATGCCAATACCCGATACCAATAAGCCCATAGGCGTTACTTTGTTAAAAATTCGATCTATCGAATCCTGGTAGGCTTTAGATTCGCGCCGGCGAGCTAACGTTTCTTTCTTTACGTAATCTGTTTTTTCTTCTTCTGTAAGCGGGATAGGGCGGACCTGTTGCCAATAAGTAGTATCTTGTTTGTTCACCTCGCGGGTAATGCGTACCAGTTCGGCAAACTGCTTTTTATCCAATTTAGGGTCAACCTCGTAGTTTTTGTAGAGCGCAATAAAATAGCCGCCCAGTTTAAAACCAAACAAGCCAGCCGTAAACTCAAACTTGGCCGAAGCCGGTAGCCAGGCATTATGTGCTACAGGAATATACTGTTCTTTAATTTTTAAGGTATCTACAAAGTTAATCCCGGCCGACTTGGTGAGCGATAAATCAACGCTATGTATGCGCCAGCTATCTTCCATAATATAAATGTAACCGGAGAAAGTAGGTTCATACAAGTGCTTAGGAATAACCTGTATTTTGTTGATGATTTGTCCATTCTCGGTAGTTTGGCCTATCCACTTGTAATGGTAAAAGGACAACGCATTATCGGCAATTGGCGATACCAGCGGACGGTTACTCAAGCCTTGCCAGTTTTGCAGGTTCTGGTAAAAATTCACCGTCATCTCCGCAGCACGGTTAAATGTAAAAGCCCGGTTGCTGCCTGATACTTTGGAGGAGATAACTTCTTCATGAGTTCGATCAGGCTCCATAAAGCTGATTTTTGATTCGGATTCTGAAAGGTAAATAATGCCTCGTCGGTTAGAGTCCAACCCAAGTTGTTTACCTAGCTGGTTAATATCCCGACCCATAAACTTTTTAGGAGCAGCCAACAATTTTTGTAATCCTTTTACATAAGCCTCACAGGTATAAGTTTTTACTTCGTGTAAATAGGTTTTGCGTTTACGAATGGCTTTACGGATAATAGCATAAGCCGGGTCTTCACCGCCAGCTTTTACTACAACGTTTCGTAGTTCATAAGCTGCCAAGCTGAGGGTGATGTTAAGCGTTTGCTTACTATTGGTAACTGTTATTTTTCGGCTCTCTTGCCGGTAACCTATGGCTTTAAACAATATTTCATAGCTGCCTGAAGCCAGGTTAAGCGTGTACTCACCTTCACTGTTGGCTGAAGTGCCTAAAGTGGAATGATTAACCAGCACAGTGGCAAAAGCTACAGGATGTCCGCCGTCATCTTTAATAGTGCCACTAAGAGTAGTAGTTTGTGCCCACGTAATGGCTGTTATAAAAATAAAGCAAAAGGCTAATAATGTAACTTTCATAAATTAAATGTACCCGCACCCAAGATGGGAAATTTGCATGACATTTAGCTGACATTTGAAAACGTTAATTGTTGTGATACTTGTAATGAAAATAGATAATAGGAGCTGAATACTTTTACAAAGCTTTTGATCAATAATCAAACAGCAATAAAAAAGCTGACTTTGTTTATGCAGATATTTTAATCATCACAAACAAAGTCACCCTGAATATTAAATGTAACTCTTACTTATTGAATCATCCTCAATAATTCTTCGTCACTAATTATCGGAATGTTTAATTTATTAGCCTTTTCCAACTTGGACGGGCCCATATTGTCGCCTGCTACCAGGTAGTTCAGTTTGGCCGATATGCTGCTCAGCATTTTGCCGCCATTTTGTTCAATGAGTTCTTTTAGTTCATCCCGAGAGCGGGTTTCAAATACGCCCGAAATCACAAAGGTTTTGCCTGATAGCTTATCGCTGTGCAAGGTTACCTCTTTAGCTTCCGATATAAACTGTAAGCCCTGGCTTTGCAATTTTTGTAATTCCTCTTGGTGTGCAGGATCGCTGAAGTATTCTACCAGGCTTTGTGCTATGCGTTCGCCAATTTCATCAACTGCAGTTAGTTCTTCTAAACTGGCTGCTTTCAGGCGTTCTAAAGTTTTAAAATGAGCTACCAGTTTGCGTGCCACCGTTTCACCTATGTAACGGATGCCTAAGCCAAACAATACCTTTTCAAAAGGCATCTGTTTGGATTTTTCAATACCAGCCAGCATGTTCAGAATTGATTTTTCGCCAAAACGGTCCATCTGCTGCAACTCTGGTTTACGATTATGCAGCTCATAAATATCACTGATATGGCGGATGAAATTTCTATTATACAGGGTTTCAATAGTCTCATCGCCCAAACCATCAATATTCATAGCTTTTCGGCTCACAAAGTGCTGCATACGGCTTACAATTTGTGGCGGGCAAGCTTCATCATTGGGGCAGTAAAAAGCAGCCTCACCTTCCTTACGTTCCAGTGGTGTGCCGCAAGCCGGGCAGGTAGTCCGGTAACTAACAGGCGGTGCATCAGGCCGACGTTTAGCTGGGTTAACACTAATAATTTTCGGAATAATCTCGCCTCCCTTTTCTACATAAACAGAATCACCTTCGTGTAAATCCAGTCGTAAAATTTCATTGGCGTTATGAAGGGTGGCACGTTTTACCGTAGTGCCGGCTAGGAGTACAGGTTTCAAGTGGGCTACTGGGGTTACAGCACCAGTGCGGCCTACATTGTATTCTACATCCTCTAGTATAGTTTCTACCTGTTCGGCTTTATACTTGTAAGATATAGCCCAACGAGGTACTTTGGCTGTAAATCCCAATTCCTGTTGTTGAGCATAGTTATTTACTTTCAGTACAATACCATCAATATCAAAGCTCAGGTCAAAACGCTTCAGCTCCCATTCGGCAATAAAATCAAGCACTTCTTTTAAGCTATGGCACAGTCGGGTATGTTCACTAACATGAAAGCCCCAGCTTTTTACTGCCTGTATACTTTCCCAATGGGTTTTAAACAACGGTTTATCGGTGTATAGAAAGTATAAAAAGCAATCTAGCGGCCGTTTGGCCACCTCGGCCGAATCTTGCAGCTTCATAGTGCCTGAGGCAAAGTTCCGTGGGTTAGCATAAGCTATTTCACCACTTTCAATACGTTCGTTATTAAGACGTTCAAAAGCTTTACGGTGCATCAGCACTTCGCCGCGTATTTCAAAAAAGTTGGGGTAATTGCCAGAAGTCAGCTTTTTGGGTACGCTGTGGATGGTACGTACATTAGTCGTTACATCGTCACCTTCTACACCGTTACCACGGGTTACAGCGCGGGCTAGTTTACCCTGCTCATAAGTCATACTCATGGAGAGGCCATCAAACTTCAGCTCACATACGTATTCAAAATTATCGCCAATGGCTTTGCGAATGCGTTGATCAAAATCATGCAGTTCCTGCTCGTTGTAGGTATTACCTAGCGAGAGCATGGGCCAGCGGTGCCTTACGGTCTGGAATTCTTTGGTAACCTCGCCACCTACTTTTTGAGTGGGCGATTCAAGATCTATATATTCAGGAAACTGCTTTTCCAGATCGGCCAGCTCACGTAATTTTTGGTCAAAATCAAAGTCTGATATGGTAGGCTGGGCCAGCACATAATAGTTATAATTGTGCTGTCTTAGTTCAGCTGATAAAGCATCTATACGGTTTTTTGCTTCGTTTGGCAACATGCAGCGAAGATAGCTAATCGACCGAAGTTAGTTACCTTACAAGTAGTCATTTTTAAAGGTAATGGCTTGTTAGCATTTATTGAAATGCAAGTCTTGCTAAATTTATGAGCTACAGACAAAAAGCCCCTACTGTCATAATAAAACCACAATAAACCGAATAGATAATTAATGTCTCAAAAGTGGGAAATTAAACCTATGTTTGAGATATGGAAGCTACTGAACAAAAGATTGTGGATACTGCAATTCGCATTTTTAATGAAGATATATCTGCCAACTTGGAAACTGTTGCTGAAAATGCAGGAGTTACCCGCAGAACGCTTCATCGATATTTTAAGGATCGTTTGCAATTGATGAATGCTTGCCGGAGTGAAATGCAGGCTCAATGTAAAATAAAGATTATGGCAGCTTATGCGAGTAGCAGTGATCCTTTAAAGCAGTTAGAAGCCGTGCTTTATGCCGGAATAGATTGCGGAAGTAAATATGTTTTTTTAGATAAACTGTATCAACGCGAAGGTATTCAACAACCAGCTCCGGATGAAAGTAGCGAGACACTAAACGAAATTAAGGCAAAGTGGTTTAACGTAGTTGCTCTGTTGCAAAAGCGAGATTTAATTACCAATCAGCTAACACCAGCCTGGATTTATGCACTTTTCAGTAGCATGGTTACTACGACTATTAATGCATTACAGTCGGGCGATATAGCCCGCAATGATATTAAAAAGTTTGCCTGGTTTTCTTTTAGCAAGAGTATCGGTGTTAAAGAATAAACTGTGAAAAACTCATTTTATTTTCAATAAGTGCTTTGTAAAAGAAGCTTTTCTGAAATATTTCATTCAACTACTAATCAGCCAGCTTTTGGCTTAATAATTACAATCATGGAAAATCAAACCAACTTTGATGCGATCATTATTGGAGGCAGCAGTGCAGGGCTATCTGCTGGAATGGCTTTAGGACGTGCTTTGAAAAAAGTACTTATCATTGACAGTGGTTTACCTTGTAACCGGCAAACGCCCCATTCGCATAACTTTATTACGCATGATGGCTGGAAACCTAGCGAAATCATGGAAGTAGCCAAAAACGAATTGTTGGCTTATGATACCGTAATGTTCTCGCCCGGCTTGGTAACAGAAGTTACTGATAACAACGGAAACTTTAAAGTTACTGTAGCTAACCAATCTATTCAATATATTGCCAAAAAAATGTTGTTTGCAACCGGTGTAAAGGATATTATGCCTAATATACCTGGCTTTGCGGATTGCTGGGGCATATCAGTAATACATTGCCCATACTGCCACGGGTATGAGTACAGAGGAAAGAAAACCGGCATACTCATGAACAGTGAGCTAGCTGCCGATTTTGCCAAGTTCATCAGAAACTGGACACCTGACCTCACACTATTTACCAATGGCAAAGCTAAACTAACGCCAGAGCAGCAGGAGCAAACTTTAAAGCGCAATATACAGATTGTAGAAAAAACAATTAGTAGTCTGCAACATGAAAACGGGCATTTGAAATCCATTAATTTTACAGATGGTACGGTGCATTTGCTGGATGCACTATATGGTCGCCAGCCCTTTGAGCAGCATTGTAGCATTCCAGAACACTTAGGATGCACCATGACAGAACAAGGCTATATTCAGGTAGATGAATTTAAAAAGACAAGTGTTGCCGGTATTTATGCTGCGGGAGATAACACAACGCCTTTCCGGTCAGTGGCTGCCGCTGTGGCTGCTGGTAATCTGGCTGGTGCAATGATAAATCATGAGATAATTAATGAAAGCGAGTAGCAGGTTAGGAGTACGCTTGAGGAAGAGGTAAGTGGTAGTAAACTGTTATTGTATCACTTACCTTCTTCCTCTTTCGTGGTTTCTCCAATTTTAACCAGTTCTTGGCTCATTTTAGCGTGACCAGCAAAAAAGATGTAATAAACCATAGCGCTTAAAATGAAGAAAAAGCTGATGTAAAAATGAATGTAGCTACCTGCTGCAGCCAATACATAACAAACAGGACCTACCAACGCCGTTTTTTGTGCCGAACGATAAACTTCATCCGTCAAAATTTCATGTCGGGTATGATTATTTCGAATAATATATTCCAGCAAAATCAGGTGCATGACGGCAATTACAAACAGGGTTGACGAGTAGATGATGATAGTGATAGGCAGATAAGGGTTTTCTGCCAGTAAAGCCGCCGGGTACGGAATGAGGGCGATAAACATCAAGTAAACAATGTTAATCCACATCAAAATGCTGTCAGTTACCTTGGCAAAGGCAAATATGCGGTGGTGAGCTATCCAAAAAACACCAATCACCAAAAAAGTAAAAGCAAAAGTAAGCAGCTTGGGTATAGCCTGATGTAATACTTTATACAGTTGCTGGCCGCTTACGTAATTGGCCTGCGGTATTTTCACATTCAAAATTAGCAGGGTAATGGCAATGGCAAACACGCCATCCGAAAATGCTTCCAGCCGGTTCTTATTCATCTGGCGGGTATAATTAATTGATTAGTATATAATAAATAGGTAAATAGCTTTTACCCGATGAATGTTTGCGTAGGCTGGCGTATAGTGTAAACGGTAAACTAAGAGAGAATAATAAAAAAGCCCATCAACTTATGTTGATGGGCCTCACAACTAAATAGAACTCTCTAAACCTTACTTTATTCTCACAAACGCATTAACCTTTAAATATAGTTTGATACGTGCTGTAAATAATAAAGTTGCTTAAAAATTAAAAAAAGTTTATCTGTAAATAAATGTTACAAAATGCTACTTAATCTGGCTAATTAACTGCTGATAGAGTTTTTCCACATCTGCTTTTTGAAATAATTCAGGACCTCGGTTCATGGTAGCGGCACTGCCACAGGCTATGCCCATGCGTACCATCTGGCGTAAATCAAAACCCTTTTCACAGCCATAAACCATACCCGCTACCATACTATCGCCAGCGCCTACAGTGCTTTGCTTTTCAATAGGTGGAGCAGCAATATGTTCTGAAAAATCTTTGCTGGCTATGTAGGCACCATCGCTACCTAATGATACCACAACTACCTGGCATTTACCCTTATCAATAATTTGCCGGGTTGCTTCTTCAACCGAAGCAATATCTTTAATGTCGATACCTGTTAATTTACTAAGTTCGGCTTGATTAGGCTTGAGCATAAATACGCCTTCTTCTACCGCATGTTTCAGGGCTTCGCCAGAAGTATCTACAATCAACCGGGCTTCATCCTGCCGTGCAATACGGGCTATCTTAGCTAAAAAGTCATCGCTGGCTCCGGGAGGCATACTGCCGCTTACCACAATAAATTTGGGTTTAGGCGACAGGTTTTTAATGACATTCAGTATTTCGCGTTCTTCTTTAGGCAACAGTTCTACCGCCGGCATACCAAAGCGGTACTCTTCATGGATAGAGCGGTTCATGACGATGAAATTTTCACGCGTCATGTTTTCGGTAAGTACCGGTAACTGGTTGATGCGTTCTGCCTTCAGCAAATCCTGCAAAAGCTGTCCGGTTAAGCCGCCTGATGGGAAAACCGCGACCGAATTTACATTCAGCCGCTTTAATCCGCGAGATACATTGATACCGCCACCACCTGGTTCAAACCGGGGCTGGTCGCAACTGAGTTTCTGATCGGGTTCTATTTTATCTACCGTGGTACTTTTATCTACCACAGGGCTTAAGGTTAATGTGATAATATGCTTCATTTACGCAATAGTAACTTCAGGGGCTAAATATACATCTTGGATACTATGTAAAAATTCAACACCCTCGGCAAACGGCCGTTGGAAAGCACGACGACCTAAGATTAAGCCGGTACCACCTGCCCGTTTGTTAATAACTGCGTTAGCTACTGAATCAGCCAAATCGCCCGGGCCTTTAGACTCTCCACCTGAGTTAATTAAGCCGGCACGACCCATATAGCAATTTGCTAATTGGTAACGGCACATATCAATTGGGTGCTCGGATGTTAGCTGACTATACATCAGCGGATCATTTTTAGAAAAATTGATTTTGGTAAAACCACCGTTTACATCAGGCATTTTCTGCTTGATGATGTCGGCTTGTATGGTTACCCCTATGTGGTTAGCCTGTCCGGTGATATCAGTAGCAGCTTCGTAGTTTATACTATCTTTCTTAAAATCATTGTTACGAGTATAGCACCACAAAATAGTAGCCATGCCTAACTCATGGGCACGTTCAAAAGCTTGTGATACTTCAATAATCTGGCGGCTGGATTCTTCCGAGCCGAAATAAATAGTAGCACCTACTGCAGTTGCACCTAAGTTCCAGGCATCTTCAACCGAACCAAACATAATCTGATTGTATTTGGTAGGGTAGGTCAGCAACTCGTTATGGTTAATTTTAACTATCAGCGGAATTTTGTGGGCGTACTTGCGCGACACCATAGCCAAATTACCAAAAGTGGTGGCTACGGCATTCGAGCCACCTTCTAGAGCCAACTTTACAATGTTTTCTGGGTCAAAATACATCGGGTTTTTGGCGAAAGATGCACCAGCAGTATGTTCAATACCCTGATCAATAGGCAGGATAGATAAATACCCCGTACCAGCTAAACGGCCGTGATTACGCATGGCTGCCAAGCTGCGCAAAACTTGTGGATTACGGTTGGTTTCCAAAAACACCTGGTCAATAAAATCAGGTGATGGTAGGTGTAATAAACTTTTGTCGAAAGTTTTGCTTTCATGCTGTAGTAAATCGTCGGCGCGGTTACCCAATAAGTCAAGAATGTGTTGAAAGGCCATATGATATGGAGTTTTGAGAAGTCAAAGAAATTTTAAAACATAACAGGCTTACAACTTGATTGTTTTTTGCTTGGCAGTACAAGTTGACTGGCCTAAGCTGTAGTTTGACTTTGAAAAGACAAATGTTTGAAGTTTAATTTTTTAGCCTTTTATGGTTATTTGCATTCTAATAAGTAGTATTAGTTTAATGTAGCGGTTAAAAAAATTAGATTATCAAGGAAAAAAATTATTTTTAACCGGGCAAAATATAGCCTTGTATTATAATCTGCAATCAATAAACTTATTTTAATATATAAATTATAACGATCGTTTGAAGCTTAAAGCCATGTTTGAAAATTATTACCTTTTTATTAATAAATACTTAAATTTCATATATCTATTATTTGCAATCATACTTACTGGGCTATCAACCATTCTGGTACCTCCTTTTCAAAATCCAGACGAACCTGCTCATTTTTACAGAGCCGAAGAAGTTTCAAGATTGGAGTTAGTACCCTCTTTTGTATATGACAGTCAATACAAGATTCCACAGCATACAGACTCAACATTAGTATTTTCTGCACCTGGTGGATACAAGGTTGATAAAGGAGTACAGCAAGCACAGCATCCATTTACTAGATTATCTTGTTGTTTAATAAATCGAGTAGACTCAAGCATGTTTATTGAAGCTAAGCAGTATAAATGGGGTAGTGGCTTTACTCGATTAAATTTTGGTAATACAGCTATTTATCCACCTACTGCTTACATTATACCATCCATAGGTATATTTATTGGTAAATGCCTTCAACTTAATATTATACAAACCTATACTTTGTCGAGAATTTTTAACTGTGTTACAGCAGTAATGATAGGTTTTTTAGCTCTGTTTTTAGCAAAGCGTAGTCGTATACTTTTCTTTATAGCACTGCTATTTCCAATGTGCGTTTCCCTATTTGCATCTGTTAGTCAAGATGCTTCACTAATTTGTTTTTCTTTTTTACTAGTTGCCATTATAGATCATGCCGAATTTAATAGTACTCCTCAATATTCGAAATGGCATTTTTTGGGTATGGTTCTGTTAATGACTTTAATAATTATTGCTAAACCACCCTACACTCCTTTAGTATTTATATTTCTGCTTTTGAGTATCCCTCTACGTACTAGAGTATTATTGTTTAGCATACCTTTATTTATATTGATGATTTGGTTTTATATTGATCACTACAATCTAGCAATACCATTTGCACCTGTTGAAATGCATATAAATGCCAAATTACAAGTTTCACATATACTTCACCATCCCTTTAGATTTATAAAAATGTTTTTTAAACCTGAATGGATGGCTATCAACCAGAATGCAAAAATGTTTGTCGGGATACTAGGTTGGCTTGATACGTATTTTCCTAGACTTTACTATAAAATGGCATTCATGGTTTTTTTCTTGGGTTTAGTAACTTGCTTTGAGTTTACCCGGAAAGATTCACATTTTAAAGTTAAGGTTGGCTTATTATTTTTTGCAACAATCACCTTAATAGCAGTAATGACAGCCCAATATGTAACATGGACTGCATTAGATTCACCTGTGTTTAGTGGTATGCAAGGCAGGTATTTATATCCTATATTTCCGTTTGTGGCACTTGGTGTTTCAGGTTATAAGAAAATAGATAAGATAAGTCCTTACAAAAGCGTGTTCTTGATCTTAATTGTAAGTTTTCCAATAATTACTATATTAAACTTGGTTAATGTATTAATTCATCGATATTATTTATAGCTTGATTGTAAATATGGCTTATTTAGCTTTAAATAAGCCATATTTAAGAATACAATATATAGCGCGAAAGCCATCTTTCCAACCAATTTTCTTACCTTCTTCATAGGTACGGCCGTAATAAGATATTCCAACCTCATATAAACGTAAGTTTTTCACACGCGATAGCTTTATAGTTATTTCCGGCTCAAAGCCAAAACGCTTTTCTGTTAAAATAATTGATTGTATCAACTTTCGATCAAACATCTTGTAACATGTTTCCATATCTGTAAGGTTCATATTCGAAAACATGTTGGATAAGAAAGTTAACCATTTATTCCCTATTGTATGCCAGAAAAACAATATACGGTGAGGATGACTACCCATAAACCGCGACCCATAAACAACATCAGCAAAACCGTTAATGATAGGTTTAAGCATGTAGTTGTACTCTTCAGGGTCATACTCTAGGTCAGCATCTTGTATAATTACATAGTCTCCTGTAGCTTGAGCAATACCAGTATGTAGGGCTGCACCTTTGCCTTGATTTACTTCATGTTTATAGTAAACAATATTTAAGTTAGCATTTTGCTGCTGATACAGTTTCACTGCATCATCTGTATCGTCCTTTGAACAATCGTTTACAATGATTACTTCTTTTTGAATATCATTAATAAGTTTAACATTTTTTATCTTATCAAGAATCAGGTGAATAGTTTTACCTTCATTGTAGGCTGGAATAATAATTGACAAAGTATTAATATGCATGTAATAAGGAAGTTCTAAAATTTATCAGCTTATAAATAGTTCCAAAAATATGCAAAATCTAGCTTTAATCTTAAAAACAGTTTAAAAATGATTAATCATAATATTTTTGAGTGCAAGTTGAACAATAGTCTGGCTGTATAGCATTAATCAGTAACTGTTCTTACTTAGTTTCTATGTTGCCAATAATTTTATTCTGTTTTAAAAAACTATCACGCTCAAAAGATATTGAATACTTTAGCGCATTAAAACCTGTACTATGTCCGTCATTCTGTTTACGTTAATTATTCTGGTTGGGGCCTACATGGCCGGTTTGTTAGGCTCATTAACCGGATTGGGTGGGGGCGTAGTCATCATACCTCTATTATCATTGGTTTTGGACGTAAATATTCACTATGCTATTGGCGCTTCGCTGGTGTCGGTTATTGCTACCTCTTCAGGTTCGGCTGTGGCTTATGTGCGTGAAGGGATTACTAATATGCGCATTGGTATGTTTCTGGAAATTGCCACCACTACAGGGGCAATGCTGGGAGCTATGTTGGCCCTGCACCTGCAAACCAGCTTTATTGCCGTTATATTTGGCGTCATACTGATTTTTACGGCGGTCATGTCGTTACGTAAAAAAGAAGAATTTGTAAGTCAGGAAAAAAGCTGGCTGTCAGATAAACTGAAGCTGAACGGCAGCTACCCAGCCAATGGCCAAACCGTACAATATGGCGTACGCCATGTAGGCGGCGGTTTTTTAATGATGCTGTTTGCCGGGGTTATATCAGGGTTGTTAGGCATCGGTTCGGGCTCCTTAAAAGTAGTGGCTATGGATGGTATTATGCGTATTCCATTCAAAGTATCAACTACCACCAGTAACTTCATGATTGGTGTAACTGCGGCGGCCAGTGCCGTGGTTTATTTGCAGCGTGGATATATTGATCCTGGCTTATCAATGCCAGTGGTAATCGGTGTGTTGCTGGGAGCTTTAACCGGGTCTAAAATACTGGTACATACCCAAAAGTCGGGCTGGCTACGATGGACGTTTGCCATTGTAGTAACTTTTTTGGCCATACAAATGATTTATAACGGAATAAATCACAAAATTTAACTACATGTCTAACGTTAAACAGTTTAAAGATACCGATATCCAATTAGCCATAGGTTGGATATTGCGTTTGGGGGTTATTATTTCCATGTCGGTAGTTTTTATTGGTGGTTGCTTGTACATTTATCGTCATGGGTATAGTATAGCCAATTACCACGAGTTTAAAGGGGTACCTAATTTTGTACATACGCCAGCTGGTATATGGCATGGTATTTTAACCGGGCATGGGCAGGCTATTATTCAAGCTGGCATTTTGTTATTGGTGGCTACACCAGTACTGCGTATTCTTTTTTCTGCTTTTGGTTTTCTGCTCGAGAAAGATTATTTGTACGTAGGTATCACCTTGCTGGTACTGGCTATTATTATTATCAGTGCTTTAACCGGGCATGGTGGCTAATAACAAGCTGCTCATCCGTTTGAAATTGTTATTTTTGGATTCTTTATGATTAAAAAGCTTTTATGGATAGTATGCCTGGTTGCCTGTACAGCCAGCGCCTTTGCACAAACCGAGCCCACAGCTTACCGTAGCGTAGTAAACCGGTTTATGCTGTATTATAACCGCAACCAGGCTGATAGCGTATTTGCTATGTTCGGTCCTGAAGCTAAGGCTACTATGCCTGTAGAAAAGAACCGGCAGGTACTAACACAGTTGCAGGCTCAGATAGGTGGTTTGCAGCAGGCTACTTTTGCGGGTATGGCGCAAAATGTAGCAACGTACAAAGCCGATTTTCAAAAATCAACTCTGACTATGAAAATAAGTCTGGCTAATGATGGTAAGATTAGTGGGTTGTTTTTTGATAATTATCAGTCGGCAAAAACAAATGTACCAGCAGCTGCCAGCTTGGGCGCTAACGAAATGCCGCTGTCTGTAAAAACGTTGGCCGGTACAATTAATGGTACATTAGCCTTGCCGAAACAGGCTACGGGCAAAGTACCTGTAGTGCTGATTGTTGCTGCTTCAGGAGCTACAGATCGCGATGGGAACAAACCTAAGTTGAACCTGATGCCGGATACTTATAAATTGCTGGCCACAAATTTAGCCCAAAATGGTATTGCTTCATTACGATATGATAAACGCCAGGTTGACCCAACGCTAACAGCAGCTAAAGAAAAGAACATGCACTTTAGCGATTTGGTAGATGATGCTGTAACACTGGTTACGCAGCTGCATGATGATCCAAGATTTTCTAAAGTAGTGGTGCTGGGGCATAGTGAGGGCTCGTTGGTGGGTATGCTAACCTGTGATGGCCAACCGGTTAATGGTTTTATATCTGTTGAGGGAGAAAGCGAATCGGGCGATAAAATTTTGATGGAAGAAGCAAAAGCACAGCCCGAGTTTATTCGTAATAATTTAAAAGCAGTAATTGATACTATGCGCAAAGGCAAAGTAAATGAGGTTGTAGATCCCAGCATTTACAGCATTGCCCGTACCAGCATACAGCCTTACTTAATGTCGTGGATGTATATTGATCCGATAAAAGTAATCAAGCGCATGAAGCAGCCTATTTTGCTAATACAAGGTACTAATGATTTGCAGGTGAGCACTGCTAACGGCGAAAAGCTGAAAAAAGCAAAATCGGAAGCTAAGTTAGTGACTATAACTGGCATGAATTACGTACTTCGTGATGCACCGACGGAAACTGAGCGCAATATAGCTACCTATAATCAGCCCGGGCTACCACTTAAACCTGAACTGATAACAACGATAGTGGATTTTGTAAACAGTTTGAAGTAGAAGGTAAGGTTAAGAAATAAAAAACTAAGAGGGTCATTGCAGCAAGCAATAACCCTCTTAGTTTTCAAATTAGTGCTTAGTCATAACGATTTGCAGGTATGCCTTTGTCTGAAAAAATATAACGATCAGTAGCCTGAGCATTCTTTTTCCATTTGGATGAATACTTGCGCTCACTTGTACTATCAGGAGCTTGAAAAGCATGAAGAGGAACGGCCTCGCTTACAATTTGTGAACTGGTACTTTTACTGGCAGCTGGCATATGGTGGTACATGATACTGCCTATAGTTTTTCTGTTCTTATACTGTTTGTAGTAGTTTAGGGTCATCAAACCTACCTGATACTTATAATTTTTATAATTGATAGCATTTTTTGTCAAAGGGCTTATGAATACTTGGCCAAAATCTTCAGGTTTATAGCGGTTCAGTTCGGTATTATCTACATGCTTGTCATCAATCCACAAACCATAAGTATGTGCATCAAGCCATGCGTTTAGTTGCTTTTGAGTAGGGGCGATTCGAGGTGCTTTAGGTGGAGGTAATATAAAGCCTATTTCTTGATTCCGCTGCTGAGTACGGCTCATCTGCTTAAATATTTGTTCCATTCGGTTGCGGGCAGCTGAAGGTTGCTGATCTTGGCTGTGATTCATTTGTCCTTTTTTATACACCGATTGATATTGCTTTGCAAGTTTGGTGTATTCTTCCAATAACACATTTGATACACCTTTTTGAGTACAAGGGTAACCTTTTAAAAGCTTTTCGTTAATAGGCTCGGTTGTTTGCAGGGTTACATTACTTAATGTACTGTAGTGTTTGGTTGCCTGTTGCTTTTTGCCGGTTGGGAGCTGTTGCATAGCTTCAGTTTTAATGCAAAATAACAGTGTAGCTGTAGCAATTACAGGTACCATGGCCACTCTGGTCAGCCAGGCCTGAGTGGCAGAAGTTTTTTTAGTCATCATAATTAATCGTTGTTTAGTTATAGAATAATTGAATTGACTGGTGAGGTTTAAGCTTGGGGTTTGATAAGCTTTATTAAGCAGCAGGTGCTGATAAGCAACTGTGTTGTAATTATAACTAAGTACGGTTGCGTCAGCTATAAACTCATGATTTAGCTGTATGGCATTTCGGTATAGCCATAAAATTGGGTTAAACCAACAAGCAAGCTGAATCAGTTCTAATAAGATAATATCGGCAGAGTGATATTGCTGAACATGGGCTAGTTCGTGCTGCAATATAGCAGGCTCAATTTGGTTGCTGTGATAGTCATGCTGATTTAAGAAGATGTAATGGAAAAAACTGTGAGGCATTAAAGGTTTAGCCATCAAAACCAGTTGTGCCTGCTGATAAAGTATTTTTTCATTTTGCCTTACAGATAAGCCAATTGCATATAGATTCCTGATGAAGCGGAACAGCAGTAAACCAGCTACCAGCGCATAAATTGTAAAACCAACATAAGCAGAATAGTTTACGGTGGATTCGCTTACCTTTGATGGTTGTGGTGAGCTGATAGGTTCGGGTATCAGTACAAAATAAGTAGCAGGTTGATGTTGGATAGGTGGTATCGTATTAACAAGTGCATTGTGCTGAGGAACAACAATCAGCGGAACAACCAACGGGAAAACCAAGCTAAAAAGCAAGTAAAACCGATTAAATGCATATATGGCTTTGTTTTTTAGCAGCAAGTGATAAGCTAGTAGCAGTACACCGCTACAAAGCATATAATTAAGCAAGTAGGTTATCATTGGTTCTTCTGATTAATTTGTTCGTCAATGATTTTCTTCAGACTCTCCAGTTCGTCAGCGGTCAGGTCGGTTTCTTTGGTGAAAAATGAAGCAAACTGTAAAGCCGAGTTGCCAAAAAAGTTTCTAATCAGGCCACCAATGTGATTCGAGAAATAGTCTTCCTTTTTTACCAGTGCGTAATATTGCCTTGAATTACCCATCAGGTGATAAGCCACAAAGTTTTTATCCTGCATTCGTTTCAGCAAGGTGGCAATGGTTGTTAAGGCTGGTTTTGGTTCCGGATAGCTGTCTACAATATCTTTCATAAACAATTTATCCTGGCTCCATATCATTTCCATTAATTGTTCTTCGGCTGTTGTTAATTTCATTTTCTACAAGAATAGATTTTGTTCTACAATTGTAGAAATAAAGATTGGAGAATACAAATTCTCTTGCAAGTTTTTCATCATGATGGTTCAAGAGATTTAATAAGCCAACAGGCCGGAACTACTGATAAATTTCAGCAACCCCGACCTGTTCGAAAAGCAAAAGCCTTTTTTAAATTGCAAATTTTACGAAGATTTCCAGCTACCCAGCAAACGGCGGATAATAATAATTTCTGCTACGTGATAAGCCGTATGATCGGCGGCTTGCAGCGTTTCGCGCAAAATGGTTTGCCCATCGCCGTGTGGGATAGGCGTGTAAATATCTCGGGTTTTTACCAGTTCAATTAAGCTTTGTGAGTCGCTTTTAATTTGTTGTATTGATTTTGTCCAGGCAACTTCGTCAGCTGGTTCATTTTCTTTGGGCCAGTATTCATCCGGCCACTTAGGCGATTGATGACTGGCATCCTTGCTAAATTCCAGCATATCCCATAAAGCTATGCGTATATGTTCCACCAGTTGCCAAATGCTATAAGGCAATCCATACGGTTTTTGTCCGCGTTGTTCAGCTGGTAAGTCTGCTAGGGCATCGTCTAGGTGAGCATGGGCAGAGCCACCCTGTAAAAACTTTATAGTTTCGTCAACAACGGTTTGATGATTATCAGGCATAATAGTCTAGTTTATATAATCAACAAGGTGTAAATGGGTTAGTTTTACTAAAAATTGAATGCTAGTCTGCTTATGGCCGAAGAGGCTATTTCCTTTGTCTTAGTAGATATATGATGTTTTTTGTCTTGGTACAAAGAACCAAAATCAAGTCTTTGTTTATGCTTTTTCGCCGCACATAGGCCAGCTTTTCACCTTAAGCTGGAGGAAGACGTTTTTAGAACCAAGAGTATAGAATCAGGAAGTAAGAATTTTAAGTAACAATGATAAGTTGTAGAATTAGGAGATACAGGTACTCTATTAATTCTGTATTTTAAAAAACAAGAGCGTGGGGTTGGCAGAAAAGCGGGCCAGCGTAGGGCATGAGCGCAGAAGCTTTTTTCTGCCTTGTCTTTTGGGTTACTTTTGTGACTAAGACAAAAGTAACTAGGCCTCTGCGGCTATGACCAGACTAGCACTCATCAAAGCACAAGCCCAACAATGTGGAATATATTTTAATCAGCTAAACTAAATATCCTTAATCCCTCCATAAACTATTGGTAAGCAGTATTGTTAATTAAGCATCATATGAGGTTAAAACTAACTTATATACTGCTGTTTTTCACTTTACCGATGTGCCTAACCGCGCAGGAAAGAAAAACATCGCGCCTTACCCATCGGCATACTGATAGTGTGGATAACGTTATGGTAGATACTACTATGATGGTAAATGGTGTGCCGCAAAAAGATTTATATGATGAAGTAAAAAAGTTATTTCACAAAAAGCCTCATCCGGGTAAAAGCGATTCGATTACCAGCAAGCCGGTATTTACCGGGGTACCAGCTGTAGGTTACACCTTGCAATCCCGGTTTGCACTTACCTTATCAGGTAATGCAGCGTTCAGGTTATCTCCAATGGCTAAAGTATCTACCATTACAGCTAGTGCTGCCTATACGCAAAACAAGCAGTTTACTATGCCTATCGAATCCAATATCTGGACTAAACATAACCATTGGGATTTCATCGGCGATATTCGTTTTTATAAATATCCGCAAAGCACATTCGGTTTGGGTTCGCAATCGTACATCGGTAATGAAGACCCGATGGATTATACCTTTTTTCGCTTTTATGAAACTGTGCTTCGGCAAGTAACCGGCAACTTGTATGCAGGTGCGGGCTACATTATTGACGAACACTGGAACATCAGCGATATAGGTACTAAAAATGGTGGACCTAATGACTACCGGCAGTATGGTGCACAATCGCACACTGTTTCTTCCGGCTTTACTTTGAATGCTTTGATGGATAGCCGGGATAATTCTATTAACCCATCAAAAGGCTTTTATACGGCTTTGCAATATCGTACCAGTTATGGCTTTTTAGGGAGTACTCGTAACTGGAACTCGCTAATTGTAGATGTGCGTAAATATTACCATTTTCCGGTATCATCGCGTAATGTAATTGCTTTCTGGAATTACGATTGGCTGGTGCTTAGCGGCAAACCACCTTATCTGGATTTACCTTCTACTTCGTGGGATGCATACAGCAGTACAGGTCGGGGGTATATACAAGGGCGTTTTCGCGGGGCGCAAATGGTGTACCTGGAAACTGAATACCGGTTTGGCATTACTGCTAATGGGTTATTAGGTGGCGTAGTCTTCTTGAACGGGCAATCCTTTTCGGCAGCACCAGGCAGCCATTTACAAGCTATGCAACCTGGGTTTGGTCCGGGGTTACGTTTAAAGCTTAATAAAATCTCAAAAACCAATATCTCGGTTGATTATGGCTTTGGCCGTGAAGATTCAAAAGGTGTGTTTATTAATATTGGAGAACTGTTTTAAGAAGGAGCCATTTTCCATTATATAAATGCCATAGATTGTATTAATGCACAATTTCCCTGTTTATACCAAGTCTCTTCTTTTAAGAGAGACTTTGTACGGAACAAAAAAAACCTGCGATACTTAACAAAATGCACAACTCCCCTTTGTGCAAATAGCAAAGTTGAAAGTTGGGCATCAAAATTATAAATCAGCTAGTTCAGGCTTGTTATTAACAATGGGTTTAATCTTTCGCACCTTGCTTATTTCCCATTATGCTTTCTTTAATGCTTTTTACTGGTGCACTGCCATAACTTAAAAATTTCTCATTGAAGTCTTTCAGTTTATACTTGTCGGCTAGTTTTTTCTGATAAGCATTGCGTAAGTCCATAATTTCCTGGTAGCCGGTAAAGTAGCTGGTTAACTGTACGCTGCTTACACTTACCCGTTTCCACTTGTTGTCCGCTTCGGCCTGTTGCTGAAAAGCTTCATGGGTTAACAATTTAATTGCTTGATCTTTAGTCATGCCACTGGTATGCACACTATAATCAAGGATGGCATTACATACCGAGCGCAGGTGCCATTTATACCACATTAGGCGTAATTCGGGTTCATTGTTGCCATAGCCCGCATCCAGCATCATTTGTTCGGTATATACGGCCCAACCTTCTATCATAGCACCATTGCCAAATACAGCTTTGATTAAACTAGGCGATTTGTTAGCATACACTAACTGCGTATAATGACCCGGTATGGCTTCATGCATACAGAAAATCTGCATGATGTACTGGTTATATTCGCGCAGATAGCTTTCGGCCCGTTCTGGGCTCCAGCCAGCCAAGCTGCCCACATTAAAGTAAGTGTTACCGTTTTTGTCATAAGGTCCGGGTGCACTTACCGACGCTCCAGCTACGCCAGCCATGTAAGCGGGCTCCTTACGTACAACTAAAGGTTTGGATGGATCGAGGGTCAGTAAATCTTTTTCTTTGACAAAGGCCGTCAGCTTAGGAATCTGTTTTTCAATGGCCGATTGGAAATCTTCCGGTTTTACGTGTTTGGCTGATAAGGTATCTATCATGCGGGCTATCAAATCCAATGTATCTTTAGGCATAGCTGCTTTCCCAAAGTACTTAGGCCACAGCTGCACACTCAATTTGCCCATTTCATGATGCAGGTATTTCTTTCGTTCAACTGCCGCATTGTACAACTGCTGAGGGGTGTAGTTGGATTGTATCTGGTACTTAAACTTATCTTGATACAAATCACGTCCTAATCTGAAACTACGCGGCTTAGTGCTTTTCAGGTTAGTTAGCCAGCTGGTAAACCCTTTAATAGCCTCAACGGATTGTTTAGCCCGATCCAGCATTAGCTTCTGGGTAGCTTCCGGTATTTTGGTTTTTTTGAGCGAATCAGCAAAATCTTTTTCGAATACACTAAGCCCGCCATTCATCTGGTCAACAGCTAAACTGGTTAATTCAGGTGCCGGATTTTTAACTTGCTTTTGCGCTTCTTTGTAGTAAATCGGCAGGTTAGCCATTTTTTCATAAAAGTTACGTAGCCGTTTATCTAACGGAGCATAATGCTCGTTCAACATGTAAGCAAACGTACCTATCTCATTATAATACCCCGGGTCCCATTCATAATCTTTCAAAGTTTGCAGGCCCCATTGCATTTCCTGCAACTTGTTTTGAATAATCTGGTAATCAATCCGGCTGGCCTCTGGCAAGCTACCTAAATTGTAGCGCAGCAATGAATCGGTTTCTACACGAGTAAATTTTAAGAGGTGCTGTCTGTTGGCTTCGGTGGGTAGTACCAGCAAACTGTCGTATTTATGATAGCCTACTTGCGTGCCCCAATCAGGTTGCTCTTTCCACAAAGCTTCTAAAAAATGATTAGTATAGGCATTGAATGCTTCGCTGCCTTTATCGCTTTCAGTAGGGCCAGAACCGTCTTTTTTGCAGCAAACTAAGGTAATGCTTAAACAGGCTGCCGCCGGTATCATTTTCTTAAACAGGTATTTATAAAAGTTGGACATGACTGTTTAAACATAGGGAATTATATGGATATTTTCTGAACCTGTAATTCAATTCTTATTAACTCAGGTGTTCATTTTTTGGAAGTTTGAACATTAATAAATTATTGGCAGTAGTAGCATTTTCTATTTAAGGAGCAAAGTTATAATATGGTCTGCTTTTTTATGCTCGTGCGTTCAATGTATTCAGAAGGTATTCGATTTTAATCTTTTGTATCAAGTCAAAAAGTTTATCTAATCTACTCAAACAAAAAAGCCTCTGCAACAATAAGCAGAGGCCTTTCTAATTAAAGCACAAGCGTGCATAAAGCTTTCCCTTCGGCCTTACTTCATGTAATTTTCCCTTACAGCCCTAAATTCTGAATTGGGTTTCCATTTAGGCCACAAAGTAGTGGAATAAGCTAGTTTTTTGCCTACGGTAAATAGTAATTGCAGGTCTTGCATAGTGCCGCTCATATCCCAGGTGGCTGGGTTGTACTCGTCAGATGGTTTGTGGTATGTAGTGGCGGTAAAATCTTCGTGCAGTTTACGGCCGTACTCTTTGCCTTTATTTACCAGGTCAATACCTGTTTCCGTGTATAATGCCGGTATGCCTACTTTTGCAAAGTTAAAATGATCTGACCGGAAGTATAAGCCTTGTGACGGATCAGGTTCAGGTGCTACATAGCGGCCTTGTTGCTTGGCTGCTTCTGCTAAGTAATCTTCCAAATCCGACTGCCCTGCGCCAATCAGGGAAATATCTTTGGTTTTGCCAAAAGCAAACAGCATATCCATGTTTATATCGGCTACAGTTTTGTTTTTCGGAAATATAGGATTCTCAGCATAATAAGCAGATCCCCAAAGTCCTTGTTCTTCAGCGGTTACCGCTAAAAAGAGAATGCTGCGCTCAGGTTTAGTTTTTACGCTTTTAAAAGCCTTAGCCAGTTCAAGCAAGGCAGCTGTACCACTGGCATTATCACCTGCACCGTTGTAAATACTGTCGCCTTTTGCATCTGGCTTGCCAATGCCCAAGTGGTCCCAATGCGCTGAGTAAATAATGCATTCATCCGGCTTTTTACTGCCGCTTATTTTAGCCACCACGTTGTGCGATTGCTTATACTGAGCTTTAACTGTTAACGAAGTGCTTGCAGTTAACGGTAACGCTTCGGCCTTAAAGCCGGGTTGTAAAGCTTTATTCAACAAAGTTTTGTAGTCAGTACTAGCAGCTTGCAATACTTTTTCGGTAGCTGGCAGGGTAAGCCAGCCCTCAATGGCACACTTATAAGTTTCATGACCGCGGCTATCCAGGTATAGTTTGGTAGCTTTCCAGCTATTCGCCACTACGCCAAACCCGTAAGCGGCCGGACCAGTATCATGAATAATTAAGCAACCTTTAGCCCCATGGCGAGCAGCTTCGTCAAATTTGTAAGTCCAACGGCCGTAGTAGGTCATGGTTTTGCCTTTAAACTGCTGTGCATCATAATAGCCCGGATCGTTCACCAACACCACTACAATTTTATCTTTTACATCTAAGCCGGCATAATCATCATGCTTAAACTCCGGGGCAGATATACCAAAACCTGCAAATACCAGTTGCTCTTTGTTAAGGTCGATAGATGGTGTAGCGCGGCGTGTCCATAACACATAATCCTGTAAGCCCTGTAAATCAAAGCTGCTGTTTGGCGTATTAATGGTCATGGTAGCTTTCGGGGTAGTAGAGATAGATACCATAGGCACCTCCTGAAAGTAGCTGCCTTTATTGCCAGGCTCAAGTCCCAATGCTTTAAACTGCTGTTGCAGGTAGTTAATAATTTTGGTTTCGCCGCTGGTAAAAGGCAAGCGACCTTCAAATGCATCGGCAGATATAGCTTTTACATAATTGCCATAGCTGGTCGTGCTAAAAGAAGATAAACCCTCTTGGTTATTTTGGGCAGAAGCAGTAAAGGCCATGCAGGCCAGTAATGCGCCTAGCCATAAAGAATTTTTTACAGTTGACATAAAAAAAGGCAGTGTAGTTTATACACTGCCCAAAATATTGTTTTTATTTTAAATTATAAGCTTATTTCTGGTTCAGGTAAGCCTGTAAATCATTTAAGGCTTTATCCCAACCTTCCTGATGTGGCGTAATAGATTCATCATCTTGAAAGTTCTTTTGGGTTACCTTAATTTTACTGCCATCACCATTAGCTACAAACTCAATAGTTAATTCATGGTCGCTGGGTTTAATGGTATCTGTTGGTATATCCCAGTTCCAACTATACATTAATTTTTCATTAGGTTTTACTTCTTTGTAGTCACCAGTAATAGCAAGTGCAATTTGATGATCTTTGCCTTCAAATTCATATTTGAATTTACCACCTTCACGAACATCCAGATTAACTGTAGTTAAATGGTTTTCTGATGGTTTCCACCATTGTTTCAAATCTTCAGGTGTTATCCATGCTTGGTATAACTTTTCTACCGGAACAGCAAAATCTTTTTCCGCACCAAGTTTCAATTCGTTGTTTTCCATAAAGTTAAATGTATCAGTAATAACCACGTATAAATGAATGAATAGTTTTAAAAAGGTCAAACCTGATAGTTGTGTGATGGCTTGAATGATAAACTTCATGCAAATGACATAATGTAGTAAGCCGGTTTCAAGTAAGTTCTTTTGAGTATTTTTGAACCCTGATAGTACTACTACCGCATGGGATATCCGAGTTTACAAGCCTGCATCACCGATTTGGAAAAGAATGGTCATTTAATCCGCATTCAGGAAGAAGTTGACCCATACCTGCAAATGGCAGCTATCCACCTGCGGGTATTTGAGCACCAAGGACCGGCTATTTTATTTGAAAAGGTAAAAGGTAGCCCGTTCCCGGCAGTATCTAACCTGTTTGGTACATTAGATCGGTCGAGGTTTATTTTTCGGGATACCCTGGATAAGATTAAAACCCTGGTAGATTTGAAAACTGATCCAATAAAAGCTATTAAACGGCCGTTCAGTTACGCTAATGTGGCTCTTACAGCCTTATCAGCCCTGCCCATGAAAGTGGGTAAAAGCGCGCCGATCAACTTTGGCCGTACGCAAATCAGTCAGTTGCCACAAGTAGTAAATTGGCCAATGGATGGCGGCCCTTTTGTAACCATGCCACAGGTGTACACGGAAGATGCCGACAAACCCGGCATCATGAATGCCAACTTGGGTATGTACCGCATTCAATTGGCAGGTAACGAGTATGTGCAAAACCAGGAGATAGGCTTGCATTACCAGTTGCATAGGGGCATAGGCGTGCATCAAACTAAGGCTAACGCTAAAGGGCAGCCATTGAAGGTAAGCATTTTTGTAGGAGGACCACCCTCGCACCCAGTGGCAGCGGTAATGCCATTGCCTGAAGGCTTATCGGAAATGACCTTTGCCGGTGCTTTAGGTAATCGCCGTTTTCAATACTTTTATGATGCTGAAGGGTTTTGCATTTCTGCTGATGCGGATTTTGTAATTACAGGTACGGTAATGCCACACGAAAATAAACCTGAAGGGCCATTTGGCGACCACTTGGGCTATTACAGCTTAACGCATCCATTTCCGCTCATGAAGGTGCATAACGTGTATCATCGGAAAAATGCAATATGGTCGTTCACGGTAGTAGGGCGCCCACCACAGGAGGATACCAGTTTTGGCGCACTCATACACGAAATTACAGGTTCGGCCTTGCCTTCGGAAGTTCCGGGATTACATGCCGTTAACGCGGTAGATGCTGCTGGAGTACATCCGTTGTTGTTTGCGATCGGCAGCGAACGCTACACACCTTACCTGAAAGAACGCCATCCGCAAGAAATATTAACGATTGCCAACCATATACTAGGTAAAAACCAGTTAAGCTTGGCTAAATACCTGTTTATTGCCGCTAAAGAAGATAGCCCTTCTCTAAATGTAAATGATATTGCTGGGTTCATGAAACATGTTCTGGAACGGGTTGATTTAACTCGCGACCTGCACTTCTATACCAAAACTACCATTGATACACTGGATTACAGTGGTAACGGCCTGAACAGTGGCAGTAAAGTAGCAGTGACCGTTGCCGGAGATATTAAACGCCAATTATGGACTGAGCTACCTACTAATTTTAGCTTGCC
Source organism: Mucilaginibacter robiniae (assembly GCF_012849215.1). Taxonomy (NCBI): domain Bacteria; kingdom Pseudomonadati; phylum Bacteroidota; class Sphingobacteriia; order Sphingobacteriales; family Sphingobacteriaceae; genus Mucilaginibacter; species Mucilaginibacter robiniae. The sequence goes on from NZ_CP051682.1 coordinate 3,483,375, forward strand.
TCGGCCGTTCAATGTGTTTAAAATGGCTATGCCCGGTGTATTAGCTATTGAGGTGCCCAAACACATTCATGAAGAAGACATACCCGAAGCTATCGGTATACTGGATAGCTACCTGCGTGATGAAGATTTGAACGGATTACCGTTACTAGTGCTGTGTGATGATGCTGGTTTTACGGCGCAAAACATTAACAACTTGGTTTGGGTAACCTTTACCCGCAGTAATCCATCGCATGATATGTACGGCATTAACAGCTTCACGGAGCATAAACATTGGGGCTGTCGTGGTCCGCTGATTATTAACGCCCGTATTAAACCACATCATGCGCCCGTGCTGGAAAAAGATCCGACCGTCGAAAAGCTAATCGATAAAATGGGCGAAAAGGGCGGAAGTCTACATGGAGTGATTTAGCAGGCAGAATCAAGAGATATTATTAGAAATGGTTTACTTCGTAGTTACTGTTGTTTGTAACCCTAAACTACAAACAACAATAACTACGAAAGCTAAAGTCTAGCTTAAACCATAGCGCCATTTGCGGCTATTACTTGCCCTGATAACCATTTTGAATCATCTGAAGCTAAAAACAGGATGATTTTGGTAATATCCTGGGGTTCGGCAATGCGGTTGAAGGCGTTTGACGCGGCAAGCCTGGCCAAAACTTCTTCAGATTTCCCATTCAGGAAAAGTTCAGTTTTTGTAGGACCAGGTGCTATGGCATTTACCGATATGTTTCTGCCTATTTCTTTAGCGAATACTTTGGTCATCTGCTCAACAGCTGCTTTAGTTGCCGAGTAGATAGCATAACCAGGAAACATGGTTCGGGTAGTACTTGACGAAAAGTTGATGATAATGCCGTTATCAGCTAGTTTTGTAGCAGCTTGTTTTAAAGTAAAGAAGGTGCCTTTTACATTAATATCAAAATGTTTATCAAAGTCTGCTTCGGTATGATCTTTCAACAGTTTGGTAGTCATTACGCCGGCATTGTTAATCAGTACGTCTATTCTACCAAATTGCTGAATGCTCTGGTCAAACAGGTTTTCTACTTCATCTTCTTTGCTTACATTGGCTTTGATAGGTACAGCGGTACCGCCATTGGTTTCAATTTGAGCTGATACTTTTTCAGCTTCATCACCGCTATTAGAGTAGTTGATGATCACTTTAGCACCTTGTGCTGCCAGTGAAATGGCCATATCGGCACCAATACCTCTTGATGCACCAGTAATCAGGATTACTTTATCTTTTAAATTGCTCATATCATTGTTTTGTTAGTGCAAAGATAGAGGTAGCAATAAGATTGTTTATGGTGAGTGTTTCAGATTATGAGGGAGAGAGCTACAGCCGAAGAAAATCTATGAATAGTTGAATCTGTTTCTTTTATTGTTATGTTAAAATCTATGTAATTTATATATTTAAACCATGACTGATAAGAGAAAACAAGCTGATTTTCTAAAATGGTTTGGCCCCTTACTTGATGCTTTAAGAGAACTAGGTGGATCTGGTAAGCCTAGAGAGGTATCTGATAAAATTGCAACAACAAAGATGTTATCAGATGAGGTACTAGAGCAAACTATAAAATCTGGTGAATCTAAATTCCATAATCAAGTTGCATGGGCCCGTCAATATTTAGTTTGGGAAAGGTTGTTAGATGATTCACAAAGAGGGACTTGGGTATTAACGCCAAAAGGGTGGAATGCAACTGTTACTGAAAAAGAAGCGAGAGCTATTTTTCAGAAATGGGTTAAGATTTACCAAGAAAGACGAAAATCTAAAGCTAATGAAGATGTTGTAAGTGATATTAATGAAGTTGAACCAGAGTTGGTTGAACAGGATTATACGCCATCATTATTAGAAATCTTAAAAAAACTAACACCGCAAGGTTTTGAACAAATATGTGGTCTACTTCTACGTAAATCTGGCTTTGAGCAAGTTACTATTACAGGTCGGTCTAATGATGGAGGTATAGATGGAATTGGAATATTAGCACTTAATCCTTTTGTAAGTAATCGTGTTTTGTTTCAATGTAAAAGATATGCATCAACTGCTGTTAGTGCCAGTCAAATTAGAGATTTTAGAGGAGCTATGAGTGGGAGAGCAGAAAAAGGAATTATAATTACTACAAGCAGGTTTTCAGAAGATGCAAAACGTGAAGCATCACGGGACGGCGCAGGACATATCGAATTAGTTGATGGTGAGAAATTAGTTGATTTATTTCAGAAAACAGAACTAGGTGTTAAACCAGTGACTATTTATGAAGTAGATTACTCGTTTTTTGAACCGTATTTGTAATATTCTACTTTAACTCATCTAACACTCTAAACAGCTTCTGTCGCATTATACTAGTAGTACCATTATAATTGTTAATGATAGCTGAAAAGCATAAACGGCGACCATCATGGGTTTGATAACCGGCGTAGGCTACCACATCAGCAATGGTACCACTTTTCATTTTCATGTTGTTGTAAATGGGGAGGCTCTCAAAAAAAGCATCATACCAAGGCTGACCTACTGCCGATTGCAGGATGCGAGCTACGGAACGGGTAGTTACCCGATCACCGGGTGAAAGACCACTGCCATCATATATATTCAGCGTATGTACATCAATGCCGCGTGCTTTCCAGAAGTTTTGTAGGGTTTCCACACCTGTATGGGTTGAAACTGGCTTACCGGCTTTTACAGCCAGGTATTTTAAAAACTGCTCGGCATACAGGTTAATGCTCTTCTGGTTCAACCAATAAACCATTTGCTTTAAGTAAGGTGATGGTATAGTGGTTAAGGTTTGAGTAATTGCTGGTGCTTGTTCCTTTTTACCTGTTAAGGTGATGGTTGATTCTGGTTCGCCTGAAACCATCAGGCCCAAGCGTTTTAAAGTGTCGGTAAGGCGCCAGGCTGCATCATAAGCAGGGTCGGGCAGGGCTACAGAAATACTTCTTTTGCTTTGGTCAACTGCATAACTGCCGCGCAGGTACATGGATTTGTTACCCACCGGCAAATAGGCGTACGATTTATCGCCCATACCTGCTGGTGCATTGGCAATTTCACTGTTGAAAGTAAAATAAGGCATGGCTGGCACTGTTCTCAGAACGGTAGCCAAGCTGCCTACACTGCCGGTTTGCAGTTTGATATCAAACGTGTTTTCGCGCCAGCACAAGGCTGAAGTGCCTGCGCCATAATAATTACCGGCATCTTGCCATATCCAGCCATCCGGAATAGCTTGCGTATCAAAAGCAGAATCATCGCCAATAATACGGCCATTAATTTGTTTGATACCTGCTTTTTGCAAAGCATTTACCATTTTGGCTAAAATTACGTTTTCTTTGGTATCTGCCCATCGCCAGCTACCCAGGGTAGGGTCGCCGCCGCCTTTTATAATCAGGTCGCCGTTGAGCGTGCCAGTAGCATCAATACTGCCACTGTAGCCAATGTGGGTCTGAAACTGAAATTCAGGTCCTAACAAGTTAAAAGTCGTAATAGAAGTAACGGTTTTTAAAGTAGATGCTGGAGCTAAACCCATATCAGGGTTAGCGATAAACACAGTTTCGCCAGTTTGTGCATCCAGTACCGTAAGCGATATGGAAGCATAGCGGCACTGGCTATCCTGTTGTAAGCGGGTAAAAGCAGCTTGTAAATTTTGTTGCAGGGTTTGTGCCTGCGTATAAACGTTAAAAAGTAAAAAGCTAATAATTAGTAATGGCCGTATCCTCATGTTTTACGTTACGTTGTGATATAAAATAAATCGGGATGCCAATCAGAACAATAATCAGGCCGGGCCAGGTGTATTGCGGTTTGTAAATGATTAATAAAATGCAAAAAGCAATACCCATTAAAATATAAATAGCAGGTAATACCGGGTAACCAAAAGCTTTGTAAGGTCGTGGTGCGTTAGGGCGTTTAACGCGTAGAATGTAGATGCCCAAAATGGTAAGCACGTAAAATATGACAACCACAAAAGAGATCATATCCAACAAATCGCCATACTTGCCGCTTAGGCATAGCAAGCTGGCTACTAAACATTGTATCCACAAGCCAAACTCAGGTACGGCATTTTCATTGAGCGTGCCGGTTTTCTTGAAAAACAATCCATCTTTGGCCATAGTATAGTAAACCCGCGCACCTGCCAAAATCAACCCATTGTTACAGCCGAAAGTAGATACCATAATCATCAGCGCAATAATAATGGTGCCGATATCACCAAAAATGATATGAGAAGCCGATACTGCCACACGGTCTTTTTCGGCCGACGCAATATCATGTAAGGGTAGCACCGCGGTGTACATAACATTGGCCAATACATAGATGAGCGTTACAATCATGGTTCCTAAAAACAAGCTTAGTCCAATGTTACGTTGCGGGTTCTTCATTTCGCCGGCAATAAAAGTAACGTTGTTCCAGGCATCACTGCTGAAAATGGAACCCACCATGGAGGCTGCTATAGCGCCCAGCGCTGCGGCGGTGGTATAGGTAGCCGCTGTAACATTCCCATCTTTCCCCAAGCTGTGCATACTCCAGGCCTGGCTCCAGTTAGCATGCCATACATTACCTTTCAAGGCAATAAAGCCAAACACAATCAGCCCGAATAAGCTGAGCAGTTTCGTTAGGGTAAAGGTAGTTTGTATAAGCTTGCCGCCTTTTACACCACGGGTATTGATGTAGGTAAGCAAGATGATTAATATAATGGATACCAGCTGGGCCGCACTAAAGTTGAATAGATAAGAGCCTATTGGAAAGCTGAACAAAATGTTATCTTCACTCACTGCCGGAATCAGGTAAGCAGCAAATTTCGAGAAAGCTACACCTACAGCGGCGATGGTGCCAGTTTGTATTACAGCAAAAAAGCTCCAGCCATATAAAAAGGCAATCAGTTTATTATAAGCTTCTTTCAGATATACATATTGCCCACCGGCTTTCGGGAACATGGCACTCAATTCGCCGTAGCTTACTGCGGCGGTTAAGGTCATGAAACCGGTAATAAGCCATACGGCAATGAGCCAGCCTGCTGAGCCTACATTACGAATAATATCAGCACTAACAATAAAAATACCGGAGCCGATCATGGAGCCTGCTACCAGCATAGTGCCATCCAGTAGGCCCAATTCATGTTTCAGATGTGGTTGTTTATCGGTAGTTTCCATTTAGGTTTTGGGGTTTAACGGCCTAAGCTATTTAATTTTTTGGTGGATTTAAATTTTAATAGGTAAAACTGTAAAATTCTGATACACTTTGTAATATTTTCGGTGAAAAAGCTGCTGTTGATTATTGTATAAGGGCGGATTTTATCTTTTCAATAAAAATAAGTACGTTTGGAGGACGATGATTTAATTTTTACAACTGATAAGGAACAATGAATTTATTTATTAAAAAGTCCATCAAGTCGTTACTTGCCGCTTCTGCCGAAACGGATAAGAGTTTAAAGCGGACGTTGGGTGTTACAGCTTTAATTGCCTTAGGTATAGGTGCTATTATTGGAGCCGGATTGTTTGTACGTACAGCAGCTGCTGCCGGCGGAAATGCTGGTCCAGCGGTAACTATATCATTTATTATTGCTGCTGTGGGTTGTGCATTGGCTGGTTTGTGCTACGCCGAGTTTGCCAGTATGATACCTATTGCAGGTAGTGCCTACACTTATTCTTATGCCACCATGGGTGAGCTTATTGCCTGGATTATAGGCTGGGATTTGGTGCTTGAGTATGCTTTAGGTGCAGCAACGGTAGCTATTGGCTGGTCGCAGTACCTGAATGATTTGCTGCGAACGTTTTTTGGCTTCAGCATTCCTTACGAGTGGAGCCACTCACCGTTCCAGATTTCAGATGCTGGGGTACATGGTATTGTTAACCTTCCGGCTATCTTAATTATTTTCCTGCTTACTATGTTGCTTATCCGCGGTACTGCTGAGTCTGCTGTGGTTAACAATATCATAGTAATGGTTAAAGTTGCTATTGTGTTGCTAATTATAGGTTTTGGCTGGCAGTTTATCAACCCGGCTAACCATACGCCATACATGATTCCTGCTGATGCCGGCAGCATTAAATTGAATACCGGTGTAATCCATAACTATGCTGACTCAGGTAATCACGGCTGGTTTGGGGTATTGCGTGGTGCTAGTATCGTATTCTTTGCCTTCATCGGTTTTGATGCGGTATCTACAGCAGCTCAGGAAGCTAAAAACCCGCAAAAAGATATGCCTATGGGTATTCTGGTATCATTAGTAATCTGTACTGCCTTATACATTCTGTTTTCACACGTATTAACTGGTGTAGCTTCCTATAAAGAATTTTTAACCCAAGGCAGCGAGGCTTCAGTATCATACGCTATTCGTAACCACATGCCGGGCTATGGCTGGTTAGCTAAGCTGGTAACTGTAGCTATTTTGGCTGGTTTCTCTTCTGTAATTTTAGTGATGTTAATGGGCCAAACCCGTGTGTTTTATACCATGAGCACCGATGGGTTAGTACCAGGCGTTTTTGCAAAGCTGCATCCAAAACACCGTACTCCATATAAATCACAGTGGTTATTCTTCATCTTCGTATCTGTTTTTGCCGGTTTTGTGCCTGATAGTATTGTAGGTGATATGGTAAGTATTGGTACACTGTTCGCCTTCGTGCTGGTTTGTTTGGGTATATTCATTCTGCGCAAAACTGATCCGAATATTGAAAGGCCGTTTAAAACACCTTTATACTGGTTGGTTTGCCCACTGGGCGCTGTTGTATGTTTGTTTATGATTGCCAGTGAAGGTTGGGAAAACTGGGCTCGTTTGATTGTATGGTTAATCATTGGCTTTGTGGTTTACTTTGGCTACAGCATCAAACATTCTAAAGTAAGAATGGGTATTACTGAAGCACCTAATGATCCGCCTAATCCTAAATATGTTGAATAAACTACTTTGATATCTTTTAAAAGGTTCTGCACAAAAAGCAGAACCTTTTTTGTTATTAATCCTTTGTTAACCATACCAATTAGGACGCGGATAAATGAAAATTGATAGAAATTTATGGGTGCTGGTGTTTGTGTGTATTATCAATTCCATGGGGTTTGGCATTATTGTTCCTTTACTATATTCGTACGGAAAAAAGTTTGGTTTAAATGAGCAAACCATAGGTGTACTAACAGCTTCTTTCTCCATAGCACAATTTTTTGCTACGCCTTTGTTAGGCGCTTTATCTGATAAATGGGGCCGTAAGCCTTTAATGGCTATCAGTCTGGCTGGTACCTGTGCTTCCTTTTTGTTGTTTGCATCAGCTAAAAGTTTAATCATTTTATTTGCAGCCCGCATACTAGATGGGATAACCGGAGGCAATATATCGGTTGCACAAGCCATGATATCCGATACTTCTAGCCCAGAAGATAGGGCTAAAAGGTTTGGTATATTAAGTTCAGCTTTTGGGTTTGGATTTGTAGTAGGGCCGGCATTAGGCGGCTTGTTAAGTAAACTGGGTTTGCAGGCACCCTTTTACTTCGCCGCAGGCATAGCATTGATTGGCGTTTTATGTACAATATTCTTTTTAAAAGAAACCTTGCCAGGAAAAGCGGATAACACAAATAAAGAAGCAAATGCCCAAAAACAGGATGTAAGGCAGGACGATTCAAAAAGTGCTGGTAATAACAAAGGTGCCAATAAGGAAAAGTCGGCTACTGGGCGTAAGTTTAACTTTGCATCGCTTATTACGGCTTTAAAAATACCAGTTATTGGTACTGCTGTATTTATTGGTTTTTTGCTTACCATGGCGCAGTTTACCATGATTATCGGTTTCCAGACCTTTTCGGTTGATGTATTAAAAATCAGTACCACCCAAATAGGGCTTTGGTATGCAGGCTTTGGTATTACGGGTATTCTGATGCAATTGGCTGTGCCTTATATAAACAAAGTTATATCTTCAAAATCTACCATTTTACTCTTATCAACAGCAATTTGTATAGGAGCTATGGCCTTGGCAGGTATGTTTAAGGTGCTTATACCGTTCATTGCATTTATTTACGTTTACGGCCTCTTTAATGGCTTACGAACCCCTATGTTAAACGCCATTATAGCCGACCATAATGATGAAAACAAGCAAGGTGAAATATTGGGAGTTAACCAATCTTACGCATCAGTAGGGCAAGTTTTAGGGCCGGTAGCAGCGGGTTTAATTACTGTAATTTCGGTACATGCCGTGTTCTTCTTGTCGGCTTTTTTCATTTTGATAGGTTTTTTGTTTACTTTTCGGTTGAAATCAAAAGAAAAGGCAAACTCCTAAAAACCCATGATGCAATTATTCGAGTTCCGGCAAATCATATCTGTCACCATGATTTTGTTTGCTATCATTGATATATTGGGGGCTATTCCCGTTGTTATTGAATTGCGGCAGCGTGCCGGTCATATTGAGTCGGAAAAAGCCTCCATAACTGTATTGGTGCTCATGGTAGTATTTTTGTTTGTGGGAGATGAATTGTTAAAGATTATTGGACTGGATATTGCCTCCTTCGCCATTGCTGGCTCGTTAGTGATTTTCATCATTGCCATGGAAATGATTTTGGGTATTAAGTTTTTTAAGGAAGATGATATACCACAAACGGTATCTATTGTGCCATTGGCCTTTCCACTGATAGCCGGTGCTGGTACCATGACTACGTTATTGTCTCTCAAATCACAATATGCAACCGCCAACATCATTGTGGGTATTGTACTGAATACAACCTTCGTTTATATTGTACTCAAGAATGTAGGCAGGCTGGAACGTTTATTTGGCAAAACTGGTATTAACGTGCTGCGCAAAGCTTTTGGAATTATTCTGCTGGCTATTGCTATTAAGTTGTTCAGAAGTAATACGCACTTGTAAGTTAATTAAGAACACAAATAGATCAGGCTACTATTTATTGACAAGGAGAACTGTTTAATTCTATTCTTTATTTGCGAATCAACCTTGCTACAAACATGGTATCAGCCCTTCGTTCATAACCTTTGAGCACTTGCGTATCTTCCAATTCTAAGCCTAATTCATTGACAAGAAAGTCAACTGCCTCTTCATTCTCTGCTTTAAAGCAGGAGCAAGTTATATAGATGAGTGGCTTACCTGGTTTTAGGTATTTAACTACGTTACGAGCAATGCTCTGCTGCAAGCGCTGAAAAAACTCAATTCGATGATCATTGAATTGCGTAATCAACTCTGGTGTACGTCCCCAAGTACCCGAACCTGTGCAGGGTGCATCCAGGATTATGCCATCAAAGGCATAATCATGCATAATAAAATCAGGATTTTGAGTAAGATCCAGAATCTTCTTTTGATAACGGTTTAAGCCTGCCTGTCGGAACCGTTCATCCAGGTTGGCCAGTATAGATTCCCGGATGTCGGATACTACCAGCTTCAAATCGGGTTGTAGCTCGTGTAATAACAATGATTTGCCACCCGAAGCTGCGCAGGCATCCCACCAGCTTTCCCACTGCTGGGGCTTAAAATACTGTGCTGTTTGCTGTGAAGAATAATCCTGCACCTCGTAGCTGTGCTGATTGGGTAATAAGCTTTCCAGTTTAGTACCGTTAGGTAAACAGAGGCAGTTATTGCCTTCATCTTTAAAAGGCACTTTAGCTTGGTTTAGTTGAGCTTTTACCAGTTGTTCCTGCCCTTTGCGCACACGTATGAATAAGTCGGGTTGTACAAAGAAAGACTTTAAGAAAGTATCCTGATCAATACCTGTTGAAAGCTGATCCAGCCACGGGAAAACGTCGGCTAACTCAAAAGCAGGATAGGCTCCTTTAACCATTGCCAACTTATCATTCAGATCAAAGCCTATACAGGCAGCCCATTCCGGTTTAAAGTGCTGCAAAAAGGAGTTTACCTGCGTGCTGCACAAAAACTCAGCAACAATGAGCCGTTCCTCATCAGGTATTTCTAATAAGGCTTTACCCAGCCTGAAATAATTATAAATCAAGCGGCTGGCTACCTTCCGGTCGGTAGAACCCATTTGCTTATTCTGGCGGTAAAAGCCAGGTAAAAACTTACTCAAGGGCGTATTGGCCGGATACTCCTGTAATATGCGTTGAAAAGTTTTAAGCTGGTTAAGGGCTTTCATTCTACCTGTTTTAACTCGAAGTTAACATATTTCAGCAAGTTTACATGGGTGTTTACCCAGCCTTGTCCTGGTTTTTTCACAAAGTGGAAGTTGTTGTGCAACGCTTTGTAATCGTGCCGGTCCAGTCGTGAAAGTTCATTCGTCTCCTGTGCCAGTAGTTCGCCAAAATATAAGCCTTCGTCAAAACCTTTATAGGCATAAGCGGTAGGTTCGCTGTTGAAGTTTTTACGATAAGCTTTAATAAAGTTTACGGTAGCTGAACTATGGTAATTTACCCGGTCGGCCACTGTAATGTGTGCTTTTATACGCTGTAATACCTCTGCACGTAAAAAGGTAAACTTTTCCCAATTAGGATGGCCGAATACACTAACCGGATAATGTTTAGACAAGGTATCTAACGAGCGTAAGGTAACCACTAGGAAACCCTGATTTACGGCCGGTACAATAAAAATATTATCATTAGCTTTATCCAGCTGCGGTACCAATGCACTTAAATTGCCGCGGGTTACGTTAAAGCTAACCACTTTAATTTTGTACCTGCTCAGGCTATCTAAGCTATGCTGAAAAGGTACGGTGTACTTGTTATCTTCACTAAAACCGGACTTTAAGATAAATACCTTTTTAGGTCGAACGCGATTGCTGATGTATTGTGCTGTATGTGCCGCATGGTATTCTAGCGGTGGCGTAATAGTAACCAGATTAGGATTATTGAACTCGGCAGGCGAAGTGGGGGCCAAGGGCGATACAATAGTTTTACGTATAGCTAATGGATTGCCCTCAAATGCTTTAATGCTTTCAGGAAATACCGGACCTACAATCAGGTTGCTGTTGCGTATAGCCGGATTTACTGATAAGCTATGCGCAGCTGCCGGATTGTCTTTAGTGTCAAACACCTGTAAACGATAATTGTAGCCCTGGCTGGTCAATGAATCTAGCGCCAAACGAAAACCTTGATAATAATCAATGGCGATATTGGCCTCGCGTAGTTCTGCCTTACTGTAGCCACGTGCCGAATTTAGCTTGTCCAAGTCAAAGGGCATGAGTAGAGCAATGCTTGATGTTTTACCATTAGCAGGCTTAGGAGCAGGCTTATTGGCTGTAGTTGGAACATCAGGCTGCTTTTGGGTTGGAGCTGGTGGTACAGTATGAGGTTGCGGCATTGGCCTGTTGGTGCCAACCGAACGTACTTTGGGTGAGCAGGCGCCTACTACCGTAAGCGCCAGCAGCCACAACAACTTTTTACTCCCACTCAATGGTAGCCGGTGGTTTGGAGCTGATGTCATATACAACCCGGTTAATGCCTTTAACGTTGTTGATAATTTCATTCGATATTTTAGCCAGCAGCTCATAAGGTAGGTGGCACCAGTCGGCAGTCATGCCATCCAGGGACTCTACAGCGCGTAGGCAAACTACGTTTTCGTATGTACGTTCGTCACCCATCACACCTACCGATTGTACCGGCAAATAAATGGCGCCGGCCTGCCAAACTTTATCGTAAACACCGCCTTGCCGCAAATTGTTGATGTAAATAGCATCAGCCTGTTGCAGAATAGCCACCTTTTCTGGCGTAACCTCACCTAAAATCCTGATAGCTAAGCCAGGACCAGGGAAAGGATGGCGACCTAAAATATTATCGTCAATGCCTAAGGTTCTACCTACACGGCGTACTTCATCTTTAAATAAAGTATTTAGCGGCTCTACCACTTTCAGCTTCATAAAATCAGGCAAGCCGCCTACATTATGGTGCGATTTGATGGTAGCCGACGGTCCTTTAACTGATACCGATTCAATCACATCAGGGTAAATAGTACCCTGGCCCAGCCATTTTACATCCTGAACTTCATGTGCAGCATCATCAAATACCTCAATAAATACGCGACCTATAGCTTTGCGTTTTTTCTCTGGGTCAGTTAAACCAGCCAGTGCATCATAAAAACGTTGTTTAGCATCAATGCCTCGTACATTAAGGCCCATGTGCTTGTAAGAGTCCAGTACGGATTCAAACTCATCTTTACGTAGTAAACCGTTATCTACAAAAATGCAGTATAGGTTTTTGCCAATAGCTTGATGCAGTAACACTGCAGCTACCGATGAATCTACACCACCTGAAAGACCCAATACTACTTTATCGTCGCCCAATTTTTCTTTCAGCCCAGCAATGGTAGTTTCAATAAATGATTCGGAAGTCCATTCCTGATGGCAGCCACAAATATCAACCAAGAAGTTTTGTAGCAACTGTTTGCCATCTAAACTGTGGGTTACCTCAGGGTGGAACTGTATGCCGTAAGTTTGTGAACCTTTAATTTGATAAGCGGCCACTTTTACCGTATCGGTGCTGGCAATAATTTCAAAATTATCAGTAATATTGGTAATCGTGTCCCCATGAGACATCCATACTTGTGATGAAGAAGGTACCTCTTTAAACAGCGGACTAGCTTCGTTAATGTATTGCAGGTTAGCCCGGCCATATTCGCGTGTGCTGGAAGGCTGTACTTCGCCACCGTTATGTTGGGCTAAGTACTGCGCACCGTAGCAAACACCTAAAATAGGCAGTTGCTTGTGGTAAGGCTTAAAATCAAACTGCGGTGCATCTTCCTGACGAACAGAGTAGGGGCTACCGGAAAGGATGATGCCTTTAACCGTGCTATCTACTTCAGGAAAATGATTATAGGGATGAATTTCGCAATAAATATTTAATTCTCTGACGCGGCGGGCTATAAGTTGAGTAAACTGTGAGCCGAAATCAAGAATAAGGATTTTTTCTGGCATGGGCAAAGATAGGATTTAGATACGAGATGTAGGATATGAGATTTGAGATTGCTGCGTTGAAGTAGTAAATTGCTTGCACAACTACTTATTATGTCGTTCAACTGGAAACATCAGATAATAACTATACTGCTCCTGCTGAGTGCTTGCGGCACTTTTGCACAATCGGCCGAAGGAGTTTATGATAAATACGTGGATTTTAACTTGGCCCGCTTTGAAGGTCGCACTAAAGATGCTTTTAAACTGGCTGCCGACATTAATGGCCATACCGAAGATTTACCTGACAAAAGCCGTATAGCTTTTTACAACAGTTTGGCTAAGTTATATGAGGATGACGACCAGTTTGACAAAGCTTTGCCTTTGTACGAGAAAGTGGCCGTTGCTGTACCTGACTATTATGTAGCACATCGCGCTTTAGGTTATTTGTATGTGCGCAAAGCAGATGTGGCTTTCGGTAATTTCCCGGCGTATAAACAGTGGGTAGAAAAAGCTTTGCCTCATTTAGAAAAGGCACAAGCCTGCGACCCCAGCGACGAAACGCTGATCCTAATTAAATCGCTTTACTTGAAAACTAAAAACACCACCCCTTTAACTACGCTAGATACCCGTTTAAAACAGTTAAGTAAAAGTTGTTTGGACGTTTTGAGTGATAATTAATCATTTTTAAAAATGCCTTAGATGTTTAAGTAATAAAGAAGCCCGTAATTTGATAAGAAATTACGGGCTTTAAAATTATAAAATTCAGCAAGTAACTAACCAATGTCAGTAATAACAGTAATCTTGTTGTGGGAAAAGGTAAAAATGGATTTTCCATTTAGCTGCAAATCCGTTCCCTTTTGTAGGCCAGCGGGTAAGTCGACAGCTAAAATGCCATTGTAACTAATTGAACAAGTAGTTTGATCACCTTCGTGCTGAAAGGTAGTAACAGTTTGTTGCCTGCTTTGAAACAACTGCATAGCCTGCTTAGCTTGTGCTTCAAATGCGGTACGACCATCAAGAACCATATTAACTTCGTTACCGGCTATGTTTTTAAACTGAACCTTGTCATTCAAATCTTTTAGCATACCATCTACATCAAAGCTATTATAGGCATTGATATAACTTTGAATCAAATGTTCCTTTTCTGCTGTCGTCATACCAATATCCTTTTGCGAATTAGACGTGTGTGTCAATTGTAAATCCGGCTTTTTTAAAATCCTGCCAGAAAGCAGGGTAGGATTTCTCTACTACCTGAGCATCTTCAATCTCCACTTGTGGAATTACCAACGCCAGCGGGGCAAAAGCCATAGCCATTCGGTGGTCTTCGTAAGTTTGAATGGTAATATGGTCTGGAATAAATTTCTGACTGCAGTTTAGTTTATAAACCTGGCCTTTTTCAACCAGTTCTACCCCCATTTTAGCCAACTCATTTTGTAAAGCTTTAATGCGGTCAGTTTCTTTAATCTTTAAGGTTTCCAACCCGGTAAACGTAGCTTCATGACCTAAGGCGGCACATACAACAATAAGTGTTTGAGCCAAATCAGGGCATGACTTCAAATCAAATATTTTGCGAACTATTGGTTTAGGCTCTTTTTTCAGGTACACGCCACCATCTTTGAACTGTGAAGTAATGCCAAAGTTGGCCATTAGTTCAGTAATTACGCTATCGCCCTGCAAACTGTAGGAGGTAAGACCTGGTAAAAACAATTCTGCTTCATCGGCCAGTGCTGCTACGGCATACCAATAGGAAGCTGCGCTCCAATCAGGTTCTACCCAAATACTGGTTTCACGAAAATCTTGAGGTGCTATACTAATGATGTTATCTGTCCAGGTATGTTGTATGCCTGCTTGCTGTAACATGCTAAGCGTCATTTCTATATAGGGGCGTGAAGTAAGCTCCCCATCAATATGCAGTTGCAAGCCATTGGCCAAACGGCTGGCAACCAACAATAGGGCTGTTATATATTGGCTACTAATGTCGCCTTTAATGGTAATTTGATTAGTTTGCTGTGTAAAACCACCTTTGATGTGTAAGGGAGGATAGCCTTCTTTCTCAGCATAGGTAATATCAGCACCTAATTGTCGTAAAGCATCTACCAAAATACCTATGGGGCGTTGTTTCATTCGCTCAGTGCCGGTGAGAAGAACTTCTCCCGGTTGCAAAGCAAAGTAAGCTGTTAAAAAACGCATAGCCGTACCCGCCGGACCAATGTTTACTTCGGTTGCTTGTTGCGTATTTTGAGTTATTGTGGATAAAGCTAACGCATTGTTTACAGGTTCTTGATTCTTGATTTTTGACTCTTGATTCTCATTTACAAGCTGGCTTCTTAATATACCGGCCAGTGTTACGGCATCAGCTGCATCCGAAATGTTATCTACTTTAACTTTGCCTTGGCTTAGGGCTTCAATAACCAATGCCCGGTTACATTCGCTTTTGGAGCCGGTAAGTTGAATGGTAGCTTTTACCGTTTTATTCGGACGGCTAACCGTAATGTTTTTTGACATGAGTTATTGATACAAACAATAATAATGTTCTGTAAAATATAAGGAGTTTAAACATCCTTTGTTCGTGTTTGAAATACTCCGAACAAAGGATGTTTAAGATTGATGTTGCTATAGCTAATTACACAATTATGCCCGTATCAAACCTAAGTTTAAGGTTATTTATCTAAAATGGTTCTTGTGTTTTGCAACAACGTAGTGAAAAGTACTAAGCGTGAGTTAAGCTTTCTTTAACTGGAGCACCACCTTGACTTTTATTCATAATTTCAGTTTGCTTGCGGATAGATTCTGCATGGATCAGTTCCAACAACTTCTCGGTAAAGTCAGTACCTAAACCTAAAGCTTTGGCATAGTTGGTACGGTTTTGCAAAATTTCGTCCCAACGGTTTACCTGTAAAATGGTAATGCCATTTTCTTTTTTGTAGTTACCAATCTGTTCTACAATCTGCATACGCTCAGCCATTTTCTGGATAACCAAGTCATCAATTTTGTCAATCTTGCTACGCAGTTCGGCTAATTTATCTTTTATTTCGGTGTTAGCAACTTCAGGCTTGCGCAAGGTTAAACGTTCCATCAGGTCGTTTAATGCAGATGGAGTTACCTGTTGTTTGGCATCGGTCCAAGCTACTGATGGGTCAATGTGCGATTCAATCATTAAGCCTTGCATATCCAAATCCAAAGCTTTTTGAGCTACGTATGAAATCAGGTCACGATTACCTGAAATATGGCTTGGGTCATTAATAATAGGCAACTCAGGTGCATGGGTTTTCAGGTTGATAGCTAAATCCCACATAGGTTCGTTACGGAAAGCCGTTTTTTCGAATGAAGAAAAACCACGGTGAATAGCAGCCAGCTTGGTAATACCTGCATTGTTAATACGTTCCAGTGCTCCAATCCATAAAGATAAATCAGGATTTACCGGGTTTTTAACCATTACCGGAATATCTACACCTTTTAAAGCATCAGCAATTTCCTGAACGGTAAATGGGTTAACGGTTGAGCGGGCACCTACCCAAAAAATATCCACACCAGCTTTCAGCGCTTCTTCGACGTGTTTACCAGTAGCTACTTCAACAGCAGTAGGTAAACCAGTTTCTGCTTTAGCACGTTTTAACCATTCCAGGCCAATACTGCCAATACCTTCAAATTCGCCGGGACGAGTGCGGGGTTTCCAGATGCCAGCACGCAGGGCTGTTACGCGGCCGGTTTTAGCCAGCAGGTGAGCCGTAGCTACTAACTGTTCTTCAGTTTCGGCACTGCAAGGACCGGCAATTAACAAAGGCTCTTTTTTAGTAGTTATCCAAGAGCTTAGGGGCTGTATTTTCAGGTCAAGTTTCATATCGTTATTTTAATTTGGAGGTGTTGGGGGGAAAATTAATTTATAAGTGTTTAATATCTGATTAATGGTTGTTTTGCATTGATTTTTTATCCTTTATAGCTAATGGAGTTATGGATTTACTATTTCTTCCACATACCGTTCATATTCGCCTAGTATGTTGAAGTTTTGAGTGTATTTTAATATTTGGCGGATAGCCCGGTCATATTGTTGAGGTTGTTGCCATTCTACATCTACATAAAAGTTGTATTCGTTGCGGCGGCCCAATACTGGCATAGATTGTATTTTGCTCATATTAATTTCCTGCTCAGCCAGTATATTGAGTACTTGAGCCAGGGAGCCAACTTCATTACTCACCTGAAAGCATAATGAAGCTTTGTTAGCCTTCACCTGACGGGCATTTTCATGGCTGGTAAGCACCAGGAAACGAGTAAAGTTCTTTTTGTTGGATTCAATGCGTCGCTCTTTAACTTCCAGATTGTAAAGTTTGGCAGCCAGCGCATTGGCAATAGCGGCAGTATCGGTTAATTGTTCGTCGTGCACACGTTTGGCGCAGGCTGCGGTGTCATTACTCTCCACTACTTTCAACTGTGGATATTCGTCAATAAAGTCAACGCATTGGCGCAAAGCAATAGGATGCGATATTACGAATTTAATGTCTTCAAACTTTACTCCCGGAAGCGTTAAAAAGTGCAGTTGAATGGGTAGATAAACTTCGCCAACAATAGGGAAGTTATAGCTCATAAGCAGGGAGTAATTAGGCAATATGCTACCGGCAATGTTGTTTTCAATAGCCATTACTACATAATCAGCCTGCTTGTTTTTCAGGGCCTCAAAGGTTTGCTTAAACGAGTTACATTCTATAGTCTGAATGTCAGAACCAAAATACTTGAACGCCGCC
Organism: Mucilaginibacter robiniae; assembly: GCF_012849215.1. Classification (NCBI taxonomy): domain Bacteria; kingdom Pseudomonadati; phylum Bacteroidota; class Sphingobacteriia; order Sphingobacteriales; family Sphingobacteriaceae; genus Mucilaginibacter; species Mucilaginibacter robiniae. Next base: position 3,500,898 of record NZ_CP051682.1, read on the forward strand.
TCTTCATGAAAAGAGGCGCGGATGCCTTGTATGGCCACCCTGGGCTTTGCTGTTTCCATAGTGCTGTTAAACGAAAAAAGTCCCGGCTATTGGGCCGGGACTTTTTCGTGTTTTATATGTCTTTGTTATGGCATATCAGTCCCGGCTCTTACTGCTAAAGTAAAAGTAATAGAAACCAAAACCGTATGCGCTGTTAAATTTCATTGTTAAATCGCTGGCGGTAAATCTACGAGTTAAAAGTGTTTTGTCAAGAGAAAAGTTAAAATTATTTAAAGTAGTGGGAAATATTCTTTTTTATAAGTGATTTCTACTCCCGGGAACTTATTAATTAAGCTATAGATGTCAATAACCATTGCAGAAAGCTTTATAACTATGTTATTCTTGAAAATTATATGATATACAGATGTAGTCCGGGTGGTTTTGTTGGCTGAATTACTACCACCCATACTGTGTACTTCAATATTTACAATGTCAGATTTCAGATAAGTAACCATGTTATATGCAATCCCATATTTAAATTCGTTTTTTCCTCGTGATAGCTGTAAGCAAACATTTTTCGATTTTAAATAGTGATTTACAATATTCTGGCAAAACTTAAAAGCAAGATAAATGATTGGTACAAGTAATATGATCGCGTAAGCAGAGAACTGTAATGCAAGCTTTGATATTACCAGTACATAAATAATAAACACTAGAATTAAGCCCCATTGTAACAAGAAAGTACGTGTGCTAAAATAGTACCGAAAATATTGTGTAACAAAATGACTGCTTTCGCCAATACTTACTAGGTGTTTTTCAAAGAGTGTTTCCAAGTTAGCACCAGTATAAAATTTACTTACTATATCGCAAGCGCTTTGTAAATTTGGGGCATGATATTCAAAAACCTGATGATACTGGTTAAGTAAATACAAGCAAAATTTATTGTTAAAGAATAGGCCTACTTTCAAGTATTCGCCAGTCTGATTTTTAACAGTAACAGAGGGGCCGGTGGCTTGTATGTCAGTTAATGATCTTTGCTGGTCCCAAGGGAAATCACGAATGAGTTGCATGGTTTCTTCAAGATAGCGCGATTTTTCTTCACAAAACTCACCTTTCTCAAAGTTCTTGTACTGTAGTTTTGATATCAGCTGAGTCATTTAAACAAATGAGAAGTTTAAGTTATCTTAACATGGTACTTATAGCCTGGCATAATAATTCAAGCTGTCGCACAGCTCTTCTTCAGTACAAATATGGTCAATGCTGCATTCGCCTATTTTACTAAGCAAGGTGCAGTTTATTTTTCCTGCTTCGTTCTTTTTATCGGTCTTCATTAAATCATGCAGTACGGCATGGCATGATTCTTCCAACGGGTATTTGGGGTATAAATTGGTTAGTACCGCAGTAATTTCATCTAATTCACCTTTACTTAAACCGGCTTTTTGATGTGATAACCAAGCTTCGCATACCATGCCAATTACTACAGCTTCGCCGTGCGTTAAATACTGTTCGTCATTATTTAAGGAGTAAGTTTCAATCGCATGACCTATAGTATGGCCAAAGTTCAGGCATTTACGATAACCTTTCTCTAAAGGATCAGTTACAACTACGTTGTTTTTAATAGCAACAGATTGATAAATCAGCTTGGCTTCTGGTAAGCCTAAGTCGTCGCCTTTGCCTTTCAGTTCGTTCCAGTAGCTGGCATCGGCTATCAGGCCATGCTTCAACATTTCGGCATAACCAGAAAGAATTTGGCGGATAGGTAGCGTATGTAAAAAGCTATGCTCAATAAACACCGCTTTGGGCGAAGTGAATGTGCCGATGATATTTTTTAAATTATCAAAATCAATCCCGGTTTTGCCGCCAACAGAAGCATCAACCTGCGAGAGTAGGGTAGTAGGTACTTGCACAAAATCAATTCCACGTTTAAAGGTAGAAGCTGCAAATCCGCCCATATCACCAATTACACCACCACCCAAATTAATTAATAAGCTATGGCGGTCGGCACCAAAATCAATCAGCATTTTCCATATACCGGCACAAAAATCAATGGTTTTGCTTTCTTCACCGGCATTTACCTCAATAATATCATACTGATGGTTTAAGTGTACAAGCTTATCTTGCAGCAAAGGCAAGCAGTGTTTCTCGGTGTGCTCGTCTGTCAAAATAAAAAAGCGGGAGTAATTGCCTTTTTCTACAAAATTAACAAGTTGATTTAACGTGTCAGTAAAATATACAGGGTAATCTATGCTGTTAATTGTATTCATATCTTAAATAACCACAATTTTTTTGGACTGGTATTCTACCGTGTCGCCCTTTTTAACCTTTAAACGTTTGCGATAATCAATTTGGTTGTTGTATTTAACCTTTCCTTCGATTACTGCTATTTGAGCTTCGCCGCCTGTTTGTACCAGCCCGGTAGCTTTAAGTAGCTGTATTAATAAAATATAATCGCCGTTTACTTCAAATTTAATCATGGTTGCCCGCAAAATTAAACTATTCCGTTTATAACTGAGTTATATGCTTATCATTTTCTAATTTTGCTACATGCCCGTAAATGAAAGAAACGCTTCTGCACCTGTCAAAGCAAATTTATCTTTTGAAGATACTGAAATAGCATTCCGCCATGCCTCCAACATTGATTTAAAACGCGCTTATTGGCTTTTTAAAGTAATTAATAATAACTTCTTAGTAAAAATTGGTCCTGGTATAACCAATTTTGCTATGAGACTAGGCTTACCTATTAAAGGTTTAATTAAGGCTACCATATTTAAACAGTTTTGCGGTGGCGAAACTATTGCTGAATGTGATGCGACTATCAAAAACCTGCATTCGGGTGGCGTAGGTACCATTCTAGATTATTCAGTAGAAGGGGAGGACGATGAGCAGGTATTTGACTTCACTCGTGATGAAATTATACGTACGATTGAACGCGCAACTGGTGATCCTGCCATACCCATTACGGTATTTAAAGTGACTGGTGTAGGTCGGTTCGGCTTACTGGAAAAACTGGATGCCGGAACCACTTTAACTGCTGCTGAGCAACAAGAATGGCAAAAAGTACAAGACCGTGTATTAGCTATTTGCGAAAAAGCCTATAAAGCTGGCATTCCGGTTATGATTGATGCTGAAGAAAGCTGGGTTCAGGATACTTTAGATACGCTGGCATTGGATATGATGCAACGCTTTAACCGCGAAAAAGCAATTGTATATAACACTTACCAGATTTACCGTCATGATAAACTGACTTCTTTAAAATCTGATTTTGAAGTAGCGCAAAGCGGTGGATTCTTACTGGGAGCAAAGCTGGTACGTGGCGCCTACATGGAAAAAGAACGTCGCCGGGCTGCCAACCAAGGTTACCCATCGCCTATACAACCTGATAAACTATCAAGTGATCGTGATTATAATGAGAGTTTGCGCTTTTGCGTAGCACATATCGATCGTATCGCTTTGGTAGCTGGCACACACAATGAAGCCAGTTGCCGGTTGCTGGCCGATTTACTTAACCAGTTGAATATACCACACAATCATCCGCACATCTATTTTTCACAATTGTTAGGGATGAGCGATAATTTGAGCTTTAACCTGGCTAATGCAGGTTACAATGTGGTTAAGTATGTGCCTTACGGACCAGTGAAAGCCGTATTGCCATATCTTTTCCGCCGTGCACAAGAAAATACAGCTATTGCTGGTCAGATGAGCCGCGAATTAAGTTTAATTCTGAAAGAGAAAAAGCGCAGAAAAATCTAATTAATACTAAATAATTAACAGCTCGGGATGTTGCACCACCTACATGGTTAAAAGTAGATGGCGCAACATCCCGTTTTTATATCAAGTGTTCGCGTTCAGCAAAAGCCTGAATGGTATCAGGGGCAGTCATCAAAAAAGTTTGAAGGCCCAGTTCCTTAGCCGTAGCCAAGTGTTGTGGGCTATCATCAATAAACAAAGTTTCAACTGAGTTAAGGTTGTTCTCGTTTAAAACTAATTCAAAAATTCCTTTTTCGGGCTTGCGTTTGCCAGTGAAATGAGAATAATACACTTTCTCAAACAAGTGGTTGTTGCTTTCGAAATTGAATTTTTCTTTCAGATACTGCATAATGAAATTGTAATGAATCTCATTGATATTACTTAACAGGAAAGTGCGGTATTTGTCTTTAAGTTTTAGAAGTAACTCATGGTTGCCTTCAGCTATACCTACTAAAATACTGTTCCAAGCAGCATCAATCTGTTCATCGGTTAAATGCGGATTGCCAGCTTTTTCGCGTATGCGACTACGGAATTCAGCAGCTGTGATTTGTCCGCGGTCAAAAGCATCGAAAATAGCATCTTGTTGCCGGTGTCCATAAAAAGTTTCCACATCCGGAATGCCCAATGCCTCCAAGGATTGCTGCACACGAGCAAAATCAATGCTAAAGATTACGTTACCGTAATCGAAAATAATATTTTTAATGTTCAACATATAACTGCAAATATGTAAAATACAGCAAGAAGCATGAAAAATTACAGCGTTCTGTTAAGTAAGGTTTTATTCATCAAATTTCTGATTTACTTATAAGGAATACGTTTTGCTTAGTAATTCGAAAGTTCTTTTTTCCTTAATGGCATCTTGCAAGCACAATTTAATCATGCTATAAATTTGTTTATGATAAACGCCCTTAGCTAGTGTAAGTAAAACCTTAAATTGAGCTATTTCAAGTTGCTCAATGGTTAATAGATGGTTAATTATTATGTAATCTAATTGATAGGTGTTTAATTCACCAACATTGCTAAATAAATAATCCCTAACGTTGAGCGAACCCAGCAAAGGCTTTGGTCTGAAATTGCTTTCATATTTTAGGTATTTAAAAATAAAATCTATTCGCAGCAACTGTGCATCTAAGTGTAAGCCTGTGCTTAAAATAGCTTGCTTCAAACCTTGATAAGATGCTCTTTTTACCAGTTCTGGAATAAGACGTACTAAATGAGTCTTCATGTTATATACGTCTGATAAGCTACTTACAAATAGTGCATTTATCTCTGTTTTAGATAGTATAGGGCGCTCAGTAGAGTGAGTGCTTGGAGGGAGTGGCTGATTTTCCATGGGTAGATTGGGTAGTTAAACACAAGAATAACGAGGAAGATTTATTATAGTAGTGTGTAATGAAATAGCTAAGATAACTTTCAGTATAGTATACTTTTTTTATACCAAATTGTAACATAAGCTTCACCTGTTTGTTCTTATATTACATATCAAAAAGTTGTAATATCCTGTTTGTTTTGTTCCGTAAAGTTGTACCATAGCGTTTGTGCAGTTGTTGTAGAGAGTTAATTTATTATAGCAATAAACAACAAATATTGAATTTATAATTATATTTATAGTTAAAAAAAAGATAAAGCTATTCGTTTCGTTACCCTATCATTTTTAAATACATTTTTCAATCTTATTTTATAATGAAAGCGGATGACATAGAACCTGTAAAATTAGAAAGCAAACGTAGTTTAATGGTAAAGCATGTTTTACTGCGGCATTTGAACACAGCTTACTTTTGTAAAATACACATAGCAGCCTTTTTATTACAGATTCAGCATAAAGCTCAATTAGAGGAACTGCAAGAGGTTATTGAAAGTTATAGAGTAGCATTGAACAAAAAAATCAAGCAGCTGGAAGAATTATTTACATTCTTGAATGAACATCCCAATGAAACCGTCGCTGCTGGTATGAAGTCTATGACGATGGAAGCTTTATTTGCTATCATTAAGCAATCGGGCGTGCAGTTTGAAAAAGAGTTAACTATATTAAACTATCTACAATTGGTAAATGCTATTGATGTTACACATGTGAGAATATTGAACAAAATGGCCAAAGCTATAGGGATCCCGAAAGTTTATCTGCTGGGAACATTGTCTGAAAGCAAAGCCAATGTTGAATCGCTTGAAAAGCTAACCCAAAAGTATCTCACAAATTAAGGCAAATTTGAATGGTATAATTATGGAATACCATAAACAGCCAAGGGTAAAAGTCTTTTTTATTATTTATAATTACATTTTTCAGTTAGTAAATTTTTTTTACTTTTGCAGCATAATCCTGACACCGCTGTAATTATTTTGAAAGAGAATAAATTTTGGTAAGTGTACAAGGAGTCATGAAAACCGCGCCTATAGCTCAGTCGGTTAGAGTAGAAGACTCATAATCTTTTGGTCCCTGGTTCGAGCCCAGGTGGGCGCACCCAGATGGGCAAGGCTGAATCCTCAGTTCTTGCCCATCTTTTTTTATCCCTTAACCTACTGGAAATCATATAGGTAAACTCTGCAATCTCGTTTATTCTCGTGGTTCGATGTTGGTGCCCGTCAAAATGCAGTTTTTCCGGGTACATCGAACCAACAATAGCCCTTTTAGTCTCACTATCAGCATTTTGATATAAAATACGGATATTTGAAATTACAGCTACAGCCTTCGGAATAAGCTCATCTATTTTAACAGGGTTCTCAGCGTATTCAGTGAGTTTTGCCTCTAATCTGTTTAAGATAACCTCGGTTTCCTTTTTGATTAAGGCATAATCTTCAGGATCGATTTTTGAAGAAAGCATCAATTCCCTTGCCTTACGTAACCTGCCATTCTGTTCATCAATTTGATCAAGGATACTCTTTCTTTCATTTTTAGTGCCGCTGGTCGCCTGGTTTAACAAATCCAGCATCACTTTTGTACACAGTTCGCTTAATTCAGGCGCAAGCACATATTTATCCAGTTCTTTTATAAATGCTTCGTTTACTTCGTCCGCTTTATACCTACAACCGCACTGGCTCGAGCAATGATAGTAATAGTAGTACTGATTCCTTCCCTTCGAGGCACTCCCGGTCAGCGCCCTTGAGCATCGGGAACATAGTATGAAGCCCCTTAATGGGAGATCGTCCAGTGACATGATCTTAGTACCCGTCTTTCTTTTCCGTCCTTCTAAAGCGTCCTGTACATCATCATAAAGACTTTGGGATATTATTGGCTCATGTTGTCCCTTTACCAAGTAGCTTTCCTCATTTTTATACTTAGGAATCGTTATCATCCCATAATACACGGGGTTACGAATGGCAATCAGGAAGTTATTCTTACCACATTTTAGTCCTTTTTGCCTGGCAACCTTCCAAATTTGCTCAGTCGAGAATTCACCGGTAGCCAGCTTTTCAAAACACCATTTTAGGATAGTACATTCCGGTTCTTTCAAAGCAATGTATTTTCGTCCGTTCTCTGCCGTTTTGTTCACATATCCAACCGGTGCGGAGGCCATCCAGCGACCTTCCTTTCTAGCACGACGCATACCATGGAAAACGTTTAGTGCCCTGCGGTCATTTTCCACCTCGGGAGCCGCCAAATAAATCGCCAGCATCATTTTGTTCTCAGGAATACTGAGATCAAGAGGCTGTTCGATAGCCTGCGGTTCTACGCCCAAGAGATTAAGTACGTTCATCATTTGATACGCATCCCCTGCGTTTCTGCTGAACCTGTCCCATTTGGTAAAAAGAACAAGGTTTGTGTGCCTACCTTTGGTCTTTTTTAGATCTGTCAGGAGTTCCTGCCACCGCGGACGCTGAAAAGTTTTTGCTGAGTGGTCTTCAAAGATAACCCTGCGGATGGTAATCTTGCTGATTTCACAGTACCTGCGCAAAATTTCTTCCTGATTGCGCTGTGAATACCCTTTATCTGCTTGTTCATCAGTACTTACTCTTATATATAAATCCGCAGTTTTCATGTTTTGATGATTTAATTCGTGTCTTTGTTGGTTTGCTGTGATTTTTCTGAATGCTAAGATTCAATGCTTCGCTATCCTTAAGTAACTGATCTACAGTTAATTTACCTAAAAAATATAAAAAATCCAAAAGTTTTTCGGCTTCTTCTTTAGTAACTTGGCAGCCATGTTTTTCGAGTAGTTCAATAGCTTGCTGTGGAGTGACACTCCTTTTTTCGGATGGTCCGACCTTCATGAGCTTCGGTGCTGGAAGGTAAAGTCTGACCGGTAAGCGCTGCTCTTTCGTAACCACTTCAAAAGGGCATACCGGCGAATAAGCGGGCTTCACTGCGCTGCGTTCGGGAACTGCCGAACAGCGATGCCATTTTAGCGCTTAAACAACCAAGTAGCCCGAAGCAGCGGAGGTGTCAAGGGTGGTGCGGCCAAAAAAACAAACGCAGTGCACTATTCACTTGCCCTTTACTCCTGCGCTGCGGTGCTAACTTCGTGCCTGCGCTGAAAGGCAAGAGTAGTTATAGTTGTCCTGAATTGCTATTACCTATGCGTGTAAAATATAAGCGGTGGTTATAGGAAATGTCACCCAATACGCTTTGGCTGTTTAAGGGAAAATTTTGCTCAAGGACAAAACCTATTATAAAGCACACTAAAATAAAACCGGTGGTTATAGAAAATGTCACTTACGCCACAACCAGTAGCGGATGCGTCTGAACATTCGGGCGATCCACCTATCCAGCGGGTATTCCTGCCGCCGGTAGGTCCGAATACCGCTTATGACGAAGACGGTCACCATGATCCATTCCAGCATACCCATATCTCAAATTTAAGGGTCGTTACCCGGATTCAACCTAAGGGAAGCAGCTCTGTTAAGAGCGCAGCGAGTTTCAGGGCTGCACATCGCGGTTAAACAAGGCTGGTCGCGTAATGAAATATAGCGCGGCAACGCGTGATGCAATGCAGCGGCCTGCCTTGTTTAACCCAGCGTTCAGCTAGTGAGGTACCGGCTGACCTCGTTGTAATGGTAGAGACTTAATTTACCTGTACCCGCGCTGCCGTTGAGGACGTAGACCGGGAATCGACCGGCTAAGTCATCAAGGAACATTCCATGAAATTGTGCAAAATGTGTCTTTAATACCGTTAGCCGATTATGCCGGGCATACATCCAGTTCAGCCAGTCATCCGCCTCTGTTGATTGCATCAGGTAATGGCATCCGGTTTCCAGGTCTACCGTAAACAGTTCCGGCTTATGGTTAAATTTGGTCTCCCTGCCGTTAATGCTCAGCGCCGCGCTAAGGCTAAGATGGGCCCTTTGAACTTTTAACACGAAGTGCAGCACCGGACGGTGTGCCGAAAACCGGCACGGTGAGAGAAAGCTTTTGTTTAATGCATCGATCCTGCCCTTTTTGTAAATTATCCTATAAGGGTTAAACACGCAGGTATAAGGCTCAACCATTAGCATGGGCAAAGCCTTTTCCCATAACAGCAACATCACACCTTTTATGGCATCGGGACTGCTTGCGCATTGAGATACCAACCACCGCATCTCGGCGGCTATGTCCAGCAGGCAGAGCTGGTTAGCGCTGATCTCAGGTAGATCATTATCTTCTCCCGAATCAGTGATTTCCGCATAGGATTGCAGGGACAGGTTATCTACCGTGGTTTGTGCACGGCAGGCAAACAGTACCGGCAGCTGCCCCGAGCCGGCAGGTGTCCTGCCATAACCGATGCAAAAGACCAACACGGTACGGTTACCCCGCATGGGGTGCGGGTCCTGTAAGGGCGTACCGGGTTGCTGATGTACCAGCGGGAAGCTGTTCAATTCTTTGACCGGCCTGAACAGGTGCCCGAATGGATGCTTTGGCTTTGCAGCTATATAGTTCTTAGCTACCTGTATAGCTAAATATCGATGTTGCACCTGATCATTGATATCGTACCCCGGCCAGTACCAGGGAGACAGGTCCAAAATATGGCTCCAGGTGAGATTGTACAAACCGATGTAGGCATGCAGGCACAGCTTTTCTCCCGGCATCCCGCAGGTGCAGGCCACGTGCAGCGCATCCGGTTCCGCATGCAGGTGCAGCGTTGCCTTTACCCCGCTATTTAACTGAACGCCTACGGTGACGATGCCATGGGCGTAACCCACGTAGTCTACCTGGTTGCCATAGTAAAGCTTTCGACCCTTTGGGGCGGTGTAATGTGCCGCCAGCATGGACCGCCTTAGTTTAAGGTGACCCGGTTCCAGCGGAATCAGGTAAAAGAATGTATCCGAAGGCAGGGTAACAGGAAGTTTTTTCTTTTTAACCGGCATGGGGCATTGGGGTGTTAAGTTGAGTTGTCAAGTTAATAGCAGTCTCAGCTTCTTCGGCCTCCTTACCGTACAGTACGAGGCGTTGCAGGCTCAATTCTTCAGTGACTTCCAGCAGTTCTCTGACACGGTTAAGCAGGATCTCCACATCGGCGGCACTGACTACATACTTATCGTCATACCGCGCATCGCTGTAGCTATCCCTCAAGAGCTTAAACAGCCGCAGGTCCTCCTTTGTCTTTCTTGGCAGGGCGTAATCCGGCTGGTCTGAGAAAATCAGGCAGTGATCCATTAGGCGGCTGAGGTTATGCATCTCCGTGCGGTAGCCGGTAAACACCCGGATCAGCGCGTTGCAGGCATGTTCCACGGCCTGATGCAGCATAAAGACGCAAATGCCGTAATGCTGCGACTCGAAGCTGCAAGCGGCAGCTTCCCGGAAGCCCAAAGCCAAACCGTAATGGTGATGATACTTGGTTTCCGCCCTTGCAAGGGTGGTCAATGGGTTGATGTGGTGGTAAGACAGATCAAGGCGCAGTCCTGAGCGGGAATACAACTGCATTCCGTACTGGCAGGCGGTGGCGAAAAACCGGCTGCCCTGGTTAACCGCCTTGGTGACGGACTCCAGCCCATGCACGGCAAGGGTAAGATGGCAATCCGGGAAATGGCTGTCCGCAAAGTCCTGTACCTGGTGTTCCATGCGCTGGGTCTGCGTGGTGATCATCAGCAGGTAATACCGGGCGTAGCTTTGATCGCTCGGGGGAATAAAGCAGCTGGTCATGACCTTGCGCTGCTCTGCGCAGCCGAAACAGATGATATACTGCGTGTCGAACTTTTCTACCAGGGCGGTAACGACTTTTTCCAGCGTCCTGTAGTGGCTGGCGGGGAGGGTGATGGCATGTGTTTGCATAATGATTCAACTTTGAGTACTCAAAGTTGAAGGACGGCTACATTGTACCGTACCAAATGCACTTGTGCTTTACAAAGCGGTGCTTGTTTCGTACCTTTACCATAAGCAATACATTTGAGCTATGGCAGAGACATTACACATCGGACGTAAGATCGCAAGGATACGGGAGCTGAAGGGAATTAAGCAGGAAGCTCTGGCAATTGACCTCAATATTTCCCAACAAACTGTTTCCAACTTTGAAAAAAGTGAAAAAATCGAAGATGAGGTCTTAAATAAGATTGCTAAGGCTTTAGGTGTGGCTCCTGAGGCAATAAAAAACTTCAACGAGGAAGCAGTTATTAACTATTTCAACACTTTTAATGATAACAGTTTCACTAATGGCGCCTATAATGCTTTTAGCTGTAACTTCAATCCCATAGATAAATGGTTAGAAGTAATTGAGGAAAATAAAAGACTCTACAATGAAAAGGTTGAATTATTGGAACGCCTGTTAGCCAGCGAGCGTGAAAAGAACGAATTGCTTAGAAACAAGTAATAACTTTGGTGTCGATATATCAGTTTGCAGTAAAATCTAAATTTGTTTTTCAGTAATAACCTAAAAATTATTTTCTACGCCTTACTTCCTCTTTATGCATACATAAGACTCGATAAGCATTTTTGACACTAACTGATGTTTTAAAGAAAGAGTTGGCTAATTCTTTGAAATTAACATGATATGCTTCAATTACGTTGGACTGATTTGTATACCTAAGGGATGTTTCCAGTAAAGCTGAATTTAATTCAACTGGATGTAGAATGTGTTTGAAATCTTGAAGCGCTTGTATATTATCCCTGTTACGGTTTAAAGCAAGAAGTTTTTGAATATAAAAATCATTCATGATTTTGGGAGATAAATAGTTATCCTGATTTCTAAGATTAACTATTATCTCTTCTATTTCATTGAAATACTGACCTAAATAATATGGTATTACCTTACCATGTAATTCAATACGGATTTCTTCAACCAATTCACCAACTTTTCCAAGAGATTCATTTCTTAAACCGTTATAAAGACTATTCATTTCAATAAACTTTTGTACGTCAGAAAATGACTGTTCATGAAATTTATTGATGAATTCAAGAGCGGCCCAAAGGTTACTAAATGCTAAAGACTTATTGCGTTTATCTATTGGAAATATATTTTCTAATCCGCCAAAGCAAGCATCATAAAGATTTTCATAACCAATTTGTTGAAAAACTCCTACTGAAGAAATTGATTTAGGTTGAAATTCGAAAGTTCCGGTGTATTCAATAGTGATTTGTTCATGCAAATTAATGTAAGCGACTGCTTGCTTATTTAGTCCTCTCATTAAACTCAAAGCATTAATTCTTAACAACTCTCTGTAATTACTTCTCTTGTTATAGGCTTTGATACCATTTAGAAATTCAGTTATTAAAATTCCAGATAAAAATGTGAGTATTGTTATTATAACAGCAGAGGCAGCATCGTTGCTTATGCCAAACTTTAAGTGTAAAAATTTTAAGAACTCAATCATCTTAAATAATAAATTTTAAGTTTAAAGAATCAATAGGTGTTCTTATATTTACGTTGAATAATGACGTGTAAATATGGCTAAGCAAATAACAGACACGGTTCCACCAGTAAAAATCGTTGTTACAACTGAGGAAACAACAAGAGATACAAAATAATGGCAAAGCAAACAACTCAAACACAAGCCCCTGTTAGAACTACAAGTACTAAAGGTGACAAAAGATAATATTGATGGCAAAAACAACGACCGCAGCAGTTCCGCCAGTTAAAACTTTACAAACTCGGGGATTTACGAAATAGTAAAGATTAAAAATACTGTTATAACAAACACAAGCAACAAAGTAAGACGTAGAAATTTATCATATACTAAAGCTCGTTTGCTTGTGTCGTCTGTTCCTTCTTGAATTTTCAGCACATAGCACTTTATAGCATTGTAGTAGAAAAGTCTTTCTTTTTCTACATCGTCAAAACCTGTATTTTGTTCAAAATCTTGAGTCAGAACGTTCTCAGGTAATAGTCCAACTGTATGACTTGGCCTTAATGTAATCAGTCTATATCCTTTGTAAACTACAATTGTAGCAGCAAAGGTAATGGTGACGTAAATGAGCCAATTTATTGAATAATGATTACTTATTAGGAAAACCCCAACTCCAAAGTAATACGTAATAAAACCTAATAAACACTTTATCGATTTATCAGTGATACTCTCCGTTTCCTGTGCAACTACATTAAAACGCTCTTTAACTTCGCTTAACAAGGGCTTATAGATTTCCAAAGGGATGATTTCCCAATCAGCTACAGGAAAACTCATAACTCTAATTTATATAATCAACGCGAACCCGCGACATCCAGTTATTGAGAAAATTACTTGCTACATGTGTGTTTTTCATTTTGTCGGATATTTACAATAAAACTTTAAAATGAAATATTTTATAAATATTTGGAGAAGTAAGTTTAAAACAATCAATAAAAGAGCTATGAGTGCTAAAGATTTTGATGATGCTTGTAAAGAGATTGTTTGTGGAACATTGAATGTTGGAAAGAAGACGTCTATTATTCATCAAATAGATTAATGTCTATTAAATTAAGCAAGCTTTGTTCGTACCCTTCAAGTAGCTCTAATTCTTCAGGAGTAGACGCTTTATCTTTTTTCAATGAGTAAACTAACTCTGTTAATGTATGTAATACTGACTTTATTCTTTGTTGTTGAGTAGCGTTCATCTTTAAACTTTATGATTGGTGCAATATATATACTTAATCATAAATATTATAGTTTATGCAACTTTTCGACTTAGACCAATCAATTCTTTATATCTAATTCTTGCACGATTAGTTGTTCTTATTGCCAAATCAAACCTCTTGCAATCATTCAAATCCTTGGTGTTATACCGGAAACTCATTTCATCACAATACCTTTGACTTTGGGCCGGGCGTATTATGGAGTTAGAAGAAAAGGGTTGAGCGGAGCATCCGGGAGTGGTCATATTTCCGACGAACAATCTATCACAAATGATTTGGTAGCTTATAGAAGTAATTTATAATGTGTGAATGAAGAAAACATAATAATAATTGTACCAGTTATGAATAATTATAAACGAATACAATAATATTATGTCTGCGACTGATTTAATAAAGAAGGAATTTAAAGGCAAAAGTTATGAAATAAAATCAATAACTTCTTCTAAGATAGAAATTGAGATTCCCGGTGGACTTGATTTTACCAAAACAAGCGAAGCAATATTTAACACCGTTATACATCTAAAACCGGAACTTGGCCTTAAGGAATTGAAAATTGTAGTAAAACAAATAAATTTAAGGGAAATTAAAATTTAATTTTTTTACAACGCCAACGTAACTAAAAATGCCCTCAAATAGTTAGACACTATTTGGGGCATTGCAATTCCGGGCTTTTTTGTTAACGCTTTTGTACCTGCCCTGAGTCCATCTCATCAATCATTTGCTTCAATTCGTCAAAGTAACCTTTGAATGCGTCCAAAAATACTCCTGCATCTAAATTCCCGACTATTGTTTTAGTCTTTATCCAATGTTCGAGTTTCTTGAGAACATAGTCGATTTTATCAAAAACAATGGAAGCTCCAGTAAGTGATGATAATCCATATTGATTATCAATCTCAGTTTTTAAAGTAGCACAGGCATTCTGAACTGATTCAAGATTAAATTCTATCAACGGGTATTCCGTATACGTTCCGTTGTATAATTTGCTAATGTGATAGCTAAAATCGTTTGGGATGAGACTTTTTATCGTCGCCATTGTGGATACAGTGTTAAAATGCAAAGTATCAAGTTAACACTTGGCGATTCAAAAAACAAATCTATATCTTATTACAAACTGATATATCGGCACCATAACTTTTATACTCTGCGTCTCAACATACAATGGTCAAACTATTTGTCAGCGGCTTTCCTCTTGAAATTTCGGAGATAGAACTGGCTATGCTGATTGCCCCGCACGGTGATATTGCCACACTCAAGATCGTTCGTGACAAGAAGACCCGCAAGTGTAAGGGTTATGCCTTTGTTGAGATGCTGAGCGAAGAGGGTGCCGTGCGGGTCAGCGCAGCCCTGTATGGATTGGAAATGCAAGGCAGGGAACTGACCGTAAAAATTAGCGTAGAGCAGCCTGTCAAACCGGCAATGCCGCAAAGGTTTCAGTCTAGACCCCAAAATATGTCACCCTACAAAACCGATCCAGGTTCTACTTCCGAGCCTGTTCGCACTAAACGTCCCCGTAGGCCGCTTTAAAAGGCACCCAACGACTAAATACCAGAAGCCCCAACAAGCGGCGGTGTTACGAGCGTAGTGAGTTTCACGGCTGCGCCCGTATCAAGGCCAAAGGCTGCTGAAGACGGAGCGCTTTCAGGCGGGATGAGCGGCTGGCGCACATAGTCTTGTGCGACTTTCGGCCTTTCTAGACTGCTGACCCGATGAGTGTTATTTTCTGTTTAAATACGTATTCACCTCCAAACCTATCGCCTAATTTTAAAGCTTTGGTCCTTGCCGGGATTTTGCCCACCTATAATGTCGATCACCTCCTGCATCAGCGCGTGCGCCCATGCCGGGGCAGCAGGGTTGATGTCCATTACCTCTGCCCCTTTGGTGACCAGTAAACGCTCAGGTGCGGCAATGATGCCGAACGCACTGGCGGCACATACCAGCATCACCTGGTCAAAGCGGGAGGCTACCTTCAGCAGGTTTTCCTGGCTGGCTTCAAATTTGTAACGGATGCTTTCATGATCCACGAAATGCCCCTTTTGCCTGACCCGCAGGTTTACCCTGTCCATCGAGCTTTCGACGTCCGGCAGCATCATAAACACCAGGCGGGTATCGTAGCCGCTTTCGCGGAACCGTCCTGCCCGCTCAGCCAGGAACTCGTTCCGTAGATTGGTTTCGACCGTGAAAGATTTTTTTGAGACCAGTGCCCGGAGTTCGCACTGGTCATATTTGCGGGTTACAGCGCTTTCTATGGCTTCCGCAGAGATATCCGGGTAGCTTTTCTCAATGATCGCCTTTTCCTTGTCAGGATCAAAGATAATGGCATCACGCCTGGACATCCGGGCAGATAAAGTGCTTTTACCTGCGCCGTTAGGTCCGGCAATGACCGTGTACTGAAGCATTTGTTAAAGGTCTTTGACAAAATGTTCCCTGCCGGTTGCTGCATCAACCCTGATGAGCACCCGCTTTCCATCCTTATATTCATGGATGAACAGGGCCGGGTCATCTTTAATACCAGCGGAATACGAAAAGTATAATCCCTGGTCTAGGGAGGATTGTACCGCCTCGCGGATCACCGGCGCGAGAAGGCTTTTGAATTCCTGGTCGTCCATCGCAAAAATATCCTTTTCGCTCAGCTCGTCCATGAGTTTGTACAGCTCGCTGGCCTTATTGATTCCATGGCGCAACTGTTCCCACTCTGATAGCGGTAAGAAAACGCCTTGCGGCTTTTGCTGCTGGTCCAGTACGACTTCCATCCAAATATCCTCCCTGTATTGTTATAACTCAAAAATACGCAATTTGTGCGGCAATTACACCTGTTAAGGTGTTGTTATCTGTTTACCGCCGGTTGGTCCTTGCTTGCTTCTGCCGCCTGCGGTTCCTGCCTAAAATAGCCTCGTCGTCAATATCATCGCTTATTTCAATGCTATAACCCGCAGACCTCCAATCAGCAGCAACAGGAATATCGCTATCAGCAGCACTTGAAGTCGTGCCAGGTGTATTGTTAGCCTGTATGTCGTCTTTTCTATCTTGTCCAGGCGTTGCTTCATCTCGCTCAGCCGCTCCCATATCTGGGTGATGTTCTTCGCTGAACTCGATGAGTTTTTTGCCATCAGGAAAAGCAATTGCAGCATCGTTTCTTCTTCCTCCGTTTTGGGTAGTTCCGGTTCCGAATGGTGTGAGGTCTCCGTATTTTGCCCTTGTTCTGCCGTTAGCCTCGCTAATGCTTTGGCCATCTCTGTCTTGTTCATAATCTAACTGTTTTTTGATCTCCATCCATTTGAAGCGGCCACCCAAAGCCTGCCCCTTCGCCTTAAAATCTTCGTAAAAAAATGTGATCCCGCTGATATGCCCGGTCGTTGCCTGGTTAAACAGCAAATGCACGCCCTGAGCCTCGCAATGCCGGATGAAATCCTGCATGCTTTGCCCCGGCTGGTTCAAAATGCGCGATAACTTTTCCTGAACCGCCATTTTATGGGATGCCTGCCCGGTACGGGTAACCATCTCAATTTCATTCTTCGTCGGCGCACGCTTGCCGGTGCTGCCTTTGCGCAGCATCTTTACTTCCTTTCCTGGTTCCTGCACCGCTAAAAACTTGCTTTTAGTAAGGGGTTTGAGGTCGTGCAGCAACTCCAATTTACGCAGCAGTGCCTCACTTTCTTCAAAGTTCTTGCTGTCCGATACCAGGCCGCCACCAAACTTTATCCGGTTCGCCAGCAGATGTATATGCGGATGTCCGGCATCATGGTGACGAAAGATCATATAATGGTTTTCGGTAAAGCCCATCCCTTCCAGGTAATCCCTGGCAATGGCAAGCAACTTGGCATTGGTTAACTTCCCGGTCTCTTCCTGCGAAAAGTTAAGGCTGGTGTGGTAAACATAATTGCCGAGCTTGGGGCGCTTGCGCCTGACGGCGTCAATTTCCATTTTGATCATATCCAGGTCTAGGGAAGCAAAGTTGGTTTCCAGTAGCTCCGCTCTCAGGCTGCTGTCTTCCAGGGTAAGCTTTTTAAGGTTATAGCCTAAGGCTCCCATAAAGCTTTTACCTATCTTTTGATCCGCTAACATCCTAAAGTAAAAGCCTGATGATTTTTTCTTCCTGCCGCAGCAGTGCGGTCAGGGTTTTATCGATGCCATAGGGAAACCTGCCTGAGTTGGCCTGCCTTGCTAATTGGTTCAGATTAATGCCGATCTTCTTTAATTCGGTGTAGGTGTCCTCGTCCATCTTAGCCAAAGGAATAGCCGGGAAATGCCCCTTGAATAATTTACTCCTGACCAGATCGCCCGGAGTAGTACCGCAAGCTTCCGCCAGGTTCAACAAACGTTGCCGTTGTTTTTCCGTTACGCGGAACGTGATCTTGATCGACCGCTTTTCTGATAGTGGAACTTTTGGCCTTGCCATAAGTACGCTTAAAAAGTGTGTGTAAGGATTGCTCAAGGCAATGAGCAATATCGGAAACCCGTTAGGGCCCGCAGGTCCGGCCTGCGTTTATCAGCCGGAAAGCGGCTGTGCGTTTACGCAATAATCAAATATATTTATTTATGGCTTGCCATCCAAAATTTTTATGCAGAACGAAGTGAAAGCATAACGGGTCCGGGTGTCCCGGCAAGCGTTTTGGTCCGACCAAAACATGGCTTGCTTCGCTTTAACTATTTGTTCAGGTAGGTTTATTTTATTTCGCTTTTACAATATGGAATGTTTAACAATGTACCTTTCTCTTATCTGTTAATCGAATCCTCTTTAAGACTTTCTATTTTCGTTATTTCCTATCGGCAACAATTTCAACGATAAAGTGATAGATCTCAATGGTGTATTATTCATTGATTCCGCTACGAGTAATGACAATGTTCTTGGATCTAATGTACCAGCGTTTGAGGCGATGATTGCTGAAATTTTGTACAGATGACAGATTCGGCGACAGATTTGTTACATCAGCCTTACTATATTCTACCTTTAATCTTCGTTGCTTAACACATCAATGGCTCTTAGTTAGAATCTTTCATTTTATTAATAAACGCATCGAAGCTACCATTACTCATCTTTAAAGCATTGTTGATTTTGTCAAACGGTGCTATGAGCTTAAACTTTCGCTTTTTACCCCGATCCTTGATATTCGACTTCAGCTAGAATTCTCTCGTGAACTAGTTTGGGAGGTAATTCGTCGATAAAATACTCTACATCTTCTCCAAGTTTAATTCTAAATACGTCATCATTTATTTGGTTGCCTCGATAATCTTCTCAAGGCTTTTTGAATAAGGGTGAGCCAAAGAAATTATCCTACCAATCACAGTTTGATGAATTTCGAAAGGTGGTAGCGCAAGATAAAGAGCTTAATTTATCTGACTGAAAAAGATCAAAGAGCTGCATCCTCTGGTAGCGCAGGCAAAAGCAGCATTAGACTCTAAAAGTTTTATAACTATTAAAGTAGCTATCTGATGATGTACACTGCCGGTGAATACAATCAAGATATTAAAATCATTTCAAGTTTGGCAGCAAAAAGAACTTACCGTTTCTTTAACGTTTTCATAAGAGCGTTGCAAATACGTGTTCACAAGCTAATCATCGGACAAGGCCAGACCCGAGCTGTAATTGGCGATAGCGACTTAGAGTCGTATCCCATGAAAAGACTAAACTTGTGGCTACAAAAGACAAGTACGCTCAGTATACTTACGAACCTTCGGGGATTGTTGCGTTTCAAATAGACGGCTTTGAAAGCGCAGAATGAGAAAGACGATAAGGAACCGCTATAAGACCAGTTGGTCAAGATTTTAGGCAAATTCCAATTCCTAGCCTAATTGAATAAGCAAACGGCCCCAAAACGGGAGGTGAACTCAACGGTTAGAGACGCACAGGAAGCAAAGGAATATGTAAGAAAGCAGAAAGAAAAGGAGCTGGAGGGTTCTAAGCTTTTATTGACTCCTGCAAACCGATGGAATCAAGCCCAGATACTTCGAAAGTACCTTGCTTCCACTGAAACTAAAGCGAATCCATTTATTTTCAACGATAGGCCAAATTGAATGGATTGGGCAAAAATGAAGGTCGATTGGTATTATCCAGAAATCGAAATAGATGACGAAATTTTGAAAGACATCAGTCGGGACACATTGTCAATTTCTTAAAAATGCTACTTTACAAACTTAGGATAGGCCCTTTAATTACAGGCATTATCTATTCTCAATCCAAATTTACTTTGCCTTGGCGAGAAGGAAGCGGACAAAAGTCGAACTTTTTGTCGGATTTTAACGAAGTTCAGTTCAGGATCGAAAGCATCGAAAAAATTGCTTTACCTGGTCAGTACTATGATAAAACTATTGACACAGGTCTCTGAAGCTTATCTTCAGTAGAACTACTTTATTAGCATAGAGGCGTTTTAATCATTACCCACCAATTTATATTTATAAATCTCACTTTGTTGTTGCCGTCATTTGTTTTTGCTATTATGTGTATAAAATACTCCATCGTCAAAAGGGCACAAGCCGGTTATTTTAATAATGTCTGCGTGCTCAGAAAAGCATAGAATAAGCTCGGCTTCACACTATTGTGTCAAATCCTTAATAAAGTTGTCAGGTTTAAATTATAAGTTTTCATCATCAATGTATGCACTCAGATAGATAATGAATTTACTTCCTTTGCCAACCTCGCTTTCCACCACCATGTTACCTCCGGCAGCATTCACAATTTTCTTAGCTAAATATAGACCAATGCCACTGCCTTCAATGTTTTGATGCAACCTGCCATACATCTCAAATATTTTTTTGATACTGCTTTCCGGAATACCTTTTCCATTATCCTGAACACAAAGGATAAGCTGATCTTCTTCCTTCCAGCACGCAATATAAATTTCAGGTGGCTCCTCGCGCCTAAATTTGATGCCGTTTGACACCAGGTTAAAGACGATGCTACGGAGGTTCTTCTTAGAGAATGGCAAGTAGGGCGTCAATATGTTTCTTTTGATGGTAGCACCGGCAGCCTTTATTTTATTTTCCAGGCTCCATTCTATATTGTCAATCAGTTCGTTAATATCTACCCGTTCATGGGCATTCACATCACTTTCCACTTCGGCAATCACAGCAATATCTTTGATGAGCTGACTGAATTTTTTTACCGAGTAATTAATTACGCCTAAAAATTCCGTTAGCTTTTCATCGCCTATAGGAATCCGGTTCATAATTTCAATGCTGGTTTGTATGTTGCCTAGCGGTGCCAGTAAATCATGCGAGGCTGCAAACACAAAATGCTCAAGATCTTCGTTGATACGGTTGAGGCTTTTGTTTTTTCTGTCGAGCGAAGCCTGAATTCTTTTAAGCTTAGTGATATCCGTAAACGTCAGGATGGCGCCTGTAATCCGATTGTCGGCTTGCGTTAAGTAGGGCATGGTCATTAGTTGGTACCACTGGCCATCATTACTTTCAATGTCTTTAGATAATACCACTCCTTTAGATAATACCGATTGAATATCCTGAATGATGGTATCAAATCTAATATTCGTTGAGATGTTGCTTAGCGGGCGGCCAACGTCTCCTTCCATTAAGTTGATCAGTTTAACTGCGGCCGGCGAAAATTTGAGCAGCCGCAGTTCGCTGTCTACAAAAAGCTGCCCGTTTACATTACTTTTAAAGTAGTTGTTTAAATCATCATTCAATTCCTGCAGCTCTTTGTTTTTAAGGTGATAATCGGTATTGATAGTATGCAGCTCCTCATTAACCGACTGCATTTCCTCGTTGGTGCTCTGCATTTCCTCATTGGCCGAAAGCAACTCTTCATTAAACGAATGCATGTTTTCATTCAGTGCATCCAGCTTTTCATACGCAGCACGCAATTGGAGCTTGGTTTCCTGCAGTTCTTCTTCTAGATGAAAGGTATAGTCATTTAAATAGGCATCTTCGTTATACGTGTTTTCCTGAAGTTCACTTTTAGGCGTAGTGGTGTCTTCCGTAAAAATGGCCATCAACAAAGGGGGGGCATTCCTTTTAATGTGTAGGGGAACCACGGACAGGTTTACAAAAACACCTTTCCCGCCCTGATTAATCTGAATACCTGGTGCCGTTACTTTTTCATTGGCTTGCAGCGCCTGCCTGCTAACCGTATTAAAGGCGATTGCCAATGGTTTGGGCAACAGTTCCATAATGTTGTTATTAAACAGCTTTTGATGCAGAAACCTGCTGGTATCTCCGTATGATTTAATTACTTGATGATGCTCATTTACACACACTACCAGGTAGCCCATCTCTTTGGCCAGAGTGGCTTGTAAAGTTTCCGCTAATAATTCGTCATTTCCTGTGTTTGTTTCTGCCTTGGTTGCACTGGCAGGGAGGCGCTTTATTTCCTGCAGCTCAGGTATCGAGAAAGCATCAAACTTAATCAGGCGCTTTCCATTCAGACTTTTATATATTTTTGATTTCGGATCTGTAACTTCCAGGTTCTGTAAAATAGGTAACGGATTTTCGCTGGAGCCCAAAAACAGGTACCCGTTTGCCTTCAATCCAAACAGTAACATGGCGTAAATCTTTTTTTGCAAAGCAGGGGTCATGTAAATCAATACATTGCGGCAACTGATAAAGCTCATGTTACAGTAAGGCGGATTTTTGACCAAATCATGCTGTGCAAAAATGACCATTTTACGTATAGCAGGGCTTACCCTGTAGCAGTCGCCCTCAGGTATAAAATATTTCTCCAGCCGCTCGGGCGATATATTTTTAGTGAGGGAGGCATGGTAAATACCTTTACTGCCTATAGCCAACGCCTCGGCATCAATATCGGTGGCAAATATTTTAACGGCAGTGTTTTGTAAGGCACCAGTTAGCTGCTCGCACAGTAGTATAGCAACCGAGTAAGCCTCTTCACCGGTGGCGCAGCCGGCAATCCACAGCTTTAATTCATCTTCGGGGTGATGATCTTTCAATATGGCCGGCAAAACGGCACCTGCAATATTCTCAAAGGCATCGCTGTCCCGAAAAAAGGTGGTTACGCTAATCAAAAAGTCTTTAGCCAGTAACTCTACCTCTTCTGGTGCGGTATTTAAAAATTCGAGGTAGCCTTTAAGTGTCGTAAAATTGCTGTGTGCCGCTCTTCTTTTAATCCGGCGCAGAATGGTGGTTTGTTTATATTCGGTAAAATCAAGCGGTAGCTGGTCCTTAATTACCTCAACAATCGGTAAAATATACTGCTCATCTTCCTTAATGTCGGCCATCAGTTTATCGGCATGTGTAATAAAGTCTTGTATAGCCACAGGCATCTGTTCGGGTTCCAAAACAAAATCTACTAAACCTGTGGCAATAGCATTTGAGGGCATACTGGAAAATTCCGTTTCTTCCGGGTTGCGGGCTATAACCATGCCGCCTGCTTTCTTGATGGCTTTAGTACCTTCCGTTCCATCTGTACCCAGGCCAGAGAGTATTACTGCAATGGCATGTTTGCCGCTATTGATGGCCAAGGATTTTAAGAAAGTATTGACCGTTAAATGTGGTCTCCGGCTGTTTTCTTTAGGAGTTAGCCTTAGCCGGTTACCTTCAATAGTCATGTATTGGTTGTTAGGAATCAGGTATACCGTGTTACTTTGTACCTCCAAACCTTCTTCTGCTTCCAATACCAGCAACTTACTATGGCGGCTTAATAGTTCTACCATACGGCTTTTGAAATCGGGTGACAGGTGCTGTATGATTACATAAGACACGCTGTCCAGCGGAGTATGGTCAAAAAAGGCATTAATTTCTTCCATCCCGCCGGCTGAAGCGCCTATGGCAATAATATACTCTGGGTTGTTTTTTTGCATAAGCGATGCTATAAAATACAGCAGCAGAAACTTAAAGATTGCCAGCTTCCACTTTTGGGGTAAGTATTGCTAAGATAGTATAAGTATATAGTATTCGGCTATTTCTTTTTGTGGAGATTTACAGATATAATGATTATCTCGGCCAGTTGTTTTGTTAATTATCAAAAGCGTTACTTAACGTTCAAATATCCGCCTAAAAGATGATAGAGTTATGTGGTGTATTTGAGATGGATTTAAATATTCGACGCAGCCGGTTAAATAAAAGAGAAACCTATTACTTACAATTGATGTTATTATTAACAGACATTTACTTCTCTTACTACAAAAAACCCAGCTACTAAATAATTCTGCACTTCTATGATTAAAGTCCTCATAGCCGACGATCATCAACTATTTCGGGATGGCATCAAAGCCTTATTTGCTTTGGCGGATGATATTGAGGTTGTAGGTGAAGCCGAAGACGGACAGGGCATTATACAATTGCTGGGGAGTGGGCAGATGGTAGATATTATCATCACCGATTTGAACATGCCGCTTATGGGTGGTATAGAATTAGCTGAAGCCATTAAAAGGCAAAATTTGGCAGTGAAAATTATTATGGTTACCATGCTTGACCATGAAAGGTTTATTGTGCAGGCGTTTAAGGCAGGAGTTGATGGTTATCTGATTAAAAATGCGCCCGCTCAGGAGATGATTTATGCTGTTCGGTATGTTTATGCAAACAGCCGTTACTTGAGTATGCACCTTGCCCTGCGCATGCTTGACCGCTTAATGAAGACGCCTATATTGCAACAGCGCGAGCATGAGGTACGCGAGGTTGATTTTTCTGAACGGGAACTGGAAGTTTTAGAGCTGATAGCTGATGGCTATACCAACCAGGAAATTGCCGATAAACTCTTCACCAGTAAACGTACAATAGAAGGACAACGACAAGCTATGCTTGATAAAACCGGCATGCGAAACACCGTTGCATTAATTAAATATGCCGCCTTGAATGGAATTATCCATTAATTTCCGTCGCGTTAAATTTAACTACAAAGAAAATAGCGTAATAATCTTTCCTGGTCTCACGTAATAATACGCATCGTTGTCGGGCATTTAATCAGACCTTTACTTTGTAAAAACATCACCAACAAATTAGCCGCTGTACTTACTGGCACAATTGCAAACTGCGAAATACAACATCACTTACCAGTTGTTTAAAAACGCATTAACAATAAGCGCACTAGCGTTTAAACAGCGATTAACGAATTGCTACTGCTTTTACCGGATTTGTAGTTATGTGTTTTCATTCGCATTGCTTACAGTCTGATTAAATACAACATTATGATTATAGTTATTTTTTTTATCGGACATTGGTTTTTGTCCTTGTTCTTTCAAACCTTTTTCCAGCATCGTTATGCCTCGCACCGGATGTTTACCACCAGCAAGGGTTGGGAACGCGTGTTTTACCTGATGGCGTATTTTTTTGAAGGTGCATCTTTTTTGCACCCTCGCGCCTATGCGCTGATGCACCGTGAACATCATGCCTATAGCGATACGGAGAAAGATCCCCATTCGCCGCACTTTTTTACCGATGTTTTTCAGATGCTGAAAGCCACGTTAAAAACTTTTAAAGACCATCGCATGAAAGCCATTGACCCGGAAGCGCGTTTTAAAGGCTATTTTCCGGAATGGCCCGTAATTGACAGGATGGGTTCTTCCCTGTTATCAAGATTGTTATTTGGCGTGGCGTACACCCTTTTTTATTTTGTGTTTGCTACCCACTGGTGGATGTTTTTGCTGTTACCCGTTCACTATTTAATGGGCCCCATTCAAGGTGCCATTGTAAACTGGTGCGGGCATAAGTATGGGTATACCAACTTTAACAATCAGGATAAATCTAAAAACACTTCTCCTTTCGACTTTTTGATGCTGGGCGAGCTGTTTCAGAACAACCATCACCGGTTTCCTAACAGTGCCAACTTCGGCAAAAAATGGTTCGAGATAGACCCGGTATATCCGGTGATGAAGCTTATGCATTATTTACACATCATCAGGCTCAGAAAAGCTTATTTAAATTAATACGTATAACCACATGAGTAAAGATAAAGGAAGTAAAAACTTAAAAAAGGCGCCGAACACGGATAATCAAAAGTCGGTCTCGGATTACCAGGCAGGAAAGAAAACGGTATCTAAGGATGCCTTGACACCGCCACCTAAAAAAAAGTAAAAAAGTTTATTATAACAGCCGATCTTATGCCGTTTTTGGATTATGTATTGCAACAACCATCTTACGGGTGGAAGGATGAACAAGGTGCCTTGATTAAGCCCAGTGCTCATCAAATTTTTTCAGAATTTTTCAGTCGGCTGAATGTATACAATGATCGCCGGAACTGGCTGCCTTTTTTAGCCTGGTTAAAAGTGCTTTGCTTGTTGCCTTTCTTCTTCATTTTCCTCACACACTATTTACACTGGTGGACGATTACTGCAGCCTTTGTTTACAGTATGATTATTATGGGCACGCATGGCACCATCTGGCATCACCGCTACTGCACGCATGGGGCTTATAAATTCCGAAACAACTTCTGGCGCTTTTTCACCAAAAACTTAACTATCAGCGCCATACCAGAAGAAATTTATGTTATCTCTCACCATGTTCATCATGCTAAATCAGATCAGCCCGGGGACCCATATAATGCACAGGCCGGCTTTTTATACTGCTTTTTGGCAGATGTTAACCACCAGCCTATAGCTAAAAACCTGACGGAAAGCGACTACAACCGTGTTATGCTTTTAATGAAACATACCGGTATTAAACCTAATACTTATGCAGAATACCGCCGTTGGGGGTCATATGCTAATCCTTATCGTGAGGTACTGTCATGGATAGGCAACTGGTCATTCTGGTACCTAATATTTTTTCTTATTGGCGGACATGCATTGGCTTGCAGCTTATTCGGTGCAGCTGGCTTTTGGGCTGTGGGCGTTCGAACTTTTAACTATGAAGGGCATGCCAAAGGTAAAGACAAGCAGCGCAAGGGTATCGACTATCATGCAAAAGACAAATCCATCAATCAGCTTTGGCCCGGATTGGTAGCCGGTGAATGGCATAACAACCATCACCTATACCCCAAAAGCGCCAGAAGCGGCTTCAAACCCATGCTGTTTGATCTGGCTTGGTACTACATCAAATTTATGAGTGTGATTGGTGCTGTACGCTCTTACCGCGATGATAAAAAGCGCTTTTACGAGCAATATTACAAGCCTAATCTCAAACGTACAGTCCCTAATGCCGCAGTTTAGCATTAAGCTACCACAATATAATATTTCACTTATGGCAACTGCCCTCCTACAATCATCTCCGTATATACACAATAAACCAATCGCTTAATTAATTAATAATTAATAAGTTAAACAAAAGCAACCCCTGCAGGTTGTATAAAAGGAACGTCACGTTATGGCTGACGTTTTTTCTCCACTCACTTTTTAACTAATCCACTTTAATCCATGGAAACACAAGTTCGTCATCCGGATGATGCTATGCGCACGCCCGGACAAATTTCTACACATACACCACATTCGCCAACCTGGCATCAGCGCATTAGCTGGGCTGCTGTTTTTGCAGGCTTCATTGTAGCAGTTTTAACACAATTATCGCTTACGCTATTGGGCGTTGCAATAGGCATGAGCACGGTAGACGCCGTAAACCATGATACCCCGGGTACGGGGCTGGCTATTGGCTCGGGTATATGGTCAGCTTTAAGTATCATCATTTCTTTATTTGCGGGTGGCTGGGTTGCCGGTCGTTTGGCTAAAGACAAGCATACTTCGGAAAGCATGATTCATGGCATACTGGTAGCCGGTCTGCTATTTATCCTTACGTTTTACCTGCTATCTAATGCTATCGGCAGTATCGTAGGCGGAGCTGGCAACGTTGTTGGAAAAGCAGTGTCCAGCGCAACGCCTTCTTTAAAACAGGCCGCCCAAGAGCGTTACCAGCCGGGAAGCGAAGCTGGGAAACAGCAGTTATCTACAGATAGTGCGAACATCAGCGAACAGGTTGCTGCCAATAAGGATGATGTAGAACAAACAGCCCGTCAAGTGGCAGACGACGCAGCTTCGGCTGCCGGAAAAGCTGCTTTGTATTCTTTTATCGGCGTATTACTAGGTACAGGCGCGGCAGCATTCGGTGCAAAATTAGGCAGAGATTCTAAAGTACCACATGATTATCACACCCATCACTTAGCTCAGGTCAATCCCGTTCCTGACAAACGGCTAACATAGTCTATCATCTATCACCAGCGGCATTTATCAATGATCATTAAATGCCGCTTAATTAAAAGCATATGAAAATGAAATTTACAAAAGCAATAGTTACACTATGCTTAACCGGCCTGTCAACATGGGCTGTTGCACAACAAACCTTGTCAGATACTACTAACAGGTTTGATAAAAGGTCCTTCCGTACTTGGTCTATTGGCATTAACGGCGGCATGCTGACACACTACACGCCTTTTAACGGCAGCACCAACGGCGATTTTAAAACACCGCAAGAACGATGGGGTATGGCGGTTACATCAAAAAGCAAATCCTTCCGGGGTTTGGTATTCAAGCCGATTTTTTGGCCGGTAAACTTAAAGGTTTTAGGTCCAATGATTTGCCCTCACCAACAGCAGCGCAGGACGCCAGTAGCTTTAAAACACACATTGAATGGTCAGGCTCGTTAAGCGCCAATTTTACAGTGGCTAATTTAAGCCTGAACCAGAAGCGTAACTTTCTTTCGCCCTACTTTACCGCAGGCGCAGGTTATATGTCATATAACGCCGAAACCTTTAACACGCCATCTGGCGCAAATAATGGCTTTCAGCGTAATTGGTTTGTACCGGTTGGTGCAGGTTTTAAGCTAGGCCTTTCCAAAGGAGTGAACCTCGATTTTGGTTATACCGTGGCCTTTATGAAAACCAACCGGTTTGATGGCGTAGCCAGCGGGCAAAATGACCGGTTCTCTTACGCACATGGTGGCTTTGAATTTGCCTTAGGCAGACGCAAATCTTCTCAATTACAAAATTACAGCGCTATTGCAGCTATACGCGAGGAGAGCGCAGCAGAAAGCGCCAGCCTGCGAAGTGCATTGTCTACGGCAGAGCAAAGGCGCCTGGCCGATGAGCAGCAATATCAGCGAGATCTGGGAGATGATGACGCAGATGGTGTAGCCAATAAGTTTGATAAGTGCCAAGGTACACAACCAAATACTACCGTGGATGGTGCTGGTTGCCCGCTCAAAGTTCCGGCCCCTGTTGTTAACGAACGGGTTATTGTAACGGAAGCCGACCGTCAGGTGGTTAATGAAGCTATCAAAAACCTGGAGTTTGATTTAGGGAAAGCTACCATCCGTGAGCGGTCATACGCAACGCTAAACCGTGTTGCTGCATTACTGGTGGAGAAAAACTTTAGCCTAAAACTGGCCGGACACACTGATAACAGCGGATCAATGGCGCTGAATTTAAGGTTATCTAAAGACAGGGCAGAAGCTATTAAAGCTTACTTAGTATCTCAGGGCGCTAATCCGTCTCGCATCGAAGCAACCGGATACGGCCCAAATCAGCCTATTGCTTCTAACAAAACGGCAGCAGGCCGCCAACAAAACCGCAGAGTTGAATTCAGCATATTTTAGTCCTTTAATTTAAAAATCAAAAAACATGAAAAAATATATAATAATGGGTATGGCACTTTTTGCAACGAGCCTTTCAGCAAGTGCGCAAATCCAAAAAGGTAACGTACTGGTTGGTGCAAACTTTGCCGACCTGAGCCTGGGGCTTGATGATTCTAAAGTGGTTAGCTTTAACATTACCCCAAAGGCCGCATGGTTTATTCAGGATAATGTGGCTTTGGGTGGTTATCTTAATTTGGGAATATCTACAGCACATAACTCAAGTACCACAGTAAATTATGGCGTGGGTGGCTTAGGCCGGTATTATACCGGTACAGATGTACAAGTGCTACGCCATGGCCGCTTTTTTGGTGAAGCTAATTTAGGTATTGGTGGCGTTAACGTAAGCGATGGAGGCGGCCATACCAATGGCTTGGATTTCGGCTTCGGTCCCGGCTTTGCCTACTTCATAACGCCCAACATCGGCCTGGAAACTTTACTGAAATACAATGGGGTAAGCGGCTTTGGAGATGCCGGTTACCAAAGTAAACTGAACCTTAATTTTGGGCTGCAGATTTACTTGCCTGGAAGAAGCACTGCTGCTAAGGTTAAAAGGGATGCTATATAGATATTAGCCAACAGTAATAGAAGAAGGCCATTGGTAATTCAATGGCCTTTTTCTATTAAAGAAGTTAACGGCTTACCTATTATCAAGCGTTACTTCCACCGGTAACGTAAACCAAAAAGTGCTACCTTTTCCTACCTCACTGTCTACCCCCATCACTCCGCCATGGCTTTCCACAATCTCTTTTGCCACAAAAAGCCCCAGTCCTAATCCCGATACTTGCAGGTCGTGGTGCTCTCCGCGATGATAGCGGTTGAAAATAAGCGGCAGGTTTTGTGGCGGTATGCCACTGCCTGAGTCTTGAACACTAACCTGCACTTCCTTGCCTTGATCTCTAAGATTAATCAGAACACCCTTTGAGCCCGGGGCATACTTGATAGCATTGTTCAACAAATTAACGAGTACCTGCTGAATCCTATCCTGATCGGCCATAACCTGCACGTGCTTGTCGCCATCAATATTAATGGACATCCTGGCACTAAGCTCAAATTCAATGATAGTTTTCTCAATCAATTCATTTAAGTTGAAAAAAGAATAGACATGTAATAAGCGGGCTGATTCCTGACGGGAAACACTCAGTAAGTCTTCAATCAGTGATGCCAATTTATTGAGATTGGTATTGGCTTTATTAAGTAATAATTGCTGTTTGGTATCAGTCAGATCGTTGTCCATTAGCCGGTTCAACAGCTGCAAGGAAGCCTTTAAACTGGTTAACGGCGTCTTTAATTCATGACTGGCTGTGGTGATGAAATCTTGCTTCAACTGCTCCAGTTCACTGTCTTGAAGTTTCTTAAACTTTAGTGAAAGGCCTTTTAATTTTCGTTCAGATATGTCATTCTGAATGCCAATGTAATGAGTAATTCTACCTTCTCCATCCTGAACAGGCGCAATATAGAGTTCATTCCAGAATAAGCTTCCATCTTTACGATAGTTTACCAGCTCTACATGACATTCTTCCCCTTTTTCTAAAGCTGCCCTTAGCTTGTAACATGAGGATTGTGCACGGTCATCCCGTTGCAAAAAGCGACAGTTTTTTCCTATAACCTCCTCATAGCTGTAGCCGGTTAGCTCCTCAAATGCTTTGTTGCAATAGATAATAGGATTGTCCGGGTGCTGATAGTTGGTAATAATGATGCCACTCATGGAACCATCAAGTGATGTTGTACGCAATAGTTGCTTACCATCTATAAAGTCGAAGATTGATTTCCCATTGTCCATGGCATTTAGTAAGTAGGTACTGTTCTCATACCAGTGTTTAACAGCGCTACACTCTTTTTGTGATAATTTTATTAACTTTTGATTAATATCATAGAGGGTCTGCAGGAGATTATGTTTCGGATAATAGGTTTGCTACCTTAGTATAGAAAGTTACTCATCCTATTTTCTTTGTTCAGCGCTAATTAACAACGATCATTTACCACCATTTTAGAGGGAATTTTATTTCATCGACAGAACTTACTACCAGATTGGGCTTGTAAGCATAACGCTTCATGTTTTCTTTATCTGCCATGCCAGATAGAACCAGGATCGTATTAAAACCCATATAAATGCCTCCTTTAATATCCGTTTCCATAGTGTCGCCTATAATAGTGGTTTGCGACGGTTCGAGTTCCATATACCGGCTGGCTGAGCGCATCATTACAGGGCTTGGCTTACCGATTACGAAAGCCTCTATTCCGGTGGCTTCTTCAATCATCGCTGCTGTTGCTGCTATGCCTAAATTATTCCATCCGGCCTTGCGGGGTGATGGGTCTCTGTTGGTGGCTATGAACCGGGCGCCAGCCAGTATCATATCTACAGCCGTAAGTACCATGGGCAGGGTAAATTCGTGCCCTTCTCCGAGTATTACAAAATCCGGTTCTGAATTTACTATTTTAATCCCATTTTGTTCCAAACTGCCTAGTAAACCGCCTACTCCTAAAACAAAAGCAGTACAACCCGGATACTGATCCTTAAGGAATGTTCCCGTAGCCATAGCACTGTTATAAATATGTTGCTCTGTAACACTGATGCCCAAATTCTCCAGCTTTTCTACTGATTCTCGTCTTGTTTTTTGACTGCTGTTAGAAAGAAAAGTGAAGGGTATCTGCTCATCCAAAAGCTGTTTTATAAAAATATCAGCGCCTTCAATCAGCGTTTCACCCGCATAAATAACGCCATCCATGTCAATCATTAAGCCGTTTTTCATTATCAGGTGTTGATTTATGCGTGTAGAAGAAGCCCTTTTCTTATGGACCTTCAAATATTAGTTAATTGGATGTGAATGCAATCGCACGTATCTGCAACCTTCACTCATTCCTTACTAGATAAGGAAGTTTCAAGCCGGGAGTTCCGCTAAAAATCCAGCTACAGCCTCATTTACCTCTGCATGCCGCTCTACAAAACCCATATGGCCTGCAGGTGCTAAAGTAACCAGCCGTGACCCCGGTATGCTTTTATTCATAAATATGCTGGCTTCCAGCTTAGTCAACCGGTCGGTATCAGCACCCACAACCAGCGTAGGTATTGGTATACGATTTAATACAGGAGTAGCATCATAATTAAACATACCCAGTACGCCACGTGCGGTAATTGCCGGTGGCGCCATGGCCGATAGTAAACTTGTGAAATCCAGCTGCTTTCCAGTCTGCGTGCCAGCAAAAGTCATAAAGCGTGTCATGATGAGCATATTGCCGTTTAGGTAACTCATCCAGCGGCTTAACCAAAGCACCGGCGAAAGCGCAATCATCAGCCAGCAAATGGGTTTAAGTACCGGGTTTTGAATAGCCGTTAATAATCCACTTAAGATCGAAGTTTTGACAGGATTGGTGTAGGTTGTATGTTCTAAAATAAGGCCTTTGATCTTTGCCAGCTTTTTGGGGTACTCCTTGCAATACGTCAGTATAGTAAAACCACCCATGCTGTGCCCCCACAGAATAGGATCTTTAGCACCCGATTGCTCTATAACCGCATCCAGGTCGGCTGCCAGTTTTTCCAGGCTGTAATCTTTATTATCGGGGCGTTTTGATTTACCCAGCCCGGGATGGTCCATCAGTACCAGGTGATAGTTTTTCCCAAAATATTTCTTCTGGTAGTACCACTGCATGCTGTTGGAGTTCCAGCCATGGATAAACACAATAGTTTGTTTTCCTTTCACACCGCCGTGCTCTACATTAATAATGCTGCCATCAGGCCGTTGCAGTTGCTGCTGCTCTTCCAGCCGTTCAGCTTTTGGCTCATCCTCACCCTTGCGGGTTTTGCTTAAAAGCAGGCGAATGATGCTTTTGCCAATTAACAGGTAAACCAGTATTGCAATGGCTCCAATGAGGCACCGCTGTGCATAATCATGATCATGCTCTGTTAATAGGTCTTTATACAAGTACCACTGGCGCCAGAGATATACCTCCAGCCAGATAAATACAATTGTAAAAAGATTAGTCAGGAAATAGGCAAGGAGTAAAATGGGCATATCGCTTTAAGTTACAACCTGCCGGTGTAACAATAGTTTCACTGCATTACAAGTATAAAATATCAAGTTCTCATCCAGCACAAAATAATTTGCCTACTACACTATTTACTGTAAGTTAATATATTTTAATTATTGATACAAAGCAGATATCTTTATTGCAAATCTTGAATAATGTCGACCGGAGAAACGCGTTCAAATGAGCATGAGGAGATCATAATTTCCCTTAAAAGTGAGATTGAACGGTTGAAGAAAGAAGTTGATCATCTGCGTTCTGCGTGTTCCGCCGAAGGCAAAAAGGAGTTCGATAATAGTCAAACCCGCTTTAGTACCATATTTGAATATTCAAAGCTGGGAAATAAAGTGATTGCAGCGGACTTGAAGATTCTGCAGGTCAATTCTGCGATGGTTAACCTATTGGGTTATGCAAAAAAAGAGGAAATTATAGGGACACGAATTCTGGACTATTCTCCCAAAGAAAATCATAAGCACTGGAGAATGCTTCAGGAAAGATTATGGAAAAAGTCTACTCCATCCTTCAGCCTGGAAACTGTGCTAATCAAAAAAGATGGTTCCTTAATCTGGTGCCGGGTGACCTCTATATTGTTCCCTGATCAGGGTCAGCAAATGGGCTACACCATTATAGAAGATATTACTGAAAACCACGAACTCCAGCTACAAAAGGATGAGTTTATAGGGATTGCGACACATGAACTCAAAACGCCGATCACCAGCCTGAAGGCGGCTTTACAACTAATGAACCGCATGATCAAAAATGAAGCTGCCATTCCAGAAAAGATAGCAAAGCTTGCCTTTGAATCACAACTTTATACATCGAAGCTTACTCATCTGGTAGAAGATTTTTTAAACACATCGAAGCTTGAACAGGGCAAACTGTCCATCAACAAACGCTGGTTCCCCTTATCAGATGTTATCGAAGGTTGCTGCAATCATGTACAATTGGACCGCAGGCACTTTGTTACGCATAGCGGTGATCTTTCCACGGTAGTATATGCAGACAGACATAAGATAGACCAGATTATCGTAAATTTCGTAAACAACGCGCTGAAATATGCGCCACAATCCGAAGAAATATCCATTAAAGTAGAGCAGTTGGAAAACTGCACAAAAATTTCGGTCACTGATAAAGGTGAGGGTATTCCGGCAAAAGATCTTCCTCATCTTTTT
Source organism: Mucilaginibacter robiniae (assembly GCF_012849215.1). NCBI lineage: Bacteria > Pseudomonadati > Bacteroidota > Sphingobacteriia > Sphingobacteriales > Sphingobacteriaceae > Mucilaginibacter > Mucilaginibacter robiniae. Next base: position 3,535,231 of record NZ_CP051682.1, read on the forward strand.
GACCGTTACTACCAGGTCAGGAAGGGTAACAGCCAAAGCCGGGGTTTAGGGCTGGGTTTATACATTTCTGCGCAAATTATTAAAGGTCATGGCGGCGATATAGGCGTTGATAGCAAGGTCGGCGAAGGGTCTGCTTTCTGGTTTACCTTGCCTCACGTGCAAAGAGATTCAGAAGTGGGATAGGCTGTCAATCCCGAAGATTTAGGCATGTTTAAACTGTTTACTTTTGTCTCTGCCGGCTAAACTTCAATCTGATGCTACTAATTTAAAGGTAAGGTAAACCAAAAGGTACTGCCGTTACCGGTTTGACTGCCTACTCCAATCTTTCCATCATGCCTATCAATAATCTCCTTACGGATATACAGACCGACACCAAAATCCGCTATGGACTGGTTTCCTGTCCCTCTACTTGGTAGAACCGGTCAAAAAACTTCGCCTGATCTTGAAGTCTGATTCCCATTCCTTCGTCTTTCACCGTTACATGAGCATTGTTACTCCCTGTAACACAAGCTATTTCAATGGTGGTATAAGGTGGTGAATACTTAATAGCATTACTGATAAAATATTGATAACCTGTTCAATCTTGTCTTTATCAACATTGACCCAAGTTTCTTCACCGGTGCAAAGAGAACTTTATGCGAGGTAATTTCTGGCAATATACCATTCTCAACCTCTTTTACCAGTACCGCCAGATCGTAATGCGCAGCCTTCATTTAAACAACATTAATTTTACATTTTATCAGACCGAACGAAATAGAACTCGGATCCAAAATCAACCAATATTTACCGGAATCCAAATTTCAAAAGTATAGGTGAGCCATATTTAGAATAACTATAAAAAAGCCCCTTATTTTCATAAAAGGCTTCATTTGTATCCCAACAGGACTCGAACCAATAGCTATTCATAACGCCAATTTCTTTAAATCTTCCATGAAATAGTTCGAAAAATGGCTACTCTGGGTCCGGAATTAAGGTGACCCTTAAGAGAATCGAACTATTTAAAGTTACAGTTTGCAATTACTCAAATTTTTCAACGAATTGATATGATGTTTCGAAAGCCAATAAGTTGAAGGCAGATAAGAAGATTCGTTTCTAATTATTTATATAACACGATTATTTCTTAATGTATTATCTGTATTGTCGTCATTTGACTTGCAAACAATATGCAATTTACATTTACAGCTATCGACGGCAATTCCATATCCTTAACCGGCAGAACTCTTGTAATCAGCAAAAGGAAAACATTGCTTTGTCTTTAAGTGAAATGAATGAGAGTTTTAATCTGGTCTAGCAAACTTGTCTTTCATTTCTTTGCTTAAACTAATCGAGAATGCTATATAACTCCTGACCGGCTGACCGTGAAGATAATATAACGGCCATTGAAGTAATCCTGCAACACGTTTGATTTCTTCCATCTGGTCTTTGTCATAGATTTCATAAGAACGGGCATTTTCCATTTGTTTGAGGTTGATTAAATACCCCTTAGCATCTTGATCAAAACTAAAATATTCCCATCTACTATGCTCCGGCAGATTAGGGAACTTATTCCAGTTTATATGAGTATAAATAAATTTGTGAAGCGAATCAGTGTTATTATAATAGCTATTCTTCACTGGTTTAGGGTACACAAATTTTTTAACCGAAATTACAATGCCCTTTTTTATAATCAGCCGGGTTTCCCTGGGAAAGGATGCGGCAAACATTCCACCCCAACTATTCGGCTGGTCTTTGGTCACCCAAATTTCTCCCGTATACCAGTCGGCGCAGAGCATACCTTTTTGGAGACGGTCTCCGAACAGGTCGCTTAAATTTGCAGATTGTTTTTTCTGATTACACTCACAATTTTTGATGTTAGTGAGCATTAGGCGATTATCTACAATCTTCCATGTTGATAAGAAAGAGCAATTATCTTCAGTGCAGTTGGTGCTGTAATCTTTAAGTTTCTCACGTAGTTTCACAATACTGGGATACTTGTCAAAAGGCGAGAAAAATATAGTTCTTAGAGTATCCCCTTTGACGACAACGTTATCGCATTTTGCTTTACTATGAACCAGAAAGGTGATCAGCGTAAAGAACACAAAAAGCTTTCTCATAACAGCAGTATTAGACCATAGATTAGTTCAACATAAAACTTACTACAAATAGCTCCAGTGGTTATTATAGGTGTTAAGGTAGTAAAAATTTGCGGCTCACTTATAGAAGTTTTTGTTAAGTGTTTAATAGTAAAAAACACATCTAAAGGCAAAAATTAGAACGTAGGCGTTAGATGACACTGAAGTTTATATTTGACTCGGTTTGAAATGATTAATAAATGAAGCTAACGAGCGATATTTCGTATTGTTTGTGCTACTACCAACGCTTACATATTTCAAACGATTGATTAAAGCTGACAAGACGCTATGAGAAATATCTTGTTTAGAATATAGCTACAATACTACGCAGCCTTTAGACACATTCCAACATTTTAAGGCTATCCTCCAAGCACATAATTTACTAGAACATCAATGCTGTTAATAGTCTCAAATCAGCTGCAAAATGGTTCGAGAAGCACCCAGTTGGGTGCACCCAAAAAAAGCAAAAATGGCCTTTACAATAGCGTAGAGGTTGTTTTTTAAGCCGCAATTTTTTGCGGCATCCCACATTTTCACGCAATGAGGGCACTGTTAGAAAGTGCTGTTCGCAATTTATTGTCAAATTATTTTTTGTGTCGCAGTTATGAGTGGCCGCATGAATGGTATGACTTGTAGCGTGGTTATGGATAGTAGGCCATCCGCTACAAGGACTTTATAAATTATACTTTCAGATCTGGGAAATCAGAGTGAAAAAAGATTTAGCTATGGAGATTAAATGGTCAAGGATTTGTTTCATTATAAAGCTGCAGATCCTCTTATGCCGATATAGGAAAATTAATTCTTATCAAAGCAAAGATTTCCTTCCAAACAGAATAGATATCCTTTTTGTTCAGGCATGACATATCTAAAGCACTTATGAAGGGATCCATATTGTATTTTTTCCTATTATCGATTTTAATTTTTTATGCCTGCAAGCAATCTGTCAAAACATCCAATAATAAAAAAGACACGGTAATTAAAAGCGTAAGTACATTTAAACCGCTTGTGACAGACTCAACAACAGCTTCTGATACAACAACGGACGATTGCCCAAGAGCTGCGGCGGAGCCATTCATTAAAAGAAATGTTTTTCCTGATGCTCAGTTTACGCTGCTGGCAGATCACAAAACGGGACTGGAAACTTTTAACCTGGCTGACGGGGATCAGGTTAGTATTAAAGAATCAGGGTGTGAATACTATACGTTGAGTTTCCGGTTGGAAACGTCACGTTTTGCAGCCGATACCACGGATATACCTTATTGGAGTAATGCCGCGTTTTCTTTGTTGCATAAGCTGGATAAAGGGTTGGTGGAGACTCCGTTTGATATGGAAAAAATGTTTAAGAACGTTTCAGCCCGTATAAAGGAAGATCAGGTCAACCCGCAAAATAAGCTTAAATTAGGTGAACAAATCGACTTTGGCGGCGAGGATTTCAGTCAATTTCTCATTATTGATCGTGTTACTCGGCTGGCAGACCAACGCTATGCCCTTGAATTTAGCATGAGTTATGGTCCTATGTGATTTTACATTAACTTATATTATATTTTGTCAGTTACCTCCTGTTGGTGGCTTGTTTGAATAGTTATTTAACGCCATAAGGCGTTCACCTTTCAAGTGTTCATTACGCTAATCTGTACATGGTCGGCTGTAGAACTGACTTCCGGTTCTAGCAATACTTACGTGAGCGAGGATTGGCTGACACGCATGTTACTGGTGACTGCTCTTGAATGCTGTTGAGCTTGGCGGTTCCCCCTCTTCACCAAGAGTCGTAAGATACCACAGCAGGAAAGCTTGTGGTTAAATAAGCAATTTGCTCTGATGGTAGCTGTATTTTTGTTGTTTTCAACCTTGGATTATCTCCCCATAAGAAATTATACAGTAACGCTAGTAAGCGGCATTGTATAAGTTCATTTACAGGAAGAGGTATATCATGCGGCAATGTTAGAAAGTCAATTTTATAACAAGAATTAAGGGGATCAGGTACTTGTTAGCCAACTTCTGGTTGATCCATAATCTGGTAGAGCTCCTGTACGAAACGCTCAATATTGCGACTTCTTCGGAAGCTGTGTACCACTATAACTTCAGGCTTCGGCTTGTCCGGATGCTGGAAATGCATCTGCACATCAGTACCTGAGTAAATAAAATTAATAGAACGGCGTAGGGTTTGTATGCCCGTAAAGTCGGCAAAATTCCAGGTTCGATTGCCTAAACCAATGGGGCTTTTGCGCTCAATGGTTCGTGCTGACTGGTCGAATGCTACAGTGGTAAAGCCAGCAATAATAATAAGCGGACCACCCAGCACAAAGAAAATAAAAAAACAGATATTACCCAGCAAATTTAAGTCATCTATCCAGGCAGCAGGTGTAAACTCATGTATGCCAAAAGCGAGCATCAGCAAACCGAATATTACTGCTGCCACTTTATTTTTTTTGATGATATAGCGTCCATTCTCTTTCTTAAAGTATTTGTAATTAGTAATGGGAGCAACCGAGGCTGGTGCAAGCGCATCGTGCTGGTTCAGGTAATCATGAATAAGTGGAACCACGCCATCAACAAAAGCGATGGCATTCGGGTCGTCATTCCGGCTGTAGCCAGATGAAACAGCAACGCCTTTTCCGTATTTGTCAGCTTTTTTAAATACCCGATAATTGTACCCACCCATCGTGTTCGAAATAACATTAATGCCTGCCAACTGGTTGAAAGGAAGATTAACAACCGGGATAAAACCCATCAATTTTTTGCGCATTATGCCTTGCCTGTTGTTAAATTCAATTGACGTATTGGCGTACCCCCAAAACAAAATAACCAGGAGCAACAGGAAGAGCACAAAAGGTAAGGACTCCATGATTCCAGCGTTTTCATATTTCATGTAAACGAATAAAATGCCAGCAAAAATTATGGCCATTGCAGCGCTGAGCACATAGAATACACCATATGGAAACAAAGTAACGCGGTCGGCTTCCACCTTCCAACGCGTTTGGGAAAGGGTCTTTAATGACATAGTAAATAAAGTTAAGTTGCGACATAATAACAGCATCTGGCTGTATGGGTTTGCAATTATTGAAATTGGTATTCAAAAACACATCTGTTTTTTTGCTGTTACGCTAACAACTACCTATTCACTTTTGATGATACGTTTATCTTATTTGCTATCTACATTACTTGTTGGTATGAGTTTGCAGAGTTTAGGACAACCGCCTAAAGAAGCAGTTGCTGTTCCTGCTAACTTAAAAAGCTTTATTCCCAAAGGCTACGAAGCGCTTGATTTAACTCAAGGCAATTTAAACCGAGATGCTTATCCCGATGCTGTTTTGGTGCTCTACAAAGTAGGCGAAGAAAAGTCCTCCAATGTAATTAGTCATCCCGAAAAGCGACCGCTGCTGGTACTCGTGGGTCAAGCCAATAAAACCTACCAGCTAGCTGCCCGCAGTAACAACGCGGTTTATTGTGTAGACTGCGGCGGGCAAATGGGCGACCCTTTTACAGGCATTACCATTAAAAACGGTTATTTTTCTGTGGAACATTATGGTGGTAGCGGCTGGCGCTGGACGCGCATCGTAACCTTTAAGTATAATACTGCTGAGAAAAGCTGGTATCTGTTTAAGGATGGTGGCGAACGGTTCCATGCCATCTCGCATGAACAAGGAAAGACTGAGATAAAGACGGTTAAAGACTTTGGCAAAGTGCCTTTTGAACGTTTTGATATTTATAAAGACAAATAATAATCTTCGTATGATGAAAGCTAACCTACGCCTGGTGGGGACATGGATTTTTGTACTATGCGCTACCTTACTGCTGAGCAGTACTATCCATGCACAACCTGCCGGTACCACCAATTTTTATACCAACATTAAAGCTTATAACTTAGCCTCTTTGTGGCGGGCAGACCGCTTGCGGCTATTAAGTCTGAAGCAAGTAGAACCTTTCCCTAAACCCTTTGGTGCAGTTGGCAAAAACTACCAGCGGTTTTATATCCATTACCTTTCAGTAACTCAGGATGCGGCTAACCCTTACCGTTACTTGGTACAAGGTAAAACCCGTATAGGCAACCAGATACGCCCGTTCGCCGGAACCATTACCATAACCCAAGCCGGCATATTCAAACCAGATAATGCTTATTCGCCGGAGAGCTACAGGGGCTACAAGCGCGGGCAACTGATTGCTAAGGTGGACTTTAAAGAAGATAGTCAGGACGGTGGCACGATTAGCGGTAAGCTGACTACTAATTTCTGCATCAACGCTCAAAATCAACTGCTGTATGACACGCTTGATTTTGGTATAGACGGTTATGAAAATAATCAGTTTTTAGGTACCATCAAAAAGCCCAGCAGCGCTACCGCGCAAACTTTAAGATGGGGTGATTACAGCTTAATGGGTACCCCCATAGTTGACGAGGCGGGTATGAACATCCCGCAGGAATATGAAAAGTATGGCTGGCAAACGTTTAATGCAGCTATCGGTAGCGATTTGCGCCCGGCCAGTAAAGCAGCCATAGCTGAGGAAAAACGCCAATGGTGGAAATAAAAAATGAAGTATATGCACGCCAAACTTTACCTGATTGCCGCTGCTACATGCGGCTTGCTTTACGCCTGCAATTCAGGCGGAACGAAAAAACAGGATGCCAACCAGGCAGATACCGCACGTAGTCAACCTAAAACCTCCGGTACAGGATTCAATGGTTATGTGGCCACTATACCCGAAGCAACTTTGCCTTACCGCTTTACTTATAAAAACATTCTGACTGCTGATAAATTACCCAGGCTGGAACTATCTAAGCTGAAGGCAGATCAAGGGCAATACTATGAGCCGGATCCGGATGCTACCTATGCACAGTTGCCCGGTGCGTACCAGGGAGCGGTAGCTTATCCTTTATTCAAATACACGATAGATAATAAACTCACCGCAGTAGCCTATACTTTTCAGAAAGGAAGTTCATCTATAATTTACTACCCATTTGTAGAGTTGCTGGTTTTTAATGCTGATGGAAAGATTAAAGGCAGACAGGTCATTGCAAGCGGCAGCATGGATGCTGAACATGTTGATAACACTACGTTTAGCATCGTAACACCAACTCAGGTGAATATGATGACTGATGTTGATGAATATGCAGACAGTACCCGCAACGGTGAACCATTGCGTCACTTGGAAGATAAAAAAAGCTTCTCTATTCAATCTGATGGTAAGATTACCTCAAATAAACCTTAACAGAATCTAAATAACTATGCGTTTAAAAACATGTTTTATCGGGCAAATCATAGGTACCCTTATACTATTATTCGGTAGCGTTGGTGTTAGTGCACAGGACCATTACAATACAGAAGTGCCCAAGGATATTATTATTTTAAGAAGCACAAACGATTACCAGGCTGCTTTAACTGCGGCTAAACAGGCCGCTTCAACCTTACATAAGAAGCTAGACTTGCGAGGGCTTAAACCTAAAGCAAAAATAGGCCTGAGCATGAGCAAGGTTGATTGTGATGAATTGGGTTACCCGTGCTACATCGCTCGGGGCGATGGTGCCGCAGCGAATGATGATTACATTTCTATAGAGTATTCAAATGCTTATAAAGGTTTTGCTAAAGGCTATTATATAGTGGTTGCGGCTATAACCGACGTAAATTCAGCGGCCCTGAAACTCAAGTTGGCTGCTATAAATAAATTATATCCTGATGCTTATGCTAAGCGTACTTATATTTGGTTTGGTTGCATGCATTAATCACAGAGACTGTTTGCAAACTTTAAAGCTTAATCTTACTTAAATATGCGCATTATACTTTTCATCTCTTGCTTATTCTTCAGCGTTTGGGCAAATGCACAACTTAAAACACAAGTAGTAGCCAAAACTTCAGTTCCTAAAAGCCTCCGCTATCAGGGTAAGCCTGTGCAGGCTGTGCAATATCAGGATCAAACAGGTACTTACTTTGCGCTTACTACACAGACAGGCGAACAGCCGCAAAAAGGTGAAGAAGGAGCCAGGCAAGCGCACTTGTATGCTTATGTATACCAACTGAATGACAATGCCGCGCCTACATTGTTATGGCAATTACACGATTTGGTGAGTGATTGTATATTAGACTTGGAAGCCGAATTTGTACCAAGCTCAATTACTGTTACTGACCTCGACAAAAATGGTAAAGCCGAAGTGTGGGTGGGCTACCGGCTGAGTTGCCGTGGTGATATAAGCCCGAGCGATTTAAAACTTATTATGCACGAGGGTACCACAAAGTATGCTATGAGAGGTGTTGGAAAGCTGAAAGTAAATAACGTTCTTCAGACTGATGGTGGTGAAATTAGTAGTAACGATTTTATTAAAGGACCTACTGCTTTTAAACCATACGCCCGTCAGCTATGGAATAAGTATGCCCTGGAGGTCATTAAGTAAGTTACTTGCTGTTCTTCCAAAATACGGCAATTAATTTATACCCACTTGCGGTTCGCAAAAACGAATAATGTTCCTGGTAGTTAAGTTGTCGGTTCTGGTCGTAGTAAGGTACAATTACATCGAATGATGGATATTTATCCTCATTGGCTTCACCGCAGTCAGTATAGTAAGCGCTAAATGCTTTTTGTGTATAGGTAAGGGGATTAAGCTGCTCGATGCCAATTTGCACATCTGCCCATTTAGCCTTTATGGGTTGTAGTTTTTTTAATAACAGATTGTGGTAAGTATTTTGAAATGCCTTTCGGGAATAAAATTTACGAAGCTGTTGCTTGAATAAGCCTTCTACACAAATAAGTTCAAAATTATCAATGGTTTTACCAGATTTTGCATAGGTAAGGTAATGTTGGTAAAACCATTGCCTAAACTCTTTTTCATAATTGATGAAAGAATAGTAATGGCCATCTTTCGTTTTCAATGAAACCTGTAATGTGGTATCGGCAGGTTGATTACTGATTTGCAGGGAATACCAATTTAAGTTTTCCAAACGCGTTATATCCAGGCTATCGGCTATGATGTTGCCTTTGGAGTTAATGAGTGCCGTTATGCCATTCCAGTACCAGTGCTCGCAAGGATTGCTGCTATCATCTATAGGCTTCCCATCTGAGCATACACGCTTTCCATTATATAGCACTACTGCCAATCCATTATAAAAGGGTTCGGCATCGCTGAACATAGCTGGTATAACCACTTCGCCGTTCGCTCCAAAAAAGCCTACCTTATCCGTTTTAGGGTCGCGAAATCTGATTTTGCCTTCCTGTTCACAATCGTACGTCATGTCCCACACATACAGGCTATCATTACCAACCTGTTTACCGTTTTTTAGCAGATAGTATGATTTAAGCCTGTGCTCATCAGTAACGGCAATAATGTTCCTGAATACATTGGCTCTAAGCAAAGTATTGAAGCGGGGCGCAATTTTGATAGTGCCTTGCTTATCCTTAAAGCCGTATAAATCCTTTTTAACATTGTAATAACTAAACCAATTATCGGTTTGCTGTGCAAACGCAGGTTTTATAACGGCTAATAAAAGGGCAATGACTAACAGGGATTTCATTTGAACAATATGCGGGATATTAGGTTGCGGTTGAAGTCACGAGGCCATGTTACCGTGTCATCTTTACTGAGCCGGTACACACATCACCTTCAGGTATTCCAGTCAGCCAAACTCTTAAAAATTTAATGCGTTCTCTGGTCAGCTTTTCCAGGTATATAGATTTACACATCGGTTCAGCCGATCCGTTGTTGATGCCAGTATCAGGATATCGAGCCTCTAGCTCAGCATCGCGAAGCTGAATCCATAACCGTTGTGCGGCTTTAAACTTTTTAATAAACAGGGGCTGGGTAGCGTAACTCTTTAAAATTTTTTGATAAACGATGTTTAATTCGCGGTCAGCTTTAACAAAGCCATTACCGGCTTCCATGTTCATGGTGCCTTGCGATTGTGCATATGCCCACGAAGTCATTGTAATAAACGCAACGATAAACCAAGCGACTTTTATACAAAGTATTCTTTTCATAATATCTAATTTTTAATTATTGCCACCAAGGGCGTTTTTCTTCGGCTAAAGCTTTTTTGCCTTTCGGCTTACCAACATCAGCCAATTTAGCCTCCATATAGTTTTGCCATCCGTTGTTAATGTATTTTTCGTTCACATAAAATTCACCGGCACCTGTGTCTAAACTGCCGCTTTCTGGAATGCGAAAATCGCCCCAATTGCAGGTTTTGCTTGCACCGCCGTTGTAGGGCGTCCAGCGGGCCGCACATTCGTTATTACTAAAACCATCTTCCGGTATTAAAGTATCATATGCAAGCTGCCCTTGTTTGTTGATATACCAGTTTGTGGTCATTTTACCCTTGATTGTTCCGCTTCCGGCCTGCTTAGGGTTTTCTTTAATATTAACCTCGCATATCAAGTACCCATATTTGTACTGCGGATATTCCATATTAGGCTCTAAGTTTCTTTTTGCCTGTTTAACCGTAATGGTGCCACTAAAGCTGCAAATATTGTTTTTTACTCTCGTTTTACCCTGCACATTATACTGGTAAGAGTTTTTGACATCTTTCACTACCGAAGTATAGTGAATATAAAACCGCTGATAATTACTTCCTATAAAACCTATTGGCTCTGGAAAAGTATCCCATGGGTTCGGAGCTCCAACAAAGTATATTTTAGGTGCATGCCACAAACTGGCTAAATTAGCCTTGCCAGCCTGGGCGTAGTAATCGGCAACCTTGCCTTGCGCTGCGCAGGTGATGGCTTCAACAAGCATCATACAAAAAAGTACAATAGGCTTGCGCATTAACTTTTTAAACATGAACTCAGAAATATGATAAAACGTTGGGCGTAAGCTGACTGTAGGAAGTGATTTCATGGAAGTAAAACATGAAATGCACTTTAAATGTTTACCAGCCAGCATGGCTAAAGATATTAAAGCAGTAAAGTGCCCGCATTGCGGCAGTATTTATAAAACCGAAACCAAGCCTGATTTTTACCGTTGCCAAAACTGCGGTACTGAATATTTCATCGACAGCGATGATGTGCACATCTACCACCATCATCAACCGGTTACTCCTGTGCAAAGTTCGGCACAGGTTAATACTAAGCTACCGGTTTATATACTGATAGGTGCGGTTGCGTTTATTGTAATTATGTACTTTGTGACTATGCTTTTTCAACCTAAAAGCACGAGCACTTATAACAGCTATAGTACTTACAAAACGCCTCGTATGCAATACGGCAGCATAGTTTACATGAACACGGCTACGGGTAATCCGGTTTATTTACGAACCGGTGCAGATCAGATTGATAAGGGCAACAACAAAACCGAAATGGAGATGCACGCACAATTCAATGACCCAATTACGGGTAAAGTAATTGTTGACCGGGTGATAGATGAGCCGTATAAAGGTGATTTGCGGTGTGATCTTAAAGTGAAAACTTACCAGACCGACCTGACGTACGCCATAGGTTGTAATGCAACCTTGTTCCAGCTGGATACCCGGAATAATAATTTGATTGATATTACACAAAGTATTTTTAAGACATATCCGCAGTTAAGCTCGGGTGTAGCCAGGCTGGAGTTTGATTATGATAAAGACATGATCAATGTAATGAATAACGAAGGCGACAGCTACCATTACTTTCCAACGCTTAAAAAATTGGTGAGCAGCAATGAGCAGGCCGAACAAATTTGGCAAAAGCAATTTGATCGGCATTTTTTCGAATTTGGTTATTTAGGCAGTTATTTTGATGAACATAAATACAACCAGCTAATTGAAAACAAATACTCTCATGTAACCGGCCAGTTACTGCAACGCAACTTAACTCCGGGTAGGAGGTACTTCGACCCGAAAATTATTTATCAAGATGGTAAAAATCTGTTGATTACTGTTCATACCACAGCGGCCTCTAATGCGCCAATAAGTATTCAAAATATTGATGTGACCACCGGGAAAATTAATTGGGTTTTACCACCCGACCAGTACTATCTATATTCTACAATCAAATGCAAACAAGGCTTTGCCATTGAATATCGTAAGGATGAAGAAGCAGATTATGCACACGGTGTACTGGTGATATCCAACACTGGCAAGCTCATTCATAATTATCAGTTGGGCCGTACGGAATAATAATAAAATTAACAATCACAACTTAAACGCAATGGGATTTACCGATTTTTTTAAAGGGCAATTTGCTACCATTATTGAATGGGCTAACCAACCGCAACAGGTATTGTTCTTTAAGTTTCCTTTCAAGAGCGACGAAATCAAAAATGCCAGTAAGCTCATTATTGGGCCCGGGCAGGGATGCCTGCTGGTTTATGAAGGCAAGGTAACCGGTGTGTTGGATACAGAGGGTATTTATACCATGCAAACCGACAATGATCCTTTTATTACCTCGCTGTTTAAACTAATGCAAGGTTTTGAAAGCGAACATAAATTAAAAATTTATTTTTACCGTAAGTCCGAAGTGGTTAACCAAGGCTGGGGTACATCAAGCAGGGTGAAGTACGAGGAGCCGGTTTACCATTTTCCGGTTAGTTTAGGTGCTTACGGAAATTACTCCTTCAAACTCACCGATGCCAAATTGTTTTTGACAGAAATAGTAGGATTGTCAGACGTATATACTACTACGCAAGCGCAAATGCTCATACAATCGCGTATTGAACAACAGCTTACTGTTACATTGGCTACGGCGGCATACTCTATTTTACAAATTGATAGTAAGTTGAATGAGTTGTCAGCGGAGCTGAAAGCACAGATGAACGTTAGTTTTACAGAACTGGGTTTTGAACTGACCAATATGCGCATACAGGGCGCATCATTCGATCAGCAAACGCAGCAACAGCTCAATCAAATTGCCAATGCCCAGGCTGGTAATCTCGCCGCCGAACAAGCTGGATTAAGCTACACCGAAATGGAAAAGCTTCAAGCCCTGCGCGATGCCGCTCGTAATGATAGCGGTATTGCCGGTGCTGGTTTGCAGTTCAATTTAGGGAACTACTTGGGTAATAGCGCTAATGAAACAAAATTATCATCTACCGAAACGCAGCCCGATGCGGTAGCTCAATTGCAAAAGCTTAAAATATTGCTTGATCAGGGCATACTAACTGTTGAAGAGTTTGAGGCGAAAAAGAGACAATGGCTCGATAAATTGTAAATTAAAACCGATGAAAATACAGTATTTCTACATAGGCTTATTGCTTTGCCTGACAGGTTCAGTAATAGCTTCGTGTCAGCCGCAGAAAAAGAAAAACGCCCAGCAAATTAGCCAGGCAGCAGCGGTTAAACCAGCTGCATCGAACCCCGAAGATCAAGTTGTAGATTTGGTAATGAATCTGGAAGAAGTGAAACGTAAAAGCGCAGAAGTAGAAAAAGAAAGCAAAGGTAAAAGGCATCTATCAGGTTACGTAGAAACAGCACCTACTATTAAAGATCCCAATTATTGGGTAAAAATAGCTGAAGATAATGGAGGTAGCTATGTAGCTTATTACACATTTGCTGTCGATAGCAAAACGCATAGTATCCGTTATTATGACGTGGTTCAAGATAGCCTTGTCTCCCTAAGTCAATGGCGTCAATCAACACCGGCTGATGAGCGCTAGTAAATACAGCTTAAACAAAAACTATTTAATATACATTAATGAAAAAAAGTATCGGCTTATTACTGCTTTTGACACTGCCTTTTTTATCACCAGCACAAAACCTTACAGCAGACAAGGGTGCTGCTATGCTTAAAACATTTTATACGGCTTACATATCTTTGTCGTCAGGAGAAAATGCTGATTTGGAAGCAAGTGAGGCAAAGCTGCTTGCCCTCAGGCGTAAGTATTGTACCCCAGCATGTTTAAAGCAATTTAAAATTTTGGTTGAAGAAACTGATGGTGATCCCATTATCAAAGCGCAGGATAGTTACAAAGAGCTCATTAAGACTTTAGTAATTAAAAAGGATTTAAAGAAGCCTAATCGTTACGCGGTTTCTTACATTGACCTACAAGGCACGCATGAAAAGACCACTATTTATGTGACATTAATTGAGCAAAGCGGTGCACTCAAAATCGCGCATCTGGAATAAGTTGTTAGCTTCTTTTTGAATCGAAATTTTTAAAAAAATATTAGTAGCCAAGGCTGGGAGCTGATGCACCCGATGCCCCGGCTATCTGAAAAGCTTTTTATTAGGGATTACTGCGTATAAAATCGCTTAGGTAACTACACTCATTTGCAGCTTTTCTATAGAATGCAGTGGTTTTATACTGCTGCATTTCTTTAAAATAACTGTTTTTCTTCAACTGCGTCATGTACTCTTTTGAGCGTTTGTCGTAAGTGTCATAGTTATCCATAAATGATGGTGCTTTGTGTTCTTTTTGTGCACACTTGGCGGCCATAAAAGTGCATCTGGCCTTCATTTCCGGATCATTGCTTAACGCTCTCGCTTTTAAATAGTATTGCAACGCCCGTGAGGTATTAATATAATCTTCATCATAATAATAAAGCGGTTCCCGACCAAAATCATAAGCCGACCATTGGTAAGCAATAAGGCCCCATGAGTTGCCGTAGGTTGATGTATTGTATAAACCGTTTGCTATTAAATAATAAGTATCTGCTTTAGGCTCTGCTTTCAATTGACTTTCCAGCGCTGTCATTCTTTGGGCAAAGGTTAGTTTGGTGTAGCGCTTGCCGGCAAAGTATTTTGGATAATCATTAATCTCCACATAAAACGGATCACCCTGATAGCTTTCTCCATCGCTATAATAATCCTGTCCATTGTATGAGGCACTCATCAATTTTCCGTTTTTAACGTGTTGAAACGCTGTGGTTGCTTCCGGATAGTGGTGTTCGCGTAATGCAATTGTACCTAAAAGCTCATAAAGGTTATCCGCATCAACCCGCTTTAGCCCGTTGCTTAAAAAAGATAAGTAGCGTTCGGCAGGTCGTTTCATTTTCCAGCTAATAAGTTGATTTAAATGGTAGGAGTGAAGGTAATGAAACCAGAAATCAGGCATATTCCTGGTTATATACCAATTATAATTTGCCACGTTACCATTGTTACTATTGAGCATGGCCAGCGCAGCTTTGGTAGTATCACCCTGACGCAGGTAGGCTGGCGCCAGCACATAAGTGTAAAAGTTGCGCTCGGTAACAGCAAAATGGTTGTAGTTATTAGTATTTTCAGGATAAACATCAGCTTTGGCTTTTTCGCCGCTGGCTGCTTTGCCGCGCAACCACTGTAAAGAAGGGAGAAGTGAAGCTTCATCAACCGACTTAACCTGCTTCATGCGTTGAGCAGACAAAAGCAAGTTTAAAACTTGTTTCTGATCAACCAGTTTACCAGTCAAGTTTTGCCCTTCTAATTTGTTTAAGGCAGATAATCCATCGTCGGGTCGGTTTTGCATAAAATATAAGTAAGCATCTGCTAATGCACCTATCTGCGGTTCCGGATACTGCGCGTCACTGGTTAACTTGGTACAAAAGCTTCTTAATTTTTCAATATGATCGTTGTATTTGGTTTTAACGCTATCGGGCATAGTCACGAAAAAGCTGCCTTGTGATAGTTTTTGTGTTTCAAACTCAGTTCTGGGGCGACTTACGGCAAACCATATCAAGCAAGCTGCACCAGCAAGTGCTAGAAAGCCTCCGGCTATTTTTATGCTTGATTGTTTAGACTGTTTTTTAAAAGAAATAATGAGTGTAACCAACCCTGCAAACAAAACAAATATGCCGGTCCATAGAAGCCATTTTTTTGTGCTCGAATGTGGTTGAAGATAGGATTTTTTAATTGACTGTTCACTGTAAAACTGATCAGTGTTATTGCTTAGCGCCGGTGTTAAATAATATTCTTCAAGTTTATTAATCTCCCTCACCAGCAGAGTGCCAACCATTGGCGATGATGGCATATTATGATATACCTGCTCCAAGTTCTCAATTTCAATTTCCGGATTGGAAAAACCTTTAATTGCGTATAAGTGTGCTTTTTCTTCTGCTGTATGGGCAAGCTTTAATACTTCTGTAAATGGTGCGTTAATGTAGTAGTAATTTCGGTAAGCTTGTACCCGGCGTTCCGGATAATTGGCAAAAACTTTAGAGAACAAGTAAGCAGCTTGCGTAGTGTCGCCCAATCGTCGCTTTTCACCGGCTTGGTAAGATAGAGCCCAACCTTTAATATGGCTTTTAGAAGGTAAGGCGGCAATATGCTGTTCGTAAATTATGTTTGCCTGTTCATAATACCGGCCGTAATGAAACAAACGCTGAGCCTGATAGTAATATCTGAGCTTAATAAAGCCATCGTTTACCGTACCTGCGGCTGCTAATGCTTTCTGGGCTGCGTTGGCTATTGCTGCTGTATCAATTGGTGCCGGATTCCATTCATCATAGGTTGTATTAGCCAGTGGTTCAACTTCAAGGGCAAATTTAAAGTACTGCAACGCTGCCTGATGTGCCGGCTGCTTTAAACTTTGTAAAAAGGTATTGTTTGCTAACTTACCTGTCATAGGTAATTCCTGATCCAAATCTTGAATTAAATTCTGCTTGGCTGCACTATCCAACTCATACATTACTTTTTTTACATCGCCTGCTGTTACCGGTTGCTCTAAATAACGAGCCCACTCTGCCGAGTTGATTGTGGCTTCGCTTTCCGGTTCATCGTCAGTATAAGTAAACCGGTAATCGGTAAAATAAAATGCGCCGAAATCTTTTTTGCTTTGAATGTTGGGGTTGAAAAACGAAGTATAATAATCATAAGGGTCGGGCTCGTCCGAACAGGCTACAAGAACGGCTATGCCTAGCAATAAGCAGCCTGTAATACTAACGAAATAAAGCAGCAGTTTTTTCCAAAGTTTCATAGTTGTAGTGTTTAAGTGTAGGTTCGTTAAGGTGAAAGTAGATGATGTTTACAGTGTCTGATGCTAAGTGTTTTTCAATAT
This sequence comes from Mucilaginibacter robiniae, assembly GCF_012849215.1. Taxonomy (NCBI): domain Bacteria; kingdom Pseudomonadati; phylum Bacteroidota; class Sphingobacteriia; order Sphingobacteriales; family Sphingobacteriaceae; genus Mucilaginibacter; species Mucilaginibacter robiniae. The sequence continues at coordinate 3,552,205 of NZ_CP051682.1, forward strand.
ATTTTGCGGCTTCGCTGAGTTTATCGGCAGGGATAGTTTCCCACCTGATTTCGTCGCCATGTATCAAACCTAATTCGGGCAAATCTTTTTGTAAAATATACAAGTTGTTGTTGGTTAGTTTGAAGGTAAGGCTATCGGTAAAGCTTTGCTGGTTTAACCGTTTAGCTATTCCGGCATATTGTTTTTGCCTGAATACCACTGCCCAACTAAAAAGCGGCAGGCCAATATCAACTGGCAGCTGGTAATTGTTTAAATTATCGCCCACATATTTTTCCAGTTCACTCTGGTTCAAAATAGAGTTTTGAGAGCCATATTGGCGCAGGTTGCCCATATTATAACACATCAACATTACCCGGTTAACCGGCGGCACACCATTGCTTTTTTGATTTTTGAGCTGATGCAGGCGCAGCGTAGCCGATAGCTGCTTGTTTTTAAAGTTTGTGTTAGCTTTAATACGCTTCAATAGAAAAAAATAATTATCGCGTGTGGTTCGCGTCCAGTCGCAATCAATTTGTAACTCGTTAAAAGATGTTTTTCCTGCCTGTACCATTTTACCATTTACATAATAAACAATTTTTGCAGCTAGGTTATCCAGTTGTTGTTGTGTTTGATTTTTGAGTATATCATTTACAATAAATACCACCGGAATAACTTGTACCGAATCTGCGAACGTGGCCTTAAACGTAACGGGCGATACAGGTACCGGACCATTGTCACCATTGTCTACATCCATCATCCGCAGGTATAGCTTATGGCTATGCAGCTTGTTAAAGTACTGCTTTTCTGTGGAATTAAGGACGTAAACTGTTTTCCAATAATAGAATGCGGTGTTAACAACCCGTGCTTTATGGCAGGAGGATAGTAACAGTAGAACAATGACAGTGATATAACAAGTAATTAGTTTATTCATGTAAAGGTTACGGCTGTTTTTATCTGCAAGCAGCAGGTAGTATATATCCGAGTAATAATACGATTAGGTATTAAGTGCTGCTTTTCTGCGCCTATCATCAGCAATGATAAAAAATATAATCGTGGATATTGGTATTGCCGTAATGGTTATCGACAAGCCTAAAATGGCAAAGCCTACCGAGCCAGTTGCGCATCTTGTATTAGAGGGTAGATTTATAATATCAATATAACTGGCTAATATGGGGAATACAACTCCAACAACTAAGCAAACTAAGGTGATAGCAGCAATAGATATGCGCACGCGTTTTTTGAACCGAAGAGTACACGAAATGATATGCAGTAGCGGCGCAATGCACATTAATATGAAGCTCAGCAAAAAGGCAAACATAGGCTTGTTTTGATATTAATACCCTAAACCACTTTAAAGTAACCCTTGTGGAATTCTTCTAAAGCGCATAGTAAGACTACTGTGGATATCCTAGAGCCGTCAACTAACGTATTCTGGATAAGTCAGCAAGCAGTTCCGAGACATTTGGATTATCTTAAATTATAGAAAATCATCCCGGATTCTTTTTAAATTCAGTACAAGCTAACGCCTCACGGCGTAGTAAAATTTAGTGGTCAAGTTTACTGGAATGTTCAGTTGCCACTAAAAATTACCATTTTCCTTAGGTGTAAGGAACGGCTTAATTACTGTTGCTGTTATCTGCTTTAATTTTCATCGTTAAGGAACCATTAGCAAAATAATTCATTACCAATGGTTGAAAAGCCACGATCATTAAGTTTCCGTCTATGGCTAAGCTCTGAAATTATTTTCCATCCGCGCCTGCCATTAATAATTGTTCTAATATTTCGGTGTAACCACGTTCACTGGCAAAGTCCATGGCGCTGCAGCTTTCGTTATTTACAGCGTTCACATCTGCTCCCTTTTCAATTAATAGGGCTGTGAAATCGTTGAACCCGCATTGTGCAGCTACAAGCAACGGCGTTTCGCTGAAACTGTTGCGTGAATTGATGTCGGCCTTGGCACCTAGCAGTAATTTTCCTATATGATGATTGCCTATACCGGCTGCGTAATGCAATGCGGAATTTCCGTTTAAGAGGTGCAGGTTTACATCGGCTCCACTTTTAATCAGTAGTTCGGCTAGATGAATGTTGGAGTTGTTTACGGCCAGCACTAGCGCCGTGACCCCATCATTGTTTAGTTCATTCACGTTGGAAGCATCTGCTTTCAACAAAGCTTGTACCGTCTCGCTGCGATTATTGAATACCGCCTGGTGCAACGGAGTATTACCATGATCATCTTTTTGTGCTACACCTTCGTTTGAGATAGCCGCAATTAAATCGCGCAAACCATTGGCCGTTGCGTGATCCAGCACATTAAAACCGGCGTTATCTTTAACTGAAGTATCGGCCCCAAGGCTAATCAAATATAAGGCAGTTTCGGTTTTGTAAGCCAACACCGCATAAAATAAGGGTGTTTGCCCACTGTTGTTACCTGCGTTCACATCAGCACCGGCATCTGTAAGTAGTTTAATAAGTTCTTTGCTGCCGGTACGTGCGGCAATGTGCAGCGGTGTTTCGCTGATGTTATTGGCTAGGTTCACATCGGCGCTGGCATCAATGAGCATTTTAGCAATATCTTTGGCGCCTTTAACGCAAATATAATACAGTGGTGTATTGCCTAAACTATCGCGCTTATTTACATTGATGTCTCCCTTTTTCAGAAAAGCTTGTACAATTCCTTTTTGCGCATTTTTACACGCGTTTAAAAACATGTTATCCATAATGCCTTACTTCTCTGTTTAGTTCATAAGTTGTTTAACTACAGCTTCGTTGTTCTGCTGAATAGCGACATCCATTGCCGTTTGCCCGGCATTATTTACCCGTTCCAAGCTTGATCTGTCCTTCTCCAGTATCAAAGATACTATCCGCTTACCCGACATTTGATCAGAATTTCCAGCGGCATAAATTAAGGCTGTATTTCCTGATTGGTCTACATAGCTGACATCAGCATTATTATCCAGCAACAATTCAGCAATACTATGTTTCATTTCGTTGCCTCGCTGTGCAAATGACATTAAAGGCGTTTTGCCTGATTGGCTGGGCTTGTTCACATCGGCTCCGGCATCAATCAATTCTTCAGCCAGTGTGGTATTCAGGTCAGCCAGGTAGCCGGCCTGGCACAACAGATTGAGGGCAGTATTACCCTCATTATCAATAGCCGCATCTGTATCCAGCCGATTGGCCAGCAGAACTTGCAACATCTTTACAATGTCTTTATTAACTTGGCTCATGCCCCGGCCTAAATTAAATACAGCCTTGGTAAGCAAGTAATACACTGCCGTTTCGCCGCTACCTGCTCTGAAGTTAACATCAGCCCCGCCTTTAGCCAGCAACTCTACCAAAGGGGCAGAAGCGTATTCGCAGGCTAGCATGAGCGGTGTGCGGCGGTACTGGTCTGCTACCTCGTTCAAGTCTGTGCCACGCTGTAATAGCGCCTGCACCGCTTCGGCATCCCGGTTCAATACGGCTTCATGCAGGGTCATGCCGCCAGTAGCCACGTCATTTTCATCGCCCGAAAGTAGGGCTGCTATCCCTTTTACGCCGCTGCGCTGGGCATAGGTAAGTGGGGTAGTGCCAAAAACATCTTTGTCTTCAATGTCAATGCCGCCTTTTTCCAGTAGCACACGCACCGTTTTGGTAGCTGCATTTACAGCGCCAGGAATATCTTTCCGGTTACCCAGTTTCTCACAGATGACATGCAGTAAGTTCATGCCTCCGGATTCGGCAGCATCCATCTTAACGCCGGCTTCACCCATAGCTTGTAAAAAGGGCCATATATATAATAAGCCTGCTTCAAAATAGGCCAGCTTCCCCGAATCACTTTTCTTTTTAGGGTTGACGCCCGCCTCTAGCAACGCCTGAGTAGTATGATAAACCAGCAGGGCCTTTTCTTCCAATTTCGGATCGTTGAAATCAAACCGGGTGTTAGTAAGCGCATGCAAAGCCGTGTTGCCGTACTCATCTGCAGTCGGTTTTAGACCGGCCTCTTTCAAAAATCGAATAGCTTCCACATCAGTAAAACGAGCCGCCAGGTGATACAAGTTTTCTCTATAGTCACTAGTAATGCTGATATCGGGCAACTGCTTGTACAAGGTTAACATATCAACCTTATCACCCTCCGCTGCAAACATATTGCGCTGATAAGTGTCTTTTAGTTCATTAAATTCCTTTGTCATGGGCTGTATTAGCTAATTTTAGAGCATCAGTAACATCTTTATATCTTTTGTGAGCAATTGGTGTGGCTATAGCAATCACTTTTGCATAATTGCCCAATTGCAGCCAGCAGTCTGTTTTGAGCCGGACAATATTATCATGGACTAACACAGGAAAGCTTTTGATGTACACTTCGCTTATCCCATGCAAATAATCATTGGTTTGATTCTGCTTGTTTTTGATTGCCTTGTAACCACTATCTGCCTGAAGTTGATTTCCGTTGCTCACCTGCTGAGTAAGCTGAATTCTTTCCAGCCGGCTTAAGGCTTCCTGATAATTACCGCTCCAGTGCAGGCAAAGGGCCGTATTATATAGCGCAGCTGTCTGAACAGGTTGTTGATTGATTAACAGTTCATACGCTTCTGCATAACGCTGTTGCAAGAGCAGCTGTATAATCAATGATTCTACTTCTGAAGAAGTGCCATGATGAGCTGTTGTTCCTAAAAGCATAGTTGCAGATTATTCATTTGAATTAAATTAGGCCTAACAACTATCGAGATAGACAGCTGTGATGTAGGACTGCGTTGTCCTTTGTCAGGGATGAAGTGTAAAGCTTTGCAACGAAAAACTTCTTTAAAGCACTCCTTACGAGCATACCTTTCGGTATATCAGCAAAAACTGATTAGTAACAGATGGGTACAGCTTGCTGAAGCCATTTTACCAGTCCTGAAAGATAAATAGAACTAAATAATTTACCTGTTTTTTATTTCTGCTAGCTTTGCCAGAATTGGACCTTTGTGTTCCAAGGTAAAAGCAACAAATTTATCTTCTTTTATTGCTAAACGCACCACCATAGGGAGCCAGGGATAAATTTTGCGGGCCAGCATTTCAATTGTTTCGTCATTTTGAGCAGCGGCTAACGCTTGGTTGGCATAAGGTTCAATCTTGGGCCAGTGTTCTTTTATTGCAGGCTCCATGGCATTCATGATTTTTGTGGTCAGGTCGCTGCTATCAGCACCATTGTCTTTGCCTTTAAAAGATGGTAACATTGGAATATGTTTTATTAATGTTTAGATTTCAATATTTCAACAAATGGGCATTTCTTTAGTTTTAACTACAAACAAATATCATTTTCCAGATTGAATACTTGCAGTATAACTGAGTTTTCTATATGACGCTTAAGCGTAGGAAATCCATCCTTTGAGATAATATTTAAGATATCCATCGATAAACTCCATTCATTGCACCTATACGGAAATTCTCTCCTGCCAGGTTTTACTAGATAGATAAAGTTGTACACATCATTTGCTGAGCTTTTTGGCTGGCACAGTAATTTATTTTTTAAAGTTTAAAGCAACAAATTGCTACAATTTGACAAGATGTTGTTCACAAGGGTACATGAATAATGGTATGTTGATGCTAGTGAGCTTTTATATAAAGCTCATTCTAGTAACGGCTTTCTCCATTTTACTCATTTACTGCTATTAATCAATGAACAGGATTACACACGATCTTTAAAACAAAAAGCAAAGGTCGTCAGATCAACCATAGTAAAAACGTCTTTATATCATGTTTGTGCCTGATGTTGGTCATATTTGTACCGATATCTACACCGCAATTTTGTGGAAAACAATTACATGAAATATTTATCAATTTTATTTGGCTGTAGCATGTTTTTAATTGCTTGTGGTGGTGGAGACAAAAGCACCTTGGGATCTACGGCTGATACTGGCAGGCTGGCTAAGGCGAGTAGCAAAACTAGTGCTGCTGCAAGCCAGAGTAACCCAGCTATTGAGTCGGAACCCGTGAACAATCAGATTGAACTGACTGCAAATGACCGCATGCAGTACAGCGACACTTTGTTTAAGGTTAGAGCCGGCGAAAAAGTGAGCTTAAAGCTAACTAATATTGGTAAAATGCCTAAGAACTCTATGGGGCATAATTTCACTTTACTCAAAACGGGTACGGATATTACCAAGTTTGCTATTGAAGGAATGAAGTATCGCGACCAGGACTATGTTTCTCCGGCTTTTAAAGGTTCAGTTATCGCCCATACAGCATTGATTGGGCCTGGAGAAAGTACTCAAATTACCTTTGTTATAAAAAATAAAGGCTATTATGATTTCATCTGCACCTTTCCGGGGCATTATGGTAGTATGCGCGGTAAGATCATAGCAGAATGATGAACATTGCATAGCTATATTGTGGTATTATCGAACGGAATAATGATCGGAGTGATGCAAGCAGCATAGCCTGTGTCGTTGTCGTGAATGCTACAAGCCTGAACAATATCAACTTAAACGTTAAATCAGCTTTGCTTATCGTTGTTAATAGATTATGTGCTATTTAAAATTTTATTGGTTTACCGCTAACTTTAATTAGTTGAAAAGGTGGATGATAGCTATTATTACTACTTATCATATCAACGTCAGTTATAGGGCATTAATATTAGTGATTTGTACAAACCAATATAACGATGTAGATTCGCAGCATACAGACCTACCGGTCTGTTATTGTGATAAGGTTTAGGTTGAAAGCCTCCCGACAGCGAGTGTTAGGAGGCTTTTCTTTTTTAGAGTAATTTTTTGTATATTGATAAAAAAGAAATGGAATTTAACTTTGAAATGCTAAGCTAATGGTTAACCCAAAAAGGTATTGATTCTAATCAGAATTTACGTTTTTCATTACTTTAATCCTGCGAAAACTACAAAGTTATTGTGCTTATAAATACAGTCTACTTCCAGAAAGCCTATCTTATCCAACATACTTAATTGCAAATCTAAGTACCCAAATTTGTCAAGCTTAATACGTTCTAGTGCGCTGTTGATTGCCGTTTCGTCTAAACCTGATTTTGAAATAGTTTCCTGCCATTGCATTTTATAGTAATTATCAAACCAGGATGTTCTTCCTTTCACTTGGTCAGCATTGATGAAAATTCCACCTGGATTTAAGTCGTTATAAATATTTTGATACAGAGCTTCTTTCAAGCTATCCTCTAAGTGATGAATGGCCAGTGAAGATATAATCAAATCATATTTTTGTTCAATAGTTCCTTTGGAAAAATCAAGTTCATGGAACGATACATTATTAGCACCTGCAAAGCGTTCTTTGGCAACAGCCAGCATCTCTCCAGATATATCAATAAGTGTAAAGTGCAGATCAGGCCGTTTCTGATAAATAAATTGTGTAAATAATCCGGTACCTGCGCCAATGTCTAAAACAGTTTTTAGAGAAGGTAGCTCCTCAATGAGGGGCAGGCAAATTGTATAGAAATCATTAAAGCAAGGAATCAGCTGAGGCCGCTGGGCATCGTATTTTTTAGAAACCTGATCGAATTGTTCTTTTAGTGAATTGGTCATAATTATCTTTTACTATAAACTATTAATGAAGTTTTGGCTACCACATGCTTGTTGAGCATAAAGCCTACCAGTGCCGGTGTTGCTTTTGAATCTAAGCCTAACTTGATTGTATCAAGGGCATAAAGGGTAATAATATAACCATGTGGCCGGTCTCCTTCAGGTGGGCACAGACCACCATAACCCGGAATACCAAAGTCTGTAATACTTTGCACACTGCCTTCCGGTAATAAGTGATGGGACACGTTACCCGCATTTTTGGGTAAGCCTGTTGCTGAAGCAGGGATGTCAAATACTACCCAATGCCACCATCCGCTACCTGTAGGCGCATCCGGATCAAACATAGTTAAGGCATAGCTTAGGGTTTTTGCAGGCGGTGTACTCCACTTTAAGGCGGGTGAGGTATTGCCGCCCTGACAACCAAATGTATTAGACAAATAACCTGTTGTGAATTGCCCCTGTATATCCGGGCTTTGAAGTGTAAATGTTTGTGCTTGCAATGTTGAAGATAAACCAATTACCCAGCACAGCAGTAGTAAAAATCTTGCAGTTTTCATACGGCAAAACTGGTCAATACCTGCTTCAAAGAACGACTGCTTTCAGCTCATTTTATATTGCTAACGGCTCAGTTTGAAAGTTGATGCTTTGGTATTCTTTAGGCGTATAGCCAGTGTGTTTTTTAAACGCCGCAGTAAAGTTGGAAATGTTTTCGTACCCAGTTTCCATTGCGGTTTCAGCAGGGCTTTTGCCACTATGTAAAGCATGGCTGGCTATTTCCATTTTTCGTTTTAACAGGTATTTTCCAGGCGAAGTACCATATGCTTTTTCAAAGTCCCGCTTAAAAGTGGCCAGGCTACGATTGGTCAGAAAAGCCAGCTCTGTAAGTGTAAACCCCTTAGATATATTACTTTCAACAACTCTACGTAAATGTATTTCCGATGCATCCTGCGCTACATTCCACAGGTCGAAAAAAGTGTCCGGGTGCATTTCCGCAAGTACAAGAAATAGTTCCTGTAGTTTATGTAACATTACCGGATAAGTAAGTTCAGCTTTTTGTTCTATAAGAGTAATAATGTTTTTAATGTATAAGCTTAGATAAGACGTTACCTTAAAAGGCAAAAAGCCGTTGTTTGCTTTAAGTGCGGAAGAGCAGCCGGTTGTACCAGATAATTTAACCGGAGATGACCATATAAAGTCTTTAGCAATTTTAAGGGGGAAAAATATAACCAAGCTGGTGTATTCAGTTGCCTGTAGCCTGCGTTCAGAGATGATAGCATTTCCTTGCGGAATGATGATTCCTTCACCTGCCTGCACCAGCGTACTTGCCGATTCCCGAAAAAACTCTTTTTGCCCACTAAGGATAAAACTGATAGCGCAGCTTTCAAAAGAGATCAAGTTTCTCCCTGCAGGGGATGCTTCCCGATAATGTACGAATGAAATATCTTCGTTATTGATTTGGCTGCAGGTATGTAAAGAGTCAGGAACGTTTACAGTAAGCATAATGCAATTCTATAAATTGTTATTCACTTAATCCTGCTAATAAATTGTATATTTCACAAAAAGGTTCTAAAGCTGCTTAAGTTAAATGCATTAAAAAGGGCAAGCCTGGTTTACCAGTTCTTGCCCTTCTTAGTCTATCAAATCCTTGTAAACCGAAGATGTTATTTTAATAACTTCATTCAGTTCCTGAATATAATGTTGTGGAGCCTATTGTTTCTCTGCCATATTTGTTTTGAAATAATCCCGAAACCAATTTGCATTATTTTCATTTGTTGCTTTCTCAACAGCATTAGGAATATCAGTGTAATTCTGATTGAAATAATTTAAAGTCTTGTAAAATTGAGATGGATAATACTGTAGTCGAAGGTTGGTTTCTTCGCACTTACCAACAACCTCGGGTAAAATAATATCGGCATCCTTAAACTTCAATGCGGTTATTCCTTTGGTGAGCTGCCTAAACTTTCTTACCAATCCGGTATTTACGTTAACGCTATATGTTTTGCTGTAATAAACAGCAACTTCTTGCATCTGTGCGCAGTTGGCTTTAGCTAATGGAATATTTACCGATAGTTCTTTGCCATTATAATTCCATGCTTTCTCATTGGGTTCACTAGCGTAATTAAGCTTGGTACCATTTACGGTTATGTATTCTGGCATTTCTGCACCATACAAGCGCACAGTATAAGTTCTGCTTAGTGGCATATTGGTGTACTTGCCTTTGCGGGGCATGATTACCACTTTGTGCACGCGCCCGGGTAGGTGCTTGGAAGTTACTTTGGTAAAAGCATAGGCATTTGCGTAATCCTTGCTATCTCCACCATCTTCATAAATTTCCGTCGAGCCATCTGCACCCGGGAATATGTCAATAATACATTGTTCCGGATCATGGCTAAGGTTTTTAACAGAAGGGTAGGTTGGCATTACCGTACCTGCTTTTACAAAAATGGGGTACTCTTCTAAACCAAACGCCCGGTCAGCGTACTGACCACCTTTGAGCAACGTGCCTGTATGCCACTCAAACCAATCATTTCCTGCTGGGAGCCAAACTTTCTTTTTAGCTATGCCGTTTTCCATGGGGCTTACAATAGGAGCTATCAGCAAATCGTCACCAAACATGTATTCTGATGGATTCTCATAAGCATCTTTAGTTTCTGGATAGTCGTAATATAAGGGCCTGCAAAGCGATATACCTGTGTCATAAGTTTTTCTGGCCATGGTATAAACATAAGGCGCCAATTGATATCGTAAATGAATAGCACTACTTAAGGCATCGTAATACTCGCCTTGAAAGTTCCAGGCCTCTTTGTTCAGTGCTGCATTTTTTGATGAATGGGTTCTGAATATAGGGCTTAAAGCACCAAACTGCATCCAGCGTACATATAATTCAGGGTTAAGCGTTCTGTCTGAGCCGGGGCCGAACTGATGCCCACCAATATCATGGCTCCAGTAACCATATAATACGTTTGAAGCACTACTGGTGAAATAAGGTTGAAACGCTAATGATTTCCAGGAAATAACTGCATCTCCGGAAAAGCCAATTTGGTACCGGTGATTCCCTAAACCACCCCAGCGATGGTATAACATAGGGCGTGCAGATGAATTACGTTCCATGTCTGTAAAAAAAGCATAGTTCAGCCACCAGGTATTGTTTAAGTTTTTTATCTGCTTGTCATAAGGCCATTGTTGCCAGTCCAGCCACCAAAAGCTAATGCCTTTTTTCTGCATTGGGTGCAACACGGTGTTAAACAAAGCTTGCATAAACTTCTTGTCAGACCCTGCAAATGGAATGTTAGCTTTACTGGTCGTATCAAAATTTAAGTATTTAGCTGCTCTTTGGTAAGGTTCTTCAAAGTGCGCAATACCTGAAGCCGGATGAAGGTTAAGGGTTACTTTCAATTCTTTTTCTTTCATCCAATGTAAAAACTGGTCAGGATCTGGAAACAGTCTCTTATTCCATGTCCAGCCTGTCCAACCTTTGGGTTGTCCAAATACATCGTCTTTCGCTCTTAGGCTATCCGTATAGTGCCAGTCCATATCCACAACGAACACATCCAGCGGTAATTTATGCTGCTCAAAGTTGCCAACTACACCGCGTACTTCATTATCAGAATAGCTCCAGTATCTTGACCACCAATAGCCAAAAGCATAGCGGGGTGGCAGTGGAACTTTACCTGCAATTTGCATGTAATCAAATAATGCTTTTTTGTATTGCCGTCCGTAACCTAAAAAGTAAAAATCTTGGTAGTCGCTTGCCGGTCGTTGCTCTACCCAAGGCCAGTCACTATGGTCAAAAAGCAGGCTTTTAGAATCATCAATTAAACTCCAGCCATCGGTTGAAAGTAAGCCATCTTCCAACTCAATCTTCTTCTTACTATAAATTTGTTCGTCGCCATCATAATTATCCAAGGTTCTGTAGGTGCCTTTAAGATTTCCTTTTTGCTTTAATCCGGGTGTCCAGGTGAAAGAATGCCGAGCATCCAAAGCTTTCACGGAAAGGTTTTGATCTGTAAATTTTCCAGAACCTTGCTTATATTGAAGTTCAAGTTCATCGGTTTTTATGATCAGCAGCCCGTTACGTGTGGTGGATGTAAAATGGGGTACAGGCAAGTTTCGGTTAACAACAATAAAAGTAGAGTTGTCTATAAACGTTCCGCTATTCGTCCATTCCATACGGATAAGGCGAGGCGTAAGTATTGTGAAACGAACATGTCCTTCTTGTATTACTGCTTTAGGGTTTGCTTTGGGCTGTACGCCAATTTGAGCTAAAACGGTAATAGATAGCTGAATAAATAGAAATAAAACGAATGCAGCTTTTGATAGTAATTTTTGAGTGATGGCCGTGTGAAACATATTTATTGATAATGATCTTGAATAGTTAAATCAATTAAAAAATTGATAATGAACTTTTCCCTAAGCAGGCAATGCTTACGTAACAAATTAAGCTATTTGTACAATAGCGCTAATGCTTGGCAAAGCAATAACAAATATTTGCAAAGACAAACTTTTTAGTTGCAATACCTGCTACAATTCGCGATAGCGCAATCGTTTATATAATTTCTTTGCTTTAATTATGCTATCCACAACGTTCAACTGGTACAAAGTTGAGCTAACGGCCACGTACGATGCTGCAGGTATCGTTAATTACCTGAAAACTTTTATAAAGTAGTTTGTAAGGTGCATGGTTAAGTGTATGAAATAGTAAAACCGCCTACAATAACATTGTAGGCGGTTTATGTTTTATCAACCAGACAACGTAGTTGACCTTAATACAAAAAGGATAGTTGAATGGACAGTTTAAGTAATGTATAACTAATCAATATGTATGCTTGCGATGCCTTTTTCAAGTGCATGCTCTTTCACCCCCGCAACTTTAACACCTTCTGCACGAAAAATAGTCAGGTCGGTCATGCCTAAAAAACCGAGGTAGGCTTTCAGGTAAGGCGCTACAAAGTCGTTACCTTGTGCAGGTCCTTTTGAATAGATGCCGCCGGAAGCCATAGCCACATACACTTTCTTACCGGTAACCATCCCAATCGGACCATTCTCGTTATAGCCAAAGGTAATTCCGGCTCTGGTGATATGGTCAATCCAGGCTTTCAGTGTAGTAGGGATAGTAAAGTTATAAAAGGGGGCACCGATAACCAAAATTTCTGAATCCATCAATTGTTTTACTGCCTCATTCGAGTAGCGTATGGACTCCTTAGCTTCGGTAGACAATTGGTCGCCGGGCGTAAACATGGATTGTAGAATGGTGGGGTTCAAATGCGGAATATCTAGCTGGTTCAAGTTTACTTCTTCAACGGTGCTGCCCGGATATTTTTCGATCACCTTTTCAATAATGGCTTTGCTAAGTTTAAGACTGTAAGACTCATTTCCCTGAATGCTGGAAATTAAATGAAGAATACGTTTCATAAAAGTTTTAATTAAATGTGATTAGCTTTTGAGATGGCGGGAGCATTGATGCATGTTTTGCAGCGGGTGTTTAGGGTAGATATAATGTTTAAAGCTCAACCTAAACAGCCTGTTCGCTCTCGCAATTCATACAGGCAAAGGTATTTGTGCTAACTATTGAAAAGATAGTACTTACCTAAAGGAAAGCGCTTACTTTCAGGAAAGTGCGTAGCTTTGAGTATGACAATGATGATTCATGATTTGGACACCATTCCCGACAAGGAAGAGTGTGCCAGTTCGCTTGGCAACGTGCTTGACGCATTGTATGTACTTGGCGGCAAGTGGCGATTACCATTAATATTGAGTTTGGTACAATCGCCAAAACGATTTAACGAAATTCAGCATGAAGTTAAAGGCATCTCTCCAAAAATATTGGCTAAAGAGTTAAAAGATTTAGAGCTAAATGAATTTGTTAAGCGCCATGTATATGCAACCACACCCGTTACCATCATTTATGAAGCAACTGAACATAGCCGGACCTTAAAAAATGTGTTGCGTGAATTAAGTTTGTGGGGTGAGCAGCACCGGGAAAAGATTAAGAAGAGTATGAGAAGCCAGCCTGAGAGCCGCTAACACTATTGCATGTAGCTTTTAAAATGTTTTTGTATCCGTATTAATATTCACCAAAGGAATCAAATAAAAGACGTTCTAAAAGCTTTATTGTAGGCTTAATCTTTAGAATCCGTAAAAAGTATACAACAACCCTGCATTCGTGTTATCTGCACCTATGCTTTTAACAAGACCTTTACACCATAATTAAAAACAAAAGAATATGAAAAAGACAATTTTAATTACTGGTGCAAGTAGCGGTTTGGGAAAAGAAACTGCCAAACTATTTCAACAAAAAGGCTGGAACGTTATTGCCACCATGCGCAACCCTGAAAATGAAGCTGAGTTAACCATATTGAATAACGTGTTCGTTACCCGGTTGGATGTGCTGGAGGCAACATCTATCCAAAACGCGGTAAATGCAGGTATTGAAAAGTTTGGTCAGATAGATGTGTTGGTTAACAACGCAGGGTATGGCGCTTATGGCCCTTTAGAATCTTTTCCACTGGAAAAAGTACATCGGCAGTTTAATACCAACGTGATCGGGTTAATAGCGGTTACACAAGCAGTGCTTCCTCATTTTCGTCAAAACAAAAACGGTATCATTATCAATGTTTCCTCTATGGGTGGTAAAATTACTATGCCGCTGGGCGCTTTGTACCACGGAACTAAATTTGCCGTGGAAGGTATCTCCGAAGCCTTAAGCTTTGAAGTGGAGCAGTTTGGCGGTAAAGTAAAAATTGTAGAACCCGGCGCTATTGCTACTGATTTTACTGGCCGTTCTTTTGATCTTCATGTTGATGAAACGCTTACAGAATATCAACCCTTGATACAAAAGGTACTAGCCGGCACACAGCAAATGTTTCAGAATGCATCGCCCGCAAGTACCATTGCTGATGTAATTTACCAGGCAGCTACCGACGGCACTTCACAGTTAAGATATGCTGCTGGTGAGGATGCTAAGGCTATGTTAATCACTCGCAAACAGTTAGATGATGAGGCCTATCTGGAAGGTTTAAAATCACAATTTGGTTTGTAACTAAAAAATGTAAAAGTTATGGAAGCATTATGACACTAATGACTTCCATAACTTTTTATAAAAAAAGGCATATTTACACCAGAGATCAAACAATACTAAAAGTTGACCTAACCTATGAGCGAGTTTATCCAATTAAATAGCATACCCGATTTATGCAAAATATTTGATGAGGGAATCACTGTTCAACATCCCTTAGTTGCCGTAGTAGATTTTGGCAAAGTAAACACCTGCATAAGTGATGGTGTAAAACTCACAACCGATTTTTATAGTATCCTGTTCAAAAATTACCACAAGAACAAGATTAAGTATGGACGTCAGCTGATAGATTTTCAAAACGGTAGTCTGGTGTGTATGGCGCCTAACCAGGTGATTGAAATGGATAATGATGTTGAAGAATCATTAGATATGCTGGGATGGGGTTTGTTTTTTCACCCGGATTTAATCAGACCTACGGCTTTAAATAATAGCATGAAGGATTACAGCTTTTTTACTTACGAGATTGCAGAAGCACTTCATCTGTCAGAAAAGGAAAAACAGATTTTATATGATTGTGTACTCAAGATTGAAGCGGAATTACAAGAGAATATCGACATTCATAGTCAAGCCATTCTGGTTTCTAACATTGAACTGCTTTTAAATTACTGCTCCCGGTTTTATGGCAGGCAGTTCATTACCAGAAAAAGTTCCAATCACGCTGTTGTAGTTCAAGTTGAAAAAGCTTTGAACGAATATTTTAAAGGGAACTACATCAGCGAGAAAAGCCTGCCAACAGTAAAATATTTGGCCGACCAGGTGCATCTATCACCAAGTTACCTGAGCGATTTACTCAAAAAAGAAACCGGCAAAAACACTCAGGATCACATACACTTTTATTTGATTGAAGAAGCGAAGAACATCCTGTTAAGCACCAATAAATCGATTGGTGAAATAGCCTACTCATTAGGGTTTGAATATCCGCAATACTTTAATAAGCTCTTCAAGCAAAAAACTGGTAAAACACCTGTTGAGTTTAGAAACATGAATTGAAACATTTGAGCAAAATAGGGCATTGCGGACTACTTGAGTTTACTGTTTATAAACTACATCATTCCCTTCATAACGTAGCCAAGGGTAGTTAGCTGTGCTGGTAGAGGCCATGCCGGATGAGGTAGCATACAAGGCAAACAAACAGCCAATAAATCCGCCAGCTTCATGCGTGCTCAAAAACTTGCCGTCTATGCCATCTTTTAGCAACTGCCAGTTATTGGGCTGCTCGCTGTAATAGAAGCTGTATTGCGCTCCCGAAGCTTTAATTTGCAGATACACTTTTGCACCGGTACCCTTGAGCGGTGCCTGGGCAAGTAAATTCATGTTACCTGCCGATTGGCTGTTACTTTGATAAAGCTGCATGACCGGCTTACCATCAGCAATTGATTTGCAGATGTAGTAAAAATGCTTTTCATCCTGAAAAATTAGCATACCGGCTTTTTCATGGTCATTAGCAGCTACAAAGTTTAGTTCGGTACTGGCAGAACAAATTAAGTGTTGCTGACGCTTGCCTACAAAAGCCGCATTGCCAAAATCCATGCAAGTTTCTGGCTTTAATTTCATAGTTAGGCCATGAGCATCTGTTTTCAACCAACTGGAGTCATAAGTTCTTAGAAATAGAAGTGAAGGATCTATCCCGTTTTTAAAATTAAGCGTATAGCTAAAATTTCCACTTTGCGGAAGAGTGTTTTGCTGCTTTACTTCTTGATAAGGTGCTGTGTAGGTGTACCGTACTTCTTTGAAATCAGCATTAATAATGGGCCAATCATTCGTCCACTTTACCGGAGCAATAAAGGTTTCCCGCCCCGTATTATAGTAATCATCAGCATAAGGCCTTACCGCCAAAAAGACGGCGTAAGTTTTGCCATCTGGCCCTTCCACAAATTGGGCATGGCCTGCTGAAGTAATCGGGTTAGGTCGTTCGGGAGGCAAACTGCGTTGCGTTAAAATAGGGTTATGTTCGTACGGTACATACAGCCCGGTAACGGAACGGCTGCGAAACACTACTTCGGAGTGGTTAACCGAAGTGCCACCTTCGGCTGCATACAAATAGTACCAGTTGTTGGCTTTTATAATGTGCGGCCCTTCTATCCACACCGGTTTTTTGCTAATGTCAACGCCTCCGTTTACTACAATTTGAGGTTCGCCCATCATCTGCATTTTTACAGGGTCAAATTCGTAAATTTTAATGGTACGATGGCCCGAGTACAAAGGCTTGTTATCAGGAGCATCGCTGTTATAAACCAGATAAGCTTTGTTATCATCAAAAAACAACGATGGATCAATGCCGCTAACACTTGGCAGCCAAACTGGGTCACTCCAGGGGCCAGTCGGGTTTTTAGCAGTGACTACGAAGTTGCCTTTATGGTCTATAAGCGTGCACGTTATGTAGTAAATACCGTTATGATAGCTTATGGCAGGTGCAAAGAGGCCACGAGTCATACGGTCTCCCATAAAGTTCATTTGTGTAGGGCGGTCAATCACATTACCAATCTGCTTCCAATTCTTCAAATCTTTACTGTGAAATATTGGAATGCCTGGAAAGTAAGCAAACGTGGAGTTAATAAGATAATAATCTTTCCCCACTTTTAAAATGCTGGGGTCCGGGTAAAAACCTGCCAGTATAGGATTCACCAACCGGGTAGATTGCGCCCAAGTTGGTAAAGTGCAGCACCAAATAATAACCAGCAGAAAGGAAAGTTTTTTAATAGGCATGAATAATGATTTAAACAGGTATTAAAACTAGCTAATTATTAAGTTACTTCATAGTAGAAAATACAATCGATTGTATTTTAGAGAAGTTTTTCACCTAAACAGAGATGAAGTTCTTTTTATTGGCAGCTACTTCAGAGATATGGTTAACTTTAGTGTGGTATTAAACCTACCTGCATGAACCTTCATTTTAACATCTTCAACGTTCGTTCAATACACAATAAACGGGTATTTATATTTATTCTCTTTCTGATGTGTACAATGCAAATCGGGCTTTTTGCTGAAACAGCAAGTATCAAACCTTCACCTCGTGAGCGCATTAACATCAACAAAGGCTGGCGATTTATGCGTTACTCAGGTGAGCCTGATCATCTGATTTATGATGAACGCCCCAAAACGTATAACCATAATGATGATATTGTGGCTGATACCAGAGCTTCTGAAACCGGAGGAGTTGCGGCGTCAAGACATGGGTTAAAAGCTTGGATATTACCTAGTGCAAATGATTTCATTAACAATCCGGCAAATCGGCATATTCGTCCGGCAGGTAATCCGGGTAGTGATTTTGCTTTCGTACAAAGTAGCTTTAATGACACACAATGGCGAAAAATCGATCTGCCGCATGATTGGGCTATTCATGAACCTTTTTACAAAGAAGCCAATGCTATTGTAGGCGGTGGTATGGGGCGCTTGCCGGTTCAAGGGGTAGCGTGGTACCGCAAAAAACTGAATATTGCCAAGGCTGATAAAGGGAAATCTATATACCTGGACATTGACGGTGCCATGTCATACGCTATGGTTTGGTTGAATGGAAATCTGGTTGGGGGCTGGCCTTATGGCTACAATTCCTTCCGGCTCGATCTTACCCCATATCTCAGGTATGGAGCCGATAATCAATTAGCCATTAGGCTGGATAATCCGGCTAATTCTTCCCGCTGGTACCCAGGTGCCGGTATTTACCGGAATGTATGGTTAACCAAAGTGCAACCTGTACATGTGAGGCAATGGGGCACTTACGTTCGTACCAGCAACGTTTCTGCTTCATCAGCTAAGGTTGATTTGGATGTTGATTTGGAGAATAGATCTCGTACTGCTCAGCGCATTAAAACAGTTACAGAAATTTACGTTTTAAACGACAAGCTTGAAAAAGCAGGAGAGAGGGTAACCGTTTTTCCGGATGCCGTTACTGTGCTGCCTGCACAAACTAAACTGAAAATAAATCAATCAGTAACGATAAAAAATCCTTTATTATGGGAGCCTATTCCCTCACAAAACTCGCATCGCTACATAGCAATTACCCGCTTGTACCAAAATGGCCATTGTGTTGATGAATATGAAACCCGCTTTGGTATTCGTTCAATCATGTTTGACTCCATTAAAGGGTTATTGGTAAATGGTAAACCTATACGCATTCAAGGCGTAAACCAACATCATGATTTGGGAGCCTTAGGCGCTGCCTTCAATGTAAGTGCAGCCCAACGACAATTAGAAATGCTGCGCGACATGGGGTGTAATGCCATCCGCCTGGCACATAACCCGCCTGCACCTGAGTTATTGGAGCTTACTGATCGTATGGGGTTTCTGGTGATTGATGAGATTTTCGATTGCTGGGAGCGAGGAAAAACGCCATTGGATTTTCACCTGATTTTTCCAGAATGGCATGAGCCTGATTTGAGAGCATTTATCCGGAGAGACCGGAATCATCCATCAGTTATAGCCTGGAGCTTCGGGAATGAAGTGGGAGAACAGTACACATCAGAAGCTGGTGCTGCGCTGGCTAAACAGTTGTATGATATCGTAAAAGAAGAAGATGCAACACGAACAGCCACTGCTTCCATGAATTACGCCAAGCCCGATATGACTTTTCCGCAAGTAATGGATTTAATAAGTTTGAATTACCAAGGGGAGGGCATCCGTGATGCACCCGCTTATGCGTATTTAAAGGGCATTAAAACCTCACCTCTGTATCCAACTTTTCAAAAGCAGTTTCCGGATAAAATGATTTTTAGCAGTGAAACGGCATCGGCCTTAAGTAGCCGCGGCACCTATCTGTTCCCGGTATTTGAAGGTACAAGTGCCCCAGTTGCAGAGGGGAATGGAGGAGATGAGAAAAGAAAATATGTAAGTGCCTATGATTTGTATTCAGCACCTTTCGGTTCTTCTCCAGATAAAGTATTTGCCACACAAGATAAGTATCCTTATGTAGCGGGCGAATTTGTTTGGTCGGGATGGGATTACTTGGGCGAGCCTACGCCTTACTATACTGCGCGTAGTTCTTACTCCGGTATTATTGATTTGGCAGGATTCAAAAAAGACAGATTTTACCTTTACCAATCGCGCTGGCGGCCTGATTTTCCTGTAGCGCATATTCTGCCGCACTGGACTTGGCCCGACCGTATAGGTAAGATAACGCCGGTTCATGTTTACTCATCAGGTAATGAAGCAGAGTTGTTTTTAAATGGTAAATCGTTAGGCCGAAAAAACCGGTTGCCTTACGAATGCCGCTTCCGATGGGATAGTGTGATGTACGAGCCCGGAGAACTAAAAGTTATTACTTACAAGAACCACAAGCCTTGGGCAACAGATAGGGTAAAAACAGCAGGTAAAGCAGCTGCACTTGAACTAACAGCAAGCAAAAAAGTTATAACTGCCGATGGAAAGGATTTATGCTTTATTACGCTCCGAGTACTAGATAGTAAAGGCACACTAGTGCCCGAAGCTAATAATCACATTAAGTTTGATGTTGCCGGACTAGCTGAGATAATAGCGACTGATAATGGCGATGCGGCAGATCTGGTATCTTTCAGTTCAAAAGAACGTGATGCTTTCAACGGGTTAGCTTTGGTTATTATAAAGGCTAAACCAGGCACATCCGGAACTATCCGGGTTAAGGCACAAAGCGGCATGTTATCTGGCCAAATAGTTATTGAAAGTAAGTAAGAAACTACAACATCTGGTAATACCAGGGCTGATTGACTTGGATAGATAATTTGATGTATGACATTTTAGTTGATGAGTGTTTGACCTTATAAACGCTGTATTTTAGTTGGAGAGTAAAGTTGATCTAGCTTTAATATTAACTCTTAAGTAACTGATTTTATTAAATTACGTTATAGGTACCAATAACGCGTAGCCTAAAAATTTCTGGGCTTTGCTGGTCAATTATAATATAATGGAAAACACATTTGGAATGGATATCATTCCGGATAATGATCAAGAACGTTTAGCAGCACTTCAACGATATCGCATACTGGATACACCTACTGAAAGAGCTTTTGATAAAGTTGTAGAACTAGCGGCCGAACTATTTCAGGTACCGGTGGCACTCATATCTTTAGTAGATGCCGAACAGGTATTTTACAAAGCCACAGTAGGCATGGGAGACGTGCGCTGCGGTAGCAGGGGCCATTGTGTTTGTGCATTAGCTATAGTAAATTCTGAGTGTACGATAATTGAAAATGCGCTGCAAGATCCATTATTTGATCATAACCCTTTGGTGCATGGTTCATTTGGTTTGCGCTTTTATGCAGGAGCGCCGCTAATTACACACGATGGTTATTTTATTGGAACTATTTGCGTTATAGATACGCAGCCAAGATTATTTAACCCGCAAGAGGAAAAAGTGTTGAAGCGCATGGCGGCTGTAGTAATGGAGCAGATTGAATTGCGATTAACCAATTTACGAGAGGCAGAAAAACAAGCTCGGGCTAATAATGAGCTTGCAGAATCGTACAAAAAACTTGCTGCCAGTGAACAACGCTTCCAAAATATACTAGATACCATGGCCGAAGGGGTAGGTATAATTGATCTGGATGGCTGTTTAACATACTCGAACGCTATGGCCCAACGTATACTGGGTTTGTCGCAAAGCGAAATCAATAAACGAACCTACTATGATGCTAAATGGCAAAATGTACGATTAGACGGTACGCCTCTGCCTAAGGAAGATCATCCGATGAGCATTATGCTAAATACGGGTATGGCAGTTTATGATTACGAGATTGGCGTAAAACCTCAAGAAGGTGAAGTGTTTTATCTATCTATTAACGCGGCACCAATTATTGATCAAAACACCGGAAAAATCACCGGCGGTATCGCAACCTTTATGGATGTAACCAACAGGCGCCGAGTTATGCAACAAAAAGATGAGTTTATCTCGGTAGCCAGTCATGAACTTAAAACTCCGGTAACCAGCCTTACGGCATCTATGCAACTCATGGAGCGGATGATTGATAATCCTAAACCGGCAGTAATAAGTAAACTTATCAATCAGGCTAATAAAAGTTTAAAGAAGCTGAACAGCTTGATTAAAGATTTACTTAACAGCACCCGCATTTCTGAGGGGCAACTCCATCTGCGTAAAGTAGAATTTACCATTGCTGATATGATTACTGACTGTTGTCATCATATTCGTACAGCTGGTAAACATGAAATTGTTTTGCAGGGAGACCTAAATTTGAAGATATATGCCGATGAGCAACAGATTGACCAAGTTGTAGTTAATTTGGTTAACAATGCGGTTAAGTATGCTCCTGATTCTAAAGAGATATGTATTACTGTTGGCCGTGAAAAAAATAGGGTTAAAGTATCTGTAGCAGACAAAGGCCCGGGCATCGATCCGGATACGATACCGCACTTGTTTGACCGCTACTACCGTGCCGATTATAGTGGTATACAATTCTCTGGGCTTGGCTTGGGACTATACATCTGTGCCGAGATTATTCGGAAACATGGTGGAGAAATTGGTGTAGATAGTCAATTAAGTGAAGGCAGTACTTTCTGGTTTACGCTGCCACTATCTTAGTCAGCTTAAATGAAATTAGGTAAATGCACCAAGGTTTTAGTAGGGAACATTTATGTGATATTCGAGTTAAAAGCCGGTATTTACCCTGGTATTAGGCTCACTAATCGATACATTTTGCAAATTCTACTCTACATTGGTTAGTTTTACCGGCTCATTAGCCTAATTGATGTTGAATAAACTTTTATCATTATTTCTTTTACTGCTAATCACTAAAGCAGGTTTCTCACAAAGTCAGGTTGCTGGTTTTATAGCAGATAATTTAACGCATAGCCCTATTCATGGGGTTACCGTAATTGTTGACCCTGGCAATCGAACCGATGTCACCGATGAAGGCGGACGATTTTCGTTCAGGAACCTGCCGGCATCGGCACGTGTAATTACATTTTCGGCGGTTGGTTATTCAAAAGCATCTATTCGCCTGGCTGAATTTAAAAGCGGACAAACCATTTACCTCGCACAGCATAATACCCAACTGGCCGATGTGATTATTGCAGCTGGCAATACAAACCCTTACAAAGCCATTAGCGAAACTGATATTAAGTTGCGTGGGGTTTCAAATTCACAGGAAGTCTTACGCATTGTGCCCGGTTTGTTTATCGGTCAGCACCAAGGTGGCGGGAAGGCTGAGCAGATTTTTTTACGAGGCTTTGATAACGATCATGGTACGGATATTAACATGAGTGTAGATGGGATGCCTATCAACATGGTATCACAAGCACACGGGCAAGGCTATGCCGACAGCCACTTCATCATTCCGGGAACTATTGAAAATACAGTTTACGAAAAAGGAATGTACAATGCCCAGAAAGGCGACTTGGCCGTAACTGGTTTTGTAGATTTTCATACTGCTGATGCCTTAAATACCAACATGATTAAGTTAGAGGCAGGACAGTACAATACCTACCGTGTGTTAGGCATGGTCAACTTGTTAAGTGATAAAGCTAAGGCTAATAACCAATCCTGGTATGCCGCCTCTGAATACCGCTACAGCAATAGTTACTTTGACAATCCGCAGCATTTTCAGCGCTTCAACTTCTTTACAAAATATCATGGCAAACTTAATGCTAACAACTGGCTTACTCTATCAGCCTCAACCCTGTACAGTAAGTGGAACGCATCGGGCCAGATACCTGAAAGTGCGGTTAATGATGGTAGCGTAGGTTTTTACGGCGCATTAAACCCCAATGAAGGTGGTATTACCTCACGTACTAACCTGAATGCACAACTAATAACCACACTGCCCAATCATGATTTAATTAAAAACCAACTATACTACTCACGTTACAAGTTTGATTTACATACCAATTTTACTTTTTACCTGGTAGATACCGTAAACGGCGATGAGATACGCCAGCGCGAAGCTCGGAACCTGTATGGCTATAATGGTAGCTACCTGCATGAAAGTTATATTGGCAATCATAAGCTAACCACCGAAGCTGGACTAAATGCCCGATTAGACGCTACTACGAATTCTGAACTTTCACATACGGTTAACCGATATACGCTGGTTGACCCAATCAAGTTGGGCGATATAACTGAACTGAATGCTGGTGCTTACCTGAATGAAACGTTTCAGCTGACCAATCGCTTTACTGTAAACGCCGGTTTGCGTTTCGATCAGTTTTATTATAAATACAATAACAAGCTGGCATCTGATAGTACTTTAAACGGTGCCGGAATTTACAAGGCTAACAATAATATCATCAGCCCTAAGCTGAAATTGAACTATCAAGCCAGTAACAAGGCCCAGTTTTACTGGTTTTTAGGTAAAGGCTTTCACTCGAACGATACTCGTGTTGTGGTGGCCGAAAAAGGTTTACAAACTTTACCCGCAGCTTACGGTACTGATTTAGGTACCGTATTAAAACCCATAAATAATCTGTTACTAAATGCCGCGGTTTGGTACAGCTATCTGCAAAAAGAATACGTGTATGCAGGTGATGGTGGAACGGTAGATTTTAGTGGCCGTACCCGCCGTATTGGGTTCGACCTTTCAGCACGTTACCAGCCGGTGAAAACCATTTACTTTGATGCTGATTTAAATTATGCACATGGTAGAGCCATTGATGATCCGAAAGGGGCTAATTACATCCCGTTAGCGCCTGTATGGAGTAGTACCGGCGGTATAACGTACATTTTTAAAGATGGCTTTAACGGAAGTTTTCGTTATCGCTGGCTAAGGGATAGACCGGCTAATGAAGATTACAGCTTGAAAGCAGAAGGCTATTTTGTAAACGATTTAGTGCTGAACTATACCAAGCGTAAGTATGAAATCGGGTTAACCATTAATAACCTGTTCAACGTGAAATGGAAAGAAACACAGTTTGAAACCGTAACCCGCCTGAAAAACCAGCAGGCGGTTGATGGTATTGCGTTTACCGCAGGTACCAAGTTTTTTGCCGTTGGGCATATTAGCTACTTTTTCAAATAATTCGCTTAGGTTGATGATTCTTTAAAAGAGTTCTAATGATAAAAAAAGCTGTTCCTGAGAACAGCTTTTTTTGTTAATTTTTTACCAGCCAGGATTTTGTACTGCCGTTTTTTGCGCTCCTGTTAGTATGGAGCCGTTTTGTTTAACACCGTCCAAATAAGTTTGCGGAATAGGGCGTAGTAAATGTTTAGGTATAATAGGTTTAGCCTCATCATTAAAAGCTGTAGCACGTGCTAACAGCGTTTTAGTGCGCGATAAATCTTCCCAGCGCATTAGTTCACCCATCAGTTCTCTGGAGCGTTCATTTAAGATGAAAGCGATAAACTTATCTGACTGAGATGCAGCACCAACTTTAGTATAAAATTCTGTGTTCGAATTAAAAATGTCGGCTTCACTGTTCAGGTGCATACTGCTTAGGGTACTAGTTGTAGTAACCGGTATGTTGTTCGATTCAAAATAAGTATTCTTATCCGAGTAAGATACATACTGAGCCGTATTGGCAGCCGTGTTATTTTTGTAAGCTATACCACCATCTACGTAAGCCGAGCGGTCTTCGCCTGCTTTGTATGCTGCGCGATCACGAACTTTGTTCAGGTATGGAATGGCACTGCCGTATTGGCCCAAGCGACCATAAGCCTCAGCTGCAATTAGGTAAGTTTCAGCCAAACGGGCCAGAATGCCATCGCGCTGACCGAACTGGGAAGCTACCGCATTACGCGAACCATCCATGAATTTTGATAGCGCTACATATTGGCTGGTGCCATAGTTGCCATGTCCGCCTAACATATTCTCGGCTTGTCCGGCAAAGTAACGTACGTACATAGAAGGTGCACGCAGGGCAATGTTCGATGAGGTATAGCGGCTATCACCAGCACCATTAACAATATACAAAATAGATTCTTCGCCGCCAGCAAATTTAGCTTTGCCTACTAAGCTGGCGTTGGGTGCAGTTGTAGCCGTCCAGGTTGGGGCAGAAGAGGGCTTGTTGCACAGGTATCTGGTTTTAAAGCTTTTCCAGAACCGGGAGTCATTCACACGGTCATATACATCTATTGCATAATCAGTAGTGCGCAAGCGTTGAAACTCACGGTCACCTGGAATGTCGCGCTGCATACCAGGCAGGTTTTGATATATGGAAGGATAATACAAGTGTACCTGGTTGCCATAACGCCCTTGCGTTGCCGTATTGTTGGAAAACTGTGCAGCCAAAATGATTTCTTTATTGGTTTCATTAGAACCATCAACAGTCGTGAAGTTCCATAAATCGCTAAAGTTTGTTGCCAGCGAAAAGCCGCCTGTATTAATTACCAAATCGGCATATTTAATAGCGTTTTGTAAATCATCGGTCATGGTCTTGCTGTTCCAATCGCTGTTAATTTCACTAGCTCGGTATAAGTACACTTTAGCCAAAAAGTGAGCAGCCGCCCATTTAGTCAGCCGCCCGGTTTCAGATACAGTAGCGGGTAATAAATTGTAAGCCTGGGTAAAGTCCTGTACAATCTGGTCACAAGTTGCTTGTGCAGTTGCACGGGTAAACTCTTCTTCAATATTAGTAGAAGGCACTAGTTTTAAAGGTACACCACCAAATTGCTTTACCAGCTTAAAGTAATCGAATGCCCGCATAAAGTAACCTTCACCCAAACGGGTGTTGGCATTAGCACCGCCTCCATAATACTGTGGCACGTTCTGAATCATGATATTGGCAGAATTAATATTCTCATACATGTTATCCCACACTGATGATACATCACCGTTTTGTGACGTTAAGTTGGCATCGTAAGAGTTAAACATCTGCTCGGTACGGTCGCCACCAACGTCAAATTCATCTGTGCCATAGTTGGTGGTTGAATAAGCCCACTCATAGTTAAAGTGGAAGCGCAAGCTTTGATACATGCCGATGGATAAGCCATCCAGTCCGCTGGCGGTTTGAAAGTTCTGCGTAGTTAGTTTGGTGATTTGGTTCTCATCCAAAAAGCTTTTTTTGCAGGAGGTAGGTGCCACCATCAGGCAAGTTGCAGCAGCGGCACTATATATAAGTTTTGATATTTGTTTCATAATAATTGCTTATAAAGATTAGAACCCAACATTTATCCCAAATACAACACCCCTGTTATAGTTGGATGTGCCCAGATCGGGATCAATCCAATTAACCTTCGAGTAAATGAGCCCTGGATTAAGTGCCTGTGCATAAACTTTCACCCTCGATAGTTTAACTTTTTTAACCAACTTGGTAGGGATGAAGTAGCCCAAAGTAATGTTTCGTATTTTGATGAACGAGCCATCCTGATAGTTCATAGAGCTTTTGAAAGCATCGCCAGCAGCACTGTTATAGTTAGGTGACGGGTAATCATTAGTAGGGTTGGTTGGCGTCCAATAGTTTACTACCCTTTGGGCAAAACGGCCTTGCAATGATTCGGCGCCGGTTTGTATAAGATAGTTCCAACGTGAGAAGATAAAGGCTGACAATTCAATGCCCTTGTAAGTAAATGTGTTGGTGATACCTCCTGTCCAGCTGGGGCTGCTGCTGCCACGCACAACACGATCATTATTAGCATCAATTTTATAGTCTCCATTCTGATCAACTACCTTAATATCGCCAGGGTTGAAAATTTGACCATTGGCTTTATACTTTGCCATTTCGGCCAGGTCTTCAGGTGTGTTTTGCCATATACGGTCTTTAACATAATCATAATACACGTTTAAGCGCTGACCAATAAACCATAGGTTGTTAATATCATTCACTTTACCGTTAGCCAAACTTACAATTCGGTCTTTATTAGCACCAAAATTTAGGGTTGATGTCCAATTAAAATCACGGCTCTTGATGTTTACCGTATTTAATGTAATCTCAAAACCTTTATTAGCAGTTTCGCCCACGTTGGTTAAGGAAGTGGTATAACCATTAATTGACAGAATGTTGCGTAATAGCAACAGGTCTGTTGTTCTGGAGGTGTATAAATCCAAAGCACCATTAACACGGCCTTTCAGTACATTGAAATCAATACCTAAGTTGTATTGGCGGGTATGTTCCCAGCCTAGCTGAGGATTGGGGAAAGAAATAGGGTTTGCTAGCGAGGCATCCGAAGAAACATAGCCGGGTTGTACTGAGCTGCCATAAGTGTAATATAAAGTTTGTAATACACCTTCTGTACTGTAAGGGCCAATGGCAGCATTACCGGTAATACCAACACCTGCCCTTAGCTTCAACTCATCTATCCAAGAAATTTTCTTGATGAAGTTTTCCTGATCCAAGCGCCAAGCTAAGGATAAAGATGGGAAGAAATCCCATTTGTGGCCGGGAGCTAATTGCGAAGCACCATCCCAGCGGCCGAAAGCAGTCAGAATATATTTACTGTTAAAATTATAGTTGAAGCGAGCCAGGTAAGATACCAATGATGATTGTACCAGATTGGTACTGAATGCATCCAATGCACTAACAGAATTGAGCTGATACCATAATTGGCTATTATAAGGCAGCTTGGTAGCCGTCATGCTTGAGGTTTCCTGACGGTACGAGGTAGAGTTTTGTAATAAAGTAATACCAAAAGAATGCTTACCTATCATTTTATCGAAGTAAATCAAGTTATCTAACGACCAGGAAAGATTATTGGTTTGATTGAGCTGGGCGTAATTGGTTGAGCCAGGCTCGCCACCGCCCCGGTTGATAGAATTTTGATCCATCCACCGGCCATTGTTGTTATTGTAAAAATCAGGGCCGAAGTTAACGCGATATTTTAAGCCTTTCAGGAAAGTAACTTCTGCATAAAATGAACCCAAAGTTCGGGTTACCTTCCTCAGGTTAATATTGTACTGATCTTCACCAATGGGGTTCAGAATATTAACATCGCCACCTGGCAGGTTAATACGGTTGCCATTGGCATCAAAAGGTACAGCATATGGCAACATGCCTTGAGCCGCGGCATAAAGACTGCCCGGGCCGGTAGCATTGGTAGTTGAAAACCCGTAATTCTGTTTACTAAAGGTTGCATCAATAGTACCGCCCATGGCAAACCATTTTACCGGGTTTACATCCACACTTACTTTGGCGCTGTAACGGGTATAATCTTGACCAAGTTGCGTACCTTCCTGGTGCAAAAATCCGAATGAACTATAGGCTTTAACTTTATCGGTACCGCCGCTGGCACTCACAATGTGGTCTTGAGTAACACCTGTTCTTTTCACCATACCTGTCCAGTCGGTTGTTGGTACTAGGCTACCATCCCAGGCGCCGTTTTGATAGCCTTTCTGAATATTGGCGAAGGCAACGGCATCATTCGGAAAGATGGCGGCATCAGCAGCTAACGTTGGTGCTCCATTAGGGTAGCCATTGGTGTATTTATATAGGGTTGGATTAAAGTTGTTTAAATAAGTTAAACGACGATAGGCATCCCTGCGGAACTCAATGTATTGACCTGAGTTCATCAATTGTAACCTATCTTTAATACCTTCAATGGTTGAAGTTCCAACATATTCAAGCGATAAACGGCCGGCTTTTCCGCGTTTGGTGGTTACCACCACTACACCGTTAGCACCACGCGAACCATAGATGGCTGTTGCAGAAGCATCTTTCAAAATGTCAATAGCTTCAATATCATTAGGATTGATATTTTCAATACCTCCTGATGATAGCGGAATACCATCAACTACATACAACGGGTTGTTGGTAGCATTAAGTGAACGGTTACCACGAATACGAATACTTCCTATTTCGCCCGGGCGCTCGCTGGAAGTAACATCTACGCCGGCTGCTTTACCCTGTATGGCTTGTAAGGCGTTAGCTACCGGCCTTGATCGTATTTCTTCAGCACTCACACTTACTACTGAAGAGGTTACATCAGTTCTTTTTACCGTATTGTAACCTACTACCACTACATCGCTAAGGGCATTTGCACTTTCTTTAAGTTGCACGTTAATTTGTGCACGGTCGTTAACAGCTAACTCTTGGGTTAAATAGCCTATGTAAGAAACTACCAGGGTAGGGTTTGCTGTACCGTCGGGAACGTTAACGGAAAAGTTACCGTTAATGTCACTTACAGTTCCATTGGTGGTACCTTTTACCTTGATGCTTACACCTATTAGAGGCGAACCCTTCTCGTCAGTAACTTTACCAGTAACTTTAGGCGGCACTTGGGGTAATTGCTCAAATCGATAATCAGCAGGATTATAATTTTGGGTGTGTGCTGTAGCGTTTTGGGGTAGTGCATTAAACAGTGATGCTACAGCGCACAAAATCAGAATCTTATTTTTGATTTTGTGCTTTGGGGCGGCTTGTAATGATAAATAGTAGAGGTTCTCTCTCATAATTATTAATTTAGGGATACATACTTGGTTGAGTGTGCAGAGATACTGCTGGTTAGTTGCTGGCTATAATTCTCTTGTCGAAATTCCTCCTTTAGTTCAAAAGTTATTGCAGAAACGGCTACAGAAATGCAGTTTATTTTAAACCTTAGCACCATAAATTCAAGACATACCTTGGCCGTTAATACACTTCAAAAGAAGTGTACCGAAGGTGGCAGGCAAGAATTTTTCATAGTGCCAGGCAGGCTATATACCACACCCTTGTAATTGCTACAATGACTTGCTGGTTAAGAAATTAATTTAAAATTGGTTAATAATTGTAGTTGATATTGTGTCAACTAAGTATCAATAATAATGAAAATATAGTACAATAATACTATAACATCGTACAACAAAAGTATCATCTGCTGTTAATACTCCTGTCCTGTACTATCCTGTATTGTAACAAACAGGATAGATTAGCGATTAAGGATTCCCTTAGGGAGATTCCGTGTAGATTGAACTGTAGGGTGTATTATAACAAAAGCTCCATATCTTATTGATGCCTTCAATAAGTTATGGAGCTATAAAGCTTTCTTTAGTAAGATAAGCCTATTTCACAGCATCACCTTCTTTAATATCATCACTGGCATGCAGCATAATTTGTTCGTTGGCTTTCAAGTTGCCAAAAACTTCGGTAGAGTCATGGCTGGTTAAGCCTTCTTTTACATCAACAAGAGCAGCCTTGCCGCTACGTACGGCCACTACATATTCCCGCTCGGTTGAACGTACAATGGCTGAATTAGGTACTAACAATGATTTAGCGCCTGATAACATCGGGATTTGAACTTCCGCATACATACCCGGTTTTAGCTTTCCGGAGATGTTCATTACATCCACCTCTATAGCTTCCTGCCGCATGGTACCTAATGCGTTAGCTGAACGGCTGATTTTAGCCGTATGCTGCTGACCAGGCATGGCGTTGAACGTAAATTGTACCGGACGTGAAAGGTTTACCTTATCCACATAATCTTCCGGTATGTTTACTTCCAGGCGCAGTCTGCGAATATCTTGCAAAATCAACATAGGCTGATCGGTAGCCTTGCCGGGTGCTACCAGTGCACCTGGCGATACATTACGCTGAATAATCATGCCATCAAACGGCGCGTAAATGTTCAGGTAACCAATCATGGTACGTACTGAAGCTACGTTAGACCGCTCAGAGCCAGCAATAGCGGCATCGGCTTTTGTTTTAGCCAGGGCATTGTCCAGATCAAGCGGCGATACCGAACCGGGTTCTTGAGCGGCTTGTTTCAAACGTTGGTATTTTTCTTGGCTGGCCACAGCGGTTTCCTGCGCTTGTAAATACCGGGAGTTGGCTGCCTGCAATTGTGATTGCATTTCGGGCGCTTCTAGCGTAACCAGTAACTGACCCTTACGTACTATGGAGCCGCGGTCAACATACATCTTCTTCACAAAGCCGTTAACTCTCGGGAACAAGTTTACTTCATTAAACGGCTTTAACTGCCCGGGTAAGCGGATGGACGTAGATAATCCTTTCTCCGTTATGGTGCCCAACTCACTTTTGTTAGTTGTGGATTTGGCGTCTTCATTAGCCGTTAAATCAACCGGCTTTTGGTTGCCTGAGCAGGCATATAGGGTGCAGCTGATTGCTGCGAATAACAAAAATTTATATTTCATGATGGGGTTATGCGTTAAGGGTTTCAGTTTCGTGATGGGTTTCAAATTCATCTTCCGGCATTAGGGCAGGGGAGTTATAGGTAGTTTTATCCTGCACCCAGGCGAATACCTGCGGCAGTATAAATAAAGCAGCTAGGGTGGAGGCCAGCAAACCGCCAATTACGGCACGGCCCAGAGGTGCCGATTGTTCGCCGGCTTCGCCCATGCCTGAAGCCATAGGTATCATACCAGCTATCATGGCCATACTGGTCATCAAAATAGGCCGTAAACGGATAGAGGCGCTGGTGATTGCCGCTTTAGTAGCGTTACGGTACTCCATTCGCAAACTTTCTGCATTGGTTACAATCAGGATAGCATTAGCTACCGATACCCCGACCGACATAATCATGCCCATGTACGATTGCAGGTTTAAGGTGGAACCGGTAATCAGCAGCATAATCAATGAACCGAATATTACTGCTGGTACGGTACATAATACGGTTAATGAAACTTTAAACGACTGGTAATTGGCGGCCAGCAGCAGGAAGATCACCAGAATGGCAAACAACAAACCATTCTGCAAGCTCGATAAGGTATCAACCAGTAAGCCCGACATACCACCGATGGTCGCTAATAAGCCTTTAGGTGGAGCGCCCAACGAGTTCACCGCTTTTTTAACATCTTCTGTAGCCTGCCCTAAATCTTTTTTATAGATATTAGCACTTACCGTCAGAAAGCGGCGTGGTCCGCTGCGGTCATATTCACCGGGTACATAGTTGGTTTTAAAGGTGGCAATATCGCCCAGTACCGGGCTGCTTTGACCTTTTACCAAGGGCACTTCTTTCAGTTGGTCCATGGTGTTCATTACATATTCTGGTACCTGCACCTGTACCTGGTAGGTATAAGCGCCTTTTTCATCCAGCCACAGGTTCTTTTCCGTAAAACGGCTTGATGAAGTACTAGCAGTAACCGAGCGGGTAATTTCCTTGATATTTAAACCCAATTGCGCGGCTTTCAGTCGATCTAACGTAATGCTGATTACCGGGAATTTAAGCGGTTGCACAATTTGTACATCACGCAGGTAGGTGATTTGCTTAAGCTTGTTAACTACTTTGTTGGCATACCCTTCAATTTGCTGCATGTCTTTACCCGCTACCTGCACCTCAATAGGGGTTGAAGCACCCTGACTCATGATTTTCTCCGTCATGTCGATTGGCTCAAAGGTGATTTGCAGCTCCGGTAGTTCGTGAGCTATATTTTTGCGCAGGGCATCTTTTAGCTCATCCATGTTTACATGGTAGTTTTCATCCAGGTTTACCTGCAAAATAGCCTCGTGCGTACCGGTATTAAAGATGTACAGGTTGCTACTGCCATAACTGCTGGGTATCAAGCCGATGTACCCCGAAGTGATTTCGACATGGTTGTTTACCGTTTTATTAATAATTTGCAGTACTTGCTTAAATTTATCTTCGGTACGTTCAAGCCTTGTGCCTTCAGGTTCTTTCAGGCGTATTTGAAACTGCCCATTGTTAATTTTAGGCATCATGTCTTTACCGATAACAACAAAGCACACACCCGCTAAAGCAATTATAGCAACCAGATAAATGGGTACAATAATACGTTTGTTGGGCATCCATCCGGTCAAAATACAAGTAAAGCGAACTTTGACTTTTTCAAAAAAGTCGTTTTTCTCCGGTTCGGCCTGTTCTGCCGCAGCGTGCTGGTTCACCTCTATTTCTTCATTACGATCTAACGCTTCACCCGCATGTGCATGTAGTTGTCCGTGATGCCCATGTTGATACTGCTCAGCCTTAATCATCCAGTTACTCAAGATAGGTACCAGAGTTTGCGCCAGTACATACGATACAATCATGGTTAAGCCGATAGACATAGAAAGCGGCAAAAACATGGCTTTAGGTACCCCGCTCATCATAAAGGAAGGGGCAAATACGGCCAGGATACAAAGTAAAATCAGCAACAACGGAAACGCAATCTCCTCGCAGGCATCATAAATAGCCCGGCGTTTGGATTTACCCATTTCCAGGTGCTGGTGTATGTTCTCGATGGTTACCGTAGCCTGGTCAACCAATATCCCAATAGCCAGTGCCAGTCCGCTCAAGGTCATGATGTTGATGGTTTGGCCGAACAAACTTAAAAGCAGTACGCCAATCAGGATAGAAACCGGAATGGTGATTACCACAATCAAACTGCTTCGCCAATCTCGTAAAAACAGCAGCACCATCAATCCGGTAAGCAAGGCGCCTAAGCCACCTTCGGTCATCAAGCTTTCTACAGCATTTACCACAAATACGGATTGGTCAAACGCATAGCTGATCTTGACATCATCAGGTAACAGAGACTGCATTTCGGGAAGCTTTTTTTTCAAATCTTGTACTACCGTCCAGGTGGAGGCATCGGCTGTTTTTACTACCGGAATGTACACCGACCGCTTACCGTTTATCAAAGCATAATCAACTGTAATATCGGCTGCATCAGCTACGCGAGCCACATCTTTAATGTAAATAGGCGAACCATTTTTAGTAAGCACCGGGATGTTACCAAAGTTGTCGGCACTTTTAATTAACGAGTTCATGGTGGTCAGGTAGATGGTGTTATCCAACCGTAGGTTACCCGAAGGCGACATGACGTTAAATTTGGATAGCGCATCTACCACCTCATCGGGTGTTAAATTGTAGCTGCGTAGCTTATCCGGATCTACATTAATGGTGATGGAGCGGGCGTTGGCACCAAATGGCGGCGGAGCCGACAAGCCCGGAATGGTAGCAAACATAGGCCGTATCTTGGTAGCGGCCTGGTCATAAATATCCTTCAAGCTTCTTGATGGGCTGGAAAATACCAGCTGGCCCACCGGCAGCGAAGAAGCATCAAAACGAATAACTTGCGGAGGTAAAGCGCCTGGCGGGAAAAAGCTGGTAGCCCGGTTTACCTGTAAGGCTACCTGGGCCGAAGCTTCGGCCATGTTGGTGCTTTCGTAAAACTCCAGCTTGATCAGCGTTAAGCCTTGGATGTTTTTACTGGTAATATTTTTAATGCCGTTGATATACAAAAACTGGTTTTGCAGCCCTGTAGAGAAAAAGCCTTCCATTTGTTGCGGCGACATACCACCGTACGATTCGATAACATAAATGGTAGGCAGATTAAGCTGCGGGAATATATCAATGGGTATTTTGAGAGCGCTGAGCACGGCAAATATCAAAAGGCTTAGCGTAATTACTATGGTAGTAATAGGTCTTTTGAGTGCGGAGGTGACCATAGACATATATTTTCTTATTTTAAGAGGTTTAAAACAGTATTAACTTGATTGTCGGCAACAGCCTTTTTGAACAGCGCATTGGCATAAGCATATTTGGCTTGTGCATAGTCCGTTTCGGCACGGTATAGAATATTGAGTGCGGCATTTAACTCAATAATGTCCGTAAGGCCGCTATGGTATAAGGATAGCTTTTGCCGGTAGCCGGCATTGGCCGCCCTCAGCTGATTGGGTATTTCGTGCAAGCGTTCTTGGGCTGTAGTTAACTCCACATCGGCCTGGCTGGCGTTGGCTGCTAATACCGTTTTTTGTTCATCAAGCTGTTTGCGGGCATATTCGGTAACTGTTTTCTGTGTATTTAATTTCAAATGCCTTCTGCGTAAATCAAACAAGTTGTAGGATATACCTACACCCACCAGGTAGTTGCCCCGGTCAAAATCAAAGCCACTGGCTACACTGCCAAAATGGTCATTAGCATCAATACTAGAACCTCGCCCCCAAGCAGCAGCCTCCAATAATACTTTAGGGTTATACTGCTTTTTAACCAAACCTTCACGTTGCAGGCTGTTTTGATAAACGGATTTGTAGTAGTTAATTAAAGGATGATTGGCAGTATCCAGCTCGGTAGGTAACTGCTGTGCCTGGCTGATTAGCCGGTTGGATGCGGTGGTGTCAGGTACAATATTAGGGTAAGCCAGGCCACTGATAGCCGCTAACTGCAATTGCACTTGCTTGAACTGGTTGTTAAGTTCGATGTAGTTTAACCGGGCTTTAGATAGTTCGGCTTCGGCAATGCTGGTATCTACGCCGGGCCGAACTCCGCTTTTAGCCAGCGACATAATAGAACGCTTGATTTCTTCATTGCGGCGAATGTTTCTGGTTTGAATAGCCAGGTAATCTTGTAGCCTGACCAATTGCAGGTAATTGCCGATGGTGTAAGCCTGTAATTGATACTTAGATTGGGCATACTGGTTTTGTTCCACGTTAATTTCGGAGTTGGCTACTTTGTTTTGTGCGCCGTAAGCACCAAAGTTATACACCTCCCAATCTAGCGCGGCAATGCCTAGGTTTACTGAGGCTGTAGTAGCGTTGCTTTCAGTGCGTACACCACGGGAGTTGGATGGGATAATGCCAAAACCAAAATATGGACCGGCCACATTGTTGTTGGTGCCTATATCGGCCTGGTAGTTTAAGCGCAAATTGGGCAGCCAGTTGTTGCGGGTTTCAACAGCTTGTGCCCTGCGGATGAGGATAGCGGCAGAGTCAGTAAGCAACGATGGCGCTTTCTGATTTACCTGTTGTAGTAATTGGGGTAAAGTAATAGATGGTGGTGCTATTTGCTGTGCATATACTTGTGCCACTGCACAGCATATGAACAGCAACATGGCCCAGCTTTTTTTTAAGCCTGACATGGGATGTGTTCAAAAAATAATAAAACAAGAAATGTATAAAGGTTTCCCCGATAGGGTAGCCAAACAGATAGAAGTACCGCAATTATACGGTCGGAAAGAAAGGCTTAAATAGTAAGTTTTCCGGTAAGCAGATAGGTTTGCTCATCGGGTAGTAGCTTCAGGAATAGCTGCTGAAGAAATCGGTTGGTGAAACTAAAAGTAACAAGTACCAGCGGAAAGAGCAGGTTAATCAGCTTTCTGATGCTGAATAGTAATTTTAACGGCGGTTGGCCAAGTTGTTGAACCAGGGCCGTTTTCTTTTCCTGAGCATCATCTAAAAACTCAGGCTTGCGTTTGCTGAAAACCTTAACCAGAATATTATCAGCATGGCGCGATTCAATATTTTGCGTCAATACACTAAAGCCTAAAAAAGGCTTTACAATGAAAAACATTGCAGCTAAAACCAATAAGAGTTTTGCAGTTTTCAGCTTGTTCATGATACGTGTATTAATACAAAAATCCGCATAAATAGTTCATGGCAGCAAGAAGTAACATGAATGTTGCATTGTGCCGCTGCTTTTAATATTGCTGAGTTTTGTAAATAGTAGGTTTGACTATGTTCGCTGCTAATGGTTTAATTACAAAAGTGATGTTTATCATTTTTCTGTAGCTATAAACGAATGAAATTGCACCTTTTTTAATGGTGTATTATGCAGGGAATGATAACTGACCAAAGTGCGGTAAGAGTAAGTAAGAAGGGTAGTAAAGCTGTAGCCATCTGGCTAGCCATTGGCGTAGGCATGATTATGGTTCAGATCCTGCTGGGCGGCATTACCCGTTTAACCGGTTCCGGATTATCCATTACTGAATGGAAGCCACTATTGGGTGCTTTGCCGCCACTTAACGAGCACGCTTGGCAACAAAGTTTTGAAAAGTACCAGCACATAGCCCAATTTAAAAAGGTAAACAGCAGCTTTACCTTGGCCGATTATCAAGCCATCTTTTTTTGGGAGTGGTTTCACCGAGAGTGGGCCAGGCTTTTAGGTGTGGTATTTATAATACCTTTCGTCATCTTTATTTTTCAAAAAAGGATAGGTCGCGATATGATTAAGCCTATGCTCATCTTGTTTGTATTGGGTGGATTACAAGGAGCTATTGGTTGGATTATGGTACAAAGCGGCTTGAATGATACTGACGTGCGGGTAAGCCATATCCGGCTGGCTATTCACTTTTTATGTGCCTTGTTTTTGCTGGGCTATTTGCTTTGGTTTACCCTGAAAGTAAGTGTACCTACCCAACAGATGGCAGCGCAGCCACAACTCAAAAGGTTTAACCTGCTGTTGTTGGTACTACTGTTTTTCCAATTAATGTATGGGGCTTTTATGGCCGGCTCACATGCGGCATTGAATGCACCTACCTGGCCAGATGTCAATGGCGCTTACTGGCCCAGCAATTTATCGGACACACATGATTCGTTGTGGTACACCCTGTGTTATAATCCGATTGCCATTCAATTTATTCACCGTACGCTGGCTTATGGTATTGCCATACTAATTGTGGTGTGGTATTTTAAAGCCAATAAGGTAAGCAAAGGGCTATGGTTAAGGCAGCTAAGAGGCGTGCCTCTGTTGTTGGTACTATTGCAGGTTACTTTAGGTATAATGGCTTTACTGAATAGTATGTATCCGCACGCTATTTACTACGCCGTAATACACCAGTTTACAGGTATGCTGTTACTACTATCGTTGCTCATTACTTTGTATTTAAGTAGCGGTAAAGAAACTGTATCCGCTATTGTAAAGGGATAAAGTAGATTCGAAACTGAAGTTAAATCAGCATCTGCTCAATACATTTATATAAATTGCTTAAGAGTTGATGATTGCCTGGTAGCTATCAGATTTGCATATCACTGTCCATTACTTTTGAAATATAATATTATACTTACTTCCAACAGCTATAAACCAGAGGAGGTTAAAAAATATTGCGACTCGCTTTAAAATCATTCAAACGCACTTAATTCAAATTTGTAGCCGGGAAATATTAGGCAACCAGTTAGTAAGTATAAGGCTTGTTCTATTTAAGAAACTTGTAGTTAAACCTTATCTTTACCTGATGTGTTACTGCATAACACGAATTTTATGAAAGAACTGGAAGATATTGTACGGGCTTTTGATGAAGCGCAGCAACAAGGAAAGCAAACTGCTTTAGCTACGGTGGTGCAGGTAGAAGGCTCATCGTACCGGCGGGCAGGTGCTCGTATGCTGGTTACCGAAGATGGGCAGCTTACCGGCGCTATAAGCGGTGGTTGCCTGGAGGGTGATGCTCTGCGCAAAGCCCGGTTGGTAATGGCGCAGCAACAGCCTATGCTGGTAACGTATGATACTACTGATGATGATGATGCCAAATTGGGCGTAGGTTTAGGCTGCAATGGCATTATCCATATTTTGATTGAACCTCTTTTTGCCGAGCGTCCCAATCATCCTATTAACTTGTTCAAAAAGTTCATGAGCAAGCGACGCAATGCGGTGGTGATTACGCTGTTTTCATTAGCCGACCGTAAAGGACCGCAGCCTGGTACTTGTTTGTATCTGACCGACGAAGAGCAAATCAATCAATGTGACACCACTGTATTGATTGATACTTTAATACAGGATGCTCAGCAAGTGCTGCAATCGGGCAAGTCGGTTAACAAAACTTATCATACCGACCGCGAACTAACGGGCTTTGTAGAACTGCTGAAGCCGGCGGTTTCCCTACTGGTTTTTGGTGCGGGCAATGATGCCATTCCGCTGGTGCAAATGGCCGCTGTGCTGGGCTGGCATACTACCGTGATTGATGGCCGTACCAACTATGCCGTACCTGCCCGTTTTCCGCAGGCTAAGCGGGTGTTATTAGCTAAGCCCGACCAGGTACAATCGCAAGTTAACCTAGATACCCGTACCGTAGTGGTGTTGATAACGCATAACTACAATTATGATTTAGCCATGCTGCGCCAGTTATTACCCCTGCAACTTACTTACGTAGGTAGCCTGGGCCCTAAAAAAAAGCTACAACGTATGCTGAATGAACTAGAGGAAGAAGGCTTTATACCTACACCGCAGCAGTTGCAGAGTGTGTATGGGCCAACCGGGCTGGATATTGGTGCCGAAGCTTCGGAAGAAATTGCTTTATCCATCCTGGCCGAAATACAGGCCGTATTACAGCAAAAAGAAGGTAAAGCCTTGCGCGACCGTAAAGCGGCTATTCATGAACAACCTAAAGCGGAAGTGCAAGCCGTGTTAGATAGCGCTGGATAATATGAGTACCACAGGCATTATCATTCTGGCAGCCGGAGCCTCATCACGTATGGGGCAGCCTAAGCAAAAACTGGTTTACCAGCAGCAAACTTTATTGCAGCGTGCCGTAGCTGCGGCCTTAGCATCAAACGGATTGCCGGTTATTGTGGTGCTGGGCGCTAATTATGAAGCAGTACAGCCTGATATTGCCGAGCAGCCAGTCCAGATTATACATAATGCCGATTGGGAACAAGGTATGGCATCATCTATACAAAGCGGCCTTCGGTATTTGCAGGAAAAATGCAACCAGATTGATAGCATACTGCTGATGCTTTGCGATCAGCCTTTTGTAGATAGCGCATTATTAAACCAGTTAATTAACCAGCAGATGGTAAACGAAGCTTCCATAGTAGCCTGCGCTTACCAAAATACTTTAGGTGCACCCGTTTTGTTCAGTAAAGCTTACTTCCCGGAACTACTAGCCTTGCAATGGCAGGAAGGCGCTAAAAAGCTGTTGATGAAGTATCGGGACCAGGTAAAAGCATTTCCGTTCCCGAAAGGAAGTGTGGATGTAGATACCCCTGATGATTACCAGGATTTACTGCAAGACTGAAATCCTGAATAGTAAAAAGTTTGGAGGATAAAAGCTCATCTTTGTTAAAGGTAAACTGGACTGTTCATATCTATTCTCGCGCTTGTAAAAAATAATGGTGATTATAATTGATTTAGCAGGTTGGCAAATACAGCCAAGATGCATAAGCTAAGAAATTGAAGTTACATGTTTAACTAAAATGATATATTATCTTTAACTATTAGATAATATGTTACAATAAGTGGATAATATTCTTCAATAAAACTGGTTAACAGGCACTTAGATTTGATTAAATATAAACCAATATTATACCTTTTATTATGAAAAAATCTAAACTAATCCTGGGGTTGGTGGCACTAGTTTGTGCGTCAATTACTACAGCTTTTGCTGCAAAAAAAGCAAATGTTGTTCAATCATCCAAATTGGGCGTACCGTACTCACTTGAGTATATTGCCAAACATTCGACTAAAAATTTGGTCAGCAGTTTGTTGAGCAATTTGGTAACTTTTCATGAATCTGGTGCAACGCAGAGCGTGTACAAAACTTATGATTGGTCTGTTCAATTTTACCAGAATGGAGGTCTTCTTTACACCTTTGATACTAATGGTGCTTACCATAGCTGGAATAATACCAGTTACAATGATGAAATCTGGATAGGCGATACTGTTTCACCTGCTGCAGGTACTTATACCATCATCATTCAAAACACTAGTGGTGTAGGCGGTACTTATGAGTCTGGAGTTACCTTTACTAATGCTAATGGGCAAGACGACAGTGTATGGTCAGGTGATGTGATTACCGATAGAAGAGATATTGTTCTTTCTGATGTTTCTGTTGATGGAGTGAGTCCAATAAACATTTATGTTAATAAAACACAATTCTAAATTTTTAACGAATTTCAAAGCAAGAGGCTGCCTCAAAAGGGTAGCCTCTTGTTATTTTTAGAGAGGTTTTCCTTAACTATAAACGCATAGGAAAGTAAGCCCTATGCGCCGGATTAACTGATCTTGTTATCTTGCAGTTCAGAAAAGCTGCTTCCACAAGGACATTGGGGCAGAATGCTACAACAAACAAGTAATCGACCTAGTCAATACTAAGCCTATTAGCTCTAAGCCTAAAGGCAGTGTTGTTATTAAGTTATTATCCGAGTTTATTGTTCAGGTATTGATAATAGGAGTATCTGTCCAATATTTGTTCAAGTCGTAAACTGGAAAATAAGTATAGTATAATATTCATTTCATACGGCTTTGTGGAATGTCACAACTTGAATATCATACCATAAATTGTTTCTGTAATAAAGATTTGTAAGGAACCTTAAAGCTATTTTTTGCAAGTTGCGCTGTTAATTATACTTAGGACTAATGTTATACATGAATGTGAAATAGGTGATGCCTGTCACCTTTTATTACAACCGAACTCATTTTTGAAACCCGCTTTCAACTTCAACTTTACAATCATAAATCAGCTGCCTTAAAGGTGGGCTAAATAATAATTATTATGGATTTTACGGGTAATGAGGCGCAGCACTTTACGCTGACCCTTTTGATTTTAGGGATTGTTTATGTTGGTGTTTGTTTTGCTATTGCTTGGGTTTGGGGGCGTAAGCGAAAAGTAGGTTTTCTACTCTCATTGGTTTTTTCGTTAATGCTCACACCGTTAATTGGTGTAGTACTTACATTATCAAGCAAGGCCACTAACAAAAATATAGTTTAAAGTAAATATGGATGCTTAATTTATCTTATGATAGCAGCAATTCATATCTATTAAAATATTATCAGCACTTCTTAGTAAACAGGATTTACTAAATAATTCATTCCTGTAAAAGTATTATCTTTCTGGCTCATTATCCCTTTATGAAAAGGAGCTTGCTGGTTGGTTTTGCTATTATGGTACCCTTGTTTTTGCGTGCACAAGAGCATTCGGCCAGGATAGTCAGTGCAAATGAGCACCAAGCGTCGGCTTCCACGCAGCAAGGTTGGGTAATGAGTCAGCATGAAGTAGTGAGTGGTGCCCTGGTACAAAATAAACGATCCTACGAGCAAATAAGAAGTGATATTCATGGGCAGTTTGCCATTCAGGCAGCAAAGGGTGATACGTTAGTTACCAGTTTGCTGAATTATAAAATGGATACCTTAGTTGTAGGTAATCAGCCTTATTTAAGTATCAATCTGCAAAAGGCTTCAACTGTACTGCGAGAGGTCATTATTAAAGATACGAAGCTGAGTCCGTTGGAAAAATTCCGTAAAAACCAGCAAGACTATCATGATATTTATCGCAAAGGCAATAGCAGTGACATGGTCACGATTAGCAGCGGCATAATGGGCAATGGTCTGAGAGCTGGACCGGGAGCCGGTGTGGGGTTGAGTATAGATGCTATTTACAGCGCATTAAGCAAATAGGGTAAAGATGCCCGGCGTATGCAACGCAGACTGGTAAATGATTATAGGAATGATGTGGTAGATAGCCGGTTTACCAAAACACTGGTTAGTCGTGTTACCGGATTTGAAGGTGAAAGGCTAAGCGATTTTATCTTTAAATACCGACCTGCATATGATTTTGTAGTAAAAGCTTCTGACTATGATTTGATGGTTTACATCAAGCAAAAGATGCTTGCTGATGCTCAAATAAAATGAGTTGAATAGCTAGCGTTTCCCAATTATTAGAAAGTATTTACTGACAGAACGCTGCCACCACTGCCAATGGTTTGTCAGTGTTACAGGGTGTTACAGGTGTTACACACTGAAACATGTAACACCTGTAACACCACAATTTATTCAAGACGTTTATGCTACTGCGCCAGCATTACATGTGGCTTGTAGGTATCAGTTTTGATTTGCGCCTTCAGCTCATGCAGAATGTTGTACAACCCAAAATTAGTACGGTTTACATAGATAAAGTCTTTCACGCCTCGCGCTTGTTTAAATTCAGGCATGCGTGATACCTGTTCGCCAAAACCATATAGCTCATCAAAAAAAGCGGTTTCGCCAAAATCAAAACTGCTGCTCATGTAAGGCTGCGCAAATAGGCCAATCATTTGCTTATACATGCGGTAGTAAAACTCAATTTGCTGCGGCGTATCCTTCGGCAAAATCATTTCCAGCTTGCGGAAAGCTTTAATGGTTTCTTCTTTATTATCGAGCAGGTTGGTAGAGGTTAGCGAGAAGAACGGATAATAAAACTCTTCCGGCATTTCTTTGATACAGCCAAAATCAATAAT
This sequence comes from Mucilaginibacter robiniae, assembly GCF_012849215.1. Classification (NCBI taxonomy): domain Bacteria; kingdom Pseudomonadati; phylum Bacteroidota; class Sphingobacteriia; order Sphingobacteriales; family Sphingobacteriaceae; genus Mucilaginibacter; species Mucilaginibacter robiniae. The sequence goes on from NZ_CP051682.1 coordinate 3,595,405, forward strand.
ACCCAAATTTCCCTCAGGCGTAATCATGAAGTTGCCGGGATGCGGGTCGGCATGTACAGCACGTAACTCATGCTGCTGAAAGTTGTAAAAGTCCCACAAAGCCTGTCCAATCTGGTTACGCAACTCCTGTGATGGGTTAGTTTGTAAAAACTCCTTTAAGTGCTGCCCTTCAATCCAGCTCATGGTGATAATGCGCTTGCTGGATAGCTCAGGGTAGTAAGTAGGAAAAACCACATGGTTGAGTATTGAGCAAGCGTTGGAAAACTCTATCGACCGGCGTACTTCCAGTTCATAATCAGTTTCCTCCAGCAAGCGTTCTTCCACCTCGCGCATATACACATCCAGTTCTTTCTCGCTCATACCCAATAACCGGAAGGCAAAAGGCTTTACCAGTTTCAGGTCAGACGAAATAGAATCGCCTACGCCCGGATATTGAATTTTTATTGCCAGCTTTTGCCCGTTCAGTTCTGCCTGGTGTACCTGCCCGATAGAAGCGGCATTAGTAGAACGCAGGTTAAACTTATCATAAATCTGCTCAGGCGACTTGCCAAAATATTTCTTAAATGTTTGTACAATAAGCGGCCCGGATAGGGGAGGAGCGTTGTACTGCGACTGCGAAAATTTATCGGTATAAGCTTTAGGCAGAATGTTTTTATCCATGCTCAGCATCTGGGCTACCTTTAAGGCGCTTCCTTTCAGCTCACTTAATGAGTCGTAAATATCGGCTGCATTATCTTCATTCAATTCTGTTTTGTCCAAATCGGGATTAAACAGCTTTTTGGAGTAATGCTTAATATAGTTGCCACCAACTTTAATACCCGTTTTTACAAACTTGGCCGAACGTTGTACTTTACTGGTGGGTATGCTGTTTTGCTCTTTTGCTTTCTCGTCGCTCATATCATTTTAGTCCTCATCAAATAAAGCAGCCAGCTTGTTCAGGGTAAGGCCGGTATAATCTGTAATGGTTAAGTTAACCGGATGCAGTTCATCTGCCGAGTGGGTGGTGGTAATACCCACTACCTTCATGCCGGCAGCATTACCTGCTTTCACACCTGAGAGTGAATCTTCAAATACAATGCAGTGTTCGGGTTTTACGCCTAAATCTTCTGCTGCTTTTAAAAATATCTGCGGGTTGGGTTTGGGTTTACTGATGCGCGGCCCATCAACAATAGTGTCGAAGTATGGTTTGATAGGCAGCTTATCCAGCACAAAGTTAATGTTAGCCTCCGTAGCCGATGAAGCTACCGCCAGTTTTACACCACCGTTTTTCAGTTCGGCTAACAGGCGTTCCAGCCCGTTTATAGGTTGTACGTAAGGGGCATAAAGTTCTTTGTAGTTGCGTGTTTTTTCATCAAACATCTCTTTCATTTGATCTTCATCATAATCATCACCAAAAAACTCGCGCATAATGACCATGCCGGGTACGCCGCTTAACTTTTCGTTATATAATTTGGTAGTTACTTCAACGCGGTTATACTTTTCAAACAGCGCCTTCCAAGTTTTAAAATGATAAGGATTATTGTCAACCAGAGTACCATCCATATCAAATATTGCAGCAAATTGTGTCATAGCATTTTCCTGCAAGTCGCTACTTGTTCAGCACAACTTTTAACAGGCATTTTTTAGATAGATAAAAACACCGGGTTTTCAAGAAAGTTTCCCTTTAATCCTTTCAGAATCCCATCTTCTCTTTAAATCCACCGTTCTTAGCTAGAAACTTACCATAGTCCAGTAAATTATCTACCGGCGAACGCTGGAATAAATCAAAGGTAACATTCAAGCCTTTTTCAATAGCTTCATCTGTTTTCTCAAAGCCGGCCGAGTTGTCCTTAGTCCAGAAGTTTAGAATAAAGCCCAATTGCAGCCATAAGGCGTCTTTATAGCGTTTGGAAAAGAATTTACGGTCGGTTAGCTCGCCCGTTTCAATGCCTTCACGCAAAATTTCATCAGCAAAGCTTTCAAATAGGGTTTTTAAGTTATCCAGTACGCGTGGCGTAGATAAGCCATGTTTATGTTTCTTCAGGCTGTAAATTGCAAAACTCCGGCTGCCTTTCAGCAATTCAAAAAAGCTGTAAAAGAAAGATAAGGCTCTTTCTCGTGCTGAATACTGCGCCCATATTTCCTGTGCTTTAACTTCAGTAATGGTTTTACGGCCCAGTTCGGTCCATATATTCTGTTCAATAGCCTCAAACGAACCAAAGAAACGGTAAAACTCATCTTCGGTCATTTCATTGTTTTTAGCAAATAAGTACACCGACTTAGGCTCATGACCTTCGGTAAGTACATAATCAATATAGGCGTTTTGAATGCTTTCGATAGTAGCCATAAGTTGCTGCGGTTATTAATGAATTTATATAAATATACGTTTAAATCGGCCGGCTAGTGTCATGCCTGTTTAAAAAGAGGCATGTACAGTTTAAATTCAGTACAGCAATGCAAAATGATGTTGGCATGATAACTCGTAAGCCAACTATAACTAAATTGCTCCTGATGGCAACATTACCCTACAATTTTTGTTCAACTTTATGCGAGCCGCTCCGAAACAGATTCTGAAAGAGAACCTTCCTCAAAAAATATGCGCTGTTTGCCAACGCCCTTTTACCTGGCGTAAAAAGTGGGCAAAGTGTTGGGATGATGTCAAATATTGTAGTGATAGATGCAGAAGAAGCAAATAATTACGATTTTTGTATGTTAATTTGGATTGATTATAAACTATGACGGAGAAAACAATACTGGTTTGGTTCAGAAATGATTTGCGCGTACATGATAACGAAATACTGTTAGAAGCTACACGTAAAGCCGATAAGGTGCTGCCGGTATATTGTTTTGATTCGCATTATTTTGAAACAACTACTGCCGGTAACCTGAAAACGGGAAACATACGTGCCCGCTTTTTGCTGGAAAGTGTTGCCGATTTACGTCGTAACCTGCGCGCATTAGGTAGCGAGTTACTGATTGTTCATGGCAACCCGGCTGAATTGTTGCCGCAATTGGCTAATCAGTATCAGATTAGTGAAGTATACCATCACCGGGAGGTGGCTTTTGAAGAAACAGCCATATCAGAACAGGTGGAGGCTGCTTTATGGAAAATGAAGCTGAACCTAAAACACTTCATTGGTCATACTTTATATCATAAAGAAGATTTGCCTTTTCCTATTAAAGATATTCCGGATAGCTTTAACACTTTTAAAAAGAAGGTGGAGCGTGATAGTGATGTGCGCCCTGTAGTACAAACACCCGATCAAATTCATACCCCTGATATTACCGAGCCTGGTGAGCTACCTACTCTGGAGCAGCTAGGTTTAACTGAACCCGTTGAAGACTGGCGTGCTCAGTATCATTTTACCGGTGGTGAAGCGGTTGCTTTGAAGCAATTAGAGCAATATTTTATAGAGCATATGCAAAATAAACAGGTAAAAGGCATCCGTCACCAATCTTCTAGGTTATCACCCTGGTTGGCTTTTGGATGCGTATCGCCAAGGCAGGTTTACTGGGAAGTTGTTAAACATGAGATGGCGGTAAACAACCATCCGCTCACGTTAGAACTACTTTGGCGCGATTATTTCCGATTTATGTTCAAAAAGCATAGTAGTAAGTTTTTTAGTCCGGCAGGTTTTAAAGATACAGCTCCTGATTTGGCCGACAACCAGGATGAACTATTTGACCGTTGGAAAACTGGTACTACCAGTGTGCCTTTTATAGATGCCAGCATGCACGAACTTAATGCCACCGGCTACATAGCCAATGCCAATCGGCAAGTAGTATCCACCTATCTGGTAAAGCAATTGAAAGTAGATTGGACACGTGGTGCCCAGTGGTTTGAAGAAAAACTAATCGATTATTCGCCGGCAAGCAACTGGGGTAACTGGGCCTATATAGCCGGTGTGGGTAACGATCCGCGTGAAAATCGCTATTTCAATCCTAAAAGTGCTGCTGAGCTTGACCCAAAAGGTGAATACGTAAAGCTCTGGCTACAGGAAAAAAGCAGTAAGCTGGCTGCATCAGCGTAGAGGGGCATTTTTGTAAGTTATTAGTGTTTTATGGCGTAAATAATATTATAAAGCATTGTTAATATGCATGGTTTTAAGTAGGTTAGCTTTTAACCTAACTATGAATTATGCGCTACTTACTTGTTCTGCTTCTTTTGGCGTCCTGTACAACTGATCCTAAGCAAAATGAAAGTTATACCGCTAAGGTAATACAGACATCAATTCAACGTAAAGCAGTTAGTGATACTACTTTCTTGTACCGGGAAGTTACTCCTGAATACTATCATAAGGTTTATATAGAACGTAACCGGCAATCTGAAGTTTATAAGCGATTGCTGGATTTTAGGCCGAATGATGATGAACGCAAATACTATCAGGAATGCTGTAAAAAGTTAAGGCAGATTACTAATGTGCCTTCACAACAATTTAAATTGATAGGATTACCTAAAGAGTGGTTGCCGCTGTACCGCTATCATGGTAAATACTATGTTTATGCACCATCTGAATGGGGCGGTTTGGAACGAAAAACCATTACTGATAGCACTATGGTTTACTGGTTTATGGATGGACCATCCCCCGAGCCACTGCTAGGTGCAAGAAAGCTAAGTAGTAATACCTACTACCTTAAAATTCATACTTCAGGTGCGAGTAATCTACCTGCAAAATTAACTATACACATTATTGATGCTAAAAATAAAATAGCAGTTTGGGAAGATCAATCAGCGTCCATAGCTAATCGATATAATTTGTATGTACCCCGAGAAAATGCCCGAAATTTTGACATGGTGGTGAACTATTGTAAAGAGCAACGCACTGATGAATTCGAGTTTGATAAAGTTGATTACACTGCCCTGTTAAATAGTAGTCAATAAATTTATTTCATATTATATTTATTTACTTTGATGCTTTCCACTTTGGAAAAATAATGGAAAAGATACTTAGGCAGCAAATTGAAAAAATTGTAAAGTTAACAGATGAAGAGTTCAGCTTTGTGCTATCTCATTTTACATTACGGTCTTTCAGAAAGCACCAGTATGTGGTTCAGGCTGGCGACGCTGCCCCCAACGATCACTTTGTAGTAAAAGGGCTGCTTAAATCTTTCTACGTGGATGATGCGGGTAAGAGCCATATTTTGCAATTTGCTATGGAAGACTGGTGGATATCTGATCCTCAGGCTTATCATAACAAGCTAGCTGCCACGTTAAATATTGACTGTATTGAAGATACGCAAGTATTGTTTATATCAATTGATAACCGGGAAAAGCTTTGTGCCGAGATGAAAAAGATAGAATACTTTTTTATGAAGAAAACAACAGCCGGTTATATTGCACTGCAGCGTCGTATCTTATCCCTCATGAGCCAAACGGCCGAAGAGCGTTACCGGCAATTTATACAATTTTATCCGTTACTATTACAACGGTTGCCTAAAGCTTTAATCGCTTCTTATCTGGGTGTTTCCAGAGAAACCCTAAGCCGGCTTTCTGCAAGTTAGCGTGACCTAACTCACCTCTTTTTTGTGCGATAAGTCCTTTGTCTGGAAAATTGTACAACCGACTATTGCATGGCGTGTTGGTTAGGAAGAAAACACTAACCCAAACAACACGCTTTTTAAACATGAACAAGATAGCATTAGTAGTTGGGGCCAGTGGCATCACTGGTAGTAATCTGGCTGAAAAGCTCATTGCCAACGGGTGGACTACTTACGGTTTGGCCCGTAATCCTCAAAAAGCTATAGATAGCTTAATACCAGTAGCGGCAAATTTACTGGATATAGAAAGCTTGCAGATTTCATTAACTAACATTAACCCAACGCATGTATTTATTACCAGTTGGATGCGCAATGAAACAGAAGCAGAAAACATTAGGGTAAATAGTTTGATGGTGCGAAATCTGCTGAATGCACTATCGCCTAAAAAGTCGGTAAAGCATGTAGCTTTAGTAACCGGGCTTAAGCACTATTTAGGCCCCTTTGAGGCTTACGCTCAAGCAGGTACTTTGCCCGAAACACCGGTACGCGAAGAACATCCGCGATTGAACATTGAAAATTTCTACTACGCGCAGGAAGATGAAGTATATGCTGCGGCTGAACGCAATGATTTTACCTGGAGTATCCATCGCCCGCATACCGTGATCGGCAAGGCTGTTGGTAATATGATGAATTTAGGTACTACATTGGCTGTTTATGCTACCATTTGCAAGGAGACAGGCAGAGCGTTTCATTTTCCCGGCTCAGGTGCACAATGGAATGGACTATCGGATGTGACGGATGCCCGGTTACTGGCCGAGCACCTCATCTGGGCTTCTACTACAGAAGCTGCCCGAAATCAGGCATTCAATGTAGCCAATGGCGACGTTTTTCGCTGGAGCTGGCTGTGGAAGCAATTGGCGAATTGGTTTGGTATTGAGCCAGTGGGCTTTGATGGTACTATTCATCCCTTAGAGCCAGAAATAGCTGGCGACGGCCCAGTCTGGGCGGAGATTGCAGCTAAGTACAGCTTAAAAGAGCCTGATTTGAACCGGATGGCTTCAGCCTGGCACACCGATTTAGATTTAGGACGACCTATTGAAGTAATGTCAGATATGTCTAAAAGTCGTAAGCTGGGCTTTACAGTTTATCAGGATACACGCGATTCATTCTTCGATTTGTTTGAAAAACTACGTGCCGAAAAGCTGATTCCTTAAAGACTCAATCTGAATTTATCATGATGTTATTGCAATGCCAACAAACAAAAGCGTAATAACATCATGCTTAGCTATAAGCAGCTTGGTAATCATCAAAACTATCAGTATTAATTAATAATTTCGGCTGGTAAATTATTAGTTACTTGAAACCCATGTAAGCTGAATGCTTTAACTTTAACGCATTATAGTTGTAAATTTAAGCCGAGATGTTCGAGGTAAACCGAATGGTTTTTAATAGGTTTGTAAGGTAGTTATGAATGTGTCTTTCGTCCAACAGGATACCCCGATTTTTACAAGTTAGTAGTTGAAAGTTTTACAGAATACGCGGTTTTTACTACAAATACAGCAGGCATTGTAAACAGTTGGAGTACTGGTGCAGAAAAAGTACTGTTGTATAAAGCTGATGAGATTATTGGCCAAAGTGCTGAGTGTTTGTACACCCCTGAGGACTTGCAAGAGCAGGTACCTGCTTTGGAAATGGGGTCGGCCTTGCGTGAAGGCAAAGGTATGGACGAACGCTTTCATGTAAAAAAAGGGGGACAGCGCTTTTGGGGTAGTGGGCTGGTATTTCCTTTATTTAATCAGGAAGGGCTTCATATAGGTTTTTCTAAAATCATGCGTAATATTTCTGATGAGGTTCAGGCTGAAGCTAACTTAAAAGAGGAAAGAGCGCTGGCGCAAACTTTTGTTGCCGCTTATCCGGAAAGCGTGGTTATACTTAATAGTAATTGGGAAGTGGTGAACGCAACAACTCAGTTTATTGAGTTTTTTAGCTTGGATAAAGTAAATCTTATGGGCAAGCCTTTCTTTCAGATCATAGATGGAGGCTTAAACTTGGCAGAACTCAGAACGGTACTGGATAAAGCTATTAAAGAACATCGTTTTCATGAAAATTATGAAATAAGCTTTCTGCACCCACAACGAGGTGCCAGAAGCCTGATGGTTAAACCACGTCGTATTTACCAGCCACCTAATCTACTATTCAGTCTGGAGTTTGAAGATCTAACTGAAAATAAGGCAGTGATGGAAGAGAAAGATGTGTTTATATCAGTTGCCAGTCATGAAATACGTACGCCTATATCGGTAATTAAAGCTTACGGGCAAATTCTTGACCGGGAGCTGAAAGAAAGTAAGCCGATTGTAAAGCGAGCAGTTAAAAAAATTAATGAGCAAATTGGTTTTATGAGTTCGCTGATTGCCGCTTTGCTGGATACTTCAAAAATTACCACGGGTAAACTGGTGATGGAGAAAGAAGTATTTAACTTGTGCAGCTTAGTGAAAGAGCAGGTAGAAAGTTTTGGCCTTACCCAAACATCGCATCAAATTGATATTGTAAATGAAGAAGATGCTATGGTATTTGCCGATAAGGTACGTACCGGAAGCGTAGTCACCAATTTGCTCTCTAATGCGGTAAAATACTCACCTAAGGCAAACCAAGTAATAGTAAGTGTGAAAGTAGCAGGGCCGGAAGTAATTGTTAGGGTACAAGATTTTGGTATTGGTATTCCGCAGCAAGAGCAAAGTCGGCTTTTTCAGCGGTTTGGCAGAACCGAATCTATCAAAAAAACTACTATTCCTGGTACTGGTTTAGGCTTGCATCTGGCTGCCGAGCTTATCAAGTTACAAGGAGGAACTATTGGTCTTTCTACACAGGAAAATCAAGGGTCAACTTTTTATTTCACTTTACCTTTATATGAGAGCTTTAATGTAAATACAGGTTCGCTCGAAAATACATCAAAATTCAGTCATTAAGGTTTTTATGCTGGTTGATATACCGGCCTATTAAAATCAAATAGGTTGTTCTGCATGGGGCAGGCAACAACAAGTTTTAACGGATCAATAATTATTATTATTGATCCGTTAAAGTTAATACCAATTGTGTTTCCTGATTTAAAAGTTGCAGGTGATTGGCTAAAAAGGTATCATCAAAAGTGGCGAGATGCTCAAAGTCGCCAGCTAACTTGGCAACTACCTGCAAGCCGGCAGATGTTGCTGTGCCATACAGCTTATGTCCTAGCTGGTTAATGCCTTGCAAGTCATGACTTGCAATCAAAGTTTTAATTTGCTGTTGTGTTTGTTTAAGCTGTTCACGGGTTAGCACTAAAACTTCTTTTATTAATTCCTCATCGTCACCCACATATTTTTTAAGGGTGTTGATATCAAAATGTGCTTCCGGAATGTTGTCGTCAATGTTTTGATTGGGAACTGGGGTATGAGCTACCATAAGCCATTTATTTAACGTAATAGCTATGGTATCTTCTACAACTGGCTTTACTACAAAATCGTCCATTCCAGCTTCCATGCAGTTTTCCCGTTCGCTTTTTACATTACCAGCCGTAAGTGCAATAATCGGTGTGTTTTTATGCTGTGGCAGCTTTTTTATGGCTTTAGTTGCTTCGTAGCCGTTCATTTCGGGCATTTGTACATCCATGAAAATCAAATCGGCTTTTTGATTTTCGCATACCTTCACAGCCTCCAACCCGTTAGTAGCTTCAATAAGCTGGGCATTAGGGGCAATCCGTTTCAGAATGGTTTTAGCCAGCAACATATTTACCGGATTATCTTCAGCAATAAGTATAGTTACTTTATCATCGGTTGTGGTAACTGTATCAATATTGTTGACTGGGGCTTTAACCTGATGATTTTTCTGGTATAAGCGCGATAATGCATTATAAATATCCTGCATTTTAACCGGCTTGGTTATACGCTGGTTTACCTGAAGTTTTTCACTGCTCTTGATAACGCTTTCATCGTCTGATGAGCTGGACAACAATATTATTGGTTGTTCTTCTTTATTTGCGTAAAAGCTATCCCTGATTTTGGCTATCGTTTCCAGACCGTTCATATACGGCATGTGATAATCCATCAAAATTACATCATAACGCTGGCCTGAGGCTAGTAGCTGCAAGGCTTCAAAACCGTTCTTGGCAGGTGTGCTTTGAATGTTTTTCAGCAGTAGCATCTGCTTTAAAATTTCACGATTGTTATCGTTATCATCAACAATCAAAACCTGTTTTATATTAGCCGTATCCATCCACTCGATAGGAGCATCCTGTTTGGTTTGCACCTGAATGTCAAAAAAGAAGGTACTGCCAACGCCAGGCGTACTTTGTAGTTGCAGCTTGCTGTTCATTAAACCCAGCAGCTTATTGGAAATGGTTAATCCTAAGCCGGTACCTCCATATCTTTTGGTTGTTGAGCTATCTTCCTGCGAAAAGGCATCAAATATTTTACTTTGCTTGGCCGGTTGTATGCCTATACCCGTATCTCTGACAGCAAATCGTATTACCGACTCATCACCAACACTACGGAGTATTTCAATTTTTAACTCAATCTCACCCCGTTCGGTAAACTTAGCTGCATTGCTTAATAAATTAATCAGGATCTGCTTTAAGCGAACTGAATCCGTCCAGATAAAGCGTGGCAGTTGAGGCGCCAGGTTGAGCAGCATTTCCAACCCTTTGTTTTGAACCTGATAAGTGATAATGTCTGTAGCCTGCGCGCTCATTTCGTACAGATCAGATTGCTCAATATCCAACTCCAGTTTTCCGGCTTCAATTTTTGAGAAATCCAGAATGTCATTAATTATACTCAATAAGGCATTAGCCGACTGGTTTACGATGGATAAGTACTGCTGTTGTGTATCAGTTAGCTGAGTTTTAAGCACCAGATCTGTAAACCCGATTACACCATTGAGCGGGGTGCGTATTTCATGGCTCATATTCGCCAGAAACTCCGATTTGGCTACGCTGGCTGCTTCAGCTTGTACTGTGGCGGCTTTTAGTTCATCTCGTTGCTTAATATGGGCAGTTACATTTTGGGTGAAGATCATGATGCCACCAATGCTGCCGTCAAACTGGTACCAGGGGCGCATCTCCCAAGATAAGTATGCGTTCTGAGCCATACCTTCCAATAAAATGCAGTCTTCTTCTTTACGTTCTATAGCTCCGTTTAATATACGTTGATGCCTGGCTTTACCCTCATCGTTAACAAAGGGAAATAACTCGTAGTAGGAATGTCCAATTACGGGCTTTCCTTTCAAAAAGTACTCTTCCAGCCAGCGGTTACTAACTGCTATATATTGCATATTGTTATCCAACATGGCAACTGAGGCTGGCGTGTTTTCTACGAAAGCAGCTAGAATAGCACGAGATTTACTGATTTCCAGTTGTGCTTTCTTTTGCTCATCTATATCCTGAAAAGTACCAAACAATTTTTTAACAACACCATCTTCTATTACACAATTGCCAATAGTGCGTACCCATATTTCCCGACCTTGAGCGTTCACAATTTGTAGGTCTTGATTCCAGGATTTACCTTCTTGTATAGCTTCGTTAATGATTGTGATAATTTTATCACTGCTTTCGCCTTCTTTATAGAACTTCAATCCGAGGTTCATAGTCGGTTGAAAATCAGATGGAACACCATGAATTTGCTTGGTTACAGAAGTCCAATACACAGTCTGTTTAACTAAATCTACTTCCCACCCGCCAACTTGAGCAACCTCGTTGGTTCTTTCCAGCATATCAGTAGTATGTTTCAGGTTGTTTTCCAGTTCAACCCTTTCTGTAATGTTGGTAGCGTTAGCAATTACATAAGTATATCCATCCGGATTAACAGCTAATACATTGTTGAACATCCATATCTTGGTGTGTCCATCTTTACCAATACTCGGCAACTGCCCTTGTGCACTACCCGTAACCCGAATTTGGTTCAAATAAGCATTCAATTGTTCATGCCGCTCGGGTAAAACCAAATCGTAAAGGCTTTTGGTAAGAATTTCTTCAGGTGTGTAGCCTAAAAGAGAGGCCCCAAATTGATTAAACGACAATAAATTACCTTCTAAATCGTGGGTGCACATTAACCCTTGTACATTCTCGAAATAGGCACGTAGTTTATTTTCGCTATCCGCTAATTTCTGCTCTTTATATATTTGCTCTGTAATGTCACGACCTATGCAAAATAAATTGCCCGTAAGCGGGTCGATAGTAGTAGCCCATTGTATTGTTTTATAATCGCCGCTTTTGGCTAATGAACGGTGTACACCAATAATAGTGGTTTCACCATTCTGGCCATTATATAAGTTATTTAGACCTTGTTGCGATGCAGCCAAATCATCAGGGTGAACCAGATGAGCAATAGGATGACTCAAATTATATTCTTCATCCCATCCCAAAACTTTTTCAAAAGCCGGATTGATTTTCCTGAAGTAACCATCTTTACCCACAATGCAAATCAAATCATCCGATACACTGAAAAGCTTTTCCAGGTTTCGGAGTTCTTCTTTTTGCTGGCGTTCTATAATCAGCTCCATGACTACCTTAGCCAGCAAAGCAAGTGATCTGCGTTGTTTAGGATTTAATTCTTGCGGCTTATGGTCAATTACACATAAAGTTCCTAAGGTATACCCCTGATGGTCAATTAAAGGATAGCCTGCATAAAATTGCAGATTAGAGTCGCCGGTAACCAGTTCGTTATTCTTAAAACGTTCATCTTCCGAAGCATTGGGTACTTCCAACAGGCTATCGCCCATGATGGTGTACTGGCAAAAAGCCAATTCTCTGGGTACTTCATCTACATCAAGCCCAACTTTAGATTTAAGCCACAGCCGGTTTTCATCAATAAGCGATATGAGTGATATAGGGGTATCACAAATCAGCGCTGCTAATTCAGTAATACGATCAAACTCTTCTTCACTCAGCGTATTTAATATGTCGTATTTTTTAAGAGCTACTAGTCGCTCTTTTTCGTTTTCAGGTATCGGATTTACTGGCACAGCAAGATATAGGTTATCGTAATATATACAGTATCAAAATGCTATTGTAAGCTATAAATTAGCTTAACTAAACTGCAATTCTGCTTATATCAGGTTAATTGAAGTAGATGATTATTCTGCAATTCTCCGGTGTTTACGAAAGAATAGCTTTAAAAGATGCAAGTTATATTAGTTGTAGTTAAATTTTTTTGTGGTGGATTCGGCTTATATAACTGCTTCATAAGCAAGGTGTGTTGGTAGGTTTTTCTATATATAAATTTTCACAAGAATTATCCAAGTTATTATAGGTTTTAAGCTTTGTTTAATAACGTTAATCGTGAATTAAGTTATACTATTTGATATAACGTTTTTAGGTGCAGGTTCGTAAAACCAAGTTATATCGCCACAATTGCCTGATCGGAATGATTGCGGGTGAAATAAACTATGCCCCAAAGAGAACTTGAGCGACTTCGGACCGTTAACCGATTTTTAAAACTGGAAATCAGCAAAGAAAAGGAGCTGCAAGAAATTGTAGAACATGCAGCGCAAATATGCGGAGCTTCTATTGCCATGATTACCTTTATGGATGAAGAAGCGCAATACGTAAAGTTTAAAATAGGGACGCAAATTGAGCAACTGGAAACTAAAACTTCTTTTTGCCAGCACACTATTAAACAAGACAAGATTTTTGTGGTACCTAATGCTACTAAAGATACGCGGTTTGCAAGCAATCCTTATGTTGTTCAAGGTCCACAGGTTCGCTTTTATGCCGGTTCACCATTAACTACACAGGATGGGTTTAACCTGGGTACTTTGTGTGTGTACGATGGTAGCCCCAAACAGTTAGATCCTATTCAGGAGCAAATTTTACAAAGTCTGTCTAAGCAGGTAATTCATATTCTGGAATTTGAAGAAAGTTTACAGCTGCTCAAAGATCAGTTTGTTAAATCCCGCCTGGAAGAAACCAAATTGCGTTCGTATTTTGAAAGTTCCAGTTCATGCCATTTGCTTCTGGATACCCAATTGCGGGTAATATCTTTTAACAAAGCACTATCTGATATCATGTCGAATACCTATGGTATACCATTTGGCGTAGGTATGAACGTAACTGATTGCATACATCCGGGTTTTGTTGAGGAGTTTCTGAGAAACTATCACAAAGCGCTAAACGGCGAATCAGTTTTTTCTGATACTTATATTGAGTCTCCCCAAGGTAGTAGTTGCTGGAGTATTTCTTATGAGCCGGCCCGTGATCAGCAAGGAGAAACAATTGGCGTTGCTTATAATGCAACAGATATTACCGAGCAAATAGAGCAAAAAAAGCAGCTAAATGCTCAAAATGAATCGCTCAGGCAAATTGATCATATCCAGTCTAATGAATTGCGAGAGCCAATTAATTCAGTCATCCATTTAATGGATAATATTAAAGAGCAAGATTGCTTTGACACAGTTGTGGAGTTGATGCTTTTGGAAAGAACAGTAAAAGAGTTAAAAGACAAAAGTAACGGCATACTGAATTTTTCGGTAGTCAGTACATAATAAGTGTTTTACACCACGTCAGTATGTCTTATTAAGTAATTATAAATACTTACTACAGCGTAAAAGCTACAGATAACATACCTGAAAACACTGCTTAGTTATTATAAAGTATATCGTTACACCTAAACACTTTTATGTTGCAACAAGAAATTGAGCGCCAGGAGGCTGTTAATCGCCTGTTAAAACTTCAAATAAGTAAGGAGCAGGAACTACAATCGATAGTTAAGTTGGCTGCCGAGATTTGCGGTACACCAACAGCATTAATTACGCTGATTGATGAAAATACACAGTATATACGTTTTAAGCAAGCATTTGATTTTGATACAACGCCGCGGCAAGATGCGTTTTGTAATCATGTAATCAAACATGATGCTGTTATGGTGGTACCTGATGCGTACCAAGACGAGCGTTTTCAAAATAATCCTTTGGTAACAGGTAATCCGAATATCCGCTTTTATGCCGGAGCTCCTTTAAGCACAAAAGATGGGTACAATTTGGGGAGTTTATGTGTAATAGATCAAGTTCCCAGAGATTTGACAATCGATCAGCAGCAAATGCTGAAAATTCTTTCTAAGCAAGCTATTCAAGTGCTGGAGTTTGAAGCCAGTATTCAGGTATTAAAAGACCAGTTTGAACAGGCAAAAAGCATGGAGATGAAAATGCGTGCTTTTTTTGAAAGTTCGGCCTCCAGCCACTTGTTGTTGGATAAGGAGTATCGTGTGCTGACTTTTAACAAAGCACTTAAAGATTTTATCAAGAAGGCTTATGATGTAGAGCTTGAGGTAGGCATAAGCGTTCATCAATTTGTAGAAGAAGCTTACATTGCAGATTTTATTGGTTTTTGTAATGTAGCCTTAGCTGGTAGAACAATCAGACACGAGCACTTACTCAAGATTGCAGAACGCGCTATATGGTGCAGAATTACTTATGAGCCTGCCCGCAATTCAGATGGCGAAATTGTAGGCGTATCTTATAACGCTAGGGATATTACAGAGCGTGTTGAAAATGAACAAGCTTCTCAAGCGCACAAAGCCTCATTAAACCGCATTGCTTTTATACAATCTCACGAGTTACGCCGGCCTGTAGCTACCATTAAAGGGTTGCTGGATTTGTTGGAAATGGATGGTCACGTAGATCAAATTGCAGAATTGAGTTTGATGAAGAAGTCGGTAAATGACATTGATCGTAAAATCAACCAGATTGTTAATTATACCACAGCTTTAGTCTGATTAATAGAGATCATCTACCTTCCGGTTGCGGATAGGTGTAGGTTTCTGACGCAGCTTAGTGAAAAAATAGATGATAAGACCCATAATAAATGCACATAGGCAAATTAATGCGGCAAATGGGTGTTCAATAAAAATAACTACCGTTACAAACCAGTAGCATATAATAAAAAGCAATGGTATCCATGGGTACCATTTTATACGATAAACATTACTAGCATCCGTATTTCTACGTTTTTTTCTTAAAATAAAAATACAAAGGGCCGCCATTGATAAGCCTATGGTATCGAAAAACATAACATAGCTTAATACATTTTGAAATGAGTTTACAAAAAACAATATCAAGAGAACGGCTGCAACAAAAAAGCTCAGACTAAATTCTTGTACCTGGGTACGTGGGTTAACGCGCTTAAACAAGGAGGGGAGTATACCTTCTTCGGCCATAGCATAGTAAACCCGTGGGTTGGCCATTATGTTAACGTTAATATAAGCTAACACCGAAGCAAACATTAATACAGAAACCACTTTATAGCCCACCGAGCCTAAAATAATTCCGGCCAATGTGGCTGCCAGCGCGGGTTGGTGTTGAAGCCCATTAATGCCTAATACCGAATAGTAAGCAAAGTTGATGAGCAAATACAAAGTTATCACCACCAGCATACCGGCAAAAATCGATTTTGGAATATTGGTTCTGGCGTTTATAATATCCCCACCAAAATTGATAGTTTGCTGATAGCCGCCATAGGTAAAGAAAATAGCTACCAAGCTTAGTCCGAAAGCACTAATACTATTTACAGAAGATGAGGTATGGAGTATGGTATGATCTGGAACTGTATTGCTTTTAAAAACAGCTGTACATAACAGTAAAATCAGGCTTATTTTAAATATGATGAGTACGCTTTGTGTCCGGGCGCTGGTTTTTACCCCCAAAAAGTTTACAACATAGAGGATTAGTACCGAGGTAATAGTTGTTAACTTGATACCTAGTTCATTTTGCAATGCAGCAGGCATAATAATCGGGTTTATATACTGCGCTCCAATAAGAGCAACTGCTGCTACCGATGCTGCATTACTTAATACCAGTATCCAGTTAATCATGAAAGCAAATGCCGGATGGAAGCAGTAGGAAAAAACTTTATAAAAGCCGCCGGTGGTAGGATACTCCGAACCTATTTCGGCAAAGGTAAGGGCACCGCAAAAGCTTACCAAGCCGCCAATTAGCCAAGCTGCAAAATATAAACTGGGTTGCCTTAAATATTGAGCTACCTGCCCGGGGGTGGCAAAAATACCCATCCCGATAACTAAGCTGATAACAATCATTGATAAGTCAAACCGGTTAAGCCTGGGCGAAATACTCATGAATTATAATTCAGATAAAGCAATTATTCCCAATAATGGGTATCAGTTATAGTCAAGTGTAAGTATATATGCTTTAATTGAATAACGCAACATTAATTTAATGGTCTTAACACATTATTCTATATGATTATTTACTATCCAAGCTTTAAATATTATAAATTTACCTACAATAAATAACTTGATACAAGAGTTATAAAAGCTTCTATATACCTGTAAAGGTTTTTCAACCGACCTGAAATGACAAAAAAGAAAATATCCATAAAAGATATTGCAAAACTCACCAATACTTCCATTACAACGGTATCATTTGTATTAAATGGAAAAGGACGTACCAGTAAAGATGTTGCTAAACTGATATTAGATACTGCCCATGAAAATGGGTATGAGCCTAACCGTATGGCTGTTGGCCTGCGTACCGGAGTATCTAAAGTTATAGGTTTGTTGGTTGAAAATATTGGTGGTCCGTTTTTTGGCGAAGTAGCTAAGGTAATTGAAGAAGAAGCTGAAAAGTTAGGTTACAGTATTATTTATTGCAGTACCAACAATAGCCTTCAAAAGGGAAGAAATATCATAAAGATGCTTTCGCATCAGGCGGTAGATGGTTATATTATAACACCTTTGAAAGGGTTAGAAAAGGATATCCAAAACATTATAGCTAATGGTAAGCCTGTAGTTTTAATTGATGGCTATTTCCCCAAATTAGATATTCCACATGTGTTGGTTGATAACGCTACCAGCGTCTATAATGCTATTGACTATCTAATTAAAGCAGGTTACCGTAAAATAGGTTTTGTAACGGCCGATCTGGATCTGGTACAGTTGCATGATCGCATGAATGGTTATAAAGAAGCTTTAATCGATCATGGTATTAAAGTAGATAACAAACTTATTTTTAAACTACCGTTTGATCAGCCTAAGGCCACATCAGTAATGGCCATGAAAGGGTTTTTGAAACAGTATAAACAGATGGATGCTGTTTTTTTCTCTGCCAATTATTTAGGTACCATGGGTTTGGAGTGTATTAAAGAACTTGACTTGAGCATACCACAAGACATAGCCGTTGTAAGTTTTGATGATACAGAGGTGTTTAGTTTGTACCCACCGGGCATAACAGCCGTTCAGCAGCCCGTTCATGAAATAGCCAAGTCAGCTATTGATATCTTAATGGCCCAGCTTAGTGACAAAAATTTAGATATGTCAGATACCAAGCTCCATATTCCTGCAAAACTGATAGAACGTAGTTCTACCACACCTAAAAATACTTGATTTAAAGGCTGATCACATTTATCAATCAGCAATGATGTATAAATGTGAATTGTAAAGGTGTGGAATAAACGGATAACCATTTAAAGTAAATCATACTTTCTCAGAGTCAGGTTTATACACATAAAGCTATTACGTGTTTGTTGTTTTATAATAAATTTTGATAAAACGTTTTACTAAACTATTTTTACAGTCGTCGCATAAGTTCATAAACTGATCGCATAAATTTTTGAAACAATTTTTAATATCGCAAAGAGCAATCGAGCGAAATATGCCAGCTTTATGTACTCACAATTAGTAAATTTTTGTATAAACTATATAATCCCAATATAATTTCATGAAAAAAGTAATTTTTCTAAGCTTAGTATTGTCGTTAGTTTACCGTTCAGGTAATGCACAAACTACAGAAGTGTTTAAAAAAAAGGGGTACACCTTAACTGTTATTAACCAAGATGCTACCTTTAGTCCCGAACTGAAAGCGAAGTTAATTAGTACCTTTTGGAAAGTATATCCAGAACTGGAAAAAGAGTACAATTCAAAAACTTCTAAAAAGGTAACCTTCGTAATTGACACCGCTTACCGCGGAGTAGCTGCAACGGATAACGGTAGAGTTGCTTTTAGTGCGAAGTATATGAGCACTCATCCGCAAGATATTGATGTAGTAACGCATGAAGTTATGCACATTGTACAAGATTACGGTGAAACTACCGGGCCAGGCTGGCTTACTGAAGGTATTGCCGATTATGCACGTTACAAATTTGGTGTAAATAATGAAGGTGCTAAATGGGCTTTGCCAGCCTACAAAGCCGGTCAAAGCTATGAAAATAGCTATCGTATTACCGCCCGTTTTTTAGCATGGATAGAAGCTAAAATAAAACCAGGTGCTGTAAAAGCATTCGATAAACAAATGCGTAATCATACCTTTACCGATAATACCTGGAAAGAGGTAACCGGGAAAACTTTAAACGAACTTTGGGCAGATTACACAGCTAATCCTGCTCTGTAACCATACAGCTAATTACGCTATTCATGAAACTACGTACTCTTCTATTATTAACAACCCTGTGTACGGGGGCCTATGCACAGCAACCCAAAGCAACGGCAAATCTGGTTGATTATGTAAACCCCTTAATGGGGTCACAATCTCGTCCAGACCTATCAAACGGTAATACTTATCCGGCTATTGCATTGCCTTGGGGAATGAACACCTGGACGCCGCAAACCGGTACCATGGGCAATGGTTGGCAATACACTTATGATGCCGACAAAATTAGAGGCTTTAAGCAAACCCATCAGCCCAGCCCTTGGATGAATGATTACGGTCAGTTTGCCATTATGCCGGTTACTGGTCATTTGCGCTTTGACCAGGATGCACGTGCCAGCTGGTTTTCACACAAGGCTGAAACCAGTAAACCTTATTACTATAAAGTTTACCTGGCCGATGCTGATGTAACCACCGAAATTACACCTACTGAAAGGGCTGCACAGTTCCGGTTTACTTTCCCAAAGTCAGATAGCTCCTTCGTGGTGGTTGATGCTTTTAACAAAGGCTCATACATCAAGATATTGCCTGCTGAGCGGAAAATTATAGGTTACAGCACCCGCTACAGCCGGGGTAAAATGAGCAACTTCAAAAATTACTTTGTCATCTATCTGGATAAGCCGTTTACTTTAGCTAAAGCATGGCATGGCAAAACGCTGGCCCAAGATTCACTGGAGTTAACCAACGATCATAGCGGCGCAATCATTGGTTTTAAAACACAAAAAGGTGAACAGGTACACTTAAAGGTAGCTTCTTCATTAATTAGTTTTGAACAAGCTGAACTTAACTTAAAACGAGAATTAGGTGCCGATAATTTTGATGCAACCTGCCAAAAAGCTAAAACAGTATGGAATAAAACTTTAGGTCGCTTGGTAGTTGAGGGAGGAAGCCTTGACCAAACCCGAACTTTCTATTCTTGCTTGTACCGTGCTTTGTTCTTCCCGAACAAGTTATATGAACTAGATGCTCAAAACAAAATAGTGCATTATAGCCCCTACAACGGTAAAGTTATGCCCGGCTATATGTTTGCTGGTACGGGCTTTTGGGATACCTTCCGGGCATTATATCCATTCCTGAACTTAATGTATCCTTCCATCAACAAAGAAATGCAGGAAGGATTGATTAATGACTACAAAGAAGGTGGCTGGTTGCCCGAATGGTCAAGCCCGGGTTATGCTGACATCATGGTCGGCAACAATTCAGCTTCTATCGTAGCCGAAGCCTACCTGAAAGGGCTACGGGGTTATGACATTAACAAGTTGTATGAAGCTTTAGTGCATGATGCTAACAATGAAGGTCCTATTTCAGCTGTAGGTCGTTATGGGGTAAAGTACTACAATGAGTTAGGTTATGTACCTTATGATGTAAAAATTGACGAAAATGCTGCCCGTACGCTGGAGTATGCTTATGATGATTTTGCTATATATCAATTAGGCAAAGCCTTAGGCAAGCCGAAAGCAGAGGTTGAGTTATACCGGAAACGTAGTCAAAACTATCGTAACTTATTTGATCCGCAAACGGGCTTAATGCGCGGTAAAAATAAAAATGGCTCTTTTGAAACGCCTTTCAATCCGTTTAAATGGGGTGATGCCTTTACTGAAGGAAACAGCTGGCATTACAGCTGGAGTGTGTTCCACGATATTCAGGGCTTGGTTAACCTGATGGGAGGTAAAAAGCAATTTACCAGTAAATTAGATTCTGTATTTAGTTTGCCACCTATTTTTGATGATAGCTACTATGGCGGTGTAATTCATGAAATACGTGAAATGCAGATAGCCGGTATGGGGCAATATGCACACGGTAACCAGCCTATACAGCACATGATTTACCTGTACAATTATGCAGGCGAACCCTGGAAAACACAATATTGGGCACGTGAAGCAATGAACCGCTTATATAAAGCTACACCGGATGGCTACTGCGGTGATGAAGATAATGGGCAAACATCAGCTTGGTACTTGTTTTCGGCAATGGGTTTCTATCCTGTTTGCCCGGCTAGTGATCAATATGTTTTAGGCGCACCTTTGTTCAAAAAAGTAACTTTAAATCTTGAAAATGGCAAAAAGGTAATTATTTCCGCGCCACAAAACAGCGAAATTAACCGCTATATATCAGTTTTAAAGTACAATGGCAAACCTTATGATTTCAATTGGCTAAGCCATCAAGCACTAATGCAAGGTGCAACTATTGAAGCCGACATGTCTGCTCAGCCTAACAAAAACCGCGGTGTTCAGGATAAAGATTTTCCATTCTCTTTATCACCAGCAACTAAATAAATGAATGGAGCTAACGCCATGAAGCAAGTATTTACAGCACTTTTTATATTATCAGGGTTAACTGCTTTGGGGCAGCAAACCCGTACAACCGAAAAATTAGTTCCGTATGTAAAACCCATCATAGGTACCCAGCGCATGGGGCATACCTACCCGGGAGCAACCGTGCCTTTTGGTATGGTGCAGCTTAGCCCAGAAACCGATACCGTAGGGTATGAGCTTAACGGCAAGTATAATCCGGATGTATATAAATACTGTGCCGGTTATCAGTATGACGATCATACTATTGTGGGTTTTAGCCACACACACTTCAGTGGTACGGGGCATTCTGATTTGGGCGACTTTTTAATCATGCCGACAGTTGGTACCCTAAAGCTAAATCCTGGTAAGGCTGACCAGCCGCACAGCGGTTATCGTTCTGCTTTTTCACACCAACGCGAAGTTAGTGAAGCTAACTATTATAAAGTAAAGCTGGATGATTACAATATTGAGGCAGAATTAACTACCAGTACCCGCGTAGGCTTTCACCAGTACACCTTCCCCAAGTCCGACCAGGCACATATCATTCTGGATATGACGTCGGGTATCTACAACTATCCAGATAAAAATGTGTGGACGTATCTGCATGTTATTAATGATACTTTGGTAACCGGCTATCGGCAAACCAACGGCTGGGCTAAAAACCGTGTATTGTACTTTGCTTTGAAGTTTTCTAAACCATTTATGATGCATGGTTTCCGTAATGAATCTAAACGCGAAGTCTATCGCGGCTTTTGGGGTAAGTTTAACCAGAGCAAAAACTTCCCTGAAATAGCAGGCCCACAAATAAAAGCTTGGTTTGATTTTAACACTACCGAAGGTGAGCAGATTAAAGTGAAAATGGCTTTATCACCGGTGAGTATGGATGGCGCCTTACGCAACATGCAGGCCGAAGTACCAGGCTGGAATTTTAATCAAGTTAAAGCTGCCGGTCAGCAACAGTGGGAGAGTGAACTGCACAAAGTAGTTATTCAATCAGGTAGCCGCGAACAGAAAGAGAACTTTTATACCGCAATGTACCATGCCCTGATTAATCCTACCACCTATATGGATGTTGATGGGCAGTACAAAGGGTTAGATCAGAATGTTCATCAAGCTGATCATTTTACTAACTATACTACTTTTTCATTGTGGGATACATATCGGGCGCTACATCCACTGTTTAATATAGTTGATCCGTTGCGAAATACGGACATGATTAAATCCATGCTGCTGCACTATGAGCAAAGCCCTGAGCATATGCTACCAGTGTGGTCGAATTCTGGAAACGAGAACTGGTGTATGTCAGGTTACCACAGTGTGGCTGTAATTGCTGATGCCGTAGTAAAAGGTAATGCTAATTTTGATGTAAACGAAGCCTTAGAAGCTTGTGTAAATACCGCCCGTCATCGTGATTATGAAGGTATTGGTCTGTATATGGATAAAGGTTATGTGCCTGATGAAAAAAGTGGTGTTTCAGTATCTAATACTTTAGAATACGCATTTGATGATTGGGCTATAGCGCAAATGGCTCAGAAACTTGGGCGTACAGATATTTATAATGAATTCATCAAACGTTCAGAAAACTACAAGAACGTGTATGACCCTAATGTTGGTTTCATGCGGCCTAAGCTGTCAGACGGTACCTTCCGAAAAAGCTTTGACCCGCTTACTACCATAAACCAAGGCTTTATTGAAGGCAATTCATGGAATTATACTTTATTTGTTCCGCAAGATCCGGCATCATTAATAAAGTTAATGGGCGGCAATCAACGTGTTATTCGCTATCTGGATTCTTTATTTACGATGCACCTGCCTGATAAGTTCTTCGCCGAAACTGAAGATATTACACGTGATGGTATCATCGGTAACTATGTGCATGGTAACGAACCTTCGCACCATGTGGCTTATTTATACAACTGGACCAATCAGCCCTGGAAAACACAGGAGCGCGTTCGCATGATTTTACCTAAAATGTACAAGCCAACCCCTGATGGTTTAGGTGGAAATGATGACACCGGACAGATGAGTGCCTGGTATATTTTCAGCTCATTAGGTTTTTACCCGGTAGCACCTGGTAGTGAACAATACGCCTTGGGCAGTCCGGCAGTAAACGGTGCTACCATTCAGTTACCTGCCGGTAAAACGTTAACTATAACAACCAAAAATCAAGGACCTAAAAACGTGTATGTGCAAAAAGTGTTGCTTAATGGGCAGCCACTTAATCGGTTGTACATTACACACAGTGAAATTATGCAAGGTGGTAAGCTAACTTTTTATATGAGCGGTAAGCATAATTAAAATTATAAGCTGATCATTTATTGCTATGCTGCAACAATTTTGTACCTATTACAGAATTGCTGCAGCATTTTTTATTTAAATATAAATGTTAACAGTTAGCAAAAATGAACGTAGGGCGGGTAGTTAATAAGCCGAATTGACTTATAACTACTGTATTTAGCAAATAAAGCTTTTTAGGAAATTCTTTTTTAAATTAAAGTTAGGTTATAAACATAGCTTTATAAGCCATAAATTTCTAACGATGACCTGTAGAATGCTAAGTTTTTTCAATAAAGTTTAATGAAATTTGGTAAAACGTTTTATTTAATTATTTTTGATAAAACGTTTTAGTAATTCTATTTACGTTTAGCCATAATAGTGTGGCAAAATCAACTATCAGAATATTTTACACTTAGTTTTTGAAGTATTGACTGCAAAAATTGATAAAACGATTTATCTTTTGCATAAAAGAAGGAGGATAATGGGTATATAAAGTAATTAAAACACAACATGTGATGAATAACTAAACTCAACAATAATGAATAAAATTTTACAAAAGTGTTTATGGGGTTTGGGGCTTATAACGGCAAGTGCAAGTGCTCAAACAATTCAGGTTACTGGTAGGGTAGTTGCCAAAGATGACGGCTCACCTTTGCCTGGTGTTTCGGTAGTAGTTAGAGGCACAACTACCGGTGTAATTACAAATGGAACCGGTACCTATACTATCAATGTGCCCGCTAAAAGCAGCCTATTATCTTTCAGTTTTATAGGATATATAAGGAAAGATACAACTGCTGCAGCAAATGTGAACTTAAATGTGTCTTTGGTTCCTGATAGCCGACAATTACAGGAAGTTACGGTAACTACAGCATTAGGTATTAAACGTAAAGCCAAGGAGCTGGGCTATGCAACTCAAACTATTTCAGCTAAAGATTTAACTTTAAGTAAGCCAACCAACCTGGCTACAGGTTTAAGCGGTAAAATAGCTGGTTTGCAAATTACCCAGGCTAACAACCAGATTGATGCCGGTGACCAAATACGTGTAGTATTACGTGGTAACCGATCATTCGTAGGTAATAACCAAGCATTATTGGTTGTAGATGGAGTAACGGTAGCCTTAAGCTATTTGAATTCTTTAAACCCGAATGATGTAGAAAGTATCAATACGCTGAAAGGTGCAAACGCGGCTGCTTTATATGGTTCAGAAGCATCTAACGGTGTAATTCTCGTAACTACTAAAAGAGGACAGAGTGACGGTGGGGGGGCATTTACCTATACCAACACTACTATGCTAAACCAACTGTCGTATTTTCCTAAGTTACAATCACAGTTTGGTGGTGGTACAGGCCAAGATGCCTTTGGATTCCCGCAATATACCCCATATGAGAACCAAAACTATGGTGATCGTTTTGATGGCAGCCTGCGCTCTATAGGTCGTACTTTGCCTGATGGTAGTATCCAGATGGTGCCTTACGCAAATTTGCCAAATGAAAAAAAGAAGTTTTTCAATACTGGTCTGGATGAACAAAATGATTTAACTTACTCAGGTGGTGATAAAAGTGGTTCAGTATTTATTAATATACAGCACTTAAATAGTAAAGGTACTACTCCTGGTGATAAGGCAAACAGGACATCTGCTCGTATTAATGGTACCCGGATGTACAAAAATTTGACAGCCAACTACTCTTTTGATTATACACAAAGAAACTACGATAAATCATATGCGCAGGTTTACAATACAGTAATTAATACGCCAGCTGAAATTCCTTTAACCAGCTATAAAGATTTAACCTCATTATATGGCGATCCGAATAACTACTTCAACGATTACTACTCAAGTCCATACTTTGATTTAGCAAATAACCGCCAAAAAGAACGTAAAGATGCTTTACTAGGTAATTTGTCATTAAATTTCAAAGCTACTGATTGGTTAGACTTATTTGTTCGCGGTGGTCTGAGTACCAGTACCATTGTGGGTAAATATACTCGTGGTGCATTTACTTATTCTGATTTCGCTAAAGCTAGTGGTAAATCTATTGCGGTGAACGATATTCAATCATCAACCAGTGATTATGATCAATTTAACAGTCGTTATAATGGAGACTTCCTGGCAACCTTTCACAAACAACTGTCAACTGACTTTAATTTGAAAGTTATTGCCGGTGCACAGTTAACCGATCAGGCACAGCAAAACATCGGTGTAGGTGCTGGTACATTGGTTATTCCTAACTTATTTAACGTAAGTAACGTATCTGGTATTCCATCAGCCAGTGAAAGTACCAGTCGTTATAGAACAGTGGGGGTTTTTGGTGATGTAACTTTAGGTTATAAAGATTACTTGTTTTTACATGCTACTGGCCGTAAGGATAAAGATTCACGTTTAGGTAAAGGTAATCGCTCATTCTTCTATCCATCTGTTGATGCATCATTTGTATTTACGGATGCCATTAAAGCCTTAAAAGATAACCCGATTTTATCATCTGGTAAAATACGTGCGAGTATATCGAAAGTGTACACTGTACAGTTAATTCCTTATCAATTGCAATCTACGTTTAGTACAGGTTCAGGTTTCCCTTATGGCAGTGTGGCTGGCTTTAGTGTAGGCAATACTGTTTATGACCCAAATTTGAAGCCTGAAAAAACTGTTGCAAAAGAAATAGGTTTGGATTTAGGATTCTTGCATAATCGTATTACTTTAGAAGCCTCAGCTTATACTGAGCTGACATCTGATCAAGAGATATATTCAGGTGTTAATATATCAAATGCAACCGGTTTTACCAGTGCTGTTATTAATACAGGTGCGGGCAGAACCCGAGGTATTGAACTTGCCTTAAATGCATCACCTGTTATTTCTTTGCGTAATGGTTTCCGCTGGAACATCGGTGTTAACTACTCTTACAACGAGAACAAAGCTATTTCTGTGTACCAGGGCTTAGATCAATTAAGCATTGGCAATAACAACTACATTGTAGTAGGTCGTGGTTATCCGCAATTATTGGGTAATGATTATGTGAAAGATCCACAAGGTCATGTGGTAGTAAATGCTGTAACCGGTTTGCCGACAGTTAACAATACCTTGGTTGATTTTGGACAAGTTAACCCAAAACATATTTTGGGTATGACTACCAGCTTTAGCTTCAAGAATTTTACACTGGCTGGTACTGCTGAACTTAGAGCAGGTGCTGTGGTGTACAATGGATTTGCCAGCACCCTAGACTTTTCTGGCATTAGCTATACTTCTGCTGAAACTGGCCGCGAGCGTTTTATTTATCCCAATTCAGTTATTCAAACATCCCCTGGTGTATACGTGAAAAATACTAATGTAACTACCAACACAGGCGGGGGCGGTTTTTGGGCTGATGGTATTCGTGATAACGTAATGTCAAACTATGTAACCAGTGCAGATTTTATTAAGATCAGAGAGCTGTCGTTAGGATATGATGTACCTACCCGATATTTGAAACCTTTCAAGTTTGTTAAAAAAGCGAATATTGCTTTAATCGGTAGAAATTTGTTTATGTTCCGACCTAAATCTAACATCTACACTGACCCTGAAATTAATGCTAACACAGACAATGCACAGGGTGTTAATAACTTGAACCAAACGCCTCCAACCAGACTATACGGTTTCACAGCAAGTATTGGATTCTAATTTAAACAGTAATCATGAAAAAAATATATACATTATCGCTTCTTGCACTAAGCCTTGGATTTGGGGCCTGCAAAAAAGGGTATTTTGATATTAATACTAACCCTAATAACGCTACCAGTGCGACTCCGGGTTTGATTTTAACGAACGCATTAAATACTACAGCCAGAAATACAACGGGTTCATACGAGTTTTATCGTTTTGCTGCACCATGGATTGGCTATTGGAACTTTAGTGGAGGAGTTTCGGGCTTTTTAGAGGAACGTAGTTATAATATTACTTCTAATTATGCAGGAGCAACTAATACTTGGGCCAATTTATATGATAATCTGGAAGATTACCAATATCTGGAACAACAAGGAAAGGCACTTAACAAACCTTACTTTGTAGCTTTTGCCAAAACCATGAAAGCTTTTGATTTCCAATATTTGGTAGATTTTTATGGTGATATACCTTATACTCAGGCGTTGCAATCAACAGCTGTTATTCGCCCTAAGTATGATAAAGATTTGGCTGTTTATGAAGAATTAGCTAAACAATTGGATACCGCAGCTGCATTGTGTAAAGCTAATTTGGGCAAAGTGGCCAGCGGAGATGTCAGCTTTGATATTGTATATGCCGGTGATTTAGCAAAATGGGGAAAGCTAGCTAATACTATTAAGCTTCGTTTATTACTGCGCCAAAGTGAAATTGCAGGCAGAACAGATTATATTAAATCAGAAATTGCTAAAATCAACGCTAATGGTTTAGGCTATATTAATGCTAATGAAACAGCAAATGTGCAGCCTGGTTATTTGAATAGTGATGGTAAATTGAATCCATTTTATGCATCATTTGGCTATACTGCAGCTTCAACCAAGACATTACAAGGCGGGCATCAGTACTATTTAGCTGCTGAGTACTCATTGAATTTTTATCAAAACAATGGTGACCCACGTTTGGGTAGATTTTACACCACTATAAATGAAGGTGCTGGCACCACGTATGTGGGGCACCCATTTGGGCCAACAGCTACTGATGCAGAAAAACCGCAGTTCATATCCGCTATAGGTCCAGGTTTGGTTAGTTGGCCTAGTGATGCAAGTAAGCCACAACCATTAATTACAGATTTTGAAAGTTTGTTTTTACAAGCCGAAGCTGCGCAGCGTGGTTTAATTAGTGGAAGTGCAGAAGCACTGTACAAATCAGCCGTAACACAATCATTTATCGCGTTGGATTTAACAGCGGCAGATGCCACTACCTACTTGAGCACACAAGCAGTAGCTGATTGGAGTGATGCTTCAAATGCCGGAACTGGCACAAGTGCTGAAGGAACTAGCTATGATAAAAAGATAATTCTGATTATCAAACAAAAATGGGCTTCATTAAACGGGTTTAATGACATTGAATCTTGGTGCGATTACAGAAGATTAGGTTTACCCGCAGATATTCCTATCTCTAATAATCCAACAGCTACCACCCGCAAAATTCCGGTGAGAATGCCTTATCCGCAAAGTGAATATAATTACAATCCACAAAACGTTGCTGCCGAAGGTGCTATTAGCCAATTTACTTCAAGAGTATTTTGGGATGTTAAATAATTGGTAAACAATAAAAAGTCATGACAATAAAAAATATATTAAAAGGCTTTGTGCCGGCCGCGTTGCTGATGTCTTTGTTTTCGTGCAAAGACAGGTATCCGCAACCGGACTTTACGCAGGTTACACCTGTAGTTGAACTACCTGTAGCTAGTTTGGCTGGTAATGGCGGCGGAAACTCTATGAGTACAAGCTTCTCTATTCAAAGCACACCGTCTGATTACTACATTTATGTAAATTATGCTGCGCCTGATGCCAATTCTACTGATTTAGCTGTTAAGCTGGCAGTAGATACTGCTACATTAGGTAAGTTTAACAGAACCAATGGAACAACTTATCCGTTGTTACCAGCTAATGATTATTCATTAGCTAATACTATTGTAATACCAGCAGGTCAGCGCAAAGTAGAGTATCACATTAAGTTTACTACTACTTTAATTGATCCTTCAGCTACTTATGCGTTACCATTGAAAATTACTGATGCATCTGGTGTTACTGTAAGCGGCAATTTTGGAACGTTGGTTTTATTAATTGGAGTAAAGAATATCTACGATGGTACTTATTCTTTAAAAGGTAAAATTACCCGTAACTCAGCTTCTGGCCCTGATTTAACATTAGGAGGTACTTTTAAGTCAGGTTTGAGTACATCTTTGAAAACTTTGACAGCTAATTCAAACTCTTTTTCACAGTATTGGAGAGATGGTAGTGGTGTAGCTGGTATTGATGGGTTATATCTAACCGTTGATCCTGCTACTAACAACGTTACTGTTAAAGCTACAGGTAATGCTACATTAAAGAATACAACTGGTTATAATAACCATTATGATCCGGCAACTAAAACCTTCTATTTAGGTTTTGATTGGGGGACTGCTCCATCAACCAGAATTGCTGTTGATACACTGGTTTATACTGGCCCGTAAATATAAATAGAATAACCAAACAGATTTTATCTGTACAGATAAAATCTGTTTGGTTTGGTTAGTGCTTATATTTTACATAGAGCACAAGGTAGTAGCCATTTTGCTAAGTATCCATAAAAGAGTGATGGCCAATGATATCAGTTAAGTAAGTAGTTAATAACGTTCTTTTTATTTGGTCACACTCTTTTTTATGGATGCTTTTGTTTTTACAGCGTGTTAGTAACGCTGTAATTAAACCAACTCTCCTTTAATTCTGCCATACTCACATCTGCAGAATATTCTCTTCTGGCTTTAGAAAACATTTATTGTAGATAAACTAAGTAGCCAATTCCTTTTACCCCATATAAGTGAATTGCTGCATTTAAATGGTTTGTCAAAAACTTTATTACCTTTATTGCTATTGAACCAAGCCGATTTTAGGGCTGTGTTTAACCAATATTAGAAACTTTAACGAATAACAGATTTGAGTAGCGATATAGTTAATTATTGCTGAATAATTATATTGCCAGCACTATTAGCCTCTATCAAATACCCATGTTTTTGATATACCATTCATACAAACATTATTCATTTTAATAGTTACAATTTACATGACACAAAAAGCAGCCTTTACCGAAAAGAGGTTTTTGGTTACCCTTGTATTTGTTACTTCTTTATTCATGTTCTGGGGCATTGCCATTTCATTGGCTGATGTACTGAACCGGCATTTCCAACAAGTGCTACATGTTTCAAAGGCACAATCTGGCTTGGTGCAGTTTTCTATATATGGAGCTTACTTTATTATGGGCATACCTGCGGGCTTGTTCATGAAGCGCTTTGGCTACAAAAATGGTGTGCTGTTAGGGTTGTGCTTATTTGCTTTAGGCGCATTTTTGTTTGTGCCAGCAGCTAATGCACAATCGTTTGGTTTTTTCCGGTTGGCATTATTTATTGTAGGTTGTGGCCTTTCTACACTGGAGACGGTAGCCCATCCGTTTGTGGCCTCTTTAGGGCACCAGGAAACCAGCGATCAGCGGGTTAATTTTGCTCAGGCATTTAATGCATTAGGTACCATGATTGGGCCGCTTATTGGTTCATTTTTCGTGTTTGGTAGCGGCTCAGAAAATGTAAGCGATGGTTTATCATCTGTTAAGATTTTATATATGGTGCTGGGCACTATTGTAGCTTTAGTTGCACTGTCTTTTGCCTTTGTTAAAGTTCCAGCTTTAATTGAACCACATGCGCCTATTACACAAGGCTTTGATGTTGAGGAGGTGCCTGTTCCTTCTAAAAAGCTATTTCAGCACCGGCATTTTGTTTGGGCCGCTATAGCGCAACTATTTAACGTAGCCGCTCAATCCGGAACCTGGGCATTCTTTATCAATTATTGCCATGAAAAGATGGGGATGACTGATAAGACGGCAGGTATGTATTTAGGTATTGTTTTTATGGGCTTAATGTTGATAGGCCGCTTTGCTGGCACAGCTTTAATGCGGTTTATTGCCCCTAATAAGTTATTGGCTGCATTTGCTTTAGGTAACATTATAATGTGTTTGGTGGTGGCACAAAGCTGGGGAGTAATATCTTTTGTTGCTTTGCTCATGATTAATTTCTTTTTCAGTATCATGTTTCCTACTATTTATAGTTTGGGTATAAAAAGCATGGGCAGTCAAACTCAGCAAGCTTCGTCATTTATATCGATGGGGGTGGTAGGCGGTGCCTTTTTTCCTCTTCTGATGGGGCAAATTGCCGATCATGATGTAGCTACCGCTTACTATATGCCGATTGTTTGCTACGTTGTCATCTTCCTTTTTGGAATCAAATTTTACAAAGTAAACCATTAACTTAGTTTGGTTTGTAAGCTCTCTATCAAGGGCGTTTATAAACCATATTTATTTCGTTCTCCTAAGAGCATGGCACATTTCAGGCAGTTCGCATTTAAAAAGTTTGGTTATTTTGATTTCGCTGGAGATTTGCCAGAGCAATTATCAGAGCATGCCTTTAATAGTTTTATTAAAGTAGTGTTTGTTAAAGCCGGTGGTTATGCTGTAATTGATTTCAATGAGTATCAATTACAGCAGGATGCGCTGTTCTTCATTAATGCCGATCAGTATTTTAAATTTAGCGATACCTGCATCGGTACACTGCTTTATTATAACCGGGATTTTTATTGTGTAGAAATTCATGATAAAGAAGTAGCCTGCGATGGGATCCTGTTTCACAATGTTTATGAAATACCTGTAGTGTACATGGATGCTGATATTTCAGCAGCTATGCAGCAAATTATACAAGATGTAAAAGCAGAGCTGGAGCAGGAAGAAAGCAGCATGGAAGAGATGCTCCGGATATTGCTTAAAAAAATCATTATCAAATCTACCCGCATCTGGAAACGTGAACATCAAGTTGAAAGTGAAGAAGCAGGGCAGGAGGTAGAGTTTTCCAGAAAGTTCAGCCAATTGGTGGAATGGAATTTTACGCAACATCATACCGTTGCTGAATACGCCGAATTGCTGCATATCACTCCTAAAGCTTTAAATAAGCGTATTAGTCGGTACAGTAACACCACACCCAACGATATTATCAAAAACC
Organism: Mucilaginibacter robiniae; assembly: GCF_012849215.1. Classification (NCBI taxonomy): domain Bacteria; kingdom Pseudomonadati; phylum Bacteroidota; class Sphingobacteriia; order Sphingobacteriales; family Sphingobacteriaceae; genus Mucilaginibacter; species Mucilaginibacter robiniae. The sequence goes on from NZ_CP051682.1 coordinate 3,627,545, forward strand.
GCATTGTACTGGAAGCAAAAAGGTTGTTGGTACATACTCATTTAAGTATTAAAGAAATAGCGTATAAATTAAGCTATGATGATACTTCCTACTTTACCCGTCTTTTTACCAAGCAGGTGAATACCTCGCCACAAGCCTTTCGGCTACAATATCAGCAAGCGTAATAGTATAAAAAGGGAAAAAAGTCCTATAGCTGTCGTCATCTGTGCATGGTGCAGCTTTGTTAGGCAAGCTATCTTTGTAATACAAAACAAAGGGCAAAGCAGTTAGCTCAGCCTGATGTGAATAACAAATAGTAACAAACTTTTTTCTTTAAAATTATATGAAACGTAATGCAACTGCCGTATGGAACGGTAACATTAAAGAAGGTAACGGTAATATCACTACACAAAGCACTACACTGAACAAAACGCAGTATTCATTCAATAGTCGTTTTGCTGAAGGGGTAGGAACCAACCCGGAAGAACTGATGGCTGCTGCTCATGCCGGATGTTTTACCATGAAGTTGAGCCTGGATTTAACTACCGCCGGTTTTACGCCTGACATGCTGGAAACAACAGCTACGATCACTTTAGATAATGGCGTTATAACCAATTCTGATTTGGTATTGAAAGCTAAGGTGCCTGGCATCAGCGAAGAGCAGTTTCAACAGATTGCAGCAGGTGCTAAGGCCGAATGTCCGGTAAGTAAGGCTTATAATCTTGAAATTAGTTTGCAAGCAACATTGCAGGCATAAGTGTAATAAATAGGGTAAAAACAAATCAAGGTTGCCAAAAGCAACCTTGATTTGTTTTATAAAGAAGTTAACATTCATGTTTATGCAGAACGATAGTAGCAGTTTTTCTTTGTTAGGTATAATATCAATCTATAATTGGTACCGCGCTTTTAATCGGGTGTAATGTATTACAATAACGTATTTGACTATTAAGTATTCAGGTACTTGCGTTTGTACTCGGCTGGGGTGACACCTTTTATTTTTTTAAAGTGACGATAAAAGTTAGAGACGTTATTAAAGCCACAGTTGAAACAGATAACTTCAGTAGTTAGCTTATTTTCAACCAGAAGGCGACAGGCATGACTGATTCTGATTTCAATTAAAAAATCATAATAAGTTTTGTTCGTCATCAGCTTGAAATACCGGCAAAACGATGTAATACTCAGGTTACTTATTAACGATATTTCTTTTAATGAAATATCTCTTTTGTAATTAGATAAGGTGTGTGTGTAAATGTTGCTTAATCGCAAATCGTCCATTTCGCTTGGATGCTGAAAGGCATTCAAGTCATTAACAATAGGCTTGTAGTCGGGCGCATCCGCTAAATGTTTCAAGATGGAAAGCATAATGATAATCCTGTCCAGATTGGTAGCTTCCAGAGCGGCGTGCATGAGTTGAGTAACTTTTTCTTTGGTTTCGCCACGGATAATCATGCCACTTTTAGCTTTTTCAAATAGCTTAGGCAGTAAGTACGCTTCCGGGAGCATTAAAATATCACGGCCCAAACAAGTAGGTAAAAACTGAATTACAATGGCCTCAATATTCAGATTACTGTTTTGCTGATAATACTCTTCACGGCAGCGCCATGCATGTGGCAAATTTTGTCCGAGCAGTACCAATTCACCAGATGAAAAGTTACTGATATTGTCTCCTATAAAACGCACACCTTCCCCTTTAATCGTGTAATGAAGTTCCAACTCCGGATGATAGTGCCAAACATTTCCAAAGTTAGGCTTAACGTCATGCCATATATTAAATGAGTTCTCGGTTTGTCCAGGTAGCTTACGGTACAGCGGCTTCATGTTAACATAAAAAGTTTTCCTTCAAAAATTAAGAAGGGAAATTAAGTTTAAATGGTTTTGTCTATTTACAAATCTAAATTATTATTCATGATAAGATGCTATTATTTGTTGAGAAAATCATACAAAAAACGGCTAGCGTCCTTTAATATGTTTGTAATTATTAAACCTGCAACAAATCTTATTTTTTATAAACGATAATATAATAGACGGTACCTTTACTATTAGGGTAGCTGATTGTAAAGATGCTGCCATACTCAATAAGGGGCGCTCTATCTAAAACGTTTCAGATGCATTTTCAATGGCTGTTATACAAAATTTAACTATAAATTTTCCTGGAAAGCTTGTTTTTGGTAATGGATGCCTACAGCAACTGGCTGACGAAATTACTCGCTATCATTGCCGGCAAGTATTTATAGTAACGATTACACCTTTGCTTTCACAACTGCAAGAGTTGATAGATCAACTAGAGCAAAACCACATTTCCGTTATCATTAATACCGCTATAGTACAAGAGCCTACATTTGCAGATTTTAGCATACTGATGCAAAGTTTAGGTACAAACCAGCCAGATATGGTTTTAGGTATTGGTGGAGGCAGTGTGCTGGATGTAGCTAAACTGGCAGCTGCTCAAATTAACAACAGCCAAACTCTTACAGAAATGATAGGTAACGGTATGTTAAAGCAAAGAAATACCCGGCTTATCTGTGTACCAACCACTTCGGGTACTGGCAGCGAAGTATCACCTAATGCTATTTTGGTGGATGATGCTGATAACCAGAAAAAAGCTGTAATCAGCCCTTATCTGGTTCCGGATGTGGTTTATGTAGATCCGTTACTTACGGTTGGTGTACCGCCATCAATTACGGCAGCTACGGGCCTGGATGCCCTAACACACTGCCTGGAAGCTTACACAAACAAATTTGCAAAACCTTTTATTGATATATATGCCTTTGAAGGTATGCGCTTAATTGCAGCCAACATAAAGCAGGCGGTTCAGAATGGTGCAGATGTTGAAGCTAGAGAACAGGTAGCTATGGGGAGTTTATTAGGTGGTTTTTGTTTGGGCCCGGTTAATACAGCTGCAGTACATGCTTTGGCTTACCCGTTAGGCAGTATGTTTCATTTAGCGCATGGGTTATCAAATGCTTTGTTGCTACCTTACGTAATGGAGTTTAATGCACCAGCTGCTACACAGCGTTATGCAAATGTGGCCGTTGCATTAGGTTGCGAAAGGCAAGGTGATGATCAGGAAATGGCAGCTGCTGGTATAGCAAAAATCAAATCTATAATTGCAGATTGTAATGTGCCAGCCAGGTTAAGAGATGTAGGGATTCCTGAATCAGCTATACCAGAAATGGCTACAGATGCTATGAAAATTACCCGTTTGCTTAACAACAATCCTCGGCCAGTAACTTTTGATGATGCTTTGGCTATTTACCAGGCTGCTTACTGATGATTATTAAAGATTAAAAGAATTAAATTATTTAAAACGCATACTCTAAATGAGAATTCATAAAAGGTTTGGGGGTACAGTAGTACCGGTGGTAACTCCGCTTACTTCCGATTACCGCTTAGACGAAGAAGCTGTTGAGAAGATATTCACCCATTTGGCCAATAATGAGGCTATGCCTTTTATTTTAGGTACAACTGGTGAGGCTGCTTCTCTTTCGGCACAGGTAAAAAGTGATTATTTAAGGAAGGCAGCCAGCTTAAAATCAGCTGGAGCTATGCTGTATGTAGGGATCTCTTCAAATAGTTTTGATGAGTCGGTTCAGATGGCCAAACGTAGTTTTGATTTAGGTGCCAGTGCTGTGGCTGCAACTTTGCCTGCTTATTACAATCTTTCTGAAGATCAAATAAGAAAATATCTTACTCAATTGGCCGATCAGGTTTCAGGGCCGCTTATTATATACAATATACCAGCTACCACGCACATGTCTATACCGCTGCATTTAATTGATGAACTAAGTCATCATGAAAATGTAGTAGCGGTTAAAGATTCGGAACGAAGCCAAAAACGTTTGGATGAGTCATTACAATTATGGGCCCATCGTCCAGATTTTAGCTATTTACTAGGTTGGGCAGCTAAATCTGCTTATGCACTTTTAAATGGCGGTGATGGTTTAATTCCGAGCACCGGCAATGTAACTCCTGAAATATATTGTGAAATGGTGAAGGCCGTTCAAAACGGCGATGCTGATAAAGCCTATCAGTATCAACAATATTCAGATCAGTTGGGAGCCTTATATCAATCTGGCCGATTGCTTGGTGAATCTTTATGGGCTTTAAAAGTATTAATGCAGGAGGTGGGTTTGTGTCAGCCTAATATGATGCCGCCTTTGCATAAATTAGCTGACCAGGAAGCGGCTGAAATAAAGCAGTCTTTTCATGCACTATTACAACAAGAAGGTATTACTTTAAACAAATATAATCATGTCTGAAAAACCTATTATAGGTATTACCATGGGCGATCCGGCAAGTATTGGTCCTGAAATTGCCGTTAAAGCACTGCTTAATGATGAAATATATGCCATTTGCCAACCTTTATTGGTAGGTGATGCAGGTGTTTTCAGGCATATTGTTCAAAAGCTGAATTTACCGGTTACTATCAATACCATTAGTTCCGTACAGGAGGCTCAGTATAAACAAGGTACAATCGATGTTCTGGATTTACATAATGTTGATATAGATAAATTGGAATTCGGTGTAGTATCGCCTATGGCAGGTAATGCAGCGTTTGAATCGGTAACCAAAGTTATTGAGCTGGCTTTGGCTGGTGAGATTGATGCTACCGTAACTGGGCCGTTAAATAAAAAATCGATGAATGAGGCCGGGCATCATTTTGCCGGGCATACCGAAATTTACGCACAATACACCGGAACTAAGAAATATGCCATGTTGCTGGTAGAGGATAACCTTAAAGTTATCCACGTATCTACACACGTTTCTTTACGTCAAGCTTGCGATTTGGTAAAAAAAGATCGTATTGTGGAGGTTATTGAATTGTTGCACAATGGCCTGATTAGCTTAGGCGAAACCAACCTGAAAATTGGTGTTGCCGGCTTAAACCCACATGCTGGCGATTCAGGCTTGTTTGGTACAGAAGACGATCAGGAGATTGCACCTGCTGTAGAACAAGCCCGCCAATTGGGATATGATGTAGAAGGGCCAGTGCCGCCTGATACCTTGTTTTCTAAAGCGGCTACAGGCTATTACGGTGGGGTAGTGGCAATGTACCACGACCAGGGCCACATTCCTTTCAAACTATCCGGCTTTAAATGGAATCCTGAAAAGCAGCAGATGGATAGTGTTAAAGGGGTAAATATTACTATGGGTTTGCCTATCATCAGAACATCGGTTGACCACGGTACTGCTTTTGAAATTGCCGGCAAAGGTATTGCCAGTCCCGATGCTATGGTATTAGCCATTGAATCAGCCGTGCAATTAGCTAAAAACAAAGCTTTGGCGTAACGAATGATAGCTGTTATAGCAGACGATTTAACGGGCGCAGCCGAAATAGGGGGTATAGGTTTACAATATGATTTAAAGGTAGAAATCAGTACTTCGGTAAATTTGAACACTCAAGCTGATTTACTGATTATCAATACCGATGCCCGTTCAAAAAGCGAGACTGAAGCAGTGAGTACAGTAAAAGCTGTATGTCACGAACTCAAAAAGTTGCGACCCTCATTCATTTACAAAAAAATTGATTCTATACTGCGGGGGCACGTTTTAGCGGAAATTACAGCTGAATTAATGGAACTAGCTTTGCCCGCAGCGCTTATTGTTCCGGCTAATCCTGCTCTGAATCGTACTTTGGTAAACCGTACTTATTTTGTTAACCAAATCCCCGTACATCAAACCGCTTTTCAACATGATCCGGAGTTTCCGATAGTTCATGCAGATGTAGTTCGGATGCTAAGGGCTGAAGAAGAACAGATAACGGTACTTAAGCCGCATGAAGCACTATTGGATGCCGGTATTATGGTGGGCGAAGTAGAAAGCAATGCTGATTTGACAGCATGGGCTAAACAGGTAAACTATACCATGTTGCTTGCTGGTGCATCAGGTTTTTTCACTGCGCTACTCAGTTCGCATAAGGAATATAGTAAAAGCACTCAGTCGCCAGTACGTTTTGCGTTTGGAACTATGTTGCACGTAAGCGGAACGACTTACCAAGAGAATGTTGAGCAAATCAAAAACATTCACCAAAAGGGCGGTCCAGTGAGCTATATACCCGTAAATGCTTGGCAAATAGCATCTGCGGAAACATCGCTAATAGATAATTGGTGTGAGCATGTAGCGTTATTACTGGAGCAGAACCATAAAGCCATTATTGCCATCGATCAGGACAATGTTGCTTCTAGTGCATTAAGCGCTACGAGTTTACGCAAGTTGACTGCATTGGTAGTGAAAAAGATATTGCAGCTTACCCAAGTGGATGACTTGTTTATTGAAGGCGGCTCAACTGCGGCAGCTATTTTAGATGATCTGGAAATAACAACATTATATCCGCTTGACGAACTAGGCCCCGGAATAATCAGAAATAAAGCAAACTACCCTCAGGAATTAAATATAACTTTAAAGCCGGGTAGTTATCGCTGGCCTGCTGGCTTGTGGGAGGTTTAACTATTACTTACCAATTGATTAACCTAAGTTATAATGACTAAACCTGTTTTAGGAATACTTGATTACTTTATTATTGTTGCTGTATTATTAACCACCTTGTATTTTGGTTTAAGGTACGCTCGTAATCAGAATACTACACAATCATATTTTGCAGCTAAAGGCAGGGTACCTGCCTGGGCTATTGGTATGTCGTTATTGGCTACATTAATCAGCAGCGTTACTTTTTTAGGCTATCCTGGCGAGGGTTTCTCTTCTAACTGGCTGTTGTTAGTGCAAGGGTTAATGGTACCAGTGGTATTATTAGGTATTATCTGGTTTGTGGTACCACTTTTCAGGAAAGTAATTGGCTTAAGTGCTTATGATTATTTTGAAAAGCGTTTTGGCCTTTTTGCCCGGTATTATAGTTCTATAGCTTTTGTATTCAGGCAATTTTCGGGTATGGGTACGGTATTTTTCCTGTTGGCTGTTGCTTTAAGCAGCATTACAGGAGGTAATACTTTAGCTATTATTATAGTAGTCGGTTTAATCGTAGTTGCGGTTAATTTAATTGGTGGTATTGAAGCTGTAATCTGGCTGGATGTTTTTCAAGGCTTTATGCTGTTTGCCAGTGGCATATTGTGTTTAGGGATCTTGTTGTTCTCCGTAGAGGGTGGCGTTTCTGAAGTTTGGAAAGTGGCCAGTGCCAATGGCCGTACAGGTTTTGGTCCTTATGATCTCAATTTCACAAAGCTTACCTTTATTGTAATGGCTATCAATGGTATGTTTTACGCCGTACAAAAATACGGAACGGATCAAACCGTTGTGCAGCGTTACCTAACCGCAAAAACCGATAAAGATGCCATCCGAGCCTCATTGTTGGGTATATCGCTTACTGTTCCGGTATGGATGCTGTTTATGTTTATTGGTACTTGCTTGTTCGTGTATTACAAACAACATCCTGCACCCGGTTTAGATCAGGCCAATGCTAATTCAGTTTTCCCTTATTTTATTTCAACGCATTTACCTACGGGCGTGGTGGGCTTTGTTTTAGCCGCCATGATTTCGGCAGCCATTTGCAGCTTAAGTGCCGATTTAAATTCCCTAGCTGCCGTTGGTGTTGAAGATTATTATAAAAAGTTTCGCCCTAACCGGTCTGATAAAGAATATTTAAAAAGTGGTAAATGGATGGTCGTAATATCCGGGCTGATTGCTATTGGTATTGGTACCATGTATATAGGGCTGGGCAATGAAGGTATCTTAGGCATTGTATTCACTCTGTATGCTATCTTCTCAGGCGGTATTGTAGGTATATTCTTGTTGGGCTTGTTTTCTGCTCGGGCTAACCGACAAGGTATTAACATCGCCATTATCGTATGTATCTTGTTTACTGCATATGCCTTTTTAACCTCTACTCAAATTGAATTAAGCGGCCATAAAAGCTTATTGCTTGATTTGGGCTCCTATAACTTTACGCAGAACAAATTAATGTTGGGCGTTTATAGCCATATAGTAGTCATTGTGGTAGGTTATATAGCCAGCTTGTTTTTCCCTAAACCAACACTCGATCCTAACCTATTATATAGCGGATGGCGCCTGGCCCGAAAACAAGGACAACAAGAAGTAACTGACACCACATCTTCCGTAGCCTAATATGTAATATCATGCTGTTAGCCTATCTTATTGTATGCTGAATTTATTACAGGTAAGCTAATATCGTACATAAAGTAGTCAAAATACTGCATAAAACTGTTCGGAATAGCTCGCATTTTTGGTAACAACACCAATTGATCTAACAATTCAAAAAGCTGAGTTGAATTGCATTCGTGCATTTAAAATAATTCAAAGCTTTGCTATTGTAGCCGCTTGGGTGTATGCCCCAATAAACCTGATATTATTTAATACATCAAGATGAAAAAACGTACTGTTGGCTTTGCTACTTTAGCTATTGTTATGGCGGGTATAAAAACAGTGAAGGCACAATATCCTACTATTCCACCTGCCGTACAGGCTGTAGCTGATTCTGCACTGGCCGAAGAGCAACGCCGTTCTGACGCTGCATGGGAGAAAGCTTTACCTATCATCCAGCGTGATGAAAAAAATGGAAAACCATACATTCCTTGGGCTAATAAATCTTCTGATTTGCCTCAGGCTAAAATACCAGCCTTTCCGGGTGCCGAAGGCGGCGGCATGTACTCGTTTGGCGGCCGTGGTGGTAAAGTGTTTGTCGTAACCAGTTTGGCTGATCGTGGTCCCGGTACCTTACGCGATGCTTGTGAGCAAGGTGGTGCACGTATTATCGTGTTTAATGTTGCTGGTATTATCAAATTAAAAAGCCCTATCATCATTCGGGCGCCATACATCTCAATAGAAGGTCAAACTGCTCCTGGTGATGGTATTTGTATAGCAGGCGAATCAGTATGGATTAATACGCATGATGTGTTAATTCGTTTCATGCGTTTCCGCAGAGGTGCAACTGATGTAGCCCGTCGTGATGATGCATTAGGAGGCAACCCGGTAGGTAATATTATTATTGATCACGTTTCTGCAAGCTGGGGATTGGATGAAAACATGTCCATCTACCGCCATGTGTATGATCGTAATGGTGCCAAGCAGGAAAAAATGGCTACGGTAAACGTTACTATTCAGAACTCTATATTTTCAGAAGCTTTAGATACTTATAATCATGCTTTTGGCAGTACTATAGGTGGCCACAACAGTACCTTTATGCGGAACTTGTGGGCTAATAACATTGCCCGTAATCCATCGGTAGGCATGAATGAAGATTTTACTTTCTTCAACAACGTAATATTTAATTGGTGGAACCGTAGCGCTGATGGTGGTGATAACACTTCTTTGTATAATTTCATCAACAACTACTACAAGCCAGGGCCCATTACACCACTTAATGAACCGGTAGGGCATCGTATTTTGAAACCGGAGTCGGGGCGCGATAAATCTAAACGTACTTTCTTTGGTAGAGTGTATGCTAGTGGCAACATTATGGAAGGTAACGAGAAGGTAACTAAAAACAACTGGGACGGCGGTATCCAGATTGAGAGCTTACCAGACGCTGGCCGCTGGACGGATAGTATCAAGTCTGATAAACCTTTCCCCATTAAAAACAAGGTTAAAATTGTACCCACACAAGAAGCTTATAGCTATGTTTTAGCCAACGCAGGCGACATTTTGCCAAAGCGGGATGCAGTAGATAAACGTATTGTAGAGGATGTTCGTACCGGTAAAATATCCTATGTGCCTAATACGTCTAATAATAATGGCATCAAGTATATTAAGCATCGTTTACCTGATGATTCGTACATGCAAGGTATCATCACCGATCCAAACCAAGTAGGAGGGTATCCTGATTATAAAGGCACGCCTTACCTGGATAGTGATAAAGATGGCATTCCGGATAGTTGGGAAAAGGCTCATGGCTTAAACCCGCACAATGCTGCCGATTCACCAGCTATGGCCAAGAATGGTGGTGGTTACAGTAACATCGAGGTGTACCTGAACAGCGTAGTTCCCGCAAAGTTGGTAACACCTCAATAAATTTTAAAGCTATTAAAATGTAAAAGGTGCTGCGATGTATTACATCAAGCACCTTTATTAAATTAATGATATGTTTAGTTTAAAGAACAAGGTAGCAGTAATAACAGGCGGGGGTAGCGGCATTGGTAAAGCTATTGCGCTGCTTTTTGCTCAGCAAGGGGCAACCATTCACTTAGTAGAGCTGAATACCGAAGCGGCAGACCAGGTAATTGCCGAGGCAAATAGCAGTGGTGGCAAAGGTCAGGTACATGCTGCGGATGTTAGCAATCAGCAAGCCGTTAGCAATGTATTTAACCAGATTGGGCATATTGATATCTTAGTTAACAATGCCGGAATAGCCCATGTAGGTAATGTAGAAAATACAACCGAAGCCGATTTTGAACGTGTGTACAACGTAAACGTTAAAGGTGCTTACAATTGCTTGTTTGCCGCAATACCTTTAATGAAGGCACAAGGTGGTGGCGTAATCCTGAACATTGCTTCTATTGCTTCGCACGTGGGTATTACCGATCGTTTTGCGTACTCTATGAGCAAAGGAGCTATTTATGCCATGTCGTTATCCGTAGCCCGTGATTATATAGATCATCATATTCGTTGCAATAGTATATCGCCGGCTAGGGTGCATACTCCGTTTGTGGATGGTTTTATTAGTCGCAACTACCCTGGTAAGGAGGCTGAGATATTCGAAAAGCTATCAAAAAGTCAGCCTATTGGCCGTATGGCCGAACCAAGCGAAATTGCTGCATTAGCTTTGTATTTATGTTCTGATGAAGCAGGTTTTATTACAGGTTGCGATTACCCGATAGATGGTGGATTTATTAAGTTAAATAACTAATAGCTCCATTTTACAATAAGGTAGTTCAAACTAGTTTCGGGAAGTTAATAAAGTATTTCAAACATTATCAGTTTATACTATGCAACTTGCGCGCGTAATATTTGGCACAAGCAGTTTAGGTAATTTATATACCGTACCATCCGATGAGGTAAAGCTAGCGGTTGTAAAAGCCATTTTTGAAAATTCGCCTAAGCCGGTAGTCTTTGATTCGGCAGGCAAATACGGTGCGGGTTTGGCGTTAGAAGCTTTAGGCAAATGTTTAAAGCAGTTAGGCATAAAGCCCGATGAAGTAGTGATTAGTAACAAAATGGCTTGGTACCAAACCGAACTAAAAACACCCGAGCCTACTTTTGAGCCCGGTGTATGGCGTGATTTAAAGAACGATGCTGTACAAAAAGTTAGCTACCAAGGTATGTTAGATTGCTTTGAACAAGGTAATCAATTATTAAATGGCTATATACCACAATTAGTTTCAGTACATGACCCAGATGAGTATTTAGCAGCTGCCCAAGATGAAGCGGATGCTGAACAACGTTATCAGGATATATTAGATTCTTACCGTGCACTGGCTGAATTGAAGGCGCAAGGCAAGGTAAAAGCTATTGGTGTAGGATCTAAAGACTGGAAGATCATTGAACGCATTGATGGTGATGTAAATCTGGATTGGGTGATGATTGCTAACAGCATGACCATCAAACAACATCCAGCCAATTTATGGCAGTTTATGCAAAAGTTGAAGGATAAAGGCGTACAAATCATTAATTCGGCAGTGTTTAATGGCGGATTCCTGACGGGTGGTGATTATTACAATTATAAATTGGTAACTGCTGATGATGAGGAAGGAAAAGCCTTATTGCAATGGCGAGATGATTTCTTTGCTTTATGCAACAAGTATCACATTAAGCCTGCGGAAGCTTGTGTTCAGTTCGGACTTCGTGCACCAGGGGTAACCAGCATAGCCTTAAGTACAACCAACCCTGATCGAGTAAAAAGTAATATTGATATGGCTCATGTACAAGTTCCTGAAGAATTTTGGCAGGAAATGAAAACGCAGAAGCTGATTGATCCTGCTATAAACTTTTAAATAAATCATCTTATCACTATGTATAAAATTGATGCACATCAACATTTTTGGCAATATAATCCGGTTCGTGATAGCTGGATAACCGATGATATGCACGCCATCCAGCGGGATTTTTTACCTGCTGATTTATTACAGCTACTGTTGCATAACCATATTCATGGGTGTATCGCCGTACAATCAGATCAGTCAGAAGCTGATAATGAGTTTTTGTTAAAGCAGGCTCAGGAAAATCCTTTCATTAAAGGTATTGTAGGCTGGGTAGATTTACAGGCGCCAAATGTGGAAGATCGATTAAGATATTATCGGCAATACAAGAAGATCAAAGGCTTTCGGCATGTTCTGCAAGGAGAGCCACAGCGTGATATGATGTTGAACGATGCCTTTAAGCATGGTATAAACTTGTTAAATAAATACGGTTTCACGTACGATTTGCTGATTTTGTGTGACCAGCTATCATATACAGAAAAACTAGTATCACAATTTCCTGACCAGGCTTTTATCATCGATCATTTGGCTAAGCCTGACATTCGGAACCATCAGCTTGATGGCTGGCAGGAGGGTATGAAAGCGTTAGCCAGCTATCCGAATGTAAATTGCAAGGTGTCGGGCATGGTTACCGAAGCCGACTGGCACCATTGGAAGGAAGCCGATTTTACACCTTATCTGGATGTTGTTTTTGAAGCGTTTGGCCCTAACCGGGTTATGTTTGGGTCAGACTGGCCCGTGTGCATGGTAGCGGGCGGTTATAACCAGATGATTAAGATGGTTAAAAATTATGTAAAGAAATTATCCGCACATGAGCAAGCCTTATTTTGGGGCGACAATGCGGTAAAAATATATCAGTTAGAAGTTTAATGTCATGAAAACATTAGTTTGTACCGAACCAGGTACCTTTACGTACGGTGAAGCTGTAAAGCCTGAGTTAACCAGCGATCACGCAATCATCAAAATAAAACGTATTGGCGTTTGTGGGACTGATTTGCACGCTTTTAGAGGTACGCAACCTTATTTTAGCTACCCCCGTGTGTTAGGGCATGAACTATCGGGCGAATTGGTAGAGTTTGATAATGCGCCCGGCTTTGTAAAAGGCGAAGCAGTTACCTTTATACCTTATTTTAATTGCGGTATTTGCATCGCTTGTCGTAGTGGCAAGCCTAACTGCTGCGTAAATATACAGGTGTGTGGCGTACATGCTGACGGGGGAATGGTTGAGTACCTTTCGGTACCCTCCAGATTGCTGGTACATGGTGAGGGTTTAACTTACGATGAATTGGCTTTGGTTGAACCCTTAGCCATTGGTGCACATGGCATACGTAGGGCTGATGTTCAGCCAGGTGAGTTTGTACTGGTAATGGGAGCCGGGCCGATTGGTTTAGGCACAATGGAGTTTGCCCGTATTGCCGGAGCACAGGTAATTGCTCTGGATGTAAGTGCCGACCGCTTGCAGTTTTGTCGTGAAAAGCTTAACGTGGCACATACAATTAATCCTGCTGAAGTGGATGCTGTTGAGGCATTGCGTCAAATCACGAATGGTGATATGGCTACGGTAGTAATTGATGCTACCGGTAACTTAAAAGCTATTGAAGGCGGCATCAATTACCTGGCTCATGGTGGCCGGTATGTTTTAATTGGTCTGCAAAAAGAAGCATTCAGCTTTAGTCATCCTGAATTTCACAAGCGCGAATCTACCTTAATGAGTAGCCGTAACGCTACCCGGCAAGATTTTGAACACGTAATAGCCAGCATGAAGCAAGGCTTGGTTGATCCGAAAACCTACATTACCCACCGGGTAGTATTTGATGAAGTAGGCGAACATTTTGAAAGCTGGCTCAATCCGGCTAATGGCGTTATCAAAGCTATGATTTCGCAACATGATGATGAGTAAGCGTTAAACTGCTGGGTATAATTTATACGAATAAACTTGTTTAGCACGTTACAAAGTGTTACAGGTGTTACATGTTTCAGGGTGTAACACCCTGAAACACTGACAAACCATTGGCAGTGGTGGCACTGTTTCGTCAGTAGTTTATAAATAAAATACGCCCTGTATGATGGGTGTGAAAACCAAATATGAAACAAGTTTGCTGCTAACGCGGGTAGTTCAAATAAAATAATGGATAAAGAATTAACCATGAGTAAATTCAAAAAGATACTCACTACAGCCATTTTATGCGTAGCCGTTACAGCCAGTTACGCGCAAAATAAGAAGTTTGTGAGTAATCGGGCTCTTAAAAGTTATGTGACCTACTTTAATAAGATTGATACTGAAACTATCAAAAACTATGTAGATAATGCACATGCTACAGCATGGATGGAGCAGAATATTCCATTATTTGAATGTCCGGATACCACGATCGAAAAAATTTATTATTACCGTTGGTGGACCTTCAGAAAGCATTTAAAGCAAACACCCGATGGCTTTCTGGTTGATGAGTTTATTACACCGGTAAACTGGGCAGGCGTTTATAATACGGTAAGTAGTGCGGTTGGGCACCAAATACGCGAAGGCCGCTGGTTGCACAATCAGCAATACATGAAAGATTATATTTCCTTTTGGCTGTTTGTTGATCCGAAAACTAAAAAGCCGCATGCTCATGCTTTCAGTAGCTGGCTTGATGATGCGGTGTACAATTATTACCTTATCAATTTAAATCAAGCTTTTGTAAAACAGGTAGTGCCTGCACTGGATGCTGATTACAAATTATGGGAAACTGAAAAACAAACCCCCAGCGGCTTATTCTGGCAGTTTGATGTGCGTGATGCCATGGAAGAATCCATTAGCGGTGGCCGTAAGGTAAAAAATATACGGCCTACTATCAGTAGTTACATGTATGGTAATGCGAATGCTTTATCAAAAATGGCCAGTATTGCTGGTAATGATACGCTGCAAAAAAAGTATGCTGCTAAAGCTGTACAACTGAAAAAATTAGTTCAGGATAGCTTATGGGATGATACTGCTCAGTTTTTTAAAGTAAAATTGGCCGCTACCAGCAAACTTTCGGATGCTCGCGAAGAGTTAGGTTATATTCCGTGGTATTTTGATTTACCTGATGATAAAGCTAAATATGCAGAACAATGGGAGCAGTTAGTTAACCCAAAAGGATTTAATGCACCTTGGGGCATCACCACTGCTGAGAGGCGCCATCCGTTGTTCCGTACACATGGAACCGGGCATGGCTGTGAATGGGATGGTGCGCTGTGGCCTTATGCCACCAGCCAAACATTAACCGGATTGGCGAACCTGCTCAATGATTATAAAAATCAAGATGGCATGTCGGCCGAGGTATTCTACAATGAATTGCATAAATATGCCGCTTCTCATATCAAAAGAGGGGTGCCTTACTTAGGTGAATATCAAGATGAGAAAACCGGTTACTGGCTAAAAGGTGATAACCCGCGCAGTAGCTACTATAATCATTCTACCTTTTGCGATTTGGTGATTAATGATTTAGTAGGTATAAGGCCGCGCACAGATAATAGGTTACAAGTAAAACCATTAATACCTGAGGGTAAATGGAACTGGTTTTGTTTGGATCAGGTATTATATCATGGGCACATGATTACCATTTTGTGGGATAAAACAGGTAGCCATTACCACAAAGGTAAAGGGTTCCATATCTATGCCGATGGTAAAGAGATTATGCAATCCGGCAGTTTGAAGCCGTTATTAGCCAAATTACCTTCTTAAATAGGTTTGTTATGACAAGATGCTATAATAGCATGAAAAAATCTTACAAAAATAAAGTTGCCATTAGCACTAGTTTTGGCTTGAATATAAACCAATACGAACTTTTAAACCTGAATAGTAAACGGCAAAGCTGTTGATGAAAGCCCATTTGCACTGATGTGTTGGCAATTGGATAATATCAAATAATTGCCTGCACTGTTTCTGCAAAATGTAATAATGGCTAAACAAAATAAGGGCTTATTCTGCCTTTGCTTAGGCTTGTTTTTAATGTATACAGGTCTGCTACAGGCAAAAGTAGTCATCAAAAAGCCTGTTAATATTGTGGTTGCTGCCGGCAGTCATCCACGTTTGTACTACGGGGCTCAAAAGCTGGCTACTGCCTTAAATGCGCACGGATATACAGCTAAAATAGTAGCCAAGGCACTTGATAAACGGGCTGCTATCATTATGGTAAGCCTATCGGCCGATTCTGCCCGGGTACGTTTTGCTGACAAAGCCCATGAATCTACCTGGAAAGAAGGTTTTAAAATTAGCAGCAATCCAGCTACACATAAAATAACCATAAGCGGGCATGCCAGCTCAGGCGCTATGTATGGTTGTTTGGAATTGGCCGATCAGGTAAATGCTAAAGGTGCAATTCCGGAAAAAATCAACCTGACCGATCAGCCCGAAATGGTATTGCGTGGTGCTTGCGTGGGGGTACAGAAGCCAACACTGCTACCAGGGCGCGGTACTTACGAGTATCCTTACACGCCTGAAAACTTTCCGTGGTTTTACAATAAGTCTTTATGGGTACGCTATTTGGATTCGTTGGCCGAAAACCGCATGAATTCTTTATATTTATGGAACGGACATCCTTTTGCTTCGCTGGTAAAAGTTAAAGATTATCCTTATGCAGTAGAAGTGGATGATGCCACCTTCAAGAAGAATGAGGAAATGTATCGTTTCCTGACTGCTGAAGCCAATAAGCGGGGTATATGGATCATTCAGGGTTTTTATAACATTATTGTACCTAAACCTTTTGCGGAGCATAATCATCTGGAAACACAAAATCGTAACAGGCATATCGTACCTATTATAGCTGATTATACCCGCAAGTCGATAGCTGCCTTTGTAGAAAAATATCCGAATGTAGGTTTGCTGATTACCCTGGGTGAGGCTATGGAAGGTACAGGGCAAGATGATATTGATTGGTTCACCAAAACCATAATTCCGGGCGTAAAGGATGGCTTGAAAGCTTTAAACCGTACAGATGAACCGCCCATTGTACTACGTGCGCATGATACAGATGCCCCAACAGATATGAAATATGCTTTGCCACTATACAAGAATCTGTATACTATGGCTAAGTATAATGGTGAAGCATTAACTACGTACACACCGCACGGTTCCTGGGCTGATTTACATCGTACCTTGAGCCGGATTGGTACCGTACAGATCGAGAATGTTCATATTATGGCTAATCTGGAACCTTTCCGGTATGGTTCGGCTGATTTTATACAGAAATGTGTATTGGCTATGCACAATACGTATGAAGCTAACGGCTTGCATTTGTATCCGCAAGCCTCTTATTGGGACTGGCCTTACACCGCCGATAAAGCTGACACCCGTTTGCTGGAACTGGAGCGTGACTGGATCTGGTACAAAGAGTGGGCGCGTTACGCCTGGAACTGTCATCGGAATCGCGAAGCAGAAATTACTTACTGGGGTACGCAGCTGGCTACCCGTTATGGCTGTACGCTGCAACAAGGCAAAGATATTCTGGAAGCTTATGAACAGGCTGGTGAAATATCTCCGCAAATCTTACGGCGTGTGGGTATAACAGATGGTAACCGGCAAACCATGACTTTAGGTATGCTGATGAGCCAGTTTACCAATCCGGAAAAATATGGTTTGTTCAGCTTGCTTTATACTTCAGAAGCACCTGAAGGAGAAATATTAAGCGAGTATGCCGAAAAGGAATGGAAACACCAGCCGCATATTGGCGAAACACCAGAGCAGGTAATGAACAATATTGTGGTTTATGGTAAAAAAGCTGTAGAGGCTATTAATCAGGCAGCGCCAGGCGTAAAGCATAATACCGCAGAGTTTAAGCGTTTACAAAATGATATGTATTGTTACCAGGCTATGGCAGATAGCTATTCAGCCAAAATTAATGCGGCTATTCATATCCTGCGCTACAAATACTCGGATGATGTAGCTGATTTGGAAAAGGCAATACCTGAAATGGAACACAGCTTGGCTTATTACCGCGACTTGGTAAAACATACTGAAAACGCCTATTTGTATGCGAATAGTATGCAAACCAAGCAACGTAAAATACCGATGAGAGGTAACGATGGTACCATGAAAACATGGGTGGAGCTGTTACCTGTTTATGAAGCTGAGCTAACTAATTTCAAAAAGCACGTTGCACAATTAAAATCGCCGGCAGCTATAGCTAAAAAGGCCGAAAAAGTACAACTGCAAAATGCGCAGGTTAACGTACTGAATGCAACCGGCGGGTTTTATAGCATTAGCAAAGGGGAACAGCCATTTACAGACACCGCAACTACCTTGCAGGATTTTGCTACCGAATTGAAAGGCTTAAAAGGCATTAAACTATCAAAAGCACAACAGGTAAAACAAGGTACCAGCATACAATTTAGCAATACCAAGCCTGTTAAGGTGCTGGTCGGCTTTTTTAACGAGAAAAGCAGTAATTATTCACCTCCTCCGGAGCTGGAAACTGATGCTAGTGCTAATGATTATGGTCAGGCTGATGTAACACTAGCCAATGCAGTACTCATACCAGGCTTACCACCAGTCAATGTGCATACTTATACTTTTAAAGCAGGTACCAATACGCTTACTTTAGCTAAAGGTGCATGTTTGGTGCTGGGCTTTGTTCCCGAAAATCAAACAGTACCGGTTTATGATGCAGGCTTGAGTACTACAGGTAATATCAAAGACTTGCGCTGGCTTTTCAGCGAGTAAATACATTATATTTAAGTTTAATCATGATAAACATATCCCTTTTAGACGTAAAGCGATTACGCCGTTGTAAGTTGGTAAAAGGCAGTTTTCTTATTATCTGTTTGTTGGGGTGTCATCATGATTTATCAGCACAAACGCAAGCCTTAAAACTCTGGTATAATAAACCTTCACAAAAGTGGACGGATGCTTTACCTATTGGTAATGGCAGATTGGGAGGGATGATATTCGGCGGTGTGGATACAGAACGTGTTCAGTTCAATGAGCAAACCTTATGGACCGGCCGACCACGTGCTTACCAGCGTGAAGGAGCCGTACAATATTTGCCTACTATACGTAAGTTACTGTTTGAAGGTAAGCAAAAAGAAGCCGAAGCTTTAGCCGAGCAACACTTCATGGGTAAAAAGGATAATGAAGATGATTATACTACCCTGAAAGCTGCCTGGTATAAAAGTGTTCGTAACAATACAGCCCCTGCTGCTACCAATTATAACGATCAGGGTTGGAAGCACATTAACCTACCAACCGAAAAAGGATGGGAAACTACTCCTGGCTTTGAAGGATTAGATGGTGCCGTATGGTTTCGGAGTACCGTAAACATTCCTGCCGAATGGGCCGGTAAAAAGCTGGTTTTAAGTTTAGGCCGCATACGGGATATTGATTATACTTATGTAAACGGAACATTGGTAGGCAACACGGATACAACCAATTATCGCCGCTACAAAACACCGGCCTCTGTATGGCATACGGGCACTAACCAAATTGCTGTTCAGGTCATCAATTTTTATGATAAAGGTGGTTTAACCAGCGCATACAAAGAGTTAATGGTTTACCCTGAAGATAGTACCCCGGAAGCTGGAATTCCATTAAGCAGAACCTGGAAGTACTGGATTCAGGATGACAATGTACCTGCTTTTCCACGCTATAATGCCGATTATCAGCCTTTTGCTGATGTGTATCTGCAATTCCCTAAACATGGCGATGTAACTGGCTATAAACGTGATCTGGATATTAGCAATGCTACAGCGCATGTAACTTATACTAGTAACGGCACTACTTACACCCGCGAATACTTTTCAAGCGCACCCGATCAGGTAATTGCTATGCACTTAACAGCTAGCCAACCCGGCAAAATTACGTTGAATGCGGTATTGAAAAGCTTACATAAAGCAGTTACCATCCGAAAAATAGATGACCATACACTGGAACTCTCATTGAAGGTACGTAATGGGGTACTTAAAGGTGTTACTTACTTAAAAGCGGAAAGCAGTGGCGGTACATTAAACGTTACCAACGATGGCATTGCTATAGTTGGGGCTAATGAGGCTACATTCTATCTGGCTGCGGCTACCAGTTTTAAAAACTATCATGATGTGTCGGGTGATCCTGATGCTGCTTGTAAGCAAACTATACAGAAGCTGAAAGATAAAAGCTATGCTGCCATTAAAGCGGCACACATTCGCGATTATCAAAATTATTTTAATTTATTCAGTATCAATCTCGGAGAAGGTAAGAATGCCGGTATGCCGACCGATGAACGTATATTACACTTTAACAATGTAGATGACCCTTCATTAATTTCGTTGTATGTGCAGTACGGACGTTATTTACTGATATCCTCATCCCGCCCAGGTTTCATGCCGGCTAATTTACAAGGTATCTGGAACGATTTATTAACGCCACCTTGGGGTAGTAAATTCACCACCAACATCAACCTGGAAATGAATTACTGGCCTGCCGAGGTGTTGAACCTATCAGCTTGTAGTCAACCGTTATTTAATTTTATAGATGATCTGACCCAAACCGGGCAGCTTACAGCTAAAGCACATTATGGAGCTCATGGCTGGGTGCTACATCATAATACCGATTTATGGCGGGGTACGGCACCCGTAAACGCATCCAATCATGGGATATGGGTAACCGGGGCAGCCTGGCTTTGCCATCAGTTGTGGGAGCATTATGAATTTACGCACGATAAAGAGTTTCTGCGCACACGTGCCTACCCGGTGATGAAGAGCGCTGCCGAGTTTTTTGTAGATTTCTTAATCAAAGATCCAAAAACAGGTTATCTCATCAGTGTACCTTCTAACTCGCCTGAACATGGTGGCTTGGTAGCCGGTCCAACTATGGATCATCAGATTATTCGCGACTTATTGAAGAACTGTATAGCTGCTGAAAAAATATTAGGCACCGATGCTGCCTTCGGTAAGGTGTTGCAAGGCAAATACAATCAGATAGCGCCTAATAAAATAGGCAAATACGGCCAGTTGCAGGAGTGGATGGAAGATAAAGACGACCCTAAAGATGACCACCGGCATGTGTCACATATGTGGGGTGTTTACCCAGGTACAGATATTACCTGGAATACTTCAGCACTCATGAAAGCTGCTAAACAATCCATGATTTTCAGAGGTGATGAAGGTACAGGATGGAGCATTGCCTGGAAAACAAACATCTGGGCCCGCATGCACGAAGGTGACCATGCTTACCTGATGCTAACTAAACTATTATCACCAGCAGATGCAGTGCCTAATCATGAAAAAGGTGGTATTTACCATAACATGTTTGATTCACATGCACCATTCCAGATTGATGGTAATTTCGGAGGAGCAGCAGGCGTAAGCGAAATGCTCTTACAAAGCCAAATGGGGTATTTAGATTTACTTCCAGCTCTACCATCAGCCTTACCCAATGGAGAAGTAAAAGGTATTCGTGCACGTGGTGGTTTTACGCTGAACCTAAGCTGGCAAAAAGGTGCTTTACAGCAGGTAGAAGTCAGGTCAGATGTGGGTAGCCCCTGTACCATTAAGTATCAAGGCAAAGAAATTAGTTTCCCTACACAACGCGGCAAAGTTTACCGGTTTAACGGCAGCTTAAAGCAACTATAATTTTATTACACATCATGTTTAGTTTATCAGCAGTTTACTTTAATCAGCGTTGTCGTGCTTTTTTCATTAGGCTAACAGTTGCTGTTGCAGGTATGTTGATAACCTTCAATAGTTTTGCCCAGCAACCTTTACGGCGCGATTTATTGTTAAATACCGGCTGGAGCACCACAGAGGATGAGCATAACCAAAATGCTCATCAAGGATTTGAAAAGGCAAATTTCAATGATAAAGCCTGGCCAGTAGTAGATGTTCCGCACAATTGGGATACTTACGGTGGCTATCGTCGTTTGAAACATGGTAACCTGCATGGCTACGCCTGGTACCGGAAAACATTTACCGTAAAACCCGATCAAACTAATCGTGAATACTTTTTGTATTTTGAAGGAGTAGGTTCTTATGCTACGGTATGGCTTAATGGCCAGAAAGTAGGTTATCATGCCGGCGGGCGTACCACATTTACGCTGAATGTAACAAACATCATCCGGTTTAATCAGCCCAATTTGTTATGCGTACGTGCCGACCATCCGGCTTTTATTAAAGATTTGCCTTGGGTATGCGGCGGTTGTTCTGATGAGGGAGGTTTCTCTGAAGGTTCACAGCCTATGGGTATTTTCAGGCCAGTACATTTACTGGTGACGAATGGTACATGTATTGAACCATTCGGTGTTCACATTTGGAATGATACGACGGTTACGACCGAGCAGGCTACCTTGCATTTAGAAACAGAAGTTAAAAATTACAGTAAGCAGGCAAAAAAAGTAACTATTGTTAATCAGCTACTGGATGCAACTGGTAAAAACGTAGCCACGCAGCAGGTGCAAATATCTTTAACACCCAATGCAAGCACTATCGTACCACAACAGTTTGCTGGTTTAAAAAATGTGCATTTGTGGTCGTTAGAAAATCCATATCTCTATACAGTACTTACCCAAATTACCGAAAACGGAAAAGTAATTGACGAAACCCGTACACCTTATGGTATTCGCTGGGTAAGCTGGCCTATCGGGCGTAACAATGGTGATGGAAGGTTCTATCTAAATGGTAAGCCGATATTTATTAATGGCATTGCCGAATACGAGCATTTGATGGGGCAAAGCCAGGCTTTTAGTGCGCAGGAAATAAAAGCAAGAGTTATGCAGGTTAGAGCCGCAGGCTTTAACGCTTTTCGTGACGCACATCAACCCCATAACCTAGAGTATCAAAAGTATTGGGACAAGTTAGGCTTATTGTGGTGGCCTCAATATTCGGCACATATTTGGTTTGATACCCCCGAATTTAAAGAAAA
Organism: Mucilaginibacter robiniae; assembly: GCF_012849215.1. Lineage (NCBI taxonomy): Bacteria > Pseudomonadati > Bacteroidota > Sphingobacteriia > Sphingobacteriales > Sphingobacteriaceae > Mucilaginibacter > Mucilaginibacter robiniae. The sequence goes on from NZ_CP051682.1 coordinate 3,650,255, forward strand.
CTACAAAGCGCTGCTGCGCGATTGGATTAAAGAACGACGTAATAGTCCGTCGGTTATTTTGTGGGGCTTAGAAAATGAAAGTAAACTACCTGCTGATTTTGCACGGGAGTGTACGGCCATTATACGGAAAATGGACCCTACGGCATCTTCGCAACGTAAAGTAACCACTTGCAATGGTGGTTCGGGTACGGATTGGGATGTGCCGCAAAACTGGACCGGTACCTACGGTGGAAACCCGTTAACTTATGGTGAAGATTTACAAAAGCAAATCCTGGTAGGGGAGTACGGTGCATGGCGTAGTTTGGACTTGCATACAGAAGGACCATTTGCACAAAATGGCCCCTTAAGCGAAGACCGGATGACGCAGCTGATGGAAACTAAGGTACGATTGGCCGAATCTGTAAAAGACAGAGTGGCTGGTCAGTTTCAGTGGTTGTTGTATTCGCATGAAAACCCTGGACGTGTACAAGGTGGGGAAGGCTTGCGTGAACTAGACCGAGTTGGACCTATCAATTATAAAGGTTTGTTTACCCCTTGGGGCCAGCCTTTGGATGCTTTTTATATGTACCGGGCTAATTATGCTAATGCCGGTAAAGAGCCCATGGTTTATATCGTATCGCACACCTGGCCTAACCGCTGGCTTAAACCGGGTAAAAAAGATAGCATTACGGTTTACTCCAATTGTGATGAAGTGGAGTTGTTTAATGATGTTAAAACAACATCATTGGGCAGAAGGAAACGAAATGGTATAGGTACGCACTTTCAATGGGATGGTGTAAATGTACAATATAACGTGTTGTATGCGGTAGGATATGTGCATGGTAAAGCCGTAACCAATGATGTGGTTGTGCTGAACCATTTACCAGCCGCGCCACATGTACAGCAACTATATCAAGCCGATAACAGTATGCTACTACCTGCCCCAAATTATAAATACCTATATAGGGTTAATTGCGGCGGACCAGAATATAAAGACCAGAATGGTAATACCTGGATGGCGGATGTGCATAAAAACGGAGCGCAAAGTTGGGGCTCGCAATCGTGGACGGATGATTACGAGGGAATGCCTGCGTTCTTTGCCAGTCAGCAACGCACGTTTGATCCGGTACAGGGTACCAGCGATAGCCATTTATTTCAAACCTATCGGTATGGCATGAACAAATTGCGTTATTGCTTCCCGGTACCGGATGGTGATTACCGTATTGAACTTTACTTTAACGAGCCTTGGTATGGTACAGGTGGAGGTTTGGATTGCACCGGCTGGCGGTTGTTTGATGTAGCAGTCAATAAAAAAACAGTTATCCGGAACTTAGATATTTGGAAAGAATCCGGCTATAACCATGCTTTAAAGAAAACGGTTACTGCACATATTACCGGCGGGCAGTTAGAAATTTCGTTTCCACATATTGCCGCTGGCGAAGCTATTATTTCGGCCATAACTGTAAGTACGCTTAACAAAACTGTGCCGGCTGTACATCAAGTCAATGATGGCATTGTACAAAATTTAAGTAATAACACCTCTGTTGCACTACGTCACTGGTTAGATTTAGGCGACCATCCATATCTTAATGAATCATCAACCATTAATAATTTGCCACCGGTGTTGTATGGAGCTGATTGGATTCAAACTTCCAATGCTTTAGGTCAGAGGGATAGAGAAATACATTTTACCATGGGAGCAGATGGTAGTGTATATGTAGCTAGTAATGTACCGGCTTATAAATGGCCTGATTGGTTGCAAGGTTATGAAGTTACTGGTTTATCGGTAAGCATTGATAAAGGGAATGGAACGCAGTTACCCTTATATCGCAAGTTCTTTAAAAAGAATGAGCAGATAACCTTAGGGAAGAATTCAGGTAGTTTGATGTATTTGGCTGCCGTACTACCTGCCATTACCTTAGAACCTGCTACCGATTTGCGCCCAACCGTTAACTATAAAGCTGATAACGCTTTGGCCAGTAGCACCGGTGCTGTACAGGATACCATGAATAATAAAAAGGTTATCCGCTTTACACAGCCAGCTCATGGAACGGCTACTTTCAACTTGTCGCCAGGAGTGGCCGATACTTACGCTTTACGGATTAAATATTATAATTTGACCGATAAAGTGCTGACCGGCAAAATGGAATTGCAAATGGCTGATGGTACGGTAATGAAGCAAGAAGATTTGATTTTCAAACCCGTAAAAAAAGGTAAGTCAGGTACTATAGCAACCAGTACCGGTACCAGCATTAATGCAGGTAATTACCGGCTCATCATTACTGCCACAGATGCTGAAGGATTAAACTTATCAGGCGTTGAAATGCAGTAAGAAACGGCTGTTGATATATCAAAATGAAAAAGAGACTGTATATACTATTGGTTTTGTTATCGCCTTTAACCTTATGGGCACAGGCCATCAAGGTGGTTGATTTACAATGCGAATACAAAAATAATCCGTTAGGGATTGAAGCAACTTCTCCCAAGCTAAGCTGGACGTTACAAAGTAATGGGCGTAACATTCTACAAACCGCCTATCGTGTTATAGTAGCCGATAATAATGCTGATCTGGATAAAAACATAGGTAATTGCTGGGATTCAAAAAAAATTAGTTCATCAGCCTCAATACAGGTGTTGTGTCATGGCAAAGCCTTGCAAGCGGCCAAAACCTATTACTGGAAAGTTATGATTTGGGATAACCAAAATCATAATTCTGGCTGGAGCCATGCTGCTCAATGGCAAATGGGATTACTTACGGTTGCCGATTGGAAATCTGCCCGCTGGATAGCTTATGATAAGCTACCCGATTCGGAGCGCCATGCTCCGCTTATCCATTTACGCGGCCCTAAAAAAATGGGCACAGCTAATGATGTATTGCCCTTATTACGTAAAACATTCAATGTAAATAAGCCAATTAAAAAAGCCACCATATACATTTGTGGCTTAGGTCATTTTGAGTTAAACATCAATGGGAATAAAGTAGGCGATCATTTTCTGGATCCGGGATGGACAGCTTATGATAAACAAGCATTATACGTACCTTTTGATGTGACCCAACAAGTGAAGCAGGGGAACAATGCCATTGGTGTAATGCTGGGCAACGGGTTTTACTACATTCCACGTGATGAACGTTACCGAAAACTGACTGGGGCTTACGGCTATCCCAAAATGATATGCCGTTTGGCTATTGAATACCAGGATGGCTCAACCAGTAATGTGGTAAGTGACACAAACTGGAAAACCGCGCAAAGCCCTATCATTTTTACCAGCATTTACGGTGGTGAAGATTATGATGCTAACAAAGAGCAACCCGGCTGGAATACGGCTAATTTTAAAGACAACAGTTGGAAAAACGTGATTTTGGTAGAGGGTTCACCTATGCTCAATGCACAATTGGAAGAACCATTGAAAGTTTTTCAACAGTTTTCGACACAAAGTGTAAAGCAACTGGGTTCTGGTTTTACAGGGCAGTACAAACCTAAAATTAACAAAGATGGTACACAAGCGCCCATTACTCAGCCTATAGTAAAAAACAGAGTGGTGTATGATTTTGGCCAAAACTTATCAGGTATTGTGCAAATTCAGGTAAAAGGTAAAAGAGGAGACACGGTTCGCATCTATCCGGCCGAGTTACTCAATGCAGAGGGTACCATCAATCAAAAAGGTTCGGGTAACCCTTATTACTTCCAGTATATTTTGAAAGGCAATGGGGTAGAAACCTGGCAGCCGCGGTTTACTTATTACGGGTTCCGGTATGCACAGGTAGAAAATGTTGTACCACAAGGTGAAGCCAATAATCAGCAGTTACCTGTTGTAGTAGGCATAAAAAGCTTACATACGCACAATGCAGCACCAGCCGTTGGGGAGTTTACCTGCTCCAATGAGTTGTTTAATAAAACTTTCAACTTGATTGATTGGGCTATCCGCAGCAATATGGCTAGCGTATTTACCGACTGTCCGCATCGTGAAAAATTGGGCTGGCTGGAAGAAGTACATTTGGTTGGTAGTTCCCTCCGCTACAATTATGATATTGCTAATCTAAGTCGTAAGTGTATTAGCGATATGGAGCTAGCACAAACAACTAACGGTTTAATACCCGAAATAGCACCCGAGTTTACCGAGTTTGGCGATGTTTTTCGTGATTCGCCGGAGTGGGGGAGTAACAGCATTATTTTGCCCTGGTACCTTTATCAGTGGTATGGCGATAAACAAGTGCTTGCCAATAGCTATTCAATGATGCGGCGTTATCTGGATTATTTAGCTGCAAAAGCTAATAACCATATCTTAACACAAGGTTTAGGTGATTGGTATGACATTGGGCCGAAAGATCCTGGCTTTTCACAAAATACTACCAAAGGAATTACCGCAACAGCCATTTATTACTATGATTTAGAAATTGCTGCACAAGTTGCTACTCTTTTAAATAAAGCTGCCGATGCTACTCGGTACAATAAACTGGCTGTTGAGGTCAAAAACGCATTTAATAAAACTTTCTTTAACGCTGAAACTAAGCAATACGGAACAGGTAGCCAAACCGCTAATGCAATGGCGGTTTACATGGGTTTGGTAGAGCCACAATATAAAGCCGCAGTGGTCAACAATATTGTGCAAGATATACGTGGTCGTAACAATGCCCTTACCGCAGGTGATATTGGCTATCGTTACCTGCTTCGGGTACTGGATGATGCCGGCCGCTCGGATGTTATTTTTGATATGAATAGCCGTACAGATGTACCGGGATATGGTTATCAATTGGCTCATGGCGCCACGGCACTCACCGAATCATGGCAGGGGTTGGCATCGGTATCAAACAACCACTTAATGCTGGGGCATATTATGGAATGGTTTTATAGCGGTTTGGCTGGTATAAGGCAAGCGCCGGGTGATATTGGCTTCCGGCATATTGAAATTCGGCCTGAACCTGTAGGAGACATCACTTATGTTAAAGCAGCCACGCATACCCCATACGGGACTGTAAAAAGCAGCTGGCAGAAAAAAGCAGATCAGTTTGAGCTGAATATTGAAGTTCCGGCTAATAGTACAGCTACCGTTTACTTACCAGCAAGCCAGCATGCAAAGGTAACTATGAACGGGCAAGCCCTTCAAGGTTTAAAATATCAAGAAAGTAAAGTAGTGGTACAAGTGGGTTCTGGCAATTATCATTTTATAGCTAAATAATAAATACATTATAAGTAAAAACGAGAGTGACAATTAATAGAATCAATTCAATAATGCATCAATCTAAGTTCATAAAATTTGGCCTGCTATGGATTGCCAGCCTACTGTTTGCAGCAGAGAGTAGCGCGCAATCTGAAAAAAATAAAGTTCCGGAAAAAGTAATGCAGGAAGTTTATGAGCAGGTTAAAACGCCTTACAAATATGGTTTGGTAATCGCACCAACAGACAATTCACAAAAGGCTGATTGCCCTACTGTGTTTCGTAAAGGTAATAAATGGTACATGACGTATATCATCTTCAATGGTCGTGGCTACGAAACCTGGATGGCTGATAGTAAAGATTTGCTGCATTGGAAAACGCAAGGCCGTATTCTTTCATTTTCGGATACTACCGATTGGGATAATAATCAGAAAGCTGGCTACGTAGCTCTGGAAGATACCAAATGGGGCGGCACCTACCAATTGCAAAAATATAATGGTAAATATTGGATGAGTTATTTTGGCGGGCATGATCGGGGTTATGAAAAAGGATTGCTTTCTATTGGTATTGCATACACCACTCAAGACCCATCCACCATCCACCAGTGGCAACGGTTAAATCATCCGGTGTTAACAGCTACCGATAGTAATGTACATTGGTGGGATAACCATACGTTGTACAAAGAAACTATCATCTGGGACAAGGCTAAAACTACTGGTCACCCGTTTGTGATGTATTACAATGCCAACGGCGACAGCCTGAATAAGAAACGGGGTGCCGAACGTATCGGTATGGCGGTATCTGACGACATGCTGCACTGGGAACGTTTTGGTCTTAACCCGGTTTTAAACCATAATGTAGGTATCACCGGCGATCCGTATTTACAAAGAATGGGCAACGTATGGGTAATGTTCTACTTTGGGGCTTTCTGGAAAGATAGGGGAGGTGCCTTCAATCGCTTTGCTTGTTCTTACGATCTAATAAACTGGACCGACTGGCAGGGAGAAAGTCTGATTAAACCTACGGAAACGGCAGGCGCTTATGATGAGGTTTTTGCTCATAAATCATTTGTCATTAAATACAAAGGTGTAATTTATCATTACTATTGCGCCGTTAACAAGGCCGATCAACGCGGTATTGCCGTAGCTACATCTAAAGATTTGGGCCGCAGTACAGTTAACTTTGTGGAGCCACCACCATCAAAAAGAAAAAAGTAAATTAGGTGTAAAAGCCTGATTGGATAATTATTGTACAATCTACATCAGTTAAAGCAAATGGCTTACTTTAGTCGTTTGCTTTAACTTTTTTTAATTTAAAATTTAATCTGCGCTTCATGCAACTAAAATGGTTTAGTATAACTTTAGTCTGGATATTAAGTCTAACAACAGCCCTAGCTCAACCGGGTGCCCGCACGATAAAAAGCTTTGATAACGACTGGCTTTTTTACTTAGGTGATGATAGCTTAGCCCGAAATGTAAACTATAATGCGGGGTCTTGGCGTTCACTCAACCTGCCGCATGACTGGAGCATTGAAGGTGCTTTTGACGAGAAAAACGCAACAACGCAGGCGGAAGGCGGCTTACCTGCCGGTATAGGTTGGTATCGTAAAATATTCACGCTTCCAGCCGCTTTAAAAGACAAAAATTTCTTTATAAACTTTGATGGGGTTTACCGCAATAGCGAGGTATGGATTAATGGGCACTATCTGGGTAAGCGGCCCAATGGTTACATCTCTTTTCAGTATAATTTAACCCCTTATCTGCAATTTGGTGGCTCAAACGTAATTGCGGTAAAAGTTGATAATTCTGGTCAGCCCAACTCACGCTGGTATTCAGGTTCGGGTATTTACCGCCATGTGTGGATGACAAGTACCGGCAAATCTTACATTCCAGAAGGGGGCGCTTTTATTAAAACGGCTGACGTTAGTGGTAACAGAGCTATTATTAACTTTCAAACACAGGTGATGGTTAATGAAGATAACCTGCGATTGAAAGCTTCCATTTACACCGCATCAGGAGAGTTGGTGAATAGTATTATTACGTCTGTAGGCAACGGCGATACTTTAGCAACCGTAAGCCAAAATATCATTGTCGGTCATCCAAACTTATGGTCGATAGATCATCCTTACCTGTACAAAGTAGTGTTGCAATTATTATCCGGTAAACAGGTGGTAGATAATGAGCAACACACTTTAGGCATACGCTATTTTAATTTTGATGTACAGAGAGGCTTTTTCTTAAACGGTGAATCTGTAAAAATAAAGGGCGTATGCTTGCATCATGATGAAGGTGCACTAGGTGCGGCTGTAAACACCCGCGCTATGGAACGGCAGCTACAAATATTAAAGGATATGGGTTGCAATGCTATTCGTACTTCGCACAACCCACCAGCTCCGGAGTTTTTAGATTTATGTGATCGCATGGGCTTTATCGTAATGGATGAAGCTTTTGATATGTGGGAGAAAAAGAAAAACAAGCACGACTATCATGAAGATTTTAAAAAGTGGCATAAGCGCGATTTAGAAGATCAGGTTAAACGTGATCGCAATCATCCGAGCGTTTTCTTGTGGAGTATAGGTAACGAGATACGTGAACAATTTGATAGCACCGGTATTACCATTGCCCGTGAATTGGTAAGTATTGTAAAAAAACTGGACAATACGCGTCCGGTAACTTCTGCCTTGAGCGAATCAGACCCTAAAAAGAACTTTATCTATCAATCAGGCGCGTTAGATTTGGTAGGGTTGAACTACCATCAGGAAGTATATGCCAACTTTCCTAAAAACTATCCTAACCAGAAGTTTATTGCTACCGAAACTATGTCGGCTCTGGAAACGCGCGGGTTTTATGATACGCCTACCGACACTACCCGCCACTGGCCTCATAGCTCCAAAGAAAAGTTTGCAAAAGGTAATCCGGAAGTAGCCGTTACTGCTTACGATAATGTAGCTGCATACTGGGGAACAACCCATGAAGAAACCTGGAAGATTATCAAAAAATATGATTTCCTATCAGGTTTGTTTGTTTGGACCGGTTTTGATTATATCGGCGAACCTGTTCCTTACGCCTGGCCGGCACGTAGTTCTTATTACGGTATCGTGGATTTAGCAGGCTTCCCCAAAGATGTATATTACATGTACCAAAGCGAGTGGACAGATAAGCCTGTATTGCACTTACTACCACATTGGAACCACAATCCGGGTGAAACTATAGATGTGTGGGCTTACTATAGCCAGGCAGATGAAGTAGAATTGTTCTTGAACGGACAATCATTAGGTACACGGGCAAAACAGAACGATGATTTGCATGTGAGCTGGAAAGTGCCATACCAGCCAGGTACGCTAAAAGCAATTTCACGTAAAAGCGGCCGGATTATTAAAACAGAAGAAATTTATACAGCGGGGCCTCCGGCACAAATTAAACTGGATGTTGATCGTGCATCCATAAAAGCAGACGGACGAGATTTGTCATACATTACCGTATCTGTGTTAGATAAAAACGGCCATGTAGTATCTAATGCTGATAACCTGATACAATTTAATATTACAGGTCCTGGTGTTATGGCTGGTGTAGATAATGGCTCGCCAACAAGTATGGAGCCTTTTAAAGCAAGCCAGCACAAAGCTTTTCATGGTTTATGTTTGGCTATCGTACAAGCTAAACAAAATGCCGGTATCATCACGCTTACAGCACAAGCGGAAGGCATGCCGAAAACAAAGGTTATTATTCGCGCTAGGTAGTAAAAAGCGAAAATTCTATAAACAAGCTCACTCCACTTATTCACTTAATGAATAATTGGAGTGAGCTTGTTTGTTAATAATTAACTAAGTTAAATAGAAACATGCATAAACCTTTTAAACAGCAGGATAACATTATACAATACATGGCAAAAATGCTATAGTATAAAACAGCCTTTATAAAATAGCTTTGCTAATACATGTAAAATCTTACCAATTAGGTTTGCATGAGCTGTAACCAGTTATTGTACCTGTTAAACTGAATGAAGAACCTGCCCACGCTAGACTTGAGTGTAATTGCACTTTACATGTGCGCTATGCTGTTAGTTGGCTTTTACTTTTCGCGTCGTAACAAGAATGCCGAACAGTTTACTAAAGCTTCTGGCTTGATACCCGGCTGGGCTATTGGTATATCTATCTATGCTACGTTTTTAAGTAGTAATACATTTTTGGGGGTGCCGGGTAAAACCTTTGGCGGTAACTGGAATGCCTTTGTATTTAGTATATCAATGCCGCTGGCTGCCTGGTTTGCTACTAAATACTTTGTACCATTTTATCGTAGTACGGGTGAGGTATCGGCGTATAGCCATTTTGAACACCGTTTTGGCCCATGGGCGCGTACGTATGCGGTAGTTTGCTTTCTATTGACACAACTGGCCCGCATGGGCTCCATATTTTTTGGTATAGCCCTCAGTTTGCAAGCCCTTACCGGTTTTAGCATGAAACTAATTATGCTGAGTATGGGCATCGTTATTATTATATATACCGTGCTGGGAGGGATTGAAGCAGTAATTTGGACCGAAGTTGTACAAGGTATAGTCAAAACCTTCGGTGCCTTACTTATTATCTACATTATCATCACTAACATGCCAGGTGGAGTACCACAATTGGTGAAGATCGGCGTTGATAACCAGAAGTTTAGTTTAGGGAGCATGTCGCTCAACCTCAAAGAGCCTACTTTTTGGGTGGTACTGTTATATGGGTTCTTTATCAACCTGAATAATTTTGGTATGGACCAGAATTATGTGCAGCGTTATCATACCGCAGCATCAGCCAAACAAGCCGCCAAATCCATTTGGCTTTGTGTTTATATCTATGTACCGGCTTCATTATTGTTTTGCATTATAGGTTCTGGGTTGTTTGCTTATTACAATCTGCATCCTGAATTAACAGAAACTATTCGGCAACAGGTGGTCATGGAAAGAATGCCAGGTGCATCGGCAAGCCAGATTGCCCAAATGGCTGCACAGCTTAAGCCCGAAGATTATGGCGACAAAGTGATGCCAAATTTCATTGTCAATAAAATTCCGACCGGATTGGTGGGCTTGATTATTTCGGCTATTCTTTCAGCAGCCATGAGTACCATCAGTTCTGGTATGAATGCCTCGGCTACCGTATTCTCGGTAGATATTTACCAACGCTATTTCAAACGTAATATGAACGAAAAGCAAACATTGCGGCTTTTGCATGTAGCTACGGTAGTAGCTGGTGTTGCGGGTATTGCATCTGGAATAGCTATGATAGGGGTAAAGAGTGTGCTGGATATATGGTGGCAATTATCAGGTGTTTTTGCCGGCGGTATGCTAGGGTTGTTTTTGTTGGGCATTATTAGTCGGCAAACACATAATCATGAAGCTAAGGTGGCTATTATGGTGGGTATATTAGTCATTGTTTGGCTATCTCTATCTAACCTAATACCGGATAATTATAGCATGTTACGCAACCAATTACACCAAGATATGGTGATCGTAATTGGTACGCTGGTCATCTTCTTAACGGGTGTGCTTTTAACCAAAGTAAGGGGTAAAGCTCCAGTTAGAGTATCATCATAACCATTGAATAAATAAAAGGCATTTTCTTACATAATCACTATGCAAAATACTAAAAAGGGCTTTATACCCGTAATGCTAACACCGTTTACTGATGAAGGTAAAGTAGATTATAATGCACTAACCGAGCTTACTGAGTTTTACCTGAAAGCGGGGGCATCAGGTTTATTTGCCAACTGTCTATCTAGTGAGATGTACGAGTTAAGTGCACAGGAACGTTTACAGGTAACCAGGCATGTAGTTAAAGTAGCTGGTGGTTCAGTTCCAGTAGTTGCTACCGGCACTTTTGGCGGACCAATTGAACAACAAGCCGACTTTGTAAAGCAAATATATGATACCGGTGTGCAAGCCGTAATAGCAATTACCAGCTTACTGGCAAGCCAAAATGAAACAGCAGAAGTTTTCATGAACGCTGCCGACCGCTTATTGCAATTAACTGGTGATGTGCCTATTGGGTTTTATGAATGTCCGGATCCTTATAAACGAGCACTCTCGGCCGAGCAATTGCAGCACTTTGTACAAACAGGCAGAATAATCTATCATAAAGATACCAGCTTAGATATCAATCAAATTAAAGATAAACTGGCCTTAACACAAGGCTATAACTTTGGATTGTATGATGCTTATATGGCTCACGCTGTAGAAACTTTAAAAGCAGGTTCGGCAGGTTTATCATGTATTCAGGGCAACTATTTTCCCGAGTTGATAGTTTGGTTGTGCGATAATTATAATAATCCGGCGCTAACAAATGAAATAGATAAAGTACAACAATTCTTGGTTGATAATATGGATGTGATGCACCATGTATATCCTACAACAGCTAAATACTATCTGCAAAAACGTGGATTAAATATGTCAACCTTTACACGCCGTAAAGTTGGTGACTTTACAACATCAATTCAACAAAACATAGATCAATTGTACCAAAGCTATTCACGCCTTCAAGAAGAATGTGGTGTTGAAGCTGTTGTATAAATTAGTTTAATAAATTATTGTACAACATACTTTATTACCAAAAATACACTACATTCAAAAAAATTAGGAGTTCTGGTAAATTGAAAAATTATGTTTTAAGTTAGGTATATTGTATTCCTATTGCTTGTATAGGATGCTAATATCCTATAATAAGAGGATAAAAAAATATCAAAAAAAGGATACCTCATTTTTGATATTTGTAGTACTAACCTGTCTGAAAAGTCAGACGATAAATTATAAACAATAATCTTGTACTGTATTTAAATTGCTGAATCATAACAGCTTATTTGGATTTTTAGTGGGTAAAAGGTTTTAGCTGCCTAAAGGTTAAAGTTTATCTCTCAGATAAGCAATCTGTGTCAGAATAGCCTAAATATATGTTGATGGAAAATAGTAAAAAACAAGTTTTATTAGTAGCTAGTGGCGATTTAAGGCTTTCTGCCAATCAAAACTGTTGGCCTGCCCAGCAAGAAATGGAAGCTATGCTTACTGCAGCTATTGAAAAACAAGGCTGGACTGTAAAACGTGCACATCCCTACAATAACGAAAAAGAGCATGGTTTTATTGACTCGCAAAAAATGGGCATCGAAGTATTTCGTGGCATTGACCCAGAACAGCCGCTTATTGTGGCTGAAAGTGTTTGGCAATATACGCACCATGTTCTGCCTGGTTTAACCACACATAAAGGATCTATTTTAACCTTAGCCAATTGGAGCGGAACATGGCCAGGCTTAGTAGGTATGCTGAATTTAAATGGTTCACTCACTAAAGCTGATGTAAAATACAGCACGTTATGGAGTGAAGATTTTGAAGATGAGTTTTTTACACAAAAGCTTAAAGAATGGTTTGAAACCGGAAATATCACACATGATGAAAGTCATGTTCAAAGTTTTGAATCTGTAACTATTCCGCAGGCTGATGAAGCTCTTGGTCGTGAGTTTGCCCGCAGGTACAAAACAAATAAAGCCATCATGGGCGTTTTTGATGAAGGTTGTATGGGAATGTACAACGCTATTGTGCCTGATGATTTACTACACGCTACCGGTACTTTCAAAGAGCGTTTAAGCCAATCTTCTTTATACGCAGCTATGCAGAAGGTAAAGGATGAGGAGGCTCAAGCTGTACTTACTTGGCTTCAAAATAAAGGCATGCACTTTAATTGGGGCATTGATGCTGCTACCGAGCTGACTAAAGAGCAAACGCTGGAACAATGTAAAATGTACATAGCGGCTACCCGCATTGCTGATGAGTTTGGTTGTGCAACTATCGGTATTCAATATCAACAAGGATTAAAAGATTTGACAGCAGCCAGTGATTTAACCGAAGGGCTTTTGAATAATCAAGACCGGCCGCCGGTTTTTGCAGAAACTGGTGAAGAGTTGTATGCGGGTGATGCTTTACCGCACTTTAATGAAGTAGATGAATGTGCCGGATTAGATGCCTTAGTAACTTATCATTTATGGAAAGAGCTAGGCATGCAAGGCGAAACTACGTTGCATGATTTACGTTGGGGCGAACAATTTACTGGTGGCAATATCAATGATTTTGTATGGGTGTTTTTGATTTCGGGCGCTGCGCCACCGGCTCACTTTATTGATGGTTATGCCGGAGCTTCAAGCGAACGCCAGCCACCTATGTATTTCCGTTTGGGCGGCGGTAGTTTAAAGGGTATCAGTAAACCTGGGCACATTGTATGGAGCCGTGTTTATGTAATGAATAATCAGCTGCATTGCGATATTGGCGTTGGTGAATCGGTGCTGCTGCCTGAAGCAGAAACACAACGCCGTTGGGAACTTACTACACCGCAATGGCCAATAATGAGCGCTACCCTTAAAGGTGTTACGCGCAACCAGATGATGGCACGCCATAAAGCTAACCACATACAGGTAGTATATGCCGATAATGAAGCCAAAGCACATCAAGCTTGCCGCACCAAGGCGGCTGCCATGGCCGAATTAGGTTTAATTGTACATTTCTGCGGAGATATTAACTGGAACTAAGCATGAATCGAATAAATATTAGCAAAGCAATACAACTAACAGTTGCAATTTTTACCCTATGGATAGGATACACTGCGCCTGTAAAAGCTCAACAAACAGCAGTCGAAAAACAAGCAGCTTACCAAAAGGTGGTTTTTGATCGTTCAGCAAAAATTGTATCTAAATTGGGCCTTACGGATTCAGCAAAAGCATTAAAAGTAACCAAAATTATTGCTAAGCAATACAGTGATCTTAATGACATTTATGCTGATAGAGACACGCAAAAAGTAATTATTAAAAGAGAAGCGGGTGATAACAAAGACCAAGCATCAGCTAAGCTGAAAGAGCTGGATGCAAAAGTTAGTACTAAAGTGGACAAGCTGCATCCTAAATATTTGAAGAGCTTGGCAAAAGCTGGCTTAACCCCCGCTCAGGTAGATCAGATTAAAGATGGCATGACTTACGATGTATTGCACGTTACCTATACCGCTTACCTAAATGAAGTGTCTGAACTAACTGACGTGCAAAAAAAGCAGATTATGGATTGGCTGTTAGAAGCCAGAGAGCATGCTATCGATGCCGAATCATCTAACGCTAAACATGCCTGGTTTGGCAAGTACAAAGGCCGCATCAACAACTATCTATCTAAAGAAGGATATGATATGAAAAAAGAAGAAACGGAATGGAAAGCACGGGGCTTTAAACCCAAAAATAGCTAAGAGATAATAAATTTAAACCTTATCACAAATAACTTTCATAAAGAATTTACACCCTAATAATTGAAGCTATGGATAAAATAACCACAAAACACTAAACCAATTTTAAAAAGAAAACCAATTTATGAACCACATTAAATGAAGAGATGAAGAAACTTTACTTGTTAATTTTACTGCTGCCTCTTTTTGCGTATTCGGCATTCGCACAAAACAGAACTATTGAAGGTATTATTACCAGTGCCGACAAAAATGAGCCTTTAGTAGGGGTAAGTGTTAAAATTAAAGGCAGTACCATAGGTACGCAAACAGACGTTAATGGCAAGTTTACATTGAAGGCTACTAACCTGCAAAATGTAACTTTAACCATTACTTACATTGGCTATGCTTTGCAAGAACAAACTTTAAAGCCGGGCCAGAACAATTTGAATATTAAATTAAATCCATCAACTGAAACTAGTTTGAATGATGTAGTTGTAGTGGGTTATGGTGAAACAAAAAAGGTTTCACTTACAGGCTCGGTAGCAACTGTTGATTTGAAAAAGGTGGAAGACATTCCAGCGCTAAGTATAACTGCTGCTTTAAGAGGTACAGTACCTGGTTTAAGTGTTTCAGGCGGTACTGCTCGTCCTGGACAAGGTACTACTATTACTATTCGTAATCCAGTATCATATTCTAAAGATGGTCAAGGTACTAACCCTTTATTTGTAATTGATGATGTAATTAGAACCCAAGCGGATTTTGATTTGCTGGACCAGAATGAGATTGAAAGTGTATCTATATTGAAAGATGCTGAAGCTTCAATTTATGGTGTTCAAGGTGCCAACGGCGTTCTAATCGTGCGTACTAAAAGAGGCCGACCTGGTGCTCCTCGAATTAGCTTGAGTAGTTCAGTAGGTGCATCTAATGCTACACAATTGCCTAAAATGTTGAATGGTACACAACTAGCTACCTTTATCAATGATTATTTGCAAGCACAAGCTGGTCAAACTGCTGGCAATTATATTAATCCTGAAGGATACCTTTATACAGCTTCTACAAATTCATTGGCTACTACCAGAAATACAAATTGGTACACACCTGATGAATTAGCTTATATAGCAAATCCAGCTAACAATACAGACTACATGAAGCAAGCTTTTAAAACTGCTTATGTTCTGCGTGAAGCTATTAATATAAGTGGCGGCAGTGATAAAGTAACTTATTTTATTGGTGGAAATTATGTAAATCAGAATTCTAACTTTAAAGGTGTAAATTCTTATAAATATGGGCTAAGAGCTAGTGTTGAAGCTAAACCAGCTAAAGGCTTAACTGTATTCTTATCCCTCAGTGATGATTATTCTTATAACAGAAGTTATTGGTATAAGTTAAAAAGTACAACTGAAAGCTTAGACAATGATGCCACTACTCTTGAATCTGTTCAGCCATGGCAAAAATATTTTATCAACGGTAACCCTGTATTATTAGGAACAGCAAATAATGGAGGAATTGATAACGTAAACTTTTTCCTGATCCAAAATTCTAACAACTATACTGGTGGTAATACTACAGTAACTAACATGTTAGGAAAAATTACATATCAAATACCAGGCATAAAAGGCTTAACAGCTACAGTAACGATGAACAAAAACATCAACAATGCCTGGAATAAGCAATACGGTACCACATTCAACTACTATCAATATTCTGGTACTGGTAATAACAATCATATTCCTGGTGGTACTCTTTTAAACATTTATCCTATTGATAATGGTAATACTGTACGTTTAACACCAAGTTATGCTAGCAGTTATCAGTTAGATGCTGGTATTACTTACAATCGTACTTTTGGTAAGCACAGTATTAACTTCATATCGTTATATGAACAACGAGAAACCTACAATGAAGGTGTGGCTGCAGCAGTATCTGGAGTTATATTAGGTGGTTATGATAACCAGAACTTTACCACTGGTACACAAACGTCTAATCAGGCTTCAAATATTAGTCAATTTGGATTTTTATCTTATATAAATCGGTTAAATTACGATTATGCAAATAAGTATTTATTCCAAGCTGTACTACGTGTTGACGGATCTTCTCGATTTGCAGAAGGACATCAATATGGCTACTTTCCAGAAGGTTCATTAGGATGGGTGGCTTCTGAAGAACCGTTCATAAAAAATAAACTCCCTTTTGTTGACTTGTTAAAATTTAGAGCTTCATTTGGTTTAGCGGGTAGCGATAATACAAAAAACTACCAATATCAATCTTCTTATAAAGTAGGTACAGGTGGTAGTGGCGGCGCTGTATTTAATGAAGGCCTGAGAGGTAATGGTATCCAAACTAATAATGCATTACCAAATGTTAATGTAACGTGGGATCATAGTTTTAAAACAAACTATGGAGTTGATATGCAATTCCTGAAAAATCGCCTATCTGTAAGTGCTGATTACTTCTGGAATCATAGCTACGATTTATTAACTACATTAAGCGGATCAGTTCCTGTAACTATAGGTACATCTCCACCTACTGAAAACTACAGTATTGTAAATACTTTTGGTTATGAAATAAGTGCTTCTTGGAGAGATCACCTTGGTAAAAAATTTAGCTATGGTTTTAGTCCATTCTTTACCTGGAGTGATAATAAACTGATTCGTTATGATCTATCTTCTGGCTTAGTAGGTACTGTACAAGATTTAACTGGTAAATCAAGTGACGCAGGTGTTTTTGGCTTACAATCTGCTGGTATAATCCGAACTCAGGCAGATGCAGATGCTATTATCGCTCAAAGACAGGCAGCAGCTGGTGGAGCAAATAACGTTAAAATCTATAGTCAGGTTATTAAACCAGGGATGATAAACTATGTGGATTTAAATGGTGATGGAGTAATTGATGATAATGATCGTAAATATCTAACACATAAATCTAGTAATCACAACAGCCTAGGATTAAACTTCAATGTGGGCTATGGAGGATTAAATTTAAATGTGATTGCAGGTATGTCATGGGGAGGTTGGGCAACAATTACTGGCCTGAAGCCTGCTCAAAATGGCAGTTCAAACTATGCAGTTACAGAAGGTAACAGACCTGTATATTGGGCTGACCATTGGACTCCTACTAACGTAAACGCTAAATATCCTAATCCATATTATGCTTCCGATTATCAAGTAGCAACTGATTTTTGGCTAGTACGGGCTACCACATTAAATATTACCAGCGCAAATCTAAGTTATACATTACCTACCAATATTACTAGTAAAGTAGGTATAGCTAGTGCCCGGTTCTATGTAGTAGCTACTAATCCTGTACAATTTATTAATCCTTTTCCAAACCATTACAGAGATTTTCAAACTGACGTCTATTCTTATCCTAGTCTTAGAACATTCTCTTTGGGTTTAAATGTTGGGTTTTAAATATTCAAATACATGAAAAGATTACATACCATTATAATAGCAGCAAGTTTGACATCACTAATGTTTACTAGTTGCAAAAAAGTTGTTATGAAAGACGATTTGGGGAATTTCAATACCGATCAGGTATTTAATGACTCCACTGTAGCTAAGTTATATGTCGATTATATTTATACCCAAAATCAGCCTAGCTGGTTTGGAAATAGTGGCGGCTATATAGGTAGCGGAAACGGCTTAACTGATGAATCATATTCAGATAATCCACAAGTAAAAGGCACAGTTACTATGAATGATGTTGGCGATATTGGATCATCAGTTACGGTCACTAGCACACCTTACGTAAAAATCAGAAGTTTAAATACTTTTATTCAAAACATCAATGCGGGTACTTTAGAAACACCAGTGAAAAAAAGATTTGCTGCTCAAGCTATATTTTGGCGTGCTTATAGATATTTTGAGTTAGTAAAACTATATGGTGGTGTACCATTAGTAACTGTACCATTGAATGCTGTAGGTGCAGATGCAAAAGCAGCAGCAAACTTACCTCGGAGTACTACAACACAAACCTTTCAGCAAATTATAAATGATTTAGATACTTGTGTAAAATATTTACCTGCTAAATGGCCACAAAATGCTGATTATGGTCGTATAACCAAAGGTGCGGCAGCTGCATTCTTGGGTAGGGTACTTGTAACTTGGGCAAGCCCGCAATGGAATCCAAATAGTGATCAAAGCAGATGGCAAGCGGCTTATGATGCTAATAGCCAAGCAGTATCCATTTTATCAAATAATGGATTTGGCTTGTATAAAACTTGGGATTATACAATGTGGACTTTAGAAGGTAGTGCAGGAGGCAGCACACCACAAAATCCTGAAGCTGTGTTGGTAACAGAGTATAATACTTCAAATGATGCTAATGGGCAAAATAATAATACATATCCTACCCAAACTATGCCCAAATCTACTGGTGCTTCGGGTGGATCCAACCAGCCTACCTGGGAATTGGCCCAAGCTTTCCCAATGTTAGATGGTAAGGCTCCTGGAAGTTCTAGTAAATATTCATATAATGTACAAACATTCTATAAAAATCGTGATCCACGTTTTAATCAAACTATAGCATATAATGGTTGTAATTGGCCGTTATTAGGTAATGCAAATTACAGATTATGGACATATTTTTATTACACTAATGCTGTAGGTGCAACTGCTTCTACAAAATCTACTGAAACGTCGGCTAGTAATACAGGCCTTTACTTACGCAAAGGTATTGATCCAAGTCTTACTTTAGCTACCTTGCCATATGCTGGAACCGATTGGATTGAGATACGTTATGCTGAGGTACTTTTAAATTTGGCTGAATCAGCCGCTGTATTAGGCAAATCAACAGACGTTTATACTAATTTAACAGCTCTTAGGAAAAGAGCTGGTATAGAAGCAGGCACCGATGGGTTGTATGGCTTAACAGCAAATATGAGTTCTACTCAAATGGTAAATGCTGTGATGTATGAGCGACAAATAGAACTTGCTTTTGAAGGTAAACGCTATTGGGATTTAAGACGTAGAAAATTATTGGATGCTACACTGAATGGTAAAAGAAGAAATGCAGTTGTTGTATTATTAAACCAAACAGGTACGAAAACCGATTATATTTCAGGTACACGCGATGCCTCAGCTAATACTAGTATAGACAACCTGTATTCAACTAGCTTTACAGTAACTACTAAAGTTTTAGATACTTACGATATCAATTATCAAACTACTTATTATTACTTTGGTATTCCTACAGCTTCATTAAATAACAATGCCAATTTACAACAAACTCAAGGTTGGGGTGGAAGTTTTAATCCACTACTATAAATAATATTATCAATAATAAAAAGGGAAGCCCAACAGCTTCCCTTTTTTATTGTATAATCTTAAATAAACTCGTAAATTCATCTATCATAAAATTTTTACTTAAACCGTTGTGTATCAATATTTTATTATGTATTGCTGTTCTTTGTAATAAATTTGCTATAAACGGCCTAAAAGGCCTGCATGGCAATATTTCATAGTAGTTTGAAAAGATGGTACATAAATATCCCTGTTGGGGCTTGCATATTTGGATAAGTAAATTTTAAACCGAATATTACCTAAATATTCTTGTGAACATTAATAATCCTGTGTAATGCAGCTTGCAAGATTAGCATCTTGGCAAAACATTAGGCATTTTCAGGTTATGTGTGAACATCATAAACCTATAATTGAAGATGAAATTTTTTCCACTATTTCTATGTTCGGCTTTAATGCTTGGGAAGTCGGCTTTTGCGCAATATCCAGACATACCGCAAAAAGTACAGGCAGAAAGTAAAGCACTGATGGATGCAGCTCAAGCTCATTCTGATTCTGCCTGGTTGAAGGCGTTACCAGCTATCAAGTACGATCAAGCACATGATAAACCTTTTGTGCCTTGGGCACACCGCCCAACCGATTTGCCTCAGGCTAAAATTCCGGCTTTCCTGGGTGCCGAAGGTGGTGGTATGTACAGCTTTGGTGGCCGTGGTGGTAAAGTTTATGTAGTAACCACATTAGCCGATAATGGACCTGGTAGCTTGCGCTGGGCTTGTGAACAAGGTGGTGCACGTATTATCGTTTTCAATGTAGCTGGTATTATCCGGTTAAAAACGCCGCTTATCATTCGTGCTCCTTACATCAGTATTGAAGGGCAAACTGCGCCAGGTGATGGTATTTGCGTTGCTGGCGAATCTACCTGGATTAATACGCATGATGTGGTAATTCGTTACATGCGTTTCCGTCGTGGTGAAACCAATGTAGGCCGACGTGATGATTCACTAGGTGGTAATCCTGTAGGTAATTTGATTATTGATCATTGCTCCACTAGCTGGGGTTTAGATGAAAACATGTCTATCTATCGCCATATGTATACACCTGGTGATGGCTCGAAAGACGAAAAATATGGTACCGTTAACGTGACCATCCAAAATTGTATCTATTCTGAATCGCTAGATACTTGGAATCATGCTTTTGGTAGTACTACAGGTGGCGAAAATGCTTTGCTGATTCGTAATATCTGGGCAGATAATACAGGTCGTAATCCTTCTGTGGGCTGGACTGATGTGTATAACTTCGTAAACAACGTTGTATTTAACTGGCACCACCGTACTATGGATGGTGGCGATTACCAATCACACTTTAACCTTATCAATAATTATTACAAACCAGGTCCTGTAACTCCTAAAGACGAACCAGTAGGTCACCGTTTTTTAAAACCAGAATCAGGGCGTAGTAAACTGAAAGACCGTTTTTTCGGTAGAGTGTATGCCGCAGGTAACATTATGGAAGGCTTTCCAAAAATTACTGCTGATAACTGGGCTGGAGGTATTCAGGTGGAAGGTGTAGGTGGCAAAGAGTTACCAGATGCAGGTTCATATCGTGATACCATGCGTACCAATACGCCATTCCCGATGCCTTACATACGTAAAATATTACCAGCTAAAGAGGCCTTTGCTTTTGATACCGAAAATGCGGGTGCTACATTGCCTCACCGCGATCCGGTAGATATCCGTATTATTAAACAAGTCCGTACTGGTAAAATCGAGTATAAAGAAATGCGTACGGATACTGCTTTCCAGTTTCAACATCGTAAACTACCTAAAGACTCTTACAAACTAGGTATCATTACTGGTATATGGCAAGTGGGCGGCTATCCAGATTATAAAGGTACACCTTACAAAGACAGCGACAATGATGGAATGCCTGATAGCTGGGAAACTGCTCATGGTTTAAACCCGCACAATGCCGCCGACTCGCCAGCTCTGGCAAAAAATGGCGGTGGCTATAGCAACATCGAAGTGTATTTAAATACTGTAGCCATGAAAGGTGAGACAAAAGTAGGATCTACTAAGTGAGGCAGCAAACATGCTAAGTAATAAATTACGAGGTACTTCTTTCCTATTAATAAGTTTACTAGCAGGTGGAACCTTAGGTTCACCTGCTTTTAGTCAAGGTAAAAAGGTGATTGTGAAACCACAACCGCCGGTATCTGTAGGTAAAGATGCGAAACTGACTTATAAAGTTGAAAGCAATGGCGATCGTGTGCCCGATTTTTCATATTGTGGCTACATGGCTTCTGAAGCTTCAATACCCGATGTGCCAGTTAAGGTAGTTGTGCCACTTAAACCAGGTGATGCCACAACAAGAATACAATCGGCAATTGATTATGTGGCTTCGTTACCTGCTGATGCACATGGCACACGTGGAGCTGTTTTATTGAGCAAAGGAACTTATGTATTAAACGGCAGTCTTAAAATTAATGCCTCAGGTGTTGTATTAAGAGGCAGCGGTATGGGGATAAATGGTACTGTGCTATTTGCCGCAGGTACCGACCGGGCAACTTTCATAAAAATTGCCGGCAAGAATGATCGACACAAAGCTGCAGAAGTAAAAATTACCGATGCCTATGTACCAGTGAATGCTTTTAGCTTTCACGTTGCTTCAGCTAGTGGTATTCAGGCAGGAGATAATATTGTGTTACGCCGCCCAAGTACACAAGCTTGGATTGAAAAGTTACATACCGTAACCTTTGGTGGTGGCTTAAGTGCGTTAGGGTGGAAGCCCGGCGAGCGTGATATTTTTTGGGACCGGAAAGTTGTTGCTGTTCACGGCAATGAGGTTACTGTTGATGCACCTGTTACTACTGCGCTTGATAGTACTTATGGTGGTGGTACAGTAGCAAAATACAATTGGTCTGGCCGTATTGCACAAACTGGAGTAGAGAATCTGTGCTTAAGATCAGCTTTTGATGCAAAAAATCAGAAAGATGAAGCACATCGATGGATGGCCATTACACTGGAAAATGTAACCGACTCATGGGTGCGCCAGGTAGCTTTTGAGCATTTTGCAGGTTCGGCAGTTTTTGTGCTTGAAACGGGAAATCGGATTACGGTAGAAGATTGTAAATCTTTGTCGCCTATATCTGAAATTGGTGGTCAGCGTCGTTATACCTTCTGGACCATGGGCGGACAAACTTTGTTTCAACGCCTATATTCAGAAGATGGCTATCATGATTTTTCAACCGGCTTCTGTGCACCAGGGCCAAATGCATTTGTGCAATGTACTGCTGTGCATCCCCATAGCTATAGTGGTGCTATTGATAGTTGGGCATCAGGCGTATTGTTTGATGTAGCCAGTATTGATGGTCAACCATTAAGTTATAAAAACTTGGAGCAGGATGAGCAAGGGGCAGGGTGGAACGCGGCCAATAGCTTGTTTTGGAACTGTACAGCAGCACGTGTAGATTGCTACCAACCCCCAACAGCTGAAAACTGGGCTTTTGGTACCTGGGCGCAATTTGGAGGTGATGGTTACTGGGAAAACTCAAATGCAACAATTTCGCCTCGGAGCTTTTACTATGCACAGTTGGCCAACCGGCTAAATCATAATGTAGATAAACAGGCTGCTATTTTATATATCACAACAGAACCTTCCAGTAGCCCTACTCCCGAGCAGGCTGCTGCTTTGCTGGCTGCTGCCAGAAGGCCAGCAGTTACTATGGATAACTGGATTGATAAAGCTTACGAACGCACACCAATTCATATAGAAGGGTCTGGTGCAAAAGTTATTGATCAGATCGGGTACAAACAAGCTGTTATGCCAGCTATGGCACCTAAAATGCGATTGAATAATGGCTGGCTGGTAAGAGGGAATACAATTTTACAAGGCTTTCATTATGAAACGCCTTGGTGGAACGGTACAGTAGATCCAGTTTACCTGGCTAAAACAGCTAAGCCTGCAATTTCACGCTGGGTACCTGGCCGTACAGGTACAGGCTTAACGGATGATTTAGATTCGGTAAGTAATTGGATGGTGAAAAACCACATGGTAGCTTTTGAGCATAACTACGGATTATGGTATGAGCGCCGCCGCGACGATCATGAACGCATACGTCGTATGGATGGTGATGTTTGGGCTCCGTTTTATGAACTGCCTTTTGCCCGGTACGGTGGCAACGAAACTGCTTTTGATGGTTTAAGCAAATACGACTTGACTAAGTATAACACGTGGTATTGGAACCGACTTAAGCAATTTGCTGATCTGGCAGATGAAAAAGGCTTATTATTAATACATCAGAATTATTTTCAGCACAACATTATTGAGGCTGGTGCACATTACACCGACTTTCCGTGGAGAACGGCCAATAACATCAACAATACTGGTTTCCCAGAACCAGTAAACTACGCAGGTGATAAACGCCAGTTTATGGCCGAGCAATTTTATGATGTAACCCAGCCGGTTCGTCGTAAACTGAATGTGGCTTACATCAACAAATGCCTGGATAACTTCGCTGACAATAATGGAGTAATTCAGTTTATCAGTGCTGAATACACTGGTCCGCTGCATTTTGCTCAGTTTTGGGTAGAAACCATTAAACAATGGGAAACTACTCACAAGAAAAAAGAAATTATTGGCTTAAGTGCTACGAAAGATGTAGAAGATGGCATTTTAGCAAACCCGGCATTGTCTTCAGTTATTAATGTAATTGATATTCGTTATTGGTACTATCAGGCCAACGGAGAAGTATATGCGCCACTTGGTGGTCAGAACCTGGCACCACGCCAGCAAGAGCGGGTATTTAAACCTAAGGCAACCTCGTTTGAGCAGGTGTACCGTGCGGTGCATGAGTACCGTCAAAAATACCCGGATAAAGCTGTACTGTACTCAGCTAGCGGTTGGGATAGTAATGGTTGGGCCGTATTTATGGCAGGTGGTTCATTACCTAATTTGCCTAAAGATTTAGATAAACAGCTACTAACTGATGCCACAGAAATGAAGGTTGTAAACGTACCTAATGCAACCGGGCAGTGGGCCTTAGGTAATGCAGCAAAGGGCTATATCGTTTATTGTAATTCTACCGATAATATCCACTTAGCCCCTGAAGCTTCGGCCAAATACATGGTACATTGGATTAATCCAAAAACCGGATTATCTATGGAAAGTAGCAGCCAAATTCAAGGAAATAGCATTAATAGTCTGCATGCTCCGGCTGGTGGCCCAAGTATATTGTGGTTGCAGCGTATTTAATCGTTTTAGTTATGTTGAAAAGACTTCTTTGTATTATAGTTGTAGCATTTGCTGTGTATGCATTTACTCCAGTAAAAACGCTTTCTGAGTTGCAGATATCTGCCAATAAAAGGTTTTTTACTACAGCAGATCAGAAACCATTTTTCTGGTTGGGTGATACGGGTTGGCTGCTATTTTCTAAATTAAACCGTGAGGATGCTGAAAAGTATTTGGACGTGCGTAGTAAGCAAGGTTTTAATGTAATACAAGTCATGGTAGTGCATTCTAGTAAGGAAACCAATGCTTACGGCGATTCTGCTTTAACGGCTAAAAACTTAGCGCAACCCAAAACTACATCTGGCAACAATCCGAACAATGCAGAAGAGTATGATTATTGGGATCATATTGATTGGATTGTCGATCGTGCAGCCGACAAAGGATTGTATATAGCATTAGTTCCAGTTTGGGGTTCGGTAGTTAAAGAAAGTAAGTACACACCTGAGCAGGCTAAAACCTATGCTGAGTTTTTAGCTAAACGCTATAGCAAAAAGTCGAACATCATCTGGATGAATGGTGGCGATATTGCCGGGAGTGAGTTTACTAATGTTTGGAATACTATCGGAGCAACTTTGCGTCATGAAGATCCGAATCATTTAATTACCTATCATCCTCGTGGACGTACGCAATCATCTACCTGGTTTCACAATGAAGATTGGTTAGATTTCAACTGCTTTCAATCAGGCCACCGTACTTATGCTCAAGATACCTCAGCTAAAGATTTAAAATACGGGGAAGATAATTGGCGTTATGTAAATGTAGATTACCATAAAACGCCTGTTAAACCAACTATTGATGCTGAACCATCTTATGAGCGAATTCCTTACGGCTTACACGATGTTACTTTACCCCGCTGGACGGCAGCTGATGTAAGACGTTACGGTTATTGGTCGGTTTTTGCAGGTGCCTGCGGTTATACCTACGGTAATAATGATGTAATGCAAATGCATAAACCTACGGATAAGGGTAGTGCTTACGGATCGAAAGGATATTGGTATAATTCAGTTAATGATCCGGGAGCGAAGCAAATGGTGTATTTAAAAAAATTAATGCTATCCAGACCTTATTTTGAACGTGTGCCCGACCAAAACCTGATTGCTGGTAAGCAAGGTACGCGATACAATTATTTGCTGGCCACCCGTGGCGAAAAGTATGCTTTCATTTATACCTATACAGGTCGGAATATAGCTGTTAATGCGGCTAAGTTGCCTGGTACTAAAGTTAAGTTCTGCTGGTATAACCCTCGTGAGGGGAGCTTTTCAAAAGCTGTAATATTACCTAAAAAATCAGTAATGAACTTTAACCCGCCAGGGCAACCAGTAAATGGTAATGATTGGGTGTTGGTGTTGGATGCAGTTTAAGTAATAATGTTGCATGAGGAAAAGCTTAATAAAATATTGTTGGTATTTGTGTTGCTGCATAGTGCTTGCATCATGTGCATCAAAAAAGAATGTTTATCTGTTCACCTCCTTTCATGAACCGGCTAGTGAAGGTTTACGAATGCTGTACAGTTACGATGCCTATCATTGGACTGACCTGAACCATATTTTTATCAAACCGGAAGTAGGTGATGCTAAAATAATGCGTGATCCATCTATTGCTCAAGGGCCTGATGGTGTTTTTCATCTGGTATGGACTACTGGGTGGAAAAAAGATCAGGGTATAGGCTATGCCAGTTCAAAAGATTTGATTCACTGGTCGGCTCAGGAACATATCAACGTAATGGGGTATGAACCAACAGCCGTTAATGCTTGGGCTCCTGAATTATTTTATGATGACGAAGCTAAACGGTTTATTATTGTTTTTGCTTCAACTGTACCCTTCCGCTTTCCGAAAGGGCAGGAAGATGAAGACAATAATCATCGACTGTATTACACCACCACTACAGATTTCAAAACTTTCACACCTACCAAATTATTTCTTGATCCTGGCTTTAGCGTGATTGATGCCGAGATCTTGAAAAGAGGTACTCATGATTATGTATTGGTCATGAAAGATAATACCCGACCTAACCGGAACATTTTAGTAGCATTTGCCAGCAATCCGCTGGGGCCATATCATGATTATACCAAACGCTTTACAGAAATGTATTCGGAAGGGCCAACTGCAATAAAAGCAGGTAATCAGTGGTTAATCTATTACGATTCTTATCGTTTGAAGCGTTACGGGGCAATGGCTACCAACGATTTTAAAACGTTTACCGACGTATCTGGCCAGGTAAACGTACCCGAAGGGCATAAGCATGGTACTATATTCAAAGTATCTAAAAAGGAACTGAACTACTTGAAAAAAGAAATTAGCCAGCACTAAAATGCTGGCTTAACTTATTACTATGTCTATACTGAAAAACTATATTGTATTATTAAGCTTAACAGGTGGTGTTTATACTACTGCTGTACAGGCGCAAGATACGGTGCATTATACCGGCAATACCGTAGTGAATGTAGATTATCACGATGGGCGTTTAAGTCCGGCGGTAGGAGTGCATAGTCAACAAATATTTCGGGCTAACCGGGAGCATCCTGAACTGGCAGATGGGTTTGGCTTTACTTACAATCATGCGCCTATGCTGGCGTATTGGAATAACTCATTTTATTTAGAATACCTGAGCGATAAAATAGGGGAAAGCGTTCCGCCTGGCCAAACACTGGTTATGACCTCCAAAGATGGTAATACCTGGTCTAAGCCAGTAGTAGTTTTCCCGCAATATAAAATTCCTGATGGTACCACTAAGGAAGGACAGAAAGTCGTAGCCAAAGACTTATATTCAGTAATGCACCAGCGTATGGGCTTTTATCGCTCAAAATCAAACCGCTTGCTGATACTGGGTTTTTATGGTATTTGTTTAGATGTACATGATGATCCGAACGATGGCTTAGGCATTGGCCGGGTAGTGCGGGAAGTGTTACCTAATGGAAAATACGGCCCCATTTACTTTATCCACTATAATCCAAAGTGGAACGAAAGCAATACATCGTACCCCTTATATAAACGCAGTAAAGACAAAGGTTTTGTACAGGCTTGCGACGAGTTGATGGCTAATCCGCTCATGATGATGCAGTGGGTAGAGGAAACAGATCGCAAAGACCCGTTAATCCCTTTGCATAAAGATTATAAAGCCTTTAACTTTTACCATCTGCCTGATGGTAGAGTGGTAGGTTTATGGAAGAATGCCTTAACCGCTATCAGTAAAGACAATGGCAAAACCTGGCCGGACAATGCAGTACGTGCTCCGCGTTTTGTAAACAGTAATGCCAAAATTTGGGGACAGCGTACCCCTGATGGTCGCTATGCTACAGTGTATAACCCTTCAGAGTTCCGCTGGCCGCTAGGTATTTCAGTAAGCCAGGATGGATTGAATTACACCAATATCCTGCTGGTTAATGGCGAAATATCATCCATGCGATATGGTGGTAACTATAAATCTTATGGTCCGCAATATACACGGGGAATTATTGAAGGCAATGGTACGCCTCCTGATGGTAAGTTATGGGTTACTTACAGTATGAACAAGGAAGATATCTGGGTATCTTCTATTCCTGTACCGGTAACTGATGTAGTCACCGAAAATGCAGATGAGGACTTTAGCAAGATGCCTGCTGGCAAAGAACTGGATAAATGGAATACCTATAGTTTGCAATGGGCGTCTGTAACTATGGAGAAAGCGCCTGATGGTGGCAAAGCCTTAATGTTAAAAGACTGGGATCGTTTTGACTACGCCAAAGCAGAGCGGGTGTTTCCGGAAGCTAAAAGATTATCTGCCGAGTTTACCATTATTCCGGGTCAAAATAACACAGGTCAATTGGATATTGAATTTCTGGACCCGAAAGGGCAGCCTGCTGTGCGCCTGACATTTGATTCAACAGGTGTATTAAAAACTAAAGCAGGTTACCGTTACAAAACTTTGGCAAAATATGAGGCCAACCAGCCTTATACGATCAAGTTGAAGTTGAATGCGGATACACGTTTCTGCACTATCGAGGTAAATGGGAAAGCTACAAATAACTTATTTTTTGCACCGGTGAACACATTGAAACGTGTGATGTTCCGCACCGGCGATATGAAACATTTCCCTGATGCTGATACCCCTACCGATCAGGACTTTGATTTGAAAAATCCGGGTGAACCTGTTAAACCAGCCGCGTTCTATATTAAATCATTTAAAACAGGAAAATACTAAGCAGATGTATAGAGCGATGAAATTAACGGGAATTTGGCTTGCTGCGTTTATACTGAAAGTTAGCGCGGTAAATGCAACCGTTACGCTTCCTAAAATTTTAGGCAATGACATGGTTTTGCAGCGTAACCAACCTGTGCCCATCTGGGGCAATGCTGCACCTGGTGAAGTGGTTACCGTAAGTTTTAATAAACAGAATGTTAAAGTAACTGCAAATAGTAGTGGTCAGTGGATGGTAAAGCTAAAAGCTATGCCAGCTTCGGCGCAGCCACAAACATTAACCATAAAAGGTACTAACATTATACAACTGCACAATATTTTAGTTGGTGAAGTTTGGTTGTGTTCAGGCCAGTCAAATATGGCTTATGAAATGCGTAAAAACAGTAAGGTAGCTAAGCCAGATACCAGCACTGCTAATTCGCCAGTTGATGAGTTGGAAAGGGCGCATAACTCAGCTATCCGCATTTTTACGGTGGATCGTAAAAAGCAGGTAAAGCCTGATTCTACCCACTCGGGCTGGAGCGTGGCGCAAGATTCTGCCTTGCGGGCCTTCTCGGCAGCAGGTTATTTTTTTGCAAAAAATGTATATGCTCAATTAAAAGTGCCGGTAGGCATTATCTGTTCAGCCGTAAGCGGTAGCCGAATTGAACCTTGGATTAATGAAACGGCTTTTGCAGAAGAACCTTATTTTAAATCGGTTAAAATAGAGGGCGATCCTGGCAAATTTTATCACCCCATGATTGAACCGCTGGCGCCATTTGCTATTAAAGGTTTTTTATGGTACCAAGGCGAAAGTAACGTAGGTGAAACCACCAGTTACATTTATAAAATGCAGGTACTAATAGATAGCTGGCGCAAGCTGTGGCATAATGAAAAACTGCCATTTTATTTTGTACAGTTAGCTCCTTACCTGAATACTAAAGATCCCAAATTTAACCCGCAAACTTTACCTGAGTTTCGTGAAGCCCAAGTTGAGGTTACGCACATACCTAACACCGGAATTATTGTAACTACCGATTTGAATGATGATGTGAAAAACATTCATCCACCTTTTAAATGGGAAATAGGAAGAAGACTGGCTTTGTTGGCCTTAGCCAAAACTTACGGATATAAAAACATCATTTATTCTGGCCCTATGTACCAGCACATGAAAGTGGAAGGTAACAAGATACTACTTGATTTTAGTAGTGCCGGTAGCGGGCTTGTTAGCCATAATGGTAAACCTTTAAGTGATTTCGAGATTGCTGGTGCAGATGGAAAGTTTATGCCGGCTGAAGCTACAATACAGGACAATAGTGTAATTGTTTCAAACGCTACTATAACTAAGCCGGTTGCTGTACGCTTTGCCTGGAATGAGATTGCACAGCCTAACTTTTATAATAAAGAAGGCTTGCCCGCAGTGCCGTTCCGTACTGATAACCCACTACATTATACTTACAAACACTAATTACTGAATTAAAATCTGAATGAAATTTCCTGCTTATAAAATATGGTTATCAATACTGTTACTTGCAACTTTTGGGTTTGTACATGCGCAAGAAACCCAAAAAATGTA
This sequence comes from Mucilaginibacter robiniae, assembly GCF_012849215.1. NCBI lineage: Bacteria > Pseudomonadati > Bacteroidota > Sphingobacteriia > Sphingobacteriales > Sphingobacteriaceae > Mucilaginibacter > Mucilaginibacter robiniae. The sequence goes on from NZ_CP051682.1 coordinate 3,680,860, forward strand.
TTTGTCAGGTATCGGTAGCGATCATACCGTAAATTGGCAGTTTTACTGCACGGCAGGCCAAAATTCAGGTAAATGGACTACCATACCCGTTCCATCAAATTGGGAGCTGCAAGGCTTCGGTAAATACAATTACGGTTTCAATAAAGATAGCGTAAAAGGTAAAGAACAAGGCTTATATAAATATAAGTTTAAAGTACCCGCCTCGTTTAAAAACAAAGTTGTGCAACTGGTTTTTGAAGGGGTAATGACGGATGTAGAAGTTAAAGTAAATGGCAAGCTTGCCGGACCAATACATCAAGGTTCTTACTACGCTTTTAAATACGATATCACATCACTCCTGAACCCAAGCGGTAGCAATCTGCTGGAAGCTACGGTTTCCAAACATTCAGCCAATACTTCTGTAAATGCAGCTGAACGCAAAGGCGATTTCTGGATATTCGGCGGTATATTCCGGCCAGTTTACCTGGAAGCTTTACCTCAACAGCACATAGCACGCATAGCAGTTGATGGTCAGGCTAACGGAAACTTCCAGGCACAAATTTACTTGAAAAACATTCAAGACGCGGGTTTTCTTTCTGCGCAGATTTACACTATTGACGGGCAAAAAGTAGGTTCGGCATTTAGTGCCAATATCAATAAAGCAGATACAGTAATTCAGTTGCAGAGCACCTTGTCTGCTCCGAAGCTATGGTCGTCAGAGTTTCCTAATCTTTACAAAGTCGAGTTTACTTTAAGTCAGAATGGCAAAACTATCCACACGGTAAGTAAACGTTTTGGCTTTCGTACTATTGAAGTACGTTCCAGAGATGGTGTGTATGTGAATGGGGTAAAGGTGAAATTTAAAGGTACTAATCGGCATTCTTTCTGGCCAACATCGGGCAGAGCTTTAAATAAAGGGGTCAGCATAATGGACGTGAACCTAATTAAGGAGATGAACATGAATGCTGTACGTATGTCGCACTATCCACCAGATGACCACTTTCTGGATGTATGTGACTCGTTAGGATTATACGTGTTGGATGAACTGGCTGGCTGGCATGGCCATTATGATACACCTACCGGAACACGGTTGCTTAAAGAAATGATGGTGCATGATGAAAATCATCCTTCTATTGTAATGTGGATTAACGGTAACGAAGGTGGCCATAATTACGAACTGGATCCGCTATTTCGCAAATGGGATTTGCAGCATCGCCCATTAATTCATGCCTGGGAAGCTTACGGCGGTTTTGACACACAGCATTATCGTGATTATAACTATGGTATTGGCAACTACATGCATGGGCATGATATTGTAATGCCAACTGAGTTTTTGCATGGCTTATATGATGGAGGTAATGGTGCAGGACTAGAAGACTATTGGGAAGCCATGTGGAATGATCCGCTTTCAGCCGGAGGCTTTTTGTGGGCTTATTTAGATGAGGGGGTGGTACGTACCGATAAAAACGGGGCGTTGGATACCGATAAAGATCATGGCCCTGATGGCGTTGTTGGCCCTTACCGGGAAAAAGAAGGAAGCTTTTTTACGATTAAAGAAGTATGGTCGCCGGTACATATTGAGCACCGGGAAATTACTTCAGCATTTGACGGTGTATTGCATCTGGAAAACCGTTATTACTTTACTAATCTGAACCAGTGTACCTTTAAAGGTAAGCTAACCAAGGTTACTGACCCTTATGGCAAAGTAACCCATGCAGAAACCAGTTTTAGTATAGCTTCTCCGGCTATAAGACCATTCGAAAAAGGCGATTTGAAATTGAATTTACCTGCCGATTGGAAAAACTATGATTTTCTGTATGTAACGGCAACCGACCCGCATAATCATGAGTTGTTTACCTGGAGCTGGCCGATTACGAAGCCCGAAAAGGTAGCCCGTAAATTAGTGGTGCAGGCTAATCCTAATACAATTACTATTCATGAAGCTGATTCGCTTTATAATATTACAGCGAACGGTATTAAGCTGACTATTAATAAAAATACAGGTATTCTGCGTCGGGTAGAGAATGCAAAAGGTGTTATCCCCTTCAACAATGGCCCTGTTTTGCAAGAAGGCGCAAATAACTTCAAGAACTTTACCCAAAAGTTTGAGGGCAAAAATCTGGTTATCGAATCTGCTTTCGACAAAAAGAATAGCTACAATACTTTGCAATGGACAATCTATCCATCCGGCTGGGTGAAAATGGAGGTGAGATATTTTCCTGGCGATTACCTGACCAATTTTGATGGGGTTAACTTCTCGTTTCCTGAAAAGCAGATGAAAGCCGTGCAATGGATGGGAAGTGGGCCATACCGGGTATGGAAAAACCGCATGAAGGGTACGCAATTAGGTGTTTGGAAGAAAGATTATAATAATACAGAAACCGGCGAATCATGGAACTATCCTGAGTTTAAAGGTTATCATGCCAATATGTATTGGTGCCGGTTCATTACACAAACGCAGCCGTTTACTGTAGTAGCGCAAGATGAAGATACTTTTTTCCGGTTGTTTACTCCTGCGTTTAAAGATGACCAGTGGCATAATTACCAGCTAATATTTCCATCTGGCGATATATCGTTTATGCAAGCCATTTCAGCTATTGGTACCAAAACACAAAGAGCAGAAACCACTGGCCCCATGGGTATGAAAAATATCTTTTATGATTATGAAAAAGAGCCAAAACGTGCTAAGATATTAACCATGTTTTTTGATTTTTCGGGTAGATAAGATGAAGCAGTTTGATAAAGCAAAATATACAGGTTGGATGATCATGCTGATCTTGGCTTGTATGATAATAGTAAGCCAAGGTATGGCAGCAGCTCCGGTACAATTGCAAAATCTGCGTTGCGAAATGCTGAACAACCCACAAGGGATTGATGCGGTACATCCACGCCTGAGCTGGCAAATTATGAGCAGTGAGCGTAATGTTCTTCAAACGGCTTATCAAATCATCGTTTCGTCTACACCAGAAAAATTAGCCGCTGGTCAAGGGGATTTGTGGGACTCTCACAAAACTCAATCCGGCGAATCCATAATGATTGATTATGCTGGCCAACCATTACTTAGCCGTAAAGCATGTTACTGGAAAGTGAAAGTTTGGACTACCACCGGCGAAAGCGATTGGAGTAAACCAGCCTACTGGAGCATGGGCCTACTGCATTCTGCCGATTGGAAAGCCAAGTGGATAGGGGCGGAGCATGGTTTTGCATGGGATAGTGTTTCTAAGTTTTCTCGTTTATCAGCCCGGTATTATCGTAAAGAATTTCAATCAGGAAGTACCATCAAGCGGGCTACAGCTTACATTATAGGTTTAGGCCATTATCAGTTATACGTTAATGGTAGCCAGATTGGCGATCAGGTATTGGCCGAAATGCCTACCGATTATACCAAGTCTGTTCAGTACAACACGTTTGATGTTACTGCTCAAGTAAAAAAAGGGAATAATGCCATTGCTGCTGTTTTAGGCAATGGTCGGTACTTCACCATGCGGCCTAAATACAAGCCTAAAAAAGTTAAAGAATTTGGTTTCCCTAAGCTGCTGTTGCAATTAGAGTTGGAATATACCAACGGAACTAAACAAATTATCACCAGTGATGCTAGCTGGAAAATGACTGCTGATGGACCCATTCGTAGCAATAATGAATACGATGGTGAAGAGTATAATGCTACCAAGGAGTTGGCAGGTTGGAATAAAGTTGGCTATAATGATCGGAACTGGTTAAAACCTGAAATTGTGCCTGCACCCGGTGGTGAACTGGTGGCACAAATGAGCGAGTACATTAAAGTTAACCAAACTTTAAAGCCTAAAAGTATTACCGAGCTTAAACCAGGTACCTACATTATGGACATGGGCCAGAACTTTTCTGGCTGGGTGCAAATGAAGGTAAAAGGTAAACGAGGTAATAAAGTTACTTTAAAATACGCCGAGACTTTACAGAAGGATGGTAGCCTGTACATCGCCAACCTGCGTGATGCTAAAGTTACCGATGTATATACAGTGAGGGGGCAAGGTACAGAAGTATGGCATCCCATATTTGTATTTCACGGGTTTCGATATGTGTCTATAACAGGTTACCCAGGCAAACCAGGTACAGATGATTTTGAGGGGCAAGTGGTTTATGATGCTTTGCCGAATACTGGCCATTTTGAAACTTCAAATGATATCATTAATCAGGTATATCATAATGCTTATTGGGGTATTTTAAGCAACTACAAAGGCATGCCGGTTGATTGTCCGCAACGTAATGAACGAATGCCTTGGCTGGGCGATCGTGCTACTGGGTCATTAGGAGAAAGCTTTGTGTTCGATAATGAAAAGCTGTATGCCAGTTGGCTGAACGATATTGAACAAGCACAAACTGCTGAAGGATCTATACCGGATGTTGCGCCAGCTTACTGGAATTACTACAGCGATAACATGACTTGGCCAGGAACATATCTGCTGATTGCCGATATGTTGTACAAGCAGTATGGCGATATGAAGCCTATAGAAGAGCATTATCCATCCATGAAAAAGTGGTTGAGTTATATGCAGGCTAAGTATGCCAAAAATTACATTATGACCAAAGACAAGTATGGCGATTGGTGCGTTCCACCCGAGTCTTTGGAATTGATACATGCAAAAGATAGTAATCGTACTACTAACGGCGAACTCATAGCTACGGCTTACTGGTACCGCATGTTGTTTTTAATGAAACGATTTGCCAAGCTGCTGAACAAACAGGATGATGCTAAAGAGTTTACCGCGCTATCAGCAAAAATCAGAGATGCATTTAATGCTAAGTTTTTTAATAAGCAAACACAGCAATATGATAATGGTACCGTAACTGCCAACTTGCTGCCGCTATATTTCGATATTACACCAGAGCCTGACCGTAAAGCAGTATTCAACAATATTGTAAAACGTGAAACTACAACCGACCAGGGGCATATTGCCACAGGCGTTATTGGTACGCAATGGCTAATGCGAGGCCTTACCGAATACGGCCGGCCTGATTTGGCTTACCAACTAGCCACCAATACTGATTACCCAAGTTGGGGTTACATGGCCCAGCATGGCGCTACTACCATTTGGGAATTATGGAACGGCGATACGGCCAACCCCAGCATGAACTCAGGCAACCATATCATGCTGTTGGGTGATTTAATTACCTGGTACTACCAAAACTTAGCTGCCATAAAAGTGGGCATTGACAAACCTGGCTTCAAACAGGTAATTATGAAGCCTACAATACCTGCCGGACTCAACTTTGTTAAAGCATCTTACCAGACTCCATATGGGCTGGTGAAAAGTGAGTGGGAAAAGAAGTCTAACCAATTCAACTGGCACATTACTATTCCGGCCAATTGTACAGCCTTAGTATCCATACCGGCAACATCTGCTGATGGAGTTAGCGAAGGTGGTAAAAAGGCCAATGCTACTACCGGATTAAAGTTTATCAAGCAGGATGGTCAAATGGCTATGTTTGAGGCTGGCTCTGGCAGCTATGATTTTAAATCAGATTTAACAGGATTAGAAACTAAATAACTGTAACGTTATGAGAAAATATTTAAAAACATCAATTCTGCTGTTCGGATTAGCAGCAACATCATCTGTAAGTTATAGCCAAACTACAACAGCTTCGTCAGAAAATGTACCTGTAATGAGTGCAGAAGCTAAGGCTAAATCAGATCAGGAAGTGGATCAGAAAGCAGCTGAGTGGGTAACTTCATTAAACTTAAATAACGCTCAAAAGGAAGCAGCCGTAAAATCAGTTGTTGCTACACACCTAAAAGCTATTCGCAATTACAACAATGAGCATCCATATACCTTGGTGCCTGCCGGCATCAATCCGGTTACAGGAAAGTCTTTAAGCACGTTAGACCGTCAGATTATAGCGGTTTCAGCTATGCCAAAATCTATTCATGAAAACCTGATGAATGGTTTGCACCAAAACTTAACGGATGCTCAGGTGGAAGCAATATTGGACAAATACACCATTGGTAAAGTGGAATTTACCTTAAATGGTTATAAATCTATTGTACCTAACCTTACCCCAACAGAAGAGTCTGTTATTTTAACTAATCTGAAGCAAGCTCGCGAACAAGCAGTAGATTTCAAGAACATGAAGCAGATATCAGCCATTTTTGAAATCTACAAAACCAAAAACGAAGAGTACCTGAATACCCATGGCCGCAACTGGCATGAAATGTTCAAAGCTTATGTAGATGCCGCAAAAGCTAAAAAAGCTGCTGATGCTAAAGCTGCGAAATCTTCTCAAAAGTAATTAACCATGAAAAAGAAGCCTTTATATATACAAAAAGCAGTTCCGGTAGTATTATTATGGGCTGCTATGCTGGGTGTTGGTCGGGCGCAAACAACCAATAATCCGTGGCGACAGGGTATAGTTACCGATGAGTTTATTTACGAAAAAGCGCCTTACCGGGAATGCCATGCTTCAACAGTAGTGCAAACACCGAAAGGCTTGGTAGCCTCATGGTTTGGGGGCACGAAAGAACGTAACCCGGATGTATGTATATGGGTAAGCCGTCAGGTAAACGGCAAATGGACCGAAGGCGTTAATGTAGCTAATGGCATTCAGAATGATACTTTACGCTATCCCTGCTGGAATCCGGTTTTGTATCAAGTACCACATGGTGAACTGATTTTATTTTATAAAATTGGACCTAAGCCATCTGCATGGAAAGGATTCTATAAAACTTCAAAAGACAACGGCCTAACCTGGTCGGCTCAGCAGGCTTTGCCTGAAGGAGTTATAGGTCCGGTTAAAAATAAACCAGTCTTGTTAAGCAATGGTACCTTGATTAGCCCAAGCAGCACAGAAGGTGAAGGCGGAACCAATATTCACTTTGAGCTAAGCCGGGATTTTGGTAAAACCTGGCAGATCGTGAACGTACCGGAACCTGATAAAAGTTTTAGCGCCATTCAGCCAAGTGTTTTATTGCATAAAGACGGTCGTTTGCAGGCATTATGCCGCAGTAAAGTACAAGCTATACTACAAACATGGTCCTCTGATAATGGTAAAACCTGGTCGCCGCTCGAAAAAACTTCCATGCCTAATAACAACTCGGGCGATGATGCTGTAACTTTAAAAGATGGTCGTCAACTACTGGTATATAATCATGTTTTGCCTCCCGGAAAGTTGGCAAAAGGAGCACGCACGCCGCTTAATATAGCCGTATCTAAAGATGGCATACACTGGTATGCCTCACTGGTGCTGGAAGATTCGCCTATTAGCCAGTATTCCTATCCGGCTGTAATACAAACCAGCGATGGTATGGTACACGTAGTTTACACTTGGCGCAGACAACGTATTAAACACGTAGTAGTCAACCCCGCCAAATTGAAAATGGTAGAAATAAAAGATGGCAAGTGGCCTGAGGTAGATGGATATAAATTCCCGGAAGTAAAAGGAGATACTAAAGATTTGTAAGTAGGATGAGGGTGCGTGTAGATAAGATAATACTGTTTTTAGGATTGCTGCTGTTAATAGGCTCAGCAAAGGCTCAGCAAAACAATTCAGATAATGAATACAAGAAGCCACTGAAAGAAGTACTGGCGGATATTGAAAGCCGCTTTCATGTCAAAATCAAGTATTCGGAAGATATGGTGAAAGACCGGTGGGTAACTTATGCCGACTGGCGCATACGCCCAACAGTTGATGAAACCTTGGCAACCGTACTTGCACCATTGGATATGAAAGTCAATGCAGAAGGCGAAAAAACTTACAAACTCAAATACTATGAGTATTCACGCCTTACACCCGAACAAGGACGCGAGAAATTAGCTTATTTATCCTCCTTTTACCATGATCAGGCCAGTTGGGAAAAACGCAAAGCTATACTCAAACCCTGTATGCTACAGGCGCTGCAATTATCGCCTTTGCCATCTAAACCTGTTTCAAAACCTATTATCACCAACAAGCGGGTAATGGATGGATATAGTATTGAAAATATTGCCATTGAAACGCTACCTGGTTTATACGTAAGTGGGTCGTTGTACAAGCCTATAAAGTTTAAAGGAAAAATACCGGTTTTTCTGTGCCCGGACGGGCATTTTGGCAATGGCCGTTATCGTGCTGATGAGCAGTACCGCTGCGCTACACTAGCCCGCATGGGCGCAATGGCTATCAGTTATGATTTATTTGCCTGGGGCGAATCTTTACTGCAATTTAAAGGACAAGATCATCGGCGTAGTTTAGCCATGACCATACAAGCTTTAAACAGCTTCCGCATACTGGATTACCTGCTGAGCTTAAAAGAGGCTGACCCTAATCGGGTAGCTATTACCGGCGCTTCGGGTGGTGGCAGCCATACTATGCTCATGACTGCCTTAGATGATCGGATTAAACTGAGTGTTCCAGTAGTTATGTTGTCCAGCTACTTTTCTGGCGGTTGTCCTTGCGAAAGCGGTCAGCCGGTACACCTGTGCGGCGGTGGTACGAATAATGATGAAATCGCTGCTATGGCAGCACCGCGTCCACAATTGGTTATATCTGATGGTGGCGACTGGTCCACTAATGTGCCCGACACCGATTTGCCTTACTTGCAAAAGATTTATGGCTACTATGGTAAACAAGAATTAGTAGCTAATGCACATTTCCCGAAAGAAGGGCATGATTACGGCAAATCTAAACGGTTGGCTATGTATGATTTCGTGGCTAAATATTTTCGTCTCAACATCAATGCGGTAAAAGGAGCTGATGGTAAAGTAGATGAATCAAAAGTAACTATCGAGAAATTTCCGGCTATGTATGTGTTTGGCGCCCAAGGTGAAAACCTGCCTGCTAATGCTATACATGGTTTTGAGCAGTTGCAAAAAGTATTTGCACAAGCCACCCAAAGTCAAACCAAATAAGCATTTAATTATGAAAACAGATAAACCTTCATCACATCCTTATAGCCGAAGAGCATTTTTAGGTACAACAGCCGTACTTACCGCTGGTCTGTTGTTACCTCGAAAAGAAAGCTGGGCATCGGTATTTGCTAAACCCGCAAAAGGGCAGCGGTACAAAGTGGCCGTGGTAGATTTAATGATACTGAAACGTCAGAAATTGGGCGCCTTGCAGCTAACCAAAGATATAGGTGCAGATGGCGTAGAGGTGGACATGGGAGGCTTAGGTAATCGACCAACTTTTGATAACCAGTTGGCTAAGCCAGAGGTACGTCAACAGTTTTTGGATAAAGCCAAAGAACTAAATCTGGAAATATGCTCACTGGGCCTGACTGGTTTCTTCTCACAATCATTTGCCAAGCGTGAAGGAATTGAACAAACCATGCAAGATGCCATTGATACGGCAAAAGCCATGAATGTTAAAATGCTATTTTTACCCTTAGGCGTAAATAGTGACATCGGTAAAAATCCGGAGCTGCGGCCTGCGGTGGTGGAACGTTTGAAAGCGGTAGCTCCCAAGGCAGAAGAGGCAGGTGTAATTATCGGTATTGAAACTTCACTAAGCGCGACTGATGAGGTGAAGTTGTTAGATGAAGTGGGTTCGCACGCCATTCAAAGCTATTTCAACTTTGCCAACGCGCTTGATAATGGCCGGGATGTGAGCGAAGAACTGAAAACGTTAGGTAAAAAACGTATCTGTCAAATACATTGCACCGATACAGATGGTGTTTGGTTGCAGAACGATCCGAAAATTGATATGAAAAAGGTCAGGAAAACACTTGATAAAATGAAGTGGAACGGCTGGCTGGTTATTGAACGGTCCCGTGATGCCAAAGACCCACGAAATGTAAAATGGAACTTTAGCGCCAATACAGCTTACGTAAAATCAATCTTTCAGTCGTAAAATAGTAGTTTAAATGAGGAGAGCTTTAGTGAAATGGTTATATATACTATTGGGCTGTTTACCCTTAAACTTGCTGGCAGCAGAGATATGGGTATCGCCTACAGGTGCCGACAGTAATGCAGGTACGCCAAATCAACCTAAAGCTACTTTGGCTGCTGCCCTGCGCCAAGCCCGCGAATTACGTAGGCTAAATGATCCATCTATAAAAGATGGTATTCATATTATTTTAACTGGTGGGTTGTATGCACTAACAGAGCCCGTGTTTATTCGCCCGGAAGATTCAGGTACTGCAGCATCACCTACCTATATTGAATCAGCGCCTAATCAGCAGCCGGTAATTAGCGGAGGTGTACAAATCAGCAACTGGAAAAAGCTGAACACTCGTCTTGATGGCTTGCCTGCAAAAGCGAAAAGCAAAGTTTGGGTAGCCGACATTCCTGATTATAATGGCTGGCCTTTGCGCTTCAGACAGCTTTGGGTAAACGACATCAAGGCAACAAGAGCGCGCGAAGTGGATAATGATACCCTCATGAGCCGCATACTGGCAGTAGATAAGCAAAAGCAGGAAATGTGGATACCTAAACCATCCACCAAAATACCAGCTACTGCAGGACAGATGGAAATGGTTATCCACCAGATGTGGGCTATTGCCAACCTAAGAGTAAAGACTATAACACCTGAAGATAATAAGTTAAAGTTAACCTTCCATCAGCCGGAAAGCCGTATTCAGTTTGAGCATCCTTGGCCGGCAGCGGTGATTGATGATAAGCACAAAATGAATGGCAATTCTGCATTTTATCTTACCAATGCTATCGAGTTTTTAAATAAGCCAGGCGAATGGTATGCCGATTACAACACCCATAAGTTATATTACTGGCCTAAGCAGAATGAAAACCTAGCTACCGCTAAAGTGATGGTGCCTGCACTGGAAAAGTTAGTACAAGTATGCGGAAGTGTCGATAAACCGGTAAGTTATGTTTACTTTAAAGGGGTTAACTTTCAATATGCCACCTGGATGCGCCCCTCACAACAAGGAAACGTACCACACCAAGCGGGTATGTATATGCTAGATGCCTACAAGTTAAAAGTTCCGGGTACACCCGAAAAGAAAGGCTTAGAGAACCAAGCCTGGGTAGGTAGGCCGGCAGCAGCTGTGGAAGTGGCTTATGCTAATCATATCAATTTTGAACGGTGCTGTTTTGAACACTTGGCTTCAACCGGATTGGACTTTCAACGAGGTACGCATGATGATGAAGTACAGGGTAATTTGTTTGAAGATATAGGAGGTACAGGGTTATTGGTGGGCGTGTTTTCCGATGAATCTTTCGAAGTGCATTTGCCTTACAATCCTACCGATCAGCGAGAGGTTTGTACCAATGAGCACATTACAAACAATTTAGTTACCGATGTAACTAATGAAGACTGGGGCTGTGTGGGTATTGGTGCCGGATATGTTAAGAATATCAATATTGAACATAATGAGGTTTGTGAAGTATCCTACACCGGCATCAGTGTGGGGTGGGGGTGGACCAAGCTGATTAATGCTATGAGTAATAATCATATTACGGCTAATAAAGTGCACCATTATGCTAAACACATGTATGATGTAGCAGGTATCTATACTTTATCGGCTCAGCCTGGTTCAAGCATCACTCAAAATTATGTAGATAATATCTATAAAGTGCCTTACGCGCACGATCCTCATCATTGGTTTTATTTGTATTGCGATGAAGGCTCATCTTATTTTACAGTGAAAGATAATTGGTGCCCTGCCGAGAAATTTTTGAGAAACGCCAACGGACCCAACAACGTTTGGGAAAACAATGGCCCGATGGTAGCCACTGATATTAAAAACACAGCAGGGTTGGAGGCTAATTATAAATACTTGTTGCCTTACAAGCAGGTTAATCCAGAACACTTGCTAATCAATCAAGCTGAAATCAAAAACTAAATGGTATGCAGTGCTCATTACATCACATATATAATATAAAAATAGGTTTACCAGTCAGAACATCAATGCTTGTATGGTTCTTGCTGCTTGGGCGAGTAATACCTGGTTATGCTAATACCTCATCACCCGCAATTATTGAAGTGGTGAAAGAAAAGCAATCAGCCTTAAATGCTGGTAAGCTGGAAGTAGTATGCAAAAAATACCATATCTTGAACAGTGCTATTTACCAGTGGAAGAATCATTGGGTAATTTACAGTAGCCTAAGCAATGTAAATGCATTACGCCGTCAGCTAGCAGCACAATATCCGCGTGTTACAGTTAAAACTTACCAACATCCATTTTACAATTTTGAACGGAAGCATTGTAGCAGTATAACGGTTGCTAAACAATGGGATAATATCATTTTGACTGCTAACCTAGTGAAGAATACAAAGTTGCAACAAGAATATTTGAACTATCACGCTACGCAATTCAAAAAATGGCCTATGGTAGCACAGGGTTTTTGTAACGCCGGTTTTCAGCAGCTTCAGGTGTTCAAGAATGGCCGGCAGTTGATGTTGGTTATCAGCATTCCTAAAGGTGCCAGTTTGGATAATTTGAACCTAAAAACTACCGAACATAATCCGCAAATGGTAAAATGGAATACTATCATGAAAAAGTATCAGGAAGGAATATCTGGTACACAGCCAGGCGAAGTTTGGGTGTTTTTTAAACCATTAAGTTAAGTTTACTACAATTATTTGAAAAGCATATGTTGAAATTAGGAATATTAGGTTTGAGTGAAGGGCGTAGCACCATGTCGGCTGCGTTGCAAAGCTCAAAGTATGAGTTAAAACTAGCTTGCGATCTTAATACAGAGCTTTGTGAGCATCGTGCCAAAGAGTTTGATTTTCATCATTTCACAACTAATTATCAGGATTTACTTGATGATACTAAAATAGATGTAATTGCTATCTATACGCCCGATCATTTACATGCCAAGCATGTTAAGCAAGCACTGGAAGCTGGCAAGCATGTAATTTGTACCAAACCGTTTATTGATGATTTAAGCAAAGCTCAAGAACTGATAAACCTATCTGAAAAAACGGGCAAAAAAATATTTGTAGGCCAAAGCTCTCGCTTTTTTGAACCTGCTAAAAGGCAACATGCCGATTTTGAAGCTGGACAAATTGGCGAACTGATTACAATTGAAGCGCACTACCATGCCGATCATCGCTGGTTTCTGGAAAAACCTTGGGCATTAGAGTCTGCATTTAAATGGTTATATGGTGGCTTAAGTCACCCGGTTGATTTTATACGTTGGTACCTGCCCGATGTTGAAGAGGTAATGGGTTATGGTATGATTAGCAGTAACGGTAAAAATGCCGGTTTAAAAAACGAAGATACCATGCACTTTATTTTTAAAGCTGCTGATGGCCGTATAGCTCGCGTAAGTGGCGCTTATACCGGGCCCATACAGCCGGCACAGCGGGATAGTGGCATGACTGTTATTCTCAGAGGTACTGAAGGCGCATCACAAGCTGATTACCACGAATTGCGTTACGCTATTACCGACAAAACAGGTGAAGAAAAAATTGTTTACTGGGGAGATAAAGTGATGAAACATTACTTCCGGTTTGAAGGACAAAGCCATCACGCCGGCGAGTACCAGAATTATCTGGAGTACTTTGCAGATTGTTTGGAAAGTAATCAAACCGCTTATCCTGATGTAAAGGAAGGCGTAGGCACTGTTGCCCTGTTGATGGCTATGGATAAAACATTGCAAACCGGTTTGCCGGTTAAGGTGGCTGATATCTTATCCGCTTACAATCTGTCGGCAACCGAACTTAAATCTTAATTTACAACCTACATCTATGCACAATATCATTGAGCGTTTAACCCTCTTAGATTATGCTACCGTTGCAGCTTATATAATTATATTAGCTATAATCGGGTATAAGGCAAGTTTATCTAACCGTAACCAAGCCGATCAAACCTTGTTTCTGGCTCACAAATCATTAGGGTGGGCTAGTATAGGCTTTAACATGTGGGGAACCAACGTGGGGCCGTCCATGCTGTTGGCTTTTGCCAGTATTGGGTATAGTACAGGAGTAGTAGCTGTTAATTTTGATTGGTATGCCTTTGTATTCCTGATGCTGCTGGCTATGGTATTTGCGCCACGTTACCTGGTTGCTCAGGTAACTACCATGCCAGAATTTATGGGCAACCGTTATGGTGATTCTACCCACAATGTACTGGCTTGGTATGCACTCATAAAAATCTTGATATCTTGGCTTTCACTAGGATTGTTTGCTGGCGGCTTTTTGGTACGGCAAATATTGGGCATTCCGATGTGGGAATCCGTCATAGCTTTGGTCTCATTCGGTGGAATATTGGCCTACTCTGGCGGCCTGAATACTATAGCTAAGGTGAATGTTTTTCAAATGATATTGCTGATAGCTGTTTCTTTAACATTAACGATTTTAGGTATCAATAAAGTAGGCGGATTATCAGCAGTCTATCACAAAGTACCGCATGAGTATTGGAACCTGATCCATCCGGCTAGCGATAAAAAATATCCGTGGTATGCCATCCTGTTGGGCTATCCGGTAGCCGCTGTAGCTTTCTTTTGTACAGATCAATCGATGGTGCAATCCGTTTTAGGTGCTAAAAATCTGGAACAAGGGCAGTTGGGTATCAATTTTATCGGCTGGCTTAAAATACTTTCATTGCCTTTATTTATTCTTACTGGCATCTTGTGCTATATTCTATTTCCTCATCTGAAAGATCCGGCTGAGGCTTACATGACTATGGTTACTAACCTTTTCCCTTCCGGTATGAACGGGTTAGTAATTGTCGTATTAGTAGCTGTACTGGTAGGCACTATAGGGTCTTCTTTAAACTCTCTGAGCACCGTGTTTACGATGGATGTTTATGCTAAAAAGATAAACCCCAATGCTACTAACCAGGATGTTATACGAGTAGGACGAATTACGGTTATCGTAGGCTGCCTTTTAGCAGTTATTATGGCGTTGGCTATTGATAGTATAAAAGGGTTGAACCTGTTTGATGTTTTTCAATCGGTTCTAGGGTTTATTGCTCCTCCTTTATCCGTAGTATTTTTACTAACTGTGTTTTGGAAACGTACTACTCGCAAGGCTGTAAACTTAGTCTTATCGGTAGGTTCGGCATTGAGCTTAGGTACAGGCATCGTGTATTTGTGGGTTTTACCATCTGATCGGTATAGTTTCTGGCCACATTACCTGATATTGTCTTTCCTGATCTTTATTTTTCTGCTGATTGCCGCAGTAATGATTTCCTTGTTAGATAGTTCGCCTGAAGTTTACCGGCCGCAAGATAACCAAGTAATTAGCTTGCCTAAAACTACCTTACGGGTGAAGGTAGCATGGGTAGTGTTAACAATAGTAATGATAGGTTTATACCTGATTTTTAATGGACATTGATAATGAAGAAAACTACTATAATCCCCAAAAGAAAACTTAATGTAAGTACTAGTCGATTAAAGAAAATACTACCTGATACACTTATCAGGTTTTCCTGTTTTTTTAGCATCGTAATTACATTAAGCACTTTATTGTCTTCTTTCTCTATGTCTGCTCATGCGCAAACCAAAGCCACCTGGATATGGTATCCTGGTGATTATGAAATATGGCTGAGTAACAAAATGCAAAACCGCCGCACAGACCGGGGTTCGTTTTTACCACCTTTATGGAAGTTGGACAGCCATTATGTACTGGTAGATTTTCATAAAGATTTTGAACTGGCAGCACCGGAAGAAGCATTGATTGCTATTGAAGGGCAATACAATGTCCGGATAGATGGTAAAGCTGTATCCGGCTATCCGAAGAGTGTAACCTTACCTTCTGGCAAGCACCGTATCAATATCAAAATTTATAATCAAGGTAACGTGCCTGCTCTTTTTGTGAAAAGTGCTCATGTAGTATCCGATAGCTCTTGGCAGGCCACTTTTGAAGATAAGGAATGGATTGATGCCTCTGGTAAAACATCCGATTTATCAGCAACGGTATATGTACCTGCAGGTAGCTGGAACTTTAATGAATCTACAGTACTGCCTTCAGCCTTCCATCTGCCCACCGAGCCTATGAAGGCTGTTAGCAAAGAGAAGAAAGCACATTCAATTATGGTTGATTTTGGTAAAGAAACCTTCGGCTATGTGAAGTTACATGATGTAAAAGGTAAAGGCCATATTACGCTGTATTATGGCGAATCGCCAGAAGAGGCCAGAGCTACAGAAACCTGTGAACTGCTGGACAGGATTGAAGTGAGCAATCAGCAAAATGCAGATATAACACTGGAAGGCTCGCGGGCCTTCCGGTATGTGAATATACAGTATGATGATAATGTAAGTGTAGATGATGTGTCTATGCTGTATGAATATTCGCCGGTTGAGCAAAGGGGCAGTTTCCGGTGTTCTGACGATCAGATTAACAAGATATGGGATATTGCAGCCTATACCTTGCACCTGAATACGCGCGAGTTTTTTATTGATGGTATTAAACGCGACCGTTGGGTATGGTCGGGTGATGCGGCGCAAAGCTACCTGATGAACTACTATTTGTATTTCGATTCGCCTACCGTTAAGCGTACTATTACGGCTTTGCGGGGAAAAGATCCGGTAACCAGTCATACCAATACTATCATGGATTATACTTTTTACTGGTTCATTAGTATTTATGATTATTACCAACACACAGGCGACAAAGCTTTCATCAGGCAAACTTACCCACGTATGCAAACGATGATGAATTACTGTTTAGGCCGTCGTGATAAAGATGGTTTGATGGAGGGTTTACCCGGCGACTGGGTATTTATTGACTGGGCAGATGGCTTGAGTAAAAAGGGTGAAGTAAGCTTTGAGCAACTATTGTTCTGCCGTAGTTTGGAAAGCATGGCTTTATGTGCCAATTTGATGCATGATGGCAAGAATGCGGCTATGTACAATACCTTAGCCAAAAGTTTAAAAGCAAAGTTATTTTCTTACTACTGGAACCCTCAAAAACATGCCTTTGTACACAGTAGAATCAATGGCAAACCTACTGCTAACGTGACGCGCTATGCCAATATGTTCGCCATATTTTTCAATTACCTAACCGATGCACAAAAGCAGGGGGTAAAGAAATATGTATTGTTGAATGATAACATACAAAAAATTACTACGCCTTACATGCAGTTTTACGAACTGGAAGCCCTATGCGCCATGAACGAGCAATCGTATGTACTGCAGCGCATGAAAGATTATTGGGGCGGTATGTTGAATTTAGGCGCTACCACTTTCTGGGAAGAGTACAATCCGGCAGTAAAAGGAACTGATATTTACGCCATGTATGGCCGGCCATTTGGTAAAAGTTTATGTCATGCTTGGGGAGCCAGCCCTATTTATTTATTAGGCAAGTATTACCTGGGCGTAAAACCTACAGCGCCAGGTTATCAGCAATATACAATTGAACCGCAATTAGGTGGCTTGCAGTGGATGGAAGGTATAGTGCCTACACCTAACGGTAATATCAAAGTTCATTGCAGCGGCCGGCAAATTCAGGTTAGTGCCGATAGTGGTACAGGTACCCTGCGCTTTAAAAGCAAAACGCAACCGGTTTGTAACGAAGCAACTATTAAATCAGCAGCTAATGGTTTTTACGAGTTAACCATACAAAAAGGTAAAAGCTATACCGTTAATTACACCGCTGCTTAATTGAACACGATATTGATGAAACAAATAACCTACTTTATAGCAGCCTTACTTTTACCTACCAGCTTGTTTGCACAGTTGGTAGATAAAACACCTGCTGCTGTACCCAATGCACCAGCTATTTACCAGAACGATCCTTGGGAAGATCCTTCCATATTTGGAGTTAATCGAGATGCGGCACGAGCAACAGCTTATTCTTACCGTAACATACAAGATGCTGCTGTTAACGATCGTGAGAAATCAGGACGTATGTTATCACTAAATGGCGAATGGGATTTTGCGTTCGCCGAAAAGCCGGCTGATGCACCAACTGATTTTTATAAAAATAAGGTAAGCGGCTGGAAGAAAATACCAGTACCATCCAGCATGGAAATGCAAGGTTACGGTAAGCCTATTTACAAAAGTGCTGTTTATCCGTTCCGGCCTGTTAATCCGCCGCATGTACCGCAAGATTATAACGGAGTAGGTAGCTTTCAGCGTACGTTTACTTTGCCTGAAAGCTGGAAAGATATGAACATCACGCTGCATTTTGGCGGGGTGAGTTCTGGCTTTAAAGTATGGCTCAATGGTAAGTTTTTGGGCTATGGAGAAGATAGTTTTCTGCCATCAGAATTTAATATAACGCCTTACCTGCAAGCTGGTGAAAATGTACTCTCGGTACAAGTTATTCGTTGGAGCGATGGCTACTTTTTAGAAGACCAGGACCAGTGGCGTTTAAGCGGTATACACCGGGAAGTGATGTTACTGGCCGAACCTAAATTGCGAATAGCGGATTTCTTTTATCAAACTAAATTAGACAAGCAATATCAAGATGCGGTATTAAGTATTCGCCCGCGTATTGAAAACCTGACAGGCAAACCTATAGCAGGCTATCAGCTTAAAGCGCAGTTGTTTGATAAACATAATAAAGCTGTATTCGAAAAACCTTTACAACGCAGTGTAGAAAGCATTATTAATGAAATCTACCCGAGGCTAGACAACGTGAAATTTGGCTTATTAGAAGCTAAAGTGAAAAATCCGGACAAGTGGAGCGATGAGGCTCCCAACTTGTACACTTTAACCTTATCGCTAGAAGATAGTACCGGCCATGTGTTGGAGGTAAAAAGCTGCCACGTGGGTTTTCGTAGTATTGAGTTTTCCAAAACAGATAGTAAGCTGCTTATTAATGGTAAAGTCACCTATTTATACGGTGTAAACCGGCCCGATCATGACCCGGTGAAAGGTAAAGCTTTGTCGCGTGAAGATATCTTGAATGATGTACGTACCATTAAGCGTTTCAACTTTAACTGTATTCGCACCAGCCATTATCCAATGGATCCTTACCTGTACGACCTGTGTGATGAATACGGCATTTTAGTCATTGATGAAGCTAACCTGGAAACGCACGGTTTAGGCTCGAAATTAAGTAACGACCCGATGTGGACAGGCGCCTACTTAGCCCGCGCTACTCGTATGGTGATGCGCGACAAGAACCATCCAAGTGTTATCATCTGGAGTTTAGGTAATGAAGCTGGTCGTGGCCCGAACCATGCAGCTATGGCCGAGTGGATACATGATTTTGATATTACCCGCCCTGTACACTATGAGCCTGCTCAGGGTACACCACAAGCTGAGGGATATATTGATCCAACAGACCCACGTTATCCTAAAACTAACGATCACTCGCATCGTTTGCAAAATCCGATCGATCAGCCTTATGTAGATATTGTGAGCCGCATGTATCCCGGTTTATATACAGCACCATTGTTGGCCAATCAGCCTAATGGTGATCATCGGCCTATATTTTTTGTAGAGTATTCCCATGCTATGGGCAATTCGAATGGTAACCTGAAGGAGTTTTGGGATCAATGGCGTTCTACGCCACGTATTATTGGCGGGGCTATCTGGGAATATAAAGATCAAGGTTTATTGAAAAAAGACTCATCAGGTACGCCGTTTTATGCTTATGGGGGTGACTATGGTGAAAAATACTATGATGATTTTACCATAAAAGGCATTGTTGCTGCTGATGGCCGTCCGAAAGCAGCGATTTACGAATGCAAACACGTATTTCAGCCAGCCGTTTGTAACCTGGTAGATGCTCGTAAAGGATTAATCCACATCAAGAACTGGCATGCGGTAGAGAACTTAAACCAATATACCGTAATGTTGCAAGTACGTGAGGATGGCAAAGTTATATTGAAAAAAGAATTGCCACGTATAAACCTAGCTGCCGGTCATGATACAACAATAAACATATCTGGTTATCTGCCGGCACAAAAAACAGGTAGCGAGTACTTAGCTGATATACACTTTTCGCTATCTCAAGATGAACCATGGGCGCCAAAGGGATATGAAATTGCCGCCGATCAGTTTGCGCTAACCGGATTGCTAATAACAAAAAATGCAGCTAAGAATTTTACGGCTGCTACTTTGCAGAATAATGAAGTTGGCTATGTTGTGACAGGAAAAAACTTTAAAGTAACCATTAACAAAACTAATGGAGCTTTAACTTCTTACGTTCAAAACAATCAGGAGCAAATCAAAGCGCCGTTCTTGCCTCATTTTACCCGCCCACTTACCGATAATGACCGGCGAGGCTGGAAAGCTAATAAAAAACTTAAACCTTGGTATAATGCTGATTTAAAATTGCAGAATATCAACGCTGTTCAATCTCAAAGAGGTATGGTGGTAATTACCAGTACTTATACTCTGATTCATGATAGTGTTACTGTTAAAGTGAACTATTCTGTAAATGGCGATGGAGTAGTGAAAGTAGATTATAGTTTATTGCCCAAATCTGGATTACCTGATCTGCCGAAAGTAGGCATGCAGGCCGGTATCAAACGTAGTTATGATCAGATTACCTGGTATGGTCGTGGCCCAATGGAAAACTACATTGACCGGCGTACTGGCTTTGAAGCCGGAATATACAGCCTGCCTATTAACCAGTTTATGGAACCTTATGTAGTGCCTCAAGAAAACGGAAACCGTACTGATGTACGTTGGATGTATCTGGCAGATAAAAATGCTGATGGTTTATTGGTTGTTGCAGATAGTTTGCTGAGCATGAGTGCTTGGCCATATACCGAAAAAAATATACAAACTGCTAAACACACCAACAAGCTGGTTGATGCGGGCTACCTAACATTGAACGTGGATTTGGTACAAATGGGTTTAGGTGGTAATGATAGCTGGTCGGAAGTGGCAGCGCCGTTGAGTGAGTATCAGATACCACCACAGCCGTATCATTACAGTTTTTATTTATTGCCATGTAAAGTTCAGCCGGGTGCTATCGGTAAACTAGCAAAAACCATTAAAAGCAGCGAGTAAGGTATATGAAGAAGAAACTTTTAATACTAGTAACTTATTGCTGCATTAATCATACTGTTACGGATAGCTTTGCACAGGTACGTAAAAGCACTGTTAAAAAAGATGATTTAGAAACAGTGTTTAGCCACCCGCCCGAAGAGGCTAAGCCTTGGGTATTTTGGTACTGGATGCAAGCCAGCGTAACCGAAGCCGGCATCACGGCCGATTTGGAAGCGATGAAGCAGGCTGGTATTGGTGGGGCGTATTTAATGCCTATAAAAGGAGTAGCTAATCCGCCATTCCTTACGCCACCTGTAGAGCAATTAACTCCACAATGGTGGCACATGGTTCGTTATACTTTTAAAGAAGCCGACCGTTTAGGCTTAAAGCTGGCTATGCATGATTGTGATGGTTTTGCTTTGGCTGGTGGCCCCTGGATAACGCCAGAGTTATCTATGCAAAAAGTGGTATGGACAAAAACTTTGGTAAAAGGAGGACAGGTTTTTAATGATACTTTAGCTAAACTTGAAAGCTATAAAGGTTACTATCGTGACATTGCTGTATTTGCTTATCCATCACCACAAGGTTCAGGTATCTCAACCCAAAACAATACTCCTAAAGTAACCACCAGCTTACCTGAGCAGGATGTACAGTATTTAGTGGAACCCGGTAATAAGAAAAACTTTTCATCTGCCGATTCCTGCTGGATACAATTAGCTTTTGATCAGCCTTTTACTTGCCGTTCGTTGATTATACATACCAACGCGAGTAATTACCAGTCTGAACGGTTGTTATTGCAGGTAAGTGATGATGGTAGAAGTTTCCGTACCGTACAACGGCTTGAACCGCCCCGGCATGGCTGGCAAGATGGTGATTTTGATATTACGCATGAAATACTACCCACAACAGCCCGGTATTTTCGGTTTGTTTATAACAAGGAAGGTTCTGAACCTGGCGCAGAAGATTTAGATTTTGCTAAGTGGAAGCCTTCTTTAAAGCTATCAGGAATAGAACTTTCAGCCGAGCCTCGCATTCATCAGTTTGAAGGTAAAAACGGTGAAGTATGGCGTATTAGTACACGTACAACGCCACAGCAAGTACCTGATGATTTGTGCATTCCTAAGAATAAGATTATCAATATTACAGACAAACTTGATGCACAAGGGCGCTTGCACTGGAATGCGCCAGCCGGTAACTGGACTATACTGCGTATAGGGCATACCTCAACAGGGCATACTAATGCTACCGGAGGGAAAGGCAGCGGTTTAGAATGTGATAAGTTTAATACGGAAGCCATCAAGCTACAGTTTGATCGTTGGTTTGGCGAAGCTATACGTCAAGCTGGGCCAGAATTAGCTAAACGAGTATTGAAGATATTCCATGTGGATAGTTGGGAGTGCGGTAGCCAAAATTGGTCGGCAGAGTTTGCGCAAGAATTTAAACAACGCAGAGGATATGATTTAATGCCTTACTTACCAGTAATGGCTGGCATACCAGTACAAAGCGCACAAAAATCAGAACAGGTGCTGGCTGATGTTCGGCAAACCATTGCTGAGTTGGTAGTTGATAAATTTTATGGTACAATGAGTAAACTGGCTCATGAAAAGGGTTGCACTTTTAGCGGTGAAAGTGTAGCCCCAACCATGACTAGTGATGGTATGCTGCATTACAGCCAGATAGATATTCCGATGGGGGAATTTTGGTTGCGTAGCCCAACACACGACAAGCCTAACGATTTGCTCGATGCCATTTCAGGTGGGCATATATATGGAAAAAACATTATTCAGGCAGAAGCTTTTACTGAGTTGCGAACCATGTGGGATGAGCACCCGGCGATGATTAAAGCCTTAGCCGACCGTAACTTTGCAGCAGGTATCAACCGATATGTTTTCCACGTAAATGTTCATAACCCTTGGCTGACCCGAAAACCCGGTATGACCTTGGATGGCATAGGTCTGTTTTTTCAACGAGACCAAACCTGGTGGAAACCCGGCCATGCCTGGGTAGAGTATGTACAACGCTGCCAATCGCTTTTGCAATTAGGCCGTCCAGTAACAGACATTGCCGTATTTACCGGCGAAGAAACACCTAGAAGAGCTATACTGCCCGATAGATTAGTACCCGTACTACCCGGTTTATTTGGTTCAGCCAGAGTAGAAAGTGAAAAGCTACGGTTAGCCAACAAAGGTACACCTTTACGCACTATGCCCATTGGCGTAACCAGTGGCGCTAACATGACCGATCCTGACCAATGGGTTAACCCACTGCATGGATATGCTTATGATTCGTTTAACCTGGATGCTTTGGTAAGTTTATCAAAAGTAAATCATGGCCGTATCGAGTTGCCTGGAGGAGCCAGCTATAAAGTGCTGGTTGTACCTGGTTCCCGGCGTATGGACCCTAACGGGAATCATTTGTCGGCAGCAACTTTGCAACGTTTACAGGAGTTAGTAGCTCAAGGGGCTACGTTGATTGTTAATCCTGAAATACCCATTAAACAAACCGGATCAGGACGCGTTATTGCTGCCCCTTATTTACAAGCAGATTTGAAAAGTGCAGGTGTTGACCGGGATGTTGTTTTTAAAAATTCATCGGATCTGAATGCTGAAGATATTGCCTGGACGCATCGTATATCGCCTGGGTTCGACATCTATTTTATAGCTAATTCATTGAACGAACAGCGTACAATCAACCTCTCGCTGCGGGTTGCAGGTCGTGTGCCTGAACTATTTGATCCTGTAGCGGGTACAACGAGGCCAGCAACCAGTTGGCAAATACAAAACGGACGAACTATGCTGCCGTTAACTTTGGCGCCGAATGGCTCCCTGTTTGTTGTTTTTAGAAAAGCTGCTACGCTGAATAAAAGCCAGTCTGCTAGTAATAATCAAATGGTAAGTAAGCCTCTGCAAACATTAACTCCAAATTGGCAAGTAACTTTTGATGCACAGTTGGGCGGCCCGAAAACACCGGTAACCTTTACAAATTTGCAGGACTGGTCACACCGATCAGAACCTGGCATTAAGTATTATTCAGGCACAGCAACTTACCAGCAAAGCTTTATCTGGAATGGTAAAAAGCAGAATGATGTGTGGCTGAATTTGGGTACGGTTAATAATTTGGCGGAAGTATATGTAAATGGTGTACCCTGCGGTGTAGCCTGGACGGCACCTTACCGGGTCAATGTAGGTAAAGCTTTACATACAGGGCTTAACCAGATTAAAATTGAAGTGACTAATACCTGGGCTAACCGGCTAATGGGCGATCATGCTTTACCGGCTGAACAGCAAATTACCTGGACTAACGCACCTTATCGTTTAGAAGGTAAACCATTGCTGCCAGCAGGTTTACTAGGCCCGGTAGTGCTTGAAGAGGTAAATTATTAATAATCTATTTAAAACAGTATATTTATAAATTATGGCAAGAATAGGTTGGATGTTGGGTGTTGGATTATTGCTCGGGAGTTTTCATCAGGCAACTGCTCAAAATAAGGCTTTAGTAAATACAGCTGCAAGTCCGTATGCTAAGCTGAGTAGTTTGAATATGGGTGATGTAAACTGGACCAAAGGCTTTTGGGCTGACCGGTTTCAGGTATGTAAGGATACCATGATTCCTAATTTGTGGAAGATTTATACGGATCCTAAAATAGGGCATGCCTACCAGAATTTTGAAATTGCGGCAGGTTTAGAGGATGGGGATCATGAAGGCCCTCCGTTTCAAGACGGCGATTTTTATAAATTGCTGGAAGCAATGGCCCGTATGTACAGTACTACACACAATCCTAAGCTGAATGCTTTGATGGATCGTACCATTACACTGATTGCAAAAGCACAGCGGCCTGATGGGTATATATTTACGCCAACACTGATTGAACAGCGTAACCATCCTGATAAAGCAAAATCTTTTGCCGATCGTCTGAACTTTGAAACCTATAACTTAGGTCACCTCATGACGGCGGCTTGTGTGCATTACCGGACTACGGGTAAAACTACGTTATTAAACATAGCTATCAAAGCAACGGATTACTTATACAAGTTCTACAAAACGGCTTCGCCGGAGTTGGCGCGTAATGCCATCTGTCCTTCCCATTACATGGGTGTGGTAGAGATGTATCGGACTACCCATAACCCTAAGTATTTAGAGCTATCTGAAAAGTTGATCGACATACGTGGTTTGATGACGGAAGGTACTGATGATAATCAGGACCGTATTCCTTTTCGGCAACAAACGCAGGCAATGGGGCATGCTGTAAGAGCAAATTACTTGTTTGCTGGGGCTGCTGATGTGTACATGGAGAGCGGTGATACTACACTGATGCATACGCTTAACCTCATGTGGAACGATGTAGTAAACCGTAAAATGTATATAACAGGCGGTTGCGGTGCCTTGTACGATGGGGTATCACCCGATGGTACTGAGTACGAGATGAAAAACGTGCAGCAGGTACACCAGGCTTATGGGCGTGATTATCAACTGCCCAACTTTACTGCTCACAATGAAACCTGCGCTAACATTGGCAACGTGCTTTGGAATTGGCGTATGTTGCAAGCTACCGGTAAAGCGCAGTATGCTGACGTAATGGAACTGGCCTTATATAACAGTGTACTATCGGGCATCAGCCTGAATGGTAAAAACTTTTTATATACTAACCCATTAAGCTTTTCAGATAATTTACCATTCAGTCAGCGATGGTCAAAAGATAGGATAGGGTATATTGCACTATCCAACTGTTGTCCGCCTAATGTGGTACGTACTATTTCGGAGGTAAGTGATTATACTTACAGCACATCCGATAAAGGCTTGTGGTTTAACTTGTATGGTGGTAATACTTTAAACACGCAGTTAAAAGATGGCTCAACACTGAAGTTAAGCGAAGAAACTGAATACCCTTGGAATGGCAATATACAAATCAAGGTTAGCCAGGCACCTGATAAAGCTTTTTCTATGTTTTTCCGTATTCCGGGTTGGTGTTCTGGAGCAAGTTTGAAAGTAAACGGGCAAGTGGTAAATACTTCCCTCGCTTCAGGTACTTATGCCGAAGTAAACCGTAACTGGAAAGCTGGAGACAAGGTAGAACTCGACTTGCCTATGCCTGTCAAACTAATGGAAGCTAACCCGCTGGTAGAAGAAACCCGGAACCAGGTAGCCGTAAAGCGTGGCCCGGTAGTTTACTGTCTGGAGTCGGTTGATTTGCCTAAAGATCAGAAAGTGTTTAATATTACTTTACCGGTGAAGAATAACTTAAAGCCAGAGATGATAACGATTGATAATAGCCCTGTCATGAGCTTAACCGGAAAGGCTAACGTTAAAAAAGAGAACAATTGGCAAAATCAACTTTATCGTGAAGTATCAACGCATGAAGGTGAAGTAGGAGTCCGTTTGGTTCCATATTATGCGTGGGGGAACCGTGGGCATGTGGATATGGAAACATGGATACCTATGGATCATTAAAGCAAGAACGTTTTAATTTTGAATATTAAAGGATTTGATAAATATGCTGATATTACTTCAGCATATTTATCAAATCCTTTTTGCGTTCTTCAGGCCATACTTGCAAGTTTTCCAGCTTACCGTTTCTAACAGTTGCTTCGATGGTAGTGTTGTAAGGCGCATGTAGTTTGAAATGCACATTCCATGCTTTTGGCCAGGAAGGCAGCAGATAAATCTTTTTGCCATCAGTTTGCAGCAACATTTCTTGTAGTCCAATCATGCCCGAGCCGCCCCAGTTATGGTCTGGTGTCCAATCGAAACCTGGTCCCCAAAATGCCGGAAACCGCCGGCCTGAATCTTTTAATTTAAATGAAGTTAGTTGGGCAGCCTCATCAGTAAATCCTAATCGGGCCGCAAAAATATTATCTTGTTTCCAGCCCGAGCCACTACGAAATTTAATAGCCAAAGTATCGTATTTCCAAGTGTTTAAAGCTATGTCTAAATTAGGCTTACCCAAGCCGTAAACTCCCCACGGAAAAACAGGATAAAGCTGCATTGTCTCCACATTATTTACCCGTTCCCAAACCTGTGCAGGTGCAATGGTTTGATGCCCATCAAAACTACGGAATGGAATAGGGGGAATACGCTTTAACATAGTTTCCCATTCCTTCCGATGCTCGGCACTCAAGTATTGATTAGAAAGCTCTAGTAAACGGGTAAGTACGGTTTGTAAGGCAGCAATGGTAGAACTGGAATTATAAGCCATTTTGTAAGTTTCGCCACCGGCACCGGGGTACAAAACAAGGTGACCATTCCCATCCAGCGTTTTGTTGCTACGTAAATGGGCTAAATACTGGTAGTGTTCGTTAAAAAATGTCAGGCAGCTTTCAATAAAAGGAACGTATATGGAAATGTCTTTACCAGTGTACCGCTCTGTGTCTAACATCATCAAACAGAACTCTAATACGGTGTCCCATTCATATTCCAGCCAGGCATTATATTCTACGCCTTTATCAAAATCGGCAGGACGCTTTAAGCCATATTCGGCGATGTTGGGTAACCCAAAATTTTCTACCTGCTCGGTAAAGCAAGCACCTTTATGATTCCAGTACACTTGCGAACGTAATTCGGCGTTATGCAAGCTACGCAGATAAAACTCAAATTGGGGTTTCATCATCTCCCAATCGCCATTTTTTAGCATGGGCCAATAGACTAAACGCTGATTTTGGGCTGTCATAAGGCCGCCACCCCAATTGCGAAAATCAGGTGTAAGTTTAACGGTAGAATCCGTCAACTGCGGATCATAAGTGAACAGGCCACCGTTAAACTTAGTAGGGTACTTTCCATAAGCATTACAACCCAACATATACCGGAACAACTGATAATTACGTCCGGTTTGCCAAGCCTCGCTGTTGTGATTATTATCATCAATAAATACAAAGCTTCGGTTCCAGTACTCTTTCCACCAGATTTGCGTATTGGTTTCGGCTTGCTTTTGATGTTGTTCGGCTTCAGCAATGACTTGGTGTAGCCCGGTAATCCATTGGTTAACCTCTGGTGTTTGTTCGGTATGTAAGTAAATATTAACTTCTTGTTTACGGGTAGCTTTAACACTTTGCAATTTCCAGCCTTGATAAGCGGTACTTAAGTATTGGCCAGAGTAAGTACCCGCTGGTTGCATACCTTCTGCTTGCAGGGAGCCACCAAAAGTTAAATTTTTTATTGGATTAAATAATTGAGCTTTGACCGAACCTAAACCCTCATGAACAACCGTGGTGTCAAAAATAGTAGTTGCTGCATTGTGATGATAAAACTGAATGGCATTGCCTGTAAAGTTAACTTGATCTTTATAGGTTTTAATAGCTGGGTTATTAGCCCATTTCCATGAATCCTGGTTGTTCTCCTTGCCTTTAAGTGGCCGATCCGCATAACGCCAGCTTTCATAGCTAGTTTCGGCTTTTACTGGCTTATTGCTATTTATTTCTACATGGACAACTGGTCTGAATACATCCACCCACAACTTAACTTGAGTGGTAACGCCTGCATGTGTACCGCTAATATTTACCGATCCGGTTTGTAAAGATAACTCCTGTTTAAAATCTGAACCTTCAAACGGGTTAGGGGATAGCTTTACTTTTATTCTACCTAACTTTAAAAAGGTATTATTCTCATCGAAAGTTCCGCTTTTGGATAAGTAAAACAGCAACTCGCCTTTTTCTACCCATACATTTAACCCGATATCGCCACCGCCACAAGGCATAGACTCGCCAGCGTTTTTGCTCTGGCTGTTCCATATAATATTGTCTTGCTTCAGCTCAGGTGATTGTGCTAACGCTTTACCCACAAACAGGTTTGCAAGCAGGATAAATAGGAGAGATGCAGTTTTCATGATATATTACCAGGAATCAGTTCGAAACGAAGATACTGGTAATCCGCCAGTGCTATATAAATCACCTATAACAAAATCGCGAAAAGCATAGCGTACAGCCACAGGTTCTTTTACATCAGGTGCTGATACAGAGACAGAACTGCCATTAATAACAGCTTTTGCTGGGTGAAAAACTTTGTCTTTACCAGCAATTTCAAAAGTATTTAATTCTTTGCCGTAGGAGGTCAATCCATTAGCTGCATTTTCAAACTTTAGTACGGCAATGTTACCCGTAATGGTCATAGCGTCGTAAGATGGACTAATTGCATCAAAACCTTTTATACCGTAAGTTTGTGCCAGGGCTAAATAAGCCAGCCGGGTGCCGCCAGGTTCTTTGTGGGATGGGTGAATGGTAGCTTGTTCGCCAATATCCATCAACACCGCCATGTTACTGTTAGGAATCACTTTAACCGATTTGCGTTGCGCATCACGTAAGTAAGCTGAATTATATTTCCCGCCTGAATTATAAGGTGGTAGCTGGGCATAATCATAAGGTGCAATTTGTGCATAATAGAACGGGAAATTGCCTTCATTCCACAAATCTCTCCATTTGGCTACCATAGCTGGAAATAGTTTTTCGTATTGGTCAGGCCGGTCGTAATTAGATTCGCCCTGATACCAGATACAGCCCTTAATGCCATAGCCTATAACCGGATATATCATACCCTTGTACAACGTAGTAGGAGTGCGGCTTACCGCTTTGATAGAATCTGTTTTAGCCGGGATTTTAATTTCGGGAAAAGCTTTAAGTACATCCGGATCCATCCAGGCTTCAATAGATGAACCACTGTAGCTATCATTAATTAAGCCAATGGGTACATTAAGTATTTCATTCAGTAACCGACCGAAATAGTAACCGGTAGCACTAAAATTGCTTACAAATTCAGGACCGGCCACATGCCAGGGTGATGGTTTGCTGTTTTCTTGCAGTTCGGTTTTTGAAGAACGCGGAACCGTGTATATGCGGATGTTATTGTTTTTAGATTTTAATATAGCTTCATTTGTGCCGATAAGCGCCTGCCCCTTAAAACCCTTCATGGGCATTTCCATGTTAGATTGCCCAGTGCATATCCATACTTCACCAATAAGTACATTATTCAATTTGATGGCTTTACCATTGCTAATAGTTAAATTATACGGGCCCCCTGCACTTGGCGTAGCTACTTTAACTTTCCATTTGCCTGTACCATCGGCTTTAGTCGTGTAACTTTTACCATTCCAAGAGGTAGTTACTTTAACTGTTTTACCTGCAACATCCCAACCCCACACCGGTACTTGCATTTGCTGTTGTAGCACCATATCATCAGTAAATATTGATGCTAGTTTGGGTTGAGCATTGATGCACAAGGAACAGAATAGAATTGTAGTTAATGTAAGTGTACTTTTAATAATGGTACTCAGATTCATGTAGGTTAACATTTTAAAGACTGGTTAGTTACTATATACAAAGCACCCCGCTTGTATAAGCAGGGTGAAAATAAAACAACTTTATAAGTTATAGGGGATAAGGGCGTAAATAGAAAATCAATGTATCAATAATGTTATCATAACCATTTTCTTATTGAATAGAGACGACACCTTCAAAGGAGCGCTTGGTGCCTTGTGGGGAGAAGCAAGCAATCATCTCTTCAGCTTTGTTCACCATGTTTTCTGAGCCAATAAAGATCGCTGAACGCTGATGCGGCTCTTTGACCTCCAGCTCCAAGATGCGCTCATAACCGTTCGAGGCTTTGCCACCGGCTTGCTCTACTAAAAAGGCCATCGGGTTACATTCATATACCAGGCGCAGCTTACCCAAAGGTGCATGTGCGGTCATCGGGTACATGTAAATGCCGCCTTTCACCAAGCTGCGGTGCAGGTCGGCTACCATCGAGCCGGTGTAACGTGAGGTGTAGGGGCGGTGCGTTTTGGCATCCTCTACCTGGCAGTACTTGATGTACTTTTTGACGCCATCCGGAAAATGCGCGTAGTAACCTTCATTGATAGAGTAAATATTGCCTTCTTTAGGCATTTGCATGTGAGGGTGCGACAGGCAGAACTCGCCAATAGAAGGGTCTAGGGTAAAGCCGTTTACCCCTTTGCCGGTGGTATAGACCAGCATAGTGGAAGAGCCGTAGATGATGTAACCTGCTGCGATCTGATCGGTGCCGCGCTGCAACACGTCCTCTAACGTTGCTCTGCCTTCGGTAGACTTTCTGCGGTAAATGGAAAAGATGGTACCTACTGAAACGTTAACGTCGATGTTAGAAGAGCCATCCAGTGGATCAATGGCTACGATGTACTTGGCATCTTGTGAGACTTCGTTGTCAATGTACACGCAGTCTTCGTTCTCTTCGCTCACTACGATGCAGCACTCGCCACCGGAGGTCAGGGCCGA
This sequence comes from Mucilaginibacter robiniae, assembly GCF_012849215.1. Classification (NCBI taxonomy): domain Bacteria; kingdom Pseudomonadati; phylum Bacteroidota; class Sphingobacteriia; order Sphingobacteriales; family Sphingobacteriaceae; genus Mucilaginibacter; species Mucilaginibacter robiniae. Next base: position 3,711,815 of record NZ_CP051682.1, read on the forward strand.
GATGAACTGTTCATTGGCATAGATGTCGAGCATCTTCTGTCCTTCGCCCTGGATGTTCACGGAGCCGGCATCACCCAGGATGTTAGCCAGACCTGCTTTATTCACTTCGCGGTTGACGATCTTGGCGGCAATGCCGATGTCACGCAGCAAACGCGAGAGCTCACCTTTGGCATACGGATGATCGGCCTGCTTTTCAATGATGAACTGCCCTAACGTCTTGATTGATTTCATATATCGTAGAAATTTAATGTTTTACTAAAAGTTATCCAATGCACAAAACCGCGGTATGGTAATCAGGTAAAATGCTGATTAACAACCGATAGTTTGAAATAAAAGTAGCTGTTGTTTTACTCAGGTTTAATTGCTATAAGCAAAATTAAAAGAATGGTGTTGAGGAAACTTGCACATTTTGGCTAATTATTATATGATATTGCCGCAATAATACCATATACAGTAAAGTATACCCTCAAAAGAGTACAAAATAGTCTGTTAACAAGCGCTAGTATAGCGACTAAGCTTTTTTACGGATGAACTTCTATAGCAAGTATTCTTTTTAACTGTAACATGCATATTGGTATATGCAGATCTTAAATGAACACTATTTAACTTACTAGCGGTGCACCTAAGGTATTTTCTTTGGCAATCAAGTCAGCAATGCTGGTGCGGGAGAGAATTTCAAGCGTAGCGTCTCTGATTTCTATAAAAGCATTACGTATACCGCAGGTTGACTCATTGTGGCACTCATCGCAACGGTGATAAAAATTCAGGCTTGCACAAGGTACCATGGCAATTGGTCCGTCAGTAATGCGCAGCACCTGTACTAAAAAAATATCTTTCGGATCTTTATTCAGTATATATCCACCGCCAGCGCCCTTTTTGCTGTAAAGCAAGCCTGCTTTACGTAATTCAAGTAAAATAGCTTCCAAAAACTTTTTAGGTATCCGCTCCAACTCTGCAATTTGAGCAATTTGCATAGGCGGTTGGTTAGCGTTTTTCCCTAAAAGGATAAGCGCTTTAATAGCATACTTGGTCTTTTTGGACAGCATATAATAAAAGTAGTTACAAAGCTAATTTATAATAAGCTTAAAGTAATAACTCTTCAATTTAAAATAAAAGTCTATAAAGTCTATGATATTTGTAGGATATATGAAAAGTGATTGTATATTCGCCTTTGATTATTGAAAGTTCTTTTTATACTTATCCAGAAAGACTGAGGGAAAGGCCCTGTGAAGTCTTAGCAACCTCTACCAGCTTTGGCAGGTGAAAGGTGCTAACTCCTGCTTCTGCTTATTGCAGAAGAAAGATAAGATGACAAGTTTTACCGCTTGTTCATAACTGCGACTGTTCGTCTCAGTTCTTTCTGGTATAAGTTAATTACAAGTACAATTAACTTAATATTTAACCATGAGAATTTACCTTGACAATGCCGCTACAACTCCTCTAGATCAGGAAGTGTTTAATGCCATGACTCCTTATTTGCTCCATCACTTTGGTAACCCATCTTCGCAACATGAGCAGGGTAGGGAAGCGCGGCAGGCCATTGAAGCTTGCAGGGCAACTATTGCCGGGCTGATCAACGCGTTACCTGAAGAAATCATCTTTACATCGGGTGGTACTGAAGCCGATAATACAGCTATCATGTCGGCTGTACATGCCCATCAGGTTCAACATGTTATTACTACCCGCTTTGAGCATCATGCTGTGCTGCATACATTGAAATCGTTGGAAAGCAAAGGTGTTATTACTGTGAAATTCATATCGTATAATAGCCAGGGCGAGTTAAACCTCGATCATTTAGAAAGCTTATTACAACAACATCGCAATAGTTTAGTATCAGTAATGCATGCTAATAATGAGATTGGCAACCTGAATGATATTGAATACATTGGTGAGTTATGCCACAAGCATGGAGCCTTATTCCATACCGACACGGTACAAACTATAGGGCATTACCAGCATGATTTACAAAAGTTAAAAATTCACTTTCTGGCTGCTTCTGCACATAAGTTTCATGGGCCGAAAGGTGTAGGTTTCTTGTATTGCCGAAAGGGTACCCGGTTAAGTCAGCTTATTCATGGAGGAGGGCAGGAAGGTAGCTTGCGTGCCGGTACTGAAAATATTCATGGTATTGTCGGCTTAACTAAAGCTTTACAACTGGCTTATGCACATCTGGATGAACATCAACAATATATTCAAGAATTAAAATATCATCTGATTGACCGCTTAGTTGATGCCATACCTGATGTAAAATTTAACGGTAACTCGGCAGAAAGTGTTAAAAGCTTGTACACGGTACTGAATGTAAGCTTCCCTGCACTATATGGCGTTCGTGGTTTGTTGCGATGTTTAGATCAAGAACAGGTTTCTGTATCTGGCGGTAGTGCTTGTTCAAGCGGTTCAGTTTCCCATGTATTAAGTGCATTGAATGCTGATATTACCCGGGAGAACATTCGCTTTTCTTTCAGCAAACTCAATACAAAAGCAGAGATCGACCAGGTTATCGATGTATTAACTCACATTTATACACTTGTAGCTGCTTAATTGAACGTAATAAACAGCCAAATTCTAAAACTAACAAATCACGATTACAATGAATAACTTAAAACAGATTTATACATTATTATTTGTGCTTACACTAACCTCAATTAGCAGAGCGCAAAATACACCAGCTATTACGCAGAACGACGAACGCGGGTATGTAGTCAAAGTAGGTGATCAAGCACCAAATGATTTTGAACTGGTACTCACGAATGGTGAAAAAACATCACTTAAGCAATTAAGAGGAAAAGTAGTGGTACTACAGTTTACCGCCAGTTGGTGCAGTGTTTGCCGTAAAGAAATGCCGCATCTAGAAAGTGACATTTGGAAAGCTTATCAAAATAAAAATGTAGTGTTGATTGGCGTTGATCGTGATGAACCGTTGGAAAAGGTGCAGAAATTTCATCAGGATATGCAGATTACTTATCCTTTAGCGCTGGATCCGGGAGCTGATATTTTTGGACGGTTTGCTGATAAAAAGAGTGGTGTTACCCGCAACGTAGTGATTGATCAAACCGGAAAAATAGTTTTCATGACACGCTTGTATGATGTTAATGAGTTTAATCAGATGGTTAAGGTAGTTGATGGCTTAACTGCTAAAACCGTTGCATCTTCTGAATAAAAATACTTTGCTGGCGGAGTGGCCGAGTGGCTAGGCAGGGGTCTGCAAAACCTTTTACGACGGTTCGAATCCGTCCTCACGCCTCTATTGTAATCTACCTAACATTGTATCTAGAACGTCAGCTATGTCAAAAATTACTCGCAAGAACAGAGAAAATACGATTGTACAATGGAAGGTAGATTAAAGGTAATTATATATTCTACCCCATTATTTAGCTGTTTTAAACGTATCACGGTAGCCAACACGAACTGTGTAAAAACTAGCGATGAATCTCATAACCAAGTAAAGGTTAAAGCTTGAACATTTGATTCAAACTGTCAAAGGAACGTTTGTTTAACTTTAAAGTACTTGGTTCAGTGTTTAATAGGGCTAGATGGCGGATTTATAGAGCCGTTAACCATACTCTTGAAAGAATTTTTTGAATTGAAGCGTACTAGTAATCTTGCTAAGATTCAATCCTCCTAAATGCCACAGGTAACTGAAAATGCAATAATTTCTGATCGTCGGCTATATAGGCTTGTTTATCGACACATCGATGCTTGTAAAAATACTGTTACTCATATTTACGTAGTTGATACGATAAAACATTCGATAAGCTAATTGATATGAGAAAACAGATTTTTACCTTCCTAAGCGTTGTGCTGACTTGCGCAGTGCTTATTTTTCAATCCTGTAAAAAGGATAAAACCACAACCAGTTCCAGCAGTTCAGCCACGATTACGGCGCTGACCTGTTCCAGTACTGCATTTTCAGGAACGGCTTATGCTTCAACCGCCTTTACAGGTACGGCTACCGTGCCTTATACCGGGGGTAATGGTGCTACCTACAGTGCAGGCGCAGCTATATCTTCTACCGGCGTGACTGGCTTAACAGCTACGCTGCAAGCAGGTACCTTAGCCAGTGGTGCGGGTAATTTAACTTACACGATTGCAGGGACGCCATCCGGAACAGGAACGGCAACGTTTGCAATCACTTTTGGCGGTCAGACTTGCAGCTTTGCCATGACGGTAAGTGCGGCAACATCCACAACAGGATGCAGCACATCCAACACTGTAGCTGCAAAGGTGCTATGTGCCGTTCAAACGTTTGAGGCCACACTGACCACTACACAGTTGGCTGGCGTACAATTCAGTTACACTAGCGCTAATGCGATTAAGTGGTCTAACCTGCCTTGCGGTTCACAATGCCGTGAAGGTTTGGAACTAAGCTCACTTACTTCTACACAGCTTGCTGCGGCTATGGCTATCGTTGCTGCGGCATCTGGCACAGATGCGAATCAGGGTTACAGTGAAGCTACGCAGATCATTGCGGCGGATGACGTGCTGAAAGCGACTGCCGGTGGTACGACTTATAGTTCTGGCAACTATTTTATTGCATTCGTGGGCACGCCAAGCGCAACCGGTACCTGGCAGCTGCAATTTGGCGGTCACCACTTAGCGATTAATCGTACTTTTTCAAATGGAGCTGAAACTGGCCCAACGCCTTATTTTATCGGTGTGGAACCGAAATCCTGGACCTCTAATGGCTCTACTTATGCACCGCTGGATGATAAGCATACCGCCATGCAGAATATGTTGGGTTCCTTAAGTTCTACACAACTGGCCAGCGCTAAGCAAAGTACAACTTTCAGCGATGTGGTATTAGGACCCAATACTGATGGCAAATTCCCTTCTACCAAAGTTGGTGTTGCCGTAAGTACCTTAAGTTCTTCACAACAGGCTTATGTATTAGCTGCCATTAAAGAGTGGACGGATGATTTGGATGCTACTACGGCAGCTTCTATTCTAGCTACATATCAGGGAGAGCTGAGCAGTACCTATATTGCTTATGGCAGTAATAGTAGCGCAACCGCAGGCTCAGCCACTACTTTCCTGACTACTAATACTGACTATGTTCGTATTGACGGGCCAAGTGTGTGGATTGAGTTTGTTTGTCAGAGTGGCGTGGTGTATTCAAGCCAAATCCATTACCATACAGTATGGCGCGATCATACCCGTGACTACGGCAATAACTTCACGTTTTAAAGCTGAAAACAGTGTTTCATAAATTTTATAAATTTGATAACAGCCGTCCCTTCCGTTTAGGGCGGCTGTTTTCCTTGACCATTTTAATGGTAGTGTTAGGTTTTCTTCAAGGCTTAGCCCATCCTATGCCAAACTCGGTGCTGTTGTTGGATATTGGCGGTCATAGCGTCAAAGCCGAATTGCAATTGCCTTTAAATGAATTAGAGTTGGCTTTTGGCCACGATGTTAACCGGCATTCTGAAGGACTAGTGCAACGTTTAGGACCGCAACTGAATACCTATTTACTCCAACATATGCATCCGGCAAGTATGGATGGAAAGAAGTGGACAATACAAATTAGCAGCATGCAGGTACAACCTGTACAGCAAAGTATGAGCGGCCCTTACAATGAACTGACGGTTCAGCTTATGCTGCTGCCGCCGGAGAACGAGACACCTCGTCACTTCATGCTGAACTATGATGTCATCATCCATCAGGTGGTCACTCATTTTGCGCTGGTTTCAGTAAGGCAGGACTGGGATAATGCGCAAACGGCAGGACACCCTTACCAAGTAGCAGCTATTCGCATGAACACGGTGGATAACAAACTTTATCCTGTAGAAATCAATGTGCAGGAAGGTGCGCTTTGGACTGGGTTTACCAATATGGTGAGCTTGGGCATGAACCATATCAAGGAAGGAACAGACCACCTGCTTTTTCTTTTGACACTTTTATTGCCAGCGACTTTAACGGTTAAAAATAGGCGCTGGAACGGCTTTGGCGGTACAAAAAGGAGTTTAACCAACATTTTGAAAATTGTTACAGCCTTTACCATTGGGCATTCTGTTACCCTCATCATCGGTGCTTTAGGTGTCGTGCATTTTCCGGGCCAAATCATTGAAGTTTTGATTGCATTAAGCATACTGGTTTCCGCTGTTCATGCCTTAAAACCAATCTTTCCGGGCAAAGAGCTTTATATTGCAGGAGGCTTTGGGCTAATTCACGGTATGGCTTTTGCTGAATCGCTGATTAATCTGAACCTGGATGGACTGCGCATGATGCTCAGTATCTTAGGTTTTAACTTAGGTATTGAATTAATGCAAATTTTAATCATTGCTATTATCATACCTTGGTTAATCATACTAAGTAGAAACAATGCCTATGCAGGTTTACGCATCATTGGATCTGTAGTGGCCGCTATCGCAGCCCTAGCCTGGATGACAGAGCGTATCAGTGGTGAACCTAATATCATCAGCAGTATGGTGACGAATGCAGCTGAATATAGCTTCTGGATCATTCCTGTTTTAGCCATAGCAGCTTTTGGTAGTTATGTTGTAGTTTCTAAGAAACAAACGTCCAAACACATTGGCGTCGATATATGATTGAACATTGCCAGTACCCACAGGAACGCTTACCTAAAATAAACGATAGTAGATAGAATGGTATAAATACTCGCCTGATAGTCCAGCAAAATGCAATTACTGCAATAATTGCCTAAATAGGAGTAATTAGCCGTAAATCAATTATTAAAGTAAAGGCCTCACTTTCTAAGTACTTTATCAAGTAAGGGGCGTTTTGGGAAATGTTCAATCCTTTAGTTGGTATTCGGAAGTGAAGTAGTATATTAAGAATGTAATTTGGCAAGTTATTAGAATAACCGGCTTGCAAGTATCGTCTTTCTAATTACTATACCATATTTGGGGCATCTTAAAGAAGCGAAAAGTTGCTATACTCATTGTATCCCGCTTTCTTGATATCGAGAGTTTATTTCATTTTGGAGGCCAGATAATCTAGCATGCTACCTAATAACAAAATAGCAGCTCCAATTTCAAATAATAACTCGTAAGAATGGTAAATGGAAAACAGGTAAGACAACAGGTATGCCGTGCCGGCATGGGTTACCGACTAGCAAACCTGTATCGCCTTAATGGTGGAATCTGGTAATTTGAGTAGATGGCTTAAAAGAAGATGTCTATATAGTCTGTAGATTCACCATCGCAGTTTAACATAGACTGTAGGCGCCAGTACTTACGTTTGCCGGAAGCCTTGAAGATGACCAGCCCTGTACTTTCGCAAGGTTGCCCGCCATTGATATAGGATATACGCGATACGATCTTGCCGTTAAACTTCAGTTCACGCCCCCTAGCCAAAAAAGTACCCTTTATGGTTATATAATCATTTTTGAGTTTGTCTCTTTGCTCACCTTCAATGCTGTATTCATCTTTTCCTAGCGATTTGATCATTACCGTTCCGGGTTTAGCTTTATTAAAGGCGATCCACTGGATGGTGAAAGAATGGGAGCCAACCCGAACTGGTAAAGTTTGAGCAGTTGCTGCGAGCGTATAGCATAACCATAAAGCAATAAACAAGGTAAACTTCATATCTATAATTGGATAGGTGTTTATCCTAAACAGGCAATCATTTGACTTGTTTAAAGCCACCGTCAGTCTTACGGTAATTGCCTGTAAAAGGCCGACTTGCTCAAAGGGCTTCATTACGCCCGGTTCCGGTGGTACCCGTACCGGTTTTCCAAGTCTTTGACTTTTTGTACATCACAACCAAAAACAGAGAGGCAGAATCTGTTCCGTGGAGGCTCTTTACTGTAAAAAAGCACATAACAGTCATAAGGTACACCCCGGCTTTCCAGTTCTTGCTTCAGGTTCTGAAGATCATCTTCTGTTTTGACGAAGCCAATCAGATGCTTGTTAGCATTAGAGTCAGCCTTGATAATACTGAATGCATGAGCCACTGCCTCTTTTTCAATGGTGAAATATTCCAAGTCCTGCCGTTGTCCGCGTTCGGTATACTACCAAACATAAGCGTTGCCGTTAAAGTCCAGTCCATATCCTTCATCAATCCGGATCTTACCGATGGCATATCGATCGGCATAGCAATTTGTGCTTAACCATGCTAATAAGTCATTTATCGTTTCTGGTATCATCGCCTATTACTCAGATTTAGTCGCTAGAGGGCCTAACTGCCAGACGGGGTTTATTTGGCATTCCACCATGGATACTTCTCCTCGGCTAATGCTTTCTTGCTCTCTGGCTTACCATCGTTGGCCAGTTTGGCTTTCATGTAGTTCTACCAGCCGTTTTTTGGTGTATTATCACTCACGTAAAATTCCCCTGCACCGGTATCCAAACTGTCGCTCTCCGGTATACGAAAATCGTCCCAATTGTAGGTCTTGCTAGCGCCACCGCTATAAGACGTCAAGCTGGCCACACATTCGTTATTATATAAAACCATCACCGGTACCAGAGGGTCATAAGCAAACTGACCCTGCTTATTGATATACCAGTTTGTGGTCAAAATAATTGCATGCAGCATTCTCATCATAAAAACCTGGGAAGTACTTAATTGTTTATTAGCCCGAAAGACAAGAAGTGTATAGTTGCTTTACTGCAACGGCAGTTTACGGAACGTTACACCCTTACTGTTACGAGATCAACCTTTACATAATGACTTTTAAAAGTATTGTACAAACGCGCTGGAAGGTGACGCCCGAACAGGTGATCGTCTATCCTTATGGCGTGGTCTACCTGATCAGCGTAACGATCGCTTTAACCTGGGGCTGTTGGCTGATCTTTTTGGGCTACCTATCGAAAGATACACTTACTTTACAAGATGCGTTGGACCTTTGGCCGTTATATCTCATCTTTTTAAGTATAGTGGTATTGTTGTGGCTATTTGCCCGTACAGCTATTATATTCGATAGGTCTGTACAGTTGGTGTATAAAAGGCTGTTCGGGTTGATCACCACCAGAAAACTGAGGTTTGATCAGGTGCAGGCCATCGTACCGGTCATGAATGTGAGGGCCGCTTACCAATATCGTGTGTTCGCCAAAAACCAGCCTAATGATACAGGCACCATTATCTCTTCGCCGTTCTTATCTGAGCAAAGCCCACATGCTGTGGAGTTCCAGGCGCAGGTACTCACGATAGTAGGGCATTTTCTAAAGCTTGGCCCAGTACAGGAATCACTGATGAAGATTGGTCAGTGGCGCAAAGATAACTCCTTGAACAAACGATGAACGATAAATTATCCAAAACCTATTTGTTTGAGCGGCACACGCAGCAGCAGGTGACCGGCTGGGCAGCACGGCTCCACTACTTCTATTTTTTCAGAGCCTGGGGCGGGCATGCTAATGACGGTGATGAGTTTACAGCGGGCATCTCTTATACGGATAAAGAAGTCCTCAAATATAAACTGATTCAACTAGGATTCACGCTCAGAAGCATAACTGCAGATGACCCGCAGCCTGAATGGGGCAAGTCCTACCCGGGAACGGAGTTTGCCAAATTCAAAATACCTATTTCTCATTTTCCTGAACTTGAGCAACCGGGACACGTTGTCATTGATGAAGTCCCGGTATTTGTTTGGGTTACCCCGCAAATCATTCAATTCTCCGTATCTGGCCTGGCAGATGGCAATCGGTACGAAGTTTCGCAAGCCGACTTTGATGCTTGCCTTAAACTGGAAAAACTATTTGACCAATTGGTGTGGCAGTCCTTCAAAGACGAAAGGATCACGCAAAGCGCGCAATGCATATCCACAACCCGGTATCCTGAACTATTTATATGAATTAATCTTCCTTACTTAACTACGAAATAATTATCATTCACCACCTTATCCGTTATGCTGGCCCTCGTGTTAGGCGCTCAAACGCCTGCTGTAGATAAGGGCGTTGCTATGCTCAAAAGTTTTTACACTGCTTACATTTTATTGTCGTCGGGAGAAATTACTGATCTGGAAGCTAGTGAGGCAAAGCTAGTAGCATTAAGGCGCAAATATTGCACGCCAGCCTGCCTAAAACAATTCCAGAAACTGGTTGAAGACACTATTGGCGATCCCATTATCCAGGCGCAGGATAGCTACAAAGCGCATACCAAAACCCTAGTCATTAAAAAGATTCAAAGAAGTCCAACCGTTATGCAGTGTCTTATATTGATATTGAAAGCACACATCAAACGACCACCATTTACGTGACCTTGACCGAGCAAAAAGGTACACTTAAAATCTCCAACCTGGAATAAGTATTTCGGTCTTTGTATAACAACGTACCGGTGTTTGAAGTTATGGCATCAGCTCTAAGACAAAATTCAAGTATGGCCGCCTGCGGCAATTAAAATGCAGTCGCTATGCATTAACGATTCACTAGCAGTGTGTAGATGATATAAAACAGTAACACAACCAACAAGGAACCAATACCGACTAATAATCTTCCCACCTTGGAAGTCAAAAAATTTCTTCGAGGTGATACCGGTAACCTATTAACATAGAACCTAACTGTAAGTAAGTAGATGATGATAGCTGGAATGCCATAAAAAACAAAAGGAATCAGAATAGCATAGTACAATATAGGTAGCATGATTGTAACTGTTAAAAATGGTATTAGCAACTTACCCGATTTTGATAAGCTGAAAGATGGTATTCCATTACCCGGCGAACAGTATCTTGTCAAATTTTAAAAATTTATTGTTTTGAACTTTAAAAAAGTAAATCACTGCATATTCACTTTCACTTACATAATTGCCGTTCTCATCGGTGTCACCTGAATAAGAGACCGACAATTGTAATGTTGCGTTTGCCTTGTCATAATTCGCAATCATGACATAGCTTTCTTTAACCTTTGGTGTAGTGTACTCACCTTTTTGAGCGAGCTGTTCACTTTTTACTTTAAGAAGGCTTTTAATAAATGCATGAGTGAACACCGCTCTATGATGTTTTTCAAAATCTCTTTCGGTAAAAGTACCTGGATAAGTTTCCGGACGTTTACTATCGTCTGCGTTATCATAAACGATATTACAGACTTGTGTTGTATCTGCGTTTACTGGGAAGCTGAAGTAAGTTTTTAGTTTTTGAACATCATTCTGATACACGGCTGTTCTAAAATTGCGAAAATCATCAAGCCAGGTATTTACCGTTACGTACGGGGACTTAGCCGGAGATCTTATTGTAGTATCCGATTTTGCATCAGCCTGTTTATTTTTGTGCTTATCAGGTGTACAGGCACCTGATAGTGTAATACCTGCAATAGTAAGTGATAAAATCTTTTGGGTATTCGTTTTCATAAGCTTGCATTAAACACGGTCATGTTAGAATCTAGGGACAGATAGCTGAACCGCATTTGGCCGCGTACAGCTTAAACGCCTAATTCAACAATTCTTTTGAGGATATGTTGTGCTTTATAAGTTAAGAACAGACACACGGACGCATGAACAGTATCACCACCAGCTTCAGGGCTATCCTTTGTAAACAAAGGGAACTTGGCTACCACTTCCCCAACATCGTGAGAACACCGGCCACATTGGAGGATATCGGACAGACGGAGGAAGCATTACATCTGGCTTTCAATGAGGAACTGAAAGAACTTTACCAGTTTGCCGATGGAAGTAATATTGACCAGGTGACACCTTCAGGCCTTACCGGGCTGATCCCTATTCATAATTTCTTGTCGCTACAAGATGCTGTCACCTATTACCGGCAAAGTATGAAATTTGAGAATAGTTTTTATAACCACGAGCAAGATTTTGCGCCGGGTAAACAGCTCTTTCCTTTTCTGGAAGATGGCGCGGGGAACTGCTACTGGGTCGACCTGAACGAAGGATTCCTTAACTATGGCCGGATCTACTGGACTAACACCTTCGGGCGGGAGCCGGATTATACTTACCGTTCCCTGACCAGCATGTTCGAGGTCATTGCCGAGGCCCACGAAACCGGTATCATCTCACTGGACGAGGAAGGCTATCTAGATTGTGACTTTAAAGCATTTGATAAGTTATCTGAAGGCAGATAGGCTGATGATGTAGATTCCGCTTGTCAGTTGCTAATCTTGATACAATTTACTTTACATGAAACCGTCGTTGCTATTCAAAATAAACTGGCCTGATCTGCTTTACCGCTGGTTCCTGTCTGGTAAGCGCATATCAGCGTCAGCAAAGCAGCGCCATAAGTAGCCGTTTTGCCTACAGTAAGGGGAAATATGAGGCTTTCATTTCTAATGAAGCATGTACCCTGGTCAGCACCTAACGAGAGGATTGTGCTACCTGGAGTGCAGATGAATAGCCTATAAAAAGCCTCTCCGTTTGCAGCATGGCTTTCCCTAAACCAGTCATTAATGCTTTATTCTGCCTTATTTTTAAGCTCTATTACTTTCTGGGTTAATGTTTTCAGCTGCTGCATGGCGTTCCGTATTCGTGTACCGGCAGCTTTATTACCTTTGCTGAAAAAAGCAACGAAATCTGCTTCCGTAGCAGCGCTCACTTTTTTGATTTGATGGATTTATCCATTTTAGATTGTATTAAAAGCACCAAAATAAGTTAAAATATGTAAACCAGCGCTGTAACAGTCAGCGAGAACGCCTGCAGAATTGGTTTTGAACATTTACAGTCATTCAGTAACTCTTTAAAACCAAAATACCCATTTTGCCACTCAGTTCCGGCATTCATTCCATTAACTTTGCTCAATCTGTTTCAGGCTATTCATTTTTTTATAGGCTAAAAAGCCTTTAATGTCTTCAAAGTGCTCACGAACCCTTTTTTTACCGAATTCGAATACTTTAGTAACCAATCCGTCCAGAAAATCCCGGTCGTGAAAAACCAATATCAGCGTGCCATCAAAATCTTTGAGTGCCTCTTTAATGATGTCTTTGGTCTTCATGTCCAGGTGGTTGGTCGGCTCATCCAGTATCAGCAGGTTTACCGGTTCTAACAGTAGTTTGATCATAGCCAGACGGGTTTTCTCACCACCGGAAAGTACTTTTACCTTTTTCGTAGTATCATCGCCGCTAAACATGAATGCGCCTAACAGATCCCTTATCTTGAGTGTGCCATCAGTCAGCGGAATCTGATCTATCGTGTCAAATACGGTTATGTTTTCATCCAGCAGAGCAGCCTGATTTTGGGCAAAATAGCCGATTTTGGCATTGTGACCAATTTTTAAATTGCCATCAATTTCGATTTCATTCATTAAAGCTTTAATCATGGTTGATTTACCTTCCCCGTTTTTACCCACAAACGCCACCTTTTCACCGCGTTCAATGACCATAGAGGCATTTTTAAATACGACATGGTCGCCGTAGCTTTTACTCAGGTCTTCTACCATGACCGGATATTGCCCCGAGCGTGGCGATGGCGGAAACTTCAAGCGTAAGGCTGAGGTGTCCACTTCGTCGATCTCAATGATTTCCAGTTTTTCCAACATCTTCACCCGCGATTGTACCTGCAGGGTTTTGGAGTAGGTGCCTTTAAAACGCTCGATGAATTCCTGGTTGTCGGCAATAAAACGTTGTTGTTCTTCACAAGCCTTTAACTGGTGCTGGCGGCGGTCGGTGCGTAATTGGAGGTAATGGCTGTATTTGGCTTTGTAATCATAGATCCGGCCCATGGTCACTTCAATGTTCCGGTTGGTGATATTGTCCACAAAAGCCCGGTCGTGCGAGATAACCATCACCGCTTTGGCCGAATTGACCAGGAAATCTTCGAGCCATTGGATACTCTCGATATCCATGTGATTGGTCGGTTCGTCCAGCAGGATCAGGTCGGGTTTTTTCAACAAAATTTTGGCCAGTTCGATACGCATGCGCCAACCGCCCGAAAACTCGGAAGTTAGCCGGTTAAAGTCTTGGCGTTCAAACCCCAATCCTTTGAGCACCTTTTCCGCTTCGGCATCATAGTTGGTATCTTCAACACTATAAACTTTTTCGCTCAGTTCCGATACTCTTTCAATGAGCTTCATGTAATCATCGCTGTCATAATCGGTACGAATCGTTAACTGCTCGTTTAACTCATCCAGTTCCTTTTGCATCTGGTTTGCCTCGGCAAAAGCTTTCATGGTCTCTTCAAAAAGGGTAACCTTATCTTCGGTCAGCAAATGCTGCGGCAGATAAGCGATAACCGCCTCTTTCGGGCCGGTCACATTCCCGGTCGTCGGCTTGGCTACGCCGGCGATGATCTTGAGAATGGTTGATTTCCCCCGCCCCATTCTTGCCCATCAGGGCTATTTTATCGTTCTCATTGATGGAGAATGTTACGTCGCTGAATAGTGTGGTTCCGCCGAATGAAACGGAAATGTTATTGACATTGATCATGGGCAGTAAAGATAAACACTACTGGCGCACTTCACCGAGACCATTAAACAAATTCCGCTAACCTCAGTGTTGCCCATTAGCTTAACTATAGGCCAGTGCGAGCAGTAATGTAGAATATGGTATTAACAATCTAACGTCATTTACCTAGTTGTACCTCGTGCCTGTCTGATCGTTCAGATTCTTCAAGCCATGATCTCATTTTTCTTTGAGGTCGCTTGCAGCCTGAACTATCTGCTGCAACTCCTCGCGTTATTCCGGGATTTACGCTGCAATTTCTTACGTTTTTTATAAGGCATTTGGTGTGTAATAGGCTGATCTTTATAATTAAAATGTAAAAAAGGGCAGTTAAGGTCTTGCCGGTAGTAGCTGTTGGATAGCGAAGGCTGCAGGTATAACGCCGGCGCCACTTCGCTTGCGGCCTTTGGCACTTATTCCGTTTCCTTTTGCTACACCAGCCGGCACTTCCTGTGGCTTTTCTTTTGAAAGAATCACAAGAAAAACAAAGCAGAACCCGAAAGAGAAAAGCGAAAAAGATCTATTCACTTTAAATCTTAAAATTATGTTATCCACAGGAAGATTAACCGTCATGGCAGAAGTTGCCACCGCTAAAGGCGGCAAAACAGTAACCCATTTCACCGTGGTGCTCAAATAGCATTTTACCACCAAAGGTGGCGAAAAGCGTGGAAAGGCAACCTTCGTGAACTGCACCTAATGGATAAATCCCAACTTGGCCGATTACCTTGTCAAGGGCCTTTGTCGAAGTATACAGGTTGATGGAAGCCGAAGCCTAGAACGGCCGTCAGGGTATGACACATTCCCACTTAGTGTGCCATGTCGATTCTCTTAAACTATTTTCCGCAGGTGTCAAAGCCGAACATGCAGAAACTGCCCGAAAAGCTAAGCTTGCTGCAGTTGCATAGACCTCGGATGATGACGGTTTGCCATTCTAACCACCTGTAACCCAAATTTTTTATTTCATTTATCGGGAGCAGTAACACGCTCCCCAAAATTAAAAACTCATGGGACATAACCTCGCTATTCATCCGCAAACTCACGAATACAACGGCCAGCATATTCTTTCCCGCACCGTTGGGCCCCGCAACAACATACAGCTGCGGCGTCGGCATCAGCGGATCACTTTCAGCGTTTCGACAGTACCAGTCGTCGCATATATCGGAACAACCTCCCGGTGGTCGGCATAGATATGGACAACAATGTCCTTGGCGTCATAGGCACGGTCCCGAAAGCTGTTGTATAAGCCCCGGCTCAGTTTTTCCTGCTGAACGCCGGCTAAGGTTAACGCCACCATGTCGCCCCGTTTCGCAAGAGTACGCTCAAACACAGGTATGAAACAGGGTTTTGCCATACATAAAGATTTGTTTGTGTCGGTACAACCATTAAGAAGTGTTCCGCCTGCGAGAGCCACATGGTGTTTTGTAATAAGCAACGCAAAGAAGCATGCTTCTTAAGCCAGATGTTGTGTAATTCAGCATGCCCGAGGCAAAAAGTAAAAGCGCTCTTTTTTGGTAGCTGTTGCTTGTTTGATGAATCATATCATTGTTACGGAGCAAACTATCTATAAAGCGTTTTGAAGAGCGAAACAGTCAGGGCGTTAATTCAGGTATAAGTCATAATTTGGTGGTATGGTCCATGATATTCAGGGCTTTGCTGCTATTGAAGACGTGGTTAATCATAAAAGAGGTAAAATTAAACCACTGATAGCAACCATTTAGTATCCAGGCATCTGAACTAGCGATCAGCCGGCTTCCGGTAATTAAATATTTATCGGGCGCATTATCCAGGTGAATCTCCCAGGAGAACCCATGTTCTGCTGCGATTTCATAACATAAGGTCATCAGGCGGCCGCTGTTAGATACCGGCGTGTCAAATATCCAGGTTGTTTGTTTAACACCAAGCTTCTGTAATGCCAAGCCTGCCGAGATCAGCACCTCTTCGGTTTGCTTTACCCGCTTGTACGAACCATGTACAGAAGAAATGTCACGGTAACAGCCATCCAGGCCTTTAAAGACATAACCGCCTGATAAGAATGTTTCTAGTATAATTACAATATTAAACCCATCCAGAAAAATGGTCTTCTCTTGCAGGTGATCAGCTGAGACCTCTTTAGCGCGACGACATTCGATATCGTTTGCCGAGCACGCCATACCTTGCAGCGCGAGGATCTGCCGCTGCCGCAACCGGTACCGATTGCCCACTAATGCCAGCGTAGCTCGCGGAGGATAGTCTTTGCTCAGGAGATAATACATGTCATTTAACGCCGACGAAAGCTTATCACGTTGAGCATCTAAGCCAAAAAGCTCCTCGTCACGCGGATCCTTTCCTCTGTTCCTGCGCTTTTCATGTTCCTGATCATTCATTTTTGTCATTATTTATGCGCTACCAGTGTTGTGTGTTCTGCGATTACCATCAGCCTTAGATTACTCGTAGGGAAATCATCCAGGAATAAAGATCATATATCCTTAAACGGTCGTTTTGGGGAATGTTTCAATTGGATATTGATGCTTTTGACTGGTTAAACGCTCGGAAGTTCTATTTGTTGACTTGGATCAATGCCGGCCCATAATTGACGCCATACCTTTGCTGCATTATTCAATTAAACTTAAATATGGCGTTTCATTTACCACCATTGACTTCCAAAGCCCCCAGAGTTCTCCTGATTATCTTTACGATCATTTTTACAGAATTCCTGATCATGGGCGTTTGCCTTGGCATTCTGCCCGGCTTCGTTCACAACACCCTACAATTCAGTAATTTCGTAGTGGGTGTGATTATCGGGCTGCAATATCTATCTACCTTGCTGACCCGGCACTTGGCCGGCCAGTCGGCCGATATCAAAGGTGGTAAGCCGACCGTCCTGACCGGTCTTATTCTGTCTGTTCTGTCCGGATGCTGTTGTGTGATCGGCAGTATCATAACCGGTTTTCCTATAGCAAGCCTTATCCTTTTGGGTACCAGTCGTGTGCTGCTGGGCATAGGTGAGAGTTACCTCGTCATTGGTGTTTTTGCCTGGGGATTCGTACTGGTGGGGCCAAGTAACACCGGCAAGGTCATGGTGTGGAACGGTTTAGGCATGTACGGCGGTATGGCCTGCGGTGCGCCTTTAGGTATCTACCTGCAAACACAATTCGGATTAAAGGCTGCATTTGTGGCTATTATCCTGATGCCGGTAATTAGTTACACTGCAACCTGGCTATTACCCAAGCTTCCACTCATTCAGGTTGAAAAGCGGCTGCCCTTTTACAAAGCGGTTAAAATAGTCTGGCGCTCAGGTGCAGGGCTTGCGCTGGCCAGTATCGGGTTTGGTGGGATAGCCTCTTTTATCACCTTATACTTCGCCCGGCAAGGATGGGCAGATGCTTCAATGGCACTAACTGCCTTTGGGTGCGGTTATGTGGTTACGCGCTTGTTCTTTGCTCATTTTCCAGATAAATTTGGCGGCGCAAGTGTAGCGATTGTTTCCCTGTTTGTTGAAGTCATCGGCCAGCTATTAATCTGGCAAGCCCGAAACGGAGAGATGGCCATAATCGGTGCGTTGCTCACCGGGGCAGGCATGTCACTGGTATTTCCGTCTTTTGGCCAAATGGCTATCAAAGGCGTATCTCCAGCAAACCGGGGAATGGCCATGGCCGCCTACAATGCGTTTTTCGATCTGGGCATGGGGCTTACCGCTCCGGTTGCCGGTTTGGTTTCTAAAGGGGAACATTATGACCGTATTTATTTATTGGGCAGTGTGGCAGCCGTCATCGGATTAAGTTTAGCTTTGCAGGCCTACCGGAAAGGAAGAGGAGCAGCATCGAGGTTTATAATTGCAGAACAGGCGAAGGAGCAGTCATGAGTAAGAAAAACTTAGCGGCATATATCAGTAAGATCGTTTATTTGACAGAAGAGCAAATGACTTTTGTGCTGCAACATTTCAAACCATTCTCGTTCAAAAAGAATCAACTACTAGTCCATATCGGTGAAGTCAACCAGTTTATGAACTTTGTAGAAAAGGGTTGTGTCAGGTTTTACTTTCTGAAAGAAGACGGGCTGGAAGTTACCCGGCATATTGTTTTTGAGCAGCAATTTGGCACTGGGCTGGCCAGTTTCATCACGGGCAAGCCTTCAGAGGAAGCCTTGCAGGTAATGGAGGATTCTGTTTTGCTACGTATCAGCCGGAAAGACTTTTACTACTTATTAGAGATGATACCCGCATGGGAGAAGTTTTACCGGGACTACCTGGAATATGCTTATACCAACAACTTGAACATTTTTCAGAGGGGGGCCACCAAAGATGCGGGTGAACGCTACAAAGAGCTGCTTCGAATAAATCCGCAGATCATCAAACGATTGCCCAATAAGGTGGTGGCCTCTTATCTGAACATGTCTCCTGAAACACTCAGCCGGTTAAAATCCAAGCATTAATAGCTAATTCGCATCCTGTTTTCTCCGGTTGTCAGGCTGAAATAGGTACGACAAATACAGTAAGTACTTGATGACAATTGTATATTGCCTGCCTGGCAAGTTAAACACTTAGGGGCACTGATATAGTAAAGATAAATGCGCATTGCACCTGGAGAACACGACACATTGTTGTTTTTAATCCACGACTGATAAAGATTGGCTTTGATGAACAGATGCCCGGCGAGCTTTGAGAATCATATAGATCCCATAAAAAGAAGTTGAAAGGGCCAAGCCTACACCGGTAAAGACAAGCATCGGCATTTGGCTAATCGTGTGGTTAAGGGTAAGCATAATGGCTAACAAAGCAACAAGTGTACTCCAGATGCCGATGTAAATATCCATCTTCCTTTTAAATACTTTAGCTAGCGGAAAAAAGTGTAAGCCAACGGCCAGGGCAATGGCAGGCACCTGCAGTTCAGGATGATGAAGGTTGGCTACGATATTGACGGCTAGAAATACGCCGATACCCTCGCCCGTACATATCATCATAAATAATTTCTCTCTTCTTTTCACTTCTTGCTGATCAGTAAATGAGGTATCAGGTACGGGTAAACGTTGTGCTGCCTGGTGAAGCTGAAAAGCATAGTATACAAAAAATATACAGGCTATCAGAAACACGCTCAATAGCCATCTATAAGGAGAGTTTCTCAACCCGTAATAAGCAATACCATTCCAAAGAAGTGTGAACACGGTCATCAGTATTAAGCCGGCAACCATCTGTTTTGCGGATTTGATATCAAGTAAGTTTGATTGTTTATTCATTTATGGATTGAAAAGCTCAATATTAATAAAATACATCTAATATCGCCTTTAAAGAAGTCCGTGATTAAACCATTGAAGTTCATATAAAGTATAGGTCTCTCATAGATACTTATGATGCATCAAGTAAAAAGCTCCCGTTTGTTAAATCATGCTATTAGAATAGTAGTAAAACTATTCATTCATATTACTTTGATTTTTTAAGTTAATAATTGTCATGCATTGGTGAAACTAACTGATCGTTCACTCTTTCATAGATACTTACTGTGCTTACACTTTTCAGCGTGTTTAATCCTCATCGGAAAAGATGCCATAGTGGACACCCTGAAATTTTGATGATTGCCAGTATTCAAAACATAAAAAAAACAAACAGCCAAATTTGAAGAGTTTTGTACACTTTGGGAATGTATTTGGCAGAAAATGGACGGTACAAGCGTACCTTATCATACAGCTTTTATGTTCAATGTTTTATAAATTTTTCAAATCGGCGCTCACCAGTTGCTACCAATCTTTATATTATTAGGCTGTAATTGACTACAATATTAATTTTGGAACATTCCTGGAAATACAAAGGTTTGATAATAATGAAAGTTGAGCGAATTCTTATATTTAATGCTACTTTTTTACTTTCAGAGTTCAATATTGGTTTGTAAGATCAAAAGTTTGGAAGTAATAAAGTTCAGCAGGACACTTTCGAAATTTAAGATAATTTTTCCGTGAGTTTTACCCATCTTAACTCCATGAAAAACATCGCCTTCTTTATTACATTCATAGCAGTATGCTCGTGCAGCAAATCGCAAACCATGCACGGCACCAACCCGCAGAATATTGCTGGTTTCCTGAATTTGAAAACTTATAAGCCTACAGCTGTTGAATATCACCTGACACGGCTTGGCGATGGCAGACTCGGCCCTTCTGACTATACCCTTGAGGCTGTACTGTATTATGATGCCGCTACTTTTGCTAAACTCAAGAAAAAATACTATAGCATAAACTATACTGCCCCGGACAAAAGCAGCAAGGATTTCGACTTTAAATGGTTACCGAAAGCCGTTAAAGATGAACTGGCCAAAAGCTTGAAAGAATATACCGGCCATCCCGGTGCGGTATTAAGCCGTAACCCTAACTGCATGCTGTGGTTTTTGAGCAATAAGGTACTGGTGTCTTACTTTACTATGTAAGCCATGATAAATAGCTATTTTAAACACAATTCAAATAAGTTTGATATACTCTGAAAAGCTGTGTTTACCGGGAATGTGTATTGAATTCAAAGAGTTAATGTTAGTGCTTATCCTATATCAATGCTTAACAACGAGTTACAACAAAAATGCAGTTAATAGCCCCTTTTCCGGTCTTTTAACCCTAACAGGATTGATTTCGAACCATTTGATAAAAGATTTAAAGAATTTCTTAGTATTTAATTAGTGGTTTGCGGCCAGTTTGGAAAATAACAACTTTAATTTATGCGGCGGAATTTTGTTTTACATTCCCCGTTGTACAGTCACTTAATAAATTGAGAAGCGATTAACTTGATATTGAATTTTAAAAACAATCTTGCAACATTTGATTGGCAGGATTTAATCATTCTGTATTAAAATTAGCGGATAGGGGAGCCGTTTTAAAAAATTCAACGCCTTTATACCAGATATTTAAGTGTGGAGTGATTCTGTAACCCTCCCTTAGTTCGGACTGGTATTTTATAGACTTATTGATTCAAAAGTATAATTATTGTTGTTTGAACTGTGGAGATGCCCCAGGAAACTCGGTAGAGTTTCTGGTATCTCCACAGTTTAGCCGCTTGTACAAGTCTGGCGTTATACCTCCCAGTGCTTCATGCGGCCTGCTGTAATTGTAATCTTCCATCCATTCATCGGCTAAAATCTGTACCTGGTTGATGTCTTCAAATAAGTAAGCATCGAGTATATTCTCCCGAAAGGTTCGGTTAAAGCGTTCGATGTATCCATTTTGCATAGGCTTGCCCGGCTGCGTATATTGTACCTCAATGCCTTTACTCGCACACCAGTCTTTGAACTCTTTACTGATGAATTCAGGGCCATTATCTACCCTGATGCAACTGGGTTTACCTTGCTCATGAATGCTTCGCTCCAATATCTGTGTTACCCTGGTTGCTGGCATTGTATGGGCAGCTTCAATCGCGATAACCTCTCTATTGTAATCATCGATAATGTTGAGCGTACGGAACCTTCTCTTGTTCATCAGCACATCGCACATAAAATCCATAGACCAGGTATCTCCAGCCTGCTCAGGCACTACTAACGGCACTTTAACCCTTGCCGGTACACGTCTGCGCACCTTGCGGCGCCTATTCATGCCCAGCAGCAGGTAAACACGTCTTACACGCTTGTAATTCCATAGCAAGCCCTGCTGCCGAATTCTGCTGTAATACAGATCCTGACCCTCGGTGGGGTGCTTTTCGGAGAGTTCCAGCAACTTATCTGGTGGTCTCTGAATCATCTCTGACGTTCTTATAATAATACATGGATTTGGGCAGCCTCACTACCCGGCAAGCCCTGCTAATACTTACCTGACGGAACTCCATCAAGTAACGGGGCCATGTCTTTACGCTGGCAGGGCTTCAGAACTTTTTTGAGAGTACGTCTTTTAGTAAACTATGATCTAAAGCCAGCTCTGCATACATATGCTTCAGTTTACGGTTCTCTTCCTCCAGCTCTTTCAGCCGCTTCAATTCCTGGCTGTCCATACCAGCATACTTTTTACGCCAGTTGTAAAAGGTGGATTTGTGCACGCCCAGTTCGCGGCATATGTCGTTTAGCTCACGGCCACCTTCATACTCTTTGATGGCCTTGCGGGGTCTGTGCTTCGGTAATGATCGAGTTCTTCATCGTTTGACTATTTAAAGTTAAGACTTTTCGTCCTCTAAGCAGTCCGATTTTCAGGAGGGGTTACAGGCCGGAAGGTTATCCGGACGAACATACATTTTTCATTTACACGGTAGATGAAGACTTTTAGCAAAGTCTGGGAATGTCCCGACTTTCTGCGTGTGCTTCATCGGTTAATCAATCCTTATATTTGTTGCCAACGATATGATCATTTTGACGTCCTGTTATGCTTGAACAGCTTCCGAATAAATCCACACTTGCCATAGAGATCTGGACAGCCTACCAACAGCACTTTAAGCGTATCGAGGTCCCAGCTAAATCTATCCTGTTAGCAGAAGGTGATGTGGCTCATAAATTATTTCTTATTGAAAAAGGATGTATAAGGGCATGGCACAATGACGACGGCAAAGAGATTACCGGCCAGTTCTTTTTTGAAAACAGCAGCGTTTCTTCTATTGAAAGTTTGAAGAAAAGCATTCCTAGCCCGATCACAATCGAAACTTTGGAACCCTCGGTGATCTGGTGGATCGATAAAGCCGATCTGGATAAGCTTATCGCAGAGATCAAGGAGGTTCCGAGGCTACGCGATATGCTGATCGATGCGCTCTTCGAACGGACATTTGATTACATTAAACAGTTCTCCACGTCTATTCGCGATTCGCCTGAACAGCGGTATCAAAAATTGATGCAGGACCGCCCTGAGATTGTTCAGCGTATTCCGCAGCATTATATTGCTTCTTTTCTGGGCATTTCGTCGGTACATCTCAGTCGTATTAAAAACAGGATCGCAAGAAGCAAATAAGCTATTTGATAACAAATGTTATCGTTTTACCGGGACGGGTTGATCTACTTTTGAAAAATAAACAAAAGAAATGAAAGCGATAGTAATGTTTCAAAAAGGTGGAACGCCGCAATATGTAACGAATTTCCCCGAGCCAGGAATAACCGGTGATGACCAACTGATGATGACGGTTCAGGCCGCTGCCATCAAACACCTGGACAGATCCATGGCCAGCGGTAAACACTACACTACGGAAGGTGACCTAACCAAAGCCAAAGTCATTGGTGGAGACGGCGTTGGCCTGTTGGAAGATGGCACCCGGGTTTTCGCACTGGGCGTGACCGGAACAATGGCTGAAAAAGCGGTGATCGATAAAAAAAGAATGGTGGTTTTGCCTGGAGGTATCGCGCCTGCCATAGCCGCTGCTTTACCCAACGCTGTGGCAGGTTCTGTTATGGCATTACGCTACAGGGCGGACATGCAATCCGGAGATACGGTGCTGATCAATGGTGCTAGGCTTCACTGGCCGGATTGGCGTTCAGGTAGCCAGATTGTATGGTGCAAAGAAGATCATTGCTACAGGCAGGAACGAGCAATCGCTAAAAGACCTGCTGGAACTGGGCGTAGACGCGGTCATCACTATCCGTCAGGATGATAAAAGTTTTATCGAGCAGATAAAAAACATCCACCGGGCTACGCCGATCGATGTGGTGGTTGATTATATATGGGGACATCCCACGGAGATGATTCTGGAGGCACTTAAGGGCGAAGGTAACTTCACTCATCGGACAAGATATGTATCTGTGGGTTCGATGGCGGGCGACAAAATACAGCTATCGGCAGAAATCTTAAGAAGCGTAGACCTGCACCTGACCGGTTCGGGACTGGGTAGCTGGACCAAAGAGCAGATGAGCGTGCTCTTGACGGAGATTCTTCCTGCAATGCTTCAACTCGCATCCGAGGGCAAGATCAAAGTTGATGTGGAAACCATCGGGATTTCAGATATGGAAAGCATCTGGGAAATGGAGGTAGCGGACGGAAAACGACTGGTGGCGCTTTTCTAAGCAGTTATATGCGCACATGATGAATGAGCTTTGAAGCAAAGTAACTTGAGCCTCACAACAAAATCCTAAGATACTTTGTAAGTTAGTTTTGCCTTAAATAAAAAAAGAAACAATGGCAAAAATTTGGTTTATAACAGGTAGTTCGCGCGGATTAGGGCGAAGCCTTACGGAAGCTGTATTGTCGAAAGGTGACAAGGTGGCTGCGACTGCACGGAATATGGACAGTCTGAAAGATCTGGTAACTCAATATCAGGATGCTGTTTATCCTATTGAATTGGATGTTAATGCTAAAGATCAGGTACGCAAAGCCATCGCGGAAACCGTAGAACACTTTGGACGGATTGATGTATTGGTCAATAATGCGGGCTTTGGAATTACGGGTGCCGTGGAAGCTTTCAGCAACGAACAGGTTCGCAGCCAGCTGGAAACGAATTTATACGCACCTATTGAGCTTACCCGTGCCGTACTGCCCTATATGCGCAAACAGCGCTCCGGGCATATTCTGCAGATCAGTTCGATGGGCGGCCGGGTTGGTAGTGGCGGCGTTTCTATCTATCAGGCAGCCAAATTCGGACTGAGCGGATTTAGTGAGGGCCTTGCAATAGAAGTAGCCGATCTTGGCATTAAGGTTACCTGCGTTGAGCCGGGCGGCTTCCGTACCGATTGGGCCGGCGACTCAATGACGTACGCTGCGGAAATTGAAGGCTACGATATAGTTAACAAACGTATCGCGTTATTTAAAAGCGGTGGCTTTAAACCGATCGGTGATCCGGATAAGGCTGCTCAGGTGATTATGGAAACCGTGAATAACCGCGAGCCGCCTTTGCATCTGCTGCTGGGCAGCGAAGCAGTTGCTATCGTCAAACATTCAGAGGCTGCCAAATTGCGGGAACTCGAAAAATGGGAAAAAGTAAGTCTTTCGACTGATAGTGATGACGCGGAAAACTTTTTGGAATCAGAGGCTGGAAAGCGCTTCCTGAATTTAAAAAAATAGGCTAACTAACGGCAAGGCTGCGCCGGCCTTGCCGTTACTATTAATGATACGTTACTAAAAAGAAATATGGCTGAAAGCGAAAGACCAAAGATCGGGTATTCCTGTTATTTTACACGAAGCAGAGAAGGCGAACAGTTTGTTCCCGAGCATGTATTCAGCTACCAGCTATCCGGCAGGCTGACCATGACGGATAATAGCAGGCGTACCCAAATTTTCAACGAGGGCGATTTCCGGTTTATCAGACGCAACAACCTGGTCAAATATATTAAGGAGCCCGCCCCGGGCGGTGAGTTTAAGTCAGTATCCATTTATCTTGACCAGCAGAGTCTGAGAAACTTCAGTATACAACATGCTATTGAAAGGCCGGTTATCAGTTCACCTGGAACGGTGATTAAATTAAAACCGCATACGCTTTACCGAAGTTATATGGATTCACTGCAGCCGTATCGTCAGGACGACTTATTGATCAGCGAGGAATTGCAGCAGCTAAAGGTCAACGAAGCTATCTTGATCTTGCTACAGACATATCCGACTTTGGCTGGTGTCCTTTTTGATTTTAGCGATCCTGGTAAAATCGATCTCGAAGGTTTCATGGAGAAAAACTTTCATTTTAACGTGCAAATGAAACGGTTTGCTTACTTGACCGGGCGTAGCCTGGCCACTTTTAAGCGCGATTTTGAAAAAATATTTAAAACAACACCGGGTCAGTGGTTGCAGCAGCGTCGCCTGCAGGAGGCTTATTATCTTATCAAAGAGAAAGGCCAGTCGGCATCTGATATATACCTTGATCTGGGCTTTGAAGACCTGTCGCACTTTTCTTATGCATTTAAAAATAAATTTGGCCTTGCACCTTCGAAACTTTAATCCATTTTATTAAATCAATCCACAATGGTGACTTTGTTAATTTTACCCTCGAAATATAATAGATAGCCGGCTGCTATGGCGTTACGCAACATCATTTTTTACCAAATGGTAAATGAACTGCGCGCAATAAATTCGAAATTTACCCAATGGAAGCGTTCGTCAATTACATACTACAATTCGGTAATCTGAATCAGCAGCAAACAGACTTCATCATGAACAAGGCGAAAACGCTGGAACTGAATAAGGAGGATTACTTTTCTGAAGCCGGGAAGGTCCCCAGGTATGTCGGATTTCTATTAGAAGGTGTGGTTCGTTTCTGTTACTATAACAATAAGGGCGAAGAGATCACGCATTCTTTTGTTGAAGAGAACAATTTCGTTTCAGATCAGCAAAGGTTCGAAGCACAAGTCGTGGCATCAGAATATGTACAAGCTATAAGCCCTTGTAAATTACTGGTTTTCTCCAAGAAAGACTGGGATGAGATCGGGAACACGGTTGTTGGCTGGAAAGCTATCGAGCACCTGATCATAAAAAGTTGTTTGTTAAAAGCGATCGAAAGACGAAGTCCATTGGTTTCGGAGAATGCGACCACGCGTTATTTATCGTTCATCGAATATTTTCCAGGCCTGATCAATCGTGCCCCGCTGTCTCACATTGCATCCTACCTCGGCATCACCCAGCAATCGTTGAGCAGGATCAGAAAAAATATTCGTTAAGATCACTTTTTACCAAATGGTAAATGCTTTTGTCTGGAAGTTCCGAAACTTTGCATCATCATCTAAAATAAATAGACCATGAGCAAAAAAGTAGTTTTAATAACAGGAACCAATAGCGGATTCGGCTGGCTGACCGCCCATAGCGTTGCCGCTTTAGGTCACCAGGTTTATGCCACCATGAGAGATACTAAAGGTAAGAATGCAGAAAAAGCCGATGCCCTTTCAGCCGTAGAAAATGTGACCGTGCTGGATGTGTCTCTAACTAATGACGAAAGCGTTAAACAGGCGGTTGACACCATCATTGCCCAAGAAGGCATCATCGATGTACTGGTCAACAACGCAGGTGTTTCCATGAATGGTGTGGCGGAAAGCTTTACGACGGCCGATGTACAGGCTATGTTCGATATCAACGTATTCGCGCCCTGGAGATTCATCAAACAGGTATTACCGGCTATGCGCAAGCAGGCCGATGGGCTGATCATCAATGTGACGAGCGGGTTCGGCAGGGTGTCCTTTCCGTTCGCTACTATATACGCCGGATCGAAGTTTGGTTTGGAAGGGATCAGTGAGGGTCTGCATTACGAACTTAAACGTTTAGGTATTGACGTGGCTATTCTGGAGCC
The DNA here is from genome assembly GCF_012849215.1 of Mucilaginibacter robiniae. NCBI lineage: Bacteria > Pseudomonadati > Bacteroidota > Sphingobacteriia > Sphingobacteriales > Sphingobacteriaceae > Mucilaginibacter > Mucilaginibacter robiniae. The sequence goes on from NZ_CP051682.1 coordinate 3,739,196, forward strand.
CGGTGCCTTTCCTACCGAAATGCAGCAGAAGACCCAGTACGCATCTGATCAATCGGTATTTGAAGGTTATGGAGCCATCGCCGATATGCCGAACAAAATGATCACAGCGCTCGGCGGGCTGATCCAAACCAAAAGCCCAAACCCGCAGGATGTCGCTGATGCCATCGTCAAGCTGATCGGTATAGAACAAGGTAAAAGACCTTTGAGAACTGTTGTTGACCCGATCACAGGAGTATATATCGAAGCGGCTAACCAGGCGGTTGCTGAACAGTTTGGAGAAGGACTCAAAATCTTCGGTATGGGCGAATTATTAACTTAAACTTAAGTAGACTTTTAACAGTCCCGGGCAATGAACAACGCAGTGTACAGCCGGATGTTCCACGGTTTCTGACCTTTGAACATCTGCACTGCCGCACACTTATCTACTTGATGTTCCTAATGGAACATCAAGTTAGACCATCATAAATTAAACACTATTTCACAGTAAGAACAACAGATTTTGAATATGCCAGCCGAAATAAGCGATAGAAGTTATAATCAATTCACGAATGGTTCGAGGCCAACCCAGCGCGTGAATGAATGACTAAATAAAAACAACATGATTTTCAATGTAGAAAGCTTAGACCTACTCTGTTCATAAATCACTTCTTTTGAACGAACTCCTGATCCGATCACGGTGTTGCAAACCCCATTCCGCTATCTTGTCTGATAGATCCCTCAGGGACATACCATAATCTGAAACGCTATAAGTAACGGACGGTGGCTTGGTACCGCTCACGCAGCGGATAATCAGACCGTTAGTTTCCAAATCTTTCAACTCACGGCTAAGTACTTTACCGGAAAGTGGTTCAATGTCATTCAATATCTCCGAATAACGCATTGGTTTATAGCAAAGCCTGGATAAAATGGACAACTTCCATTTCCCAGACAGCAACTCCATAGTATCATCGATCGCTCTTATCTTCTTAAGACAATCATCGAATGTCGGTAATGATGGGTCTGTATTTTCTAAATTCATAAGTTACCTTTTTGTCACAATGGTGCCTTGATAGTCACCATTACTTTTGGCAACAAAGTTACTTATTGACACCAAGTAGGCCTACATTTGTCAAAAAAATTATTGATATGAGTTTATTAGAAGATCTGGAGTGGCGTTATGCTACCAAGAAAATGAATGGTGAAAAGATTCCGCAGGAAAAGCTGGATTACATTTTAGAAGCCGCGCGCCTGGCTCCATCATCATCGGGACTGCAACAATATAAAGTAATTGTGATCTCAGATAAAGCATTGTTAGAGCGGATCAGGTTGGTTGCTTACGATCAAAGCCAGATCACTGATTGTTCGCACTTACTTGTTTTCGCCGCATGGGACGGCTATTCTGATGAACGAATCTCTAAGGTATTTAATTACATGATGGATGAACGCGGTCTGCCTCATCAAACGATGGATAACTATAAACAGGTGATACTTGATCTATATGAGCGCTCCGGCCAGGAATGGCAGGCTCATCATGCGGCCAAACAGAGTTATATATCCTTTGCGATTGCGATCGCTGCTGCCGCAGAACAAAAAGTTGATGCAACACCTATTGAAGGCTTCCTGCAGGAAAAACTTGATGAATTATTGAATTTAAAAGAGTCAGGTTATACAAGCACAGTCATACTTCCACTAGGTTATAGAGAAAGTGAAAAGGATTGGCTTGTAAACATGAAAAAGGTACGCACACCGAAAGAATTGTTCATTACAAAGATGGAGTTAGCTGATGCTTCCGACAATGTGGATCTGCCAACACCGATGAATCTTGACTCTTTTGTTCAAAAAACAGAATAAGCCATAGGCCGGACTACAAGAAGCCAGATCACGGCTATGTCGATAACTCAACTGGTTAAATTACAAGTAGATAATCGGAAAATATTCGATTATCTACTTGTAATTTATTATACAAAATCGTCTTATGCTAAGGCGAAAAGATCATTGGGCTCTTGCATTGTCACTTCCCTGTACAGAATGTACAGAACGCCAACAATTTTATTGTTATTTACCTCCATAATCTTATGAATCATTTACAGAACGATAAGTCTCAAGCGTGTAGATAAGCGGCTTTGAACTCTTCAGCAAATTGTTGCAACTTGATTTGACCAGTTACTTTGACACCACTGGCAAAAAAGTCCTTAGTAATTTTGCCGTCCCTCACGCCTTGCCCCATTTCAACGATCAGCCCGGCCAGTTCTGGTGGCAATCCTCCGGCAAGCATGCCTTGCTTCAACTGTTCATCAGGAATATTTGTCCAAACCAACTCCGGCTTACCAATCGCCTTGCCAAATAACGCTGCTATCTCGTCTCCGGTTGAAATATCGCTTACAAGATATTTCACTTCAAAGCCGTTTCCTTTAGTTTGCAATTCTGCTGCAAGCGCTGTCGACAGATCTTCGGGATGTGTCAGGGCCAAGCGGTCGCTACCGTTATAATTGTTACCGAAGATGCCTTTGCTTTTGATCAATGGGATATCTCTCAAAAAGTTAATGTAAAAAAAACCTGACCTCAAAACGGTTACATTCACGCCGGCTAAACCTTTTAATATCTTCTCTACACGATGCACACCCTGTACCGGGCCTGTACCTTCAGTCGCATCAGCGCCAACGCTGCTCAGCATCACTACGCGCGATACGCCTGCCGCTTTAATGGCATTTGCGTACGCTTGCCCCGCATCGGCAATATTCTGTATCATGTTACCCGGCCCCATGGATGGCGGCAACATGACATATACCGCATCTGCGCCGTTGAAAGCCTTGGCTAAAAATGCTTCGTCACTGATAGAGCCGGTCGCTGCCTTTGCACCTAAAGCCTCAATTTCGTTTGTGCGATCATCTTTGGTGCTGATCACGGTGACTTCGTGTCCTGCTGCGATCAGCGTTTTTACTAATGGTTTGGCTACATTTCCTAATGAGCCTGTAGTTGTAATTTTCATGTTGATAATTGTTTTTAAGAGGTGATGAAGCTGTCAGCTAAGCTGACGGTTTCATTATGATATTTTCAATGGGGGCTAATAATTAATTAAATTCAGGGTAATCGGTATAACCCTCTTCGCCGGGGGTATAAAGCGTGTTATAATCCGGCTCATTCAGGGGGGCATTTTTTTCTATTCTTTTCATAAAATCGGGGTTGGCCAAAAAACTTCTGCCAAAGGCGACCAGATCCGCTGACCCATCCTGTAATTTGGTTTCAGCGGTCTCAGCCGTAAAGCCGTTGCAATAGATAATGGTGTTCGCGAAAGCCGCCCGAATGTCCTGATGCGTATTTTGGGGAATGCCCTGATTATTTGAAATGTGCAGATACGCGATGCCTAATTGGTTCACTTTCCGGGCCAGCTGAACATAGGTTTCATGTACTTCAGCTTCTTCATACGAAGGCATATCGTTGGATGCTAAAAAAGGTGAAATGCGCAGGCCAACCTTACCTGCTCCGATGGAAGCTGCTATTTTTTGTACGATCTCCAGCGTCAAACGGCTGCGGTTCGCTATGGATCCGCCATAGTTGTCCGTACGGTTATTGACGTGCGGATTCAAAGACTGCTCCAGCAAATAGCCATGTGCTCCGTGTAACTCGACACCGTCGAAGCCTGCGGCAATGGCATTTTCAGCAGCCTTAACATGGTCTTCTATTATACGGGCTATGCCTTCTTCATCCAATACTCTTGGTGCTGAATATTCGAACATGCCGGTATCGGTGTAAATTTCCCCTGCGGCTTTAACGGCTGATAAACCCACTACCTGATGGCCTTCCGGCAAGTTGGAGCTGTGGGCAATTCTGCCGGTATGCATCAACTGTAGAAATATTTTGGAACCGCCTTCATGAACTGCACTGGTCACCCTTTTCCAGCCTTCTATCTGGGCCTCCGTAAAAATACCCGGGATACGCGGATAGCCTAAGCCCTCAGGGCTGGGCGAAGTGCCTTCGGTGATGATCAGTCCGGCACCGGAACGCTGTTTGTAATAAGCGGCCATCAGCTCATTGGGCACATTGCCGATGGCACGGCTTCTGGTCATCGGTGCCATCACGACGTGGTTCTTCAACTGAAGTGTGGCTTTGCTATAGGGCATGAATAACTTTTTCATTTTGCTTATCTTTTATTTGATATAGCAAAGTTGCGCCTAATAGTAAGCTGATAATAGCCTGAAAAGGCGAAAAATCAGTCCGATACGACGAAGCGTTTAAGCTTTTGAAGAATAGCGCTTGGGTGTAAAACCGTAATGTTTTTCAAACAACCTGCTAAAGTGGCTGAGGTTGGTAAATCCCAGTTCATAGCCAACCTCCGCAACCGACCGCTTACCCTGTTTTAACAAAAAGGCAGCTTCCTCCATGCGGGCGCGCTGAAAGTAATTATAAACAGTATCACCAAAGGCCTGCTTGAAGAGCTGTTTGAGTTTAGTTTCGCTCATGGCGGCAATTTGTGCCAGTTCGGGCAATACCGGCGGTGCGCTCAGATCGCTGATAACTTCGTTACGGATATGCAGAAGCCTGGCCGCATCCGCGCTGTTAATGTTCTGGTGCGGTAAGCTTTCACGTTTCGATAGCTTTTGAAAAAGCAGGTAAAGCAGTTCCTGTACTTTGATCTGCATGTAGAATTGGCTCAGTTCATCGTTCATATCCACCGCGCTCAAGTTTTTAAGCAGCAGTTTGGTCTCAGCGGTCATATTCTCAAAATAAAGAAATGTATGTCCCGGGCTGGTTATCGTTTCGATCGTAGAATTCAGCTTATTAAGAGCCAGCAGGGTTTTCAGATAATACGGCATAATGGCGATCACCGCATAACGTATCGTGTGACCTGCCGGAAAACGGATGGTCGAGTTCAGATCATTAGAGGTAACCTGGATAGCGGATTCATCGCGTTCGGAAAACTGAACATTGGGATTATTGTCGAAGGCTATGCCGAGCGTTTGTTCGTTGCTGTAAAAAAAGATGGTGATCAGCTCGTTACCCTGGCCGGACGTATTGCGTTTGATGACCAGGTCTTCCTTTAATACATAATGATGCAGGGTGATCTTGAATTCAGGGCCAAAGGACAGTTTACGAATGTACCCGTTGCCCAGACCGGCAGGAATGAACAATAGCCCATCATTTATCGTTGCCCCGATGTGCCGGGCAAAATAGGTCATGAAATCAAACTCCGGCGTGGCGGTAAAATTGAAGATCATTAGTTCCAGTCGTGTTAACGACCGAATTTAAGAATATTACAGGAAACCTTTTGCATACCGTTTGATCGTGATAAGCTGGATAAATCTCACGCTCCATGGCGACACTAAAATAATCTCCGCTCGCCATTCTCTCATCGATAACGCCTTTGCGGATACTGACCGCCAAAGCTTACTTGAATTTTGGCTACAACAATCGGCTATTCGGCTAAGTTAGGCAACGCTTTGTTGATGAATTTTGTATCAACAAAAAAGAAGAATTATGAAGATCATACTCACAGGCTCTATAAGCAATGTAGGCAAACCGCTGACCGCAGAATTGGTTAAACAGGGACATGCCGTTACCGTAATTACCAGTAAAACAGAACGACTAATGGACATCAAAGCCTTAGGCGCGAACGGAGTTGTTGGCTCCATGTTCGATACCGGTTTTTTGACGGATACTTTTACCGGCGCCGACATCGTGTACCTGATGGAAACGTTGGATGCCGTTGGCGGCGATATGATGGATCCCCATATTGATTTTATCGGCGGCATCAGCGAGATAGGGAACAATTACAGGTCGGCCATTGAACGCTCAGGCGTTAAACAAGTGGTTCACCTGAGCAGTATCGGTGCGCATACGGATAAAGGGAATGGTTTCCTGATCTTTCACCATAACGTAGAGAACATATTGAGGCAATTGCCGGAAAGCGTAGCCATCAAGTTTATGCGCCCGGTCGGTTTTTACACCAATTTATTTGCCTTCTCCCATACCATCAAAACGAAAGGCGAGATCATTTCCAATAACAATGGCGGTGACCGGAAAGAGCCATGGGTATCACCTTTGGATATTGCTGCCGTGATCGCCGAAGAGATGAATACACCATTTGCCGGACGGACCGTTCGCTACATTGCGAGTGATGAGGTTTCACCGAACGAGGTCGCCGCTGCGTTAGGCGCGGCCATCGGTCAGCCCGGTCTAAGATGGAAGGTGATCTCCGATGAACAGCAGTTAGATATTTACTTAAAGATCGGTTTCAACCCGCAAATTGCCAAAGGCTTCGTGGAAATGCAGGCCAGCCAGGGAAGTGGTCACTTATACGAGGATTACTACCAGCACAAGCCGGTATTAGGTAAAGTAAAACTGACTGATTTTGCCCGTGATTTTGCGGCGGCTTTTCAGCACGAAGAATAAAAGCGATTTATTACCGGTGAATAAAAGGGAAAATGCCAGCAATTCCTTTTTATTCACCAAATTTACCATACCCGTAAAGATGATATAGCAACAATGACGACCATACAAAGAATTAAAACGATCAGTGAATTTCACCGCACCAGGAGCCTGCCGCCACCGGAGCATCCGCTGATCAGTGTGGTCAATTTTGCAGATGTGAGGTTAACGCAGGATCATCAGGGAAACAGCTGGGTATATGACTTCTACTCCATATCGCTGAAAAGAAACATCGGCGGGAAGATCAGATACGGTCAACAGGCATATGACTTTGATGAGGGGATCATGTTCTTTATTGCGCCGGGCCAGGTTTTCAGTATTGAGAGGGATGCGGATGCCCGGGGAGAGCGTTCGGGCTGGATGCTGATGATCCATCCGGATTTCTTTTGGAATACCACGCTTGCCAAAAGCATTAAACAGTACGAGTACTTCGGCTATACCACGCATGAGGCCTTATTTGTTTCCCAAAAGGAAGAGGGCACGTTAAAAGGCATCATTGAAAATATCAGGCAGGAGTATCATGCTAATATCGACAAGTACAGCCAGAACATCATCATATCCCAGATAGAGACCTTGCTGAATTATTCGGAGCGCTTTTATAACCGGCAGTTCCTCACGCGCAAGAAAGCTAACCATCAGCTGCTGGATAGACTGGAAGAAAAGCTAACGGACTACTTTAACAGTGATGCATTGATCAGCAAAGGCCTGCCGTCCGTTCAGGATATTGCTGAAGCGTTGAATGCCTCCCCAAAATACCTGAGCAGTGTTCTAAAAGTGCTTACCGGCCAAACGGCACAGCAGCATATCCATGAAAAGCTGTTGGATAAAGCAAAAGAGAAGCTCACGACCTCGGAAGCATCGGTGAGCGAGATCGCCTATGAACTGGGCTTCGAGCACCCGCAGTCGTTCAGCAAATTGTTCAAGACGAAAACGGGACTTTCGCCGCTGGAATTCCGGCAGTCCTTTCAGTCGAACTGAGCCGCAGCCGGGATGCTGTTCAGTTGCGGTTCTGCGTGCGCCACTTTAGCGGAGAAAGGCCGACAACCTTGGTGAACAGCCTGCTGAAATATTGTGCGTCATCAAAACCGAGCGAAAGCGCGATCTCTTTGACGGAGAGTGCGGAATAATACAACAGGCGCTGCGCTTCACGCATAGCTTCCTGCTGGATAAAATAGGTCACCGGAAAACCGGTGACAGACCTTACCGTGTCATTCAGATGGCTGGTCGAAATATGCATCCGGGCTGCATATGCCGAAGGCCTCTTGATAGACCTGAAATTTTGCCGTAGGATCTGCCGGAAGTTTTTGGTGATCTCGATACTCCGCAAAGGATAGCTGGTCAGCGTATTTCGTTCCAGGGAAAAGCAGGCTCCTGTGGTTTGATATAAAAAAGCGGTGAGCAGTGCATGGAGCACCGGCTGGCTGAAACGCTGCCCCGGCTCATCGTAAACAGCCTTTAATTCCTGTAAAGAAGTTGAAAATTTAGCAGATTTGTTCTGATCTAATGTTGCGATCATGACTTCCGAAAGACTCTGATCCAAAATGTTTTTAAGCTGCTGGTCAATGATGGCCGGATCGAAAGGAAAGAACCAGCCTTGTTCCAGACGGGCAGAGACAATACGGTGGACCTGCCCGGAATAGGTAAAGAAAATCGTGTGTTCACCCAGATGGAAAGGCTGAAAATCTACCTCAAGCGCCATCATGCCCTTTTCAAGCAGCACGCCGTAATAAAAATCATGACGATGCGCTTTTGACAGGTCATAATCCGGCCGGGCAGATGAAACCATGCCGAAAGACTTCAGGTAAATTCCGTAATGCCAATCATCCATCCGGTGGACCGGTATCTTGTCTTTTGGGTTCATGAGCTATAAAAATACAATTAATATATAAGGTCTCCCTGGTGTTAGCAAACGTGCACCCTTAGATACAGCAATAGATGAACATAGTACGAGGTTCATCTATTGCTGTCCGGTCGGATCAACCATGCGGTGTATCAGTTCGTACCGCGCTGATACTCGGTATGTAACTGTGCGGCTGTCGGTGACTCGAACAAATTATTCAAACGCGCCCGCGCCGTCATTTGCCGGAAATTCCCATGCAATGCCGGATTTCCTGCGTCATGCATGGTGTCAGCCATCCAAACTGCAAAATCCTGATAGTTCCAGACATGCGGCAACACGGTATCAGAGTAATTATCTAAGCCGGTTCTATCGCCGTTCTTTACAGCCAGCAATAACGCCCGGCCAAGCACATCGACGTCGAAAAGGCCAAGGTTCATACCTTTGGCGCTCACCGGCGGTACGAGGTGCGCGGCATCGCCCGCGAGATACAAATTCCGGTATTGCATCGGTGCGTAGACCACCGATCTGAACGGCACAAATTCAATATTGTGAACCTGAACGTTCCGGATCGTATCATCACCCGAACGCAGCCTGATCTCTTCCCATATTCTTTCTTCCGGCCAGTCCTCTGGGCCATCATCAAGCGTGCATTGCAGGTAATACCGGCTGCGCTGCGGCCCCCGCGGCAGCTGCCCGACAAAGCCGTGGTCACTTATAGCCATGATCGGATGCCCGGTGACCGGCGCTTCCACAAGTGCCGCCAACCAGGCATAGCCAAAATCGTAGCTATAGGCAGTCAACGCATCCTGTGGTATCGATGCCCTGCTGATCCCGCGATCAGCATCACATCCTGCGATGTGATCACAGATCAGCTCATGGACGCCTTTGTCATCCTTGTATATAATTCGCGGCCGGTCACCTGTTCCGTTTTCAATATTGATCTCTGTAATATTGAAGCGGACGTCACCGCTCATCTCATCGAACAGTTCGTGCAGCAGGTTATTGACGAGCATTTGCTGCGTGCAAAAACGGCTGGAGATCCCGTCATCAATGCTTGCTTTAAAAACACGCGGCATACCGTTCAGACGGTATTCGATGGTTTGAGCCAGCGGCCCGGCCAGTAACTTGTCCGCCAGTCCCCACTGTTCGAACATCCTCACCGCACGCGCGTCAACCACACCGGCCCGCTGCCGCATTTCTATATATGGCCTGTCGCGTCTTTCCAGTACCACACAATCAACATTCTCTTTTTTTAGAAAGGTGGCCAGTGCCAAGCCCGTTACCCCGCCGCCGATGATCACTACCGAGGTCGTCTCCTTTGATCCGCTATTTTCACTATCCATTATCATTTCTTTTGATTTACTTCCTGACAAAGATCGCTTCATCAGCTCCTGGCCGTTTTAACGGTTCACGGTTTTTTATGGACGATTCGCGTATGGGTATAATTGGGTTCCTCAAAGTGAAAAGGTACTGACCCGGTAACTAAACTTTACTAGTTGCTTTTGGACCTTTCAATAAAGCAAGCTGGACTTTTGGAATAAACGGATCACCGGTTATACATCGAACTTTGCTGCAGTCTATAAAGAGATCAGAAATGGAAAACAAAGAAACGGTATTAGTCACAGGTGGGAACGGCTTTTTAGGAATGCGGATCGTTTTGCAGCTTTTACAAAAGGGATATCAGGTCAAAACAACCGTCCGCAGTTTAAAAAACAAAGACAAATTAACAGCAGCATTAACCGCAAATGGCGTCACCGATCTCGCTCAGCTTTCGTTCATCGAAGCCGAATTGACCAGGGATGATAACTGGGCAGAAGCCATGAAAGGCTGCAGGTATGTGCTCAGCGTCGCGTCGCCGGTATTCTTTAACAAGCCCTGGCAGGAAGATGAGGCTATTCGCCCTGCTGTCGAAGGCATCCTGCGTATTTTGAGATTTGCACAAAAAGAAGGCGTACAACGCGTGGTCATGACCTCTAATTTCGGGGCGGTCGGATTCTCCCAAACCGATAAAAACAGGGAAACCACCGAAGCGGACTGGACAAATGTCCAAACCAAGGGGTTGTCGGTTTATGAAAGATCCAAAACACTTGCGGAAAAAGCAGCATGGGATTTTATAAGCACCCAAGGCGGAAAACTGGAGTTTGCAACCATCAACGCAGTTGGCATCTGGGGACCATCACTGGATGCGCATGTTTCCGGAAGCTTTCATCTGCTGCAAAACCTATTAGATGGCTCTATGAAAATGGCACCCAATATTCCGCTCAACGTCGTGGACGTCAGAGATGTTGCCGATCTGCATATCCGCGCAATGACAAACCCAGCCGCCAGTGGACAACGGTTTATCGCTTCGGCGGACGGACAGATCACCTTACCGCAAATAGCTGCCTTGTTGCGGGAGAAAAGACCGGAAGTTTCACAACAGGTTTCCGCCAAAACATTGCCGGATTGGGTCATTCGATTAGGTTCATTATTCAGTTCCCGTGCACAAGAAGGTCTGATGTTCATCAAGATGAACCGCAATGTAAGTAACCAGAAAGCAAAGACCATATTGAAATGGAAGCCCATCGCCACACAAGAGGATACGCTACTGGCGGCAGTGGATAGTATAGTAAAATACAAACTCTTGTATAAAAATAGATAACATGAAAATTTTAAGCGGGTTACTGATCGCGATATCCCTATACTTTGGCATCGTTCACGGGAGCCGGGCCTTTAGCAAACCTTCCCTGGCATATGCAGAAATGATGTCCTCGCTGGGCATCCCTGATCCGGTCCGGTTCGTTTTCGGAATCTGGGCGATCGTAGCGGCTTTGCTGATTTTGTTCCCTGACACTTTTTTCTGGGGGGATACGCTCCGGGCGATACAGATCGCGTTGATGATGGCTTTGGTATTAAAGGCAGGTAATTATAAATTTGCGATGATCGAGATCCCCTTTTTACTGCTGCCATTGCTGTTGATCTATATGGGGCATCCGTTCAGGAGCGCAATTCTGATAAAATGAGAGCCATAGCGAATGATGTAAAGACCAATGTTTTAAAGGAGCAGTTTATCCCGGACCATCTTTTCCTGTACATCATTCAGGGAGAGGTCAGCTTTTTTGATGGAAATAAAAGCTATACTTACCGTGCCGGTGAATGCTGTATCGCGCGGAAAAATCATCTGGTGAAATTCATCCTGAATAGCCAGACCAGCGAATTTGAACCGATCATGTTTTGTTTTGATGAAGAATTTCTGCGGCAATTTCAGCAAAAGCACCAAAGCAAACCGTTAAAAATGGCGACAGACCGCGCGATCATCAAGCTTGACCAGGCAGACCTCATAGACAGTTTTATCCGGTCAATAAAACCTTATTACAAGGGCGCTATGGAACTGGACGAAGCATTTGAAGATCTTAAATACGAAGAGCTGCTGATCATTCTGCTGAAGACCAAACCTGAACTTTCCGGCGTATTCTTTGACTTTGGCATACCACAAAAGATCAATTTGGAAGCCTATATGAACCGGAACTTTAGGTTCAATGTAAGCCTCGGACAATTTGCTTACCTCACCGGGCGCAGCCTGTCAGCATTCAAGCGGGATTTTAAGGCGGTATTTGGTGAAACACCGAGCCGATGGTTAGTCAAGAAGCGCTTGCAGGAAGCTTATGTCCTGCTGGAGAAAGAAAGACGGAGACCATCTGACATTTACCTAGATCTGGGTTTTGAATCGCTATCCCATTTTTCCATTGCTTTTAAAAAAGCATTCGGCGTGGTACCCTCATCGCTTCAAACAAATTAATTTAAGCACGCTCACTTCAACTATTATTGGTAATCATGATGTCCCAACGGCATGAGCAACGGAGAACTGACTGTTCAATAAGCTTGAATTTTCGAGAAACTTCCTTCGCTTTGAAATCTTTCAAATAATTCTTAACAGACAAATCTATAAGGGGTCACAAGTTGTGACCCCTTATAGATGATACAAACCTGTGAATTTATTTTAACGTCTTCAATTTAAAACCAATCGGTTCCCGTGGTTCATCTTTTTGCTGTATTAGTTGTTTTAATGCCGCGAAGATGGAGTTGATGTCATCATCATGTTGAACGATTAATCTTTCGAGCTGTTCGAATTTAAGCAGTAGATCTTTTTGAGAGCTTAGCATCTCTCTGAATTTGACGAACACCTCAATGATTTTAATACTCATTGTTATAGCCTGCTGGCTTTTAATTACGTTGGCAAGCATTAAGATGCCGTGTTCACTAAACGCATAAGGCAAAGAGCCGCCTAGTGATTGTCGTGAAGGTATCACATTTTGTGATACCAATGAATCTACTTCTTTATCGGAAAGTTGAAACATAAAATGTTCGGGAAAACGCTCAGTGTTACGTTTGACCTGTTGCCGTAAGCGTTTTGGGATCGTTCCATACATTTCTGCTAAATCTTTGTCTAGCATGACTTTTATTCCTCTTATCAGATATATCTTTTCAACTATGCTTTGGTCGCTTGTATTTAGCTCTTTCATCGTTTAATTTTTATTTTATGAGGTCGCAAATTGCGACCTCAAAGCTTCTATTTTCATATAGCGTTTACGATTTAGATCGGAACGCTAAGTTTGAATGTTCACATTGCCATTTCAGGGGGTTTGCAGCTTTTTTCTCAAAGCTCCCATATCTTCACCAACCTTTAAGTCCAAAATTCTTGCATAATGCTGTGTGGTCTTAATATTGGTATGTCCAAGCATTTTGGATACGCTCTCTATTGGTACGCCATTCAGCAGCGTAACCGTCGTTGCAAAGGTGTGTCTTGCAATGTGAAACGTCAGATCCTTATCAATACCGCACAGATCAGCAATCTCTTTCAGGTAAGCATTCATTTTCTGATTTGTCAGAATAGGAAGCAGCCTTCCTTCCATTTCACATTGCGGATGATCACGATATTTTTCGATAACACCCAACGCATAGGGCATGAGTGGAATCCGCGATGGGGTGTCTGTTTTTTGACGACTTGTAAAGATCCATTGCTCACCGTCATGACCTGAGACAATCTCCGAGCGTTTAAGCTTTTGTACGTCGATATAAGCCAACCCGGTATAGCAGCTGAACAGAAAGATGTCCCTCACTTGTTCCAATCGGCTGCTGACGAAAGTTTTCTGAGCCATCGTTTCTAATTCTTCTCTGGAAAGAAATGGGCGATCAACTTTCTTTATTCTAATTTTATAATTGAGGAATGGATTAATCGTTATCCAACCACTTGCCAGGCAAATGCGGACGATCTTGCCAAAGTTTTTGATGTACTTTAAAGCCGAATTGTTATTGCACTTTCTGACGGAGCGTAGGTAAAATTCAAATTCGCTAATAAAGCGGTGATCAATTTGCTTGACGCGTATATCATTGATCTTGTACTTCCAAAGCATGAAGTCCTGCGTGTGCTTTAAGGTCGTTTCATAGCGGGTAACGGTCGCAGGGGCGAATTCCTGGTTTACTAAGGCAGCCACTTTGCGGTTATGCTCTTTAAATACGTCAACCAGCATGATGGGCTTTTCCGTTTTTCCCTGGAACCTGTTTTTAATCTTTTCTATGGTAAGTTCCTCACCACAATCTTTCAAATAGCGGATGGTGTCATTGATCTTTAGCTCCACTGCATTTAGTTCGGCGTTTAGTTTATTGACTGCATCGGATTTACCTTTAGCTCTTTCTTCGCTTGGATTCCAGAACTTTGGCTGAATTTTTTGACCGGTTGCCAGTTCTGTCCGCTGTCCATCATAGGTGATCCTAACATAAACCGGAATTTTTTCTTCTTGAGAATTCGTTCTCTTTTTTAGATAAAAAAGTATAGCCACATTGTTAATCATAAAAAGCTGTTAAAAAGTTAAACAAATTTACCTTTACAGCATAATTCAAACAAGATGTTCACTCGCTGAACATGTTGACAATCAAATAGTTGTAGCGTTTCTGGTGAGCAGGTTTTTGAAAAACCTCTGCTAACCGAAATGCTCACCAGAATGGGCATTCAACGGTTAGCAAATGGCACCAAACTAAAACAAAAAACCCCTCATACGTAGCGTATGAGGGGTTTTAGTGCTTTTTGATACTGCCTTAGTGGAGCCGGAGGGATTCGAACCCTCGTCCAAACATGGTATAAGGTAAGCTTTCTACATGCTTAGTGCTGTTAATTTGTCGGGAAGGGGAAGGTCAGTTACTCACCTGTACCATCTTCCTTAGGTGCTTGTTCTCGCCTGCTTATCACACCCTAAGTTGGCCAGTTTCATTTGTCGATGCCCCGGTTGCCAGTTCAATGAAACAGAACACCGGCGGGACAAAAGCTATGCTAATTCTAAATTAGGCAGCTAAGGCGTAGTTATTTTCGCCATTTGTAAGTTTGAGCGTTCAGATTAAAGCGCTAATTCACCCAACGCGCTGCGTGCTTACTTACTTATCTCCATCCTGTCAATTCCGGTCGACCCCATTTTTTATGATAGTTACCCGTTTACAGTACAACAGATATCACAAAGGTACAAATTTTAAGCCAAATTTGTTGCTAGTAAAAAAGGCTGACAAATTTGTCAGCCTTTTTTTATTTAGTTCTGCACACCAGCTATTATAGGCTGGCCATTGATTACCCGTCCTGGATATATTTTTAAGGCTTGTTCCAGGCAAGTCATGGCAGCTTGTAAGTCGTTAGTGTTTAATACATAAGCCATTCTAACTTCGTTTAAACCAGCCCCTGCGGTACTATAAAAGCCAGTTGCAGGTGCCATCATAACGGTTTGGTTTTCATAGCTAAAGCTTTCCAGCATCCATTGGCAAAACTTATCAGCATTGTCGATAGGTAACTGAGCCACTACGTAAAATGCACCACCCGGATTAGGACAATATACACCTTCCATTTGGTTTAAGGCATTTACCAGTACATCGCGGCGATGCGTATATTCTTTATTTACAATTTCGAAGTAAGCATCCGGTGTATCTACAGCAGCTTCACCGGCAATTTGTTCCACCATGCCCGGACTTAAGCGCGCTTGTGCAAATTTTAGGGCAGCTTTTAATACTTCTGTGTTTTTTGTGATTAAACAACCTAAACGTGCACCGCAAGCACTATAGCGTTTGCTTACTGTATCCATCACAATCACGTTATCGTCTAACCCGCTTAGGTGCATGGGCGATGTAAAGGTGCGTCCATCATAGCAAAATTCACGGTAAGCTTCATCAGAAAACAAGTACAAGTCGTGTTTTAATACCAGTTCCTTTAACGCTTGCATTTCTTCTGCCGAGTACAGATAACCGGTAGGGTTATTAGGGTTGCAAATAATAATAGCTTTTGTTTTATCCGTAATCAGTTTTTCAAACTCGCTGATAGGAGGCAGCGCAAAACCATTTTCTATGTACGATAAAATAGGTTTTACTACTACATCGCTTTGGCAAGCAAAACCATTGTAGTTGGCGTAGAAAGGTTCCGGAATGATTACTTCATCACCCGGATCAAGGCAGGCCGACATGGCAATGGTAATCGCTTCCGATCCGCCTGTGGTTACAATAATATTTTCAGGGCTAATGTTGTAGTTTAGTTTGTTGTAATATTCGGTTAACTTTTTCCGGTAGGGTAAGGTACCTTCCGAAGCCGTGTAGGCCCATACTTTAAAATCAATGTTTTTAACAGCATTTAACATGCCTTCTGGGGTTTCAATATCCGGCTGACCAATATTTAAGTGATAAACTTTTTTACCCTCCAGTTTTGCTTTTTCAGCAAATGGGCTCAGTTTGCGTATAGGAGAGGCAGGCATATGTTGCCCTTTGTGCGAGATTTTTGGCATAGTACAAATTTAACAAAAAGATGTAACCCCTTAAAAACAAAACAAGGGATACTGCTGGTATCCCTTGTTGTTATTTATTTCTAATTTAAAGTTATTTACTGCTGGCCGCAGGCGAGGCTGTTACTTCACCCTCAATTACCAAGTTTTTGGTTGGGGTTTTTGCATTAGAAGTTACTACAATTACTTTGGAGAATGGGCCCATAGCTGCAGCGCTGTAAGTAATTTTAATAATGCCTTTGTCGCCATGCTTTACCGGCGATTTGGTGTAATCGGCAATGGTACAGCCACAGGTGGGTTGTACGTTGGTTAAAATTAAAGGCTCAGCACCTACGTTGGTGTACTCAAATTCGGTAGTAACGGGTTTGCCTTGCGCAATTTTACCAAAGCTGTGCTTTTCTTCGTTAAATTTAAATTCCGCTTTCTGATTGTCTTGAGCTGATGCAGTAAAGGCAAAGCCTATAATAGCTGCACAAAGTATAATTAGCTTTTTCATATTCATTTATGGGGTTTTGACACAAATATAATTTATTAGTTTAAATATGTTATAAAAATACTTACCTGCTTACGATGCAATTAACTAATAGGTTACACGTATAAACAGTATAGAATTTTTTAATTTTACGCCCAAATAATTTTGAATATGCCCGAAAGCATTGATCCGGCCGGCAGCGGTTTTGTAACCCCTGAGTTGAGCTTTGAGGATTTTAAAAAGATTGTGATTAATGATTACCGCATAGGTTACGAAAGCCGGCAGGCTAGCTTGCTCGGTCGGCGTGAAGTGCTTACCGGTAAAGCAAAATTCGGCATTTTTGGCGATGGTAAGGAAGTGGCCCAGCTAGCTATGGCTAAAGCTTTTAAACCTGGCGATTGGCGTGCTGGTTATTACCGCGATCAAACTTTTATGTTTGCTACAGGTATGAGCACACTGAAGCAGTTTTTTGCCCAGTTGTATGCACATACGGATATAGAGAAAGACCCTGCTTCGGGGGGGCGGCAAATGAACTGTCATTACGCTACTCGTTTTGCCAACCCTGATGGGAGTTGGGGTAATCAGGCCGAAACCATGAACTGCTCGGCAGATATATCTACCACCAGCGGACCTATACCACGTTTGCTAGGATTGGCTTATGCCTCTAAGCTATACCGTCAAAATAAGGAGCTGAATTATTTAAACCAGTTTTCTGTAAATGGTAACGAGGTGGCATTTGGTACTATAGGCAATGGTTCTACATCAGAGGGACTATTTCTGGAAAGCTTTAATGCGGCAGGTGTATTGCAGGTACCTATGGCTATTTCAGTTTGGGACGATGCTTATGCCATTTCTGTACCAGCCAAATTGCAAACAACCAAAGAGGATATATCAGAAGCGCTGAAAGGTTTTCAGCGGGAAAACGGTAGCAATGGTTTCGAAATATTCAAGGTGCGCGGTTGGGATTATGTTGCCCTGTGTGAAACTTATGCTTATGCTATCAACTTGTGCCGTGCTGAACACGTACCTGTTCTGATACATGTTACTGAAATGACCCAGCCTCAGGGGCATTCTACCTCAGGTTCGCACGAGCGTTACAAGCCGGCTGAGCGTTTACGCTGGGAAGCTGAATATGATTGCTTAGTACAAATGCGCCGCTGGATGATTAACACCGCTATCATCACTGAAGCAGAACTGGATGCTTTAGAAGATGCTGCCAAAAAGCGGGTACGTGAAAGTCAGCGTGAAGCCTGGAACGAATTTTCGGCCGAAATAAAATATGAGTTGGATGAAGCTGCTGCATTGATAGAGCAATTAGGGCAACAATTAGAAAGTAATCAGCTGAATCATATTGCTCATAGTTTACGGGCTTGCGTTGATCCGGGCCGGCGGGATGTAATAGGCTCGGTACGTAAAGCTTTACGACTTACTACCAAAGCTGATCTTGCTAAGCGCCAGCCCTTGTTAAATTGGTTGAAGACGCAAGATGCTGCCAATGAAGAACGTTTCAATTCTCATCTATTTACAGACACCCCGTTATCGCCGTTAAAAGTACCGACAGTTTCTGCGCAATATAGTGCCGGTGCCAAACTGCTGGATGGACGTGAAATATTAAACGCCTGCTTTGACGCTAACTTTGAACGCGATAAAAGCATTGTAGCCTTTGGCGAAGATGTAGGTGCCATAGGCGACGTAAACCAGGGCTTTGCAGGTTTGCAGGCTAAATACAGCGATTTACGTATTGTAGATACGGGTATCCGTGAATCAAGCATTATAGGGCAGGGGATGGGATTGGCTATGCGCGGTTTGCGACCTATTGCTGAAATCCAATATTTGGATTACTGGATTTATGCCATAGCTGTTTTAAGTGATGATATTGCCAGCTTAAGCTATCGTACCAAAGGTGGGCAGAAAGCACCGCTAATTGTACGTACCCGAGGCCATAGGCTGGAAGGTATCTGGCATTCTGGGTCACCCATGGCTGCTTTGTTGAGTACGTTGCGTGGTTTTCACATCTGCGTACCGCGTAACATGACGCAAGCCGCCGGTATGTATAATACCTTGTTACGTGGTGATGAACCGGCAATGGTAATTGAAAGTTTGAACGGTTACCGACTAAAAGAGCGTTTACCAGCTAATATCGGCGAGTTTACGGTACCATTAGGCAAAGCCGAAGTGTTGCTGCAAGGGAATGATATTACGGTAATATCTTATGGCTCAACGTTGCGCATTGTACAGGAAGCTGCGGATGATTTGAAAGAGATGGGGATCAATATTGAAATTATTGACCCGCAAACTTTGTATCCGTTTGATTTGGATAATGCCTGTGTAAACTCCCTGCAAAAAACCAGCAAGCTATTGGTGGTTGATGAAGATGTACCAGGTGGTGCTTCCGCCTATATACTGCAAAAAGTTTTGGAAGAGCAACACGGTTATAATTATCTGGATGCTGCCCCAAGAACATTAACGGCTAAAGAACATCGTCCGCCTTATGGTTCAGATGGCGATTACTTCAGCAAACCTTCTGTTGATGATATTATTGAGGCTGCGTATGCGATTATGCACGACAGTAATCCCAATAAATATCCAGCAATGTTTTAAATGTAGCTTTTTAGAATCAGGAATATAAATGAAAAGTGTTACAGGTGTTACATGTTTCAGAGTGTAACGCCCTGTAACACTGACAAAGCATTGGCAGTGGTGGCATTGTTTTGTCAGTGATATATAGGTAAAATGCTTCATTGTAGTCCATAACAAAACAGGACTCAAGTTTATTAAAAATGCTTTGTCAAGAACAATCCTTTCGCGATACTACTTCTAGATTTAAATAATTTACTATTTCCACATAATTACAAGCTCTTTTATTTAGAATAATTAAAAATAACGTTTGATCTTTTATAAAGTATTTCTACTTTTGCGCTATTCTTTATAATCAGTCTAAATAAATATGTATAAAAACCTACTAATTATCTTCAATTTATTTATTTTTTCATCACTGTATGCACAACGTACCGGTGGTATAAAAGGAACTATTCTTACATCTGATGGGCAGCCTGCCGAAGCTGTATCTGTAGGTATAAAAAATACAACTATAGGTACCATTACTGACGAAAAAGGATGTTTTCAATTAGTCAGAGTGAAGCCGGGAACTTACACATTGCGGCTATCAGGTGTTGGCTTGGTAACTGAAGAAAAAGAAGTTACAGTAACCAGAGATGTTACAGTAATGGATTTTAGATTGCGTGAAAGCTCAAATACTTTAAAAGAAGTAGCTGTATCGGGCAGCAGGAGGCGCTACAAGGTTGATGCACCATCTAACACCCTGCGTTTAAATGAGCCTTTGTTAGAAGTGCCGCAGAATATACAGGTAGTTACCAGCGATCAGATTAAAGATCAGCAAATATTTAACATGCTGGAAGGTGTATCGCGTAATGTAAGCGGGATAACTATGCAAGAGCATTGGGGAAACTATGCTCGCATCAATGCCCGTGGTGACAGGGTTGCGCCATTCCGCAATGGTATGAACATTGAAGCTACCTGGGGACCTCTGAATGAGGATATGTCATTTGTTGATCGTATTGAGTTTGTAAAGGGCCCTGCCGGTTTTATGCTGGCCAATGGTAATCCTTCGGGTTTTTATAATGTGATCACTAAAAAGCCTACTGGTACAAACCGGCAGTCTTTTGATTTTACAGCTGGTAGTTTTAATACCTATCGTGCCACTGCTGATTTTGATGGTAAAATAACTACTAACGGCAAACTGCAATACCGCTTAAACTTAATGGGGCAGTTGTCTGATTCATGGCGGCCTTACGATTTCACCAATCGTTACGCCATTGCTCCTGTTCTTCGTTACAAATTCGATGATAAGAATACAGTAACCGCCGAATATACTTATCAGTTTCAACGGCAGGCATCATTAGGTTCTGCTTATTTGTTTTCCTTAAAAGGATACAAGGATTTACCACGTGATTTTACCAATGCTGCACCCAATTACCCACCAATGAATATTCATGACCATAGTGCTTTTTTAACCTATGAGCATAAGTTTAGTGATAAGTGGAAATTTACAGCACAAGGAGCTTATTTTAACTATCATCAGAGTGGTACCGACTCTTGGATACAAGGTCCTGATTATACTACTAACACTATTTTCATCAAACCTAACGGCGATATTACACGCGCGCTATATTTCTGGGAAGGTATTAACCGGAACAAATTTGCTCAAGCCTTTGTGAACGGTGAGGCACAAACCGGCAGCGTTAAGCATCGCATCTTGGCCGGCGTTGATTTTGGTGATAAGTACTACATTGCTGATTTTAACCAGTCAGGTGTTGTGGATGTAAACAAGCCTTTTAATATTTATAATCCTGATTACAGCAATGTTACTATACCAACATTCAGTACTTCTACACCCTTAAGTCAGCGTGGTATTGGAAGTGTTACACTAGAACATTATCAATCTTTTTATGCACAAGATGAGTTAGGCTTTTTTGATCAGAAACTGCGCATTACTTTAGCAGGCAGGTACACTGCCGACCATATTGAGCAGTACGGCACGCCTAATACCAACCATCAATTTACGCCCCGTGCTGGCATTAGCTATTCTATTGATAGAAATACTTCCGTTTACGGTGTTTATGATCAGTCATTTCTGCCTCAAACCGGTTTGTTGCGTACAGGAGATGTAGTAAAACCAGTTACCGGAAACAACATTGAAGGCGGCTTAAAACGTGATTGGTTTGATGGTAAATGGAATACCTCTTTATCTATATACCAAATCATTAAAAATAATCAAACTGTAACCGATCCATCAAATGCTGCTAATGAGTTTTATGTAGTACAGTTAGGGCAAACCAAAACTAATGGCGTTGAGTTTGATGCCCGTGGCGAAATCATCTCTGGCCTGAACCTAATGGTTAATTATGCCTATACAAACTCGCATATTACTAAGGATACACGCGCAGGGTATGTAGGTACACAAGTGCCCGGCTTTGCCAAGCATGTAACCAATGCTTGGCTTACTTACCGCTTACAGCGCGGTACGTTGAAAGGATTAGGTTTTTCAACCGGGTACCAATGGCAACTTAAGCGTTTACCGTGGAACTTTAGTCAGGGTGAAACTTCCGATTTACCTAATTACTTCCGGTTAGACGGTGCCATGTCTTACCAATATAAAAAGTTCAATTTCGGTGTAAATGTAAATAATATCTTGAACGCCTATTTATTTTCAGGCGGACACTCCTCTTACTTAACTAATTATGCAAGTACTGTATACACATGGCAGGCCGAAGCTCCTGTTAATGTAAGGGCCACTATAGGCTACCGTTTTTAAATATGCGTATTAAAAAGGTCATGCTGTTTTTACATCGCTGGCTCGGATTTATATCCGGGCTTGTGGTGTTTATAGTGAGTGTCACTGGATGTATCTTCTGCTTTCAGAAAGAAATATCTGATGTAATTTATCGGAAGCAGTTGTTAGTTAATCCGCCAGTACATGGTGTTACTTTGCCGATTAGCCAACTTAAGCAAACAGCGCAGGCCGCACTGCATAGCCCAACGGTAAGCATTACCGCTTATACTGATCCGGGCATGGCATGGGAGTGTATGTACTACAAGCCCGGTAATGATAAAGCGTTCTGGGTTTTTGATACTATGGAAGCTTATAAATCGGTATTTATCAATCCCTACACCGGCCAAATTACCGGTATGCGCGATTATAAAACTGATTTCTTTATGGTAGTGAAGTACATACACTGGAGCTTGCTGCTAAATACTAGATATGGCCAACCCATAGTTGGTTATAGCACCCTCATTTTTGTTGTTTTACTCATAACTGGGTTAATATTGTGGTGGCCAAAAAACTTGAAGCGTGCTAATTTTAATAAAAGCTTTAAAGTAAAGTGGAATGCCAGCTTTAAGCGTTTAAATTATGATTTGCATAATGTACTGGGCTTCTATGCTACCCTGGTTGCTTTAGTTTTGGCCCTTACGGGTATGGTGATGGCTATGCAATGGTTTAATAAAGCTGTTTACGTAGTAGCTTCACAATCTATTATCCCACCTGCGTTTAAAACGTTTACCTCCGATAGTACGGCTAAACAAATAGCACAACCGTTAAATGTAGCTTTCAAAGCAGCCTGGCAAAGTTTTCCGGATGCAAAACGCATCATGATTACGCCGGCAGCAACTACCAAGGATGTAATTTACGCTTATGGGTATCGTGGTAAAGAAGATTTTTATGATTGGGATATATTGCGTTTTGACCAATACAGCGGTAAGCTATTGAACCGCGAAAACTTCAAAGACAAAAACAACGGAGAAAAGCTACTAACTATGAATTATGATATTCATGTAGGCGCAATATGGGGTCTGCCCGGTAAAATTCTGGCTTTTATAGCTAGTTTGATATCGGCTAGTTTGCCTGTTACTGGTTTGCTGGTGTGGTTGGGTAAACGCAAAAAGTTTAAAAGAAAGTCTAATCAGGGCTCTGATGTACAGGGGGCAGATAGTTTGGTACAACGTAGCACAACCAAGATAAGCCGCGTTTACCAAGCTGGAAAAGCTTAATGAACTTTGTCGGGCTTTCATACAATAACATTTATCTTAGCACCGCTAAAAATATAATTATGGATAATCAGGATTTTAATAACATTGCTCATGTCATCAAAACGCGCCGTACTGTTAAACCGGCTATGATGAACGGGCAGAAAATACCTAACGGGCATGTTGCTGCCATACTGGAGCTGGCCGATTGGGCACCTACACATGCACATACCGAACCATGGCGTTTTGTGGTATATGAAAACCCACAAGCCTTTTGCCAACAACATGCTGATTTGTATAAAGAGCAAGCCGAGGGAGATAGCTTTAACCCGGCTACTTACAATAATTTAACTCACATGGGCGATAAAGCTTCACATATTATCGTAGCTTATATGCACCGGGGTGAGTTATCAAAAATACCAGTGATGGAAGAGATTGCTGCTGCGGCATGTGCAATTGAAAACTTGCTGCTGGGTGCACGTTCTTTAAACATTGCCAGCTATTGGGGAACCGGTGGTGCTACTCTAAAACCAATCATGAAGCAATATTTGGGCTTAGGCCCAGACGACCAAGTGATGGGCTTACTCTATTTAGGCTATGCTGATGAACAGCCTGAAGGCAAACGTAAAGTGCCGCTGGAAGAAAAAATAAAATGGGTGCAGTAAGCTCCTGAATCATAAATTGATTTAACAAAAAAGGTTGTCTGATAGAAGCTAATTAGCTTCTATCAGACAACCTTTTTTATTTTAATGACAGTTCTGCTGGTTGTAAGGCAGTCTTAATTTAAACGGCTTTACCTGCACTTTTAGCTAATCGCCGCTCACGACGTAAATGCCATATCTGCCCTATATGGCGTGTTGGAATGTTGTCACCAAATAGCTTACCCCAAGGTTTCAGATCGTCTATACGATCAAAGATAATCTTCAATACGGCAATGAATGGGATAGACAGGAACATGCCTGATATGCCCCATAATGCGCCGCCGAGCAACACAATGACAATAGATATGAGCGCATTAATCTGTACTTTTGAAGATACGATACGTGGCACCAGAATGTTGTTATCAATAAACTGGATAACCGAATACGCTACTACAATACCTAGCTGGGTAGAATAACCATCTTTGGTTACCGTGGCCATTAGCACAGGAAGAGCAATAGCAATGATGCCGCCAATGTAAGGTAGCATATTTAACAGAGCACCTATCACCCCTAAAAGTATTGCATAAGGTACGCCCAAAATCATCAGGGCAGCTGAGTTCAGGATAGCTACAATCAAGGTTTCAGTTAATAAACCTACAATATAACTTTGTATGGCTGCTTTAGTCTCTTTCAATATATCAGCTACTTGTGCTACATTTTCTTCCGAAAAAACTTCAAATAAAAAGTTCAGGATTAAAGTTTTGTACAACAACATTAAGAATATATATACCGGAATCAGGAAGATAATACTTAGCGTTCCCAGTACTGTACCGATAGTTTTGCCAACCATGGCTTTGCTGTTGTTTAAAGCCTCGTTTATAAACTGAACTTGCTTTTGCGTATTAATGCCAAAGTGTATAAACACCCAGTTCTTTAAATCATTAGTGATTTCAGCAAACTTAGCCTTTAAGGTAGGCAGGGATGCACCGAAGGAGATAATCTGTGAAGACAAAAAGTAAAAGAGACCGGCTAGTACCAGTATAGCAATCAACAAAGTAATGCTGATGGCCACTATTTTAGGTATCTTTAATCGTTCTAGCCGTGTGCAAAGCGGGTTAAGTAACACGGCAATAAAAGCAGCAAATGCCAGCGGTATCAATATATCGGCTAGCTGGTCAAAAACATAAAACAGAAGGATGAGGCCGAATAAAACAACGGTACTTTGTAGGTAAAAAGGATACTGCTTGGTTTGCATTGGTATAGTATGTGATGAATATAACTACTATAATCAACAAAGCACCTGAATGTTTGCTGTCTGCCTGCTTTCCATTAAAAAGCTGTCTAAAGTATTGATGATGTAATATTTACCTTAAATTAAAAAGGCGGTGCTGTATAACACAGTACCGCCTTTTTATAATGAATGGAATAAATACTTACTTCTTCATAATTTTCATAATATCGCTTCCGAAGGTAAATACCATGATACTGATAAGTACCACAAAACCTACAATTTGGGCGCGTTCTAAAAACTTATCGCTTAAAGGTTTGCCTTTAATCATTTCAATAATCAGGAACAGGGCATGACCGCCATCTAGTGCCGGGATAGGCAGCAAATTCATGAGCGCCAACGCCATAGATAGTAAACCTACCAGGCTCCAAAAACGCAGCCAATCTATATGGTTGCCAAATAGTTTAGCAATGCCGATAGGGCTTGATAAAGCTTTTTGTGCTTTTACCTGACCGGTAAATACCTTGCCTAAACCTTTGGCATTATCTGAAAACGTACCCCAGGCACGTGAAGCACCTACAGGTAATGAGCCAAAAAAGCCGAAAGTTAATGTTTTTTCGGTAGGTAAATCAGTTTTTGAGCGGAAGCCTAATTGACCTTCTGCGTTTACCTTTGCATTAACAGTTTGCAGCGCATCGTTGCGTTTCACATCAAGTAATACGGGCTTGTTCTTGTTTTGAGCCAGCTGGCTGTGTAGTTCATCTAAAAAGGCAACCGGCTTGTGGTTTACGGCTACAATACTATCGCCATGCTGCAAACCTGCTTTTTGCGCGTTGCTGTTGGCCGTAACTGAATCTACCGCAAACTTGGTACGCGGTATGCGGCTGATAAACTCCTCAATACCCAAATCTGATACATCGTTCAGGATGTTTCCTGGAATGGTTACATTTAAGGTTTGGCCATTGCGCAGCACGGTTAAGGTGCTATTACCCATCAGTACTTTAGAGCTTACCAAATCTTCAAAGCGTACTACTTTCTGCCCGTTTACGGCTGTAATTTTGTCGCCGGCTTTTAAACCAATTTTCTGACCAATTACACCCGGTACAATACCATATTTCAGGCTTTCATTAGGGATATAGCTTTCGCCGTATTTAATAGTAAGTACCCAAAAAATCAGGATACCCAGAATAATATTAACGGTTACACCGCCCAGCATTACGATTAAACGTTGCCATGCCGGTTTGGAGCGAAATTCCCAAGGTTGCGGCGGACCAGACATTTGCTCAGTATCCATGCTTTCATCAATCATGCCGGCAATCTTTACATAGCCACCTAGCGGCAGCCAGCCCATACCGTATTCAACACCACGGTAGTTGAATTTAAACAGGCTCACGTTCCAGGCATCAAAAAACAGGTAGAACTTCTCTACTTTTATGCCGAAAGCGCGTGCCGCTATAAAGTGTCCGAATTCGTGTAAAATTACTAAGATAGATAGGCCTAGTATCAGTTGGCCTGCCATAATCAATACATCCATATTGTATTTTGCTTCAAACAGTTAATGCCTTTAACGGCATTTGTGTAATTAAATTTTGTGCTAAGATGCGTGTTTCTTTATCAGTATTCAAATAATCAGCTAAGGTTGGCTTGGCAATAAACGGAATTTGCGTCATGCATTGCTCAATAACTTGGCTCATTCCTAAAAAGCTAACCTCATCAGCCAGAAAGCCTGCTACAGCTACTTCATTGGCTGCATTAATAATACAAGGTACATTGCCGCCCTGCTTTAAAGCTTCAAAAGCCAGTGCCAGGTTACGGAAGGTATGTAAGTCGGGCTTTTCAAAACTCAGGGTAGGATAGGCCGCAAAGTCAAACCGTTTAAAGTTGTTCTGAATTCGTTCAGGATAACCTAGTGCGTACTGAATAGGCAGTTTCATATCCGGTAAACCCATTTGGGCTTTGATTGATCCATCCTGAAACTGCACCAGGGAGTGGATGATGGATTGCGGGTGTACAATGACCTCAATTTGTTCCAGTTTCAAATCGAACAACCATTTGGCTTCAATAACCTCCAAACCTTTGTTCATGAGCGAAGCCGAATCAATAGTGATTTTAGCGCCCATTACCCAGTTGGGATGTTTTAGTGCTTCATGACGGGTAACGTTTTCTAAAAACGATACGTCCTTACCCCGAAAAGGACCGCCCGAAGCCGTCAGGATGATTTTTTCTATTGGATTTTTCTCCTCACCGACCAGGCATTGAAAAATAGCTGAATGCTCAGAATCTACCGGCAATAGCTTCACCTGATTTTGGCGAGCTAATTGGGTAATTAACTCACCGGCAACTACTAATGTTTCCTTATTGGCTAAGGCAATATCTTTACCGGCTTCAATGGCGCTTATGGTGGGTTCTAGTCCGGCAAAGCCTACCATGGCAGTGAGTACAACATCTAATTCGGATAGCGTAACTATATGTTTTACTTCATCATAGCCGCTTAATACTTGCGTAGGGAAGCCTTCTAAACCCTGCTTTACCTGTTCGTATAAACTTGTATCGCAAATTACAGCGTAAGCTGGTTTAAATTTCTGGCATTGTGCAATTAACAAGTCAGCATTCCGGTGGGCGGTAAGCACGTAGGCTCTGAAGCGATCAGGGTTTTCTTCAATTACTTCCAGTGTTTGGGTTCCTATGCTACCGGTTGAACCCAAAATGGCTATATTTTTTACAGTATCTTGTACAAGGTGCATGCTGTTGTTTTATACTTAGCTATACGTAATCTGCGTATGAACAGACTAGTAAACTGATGATAAATTTTAAATTTATAATTAAATCACATAATCTGCAAGCGCATCAGCCAGCTTGCGATCGTTAGATAGCCGTGGAACTTTATTTTGCCCGCCTAGTTTACCTTTCGCGCGCATCATGTTAATAAAGCTATCCGGCTTCATACTTCTGACAACCAAAGGCCGCAAAATGTTACCGGTAATCAGGTCGGTGTAGTAAATATTTTTTTGTTGCAGAGCTTGATCTACCTGCTGGCTGAAAGCATCTATATCACTAGGCGCTTTACCAAACTCGATAAACCATTCATGATAAGGCAAGCCACCGTGTGGCGGGTTTACCTGCGGTGCTACCGTAAATTCAACCACATCTACGCCTTGCTGCCGGGCTACACCCATAAGCGACTGTTCCACTTCCTCACCAATCACATGTTCGCCAAAAGCCGATATGTAATGTTTAATACGACCGGTTACTACAATTTTGTAGGGGTTAACAGAGGTAAACTTAATGGTATCACCAATACTATAGCCCCATAAGCCTGCATTCGTATTGAGTATCAATGCATAGTTTTTATTCAGCTCTACCTCGGCTAAACTCAGGCGGGTAGGATGCTCATTAAAATATTCTTCTGCTGGAATAAATTCATAGAATATGCCCGAGTTAACCAGTAAAAGCAAACTTTTATCCTGCTGTGTATCCTGAAAAGCTATAAAGCCTTCCGATGCCGGATAGGTTTCAATCGTGTCAATTGCAAAGCCTATGCTTTCTTCAATACGTGTGCGGTAAGGTTCGTAATTAACACCACCGTACACAAACAGTTTGAAGTTAGGGAAAATGTCCTGGATCTTTTTGCCACCTGCCTTGACTGATAGCCGGTCAAAGTACATCTGGCACCAGGGCGGTATGCCCGATATCAGACGCATGTCGGCTTGGTAAGTTTCTTCTACAATCGCATCTACCTTTTGCTCCCAATCTTCAATACAATTAACATCGTAGCTAGGTAAACGATTTTTTTGCAGGTAAGCCGGCACATGGTGCGCTACAATACCCGATAGCCTGCCAGTTGCAATACCAGCTTTTTCATTTAATATGGGACTGCCTTGCAAAAATATCATTTGGCCATCTACAAAATCAGCTTTGCCGGTTTCATGAATATAGCTAAGCAAGGCATTGCGTGCAGCTTTGATATGCTCAGGCATGCTTTCTTTCGAAATAGGGATGTATTTAACGCCCGATGTAGTGCCCGATGTTTTAGCCAGGTAAGCCGGTTTGCCGGGCCAAAGTACGTTGGCCTCGCCGTGTGTTACCCGATCAATATACGGGCGTAAGTCTTCATAATCCCGTACGGGAACCCGCTGCTTAAAATCTTCGTAGATTTTAATCTGAGTAAAAGCATGGTCGTGCCCAAACGCGGTGTTTGCCGCCTGCTGAATTAACTGCCGAAAAGTGGCTTGTTGTAGTTGAACTGCGTTGTGGCGTATTTGCTCCAATTCGCGGTTTGCCCAAGCAGCAAACCATTTACTTAAAACGGCTTTTAACCCCATGCGTTATAAAGCTTCTGATACATTATCGTCCTCATCTTTATAGCTGTAAACCAGCTTACGGTAAGTAGCCATAATCATAACTTGTACGGTAGGGAAAGAGATGGCAAACCACAAAATACCGGCTACCTTTATAGCATAACCGCTGCTTTCACTATCCATGTCAAAAAACAGGGTAATAATTAAATTGATGATGAGCAGCAGTAAGGCTACAAAAGCCAATACGATTAATATGAGCGCAATAATTTTAAAAAAGTTGTTTCTGGTAATAGCAAAGCTTTGTCGTAGTGATTCAAAAGGTGCCGAATCATCATCCACAATAAAGCATAAACAAAATATAGAACGGATAAGCAAATAGCCAACACCTATAATTTCTACTTTATCTAGAATGTTGGTTATTTCGGGTCTGTCGCGAAGTAAGAAGTTGATAAAGATAATGCTGCCAATAAAAAAGGTATAAGCTATACCAATAGTAACGCATGATAAAGCCATACGGAACGATGGTACAATATCCCGAAATTCAAACTCGTAATATTCACGATCTATTAAAGTAAGTATGAGCTTATAAAAGCTGAGCGCCAGGTATGATTGAATTAGCATCATAAATAAAATGAATGCTATTTTGCTGTACATATTATCATACACCATGATAAAATTGCTGATGAAGCTGATAACTTCATAGCAGATTAGCGATATGATAGAATAAACTATAAGCGAGATATAATTTTTTTTAATAACATCCCATGCCGTTCTGATAGTTTCGCCGATAGAAAAAGGGTGGTACATAGGTAGTTACTTTTTTTTCAAGATGATACGCTTCCAATAATCCTGCATAAAGCCGAGTCCGTAAGCCGTAAGTTGTATGAAAGCTGCGCCTACGCTCAAAAGTGCAACTTTTAACGATTTGTTTTTATACCAGGAGTGAAAAAATAATAACAACGTATATACCAGTAGTACAAAATTGCACAAGCCGGCAATAGGCCATCGCAGTAAATTAGCGATGATGGTAAACAGTAAACCTAAGGTAAATACGGTCGGAAAGAAGTGCACCAGCTTTAATTCTTTCGGGAAAAAATGAGCAATGTTAATGCGCGACCGACCAAAAAAATGTAACTGTTTATAAAACTGCGAATAGCTGGTGCGCCGCTTATGATACACCTTAGCTTCTGGAATCAGCCCGATTTTGAAACCCAGTTCGTGTATGCGGATGCTGTATTCAATATCCTCACCCAAACGAGTAATAATAAAACCGCCAGCTTTTTGCCATACTTGGCGAGATACGCCCATGTTAAAGCTGCGTGGGTGAAACTGACCGATTCCTTTTTTATTACCGCGTATGCCGCCGGTAGTAAAAGGCGAAGTCATTGAATAGCTAATAGCTTTTTGCAGTGGCGTAAAAGAGGGGTGTGCATCATCGGGGCCACCGTAAGCATCCAGATAATCGGTAGTTAATCGGTGGTTTACTACGGCCAAATAGTTTTCTGGAATGAGGCAGTCAGAATCAAAAATGATAAAGTAATTGCCTTTAGCACGCTCAAAACCAAAGTTACGGCTAAAGCCCTGACCTTCGTTGGGCTTATAAAAGTAATGCACATCCAATTGGCCGGTAAAAGCAGCTACTTTTTCACGCGCATCTTTCACCGATCCATCTTCAATCACCAGTACCTCAAATTGCCGGTACGTTTGCCGGGTTAAGCTTTCCAGCAGTTCTTTAATTTCCTGCGGACGGTTGTATAAAGGTATGATGATTGAAAAAAACATGTATCGGTAGTGCAGTTATGCAAATTGCAAATATGCGGATGATTAACGGATGTGCCAACATGGAGGTGAGAAAATGTGTAACGGGTAAGTGGATGATTTGAAAAGTGGTTTATGTTGCTGTTATGTTTTATGGGAACTTGATAAGCTTCATGGAGTGGTTTAGTGTCGCTTTAGTGCTTGGTTAGTATTGGTAAAGTAAGTTATCATTGTTAGTGGATGTACCTTTCTTTTTTATACAAAAAAGAAAGGTACCAAAGAAAAACCAAGCATTAGCGACCTTATGAACACCTAAACATACAAGCAACATGTGAATAAACTTGCGGCTACGTTATATTGCTTTGTAAGGCAGTGCTGTGACTACATCGTGCTACCAGCAACATTCCTGATGCCGTGGCAGAGATGGTATTTTCAGATTTCGTATTTTTAATTTAATAATTTAGTACACAATTTAACAGAGCTCGGGTTTGCAGAAAAGTGGGTTATGTTTGGGGCTACTGGAAGAAAGCTTTTTTATGCCTTGGCTTTTGGATGCAGAAGTAGAGGTTTAAATATTATTCTTTATAATTAATTGTATGTTTAACTGGTTCCAAAAAAATAAAAGAAATTTAATTTCAGCTAATTGGGATATTGGAGATATATATGGTTTTAAAAAGATTTACAATCATGATTCTCTACAATATACGAATGCAGATGTCAGTAAAGTGATTTATTTTTCAGTTCTCAAGATCTCTGGAAATAATCTTTTTGGAACCGAAGCTTATGCTGGTGATCCAACAATAATTGAAGATGCCAATGGGTGGCTATTGAAAGGAAGCAAGATGGCCAAAAATCAAATTCTTGTGTGCGTTATTTCTGTCAAGAAGCGTGATGACGTTGAGTGGGCAAAAGCATTTTTTGATTTGATTAAGTTTCGTGAAAATTCAAATTAAGGCATTACCAAGTTTTACCCTGCACAAGAGCGCCAAGTTGTGCCGAACTGCGTCGCCTGCGCTAAATGTGCCACTTGCATTAGATATAGTACATGCGTCTGGTGACGCACTCCATGCTAGCTCAGCAAAAAGCCTAAGCTCGTCAACCCCAAAATAAAAAAATCTTATCTTTGACCGATTACATTATATAATGAAGATTTCGTACAACTGGCTGAAAGAATTTATCAGCACCGATAAAACGCCTGAAGAAATATCACATATCCTGACCGGCATTGGGCTGGAAGTGGAAAGTCTGGAAAAAGTGCAAGCCATTCCCGGCGGATTGGAGGGTTTGGTTATAGGTTATGTACAAGATGCTCAGCAACATCCTAATGCCGACCGATTGCGGGTTACCAAAGTAGATGTAGGTGGCCCCGAGGTGTTGCAAATTGTTTGTGGTGCGCCTAACGTAGCTGCCGGGCAAAAAGTAGTAGTAGCAACCGTAGGTACTACCGTGCATCCTACACATGGCGAGCCTTTTAAAATCAATAAATCTAAAATAAGGGGTGAAGTATCGGAAGGCATGATCTGCTCGGAAGATGAAGTCGGTTTGGGTGAATCTCATGCTGGTATTATGGAACTGGATGCAGATGCACAGGTGGGAAGCTTGGCTAAAGAATATTTTAAGCTGAATGATGATTACTTGTTTGAAATCGGCTTAACCCCTAACCGGGCTGATGCAACTTCGCATTTGGGTACAGCACGTGATATTGCTGCCTTTTTACGAATTGCAGTTCAGAAACCTGATATTTCAGCGTTTCAGGTAAATAATCAGGATCGTACCATTCCGGTAACGGTAGAGGCACAAAGTGCTTGTCCGCGATATGCCAGTTTAACTATTTCAGGTGTTACTGTTCAGGAATCACCTAAGTGGTTAAAGGAGCGTTTAGCCGTTATTGGCGTTCGGGCCATCAATAATATTGTAGATGTAACCAACTATGTGTTGCATGAGCTAGGCCAACCTTTACATGCCTTTGATGCGGATGCTATTCAGGGTAATAAAGTTTTAGTAAAAACCTATCCGGAAGGAACTACTTTCACCACGCTGGATGAGGTAGAACGTAAACTATCTGCTGATGATTTGATGATTGGCAATGCCGAAGCCCCGATGTGTATAGCCGGTGTATTTGGCGGTGCCGAATCGGGCGTGAAAGAAACCACTACTGCAGTGTTTTTGGAAAGCGCTTACTTTAACCCGGTATCAGTTCGTAAAACTTCTAAACGGCATGGCTTAAAAACTGATGCCTCATTCCGTTTTGAGCGTGGTGTAGATCCGAACATTACTGTGTTTGCATTAAAACGTGCGGCGCTGCTGATACAAGAGGTAGCTGGCGGCCAGATATCTTCCAATATTTCCGATATCTATACATCGCCTGTTGATCCTTTTGCTGTAGAAATTACGTACCGCAATGTAAACCGACTGATCGGTAAATCTATCGGGCAGGATACGATTAAGGAAATTATCCGTGCACTGGATATCGATATTATTCGTGAGTCGCCTGAAGGTTTATCCTTGAAAGTACCGCCTTACCGTGTAGATGTTATCCGCGAAGTAGATGTGATTGAAGAAATATTGCGCATTTACGGCTATAACAATATTGAAATTCCAACCCAGATTAGGGCATCTCTTAACAACTCCGTACGGCCTGAAAAAGACACCGTGCAAAATGCGATTGCCGAGCTGCTAACCGGAAATGGGTTTAATGAAATTTTATCCAACTCATTAACCAGTTCATCTTATGCGGGTAGTTTGGATAGCGCGGTTAAAATCTTGAATCCGTTAAGCAGCGATTTGGATATAATGCGCCAAACCTTATTGTACTCGGGTTTGGAAGCTGTGGCTTATAACCAGAACCGCCGTAATGCTGATTTAAAGTTTTATGAGTTTGGCAAAACTTACTTTTATGAAGAAGGTAAGTTTTCTGAAAATCACCACTTGGCTTTGTTTATCACCGGCAACCAACAGCAGGAGCAATGGAATCAAAAAGCCAATTCGTCTTCCTTCTATCATTTAAAAGCGGTAGTTGATGGTTTGCTGGAGCGTTTAAATATTAAAGATTTTACCAATGATGAAGTAATTAGCCAGGAACTGGTTTATGGCTTGCAATACAATTATAAAGGAAGCAAAACCCTGGTGAAATTTGGCGCGGTGCTGCCTGATGCTTTGAAATTAACGGGTGTAGAAAAAGAAGTGTTTTATGCCGATTTTAACTTTGATGTGCTGCTATCGTTAGTGCGTAAAAATAAAATCGTTAATAAAGAAATTTCTAAGTTCCCGGCCGTACGGCGTGATTTGTCTATGCTGGTAGATAAAGCCATTACATTCGGTCAACTAAAACAAATAGCCCAAAAAACGGAGCGTAAATTGTTAACAGATGTAAATGTGTTTGACGTTTACCAGGGGGATAAATTACCGGCGGGTAAAAAATCATACGCGCTAAGCTTTGTGTTGCAGGATGAAGAAAAAACACTGACCGATAAAGCTATTGATGCCATTATGCAAAAATTAATACATAATTTTGGCAAAGAAGCCGGAGCGGAGGTTAGAAAATAGTAATTGAACGGAGCAATTTTAAAGGTTGAAATGCTTTATGCTGCAAAGTGGTAAGCTGTAGAAGCAAAGTAGGGCATTAGCGTTTAAAATCTGTAAAATAATCCGAAACTGAACATCCGAAAGCCGAAATAAAAAGAAGATGCCTTCATTAACGGAACAGTTAACTACAGTTGTTGAAAAAACAGAGCGTTTGATTGCGCTTTGCCAGACTTTGCAGGAAGAAAATGACTTGCTGAAGCTGGAAAATCAATCGTTAAGTACGGCGCTGGATGTAAGTAAAAGCAAGAATTCGGAGCTGCAGGAAAAGCTTCGGGCAGTAAAGCTGGCCAAGTCATTTGCTGACACAAATGAAAAAAGCCTTGACATCAAGCAAAAAATTAACGAATTTGTGCGGGAAATTGATAAGTGTATTGTGTTACTGAAGAAGTAACCCTACTAAAGTGAACAAGCTCAAATGGGAGAAATCTCTATAAAAATAAATATTGCTGACCGTGTTTACCCTTTAAAAGTAAGCATGGAGGAAGAAGAATTGATAAGAAGGGCAGCAAAGTTGGTTAACGACCGCATAAAAGAATACCAGGAAAATTATGCGGTAAAAGATAAGCAGGATTTGCTTTCCATGTGTGTGTTGCATTATGCAACGGCATCATTAAAAGCAGAACGCAAAGTAACGGTAGAAGATACTACCGCTGCTGAAAAAGCTTATCAGTTAGATCATATGCTCAATGAGTTCTTCGGCAAACAGTAAGCGTTCTTTATATAATTAACAATAATAGAGCAATTGAAATTTAACCGCAGTTAAATTTTTAAGTTTCACTGGCAAGCAAAGGCCATTGGCTATAGTACAGTTATAGGTCTGCATGATGTTGAGCAGGCAATTAACTGGCACGCCGAAGACCCGAAAGCGCAGACGCTTAAATATTTAGTTGCGGTTTTTTTATATACATACCAAATTATGAACATTTTATATATCATCATTGGCCTATTGATAGGTGCTATTATCGGCATCCTCATTGGCCGCTACCTGCTCAGGAAACTGTTTAAGGAGCAGGAGATAGCAGCGCAAACCAAAGTCAAGAAAATATTGAAAGACGCGGAAAATAATGCTGAAATTTTAAAGAAAAATAAGCTGCTGGAAGCTAAAGAGAAGTTTTTACAATTGAAAACTGAACATGAGCAGGAAGTAAACACTAAAAACAACTCTATCAGCCAGCGCGAAAACTCTATCAAGCAAAAAGAACAATCACTAAATTCTAAGCTGGAAAACGCGAGCCGCAAAGATCATGAACTGGATAATGTACGCAAGAACCTGGAAAAACAAACCGACTTGGTACATAAAAAACAGGAAGAGGTAGAGCATTTAAAACAGCAGCATGTACAACAACTGGAAGCTATTGCGGGCCTTACTGCCGAAGAAGCTAAAAACCAGTTGGTAGATACACTGCGTGAAGAAGCCCGTACCAAAGCCATGATACAAATTAAAGATATTGTGGATGAAGCTAAGCTGACCGCTACTAAAGAAGCCAAGAAAGTAGTTATACAAACCATACAGCGTACCGCTACTGAAAGCGCGATTGAAAACACCGTATCAATTTTCAATATTGAAAATGACGAAATTAAAGGCCGTATTATAGGTCGTGAAGGTCGTAATATTCGTGCGCTGGAAGCGGCAACTGGTATTGAGATTATTGTGGATGATACACCGGAAGCTATCATTTTATCAGGCTTTGACCCGGTACGTCGTGAAATTGCCCGGTTAGCTATGCACCGTCTGGTTACTGATGGCCGTATTCACCCGGCTCGTATTGAAGAGGTAGTAGCTAAAACCCGCAAGCAGATTGAAGAAGAAATTGTTGAGATAGGCGAGCGTACCGTAATTGACTTGGGTATTCATGGTTTACATCCTGAATTGATCCGGATGGTGGGTCGTATGCGCTATCGTTCATCTTACGGCCAAAACCTGTTGCAGCACTCTCGTGAGGTAGCTAACTTCTGTGCTACGATGGCTGCCGAGTTGGGCTTGAATGTTAAACTAGCTAAACGTGCCGGTTTACTGCATGATATTGGCAAAGTGCCTGATGATAATCCTGAATTGCCTCACGCTATATTAGGTATGCAACTGGCTGAAAAGTATAAAGAACATCCGGAAGTATGTAACGCCATCGGTGCTCACCATGACGAAATTGAAATGACTTCCATGATTTCGCCTATTGTGCAGGCTTGCGATGCTATATCAGGTGCCCGTCCGGGTGCTCGCCGTGAGGTGGTGGAAAGCTACATCAAACGTTTAAAAGAGCTGGAAGAGCTGGCTTTATCATACCCAGGTGTGGAAAAAACATTTGCTATACAGGCTGGCCGCGAACTACGTGTAGTAGTAGAGAGTGAAAAGGTAAGTGATGCACAATCAGAAGTATTAGCTGCTGATATTTCAAACCGTATCCAAACCGAAATGACTTATCCTGGTCAAATTAAGGTAACTGTAATTCGTGAAACACGTTCAGTAGCCTTTGCTAAGTAAAATTTAGTTAAAACTCATATTAAAGCGGCAAGTTATATTCTTGCCGCTTTTTTTGTACCAAATTCGTATTGTGTTTATGAAACCTACAGAAGTACGTCCTATCGACCAATATTTCCAAACCTTCAACCAAACTCATCAAAATAAAACCAACCGGATTATACAATGTATTTGCCTGCCACTTTTGCTGTTCAGTATAATTGGGTTGGCATGGGCTATACCTTTTCCGCATTTAGGCTTTTTAGGGACATATAATGGTTATATTAACTGGGCTTCTATACTAATTGCTGTACTAATCTATTATTACCTGAAACTTTCTCCGATGTTGTCTTATGTCATGTTATTGATATTGTTCGCATTTTCATATGGCATTATCGAGCTGCAGCAATGGGAGGGTACAGGCGGGCCGGCTTTAGCTTTTACCAGTGTTACCTTATTGATTATAGCTGTAGCCGGATTAATAATCGGGCAAAGAAAGGAAAAGCTGCAACATGTACTGGTGCTTAATTGGAAGCTGCTGCTAATTGGCCCGTTATGGTTAATTCATCTGCTCTTGAAGAAAGCCAACATAAAATATTAAACTTTTATCTTTTTCATTCTTCGCCTTAACTAATTCGGTTGCCAATCCGTATTAGGTTAAAAGATTATAAGTATAACTGCTTATTAGTTATCAAATGGATAATAGTAATAGGTAGTTGTTTCAATTAACTTATACCTGTGTAAGTGAATGAGTAATTTTATTACTCGGTTTTTATACAGGTCAGTTGTTGTAAGGCGAATGCTCGATACCCTGATTACATCAAAAACCCGGATCAAATTACTGTTAAAGTTCTTCCTGAACAGTAATAACAGATCGTATTTACGGGAGCTGGAAGCCGAATTTGGTGAATCAACCAATGCTATAAGGGTAGAGTTAAACCGCCTGGAAGAGGCTGGTTTGTTAGTTTCTTTTGCTGAAGGTAACAAGAAGATTTACCAAGCTAATAAAAATCATTCTGTATTTAATGACATTCATAACCTGCTCATCAAGTTTGTAGGTATTGATGAAATCATAGAAAAAGTATTGCGCCGAATAGGAGACCTGCAATCGGCTTACATTACTGGCGATTTTGCCCGTGGTATTGATAGCAAACAGATGGACTTGCTATTGGTAGGACATCAGCTTAACGAAAAATACATAGCCGGCTTAGTGGAAAAGGTAGAGGGGTTGGTACGCCGAAAAGTTAATTGGTTGGTGCTGGAAGAAAAAAACGCAGGCGCTTATCTGGCTCAGTATCCGCATTTACTGATTTGGCATGTAAATCAGTCACAACAAACAGTTAATCATTATTCGTATAAATAATCACTTAATTAACAACAACATGAGTACCACTGCCGAAGACTGGGACATCGAACTCAAACCTCAAGACAATGTATTCAATTTGCACTTAAAAGATGTGTGGAACTACCGCGATCTTTTATGGCTGTTGGTACGGCGCGACTTTGTGTCTTTTTACAAGCAGACCATTTTTGGCCCGATATGGTTCTTTATCCAACCCATATTTACTACCATAACCTTCACCATTATATTTGGTAATCTGGCCAAAATCAGTACCAGTGGCGCGCCTGCTCCCTTGTTTTACATGGCTGGTACTGTATCCTGGAACTATTTTGCTGACTGTTTAAATAAAACCTCTACGGTATTCAGGGATAATGCGAACATTTTCGGGAAGGTTTACTTTCCGAGGTTAATTATGCCGCTGAGTATCATATTTTCTAACTTGGTTAAGTTTGGTGTGCAACTAACCTTGTTTGTGGTATTAATGGTGTATTACCTGTTTCAGGGTAACCGCATTGAGCCTAACTGGTATATGTTGCTTTTCCCGCTTATTATTGTGCTAATGGCTGGTATGGGTTTAGGGTTGGGCTTAATTATTACAGCATTAACTACCAAATACCGCGATTTGGTGTTCCTGGTAACTTTTGGTGTGCAACTGTTAATGTATGCTACACCGGTTATTTATCCTTTATCTACCGCGCCTGAAAAATATCGTGATTTAATCGCATTAAACCCGTTGAGCGGTTTGATTGAAACCATCCGCTATGGGTTTTTAGGTACTGGTCAGTTCTACCCGGGGGCATTTGCCTATAGTGTAGTAGCCAGCATCGTGATATTTTTCTTGGGTTTGGTTGTGTTTAACCGGGTTGAAAAGAACTTCGTTGATACGGTTTAATAATTTAGTATAAGTACAGGAATGAGCAAGATTGCTATAAAAGCAGAAAACTTAAGCAAAGCCTACCAGTTAGGCGAGTTCAGCACGGGTACACTGAGCCGGGATATTCAGCGCCGCATTGCTTTAATGCGCGGTAAAGAAGACCCTTACCTGAAAATAGGGGAAACCAACGATCGTACCAGTAAAGGCGCTAGCGACATTGTATGGAGCTTAAAAGATATCAACTTCGAAATTAATCAGGGCGATGCTGTTGGTGTGATTGGACGGAACGGCGCAGGTAAAAGTACGTTACTAAAAGTATTAAGCCGTGTAACTACGCCAAGTACCGGTTCTATCAAAATAAAAGGGCGTGTAGCCAGTTTGCTGGAAGTAGGTACTGGTTTCCATCCGGAGTTAACCGGGCGCGAAAACATCTTTCTGAACGGTGCTATTTTAGGTATGCGCAAACACGAGATCAAAAAGCATTTTGATGCTATCGTTGATTTTGCTGGGGTGGAGCGTTACATCGATACACCAGTAAAGCGTTACTCAAGCGGTATGTACGTGCGTTTGGCCTTTGCAGTAGCTGCACACCTCGAATCAGAAATCTTGATTGTGGATGAGGTGCTGGCTGTAGGCGATGCTGAATTTCAGAAGAAATGCTTGGGGAAAATGGGTGACGTAAATAAAGGCGAAGGTCGTACAGTTTTATTTGTAAGCCATAGCATGCAATCTATAGCCGCGTTAACTACCAAAACTTTGCTGCTCAGCAATGGCTCTATCGCCTTTGAAGGTAATACACAAACCGGTATAAAAAAGTATTATGAGTATAAAGGTCAGCAATCGTTAGTTTACACCAATCAGCCTTCTTCTGATGCGCCAGTGATTACCAAAGTAACTGTTAATACTTCCGAAGCCAATAACCTGCATTTGCAAGGTAAGCCGTTAAAAATAGATTTCGAGATTAACACGCCTTACCCCATTGGTGAAGCAATATTTTCCTTCTTAATTCTAAATTCTTCACAGGTAAAGGTAGCGCACGTATTAGTGAGAGATGATGAAATGTCGTTATGCCGCGAAACTGGTGTGCACAAATTTAGCTGTAGCTTTCCGCAGTTGCGCTTATACCCGGATAACTATTCATTAATCATCAACTTTTCCGATCACCGGTCGGGTAAAAAGTTTGAGGTGCTGGAGGGAATATGTCCGTTCGAGGTACAGGTACATGAGCTTAGAAAATACTACTGGTACCCGAATGCAGCTACTTATGTAGAAGATCACGTATGGCAATTAGAAAGCTAGACCTAAAGTTATGTTATTGAAGCTGCACGAATACTTTTACAAGAAGATAAACAACCTCAAACGGGCACAACTATTTAACGATAAAAGGTATAATGTTCAGGTAGCTTCTTCCTTTAAGTTTAATTTTCATTTAAGTCAGTTTACCATAAAAGCAAACGGTGCTTTTGTGGCTGCCAAAAACGTGGTTTTTAGAGAGTACTGTAGCATACTCATCGGTGATAAGGCTCAACTTACTTTGGGCGAAAATGTGTTTTTCAATCGGTACTCCTCTATCAATTGTTTTGGTACCATCACCATTGGCGACAACAGTATTTTTGGCGAAGGTGTAAAGCTGTACGATCATAATCATCAGTTCAGAGCATCCGATCGGCCAATATGGGATCAGGGTTATAAGATTGGGAGCATTACCATTGGCAAAAACTGCTGGGTGGGTGCTAACGTAACCATCCTCAACAATGTAACCATTGGCGATAATGTAGTTATTGGTGCTGGTTGCCTTATTTATAAAGATGTACCCTCCAATTGCATAGTTAAAAACAAAGTTGACCACTTGGTGGAAGCATACCGGTAGTGCATAAAGCTCTGTAGTCGTATTAATGTGTTTTAGTTTAGGTTATTTAACATGTCTAGTCCAATCAACTTAGCCATATTCTCGCCCAATGCCAATGCTTATTCTGAAACGTTTATTCAGGCGCATAAGCAGCTACCCTTTCAGGTAAAGTATTATTATGATGGTTTCGTACCTAAGGCATTAGAGGGTAAAGGGAAGTTAAGTAACAATGCGCTGGTTAATCGGGTAGTGAGCAAGTTAAAGCCATTGCCACCCAATACCTCTTACAGCGAGCGAAATCTGGAAAAATCATTACTCGAAAATAAGATCAACTGTGTGTTGGCCGAATATGGAACTACAGCAGCCGAAAGCTTGAATGTGATTAGACGGTTGAACTTGCCACTCATTGTACATTTTCATGGTTATGATGCCAGTAAGTACGATATTATAGAAAAATACCGGGGTAAATACACAGAAATATTTACCTACGCCAAGGCCATCATTGCGGTATCAAAACGCATGTATAATGATTTACAGGCTTTAGGTTGCCCTACCTATAAGTTGCATTTAATTACTTATGGTACTAATCCTGATTTTTTCGCTTTAAAGCCTACTTATACTAAGCCGCACTTTGTGGGGGTGGGTAGGTTTGTAGATAAAAAAGCGCCTTACCTGACCTTAGCTGCCTTGAAGGAAGTGGTTAAAGTTCATCCTGATGTGGTATTAAACTTAGGAGGAACAGGGCCGCTACTCAATACCTGCATGAACCTGGCTAAGCTGTGGAATATTGAGGCGAATGTAAACTTTAAAGGTATCATGAATCCGGCAGATGTAATGAGGATGTTTGAGGATGCATTAGGCTTTGTACAGCATTCTGTTAGGGCAAGTGATGGTGATTCGGAAGGTACGCCGGTAGCTGTGATCGAAGCTAGCGCTGCTGGTTTGCCGGTTATTGCCAGTCGGCATGCAGGCATACCTGATGTAGTTATAGAGAATGAAACCGGTTTGCTTTTTGACGAGCTAGATGTGGATACGATGACTAAGCACATGATTAGCTTATTGGATGATGCATCTTTAGCGGAAAGCTTGGGTAAAAAAGGACGACAAAATATACAGAACAATTACACGCTTGATCAGCACTTGGCAAAAATTACAGATTTGGTAAACAGCTCAGTCAACTAGTTAAACGTTTAAACTGAACATTATTGAGATAAAACTATGCCAGAAGTATCTATAGTAGTACCTGCTTATAACCGGGCCGATGTAATTGCCGAAACGTTAGATTCGGTAATGAACCAGGATTTTACCGATTGGGAATGCCTGATTATCGACGATCATTCTACTGATATTACAGCTCAGATTTGCGCAGATTATGTGGCACGTGATAGCCGTTTTCAGTTTTACCTGAACAAGCGGAGTAAAGGTGCGCAAGGGGCTCGTAATACCGGCATCGATAAAGCTACAGGCAAATACGTAATCTTTCTGGATTCGGATGATTTGCTCGGTTCCCATTGTTTGAGTAATCGACTGGCCTTTGCAGAACAGAACCCTGGCTATAATTATTACTGCTTCGCAACTGCTGTATTTAAAAAGGTTCCTTACGATACTGATAAGCTGTGGAACTATCTAAATACAAATGACAACGACCTGATTCGGTTTTTAAGGCAGGACATGCCTTGGCATACCAGTGGTGTGCTATGGAAAAGGGAAGTCTTACAGGCAATTAAAGGATGGGATGAAAAGGTATCTATCTGGCAGGACTGGGATTTGCATGTGAATGCTTTATTGAATAAAAAGCTGACTTATCTCAAAAGCACAAATGAAGCCGTTGATTCTTTTTACCGTAAGGATAACAGTGAAAAAGCAATTAGCAGTACTGAATATGCCGGTAAAAGCTTTAAAACCAAACTTTATTTAATTGAGAAATATGCTGAACTACTCCCATTGAAATCTGAAGAGGTAAGATTTGAGTTTGCTAAATTGATTTACCGCATTGCCGACCAAACCTTCAGATACTTTGATAAAGATGTAGCTATTCAACTATTAAGAAAATGGATGGTGAAGCTAGGTTACTCTAATTTGTTTAGTAAAAGCTGGGTTTGGTATATGAAGGTAAAACTTGATAAATCATCTCATCAATTGCTTAAAAAGGGGGCAGCCATTATTCCTATATTATATAGAAAGAAAACTTTGCTCTACAATAAACGCCATCATTTAACCGCAACACTAAGTTCTGCAAAATAAGTTGTGCCAAAATTCAATAATTATCTAACCTTTAGTTAACGTTAAGAATTCTACAATATCATAATCTTATATTAATATAGGCTTAACATGTAAGCTGAACCTTTGTGGTCAAATAGTTGACTACAATGAAGAAACTTTACTTTATCCTATTATCCATTTTTCTGCTAGGCGCGGTCACGCAAAGCCGGGCGCAGATTACCAGCGCTTTCATTAGCGGTAAGGTTACTGATGCTAAAGGCATCACCTTGCCGGGCGTTACCATATCGGTGTTGAATGCCAGCACCGGTACCCGCTATGGTGCACAAACCAATGCAGACGGACGTTACTCCATCCCTAACATCAATCCGGGTGGCCC
This sequence comes from Mucilaginibacter robiniae, assembly GCF_012849215.1. Classification (NCBI taxonomy): domain Bacteria; kingdom Pseudomonadati; phylum Bacteroidota; class Sphingobacteriia; order Sphingobacteriales; family Sphingobacteriaceae; genus Mucilaginibacter; species Mucilaginibacter robiniae. The sequence goes on from NZ_CP051682.1 coordinate 3,782,875, forward strand.
TTATACTATCACAGCCTCGTTTGTAGGCTTTAAATCAGAAGAGCGTCCTGGTCTTACTTTAAGCTTAGGCAATGCTACTTATAATTTTGTGTTAACTGACCAAAGCACCACGTTAAAAGAAGTAACTGTTAGGTCAACAGCAGGCGGTACCCGTACAGGTGCCAGCACCCGTATCAACCAGAACCAAATACGTACACTGCCTTCTATCAACCGTAACCTTCAGGATTTAACCCGTACTACCCCGCAAAGCAGCAATAACTCGTTTCAAGGTACTAACTTCCGTTACAATAACGTAACGCTGGATGGTGCCATTAATAATGATGCGATTGGCTTTAGCCCATCATTAGGTGGTCAAACTAATACTTCCGGCCAGGTAGGTAGCAGTACCCGTACCAACCCAGTATCTATGGATGCTATTCAGGATATTCAGGTTTATGTGGCACCTTATGATATCAAAATCGGTAACGTATTAGGTGGTAGTATTAACGCTGTGACCCGTAGTGGTACTAATGATTTTACCGGTTCAGTTTACAGCTATGGCCGTGGCGCTTTCCTGGTAGGTCCGAACAACGCACCTACAGCAGCTGGCGGTGATAAATCAAAAGAACCAAGCAGCTTTCATGATTATCAAGTAGGTGCCCGTTTAGGTTTCCCTATTATTAAAAATAAATTGTTCTTCTTTACCAACGAGGAGATCAACCGTCGTCAAGATCCGGTAATTTCAGGTGCTGGTACTGCTGGTTCAGCCAAAATTCTGAGCTTAACTGATGCACAGAATATTGCCAGAGTGTTTAACCAATACACAGGTCTAAGCGCTGGTACTTATGATAATACGACTATATTCTCTAACTCTAACAAGTTCTTTAACCGTTTAGACTGGAACATTAACGACAAAAACCAGTTAACGTTGCGTAATAACACGATCTCTTCAACAGCTACTAATCTGGAGCGTGATCAATCTAACTTCCGTTTTAGTGGTATTGACTATACCTCTCATAACAATTCTACTTCAACCGTAGCCGAGTTAAAATCTAGATTTTCAAACAGCTTGAACAATAGCTTGCTGGTAGGTTATTCTAACGTACACGATTATCGCGATCCGAACTCTAATCCTTCATTACCGCAAATCGAAATTACCGGTAACGCACCTGGTACTACCATATTTTTAGGTACCGACCGTGAAGCTGCTATTTTTGATATGCACCAAAAAACTACCGAGTTCACCGATAACTTAACCTGGACTAAGGGTAAGCATAACTTTACTTTCGGTACGCACAACGAGTTTTACAATATTACTTACAACTTCGTAAATGCCTGGAACGGCCGTGTGGCTTACAACAGTATCAACGATTTTCTGAACAATAATCCTTCACGTATTCGCGCTAACTTTAACTATACGAACAATACTCGCGATTACATTTTAGATAATCCTTCAGCACAATTTAAAGTTAACCTGCTGAGCTTGTATGGTCAAGATGAAATTCAAGTAACCGACAACTTTAAGCTGACTGCGGCTTTGCGTTTAGATTATGCAGGCTTACCTGATAAGCAACCGTTAAGTGCTAAAACAACCAATGCGCCGGTTGATCCTAATTACGGTACTACATTTACTTACACCTTGCCTAAGGATATTAAAAATAAATATCTGAACAATGTAGAGTTTAACCCTCGCGTGTCATTTAACTATGATGTTAACGGCGACCAAAGCGTTATTGTACGTGGTGGCAGTGGTTTCTTTACCGGTCGTGTTCCGTTTGCATGGTTCGGTTATGCTTTCTACAACAACGGTGTAACTTACGGTGCTTACGATAAAAAACCTTCAACTACTTCACCAATTGTAGCTGGTACTAACCCAGTTCAGGTATCCAGCAATGGTGGTTTAAACTTTGTTAATCAGCAAGGCTTTAATACTACCTCTAATGGTTCTACCCAGGTGGATATGATTGACAACAACTTTAAAATGCCGCAAGTATGGCGTAGTAGTTTAGCGGTTGATTATACCACACCGGATCAATGGCGCTTTACAGCAGAAGGTATTTATACCAAAACCATTCATGACCTGAAATTCCAGCAGGTAAATACTACTGATCAGGTTACGTACTATCCATACGATACTCAGCATCAGCAACCTATATTTGTTAACAAAGCGGTAAACTCTTCATATACCAATGCTTATTTGTTATCAAACACCAGCCAAGGTTACCGTTATAGCTTAACTGGTCAGGTTGCTAAAACTATGCCTTTTGGCCTAAACGCTTCAGTAGCCTATACCTTCGGCCATTCTAAAGACGTAACTAATGGTATCCGTAACTCCATGGAATCTAACTGGCAGTTAAACCAGGCTTTAAATCCAAACAATCCAGGCTTGGCTAATTCTAACTTTGATATCCGTCATCGTATCGTAGCAACCTTAAACTATAACCATAGCTGGGATGCTGCTAAAAACTACACTGCTAATTTTACCTTCTTCTTTAGCGCAGCTTCAGGTAATCCATATACTTATGGCTTCTATCCAAACTCTATCCAGGCATCAGGCCAACAGGTTAGCTTAGCCTATATTCCAAAATCAGGCGAAACGGTTAACTTCTTCAGTGATATTGCTGGTGGACAAACTGCTGCTCAGCAAGCTGCTGCTTTTGATTCCTTTATTAATGGTGATAAATACCTGAGCAGCCGTCGTGGTAAATTTACTGAGCGTAATGCTGCCTTTACACCATGGAATAATGACTTGGACTTCCGTTTTAGCCAGGATTTCAAATTTGGTTCAGGCAAGCACAAACAGGTAATTACTTTCACTTACGATATTGTGAACTTAACCAACCTGCTAAACAAGAATTGGGGCCACTACTATTTCTCGCCAAATACCTACAACTCTACATCAAGCATAGGTTTAAAGGCAGCTACAACCCCTACGTTTGCTAATGCAGCAACTGCCTATCCTAAATACACGTTCACCAACCCTGGTTTACCATACTCTGTTGATTATTTTTCTTCACGTTGGCAAATGCAATTTGGTTTACGTTACAGCTGGTAATAGTACCTAAGCATATCCTAGTCTAAAAAGCAAAGGTCCGGCTTGTGAGCCGGACCTTTTGTGTTTATAATGTTCATTATTACTTTAGTTTCATTCCTGATACTGTACGCTTGATTCTCACCTTATATATTCCTACCTAGTTTGTCTAAAACCTCATGCGGCACTTTTTGTAGATCCAGTACCAAAAAACCGTCCAGACAGTCGGCAAATTTAGGGTCAATGTTGAAGCAGATGATCTTGGCATTTAAGGAGATGTACTGGCGTAAGAGTACCGGTACTTTCATATTATGGCGTTCGATTTCTGAAATCAGGTTATCCAGTTTTTTAAAGTTTTCCTCACCAGCCATTAAAGCATCAGCATCAATACTGGCAAAATCAACTTTGAATTGCTTACGTGGCTTTACATACTGCGCCATCTCATGATCGAAATGGTGTTTGGTGATGTAATCTACAATTAATGATTTAGAAAACTTAGAAAAAGCATTACTGATGCTTACAGGGCCAATCAAGTAACGGTACCGGGGATTATCAATCAAGTATTTTAAAATACCTTTCCATAATAAAAACAGCGGCAAAGGTTTTTGCTGATATTCTTTACGTATCCATGAACGGCCTAGCTCCAGGCTATTTTTCAATATATCGCTGAACTGTGATTTAATTTTAAACAGTTGAGCTGTATAAAAGCCACGTTTACCCATGCTCTCAAAAATTTCATCACCCAGGCCAATACGATAAGCACCTACCAGCATTTTGGCCTTCGTGTCCCAGATGAATAGGTGATGATAGTAAATGTCGTATTCATCCAAATCGGTGCTGTTATTGGTGCCTTCACCAATTTCGCGAAAGGTAACTTCACGCAACCTGCCAATTTCACGAATAATGTTAGGAATAAGTGCGGTAGGGGTAATGAACACCTCATAATTTTTTTCGGTCCAAACTTTATAGTTTTCACGTAACGGAACTAATTCTTGTTCCAGCAGCTGGTCTTGGGTGGGGGGAACAATTTCCTGAGCACTTTTACGGATTTTAAATAATTTACTTGGATTAAAAATCTTCTTCTCATCTTCCAGGCCAGCACCTAAAGCATAAGTTTTTGCCCGCAAAAAATTAAGTATCTGTACGGTGTTGTTATTGTTTGGAATATCTTGAAAATTAATAGGCTTGCCAATGCGCAGCTTAATGGTATGCCCCTGCTTGTTAAACAATTCGGAAGGGAGCTTAGCGGTGCGCAAGGTAGGATGTATTAAGCTCAACAAATTAAACAGCAAACCATTATTGCCATGAAAATAGATAGGCACAACCGGCACTTTGGCTTTGGCTATGATTTTACCCACTACCGGGTGCCACATACGGTCGGTTATCTGTTTGGTGTTTAACTGGTACGTAGAAACTTCGCCCGCTGGAAAAATGCCAAGAGGGGTTCCATTACGTAATAACTCAAGCGTGGTTTTAATACCACTTATGCTGGATGAATGCTCTACATTTTCAAATGGGTTCACCGCAACAAAATAGTCACTGAGGTTGGGAATTTTTTTCAGCAGAAAGTTAGCCATCAGCTTAGCATCAGGCCGGGCCATGCATAAGATCTTGAGCAGAATCATACCCTCTATGCCTCCATAAGGGTGGTTGGCAATAGCAATAAAGCTACCATCAGCCGGCAGATTTTTTAATTCATTCTCATCAAAATCAATAGTTACACCGCAACCTGCTAAAATAGCATCTACAAACTCAGGTCCTTGCTTTGGCTGTGCCTGGGCAAACAAATCATTAACCTGATTAATCTTCATGATTTCCATCAGTAAGGCCGCCAAACCGGGCATTTTTAGCTTATCTAATTTTGTGGCTTTGGCAAACTCATCTGTGGTTATAATTTTCATCATTTCGGTTTTCTTTCCGGTATAAATGTGTTTAAAGTTATGTATTTTCAGCCCGCTATTGTTTATTCTCTTGAAGCAGCCGCATAAAAATTACCTTTCCATAACTAAAACTCAGTGGAACGCCTGCGTCATATTAGTTCTACTAATTATAGCCGTACTGGCAGCTCCATACATTTATGACCATTTCCACAAAGATAAGCCAATAAACTTTAAAGCGTTCAACTTAGCAACAGCACGGCTTGCACAAGCAGGCGATACGGCTTATACGGATGATGCAAATGAAGGTGCACCTAGTAGGGGTGATGTTAAAACAGCACATTCGGTTATGTTTGCTTTCAACCCCAATCATTTATCGGTAGCGAAGTGGCAAAAGTTAGGTTTAAGTGACAAGCAAATTGCTGGAATTAAGCACTATGAAGCTAAAGGCGGTCAGTTTCGTACCAAGGCAGATGTGAAAAAGATGTACACGCTAACTGATGCCGATTATAGCCGTTTGGAGCCCTACATTAATCTGCCAGAGTCTTCTAATCAGTTAGGTTATGATAAGCCTACGGCTATTATAGAAATTAATACTGCTGATTCGGCCAAGCTAACCCAAATTAAGGGAATAGGGCCAGCCTTTGCTATGCACATCATTCATTATCGCGAAAGGTTAGGCGGGTTTTACCGGAAAGAGCAGCTAAAAGAAATATTCGGTATGGATGAAGATCGTTACCAGTTTATCAAAAGTCAGCTAACTATTAATGCCAAAAAGATTACAAAAATCAATATTAATAATATTGATTTTGATAATTTAAAGCGTTTTCCATACCTAAGCTATAAGCAGATGAACGCCATTATAGAGTACCGTAAACAACACGGCAACTATGAAACATTTGAAGAAATGCGCAACGTAGCTATACTGGACGAAAGTACGTTACACAAAATTAAGCCGTACTTAACTTTTTAACTGACACAACGAGGTTGTAGATTACCTGTAAAGCCCTGAATTTTACGTAAACTTGAACCCTGTTTAATATGGATACGATAGCGCAACAAATTAAAACCGCAATACGCGATATACCCGATTTCCCAAAACCCGGCATTGTATTTAAAGATATAACGCCTATACTGAAAGACCCGGTTTTATGCCAAAATATTATTGAATCATTTGCACTCCAGCTGCAAGGTGTGCGTATTGATGCTATAGCAGGTATTGAAAGCCGGGGGTTTTTGTTCGGGTTGCAACTGGCTGGTAAGTTAGGGGTACCTTTTATTCCGGTGCGGAAAGCAGGTAAATTACCTTATACAGTAAAGCAAAAAGTTTACGAACTGGAATATGGTGCTGCCACTATCGAACTGCATACCGATGCTTTTGAACCCGGTCAGCACATCTTAATACATGACGACTTACTAGCTACCGGCGGTACCGTAACTGCTGCCAGCGAACTGATTACAGAAATGGGAGGCATTGTAGCTGGTTTTACCTTTGTGGTAGGTTTGGGCTTTCTGAAAGGTAAGGAGAAGATCACGCCGTTAGCCGAGCGCGTAATTGTACTGGCTAATTATTAATATACATTTAGGTTGATGCTTCAAACTTAGGAGCATCAACTTAATTCTTTCATCAGCTTATCAAACGCTTCTTGTAAGATAGCCAAGTCATTCTCCAGCTTAGCTACTCGTGCTTCCAGTTCAGTAATATTGGTTTGCGAAGCAGTTACTGTATCGGCTTCTTCCTCTTCAGGTATATCCAAGCTTTCACCCAGTAGGTGCGTATAGCGCGCCTCTTTCTGGCCGGTGCGTCGGGGGAGCTGCGTGATGTACGGCAACTCTCCATCTGAGAGCTTTTCCAGGGTTTGCTGTAAATCTTCTAACGATTCAAATTCATACAAGCGGCCTGAATTGGTATTTAGCTCACCTGGTGTTTGTGGTCCTCTCAATAATAACAAGCATATAATCGCTACTTCGGCTGGTATTACCGGGAAAACAATAGCAAAGTTGTGTTTGTACTTTACTGCCCGGTTTGAGCCACCAGTAACGGTTGCAATCAACCCTTTCTTTTTTAAAGTATCCAGCGCCTTAATTACGGTATCTTCATCATATTGCACCACTGGCTTACGTGCCGACTTCTGGTTGCAGGCTGCCACTAAGGCATTTAAAGTCATGGGGTAATAGTCGGGTGTAGTCCGGCTTTTTTCCATTAATGAGCCTAGTACACGTATCTCTTCGTTGGTTAATTTAGGTAAGCTTTCCATTATAAGTGCAAGTATAAATATATCAGCTTAATTCATTCATGGTTAAGCATAACTGCTTTAGTAATTTAACGGAGTAAAAATATCTGTATGGATATTATCCTAATAATTAATCACAACATCAAATTATCAACATCAGTGTTTTTAACATTAGCTGCATCAAGAATTAGTCTGGCATAAAAGCAATTACTTATTTAATTGATAAATTCTCCTATTAATTGATATTTTTACCTCCATAATAGCAGTATTTAGTCAAATTACTGTATTTGGATAGCCCGAATTTGTTCGGGCTATTTTTGTGAAAAACAAACAAAGTTATTCACGGTGGGTGTGGATAACTTTTTGGTGGGAAAAAGTGGAGGAAAGTGGAACTTCTGTGTTACTTTTACATTTGAATAATACCCGACTTGACTGAATGTCCCACTTTTTAGGTGAATTTGATTGTAAACTAGATGCCAAAGGGCGGATGATGATCCCTGCGGGCCTCAAGAAACAGCTTCCAGAAGCTGAAAGGGAAGGCCTTGTGATCAACCGTGGCTTTGAAAAGCATTTAGTTATCTACACCCGAAAAGAATGGGATAAGATTGTTGACGACCTAAGCAAGCTTAACCAATACGAGAAAAAAACACGTGAATTCATCCGTTACTTTACTCGCGGTGCTACCGAATTGACGCTGGATTCTTCCAATCGCGTGCTTTTACCTAAAAATTTATTGGAATATGCCGGCATTAGTACTGATGTAGTGCTGGCTTGCCAGTTCAACAAAATTGAAGTTTGGAACCAAGCTGCTTATGATGAGCAGATGGATAATGCTCCTGAAAATTTTGCTGACCTAGCTGAGGAAGTAATGGGCGGTGCCGGAAGGAGGGTAGATGAGTAATTATCATAACCCGGTGATGTTGCAGGAGTGTATCGAGGCGCTGAATATTCGTCCTGATGGTACTTATGTGGATGTTACTTTCGGTGGAGGAGGCCATTCACGCGAGATTATAAAACATTTGAATCAAGATGGTCGTCTGTTATCTTTTGATCAGGATGCAGATGCGCAGCAAAATTTGATTGATGACAAGCGTTTTACGTTTGTAGATCAAAATTTCCGTTATCTGAAAAGCTTTACCCGCCTGCATAATGCGGTTCCGGTTGATGGTATTTTGGCTGATTTGGGCGTGTCGTCTTATCAATTTGATCAGGCCGAGCGTGGCTTTTCTATCCGCTTTGATGCTGAACTGGATATGCGCATGAATCAATCGGCCGAACTTACAGCTAAGCAGGTGGTAAATACCTATGCAGAAGCTGATTTGCACCGCATTTTTGGTGTTTATGGCGAAATTCAAAATGCCAAATCATTAGCGCGTACAATCACAGTTGCCCGTTTGAATGGCCCTATTAATACCATTGCCGATTTAAAGAATACCATTGCAGGTTTAATTCCTCGTGGTAAAGAAAATAAGTATTTGGCTCAGGTTTTCCAAGCGCTTCGCATTGAAGTTAACCAGGAGTTAGAAGCTTTGAAGGAGTTTTTAACTCAATCGGCCGAGGTGTTGGCATCTGGTGGCCGTTTGGTAATAATGTCCTATCATTCGCTGGAGGATCGGTTAGTGAAGAACTTTATTGCTAAAGGAAAATTTAGCGGCGAAGTGGAAAAAGACTTTTACGGTAACGATCAAAAGCCGTTAGAAGCGGTAAGCCGGGGTGCAATAACAGCAACCGACGAAGAAATTAAACAGAATAACCGGGCACGTAGTGCTAAACTAAGAATAGCTGTCAAAAAATGAGTAACCGTTTACGTACAGAAATTCAGGACGAAGAAGCAGAAAAAGAACTGCTGGTAGAAGAGAATCCGATTAGTGAGAATCCGGAGAATTTTCTGCAGTTACTGCTGAGCAAGGGTTTAATCTCGACTGAGAGAGTAACCCAAGCTTTGCCGTTTATCTTTTTTATGGCGCTGCTCGGTATGATTTATATAGGTAACCGTCACTTGGCCGAAGATAACTTGCGAGATATTGATAAGCTTAGCAAAGAAGTAAAAGAGCTGAGCTGGGATTATAAAACTACCAAAGCTGATTTAGCTTACAAAAGTACGTTGACCGAAGTAGCTAAACGTGTAGATACATTGGGGATTATTGAGCCAATTGAGCCACCGCAAAAATTAGTAGATACAGAAGGAGGCGACGCGCAATGAGTATCAGAACTAATATATTACTAAGGGTTTATCTGGCTTTTGGCTTGATTGTCGTGTTTGCCTTCGCGGTGCTATTTCAATTATGCCATGTACAATTTGGGCAAGGTAAAAAATGGCGTGCTATGGCCGATAGCTTATCTACACGTTATGTAAACGTAGAGGCAGCTCGTGGTAATATTTTTGCAGTTGACGGAAGTTTGCTGGCTACCTCGGTTCCTGAGTATGAGCTGCATATGGATATGCTGGCTGGCGGTATTGCCGACGATAAAATATTCTACAATAAAGTAGATTCATTAGCTGATAAGTTGTCGGCATTTTTTGGTGATAAGTCATCTCGTGAATACGCTTCTATTCTGCGTCAGGCTCGTCGTGATAGCTCACGTTATCAGTTAATTCGCCGTAAAGTATCTTATCAGGAATTAAAGAAAATTCGCAAGTTTCCTATTTTTTGCTTAGGTAAATACAAAGGCGGTTTAATTATCATACAAAAGAACAAGCGCATATTGCCATTCCGCTCATTAGCAGCCCGTACCATCGGCTATAAAAATGAGAATGTTAAAAATGCAGTAGGCTTGGAAGGTGCTTATGCGGATTATATCAATGGTGAATCAGGCAAGCGTTTGGTTCAGCGTATTGCTGGCGGTGTGTGGATGCCGGTTAATCAGGATGATGAAATTGCGCCTAAAGATGGTGCTGATATCATTTCTACCATCGATGTAAACTTCCAGGATGTAGCTCAGGAGGCTTTGAAAAAGCAGCTAATTAAAAGTCAAGCCGATCATGGTACCGTGATTTTGATGGAAGTAGCTACCGGCGAAGTACGTGCTGTAGCCAATTACACCAAGGTAGCGCCTGATCAATATGAAGAGAAGTTCAATTATGCTATAGCAGGTAATCAGGATCCGGGTTCAACGTTTAAGCTGGCCTCTTATATGGCTTTGCTGGAAGACAAAATGGTAGATACCACTACTATGGTAGGTACTGGTAATTATCAGATACCTCATCATACCATTAAAGATTCACATGGTAGTATTGGCGTAGTTACGGTAAAAAAAGCTTTTGAAGAGTCATCCAATGCTGCGGTGGCTTATTTGGTTAATAAAAGCTACCATAACGATCAGGAAAAATTTACCGATCATTTGTACGATTGGAAGCTAAATGAAAAAATGGGATTGCAAATACCCGGTGAAGCGCAGCCTGTGGTTAAAAACCCAAGCAGCCACAGCTGGAGTAATGCCATGTCATTACCGCAAATGGCTTACGGTTATGAAATGCAGTTAACCCCATTGAAAATGCTGTCGTTTTATAATGCAGTAGCCAATAATGGTCGGTATGTAACTCCTGTTTTTGTTAGAGAAATTAGAAGATTGGGGCAACCAGTTGAGAAATTTGAAACCCGTGTTGCAAATCCTAAATTATGCTCAGATGAAACCCTGCGTAAGTTACATGCTATGCTGGAAGGGGTAGTAGATGAGGGTACTGGTAAAAACATTATTTATAACCCATTGTACAGAATTGCCGGTAAAACCGGTACAGCTCAGGTAGCTGACGGTAACAGGGGCTACAAAGCTAAACGGCAATATCAGGCTTCTTTTTGTGGCTACTTCCCGGCCGATAAGCCTAAGTATTCATTGATAGTGGTTATTAATGACCCCAAAAATGGCTACTATGGTGCTTTAGTAGCTGGTCCGGTTTTCCGGGAAATAGCCGACAAGGTTTACTCTAGCGATCTGGAAATGCACCAGAATTTGCCAACACATTATGTAGGCAATACCGAAATGCCTAAAGTGAAAACCGGCAATGTAAAAGCCGTTCAGCAGGTATATAATAAGTTAGGCGTAAAAGCCTTGTATGCATCTAACGCCATGGCTAAAGTGCCTGATACCAGCAATGGTATAGCGCCGCAGGATATTACTTATAAACGAGGTACTGTGCCCGCTGTAACGGGTATGGGGCTCAGTGATGCCTTATACGTGTTAGGTAATGCAGGTTATAAAACTACGGTACGTGGCAGTGGTGTAGTGGCGCGCCAATCTGTAGCAGGTGGTAGCCTGATGCCTAAGGGAAGTAAAATAACAATTGAACTGGAATGAAGTATTTAAGCGACCTACTGGAAGGCTTGGCCTTTACTGAACTGCAAGGCAGTGCGGATGTGGAAATCACGGCTGTGGTTTTTGATTCGCGCAAGGTAGTAGCTGGGTCGCTGTTTGTGGCTGTACGCGGCACTGCTGTAGATGGTCATGATTATATAGAACAAGCTGTTAAAGATGGGGCTATAGCTGTAATATGTGAAGATTTGCCTCCGCATGTTACCGGCGAAGTGGATTTCTTAATGGTTGCCAATTCGGCCGAAGCTTTAGGTATTATATCAGCAAACTTTTATGATAACCCTTCACAAAAGTTAAAGCTGGTAGGGGTAACTGGTACCAACGGTAAAACCACTACGGCTACCTTGTTATATCAGCTATTTCGCGATTTGGGTTATAAATGTGGGTTATTGTCTACTGTGGAAAACCAGATCAACGGGCAGGTTATTCCATCTACCCACACCACACCTGATCCAATAGCTTTAAACCAGCTGTTGCACGACATGGTAACAAAAAGTTGCGACTACTGCTTTATGGAGGTTAGTTCGCATGCGGTTGCTCAGCACCGTATTGGTGGTTTAACCTTTGCCGGCGGCATATTCTCCAACCTGACGCACGATCACTTAGATTATCATAAAACCTTTGATGGTTATTTGAAAGCTAAAAAGGCATTTTTTGATCATCTGCCTAAAACAGCATTTGCTTTAACCAATGTGGATGATAAAAACGGGTTGGTGATGCTGCAAAATACTAAAGCTGCTAAAAAGACCTACGGCCTGAAAAACATGGCCGACTTTAAGGTAAAAATATTGGAAAACCAGTTTGGCGGCTTGCTGCTGAATGTGGACGGCGACGAAGTATGGTTTAAAATGGTAGGCAGTTTTAATGCTTACAATTTGTTGGCGGTATATGCAACAGCCATTCTGTTAGGTCAGGATAAAGCCAGTGTATTAACCAGCCTGAGTAATCTTACTGGTGCCGAAGGTCGCTTTGATTACGTGATAGCGCCTAACAAAGTAATCGGCATTGTTGATTACGCCCATACGCCCGATGCTGTACAAAATGTATTGAGCACCGTGCATGATATTCGTAAAGGTACCGAACAAGTAATTACTGTAATAGGTTGCGGTGGCGATCGGGATAAAGCTAAACGCCCGGTGATGGCTAAAACAGCTTGCGACTGGAGTGATAAAGTAATCCTAACCTCTGATAATCCGCGTTCGGAAGAGCCAACACAGATTATTAAGGATATGGAAGCCGGAGTGGATATTGCTGCTAAACGTAAAACCATCAGCATTACCGACCGTCATGAAGCGATTAAAACAGCTGTTCATTTAGCCCAGCCTGGTGATATTATCGTAGTAGCCGGCAAGGGGCACGAAAAGTACCAGGATATCAAAGGCGTAAAAAATCACTTTGATGATAAAGAGGAACTGATTAATAATTTTAAAACACTGACTAACTAATAAATTAACTAACAACTCAATAATAAGTAACACATGCTCTACTACCTATTTAGCTATTTGGACCGTAACTACAATATTCCTGGTGCAGGAGTGTTTCAGTACATTACGTTTCGTATGGCTTTAGCGGTAATTACTTCGCTGGTTATTACTACCGTTTGGGGCCGCCGTTTAATTGATTATTTGCGCTACAAACAGGTGGGCGAAACTGTGCGTAATTTGGGTTTGGAAGGGCAAATGCAAAAAGCGGGTACACCTACCATGGGCGGTATCATCATTTTACTAGGTATTTTAATACCTACGTTGTTGTTTGCCAAGCTAGATAATATTTACATCATCCTGATGCTGGTTACTACCGTTTGGTTAGGGGCAATCGGCTTTCTGGATGATTATATCAAAGTATTCAAGAAAAATAAAGAAGGGCTAGCTGGTCGCTTCAAAATAGTAGGTCAGGTAGGTTTATCCATCATTGTAGGTTGGACTATGTATTTCCATAGCGATGTTATCATTCGTCAGGAAGTAAAACTGCCAGTAAAATATGATGCGCCGGTAAACTTCCACATGAAGAACAATACGCCGGTATATACTCAGGATGTCAAGTCTACCAAAACTACCATGCCTTTCTATAAAAACAATGAGTTTGATTATGCCAAAGTGCTCAAATTTATTGGTCCAGGCTATGAGTATTATGCCTTGTTGGTGTTTTTGTTGTTTGTGATTTTCATTATCACCTTTATATCAAACGGCGCCAACATTACAGATGGTATTGATGGCTTGGCTACGGGTACCTCAGCTATTATAGGAGTTACGCTGGCCATATTAGCTTATGTATCTGGTAATACATTCATTGCCGATTATCTGAATATCATGTACCTGCCTAATTCTGGCGAGCTGGTAATTTTTGCAGGTGCGTTTGTTGGTGCTTGCGTAGGTTTTCTGTGGTATAATTCATTTCCGGCGCAGGTATTTATGGGTGATACAGGTAGTTTGGCACTGGGCGGTATTATTGCCGTTTTTGCTATTGTAATCCGTAAAGAACTATTGCTGCCTTTACTATGCGGTATATTTCTGGTTGAGAATGCCTCTGTAATTATGCAGGTAAGTTGGTTTAAATTCACCAAAAAACGTTTTGGCGAAGGCCGTAGAGTATTCCTGATGGCTCCTTTGCATCACCATTATCAGAAAAGAGGTTTTCACGAAGCCAAGATTGTAACCCGCTTTTGGATTATCGGTATTCTGCTAGCCATCATAACTGTGATTACCCTGAAGTTGAGATAAAACATTTAAAAATATTAATAAGGAAATAAATACATGAGCGAAACAAATACTATATCATCCATTACCTCTTTTTCCCTTTCGGAAAAGGCTGGGGTGCGGTTAGTAGTGCTGGGCGCTGGCGAAAGCGGCGTAGGCGCAGCTTACTTGGCCCAACAGCAGGGGTATGATGTATTTGTTTCAGATTTTGGTCCAATTGCCGATCACTACAAAGTACAGTTGCAAGGCTGGAAAATTCGCTTTGAAGAAAATCAGCATACCGAGGCAGAAATATTTCAGGCTGCTGAAGTGATTAAAAGTCCGGGCATACCTGAAAAAGCGCCTATTGTAAAAGCATTACGTGAAAAAGGTATCTCCGTAATTTCTGAAATTGAGTTTGCAGGTCGGTATACTCATGCAAAAATTGTTGGTATAACAGGTTCTAACGGTAAAACTACTACTACCAGTCTTACTTACCACATCCTGAAAAATGCAGGCTTGAACGTAGGTTTGGCAGGTAATATTGGTAAAAGCTTTGCCTACCAGGTAGCTACCGAACATTTTGATTACTATGTGCTGGAGCTAAGCAGCTTTATGCTGGATGATATGTATCAGTTTAAAATGCATATCGCTATCCTGCTAAATATTACTCCCGACCATCTGGACCGGTACAATTACCAGATGGAAAACTATGTGACCTCTAAATTCCGCATTACGCAAAATCAAACAGCCGATGATTACTTCATCTACTGTGCTGATGATGCGGAAACATTAAAATACATGACTGAGCACACCTTTGAGGCTCAACTATTACCATTTTCTATTCAAAAAGAATTACCGTTGGGTGCATACCTGAACGGTGAAGAAATTAATATTAATACACCAAAAAACCATCTCCAAATGACTATCAACAAATTAGCCTTGCAAGGCAAGCACAACATCTACAATTCTATGGCTTCGGGCATCACAGCCAAAATTCTGGAATTGCGTAACGATACCGTACGTGAAAGTATGGGTGATTTTAAAAACATAGCTCACCGCCTGGAAGAGGTAGCTGTAATATCAGGTATCAAGTTTATTAATGATTCAAAAGCTACCAACGTAAATTCAACCTGGTATGCATTAGAAAGCATGCCTGGTAAGGTTGTACTTATCTTAGGCGGCGTTGATAAAGGTAACGACTATAACGAATTAAGAGATTTAGTATCTAAAAAGGTAAAAGCGATTGTGTGTCTGGGTAAAGATAACCGCCGCATTCATGAAGCTTTCAGCGATGAGATAGATACTATTGTAGATACACGTTCAGTAAAAGATGCTGTACAAGCTGCTTACCACCTGGCTAAAAAAGGAGAAACCGTATTGTTATCACCAGCTTGCGCCAGCTTTGATTTATTCAAAAACTACGAAGAGCGTGGCGATCAGTTCAAGAAAGCTGTAATGGAGCTTTAAGCAAAGCTTTTAAAAATGTGATGTAGCAGAATACTTTTCGCACATACCGGAAAGCTACTGCCAGAAGTTCAGGGAATTCAATAATTCGGGTTCAGACAGATAAAAGGATGGAAAGAATTTTAAGCAAAACCAAGGGCGACCGCTGGATATGGCTTATTGTGATATTACTATCAGTAGTATCACTGTTGGCGGTGTACAGCTCAACCGGAACGTTAGCTTATAAGCAGGGAAAGGCAACTGAAGCTATTTTGATGAAGCACCTGTTTATGATGATAGGGGGTATCGGGCTGATGTACATTTCGCATAAGCTAGATTACCGGTATTACGCTGGCATATCCAAAATGCTCATGATTATTACTATCCCTTTACTGTTGTACACACTGGTTTTCGGTGCGCATATCAATAATGCCAGTAGGTGGATAGCTATACCCGGAACCGGTTTAAGCTTTCAAACATCAGATATGGCCAAGCTGGCTCTGATTACTTATCTGGCTCGTTTGTTATCACGCAAGCAGGAGAACATTAAAGATGTAAAGCAATCTTTTGTGCCTATCATGGGGTCGGTATGTATTGTGTTTGTTTTAATTGCCTGGGCCAATATGTCAACTGCGCTAATGCTTTTTGGTGTAAGCATTCTGCTGTTAATTATTGGTCGTATCAGTGTAAAGCAAATTGCTGTGGTATGTTTAGCTGGTGGGTTATTAACTATGATGGTGATGTTTTTAGGCCCACGCCGCCACCTGTACATTACGCGTATACACACGTTTATGCATCCTGAAGCAGTAAGTTCCGATAAAAAGTTTCAGGGCGATCACGCAAAGATTGCTATTGCCTCTGGCGGTATATTCGGTAAAGGTCCTGGTAACAGTACCGAGCGTAACTATTTGCCCGAAGCTTTCTCTGACGAAATTTATGCGATCATCATTGAAGAGTATGGTTTATTAGGCGGCGTATTCCTGATGGGTATTTACCTGTTCCTGCTTTATCGCTGTATTAAAATAGTAACTAAAGCACCTAAGGCCTTTGGCGCTTTGCTGGCTGCTGGTTTAAGTTTTAGCTTAACTATTCAGGCATTTGCCAACATGGCTGTAGCTGTAGGTTTAGGCCCCGTAACAGGTGTGCCACTGCCGTTGGTAAGTATGGGTGGTACATC
Organism: Mucilaginibacter robiniae; assembly: GCF_012849215.1. Classification (NCBI taxonomy): domain Bacteria; kingdom Pseudomonadati; phylum Bacteroidota; class Sphingobacteriia; order Sphingobacteriales; family Sphingobacteriaceae; genus Mucilaginibacter; species Mucilaginibacter robiniae. The sequence continues at coordinate 3,799,605 of NZ_CP051682.1, forward strand.
AATTCTATTTACCAGTGTAGCTTTTGGCATTATTTTATCAGTAAGCCGGCACATTGATGAAAACGAGCAGAAAAATAAAAAAGTAGTAGTCGGACAAATTTTAGAAGTAGCATAGCTGCCAGAAAACGGATGTTGAATTAAGCAGTACAAAACGAACATTTATGCCAAACGGAAAACAAAATATTGCCAACCAAAAGCTTCCCGTAACAGTTTCGGGCAGGCCTTTGCGCATCATCATTAGTGGTGGTGGTACTGGCGGGCATATTTTTCCGGCTGTGGCCATTGCTAATGCTTTAAAAAAGCTGCATCCTGATACTGAAATATTGTTTGTTGGCGCATTGGGGCGTATGGAGATGGAAAAAGTACCCGCAGCCGGCTACAAAATTGTTGGTTTAGATATTCAGGGTATTCAGCGTAAATCTGTTTGGAAAAATGTAATGTTTCCGGTAAAGCTGATCCGGAGCATCAGACATGCTGTCAAAATTATTAAAGATTTCCGCCCGGATGCGGCTGTGGGCGTAGGAGGCTATGCTTCCGGTCCGTTGCTGTATGCGGCTTCGTTAATGGGAATACCCACACTGATACAAGAGCAAAACTCATATGCTGGTATTACTAATAAATGGCTGAGTAAAAAAGCACAAAAAATTTGTGTGGCTTTTGATGAAATGGATAAATTCTTTCCAGTAAATAAAATTATCAAAACAGGTAACCCTGTAAGAAGGGAATCCGTAAATATCGCCGGCAAACGCTTTTCGGCGCTTGAATTGCTCAAACTGTCGCCCGACAAGAAAACCATACTGGTAACTGGTGGCAGCCTTGGGGCTCGTACGCTTAATAATAGTGTACTGGCGGGGTTGGATAAAATTATAGCAGCTGATGTGCAGCTGGTATGGCAAACTGGTAAGGTTTATTATAAAAACATCATTGAGCAATTAGGTGAAAATTATCATCCCAATATTCGGGTAATGGAGTTTTTAAATCGTATGGATTTGGCTTATGCCGCTGCCGATGTGATTATATCACGTGCTGGTGCCGGTACCATTGCAGAGCTATGTATTGTAGGTAAACCGATTATACTGGTACCCTCGCCTAATGTAGCCGAAGATCATCAAACTAAAAATGCTTTAGCATTGGTGCAAAACCATGCGGCAGTTTTTGTGGCTGATCGTGATGCTGAAGCTAATTTGATTGATAAAGCTTTGTCTTTATTAAATGATAAAGATAAGCAGAAGCAATTAAGTAATTACATCAGCAAACTGGCTTTGCCTAATGCTGATGAGGTAATTGCCGGGCAGGTAATTGATATTATTAACAATAAGAAATAAACAAACTATTCTATTTAGCTAGTAAACGAAGGATTAATCAACAATGGAGTTACGCACTATAAAGCAAGTTTACCTGATCGGAATCGGCGGAATCGGCATGAGCGGATTGGCTCGGTATTTCCATCATTTAGGCTGCCGTGTGTGCGGGTATGATAAAACTGCAACGCCATTAACTGAAGCCTTACAGCAAGAGGGAATAGAAGTTGTATTCACAGATGATGTAAGCCTGATTCCTGATGGATTCAATACGCCTGATGAGCAAACGTTAATTATTTACACCCCTGCTATTCCGAAAGATTCGCTTATCCTGAATCATTTCAAAAATCTAGGATTCGATATTTACAAGCGGTCGCAGGTGCTGGGCTTAATTAGCCAAAGCAGTTTTACCGTCGCTGTGGCGGGCACACATGGTAAAACAACTACTTCATGCCTGATTACGCATATCTTAAAAAGTTCTGGTATTAGCTGTACCGCATTTTTAGGAGGGATAGCATCTAACTACCAAACTAATGTTTTGTATGGCGATACAAATATTATGGTGGTAGAGGCTGATGAATATGATCGTTCATTCTTAACTTTACACCCGGATATTGCTATTATAACTTCGATGGATGCTGACCATCTGGATATTTATGGTGATCATACTCATCTGACCGAATCTTTTCGGATGTTTGCCTCGCAAATTAAAGCTGGCGGAAAGCTGATAGCTAAACAGGATTTGCCTCTGGCACATAGTGCTACCACCTACACTATAGGTACGGAAGCAGCAGATGCCTATGCTGATAATATCAGGATTGAAAACGGGCAGTTTTATTTTGATTTTAGGAACAGCGATTTCACCATTGCTGATATTGCTATAGGCATACCCGGTATGCACAATATTGAAAATGCGGTAGCTGCTGCACAAGCGGCTTTGTATTTAGGGGTAAAAGCTGAAGCTATTAAATCAGCTTTAGCATCGTTTACCGGAGTAAAGCGTCGCTTTGAATATGTAGTAAAAAACGAGCAGCATATTTATATTGATGATTATGCTCATCATCCTGAAGAGTTAAAAGCTTGTTTGTCATCCATCAAAAAGCTATATCCTAATCACCGGCTAACTACCATTTTTCAGCCGCACCTGTACACCCGTACTCGCGATTTTGTTGATGGTTTTGCCGAAGCTTTAGATATGGCCGATGAATTGCTAATGTTGGATATTTATCCGGCACGTGAGCTACCTATTGAAGGGGTAAGTGCTGCCATGATTTTAGATCGGATGCACTTAGCCTCCAAATATCTGTGCAGCAAGCAGGAGATTATAACTCGCATACAACAGGAAAAACCCGAGTTGCTGCTTACAGTAGGAGCGGGCGATATTGACCAGATTGTTGAACCATTAAAGCAAATATTGACCTATGTGGCGTAAGATAGCGTGGAACCGGGTGTTGATAGCTTTAAGCTGGCTGGTAAGTATTACTGGCTTAGTGGTACTCATGAGCTTTATTGAAGGTAAAAAAGCCGGCGTTATATGTCGTAAGGTAGATGTTTATATACCAGGCACGCAATCGTTTATTGACCGGCATGAAGTAGATAGAATTTTACAGGTAAGTAGCCATAATTTAATTGGCCGCAAAATGGAAGATATCAACATCCATGATCTGGAAAATAAGTTGAAGGCTAATCCTTTTATTGAGTTTGCTAAAATGTATGCCGATATGGATGGCGTAATCCATGCTGAAATAACTCAGCGGCAGCCAGCCGTGCGTATTCTAAATCGTTTCGATCAGGACTTCTACGTGGATCAGCACGGGTTGAAAATTCCGCTTTCTGATAATTTTACGGCACCGGTATTGGTGGCTAATGGTAATATTGATGAAATTTTTTCGGGCCGGATAGATACTTTGCACACCAAACTGGCTAAAGATTTGTTTAAAACTGCTGAGTTTATCAGGAAAGACACACTTTGGAATGCGCAGATTGCCCAGATTTATGTAGATCAGAACCGCGAGATAGAACTTATTCCACGTATTGGAGACCAGAAGATATTAGTAGGTAATGCCGATTCATTAGAAAGTAAGTTTCACAACTTAAAAATATTTTACAAGCAAGCTTTACCCCAAATCGGGTGGGATAAGTACAAAATTATTAACATCAAATACGCAAACCAGGTAGTAGGTGTTAAAACCGAAAATTTGAAAACAGATACAGCAAAGCATATAGCCGCTGTTAAAAAAGATACATTGCAGTCAGTTAAAGATTCATCCCCAACAAATTAAGAGACTATGGAAAAAAGTGCACCGAAAGAGAAAAATTCGCCAATTGTAGTAGGGTTAGATATTGGTACTACCAAAATTTGCGCTATTGTTGGCCGTAGAAGCAAAAATGGAAAGATTGAAGTACTAGGCATTGGCAAAGCCGAGTCGGCAGGTGTTACCCGTGGGATGGTATCGAACATAGACAAAACCGTACAAGGCATAAACCAATCAGTTGAAGTAGCTGGCTCACAATCAAACGTAGAGATCAGAGTAGTAAATGTAGGTATTGCCGGTCAGCATATTAAAAGTTTACAGCACCGTGGGTTAATTACCCGTCGTGATTTGAATACCGAAATCGGCCGTAAGGATATTGACAAGCTGATTGAGGATATGTATAACTTAGTGATGCCACCGGGGGAAGAGATTATACATGTACTACCGCAAGAATTTACTGTAGATAATGAGCCGGGAATTAAAGATCCGATTGGGATGTCGGGTGTACGGCTGGAGGCTAATTTCCATATCATTTCGGGGCAGGTAACAGCTATCAAGAATATTGTAAAATGTGTAACTAAAGCACATTTAGAAAGCCAGGAGCTTATATTGGAGCCTTTGGCATCGTCAGAATCGGTATTAAGCGAAGAAGAAAAAGAAGCCGGCGTAGTGCTGGTAGATATTGGTGGTGGTACTACCGATGTGGCTATCTTCCATGAAGGTATTATTCGCCACACTGCAGTAATTCCGTTTGGGGGAAATAGTATTACTGAAGATATTCGCGAAGGTTGTTCGGTAATGCGCAATATTGCTGAGCAACTGAAAGTGAGATTTGGTTCTGCTTTGGCTGATGAAAACCGAGAAAATGAAATTGTGTGCGTGCCTGGCTTACGTGGCCGTGATGCTAAAGAAATTTCAGTAAAAAACCTGGCTTACATTATCCAGGCCCGTATTGAAGAAATTATTGAGCATGTATATTACGAAATCAAATCATCAGGTTACGAAAAGAAACTGATTGCAGGTATTGTAATTACAGGTGGTGGCGCACAACTAAAACATTTACCACAATTGGTAGAGTATGTAACCGGTTTAGATTGCCGTGTAGGTTACCCTAATGAACACCTGGCTAAAAATGAGCATTTGCCAAAAAATATTTATGAAGAGCTGCAAAGTCCAACATTTGCTACAGGTATTGGTTTATTAATTAAAGGCATTCAAAAAATGGAGTATAATAACGTTGCCGATTACAATCAGCCAGAAGTTAAAACCGAGAAAGTAAAATATACCGACGATCGGAAATTTGGCTTACTGGGTAAGATACTGGAAACCGGTAAAAAGTTTATTAAAGATGACATTAAAGACGAAGACTTTTTAAAATAAGGAGTAAAAAACAATTGTTAAGAAATTATAAAAGAGCTAAAAAAATTAATCAAAAAACTCTTATAATTACACTTACTAAATCACCTGTATTCATCAACACATATATTCCTGAAAACTAGTACCATGCAATTTGAGATGTTAAAAGAAAAGTCGTCAATCATTAAAGTAGTTGGTGTTGGCGGCGGCGGCGGCAATGCAGTAAACCACATGTACAAACAAGGTATTACCGGTGTTGACTTCATTATTTGCAACACAGATGCACAGGCGCTTGAGCTAAGCCCTATACCTAATAAGGTACAATTGGGTTCTAGCTTAACCGAAGGCATGGGAGCAGGTTCAATACCCGAAGTAGGTAAAAACTCGGCTATTGAAAACATTGAAGATGTAAAACGTATGCTGGGTACCACTACCAAAATGCTATTTATTACTGCTGGTATGGGCGGTGGTACTGGTACTGGTGCAAGCCCTATTATTGCCAAGGCAGCTCGCGAACTGGATATATTAACCGTAGGTATTGTAACTACACCTTTTTCATTTGAAGGTAAACGCCGTAAGTTACAGGCTGAAGAAGGTTTGGAAGAACTAAAGAAGTATGTAGATTCTTTTTTAGTGATTTCGAACGACAGATTACGTCAGATATTTGGCAACCTGACATTAGGTTCAGCATTTGCACAAGCCGACGATATATTAACCACAGCAGCTAAAGGTATTGCTGAAATAATAACTCATCCTGGTTACATCAACGTTGACTTTAAAGACGTACGCACTGTAATGAAGGATAGCGGTGTATCTATCATGGGTAGTTATTCTGCCGAAGGTGATAGCCGTGCCCTGCGTGCTGTAGAAGGTGCTTTATCATCGCCATTGTTAAAAGATAACCAAATTGAAGGTGCTCGTTACATCCTGTTAAACATCAGTTCAGGTAGTAAAGAAGTAACCATGGATGAAGTAAGCATCATTACAGATTACATACAGGAAGAAGCTGGTTTATCAGCCGATTTAATCTGGGGTAACTGTATAGATGAAGCTTTGGGCGAAAAAATTTCAGTTACCATTATTGCTACTGGTTTCCAAACTAACGATGAGCGTGAAAAGGAACTGAGCAACAAGAAAGTGGTATCTATGTTGATGCCTGAAAATACACCACTGGTAAAACCGGTGAATGAGTTTGTAAAACCTGGTAAGGAAGAAGTACCAGTAAGCCGTCCTAAAGAAGTACAGCAAAAAACAAGCGGTTTGTTTGATACTGCTACCCATGGTGACGATTCAGGTATTATCCGTCATAACCTGATTGATGATGCGCCGCAAGCCATGAGCGAAGAGGAGCCAAGTGATTTGGTGTATAAGGTAGCTGACTCGGTTATGAACTTTGAACCAGCCCGTGAAGTGTTGGTACAACCAGAGCCAGAACCTCAACCTGTACCAAACGCTGATGACCATAAAACTGACGAGTCTATTGAGGAGCAACTGCGTAAATCACGTGAGCGTATTATGCGCCTGAAAGATTTAAGCATGAAATTACGCAACGGTAATATTCAGGAGATGGAAAATGTACCTGCTTACCGTCGTAAAGAGATTTCATTACAGCAAACTCCGGCTTCTAACGAGAGCCAGATTTCTAAGTTCTCTTTATCAGAAAATGACGGCAACACAGAAATACGCCGTAACAATTCTTTTCTACACGATAATGTAGATTAATTACACTTGAAGTATAACAAAAGGAGCCTTTGTATTTATATGCAAAGGCTCCTTTTGTTATACCCTATTAAAAAAAGTTATAACGGTTGTTTGGCCTATAACAATCAGCTATATTTGTATAGATATTAATAGTTTAGCAATAGCAGTGGATTTATTTGATAAAATATCGAAAAACGTTGGTGGCCCAATAGGTCAGCATCAGAAATGGTCACATGGTTACTTTTCTTTTCCTAAGCTGGAAGGTGAAATTGGGCCACACATGGAATTTAACGGTAAAGAACATGTAATCTGGAGCTTAAATAACTATCTGGGTCTGGCTAATCATCCTGAAGTTCGTGAAGCTGATGCGCAAGCAGCTGCTGATTATGGCTTAGCATATCCAATGGGTGCCCGCATGATGTCTGGTAATACCAAATACCATGAAGAACTAGAACAGGGCTTAGCCAAGTTTGTAGGTATGCAGGATGCTTTTTTGCTGAACTATGGTTATCAGGGTATGGTATCAATCATTGATACACTGGTTGATCGTAATGATGTTATTGTGTACGATGCTGAGTCGCACGCTTGTATTATTGATGGCGTCCGCTTGCACATGGGTAAGCGCTTTGTTTACCAGCATAATGATATTGCCAGCTGCGAAAAACAACTTGAGCGTGCTACCAGGTTAACTGAACAAAGCGGTGGCGGTATATTATTGATCACTGAAGGTGTTTTTGGTATGTCGGGCGCACAAGGCAAGCTGAAAGAAATTATTGCACTTAAAGAAAAATACAACTTCCGGTTGCTGGTTGATGATGCACATGGTTTTGGCACTATGGGTAAAACCGGTGCAGGCACACATGAGGCGCAGGATTGTGTAGAAGGTATAGATGTGTACTTTGGTACCTTCGCCAAATCAATGGCTGGTATAGGGGCTTTTGTTGCTTCTAGTACAGAGATTGTAAGCTATTTACGCTACAATATGCGGTCGCAAACTTTTGCTAAGGCTTTGCCTATGCCAATGGTAATGGGTCTGCGTAAACGCTTTGAACTGCTTAAGTCAAAACCTGAATTACGTGAAAAGCTTTGGCAAGTTGCTACAGCACTGCAACACGGGTTAAAAGAGCGTGGCTTTGATATTGGTGTAACCAACACTATGGTAACCCCTGTATTTTTAAAAGGTGACTTATTTGAAGCTACCAGTTTAACACGTGACTTGCGTGAGAACTATGGCATTTTCTGTTCTATCGTAGTTTATCCAGTTATTCCGAAAGGGTTGATTATACTGCGCTTAATACCAACAGCAACACACAGTATGGAAGATGTGGAGCGCACACTTAACGCTTATAGCGAAGTAGCTGAAAAGTTAAAAGCAGGTTATTACAAAGAAGATAAAATGGCTGTTGCCTAACACATATTACATTGTTTAATCAAAGCCTTCCATTTTGCTGGAAGGCTTTTTTATTTGGCTTATGGTTGATTCTTAGCCATGCAGATGCTAGTTCAAGTTACAAACCTGCAATAAATTCACTCCTTTAAGCTATATCTGTAGGTTGGCTTATACACATATGTTTTGGTTAAGAAGCTTAATGCGAAATATTCGTACTGAAATATATCTATGTACTTAGTTATCTGCTATATAGCAACGTAATTATTATGTAAGTGTACATTGCGTATCGCTTTTTAATAATGCACATCTGTATAAGTATGAGCGTATAAAAGTGCCTATATTGTGCTGAAAACGCATTTTATAAGGATCAAAATTTTTTTATATTCAAAAAACGCTTTAGATTAGCTTAGTTAAAATATTCATACCTCAATCTTTTTTTTAGGAGTAATTTAAAATGGAAAAATTTACCCAGGTAAAAAACCTTATCGCATCTTTAGAAGCTGATGCCGAAAAATTTTACAACAAAGGCAATAGTGCAGCCGGAACCCGCGTACGTAAAGGTATGCAAGACCTGAAAAACTTAGCCCAAGCGATTCGCCTGGAAGTTCAGGATTCAAAAAATAAAACAGAAGAGAAGTAATATTTCCTTTCAAGTATCAAACAAAAAGAGCCGCTCTAAGCGGCTCTTTTTGTTTGATATTATGATCTAAATCAATTATAAATCATGCTAAAAAGAACCTATAAAAAAAAGCGCTTTTGTATATAAAAGCGCTTTTTTATAGGTTCTTCAAACTTAAACTTTATAGTTCCAGCCATGAGTGTCAGATACACGGCCGTAACGAATATCGTTCAGAGTTTGGAATAATTTGTTGGAGAATTCACGTGTGGCAGGATCGCTCAACTTGTAATCCTCACCCTGGTAATTGATAGTACCTATTGGCGCAATTGTAGCTGCTGTACCGGCACCAAAGGCATCCGTTAGTTTACCGCTTTTAGCACCTTCTACTAATTCGCTGATGGCTACACGACGTTCCTCAACGGGTATTCCCATATCATGAGCTAGTGCAAGTACTGTATCGCGCGTTACACCATCCAAAATCGTATCGCGGGTAGATGGAGTGATCAGTTTACCATCAATCATGAACATAACGTTAGCTGCGCCCATTTCTTCAGCATATAGGTGTTCTTTAGCGTCGGTCCAGATCATTTGGTCAAACCCTTCTTCAATAGCTTTACGGGTAGGCAGCATGGCGCCTGCATAGTTGCCTGCTGCTTTGGCATAACCAAAGCCACCTTCGGCAGCACGGGTGTACTGAGTTTCAAATTTTACGCGCAAAGGCTTGGTAAAATATGGGCCAACCGGACAGGTAAGCACCACAAATTTATAGGTTTTAGAAGCTACTACGCCCAGGTATGGGTCGGTAGCAAACATTACCGGACGGATATACAACGAATGGTTATCAGCTGTAGGAATCCAGTCGCGTTCTACATCTACTAAGGCTGCAACGCTTTGAATGAACAGATCTTCCGGCATCTCTGGCATGCTCAGGCGCTGGGCTGATTTGTTGAAACGGGCGGCATTTTTATCTGGCCGAAAAACAGAAACGCTGCCATCCTGTTGTTTATACGCTTTTAAGCCTTCAAAAAAAGCCTGTCCGTAATGCAAGGCCGAAATAGAAGGCAATAAGCTGAGTTCGCCATAAGGTAAAATCTGGAAATTTTTCCATTCACCGTCGGCATAATCAGCTACCAGCATGTGGTCTGTAAATGTATGGCCAAACTGTAACTGGTTAAAGTCGGTTTCAGCAAGACGTGAATGTGCGGTGCGGGTTATTTTAAGGTCAAGCGTTTCAGTAATCATGGCTCGATTAGTTTAATATAGTGTACTGTGCCAAGTTAATATTTTTTAAAGTAAACTCGTAAATTCAATAGTATAAACCTGTTAAAACCATGAAAACACTACTTTATGTATTATTGCCGATCCTGTTTTTAAGCACTAAAGTTTCAGCACAAAGTCCAACTACGTTTAACCATATTCCAGGCAATATGCGCGAATGCGACAATCGTTATTATTTATCTGCTGCGGGTAAAAGCCGCGGGCAAATGATTTGGATTGATAATTTTGATAAAGGCGTATTGACGATAAACGGGCATCAGGAAAAATTAAAATCACTGAAATTCCCTGATCGTAGAAAGTATGGCTTTTTTAACAAGAACTACACTGTCAGCATCCGCATTACCTCTCAAACCAATACTACCGGGCGCACTTACACCGCTAAAGGTGTATTTACTGTACTGCGCGGATCACGGGTGATATTTAGCCGTAATATAATAGCCGCCGGAGGTTGTTAGTAGATAACGTAAACAGTCAGAAAAAACAATTTATATGTCTGCTGTTATATTTAATACAGCAATAAACCTGGTAAAAAATGGAAATTTCAAAAATAATAATCGGCATTGATAATAGTAAATACGCTGAACATGCTGCGGCTTACGGCTTTGATCTGGCTCGTAAAATTGGTGCTGCAGTGGGTTTAGTAAACATTATTGAGCCTGTACCATCTACTATTACACCGGCAACCGATACTACCTTAGGGATGCCATTTGAAGGAACGCCCAATTTAGTATATAATGATATAATGGATGCACAAAATGAAGCATCTTCTACGATTGTTAAAAGTACTGTTGATAAATACGGGCAAGGTTTAAATGTATCTTATTTTAATGAGTACGGTTCCAGTTCGGATGGTATTTTGAGCTGTGCTGCGCAGTTTGGGGCGAGCCTGATAGTAGTAGGTACACATCACCGCAGTGGACTAGATCGTTTGCTGATGGGCAGCGTGGCAGAATCTATTATCCGCAATGCCGATATCCCGGTGCTGGTAGTACCTTTGCCCGAAGAAAATAAAAGTTAATAAATGAGTAAGGCAGAATGGTTGAATAAAGCCGAATAAACCAACACGGTTATTTCATTTGGCTTTATTCAACCATTCTTATTAGTACAGCAACCTAAACTTGATAGTATTCGGAATGGCTTTCAGCTCGTTGAGCACCTGCTCATCATAACCGGCATTTACGTCGGTAATCACATAACCAATCTGTGAATTAGTAACCAGAAACTCACCTACTATATTCATGTTGTGCCTGGCAAATACTTCATTAATTTGCGCCAAAATACCCGGTATGTTTTTATGAATATGAATTAAGCGGTGTGCGTTGTTTACACGTGGTGGCTGCAAATCCGGAAAGTTGCAGCTGGTGTGTGTTTTACCCTCATTCATGAACGCGATCACCCGCTTTGGAATAAAATCAGTATTATGCGGGTTGTGCTTAGGGTCGTCAAAAATGATAATGCCCATATCACAAGCTGTTTCTATAACTCGGCGGTTACTTACCTTTCCGAAACAGCCAATTACTTTAAGCCGGCCAGCGTTTTCCAGTTGTTCGGGCGTGGGTTGATGTTCTTCATCGCACAGCAGTACACCGGCCTCCTGTAAGTATTCTTCTTTAATTTCCTGATGATGCCTGATGTTATAACCCTCTTTTTGCATCTGTGCCAAAGCATCTTCTTCAACCTGGCCTACCACCAAACACTTGATGCGGTTTTTAGGGTAGGAGATAGCCCGTGGCAAACGGTTGATGTAAAGAAATTCATCTAAGCTGGGTGTTACGTAGTCAGCTTTCTCGACTACTGATTTTCGCTCAATATTCTCCGTGAAAGCAAAGAACTTTTTAATCAGGCCAGATTCTTTCAACTGAAAGTCTGAGTAGCCATCACCAATGCCGTAAATATCGCCTTGCAGATTAAGCTCCTTCAGTAGTTTTACCTTGCCACCTTCCTGCGAAAGTGGATTGCTACGGTCATAGCCTATAATGTTTCCCTGCTCATCAAACAAAAAGGTATTGGCATAAATATTTTCTTTTTTGATGTGGTATTCGGTTACCACCGGAATAATAAACTCCTTAAATCCGCCCGAAACAATCAGTACCTCATCGGTATGTTCTTTAAAAAAGATGTTATTTCGTGAAAAAGAGGGTGATACTTTTTTGCGCAGATGTTTTACCAGCAGGTGCAAATGCTCACGGTTGGCCTGCAAAAGCTTAACACGGTTTTCCAAGCTGTCAGCAAATGATAAGCGGCCTTCCATTGAGGCATTGGTGTAAGCTTCAATTTGCTGGTAAATATGTTCCCGGTCGGGATGGTCTTGCAGAGAGATACGGGCCAGTTCATCCAGCGCCTCTACCTGCGTAAACGTACTATCAAAATCAATAATGTAATATTGCCCCATGATGGGGGGTAAAGATAATGGATTAGAACCAAGGGCCAATATTTTATTAATATGACCTGTTCTGGCATCAAGTAAATCCTTCAGTAAATAAATAATGTGGATTGCTATTAACTGGCTTTATTCAGCCTAATACATATTTCCCGCACAGTTTCCCAAATAGGTTTGTAGTTAAAACCAATCGCTGTCTTCAATTTCGAATTATCGTAGTTTTGGGTTTCGGTAGCTGATTGTGCAGCTATCTTGTCAATAGCGGGATCTTTGCCAGTAATACCGGCTAAAGTGGCAGCAGTTCGCCAAGCAATCTCCATCATCCAGGGCTTGGCTTGCCGGGTGGGGGCTTTCACGTTTAAAAAGTTGGCTGCGGTGGTAATTAAATCTTTATAGTTCCAGTTTTCGGCATTGACAATAAAGCGTTCGGCTGTAATATCGCTGTCCATCAGCATAATCATTACGCGGGCAACATCCTCTACATCTACAAAACCGCAAGTGCCAGTAGTATAAAAATTCATGCCTTGACGTACGGTTTCAAATATTTTACCGCTGCCATCCACACCCGCGCTGGCTCCAATAATTACCGACGGATTTACAATGACAGCATCCAACCCTTCAGCAATGCCGCGCCAAACTTCCATTTCGCTCTCCAGCTTTGAGATAGAATAAATGTTATTGGCCGGCGTTTCTTCCAGATGGTGCTTTTCATTAATTAATTCATCAGGCTTGCCACGGCCAATGGCAGCTATTGAGCTCACGTGCACCAGGCGGGCACCATATTGCAAACACAAGTTCACTACATTGGCTGTGCCTGCAACATTGGTTTTAATCATGGGTTCTTTATCAGCCTGCTTAAAAGATACCCAGGCCGCACAATGATATACTTGAGTAATGCCAGTAAAAGCATCTTCCAGCGCATTGTCATCCAATATGTCGGCTTCGCGCCACTCTATGAGATGCTGATAAGGTTTTAATTCATCCGGAATTACAGAAGTAGCTCGTTTAATGCAACGGAAATGCAGATTTTGCTCAGCTAGTTGCCGGGCCAGTATCATGCCTAAAAAGCCTGTTGCACCGGTAACCAGAATCATGTAAAAAGACGAGTTTGATAAAAACAGCGCAATTTAATTTAAAATAATGGATATTTGAATTTTTGTAAATACGAACCATGTCGTTATCGGATTTTTTTACCCCTGTTGATGTAACCCGAATTATACCCGGCCAAGGCTATAACCCTAACCAAATGGGTAGTAAACTGGAGGTGTATGTTTATGAGTTTCCTGACTTAGAAGAGCAAAAGCCCGATGTGGTCATTATCGGTGTGCAGGATGATCGTAACGCTACGGGTAACACGGGCTGTGCCTTAGGCCCTGATTATATACGCGAAAAGTTATACCGGCTTTACCAGGGTAGTTACGATACCAAAATTTATGATTTGGGCAACATACGACAGGGTGCTTCGGTAAGTGATACTTACTTTGCCTTGAAAACGGCAGTATCTACTTTAATTAAGCTGGATATTGTACCAGTCATTATAGGCGGCGGGCAGGATTTAACTTACGCCCAGTACCTAGCCTATGAAGACATGGAGCAACGGGTTGATTTGGTGGTGGTAGATTCACGCTTTGACCTGGATGAAGTAGCCGACATGGAAGAAACCGATGCCACTACTTCAGCATCTTATCTGAATAAAATCTTTCTGTACGAGCCTAACTACTTATTCAACTTCAGTAACTTGGGTTACCAAACTTACTTTGTGAGCCAGGAAAGCCTGCGGGTAATGGATACTTTGTTTTTTGATGTACACCGTTTGGGTGAACTAACCGGACATATCAATGTAACGGAACCTATAATCCGCAATGCTAGCATGCTGAGCTTTGATATTGGCGCTATCCGTTCATCAGATGCAGCAGGGAATGCCAATGCTACGCCCAATGGCTTTTATGGGGAAGAAGCCTGTCAGATCTGTCGTTATGCGGGCTTTAATGATAAGCTAAGCTCTATCGGCTTTTATGAGTTTAACCCAGCTTATGATAGTAACGGACAAACCGCCATGCTGGTAGCCGAAATGATATGGTATTTCATAGATGGTTTTTATAACCGGAAACAGGATTTTCCACTACAGCCTAAATCGCAATATCTGGTTTATAAAACCACTTTAAAGCACGATGAGCATGAAATTGTATTCGTGAAAAGTAAAAAATCAGATCGTTGGTGGATGCAGGTGCCTTACCCAACCGGCGGCTCCATGAACGAGCGATACCACCTGGTACCTTGCCGGTATGAAGATTACACTACGGCAGTATCAGGCGAAATGCCCGACTTGTGGTGGCGTACCTACCAAAAACTGGTTTAATCATGCTTACAATACAGTAAATATCGTGTTACATTTACACGATGCTGGTGTTAAATAAAGCAGGGTATAATTTTTACGCTATTTTTAGAATAGTAAAAATTATACCCTTTTTTCATGAAGAAACTATTACTAAGCTTAATGTTGCTGGCAGGTTCATCGGCTCGGCTGTTGGCCCAGGACCATTTGTTATGGATGCAGCAGCCTGCATTATCACCTGATGGTAAATGGATTGCTTTTGAGTACAAAGGCAATATATTCAAAGTGGCCTCTGCAGGTGGTACAGCTACGCCGTTAACCATTAACAGCGCCTACAATGGCTATCCAATATGGAGCCATGATAGCAAAACGCTGGCCTTTGCTTCCGATCGTTATGGCAACTTTGATGTATATACCATGCCAGCTGATGGTGGTACGGCAACACGCCTTACTTACAGTTCAGATAAAGACATCCCTTATGATTTTTCGGCAGATAATCAGAAAGTATATTTCGGTACTGATCGTCATGATATTTACACTTCGGTACGTTTTCCGGGCAATGCTTACTTTAATAAGCTGTATGTAGTACCAGTAAAAGGCGGTCGGTGCTTTATGGTTAACTCGGCAGGTACCGAATACGTGCATTTTAACAAAGCCGGTGATAAGTTTATTTATCAAGATCGTAAAGGTTATGAAGACCCTTGGCGTAAACATCATACCTCGGCTGTTACGCGCGATATCTGGGTGTATGATATGCCCAAAAAGACCTACACTAAATTATCAACCTACGTAGGGGAAGACCGTGAACCGGTTTGGGGTGAAGGTGATGCTTTTTACTACCTGAGCGAACGTAATGGTAACCAAAACTTGTATCGTGCTTCTTTAAGTGATGTAAATGCCATTACTCAGCTTACTACTTTCGCTAAAGATCCGGTTCGTAACTTATCACGTTCAGATAATGGAACGCTGGCTTTTACCCAATGTGGCGAGTTATATACCATGAAAGATGGTCAGCAGCCACAAAAAGTAAACATTGGCTTGAGTGCTGATTTTAACGGCGATCAAGTACAGAACATGCCAGTTAGGGGAGATGCTACTGAAATTGCCGTATCACCTAATGGTAAAGAAGTAGCTTTTATATATCGTGGCGAAATATTTGTAACCTCGGCCGAAGGTAATTTAACCAAGCGAATTACTAATACGCCATACCAAGAGCGCATGATTCAGTTTAGTCCTGATGGTCGCAGCTTGTTGTATTCGGTAGAAAATGCGCAATCATGGGATATTTATAAAACAAGCATTGCTAACCGTAATGAGCCGTATTTCTTTGCGGCTACTACATTAAACACCGAGCCGGTAGTAGCTACTAATAAAGACGAGTTTCAAGGTATGTACTCGCCCGATGGTAAAAAAGTAGCTTACCTGGAAGAGCGTAATGTTGTTAAGGTAATTGACTTAGCCACGAAGAAAGCAGTAACGGTGATACCGGAAGGTATTAACTATTCTTATGCTGACGGTGATCAGTATTTTACCTGGTCGCCAGATAGCCACTATTTACTGGCACAATCCAGCGAAGGCGCTTACAGCCGTAGCGAAGTTGCTTTAATGAAAGCCGACGGTAATGGTCAACGCATCAACCTAACCGAAAGTGGTTTTAACGACCGTCATCCGCAATGGGGCATGAATGGTAAAATGATGTATTGGATGTCGGATAAAGAAGGTATGAAAAACCTGGCTCGGGGTGCACAAACAGATATTTACGCCATGTTTTTTGACCAGGCCGCCTGGGACAGGTTCCAACTAAGCAAAGAAGATCTGGATATTCGCAAACAGGAAGAAAAGCGCGACTCGATGAGTCGTTCAGCAACATTAACTACGCCAGCCAATGCCAAAACACCTGCCGGCGTACCTGCTTATGCATTTCAGCCTAACCTGAAAAATTTAGACAACCGTACCGTGCGCATCACCTTGGGGGCAGCTAGTATTGCCGATAATGTAATGTCTAAAGACGGTGAAAAAATGTACTACCTGGCTAAATATGACAAAGGTTATGATTTGTGGGTAGTAATGCCTCGTACGCACGAAATGAAAGTGTTGGCTAACTTGAATGCACCAGGTGGCGGCTTAGAGCTGAGCAATGATGGCAAAGCCTTGTTTGTATTGGCTGGCAGTAACATCATGAAAGTAAATACTGATGATGGTAAAATAACGCCGGTGCATATCAATAGTACCATGGATTTGGATGCTGCAGGCGAGCGGGCTTACATTTTTGAACATACCTGGAAACAAGTGCCTAAAAAGTTTTTTGACCCGAACCTGCAAGGTACTGATTGGAACTACTACCATACTACCTATGCTAAGTTCTTGCCGCACATCAATAATAACTATGATTTTCAGGTATTACTGAGCGAATTTTTGGGTGAGCTGAACGGTTCGCACACTGGTGGACGTTACTCGCCAGTGTTCCCGAATGCAGATGAAACTGGTGCCTTAGGCTTACTGTACGATCAAACCAAAGGTGGCAACGGCTTGGTGGTTGAGGATGTTATTACTGGCGGTCCGTTTGATGTGGCGCGCACCAAAATGAAAAAAGGTTACGTAATTGACAAAATTGATGGGGTAGCCATTACAGATGATTTTGATTGGGCCAAGCTGTTAAACCACAAAGCGGATAAATATACTTTGATCAGTTTTCATGATCCTAAAACAGGTACGCCATACCAGGAAAATGTGAAACCCGTACGCCCACGTTTTGAAAGCAGTGTGTTGATGTATAACCGCTGGACGCACCTGATGGAGAAAATGGTGGATAGCTTATCGCATGGTGAAATAGGCTATGTGCATGTGCAAAGCATGAACGACCCAAGCTTCCGGGTTACTTTTGATAAAGTGCTGGGCAGGAATTACGATAAAAAGGCGCTGATTGTAGATACTCGTTTTAATGGCGGGGGCTGGCTGCATGATGAACTAACTACCTTTTTAGGTGGTAAGTTGTACTTCCAACTGCGTCCGCAAGGGCATAAAACCATTGGTGGCGAATCTTTAAACAAATGGGATAAGCCGAGCTGCGTACTGATGAGCGAGGGTAACTACTCAGATGCCTTTATGTTCCCGTATGCTTATAAAGAGTTGGGTTTAGGTAAACTGATTGGTATGCCGGTGGCAGGTACAGGTACTGCGGTGTGGTGGGAAAACCAAATTGACCGTACTATTGTGTTTGGTATCCCAATGGTATCCTCATGGGGTATGGGCGAAACTCATGCTACCGAAAATCACCAGTTGGAACCAGATATTAAAGTACAGAACAATTACAACCAAGTACTTAACGGTGAAGACCAGCAACTGGAAGCCGCAGTTAAGGAAATGCTGCAACAGGTAAAAGGACAATAACATAATACAAATACACTCGATTAAACCAACCCTTGTTGCCATAAAGCAGCAAGGGTTGGTTGTTTTTATAAAGGTTGAGTTGCTATTTTATCAATCGAGTAAATGTTAAAGGGATACTAATTTATAATTCTGTAAAAAAGTTGGCCGGAGTTGAATTTGCACTTAGCAATGTTATATTTGTGTTTAAGTATCAGGTAGATACTACTAAACTTTATTGAAAAACAAAAACACGAATCCATGAAAAAACTGATTTTGACCGCATTGGCCACTGTACCGGCTCTAGCCTTTGCACAAACCGGCAAGTTTACTGTTAAAGGTAAATTGGGTAGCAACATTACCGCACCGGCTAAAGCTTATTTACAATACCGTAAAGATGGACAAACCATCATGGATTCGGCAGTAGTAAATAAGGGTACATTCGAGTTTACCGGAGCAACCAGTACTGCACCTATGCAAGCTTACGTATTGCTGAATCAGGCTGGTAATGGTATGGCCAGAGTGCGCGATTATCAATCTATTTATCTAGAGAATGGTACCATCAACATCACCAGCAAAGATTCTTTAAAAAATGCGGAAGTAACCGGTACGCCTACCAACATGGACAATGAAGCTTTTTCTAAAGCTAATAAGCCTGTTCAGGATATTTACACAGCTATGGAGGCTAAACAAAAAGCCGCTACTCCAGAGCAAAGGAATTCAGCTGCTTTTAAAGCTGAAATGGAAGCTATGGATGCTTCTGCCGATGAACAATCTAACAAGATAGGATTAGCCTTTATTAAAGCACATCCAAAATCTATCATCAGCTTAAACCAATTAAGAAACTTGGCTTACGGTGAAGACTATAACGCTATAGCTCCTTTGTACAATTCACTTTCACCTGATTTAAAAAATTCTGAAAGCGGTAAAAAGTTTGGCGAACAACTAGCTGGCATGAAAAATGTAGCTTTAGGTGCTACTGCTACCGATTTTGCTTTGGCTGATACCAGTGGTAAAATGGTGAAATTGTCTTCTTTCCGTGGTAAATACCTGCTGGTTGACTTGTGGGCTTCATGGTGTGGCCCTTGCCGTGCAGAAAACCCGCATGTGGTAGAAGCTTACAATAAATATAAAACCAAAAACTTTACTATTTTGGGCGTATCGTTAGATCGTCCTAATGCTAAAGACAAATGGTTGGCCGCTATCCACAAAGATGGTTTAGCCTGGACTCAGGTATCTGATCTGAAATTCTGGGATAGTGAAGTAGCTCACTTATATGGCGTACAAGCTATTCCACAAAACTTTTTGCTTGATCCTAATGGTAAAGTAATTGCCAAAAACCTGCGTGGTGCCAAATTAGATGCTAAGCTAGCCGAAATATTTAGCAAAGGCGAAACTGCAAAAGCTGAAGAATAATCTCTTTAAATATTCTTGATCAACCAAAAAGGGCCGCATTAAGCGGCTCTTTTTGGTTGATAGTTACTTTAATTTATAACCGTGCATTATAACGATTGCTGGAGTTACTTTGAGTATCTTTATGAGTTTCTATAGCATCCTGTACCGTTTTGGGTAACTTAGATAATAAATTGTATCCAGTTGCTTTCTCTATATCCCGTACAGTGCACAGGTATTGTGTCCAGTCTGGAACAATACTGTTATCATTAGGCGTATCTACAGCAATTACACGGGTGTCGTTGTTAATACGTTGTAAATCGTTATTGCCTACCGGCAATACTACTATCACTTTCCAAATACGGCTGGGTACATTAACGCGGCCACTATCAATAGTTGTACGGTAGCCCTTACTTCCAGTACCGCCTGTACCGTAGCTGCCCATGATTATATAAATCTTGTTGTTTTGACGTACCAGTTCCCGTTCATAATTCTCTAGGTTGCCCCAGGTTTTCTCATTGTTATTAGGTGCCTGGGGTATCATGTTAGTCATCAAAAACGTGGCTGAGTTAGCATCCGTTGTGCTGGTACGATCAGCCGATGGACAGTTATGCCCACGTTCAAATCCGCTGCTCGAATAGCTAAATTGTTGTACTTCGTACCAACCTTTGGGCAGGCTGATATTGGGCCTAAAATTATTAATACGGCTTACACTGCCTAATGATGCCGTGCTTACATACCAGCTTACCCAGTTAGGTTCGCTTTTGCTTCGGTTGTAGCTTTCGGTATAGTAAGGCAGCGTAATCAGGTAATTATCCGGATTGTGCGTATCAGCTACAGCATTGCTTGGGTTACCCAGTAATAAATTATCTCCGGTTTGTGCCGTATCACTAGCGCTTTGTTCAGAAGCCGTGGCGGTTTGTGCTTCACTTCCACCATTAAAACTGTAGATTTTGAAATCATCAATATTAATGCGGCTTTTGCCTCCGGATATCTTCCGAATAGCAAATCGTATAGGGCCTTGATGGTTAATAACGAAAGTTATGGTTTGTAAATCATGTGGCTGGCTGAGGATGTTAACACCGGTCTGTGTAAAAGTACGACCGCCATCAATCGACATGAAAAGCTGCCAAGTGGAGTTGCTATTGCCATAAGCCGCATGAGCTATCGTTACTTTACCTGCACCGTTAACATCAAAATTCATCTGCAGCTCGCCGTTATTTCGGAGGCGAATAGATTGGTTGCCATTTTTAGCATCGGCAGCTGAGTTACCGATTAAAGCATCTTTTAAATACCATAGGCCGCTTTTAAAATTGATTTGCTGTGGAGCATAGCTGCTCTTGCTGCCAGCCTCAAAATCTTCCGATACTGCGAGAGCTGAATTATAAGCGGACGAATTGTTTTGGTTACTTGAGGATTGCCGATTACACGAACAGCCATTAAGAATAAGCAATAAAGCAAAAAAGCTATAAATAAAATATTGATGCAGCTTCATGGATAAAAAAGAGTGTGAATAATTAACTATTAACAGGTAGGTGATGGTTTGGTTGTAACGTTAATTGTTTCGGAACATTGTTAGCCTTTTGCTTGCTTGTAAAAAACGTTTTTACGTAATCTATTTATAGAATTAAAAATGACAACCTGATTTCTTCTATTTTTACCCATTCTCATGATAGCCATCGAATTGAAAAAACAACTGCACCAATTATGTTCCAACTACATACAGCAACGCATGCAAGCTGCCCAGCAAGGTATTGACGCTGCCCAGCAAGCCTCTAATGAAGATACTAAAAGCAGTGCAGGTGATAAGTATGAAACTGGCCGAGCCATGATGCAGCAGGAAACTAACCGGAATTTGATGCAACTGAATGAGGCCAATAAGCTGTTGGTTACGCTTAATCAAATTAGTACTAATGGTCACTCGCAACAGGTGGAAGCAGGTAGCGTGGTTATGACCAACAATGGGAAATTTTATTTGGCTATTAGTGCCGGCACTCTAACATTACAAGGCGAAACTTATTTTGCCATATCACCGGGCTCGCCCATCGGCTTAAAAATGAAAGGCCACCGGGTAGGAGATGGGTTTAGCTTAAATGGAAAAAGTTATAGAATAGAACAAATTCTATAAAGCTGTATTGTTTTGATAAACAGATTGGAGTAACTCTTTAGCTTGAACAGTTTTAATGTTCCCGCTTTCATCTGCTATGACCAAATCTTTGTTATTAGCAGCACTTTCTTTCACAAGCTTTTTTAAAGCTTTTTCAACACCATACATAACTTTTCGAGATAAATCGTTAATATCTATTTTACTGGCCATGATTTGTGCTTTGTTGTAAAATCTTATTCCAAATGTAAGCATTAAAGATCGTATTCATATCGTCTGTTTTGCCTTGTATAACAATCTCAGGCTTTAAAGAAGTATTATTAATAACTATCCAATTATCGCATAATGGATTATATAAATTAATTAGGTTTTGTATGCCTCTATAATATCTTCTTTCTATAACATCATCTGGTATGTTATGACCTCCGTTACTTACTCTTTTAGCAACTCTTTGCTTAGCCAACTCAGTAGAGCTTAGCCAAAAGTACAGCAGTGTAACTTCATAATCATTTTTATGAGCCTCTTTAATGAAGGAAACATAGCTACGTGTAGATAGAGTAGTTGCAATAGCAAATCTACCTTTTCATTCACGAGTTGTCTAATACGGTGCAGCATAACTCGGCCAGCTTCTAATGCTACGTTATCAGGATTAAATGGTGAAATTCCAGCTGCAATATTATCTGCATTTACAAATTCACGACAATTCAAAATTTCAGGTAAAATAGTAAAACTGGCGGTAGTTTTTCCTGCGCCGTTACAACCTGCTATAATGTATAAATTGGGCATTACGGTTTTAAAAGTAGCTAATACAATAATATAGTATGTAACTAATAAACAATAAAGCACGATATTATCGTGCTTTATTGTTTATTAGTTCTTATTCTTCATTTTCTTTCTGTAGTTTTTTAAACATTTCCGTACCAATTAATGCATCCACTAATCCATTGTTGCCACCATCTTTGCCACTAACCAATATTTCGGGTACCAGCTTGATGCCGTTGCTGGCTAAAGCTTCGGCTACACGAACGATGGCATACTGCTCGGTACCCATAGCTTCGGTTTTTTGTTTGGTTACTTCAGCTTCTGCCAAACCTATGGCTTTAATTTTACCGGCATCGGCAGTACCATTTATTTCAGTAGCGGTAGCATCTGCTTTGGCAATAATCGTTTTAGCTTCTGCATCCGCATGGGCGTTAATGGTGCGGTTTTCTGCATCAGCCCTTGCATTGATGGTGCGCGATTCGGCATCACCTTTTGCCGAAGCTACTTTAGCAGCAGCCATCTGGGTATTGATTTCAACTTGACGGGTTGATTTTACAATTTCGGGTTGCATATCTGCACCGGCTTTGGCGCTTTCAAATTCTTTACGCTCCAGTTGGGCGCTACGTTGTACTTCGTAGGTGTGGCGCTCTTCTTCGGCCAGCTTACGGTCGGTCATAGTTTTCATCAGCGCTTCAGGTGGCACAATGTCGCCAATCAAGGTATCAACGCCTACCACATTGTAGTCGGCCAATACCTGGCTGATGTGGCTTTTGGCATCATCCTGCCGTTGCGAACGGTTGGTCAGAAAGCCGATAACATCGCTTTTTTGTGCTGCATTACGGAAGTAGTTGGCAATAGTAGGCTCCAGTACTTGCGATACTAGGTTTTTCATCTTACCAAAACGAGCAATTACTTTAGGCGCCTCATTACGCGGAATGTGGATGATCTGCGATACATCCAGGTTGAAAGTGAACCCATCAAATGATCGCACACTGATGGTGCTCAAGTTTTTATCCAGCTCGTGTGCCTCCATGCGGCTGTTAGCCCAGTTGAGTACAATGTTAGTGGTCGGGACCACTTCTACACCATGTGTATAAATATTTACCGGATGCTTACCGGGATCAAGCGGTTCATCCCATACACCTTTTTGGCCTTTCTTAACAATGTTACCATGCTTAAAATTATCACCACTGGTATCAGTACCTTCAGGACCTACAAAGGAGTTTACCACGCCAACATAACCAATCGGAATGTGCATCATATCCACTTGCTCTACCAACACAAACCAAGGGTTCAGGTAGTAGGTACCAGCCAGTATCACATCTTCCTGCAAGCCTTTTTTACCACCGGCATGTATAAAAGCCATTGGGTCCTGGTAGTTGCGGTGCCCTACTACCGAGCCGCCAGCAATCTCGCCTTTATCTAGTGGTTCGCCATCCAACGTAGTAACAATACCTACTTTGTTTTCCTGTACTTGCGTAATTGGTACTTTTTCAACATCAAATAAAAACGTGTTGATACGATAACTACCGGGTGTTAGAAAAGCCGCTTGTGGGCCTTTCTGTCCTCTGTTTTCTAAAAAGCGTTCAGCATCCTGAAATTTGTCGCACTCTACAGGGCGACCTAGTACACGCCCAGTATCCATAGGAGCGCCGTCCCTGGCTTTTACCAATCCAAGTTTGTTTTGCTCAATAATGGTAAAAGGTTCCATAATTACAGCGTATTGCCAAGGCCACATGCGCCAGTATAATCCCGGTGCTAAAGGTTGTGCTTGCATACCAGCTTCCCCTTTAGTAGCTATAATACGGCCATCGGGCAGGCGCTTATCACCATACAAGGTGAATTTTTTAATCACTAAGCCAATACGATCGTCAGGAACGATAATCATACCGAAAAATACATGCAGTACAGATTTGTACATAATAAGGGCGACAGCAACAGGCAGCACCCACCAGAGTTTAAAAATTAAATCAGCCATGTTAAGTTGAAAAAAAAATATTTGTTTGAGAGGGCCCTTAAGGTGCGGGCTCGGGACGTAGCTTATGGCATTGTTGTGGTACCTCGGCCAAATAAGCAATAGTTAGATGCCGTTCGCTATGGCTTGTTACAGGTTTTATGAATATATTTTTTGAAAAGATGTAACTTATAAAGTAGGCTATAGGTACAACGATTATTGGTTTTTTTGAATAGACTTAAGTAATGGTTAAACTCGTTTGCCTATGTATAGTAATTGCCGGTTAATGTCGTTATCTTTGTGCAGGCAATATTAATTTCAATGTTGTGAAGTTAAATATTGATAGTTCCGGTCCTTTAAGCCAGAATGACGTTTTAGTAATTCGGGCATTATATTATCGTTATAGTAGTTGGCTGCTGGGGTATTTGGTTGAAGTAGTCAAAGATTACAAACTGGCCGAAGATTATTTGGTTGAAATATTCAAAGAAGTGCCTTTAAGGTTAAGTGATTTCACAAAAACCGATATGACCCCTTGGTTGCAGCTTCAGCAACTGGCCAGAATTAAGCTTAGCAGTTTTGCCCGTAGCAAACGCCTGTTTGAAAAGCAGGCAGATATGCATATGGCTGAACGTATACAGCTTGATCGATACATAAGCATCATGACCACCGAACAGCAGTTGGTGTTTTGTGGTATTTATTACTTTCAGCAGCCTACAGCCATGCTGGCTAGTGAACTGAACAAAAGTGACGAAGACGTAAAAAGAATCTTGAAGGAAGCTTTTACCATAATACGACATGGATAACAACATTCAGCAATTTATAGATAGCGGTATACTGGAAGCTTTCGTAATGGGAGCAGCCACAAAAGCTGAAGAGCAGGAAGTTTTACACATGAAACAGCACTATTCGGTTGTACAGCAAGCATTAACCCAAATAGAACATGATTTGGAAACTATGGCGCAACACATGGCCATACAACCACCTGCTGATTTATGGAGTCGTGTAGAAGCGGAATTGAAAGAAGTTATTCCAGCCCCTGAACCCGGCCCTATAGCTTACCGGCAAAATCAACATGATTATCAGCAGCGCACGTATAAAAAAGAGCCTGATTACCTGGAGGTAGAAGCCCAAAGTAGCCATATGCGGGTACATAAGACATGGAAATGGGTATTTGCTGCTGTGTTTATTCTGGGTAAGATATTTTTAGCTTGTGCCATCTACTTTTATCTGGAAAACCGCCAGGCACAACAAAACGTACAGGAGCTTAAACAAGAAGTTCAACAGTTGAAAATACGTAGCGGGCGTTAGTCTTAAATCTATAACAATTGCTTTTTGTAAATGCGTTTACACGGCTAGTTACAGGTTTAAAACACAATATCATCATACGCCTTCATTTCCGCTTAAATGATTGTAGCGGGGTACCGGGTGCAAGACTTTTCCAGTAGCATTCAGAAAATCAGGATTCATATCCTTATCATACATCACACATCTATATAAATTAAATCCATGTTGCTTAACGTAGCTTATTTTCATGCTGAAGGGAGTTTGAAAGATTTGCTACCAGCTAATGCTTCCACTCCTTACGTTTACCATTTTACAGGTAACCCAGCAATAAAAGATGCTATAGAAGCTATGGGGGTCCCGCATACCGAAGTAGACGTAATTCAGGTAAATAATAAATTTGTTGATTTTAGTTACATCTTGCAGCATTACGATCATGTGAATGTTTATCCGCATCAAAGCATATTTAGTAACCAACATTCCATTGCTGGTAAGCCACCTGTTTATAACGGTTTTATCGCTGATGTACATCTGGGTACAATGGTTCGAAGTTTGCGTTTGCTGGGCTTTGATGTATGGTATGACCAGCAATTAAATGAAACTCAACTGGCTGACCTTGCTGCCGAACACAACCGAATTATCTTGACTCGAAGCTTGCACCTGCTTAAACATGCTAAGGTGCATTGGGGCTATTGGTTACGTTCACAACCAACCGAAGCACAAGTAATGGAAGTGCTAAACCGTTATGAGATGATTAAGCAACTCATACCTTTCAAGCGCTGTACTGTATGCAACGGCTTGCTTCATCAGGTTAGCAAAAACGAGGTGCTAAATTTACTTCCACCTAAAACACAGCTACACTTTAATGCATTCTGGCAATGTGAACAATGCCAACGGGTTTACTGGAAAGGTTCGCATTATGAACGTATGGCTCAATGGATAGAAAAAATTCAGGCTGAAACCCAATTTTAATAATATCTGTGCTTAGCTGCGTAAGTACGCTATTTAAGTAATTGTTAATAAAATTGCAGATTATGTTTAAAACAACTGCTTAAAATTTTAGCAAAATACATTTACCTTCGCTTACAGCTCATAAAGCTGTTAAACTCAATCCTGAATACACCCGTATGGCAACAGAAGTAAAGTGTCCAAAATGCAGTCATGGCTTCCCGATTGAAGAAGTAATGACCGAAGAGTATAAGAAGCAGTTGCGTTTGGAAGTGCAGCAGTATAAAAGCAAGAAGGAGGAAGAGTTCAAGAAAAAAGAGGAAGAGTTTGCCGCCAGGCAGCGTCAGCAGTCAGAACAATTTGAACTACGTTTAGCGGAAGAAAAGCGCCAAATGCAACAGGGCATGGAACAGGCTTTACGCAAATCTATTGAGGCTGATTTGGAAAATAAGATGCGGATGCTGGAAAACTCGGCCAATGAATCGAAAGAAAAACTGCAGCAGGCCCGTTCAAAGGAGTTGGAGTTTTTGCAAAAAGAGCAAAACTTAAAACATCGCGAGGAAGAACTGGAACTAATTACTCAGCGTAAGCTTCAGGAACAGCGTAACGAACTTACCGATCAAATTCGCAAGCAGGAAAACGAGAAGTTTGCTATGCGCGATACGGAGTACCAGTTCAAAGTACGCGAACTGGAAAAACAACTGGACGATCAGAAAAAGCTAGCCGAGGAAATGAAGCGTAAAGCCGAACAGGGTTCGATGCAGTTGCAAGGCGAGGTACAGGAACTGATTCTAGAAGAGTTGCTGCGTAGTTACTTCCCGTTTGATATGGTGAATGAAGTAGGCAAAGGCATACGCGGAGCCGATTGTATTCAAACCGTGCGCAACTCGTATGGGCAGGAGTGTGGACGAATTATTTATGAGAGCAAGCGTACTAAAGAATTTGGCGGCGATTGGGTAGAGAAGCTTAAGAAAGACATGCGCCAGGTAGGTGCTGATATTGCCGTTATTGTAACCCAGTGCTACCCTAAAGATATGGATTGTTTTGGCGAAAAGGATGGTGTTTGGATTTGCTCATTCGAAGAAGTAAAGCCAGTATCATACATCCTGCGCGATGGTGTAATAAAAACATCGGCCATTATGCGGGCTCAAGAAAACAAGGGCGATAAAATGCAGCTGCTGTATGATTACCTGATGAGTAATGAGTTTTCAGAACAGTGGAAAGCTTTGCGCGAGGGTTTTACGAGTATGCGTATGTCTATCCATAAGGAGCGTGAGCAAATGGAAAAATTATGGAAGGTGCGTGAAAAGCAATTGGAAAAAGTATTGCTTAGTGCAGCTCACATTAAAGGCTCTATTGAAGGTATTGCCGGTAGCGAAAACATTCAGCTCAGCTTAACGGATGATGAAGACGTATTGATGTTAGGATAAATAAAAAGAAAAGCCCTGCTTTCATAAAAGCAGGGCTTTTCTTTTTATTTATGCCTACAGTAGACCTTTTAAAATAATAGCGGATGGCCTTGTTCTGGAAATACCAGCTTTAATTGTAGCTTGTTTTCAGCACGCAGTTGCTGTTTTATTTTGCTGATGTTGGCTTCCGGTGGTTTAACATGGGTAATTACTACACTCACATTCTTTAAGGCAGTAGCACCAGATAGGGTACTTAGTTTCTCCATTTCTGTCATCAACCAATCGGGCGTTAAATGGCCAAACAAGCTGGTGCTCGGTTGTTCGTTCGGAAATGAAACTTCAATGAATATGGCTTTGAGCTTTTGAGCCTTAATAAGCGGCGCAACAGCTTGCCATAACTTGTCCAGGTTGTGGCTTTTCTCAACTTCATCGGCACCTGTATCACCAAGGTAAAGCAAATAATTACCGCTGCTATTTACCAGAAATGCAGTGCTTTCCAAGTTAGAATGGCTAAGTGGAAAAGCTTGTACCTGCATTTCAGTGCCGGCAACGTTTACGGTTTCACCGCTTGTTATGGGCTGTAAGGTATATTTATTTAGCCGGGGTTTATCCCCATCGGTAGTGAAGTTAGCCCAGCTATCCCAAGTAAAATATTTGGTACTTAAAGTTTTTAGGCATTCAGTATTACTGTAAATGGTTTTGTTACCATCATCGGGCGAGTTGATAATCAAGCCGCTTACATGATCTAAATGCGCATGGGAAATAAAATAAGCTTTAATGTTGTTTTTCAATACCTGCTCGGGTGGGCCTGCAAAAACATGGTTGTTTACTGCTATTTGTAAACCATAGTGTAAAGTACCCGCATCCAGGCAAATAAAGTTATCAGAACCTGCTGGAGCTACCAAGTAGGCTGATAGGTTACTTTCATCAATACCACCTTTTACACCTAATGGTATGGCCCTGAAAACCGGCCTTTGTGCATAGCTACATAAACCACTTAATAAACCCAGCGTTAAAAATATCTTTTTGTAATTAGCAATTTGCATAGAACAATAAGCACAATAGTTTTACATAGCCATGTATGCTGGCAGCAAAGTTAAGTATCAGGTGTTACTTTGTGCAACTTGCCGGTATATAATAGTGGTCAGGAAAACTTACCTTAGTGGCCTTATGGAACGAAGCCGCCTCATTGCTAAACTCGCTGTTAGAACGTTTCTGATATTTTTACTCGCTGCTTTAAGCGCCGTAATTATCAATCAGGGTAAACTGCAACACGTGGGATATATCAACTTATATCAATGGCGCATGATCTTCCCGGTGCTACTTATAGCCGGCTTTATAACCTTACTGATTTTATGTACGGTGAAAAAATACCGAGTTGCTGATTTAAACTGGCTGCTGGTAATCAATACCGTTACGTTAATGGCCTATGGCGTAGCCATAAGCCTGCGTATTGCTCAGTTGATGCACTAAAACCGAATTATTCGGTTTTCATTTTTTCCTGCGCTTGTTCTTTGTATTCATAATCGCCACCTAGCAGGTATCCCCAAGGTTTCAATCCTTCCACATGGTCAAAAATAATTTTCATGATGGCGATGGTTGGGATAGATAAAAACATACCTGATAAGCCCCAAAGCATCTCACCCAGTACAATGCCCAGGAAAGTAATTAAAGCGTTCAGGCGCACTTTAGAACCCACTACTAATGGCAACAATAAATTGGCATCTAACAGGTGAATAACAATAACACAAATAGCTACAATTAATGCTTTAGCCACAGCTCCAGTAGCAAATGTGATTAAGCTGCTTAATAGCAATGCTGAAAAAATACCAATGTAAGGGATGATGTTGAACAAGCCGGTTATTACACCTAACAACAAGCCGTATTTAACCCCTAAAATCAGGAAAGCTATACAAGCTACTGTTGAAACAATAACCATTTCCAATAATAAACCTAAAATGTATTGTCTTAAAATACGCTGTATGTTTTCAACAATGTCATACACAACACTGGTTTGTCCTTCTTCTTCACCAAAAACTTTCAATACAAATTTGAACAGTAAACGACGGTATAACAAAATCAGGAAAGTGAAAATCATGATGAAAGCATAGAAAAGTAACAGCCCTGATACTGCACCAAAAGTGGTACCTAGCACTGCACCGCCTGATGACATGACTTTGGTGGCAGTATTTTTTACATAAGCGTTCTGCTTTTCTGCGTTAATATGAAAAGAGTGCTGAATCCATACCTGCGCATCATCAGCCGTTTTGCCGATTTGGTCTTTCAACTGAGGCCAGTCATTAGCCAAATTTGATATTTGGGAGCCTACCAGGTAACCTATACCTCCTACAAAGCTAACCAGCAGCAGGATGGATAAAAAGCCGGCCATACTGCGCGGTAGTTTAAGTTTACGCTCAAAAAAGTTGCTTACTGGTAATAGTAAAATGGCAAACAAAAAGCCGAACATTAGTGGGTCAAGTACTTCTTTACCCAAAATAATCAGAAAGCCTAATGTAATAAGTCCAATGAGTACTAATGCAAGCTTGGCATAAAAAGGTATAGTAGATGTTTTGATAATCATAGGTATGCAGCTATGGTGTATAATAAGTTTCAGGTGGTAACATTGTACCTGAATTTATGTTTGCTGCAAATTTCTACACAAGTAACGTAGCTGTCTTATTTGCTGTTGGTTATGCGTTCGAGTACTTGTACAATGCTTTGCTCCATTACTACTAAGGGTTGTTTGCTGAATTGTTGAGTTACACGATTGGCCAGTATTACGTTAAAAGAGATAGCCTGATGGCCCAAGTTGGTCGCCAAACCATATATGCCGGCAGTTTCCATTTCTAAGTTAGTGATACGCTGGTTACCTGCACTAAAGCTTTGTAAAACTGACAGGAGCTGAGGCGTTGCTGTTTGAGCCCGCACCTGCCGGCCTTGTGGTGTATAAAAGCCAGGTGCTGTAATCGTAATGCCTCGAGGTAAATCAGTTGCTAAAGTGTCCAGTAGTGCTTGCCCGGCTGAGGCATAGTAGGGGCAAAGTTGATAGCTGGCAGGAATAGCCTCTTTAAAAGCCTGCAGTAAAGCGGCATCATGGGCCGAAAGACTATGCTGATAGTAATGCATTAAAGGATCCAATCCAAATGCTGCGGATGATACCAGCAGGGTATCTAATTCAACATCGGCCTGTACAGCACCCGATGTGCCAATGCGGATGATGTCTAAACTTTTCAGCTGACTGTTTACTGTACGTGTATCCAGGTTGATATTTACCAAAGCATCTAACTCGTTTAATACAATATCAATATTGTCGGTGCCGATGCCGGTAGATATTACAGTGATGCGCTTTTGCCCGATACGTCCGGTATGAGTTACAAACTCGCGTTTACCTTTTTTTATCTCAATGTGGTCAAAGTGCTTGCTTACTTCAGCTACCCGATCTTGGTCACCTACGGTAATAATGGTATCTGCTACCTCATGCGGAAACAGGTTGATATGATAGGCGCTGCCATCAGCATTTAAAATCAGGTCGGTTTCTGAAATGTAATTCATCATCGCAAAGGTAAAACAATTGTATTAG
The DNA here is from genome assembly GCF_012849215.1 of Mucilaginibacter robiniae. NCBI lineage: Bacteria > Pseudomonadati > Bacteroidota > Sphingobacteriia > Sphingobacteriales > Sphingobacteriaceae > Mucilaginibacter > Mucilaginibacter robiniae. Next base: position 3,831,016 of record NZ_CP051682.1, read on the forward strand.
GTGAAATTTAGCTTTTTACTATCTTTGTGCTGCCTTATAAGGCACAAACACCTACTCCAATGGTAATATAATTTGGCCTGTCGGCTCCGTTAAGCTTTATTATCTTTCAGTAAACGGTCAGAAAAGATTACAGGTCAGTACAACTACGGCTTTCTGTTTTAACTAATCTTTTTACTTATTTATTTCTTTATGACCACCTACGGACCGCATCCTGGTACTTTATACCCTTTACCCAACTATAACAAATTAGTTTTCCTAAAAAATATAATTACCCGACCTCATATTGAAGTGGGAGATTATACCTACTATGATGATTTAGATGATCCTTATAATTTTGAACGTAATGTATTGTACCACTTCGATTTTATTGGCGATAAGCTCATCATTGGTAAGTTTTGCGCCATAGCATCAGGCGTAAAGTTTATCATGAATGGCGCCAATCATGAATTAGCCCCAATATCTACTTACCCGTTTGCCATATTTGGTAAGGGTTGGGAAAAGATTACAGAAGGTGTTGACTTAACAGAAAAGTACCCTAACAAAGGCAATACCGTAGTTGGTAATGATGTTTGGATAGGGCATAGCGCTACCCTGATGCCAGGTATAAAAATTGGCAACGGTGCTATTATTGCTGCGCAAAGCGTAGTAACTAACAATGTACCTGATTATGCTATAGTAGGCGGTAACCCAGCACGCGTTATTCGAAAACGTTTTGACGATTACACCATTGAACGGCTGCTACGTATAGCATGGTGGAACTGGAATGTAGCTCAAATTACCGAACATTTGATGCTGATAAACGCTACTGATGTAGAAAAGTTAGAGGCGGTTGCTGTGGATTCACAGTAAACCATTTACCCAATGGCTTGTAGTTATTAATAGATATACATCTGCTTAAAACATTAAAACTATGGCAAAGTATTCAGAAAAAGCACAGGAAAAAGTGCATGAGGAACTGCACGAAATGAAAGAAGGCAAACTGAAGATAGGCAAAAGTGGTAAGAAGGTAACCAATCCGAAACAAGCTATAGCTATTGGCCTGTCTGAAGCCAGGAAGGAAGGCGCTAAAGTGCCTAAAAAGTCTTCTAAATAGTTAACGGTTAAATATTAACAAAGAAGCCCTGCATTGCAGGGCTTCTTTGTTAATAGGGGCTATATTATAGCCTTGTATTAAATAAAGTTTTGAGGCACATAAGGACTTATTGAAAATCAGCCGCAGTAACACCTTCGTTTACTTTAACATCATTGATTTTTAGATCCAATACTTGTTGCTGGTTGTTGGCACTGTTGGTGATAGTTTGACTGAATGGATACATCACGCCATTAACTTTCTTGTAATCGCCCATATCAACAGTAGTGGTAATAACTACATTGTTTTGAGTTTGGGTTTCTTCCTGTCGTACCAGTAACTTGGTGTTGGTATCAAAATATTCATTCCAAGTTTTACCGGTAGGTGAGGTAATAGAAACTTTGTATGCATCGGCATTGTTTACCTTCTCAACACCTTTTAGCTCGGTTTTAAATGCTGGATTGCTTACGTAATTCAGTTGTTCAAACAAGCCAGTAATTACATTCTTTTCCTTGATCTCGTCGGCAGTCATGGGCAATTTATTGCTAATTTGCTGCTGGTAGCCAGTAGTGCCATTAAATACACGTTTCATCAAAGTATTGCTGCCCATTGAAACTGTCATGAGTTCTTTGTTAGGCACCATGTTTTTGGTTTGAACAGCCAAGTTCATGCCTTGCATTTGCATAGTGCCGGTAGAACTAACTGATTTTACCTTTTTAAGTTCAGCTGAACCGCCCACGGCACTGATATAGTTATTCAGTACATCAGTTGCTTTCAGGCCGGCAGGTACAGCAGCTGTTGGTTGGGCCGTAACCGGGTTGGCATAAGTATCGTACGTTTTAACTGGGAAGCCCAGTTTTTGTAAACCTGGCATAAACTGCGAAGCATTACCTACAATAACTACACGGGTGTTGCCATAATTAAAATACTTTTGCGCTACGCGTTGCACATCTTCTGCAGTAACGGCATTGATGCGTTGCAGGTAAGTGCGGTAGTAATCTTTAGGCAGGTCGTTAATCAAAATGTTACGTGCATAGCTGGCCGTAGCTGAAGGGTTTTCCATGTTTAAAGCAAACGAACCATTGTACAATGCTTTCGCATTTTGCAATTCCTCGGCTGATACCTTATCGCTGCGAATACGATTAATCTGCGTTAAAAATTCGGTAACTGCACTATCTGTTTTGGCTGTACGTACGGCAGCACTGGCTTTAAAAGCAGTTTGGTACTTGCCGCCACCAATATTGGAGTAAGCTCCATAAGTAAAGCCACGTTTTTCACGTAGAGCTTTAAACAGGTAAGCGTCAGAACCGCCACCTAAAATAATGTTGGCTAACTGTACCGCAAAGTAATCGGGCTCATTGATGCCTAACGATACCAAGTTAGTTACCGTGATATTAGATTGTACCGCAGTTGGCATGTTAATCACATCAATCTCTGTAGCAGCCGGATTGGGTACAGTAGCTAGTGTAGGTAAGGTTAAAGCACCACCTTTCCAGCTACCAAATGTTTTTTCCACCAAAGCTTTGGCAGCATCCGATTTGATATCGCCAATAATAGTTAAGTACGAACGTGATGGCGTAATGTATTGCATGTAAGCTGATTTAACATCAGCCAGGGTTAAATTTTTAACGGTTGTTTCCGTTTCAAACTCCCCCATAGGGTTGTTTTTGCCATATGCTAAAGCATTAACTACCCGACCGGATATAGCCGTTGCATTTTTCTCATTGCTTTTCAAGCCGGTTAAGTACTGCGATTGTAGTTTATCAAAAGAAGCTTGGGTCATGGCCGGAGTTTCTAAAGCTTTGCTCATTAATGTAAAAGCTTCCGGGAAGTAACGGGTAAGTGCATCTACACTACCGCCGGTGCTGGTTAGGCTTACAGAAGCGCCTAGTTTATCTACCGCCTCATCAAATTGTGCTTTGGGCATATTGGTAGTGCCTTCATTCAGCATTTGGCCCATCAGGTTTAGTACGCCCGCTTTGTTGCCTTCTGTACGCGGACCAGCATCAACGTAAAAGCTAGCATCTATGTGTGGTAGTTTGTGGTCTTCTACAATTAATACGGTAATACCGTTAGAGAGTTTGTAGGTAACCGGATCTTTAAAAGTAATAACCGGAGCCGGGCCGGGTGCCGGCTGATGCGTGCGATCAATAGTTTGGGCTTGGGCCTGTTGCAGCAAAATAGCACCTGCAGCAATAGCTAATATTTTTTTCATGTATGTGTTCTGTTTCAATGGCTTGCGTATGGCAGGCTTTGTTTTTAACCAATCAATAGTTGTTTATCAGGTTGTTTTTTTAACTGGCAGGTAATACAATACCAAGCGTGATGATGGCTGCAGGTATTTAATGGCAGCTGCACGGATATCTTCGCGGCTAATGCTGCGAATGCGTTCCAGTTCCTGGTTGGTATAGTTGGTGTTTTTATGATGAAAAACATAGCCGTTAGCCAGGTTTTCAGCCACACCCAAATCTTTGGAATTTGCGGTGATATAATTGTTCTCAAACTGATTTTGCAGCTTGCGATAATCATCTTCGCTAATCAAGTTGGTTTGCAGCTTTACAATCTCGGCATCAGCATCAGCAAGCAGTGTGTTAAGCGGCGTATTGTTGTTTGGTAGCGCGTAAGTAATATAAGCGCCGTAATCTTCCAGTGCATAATTGAAAGAGCCTACCTGTAAAGCTTCTTTCTTATCATCTACCATTTTTTTGTAAAGCTTAGAGCTACCACCGTTTGATAGATAAGCTGAAATCATCTCCAGCGTTTTTGAATCTTTACTATCGTTACCTGGTACGCGGTAAGTAGAGGTAATCATCGGCAGCTGTATGTTAGCATCATACGCAGTATCCACCATCTGTTTGGTGATAGGAGCTTCCTCAATTTTAGTGTACACCACAGGTGCTCCTTTCGGGATATCAGCAAAATAATCGTTAATAAGTTTTTTAGCTTGGGCCACATCAATATCGCCAGCTATAGAAAGTGCTGCATTGTTTGGTGTATAATATTTTTTAAAGAATGCTTTAAACTCATCTAGCTTAGCTGCATCCAAGTCGGCCATGGAACCAATTACTGAGCCACCATAAGGATGTTTTGGAAACAAATCTTTAAAAATGCTATTTACTAAATTACCATAAGGCGTATTATCCATACGCAGGCGCTTTTCTTCTTTTACTACTTCATTCTGGGTTTTAACGCCAATCTCGTTAATCACCGGGTGCATCATACGCTCACTTTCCAGCCACAAGCCCAGTTTAAACTGGTTAGATGGAAACACTTCATAGTAAAAAGTCCGATCATAAGTAGTGTTAGCATTGTTCTGACCACCATTAGCAGCTACAATTTTCATAAACTCGCCGCGCTTAATGTTGTCAGTACCTTCAAATAGCAGGTGCTCAAAAAAGTGAGCAAAGCCGGTACGTCCCGGTACTTCGTTTTTAGAACCTACGTGATACATCACACTTACGGCTACCACTGGAGCTGATTTATCCTGATGAAGGATAACATGCAAGCCATTGGGCAGATCATACTCGGTAAAATCAACTTTTTGCGCTTTTAGCGATTGGCAGAACAGGCTGCCCGCCAAAGCACACCAAAATAGTTTGGGTTTTAACATGGTTTTTTTAGAGGGTTTGAATTAATTGTTGAATATACAAAAAATGCAAGCCTATATGGACTTGCATGCGTAACGATTTAACAGCTATACCTTAGATAGCCTAAAATGATTTTTGTTACAGATAAGTTGAAATTATTTTACTTTAAAAGCTACTAATTTATCACCCCAAACAAAGCTGATTTTGCCTGATGGATCAATCATAAACTTTAACTTTTCAGTAAATTCAGTCGCTTTTTGGGTTTTAACGGTAACACGCAATACGTCTTCATCTTCTTTGTAAACCGTGCCCCAGTTTTTAACACCTTTGCTGAAAATGATTACCCAACTCGTTTCGCCAGGAATACTGTATAAGGCATATTTACCCGCAGATAATGGTTTTCCCTCCACCTTAACATCATGACTAAATTCAACCGTTGTAATCTCGTTAGCACCGGTACGCCACCATTTACCATATGTGGCAATGTCTTTACCTATAGTACGGCCTTTAACGGAAGGCTGGCTATAAGCTACCTCAACCTGGGTGTTTTTAATCGTACCCCTTACGGTATCGGGTGGGCTAGTTCGCTTGCTTTTATCCATTTGTGCCGAGGCTGTAAAAGCAGTAAGCATAAAGCCTAAGATTAATGACACGTTTAGTAGTTTTTTCATTTTAATTTTATAAGTATAATTTTAGTGAGTTACAATTTAACAGGTTGCGTAAATGCATCCATAATCTGCATCAACGTAACAGCTTCTTCAATGCTGCACGGATTGGCTTCTTCGCCGCGTAGATAGCCTACTATGCTGGTAATCATAGGATGTTGTATATTTTCGGGGTGAGTGAAGTTTAAAGTTTGTTCGCTAGCTTCATTCTGAACGGTAATAGTATTGCCAAATACCGAAAAGCTGATTTTACCTTTAGTTCCAATAATATCGCAGCTGTCAGTGTTTTGATTTTCGGCTACATCAAAGCACCAGGAACCATTGAATACTACCTGATTTTTAAATAAGATTTGGCCACATACATGATCGTCGGCAGTAGTGGCTTGTGCTTGGTTTAAGGCAAATCCCTGGTAAAAGGCAGGTTCGCCAAAAAAGTACAGCATCAAATCTAATTGATGCGGGGCTAAATCATGAAAATAGCCACCACCTGATATTTCGGGCTGTACACGCCAGTTCGGTGCATTTTTGGTGACCAAAGCTGGTTTACGACTTTGCCATAAGCGCATTTGTACAGTGCGTACTTCACCAATAACCTGCTGTTGCAATAGTTCTTTTACTTTTAAAAACATAGGTAAGCGGCGACGGTAATGAGCTACTACCAGTTTACCGTTGTGCTGTTTTACTGCATCAGCCATCTGTTGAGCCTGTGCAGCATTCAGAGTTACCGGTTTTTCTACATATACCGGAAAACCTTTAGCTAAAGCCTGTAAGGCATACTCCAAATGTGAAGATGGGGGAGTAGCAATGTAAATGGCGTTCACCTCGCTATCGTTCAGTAAGTCTTCAGCCTGATTGTACCAGTTGCTTACCCCATGGCGGCTGGCATAATCCGCAGCTTTTTCGGCATCGCGTCGCATAACGGCAGCCAGCTTACTGCCGGATACTTTATTAAAGGCCGGGCCACTTTTTTTCTCAGTAACATCGCCACAGCCAATAATACCCCAGTTAATATTGTCCATATATAAGGTCTTAGTAATTGCTTAGGATGTTTTCTATCCGGCTTAATTCTTCATTACTGAACTGGATGTTTTCTAAACATTTCAGCGAATCGGCTAACTGTTCCGGTTTGCTGGCACCCACTAGCACTGAAGTTACCCGCGGATCTTTTAATAACCAGGCTAAAGCCATTTGCGCCAGGGTTTGGCCGCGTTGCTGTGCCAGATCATTCAATTGCTGAATCTGATTCAATCGTTCAGTGGTTAATTGATTTTGCTGTAGAGCGCCTGTGGTTTTAGCTGCTCTTGAATCTTCCGGAATGCCATGCAGGTATTTATTGCTTAACATGCCTTGTGCCAGTGGTGAAAAGGGAATACAGCCTACACCATCTTTTTCTAAAACATCCAGTAAACCACCCTCTACCCAACGCTCAAACATGGAATATTTAGGCTGATGAATTAAGCATGGTGTACCTAGCTGTTTTAAAATAGCAATCGCTTTCTCTGCTTCTTCTGCTTGATAGTTAGAAATACCTACATACAAAGCTTTACCCTGGCGCACGATTAAATCCAAGGCAGACATGGTTTCTTCTAAAGGTGTTTCAGGATCAGGACGGTGGTGGTAAAAAATATCTACGTAATCCAGTCCCATACGTGTTAAGCTTTGGTCTAAACTGGCTACCAGATATTTTTTTGAACCCCAATTACCATAAGGGCCTGGCCACATATCATAACCTGCTTTGCTGGAAATAATTAGTTCATCGCGATAGTTCTTAAAATCTTTTTGCAGAATGTGACCAAAGTTTTCTTCTGCCGAGCCATAGGGTGGGCCGTAATTGTTCGCTAAGTCGAAGTGGGTGATGCCGCTATTAAAAGCCAAGTGTAGTATTTTACGATAATTTTCAAATACATCGACTCCGCCGAAGTTGTGCCATAAGCCTAATGATATAGCCGGGAGCTTTATGCCGCTACGGCCACAACGGCGATAAGGCATATTTTCATAACGGTTTTCAGCCGGTACGTACGTCATAATTACAGAGATAAATGGTTTACTCGGTAAATGTAGGCTTTTGCCCTAAATGGCTGTTCAGGAAATTTAAACTATTTCGGCCACTACAAAAGTGCTGCCGCCGGCAAAAACCAGGTCGGCAGAACCGGCCTGTTGCTGTGCTGCTTGTAATGCGCTTTTTACCGATGGGTAGCTACTACCTTGTAGGTTGAACTGACTAGCTTGATGCTGCAAAGTTTCAGCTTCCAGCCCGCGCGGGATATCCGGTTTACAGAAATAATAAGTAGCTTGTTGAGGAAGCATACTTAACACTTTACTGGCATCTTTATCGTTCACCATACCTAATACCCAATGCAGATGTTGATAGGGCACGGCTTGTATATTTTTCAGTACTTCCTGAATACCATCAGGGTTATGGCCAGTATCGCAAATAGTAAGTGGTTTCTGGCTAAGTATCTGCCAGCGGCCATTTAAACCAGTTAAGGTTTTTACTTGTTCCAAGGCTACACATACATGCTCGTTCGTAATGCTAAAACCCTGCTGCCTTAATTCATCAACAACCGATAAAACTGTTTTTACGTTTTTGAGCTGATAGGTACCGGTAAGATCTAATTGTAGTTGTTGAGCTTCAGGTTGCGGGTTTTGCGTTGCAGGAGCATGGTTTCCGTGTACTTTGATGTTCAGTAATTTGCTAGATGAGTAGCTTTGAAGTAATGATTGCTGTTTCTCTTCCTCAATTTCCATCTCTTTATCTTCAGAAAGCTGGCTACTAATTACCTCAACCTGCCATTGCTCAGAGGCAAAAGTAAGTGGAGACTGTTGCTCCTGCGCTGTTTTCGTAAATACACCAGCTACCTCAGGCTGGTATTCGCCGACAATAATTGGAATTTGGGGCTTGATAATACCTGCCTTTTCGCCTGCAATTTCTGGTAAGGTATTACCCAGCAAATTCATATGATCCCAACCTATGTTGGTGATGACAGACAATAGCGGAGTAATTACATTGGTTGAATCTAACCGGCCGCCTAACCCTACTTCAATAATGGCAATGTCCACTTTGTGGCGGGCGAAAGCATCAAAAGCTAAAGCTACGGTCATTTCAAAAAATGAAGGTTGTATATTTTCGAAATTAACTTGGTGCTGCGCTACAAAAGCTACCACTTCCTGCTCACTAATCATTTTCCCATTAATACAAATACGCTCTCGGAAATCTTTCAAGTGAGGCGAGGTGTACAAACCGGTTTTGTAACCTGCTATTTGTAATATTGCTGCCAGCATGTGTGAGGTAGAACCTTTGCCGTTTGTGCCACCTATATGTACGCTTTTAAATTGATGTTGCGGATTACCTAGCAGTTTGCACAATGCTAATGTATTGGTCAGATCTTTTTTAAAAGCCGATGCTCCCACGCGGGTGAACATAGGGAGTTGGTTATATAGGTAGTCGAGTGTTTCAGGGTAATTCATTTAGCGTACTGTTTAGTTGAAGCAGTTGCAATTGATGCTAAGCTCCAAATGCAAAATTGCCGCAACGATAACCCATGCTGGTTATCATTGCGGCAAAGCTATTAACTAATTAATTAAATGAAAAATTGCCGGATGAAAACTTATATGCTGTTACGAACAGCAGTAACCCGATTATTGTACTTTAAATACAAACACTACCGTACCCTGTTGCATATCTGGAGCAGTATCCAGCGAGTTCAGCTTGGACCGCTTAACGGCGTCTTCGCACTTATCTAGCAAATCTGGGTCGGTAATGGTAGTACCACGAGCACCGGCACGGGCATATATAACGTTACCATTTTTATCTACCCGAATATCAACCACTACTTTACCGGCACGGCGGCTATCATCACTAACGGATGGCCGACTCACAAAGCTGCGGTTAAACATACCTGTTAAATTGCCACCATTACCTGAACCAGTACCATTGTAGTTGTTGGTTAAGTTGCTACCAGTTACTTTTCCCTGGTTACCAGGTTTGTTGCCGGTACCATCGCCCTCGCCGGTACCGTTATTAGTTTTGCCGGTATATAGTGCATTTTGATTAACTGTGGGCTTAGCTACTGTTTTGGTAACTTGCTGTTGCGTGTTTACCGTTTGGCTAGGTTTTTTGCTGCTGCTTACCTCAGGCGCATCCTCGTTGTTTTGGGTAACTACCTGCTTGGTGCTGTTTTCAACCGGAGCAGGTTTTTCGGTGGGTGGGGTAGGCGTAACTTTATCAGGCTTAGCATGGTTGGCATGTTCTGCCACTGAAGGTTCCTCGGTACTCATGTAATCATCACCCATACCTTCATCACTGGTACCATAGTTTACCAGTATGCCGCCGGTACCATCTTCCTGTTTAGGCGGCATATGAAAAACCAGCAGGTAACAAAAGGCAATCAGTAAGGCCAAAATAATGCCCGTAGCCGCAAATGCCTTAGGGTAGTTATTTTCTTCCTCACGGTATTTTACGCTCATGATTGCTTATCCTTTAGGCTCGGTTGCTAAAACCAGTTTAATATTCATTTTTTGAGCTACATCCATCACCTGCACTACATCTTGTATAGCTACAGTACGATCAACATGCAGAACAATAGTTAAATCAGTAGCCATGTTTTTGTAAGTGCCTAAGGCTGCTTGCAAGCCATCAGGCTGTACTTCCTGCTTATCAACGTAGTACTTTAAATCTTTGGTGATAGATACATTGATGGTTTTTTTAGAAACCGACTGGCCTGATGATGATTTTGGCAACATCAGTTTAATCACATTCGGATTGGTAACTGTTGAGGCAATCAGGAAAAACAACAGCAAAAAGAACATTATATCGTTCATGGCCGAGGTATGCACTTCGGCCGAGGCACGGCTGTTTCTTTTTCTTAAATTCATTTGCTAGGCTCTTCTAACAGGTCAATAAATTCAATGGCATCGGTTTCTAATTTCAAGATTACCTTATCTACCATCATGTTTAAAATATGATAACAAACATAAGCTACGATACCTACAAAAAGGCCGGCAGCTGAAGTTACCATTTTAACGTACAAACCACCCGAAATTACACCCATGCTGATGTTATCGGTTTTGGAGATGTCATAAAATATCTTGATTACCCCGGCAATAGTACCCAAAAAGCCGAACATGGGTGCAATACCAGCTACAATGCCAATAATGCCAATGTTTCTTTCCAGCTTAGATACTTCAATTTTACCTACGTTTTCAATAGCGCCTTCAATGTCTTTAATAGGGCGACCAATACGCAATAATCCTTTTTGGAGCATGCGGCCCAATGGCGAATTGCTGTTGCGGGCTACGGCGATAGCCGAATCTAATTTACCTGAAGTAATACTGCTACGAATTTGGCTCATTAAGTTTGATTCATCTTTAGCAGCCTTGCGGATAGTAAAGAAGCGTTCAAAAAATATAACTAGGCCTAGTACAGCTAGTATGCCAATTGGGATCATTACCCAACCACCTTTAATTAACAAATCACCAAAACGTAAGTCTTGGTCTTTAATAGCTGCGGTTTGTGCAGCCTGATTTACTGTATCAGTAACAGATTGTGCAGCAGTAGATACCTGCAGTAATAACATCATTTTTTATTGGTTTCTTAAAGTTTCAACGTATATATCCCGACTTCTCAGATTTTTTTCTTGTACCAGCTTTTGTTTAGCTGCCATACCTTCATTGTAAGTGCTATAATAGCCTAATACTATTTTTACCAGCTTACTGGTTTTAGTATTAATGTACGAACCTGCATTAATACCTCTTTCATGATAGCGCTTTATAATTTGGTTGGCTTGCTCCAACGTACTGAAAGCACCGCTCATTAATGCAAACTTGTAATGCTGTGTATTTGAGGGTTCGCCAACGATAGCTGTGTTGTTACTGCTTGACGGTTGAGCGGTTTGGAATACCGTTGCAGTTGGGTTTTCGCTAGTATCTTCCACATATAAATTACTGCTGGTTAATTGGTAAGTTTTAACCAATCGGCGCTTTTCGGCCTGGGCAGCAGTATAAGTATCAAAACTGCCAACGCTAATAGTTATTTTACGACCAGGATTATTTTTGTAAATCTGTGCATGAATGCCCTGTGCTTGGTATCGCTTTACAGCAGCATTAGCTTGCTCCTGCACATCGAAACTGCCTCCAATTAAAATATATCTTGATGTAGTAGTAACAGGGGCAGATGCATGTTGCAATGCGGTGATGCCAGCAGGCTGGGCCTGAGTTATCGCAGTATCTGTATTCGCTTGTGTACGTACCTGTACGGTAGTATCTACGCCGGTAGCGTTACCATGATTGATGATAACCGTATCGGCTATACTTGCACCTGGTGAGCCCTGTACATGCTCGGCAGCGCGCTGATGTTCTTCAGTGGCACGCTTGTTAGCTGAGTTTTCATACCAAATGATACCGCCCAGTACAATAATCAGCAGTAAAACGCCTGATACTATCCAGTTGCTCATGGTTGGCTTGGAAGCCGTTTCTACAGCCTGATTAGCTTCGGCAGGGGTAGGAATATGGCTGGGGATGGCTGGTGTTTCGGGTTGGTTCCTTAACTCGGCTCTACCCGTATGTCTTTTCGGAACCGGACCGTTATAGTCATCTGCAGCGTCAGTAACTGGTGTGTGAACTGTTGGTGCAGGTGCTAGTGGCGTTGTACTAACAGGTACATTAGTTGCCTTAAATTCTGGAGACGACGGCGCCTGAGTAACTGGTTTTTTCTGTGTAATTACAGCTTCTGGTTCGGTTCGGTTATGCAGATGAATAGGTGAAAAACCGTACCGAACTGGGTTGGCCATACCCGAAATGTTGCTTCGGAACTTTAAATGACCGCCTTGCTGGTATAACCAGCCTAACTGCTTTACAGGTACTTCAGCTATTAATGATTGCTCTTGTAAATCGCTGATGTATTTATTCACAAAGTATCGGGCAGAACCTGTTGATACCCCATTGCGGTTACTGATGTATTTAATTAAAGTATCATCATCACCTGATGGTGTTGTATCCAAATGTGCCTGATAATGCGGCGGATAAAAGGTATCAGTTTCAACATTGTAGAAGCTTTTTATCCTAATGCGCTTAAAAGTACCAATACCTGGTACTTTTAGTTCGCCATGCAGGCTTAAAAGTTCATCAATGTAAACAGCTAAATCCATTTATACCAGTCAGTCAACGTTCAAATTACAGCAAAGCAAATATAGTTAAAAACTAAAGCCTGCACCGCCAAATATATTAAATCCGTAGTTCGGGTAATACAACCAAGTTTGGTAAGTGGTGTTCAGGATATTGTTAGCCTGTAAAAACACGCTGATTTGTTTAGTGGCTTTGTAGGTAACGCCGCCGCTTAAATCAGCAAATGATTTTAGAGTTACTACCTGGCTGGTTGTTGTTCCCGGCGTAATAATCATGTCCTGTACACTGCTGCGGAACAGTAACGAACCATTAATATCTATTTTGTGGTTAATGTGTAATACAGTACCTGCGGTTAGCTTAAACTTAGGCAAGTTCCAGGGTTGTGCCTGATTAGCCATTTTGTAATCTTTAACTTCAGCGTGGCCAAAGATATCTACATCATCAGAAGCTTTGTAGTCTAGTTCGCCATCAAAACCACTAATGCGGGTACGGCCATTATCATACACTACGTTGAAGCGGTTGTTACCGGCAGGCGAGGTCAGGACATTGCTGATAAATAAAGGCAGGTCTTTAACGCTGTTGCGGAAAATAGCGGCTTTAAAGCCTAGTCCCGGAGCAATCATACCTTTTAAGCCGATGGTAATATCAAGCTTATCAACTGAGTTCTGAATGGCAATATTTTGGCCGATAAAAGGATTGATTTCAGATAAACCGCGCAATGAGGTACGGTTTACATCACCTTTAGCTTCGGCAAACAAGCGTACATATTTAGGTATTACCTGTAACTCCAGCTTGGCTGCCGGGAAGATGTAAAACTTATCAAATGCGCCAAACTCCTTAACAATGTTTACACCCGCATCAATTTTGTAATTATCACCCTGAAATTTCAGGTAAGGATTTAAGCGCAATAAGCTGTTATTAATGTTATACAAGCTGTCTTTTTGTGTACCTACATCAATGGAGCCACTCAGGCCAGCATAAAACTGGTTAATGGTTTGGTTAACAAAGCCGGATAGTACTAAGTTGTTTTCTTTAGCCTGATAAGCGTTGTTGAATAAATAACCTTTCAGTTTTACAGCATAGGTAAATGCGCGGTCGGTATCCTGGTAGTTTTTGGCTAATTCACCTTCGGCACCTATGGTGTTGAAATGTTGTTTAGCAGGATCAAGGTTAGTGGCTGTAGCTAAGTTGTTGTATCCATAAAAGTAATTACCACGGCGATTATAATCAATGCGGCCAGTTAGGGTGTTGGTAGCACCAATGCTTTTGCCAAATACACCAATTTCATCCTTGCTTTCATTTTGCTTGCGATAGTCACTACCTTGCTGGGCAAAGTGTTTGGCGTAAGCGCCTACTTGCAGGGCATTGTCACGACCGTTATCTATATAAGCTTCGCCATAGGTGGTTTTTAAGCTACCCAAACCCAGCCTAACAAAGTTATTGTAAAGTGCTGAATCGCGCTCGGCAGGCATGGGCATAGCTTGCAATTGGCGTATATCAGAATTACGCTCCAGCTTTTTATCTATCGGGTTGTATTTTAAAGGTGCCTTATATTGTTCTGATTCTTCCAAATTGGGGTTGCGGCGAATTTTTACCGCATCGGCCAAAACTGGCTTGTAAACAGTAGTTACCACAATTTCTTCAGATAAACTACCGTTGTTTTGCGCCTGGTTATTACCGGCCGGTGCATTGCCGCCTTTTCTAGTGGTATCTACTTTCACGCGCGATGCAGCATCGCCCAATTTAGTAGTTGTAGGTTTGGCAGCAGGTTTAGCAACTGGCTTTTTAGGAGCAGGTTTAACCACAGCTTTTTTAGGAGCCGGCTTTTTTACTTGTGCCTGTGCTGGCACAGCAGCAAAAGCGGCCGCAATAAGCAGGGGGTATATATATCGGGTTGTCATTGCTTAAGTTTATTCGGTATCGGGTTTAGTTATCCTGTTTATTAGGTTCATTGCTGGTGGTTTTGGTAGTACCGCTACCTGTTAAGCGTTGCAGCTTTTCACGGGCAGTAGGTAAAATATCATCATCACCTTTGTAGTAATCAATTATACTTTGCAGGGTGGCTTTAGCCTGGAAAGTATCTTTTAAACCTACATAATCATCAGCCAGCAGTATAAAGGTTTTAGCTACCCAATAGTCATAATTTGAAAGTTTGTTTTTCAAATCAAAACAGGTTTTCTGTGAAGCTGCATAGTTACCTTTCAAATACTCAATACGGGCAATATTGTATTTAGCCTCAGCAGCAGAGATAGTTTTAGTACTGTTTACCGTGTAATTAAACTCTTTTACTGCTGTGGTGGTATCGGCTTTTTGCAAGTAAGCATAACCGGCATAAAGCCCGGTTTTAAACTTATCTTCATCTGATGCTTTTTCGTTTTCACGTATCAATTGCACATAATGTATAACATCATCGGGCATTTCCATTTGTGCGTAGCACAGTAGCAGGTTGTTAACGGCAAAGTTGTAATCGGCTTTGTACTCGGAGTTGGTTTCCAAGCGTTTCAGGAATACTACGGCTTCGTTATATTTTTTCTGTGTAATGTACAACTTAGCCATGCTGATCAGCGATTTTTCGGTATAAGCACTGGTCCAGTCGTTCAAAATTATATTGTAATCTTGTACAGCTTCATCCGGACGGTTCAGGTTTACCAAACTTTGAGCACGTAAAAAGCGCATTTGTTTATCATAAATGGCTTTACTGCCAGCTTTGTCATAGTAGGCATTTACAGCACCAAGGGTTCCGTTCCAATCACCTTTCAAATACAGGTTGTTGGCAGCAGTAGCCATAATGCTTTCTTGCTCAGCTGCGCTATAGTTGCCAATTGGCGTAGTAGTAGCATAGCTGATGAAAGTTTGAGCATCCCCCTTGTCGGTGTAAATCTTTTCAATCTGTTTTAACGCTTGCTTAGCTTCATCAGTTGATGGATAATTTTGTACTACTTGTTTGAAGGAGTTAACCGCTTCATCATCCTGGTTGTTGTTGTAATCAATCAAACCAATGGTAACTAGTGCCCGCGGAATGTAGCTGCTACGAGGGTATTTTTGTACCATAGACTGCAAGCCACTTTTACCTTGCGCATCGTTGTTGGTCAGGAAGTAAGTATAAGCAATCTCGAAGGCTGCATCATCTGCAAAATCTGAATTAGGGTAACGGGTTAACACATCATTCAAGGTGCTTATTTTAGCACTTGGTGAGCCTTGTAAACCTTGTATCATACCACGTTGAAACAGGGCATAATCTTGTCCCTGGCTTTGTCCGGAAATAATACGGTTATAGTAGTTCAAGGCTGAACCATAATTTTTCAGCACAAAATAGCTGTCGCCTAAACGGGCAATAGCATCATTGGTGGTGTTTTTATCTTTAGGTTCGCCATCTAAAAAGTGTTCAAAGTAGGTAGCTGCTTTTCTGTATTGTTCAGCACCAAAAGCCGCATAGCCCAAGCCATAGTTTGCGTAATTGTACAAACCGCTTTGTTTAGCTTTAGGCATGCTTAAAAATTCTTCAAACTTATCTACTGATTCGCCGTACTTGCGTACTTCGTACATGGCTTCGGCCAGCCAGTAAGTAGTTAAAGCGACAAACTTTTCATCGCGCGGATGCTGTAACGAACGCAGGAAGATACCAATGGCATTTTCAAAAGCCCGTTCGTTGTAAAATTCTAGGCCACGATAATAAGTTACTTTCTGATAAGCTTCGGCTGCATTGGTTGAGCTGGATGCAATAGGCTCTAGTATCTCAACCGCTTCTTTATAATTTTTAGAATTAAGCAACACTTCACCTAACAAGGTTTTTACCTCATTGGTACGGCCTGAACGCGGATAGTTGCGCAAGTAAGTGCGGGTAGCTTCCAGCGCCTGCGGGTTGTAGTTCAGCTCGTATGATAGTTTGGCATATTCATACAAAGCATCTTCTTGCAATTGCTTATCAAAATCCAGTTTAGAAGCTACAAAGAAAGCATTGCGTGCACCCTGTTTGTTGTTAAGCGTTAAAAAGATTTTTCCTAATGTGTAATTGCCATTTTGGCTATACACATCATTACGGTCAACCAGTTTTTCCAGTTCGCGCGTAGCACGCTGTTTGTTGCCGGTTTTATAATAAGCATAACCAATTTGGTAGCTATCTTGCGTGTTCTGCGTTTTGCCATTATCCTCATCCTGAAAACGGCTATAATATTTAACTGCGTTTGAATAATCAGATTTGGCAAAATAGGAAGCGCCTATAATACGCAGCATCTCGGTTTCATGCTGCTGATGCGTACTATTCAGAATCGGGATGGCGTAGTTAAGCACATCATCATAGCGCTTGTCCAGAAAATATACCGCTGTAATATAGTAAGGGTAGCTGTTCTCGTATTTTTTTGAGTTCTTTAGCTTTTCAAAGTTAACCAGCGCAATGTGGTAATCTTTGTTCAGGTAAGCTATATAAGCATAGTAGTAGGTGGCATCTTCAGTAAAGGCCGACTGGCGGTCTTTTACTTCGCTAAAAAGCATTTGGGCATTCTTATAATCGTTAAGAATGAAATAAGCGTAGCCTTTACGGAATTTGTATTCAGTATATTCTTTACCACTCAGTTCGCCAGCCTGAATTTTATTAAACCAGCGTAAAGCATCTTCATATTTTCCCTGCTTGGAGTAGGATTTACCAATTTGAAAATAGGCCAGCTTGGTTAAAGGGTTTTCTGGGTGTTCTTTGATAAAGCGTAAAAACAGGCTTTCGGCATCATCATTACCTAATTCCAGGGCACAAAGAGCCTCATAGTAAGCTGAATTTTCCTGTAATAAAGTTACCTCCGATTCGAACTGTGGCTGGTGCAAAGTTTTAAGTCGGGTAGCCTCAATCTGCCTGAACTGTTCGGCAGCAGCTACGTACTGACCGTTATTAAGCAGCGTGGTAGCTGTATGGTATGTGCGATACACCTGAAATGAGGCATTTTGCTGTGCCTTGGCCGCAAGGGTACTCAGCAATAAAGCACTTATAGTAATAGGTTTGAGTTTAATCATATACCGTGTAAACAAACTGCAAAAAAAGCAAAAACAATAATCCCGTTTATGTGAAATGTGAATAAACCGGAAAGCATAAATTTAACGAAGGTAATTATTAGATGGTATAATGCCCAAAAACTTATTACAGGAGTAAGCTTATGTCAGCCAGTTGTAAACCCTACTGGCAAGATATATTGTATTCATACTCAGTAACGTTTAGGGTAAATTAATTAATGATTAAAAATATTACACCATCAAAATCTACCTGTGCTTTTATGCTTTCAGGTGTTTTAATTTTACTGTGTTGCGCTTTTAATAAAGGCAGTAAACCTCCTGCTGCTTTGGTATTACAAGATGAACGTTTAAGTTTTTCGCCTAAGGAATTTTACATACAAAGTGTGGTGGATGAACGTAAAACCCATAGTGCAGTAGCCTGGCTTATAACCGATGCAGCAAGTGGCGCAACGCAATCTATTGATTTACAAGGTGGAGCTGGATCTGCTATTCACCAGTTTATTAATCATGGTATGTCGGCCAATACTGTATTGCGTGCTATAGTTATTCGTATCAAGGAATTGAAAATAACAGAATCGGTTTTGCCTAATAAAGGTATTGATGGCAAAATTAATATAGCCTTTTCTTTCTACCGCAAAGTTGATGAAACATACCTGCACCTGGCCGATTATCAGGGTACAGCACATTACATACGCCCTGATAGACAAATGGAAATAATAGAACCTACATTAAGACGCACCTTAGAAAATGCCCTAACTTATCTGAATACCTGGATGAGTACGCAGGCTGAAGGCAACTTGAAGCTGGCTAAGCAAGTGAAATGGCTAATATCAGACTACACCGACCAGACTGATCCGGACACAATTTATTATAACCCCAAACGGCCGCTTAACTGGGATGATTTTAAAGGCAGGCCACAGGGTAGCAGCCGGTACGCTGCGGAAGTATTTCCGAGTATGGCTTTTGATGAGGATGTGGACGTGGCGAAAAGTGTTATTCAGGTGAATTTAAAACTAAAAGTTTACGTGCCTAAAACCGATTGCTGGGTTAGAAACGGTAGTCGAGACGATTACACGCTGAACCATGAACAGCGGCATTTTGATATAACCAAACTGGCCTGTGAACACTTTAAGCAAGCTTTACAGACTGAACCTAAATCGGTAACTAATTACGACGGGGCTGTACATGCTGACTACCTGGAGGCTTTCAGCCAAATGGGGCAACTACAGCAGCAGTATGATCGTGAAACTCAGCATGGCTTAAACATAGCCGAGCAAGAGCGATGGAACAAACGCATTGATGACGAATTAAATAAGCTGGGTATTCGGTGATGAATTGTCGTGTTAGTTGTAGATAAGCTATCCTGAATAAAATTGGTTCCCAGCAACTATTTATAGTATAGCTTGTTAGTTTCACAACAGTACGAAAAATTATGAAAGCAGCAATAATTGAAGGATATGGCGAAGCCGACAAATTTACTTTAAAAGAAGTACCAACGCCAGAGTTGGAGGATTGTCAAATATTAATCAACAACAAAGCCTCGTCAGTTAACCCAGTGGATGTACTGGTGCGTAAAGGTAAGTTGAAATTGATGACTGGTCTTTTTGGCGAGCATATTATCGGCAGCGATTTTAGCGGCGTGGTGATAGCTTCAAAAAGTAAAAAGTTTAAAGTAGGTGATGAGGTGTATGGTTTCAAAAACGCTTTGAAAGGTCATGCCTATGCCGAACAAGTAGCAGTTGATGAAGACAATGCAGCTCTAAAACCTGTCGGTTTAAGCTTTACAGAAGCAGCCTCATTGCCTTTAGCGGCTAGTACTGCTTGGCAAGCCATGGTAGAAGATGGTAAGCTGAAACAAGGCGCTCGTGTATTAATTAACGGATGTACTGGTGGAGTAGGTACGGCAGCTGTGCAAATTGCCAAAAGTTTTGAATGCCATATAACGGGTGTTTGTAATGGTAAAAACGCCGACTTTGCCAAATCATTGGGCTGCGATGTAGTAATTGACTACAAAAAGGAAAAGATCCCAGAAAATGAGCAATATGACTTATTTTTTGATGCTAATGGTGGTTTAACCATATCTGACGTGAAAAGCAATATTGCACCTGAGGGCATGTTTGTTTCTACTCGGGGCGGTATGGATGGCGTGAAAGGCGCTATTACTGGTGCTGTGGATGTGTTACTGCAAAGCAAAATGAAAATTGTACAAGTAGTACCTAAAACCATCGACCTGCAAAAGCTACAATTATTGGTAGATCAGGGTAAATTAAAACCTTACGTGACTGCTACCTTTAGCCTAGCCGAACTGCAACAAGCACATGAAATGCAGGAGCAAGGTGGCTTTACCGGTAAAATAGCAGTTGCCATTAGCTAATAAGGGTTTTGCTACCATGTAGCATAAATGAAAACGATTTAACAAAAAATTAAATAAAGTTCTATAAAGTTAAAATTTCGGCATAGCATTTGTATATATTTTATCACTAATGTGTGAGTGAGTAAGTGCAGAGTGACAAACAGCCATGTAAATAAATACATGGCTGTTTTTTTTTGCTACTTGTAGCTAGTTTAAGTAACTCTTAAGTTTATTGGTAAATAATTTATTTATAGTGTATTAAGCTTTTGTAATTATCAAATTGTGGTTTTTGATTATTCTAGTTTTATTTAAACTTGTGATTGCGTAAATCACCTACACGCACAATCACCATAAAGATTTTTCATTGCCAAGCTGCCATTCTCCTATATAGGAAGAAGACATTGCTGCACTATTTGCTCCTTATGGTCATGTAGCTGCTGTAAACTTAATTATGGATTGTGAAACCAGTTTAAGCAAGTGCTACGCTTTTGTATAAACGCCCGATGATGATGAGGCTGCTAATGCCATCAGCAGCCTAGATCAAAAAAGCATTCAAAACAAGACAATTCCTGTCAGCCAAGCACAAGAACATTCTAAAACCAATAATTCAGTCAGCTTCACATGTAACAATGGCCAGAAAAATTAATAGTAGTTCTCGCTAAAACTATAGTGATAACCGTAACAACGTTAATGATAATAAAAACCCTGGCCATCATAACGGTGGTTTTAGCATAGGTAACAATAGAGGATATTCTGATTGTTGATGGATGCTCGTGAGTAATCTATTGTAATACAAAACTACATTATAGGCCCGCTCAGGGCTTTTTTGTTTAATCAAAGTGTATAACGTAGTATGCTTTTGTAGCTCTTATCTGCCTTTTAATCGGCACAACTTAATGTATTGTCTTTTCTTGAGCGTACAAATAAAAGACAAAAGCATCTTTAAAGTGTCTAAAATATAGTTCGCTATCGTCTCTTATTTTGTGAATGTAATTAACGCTGTAATACATGTGCTGAATAGTTGAAATTTTGTGGATAAGTTTAAAGCTCTGTTAATAAGCTTGTGCTATGTTAAAAAAATCATGTATAAGGCAGTAAAATCAAATATTTTAATAGTACTTTTTGTTTAAAATGACTTTTGACTGTACAAAATAGCAATCTTTAAGTCGAATGGTGTAGAAAGTAAATTAAACATTTAATTTAATGCTTACGTGTCTTACACGTTAAAAACGCCTTTTGGCTTATAAATTGCAAATTGGGTATCAATAATAGGTAGGAGCTTAATAAAACCTTCACAATTACTTGATATTAACGATACATAGACTATGAGCAGGATATTAGCGGTGGATGACGATAATGATATTTTAGAAGTACTACAGTTTATTCTGGAAGATTCAGGCTACGAAGTTTATACCTTATCTGACGGGCAACGGTTATTTGATAAAATTAAAGAAAATAATCCCGATTTGATTTTACTAGACATTATGCTCGGCAGTGTAGATGGTCGTGATTTATGCAAGAACGTAAAATTGCAAAATGATACACATGATATTCCGGTAATCATGATATCAGCTAGTCATAATGTATGCGATGTACTGAAACAGGATTGTGCTCCTGATGATTTCATTGCTAAACCGTTTGATATTAATATATTGCTGAATAAAATAAAGAGACAATTGGCTGCTTAAATCCAGCAAGTCAAGTTAATTAATAATAAGGATTATGTGAACTTGTGTTATACATCAAGCTTGCATAATCCTTTTGCTTTTATTGCATTTCTTCTTTTTAGCTCCTTAACTTATCACGAGAACTGATATTTTATTTATTTTGAAAAACTAAACCTTATTCATTTAAAATAAGGTTTAGTATAGTCTCACAAAAAAGTTACAACCTAGGCATCAGGTAATTATTAAATTGGGCTTTTAATAATCAACTAAACTTTCCCCTGATGAAACGAAAATTTACCAGTTCGCTGGCGGTAGCTGCGTTTTTGCTGTTGGCTACAGCTCAGGCACAAACAGTTCCATCGCCTAAAGAGCATTTTGGCTTTGACATTGGCGACGATTATCAATTAGCCAATTACTCCCAAACCGAAGCTTATTTTAAAAAGCTGTCAGCCTCTAACCGTACTAAACTGGTAGATATTGGTCTTACTGAAGAAGGTAGGCACCAGTTTATGCTAATCGTTTCATCACCCGAGAATATCAAAAACCTGGATAAATATAAAGCCATATCACGCAAGTTGGCTTTAGCCGAAGGTTTAACCGAACAGCAAGCACATGACTTAGCTGCACAGGGTAAAGCAGTAGTTTGGATAGATGGGGGCCTGCATGCCAGCGAAACTGTTGGTGCGCATCAGTTGATACAAACTGCGTATGATCTGGTAAGCCGTAATGACCCGGAAACCATGAATATTCTGAATAATTCTATCATTTTAATGGTGCATGCCAACCCTGACGGTCAAGAGTTAGTATCAAACTGGTATATGCGAGAAAGTGATCCTAAAAAGCGGAATATGAATGTACCTCGCTTGTGGGAAAAATATATTGGCCATGATAATAACCGCGACTTCTACATGATGAACATGAAGGAAACGCAGAATATTACCCGCCAGCAGTTTTTGGAGTGGTATCCGCAAATTGTATATAATCACCATCAGGCTGGTCCGGCAGGTTCGGTAGTAGCTGGTCCGCCATATCGAGATCCTTTTAATTATGTATACGACCCTTTGTTGATCACTAGTTTGGATGGAGTAGGTGCTGCCATGATTAGCCGATTGAACGCCGAAGGCAAACCTGGTTATACTGAGCGTAACGGCACCGAGTTTTCCACCTGGTGGAATGGTGGACTGCGTACTACAACTTACTTTCACAATATGGTTGGTCTGCTTACAGAAATTATTGGCAGCCCGACACCTTCAGAAATACCTTTGGTGCCCAACCGTTTGCTGCCTAGCAGTAATACGCCATTTCCGGTTACGCCGCAGCCTTGGCATTTTAAACAATCAATCGACTATTCGGTGTCTTTAAATTATGCTGTACTGAATTATGCGGTGCGCCAGCGTGATCTGCTGTTGTACAACATGTACCGCATGGCTGAAAATTCTATTGAGCGTGGCAGTCATGATAACTGGACTCTATCGCCTAAAATGGTCGATTCTATCAATAACGCTTACAAGGCCGATGCAGGTAATGCTGAAGCTGGAATGAATGGTGGGGGCAATGGTGCAGTTACTGTTGGAGGACGTGGCGGTAACATACCCGTTAAATATTATACACAGGTTTTAAAAGATCCAACTCTACGCGATGCGCGAGGGTACATTATTTCGGCCGATCAGCATGATTTTCCAACCGCAGTAAAATTTATTAATACGCTGGTACGTGCTGGTGTACGCGTTGAAATAGCCACTTCACCATTCAAAATAAATAGCAAAAGCTATCCGGCTGGTTCATATATCGTAAAAACTGATCAGGCTTTTCGCCCTCATGTAATGGATATGTTTGAACCGCAAGATCACCCGAATGATTTTCTATATCCTGGTGGCCCGCCCATACGGCCGTATGATAATGCCGGCTGGACGTTAGCTTACCAGATGGGTGTACGTTTTGATCGTGTGCTGGATGGCTTTGATGGTCCTTTTAAAAAGCTGCCTTATGGAGAATTACAGAATCCGCCTGCGTTGCTGGTCCCTGTTATTTCGAAAGGTGGATATGTGCTTGGACCAGATGTAAACAATGCTTTTATTTTGGTGAACGATTTACTGAAAGCTGGTGCTCCTATTTATCGTGTGCCTAATGGTGTTAAAGGAGTAGAAGATGGTGGCCCTGGTGCGTTTTATATCCCATATTCAGCAGCAGCTAAATCAACATTGGCTATGGATGCTCATCTGGGTGTTAAAGTAGGTTCAACTACTAAAGCACCCAAAGGTGGTATTAAGTTATCAGCCTCACGTATAGCTTTATGGGACACCTATGGCGGTTCCATTAACTCCGGCTGGATACGCTGGATGATGGAGCAATACCATTTTCCATTTCATGTTATTTATCCGCAAGAAATTGATGCCGGCAACTTGAAATCTAAATACGATGTGATTTTATTTGTAAATGGCGCTATTCCGGCGATGAGCAATGCCGGTAACCGTTTTGGTAATGGTGGCCCTAGCCGCAATATAGCTAGCGCTGATTTGCCACAAGAGTTCCGCAGCTGGACTGGCCGTATTACTGCCGAAAAATCCATACCACAGCTAAAAGCATTTTTAGAGGCAGGCGGCAATATTGTAACTATGGGCAGTAGTGCTAACTTGGCTTATCAATTAAATCTGCCGGTGCAGAATGCATTAGTAGAAGCTGGTAATAATGGTACATCGCGACCACTATCTGGCGATAAGTTTTATATTCCAGGTAGTGTATTGCAAGTATCAGTTGCCAATAATGAACCAGCAGCCTGGGGCATGGCGCCACAAACTGATGTGCTGTTTGACAATAGCCCAGTATTTAAATTGGATGCTGATGCTGCCAGCAAAGGTGTAAAACCATTGGCTACTTACACTCTAGACAGGCCGCTACGCAGTGGCTGGGCCTGGGGGCAAAAATACCTGAAAAACAACGTAGCTGCCTTTGAGGCATCGGTAGGTTCAGGAAAACTGTACGTTTTTGGTCCGGAAATTACTTTCCGTGCACAATCGCATGGAACGTTCCGGTTCTTGTTTAATGAATTGTATGCTAAAAGCAAATAAAGAGTTGTACTAATTTAACCTTTCACAAAGGGGAGTCATGCAGATTTGCTGGCTCCCTTTTTTATGAGCTACTTTAAATTGCATAAAATTTCTTATACCACTCTACAAACCGGTTGATGCCAGTTTGAATATCGGTTTTAGGCTGATAGTGAAACTGCTGTTCCAGGTCGGTCATGTCGGCATCGGTAGAAAGTACATCACCCGCCTGCATAGGCAGCATGTTGATGATTGCTTTTTTACCAATGGAATTTTCAAGAGCTTCAATAAACTTCATCAACTTTACTGGTGAAGAGTTACCGATATTATACAAACGGTAAGGTGCGCTGGAAGTAGCCGGATCAGGGTGCTGACTATCCCACTGTGGGTTAGCTGTAGCAGGTGTACCTAACAGTACGCGTATAATACCTTCTACAATATCATCTACATAAGTAAAATCTCGTTGCATGTCGCCGTTATTGTACACATCAATAGGGCGGCCATTGATGATCGCATCAGCAAACTTAAAGTAAGCCATATCAGGGCGTCCCCAAGGGCCGTAAACTGTAAAAAAGCGCAAACCTGTAGTCGGTATTTGGTAAAGATGACTGTAGCTATGCGCCATCATTTCATTACTTTTTTTGCTGGCTGCATATAAGCTAACCGGATGATCAGCTCCATGATGTACCGAAAATGGCGTATTGCTGTTTAAACCATATACGCTCGAACTACTGGCATACACCAAATGTCTAATACTGGGCGTATTGCGGCAACCTTCCAGAATATTTAAAAAGCCAGATAAGTTACTCAGTGCATAATCATACGGATTGGTAATAGAGTAACGTACCCCGGCTTGTGCAGCCAGGTGGCAAACCGCATCAAACTTATGATTGCTAAATAGCTGTTCCATCTGTGTACGGTCTGATATATCCAGTTTGATAAAACAGTAATTGGGATAAAGCGTACTATAGAGCGGTTGATTTTCCTGTAAGGTATCCATAGTGATACCCGATACTTGCAATCGGCCATGCTTCAGGGCTATGTCATAGTAGGTGTTTATGTTATCAACACCTACAACTTCATGCTGTAGCTGGGCTAGTCTTTGGGCTACATAAAAGCCAATAAAACCGGCGGTGCCGGTAACTAAAATTTTCATATCCGTAAACTGCTTACCGCGAGCAGCAAGCCGCAAAGGTAAATTAATTTAGTAACTACAAACGTATATTCATGGTGCTTATTGCAGTTGTGTAACATTGGTGTGCGGTTCGTTGCAGCGCATGGCACAAAACCTTATCTTGGAGAATAGTTTTAATATAGAGCATAAGCATGAAGAAAACATTTACCCTGATGATGTTAATGGCTATGGGGCTGCCTGCGGCCTTTAGTCAATCTAAAACAACGCCTGCAATTGCGCCACCAGCACTAGCAGCTATCAAAGAGACCGACTTGAAAAAAGATATTTTTGAATTAGCTAGTGATGCTTTCAGAGGGCGGCGTGCCGGTACGCTGGATGAAATGCGTGCCGCCGTTTGGACTGCCCAAAAAGCGCAAGAAATTGGTTTAAAGCCAGCTGGGGATGATGGTACTTATTTCCAATTTTTTAATATGCGCCGTGTACAAATTGATAGCCGTAGCACGATGCAGCTAAACGGTAGTTCTCTCGCCTTATGGCGCGACTTCTGGCCAACAACGCCAGTAACTGCCCGCTTTGAAGCACCGATAGTTTGGTTGAACTCAATGGCTGATACTACGCAGAATTTGCAAGGCAAAGTGGCCGTAGTAAAAATTGTTGATCCTAAGCCTATGCCTGTTTCGTGGGTAAGTTTGTATGGCTACCGTTACACGGCTTCAGCTATCCGGCAGCAAAGTATGGCTTTAAGGCGCAAAGGAGTTGTTGCCGTAATTATGGTAGCTAATGATGTAGCTGAAAAAGCTATCGACTTTATAGGTAATAACTTCCAAAAAGGCTCTTACGCCAATGAAGGCCTGCGTACCAACACGCAAGCACGCACAAACTTCAATACCAATGCGCAAGCTATGGTGCCGGTTATATTGGTTCGGGCATCGGTAGGTAGCAGCTTGCAACAAGGCGGAACCATTAGGGGTGATTTTAGAGAGAATACTTTCTTGTACCCATCAGTAAATGTAGTGGCAAAAGTTAGCGGTACCGATGCACAGTTGCGTAAAGAGTATGTACTGTTTAGCGGTCACCACGATCATGATGGGGTAGGCTATGGCATGGAAGGCCGCGACTCGATATGGAACGGTGCTGATGATAATGCATCAGTTACGGTAGGTATGCTGGCTATTGCACGTGCTTGGGTGGCTAAGCCCGGTAAACGTTCGGCTTTGTTTGTATGGCATGGCGCTGAAGAGCGGGGTTTGTTAGGCTCACGCTGGTATGCTGTGCATCCAACTGTGCCTAAAGAAGATATCGTAGCTGTGCTGAATGGTGACATGATTGGTCGGAACAATATTGATACAGCTGCTTTATTAGGTTCTACAGCACACCGCAACTCACAACAGTTGGTAGATATGGCCATGAAAGCTAATACTAACTTAACCCATTTTAAAGTAGATTTTTCATGGGATGCTGCTGACCACCCGGAAGGCTGGTACCGCCGGAGCGATCATTTACCTTATGCAGATGAAGGTATTCCATCTATTTTCTTCACTACTTTACTGCACCCCGATTATCATACCCCGCGTGATGAGCCGCAATATATTAATATTGCCAAGCTGGCTAAAATGTCGCGATGGATGTATGCCACCGGTTGGTTGGTATCACAAGCACCACAGAAACTGGCACTGGATGCTAAAAAATAATTATCATGTTTGAACAAAAAAGCAAAGCTCCGATCGTAAAGTCGGATCTTTGCTTTTTTTTATAGTTGTTTTATAGGCACATATCGATAGCTTAAAATATTAGAATTGCTGTTAATTATTATTACCGATACTAGTTTTGCCATTAGTAAAATGTTGATTTTTGA
The DNA here is from genome assembly GCF_012849215.1 of Mucilaginibacter robiniae. Classification (NCBI taxonomy): domain Bacteria; kingdom Pseudomonadati; phylum Bacteroidota; class Sphingobacteriia; order Sphingobacteriales; family Sphingobacteriaceae; genus Mucilaginibacter; species Mucilaginibacter robiniae. The sequence continues at coordinate 3,858,511 of NZ_CP051682.1, forward strand.
ATGTTCATGGTCAGAGTAAACACAAATGGTTAACCAGTTGATAAACACCTGCCATACTGTCTAAATTTTCTTTTTAGTTAAGAATTGGAATGCTGTTTGCCATATATTAGTATGGAGTTATTGACGGTACTTGATCAGATTGACAAAGAAGCAAAAGTAATACAAACGCAGCCTTATAAAGGCTTTAAGGCCTGGATGCCCAAGCGTGTGGTGTTTACACCACACGCTTTAGACGAACCTTATGGGCAACAAATTTATGAACGTGCCAAGGCGCTAAATTTGAATGTAGAACTACTTAAAAATAATCGGATTACTGGTTTGCGTGGTGCTACCGAGCGTGAAACTTATAAGATAGCCAAAAATACACTGGCTATTGTAAATGCGCCAAAAAGTGCCTTTAACCTGCGGCCCATACCGCCATCAGCCGACTGGCAGTTTCATCTAGCCGAGGGTTGCCCGGCGCACTGTCAATATTGTTATCTTGCGGGCAGTTTGCAAGGACCACCTGCTATTCGGGTGTTTTCCAATCTGCCTACCATATTGGAGAATACCGTAAAGTATGAGCGTTTGAACCAGGTTACCAGCTTTGAGGCTAGTTGTTATACCGATCCATTGAGCCTGGAACATATTACCGGAGGTTTGGCTAAAACTATTGAGTTTTTTGGTAAACGTCCGTTAAGCCATTTACGCTTTGTTTCTAAGTTTGATGCTGTAGAGCCTTTGTTGAATCTGGAGCATAGCGGGCATACTCGTTTCCGATGCAGCTTAAATGCCGATGCTGTAGCCCGTAGATTGGAAGGTGGGACACCAACAGTTACTGCCCGTATACAGGCGCTACGTAAAATGGCTTTACCTAAGCAGAAGGGTGGAGGAGGTTACCCAATAGGTGTGGTGTTAGCGCCTATTATGCCGATTCCAGATTGGGAAAACGCTTATACCAATCTGTTCGATCAACTAGAGCAAAACCTGAACTTTGATTGTGATTTAACTTTTGAGCTGATTAGTCATCGCTTTACACTAGGCTCTAAAGATATATTAATGGAGTGGTACCCGAACACCAGCTTGGACATGGAAGAGTCCACCCGTTCGACTAAGCGTAACAAATTTGGTGGCATCAAATACGTATATACTCGTGAGCAAATGAACTTATTAAAGAGCTTTTTTGAGCACGAGATACAAACCCGTTTTCCGCAAGCTAGAATTTTATATTGGACGTAAGTTATAAATTTTAGGCAGGCCTTTAACTGCGCAGGTATGATGCACCGTTAATATCAACAATACCAGCCGAAGTAAACTCGAAGCCTGGTGATGCGTACATGGCAGCCAAACGGGCTATCTCTTCAGGATGGGCTACGCGATTAAACGGGCTTTGTTGCTTTATGCTTTGCCCAGCTGGACTATTTAATACTTTGGCAGCCATATTGGTTTCTACAAAGCCCGGTGCAATAATATGAACGCTAATATGGTGTGGTGCTAAGGCTACTGCTAAAGATTGGCTCATAGCATTCAACTTAGCCTTACTGGCGGCATAAGCTGGATGGTCTGGCTCGCCCCGAAAAGCACCGCGCGAGGATATGTTAATGACTTTGCCACCACCTTGCTGAATCATCTGCCGAGAAGCAAAGTAGCAGAGGTTGGCTACGCCGGTTAAGTTAGTATTTAGAGTTTCGATCCAGCTTTGCTGCCATTCGGCATAACTTACCTCAGCAACTTTATGTTCCAGGTAGATGCCGGCATTGTTCACCAGCACATCTACATGGCTATATTGTTGCATAACCAACGTGAAAAAGGTTTCAATTGCCGCTGCATCGCTTTGGTCTAATTGAAATAAGCTATGCTTCTGACTGGGGTTTAAGGTGGCTAAAGTTTGTTCCGCTTCTTCTCGGTTGCTTTTATAAGTAATAATTACGTTGGCATTCAGCGAAGCAAACAATTGGGCACAGGCTTTACCTATCCCTCGTGATCCGCCGGTTATGAGTACATTCTTGCCGGTAAAATCAATCAGCATACAAATTATAAAAATAAAGATTAAACGATTAAATAATTGTAAAACGGGCTTAAAAGTAAATTGCCATTTCAAACTGTGGTTCGAAATGGCAACTCTTAATTGTTAGTATTTAATTTTTATCTTTTCCGGTGTTCGGGTAGTATCTAAACGAAGACTTTGAATTTTTTCCTGGTTTTGAGCTTTCTTTTTGAAATAGTGCTTCAGTAAAAAGTTATGTTGTACAGCTTCTAAATCATCATTCAATTTAACAGAACTTTGGTTCAGGTAATCAAGCGTGCTTTTGAGCTGATTTGCCGTTGGCTGATCGTTCAGTAAAACGCCAATGGCATTGTCGTTGCTGTTCAGCTTACCAGTAGCTTGCGTTAAGTTCGTGCCAACCTGGTTTAAGTTATCCGTTAACGTATTAGCCTTAGCTGCGGCCTGCTGGAACTGGTTAACCGAGTTTTGCAGCTTAGCAAACACTGCCGTATCTGTTAGTACTTTATCGGCCAAACCACCTTTGGTATTCATTTTATAGCCAAATTTAGCCAGTTCATTAGCCATGCGGTTAGTGCTAGCCGTAGTATTTTCCATGTTCTGTACTACTGATCTGAACTTCATAGCCAGGCTTGAATCGGCCATCAAAGCACCTACCGTACCTTTACCTTCCAAAATTTTATGACTTAACGTTTTAAAATCACCAGTAATGGATAGTAGGTTTTCATTATTTTTCTGCAAGGTTTTCATGATGTCATCGGTTGATAACATACCCAGCGTGCGCAGATGGTCACCATCTTTAATAACCGGAGCTTCAGGGCTACCACCATCAATGTTAATGGTTTTATTACCTATAAAGCCTTCTGAACCTATAGAGGCAACTGCATTGCTGTGAATAAACTGCTGAACGTTTTGATCTACATTAAATTCTACATCTACCTGGTTAATGCCGGTAAAGGAAATCTTTTTAATAGTACCTACCTTCACACCTGAAAACCAAACATTGTTACCTTTAATTAAGCCAGAAACGTTGGTAAAGCGGGCATAAAGGTGCAATCCCTTTACAAAGGTTTTTTGCTGATTGCCTAAAGTGAAAATCCCTATAATAAACACAATCAGGCCGATGGTAATAAAGGATCCCACCCAAATTGCGCGTTTATTTTCTGCTGCGTCCATTTCTTAATGTATGAAGTTATAGTTGTAAAATTGTTTAACCCGTTCATCATCGGTATTAAAAACCTCGTCGAAAGTACCTTGGCGCTGAAATTGGCCGTCGAGCAGCATAGCCACACGGTTGCCAGTAGATTTGGCGCAGGTAAGGTCATGTGTAATAATGATAGACGATGTATTAAAGTTTTCCTGAACACGGTTAATCAGGTTATTAATCTCGATAGATGTAATAGGATCCAAACCTGCTGTAGGTTCATCATACAGCATAATCTCGGGACGTAATATTAAAGTACGGGCAATACCAATACGCTTGCGCTGTCCGCCCGATAGCTCGGCCGGCATTTGGTTAATCGTTTGCTTTAGGCCTACAGCATCCAGCACCCGCTCTACTAATTCGTTAATTTCTTTACGGCGTAGGTTTTTACGGTTGCGTACCAGCGGAAACTCCAGGTTTTTACGTACTGTCATACTATCATACAAAGCACTGTTCTGAAAAGAAAAGCCGATGCTTTTTCGCAGTTCCTGTAATTCGAGGCTGCTGATGTTGGTTATATCCTTACCTAAAACCTTTACGCTGCCACTGTCAGCTTGCAATAAGCCTGAAATGACTTTGATAAGTACTGATTTCCCTGTACCCGAACGTCCCAATACTACCAGGTTTTCACCTTTGTACAAATCCAAATCGATGCCACGCAGCACGTGATAGTCGCCGAACGATTTTTGCAAACCCCGGATGCTGACTACGGCATTGTTATAATCTATTACGTGTTTTTCGTTGTCCATAAGTAAAATTGCTTAACGGAACCAGCCGGTAATCTGAACAATGATGATTTCTTCTATAAATACCAGGAACATAGCTGTTACTACTGCCGAGTTAGCTGCTTTACCCACACCGGCTGTACCACTTGAGGAGTTCCATCCTTTATAGCTGCCTACCATACCTACGGTAAACCCAAACACGATAGATTTGATTAAAGAGGATTCAAAATCAATAAAGCCCAAGGGTTGAAAAACCTGTTGCATATAAGTACTGTAGCTGGTACCTTCGTTAGCTATCACATTCAAGTAACCACCCAGTAAAGCCACAAAGCCAGCGTAAATAGCTAAAATAGGAATGCTGATGGTACAGGCTAACACGCGTACACATACCAAGAATTTAAAAGGCTTGGTGCCCGAAACTTCCATAGCATCAATTTGCTCAGTAACGCGCATAGAACCCAACTCGGCACCAATACTTGAACCTACTCGTCCAGCACTGATAAGCGCCGTAACTAAGGGGGCCAAGGCCCGCATAATAGCAATAGATACCAATGAAGGTATCCAAGAAGTTGCACCGAACTGTAGTAAGGAAGGACGTGATTGCTTAGTGAAAATAACCCCCACAATAAAGCCGGTTAAAGTGATGAGAGCTAATGAGCGTACACCCACCTCCCAGCATTGCTTAATCAGTTCCTGAAACTCGTAGGGTGGTACAAAGGCTTCCTTAAAAAAGCGAACCATGAATTTATAAACATCATACACACTTAAAAAGGTGTTGGTAATACGCCTTTTTATAGATGAAGAAGGTTTATTCAAGGTGGTCGATGTGCTGTCTTGCGTATCCATTAATGAGGTGGTAAAATTACAGCATATTATTATACTAACTGCTACAATACCTAAAAGTTATTGATCTTGTTTGTAAATGATTTGTAAAAACTGTCATTCATGTATATAGCATGTATTTACAGGCTGTAAATACATGCTAATTTATATTTACCAATAGGTACATGCCTTGCAGCATCGCACCAATACCGCACAATAATGTTGTTTTATTGCAGGCATCCGAATTTTTATGCACTTTAGGCACCTGCAAGGTTTTACCACAGGTAAGTGATTGTAATAGTAGGCGTTTACCTTTTGTAAAACATTTAGTCGCTAAAACTATATAACCATTATGATAAACCTGAAAAACAAAACTTTTTATGCTGCCATGCTAGCCTCTGGTATACTGGCAGTATCGGCATGTAACCATTCATCAAACCAACAAAAAACATCTATGACTGACAGTACTACCCAAGGGCAACTACCTGCCGCCTCGGGCTTCGACAAAATAATAGACGGTAAAGCGGTTAAGCTTTATACACTTAAAAATACTAAAGGCATACAGGCAGCAGTCACTAATTACGGCGGCCGACTAGTGAGCTTATTGATACCTGATGGTAAAGGTAAAACGGTTGATGTAGTAGCCGGCCCAGGTTCGGCAGATGATTATGAAGAAGCTAAAGGCAATTACTATGGGGCTTTGATTGGCCGTTATGGTAACCGTATTGGTAATGCAGAGTTTAAACTGGAAGGTAAAACTTACAAGTTGAACAATAATGATGGCCCAAATACACTGCATGGCGGTAAGGCTGGTTTCGATGTAAAAGTGTGGGATGCCAAACAGGTAGATGACCATACGCTGGAACTAACTTATCTTTCGAAAGATGGTGAAGAAAGTTTTCCGGGTAACCTGAATGTGAAAGTTACTTATGTACTGAATGATGATGACGCTATTGAAGTGCATTATGAAGCTACTACCGATAAACCTACCATAATAAACTTAACTAACCACACCTACTGGAATCTAAACGGTAACGGCAGCGGCAGTATTTTGAAACATAGTCTGGAACTGAATGCTGACGGCTTTACACCAGTAAGTAATACTTTGATTCCTACCGGCGAGATTAGACCTACTGCTAATTCGCCATTTGATTTCCGTAAGCCTGCCGAAATTGGTTCACGCGTTGGTGAAGGTGATACGCAATTGAAATTTGGTAAAGGTTATGATCATAACTTTGTGTTGAATAAACATACGCTGCAAACTCCGATTGCCAAGGTACAAGGTGATGTAACCGGTATTATGATGGAAGTATTTACCGAAGAGCCAGGCATTCAATTTTATACCGGCAACTTTATGAAAGGTGATTATAAATTTAAAGGTGGTGTTAAAGATGCTTACCGCACAGCATTTGCGCTGGAAACACAGCACTTTCCGGATTCACCGAACAAACCTAATTTCCCAACCACCGAGTTGAAACCCGGACAAACGTACAAAACCACTACTATTTATAAGTTTTCTGCTAAATAATTTGCAATAAGCTACATACATGAAAAGAGAAAGCCCAATTACTTAATAGTAATTGGGCTTTCTCTTTTGAAAATTATTATCGGTGCTTAAGCCGGAATTTTATCTTTTTTCTCGCGCTCCCAGAAACGGTGCTGAGCTATAGCATGAATAAATTCTTTAGCTAGTTTGTCGGTTCCTTTATCTTCACCGAACAATACACCTGCTGTAGCTGGTGCACCAGTTTCAGGTTTGCCATTTTTAAGTTTAGCATTCACGTAAGTGGCTTTTACTAACTCGGTACCTTCAGCATCGGCTGCAATGGCTTTGCAATGACGGTATGCTTCATTAATAAAGTGAATAGCATCCGGTTCATCCTTCAGCATAGCTACACTTTTTTCACCACCCGGAATGTACACGGCATCCACCAATACAGAAGAGAAAGCCAGGAAAGATTTATCAACCATAATCTGGTTGCCTTTAGAATCTTTAATAAAGCCTGCATGTGGAGCAATTACCCGCACTACTGCTTTTTCATCTTCTAGTGCTTTCTTCATAGTACTAATCGAGTCAGCATCTACACCATCGGCTGCTAAAAATGCTATTTGGCGGGTTTCAATACTGTCTTTTGGACTATTCGCCATGCTTAATGCATCCGATTTATCTACCATTGGCTTGCGGGTATCTGGTTGGTAATCGTCAGGGTTGGCATCTGCACCGTAGCTGTGGTTTAGTGGATACTTAGGTTCGGGTACTTCCATACCTAAACCTTCGGCTACACCTTTAGCTAGGGTTTTATCTACTTTATTCAGTAGCACTAATACACGTTCACGAATATCCATCATATCTACTTTACCCAATTCAAAACGTAAAGCATCCATGATGTGTGTTTTTTCGGCTTCACTCTGGCTATTGTAGAATAGGGTAGCCTGGCTGAAAAAATCCATAAAGCTTTTCGCACGTTTACGAATTTTTGGTCCTTCTACACGTTCAGGATAGCTTACATAACCGCCGTTTGAGGCCATAGCTTGTTCAGGATAACCACCACCCATAGTATTCGGGTGGTAAGCTGCTTTACCTTTATTAATTTGCTGGCGCATGTGTCCGTCGCGCTGGTTATTATGCACGGTATTGATAGGACGGTTAATTGGTATTTCCTGGAAGTTAGGACTGCCTAAACGTTTTAACTGTGTATCGGTGTATGAAAATAAGCGACCTTGCAGCAGCGGATCGTTACTAAAATCAATACCAGGTACTACGTGGCCCAAGTGGTAAGCTACTTGTTCAGTTTCAGCGAAGTAGTTATCCGGATTTCGATTCAGTACCAAACGGCCAATAGGCTGAACAGGCACTAATTCTTCCGGTATGATTTTGGTGGCATCCAGTAAATCAAAGTTGTACTTCAATTCGTCTTCTTCCGGAATAAGCTGTACCCCAAATTCCCATTCAGGGAAAGCGCCGGCTTCAATAGCCTCATGCAAATCGCGACGGTGAAAATCAGGATCTTTACCAGATATTTTTTGTGCTTCATCCCAAGCTACAGAGTGTACACCCAATTTGGGTTTAAAGTGAAATTTAACAAAGGTGCTTTTGCCTTCTTCGTTAATAAAACGGAAGGTATGCACACCAAAGCCCTGCATCATGCGGTAGCTGCGCGGAATGGCACGATCGCTCATTACCCACATAATCATGTGCATAGATTCTGGCGATAAAGAAACCCAATCCCAAAAAGTATCATGTGCTGAAGCCGCTTGCGGGATTTCATTATGTGGCTCTGGTTTCACTGCGTGTATCAAATCCGGAAACTTGATCGCATCCTGTATGAAAAACACAGGTATGTTGTTACCCACCATGTCAAAGTTACCTTCTTCGGTGTAAAACTTAATGGCAAAGCCACGCACATCACGAGCTAAATCGGTTGAACCACGTGAACCGGCAACCGTAGAGAAACGCAAAAATACCGGGGTTTTACGTGAAGGATCAGTTAAAAATTTTGCTTTGGTGTATTTGCTAAAAGAACTATCGTAAGCCTCAAAATAACCATGTGCTGCAGCACCGCGGGCATGTACCACGCGTTCCGGAATACGCTCATGGTCAAAATGAGTCATTTTTTCCCGATAGTGAAAATCTTCTAAAAGAGATGGGCCTCTTTCACCGGCTTTTAAGGTGTTGTTGTCATCATTAATATACAGGCCGGTGTTGGTGGTCATGAACTCGCCTGTTCCGCTTTCGGTGTGAGACGCCAGATTGTCAATCTTTTTGTTGTTGTTTTCAGAATTGTCTGATTTTGTGCTTTTCATAAGTAAGGGGCAGGATCGTTAGTTAATTTGAAGTTAAAACCATCAACTTACAGCATTGTTCTGTTTGTATACAATCAATAATCTTTATAATTAAAAATGGCCTGTCTTCCTGTAACTTAATGCAATTACAAAAAGCTATAAAACCTTTTGATTGAAAAGCGACTTTATAACTGGTATGAATGCATATCAGGAAAAATGGATAGAGGTTTTGAGTAACGCTCACATAAAAGATTGGAAAATTGAACCTCAAGACAACGATATTGCCATTACGCTACCACAAGGTACGCAGGCCAAAACTGTACTAGAAAATCTACCCGATGTAGTAGCTACTTTATCTTTAGATATAACTGTACCCAAAGAACGTTTGAAGTTTGTTTTGAAAAGCGGTCAGGAAGTGCACGATTACGTTTTAAATCCTACTGATGAGGATTTGAGTACCGCTAAAAGGGTTTAAAGCAGTTAAAACTTGATTTTGGTTGAAATAGCTGCTACCGAGCAACCCATTACCATCACCAATATCAAAGCAATACGCAAATTAAAAGCGCCTGATAAAAAGCCGATAACAGGAGGACCTACCAGAAACCCTACAAACCCAATGGTTGAAACTGCTGCCAATGCCATGCCGGGCGACATGGTAGTAGAGCGCCCGGCTAAACTATAAACCATAGGTACTACAGAAGATACACCGGCACCAACCAGTAAAAAGCCAACCATAGCAGGTAACAGGTAGGGAAACAGAATAGCAATAAAAATGCCGGATGCTGTTAAAATACCACTTACCTGTAAAGTACGTTTAACGCCAAACCGGTGGGCAAAGCCATCAGCCACAAAACGGCCTAAAGCCATAGTGCCCATAGCGCAAGTATAACCAGCCGCCATCCAGGCATTTTGTGCATGTACCACTTTCTTAAAATAGATGACGCTCCAGTCGAACATAGCCCCTTCGCAAATCAATGAGCAAAAGGCAATGATACCCAATTTGATCAAAGATCGGTCGGGTAGTACAAACATAGGGCTATCATCAGCAGGTGTGTGGTCATCCAGCAAGTAGCGCACACTTATTAGTAAACCTATAATTACCAGTATGGCAATTACGGTAAAATGTTGTACTGGTAAAATGTTGCTGGCTATCATGAACGTGCCAATACCAGCTCCTGCAAAGCCTGCCAAACTCCACAAACCGTGAAAAGATGCTAGGATAGGGCGGTTGTACATTTTCTCAGTAGCAACAGCCTGCGTATTTACGGCAATATTGGCCGAATTACTGGCAAAGCCATAAGCCACCATACAGGCAATCAGCAGCGGAATATTAGGTGCTGCACCTAAGCCAATTAGTGCTACACTATACAAAATTAAGGCTGCAATAGCTAGCTTGCGGCTGCCTACCTTACTAATCATCCAGCCGGCAAAGGGCAGCGATAGCATTAAGCCTACAGGTATAGAAAATAGAATAGCACCCAAAGCTGTGTCAGATAAGTTTAACGATTGTTGAATAGTAGCAATGCGTGATGCCCAACTGGCGAAAATCAATCCGGGTAGAAAAAAAATAGCGCCTACAGCTGCACGTAATACCTCCTTTGAATATCGGTACGGCGTGGTTGATATTGTAGATGCCAGTGAATTGGTGTTGTTTGCCATGCCGTAAAAGTACTTGAAATAGCCAAAGCTGCTAAAACATTAGTTTAATACTTGCCGGTACATGACATTGCCACGGTTTTCTGGTCTATATGGCAGGGTACTACTAAAATAGGATGTTTAAACACAAATTGGTCCGGCATGTGTAATAGGTAAAAACATAAATATACTTTGATTTTATGAGAACCATTAAAAATATATATCCGGCAGTTTATTCACCTGTTGCCGATTTGGTTACCTATCGGGCATTACCTACGCAATATGTAGAGTATGTTGATCCTTTCTTATTTTTAAATCATCATGGTCCGCAAGTGTACCAGTCCAATAATCAAGGTTTACCTTTTGGGCCGCATCCGCATCGTGGTATGGAAACGGTTACATTTATTCTAGAAGGTGATATTGCTCACAAGGATAGCAGCGGACACGAAAGCGTGATTAAAGGTGGTGGCGTACAATGGATGCGAGCAGGTAGTGGTTTAATTCATGCCGAAATCTCATCAGATGAGTTCAAGCAGCAAGGTGGCGATCTGGAGATTTTACAACTGTGGGTAAATTTGCCTGCACGGTTAAAAATGGCTGAACCTTATTACATTGGTAAGCAAAAAGAAGAAATACCCAGCTTAGTACTGAATGAAGGAAAAGTTACTGCTAATGTAATATCTGGCGACTGGGGAAATACTCACGGGGCTTTTGAATCATCAACGGGTATATTTTTGAGCACTGTGTATTTTAAACCAGGAGCTGAGCTAGATATTACCATACCAGAAGCACACAACGTCTTCTTTTACGTAATTGCCAGTGAACTGAACGTGAATGGTACAGCGGTGAAAGCTTTACATCTGGCAGAGTTTAACCATGATGGCGATACTCTGCATATTACTTCAGCTACAGATGGTATTTTGCTGTTAGGACATGCTATGCCGTTTAATGAGCCTGTAGTAGCACAAGGTCCATTTGTGATGAACACGCAAGAGGAAATTATGCAGGCGTATGATGATTATCGTAAAGGCAAATTTGGCACTTGGAATCATTAAGTTCAGCTAATAGAGATTGGGGAAAGGTCTTTAACAGGAACGTTAAAGACCTTTTCTTTTTATCATGCCTTTGTCAGATACGAGCTAATATCAATTTTAAGGAAACTGCCTTGATGTCTGGATGTTGCAATGTTTGAGTATTAGTTAATTAATGTAATGCTTACTAAAATATAACTATAATGGAACAGTACAGTAATTTGAATCAGCAGTTTATAAATGGTGTTTGGCGAGATGGCAGTGAAAGCGATACTATTGATAATTTGAATCCTTACGATAATACCATAATTAATACTTTTAAAGCGGCCAGTAAGCAAGATGTAGATGAAGCTTACGACACGGCTAAAGAGGCTTCAAAAACCTGGAGCAAAACTAACCCGCTGGTAAGACGAGATTTGATGTTACGTGCAGCCGACATCATTATGAAGCGCAAAGATGAACTTGCTGAGTGGCTGATTAAAGAAGCAGGTGGCACGGCCTTGAAAGCCCAGGTTGAGATTAAGCAAAGTTATGATATGTTGATTGAAGCATCAGGTTATCCAACCCGTATGCACGGTCTTACCATCCCATCATTTACAGATGGTAAAGAAACCTTTGTGTTTCGTAAAGCATTAGGTGTAGTCAGCATGATTAGCCCATGGAACTTTCCATTGTACCTTTCTATGCGTACCATAGCACCTGCTATAGCCGTAGGTAATGCTATCGTGATTAAGCCGGCATCACAATCGCCGGTAACAGGAGGGACTATCATAGCTAAGCTTTTTGAAGAAGCAGGTATTCCAAAAGGAGTCATCAATTGTGTTGTAGGTAAATCGGCCAACATAGGGGATTATTTCACCGGGCATCCAGGCTCACGCCTAATTTCTTTTACCGGTTCAACACTAGTGGGTAAAGGTATTGGCCGTATTGGTGGCGAAGCGTTGAAAAAGCTGGCATTAGAGTTAGGCGGCAATAATGCATTTATCATATTGGATGATGCCGATGTGGATAGAGCGGTAGATTCAGCCATTTTCGGTCGGTTTATGCACCAAGGGCAAATTTGTATGTCAACCAATCGTATTCTGGTGCATGATAGTATTTACGAAGAGTTCAAGGAGAAATATGTAGCCAAAGCCAAAACGTTAACCTATGGCGATCCGGCTGATCCAAAAACCATTGTAGGTCCGTTGATTGATAATAAAGCAGTACAGCATGTGTTAGGCTTAATTGAAAAAACAGTTGCCGCTGGCGCTAAGTTAGAGTTAGGTGGTAAAGCAGAAGGTAATGTGGTACAACCCACTATATTATCGGAAGTAACTAAAGATATGGCTATTTTCCAGGAAGAGGTCTTCGGTCCGGCTGTAGGATTAGTTCGGTTTAAAACGGATGAAGAAGCTATTGAACTGGCTAATGGTACTGATTATGGATTGAGTGGCGCCCTGCATACTCGCGATTTGCAACGTGGTTTTACTATAGCCAAGCAAATTGAAACTGGCATGATTCACATTAACGATCAATCAGTAAATGATGAAATGAACACACCATTCGGTGGGGAGAAAGACTCAGGCGTAGGGCGTTTCGGTAATGACTTTATTGTGGATGAGTTGACTACTGTGCAATGGATCAGTGTACAGGTGGAACCAAGAAAATATCCATTTTAACATAAAATTAAACTTTTAATTAAATGCAGGGTTCTATAATTCTGAAAACCTGCATTTGATTGATATGACTGCTACCAAAAACTTTTACGCATCACCTCTCAATAAAAAAACAATAGTAATTACTGGTGCTACCAGTGGCATTGGCCGTGCTACCGCTTTGGAGTTTGCCCGTTATGGCGCTAAAGTAGTGTTAGCTGCCCGCCAAAAAGATGTACTGGATGAAATGGTTAACCTATGCGACCGGTTAGGAGGCAAAGCTATAGCCGTAGTAACTGATGTTACCGATGCCGAAGCTGTTCAAAAGCTGGCTAAAGATGCCTGCATATTTGGTGGTAGTATTGATGTCTGGGTAAACATAGCAGGCATTGGTGCCTTAGGTGAGTTCACAACTATTCCGATCGAAGTACACGATCAAATTATCCGTACTAATCTCTTAGGCTATATACATGGCGCTTATGCTGCCATCACACAGTTTAAAAAGCAAAAACGTGGGGTGCTTATTAACCTTAACTCGGTAGGTGGTTGGGTAGCTTTACCGTTTTCTGTATCTTATGCCGCCAGTAAATTCGGAGTACGTGGTTACTCAGAGGCATTACGAGGTGAGCTAAGCGGTTGCCCTGGTATTCATATTTGTGATGTATTTCCATCGTTTGTAGATACCCCAGGCCCTAGCCATGCGGCTAATTATACGGGTAAACTGTTAAAGCCCATGAAGCCTTTGGTACCAACCTCAAAAGTGGCTTGTACAGTAGTATCGCTGGCGCAAAATCCTAAAGATTCTGTTACCTTAGGTAGCTCTGCTTATTTGGCTCGTTTTAGCCAGTGGGTTTCGCCTAAACTAACCCGCTGGAGCCTGGCTAAATTCATGACCTTGTACTTTAAGCAGGCAGAGCCTGCACCGGTAACCAATGGAAGCATATTCGAGCCTACCCGAACGCACAACCAAATTTCGGGCGGTTATTCATCCAAAGTAAGCACTAAAAAAGCTTCAAAAGTGGCAGCTGTTGCCGGGGTTGCACTCGGTGCATTTCTAGTACTACGAAAGCTAATATAATTAGGAAGTTAACATTAAATTCATCATCATGAGCAATAAGGGAGCTGTTTCTGAGCTGACAAAGCAAAACTTCTTGCCTGCGCAGAATAGAGCTTCCTTCTCGCTATTATGATAATGCGCAATTTTAGAATCGCAGGTGCTTTACGGTTAATCCATTGTTGATTAACTGCTTCAATGACTCGATACCTACTTTCAGGTGAGTTTCTACATACTGCTCGGTTACTTTCGAATCACTTTCGGCAGTTTTTACACCTTCAGGAATCATGGGTTGGTCAGACACCAGCAGCAATGCACCTGTAGGTATTTTGTTGGCAAAACCTGTGGTAAAAATGGTCGCGGTTTCCATATCTACCGCCATGGCACGTAGGCTTTTCAAATATTTCTTAAACTCTTTGTCGTGCTCCCATACGCGTCTGTTAGTAGTGTAGCAGGTGCCCGTCCAATAATCGCGCGATAAATCACGTATAGTAGTGGAAATAGCTTTTTGAAGAGCAAAAGAGGGTAGGGCTGGTACTTCGGGTGGCAAGTAATCATTAGAGGTACCTTCACCGCGAATGGCTGCAATAGGCAATATCAAGTCACCCACATAGTTTTTCTTTTTTAAGCCGCCGCATTTACCCAAAAATATAACAGCCTTGGGGTGGATGGCAGTTAATAAGTCCATCACTGTAGCAGCTACCGGGCTGCCCATACCAAAGTTAATCATGGTAATGCCACCAGCTGTTACGCTTTGCATGGGTTTATCCAACCCCATAATAGGCACATTATCGTTCCATTGCGAAAACAATTGCAGGTATTTTGAAAAATTGGTAAGGATAATGTACTCTCCAAAGTCACTTAATGTCCGGCCTGTATAACGCGGCAACCAGTTAGTTACAATGGCTTCTTTAGTTTTCAGCCCGCTCTTAACCGGCGATTGTACTTCTTTTACTTTTTTGGCCTGCTCCACAATAGCAGGGTCTTTTTTGATCTCAATTTCTTCGTTCATATTTTATCTCCTATACCTCTCGGGAAAGAGGCTCTTTTTTGTGTACGTGGTGAGTAGTATTAGGTTGTACGAAACCTTTTTATACAACAAACCCCGGCGTTTCACCAGGGCTGTGTGTTATAACAAATATAAGCAATTTACTGCTTAGGTGTGTTAAGCCACCTTTAACTTTTTTAAATCCGATTGCTCAAACTTTTCGCGGGCATAATCTAAAGTAATGTTCAGGCGTTTTACATCTTTTTTAGATGGAAGTTCGAACATCGCATCAATCATGATAGCCTCACAAATTGAACGCAGACCACGAGCGCCTAACTTAAATTCCATTGCTTTATCCACAATAAAATCTAATACATCTTGGTCAAATTCCAGTTTTACTCCTTCATAGTCAAACAGCTTTTTGTACTGTTTAAGCAGAGAGTTTTTAGGCTCAACTAAAATATTTTGCAAGGCTTCCCTATCCAGTGGATTCAGGTACGTTAATATCGGCAATCGGCCAATCAACTCCGGTATTAACCCGAATGATTTCAAATCTTGTGGCGTAATGTATTTGTACAAGTTTTTTAAATCAACCTCATTTTCATCACGCTTTAGTTTGTACCCTACAGTTTGTGTGCGTAAGCGGTTGGCAATTTTTTTATCAATACCATCAAATGCACCACCACATATAAACAGAATATTGCTGGTGTTTACCGTAATCATTTTCTGATCAGGGTGCTTGCGGCCACCTTGCGGCGGTACGTTCACCATGGTACCTTCCAGGATTTTCAACAAGGCCTGTTGTACACCTTCACCTGATACATCGCGAGTGATGGAAGCATTATCGCTTTTGCGGGCAATTTTATCCACCTCATCAATGTACACAATGCCTTTTTCGGCAGCAGCTACATCGTAATCAGCAGCTTGCAGCAGACGGGTTAAAATGCTTTCTACGTCTTCCCCTACATAACCAGCTTCAGTAAGTACAGTAGCATCAGATATGCAAAAAGGAACGTTCAGTATTTTAGCAATAGTTTTAGCCAACAGCGTTTTACCGGTACCAGTTTCACCCACCATAATGATGTTTGATTTTTCAATCTCAACCTCATCTTTCTCAACACGCTGGTTTAAGCGTTTGTAGTGGTTGTAAACAGCTACAGCTAGTACTTTCTTGGCATCATCCTGTCCAATCACATACTGGTCAAGATGCGCTTTAATATCAAATGGTTTAAGAATGGTAGGCGCAGAAGAGGAAGTTTTTACCTTACGAACTTTAAGTTCTTCAGCTAATATCTCATTGGCCTGATTAACACACTTATCGCAAATGTGAGCATCCAATCCAGCTATCAGCATCAGGGAATCCTGTTTTCCGGCTCCACAAAACGAACATCTGATTTCCTTGCTGTTTTTGTTCATGGGGGTATGATTTAATCAAAAATAATTAATTATTGATACAGTTTGTATAAAAAAGCCAAACTGTATCAATAAGTTGTATCGGCTTTCTTATTTTTCGCTATTACTGCGCAGTACCTCATCAACCATGCCAAACTCTTTAGCTTCTTCAGCAATCATCCAGTGGTCACGGTCAGAAGCTTCCCAAACTTTTTCGTAAGGGGTACCGCTGTGCTTAGAAATGATTTCGTAAAGCTCTTTTTTCAATTTCTGAATCTCGCGAGCAGTAATTTCAATATCAGAAGCCTGACCTTGTGCACCACCCAGCGGCTGGTGAATCATTACGCGTGAGTGTGGTAAAGCAGCACGTTTGCCATCGGCACCAGCACACAACAATACAGCAGCCATTGAAGCAGCCATACCGGTACAAATGGTAGCTACATCGTTAGCTACAAACTGCATGGTATCATAAATACCTAAACCAGCATATACTGAACCACCAGGTGAGTTGATATAAATTTGAATATCACGCTTAGCATCGGCTGATTGCAGGAACAGTAATTGCGCCTGAATAATGTTAGCAATGTTTTCATAAATGGCATCACCTAAAAAGATGATCCGGTCCATCATCAAGCGTGAAAATACGTCCATCTGAGCTACATTCAGTTGGCGTTCTTCAATGATGTAAGGCGTCATATCTACAGGAGTAGCAATGCCGGTAGGCATGATTTTATGCTCAACGCTCGAAATAAATTTATCAACAAACAGACTGTTGATGCGGTGGTGTTTAACCGCGTATTTACGAAACTCGTTTTTATCAATGTTACTATTCATTGTGTTAAGATGTTTTTTATTATAAAATTTTTGCGCATCCGGCGCATGCGGTAAATATAGTTTTTAGATGCAATTTTAGTTACAAGCGGAAAAAATTAGTTAAATTACATTTGCCTGTAAGTTGTTAGATTATCATAAACGCTGGTCTGGCTACCCGCACTGTTGTTTAAATAAGCAAAAAACTATTAACCATTCATACGTGTATGATAGCCTTATTTGTTTTAAATGCTTTTAAAATCCAAAACTTAACAGTTTCTTTTCAACTAAGTTTTTATAAAACAAAAGCAACCCCGATATGAGGTTGCTTTTGACAATATTATAGAATAATAAAGTATTAAGCTTGCGCTAATTTGCTGAAATCGCCAAAGGTAATTTCCTGTTCATTCAGGGTAACTATACCTTTCAAGTATTCAAATACTTTTAACGATTTGGCTTCTTCAAAAATACGGTTTGCACTTTCTTTATCTTGTAAAAACTGAACTGCATATTGGTTTAATTGCTCTTCGCTGATCGGCTGCGGGCTATACATGCGGAACTGCGCATCAATACGTTGTTTAGCCAAGCTCAATACATCCTCGTACTGAATTTCAAGGTTGTTATCACGAACAATTTTGTTACCAATCAAAGTCCACTTCAAGTTTTTAGCAAATTCCGGGTAGCCACCTTCTAATTCTTCGTCGGTCAGTTTTTCGTTGGTTGCTTTTAACCAGCGTTTTAAAAACTCATCAGGAAGTTCAAACTGAACTTTGTCTAAAACAAGGTTGTACAGGTCGCTTTGCAATTTGTTGTCAGCATCTTGTACCATCATGTTTTCTAGTTCTTCAGTAATTTTAGTGCGGAACTCTTCCTCAGTAGTTACCGTACCAGCAGGGAAAATTTTGTCAAAGAACGCCTGATCTAAATCACTTTCTTCTAACCGATTAACATTTTTAACAGTTAAACGGAAATCTGATTTTAAATCAGCAGCTTCTGCTTCATCAATCTTCAACAGGGCTGCAATACGTGCAGCATCATTGTTGTAAGCTTTTTGAATATCAAAAGTTACTACATCATCTTTTTTCAAGCCAACCAGAGAAGCTTTGATGCTTTCATCCTGTACCTGATCTAAACGAACAGATGTAGTGTTGCTAATACCACCTTCAAAAACAGAACCATCAGCCGATAATTGCTCTAATACCCCGTATAGTACGTCATCTTCTGCCGATACGTCAGGGTTTGTCATTTTTCCGTAGCTGCGACGCAGATTTTTGATGCGCTCAGCTAACGTTTCGTCATCTACTTTAATTTTGTAGTAAGTAAGTTTATCATCAGCTGATACATTAACGGTAAACTCAGGAGCTAAACCAACTTCGTAGTTAAATTCAAAGTTGTCGTTAAAATCCCAGTTATAATTTTTTTCATCATCAACTTTAGGCAAAGGCTGACCTAATACCTCCAGTTGCTGTTCGTTCAAATAATTGTTCAGTGTATCGGATAACAGGTTGTTAATCTCATCAACCAGAATGCTTTTGCCGTACATTCTTTTAATGTGGGCTGGTGGAACCATGCCTGGGCGAAATCCTGGCAGTTTAGCTTTTTTTGCTTGATCTTTAATAGCTTTATCTACGCGTGCCTGGTAATCGTTGGCATCAATATTAATGGTGATCACCGCGTTCAGTTGACCGGTTTTTTCCTGTGAGATATTCATAATTTATACCTGATAATCGTGCTTTTCATCAACTGACGGTTTCATTTATGGAAATTACGCCAGTTTTTTGAGGCGCAAAGGTAATTAATTAATTTTTTATTTCAGCTACTTAATCATCAGTTGTTTATCAAGGTATAAGTTGTAGTAAGAGTAGAGGAATGGCCTCGTTGCATATTAACAGCGGGAAGTTATAAACTTATAAAACCTTTGTGTGTTATATAAGTATTAAATTTACGATGAAGAAACCAATTACATATATACTCATGGGCATGTTGGCTATTGGTACAGCTACTAGTTGCAGCTCGCGCAAGGCAGCAGGTACCGCAACTAAGGTGAGCAAGAACTCTCCGGTACCTATTAATACTGCTAATAACGACTCAACAGGTACGACGCCTACGCCCAAATTAGCGCCATCACCTATACCTAATACACGGCCAAATCCAATACCAAATCCACCGCCACCCAATCCGCCTGAGTAGTCGGTTAATTTATTTTTTTAACAGATGCGGCTCCAGATTTGTTAATATTAACTGCTGTAGGATTGCCTTTGTAATTGATTTGTGAGGCACCACTGCTGTTTACGATTAAACTTTTTACAACATTAAGCTCACATTCACTAGCACCTGAAGTTTCAAGATTGTAGCTATTAATTATTAAGTCGTAAGCTTGTAGTTTAACCATACCTGCAAAATGTACATCATGTGAAGCAGCTTGTCCGGTTAAATAAATTTCAGTAGCGCCACTACCTTGTGTACTTAGCTTGTTGGCTTTTAAATTTAAATTAACATTACTAGCTCCTGCAAATTGCAATTCTAGGTCTTGTGCATTAATCAATCCTGCTGATTGTAACTCAATGGCACCTTCTGTTTTAATAGCAGTTAACTGGCGTACGCCTATAGTAACAACAACGTCTTTGCTGCTGTTAATAGATTTATTATTGTAAAGGTGTAGTTCGCCGTTGTTTACTTCGGTTTTAATGTATTTCATTAAGTTGTCGTCGGCAGTAATGGTTATATTCAACGAGCTATCTTGTTTCAAATTAACCTTGTAGGCTCCCGAAATTTTGATGGCATGAAAGTCACCAACCATATGGGTTTGCGTAACAAAATGTCCCGAGCCTTTAACTCCCCGTCTGTGGCATGACATTAAAGTAACGGAGAATAAACTAATGGTAAGTAAAATAAGAAGGGAATAACGAGAAGTTTTCATAACTACAAATATTTAGTGGTATGACTACAGTGGGTTTGTGAAGGTTACAGCTTAACACAAAAAAACTGTTTTATATAAATATTTGTATAAACCTCAACATCAATGCTTATTGAAGGCTATGTTTTTACAGGAACTGGATATAGTAACAAAGTCTGTTTGCTCGGTAGCAAACAGGCTTTGTTATAATTGATTATAATTTAAAACTTTAGTTAATCCGATCGGCCGGAGTGGTTTGAAATGGCGGTACATCTTCTTTGCGTTGCAGCCAGTCAGCTATATTACCAGCTACTTCTTCCCAACCAGGCTGGCCACAAATAAAATGTCCGCGACCTGAAAAGTTACGGTATTCAGTTGAACTGATCTCATCAGTATAAGCTTTGGCATTTTTCTCCACTAAATCCGTCGGAATAATCTGATCTTCTTCTGCACCGATGAATAACAAAGGTACGTGAGGCATATCTAAATCAATACGGCCATCACTGCCTAAACAATCGCGCAGTACATTGCGGCTGTCATTGGTTGCATATTTTTCAAAGTACGGTTTGGTTTGCTCCAAAGTTAAGGTGTTGCAAAACGATTCATGGAAGCTTTCTAAATCCATCATAAACGGATCATCTCCTTTAAGCGGGTTAGTAATTAAGGCACTGTTTTTAAAGAAGCCCCAATCAAATGAAATCATATCATTAGGAGCTACTGGGCTAATCGCAACCCCTAGTTTAGCCAAGCCTTCATTAACCAATACCTGAACAATCAATCCGCCTACCGAATGACCAATCATAATTGGTTTCTCGGTTTCAGCAGCAGCTATTTGTCTGAATTTATAGATGATAGTAGCTAAGCGCAAATCGCCTAAGCCAGATGGTGGGTTTTGACGCAATGTAGCAGGTTCGCCTTCATGCAAAGGCCAGTCAACAGCCGTACTTTCATAACCTTTGCTGTTAAAGTAGGTAATCCAGTTTTCCCAGCTTTTCGAGTTTTCGAACATGCCGTGTATAAAAATAATTTTGCTTTTCATGGTAGTTTGAATTTTAGTAGTTAATAACAAAATAGCTACAATTTAACTCTGTGTTTGTTAAGATAATCTTATAGTTAGAAGCTCTAGATTAATCTATTTGTACACATACAAACTACGTTTGGCTTTTCTGGGTTCCGGCAAAATCATGGTTGTGTATTTGGTATTTAAATGCTCGTGTAAATTGTATTATGAAAATCGTGTGATTAACCTTTTAGCTCAGAACCTTTATCTTTGTAGAGTCTGTTAAAAAGCATATTTTATGATGTGCAGACCAACTATAATTAAATTGTATGTGGCATAACAATATACTGGAAACCATAGGTAATACGCCAATGGTAAAGCTGAATAAGGTAACTAAAGATATTAAGGCAACTGTGCTGGCTAAAATTGAAACTACCAATCCTGGTAACTCTATTAAAGACCGTATGGCGCTTAAGATGATTGAGGATGCCGAGAAAGATGGCCGTCTGAAACCAGGTGGTACCATCATTGAAGGTACATCAGGCAATACGGGTATGGGATTGGCTATTGCAGCTGTTATCAAAGGTTACAAATGTATTTTTACCAGTACCGATAAGCAATCCAAAGAAAAGTTTGATGCTTTGCGCGCCTTTGGCGCCGAGGTAATTGTGTGCCCGACCAATGTGGAGCCAGAAGATCCACGTTCGTATTACTCAGTATCATCAAGGCTAGAAAAAGAAGTACCTAATTCTTGGAAGCCTAACCAGTATGATAACTTATCAAACACGCAGGCTAATTATGAGCAAACTGGCCCTGAAATATGGGAACAAACCGAGGGTAAAATTACACACTTGGTGGTAGGTGTGGGTACAGGTGGTACCATATCCGGTACAGCTCGTTTTCTGAAAGAGAAAAACCCCAACATTCAAGTGTTAGGGATTGATACCTATGGTTCCGTATTTAAGAAGTACAAGGAAACTGGCATTTTTGATAAAAATGAAATTTACCCTTATATAACCGAAGGGATAGGTGAAGACTTTTTACCGCAGAACGTAGATTTCAGTGTTATTGACCATTTTGAAAAAGTAACCGATAAAGATGCCGCTTTAATGACTCGCGAAATTGCGCTGAAAGAAGGCATTTTTGCTGGCAACTCTACTGGGTCGGCTGTGGCTGGCGCTTTACAGATGAAAGATCGGTTCAAGGAAGGTGATATGGTCGTAATTATTTTCCCGGATCACGGTACACGTTACTTAGGTAAAATGTACAATGAAGATTGGCTGCGCGAACGAGGTTTCTTGAAAGACGAAAAGTTAACCGCCCGCGAAATTATCCGCAAAAAAGAAAGCTCTGAAATCATTACCATCCCGAGTGATAAAACGGTGTTGGAAGCTATCAATACTATTAAAACGCTTAATATTTCGCAAATACCAGTTACGCAACAAGGTATGGTAATTGGTAAAATTACAGAAAGCGATATATTGGATGCCTTGCTGGAAAACCCAGCATTAAAATCACAACCGGTACAAACTATTACTACTAAGCCATTCCCTTTTATTGATTTGAATACTTCGATTGATAAAATATCCAGCATGATTAATAAAGATAACATCGCTGTGTTGGTAGAGGATGAACAAGGAAATATTGAGATCATCACTCAATATGATATCATAAACGCTATATCGGCATAAAAGGGAGCTAGAAATTAAGAACCAAGAATGTTATCAGGTAAAGCGGCTATATAGCCGCTTTCTTGTTTTTAAGCAAAAATTTCCATATTTGCCTACAAGGACATTGCCTTGAACAGAAACTATCGTGACCGCCATTTGCAACTTTTGGCTTTTGGTTCTTGATTCTTGGCTAAAAAAGATATAAAAATGGCAGGTAATACATTCGGACAAGTTTTTCGTATCACAACCTTTGGCGAGTCGCACGGCGAAGCCATTGGGGTTATTATTGATGGTTGTCCGGCTCAGTTGCCTATTGATCTGGAATTTATACAAACGGAACTGGACCGGCGTAAACCGGGACAATCCAAAATTACTACCCAGCGTAAGGAAAGTGATACGGTGAAAATTTTATCGGGTATTTTTGAAGGTAAAACTACGGGAACACCAATTGCTATGCTGATACCGAACGAAGATCAGCGCTCGAAAGATTATAGCCATAATCAGGATGTGTTTCGCCCTTCTCATGCCGATTATACTTACCAAACCAAGTACGGCATACGCGACCATCGGGGTGGTGGCCGTTCGTCGGCGCGTGAAACAGCAGCTCGTGTAGCGGCTGGTGCAGTGGCTAAGCTGTTGTTGAAAACTCAAGGTATTGATGTGCTGGCACATGTAAGCAGCGTGGGTAAAATAGATGCCCCTAATATCAATATTACTACAGCTGATGAATTTATAGCACAACGTGAAAACAACATTGTGCGTTGTGCTGATCCGGCTACTGCCGAAGAAATGATAGCGTGCATTGACAGCATCCGTAAGCAGGGAGATACTATTGGCGGTAAAGTAAACTGTACCATATTAAATTGTCCCGTAGGTTTGGGCGAGCCAGTGTTTGATAAGCTGCATGCCGACTTAGGTAAAGCTATGTTAAGTATTAATGCGGTACATGGTTTTGAATATGGTTCAGGCTTTACTGGTAGCGAAATGTTAGGTTCAGAGCATAACGATGTTTTTGTGCATGGCAATGCCGGACAAGTAAAAACCTTAACTAACTTTTCGGGCGGAGTACAAGGAGGCATTAGTAACGGGATGTCTATAGAATTTAAAGTAGCTTTTAAACCTGTGGCTACTATTATGCATAGCCAAAATACAGTTGATGCCGAAGGTAATGCAGCCCAAATACAAGGTAAGGGCCGGCATGATCCTTGTGTAGTACCGCGTGCTGTGCCTATTGTAGAGGCTATGGCCGCTTTAGTACTGGCCGATCATTTGCTGCGAAACCGTACCTCAGTGTTGTAAATGTAATTACAATTTTAGCCGAACGCTTTTTATATTATTCATAATGAGGAAAATATTATTATCTGCTTTTATAATTGTTCAGTTGTTGAATGGCAATCGCGTGAAGGCGCAGCGCCAAGAGTTTTCGGGATGGGGCGCTTATTTTCATACCCAAAAGTTTTCTAAACACTGGGGAGCCTTGTTTGATGCTCAGTTCCGCTCGGCAGATGAAATAAAGTATTTGAAGCATCCCTTAATTCGTCCGGCTTTAAGTTATTACTTCAACCCTAACCAGTTAGCTTCGGTAGGATATTTATTTACCGGCACCTATAACCATGCACCAGAGGGAAATACCTTCAGGCGTGAACACCGTTCTTTTGAACAATTTATACACAATCATAAAGTAAATACCAGCATAGCTGTACAACATCGTTTCAGGTTAGAACAACG
Organism: Mucilaginibacter robiniae; assembly: GCF_012849215.1. Lineage (NCBI taxonomy): Bacteria > Pseudomonadati > Bacteroidota > Sphingobacteriia > Sphingobacteriales > Sphingobacteriaceae > Mucilaginibacter > Mucilaginibacter robiniae. Next base: position 3,882,870 of record NZ_CP051682.1, read on the forward strand.
CTATGTAGATCAATTACAGGAAAAAGATGCTTTTTTTGCTCAGCGTTTCCGGTACTTTGTACGTGGCGTGGTGCCGTTTAAAAAGGAATCTACTTTTAACAAAGGTGCTTTTGTAGGCTTGCAGAATGAAGTGTTTGCCAATGTTCAGAATCGCGATAAGGTAAATGGAAGCATCTTCGATCAAAATCGCGCCTATGTAGCTTTAGGTTATCGGGTAAGCAAACAGTTTGATGTGGAAGCTGGTTACTTGAACCAATTTATCAACCAAGTAGAGCAAAACACCATGAACCATATATTGCAGGTGGCTTTATACACCCGTTTAGGATTTTAACAATCAAAGGCTCGGTTTACCGGGCCTTTGATGTATTATAAAGATAGGGTTTAGTTTATTTAATTACATTCGGCTAATGCTGCCACTGCCGAATTTGGAAGAGCTTACTTGTTTAACGTTGCCGGAGTAACGTATATCGCCTGAACCAGATACAGCGGCATCTAATTGCTGATTAGCATTTACTACTGCATCGCCCGAACCACGTACTTTTACTACGGTATTGACCGTAGCTAAATTGCTGGCTGTAAAATCACCACTGCCAACTACTGATACTTCCGAGTTTTCAGCACGACCGGATATTTTTATATCACCAGAACCTACAATGCTGCTTTGCAGGTTAGTAACATCTAAACGGCCATATAAATCACCAGAACCAGTTAGTTTCAGGGTCAAGTTGTTGGTACGAATGCCATCTTTAAAATATACATCACCAGAACCAGTTAAGGCAATAGCAGTGATATTACGAACCGATACATAAACCACACGTTTGTGACTGCCCGAGTTCCAGCTCCAGTTCCAACCTTTATTATTTTTAGTGTAAATCTTTAACACACCATTGTTGACTTCTGTTACCATACGATCCATATCATCGGCATCAGCTTCTACCTTTACTGATTCAGTATTGCTCTGCACAATATACACATCGTACGATCCGGCTACCTCAATGGCGTGAAAACCGCTTAAATGCCGGTCTTGCGTATCATAGCTGTAAGTTTTGCTTGTACTTATAGGTTTAGCAAAAGTTTGACCGGTGCCTGTTAGTAAAGATGCAGCTAACAAAAAGTAGGAAAGTGATTTCATGGTTTATCTTGTTTAAGTTTTAGTAAGACGACCATTAAAACCCATACGTTACAGTAAAAGATAAAATATTTTTGCAGCAATCACTATAAGTTGAAGCACTTGGCGGGCGGCAATACTTGAATCCTTAAAAAAAGAAGTATAAACTTTATTACTTACATCAAAACACTACACTTAAGTGTATTTATGTGTAAAATAATAGTTTTTAGAATTTAGTTTATAATACCAGATCGTTACTTTATTTTGTATATGCATCCGATACACTTTTACTATTCTATCTGTTAACAATGCAATATCAAAAAATTGAATCTCCTGAAGAGCTGCGGGATACTATACAATCTTTTTGGTACACCAGCATAGATTTTGAAGAACTACCATCAGGTTTTGAGATATTACCTGATGGCTATGTAGAAATTGTTTTCCTTTTTGGAAGCCCATGTAGCATATCTACTAATGAAGGCTTGCAACTATTACCATCACCGTTTTTGATGGGTTTGCTAGGGCAGCCAGTTCTTTTGCATGCGAAAAGTAGGGTAGAAGTGGTTGGCATCAAATGCTTTCCCTGGACAGTATTTGATTTGCTTGGTCTGCCGTCTGGTAAAGGCGGAGTACGCATCTTTACGCATCCCATCGCCGAGCTTGAAGCTACGCTGAATACGTTCATTCAAGCTGGCGAGATTAATGAAGCGCTCGCTCATGTAAAGAATTATTTCTTGAACAAACGGTTACAAATTGCTACCAACAGTATGCTATTTAAAGCGGGAGTTGCGATGCGAGAAAAAAATGGTACCCTGCCGGTAAGCCAAGTAGCAGCAGCGGCTCATGCAACAATTCGTACGCTGGAAAGAAAGTTCAAGCAATCTTCTGGCTATACAGTTAAAGATGTATCTGGCCTTATGCGCTTTGAACAAATACGAAATCATTTATGGTTTTATCCGGATTCAAACCTGGTTAGCTTGGCTCATGAACTGGGCTATACTGATCAAGCCCATCTAAGCCGGGAGTTTAAGCGCTATAGCGGTGCTACGCCAGCAGCCTTCGCGCGAAAAGTAAAGAGCGATAAACAAGCTATAAGCAAAAATTTTGTCGCGTTTATACAAGCCTGATATAGTTATAGTAAAGAATTTTGTGCTTTCAATTATTCTGGTACTGACGAATAAATTCGTATAAAAATGGAATTGTTACAAAACAAAAGAATACTCGTTTCAGGGGGCAAGTATAGCTGGACTTTCAACCGCTTATTGGATGAATAAATTAGGTTACAAGGTAACTGTTGTTGAAATAGCAAACGAACCTCGAACCAGTGGTACGCCCGTTGATGTTTGTGGAACAGCGGTAAATGTTGCAAAAAGGATGCAAATGTTTGAACAAATTAAATCAAACAAACTAAATCTGGAAGCAGTGGAATTCAAGAATTCAGACGATGTTACCGAAGGATCAATAGTGCTAAAAAGCGAGAATATACAACATGCCGGTCAGGATGAGCATCTTGAAATTGAGCGTGATAAAATGATAGCCATTTTGTTTGATGCTTTAAAAAGTAATGTGGAGTTTATCTTCGGTACTAGTATAACAGCGTTAGAGGAAACAAAAGATGATATACAAGCCATTTTCACAAACGGCTCCAAGCGTGCATTTGATCTGGTATTAGGCTGCGATGGTTCACATTCGCGCGTAAGGAAAATCTGGTTTGGTCACGAAGCAGAACACACCCATTTTTTGGGAATATACTTTTCTATCAGCATCGTGAATAAAACCTTGATTAAAGATAATACGATGCAAATGTATAATGTGCCTGATAAAGCAATTATGCTGAATGCTTACAACAGCAAGACTGATATTACTTTTTGTTTCTTTTCAGAACAAGAAATTTCATACGATTACCGTGATGCCGGGCAACAAAGAAAGTTTATTGAGGAGCAGTTTTCTAAGCAGAGTTGGAGAACCACAGAGTTGCTGGAAGAAGTAAAGCATTCAGAAAATTTCTATTTTGATAAACTGTGTCAAATAAAAATGCCATCGTGGACGAATGGCAGGGTAGCTTTAATAGGTGATGCTGGTTATTGTGCTTCACCCGCTTCAGGTATGGGTGCATCACTGGCAATGGTTGGTGCTGCAACCTTAGCTGATGCTTTAGAAAAGCACAGTGAAAATTTTGAACTAGCGTTTCAGGATTATAACAAAAACTTACGTCCGTTTGTGGAGGAAGTGCAAGCCACTGCTCAAATGAATGTAAACAAATCTTTTATTCCCAGAACCGAAGAGGCTATTCGGAAAAGAAATTTGCAAACAACACCTTTTTAATACACTGCAATGCTTTGCTGAGTTCGTGAGAGGGGCTGTTGATAATGATTTTGTCGCATTTGTACAATCTTGGCAGATAAGCGTTTCAGAGTTTTGTACTTAATAGATTATTAAACAATGCAAAATCATGTTATTTAAAAATAAAAAAGTAGCTATTCTTGGTGCTGGTCCAGTAGGGCTGACAATGGCCCGACTGTTACAGCAAGAAGGTATAGAGGTAACTGTTTATGAAAGAGATAAAGACGCACAAGCCAGAATTTGGGGCGGTACACTCGACTTGCATAAAAGTTCGGGGCAAAAAGCTATGGAAAAAGCCGGTTTATTGGAACAGTACTATGCCATGGCCTTACCTATGGGAATAATCATGGCCGACGAACAAGGCAAAATATTGTCCACAAGAGAAACTACGCCAGAAAATCAGTTTGATAATCCAGAGATAAACAGGAACACTTTAAGAACTCTGTTGCTCGATAGTTTAACCTGCGATACTGTTGTTTGGGATAGCAAATGTACAAAGCTTGAAGAGTACGATGGAAAATGGTTGTTGCATTTTGAAAATAAGCCTAATGCAACTGCTGATTTTGTTATCGGGGCCAATGGAGGCATGTCTACAATAAGAGGTTACATTACGGATACTGAAGTTGAAGATACCGGAACTTTTATCATACAAGGAGATGTGCCTCAACCTGAAATACAATGCCCGGAATTTTATCAATTATGCGATGGTTACAGATTAATGACCGCACATCAAGGTAATTTGTTAGTAGCAAACCCCAACAACAACGGTGTATTAACTTATGGCGTAATTTTTAGAAAGCCTGAAGACTGGGCAAGTGATAGTGGATTATACTTCCAAAATACAAACAGCATTCGTGCCTTTCTTTCTAACAGGTTCTCTGGTTGGGATGAACGTTACCAGCAATTATTCCGTGCCACATCTTATTTTTGGGGATTGCCAACCAGAAAGCTGCCATTAGATCAACCTTGGAAAAATGATCGCTCTTTACCCATAACGCTTATTGGGGATGCTGCACATTTAATGCCGCCTTTTGCAGGCCAAGGAGTAAATACCGGGCTGGTGGATGCGTTAACTTTAGCTGAGAACCTTAGCAGCGGAAAGTACGAAACTATACAGGATGCCATCAAAGATTACGAGCAACGAATGTTTGTTTATGCAACAGAAGCACAACTTGAATCAAGCAAGAACGAGATAGAGATGCGTCATCCTGACTTCTCTTTTCAAAAGTTTATTCACTAAAGTTGCGTAGACATTTTATAATAGACCAAAGCATTTTAAACAACAAAGGCGCACCTGTACGGATGCGCCTTTGTTGTTTATTACTTACTACTCAATCGATCTTTACATCAATGTAATAATCAAAAGTATCTATCTCTAAATTATCTTTATTAGCGGCAGCTAAATCAATGGTGCTAAAAGTGGTAGTAGGGTGTATAAGTTTATATTCGCCGCCTTTAACACGTACTTTAGCAGGCATATTAAAACTATTTACATCAGCTATCCATTTTGCGTAAGCTTTGCCGTTTTCAAACTTAACTTCAAGCGTAGGTATTTTAGGATAGCGCAAATATTGGTCGAATACAGTCGTTAGGTTCATGCCTGCTTGCTGGTTAATGTAGTTTACGATTTGTGGCGTGGTAACAGTTTGATGATAGAAGGTTTTGCTCAAGCCACGTAGTATCTGCCGCCACTTTTCATCATTATTAATAATGCTGCGTACGGTATTCAACAGGTTATTGCCTTTGTTGTACATATCGCCCGAACCTTCTTTATTTACATTATAAGGGCCGATAATAGGCTCAGTGTTCCGGATACCTTTTCTTAGCCCATAGGTATACTCTTGACCAACTTGTTTACCATAATAAGTTTCAATAAACAACGATTCTGAATAATCAGTAAAGCCCTCATGTATCCACATATCAGCAATATCTTTTGAGGTGATGTTGTTACCGAACCATTCATGGCCGCTTTCGTGCACAATAATGTAATCCCACTTTAAACCAATGCCTGTACCTGATAAATCACGGCCCAGGTAGCCATTATGGTATTTATTACCATAAGCAACAGCGCTTTGGTGTTCCATACCTAAGTGTGGTGTTTCTACTAATTTATATCCATCCTCATACCAAGGGTAGGGGCCAAACCAGTATTCAAATGCTTTAAGCATGCGTGGTACATTTTCATTAAACTGCTTGCGCGCTTTCTCCAAGTTGTAGCTGAGTACCCAATAGTCTAAAGTTAGCTTGCCTTTTTCGCCAGCATAGGTATCACCAAAGTGGGTATAGTCGGCAATATTAGCTGCAACGTCGTAGTTATTGATGGGGTTACTTACAAACCAGTCAAATTTTGTATAACCATCAGGTAATTCTGTTTTTTTACGTAAACGTCCGTTTGATACATCAGTAAGTCCTTTTGGTACGCTGATGCTGATCAGCATACTATCTACTTCGTCAGACTGATGGTCTTTAGTAGGCCACCAAACGCTAGCACCCATACCTTGGCAAGCTGTAGCTACCCAAGCATGACTTAATGAATCGGTGGTGTAAATCACGCCACCATCCCAAGGAGCATGTTTGGCAACAGTAGGGTTGCCGGAATAGTACACGGTAAACTCATCATGACTACCCTTTTTTATAGTTTGTGGAAAAGTAACAAAAACAGCATTGAACTCTCGGGTAAAAGATACCTCATGGCCTTTGTACAGTACTTTTTCTACTTTAAGGTTGTCAAATAAATCAAATTGTAACTTAGTGAAATTTTGAGTTGCTGTAAACTTGAATAAATTGCTACCGCTGATAAATTTCTGATCGATGTTAAATTTAACATCCAGGTGGTAATAGTTAATATCATAGCAAATGCGCAATGGAGTGAGCATACCGCGCAGTGTATCGGCACGGGTAAACTTTTCTTTAGGCACCATCAATTGGGCACTGGATTGTAACGAAAAAAGAGCAGCCGTAGCTGCTCCGAAAAATATGGTTTTTAGTTTCATGATTTTTACTGTCTCTTGGTAATATTATTGTGAAGCGTACTAACACCTCGCAATAACATTTTACTTCTATAATCCTGACTTTATACGTTATTTTAATACCTCTACATCAATATAGCTGTCTTCAAACACGGTATGAGTAGCTTTGATAAAGTCGCTTTGTGTAGCCTTATATGGGTTTTCCACAAACTTTTGCGGATTGCGAGCAAATAGCGGGAAATCCGTGCTTTGTACCTGAATCATGATACGGTGGCCTTTTTTAAAGGTATGCAGTACATCCTGTAAACGTACCGGAACATCCGTTTTTTGATTAGGGGTAAAAGGTTCTGGTTTTTCAAAGCTTTTACGGAACCGACCCGGCATGATTTCCGAACGTACCATTTGTTGATAATTACTCAGGATAATGTTTTTGTTTGGCATGTATGGGTTGTTCGGCTCATCGGGTGGATAAACGTCAATTAATTTCACTACCCAATCTGCATCAGTACCGGTAGTAGCCACTTTCAGGTGCGACATAATTTCGCCACCCAACGTAACATCATTTTGTAATACATCGGTTTGGTAAACCAGTACATCCGGCCGACGGGCCGCAAAGCGTTGATCTTCGCTCATATAGTTGTGCGGTGTAAAGCCCATAGTTGTGGTATTATCCTCAGTATAAGGTACTGGTTTCATCGGGTCGCTGATGAACTGCATAGAGTTACTGCCTGATGGTTGATTCCTATCTAACTTGCCATCGGCACTCAGATACAATTTCTCATGCGATACGTTGGTGGCTGGCCATTGGTTGAATTCTTCCCATTCTTTTTTGCCAGTATCATACATGTAAGCTTTAGGCAAACCAGAATTTTTATCACCTGAGCCTTTCAGAAAGTGGTTGAAAAACTTAGCTTCAATGTTGCGTTGGTAGAAAGTGGCAATACTATCACCGAAGTAAACGTTGCTGTGCATGGTATGCCCAGTTTCGCGAGACCAGCGGCCATGTCCAAACGGACCCATTACAATGGTGTTGTAAGCTGATGCATCTGTTTTGTTAATGCGTTTAAACATATCCAGCGGGCCGCTCAAATCTTCGGCATCGTACCAACCGCCTACAAACATTACTGCAGGCATCACTTTACCAAAGTGGCGGGGCAGACTACGTTTTTGCCAAAACTCATCATAGTTAGGGTGGTTTACAGTTTCTTGCCAATAAAAATTGTCTTTGTAATACTTATCGGCATTAGCAAGCGGTCCCATATCCAGCAAGAACTGGTAACCATCACGAGTACCGGTTTTAATATTTTGTGCATCATACCATGATTTGCTGGTGGTATCCTTTTTCTGTACACCGAAAACAGGGTAGGTGAAAAAATACGATTCAAGCAAGGCACCGTTATGGTGAAAATCATCAAACCAAAAATCAGAAATAGGTGCCTGCGGTGATGAAGCTTTCAATGCCGGATGGTTTGACAAGATACCTGCAGCGGTGTAGAAGCCCGGATAAGAGATGCCCCACTGGCCTACACGGCCGTTGTTACCAGCTACGTTCTTTACTAACCAATCAACGGTATCATAAGTGTCAGTGCCTTCATCTACATCTTTTTTGGTTTTATGTTGTACAACTGGGGTCATGTTAGTCCAGGTACCTTCACTTTTATAACGTCCTCGTACATCTTGGTAAACTACTATGTAACCTTCGTGCATCATAATATCAGACGGACCTAAACGGGGTGGAATTTTATCGGCACCATAAGGCGCTATGCTGTAGCACGTACGCTGCATTACAATAGGATATTTGTGCTTGGCCGAAGCATCATTAGGGGTATAAATAGATGTAAATAGCTTTATGCCATCGCGCATGGTGATGTAAACATCTTTTTTGGTGTAATGCTCACGGGCATAGCTATTATTCATCATGCCCTGCGCTTGAGCTTGGTAGGCATAGCCCATCAACGCCGCGACAAAAAAAGTGCAAAGTTTCTTCATTTAATTAATAGTATTGAGTTCAGCAGCCTAAGATAATGAGTATATCGGGCTTTTGCCGATTGTACATAATTCTGTTACAATTAGCGGTTAAACGGATATTCATTTACCCAATGAAAACCCCGGCTGTTTAACCTGAATTTTTTCTCATCAAACCGGCGTAAGGTAATTTGCACGGTGTCGCTAAGAAGTTTACCTTCAAGTTTTAATACACCTGGGTCCGATTTAATATATTTTAACACATATTTCTGAGCACTATCTGAATAATTATACAGAAAAACTTTTTTTGCTGATGTATCTATTTTGAAAATGTAATTCAGAGTACTATCATTCATGAAGTACACTTGGGCATAGTTCTGCCCGCTGATTACTAATCGACGCCAACGGGTTCCATCTGTAATTAATGGAGCAATGGTGTCGTGTCCTCGGATAAAGGTTTCTGCATTATAGATGCCATACAAAGGGGGCTTCGGCGCTCTTTCTCCGTACAAAGTCATACCCTTTATACAAGCGTAGGCAGTGATAACGATTACATAAGTGATAAGCAGGTATTTGAGCGTGATAAGCGTTATGTTTTTCCATCGCTTTTTAAAACGCATAGGCGTAAGCACTGCTGGCTGGACAGTCTGGTTTAAAAAAAAGAAGTTGATGAAACGACTAAAATCCCTTCCCAGGATAAATAAGGTCATTACAACTAGCATCGTAGAGATAATTTTAACCGGTACATCAAAGCAGTAGTTGATAGCCATGATGTTAGCTGCTACGGTGAGTGCGATTACAGCGCCCAGTGTTGTTGTTTTACGAAACAGCAGCAAGAGGCCGCAACTCAGCTCGGCTAAACCGGTGAAGTAGTTATAGCCTTTAGAGTAGCCCATAAACGTCCAGGCTAAGCCCATGGGGGATGAGTCTCCGTAAGGCTCCAGTAGACGGTATAATCCGGGAGCCGGAAATTGAAGCTTGATAATTTTAACACCTCCGTAGGCAATCATAGTAATGCCTACATAAAACCGCAGCATAACTGTGAGCCAATAATAAAGTTTATAGTAGTTGCAGGGCCCGCGCTTGATCACCGACCAAATTATGGTGCCGATTAACGACAGAACTGCAACCGAGAATACCACCAGATAATCATAAGTAGTATCGCCGCTTCCATTGGTAAAGGTGTTGATACGTTCGGGCAGATGCAATACATTTGCTGCCAGCCAGGTTATTGCCCAATGTACAGGTTGTATGTAATACTGATAAAAAGGTTGAAGCATCGGCGCACCGGCGTTAGGTTCTGTTAGAATAAGTAAGATAAAGAACAAGAATAAAAAACGAAAGGTCCAAGTCTGTGTGGTAGTCCACGGGATGATGACAGGTGAAGTTTGTTCCATATAGGTCAGGCATGGTTAGATGACTAAAATAAAGAAATATTTTAATGCATCATTGCTGGTGTAGCATACTGCGTGTAACTTATTACCTGTACTATCCGGCATGTGTAATGAACTGCACGCCAAACCCAGTTAATTTATCGCCGTTCAATGCCTAGACGAAACTTTACTAAAAAATTACGGGTAATATCCAATGTAATATTACCTTTGACTACCAACAAAATACACTACTGTTATGCAATATGATGTTATCGTAATAGGTTCGGGTCCGGGCGGCTATGTAGCTGCTATCCGTTGTGCCCAGTTAGGTTTAAAAACAGCTTGTATTGAAAAATACAGCACTTTTGGCGGTACCTGCTTAAACGTGGGCTGTATTCCTTCTAAAGCACTGCTGGATTCATCTGAACATTATTACAATGCCGCGCATACCTTCAAAACTCACGGTATCAATCTGGAAAATTTGCAGGTTGATTTCGCACAGATGGTAAATCGCAAAAATGAAGTAGTAGCACAAACTACTGGTGGTATCACCTTCCTATTCAAGAAAAACAAGATTGATTCTTACCAGGGCGTAGGTTCGTTTAAAAATAAAAACACTGTTGTTGTTAAAAAAACTGACGGCAGCGAAGAAACGCTGACCACCAAAAACGTAATTATCGCTACAGGTTCTAAACCATCAAGCCTGCCTTTTATCAAAATAGATAAACAACGCATTATTACTTCAACTGAAGCATTAAACCTACCTGAACTGCCTAAGCACTTGGTGATCATTGGTGGTGGCGTTATTGGTTTAGAATTAGGTTCAGTTTATGCCCGTTTAGGTGTTAAAGTATCAGTAGTTGAATTTATGGATGCCATTATCCCGACTATGGATCGCAGCCTGAGCAAAGAATTGCAGAAAATACTGCAAAAACTAGGTGTGGAATTCTACTTGGGTCATAAAGTTACCGGCGCTACCAGCGATGGTAATGAGGTAACCGTAACTTTTGATAGCCCTAAAGGTGAAAAGATGGAGCTGAAAGGCGATTATTGCATGGTAGGTGTAGGTCGTGTGGCTTACACTGATGGTCTTGGCTTGGAAAATATTGGTATTACTGTTGAAGAGCGCGGTAAAAAAATCACAGTAGATGAGCATCTGGAAACTACTGTTAAAGGGGTGTATGCTATTGGTGATGTAATTCGTGGCGCTATGCTGGCTCACAAAGCAGAAGATGAAGGTACCTTTGTGGCTGAAATTATAGCTGGCCAGAAACCACACATCAATTATAACCTGATTCCGGGTGTAGTATATACCTGGCCAGAGGTTGCCAGCGTAGGTTACACCGAAGAGCAGTTAAAAGAAAAAGGTGTAAAATATAAATCAGGTTCGTTCCCATTCAAGGCTAGCGGCCGAGCCCGTGCCAGCATGGATACCGATGGTTTTGTAAAAGTTTTAGCTGACGCTGCGACTGACGAAATTTTAGGTATGCACATGATTGGTCCGCGTGCAGCGGACATGATTGCTGAAGGTGTAGTAGCTATGGAGTATCGCGCCAGTGCCGAAGATGTATCGCGCATGAGCCATGCTCACCCTACCTATACTGAAGCAATTCGTGAAGCCTGTTTAGCGGCTACCGAAAACAGAGCTATACATATTTAATTTATTAGTTCATGGTTCATAGAGTTATTTGTTCTATGAACCATGAATTATCAACTATGAATTATATCATCAATATAGCTATTGTATTGCTTACCATTGCAGGTATGGAAGCCTTGTCGTGGTTTATCCATAAATACCTGTTTCATGGTCCTTTGTGGTTTATTCACAAAACGCACCACCAAGCCCGACATAGCTGGTTTGAATTAAATGATGTATTTAGTTTAGGGTTTGCGGCATTAGCCTTGTGGCTGATGTGGAAAGGACATATTTCTTTAGATTACCGCTTCTGGATAGGAACTGGCATCAGTCTGTACGGTACTATCTATTTTATCTTTCACGATTGGTTTATTCACAATCGTTTTAAATCTTTTAAAACTACTAATAACTATTTGCTAGGCATTCGTCGGGCACACAAAATTCATCATAAATCAACAGGAAAGTTGCCGTCTGAGGAGTTTGGATTGTTGTTAGCAAGCAAAAAATATTTCAGGAAATAATCTAATAATCACATTGAGGTTATCAAGATAGCTTTTTTATATATAATTAGTTTGTATATCAACTATTAACTACTTAACTTTGTGTAAGTAGTTAATCTAAGTTATGCAACCTCAATCTTTAGTTGAATATGGCCCACGGCGAGTAATTGTTACGATTACAGCCGTTTTTTGCGCTTTGTTAGAAATTATAGATACTACTATCGTTAACGTAGCGCTGAACGATATGCGTGGTAACTTGGGCGCTACACTTAATGAAATCAGTTGGGTAATTACCGCTTACTCATTAGCCAACGTCATTATCGTACCCATGACCAGCTGGCTTTCACAGCAATTTGGCAGGCGTAATTACTTTGCAGCTTCGGTAATCATCTTTACGGTATGTTCATTTCTGTGCGGCAACGCTCATAATATATGGGAGCTGGTTGTTTTTCGATTTATACAAGGTATGGGTGGCGGCGCCTTGCTGGTAACCTCACAAACTATTATTACCGAAAGCTGGCCTGCCGAAAAGCGTGCTATGGCGCAAGCCATCTATACATTAGGGGTTATTGTTGGGCCTACATTGGGCCCACCATTAGGTGGTTACATTGTGGATAATTATGCATGGCCTTACATTTTCTATATTAACATTCCGGTAGGTATTATTGCCACATTGTTAACCCTGCAATATGTGCGTAGTCCAAAATATGAGGCTAAAAGACCCATCAGCCAGGTTGATTGGTGGGGTATAGCCTTGCTGACCATTGGTATATCATCATTACAATACGTACTGGAGAAAGGCCAGGAGGAAGATTGGTATAGCAGTAAGTTGATTACTGTATTAACCATAACTGCGGTGCTAGGCATATTTTCTTTTATCTGGCGTGAACTCAAATATGCTTACCCGATTGTAAACCTACGGGTGCTAAAAAATGGTAACCTGCGCATCGGGGTATTGCTTTCATTTATTATGGGCTTTGGTTTATTTGGTTCCACCTTCGTAATACCATTATATACACAGTCTTTACTGGGGTGGACGGCGCAGCAATCGGGTATGTTACAACTGCCTAGTACATTGTTTGTGGCAGTTATGATGCCGGTTGTGGCGCAGCTAATTCAACGCGGTGTACCGCAAAAGTATTTAATTGCCATTGGTATGACGGTGTTTTTCTTTTATAGTTATTGGTCATACACAATTATTACGCCTGATACTAGTAGCAGTAACTTTTTCTGGCCCCTTATTGTGCGTGGATTCGGGTTAGGGCTGCTATCCGTACCGGTAAGTACCATGTCATTATCTACACTAAAAGGTCAGGAGATTGGACAGGGAGCTGCTTTTTCGGGTATGATGCGGCAATTAGGCGGTTCGTTCGGCGTGGCTATTATTTCTACGTTTGTATCGCGTCAAACCCAAGTGCATCGCAGCAATTTGGCCTTGCATCTAGATTATAATAGTTTGAATGTGCAACAGCGTGTAGCACAAATGGCAGCAAGTATTCAGGCTCGTGGCGCTGATATGAACAGAGCCCGGCAAACTGCTTATGCTATGCTGGATGGTGCGCTTACTAAACAAGCCACGCTGCTATCGTACATGGATGTATTTTTATGGGTAGGAGTTATGTTTTTGTTGTGTGTGCCTGTGGTGTTACTGTTTATTAAAACTTCAAAAGCCAAAGTAAACATGGCTGATGCCGCTCATTAACCAATGAGAAAACTGTAAATTTGAAGCCATGACAGTTGCAACAAAAGCCGAGCTGTGTGTTGAACTTGGTAAGGCTATGAATGAAATGCGGCATCGGTTACGCCAGCATGTTCAGGTAAAGATGAGAGAACATAATATCAATCTGACCTTCGAGATGATGGAAGTATTGTCGTGTTTGTGGAAAAAAAACGGAATCAATCAGCAGGAGATTGCATATATGTCGTTGAAAGATAAATCAAGCATGACCTATTTGATTGATAACCTGGTGAAACGTAATCTGGTTACCCGTGTAGAAGATGAGAGCGACCGGCGCAATAAGCTAATTTACCTGACTGAAGATGCGCAAAATCTTAAAGATACTTTATTTCCTTGGGTTACAGAAATGTACACTCATGCTGCCAGTAACTTGCAGGAAGAAGATATTATTAATTGTACCCAAGTCATTAACGCTATGGTTGAAAAGTTAAAGTAATAACAATAGCACAGGTGTTGATGATGTATTAACTTTAACTAACTGTATTATTTTTGTTAAACACAAAATTATTTAAAAGATCTTGTTTATCTTGTACACCCTGCTTTTAAAGCATAAAGCGAGGCAGACCAATAAATAAGATTTCCCTTGCTAAAAGGGTATAATGGCGTTCAATGACAAATCATGAAATTAAAATAGCTTTTCAGGAGTATTACTCGCTTGAAGAGCTTAGTACTGCTGATAAAAGCCTCTGCCTGGAGGCTGTTAATGCGTTAAACAATTCTCATTCTCCATATTCCAGATTTAAAGTGGGTGCAGCCTTACGCCTACAAAGCGGTAAAATTATTTATGGTAGTAACCAAGAGAATGCAGCATATCCTTCAGGTTTATGTGCTGAGCGCGTGGCATTATTCCACTGGAGTGCAAATTACCCAGATGATTTAGTAGAAAGCATAGCCATTACGGCTCATACCAATGAATTTGAAATTTCGAAGCCAATAACCCCCTGCGGCTCCTGCCTGCAAGTAATGGCTGAGTTTGAAAAGAAACAAGGCCGGCCTATTCAAATTATACTGTATTGCCAGAACGGCGCTATCTGGGTTGCTCAGGGTATTGAAAGCTTTTTGCCCTTTATGTTTTTTGAAGAAAGGTTAGCTTTGCCGGTATGAAAAACAGATGGTACATGTGGCTGTGGTCATTGTTGCTGACCTTACCTGCACTTGGTCAGGAGAAATTTCCTTTTGAAAATGAAATCAAGACCTTTCAACATCAGGATAGTTTAAGCTTTCCGAAGCCTGATGGCATATTGTTCATTGGTAGCTCATCTATACGCCGCTGGGAAGATCTGGAACAGCGCTTTAGCCGATATCCGGTTATCAAGCGCGGGGTAGGTGGTTCTGAACTATCGCAGTGGGTAAAATACTTTACACCATACGTGTTGTTCCCTTATCATCCGTCAAAGATTTTTATTTATGCCGGAGAGAATGATATAGCTGCTGGTAAATCGGCACAAACGGTAACACAGGATTTTATAACCTTATGGACGATGATACACGAGCAGTTACCCAAAGCTGAAATTTATTTTATGTCGATCAAGCAAAGTCCTAGCCGGGCAGGTACTTATAATGTAGTAAAACAAGCCGATAAGCAAATTGCTGATTTCATTGCTGGTAAACCCCATATGCACTATATTGATGTAAACACAATATTGTTTAACACACAAACTCATGAACCCGATTCAACTTTGTTTCAATTGGATTTGTTACACCTGAAAAGTACTGGGTATGACCGATGGGAAAAGGTGTTAAAACCTTATGTAAAATAAAATAAAAAGGCTGCCTTAACAGAGCAGCCTTTTTATTTTATGATCAAGCAAACTGGTTTATTTGAATACTGTGTAAACGTTAGTAATTTTCCAGCCATTACCGGTGTTAGTAACTGTTACGTAGTTGCTGCGTACAAAGTCTGTATACTGCATATCTACTTTAATTACACTTACATCGTTGTTGCTTTCTTTTTCAACTACAGAGGTGTTTACAGTACAGTTTTGTGCTATGTTGGCGTTGCTGTTCATAAAGTTCAGCATATCTGTTTTACTAAAGCTAAGTACTTTCTTGCCGCGCAGCATACTGAATTTGGCGCTTTGGTCAAGCACATTGTCTAGTCCTTCGGTTTTACCTTGAGCCATGGCGTTAATGTAAGTAGCAATAGCATAGTTTTTTGATAACTTGGCAGCTTCTGGTTCATCAGCTTTTGCTATAATGCCAACTACCATTAAAGTTAAGCCTAGTAAAAATGATTTTAAAGTTTTCATGATATTGATTTTTAAGGTTTTATAAATTATTAGTTGTTATTTTTATACTCATATGACGTCGTGAATACTGAGTTCGTTACAATATTTTTTATAAAAAATTAAGATTTAACAACTCTTTAACATATGATACTTTTATAGCTATTCTTTTTAACAAAGCTTTAATAAACTATTGCAGCATGATAAACTTTACCGCTATAATTTTAAAATTTGGTCAGCAAGGCGAAAAAACAGGGTGGACTTATATTGATATTCCGGCAGATTTAGCTGGCCAGTTAAAGCCAGATAACAAAAAATCTTTCCGGGTAAAAGGGCGGTTAGATCAATATCCTATCAGCGGAATAGCATTAATGCCAATGGGAGAAGGAAACTTTATTTTGGTATTGAATGCTGCTATACGCAAGGGTATCCGCAAGCGGGAAGGTGCCATGTTGCAGGTAAGTTTGGAAGTTGACGCCGATTTTAAGCTTGTAGTTCCTGATGATTTACAAGAATGCTTGGTTGATGAACCCGAGGCTTGGTCTTATTTCAATAGCTTGCTTGAATCACACCGGCGCTATTTTGTGAATTGGATTGATAGTGCCAAAACTGAACCTACCCGGGCTAAACGCATTGCTATGACCTGTAATGCTATGGTTCAAAAGATGGATTATGGGCAAATGATTCGGTCTGCCAAGGCGCAAAATACCATGCGTTAGTTGCAGCAAAATAGCCGTTCTTTAGCTATAAATTGCTTATATTTGTCTAATAAAATTAGCAAAATGGATGGCTGATTTAGCCCTTGCTGATTCCATTTTTATTTAGATATTGATCCAATGTCAGATACTTTAGATTCAAACGAGAAACTACATAACGTTATTCCGCTCGACGGATTGTACGAGAATTGGTTTCTGGATTACGCCTCTTATGTTATTCTTGATCGTGCTGTACCACACATCTATGATGGTTTGAAGCCTGTTCAGCGCCGCATCCTGCATTCTTTAAAAGAAATGGATGATGGGCGTTTCAATAAGGCTGCCAACGTAATTGGTAACACCATGAAGTATCACCCGCATGGTGATGCCTCTATTGGTGATGCTATGGTACAAATAGGGCAAAAGAACTTGCTGATTGATTGCCAAGGTAACTGGGGCGACCCTATTACTGGTGACTCAGCTGCTGCGCCACGTTATATTGAAGCTCGTCTATCTAAGTTTGCTTTAGATGTAGTTTTTAACCCTGATACTACCGAATGGCAGGCTAGCTATGATGGCCGTAATCGTGAGCCTATTACTTTACCGGTAAAGTTCCCGTTGTTGCTGGCGCAGGGTGCTGATGGTATTGCAGTAGGTTTGGCTACCAAAATTTTACCTCATAACTTTATTGAGCTGCTGGATGCTGCTATTGAAGTATTGCAAGGCAACAGACCCAATTTGGTACCCGATTTTCCGACGGGTGGTTTGGCTGATTGCTCTAACTATAATGAAGGCCAACGAGGTGGTAAAGTGCGAGTTCGTGCTAAAATTTTAGAGCGCGACAAAAAAACTTTGGTTATTACGGAAGTTCCGTACACCACTACTACCGGTGGTTTGATTGACAGCGTTATTGCGGCTAACGATAAGGGTAAAATCAAGATTAAAAAAATTGAAGATAATACCGCCAAGGATGTTGAAATTGTAGTGCACTTAGCACCAGGTATATCACCTGACGTAACGATTGATGCGCTGTATGCTTTTACCGATTGTGAGGTATCTATATCGCCCAATACTTGTATCATATTGGATGATAAACCACACTTTATGAGTGTGAATGACATACTCATACAAAGTGTAAATCATACCAAAAGCTTACTGAAGCAGGAACTGGAAATACGTTTACAGGAATTAAAAGAAAAAATATTTTTTAGCTCGCTGCTTAAAATATTTATTCAAGAAGGGATGTACAAGCATCCGGATTATGAAAGTTCGGGTAATTTCGAGGTAGTGGTTAAGGTGTTGGATCGCTTATTTACCCCATTCTTCCCGAAGTTTTACCGTACTATTCTGCCTGAAGATTATAAGAAGCTGATTGATAAGCCTATGAGCAGCATAACCCGTTTTGACGTTAAAAAAGCGGATGAGCAAATGAAAGCTTTGGAGGCTGAAATTAAAGAAGTAAATCATAACCTAAAGCACTTAACCGAGTATGCTACTGCCTGGTACACCAAATTGAAGGAAAAGTATGGTAAAGGTCGGGAGCGTAAAACCGAGCTGCGCACTTTTGATAGGGTAGAGGCAGCACAAGTAGCTCTGGCTAACATAAAGCTTTATGTAAATCGTGAAGATGGCTTTGTGGGTTCCGGTTTGAAAAAAGACGAGTACGTTTGCGATTGCTCGGATATTGACGAGATTATTGTTTTCCGAGGAGATGGAAAATGTTTAATCACCAAAGTGCAGGACAAAGTTTTTGTAGGCAAGGATATTATACATGTAGCCGTGTTTAAAAAGAACGACGAGCGTACGGTATATAACCTATTATACAAAGATGGAGAAAGTGGTACTGTTTTTATTAAACGTTTCTCGGTAGTGGGCGTAACTCGCGATAAAGAGTATGATTTAACCAAGGGGACTAAAGGAACCAAAGTGCTGTATTTTACAGCTAATCCAAATGGCGAGGCTGAGGTGGTGACGATACAACTGAAACCACATGCTAAGCTCAAAAAGCTGCAATTTGATGAGGACTTTGCCGAAATTGGTATTAAGGGCCGTAATTCAATTGGTAATCAGGTAACCAAATATCCTGTTAAAAAGGTGGTATTCAAAAGTAAGGGGGTATCTACTTTGGCTGGACGTAAAATTTGGTATGATGATATTTTAAAACGTTTGAATGCCGACAGCCGGGGCCGTTATTTGGGTGAGTTTGATGGGGAAGATAAAATACTTATCATTTACGGTAATGGTAGTTATGAGTTAACCAGTTTCGACTTGAACAACCACTTTGATGATAAGCAAATGCTTTTAATAGAAAAGTATGATGCTGAAAAGGTATATTCGGTAGTACATTATGATGGTAAGTCGAAAAATTACTTGGTAAAACGCTTTGTGTTCGAGAATACAGCTATTGGTAAGCAAACTAGCTTCATTAGTGAAGAAAGTGGTTCTAAACTGGTTATTGTTTCGGGTGCAGCTCAGCCGGTAGTTAAGGTAGAACAGTTAAAAGGCAAAACACAGATATTGGAATTAGTAGAGTTAAACCTAACTGATTTGATTGATATCAAGGGCATGAAGGCTATGGGCAATCGTTTATCAGCACACCCGGTGCAAACCGTGCAATTGATAGCCGAACACGATGACGATACTGACGTACCCGATCCGGCTCCTGATTCAGTAGCTGATACTCAGCCAGACGGTGAAGAAAAAGTAGCAGCTGATACCGATCCGGCTACAGCTGCTAAGATCATCGAAATGGAAATTACTAACCCTGAAGATATTGATTTAAGTAAAGGACAGTTAGGGTTGTTTTAATCAAAGCGTATGCTGCTGCATTTTGGTGAGTTCAGTTATTAGTGGGTTTACCTGATTCATACTTTTAGCCATTGAATTTTGCTTAGCTAATTGAATGGCTTTTTTTTGTTCAACCAGTGCTTCTTCATAAAAGCTTAGCCGATATAAAATGTGAGCTAAAGTGTCATAATAGGCCCAAGTATCGGGACTAAGTTCAATTGATCGTTTACTCCATACTAATGCTTTGCTAAGGTAATTAAGATTATGTGTATCCAATTTATAAAAATTATAAGCGGCATTGTTTAAAATATCGGCTACATCATTTATTGGATTACCAACACTAGAGCTGCTAATTAATGCTAATTTATGCTTGGTGGAGCCTGCACTATTTATAGATGTATTACTCTTCTTTATCTCAGCATTTAGCGTTTTTATCCGAGTTGTACTATTTTGTTTTAATTCATTTAACGCTTTGACTTTTAATCTTCTAGCTGAATCTGCACTAATCCCCATATAATAGTTATCATAAAAATAGGAAGCTTGCCTGTAATAGTTAGCCGTGTCTTTTACAACATTGTAGTAATAGATTGTCTCTTCAGTAGCTGCTTTATTGCCTCTAGCATAATCGTTTGACCACGTACCTCGTACGAAGTTTGATAACTGTATAGCCAAGTTAAAGTTACGCGTTCTTATTGCTTCATTACGGGTATTTACTATAATATGGTTGTTTATAGCTTTACGTATCTCTAATGGTTCAGTTTTGTAAATACTGTCAGTAATTTTACGATTACTAAAACATAAATTATAAGCCTTACCGTACGCTAAAGGACCTGCATTTAGAATAAATAGTACCTCATTGTAGTTGTTAAAGGCACCAATGGTTAACTTATCTACATATTCGTCAACTAAATCAGCATTATTATATAAGCCAAACTTTTCTTTTAAAGCAATATACTCCTTCAGGGTAGCAGCATCAATTTTATGTTGTCGGCGTAGTGTTTCATATTTACTTATGTTTTTGTCTGATGCTTGCACCTTTAATGCTTGTTGCGCCATATCTAAGTAATACTGTCCTAAACTGTTGTTAAGAGATAATCCTTTATATACAAGCCCACCTTCGGCATCAAAAAATAAATAAATAGGAAACTCCTTTGTCTCTAAAGGATAAATCTTTTTAAAAGATACGAATGTAGAATCAGAGTAGTTAAGTTTTACATTAATGAAAGTTCTATTATAGTATGCTGCTACCTGATGGTCTTCCAAACCTGATTTTATTATAACTATACCTGGTTTGGGAGGAATTGGATGTTGTATATCGATATATACAAAAATTGGTTTAGCATGTATTTTAGCATCATCTAAAGCGGTATTTATGTTATTGTAATACTTTATAGTTTGGCTATGTAGTATACTATTGCAGCTTAACAACAGTAAAACAATTAATGCGATTTTTCTCATGATAAGTATGATAATTTAGGATGCTTAAATATATCTATTCTTTTCTAGAGAATGTAAGCTAAACAAAAAAAGCTCCTGTTTATACAGGAGCTTTTTTTATAGTAAATATGATATTATTACAGAATCAGGATCAGCACAAGTATGATGATAATGATAGCACCTACTGAAAGGTAAACACCACCGCCACCTAGTGCATTGGCTTCTTTCTTCATGCTTTTCAGCTCTGACTTCAGCTCTTTACGTTCAGCTTTGTTCAGGCTTGATTTATCCATGGCTTTGATTTCGTTAACACGCTCTTTAATCTCGTCAACGCGAGCTTGTTTCTGCTCTGTAGTCATGGCGGCAACAACTTCTTTGTTTACTTTGCCATTTTCATCAATTACAGTTGAAGCTTGTGAAGTAAAAGCTCCCAGGCTTAACATCAGGGTTGCAGCTAATAAATAAATTTTCTTTTTCATACGTGGGTATTGATTAAGTGTAATTATTAGTAATACTCTAACAATACTATAATGTTTTAGAAAATGTCAAAATATTGTCAGATGCTAATGTAATAAGGAGCTTCAAATACATGTCCTGGTTCTAATTTTTGTATAGCAGGCTTCTGGCTAATATCAGTTGCAGGGGTTGCGTCATCTGCATAGCCTAACCAAGGTTCAATACAAACAAAATTGGCATCTGGCTTAGCCCATATACCTAAATGTTTATAATGTGGGTATTCAACAGATAAGGTATGTTCATGCAATTTAGATTTTATAGTAATTTGTTTAGATTGGATGTTCTTGAAGACCAAAGCATCATCTTTAAATAAACCTTGAGTTAAAGGCAATTGGTTTCCCTGTAAAACAACAGGTAAAGTTTGTCCCGTAAAATATCCTTCAGCAGATAATAAATGCTTTTCTAGCTTTTCAGTTAATTCAAATTCTAAATAATAATCTTCATACTGGCCTTGGTTGCCCATAGGTACATTGAAGGCCGGATGCCCGCCAACGGAAAAGTAAATAGTTTGTGTATCTGAATTAATTACTTTGTAGGTAATGCGCAATGCATTATCCAGCAAATCATAAATTACATGAAAAATGAATTTATAAGGATAAGCTGCCAGCGTGGTTTCACTGTAAGATAATGAGAAATCAGCACGAGTACTAATAGCCTCCACTAACCTGAATGTTGATTGACGAGCAAAACCATGGCGTGCTAATGCGTATTGTTTACTGTTAACATGTAACTGATTATCTACCAAACCTCCTACTACAGGGAATAAATTAGGCGCATGCCAAGGCCATACTTGTGCATCAGCCTGCCACAAGTGCTCAATTTGAGCGGCTTTATTATAAATGGAAGTAAGTTGCGCACCTTGTGAACTGATTATAACTTTCAGGTATTCATTTTCAATGGTAGTCATGCTGATAGATATAGGAAGTAATGATTGTATAACCAAACAGCTCAAGCACTTGTTTGCTTAAGCTGTTGCTTGAACAAAGATGATTTTAAAAGCTAGGTGTTTTGATATTAGCTTTTATTATTGAATCTTTTTGCATAGGGGAGAGCTTATAATTGTAGTGAAATAAAGCTCCTTCAAAATCACCATAAGATGGATTAGGCAATATAATGTACCTGCTGCCAAATTTAGACAATAAGTTTACCGTAGCTGCTTGACGATTTAGTTCGGCCGGATGGCTGTCGTAAGCTGCATCAAAATCGGGCAAGTTGTCGCCGCATAGCAGGGCAATGGTATAGTTTTTTAATACTTGCTGTCTACGGCTTTCCTTGCTGGAGCTACCTGTTTTTAATAGCAAATGTTCATTATCAGCATAAGGCATTTGGTAACGTTGTAAATTCTTTAAGGTACCTGTGCGCTCGTCTTCATCACGATTAGTAATATAAAAAACGGTAACACCTTTAGAAGCTGCGTATTTAAAAAATGAAGGTGCACCCGCTACTGTGTCACATTGTGCTAGGGCAGTCCACTGCTTCCAGGTAGCGGCATCATAATCCTGATTGTGAACAGCACGTTGAACATCGTAAGGGCTGTTATCCAGTACAGTTTCATCTATATCAGTTACTATAGCGTAGGGCTTACCCGGAGATTGCTTAATAATTTCATCTAAACGTAGTTTAGCAATGTTATAAGCCTGAAAGCACAATGCATGGTACTCGGCTGAACGTTGCTGCCACAAAGAAGCCCAAACTTTGCCGCTGTTAGCGATAGAGGCATTAGTAGGCGTAATGATAGTTTTTCGGGCAGTGCTGCATGCAGCTAATAATGCAAGTCCGGATATCAATAAAAAGGTTCTTTTCATGCAGTTACTGATGAATATGGGTAGTCAATTTTTTCATCAGTAAAAGTAAAAAAAGCTGCCATTATAATGGCAGCCTTGTTATGTTCAAATCTTTTACAGTAGCTCGGTCTTAATTTTTTCGGTGAACTCCTTAGCAAATTTGTTCATTTTGGGTTGTATAACAAAAGCGCAGTAGGGCTTCATAGGGTTATCTACAAAGTAATTTTGATGATAATCCTCAGCCTTGTAAAACTCTTCGGCCGGTACAATTTGAGTAACAATGGGTTTGTCAAATACCTGTTCGTCTGTTAAACGCTTAATCATAGCTTCAGCTTGTTGCTTTTGCTCTTCATTGTGGTAAAAAACAGCCGATCGGTATTGGGTGCCTACATCATTACCTTGCTGGTTCAGGGTAGTAGGGTTGTGTGTTTTAAAGAATACCAGTAACAAGTCATCAAAGCTTACCTGATCGGCATCGTACTCAATTTCAATTACCTCAGCATGGCCGGTATCACCGTTGCATACTTCCATGTAAGTCGGGTTTTCAGTTTGGCCTCCGGTATATCCCGAAACTACTGATTGTACCCCATGTATAGTTTGAAAAATGGCCTCAGTGCACCAAAAACAGCCGCCGCCAAATGTAGCTTTTTGTATGTTCATGCCTGTATGTTGCAAATGCTGTACCAAAGCCATATTAGCAGCAGGATACAGCTCTAAAATACAAAAGCCCGACTTTACAGTTGGGCTTTGTTTTAACATCCAGCAATGTTGTTGGTTTAGAATTACTGGTATTGTATATAAATAGGTTGCGGTTTGTATTTCAATACTTCTTCAGGCGTAAGCATGTGATGCGGTGCCTTTTTCAAATCGTTTTTATAGAATAACTTAAAACCGGTGAATTGTACGGGCTCAGGGAAAATAAAGTTACGGTAAGTGCCTAGTTTTAAATCAGGTTCTCCCCAGCCATCCATGTTCATTACCAGCTGTACTTGTTTATGCAGCTTGATATTCTGGTAGTTAGTCACCATTTTTCGGGTAAAACGATGTACAATTAAAATTTTAGGCGGCAAGTGATATTTATCTACTAAGTTAGCTAAATAGTTAGAAACATAGTTCACATCTGCCGCATCATAAGTGCCAATTTTGGTTCCTGGTTTATGGCCATCTTTCATCGAAAACTCTGGATCCATACCAAAGTGTACCTGTGGCATAGCTAAATATTTTTCCAGTAATGGTAGTTCAGCCTGTATGGTACTTGATGCTACTTGCACATCTAAGAACACGATAGCGTTCGCTTTTTTAGCCATTACCAAAATGGTATCAATTTGCTTGAATGGCATGCGATAACGGTATTTGCCATCTTTACCTGGAGCTCCTTGGGCTACTACTGCAATGTAATGTAAAGCAGGTTGTACAGGTGTTTGAGGATCCGCTTTCTCCCAGTTTTTTGCTTCGCCTTTTAGCTTAGCCAGCATTTCGTTAGGAGGGAGTTCACCTAAAATGCCCATTTTTTTCGAAAATAAGTTACCGTAAAAAGCTACTACACGCTTAAAGGGTAGTATAGCACCGTTTACCGGATAAGGTGCATTTTTTACAGGCCATCGACCTGTTGTATCCCCATGTGCCAAACGCTTCATCAAGCTATCGTATTTGGCTTTATCCAGTTCAGGGTACACGGCTTTAGTAGTAACTACAGTATCAGTGGTTACGGTACTAGTTGTCGTTGTTGTAGTTTTGGCTGATGACTTACTGTTTTCAGTACAATTAGAAAGTAAAGCTACAGATGATAATAGGATGGAAGAAGAAAACAGTAACTGTTTGATTTTCATGTTAGTGATTTACGTTTTGATGCTGTGGCATCGAAAACGTGGTATTGTAAATAAAGTATTATGCTAGTAATGAAATATTTTGCTTGTTAAAGCGTTGTAAATATAACTATTGCTTTAAATACTTGATATTAAATTTTATAAAACTTTCCAAACACGCCTAAAGGTAATTTAGAACCAGCAGTAGCCTGTAAATACAATTCGCCAATTTCCAGATTTTGCACTAGTGGGTAAGCGCCGCGTATCAGGTTTTCAACAATTACGGATGAAAATCCTAATGAATAGGTATTAAGAATCAGAAAATGCTCGGTAGGGTCAAGTAATTGTACCACATCATTAATCATCTCATTAATGTGATCTTCCAACTTCCACTTTTCACCGTTAGGACCATGGCCGTAAGCAGGTGGATCTAAAATAATACCATTATATTTTTTGCCGCGCTTAATTTCACGTTTTACAAATTTTAGCGCATCTTCAACCACCCACCTAATATCTTTTAAACCTGATAGCTCCTGGTTTTCGTTAGCCCAGCTTACTACTTGTTTAATAGAATCCACGTGCGTAGTATCTGCACCTGCTGCTTGTGCTATTAAGGAAGCTCCGCCGGTATAAGCAAACAGGTTAAGTACTTTCGGCTTAGGCGTTTTAAAACGTTTTACATTTTCTGATATGTAATCCCAATTTACCGCTTGCTCAGGAAAAATACCCAAATGCTTAAACGAGGTAAGTGCTAGCCTGAACTTGATAGCTACATCATTGTTTTTATATTCGATATGCCAGCGATCGGGCGTTTTAAGATTCTTCTTCACCCAATCACCCGCTGTAGCCGAACGGCCTTTAAAGCGGATATGATGTAGCTTTTGCCACTCCGATTCGGGTAGTTGCTTACTCCAAACTGCTTGTGGTTCGGGCCTGATGAGGATAACTTGGCCAAAGCGTTCCAGCTTTTCGAAGTTACCACAATCAATTAGTTCATAATCTTTCCAATGTGAAGGGGTAAGCAGCTGGATCATTTTTGATTAGTGAGTTACGTGTTAAAAGTGATTTTGTGCCAAAGTTAATAATAAATAAAAACCCTTGTAACAGTACAGAAATCTTTAACACGCAACACACTAAAGCTTCTCTTTCGCAGCTTGCGTAAACTTGCTGGCAAACACGAAATCGTTCAGTTCTTTGTTGTCGGTATGTGCAATTTCTTTGTTAGAACCTTCCCACCATTTCTCGCCTTGGTGTAAAAATAAAATATGATCGCCAATGCCCATTACCGAGTTCATATCGTGAGTAACAATAACTGTGGTAATTTTATATTCTTGCGTAAGCTCATTAATCAGCTCGTCAATCAAGATAGAAGTTTTAGGATCGAGACCAGAGTTAGGTTCATCCACGAACAAATACTTGGGTTCCATGGCAATGGCGCGGGCAATACCCACCCGTTTCTTCATACCACCGGAAAGCTCGGCCGGAAAAAGCTTGTTTTTGTCTTTCAACGCTACACGCTCCAAGCAAAAGTTAGCCCGGTCCTGCTTTTCTGACTGGCTCATATCGGTAAACAAGTTGAGCGGAAACATAATATTTTGCTCAACTGTCATGGAATCGAACAGGGCGGAGTTCTGGAACAGCATACCAATTTTTTTACGGATTGGTACCCGTTCTTCAAAATTCATATGGGTGAAATTTTCACCATCAAACAATACTTCACCTTCGGTAACATCATGTAAGCCTACAATACATTTTAGCAAAGTAGTTTTACCCGAACCGGAGCCTCCAATAATCAAGTTATTTTTACCTTCTTCAAAATTAGCGCTTATACCGCGAAGTACTTTATTTTCGCCAAAGGTTTTATGAATGTTTTTAATCTCGATCATAGCATTATACGGGTAATCATTAAATCGGCAAATAAAATCATTACGCAGCTGTATACTACACCGCTGGTAGCTGATTGACCAACTTCCAACGCACCGCCAGAAGTATAGAAGCCTTGGTAAGCACAAATAGAGGCAATTAAAAAGCCAAACACAGTAGCTTTAACTAAGGCTACTTGTACAGTAATTGGCATAAAGCCATCATGTACACCTGAAAGGTAATCGGCAGGGCTTACATCACCAGAAGACAAACATGCTATATAACCACCCAGTAAAGCTAAGCCAATGGCTAAAATTACCAAAACGGGTACCATTAGTACATTGGCAATAATTTTAGGAGCAATTAAGTAGCCTGGTGCATTTACACCCATAATTTCCAATGCATCAATTTGCTCAGTAACCCGCATAGTACCTATTTGTGAAGCAATACTAGAACCTACCCGTCCGGCTAACACCAATGAGGATATAGTAGGGCTGAACTCCAGAATGTTTGAGTCACGCGCGATGCTACCTGCTATACTGCGGGGCACCAACGGACTGGACAGCTGGAATGCTACTTGAATAGTAGTGGCAGCACCAATAAAAACAGAAATGATGCTGATGATGCCTAATGAACCAATGCCCACAGAAACCATTTCGTGCATCACTTCGCCCCAGTAAACTGAAAATTTTTCGGGGCGTCTGAATGCTAAACGCAGCAAGAGTATGTATCGGCCTAAATGATAGAACATGTATAATGTAAAAATTTGTTAAAAATACATTTTAATTATAATGCATGCGGTTTATACTTATAGCGTTACTTTGAATATGGAAAACGCCCTGATAACCGGAGCCACCAAGGGTATTGGTCGCTCAATTGCGCTTGCATTTGCT
The DNA here is from genome assembly GCF_012849215.1 of Mucilaginibacter robiniae. Lineage (NCBI taxonomy): Bacteria > Pseudomonadati > Bacteroidota > Sphingobacteriia > Sphingobacteriales > Sphingobacteriaceae > Mucilaginibacter > Mucilaginibacter robiniae. The sequence goes on from NZ_CP051682.1 coordinate 3,910,507, forward strand.
AAAGAAGGAATAAACCTGGCAATTTGTTCACGAAATAAAAAAGATTTACAGGAATTTAAAGCAGAGCTGTTGGCATTGAACCCCGATATACAAATAGTAACTCATGTAATCGACTGCAGCATAAAGCAGGAACTACGCAAATTTGCTGCTTTGGCACAGCAGGAGCTAGGTTTTATTAAGATATTAATCAATAATGTAGGTGTATTTATACCCTCTAATATATTGGATGATGCTGAAGATACTTTTATAAACCAGGTAAATACCAATGTAATGCCGGCTTACGAATTGTATCGTTTTTTTGGTAAGGCTATGATGAATCAACGAAGCGGGCATATTTTTAATATCTGTTCTGTAGCTTCTGTTGAACCCATTGCAAAAGCTGGAACTTATGGTGTAACAAAAGCAGCATTGTATAGTCTTAACACTGTAATGAGGCTTGAAATGCAGGAACATAAGGTGAAAGTAACTGCCGTACTACCCGGTTCAACATTAACCGAGTCATGGGCTGGAACGGATTTACCACCTGAAAGATTTGTATCTCCAGACGATGTGGCGCTGGCCGTTTTAAGTAGCTACAAAATGAGCAGCGGCGCTAATGTAGATGAGGTCGTGATTAAACCTGTTTTGGGCCAGTTGTAAACTAACCATTTTAAAACCCAGAAAACATGAACAGAAAACTTTACCGGGACGAGCAGCACAAAGTAATAGGTGGTGTATGCGCCGGATTAGCCGAATATTTTGACGTAGATATAGCCATAGTACGTGCTATATTTTTATTAGCACTGATTCTGAAAGGTACAGGTGTACTGTTCTACATTGTTTTATTGATAGTGTTACCTAAAAAGCCTTACAGTTTTATAAACCCAGGCGTTGATTATGCAGTACCTCCACAACCTGATGCATCATTTGAGCCTTTTACCAAAGTAAAGCCGGTTCGGAACAAATCAAACGCAGGCCTGATTGGTGGAATGGTGCTGATTATGTTGGGCTTGTTCCTGCTGTTAGATCAGTTTGATTTTATTCCTGATCTAGACTTTGAACATTTGTGGCCTATAATTCCGATTGTGGTGGGTTTGGTATTTATTTTTACCTCCCGCAAAAATAAACCTGTTGATCATACTTCTAATCCTAATCCTCCAATTGTATAATCATGAAAAACGATAGAATTTATTCCGGCATCATACTGGTAGCTATAGGTGCCGCATTTTTACTGAACAACTTTGGTTATATTAATTTTCATTGGAGTAACCTGATTCATTTATGGCCTGTGTTTTTAATTATTGGCGGTGTTAACTTGTTGTTAGCTAATTATCATACCGTATGGGCCTCAGTAATTAGGGTACTGGTATTAGTATGTGGTTTGGGCGTTATTTTGTTTGGTAATTTTCATTATCGCTTTTTTAACTTTCCGGTATATAGTTACCATTTTCATTCTGATGATGACGACGATAATGATGATGACAGCGATAGAGAAAATGTATCAGCCAATTTATCTAACAATACCTACCGCCAGCCATATAGTAATGTTGTGAAGTTAGCTCGCTTAAACATTACTGGTGGGGCTACCAGTTATACACTGAGTGACACTACTGCCGACCTATTCAAAGCTAGTACCCGTGAGTATAACAACGCTTACAATCTGGAAGCTCATCAAGATGATTCTGTGCAGGTGCTGGATTTTAACATGAATAAACACCATAATGGTTTTACCTGGGACAGCAATCACTCTAATTCTGCCAATATCAAATTAAACAGTGAACCTGAATGGGAAATTGATGTAAGGGGAGGAGCCGCTAAGCTTAATTTTGATTTAACCAAGTTTAAAATACGTACGGTACGTTTAAATGGAGGTGCGGCATCATACACCGTAAAATTGGCAAACAACTTACCGGTAACCAATGTAAATGTATCTGCAGGTGTTTCAGAAATCGAAATTAATGTACCTAAAAGTGCTGCTTGCGATATTGTAACCGCATCTGGTTTATCTTCTACTAACTTTGTCGGTTTTAATAAGGTGGGCGACAATCACTATGCAACTGCAGGTTTCAGTAACAATCAAAATCGCATCTACATTAACTTACATGGCGGTGTATCTGAATTTAGAGTGAACAGGTACTAATTGCCAACAACTGTAAAGATGTTCAATCAAAAAGGCTCTCCAAATTAGTTGGAGAGCCTTTTTGATTTATACCGCATCCGAAAGAGAACTAAATGTAAAGTCTCTGATCTTCATGGGTGGTATTAGTGCACTTTGGAACGATTCACCACTTACTGTGCGCTCTGTTTTACCTAATGCTTCCAGGTTGTTTAGCATAATTACCGGGCTTTCATTAAACCGGAAGTTTTTAACCGGAAATTTGATTTGTCCATTTTCAATGTAAAATGTACCATCACGGGTCAGTCCGGTATATAGTAAGGTTTGTGGGTCAACCTCACGGATGTACCACAAACGAGTAACTAATATTCCCTTTTCGGTTCCTTTAATCAGGTCTTCTAACGATTGGGTACCGCCTTCCATAATAATGCCATCAGGGCCGGGTATTGCAGGTACACCTTTCTTTTGTGCCCAGTAGCGAGAATAAGAAAAGTTTTTTACCACACCCTTTTCAATCCAGTTCACTCTGCCTTGCGGACGTCCATCGCCATTCCAGCTGTTGGTAGGTAAATCGGGGTTGGAAGGGTCGGAATAGATATTTACACGTTCGTCTACCAGCTTTTCACCCAAGCGCGTTTTACCCCCTGGCTTGCTTAAAAAGCTACGGCCTTCATCAGCGCTACGAGCATCCAGATTACCATATAGTTGTTCCAGCAATACGATGCCGGCGGCAGGCTCCAGAATTACCGTGTATTTACCAGGTTCAAGAGCCTTAGCTGTAGCTGATCGACTGGCCTTTTGCGCCGCAGTTTTAGTAAGTGCCAGCGTATCCATTTTACTGACATCATTATAGCTTTTGGTGGAATACCCTGAACCTTTACCATCAGCCGTACGCATAGTTACGGAGAAGCTGATATCAGTAGCTGTATTGTAAGCAAACAACCCATGCGAGTTTAACATGGCTGAAAAGCCCGTGCTATTTTCTAAGTATCCGGCAGCAGTTAAGTTATCATCTTTAGCAACTTGTAAACTTTGCTGTACCATATCAGCTCGCAGCTTTGGGTTCAACGCAGCAGTTTCGGGTACAAAGGTTTTACTTTGTGGCGCATAAGTTTGTGGGCCTAGAAAAGGTACATATTCCGGGTTTTCGGGTGCTAGCTTAGCCAACTCTTCTGAGCGTTCTACTACTTTACGCAAAGAAGCATCATCATACTCGTTAATGGTAGCTACCCCCAGCTTTTTACCAAAAGCAGAAGAAACTACCAAGCTGGTACGATTTATTGAACCGCTGGTAGATACCGCATTACGTGCGTACCTTATATTAGAAGTATCACCTCCGTTGATGTTAATTTCGCATTCGTCGGCTTTAGAGAAGCTAAGCGCTTTTTGCATTAAAGCGCGTGCTTCTTCTTGAGTTAATAGAGCCATATAATTAGGTTTAGATTTTTCGTGCTGTGTTGATTATGTTAACGCCATTAAAGCGAGCCGTAGCCGAACCGTGCGATACTGCGCTAACTTGTTCGGGCTGGCCTTTGCCATCAAAGAAGGAACCACCTAGGCGGTAATCACTTTGATCGCAAACGGCGGTGCATGAGTTCCAGAACTCCTGGGTATTGGATTGATAGGCTACATCATTCAGCATACCTACAATTTGTCCGTTCTTAATTTCGTAATATAACTGACCACTGAATTGGAAGTTGTACCGTTGTTGGTCGATAGAGAAAGAACTATCGCCAATAATGTAAATGCCTTTCTCTACATGTTTAATCATGTCGGTAGGTTTCAAAGGGGTTTTGCCAGCTTGTAAGCTGATGTTCGGCATACGTTGAAATTGCACACTGCTCCAATTGTCAGCATAGCAGCAGCCTTGTGACTCTTTTAAACCGATAATGTGACCCTGATCGCGAATGGCTTGGTAGTTCACCAATACGCCATCTTTAATAATATCCCATTGTTTGGTGCCTACGCCTTCATCATCATAGCCAACCGCGCCTAACGAGCCAGGTTGCAGTTTGTCGGCTACTATATTTACGTTTTTACTACCGAAATTAAACTTCTTAGATTCCCATTTATCCAGTGTCAGGAAGCTGGTACCGGCAAAGTTCGCCTCATAGCCTAATACACGGTCTAACTCCGACGGGTGACCAACTGATTCGTGAATGGTAAGCCAAAGGTTAGTTGGGTCCAGTATCAAATCATATTTACCAGCCAGTACTGATTTAGCTTTCAACTTTTGCTCTGCTTGTGCGGCTGCAGCTCGCGCATCCTCCACCATATCATAACGGTTGCGGTATAGGGTAGTAGGGGCACCATGTATTTTGTCACTTTCGCGAGGGATCAAATATTCATAACCCATACCTCGTGGTGAACTCAATGCCTGGCGGGTTTCGAACTTGCCTGTTTTTGCATCAATTTTAGTTACAGCAAACGTTGGCCATATCCGGTGTATGTCCTGATCGATGTACGAGCCATCTGTTGAGGCGAAATACTTTTGCTCGTTCACCAAAAACATTACAGAACTTACGTAATTAGCGCCACCTTTCATGGCAGCATCATTTACTGATAATAGCAGGTCCACCTTTTCTTTTACGGGTACTTCAAATCCGTTCTTTTCCAAGGGTGTTTTCCAGCTTACTTCGCCATAGCCTTTTTGTGGCAATAGCTGTACAGGCTCGGTTTGTAACCGGGCGTTTTCTTTGGCAATAGCTACCGCTTGCGCCGCAGTTTGGGCAATACTGTCGGTGTCTAATTTATCAGTAGCAGCAAAACCCCAACAGCCATTAGCAAGTACCCGAATACCCATACCGTAAGATTCGGTGTTAACCACATTTTGTACCTTTTCTTCCCGGGTTACTACATACTGGTTAAGGTAACGCCCTATACGCACATCGGCATAGCTAGCTCCTTTAGATCTTGCCTGATTTAGTGCGACATCGGCCATACGCTTTTTAAGCGCAACATCCACCCCCTGCAGGGCAGCTTCGGGCGCTATAGGTGAACCTATAACTGGTATTCGGCTGAGCATAGCTCCACCAAACCCCATCCCGGTCAAGTAAAGAAAGTCTTTTCGTTTCAATGTAATTGTGAGTTTAAGTTAGATAGTTAACTAATTGAGTTGTTTGTGCTGTTTGCTAATAATGATTTTATAAGTTGTTCTTAACCTTGCACTTCTTGATTGCTAAATAGAAAATCAAATTCTTCGCCCAGTATTAATCACGTTTACTTTATTAAAGCGTGTGGTAGAGCAACCATGTGAGACAGCACTAACTTGTTGCGGCTGACCTTTGCCATCAAAGAAAGATCCGCCTAAGCGAAAATCAGATTCATCACAGATGGCTGCACAAGAATTCCAAAACTCTTGCGTGTTGGCTTGGTAAGCGGCACCTTTAACCATGCCCACAATTTGCCCGTTCCGTACTTCGTAACACAGCTGACTGCTAAACTGGAAATTATATCGTTGCTGATCGATAGAGTAGGAATTGCGGCCAAACATATACAAGCCGCGTTCTACGTTCTTGATCATATCGGTAGCTTTAAGCAGTGTTTTGCCAGGTTGTAAACTCACGTTCGGCATACGCTGAAATTGCACACTACTCCAATTATCGGCATAGCAACATCCTTGTGAGGCATCTAGGCCTAAAATATGAGCTTGGTCACGAATGGTTTGATAATTAACCAGTGTCCCACTTTTAATAATGTCCCATTTGCCACATTTTACACCTTCGTCATCATAGCCTACGGTACCTAAAGCTCCAGGTAATGTTTTATCGCCTATAATGTTCACAAGCGGACTACCGAAATTAAACTTCTTGGATTCCCATTTATCCAGTGTCAGGAAGCTGGTGCCGGCAAAGTTAGCCTCGTAACCTAGTACACGGTCTAGCTCGGTTGGATGGCCTACTGATTCATGTATGGTCAGGAACAATTGAGTAGGATCTAATATCAAATCATACTTACCGGGTTCAACTGGCTTTGCTTTTAATTTTTCATCCAGCTGTGCAGTGCCTATACGAATATCTTCCAGCATATCGTACCGCTTCTTGTAAAGCGGGAATAAGCCCCCTTTTATTTTTTCGTTTTCATCAGGTATCAGGTATTCATAGCCCATACCTATTGGAGCACCTAATGAGTTGCGGGTTTCGAAAGCTCCCGTTTTTGCATCCGTTTTGGTAATAGTAAATGTTGGCCAAATGCGATGAATGTCCTGGTCAATGTACGAACCTTCAGTAGAAGCAAAATACTTCTGTTCATTAATCATGAACAGTGAGTTATTAATAAAATTAGCTCCTGCTTTCAGAGCTGTATTGTTGGCAGCCAGTAGTAAATCTACCTTGTCTTTTACAGGTACCTCAAAAGCGTTCTTTTCAATGGGCGTTTTCCAGCTAACTTCACCATATCCCTTTTGCGGAGCTAATTGAACGGGTTCCTTTAATAATTTGGAGTTATCATGAGCTATACGAACGGCCAGCTCGGCTGTTCGCATAATGTTATCATTATCTAGTCGGTCGGTAGCGGCAAAACCCCAGCAACCATTGGCCAGTACTCGAATGCCCATACCATACGATTCCGTATTGGCAATATTTTCTACCCTGTCTTCACGGGTAATGACTGATTGATTTAGGTAACGACCTATACGTACATCAGCGTAAGTAGCACCTTTAGATTTGGCAGTATTTAGCGCCACATCGGCCATGCGTTTTTTTAAAGCTGTATCTACCGGCTGTAAAGCGTCTTCAATAGATACAGGAGAACCTAAAGCTGGTAAGCCGGGCAGCATAGCTGCACCCAGCCCCAAACCTGTAAGGTAAAGGAAATCTTTTCTTTTCAATGCAGTAAATTATGTTGAGCCTAATATAAAATTTGCATCATATAATTACCTCATGTGCTTTAAATAAATTGAGCTTTATTCGTTATACAGCATCATCAGGTAAATCTCTTCGCATTAGTAAGTCTGTTTGTTGATCGTTACCGAGCATAAAGGTATGACTGCCATATGTAACAAAGCCCCAGCGCTGGTAAAAGCGAATGGCCTGATGATTGTGTTCCCACACGCCCAGCCATATAAATTGGTTACGGTTTTTACGGGCTTCGGCTATAGCAAACTCCATTAACAAGCTTCCTATTTGCAGGCGCTGGTGTGAGGCTAGTACATATAAGCGTTCAATTTCCAAGCTATTATAATCTTGAAATTCATTCTGCGCCATACCACTGTTCAATTTAATAAAGCCAACAGGCTTATTGTTGAGTATAGCCCAATAAAAAGCAGAACTAGGGGTAGTAATTTCCTGTAAAAGCTGTTTAAGCGTAAAAGCCTGAGCCGCATAAAGCTCCATGTCTTCCGGCTGGTTCAGGTAAAAAAAGGCATCAAAAAAAGTTTGCTTACTTATGGTAAGCAATTGTGGCGCATCAGCCGCGGTGAGCTTTTTTATGGAGATTACAGGTGTCAAATAGTTATTCTATAAAATTATTCAAACTGATTTTGCAGGCGTTTTAACCTATCAATCATCAAGTTTAGCTTTTCTTGTTCACTTTTAAAAATGCGGTCTTTCAAATAGAAAGTAACAAACAGTAGCCAAGCTATAGTTAATGAACTGGCAATTAACCGAACAGCAAGCGTTTTGGCGCTAAGTATTTCAATAAAATACATAGATAGGCCAATACTTAAAAGAAGCATATATAAATAATACAACCATCCATACATTTTTGATCTGCTTCGCTGGTATTCTTTCAGGCTTTGCAGGTAATCTGCCGGACTCATAGTAATATCGTTTTTGTTCAATAAACGATAGTCATGAATCATGACGTAAACTGACATGACCATAGCTAAAAGCATAATCAATATGCCAACGTAGGTAGTCCAGTATGAAACCGCCGCAAATAACATCCCAACGAATATGATAATAGCAGTGACGGCTGTACTAATAATGTTCCAATATAATTTGCGGGTAATGCTGCCAATACCTTTTTTAACCTGTTTCAGTACATCATCTACTGAAAGCCTGTCGGGTTTAGGCTGGGTTTGCCAAACCGACATCAAGTGTTCAAACTCTTTCATAGTGGTTGTATAAATCGGTTAGCTTTTGTTTAATACGATAAATTTTCACCCGCAGATTGCCTTCTGATATGCCCGATATATCGGCAATTTCAGGATAAGGCATTTCGTCCAGCACCATAGTAATAATTATTCTTTCTGATTCTTCCAGCTTGGCAATGCATTTATAAAGTAAGGCCACCTGCTCGTTTTTTTCTGATAACTCTTCCATGCGGGTTTCGGCCAGTTGAGGTGTTAGTTCTTCTTTAGCCTGGCGTTTTTCCGAACGCAAGTAAGTAAGGCAGGTATTTACGGCAATACGGTAAATCCAAGTCGAGATCATGGCATTGTTCCTGAATTTGTCTAAATTTTGCCAAACCTTCACAAAGGTTTCCTGCAATAAATCATTAGCCGCATCTTCGTCTCCGGTGTAACCGTAACATAAGCGGTAAATTTTTTTCGAGTTCGTTTCAAAAATATGCCTGAAGGCATCATCTTTAGCAGCCACTGGAGTGTGTGTTTTAAAAGTTAGATAGTAACCCACATAGTTTGTTACAGAAAATCATGCTTATTTATCCAACTCATCCGGGTATCGGCATCCTGTACCAATTGCTCAAAGGCAGGGAGATGGTCATACTGTAAATCTTCATGCAAGCTATTTACCAGTTTGCCAGCTTTTTCTAATGGCTTAATGAGTAACTGACGAACTGGTTTGTAGCTGGTATGGCGATCAATGTATTGCAGGTACTGCTGACCGTAAAATACCAGCAGTTCAATTTCGGCCGCTTTTGAAGCCATAAATTTTACATGCTTATTCATCAATCTTAAAACTTTACGCAAAGATTTTGCAGCCTGAAAGCTTCTTGACGGTAGTTCTTTGAACAATTGTTCCATTTCCTGCTTTACGCTTTCAATATAATGAGGCTCGTTATCAGCCTCAAAAAGCAAATAGGAGAGTAGTTCTTTATTCTCTTTTTTATACTTGGCTAATCGTAAACACAAAGCCGATATCTGGCTGCTATCCAGCTGTTGCAACTCTTTTCTGATAGTTTGTAAACTGTAGGTGGTAATACCCATGCTTCACTTAAATTTTAGCAAAATAGTAATTAGTTGTAGTTTAGTCCACCAAAGCTGTTTCATGAAACAAAATAAACTAACGCTGTACATTTTTATTGCCTTAATTGCCGGTATTCTGGCCGGATATGTTTACAACATTAAAGTAATTAAAGTTTACAACGATAATATAGCCGTAGCAGATAGTCAGCTTAAAGCCATTGACACCAAATTGGTTCAACTGAAAGATACCACTGCAATTGAATACCAAAATTTAAAAACTTCTAGAACTACGGTAGTTAAAGCTCGTAAAGAAAATGACAGCACTCGCGATAGTAAACTAGAAGGCTTCAGTATTTTAAGCGACATATTTTTACGTCTGATTAAAATGATTGTAGCGCCGCTGGTGTTTACTACCTTGGTGGTAGGAGTAGCTAAGGTTGGCGACATTCAATCAGTAGGGCGTATTGGCGGGAAAACTATGACTTGGTTCATTAGTGCTACGCTGATTTCTTTACTGCTGGGCATGGTGCTGGTTAATTTTTTTAGGCCGGGCGAGCGGATGCACATTCCGTTACCTGACAGTCATTTGGGTACTGATATCAAAGCAACTGCTTTATCCCTGCGCGATTTTGTTAGCCATGTGTTCCCGAAAAGCTTTATTGAGGCCATGGCTAATAATGAAATATTGCAGATTGTAATTTTTGCCTTGTTTTTTGGTGTAGCCACCGCTGCTATTGGCGAGCAAGGTGAAATTGTAATTAAAGCGATGGATGCCATAGCACACGTAATTTTAAAAATTACCGGCTATGTAATGCAATTGGCCCCACTGGCAGTATTTGGTGCTATTACAGCAGTAGTAGCACGGCAAGGGTTAGGTATTTTATCTACCTATGCAGTTTTTATTGGGGAGTTTTATTTTTCGCTGATTGTGTTATGGGGTGTAATTGTACTAGCCGGCTTTATGGTACTGGGATCTCGTGCCCTGAACCTGGTTAATCGTATTAAAGATGCCATGTTAATCGCATTTAGTACCTCAACTAGCGAGGCAGCCTACCCACGTGTGTTGATGGAACTGGAACGTTTTGGCTGTAATAACAAGATTGTGAGCTTCGTGCTACCACTGGGTTATTCGTTCAATCTAGATGGTTCCATGATGTACATGACCTTTGCTTCGTTGTTTTTGGCGCAATCATACGGTATTCACTTAGCGTTTGGCCAGCAATTATCTATGCTATTAATTTTAATGCTAACCAGTAAAGGTGTAGCGGGTGTGCCTCGGGCTTCACTGGTGGTTATTGCTGGTACTATTGCTATGTTTAATATCCCGGAAGCAGGTTTGGCTTTGCTGATTGGCATTGACCCATTGCTGGATATGGGCCGTTCGGCTACTAACGTGCTGGGTAATGCTATGGCTACAGCGGTAGTGAGTAAATGGGAAGGAGAGCTGAAGAAATAAGACTATAAGGCTTGAACGATTCATAATATAGCATAGTAATTGCTATTTTTGCACAGAAGTTGACCGGGTTCTTTCTAGTAATTCGCTCTTCAACAAATCAATCATTCAATAAAAGATGTCCGATCATTCCAAAAAAATATTCTTCCTGTTTAGTATCGTTGTTCCTATTCTGCTGTATTGCGCCTATTATTATGGCATGATGGTGAAAAATGCACCTTATCGTTTTTCTGATTTCCAGTACATACGGCTTGAGTACGGCGAAGGGGATAGTTTGGTGAATAAGTACAATTCAAAAACTGGCGATTACCAATATCTGGATAGCCGTGATAAGCTGGTAAAAACTAATCTGAAAATTACCCGTGATGAAATGCTTTATTTACATCGTAAAGCAGCTGATTTAGGTTTTTGGAATTTCCCGGAAGTGGAAGAAAATAGCGCTTTTAAATCTACCGGGCAGAAGTCGCCGCACTATCTTATCGAGTTTGCCTATAAAAAGAAAACCAAAAAGGTATTGTTTGATGCCGCTTACGACGGAGACCCACAATTAAAAGATGCCAATAATCTCTTAATTAAAGCCATACAAAAGGTGTTGGAAGAACGAGAGTCGCAGCTTGGCAAATAGCAATATTGCGAACCGCACGTTTATCCTAAAAATTCAATATTGCGTTTTAGTCCCGTAAACTTCGTGCGCTTCACTGCTGATTTCTTGAAAACTTGCTGAAAGGTATCATGTGTAATTTCCTGCCAGTCGCGGCGTGTCATGTCTAATAACTCCGGATGTGGCTCAAAGGCTGGTTCCTGGTGAGTTATAGAAAAACGGTTCCAAGGGCATACATTTTGGCATACATCGCAGCCAAACATCCAATCGTCTGTTTTTCCTTTGAACTCTTCTGGTAAATTATTTTTTAGTTCAATAGTCAGGTAAGATATGCAACGACTGCCATCTACTACGTAAGGTGCAACAATAGCATCGGTAGGGCAGGCATCTATGCAGCGGGTACATGTACCGCAATGATCAATAGTAGGCGCTACATCATATTCCAGTTCGGCATCTACAATCAATTCAGCCAAAAAAAAGAAAGAACCGCTTTTTTTGTTAATCAGGTTACTGTTTTTACCTATCCAGCCTAACCCCGAACGTTTGGCCCAGGCCCGGTCTAACACTGGTGCTGAATCCACAAAGGCCCGGCCGTTTACCTGGCCTATGGTTTCCTGCATAAAATATAACAGTTGCTTTAGCTTGTCTTTAATCACATCGTGATAATCCATCCCGTAAGCATATTTGGAAATTTTGGGAGCCAGCGGGTCTGTTTGTTGTTTATCCGTGTAATAATTGAGTGCTAATGAAATTACAGATTTGGCATCATCAACTAACAGGCGTGGGTCAAGCCGTTTGTCAAAATAGTTTTCCATGTACTGCATTTCGCCATGGTGGCCCTGTTTAAGCCAGTTTTCCAGCCGCGGCGCTTCTTCTTCCAGAAAATCTGCTTTTGCTATACCGCAAAACATAAATCCAAGGCGTTGGGCCTCAGCTTTAATTTGCTGGCTATATGTTGACAGATGCTGCTTCAAGTTATGCAAAGATAGATATTCATTTTTACCGGTAATTTAATCAACTGTCATTTTAACAGGGAGTTAACATTCGGCACAAACACATTACGCTGATTAGTGTTGTATAATCAATATTAACCATAACGATAATTATACTATGCTTCAATTCATAAATGATTTACCCGAACATGTAGTAGGTATCCATGCCATTGGTGAGGTAACTAAAGAGGATTATGATAAAGTACTGGTGCCACGCTTGGAAGATTTAGCCAAACGCCAGGGCGAAATCAATTACCTGATTGTGCTGGAAACCAATGTACAGAACTTTGCTTTAGGTACCTGGTTCCAGGATTTAAAACTTGCCCTGAAACATTTTACCAAGTGGAAAAAGGTAGCTATTGTAACCGATCAGCATAGCATTGAGTGGACAGCATCGAACATTGTGAACTACTTACTACCAGGCCATTCTAAAGGGTTTAGCTTGGATAAACTGGACGAAGCAGTTAAATGGATTGCAGAATAATAAATTAAAAAAAACTAACATCTATATACTATGGAAACGAATGATAATAAGCAAAATGGCAATGACCCTAGCGTAAGCAACGATAATTTAGGTGAAAACGCAGGTGATAGCCAATTGTCAAAAAAAGGTGAAACTCCTACCGAACAAAATAAACCTGATAATACACGAGTAGATACCGTAGTTCCGGATAACGATAGCGGAGATCCAGGACCATCAACGGATCAATCTTCTAATAAAGGTCAAGGACCAGCAAACGAGAACTTATAAAACAAAATAGCCTTTCCATTTGGAAAGGCTATTTTGTTGACAATAAAGTATGTTATTTAAATAGCCCTGTTAAAAGCTATTTTTAATGCTATTGCTTAAAGTTTTGGCGCTCCAGTAACCGCTATCCAAAATGCGGCGTACAGTCATTAACGGATCGTTTGCATCTCGTTTTTCGGCTAGCTGGAAAGCAATCTTAAAACCACGTTTATGCAACTCAGGTAAACCCTGTTCGTTCCACAAGCCAAATGGATAGGCAAAGTAGTCAATCTTTTTACCTGTAATATCTTCCAGCTTCTTAGTCGGTTTATCCAACTGTATTTCCCAATCTTTACCCTGAAACTTTTTAAAGTTATGGTGGTCCCAGGTATGGCTGCCAATCACATTGCCCTCGTCTGATAATTGTTTCACCTGCTCACTGCTCATGTAATGTGGCCTGCCTAACGATACTGTCATTACAAAATACACGCCTTTAAAACCATACTTTTTCAATTCGGGCCGAGCTATGGTAAATTGGTCCAGGTCAGTATCATCAAACGTGAGTATGATAGGTTTGCTAGGCAATGAAGTGCCGTAAACCAGATAATTGTATAATTGATCGGGCAAAATGGTATGGTAGCCACTATCGGCCAGCATTTTAATATGCTCTTTAAAGGCAGCAATCTGTACAATATAATCTTTCGCGCTTTTAGAGTCAGTAGCTCTCCAATCGCGTATCTGGTGATAGCAAATTACCGGAACCTGCTTGCGTTGCATAATTTCAGCATTTGAAGCCTTTTTGCCACTGGGTTTGGTAGCTACAGCAGTTGTCGTTTCTTCTGTAATTACTGTAGTTGTGCTTGTTGCATTTGAATTGTTTGCGGCTTGCTTGGCTGTACCGGAATGGCAACCCATCATGCCCAACGTGCATACGGATAAGAATAGAGAAGATAGTTTAAACATGTATTTAAATGACTTAGCTAGTTAAGCGGCACGAAAATAGTATAAATTAAGGGCAATGTGCTAATCAGAGCATTAATTTAGCAGTTGGGTGGTATGGTTGGTGGAGGTAACTGTTGAAGCAAATATTCAGCTACGGTATCAATAGATTTCAAAATAACCTGCTCAGGCTCGTCATCAATAAACAGGCGTTGTTTCCATGGTTTATCTTTGATGAAGCCGTGTATAAACACTGTACCTACCGGCTTTTCTTCTGTTTCACTACCACCAGGGGCAGCTAGGCCTGTAACCGCTACAATCACGTCGGCAGGCATAAGCTTGCGAAGGCCAATGGCTAACTCTTCTGTTACTTCGGCCGATTCAGGCGTGAATTGATCAAGCGTTTCCTGAGATACGCCCATTAAGTTAACTTTTACACTTACATCATAACAGGCTATACCACCCTTAAGCACTTTGCCGCAATTGGGTATCAATGCAAATTCTGAAATAAATTTTCCAGCCGTAACACTTTCAGCAAAAGCTATGGTTAAATCTTGATCTTTGAGTGCATGACTGCACTTGATTACGATATCCGATGGCATAGTATGGTTAGTTTATTGCTTTAATGACACCGGAAAAGGGCTATCTGTTTGCTGATGATGCCAGATTTTTATAAGTTGAAAACTGTAGAATGAGGTGAATACAGCATTTGTAATTGGCAAATCAGGACTAAGTTATTCAGCCTGTATAACTTAAAGAATAGTCGGCGTTTGAAGAAAAAGAAAAGCAAAAAATAGAGAAGACGAAATCCAAGTAGAGTACCGCTAAATCTTTTTACAGATTAGCCATCGGAATTATTAAACTCCAATGGCTAATTGCTATGCTAATTACTAAAATAATTTGGGCGCTGCACTGGCACGCATAATACCTAAATGGCGGTAGGCATTATCAGTAGCTTCACGGCCACGTGAGGTACGCATCAGGTAACCTTCCTGAATCAGGAATGGCTCATAAACTTCTTCAATAGTGCCTTCGTCTTCACCAACGGCGGTAGCAATTGTTTTTACGCCTACTGGGCCGCCTTTAAACTTTTCAATAATGGTGAGCAGGATTTTGTTATCCATCTCGTCTAAGCCATGCTCGTCCACATTCAGTGCGTTCAGCGCGTATTTGGCAATAGCTGGGTCAATACTGCCATTACCTTTAATCTGAGCAAAATCACGTGTACGGCGCAGTAGGGCATTAGCTATACGTGGGGTGCCTCGGCTGCGACGAGCAATCTCATAAGCTCCTTCATCATTAATAGGGGTGTTCAAGATGGATGCCGAGCGCAATACAATAGTGGTAAGCAACTTGGCATCATAATATTCTAATCGGGAATTAATGCCAAATCGGGCACGTAGCGGAGCTGTTAACAAGCCTGAACGTGTAGTAGCGCCTACTAAGGTGAACGGATTTAAAGAAATCTGTACAGAACGGGCATTGGGGCCGCTCTCCAGCATGATGTCAATTTTGAAGTCCTCCATTGCCGAATACAAGTATTCTTCCACCAGCGGACTTAAACGATGTATCTCGTCAATAAATAAAATGTCGCCGGGTTCCAGATTAGTTAATAGGCCGGCCAAGTCGCCAGGCTTATCCAATACCGGACCTGAGGTAATTTTAATGCCAACCCCCATTTCATTGGCAATAATGTGCGACAGGGTAGTTTTACCTAGTCCTGGTGGGCCATGCAGCAGTACATGGTCTAATGATTCGCGACGCTGACGGGCAGCCTGTACAAATACTTTTAAGTTTGCTAATATTTTATGCTGACCGGTAAAATCTTCAAAAGCCTGTGGTCGCAACACTTTTTCAATGTCGCGCTCGGTGCCGCTTAATCGTTCCCGGTTAGGATCTAAATTCTCATTCATTGCCAACGAATTTAGCAAAATTACTGTAGTTATACAAGCGTTTTTGGTGAATGTATGTTGGTGAAACCTTTATGACAATCCTATTTTTCGTTAACTATACCGCTACTGCACCTTTGATGTGTGGCCACGGATCGTAGTTTTCCAGCTGAAAATCTTCGTACTTGAAATCAAATATGCTTTTTACCTCCGGGTTGATCTTCATAATAGGCAAAGGTCGGGGTTCACGGCTAAGCTGCAATTTGGCTTGCTCAATATGGTTATTGTATAAATGAGCATCACCAAACGTGTGGATAAAATCGCCATATTCCAAATCGCACACTTGGGCCATCATCATGGTAAGCAATGCATAAGAAGCTATGTTGAAAGGTACGCCTAAGAATATATCAGCACTGCGTTGGTACAACTGGCATGATAACTTCCCTTTGGTTTCACCTTTAGCAGCATCAGCAGGTGCTACATAAAATTGGAACAAGCTATGACAGGGTGGGAGAGCCATTTGATCTACATCGGCCACGTTCCAGGCAGATACCATAATACGCCGTGAATCTGGGTTGTGTTTCAATTGATGTACCACCTGACTAATCTGGTCAATATGCCGACCATCTGGCGTAGGCCATGAACGCCATTGGTAGCCATATACCGGGCCTAAATTGCCTTGTTCATCAGCCCACTCGTCCCAAATGCGCACACCATTATCCTTTAAATATTTAATGTTCGTATCACCACTCAAAAACCAAATCAGTTCATGGATGATTGATTTTAAGTGAAGCTTCTTGGTGGTTACTAGAGGGAAGCCTTCCTGCAGGTTAAAGCGCATTTGGTAACCAAATACACTGATGGTGCCAGTACCCGTACGATCGTGTTTCTGTGCGCCGTTTTCCAAAACATGGCGCATTAAGTCCAAATATTGCTTCATAACAAACTTGAGGAGATAGAGTAGGTGACCTACTCAGCAAAAATGCATATTCTTGCAGAAAGAAAATCAAACTATTTTTCAATCCTTACCATTAACATGGGTAAGCTGACAAACATTGCTATGATTACTTTCCCGAACGCTAAAATTAATTTAGGTTTAAATATTACTGAACGCCGTGAAGATGGCTATCATAATCTGGAAACGGTTTTTTACCCGGTGCAAATTAAAGATGCCTTGGAAATAGTAGAGAGTAAAATGTTGAGCTTTCAATCATCAGGTATTGCCATACCTGGTAATCCGGAAAGTAATTTATGTTTAAAGGCGTACCACTTGCTAAAAAAAGATTATGATATACCGCCAGTCAGCATTCATTTGCATAAACATATACCTATAGGAGCAGGACTAGGTGGCGGATCTGCAGATGCTGCTTTTTTTGTTAAGCTGGTAAACCAGCATTTTAATTTGTCGCTCAGTAATGAAGCCATGATGGAGTATGCCCGGCAACTAGGGGCTGACTGTGCTTTTTTCATCGAGAACAAACCCGTGTTTGCTTTTGAGAAAGGAGACAGGTTTGAGCCTGTTCAGGTAGATTTATCGGCGTACGTTATAGTACTGATTATGCCGCCCGTGCATGTATCTACCGCCGAAGCTTATGGCGGCATTAAACCTGCACCTGCTAGTCGTCCACTACAGGAGCTCATTCAACTACCAGTAACGGAGTGGCGACATCATATTAAAAATGATTTTGAGATCAACATCTTCAAACATCACCCGATTATCAGTAACGTAAAAAATGCTTTATATAAGGCAGGCGCTTTATATGCCAGCATGAGTGGAAGCGGCGCTTCTGTATTCGGCTTATTTAAGCAAACCCCCAATTTAAAACATTTAGAGCTGCAGCATCAGATGTATCTTTCTGTTTAGTTTCTGTTCAACTTATATATTCTCTATCCTCGTCACTTAGTGTACTGGATGATCCATCATCGTTATCTTCATCTTCATCGTTAGGGTAGGGGTGATTGCTGTACCTGTTACGCTTTGGCCGACTTACCAATACCCCCAATAAAAAACCACCAACTGATACTGAGGTCAGCATTATCAATTTAGGCAAAGTAACCGGTACAAACAAAATAGTAAAGGTAGCCGGCTCGGGATTTTGCATAATGGTTATGGTAAGAGCTATGGTAATAATTATGGCTATAATGGTTTTGAAACTCATCTTTTGTCTTTTTCTTTTTAAAAGTTAATACTAATACTTTTTGGGTGTTTTTCCTAAATGAAGCACCGAGCAAATTCAATTTTAATCTATAAGATTTTCCTGATTTTAACTCTGCACATTAAGTTTAATAGCAGTATAAGGGTGACGAATAATAGCCTATATGGCTAACCTTTATTTTCATGAAAATTATACACTATGTATTGTAGCTACGAATTAATCTCTATTGTTAAAAATGGTTTATGTTGAAAATGATAAAGCGCTGAAAATTACCAAAATATCTTACTATTAAATTACTTTTATCATTGATTTGCTAAATATGTTAGTTTTATTTTGGTTGTAGTGTTTGCAAAGTGTTAAGTAAAATTTTATGTAGTATGAATTATGTATTGTATATCAATAACATTTGTGATGCATATGGTTTATTGATTAAGGTGAAATATAGATGATATATCTTAATATTTCACAACGTCAACTTGAAAATTGTTCTTGCATTATTACACTAAGTCAAAATTTTCATGTTGCTTAGGTTAGCATGACATTGCTGCTTTAATGAACTACCTTCTTTGGAAAATATAGTGCCTTATAAGGCTTTAAAATCGTTTGAAATAGTTAAGCAGTTTTAGGGCTGGTGTTTTTAACAATGGCTTGTTCTGGTATTATATCAAAAACTCCATCAAGCTTATAAGAGAAGCTTGATGGAGTTTAGGAGTTGTATAAGTAACGTTGTAGACGAGCGAGCTACTGCTTACAACATGGACAAAGCATAACTGTTATACCTGTATATACTACAAGTAAAATAGAGATAATAGAAACCCTGAAATGAGTAAAATGTACTTAGCGGTTTTTAAACTTGCTGATTTGTTTTTGGGCCAGTGGGAACAGAAAAATGGTAGAAAGAATAATAATAGCTCCTGCCCAGAACCCCAAGCTTAGTGTATGCATATCGCCGAAAAATACAAATGCCATGATAATGCCATACACCGGTTCGAGGTTGGTAATTAAAGCTACTTTAAAGGCCGAAAGCTCACGCATGACGGATACTCCGGCTACATAAGCCAGAGAAGTACAAATGGTGCCTAGGATAAGCAAATAGCCAATATCAGTACTGCTAGGCAATACCATTTGGCTGAAATGATTATTAAAGAAGATAAATAAGGTGATCCAGCAGAGGGCTCCCATAAGCTCATAAAAAGCAATTACAGGAGCTTGTAGGTTCTTAACTTGGCGAGAGTTGATAATAGAGAATAAACTGGCACATGCAGCACTTAAAAGCCCCAGAGTAATGCCTAGTTTATATTGCGTTTCAAACTTGAAGATTAATATGATACCTGTAATAATGAGTATGCCGGATAAGATTTCCAGTTTAGAAATAGGCTTTTTGTTAATCAGCGGTTCAAAAATGGCGGTAAATAAAGTAAGAGAAGACAGGCAGACCAACGTTACAGATACTGTAGAAACTTTAATAGCCTGAAAGAATAAGATCCAGTGTCCGCCTACCAATGCACCTGTAAAAAAAAGTTCCAGAAAGGTGCGGCGGTTGAGTTTAAAATCGGTTTTATTGAATTTGAAATATAAAAATAGGGTGCAAAATGCAATCAGTACGCGGTACCATACCAGGTTTACAGCAGTAATGGTAATCAGCTTGCCCAATATACCAGTAAAGCCCCATATAAATACAGTAAAATGTAAAATCAACAGGTTCTTGCTTAAGCCTGTTGATGTAGTATTGGTAGTGGCTGAAGGCATTATTTAGGCGCTTTATAAAGTAAATAATAACCGAGTAATCCAAACAATATGTTGGGTATAAAAACGGCTATAATGGGTGGTAAACCCGCATTTAAAGAAAAAACGTTGGCAAAGCGGTCAACTACAATATAAGTGAAACACAGGAAAATGCCAATACCCAGCGGTAAACCTATCCCTCCCCTCACCTTCCGAGAGGAGATAGAAACGCCAATTAAGGCCAGTACGTAAGCAGATAGCGGGTAAACAAAGCGCCGGTACTTTTCCAACAACATAATAGTTAATGTGCCTGTGCCACGTAGTTTTTCTTTTTCAATGTTTTTACTGAGCTCGCTGGTTGACATAGCTTTGTAAATATTCACATGGGCCTCGAAATCAGACGGGCGCATATCCAACGTAGTGTCTTTTTTTATACCCTTATTTATTCCTTCCTTCATGCCATTTACATAGCGGGTAGAGTAGTTCATGATTGACCAGCTTTTCTTCAACGAGTCGTAAACAATGGTCGGAGCGGTCAGCTTCATTTTTAATTCGTCGCCATTATACTTTTCCAGAATGAAGTTATAGCCCGTCTTGATGGTTTCGTCGTACGATTGCAGATAGATGAAGGTATGCTTGTCCAATTGCATGTGTAATTCGCGCTTGGTAGGGTCTTCATCCCGGTTAAAATACGTGTTTTCAAAATCAATATCCAGCTTATTTGTATAAGGAATAAGGTAGATATTGGCAAAAAGAAAACAAATAAAGATGAGGCTTGAGGATAAGAAATAAGGCCACAAGAAACGATTAAAACTCATTTTGCCACTCAGAATGGGTACAATTTCCGTCTGGTTAGCCATCTTAGCTGTAAAGAAGATCACCGCCAAAAAGTTAATCAGTGGTAATAAGATGTTGGCATAAAATGGCAGGTAACCGGCATAATACTGAAATATCACGGCACTTAAGGGGGCGTGATATTTCAAAAAATCATCCAAGTGTTCCGATACATCAAAAACTACGATAATTACCAAAAACAAGCCCAAAGTAAAACTAAAGGTGCCCAGGTATTTACGGATAATGTACCAGTCAATTACCTTAATCCACCGGTTCAGGAGTGTTTGCATTACAGGCGTTGTGCTAATTGTTTCACCATACTTTCTTTCCAACTGTAAAACTCGCCCGATATTATCTTTTCACGGGCCTGATTAACCAGCCATAAGTAAAAATGAAGGTTATGTAAGCTCGCAATTTGTGCGCCTAATATTTCGCCCGAAGTAATTAAATGGCGTAAGTAAGCTTTGGTGTGTGCAGTATCTACCCATAAATCACTTTCTGCATCAATTGCTGAAAAATCATTTTTCCACTTTTCATTGCGGATGTTGATAATACCATTGCGAGTAAATAGCATACCGTTGCGTGCATTGCGGGTGGGCATCACACAATCAAACATATCAATGCCTAGAGCAATATTTTCCAGTATGTTTACCGGTGTGCCTACGCCCATCAAGTAACGTGGCTTTTGTTGTGGGAGTATGTTGCATACCACCTCAGTCATGGCATACATTTCTTCAGCCGGTTCTCCTACCGAAAGGCCGCCTATGGCATTACCTTCCCGATCAAACGAAGCAATCACTTCGGCTGATTTTTCACGCAAATCTTTATAAACCGAGCCCTGAACAATCGGGAACAAAGTTTGGCTATAACCGTACTTTGGCTCGGTACTATCAAACCGGTCGCAGCAGCGCTTTAACCAGCGGTGCGTCATTTCAATTGATTTGCGGGCGTATTGATAATCACAAGGGTAGGGTGTGCATTCATCAAAAGCCATGATAATATCCGCACCGATAATGCGCTGAATATCCATGGCTGATTCTGGCGTAAATAAATGCTTTGAACCATCAATATGCGACCGGAAAGTTACGCCTTCTTCTTTAATTTTTCGCACATCAGTAAGTGAATACACCTGATAACCACCACTATCGGTTAGTATAGGTTTATCCCATCCATTAAACTTATGTAGGCCACCGGCTTGTTCCAGCGTATGTAAACCAGGGCGCAGATATAAGTGGTAGGTATTGCCCAGAATAATCTGGGCTTTAATATCTTCTTTCAATTCCCGCTGATGTACTGCTTTTACAGTACCTGCGGTGCCAACGGGCATGAATATGGGAGTTTGAATAACACCATGATCGGTAGTTACTTCGCCAGCCCTGGCTTTTGAAAATTTATCTTGTGCGGTTAAATTAAACTTCATTGTAAGTAGGCAAAATTAGTAAATAAGCTTTACACACGGGAAGGTTAATAATTAAGTATCTTGCAATTCGGTTTATTTTAACAACTTTGCACTTTAAACTATTATCGTTTATTGGTTTGGAAGTTTATTTACCTGTAGTACTTCTTGCGCTATTTCTGCTCTGCTTTATTATCCAGATGGGATTTCTACTGTTGCGACAGCGCCGCATAGCAGCTTACCGGCTACCAGAAGTTGAACCCAATAGTTTACCCATTTCAGTAATCATTAGTGCACGTAACGAAGCCGAAAACTTGCAGCGTTACCTTCCTACCATATTGGAACAACTGTATCCAACTTTTGAGGTGGTGGTAGTTAATGATTGTTCGGTAGATGATTCGCATAATGTACTGCTTCATTTCAGTGAAAAGTACCCGCATTTAAAATTAGTTACTGTAACTGAGCACCGTAAATTTAAGACCGGTAAAAAGTTTGCCTTAACCATGGGTATTAAAGCCGCCCGGTATGAGCACCTGCTGTTTACCGATGCAGATTGTGAGCCGGCCTCTGAAAACTGGATTACCCTTATGGCCCAGAATTTTACCGGAACAACTGAGATTGTGCTGGGCTATTCGCCTTACCGTAAAACGGCTGGTTTTCTGAATGCTTTTATCCGGTTTGAAACATTGCGTACTGCTATTAACTATTTATCGGCAGCGCTGGGGCGTAAAGCTTATATGGGAATTGGCCGTAATTTGGCCTACACAAAATCTTTGTTTTTTAAAAGAAAAGGTTTTGCTTCACATCTACATGTCCTATCTGGTGATGATGATTTGTTTGTTAATCAGAACGCTACTGCAGATAATACAGTAATTGAAATTCATCCCGGAGCATTTACATATAGCGAAGCTAAAAGTACATTTAGCAGTTACTTTAGGCAAAAAAAACGCCATATGGGCGTTGGAGGCTTGTATAAGGCTCGGCACAAATGGTTGTTAAGCCTGGATGCGGTAAGCGGATTTTTATTTTATATTTTACTGGTACTTAGTTTGTACTATCGATTGCAACCTTTAGTTTTAGGCAGCGTATATGTTTTAAAACTATTAGTGCAATGGATTGTGTTTCGTAAGGCAGCACACAAGTTAGGTAATGCAAGCTTATTATGGTTTCTGCCTTTTTGGGACTTGATTTATTATGTGTATTTAAATGTATTTGGATTGATAGGAACTTTTATTAAAACAACCCGATGGAAGTAAATGCAAATTTTACGGAAAATGCTAAAAATGATTATCAGTTAGTCTTGAAAGCTCGTGAGGGAAATCAAAAAGCCTATGCTGATTTAATGCACCGTTATAAAGATTCAATCTACTTTATGTCGCTTAAAATGGTGAACAATAAAGAAGATGCGATGGACATAACGGTAGAAACTTTCGCCAAAGCGTTTGAAAAACTAGACAAGTATCAGCCCGATTTTGCTTTTAGTACCTGGCTGTTCAGGGTGGCTACCAACAATTGTATCGATTTTTTAAGAAAGCGGAAGCTGAATACCGTATCTATCAACAACATGATGGATGAAGAGGATGACCGACCGCTGCAAATTAAAGCCGATGAGCCAAATCCGGAAGAAACGTCTATCAAAAAGCAGCAAAGCCAAGAGCTGAAGTTACTGATTGAGAGTTTGCCGCCTCGTTACCGCAATTTGTTAACCTTGAGGTATTTTGATGAGCTATCGTATGAAGAAATTTCAACACAGCTGGATTTGCCGCTAGGTACTGTAAAGGCGCAGCTATTCCGGGCCAAGTATTTGCTGGGCAACATTATTAACCGGTTAGATAGAGGATGAGTACAACGCTACTAACCAAATACTTTCCTGAGCTAACACCAGTGCAGTTACAGCAATATGCGCAGTTGCAGGAATTATATACCTACTGGAATGAGCAAATTAATGTAATATCACGTAAAGACATTGAAGCGCTTTATGAGCGACATGTGCTGCATTCATTAGGAATAGCTAAAGTAATGAAGTTTATGCCTGGCGAACAGGTGTTGGATGTAGGTACAGGTGGTGGCTTTCCGGGTATACCTCTGGCTGTTATGTTCCCAGAAACTAAGTTTTATCTGGTTGATTCTATTGGCAAAAAAATAAAAGTAGTGCAGGAAGTAGCCAAAGCCATCGGCTTGCAAAACCTTCAGGCAACGCATACCCGTGCTGAGCAAGTGCCGGGTAAATTCAATTTTGTAGTATCGCGGGCAGTAACGCAGTTGAAAGATTTTTATCCCTGGGTAAAAGATAAGTTCATTAAAAAATCAGATAATCAATTAGCCAACGGCATACTGTATCTGAAAGGTGGAGACCTCAAACAGGAGATTACCGAATCGGGGTTAGTAGTTCAGCAATTTGAATTGAAAAACTATTTTGAAGAAGAGTTTTTTGAAACTAAGCAAGTGATCTATGTGAAAGCGTAATTACTTGATTGTCTTTAAATTTACTACTATACCTAAATTAAAGTATTAATTAATGATCCAAACTCCCGATACTGGGAGCTTATTCATTTAGGACTTCTCTAAAGTGCCTCTTAACTTAAATTTTAGAAACATTAAGTATGGTCAATGTATCGTGATAGGAAAATATACTTTACTTGTGCATTATGGTTTTTTGGAAGGAAGGTTTGCTAATATCTATCCGACTAGTTGACACAAACGTACATTAAAGCTATATACACGAGCATCGTTAACTCCATTATACCTTTCCTCAACTAATCGTCAATAAGCTCATATAGGGCTTTAAAATTGTTCTAAATCGAACAAATAACCTCGATTAACTAATAAGTTGTTCTGATAGGCTTAGCAGCAAAATATAACAATCCTGTTTTTGACGAATGTAAATAGGCCATGTTCTGCAGTAACCAGCCTTAACTCCTCCATTAAGTTTACAAACAAATCATGCAGGGTAGAGTAGGAGAGAAGAATATTGGTCTGGTAAATTAGCGTGTAATGCTTTGTTTAAACTATATGTATGTAAATACCGCTTTTAAAGCGTTATAAGGTACTAATGTAAGTTGGCTATCAAATACTATTGCCTCAATCAAATTAGTAGTTATAATGGCTTTATTTAAAGCCATTATATCGCTTGTGTTTAGTTTAACAGCAGCTGTTTGGATTAAATAATCGTAATATTTACCTGCTAGCTGTTGAACTTAGGCTTAGTCTCCGACGGTAATTAGCAGCCAGTATGAACAAGCAGAATGCTACAACATGTTGGCATACCCAATAGAGGAGTACAACCAAATGGCTATATTAAAAGTATCTTTACGGAGTAGTAGCTAATACAACTCGTGCAAAGCAATCAAGTAAATATTACCTCAGTTATGTAGCACAACTGGACGTTTATTTGTCTTTTATTTTACTCCTTTCGGCCAACAATATCAGCTCGGCAAGCTCTGTTAAATTTAGTTTTTGCTCCTTTACCAGGTAAGAAACCAGTGATTTATAGGAGTTATTAAAGTAGCTTTTAAGCACTTTTTCAAACGCAAATTTTTTATAGTCTTCTTCGCCTACTACTGGGAAATACACGTGCGAATTTCCGTAAGCTTTATGGTTAATAAAACCTTTACCTTCCAGTACCCTAACCACAGTTGATACCGTGTTATAAGCTGGTTTTGGGTCGGGCATTTTCTCCAAAACATCTTTTACAATGCCTTCTTTCAATTGCCATAAAATTTGCATTACCTGTTCTTCTGCCTTGGTTAATTCTTTCATCAATTTTCTAGTTAAAAACGCTAACTATTTCTGTAGTTTAATTAAACTATTTAGATAGTTTATAAACTACTTTGATAGTTTGGTTTGCCAAATATAGTACTATAAATGTAGTTAATAAACTATTTTTATAGTACTATATTTTATGTTGTCTATAAATCGCTGATTGTCAACACCTATTGTTTTAGGGTGTTTGTTTCAGAAAAATCCTTAATTTTAGCCACCACCTTATGTCATTAAAACACCAAATTGCTCTTACCTTTATTAAAGGTGTAGGACCAGCCCTATCAAAAGCTTTACTAACTTACTTCGGCAACGCTGAAGAAGTATTTGCAGGATCGCCCAACCGTTTTCTGAAGGTTCCAGGTATGCGGCGCAATGTGGTTGAGCAACTCAGCTTTGAATCCGTTTTGCAACGCGCTGACCAAGAGTTGGACTTTGTTACAAAAAACAATGTTGACTTGCTGTTTTATACCGACAGCCACTACCCTAAGCGTTTAAAGAGTTGTGCTGATGCACCTATACTTTTGTATAGTAAAGGTAATGCTGATTTAAACAGTCAACGCGTGGTAAGTATAGTGGGTACTCGTAATGCTACTGACTATGGGCGACTGCTTTGTAAGCAATTGATTGAGGATTTACAGCAGCATGACGTATTGGTAGTAAGTGGCCTAGCACTGGGTATTGATGTGGCTGCTCATAAAGAAAGTTTACGATTAGAGGTACCAACAATAGGGGTGCTTGGACATGGGCTTGATCGTATTTATCCGCATCAAAATAAAGCTGTTGCTGATAAGATGCTGCTTAATGGCGGTTGGCTAAGTGAGTACCCATCGGGCACAAAACCTGACCGGGAGAACTTTCCGGCTCGTAACCGCATTGTAGCTGGTATGGCTGATGCTACTGTAGTTATTGAGGCAGGTATTAAAGGTGGCGCTTTAATTACTGCCGAAATTGCTAATTCTTATAATAAAGATGTATTTGCTTTTCCTGGCCGTATCAATGATGAATTTTCAGAGGGATGCAACTTCCTGATCAGAAATCATAAAGCGGGTTTACTAACCTGCGCGCAGGATTTAGCTTTTTTGTTAGGGTGGGATAAGGCGCAATCTGCTAAAACTGCCCCTAAGCAATTTGTGATGCCAATTGATTTAAGCAGTGAAGAAAGGCGGATCTATGAAATTCTGCAACAACAAGAGGTTGGCATTGCCATTGATGATTTAAGTATTAAAAGCAACATGCCTACCAGTCAGTTGGCCATGAACTTACTGAATATGGAAATGCAGGGTTACATTCAATCCTTACCGGGCAAAATGTATGCAATTAGTTAAAAACTGTCAGGTGAGTTATAGTAAATTAAGGTGCCTGTATTTGGGCTTATAGATTCCCAATCATCTACCTCAAAGTTAATTACTACTGCTGTACAAGGCGGTATATCTCGTATCTCGCCGGTGAGATTATATAACAAATAGCTAATGCCTGGATTATGGCCTATTAAACCTACAAAGTCTAATTGAGGGTTAAAATGGTTCACTACCTGTAATAAAGTTTCTTCACTAGCTTCATAGATGGCTTCGTTGTATTCTGGTGTAGAAAGGTGTAAGCTATTGGCAATAATCTGTACAGTAGTTTGCGTACGCAGTGCCGGGCTGCTAACCAAATGCTGTGGAACGAATCCGGATTGTTGTAAATTCTGTGCTAAAGCAGCTGGTTGTTGCTCACCTTTAGTAGATAAGGGGCGGTGAAAATCGCCGTTTGGAGTATAGCCAACAGCTTCAGCATGGCGGATAAGCAGCAGTTTTTTCATACTATAAACTAAATAGATAACCTAAAGTTACCGAAAGGTAACGGTTGTTAATATGCGAAGTTCCGGTATCCTGCTGTATTTGTGAAACAATATTTCTTAAACCCAGTTCGTAGCTAGCGTTGAAAGTTAAGTTGTTGTTTAATTGAAGGCTTCCTACAAAGTTTAAGCCTGCATCTGTACGTTGTAGGTCATTACCTTTACCAAACACCAACTGGTCTGATGATTCACTATCAGGTGTTTCAAACTTTGTTTTGCCCCGTAAACCGCGCGACAAGTAACCACCTGCTCCTACGTATAAGTTGCCCAACAGGGGCAGTGTAAATTTACGTACTAAGCTAACCGGAACATCCAGATAGGTGATTTTAGTAGTAGTGGTTAATGCATCTTCAAATAACACACCGCCTTTGTTAGTAATACCACAACTGGTGTAAACAGCATATTTATAGTTAAGCGGCAATATAGCTTTAACCGCTGCATTAAACGTAGCTACTGATTGTGTAGATACCTGTTGAGCTGCCGAGTAATGCTGAGTGCCTATGCCTCCCCCTATTTGAAAGCCGAACAATACTGGATTGGCTGCTAAGAAAGTGTTGAAAGACTTTCGGTATGGATTGAGGGTAATGCTAGTATCACGCTGGGCATATGCATGTCCCAATCCCAACATCGTTAACAAACCACCGATTAGCAAAAGTTTACGCATATCTATATAGCCAAATATAAAGGATCAACGCTGATTGGCAAAGCCTGATAGTATATCTTCAGGCATATCATTCATGCATTTGAAATGACCTAACGGGCATTTTTCCAAGCCGAATTTAGAGCAAGGGCGGCAGGGCAATTCTATACCTGCAACCAAAGCATTTTTTACCTGGTAAGGCTGTACACCCAATAACTCCGGAACGGTACTGCCCCAAATAGAGGCAATAGGTACCTGAAAAGCTTCAGCAATGTGGGTTAAGCCTGTATCAAAACCCAGTATCCGGTGTGCTTTAGATACTAAAAAGACCGATTCATCTAAGGTTGTTATGCCGCAAGCATTATAAACTGCAGAACCTAAGGCTTGAGCAATTTCGTTACCATTGGCTTTTACATCCTGCCCGCCTAGTAGTACTACAGGTTGATTAATTTGCCGGCAAATACTGATGATTTTATCATTGGGCATACGCTTGGTAAAGTGCGTAGCGCCAATAACAAAAGCTACATATCCATGCAGGTGCGATGCTGGTAGCAGAGCTTCAAGTCTGTAATCTTTTTTAATGTAATAGTTAATAGGTAAGCCATCATTTACGATACCTAAAGGTTGCACTGCTTTCAAGTATCGGTCAACCAAGTGTACCGGCGGAACCAGCTTGAGGTTGAACTTTAAACTCAGCCACTTACGTATGCGTTGCTTATTATAAGTAAAGGTCTTAATACCCGTACGTAGTTTGATGATTGAGGTTCGTAAATTACTGTGTAAATCAACTATACAGTCATAGTTTTCAGCTTGAATTTGGCGTATCGTATCTGAAAGTTTAGGTTGTAATAGCAGAAGTTTATCTAAATATGGGTTACCATCATATATGTATCGGAATGTAGCTTTAGTTAGGAAATGAATTTCAGCATCAGGTAGTTGCTGTTTAAGGCAACGTACCACCGGGGTAGTATAAATAATATCACCCATAGAACTGAAACGAATTACCAATATCTTCATACCCCTTAGTGTATCGGTTAGGCCAGCTGCCCTTTTATTTTTTGTATAATGGAAGTAGAGGAGTAGCCTTCTACAAAATTGATGGTTTTTACCTCACCGCCATTAGCTATAACTTCGCTAGCACCTACAATATTGTCGATAGTATAATCGCCACCTTTTACCAGCAGATCGGGCAGTAGGATAGTAATTAAATTATGGGGTGTATCTTCTTCAAACAACACCACAGCATCTATAAAAAACAGGGCAGCCAGCAACAAGGCTCTGCTATCTTGCGGGTTAACAGGCCTACTCTCACCTTTCAAACGTTTTACGGAAGCGTCAGCATTTAATCCGAGAATGAGCTTATCACCCATTTCAGCTGCTTTGGCCAAGTAGGTAATATGACCGGTATGCAGCAAATCGAAACAGCCATTCGTGAATACTACTTTCAGGCCTTGTTGCTGCCAATTACTTACGGTAGTTTTCAGTTCAGGCAGGTTACTGATTTTAGAAAGAAGGTGTTGCTCAATATCGGGCCGCATAGATTTAATGAAAATTCTTTTCGTGAATATGAACGTTGCGTTATCATAAATATAAGTGTGATTTTTTAGGATTGTCTAAAATTAAAAATCATTTACGCTGGCAAATCATTTAAGTATTTCTACGCATATCTTCTAAAATCTCATTAATAGTAGTAGTAGCGCTGCCAACCCTCCTGATTACAATGGCTGCCGCATGGTTGGCCAGTTCGCAAGCTTCTTCAATATCCAAACCTGAAGCCATAAAGTATGCCATAGCAGCCAATACAGTATCGCCGGCACCTGTCACATCAAATACTTCAGTAGCTTTTACGGGCAACACTTTATAAGTAAGTTCGCTCATAATAGCCATACCTTCTTCTGATAAAGTCACCACCAGGTATTCGGCTTCAGTTTGCTTAAATATGGTTTTTGCCGCCTCTTGTAAATCTGTAAGGTTACTGATTTTTTCTGCTTTTGCAGCTTCTGTCAGCTCTTTACGGTTAGGCTTAATCAGGTAAGCACCTTTGTATTTGCTATAATTTAACCCCTTAGGGTCAACAATCACTTTTTTATGTTGCTGATTAATCGCCTGAGTTAAACGCTCTGTTAAAGCAGGAGAGAAAAGACCTTTATTGTAATCAGAAAATAAAACAATATCAGCTTTCTCAATACAAGTGGTTAGCTTCTTCAATAATTCATCTGCCAAAGTTTCATGAACCGGATCGGTTACCTCGCGATCAACCCGCACCAGTTGATGGCTGCCTGCCAATATGCGGGTTTTTATTGTAGTAGGTCGGTTTGTATCTTGAATAATTGCGCAAGTATCAATGCCTTCCTGCTCCAAAATAGAGATAAGCTGCCGGCCTGCTGCATCATCACCTATTATTCCGGTTAAAGTTACCTTCGCACCCAGGGTAATTAGGTTTTGAGCCACATTGGCCGCACCTCCTAAAGTAGTAGATTCGCTTTTAACATTAACTACCGGCACTGGTGCTTCGGGCGATAGGCGGGTAGCGTTGCCCCATACATAATGATCAATCATCAAATCGCCTATGACTAAAACATTAGGTTGTTTTTGTGATTGCTGAATGGAGCGTACTTTATCAATTAACATGTATAATAATAAGTTTCAAATATTAACGGTTAGCCTTTTCGGTAACCTGTGCTTTTTTATGGTTGAATACTTCAGTAATTTGTGGTAACGATAAGGCGTTTAGACACTGCTCTTTAGTTAATCCGCCTTTTCGGCCTACCAATACACCGTAACGCATGTCATGAAAGCCTTCTTTACGGTGTGCATCAGGGTTGATAGATAGCCAAACACCTTTTTTAAGTGCATACTGATACCAGCGCCAATCCAGATCTAGTCTTAATGGATTGGCATTTATTTCAATAATTACCTGATTGGCTGCGCAAGCATCAATTACTTTTTCATAGTCAATTTCATACCCTTTTCGGCTGAGCAACAAGCGGCCGGTAGGATGACCCAATATAGTGGTATAAGGGTTTTCAATGGCTTTGATTAGTCGGTCGGTAGCTTTGTCTTTTGCCATTTTTAAGTTTGAATGCACAGAGGCTACCACAAAATCAAAGCGTTCTAAAATCTCGTCCGGATAATCCAAGGCGCCATCACTCAGGATATCCGATTCAATACCTTTAAAAATGTGAAAGCCGTTTAGCTTTTTATTAAGGTGGTCAACTTCTTCCTGCTGTTGCAGTACCCGCTCAATACTGAGGCCTTTAGCATAAAAGGCGCTTTTACTATGATCGCACATACCAAGATATTCCAGATTAAGCTGGTCA
Organism: Mucilaginibacter robiniae; assembly: GCF_012849215.1. NCBI lineage: Bacteria > Pseudomonadati > Bacteroidota > Sphingobacteriia > Sphingobacteriales > Sphingobacteriaceae > Mucilaginibacter > Mucilaginibacter robiniae. The sequence goes on from NZ_CP051682.1 coordinate 3,941,960, forward strand.
CGACAGTACAGTGCCATTTCTTCCACGCTATGTATGCCATCACTCCAGGTACTGTGATTATGCAAGGTGCCTTTCAGATCATGCTCATCAATCAGGTCGGGCAACTTGTTGTCTTTAGCTTCTTCAATAAAATTGGTGCCCTCCCGTAATTCAGGTGGCATCCAAGCTAAACCTGCTTTGTGATAAATCATGTTTTCATTTTCCGGCTGGTCAATATCATCGCTAATGCGTGCTTTTACTGCGGCTACGTGTTCTTCATTACCGGTTTGTACAAAAAGCTCACGGTAGAAAAAGCGTTTTTCTACTACATAAATACTTACCAGTAAACCGTTATTGGTTTCGCCGCTTATCAAACATTCATTGATGCTGACATTGTTTAGCAAAGTAGTGGTGGATAAAGTTTGTTGAACCAATTCGGCATCGCGTGAGCCTAATACAATAACCAGTTCTGAAATGATCTCGCAACAACGGCGATATTCTCCTCCAAATTCAATTAGTGCACCTGGAAAAGTATCTTTAAGCAAGGTGAGCAGTTCAACGGCTTCAGGTTCAACCTGAGCATATAAAAACTTACCATTACCTGCCATCCGGAACTCAATAATTTTTTTTATTTCTTCCTGTGTTTTGGCTCCAAAACCTTTGGCTTCAACCAAGCGATTTTCGTTGCAGGCATAGTACAACTCGCCTATATTTTCAATATCCAGTTGATGCCATATGGTGGCTATTTTTTTCGGGCCAATACCTTTAATGCCCAGCATTTCAATAACGCCGGGTGGCGTAGCTTTAATTAAATCTTGTAAATCGGCTAGTGTGCCTGTATCCATCAACTCCTGAATGTAGCTAACAATACTTTTCCCAATACCTTCAATCTTATCCCACTCCTCACGTGTTTTACCAGCCAGCGGGTAGGGCAGCTTATCAATTTTAAAAGCTGCATTAGCTATTGAGCGTATCTTGAAAGTATTTTCTTCGTGTAGTTCCATCAGCTGCGACAAAAGTCTGAGCTGGCGGGCAATTACTTTGTTTTCCATAACAGGCACTAAGGGTGTAAAAATACAAAAGCCATTCAAATGAACAGCTTTTGTGAATGTTTTGTTGAGAAATGGAGTGTTTATTACATAGCCACCGCACTATTTATTTTAATGGAGAAATGGGGTACGTGTTACTTCACTTCTACCATAAAAGGTAAGCGTGCTTGCGGCACACGCATTATTTTTTTAATGCTTTTTAGTTCTTCATAGTAACGGAAGTTATCGCCCAGTTCAGATTGCATCCAGCTCATTTTTACCTTAGTCATTAAGTCATTACTGCTTTTGCTAAAAATGCCTTTTTGCTTAGGGTAAGGTACAATGTTGTAATCGGTAACTTTAGCCATACGGGCTGCGCTTTTAATGGCATCATTAATGTTGCCTAAGCGGTCAACTAGTCCAATTTTAATGGCTTGTTCACCAGTCCACACACGGCCTTGACCGATGCTGTTAATATATGCTTGGGTTTTGTGCCGGCCAGCAGCTACAGCTTTGGTAAAATCATCATAGCCATGATTCACTTCATCCTGTAAAATAGCTCTTTCTTCCGGACTTAAGGGGCGAGTTACATCGCCTAAATCAGCGTATTTACCGGTTTTTACCCCATCAAAAGTAACACCCAGTTTATCGTTGAAAAACTTTTGCAGGTTAGGTAATATAGCAAATATGCCAATAGAGCCGGTGATGGTATTGGGCTCGGCAATAATTGAATCGGCTGCGCACGAAATATAATAGCCACCCGATGCGGCATAATCACCCATAGAAACAATAACAGGTTTTACCTTTTTTGTAAGGCTTACCTCATGCCAGATTACATCTGAAGCTAACGAACTACCCCCCGGCGAATTCACCCGAAGCACTACTGCTTTTACATCATCATTCAACCTTAACTTTCGTAAGGTTGCTGATATACGGTCTGACCCGATGCTGTTATCATCACCATTGCCACCATTAATTTCTCCTGAGGCATAAACAATAGCTACCTGATTTTTAACATCATCTTGTGTATCGCTATCGTCATCGTCGTTTTTCAGATTGCTGGCATAATCACTTAAACTAACGCCATTCAGATCTTTTTTCAGATTGGTACCTGTACGCTTTTTTAGCTCATCCAGCACTTCATCATTATATTTCAAACCATCAACCAGCTTGTATTTCAAGGCATCTTCCGGGTAATGTATCTTCAACTGATCAGCTACGCTTGCTAAGCTATCTTTATTCAACTGTCGGCTGTTACTAACGCCACTCAAAAAATGGTTGTACAATGAACCTAAGTAAGCAGTTACCTGCAGACGGTTGGCATCGCTCATTTTGTTCAGTATATAAGGTTCAACAGCGCTTTTGTAAGTGCCTACTTTGATCACCTGCGCTTCAATGCCGAGCTTATCTAATGCACCTTTGTAAAAGGTAATTTGTGAACTTAAGCCCCTGAACTCAAATATACCTTTGGGATTGATGTAAACCTTATCAGCTACAGAGGCCAGATAATAAAAGCCTTGTGAATAAACTTCACTATAAGCAATGATAAATTTGTGTGACTTTTTAAAGTCTAACAATGCGTTACGGATTTCTTCCGTAGTAGCATAGCCCGAAGGGCTTTCACCTGGAGTGAGGTAGATACCTTTAATATGATCGTCAGTTTTAGCTTTACGAATACTGGTCAAAATATCATTTAAACCTACTGATTTATCTTCACCAATGCCTAAAAAGCTTAAAATGGATAAGGGTGAATTGGGGGAGCGTTCTGGAATGGTAGAATTTAAAGATATATTAAGAATGGAGTTAGATTTAACTTCGGTACTGCTATGGCTACCAGCCGATATAGCGATGCCTACCACCAACAACACTAAAATTACACCTACTATAAGGAAGCCAATTACTGTAGCTAGTACAAACTTGAAAAACTGTTTCATTAAAGCTGCTAAATATTTATCTATGCAAAATTAAGCATTTCACAACTGATAAGGTTTAGAGCGCTGACTATAATATTTGTTACAACAATGAATACAGTATATTTACTGCTAGGAAGCAATTTAGGCAACCGGCAACTATTTTTGGAGCAGGCCCGTAAAATACTGACAGAAAGGGTAGGTGCTATAAGCAGCCAATCTGCTGTTTACGAAACTGCAAGTTGGGGGAAAGCTGATGAACCCAGTTATTTGAACCAAGTACTGTCTTTGCAAACCACGCTACCACCCTATGAGGTATTGCGAATGGCATTAGATATAGAACAGGAACTAGGGCGTGAACGACTGGAGCGCTGGGGAAGCCGTACGCTGGACATTGATATATTATACTATAATGATTTGGTTCTTGAAGAATCTCCAGATTTAATCATACCACATCCCCGATTGCACGAACGCCGGTTTGCGCTAGAACCTTTAGCCGAAATTGCGCCTGATTTTAAACATCCGGTTCTGAAGCAAACTAATTATGAGCTAAAATGTATGGTTAAAGATGAATTGGAAGTGAAAAAAATATAATATTTTTGTGGATATTTTAAACCTGTCTATGTCTGATCTTTTATCGACCCCCGACCTTGACCTAACTTTTTTGGAAGAAATAGCCGACGGTAGTGACGAGTTCATTGTTGAGTCTATTGATATGTTTTTACAACAAACCCCTCAGCTAATGTCAGAAATAGAGCAGGGTATAACATCACAAAATTGGCCTATTGCTGCTGCTGCTGCTCATAAACTGAAAGCTAACCTCGGCTTTTTTGGTATGCATACCTGCCAAGGCCTTATGCAACAAATAGAAGGTTTAGCTAAAAGCGGTGCTCCAGATAGCTCTATTAATGAAAAATTTACTATTGTAAATAGTATCATGAACGCCAACCTACAAAAGCTGGTACAAATTAGAGCTGAAAAAGAAGCTTAATATTAAGCGTACAAGCTGTTTAAACAGCTTGTATTTTAAATGTATAGCTTTCCATAATTAGATTAGCAAGCAGGCTTTTGCAGGCTTGCTCTGTTTTTTCGTGAGCAGCTTGTTCGCTTTCTGCCTCAATTTCCAGCGAAATGTGTTTGCCAATGCGTACGTTATGAATTTCGGCCAAACCCAGGTTTTTCATGCTGCCTGTTACGGCTTTTCCTTGTGGGTCAAGTATTTCTTTTTTAGGCATTACATCGATTTCAGCTTGAAACTTCATTATTTAACAAATCTTAATTGAATAATAGATAAGGCGATGTACATCAATATAATCGCCGGAACAGCAGCAAATTTAAAAATTAGTATCAAAATTGCCGAAAATAGTAGCAAGAAATACCGGTAAGCATTACGTTGAAAATCGTGCTGTTTAAATTTTAACGACATAAGCGGTAGCTCAGCCACTAATAATGTACACATCACAATTACAAAAGCTACTAAAAAGTAAGGGCTAAGTATATAGTTATCAAAAAACTCGTAGTGTTCTCTCAAAATCAGCGGAAAGGACGCTATCAGAATTGCATTGGCAGGTGTGGGCAGACCTATAAAGCTTTCTACCTGGCGGGTATCCTGGTTAAACTTAGCTAACCGTAATGCCGAAAATACCGGAATCAAAAAGGCTATATAGTTTAAAAAAGTACTTACGTGATCAATTTGCGGTGCCTCTAAAAATAGGCGGTATAGTATAAAAGCTGGTAATACACCAAAGCTTACCATATCTGCTAAGGAATCCAAGTCTTTACCAATAATAGAAAAAGATTGTAATACGCGGGAAGCTAGTCCATCAAAAAAATCAAAAATGGCAGCTAGAAAAATGCAATAAGCCGCAATCTTTAAATCATCTTGTAAGGTTACAAAAACAATTCCGACGCAGCCACTAAATAAGTTGGCGCAGGTAATGGCATTAGGGACATGCTTTTTTACGCGTTTCTTCATTTTGGCGATGAAGATAGCCAATTATTGTTAAGGTTTCATGAAGTTACCCTTATTTTAACTAAAATCTAAGCTGATTTCAATTCAGGTAAATTCATGAAACCCTAAATATAAAGAATTAAGAATTCATGGAAATCAGGAATTCTTCGTTGGTTTTAGTGCCTTTAATTTGACCCAATAAAAACTCCATAGCTTCCTGTGAGTTCATATCAGCTAAGTGATTTCTTAGTATCCAGATACGTTGCAGTGTTTCGCGATCTAACAGTAAATCATCACGGCGGGTACTGGAAGCAGTAATATCAATAGCCGGGAATATACGTTTGTTGGATAATTTACGATCCAGTTGCAACTCCATATTACCGGTACCTTTAAACTCTTCAAAAATTACCTCATCCATTTTAGAGCCGGTTTCGGTAAGGGCAGTAGCAATAATGGTGAGCGAGCCGCCATCTTCAATATTACGGGCTGCACCAAAAAAGCGTTTAGGTTTATGCAATGCATTAGCATCCACACCACCTGATAAAATTTTACCTGATGCTGGCGCTACTGTATTATAAGCACGTGCTAAACGAGTGATTGAATCGAGTAAGATAACCACATCATGGCCACACTCTACCATACGTTTGGCTTTTTCAAGCACAATGTTGGCAATTTTAACGTGGCGTTCGGCAGGTTCATCAAAAGTTGATGATACCACTTCGGCACGTACGCTGCGGGCCATATCAGTTACCTCTTCAGGGCGCTCATCAATCAGCAGTATAATCAGGTAAACTTCCGGGTGGTTTTTAGCAATAGCATTGGCTACGTCTTTCAACAACATGGTTTTACCGGTTTTTGGCTGGGCTACAATCAAGCCACGCTGTCCTTTACCAATAGGCGAGAACAAATCCATAATGCGAGTTGAGTAGTTGCCGCCATCGGTAAACAAGTTTAACCTTTCAGATGGGAAAAGTGGTGTTAAGTGATCGAAAGGTACACGGTCGCGCACTTCAGCTGGTATGCGGCCGTTAATGGCTTCTACACGTACTAGCGGGAAATACTTTTCACCCTCTTTAGGTGGGCGTATGCTTCCTCTAACTGTATCACCAGTTTTTAAACCAAATAATTTGATTTGCGATTGTGATACATAAATATCATCCGGAGAAGTTAAGTAATTATAATCAGAAGAGCGCAAAAAGCCGTAACCATCAGGCATAATTTCCAATACGCCTTCATTAACAATAACATTGTCAAAATCTAAATTTATAGGTGGTTCCTGCGGCTTTTGTTGCTGCTGATTTTGGCCGTTATTATTGTTGTTATTACCTTCTTTAAAATTATTAGGCCTACGTTCGCGCTCAAACTTAGGTGTACGAGGCTCTTGTGCAGGTTTAGCAGCCGGCACTTCTGGTGCTGGTGCCGCTGGAGTAGTTACCGGAGTTTCTTCCTGTGCAATTGGCGTTGTCGGACTTTCAGGCTGAACAATAGGCTCTGGTGCTGCAAATAAATCGCTACCAGCTTCTTCAGCTTCCGCTTGTGGCTGGGCAGGCGTTTTAGTTTTTAAAGTACGAGTTCTTTTACGGGGCTTTTCTGCATTATCGGCAGGGGCCTCCGCTATATCAGTAGGGGTATCGTTAGTAGCGTAGTTTTGATCTAAAGCAGACTGTTGTGAGCGGGCTGTTTCAATCAATTGTTCTTGTTCTTTAATACGAACAATTAACTGTGGTTTACGCAACTCATCGGCTTCAGCAACACCTAAGTCTTTGGCTATTTGGCGCAACTCAGACACAAGCTTGTCATTCAGTTCGAGTGTTTCAGGCATGAGATGAATATGAATTCAAAAAAGATTATTTGTATTTTTTAAAAAAGAAAATTGTCTTGCAGCTGTGCAGCACTATAAAAATTATGAAGTTTTATTAACAACGTGGGATTTTATAAACTCTTTCTTTAGCGCAAGAAAAATTTTGGAAACGCTGCAATAGTACTTAATAATTTTTAGAACTCAAAATCTTTCATAAAAAGATTTATATATGCGCAACACTCCGGAGGATTTTTAGTTTTTTTGACCCAAATAATTTTTTAACTTTTCCATTATGCTTAGCCGAAAGCAGCTTATTGAGCAGATAAAACAGAAAAAATCTTTCTTATGTATTGGTTTGGATACTGATTTGAATAAAATTCCAGCCTTTTTACATACGTATCCTGATCCGGTGCTGGAATTCAATCGCCGTATTATAGATGCTACGCATGATTTATGTGTAGCTTATAAGCCTAACGCGGCTTTTTATGAAAGCCGTGGCTTGCAGGGATGGCAAAGTTTAATTGACACCTATCAGTACCTGCCCAAAGAATGTTTATCTATCATAGATGCTAAACGTGGCGATATTGGCAATACTTCCGACCAGTATGCCCGCGCTTTTTTTGATGAGACTGCTGGTGGTATGGGGTTTGATGCTTTAACTGTAGCACCCTACATGGGACATGATAGTTTAACACCCTATCTAGCTTATGAAGGTAAATGGATTATTATCCTGGCGCTTACTTCAAATGACGGTAGCCGCGACTTTCAGTGCCTGAAAACCGATAACGGTTTATTATATGAAAATGTAATTCAGAAAGCTAATAGTTTGGCAGGGGCAGACCGTATAATGTATGTAGTAGGGGCTACGCAGGGGCAGGAGTTTGCTAATATTCGTAAACATGCGCCTGATAATTTTTTGTTGGTGCCTGGGGTAGGTGCACAAGGTGGAAGCTTGGCTGAAGTTTGCCGCTATGGCTTAACTGCCGATTGTGGTTTGTTGGTAAATGCATCGCGTTCTATTGCTTATGCATCAAACGGTGAAGATTTTGCTGAGGCTGCCCGCGCTGAAGCCTTAAGCTTGCAGCAACAGATGCAGGTTGAACTGGAAAAAGCAGGTATTGTTAGAGAATAGCATTTTACCTTATTATATAGGTATAGTTATTACCATAGGCGAAGAGCTAAAGTTTAAAGCATAAAATGTACTAGTTGCGCTGAATCAAAGCGTGCCTTTTCTTTACAAGAGGAACAACCAATGCCACCCGTGGCAATGTAGAAGTGCAGTTGGTTGTAAAATAATAACAGTTATATAGTATATATACTGTATAGCATGGAACACCCCATATCAGGCTAATATATAGTAACCTGATATGGGGTGTTTTATTTGAAAACCTAATCTAGGTACTAAGCTTAAGTGAGATTTGCTGATTAGAAGATTATGAACATACTAGTTTTTATAGGCAAAATGAGCTAATAAGTTATCACATCCTATTCACAATCAATATTTAACATTTTATTTTGTTTATTTAAAAGAAAAATATCCGTACTTTTGCACTTCCAATTGATTTGGAAAAAGGAGACAATTTATTTAATGGCAAAAAAACAAGAAGCAGAAAAAGAATTAAAATCTAAAGAAGCAGAACTGGGTACAGTAGCTTCTTTAAAAGAAAGAGAAAACATTGAGTCAGAAGCTGATTCAATTTCTATTGATGAAATCAAATCTAAAATCGCAGGTGGCCGTGACGAATTCGACTGGGACGCTGACGACAAAAAATTTGGTAACTACAGCAATGCTGATCGTGAAAAATTTGAAAAAATGTACGATGGTACATTTAGCTCTATTAATCAGGGCGAAATTATCACCGGTACTGTAGTAAACATCAACAACAAAGACGTGGTATTAAACATCGGTTTCAAATCTGATGGTATGGTATCTTTGTCTGAATTCCGTGATACACCTGATCTGAAAATCGGTGATGAGGTTGACGTGTTTGTAGAATCACAAGAAGACGTTAACGGACAATTAGTATTGTCTCGTAAACGTGCTAAAACACAAAAATCATGGGAGCGCATTAATGATGCTTTAGCTAACGATGAAATCATTACCGGTTTTGTGAAGAGCAGAACTAAAGGTGGTTTGATTGTAGATATAATGGGCGTTGAAGCCTTCTTACCAGGTTCACAAATTGATATCAAGCCTATTCGTGACTATGATATATATGTGGGCAAAACTATGGAGTTCAAAGTTGTTAAAATCAACCACGAGTTTAAAAACGTAGTGGTATCACACAAAGTGTTGATTGAAGACGACTTAGAAAACCAAAAAATTGAAATCGTAGCTCGCCTTGAAAAAGGTCAGGTACTGGAAGGTACTGTTAAAAACATTACTGATTTCGGTGTATTCATCGACTTGGGTGGTGTTGACGGCTTGCTGCACATTACTGATATTTCATGGGGCCGTATTGAGCATCCGAAAGAAGTATTATCACTGGATCAGAAAATCAACGTGGTTGTTCTGGACTTTGATGATGAGAAAAAACGTATCGCTTTAGGCTTGAAACAACTGACTCCACATCCTTGGCAAAACCTGGATGAGTCAATCCAAGTTGGTTCAAAAGTTAAAGGTAAAATTGTTACTGTGGCTGATTACGGTGCCTTCTTGGAAATCACTCCAGGTGTTGAAGGTTTGATTCACGTATCAGAAATGTCATGGTCACAAAACCTGCGCAACCCTCAAGAGTTCTTGAAAGTAGGTGACGAAGTTGAAGCTCAAGTTTTAACTTTAGATCGTGATGAGCGTAAAATGTCATTAGGCATTAAACAATTAACGCCTGATCCATGGCAAAACGCTGCTACTAAATATGCTGTAGGTACTCAGCACGTAGCTACCGTTAAAAACATGACTAACTTTGGTGTATTTGTTGAACTGGAAGACGGTATCGACGGCTTAATCCACATCTCTGATTTGTCATGGTCTAAAAAAGTAAACCACCCTAACGAGTTTACTAAAGTAGGCGAAAAACTGAACGTTGTTGTATTAGAACTGGATATTGAAAACCGCAAGCTAAGCTTAGGTCACAAACAATTGGAAGAAAACCCTTGGGATACTTTTGAAACTATCTTCACTGTAGATTCAATACACCAAGGTACTATTCTGAAAGTTACTGACAAAGGTGCTGTAGTTGCTTTACCATACGGTGTTGAAGGCTTTGCGCCAACCAAACACTTGGTAGCAGAAGACGGCAAATCTTTGAAAGCTGAAGAAACTGCTGATTTCAAAATCATCGAGTTTAACAAAGAAAACAAACGTATCGTTATCTCTCACTCACGCATTTGGGAAGACCAACGTGCTGAAGCAAGAGTACAGGATTTTGAAAACCGCAAAAAAGAAGCTAAAGCTGCTAACAACGCGGTGAAAAAAGTAAAAGAATCAGTTGAAAAATCAACTTTAGGTGATTTAAGCGTATTGGCTCAATTAAAAGAGCAAATGGAAGGCGCTGAAAACAAGGCTCGTAAAGAGAACAACGATTCAAAATAATCCATTAAATAAATTTCCTTTAAAGCCCTGTAGTTTAAAGCTACAGGGCTTTTTTAGTTACCAACTTTTACAAACTGAAGCAGAAGTTTACTGTGCCTTCTATCTTGAAACGCTGTAAATATTTCACATCCCAAGCAGATAATTTTGGATTGCCTGAAACTCAAACATTTTTTTACCTTTGCCAAAACTTACTGAAACGATGCAAAAACTTACGCTGCTGGATGGTCAGAAATTTCAAATCACCATACAGCGTCTTTGCCGACAGTTGATCGAGAACCACAACGATTTTTCAGATTCTGTAGTTATCGGCATTCAGCCTCGCGGTATTTACTTAGGCCGTCGTATTGCTGCTGAGCTGAACCAGATTTTAGGCAAACCTGTTATGCAAGGCGATTTGGACATTACTTTTTACCGTGATGATTTTCGCCGTCGTGAAACGCCGCTGGTTCCTAACCAAACCCGAATAGATTTTATTGTAGAAGGCAAGAAAGTCATCTTGATGGATGATGTTTTGTGGACGGGCCGTACTATACGCGCTGCTATGGATGCAGTGCTGGCTTTTGGTCGTCCGGCCAAAGTTGAGCTACTTACTCTGGTTGATCGCCGTTATTCACGCCATTTACCGGTTACTGCCGACTATGTAGGTATCGAAGTAGATTCCATCGCTTCGCAGAAAGTAGTAGTAAGTTGGAAAGAGACAGACGCAGAGGATAGGGTAGTACTGTTGTCAGAAAACGCCTGAAGTTGATTTCGGAGTCCGGAGTTTTAATTTCGGATTTTGAAGTTTAACCATAAGCATTATCCAAATAGAAATTAAACGAGTAAAAAATCCGAAAAACATATGGCCGGTTTAAGCACAAGGCATTTATTAGGCATCAAAGACATCAATCGTAAAGATATAGAGCTGATTTTTGAAACAGCCGATACTTTTAAATCTGTAATTAACCGGCCAATCAAAAAGGTGCCTTCCCTACGTGATGTAACCATTGCTAATATATTTTTCGAAAACTCAACCCGTACACGTTTGTCATTCGAATTGGCTGAGCGTCGGCTATCGGCAGATACGTTGAATTTTGCTGCATCATCGTCCTCCGTAAGTAAAGGCGAAACGTTGGTAGATACAGTAAATAATATACTGGCCATGAAGGTGGATATGGTGGTAATGCGCCACCCTTATGCCGGTGCTGGTGTTTTTCTGTCTAAACATGTAAAAGCTCAAATTGTAAATGCTGGCGATGGTGCGCATGAGCATCCAACCCAAGCATTATTAGATGCTTTTTCTATTCGCGAAAAATATGGTGATGTTGCCGGTAAAAAAGTGGTTATAGTAGGCGACATTTTGCACTCACGGGTAGCGCTTTCTAATATTTTATGCTTGAAACAGCTGGGGGCTGAAGTAATGGTTTGCGGACCAACAACGCTTATCCCGAAATACATTGCTTCATTAGGTGTAAAGGTGGAACACAACTTGATCAAAGCTTTAAACTGGTGTGATGTAGCTAATATGTTGCGTATCCAGTTGGAGCGTCAAGATATTAAATACTTCCCGTCGTTACGTGAATACACCATGCTGTTCGGATTGAACAAGCAGATACTGGATAACCTGGATAAAGAAATTACCATAATGCACCCAGGCCCAATTAACCGGGGGGTGGAAATTACTAGTGATGTAGCTGACAGCAAGCAATCTATCATACTCGATCAGGTAGAAAACGGCGTAGCTGTACGTATGGCAGTGTTGTATTTATTAGCTGGTCAAGCCTGATTGGAGTTGTAAGTAAATAAATAGGAGCTAAATTTGAAATATGATGAAGCTCCTTCAAAATCGTAGCTTTCTTGCTTTATGGTTTATTATAAGCATTACAGCTGCTATAAAAGCGCAAACTCCACAGCAAAAAGTAGATTCTGTATTTACACTGGTTAAAAACTGCATTGACCAAAAAGATGCTGGTGGCATTTACACCCTTACAGGGCAGGCTCTACGTAAATCTATAACGCAAGATGCACTTCACAAATTTGTGGAGAAGGAGCTGATTCCATTAGGCCGAATTAAATCATGGGCCTTAATGAGCTTTACAAATGGTACCGCCAAATACCGCCTTGATTTCAATGAGGAAGCTTTGCAGTTATTCATGAGCTTGGATGAGACAAGTAAAATTGAAACTTTTTTGTTTGAGCCTTATCAAGCGTTATCACCGCAAAAATTGCAGCCTGTAGCTAGTACTAACCCATTGGTTACTGATTTTGATAAACAGCTAGATACCCTTGCCCGGCGTTACATACAAAAAGGAAATACAGTAGGACTGAGTATTGGTGTATTACAGCGCGGTGAAACTCACGTTTACCACTATGGCGAAACTGCCAAAGGTAATGGCCAGTTACCAGATGCTAACACTTTGTATGAAATTGGCTCGATCACCAAAACATTCACTGCTACGTTACTGGCTTGGTATGTGAATGCTGGTAAGGTAAAATTAACCGATTCAATTACTCATTACCTGCCCGATTCAGTATCGTCTAATTCTGCATTACGAGGTATAACCTTACTTAATTTGGCTAATCATACATCGGGTTTACCGCGTTTGCCGGATAATTTACTTACCAGTCAAACTGATAAGCTTGATCCTTATGAAAATTACACGGTACCTTTACTTTTCTCATACCTTAAAAATTGCAAGCTGGAAACATCACCTGGGCAGGTATATGATTATTCTAATCTGGGTGCTGGTTTGTTAGGCACCATTCTGGAACGGGTAAGTGGTAAGCCATACGAAAGAATGGTGATTGATTGTATTACCCACCCATTGCACATGCAAAACACGGTGCTAAATTTAAGGCCGGAACAGAATGGTCATTTAGCTACAGTGTATAATCAGGAGGGGGGCGTAACGCCCACTTGGCATATGAATGCACTGGCTGCTGCTGGTAACCTAAAATCAAGCTTGAGCGATATGTTGTTGTATGCCAAAGCCAATCTGGATTTGCAAAACACTAAATTAGGAAAAGCTTTGCATCTAGTTCAGGAGGTAACTTTTAATAAGCAGCAAAAAGTAGCTTTAGGTTGGCACCTGATTAGAGTTAATGGCGTAGAATACTATTTTCATAATGGTGGCACTTATGGCAGCAGCAGTTTTATGGTATTCAATCCGGCCAGGCAAACAGCTGTTGTGTTGTTGTCTAACGCTGCCGAAAGTGTAGATGCAACAGGTGCAGCTGTAGCACAGTTGTGTAATGCCTTGCAGCTAAACTAAGCACAATAATATGTTGACAATGAAAAAGCCATAGCTATTATAGCTATGGCTTTTCTGTTTATAGAAATAAATTCGGCTTATTACGGGTTATTCTTCTTTGATTGTTGAAGTTGTTGTTGCTGACGCATCATTTCTTCCAACTTAGCCTGGAAGCCTGATTTCTTCTTTTTCGGATCTTCCGGTTTCTTTTTATACTCCTGCATACGGGCATGGATCTTTTTGTCATCAACTAACTGACGGATCAGGAATTGTTGAGCAAAAGTAAGCATGTTAGCCAGGAAGTAATAATAATTCAAACCTGATGGATAACTGTTCAGATAGGTTAGGAAGATGAACGGAGTAATATAACCAATGTATTTCATCTGCCCTGTAGCACCTGATACCTGATTGTTGAAATAGGTGTAAATTAAAGTAGATGCCGTCATCAGTAAACACATTAAGCTAATGTGGTTTACACCAAAAATAGGTGAGAACCTGATAACATCATCGTAAGTCGATAAATCATGCATCCACAAAAAGCTTTGACCACGTAGCTCAAACAAGCTTGGGAAAAAACGCAGGAATGCGAAGATAATAGGCATTTGCAGCACTAAAGGTAAGCAGCCACCTAGCGGGTTTACACCGGCTTTACGATACAATTTCATGTACTCCTGTTGCAGCAGGGTAGGGTTTTCTTCACCTACTTTAGCTTTAATCTCATCCATTTCCGGCTTTAAAACTTTCATTTTAGCCATACTCAAGTATGATTTATAAGTAAGCGGCGATAGCACTAATTTCAATAATACAGTAAGTACCAAAATGATTAGGCCCATGTTCCAGCCAAACTTTTGTAAAAAGTTAAATACCGGAATTACTGCATAACGGTTAATCAGCTTTAACGGACCCCAACCCAGATTAACTTGTTTTTCCAAGTCATAACCTTGTTTTTGCAGGAAGGTATATTTATTCGGGCCAAAGTAAAACTCCATTGGGTAAGTGCCATCAGCCTGACGTTGTAGCGTTAAAGCAGCACGCATTTGCTTGATATCAGCCGAGTTTATGTCGGTATTTACTGATAAATTCACGGCATTGAAACCGTTTTTGGCAATCAGTACGTTCGAGAAGAAGTGCTGCTTGAAAGATACCCACTGTATTTTCTGACCATCAACCTGTTTTTGCTCATCTTTTACTTCGCTCAGGTAATCAACATCGTTATCCATGTTTTTGTAGTACACGGTAGAATATTGACGTTCGGTTTTTAAATCCTTTTCCTGTTTGCGCAAGCTGGAAGCCCAATGTAAGTTCAAAGCATTACTGTTGCCAATTACATTATCCAGCCCGGTTAGCTTAACATTAAAGCCTACTTTATAGCCGGTAGCCGGTAAGGTATACACATAATCAACATACTGTGTAGGGCTATAGCTTAAACGCATGGTAACCATACCCGGTTGGCTGGCTGTTACGTTTACAGCAGGTGCACTGGGTTTGAAATACAGGCTGTTGGTGTTAAACCTTTTATTGCCAGTGCTAAAACCAAAACCAAATTGGTTTTCATCACCTTCAAATAAAATCAGTGGTTTTTTATCAAAAGTTTTAAAGTCTTTTAATTCTACTGAATAGATACGTCCACCATGTGTGCTTAGTTTAAGGCGAATATCTTTGTTTTCTAAAGTTACCAGTTGCTCAGTACCCATGGTTGCTGCACCAAAGGGTCCTTTTAATGCAGCCGAGTCAATAACAGGTGCCTGATGGGTGGTGTCGGTTTTAGCTACAGCGGGTTTAATACCGGCTCTTTTCAGAGAATCCAGATGCTGTTTTTGCTGTTCTTTCTTTATTTCATCAGCAGAAGGCTTCATGAAATAGAAGGAGCCAGCCAGAATAATCATAATCAGGAACAGCCCTGTGAACGTGTTTTTATCCATTATCTATGTATCGTGCGAGTAACTAGTTCTTGCGGGCATAAGCCAGCGAAGCGGCTACAAAGTTAACAAAAAGTGGGTGAGGATTAGCAACCGTAGATTTTAATTCGGGGTGAAATTGCGCTCCGATGAAAAAAGGATGATTTTTTAGCTCAACTATCTCTACCAGATTGTTTTCCGGGTTGATGCCTGAAGGTATAAGGCCCGATGCTTCGTACTGTTGCAGGTACTCATTATTAAACTCGTACCGATGGCGATGGCGTTCAGAAATATGCTGCTTGCCGTAAATGGCTGCGGCTTTACTGCCCTTCTTTAAATCGCAAGGATAGGCGCCCAACCTCATGGTGCCACCTTTGGCGGTAATGTTCTTCTGACCTTCCATCATGCTAATTACCGGGTAAGTAGTATGACCATCCATTTCAACACTATTGGCGGCTTCTAAATGTAATACATGGCGGCCATATTCAACCACAGCGCACTGCATACCCAAGCAAATACCAAAAAATGGAATGTTATTTTCGCGCACATACCGTATTGCTTCAATTTTGCCCTCAAACCCACGTTGGCCAAACCCTGGAGCTACGAGCACACCCTGAAGACCCTGCAAGCGTTCTACCGCATTTTCGGGGGTTAAAGATTCGGAATGAATGTATTCTACTTTAACTTTACATTCGTTTTTAGCACCCGCATGAATAAATGCCTCCGTGATAGATTTGTAAGCATCAGGTAATTCTACATATTTACCTACCAAACCTATACGCACTTCGGCAGTTGGGTTTTTCAAACGCCCTAAAAAATCCTTCCAGCTCTCCAAGTCAGGATCGTTCTTGGTTGGCAATTTCAATTTAGCCAATACCGTTTTATCCAGTTGCTCTTTAAGCATGAGTAAAGGTACATCGTAAATGGTAGAAGCATCAATGGATTCAATTACCGCGTTAATGTTTACGTTACAGAACTGAGCAACTTTCCGGCGAATATCGGCTGTTAAATGATGCTCGGTGCGGCAAACCAGCATATCAGGCTGAATACCGTATTCCAATAAGGTTTTTACCGAGTGCTGGGTTGGTTTGGTTTTAAGCTCACCAGCAGCAGCCAAATAAGGCACCAGCGTTAAGTGAATTACTAATGAATTGTTAGAGCCTACTTCCCACCTGAACTGGCGAACGGCTTCTACAAAAGGTAAGGATTCAATATCACCTACTGTACCACCAATTTCAGTAATTACAATATCATAGTTGCCACTTTCGCCTAGTATTTGGAAATTGCGCTTAATCTCATCAGTAATATGCGGAACTACCTGTACCGTTTTACCTAAGAAAGCACCTTCCCGTTCTCGGTTAATTACATTTTGATAAATACGGCCCGTGGTGATGTTGTTCGCCTGAGAAGTTGGCGTATTCAGAAAACGTTCGTAATGACCCAAGTCCAAATCAGTTTCAGCACCATCTTCAGTTACATAGCATTCGCCATGTTCATAAGGGTTTAGCGTACCCGGATCAACATTAATATAAGGATCAAACTTTTGGATGGTAACGCGGTATCCGCGCGATTGAAGAAGCTTAGCCAAAGAGGCTGAGATAATGCCTTTCCCTAACGACGAGGTAACGCCGCCCGTAACAAATATATACTTAGTCATCATGTGTTGTGCTGAAACCGACTACGGATTTTTACCGGAACCGATAGTATGTGTACGGGATGCAAAGTTAGCAAAATAATCAGCCTCGGTAGTATTTGTTTATAAATTGGTTAGTGATGCGGTGAGTTGTTGAAGCTTGAGTAGTTAATGGTTAATTAGTGTAGCTGTGAATATTTAAATATTCAGAAGTAATTAAAAAAGCAAACCCAGATACGTAGGATTAGATTTCCATTGATCACGGAATGTAATATTGTGCTGAACTAAACCGTTTATGCATTGTCTTAACTCTACTATGGCAGCTCTTTCCGAAACCTTTCGGTCTTTAAAATATCATAACTTCAGGCTCTACTTTGTTGGCCAATCCATTTCACTCATCGGTACCTGGATGGAGCGTATAACGGTTAATTGGCTGGTTTATAGTTTAACCCACTCGGCTCTGATGCTGGGCGTAGTTAACTTTGCCGGACAGATACCTACCTTATTGCTATCGCCGTATGGCGGCACCATATCTGATCGGCATAATCGCTATAAGATATTGCTCACTACGCAGATATCAGCCATGCTACAGGCTGCTTTAATGACTACTTTGGTATTAACGCATCATTACAATATCATCGCCATTATTGTACTCAGTATCATACTGGGGGTAATTAATGCTTTCGATACGCCTTCACGGCAATCATTAATGATTAGGTTGGTGGAGGATAAACGAGATTTGCAGAATGCCATTGCACTCAACTCATCAATGGTGAATTTAGCCAGGCTGTTAGGTCCGGCCATAGCGGGTGTTTTACTGACCACCGTAGGTACAGGTATTTGTTTTTTATTAAATGCCCTAAGTTTTGTAGCTGTAATTATATCATTGTTGCTTATGAAACTGCCACCTATGGAAATTAAGAAGAATACCCAAAGTGTATGGCACAGTTTACAGCAGGGATATGAATATATAAAAAATGCGCATGATGTAAAGCTGATGATTTTGTTGATGGCCTGCATTAGTTTTGTTGTAATGCCTTATACTACCCTGATGCCCATCTTTGCTAAAGATGTTTTTCATGGTAATGCTTTTACCTACAGCTTGCTCAATAGTATTTCTGGTTTAGGGTCATTAGCTGGGGCTATATACATGGCCAGTCTTAAAGGTACCCTCCGGTTAAAACGTATTGTAATTTTTGCTTGTGCCTTGTTTAGTGTTAGTTTGGCCGTATTTGCCTGGTGTGGCAATTTGTGGCTGGCACTATGTTTTGTACTGCCTGCCGGTGCGGGTGCCATGATGCAAATAGCAGGTACCAATACTTTTGTACAAACTAACGTGAGCGATGAAATGCGCGGCCGAGTAATTAGTTATTACGTTATGGCTTTCATGGGCATGCAACCATTAGGTAGCTTCATAGTGGGTTTGGCTGCTCATAATATTGGTCCTCGTTGGGTATTATGCATTGAAGGTATATTAGGCTTTGTTATTGCGGTGGCCTTCGGCTTTTTGTTTAAAGGCTCTAAAAACAATATTTTGCGTAGTAACAAATTTTCAGTAGCAAACCTGGAAAGGAATAATTAATTGAGTTAGTGGCTATACAATACTGTATAAAAACTTAGTTAAAGCCAATTCCTGCATATTAAAAGTAGCTTTTAGTTTTTTAGCATCGAATCAATTTCATCAAAAATAGATAGAAAATTATCTTCCAGTTGTTGACGGTAATGCCTGATAATGATGTTCATGGCCGTTTCCTGATCGCGGGTGAACGGGTTAGTCCAGATACGCATACAAATACGTTTTAAAGCATAGGCTACTTGTTCGGTTTCTGCATAACTATGTAAATAGCGGCTGCGTTTAAAATCATCGTAAAAACGAATAAAAGCCTCCGGATTTTTCATACCATTCGAAAACAAAAAGGCACGTATAATTTCATCATCACAAGAGCCTAAATGGGCATAAAAATCATCGGCTATTACTTTGCCAGTAGTAAGTAACAAGTTATCCAAAATAAGCTCCAGAGCAACATGACCTAAAAAGAAAGGTTTTACCGGAGAACCTTCAATGGCTGGCCGCAGCAGCAGTTTAAGCTGATGCGAATGGGTTTTAAAAAACTCAGAGCTATGAAAATATCGGTCAACTTCTAAATGTTTCTCCCAACCATAAGTAATGGATTGTATATCACGTTGAATTTGCTGATGCTTTTCAGGGTGTAACACAATGTTCTTATCTGCGTTTTTAAGCAGGTCGGGCAGTACGGTGCCTAACACATGATAACAGTTGGTAGTAGTGTGGTCAAAGTAATAGTGCGAAAGGAAATTCATAGTAGATACTTGCAAAATAAGGCTTTTTTTTCGGGCAAAGAAATATTTGTAGCAGCAGTTAACAGGTAAACTAAAATGATTATGCCGTAATCTTATATCTTTGCCAACCTTATATTAATTTTTTGAGAGATGAATTTTGTTGAAGAATTACGCTGGCGGGGCATGTTGCATGATATCATGCCCGGAACTGAAGAAATGCTTAACCAAGGTATGGCCTCAGGCTATATTGGTTTTGACCCAACAGCTGATTCCTTACATGTGGGCCACCTAACCCAAATCATGACGTTGATTCATTTTCAACGAGCGGGGCATAAACCTTTTGCCTTAGTAGGTGGAGCAACCGGTATGGTTGGCGACCCATCAGGCAAATCACAAGAGCGCAATCTATTATCTGAAGAAGCTTTACAGCACAATTTAGCTTGTGTAAAAGCGCAGTTGGAAAAGTTTCTAAACTTTAGCAGTGGCGACAACCAAGCTCAAATGGTAAATAACTATGACTGGTTTAAAGAGTTTTCTTTCCTGAGCTTTATACGTGATGTAGGTAAGCATATTACCGTTAATTACATGATGGCTAAAGATTCGGTGAAAAACCGGTTGAATGGTGATAGCGGTATGTCGTTCACTGAGTTTACCTACCAACTGGTACAAGGTTATGATTTTTACTACTTGTGGAAACATCATAACTGTACACTACAAATGGGCGGTTCCGACCAGTGGGGTAACATTGTAACGGGTACCGAACTGATACGCCGTAAGGATGCCGGTGAAGCATTTGCTTTAACCACACAGTTAATTAAAAAAGCTGACGGCACTAAATTCGGTAAATCGGAGGGGGGAAACATCTGGCTGGATGCTGCTAAAACAACACCGTATAAATTTTACCAATTTTGGCTTAATACAGGTGATGAGGATGCTAAGAGCTATATACGCATATTTACCTTGTTTGATCGGGATGTAATTGAAAGCTTGGAAGCTGAACATAATGCTGCGCCACACCAGCGGGCTTTGCAAAAAGCTTTAGCTAAAGATATTACCATTCGGGTACACGGTGAGGATGCTTATGATAAAGCCATTAAATCATCCGAATTTTTATTTGGTAATACAGGTATAGAATTTTTAAACGAACTAAGTGAAAGTGAAATTTTGGGCGTGTTTGAAGGCGTACCTAACTACACCATTAGTAAAGAGGAATTCGCAGCAGGTATAAATGTTCAGGATTTGTTGGCTGTAAAAACAGCTGTTTTCGCCTCTAAAGGTGAAGCCAAGAAAATGATACAAGGTGGGGGAGCCGCTATTAACAAAGTTAAAATAGCAACGCCCGAAACCCAATACCAAAGCAGTGATTTGATTAACCAGAAGTTTCTGGTTGTACAAAAAGGTAAAAAGAACTACTTTTTAATTATTGCTGAGTAAAACTTGCAAGTACGACATTTGTTCAATAGATTTGAATAAATGTCGTATAGCAAAAAACATACAATAAAGAGTGGGGTTAATGAACCTGTGGTCGCTTATGTACCTACAGATTCATTAACCTCTTTTTTTATGTTGCTTATGGGTACTAAGCCATCGGGCTACGTTTCTGATTACGATGTGGTAGAACTTACCCGCCAGGGCTTGTCTAAAAAAGTGTTGCTATCCTTGGCGCAAAAAATATCTTTAACGCTACAGGAGCTAGCGGGCATTATGCACATTTCTGAACGCACACTGCAGCGCTATGATGAAGAAGCCATAGTCAAAACAGAATACGCTGAAAAGGCGGTTGAACTGGCTCGTTTGTACACTCGGGGCGAAGAGGTTTTTGGTTCATTAGATAAGTTTAAGCTTTGGATGAAAACACCTGGTCATGTATTTAAAGGAGAAGCACCCATTGCTTTATTAGATACTTCGGTAGGCTTTGATATGGTGCTTAAAGAACTAGGCCGCATTGAGCACGGTATATTTGCCTGATGGTACTGTACCGTATTGCCAAGTGTAATTACATTAATGATTTAAGCGGAACCGGTGCCCGCTTGTATGGCGGACGGTGGAACAGCGTAGGTAATGCCATGCTTTATCTGGCTTCATCACGTTCGTTAGCCTTGTTGGAAGTATTGGTACATCTGCCTCCAATGTTAGTGCCGGCTAACTACTGCATCTTGTCTGTTGATGTGCCTGATGATATACATGAGCTTGATGTAACCCTGTTACCACCTAACTGGCAGCAATATCCCGAACCAGCCTTTTTAAGAACATTAGGCGATCAGTTTATTAAACAACGCGAACACTTGCTGCTAAAAGTGCCTTCAGCTATTGTAAAGCAGGAGTACAATTATTTGCTTAACCCAGCCCACAACCAAGCAACTGAGGTCAAAGTTCTTCATCAGGACATGTTTAGTTTTGATGAACGGTTAATCTGAACATAACACTGCGAATTTCTTAAGGATACCTAAGATGCTTACAAGTGTTACATGTTTCAGTGTGTAACATTTGTAACACCCTGTAACACTGACAAACCATTGGCAGTGGTGGCACTGTTTTGTCAGTATTGTAATAGAAGAAAATCGTATAAACCTATAAAACTTCGCTGAGGGTAGTTCATGTGTTAAAATTTGTTAAATAACTAACAGTTTAGTTAATATAACTAAATTGTTAGTTATGTTTGATGGTGCTTGTTGCTAATTCTCAATACACCTAAAAATAACATAAAACTTAAATCACATGAAAACCAGAAACTATTTGATCATCTTTTTACAGCTGGCCTGTGTAGTTGTTAAAGCACAAAAGCCTGATACTGCCCAAGCCATTGTACATTATAAATTTTCACACCTACAAGACACAACGCATCGTGATCAGCCCTATACCGAGAACATGATGTTGCTGATAGGCCGAAATGCCAGCCTTTACAAGAGCTATGATAAAATTTTGCGAGATGAACAAATGCGTAAAAGCATGGCTGAACAAATTAATTCAGGAACCACCAATTTCAATATCAAATCTACCATTAGGGCATCCAATACCGAGTACTTTCAGTTTTTTACGGAAAAGAAGTTTCTGGTTAAAGAGAATCTATTTAACAATTACTTGATAGAGGAGCCAGTACCGGAGATGCAATGGAAAATAACAGCAGATACCGCAAGTTTCAATGGCTTACAATGCCAGAAAGCTACTACGCATTTCAAAGGGCGTGATTACATCGCTTGGTTCTGTGCTGATTTACCGTATCGTGCTGGTCCATGGAAGTTGAGCGGCTTGCCAGGACTAATTATTGAAGCTTATGATACCAAAAAGGAGGTGGTTTTCAAGTTTGATGGTTTGGAGAAAGTTGATGCATCAGCTATGACAACACCAGCCGAAACCAATGCAGGTTTATCAACATCCGACAGAACCCTGATGATAAGCGGTATGGATAATAAGAAAAATTCAAAAATCATCACCTTGCCTACTAATGGCATCCGAACTACCCGGAAGGAGTTTGCCGGCTTGCAGGAAATTATGCGTAAAGATCCACAAGCTTTCATACAATCACAGGTAGCGGCCATGCGATCATCTACGGGTGGTACATCCATTAGTGCGGCCAGCGCTTCTTCCGGGCCTAATATTAAAAGTATTAATGTAGTTACCAGCCCCAGCAGGCAGACGACTGTTGTAAATAACCCAATTGAGTTACCTGAAAAGAAATGAAAACATTTGTAGTTACTACGGTAATCTGCATTTGTTTCTTGTTGTTTTCCAAAACTAGTTTAGCGCAAACCATTAAAGGCTCTGTTGCAGATAGTGCCGGCAAGGCTGTGCCTTATGCCAATGCGAAACTGCTATCCGGTAATAATTTAATTGTTGCTTTTGCGGCAACGGATAATAAAGGAAACTATGCTATTGCAGTTCCGGCTGATGCGGATAAAAATAAACTTCGGGTTGAGGTAAGCTGTGTTGGCTTTAAAAAGCAAAGTAAAGCAGTTACTGATTTTACAGCCACTTATAATTTCAGGCTCAGCAGTGCGGTTAACCAGCTGCAAACGGTTACAATTAAAAACAAGGCTCCACGCTTGAAGGTAAAAGGCGATACGCTGAATTATAACGTATCTGATTTTACCAGTCCGCAGGATAGGGTAATAGGGGATGTTATCAAAAAGCTGCCGGGTGTTGATGTGGATGCTAACGGCAAAATCAAGTACAACGGTAAAGATATATCAAACTTGTACATAGGCGGTGATAACCTACTGGATGATAAATACAATATTGCTACCAGTACTATACCCAACGGAGTTGTTGATAAAGTACAGATCATGGAAAATCATCAGCCGATTAAAATGTTGAAAGATAAAGTGGTGAGTGACGATGTCGCGCTGAATCTTACCTTTAAAAAGGATGCCCAATTACAATTAGTAGGGCAGGCTAATGCAGGTATTGGCGTACCCAAAAAGTATGATGGTACCATCGATGCCATGATGTTTAAGGATAAGTACAAAGCCATCAATTACGTGAGAGGCAATAATACCGGCGTTGATTTACAAAACGACCTGATAGCCCATAACAACGCTGCCACTTTATCACGGCTAGACAACAACAAGCCAGACAATCTACTATCACTCGGTGCAGCTGGTAACCCCAACTTACCCACCAGCCGTTACCTGTTTAATCAATCCGGATTACTAAATTTAAACAACCTGGTAAACCTGCAAAAAGAGGTGCAGTTAAAAACTAATATTTCTTACCTGCATGATAACCAACGGCAAAACTATAGTAAACTGACCGACATCTACCAGCCGGGAGATACCATTCATTATACAGAAATTCAAAGTAACAAGCGCCAGCCTGATTGGGTACATGCACAGTTCAACTTGAATATCAATAAATCGAACTATTACTTGAACAATGTATTGCAAAGTGATTTTCAGCATAATGCTGCTTATTCAGACCTGAGTACAAATGGCAACCTGCTCAGTCAGACTTTAAAAAACCGGAAGCTGGATTTTTCAAATGAATTTAATTTGATGCGTATAGGTAAATCAAACAATATCTTGGAGGCTTACTCCTACATCAATCGTATCAGTAACCCGGAAAACCGGGTATTACAGCCAGGAATTAACCAGGATATTTTTAACCAAAATCAGCCTTATGCGCAGCTGCTGCAAACGGTTAATATACCAACCTGGTTCACCAATAACTATTTATCTTTTAAACATGCAGGTAACGTAATCACCCAATCCTACCGGGCGGGTTTTACCTTGCAGTCACAAAACCTGACTTCTGATTTATCAACCATTCAATTGAACGGTAATAACCTTCCTGCTACCAGCAGTTCAGTAAATGATTTGAACTGGTTCAAATCCAAGTTTTTTGCAGAAGCTGGTTTTGATGTGCCTGGCGATAAGTTGAAGCTAACGGTGAGATTGCCTCTTAACGTACAGCAGATTCATTATTCTGATAGCAATTATAAGCTGGATGAATCATTAACCCGGCTATATTTTGATCCATTGGCAACCGTAAGGTACCAAACCGCTACGGAACAATATATTTCTTTGTTGTACAACTATAAAAATCTGATAGGTGATATTAACGAAGCCTATCATGGCGATATTTTGACCAACTATCGTACCCTGAACGCCAACAACGTGCTGCTTAGTGAACGCAAAACGCAGTTTGCTACTCTGGGTTATAATTATCGCAAAGCTATCAAGATGTTCTTCTGGAACATTAACCTGAGTTATACCGATATTGCTGCCAGTAATATCAGCTCTACTCAGGTGAGTAACAGTTTTACGCGGCGCATTGTGCTGCCGTATGCTAATCATGTAGATACTTGGTCGCTGTCGGGTGGAATCAGTAAATATGTATATGCCCTGCATACCACATTTAGCGGTGGCGCATCAAGGCAGATTACTCGTTTAAACCAGTACCAAAACGGTATTATGCTGCCCTATAATACCATCACCAATACGGCTAATGTGGGCACAGAAACCAAGCTGAGCGATCAGATCAATATCAGCTACAAGTTGTATGCTACCCAAACCAGTAGTAAATCCACCGCGGTGGCATCAGGCAGTTCTAGCTTTACCCAATTACAGCATCAGGCTGCAATTAATTATAATCCAACCAGCAACCTTTTCCTGAAGCTTTCGGGCGATGACTATTTTACCAGCCAAACCCTGCAAGCTAACCTGAATTATGCTTTTGCTGATTTTTCGGCTCGTTACCGTTTTACCAAATCTAAGGTTGACCTGGAACTGAACGCCTTGAATCTGCTGAATACCAAAACTTACAGCTCGGCTAATTTGCAGGCTAACCTATTCACCCGCAGCACTTATGCCCTGCCAGGGCGCATTGTTACAGCCAAAGTGTCCTTTAACTTTTAAAAATACAACCTTATACAAGCACAAAAGCCCTTTCCGGTAGGAAAGGGCTTTTAAATAATAAAACTGATATTTATAACTCGCTTAGGAGTTCCATCTTTTTTTGGTTGTATTCTTCTTGCGAAATCAAGCCATTATCAAACAACATTTTCAGCTTCTTAAGCTTTTCAGTCAGTTCGTCTGGTTTTTCTTCTTTCACTGGTGCAGATGCGGTTTGCACTGGTGGCGGTGGGGTAAATACCGGTGCAGTCTGGTGCTGAAAAACAGGCTGTTCGGTAGTTGGTTTGGGGGCAGAAACCGGTGGTTTCGTTTGTTCTTCGCGAAGCTTCAGTTCGCGGCGGCGCTCATTTTCTTTACATTCTTGAGCATATTGGTACAATTTGCGAGCTTGTACCTTAGGTAAATAATCTACACCCATTTCGGCTCCTTTTACCGTGCGGGCACTAAATACAGCACCTATAATTTCTTCTTTTACGTTAACATCAGCAATGTCCTTCCACACAAAATCGATAAATTTGATGGAAAGA
Source organism: Mucilaginibacter robiniae (assembly GCF_012849215.1). Taxonomy (NCBI): domain Bacteria; kingdom Pseudomonadati; phylum Bacteroidota; class Sphingobacteriia; order Sphingobacteriales; family Sphingobacteriaceae; genus Mucilaginibacter; species Mucilaginibacter robiniae. Next base: position 3,968,103 of record NZ_CP051682.1, read on the forward strand.
CCTAAGTTAGCCGGTGTGAAAAATAATATACGGCGGTTGGTCACTACTACACAATCGGGCAGTAGGTTTACCAATGGTTTTTTTTGGGTGGCTATATATAAAGTTTCTTCACCGGGAGGTAGCAGTTCAACTAAACGTGAGTAAACCTTTTCTACAGCTTTTTGATCCTGCTGGTCACTCAGAAATTTATCCATCATGATATTGAAATATAATTCAGGCTCAAAAATAGCAATATTTGGATATTTTATACAACGTACCAACTAAGCTACCAGTAAGTTACATCCGCGAATGTCTGAGTTATCAAACCTGCCCAGTATTTCAAAAGAGCCATCCGCATATATCCTTCCCAAATCTTGCGTAGCCAGGAAAGAGCAGGAATTGATATTAGCCAGATCAATGATATTCACGCCTCCGGTTTTACCTTCACCAACAGGTGTTATTGGGTCGTTGGTATCGCGGGTAAGTACACGCATCCAGGGTGGGCAATTGAAGATACCATCACCTTTGGAATAAGCTTGGGAAAGCAACTCAGTCATGCCATATTCAGAATGTATAGCCGGTACACCAAAGCCACTGCAAAGTATATCATGTAGTTCCTCGCGTATCATTTCCTTACGACGGCCTTTCATGCCGCCGGTTTCCATCACAATTAGTTCCGGAAAGTTCAATGGATGTTGTTCTACAAAATCAAGCAGGGCAAAGGTAACACCAATAAGCAAGGTAGGCTGACCAGCCTGCTGCTGTTTTTGCAGATGCTGGTATAAATCATTGTAGTTATACAGGTAAAAGCCGCTGTCAGGATGTTGAGATTGGCGGATCAAATCATCAGCCATGTACACCAGCGACGAGCCTTGGCGCTCCAGATAAGCTGGCAGTAAAGCCAGAATGCAATATTGCGTAACACCGCCATAAAATAACTGAAAAGCCTTGCGGAAGCTTTCGGTGTACCAGCTTACCTCAGTAACTAAATGCTGGCTGGTAATCATGCCGGTAGTCCCTGAGCTGCTAAATATAACCTCAGGCTTAGCCGTACTGCTTACCACTTCGTGCTGTTTGAAAAACTCAATGGGCAGAAAAGGAATATCTGCTACTTGGCTAACCGCATCCGGGTCAATCCGCAAACCACCGATAAACTCGCGGTAAATAGTACAATTTTGTGCCTGATACCGGAATACCTGCAAGGCAGCTTCTGTAAACTGTTGCTCGGTTTGAATAGAAAATATTTGCTGCGGTTGCGGCTTTTGCATAAGGCAAATATAGCATGGTTAATGTTGAGGTAGTAATAATGAGCTAAAAGCTTACGCTATGATTAACTTAAGTGTTACATGTTACAGTGTGTAACACTTGTAACACCCTGTAACACTGACAAACTATTGGCAGTGGTGGCCCTGTTTTGTCAGTATTGCTTTTGACTTTTTTGTAGTTTGAAAATTTAAATTTTGATTAAATTAAATTCTACAAAAAGCTTGGGTTGATAAGTTTATCGTCTAAATTTATGCTCAGCCTGAACTTAACATGAATACTTACTTGATTGAACTGATTGAACTTTGTAGAGTGATGTGTTTCAAGCTACAGGTGCATCTCACATGGAAATCATTAAATGAATTTACTTAACCTTTGAACACCTGCTTCACTAGCAAGCCCGACAACGCCGCCATGCCACCCACCAAACCACCAAGTAGTGCGGTGATGAACAGGAGCAGCGACCAATGTGGTAAATGAAATAAGGTAGCCACACGTGCAGCCAGCATATTATGGTTAGGAATGCTGTTAAATAAAGCCAATACTACCCAAGCTATAAAAACGGCTCCAAAGCCCGACCAAAAGGCTTGTGCAGGCCGGGTTCCAGCAAATAAAGCAGCTGCAAAAGCTATGATGGCTACTACCCACCAAGGCAACAACAAACTAGCAGCAAGGGTAAGAATGAATATAGCGAGAAACAGCATATTGATTATTTCTTGTTTAACGTTAGTGTGAATTTAATTCTGCCTGAGGTTTCACTGGCTGATTGCAAGAATAATAATTCATCCAAACGGCCATCTTTCCAGGTTTGCAGCATATCAGTATAGTAAAAGCTACCTGGATTACCAGACTCGCCACCTGGAAAAATGCCATAACCCTTTACCTGTGGGCCTAACTGCACTACCATACGCCATGATGGGCCATGTCCGTCGGTTAAGGCATTAATGGCAGTACCAGTTCCGCCAGCCGCAAATGTGTCCGAACCAAAACCATCCAGATTAGCCATATGGTTAATCTCTGTTGGGTGTATCTTACCCCATTGCCAATCAGGCCCCGGTTTGCCATATTGATGTACCAGTTCATCTACAGTTTTGTTGAAGGCATAGCTCACTATATCAGCACAGGTTTCACGGTTGCTGGTTTTGATATTATCAAACCATTTGGAAGTAGGCTCTTTTACCAAAAGCTTCAGGGTACGATCGCGCGAGGGCAGTTCCAGAGAGCCATCATCACCAAACTCGTCCTGCCAGGTCATCACATTTACATTGTTCCACCAGTTACTGAAAACAACAGCAGCTGTTGAGCCTGCATCATAACGTTTGTTCCAGTGTTGTAGCAGTTCATAAGCCTGTTTTTGGTTATTATCCAGTTTGCTAAGGTCTATGTATTTCAACAGCACCGGCAAAGCATCCTGTGCTGCAATGCTATAATTATCAGTTTGTAGCAGGCGCATACTATCTGCCGTAATTTGGGGCATAGCTGCTAAACGATCGTTAATACGTTTACCACGTTGGTAGGGGCCAAATGTCCAGTTCAGGTAATAGGGGTAGGTAGCATCTGTCGAGCTTTGGTTAGCCGAACTAACAAAGCCACGTGGCGGATTTTTCACCGTTGGGTTTTGGTTGGCTGGTATCCACCCATGCCAATCATTGCCAGCATCAGTACCATCCAGTATAAACTTGCCTTGGTCCCGAAATTTCAACGGAAACTTGCCATTAGGAGTAATGGCAATATCATGTGCATCAGCAAAAATAAAGTTCTGTGCCGGAGCCGAATAATAAGTAAGCGCCCGACGGTAATCATTATAGTTCTGGCTTCTGTTTAATAAATAAAAAGCTTTAAACTCGTTGGATTCCTCGTGTGCAACCCAGCGCAGTGCCGTACCTACAGGTACATTGGCATAGCCTTTTTTGCCTTTTTGCGCCGCATCTTCATACACTACAGGGCCGTAATGAGTATAAATCACGGTTTCTGTTATGGGTTGCTGTCCGCGTACTTGAATGATTTCAGTGCGGCGCGAGGTTTTGTTCCATTGGTTATTATACCAATACTCTTGCCGACTGGCATCTTTAAACTTGATCTGGTACCAATCCAGCACATCGGCATCTACGTTGGTTACACCCCAGCTTATTTTATTGTTGTAACCAATAATAACATGCGGCGCACCGGGCAGTGAGACCCCGTACACGTTTACGCCGGGAGCAGATAATTGTATCTGGTACCAAATGGAAGGGAAAGTTAAATCCAGGTGCGGGTCGTTAGCCAGAATGGGGTAGCCACTGGCGGTTTTACTGCCCGCTACTGCCCAGTTATTACTGCCAATGCCTTCCACTTTAGAGGCCGGCTTATGGTTACCAGACATTTGCGCCGTAAAGCTTTTGGATGGCTGGGGTATAGGCAAAGGCTTAAAGTTCCATTTTGTACCTGCCTGTATGATGGGCTCTTCTTTAAAGTTATGGTCGGGAAACAAATCTTGGGTAACTGCTGCTCCAAACTTATTCAGCACGCTGGTTAGCTGCATTTCGTCAGAGCCGCCCGCCAGTACTTCCGACATTTGTTTGAGCAGGAAAGCACAGTTGATCGGCTTCCATTCTTCAGGTGCATAGTTCAACAGTTTAAACTCGATAGGATAGTCGGCCGGTTTTAACTGATGTATGTAGGCGTTAATGCCTTCGGTATATGCCTTAACAGCCAGGTTAGTTTGCGGGTCTTTCATCATGCCGCGTAAAGTGTTTTCGGCTCCATACACCATACCCATACGGCGGTGATAACGGTCAACATTCAAGGCTTTAGGTCCAATAACCTCAGCCAAACGGCCCGACGCATTACGCGTTTGTATATCCATCTGCCAAAGGCGATCGGTTGCGGTTACATAGCCTTGGGCATAATATAAATCATGTTCGTTTTTAGCAAAAATGTGTGGAATGTGATGTTCATCATACCGGATAGTTACCTCATCGTGCAACCCATTCAACTTTAAGTTTACCTGGTTGGGTGTGGATGCACTTTCTGCATTCTGCCAGAAACCAGTAGCCGGATTCAAAAATTTGCCCAAGGGTGGCAGCGGACTGAATGAAGTTTGCAATGCCCAAATAAGTAACAAGGTGATTGCAACAGTAAATAGAGCTTTAATGATTTTCATGAATGGAGTAGCAGTGGCCGAAGGCAAGTTATATAAAGCTTGATGCATAGGCAAATCGGATAAAACGATTGGTAGTATAATGGTTATTATGAAGATAGGTTTGTGTTTAACAATGATTTTGATGCAATATTTGTTATTGATGCACTTATGCTTATTCGGTGCTTTTATGTTGTATTTGCGCTCTGTTAGCACAGGTAAAGTGCTTTATTATTGCTAATGGATGTACTTTTTCTTTTATACAAAAAAAAAGGTACCAAAAAGAAAACTTGCGGCTACGTTCTGTTGCTTTGTAAGGCAGTGCTGTGGCTAATGTTGTGCTACCCGCAACATTCCTGATGCCGCGAAAAGAAGATTGTTTTCGGTTCTGTGGTATAACTATACGAAAGAAACAACAAAGAACGTTATGCTGAATTTGCTTCAGTACCCCACATTCTAGTAAATTGACTAAGTCGATAGTCCATTTACCAATTAGTTGTTCACCTTGCTGATGGTTACCGAAATCAATTCGGCAAATTTCGTATGGTTAAGTTTGTTTTACATCTTTCGTATAGTTTTATACTTTTAATGCTTACTGTTTCTATTCGCTACTGCCACTACTATTCATAATGTCTTGACTCCTGATTTTATATTCTTGACTATCCAATAACCGTCTTCTTCCAGCTTCGGGTGAAAGGTAGGCAGCACAGGTGGGATTGTGCGGCAGGAAGAGGCCTTTTAGACTTTGCAGAAGCTGGGTAAGTGGGTAGCGTAAGCAGGGCAAAGGCTAAGCAGCCTGTGGTGCTGCCTGCCTTTGCAGCGCGGGCCACGTGTGGCAAAGAAGCTTAGGAAGAGACTTGATCTTTGGTTCTTTGTATCAAGACAAAGGACATAATAAAGCTGCAAGGAGCAGGCTAACTTTCACATCATGCAGGAACTTACCAAAGTAACAGAGAGCATAAATCTTTTTAAAAACATAAGCCAAAAAATCTAATATTGCATCCTAGCGTTATACCAACATGCCAACATCTGCAAATCACAAACTCATCATCTATCAACTTCTGCCCCGGTTATTTAGTAATACCAAAACCACTAACAAGTTCTACGGATCAATAGCCGAAAACGGCTGCGGTAAGTTTAACGATATTACCGGAACTGCACTGGCAGGGATTAAAGAATTAGGGTGCACGCACGTTTGGTACACCGGCATTATTGAACATGCAACCATGACAGACTACTCGGCTCATGGTATTCGGCCTGATGATCCGGATGTGGTGAAAGGCCGAGCAGGGTCGCCTTATGCGGTAAAAGATTACTATGATGTAGATCCGGATTTGGCTGTAGATGTACCCAGCCGTATGGTTGAGTTTGAAGCTTTGATTGAGCGTACCCACGCACAGGGCTTGAAGGTGATAATAGATTTTATACCCAACCATATAGCCCGTACCTACCAGTCGGATGCGAAACCAAGTAGTGCGCGTGATATAGGGGAGGATGATGATACCAACCAGGCATTCAGCCCTAAAAACGATTTTTATTACTTGCCTGGTCAGCCTTTCGTGGTACCGCAAGGTTATAACCCAGGCGGTGATGAGCTGGATAGCCCGTTAAAAGATGGCCGGTTTGATGAAAACCCGGCAAAAGCTACCGGCGATGATGCTTTTACGGCTAATCCTTCTATCAACAACTGGTTTGAAACTGTTAAACTAAACTATGGGGTTGATTACCTGAACGGGCATCAAACACATTTCAGTTCACCACCGCCTTTGTGGTATAAATTGCTGGATATTCTCCGCTTCTGGGCTGCCAAAGGAATAGATGCTTTTAGGTGTGATATGATTGAGATGGTGCCGGTTGAATTTTGGGCATGGCTGATTCCGCAAATGAAGCAGCAGTTTCCGAGTTTGCTGTTTATTGGCGAGGCCTATCAAAAAGGGCAATACGCTAACTACTTATTTAGCGGGCAATTTGATTATCTGTACGATAAGGTAGGCTTGTATGATGCAATTAAACGTCTTATCCGTAATGAAGACCATGCCACTACCTGGGATATTAACGCGGTATGGAACTATGATTGCCGCGGTTTTGACGAACGCATGTTACGCTTTATGGAAAACCATGATGAGCAACGCATTGCCTCGCACGATTTTGCTGGTAATGCCTGGTTAGCCATACCGGGCATGATAGTAACAACTACACTGGCTACCGGACCAGTTATGGTTTACTTTGGACAGGAAGTTGGCGAACCCGCTTCAGGAGCCCAGGGCTTTAGTGGGGCAGATGGGCGCACTACTATTTTTGATTATTGGGGCGTACCCGAACATCAAAAGTGGGTTAACGGCGGGCAATTTGATGGTGGTGGTTTATCATCAGAACAAAAGCAGCTACGAAATTTCTACTGCAAGCTGTTAAACATTACGGCACAGCACGAGGCTATTAATCAAGGCGAGTTTTATGAATTGATGCTGGCCAACCAGCACAGCGAAGGTTTTAACGAACGGGTGTACCTATACATGCGATATACTCCTGAGCAGCGCATTTTGGTAGTGGTTAATTTTAACCGTTTTGAGCACCATATTCATGTTCAGTTACCAGCAGATTTGCTAACTAAATTCAACTTGAGCGGCCAGGTTGTAGGCACTGATTTACTGAGCGGTACAGAACATAATATTGCCGATATAGCTCAGGGAATACCGCTTGCGTTGCCGCCAGTTAGCGGTGTTTTGTTGAAATTTTGAGAAATGTTGAGCATTTATATCCATAAAAAAACTGAATTTTAGTTAGTTTAATAGTTAATTTCTTTATACTTTTCGGCAAATGTTTGGGCCTAAGCTATTCACTTGAAAGTTAGCTTGGTAATGGCTCAATCATTAGTAATTAAATTTAGTTATAGTACAACATTATACGCATCTATCGCGTATTCGGCTACATACCCACTAATTAATCTAAATGGAAGATAATATACTATCCACAACAGAGCAGCTTTCACCCAACAATCAGCCTCCTGAGCTTCCAACCAGTAAATTGATTGAACAGGAAGAAGAGATTTTTCACCACGTCAATAACCCTGTTGCTGGTTTAAAGCCTATTGTTAAAAAGTATTTAGGTGCTCCTAATCATGTGGAGCAGCATGGCAACCGTTTTTATTTTACCGATGGCGAAGCTAAGGTTGAAGTAATTGTGGTTACCGATGAGATTATCCGCATCCGTATGGCGCCGCATGGCGTGTTTTTGGAAGAGTTCTCTTATGCAGTGCCTAAGCTGGAAGCTAAAGTTTCTGTTTTTCACCTGTATGATGATCCTGAAGAATATCGCATTACCACAAATACGGTAAATTGCCATATCAGCAAAAAGGATTTCTTTATATCTTTTTCTGACCGCCAAAATCACGTAACCAGCAGCGATGCCGTACCTATGCACTGGGAAGAAAACGTGCAGTTTGGTGGTTATTACGTATATGGAACTAAGGTATGCCACACAGAAGAAGCTTTTTATGGCTTGGGTGATAAACCTACCGATTTGAACTTGCGGGGCAAACGTTTAGTGAATTGGAATACCGATGCTTACTCATTTGGCTGGAACCAAGACCCAATTTACCGCAGTATTCCATTTTACATTAGTTTAAACGAGGGTATTGCACACGGTATATTTTTCGACAATACATTTAAAAGCCATTTTGATTTTGGCGCCGAAGACAGGGATAAAACCAGCTTCTGGGCCGATGGTGGCGAACTGCAATACTATTATATTCATGGTCCGCACATGATGGATGTGGTAAAACGCTACCATGTGCTAACCGGTACGCACCCTATGCCGCCGCTGTGGGCACTGGGTTATCACCAATGTCGCTGGAGCTATTATCCAGAATCTAAAGTGCGTAAGGTAACTACCGGTTTCCGCGAAAATAAAATTCCTTGTGATGGTATCTACCTAGATATTGACTACATGGATGGTTACCGCTGCTTTACCTGGAACCGTAAGTATTTTCCGGAGCCTAAAAAGATGATTAAAGAGCTGGCGGCTCAAGGTTTTAAAACTGTAGTAATTATCGATCCTGGTATTCGGGTAGATGATAATTATGCGATTTTCAGAGAGGGTAAAAAAAACCGCTACTTCTGTCGCCGCAGTGATGATTACTTTATGGAAGGCCACGTTTGGCCAGGCCGTTGTCAGTTTCCCGACTTTACCAACCCTGAAGTGCGCACCTGGTGGGGTACTTTGTTTGATGAACTGGTACAAATGGGCGTTGCCGGTGTATGGAACGATATGAACGAACCTGCCGTGTTTGGTGCCGGTACCTTCCCGGATGATGTGCGGCACCAGTATGATGGTTTCCGCGGTTCGCACCGTAAGGCACATAACGTGTACGGTATGCAAATGGTACGCGCTACCTACGAAGGTTTGCGCAAGCTCATGAAAAACAAGCGTCCTTTTACCATTACCCGTGCGGGTTATTCAGGCGTACAGCGTTATTCATCAGTGTGGACAGGAGATAACGTAGCTTCATGGGAACACCTGCGTTTGGGTAACCTGCAATGCCAGCGTTTATCCATGTCGGGCATTCCATTCTGTGGTACTGATATTGGTGGCTTTAGCGGCGAGCCGGATGGCGAGCTATTTACCCGCTGGATACAAATGGGAACATTCTCTCCATTTATGCGTGCACACTCGGCAGGTGATACTAAAGAGCGTGAGCCCTGGAGCTTTGGCGAGCCGTTCACAGCCATTAACCGTAAGTTTATAGAACTGCGGTATAAATTGCTGCCATACTTGTATTCTACGTTTTGGGAGCACCACCGCTATGGCTTCCCGATATTGCGACCGGTAGTTATGCAAGAGCAGGATGAAATCAATAACCAAGCCCGCCAAGATGAGTTTACTTATGGCGATAAGATATTGGTATGTCCAGTAATGGAACCGGGTCAGCAAAGTCGTCGGGTGTATCTGCCTAAAGGTAACTGGTTTTACTATTGGGATAACACCTTGGTGGAAGGCGGCTGCGAGATAGATGTGGCTACCCCGCTGGAAACTATACCCGTGTTTGTAAAAGCGGGTTCGGTACTTCCTGAATATCCAGTAATGCAATATGTAGGCGAAAAAGAAATTGAAGAAGTGCGCCTGAATGTATATTACAGTGATACACCGGTTAATTCTTTCTTCTTTGAAGATTATGGTGAAACCTTTGCCTACGAGCAAGACATTTATTCAGAAAAGAAATTTGTAGTAAGTGGTAAAGAAAACTTGTTAACCTTACAGCAAACTATGGAGGGCTTATATACACCACGTTACGAAAACTACTGTTTCCATGTGGCTGGTTTACCGTTTAAGCCTACCAAAATTATTGCTGATGGTAAACCCGTTACTGATTTCATTTACACTGAAGGCAATGTGCTGGAATTTAAATTAACCAAGAACTTTAAACAGATTGAAATTGCCTGATAAATAGGCTAAGTTATTGATAACAGCAGGAGGGCTGGTCATGGTAAACATGGCCGGCCCTTTTGATTTTATAGAGGGCATGCAGGTAATAGCTAATGTAAAGTGGTTTTAAAAGCATGAGTATGTTCCGTAATATCACTACTATTGTAAGCCATTAAAACAAGCATTCATCACACGTGTTGCGTAATCAGTAGCAAACCCTGTTAGCTTGTGTTAATGGGCAACCTAAGATTAACATGAAAACTGCCGCTACCGGCAAAATTATTATGGCAAAGCGAACCAAAAAAACTGATCCTAAATCTGAAGCAGACATTGTTTCAACTACCGGACATGAAGTACAAGCCGAACTGGCCGAAGAGAAAGCAGCACCTTTCCCGGAATCTGAACCGGTAAAAACTCCAAAGCCATCTTCCCGTAAAAAGCCGCAACCTACAGAAAATGGTGATGGTGCTTTTCCCGAATCAAAGCCTGTAAAGGCAGTAAAGCCAGCTACAACTAAAAAAACTAAGACAGATAAAACTACACCGATAGAAGCTTCTCCCGTAACAGAGTTACCTGCTGGTGAGATATCCATCCATACTTTACTTACAGAGATACCTGCCAAGAAGGCTCGTGCTACAAAGGCTAAACCTGCCGAAAATACTGCACCTGCTTCTTTGCCAGTAATACCCGAAACAACCGAACCTATTGCAAATGAACAGTTGGCTCAGGTTGAAACTTACAGCCGCTTTTCAGATTATGATATTAACCTGTTTAAGGCAGGTACGCATTATAAGTTATACGATAAGTTGGGTTCGCATGTAGTTACCCATAAAGACGTTGTGGGTACTTATTTTGCCGTGTGGGCGCCTAATGCCCAGTATGTATCGGTAATCGGTAATTTTAATGGCTGGAATGCCGGTTCGCATCAGCTTAACCATCGTTGGGATGGATCCGGTATATGGGAAGGTTTTATTCCTAACATTGGTAATGGCGAGGTATATAAATATCACATCCGTTCTAACAGCGGCGAAGAACTGGAAAAAGGCGATCCATTCGCCTTGCGCTGGGAAGAACCACCTCGTACAGCATCAATTATTGCCGACACGTATTATGAATGGAAAGATAACGACTGGATGGCCAACCGTTATCAGCATACTGCACTTGATAAACCTTATTCAGTGTATGAAGTGCACTTAGGCTCATGGGCACGTAATACCGAGAGCCCGAATGATTTTTTCACATACGATCAAATAGCTGATCGACTGGTACCGTACGTAAAGCAAATGGGCTTTACGCATGTGGAGTTTATGCCGATAATGGAGCACCCCTATTATCCGAGCTGGGGTTATCAGATTACCGGATACTTTGCGGCAACTTCGCGCTACGGAACTCCACAACAATTGATGAACTTGATTGAACAATTACACCAAGAGGGTATAGGTGTAATATTGGATTGGGTGCCTTCACATTTTCCGGGTGATGCACACGCGCTGTACCGATTTGATGGTACACATTTATATGAGCATGAAGATGTGCGCAAAGGTTATCACCCCGACTGGACCTCTTATATTTTTAACTACGGACGTAATGAAGTAAAGGCGTTCCTGATTAGTAATGCCCTGTTCTGGCTAGACCGGTACCATGCCGATGGTTTGCGCGTTGATGGTGTAGCTTCAATGTTATATTTGGATTACTCGCGCAAGCATGGTGAGTGGGAGCCTAACCACCATGGCGGTAATGAGAATCTGGAAGCTATTCAGTTTTTGAAAGATTTCAACGTAGCTGTTTACAGCACCTTCCCGGATGTACAGACTATTGCCGAAGAATCAACTTCGTTTCCGGGTGTAAGTCGCCCTGTTTACACCGATGGCTTAGGCTTTGGTATGAAATGGATGATGGGCTGGATGCATGATACATTGGGCTATTTCAGTAAAGACCCTGTATATCGCACACATCACCACAATCAGCTTACTTTTAGCTTAATGTATGCCTTTACCGAAAACTTTATGCTACCTTTCTCGCACGATGAAGTAGTGTATGGTAAAGGTTCTATGATTAATAAAATGCCGGGTGACGAGTGGCAGCGCTTTGCTAATTTACGCTTAATGTACAGTTATATGTTTACCCACCCAGGCGCTAAACTGATGTTTATGGGCAGCGAGTTTGCACAAACTGCCGAGTGGGACTTTGGTCAGTCGCTGGACTGGGCGGTAGTGCAGTATGAGTGCCATTTGGGGGTTCAGGAAGAAGTAAAAGCATTAAATCATATTTATACAAGTGAGCCGGCCCTTTATGAAAAATCATTCAGTTGGGAAGGGTTTGAGTGGATAGACGGTAGCAATGACCAAGATTCTATTTTTGTTTACCTTCGTAAAGGGCATGATGCTGCTAATGATGTTGTAGTCGTGTTAAACATGACACCTAATGTACACTACCAATACCGTGTAGGTGTTCCGGCCGCTGGCGAATGGAAAGAAATTTTCAACTCAGATGATAAAGCTTATTGGGGGTCGGGTGTGAACAATCCATTGCCTTATCAAAGCCAATCAACCAGCTGGCATGGCCGCGAAAATTCTATCGAAGTTACTTTACCACCATTAGGTGCTGTAATGTTTAAACGAATCTAATTTTAGCCTTTTAAAAGCTTATAAAACGAAAAAGCCGAAGTATAATCTTCGGCTTTTTGGCTTTGTAGCAAGTTAAGTACTGTGTGCCTGTAAAAGGCTCAAGAAAATTACAGCGTCATTTTGTACTCGCAATTGGCTATAGCCCGTTTGTAATCTTCAATTGAATCAAAGTTTAAGCAAAGCTTAATTGCATTTTTGTAGTAATTAATAGCTTCGTCAAAGTTCTGTGCGTATTCTTCAATAATACCTAAACGATAATTTACAAGAGCTTTATCAACCAGCGGGCGGGTCAGTGCTTTTTCGGCCAAAGCGCGTGCTTTATCCCATTGTTCCAAATTAGTGTACAATACAATCAGGTTAATATAAGCATGCGGATAATTCGGATTGCTTTTTATAGCTGCTTTGTAATGGTTTTCGGCCCGGGCATAATCATCAAACTGAGTACGGTAAAGCCAGCCTAACGAGTTATGTGCCTGTGCAGTAGATGGCTCTTCAAATATAATATTTTCCAGTAGTTGCTTGGCTTGCAAAAAATTGGAATTACGGATAGCTTCTTCGGCTTCCAGATAAGTATCTTCCCAGTTATGCATGTTTTTATACTTTTAGTCAACAGGCAATATACAAAATGTTACGCAGGTTTGCTATACACTATCTGGCAAAATGAAACATATATGAAGTAAGCCAGTTGATTGATATGAACCAATGTAGATTGTGATGAGCGCGAAATTTTTTTATTTGTTCATGGTAGGTGGTACTATAGCCTTCGGCTTGCTGGTTTATAAGCTTTTCACTGCGCATACTGCAACAAAATTCGGTACGCTGCTGGATGATTTAATCGCCATGCTGATTTTGTATTACCTGGCTTACAAAGTGTACCACGAAAAGAAAGATAACGAAATGATGTAGTCAGGAACTAGTAAGCTTTTAAGTGCTAGCTAAAACCTGCTGATTAACTTACTGAGTAACGCGTGTACATGTTTTTAACAAAAAAGCCGGGCTTCATGCCCGGCTTTTTTATTTAGTTTGATTGATAAATGATTACAGTTTACCAATTTCTTCAACCAAATCAATCAGTTTGTTTGAGTAGCCCCATTCGTTATCATACCAAGCCACTACTTTCACGAAGTTTTCGTTCAATGCGATACCAGCTTTAGCATCGAAAATTGAGGTACGTGCATCACCTTTAAAGTCGTCAGATACTACTTCGTCTTCAGTGTAACCTAAAATACCTTTCAAATCACCTTCTGAAGCCTCTTTCATAGCATTTTTGATGTCTTCGTAAGAAGCAGATTCTTTCAGACGTACAGTTAAGTCAACTACAGAAACGTCAGGTACTGGTACGCGGAATGACATACCGGTTAATTTACCTTTTAACGCCGGGATCACTAATGATACTGCTTTAGCAGCACCAGTTGATGAAGGGATAATGTTTTGGTAAGCACCACGGCCACCTCTCCAGTCTTTAGCCGATGGGCCGTCAACTGTTTTTTGAGTAGCAGTAACAGCGTGTACGGTGCTCATTAAACCTTCTTCAATACCAAATTTATCGTTCAATACTTTAGCAATCGGAGCTAAACAGTTGGTAGTACATGAAGCGTTAGATACGATAGTATTTTCTGGCTTTAATTCTTTGTGGTTAACACCCATTACGAAAGTAGGGGTGTCGTCTTTAGCAGGAGCAGACATAACTACTTTTTTAGCACCAGCCTGAATGTGTTTTTGAGCAGCTTCCTGGGTTAAAAACAATCCAGTTGATTCGATAACTACTTCAGCGCCAACTTCATCCCATTTCAGGTTAGCAGGATCTTTTTCAGCAGTTACACGGATAGTTTGGCCGTTTACTACCAAGTTGCCATCTTTAACTTCGATAGTACCGTCAAATTTACCGTGAGTAGAGTCATATTTTAGCATATAGGCCATGTAGTCAGGCTCAACCAGGTCATTGATACCTACTACTTCAATACCAGGGCGTTGAATAGCAGCCCGGAAAGCCAAACGACCGATACGGCCGAATCCGTTGATTCCTATTTTCATTTTTTAATTTTTGTTTGAATAGTACGTTAATAAATTATTAATGGGTTCTTTTAAAATGTAAGCAATTTCTAAGTTTAATGTCTGTGCAGCTTCATTTAGGTAGTTACCTAGACTAGAAGCTACTGTACCTGCAAAATGAATTTGTGCCTCAGGGTACAATTTTTTAAACGGTATAATATAGGTTTGCAGCAACTTATCGAAACCGGTTAGCACAACGTTTTTGATATACTTATCTTCCTGATGTTCTACAAAAAAGTCAGCCATCGAGCTCAGATATAATGCTGGTTGCCGTTGCCGGTACACTTTTTCCAACAACACCTTACGGTCGGTATCGTATTTTTTTTCAAATTTTTTACGCAGGTTTTCAGGCAAGGTTTCGTTCAGGTAAGCTTTAATCAATTGCTTGCCCAGCCAGTTACCCGACCCTTCATCAGCCAGAATATAGCCTAAGCCATAGTTGTTGGGTTTGATCTTTTTACCATCAAACCAGGCTGCATTGGTACCGCTGCCGCAAATAGATACAATGCCGGGCTTATTTTTACAGCAAGCTATTGCTGCGCCATTCATATCATGGTCAACTACTACTTTAGCGTATTTAAAAAAGGCTGACAAGCTGTTACTGACTACTGCTTTCAGGTTTGCATTTAAAATACCGGCACCAAAAAAATAAATACGTTTTATTCCTTCGGCATGATGTATCAGGTTGATGTTTTTGTTCAGCAGGTGCAGTATATGCTTTTCGTCAGAAAAAAACGGATTGATGCTGCTGGTTTTAAATGAGGCTATGGTTTTTCCTTTGTCGGCCAGCCGCCAGTCTGCATAGTTTGATCCGCTGTAAATAACTGCAACCATAGATATTATTGTATTGCTGTACGGCGCGCAAATATAACAACTTTAACGTCTTGATGAACAATGTTGGTATTTAGGTACCGGAGCAATATTAAAACTGGTTTGTAACCCAATTGTGTTACAAATTTAAGCATTATTTTTCAGGATTTTTGCATTAAAAGTGTTCTTTTTACACTAAGTAAATAATGCGTATTAAATTTAATCGATTTAGAAAAAATGCGCTACCTTTAAAAAATTCATTATATAACTTATAACGATTGAAAGAACATTTACCAAAGTTTGAGTCGGCTATATCTATTGATTGTGTAATTTTTGGATTTGAGGCCGGCGAACTAAAAATATCACTGATTGAGCGTAGCGCCGAACCTTATACTGATTGGTGGGCTTTGCCCGGAAATATTGTAAAGCAGGATGAAAGCATAGAAGCTGCTGCCGAGCGCATATTGCACGAACTAACCGGCTTGCATGATTTGCACATGGAGCAGTTTCATACCTTTGGCGACGTAAACCGGCATCCCAGTGGGCGTGTAATTACTGTTGCTTATTATGCGTTAATCCGCATCAATCATCAGGATGAATTGCGGCCAGTAAACCAGGAACAGTTAGCTAAAAAAGCTTTTTGGCATTCGGTAAATGATCTACCTAAACTAGCGTTTGACCATACTGAAATTTTCAAGTATGGGTTTGACCAGTTAAAGCGTAAGCTGAACTATCAGCCTATTGCTTTTGAACTGCTGCCCGAAAAGTTTACGCTTACCCAATTGCAGCAGTTGTATGAGGCTATTTTATGTAAAAAGCTGGACAAGCGAAATTTTAGGAAGAAAATGCTGAGTTACGGGTTTTTAAAGGAGCTGGATGAAAAGCAGAAGAACGTTTCTTTCCGTGCAGCCAAGCTATACAAATTTGACCGACGTAAGTATGCTAAAATTTTTCAGAGCGAATTAAGTGCATCTGAAAAGTAGTAAATAGAAAATTTAGCATAAAAAAAGCGATACTTGATGGTATCGCTTTTTTTATGCTTGAACAGCTAACCTTTACAGTTGGCTGGGCTCCATATTTAAATGGTATTTAACCAGATTGTCTATAGGAGAGCGAATGATATTACCCATACGCATACCATTTTCAGTAACTACCTCTTCCAGTACATTGCGGAAGTTGTAACCTACTGAACCAATACAGTTAAAGGTATAGTTTTGATAGTTAGGGTAGTGGGTTACCAAATTGCGGAAGAAATCTTCAAAAGAGGTTTTAACCAGGTTACGGGTGTACTCAATATGCACGTTGTTATCATACACAAACTTGCTGAAGCTGGCGCAGAAGCGGTTAGCCAGAGGTTGTGAGTAAACCGCATCGTTTACTTGATCTGGTGTCAGGTGGTAGGTGTTCCAGAAGTTTTTACGAACTGCTTCAGGCATATAGCCGCGTAAATAGTCTACCAGCAGCTTTTTGCCAATATAACAACCACTGCCTTCATCTCCTAAAATATAAGCACCCGAGTCAATATTTTGAAGGATATTTTTGCCATCATAAAGGCAAGTATTGGTACCTGTACCTAAAATAGCAGCAAAACCTTCATTGTGACCTAAAACAGCACGAGCAGCAGCCAGTAAATCGTGGCCAACACTTACTTTAGCATTAGTAAACACTTGCTTCATGGCATCTTCAACCAGTTTTCTCTTATCATCAGTTGAGCAACCTGCGCCGTAGTAGTACACGTCAGTTAATTTATCTACTTGCAAATCGGCAGGTAAACTATTCTTCAGTGATTGGATTATATATTCTGGGCTAACAAAGTATGGATTGTAACCTTCGGTATTAAATAATACTTTTTTACCTTCATCGGTAACCAAACACCAATTTGTTTTGGTAGAGCCACCGTCAGCAATCAATTTCATAAGTGTAATAATTATTAGGGGCTAAAGTATGATTTACCCGATACTTAAAAAAATATTTTCTGGTAATAAGTCTATTTAAAAGTTTAATGTGCTGCCTAAATCGATTGTAAGTTATTTGAATTATACTTATAATTAATGTTAATTTTTAGCTTGTAATTGTTCTTGTCAGCATTACTCAAGCCTGATTAGCGCTAAAATAAATATATTTGCAGCCGTCCGCTTTATTTTTGTAATGTCTGATTTATCGTTAAACCACCCCGAAGTTTGTTTTGTGCAACCTGAATTTATACGTATTGCTGTAGTTGGTTTAGGCTATGTAGGTTTGCCTTTAGCGGTTGAGTTTGCAACCCGGTACCCGGTGGTAGGTTTTGATGTTAAGCAAAACCGTATTGATGAATTAGCTCAAAGCTTTGATCGTACACAGGAAGTAGAACCAGAAAAAATTAAGGCCGTTGTAGATACAGCATCAGCTAACAAAGGTTTGCTCTTTACCTCGGATGCCGGCCAACTGGCAGATTGTAATGTGTATATTGTATCGGTACCAACACCTACCGACCGTCATAACCGCCCTGATTTAAGTTTGCTAACAAAAGCCAGCGAAACCATTGGGCGTGTTTTAAAAGTTGGCGATGTAGTCATCTATGAATCTACTGTATATCCTGGGGTAACGGAAGATGTTTGTGTCCCTGTGCTGGAACAAGTATCGGGATTGCGTTTTAATCATGATTTTTTTGCTGGTTACTCGCCCGAACGTATCAATCCAGGCGATAAGGTGCATACTTTAACTAATATTATAAAGGTTACATCAGGCAGTACGCCTGAGGTGGCCGATTTTGTAGATAGCCTGTATCAATCCATTATTATTGCCGGTACACATAAAGCGCCATCTATTAAGGTAGCCGAAGCTTGTAAGGTAATTGAAAACTCACAACGTGATATTAACATTGCCTTTGTCAATGAAATAGCTAAAATATTTAACCTGATAGGTGTGGATAGCCAAGCCGTATTAGAAGCCGCCAGTACCAAATGGAATTTTTTAAAATTTAAGCCAGGCTTAGTAGGCGGGCACTGTACGGGGGTTGATCCTTACTATCTGGCACAGCGTGCGCAGGAGGTAGGGTACCATCCGGAAATTATTTTAGCCGGTCGGCGTATTAATGATGGTATGGGCACCTATGTGGCTCTGGAAGTTATTAAGCTGATGGTAAAAAACAACCTACCGGTTAAACATGCTAACATACTGGTGCTGGGCTTTACCTTTAAAGAAAACTGTCCTGACGTGCGCAACACCCGGGTAATTGATATTGTAAAAACCTTACAGGAGTTTGATGCTGCGGTAGATGTGTACGACCCTTGGGCTCAACCCGATGAAGTATTGAAAGAATATCAGCTGATTACTTACAATCAGCAACAGGCCTTGCAGCAACATTATGATGCCATTGTTCTGGCTGTAGCACATCGGGAGTTTTTGGAGTTAGACTACCAAAAGCTTAAGCGAAATGCACAATCTATAGTTTACGATATTAAAGGTGTATTGAATACTGATCTGGTTAACGGGCGCTTATAGTAACTATAGGTTAAGTTTCTGGAGCGTATTTCATGTAAATATCGGTGTCATATACACAATAACTTAGCTAAGTGTTTTGAAAAAATTATATCTTTGACTGCTTTTGACAGTTAATATTGATATAACCTATAATGACAATAATGCTTACAAAGGAAACGGAGTGGATGGAATTAGTTGATGAAAGCCTAGCTCTTACTAGGTAAGCACTTCTTTAAAATATTAAAAAGAAATCACATAATAATTTGTAGTCTCTATGTTCATAATAGGGGATGCAATAATTTATATCACAGTACTTTATTAGTGTATGAATCTGAAAAAAGTCGTTAAGACGTTTGTGTTTTTAGTTCTCATTGTATTTTCATTACCTATTCTGGCCCAAAATTTAGCAAACGTTAGGGTAGATGACCTGACCGATGCACAAGTACGCCAGCTCATGCAAAAGGCTGCTGCGGTGGGCTACACAGATGATGCCCAGCTAGCTCAACTTGCTGTTGCACAAGGTATGAATCCAAATGAAATACAGAAATTAACCGTAAGAGTTCAGAAGCTTAGAGAGCAAGATAAAACGAACGGCAGTAAAACAGGCATCAATACGCAAGGTGGGTTAAGTTTAGGGGGTAGAACTTATAACTTTCCGGCTTCTGATTTGGATACAGATACAACCGATACTTCTTTATTTGCAAGTAATTATAATAGTCAATATGCTTATCGTAGGCAGCAAATGCGTGATGCTTACGGAAACTTAGTTCCAAAAGTATTTGGTGAAGATTTATTCAAAAATAGTAAAATTAGTTTTGAACCTAATTTAAGATTAGCTACTCCTAAAGGTTATGTAATTGGACCAGATGATGATTTGATTATTGATTTAACTGGTGACAATGAGGCTAGTTATACTTTAAGAGTCTCTCCTGAAGGTACTATCAGGTTGCAGTATGTAGGTTTAATCTCCGTAGGCGGATTAACTATTGAGCAAGCTACTTCAAAAATAAAGGCTAGTATGATTCGTACTTACCCAGGGTTAAGAAGTGGGCGTACTAGCGTAGCTATTAACTTAGGTAATATCAGAAGTATTAAAGTTACTATTATTGGTGAAGCGGTCAGGCCCGGAACTTATACTTTATCTTCATTAGGTACTGTTTTTAATGCATTGTATGCATCAGGCGGGCCAAGTAAGAATGGTTCTTTTAGAAACATTCAAGTTATAAGAAATAATCATGTAATTAATACTATTGATGTATATGAGTTCTTGTTAAAGGGAATTGTAAAAAATATTCGATTGCAAGATCAAGACATTATTAATATTCCGGTTTACCAAACTCGTATAGAAATGAGTGGTGAAGTAAAAAGACCAGCCTTATATGAGATGCTGAGTACTGAGACTTTACAAGACGCGATTAACTTTGCCGGTGGTTTTTCAAGTCAAGCTTATACTGCTAATATTAAGGTATTACAAAATACCAGTCGTGAACGCAAATTGGTTGATGTAGATGCCAGTCATTTTGCTTCTTATAAACCAATAAACGGCGATAAGTACGTTGTGGAAACTATACTTAACCGTTTTGAAAATAGGGTTGCAATAAACGGTGCTGTGTTCCGACCGGGCAAATACGAATTAGAAAAAGGATTAACTATTAAAGGGTTGATTGCTAAAGCTGATGGGTTAAGGGAAGATGCTTTTTTGAATCGTGGTTATATTTCAAGACTTAATCTGGATAATACACCTTCTTTATTGTCATTTGATGTACAAAAAATTTTAAATGGTACAGAGGCAGATATTCCGTTGCAACGGGAAGACAATGTAACTATTAGTTCCATTTTTGATTTGCGCGATGAATATAGCGTTGAAATACAAGGTGAGGTTCGGTATCCGGGTATGTTTAAATATGCTGACAATACCAGCTTAGAAGCATTAATACAGATGGCTGGTGGTTTTAAAGAAGGAGCTACTCCCAACCGGATAGAAATTTCAAGAAGAGTAAGGAATAGTGATGCCAGTTCGAAAGCAGCAATAACAGCACAGATATTTACTATAGATGTTGATCAAAATCTTAAGCTTGTAGGTGAACCGTTTATTTTAAAACCTTTCGATATAGTTTCGGTACGTAATTCAGAGGGGTACCAAGTGCAAAAGATAGTACGCATACAAGGAGAAATATTATATCCGGGTACTTACACCATTCAGCGTAAGGATGAAAAAATTGCAGATATTATTAAACGTGCCGGCGGCTTAACTGCCATGGCTTTTCCTGAAGGTGCATCATTAAAGCGCCCTGGAACTGTAATTAAAAAAGATAAAAAAGCTAAAAGCGTAGTTGATAGTATTGATGCGGCAGAACAGCGGCAACGATTACAAAATTTAAAACGACTGCAGTTTTCACAAGGTGTAACTGATACAGCCAGCATTCAAGATTCGGTAATTCGCAGTGATTTTGTTGGTATTAACATGGTGAAAATTTTAGAAGACCCGTCGTCAAGATTTAACTTGCTGGTTGAAGACGGCGACATTATCGAAGTGCCTAAAGAATTACAAACGGTTAGAGTGACAGGCGAAGTGCTAAAACCAATAAACATTGTTTACAAACAAGGTAAGGGCATGGCAAAATACATCAGCGAATCTGGAGGGTTTACGTATAATGCTAACAGAAAAGGTTCATATGTAGTTTATGCAAACGGTACAATCCGGTCAACAAAGCATTTCCTGTTTTTCCGTAATCATCCATCTATTAAGCCCGGCGCCGAGATATTTGTACCTAAACGTGCTCCAAAACAGCCGGTTAGAATTCAAGATTTTATTGGTATATCTACAGCTTTAGCTTCATTAGCTGCTATTATGGTAGCATTATTAAACAAGTAAACACCAGAGTGTAGCATTTAGCTTTTGAAATAAATATTATCATGGTTCCAGAAAAATCCAATAGTACATATCCCGTAAGCAACCAAATCAAAAAAAGCGATTATGAGGAAATATCAGTACGGGATATTATTCAAAAGTTTATAGCCTGGAAAAACTATATTCTTCGGCAATGGAAAATTGTATTGTTGGCTGTTATTTTGGGTGCAACAGCAGGATTCTTTTATGCTAGTAATAAAAAGATATTATATGTAGCTACTTGCACTTTTGTATTAGAAGATGATAATGGAGGCGGTAGTGGAGGCGGCCAGTTTGCTGGCTTAACATCATTAGTAGGCATAAATCTGGGTGGTGGAGGTGGTGGAGGCGGCATGTTCCAAGGAGATAACTTATTTGAATTATATCGATCCAGAAAGATGTTGCAAAAAACTTTGTTAAGCCCCATCTCTTCTAGTAAAAAGAAAGATTTATTAATCGATAGGTTTATAGTACTTAATAAAGCTGATTACGAGGACGATGATTATTCTAAATTAAAGTTGGTTAAGTTTGATCCTAGCCATGTGACAAGTTTGACTCGCTTGCAGGATAGTGTTTTACTCAACGTGATTGACAAAGTCAATACAAAGCATTTAGAAATTTTTCGCGGAAGAACAGGGATAATTACTGTAAATGTAAGAAGTGAAAATGAAGTATTTGCTAAGCAATTTAATGATCAAATAGTAAGTACAGTCAATGATTTTTATGTTCAAACTAAAACTAAAAAAGCTTTAGAAAACTTAGCTATTCTTCAACACCAAACCGATTCAATCCGTGCTGCTATGCACCGGGCTTTAACAGGTATTGCTACTTCGATAGATGCTAATCCTAATGCTAATTTATCACGGCAAATTTTACGTGTTCCATCTCAAGGTAGGCAAACAGATGCGGAAACAAACAAAGCTATATTGAGTGAACTAGTTAGAAACTTGGAGATGGCAAAGGTAGCCCTGCGTAAAGAAACGCCTTTAATTCAAATTATTGATGAGCCGATTTATCCCTTAAGAATTGAAGGATTAAGCAGAGCTATCACTGCCACTAAATGGGGGGTATTGGCTGGTGTGTTAACTATCCTTATTTTATCAGTATTGTTGCTATATAGAAAAATAGTTCAGGAAGTAGCGTAATAAAGCAGTATGGTAATAACCTGCTTTAATAATAAAAAATTTATAAAAGCAACTACTTCTACAACAAACATATCTTTTATTAAAAAATGAAGAAAGTATGTTTCTTTATCTCCTCCATTAACTTGTTTGGTGGTACAGGCAGGGTTTGCACTGAAATTGCTAATGCACTTGCAAGGCTGGATTATACAGTTACTATATTAAGTTTTCATGGAGACAAACCTTATTTTGAATTGCATTCAAGTATCAAAGTTGTAAAGTTATATAGTAAAAAATACAACTTTAAACTGTTTTTACCTTTTGTAATTTTAAAGTTAAGGCAAAAAGTAAAGAAAATCGACCCTGATATTTTGATTAATGTTGATTCTGCTCTGTTTGCTTATTCATTCGTATCAACTAAAAGATTAAATATAAAAAATATTGTATGGGAACACTTTAACTTCAATGTAAGTCTAGGTGCCAGTGTTAGAATTTGGGCTCGACGCTTGGCCGTTAAGCATGCGGATGTTATTGTAACATTAACAAGCCTGGATAAAAACATTTGGGAGAAAAATTTGGATTGCAAAGTACCTATTACTTCAATTCCAAATCCGCTACCTTTTTATAATGAAATATATGATCCTAACAAGAATAAAGTTGTGTTATCAGTCGGCCGTTTAACTCAAGAAAAAGGTTTCGACCGCTTGTTAGATGTTTGGTATATAGTAAAGCAAAATGCTACTGCTGCCGACTGGCAATTGCACATTGTTGGATCTGGTGAATTAAAGAGTGCATTAGAAAATAAAATTGATGCTTTACAATTAAATAGTTCAGTTCAACTCATTCCAGCAACATCAACTATCCAAGATCATTATCAAGATGCTGCTATTTATTGCATGACTTCGCGCTTTGAAGGCTTTGGTATGGTTTTGATTGAAGCCGAAGCTTTTGGTTTACCTATAGTAAGCTACAATTGTGAAATAGGCCCTGTAGAAATAATTAAACATAACCACAATGGATATTTAATAAAAGATGGTGATGAAAAATCTTTAGCAAACGCGCTATTATATTTGATGGATAACGAAGATGAAAGATTGCAAATGGGAGAGAGGGCATTTAATGATTCGGCAAATTATAGGGTAGATGTTGTGATTAAAAGATGGCTTGCCTTGTTTCATTATATTTGCACTGATCATCGTGCAGAACATAATAAGCTTTAAAGTGAAGATATTATACTTTATTACAGGTCTGCGGCTGGGAGGAGCTGAAACACAGTTATTATTACTAGCCAAAAATGTCAGGAAACTAGGCCATGATGTAATGGTAGTGGCAATGGAGTCAGGTGGTATAATGGCTGAAAAATTTAGAAGTGAAAGTATTCAGGTTGAGGAGTTGAGCATATCGGGTGTAGCTACAATATGGAATGGTTATTACAGGTTTAAAGCAATTGTGCAAAATTATTCGCCTGATGTAATACATGCCCACATGATTCATGCTAATTTGTTTTCCAGAATTTACAGCATGTTTAATTGTGTTCCTAAATTGATATCAACAGCTCACAATATTAAGGAGGGTAACAAATTATTAATGAGTGGTTATTACTTTACCCGTTTGATACCTGATTGGTCAACAAACGTGAGTCAAGAAGCTTTCGACCAATACGTGAAGCAAAAATATTTTTTTCGTCAAAAGTCTGTCTTTATACCTAATGCTGTTGACACTAATCAGTTTTATCCAGATCAGAAACATACCACGAGGCTCCGTAAAGAATTTAATATACAAGAGAATGCTTATGTTTTTTTTTCGGCTGGGAGATTGCATGTACAAAAAAATCATGCTGCTCTGCTAAATGCATTTGCAATAGTTCGGCATAAACTATGTTATGCTGTATTGCTTCTTGCTGGAGAAGGTCCGTTAGAAAAAGAGTTACGTTTCTTATGTAAAGAGTTAAGCATAGAAGAACATGTAAAGTTTATTGGTCGCAGAAATGATATTCCTGCTTTGATGAATTTATGTGACTGTTTTGTTTTAAGTTCTTTACATGAAGGTGCTCCATTAGTTATAAATGAAGCAATTGCAACTAAAACCAATATTGTAGCTACAGATTGCGGTGGAACCAAAGAATTACTGAAAGATATAGGTATTATAGTAGATGTAAATAACATATCTGCTTTAGCCCAAGCGATGATAAAAACTAGTCAAATTCCTTCTACTAATGAACGCTTGGATAAAGCGCGCACCTATGTGATTAATAATTTTTCTATCCCTACTGTTGTTAATAAATGGATAAAATTATACACAGAATAAAATGTATTTCAAACGAATTTGGGTATTATATTTCTTTATAAAGATCTTTTACATGATCTTTGCTGTATTGGTTTTCTCACACCTAACAACTCTCGGAGATACTTTTGCTTATCTAAATTCTCCACTAATATTCAGTTCTAAAATATTTTATTCGTCAACAGCTTTAATGCTATTCACGGGAGCTTTATTCAAAGCAGTTTTCAAAGCTGATGTATTGGCATGCATACCTTTAATGTTACTGTCCTTTTATGGAGTATATTATGTAGTAGACAGGTTGAACTTGTATAAACTTTCTGGTATAATAATCTTGTTGGTTTCTATGCCCAATTTTGGTGTGTGGACTAGTATTCACGGGAAAGAAGCTATTGGATGTTTTTTTAGTGGTGTAATTGCTGTGATGATTATAAAGAAACTGAATGGCAAATATAAGTTGAAGTTTATAGATTATTTCGCTTTGTACTTATGCGCAATGTTCAAGCCGCAATATTTAATATACATAATACAAGCTTTAATTTTTATAGAATTAGTTAATAGGTTAACTGATAAAAGGTATTTGCCTTTTGTATTAGGTTGTATAATATTTTTTCTAAATATTGTTGTTTTGTATTTCTTTCGCGACTTTATTGATGTTTTGGCAAAAGGAATGGCTGCTAATTTTAACTACAATGATCCTAACTTGGCGAAATCAACTCGTAGTGATGCGCCGTGGCTGGTACCGTATGGCTTTTTCAAAACAGCGCCATATGGTATGTTTATCGCCTTTTTTGGACCAACTTTGTCAGAAATGATCGCAAAACCTACACACTTGCTTTCCGGAATAGAAAGTATAATAATGATTGTTTGCTTTATAGTTTTACTAATACCCCGATTAACATATAACTTAAATACCTTCCGTTTCAACCCTACCGTGTTTGTAGCTTATTTTATCATTTTTGCAGGTATTTTGTTTATGCAGTATCCGTTTGGGTTCTTAAACCCAG
This sequence comes from Mucilaginibacter robiniae, assembly GCF_012849215.1. Lineage (NCBI taxonomy): Bacteria > Pseudomonadati > Bacteroidota > Sphingobacteriia > Sphingobacteriales > Sphingobacteriaceae > Mucilaginibacter > Mucilaginibacter robiniae. The sequence continues at coordinate 3,994,133 of NZ_CP051682.1, forward strand.
GATCGGCAATACGATACAGGTGTAATTTTTATTTATTATTTGTCATGTTGCTTTTACAGCTTTTTTCAAAATCATCAGACAAGCGGTATGTTGAACCTTATCAACTTTTAATAAACACATGAAGTTGTTGTTAATAATTACTGATTATGGTGGGTTTAACAACTTTTTATCGGAAGTTGCTGTACAACTGATACGAGAAGGACATGAGGTTCATGTTATTTGTTCGCCAGTAAAAGTTATAGATTATACAGATAAATATAACTACACTGCTTTGGGCATCGCTTTTCATTATCTGGATTTTCCAAGATCATTCAATTTATTTAAGCAAATAGCTGCTTCTAAAAACATAAACCGGAAAATTACAGAGATTCAACCAGACTTAATCAATATCCATTTCACTACAGGTATTTTTACTACAGTTGTGTGGCGGAAGCCGCCATTCTTTACCATCGGTACTATTCATGGTATAGGCTATCCTGTTATACGTGAAAGAATTAAGCGAAATATTTTTAAAGTGGTCGAAAGATTATGCTTTAGTAGGCTTGATCAAGTTTATGTAATTAATGATTTTGATTACTGTTTAGTAAAAAGTATCTACCCCAACAAAGCATTTAAGCATGTTTCTTATGGTGTGGGATGTGATTTGCGAAAGTTCAATGCATTAAATTTTACAGATAAAGCAAAGTTGGATATCCGTGCTGACTTGTCAATAAATAAGGAAGATTTTGTATTGATGTTTACCGGCAGATTTGTAGCCTTTAAAGGTTTTAACTTGATTATAGAAGCTATGGTAAGTATTATAACAGAATCAACATATCCTGATATTAAGCTATTGTTGGTAGGAGGAGAAGATGCAGCTCATAATACAGGCTTAACTCATGAACAAAATAAGTTTTATAAGAATAATAAGCAAATTACTTGTATTGGTTTCACAGCTGATGTAGATCGTTATCTAGCTATTGCAGACCTGTTTGTTTTTCCAAGCGAGAAAGAAGGTATGCCGGTAAGTATTATGGAGGCATTGGCAATGGGAGTGCCAGTACTAACATTAAATTCAAGAGGATGCAATGATTTAATAAAAAATCAGGATAACGGCATTGTATTACAAGAAAATGCTTCAGCTCAGGAAATTAAAAAAGCTATTTTAAAGTTGTATCATGATCGATCATTACTAAAACGTTTATCGGTGAACGCGCTGAAAAGTAGAGATTTGCTAGGTAGGCATCTGTATGTTAAAGAGCAAATTAACATATATAAATCTATAGTGAACAGGGTTAAATAGTTAAGATCAAATCATGAACCGGTACCAGTTTTATATATCGTTTGATGTAAAAGAAACAGCATATACTGCCGGAACTAAGGCTATTCAGGATTGTAATGCTATTTTAAAGGGCTTAGATTATCGGGATTATAACATACATAATGCTGTATTAACAAATAAAGGATACTTATACAGCTTGTTTAAAAATGTATTTAAATTATTGCTTTTCGTAAAACCATCATCAATTGTAGCCATACAATATCCCTTATTAAGTGGCAACAGCTACTTCAAACATATAATTAAAATTTTACGCCTTAAAAAAGTTAAGTTCTTTTGCATAATACATGATGTAGAAGGCATACGTTATCATAAAGATAATGTGAAGTTAGTTAAAGCTGAAGTACAAAACTTAAATTTTTATGATGGCATCATTGTACATAATACAAGTATGCAGCAATGGCTTTCTGAAAAAGGTGTAATAAAACCAATGCTGGCTCTACAAATTTTTGATTACCTATCAGATCAAGAATTAATACCATCAGAGCATTTATTTAATCAAAAATCAATAACAATAGTTTTTGCGGGAAATCTAACCAAGAGTACTTTCATCTATTCTTTACAAGCAGTTAATAAGCAGTTTAATTTATATGGCCCTAATTTCTTGACTGAGAAAGGTTGTACCAATCAAAACATATCTTGGAAAGGGGCTTATAGTCCAAATGATATTATATCCAAACTAGATGGGGATTTTGGTTTGATATGGGATGGAGAGTTCATAGATAAGTTAGATGATGTATATGGTAGTTATTTAATGTATAACAACCCACATAAGTTATCACTTTATATTGCTGCAGGTTTGCCCGTTATAGCTCCTAAGAATTCAGCAATTGGACAGTTTATACAAAAGCATCAATTAGGCATTTTGATAGACAGCCTTGTAGAATTGAATAATATTCAAGTTACCGGTATGCAGTATCAGATGTTCAAAAGGAATATTTCACTGATAAGCCCCCAATTAAGAAGCGGTACTTATTTAAAATCTGCTATTGCTGCAATAGAAGAGATAATTACGCATGCTAGCTAGTTTATAATAAAGTATGAGGAAGTATAAATCGGATGTTTACTAATGCAGTGTTAATTAACCATTAACTAAAAATGTTGATGTGTTTAATGTTTATAGTATATTTGTAAACCCTAAACCGGGAGTAATGTAAAACAGGTTTTTTGTAATTACATGGACAACAAATCTGTTTCTATGCTGATACTTAATTGTCCTAAAGTAAATTCAGAATTGTAATCAATTTCAGGATTTTAGGAGTGCTCACAATATAAATGAATAAGATAGATACAATTGATCCTGTTGAAGATGCTGAAGGTTATTGGAATATAGATATACAACCTTTGGGCAGCATGTTTGATTTAAAGCTGCTGGATGTTTGGCATTACCGTGATTTATTTTGGCTATTAGTAAGAAGAGATTTCGTTTCCTTCTATAAGCAAACTGTTCTTGGACCATTATGGTTTTTTGTACAACCGCTTTTTACAACTTTTATTTACTCCTATATATTCGGCTCATTAGCGGGGATAGCTACAGATGGTATCCCACGTCCATTATTCTACATTGCTGGTATAACTTGGTGGAATTATTTTTCAGAATGTCTAAACCGGACAGCATCCGTGTTCAGAGAGAATGCACATGTTTTCGGAAAAGTGTATTTTCCAAGAATGATTATGCCGTTAAGTATTGTATGTAGCAGTCTGATAAAGTTTGCTGTACAAATTTTAATGTTGCTTTTCTTTATGCTGTGGTATGCTATAACTGATGGAACATTTCACATGAACAGTTATGCCTTGCTCTTCCCGGTACTAGTACTGTTAATGGCTTTACAGGGTCTGGGCCTAGGTATGATTGTATCTTCATTAACAACTAAATATCGCGACTTAATATTTTTAGTTGGTTTTGGTGTACAACTCTTAATGTACGGAACAACCGTAGTGTATCCTTTATCTGCTGCTCCACAACAATATAAATGGTTAATCAGCATAAATCCTATAACACCAATACTAGAAGCTTTTCGATATGGTTTTTTTGGAGCAGGCTCATTCTCATGGGAATCATTAGGGTTAAGTGCGTTGATTACATTGATAATTACCTTCATTGGCGTAATTATTTTTAGTAAGGTTGAACGTACATTTATTGATACCGTTTAATGTATTTTAATGTATTTCGGGATTGTCACTATTGACATAAAAGAATTATGGCAAAGGTAATAAGAGCAGAAAATATATCTAAGGCATATAGGCTTGGAGAAATAAGCACCGGAACATTATCACAAGACTTACATCGTTGGTGGAATAATGTACGAGGCAAAGAGGACCCATTCTTAAAAATTGGTGAGGCTAATGATCGAAGCAAGAAGGGGAATAGTGATGTAGTATGGAGTTTAAAGGACATTAACTTTGAAATAGAGCAAGGAGATGCTGTAGGTATTATTGGCCGCAACGGTGCTGGTAAAAGCACACTGTTGAAATTATTAAGCCGTGTTACCGCCCCCACTACAGGTACAATGAAAGCTCACGGCCGAATAGCCAGTTTATTGGAAGTAGGTACAGGTTTTCATCCTGAACTTACCGGACGAGAAAATATTTATTTGAATGGCGCAATTTTAGGAATGCGCAAAAGTGAAATAAACCGAAAATTTGATGAAATAGTCAATTTTTCGGGAGTGGAACGATATATAGATACACCCGTAAAGCGCTATAGTAGTGGAATGTACGTAAGGCTAGCCTTTGCTGTAGCTGCACATCTTGAATCGGAAATCTTAATAGTAGATGAAGTGTTAGCCGTAGGAGATGCCGAATTTCAAAAAAAGTGTTTAGGGAAAATGGGAGATGTGAGTAAAGGTGAAGGCCGTACAGTTTTGTTTGTAAGTCATAACATGCCTAGTATTCTGGAATTGTGTAACCAAGGTATTTATATGAAAAATGGTTGCTTGGTTAATACCGGAAACATTAACAGTGTAGTAAGCCGTTACTTGGATTCAGGAGCAGGTGTAAGGTTTGTTAACAAAAAGGAGGAAATTACTAAACCTGAAATTATGTATGCGATGATAGATGAAGATGAACTTGAGAAAGGAAATCTTTATATGAACTTCAAATTTAATTCGCCATTTTCTTTACAGCCTCCTGTTATAGGAATTTTAATTAACAATTCACTAGCTCAACCTGTTTTTACGACTAATCCACGGATGCATTCATCTAATTATGGTACCAGAGGTAAAGCTTCATCGGGTGAAGTATCATTACGAATAACGGATTTGCCTTTATTAAGTGGTGAATACTCGGTTTCTTGTTTTTTAGGAGATATGGTCAATGACTTCAATTCTTATTTAGATTGTTTGCGGTTTAATTTTCAAGCAAAAAACGTTGATAATTCAAAAGTTCCTGAACTGAAGTACGTAGGTTCGGTCAATATAAAAAACGCTGAATGGAAATTACTTTAATATACTATTAAAGCCTAGTAGCTATTAGATAATAATAATTTCACATTAGAGTTGAACCTTGATGAAAAAGAAGTTGCTTTTTGTTTCACATGATGCTACCCGAACAGGGGCACCCATTGTTCTCCTTCGTTTTCTAAAATGGATAAAAAAGCATGATCGGTATGATATTACCATATTACTCCAAAATGGAGGAGTACTTCACGAAGATTTTCAAGAGATAGCTCCAACGTATATGATGAATAAGCAGGAAGGTGTAAATACTACTCCTGCAAGAAAAGGGCTAAATAGTATTTTTAAAAGAAGAGAGCCAGTACTTCCTGACTCGCCATTCCCTTCTGAGTTAATTAATCAACATTTTGATTTAGTATATTTAAATACATCTGTAGCGTTAACCATTGCAAATGATCTGAAAATTGCTTTTCAATGCCCAGTTATTTGCCATGTTCATGAAAATGAGTATGCGTTAAGTATGCTATTTGATGATGGATTGCCAGAACATCATGTAAATGCGGTGGATAAGTTTATAGCAGTTTCAAAAAGCACTCAAAAGAATCTTGTTGATAGTTATGATATCAATGAAGCAAAAATAAGCTTAGTATATGAAGCTGTTGCATTGAAAGAATTTAAAAAGCCTTCCATACCAAAAGAAGCTATTTTAGAGCAATTAAATATAAGCAATAACTTTATAATTGGGGGAGCCGGTAGTACAGACTGGAGAAAAGGTGTTGATTTATTTGTACAATTAGCTTACTGGCTAAATAAGTTAAGACCTAAAAATTTCATCAAGTTACTTTGGCTTGGAAATGTTAGTGCGGAGTTTAATCGTCAGTATCAATATGAAGCTAAACGGCTAAATGTAACTGACTCAATATTGTTTATAGGTTCTAAAGAAGATCCACAAAATTATTTTCAAGTGTTTGATGTTTTCGCTTTAACATCAAGAGAAGACCCATTTCCATTAGTGGCCTTAGAAGCCGCTGCGCTAAGTAAACCTATCGTTTTCTTTGATCAATCTGGTGGAATCCCTGAGCTTATAGTTAATGATCATGGTGGGATCAAGGTGCCTTATGGTGACATTCTGGAAATGGCTAAAAGTATATTAGAACTTGCGGATGATTATATTTTAAGAATACTAAAAGGAAGTGAAGCGTCACAAATAATTAATAAATATGATATTGCCATTATTGGTGAACAAATCATAACGATAATTGATAGCTTGGTTAAAGTTGATTAGCGTTGTTTTATGTTTGATAAGCTTATTTTACTCTACTAATTCATGATTTCGATAATTATTTCTTCATACAAAGAAGCCTATTTTGAACAAGTTAAAAGTTCTATCAACAATACAGTAGGAGTGCCTTATGAAATTGTGAAAATAGATAATCCCGGTTTATACAGTATCACTAAAGCGTATAATATGGGTGCTGCAAAAGCACAGTACGATATACTTTGCTTTATACATGAGGATATTCAATTCCATAGTGAAAATTGGGGTGAACATATTGTACAATGCTTTGAAAAAGAGCCTCGTTTAGGTTTAATTGGTATTGCCGGTGCAAAAAGTAAAGCCCTTTTGCCTGCTGGCTGGGGCCATTATGAATTGGATAAAAATAAAATCCATATTATTCAACGTGATAAAGCAGGCAACAAAAAAGTTCATACATCATTTAATGGTTCAGATATAGACTTTGTAAAAGTTTTAGATGGGGTGTTTTTAGTTACTAAAAAGGATGTATGGAAAAAAATACCATTTGATGAAAGCATTGAAGGCTATCATTTGTATGATATTGATTTTTCGTTAAGAATAGCGCAGGAATATCAAATTGCTGTAACTTATAAGGTTTTAATAGAGCATTTTTCACCAGGTAACTTTAGTGATGATTGGATTATTGCAACCATCAAATATCATCGTAATAAAGATAAATATTACCTTTTTGATAAAGTAGATAGCTTTAAAGGAATAAACAGAAGTCCTTATTACATCTTTTTATTGGAGAGGAAAATATCATTCAAAAACAGGTTTTTATATGTAAATAACTTAGGGGCAGATAAGTACTCATTATTTGTGATATTAAAGTTTCTTTTTCCAGTTGTGGGAAATCTAGCTAAAAACGCCGCCAAAGTTTCTGGTATAAAAAAACTGCTTTTTCCACAAAATGCTGATTGATTTATATCTTCAATTATTCTTGAATTCTGTAAAATTCAACTAGTAATTATGATTTCTATAGTTATCTCTTCCTATAAAGAAGCTTGTTTTAAACAGGTTGAGCAAAATATACTTGAAACAATCGGTGTGCCTCATGAAATTATAAAAATTGATAATCCTGGCATTTACGGAATAACTGAGGCCTACAATATTGGAGGTGCAAGGGCTAAGCATGATATACTTTGCTTCGTGCATGATGACGTAAAATTTTTAACGACTAATTGGGGGCAAAACATCTTAAACCATTTTAATGAAGTTCCTGACTTAGGTTTGATAGGGATTGCTGGAGCTACTTCAAAAACACCTCTACCAACAGGCTGGTATCATCCAAATTTGGATCATATCAGAGTTAACATGATTCAGCATAAACGTAATGGAGAGAAAATTCATGATACCAGGCAGATTAATGCTCAGATAGATTTTGTGAAAACCCTAGACGGCGTTTTTCTAGTTACAAAGAAAGATATATGGAAGAAATTTAAGTTCTCGTCGGAGTTGAAAGGATTTCACGTTTATGATATTGATTTCTGTTTACGAGTAGGGCAAAAATATAAAGTAGGTGTAGTGTATGATGTTTTGATGGAACACTTCTCGGAAGGTACATTTACAGATGAATGGGTTACAACAACTATAAATTATCATAATAATCCACATCATCAAGGCTTTTTTGACAAAAAATCAGAAGATCCATCTCCCTATAGGGTATGTTGGTATTATTTCTTGATGCTTGATAATAAGATATCTTTCAAAAACAGATTAAAATACTGTAATGAATTAGGTGTTGATGTAAAATCAATTCCTTTTGCTTTGAACTTTTTATTTCCTACACTGGTAAAACCCATATTTGATATTTTGCTAAAAACTAAACAGCAGTTTAGGTAAGTAATTTATAAAGTTAGAATTTTTCAGATGCCACAAATAAGTGTTGTTCTGCCCGTATATAATTCAGAAAAATATATTAAGGCTGCCATTGAAAGCGTTTTAAATCAAACTTTTACAGATTTTGAATTAATCATTATCAATGACGCATCAACAGATAACACCAAACAGATACTTGAAACATTTACTGATAAAAGAATTAGGCTAATTCATAACGCTGAAAATTTAAAAGTGGTAAAATGTTTAAATTTAGGTTTGAGTTTAGCACAAGGAGAATTTATTGCTCGCATGGATGCTGATGATATATCATTACCGCAAAGATTCAAACGTCAGCTATCTTACTTGCTTGAACATTCCGAAGTGGATATTTGCTCATCGTATGTACAGGTATTCGGAACTCAGAATTACATTTTGCGACCCTATGAAGATCATGAAAGTATTAAAGCTGGTTTGCTTTTTTTGAACCTGCTTATTCATCCATCTATCATGTTTAGAAGAAAAAGCATTATACAGTTTAATGTTTGTTATGATGAAGCCTATGCTAATGCCGAAGATTATGGCTTGTGGGTTGCCGTAATGGATAAATTAAAATTTGGTGCAATACCGGAAATTTTATTTAAATACAGAATACATGATACTAATATTTCTATAAAAAAAGCATCTAATTGGCCTATACTTCATAAAATAAATTTAGGACTATACAAAATTTTACTGGATAGGATGCAGTTGCGCTACACAGATAATGATCTGGAAATGCATATCAACTTAGGTTTTAGAAGTGTTGTGCAATTAACAAAAAACGATTACAGAAGGTATTTAAACTGGTTAGCTCGAATTGTACAGGCTAATAATAACAGTAAATATTTTAATTCCGACTCATTACGCAACTATGTGCTCAGCTATGTATTGTATTTAACTAGTAGAGCTAAAGTAAATCCTATTATTTATTGGGAATTATTACAAACATTGAAGAAGCTTTATGGAATTAGAATTTGCTGGAACTATTTACAACTTAAATTATATAGTAGGTTGATAACTTTTAAACAAAAAAAGAAATATGTTATATAAGAATGTGAGTTGTAAATACCTAAATTAAATATTATATCTTTAGTTTTAATGTAAAATAATTATTAACATTCTACAGAGTAAACTTCTTTTTGAAACTTCAAAGATTTGGTGCCTTTCAAAAAAAACATCAACTTTGGCATATACAGGCTAACAAGCAACAAGGGAACTTCATATTGCGTAAACACCAACACTACATTTAATTACCAGAATGCCTTATTAGAAACTTAATGATTTTAGTACTTGTTTACTAAACGCACATTAAACTCTGTTATAACGCACAAAATCTATTAACTAGTACTACCTATGATAAAAAATATACGAAGAGTTGCTTGCTTTACAATTTTTCTAAGCTTATTGGTAGCTGTTTGTTTATATTCCTGTAAAAAGGATACTAAAAGTGAAACAGTAGTATATACCAACAATTTTGAATCAGGTAATTTAAATAACATTAACGGAGGCGTAACCGAAACTTACAATGGTACAAAAGTTTTAGGCCGTTATAATAATGGTCAATTTACGTTATCTGTTCCTAATTTGCCCAAGCATGATATGGTTGAAATATCTTTTGACTTGTACATACATGATAACTGGGATGGCAACACCTTAGGCATTGATGGTGTGGATGGACCCGATATTTGGCAAATGCTAGTAGATGGCAATATTTATTTTAATACGACCTTTTCAAACTTATATTGCAACCCTGGCGTATTCTGTCCGCCACAATCTTATCCAAACAACTATCCAAACAACAATCACAATCCTAAAATAGGTTCTTATCAAACTGGTTTACCACCAGCCTGTAATGCGACCTCCTATGGTACAACATTGTACAAGATAGATAAAGTGATTAGTCATAGTAGTTCAACTGTACAGTTGCAATGCTTGGATCATTTAATACAAAAGAATGCGTCTGATCCGAAATGTGATGAAAGCTGGTCTGTTGATAACATTCAAATAAAAGCAATCGCGTTATGATATTAAAAAAGAGTGTATGGGCATGCATTATGCTTGCATGTGCACAATTGGCTGCGCATGCTCAATCCATCCCGGTAGGCTCAACAGCTTTGGATGATTATTACCGAAGGCAGCAGTTACTCAATGGAACAGACTCATTAACGTCTTTCACAGCGCGGCCATTTTTTCCTGATACAAGGAATAGGAATGTTTTTTACCCTGATAATACTGAAAAAAACTTTAACAAGTTAGATCCGGCTACAACCTACCAGTCTGTAAATGGTAAATTTAGCATCATGCTTTTGCCCCTGCAATTACAGACGCAGATAAATTCCGATCATCCTTATGGCTGGAATGACGGCGCCATGATACCTGCTAGAGGATTACAAACTATGGGTAGTGCTGGCTTTTTTGCCAAGTATGGTATATTAACTGTTCAGTTCAGGCCAGAAATAGTGTTAGCTGCTAATAGCGATTTTGATGCATTTAACACTAATCATTACGAAGTTATAGCTGCACGTTATTATGATATCTACAATAACATCGACTTGCCTGTACGTTTTGGTCTGAATCCGTATGCTCGTGTTTATTGGGGCCAAAGTAGTATCCGTTTAAACTACAAAAGTTTGTCATTCGGTCTATCTACCGAAAACTTATGGTGGGGGCCAGGTCTTCGTAATTCATTACTCATGAGTAATAGTGCGCCAGGTTTTAAACATTTAACATTAAATACTACCAAACCTATTCAAACTCCAATCGGATCTTTTGAAGGCCAGTTCATAGCGGGGAGATTAGAAAATTCAGGGTATGATCCGTTAGCACCAGGCCGAACGTTTTTTGGTAACCCGTTGTATGTGCCTAAACCTACCGACTGGCGTTATCTATCAGGCTTAGTAATAACTTGGCAACCTAAATGGGTTCCGGGGTTGTTTTTTGGTTTGACACGTAGTGCACAAACCTATAGCAAAGATTTGAGTGGATTGAGTAGTTACCTGCCTTTTTTTGCACCTTACCGCAAAGTTTCAGCCGAAGATCCAATTAACAAGCGGGATGAACGTAGCTCAATATTTACCCGTTGGGTGTGGAAACAAGAGCAGGCCGAAGTGTACTTTGAATATGGTACAAATAATAACACGAATACGTTGCGTAATACCTTTCTTAATCCGCAAGATGCACGTGCTTACATTTTTGGTCTAAGAAAAATATTGCCATTTAACCGTAGTCGGAATGAAAACATCATGATTAGCGTAGAAGCTACGCAAATGGCGGAAACTTCAGTAGATAAGATAGTAGCAGGTAATGAATGGTATGTGAATTCATACGTTCGGCAAGGTTACACGAACAGGGGAGAATCATTAGGTGCTGGCATCGGACCAGGAGCTAATTTACAAACTTTGGATATTAGTTGGTTTAAAGGCCTGAAAAAAATTGGGTTGCAATTTGAACGGTATCTGCATAATGATGATTTTTACTATTATGCCTATTATGATAGTGGTGATACCAGGCGGCATTGGGTTGACCTAAGTATTGGAGCTACGGGCGAATGGAACTACAAAAACTTTATTTTTAATGCTAAAATATTAGGCGTTCAATCTATTAATTACCAATGGTATTTGATACAACATCCGGAAGATCCATACTGGGTAGATGGTAAAATAGCCTATAATTTACAAGTGCAGGCTGGTTTAACTTATAGATTTTAACAAGAGGCATGAAAAAAAAATTTGTTACCATAAGCATAGCCACACTGTGTTGCTTTGGTGCAGCTAAAGTAAGAGCACAATCATTGCCTGTTGGTACTCCAGTACTGGATGATTATTATCGCAGGCAGCAGTTGGTCGGAAAAGTTGATTCAACTTTATCATTTACATCTCGGCCAATTTTTCAGAGTAAAGCATTGAAAGTACATGATATTTATGATCCGGATAGTACTGTACACAACGGTAATTGGCCTGGTTCAATAGGTCCGGTTTCATTTGCAAAAGGGTACGGCACCTTTCAAATACTTCCTTTAACCTGGCAACAGCAATATAACTCTAATCATCCTTATGGTTGGAATGATGGCTTAATGATACCTGCAAGAGGGTATCAAACGATGGTAAGCGGTGGTTTCTTTGTTAAACTAGGGCCATTAAGCATTCAGTTAAGGCCGGAGTATGTGTATGCTCAAAATTCAAATTTTGCAGGTTTTGCTTCTGGGCACAGTGATCAGGATATAGCTGGCTATTATAGTTATCATAACCTTATTGATCAGCCTGAAAAGTTAGCTGATGGGCAGTATACCAAAGCATCATGGGGTCAAAGTAGTATCCGTTTAACCTTCGGACCTGTATCTTTCGGATTATCAAACGAAAATTTATGGTGGGGACCAGGATTGAGGAACGCATTGATTATGAGTAACAATGCGCCTGGTTTTAAGCACTTAGTTTTAAACACAGTTCGGCCAATACATACTTTTATAGGGTCGTTTGAAGGCCAATTGATAGCTGGTAGGTTAGAAGGTACTAATCGCTCTCCGCTTGATGTAACTTCTACCTCTACAGGCACAAACTTGTATGTACCTAAAAGAGATGAATGGCGCTACTATACTGGTTATAACATTAGTTATCAGCCTAAGTGGGTACCTGGATTGTTTTTTGGTATGATAAGAACATTTAATGCATACCATACAGATGTAGAGAAATTTAACGCTTACTTTCCGTTTTTTACGCCATTTCAAAAGAAGGATACTAACGACGGAGACCCATTCGACCGCGATCAGCAGCTTTCTTTCTACACTCGCTGGTTATTTACCAAGGCAAAAGCAGAAGTATATTTTGATTTTGGCTTAAACGATAATGCTTATAATTATCACGACTTTATTGGCTCGCCGGGACATTCAAGAGCGTATGTTTTTGGTTTACGTAAATTAATACCATTGGCTTCAACGCAAGGGCAGCAAGGTATTTTAGTCAGTACAGAAATTACTCAGTTGTCACAAACACCTGATTATCTAATAAGAGATGCGGGAGGGTGGTATATACATTCGCAGGTTAAAGCTGGGCAAACTAATGAAGGACAAATCTTAGGAGCGGGTACGGGTTCAGGTGGTAACCTGCAATCAATGGATGTAAGCTGGGTTATGGGATTGAAAAAGCTTGGGGTATCCTTTGAAAGATACGAGCATGATGTAGATTTTTATAGATTTTATTTCCCTAATATTAATAGCAACAGCAGAAAATGGGTAGACTATGCGTTTGCTCTACAAGGAGAATGGACTTACAAAAATTTACTTTTTAATGCCAAACTGCAGGAAATAAAATCGTTAAACTACCAATGGATTTTGAAGGATTATACCCCTGAAAAGTATTATATACCACACAATGATGTGTTTAATTTACATGCAGAATTGGGTATAACTTACAGGTTCTAAATACAAAGTTTTTAGGTGGATTGGTTGGCCTACAACTTCTAAACAACTTGTAAATCTCAGGAATACTTAGCAGCATATATAAGATGAGATATATACAAAATAGTAATTATAGCTATAATGATTTTAGGCAAAGTTTTCTAAGAAAGAACAATAAGTTGTGTATTCATAAAATCTATAGTTATACTAATGGTTAAAATATTTTCAATTAAGTATTAACTTTTTACGCTTTCGCAAGTCAGAAATAAAATATCTATCTTTATGGCTTGAAATAAATTATTTCGGTATAAAAGCAATTTTCTCTAATAATACTATAAAAATTTATTGACGAAAAATTGTTTAGGTTCAAACATTATCTACTAGGTAAAACAGGGTTATTAAATTTCATGAAGTCTTCTCTAAGGTTATTTACCATTATTTTTACTTTTTTGTGTCTGAGTTTATCAACTTCCCTTATTGCACAAAATCTTCCACAAAACCTTTCTGCAATCAATGTCGAAAACTTATCTGATGTACAAATCAAGCAAATTTTAGCTCAGGCTAGCAGCGCTGGTCAAGATGTAGTGCAGTACTTGCAGGCTAAAGGTGCTTCACAAACTCAAATTAATAGTTTTCAATCTCGCATTAAACAACTAAATGGTTCGTCATCAACTCTAGTACCAGATACATCATCGGGGCGGAAGTTAAATTATTTGCCTGATACTTCTGAAGTTGCAAAACCGGCTTCAAACCAAGGCCTTAAAGTTTTCGGTACAGATTTATTTAGCGGGAGAAATTTGAGTTTTGAACCAAACTTGCGTATTGCTACGCCTGTTAACTACGTTTTAGGCCCAGATGATCAGGTTAATATCAACGTATATGGAAAATCATTAGTTAACTGGCATTTAACAGTATCTCCCGAGGGAAGTATTAATATTCCTGGCGTAGGCGACGTGAATGTTGCTGGCAAAACTGTTGAGGAAGCTACAACTTTAATAAAAAGGAGAATGATAGCCAGTCATTATGCTATAGGCAGTGGTACTACTGTAAATGTTACCTTAGGCAATATCCGTAGTATAAAGGTTATTGTTACGGGTGAGGTAAACAGACCTGGTACTTATACTTTGCCTTCTTTGGCTACCGCATTTAATGCACTTTATCAATCGGGAGGTCCTAACCAAAATGGTTCTTTTCGTCAAATTGAGATTATCAGAAATAACAGAATCGTTAGAAGACTGGATGTGTATGACTTTTTATTAAAAGCGGATCAAAAAGATAATATTTCACTTCGCGATCAGGATATTATACGGGTACCTACTTACCGCGTACGTGTTCAAATGGCTGGGCAAGTTAAAAGACCTGCTATTTTTGAAGTATTACCAGGTGAAACTTTGCAAAATGTAATTGGTTTTGCTGGTGGCTTTACTGATACAGCATATACTGCTAAAATAAAAGTGATACAGGTAAGTAATCAAGAGCGCAGAATATCAGATATTTTTGAAGATGATTACAGCAATTACATTCCATTACGTGGAGACCGCTACACGGTTGATGCCATATTAAATCGTTTTCAAAATCGCGTTACTATTAATGGTGCTGTTTTCAGACCGGGTGAGTATGAGCTAAATCCTGGATTAACTTTATCACAGTTAATTACTAAGGCATCTGGATTAAAAGAAGATGCATACTTACAAAGAGGATACATTACGCGATTAAAGCCTGATAATACCACAGAATCAATTTCTTTTGATTTACAAGGAATATTAGCACAAACAACTCCAGACATTGCTCTGAAACGAGAAGATGTAATTACAATCCCATCACTATTTGATTTGCGTGACCGCTTTACTGTAAGTATCAAAGGTGAGGTGAGAAGGCCAGGTGACTTTTCATATGCTGAAGGTTTAACTGTAGAAAGCTTAATTGAACAGGCTGGAGGCTTTGCTGAAGGAGCTAGTACCAAGCGAATTGAAGTTGCTCGGCGTATTACCACCGGAGATCCAATGCAGCTTAACTCGCCTGTATCAAAGGTGTTTACTGTAGATGTATCTAATCCTTTAAGTTTATCAAGCGCCAACTTTGTACTGCAACCTTATGATGTAGTGTCGGTGTTTACTCAACCTGGCTTTGAAAAACAAAGAACTGTAAAGATTGAAGGAGAGGTGTTATATCCGGGGCCTTATACTATTATGCAGAAAGATGAAAAAATATCTGATATAGTAAATCGTGCCGGCGGATTGATCGCCTCAGCCGATCCTTCAGGTGGAACGTTGAAGAGAACAAACGCTGCTATACTTGGTGTGGATAAATTTAAAGTAGATACAGTAGCGCTGGAACGTGAACGTGTGCAGCGTTTAAGAACATTACAACAAAATGTGAATGGCTCATCAGCTATCAGCGATGATCAATTAAGGAATGATTACGTAGGTATTGACTTAGAAACTATTATCAAAAAGCCAGGGTCAAAAACTGATTTATTGGTTGAGGATGGTGATGTAATCAGAGTACCCAAAAAGCAACAAGTTGTTCGTGTAAACGGCGAGGTATTATATCCAAGCGTTATTGTTTACAATGGTTCAAAATCGTTTAAAGATTACATTGTAAATGCAGGTGGTTTTTCATCTTCAGCGTTAAGAAGAGGTGCTTACGTGGTATATCCTAATGGTACAGTAAAAGGCACCCGTAAATTCTTTGTTTTTAATAGCCGACCACGTGTGAAACCAGGAAGTGAGATTTTTGTTCCTAAAAGATCTGAAAGAAGAGGAATTTCGTTAGGTGAAGTTGTAGGTATTGGCGGAAGCTTAACTTCATTGGTGGCTGTAGTTTTAGGTTTAATTAGCATAACAAGATAATGCAGGAGCAGACAATACCGGTAGATCAAGACGAAATAACCTTAAAGGAATTAGCTGGTAAATTCAAGCGTCTTACTATTTATCTTTCGGCAAGATGGAAGCTAATTGCTTTAATAACTATTGTTGGCATTGTATTAGGCGTAACCTATGCAACTTTCAAGAAACCAGTTTATACAGCTGATTGTAATTTTGTATTGGATATCGGAGATAATAAAGCTGGAGGTGGTGGGGCATATTCTGGTGTGGCATCACTAATGGGATTAGATGTAAGTGCCAGTAGTGGATTGTTTGAAGGAGACAATATTATTGAGCTGTACAAATCCAGGTTAATGATAGAAAAAACATTACTTACACCAGCTGTATTTGCAGGAAAGAAAGACTTGCTTGTAAATAGATATATCAAAATCAACAACTTGCGTTCAGCCTGGGCTAAAACTAATCCTAAAATCAAGAATATTGATTTTTCAATAACTCCTACTCAGTTTACATTAGCTCACGACAGTGTATTGGCAGGTATTGTGGGAGATATCAATGGTAGTTATTTAACCATAGCACGGCCTGATGTAAAGTTGAATATTGTAAAGGTAAGTGTTAAATCAAAAGATCAGTATTTTGCTAAGGAGTTTGCAGATAAAGTAGTAGCTAATGTGAATTCATTTTATGTGCAAACCAAAACGCAGCGTTCACTTGACAATATAAATATTCTTAGAAAGCAGGTTGATAGTTTACGTAGAATGCTCACTAGCTCTATGAGTAATGTAGCATCAGCAGGCGATGCTAATCCAAATCCAAACCCATCTTTGCAGAGCTTACGCTTACCTTCACAAAGAAAGCAGGTTGATGTACAATCAACACAATCCCTTTATTTGGAAGCAGTAAATAATTTAGAACTCGCAAAAATTGGTTTAAGAAAAGAACGCCCAATAATACAGGTAATTGATGGGCCTATATATCCTCTGCCAAGTACCAGCGTTGGTAAAATTAAAGGTGGTGTGATTGGTGGTGTTTTAGGATTGTTTTTAATTACTTTAATAATGATTGTAAGAAAGTCTTTGCAAGGGCTTCTATCTTAGCTAGACTATTATAAAACTCTTGCAAACTTCAAGTACAATATACATTACCGATGTATATTGTACTACCTGCAACCAAGCCTTTCAGTTTTCCTTATAATATTAATGGCTATTAATTGTGTTCATCACAATTTAACTTAAGTTTTTAGTATTGTTAACTTAAGCATCACATGTTTAAAAGTTTTCAGTATTAAAGTAATATGAATAAAGGCTGTAGTTTAACAACTAGATTCATTACAAACCTACAATGAAAAAAAATTACATATATAATCTACTGCTAACAGTATTTAATATATTATTCCCGATTTTAAGTTTTCCATATGCCTCACGTATTTTAGGTCCAACAGGAATTGGTAAATTCCAATTTATAACTTCATTTGCTCAGTATTTCATATTGGTCTCGAACTTGGGCATACCTACATATGGCACAAGGGAAATTGCCAAGTACAAAGGGAATATTGAAAAACAATCAAAAGTTTTCTCTGAGCTAATTACCATAGCATTTATTATGAGCATGGCGCTAACTGTAATATATGTTAGTGTCATTGGGTTTTTAACCTATTTTCAAGCAGACCGACAACTATATTTAACGGCAGCAGTCAGTGTTTTTTTAGGTTTTACTACCATCGATTGGCTTTATACTGGTTTAGAAGAGTTCAGAATGATTGCTATACGCTCTGTAGCTGTTAAGCTTATCTCTTTGATTTTGTTGTATGTTTTTGTTAAAGATAGTACTGATGTAATTATTTATTTATACATCGGCATCTTTTCATCTGTAGCTAACAATGCATACAACATGGTTACTGTACAATCTAAAGTTAAAATTACCTTCAAATCGTTAAATTTGGTACAGCATATAAAGCCATTGTTATTAATATTTGGCTTGTATGTAGCTACTAGTATGTACACATTGCTGGATGTGGTGTTATTAGGGTTTTTAGCCGATCCTCAGGCAGTCGGTTTATACTCTGCAGCTGTTAAGCTTTCTAAAATAGCTATACCCTTTGTTACCTCGGTAGGTGCTGTTACATTGCCAAAAATGGCTCATCAGTTTGCAACAAAAAATTATAACGAGCTACAAGGCCTGCTTGATAAATCTTTACACTTCATTTTGTTCTTTTCAATACCCTCATTTGTAGGGTTGGCTCTGCTAGCGCCAGAATTCATTACCTTATTTTCAGGTAAACAGTTTATGGCAGGTACCTTAAGTATGCAAATTTTAGCATTATTGCCCGTGCTTATTGGTTTAGGTTATTTCTGGGGGTTACAAATACTAATACCTGCCGGGCGAGATAAAGAAATGGTGTACTCGGTTGTTGGCGGCATGATAGTAGCTATTAGTCTGAACTTTTTATTAGTGCCGAAATTTCGTGATGTTGGCGCATCTATCGCCAATGTAGTTACTGAATTGGTTGTAACATTGTTGTACATATACTTTGTTAAAAAGAGTTACTCTTTCAAATTTAAATGGGATACAGCTTATAAGGCTACATTAACATCTTTGTTATTTATACCTATAGTTATAGCGGTCCGTAAATTAAATATTAGCATGCCGATTATTACAGCTCTGTCAATAATTGGTTGTGGTGCAACTTATTTGTTAGTGCAATGGTTGGTGTTTAAAGATCATCTCGTTGAACAATTATATCAGAGCTTTTTAATCAAACTTAAGTTAAAGAAAATAGAAGCTCCCGAATAGTAATCTATTAGTAGTTATGTCATTATTACAAATTATAACCGGTTGTATAAGTTGAAAATGTTTCCTGATCTTATACAAACTTATGAGGCTTTAAATACCTGTTCGACAAGCTAATAGCAGAAGTGTTATAGAGCAATAAAAATTTGGGATGTTGGATTAAAAAACAATTGGTATAAGTGGAAATCTAAGCTGAGCATTCAACTTAGTTAAAAAGTATAATTGATTTTGCATATTTGTTCAGTAATATTTAATATGCTTATTTAACAGTTCTTATAGTTAAAATTTAAATAATATATGATTTCAGTAATTATATGTTCTGTAAGCAAAAGCTTAAGAGAGCAAATATTAATTAATATAAATGAAACTATAGGTGTAGAACATGAAGTAATCATCATTGAAAATGAGGTTTACAAGTATCCTATTGCTAAGGCCTATAACATAGGCGCTCAGAAAGCTAAATATCCATATTTATGCTTTAGCCATGAAGATATAAAATTTCATACCCAAGCATGGGGAAAAGTGCTCATTAATGATTTTTTATCTTCAGGTGCCAGGTTGATAGGTGTATTAGGTTGCGCTGCAAAAGTTAATAATCCTAGTAGTGTACATTTGGCAAATTCAGGCTTAAACAGGCAAAATCATTTACAGCGTCAACGTGATAACAGCGTATCTTTAGTTTATGAAAATCCTTATAAAGAAACCTTAGCCGAAGTATGTACTTTAGATGGAATGTTTATTGCAGCAACTAAATCTGCTTGGGCAGAAACTAAGTTTTCAGAAGATTATTTACATGGTTTTCATGGATACGATATTGATTTTTCAATAAAAAACTTTGTTTTAGGGAAAGTAGTAGTCACCTATAATCTTTTGTTAGAACATTTCTCATTCGGATCTTTCAATAAAGGATGGGTTGATACACAGCGTATAATAACAGAAAAGTGGAAAGATAAACTTCCTTTATTGGCACCGAAAGTTTCACAAGAACAAGAAGATAAAGCCGAAACTTTAAATCTAAAAGATTTAATAGCTATTCTTATTGATACAGATTATAATCCGCTAATTCAATTAAAATATATCTGGCGTCATTTCAAAAGGACGCCGTTTGAAAAGGTTAATTTATATTATTTACGGAGAGTTATTTTAAGGAATAAATTAAACAACGCTCTAAAAAATATTGCAAAAACTAATCATAAGAATGATTTAACTGTGCAATAATACTATTATAGTCTGTGTATTTGTGCATAACACATTTATATTTACAACGTTATATTTGCACTTTTGAAGCATGCAGCAAACCTGACTAACTGGTTATCACAGCATCTTAACTATATAAACTAGATATTTACCTACTGTTAACAATATGACTACTTCTCCTCAAGGATCGCCTGTAAGCAAAAATATTGTCTTTTTATCTCATGGAAGTAAGAATCTGCACTATGAGGTTATTTTTTGTCTTTATACATTATATCATCATATAAACGGTGATTTTAGTGGGTTGCAGATTGTTATTTATACTGATGATGATTCGTTATTTAAAAAATATTTAAAAGATTTTCCTGTTCATATTGAAGTACTCACATCAAGTCAAATTACTGAGTACCGCAAGCCAGATGGTTACGTACATCGGGTGAAAACTTGTGTAATGAAACACTGCATGGATAAATATCCTGCGGATATGGTTTTTTTAGATGGTGATACCTTTTTTACTAAAAACCCTTGGCCTTTGTTTAACAAAATAACCAAGGATGTTAGTGTGATGAATATTGATGAATATGACTTGATTGAGGGGGGAGATGAGCATGAAAACAGCTTCTGGCTGGAATTACGCAAAGTAGTTAGGAGTAACACATTTGTATTAAATGGGCAAGAAATCAAAATACCACTTACTGCCCGTATGTGGAATTCTGGTTTTACCGGTATCAGTAAGGATAATGCTTACCTGATTAATGATGTGTTAGACTTAATTGATCAACTTTATAAGAAGGGGAAGATTTTTCATATTGAACAATATGCTTTATCCTATGTGTTACAAAACTATACACAGATAATTGATTCTGAAGATTATATTGTTCATTACTTCAAGCGTGTAACTGATAGAAAGCTTTTTGATTATCATGTTTCCCGCTTCCTGAAAGCAAATAAGAATTTACCTATTGGTTCTTTTGCAAAGCAGGCTGTTGAGCTAAGTTATGGTTATGATAAAGTAACTGTACCATCATACGTGCATTTGTACGATACCATATCGTTGCGTTGGCGTAATATCCGTAATGTAACATTAAAAGGCCGTATATAGATACGGCCTTTTAATGTTACTATGCTGTTAGTTCATAAACTTTGTCAATGATAGCTGCATCAACATCTGGCTCAAATTTTCTGGCAAACAACGCTTCAGATGTTTTAATATTATCAAAAGACTGCATAGTGATTGTTTTGGGGTTTTCAGCACCAGGTATCCATTCTGTATAGCGTAGTTCTTTATTGATAACTTTATTATCAGAATTCATCAATACAGTTTGTATCCAAACTTCATCACCACATAGTGTGTACTTAAATGATTCTAAAAACTCTGGATGTTTTTCCAGGTAAGTTACAATATGTGTCATGGCTGATCGGTTCAAGTTAACCCAGTTCCAGCCACCATAATACTTTAAAGGTTGTAATTTGCGCTTAATACCTGTTAACTTCTGAATATGCCTAACTAATGCAAGCGCTTTTTTAAGTACAAGGCCAGTAAAATTCTTTTTAAAATCGAAACCATAATAATATATAACCCTGGTATAACCACCATCAAAAGCATTGGCCCATGCCTTTTTAGGAAAGGCTTCATGATCAACAAAACTTACATTTTTGTTTTCTTCTAAAAATGTAATAATCTGTTTATTTGATTTGATTGGAATGTCCTGACCACTAATAAGTAGATAGTAATCATAATTTTTCTTAAAAGCTTGAGTAAATAATTCAGCATCAGCTTGTACTTGTTGGTAACTGCCCCAATTGATAGTATATCGTTTTGTTAGAAATACATTGGTATATTTATCAAAGTGTTTTTCGTTAATTTGCCACTTCTGGTCTAAATGCAGGTAAACATCAAAATCTTGGGTTAATCTGTTGAGTAACCTATCCAATTGTTCAATGTTTTTGTGAGCTAACATTAATATTGCAATTCTCATTATATAAATAATAGATGTAAGAGTAAGTGATATAAAGTTTTGTACAGCGAAGATGATATAAATTTTACTAGTCAGAACAATATAGTTAAGCAAGATGATTGCTGAAATTTTATTCTCTCGTGATTATTGTTGTAAAATTTACATCTATTAAAACATCTTCAATAAATTTTTGTTTAAAAAACGTTCACGAAAATAAATGCCTAAATTAAGCGTAATTCTCCCTGTTTACAATACAGAAAAATATATTAAAGAAGCTGTTGATAGTATATTAAATCAAACCTATAAAGATTTTGAACTTATAGTTCTAAATGATGCTTCAACTGACGGGACGCTTGGAATACTACAACAATATCAAGATACCCGATTAAAAGTTATTACCAACGAGCAAAACTTAAAGGTAGTTAAAACATTAAACAAAGGGCTTGACTTGGCTCAGGGAGAATATATAGCACGCATGGATGCGGATGATATATCTCATCCGCAACGATTTGAAAAACAAATTCAGTTTTTAGAACAACACCCTGATGTTGATTTTGTAGGCAGCTGGGTGCAAACGTTTGGTTCAGAAAGTAATATCATGCGTGCCGCTACCGAACATGAACATATCAAAGTACGGCTATTTTTCCTAAATCCTATATTTCACCCGGTAGTAATGTTCAGGCGGGAAAGTTTTGAAAAGCATGGGTTAAGATATGATGAACATTTTACTAATGCAGAAGATTATGGCATGTGGGTGAAAGCAATAGATCACATCAAGTTTGCTAATGTCCCGGAGATATTGTTAAAATATCGTGTTCATAGTTTTAACGTTTCTGTTATCAAAGCAAGTAATAGGGCTGTATTAGATGAGATACACTATAATATGTATCAATATTTCTTAAAAAAGCTAGGTATACTATCTTATACAGAGCATGAATTACTTATGCACAGAAAGTTGGGCCTGGTTGAAGTAGAAGCTTTAAATTTAAACCAACTAAATGAATATCTACAATGGTTAAAAAAGCTTGTTTTAGCTAACAATCAATCAGGATACTTCGATAAGAAATTTTTTAACATGGTGGTTTTGTCTTACTTGTTATACGTAGTAAGAAAAGCTAAGCCATCAGGACCGGCATTCAAATTGGGACTTAAAACATTTAACTCAATTTTTAATATCGCGGATTTAGTTAGCTTTGTTGTCAGTAGGGCACGTGTAAACTTAATGCGTCCGGATACATTTTAATATCATCACTTATAAAAACAATTGAATGGAAACTACCAAAACCTATGATTATCTAATAGTAGGCGCTGGCTTATTTGGGTCAGTATTTGCACATGAAGCTAAACAGCGTGGCAAAAAGTGTTTGATTATCGACAAGCGGTCACATGCAGGCGGCAATGTGTATTGTGAAAATGTAGAAGGAATTAATGTACATAAATATGGTGCGCATATTTTCCATACTAATGATAAGCATATTTGGGAATACGTAAATTCATTTGTAGAATTTAACCGTTATACGAACAGCCCTGTAGCAGTATATAAAGATGAGCTTTATAACTTACCTTTTAATATGAATACTTTCTATCAATTATGGAAAGTACGTACACCTGAAGAAGCTAAAGCTAAAATTCAATCGCAAATTGATCAATTAAATATTAAAGAACCGGCTAATTTAGAAGAGCAAGCTCTATCACTTGTTGGAACCGATATTTACGAGAAGTTAATTAAAGGCTATACTGAAAAGCAATGGGGCCGCCCAGCTACTGAGTTGCCAGCGTTTATTATTAAGCGTTTACCAGTACGTTTTACTTACGATAACAACTACTTTAACGATAAATATCAGGGTATTCCTATTGGGGGATATAATAAACTGACCGAGGCTTTAACTGAAGGCGTTGAAATAAAACTGAATGTAGATTTTTTCAAAAACCGTGAAGAGTGGGAGAGCCAAGCTGATACAGTGGTATTTACCGGCAACATCGACCAATATTATAATTATCAATTTGGCCAGTTACAGTATCGCAGTTTAAATTTTGAACACCAAACTTTAGAAACGGATAATTACCAAGGTAATGCGGTGGTGAATTACAACGAGCGTGAAGTACCCTATACCCGTGTTATTGAGCATAAGCATTTCGAATTTGGTACACAGCCAAAAACAGTTATTACCAAAGAATATCCGCAGGAGTGGACAGCCGAGAAAGAGCCTTACTATCCAATAAATGATACCAGGAATAATGATATCTACAAAAATTACAAGGATTTGGCCGATCAGGAAAGCAAAGTTATTTTTGGGGGGCGTTTAGCCGAATACAAGTATTATGATATGCACCAGATTATTGGTTCGGCTTTGAAAAAAGTGAAAGATGTTTTTCAAGACTAATTTTCTTCGGCCATACACCTTTCCATGTTTAAACACAAATATCAGTTCACTATATTTGAGTATAGTGATAAAATAAATAATTCAGCGTCAACTAAAGCGGTAGCTGACTGTAATAAAATTTTCACTGCTGCTGGTTACCAGGATTATACTTTAACGGTAAATAACGAAGCTGGCAGAAAAGCTAAATTTTATTTGAATGCTTTTGTTGCTATATGCAAATTTCTAGTTAAGGTTGAAAAAGGATCATTAATTGGCATACAATATCCTATGCTGAATAATGTGTTTAAATACTTTATTAAAGCTGCAAATTTAAAAGGCATTAAATTCTTCTGCATAATTCATGATGTGGAATCATTACGTTTGGGAGGTACTGATGAGGCCTTAGTTGCCAAAGAGGTTAATAATTTAAATTATTATGATGCTTTAGTTGTACATAACCCGCTTATGTTGCAGTGGCTCAAGAGTAAAGGTGTTACCTCTAAAATGGTTTCTCTAGGTATATTTGACTATTTAGCAAAGCAGGCTCCCTTACAACAAGGAACATCAACCAAGTTGAATACTGTTGCATTTGCAGGTAATTTAAACAAAAGCAATTTCATTTATCACTTAGGCGATATTCAAAACTGTAAATTTAATGTATACGGACCTAACCTGATAAAAGAAAATACACTAGGAAGTAACACCCAGTGGTGTGGTGTTTATCCACCCGATGAAATTGTTCAGCATTTAAAAGGTGATTTTGGTTTGATTTGGGATGGAGATGATATTAATGAACTAGATGCGATATTAGGTAATTACTTAAAATTTAATAATCCGCATAAAGTTTCTTTGTATTTAGCTGCTGGCTTGCCGGTAATTGCACCCCGGTCATCAGCAATAGGCCAGCTGCTTCAAAAAAATAAAATTGGTATTCTGATCGATACACTAAAAGATTTGAATACATTGAACGTTCCGGCCGAAGAGTATGTGATATTAAAGAACAATTGTATTAGCATACAACAGAAGCTAATTAAAGGGGAGTTTTTTTCAGAAGCGTTGAATGCTGTTGAAAAAGAACTAGCAATTTAATCATATGATAAAAATTGGCGTTGATGGCCGTCTGTTACAAGGCAAACTTACTGGTGTAGGAAAGTATGTGTTAAACTTGCTAAATTACATATGTGACAATACTGAAAGCATAATATTTAGCATATACACCAATAAGCCTTTGGAGTGTAGCTTAAGAGCAGATAAAATAACTGTTTACCAGGATAATGCGCGCATGGGTAAAATAAAACCCATGGTATGGTCAAAATTATTATCCTTCAGGCTAATCAATCAAGATAAACCCGATATTTTTTTTGCGGGAGATGCTTTTGTGCCACTGTTTATCAAAGCCCAAAAGATAGTTTCGGTAGTGCATGATTTAAATGCAATTATAGCACCCGAAACTATGAGCCGGTTGAGGTTAGTTACAGATAAACTATTTTTTGAAAAGGATATCAAAAAAGCCTCTGTTATTATTACTAATTCTTACGGAACAGCGGATAAACTGAAGCAGTATCACCATATTGATACTACGTTGGTTGTACATCCTATTATGGATAAGCCATACAAGGTGATAGAAGATGGTCTTGTTCAGGAAAAGCTGAAATCGTTAAATATTAACTATCCTTATCTTTTAACGGTATCTACTCAAGAGCCACGTAAAAATATGGATAAAACCATCAAAGCTTTTATCAACTTAAAAGTTAGGGAGCAACTTAAACCCTATAAGCTTTTATTAGTGGGTTCAAAAGGATGGAAGGCTGAACATATCCAAAGCATGATTCAGTCATATCCGGGAGAGGTAATGAGCTTAGGTTATGTATCTGACGAATTAATGCCTTATCTTTACAACGGTGCAAAGCTCTTTGTTTTCCCATCAAGCTACGAAGGATTTGGAATGCCCGCACGTGAAGCTATGCTATGTGGTACAAATGTCGTAGTAACTGATATTCCTGAATTGAGAGAAGCTACATTTGAGAAAGGAGCTTATATTAATCCGGAAAACAGCAAAGAATTTGAGGATTGTATTGTGCACGTAATTGAATCAGGTAATATAATTAACCAAAATACATTAAATAACACTGATCAGTTATCATTGTTAATTGGTACTTTGGAAAGCTTGGGATAGTGGTCTGTTCATGGAAAATTATGATTTCTTTTATGGTATAATCAGAATTAGCCCCGTGCTAATGACTGTTGATATTGTTCTAATTATAGCTTTTTTTGTTTCTTGGTATTTTTCTTATAAAAGAACAGGTTGGTTAATTGACTTCTGGCATTTTTCGTTGTTCATGAGTTACTTTTTTACCTTCCTGCTTATGTATCCGTTTGCATCAGCTATTCCTAATGTACTTACCATAGGCGAACGTAATTTAGCTTTGGCACAAAGAAGTATCGATGCCTCATTCTTCATTACATTAACCGGATTTTTAAGCATTTTTGTAGGGGGAACTATCTTTAGAATATATTCTTATAAGCATCCGATTAACTGGTTTTTGATGATGCCTTTAAAGCTCAGCATAGGCTATATGACTGAATCGATAATAAAAAGTAAAATCATTCCATCTGTGTTAATTGCTATTTACATAGCATTACTAACATTTGTACTCCTGTTGGCTTTTCGGGCAGGAATGATTAACAATCCTAGAGGGTATTTTTTATTGAATGAAGGATTAAGACCTGTTTTCAATTTAACCAATTCTATCGGAGGCATAGCAAGTGGTTTGATTCTGGCGCGAATATTTGTGTTTAATAAACGATATGATAAAGTCTTATTTGCCGTTTTTATTGCAGCAACGCTTTTTATTGGTTCAAGGGGCGGTGCTGTTGGGCCTTTATTGGGATATTTCACTAATTGGATTTACTTTAGAAAACATGGTCGGATTAAGTTGATCACCTTAGCCATAGCTGGGGTTGGCGCGTTATCATTAATAACACTTTTAAGTTTTTTCCGGTCGGGTAGTGGTGGTGCTGGTATTTTGGCTGAAATATTTTATGGTAACTCGTTTTCTGATGTAAGGGACCTATCTTGGGTATTGTCCTTATGGGATGGTAATTATTTTTATGGAAAAACTTACCTAGCTGCATTCATGTCTTTCATACCGAGTAGTTTATCTGCTTACCGTACCAGATGGTCAATTGGAAAAGTAACCGCTACAATGGCAGGCTATAGCATAACTGAACACCCTGGCATAAGGCCTGGTACCTTTGGTGAGGTATACTTAAATTTTGGTATTATAGGTGTAATCATATTGGGTATATTAATGGGCTACTCTATGCGGTATATTGATAAAAAAATCAAAACTGCTGCTGTTACAGGAAATAATATGGCTGTTTTTGTTGCTTTCACCGCAGGTGGATTTATTGGCTCGCTACCTATAACCGCTGGATTTTTTGGATTTTACTTAAACTTCATAATTTTTGGAGTTCTATTTCTGTTTAATCTAGCTTTAAAACATGCTAAACAAACTTCTGAAAAGCCAACTTTAGCTTTGAATACTGAAAGTAGCGGAGCTGTAATTTAATAGTAAAAAGTAGCTATAAACTATAATACAGTTGCTATTTAATCTGAAAAGATGATGGACATCAAATTATTACTCTGTTATGCATTTGGTTGTTGATGCTCGTATGATCGATGCTTCTGGTATCGGCGTTTATCTAAAAAATATTTTGGGTGGTTTAATAGGTACTTGTCAAATTACTTTACTAGGTGATCCAGCGAAGCTTACTCAATTTCAACGCCAAGTAAGTATAATTCCCTTTTATGAACCTATATACTCTATTAAAGAGCAATTAGGATTAAGAAAACTAATTCCAAGTTGCGATTTGTTTTGGTCGCCACATTATAATGTTCCATTACTACCTATAAAAGGAAAAAAGAGGGTTGTTACAATTCATGATGTATATCATTTAGCATTTAGTAGTCAGTTAAGCTTGCCTCAACGAGTATATGCCAAGCTGGTAATTAGTGCAGCAGTCAAGTTAAGCAAGCGCATTATAACTGTTTCTAACTTTTCAAAAAACGAACTTATAAAATATACTGCGGTACCTGCAACAAAAATAAATGTTGTTCATAATGGAGTAAATAGTGATGCTAAAATTGGTAATATAAATGAACTCCAATTCAAGTATAAGTTACCCAAGCAGTACTTGTTATATGTGGGTAATGTAAAGCCGCATAAAAATTTAAGAAAGCTTCTAGAGGCATATTTATTACTAGATAAAGCCCTGCAAGAGCAATATAAGGTGGTGATTGTGGGCAAAAAGGACGGCTTTATAACAGGAGATACTGCTTTATTTAACTGGATAGAAGAACAACCTGGTTTAGCAAACAAAATTATTTTTACTGGATTTGTAGCTGATGAAGACATGAATAGCTTATATCACTATGCTTCTGTCTTTGTATTCCCTTCTATATATGAAGGCTTTGGTCTGCCATCACTAGAGGCTATGGTTAACAATTGCCCGGTAGCAGTATCTAACGCAAGCTGCCTTCCTGAAGTATGTGGTAATGCTGCTGTATACTTTGATCCGCTAAATGCTCAAAATATAGCTGATTCAATAACTCGTATTTTAACGGATGATCAATTGAAAAATGAATTGGTAGCTGCAGGCAAAAAGCATGTGGCTGAATTTACCTGGCAACAAGCTATTAAGCAACATATCAGTATTTTCAACGAGCTTCTATCATGATAGCTTTAAGTAACCCGATTTTTAACTATAAATTAATTAAAATTGAAAGTAGCATTAGTACATGAATGGCTAACCATTATTGGTGGCTCGGAAAATGTTTTTAAAGAGATAGCCTCATTATTTCCTGATGCTGATATCTATACCTTGGTTGCACAACCAGAAACTATTCAAAAGCTGGGTTTACAAAATCATCGTGTTACCACTTCATTTATACAATCATTACCCTTTGCCAAAACCAGGTATAGGACATATCTACCCTTATTTCCTTTAGCTGTAGAACAGTTCGATCTGGCATCCTATGATCTGATTATTTCTTCTTCACACGCGGTAGCTAAAGGAGTACTAACACATTCAGGGCAAGTGCATGTTTGTTACTGCCATTCGCCAATCCGTTATGCCTGGGATTTGCATCATCAATATTTGAAAGCAGCCGGCTTGCAAACGGGGGTTAAAGGTATGCTGGCTAAACTCATACTTCATCGCATACGTACCTGGGATATTATCAGTGTAAACCGTGTCGATTACTTTATAGCTAATTCTAAATACATTGGCAAGCGTATAAAAAAGCTATACAACCGTGAAAGCGAAGTAATATATCCTAATGTAGCTACCGAAGATTTTGGAATGGTTACAGATAAAGATGATTATTACTTTACCTGTTCAAGGTTTGTGCCTTATAAGAACATTGATCTCATAGTACAAGCTTTTGCCGGCATGCCCGATAAAAAGCTTTTTGTAATAGGGGATGGGCCAGACTTCAATCGGGTTAAAAAGCTGGCAGCACCTAATACTATACTGTTAGGTTACAAGCCTTTTAATGAATTGAAACAATATTTATCAAAAGCAAAAGCCTTTGTATTTGCAGCAGAGGAGGATTTTGGCATATTGCCAGTTGAGGCACAAGCCTGCGGTACTCCGGTAATAGCTTATGGAAAAGGTGGAGCTTTAGAGACAGTTGTTGAAAACGTAACGGGTATTTTTTTTAAAGAACCCAATGTAGAATCAATACAAAAAGCTGTAAAATATTTTGATAATAATGATAAAATATTTGATCCTAAAGTTATTGCTGAACATGCAGCTCAGTTTTCAACAGCAAGGTTCAAACAACAGTTTAGCTCGTTTCTTGAGAACATTAATACTATAAAGAATACTTGATTGCAAAATTTATAACTTGGTATGTATATTGATGAGACATTTGCAAATATGATTAATAATATAATTTAATTTAAAACTCATGTCAATACGTTATTCCAAGTATCTCCCCGGTTTTGTATTTACATTTGATTTAATATTGTTAAATATTGCACTGTATGCAGCTCAGTTATTGCTAACTGGTTCAGTTATTTTAACAAATACTGAATCAATATTTATAGTGTTGGCAAACTCAATATGGGTTGCTACTTCCGCATTATCAAAGAGTTACTACGTTAGAAGACCTTTGATTTTAAGAGATAACCTAAATAAGTTTTTAATAACGTTGGCTTATCACTTATCTATTGTGTTTGCTATTATTTACATACTAAAATTGAATGCTGTATCGCAAGTATTTTTATTTACAAGCTATGTGTTCTTTTTAGTGCTTATTCTAGTATTTAGGTCATCACTGTTCTTTTTTCTGGACTATATTCGTAAAAAGGGTTACAATAATAGACAAGTTATAATCATTGGTGATGAGGATATTGCACAAAGATTATTAATGTCGTTTTCTGATCACCCTGAATATGGTTACAACCTTTTGGACATCATTTCAGAACAGAAGATGATGGATATGTCAGAAAGTGAGTTGTACAATAACTTATTATCAAAAGCTCCCGACGAAGTTTTTATCTGTTACAAAAAAATTGATAATGACTTATTAAATAAGCTGATTTACTTTGGTGAAACTAATTTTATCAGTATCAAAGTAGTATCAGATTTAATACTCGATAACAACTACGCTAAGTTAGTAAATTATCACAACGTGCCGGTTTTGCAAATTTCATCTAAATCGGAAGTAGGATTAAGGGTTAAATTATTGAAACGTGGCTTTGACGTTGGGTTTGCATCATTAGTTATGCTAAGTGGTATTCCTGTGTTTATCATGTTATACCTAATTACCAAGGCTAGTTCTAGAGGTCCGGCTTTTTATAGACAAGAGAGAATAGGTCGTAATGGAAGACCTTTTTACATCTACAAATTCCGTAGTATGTATATTAATGCGGAGTTAGCAGGGCCTCAATTATCTAAGGATAATGATCCACGTATTACAAAGTGGGGAAGGGTTATTAGAAAAACAAGACTAGATGAATTGCCTCAATTCTGGAATGTTTTGAAAGGTGATATGTCCGTTGTAGGTCCTCGTCCTGAACGTCAGCACTTCATTGAAAAGATTGTTGAAAAGGTGCCTGATTATAAAAAGTTGTTGTATTTGAAACCAGGTTTAACTTCAATGGGTCAAGTTCATTATGGTTATGCTGAAAACGTTGAACAAATGTGCGACCGTATTCATTATGACATGCAATATATGAAGAATATCAACTTAAATTCTGATTTGAGTATTATTGTGAAAACTGTTAAGGTCATGATACAGTGTAAAGGAAAGTAATAAAGATACAGACAGCTTTAAGGTTGCTTTTAAACTTAAAAGCTAATGTTATTAAATTATAAAAAAGCTATTCCCAAAAAGGAATAGCTTTTTTATTGGCAAATACAGTAGTCAGCGGGATAACTAAAATCTAAGGTAATCGCCAAAAATCTGATTTAGCAATTTTGTATTATCAGGCTATTAGTGATTGGAGAGATGTTTAAATCATTAAGGAAGTATTTTATTTGCATCTCTTTGCTTATAAACAATGCAGTTATACATAGTAGACTATTGTAACTAATCGGTCAGATGATTATACAATGTGCTATAGCTTATACAATAACTTCCATAAGCTATAGCACATTATGAATAAAGAATTAATGATTATTTGGTTTGTTGCTGTGGAAGGTGTTACTACCTGAATCAATGTATTCAAATATCTCACTTGCTTTGTATTGTTTATCTTCAGTAATAACAATGCCATTGATAATTGAACCTGTCAGAAAGAAGCGTCCAGGGCGTTGAGAGGAGGAGCCTTTCATCAATATGCTTCTATCTGCATTTAAGTTAGAGATGGTAATGGATGAACAATTTGGAGCAAAGGCCATAGACCAAGCTAACTGGTCACGACTATCACGAATAGTTAAGGCCGTAAAATTAACTTCGTCACAGTTACTTAGTTGTATGGCTGCATTAGCCTCGTTATTAGCAGAGCCTACACCATGTACTTTAAAGCCGGTAACATTACTGAATTTTAAACCGCCAAGTTCTATTTTACCTTGAGCATCCAAATTAGCAATGTTCCAATAATCATTCGTTAAATCACTTCCGGTAGATACAAAAGCAATATTCCCTGGTCCGGAAAATACATTGCTTAACTTGCCAAACTGGCATGATTCCACAAACAAGTTCATGGGAGATTGTTCCAATACGCAATTAGCTATCATTGGAGTGTATAAGCCTTTCATTCGTAAGTTGTATTGAGTACTGGAATTAGCCACGCTATTTACCACACATATGTTACCGTCTGAGCCAGCATTGTTTACACCTTCAATTGTAAAAGCCTTATCACAGGCGAAAGCATGGCAGCCATCAATATAAGAGTCTTTACAGCGGTAAGTTTTTATGCCATCAACGCATCCCCAAAAGTAACAATTGTCAAACCGGCACATGCCGGCATACTGGAAGTTAATAGCTGTACCTAACTGGTAAAATACACAGTTGTTGATTGTGGTGAAACAAGCATGGCTGTTATAAATTCCATTAGGGCGATTAACATTATCTGTGTAAAACCAAACATTGTTAATGTTAAACTTAGTGTTCTGCTGTGGTCGATCATCAGTCAGAATATTAAAAGCAAAGTACCCATTATTGCCATTTTTAACAGAAAGGAATATAGAAGCACCATTTCCATTAAGCTGTAATCCGCGACGTTCTAGCTGACCTTGACCTCGATAATCTACATCAATATTATTACTGATTTTATACTTTTTACCGCTAGATAAGTTGATGACGGATAAATCATGATCTCGTGCATAAGTAAAGGCAGTTCTGAAAGCTTGAGTATCGTCAGCGTTGCCGTTACCTATTGCTCCAAAAGCTTCTACCGTAAGCGCGCCAGCAACTGGTACACTTTGCGTTTGTTCTCGAGCCTTTGATGACCATTGCTCAAAATTTTTTTCTTGAGCTGTTACATAATTATAACTAATAGCGTATAATGCTATAAATGAAAATAAAATGCGCATATTGTAATTCATAGTTTAACTTTGTTGTTGTAGTTAATTTATTACTGTGGTATAAGTTTAATTTATATAGGTATTGATACTATAGTGGCAGTATGTTTGATTGTTTAAGGGAGCAAAATTCATATTCTTTATCGGTTTTAAAACACTAATTTCTAGAGAATAGCTTATGATAAACCTGATAGTACCAAAATGTCTTTTCATAAAAATAGCTATTGATAGCTGGTAAATCAATTATATTAATTTTTGTTATGTACGCATAATAATTGAGATTAAAATAGTGCATTGATTATTGTTAATGAAGTAATACAATGTATTAAGATTTATTATTAATACAATTATTTGTCCTTATTATAAAATAGTTCTTAATTTTACATGCATAATCTAGACCGTCAATGACATTATTATTTACCTTTATCACCAGCCTTGTTCTTGTTGCATTTTCAATTCCTTCTATAATAAAAATTGCTCATGAAAAGAACTTGTTTGATGCTCCTCACGAAAAGCGCAAAATTCATAAATCTATTACGCCTAACTTAGGTGGCTTGGGCATTTTTACGGGCTTCCTGATAGCACTTGCTCTTTTTGTAAAACCGGAAACTTTAAAGGAGTGCAATTATCTGTTAGCGGGAGGGGTAATCATATTTATTATTGGTATAAAGGACGATATCATAGGAGTTGATCCTTTGAAAAAGTTCCTGGCCCAATTTTTAGCAGCTTTCGTGATTGTGATTTTGGGGGATGTACGCATCATGGACTTGGGAGGATTTTTAGAAATTCATCATTTGTCTTATCCTTTCAGTATCGGTTTAAGTGTATTTTTAATTGTTGGTGTAACTAATGCCTACAATTTAATAGATGGCATTGATGGTTTGGCCGGATCATTGGGTGTAGTTGGTTCTTTACTATATGCCTATTTGTTTTATTCATGTAATGAACTTGGCTGGGTTTACATATGTCTTTCTTTAGCCGGATCATTAATAGGCTTTCTCATCTACAACTTTTCTCCTGCAAAGATTTTTATGGGAGATTCAGGGTCTCTTATGCTTGGTTTTTTGTCAGCCGTTTTAAGTATTAAGTTTTTGAATATTGCTACAGCTAATCAAGTTTACGTTAATAGTCTGTTTATATCTGCACCTATAGCTATTCCATTCGCAGTAACTATTGTGCCTGTATTTGATACACTTCGTATCTTTACCATCCGTATTATGCGTAATGAATCGCCGTTTAAAGCTGACCGCAATCATATACATCATCGCTTATTATTTGTTGGTATGAATCATACCAAAGCTACACTAACGCTGGTTACTACAACACTCATTGCTATGCTGATCGCTATTTTCTGCCAGGGCATTGGTAATAACCAATTAGTAGCTACAATTGAAATTGCTGTAATTAGCCTGAATTTAGCTTTAAGCATTTATACATTTAGCATCAAGAAGTATCTGCCTAATGAGGAGGAAACAGTTATTACAGTAGAAGAGGATATTTTAGATAACGTTAAACCACTTAAATTGAATCACCATATTTCTACCACTGAAAAAGAATACATGAACTTATAAGATTTCAATAAACCTTTAGTGGAATGTAATTCTATTTATTACATGATTTACAGAGGCAAATTTTAGTCATCTGTACCAGATTGTCAATATACAAAAAGAGCAAAAATGTTACTCATTTTTGCTCTTTTTGTATGCAGATGATTTTAGTATTGAATATTTCCAAATAGAGCTTAACCGATGATGATAAATAAAATTTACTCAGTTGTTACTGGTTGCTTACGAGTAAGTAGCAGATAGAAGCTTAACAATAGTGCAGCCAGCAGCATTCCAGCTGGTATCGCTAAAGAGTATTTTAACCTGTTCTTCTTTAATGGTAACTCTGGCTCATCCACAATCTGTACTGTTGGGGTTTCCTGTGCTAACGTAGC
The DNA here is from genome assembly GCF_012849215.1 of Mucilaginibacter robiniae. Classification (NCBI taxonomy): domain Bacteria; kingdom Pseudomonadati; phylum Bacteroidota; class Sphingobacteriia; order Sphingobacteriales; family Sphingobacteriaceae; genus Mucilaginibacter; species Mucilaginibacter robiniae. The sequence goes on from NZ_CP051682.1 coordinate 4,029,500, forward strand.
TTTGCTGGCTTCCAGGTTTTTAACTGTTTCTGAGAAGATGGTACTTAACACAATTTTATCACGTTCCCTAACCTCTATATTAGCATTTACACTAGTATAGGCTGGGTTTAGATTAAGTAAGTTCTGATTGGCTGAGGATACATTATACGTTCTTCGGTTCAGTATCATACCGATACTATCTGCACGGTGTTGCAAGCGAGCAATATTATTACGAACACGTTTAGTCTTAGTGCTGATAAAGAAATCAGTTGCTTGTTTAATCATTCGGATGCAGAAAAGCTGAGCCAATTTTTCATCCTTCATGGTAGTGTTGATTTCGAAAAAGCCTAATTTCTTATCTGTTTTTGTAATGCCAAATTCACCACCTAAAATCAGTGTGGTCATTTCATGCAATAAGCTATCTTGTAAGCGACTGTTGTGATCACCGTTTAATGGAAAACGAACAATTTTCCCATTCGGGCTATATTTAAGCCACTTTTTATTGAGTTTATTTACCGCAGCATAGCGGTCAGCTAGAGTTTGGCTATTATCATAAGCTGTAAGTAAAGTAGCTTTAATTAGTTTATGGCTTTTTATAAGTTCCTGCACATTATCGCCAGCTAAAACGCCGTTAGTTCCACCTAGTAAATCCATATTTAAACCAAACTGCCCAGCTAGAGCAGCTAACCCGCTACTACCTCCTGATGATTTCGAATCATCAACTACAAATGTGAGGCGGGCAGTATAGGTAGGTTTCCAGAGCCACGCAGTTAAAGCACCTAAGGCAGCACCTACAATTAATACAGCTACCAATGTTTTTCTAAATTGTAGAACATATTTAATGTCGTTTAATCGATCATTAAATAGTTTTTTAAATGAAAACTCTGGTTCGTAGGGGTAGGGAATATTTTCCTGAATCATGTGCTTATTTATGTATAATAGCTACTAAACTTACTATGGCGGTAAGTATTGCGGCCACACCACCTAAATCGCCAAAATTGATTTTGAACCTGCTGTCTGGAGTTTTTTCCGGAACCACAATCTTACTTCCAGGTTTTACAGAAGGGTAGTTTCGGAAAAATAAAAAGTGTCTCACCGGTTTGTTTAAACCGTCAGCATACTTGATATATGAGCCTTTTAAGCGTGCATTTTGTGTTACACCGGCAGCTGCGTTAATATAATATTTAAATCTGCGTCCGTGATAGCTGATGTACTGTGGATTATTAACAGCCCCTGATACTTCAACATACGATATTACTCTTGGAATGTAAATACTATCGCCAGGGAGTAAAATCATATCCTTGTTGTTTTTAATGTTACCGTTTTTAGCCGTCAAATCTAGGTTAACACGAGTGCCTCTACGAAATACCTGTGCATTTTCAACGGAACCATATGGGGTAATGCCACCAGCTCTCTTCAAAAAGTCAAGTGCTGTTTCATCTCTTTTCTGTACAGCATAGTCGCCTGGAAATACCACTTCACCTTTTACGCTCACGTTTCCTAATGAACGGTAATTAACCAATCTTGGAACGTAAATGTAGTCCATTGGCTGTAGCTCTATATCTTGATTATGGGCGGTAACATCATCTATGTCTACAACAAACGTATTCACTAGCTGGTTAGCCACACTATCCGATTCGTTTTTAATAATGCGGGAGATTTCAATATGATGATCAGCTGCTTCATTGCTAAAACCACCTGCCATAGCAATTGCATCAGCCAGTTTTAATCCTTTTCGATAAGTGAAAATAGAAGGTTTTTTAACAAATCCATTTACGGTTACTTTCTGGTTATTAACAAATACGTCACGATTCAATATAACTACCGAATCTTCGCGCAATAAAGCAACATCGTTCAATCCATTTGATATATCTCCTGGTTTAAAAGAAATGAAATCTTTTTCCAGGTTAGGTAAGGTCCGTTTGATGTAGCCACGCTCCATGTAAGCTTCTGGTTTTAAACCTTCGGCAGTCTTGAGGAGTTGCGACAGCGTTAAACCAGCGGTAAGCTCATATATTCCAGGGCGGTAAACAGCGCCTTCCAGCACTATACGGTTTGTGTACCGGTTGGTAATTGCACCAATCTTTACCATATCGCCATTACGCGGAACATAGTTAGAAAAAAGATTAGCTGGTACATCTTTTACTTCTCTTTCCTTAGCAGCCACCTGATCTATTTTGGCAATGCCTTTATAAGCAACATCAGTATAACCACCAGCGTAGCTAATTAAATCTTCTAAAGTTTCATTATCCTTCAACTCATATAAAGCGGGCCTTTTTACCTCGCCACTGATTCCTGCTCTTTTACGATAAACAGGAATGTGAATCACATCCTGATCTTCTAAGCGGATGTTGCCATCTAATAAACCTTTTTGTAAGAAAGCATAGAAATCAACTGTTTTATAAACCCTGTTGTTTCTAATGAGCTCAATGTATCGTAATGAACCATTTGGAGTAGGGCCACCAGAAGTGTACAAGGCATTGAATAAGGTAGATAGAGAGGATAAGGTGTACGAACCTGGCGTTTTAGCCTCCCCAACTATAGTAATCTTGATAGTTCGAGTATTACCCAAGTTTACGGCCAAATGGGTTTGCCCGGAATTTAATGCCGGGTAAACTTTAACCATTTTGCTCCTGATTAGGCTAGTAGCTTGTTCAATAGTAAAGCCATTTACGTAAACAATACCGGCATACGGAATTTGAAGATTTCCTTCTGGTGTAACTTTGGTACGAACTGTGCTTTCGTTAAGGCCGGTTAAAAGTACAATAACTTCATCACCAGGACCTAGTACATAGCCTTTGGGTGTAGCCAAAGAAAAATTAGGTTCAAACTTAATAGTAGTCTGGTTAAAAAAGTCGGTTCCATAAATGTTAAGTATAGGCGGAGCTGGTGGAGCTGGTTCAGGTTTAACCGGCTTAGGTACGATAACAGAGTCATTAGTGCCTCTTGAATAATCAATATTTTTGTTATCAGTAGCGGCGGGTTTAGCGGCAATAGGCTTGTTTAAACCTAACAGTGTCACTCGTTCTTTCAAAGCTTCCACTTCAGTAGCAGGAGCACCTTTTTGAATTAGCAATTTATAGGCATCTTGTTCAGAAATTCCAGAAGCTTGAAGTTTTTTCCAGGCTTGTGTAATTTGTTCATCATTAAGCTGACTTACTTTCAAGTTTGGTATATCAGCCATAGACATACCTTGAGCAGCGAGATGTTGAGGAAATTGAATCAGCAGGAAAAAGAGTATAATAAGTAGATGTTGAATGCGCATGTAAAAACTACATTAAATTGATAGGTGCAAATATAAAATATTAAATTAGTCTGTAGCTACAAGACTATAGTGCCAAGTCTGTTGTATGTGGAAGATAACTAAGATTAAAAAAGATTTTTTACTTGATGAAGTCACAACAAAATTATCGAATCTTGAACGTTGGTAGTTAAATTATAGTGTAAGCTCAGCTTGTTTAAAATGAACCTGAATGTGGTAGAGGAAATTAGCAGTTGATTATAAGGATGGTATTAATTGTTGTAAACCCGCAAAGTGTTTTTCCGTGTTGATAAGTTGAGTGATATGTTTGTAAGCATTTTCACCCAATTTTGCTACCAGATCAGGATTAGCATTAAGAAGTTTGATTTTATCAGCCAGCTCTATAGCATTGCCGGGCTCGTATAACAGTCCTGTATAATTGTCAATCACCATTTCAGGTATAGCTCCAATAGCCGATCCGATGACCGGCTTACTTAAAGCCATAGCTTCAACTATTGTAAAGCCTAAAACTTCATACCACTCTGACGCACAAACCAAAAACTGAGAATTATTAATAATCTGCAAAGTTTGTTGCCTACTTTGTTTACCCAAAAAGTTAACCTGCGTTAACTGATGAGTAGAGGCAAATGCTTTAAGTTCTTCTTCCTGCGTACCTGTACCCAGTATTTTGAGTTGTACTCCTGGGCAATACTGCATAGCTACCAATAATGTATTTGCTCCTTTTATTTTTTCGAGGCGACCTACAAAGACAATATATTTTTCTTTGCTGGCAGGTGTAGTAGCTTTCGCAGTTTCAATTTCAGCATAATCGTATCCATGATAAAGCTGCACCAGTTTATCGGTGAAAAAGTTAAAAGCTTTAAACTTCTCGTATAAAAACACAGAGGGGCATACATAATAATCTACATAGGCATAGTAGTTAAGGTATTTATGAACGTAATTTTCAAGAGCAGCTACGGTGCTGGCTAAAAGGGAACCTTTTTTACAAGTATGGGTAATGCACTGGTAAAACTTTCCACCAAAACATTTTTCACATACTTGCCCGTGGCTTATAAAGGTACTATCAGGACATAGAGGTGTATATTCGTGAAAAGTCCAGATAATCGGAATGTTCCTTTTTTTGATAATTTTTAAGATAGTAGGGGTGATGTAGTGATGAATAACATTGATATGTACAAAATCTATATGTACATCTGTTAATAGCTTTTCTAAGTTCTTTTGTGCTTCAAAAGAATAAATACTTTTACTAACTACTTTTAATCCGGCTGTTAAGCTTCGCTTATTTACTTTTTTATAGTCAATGTTTTCAATAAAGTAGTTACTATAAGCAGAAGGGTAGTTCCTTTCATCTTTCATTGAAAACGGAATTACATGGTGTCCTTTCTGCTCATATAATTTACATACATTTTCAACATATGTCCAATCACCACCACTTGGATACCAGGTCCAGTTTACAACAAGAATATTCATTTACAACAAGAAATTCAATAGCGAAGGTAAAGATGAATAAAATAAAATGATTATATGGAGGGATGCTTAATAAACAAAAAGCTTATTATTTATGTATAATGTAATGTTAAGCCTTCTTATATAAATAAGTAGCTCAAAATACCACATTTTTCAGTCAGTAATAAACATAAAATGAATGGTTTGAGCGTTATTGATACTGGCATGTGCCAGCATAAAAGCGGCATATATTGCATGGTGGTTAAAGTTGTGTTTAAAAAAACATTCTTGCTGTCAGTAAAAAAAGCTTATTTTTGGGGTTAGCACTATTTATATAAAAACATATTCTGCTGCTTGTAGAACACTAAACCAAAGTGTTGTAGTAGCTTTACATTTTACATGAAAAAACGAATTTACATCGCGGGTGCAGGTGGAATGCTTGGGGAAGCCTTTTATCGCATATTTAATAATGATTATGAACTTAAATGTACTGATAAAGATGTAAATGAAAAATGGCTTAACTTTTTAGATTTTCGAGATTTTGAAAAGTATAAAAGTGATGTAGAAGCTTTCAACCCCGATTATCTGTTTCATTTAGGCGCTTATACGGATCTGGAGTTTTGCGAACTTAATCCGGATGATACATATTTAACCAACACCACATCGGTAGAAAATGCTGTTTTTATAGCTAATAAGTTAAACATACCACTACTTTATATTAGTACGGCAGGCATATTTGACGGTAAAAAAGATTTTTACGACGATTGGGATGAACCTAATCCACTTGGCCATTACGCTCGTTCCAAATACATGGGTGAACGTTATGTTCGTGAAAATGCAAAACGGTATGTGGTATGCCGCGCTGGCTGGATGATGGGGGGAGGACCAAAAAAAGATAAAAAGTTTATTAATAAAATAATTAAACAACTTATTAGCGGCAACCGTAGCCTGCATATTGTAAACGATAAAGATGGTACACCTACCTTTACTGTTGATTTTGCTAAAAATGTAAAGTTATTGATTGAAAACGAGTACTGGGGCTTGTATAACATGGTTTGTAATGGTGAAACCAGCAGACTTGAAGTGGCGCAGGAACTGGTTAAAATATTAGGTATGGAAAATGAGGTAGCTTTTCATGAAGTGCCTTCCGGCTATTTTGAAGATACCTATTTTGCACCCCGACCACCCTCAGAAAGGCTTATTAATAAAAAGCTGCAGCTCAGAAATATGAACATTATGCGCGAATGGAAAATAGCGTTACGCGAATATGTGCAAGATTACTTCGCCGATTACCTAAAAGAGAATATTTCTTCTGAAAAAGAGGGTACTCTTATTCAACACTAGGCATATATCAGATATGCGTATTGCTGCTTTTGGTTTTCGTTCTATGCCGCCGGCAAAAGGTGCCGCTGGTGCTGATAAATTTGCTATTGAACTTTTCCCAAGATTAGTAAAAAGAGGACACAGTGTTGTTGCCTACAACAGAAGGTACCCTGATGTATTTGTGGATGTTAAAGAGTACCAGGGTGTAAAAATAAAAACGATCAAAACTATACCTAAGAAAGGTTTTGACACATTATGGCATTCTTTCCGGTGCACATTTGATATTATCTGGCACAATACAGCCGATATTGTGCATATTCAAAATGGAGGTAATAGTATTTGGGCGCTGCCATTAAGGCTGTTTGGAAAAAAGGTATTCATTAGTCAGGATGGGGTAGATTGGAAACGTGATAAGTGGCCTTGGTATGGTAAAATGTATCTGAAGTTATCCGCTTTTCTAACAGCTCACTTACCGAACGAGGTTATTTTTGATAATGTAATTGCCAAGCGGCTTTTTGAAGAGCGCTTCAAAAAACAATATGAGTTTATCCCCTTTGGCAGCGAAGTAGATACCAGTAAGGCTAATACCGACATTTTACAGAAATTAGATTTGACTAAAGGCGAGTACTACTTGTTTGTTGGCCGTTTTATACCCGATAAGGGGTTGCATTATTTGATACCCGCGTTTAAAAAGTCGGACTCAACGAAGAAGCTGGTTTTAATTGGCGGTTCGCCCAACCCTTCGCCATACGAAAGCGATTTGCACAATATGGCTGATAGTCAAATTATATTTCCGGGTTATGTGTATGGGGATGATACCAATACGCTAATGGTAAATGCTTATTGTTATATCCAACCGTCGGATGTGGAAGGGCTTTCTCCTGTAGTTTTAACCGTAATGGGGCTGAAGGTTCCACTTATTGTGAGTGATATTGAAGAAAATGAGTATGCTGTTTTAGATACGGCCCGTAAATTCAAGCAAGGTAATATTGAATCGCTTACGAAGGAAATAAACTTCTGTGAAAGTCATTACCCTGAAATGCTTAGTTTGGCAGAAAAAGCTCAACAACGGGCGTTAAGCGTATTCAATTGGGAAAAGGTTGCTGATCAGCACGTACAGGTATTTCAAAACAGTTGATGTATTGTTAATTCCTCAAGCCCCAAGTTCTGCATCTAGCATATTATTGCAGGTATGCTGCTTTCTTGAACACCTCAATCAACTGCAAAGCTGTTTTTTGCCAGGAAAATTCTTTTAAGCGTTCCTGACCTTTCACAATCATTGTTTTACGTAAATCAGCATCCTCCAAAACTCTTTGTATCTGCATAGCTATATCATTTACATCAAAGGGGCTGAAGGTTAAAACAGCATTACCGCCAACTTCCGGAAGGCTGGTGTTGTTAGCTACTAATACAGGCAGGTTAAAATTGAATGCCTCTAACACAGGTATGCCAAAGCCTTCATTTACAGAGGGAAATACATACAATAAGGCACTTCGATAAAGCTGACTTAGTTCATCATTCGATAAGTACCCGGTAACTATAATGTCTTGCTTAAAAACCGAGCTTTCAATAGCATCTAAAATGAGCTGATAATCATTCTCTGTATTGCTGGATGTTAGCGGACCTGCCAGTGCCAACTTTAGATCAGGATAGCCTTGCTCTTTCAATATTCCGAAGGCTTGGATTAATGCCGGAATATTTTTCCGCTTAAACATGGAACCCACGTGTAAAAGATAGTTGCCCGGACTTAGAGCATATTGGTTTAATACCTGCTCATGTCCTGTACTAGTGGGTGGATGCGATAATGTTTTAGGGCCTTCTGGTACAACAATTAGTTGCTGGTTGGATATTTGGGTAAAATGATGGATCTGCTTTTGGGCGTGTGCACTGGGGGTAATTATAAATGGTGACCTTCTGGCTGCAGGAAGAGCTGTTTTTTTGTACAACCATAACCATAATTTACCATATTGTTCCGGCGATTCAAAAAAGAAGGCATCATGGAAAACCGGAATGGTTTGGTATCCCAGATGCATGATAGGCACAAAATTATCTGTACAGAAAACAATATCACAGCTGTTCATCCAAGCTTTTAGTGGTAAAAGAACTTGTTTCCATAGTTGATACTTGAAGTGCTCAATCCACTTCAAAGCTTTGTTTTTGCCGGTATAAACCGGAAAATTACTATCCAAAAATTTAAATTGAACTTCTGAGCTCTGTAGCGCTTTAAACGCAGCACATAGTTCGGCCAGGTAGGTTTGGGTACCTGTTTTAGCCACATGCAGGTCACGTATATCTATGCCAATAATTAGAGGTTTGGGCATATGCTACAGATCCTCCCGCTGTTTAATCACTTTAGCTGGTACACCCGCTACTATGGAATTTGGAGGTACAGATTTATTAACTACACTGCCGGCTGCAATCACGCAACCATCACCAATGGTAACTCCAGCCAGTATGGTGGCCCCAGCACCTATCCAGCAGTTGTTACCAATAATAACAGATTGCCTGGCAACACCTTGATCTTTAATCGGAATTACTAAATCTAAAAAATTATGGTTTTCTGAAAATATCTGTACGTTAGGTCCCATGATTACATCATTACCTATAGTAATTCCTCCCTGGCCGCCAAAGTAAGCCCTTGCATTAATACCTGTTCGGTCGCCAATAGTAATACCTGTTCCTTTCTGTGCAATAATACCCGTGCAAAACAGGATAGAGTCCCGAGCAATAGATACCTGATTACCCAACTGAATACCATTTTCTGACAAGGCATTAATGCTGACGTTATCTTCCAATATCAAGTTTTTGCCGGCTGTTAATTGGTAACCATGCCTTACTTTTACACGATGCCCTACAAACAACAAACCGGATGATTTCTTAAGGAAAGGCTTTAAAAACAATCCTCTTACCACTTGCATAAGCCTTACGCTGGTAATGCTGAAAAGGTCGCGGGCTGCGTAAGAGCTTTCCCACTTATAATCCTGCTTCCCTTTTAGTTTTCTAATCAGCTTTTCAATTATCATGTTCCGTATAGAGTTGAGGTAATTGGGGTTGCATAATCACGCTGATAAGTAAACCAGACAAAAACCAGTTCATGTATGAAATATAAGAAGAAGATTCAACCTCGGAGGTAAACAGTGGGATAGATAATCCAATTTTTAGCAGTACTACCGTCATGCACAGCTTTCTTTCTTTACCCTTTAGTTTAGGTAGCCATTTTAAACCGGTTTTGATAAATACAACATAAATGTACATGTACAGTAATAAAGCTAACACACCAGCCTGTACACCGATAATGATAAATTGGTTTTCGCCTCCTATATTTTCACCCAAACTGCCACCTACACGACCGGATGAACCTAAGCCCAGACCCAAAGGTTTCTCAATCATGGCTAAAATGCCCTGTACCCATTCTACCAGGTGACCTACGCTGGATGGATTACTGAAATCAACGGTGTTCATTAATACTTCAACTAATCCCGTATTATTACTTTCGAATCTGGTGAATAGATAAATTAAATAAACTCCAGCCAAGCCGGCGCCTAAATGGATAGTTTTAGTAATGTATTTACGTTTGGTAATTAAAGCCCAGGCGTAAATAATTAAAAAATAGCTGGCTAAGGGAGCACGTGATAGGGCAAACAAGATAGAAAGGAAAGAGGCTCCTAAAGCCAGAATGCCCATGGTATTGATGCTTAGTTTATTATCATCACGGGTATATAACCCACCTATTACCGATAAAGCCAGCAGGGTAGCTGCCGCATGCTCAAGTGGGTTAGCAAAAAAGCTGGCAAAACGCTTGTAACCACCTTCTGATTCAAAAGTCCAGCTTAAACCATAATTACCGCTAGGTTCAAAATTGAAAAAGTAGTAGGTGTAATCGGCATAGCCAGTTTGGGTTTGCAATTGCCGATCGGTAACTACCTCCATTACCAAAATAGCACCTGCTGCAATAGTGAGTAAAATGACGTAGTTAAAGTATTTACTAATGTAAATGGTACGAACATCAAATAAGCGGCCTGTAAAATAAACCACCACAAAGAACGATGTGCTTTTTAACGCTATTAATCTGTTTACAAAGCTTTGTTCGCCAATAGGTAAAATGGCGTACAGGCAGGTATAAGCCAAAAAAGCCAATAAAGCATAATCCAGCAAATGAAATCGGGGGCGTGTTTTTAGATTAACAATATTTAAAGCCAGTACAATGAGTACGAGTATTTCTTTAAAAAACTGAAAAAATGGAATGATACTTTTTAACCCTAACAAGTAGGCAACCGACATAGCGGTAGTGTAAATAGATAAGCCAAATATTAGAAATACAAATATACCTTGTCGGTTTCCACCATAAATTTCCTTGACAGCTACAACAAAAGAGGTAATAAAAACCAGCGTAAACAAAAACATCAGGGTTGCTGTATTGGATTAATTTTTGGGCCAAATTAAAGCTTTTGGTGTAAAAAGCCCATCTTTTAAGCCTTTAATCAAACTAGAAGCCTTTTCATTACGACTTCGCAGCTTAAAATATACCCATAATGCTGAATAGTAACTTCCATTATAAAGCAGGTAAACTAAATAAAAAACTGGGTTACCATAACGGCGCAAAATCCAGATATGGTTACGGCTGATATAGTAATGAATAATCGGACTTAGAAAGCCTTCTTTTTTAGGTGCGCCTTTCTTAGCCGACACTCCGGCTTCATGGTACATTTTGCAAGAAGGCAAATAATGCAATTCGTATCCTGCCTCACGCAACCGGAATGATAAGTCTACATCCTCAAAGTACAAGAAGAATGCTGGTGCAAATAACCCGCTTTTATTTAAAGCCTCATTCCGGATCAGCATACAACAGCCGGTTACCCATTCGGCAATCTCGTAGGCGTCTGCTTGAGTAAGTTGAGGCTTTTGGGTGTCAGATATGGTTAAACCTAATATTTTATTAAACCGGCCTTTACCATTCCAAATCTTACTTTTTTCATGCATCCAGTAAATGGCTGGTTGTACGGCACCTACCTCCGGATGCTGATTTAAGTGCTTGCTTAGCTTATAAACAATATCTTCATCAACCAGGGTATCTGTATTCAATAATAATGAATAGGTGTAATCATGTTGAAGGCTATAGGCTAAAGCTCGGTTATTGCCTTTAGCGAAGCCCAAATTTTGTTGATTATCTATAAAAATGAGATCAGGAAATTGGGATTGTAATACCGACAAAGAATTATCGGTTGAGCCATTATCAGCAACTATAATATCAAATAGCTCTGGATTACAATATTGCTGTAATGAAGAAATACAATCGGCTGTGTAGGCTGCTGTATTCCAGTTTAACAGAATTAAGGCAACTGGCTTAGGCATATTAATGCGTCCGGTAACTAGCCAAATCCTGATATAAATTGCGGAATGAACTTCGTACCCCAATGGTCAGCATTCGTGTATTATCGGTGAAACTGGTATTGGTTTCGCGGCGGTATAAAGCACCAAGCTCAATTCGCAAATTGTATTTGGGGTTAAGCAGGTAGGCTACTTTACCTTCTGCATAATACATATGCGTAGTTAAGCCCTGGCCAATATAGTTGCCGTTGGTAGCATAAGCATTGTTAAACAGGGTAGGGTCGAACGGGCCAGTGTAGCGGGCTTGTGTACGATAATCTAAGAATACATCTTTACCGTAGTTCATGTTGTTTACATCAAGACCGTAATACCCGTAATCAAACTCTCCGGAAAAATCGAAACGCTTATAGCTATAATTTAGCAGGCCAACAGCTTCCTTAAAATTAGCTCCCCAAGGATGAGCCAGTGGTTCATTTTGCTGAGCATAATTGATGATGGAACTGGTTTGACTATAAGTATAAGGTGAAGCCTCGTTAAACTCAGCCAAATAATTCAAGTTTTTGATGCCAAATACATTTGCCCCACGTACCCCTACCTGCAAACCATACTTGTTGCGTGAGCTGCCTTTACCCGAAAAAAAGTTTTTGGCTTCAAACTCGTCTAGTGCAAACTGCCCGTAAGCAGTTATTTGATCTGATATCTTGTATTTGCCGTTAAAGCCTAAAAATGCATTATCCGGCGATCCGTTGCTGGCTTCCAAAGGGCGTAAAAAGATGATAGGGTTGCCGTAAGAAAAATCAAATCCACGCTTATGGCCTGCATCATCTGCATCAGCCCAAATTACAGCATCAAAAAAGCCTAAGGATAGTCGATTGGTTGCGTTCCAATCCAAGTAATGGAATACGCCCCATTTTTTACGGTAGCCCACATCAAAGCTCAATTTGCTAGCCATCGGGTCTTGCATGTAGCTCCACATGACCATGTAGGTCACATTACCTAAATTACCGGTTAATTTAAAAAAGGGATAAGGTGAACTATTATCTGATAATAATAAAGAACGATAGCCATCGCCAATAAAGTTTTTATCCTGTCCGGCTGTAATGTTCAGGTACTTATTAGGGGTGTAAGAAATCAACGCCGTAACGTACGACCAATCTTTGGTGCGTTTACCCTGATTACGATCATAAGCCTGGCCAGGTACAATATTTAGCTGATCAATATAATTGGTTAAGTAATTGGCGAAAACACCTTGGTTTTCAAAGCCGCTGCTATAAAAGTAGAATTTTTTACCAATAGTTCCACCTACTTGATATCCCCTGGTGTTAAGCCAGGTGGTGCGCGAGTTTGAAAAATCGCGCCCTATGGTTAAATCCGGCAAGAAGTCGGCAAAGAAGGTGTAGTCAGATTTACGGATGTCGATTAAATGTTCATTAAACAGTTTTCGGTGTAACCAGCTATGGTGGTTTACCGTATCAGTTCCATAGTTGATCAAGTCATTATATCGCTGATATAAGGTACTGTCAGTAATCAGGTAGGGTTTTAAGGAACTATGAAAGCGGGTGTGAATAGAGTAAACAGAATCATTTAACTTCTGATAGAACTGATAACTGTAAGGTTGATATTGTACCTGAGCAAAGGAAGCGGAGCTTCCGGTAAGCAATAGGAGAAGTACAATATATAAACGTGCTGTTTTACTGTAGGGCAGGTATTTTTTCATAGTAAATGCAGGCAAATATAACAACAAATATTAATGCTGCATGACTTTAAAAACAGGTGTGTTTTCAAATAGAAAAGTACCGAATAGGTATAAAGAAATTTGCGCAGTAATTATGTTTTAGCAAGTTGGTTTCCTATACAATAAATAGATTTTAATTATTCTTTAAATATGATAATAGTTGATACTTTTATAGAACAATTCTAAATTTTGATTATCACAATTAATGAACAAGTTGATTACGATGCCTACACAAAAGCAGGGGTTTATATGCCAGAAGTTTACTTTAGCAGTAATATAAAGCTCCAGCTATCTTAAATTTGACGCTTTATCTGAAAATAGATTTTAAACTTTAGAAAGCCTTTCCTATCAAACTATTGATCGTACCAAATTAATTTAACATGAGTCACAGATACGCTACCTTCATCAAGGCTATAAATCTTTCTATTGATTATGTCGTTTTGAATGTAAGCATGATACTGGCTTATCTAATTGTTGATAAATCATATATCATCTGGATCAATAACAAAAACTATTTGCCCATAGTTTTGGTGTTCAACCTAATTTGGCTATTGTCTGCCAATATTACCCGGTTTTATGAACAGGTACTTACAAAAGATTCTATACATACCTACCGGGGCGTGTTTAAAACCTATTTATTATTTCTCAGCTTAATCTGTTTTACCGTACTAATCATTATTGGTACAAAAGCTTACTATATTACTCGTCAGTATCTGTTTTACTCATTAGCCCTGTTTGCAATATTGCTGGGCTTATGGAAGTTGATTTTTCTAGCTATACGTAAAAGCGACCGGGCATTGTTGACAGATTTCAGGAAGGCCGTAATTATTGGTGCCGGCCGCATAGGTACCGATTTATATAACTTCATTAATTACAACCCCGAAAGAGGTTATAAAATTGTAGGCTTTTTTGATGATAATACCCCTATTGCAAATGTCAGCTTGTACCTCGGCCATACGGATGAATGCATACAATATGTAAAGAGCCATAACATTGATGAGATATTTTGTACGCTACCGAATAGCCAATCAGATAAAATAGAGCAGCTGATGATGGCGGCCGACCAGAATTTAATTCGCTTTAAGTTGGTGCCCGAATTTTATTATACCCACCGGCCAACATTCGTGCAAAACTTTGGCCACATACCGGTGATCTCTATCAGGCCTGAGCCGCTGGAGAATATGCTAAACCGCTTTTTTAAACGACTGTTTGATATGGCGTTTTCTCTATTTATTATCCTGTTTGTTTTTAGCTGGTTGTTTCCAATTATGGCCATATTGATTAAGCTGAGCTCGCCCGGACCTGTGTTTTTCGTTCAAAAACGTTCTGGTCGTGATAATTTGGCATTTAATTGTTACAAGTTCAGGAGCATGCAGGTAAATACCGATTCAGATAACAAACAAGCTACCCGTGGTGATGCTCGTATTACGAAAATAGGTGCCTTTATGCGCCGTACAAACTTGGATGAGCTGCCGCAGTTTGTCAACGTATTATTGGGCAACATGACGGTGGTTGGCCCACGCCCTCACATGCTGAAACATACTGAAGAATATTCTAAACTGATTGACAAGTTTATGGTTCGGCATTTTTTAAAGCCGGGTATCACTGGTTGGGCACAAGTAAACGGTTTAAGGGGTGAAACTAAAACCACTGCTGATATGCTGCAAAGGGTAGAAGCCGATGTATGGTATTTGGAAAACTGGTCGTTTTTACTGGATTTAAAAATTATTTTCCTGACGTTTTGGGGTACGGTAAAGGGTGATAAGAACGCTTTTTAAATCTTATTTTTAATACTACGTTGATTGTCAATATTATACACGGAAAGATTTGCTGTTCAAGCAAAAAATGCAAATTAGTTTTACAATCTGGTATTTAACACTATCTTTGCCAGCACAAATCCTAACTGCGGAAGTGGCGTAATTGGTAGCCGCACCAGACTTAGGATCTGGCGCCGCGAGGCGTGGGGGTTCGAGTCCCTTCTTCCGCACAGTTATTAAAAGCCTTGTACACAACAAGGCTTTTTTTATGCCCAACAATTTCTATAACTTAGCCATCACACATGGAAATCAAAAACAACCCGAAAACCATTCGTGCCTGGGCGATGTTCGATTGGGCTAATTCGGCTTACAATCTGGTTATAACTTCTACTATATTTCCAGCTTATTATACCGCTATAACCACCACTAAAGAACATGGTGATACAGTTATGTTTTTCGGTCATCCGTTTGTGAATACAGCCTTATCTAACTACGTGCTGGCTGCAGCTTACTTTTTAGTAGTGTTAATATTGCCCATCTTAACCTCCATTGCCGATTATCGGGGTAATAAAAAAAACTACATGCAACTCTTTACCTGGATAGGAGGGGTGGCTTGCTGTGGCTTATTCTTTTTTAAACTGGATACACTCGAAATAAGTATGCTGTTTTTTGCTTTGGCTGCTATTGGTTATTGTAGTGGAGCCGTGTTTTACAATTCTTATTTGCCTCAAATAGCCAGTATAGATCAACAAGATGGTGTTAGTGCCAAAGGGTTTACGTATGGTTATATAGGCAGTGTACTGTTGCAAATTATATGTTTCGTGTTCGTTTTAAAACCAGAGTGGTTTCATATTACCGATGGTACATTGCCAGCACGCTTGTCGTTTTTGCTGGTAGGTATTTGGTGGCTGGGCTTTGCACAAATACCTTTTAATCGTTTACCTAAAGGTGAGCCAAATACTGGAAGTCAAAACTATAATGTAATAAGTGGCGGCTTTAAAGAGCTGGGCAAAGTGTGGCAAAAAATCAAGAATATGCCCGTGCTGATACGTTATTTAACAGCTTTCTTTTTTTACTCTATGGGCGTGCAAACCATCATGCTGGTAGCTGCCAACTTTGGTGCTAAAGAGTTGAAATTACCGGATGCAAGTTTAATTGGTGTTGTGTTAATAATACAATTAGTAGCTATAGGTGGTGCATACCTGATGTCAAAACTATCAGACCGATATGGTAACGTTAAGGTGCTGATAGGTGTAGTTATCATCTGGATCGGTGTGTGTGTAGCAGCTTACTTTACAGCTAACGCTACCCAATTTTATATACTGGCGGTAGTAGTAGGTATGGTAATGGGGGGGATCCAGTCCCTTTCGCGTTCAACATATTCTAAATACCTGCCGCAAAATATTACCGACACTGCTTCTTATTTTAGCTTTTATGATGTTACCGAAAAACTGGCTATCGTAATTGGCTTATTTACTTTCGGCTTTATTGAATCACTTACGCACAGCATGCGTAATTCGGCGTTAACGTTAAGTGTTTTCTTTTTAGCAGGCCTGGTTTTATTGTTATCCTTGCTGGGTGTGCAAAAAAAGCAAAAGGAATATGTAATATTGAACGCTGAATAATTTGGTAAGATAAGGATGAAGGTTGAATTGTTTATACCCTGCTACGTTGATCAGTTTTTTCCGGATACAGGGTTCAATACTGTTAAGTTATTGGAAAAGGCTGGCTGTGATGTGCATTATAAGGCGGCACGAACCTGTTGTGGAAGGCCAGCTTTTGATACCGGCTTTTGGGACGATGCCAAAGCGCTAGGCAGTAAATTTTTAAACGACTTTACCGAAGAAGACATTATTGTTTCACCTTCAGCAGCCTGCACCGGTATGGTTCGCAATAGCTATACCGATTTGTTTACCAATACCATTGCACACAATAAGTGCCGCACTGTGCAGGGTAACATTTATGAGCTGTCCGACTTTCTGGTTAACATCTTACAATATGATTATTTCGGCGCCGAACTGGAAGGCCGGGCCGTTTATCATGATAGTTGCAGCGCTTTGCGCCAATGTAAAATTAAGGATGAACCTCGTCAGCTTTTATCCAAGGTGTATGGCTTGGAGGTTGTGGAACTGAAAAATAGCGAAACGTGTTGTGGCTTTGGTGGTACCTTTTCGGTAAAGTTTGATGCTATATCAAGCGCATTAGCACAGCAAAAAGTAGAAAATGCTTTAGCTGCTCAAGCTGACTATATTATCTCAACAGATCATTCCTGCTTGATGCATCTGCAAACGTATATTAATAAAAATAACTTACCTATCAAAACCATGCATATTGCTGATGTACTGGCTAATGGTTGGGGAAATATATAATAGATAGACGTGAGGAAACCAAAAGCAAGCAATATTGAAAAACTCTCCTGTTCAAAATCTCAACAATAATTCTATTTTTGCCACACCATATAAATCACTTTCGTAAGTGATATATTTTTAGTATATTTATTTAATAAATTAAAAATCATAGTTGTAGATGATTAACATTACACTTCCTGATGGTTCCGTACGTCAGTACGACAAAGGAATCACTTCCATGCAGATTGCACAATCCATTTCCGAAGGTTTAGCCCGTAACGTTTTAGCAGCTGAAGTAAATGGCCAGGTTTGGGATGCCAGCCGACCTATTGAAAATGATGCTAATATAAAGCTACTCACCTGGAATGATGAACAAGGTAAATCTACCTTTTGGCATTCATCCGCTCACTTAATGGCCGAAGCGCTTGAAGCTTTGTATCCGGGTACTAAATTCGGTATTGGTCCGGCTATTGAAACCGGCTTTTATTATGATGTAGATTTTGGCGAGCGTATTTTTTCGCAAGAGGATTTTAAAGCGGTTGAAGACAAAATGCTGGAACTGGCGAAAGCCAAACAAGATTATATCCGCAAACCGGTAAGTAAAGCCGAAGCGGTTGAATACTTTACCGAAAAAGGCGACGAGTACAAGCTGGATTTGATTAAAGATTTACCCGATGGTTCTATTACGTTTTACACCCAGGGTAACTTTACCGATTTATGCCGCGGCCCGCATATTCCTAATACCGGGTTTGTAAAAGCTATAAAGCTGATGAACGTAGCCGGAGCTTACTGGCGTGGTGATGAAACCCGCAAGCAGCTTACCCGTATTTACGCCGTAACTTACCCTAAGCAAAGCGAATTAACTGAATACTTGCGTGTACTGGAAGAGGCCAAAAAACGCGACCATCGTAAGTTGGGTAAAGAATTAGAATTGTTTGCCTTTTCTGAAAAGGTAGGCATGGGCTTGCCGCTATGGTTGCCTAAAGGAACCGCCTTGCGCGAACGTTTGGTTAACTTTATGCAACGCGCACAAGTAGCCGCCGGGTACGAGCAGGTAATTACCCCACATATTGGCCATAAAAGTTTGTATGTAACTTCTGGCCACTATGAAAAATATGGTAAGGATAGTTTCCAGCCTATACAAACCCCGCAAGAAGGTGAGGAGTTCTTTTTAAAACCGATGAACTGCCCGCACCATTGTGAAATTTATAAAACTAAACCGCGTTCGTATAAAGATTTGCCGGTACGTTTTGCTGAGTTCGGTACCGTTTACCGGTACGAGCAAAGTGGTGAGTTGCACGGCTTAACCCGTGTACGCGGCTTTACACAAGATGATGCTCACTTATTCTGCCGCCCTGACCAGGTGAAGGAGGAATTCAAGAAGGTGATTGATTTAGTTTTGTATGTGTTTTCGGCTTTAGGTTTTGAAGATTACACTGCACAGGTATCCCTGCGCGATCCTGAAAATAAAGCAAAATATATTGGTACCGACGAGAACTGGCACTTGGCTGAAACGGCTATTATGGAAGCCGCTGCCGAAAAAGGTTTGCCTACTGTAGTAGAGTTAGGTGAAGCTGCATTTTACGGTCCTAAATTGGACTTTATGGTGAAGGATGCATTGGGCCGTAAATGGCAGTTAGGTACTATACAGGTTGACTATAACTTGCCGGAACGTTTTGAACTGGAATATACCGGTAGTGATAACCTGAAACATCGCCCGGTAATGATTCACCGTGCGCCATTTGGCTCATTAGAACGCTTTGTGGCTGTGCTTATTGAGCACTGTGCAGGTAACTTCCCGCTGTGGTTATCGCCCGAACAGTATGTGATTTTGCCTATTTCGGAAAAATATGAAGATTATGCAAAAAAACTTTCAAATGAGCTAAGAACTTCCGATATTCGCGGGCTAATTGATTTCAGAGATGAAAAAATAGGCCGGAAAATCCGGGATGCTGAAGTCAAGAAAGTTCCGTACATGCTGATTGTAGGCGAGAAAGAAGCAGCCGATGGCACGATTTCTGTTCGTAAGCACGGCGTAGGAGATTTGGGCAGCATTAGTATAGAAGATTTTAAACAACAATTAATTAAAGAAATAACAGTATAACACTTGGCATTAAACAAACCAAATTTCAGCAGAGGTCCACGGCCTCCTTTTAAGAAAAAGGAAGCTGAGCATAACATTAATAATTTTATCAAAGCTCCGGAAGTTCGTTTGGTGGGCGATAACGTGGAGCAGGGGGTATATCCTACCCGCGAAGCGCTGGCTATAGCACAGGAACAGGAGCTGGATCTGGTTGAAATATCTCCAAATGCAGTTCCGCCGGTTTGCCGTGTAATTGACTATAATAAATTCATTTACGAGCAAAAGAAGAAGCTGAAAGAGATCAAGAGTAACGCCAAGCAAACCGTTATTAAAGAAATCCGTTTCGGCCCGAATACTGATGATCATGACTTTAATTTCAAACTAAAGCATGCCATTAGCTTTTTGGAAGCCGGAGAAAAAGTAAGAGCTTACGTACACTTTAAAGGCCGTGCTATTGTTTACAAAGAGCAAGGTGAAATTTTGCTTTTGAAGTTTGCTCAAGCATTGGAAGAAGTAGGTAAAGTTGAACAATTACCTAAGTTGGAAGGTAAACGGATGTTCTTGATTGTTGGCCCTAAATCAGCTAAAAAGTAGTGACATTAATGATAGCCTCTTAACCGGGGTCTATGTAAAGATAATACGCTGTGGAAGCGTAGACATTAAATAAATAAGTGTTATGCCAAAAATGAAAACCAATTCCAGTGCTAAAAAGCGTTTTAAGCTTACTGGAACCGGTAAAATTGCAAGAAAAAACGCATACAAAAGCCACAT
Organism: Mucilaginibacter robiniae; assembly: GCF_012849215.1. Taxonomy (NCBI): domain Bacteria; kingdom Pseudomonadati; phylum Bacteroidota; class Sphingobacteriia; order Sphingobacteriales; family Sphingobacteriaceae; genus Mucilaginibacter; species Mucilaginibacter robiniae. The sequence continues at coordinate 4,049,532 of NZ_CP051682.1, forward strand.
CTTAACCAAGATGTCAACTAAACGTAAGCGTGCTTTAGGTCAGACCAGCTTAGTTGCTGACGCTGATTTAGGTAACGTAAAACGTATGCTTTGTATCGGAAAGTAATTCATTTAAATTTTTAACCAGGTATTCGAGTAACTAAGCTCCGTTAAGTTTCGGACACTCACTACCAAAAAAGCAACAAAATGCCACGTTCAGTTAACGCAGTTGCGTCGAGAAGACGCCGGAAAAAAATCATGAACCTTGCCAAAGGTTATTATGGTTCACGCAGCAAGGTTTACACCATTGCTAAAAACACAGTTGAAAAAGGTTTACAGTACGCTTACCGCGACCGTAAAACTAAAAAAAGAGAGTTCCGCGCTTTATGGATTCAGCGTATCAACGCTGGTGCTCGTCAGCATGGTATTTCTTACTCTCAGTTAATGGGTAAATTAAACGCTAGTGAAATCGGATTAAACCGTAAAGTATTAGCTGATTTAGCTATGAATCACCCAGAAGCTTTCCAAGCTGTGATTGATGCTGTAAAGTAATTATTACTAGATAGTTTAATAATAAAGCCGCTTTGCTTATGCAAAGCGGCTTTATTATTTTAGTAGTACATGAAGTCTAAATATCGCCTGATAGTAGTTTTAATGTTCTTAGTCGTTATTATAAACTCCTGTAACAGCAAAAAAAGAGGACATTACACATTGCATTATTTTAAAAGAACTCGTGTAAGTGATAGTGCAGTAATAAGCAGTAGTTTTTTTGAGGCAAATAAGATTCATGAACCTTTAATGAGTGCAGCTTTTCAGGTGATTTACCAAGTACAAGCTGGCAAAATTGTTCAATCAAAACTGATAAGAACCCGAGCCAACTATTATAACAGTAACATTGAGGTCGGAAAGTTAAAGGTGAGGGGAGTAGCTATAGGTTACTGGTCACGATATGTAAAACATCTACAAACCCATGCTGGTGATTCAATCTTATTAAATTTTTACTTGCAGCCTGATACACGGCCTTTGTATTAAAATAAGTTAATAGAATCCGGTTTCATAATTTAGTATATGCTATAATAACAAAGCCCACCATAATTATGGTGGGCTTTGTTATTATAATTAAACTTGTAACAGTTTATAATACAGCGCTATTGTGGTTATGAGCCTCATCAGCATGGGTATCATTTAACGTATAGTGTGTGCCTTCAACATCCAAATATTGTTTGAAGTTACGTACATCCTCATCCACCATTTTCTTGAATAATGGATTCAAAACATGACCCAGTGCAGTACCTACACCACCAGCAGGAGGAGTATAAGAGATTACCACATCTACTACGGTGCCTTCGCTTTCAGTTGCGTCTTCAAAACGTACTTTGCCGGCATTGTTAATGGTTGAGCCTGGTAACGAACTCCAACCGATAGCATTGCCTGGTTCATCATTTACAATTTCAGCATCCCAGCTTACTTTAGCTACGTTAGTTGGTAACTTTAATACCCAATGTGAGCGTTTCTCATCAATCAATTCTACCGTTTGTAAGTGTTTCATGAACTTAGGCAAGTTATCCAGTTTACGCCAAAAATCATAAACTTCCTGACGTGGTTTGTTTACGGTGAATGAGGTGCGAATATTTACATTAACAGGGTTGGTATTTACTTTACCCATACGTGAGTATAACTCGCAATGGCCGGTAACACCCCGGTTTAACAAATAACCGCCGGCACCCACTTTTAAAATACTGGTAAACGGACTGGAAAAGATATGCGTTAAGCCGGAGAAAGCTAATTTTACACCAGCTGCAATGGATATATAGCGTTCAGGCCATTCCAGGTTAATCGGACCTTTTTCTTCTTCACTCGGACCTTTAAAAAAGGTGGTTTCTTCTAATGCTGTAGTTGCCATATTATGTTTTTATAGGTAAAGGGTAAACACTGGTAAAGAGAGTATAGTTTTCCTTTAATGAAAATATATTCTAGTTATGGTTAATATGCATCAGCATAAAACCGCAAAAAACGAATGTCTTTATAAGCGTTAAATGGCGTATTTATAATAAATTTGCGCTATAAAATTCTTAATATGTCGTTACAAAGAGTAAACTTGAGTATTGGTGCATTGCTGCTGGTTATATTGGCTTTTATAATTTCAACTGGAGCTATGCGCCTGGTAAGTTTTAACTTTTGGGCGTTTAGTAATTTTACACCGCTGGGTGCTATGGCTTTATTTACCGGAGCTTATTTTAATAACAAGTTTAAGGCTGCTTTGGTGCTAATTGCTACTTTGTTTATTACCGATATTTTTATCAATTATCTGTACACTTCAAAAATAGTATGGTTTAATACCAGTTCATTGTGGCTGTATGCAAGCTTCATGATTATGATATTAATTGGTAGCTTGATTAAAAAAGTGAACATTACTAATGTGTTGTTAGCTTCGTTAGCTAGCGTAGCGGTACATTGGCTGCTTACGGATATTGACCCATGGTTGCATGGCAATTTGTATGCTAAAGGATTATCGGGCTACGGCGAATCATTATTTATGGCGTTGCCTTTCGAACGTAATATGTTGTTGGCTGATGCTGCTTTCGGTGCGGTATTGTTCGGCGGCTTTGAGCTGATTAAAGGCCGTTGGGGAGCTACCCGTTATAGCAAGCCCGTAGTAGTGAGCAGTAAATAAGTAAATTACTGTATAAGTAAAATGGTGAATATTTAGGTACTATTCACCATTTTGTTTTTTAAGCGTTTATGTTTCGTTTACGCACAATATCGTTCATAATCATTTCAGCATGAATACGTGAGTTTTCAATGAACCACAGGTGCGTATCCATACCACCCACCACTACACCAGCCAGGTAAATGTTAGCCATATTGGTTTCCATTGTATCAGGGTTATACTGCGGAATGTATTTACCATCATCAGAAAGGTTAATTCCTACAGCACCTAAAAAATCGAAATTGGGTTTATAACCCGTCATGGCCATTACAAAATCATTAGCAATGGTAACCACACCATCCGGTGTTTCTATGTCAACTTCGTTCTCTCGAATCTCTTTCAGCCTTGAATTAAAATAAGCTTGTATGCTGCCTTCTTTAATTCGGTTAATAATATCGGGCCGAACCCAGTATTTTACTCTACTACCAATTTCGTTACCTCGAATCACCATGGTTACTTCGGCACCTTTGCGGTAAGTTTCTAACGCTACATCAACCGACGAGTTACTGGCACCTACCACCACTACTTTTTGTAATGTGTAATAATGCGGATCCTGATAGTAGTGCTTCACTTTAGGCAGGTTTTCACCGGGTATGTCCAAATTAACTGATATATCATAAAAGCCGGTAGCTACAATTACGTAACGGCTTTGGTATTGAGCTTTCTTGGTGGTAATGGTGTAACCCTCACCAGCAGGCTGTACCGACGTAACTTCTTCAAATAAGTGTAAAGGTAGCTGGCGCGATAAAGCCAAACGTCTATAGTACTCCAGCGCATCACCGCGGTTGGGTTTAGGGTGCGTAGTTACAAAAGGCAGTCCGCCTATTTCCAACCGTTCTGAAGTCGAAAAGAAGGTCATGGTTGCAGGGTAGTTATACAATGAATTAACCAACGTCCCTTTTTCCAGTATCAAAAACTTCAGACCTGCTTTTTCAGCTTCTAGTCCGCAGGCTAAGCCAATAGGGCCGCCACCAATAATAATTAAATCTAACATGAGTAATAATCAATCAGGCGAGTACATCCCGGTAATCTTTATTCCGGGCAAAAACTGTTTTCGCAAAGGTACACGATGGTGCTATTTTCAAATGATTTTCACGGGCATAATTTACACCGGCTTCTACCAGCTTTTTGCCCATATTTTGTCCACGTAACTGGTCTGCTACTTCTGTATGGTAAATGTCCATAGTATGGTCATCCATTAAGGCATGCGCATTTCGCCTAAACGATTGCCTTGATCGTCAATATAAAAGCAGCCTTCGTTGGCATCGGTTTCCAGTTCAATATTCATCAGTGCTATATTTTGCTATTAGTTTAACACCGAATTATATAAAATGATTAGCTGCATGAGCAGAATGATGCTGAAATGATAAATAATGTTTATTGATAGCTAGCAGGAACTGCATCAACCTAAAGGTAAGAAAATAAAAATGGGTAAGCTACTTCTATCGCACCGCTCAACTCTCTACCCTTGCTGCGTTCCCACCCTGGGGGAGTTCAAGAGGAGCTGGTCGTAGAAGACTTACCCACCGCAAATATAGAAAAAAAATGGAGTTTGGTTGAAAAATTTAATGAATACGGCTATGTAGGCGGATGAATAAAGATGTTTAAGCAAATTATTTGATCTAATCAACTGATATTCAATAGCACATTCACGAGTGTGATGATGGAAAATATTTTGATGCTAACCCATTTTTGGATTAATGATCGCTTTTTACCGCATAAAAGCAGCTGTTTTCTGCACGTTCATTTGCACCTTTCTTTGGAAAGCTTGAGTAAGGCAGTAGATTAAACATAGTATTTACAGATACGTTGACAAAGCCTTGTTAAAACTATACCTATAATCAATTGTAAACTTACTATGAGCGAAGATAATTTAGACGACTTAGACTTTGACCAGAAGCAGTCAGAGCAGTCATTTCATATTGAAGTTGATTTTTATGATACCGGCGATTTTAGCAGCATGCTGGTTATTCCCTGCAATGATGCTTATATAGTAGTATCTAACAACGAACATCTGTGTACGCTGGTACATACCTGTAAAGAAATAGAGTGTTGGGAACAGCAGGAAGGAACGTTAGATGATGAGTTGGTAGAAAGAATAGGAGCGGCTATACAAGGGCAAACTGCACAATAAATAAAAAGACCGACTTTTCTAGAGTCGGTCTTTTTTATGTATAACTTTTATAACTCTTTACGCAGTCGTGCAACCGGAATGTTCATTTGTTCACGGTATTTGGCTACCGTACGCCGGGCTATGTTGTAACCAGCATCTTTCAAAATTTCGGTTAACTTTTCATCAGCCAGCGGATGGCGTTTATCTTCCCGGCCTATATGTTCTTCCAATATTTTTTTCACTTCCTTGTTAGATACCTCCTCACCACTTTCGGTTTGGATAGCTTCTGAGAAGAAAGATTTAAGCAAATACGTACCATGTTCAGTTTGCACATATTTAGAGTTGGCCACACGTGATACAGTTGAAATATCCATACCGATACGGTCGGCAATATCTTTCAATATCATGGGCCGTAAGTTCTTTTCATCACCAGTTAAAAAGAACTCATATTGGTACTGCATAATGGCATTCATGGTTTTCAGCAAAGTTTGCTGACGTTGTTTGATTGCATCAATAAACCACTTGGCCGAATCCAGCTTTTGTTTTACAAACTGGACAGCTTCTTTCATCTTTTTATCGCGTTGTGAAGCTTTATCGTAATGTTCAAACATCTCCTGATAAGAACGACTTACACGAAGTTCGGGAGCATTTTTGGCATTCAGGGTTAATACCAGCACACCATCGTTATTCGAAATATGAAAATCTGGAATTACTTGCTGTTGCTTGGTATTTACTTCGTTAGAGTCGCCTGGCTTAGGGTTCAGCTTCAAAATTTCATTAACTACGCCCCGCAGTTCAAGCGAGTTCATGTTTAATGCTTTTTCCAGCTTATCGTAATGTTTACGGGTAAACTCTTCCAGGTAGTGTTCTACTACCAGAATTGCTTTTTTGATAATAGGATCATTAACATCTTTGCGCCGTAATTGAATCAGCAAGCATTCTTGTAAGCTGCGGGCACCTACACCCGGCGGATCAAAGCTTTGAATTATCTTCAGCATTTCCTCCACTTCCTCATCTTCGGCCATTACATTTTGTGAAAAAGCCAAGTCGTCAGTTAACGACATAATGGGGCGGCGCAAATAGCCGTCATCATCTAAACTACCTATAATTTGTTGCCCAATCACGAAGTGGCGGTCATCCATAGGTACCAGATCTAACTGGTTTTGCAGGTTTTCAAAAAAGGAACTCTGTATGGCAATGGGCATTTCTTTACGATCTTCCTCATCATCACCATTTTGGTCGTAGCGCGAGCCATATTCGTTTACGTTATCTTCTTGCAGGTAATCGTCAATATTAAACTCGTCGTATTCACTACTCTCGTCTTGGCTGCTGTAGTCATCATCGGGGTCACGATCCGGATATTGCTCTTCCGGTTCGTTCATGTTTGTTAAACTTAAATCTTCCAGCGCTGGGTTATCTTCCAATTCTTCTTTTATACGAGTATCCAACGATACAGTAGGTACCTGTAACAGCTTGATGAATTGAATTTGCTGTGGAGAAAGTTTTTGTAATAGTTTTTGTTGAAGATTTTGCTTTAACATAAGTTGACTGGCCAAAAATACACCAATAGCTTGTATATAGCAATAAATAAATTTGGATTGGCTTATTGGGTAAAAGGTTAAAGCTATTTATTTGTTTGGTATTCCTCAAATTATTCTAGTAGTTTTAGGTTCAAATATTGATGCAAAACCCAATAGATTAGCTATGTCGTTTATTAAAGATTTTAAAGAATTTGCCATTAAAGGCAACGTGTTGGATTTGGCTGTAGCCGTAGTAATAGGTGGTGCTTTTGGTAAAATTGTAAGTTCATTGGTAGAAGATATTATTACCCCAGCTATACTTACACCAGCGCTTAAAGCTGCCAACCTTTCTAACCTGAGCCAATTAGTAGTACCGGGCACTGCTATTAAATATGGCAACTTCTTATCACAGGTAATTTCTTTCTTTATTATTTCCCTGGCATTGTTTGTTGTTATTCAAGCCATAAACCGTTTTCAGAAAAAAGAGGCTGTGGCTCCAACAGTAACTCCGGCACCATCTAAAGAAGAAATACTGCTTACCGAAATACGAGACTTGCTGGCTAAAAAGCAATAGGTTTAGTTTTCCTGTTTGTTAAGCTGTGGTGGTGTGAGTATAATATAATCAGCCATTTTGCTTAATTTGCTCCAGTCGGGTTGGTTAAAGTTTTCGCTGGCATAAGCGGCAACATTGAGTACACGTAGCTGAGGTGCATAATGCTTTACCTGAGCTGCGGCACCCAGTTTTTCTTCGCTATGGAAGCCGCCGTTTATCTGCAATATTTTACTACCCGGATGTGTCTGATAATACCGGGCTATTGACCAGCCCATGGTAGCATCCCATAAATTTTGTGCTTGGTAAAGCTGCATACCGCCCATACTGCCATGTCCACCCATAATGTTGCTGAATTTATTGTAGTAAGCACCCGTAGCAGTATCAATTGGCAGGGGAGGAAGCCAGCTTTTACCTGTAGCATCCAGTTGTTGCAGGCTGGCCAAGCCCAAACGATTAACGCGGTTGGTATAACGTGCAGGTGCATTAGCTGCTATCACCGACAAGTGTTTTTCTTTAGCTAACTCTATTAAAGGACGATAGTCATTATAATTAGGCCAGGCACGGGCATCAGTCAGCATGTTTTTTTCGCGTATTAGTCCGTTCAGGTATTCGTTTAAAACAGGCTGGCAATCGGTTTCAAACATCTCCATGGATAAGGCAGCTTGCTTGGGGTACTTCGCAGCAAGTTTAGTCCATATGGCTAACTCTACAATATGGCCAATAGAATCGTTATGTTCTTCACCGTAGAATAGTACATCGGCTTTGCCCATGTCATTAATCAGGTCATCTACAGTAATTGTTTTTTGGCGGGCTGTACTGTAAATTTTGTAAGATGGCTGTGCCATGCAAGGCAATAAGTATAAGGAGAGCAGGATTGCAGTAAGTATTTTCATAAATAGCAAAGGTGTTAAAATAAGGAAGGTTTTAGCTATTGGTAACAAACACAAATAGTAACATTTATATTTGAACATAAAAATAAAAATACTACATTTGCGCTCCGTTTTTTAAGCAATAACGAATACAATTTTACAATCATGAAAAGAACGTTTCAGCCGTCTCAACGTAAAAGAAGAAATAAACACGGTTTCCGTGAGCGCATGGCAACTGCCAACGGCAGACGAGTATTAGCTTCAAGAAGAGCTAAAGGCAGAAAAAGATTATCTGTTTCTGACGAGCGTCGTCATAAAGCATAATTTAGGGTTGCTTTCTCCGCATCATCGGAGGCCGGAACCAATATTTTAGTTTGTTCCGGTTAGTAATGTAAAGCAATCATGTACACTTTTAAAAAGGAAGAGCGGTTATGTAATAAAAAGCTTATTAGTGGGCTTTTTCATAGCGGCTCTTCCTTTTTGTGCTATCCATACCGTATTTCATGGATGGCCGTTCCGCATCAGTCTGTACCGGTGCAAGTATTGTTTGCTGTAGCCAAAAAGCGCTATAAACGCGCTGTTGACCGTAACTTGATTAAACGCCGTATGCGTGAAGCATACCGTTTGCATAAACAACAAAACTTGTATGCTGGCCTACCTCAGTCAGAGCAGCAGATTATCTTATCTGTTTCTTATATTGGTAAGGAAATTACTGATTCTGTGTTTATGGAAAAAAAGATGCTGAAACTGCTGGCTCAACTTACTGAACAAATCCATGCAAAGTTTGCTGAAACCCATTAAAGCAGCTTTGGGTGCCTTGTTTATTGCCCTAATCAGAGGCTATCAGTTCTTGATTTCGCCAATATTAGGTGCTTCCTGCCGTTACACGCCTACCTGTTCACAGTACGGGTTAGAAGCTATAAGAAAATATGGACCTTTTAAAGGCGGATGGCTAACTTTAAAGCGGATTGTACGTTGCAACCCTTGGGGTGGCCACGGGCATGATCCGGTACCTTAAACTACTATGGCTTTACTACTGCAAATTGAAACAGCTACTACCGCCTGCTCTGTTGCCTTAGCGCAAAATGGAAACCTTTTAGTTGTTAAAGAATTAAATGAGCGTAACATTCATGCCGAAGTCATTACTCTTTTTATTGAAGAGGTAATGACAACAAGCGGTAAACAACTATCTGAGCTAGATGGTATAGCCGTAAGCAGTGGCCCAGGTTCATATACGGGCTTGCGTATTGGGGTATCTACAGCTAAAGGCTTATGTTTTGCTTTAGATAAACCTCTTATTGCTATAGAAACTTTACAGGCTATGGCCGCAGGCATAAGCTCTTCCATAAACGATACGGACGTACTGCTTTGCCCCATGATTGATGCCCGGCGTATGGAAGTTTATACCGCAATCTTTGATATACAAGGTGATCGGGTAAAATCAACCTCGGCCGAAATCATTGATGAAAATAGTTTTGCTGAATTACTGCATCATCAAAAAGTATTGTTTTTTGGCGATGGTGCAGCTAAGTGCAAAACAGTATTGTCACAACAGCCTAATGCCTTGTTTGACGATAATTTCATAAACTCTGCCCGGCATTTAACCTCGCCTGCAGCTCATCGCTTTACAACAGCACAGTTTGAGGATCTGGCTTATTTCGAGCCTTTTTACTTGAAAGATTTCGTTGCCGGCAAAAAAGCCTAAATATTTTCTTCTTGCTTGATTGTCTTAGTTAGTATGGAATATACGTGTCCATGCTTTACCTAACGGACCTTGCTCGCCACCTGTAGGACTGTAAGTTTCATTGCGCCAGCGTTCAATCAGGCGGCCAAACTTTAACGAAAAGCCCAGGTAAACGCCTGCACCTGAATAGGCAGCCGAGTTGTTGACGGCTGATAGATTATTACCGCTACTAGCATTTAAAAAGTTTAATGATCGGGTTAATTGCTCGCTACCAATAAAGAACTCAGCATTAGGGGTCTGGTAGGCTAATTGCAAACCTAAATCAAATGTTTTGTAATTGTAAATACCACTGACGGTAGCACCTACGCTTTTGTATTTCACATTATTCACCCAAGCGCCGCCTAAGTTTTGGCTAAAGGTTTGTTTAGAAACTATTAAGGTAGGCGTATAAGTTAAATCGTCACCAAACATAAACTTTTTAGCGGCCGAGAAGTCAGCATATCCAGTAATAGGAGCATTAAAGCTGGTGTAAACAGGAGCCGCATTAACCATATCACCTAAACTATTCACTACATTGCTCTCACGATTTGGAGTAGTTAAACCTATAATGTGTGCTGGTGTGGTTCTGTTATCAAAATTATCAATAAAAGTTCCACCTCTGGCTCGCCAGCGTATAAAGCCCAAATCTCGTAAATTACCTTGTAGTATAATACCGCCTGGAGCTACATAGGTCATGCCTATGCTAATAGCTGCACCGGGGTTCTGGAACGATTCAATTTTTTTATGTACATTAAATTCTCCTGGTAAAAAGTTACTCCGGAATGAACCTGCCAATCCCCACTCTGCATTGTTGTAGTATCCGTTTGTGTTGCCAGGTTCACGACTAAATTGAATAGATGAACCTGTAATATCGATCTTGTTATAAGCTACACCCAACAAGGCGCTTAATTTTACACCTACCGAAAAGTTTTTGGTTACCTGCTCGCGGTAGGTAGCACTAAACTGATGGTAAGCTTCGTAGGAGCCATTGCTGTTAAAAACATTAGTATAGTTAGGTTGAGTAAAGCTTGGACTTCCATTAAACAATGCAATAGTTTCATCAGTTACATTCGCCCGACCATCAGCCCGTACTTGGTATGACACGCCGATTTCTTGTTTGCCGTTTGAACTGGTGTAGGCTTTAAACATAAACACATAAACGTTTAAATCTGCATGCGTCGGGTTCAAACGACCTTGCCCAATTTCTAAATTTTTATTGTTGTAATAACCCAGAAAAGCTCTTGATTTCAATGTTGCCTGTGCATTACCTTTCAGGTAACTATTAATATAAAAGTTGGGAACAAAGAAGTTGGAGGCAAATTGCCTGCTGGAATCGGGTATGAATGCTGCTTGCGATGGATTTTCAAACGAGCCGTACAAAGTGCCACTGTTATACTGTTGAAAACGTTGTGCAAAGCCCACTAAATAAAAAAACAAGAAGGGAAGTAGTAGTAGTAAAGTCTTTCTCATTATCACAATTTAATCGTATGAGCAAAGTATAGTAACGTAGCATTTACGTTTATAGCGTATTGCTTAACGTTATACTTTTGCACATATAGGGTTAAATTATTTAATTGTAGATTGAACAGTACCGGCTTGATTTAGTTTTGCACAAAAGGCAGTATAAAATTGTTGGTCTGAAGAGGTAAGCTGATAGGAAGCAGCATAAAAATTCTTAAATCCGCCGTTATGCTGCTGATAATTCTTGTAAAAAGCTTTTTTTAAGGTGTTTTTTAACACATAATCGGCATTTTTAAAATGAATAAAGAAGGAGATGTTACAACGTTCCGCTAATAAATCATCGAAAGAATTATACTCATCTATTTTGCTTAGAAAACGTCCGTTTAAGTAATTGTCGTTGTAATTTTTTAACTCTATAGGCGTATTAGCCAGAATAAGGTAATTATCCACAATCATGAAATAGGGCCTTCTTAAAAAAGCAAAAGCATCGCCAAGCAGGTAGAAAGGCAGTCGGTCATAATTTAACTGTCCGGTCAGTCCATCATCTGCCATGCTGCTAATGTTGGTAATTACCGGGCGTAAGTTTGAACCATTCTTCAACGCAATAATGGCTAGCCGCTCCTGAAAGCGCGTAGTAACCACGGCAAATTCATGCCCCAGTAAGGAGTTAAATTCTTTTTCAAAACTAACACCTGTTTCTGATTTGATTTTTTTGTATAAAGCCAGTTTGCTGTTACGCAGACCGGCCTTGTTTTGCCAGTCACTTAGCAATTGTTCAAAATGGGTAACATCTTCTGCTGCAAAGCTGCTGCTATACGCCGTAGTAGCCGGAAAAATGTTTTTCAGTTCGTTCACCACCGGCTTTAGCGATTGAAACAAATTAAGGTAGCTTACTGCTTGTTGATCTTTCAGTGTAGTAAAACCATTAAACATCAAGGCATCGCTCTTGTAGTTCAAGCTTAGCGCTGCGGTAGCAGGTAGCAATTGCAAAGGCTTAACTAAATCCGGATCGTCATGGTTTCTATACCACTGGTTGAGCAATGGTTTAAGCTGCTGGTAATTAACGTACAAATTAGCCAGCGAATTGGAGGTTTGCTCTTCAGGCAATAAAGTAAATATGGTTGTAGCTTTTTTAGACGAATACTGGGCACTCTCAGTAACCAAGCTTAACGAAAAGCTACCTGAAATAACAGCGTTTGCTTTCTCAACAAAGTAAAAGTTTCTTTTTACACTATCCAAATACAAGCTGTATATGGTGGGCTTGGTTGTGCCATTAACCACAACCAGGCCGCTGGTTTTATTAGTGGTACCTGGGTGTAAAAATTGCTTGAAACCATTTGCACTTTGCTGTTTTCCAGCTGGTAAAGTGATCAGGAAATCGGTGGTGTCACCTTGTTGCGGGTGCAATGAAAGATAAATGTTCTGGTTAGCAAGTACGGATTTAAGCAATGAGTTGTGGGTTACATACTGCTGCAAAGCTTTCAACTCGTGTATATTCTGTTCGCCTATAACAGTCTGCCATATGGTACTGCTATCGTAGATGTCGTGAAAGCCTTGATCATTGTTGAACTTCAATATCAGTGCAGCCGTACTCGGAATAGTATTAATTACTTGATGATTGAGCCTGCCTGGTACATTCAGGCTTTTAAAGTAGGTAACTGTAATCATTACCGTAACAATCAAAAGTATCAGTGTGGTAATAATTAATCGTTTCATACAAAAAGTAAGCTTATCTTACAAAGGTAGATTTTTTACTTTGTGGCTATAAAGTAATTGTTGGGTTTGGTTAATTTAGCTGCCAGCTAACCCCATATGAACAAACAAATCATTTTAACAGCGGCTGTGTTTGGTATGCTGGCTGTTATACTCGGCGCCTTTGGCGCCCATGCTCTTAAAGCAGCCTTGCCACCGCAGCAAATTCAAATTTGGAATACCGGTGTGCAATATCAGTTTTATCATGTTTTTGCGTTATTGTTTTTGTCAACCTTTGGTCGGTTTAAAAACAATCTCATTTTTGCCAGTTACTGTTTATTTAGCTTAGGTATTTTGTTTTTTTCCGGATCGTTGTATTTGCTGTCTTGCAGCAGTATTTTACAATGGAGTTGGCTGCATGTTTTAGGTCCGATTACCCCGGTAGGCGGCTTGCTGTTTATAGCCGGCTGGATTACTTTGGCATTGGCCGCCATCCGTTACCGATAATAATGATATGCTTGAACTAGCCGATACTCACAATACATCCAGCCGCAAAACTTGGTTTGCCGAGGTGGTATTGCCTTTGGCTATTGCTAAAAATTACACCTACCGTGTGCCGTTCGAGTTAAACGATGCTGTAGCGGTAGGGAAAAGGGTAGTGGTGCAGTTTGGTAAAAGCAAATTGTACACCGCTGTTATTCATAGTTTAACCGAACGAGCTCCCGAAAGATACGAAGCCAAGTATTTGATGGATGTGCTGGATGATAGCCCCATCGTTACTGAACAGCAATTACAATTTTGGCAATGGCTGGCTGATTACTACTTGTGCTATACGGGCGAGGTCATGAATGCTGCCCTGCCTGCCGCCTTTAAGCTGGCTAGTGAAACCCGTATCATGCTCAATCCGGACGAAAGTGTTGACCGATCTACGTTGCATGATAAAGAGTTTCTGATTGTAGATGCATTGGATTTACAACCCGAGCTTACCATTAGTGATATTGTAAAGCTACTGGGGCAAAAAATTGTTATGCCGGTGTTAAAAACGATGTTCGAGAAGAACATCATTCATATTTCAGAAGCAGTTAATGAAAAGTATAAGCCCCGCAAACGCACCTATATTAAGTTAAATCCGATTTACAGTGATCCGGATATGTTGCGTGCTTTGTTTACGCAATTGGAACGCCGGGCGCCTAAGCAGGCTGATGCCGTGTTGGCTTTTATCAAGTTATCGCGCGAGCAGGAGCTGGTATCTAAAAACGATTTAATGGAAGCCAGTGGCGCCAATGCTGCTGTGGTAAAAACATTAACGGATAAGCAGATTCTGATTGCCGAAGAAAAAAACGTTAGCCGCTTATATTACGAAAACTTTGAAGAAGCGGCTACTTTTCAGCTGAATGAAGCGCAGCAAGGGGCATTGGATAGTATACGGCAGCAATTTCAGGAAAAAGATGTAGTATTGCTGCATGGCGTAACTTCATCGGGCAAAACTCAAATTTACATCCGGCTGGTGGAAGAAGCTATTCAGGCTGGTAAACAGGTATTGTATCTGTTGCCTGAAATTGCATTAACTACGCACGTTATTGAACGTTTGCGTAAGTATTTCGGTAATGATATTGGGGTGTACCACTCCCGGTTTAATGATAATGAGCGGGTTGAGGTTTGGCACAGAGTACTTAACCACCAGTACAAAGTAATACTAGGCGCACGCTCGTCGGTATTTTTGCCTTTTGATAATTTAGGGTTGATTATCATTGATGAGGAACACGAAACCTCTTACAAGCAATTTGACCCTGCACCACGTTATAATGCCCGTGATGCTGCTATTTACCTGGCCAGCCGTTACCAGGCTAAGGTATTGTTAGGGTCGGCCACGCCAGCATTCGAAACATATTTTAATGCCCGTAACCACAAGTATGGCTTTGCCGAATTAACGGAGCGTTTTGGTGGTGTAAGCATGCCTCAAATTGAGGTAGTGAGTATTACCGAAGAAACTAAGCGCAAAACCATGCAATCACATTTTACCAGCGTATTGATGCAAGATATGCAGCAGGCGCTGAACAATAAAGAACAGGTGATTCTGTTTCAAAACAGGCGAGGTTATGCACCTGTATTAATTTGTCGGGTGTGTGCTTTTACCCCTCGTTGTATTAATTGCGATGTTAGCTTAACTTATCATAAAAGCAGTAGCCATTTGCATTGTCATTACTGCGGCTACAAGGAAGAATCCATGACGGTATGCCCGGCTTGTGGTTCTACCCATTTGGAGTATAAAGGTTTTGGTACTGAGAAGATAGAGGATGAGTTGAGCATATTGTTGCCCGAAGCACGTATAGCCCGTATGGACCTCGATACCACTCGTGCCCGCAATGCTTACCAAACTTTGTTAAACGATCTGGAAGAAAAACGGATTGACATTCTGGTAGGTACCCAAATGGTAGCTAAGGGGCTGGATTTTTCGGACGTTACCGTAGTAGCTATTATTAATGCCGATAGCCTGCTTAAATACCCTGATTACCGGGCTAATGAGCGCAGTTTCCAGATGCTGGCTCAGGTAAGCGGGCGAGCTGGTAGGCGTGGTAAAACCGGTAAGGTAGTGATACAAACGTATAACCCGCACCATAGGGTAATAGAGCAGGTAATTGCCAATGATTATAAAGATTTATACCTGACCGAAATTGACGAGCGCCGTAATTTTAAGTACCCGCCATTTTATCGCATAATTCAGTTGTATGTAAAGCATAAAGATGCCGAGCAGCTTTATCATCAATCAGAATACCTGGCTAATGAATTACGTAAGCATTTTGGTGAGCGTGTAATTGGTCCGGAGTTTCCGCTTATTAGCCGAATACGGAATATGTACATCAAATCTATCATGCTTAAGTTTGAAAAAGATAGTGTATCTATTGCCAAGGTAAAGCTACTTATTCGTGAGGTGATTCTGCAATTTCAAACTACTAAGCTCAGCAAAGGCTGCATTGTACAGCCGGATGTGGATCCGTATTAGTTCAGCGTTTCTCAATACTTTTAATGTGAATTACCGGTAAAGTATTCGCATTAATTCCACAGCCAAATTTAGTTGAGTTATCCAAGGTGTATTTTACATGAACATTCAGGTTATTAACTTCATAGTTGCCCATCAAATTATCAGGGTGATAATAAATGGAGTTAATAACGATTATCCAGCCACAGCCATCGGCAGCCACACTGCCTGTATCTTTAATTGCACCGTCTGCTTCTATCACATTACTGGTTTTTTTGCAGCCTAGAATAGTTAGTAATGCTACTAGTATTGGGCTGATAAATAAGCCATTAAGATTGAGGTTCTTCATTGTAAAAGGTATTTGTTTACCATTATGGGCATTGTGTAGTTAATGCTACAAGTGAAGAAAAAAATCAGGCTAACGCTCAAGTGATTACCTTTTATAATGGGGTTAATGCCATTTAGCATAGCAGATGCCTGCACAATTTGCCTAAATTTGCTTTACAAATGGCTTATAAGTTTATTGACAAATACCGCGAAAAAGGTGCGCGCAAACGCTTGGTTGAACTCTTGATGAAGAAAGGTATAGAGGATGAACACGTATTATATGCCATAGGTAAAGTGCCTCGTCACTACTTTTTTGATGAAACGTTCTGGAACCAGGCTTATAAAGATATTGCATTCCCGATAGGTGAGGGGCAAACCATTTCACAGCCTTATACAGTAGCTTACCAATCTGAATTACTACATGTAAAACGCGGCGATAAGGTGCTGGAAATAGGTACAGGTTCGGGTTATCAAACTTGTGTTTTGTTGGAACTGGGTGCTGACGTTTATACCATTGAGCGGCAAGAAAAAATATATGAGCGCACTATACAGGTGCTGCCTTACATGGGGTATAAGCCACATTTTTATTTGGGTGATGGTTCCAGAGGAATAGAAACCCATGCACCTTATGATAAAATTATTGTAACTGCCGGTGCACCAACCGTACCTGAAGTTTTGCTGAAACAGCTTAAAGTAGGCGGTCTGCTGGTAATACCTGTAGGTAATGAACAGGAACAAAAAATGGTAACTATCCTGAAAGTTGGTGAAAATGACTACGAAAAGGTAGTGCTGGATACTTTTCGGTTTGTGCCTTTAGTGGGTGATAAGGCATGGTAATTTGGGGCTGCGAGCGTTGTGTTATAATATTTGGAAATAAAGGTGAGTATCACTTTTTTTAGTAAAGTAATATGACTACCTGCAAATACTCACTCGCAACCCAAAGTGCACTTAGCGTTTCATGGCTCTATCCATTTCTACTTTTACATCACGCTCTTTCATGGTTTCGCGTTTGTCGAAAGTCTTTTTACCTTGAGCCAGAGCTATTTTCAATTTGGCGAAGCCAC
The DNA here is from genome assembly GCF_012849215.1 of Mucilaginibacter robiniae. Lineage (NCBI taxonomy): Bacteria > Pseudomonadati > Bacteroidota > Sphingobacteriia > Sphingobacteriales > Sphingobacteriaceae > Mucilaginibacter > Mucilaginibacter robiniae. The sequence continues at coordinate 4,066,523 of NZ_CP051682.1, forward strand.
GCTCGCTGATAAACATGGCTAAGGGCACAATGGTAAGGCCCTTTTCTTCGCCACGGGTTTGCAGCTTTTTCAATTCTTTTTTGGTAAGTAGCAATACCCGGTCGCGCTTAGCTTCATGATTATAGAATGAACCATGTGAATATTCGGAAATGTGCAGGTTACGCACATAAAGCTGCTCGCTGATAAATGTACAGAAAGCGTCATTCAGGTTTGCCTTACCTTCCCGGATGGATTTTATTTCAGTACCGAGCAACTTAATGCCGGCTGTGTATTCATCCAGTATATGGTATTCAAAGTAGGCTTTCTTATTTTTTATATATAGTTGTTCACTCATGGTTGGCTGCAAATATGCGAATTATTTTTTCTGTGGTTTTACAATCAATACCGGCACATTTACCAGGTGGCGTACCGTATCAACAGTTGTGCCATATATTAAATCTTTAACGGCCTTATGCCCGTGCGACCCCATAACCAGAAAATCAACTTTCTGAGCTTTAACCATCTTGGCTATGGCATTAGCCCGGCTACCATAATCAATGCAGGAATGGGCATTATAGCCTAATTCTTTCAAAGCGGTTACATACTGTTCCAGATTGTTAAAGTCACTTTGTGTTTCGTAATCCATCACCTGTTTGCCATGATAACGTGCACCGGCAGTTTCAACCACATGCATCAGGGTATAATCAGCCTTTTTGCCACCCTGCATGAGGGCATGTGAGATGGTGTCTTGGTCATTCTTTGAAAAGTCTATAGTAATACCAATGTGCTGGTAATGGTGTGTCTGTAGGTCTTGGATGGCTATAGCTAAGCCATGTGGTAAGCTTGATACTGGCTTAATAGCGGTTTTACTAACAAATGGCTTAATAAACACATACAATAGCAACACACCAACGGCAACAGCAATAGGTGCAATCACAAAATGTACCAGGTTGGCTGATGATGGATTGGCTGCTGCCCACTTGCCAATTTCTTCTACAACTAAACGTGCATTTAAAACTACTATAAGTGCAGCACATACCCATGCTGCTATTTTAGTTAACGTTTTCAGGGCAAATTTGCCCATCAGCTGCTTGTCTGATGTAAAATGGATGAGAGGTATTACGGCAAAGCCCAACTGTAAGCTTAATACTACCTGGCTTAGTACCAATAACTTGCCTAAGCCATCAACACCGGCATATAGCAGGGTAAAGAAGGTAGGAATAATAGCTAACAACCGGGTAAGTAAGCGCCTGAGCCAAGGAGCAATGCGCAGGTTTAAGTGCCCTTCCATAATAATTTGCCCGGCCAGTGTACCAGTTACGGTTGAGCTTTGACCAGAAGCAATTAAAGCTATAGCAAATAATTTTGGTGCCCATGAACCGAAAATATGATCCAGTAGTTTATGTGCGTCTTGTATTTCAGCAACCTGATGATAACCATTCCTAAAAAAAGCGCTGGCAGCCAGTACCAAAATTGCGGCATTCACAAAGAAAGCCAGGTTTAAAGCAATGGTAGTGTCCCACAAGTTAAATTTGATAGCACTGCGTATGCCCTCATCGGTTCGGTCAATTTTACGAGTTTGTACGAGTGAAGAGTGTAGGTACAAGTTGTGCGGCATTACGGTAGCACCAATAATACCAATTGCGATATACAAGCCATCATGGTTAAGCTCATGCGGTACAAAACCTGCCATTAACTCAGGCATATCAGGCTTTACGATAATCATTTCCACCAGGAAAGATAAGCCCACTATAAAAATGAGCGAAACAATAAAGCTTTCCAGCTTGCGCATGCCTTTGTTAAGTAGCAACAACAGTAAAATGGTGTCTGACATGGTTACCATCACGCCCCAAATTAGCGGTAGGTTAAAGAGCAGTTGCAAGCCAATAGCCATACCAATAATTTCAGCCAAATCGCAAGCTATAATGGCAATTTGAGCCAGCACGTACAAGCAAAAGTTTATAAAACGGTTGTAAGTGCTTTTGGAAGCCTGTGCAATATCTACCCCTCGCACAATACCTAAACGTGCACTTAACGATTGCAACAGAAGCGCAATAAGGTTAGATAACAACAATACCCATATAAGGCGATAACCAAATTGGCTACCTGCCTGTAAATCGGTAGCCCAGTTGCCCGGATCCATGTAACCAACACAGATCAGGTAAGCCGGCCCTATAAAGGCCAAAAACTTGCGCCAGCCGGTCTTGGTTTCCGTATCTACGGAGTTATGTACATTACCAAGCGATTCGCGATCTGTAGAAGTAGATATTGTACTCATATAGCAATCAATAATTTTTTAGCCACCTCACGGCTGATGTTTAGTTCTTTATTTTCGTCTGTAAGCTGTATGCATACATCATAATCTGTAGCTTCAGTAATTTTGATCTTCCGGCCAATGGTAAGCTGTTGTTTTTCCAGGTATTGTAAAAAGCTAACAGAATGGTCGGACACGCCAGCTATGATACCGCTTTGATGCACCGGCAAATGCAACACACTGGTAAATGGCTGTGCGGTAATTTCTCCGCTGCTATCAGGTATCGGGTCACCGTGTGGATCAAACCTTGGGCAATCCATAAACTCATCCAAACGGTTAATCAGCTCGGTTGATGATATATGTTCCAGTTCTTCAGCCATTTCGTGTACTTCATCCCATTTAAACTTTAGCTTTTCTACCAAAAAGTATTCCCATAATCGGTGTTTCCTGATAATTTGTAAAGCTACCTTCCGGCCAGCGTCGGTTAAGCTTACACCCTGGTATTTGGCATAGTTAATCAGCTTCTTATCAGCCAGCTTTTTTAACATATCCGTAACTGAAGCGGCTTTGGTATGTAAAGCTGCCGCAATATCATTTGTACTGGCGCTATGTGTTTCGCATTGCAAATGATAGATGGCTTTCAAATAGTTTTCTTCGGTAAACGTGTGCATTTATATGTTTCTAATATAATATTTAGGCTCGTCTAAAATATAAAAACTATAAGAATATGTTTTTGTTTAACTAGTTAGATGAAAAATTTTATTTTGATAATTACACGATTATATTTGCAAACATGGCTGCTGAATTAGACAAAATTGATCTGCAAATATTGAAAATATTACAGGAGAACGGCCGCATTACCAATCTCCAACTTTCTAACGAAATAGGTTTATCACCCGCACCAACGTTAGAAAGGGTACGTAAGCTGGAAAATGCAGAATACATTAAAAGTTATCACGCGCTGGTTGATGAAGAAAAACTTGGGCTGGGTATTAAAACTTTCATTCAGGTATCGCTTGATTTTCATAAAAGCAATACAATTGAAATTTTTTTGAATGAAATTCAAAAAATTAAAGAAGTAACCGAGTGTCACCACGTAACTGGACAGTGTGATTTCTTACTTAAGGTATATGTACATGATATTAAACAGTATGAACAGCTCATTATGGAAAAAATTAGCCGGATTCCGGTGGTTAAAACTTTCCAAACAATGATGATTATGTCCACCAGCAAAAAGGAACCTATTGTACCACTGGAATACTAATCTTTAATTCAAGTTTCGAATGCCCAATTAAATAAACAGAGTAGAACTTACCACTTTTGAATTTATAAAACTGTAAAAGTTCAATTTAAAATCTTTCACAAATTCAAATTGAACATTGGAGTAAGCTTTTAATGTATTTGCCAATCAATCGGCTGCTTTCCTTCCTGTTGCAGAATGGCGTTCGTTTTGGAAAAATGGTGGCAACCAAAAAAGCCATTATCGGCTGAATAGGGAGATGGGTGAGCCGCAGTGAGGATATGATGTTTATGGGTATCAATCAGTTCTGCTTTAGCCTGCGCGAACTTGCCCCACAGTAAGAATACAACGCCTTCCTTCAAATCAGATATTTTGCGGATAACCGTATCGGTAAATATTTCCCAACCTTTTTTTTGATGGGAGCCCGGTTTACCTGCACGTACCGTTAGCGTGGCGTTCAGCAACATAACGCCTTGATCGGCCCACTCAGTTAGATTACCATGATTCGGGATTTGAAAACCGGGTATATCATCCTGTAATTCTTTATAAATATTACGTAACGAAGGCGGCACTGTAACCCCTTTTTGCACTGAAAATGATAAGCCATGTGCCTGGTTTGGGCCATGATAAGGATCTTGCCCCAGAATAACTGCCTTAACGTTGGTAAATGGTGTATGATTGAAAGCATTGAAAATATCGACGCCCTTAGGATATACTTTTTGCCCAGCTTCTTTCTCTTCTTTTAAAAAAGCTTTTAGTTTTAGCATGTAATCTTTTTCAAATTCATCGTGTAAAACTTCAAGCCAGGATGATTCTAATTCTATCGCCATAAATTTTTGTACAGGTAATTGTTTAAAAGTATTATTAAACGGATATTTGCGCTCAATAACAAAATTACAAATGATATCTAATATTGTTCGGTTAATAATTGCCTGTGTGGTGATGGGCGCGGCTGTAGCGTTATGTGTGTTTGGACATTGGGGATGGGGAATACCGTTATTTTTAATAGGTGGTTTGATATTATTAAGCTACTTTTTTAACGAAAACATGATTGTTGCGCAATATTTTCTGCGCAAAGAAAATACAGATGAAGCCGAAAAATGGCTTTTAAAGATTACTGATTACGAAAAGCAATTATACAAAGGTCAGCATGGTTATTATAACCTGCTAGTAGGCTTAATAGAATCACGTAAAGCTCCGTTAAAATCAGAAAAATACTTTAAAAAAGCTTTATCATTAGGCATGACCATGTCGCACAATACCGCACTGGCTAAACTAAGCCTGGCAGGTATATCTATGGCAAAGCGTAATAAACGCGAAGCGCAGCAGTACTTGCAGGAAGCTGCTAAGGATGATAAGAATAAACTACTGGCCGAGCAGATTAAAATGATGAAAGGTCAGATGGCACAAATGGACAAGCAGCAGGTACAACGAGGCGGCTTCCGAAACTTTTAAAAAACAATAAATAAGGCTTAAATGATACACATTTAAGCCTTATTTATTTCTCGTCTAAACTACTGAAGTAATCAGGTTCAGCATGGTTATAGCTACTGGTAGTTGCTATAAATCTTTCAGATTGGGTAAACTCATCGTAAGATGATGGACTGGCTACTTCCACAATTTTAAGCAGCGTGCGAATAAAGTTCACGTTGAACTTTTTACGGTCCAGCTTAATCAAAAATTCGCTATCAGTAATTTCCAGTGTAGAGTTCATATATTTATTCCTGTTTTTCGTAAAACTAACAGGAGTTGATAAAGTGAAGGTTAGGTGTGTTTTAAATTTTAGTTAAATATTGCATCTTATTCTTCCACCCTAAATAAATACGCGTTTATATGCCTTACAACAGCTTTACTTCTATCATTGAACTGTTAGGAACTATTGCTTTCACAATTTCAGGTGTTTTTGCAGCTATGCAGAAACGACTTGATTTATTTGGCGTACTCATTATGGGCTTTGTTACCGCAATTGGTGGCGGTACCATTCGTGATGTGCTGATTGGAGTAACACCCGTTAGCTGGATGCTGGATTTAACTACGTTAGGCGTAATTATTACTACAGGGATAATTACTGTTTTATTTAAGAAAACAGTTAAGAACCTGAAAGTAACACTCTTTTTCTTTGATGCTTTAGGACTGGGATTGTTTACCGTAATTGGAATGCAGAAAGGCGTAGCTAAAAACTTGCACCCTGTTATTTGTGTGGCACTCGGAACTATCACCGGTTGCTTCGGTGGGGTAATCAGGGATATTTTATTGAATCAAATTCCGATGATATTTCGGAGGAAAGAGATTTATGCAACCGCTTGTATAATTGGCGGCGTTATTTACTGGCTTAGCTTAGTATGGCTTGACGAACGCCTGGCGCAAACAATAGCGGTTATCGTTATTTGTACAATCCGCATTGTGGCCGTTAAACTTAATTGGAAGCTGCCAGCTGTTTAGTTTTCGTTCATACCCAACAGCAAACAGAAATCGATCAAGAATATACACGGCCACAATGGGCAGATTATATAGTATGGTGGTTTGCTTTAATTAAGCGAACCAAGCCATCACACTCTCTTTTGAAGGTATAGCTAACTCCAGTTTAAGCTTTTTGCGCATACCACCTAAATCATTAAATACTTTGTTAGGATTGGCTGCTTTCAATTCTTCAACTGTGTTAAAGCCCATTTTATTGATAACCGGAACCCACTCAGCCGGAACGCCGATGTTCACAAAATCATCAATGGTCACTACTTTAGCTTTCTTTTCCGGACGCATTTGCGGGAAGAACAATACTTCCTGAATAGTGCTTTGATTAGTCATTAGCATTACCAAACGGTCAATACCAATACCCAAGCCTGATGTTGGCGGCATACCATATTCCAGTGCACGTAAAAAGTCTTCATCCATCGCCATAGCTTCCTCATCACCACGGCCAGCTAGTAATAGCTGCTCTTCAAAGCGTTCGCGCTGGTCTAATGGGTCGTTCAGTTCGCTGTATGCATTGGCTATCTCTTTGCCGTTCACAAATAATTCGAAACGCTCCACCAAGCCGTCTTCTGTACGGTGCTTTTTAGCCAGTGGCGTCATCTCAATAGGGTAGTCGGTAATGTAGGTTGGCTGTACCAGATTAGCTTCAACTTTAGCACTGAAAATTTCGTCAATCAGCTTGCCTTTGCCCATGGTACTATCTACCTCAATAGCTAAATCGCGGCAGGTTTGGCGTAGTTGTGCTTCATCCATTTGCGATACATTAATGCCGGTGTATTTCAAAATAGAGTCATACATCGACAGCTTTTCATAAGGACCGGCAAAGTTGATTTCCTGTTCGCCTACTTTCACCGATGGTGAACCATGTACAGCTATGGCTACTTGCTCCAAACATTCTTCCACCATGGCCATCATCCAGATATAGTCTTTATAAGCTACATAAATTTCCATGGCCGTAAATTCAGGGTTATGGGTGCGGTCCATGCCCTCGTTGCGGAACATTTTGCCAAACTCATAAACACCATCAAAGCCGGCTACAATCAATCGTTTTAGATACAATTCATTAGCTATGCGCAAATAAAGTGGCATATCCAATGTGTTGTGGTGCGTATTGAACGGACGAGCCGCTGCACCACCATGTACCGCTTGTAAAATAGGCGTTTCTACTTCCATCCAGCCCTGGCCGTTGAAGTAGTTGCGCATAGTGTTGATGACTTTAGACCGGTTAACAAAAATCTGCTTGTATTCAGGATTAACGGTTAAGTCCACATAACGCTGACGGTAACGAGTTTCCGGATCAGTTAGTCCGTCGTATACATTACCGTTATCATCACGCTTAACCACCGGAAGCGGCTTCAATGATTTAGATAAAATGGTAAGCTCATGTACGTGAATAGAAATTTCACCGGTTTGAGTTAAAAATACGTAGCCTTTAACGCCTACATAATCGCCAATGTCCAGCAGCTTTTTAAATACGGTATTGTACAGCGTTTTATCCTCACCGGGGCAAATTTCATCGCGCTTGATATAAACTTGTATCCGGCCGGTTGAATCCTGCAACTCGGCGAAAGAGGCGTTGCCCATAATACGGCGAGACATGATGCGGCCTGCCAGGGTTACGTTTTTATATTTATCAGGTTCAGTATTAAAATGATTAACGATATCCTGCGCCCAGGCATTTACCGGGTAAGCTTCGGCTGGATAGGGGTTAATGCCCAATCCGCGTAGTTGCTGTAACGACTCCCGGCGTATAATTTCCTGTTCCGATAAGGCTGCAATACTCATAAATTATAAACTTTGCTTTAAAAAGGCAAAAGTAATAATATAGTTTATACTAATGGTTTACGCAACCAACAATATGTATTAGGCAAAAGAATGAGCTTAGCTGTTTGAATTATATTTTTCGGATTACTTTCGCTGGGTTGCCTACAGCTAGAGAGTGATCGGGAATATCTTTGGTAACTACCGAGCCAGCGCCAATCACACAAGCGTCACCAATAGTTACTCCCGGACAAATAACAGTTCCACCACCAATCCAGCAATCATTACCTATGGTAATTGGCTTAGCAAACTCGGTTGAACGGCGTTCCAGTGCATCCAACGGATGAGTGGCTGTATAAACTTGTACGCCCGGGCCAAAGAACACATTATTGCCGATGGTCACTTTCATTACATCCAACACCACGCAATTCACATTGAAATAGACGTTGGTGCCGCAATACATGTTATAACCATAATCGCAATGAAAGGGCGGCTCTATGTATAAATCCTCTGGTGCATTGGGGAGTAGTTCGCGTAAGATGATTTTGGCATTGTCGTTAAACACGTATTCGGTAACATTTAAACGATGCAGCAAAGTTTTAGCAGCTTTGCGTTCAGCTACCAGTATAGGGTCGTTAGCTAGGTAAGGCTCGCCAGCTAACATCTTTTCTTTTTCTGTTTTCATAAAAAAGGGTACATTGATCAAGATTGTTCAATGTACCCTTTAACTTATAAATTCAGGTAAGAAAATTATTTATTTAAAGCTTGTTTACTGAGTTCAGCGCCAAAGCGATTTTCCTGTATGCGGTCATATTCTTTTACATAGTCGGGGTGTTCGGTACCTAATAGGCGGTCCCAAACACGAAAATACAGGCCGTAATTGCCTTTAAATTTACTATGGTGTAGGTTATGATATACCGACGTGTTTATGATTTCAAACAAAAAAGAATGTCTTAACCAACGTGGCATTACTTCATAACCTAAATGCCCGTAAACATTAATTACAAAACCCAGTACTGTAAACAACAGTATGGTTAAAGGATGTATAGGAAATAAAAAGGCAATAACAAACAGCACAGCACCTTCTACCCAAGCCTCGATAAACTGGAAAGAATACGATGCCCAAGGCGAAGGGTTGGTAGATTGGTGATGCACCAGGTGCGTTAATTTAAATAGCTTTTTGTGGTGCATTATACGGTGCATCCAGTAGAAATAGGTATCATGCACAACAAGGCTTAAGCCTAGGCTAACTCCAATCCACCATAGCGGGTAGGCGTTTATATCGGTGTAAACAAGCGTATGGTTTTTTAAAGGGCTGAATAAAACAATAAAGCCTATAATACCTAATATTGCTGAGGTTTGTACCGAATGGAAAATTTCACGCTTGAAATCTTTAATATCTGCATCTCGTTTCTGGATTTTTGATTTGGCAAACCAAGTGGTGAGTACTTTATAGAAAGCGATAAATGGTAGTCCGGCAATCACAAAATACCGGATAGCCGACATAGTGAAAAGTTCAATTAATATTCTAAGCATCTGTTGCATAACTTCTCTTTGATTACTTATGCAAAGTTAAGCATGCTTAATACGTTGAAAAATTAACAAAGGTTAATTAATGCTTAGGCTGATGCGTGATTCTTTTGCGAATACGGCTTAAAGATACCGGTGTAATGCCCAGCAGGGTAGCCAGGTATTTGTTAGGTACACGGTTATAAATATCCGGTTTTTCTTGAATAAGTTGCAGGTACCTTTCTTCGGACGTGAGCAGCACAAATGCTTCTGTTCTTTCCAACGATTCGGCTAACATGCGTAGTAAAAAGAAGTTGCGGTGCGAAGATAATTTGGGGTTATGATCCAGAATGCTTTCCATTCGGGTATAATCCAGTTCCATCAAAACAGTATCTTCCAGTGCCTGGTAAATAAAACGGGAAGGCTGGTTCAGAATGATGTTATCATGTGATGCTACAAACTGGTTTTCCCAGCGTATAAGCAAGGTAATATCATCGCCATTAGGTTTGATGCAGTAAGCCCGTATTAATCCTTGGCGTATCAACCCTAACTTTTTAGCAGTTGAGCCTTCATCAATATAAATTCCTCCTGCCGGAATATGGCGTGTATGTGCTAGGTTAAACAGTTCTGTTAAATCCGACAAACTAAGGCCTTGGAAGATGCTGAGATAAAATTTGATGTCGTCGGAACTGAGCATGGTTGGTGAGCTATAAAAACAAAAACACGTCATTACGTGGAACGAAGCAATCTCTGAGAAGGTTTCAGTACAATACTATGTTTTCGCAGAGATTACCACGCTATCGCTCGTAATGACGTGTTTTATATTGTTTATTCTAGCTAATCCGCATCCACTTCTTGCATATACATCTCATCAATTACTTGCGCGTATTTTTTTTCAATCACTTTACGTTTGGCTTTTAAGGTTACGGTCATTTCGCCTTCTTCCATACTGAAAGAATTGCGTTTCACTTTGAAATTTTTAATACGTTCAAACTTAGCCAGACCGTTACTTAGTTTACGAATATCCTGGTTCAACCAATCCGTTACCTGTTTATCATGCACAAAGGCATCGGGTTGTTCAAACCAAGCTTCATCGAAACCAAAGGTTTCCTGTAATGATTCTTTAGGCGGAACGATAATAGCAGTTACGTATTCACGACGGTCGCCAATCAAAAATATCTGTTCAATTTTAGGGCTTTTCAGGTAAGCGTTTTCTACTGGTGTAGGATAGATGTTTTTACCATAAGCATTTACCAGCATGTTTTTTAAACGGTCAGTAATTTGCAGATAGCCTTTGTAAAAACGGCCAATATCACCACTGTGAAACCAGCCTTCCGGGTCAATAGCAGCTTTGGTTTCTTCCGGCTTGTTCCAGTATCCCTTCATCACCGCAACACCTTTCATGATGATTTCACCTTCTTCAGATATCAAGTTCGGGTCTAATGAATCATGTGTTTGAATGGTGTAGATTTTGCCGGTTTCAATATTCTGAATTGCCATTTCAGTACCCGGTAAAATACGTCCTGCGGTACCATACACCTGGCGGTCAAATTCAGTTACACATACCGGACCCGTGGTTTCTGTTAAACCATAACCTTCCAGTACCGGAATACCAATGTTGCCGAAAAACTCGCCTACATTTTTAGGCAATGCACCACCGCCCGAAATCAGGAACTTTAAGTGGCCACCGGTTTTTTCTTTAATCTTGCTGAATACCAATTTTTCAGCATACTCCCGTTGCTTACGTAACAGGAAGTTTGGCTTCTTACCGCTTTCCAATGCTTCGCGGTACTTACGGCCCACATCAAACGACCAGTTGAATATTTTAGTTTTGATACCTCCGGCAGTGCTGCCGTTTTTCATGGCACGATCGTGAATACGCTCCAGCAAACGAGGTACGCAGTTCATGATGGTAGGCTGTACCTCTACCATATTTTTGGCCAGTAGCTCTAGGCTTTGCGCAAAAGCAATACGGCTGCCTGCACCCAAACACATATAGTAGGTAGCTGCCCGTTCAAACACATGCGATAAGGGCAGGAATGATAGGAAGGTATCATCTTTATCCACATTTGAAATCTGGAACAAACCCGACCACACCGTTTCCACAAAGTTGCTGTGCATCAGCATAACTCCCTTGGGCGTACCTGTGGTGCCTGAAGTATAAATCAGACAAGAAAGATCAGACGGTAAAATGGCCTCACGTGCAATATCAATTGCTTGATGGTATTGGCTTACTATAGCGCGGCCTTCTTCCAGCATTTCATTAAAGCTGATTACGCCGGCATTCAGGCTTACCTTTTCTGTATATTTTTCGTAATCATCAAAAACTGGGATAATGCGCAGCAGCGATGGGCAGTTGTTAGCTACTTTCAATACCTTACGCAACAAAAATGGGTTGCCAATCAGCAACGCTTTCATACCCGAATCATTAATGATGTATTCAGTTTCGGCTTCGGTAAGGGTAGGGTATATGGAAGCGTTAATAGCACCAATTTGTTGCAGGGCCTGATCGTAGTAAATATACTCAGGACCGTTTTCTATTACTAATCCTAAGCGGTCACCTTTTTGAATGCCCATCTCTAAAAACCAAGCCGAAATGGCATCAATCTTTTCCAAGGCTTCACGATAAGATATATCAATCCAGCTATCGTTTACTTTGTGCGTTAAGAATGGATGGGTGTCGGGATGAATATTTGCTACTACATTCCGTATCAACTGCGGAACAGTGGTTGGTCTTTTAACCGGGTTCATCAAAGTTTAAATTTTTGGCTTATAATTAACAAACTTAGAGTATTTAGTAACAAAAACAAAAAAGGGCATCTATGGATGCCCTTTTAATATCGGAGTGTAATATAAATTTATACCGAAAAGCTTTCGCCACATCCGCAAGTACGGCTGGCATTAGGATTATGGAAGTTAAAACCTTTACCATTCAGACCATCTGAAAAGTCAAGCTCTGTACCGGCCAAATATAAAAATGACTTCATATCCAGTGCTATACGGACGCCTTTATCCTCAAAAAACTGATCGCCTTTACGGGATTCATTATCAAAATCCATATTGTAGGATAAGCCTGAACAGCCGCCGCCCTGAACTGATACCCGTAAAAAATACGAGCTATCCAGCTCTGCATCCTGCATCAGGTGTTCAATTTTATCTTTCGCTTTATCTGTTACAGTAACCATAGTAATTGCGTGTTAAGAAGTTGCGAGTTACGGGTAAAATATTAAACTAAATAAAGTTGCGTATTAAAACTCGCAACCGACATCCCGAAACTCGTAACCATAATTAATGGTGTGATTTTTCCAGCTCGATAGGGGCTAAGCCGTTTTTAACGCGGTAATCGTTAATGGCAGCTTTGATGGCATCTTCAGCTAATACAGAGCAGTGGATTTTTACCGGAGGTAAAGCCAACTCTTCTACAATGTCCATATTGTCGATAGTAATAGCCTCGTCAATGCTTTTACCTTTTAGCCATTCGGTAGCTAATGATGAAGAAGCGATAGCCGAACCGCAACCAAAGGTTTTGAATTTAGCATCGGTAATTACATTGTTTTCATCTACCTGAATTTGCAAACGCATTACGTCGCCACATTCAGGAGCACCTACTAAGCCAGTACCTACCTGGGTACTGCTTTTATCTAAAGTACCCACGTTACGAGGGTTAGTGTAATGGTCAATTACTTTATCTGAATAAGCCATAGCTTTAAAATTTAAGTTTAATGTTGTCTGATGTTGTAAATTACTTTGTTTGATAGTTTACAACATCAGTTAAAAATTATATCTCAATTTACATTCCAAACTCGAACTATACATCCGAAATCTGAAACTAAAATTAATGTTCTGCCCACTCAATAGAGTTCAGGTCGATGCCTTCTTTAAACATTTCCCACAATGGTGAAAGTTCGCGAAGGTGAGTAACTGCTTTTTTAGTTACCTCGATAGCATAATCTACTTCTTCTTCGGTAGTGAAACGGCCTAAACCAAAACGGATAGAAGAGTGTGCTAAATCGTCTGATAAACCTAAGCTCTTTAATACATAAGATGGTTCTAATGAAGCTGAAGTACAAGCTGAACCTGATGATACCGCTAAATCTTTCATCGCCATCATTAAGCCTTCGCCTTCTACATACTTGAAAGAAACATTTGCTACGTGTGGTAAACGGTGTGCAACGTTTCCGTTTACATAGCTTTCTTCCAGCTCTGTTAAAGAAGCTTGCAATTTATCTCGCAGGGCTGATAAACGTGCAGCTTCGCTCTCCATTTCGTTGTATGCCAGTTCGCAAGCTTTACCTAAACCTACAATACCCGGAACATTTAAGGTACCTGAACGCATACCGCGCTCGTGGCCGCCGCCGTCCATTTGAGCGGTAACTTTCACTCTTGGTCCTTTACGACGAACGTATAAAGCGCCTACACCTTTAGGTCCATACATTTTATGAGCTGATAAAGCCAGTAAATCAATACCGTCTTTATTGACATCAACCGGAATTTTACCTACTGCTTGTGTAGCATCGGTCATGAACAGGGCACCGTGTTTGTGGGCAATGTCAGCAATTTCTCTTACCGGCTGAACAACACCAATCTCGTTATTGCCGTACATGATTGAAACCAAAATGGTTTCAGGAGTCATGGCTGCTTCTAAAGCTTCCAGGTCAACTAACCCATCTTTTTGTACCTGCAGGTAAGTTACTTTACCGCCTAATTTTTCAACGTGTTTGCACGCATCTAAAACAGCTTTATGTTCAGTAACCGCAGTAATAATGTGGTTACCTTTATCTTTGTACATCTCGAATACGCCTTTGATAGCCAGGTTGTCTGACTCGGTAGCGCCCGAGGTGAAAATAATTTCCTTTTCGCTGGCGCCAATCAGTTTAGCTACCTGCTCGCGTGCATAATCTACGCCCTCTTCGGCTACCCAGCCAAAATGGTGATTACGGCTGGCTGCATTACCAAACTTTTGGGTAAAATATGGCAGCATAGCTTCCAGCACCCGTGGGTCCATAGGTGTGGTGGCGTTGTTATCTAAATATATCGGAAGATTCATACTCATCAAATTAACATCACAAAGGTAAGTAAAGTTTTAGCTTAAAGTTAGCTATATGCCGCCATATTTAGCTATCAACAGTCATGCTTTTGTTATATTTAGAAAGGGTATAAATATTATGGTGAATGGTGGGTAGTTACTGGTGAGTAGCTGTTTTTCATAGAGACAGAATCAATGTACCATAATGGCTTCTTCTGCCGGATCAGGTTTGAAGTGTTCCTTAATATTTTTGCGTCCGATAAATAAAGCCAGTACACCGATAAGGGATGTGCCGGCTATAATGGCTGCCATTGGCATAGCCGAACGTGTGTTAAACAAGCTTACACCTGCCGAAGCTAATGCGCCTAAACCTAACTGCATAGCGCCCATTAATGAGGAGGCTGTACCAGCGTTTTTTGAAAACGGCGCAATAGAAAGTGCCGAAGCATTTGGGTTGATAATGCCCAGGCAACTTAAAAATAGAAACAGCATCACAATAGTTCCGTACAAACCGAACCAGCCTAAACTCGCACCTGCAAAAAATATAGCAGAAACAATCATCTGCATCAAAAAAGCCACAGGTAAAATGCGCTCACTGTCATATTTTTTCAGCAGTAGGTTATTTACCTGGCTAGAACCAATAAAGCCTACTGATAGCAAAGCGAATATCCAACCGTACACTTTGCCATTTACCCGAAATACATCCATAAATACTAATGGTGACCCCGATACATAGGCAAATAATCCCGAAAAGGCCATAGCTCCGGCAATAGCATAAGTGTAGAACTGAGGTTCGATAATAACCGATTGAAAGTTTTTGAGGATGGGGCCGGGTTTAAGTGAAAAGGTAGGATCGGGTTGATAGCTATCAGGCAAGCTTACTACCACAGAAACCAGGATCAGTACGGCAATTACTGCCAGAATGATGAACACCCATTGCCAGCCAAAAGCGGCTGTTACGTAGCCGCCCACAGTAGGGGCAATCATGGGAGAGGCGCCCACTACCAGCATTAGCAAGGCGAAAACTTTGGCGTTATCCTTAACCGGGAATAAGTCACGAACCATAGCTACCGAAGCCACCGCTGCTGCACAACTGCCAATGGCTTGTAAAAAGCGTAAAGCAATCAGCATTTCGATGGTTTTGGCCGATATACATCCTACTGATGCAATAATGTAAAGTACCAAGCCAATCAGTAAAGGCTTTTTACGACCGAAACGATCAAGCAAAGGACCGTACAGCAACTGACCGGCCGATATGCCGACAAAAAAGCTGGATAAAGACAGAGAAACTTCAGCAACCGAAGTATGTAAGTACTTAGCAATAGCCGGGAAGCCCGGCAAATACATATCGATAGAAAAGGGCCCCAACGTAGAAAGGGTACCCAGCAGCAGTATTAAAAAGTAGTAGCGTTTTTGAGTCATGCAATAAGTTCGTGTTGAATTTCGATGCTAATTATAGCAGGCGCAAAGATGAGGTTTTAAACTTTCCTTTACCGCTGGAAGAGGTAGATAAAGTCAAACATGTAATACAGATGATAATCAATATCTAATAAACACCTACTGACGCGATCTTGTCAGTGTTACAGGTGTTACATGTTTCAGTGTGTAACACCCTGTAACACTGACAAACCATTGGCAGAGGTGGCATTGTTTTGTCAGTAGTGGATTCATCTTTACTAATTTTGCAAACTTTTAGGTTCAATTTTTAGTTTTTTAGAGCATTGTTGAAAACTATACAAATATTTGTAATCAACTATTTTATAATATCATAACATTAACTATATTTGCGCCTCTTTTGAAAGGAAAGTAAATACATGAAAAAAGACCTGCATCCATCAAACTATAGATTAGTGGTTTTTAAAGATATGTCTAACGATTACTCTTTTATCACTAAATCATGCATCGATACCCGTGAAACCGTACAATGGGAAGACGGCAATGAGTATCCATTGGTTAAATTAGAAATTTCTCACACCTCGCATCCGTTCTATACCGGTAAAATGAAACTGGTTGACACTGCAGGACGTATTGATAAATTCCGCAGCCGTTACAACAAAAAGTAATTTCTGTACTACAATATTTAAAAGTCCCGGCCTTAACCGCCGGGACTTTTTTTATTTTTGCTCATCATGGCTATTATCCTGTTCGACGATAACGCACATTACACCTTACGGCCGCTTACTTTTACGCGTCCGGTAGCCAATCTGCGCATCGGTATATTAACCATAGCCGAAAAGTGGGCCAAGTACCTGAACACTAGTTTTTCATACCATACGCCAGCTTACCTTAAAGCTAAATTCCCGATCCAGGTAGAAGCACAAAACTTGTTTATTAATGGTGCGGTTTGCCCCGACGAACACTTGCTGGAAGCTATAGATAAGCTGCAGAACGGTGAAGCACTGTACCATAATAACCAATTGCTGGCTGTAAGGTTATCAGAAAATGATGCTCGCGAGTTTAACTCTGAACAAGCTTTTGACCGGAAAATTGATTACAGCGCGGCCGTTGTCAGCATCCGTTACCCGGAAGATATTTTCAGAAAGAATGACACTGAACTTCGGCGCGATTTTGCACTGCTAACACAAGGCCGCACCAGTGCTGTAATCAGTAATACCAATACCATTATTGGTAATCATTTTTTTGCGGAAGAAGATGCTGTAGCAGAGTGTTCTACTTTTAATACCAACAATGGGCCTATCTATTTGGGTAAACAAACGGAGGTTTGGGAAGGCACTCATGTACGCGGCGGCCTGGCTTTATGTAATAACTCGCAGATCAAGATGGGAGCAAAGATTTATGGTGCTACCACCATTGGTCCGAGATGCAGGGTTGGAGGCGAAATCAATAATGCCGTGCTTTGGGGAAATTCCTCTAAGGGCCATGAGGGGTATTTAGGTAACTCGGTATTGGGCGAATGGTGCAACATCGGAGCCGATTCCAATAACTCCAACCTGAAAAATAATTATGCAGAAGTAAAACTGTGGGATTATACCACACAACACTTCCGTAAAACCGGCTTGCAGTTTTGTGGCCTGGTTATGGCCGATCATGCCAAATGCGGTATCAACACTATGTTTAATACCGGTACGGTAGTAGGGGTAAGCGCCAATGTTTTTGGTGCTGGTTACCCGCGTAACTACGTGCCTGATTTTGCCTGGGGCGGTGCCCACGGGTACGAGGTGTACCGGATGGATAAAGTATTCGAAACCATTGAACGGGTTTACACCCGACGTAATAAGCAACTGGATGATGTGGAGAAACAGCTGCTGCAAGACATATTCAATTTAACACAACCCTATAGAAATTTTTAATATGACAAGAAAAAAAATAGTTGCCGGGAACTGGAAAATGAACCTGGATTATAACGAAGGTTTAAGCCTGTTTTCTGAAATCGTAAACATGGTAAAAGATGAAATAACCGGACAGCAGCAAGTAGTGGTTTGCCCGCCTTTTATTCATTTACATAGCCTGGTACAACTGGCTAAAGGCACTGATAAGGTTGCTGTTGGTGCACAAAATGCTCATCAGAAAGAATCGGGTGCTTACACTGGTGAAGTATCAGCTAAAATGGTAAAGTCAACCGGTGCAGCTTACGTAATTTTAGGGCACTCTGAACGTCGTCAGTATTTTAATGAAGATAATCAATTGCTTTCTGTAAAAGCAGAAGTGGCATTAAGCAATGGTTTAAAACCAATTTTTTGTATCGGCGAGACTTTAGATGAGCGCGAAGCTGAACAATATTTTGATGTGATTAAAACACAGCTGAAAGAAGGCGTATTCGGTTTATCAACCGAGCAGTTTAGCCAAGTGATTATTGCTTACGAACCCATTTGGGCCATTGGCACTGGTAAAACCGCTACTGCCGAACAAGCACAAGAAATTCATGCTTTTATCCGCAACGAAATTGCTGATAACTATAATCAGGAAGTGGCCGATCAAACTACTATTTTGTATGGTGGCAGCTGTAATCCTAAAAATGCGCCTGAGCTTTTTGCACAACTTGATATTGATGGTGGCCTTATTGGCGGTGCTTCTTTGAAATCACGCGATTTCCTGGATATCGTTAAGGTATTTAATTAATCAAGTTGCGGGCAGTTGGTAACAGGTTGTAGATTGTTGCAACTTCTTATAGACTGCCCGTATTTTTACTCGCAACTTTTCATCCGGCAACCCGCAACAGATCACTCGCAACACATCATGAATTACTACGAACTGCTTTTTACTCTCATTACCCCTGAAGATTATTATCAGGATTTAATGATTAACGCACTGGCTGAAATTGGCTTTGCTACTTTTGAAGAAGCTGATTTTGGGTTTAAGGCTTATATACAATCGCCGGCGTTTAGTAAAGCAGCTGTAGATGAAGCATTGGAACCTTACCATAGCTTAATTACCTTTTCGTATGATGTAAATTTACTGCCTGCTAAAAACTGGAATGAGGTATGGGAAAGCAATTTTCAGCCTATTGAAATTGCCGATCAAGTACGGGTCAGGGCAACGTTTCATGAATCGAAACCAGATTTTCCATACGAAATCACTATCGACCCTAAAATGGCTTTTGGTACCGGCCATCATGAAACTACCAGTTTGATGATGGCGAGTATGCTGGAAACTAATTTTAAAGGGAAAAAGGTGTTAGATATGGGTTGTGGTACCGGCATATTAGCCATACTGGCCGCCAAGCTAGGTGCTACTGATTTAACCGCTATCGATTATGATATATTGTGCTACAACAGTACGCAAGAAAATACAGCACTCAACCAGGTGGAAGGGGTAAATATCATATGTGGTTCGAAGGAAGTAATTCCTGATGAACAGTATGATATAGTTCTGGCTAACATCAACCGCAATATCCTGCTCGATCAGATGCAACGTTATGGCGAAGTGCTAAAACCTCAGGGCGAAATTTATTTTAGTGGTTTTTACGAATCGCCTGATTTGGAGATTATCAAAGAGGCTGCTGCACAGCACCAAATGCATTATATCAGCCATAAAAAGAGTAAAGAGTGGGTAGCTGCTAAATTTGTAAAAGCATAAAAATAAAGAAGGCCATTGTTATAGTAGCAATGGCCTTCTTTATTTTAGTAGCCTACTGTAAAGCGTTGCTTGATAAACTGTTTATTTTCTACTTCATCAATTAAAGCTACGGCTAAGTCTTCCGCAGTAATGGCGCATTTGCCAGCTTCGTCAAATACCGGCTCTTCGGTGCCTATACGGAACTGACCGGTACGCTGACCTGGATAAAGCTCTATAGCAGGGCTTAAAAACGTCCAATTTAATTCTTGTTCCTGGCGTAAGTTGTTCAGGTAATCGCGTGCTGCAGTTGCACCGGTTTTCCAATCAGCCGGAAACTGTGGCGAATCTACCAGTTGCTCTCCGTTAATAAACAAACTTCCGGCTCCACCTACTACCAACAGGCGTTCAACACCAGCCTGCTTAGCGGCTTGCTGAATAGCTTCTGAACCTTTTATAAAGTTGTTATACAAATCGGCATCAGTCCACCCTGGGTTAAAGGTGCTGATAACCACATCGTGTCCTTTTAATATTTGCGCTAAAGCATCAACAGCAAAAACATCGCCTGCTACTTTGGTTAGTTGTGCGTGTTCTGTTTCCAGCTTTTCAGGGTGACGGGCAATAGCTGTTACGGTGTAATCCCGGTTTAATGCTTCGTTTATTACATTTTTACCGACAAAGCCGGTAGCGCCAATAATTGCTACTTTCATGTTAATTGTAATTTTTGTTTGTTGTAGTTTATGTTAAAATGCTAATGAAATTGCTGATTGAAGTCTGCCAAGGTTTGCTGGCTTAGTTTATGCAAAACAGCCGTATCAACATCGGTATATAAGCTGTTTAGGTGCTGGTTAATCTGTTTACCCACCGGACATTTCGGATTAGGCTGATTACGGGCTTGACCCAGCAGTGTGTTTTGCTTTACTGTTTGATAGATATCGGCCATACTGATTAGCTGCGCTGACTTGGCTATACTATAGCCGCCACTGTTGCCTTCTTTACTGGTTACCAAACCATGCTGGCGTAAATTACTTAGCTCTTTTCTAACCAGTACCGGATTGATATTGATGCTTCCGGCAATATAATCAGACGATAGACATTCCCCTTCACTTAAGCTTAGTAAAGTCATGATGTGTATTGCTATCTGAAATCTGCCGTTCATCTGTAATATTTTTTATTACAGTACAAAGCTACAGAAAGTTTGATAGGGTTAATCAAATTGAATTTATATGATTTTAAAATGACTGGAAGAAGGGAGGGAAGAGAAGAGAAATATTATTGTCAGTGCCAGCCCATAGTGAAAGTTTTGTTTGAACGCTGCTGGACAATTCTAAGCAACGTTGTTATTTCACTATGGCCTGGTATAACAATGTTTTTTAAAGGAAAGGAGTAAACTTCTGCTAATTAGAAGTTTGGTTTTAGTACATACTTTTCGTAGAAGCGGAAGATGTGTTCTACAGCTTCATCTGCTGTATCCACAACCCTGTACAAGTTTAAATCATCCGGGCTAACGTTATGCTCAGTGTTTAGCATTTTTTCTTCTACCCAGTCGAATAAACCTTTCCAGTAATCTACCCCAACAAATACAATGGGGAAGCGGGCAATTTTACCGGTTTGTATCAGCGTAATTGCCTCGAATGATTCATCCATGGTGCCGAAACCGCCTGGTAGAATGATAAAGCCTTGCGAGTATTTCATGAACATTACCTTACGGATAAAGAAGTAATCAAACTCCAGTAGTTTATCCCGGTCAATGTATTTGTTATGAAATTGCTCAAACGGTAACTCAATATTCAACCCTACCGATTTACCACCGGCTTCGTAAGCGCCTTTGTTAGCTGCTTCCATAATACCAGGGCCACCGCCTGATATTACGCCATAGCCACGGTCGGTAAGCAGGCGGGCGCAATCTTCTGCCAACTTATAGTAAGGGTTATCATTATGGGTACGTGCCGAACCGAAGATGGAAACACAAGGCCCAATTTTCGCCAGTTTCTCGAAGCCATCTACAAACTCGGCCATGATTTTGAAAATCTGCCAAGAGTCGGTTACTTTTATTTCGTGCCAGTCTTGGTTCTGGAACGCTTTTCTTATTTTTTCTTCACCTGTCATATCTTATTTTTCATCAAGTAAGTTACAAGGCTACTACCCGGCTTTTAGCTTTTGAGGTAAGTAGCAAACCTGCAAAGGTAATAAAACCATTGATTAAGATAAGCTCATTATCAAAAACATATCCGTTAAAAAGCTCAGCTGAGTTTAGTTTCAGATAGTAGCATATAGCCGGCGATAGTATGCAAATAAAGGGTACTAACTTATCACTTACCTGCCGGTTACTCATCAATAAACCAAACCCGTACAAACCTAACAATGGCCCATAAGTAAAGGAGGCCATCGTAAAAATTGCACTTACTACGGCATCATTGTTTACGCTATTAAAAAACAGAATAGTCAGAAACATCAATCCCGAAAACGAAATGTGCACATAGTGCCGGGTTCTGACCATTGTACGGCTGTTAATGTCTTGCTGTTTGTTGAAGTTTAAAAAATCAACACAGAAAGAAGTGGTTAAAGCGGTTAAGGCCGAATCGGTAGTGGCGAAAGTAGCAGCGGTGAGGCCCAGCATAAAAACGATAGCTGGCAGCAGGCCTAAATACTTTAAAGCAATAGTGGGATACAAGTAATCGGTTTTTTCAACCTGAATACCTTTTTGTGCTGCGTATAAGTACAACAAAGCGCCAACACTCAAAAAGAATATATTGATAATCACGAATACTGCCGTAAAGCTGAGCATGTTTTTTTGTGCTTCGCCGATGTTTTTACAGCTCAGGTTTTTCTGCATTAAATCCTGATCCAGCCCAGTCATAGCAACCGTAATGAACAAGCCTCCTATAAACTGCTTGCTGAAATGTAGCTTGTTGCTTACAAAATTGTTGAAAAAGAATATTTTGGAATAGCTGCTGTTTTTGATTGCCTCGGTAGCCTCTGCTACATTAAAGTGCATACTGCGGCAAATGAAATAGATCGACAAAAAAACTGATGATACCAGGAACAGCGTCTGTAAACTATCAGTAATGATGATGGTTTTGAGTCCGCCTTTAAACGTGTACGACCAGATCAGCAGCAAGCAAATTAGTACCGTAGCCCAGAACGGGATACCGTAGCTGTCAAAAATAAACTTCTGTAATACAATCACTACCAGGTACAGCCGAAAGGAGGATCCGATAGTGCGGCTGATTAAAAATATAGTAGCCGCGGTTTTATAGCTCCAGCGCCCTAATGCGCTTTCGATATAGCTGTAAATAGAGGTAAGCTGCATGCGGTAATATAGCGGCAGTAAAACGCCGGCTATAATCAGAAAGCCTGCGGCATTGCCTAACACGAACTGAAAGTATGCAAACTGATCGCCGGTAGGGGCACCTACTTTGCCGGGCACCGATATAAATGTAACGCCGCTTAAGGCAGTACCAATCATACCAAAAGCTACCAAATACCATTTGGAGTTACGATTGGCCACAAAGAAGGTATCATTATCCGACGTGTTGCGGGACGTGAAATAAGAAATTAAAATCAGAACCAGAAAATATCCGGCTATAAATAAGAGCAGTGTTCCGGGCGCCATGCAAAAAAATGAGGTAAAAGTTTAACTTATGCAAGCTAATATAAAACTATTAAAGCTGCTATACGGTAATACAATTTGTGAGCATTTTACAGGTGAGTAAACAGCTAGGTAGGGGGCTTGTTGACCTTGTACTGACTGAGAATGCAGCCCATTTTTATTATATTTGATGTATGAATTTTTCGTCGAAGTTGTTAGAGAATGCAGTAGGAGAGTTTACTAAATTACCAGGTATCGGACAAAAAACGGCCTTGCGTTTGGTGTTGCACCTGCTGGATCAAGACCGAGAAGATGTTGACCGTTTTAGCCGTTCCATGACCAAGCTGCGCAATGAAATACAGCATTGCCGGGTTTGCCATAACATATCTGATTATACCGTTTGTGAGGTTTGCTCTTCACACCGGCGAGATAGAGGAACCATTTGCGTGGTGGAAGATACACGTGATGTGATGGCTATAGAGAATACAAATCAGTACAGTGGAGTGTACCATGTACTAGGCGGCCTTATTTCGCCCATGGATGGTGTAGGCCCAACTGATCTTCAGGTGGATTCATTAATTGAACGAATTAGAGACGGAGAAGTGAAAGAAGTGATATTTGCCCTAAGTGCAACAATGGAAGGGGATACTACCGTCTTCTATTTACATAAAAAACTAAAAGATTTTAACATTAACCTTTCTACCATTGCCCGTGGCATAGCCTTTGGAGGTGAGTTAGAGTACGTGGATGAAATTACCTTAGGCCGGTCAATTACAACCCGCGTACCTTACGAGAACTCACTTGCCCGATAACATATGAAACTGTCTGTCATTATCGTTAACCATAACTTATGCAAGCCGTTACGGCACTCGCTGAATGAGTTGCAGCTGGCTTTGCAAACTATCGATAGTGAAATCATAGTGGCAGATGATGCCTCGGATGATTCATCTGCAGAAATGGTGAAAAATGAGTTTCCGCAGGTAACATTGCTCCGTAGCGATAAACACCAGGGGTTTACCAAAACAGCCAACCAAGCTATGGCGGCAGCACAAGGCGAGTACCTGTTGCTGGCCAACCCAGATACCATTAGCAATGCCGATGCTTTGCATAAGATGCTGGATTTTATGGATGCCCATGCCGATACGGGTGGTTTAACAGTTCGTATGCTGGATGCCGAAGGTAACCATATTATGGATGCTCAAAACGGTATGCCTGAGGCATGGATACATTTTTTTAAATACACCGGCTTATCCAGACTGTTCCCGAAAACCCGTTTGTTTAGCAACTACTACCAGGGCGGCTGGGTTGAAGCTTTTGAAAGCACCGAGGTGGATGTAATTTGCAATACCTATATGTTGCTGCGTAAATCTGTAATTGCGCAAATCGGAGTGTTTGATGAACGTTTTCCGGTTTACGGGCAAGATATTGATTTATCATACCGCATACGTTTAGCCGGGTTTAAAAACTACTACTTTGCCAAAACTTTCATTATCTGGCAGCAAGCCCGGCAAACAAATAAATATAGTTGGCAGCATATCAAATACTTTTATGGTGCAATGCTTATTTTTGCGACTAAATATTTATTCAAGATGCCGGAGTTACGCCTAAAAGGTTTAGGTCGCGGGTCTGCTGCATTATATGAGTTTAAAATCTAAAATCGTTATTATAACCGGCGCTTCATCAGGTATTGGTAAGGCACTGGCTTATGAAGCTGCCCGCCGCGGTGCTAATTTAGTGCTGGGTGCCCGGCAGTTCGTTACCCTTTGCCAGATTACTCAGGATATTGAAAAGCAGTTTGGCGTAAAGGCCTTAGCTGTACAATGTGATGTAAGCGTGGAAGAGGATTGTGCCCACCTAATAAAGCAAGCTGTACTTACTTTTGGTAAAATAGATGTGCTGGTGAATAATGCTGGTATGTCTATGCGTGCTTTATTTAAAGATCTGGACTTGAAGGTGCTGAAAACCCTAATGGATGTGAACTTTTGGGGAACGGTATATTGCACCAAGTATGCTTTACCAGAAATTATAAAAACTCAAGGCAGCATTGTAGGGGTATCTTCTATTGCGGGTTATAAAGGTTTACCTGGGCGCACTGGCTATTCAGCATCTAAATTTGCTATGAATGGTTTTCTGGATAGCTTGCGGGTAGAAAACCTGAAAACCGGTGTGCATGTACTTACAGCCTGCCCGGGTTTTACAGCATCTAACATTCGCAATACCGCTTTAAATAAGAATGCTCAGCAGCAGGGGGAAAGTAGCCTGGAAGAAGAAAAAATGATGACGGCTGAAGAAGTAGCTAAAATTATTGTGGATGGCATTGAAACTCGTGCCCGCACTTTAATTATGACCGGGCAAGGTAAACTTACCGTAACACTCAGCAAGCTATTTCCAGCTTGGTTAGATAAGCTGGTTTACAATGTATTCGCCAAGGAAAAAGATCCTTTACTGAAATAAAAAAAGTCACTACAAACGTTAGTGAAACAATGTCTGTATGGATAGCTAAAAAATAGCATAAACTTTATAGACATTGTTTCACTAACGTTCGTAATGATCTGAATAGGTTTTAGTTACCTATTTACTTCTAGCCATTCACTACTTCGCCGCCATTGATATGGATAACCTGGCCGGTGATGTACGAAGCATCTTCTGAAGCTAAGAAAACATAAGCCGGCGCAATTTCTGACGGTTGACCTGCACGTTCCATAGGAGTTTCTTTACCAAAGTTCTCAATCTTTTCTTTCGGAAAGCTGGATACAATCAGTGGTGTCCAAACCGGACCTGGGGCTACGCCATTTACCCTGATTTTCTTTTTAGCCAAATTGGTAGCCAACGAACGGGTGAATGTTAATATCGCACCTTTGGTGGATGAATAATCAATCAGGTTAGGTGATGAACGGTAAGCAGTTACTGAAGTGGTATTGATTATGCTATCACCTTCCTGTAAATGCTCCAGAGCAGCCGATGCAAAATGAAAGTGCGGGAAAATATTAGTTCTGAAAGTGTTTTCCAGTTGTTCCTCACTAATGGCTTCCAACTCCTGCTGCGGAAATTGTACGGCTGCGTTATTGACCAATATATTTAGCTTACCTAACTCAGCTACGGTTTTTTCAACAGCACTTTTGCAAAAGCTGCTTTCACGTATATCGCCTTTAATCAGCAAGCAACGGCGGCCTTCTTGTTCTACCAATTGTTTGGTTTCTTCCGCATCCTGGTCTTCATCCAAATATACAATAGCTACATCGGCTCCTTCTTTAGCATAGTGTACACTTACGGCACGGCCAATGCCGCTATCACCGCCAGTAATCAAAGCTACTTTACCTTGCAATTTATCAGCAGCTTTATAATCCGGGTTAATATATTCAGGCTTCAGGCTCATTTCAGCCTCTATGCCGGGTTGATGCTCTTGAGTTTCTCCGGGTAGTTGTGTGGGTTTCTGTTCCATTGTTGTTGTCGTTTGTAGAGTAACCACTAACTGAAACAGAGGTTTCTTAAAAGTTAAATCAGTTTCTTTATGGTAGTTGTATCATCTGATGGTTGCTGATTTTAGTTAGGTCTAATGTAACCCTACCATCGGGTTCTGTATAAAATGCTGGTGCAAACTTAGCATCCCAAACCACTTCATTGTATTGGTAAGAAGTTCGTGAATGTACCGTTTGCGAAAAGGTATCATCAAACGCTTTAATTAGCACCGCAAAGTTGGCCTGACCGTTGGCCAAATCTTCATGCGTCATCTGGTAAAGAGGACTGCTCTCATCCAGCGGGTGCACCAATGTCCAGCTTAGGGTCATGATGCTAACCTGCCTACGTTCTAAGTTCAGGTTGTAAAACCGGCGTACTGGTTTACCATTCACCATTTCGTTATAAGAGAAGATGATTTCGGCACTTAAATCAACCAGCATGTTACGGCGGCGGTTGGCTACCCGTACCATCAGCCCGCGGCTATCATTCAAATACGGCGCCACCAGCATAACATCGCTGTAAGCCATTTTAGCCGAAGGTCGGGAAAAGCGCCCGTACAGTAAACCGGTAGCTAAGGCAAATACCAGTAATCCCATCATAGACTCCAGCGCAGCTACCAAATTAGTGGCAAAACCTTTAGGGCTGATGTGGCCGTAGCCTACCGTAGATATAGTTTGTGCCGAAAAGAAGAATGCATCAAAAAAGTGTGTAACAGGAGAGTTTCCATCGGCTCCGTTCAGGTTTTCAACGCCTAAAATAAGATAGAAACATGCAAAAATGAGGTTGGTACTCAGGTAAGAGCCGATTACTATCAGCCAGAATTTTTTCCAGCTCATGGTAATCAACGTATTGTAATTATCAATGGTGCTGAAAAGAGGCAGTCCGCGACGGTTAACGTTAATGCTGCCATCGCGGTTAATTACACGCTGACTCACGGCTTGGGTACCGAATCCTAAGTCGTCTTGCGGGTTAACCGCTTGTTTCTTAATAGACATGCTGTAGTGAAAGTAATTACCGGAGTGCAATATTTGAGGGTAAAAATATTATTATGGATTTGCTTTTCGAAAAAACAATAATCATATTTGCCACATAAAGATATGCAAGTGAAAAATAACAATTGGTGGTGGCTAAACGAGTAATCGTAAGGCAATCTCCTGTTTGTTAAAATGATATAAGGATAAGGGTTGCCCGTAAGGCAACCCTTTGTTTTTGTCTCCAAGTTTTCCTGAGTGTGGAGCAAAACGTTAAAACCAAAATCAGGAAACAATAAAAATAATATTTAGGGCCTCTGTTAGGGAGGCGAGGATATGAAAGCGATATTAAATCATTTATTTGAGCATAAAACATTTAGCCGTGAGCAGTCGAAAGAAATTTTGACCAGCATAGCACAAGGGCAGTACAACACATCGCAAATGGCGGCTTTCATGACCGCCTACTGCATGCGCAGCATTACGGTTGATGAACTGGAAGGTTTTCGGGATGCCATGTTGGAGCTTTGTCTGCCGGTTCATTTAGAAGCCGACAAGTTAATTGACTTATGTGGTACCGGCGGTGATGGAAAAGATACTTTTAATATTTCTACCCTGGCTTCATTTGTAGTAGCCGGGGCAGGTTATAAGGTAGCCAAGCACGGCAATTACGGCGTATCTTCAGGTTGCGGCTCATCTAACGTGATGGAATATTTAGGCTATCAGTTTACGAATGATCAAAGCAAGCTGAACAGCAGCTTAGATAAAGCTGGCATCTGTTTTTTACATGCGCCGTTGTTTCATCCGGCTATGAAAACGGTAGCACCCATCCGGCGCGAGCTAGGGGTAAAAACCTTTTTTAACATGTTGGGCCCTATGGTAAATCCAGCACGGCCTAACCACCAGATGGTAGGTGTTTATAATCTGGAACTGGCTCGTTTGTATGCCTATCTGTACCAGAAATCGAATACCAACTATACCATTGTTAATGCATTGGATGGGTATGATGAGGTATCGTTAACCGGCGACTTTAAAACCTTTTCGGCAGATGGCGAAAAGATTAACAGTCTGGAAGCATTAGGATTTGATAAACTGAATCCTGCTGAAATTACAGGCGGCCATACTGTAGCTGAATCGGCTGATATTTTTATGAAAGTTTTAAATGGGGAGGCCACAACAGCACAAAATACTGTAGTGCTTTGTAACGCAGCTTTAGCAATCAGAACCATAAAACCAACACAAACTTTTGCCGATAGCTTTTATGAAGCCGAAAAAGTTTTATTAAGTCACAAGGCATTAAACAGCTTTAAACAATTACTGCAAAGCTGAAATGAAAATTAAAGTATGCGGGATGAAAAGCCCCGACAATATTAAGGAGGTAGCTTCATTAACGCCTGATTATATGGGCTTTATTTGCTACGACCTTTCGCCTCGCTTTATTGCAGCATTGCCATCTGATGTATTGGAAGCTTTACCGGAATCTATTTACAAAACCGCTGTGTTTGTGAATGAATCGGTTGATAAAATTCGTTTGCTGATACAACAGTTTGGCTTTAATGCCGTACAACTGCACGGCAATGAAAGTCCGGAGTTTTGCAACGCTTTGCGCGATCAGGTAACGGTATTTAAGGCTTTTGGGGTAGATGACCAATTTGATTTCAGCCAACTGGATGCCTACATGGGTTATGTAGATTACTTTATGTTTGATACCAAAACCGAGGGGCATGGTGGTTCGGGTAAAACTTTTAACTGGGATATACTGAATAACTACCATGGGGAGGTGCCTTTCTTTATTTGTGGCGGATTAAGCCTGGAAAATATAGAAAAGGTGAAGGAAATTAAACACCCTGCATTTTACGGTGTTGACCTGAATAGCCGCTTTGAAACCGAACCGGGTATGAAAAACACCCAGCAGTTACGTGAGGCATTTACTTTATTAAGAGCAAACTAACATGAAATATACGGTTAACGAACAGGGGTATTATGGAGATTTTGGCGGAGCCTACATTCCGGAAATGCTATACCCGAATATAGAAGAATTAAGGCAGCAATACCAAGCCATAACCAACGATACTAGTTTCAGAAGCGAGTTCGAATCATTGCTGAAAGATTATGTAGGTCGGCCTTCACCGTTGTACCTGGCTAAACGGTTGTCTGAAAAGTACGGAGCCAATATTTTCCTGAAGCGGGAAGATTTAAATCATACCGGTTCGCACAAAATTAACAATGCTATCGGGCAGATACTGTTGGCCGAGCGCTTAGGTAAAAAGCGAATCATCGCCGAAACAGGTGCCGGGCAGCATGGCGTGGCTACCGCTACCGTTTGTGCTTTAAAAGGTATTGAGTGTGTAGTGTATATGGGCGAGGTAGATATGGAGCGTCAAGCTCCAAACGTTGCCCGTATGAAAATGCTGGGGGCTAAAGTAATACCGGCTACCTCAGGCAGCAAAACGCTGAAAGATGCTACCAATGAAGCCATGCGTGATTGGATTAACAACCCACTGGATACGCATTACATCATTGGTTCGGTAGTAGGTCCATATCCTTACCCGGAAATGGTGGCGCGTTTTCAATCTATTATTTCGTTAGAAGCCAAAAAACAATTGCTGGAGCATACCGGCAAGTTTTTGCCTGAGTATGTGCTGGCTTGTGTAGGTGGCGGCAGTAATGCGATGGGCATGTTTTACCATTTTCTGGATGATGAAAGTGTAAAGCTAATTGCCGTTGAAGCGGCCGGTAAGGGTATTGATACGGGCCATTCGGCCGCTACCTCGGTTTTAGGTCGTGAGGGTATTTTACATGGCAGTCGTACCATTTTAATGCAAACGGAAGATGGCCAGGTGGTCGAGCCTTATTCTATTTCAGCGGGGTTGGATTATCCGGGTATTGGTCCGCAGCATGCACACCTGCATAAAGTACAGCGTGCACAATACGTAAGCATTACCGATGATGAAGCTTTAGATGCCGGCTTATTACTGTCGCAATTAGAAGGTATTATTCCTGCTATTGAATCGGCTCACGCATTTGCTTACCTGGAAAAAATGCAGTTCCAGAAAGAAGACAACGTAATAATTTGCTTATCGGGCAGAGGCGATAAAGATTTGAATACTTATATTAAACATTTCGGCTTTTAGTAATATGGAAACTGTACTTGCCAACCGGTTGAACCACATGTTCGACGTAAAGAAGAATAATCTGCTATCCGTTTACTTTACTGCCGGATATCCTGAACTGAATACCACGTTAGATATAGCCGAAGGATTGGAAAAAGCAGGTGTTGATTTTCTGGAAATTGGTTTTCCCTATTCTGATCCGGTAGCTGACGGACCTACTATTCAGCACAGTTCGCAGCAAGCACTGGATAAAGGGATGAACTTGAACGTACTGTTTGAACAATTAAAAGATTTACGCCAGCGGGTAAACATTCCGGTATTGCTGATGGGATATGCCAACCCTATGGTGCAGTATGGGGTTGAGCGTTTTTGTGCCAAAGCAGCTGAAGTGGGCGTAGATGGCGTAATTGTACCCGACCTGCCTATGTACGAGTATGAGCAATTGTATAAAAACATCTTTGCCAAACACAACCTCAGCAACATTTTTCTGGTAACGCCACAAACGGCTGAAAGCCGGATCCGAAAGATAGATGAGTTGAGTAATAGCTTTATTTACCTGCTTTCATCAGCTTCTATTACAGGGCGTAGTTTACAGGTTTCAGATACAGTAGAGAGTTACTTTCAACGCATTAAAGATATGCAGTTGAAAAACCCTACTGTAATTGGTTTCGGTATTGCCGATCATGCTGCTTACCAGAAAGCTACTGCTTATGCCAATGGTGCCATTGTAGGCAGCGCCTTTGTGAAGTTTTTGGCTACCGAAAACTATCTGGAAAAAATACCTGAATTTGTAAAATCTATTAAGTCTCCGGTTGTATAATGTTAAACAACCTTTAAACCAGATAAAAGAAAAGCGATGTTATTAAACATCGCTTTTCTTTTATCTATAATTTCTTTTTACCTGTTTAGAAGTTTGTAGCTACAAATACATCTCCAAATCGCCTTTACCTTCACGTATAACCTCGAAGTCACCGCTGGTACAATCCACCACTGTGGAGGCAATATTGCCGCCGTAACCGCCATCTATCACCAAATCAACCAGATTTTCATACTTCTCATGAATCAGCTCCGGATCGGTAGAGTACTCAATAATATCATCTTCATCCCGAATAGAGGATGATACAATAGGGTTGCCCAGTGCTTTTACAATCTCGCGTGCAATATTATTATCAGGCACACGAATACCTACTGTTTTCTTATTAGAACTAAGCAGCTTAGGTACATTATTACTGGCGTTAAAAATAAAGGTAAAAGGGCCGGGTAAAGCTTTTTTCAACACCCGAAACGCTACATTATCAATAGGCTTGGTATAAGCTGATATGTTACTCAAATCATAACATATAAATGAAAAGTTAGCTTTTTCAGGCTTAATCTGCCTGATGCGTGCAATAGCTTCGATAGCCTTAGGGTTGGTGATATCACACCCTAAGCCATAAACAGTATCGGTAGGGTAGATGATCAGGCCACCTTTGCGTAATACTGCTGCTACCTGTTCAATAGCTTTCGGATTTGGATTTTCAGGATATATTTTAATCAACATATTACTTCGGATATTACTCGTGAGTCATAGTTCTAAATAAAAAGCAGCAAAAATTGTTTTTATCTGTAAAGTTTAGCGCATTAGATAACATTTGGGTAAACCAGAATTAATAGTTCTCGTATAAGAGCCTAATCTTACTAAACCTTCATAATCAGACAGCTTATCTAATTGTAAAGGCTTTTTCAAGAAATACAATTTGCACACAAACCTCTAGAAAACTATTAATTATTACTGATGAAATCTGGCGCTTTTCGAATAGCTGTCATTTATTTAACTATAAGCATTTTATGGATCATCATAAGTGATCAGTTATTATTCATTTTTCAAGAGCATTTAAGTTCTTCTGTTTATTTGTTTTTAAACAGCATTAAAGATGTTTTATCCATTATAGTTGCCGGTGTATCAATTATCAAGTTGATTAGCCTGAACGATAAGGAACTGATTTCCAGCGAAAAACAGTATCGCCTGTTATTTGAAGACAATGTTATGCCGATGTGGATTTATGATCAGGTAACCTTAAAATTTATCTCGGTTAATAATGCTGCCATCCAAAAATATGGGTACTCTAAAGAAGAATTTTCAAAAATGACTTTGTTGGATATTCGACCGGTTGAAGATATAGAAAGAATGATTGATGATACTAGAAAAGCTACTATAAAGGTACGTCAATCAGGAGTTTGGGTTCATATCAAGGCAGACGGAACACAAATCATGGTTGCTATCAGTTCGCAGGCGATTAGTTTTGAAAATAAATCTCACGTTATGGTAACCGCTCAGGATGTAACGGAGAAAGTAATTTATGAGCAGAAACTACAAAGCTTGAATAATGACCTGGCTGAAGAAAAAGCCAAGCTGAGCGAAACACAAAAAATAGCAAAAATAGGTGGTTGGGAATTTTATCCTGAAAATAAACAGTTGTTTTGGTCTGATGAGGTATATGCTATTACCATGACCCAACCTGATACGGATGTAAACTTGTATGAGCTGTATTTTAATCACTTACACCCGGATGATCATGCATTGGCAATTAATGCTTTGGAGTTACTGTTATCAACAGGTGAGCCGATGGACTTTGTGCATCGTTATAACTTACCTGATGGCCGGTTAAGGTATGTACGGCAGTTAGCTAAACTAGAGCATAAATCGGGAACTCCGTGCCGCGTAATAGGCTCCATGCAGGATATTACTGAGCTTAAGCTACTGGAGCTAGAAAAGAACAAATATTTGGTGAGCCTGGAAGATACGTTAAGCAGTATTAATGAAGGTTTTTATGCGCTGAACAAAGATTTGGTATTCACGAAGGTCAATAAGAAATTTGAGTTAGAAACGGGTATGTCTAACATTTACATTGTAGGTAAAGAGTTGAAAACCGCGTTTCCGGGTATTGAGGAGCGAATCACTTATGAACAGTATGAGAAAGTATTACGGGAAAGAGTTCCGGTAAAATTTGAAGCATACTGGCAGTACATCAATAAATGGCATGACGTGGCCGCTTATCCTACCGAAGATGGCATAGTTGTGTATTACAATGATATTTCAGAACGTAAAGAACGCGATTTACAGCTTAAGCATGCCCTCGAGAGATATAATATTGTAGCTAAAGCCACGCAAGATGTTATTTACGAGTACGATGTAGAGCAGGGTACGGTATGTTATAATACCAGTTTAGCCCACCTCATTCAAGATACAACCGGCGGAATAGGTAATAATATAGAAGATTGGCGTTCACTGATTCATCCGGAAGATGTACAAGCCGTAGTACAAACCCAAAAACAGATTATTCAGCAGGGTGATACTAATTGGGGCTGTGAGTATCGCATCAACTGTGGCGAGGGTACTTATAAGTACATTTTTGACCAAGGCTACTTCATGTATAATGAAGACGGCAAACCCGTAAAGCTGATTGGCGCGGTAAAAGATATTGATGCTATAAAACGTGCCAATGAAGAGAATAGGCGCTTAGCTGAAATTATTACCAAGGTGAATAACATGATTGTGGTTACCGATACTAACCAACGTATTACCTGGGTGAATAAAGCTTTTGAAGATTATACCGGATATAAGTTTGAGCAAGTGGTAGGGCATGAGCCCAAGCTGTTTTTAGGAGGGGATAAGATACCTGCTAAAACCATTGAGTATATTGTTGAGCGAAGGAAAAAACTGGAAACCTTTACTTTAGACATTATGCATCACCTTAAAACAGGCACTACGCAATGGGTAAATATTGAATACACACCATTGTTTAACAACTGTGGTATGCATACGGGCTACATAGCAGTACATAAAAATATTACCGAGCGTAAAGAAAAAGAAGAGCGTATTAAACAGCAGAATAAAATGTTGCAGGAAATTGCCTGGTTAAGTTCGCATGAAATACGAAAGCCGGTAGCTTCCATTTTAGGCTTATCGAACTTAATTAATGAAGTACAAACAGTGGAGGAGAAGGAAGAAGTGATTCAGCTGGTGCAACAATGCGCACAAGATCTGGATCAGGTTGTGCATCACATTACCAATGAGGTAATTAGCAAAGCCTATGTTGATCGAGTAGATAGTTAAAAAAGAAAGCTGCTTGTTTACACAAAGCAGCTTTCTCCAAATCTATAAATAATACTTAAAGTTTAGGCTTGTTTAGTAAACTGGGCGTTGATAATTAATTTGATTTCATCACCCACCACAACTGAGCCAGCTTCGGTGATAGGATCCCAGGTCAAGCCAAATTCTTTACGGCTAATTTTGCCTGTAATTTCAAAGCCAGCTTTAGTTTGGCCATAAAAATCATCGGCTGATCCACCAAACTCTACATTCAAGGTAACAGGTTTAGTTACCCCTTTAATGGTTAAGTTACCATTCAATTTATAATCACTGCCATCTACTTTTTTTAATGAGGTAGATTTAAAAGTGATTTTTGGGAACTGTTCTGCATCAAAAAAGTCAGCTCCTTTTAAATGCTGGTCACGGGCTTCCTGTGTGGTATCAATACTGTCTATGTCTAACGAAAAATCAATTTCCGAATCTTGGAAATCGTCACTTTCGGTTACTACTTCACCTTCAAATTTGCGAAAAGAGCCAGTTACGGTAGAAATAACCAAGTGTTTAACTTTAAACTGAACTTCAGAGTGTAGCGGGTCCATTACCCATTTTGTAGTTGCCATAGCTTTATGATTGTTAAATTATGATGAATCAAATATCTAAAATTATATGTTTAAACATGTAATTGCCGTGTCAATAAATTAAGTAACAAAAAAAGGGAACATTTTGTGTTCCCTTTTTATATGTGTTAAGCAAAATAATTAAGCTAAAACTTCTTTAACGCGTTCTGCAGCTTCTTTCAATAAAATAGCTGAGAATACTTCTAAGCCTGCATTGTCAATCAGTTCTTTAGCTTCTTTAGCATTAGTACCTTGCAAACGTACAATGATAGGCACCGGAATGTTGCCAATTTCTTGGTAAGCATCAATTACCCCTTGTGCAACACGGTCGCAACGAACAATACCACCAAAAATGTTAATCAGAATAGCTTTTACGTTCGGGTCTTTCAAAATGATATTGAAAGCTGCCTTTACAGTTTGTGCATTAGCAGTACCACCTACGTCCAGGAAGTTAGCAGGCTCGCCACCGGCAATTTTAATAATATCCATGGTAGCCATAGCTAAGCCGGCACCATTAACCATGCAACCTACGTTACCATCCAGTTTTACGTAGTTCAGGTTTGATTGGCTAGCTTCAACCTCCATAGGGTCTTCCTCGTTGGTATCACGCATGGCCGCAAAATCCGGGTGACGGTATAAAGCGTTATCATCCAGGTTTACTTTAGCATCAACCGCCAAAATTTTATTGTCTGATGTTTTCAGTACCGGGTTAATCTCGAACTGTGATGAATCGGTAGCATCATACGCTTTGTATAAAGCAGTAATGAATTTTACCATATCTTTAAAGGCATCGCCTGATAAGCCTAGGTTAAAGGCAATTTTACGAGCCTGAAAACCTTGTAAGCCAACAGTTGGATCGATTTCTTCTTTATGAATCAGGTGAGGGGTAGAGTGTGCTACTTCTTCAATATCCATACCACCCTCGGTTGAGTACATGATGATATTACGACCTTTAGCACGGTCAAGCAATACGCTCATGTAATACTCTTTAGTTTCACTCGCTCCAGGATAATAAACGTCCTGAGCAATCAGTACTTTGTGTACCTTTTTGCCTTCTGGGCCAGTTTGTGGAGTAACCAGTTGCATACCTAAAATAGCACCGGCTTTTTCTTTAACCTCATCCAGGTTTTTAGCCAATTTAACACCACCGCCTTTACCGCGGCCGCCGGCATGTATCTGGGCTTTTACCACTACCCAGTCTGAGCCGAAATCTTCTTTCATTTTTTGGGCAGCTTCTACAGCCTGTTCAACAGTATCGGCCACTATGCCTTCCTGTACCCTAACGCCAAAACTTTTCAGAATGGCTTTACCCTGATATTCGTGAATATTCATGTCTTATTTGAAGAATTTGCGGTAAAGCTACAATTTCAGTTGTATTAAAAAAACCTAAGTGTCAATTTCTATATATAAATGCGGCTGCTGTGATAATTTGCTGTAGCTATTTTTATTTTTGCACCATGCTTAAAGCGCAGTCCATTCAAAAATCGTACGGGAAGTTGCAAATACTTAAAGGGGTTAACCTGGAAGTACAGCAAGGTGAAATTGTAACCATTACCGGGGCCTCGGGCGCTGGTAAAAGCTCGTTGTTAAACATCATTGGTACGCTTGATCAGGCTGACTCCGGACAGATTTTTATGGATGATGTAGATATCAGTCGTTTAAATAATAAACAGCTAAGCCATTTTCGGAACCGTAACCTGGGTTTTATTTTTCAGTTTCACCATTTGCTAGCCGAATTTAATGCCATTGAGAATGTATGCATCCCGGCGTTTATTGCGGGTACAGGCAGGGCAGATGCCGAAAAACGTGCTGCACAATTGCTGGATATGCTGGGCTTAAGCGATCGTCTTCACCATAAACCAGCCCAGCTTTCGGGTGGCGAGCAGCAGCGGGTAGCTGTAGCACGTGCGCTGATTAACAAGCCTTCCCTTATTTTAGCGGATGAACCGTCGGGTAATCTGGATTCGGCCAATGCGCGTGATTTGCATGAGTTGTTTGTAAACCTGCGCAACCAGTTTAATCAAACTTTTATTATTGTAACGCACAATGATGAGCTAGCTGGCCTATCTGACCGTAAGGTGATGATGAAAGACGGGTTGATTGTTCCAAATCAGGATTAAACGTGTACACACTAATTACAGCGGCTAGTAGGGCCGAAGCTTACCAGCTTAAAAAGAATATAAATTCAGCATCGGTATTGTTAGGTGATTATGCGGATCTGCCGGAGCTAATGCTAAAATCAGGCAAAATGCTAAATCTGCCCAATCCGCAGCAGGATACCTATCCGCACCAGATGCTGGCTTTCTGCCTGGATCATCAAATTGAAACCGTGTACTTACTTCGGCCAGAAGAAGCACAGGCTTTAGCCCCGGCCCACCAGTTGTTTACCGAATATGGCATCGAATTAATTACAGCGTTATGATTAGTTACAAGGATATTGACCCGCGTACAAAGGCTTTTATTTTTGAGCTGGATGATGTGCTTTATCCGCAAAAAGATTATTGGTATCAGGTATATTATTTGTTCGCCGGTTTTCTGGAATATACTGAAATGCTAGATGCCCAGGTGTTAGTAAAACTAATGGTGCAAACCTACGATCAGGAAGGGCCTAATGCGGTTTTTGACCGGGTGCAGCAACGCTTTAAACTGGACGAAAAATACCGCTTTAACTTTGAGCATCTGAAAACGGCTGCCCAGCTGCCGCTTAAGCTTTTGTTGTTTGAAGATATGCTAACCTTGCTACAGGAAATCGTGGTTGATCGTAAAAAGATATTTATTGTGACCAACGGTAATCCGCAGCAGCAACTGAACAAGATCAAGCAAACTGATTGGCAAGGTTTAGAAAAATACCTGGTTTGTTATTTTGCCGACGAAGTGGCTCCCAAGCCCGAACCGGATATTATACATCTGTTACTTACCGATCATCATTTAGAGCGTCGTGATTTAGTGATGATCGGTACAAACGAAACCGATCAATTATGTGCTGAAGCTTGTGGAATTAGTTATTTAAAAGTTTAAATGTTTGTATATTAGTAAAATTTAAGGTTTTACAATATGCACAGAAATTTTTACTTCTTGTTACTTTTACTGGTTGTATTTTCTTCTTGTAAAAAAGATAAAGTTACTACCAATTCTAACACCACTACTAAGGCTAGCGCGCTTGATTTACTAAAAGATTCTGTTTACGCCTATGCGCAAGAGGAATACTTATGGTACGATGCCATGCCGGCTTACAACACTTTTAACCCAAGGCAATATACCGGCAGTACTGATTTGGCTGCCTTGCAGGCCGAGGTTGATGCCTTATCGCAGTTGAAAATTAATACCACAACCAATTCGGCTTATGAGTATGATCCCAGCTACCCGGGTACAGCCAAGTATTCTTATATAGATCAAGGTCAGGCGGCTACAGTAATAGGCGGTACAGGTGGCGATTTTGGTTTTTCAGTGTTTTACCAGGCTTACAATGATTTACGGATAAAATACGTTTATGCTGGTTCGCCTGCCGGCAATGCAGGATTAGTTCGCGGGTACAAAATTACAGCGGTAAATAACAGTACCAATATTTACTATGATCCTAATAGTTCAACCCCGAGTAAGGATGCAAACTTGCTGTATGTAGTAAATGCGTTATCGGGCAATAGCATTACTTTAACGTTGCAAAAGCCAGATGGTAGTACTTTTAACGCAGTAGTGAATCGCGCAAGCTACACCATTAATCCGGTGTTGAAATATACAACGCTTACTACAGCTGGCGGCAAAACAGTAGGTTATTTTGCTTTCAACCAGTTTACTGATTTATCCTCCAATGCTAAGGCCAAAATTGATGAAGCCTTTAACTACTTTTCCACCAAAGGCATTACTGAACTGGTAGTGGATTTGCGTTACAATGGTGGTGGTAGCGTGCAAACTTCAGCTTATTTAACCAACTGGATAGTGCCTACTGCCCAAAATGGCACTACTATGTTTACCGAGTATTTCAACAAGCGTTTGCAGAACGATGATTATCCTTTTTTAGCTAAAAAGTACCAGATTAATAAAGGAGAGTTTAGCACAGCCAATAACACACAAAAGTTTGCAAAAGTTGGTAACCTGAACTTAAGTCGGGTTTTCTTTCTGGTAACCGGCAATACAGCTTCAGCCAGTGAGCTGCTGATTAATAATTTGAAACCTGTAATGAATGTGCAAATTATTGGGCAAACTACTTACGGTAAACCAACAGCGTTTTTTGCGATACCAGTAGGTAGCTATGATTTATACCTGGTTGAAATTGAAAACCGCAATGCTGCCGGGCAGGCAGATTATTACCAAGGTATGGTTCCGGGAAGTGCTACTTTTCCAGGGTATAAAACAGGTGATGATATCACTAAAGACTTTGGCGACCCGAATGAAAGCATGCTGGCACATGCCTTAAATTATATGGATAAAAGTAGTTACTCTTTAACTAACAACAAGGTGTTAAGTACGAATACGAACTCTACTTTATCAGATGAGGCTGTAAGAGCTATGAACGAGAAAATGAGTCCTGATCCATTTAAAGGAATGGTGATCAATCAGCCTCAACACCGTAAAAACTAAGAAAGATTAGTCCGCTAGTTGTCGTAAATCAACCGGCACTACGCGCGATATACCTTGTTCAACCATAGTTACACCATAAACCACATCGGTGCTAGCTATGGTTTTTTTATTGTGCGATACTACGATAAATTGAGAGTTGGAGGAGAACTTGCGGATGATGTTATTGAACTTATCAATATTAGTATCATCCAACGGAGCATCAACCTCATCAAAAATACAGAAAGGCGCCGGCTTAAGCAGGTATAAGGAGAACAGAATAGCGGTAGCCGTTAATGTTTTTTCCCCGCCCGATAGCTGATTGATAGATAGCGGACGTTTACCTTTGGGTTTGGCAATAATGTCAATGTCCGACTCTAACGGATGGTCAGGATCAGTCAGAATCAAATCGCAGGAGTCCTCTTCATTAAATAATGATCGGAACACTTTAATAAAGCTTTCGCGCACCATAATAAAGGCCGACATAAACTTTTCTTTAGCGGTATCATCAATTTCCTGAATGGTAGAAAGGAGCGAGGCTTTAGCTTCCATCAAATCCTTCTTTTGGGCTTGAATGAACTCGTATCTGTCGTTCATTTCTTTAAAAGCCTCTAACGCCATTGGGTTAATAGCGCCAAAATCATCCAACTGTTTTTTCAGCTTTTCAGTTTTTTCGCGTAGTTCCTGCTCGTTTTCATCGGCTGGCGGTTCACTTTCCATCAGCTCCTGAATGTCTAAGTTAAACTCAACAGAAAGGCGTTCTTTTAAGGCACTTAGTTCCAGTTGTAATTGCGTACGACGGTCTTTCAACTCGTTTTCAATTACATCCGCTTGGTCTTTATTACGGCGCAATTGGGTTAGCTGGTTTTCCATGTCGGTAATCTG
Source organism: Mucilaginibacter robiniae (assembly GCF_012849215.1). Taxonomy (NCBI): domain Bacteria; kingdom Pseudomonadati; phylum Bacteroidota; class Sphingobacteriia; order Sphingobacteriales; family Sphingobacteriaceae; genus Mucilaginibacter; species Mucilaginibacter robiniae. The sequence continues at coordinate 4,107,037 of NZ_CP051682.1, forward strand.
CCCGCGCGAAGAATAGTAATCTTGTTCGGCTTGCCGCGTGGCTTCTTCCAGCAAGTCTCGTTCACTATACATCTCCAGCAAATCATCATCCGAAAAATCAGTTTGATTGGCTAGCTCCAGCAAGGTAGCCTGTACTTTTTTTAACTCCGTACTGCTGTTGCTGATACGAACTTCTAAACCATCCTGCTGGGTTTCGCGGTACTCTAAATCTTTGTTCAGGCCCGAAACTTTATTTTGCTGCTGATGAAAACGAATGTTTTCCTGGTTGTAAGCGCTTGATTGTACTGATAGATACTCGTTCAGCTCATTTAAAGCTTCTTGCTTATCCAGCAACAAATCACTTTGTATCTGCTGTTGGGCTTTCAGCTCCATCAGTTCAGGTTGCAGCTTTTGTTCTTCTTCCTGCATGCTGTTTATTTTGCGGGTAATATCTTCTTTACGGTTGCGGCTGTTGGTGATAAACGTTTGGTACTGTTCGCGCCGGGTAGTCACCGTAACCATTTCGGTGTGCAAGCGGTTAAGTTCCTGTTGCCTTTGCTGAATTTCGGTAGTTCTGCCAGAGGCTTTCAAGGCAACCAGCTTGCTTTGCAAAGTTTCCTGTTCACTTTTCAAGGTAGCAATCTGGCTTTCTGTATGGCTGATCTCTTTAGCCAAGTTCTCCAAATTTTTAGCCCGACCAATACGTTTACCTTCAAACAAGCCTACCGAGCCGCCCGCCATACTAAATACCGATTTGCTGAACTTTCCGCTTTTACCCAGCAATACCACACCGGCTTGTACGGGTGAGTTGTTCAGGTCGTTTTCGCCGGCATCATCAACCAGATAGACGTTGCGCAGCAGATAGTTGCATAAAGGCTGATAAACAGGGTCAACTTCAACAACACTCAACGCGGGCAGCCATTCAGCGGGGTGCGAAGGTGTAGTTGGGGCTGGCAATGCTTTATAATTGTTCAGGATGAAAAACTGTGCCCTACCTCGTGATGCTTTACGGAGTCGATTGATAGCCTGTATGGCATTATCGTAATCTTCCACCACAAAATAATTCATCAACGGGTCAAGGTAGTTTTCAATAGCTACCCGGTATTCTTCACGGCAAAAAAGAATATCACTAAATAAAGTAACATGCTTGGCCCAATCCGTTTGCTTTTTCAGAAAGCGGATAGATTCCGGAAAACCTTCCAGGTTATCCACCAAACTTTTAGTCAGGTTATATTCATTGCGTTTGGCATCCAGCTGTCGGTTATGCTGCACCGTGTTTTCTTTGATAGCTGTAATGCTGCCTTCGGTTGCTTTAATTTGTTCCTGCAACTGTTGCTCGTAGGCTATAGCGGCTTCATGCTCGCCCTTTACGGTTTCGGTCCGATATTCCAGTTCGGCTACCAGCTGGTTGAAATGCGAAAGTTCCACTTCCCGACTAGCCGCATCTTCGGTATTGCGTTGGCTTTCTTGTTCCAGAGCTTGCTGCTGTATGCGTAATATGTCTAAGTCTTTTTCGGCTTTGTAAATCTGATTTTGCAGGCGGTTGTTAATGCTGGTAATCTCGTTCAGCTCCTGCCGGGTATCAGTTTGTTCATGGCGCAAATCATCAACCGCTTCCTGCAAATCATCTACCTTATTGCTTAAGGCTTCTAAAGTTTCCTCTTCCTGAAGTTTTTCCTCATTCAGGCGCTTAATGCTGGATATAACCTGGTTTAACTGTTCTCGATCTCGTTCCAGTTCATCAGTCAAACGAGTTTCTTTATCACGCTGAAATTTCAGCTGCTCATTCTTGATTTTCTTCTCACTCTCGTAAGTCCTGATTTTAGTAATCAGATCATTCGTGGCTTTTTGCTGTACCGATAAGTTTTTTTCCTTGGTTAGGTTGTCCAGCTTTTGCTGTTGCAAACCAGCCTCAATAGTATCAATGTGCGAAACAATAGCTGTTTTATCAGCTCGGTGTTTTTGTTCCTGTTCGTCAATACGAATCAAGGCATCACTAAAAGCCGCCAGCCGGAACGAAGCCAGCATAATGCTCAGCGTTTTATACTGCTCCTTTAAACGATAATAACGCTCCGTTTTTTTGGCTTGGTTTTCCAGCGTTTTTAGGTTCTTTTCAATCTCGAAAAGCAAATCTTCTACCCGGGCTAAATCGGCTTCGGTATCTTTTAGTTTATTGAACGTTTGCTTTTTGCGCAGTTTGTATTTGGATATGCCTGAGGCCTCTTCAAATAAGTTGCGGCGCGAACCTTCTTTATTGGTGATGATCTCATCAATCATCTTCAGCTCAATGATAGAGTAGGAATCGGGACCAATACCAGTATCCAGAAACAGGTCAGTAATATCTTTCAGACGGCATTGTACGTCGTTCAAACGGTACTCGCTCTCGCCCGTACGATACAGCTTTCGGGTAATAGTGACCTGCGAAAAATCAGTAGGAAGTACGTTTCGGGTATTATCGAAGGTCAAAGATACTTCGGCCAGGTTAGCAGGCTTGCGCGATTTGGTGCCGTTAAATATTACGTTCTCCATTTTTTCAGAACGCAACATACGTGTGCTTTGCTCACCCAATACCCAACGGATAGAATCTACCACGTTGGATTTGCCGCAGCCATTCGGACCTACTACGGCGGTAACTCCCTCGTTAAAGTTTATTGTAATTTTATCACCAAAGCTTTTAAAGCCTTTAACTTCTAATTTCGTTAACTGCATGGATATGCACCCGTACCTATCAATAGTTTTAAAGCACTAAATTAACTAAAAAAATTAGTTTTATATAGCTAATAGTGCTTTTATAACATTTAGAAAACAATATCCAGTATAGGACATCAGGGTGTTGGTGGTAAGACGAATGACTTACCAAAAGATAACCAACTTGCTGGGTTTAAGATTATAACTAAAAACGCTATTACCATGTATAGTAATAGCGTTTTTAGCTAGGTAGCAAACAGTATTTAGCCTGTAAGTTTATACGTAGATTTCACCTTTCAGGTAAGTAACGGCATGGCCGCTCATCAACACGCGGTCGCCTTTCAGTTCGCACCAAAGCTCGCCTTTGCGGGCGGATATCTGGTAGGCATGTAATTCCGTTTTGCCCAGCTTTTCGGCCCAATACGGGATCAGGTTACAATGAGCCGAACCAGTTACCGGATCTTCAGGTACGCCGCATGCGGGTGCAAAAAAGCGTGATACAAAGTCCACTTCTCGGCCGGGAGCCGTAACTATAATGCCAATGGCATCAATGTGGGCCAGCAGCGAATGGTTAGGCACCATATCGGCAATATCCTGTTCATCCTCATAAACCAAAAAGTAATCGCGCGAGCGTAATATGGCTTTAGGTACTTTATTGCCAATGCCCTCTAATAGACCATCCGGCATTTCGGCCGGGAAGGGTGGGCGTGATGGAAAATCCAGGGTGTATCGTCCATCAATTTTAGTAACAATCAGCTCGCCGGCTTTCTCGGTTGTGAACCGGATTACACTATCATGATGTCCTAGCTCGGTAAAAATGATGTGCGCACTGGCGAGGGTGGCATGGCCGCATAGGTCTATTTCTAATTCTGGTGTGAACCAACGTAAGTGGTAACCGGTATCTGTTTTTACAAAAAAAGCAGTTTCAGCCAAGTTGTTTTCGGCTGCTATCTTCTGCATGGTTTCATTAGGCAACCATTCGGTAAGCGGACATACCGCTGCCGGGTTGCCACCAAAAAGCTGACTGGTAAAGGCATCAGCCTGGTACATAGGTATAGTCATAATTCAATGATATTACTTGCCGCTAAGATAGCCGTAAGTTATTAGTTCATCAGGGTGTTTAATCAATTTTGTACAGCCATTATCAAGCAAAATGATTTTATGACTTACCTCCAGAATATTGTAGTACTGATGGTCGGTTACAATAATGCCTTTGTAAGCAGCGCGACTACGGATGATTTGCTTAATCTCTTCGGCTTGAACCGGCGATATATGTGTAAAAGGCTCATCCAGCAAAATGTAATCAGCTTTGCTGTATAATATCAAGAGTGTTTCCAACTTGCGCAACTCACCGCCTGATAACTCTCTGGATAGTTTTCGGCTATACTGTTGGTAAATCTTATGTGCAGCAAACTCATTCCAGGCTTTTGGGTCAACCAGCATTTGGGCAGCCTGTTGTATCATAATATAACGGGGCAGGTAGTTATGTTGTGGTAAGTAGGCTATTTTACTTTGTATGTAGCCTTTTGGGGTTACTTGATCATCAATGCTGATGTGTTTGAAATCAGGTGTAAGTGTACCGAAAATGATTTTTAACAAGCTTGATTTACCGCAGCCATTACGGCCCAATAAACCGGTTACTTCACCGGGTTTACAGTCCAGGTAAACGTCTTGCAAAATTTTGCGGCCATGGTAGGCTAATTGTACACTATCAACTTTTAACATCCAATGAAACTGATAATATAAAAAAGAAAGACATATAACAGATACATGAAAAAGTCGAGCGCGAATGCACCGGCATAAAGGTTTTTTAAACGATAACCTGCATTATGATAGTAGTAATATACCTGCGGTGAAAAGTAGTATTGAAAGCCAACGGAAGCCGCATAGCCTACAAATTTGACAATGAAACTACCCACCAATTGTCCGAAACCATTGATCCATAAATCTGCAATACCTGCTACACTAAACAACAAATTCCAAAAAAATAGAGGCTTATAAAACTGGAACAGCAGAATACGGAAGTTGCGCATGTGCAGTTACTGATATTAGATTAAGGTTGAAAAACTAAACTGGTATTGGAAGTTGAACGATAGCCGGAGATGGTTATTGTGTTAAATAGTGAGTTGGATAATTTATTGTTCTATCCACAATACGGAGTTACCATTATTGTATTCATTTTGTTCCCACTGGCGGTTGCCTGGGTCTAATATCCACTGCCCATCAACAATAAATTTATAGCGGTATTTTCCGGGTCGTAAACGCATACTGATGTGCCATTCGTTGCCTGCATGTTCAAGCGTGTAGCCTTGCGGGTTCCAATCGTTAAAGTCGCCAGCTAAACGCACCATTTTGGCCGAAGCATAGCCTTTTAAAACAAAAGTATGATTGGGCCTTACTGTTAAAAATGAATTTTGATTATCATTCAATATGGAAGTGTGTGGGTTTTGCGGATCGGTTATCCATCGACCATCTACAATAAACTTGTAATTATAATTACCAGCGGGTAAGGTGTAGGGTAGTAGCCATCCTAAAGCTGTTTTTTGTAACTTGAGCATACTTGGGTTCCAGTTGTTGAAATCACCAGCCAGAAATACATTACGAGCTTCCGGATATGCGTTAAGCCTGAAGACTAGGCTTTCGCCCAATTTTAAAACTGAGGTTAATGTATTGTTTTGTATCTGCGTATCTTTATTAGCCGGATCTTTTATCCATTGCCCGTTTACCATAAAACGATACAGGTAAACACCTTCGTGCAGGTAAAGCTGCTTTTCCCAAGCATTGCCTTTGTGCATCATCACTAGTTCGTTAGCGTTCCATTTATTGAAGTTGCCTGCTACTGAAATGCGGCTGGCATTGTTATACCCAGCTAGTTTAAATGTGTAATTATATCGGTAGTAAATAGAGTTGTATTCGCCATAACCATCGGGCTCTGTCAGGCTGTTGCTGGCATCTTTTATCCAATGGCCATTAATAATGTATTTATAAGCATATACGCCCGGTTCCAGCCGGATGTCAGTAATCCAACCACTATCGGTTCTGGTCATTAATCCTTTCAGCGTGGTCCAGCTGTTAAAATTGCCCGATACTTGTACGCGGCGTGCGTTAGTGTACCCTGGTAAAAAGAAGCGGGTTAAACCCGATGGTAATTCATGTATGGTAGCTTTTAAAAAGTTGTTTATGCCGTACAAAACCTCACCAGGATAACCTGGAGCTGAAATGTTGTTAATAATGCTACTGGTAATTACATAAGGATTAACCTGCAATTGCGTGTCAGATTTATAAAGCGGCCTTTCCAGCTGAATAGTAAATTTTTTAAGCTTATTTATTTTCCAGCCTTTAGTGTTACTGGGGGTAACTTTGCCGCTTAAAATCATGTTGGCTGTTAAATTTTTAGCGCCAGCGGCTTTCAACAGGCTGTCAATTTCAGCCTTGTTCGAACGCATATCAAGTTCCAAGACTAAACGGTTATGTGCAATGCGTATTTGATTATGGTGCTGAGCCACGGCAACTTGTAAACTGCACAGCGTAATGAATACCCATATAAAACGTTTCAGCCGGTTCATGTTATCGTTAGTGCTTGTAAATGTACATTTCAAATTCTTTTTTTACGAAGTTGAGCGTGAATATACCACGCGAGAAAAAGTCGTAACCTAATATGCCATCTACAGAATTGCCGTAGGCTTTACCCAATTGATTTAAGTCTGTAATTAAAATACGATTATTAGTAAACAAATAATTACCGATAGTGAAGTGATCAAACTGCGCGTAGAAAATGTCGTATTTGCAGCCGCCTATACCGACCAGCTTTGCTTTGTTGATGATTTGCATGTACTTCATCACTTTACCGGGGACATCAAAACTCAATAAATTACTTTCAGCCCCAGTATCAAAAGCGAGCCACAATGTTTTTTCATTGATAGTGCCTTTAATAAAAATCACATCGTTCATGTACTTGAAAGGAGTACTGATTTGAGGTTGGGCAAATACGCGTTCTTCGGGCAAGATATTACCACTGGCATCAGTTTTATGCAGGTACAGCACATTATGGAACAAATCAATTGTAATGGCTAGCTTTTCAAAAACCTGAGTGCCTAGTAGGCCTAGTATTTTTATTTTCTTGCTGTTTTCAATAGCTGATAGGTCAGCAACATCGGCCATCAATTTATTGTAATGTAAATCAAAGCCTAAGGAGAAGTTATGCACTTCAGTTCGGAACGTACCAGCCGAGTTACCGTTAACTCCTGCCGATTCGCGATCGCCAAAATGAGGCATATCTCTGAAGTAAGTGGCATTCAGAACCAAATAAGGCGCACCCGTATCCAGCACGAAGTTACCCGCAATTGAATCTACCTGGGCTTCTACAATAATCAGGTTACCGGCTCGCTTAATTGGGATAGTAAAGGTTTTGAAATCATCCGTTTCAACCGAGTCGGTAAAAGTTTGTACCGAACCATTTTTGATTATAAGACAAGGCTTGGCGGCTGCCGTTAAACTAAGCAGTAGTGTGATGATACATAAAGCCAATTGGCCGCCTTTTAACATGGAGTGAATGTGTTCCTATTAGTCGGCGTTAAGTTACTTTATGTTACAGCTAATTAGCTAAATAAATCAAATTGTTGTATGCCGGAGTTGTTCGAGCTATTTTCAACGCGTACTTTGTTAACTAAAATATGCGCTTGCCGGGTTGGTTCGGGTATGCGATAGCTTTTTAAGCAATTTTTAATCACTTCTACACTCTGCTCCAGAGTTACTTTATGGCCTGGCGAAATAAAGATAGGATTACAGTTTTTTTTGCTACGCAAGGCTATGCCGATTACCTCATCACGATCATACATGGGGCTTTGGGAACCGGGTTCATTAGCTGGCTCTTCATAGCGGCCAAACAGCCTGCTTTTAGCGCTGCCAATGGTAGGCGTATTGGTAATAACACCAAAATGCGAGGCAATACCCATACGGCGGCGATGGGCAATACCTTGCCCGTCTAGCACCAGTACATCAGGTTTAATTTCTAGTTTGTTCCAGGCTTCCAATAGGGCAGGTACCTCTCGGAAAGCCAGCAACCCGGATATGTACGGAAATGTAGTGCGACTAATAGCCGTGGCATGGCCGATGATTTCCATTTCAGGGTATTTCAACAACACAATGCCGGCATAAACAACTTCCGAGTATTTATTGAAAGATATATCAGAACCTGCAATAATACGAACAGGCTTGTTTAACGGCTCAAGTTTAATTTGATGCCGAAGTTCCTGCTGGTAGGTTATGGCTTGCTCGGCAGTGAGCTGTTCATATTGGGCTGGTTCCATCATATATAGTATAAAACAAAAAAGCCCCCGGTTGTTTACCGGGGGCCTTCGTAAATCAGGGTTAACCTAAATATGATTTTAAAATTTTACTCCGTGAAGTATGGCGTAAGCGTTGTAAAGCTTTGTCTTTAATTTGACGTACACGCTCGCGTGTTAAATTGAACTTCTCGCCAATTTCTTCCAGCGATAGCGGATGATTAGTGCCTAAGCCGAAGAACAAGACGATAATTTCACGCTCACGTTCAGTTAAAGTAGATAGTGAACGCTTGATTTCTTCAGATAATGACTCGTTAATTAATATAGAGTCGGTATTAGGCTCCTGGTTTTCCAGTACGTCTAATAAAGTATTTTCTTCACCTTGCACGAATGGCGCATCCATAGATACGTGGCGGCCTGAGTTGCTTAGTGTGTCTGATATTTTGTCAACCGTAGTTTCCAGAATATCGGCCAGTTCTTCAGGTGAGGGCTCACGTTCGTATTCCTGCTCCAATTTAGAAAAAGCTTTGCTGATTTTGCTTAACGAACCTACCTGGTTCAAAGGCAAACGTACAATACGTGATTGCTCGGCAATAGCCTGTAATATGGATTGACGAATCCACCAAACAGCGTATGATATAAATTTAAACCCTTTGGTTTCATCAAAACGCTTGGCAGCTTTAATCAAGCCCAAGTTACCCTCGTTAATTAAATCGCCCAAAGTAAGACCCTGGTTTTGGTACTGTTTAGCTACAGATACCACGAAACGCAAGTTAGTTTTGGTTAAGCGTTCCAGTGCAGCCTGGTCACCTTCACGAATCTTTTGAGCTAATATTACTTCTTCTTCGGCAGTTATCAGGTCAACCTTACCAATCTCGTGCAGGTACTTATCCAGTGACTGCGATTCACGGTTGGTAATGGATTGGGTTATTTTGAGTTGTCTCATCTAATTTATTACCTCGATTCTTGTTTTAGAATTGAACGCGCAAAAGTACACATTTGTTATTAATAATTATAGTCAGTTACATGATATTTGCAATACTGTTAATAATTATTTATGCTTTGAACGTCACGTATTTACCACACAATTCGTACCAACTTAAGGTTGTAGGTTTAAATGTCTGTCAGTTTAAACACATCTTTCACCCGAATACCTTTCTCAGTAGTTTGCAGCGTACAGCATTCAGTAGCGGCATCATGTTCAAAGTAAAATACAAAATCATTCTGTATAGCTTCCTCCAAATAAGCAGTTTTCTCCTGTATGGCCTGCAACGGAAACATGTCATACGCAGCTACATACGCAATCGGGATATGGCCGGTAGTCGGAAATAAATCGGCCGCATACAAAATAGTTTTGCCCTTGTACTGCAATACTGGCAGCATCATACTTTCAGTATGGCCCGATACAAAACGGATGTGCATGTGCGTAGTAAATTGGGTATTGTTTTGTATGGGAATAAATTTTAGTCTGCCGCTTTGTTGTAACGGTAAAATATTTTCTGGTAAAAATGACGCTTTTTCGCGAGCATTAGGATTATGGGTTGCCCAATCCCAATGTTGCTCATTACTCCAGTAGGTAGCCTTAGGAAAGGCCGGAACTAATTGTTCGCCATCGCGGTTTACAGCACCACCTACATGATCTAGGTGCAGATGAGTTAAAAAAACGTCGGTAATATCGCTACGGCTAAAGCCGTGTTTGGCTAATGATTGATCTAGCGTATCATCACCATGCAGGTGGTAATAGCTCAAAAACTTTTCGCTTTGTTTGTTACCTATACCGGTATCTATCAGTATCAACCGGTTATCATCCTCAACCAGTAAGCAGCGCATGGCCAGCTCAACCAGGTTATTTTCATCAGCAGGATGTGTTTTTTGCCAGATGGTTTTAGGTACCACACCAAACATGGCGCCGCCATCCAGTTTGAATAATCCAGTATCAATAGTGTACAGCTTCATGGTAAGGTTTGTAGGGGAGAAGATGTTCGTAATTTAAAGAATATAAAAAAGAAAGTCCGTAAGAAGACAAATTAATATAATCTGCCATCTTACGGACTCTTTCGACTTACGAACCTTTTCTCTTAAAAGATTATAAGTGTATTACTTCACCATAAGCTTCCGCAGTAGCTTCCATTAGCGCTTCGCTCATGGTAGGGTGCGGGTGAATAGTTTTAATAATTTCATGTCCGGTAGTTTCCAGTTTGCGTGCGGCAACTACTTCGGCAATCATTTCGGTAACGTTGCTGCCCAGCATGTGCGCGCCTAAAAACTCGCCATATTTAGCATCAAAAATTACTTTCACAAAGCCATCTTTAGCACCGGCTGCACTAGCTTTACCTGATGCTGAGAATGGGAACTTACCAACTTTAATTTCGTAACCGGCTTCGCGAGCAGCTTTTTCAGTATAACCTACCGAAGCTACTTCAGGAGAGCAGTAAGTACACCCCGGTATGTTGCCGTAATTGATAGGTTCTACATGTAAACCAGCAATTTTTTCAACGCAGGTAATCGCTTCGGCAGAAGCTACGTGGGCCAGAGCTTGACCTTTTACAATATCGCCAATAGCATAAACGCCTTCTACATTGGTGCGGTAGTAATCATCAACCAGTACTTTACCACGGTCAAATTTAACACCAGCTTCTTCCAGACCAATACCTTCCAGGTTGGTAGCAATACCTACGGCTGATAATACGATATCAGCTTCCAGTACTTCAACACCTTTGGCGGTTTTAACATTTACTTTGCACACTTCGCCACTGGTATCTACCGACTCTACAGTAGAAGAAGTCATGATGTTGATGCCTTGTTTTTTCAATGAGCGGGCCAGTGCTTTTGATACTTCTTCATCTTCCAATGGAACGATGTTGTCTAAAAACTCTACTACGGTAACTTTGGTACCAATAGCATTATAAACATAAGCGAACTCAATACCGATAGCACCTGAACCTACTACCACCATTGATTTGGGTTGTGTAGGCAACGTCATAGCCTGGCGGTAACCGATTACTTTTTTGCCATCCTGAGGCAGGTTAGGCAACTCGCGTGAACGACCACCTGTGGCTAATATAATGTGTTTGGCTGAATGTTCACTTACTGCACCATCAGCGCTTTTAACCTCAACTTTACCTTGGCCCTTCAGTTTACCGAAGCCCATAATAACGTCAATTTTGTTTTTCTTCATTAAAAACTGAACGCCTTTGCTCATGCCATCGGCTACGCCACGGCTACGCTTAACAATGGCCTCAAAATCGGGCTCACCTTTACCTTCTACTTTAATACCGTAGTCGGCAGCATGATTGATATATTCAAAAACCTGTGCACTTTTAATTAAGGCTTTGGTTGGAATACAGCCCCAGTTAAGGCAAATACCGCCCAGCAGCTCTTTTTCAACGATAGCTGTTTTAAAGCCGAGTTGTGAGGCCCGGATAGCAGCTACATAACCGCCAGGACCAGACCCGATAACAATTACATCGTAGTTCATTATTTTTTGTATTTCTTTCGTTCGACGCCAAAGCTAAATAAAAAGCCTGAAACAATAAAAAATATAGCCTGCTGCTTGTAAGTGCAACTAACACTATAAAGTCATTTTACATGAGTTGGGGAAAAAACCACACAAAATATGGTAGTAAGTACCCGAAAATTAACAGCATTGTAATTTTGAGTAAGCATTTTGGAAATGTTAACATTAAAATAGGTGATTGTTAAAAAATATTGGCAATTGTTAACAATAACTTAACATTCAAAATCAACACATTATCTATATTTGCGTTGAATTTTAAAACAATTTAAACGTTTCATTAAACACAAAACAAGCATGAGAAAAAATTTACTTCTCTTATTTCTTATCCTGTTTACAGCTGTGGGTGCTTTTGCACAGATTACCACAGGTCAGTTAACGGGTGTAGTTAGGGATGCAAAAGGCGAAACACTGCCCGGTGCTACCATTGTAGCGCTGGATGTACCAACTGGTACAAAGTACAGTACAGTGAGCCGGGCCAATGGCCAGTTTGTTATTCCTAACGTTAAGCCAGGCGGTCCGTTTACAGTAACAGTAACTTTCGTAGGTTTTACTGCACGTAGATTTGACAACCTGTATGTTACTTTAGGTACGCCGGTAAAAATTGATGCCGTTTTAGCTGAGGAAGGTAAATCACTGGCTGAAGTAAATGTAAAAGCTACCAAAAAAGGTAGTGTAATTAGTGCGGAAAGAACCGGTCCGTCAACCAACGTGTCTTTGCAGCAATTACAAAGTTTACCAACTGTTAACCGTAACATTCAGGATTTTGCCCGTTTAACTCCTCAAAGTATTTCAAGAACCAGTTCATCTGACGGTTCTGCGGTAGGTATGGAGTTTGCCGGTCAAAGCAATAAGTACAATCAGTTTACGATAGATGGTGCTACAAGCAATGACGTATTTGGTTTGGCTGGTTCTGGTACCAACGGTGGTCAGGCTGGTGCAAACCCTATTCCTTTGGAGTCTATTCAAGAGTTACAGGTAGTACTTGCTCCTTATGACGTTACTCAAGGTGGTTTTACTGGTGGTGGTATGAATGCGGTTACCAAGAGTGGTACTAACCAATTTCATGGTTCCTTGTATGGTTACCTGCAAAACCAAAATTTTATTGGTAAAAGCGTAACTACTGGTTTAAAATACCAAACTTTCAGAAATAAAACTTATGGTGCAAGCTTTGGTGGCCCAATCATCAAAAACAAATTGTTCTTCTTTGGTAACTATGAAAGAATCGACAACAGCACTCCATTGAATTTTGACCCTGCTCAAAGTGGTTCAGGTTCAAACTTTAGCACAACAACGCTGCAACAACTGCATGATTTTGTATTGAACAAATACAATTTTGATATTGGCGATAGCTACGGTAATGTTAACAAAACTCAAGGTTCACACTACGGGTTTGGTCGTATCGACTGGAACATCAGCGATAAGCACAAATTAACTTTGCGCCACAGCTATACTGATGGTACTAATGATGTAATTAGCCGTAGTGCATCATCTATTACTTTTGGCAGCAACGCTTATACTTTCAAAACCAAAACCAACACTTCAGTAGCTGAGTTAAATTCATCTTTCAGCAATAGTGCATCAAACGTATTGCGTTTAACTTACACTGCAACCCGCGATAAAAGATCTACTTCTGATTTTCCTGCAGTGTACATTTTGGATAATAACCTAAGCTACTATTTTGGTGGTGACGGTTCATCAGTTAGAAACAGCCTGAACCAGGATACCTGGACTTTAACTGATAACTTTACTTTATACAAAAACCATCATACCTTTACCTTCGGTACTGATAACTTATTGTATAAATCAAACAATGTATTTATTCAGTACTACTATGGTTCATACCGCTACAACTCTATAGCTCAATTTGAATCAAACTTAGCACCTACAAGCTACAGTGCTTACTACTCAAATGCTGGCGGTAACGATAATGCCAACCAGGTTTTGAAAGCAACACAGTTAAGCGCATACGCACAAGATGTATGGAGCATGAGCGACAAGTTCAAGTTGACTTACGGCGTACGTGTTGACTTACCTGTATTTTTGAATGATCCTGCTGAAAACACTGCATTTAATGCTACTGCTATTGCACAGCAATATGGTGTGAAAACTAATCAGGCGCCTAAATCTACCCCGTTGTTTGCACCACGTGTAGGCTTTAACTGGGATGTAAACGGTGATGCCAGCACTCAAGTACGTGGTGGTATTGGCTTGTTTACCGGTCGTGTTCCGTTTGTATGGGTTTCTAATCAATATGGTGGTACTGGTGTTACGATCACTAAGTTTTCTGCAGGTGCAGCTACCAACCCTAAATTATCAACTGTTTCTTTCAACTACAATCCTAGCGATCCGCACTTGGGTGCTCAGTTAGGTGCCAGCAATGCTGCCAGCGAAATTGACTTGACTGACAAAAACTTTAAGTTTACTCAAACTGTTCGTGGTAACATCGCGGTTGATCAGAAATTAGGTTTCTGGGGCTTGATTGGTACTTTGGAAGGTTTATACACTAAAAAGATTAACGATATTTCTTATCAGAACTTAAACGTGAATGCTACTCCAACCAAAGTTAACATTGGTGGTACAACTCGTCCGTTCTACAATTTTACCCGTATCAATAACAGCTATACGGATGTTATTTATTTAACTAACACCAGCAAAGGTTATGCATATAACCTAACTGCGCAAATCCAGAAGCCAATGAGCCATGGATGGTCTGGTATGTTGGCTTATACTTTCGGTCGTTCAACTTCATTGAACGATGGTACCAGCTCAACAGCGATTAGCAACTGGCGTTTTGCTTATAACGTAAATGGTTTGAATAACCTAGATTTAGCAAGATCGAACTATGATCCAGGATCAAGAGTTATTGGTTATATCTCTAAAAGGTTTACTTATGCTCACAACCATTTAGCAACTACTGTAGGTTTGGTTTATACTGGTCAGTCTGGTCAGGTTTTCTCATACCTGTATAGCAAAAACGTAACTGGTGATGATGCTACTACCAGCTCAAGTGCTGCTAACTTAGCTTACATTCCATCTTCTTTAAGCCAAGCTCAATTTGTTAACCTTACTGTTAATGGTGCTACTGTTACTCCAGCACAACAATGGGCAGATTTCTTAGCTTTCGCTGGTTCTAACAAATATTTGAGAGAACACCTAGGTACTAACTCATTGCGTAACGCTGACCGTATGCCTTGGGAAAATCACTTTGATTTAAAGCTTAGCCAAGAGTTTAAAGTTTACAAAAATCATGCTTTATCAGTTACAGCTGATATCTTGAACGTAACTAACCTGTTAAATAAAAAATGGGGTAATGCATACTACTTAAGCAACCAATATGTAAGCTTATTCAACGTAGTATCACAAACTGTTAATCCAACTTTTACTTTTGACAAAACTAAGTTCCAAACTATTAATGGTACTTTAAGACCATACAACATTAATGATTTTGCTTCTCGTTGGAGAGGTCAAATCAGTGCACGTTACAGCTTCTAAACGTAACTGCTGCCATAAAAAAAGCCCGGCTTGTTTAACAAGCCGGGCTTTTTTATTTAAGAAGAAATCTTTAGAAAGTAGATTGATTTCAATAGTTACTAATAAATAAACTCGCCAAATTCTGATTGTACAGTTACCTGCTTCTTTTCGGCAGCTTCAACATGGCCAATAACTTGCGCATCAATGCCAAAGCTTTTCGAAATCTGAATCAGTTCGGCGGCAATGCTTTCAGGCACATACAGCTCCATACGGTGGCCCATGTTAAACACCTTGTACATTTCCTGCCAATCAGTACCCGATTCTTGCTGTATCAATTTGAATAATGGAGGTACCGGGAATAAGTTGTTTTTAACCACATGCAGCCCTTCAATAAAGTGAAGCACCTTGGTTTGCGCGCCACCGCTACAATGTACCATACCATGTATCTGGCTGCGGTAAGAATCAAGTATCGCTTTAATTACCGGCGCGTAGGTGCGGGTAGGTGAGAGCACGAGTTTGCCAGCAGTTATAGTTTGACCATTGCCAATATCAACTAAATCGGTTAGCTGCTTGCTCCCTGAAAATACCAGATCTTCGGGTACCGCCGGGTCGAAGCTTTCCGGAAACTGATTGGCTATAGTTTTATTGAATACATCATGACGGGCTGAAGTTAAACCGTTAGAACCCATGCCGCCATTATATTCATGCTCATAGTTAGCCTGCCCGTAAGAGGCTAAGCCTACCACTACATCGCCAGCCTGAATACGGTCGTTTGATATGACCTCATCGCGTTTCATGCGGCAGGTTACGGTAGAATCCACAATAATGGTGCGTACTAAATCGCCCACATCGGCTGTTTCGCCGCCAGTTGAATAAATACCAATACCAGAGCTGCGTAGTTCTTCTAGAATTTCTTCTGTACCGTTAATGATAGCTGCAATCACTTCGCCGGGTACCAGGTTTTTATTACGACCTATGGTTGATGACAGCAGAATGTTGTTGGTAGCACCCACACACAGCAAATCATCCAAATTCATAATAATTGCATCTTGAGCAATACCGCGCCAAACCGAAAGGTCATGTGTTTGTTTCCAGTACGTATAAGCCAGAGATGATTTGGTGCCCGCACCATCAGCATGCATAATATTGCAGTACGCAGGATCGTTGCTTAATATATCAGGCACAATTTTGCAAAATGCTTTAGGAAATAGTCCTTTGTCAATATTCCGGATAGCGTTATGTACATCATCTTTGGAAGCGGATACGCCTCGCTGATCATATCTTTGCTGTGAAATCATGGTCAAATATAGGTGTTAGCATTAGCTTTAGGCAGTAAAATCGTTACTTTGCGTTCTTGTTGCTTTAGTGTACTTTATTTACCATGAAGAATCCATTACCATATATTACCAACTGGCGCCTCAAACAAAAAAGCCAGCGGAACTTCTTAATTTATTGCAGTGTTTTTGTAGGCTTAATGGGCGGCTTGGCTGCCGTTGCTCTTAAATATCTGGTTCATGTAATGGAAGAGGTAAGCCGAAATATTGCCCTCAACTTGCCATATCATTTCAT
The DNA here is from genome assembly GCF_012849215.1 of Mucilaginibacter robiniae. Lineage (NCBI taxonomy): Bacteria > Pseudomonadati > Bacteroidota > Sphingobacteriia > Sphingobacteriales > Sphingobacteriaceae > Mucilaginibacter > Mucilaginibacter robiniae. The sequence goes on from NZ_CP051682.1 coordinate 4,123,546, forward strand.
TTATGTTTTCCTGCCGGCATTGGGTATATTGTTTACCGTAGTTTATCAGCACCTGATTAACCGTGACCGTATAGCCAAAGGGATAGGCAACATCTTGCTTAGCATAAAAAAAGATAAAGCTAATATTGGCTTTAACAATGTGTACTCTCATTTAATTACCAGTTCTCTAACTGTGGGCTTCGGAGGCTCGTCGGGTTTGGAAGCGCCAATTGTAAGTACCGGAGCGGCTATTGGTTCCAATGTGGGCCGTTTCTTTCAACTGAGCGCTTACGAGAAAACGGTATTGCTGGCTGCTGGCGCTGCTGCTGGTATAGCAGCTGTGTTTAACAGTCCAATCGCCGGTGTGCTGTTTTCATTGGAAATTCTGATTGGTGAAATTACGATACCTACGTTTATTCCGTTGCTAATTGCATCAGCTACCGGGGTAGTGGTAGGGAAGGCATTACATTCAAGACAGTTGTTTCATTTAATAACAGAAGGTTGGCTGATACAAGCTTTACCTTTTTATGCCATGTTAGGAGTATTAAGTGGTTTAACTGCCGTGTATATTACTAAAGTAGCTGATAAGTTAGAGAAAGGTATCTTTCTTAAATACAACCGCTACATACGCGCATTAGCTGGTGGTTTACTGCTGGGATTGATTATTTTGTTATTTCCACCCATGCTAGGCGAGGGCTACCATTACCTACAGGAGGTTTTAAACGGCAACATAGAGGTTTTAAAAGAAGAGTGTTTATATGGCAATTGGCTATCACAACCAGTTTTCATGATTGCCTTTATTGCGGCTTTGGTATTAATTAAAGTAGTAGCAGCCGGTATTACCTTGGGTTCGGGCGGTAATGGCGGTACGTTTGCGCCTACTATGTTTACCGGTGCTTTTTTAGGTTTGTTTTTGGCCTATGGTATCAATCAAACCGGGCTGATTCATTTAAACACCAGTAACTTTATAGCAGTGGGTATGGCCGGTGCTTTGAGCGGTGTATTGCATGCTCCGCTTACTGCTATATTTTTGATTGCTGAAATAACCGGAGGCTATGTACTCTTCATTCCGCTCATGATTGTGTCGGCTATATCATATATCATAGCCAGAGCGTTTAATCCGCACAACATGTACTGGCACACACTGATTCATGAAAAGAACATCAGCCCCGATCAGGACTATAGCATGCTAAATGCCATTAGCCTGGATAATGTGATTAATACCCAGTACACTACTGTAAATAAAGATATGGCCTTGCCTGATTTTATTAAAGTACTATCAGGTGGTAACGCTAATATTTATGCGGTAGTAGATGGTAGTGGTAAATTGGAGGGTGTAGTATTAATGGATTTGATACGGAAGCAGTTATTTGATTCGCAGAAAGCCAATGCTTGTATATCTGATTTGATGATACTGCCACCTGCTGTAATTGAGTACAACCAGCCGGTAAATAGTGTAATGGATACTTTTGATGCGTTGGATGTATGGCAGCTTCCGGTTGTGAAAAACGGCCAGTTTGTAGGTTTTATTTCAAAGTCGGCCTTGCTTACGCAATATCGGCAAGTGTTCATTCAGCAGCACAAGCAAACAGATATTTTTGCTCGGTAAGTTACTGATGATAGCTGGTTAGTAATTATCATATTTAGTTAATAGCTAATTAACCCCTCCCAGCCATCGCGTTATCCAACCGCACCTCTCCCTAGGGAGGGATGTTTTTGTTTATGCTCAATAATTGTTTACGGTCAAGATCATTCCTTGTAATCCCGAATTAAAGGCTCTAGCACGTAAACTGTGTAAGGATATGACTTATGGCGAGGTGTTGCTATGGAATGAACTAAAATAAGATAAGATGTTGGGTTTTGATTTTGATAGACAACGTTGCTTGGATAATTATATAGTTGATTTTTACTGCAAGGATTTAATGTTAGCTATTGAAATTGACGGATTGTCACACCACAATGAGATTGCTTTTATAAAAGACGAAACTTACACCAAAAACTAGAAAGCTTTGGTGTAAGTTTTTTACGATTTAGCGAGGCTGATGTTAAATATGCCAGGTTGAATGTGCTTAAAAGCATTGAAAGCAAAATAATTGAATTGCTAAAAAGAGATACCAACATTAGGTTGCCGAAAAATTTTGTTACAAGCTTATTGTGCTTGCATTAAGTTTTACTTACAAATTCCTCCTTGGGGAGGGGTGCGGCTGGACAGCGCAATGGCTGGGAGGGGTTTAACTAACCAGAATATACAGGCAACTAACGGCTAATTTTAAACAAGAAAGCCTCTGCTGTCTTAGCAGAGGCTTTGTTATGTTAAGCAAGGTGTGTTATTTAATAAACAACAACTCTCTGAATTTTGGCAAAGGCCATAACGAGTCATCTACCAATTGCTCCAATTTATCTACATGGTAGCGGATAGGGTCAAAGAACGATTTAACGGTTTCATCATAAGCAATCGACTTTTCACGGGCGTCTTCAATACCGTTGGCAGATTTTCTTGCTTCTACCATTTGGTCGGCATTTGATTTGATGAAGTTAACGTGCTCGGCAATTTTCTTGATAATGTCTAACTGCGCTGAGTAAGTGCTTTCGTCCAAACCTAAATCTTTCAAGCCTTTGGCATTTTCAACCAATTTGCTTTGGTAAGTGACCGCAGCCGGAATGATTAAACTGTTTACCAGCTCACCCATTACACGAGCTTCAATTTGTAGTTTTTTGTAGTATTCCTCTAACAAAACTTCATGACGGGCATGAGCTTCACGTTTGCTGAATACAACAGTAGCTTCAAATAAGTTCTCGGTTTTTTCAGTTACCAACGCATCTAACGCTTTAGGTGTAGTTTTGATGTTGGATAGACCACGGCTAGCGGCTTCAGTTTCCCATTCGCTGCTGTAACCGTTACCTTCAAAGCGGATAGCTTTAGATTCTTTAATGTATTTTTTGATGATGGTTAATAAAGCCACATCTTTCTTTTCACCTTTTTTAATCAGCTTATCTACCTCAAGTTTAAACTTGGTTAACTGATCGGCTACAATCAGGTTCAGGATAGTCATGGGTGAAGCAGAGTTGGCGGATGAACCTACGGCGCGCAGCTCAAATTTGTTACCGGTAAAGGCAAAAGGTGAAGTACGGTTACGGTCGGTGTTGTCCTTTAAAATCTGCGGGATTTTAGGGATGTTCTGCCACAGCAAAGCTTCATCTTTTGATTTTTTGCTGATGCGTGAAGTTTCAATCTCATCCAGTACCTCGTTCAATTGGCTACCCAGGAAGATAGAGATAATGGCCGGCGGCGCTTCGTTGGCACCTAAACGGTGATCATTATTTACAGAAGCAATAGAAGCGCGTAGCAAATCGGCATGCTCATGTACCGCTTTAATGGTATTAGCAAAAAACGTCAGGAACATCAGGTTGTTCTTAGGCGTTTTACCTGGCGATAACAAGTTTTTACCAGTATTGGTAATCATCGACCAGTTGTTGTGTTTACCAGAACCATTTACACCGGCATAAGGCTTCTCGTGTAACAACACTTTGAAATTATGCTTGCGGGCAACACGGTCCATAACATCCATCAGCAATTGGTTATGGTCAATAGCCAGGTTGATTTCTTCATAAATTGGCGCACACTCAAATTGCGATGGGGCTACCTCATTGTGGCGGGTTTTTAACGGAATACCTAATAATAAGGCTTCAGTTTCAAAATCCTGCATGAAAGCAAAAACGCGACCTGGAATTGAACCAAAGTAGTGGTCTTCCAATTGCTGGTTTTTAGCCGACATGTGACCAAATAAAGTACGGCCGGTTAAATACATATCCGGGCGAGCATTAAATAAAGCCAAATCAACCAGGAAGTATTCCTGCTCAATACCTAATGATGCATTTACCTTTTCAATGCTTTTATCAAAGTAATGGCAAACTTCAACCGCAGCTTTGTCTAAAGCATTTAATGCTTTTAACAGGGGCACTTTGTAATCGAGCGCTTCACCGGTATAAGAAACAAATACCGTTGGGATACACAGCGTAGGGCCCATGATGAAAGCTGGTGATGAAGGATCCCAAGCGGTATAACCACGGGCTTCAAAAGTGTTGCGAATACCACCATTCGGGAAGCTGGAAGCATCAGGCTCTTGCTGAGCCAACGCATCGCCGCTAAATTTTTCAATAGCACCATCAGCAGTTGGCTCGAAAAAAGCATCATGCTTTTCGGCAGTAGTGCCGGTAAGTGGTTGAAACCAGTGTGTATAGTGAGTAACGCCTTTGCTCATAGCCCAAGCTTTCATCGCTGAAGCTACCTGCTCGGCAACGTCACGTGCAATCGGCTCGCCGTTATCAATCGAGTTAATAAGACTTTGGTAAGCTTCTTTAGATACATATTCCCGCATTTTCTTTTTGTCGAAAACGTTGGCGGCATAATAATCGGAAATTTTGGTTCCCGGTGTTTTAACTTCAGGAATTATCCGCGTTAAAACAGATTGTAAAGCTTGAAAACGAATGTTTGACATCTTTTTAGCTGATTTATTGAAAAATTCGCAGCAAAAATATAAATAAGTGCATAAATACAGGGCGAATTAGAAAAGTTTAATGTAAAATAATTGCAAGTGGTACTTCTTAATATAATCTTAACATTCTAAGTGAAATGTTTGTCAAGCTTCTACTTGATTGATATTACAAGGTTATAGCAAAACAAAAATTAGATAAATTCTATTATTTAGAATATAATTCTTAAATATGTATTGTAAACAAAATTAAATTCTAATATTATGGATATTGTAAAATTTGATTTATACAAGCGCGAGTGGCTCGATCTTGTATTTGCCGACAAAAACAAAAACTACGGCGCTTATGACCTAAGGGTACACTATGGCGACAACATGCTGAAAGCTTTAGCCGCCACAATGGTCGGTATTACAGTGGCAGCAGTTTCGTTGAGTATTGTTTTCAAGCATAAAACAGTAGACAAGGATATTCAAACCGTGGTAACTATTACACCTTACATTTCTCGGCCTGAAATTAAAAAGGAGAAGCCGAAAGAAGCAGTTATCAACCATGAACATCCACCAAAAAGTATAATTAAACCAGCTACGGCACAGGCAGCACCTAATGTTGCTGTAAAGGCGTTTAAAGTGCCATTGGTCACTAATGATCCGGTAACTAATGAGCCGCCAACTATCAGCGAACTAAAAGATAAAGTCATAGGGCAGGTAGATAATGCCGGAGATGGTAAAGCAACAGTACAGAACACAACCACAGGTACGCCTGGTGTAACCACTACCACAACAGGTACTGGTACAGAAACAGCTGATAACACACCTTACGAGATAAACGGTGTAGATGTATTGCCAGAACCCATTGGCGGCAGCGATGCCTGGAGTAAATTTTTACAACGCAACTTACGCTATCCGGACACCGAAAACCAAGGCCGCGTGTTGGTAAGCTTTGTGGTAGAAAAAGATGGCCATTTAACTGATATCAATATATTAAAAGGCGTGGCTACCGAACTGGATGCTGAAGCTTTACGGGTGTTGAAAAAAGCACCTGCCTGGAAGCCCGGTATGCAAAATGGCCGTCCGGTTAGGGTTAAGTTTACAGTACCTATTGTATTTCAACTTAATCAATAATTTTCTAATCCTTATTATCAAACAACAGAAGCGCACATAGGCGCTTTTGTTGTTTGATGATAGTACCTTAAGTATGTTAATACGGTTTTACATAAATGCTTATAGGTTGTTGGTACGAATACTTGCAACTGTTTGAAATAACCCTAGTTAAATAGAAAATAGGTTTGGTGATTTCTGAAAATTAACAGAAATTGCTTCAGAGATGGTACACAAATAAGTACTTGATTAATCTGTAATCATTTATAAGGTATGAACTGCTAAAATGATGTACAGTATTAGCCTCCGTTTCATTATATCGAACTTTAACCTTACAACCTGTAAAAAATGAAAAAAGTAACCGGCCTTGGTGGTATATTCTTTAAATGCGATAATCCGCAGAGTATGAACGATTGGTATGCTAAAAACTTGGGAATAGCTGCTAGTGAATATGGAACAACGTTCGAGTGGCGGCAGGCCGATGATCCTTCCATAAAAGGATCTACAACCTGGTGCACATTCCCGCAGAATACTCCATATTTTAATCCTTCAACCAAGCCGTTCATGATTAATTACCGGGTAGAAAATATCGTTGCACTGGTAGATGAATTAAAAAAGGCTAACGTAACCATTGTTGATGAAATTGCGGAATATGACTATGGTAAATTCGTTCATGTACTCGACCCGGAAGGTAATATGATTGAGCTTTGGGAGCCTAAAGAGGAGTTGGATCAAGATAACCTAGCAGGGTAAACCATTGTTCAGTAGTGAATATTACGCAGTCATTTCAATAGAGTACTCAATCTTCAAGGCTGGCTTATTTAAGCGTACATTAAGCTTAAAATAACCAAACTATATCATTTACTGACAAACCGTTGCCACCACTGCCAATGGTTTGGCAGTGTTACAGGGTGTTACACTCTGTAACATGTAACACCGGTAAGTATCTTAGGTATGCTTGAAGAAAGTTACATTGCGCAGTTATTAGGGTTTATGGTGTTCATTCTATTCATGCTCAAAAGATGAACACTTGAAACAAGGTAGTATAAACGGCATAGTTAAAATGGACAGATGACGTACGTTCAAATGAAAAATGAACATTTACCTGCTGGCATTAACAGCATTTTTCTAATTTTGGGCTTTCATCCATCAAAACACCCATATTGTGGAGCAAAACGATTTAACTACCGTTGATACGGCAAAAAATTTAGGATTATTACCCGAAGAGTTTGAACGTATCAAAGAAATTTTAGGACGTACGCCTAACTTTACCGAATTATCCATCTTCTCCGTTATGTGGAGCGAGCACTGCTCGTACAAAAACTCCATCAAGTGGCTAAAAACCTTACCCCGCGATGGTTCACGTATGCTGGCCAAGGCAGGCGAAGAAAACGCTGGTTTGGTTGACCTGGGCGATGGTATTGGCTGCGCCTTTAAAATAGAATCACACAATCACCCTTCGGCCTTAGAGCCTTACCAAGGTGCTGCTACCGGCGTAGGTGGTATCAATCGTGATATTTTCACCATGGGAGCTCGACCAATTGCGCAACTAAACTCATTGCGTTTTGGTGACCTGAGCCTTGATCGTACCAAATGGTTGGTAAAAGGTGTAGTAAAAGGCATTGGCGATTACGGTAATGCTTTCGGTATACCAACCGTAGGTGGCGAATTGTTTTTTGATGAATGCTATAACGTTAACCCACTGGTAAATGCCATGTCGGCCGGTATTGTTAAAGCAGGGGAAACTGTTTCAGCTACCTCATACGGCGTAGGTAACCCGGTTTACATCGTAGGTTCATCTACCGGTAAAGATGGTATTCATGGTGCTGCTTTTGCCTCAAAAGATATTACCGAAGATTCGGTAAATGATTTACCTGCTGTACAAGTAGGTGATCCATTCCAGGAAAAACTATTGCTGGAAGCTACGCTGGAAGTTATCCAGACTGGTGCTGTAATTGGTATGCAGGATATGGGTGCGGCAGGTATTATCTGCTCAAACTCTGAAATGTCGGCTAAAGGTGAACATGGTATGCGCATCGACTTGGATAAAGTACCTATGCGCCAAGAAAACATGAAGCCTTACGAGATTCTGCTTTCTGAATCACAAGAACGTATGCTGATTGTGGTACAAAAAGGCCGTGAAGCCGACGTACAAGCCGTATTCGATAAATGGGATTTGAACTGCGTACAGATAGGTGAGGTAACTGATACGAAACGCCTGGTGTACTATATGAACGGTGAACAGGTTGCTGATGTACCTGCCGAAGATTTGGTGCTGGGTGGTGGTGCCCCGGTTTATGACCGCGAATACCGCGAACCGGCTTACTACCAAGAATACCAGAAATTCAACATTAACGATGTGTCCGTACCCGACGATTTAAAAGACGTGGCCGAGCATTTAATAGCACACCCGAATATAGCTTCTAAACGTTGGGTAACCGACCAATACGATTCTATGGTGGGTACGGCTACCATGACTACTAATCGACCATGTGATGCTGCTGTAGTGGCGGTAAAAGGAACTGATAAAGCTATTGCCCTGACAGTAGATTGTAACTCACGTTATGTAAACGCCGATCCGCAAAAAGGTTGCGCTATTGCAGTAGCCGAGGCTGCTCGTAACATTACCTGCGCTGGTGGCGAACCGGTAGCGATTACCAACTGCTTAAACTTTGGCAACCCTTATGTGCCTGAAGTATTCTGGCAGTTTGTAGGCGCTATTAAAGGTATGGGCGAAGCCTGTCGCAGGTTTGATACACCGGTTACTGGCGGTAACGTAAGTTTTTACAACCAATCGTCAGATGAAGGTCCGGTGTTCCCGACACCAACTATTGGTATGCTGGGCGTACTGGATAATATTGATAATATCATGACGGCTGATTTCAAACAGCCGGGCGATTTTATTTATCTGATTGGTGAATCACAAAATGATATTGCATCATCGCAATATTTAGCATCTTACCATAAAATTCAGGCTGCACCAGCGCCATATTTCGATCTGGAAAAAGAATATGCCATGCAGCAGGTGGTAAAAGAACTAATTAAACATAAAGCTATCCAGTCTGCTCATGACATAGCGGATGGTGGTTTGTACATTGCCCTGTTGGAAGCCTCTATGCCGTTGGGTTTAGGTTTTGACATTGCTACAGATAGTGAAATCCGTAAAGATGCTTTCCTGTTTGGCGAAGCACAGGGCAGGGTAGTGGTAAGTGTATCACCTGAAGATCAAGACCGCTTTGTGGAAATGATGGCTACTTGTGATACAGATTATACTCTGTTGGGTACCGTAGCCAGCCACGGCAATCTGTTTGTGGATGAAGCTTTGTTTGGCAACATCACCGATATTAAACTGGTTTACGATAACGTACTGCATGTAACTTTAGGCGAATAATGTTAAAGTTAAACCGCATACATCACGTAGCTATTATCTGTTCCGATTATGCCAAATCGAAACAGTTTTATACGGAAGTATTAGGTTTAACTATTGTTCAGGAAGTTTATCGTGCCGAAAGAAAATCATACAAGCTTGATCTGGAAGTTGCCGCGCAATACCAGATCGAGCTTTTTTCATTTCCTGAGCCTGCCGCACGGTCTTCACGCCCCGAAGCCACAGGCTTACGTCACTTAGCTTTTGAAGTTGATGATGTAGCAGAGGCAGTTCAACATCTTACCAACTTGGGCGTAGCTGTTGAGCCTATCCGGATAGATGAGTGTACCGGCAAACAGTTTACCTTCTTTCAAGACCCTGATGGTTTGCCGCTGGAAATTTATCAGCGATAACTAATGCCTGAAATATTCCAATTCAAGCAGTTTAGTGTTGACCAAACCGGCTGCGCCATGAAAATTAATACCGATGGTGTACTGCTGGGTGCTATGGCGGAAACCATATCTAATGCTGAAATATTAGATATTGGTACCGGCACTGGTGTCATCGCCTTAATGCTGGCTCAGCGATTTATCCAAGCTTCTATTACTGGCGTTGAAATGGATGAAAGTGCTGCACAAACCGCCACCACTAACCTCAGGCATTCGCCTTATACTGATCGTTTACAGCTGGCTCCGGTAAGTTTTCAGGAATACTTTACCAAGTTCCCAGATAAGCAGTATGACTTAATTGTTTCTAATCCGCCGTTTTATATACAATCGTTGCATTCGCCTGCCGAAGCCAAAACCCTGGCTAAACATGCCGGTAATAGTTTTTTCCACCAGTTAATACAGCAATGCAGCTTGCATTTAAAGCCAAAAGGTACCTTATGGCTGATACTGCCGTTGCAAACTTCGGCATTGGTGAAAGACTTAGTTCAACAATGCGGTTTACATTTGCAGCAAATAATTAATATAGGCTCTTATCCGCATTCGGCAGCTCACCGTGAAATATTAGTAATAGGAGCAGAGGCAATTGAATTGTTAAATACTAGGTTCATTATCTACGATGCTCCTAAACAATACAGCAACCAGTACAAACAATTACTGCAAAGCTTTTTTACTATATTTTAAATTAACCCTTTTGTACTGTAAGCTTCATTCTATATTCTAAAATGATTCGCATTGGTTTACTTTCTGATACGCACGGTTACCTGGATGACGCCGTATTTAAGCATTTTGCTGATTGTGATGAAATATGGCACGCTGGCGATTTTGGCACCCTTGAACTGGCTGACCAATTAGCTGCCTTCAAACCCCTGCGTGGCGTATATGGTAATATCGACGGACAAGACATACGGCAAATCTACCCCTTAAACCTACGTTTTATGTGCGAACAGGTAGATGTTTGGATCACGCACATTGGCGGTTATCCAGGTAAATATAATCCGGAAGTTCGGGCTGAAATTTACGCCAATCCACCACAGCTATTCATTACCGGGCACTCTCATATTTTAAAGGTAATGTACGATAAGAAAATTAGTTGTCTGCATTTAAATCCTGGTGCTGCCGGTAAGCAGGGCTGGCATAAAGTCAAAACCTTGATGAAGTTCAGTATCACCGCAGATAAAATACACGATTTGCAAGTAATAGAATTAGGAACAAAGGGTAACTAACCCAGCTTGCTGTTTTCTACTTCAAACACCGTATCAATGAGCAACTCTCTTTGTTGAGATGCTGCTACCGCTAAGCGGTCGCAACGCTCATTTTCAGGATGACCAGCATGGCCTTTTACCCATACAAAACGTATCTGGTGAAGTTTGCTTACTTCCAGGTAGCGCAGCCATAAATCTTTGTTCTTTTTGTCTTTAAAGCCTTTTTGCAACCAGCCATGTACCCACCGCTTTTCAATAGCATCTACTACATACTTTGAATCAGAATAGATAGTTACCGTTTGATTAAGACTTTTCAAGGCTTCCAGACCTTTAATTACCGCCAACAGTTCCATACGGTTATTGGTAGTTTTACGAAAACCCTCGGCCAACTCTTTGTAATGCTGACCGGCACGTAACACTACGCCATAGCCACCCGGACCCGGATTGCCGCTTGATGCCCCATCAGTAAAAATTTCAATCATCATAATTTCAGCTGCAATGATAGGAATTTAGTGTCGGGCACTAGCGATAATTTTTTTAAAAAAATAGCTTGCAAATAGTAAGGATATTTATACTTTTGCACTCTCCAAACGGTAGATGTAGCTCAGTTGGTTAGAGCATCAGATTGTGGTTCTGAGGGTCGTGGGTTCGAGCCCCATCATTTACCCAAAAGCCTTTCATGAAAATGAGAGGCTTTTTTGTTATATTAACTTTTTTTATGGTTCTGCTTGACTGGTATCATTGCTGCTAAACTTAACTAAGTTAAATAACTGAATTACAGGCCAGCTTAGCTTATCCTGATTGGAAACATATTGTTTTATTTCGCCGAAGGTTTTATATTCTGAAATGTTAAAGCCTTCTTCAATATCATTATACCAGATAACTTTTGTTCCACAGATTGCAACAATCCAAAATCCACCGCCTTTGCCACCATATTCTTTTTCTATCCATTTGGTTGGATAAACTTTGATTAATTGCCAAAAGTTCCACAGTTCATCTTTTAAATCTATTTCTGTCTTTTGAATTTTATCAAGAAGTTCATGTAACGATATAGGCTCCCAATCTGTCATAATTACCGAATATACAATTCAATTCCTAACATTACTGAATAGCAGTTAGTAATTCTAACTTGAGTAATTTAAGTTTTTTTACTATATCTCAGATTTGCAAATCAGCCAATCTCAATCAAGCATACATGTGGGGCTTTTTTGTTTCCTCTATTTTGATAATGCAGCTTATACGTTTTAGTATCGTTAAATCTTAGAGATTATAGTAACATTGCAACTGAGATGAGTGAGTTTAATCCTACAATGCAGTTGGCATATGATTACCTGGAATCTACCAACACGGTGGTTTTCTTAACGGGTAAAGCGGGTACTGGTAAAACTACTTTTTTACAACAAATTAGAAAGCAGCTGCCTAAAAAGCTGGCGGTTGTGGCACCCACAGGTGTAGCTGCCATTAATGCCGGCGGCATGACCATTCACTCGTTGTTTCAATTACCATTTGGCCCATTAGTGCCTGGCGGCATTGAACAGCCTGAACTGCACTACAATGTAGAAAAGAAGGGATTGCTGGCTAGTCTGGAGCTGTTAATAGTGGATGAAATCAGTATGGTGCGGCCAGATGTATTAGACCATATAGATTTAATTTTAAGAAATATTAAAGGTTCAGCTTATCCTTTTGGTGGTGTGCAACTATTGCTTATTGGTGATCTTTCACAGCTTAGCCCCGTGATCCGAGAGGAAGAATGGAGTATTTTGCGGCCTTACTATACAACGCCCTACTTTTTCAGTTCACTGGTTCTGCAAAAAACGCCTTACGTGCGCATTGAACTGGAGCATGTATATCGTCAAAAGGAACAGGCGTTTGTTGATATTTTAAATGAAGTTCGCAATCAGCAGGTGAGTGCCGAAAACCTATCTCTGCTGAATGCCAGATACATCCCGGATTTTCGCCCGACTACAGTAGATAACTATATCACACTAACTACCCATAACGGTATAGCACAAAAAATAAATCAGGAACTTTTGGAAGCTTTAGCTGGACAGGAGTATGAATTTAGCGCCACCATTAGTGGAGAGTTTCCTAAAGATGCCTATCCAACAGATACGGGTTTAAAGCTCAAAATTGGCTCGCAGGTTATGTTCGTCAAAAATGATGGTTCGGCCGAAAAGCGTTATTACAATGGAAAGATCGGAAAGGTAACCAACATTGCCGGCAGTACTGTTTTTGTACAGTGCGGCGAGGACGACCACGAAATTGTTGTTGAGGCTGTAGAATGGACCAACGTAAAATACGAGTTAGAGGGTGAAGCCATCGCAGAAACCAAGGCAGGTAGCTTTGCACAAGTTCCTTTAAAGTTGGCTTGGGCCATAACTATTCATAAAAGCCAGGGACTTAGCTTTGATCAGGCCATTATTGATGTAAGTGAGGCGTTTACACACGGGCAAGCTTATGTAGCGTTAAGCCGTTGCCGAAGCTTAAGTGGCATGGTGTTGCGCAATCCAATTATGGCAGCTAATATTATAGGAGATCCAGCTGTTGCCCGATTTAATGAACAGGCAAAAGCTTTGCAGCCCGATCAAAGCAGGTTAAATCATGACAGAGAACGTTATCAGTTATTTTTGTTAACCGAACTGTTTAATCTTAGCGAATTGAAAACTCTGCTACAAAGCTTTGAAGGCTTGTTGCCCGATTTACAAAAAGAAGTTACAGAAGTTGCCGAAAAATTTGTACGGCAATTGAAATCCGAGCGCAGCCAGCAAGCCGCATCCTATTTTCTGGAAAAGTTACGGCTAGCTATAGAAGATTTATACCGCCAGTTGCCCGAACTGATCGGAACGTCAAAAGATATCGCCGCCAAGGCCGACCGGTTGATGGTTTGGCTGATGAATCGTGTTCGTTTAATGGAAGCTTTTTCTATACAACCGTTTAGTACCAATACTTATTTAACTCTTGTTCAAAGCAGTCTAAAAACCCACGAGCGTTCTTTCCTGATAGCATTAAGTGCACCTGTAAACGAAAAGTTGTTTTTGCAATTTATAGAATGGCGGGAAAAGCGGGCAGTTATGGAAAAAGTAATGCCGAACATGGTATTAACCGAAAAAACGCTGAAGGTTATCGCTGAACGATTACCAGCTACACTAAAAGCTTTAGGCAGCATGAAAGGAGTGGGAACCCAAAAGGCTACACTGTATGGTGCAGAACTTATCGGCATGATCCGTACTTTTCAGCAGGTGCAATCGGGTACAGGTATGGAGCAAGGGCAATTGTTCTAGTTTACAGATGCTGGTACGTTTATGCTTTTAAACAGTTTTAAAATTAATATCATCAACAATTTTGTGAATTTGTGCGTCTAATTCTTCTGTAGCTTTTTTCAACAGGAGCAATTCATCCTTCGTTACTACGTAATCTTCTACTTCAAAAATGTTTATCAAGCCTAATATGGAGGCAACTGGCCTGCGCATTTCATGCGACTGTATAAAAGCAATTTGCTTTAGGGTTTCATTCTGAGCTTTGATTTCTTGCTCCTGCTGCACACGACGGGTTATATCAGTTGCATGATAAGAAACACCAATAACTTCTCCGGCTGTGTTACAAGCGCCCTCAAATATTAACGACCACCAAATATTTTCGCCATTGCTGTATATGATTTTTGTCTCAATTTCAACTAATTGTCCTTCCATCGCCATTTCGCAATGGGTCATAAAACTTAACAGCCGGTCGGTTTGCACCCATTGATGAGCTGGTATTCCCTGTTTTAATTCAAGATTGCAATGCTTTCGTGCAAATTCAACAGCCGGTTTATTGAAGGCGCTGATGTTAAGTTCTTTATCTAATAAAACATGGCAAGCTCTTGAACTTTCAAAAAAGGAACGAAGCCTAGTTTCCGAATCTTGTAATTGGGAAACAGTGCCATCCAGATGACCAGCCATCGTATTGAAGGCTGTAGCCAACCGCCCGATCTCATCACTTGAATATACTTGAACCCTGCGGTCGAGTAAGCCTTTTGCCATTCTTTCAGCAACAGAAACAACGGCACTAAGCCCTTTTTGTATACTGCGACTTACGGATACAGCAATGAGAATGCCGGTAACTTCTACGGTTAAAGCGAGAGACACAAGTATTCGGAGTACCCAGTTTTCTAACCAGCGCGAGCCTTCACCCAGCGTAAAAGAAAATCCATCTTCCATAGGCGTAATCTCATCATTGATCTGATTTATCTTGTTTCGGAATATGTTTTTTTGCGCTTCAGTTAAGGTACCAGCACGGGTAGCCTGGTGAAGTTGATTAGCTAGTGGGATCAGTTTTTTTAATGAATTTTCTGCTAGGGTCCAATAATGGATAGTTTGGGCCAAATAAGCATTGTCATGAAACCTAAGCATGAGCTTAATCATACCATCTATATCATTAGGATGGTTCCGGCCTTCCAGTAAGCCCTGCCGTGCAGAACTAATATCTGGTTCGGGTTTTTCCAGTGCCACTCTGGCCTTACCATCGCCCAAAGGCACTTTAAGGTAGTGCTGAAAACTATAGTAATCATCTTCGTTGCCTGAATAAGCATAAAGACGTAAATGCTGCGTAGCATCTTTTTGTGCTTTTGACCAAAGACCTTCACCACCCACAAAAGCCCTTATGGCCGAAAGAGTACTCAAGGCAAAGCTGAGCGCACATAGCTCTACAATAATCAGGAAAGCCATAATGCCAACAGAGAAGTATAACTTTTTCGATATAGAAGTATTTTTAAAATAAGCAGGTAACATAAATAAGGTTTCTTCTAATTGTCAAGTGATGTATACGTGTTTCTATCTGAACGGTTGCCCATCTAAGGAAAGAGCCTAGTATAGCAGACTGGCGACAAAGGATGATTTTGCTCCAGGTGTAAGTATCAAGAGTTATAGCGTAAAGAGAAGCGCTAACTAAACTACTTGGCATTAACACTCAACTCGGTCTTCTAACTGTGCAGCTACAAAGTTTTGACATAGCGGCATACTCACATAAAATGTGCTGCCTATATTTTCTTTACTGATGAACCCTATTTGGCCGCCTTGCAGTTCGGTAAACTCTTTACACAGAACTAAGCCCAAACCTGCACCTTTTTCTTTTTGCGTGCCGAAAGTAGAGCGAGCAGCTAACGAAAAAATGCTGGATTGTTTGCTTACAGGAATACCAGAACCTGTATCGGTTACCATAATTAAGCACTTGTTTTCTTTAATTTCTGTGTTAACTACAATCTTACCCCCAGAGTATGTGAATTTGATAGCATTGGTTACTAAGTTGCGGATAATCAATTGCATTAAATCTTTGTCGCCTACAATGCAGATACGATCGCTCAGGTGGTATTCAAACTCCAAATGTTTTTCTTCGGCTATACCTTTAACCAGTTTGAGAGTATTACTTAATGTTTTTTGTAAGTGTAAAGATGATAATTTGACTTCTACAGCAGCCATTTGTCCTTTAGTCCAGGCTAATACATTAGATAGCAGGTAAGAAGTGTCCTTGGTACGACTTAGCAGCTGCCGCTCAATGTCAATACGTTCTGATTCTTCTAATTTGTAACTTGCAAGTAGTTCCAGAAAACCCTGTATAGAAGCTAATGGTTCTTTAAGATCATGGGCTAATACGGATAAAAGCTTGTCTTTAGTGCGATTGGTTTCTTCCAAGGTTTGAGCCTTCTCTTGTACTTGGGTGTGTTCTTGATGGAGTGCCTCCCTGATGTATGCTGCCACCAGCATAATGGTTCCTGCAATAAAAATGTAGGTAAAACCATAATCAAAAAAACGGGCAGATGGATTTGGGTAGCTGTTTATAATCCAACCAGGATGAGTGGCTTCATAGTACAGTAAACCAAAAATAGTAAGAACATTAAGTGGAAGCCAGAGCCAATACTGCTTCTTGGGTACAATAATCACTCCTATAAAGAAAGACACAATGTACATACCATAACATGGACCGTGAATGCCAGAGTTATAATAGTATATGGCAATAAGCAGCAGGTTATTGTATATCTGAAACGCAATAACAGAAGCATTGTACAACAGTTTAATTCTGGATGAATAATAAATGGCTACAACGCCTAACACAATGCCTAACATCACGATAGCTAAATTACGCGTACCCATTAGGTAGTTGTAAGGTACATTAACTACAAGAGCGATTAACACCAACAGGCATACGGAATGAAATATGCGGGCTTCAATAGTAAATTTGGCTTTATCACCAATCAATTTATTCCAAAAGAGTATCATATAGGTCGAAATGGTCAGTAACTCGCTGTCATTAAACAGCTAATTGCTAGACCCTTGTACGAGATTGCAGTTGGTTTAGATTGTCATTGAAGTGTTTACATATTTATAAGTAGCTGTAACAAATCAAACTTTATATAACAGGCTGTTGCGGGAGTTTAAAGGTTTACACCCTGGAGGCTTAGTGTTATGTGCATAGCCTCTTGTGAAAGAAATTATTAAGCTATCTTAACAAATTGCAAGCAAACCGACCGCTAGCTATTTTGCTATCAAGTAGTTGGTTTAAACAAGCCGAGTGGCTTGCCGGGGAACAGAACTTTTAACGACGGTTCAAATTAGTTTTTACACCTATATAAGAATAAAGGCTTTTGAGCACTGCTCAAAAGCCTTTATTCTTAACTGCTTTTTCCAATGTTGTGTTGTGGTGGCAATACATCTACATCTTTCTCTGCTTCTTTCTCTTCCACATGAACGGCGTAGTCTGCCGGTTCAATTTTGGCACCCGAGAAATCGGCGTAAGCTCTGGTAAATTCTGCACCAAAGTACAATATGGCAGCCGTATAATAAACCCATAGTAAAATAACAATCAGGGAGCCGGCTGCACCATAAGTTGAACTGGTACCCGATTTTTCAATATAAATCCCGATAATGAATCTTCCGATCATAAAGAGCACCGCCGTAAATATTGCACCTGAACGAACATCTTTCCACCCAATTTTTACGTCGGGCAATACTTTAAAAATTACACCGAAGAGTATAGTGATAACGATAAAGCTAATAACCACATTAATGATGTTAAAGATGATGACAGTAATATCTGGAAGGAAATTTTTTAATACATCACTTGCTGCCAGTAAAGCGCCATTAACCACTAAGGATACCAGCAACAAAAAGCCTAAAGTGATAATTAGTGAAGAAGATAACAACCGGTCTTTAAGCAATTTCACCCAGCCCCGTTTAGGTTTCGCTTTAACTTTCCAGATAATATTTATAGAGTCTTGTATTTCACCGAACACGGAAGTGGCACCTATTAACAAAGTAACAATCCCGATAATTACTGATAAAGTTGATTTACCGGATAATTCCAGATTTTTAATCATATCTTGAATTTGCTTGGCAGCCTCATTGCCAACCAATCCGTTGATTTCAGAAAAGATTTTTCCCTGAATAGCTTCTTTCCCCAAGAAAATACCAGCCAGCGAAATCATCAACAAAAGGAGTGGAGCTAACGAGAAAATGGTGTAATAAGCTAAGGATGCACTGTACTTTAACGCACGGTCATCCATAAACCCATTAAAAGCAGCTTTTAATACGGTTATTCCATTCTTGAATGCTTCTTTACTGAAATATTTTTTCATAATCGAATCTTTAACGTAATCATCTAAACCGCCCTATTAACAAAACAACTTGCCGGAATGTTTAAATGAGCAATAAAGGCAGGACTATAATAGCTGACGATAGTTTAACATGCAATAGCAAAAGTGATGAAAATTTAAAAGTTAAATCCTGGTTGTTTGGCGATAGATAGTTATGTGGATTATAGTTAGGTAATTAGTTACTGTGGCGCTTTCCTAATACTGTTTACTATCATAATCAAGATTACAAACTTTAAAGCTATTTGTAAATTGCCCTATGTCTAGCTGCAATTCCTCAAATTGAGTTCAGATCCGATTTGTTGAGTTTGGGTAGCTTTACCAGTCAGTTCCAATGTTTCTCAATACATTTCAGAGTACTTCAACAGAGATGATTTTATAATAGCTTATTATTGAACATTATTAACGGTTGATGGCCGCAGGTTGGTGAACTGATAAAAAGTGTTACTGAATGAAGACAAGCTTTGGTAACCAATGGCATAGGCTATTTCACTCATAGACATATTAGTTTGTAATATCATTTCAAAAGCTTTAACCATTCTCAATAGCTTCAAATATTGCAAGAACGATATGCCTAACGTAGCTTGAAACAAACGGGAAAGTGAACGCCTGCTTAGGCCAAAGCGATCGCCAATACTTTGGATGGTATGAGGGTCGGAGATATGAATATCAATATAACTCATAATTACGCGCATCCGTTCATTATCAGTAGTGGGCAGGGCAATTGGAAGTACACGGGTGCTGATTTCAGGTAATATATTTTTAATCGTGGTTAAAAATTGATAGCGGCTATCTTTCGGCCCTATGGGGCCTTCCCACTTATCGGTGTATTTAATCATCTGTAACAACAAATCATTAATAGGATAGATGCCTACCTGGTTGTAAAATGGGTTTTTATCATCATCAAAAGCATAAAAGAAAATAGACCGCAAAACTGTGGCAGAATGACTAACCTTTAAAATATGTTCTAAACCTTGCGGTATCCAAAAGTAATGGCGGGCGGGTATAACAAAAGTTTTGTTTTCAATGTGTACGTAGGCAATTCCTCCTTCTACGTATGATAACTGTCCTTTTTTATGCTGATGAACAGGGATGTATCTTTCCAGCTTTTCGTGTAATACATAAGCAGATTGCGGCCACTCGTCAATACTAGGCAGTGATGCTATTAACCCCATAAAAAATATCTAAAGCCTTTATTATAGTACCAAAGCAAAGGCTGTTTAAAACCATATTGATGAGCCTAATTCAGCAGATCACAGCTTGGCCCGAATCATCAAATATATGGCTTATTAAGAAGAATTTCATCCTGAGAAGAGCTATAATTTCGCATTGATTAAAAATGTGTACAAGTAAGAAATTCGTCCTTTTTGCAATGTGTAGTTGGGTTTGTACTCAGGCTTACTGCCAGCAAAAGCAACCTGCAGATTCTGCACTTCATTTGTCATTGCCAACGGTGTGGCAAATGGCTGATAGGTACAACAAAACCAACCAGGTAAAAAAGTTACAGGTAGATCAGGTTAAAGAAAGTATTCTGGATTCGAAAGCTGAAAGATTACCGGAAATCACAACATCTGGCAATTTTGAGGAGGCATCTAATCTTCCTATATATAACAATGGTATATTTAATTCACCCATTCAGCATGCTATAGTTCATACCCGCTACAAAATAGGCGTAGATGGTTATTTGAACATTTACAACGGTAGCAAAACAAACCTGAAAATAGCAGAGCAGAATGTACTGAAAGATCTTGAAATAATTCGTCAGCAATCTACTGCGGCAGATGTTCGGTTGCTGGCTGCTGCTTATTACTTGGATTTAAAAAAGAGCTACATATTCAAATCTTTAGTTATCAAGAATATTGAAGATCAGGAAAAGCAACTGGCTAAAATCAAGGTGTTTCTGCAACAAGGTGCTATTTTAAAAAGTGATTTGTTGCGTGCAGAACTTAAAGTATCGCATCAACGCGTGTCGCTCTTACAGATAGAGAATGATATACTCATTGGTAATCAGAAGTTAAACATTCTAATAGGGCAACCGGACAACCAAGTGATTATACCGGTTGATGATTTGCAAACCGGCAAATTTGACCTTAAATCATATGATGAGTATTTAGCGTTGTTAACGGCGCATGCCTATGATGCTAGGCTAGCAAGCCGAGAAACATCACTCAGTGAAATTCGCTTAAAAAACATCAAATCTAATGTTTCGCTCAAAGTAGGACTGTATAGTAACTTTCAATATGCTTATCCGGAAAACTTTCTTTATCCCTATTATGCCAGTATCTATTCATTGGGCGTGGCCGGAGTTAGGGTATCATTTCCTATATCCGGATTTTATTTGAATACACATAAGCAAAAGGTAGCTGCTATTGAGGTTCAAAAACAGCAAATAATTGCATCTGATGTTCAGGATAAGGTACGTCAGCGGTTGAATGAGGCTTATCTACGTTTTAAAGAATCGCTGACTAAGGTGGACGTTGCTAAGGTTAATGTTGCCCAGGCAACTGAGAATTACAGAATTGTCAGAAACACTTATTTCAATCAAGCATCGCTAATTACCGACCTTTTAGATGCTGATGTGCAACTCTTACAAACCAATTTTGATCTGGTTGGCGCCGAGGTTGCAGCCCAGCTACAATATTATCAACTCCAAAATGTATTAGGTAACTTATGACCAATAAAAATAATAAATATACCGTAACCGATCAGATAATCACCAAAGTTACTGCCTGGATAGCCGGCGTGATTACTGTTGCTCTTTTTATTTGGGGCATTGTTTCTTTGTGGGATTATTATCATTTTGAAGAAACAAACGATGCTCAAGTTCAAGAATATATCAACCCTGTAATAGCCCGTGCAGGTGGGTTTATTGTTAAAATCAGTTTTGAAGAAAACCAGGAAGTAAAAAAGGGCGACACACTTCTGGTTATTGACAGTCGCGAGTCTAAAATACAGCAACAGCAAACCGCAGCAGCATTGCTGAATGCACAAGCACAATTAAAGGTTCTCCAAAGTAATGTTCGTACTTTAAGTCAGGTTGCTCTGGCTGGGCATTCGTCTATCGCAGCTGCTAAAGCACGTTTGGTTAAGCAACAGCAGGATTACAACCGTTCAACAAAACTTTTCGAGGCTGAATCGGCCACAAAACAGCAGTTGGAAAGTAATAAAGCCAATCTTGATATTGCTTTGGCTGATTACCAGTCTGCACAAAATAATTATAATGCTTCGATATCAAAAGTTGAGGATGTGAAAACCCAACAAGAAGTTACGAAAGCAGATATTCAAAGGCTGGAAGCCTCCGTAGAAAGAAGTAAGCTGGATGTGAGCTACACGGTTGTAACAGCCCCTTACACTTGCCGGGTAGGCCGCAGAACCATTGAGAAAGGGCAGATGATTGATGCCGGGCAAATATTAACTTACATTATAGATAAAGAATCTGATAAATGGGTGATAGCCAATTATAAAGAAACTCAGGTTGCGCATATGTATATCGGAGAAGTAGCCGAAATTGAGGCTGATGCTTTTCCCGGTAAAAAGTTTAATGGTAAAATCATCTCTTTATCGCCAGCAACTGGTTCAAGCTTTTCCTTAAGTCCTCCCGATAATGCAACTGGCAATTACGTAAAAATTGTACAACGAATACCTGTACGCATTAAACTAACCGATAGCAAAACTAAAATTGAGGGTTTAGCAGCCGGTATGAATGTAAACGTGAGTATCAAAAAAGTTGAGCGTTGAAAGAAGTAATACCGTTATTTAAATCTTGGGTGCCTATGTGGCTCATCAGGGTTACCATGTTTATTGTTATTCTGCCCAGTTTAGTATTATTCTTCCTTCCTCTTTCCAATATCAATGCGGCGGCTGGTTATTACGGTATTGAACCGGCCGACGTACAGTATTCTGTTCTGGTTTATTACGCTGGCTATACCAGCTTTTTTATATTAGAAAAGCGTTTTTTTAGGTATCTGGCTACTAAAGAGTACTTTTTCATATTCACGATTTTACAAGTAGTAACATCTTTTGCCTGTTACTATACACATGGTTTACTTATTCTTCTTATTCTTCGCTTTATTCAGGGAATGGGGTTAACAAGCACGGCCAACTTGGGCATGTCTATTATCTTTAACCGCCTAAGCAGTGAACGTGGCAGGGCAATAAGCTATTCAGTTTATTTTGGGATGCTGGTTTGCATGATTCCCTTTAATAATTTTATCACAGCCGATTTAATTGATGCATTCAATTTCAATGTGATTTATAAAGGAGCAATTTTTTCTTACCTACCAGGTCTCATTCTGCTGGGTGCAACAATGAACAATGTGCGCTTAAATATTAAGTTTCCCTTGTATCTGCTCGATTGGTCAAGCTTTATTTGTTTTGGATGGTTTTTGTGCTTGCTAGGCTACATTTTAGTTTACGGGCAAGAACGTTACTGGCTCGAAGATAAGTATATACTGTATGCCGTAATACTTGCTGCCTTTTTGTTATTGATTTTTCTTGTCAGGCAAAACGCGTTAAAACGGCCTTATTTCAAACTGCAAGTTTTCAGATACCGCAATTTTATTTTAGGTGGGGAATCCTTTTCGTACTCTATCTCTGCCGGTTTACCTTAAATTTTACTAACGCTTTCTTTTCCGGTCCATTGGGGTTTGATCCGGCGCATGTATCTTACATGAACCTGTTTAATATTGCAGGTATAATTTTCGGAGTAATTATTTCGTGTTCCATGCTGCTTCAGCAACGACCTATCAGGCTAATCTGGATTTATGGTTTTGTCAGTCTGTTGATATTCCACACCTGGATGTATTTTCTTTTCGGTATGCAGGGCGAGCCATCAACTTACTTTATTCCATTATTTCTGCATGGGCTCGGTGTTGGGTTATTAATATCGCCAACTATCATATTTATGGTTTCTGCCGTTCCGGTACAAATGGTTGATACTGCTGCGGGTATTTGTTTGTTTGTGAGATGCTTTGGCTTTTACGCCAGCATTGCCTTTATTAACTATTTTGATTTGTTAAATAAAGGAATGCACATGAATGCGCTAAAAGAGCAGATAACCGCCGTAAATCCTTTTGTAAAGCAAACCATTATTAAACAGAGCAAAAATTTGATTGCTCATGGGGTTTTAAAAAGACAAGCTGCTGGAGCTGCTAACCGTTTATTAACCAAACAGCTTACCATCCATGCGCAGTTAAGCTCGGCAATGGACTACTTCGTACTAATTACCTGGCTACTCATTTTTACTTTGCTTATCATCGCCTTATTCCCTTACATTAACCGGACGGTTGTTCGTTTTAAAAGAAATCAACCAGCTCCTTTTTAATAGGAAATTTAATTAAAAATGTGGCAGCGTTTTCTAAAAATATTAGGCGAAGCGTACACAAGGCAATACGTATAACATCTTTCCAATACTCGGATGAATTACCTACTTTTGCAAAGTGAAACTGATTTGCCTGATATTATCTATGCTGGTGCTGATTTTTTCGGCAAAACCATGCTGTGCAGATCAGGAATGTGAGGCCTCATATGGCGCTAAAAAAGAGCTGACTAAAAGCCGTAACGGGAAAGAAAAAGAGTGTCAAGATTGTTCACCCTTCTTTACCTGTGGCTCATGTGTTGGCTTTATTGTAGCTAAACCTGGTAGTTACACCATAGCGCTTGTTGCTGAAAAACTGGTGCCTACGTACACGCCTTATCGCCAGCCTGACCTCAAAGAAATTACCTTGGCTATTTGGCAACCTCCTCAACTAAGTTAATACATCATCTTAAAGCTTTTTCACAGGCTAAAATTCTGGTATTAACTTAATCTTATAATTTAATGAAACGATTTTCTGTGCTCATTGCAGCACTGCTTTATACTGCTATAGGCTTTTCTCAAAATACATTAAAATCCATTATTAAAGATGGTAAAACAGGCGAAACCTTGATGGGGGCTACGGCGCTTTTACAAGGTACAACGAATGGCGCTGCTGCCGATACAGCTGGTTGCATTCTTTTGACAAACATTCCTGATGGCGTACAAATTATTGAGTTCCGGTACATGGGTTACGAAAATAAACGAGATACGCTAACTTTTCCACTAGACAATGCTGAACCTTTACTGATCCAACTGCAAGCAACTGGTAAAGGTGAAGGGGAGGAGCTTACGGGAGTGACCATATCAGCTATGCGCAGCAGCCGTACAATTGCCAATATTCCTACCCGGGTTGAAGTAATATCAGGTGAAGAGCTAGAGGAAAAAGGTAACATGAAGCCGGGTGATATCCGCATGTTACTAGCCGAAAGCACTGGTATACAAACGCAGCAAACATCGGCCACCAGCGGTAACTCCAGCATCCGCATACAAGGATTAGATGGTAAATACACGCAAATTATCAGGGATGGCTTTCCGCTATATTCAGGCTTTTCGGGCGGCTTAGGGCTGCTGCAAATTGCACCGCTGGATTTAAAGCAGGTAGAAGTTATTAAAGGATCTTCCTCTACGTTATACGGCGGTGGCGCAATTGCAGGCTTGGTAAACTTGGTATCTAAAACTTCAACTGATGAACGTCAGTTTAACGTTTTACTAAATGGTACATCGGCAAAAGGGTTGGACGCCAGCGTGTTTTACGCGCAAAAGTTTCAAAAAGTGGGTACCACCATCTATGCAGCTTATAATCATGGTTCACCTTATGATCCGTCAAACATTGATTTAACAGCCATACCAAAGTTTAACCGTTTTACGCTGAATCCTAAATTGTGGGTTTACTTTAACCCACGTACCACCTTGAACGTGGGTGTTAATCTAACTGCCGAAAACCGCATCGGTGGCGATCTGGATTATATCAAAGGAAGGGGCAATGCGGAACATTCCTATTTTGAAGGTAACAAAACAGGCCGGTATAGTAGTCAGGCACAACTTACTCATGAACTGAATAAGAAAGAGAAGCTGACGTTTAAAAACAGTATCAGTTACTTTGATCGTACAATCACTTTACCCAACTACCGCTTTTCGGGTGTTCAGGTAGCATCTTATAGTGAAGCAAACTATATCCGCAATGGTGAAAAAGCTGAGTGGATAGCAGGACTTAACTTTTTAACCGACCATTTTGGTGAAGATCGAAACAGCAGTTTTCTCCTTCGCAGCTACACCTACAATACCATTGGTGGTTTTGTACAAAATACCCTTAACATAAGTGAAAAGATTACTCTGGAAAGCGGCATTCGGGGCGACTATCATAATGATTATGGCTTTTTCTTTTTACCTAGAATATCAGGACTATGGAAAATTAACGAACATTTTTCTACCCGCTTAGGTGGCGGCTTGGGTTATAAAGCACCAACCGTGTTCACTGAGGATGCAGAACGTATTCAGTTCCGGAATGTACTGCCTGTTGATGTGGCAAATACTAAAGCCGAACGATCATACGGTGCCAATTATGATGTTAACTACCGTACGGCTCTGTTTGATGATGCGTTAGGCGTAAGCATTAACCAATTGTTTTTCTATACCCGTATTGATAAACCTATTCTCCTGACGTCGCTTGCTAATGGTAATCTGGCTTATGAGCAACCCTCCGGTGATTTGAACACCAAAGGTATGGAAACTAACATCAAGCTAACTTATAGCGACTTCAAGCTTTTTTTAGGTTATACCCTTGCCGATGTAATGCAACATACCAATCATGTAATGACTACTTATCCGTTGGTGTCACGCCATAGGCTTAATAATGTGCTGATGTATGAGATAGAAGATCAATGGAAAATTGGTGTTGAAGCCTATTATTTTAGTCGGCAACGGCTTAACGATGGCAGTACAGGTAAAAGCTATTGGACAGCCGGGCTGATGGCAGAAAAGATATGGGAACGTTTTTCATTGTTTATTAACTTAGAAAACCTAACGGATACCCGTCAAATTAAATTTGACACCATTTACACAGGCAACATCACGAATCCTGTATTTAGAGATATTTACGCACCTCTTGACGGATTTGTAGTTAACGGTGGTATAAAGTTTAAGCTGTAGGAGGCTTGCTGATGTTGCGGAAATAATAAACAACTTGAAAATGCAAAAAGCTCTTTAATGTAGCACTTGCATAATGCGGAAAAGGGAATATAAACCAACATAACAACGAAGAAGTTTGGCAAGGCATGCCGGTTCTATCAGGATTACCGACGAAATAAAGGAGAGGTGGAATAGCTTATTAAGAAGACATATCTTTTAATTAGGTAAGCAATTACTCACTGATCACCAAAGCTTTGTATATTTATGGTGGTATTTACTGTGAAAAAGATTAGCTGATGAGCTTACGCGATCTCTATTCTTAAAGTAAGTATAAACAATATAGCTCTTTTTAAAATTTTAAAAAAGTTTGTTTGTTTATCGGAAAAAAACTAAATATGTAAATCTTTAATCTTTTCTACAATAATGGTTACTCAGAACGTATCTGCTTTATTAAATAATGCGAAGGCAATTAAGTGTATGTATTACAATAAAACTTTATCGAGCTCAGATATTAGTAACTATATAGGTAAAAGCATTCCACATGCCATTAAGGTTCTTAATGAATTGATTAAAGAAGGTTATGTTATAGAAAAAGGCTATGCTAGTTCAAGCGGTGGTCGTAAACCTTTACAGTACTCATTAATACCAGATACTCATTACATTGTGTCGGTAGCTATGAGCCAGTTTTACATACAAATCGGCATACTGGATATGAACAATTGCTTTGTTGCCGAAATTGTACAACATGAACTTAAGCTCTATGATTTAACACCAGAGTATCTGGTAACTGAAATCAATAATTTTATAGCTAGCTCTGGTGTAGATAAAAGTAAAATATTAGGCGTAGGCATTACCATGCCAGGCTTCGTTGATCCCGCCAGAGGGGTAAATTATACTTTCCTTGAATGCAAGGATCAGTCGTTGGTTGATTATGTTCAACAGGCCATTGCCTTACCGGTTTTTATTGAAAACGATTCAACTGCCATTGCACTTGGCGAACAGAAGTTTGGTGTAGCTATAAACCAAGATGATGCTATGGTCATCAACTTAGGCTGGGGAATTGGTTTGGGTATGATAGTAAACGGCGAGATTTTCAGAGGTCATAGTGGTTTAGCCGGAGAGTTCAGCCATATTCCATTGATTAAAAATGGAAAGCTTTGTAAATGCGGTAAACATGGCTGTTTAGAAACAGAAGCCTCATTAATAGCTATTACATCTAAAGCAGCCGAAGAAATTCGGCAAGGGCAAAGCAGCAGCTTAGCTAAATACTCTTCTATTGATGCTGATGCAATAATTAATGAAGCCATTAAAGGGGATATACTTTCCGTTAAGCTTATTTCTGAAGCTGCTTATCACATCGGGCAATGTTTAGCCATTCTAATTCACATCATGAATCCGGCTACGGTTATTTTAAGCGGCAAAGCAAGTGTAATTGGCCGTTTATGGATGGCCCCTATACAGCAAGCCATCAATGAACATTGCATTCCGCGTTTGGCCGAATACACTCAAGTAGTAATATCAAATTTAACCAGCAATGCACAGCTGATAGGAGGGGCTGTTCTTGTGGTAGAAAATATTGGTAAGCTATTAGGTGAAAAAATTGATGCTCTTAATTTGGAGCTAAACATAAATGAGTAATACTCTACAATTAAATAAGCAAATGCGCTGTAAACTAAATAGATATGTTCTTTTTGCTTTAGGGTTCATGTTAACCTGTAGTGTACAGGCACAGGTTCATGAAATATCAAAAAAGTATCAAGTGCCTACAGATCCGGCTGTTAAAGCGAAGCTGGCTAACTGGCAGGATTTGAAATTTGGCTTGTTTATGCACTGGGGTACTTATTCACAATGGGGAGTGGTAGAAAGCTGGAGTATTTGCCCTGAAGATGAAGGCTGGACACAACGTAAAGGACCATACAGCGCTGATTATAACCAGTATAAGCAGGCTTATGAAAACCTACAAAAAACATTTAGTCCGCAAAATTTTAACCCCGAAAAGTGGGTAAAAGCTGCTAAAAATGCAGGTATGAAATATGTGGTTTTTACCACCAAGCATCATGATGGCTTTGCCATGTTTGATTCTAAGCAAACCGATTACAAGATAACCGATCCTAAATCAGCGTTTGCAAGTAATCCGCGGGCTAATGTTACCAAAGAAGTTTTTAGTGCTTTCAGGAAAGAAAATTTCATGATAGGAGCTTACTTTTCTAAGCCCGACTGGCACTCGCCTTATTATTGGTGGCCATATTTTCCGCCTAAAGATCGTAACGTAAACTATGATCCTGCAAAATACCCGGAGCGATGGAATAAGTTTAAAGAATTTACTTATAACCAGATTCAGGAGCTCATGACGGGTTACGGCAGTATCGATATACTATGGTTGGATGGTGGATGGGTTCGTCCAAAAAACACGATTGATACCGCTATTGATTGGCAGCGTGGAATCAAGTTTAACCAGGATATTAATATGCCTAAAATTGCTGCTATGGCTCGCCATAATCAGCCTGGATTGATTATGGTTGACCGAACTGTGCCTGGCGAATATGAAAATTATACTACTCCCGAACAGGAAGTTCCAGCAACACCCTTAAGCTACCCTTGGGAAAGTTGTATAACCATGGGGAACTCTTGGAGTTATGTTCCTGGTGATCATTATAAATCAACACATGAGATAGTTCAGCTACTTATCAAAATCGTTTCACGTGGGGTAACTTGCTGATGAACATAGGCCCAAGCCCGGATGGTGATTGGGACCCTGAAGCATATAAGCGTTTGGCTGGTATAGCTGACTGGATAAAAATAAACGGACAAGGCATTTATAGCTCCCGCGTAATAGCTCCATATTCAGAAAATAATATTTTCTATACGCAATCAAAAAATAAGAAATCGGTTTACGCTTATGTATTAAGCGAAGCGGAAGAAGTGAAGCTGCCAGCTACTTTACAGTTTAAGTTGAATGGTGTAAAAGGCGTTAAAAAAGTGAGCTTATTAGGCTCTAATAAAAACATTAAATGGCAGGAGTCAGGAGGTATTGTAACCGTAAACGTGCCGGTAAGCTTACAAAATAACAGTGGTTTAAAGAATGCTGCCGCATTTAAATTGGATTATCCATAAATTTTTCGTGTTAAACATACCTTTTATATAGCCGTACCTCATTCATCTGCAAACATCTAATATGGAAAGCAAAAGCACTCATTTTTTACAACATTTATATCAGCCATTAAGGAAAGTAGTTTTGGCAACTTTAATTACTGCTGGGTTTTATGGAACCGCACTGGCACAAACTACTGTTGAAGTTAATTCGGGTTGGAAATGTGCTGCTATAAAAGAAGTGAATACAGATGGAGTAAGCATTTCCAAAACAACATATAACATTTCTGGGTGGATGCCGGCTGTAGTACCCGGAACGGTATTAACCACACTGCTATCAAACCATAAAGTGCCTGACCCATTTTATGGAATGAACAACGAAAAGATAAAAGACATTTATGATACCGGACGTGATTATTACACTTATTGGTTTGTTAATGATTTTAAAACCGTTGTTCCTGATCGTGGCGGACAGGTTTATTTAAACCTACGGGGTATAAATTACAGTTGCAATGTATTTGTAAACGGCCATAAGCTTAATGCGCAAACACATTATGGTATGTTTCTGCGCCAGTCATATAATATTACGAAGGTACTTAATCAATCAGGAAACAATAGGCTGGCCGTTGTGGTATATCCGCCCGATCCGGTGGGAAAGCCCAATGGCGGGCAGGGGGGCGACGGACGTATAGCTAAAAATGTGGGATTACAATATACCGCCGGTTGGGATTGGATACAACCCATGCGGGATCGCAATACAGGTATATGGGACAAGGTAACTGTCGAAACCACAGGTAAAATAAAAATATGCAATCCGCATTTTATAACGTTGGTGCCCGGTGTGCGCAAAGTAAATGGCCCGCAGCAGCCTGCTATCATCAAAGCTTCGGCCGAACTGCAAAATCCTTTAAATGTTCCGGTACCCGGCATCTTGCAATTTACTATCAATGGTATTCGTGTTAATCAAAAAATAACGCTTAAACCTAACACAGTCACCGAAGTAAACCTAGCAGATTTAGTGTTGAAAAACCCTACACTATGGTGGCCTAATGGTTATGGCAAACCTTATTTGTACCCGTCACAATTACAGTTTTTTACCAGCGATAATAAGTTGTCTGACCAGAAGAATGTAAACGTTGGTGTTCGGGAAATACAAGCTAGCTGGAATAGTCATACCAATAGCCAGCAAATATCAGTGAACGGGCAAAAAGTATTTATTAAGGGTGGTAACTGGATTATCTCTGATGCTATGCTGCGTTTTTCGGATGCTCGTTACGATGCCGAAATCAGGTTCCATCATGATATGAATCTTAACCTTATTCGGGTTTGGGGTGGAGCATTAGTAGAGCGACCAGAGTTTTATAATGCGTGTGATAAATATGGTATGCTAGTGTTTCAGGATTTTTGGATATCAGGTGATGCTAATGGCAAATGGATAGATCCTATGAAAGCAGAAGATCAATGGACTCGGCGCAAATATCCCGATAACCATCAACTGTTTCTGCAATCAGCAGCCGATCAAATCAAGCTGGTGCGTAATCATCCGTCTTTAGCTATCTGGTGCGGTGGTAACGAGATCACGCCTCCTGAAGATATTTTAATACCGCTGCGTGATTCTATTATCCCTAAGTTAGATGGAACACGGTGGTTTGTAGATTATTCAAACTCCGATAAAATGTCACTGAATACCTTAGGGGGCAACGGTGATGGTCCTTATGGCATACAGCCCCTTTCAGCTTTTTGGGAAACCCGCACTTTTCCGTTTAACTCTGAAATTGGTTCGGTTGGTGTAAGTGATTATGAATCGTTGAAGCGCTTTATTCCTGAAAAAAACTTGGTGGCACCGCAGTATTCTGCCCAAAACCATACTTCCAAAGTTGATTCTGTTTGGGATTATCATAAATACATTGGCTATGATGCTGCTATTGATCCGTATGGCAAAGCAAAAGATGCCGAAGATTTTGCTAATAAAGCTCAATTGGTGAATTACGATCAGTACCGAGCTTTGATGGAAGGCTTTAGTTCACACATGTGGGACTGGTACACAGGTGTCATCATCTGGAAAACGCAGAACCCATGGACTGCTATGCGTGGGCAGATGTACGACTACTATCTAGATCCTAATGCCTGCTTGTATGGTTTGCACAGCGGCAGTGAGCCGTTGCATGCCATGTACAACCCCATTACTGGTATGGTATCGGTAGTAAACAACACTTTTGAAACCAAACGCGACCTAATGCTGGTAGTAAAAACGGTTGATATGCAGGGAGCTGATAGCTTAGTAACACAAATTTTTGTTGAAGCGCAGTCCTCATCAAGCAAAAACTTTTTACCTATCAAAGCCATGATTGATAATCGGGCAAAAGATGCGGGAACTTTCCTGTCATTGCAGTTGCTGGATATTAATAAAAATATACTCAGCAATAATTTATACTGGTTACCTGATGCTGAAGGTAATTATTCGGGTTTGAAGCATTTGCCAGCATCGCAGCTTAAAGTATCTGGCAGGCATATAGCCACGGGTAAAATTGAGGTAACCCTAACTAATCCAGCGAAAGCTCCAGTTGCATTTTTTAACAGGGTATCACTGGTAAACAGCAGTACCAAAAGGCGTGTACTGCCGGTATTTTACACAGATAACTACGTATCGGTTTTGCCCGGCGAACAGCGGAAAATAGTTTTAGATTACACGCCCGAACATGCTGCACAGCAAATGCTGCAATTATCAGTCAGCGGCTGGAACTTACCTGAGCAACTGCTAACAATAACTAACTAATCAAACTTTAAAGTATTCAACTAACTAGAAATACAATTTTATATGGCACGTTTAAATCTCTTAGAAGAAACCCGGTACGAAAAGCTGCCGGTAAATGTTTACCCTACCCAAAAAGAAGCTGTAAAACATGTTGCGCATAGAATTGCCGGCCTGATTAGAAGCAAGCAGGAAGTTGGCGGGCAAACAGTTCTGGGGCTTGCAACTGGTGTTACACCTATAGGCGTTTACCAGGAGCTGGTAAGGTTACATAAAGAAGAGGGATTGAGCTTTAAAAATGTAATTACCTTCAATTTGGATGAGTATTACCCAATGCAGCCAGATGCGGCTCAAAGCTATGTGACTTTTATGAACGAAAACTTGTTTAATCATATTGATATAGACCAAAGTAAAGTTCATATACCTAATGGTACGCTCGATAAGGATGCAGTAGCTGCATTTTGTATGGATTACGAACGTAAAATTGAAGACTTAGGCGGTTTAGATTTACAAATTTTGGGGATTGGTCGTACCGGACACATTGGTTTCAATGAGCCTGGTTCTGCTCCAAATTCCGGTACTCGTTTGGTTACGCTTGATGATTTAACACGCAGCGATGCATCACGTGATTTCGGTGGTAAAGAAAACGTGCCTACCAAAGCAATTACGATGGGCATTGGTACTATTTTCAAAGCCCGCGAAATTATATTGATGGCCTGGAGCCAAAGAAAAGCTTCCATTATCAAAAAAGCAGTTGAAGGTGAAATTTCCAGCGATGTACCTGCTACCTATTTGCAGTTATCTGATAATGTTGAATTTGTTTTAGATGCAGGTGCAGCTTCTGATTTAACCCGCTTTAATACGCCATGGTTGGTAAAAGATTGTATCTGGACCAATACATTAAAAAAGAAAGCTGTGATATGGCTGGCAGGTGTACTTAAAAAACCAGTGTTAAAATTAACGGAAGAAGATTATAACAGCCATGGTATGGCCCAACTGGCGGTAGAGCAAGGCCCGGTTTATAACATTAACATTGATATCTTTAACCAGATACAGCATACCATTACAGGCTGGCCAGGTGGTAAGCCCAATGCTGATGATAGCCAACGCCCTGAACGTGCCAATCCGGCTAAGAAAAGATCTATCATCTTTTCACCACACCCTGATGATGATGTGATTTCAATGGGTGGAACCTTTATTCGTTTAGTTGATCAAGGTCATGACGTGCATGTGGCTTACCAAACATCCGGAAATACTGCCGTGTGGGATGATGACGTACTACGCTATGTTGAGTTTGCCATCGATTTTAACAAAAGTATAGGAGAAGATACCGCTAAGCTTAGCACGGTATATGATGGTATGCGTACCTTTTTAGAACAAAAACAACCTAATCAAATAGATACCCAAGAGATACGGAATGTAAAAGGGTTCATTCGCAAAACAGAAGCTATTGCAGGTGCACGTTACGCCGGCTTACCGGATGATCATATTCATTTCATGGCACTGCCTTTTTATGAAACCGGTAAAACACAAAAAAATAAGGTAGGTGAAGAAGATGTGCGCTTGGTGATGGAATTACTGCAGTCTGTAAAACCACATCAGGTATTTGCCGCTGGCGATTTTGCTGACCCACATGGTACACACGTGGTATGCTTTAACATTATACTGGCAGCATTGCAACAATTGAAAGAAACCGAAGAGTGGGTTAAAGATTGCTGGCTATGGTTATATCGTGGTGCCTGGCATGAGTTTGAAACTCACGAAATTGAAATGGCCGTTCCATTATCACCACAGGAAGTGTTGCGTAAACGCAATGCTA
This sequence comes from Mucilaginibacter robiniae, assembly GCF_012849215.1. Taxonomy (NCBI): domain Bacteria; kingdom Pseudomonadati; phylum Bacteroidota; class Sphingobacteriia; order Sphingobacteriales; family Sphingobacteriaceae; genus Mucilaginibacter; species Mucilaginibacter robiniae. The sequence continues at coordinate 4,157,400 of NZ_CP051682.1, forward strand.
TATTCAAGCACCAGTCGCAAAAAGATACGCCGGTTTTCCCTGGCGATGATGATCGCGAGTTCTGGGTACGTGCTGAAGATCGTAACCGGGAGACCGCTGGTTGTTATAACCAGTTAGGTTTAGCTGAATATGAAGCCATGGAGGCGTTTGTGCGCTTCAGGTTTTGATAATCTTGTCGGCTTATCGTTTTGAGAAGGCGATGAAGGCATATACAAAAAAGCTGAGTACATATTGAATAACCAATAACTATACCTATGAAGAGAAGTACTTTTATACAGCAGGCAGGATTACTGACTGCCGGAATGTTTATTAACAAAACCGTTCTTGCCGCCATTGATGAGCGCGTTACCCAACGGCCAGCACTTGGTAAACGTAATTTTACCAGTACAGCTGTTGAGGATGCTATTAAGCAGTTTAAGGCCAAAGTAAGCAATAAAGAATTGGCCTGGATGTTTGAAAACTGCTTTCCAAACACTTTAGATACTACGATTTTTTACTCTGTTACCGATGGTAAACCTGATACTTACGTGATTACCGGCGATATTGATGCCATGTGGTTGCGGGATAGTTCAGCACAACTTTGGCCTTACCTTACTTTTATTAAAAAGGATAAAAAGCTTCAGCAAATGGTAGCCGGGGTGATAAACCGCCAAATGCAATGTGTACTGAAAGACCCATATGCTAATGCTTTTTACAAAGACGCCACTAAGGTAAGCGAATGGAAAACCGACCGCACAGATATGAAGCCGGGCATACATGAGCGTAAGTGGGAAATTGACTCTTTGTGTTACCCTTTACGTTTATCATACCATTATTGGAAAAACACTGGCGATGTACAACCATTTGATGAGCATTGGAAAAATGGAGTAAAGCTTATTTTAAGCACATTTAAAGAGCAGCAACGTAAAACCGGCAAAGGTAGTTACCATTTTCAGCGTGTAACCAATACGCCTACTGATACATTGCCTATGGGCGGTTATGGTTTTCCGATAAAACCAACCGGGTTAATCTGTTCCATGTTTCGCCCAAGTGATGATGCAACTATTTACCCGTTCTTGATACCCTCCAACTTTTTTGCGGTAGTAAGTTTAAAGCAGTCTGCCGAAATGATGCAGGTTTTGAAAGAAAGCCAATTGGCTACTGAACTGCAAAGTTTGGCTACCGAAGTAGAGCAGGCTATACAAAAGCACGGCGTGGTTAACCATCCGTATGCAGGTAAAATATATGCGTTTGAAGTAGATGGTTTTGGAAATGCCAACATGATGGATGATGCCAATATTCCAAGTTTATTGGCTTTGCCTTATTTGGAAGCGGTATCTACCTCTGATCCGATTTATCAGAATACTCGTCGCTTTGTACTATCTGAGCACAACCCATACTTCTATAAAAGCCAGCTTGCCGAAGGCATTGGCGGCCCACATGTTAGCAGAGATGGAATGATCTGGCCATTGAGCATTATTAGCCGTGGATTGACCAGTACTGATGAGCAGGAAATTAAACATTGTATTCAAATGCTTCAGGCTACACACGCAGGTAAAGGCTTTATCCATGAATCATTTAATAAAGATAACCCTGCCGATTTTACCCGGAATTGGTTTGCTTGGGCTAATACCATTTTTGGTGAGTTTCTATGGAAAACTTTCCAGCAAAATCCACAACTGTTAAACAGCTAATCTGATCTGGTGAAAATATCGAGCAATAAATTCCTGTCCGCTTTAGGTGGTGCTTTGCTGCTGGCTGGTACTTTATCTTCAATAGCGCAAACCAGGCACACTTTTGCTTTGGGTAATTCCGATTTCATGTTGGATGGTAAGCCATTGCAAATGATATCAGGAGAAATGCATTGCGCCCGTGTTCCGCGTGAGTACTGGCGCGACCGTATGAAAATGGCAAAAGCCATGGGCCTGAATACCATAGGCACCTACGTGTTCTGGAATGCACATGAGCCGGTTAAAGGCCAATATGATTTTACCGGTAACAATGATATTACTGCTTTTGTTAAAACTGCGCAGGAGGAAGGCTTGTGGGTAGTATTACGTCCAAGCCCTTATGCTTGTGCCGAGTGGGAGTTTGGCGGTTACCCATGGTGGCTGTTAAAAGATAGTACATTGAAGGTAAGAAGCACAGATCCGAAGTTCTTGGCGGCTTACACCAACTATATAAACCAACTGGCTAAACAGTTGGTGCCTTTACAGGTAACGCATGGCGGCAACATTTTGATGATACAAATTGAAAATGAGTATGGGTCATACAGTGATGATAAGAAGTATTTAGACATCAACCGTCAGGTATTCCGCAAGGCTGGCTTTGATGGGGTTCTGTTTACATGCGATGGTGCCGACCAAATGCCTAAAGGCTATCTGCCGGGTTATTTGCCGGCTGTAAATGGCTTGGAAGATCCGGTAAAAGTAAAAGAGCTTATTAACAAGTATCATAATGGGAAAGGCCCTTATTACATAGCCGAGTGGTATCCTGGTTGGTTTGATAATTGGGGTAAAAAGCATGCTAAGGTACCTGCTGATCAGGTCGCACAAACATTAGATAAAATTTTAGCAGCTGGTATTTCAATCAACATGTACATGTTTCATGGAGGTACTACCCGCGGGTTTATGAATGGGGCAAACATGAATGTAAACGATCCCTATTCGCCGCAGGTATCTAGCTATGATTACGATTCACCGCTTGATGAAGCCGGCAATGCTACCGAGAAGTTCTACAAATTCAGAGAAATAATCGCTAAACATCTGCCTACAGGACAAAAGCTTCCGGATGTTCCGGCAAAAAAGCCAACCATTAATATCGCAAATATTAAATTTGATGCTAGTGCCGATATTTTTAACAACTTACCTAAGCCGTCAGTTTCTGCCAAACCTTTATGCTTTGAGGATTTAGACCAAGCTTATGGCTTTGTGCTATATCGGACACAAATAAAGAGTGGCGGTACTCTAAAATTAGACGGGCTAAGAGATTATGCGATTGTATACCTGAATGGGAAACAAATAGCTACACTCGACCGCCGTTTGAAGCAGGATTCAGTTATGCTGAATCAGGTACTTTCCAATACCACGTTGGATATTCTGGTTGAGAATAACGGACGTATAAATTACGGTCCCTTTCTGGCCGACAATCGTCATGGTCTTACTAAAAGCGTAACCCTGAACAATACCGAAGTGCTGAACTGGAAAATGTACCGTTTGCCTTTTAATGATTTAAGTGGCTTTATGTTTAAACCAGGGTTGAACACTGTTGTACATCCGGGTTTGTACAAAGGTATTTTTACTTTAACTAACGTTGCTGATACTTATTTTGACATGCATGCTTTTGGAAAAGGTTTTGTTTTTCTGAATGGTCATAACCTGGGTAAGTACTGGCAAATAGGGCCGCAGCAAACTTTGTATGTACCTGCTGGCTGGCTCAAAAAAGGGAAAAATGAAGTGGTGGTTTTTGATGAATTAAAAACTTCGCATCAAAGTCTTTCCGCTATCAATCACCCTATCCTGGATCAAAATACTACTAATTAATAGCAGCGTATATCTACTTGTTGATGAAAAAGAATATAAGCCGGAAAATAGCACTACTAGGTTCCTTATTAATGTTAGCGGATGCTGGTGCATCATTTGCACAAGATATTTCCTCACGCTTTCCGCTGGTGCCATACCCGCAAAAGTTAACAGTGGGCCAGGGGCTGTTTGTAATTAATAACCAAACATCTATTGTAACACCAGCCAGTAAGAAATATCAGCAAGAAGCTGGTTTGCTGAATGAGTTGTTGCATAATAAGCTAGCGGTTAGGCATAATGGTAAAGCTTTGCCTAAAAACAGCATCCAGTTTGTAGAAGACAACTCGATTACTGCCGAAGAAGGTTATCATCTGCAAATTACATCACAGCACATAATTATCGGGGCTAAAGATGGCGCGGGTATGATTCATGCTGTAGAAACCATCCGTCAGTTACTGCCTGTTGGTATTGAAAACAAACAACAGGCATTGCCGAGTCAACTATCATTACCAGCACTTAACATTGAAGATGCCCCGGTTTATGCCTGGCGGGGTATGCATCTGGATGTATCGCGCCACTTTTTTTCAATAGCCTATTTGAAAAAGTTTATTGACCTGTTAGCCCTGTATAAATTCAATAAGTTTCACCTGCATTTAACTGATGATCAAGGCTGGCGTATTGAAATTAAAAAATATCCCAAACTAACCGAAGAAGGTGCATGGCGAACTTTTAACAACCAGGATTCGGTTTGTATGAAAAAAGCTGCCGACAATCCTGACTTTGTTATCGATCCGCAGCATATCATTCATAAAGATGGTAAAACGTTGTACGGCGGTTACTATACACAAGCGCAGATGAAAGATGTGGTAGCTTACGCTGCTACCCGCCACATCGATATCATACCCGAAATTGATATGCCTGGCCACATGATGGCGGCTATTAATTCCTATCCATTTTTAACCTGTAATGGTGAAAACTCATGGGGCAAACTTTTCACAAAACCTATATGCCCTTGTAACGAAAGCACGTATGAGTTTGCTCAGAATGTATTCGACGAGATCATGGACATTTTTCGATCCAAGTACATCCACATTGGCGGTGATGAAGTGGAACGGTCTGACTGGGCCAAATCTGAAGCTTGTAAAGCATTCATGCAACGCGAGGGAATAAAAGATTTGCCGGCTCTGCAAAGCTACTTTATCAACCGTATGGAAAAATACTTCAATTCAAAAGGCCGTAAGCTGATTGGATGGGATGAAGTATTGGAAGGTGGTATCAGTCATACAGCATTGATAATGTACTGGCGTACCTGGGTGCCGAAAGCACCTGTTGAGGCAGCAAAAAACGGTAATCAGGTTATTATGTCGCCGGGTAACCCTTTGTATTTCGACAATGCACCCGATCATAATTCAATAGACAACGTTTACCATTATAACCCTGTTCCTAAAGGGCTTACCCAAGCAGAAGCCAACGGTATTATTGGTGCGCAAGCTAACTTATGGACGGAGTATGTACCTACTGAGAACCGTGCCGATTACCTGTACATGCCTCGCATGACAGCTTTAGCTGAAAATTTGTGGACACGTAATCATAAATATAACTCCTATTTAGTGCGGTTACGTGCACAATATGCACGATTAAATAACTTACACGTAAACTACCGCTTGCCTGATTTTGATGGCTTAGTAGAACAAAGCGTTTTTACTAACCAAGCCGTGCTTAATTTAAAAAAGCCGTTACCTAACACAACTATTCATTACACTACCAATGGTAATGTACCTAATAAAAATTCGCCTGAGTTAACTGCACCTTTGGTTATCTCGAAATCAAGCTATATCAGGTTGGCTGCATTTAAGCCTAATGGCGTTGCTGGTGATGTATATAATCTGCATTATACCCAACAAAACTTAGCTGAACCTGTGAAGGCTGATGTAAAAGCGGGATTGCTGTGCAGCTATTATCCTGGCGAGTACAAAAGTTCAAAACTGATGGCTAGTGTTCAGCCTAAAGAAACCTTTGTGGTAGATAGCGTTGTGGTACCTAAGGCAGTAACTGCGCCAGGCTTTGGTTTACGTTATCAAGGATATTTGGATGTACCTCAGGATGGTATATATAGTTTTTATTTAACCTGTGATGATGGCGGCATACTCAAAGTAGCTGGCCGCATTACGGTAGATAATGACGGTTGGCACGCTCCTGTTGAAAAAAGCGGGCAGGTAGCCCTAAAAAAAGGTTTACAGCCTATTGAGCTCAATTTTGTTGAAGGTGGCGGCGGATATACCTTGAAGTTAAAATACAGTATCAATGGATCGCAGCCCATGAGCGTACCTGCTGACTGGTTAAAACACTAAACAGATGAGAAAGTGGATTATACTGGCTGCATTAGTTGCAAAAAGCGTATGGTGTAATGCTCAAAGCGCACCTGCGCCTTACGGTGCATTACCATCAAAAGCGCAGCTTAACTGGCACGAAATGGAAATGTACTGCATTATTCATTTCGGGGTAGATACTTATACCAATAAAGAGTGGGGTTATGGTGATGAAAGCCCTGACTTAGTAAATCCAATTAAGTTTGACGCCGTGCAAATAATAGGTGCAGCAAAAGCAGGTGGCTTTAAAGGGGTAGTGATTGTAGCTAAACACCACGATGGTCTTTGTTTATGGCCTACCCAAACTACCGAACATAACATAAGTAAAAGTAGCTGGAAGCAGGGCAAAGGCGATATGGTTAAAGAATACCAACTAGCCTGCCAAAAGCTTGGTATGCAAATGGGCTTGTATTGCTCACCGTGGGATAGGAATAGTGCTTATTATGGACAGCCTGAATACATCAATATTTACCGAAGCCAGCTGAAAGAATTATATACCCGATATGGCAAGCTCTTTATTTCATGGCATGATGGGGCTAATGGCGGAGATGGATATTATGGTGGTAGCAAAGAAGTGCGTAAAATTGACCGGACTACTTATTATGGCTGGCCTGTAACCTGGGCTATTACCCGCCAGTTACAACCTAGTGCAGTATTGTTTGGTGATGTAGGTCCGGATGTACGTTGGGTAGGTAATGAAGAAGGTCATGCCGGCGAAACTTGCTGGGCTACTTATGATCCTGTGGCTCCCGATGTAGGAAGAGAACCATCTAACGGTTACACCAAATATGAACTAGGTATTGAGGGAACTCGAAATGGGAAACATTGGATGCCGGCTGAATGTGATGTTTCATTACGCCCCGGTTGGTTTTATCATGCCAGTCAGAATAGCCAAGTAAAAACCCCTTACGAACTGCTGGATTTATATTACAAGAGTGTCGGGCGTGGTGCTGGTCTGGATTTGGGCTTATCACCAAATCAGCAAGGCTTGTTAAATCCTGAAGATGTAGCTTCGTTACGTCAGTTTGGGCAACTGTTAAAGCAAACCTTTGCTGTTAACCTGGCATCTGGCGCTAAGCTAATTGCCAGCAATGTACGTGGTAACAACAATAGCCAATTTGGTGCACAGCACCTTTTGGATGCTGATAGGTATTCTTATTGGGCCACTGATGATCAAGTAAAAACACCTCAAATTGTATTTAACTTAACCAGCAGCAAAACCTTCAACGTAATTAGGCTGCGTGAAAACATTAAGCTGGGCCAACGCATAGAAAGCTTTGCTGTGGATGCGTGGCAAAACGGAGCTTGGAAACAAATAGGTGCTGCTACCAGCATTGGAGCTAATCGTCTGATCCGTTTGCCTCAAAATATTACCACCGCTAAAGTTCGTTTGCGTATTACAGGCTCTCCGGTTTGTATAGCTTTAAGTGATTTTGGCTTATATAAAGAACCACCACATTTAACAGCGCCTATCATTAGTTGTACCCGGCAAGGTATAGTTAGTATAACTACAGCTGCACCTGTAACGGCTATTCATTATACGTTGGATGGAAGTCAGCCTACACTAAAATCGCCTATTTATACTTCACCTTTCAGTTTGTCCGAAGGTGGTTTAATTAAAGCAATAGCAGTTGATGGGCAACAGCATGGCGAAGTTGCCGCTGTGCAACTGGGCTTAAGTAAAAAGGCTTGGCGTGTTTTATCTGACAATCAAACAAATGCCAGTAGTAAGCCCGAGAATGCTATCGATGAGTCTAATACTTTGTGGAGCACTTTGCAGGCTGATACTACGCAGCATTTTACACCAGCCCAGATCAGTATTGATTTGGGTAAACCGGAAACAATTACAGCTTTTACTTACCTGCCCCGTCAGGATAAATCCGTAATCGGGTTGGTAGATCGTTACGCTTTTCTAATTAGCAATGATGGTAAAGCATGGCAACAGGTTACAACAGGAGAGTTTTCAAATATTAAAGCTAATCCAATTGTGCAAACAGTAACGTTGCCGCAGCACGTTACAGCACGTTTTGTGCAGTTTAAAGCTTTGCATGTGATTGCCGGTAATGGAGCAACAGCCGCTGAGATAGGGATAATTACAGGTAAATAACTGAAGTTTAAGTGATGAATTTTAAATATTCGAATAAATACAATCTGGTAAAAAGCAGCTTATGTACGTTGTTGTTATTGGTAGGTGCACGTTCTTCAGCGCAACAGAATTTTAAGGGCCTTGATAGGTTGTTTTCCTTTCCTAAAAACTATGTAGTAAAGCATACAAATGCCATGCTAACGATGGACGGCAAACTACAAGAGGACGCTTGGCAAAACGCACCCTGGACTACGGATTTTGTTGATATAGAAGGTACCCAAAAGCCTCTGCCGGAGTTTAAAACCCAAGTTAAAATGTTATGGAACGATTCAACTCTTTTCATAGCGGCTAAATTGCAGGAACCACAAGTTTGGGCTACTCAAACCCATCACGATGATATTATTTTTAAGGATAATGATTTTGAGATTTTTATAGATCCTGATAACACTGCTCATCAGTATTTTGAAATTGAAATTAATGCTATTAATAAAATATTTGATTTGTTTTTACCTAAGCCTTATCGTAATGGAGGTGATGCCTTAATTGGATGGAATGTGGATCATTTAAAAACTGGTGTAGCCATACAAGGTACGCTTAACAACCCTGCCGATAAGGATGAAGGCTGGACTGTAGAAATGGCTATCCCGCTTAAAGAATTACGCATGGGGTTCTCATTCAATAAACCGGCGGAAGGCGATATCTGGCGTATAAACTTTTCGCGGGTAGAATGGCATACGAAGGTTGAAGGCACTAGGAATGTTAAACTAAAAGCTGCCAACGGGCGTGAGTTGCCAGAAGAAAACTGGGTTTGGTCGCCACAGGGTGTAATTAACATGCACTATCCGGAGCGTTGGGGATACTTGCAATTTACACGTAAAGCAGAGGCTATATTTAAATTGCCTTTTGCCGAGCAACAGAAGAAATGGCTTTGGTTGGTGTATTATCGGCAAAAAGCGTATTTACAAAAGCATAATCATTATGCAGCCAGTTTAGCAGAACTGAGTATTAATACTATGCCCCTGATTGGTAACTTAAAGAATAAGTTAATGCTTGAAGCTTCCAAGCAGCAGTTTATGGCAAGTATAAATGCTAATGGATATCCGGCTATCAGCATTAATGATGAAGGATTAATTGAAGTTGAAAAGCCAAAACCATAATATTAAAGAGTTTGCTTGTATCTGGTGACTCAATGTCAAAGAAGAATTAATAAAAGAGTACGTTTTAAACTGAGCTGGCTTTATTAAGCCGGATGTTTATTTTATTTATATGATGATGAATTTTTTATCTATGAAAAGAAAAATGTTGCTGTTATCACTGGCCGCGGCATTTACAGGTTTTTGGGCGGGCCATCCGGCTTATAGCCAGCAAAAACAATCAGCTAGTCTTACTAAATATGTAGATCCTTTTATTGGAACGGGTTTCCACGGACATGTGTTCGTAGGGGCTAACGTTCCATTTGGTGCTGTACAGTTGGGTCCAAGCAATATATCTCAAGGCTGGGATTGGTGTTCGGGGTACCATATTTCCGATTCTACCATTGTTGGCTTTCAACATACACATTTAAGTGGAACTGGTATTGGCGACTTAGGAGATATCTCCTTTATGCCAACAACCGGACCGATTAAAGTATTCAAAGGTACGGCAAAGGATATGCAAAGTGGTTATGTATCAACCTTTAGTCACCAGCAGGAAACTGCTCGTCCTGGTTATTATGCTGTTCAATTAAACCGATACCATATTGGGGTAAGGTTAACGACCACACAGCGCGTAGGTTTTCATGAATACACTTTTCCAAAATCCGACCAAGCACACATACTGATTGATTTGGAAGAAGGATTAGGTTGGGATACGCCTGTAAAAACGGCTATTAAGCAAGTTAATGATACTACGGTTACCGGCTTTCGTTATTCAAAAGGCTGGGCGAAAGATCAGCGTATATACTTTACAGCAGTATTTTCAAAACCCATCAAAACCTTCGCCGTATATGATAGTACTGCTGCCAAAACAGGCATGGCTTTAGAAGGTGAAAAAGTAAAAGGCGTATTAAGCTTTACTACTACTGCTGGCGAAAAAGTGTATGTTAAAGTAGGTATATCACCGGTAAGTACGGCTAACGCCATGGCAAACATCAAAGCCGAGCTGCCAGGCTGGAACTTTAACCAAACGGTAGCTACGGCTGATGCGGCCTGGAACAAAGAGTTGCAGAAAGTACAACTTAAAACAACTGATGAAGATAAAAAGCGCATCTTCTATACAGCCTTCTATCATACCATGATTGCGCCATCTACTTTTAACGACCACAATGGCGATTACTGGGGAACTGATAAAAAGGTGCATTCAAAAGCTGGTTTTACCAATCTGACCACCTTTTCATTATGGGATACTTATCGTGCTGCTAACCCGTTATATACCGTTTTGCAGCCAGAGCGTGTAAATGATATGATTAGTTCCATGCTGGCCATCTATCAGCAACAGGGCTCATTACCAATGTGGCATTTGATGGGTAATGAAACGAACACTATGGTGGGTTACAGCGCCGTTCCTATTGTGGTTGATGCGTACCTGAAAGGCTTTAAAGGCTTTGATGCTAAGCTGGCTTATGAAGCGGTAAAAGCTACCGCTATGCGTGATGAGATGGGTACTAAGTACGTTAAGAACCTGGGTTATATTCCGGCAGACAGTACCGTTGAGTCGGTAGCGATGGGGTTGGAGTATGCCATTGATGATTGGAGCATAGCTCAAATGGCTAAAAAGATGGGTAACATGGCCGATTATCAATATTTCAGTAAACGTGGTAAAAACTACCAGAACTATTTTGATAAGCAAACCCACTTTATGCGTGGCAGAGTATCAGCTACAGAATGGCGTACACCTTTTAGTCCGTTTGTATCTCGCCATCGTAAAGACGATTATACTGAAGGTAACGCTTGGCAATATACCTGGCTGGTGCCGCAGGATGTGGAAGGCTTGATAGCTTTACAAGGTGGTGAGCAACCCTTCATTAAAAAGCTTGATTCATTGTTTATAGCCAAAGGTAGCATTGGGGCGGAAGGATCGCCTGATATATCAGGTTTAATTGGTCAGTATGCCCACGGAAACGAACCAAGCCACCACATCACTTACCTATATGCTTACGCAGGGCAACCTTGGAAAACAGCCGAAAAAGTAAGATATATCTTGAAAAACTTCTATACCAGTAAGCATGATGGCATAATTGGTAATGAAGATGTTGGACAGATGTCATCTTGGTATGTTTTCTCTGCTTTGGGTTTTTATCCTGTAAACCCAGCCAATGGTTTGTATGTATTTGGTAGCCCTTTGTTTGATGAGGTGAACCTAAAATTGCCAGGCGGCAAAACCATGCACATGGTTGCCCATAACAACACCGACCAGAATATTTATATACAGCGCATTATGCTTAATGGAAAAAGTTATACTAAATCATATATTTCACATGCTGATTTAATGCAGGGAGGCGAACTGGTTTTTGAAATGGGTAGCAAGCCTAATTTAAATTGGGGTAAAACTCTACAAGATCGTCCGTATTCTGCAAAACCATAAGCAGATTAAATATCAACTGTTCCGAAATACATTTTGTATGATGAAAAAAGTAATTCTTCTGATGTGTGTGCTGATTGCAAGTATTGGTTCCAATGCACAATCTAAAAGCACAGCATTTAATGCGCAAAACTTACAGGTTAAATGGGATGTGTTGCAGAACAACTATAATGGCAAGCCGCAGTTTAAATCAGTACTAAGTTTTACCAATACGGATAAACAAGCCATGCCTGCCAATGGCTGGAAAGTTTACTTCAATTTTGCACGGCAAATTGTTCCTGAATCGGTTGAGGGTCCGGTAAAAATTGAACATCTGAATGGTGATTTTTTCTGCATGTCGCCTAATCCCAATTTTCACGGACTTTCAACAAATGCCACCATGCGGGTGGCGTTTGTTGCAGGTGCTTGGGTAGTAAACTTTACTGATGCGCCTGAAGGTTTTTACTATGTAGCAGACAATGCGCCGGATGTAACTGTTTCTATAAAAAACATTAGTCAAGTACCCTCCACTAAGCCAGAGCAGTTGCAACGTACACCTGCCGATAAGGTGGACGTTGTTACACCGCAGTACGTTTACAAGCAAAATGATCAGATCCAGAACATTCCGGAAAGCGAGCTATCTGGTATTTTCCCCACACCGGTCAATTATAAAAAAGGTGGGCAACCCTTTGTATTAACTGCACATACACAGGTTATAGCTGATGCTGCATTTACAAATGAATCCGCTTACTTAAAACAGCAAATGGCTAATTTATTCATAGGGGCTGCCGTTCATAGTAAGCTTACTGCACGACAGAATATTTCATTGCAGAAAAAGGTTGGCTTGGGTCAGGAGGAATATGAATTACAGGTAAATGCTAATCATATCACCATAGCTGCAAGCACTGGAGCTGGTATTTTCTACGGCATACAATCTTTAAAAAGTTTATTGCCGGCAAAAGCATGGCAGGGTAAAATGCAAAGCATTCCTATTAGGGCTGTAATCGTGAAGGATAAACCGCGTTTTGGTTATCGGGGTTTAATGCTTGACGTAGCACGTAACTTTCAACCGAAAAGCCAGATTTTAAAAGTAATCGATTTAATGAGCATGTATAAGCTAAATACTTTACACATGCACTTGAATGATGATGAAGGCTGGCGTTTGGAAATTCCATCATTGCCTGAGCTAACCAGTGTAGGTTCCAAACGTGGACACACGTTAACTAATACCGACCATTTGCAGCCCTCTTATGGTTCCGGACCGGATGTAAATAACAATTATGGCAGCGGTAATTACAGTAAAGCAGATTTCGTTGAAATATTAAGATATGCGAATATTCGGCATATTACTATCATACCTGAAATTGAAAGTCCGGGTCATGCTAGAGCTGCTATCAAATCGATGGATGCGCGTTACAAACGCTTGATGAAAGCTGGGCAGCAAGCGGAAGCCGAGCGGTATTTATTACACGATTTGCAGGATCAATCGGTTTACTCATCTGTACAGCATTGGAGTGATAATGTCATGGATGTTGCTATACCATCTACCTACAACTTTCTTGAAACGCTAGTTGACGAAATAGTAAATATGTACCGTGAGGCAGGAGCACCCCTGAAAACCATTCATTTTGGTGGCGATGAAGTGCCTGCCGGTGTGTGGGCTAAGTCGCCTTCCGTACAGAAGCTGTTGGCTGGTTCATCTGACGTAAAAACAACAGATGACTTGTGGTACTACTATTTCAAAAAGATAAATCAATTATTGAAAAGCCGAAACCTATATGTGTCGGGGTGGGAAGAAGCTGGTTTAAGGAAGGTAATGGTAAATGGTGTGAAAAAGCAAGTGCCAAACACTGACTTTGCACAAGCAAACTTTCACTTGTATGTATGGAATAACGTTCTAGGCTGGGGAGCAGAAGACTTGGCGTATCAGCTGGCTAATGCAGGTTATCCGGTAATATTATCGTGCGTAAGCAACTTGTATTTCGATTTATCTTACCAGAAAAATTTTTATGAACCAGGGCAGTACTGGGGAGGCTACGTAGATGTAGATAAGCCTTTTAAATTCATCCCGTACAATTATCTAAAGAACATTACAGAAAACTCCATGGGAGTGCCTGTACCAGCTTCGGCATGGGCCAAAAAAGAGAAGCTCACCGAAACGGGTAAAGCTCACATTGTAGGCATACAAGGGCAGTTATGGAGCGAGGAAGCCAAAGGTGTAGATAGAATGGAATATCTGCTTTTACCTAAAATGCTGGGTTTGGCTGAACGTGCATGGGCCAAAGACCCGGATTGGGCTACAGAACTGGATAGTGCTAAAGCAAATACGCTTTACAACACTGCGTGGAGCACATTCTGTAATACCCTAGGCAAAAAAGAACTAGTGAAATTAAGCTATATGCATCAAGGTTTTCAGTACAGAATACCTACAGCTGGTGTTGTTATAGAAAACGGTACGGTTAAAGCTAATGTGCAATTTCCGGGTATGACTATTCGGTACACCACCAATCAAGCTGAACCTATCATTAGCAGTACAATGTACACTGGGCCGCTTACCCAAAAAGGTACATACAAGTTTAGAGTATTTGATGATGCAGGAAGAGGAGGGAGAGTAGTTACGGTGACTAATTAAGCCCGCTGTTATACACTAAAAAGAAGGCCCTATAAATGCAATTTGTAGGGCCTTCTTTTTAAGAATTAGTTGTTAGTTAGCAATGGTGAAATTGCTACTTAATTTTTCAGTTTGAGAATCATTACCTACCACTAATTGGTATTGACCAGGGTAAAGCTTCCAGCGGTGATTAGTTAAATCCCATTTTTGTAGTTCTTTTACCGGAATCTTGATAGTTACTTCATTGGTTTGAGCCGTTCCAACACTTACTCGTTGAAAGCCTTTTAATTCTTTCAATGGCATTCTTTCAGAATTAGGATATTTAATGTAGGCTTGCACTACTTCATCTGCATCCATTCTGCCGGTATTACTTACTTGTACTGTAAAGGTAATGGTATCGGCTGCTGTATATTTTTCTTTCGCTTTGTTTTTCCACGCATAGTTAAAGGTGGTATAGCTTAAACCAAAGCCAAATGGATATTGTACAGCACCTTTAAAGTACCTGTAAGTGCGATTCTTCATGCTATATGAAGTGTATTCAGGCAAATCAGCAGTTGATTTGTAGAAAGTAAGGGGTAGGTGCCCAGATGGGGAAACCTTACCTAACAGAATATCGGCTAAAGCATTACCCCCTTGTTCGCCAGAATACCAAGCCAGTACAATGGCATCAACATAGGGTTCAATAGCGCTTACATCAACATCACTGCCACCAGTAATTACGGCAATAATTGGCTTTTTAGGATTGCCTTTCCGTAGTGCTTTAATGAATGCTATATTTCCAGCTGGTAAGCTAATGTTAGGTTTGTCGCCGCCAGTAGGTGATAAAAACGCATCACCAGCTTCGCCTTCCAACACAGGCGATAGGCCAATAACAGCAACAGAAACATCGCTATTACCAGCCGCCCATATACCACCAAAATGTGTGGTATCAGTGTAGCTTGAACCTAAGTCGTATTCTACACGGGTATCTAAGCCTACCGATCCGGTAATCCCTTCTACAAAGTCAACTATGCGGCTGTTTACACCATGGTAACTTCCGGCCATAACATCCAACGACGAAGCATTAGTGCCCAATACAGTAATGCTTGAATAAGTATTTGGTTTAAGCGGTAAAATGTTGTTCTCATTTTTAAGTAATACCATGCTCTGTGTAGCTACCTTACGGGCTAAAGCTGTATGTGCAGCATTGTTGATACTATCAGCGCCGTAGCTATAGTAAGGACTATGACTTTTTTCATCAAAGAAGCCTAGTTTGAATTCAGTTCTTAAAACTTTAGCAAGGGCAGTATCCACATCCTTTTCGGTAATTAGTTTTTGTTTAACAGCGGCTTCAACGTCTTTTTGCAAAATGCTGGAGCAATCCAGATTAATGCCTGCTTTAATAGCCGCTGCTGCAACCTGCACTGCATTGGGTAATACTTTATGTCGTAAATAAATATCATCTAAAGCGCCGCAGTCGGTAACAACATGTCCTTTAAAGCCCCACTCTTTTAATAAGACTTGATTCAATAACTTTTTGCTCGTAGAGTTGGGTTCGCCATTAACACGGTTGTAGGCTGTCATGACTGATTCAACACCATTATCTACTAAGGCTTTGAATGCATACAGGTAAGTTTCGCGTAAGTCTTTTTCATCAGCAATGGCGTTGAACTCGTCTCTGGTAGCTTCAGGACCACTATGTGCCACAAAGTGCTTAGCTGTTGCCGAAACTTTTAGATGTTGAGGATCATTGCCCTGCATACCTTTTACATAGGCAATACCCATGCGGGATGTTAAATATGGGTCCTCACCATAGGTCTCTTGTCCGCGTCCCCATCTGGGATCACGAAAAATGTTAATATTAGGCGACCAGAAAGTCAATCCCATATATTGTAAATGCCTGTCTTGCTGCATGGCCAAGTTGTACTTAGCTCGGGCCTCAGTAGATATTGCGGTGGCTACTTGTTTAAGCAGATCTGGATTAAATGTAGCAGCCATGCCAATAGCTTGCGGAAAAACGGTTGCCTCGCCAGCGCGGGCTACACCATGTAACCCTTCATTCCACCAATTATAGGCAGGTATGTTTAGCCTGGGGATGGCTTGGCTATTATAGCCTAATAGATTTGCTTTTTCTGTTAAGGTTAGCTGAGATAATAAGGATTTAACACGGGCATCAACAGGTTGGTGTTCATCTTTGTAAACAGGTATGTTTTGGGCCTGAGATATGGAACAATAAAAAAGTGCATTAAAAATGATTGCAGATAAAATTGGAGCTTTATGTTTTAGTAATTTCATAAATTAGATTACAGCAGACAAACTTTTTTGATAGTTATGTTGGTAGTTGAAGATTGTACCAATGTAAACAAAAAGAGCAATGCATAATGCATTGCTCTTGATTAGGGGTGTGGACTATTGCTTATCCCACCAAACTCTTGATGTCATTTTATCGCCATTAGATAGCCTTGAAACAGCATCATTGTAATTAGTTGTATTAATGGTTTGCTCAGACGTTGGATAAGTAAACCGACGTGGTATGGTTCCATTGGTTACATTACCAAAGTAGTTTACCTGTGTTAAAGCTGGGTAACCAGATCTTCTGTAGTTAGACCAAGCTTCGTACTCATCCAAGAACGTTGCAATCCAGTATTGCGTATTAATTTGCTGTAACGCTGTTGCTGCATTGTAAGCATTCTTAGTTAAGTATGCTGAAATCTGGGCGTTGCTAATACCTGTGGCAGCACCGTTTTGTGTCATTTGCTGCATTGCAGCAGTAACACCATCCGCATAATAAGTAGCTGCATCACCTGATATCCAACCTCTGTATGCTGCTTCGGACATTAATAGCTTTGTTTCAGCATAGGTTAGCAAAAACGTAGGTGCATCTACTCTAGCGTAAGTATAACGGTTAACAATTGAATACTTTTTGATATCTCCAGGCCAGTTTAGAGCTTTTGATATATCAGTTGCTCCATTCAGTTCATCATATCCGTTAGGCATACCAACCTGCTTAGTTGCAGTAGTATCGCCATAATCAAACCCTGACGAACCATATGAAACACCTGGGTTAGTAGCTACCGTAGCAATATAAGTTAAACGAGGGTCTGAAGTATTCTTCAGGAGGTCAATGAATGTTTTACTCACTCTTGATGCATCTGGATCTTGGTAAACCAACACCTTACCATAAGCATTTGCAGCATCAGTGGTGTTAGCTTCGTGTTTCAGGATAGCATTATCAGTATTGCTGGTAAACACCCCGCCTGCAATAGCTTCTTGTACCCAGGCTTTCCCGGTAGTCGCATCAATTTTGGTTAAACGCATACCTAAGCGCAGCATTTCTGTGTAGGCAAACTTTTTCCATAACGTTACATCACCTTTGTAAATCATTTCAGTACCATTTACGGTGTTAGTAGCTGTAGCGCTTAATGCCGTTGCTGCTGCTTTAAGCTCATTGTGTAAGCTGGTGTAAATGTCTTGCTGTTTATCATACTTCGGGTAAGTAACTTTTGATATATACCCCAAACCTGCTTCTGAGTAAGGTACATCTCCATACAAGTCAGTCATTTGTTGAAACAAGAATACTCGTAAAATTCTGGCAATGTTATAAGCATTCTGCTTAGTTGCATCATCCTTATACTTGTTAATTACTTCTTGAATATCTGCAACACCATTAGGATACTGTCTGTCCCAGAAGGCTGAATTATAACCAGCACTATAGGTATATTTATCACCATTCCAGTAATCTTGTGTGGAAGCCAAATGCTGCATCATGGTAGCACCATAAATCAAACCATTTCTCCAAGTATCATAGTCTGTGCCGCCAATATAAACCTCACTTGCACTCAGCAGCAAGTTATAGTCTTGTATTTCCGGCGTGATATGATTAGGGTCTTGGTTTATGGTTTCAAAGTTCTTCTTGCAACTGGTGCCTAAACAGGCGCCTGCAATTATAAGGGTAGATAAAAATATTTTACTTTTCATATACGTAGTCATTTAATGATTAGAACTTAACATTCAGGTTAAAGCCAAGGCTTCTGGTTGGTGGATAACCGTTTGCTTCAAGTCCCTGTCCATTAGAAGTGCTGTAATTTGATTCTGGATCAATGTTAGGTGTATGTTTCATTAATGTGGCTAAGTTGCGGGTTACAAAAGAAATGCTTGCACCTTTAACAAACCCACCTTTAAAAACAGACGTTGGTAAAGTATATCCAACAATAAATTGTCTCAGTTTGATAAAGCTGGCATCATATACAAATTCTTCTGCAATGTTATTGGAACCGGTTAAATTAGTCCAATAAGTTTGTGCATTAACAGCTGTGGTATTTGGCGTTCCGGCTTGTGTAACTCCTACACCTACATAACCACCTTCACGACCTTGTAAAGTGGTTTTTTGTAAACCATCAGCGTACAATGCTAAGTTAGTACCTGAGTATATCTTAGCACCATATTTGAAATCAAACAAGAATGACATAGAGAAATTCTTGTAACGGAATTCGTTATTGAAACCACCTGTTGTTTTGTAAATGCCAGAACCTAAAGGCACTACGGTAGACGTGCGTAAAGGCTGTCCGTCAGTGCCATAAATTTTATTACCATTAGCATCACGTAAATAAGCATAACCTAAAATTTGGCTGGAATAACGGCCTAAAACATTTGCGATAATAACGCCATCACCACGATTGGCTATTGCACCGTCAATAGATAGAGAGTTTACACCTTCGCCCAAATACAGCACTTTGTTGTTGTTATAGGCAATATTGAATGATGAGTTCCAGCTAAAGTTTCTAGCTTTAACAGGTGTACCTGTTAATAAAAATTCAATACCTCTATTTCTGATTTTACCAACATTTTGAATAGCAGCATTGTATCCAGATGCATTACTGGTAGATACACTTACAATGTCATCTGTAGTTTGTTTGTGATATACAGCTACGTCAAAACCTAATCGGTTATCCAAAAACTGCATATTTAAACCAACTTCCTGTTCTTTAATATCAACAGGCTTTAGGTTAGCATTTGGAATAGTACTTTGAGTTATGTAACCTATTGAATTACCATTGGTCGTATAAGTACGTATGCCATAAGTTAAATAATTTTGATAAGCACTGGTACCGTTAGATGATGCAGCATAAGATGCTCTTAATTTACCAAAGCTCACCCAAGTAGGCAGTTTTAAAGCTTGGCTGAAAACAAAGCTACCGGTAACTGATGGATAAAAATAGCTGTTGCTGTTTGATGCTAATGTTGAAAACCAGTCATTCCGGCCTGTAACATTCAAGAAGAGCCAATCTTTATAGCCTAAATCAACTGAGCCATAAAATGAATTTACACGGTAGTGCGTATAAGTTTGCGTATATGGTCTATTAGCAATGTTGTTGGCTGTATATAAATAAGGTAATATAAAAGGTGAAGCAGTTCCATCTAAGCCATATGATTTATTAACATCATCCTGAGAGTTTCCACCTAAGTTAGCGGTAATACTGAAATCTTCAGTAATCTTTTTATTCATCCCAATCAGGAAGTTACCGTTGAGCTCATGATAGTTGCGTTCATATTCTGAAAGTTCACCACCTGGAGCATAGGCTGTACCAGTAGGCGTAACTTTTCTATAATCAAGGATGTATCCGTCTCGGCTCACCTGGCCTTGCACATACAACCAATCCAATATGTTGTATTTTAATGTGGCAGCTCCAGTTAAACGATTTCTGTCGGTACTATTTTGGTGGTATTCAGTTAAGAAGTAAGGGTTATTAAAATATAATCCGTTAGTAGGAGTAAGTTCGGTACCATCAGCTTTTACACCTGGTTTTAGCCATCTTACATCGAATGAATTAGCAAGGTACATTAACGTTGCATTAACGTTGGTTGATGCATCTGACAAAAACGTTCGGTTTTTAGCCTGTTCAAAAACGTAATTTGCTGTTAAGGTAAATTGTAATTTTTTGCTTATATTATAAGTAGTATTAATGTTAAAACCTTGTTGCTTTAAGTTCGAATTAGGAATATTGGATTTGTTATACAAATTTGATATACCAACACGATAATTTATCTTATCAGTTGAACCACTTACAGCTACTGAAGATTGGTTGTTAAGACCTGTTTTGTAAAAGTTTTTCCAATTATCCGGACCTAATGAATAAGCATAGTTCTGCCCAAGCAAGTTTACTGCTGTAGAGCCATCAAGTTTTGCACCCCAGCTAGAGTTACCGGTGTTTAATGCCGATGCTGCTGTGGTTGGTTTCAGACCTTGTGAGCCCTGCCCGTAGGTGGTTTGAAAATCGCGATAGTCAATTATGGTGTTAAAGGTGAAATTATTGTTTAGCTCAACACTAACTGCCTTGCCTTTCGCACCGCTTTTAGTAGTAATCAAGATAGCGCCATTTCCTCCGCGGTAACCATATAAGGCCGAAGCTGCTGCACCTTTCAAAATCTGTATGTTCGCAATATCATCAGGATTAATGTTTGATAAACCATCACCTAAATCCAAACCGCCATATTGCCCGGCAGAATTTTGGTTTGTGTTATCAAAAGGAACACCATCAATTACGTACAAGGGCTGGTTGTTACCAGTTAATGAACTATTACCACGAATCACCACACGGCTACTACCTGTTGGGCCGGTGGCGTTATTGGCAACACTTACACCTGCTACTTTACCTGTTAAAGCATTACCTAAATTAACATCACGTGATTGGGTTAACTGTTCGCCACTTACGGTTGTTGTTGAGTATCCTAATGATTTGGATTCACGCTTAATACCTAAGGCGGTTACCACAACTTCATTCAGTGCACTGGATGATGGGAGTAATTTTACGTTAACGCTATTCTGGCCGTTTACAGCAACTTCCTGAGCAGTGAAGCCGACATAGGTTACTACTAAAGTGGCGTTTTCAGGAGCGTCAATGGTGAATGCACCGTCTATGTTGGTAACGGTTCCTGTTGGTTTGCCTTTAACTTTAACGGACACACCTGGTAATGGCTGACCTTTATCATCAGTTACTTTGCCTGTAACTTTCTCATCAGCAAGTAGATGATTAAAAGTTAATGCTGAAGCTGTATGAGCAGGCAATTCAGGCTTAAACTTCGTGATGATTGTTCCTGCCGTAGCATCAAGATTGATCACTAAGACACCGGCTAATATTAATTTTTGAGGGAGGGATAATTTGGGCAGGATAGACCTATCCATTTTACCTTTTAGGGGTTTCCTAAATTTCATACGTATACATTGGTTTGTGTGAATGACTTTAATCAACTGTTAAAAAGTAGTCAATGGCCATATAAGGCGTTGCAGAAGGTTGCTCCCCTGAGCGTAACTTGTGCCGGATGAGAGTCAGATTTTTTTCATAGAGCGACGATGTTGGGTTTTAACATTAATTTGAGCTTATTTATTGGTTTAATCACATGTTTATCAATACGTACATAATTCTATGTTGATATTGATAAACAAAGCAGAATAATTGTCTGCAATAATCTAAGTAAGTGAAATATTTTATTCAAACAAAATACCTTTTAAAAAAAATTAAAAAGTTTTGTCCAAATTTAATTTTTTAAGGTGATTAATCAACCAGAGCTATATAAATGTTGAAAGTTTGTAATGTTGTTGAACTTAACAACGAGATAATCTTTTTAATAGCATCTTAATGAATGTCTTTGATGCGTATCTAATTTAAAATAAAATCCTATTAACATTGTAGAGCGTAGAAGTTCAGATGGGAATGTTGCCGGTGATATTAAGTGTTAATGCACCTGGTGAAATCATAATTATATCTGTAGGTGCATTACCAAATTCTAGCTGTTCGTGAAATTAAGTAACATGTAGTACAGGTGCTAGTTACTTTATTAAGCTGATCGGGTTATTAATCCCATTATATTGTATTCATGCATTGTTAACAACAGCTATAACGATAGTCTAAAAGCATAATCTATTTTTCCAGAATTATTATATGAACGGATTATCACTATCTTTGCTCGCAAATGTTGAATCGGATACTTGTCATATGGTTGCTTGTTGCGCTGGTCGGTTCCAATTTCTCGCGGTATTTTATTTATGCAGGGTTTGAGGCTAACCAAAGCTATATTGCCAAAATGCTCTGTGAAAATAAATCTCGGCCGTGGCTGCATTGTAATGGTCATTGCTTTTTGATGAAAAAGTTGAAAGAGGCCAGTGAAAAGGAAAAGAAGCAGGAGCGTGAAGATCAGAAAAATCACTATCAGGAAGCCTTGCCGCATGTTCCGTTTCAACTTGCTTTATATATACAGCATATTCAACTTTCCTACGCACAGCATCGCATACCTTCTGTTGTGCAACATTCCTTTTCTGTTTTCCAGCCACCTCGGGTAAGAGCATAAAATGTTGTTTATGGTTAACGGCATTCATATGCTGTTTTGACTGCAACGTATATGCATGTTTTTGTTTCGTTATTCAAATGTTGAAATCATTCGAATAGCTATTGAGCATTATTTCAGGCTATGCTAAAAGCATGTCCTGTTAACTACCCTTTTGTATATTCATGAAATTTTTTCTCCTATTAGCCAGTACTTGGCTAACTACATCGGCTATGGCACAAGCCGGCAAAGCCGTGCAAAAAGATACTTCTTTTGCTGTAAAAGATAGTACCCATGCTTTAAAAGAAGTAACGGTTTCTTCCAGATATTATAAAAAATATAAGCATGATAAAGCGTCAAATACTTTAAAAGTAAATACGCCTTTATTGCAATTACCGCAGAATATTCAAGAAATTGATCAAAGTATTATTGCCGACCAGCAGGCACTTACCCTTATTGAAGGTGTAACCCGCAATGTAAGTGGTGCTACGCGTAACAACAACGCTGATTTGTATGCCTCTTACGTTTTTATGCGTGGTGCTATGATTACACCCTTGCGCAACGGATTAGATTTGTCTATGATTTATGCTGGCCCAAGTCCTGAAGATGCGTCAATCATAAGTAGGGTAGAGTTTATTAAAGGTCCGTCAAGCTATATTAATGCGCTGAATGATCCTGCCGGTTCTTACAACGTATTGACTAAGCAGCCTATGGGTACTAACACCCACCAGATTAACTTTACTGCGGGTAGCTTTAACTTATATAAGCTAAGTGCTGATTTGGATGGCAATCTGGATAAATCGGGTAAATGGCAGTATCGCCTGAATGCAGCCGGGCAAAAAGCTAAATCATTTCAAAAGTATAATTTCAATGATAAAGTAGTGGTTGATCCGGTTTTACGATATAATATCAACAGCCATTCTTATCTCACAGCCGAATATATTTTCCAAACGCAGCGCTTTCAGCAATACTTTGCAACGGTTTTTGCGCCTCATGGCTTTGCTTCATTACCTATAGATTTCAGTATTAATGACCCTAACAAGAAGCCCTATAAATCAACAGAGAATAATGGCTTTTTAAGCTACTACAATGCGCTGAGTAAAAACTGGCAGTTGCATGTAAACGCGGCTTATGCCCGCGACCATTTAGAAGGTACCTACTTTTTTGTATCTACATATGATTCTACAGCTGTCAACATAAAGAGAAGAGCAACTTATGAGCGATTAAATACTGATGTTTTAGCTATTCAGCCTTATGTAAATGGTGTGTTTTCTACCGGTAGTATCCACCATAACTTTGTGGGAGGAATAGACATTAACCATAAAAGCTTTCTAGCTTATTCTGGGTTTAATGATCCAACAGCTAACCCAACATTATATTTTTTAAATGCAAATAATCCGGTGTATGGAATCTCCTTTGATGCTAATGTGCGTACAGGTAAGTTGTTAGATATTGCTACTGATCAACAAGCCGTCAGCTACCAAGCAGCTTACGTACAGGATGAGTTAGGGATGTTCAACAATAAATTAAGGTTAACCGTAGCAGCCAGACTTACTTTTTCTAACACTAAGGTAACTAAAAGTCCTACTAAAAACAGTTTAGGTAGCACCAATGATGTCGCATTAACACCCAAAGTTGGCCTAAGCTATTCATTAATGACCGACTTTTCGGCCTATGCCTTGTTTGATCAAACTTTTACACCACAAAGCGGAGTTAATGTAACAACAGGAGAGGCTTTCAATCCGCTCAAAGGAAAAAACCTAGAAGCTGGTTTGAAAAAGGATTGGTCAAACGGTAAATGGAACACTACTTTATCTATATACCATATTACACGCGATAATGTTAAAGTTACTGATCCGTCAACTAATCAACAGTCTCAAATCGGACAGACTGTGTCAAAAGGTTTAGAGTTTGATTTAAAAGGGGAGATAGTAAAAGGTTTAAACGTTGTTATCAATTATTCTTATACAGATAGCCATATCTCTAAAGATGCAAATGCATCCAGAGTTGGACTGACAACCCCATTTCGGGTTAAGCATATTCAGAATACATGGTTAAACTACAAGCTACCGTTTGCTGAATTGAAAGGCTTTTCAATATCTAGCGGCTATCAATTGCAAATGGGGCGTGCGGGCAGGTACGAAATAGAAAACCTTCATTTAGCTCCAATTTTCAGGCTGGATGGTGGTATTGGCTGGTCGAATAACCGGTTTTCGGTTAATGGTATCGTAAATAACATTCTTAACCGTTTCAATTATGGTAGTGCATGGATCGCACCTTCAGCAGCCAATCTGGTTGGTGTGTATGCTTATGTGCCATATCCTCCCCGGGAGTATCGCATCAGTGTAGGATATAACTTCTAACCCTATAGCCGATGAAACGTAAGATTACTAAGTGGGCATTTAAATTTCATGGCTGCCTTGGCCTTACAGCAGGATTTTTTTTCCTGCTGTTTGGACTAACAGGCTCTATGCTGATGTTCAGGAGCAATATGGAACGACATTTTAATCCAGAACTACACCATCTTACACCAGCATCAAAGCAAGTTTCGGCTGATCAGATTTACCGAATGCTGGTGCGCACTCATCCTAATTTACAAAAGCTGGTGTTACATGATTTTCCGCAAGACAAATACGATAGTTACGAGTTTATGCTGTACAAAAATCAGCAGCATGTTACCGAGAACTACCTATACTACGTGTTTGTAAATCCTTATACCGGCAAAATACTAAAAGAAGGCAACTATCAAGATTTGTCTCCGTTTTTCATGCGCTGGCTATACTCGTTCCATTACAGTTTGCAACTGGGTATACCAGGTAAGTTGTTTACCGGCATGGTAGGTTTAGTTATGGTGTTCTCGTTAATTACAGGCACCATCGTTTATCGTAAACATTTTTGGGAGGCATTCAGGTGGCAGGCAGGTTTAAAGTTTAAAAACAGACGTACAACCGTATCAACCTTGCACAGAATCATAGGCGTATGGTCTGTCCTGTTTAACTTTATTCTGTTTTTTACTGGATTTTGGCTTAACCGTAAAGAGTTTACATCGGTAGGCTGGAAGCTACATCCACCTCATGTAAATTATGTAATATCTGCCAACTTGGATGCTGTTATTGCCGAATCAAAAAAAGTAGTTAAAGGGTTCCAACCAATTGCCGTGAATATACCGGCAACCCAGGGTGACGATATTATGGTGAGAGGACATATGCCTCAAACTACATTTTTTTTACTTCAGGGTAAGCCGAGTTCTATTTTCTTCAATGCAACAACCGGTAGGCTAACGCGTATTGCACCTATAGAACAACAAAATTTTGAGAAGCGTTCAGACTGGGAAGTTTATCAATTGCATATTGGTGCTTATGGTGGTAACTGGATTAAATGGTTGTACCTTGTTTTAGGCTTAACACCGGGTGTGCTTTCAGTTACAGGTGCATTATTGTGGCTTAAAAGAAATCGTAAATACTAGCTTGTATAATAAAATGTAGAATTTTGCTGAGCCTGCTTAATTATCTAAATTCGGCTGTAAAATCTACCTTTTAATGCGTGTAAAATTTTTAGGCTTGTATTTGCTGAGTTTGTGCTACTGTTCGGCAATGTATGCACAAAGTAAGAAGTTACTTCAAAAAACTAGAGAGCACCTTAACATTGATACAGGCTGGCGCTTTGCTTTCGGACATCCTTTTGATACAAACAAGGATTTTAATAATGGAACAAGCTATTTTTCTTATTTAGCTAAAGCAGGATATGGTGATGGTGCTGCTGCTCCCGATTTTGATGATCGTCCTTGGAGAAAACTAGACCTGCCGCATGATTGGGCAGTAGAAGCAAGCTTTAGTGAAAAAGCAAGTTTTAGTCATGGCTTTAAAGCTATTGGTCGTAATTTTCCTGAAAAAAGTATAGGCTGGTACCGCAAGAAAATTAGAATAGCTAAAGATGATTTTGGCAAACGGATTACTGTTGCTTTTAGTGGTGTATTCCGTAATTCTATTGTTTGGGTGAATGGCCATTATTTGGGCACTGAACCCAGTGGCTATAATGGTTTTGAATATGATATTACTGATTATCTGAATTACGGCGGAGACAACACGATTGCCGTTAGAGTTGATGCCACCATGGAGGAAGGTTGGTTTTATGAAGGTGCCGGCATTTACCGCCATGTATGGCTTAATAAAACCAATCCGGTGCATGTGGCAACCAATGGAACATTTGTTAGCACAGCTTTAAATAATGATGTAGCTACTGTTCATGCTAAAGTAACTGTAAATAACGATGGTCGAAGTAATAGTACTTTCACAATTATGCAAGCTGTTTATGATCAAAATGGGCGAGTTGTAGCTACTCAGGAAACAGGGCAGATATCTTTAAGTGCTTTTAAACAAGAGGATTTTACGAATACACTTGCAATCAGTCATCCGAACTTGTGGTCGGTTGATGTTCCTTATCGGTATAAACTGGTAACAACCATCTTGCAAAATAATGTACCCATTGATCAATATGAAACACGTTTTGGTATACGTACAATTCGATTTGATGCCAATACCGGTTTTTACCTGAATGGTAAACGGTTTGAAATTAAGGGCACTAATAATCATCAGGAACATGCAGGTGTTGGTACTGCAATACCTGATGAATTACAATACTACCGTATTGCAAAGCTTAAAGAGATGGGGAGTAATGCGTACCGTTGCTCTCATAATCCGCCAACACCCGAATTGCTGGATGCCTGCGACAGTTTGGGAATGTTAGTGATAGATGAAAACAGATTGATGGGCATTAACGATTATCATTTTGACAATATGAAAAAGCTGATACAACGTGACGGTAATCATCCAAGCGTTATTAGCTGGTCGATTGGTAATGAAGAATGGGGGATAGAAAATAGTGAAACGGGTGCCCGAATTGCTACCACCATGCAAGCTTATGTTAAAAGTTTAGATTCTACTCGGGCTGTTACTGCTGCTTTTAGTGGAGGATGGGGCCAGGGTATTTCATCTGTTATGGAACTAATTGGATTTAATTACATCGCACAAGAAAACCCGGATGCTCAACATCAAAAATATCCTTGGCAAAAGGGTTGGGGTACTGAAGAAGGTTCAACTTTTTCCACCCGCGGCATTTACTTTACTAATGATAGTTTGCATTACAAAGCTGCTTATGATGCAAAGCCACGCCCCAATGCCTATAGCATAGAGGAGGGATGGAACTATTATGTTAAACGACCATTTTTAGCAGGCATGTTTATCTGGACTGGGTTTGATTATCGTGGTGAACCTACACCTTATAGCTGGCCATCTATCGGATCTTATTTTGGTATGCTCGATCAATGCGGCTTTCCTAAAGATGATGTATGGTATTTAAGAGCCTGGTGGGGCAATAAGCCAGTATTACATATATTACCACATTGGAATTGGAAGGGTAGGGAAGGGCAACCAATAAATGTTTGGGTTTATAGCAATTTTGATGAGGTAGAACTATTTTTGAATGATAAGAGTAAAGGAAAAAAGCTAATCCCCAAAAATGGGCATTTAGAGTGGAAGGTTCCTTATACTGCAGGCCGGTTGAAAGCAATAGGGTACACTGCTGGCAAACTCATGTTAACTGAAATGGTACAAACCACAGATTTGCCTGCACGCCTTACCATGAATGCGCACAAAAATACCATTAAGGCAGATGGTAAAGATGTTGCAATTATTGCCGTAAGTGCCCTAGATAAAAAAGGCCTGCCTATACCAGATGCTAATAATGAAGTTACCTTTAACTTAACTGGGTCAGGGCGTATTATCGGTGTAGGTAATGGTAACCCAACATCTCTAGAGCCTGATAAATACCTTCCACTGTTGGTTAATTTGCCAATTGAAAACTTGAAAGAATTACCGGTAAGTGATACTTTAAATCGTGCAGAGGTGATGCCAGGTTTTGATGATCATTCATGGAAAAAGGCCTTTACAGATTTAACCGATACGAGTAAAAAAGCATGGGTGTACAGAGGCACAATAACCTTAACCGATACCATGTCGCAATCATCACTTACTTTCTTTTACAAAAGCATAGGCAAAAAGCAATCCATTTATGTGAATGGTTATTTGGTAGCAGCTAATCTAGATGCACACGAAAATGGTGATATCATAACCATCAATCGCCGCTATTTGCATGCGGGAAAAAATATGGTGGCCATAGTTACCTTGCCATTGCGCAAAAAACATGATTGGGATGTATTAAACACCAACCCGGGACTGATACAATATTCAGTACCAGCTCCTGCTTGGAAAAGAAAACTTTTTAATGGTTTAGCACAAGTGATTGTACAATCGGATGGAAAAGCCAAAGGTAATATTACTATTACTGCAACAGCTAAGGGAATGAAAAAAAGTGAACTGGTAGTGCATACGGTTAAGTAATAAATTGTAGTTGTTGTTATTTATCAAAAGTTAATTTTTAATCTTTTCTTTGTTGAGCTATTTATATAAGCTACTTCTTTAATGAACTTTATTACTATCGATTACGCTATCTTTTTGATGGTGACTTTCGGAATTTACTGGGCTTTAAATAAAAATTTAAAGGTTCAAAATGTTTTTATCCTAATTGCTAATTATATATTTTATGGTTGGTGGGATTACAGGTTCTTATTATTAATATTCGTTTGTGCAAACCTTGACTATTTTATTGGCATTAAAATGTATAAGGCCGATAAACTGGTAAAAAGGAGATATTTAAACTTAAGCTTATGCCTAAATATAGGTGTACTATTTATCTTTAAATATTTTAAATTTTTTATATCATCTTTTCATGATGCTTTAGGTAGTATCGGGATTAAAGACAATCTACATACGTTAAATATTATACTGCCAGTTGGATTAAGCTTTTTTACCTTTCAAACGCTTAGTTATTCATTAGATATCTTTAAAGGCAAAATTGCGCCAACTACTAATTACGTTGTATTTTTAAGCTTTACCAGCTTTTTTCCACAATTGCTTGCAGGTCCAATTGAGCGGGCAGCTCAGCTGGTTCCTCAACTATCAAACAAAAGATATTTTAACTATTATCAGGCTGTTGACGGGCTAAGGCAAATTGCTTATGGAGTTTTTAAGAAGGTGGTTATTGCAGATCATTTAGCATTACGTGTAAATAGTATTTTTTACAACTACCAAACGGCTACCAGCGGTGAGTTATTCAAGGGAATGATATTCTTTGTCATCGAGTTATATACTGATTTTTCAGGATATTCAGACATTGCTATTGGTACCGGAAAGCTTTTTGGATTTAAGCTAGTTACGAATTTTAAGACTCCATTTTTCGCTAAAACCATTCCTGAAGCTTGGACACGCTGGCATATATCTTTAACCACATGGTTTAGAGATTATGTTTACCTGCCTCTTGTTCGTAGAAATAAGAACCGTTTAATGTGGCGATTATACTGTACTATTTTGTTGTTTGTGTTAATAGGTTTATGGCATGGTGCTAACTTTACTTTTGTAACATTCGGTATATTACATGGCTTATATTACATCCCTAATATACTTTCTAAACGGTCATCAACTATAAAGAATGGTATTACTTACCTGAAGGAAGATCCTTACTTATCAAAAGTTTCAATTGTATTTACATTTTTGTTGGTTGCTTTAACTACTGTTTTGTTTAGGGCACCTGATGTTCATGTTGCATTTATTTACTACAAACGTCTATTCATGTTTCAGGGCTTAAGCATGCCTGATCATGACACTACGAAGTGGGTAATCATATTAGTTTTGTTTTTTGCATTTGAGTGGATACAACAACACAAGAGTCATCAATTCGAAATCAGTAAGCTATATAGACCCTATAGGATTGCTGTAGAATTCTGTACTGTAATCGCCATTTTGTATTTCGGTTTTTTCGGTCAGGCCACGTTCTATTATTTCAAGTTTTAATGATAAAGAAGTTTTTAATCAGAGTATCTATATTTAGTATACCTGTTATTTTATACTTTGTAGTTGGTGAAGTATTGTTGTATAAATACAAAGAAGATGTTCCTGTAAGCACTGTTGTAAAAAAGCAATTATCCAGCAAAAAAGAAATTTATTTTTCAAGATCTTTTTTTAATACGCCTGATGTAAGATTAAAGACAGAAATGATGAAAATAAAAAAGCCGGACATTATCACGCTTGGTATATCGGTTGTTTTGCAGTATCGTGATTTTTACTTTCATCCATATGAGAACCGCTTTTATAATGGTGGCTTTATGGTTAAAAATATTTATGACTTTAACAGTTACATTAATATGATGCAAAAAAAGATGGTGCACAAACCTAAGCTTATCATTTTTGGGTTTGATCCGTCTTGGATTAAAAAAGATTATCTTAACGATAATAAAAACAATGTAACAGATCCAGATAAGGATGAAGTGCTTAATTTAAATAACCATGTCAATGCTATACAAGAAATACTACACCAATTTATTGATGGAGATCTTAACAACAAACCTAGTTGCTTAAAGCAAGCTTACGGTATGGCTGGTATGAACGGTACAGGATATCGTAGAGATGGCAGCATGCATAACTGGAATCAAATTGAAAATTATATAAAGAGTCATCATTATTCAGACCTTTATAACTATAAAGAGCATTTAAAAAGAAATACATTCATATATAACAAACCCATGCAGGTTGATGCTAAGAAAGTAGCCATGCTGCTACAGAACTTTGCGTTGATTAAGAAAATGCGTATTAATTTGATTGTATACTGTCCTCCATTAGCTAACGACTTTTATAATTATGCTATAACGAATAAAGGGTTCCAAGATATTTTTCTTCCCTATTTATCTATTCAGCATATGTTAATACAAAAAGGCTATCATGTGATACCTTTTTGTACACCTAAACAGCTAGGCCTTACTGATGATTACATGTTAGATGGTATTCATGCAGGGGAAGTTTTAGCAAGTAAACTGTTTTATGATTATATGATATCTAATAACATCAAATTTGAAAACTTGCCCAATTTAGATTTAAGTTATCTGAAAAAAATTAGGGATAAAAAGCCTTTATGCCCTTTAGCATTCGACACCAATTAAAAATAAGAAGCTTTGTGTAGAGATGATAGGTAAAATAATTAAAAAATATTTCATTGATATACAGAGCTCTAGTTTTGAGAAGTTCAAATTAGTATATTTTGTATTTGAATTGTTGATATAAATTGTACTTTTGCACCACAATAAAGAACAGGCACGAAGCTGGTTCTGTTGCAAAAAGAAAGTTCTTTAAAAAAGTTTGCAAACTAAATCAAAAAGTTTACCTTTGCAATCCATTTCGGGATGTAGCGTAGCCCGGTATCGCGCCACATTTGGGATGTGGAGGCCGCAGGTTCGAATCCTGCCATCCCGACAATTAGACTACTAAAAGTCGGCAAAACCCCTTAAATCGTATGATTTAAGGGGTTTTTTATTTTATTCTGGCCCAAGTTATTCAAGTAAATCCAAAGAAAATGAGACCTATTCGGTTACCCATTTTTAATTCTTAGGTTTGGGTCACCAAAGGCATTGTAACGTATTGATAGTCAATAATTTGATTAGATTATTTTGACCTGTTTTGATGCGATTTGATAGCTGTTTTACAGCCGGATCGGGACCCCTTTTTCAAGGGACATATCATAGCAGTTCAAACCATGCTTTTGTAAATTATTAACAAGAATAGCTATGAGTACTACAAACAACACCTTCGGCGCCAGCTTTTACCTTAAAAAGCAAAAGACCAATCAGGCAGGAAAATCACCGATCTATGCCCGCATAACCGTAAACGGCAAGCGTATTGAAATTTCCGTTAAACGTTCTATTGAGGAAAGTAATTGGAACCCTGTTAAGGGAATGGCAAAGGGCAGCCGCGAAGAAACTACCAAGCTGAACAAATACCTTGACCAATTTAAGTCCGGTATTGTAGAGGGTTACCAGCAACTTCTATTGCAAAAGAAGTTCATCACCGCCGAACTGTTAAAGGAAAAAGTAACCGGTGGAGATCAAGCCGAGTTTACACTCTGCAAATTGATGGAATATCACAATGCAGAGCAGTCTGGTGTCTTAGAACCTGGCACGATGAAGAATTACTACACTACCCAAAAGTATATTAAGGAGTTTATCAAAGAGCGGTTTAAGACAAGCGATAAATACCTGTCTGAGCTAAGCTATAAATTCATTACCGACTTTCAGTATTACCTGATGAACAGAACGCCGGAGAAAGGCCAAAAACCGCTAAATAACAACGGCCTGATGAAACATATCGAGCGGTTTTTTAAGATGGTCAATCTTGCCGTAAGGCTGGAATGGATAGACCGCAATCCCTTTCAGGCGTATCAGTTGAAATTTGATAAGGTTGAACGGGAGTATTTGACCAAAGACGAGCTGGCAAGGATAGAAAACAAGCATTTCAACATTGTCAGGTTACAGGTTGTGCAAGACCTTTTTATTTTCAGTTGCTACACGGGACTGGCTTACATTGATGTATTTAACCTAACCCCTGCCAACCTGATACAAAAATCCGAAAATGATATTTGGATAGTAACCAACAGGCAAAAGACCAATGAGCCTGTTAAAGTCCCTTTGTTACCAAAGGCGTTAGCCATAGTAGAAAAATACAAAGGCCATCCGCAGGCACTGGCCGAGGGTAAAGTATTGCCGACATTGAGTAATCAGAAGCTGAACAGCTACTTAAAGGAAATAGCAGACACATGCGACATAACAAAACCGCTTACCTTCCATATCGCCCGACATACGTTCGCTACAACGGTAACTTTAACCAATGGTGTACCTATAGAGACGGTTAGCAAGCTATTGGGGCATAGCAAACTATCCACTACCCAAATCTATGCAAAGGTCGTTGAGAGTAAGTTAAAAGATGATATGGCACGACTTAGCGCCCGACTGCAAGCGTAATTAATTCAACATGCGGTCGCAAATTTCGACCGCATATTTTCAAATCTTAAATTTCGAATAAAGAGATATGGAAAATGCCCTGATACCGGACGAAATCCTGATGAATAAAATATACATGATCAGGGATCAGAAAGTGATGTTGGATAGCGACCTTGCCGAACTTTATGGTGTGGAGACCCGACGATTAAATGAACAGGTGGCTAGAAATATTGATAGGTTTCCTGATGATTTTATGTTCAGGCTAAACGAATCTGAATTTGATAGTTTGATGTCGCAAATTGCGACATCAAAACGTGGGGGTAGGCGAAAGCTCCCCTATGTATTTACGGAGCATGGTGTACTTATGCTTTCCAGCGTATTGAACAGCAAGCAGGCAATAAGAGTCAATATACAGGTGATGCGGATATTTACCCGCATACGCAAAATATTTTTGGAGAATACAGAGTTACATATGGAGATAGAAACCATTAAAAAAAAGCTTGATAATCAGGATAAGAACATGGAAATCGTTTTTCGCTATTTAGATGAGCTAATAGACAAAAACGAGAACCCGAAAGAGCAAAAGAGGATTGGTTACAAGCCCGACTTTTAACCACAATGGTCATACTTGTTTCGTGACTATAAAAACTTTAATATCAGCTTATACCACAGCCGACACAAATGAAAAATACCCGATATATTTTGACGGTGAATACAAAATCGGAGAAGCCACATTTTTTCACTAAGAGGGCGACGAATTTGTTTTTGATCTAAAATCTTTAAATAAAGCAGACCTCAATAGCTATGACTTAAAACTTACTTTAGATGCAGATAGCTATAAGCTGGTCGAATTTAGAGCGGTTGAGAAAAATAGCCAAGTGCAAGTTTAGTACTAACGAAATGGGAAATACAATCACTGTTAAAGTATCTGAATACTCTAAGACTAAATACATGGCGTTCCTGCCTGAACAGTTGATAGAGCAACTGAATGTTGCTATTATAAATGATGCTAAGCTCTTATTAATGTTGAAGAAAGTCTTATCAACAGACTTATTGAAGATACAAAAGCATATGAACTTAAAAATAAACGAATTGAGAGCTGTGCAAAGCTAAATAATCAAGGGATTGCCTACGAAAAGGGCGGTGAGGTAAGTAACGCAATTGACGTTTTCTTGGGATCGGTCAAATTGGCAATTTCAAGGTGCTTCCTGATCCAATAACCAAAACCGATCTGAAACTGCTCTACGGCAGTTGCCATCGCTAAACCTTCCGAATAATAATCTAGTAGGGCAATGCTGGCCGACCTTTGGGCATTATCGCCCTGTTTCATTATTTCGTAATAGATAACATCACTAATGGGGAAAATACATTTGCCTGATTGGTGAAGCTGCTGTAGTTTTTCAGCGAGCTGCCGTATGATGGGATCACTACTTTTCAGGCCGTCTCTTAATAGTATCCAGTATTTTATATCTAAATAGACAAATTTTTTTGTAGCGTGACGTTCGTAAATGCGAGGACTTTTCTCCTTCATATATTCTGATAAACCTGGCATTAAGTTTTAATGTATATGGTCGACAGTTGGTAAAAGTAGTTGATTATGCGTAGCAATGTTTAAAAATATACGATAATAGGTTTATCAATAGCATAGAACAGGGCGTATATTTGAATTTATCTCTAAGCCTGTATACCTGATGATTATTGATTGGAACAAGTTACAACCTTATAAAACAACCAAATCCAAGAGTTTCGAGCAGCTCTGTTATCAGATAGCTTCAAGGCTATATTCGGACAAAGGTACTTTTACACCAGTCGACGATAGCGGCGGCGGGGATGGTGTTGAATTTTATTTAACCATGCCTGATGGCAGTGAATGGGGATGGCAGGCGAAATATTACGAAGGTTCGGCAAGATTAAGCGTCAGTGGTAGAAAGGCCGCGATTATTTCTTCACTTGAACGTGCCGTAAACAAACATCCCAAGATGGAAATGTGGTTTTTGTGTGTAACCACAGACCTTACTCCCGATGAAGAAACCTGGGTAACCACAGACCTTAAAAATCGTATCCCAGCTGGACATCCGGCTAAAATAGAGGTATGGAATGAGAGCTTTTTGCATGAAAAAATAAATCAACCTGCCTTCAATGGTTTAAAACAATCTTTTTTCAATGAACTCGAATTGTCTAGCGATTGGTTTGCAAAAGCATACGAAAAGTCTTTTAGTATTGTAAAGAACAAGTTTGATGATTTGCTATATGTACCAAATGGAGAGTTTGAATATTATTATGTAAATCCTATTCTTTGTAATGATAAGTTCGTCGAACAGAGGATCGCTTATTACCCGAGAAAACTGGAAGAACTGCTGGGTGATGCAAAGGAAAAACTGGAAAGCCTGCATTACACGACCGATCTTTGGAGGCCACTATTAAGAGAATATATCGATCGTTATACTAAATTCAACCTCGCTGCCGAAAGTCTATTGCCGGTGCTTAAGGCCCGACTGGAAAATATCACACCGAATAATTTCGAAAAACTTGTTGGTGACGAGTATGAAAATGAGATCGCATATTTTGAATCGATCAAAAATGGTCTTGAAGAGTTCCGCAGGAACTGGCAGCAAAATAACGCCCCTGAACTTACCGAAGATCTAAAGAAAAGCAATTTAGAGCAATCAAAAAAGATATGGCCGGTAGAAAGTGTCTATAAAGAATTTATCGAAGAGCTTAAATATTATGTTTCACATAGCCGGATGCCTGTTGAATGGCGTTCGGCCCATTATCTGGGAAATGGCGGCGATGGAAAAACAAATTTTGCCGTAGCACTGGTCAAGGAGTATCTGTCAACAAAAATTCCAGCCATTTATATCCCTGCAATCGAATTTACAGGAGCCAATCCTTTAACTGACCAGATACTCACAACACTCGACATTAAATCAGGTTACACCTTCGGTGATTTTTTGGATTGCCTGAATGAACTCGGGAAAATCCATAATAAGCGCATTCCAGTGGTAATCGATGGACTCAACGAAGCCATCAATGCACAAGGATTTCTGAATGACCGGCTTCCCCTGGACCTGCCGCAAATAGAAGTTGATTTTCTGCATCGGAAGAATTTGGTTTTACTGACCACTTGCCGTACTTCTTACAAAGAAGCGATATGGGGTGAGGTCACACACAATGATAAAAGATTTCATTCTTTATATGGCTTTACCAACCAGGAAGACAAAAAAAAGCTGGTAAGGAATTACTTCAGCCAGTATAAGATACAAGCAGACCTATCCTTCCTGTCATTGGAGCGGTTCACTAAGCCTTTATATCTGAAACTTTTTTGTGAATCTATCAACAGCGAGAGAAAAGAAGTTAAACAGGTCACACTGGGTTTTGACTCCATCTATTCTATTTTCGAGAATTTTGTCGGCCTCTGTGATGACAATATCTTTAAAAGGATAAAAAAGGCAGGCAAGTTAGCTCCCACGACTGCTAATAAAAAGCTAGCCTCAAAAGTTTTAGCAGAGATCGCTGGAAGATTGTGGCGGCAACATCAGCGCGCATTTCTATTGGATGATTTGATGACTTTAGCAGACGGTCAAACAAAACCTGATTACAAGGATTCGGTTACCAAGGCCTTACTGGATGAGGAGTTATTATTTATCCGTAACTGGCACAATGGAGAGGAGCATATTTTTTTAACGTACGATTTGATGGCTGGCTATTTTATTGCAAAGCACCTGGTGGATACTGTTAGCGACTTTACCACGTTTTTTAAAGATGAACAGATGGAGTCGCTGATCGGTGATGATTATGATAAACTTCATCCTAACCATGAAGACATAACCGATGGTTTATGTAGCTTGTTGCCGATCAAGAAAGGCATTTTTGTCCATGACCTGATTACAAAGCCGGGAAAAGACCACACCCAGTCGCAGGTAGAAAAGATGTTGTTTGAACGGTCGATTGCTGCTACTATTTTACTTTCACCGGAATATATCACATCTGAACAGGTCGGGTATTTTACCGCATTATCCCTACACTCCAAAAATCTGATCAGGCTGATCAGTTTAAGCGAAGATGTGCTTTTTGTTTCTAACCACCCTTTCAATTTTAAGTTTTGGTCGGTAAAGCTCGCCGGATTACCTATGAATGAAAGAGATATTATATGGTCTGAATACCTGAGAAGTTTGAGAGAGGGTTTTTTAGATGACCTGATCACAGAATTTGAAGCTTTACAAACCAGCGCTTCACTTACACAGGAACAAAATGAAAAGATATATCTGGTTGCCGACTATCTTAAATGGACATTTACTTCAACCAATAAAGATCTTAAAGGGAAGGCCGGAGATGCATTGTATCAGTTCGCGATAAAGTTCCCAGTAGTTTTTTTGACAGAGTTTTATAATTCGGCGAAAATAAATGACCCATCCGTATTTGAATGGATGATGGTTATTCTATACAATACCTGTATATACCTTGTCAAGAACAATAAAGAAAACCATAAGTACGGCTTGCTCAAACTTTCAGCATTTCTCCAAAAAGAGGTGCTTAACCCGGGAGGGGCTTATGCAACTAACCATTTGGTCACCAGAAATTATGCTTACAGCATCCTTAAATTATTGACTCGTAAGTATCCTGAAGCAGCCATAGATATTGAAGAAGTCAGAAAGAAATTTAAAAATATAGGCATTATTGCCTGGGAGGAAGCAGAAGACCTCAACAAAGGGGAATATCGTGATGGCAATGCTCTTATTGACTATTATTTTAACAAGGAGAAAATGCCCTACATCTCGCGTGGCCGTGGCAACGAATATAATCGAACACCGGAATTTCTGGCTGTTCAGGCAAAGTTGCGTTGGCGCGCCTACCAGTTAGGTTACAAATTTGAACTATTTGGCGAACCTGATATTCAAATTGCTAAATATAAGCACTGGGGAGAATCGTTTGCCAGCACAGAGCGTTATGCTGATAAATATATCGAGATCGCGTTTCTTGAATATTGCGGGTATCTTGACGGCCTGGATGATTTGGAATCATA
Organism: Mucilaginibacter robiniae; assembly: GCF_012849215.1. NCBI lineage: Bacteria > Pseudomonadati > Bacteroidota > Sphingobacteriia > Sphingobacteriales > Sphingobacteriaceae > Mucilaginibacter > Mucilaginibacter robiniae. The sequence continues at coordinate 4,195,706 of NZ_CP051682.1, forward strand.
TGATGATATAGGCTACCTGCGCACATTTAAACTTAAACATGATCCGAGCGAAACGGGCGATGTCGACGAGCCCGTACCATTGCCGAGATTTGTTGAAAAGGATTTTATTGATGCCAATATCTCCTTATCAAAATGGTGCGCCGATCATTCCGCGCCTGAAGTTTCGGAATATCTTGAAAGAACGGCATTTCAGGAAAAAACTGGAAATTGGGTTTTACTGCATGGATTGGTGCACCAGCATAAAAAGCATAAGGAAAGGCAATTCTATTTCAAGGTAGATACTGTTTTTGTGAAGAACAAGGATTTGATAGAGGCAAGACTGGCTTTTAGCGATAAAACTGAATTGGGGCGCGCGAACAACAGCATCCCCTACACCAATAATATACATGAATCTGAAATTCCTGATGCAGACAGCATACCCTATAATGAATTTACCGAGTGGAACTATAGTCTGGAATCCGAAATTATTGATAGGGAGTATACCAGGATCGTTCTGATTGAGAATGGTAAGCGATTGAAAGAAAAGGAATCAGACCAGCTTTGGGATATGATTATAAAGCAATTACACTTTTTAACTCACCCAAGAACTAACTTGTCAGGGTTTTCAATGCCCATGATTCGGTTTAAGGCTCCCGGAGCCGATGGCGACGAAAGTTTGGAGGATGCCTTCAGGCGCATGAACATCGAATTGAAAGAAGAGAAATTTACCAAACAGGAGCCACGGGAGATTGATAAGACCATCGATGTTTTTATACCTGTTCGCTATCATAAGGACAAGGTTTATCTGTGCAAGAATATGATAGATGAACTGGAATTGTCAAGCCCCTACGGGATCACTGATCTAAATGACCGGAATGGGGAACTCGCCAGCTTCAACTATACATATGAGGTGGAATATGTTGATCAGGAAACTTTTACCTACCTGAGAAAAGATCTATTAGATAAATATCTCTTGGATAACGAATTGACCCTGTTCCAGATCATTTGGGGTGAGCGGGACTATTATCCTATCGATGGAAATTGGAATACGGACCGAAAAAGGGCACAAACCAGAAAATGGGCGCCATTCTATCGGGCTGTAGAATATAAAATTTAAAGCACGGTATGGACTTGAAATTACTCAACGAGGAAAACTTCCACTACCTCTGTCAGGGTTTAACATTGGACTTGCACGATATGCAGGTAATTGATGGGGTATTGATTGGATTGAACGACAAAAACGGCCTTATTGAAAAGATCATAATGCATAATGAAACTCAAGGAGCGGAATCAACACTTCCTTCCGATGGCAGCGGGCAGATTATCGTGATATTTGATAAATATCTGACTTCCGGTAAATTATTAGCTACGGCAACAGTCACGCAAGATAAGGAGTATAAAGGTCTCCCGCCGGCGCTTCATATCAATTTACACTCTCCGACATTGGATATTCCACAAAGGATAGAAATCCCCTTACGTTATGTATTAAAAGGGATGATGCCGTTAATAGGAACTTATATGGTCTATTTGCATGTTTTGGAAATTAATAATAGAGAGACATTCGTGTATTATGGGATCACAAAAAGAGGTTGGATGAAACGCTTTAACGAACACGTTCGCCTAGCGGTCAACAGTAAGTCTGACCGAAAATTCCCCAAATTATTGCGGGAAAGTATCGAGGCGCGGATTATAGAGCTGCTAAACGATACAAACACAAATACAAGATTAACCGGCTCATATCACGTAGTTTGTGCAGCGGGACGATCAAAGAAAAATGCCTCCGAAATCGAACGATACCTGATTACAAAACGTAGCCTATCTGAAAAAGAAGGCTTAAATATGATTTGATATGCTTCCCGAAATAACCCTCAGTGATCTAAAAAAACGCTTGGACCAGCTTAAAAAGTTAAATTTGTCCATTATCTCTTACCCTGAGATCATCGATATTCTTAATAAAGAGATAATATTACCGATCCTGGTCACAGAGGTTCGCGCTGGTAACTTCATTGAACGGATACGAATCAATAAAGGGGATGAGATATTTACCACTAAGCAGGAGTTGTCGTATCGCACTGATCTTGAAAACATCAAGAGTTTCGGTAGGGCAAACTCACCAGGTTCTTCTATGTTTTATGGTGCAGTGATCAGCAGTCCTATCCAGCTACCAAGAATAGTTGCGCTGGCAGAGACTGACGAATTACTAAGAAGTCAAGAAAAAGGTAAGGTCGATAAGGATATTTTGATGACCGTTAGCAAATGGAAGATCACAAAGAATATGCGGCTCGCAGAAATTGTATTTAAAAAAAACAGGATAGCCACTACTCCAGAAATTGAAAAGGCTTACCAGTTTCATTTAAAAGCATTTCGTAAAAATATGCCGGAGGAGGAGGTACAGAAGTTGATTTCGATCCTTGAGTTCTACTCGGAGGAATTTTCTAAAGCAGAGATCACCACGGATGCAGATTACAAGATCAGCGCCGCTTATGCTGAAAGCGCATTTAAAACCGGAAATGTTCAAGGCATTATTTACCCAAGTGTAAGAACAGATTACGAAGGTAGTAACGTCGCATTATTGCCCAAAACGGTAGACGAACATTTACAGTTTGAAGAGGCTCTTATTATCCATGTTCAGATCAGGAAAAAAAAGGTGTTCCTCGATAATTTATATAGAACCGGTATCGTCGCGACTGATACTAATATTCTTGGATGGTACAAAATGGAGAGTGCATCGGAGGAAGTGAAAAATAAGTTCTTTGGAACATAACAGCTATAACCTAATCAAAATGTCAATTAATAAAATACTTGAATCAGGCAAACCAAATTTTGATGTGTGGGACAAGCAGTTGGACGAACATTTTTTTGCCCAATATCATCCTAACGATGTCGGAAAAGAAGAATACGAACGGATATTTTTTCAGACCAATGAGCTATTAATAGATATAGCATCCAGCTTTTTTGTTTACGGAAAATTTAAGGATAAGTGGGACACTTCAAAATGCCACCTGAATTATTTAGGTCAAAATTTGCTCTTAAAGTCAGAAAAAATGAATTTGACCTTCGATTGGGGCTTAGACGGAAATGATTTTTATATGGACGTTCATATCATGTATCCAGAGAATTTAAGGTACATGACAGATGACTTTTGGACAATGCTATTAGAGCTGAAAAGTTTGGGGGAATTTGAGTATTCCGGCTCTGGTTACTTAAATGCCCAAGAACGTCCGTTTTTTGAGAATAAGACCAGCACCATTTTCCAAGTGATTAGGAATTTCATGTTGTATCAGGTTAAAAAAATGAATGGAACTAATTACCAGCAACCTCCGACAATGGATATTGGACAGTTTTCTTTGAAGTGGAATGTAAACACGCCATGGCCGGAATTGCTCGAAAAGTCGTGTAAAGCGTTTAAATCGCTTTATACGATTAACTATCAGCTTTGGAAAATAGACGATCTAGCCAAGAAAAAAGCAGCCAAATCAATTAAATAGAATTTCACACTACAATAGTTTGTATATGCACATTATGTCGTTCTCAGGATTATTAATTAATTCTTCATCCTTAATTGATTGACGTTCGTTTTTATCAAAAATTTCCATGTGGTCAAGAAACTTTTCAAGCCATTTTTCCTGCGTCTTCATTTCCTTTTTTGAAAATAGCCGTTCCGTTTCTGAATATAATAGTCTTTCAAACCCAGATGGTATGAATAGGCTATCTAAATCTGCTAATGTGAAATAATGCTTGAAATATTCATTATTCTCTGGATCGTTCAGGTCATTTCGATAATATTTATCCGAATGAGCCCAAACGTATATAAATGAACCTGAAACCAAGTTCAGTTTCAATTGATTTATTATCTTTTGGCATTGTACCAAATCAAAAAAGTGTAAAATGTTCGCCAGAAACACTACTGAATAGGTTTCTAATGGCAAAGGGTCATTTAGCAAAGTGAGATTAAGCAATCCTAATTTTGAATTAGCGATACGAAGCTCATCTAATCTGTTTTTTAATAAGTCAAGTTGATATTGGTCATTGTCAATACCTATTAACTTTCTGTTGGTATTAATATAATCCAAGAGAAAAGTTGTTTGGCCGCAACCTATGTCCACTATGGCACCATCAACAAATTCGTTTTCATAATCTCTCAAGGGATTATGCAATGTCCTGATTAAATCATTAGTTGTGAAAGTCTCTGAATAGGCCTCCCAATATAGACGCATCTGAATATCCATACATATAAACTTTAAAAATAAGATCACAATGATTGTGTCGTGTGTCTATGCTTAAAAAAGACGGCTTGATCAAAGCTAACATAAGCACCTTTCCCACTTATATTGATTTTATATTGATTATGTAGTTTGTCTTCGTAAACTACTTCAATTACATATTCACAGTCGTTAGGGTTTTTTCCGTTTGATCGTGCGATAACTAAACGTTCGCTTCCTTTTTCAAGCACGTATGGCAAGCTTTTACTATGGAGGGTAATGTCCGGCGATATAGAATTAAATTGAAGCAACCTGGCGTGTTCACCTCTATTTAGGAGATCGATCATAATATTGCCGTCATCTGGTCGTACTCTTGCCCCATTTTTGTAAAGGTCAGGCCGTACGCTTAACACCAACTGTTCTTCAGAAAGCAAAGCAAGTTTTGCCAAAGAATCAATCTGTTTTTGTTTGTCATTATCTCTTCTGAATAGGTACAGAAAAGTGCCAACAGTTGCTAAATAGCCAACTATTGTAACAATATCTCGGACGTAATCAAACCAGTCTCGTGTTGATGCAAGCAAAATATTGGTCATTTGATATGTATATAAGCCTCATACCATGCGCTTTCGCCTTCTTCAGCATAATGCATTTTTATTACAGACCTGATTTGAGGAGCGCCCACTAATGCCGTCGTCATTTACTAGCTGTATGTAGATTTCTTCACCGTCAAAAAAATCATCGTGTGGGGCTCCCTAAAACTGTATTAAACCTTGAACTTCAGATGTAGACGCATCGGTTCTAATATTGATTGTTCTCATATTAATTTTTGCTAAAAGTTTCAAAGAGAGTAACCCATTGAGCCTCAAGTTCGGCCGGAACATCCTTCGTCACTCGATCAAAATTATTAAGCAATTCCCTTGCAACGTCAACTTTCCAGCCTTGCTGCAAAACAATTGAATTTTCTTTTACCCACTGCTCAATTTGATCTACTATTGGCTCACCTTCTACCATTCCATCTTCAAAATACGTTTTACCTCTGAACATGCGGTCAACAACATTAGCAACAGCTTTAACAGGTATCAAATCCTCAATCTCAAAAGCCTTATCTCCCAAGAAGGCAGCAACATCCAATACTTTATCCTGTTGATCCTTATAAGCGCCATTTTTTACCTGCTTTAAGTAATCTTTACCTGGTTTATCAGAATCCAACAGCACATACGGAAGTTTATTGTCACGCGAAGCCACTAATTTGGTAACTGGGCCCATACCTCTAACACCGCCAGTTGGAATAAATACTAATTCTTTATTATTTAGCATCTTACCTTTGCTTATTAAATAGCGCTTAATTAAAGTCAATTGAATTTGATCGCTTGGCCCTTCGACAAGCACAGGTGTACAACCCAATAATAAAGTGTCTGACACTGTTAAACCCAATGCGGCATGCACCGGATATATCGATTTTTCAGCATCTGCTTCATCGTAACGAAGATTAGCCGAGATTTTTGTTCTTCCAGAACTCTTGTCTACATATACAGCTTTAACATTAGCCAAATTGTCCATGTCAACTAAAAATGGAGAATGAGATGTATATATTAATTGGTTGTTCTCAGATAGATTTCTAAAAAATGTTGCAAGATCATATTGAGCTAAGGGATGCAAAGAAAGCCCTGGCTCGTCTAAAAGTAAAATGGCGTTGGCATGTTCTTGTTTTGTTTCCACTAAGAACACAAGAAAAAATGAAAAGAACCACTGTAGCCCTCTGCTTCTGCCTTCGAGCTCGATTGACTCCGGTCTTAATTCGTCTGAAACATTTATTCTGAAATGGCTGCCATCTGCTTCAAATGAAAAAATATAATTCCCTTGCTGCCACCATTTTTTGAAACTCTTGGTCAACTCGCTGGCAGCTGATCGAAGTAATACCCCACGTTCTTTTTTCTTTTCAGCCCAATTAGAAACTTCCTCTTCACTTAAATCTTGTTCCTCTGAGCTTACTACATTACCGGAATAGTCTAACTTTTTGACGATAACTTTTCTGTCATTACCTAATTCATAGATCTCTTGAGGTGATAATTTGACGTATTGAAATAGCACGTCCAAAGTTCTGGCTTTAGCACGTGCGGCTTCTGTCAGATCAGTTCGTTCCAAATCTTCTATAACTCTTGGCAAATAAATTTCACTATCTAAGTTCCCATAGTCAGAGTAGTATACAAACTTGGGAATGTTTTTGAGTATGTAATTACGTGTTTCCGGTGTAGTATCTATTGCCTTACCATCAAATGAATTTTGTATTTTCTTTAAATGGGGAAGAAGTTGTTTGTTAAAGACTTCCGGCAAGTTTTGCTTTTTGCCAAAATCAGTCATAAGAGTGCTTATCTGGGCAATAATGGCATCAACATCTGATTTAAGCAGAAACTGCTCGCTGTAAGCAGTTAATAAACCATTTAAAACACCGTCGATCTTACTTTTGAGATCTGGTGATTCCTTTATGTAGTGTTCAGAGCTATGTAATATGCTGATAAACTTCCCTATTATAATTTCTACGCGCTTCTTATCATACTTCTCAATTTTAGAATAAGGTAAATCTAGGTAATAAGTCCCCTTATATTTCCTTTGAACTAAAACTTTAGACACTTGTTCTGGGTCGCATCCACAATCTGCAGCGACTTTATTTTTAACGGCTTCATCCAATTCAAAATCAGCTTTAATAAACACATCTTCTTCATGTCCATCGGCTTTATATTGGCTGTAGAGATGGCGTGGATAGTCAGCAAGAGGAATAATAGGTTCTTTATTTGCTGGATTCAATTTCCACAATGCGATTAACAAATTCGTTTTGCCGGCTTCATTAGTGCCAACCAAGCAAGTATTTTCACCAGCCTCAATCCAGTCGCTTTCTTCTATCGACCTAAAATTTATAACTTTATATCTAAGTAGTTTTGTTCCCATGCCAGTTTAAGTTTTTGATTATCAGACCAACAACAATACTTATACCAACGGAGATTTTATTTATTAATAGGGTTTTAACATGACTAAATGTCCGAATTAATCATCTATTTGTCATTAATCTTCCTTTTCTGTGGTGCAAAAGGTAGTTGATTACGAAGCTAATAAATCAAGACTTAACGCCGCCAATTTCCTCAAATCATGTAGAAAAAGGTTCGAAATTTGTACAGTCAGGTAGACAATTAGACTACTAATAGTCGGCAAAACCCCTTATATCGTATGATTTAAGGGGTTATTATTTTATTCCAACCCAAGTTATTCAAGTAAAACCAAATAAAAGGGGACCTATATGGTTACCCATTTTGTTTTCTTAGGTTGGGGTCAATAAAGTCATTGTAAAATGTTAATGTTCAATAATTTGATTGGTTTATTTTGATCTGTTTTGATGCGATTTGATAGCTGTTTTACAGCTGGATCAGCACCCCTTTTTCAAGGAAGATAGATGAACAATTTTCCGGAAAGATATGGCCAGGCTTTCATGAACTAGCGATGACGCTTGTAGAGGAACGTGCACAGGAATTCAGGATGTTTGGAAAGAACATTGGAGAAATGGACTGGATCTCTGGCGTTGATATAATAGTGACAGCATCAGAGGTATTGATAGCTTTGATTTTTGATCATCCTACTCATACGAAAAAGCCGCAAAGGTATTCCAAAGTAGAGATAAGGCTTCTCCAAATTGCAGGTGGCATAGAATACACTAAACTCAAAGCCAAGCCTACTTTTTATCACGGGCATATGACCGACCCTGACTTCCGACTAAAACACGGAATTGATTGATAATGGTTTCAACAATTAATTCAAGCTAGGTCCATATAGCTAAAGTATTATTTACCAAGAACGTGTATTTTGATCATACGCAGATACAACACAAGGGCTGGCTACTGATTAGCCGGCCCTTGTGTTGTATCTGCAAATCATTAACCCGAGGCAACAGTTGGCTAAATTTGTAATCATCTAACAAGCTTTTGTTCCAGTTACGTTCTCTTGTAATAAACTTCTGTTTAAAAATGATTCATACGTGTTAGGGAAAATATTGAAAAGGATATTATCTCAGGTACGTACACTTCTATCAGTGGACTGACAAAGCTCAAGTTCGCTGCTAATGTTGCTTACTTCCTGGTAGGTAATCTATGATTGCTTGATTATATTTGTTAAGTACGAACAGATATGAGATCGCAATACTTCAAACATCGGCAGCTTCTCGACTTTGACTCGAATACCGATGACGTCGGTTTTCCATTGCCCTGGAAGAAGGGCAATGAAGATAACCACTTTCTTTTTCGCCTGTATAAGAAAAACAAGGATGAGTACCCGTCCTTCTACCAGCATCACCTGCAATTCTTTTTAAACAGGTATCCTGATGCCACGGAGCAGGAGTTCTTCGTTCATGTCAAGCAAATCATTACCGATACGATCAGCGGCCTGGTCAACAAAGATCGCTACACCTCCAAGCACGCGCAGGAGCGGCGTAACCGTATGCAATTGCAAGAGTTCCTGACTTACCTGAATTCCATTGACCAGTGGTTTATTGAGTCTACTGACCATGAAACCATCAAACGCCAGCTCGAAGAGATTGCCAAACTCCTTTCAGAAAACAAGAAGCTGAAGGAAGAAAACAAAAAACTCCGGGAGCTGGAACCCAAAGACTATATCGACATCCGGGAAGGCAAGCACCGAACTTTGTATCACCTGATGTTACAGATCCGCGACCTCAAACTGGAGGATGGTAAGGAACTGACGTATGCGACCACCCTAAATATCTGGTGTAAGATGATCGCCAGATACTTCCGGGCTGATGGCAAGCCCATCAGTCTGCAAAGCATCACCCGCTATTTTGGTATGGATGAGAGCGCCGATTCTACCAAATACAAAGACATACCGGCAAAAGACCGGCTTTTTACCATCGCTCCGGCAAAGAAAAGGAGCTTATAAATGGCTGCCTTTACCACACTTGTGCCAGTTTCAACCATTTTGCAACTAATCGTATCATAGCCCACAAACTGTTGCGCTAATCTTCCAATAACTCCCCAAAACTGACCTTCGAATTTTTGCAGGTCACCCTTGCGCCGCTTTTCTGCTTTCATTTGCGGCATGACAATCATTAACGAAGAGGCCCTGACCAGATGCATCCGGGATGCCGTCGGGACAGAACTAAAGGAACATTTTAAGAAAGGTGGCAGCCCGCCACACCCTGACGACGAGCGGCTATTATCCAAACAGGAACTGGCCACCGAACTGGGCGTGTCCCTGGTTACACTCACCGACTGGATGAAAAAGGGCTTGCCCTTTTTGCGCCTGCACAAGCGCGTGTATTTTAAAAAAAGCGAAGTGCTTAACGCCATGCAACAAAAAGTAAACGATACGGAGGATAAGAAATGCAAGCAAACGAATTAATCACTAAAGAAGATTTGAGGCAATTCAAGAACGAGATGCTGACCGAGATGAAGCTATTGCTCAAGCCCGGAGGTACCAGCCAAAGCAAGCAGTGGCTGAAAAGTTACGAGGTCAGAAAGCTGCTCAACATCTCCCCAGGCACCCTGCAAAACCTGCGGGTAAACGGCACGCTTCGTTACACGAAGATCGGCGGCCTGCTCTATTACAAGTACGAAGACATCTTGGGGCTGCTGGAAGAAAACAGCAGATAAAAATGAGCTACAATGACCTATCGGTATACCTGCATAGGCGGTGAGCCTATCCTGTGGGCGAAGAAGAAGCAAGTTTGTGTTTTTGGTACCCAAAAACTCCCGGATGCCTTGCGGCACCGGGCAAACTTGCTTTTTGCGCCCGGTGGTTGCAAAAAGGGAATCGAAGAATGATAAAGATTGGCATGTATGGAAACGAATGGAAAGACAACGATAAAAGCCGCCAAGCCTAAACACAAAGGTGGCAGGCCGAAGGCCAGAATCAGGCGGGAGTCACATGCCAAGATCAGGCTGACCAATACCGAGCGGTTCCTCTTTACCGCGAAGGCAAAAGAGGCCGGCATGAGCCTGAGCGACTTCATTAGGGCAGCAGCAAGATCAGCCAGCGTAATCGCCAGGTTAACGGCGGAGGATATCAAAATCATGCGGATGATTACCGGCTTGGCGAACAACCTGAACCAGTTGACCAGGCTGGCTCACAAGGACGGCATTCTAACCGTCGTTATGCAATGCGGGCAGGTGCTCACAGAACTTCATGAGGCGCTGAAATACTTTAACCGCCATGATCGCCAAGATACCTAAACCCGGCAAAAGCTTCGGCGGCTGCGTGGCGTATAACCTGCTGAAGCCAGATGCAGAAATCTTGTATGCAGACGGTATCAGAACGGACAACATCAAGCATACCATCGCAGACTTCAACATGCAGCGCAAGTTGAATCCAGGCTTAGGGCAGGCGGTTGGCCATATCGCCCTGAGCTGGAGCCCGAACGATGAGGACAAGTTAAGCGATGAGGTGATGACCGGTATAGCCCTAGAGTACCTGCAAAAAATGAAGATTGATAATACACAGGTGCTACTCGTCAGGCATCAGGATAAAGTGCATCCCCATGTCCATATCATTTACAACCGGGTGAACTATGAGGGCAAGACGATATCCGATAATTTCCAGCGGCAGAAAAGTGCTAAGATCTGTAAGGCACTCACCTTGAAGTACGGCTTTTACCTAGCCCAAGATAAAAAACAGGTTAATCGGCAGCAGCTCAAAGGAGCCGACCAGGTCAAATATGAACTGCATGACAAGATCAAAGCCGTAAGTAAAGGGGTGACCACGATGGAAGAACTCAAAAGGGAACTGGCGAAGCAAGGCCTCGGTATGCTGTTCAAGTACAAGAGCGGCACGACAGAGGTGCAGGGTATCAGCTTCAGCGAAGGCAAATACAAATTTAAAGGCTCGGAGATTGACAGGAGTTTAAGCTATGGCAAACTAAGCAGCCAGCTGGTGGAACAGGCGCAGCAAAAAGAGGCATTAGCGCAGCAGCACAGCTTGGCCGACCAGTTAAGGGAGATAGTGAGCCGGGAACAGAGCAAGGTACCAAGCCAAGGTACACCACAGCTGCAACCTGCTTTTGAGACACCGATACCTTTGCCGGTGATCGTACCGGAACCGGAGGAGCCTAATTGGAGGCGCAAAAAGAAAGGCCAGGGTGAAGATGAAAGTAAGAGCCGGGGTATACGCAGATAGTTACAACAATTAAGAGTTATCAATTATGGAAAACCAACCACAGAATAACATGCAGCAGGAGATCATTGAAAGTTTTGCCAAAAAGGTCAATGAACTGGATAAGCGGCAAAGCAAGATAGAAACCCTGGAATTGGAAAGTTTGCCACAGCAAATGAAAGAGATGGATAAAAGCATTAATGAGCTCAGGGAAACGAAAACTTTGGATTTCAGCAATCAACTTTCCCAGTATGGCGAGCTGCTCATTGGCGTGAAAGATCAGGTTACTGCCATCCCTAAAGAAATTCCCGTTAAGACGAAAATTGAATTTGATACCAAGGCTAAGTTTGTCATCAAGGTAATCTTAGGGCTAAGTCTCGCCGTAGTGACATTGACAGGTGTCGTTGTAGCTCTATTCGTAAACGTCAGCCACAGGGCCGATGACGAAAACAGATACAAGGTCGTAAAGGGCTTTTATCCTGAGGTCAGTCACCAGGTAGACAGCGCTTATGTGGTAAACAAGGATTCTTTACTTGAGCAGGCGGAAATCAATATCGAGCATCAAAAGCAGGTGCTGGAAGCCGAGTATCAGGCCAGGCAGGCTGAGGAAAGCAGCAAAACAGCCAAGAAGCAATTAAACGAGCTGCGCAAGCAGCATAAAAAACGTTAAACCGTTATGATAAATCACCCCATATTCATACTTTCAGCTATGAATATGGGTTCGTTCAGGTCTATTCTTCTGCTGACATATGTTTTGACGGTTACCTGTGTTGCTAAGGCGCAGGATGATCATCAAATCTTCATTGGTCAGAAAGCCGACGTGGTGCAAAAGCTGGTGGCCGACGAAGTACAGGGACACTACAATGCCGGAGGCTATCTGGTCAAAATGAGCGCCCATACGATTGATTATAAGGGTAAGCCAGTAACCATTGTGCTATGCAAGGAAAACGTCTTAAACGGCAGCATCAATAAGGGTATCAATCTTTGTATCAATTACTTTATTGCTGGAGATATAGTAGCTTACATAGCAACAGAATATAAGAACTTGAGTGAAAGCGAGGTGAAGAATGGATTGCTGTCGGCAGGAAATTTGACCAATGTTGCCGGTTATTACTTTGAAAAAGATTACCAGTACTATCATCACTTGGTAAACACCAAAGAGGGTTTGGTAGTCGATGAGTACCGAAAAACGGTACTGGAGCAACTGCCAGCCAGTGTTAGGGAACAACTTAAGATGATTTCAGGTAAGTGGTAGGATTGCCTTTTACTATGTCCGATTTTATAAACTGCAACATAAGGAGTCATACTTCGTGACCGCCATACCTAATCCCACGATACATTTTGGCTAAACACCGACTGGCATACCTTGGAATTTATCTAGCCCCGCAGCTCACCCATTACTTAACTTGACATGGACAGTTTTTTAAATCCACCTGATACATCAAAGTATCAAACTTTTTGTCAGGATAAGTAGCTATTAAACTGTCAGTAAACCTTTTAACGTCTAAGGTTATATGTTTTGTAGATATTAAGTCGTCATCCGCTTCTTTAATTATCTTATTAAGTACAGTGACGTCATCATAAGTAGCATGAATGTTTAGACATTGCGATGTATATCGGTTTAAATCAAGTTTTACTTCTTTTGAATTTATACGCACCAACAGTAGGTTCACTTTTGTCGAATCGATATCAAAACACTTTAGAATTTTTGCATTGTCTGGATGCAAATCGTCGGCGCTTATGCTAGTGTCGACAAGCTTTTTATGATTAAGGTACACTTGTACATGACGATTTGCAATTTTCATTACTCCTCCTGGATCGACGAAAATAGCGACTGCCTTGTTCCCGGAATTTTGTTTACATCCAAACGCTAATAGGAGGTCAAGTAGTAAAATTAGTTTTGGAATTTTCATATTAGTTCTTAATTGGTTTTATAATGAGCATTCCATGTCTTCTATCACCGGTGTAAGGCCTTTCGTTTGTTGACACGTCGTTCGTTACGCCTTCATTTTGCCGATTTGTAATAATCGCACGGTTGTATCCGCGATCAATCTTCGGATTTTTGTTATTATCATAAATTCCTATCATCTCCCAATTTGTAAAATTGTTTCCGTGATTAGTGCCACCGTTATAATCCATAGGATCAGTTTTATCACCATCGAAATGGTCTATAAAACCTAGTTCATGCCCCACTTCATGGTAAGCATAATCAAGCAACGCAGCCATCGGCGAGTCTTGAACAAAAGCAACTAAGCCATAAGCTTTGTTGGTGACACCCGCCGCATCTGTAACCCCATTAGCTGATTTGCCAGTTACCTTTGAAACAACGGCTACAACATTATCTCCCCGCTTGACATCTTCTACTGAGTGTGCAGCAGTAAATTTGGAATCTATCTTGTAAGTATAGTGCGTCACTGTACCATTCTTGTTTTTAACTGTTTCAGAGCCGGTTGAGTTATTGAGTTTATCATTAAGTGCACCTGCAAGCGCATCAGCCTTACCCTGTCCTGTAGCATCATAAACTTTACCAGTAATAGTTGTAGTTCTTGTTATATAGATGTGTTTTCCTTTAACTATTGGTGTTGATTCCGCGGTTTTAACCGAGTCGCCATTCACATCTATGTTCTTAATAGGATCTAAAGCCGCATACTGATACGTGCTTACTCCCTGAAACTTCTCCGCATATTTATCGATCACCAGGAACCTACCTATTACCGGATCATAAAAGCGAGATCCGTAATCATATTGTCCAAGTTCTTCTTGCAATTCCTTTTTGTTGTACAAATACGGGGTCTTGTTTCCGAATGCGTACCGGTTGTAGTTTAACCCATAAGGATAGTAGTCATCTTGCTGAATCATCCTGGCAGTACCATTATTGTTGTCGAAACTAACTCGCGAGTTACTTAGATGGTCAGAAAGAGAGTACTCATAGCTGTAATCTCCATTACTTTGATTTCGTCTGGCTAAGCCGTCCGTTGTTCGAATGTATTCAATTGCCCCATTCTTATATTGAATACCGTTTACATAATCTGTTGCACCTACGGAACTATTACTGCTCACTCTCCGCAATTTATTTCCATCTGCGTCGTAAGTGTAAGCTAAAGTTTTACTCCCTGTGAAATTTTGAGGAAGATTCAAAAAATTATAACTAACGTGTACATCATTCCTTGAGTCATAAGTCGCATTTCCGTTTCCGTCATATTCATAGGGATTATTAACTAAGTTATCCACGGTTTTCAATTGATTCCCATCATAATGATAAACAAGATTCACTGTTGCTGGTATTCGTGGGTCTGTTCTGCTCAAGGTTAAAAGGTTTCCTCCTTTATCATAGGTGATATTTTGTTCTGTAAAATTTTCGTTTGATATACCAGCAGTTAATCTGTTTAGCTTGTCATAGTTATAAGCATAATTTTTGGACAGCAAATTGCCTGTTCCCCAGTACTGATTAGCAATATTGCCATTAAATTGAGGGTTTGTGCCATCGTTATATTTCAGCTGCATCACGAACAAACTTGAACTGTCCTTTGTCAGCCAGCCTCGCTCATTATAGGAATAACCAATGTCCTGCAAAAATGATGCGCCCGAATTCGTAGCATTCAGGTGCTTGATCCTTACTTGACCGACTTCATTATAATCTTGCTTAGAGGTTAATGTATTGGGCCCGTTGTTTATCCTATTCCATGCTTGTATCTGTCTGCCTCTATGATCATAGACCAAACTATCGACAATCGTTGTAAGTGCCCCAGTGGACACATGATGGTTGCGAGTGGAAGCTATCAACACGTCTGTAAAATTGTACGTATTGCTTGTTTCGTCGTAATTAGCAACGTTGAGATTCGATGAGCCTCCCAAATAGTGTTGAGCAAAGGTCTTTGTAAGCCGGCCATTGTCATCATAATAATGTACTGACCAAAGCATATCTGATGTTCCCAAGACATTGCTGAGTGCAATAGTCAGTAGTCCTTTAGTCATTGCACTGTAGCTTAAATGCTTATCATAGATACTGGGAAGGTTCGGTACAATATAATCATCATAATAATTAACCGTTAAAACCTTTTGTATATTATTGGTAGGAAAACTAACCGATGAATAATAGTAATTACTTGCATTGTTGTTGTCCCGTGATTCCCAGTTTTGGCTTATGGCATCCACTTGGGATTGCAGGTTAATTCTGCTAATTGCCGTTCCCCCATTATTCCAAACCCCGGTTAGTACTACCTTACCAAATGCATCATATTTGGTAAAAGACCATTGATTAGTCAACCTTAAAACTGAATCTTGGTATGCAACAGCCTGATCAAGCTTATTAAAGACTGTATACTCACGTCCCTTACCGGGGATTTTCTTTTCTACGACGCGATTTCGGCCATCATACTGATACTGATACCCCAACTTGCTTAATGCACTTAGGGTTATTCCACCATTGTCAGGCTCGATTGCAGGAGGAAGTACATAAGATAAATTACCTATATCATCAAACACAAAGTAAGTCGAATGTGCAACGCCACCATTGTTATACGCCCGGTTTAAGACAATCCTGCCCTGTTTATCTTTATATTCTTCAACTATGCCATCTTTTCCATCAGCATTTACCCAATTCTGATCTTTCGTAATTGTGACATACAATTGATTTGCACCATAGCTTCCTTGATCTACTAAAGTTGGTTTTCCGTTTGCATCGAGTGCTACACCATACATCTTTGCCCACCTTCCACTGCCAGATGTTAAGGATGAAGCATCATTTGTTGCATATTCATATTTTACCGTATGACCTGGATTAGTTGCTCCTGGCTTTCCGGTAAGTTGCCAATTATCACCGGGAGATCCCTGTTCCAAAACGCGATTTAAAGGAGATGGTTCAAAACCGGTTTCCATATAGGGGAAATTGATTTTAGGTACTCCTGGTGCATTCCACGTTGTTGGGTTTGTCGGATTGGCGTAAAACGAGCCTTGGTCCGCAATAGCATTGGTTTGAAAGCTACCGTTGCTTGATGTCGATGAATTGACAGTGTAAGATAAATATTTGGTAGTTTCTCTATTATAAGCATCATAGGCAATAGGCTGAACGATGTCACGAAATGTAGGGCTACCCTTAACTTCAATATTTTGCAATGGCCTTCCTAAACCGTCGAAATATTGGACATCTACCATCACATTACAAGCAGAATTATTGGTTGCAGCCGGGTTAGTTACTCCTGCAACAAGAGGTGTATAGGTAACGATGTAATTTTGATTATTACTTAATTGTAAGTTCAGTGGCTGACATTGGTTTATGTTTGGATCAATATAGGCTCTGAAACTTTGACCGGCTGCTGTACTAAAGCCAGGCGCTAACCTGATTGCATGAGGCGCTACAAACGTTCCTGATTGATTAGGCTGATTCAGCGTGGTGTCACGCTGTGCATATGTGTTAGCAGCAAAAAACAAAAGATTCACCATTAGAATGCCAAATACTTTCGTAAGAGATAAGGTTCCGGGTTTCATAAGTCAGTTTAGGAATGACTTTGAAAGATAACATGTTAATTTCCAATTCCGAAATTTAGAAAAACCTTTATCCTATAGTTAATGAAAATTCAAGAATAATTAACATTAAAAGAGAAAGCCCCGAATAATTGCTATCCGAGGCTCTCCACCTAAACCTTATCAGGTGCTAAAATAACATTTCTCTTTACCTGTCCGAAATACTTTTCTGTAAAAGCTCATTTTTTTCTTTTTCAGACTGTAGAAGGCGTTCATAGAGCTTTTTGTTCTCTTCTACTAACTCCATTATTTTATCAATGGGGTTAAATGTTGGGTAAAAGAAAACGGATGCTGATTGGTCGTGATTGTTAACCGTGCTTGCTATTATATTAATTACAGCATCCTCATTGAAGTTCTTTATTGCTTCCGCAGGAACACCAAGAACCTTAGCAATCTTTTCCAGTACCTCATCCTCAATACTTTCACTTTGTTCCATACGGGATACCGTTTGCTGACTTACGCCAAGTTCGGAAGCAAGCGCCTCTTGTTTGATACCACGCATTTCACGTATGCGACCGATTTTCCTGCCGATGTGATTGTTTGAGGGTTTAGCTGATGTTTCCATATCCAAATATACAAAGAAAATGCATCGGTAAAGATAACGCCTTATCGGGTAAAATACGCCCGCTTTGGGTTCGGTACACCAAGGTGGAACATGAATTTTGATTAAATCCTTTATCAAAATTCAGTCGCTATGAACAATATCAATTTCTTTAATGGAAAGCTGTTCCTGACGAACAGCGCAATCAATGCCCAAAACGTCTGGGTTTCCGGCATACCGGTCAGCGCAGAAAACTTAACCGAATCCCTGTACAAGCGGCTGCTAGAGGCGGAGCGCGAGAAAGTAAATGTCCTGAAAGCCGCACTCAACCACGAGTTCCCGGTGGAAAAACTGGTATCTGAGTATTATGTGACCGAGGAGCAGGCAACGGAAATGTTAGTACTCATCGAAACCCTCGCTCATAAATATAAACTTACCCATATCCAGTGTTTCGCCCGGAAAGGTACCATAGCCTTTAACTTCAGCGCCTTTGCCGATATACCCTCTTTTACTCACCTCCATTATTTTTTACTGTTTGTCACCCAAGGACCGGAACGGGTAGAACACGAGATACAGCAGTATATTAACACGCACTACAAAAGCTTCAAGGTGACGGCTATTGCGCACAGCTTTGAGAATGTTCGTCATGCCATAGCTCAAGGCAACCGCTTTTTTGTAGCAGCTTTTGTAGGCGGCTTAGAAATGTATCACGATCAGGTAACCATTTTCGATATTGCCTTTCCTAAACTAAACCCCGAGACAACGCTCCAAAAAGCAGAACGGCGTTATCATGATCACCTGAAAATAGCCTTTGGATTTCTGTACAGTTCCGCCAACTGCATTCGTCTGGAGGAGTACTTTGAAAACGGCGTCTTCCTGCTGCATCAAGCCGTCGAGCAAGCTTGTATCGCACTCATCAAGGTACACATGGGCTACCGGATTGATCTGCATAACCTCTACAGGCTTCTCAACTTATGCAAATGCTTTTCTGACAAACCGGCTGGCATCTTCCTATCCGAGAACACCGATTCCATCAGGCTTTTTCAACTGCTTTCGGACAGCTATGGCAATGCCCGTTACAAAGAAGATTTTCACATTACCAAAGAGGATGCCATAAAGCTACTGGAACGGGTAGATGCCTTTGTGAACGTCGCAGAAAACCTGTGCCTTGACTGGCTTAATGCGCGGCGTATCAGCCTAGGCGGGGAAGCTTTACCAAACACTTATTCCGTAAACGAAAGCAAAGACTGACATGAACCGCAAAAAAAGAAAAATGGCTACTATCATTCCAGCGGGCCTGTTTTTCTATCCCATAGCGCTGACCCAGCCGGATCAACTGCTCACCAGGGAAGAGTTGTATAAGCATTTCCAGCCGCCTAAAGGAAGAAAGGCTTATATGGGTAATCAGGAGGAGTTCATCAGCTTTGAAAATGGTATTGCTACCATTAAGCTCAAGATGAACGATAATGCAATTTATCACTTGTACCTGCATGCCGAGATCGACGAGCTGCACGTGGCCTGCACGTGTGGTATGCCGGGTGAGAAGCTTTGTTTCCATGCCTTCATCACCCTGTATTACTTAACCTGGTTTAGTGAGCGCTTTAGTTGCCAGCGCTTGTACTGGCCGGGTTTCTACAGCTATGAGGCAGCACAGAGATTTTTGAATATCGAAATCCTACGTGGAAAGATTTGCGTGGAGGCTAAACCGGAGTATGGCGCACTTTACCGCAGCGGGATCAGCCTGGAACCATACGGCTTTCCGGCGTTGACAGAACATTCGAGTAATAAGTTCACTATTAAAGCTGGAGGTACTGCGGTGTATGCTTATGCTTTATGCTATGCACCTGATGCTTTTCGCAACCGCCACTATCCCGTGCTAATACCTTTTTATGGAAAAACCAACAAGACCGGTCTGAATGTAGATACCTTCTCGTCATTCGTTCTGCTGGACAGAGGCCCAAAGCAAAACAATGACCATCTGTACTATCAACAGTTGAATGCTTACAGCAAAACCATGTATGAACTCATGCGACCGTTGACTTACAAGAGTGATGCGGGAGACAAACAGCTGTGGCGGCAAGCTGAAGAGGCCATCCTCAGTCTGTGGCAGAAAGCATTGTTGCTTCTGGTAGATTGTCCATATAATCACAGCTATTTGCTGTACCATTTTCGCTATTTAAGAGAAAAGCCTGCGAAAAGGTTTATGAGGCCGTGCAGATACAGCTTGGAGCGCCCAAGCCTTAGATTCCTGTTGACCATACACAGAGATTATCTGAAGCTTTCAGTGGAAGTAACGGTGGGTAGCCGCGTTGTGCCTGTAGCACATAAGCCACACCTTTTCATTTTTGACGAAGAGGCAGGGTATTGTCATCTGATGAGTAGCATGGAGGACGATGAACTGCTGAACTGGATGCTGGACCATGGCAACCGAATAACGGCCTTGACAGAGAATTTTGAGGAGTTCGATAACGATGTGCTAGGCAAGCTAGCTGCAAGGCACCCGGTTTTCTTTTCAGATAGGAACAAAAGCAGACTGGCTTATGACCGTAATGTAGTGAAAGCAAAGATTAGCCAGTGAGGGGCAGCAGCTGCGGCAAACGGCTCCATACTTACGCCGTCAGCCTCGCTGCAAGGCAAACCGCTATCGCCGTTTGCCGAGGTCGTAGTAATTGGTCAGGGTACTTTTTGTTATAGGTAATATTTTATAATATTACAATCAAATATTAGCCTTATCAAATTATGTCTTACCAGACTGCACTTCCCATTGCTGATGTAATTAATGATGTTCATCAGAAAAAATACTTATTGCCAGCTATTCAGAGAGAATTTGTTTGGAGCACGTTTCAAATAGAACGTCTCTTTGATAGTCTGATGCGTGACTATCCCATTAACTCTTTTTTATTTTGGAAAGTTCAAAAAGAGCATGTTAAGGAGTATGAATTTTACGAGTTTTTAAGAGACTACCACGAACGTAATAAACGTCATAACCCTAAAGCAAATGTTGGCGGAGAAGAAGAGATTATTGCTGTCCTTGATGGTCAGCAGCGGCTTACTTCACTTTATATTGGTTTAAAAGGAAGCTATGCGTTTAAATTACCGAGAAAAAGATACGATAATAGTCAGGCATACCCGGAAAGAAAGCTTTACTTAAATTTGTTGTCACCCTCTGACAATCCCGAACTGGAGTTTTCTTTTTTGTTTTTAACACCGAAAGAGGCGGGTGCAAACGATGAAAACCATTTTTGGTTTCCAGTTGGTAAGATTCTTGATTTAAAAGAATTACATCAGGTCAATCAGTATCTGCTTGAGAATGACATTTTCACTAACCACTGCAAAGAGAAAGCGATTTTTGCTAATCAAGCGTTATCAAAGCTAAATCAAATCATCCACTTAAAGCCAACAATCAGCTACTATTTAGAAAGTAGCCCCGTACTTGATAAGGTACTTAATATATTTATCCGTATCAACAGTGGCGGCACGATTTTAAGTTATTCCGACCTGCTTCTCTCCATTGCTACCGCCCAATGGCAGCACAAAGATGCGCGGGAGGAGATCACAAAATTTGTAGATGAGATCAATGAGATCGACGGAGGTTTTAATTTCAACAAGGACTTTGTACTAAAAACATGCTTGGTGCTAAATGACTTCCCCAATATTGCATTCAAGGTCGATAACTTCAACAAATCCAATATGTTGAAGATTGAAAAGGATTGGGACGTAATAACTAAATCAATTCGCTTAGCTGTAAATCTCATTTCCAGTTTCGGTTTTAATCGCGATACATTAACATCGAACAATGCAATAGTGCCGATAGCTTATTACCTTAAATCAATAGGCCTTCCCGAAAACTACGAGGTATCGACCCATTATATACAAGATAGGGCTGACCTGAAAAAGTGGCTAATCTTCTCGCTTTTAAAGCGCGTATTTGGTGGTCAATCTGATAATGTACTTCGTATCGTTCGTAAGGCTATACAGGAAAAACCAGGAAGCTTCCCGCTTAATCATATAATCGATCAGTTTAAAGGCACTAATAAAACCTTATTATTTACCGATGAAGATATAGAAAACCTAACATGGTCCAAATACGGGCAGAGCGGCACATTTGCTGTACTTTCACTATTGTATCCATCATTAGATTTTAGGAATAAGTTTCACATTGACCATATTTATCCGAAAAGCAAGATGACCGAACGGCATTTAAAGAAAAAAGGAATTGCCAAAGATGATATTGAAACTTACGTATCTTATACTGACTTTTTAGGTAATCTTCAATTACTGGATGCTATTCCAAATATTGAAAAACAGAATAAAGAATTTGACACATGGCTAACGTCACTTTACAACGAGGATGAAATAAAGGACTTTAGAAAGAAGCACTATTTGCCAAACGTTGACCTTTCGCTAGGCAACTTTATAGAGGTTTTTAATAAAAGGGAAAAGCTCATAATCTCCTATTTGAAAAAATTGTTACAAATGGAAAGCAGTACTGATATGATTCAAGATAAAATAATTTAATTTATGGCACAGATCAACAATTACAAAGAATCTACAATAACATCAATTAAGGAAACCCTTATAGCCTTGGACTTTTGTTTTGGGTATGACAAATCCAACAATGAGAAATGGGAGACTACGGATGCAGGCATCCTAGGTATGCCTGCATTAATTCTCTTATCATCTATTATTGACACAATGGGTGCTTATTTTAGAGGCACCAATATGGAATTTGAAGTTGACGGTGAAAAGAGAATAATTGAAAAAGCAGCCCACCACTTTTATATTTTGAACCATACTGTATTATTCAAACTGGGGTTGTCGGACATGGTTATTACAGACTTTTACTCGAAATACAGGTCGGTAGCAACGCATAATGGTACCTTACCGCCTTTCAATTATATGGATATTGGCAATGTGGATGACGATATTTTTGTGCTCAACAGCACTTGTAGCATTGAAAAATTGGTGCTAAAACCTCTATACATTGCCGTAAAGAATGCTGTAGTAACATTCAATTATTATTTGCAATCTGGGAATTGGAGCAGCGATCACAAATTGGCAAAGGAGTTAGAATCAAAATCAGGCACAAATTCAGCTCATCAACGGTCACCTACCATAACAGGTTCCACGGAAAGTATTGTAATCAATCCCATAAACCCCGATAACGGACACAATTTATAAGATGCCCACAATCACCATATCCGCAAAGATAGCTCACGCCGAAATAACCGGTCAAGGCTATACGCAGCGGTGCCATGTTGTCCACTTTTCAGCGGTTGGCCCCGGCCTTGACAGTTTATCAGGCTAAGCGCTTTCGGTTGCTTACATGGTAATTATGCGGCTGTTGTGCTTTAGACGAAAAGGACGGCGATTAATATGCTTTAAAAAAGCAAAAACATTCATTATATTTGTGTATTAAGTTCATTGACTATTTGTTATAAGCAATTTATAATGCAACTGGAATCAAAGTGGGGTATTTAAAATGAGACCTATTCGGTAACCATTTTATAGGTTTGCTTGATAACTAAAACATAATCAACAAGTTAAGGGGTAAGACAATCGTCCTGCCATCCCGACAACAGCGATACCAAATCGAGTTAAAAACCCTCTAGATTGTATGATTTAGAGGGTTTTTTCATTTAATAAAAATTTTTCCTATCAAATTGAGGCATTCAATATCAAAGTAAAAATGCCCTATTCCACACCCTGTTTTTTATTTGTATTATTGATCGATGCGTTTTTCAAATAACTGATTATCAGTTACTTGAATTTAATTTATGCGTATTTGAACTGTTTTGAGGGTTGAGGCAGAATCCACAAAGCGGATAAGTATATCAAAATAGATTAAAAGGAGTAGGAATCGATGAAAACGACAAATTCATTCAGCATTAACTTTTTTCTAAAAAAAGATAAGGCAAGCAAGGGAAACGCGCCGATTTACGTGCGTATCACTGTCAACAGCAAGTTTGTGGACATTTCTTTAAAGCGGCGTGTCAGTATCAATGCATGGGATCAGTTAGGGCAAAAACTGAATGGCACTGACGTGGAATCCAAGGACACGCGGGAAAAGATCCGGCAAATGCGCAATGAGATCAATGCCGCTTATGACGTCCTGCGGTATGACAAACAAATTTTAAGTGCCGATGCTATCAAAGCTAAAATCGAAGGTATTGAGGAAGAGCAAACCACGCTATTGTGGCTAATGACCTACCATAATACCGAGATCAAAAAGCTGCTTGAACCCGGTACCATGAAAAACTACTACAGTACCGAACGCTACGTCAAAGAATTCCTGATCAAGAAAAAGAAGCGCAAAGACATTTACCTGTCCCAACTGGACTATAGGTTCGTGATTGACTTCGAAATCTATTTGCGCCAGCGGGAGCCGGACAAGGGGCAACGCCCGTGCAGCAACAATACAGTGATGAAACACATTGAGCGTTTGCGCAAGATGATGAACATTGCCTTGAAGAACGACTGGATCGTTAAAGACCCTTTTATACGCTTCGAACGGCACATGGTCAATAAGGACAGGCAATGCCTGGAACAGGAGGAACTGGAAGCAGTCAAGAATTTGGAACTGGATAGTGATGGCCTGCAAATCATCCGTGATAATTTTGTTTTCAGCTGTTACACCGGACTGGCCTTTGCTGACATATGCCAGCTTAGCGACGACCATCTGGTGACAGACATCGAAGGCGAAAAGTGGATTGAGATGGTCAGGCAAAAGACCGCTAATTTTTCGGGTAAAAAGTTTTATGTGCTCTTGTTACCGGAAGCCATCGCTTTAATCCGGAAATACAAAGGCCACCCTATGGCCGTGAGTTCTGGAACGGTGTTCCCGGTTTACTCCAATCAAACCACTAACCGCTACCTTAAGAAAATCAGCAGGGAAGCAAAGCTCAACTTTGACCTGACGTACCATATTGCACGCCATACGTTTGCCACAACGGTGACCTTAGAAAATGGCGTGCCGATGGAAAGCGTATCTAAAATGCTTGGGCATTCCAGCATTCGCACCACTCAAATCTATTCCAAGGTGAAAAAGAAAAAAGTTAGCTCTGACATGAAGCTGTTGCGGGAGCGGCTCAAGCAAGCTTGAACCAGCCAGCCGCAAACCGCAGGTCAAGCAAGCTTGACCGGTGCTGCCAAAGGCAGCATGAACAGAACACGAGGGGCTTTGCCCCAACGTGTGAGCCAGATACTATTATGAAAAGCAAATTTTTCAGCGTTTTTTTTCATGGGTTCCTTGGAGCCGTCCGCCGGTTCGGCGGCGGCAACAGTTCTAAAGCGCGTCCTTTTCTTGCAAAAGAAAAGGAGCAAGCGGAAGTTGGGCAGAGCCCTACTTTGCTTGCCCTACGCTTCGCTATGGGGGTTTTGCGTATCCTCCGGGGATACTTGAGCACGTTTTAGCCGGTGAAAGAAAAGAAAAAAGGATACTTCGCGGTATCCTGTATATCGGTATAAAGGCATAACTGTGTAAACAGCTATGCCGTCATTAAGAAAGGATTTACGATGGAAGATATCAATGTCAGATCGGTCAGATACCCTATGGCGGTCGACCAGAAGTTAGAAAAGATCGCCCTGAAGCTTGGGCGAACAAAGCGTCAGGTATTCATTCAGATGGTGGACTACTTCTACAAAAGCAAAAAAGATCCGCTGGACCTGAATGATGAGCTGTTAAAGAATGCGCTGATGAAGAATCATAAGGATTACATCGGCTTCATCAGAAAGCAGGAAGACATGCTGCTCATCCCGATCAAAACTGAAACGGACCAGATGATCGCCTCACAGGGACAGCTCATCGAGCGCTTCAATACCCAGGTGCTTAAAGCGAATACGGACCTGCTGAACAATCAAAACGCCCAGGTGCGCAAGTTCACCGAGATGGATACGCTCATGGAAACGATCAGGAAGAACCAAAAGAGCAGGGAACAGCTGAAAGCGCAGTTCCTGTTCATCCTGGACAGTTATATCAAGTCCAGGGATGCGTTTGGCATGATGACATCGGGCAGGGAAAAAGAAGAACTGATCTCAGTTACCAAAGTGCAGATCAGTTTACTGTGAGGGATAGACTTAACTAATAGCAACTCTTATGTTTATCAATATCACTGACAACAAAGAAGCAGCGAACAAAGGTAGCAGTAACGGGCTGGTCCATTACCTCGAAAAAGAAAACCGGCTGGATAATAAACAGCAGCCCGATTACTGGTTCAACGGTCAGCAGATCAGGATTGAGCCTTACGAGGTCATGCGAAAGATCGATGGTAATATTGCAAAGCTTGGTAGAGACGATGCTAAGTTCTTCCTGGTCAATATCAGCCCGAGCCATAAAGAGATCGCGTTTTTAAAAGAGCAATATGGCGAGGACGGTGCTAAAGAACAAATGAAAGGGTTTGCCGTCCGCGTGATGGATGCCTATGCGCAGAACTTTAACCGGGGTGGTGTGACCAGCCATGAAGACCTGGTATGGTTCGCCAAGCTGGAAAACTACCGTTATTACGGCCACAAAGACCCGGAGGTGAAACAAGGGCTTAAAATGCGCGGTGACCGTAAGGAAGGTGAGCAAATGCATGTACAGGTCATTGTTAGCAGGAAAGATGCGACCAACAGTATTAAACTCAGCCCGATGAATAACTCACGGGGCAGGAATGCAGAGCACTCTAAAAAGATGGGGCAGTTTGACCGGGTGGCTTTCAAGCAAAGCGGGGAAACGCTTTTCGATAGTTTGTTTTCGTTTGACCGGCAGCTAAAAGACACATTGGCTTACGCCAATGTCCAAAAGAACGGCAAGCTATCCCAGCGGGAACAGCTCGGTTTGCTATCCGAAGGTGCTTCGCAGAATTACCAGAGCAGATCGGTAGCTAATGAACTTGCCCAGGGTGTTGCTGGAGGTTTGTTTCAGACTACAGGAGATATGCTGGCTGCCATAGGCAAGACAGCGGCTGGTTTCCTGGAAGTAATGCTGGAACCGGTATACATGCCAGGAGCAAATATCGTCCCGGATCATGATGACGGGCAAAAGAAAAAAAGAAAGAAAAAGTCGCAGGGCCAGCAGTACAGGCCCTAAGATCGGTGCGTGTTATCACGGGAACAGAATAATACTTATCTTTACCATATCAGAGGTTATGCCCTACCATTAGGGCAAAGACCATCTACTATAGCCCGCGAAGCGGGCTATTCTTTTTATAACGATGCCTTGCCTTACCTTTTAACGCTACCGATGGTCCGGGATATAATCCTGACCGTTTTTATAAAGCGTATAGATCAGCACCAGCAGCTTTCGTTCCAGGGCAACGATACCGGTTTTTCCGGGTTTGCCATTATCCTTCAGCCGGTTAAAATAGGTCTTTAAGGTTTTATTGTGAATGATAGAACTTACTGCGGCCATGTATAACCCTGCCCTGATATAGGCATTGCCCCGTTTGGATATATGAGGCCGCCAGGTAAGCGTACCTGATTCTTTCATCACCACATCCAGACCGACATAACTGACCAGCTGCCGGCGGTTCCCTATGTTAGCAAACCCATCGGTTTCATCGATGACCGTGATAGCTGTCACAAAGTTGACTGCGGGTATCGTAATGGCATGGCTGATCCGCTTCCACAGTTTCGGGTCGCTTTCAGCCATTTCACGCATCTGCAGTTCGATCTCCCCAAGTTGCTTGGTTGCTAGAGCGATGCGTTCTTTTAGGCGCTCCACGCTATCCCCGAAGGCCTCGAACGAATGGTTCAGGGCATGCAATTGGTTAGTTAGGGCGTTTCTGTCCCTGATCAGGCCGATGCGTTCCCTGCTCATTCTTTTCAGCAGGCGCAGCTGTTCATCGGGCCGGTTCCAAAGCGTCAGCTCCCGTTCCAGGCCCATACGGGCCAGCATTCCGGCATCGATCTTGTCGGTCTTGTTCTTCTCATCCAGGCTTTTGGCATACTGCTTTCCTTTGGTCGGCTGGATGATGCTTAGCCGGTAACCTACACCGGCAAGGAAATAGGCAGCCTCTTCGTGATAGGTACCGGTCGCTTCCATATTGACATAAAGCGGCAGGCCGTTATCCTGTTTTCTGCCAAGCCATTCGCGCAGTTTGACGAACCCGCCCGGATTGTTATCAAAACCGGAGGTTGCCAATACTTTGATCTTCAGTTCCCCGGTATAAAAGGACAGGCAGCAATCGATCTTCTTCATCGATACGTCGATTCCCAGGCATTGTTTCAAGGTTGTTTTCTTACTCATATTGATTTGTTCAGGAATTGACAGAGAGATATATCCCACAGTCTATACTCATATACTACACAGGCTCAGGGAAGTATCCCCGGCTTAAAATACTATTGAGACTCATGGATAAGGAAACCAGGCAAAGGCAGGTTCTTGCTCAGGCGTACACCTTCATATTGGTGCCAGCAGGCTATGTGGATGCTCTTTTGCCGTTCCTCTCTATATCAATATCCTTAGTTGGTAATTGCATTACAAATAAACGAAACAGGAGAACCGGGGAGGCAATATCTGGCTAGACATGCATTGTTCATGCTGCAAAGCTATGTTAGGTACTCTCGGGCCGGAACTCCTGTTTACATGGCGGAAATCAAGGTCGTATCTCGCTATACATGCATCCTTTGAGACGCTGCAGGTTAATGTTTGGTACTCTCGATTCCCATCTCGTATAATCCTTTGATCGGGATGGTAAGATCTTGCTACGCATGCATCCTTTGAGACGCTGCAGGTTTGTGTTAGTTACTCATTGACCTATCTCCTGAATTACCCTGCTAAAGTATGAGCTATGTTTCGGCCATGCCGAAACTTGCTGGCCCCCGCTCATGCTATCGCATTCGGGGGGAGTTTTTGAAGTTTTTTAACGAATTAAAGCTTATGGAAAGTGCAGTTAAAAAGGTAGAAAGTACAGTAGTAAACCCGGCCCCGGCAGGCCGGGTAAATCGGGGCGGCAGGCCGAAGGTGCCGCACAAGCGGCGCGCTACGGTGAGCGTAATGTGCACGCTCGTAGAAAAAAAGATCATTGAAGCCAACGCTAAACGCGTTGGCCTGAGCTCATCCGTGTTCCTGCGGAACCTGGGATTAAGTACGCGAATTGAGGTCAGGGTAAAGAGCCTGCCCAGGCCTGTTCTGGAAATGCGCGGCACGCTCAATCACATCGCCGCCAACCTGAACCAGATCGCTAAAAAATGCAACCGGGGAGATGACCTGGATGCGATGGAGAGAGCTTTGCTCGACCAGGATGTGCGCAGCCTGCGAGGCTTAGTGAAGAACATCAACGGCTATGTATCATGATCGGGAAAGTAGGCACAGGTAAAAGTTTTCGTGGCGTCTTGCACTATCTCTTTGAGGGCAGGCGGCAAGAAAGCAAAGCACTGCAAATGCAGGAACTGGAAAAGAAGCAAGTGGAGGTGATTGCTTACAACCAATGCTTCGGCACCAGGCTGGAACTGGTACGCGAGATGATTGAAGTGGCCAAGCTCAACCCTGACCAGTCCAAGCCGGTGTTTCATTTTTCACTGAGCTTCGCACATAGCGATGCCGGGACTTTAGGCTTGCAGGACAAGATCGACATGGTAGAAAAGCTGGCCGAAAAGTTTGATTTCAAAGAGCACCAGTATGTAGTAGTTGCACACCAGG
The DNA here is from genome assembly GCF_012849215.1 of Mucilaginibacter robiniae. Taxonomy (NCBI): domain Bacteria; kingdom Pseudomonadati; phylum Bacteroidota; class Sphingobacteriia; order Sphingobacteriales; family Sphingobacteriaceae; genus Mucilaginibacter; species Mucilaginibacter robiniae. The sequence continues at coordinate 4,224,720 of NZ_CP051682.1, forward strand.
ATACCCAGCACGAGCATTTGCATGTGGTTGCCAACCGGATCGGTTTTGACGGTAAGACCGCCAGCGACAGCAACAGTTATAAGCATATGGCGGAGTTCGCCCGTAAGATGGAGCTGGAATACAATTTACAGCAGGTCTTAAGCCCGAATAAGTTCTTAAAGCCGGAGCAACGAAAATCACACAGCCAACGGATCGACAACCGTAAGGAAGCTTTGAAAAAACATTTGCAAGCAGCCATCAAACAAAGTAAAGATGTACAGCAGGTAAAAAAGTACATGGAGCAGCAGGGCTACGAAGTGGAGCTGGGCCGGGGTATCGCTTTTACCGACGCGCAGCAAGTTCGCTTCAAAGGCAGCCAGGTCGGCTACGCCCTGATGGATATTGAAAAAAAGCTCAAACAGGAACAGCTTTTACGCCAGCAGGAACAAAACAGGCAGGCGCAACTACTAATGCAACAGCAGGAGGAACTGAAAAAACAGCAACAGCAGGAAAAGGAAAAGCAGCAAGGACGTCAGCATACCAAGAGCATCAGCCGGTAAGTATGTAGAATTAACAACAAACAAATTTTATGAATTATTTAAGATAACATCATGAAACCAAATGAAGAAACCCCAATGGATGAAAAAACCTTGACATCTGTACTTAGTGATAATGTAACGGAGATCAAAGAAATCAAAGATTTCATCAAAGAGCAGCAAAAACAGCTCTACCAGAAAAATGAGCTTATTGCCGAAAAGAATCAGCAGACGCAAAAGCTGATCAGCAGCTTTGAGCAGAAGTACCAAAAAATAGAAGTTACGGTACCTGCGCCAAGTACATTACCGATATCCAGAATAGCCAGTGAGGGAATGGAAAATATCAAAACGGCTGTTGTGCAGTTGTTAAATGCAGCTTTTAGTAAGAACAGGATACTGGTATTGCCGGAGGACAGTGGCAAGGGATTTTTCAAGGTAGTGGCTAAACGGGGAATGTACTTGAGCGCATTGGCAATTATCGTCGGCCTTATTAGTTGGTTCGGTTTCCGTAACTGGTATAGGAATAGCCAGAACAGTCGTTACCGGATTGCCTGGTACTGGAATTATTTGACCAGCGATAGCGTTAAAAAGCAGGAATTACAAACCCAACTGGACAGTTTGAATGTACCGGCTGTCAAAAGCTTTCGGGCAGACAGTATAGAGCGGTATGAAGAAACGCTGGTAACAGCATTGCGGATTAAACAGTTGGAAAGGGAAACGGATAGTTTGAAAGCATTGAACAGGAAGCGATAATGATATTGGCGAAAGCCATTTGACCAATAAATATTTGTAGCGAGCCAGGCTGCTTCGGCAGGCTATTGCATTGCACCACGCGCTATGCGCCGGGTTTCATTTCGCAGCCAGCCTCGCCGCCGCACGCTGGCAAGTATTCGTTCCTCATACACGCCAGCTTTCCAGCCGCACATAAAAAACCACAACACCGCCGACACAAAGTTAGCGACACAGGAAAACAGTCAAGGGTATAATAAACCGCGGCTATCGCCGCGGCCCTTGACAATTTTCCTGTTTTGAGCTCCGGTTGTTTAAGCGGTAATGTGGCGGGATGTGCAGATAAAACAAGATTTGCTTTATTGAACTAAAATATTAGTTTTGTATATGCGGTCATTCATTCTGATAATAATATCATGTGCGATTTTTTCAACTACTACAGCGCAAAAATTAGATTACCCTAAGGGCCGGAATCGCTTGTTGGGAACAGATGTTAGCTTGAGAAGCGAGGAAGCGGTGACCACTGTAACAAATCAGACTAACGATACTATTAAACTAAAAGGAGTCATATCGTTTTATCTTCCAGTATCGGAGAAAGTGGTAGAAGAAGTTATCGATCCAGGTAAATCTGCTACGTTCAAGATAAAAATGAATTACCCTGACTTTATTCAATTCACCTCACTACCATTTAGAATTTACAATGCGCCGGGAAAAACGGTAAAATGTACCATTGAGAGTGACACGCCACTAAAATTAAGCTTTACAGGTGATCTTTCTGCCGAGAACAATTATTATAGCGCTTATTTTCAGGGCGCCCAGAGTAATCAGATCTATTACCAAGTCGGAAACCAGATTAAAGATTTTAACAAGTTTCCTGCACTGGCAGATTCCATTAATAGGATTAATCTGAACTTCCTTGAAAATTACAAACAGCCTTTATCTTCAACATTCAAAAAACAGGAATACTGGAGACTGATGTATAACAACGCTTTCTTAAAGCACCATGTGCCGTTTGACAAAGCTTTTAAGTCGGGGCAGAAAATAAGGCTAGACGATAAATATTTCAATTTTGACAGCGAAACCCCACTGGTAGGACAGGCAATACCATTAAGTACTGAATATTTATGGTATGCCGTGTTTCGGTTAAGAGACATCGCTATTAATGAAAGTAAAGCCGATTCTTTGCTTTCGGTTACCATGCTTGCGGCGGCTCAGGATAAATGCGGAAAATCTGAAATTGGCGACGTTGTGAAAATGCGTCTGCTATATGATGCCTATGCGCGCTCCAAGATTAATTATGAGAAGTTGCTCCGTCAAGTCACTTTTGTAAATCCAGAAAACAAAAGGATTTTGGATTCGATAAGTAACGCCAGGTTCTCATTGCCGTTGACAGGAAAGAAAGCTCCTGAATTCCGGCTTGTAAGCATTACTGGTGATACCGTTGAGCTATCTCAATTTGCAGATCATTTGATTGTTGTTAATTTCTGGGCCAGTTGGTGTGCACCCTGCATACAGGAATTTCCGTTGGAAAATAAATTGTACGACACTTATAAAGCCAGTAAAAATCTTGTCGTGATTAACGTTTGTATAGATAGCCCTATCGATGCATGGAAAAACCTATCGGCAAAGCACCAATTAAAAATGGTCAATCTCTTTGCGGATGATATACAAGGAAAGTATCTGAAGAAAAAATACAACATATCCACCTTACCAAAAAGTGTTTTTATTGATCGAAAGTTGAAGATTATAAATAACAATTTTAAACGCGCCAGTCAGATAAAATTGCAAGATCTGGAATAATGTGAGATACCGACTGTCTTACCTTCAGACATCGCTCACCTAGTAAGGTGCTTTTTTAGGATGTATTTAGTGGGTCTGCCCGGGCTGCTATCGACATGATTAGCGGAATATCCACATATAACGTCACATCATAATTTCATCGAGCTTAATCACACGGTATTTTACATCCAGATTCGCTGCATTTTCTTCCACAGTGTCTTTGAAACCGGCTTTTTTGCGTAGCGCATTTACATTTTTGAGATCTTTTATCGGCCAAACTATCCATTCCCTTTTTTTAGTAGCTTTGAGAGTACGCATAGTCATTTGGCTGCCGTATACCTGCTCCTGGTTTTTACTCATCAGGTAGCGGTCGAGCATCATGGCGTATAGCCTGAAAGTCAATTCATGTGTCTCGGCCGCTTTTTTAATTACCGGGATATAATCATCTATTTTTTTACTGTGCTGTATAACGTACCATGCCGCCTCACTGGTACTGTCTCCAACCAAGCTTTTACCCGGATAGCCGTATCTTTTGAATATGGCTTCAACAAACAGGGTATTAGTAGAATCAATATCTTTTTGCAATTTACTGTAATGGTTAATAGCCTGGCTGGCGCTCATTCTTAAACTTTTGGTCGTGGCAGCTACCTTATCAGGAGTCATTAACCAGGTTAAAGTGTCGCGGTATTTTTGATCAAGCAACATTACGCTATCCAGTTGCTTTTTCAAAGCTGGGTTAAAGTGCTTTTGGGCTTGGGCAAACATGGTGGTAAAACAAAGGACAGCGATGATTAAATGTTTCATAACTAGCAATTTATTCAAATCTAAAGTTTTAGTTTGAAGGAATTTCCGTATCATTATAATCGTTACAAATACTTAGCAAGTATAGCGGAATACCTGCTGATTAGCGGTTACGTTTGGCGGCAATTCGGTAGTTTGATATCTCTTAAGCCTTTGTCAAGTGATATTTGTTATTTTTTGTTCACAAAGTTTCTGTTACGAGCCAGTAAAGATTTATAAACAACTTACCTTGAAGCGTTGCGCTGTTTTGTTCTATATATTTCAGCCAGTTCACATTTTGATGGGTTGGAGATAACATAATTATTTACCAGTTATTTTCCGACTTTCACCGTCTAAAAGGTCGCTTTTACCGACAATTGCTTTATCTTGATATATTGTAGGTTATATTAGTTTTATGTATCGCCTTTATAAGATATTAAGCCTTCATGTTTTAATACTGGTAGGTTCCTGTTTTACGGTTTGTGCTCAGAAGATGAACAACCCGAAAGCTGTAGATATTTATACTGCTAACGGTTATCTGTCAAAAACCATCAATATTGCCTACACTTTTGACGCACCAAAAGAAGGCGCCTGGGGACATACTCTGCAAGCAGCCGATTTTAAATTAATTAAAGATGCAGGCTTTACGGCGGTACGTTTGCCTATTCAATGGATTAGCCGGATGAATACCGAACCTCCGTATAACATCGACCCACTATTTTTAGGCCGGATAGACTGGGCCATTGCCGAAGCTTTAAAAAACCACCTAGCTATTATACTCGATAATCATCTTGATGCGCAGTTGATGAAAGCTCCTGCCACTCACCGCGAACGTTTTTTAAGTTTATGGAAGCAACTATCAACACGTTATCAACACCGATCACAGCAGGTAATGTTTGAAGTTATGGCCGAACCTCGTGGCCAGCTTGACGCCGTTTGGAATGAATATTTTAAAGAGGCGTTGGCCGTCATCAGGGAAACAAACCCAAGTCGCCCAGTAATTGTCGGACCTCCTTTTTATAATCTGGTATATCATTTAGCCGATCTAAAATTGCCGTTAGATAGTTACCTCATCTTTACCTTCCATTATTATGACCCCATTCAATTTACTATGCAGGGCGAAACCTGGTTCCCCAGTGCAAAACCTGAATGGGTGGGAACTAAGTGGCAGGGTACGGAAGCGGAAAAGAATGCGATTAACTACACAATGGACATGGTATCTGACTGGGCCAACAAAAATCACCGCCCTGTATTTTTAGGTGAGTTCGGTGCCGGAGATCATGCCGATTCCACATCCAGAGCGCTATATTTCAGCTATATCAGGCAACAGGCGGAAGCACACCATTTTTCATGGGGTATTTTCAATTTCGCCGTTGATTTTAGTATTTACGATCAGGCAACGAAAACCTGGCATCAAACTTTATTAAAAGCGTTAATACCTGCCGGTAGCCGATAACAAAGACCACTAAAATTAGAATCAAACAATAACGAGGGGATATAGAATACTGATGTGCGTATCTTGTGCTTATATCGCCTCATAAATTTTCATAAAGAATCAATAACTATGTTGACATTTACTCCTTATTTGGTATTTAAAGATAACTGTGAAGAGGCGTTTCGTTTCTATGAAGAAGTTTTTAGAGGTGAAATTCTATACATGGGCCGTTATAAAGATATGCCTGAGGAAACCAAGAGATTTTTTCCAGGCTCCGCTGATGAACAGATCATGCATGGCACATTAAAAATAAATTCTCAAACGGTTTTAATGGGTAATGATAATCCCGGCACTTACGAAAAAGTCCGTGGTACGTTTATGAATAACTTCTTTTTATATGTAAGTACCGAAAACCAAGCAGATGCTTACCGTATTTTTGATGAATTGTCCAAAGGCGGAAAAATAGTAATGCCTATAGCTCAAACTTTCTGGTCTTCACATTATGGTATAGTGACCGACAAATTTGGAATCAGTTGGAAAATCACATTCGAGTCTGATCGTAATACATAACAAAAGCTAATGCTAACTTTTTTTAAAAGTAAATTTTAGAAGTACGCTATTAGTGCAGATCCATTGAAATTATTGTGTAAGGATAAAATACATGACATGCCTCTCTTCGGCCAAGTCAAAGGGACCATCTACATTTTTACTTGTTGAAAACGTTACAAGGTTATATATTCCTGTTTAGATAGCATCTTATTCCCCTGTACCAGCGCACCGGAGGTGCAAAGCACCCATACCATAGGCCATAACTTTTTCATACTTTTTCTAATAGCTGATCATAGTTGTACGCTGTTGAAGTTACCTAATGTTAATTTAAATATTTCATCACATCCTCTACGATAAATTCAGGGCTGGCCTCAAATAATTGTTTAAGCAGGTACATGTGCGTGGCACCGTAAATAACCAATATCCTGTCATGCTTACTGGTGACGATACGCTGGATATTGGAATAGATCCTTACGTTACGATTAAAGTAGCGTGTAACAAACCCATCAGCTCCGATAGGCTCAGTGTTACTACCGCGCTTGGTGGTCACCAGCCAACGGCCGATCGCTTTAGCCTGTCGCTGCGGCGAATTCAGGTACCTGAGGTACTCATTTAAGGGCAAATGAAAATTAAGAGAATCTTCATAAGCCTTTTCTGCCTCGTAGGCTTTATCCCAGTAGGTATAAGAAGAATCACCCTGGTCTTTATACTTCTCAAAGGTAAGAATCGAATCCTGGTGACTCAACTTAAAACGAAAAGCCTGGGCATCTGCAGGATATAGCGTTTCGTGGTTCATTAGTTTGGCAAGGCGAAAGGCCAACTGTATGGTCTCGTCTGCAGGCCAGGCAGCTTTACCCGCAGGCAGCTTGCCCGCCTTAAAGGCATTATAAAGGGAATCATAATAGTGTTGGCGCCTGGGCGAATCTTCAATGACGATCTTCGTTGGCTTAAACGCAGCTAGTTGATGCACCAGGTGTTCAATCTGCTTTTGCCGTTCGGCCGACAGCATATCCACCCTGAGGTTTGCCGGCGTCGTGTTGGCATCCACCTGTTCGCCTGCAAAATGAAAAACACCTAATAGCAAAACCCTGGGTTTGGGCTTGTCATCCTCAAATATGGTTTCTAGGCGCTTGTCCGCAGTTTTTATCGAAGCTTTTTGCGCCAAAGCTAAACCAGGCAGGGCAAGCCAGAACAGGATCAGTACATACCAGTACTTATGGAAATACTTTTTATGCATCTTTTCATCTATTTATTTTAATATTTCCAAGGCCTTTACCAACACGGCGTCTTTACCTTTAAGCAGGTCTGCTGCTTTCCGTTCAACCGGAATATCCGGCATAATGCCTACACCCACAAATTCTTTCCCGTCCGGGTACATATCATGCTTACCGCATATCCTGGCCTTTCCGCCGCCAGGCAGGTCGAAACTCACCGGCTGCCCGGTGCTGCCTCCTGTGGCTTGCCCGATCATTTTACCACGCTTCAGGTCATCAAAGGCAACCGTAAAATCCTCAGCGGCAGAATAGGTTTGTGCACTGATCAGTAATATCACCGGTTTATCATAGAGCAGTTTGCCATTTGGCATGCCTGTTCCGGCATCATGTTCCTCCCATTGCATGATCGTACCTGGAACCGACCGGTAATGCGGTATCTTATAAGCGGATGTCCTGAAGGGCTTGTTTGTTAGTGCGGCAAGGATATGAAAAGCAATATCACCATCACCGCCGCCATTATCCCGGATATCTATAATGAGCCCTTTGGTAGCAGAGATTTGTGTAAACAATGAGTCGAACTGCTTGATGATCCGACGGTCTTCAAAGTTGTTGATAACCAGGTGACCCACATTCCCAATGGTTTTATAGCTCATGCCATCGGAATATTTGACATCGCTATACCCACTTCGGGCAAGTGTTTTGGTAAAAGCTTGTCCTTTAGGACCTTTGAGCTGCAATGTAACTGGACGATCATTGGAACCGGACAAAAGAAAGTAAGAGAATTCTCGCACCTCCAAGTCTTGCGGTGTAGAACAGCTGACGTACGGCTCGACCTGTTGCTTGGCATAAGCTATTACAGGTATATTTGTGTAGTAGTTAGCTTGCGATGTCTTAACAGTTTGCTTACACTTTCTGAGTTGGACTTTAGCCAAAAGGTTGAGCCTGCAACTGAAAGGAAGTTCGCATGTTTTATGAGTGACGAAACTTTTAAGACATGACTTCATTGCCAGAAGCGGGCTCAAGGCCAATATTACCTTTTCGCCCTGTTTTTTCCAAACGCACATTTAGATTGTTGGAAGTATTGTTGATGGGTGCCCTTTTGGCGAATGGCTCCCGGACGGTGTGTGCAGTGCTGCTTTACTGCGGCCTAAGTTCAGAAAACGCTTTCCATAAGTACCACCGCTTTTTGAGCCGGGCCAGGTAAAGCGGGCTGAAAGCCTCCCGCATTTTGCTGACCTTTTTGATAGAAACCTTTTATAAAGTGGATGAACCGTTGGTCTTTGGTATAGACGAAACCATAGAGCGCAGGCGGGGCGCAAAGATCAAGGCTAAAGGCATCTACCGTGACCCGGTACGTTCTTCCCATTCACACTTTGTGAAATGCAGCGGGCTGAGATGGATGTGCCTGATGTTGTTGACTGAAGTTCCCTGGGCTGCCCGCATCTGGGCTCTGCCTTTCCTCACGGCACTGGCTCCCTCAGAACGATACTGCAAGGAACAGCATGCCAAGCACAAGAAGATTACCGACTGGGCCAGGCAAATCATCGGGTTACTTGCCCGCTGGCTGCCCGGCAAAAAGCTGATTATTACCGCAGACAGCAGCTATTCAGCTTTAGAACTATTAGCTGCTATCAAGAGTAAGGTTACAATGATTACCCGCCTGCGGCTGGATGCAGCCCTATACGAAAAAGTACCGGAAAGAAAGGCGGGCAGGTAGGCAGAAAACGCCTGAAAGGTGAGCGTCTGCCTACCTTGAAACAACAGGCAGACCGTACTAAACTGAAGTGGCAGCAACTTATCATTCCGCAATGGTACGGGCAGAAAAACAAGAAAGTGGAACTGGCTACAGGTATGGTTATATGGTATCACAGCGGCATGGAGCCACTACCTGTCCGCTGGGTAATGCTGCGTGATCCTAGCGGAAAAGGTGAGCTGTCTGCCCTGCTAAGTACAGACCTTGCTTTAGACGAAGAGGATATAGTAAACTACTTTATCAAAAGATGGACAGTAGAGGTAACTTTTAAAGAAGTGCGTACCAACCTGGGTGTAGAAACCCAAAGGCAATGGTCTGATAAAGCGATTGCCCGGACGACACCACTGCTCCTGAGCCTATTCAGCATCACCACCCTATGGGCCTATGAACTGAACAAAGCCGGAAAACTGGGTAAGGAAACAACAGCCTGGTACCAGAAGAAGCTACCCACCTTCGCAGACGCACTGGCGGCCGTGCGAAGCCGACTTTGGGCCAGCCACCCTTTTTGAACCTCTGGACAAGAGTACCAAACAGATGAAAATGATACGCTAAGACTCCACTTCCTCATAGAAATACTTGCCCGTGCCGCTTGAGTTTGGCTAAAGTCCAGCTGAGAAACAAGCTAAAAAATAAATCCTTACGGATTTCCATTCCGAACATGAATTTTAGTTGTGCAAGTAATTAGCTCGCATTGTGTCCAGTCTTGGGGCGAAATATTAAAAAGGAATTATTTCAACGGTTAGCTCCCCACACTGGGCAGAGCTCGACCAATTAATTTATAAGTCTACAGTACTTAAGTAAGTTTAATGTGATTGACCGAAGTTGATAAATCAACCCTATTTTATTCTTTAATAATTTCCAAATTCCCCTGATTATCTGTTTTTCGAACAGCCCACCCCGGGTTTAATACCAGTTCGTAATTGGAGCCGGTGAGTTTATTACCTTCTATCTTAAGCGGTAATGAAAACCTGAAAACCATATTATCAAAACTGGCCAGTACGCCAGCTGGCTGGTCTTCGGTTCCTGTAGTCGTTGTTTTAAAGCTGCCGAAGTTTTTACCGTTGATGTCGGTACCCGTAATGGAGCCGTAAACCATGCCGATGCCTTCGAGTACCGTTGTACCGTACATGTCAAAAGAACGGTTGTAGTTAGGGTCTGCAAGCTTAACCCGCAGTACAGGCTTTTGAGTGAATTCTTGGGTTAAATAGTTTATCTTTTGATCTATGGCAGCCTTACGTTTTAATTCCTGATCATGAATATCAGTATATTTGTGCCGTTTCGCGGCTGGTTTAAAGGTCGCTGTGTCACTTGCAGAAATGCGTCCAAGATTAGCCTGCCTAAAAATTGCCGTAAAATTGTACGCATGATTCAGCCCCGTACGCCAGTGAATGCCGAGATAATCAAAAAGCAAACCGTAAGCAGGGCCAGTCGCATAAGGAAAGGCCCGGGTGTAGGTCGGCGCCTGTTCACGGCTATTTAATTCTCTAATCGCAAGATCGTATTTGTTTCTATAGGCCGAAAGCACAAAGCCTGTATAGTTGGCCAAGCCTTCCGATGACTCAATCTCGATTTCATCCTTTGTTGACTGGGAGTGCTGCGACTGCCGAAGTGTTCGGAACAAGATAGCGTCGCGCAAATTTGCTGTAACAGAGTTTTTAGATTTACCTTTGTCTGCCATGGCCAATGCGTCGCGCAGCGCCTGGTATTCCAGCCGGAGCAGCTGTCGCGCTTCGTAGTCATCCAGGTAGTTAACCGGATTTCCATTGAGTGAAATATCATGTTGCTGTTTTAAGTGAAAGAGCTCGTGGATGATGGTGGCCGAACTGTCTGCCAGATAACTGGTCAGGATAACGGCATAGGACTTGCCCTGATAAACCTGCGGCGCATTGCTTTGGTTCAATTCGCGTTCACCGGCCTGAGCAATCCAGATGCCGCTGCTGTTTTGTGCGCCGGCCAAGGCTTCCATGCTGTACACCCGGTGTTGCGGGTCCAGCGCCAGCAGGCTGTCGCTCCAGAGCGGCTTACCCCATAAACGCCCATTGTCTTCCATCAGCAACGCTTTGGCCTGACTAAAAGCAGCCTTTACCTTGAGGGCATTCCGGCCGGGTTCGGTTCTTTGGTTTTCGGCTACTTTCTCCAGCAGTTTATTCCATTCCGGCAAACCATGCAAACTACTCAAGTCCGAATCAGTGCTGATACGGTTCAAACTGCTGAAGTATCGTTTTTCTGCCAGGATATGCAGTGCAGAAAGTGCTGCGTCCTGTTGCCCGTCAAGCGCGAGGATGCAGGCGCCATCATAAAGCTGTGTACTGGTTAACGCTTCTCCTTTAGCCGCAAAGTAGGGGTTGAACAACAAAGCAGCTGCATGGTAGTCCTTGCGCTGATAGGCTGCCATAGCCGTTTGATAGGGATTCGTTTGTGCCCACAAACGCATAACGGCTCCATTTAGTAAAACGAGAAGTAATAATGCTTTTTTCATACGCTTCTTTTCTGCAAAGAGCGTCAAATGAAATCACACATCAGGCTAAATAAAGGTTAAAGCAAGGTTAAAAGCCGCGGATGTGTTTTCGTTTACCGAACCATGCGGCTATCTTTAACCATGCGATTCAAGCTAAAGCTGCTGTTACTGATTTGTGCTTGCGTACTGGTGCTTGCCGGGTTATGCTTTATCCAGTACCGGCTGGTACAGAACACCTACCGTCTGGAACAGGCGGATTATCTCGGCAAGGTAAAGTCCCGGTTGGCTGTGCTCACCCAAACATTATCTGACTCATTGAATCACCAGGTTATGGAGAAACTCCTTAGCAACGTAGAGGAGCAACTCGCCAGCGGCACAAAGCCAGCGCTCACAGGATTTCAGCAACAAACTAATCGCATCGGAGAAAAGTTTCGTAAGCCTATTATTCATGCGCTCAGAAACGATAGCCTGCTTTTTCAAACTGGTTACAACTTGGAGTACACGCAAGTCCTTCTTTATCAGAACTATCACATCGATACCCTGTGGCGAAGAGATGAACCGCCCCTCTTTTTAGCCGGTGGCGTGAAAAACAAACAAACGGGAGCATTTAATATTAGCGAGGGCCAGCAGCAAGCTGGTTTTGGATTAAAGCAAAACAAAGCACAGTCCGGTTACCGCCTGGCCGTTTGGACCAGAACGGATATAGATGCCACTGACTGGAAGCATATGGTACTGCGCCGAATGACAGCCATGCTGGTGGGTAGCGGATTGTTAATTATTGCAGTATTGACGATTTTTGTACTGATTTTTACCACACTCCTTCGGCAGAAAAAGATTGCCGATGTAACCACGGATTTTGCTAATCACATGACTCATGAGCTGAAAACGCCGCTCAGTGCTGCTGGGATAATCGTAAAATCGCTTCGTACGGCTGAAGCCAAACTGGATGAGGACTGGTACACCGAGCTATTGGGCCAGCTGGATAATCAGCATAACAAAATTCGGAGACTAATGGATAGTGTGCTTACCAGTGCTATGGACCGTCCGCTGGGCATTCCTGAATTTCAGGCGGTTTGCCTGCTAACACTCCTTCAAGGATTGAAGGCAATGGCAATAGACGCTGATCGGGAGCTGCGCTTGAGCGGAACTACCAACATATCCATTCAAACCGACCCGGATATGCTGACCGGCATTCTGGCCAACCTCCTGGATAATGCCTTTAAGTATACGCCTTCTGATACGCCGCTCATTCTGGAGTGCAAGATTGCTGAACCGCAAATCATAATCAGCCTCATTGATGAAGGTTCGGGGATTGCAAAACCTCATCAGCGCTACTTGTTTACCAAATTCTATCGTGTACCAGGCCCGGATGGTGATCAGGTGCGCGGCTTAGGTCTTGGCCTTTACCTTTGCCGCTTGCAGGCTTTGCAACTTGGCGGCAAACTGTCTTACCTGCAAAATGCTGCTGGTGGCAGCATTTTTAGCCTAATCTTGCCTTATGAACCCAACACCGTTGCTTTTAGTCGAAGATGATGCCGACCTCGGCCGCTTGCTCTGTAAGTACCTGCAGGTACAGGGACTACAAGTCTCCTTAGCTACGGACGGACAGTCTGCCCTAAGATTGCTCTCCCAGCAGTCTTTTGCTATCGTCGTCTTGGATGTTATGCTGCCTAAAAGCGATGGCTTTTCGCTTGCTGAAACGATCAAACGCCTTTATCCGGCCTTGCCCTTTCTGTTCCTCACTGCACGACGGGAAAGAGAAGATGTGCTCAGAGGGCTCACCCTTGGAGCGGATGACTACATGATTAAGCCATTTGACGCTGATGAACTGATACTGCGAGTGCAAAATATCTTGAGGCGCAATGCGTCAACCCCACAAGCTTCAAGCCTGATGGTCATTGGCAATTTCCGGTTCGAACCGGCACAACTACGATTATCCTCCCGATCACAATCAACTCTACTAACCAGAAAGGAGGCTGGCGTACTCGAATTACTGGCCAGGCAGGCAAACCGGATAGTTTACCGAAAGGATGTATTGGAATCAGTTTGGGGCAATGCCGATTATTTTAATGGCAGAAGTCTCGACGTCTACGTTCGCCGGCTACGCAAGCTGCTTGCGAACGATCCGCAGTTAGCATTGGAAAGCGTACGCGGATCCGGCTTTATACTGCATATGCCGACAACCTGAAAGATTTAACTGCTTAAAACCTGCTTTAAAAAGCTATGACGGTAGAATTCTCCTATGGGAATGATGGTGTTATTGATAACGATATGATGTTTATGTATCTGTTCAATTTTGTGAATGGCCACGGTTTAAGATTTGTGTACCTACATAGAGCAGCCATTAAGTAATGCGAATCAGCTGAAGAAACCATCTTTACTCAGACTGGCTATTATATCATCAGCTATTTTTCCATCATCAATTTTAACTTTCTCAATATTACAAGTTTTAGGCAGATAATTATCTAAATAAGCCTCAACTTCCGTTAGAAAACATAAAACGTAGTTATGAAGAAATCCTTTGTCTTCTAAATCTAATTTCCTATGTAATATACATGTCTTTTCCGCCAAGTACTTACAGGCTTGCTGCTCATTAGAAGCTATGAGGTAAATCCTTCTGATCGCCAACTTAAACTCATAAGCCTCTTCTACTAAAATGAATTTATATCCGAAATCGACCTTTTCGTCAATGGTTACTAAAGCTGATTGTTCAAATAAATTGGGAGTTATTGAAAGCTCAATAGTATGTAACGGTTTTACTGAACTGATCATTTTACTTAAGTTATGTATCGACGTGGCTTATGGCCAGAAAAATTGATTAGTCTCCTCAAACTCTGACCCTATTACTCTACTTTTTGTTAATTAAGCATAGAAACATTTTATAAACTGTTTCGGAATCATTTACAATATCCTGATCAATGTAAAGCTGAAATCGTTTTATTGGTGAGGATTTTAGTATGGCAATATCTGCCGAGGTAAGTGTAATAAAACTTCTTCGCACGTATTCAGCTTTGCTATTGACAGTTGTAGTGACTTTAGCTAATGGTTTCTTAAGCCTCTTACCATTCTTCAAAATGACAATTGCTCCCTGTTCCGTTGCAAGGGGAATGTTTGAGGTTGTCTCTAACGCCATATAGTAATTTACTCCGGACTTTTTGATGTACTTAGTAAAGTCGACATGGTATGTTTCCGTAGGATCAAAAGGTGACTCATTTTCCCTATGATATATATATGCTGTTGTGTATTGCTTTGTATGACTAAATTCATCGTATGATTCATCAATCAAAGCGCATGGGTCAACAACTGGTTTAACTACCTTCTTTTTGGGAATAGGATTACCTTTGTCGTCACATAGAACCAGTTCCGACCAATTAGAGTTCATCTTGTAAAATATAATACCCGTTTCTCTGTTTTCCAGCTCTAGATAGGTATAGGCAGTGTCATTAGCTTCCTTTTTCTCACTCAAACAAACAAAAATTTTATTAATTAAACTGTCTCGATATGACCAAGGCTTATTACCGACTTGGTAGATGATATTATCTGGCCTATAGTCCCATTTAACGATATGTTTGAAAAAGTCCGTAACGATATTTACACTGTCCTTTAAATGACCGGCGTCCTTAACAAGAGTAAGCTTTTTACCAACATAGGGGCTTTCGTCACGCTGAGCGAAACTATTGGTAGAGATAATTATTAGCAGTGCAAGTAGAAAAAGTTTCAAATGTTCAAGGTTAAAGGTTGTTAGATTGATTATGTCCTACAATTCACGAATAGTTATTATTTGAATGGGTTTTTTATCGTAATTACGCCTTCAATTAGTTGACCGTCGCGCATATCTTCTGAATACAGGATAGAACAATTACTTTCAATAGCCGCTGCAATTATCAGACTGTCGTAAAATGAAAAACCATATCGGTCGGCTACACGACAAGCTTGTAGGACAGTATTGCCAGAATTTACATGAACATCATTATTTGCGCTGCATTCTTCTATGGCTTGAATAGCAACAGGATAGCTAAATTTAAATTTACGAGTTACAATATTGCAGAGCTCCTGTAGCACCTGTGTACTTATAAAACTATTGTTTTTAATAACAAGCTGGCGAGCAATAGCCTGTTTTTCCGGTTCCGTGCTTGAATAGGTATATACAAGTATGTTGCTGTCTAAAAATACTCTATCGTTCATTAGCCTCGTCGCGGTTAAACTTATAGTTCCGTGTGTCAAATGATAAAGCAGTAAAAGACACCTTCTTTTTAGCCGATTGATCTGTATTAATGCCCTCGTCTTTAGTGAAAGCAATCACCTCGATCTCTTTTCCGACATAACTCTGGGGAATCTCAAAAGATATAATCTGCTTGTTAGGAGTGATGACAGTGCGTACCATTGTTCTGACTGTTTATTTTTGATTGTTTTTAAATAATTCGCTTTTCTCTTTTTCACTGGCAAGTAGACGTTCATAGAGCTTTTTATTTTCTTCAATAACCTCCAGTAACTTATCCATCGGATTGAAGTTAAGTGTGCAATGGTTATTGACAGAGCCAGCATTGTCATGCAGCGTACTGGAAATTATATTAATCACAGCATCGTCACTGAAATTTCTGATAGCTTCAGCCGTAACGCCTAAAGCCTGTGCGATTTTATTTAGCGTTTCACCTTCGACATGTTCACTTTGTTCAATCCTCGAAATAGATTGCTGGCTTACACCAAGGTCATTGGCTAACGCTTCTTGTTTTACGCCCCTCAACTCACGTATCCTGCTAATTTTCCTGCCAAGGTGCAAAGTCTCTGCCATAATGATATGTTTTGTTATTGTAAATATACAAGCATTACACCGCTATCACAAAATTAGCAGCGTAGAAAACAGTCAAGCATAGATGTAAAAGCTTTGTTGAGTAACAAAACTTTAAGATTATGCAGACACCACAGTTATTTATCGGCATTGATGTGCACAAAAAAAGCTGGTCAGTGAGTATCCGCACTGATCTGTTTGAGCATAAAACGTTCAGTATGCCCTCCGAACCGGATAAGTTGATCGGGTATGTGAATGAGCACTTTAAAGGTTATCCTGTCCAGTGCTGCTACGAAGCCTCGTGCTGCGGCTTTGTGGCTTACCGCCGCTTAACTGAAGCCGGATGGAAGGCCAAGGTGCTCAATCCTGCGGATATACCGCAGAGCGCAAAAAACAAAGACCAGAAGAGTGACCGGGTGGATTGCAGAAACCTGGCCAAACAACTGCACTCGGGTCATTTGACAGGCATACATGTACCGGATGAACAGCAGGAACAGCTGCGAAGCCTTTTCCGGCAGAAAAATAACCTGACCAAAGTCATGCGCAAACTTAAAGCACAGATCAAAGGAGAACTGCTATACTATGGGGTCAAACTGCTATCAGCCTACGATAGATCAGCCTGGCCCTCTGCCATGATGACCTGGCTGAGCGATCTGGAGTGGAAA
Organism: Mucilaginibacter robiniae; assembly: GCF_012849215.1. Taxonomy (NCBI): domain Bacteria; kingdom Pseudomonadati; phylum Bacteroidota; class Sphingobacteriia; order Sphingobacteriales; family Sphingobacteriaceae; genus Mucilaginibacter; species Mucilaginibacter robiniae. Next base: position 4,241,386 of record NZ_CP051682.1, read on the forward strand.
TTCACTACGGGCCACTATAGTATGCAAAGCAAGCTTCGCCACTTAGCGTTTGTTCGCCAGGAATGGTTAGCATCGAATACCGAGCTCAGAAAGTACGTTGATATTTGCTATCACCAGGACTACCGGCTGCTCATGACCATACCCGGAGTCGGACCTACGATTGCTATCAGTATCCTGGCCGAGCTGGGTGACATCAGAAGGTTTGACAAATTCGATCAGCTCTCCAGCTTTGTAGGATTGGTGCCCAGCATTTACAGCAGTGGAGAAACCATGCAGGTCAGAGGATTGACCTACCGCAGCAAGGTGCTGGTTCGCAGTTACCTGATTGAAAGTGCATGGGTGTCGGTCAGACGCGATCCTTCGATGCAGGACTACTACCGGAGCCACGCAGGTAAGCAGCCCAATAAGATCATTGTCAAAGTAGCACACAAGCTGCTGCGAAGAATATGGCATGTGATCAGATCAGGGGAACCCTACCAGGTAGGTGTAGGAAAGGCAGAAGTACCCGTTCCTGAATAGCATGGCGTATACGTGTTAGTATATGGAAAACTCTCCGAGTTTACACACATACTAACACGGCAACCATAACAACAAACGTTTTCCCATTTGGCACTCAAAAGAAATAAGGTGACTGCAATCTATACCCGGCAGCTGTAGTTAGTGTAATTGCTTCAATCAGACAGGTCAGGTAGCGTTGCCGGTGAAAAGAAAAAGGCGACTGCAATACATGCCCGGCGGCTGTTTAAATCACAAACTTAGCAACAGGCTGCAACGTCAAGCAGGCAGCGCCTTTTATTAAAACCCATAATGAATGCTGGCGGCTCCTCATAAGGAATGACCGCAAATAGGAGGCGGAGAAACAAAGGGATAAACGTTAGGTAAAGGCAGCAAGTTGCTGCCAGTGGAAGATATTGACTTATAAAAGGCTGGCAAAAGAAAAAAGAGCCATATTGATAATCAAAATAAAAGAATAACCGTTTTTACAATAATAGCTTTACATAGGAGGGTATATAAACAGCTATGTCCGCTACGCTGCCTTCGCTGCCCTTTACAGAACCTGCATGGAAGCTGCTGCGGTGTTTAAGCGTTAAGGTGCTACCCGTCTAAGCTGCATATTTGGCCAATTCAACATAGCTTGCTGCAATTACAGGGGTAACCTCTCAAGCCGATAATTAATTACTTTACACTTGATAAGTGGCGATTTCGGAATAAGAAACCTTGAATATCTTTAAGAGCTTCCTTGCATCCCATCTCAAAACACTGATTAAGATCGCTGTAATGTATAAGTTGTTTAACTGTAGACTCTAGATTTTCTACCACATCATCAACATAAATATCAGAATGAATAACATTAACTACCTGGAGCAACCTTATAGTCTTTTTAATTGTGTTCCTAAGCCAAGTTATAGACTTTTTGTTTTTGTAGTCTGTATATTGTAAAGCATCCTTAATTTTAAGCAAATCATTATATGTTTCCATCCTATAAAGTTAGGAAAACAACCGCATGAAAATTATTACTATCTTTGAGGACAAGATTGATAGTATAACCAACAGGGAGTGAAATGTCTTAATCAACACCCATCCGTAATTGATTAGGATTATTAAATTGATTATCAATAATATAGAGGGTAGAGATGGCATTCTGCCATCCCGACTAAAGCGATACCATAAAGTATCAAAACCCTGTATATGTTTCATATACAGGGTTTTTTTTTAATACGTGGAGCAGACATGTCTTTTAAATCAATCTTTATCTGTTTTACAAAATTATTGAGCGTTGTAGTATTTGATTGAAGCTGAGGGTTACGTTGAGGAAAAGTGTTTTATTTTATGCTGGTTGCAGCTTCAATGTAGTTAAGCACGAAAAAAACTAAATTTTAAAGTTCTCGAGCATCACGCGTCTTTTATTGCTATAATCAGCAGATGATGAATAAACTGTAGTTTGTATGCTTCAAGAAACATTTCATCTACATTTTACAGGATAAATAATTTATAATCTGTTTTCTATTATCTTGCTATTTGATCTTTCTTAAAAAGTCAGTTGGACGGTATTGTAGTACTGATTGAAAGCTATTAGTGTAGGCTTGCAAACTTTTATAGCCTACTTTGTATGCTATTTCAGAAATTGTACAATCATTTGAGCTTAAATATTCTAGGCTTTTAATAATGCGTAATATTTGTTGGTGTTTAGCTAGTGTTAATCCGGTTTCTTTTTTAAAAACGCGTTCTAACGTACGTAATGATAATGAAGCAGCTGTACTCAAATCTTCCATTTTAATTTCTTCAGCATAGTGCTGATGTAGATATTTGATGGCCTTGGTCAGGCGTTTGTCTTTAGGGAAGGGAATATGCAGTTGTAAAGACACGGCAACAAAATGGGGAAGCTCATTAAAAAGTGCTCTCAAAAATATAGCTTCGTCCTTAGTGTCTTCTTTACTTTTCGACCATTTTTCTGCATATTTTATCATCTCTTTTAAAACGGGAGGAACATTAAAGACAGTAACTTCCTGGTAAAAAGAATCACTTTTATTTACATCAAAGAACAAAACCATGAGCCTGATTTTCTCTGAGTGTGAATTAGTTTTGTGGATTGCTCCTGACGGAATCAATGCAGCATGGTTTTGTGGTAAAAGATATCTTTTACCTTCCACGGTTAAGTACTGAAACCCACTTTCTACGTATACCAATTGCACCTTTTGATGCCGGTGAAACTGTTCGTCGTGTACCCAGTTTTCTTCGAACCAGACAAAATAAGGTTTGATAATATTATCAATATTTAGGATTTCATCAGAGTAATGCATGTCGTTTTAGATTAACATTATGACCAATGTAAATAAGATTGAACAAGTAATTTTGCCAAAAGATTATTAACATGATAAATTATAAAGATAGACAGCAAGCATCTTATGCTTTACTTATTGTTAACTTTTTAGTGGTTGTACTGGTATCCAGTAACTTGCGTTCTCCTATTATATCGGTGGCTCCGGTTTTGAACCAGGTTAGGCAAGCTCTTCAGCTAAACGCTTTTCAAAGCAGTATGCTAACTTCCATTCCCTTGTTCATGTTTGCTACATGCTCGGTTTTAGTAAGCCGGCTTTCGCATAAAGTTAAGATTACAAAATTTTTAATTTATTCGCTGATTGTATTAAGTATTGGCTTGCTTTTGCGTGTTTCGGGTTCCGTTATTTACTTATTTATTGGGTCTGTTTTTATTGGGTTAGGGATCTGTATTGGTAACGTAGTTACCCCGGGTTATATCAAAAATAACTTTCCCAAGCAAATCGGTTTAATGACCGGTATTTTTGCTGTAGCAATGAATCTTACAGCAGCCTTAGCTTCAGGTTTTAGTGTGAGGATCGGGCAGTGGACAGGGTTAGGATGGCGTGGCTCATTGGGGATATGGTTGGTTATTGCACTTTTAGCATTGATTGTATTAATGCTTGAACTGTTATTTAATAAAGGTTCAGTTCAGCATAAGAAAGAGGTGGATGTTACATCAGATTTAAACTTGTTTAAATCTGCACAGGCTTGGAGCATTAGCATCTTCATGGGATTGCAATCCTTGTTTTATTATTGTTTGGTATCTTGGTTACCCGCAGTACTTGGCGACTATGGTATGCATGGTAATTCTCCGGGGTGGGTATTGTTTGTTATCCAGATTACAATGCTTCCTGTTTCTTTTTGTAGTCCTATCATTGCTGGTAAAATGAAAAATCAAAAAGCAATGATAATTCTAATTTGTGCTTTAAATCTAATTAGTATCTTGATGTTCATCTGGTTGAAATCCAAATGGATTTATTGTAATGCAATTGTGCTGGGGCTATCTACTGGACTAGCGTTTAGTCTTGCTATATTATTCTTTTCATTAAGAAGTAAATCTAGTGCAAATGCTATTAAAGTATCTGGGATGGCTCAATCAATAGGATATTTGATTGCAGCATTTGGGCCACCCTTATTTGGAAAACTACATGATTTAAATAATTCATGGCAGCAATCGTTTTTATTTTTAGGATTTGCTGTAATGCTGATGTTGTATTTTGGCATTCAGGCGGCAAGAAACAAGTACGTTGAAGATTAACTTCAGAAAAGAGGGATAAATGGTTATTAATCAGGTTTTTGTGTTATCAGCCTCACTGTATCTGGTTAGATAAAGCTGTTAAGTTGAGGGCATCTATTGAATGCTGCACCTTGTTGTTGTGCTATATCTTTCCGAATAATGAAACTATACTTGTAAAATCTTATTCAAAGTATCTAAATTATGGATTTACATTACCTCTGCTATTGAGTTTGCTATATTTACCAATTTAAACAATAGTGTTGGTAGTGAAAATTAGCTTGACTTTAATCTCGTTTTTTATACTTAATATAGCCTATGTTAAAGCGGATGACCTACCGCCAATATATAGGCTTAATCTGGTAATTAAAATTAAAGCTAAATACACCCGACAAAAAGAAGAAAGAATAGCCTCATTAAAAAGGATTAAAGGGTCAGAATTAAGCTTGCTTGAGCAATACCAAACAAACAATAGCCTGTATCAGGAATATAAAAAGTTTAAAATAGATACAGCTATATTTTATGCAACTCAAAACTTAGAAGTAGCAAAAAAGTTAAAAAATAAAGATTTAAGTGTAATTACTCAATTGCAACTGTCCAATCTATATTCATCGTTGGGGAAGTTTTTAGAATCGGAAAACATCCTGACCCACATAAATAGAAACCAGCTTTCAGCCCCGCAGCTTTTCGGTTATTACGAAGCTCAAATAGAGTTTTATGAGCATTATGCAACTAACAATTATAGTGAAACTTATGTAAAGCTTATTAAAGTATATCGCGATTCTTTATTAACTGTACTTGAGCCAAAGTCAATTCATTATCAAATAAATCTAGCTGAAAAAAACATCTATCAACATAATTTATTTGCTGCACAAAGCTCATTACTAAAGCTTTTACCATCAACAAAGAAAAATACGGCCGATTACGCCATGGTTACTTATCTACTGGCTTACAGTTATCAGTTACAGCATCGTAATAACTTGGCAATGAACTATTATGCTCTGTCTGCAATTACCGATGTGCAAATGGCTAATAAAGATAATGCTTCAATACAGAATTTGGCTTTAATCTTTTATGAAATAGGGGATATAGATAATGCGTTCAAGTACACCAAGTCAGCTATCGAAGATGCTATTTTTTGTAATGTCAAATTTCGCACATTGCGCATGTCGGAGTTATATACAATCATTAATACTTCATATCTGGAAAAGGAAGCTAATCAAAAAGGTAAATTACAATTATACCTGGTGCTAATTAGTTTATTATCAGTTATCCTTATTCTGGCTGTTATTTATGTGTATCAGCAGATGAAAAAAGTATCGCGTATTAAAGAAAAACTACATATAACTAGTCAGCAATTAGCAAAACTTAATCACGAGCTTAGTAAAAACAATGTAGAATTAAGCGATATAAATTCTCAACTATCAGAAGCTAACCAGGTAAAAGAGGCTTACATTGCCCAGTTCTTTGACTTATGTTCCACTTACATTAACAAGCTGGAAGATTATCGAAAGGCGTTAAATAAAAAAGCTAATGAGAAGCATTTAGATGAGCTGTTTAAAATGCTGCGCTCAACTACTGTGGTGGATAATGAACTGGAAGAACTATATAAGGTTTTTGATAGTATTTTTTTGAATTTGTATCCAAATTTTGTCAGTGACTTTAATGCTTTGCTCATTCCTGAATCACAGGTAACTGTTAAGCCAGGTGAGTTGCTTAATACAGAATTGCGCATATTCGCACTTATACGATTGGGGATTACTGATAGTGTGCAAATTGCGGCATTCTTGCGTTATTCATTAAGCACCATTTACAACTACCGTACGAAGGCCCGCAACAAGGCTTCCGTATCGCGTAACGACTTTGAAAAACAAGTGACAAAAATTGGTATGCTACCTATTGCTATGTAGTTTAAGTGTTTTATAGTGCTACTTTTTTGTTCTTTTTATTTTATATTAAATACTGTATATAAGTAAGATATGTATATAAAATAACTACTTTTTAATTTCCAACTTTTCAGGCGTCGTTATATCATGATAACTTTACATTATGATCTACAGGCATTGGCTATCCTCAGGCTGTTGCTAATTTTACAAACCAAAATATTAATACTGTTATGAGAAAAGCGTATAACAACGCATCAAAGATTTTTAAGGTTCTCATCCTGGCCGCTATGCTGCGTGTATCAGGCGCTTATGCACAAAGTTCCATACCCGCATATTTGGATGATAGCAAACCTGTTAAAGAGCGTGTAGAAGATGCATTGAAGCGCATGACGTTGCAAGAAAAAATAGCAATGATACATGCACAATCAAAATTTAGTTCTCCGGGTGTAAAGCATCTGGGCATACCGGAAAATTGGACTACCGATGGCCCACATGGCATTCGTCCTGAAGTGCTATGGGATGAATGGTCGCAAGCCGGCTGGACTAACGATTCTTGTATGGCCTTCCCGGCACTTACCTGCTTAGCTGCAACCTGGAATAAAGATATGGCTATGCTTTATGGTAAATCATTAGGTGAAGAAGCACGCTACCGCAACAAAAATATTCTTCTAGGGCCTGGTATCAACATTTATCGTTCACCATTAAATGGGCGTAACTTTGAGTACATGGGTGAAGATCCTTTTTTATCGTCTAAAATGGTAGTACCTTATATTAAAGGTGTTCAGCAAAATGGCGTAGCTGCATGTGTAAAGCATTTTGCCTTAAACAATTCGGAAGGAAATCGTAATACAGTTAATGTAAACGTGGATGATCGTACTCTGTATGAAATTTACCTGCCAGCCTTTAAGGCTGCTGTTGAAGAAGGTGGTGCTTGGGCTATTATGGGTTCGTATAACCTATACAAGGGGCAGCATTGCTGCCATAATGAGTATCTGCTAAATAACATATTGAAGAAAGAGTGGGGCTTTGAAGGTGTTGTAATATCTGATTGGGGCGGTGTACATGATACGCGTCAAGCCATTTTTAACGGGTTAGATATGGAATTTGGTTCCTGGACCAATGGCTTGTCTCAAGGTAAAAGCAATGCTTATGACAGTTATTACTTGGCTGATCCTTACATAAAGTTAATTAATTCTGGTGAAGTAGGTACCAAGGAGTTAGACGACAAAGTACGTCGGATTTTACGCCTATCTTTTCTTACCACCATGAACAAGAACAGACCTTTTGGCTCATTTGCTACGAAGGAGCATGCACTTGCTGCTCGCACAATAGCAGAAGAAGGTATAGTGCTGTTGAAAAACCAAGGTAGTGTATTACCCATCAACCTGAATAGAACTAAGCGGATCGCAGTGATTGGCGAGAACGCCATTAAAATGATGACTGTAGGTGGTGGTAGTTCATCACTAAAAGCAGAATATGAAATCTCACCGCTAGATGGTATCAGAAAAAGAGTGGGTACACAAGCGGAGGTGGTTTATGCACGTGGTTATGTGGGAGATACCACAGGCAATTATAACGGTGTAAACACAGGTCAGAACTTGGCCGACAAACGTTCTGCTAGCGAGTTGATGACTGAAGCAATTAATGTTGCTAAAAAAGCTGATGTAGTAATATACATTGGTGGTTTAAATAAAAGCGACCACCAGGATGCTGAAGGTGCAGATCGTGAAAGTTTAAATTTGCCATATAATCAAGATCAGTTGATTGCACAACTAGCGAAGGCGAACAAAAACCTGGTAGTGGTAAATATATCAGGTAATGCTGTAGCTATGCCATGGGTGAACCAAGTACCTGCAATTATGCAAGGTTGGTTTTTAGGATCAGAAGCAGGTAATGCTTTAGCTGCAGTACTGGTTGGTGATGTTAATCCATCAGGTAAACTGACTTTTACCTTTCCGGTAAAATTAACAGACAATGGTGCACATGCTTTAAATGCTTTTCCGGGTACTAAAGATGAGGTTACCTACAAAGAGGGTATTTATGTAGGTTATCGTTGGGCTGATAAACATAACATTAAACCGTTGTTTGCTTTTGGTCATGGTTTAAGTTATACTACCTTCCAGTATGGTAAAGTAACTGCCGATAAAAAAGCAATGTCGTCTTCAGATAAAATCACCTTTTCAGTTAATGTAAAAAATACCGGTTTACGTGATGGGGAAGATGTAGTGCAGCTTTACATTAGCGATTTAAAATCATCTCTGCCACGCCCAATAAAAGAGTTAAAAGGATTTGAAAAAGTTTTTCTGAAAGCTGGCGAACAAAAGACCGTGACCTTTACTATTGATAAAGCAGCTCTAAGCTTTTTTGAACCAACAAAGCATGAATGGGTAGCCGAGCCTGGCAATTTTGAAGCGCTAATTGGTGCTTCATCCGCAGCTATCAAAACTAAAACTGCATTTACATTGAATTAATTTGAATTAACCTGTACAGCTCCGTAGCTTCAGCGGAGCTGTACAGGTTTTACATAAATAATAGTTGTATATCACACCGCAACTATCTGTATAGTTAAATTTTGCTATTCTCAATTTTTCTAATAACCTTCATACTTATCGTGTATCTTTTACAGACCTTTGCCGAATGAGAATAAAACCGATCAGTTTATTACTGAAAGAATCGGCCGAAGATGGCGAGAATACACTTAAACGTTCACTTGGCCCTATTAACCTAATTTTAATTGGTATTGGTATTATAATTGGAGCAGGTTTGTTTTCGCTTACTGGCATTGCTGCTGGGCAGCATTCTGGCCCTGCTGTAACCATATCGTTTGCTATTGCGGCATTGGGTTGTACTTTCGCTGCTCTGTGTTATGCTGAGTTTTCAGCAATGATTCCGGTAGCAGGCAGTGCTTATACCTATTCCTATGCAACTATGGGCGAACTCTTTGCTTGGATTATTGGCTGGGACTTGGTGCTTGAATATTCCGTAGGTGCAGCAACTGTAGCCATTAGTTGGTCACAATATTTAACTAAGTTTTTATCCTGGTTTGATCTTTACCTGCCTCCACAGCTTACCTTATCACCTTTTGAAACTGCTAAGGCTGCTGACGGGCATGTTGTTCAAGGCATTATTAATTTGCCTGCAGCACTTATCGTTGTTTTGGTTACGGGAGTTATCATTAGAGGTACTAAAGGTTCTGCATTAATTAATGCAATCATTGTTACGCTAAAAGTTGGAGTAGTGCTGGTATTTATTGCTGCTGGTTGGTCGTACATCAATCCGCAAAATTATCATCCTTATATACCACAAAATACAGGTGTTTGGGGCGAATACGGATGGTCGGGAGTGTTAAGAGGAGCGGGGTTAGTCTTTTTTGTATTTATTGGTTTTGATGCAGTTTCTACAGCAGCTCAAGAAGCAAAAAATCCGCAGCGTAACATGCCTATTGGTATTATAGGGTCGTTGGTTGTTTGTACTATATTGTTTATCATATTCGCTCATGTAATGACCGGTATGGCTAATTACAAAGAATTTATCGGTTCGGGTGCGCCTGTTGCAATTGCTATTGAAAAAACACATTATCGTTGGTTAAGTAAGGCTGTTGTTTTGGCTATACTAATTGGTTATACATCTGTGATTCTGGTTGATTTATTAGGTCAATCCAGAGTTTTTTATTCCATGTCGAAGGATGGATTATTGCCCCGAATATTTTCAGATGTTCATCATCGGTTTCGCACACCTTGGAAGTCGAATTTGGTGCTGTGTGCTTTTATTGCTGTTTTTGCAGCTTTTGTACCCATCCGGGTAGTGGGAGAAATGACGAGTATAGGAACTCTACTTGCTTTTGTAATGGTATGTGCTGGTGTTTTAATATTACGTAAACAACAGCCTAATACAATTAGACCTTTCAAAACGCCTTTAGTACCCGTTGTGCCCATATTAGGTATATTAACTTGCCTGGCCATGATGACCTTTTTGCCAGCCGATACTTGGCTCAGGCTTGTTGTATGGTTGGGCATAGGTTTAATCATATACTTTACTTATGGAAAACGGCATAGCAAGCTTAACCAAGCAGATGGAACAATTTAGTTTATTACATGTACATGTATTAATTTTTAATTCATGTAACTAAATTAACCTTCCAGTTAAATCTTTATAAAACCTTTGCTGACTATTTCATTATTTATTGCTGTTAGGGGAGTAATGATTTATATAACATAATTTATATACCGCCGTATAATCAATTAAAGGTGCTCAACCTTTATACTGATTAATCTATGATAAGTAATACAAAGTGGGTTGATAATGATGAGTTTGGTAGATTGGTTGCTTTGTCGGAATACGACCTTGACTATAATGTACTGCAATCAAAGTTCGAGGATTTAACAAGACTGGCTTCTATGATTGCCGGTACAGAAATTTCATTAGTGAACTTGCTGGATGCGTACAATCAATGGACGATTGCTCAGCAAGGTGCGCATCTGGAACACATGGCTCGGGAAAAATCGGTTTGTCAGTACACGATTCAGCAAGAGCAAGAATTTGAGGTGCGGCATCTATCAACAGATTTACGATTCAATAAGCGGGATTATGTAACACAAACTGGGTTGGATTATTATTACGGTATTCCTTTAACCACAGAACAAGGCTACCATATTGGAGCTTTATGTGTTCTTGATAAAGAAAACAAAGTGCTAACTGTTGCTCAAAAGCAGATGTTGCAGCTAATTGGAAAGGAAATTATAAGTAGGCTGGAGAGCATTAAACAGCTGGAAAGGCTAGAAACTCAAAACCGACAACTGGTAAATGCAAAAAAGATATTAGCACATGATATCAGAGGGCCTATTGCTGGCATTATTGGCTTAGCACAAGTCGCAAGCACCGATGATGAAGCAACCAGTACGGAGGAAATCCAGGAATACTTCAAATTAATCAAAGAAAGCGGAGAGTCTGTTCTGGAGCTGGCAGCAGAAATTTTAGAGCAGGATGCTAAAACCGGCGATGCAATCAAGTCGCTTCCACACATGATTAGTCTGGTAGGTTTAAAAGAAAAGCTTACTCAATTATTTGCCCCAAGGCTTAAAGAGAAAGGATTAAACTTTTTCGTAAAGCTTTCACCACTTACGGCTGCTGTTACCTTTCCTAAAAATAAACTACAGCAGGTAATTGGAAATCTAATATCAAACGCCATTAAGTTTACCTCTATTGGAGGAACTATAACTCTGGACTTAAATCTACTTAAAGTACATAATCAAAACCATTTGGAGGTTCGGGTTACTGATACAGGAGTGGGTATGGAAAAAGATAAGGTACAAGCTATCCTAAGTGGAACTTCTGAGTCTACAGAAGGTACAGGTGGCGAAGTAGGCTACGGGTTAGGTTTAAAGCTAGTTAAGCAGTTAATAGAAGAAAGTAATGGTATTCTTTATGTAAACTCGATAATAGGTCAGGGTACAGTTTTCCGGTTTGTTATTCCATTAAGATAATTATTGGTGTTATTTCATTATGATATAAGTTTTATTTGTGAAAGAGATGTTTACACAACGTGATTTCCTTTATAACGCAAGTAAAGCTTATAAATAACAAAGTCAGAACTTAAATTTACATATAATAAGCCCTTGCAGATTTTTGTTCTGCAAGGGCTTACTGTTTCTACGGATTGCCAATAAACTATCTGTACAAATAAAAAATAAGGTTTGAATTAGAGCAACCCTTAGTGATTCAGCAATGAATGATAAACCCAATTAACCTTTTTGCTTACGCAAGTATTTAGTTAAAATAACAATAAGTTGTCCATCAATTTTTCCTTCAATCTGGTCAGTATTATCCGCCACCAAGCGAATGTTTTTTACAACAGTACCCATCTTGGCATTGAGTGAACTTCCTTTTACATCCAAAGACCGGGTCAAAACAACTGTATCGCCATTTTGTAGTACAGCGCCAAGGCTGTCTTTATGCACTTCACTAGGTTCAACACTGGTGCTATCCTGTTCTGCTTTAGCCCAAGCAAGCGTTTCATCATCCAGGTAGAGCATATCAAGATTGTCTGCTGCCCAGTCCTCATTTTTAAATTTGGAAAGTACTCGCCAAGCTACTACCTGTACGGCCGGAACCTCACTCCACATAGCTTCTGTTAAAAAACGCCAATATTGACTATCTGTATCAATGCCTTTTTCAAGGTGTGTAAGGCAAGCATCACAGATTACAATTTGATTATTCGGATGTGTTGCAGGTGTTACAGTATAAACAGAAAGATGATTTCCAGATTTACATAATTCACAATGATTTCCACTGCGCTCTTTTAATGATGGTTCCATACAGATATAAGTAAAAGCCGCAAAAGTAGATGTTTTTAGAAATTTATTGTTCTACTATATCTATTGTTTTTAGATACATTAACTATTCAGAACTATGTAATAAGACACTTAAATAGAATAATTGATATATCAACGCTTACCGATTGGTATGTTTGTGCATACTGGCAATATGATAGGCAAATTGTAATTTTGTAGTTACACTCAATACACCACGGCCTAAATATCTATGAGAAAAATAGCTAATTTATTTTATGGCTTACTGCTTTTTATAGTTCTACCTACAATTGTAAACGCTACCGATATTAAAAGTGTTGGTGTTCCGTTCATTCAAAATTATACTAAAGCGTTATACCAAGCTGGTAATCAAAACTGGTCTGTTACCAAAGATGAACATGGTATAATGTATTTTGGTAACTCAGATGGGTTACTTACTTACGATGGACAGTATTGGCAGCTTTACCACATGCCCAATCAGCTAATTGTAAGGTCAGTAGCTGCAGATGGCAAGGGAAAGATCTACGCAGGCGGATTTGGTGAATTCGGATATTGGCAAAACAATGCTCAAGGCTTTTTAAAGTATCATTCGCTCATCAATTTAGTTCCGGCTAAGTATCTTCCAAATGAAGAAATTTGGAAAATATATGTAGATAAAGAACGTGTACTGTTCCAAACCTTTAGTTCCATATACATTTATGAAAAGGGTAGGATAGAGGTTGTCAAATCATCACAGTCTTACTTATTTTTGCTTAAAGCAAGTAACCGTTTTTTTGTAGAACAAGTTGGTTTAGGGCTATTCGAGTTAAAGAGTAATAAGCTTAGCTATATACCTGGCAGCAATGTTTTAAGTAACAGTGTTGTATTGTCAGTATTACCATACCAATCAGGTAATTTTTTAATAGGCACTGCTAAAGATGGGCTGTTCATTTACAACGGGCAAGCGGTGGTACCATTTACCAGTCCGGTAAATAGCTTTCTAAAAACTTATCAATTAAATAATGGCAGCTATATTCAAAATAAGTATTATGCTTATGGCACTATACTGAACGGTGTTGTTATCATTGATACGGCAGGCAACGTTGTTCAGCATGTTAATAAGTTAAGCGGGTTGCACAATAATACGGTATTAGGTTTATACACCGATAATAATCAAAACTTATGGGCAGCCTTAGATAATGGCATTGACCGAATAGAGCTAAATTCACCCTTATATTTTTATCAGGATAAAACCGGAAAGTTTGGTACTGTTTATTCGAGTATTATTTATAATGACAAGATTTATTTAGGAACCAATCAAGGCTTGTTTTACAGTGATTGGAAGAATAAGAATAATGGTTTGTTTAAAGCTCTAGATTTTAATATTATTTCTGGTTCACAAGGGCAAGTTTGGAATTTATCACTTATTGATGGCCGTTTGTTGTGCGGTCATAATAATGGCACTTATGAAGTAAATGGTACCTCGTTGAAAACGTTATCCTCAGTTAGTGGCGGATGGACGATTAAAAAATCAAACAGTGCGCAACTAATTCAAGGTACATACAACGGCTTAGTAATCTATAAAAAAGATGCATCAGGCAATTGGATATTTAGTCATCAAATAAGTGGTTTTACTCAACCCACTATTTATGTAGAGCAAGATAACGAAGGCTATTTATGGGTTAGCCATGCTTATAAAGGAGTATACCGAATCAAATTAAATCATGATTTAACAAAAGCTGAATCTATCAAGTATTATGATGAACATTATAATCTTCCGAGCAGCTATAACATAAATGTTTTTAAACTTAATAATGATCTTGTTTACTCAACAGAAGCTGGCTTTTACACTTACGACCATATCACCGACAAGTTTTACCGATATACCCAGCTGAATAAAATGCTGGGAACATTTGCTACATCAAACAAAGTAATTCAAGCTTCAAGTAACCAATATTGGTTTATTAACCACGGGCATGTTGCGTTAGCTGATTTATCAATAGCCGGCAAAATTAAAATTGACTCTAATCGGTTTAGTGTGCTAAATGGGCAAATGGTTCAGCATTATGAAAATATAAGTCGCATTAACGATTACTTATATTTGATAAGCGTTGATGATGGCTTTGTGATATATAACAACCAGGGCGACAATCAGCAAAAATATGCAGCGTTACCTAAGGTTCTCATACGCAAGGTTCAAAATACAACCAATAAAGTAGTTACACTTTCTGAAAATGGTACTAGCGAGATTGAATTGCCGTTTAATAAAAATAGTGTACGTATTTACTACAGCTTTCCCTTATATCAACAATCAAAAATAAGGTTCCGGTATATCTTAGATGGCTACTCTAAAACATGGTCAGAATGGAGTACCGAAAGTCAAAAAGACTTTACTAATTTAAACCCGGGTACATATTACTTTAAAGTTAAAGCTCAAGTTGATGGAAAAAACGTATCAGATGAAACGTCCATCAAAATTGTTGTACTCTCACCTTGGTATTCGAGCCGGATCGCCATTATTATATACCTGCTGCTACTTATTCCACTTTATTATGTTGTTCGATTCTTATATAGAAAGAAGCTTATCAAGCATCAGGAGTACTTGCATCAGAAATTCATATTAGAAAAAGAAGAAGCTTTGCGTAAAGAGGCGGCTTTGAACGAGCAAAAAATTATTCGTTTAAAAAATGAGCAGCTACAGGCTGATTTAGCTAACAAAAACAGGGAGCTTTCTAATTCGGCAATGAACATTGTTTATAAAAATGAGTTATTGCAAAAGCTAAGTGATGAAATAACTCATTTGAAAGACGATAATGGTAAAACCTTATCTCCTGAACAATTACGTAAACTGCAGAAGGTAATTGATGAAGGGATGAACGATGAACAGGATTGGAATATTTTTGAAAACAGCTTTAATGAAGCCCATGAAAATTTCTTCAAAAAGTTGAAATCTCAACATCCAGAATTAGTTCCAAATGATTTAAAGCTATGTGCCTACCTACGCATGAACATGAGTAGTAAAGAAATTGCCTCTTTGTTAAATATTACACTAAGGGGGGTAGAAATAAGACGTTATCGACTACGAAAAAAGCTCCAATTACAACATGACAAAAACTTATCAGAGTTCTTAATTGAGCTATAATACTACATCATCACCTCTCATAGCTATTTTCCAGCTTTCATAATTATAAATCCAGAGTGTAGTGTACACACTTTGGATTTGTTATTTTCAAATGCCTGTAAATTAACATACTAGGTTTTGTTTATTATGTGTTTGAGTAGGTATTAAGATTCATGATGTAGTAATGTAGAGTACAAAAATAGATGAGTTGTGGTTTTTACTCATCAAGTTTGTACACTCAAAACCAATTTTATTTAATACCAAAACTAATTAAAACCGTATGAAGAGAATTTACACAATCTCGAGGTTGGTATTACTGTGTCTGTTGTTTTCAACTGTAGCTTTTGCACAAAATGTTGCAGTTAAAGGCAAAGTAACTGATGCAACAACTGGTGAGTTTTTACCAGGTGTAACAGTTGCTGTACAAGGAACAACCACAGGTACTCAAACCGATGTTAATGGTGCATTCACAATTAATGTACCATCAAGTGCTACCATAACTTTTTCTTTTGTTGGTTATACTGCACAACAAATAGCAGTAAATGCCAGAACTACTTTAGATGTAAAACTGGCCAATAAAGCAAGTGAGCTTCAACAGGTAGTAGTAGTAGGTTACGGAACCCAAAGGAAGATTGATGTTACAGGTTCTGTAAGTCAAGTAAGAGGTGAAGAGCTTTCGAAGCAACCTGATCCTAATCCGGTAAGTGCTTTACAGGGTAAAGTTGCCGGTGTGCAAATCACTAACTCTGGCACTCCAGGTGCTTCTCCGCAAATTACTATTCGTGGCCAGGGTACTGTATATGGCAACAATAACCCGTTATACGTTGTGGATGGGGTGTGGTTTGATGACATAAGCTTCTTGAACTCTAATGATATTGAAAGCATGAGCATCCTGAAAGATGCCTCAAGTGAAGCAATATATGGTGTTAGAGCTGCCAATGGTGTTGTATTAATTACGACTAAGAAAGGCAAAGGTGGTAAACCTACAGTTAATTACAACGGGTATGTAGGCGTACAGAAAGTAACCAACATGGTTAAGATGGCTAATGCTTCACAATATGCCGAGTTGGTGAATGAACTAAATGGCACTACTTCGTTTGCTGATCCGGCAAGCTTGGGTAAAGGTACAGACTGGTTTGATGTAATTTTGCGTAAAGCATTTACTACAAACCATAACGTATCATTAAGTGGTAGTACCGATAAGTCGTCTTATAACATGTCTATTGGTTATTTTAACCAGCAAGGTAACGTAAAAACCAATAGTTATGATCGTGTAACTGTACGTTTACAGCAAGATTTACAAGCTTATAAGTTTTTAAAAGTAGGATACAATGCTATACTTCAAGGCAGCAATTCTAAAGATGTACCTGCGGATATCATTTACAAAGCTTATACTGCAGCACCTGTAGTACCGGTGTATAATGCTGATGGTACATATGGTGATCCTGCCAATTATCCTATTGGTAATTCACCTACTAACCCACAGGCGCAGCTAGATAATTACAACCAGCGCACTAAAGATTTCCGGTTTAATGGCAATATGTTTGGTGAACTGAAATTCAATGATCATTTAACTTTCCGCACCAGTTTTGGTGCTGATGTTAGGCAGAATGAAGTACGCAACTACATTCCGGCATATGCTGCAACAACCAACCAGTTCAACACCACTAGCGATTTAACCTTAACCAAAACACAGTCCCGCAACTGGATTTGGGAAAACACATTAACTTACAACCAGACTTTTAATAAAGATCATCGGTTAACGGTATTGTTGGGTCAAAGTGCTCAGCATTACTATAATTATTATTCGATTGCTACAGTACAAAATGCACCTAATTCAACAGCTACTTACTACATCAATTCAGGTGATGCATCAACTACTACAGTAAGAGATTATGCTACTATTACTACATCAGCATCGTACTTTGGTCGTGTAAATTATGCTTATAAAGATAAATATCTGTTAAATGCATCTATACGGCGCGATGGTTCATCAGCATTCAGCAGCGATCAACGTTGGGGCGCTTTTCCTTCTATAGGTGCCGGATGGGTAATCTCTAATGAAGATTTCTTTAAAGATCAAAACATATTCAATAATTTGAAAATTCGTGGTAGCTGGGGTAAAATTGGTAACTCTGCTATTCCTGCTAACATTTATACTAACACCGTATCTCGTACCGGCGATTTAACTGCTGTTTACGGGACAACTAACGGTGTAATTGCTTCTGGTGCTAACATTACTACTATTTCAAATCCTATTCTATACTGGGAAAGAGGTGTAGGTACTGATTTAGGTTTAGAAGGTAGTTTATTTAATAACCGATTTACCTTTGAAATTGACTACTACAATCGTGTAACCCAAAAGGGTATCTTCGATGTACCCGTTCTAAAATCATTAGGCACAACTAACGGTTCCATTATTACTAACCAAGCTGATTTTAGAAACCGTGGGTGGGAATTCTCTGCTGGCTGGAAAGGCAATACAGGTAAAGATTTTTCCTATGCTATCAACGGTAACTTTAGCATCAACAATAATAAAGTAACAGCTAATTATAGCGGCAATAACATCATTTATGTAGGCAGTGGTGCTACGGGTGGCAACACTACAAGTATTACAACCGTAGGGTTGCCTATTAGTGTATTTTACGGTTACAGAGTAACTGGTATATTCCAAAATGCAGCGCAGATAGCATCATCTTCACAAAAGAGTGCGAGTCCAGGTGATTTTATCTACCAGGATGTTAATAGTGATGGTGTAATTGATGGTAAAGACCGTGTTGTACTAGGTAATCCAAACCCTAAATACCAATTTGGTTTAAACACTACTTTCAATTACAAAAACTTCGATCTAACAGTTGATATACAAGGCGTAGCTAAAGTAGATGTATATAACGCTAACAAAGGTTTGCGTTACGGTGCTGAAAACTACACGCTTGATTTTTATAAGAACCGCTGGCATGGTGAAGGTACTTCTAATACTTATCCTTCTGCAAACATTGGTGGCGGCAGCAACTATTACCCAAATAGCTGGTACGTGGAAAGCGGCAGTTATGTAAGGTTAAGAAATCTACAATTAGGCTATAATTTGCCATCATCGGTTACAAGTAAGCTACACATTCAACGGTTAAGAATTTACGCTAATGCGCAAAATGCGGTTAACATATTTGGTTATACCGGCTTTAACCCTGAAATCGGTAGAACAGCTAGCGCGGTATCTTCTAGTGGTGTAACATCAACAGCAGCAGGTATTGATAACGGTGTGTACCCTTTATATGCTACTTATAACTTGGGCTTAAACGTAACCTTCTAAACTTTAAAACAATCTGAGTTATGTTGAAAAATACTCAAACTTATCGAAAAGCAATAACTGCAGCTTCGCTTGTAGTCTTAATATCAGCGCAAAGCTGTAAAAAAAGTTTCCTGGATGTTCCTGTTCAGGCGCAAACCACCAGTTCTACATTTTTTACCAGTGCAACTGATGCTGCACAAGCTGTAAATTCAATTTATGCTAACTTACGCTCTTTTAACCAAGTGGCATTTCCTGCCATTGCGGTAGAAAGCATGGGATCTGATGATGCAGAAAAAGGCAGTACTGCAGGTGATGCTACATTCATGAATTTGTATGACACCTTTACAGAAACTGCAACTGAAACACAATTAACTGGATTCTGGACTGGTTTGTATGTGGAAATCAATCTCTGTAATCAGGTATTGGATAATGTGCCTAACATTACTATGGATGCAAGTTTAAAAGCACGCTATTTGGCAGAAGCTAAATTTGTAAGAGCTTACAGCTATTTTAGATTAGTACGTGCATTTGGTGGCGTACCGTTGCGCTTGCATGTGCCAACTGGTACAGATCAGTACAATATATCTCGTAGCACTGCTGCTCAGGTATATGCCGCTGTTGAGCAGGATTTAACCGATGCAGCTTCAGTGCTACCAACCAGCTATGGATCTGATGATGTAGGCCGGGCAACCAAAGGTGCTGCATTAGCTCTACATGCCAAAGTAGCTATGTACCTGAAAAAATGGACTGATGTATATAACTACACTACTCAAGTAATGGGCATGGGATATTCATTATTTCCTAATTTTGAGCAGTTATTCAGAATAGCTAATGAGAATAGCTCTGAATCTGTTTTCGAAATTCAGTGTGCTACTATATCTACTATAGCCAATGCATCAACCAGCCAGTATTCGCAGGTGCAGGGTGCACGACAAAGTGGTGGTGGCTGGGGCTTTAATGTACCAACCAGTGATTTGTCTAACGCATTTGCAACCGGCGACCCTCGCCGGGATGCTACCATTCTATATCGCGGAGAAACTACTCCCGGAGGTGACGTGGTACTGGCTTCAAATCCCAACCCAATGTATAACCAGAAATCTTACGTGCCATTTACTACTGCATTTGTAAGCAATGAAGGTGAAGCACAAAATGTGCGGGTTATACGTTATGCTGAAGTATTATTGATGAATGCTGAAGCCGCAAATGAATTAGGAAATATTACCCAAGCTCTGGCATCATTAGAAATGGTAAGAGCCCGGGCACGTGGTTCAAATAGCTCGATTCTACCTAAGGTAACCACTACCGACCAGTCAGCTTTACGTACTGCTATCTGGAATGAGCGCCGATATGAATTGGCAATGGAGTTTGATCGTTTCTTCGATGTTATACGTCAGGGACGTGGTGCAGCCGTATTCGGTAGTAAAGGTTTCGTAACCGGAAAAAGCGAGTTGATGCCAATTCCGCAAACCGAAATTGATTTAAGTGGTGGTGTACTAACACAAAACCCAGGCTATTAATTAATAAAGTATTTAGAGCCGAAGCCCGATTTAGCTATCAGGTTTCGGCTTTTTTCATTTACCTAAGTTTTGTTAAAGTGAAAAGGCTAACTGTTATTTATTTACTACTATTTACCGCAATATGCAATATTGGTTTTGGGCAAAAAAAAGCTAATTTAACTCCTACTAAAGCCCAAGAAATTAAAACTGTAGGCATTATCAAAAATCTATCAGATAGTGTTCTGCTCGATGTAGTACAAAAACAAACATTCCGCTACTTCTGGGATTATGGTCACCCGGTAAGTGGTTTAGCTCGCGAGCGCAGTAACAATGCTTTTGAAACCAGCACCGATGTAGTTACAACAGGTGGTTCTGGTTTTGGTATTATGGGTATTATAACTGCCACCAATCGAAAATGGATCACCCATGATGAAGCGGTTGATCGTATGCTTAAAATAGTAAACTTCTTGTGGAAAGCCGATGCCTTTCATGGCGCATTTCCGCACTGGCTGGATGGCACCACAGGTAAAGTGATTCGTTTTGGTCGTAAAGATGATGGGGCCGATCTAGTGGAAACCGCTTATTTATTCCAAGGGTTGTTGTGTGCCCGTCAATATTTTTCAGCTAATACTCCTAAGGAAACTGACCTGCGTAACAAAATAAACTGGATGTGGGATGACATTGAATGGAGCTGGTTTACACGTGAGGGGAGAGAAGCCTTATACTGGCATTGGTCGCCCAACAATGGCTGGGCTATGAATTTTCCTATTCATGGCTTTAATGAATGTTTAATTACCTATGTACTGGCTGCATCGGGTGATCGGTATCCGGTTACAGCTGATGTTTATCATCGTGGTTGGGCACAAAGCAACTTTTTTAATAATGGCAAAACGTTTTATGGTTTTAAGCTTCCTTTAGGGTTTGATTATGGCGGTCCACTGTTTTTTTCTCAATATTCATTTTTAGGCTTGAATCCTAAAGGGCTAAAAGATCGCTATGCTGATTACTGGGAACAAAACACCAATCATACTTTAATAAATCATGCCTACTGTGTAGACAATCCTAAGCATTTTAAAGGTTATGGCGAAAACTGCTGGGGACTAACTGCAAGCGATATTAAAGATGGATACACGGCCAGTTCGCCCACTAATGATGTAGGCGTAATTGCGCCAACAGCTGCGTTATCGGCATTTCCTTATACGCCTCAGTTTTCCATGAAAGCATTACGTCATTTTTACTACGATTTAGGTGATAAAATATGGGGTGAGTACGGCTTTGTGGATGCTTTTAATGAAGGACAAAACTGGTATGCCAAATCTTACCTGGCCATCGATCAGGGGCCGATTATAGTGATGATTGAAAATTACCGCAGTGGTTTGCTCTGGAAACTTTTTATGAGTTGCCCTGAAGTGCAACGCGGACTTAAGAAGCTCGACTTTCAATATTCGTTATAGTAACAGAATAAACGTAAAATATTAATAAATCAACAACATCGATATATGAACTTGTGTAAAACTATTGTAGCATCATGTTTAACAGCTGCTATTGGCTTTACAGCTATAGCACAGAAGAAAACCGATCCTAAAATGGATGCCTTTATCAGCAACCTAATGGGCAAAATGACCTTGGATGAAAAAATAGGCCAGTTGAATTTACCCTCAATTGGATTTGATATAACCGGTCCTATTTTAAGTGAAGGCGTGGAAGAAAAGATACAGCAAGGCATGGTAGGCGGCGTGTTCAATACCTACACACCTACAGCTGTGCGTAAATTACAGCAATATGCTGTAAATAAAACCCGTTTAAAAATTCCTTTACTTTTTGGATATGATGTTATTCACGGACATAAAACTATTTTTCCTATACCGCTGGGCTTATCATCCAGTTGGGATATGCCTTTGATTGAACAAACGGCCCGTACAGCTGCCGAAGAAGCTACGGCAGATGGTTTGAACTGGGTGTTTTCACCTATGGTTGATATTGCGCGCGATCCGCGATGGGGGCGTGTATCGGAAGGATCTGGTGAAGATACTTGGCTGGGTTCGCAAATTGCACGAGCCATGGTAAAAGGTTATCAGGGCAATGATTTGGCCGCCAAGAACACCGTGCTGGCCTGTGTAAAGCACTTTGCTTTGTATGGCGCTGTTGAGGCCGGACGCGATTACAACGTGGTAGATATGAGCGAACGTAAAATGTTTGAATACTATCTGCCTCCATATAAAGCAGCTATCGATGCTGGTGCTGCTACAGTGATGAGTTCATTTAATGAAATTAATGGTGTACCTGCCGCCGCTAACCAGTGGCTCTTAACCGATTTATTGCGCAAACAATGGGGCTTTGATGGTATGGTAGCTACTGATTATACCGCCATTATGGAACTGATGAATCATGGAGTAGGTAATGAAGAGGAAGTAGCTAAACTAGCGCTAGTAGCTGGTAACGATATGGATATGGTGAGCGAGATTTTCCTGAAAAGGCTAAAACAACTAGTGAATGAAAAAAAGCTTAATGTGAGCTATGTTGATTTAGCCTGCCGCCGTGTACTGGAAGCTAAGTATAAGTTAGGCCTGTTTACCGACCCATATCGTTACGTAAGCGAATCGAGAGCAAAAAAAGAAATTATGAATGCTGCTAAGTTACAACTAGCAAAAGAAGCAGCTGAAAAAAGCATGGTGTTGCTTAAAAACGAAAATGATGTTTTGCCACTTAAAGCTGACGCCAGCATTGCCTTTGTTGGGCCGCTGGTGAAGGATCAGCGTGATTTAATTGGCAATTGGAGTGGGGCAGGCGACTGGAAAAAGGCTGCCAGTTTCTGGGATGCAATACAGGCACAATATCTAAACAATAAATTTGTTTATGCCAAAGGGTGCAACATTACTGACGATCAGAAAATTATCAACAAACTGAACCCGCATGATGCCCAGATTGTGCTAGATAACAAAACACCGCAGCAGTTGATTGATGAAGCTGTTGCAGCCGCTAAAAACGCCAATGTAGTAGTAGCCTTTTTAGGTGAACCTTTTGGCATGTCGGGAGAAGCTGCCAGCCGTAGCGACATTAGCTTGCCGGAAAATCAACAAGCATTGCTAAAAGCTCTAAAAGCTACAGGTAAGCCTGTTGTGCTGGTATTAATGAACGGTAGACCGTTAACTTTGCAATGGGAAAATAATAATCTAAATGCTATTTTGGAAACTTGGTTTGCTGGTACCAAAGCTGGTGAAGCCATTACCGATGTTCTGTTTGGTAAATACAATCCATCTGGAAAGTTAAGCATGACCTTTCCGCGTAGTGTAGGTCAGATTCCAATCTACTACAATGCGAAAAGCACAGGCCGTCCTATTGATGAGCAACAAAAATATACTTCTAAATATCTGGACATTCCAAATACACCATTATATCCATTTGGTTATGGGTTAAGTTATACCACTTTCAATTATAGTGCTATTCAACTGGACAAAACAACCATAAACGGTGCTAATGATAAACTTACTGCAAGTATTACTATCACCAACACAGGTAATGTAGCCGGACAGGAAACCGCACAGTTATACATTCGTGATATGGTAGGTTCTGTAACCCGTCCACTTAAAGAGCTGAAAGGCTTCCAAAAAGTAACTTTAAAGCCCGGTGAATCAAAAACGGTTAGCTTTACAATTAGTCCGGCTGATTTAATGTTTTACGATATTAATATGAAGTACACTTATGAACCTGGTGCTTTCAAGGTATTTATAGGTGGCAACTCACAAGAGGTTAAAGAAGCTGATTTTAAAGTAGAGTAGTTACAACAGTCATCTCTATACAATAAGCCTATATTTCTACAGAAATATAGGCTTATTGTATAAGTATAAAATGGTATACTATAGCTACTGGAACCTTGTGGTGAAGACGTGCACGAGTGTGCTCGTGCGCAATATAGGTTAGGTTCTTGCCGGAACGGGACAACTAAACTTTTACAGAAATCAGGAGTAAAACGTCCGTCCACGACACTGACCCGGAAGTCGATTAAATACCGAACAGACATTTGGATTGGTTAAAGTAGATGATGTGTTCTTGTGAACAATAAGCAAAATCAAAATATGAATACAGTACACATTTTATTAAAAAAGTTAAATTCTTTTTGGTAGTATGAATACTTAGTGTTATTTTTACACCATTAGAAAACGAATAAAAATTCTTCTCATAATTTAGGTTTATAATTGGTTAGTAAAAGTCCTCCTGCCCATCAGGAGGCTTTACTTTTTTAAGGGATCTGTAGAAGTCTTCTATTAAGTAATACAAATAAGCCTTTGTAAAGATAAAGCTGCCACTTGGCACTATCGTCAGGGGCTCATCAAAGCTTCTTCAAATATCACGTTAAAAAGTTCTTGTCCTACAGCATCAAATGAATCAGCAATATTGTTTATATAAAGGTTCGCGGAGTTGCAGCTTATATATTACTTTACTTACTAGGAGAGAATAGAAAGTTTTAAAAATAAACATAAGTATACAACATGTAAAGCTGGAAGGTGGGGAAGATTACATAAATTTTAATCAGATAAGTCACTTAGTCTTAAGTTAAACAAACAGCAAGTTAAAGCCCGATAGTGCTGGATGTACGGATATTTACTTCATAAAAAAGAGGCTGTCTGAAAAGGGCAGCCTCTTATTGTTTTAAGGAGATTTTTGTATCTTAAAGACATGGGAGGCAAGATAGTCTTTAAGGAATATGATCCAGACCAGTTAACGTTTTTACCGTACAAACTGGAGGAACTGGTACCGACAGGTCATCCGGTCCGTATCGTTAAACAGGTCGTGGACACGGTAGATGTCAAACCGATCAACCGGAAGTACAAAGGCAGCGGGGCGTCAAGTTTCCATCCCCGGCTGATGCTGAAGCTGCTGGTTTACGGCTATCTGACCAATACTTATTCCTCACGCAAACTGGAAGAACAGGCCGCGCAGAACGTACACTTCATGTGGCTTTTAGGGATGAAAAAGCCCGACCACAACACCATCAACCGTTTTCGCAGCGAGAAGTTGTCAGGCGTCTTAAAGCAGATCTTCTCACAAATCGTGTTGCTGCTCGAGCAGGAAGGTATCGTATCCTTGAAAGAAGCCGTTTTTACTGATGGTACCAAGATCGAATCAGCGGCGAACAAGTACACCTTCGTATGGGGCAAAAACATCAAGGCGAATAAAGATAAGATGAAAGCCCAGCTTGATGAACTGTGGGGTTATGCGCAAAGCATTGCCGCCGAAGAACTAAAAGATACAGCGCCCTTGGAATATAGTGAGATCAACCCGGAGAAAGTAAAGGAAACCATCTCAAAGATCAATGCAGCCTTAGATGATAAAGAAGACGTAGACAAAAAAGTAAAGCAAAAGCTGAACTACGCAAAGAAGCACTGGCCGGAGAGCCTGGCACGGTATGACGAGCAGGAAAAGTTATTAGCCGGCCGTAACAGCATGTCAAAGACCGACCCGGATGCCACCTTCATGCGGATGAAGGAAGACCATATGCTGAACGGACAACTTAAGCCGGCCTATAACCTGCAGATATCCACCCAGGAGCAATTCATCCTTAATTATACCCTGCATCAAACCTCAACCGATTACCAAACCTTGTCTTCCCATATTGAACAATACCAAGCCTTATATAAAGACCTGCCCAAAGCCATTGTTGCCGACACCGGCTACGGATCGGATGAGAACTACGGTGTGTTAGCGCGAAAAGGCATTGAGGCTTACATCAAATACAATACGTTCGATAAGGAACAAAAGGACGGTATCAAAGCGTTCAGTAACGACAGCCTGCATTATAACGAAGCGGAGAATTACCTTGTTTGTCCGATAGGTCAATGGATGGCGCATATCGGTAACGGTCAGCGAGTCACTTCATCTGGTTTTGTACAACTGATCAGCCGTTACCGTGCCCAGAACTGTGAAGGTTGCCCGATGCGTGGTGTTTGCCATACTACACAGGGTAACCGGGTCGTTGAGATCAACCACAGCCTAAGACAACATAAACAGGCAGCCAAAGAACGGTTGAATACAGAACAGGGTATCAACCTCAGGAAACGAAGGCCGGCCGATGTGGAACCGGTATTCGCCCAATTAAAGCATAACCATGGCTTCAGACGATTCCTGCTGAAAGGGATGTCCAAGGCCGAGGTCGAAATCGGCTTATTATCCATCGCACATAACCTAAGAAAATGGAAAACCTGAAAACAAGCTTTTTATAGACTTTTAGAACCTGTTAGAATCAATCCCCGGTTCTTAAACGGCTGCTGACATCTTTCACTCAACCTTCCAACCAAAAATCATAACTAAATAAAAAACCGCCTCATATTTGACTTATGAGACGGCCTCTTTGTTTATGTAGAATTTAGGTGGTTTAATAACCAAATAGCTGAGTTAGATCCAGCTTGATTAATTCACCGTATTTCTTCAAAACATCATCACTTACACGCTTGTCTGAAGCTACTACGCAGTAAGTAAAAGGTTTATTCTTAATCTCACTTTCGTGAAAAGCTTTGATATCAGCATAATTCAATTTATCAATGGCAGCGTAGGTGGTTTTGCGTGCATCATAATCTAAACCATGGCGCTGAGCAGCCAGATAGTTGAATAATATGTCATCTTGCATAATCCGGTCCGTTTCTAATGATTTACGAATATTTTGACGAGCCACAGTTACAATTTTTTCAGATTCAGGCATATCGGTAAGCAGTTCATTCATGCCTTTAATTGCATCGTTGAATTTATCAGCTTGAGTGCCTACATAAGCTACAAAGTAATTTGGATCTTCCTTTTTAGACGGGGATACATAGTAAGCGTAAGTAGAGTATGCCAAAGCTTTTGATTCACGTATAGTTTGAAATACAATACCACTCATGCCGCCACCAAAGTAATTGTTATATAATTCGATGGTTGGTGTTTTAGCAGCATCATAAGGCGATTCGTTACGAACCCAGTTTATTTCAGCTTGTACCATGTCATAATTGGCAAATAGTACACGAGTTTTGTCGGGGTTTACACGGGTAAACTGTTTAGCCTGCGGATAAGCTACAAAAGTATTTGGCATGCGGTGCAATACAGCTAATGTTGAAGCTGCTGCATTAGCATTTTGTGGACCATAATACAATATAGTATGTTTATAAGCAGATAAACTGTGTAAAAGGGCAACCAGATCGTCGGCTTTCAGGTTATCCAGTTCTTCGTTGGTTAGTGTATTGTTAAATGGATTTTGTGCTCCATATTGAGCATAGCTCATTAAACCAGCCATAATAGCAGCCTTATTCAGCTTTGCATTTTCGCGTGTTTTCTTCAAACGGACTTTTAAGCCTTGTAGCGCTTCTTCATCAGGCTTACAATTAGCAATTAAATCCTCGTACAAAGAAAGTGCTTGATTAAAATTTTCTTGTAAGCCGTTAATACTTACTGTAGTAATATCTGTACCGGTTGTTATGTTGTATGATGCAGCCAATTTGTAAAATGCTTTACTAAAATCTTCGGCACTCATTTTATTAGTACCTAAAAATTGTAAGTATTGTGCAGCAATGGGCAGCAGTTTGCTATTCCAGCTACCCATATCATAGCGGTAGTATAGTCTGAATATGCTGTTGTCTTTGTTCTGAACAGCTAATACATCTACCTGACCGGCTTTGGCATGCTGAATATCGCGAGCATAATCCAGCCACACTGGTTGTACCGGATTGCTCGGCATATCATTAATGGATTTCAGGAAATCAGATTGTGCTTCACGGTTTACGGCAACAGGAGTAATGGTTGGTTTATCAACCTTCACTATGTTTTTATCTTCACCCTGGTGTTTGTACACAACTACATAGTCGTTATCATTCAAGTATTTATTGGCAAAAGCAACAATTTGCGGCTTAGTGATTTTTGATAGTTCATCCACTTCAGCTACTGAGGTGCGCCAGTCAACACCTGAAGTAAAAGCATCCATTAGGTTACCTGCACGTGCACCATAGTTCTCGCTTTGTAAAATAATGTTCTTTTTGTTGTTATTAGCGATAGAGGCAATCAGATCATCTGAAAAATCACCTTTTTTCAACTTATCGATTTCAGTTAGCATTAAACTTCTTACTTCATCTAGGGTCTGACCTTTTACCGGGTTACCCTGTAATACCAATGCACTGTAATCTTTTAAAGTATAAGCAGATGCTCTGGCACTTAGCAACTTTTGTTTTTTAATCAAATCCAGATCAAAAAGCCCGGCTTTGCCATTGGTTAGGATAGCACCTACTAGATTCAATAACTGTGCATCGCGTGTATTAGCTCCCGGAAAGCGATAAGCTATGGTTAAATTTTCAGGATTAGGGCCATACACATCTTTTTGAATCGGACTGCTGATTGGCTTCTCGGGCGCAAATGTATAAGCCGGAACTGGCTTGCGAACCATGGATACAAAGTGTTGATCAATTTTCTTGATCATTACATCTGGGTTAAAATCGCCAGACATAATTATCCCCATGTTGTTAGGTACGTAATAGCTGTAATAATAATTGCGTATAGCCTTTAACGATGGGTTTTTTAAATGTTCAACGGTACCAATGGTAGTTTGACGACCATAATTGTTATTGGGAAACAGTGCTGCGAACATGGCTTCCGAAACTTTATTCGGGTCACTGTCAAGCGTTCGGTTCTTTTCCTCGTACACAGCCTCTAGCTCTGTATGGAATATACGAAATATTGGCTGACGGAAACGCTCGGCTTGTAAGGTCAGGAACTTATCAACGGATGCGCTCGGAATATCTTCCGTATAAACAGTCTGCTCGAACGAAGTGAAAGCATTACTGCCCTGTGCGCCCATACCTGCCATCATTTTATCATACTCGTTGGCAATAGCAAACTTGGCAGCCTCACCCGATGTTTGGTCGATCTGTTTGTAAATTTCTTTACGTTTAACCTCATCAGTAGTGGAGTTGTACTGCTCATACAAGTTATCAATTTTGTCGAGCAATGGCTTTTCCTTAGCCCAATCAAGTGAACCATATTTATTAGTTCCCTTAAACATCATGTGCTCCAAGTAGTGAGCCAAGCCGGTATGATTGGCCGGATCGGTTTTGCTACCAGCTTTTACAGCAATATAGGCCTGAATGCGTGGTTGTTTTGGTGTAGCACTCAGAATAACAGTTAAGCCATTATTGAGCGTGTAAAATCGGGCGTGAGTAGGGTCGCTGGTTACGTATTTGTACGTGTAGCCATTAGCTGTAGCCTGTTTCCAAGCATACTGCGTTTGCGCCGAAGCTGTTTCACCAGCTACCATTACCCATAATGCGAAGATCAAAGGTTTAAGTTTCATACTGAATGGTTTAATGTCTAAATATAAATAATTGCCTGTATTTGTCAATTAAAAACTTAGTTCAAAAAAGTAATCAATTAGTTTACACCAATTACTGTTTGAACAATATAGCAAATTTGCTTTTATAATCTTCCAGATGCTCTTTCAACTGGTTGCCTACAGTTAATTGATGGTAGTTACTGGCTAGCGAAGCCATATCATTCAACAGAGAAAGGCCTATTTGTACATCACGCATATTCATGGTGTCGGCATGATTTTGTAGTTGATGATAATTGTAGTCTAATTGGTCTTTAAGGTATCCATCAACACTAGTTAGCATTTGATTGGCTAATTTAAAATCCTGCAAGTGGCAGGCTGTATCAGCCATATATACTTTACGTGCTGCTACATCAATGTAAGGATACAAGTCGGGCATTACTTGATTATAGCGAGACAATGTTTTTCGAGCCAAATCAGTATGGCCTTCCTGTAACAAGTTCTGACTTAAGTTTGCAAATGTGCTGATGATAAAAGGATAAAATAAGTGCGTTGATTGCTCATCCAGATAGCGGGCTTGTTTCATGTTTCCCCATTTAAACTTGTTCATGATGTTTTGATACATCACCAAGGTGTTTGTTTGATCTGTTTCCGCTTGTGTGGTATCTGCTTTAATAGGCAGCAAGTGGTAAGCAAAGCCTTCGTTATATAAGTAAGAGCGAAGACCTAAAATGCTGGCATCGGGAGCAGAGTTGGTAAAGTATATAGGTCTTTTCCAATGGTTATGTACCAGGATATCCATCAAAGCTAATTGATCTTTAGTGATGGCGTTAGATGGATACTGCCATTCCATAACGGGTACAATATGGTTTTTTAATCTAGAAGGTAGCGCCCCGTTTTTAATCACTTCGTTTGCGTTTACTGTTAATTTGAAGTGTTTGGTAGGCAGATAATTCATGTGCGTACCATCGCTGTATTCCAGCTTAGCGGCGTTATTATCTGAAATTAGAAAGTCAAAGATATCTTTCAGTTCTACTGAGTCTGGCAGCTTAGCGTCCTGATAAGTTAAGTAGTCACGTACACCTTCTTTAAACAAGTCATCATTCATGGTAATAGGTAACGCCGCAGCTTGATTAGCCGAATGTTTCATTTGGCGGATGTTCCAATCAGCGCTAAATAAGCTCAAGTTTACTAAGCGTACATCAGGACGTACGCCTTCTACTTCCTGAATGTACCACAGTGGATAAGTATCATTATCACCATAGGTAAACAAAATGGCATTCTGTTCGCACGAGTTCAAGTAATTGTAAGCCATATCATGCGGCGTTAACTTAGTAGAGCGATCATGATTCTTCCACTCTTGGTTAGCCATCAATACAGGTGCTGCCAATACACAAATTACGGTAGCAGCTAAGGCTGCATAGTGGCTTTTTAATTTTTTCTGTATTAATTGGGCTATTGCTAAAACACCTAAACCAATCCATATAGCAAAAGCATAAAACGAACCTATATAGGAGTAATCGCGTTCGCGAGGTTGTACCGAAGGTTGGTTTACGTACAGCACAATAGCTATACCCATAAAGAAGTACAACAAGGCAATTACCGAAGCATCCTTTTTATTCTGTCTGAAATGGTAAACTGCACCCAATAAGCCAATCAGTAACGGTAAAGCATATAATGGGGTATATGTATTATTTTGAATAACTGATTTAGGCAGATGTTTGCTGCTATCGAACCAGCCGGAAGTCCAGTTGCCATTAAGGTTAGTTGTACTGGTTTGACCGTCCGAATCATTATAACGGCCCACAAAGTTCCATAGAAAGTACCGGAAATACATTTGATAAATTTGCCAGCTAAACAGAAAACTCAGGTTGTCTTTAAACGTTGGTGTTTGCCCATCCGCTAGTTGCAACCACTGTTTATAAAAAAGCGGATCCTGTCCGTCATTACTGTAAATACGTGGCAAAATGGTATTATGGTCGTAAATCAATTTTTGTTCTTTACCTACAATTTCATACGTATTTTTACCTTTACGATAAATAGGAGCACCATCTTTTTGATCCATAGTCTGAGCATCAAAGTACGGCCCATACAGTAAAGGTGGGGCAATGTATTGTACACGGTTCAGGTAACGCTGCAATACAAATGCATTGTCTGGATGGTAGTTGTTCAAATTGGTGCCGGCGTGAGCCCTGATGGGGATCATAGCGAATGAACTATAACCCAAGTAAATGAAAGTAATACAAACTAAAGCTAGGTTAAGGACGGGTTTATTCTTGCGAATGCTATAAACGATGCCGGTAACCAATGCTCCAACTAATAGCAACAAGAACACCAGAACACCGCTGCCAAAATTTAGGTGTAAGGTGTTTACGAAAAACAAGTCAAAATAAGCTGCCAGTTTTACGGTGTACTGAATAATACCGAACTGCACCAAGGCCAGCAAAGTAATACCACAGCTTAAAGCAATCAAGGTGTTTTTAGTGCTGATTTTTTTTGAACGACGAAAGTAGTAAATGAATGTAAGTGCAGGAATAGTAAGTAAGTTAAGCAAATGAATGCCGATGGAAAGTCCCATTACATAAGCAATCAGCACTAAGTATCGGTCGGCTCCAGGTTCGTCAGCATGTGCATCCCACTTTAACATCGCCCATACTACTACTGCTACGCATAATGCAGCCCAGGCAAATACAATAGTTTCCACGGCCGAAAACCAGAAAGTATCGGTAAAGCTGAAGGCTAAAGCACCCACTATACCTGCACCCATAATCAAACAAAGTTGACCTTGGCTAATGCTTTCGTCTTTTTTAACCAACAACTTTTTTGCTAGAGCCGTAATAGTCCAAAACAGGAACATAACAGTAGCGGCGCTGGCTAATGCCGAACTCATGTTGGTAAAATAAGGTACTTTAGCCTTGTTGCTCATAGATAGTAAGGAAAAAGCTTTCCCAATCATGGCGAATAGTGGATAGCCTGGCTGGTGTGACACCTGTAAGCGGTAAGCACAAGATATGAACTCACCGCAATCCCAAAAGCTTACAGAGGGTTCCAGTGTTAAAATGTAGGTGATGGCTGCAATAGCAAAGCAGAACCATCCTAATAGGTTGTTGATTTTGTGATAGTGCATGGCGTGGTAAGTAAAAGTTTAACCATATGATTATTAATCAGCAAGTTCAATTTTATTTTACTCAGTGCCATATAGCTTAACATCTTTTAACATTATGGACAAGAACTAACCATATGGTGAAAGTTTTAGATTTCGATTCAGACCATAGCTCAATATTATAGGCTTATTTCCGTTATCAGTATGGCAATTGCGGATATGCAAATACATATTGGTTAACTCAAGTATTCAACTCATTACTGAAGTTTATAGCTGAAATGTTAAAATGTGTAAAATAATGCATGCTTCTGTATAATGATTTCTAATTTAGACGCAAATTTCATGTATGAAAAAAACTCTATTATTCCTGTTATTTATTTCGCTGGCGGTTGTGATACAAAGTTGTAAAAAGGATAGCAGTAGTATAACTACCACCACTACAGATGCACCTGGAGTTACACAAGCTTATATAGATGGTACTTTGTGGGCGCCAGATACGCTAAAAACTACTATAACTTACAACTCATCAACTAAAACCAAAACTTTGGTGTTTACAGGAACTAAAAGCCAGAAACAGGTTATTTTTTCGGTTGCATTAAGTAGTGCAACTAACGACAATAGTTTTCCGTTGGGTACTTACAAGGTTGGTTCAACAAATAACGTAGCTATGTCATACTACACTCAGCAAAAGTTAGCTAATGGTACTTACGGTTTTGTTCTGGTTGGAACAGCTCAGCCGAGTGCAGGTACTGTTTCTATTACCTCTATAGATACAACAAACAAAACTATTACCGGAACTTTCAATTTTAATGCAACCACTGTAACTTACGATGCAAATGGACAAATCGTTTCTACAGAAGTTCATTTAATTAGCTCAGGAAGTTTAAGCATTTTACCTTATACTTATACTACTAACTAACAAGTTACTGTCGTAATATATTAATACCAAAATAAACAAAAAGCCCTGCTAGTTATTCTAGCGGGGCCTCTTGATTATAAATACTCTGTAAGGTTCTGAAATAAGTTGACACAATAAGTGTTAACAAATGCAAGAACAAGAAGTTAAGAGTTATCAAAGGAAGACTCAAAAAGATTACAGTTTAGCTTTTAAACTGGAGATCGTAGATGCGGTAGAAAAAGGCGAGCTTACTTACAAACAGGCCCAACTGCGTTATGGCATCCAAGGAAGAAGTACCGTTTTGGTTTGGTTGCGAAAACATGGTAGATTAGATTGGAAAGAATCGGAAACCATGAAAAGAGATACGCCCAGTAAAAAGATCAGGGAACTGGAGAAGAAGCTAAAGCGCCTGGAGCAAGAGAAAGAAATACTGAACCGGGCGATCGATATAGCCGATAGTCAGTTGCATACAGATATCAGAAAAAAGTATTTGAGCCTGTTGTCAGAAGCTACAGAACAGGCTCAAAGCAAGAACGGCGAACCGTTGGATCAGTAGCTAAAGTTTTAGGATACAGCCGACAGTATTTCTATAAACACTGTAAAGAGCAGGCACACAGAGCAGCGCATGAATTACAGGTAAAACAACTTGTCGATAAAGAGCGCAAGGTCTTATCCCGCTTAGGCGGCAGAAAGCTTCACCACCAGATCAGAGATAGTCTACAGGCACAGCAGATCAAGTTCGGTCGGGACAAACTGTTTGCATTGCTGCGAAAGCACAGTATGCTTATTCTGCCCAAGCGTCGGTATGTACAGACAACGATGTCAAAGCATTGGTTAAGAAAATACCCTAACCTGATCAAAGGCATTGTTGCCGGACGACCTGACGAAGTTTGGGTAAGTGATATCACCTATCTTAAAACTGACGAGGGGAACTGTTACCTGAATATGGTTACCGATGCCTACAGCAGGAAGATAATGGGCTATGCTATAGCTGACAATATGGAAGCAGCCCAAATGAAGCAGGCTTTTCAGATGGCTGTTAAGAACAGACAAAATAAACAATATCCGTTGATTCATCATTCAGACCGGGGCCTGCAATATTGCAGCGCAGAATATGTAAGTATAGCTGATCAGCACGAAATAAAAATGAGTATGACAGAGAATGGTGACCCTTATGAAAATGCATTAGCGGAACGAATGAACAGGACCTTGAAAGAAGAGTTTGGCCTTGGTAATGTTATGAGATCAAAACTACATGCAAAATTATTGACTGAAAAGGCCATTGATCTATACAATAATCGAAGGCCACACTTATCTTTGATAATGAAAACACCGCAAAGTGTTTATAAACAAAAATCCCAGCTACTCTCGTAACTGGGACTATCGTAAAATCTGTCAACCTATTTCAGGACGATTCAGAGAGACAATTATTAATTCTATTTACAATCTTAGTTAACCTGATACCGGTACACTGTTCGGCCGATATTTCCATCCTTATCAATGCCTTCAACCACGGCCCGGTAGGTACCTTTACCATCACCGTTAAAGTATTCCAGTGTAGCTGTACCTGTTTTACTGGTGGTTACGTTAGGGCTCCAAAACACAGTTGTCCGTAAATCATTACCCGGCATTGCGCTTTTCGTAATATCATACCGAGGCAGATAAAACACCTTAACAGCATCGTATCCTTTTGGTGATAGTGTTATCGTATGTTTTGGCGGGAATAAGGTTTCCAGGTCACTTAACTTAACAGGTGTTCCTTTAGGTATAGGTTTCATGTTAACTACCAACACACCATTGGTATTATAAGTACGGTTTACAGTACCTAAATCATCTTTCAGAAAAACCTCTACCGATTCCACTTCTGCACCGTTCAACGAATTTAGATAATTTACATCAACGGCCATACCTTTTACAAATACCTGCATAGGCGTTTTATTACCTTGGTTATAATCGCGGGTTACATAAAAATTATTGTCAACAAAAGTTACCCCCAAAGCCGCTGTTTGCAAACAGTTTAAAAAGTTATTGCAGGCACCTAGTTGCTCAGGAGATATAACATGGTCGGCAATTGGATTTAAAGCTGAAAGAGCAGGGTAGTCGGCATGCGTAACCGTTTTTTTGATAGTAGTACTTTTAATTACAACTTCTTTCAGCATATGAGTATTGTCATACAGTTTTTTGCTGTTTTGAAGGTAAGTGGTTAATGTACTGTCGATATTGAGTATTTCATCAGCTGTGTTAATGTTTGCATCCAACTTCGGTAGATAATCATTATTGTCCATCATAATCATTAGGTTTTTAGCCTGTACATTATTACGGGCGCTAACAGTAACTTTAGAGGAATCGCTGAAAATCAAATTTGAAAACTTGAATGTTCCGTCAGAATTGGTAATGGCATTAACAGAATAGTTCCTGTCATCAATACTTAACCTAACATTGCCACCTTTTACTGGTAAGCCGGTTAACGTACGTAATGTACCCGATAATTCAATTCCTTGTTCTGGTAAGGCGTAAAGCGGCGGGAACTTGCCTGTTATAATTCCCTTATAAGTGAAATGCCGATAGCCTTGTGTTAGCATTAAGGCATCTAAATTATCTAATTTGGTAGCATCAATGTTAGTGAAATAATAATTAGGCTTTTCAATGTGCCCTCTTACATTTGACTGCAACAGAATTTGTGTTAAAATGGTCGTTTCGCCATTCTCATCAAAAGGTGTAGATGTTTCATTAACTACAGCTACCGAAAAGTTGCTTTCAGCAGGTGCACCTTGTGCTTTAGATAATAAATTAAGAGTAACCTTTTGCCGCTTAGCATACGCTTTTTTATCAGCAGTTAGGTTAACATCTAACTGGTCTGCTGGACGCCAAATGAAGGCTAAGCGCTCACACAGCGGATCACCATTTGCAGATAGGGCTGTTACAACTATAGCTCCTGTTTTTAACTTGATTTTTGGAATAGAAGCACCAAAAGCTTGTTTGTTCAATATGGTTTTTGCCCCGTAGCAGATAACGCCTCCACTTTGTGCTACTATATATATCCCTTTATTCTGATTAGCTTTAAAATATTCATCATTGGCTACAATGCGCATGTTAAGATTATCCGGGTCAGTATTGTTGACCGTCATAACTAAGCCGCTGGTTTTTGCTTTTGGCAAATCAATAGTGCTGCTTGTACCGTCTGCAAAAGTTACATTGGCTTTGTAAGTCTTGTTAGCTTCGGGTAGTATATAGAAAGTTCCCATACCCAAATGCTGTGAGGTAAAGTTAGCTACCACTTTATCCTCATTATCTGTTACGGTACCTTTGACATCAATGCTCATACCATTAGGGCTAATAGCTTTTAACCCAACTTTAGAACGAACGCCAGTTACTAAATCGCCGCCCTCCGGAAAAAATTGTAAATCATCATTGCCTAAGGCTGTTTTTAGCGAAAAGCTCTGAGTAGATTGTTTACGATTACCTAAATCAACTACGGTTATCAATCGTGCTGCCCTTAGTTCATTTGCATTTTTTACCTCTGCAATATTAACATTGATGTAGCCATTAGCATTAGTAGTGCCTTTGCCTTTAGCTAGTTCTCCATTATCGTTCTCAACCGTCCAGGTAACTTTGCGATTGCCATAAGGAGCACCTTCCTGATTTTGGTATTTTATTCGAGCATCAAACTTGTTGGAACCCGGCTTATTTGGATAGTTAACATGAGTAACTACACTATTGTTAATAGCATCGCCAATACTGATGGTTTTGTTAAAAAAATAAGCGGGTTCATTGTTAGTCATCCACTTTGTATAAGCACGTATCCGGTAATTACCTTCTCGGTAGCTTTTTTCGAACAGTGGAATGGTACCCCATGCCATACCATTTCGTACTTGCATCTTCAACGATTGCACCAGCGAGTCTGTACCGCTTATAATATCAACATATAATATCTTGCTGATGGCCGATGGCATATGCAACTGGGTAGTAACGTAAGCCTTAAACCAAATACTATCACCTACGGCATAATAAGGCTTATCAAAATGCAGGTAAACCTTTTCATCAGGGCGTTCATCTAAATATTTTTGAGATTTATCAATTATAGTATTTAAATCAACACTATCGGTTTGTGCATGGGCTGTTAATGAACCAGTAGTAATGATTAGCCCTAAGGCAGACAAGAAGGTACAAATTTTCATCAATCAATCAGGAATAAATGTATGCGGCTAAATTTAAGTGATTGCAGGCATAGCCCATTGTAAAAGCAGGAATATTTAACAGATTTTTACAAATGAGCTATGCTATTAATGATAGTATAACTACAATATCACTCCAAATATTATGTACGCAACTGCTGATTTATGCTGATTGCGGCATTAGCTTACATTTCAATCATAACTAATTGAGCTGTGTTACGGCTAAGTTGTTCAAGCAGTACTGTTTTGCCGCTGGTAAGCTCGTGTATAGTGTTAGGCTGATAGTGGCGCAAAGTTAATAAAGTTAAGTGCTGATTATATTTAACTTTAAAGCTGGTAGTTAATTGTTGCAGTAGAGGTTCAAAACGCATATCCTGATAATCAAAGCAGACTGATAAGCTGAGTGCAGACGTTTGTAATACATTAATCTTAACCTGATTTTTAGCAAACAGGTTATAAACAAAACTAAGGTGATTTTCAGATATAAAGGAGTGATCTTTTGCAGCTATGGATAGTAATACTTGATTTCGCTTAACAATAATAATGGGTTTGTCGTATTGCTGAACAGACACTTCAGAAATTATGGTTCCAGGAGCATCAGGATTATTAAAGGGCTTTACCAATAATGGAATGCCGGTATTTTGTAAAGGTTTTATCGTTTTCGGGTGAATCACTGTTGCACCATAGTAAGTCATCTCCATAGCTTCATTATACGATAGGGAATCAAACTTAATCGTATCAGCAAAAAGCTTAGGGTCGGCATTTAATACGCCCGATACATCTTTCCAGGTAGTTACCGATTCGGCTTGCAGGCAAGATGCTATAATAGATGCCGTATAATCTGAACCTTCACGACCTAATGTGGTTGTAAAGTTTTCGGAAGTACCGCCTAAAAAGCCCTGAGTAACTACCAAACCTTTTTGAAGTAGGGCGGGTATGTCTTTTTGTATAACTTGGCAGGTTTTATCCCAATCTACAACACCTTCTCGGTAAGAATTGTCGGTGTGTATGTATCCTCGAATATCCAGCCATTGACTGGCAATTCCAGCTTGCTGTAAATAGGCATTTACAATACGGGTAGATAGCAATTCGCCGATAGATACCAGTTGATCATAAATGAAATCAAAACTATCCTGGGGCTCATCTTCCAACATCCAATCAATTTCTACAAATGTATTGGCAATCTCATCAAAAACAGGTGATGAGCTATCAAACAGCTCATGCATGATGGAAAAATGGTACTGCTTAATTTCCTCATATAGTTCTTGTATGTTGTCAGTTTGATAGAAGTAAGCTTTAGCCAGCTTTTCCAAACCATTTGTGGTTTTACCCATAGCTGATACCACAACTATCAGCTGCTCATGTGCAAATTGCTTTACAATATGGGCTAAATTACTTACCCCGGCAGCATCTTTAACTGATGCACCGCCAAATTTAAAAACCTGCATTATTTTAAGTATTGTGCTGTGATAGTATTGGGCTTAAGCAGTGTTTTAATTTGTCCGTAAGGTATGGTGATAGTAGTAGTACCTGCGGCAAATGGTTTTATCTCGGTTGGGTTGTATAGAAAATCAATACCTACTGGTGTAATCAGGTAATTATCATTCAAGCTGAACTGGCCATTTTTAAAAAAGTAATCTTGGCTTAAAGATGCTGTAGGGTACAGGTTTTCTTCTTTCCTGAATATCTTATCGGCAACCTTGGTAAGCTCGGTCTGATAATCTGGTTTTAAAATATCATTTAAGGTGACTTTTTTACCTGATTTAGTATTCCAGTTGATGTAGTGCGTCGTACTGGTACCATGTGCACCGCCGTTAAACAAATAACCAGTTAATGCTACAGACGTAAAGCTGGAATCCTGTCGAATAACGCTGGCTTTTCCTGTCATTTCAAACGTTATGTTAGATGACGGATTTTTTTGTTTGAAAGCTTTATAATCATTCATGAAAGCCCATGTTAGTTGCTGAATGCCAGCTACACCACGTTTGTTATCCAGCAGTAAAGCTAATCGCGTAACAACAGAATCATTCAGATTGCCGGCTTTATCAAAAGCTGGATATTGAAAATAGGCTATTGTACATTTTTTATCCGGTTTACTGCCGCAGTCATCAGCTTTTTGCTTTACCGACTTGTAAGTATATGTTAAAGTATCAGTAGTAATAGCTGCTTTTACATCAGGTGCATGATTTTGAATGCAAGCCGACATACCAATAGCCGGCAGTATAAATAGCAAATGTTTAATTGTCATGATTATTGGTAATCTAAAATCTGTTGTTTGGATAATGAGGCATTAAGCCAGCCAGCTTCTAATCCAGCTTCGTATTTATGGTAAAAGTTTATGGCAGGTTCATTCCAATCCAATACTTGCCATACCATACCATTAAACCCAAGTTCCTGTGCTTCCTGTATCAGGCGGTTGAATAGCATTTTGCCAATGCCTTGACCACGCATATTTTCGGTTACAATTAAATCTTCCAAATATAACCGACAGCCTTTCCAGGTAGAGTAACGAATGTAATATAAGGCAAAGCCTACTATTAGGTTATCTACTTCTACTACAAATGCTTTCCAAACCGGGTTTTGGCCAAAACCGGCATCTTCAAATTCAGGCAGCGTTACGGTTACTTCCTGAGGGGCACGCTCATATAAAGCTAGTTCATGAATCAAGTCCATTAAGCGTGGACAGTCTTCTTTTTTAGCTACTCTTAAATGTGGCTGCATAAATTAGTTATTTTTCCAATGTTTAATTACGCGCTCACCGAATATAGTACTGCCCAAGCGTACCATATTACTGCCTTGTTCAATAGCTATTTTGTAATCGGCTGACATACCCATCGATAAAATTTCAAAAAAATCTTCTCTGCGGAAAAAGCTTTGTTTAATGCCGTTAAAGAAAGTATGTAATTCATAAAACTCTTCTTTAATCTGCTTCTCATTGTCAGTATTGGTGGCTATGCCCATTAAACCACAAATACGTATATGCTTTAATGCCGTAAACTCTTCCGAGCGCAGCAACTCAATAGCCTCATCAAAACCCAAACCGAATTTGGTTTCTTCATCAGCAATGTATATCTGCAAAAGACAATCAATCACCCGATTGTTTTTTTCGGCATGTTTGTTAATTTCCTGCAACAACTTCAAACTATCAACCGAGTGAATTAGGTTGATGAAAGGGGCAATGTATTTAACCTTGTTGCTTTGCAGGTGGCCTATAAGGTGCCACTGAATATCTTTAGGTAACTGTTCATGCTTTTCTACAAGTTCCTGTACCTGGTTCTCACCAAAAATACGCTGCCCGGCATTATAGGCTTCTTCCAGTTCATTCACCGGCTTGGTTTTGGATACGGCAACCAGGGTTACCTTAATAGTATCCATTTCGTTTTTCAAACGGGTAATGTTATCAGTAATACTCATTTAATGCGTAATTTTGCAAATAATTAATCGCCGCTAAATTACAGAATGCGTATATATAAAATCTTGTTTTTTTTAGTATTGGTTTTTTTCTCGTGCAGCAGTAAAACACCACCAGGTATATTAACACCTGAGCAAATGACCGATGTATTAATCGAAGTACACTTAATTGATGGGCAGATGCTGGTTAAGCCACAAGCGCCCGACACCTTGTATAAATATGGTATGGGGCAGTATATAATGGCTTTTAAGCAGCATCATACCGACAGCGCGCAGTTTAGAAGAAGTTTTATATACTACTCCCGTAAACCCGACCAGTTAAGTGATATTTACGAGAAGGTGATTAAGAACATTCAAAGTAAAAACGATTCATTGACAAAATCTATTTCTAAACAACAAAATGCTTTACCCCGAAAATAGTACAGAAAAATTAGGGTTTACCGAGGTAAAGGAACTAATAAAAGCACATTGCCTGAGCAGTATGGGCCAGCAGATGGTTGATAAAATTCAGGTAATGAACAACTATGAGCAGATACGTAAGTTTCTGAGTCAGGCCAGCGAGTTCAAAAGTATTTTACAGAATGATGCTGCGTTACCAATCAATCATTTTTTTGATATCAAAACACTGGCTAATAAAGCTCGCATTGAAGGTGCGTTTTTGTCTGAAGAAGAGTTTTTCCAGATACAGGCATCGTTAAGTACCGTATTTGCCGTAATCGGCTATTTTAATGAGCGCGAAGGTCAGTACCCTAACTTGGAGGCTTTGTTTGAGCATTTGCCCATAGAAAAAGCTATTTTGAAAAAAATTGATCAGATAATAGATAACAAAGGTAAAATACGGCCCAATGCATCAAGGGATTTATTGGAAATTACTTCAGGTATTGCCAAAGCAGAGCAGGACGCACGTCGTAAAATTGATCAGATATTTAAAAGTGCAACTGGCAACGGCTGGACGGCCGATGGTACATTAACGGTACGTGATGGCCGTTTATGTATCCCATTACTGGCTGAAAATAAACGTAAGCTAAAAGGCTTTATTCACGATGAATCGGCTACCGGCCAAACGGTCTACATGGAACCGGAGGAGGTGTTTAGTTTGAATAATCGTATTCGTGATCTGGAATTTGAACGCCGTCGTGAAATTATTAAAATATTAACGCAGTTAACTGACGAACTGCGTCCTTATGTACCCTTGCTGTTATCGTACCATGGCTTATTAACCAAGTTAGATTTTGTGCGTGCAAAAGCCTTATTTGCCATTGATATTGAGGCCGAGATGCCAGGTGTGGTTAGTGAAGCCAAGATTCGATTGATTAATGCCCGGCATCCATTACTGTTTTTAAGCTTTAAAAAAGAGCAGAAAATTGTAGTGCCATTGAATATGCAGATTGATGAAGGTGTACGCATCATTACGGTATCAGGGCCAAACGCAGGTGGTAAGTCAGTTTGTATGAAAACTGTAGGCTTGCTGCAAATGATGGTGCAGGCAGGTTTATTGATACCAGCCGATGCTAACAGTACAGTAGGGGTATTTAAACAGATGTTTGTGGATATTGGTGATGACCAATCCATCGAAAGCGATTTAAGTACTTATAGTGCACATTTATCCAAAATGAAGCATTTTGTAGAAAATGCTAGTGGTAAAACCTTAATATTAATTGACGAATTCGGTACGGGTACCGACCCACAGTTCGGTGGCCCTATTGCTGAAGCGGTTTTAGAGGCCTTAAATCAGAAGAAAGTTAAGGGCATGGTGACCACGCATTATTCTAACCTGAAAATATTCTCAAGTAATACTGAGGGGATAGAAAATGCTTCCATGTTGTTTGATAATGTGCAAATGAAACCTTTATATCAGTTGGATATTGGTAAACCAGGTAGTTCATACGCTTTCGAAATAGCGCAAAAAATAGGATTGCCTCAAAATGTACTTAATCTGGCAAAAAATAAGATTAGTAGCGGTCAGAAAAAGGTGGACACTCTGCTAGTGGATTTAGAGCGGGAGAAAAAAGAGATTTACGATAATAAAGTAAAGCTAGATACCCAACAACGCCGAGTAAATAACCTGTTAGCTGAAAACGAGAAATTAAAAAGTTATTTAGAAGAAAATCAAAAAGCATTAATACGCGAAGCTAAACAACAAGCTAAAGAAATTATTACCAATGCTAATAAACTAGTTGAAAATACCATTGCCGAAATCAAAAGCAACCAGGCAGATAAAGAAAAAACCCGTAATCTGCGTGAAAAATTAAACCGGGAGTTGCAGAGAAATACTGTTAAGGCAGAACCTGTACCAAAGCCTGCTGCTAATGATGAAGAATTAAAAGCTGGTGATTGGGTGAAGTTAACCGATTCAGACACAACAGGACAGGTGATTGAGATAGCTAAAGACAATGTAATTATCGCTATTGGCGACTTACGTACAGTAGCTAAGCGCAAGCGTGTGCAAAAAATATCTCGTAAAGATGTACCTAAAGATATTCGCCGCAGCTTTAGTTCTACTACTAATGATATGGCCGGTTTTAACCCAGAGATTGATGTACGTGGAATGCGGGGAGAAGATGCTTTACAAGCTATTGAACGCCTGATGGATCGAGCTATTATGATGGGCTTCGGCAACTTGAAAATTATTCATGGCAAAGGCGATGGTATTTTGCGCAAGCTCATAAGAAATTACTTCAAGAAGTACGATCAGGTAAGCCGTATGGAAGACGAGCATCAGGATAGGGGAGGCGATGGTATTACTTACGTTTACTTTAGATAAATTATAGGGAAACTAAATTATAATTGTACAGGCATCTATTAAAAGCAAAGCTACTGCTGATAATAGGTGCCTTAAATTTTTAAATAATACCTACTATCTATCATCCTTAGGGCAGCTTTTACAGCGTTTGCCTTTTTTATATTTTTTGCAGCATTTTTTATAATCGCAGTCTAGCTGAAAAGTAAACTCTTTAGCAAACATTTGCTCAAGCTGCAAACTAAATTCGGTTGGTTTGTTATCTATTTCGTTACTCATCACTTTACGGCGTAAAGGTAGTTTATAATTATTCTAAATAAAACAATAACTTAAAAAAGTTCACTATGCGGAAATTGTTTTACTCGGTTCTTTCAATTGTCATTAGTTTAAGTGCTAGTAAGGCGCAAAACAAGGTGGTAAAAAGCACAGATACCAGCCATATCCACTATATGGGGCGTATCATGATGCAGCCAGATAGTTCTGTACAATTAGCTTGGTCGGGCACCAGTGTAGTTATTGATTTTAACAGTTCGAAGGTGGAAGCTTGGCTACGTGATGAAGGGACCACCAACTATTATAACGTTATTGTTGATGGTAGAGTAGTCAACAGAATACACCCGAGCACTACTAAACAGCTATATACATTAGTTACTGGTTTACCCGAGGGCCGGCATAAATTGGAGTTATTTAAACGTACGGAATGGGCCATGGGAAAAACTTGGTTTTATGGCTTTCAGTTAGATACCAATGCTGTGATATTACCCGCACCGTTTACTAAAAAACGGAAAATTGAATTTTTTGGTAATTCCATCACTTGCGGTTATGCAGTTATTGATAGTACAGGAAAAGATAGAGGTACTGGCGAGTTTGAGGATAATTATAGTAGCTATGCAGCTATTACAGCCCGCCACTACGATGCTGAATATTATTGTACAGCTAAAAGCGGTATTGGTGTAATGATTAGCTGGTTCCCGCTCATCATGCCTGAGATGTATAACCGACTAGATGCCAATGACTCGCAAAGCCGTTGGGATTTTAGCAAATATACGCCTGATGTAGTAGTAATCAACCTGTTTCAGAATGATTCATGGTTAATCAACATGCCGAATCATGAACAGTTTAAAGCACGATTTGGAACAGCAAAGCCAGCAGCTGAAACTATTATCCAAGCCTATCAGAAGTTTGTACAAACTATTCGTGCTACTTATCCGCATGCACAAATT
This sequence comes from Mucilaginibacter robiniae, assembly GCF_012849215.1. NCBI lineage: Bacteria > Pseudomonadati > Bacteroidota > Sphingobacteriia > Sphingobacteriales > Sphingobacteriaceae > Mucilaginibacter > Mucilaginibacter robiniae. The sequence continues at coordinate 4,286,352 of NZ_CP051682.1, forward strand.
ATATGTGCTTTGGGCAACATGGATGCTACCCGAGCTGGTGCACCATGGCCTGGATATATTCAGCAAGCCGTTGCAGGCTTACATGACAATCAAATTTTTACGGTGTTTTTCCCTTACAAAAATACACCTGGTCATCCGAACGTGAAAGAGCAACAAGCCATGTCTGATATGTTGATTAAGTTTATCGACCAGAATATAAAATGGTAGATAAAGAATTTAGCTCTTTTGTTATAGAGTTATTAAGTTTATAACTTGAAAATCATTATAGTTTCAATAGAAATATAATAGGGATAAAAAAGAAAAGATGATTGGTCATGACCAATCATCTTTTCTTTTTTTAGTAACTGCTGTTTTTTGTTACTTATTGTCGTCAGGACTATTGCTGCCATAATCTGGCGTGCCGTTGTCATCTTCAGGTTTGTAATAAGCGGTACCTGGAGTATCTGAATCATCTTGTCCTACTTTTTGGCGGTCGCCATCGTTATCGGCTGTGCCTTCTTGGTACTGCTGACCGCCGGTAGAATTTGAACTTTGGTCGCCACCTTCGTTAGGGTCAACGCCACCTACTTTTTGTTGATCTGGTGCCTCGCGGTATCCAGGCACTTCTTCTTTTCCTTCGTTCATATCTGGTGCTCCTTCTTGGTTAGTTGGTTTGAAATTATTATCTTCAGGATGTTCTTCCAAAGGCTCTGTGCGTTTGAAATAATCGTTACTGTAACCTGCGGTACGTGATGGATTAGCTAAATCATCGCCCGAACGAGTTACATTATTTTTGTTAAAAGCTTGTCCACCCATACCTTCACTCTCATAACCAGGCTGGTTTGGGTTAACGTCATGGCTGTCGCCAAATATATAGCTGCGCTTTAAGTCTTTTTCTTCCAGATTATCATCATCGTCCTTTACCTCATAACCCCCTGCCGGAGCATTATCGGTTTGTTCGGTATGGTGCGGATAATCTTTGGTTGGTTCATCATCATAGGGTACCATAATCATTCAATTTGATATATTATGATAAAGGTTAAAAGCAAAAAATTGTTTTAACTAGCTAAGCACGTTTTACAGCGTAATAATAAATAGGTAGAATAGAATAAGAAAGAAAATATACTCTGGCAGAAAAGGAGGGAAACTGAGTTATACAGGCTTGCCGCTAAGAAGAACAAGCCTGTATAAACTAGAGTTTTTATCAGGCTAATACCTTTTCTCGTAACTCGGCTGAAATATCATCAGTTATTTTAATAATATCTTCAGCTATGTTTGTGTTGTTAATAACTACTTTATCGCAACTTTCACGATAAGGCAACAGGTATTCTTTATAGGAGGGCACCACATGATTAATCCACTTGTAAGTGACGTCATCATTAGAATAGCCTCGCTCATTTAAGTCACGTTTGAGGCGCCTAGTAAGAGCTACATTTTCATCTGCATCAATAAAGATAGTCATATCTAACAACTCAGCTATTGTTTTAAAATGCAGTATAAACAAACCCTCTACAATAATAATAGGAGCAGGTTTTATTTCAAGTACTTTAGGTGTTGCGTTAGAGTTGTTAAACGTATATTCTTTTTTGTAAATAACTTGTTGATTCATCAATTGATGAATGTCTTCTTCAAAATGCTTGTGGTCAATAGTTGAAGGCAAATCAAAATTGTATAGCTTATTTTCTTCAGCAGTCATGGTATGTCCTACAGGAATGTAGTAATCATCCTGTGATACCAAGCATACTTCATCAGCAGTGAAATGCTCCAGAAAACATTTTAAAAAGAAAGTTTTGCCTGACCCACTTCCGCCGGCAATTCCAATCAGATAGGGCTTATTCATTAGCTGGTGTTCCGTAGCTTAAGGTTACATGAAAGCGTTTGTCTAATGCACCAAGCGATTCGGCTGTGCTTTTCGTCATTACAACAATCACGTCTTTAGTCATTTCATTTTCGGTGAAGCTGCCTACTACTTTGGCATAAGTAGTACGGTTCGTCATGGGGTTGGTGATTTTTATGACAGTACCTACCGGAGCTGTACGGTGCAGAACCAGCTTTTTGTTAGGGTCCATACCTTCATCATCCATCCAGGTAGCCACTCCTTTTTCATTTTTCTCACTTAGCCCGTAGCGGTTAGCTGGTAAACGGCGTTCAACAGTGGCGCTATCTCTGCTTGATAAATTGTCAGTGATAGCTGTACTATCGTGTTTTGATGATGCTGGTGGTGACAGTGCTAAAGGATGTGATAACACTACAGGCTGTGTAGCAGGTGTAGCCGCTGCTTTGATTTGCAGAATTTGCCCTGGTGTTAAGCTGTTTGATTTTAGATTGTTTAAACTAACAATATCTTCAACCCGTATGTTAAAGCGCCGGGCAATGGCATATAACGTTTCTCCGGCTGATACCCGATACTGCGTAACATCACTAATGCTGCTAGTTGGTGTTGTATTTTGCTGTGCATACGGGCTTTGCTGACCATTATTTAATGGCATTGATGAAGTAACAAAAGCCTGTTCGGTAGGTACTTTGATAATGTTGCTTACTCTTAATGATGCATTATTGTTGTACTGGATGATAGCCGATGGTGTTACATTATAACGGCGGCCAATAGAGTAATAATTATCTTTTGGATCCAGCTTATGTAAAATTACTTTTCTGCCATTTTGATTTTCAACGCCAACCGAATCGGATAGGGTGCGTGCAAATAATGACAACGATAACGATGAAAGTGTTGTTGTTAGCAATAAAATCTTTACGTTCATGCTTAAACCTATACAGTTTATAAATTCAATACCTTAATTTCTGATCGATCTTTTATATAGACCAGTTTATTTTGGTACATAACAAACGCCTCGGGTTGCAACTTTTGTATATTAGTATTCAATATATCTTCAAAAATTAGCTTATTACCACTAATGATGTACAAATATTGTACGAGTGTACCTGCCCGAAGCGCGTGCAAAGATACAATTCTGAGATTATTGTATTCCAAATAATGCACATTGTTTCCATAAGGTTCGGCAGGTAGCGGTGGCAGATTATTAGGTATAGTAATTATTTGTGGCAGCAGTAAAGGTTGCACAAGTTCGGTATCAATAGAGGGCTGGTAAGTGCGTATCTGAGTGCCATTTTTAATGTCAGCCAGATTATATTTAGGGGGATGTAACCGGCTGTCAAATAAAACAGGACCATTAATACTTAGGTGATCAAAGCTGAGGTTGAAATTACTCCATAATAAATTTCCGGTAGAAGCCTCAATAGCTGCTAAACCCTTGTGAGTAGGTCCATTTTCGGTTTGATAGAAATGTAATAGCAAAACACCGTCAAATGCAGCTTCAATACCAGTAAGCCAGCGTTCATCAACGGTGTAGTTCTTGAAGTAAGTTTCACCATTGTTTAGATTAATAGCAGCAAAGTTTACATTTCGATCGGCAATCATGCGTATTTCAGCAAATAGTATATGGTTTATAGGGTCTATTTCCATTCGCCAAACTTGGCCGTCAAAATGTTCAGCAATCACTAACTGCAATAATGGCATGATTAAAAATAGGTTTTTCTAATGAATCCTTATGTCAAAATATAGCTTTTTTCAAACACTTAAAGGGCAATCATGTTCAAAGAGTAAATAAAAATATAGACATATTATGGACGCTAAAGAAATAAGCTTAAACGAAAAAGATGTACGCCCAGTAGTTGATTTATTAAACGAATTACTGGCTAACTACCATATTCATTATCAAAAAATCAGAGGTTGTCACTGGAACATCAAAGGACATAACTTTTTCACGCTACATGTTAAGTTTGAAGAAATGTATACCAATGCTGTACAAACTATTGATGATTTAGCTGAACGTATTTTAACTTTAGGTAAACCGCCATATAGCCGCTATGCTGATTATATAGCTATTTCAAAAATTAAAGAAATAGATACCATTGGCCAAACTGATGATTATTTAGTAAAAGCATTGGTTGATGACATGGCTTCACTGATTGAGTTAGAACGTGAAATTCTAATTGCCAGTGCAGATGCTGGTGATGATGGTACCAATGACATGGTAAATGGCTTTATGCAGTACAAAGAGAAAAACACCTGGATGCTGCGTTCATTCATCAACCAGGATTAATTTTGTATCGATTACAGTATAAACAAAGAACGCCGGCTAATTTTAGCCGGCGTTCTTTGTTTATACTGTAATTGGATTATCCAATTAAAAGCGTACACCTACTGTTAGATAAATATTGTTGTAGTTGTTTTTCAAACTTGCTGTAGGCTGATCGATATTGCCTGAACCAAAATCAACAGCATAGGTTGAGTTATATGCATTTTGAGTGATATGCATATAAGTAGCATCAACATAGTATTTGCCAAAACGGTAACCTATACCTCCGCTAGCTGTTTTAACGTCACCTTGAACATCTTTACGAGGGGTACCTTGAATGCCGTAACCTCCACGAAGAAAGAAGTTATCAACCACACGAGCTTCTGCACCTACACGAGCATTAACAGCACCTTTAAAGTTCTGACGAATATAATCGTTATCATCATTGCTGCTATCATAGCCACTTAAACGTGTTGATTTATAATCTACGTAATCAACATCACCGCTAATAAAGCCAAATTGTTTAATGAAGAAAGCTAAACCGCCGCTTACTTTCCAAGGTGTTCTTAAATTGTAATCAGTTCCATAGGTGGTACCGTCTTCAGGAAAGCTTTGGGTAGTGTACCGGGTAGATATACCTTCATAAGTATTATCTCTGATTGAATACCAGGTAGGTGAACTGATAGTTGCACCTATACGCACTACATCATCAGGTTTATAAATAAAACCGGCTTTTAAATTAATACCAGTACCTGTGGTAGATTGATCGGTAATAAAATTTGATGTATAAGGGGTTTTAAAGTTATATAACTCGTTGCCACTTTCAATAAATGTGCTGGTGTTATCATAACGTAGTGTAGCTAGCCCTAGGCTTGCACCTAAGTAAAATTTATTGCTATAATTGCCACCCAAAGCTAAATCAACTTCTGATTCGCCCCCTCTTGAACTAGTTAATTTTGTTTGATTAACACCTGTAGCCACATTTGAATCATAAACATAATAGGTACCATCTTTACTCAATCCAACCGGATCAATCAGATACTGACTATAAGCAAGGCCTTCTAAGCTGCCTTGTGGAAGTTCTCCTTTGTTGCTTGCTGTATTGTAAGGGTTAAGCGTAGCTAATGAAGCATAATAATTAGTTATAGAGCTGCTTGGATTTTGCCCGGTATAATAAACATTTTGGTAGAAGTTATTGGTACGGTTATAAGCTACACCAAAGTTTAAGCTTAGCCAGCCTTTGTTTTTATCAGCGCCACGGGCAGTATTAAGTCTGGAATAAAAAACTGCCGCTGCATTGTTTAAATTACCGCTGCTATTATTGGCGCTGCCATTTTGATTGAAGAATACCGACTTCGAATTAGCAAAATTTAATTCAGGTGTAATGCTGATTTCAGATCGGGTAAAAAAGCCGACACCGGCAGGGTTGGTACTGATAGAAGATACATCGCCACCTACTGCTTGTGAGGCATTGCCGACCCCTTTAATACGAGCACTTGAACCATACTGGCCGCCTGAGTATTTGATAGCATCGTTAGCAAAAACTTGTGATAGCGTTTGCGCGAAACTATTGCTGGTGAGTGCTGTAGCAGCACCCACTAATAATAAATATTTAAATTTCATACAAAAGATTAAATAATGTAATAGGTATTTGTTTATGGTCTGCCTGGTCTACCACCGCCAGTGCCACCACCACTTCTGCCACCACCACCAAAGCTGCTTGATGAAGGGTTAAAGGCTGGTCTTTCAACCGGACGAGAGATGGTGTTTATGGTTCTGTTTCCGGGGTTATAAGAAGTGCCATTATTGAAGCGGCTAGCTGCAGCTCTGCCTGGGCTGATAGTATTAGCACCTCCATATACACGCGATGGACGGTTAGGCGAAAACATTACGCCACTAGCTCCATTACGACCAATGCGGCCAACGGAAATTGAATTACCATTTGGCGTATAGCTAACTCTTGCAGGTCGGCCATTATTAGCATAAGATCTGGAAGCTGAGTAAACACCCCAATAAGGATATCCGCCACCATAACCTATACCCCAAGCTGAATAAGGGGAGTAACCATAACCATAATATGGATAGCCAAAACCTAAACCAAATCCGAAGCCATATGGGTAACCAAAGCCAAACCCAACGCCAGCATAAGGATACCCGTAACCAAATCCTGCATAATATGGACTGTAGCTGTTGTAGTAACCATTATAAAATCCATTATCGTAGCCACTGCTATAGCCATATGGTGTGTAGCCATAGTAGTAACCATCATAATAGCTGCTGAACGGAGATGCATATTCAAAACGATTTATGCGCGATTCATAACTATCGTAGTAATAGTAGTCGTCATCATCTCCACTGTAAGTAGTATAACGTTCATCGTCACTAATCGGCTGGCGGTATTCAGGCTGATCACCTGCTTGAGCATTACTATAATACACATCATCGTCCACATTGCGGTGTGCCGATGCCATTTTGTTGGTGGTGGAACAGGACGCAAATGCCAGCGCACCACACAGAATAATAGTTTGTATAAAGTTCCTTTTCATTTTTCAGGAAGTTAAAAGTTGAAGTTTAAATAGCATTTAAATTTATAAATTTGGCAGCAATAATACACATTTCAATAGTCAAAATCTGTTCCAAATATACACTATGAGCAAGGGAATAATTAGTAAAGAAGAAGATTACTCACAATGGTATAATGATCTGGTAATAAAAGCTGATCTGGCCGAATATTCTCCGGTTAGGGGCTGTATGATTATTAAACCATATGGATACTCTATCTGGGAAAAAATGCAGGCCGTACTGGACAAAATGTTTAAAGAAACCGGGCACAGCAATGCCTATTTTCCACTGTTCATTCCCAAGTCATTCTTCTCAAAAGAAGCCAGTCACGTAGAAGGGTTTGCTAAAGAATGTGCGGTAGTAACGCATTACCGTTTAAAAAACGATGGTGAGGGTAATATTATTGTAGATGAGGAGGCAAAATTAGAAGAAGAGCTTATTGTTCGGCCAACTTCTGAAACCATCATTTGGAACACGTATAAAGGCTGGATACAATCTTACCGGGATTTACCAATTTTGGTAAACCAATGGGCTAATGTGGTACGTTGGGAAATGCGCACCCGATTGTTTTTACGTACTAGCGAGTTTTTGTGGCAAGAAGGCCATACGGCACATGCTACAGCTGAAGAAGCAATAGCTGAAACCGAGCAAATGCTAAATGTATATGCCGACTTTGTTGAAAACTGGTTGGCTGTTCCGGTAGTAAGAGGGCGTAAAACACCTAATGAGCGTTTTGCAGGAGCTTTGGATACGTACTGCATTGAAGCTTTAATGCAAGATGGAAAAGCATTACAAGCGGGAACTTCACACTTTTTAGGGCAGAACTTTGCCAAAGCTTTCGATGTGAAGTTTACAAGCAAAGAGGGCAAACTGGATTATGTGTGGGCAACTTCATGGGGCGTATCAACCCGTTTGATGGGTGCTTTAATCATGTCGCATTCTGATGACGCCGGTTTAGTATTACCTCCTAAATTGGCTCCAATACAAGTAGTAGTAGTACCAATTTATAAGCACGATGAAGAGCTTGAAAAAATATCTGCCTATGTAAAAAGCTTAACTGCTGAACTTAAAGCTAAGGACATATCTATAAAGTTTGATAATCGTGATACACAACGTCCAGGTTTTAAATTTGCTGAGTATGAACTAAAAGGCGTGCCGCTACGTGTAGCTATTGGTAGCCGCGATATGCAGAACGGTACGGTTGAGTTAGCCCGCCGTGACAATAAAACGAAAGAAACGGTTAAGCAGGAAGGTTTGGCTGAGCATATCGAAAACTTACTGGAAGAAATACAGCAAAGTATCTATCAGAAAGCCTTAAACTTCCGTGCTGAAAACACCACTGAGGTTGACGATTATGAAACCTTTAAACGCCTGTTGGATGAAAAACCAGGTTTTTTATCGGCACACTGGGATGGTACTGCTGAAACGGAGCAACGTATAAAAGAAGAAACTAAAGCCACTATTCGTTGTATTCCATTAAATAATAAACAAGAAGAAGGCAAATGTATCTTAACTGGCAAACCATCAACACAAAGGGTATTATTTGCCAGAGCTTACTAGTTGCGGGTGGTGTGTGGTGATAAAAGCTGCTCACTCGATCTGCAATTTGTACTTGAAAACTTGCAACTATAAAGTTATGAAATTCGCAACCAAAGCTATACATGCAGGGCAGGAGCCCGATCCAACTACTGGCGCAGTAATGACGCCAATATATCAAACATCAACCTACTGGCAAAAAGCGCCGGGTGATAATCAAGGTTATGAGTATTCACGTGGTACTAACCCAACCCGTAAGGCATTAGAGGACTGTTTAGCCGCTTTGGAAAATGCTAAGTTTGGTCTGGCTTTTTCAAGCGGTATGGGTGCTACCGATGCTGTAATGAAGTTGTTAAAACCTGGTGATGAAGTGATTACTGGTAATGATTTGTATGGTGGTTCGTACCGCATTTTTACTAAAATATTTGCTAACTACGGCATCAAGTTCCATTTCTTGAACTTGCACGAGCCTGAGATTATCAATGAGTATGTAAACGAGAACACCAAAATGGTTTGGATTGAAACACCAACCAATCCAACTATGCAGGTGGTGGATATTGAGGCAATTGCAGCTATCAGCAAAGTTAAAAACCTGATGCTGGTGGTAGATAATACTTTTGCTTCACCTTATTTGCAAAACCCAATTGATTTAGGTGCCGATTTAGTGATGCATTCCGTAACCAAATACATTGGTGGTCATTCAGATGTAGTAATGGGTGCATTGATGATGAACGATGAGGAGCTTTATAAACGCTTATGGTTCATTTATAATTCGTGCGGTGCTACACCCGGACCAATGGATAGCTTTTTGGTGTTACGCGGTATCAAAACGTTACACTTACGCATGAAAGCACATTGTGAAAACGGCCGCCAAGTTGCCGAGTTTTTAAAACAGCATCCTAAAGTAGAGCGTATCTTCTGGCCTGGCTTTACTGATCATCCAAACCATCACATTGCTAAAAAGCAAATGCGCGATTTTGGTGGTATGATCTCCATTGTATTAAAAGATGCCGACTTGCAGGAAACTTTCCGCATAGCCTCAAACTTTAAAGTGTTTACTTTGGCAGAATCATTAGGTGGAGTAGAGTCGCTCATTAATCATCCAGCTACCATGACGCACGCTTCTATACCTAAAGAAACCCGCGAGAAAGCTGGCGTGGTAGATAACCTATTGCGCATCAGTGTAGGGGTAGAGGATATTGAAGATTTGTTGGAAGATTTGAAGAACGCATTAAGCTAGAACTAAGAATTAAGAGCTAAGTTGAAATTATATATTATTGAAAAATCATAAGCTTTCTTGGTTCTTGATTATCCTACATGGTTACCGACGTTAAGGCCTTTTTAGATGCTAAAGTAGCACAGTACAATCGTCCTGAATTTATTCAGGACGATCCTGTTTGTATACCTCATAGTTTTACACGCAAACAGGATATAGAAATTATTGGCTTTTGGGCAGCTATATTGGCTTGGGGGCAGCGCAAAACTATTATCAGCAAGTGCCGTGAATTGATTGCTTTAATGGATGGTGCACCTTACGATTTCATTATAAACCATCAGGAGCCAGATTTGAAAAAGTTACTGTATTTCAAACATCGTACATTTAATGATGTAGATACATTATATTTCATATCTTTTTTCCGGCAGCATTATGAAAAGCACGAGAGTTTAGAGGATGCATTCTTGCCGTTATCTGGAGATTTTAGTGCCGAAGCTGTACTTAATCACTTTCGTTCTTATTTCTTTTCTTTACCCGATTATCCCCATCGTACCAAAAAACATGTATCATCGCCTGCACAAAAATCAACCTGTAAGCGCCTAAATATGTTTCTGCGCTGGATGGTGCGTCAAGATGTTTGTGGAGTAGATTTTGGTTTGTGGAATCGCATCCGCCCAGCGGATTTAATTTGTCCCTGTGATTTGCATGTAGATAGAGTTGCTCGCAAATTAAAATTAATTACCCGTAAACAAACCGATTGGCAAACCGCTGTTGAACTTACTGAACAGTTGCGGGAGTTTGACCCTAATGATCCGGTAAAATATGATTTCGCCCTGTTTGGGTTAGGTGTGGAGGAAAAATTTAACTTTAAGTTGTAGCAAGTAGTTAAACAATAATTGGTAGACAGTAACAATTATGATGAGCTGTAAGGTATTTGCTGGTTAGTAAATAACCCATATTATTGCAAATCAAGTACAAAAGAAAAGGTGCTTATGTACATAAGCACCTTTTCTTTTGTACTTACATATTTAGTTTCTACTAATGCTGCCGCCAATTTGCGTAACCATGCTGCTGGTAGTAAATGAGGTAGACTTAGTACCTTTAACATAAGAACCACTCAAGTATAAGCCATTGAAGTTTGTACCTGTAGCACTACCACTTGTATAAACATTGTAAGTGGTGCTTCCTTTTAGTTTAGCGCTGGCAAATAATAAAGTACTATATGATTCTGGTGCTAAAAAAGTTAATGCTTCTGTACCGCTAGATGATTCAATATGAATAATCTGATTAGCTGTACCACTACCCATAACTACAGAATGCACGGTAGATGCAGTAGCGCTTGGGCCGCTGGTAGCACCACCTATGCCTACTACTATACCGCCAGTAATTTTAAGTGTACGTGCATCACAGTCAATACCAGCTTCCGGGGCTTTGGCACCAGCAGCTATAACTTTGCCACCAGTAATAGTGAATGTTCCATTAGAATCCATCGCATCATTGCCGCTACTGTAGCAGTAAATACTACCGCCGTTAATATATAGCGCAGTTCTGGCATTCAATCCGTCATCAACAGTATTGGTATTAATAGTGCCCTTGTTTATGGTGAGTACACTTTTACTTTCTATACCTTCGCCACCGGTAGTTTTAATAGTTATGCTGCCACCGTTAATGTTTACATAAGGCGTTATGGTCGCATCTGTTCCGGTGTAAGATGCTGTGATACCATCATCAGCAGTATTCAATACTAATGTACCACCATTAATAATAATATGGCCTTCTTCAGCTTCAATGCCATCACTTTGAGCAGAAACTGTTAGTGTTCCGCCATCAGCAATAAAAGCATCGTTGGTGTGTATGCCATCTTTAGCAGCACCCGAAACAGTGATACTTCCGCTACGAATGCGTACATAGTCATCACTGGCAATACCGTGTTTGTTATTGCCTTTTACAGTTAAACTACCATTACCAGTAAAAATTATTTGTCCTTCGCTGAATAAAGTTCCCTTCATATCTTCGGTGGAGGTGGCATAAGTAGAACCATCAGTTAATGTGTTAGTTGTATTATCTGCTACCACAATGAAAGACCGTTTAGAAGATTGTATGTTAATGGCTGGGCCATCATTATTTGTAATGTTTACACCATTTAATGTAAGCTTGAATTTTTTATCGCTATAAACTTTTACCGATCCATTGGTTGTAGTGCCGGATAACTGATATTCTACAGCATTACTGGTGGTTGAAGTAATAGTCACATCACCGTTGCTTTGCGTAATGTTTACTCCGCTGGCTGACAGCGGATTGGAGATAGTAATGGTTGACCCAAAGTTGATAGTAACTACATTAGAGAAAGTAGAGTTTTCAACCAAGTCATCTGCATTATAGCCAATTTCTGTTGAGCCTTCAACAGTACCGCTGGTAATAGCGCTACTATCAATGCTAACGGTGGTTCCAGTATCAGAACTGTCAGATGAGCTGTTCTTTTTGCAACCTGTAAAAGCTAAAGCTAGGGCAGCTATAATTAGGTTATATCTGACTACTTGGGGTAATCTCTTTGAGATAAAAGGGTAAGTCATTCGGCTCATAATTTAGTATTTGATAGATGAATTTCTTCAAACTATAAAAATACCGACGTTTACCGCTCGTAATAAATTTGTATCGATGAGTTAGACAATAGTATCGATTGATAATTTTTATATAAAAAGGAAAATAAAAAATCGGGGTTGTATGTTACAGTATCTATAAAAGTCAATCTTGCACAAAATCTAAAATCAATTTATTCACTTCAGCTGTTTTTTCATGGTGCAGCCAATGAGTAGCATCATCAAGCATAACCATTTTCCCATTTGTGCACCAGTTAACGCTTTGTTGTGCCATTTCTGCACTTAAATAAATATCTTTTTTACCCCAGATAATCAATGTGGGCACATTTATTTTGCCATAGTTTTGTGTAGGTATGTATTTAAATGCGCGATACCAGTTAAGCATGTTAGTGAGCGCACGAGGCTGTCGCCAAGCTTGTTTGTACTGCTGTAAATCATGCTGGCTGAATGTACCTGCATTAGAACTTTTCAAGAAGGTCCATTCCAAAAATTTGAAATTATATGCTCGGCATACCACTTCTGGTATTATACGAAGCTGGAAAAAGCCAACATACCAGCTTTTTAGCATTTGCTTAGGGCTAGTTTTGAAGTTCTGAGATTGAACCTGCGGATGTGGCATGTTCAGAATCACCAGCTTTTTTAATAGCTCAGGATATTTAAAGGCGAATATCCAAGCTACACCACCGCCCCAATCATGCCCAACCAAAGTGATTTTTTCAGAAGTGATTTTCTTAATGAAAGCTGCTAAATCTTCTACCGCATTTTCTAGCATATAGGCCTTAACACCTTTAGGCTTACTGGTGAGGTTATAGCCGCGTTGATCTGGAGCTAATGCGTGAAAGCCCTGTGTCGCAAAAAAGGGGAGTTGCTTATGCCAGGCATAGCTGAACTCTGGAAAGCCGTGTAAAAAAATAATGGTTTCAGTATTACCCTCGCCTTCCTGTAAAGTGTGCAACCTTATGCCATTTACATCATCCAATCGCTCCTGCATAATCATACCTTTACTTATTAAAGCGTATACAGGTTCAATTGTTTAAACTATATATTTACTCTTCTTCTTTAAAATATACTTTATAATAGTTCATGTGCTTTTCTTCATCAAAACCTTTTTCAATTAGCTCTTTATCGCCATGAATGTAAATGTGAAAGTTTCGATCCAGCTTTAAAACACTTTTGTAAACACGAGCCTGCTTTTTTACAGCATTATCTGATATCTCAAAGGTGTCAGGTATTTTAGTTTCAAATTCCTGTTCGTACTGATTTTTGTAGTTCTTGAAAGATTCAATAGCCTGATCGTTACCTAATACTTCGCCGGTAAACTCATCCAATTCAAAAGTATCTTTCTCCTTAAAATACTTCATGGAGCGATTCAGTAAATCAATCTTATCGGCTTTGCTCATCTCAAACTCGTCATCCAGCTTTTCAGTAACGAAGTTTTTGTAAATGCTTAGTGTGTTGTTGGTTTGGTTGAAATTGTCGTTCCTGATTTTAAGTTTCAGAAATTCATCTTTCCAATACACGGCCTCTTGGTTACGGTTGGTTTGATCAATGGCGGTTACTTTGTAGCCTTCTTCAGCTTGTGTATTAAAAATCAAGCAACCTTTATCCAGTTTATTGATATTAATAGCATTTTCTTCATAATCTACATTAAAGCCGTTATCTTGTGGGTAAACTTTCAAAAAGGTTTCTTTAGTTTCTGATTTAAAGATGCCTATAGCGTCTAATAATTCACCCTCCAGTTGTACACTGTTGAAGTAAGCTACATATATTTCGCCTGCCTTAATTTTAGGATGACTTGATACGCTGTATAAGTGTTTAGCTATTTGTTCCGACATTTGATGGAACTTGCTGTTATCACCAAATATTTCAGTACAATAATGATAAATCTCGTTCAAATGTAAATCGTCACCAGGATGCATTAAGTGATATACCTCGTTCGTTTTCTCAAACGGTGATAAGAAATATTGCATCAGCAACCGGGGAATAATTTCATCCTTTAACGCCAGTGGTGCGTCAGACAAAGCATAGCGTTCATCCTGTAACGGGTTGCCCACGTGGTGAACAGAAATGGTATCAAGTGAAGCCTCAAAAAAAGTAACCATAGTTTTGAGGAGGCAAGTAAGCAAAAAAAATGCAGTACGTACTTATGTGTTGGTAGTTTATTTATCCGGCTTGTTGAGTGCGATCTGTCTGTTCTTGAACTCTAAGTCCTTCTAACTGCATTTCAAAAGCACGCATGCGCGCATGCAAAATGTCAACCTCTGTACGGAGCATCTGTATTTCAGTAATCAATTTGGGAGAGTCGGCTTTGTTAATCTTGCGTTCGCCGCTACCCAGTATCAACCATTCAGGCGAATACTTGAGCTGAAAGCAAAGTTTACGAATTAGATAATAGCTAATTTCCTGCTTTTTATTGATGACTTTACTGATAAAGCCCTGGTCAACTTCAATGGCTTTAGCCAGCGCCAATTGTCCGCCGTGTTCTTTTACAATAATCTTCAGTCGCCTGATTAATGCATCGTCAGACATAGGTACTTATTTGTTTTTGCAATGATAAATATTCTTTGCAAAAAAGAACAACCCGGTGCTGGATTATATTTGACGGCTTAGGCGATCAAGTTTGCTAAGATAATCGTCTGATGCTGTTCCTTTTTTGGAAATTGCTTTATTCAAATTGTTCAACGAGCTTTTTATACTTACTTGTCTACTAGAGGCTTGCTGTGCAGTAGTTTTGTTACTGATAACTTCAGCTTTTTGCCGGGAAGCTCTTAATTTATATAAGGGTACTACGTTTTTGTTCTGCTTAAGTATTTGCGTAACGTTTTGTTCCTGTTTGTTCAGGTAGCAGATAATAAATACAATGGCTATTAAGCCGGCAGAAAAGTATATAATCATGCGGGTAGATGTTGAATATATATGTTTGAACATCTATACGCTGATTTTTATATTAAGTTACATAACGTTCTAATCTATAATAAAAAGTTTATAACAAATTAAACATTGTAATCGTAAATCAGTCGAACAAACAAAGTAATTGCAGCTCCTGATTTATGAAGAAAAAGCTAATAATTGGCATTGTGTTGTTAGGCGGAAGTGGTATAGCCCATGCACAAATGTGGAAAAGCAGTGTGCAGTTCAGACAGGCATTTCTGAACCGTATTAATATTGTACGGCAACAAGGATGTAATTGTGGGGGTACTTATATGCCACCGGCACCTCCTTTGGTTTGGAACGATAATCTGGAGGTATCAGCCAGTCGCCATGCACGAGACATGGATAGGCTGCACTACTTTAGCCATACCAGTCAGGATGGGCGTACTATGGGCGACCGTATAGGCGCTGCCGGATACAAGTTTGAAGGGCTGAAAGCTTATACTATAGGTGAAAATATAGCTTTCGGTCAGGAAAGTATTGAAGAAGTGAACGATGGCTGGTTTAAAAGCCCAGGACATTGTAAAAACTTGATGAATGCAGCATTCAAAGAAATCGGCATTTCAGAATATAATACTTACTGGGTAGAAGATTTTGGCGGCCGCATAGGGTTTTCGCCATCCGAACAGCAGATGATAAGAAGTGGCGCCAAAATAGTAGTTAAACACGCTAGTGAAAATCACTAAGAAGATTGAAAAATAAGTTAAGGTTTGGAAGGGAAAGATAAGGTATGCACTTATCTTTCCCTTTCTTGTTCCTGAGCATAGTAATAATTTACATACAGGCTAGTACTTCCAGATGAAAAAATACCGGTATATAATCATAGCTCTTGTTTTAGGTATAAGTGCTTTGTTATTTTCTGTTGTATCAGCTCAGGAAGGAAAACCATTATATTCATCGTGTACTTTTACATTTAAAATAAAACAAACTGCGGCTACTAGTGCAGGCATTTTTGATACAGAAGGACGATTACTTAAAACACTGTGGAGCGGAGTTACTTATGCGACTGGAACGCACAAAGCAACATGGGATGGCACTGATGATGAAGGAAGACCAATGCCTGCTGGTAATTATCAGGTTAAAGTGCTATCAAATAACGTTAAATACACGTGGGAAGGAGTTATTGGTAACACATCTGCAAGTTTTACTGGTCCTACGGTGCATCATGCCCACGAAAGAATTTTAGGTGTTGCTATAGTAGGAAACAAAGCTTATTACACTACAGGCTTTAATGAACAAGGTGAAAGCAACTTTAAATTTTATACGGATAAGCCACAAAGCCGAGAAGTTATTTCACAAAAAGGTATATCAACACGGCTGTTAGCTACCGACGGTGTTCGTGTTTACTGGGCTGGTGAAGATTCATTCAATAACAGAAGATGGATGGTGTACGCCACTAACGTAGTGGATGATAAAGAAACTCTGTTTGATCATGGCACTATTATGATTACCAAACATGGTAATAAATTCAATAGTTCTTTAGATACAGTACATACTAAGATTTCTGGATTAGCTGTTCAAAAACGGGGTAATTTCCTTTTTATAGCACATCAAGATATTAATGAAGTGCATATACTTAATAAATCAACGGGTTCATTTATTAAGAACGTGTTTGTTTCTAGTCCTAAGGCCATGTGTGTTGACCAGCAGGATAACTTGTGGCTAATTTATAATAAGGAAGGGAAAGATGTTGCAGAGAAATTTAGCATTAAACCAGACGGTAGTTTATCATTACTCCATGTAATAATCAATAATTTGATTCAGCCACTTGCAATAGCAGTAGCACCAGACAATAAAACTTTGCTGGTGGCAGATGCTGGTATTAGTCAGCAGATTAAAGCATACAACAATCTGTCAGGTGCTGTGAAGTGGATTATGGGTGAGGAGGGAGGATATGCGCAAAGCCCAGATGTAACCAATAGTAAGTTTTACTTCAGCGATATGCGTGGTGTACTAGGTACCACCATTGCCTTCGAACCTGATGGATCATTCTGGATAGAAGATCCTGGTAACTCTCGTTTACAGCACTATTCGGCAACTCGGCAGTATATAAATCGCATCATGTACTTAGGTACTTCTTATAGTTGTTCGGTTGGTCTTAATAATCCAACCCGGCTATTTTCCGATTATCTCGAATTTAAAATTGATTATTTAAAGCACCTTAAACCGGATAACGGTTCTTGGACGCTGGTGAAGAATTGGGGTTATGTGGTTCCAGCAAACCTTAACGATCATAACCGCCGCTTAATACCCGTAGTCACCTTACGCAATCATCGTACTTATGGCTTGTTGTATAATAGTTCTAAACATAACTCTCAAGTAGTTGAGTTACCTGTTCAAGGTAATATGCGCATTACAGATGTTGCACTACCCTCAGGCATTTGCCAGTTAAATGCTGATGGATCAATTACGCAAGTTGGTGTAACTAAACCCGGACAACCTTTAAACTGGTATAAGTATTTGCTTGAAGGTTTTGATAATGTAGGAAATCCTATTTGGAGTAAATCGCAACTTTTAGCCTCTGTAGCCATCCGTACAACTCTTGATCCAATATATCAACCTAGTCCTATCAATTTGCATGTAGCAGAAATAACATCATCGGGTATAATACTTGCTTTTAATGCAGCACGTAGTAAAAACGGTAATGACGGGTGGCATTTAGGTGGTGTAAAAGCTGGTAATAACCAATGGTTGTGGCGTACGGCATTAAGTACATCTGAAAATTATTCAGGAAATTTTCCAACTGATGGCAAATTTGATAGTGGCAATAAGGTAAGATATGCCGGTAGCACCAGCTTAGCTATAGGAAGAAACATCTTTTGGGGCTATCATGGTGAGTTCTGGAAAAACAGCCAAGTGAATAAATGGAACCATGTTTATGATGATGGATTGTTTGTTGGGCAATTTGGTGCGATTGGTCCTAGTCCGAATGGTCCAATTTCACCTTACGGGATGGCTGGTAATGCTTATGCTGCTAGTGTGGTTAAGGATAATGTAGGTAATTTATACTTATACCACAATGATGAAAACCATCATAGTGGTGTTCACCGTTGGAAAATAACTAATCTGAACACAATTACTGAGCAAACTATTCCAGTGCAGTTAAATACAACTACACAAAATTACTAACCATTATTGATTAAATGATTGAAAAAGTCGATCAGTGCTTATTGATGTATTAGCAACAAAGAGGCAAGCGCCAATTATTGCATTTTTATATTTAAATATCAATAATGTATCAAGCTTTGTTGTTAAATAAAGCCGTTAATTTGCAGATACAAAAAGTAAATGTTATTGATAACGTTTTGTGGAGGTGGTAGTTTTGTTTCAAGATATAATTGACTTATGGTTTAAAGTCAATTATATTTTGAATAGTAAAAATTTGATGGTCTTTTAACCCCACTAAATAAGTATTAGCAGAGTAAGAAGAGAAGTATGTATTTTGTATTGTTTGTCATGAAAAAAGTAATTAGTGACGCCTTAATATTAATATAAATCACTCCCTTATAAAGTTTATCAATATAGTCAAATTGTTCTTTATCCTGTTTTCATCCTGGAAATGATGCGTTGCCTATAGATAACCCCCAATAACCCCCAATCTGTTATTGTAGTGGTAAGCTGTTTAAGCGATTTCCCATAATCGGTTATACAATATCTTACGGTAACAGGTGCAGTATTTAACACATTCCGCTCAACAAGTTCATTCGTTTCCAAATCCTTCAGCTCGCGGCTGAGCACCTTACCGGAAATACCCTTAACTTCTTTCAATAATTCAGAGTAGCGCATTGGCCGATAACACAGACACGCAATGATGGACATTTTCCATTTAAGATTTCCATGGTATCGCTGATTGCCAATATTTTGTGGTTACAGTCCTTTTTCAGATCGAAGTCTTGTTTCATATCATTCACTTGGTTACCCGTTTGTCACTGTAACTATCTGTCACCTAGTTACAGGTATATACATCAAAGTGATAGCTTTGACCTGTATATTTAATTAAAAAAAATGGAATTAATCAGGAATTTACACCGGTGATATGCCGTCAAGAAACACTCAGATGAGTTGGTCAGTGAAGATAAAATAGACCAAATTATCGAAGCCATCAACCTCAGTGCTTCTTATTGTGGAATACAACCTTACCGTTTATTTGTAATTACTAACCCGGAGGTAAGACAAAGATTAGCTGTGGGATCATTCAATACACAACAGGCTATATCGCGATGATGGAAAAGCAGCGAAATCTTGAAAACGGAGCACTTAACGGACTCAGAGATATGTTGACAAGTTTTTTATCCACACAAACACCGGAACAAAATGCTATTTGGTCGGACAAACAAGCTTATATCGGATGAGGAACAGCCTAGATTGCGGCTACAGAGCTCAAAGTAGATGCAACTCCTATGGAAAAGTTTGATCCGAAAATATTTGATGACGTTTTAAGTTTGTCAGAAGAGGGACTTCATGCTTCGGTGAATATTTCTTTGGGCTATAGGGATACTTCTAACGATTATCTCGCTTCAATGTTAAAATTTCGTTTACCAATCAACAAATTTTCAAGTAAAATAAATTAACTCGTTATAAAATTTAACGGTCAAACGTATTTCTTAGCCACGTAGTCGATCCATTAGCGGCCGTGGGGCTTATGCGCTTTCATCCATGTTTTGCATCAGGCCCAAACCAGTGCCTATTGCCGCTATATTATCAAAAAACAAAGGTTTATGAGATTTCTTGTATCCTTAAAGTGGAAATCTTAAGCAAAGCGCTGGTTGCATGCTTGAAGAAAATCCGTTCTTCAACGGAATAAAAACAGGTTGGTTGTTTAAAGATAAGGTAGCTGCCTTCCTTTTATAATGGTGTGATAAAACAAAGCACGGAATGCTTGTTAAGGTAAGTGCGGCTCCACTTGGCACCATCCATCTGGCTGTTTTTGCACCTGTCTTATTATGATTGTCTATACTACCGATTGCATAAGCAAAACCAAGGCAAAACAACGGAATTCCCGTTTCTAAGGATATCCATCCCGCATTTTTCAAAGTTTTACGCGCGGTTAAATATTTGCTTTCATGGGGTTTTTCAATTGCCGCATTTAAAACAATCGAAGTCTGCTGCGCATATGTGCTGACACTTGAATATATACTTGCGAAAGCGAGTAGGATTTTTTTCTTCATTACAAAAAACCTTTAAAGAGAAGTGGCCTATCATTGAAGGTCACTTTTTTTATAAAAGTACAAACAATAATTCCTTCCTGAAAGATCGCGATTAGACAAGAAGAAAGGTGTGCAGAGCAAAGTTGAGTCCATAATAAGGCTTAAAATATTATAACGTATTACTGGGCCATTCAGTGAAGTCGTTTGCCAACGGAAAATTCTATTCAAATTAACGTAACGCTCCATACTACTATTAGTCGCCTGCACATGCAAAAAATTTTACTTTTGATTACTACAATGCACTTATTGCTTTATCAAAAAAGGAACGTGGCTGTTGCACAACTAATTTAACTTTAAAGCTTTTAAATGGGCATAAAAGCGAGCACACTAGTTTTTACTATTTTACGCTCCTAAATCAAGAGCTACAATTTTGAAAACAGCAGCATATATTTTAGAGATAGGAGCGATTTATAAATCAAAATGGGATCCAAGGCCATTTCGAATAATTGGATTTGATGATAAAGAAGTATTTTATGATTATTTGCTTTCTCCTCCAAATACTTGGGCACTATCTAGAAACCTTAAAAAGAAAGTTTTCTTTTGTCGTATGTCAAGTAATATGTTTATGAAAGGATCTGAGAAAATAGATTCGCTACCGTTATCTGAGGAGGAATACGCAGCCTTCCGTCCAGACCTGCCTTTAAGACTCGGCAGAACTATCCAACTTTCTTGGAATAACATACCAGTTAATAATTATACTAACTTTATCTCCTACTCAGAAAACATTTTTGAAAAAGATTTTTTCAATCAAAATTTACAAGCTCCCAAAGCAATGCTATTTCCTTACGGCAACAAGGGTGGAACAAAAAAAGGTGTAACCGTCAATGCAGATAACTCACAATATATTGCTATATGTGAATTAATATGGAAAGCAAAAGGTATTCAAGAAATGGTCAACAACGACGTAAGTAAAGGGATAGGATTATATAGAAGTGGCATCGATAAAGGATGTCCTATTTATTATATTGGAGAGTATGTTGATAGAGTAGGAATACTAATACCTGCCCGATGAATAAACCTTTACTCTTTAAAGGCTTTGATAAAACCGCGGATGGCAGGCTCTTGAAGAACTACTGGGCTGCGCCTAAAGATGGTAAAGCCGGTGCTCACAAGGTCATGCTCATGGCGGCCATCGCCTACAATCTCAAAAACTACCTCAAAAGAGGAGGCTGAAAAGCCTCGGCAGCACTGTTAAAAGCTTGTCAGAACCTCATAGCACTCATTAGTTATCTTTTTAGATACCTGTTGTTAAACAGCTTTCTTAACTAGAAAGATTTCGTAGTGAATTAATATTGGAACTATTCAGGCTTAATGACTACTTGTGCAACAGTCACGTACCTTTTTTAAGAATAGTCTTCAATGAAGTCTTGTTTATCGAATTAACTGTGCTTTCGTGAAAAAATGCTATATACAATGGTACAAGCGCTACTGTTCAATCTAATAGTTCATTAAAAGTATAATGTTACTATTGCTGATTTGGAGATACTGAAATAGCGGATACTAGATTAGAAAATCAGCTTGTAGCACTCTCCAAGAAGGCTCATGAGTTGTATACCCCCAGACAGAAAGCGGAAAAGAAATACAGAATATTCCTACAATAGCAAGTCGATGTTGTATTACGAATTTCGGTAAACCTTAGTACTCACTTTTCTTGGTATCACCCGCCAGTCATTAAGCCGGATCAGAGAACAAGTCAAATGAGGTATGCCAATAACAAAAATGGTGTTGTCATATCTATTTTGATCACTTTGCCAAAATCATTGCAAAACATTTCTTTGTTGTCTTTGAGTTGAAATTTTTTTATCACCCCAATTTTTAAGATACTTGATAAAAGGTATCAGCTCTTTACCCGTTTCTGTTAAAGAATACTCTACCATTGGCGGCACCTGGTGATATACCTTCCTGTTGATAAGATCATCTTTTTCCAGTTCTCTCAGTGTTTGCGTCAGCATTTTAGTTGTTACGTCCGCTAAAACCCTTCCCAATTCTCCAAATCGGATGACAGTATATTCATTTAAACACCATAAAATCCTGCCTTTATACTTCCCGCCAATCCTTCTAAATGCCCAGTCTACCGAGCAGGTCGGAGAGTTGGAACATTCTTTTGTCATTTTCGCCATTTTTAAATCTATACTACCTTGATAATCAACATACCTACTTTTAGGTAGGTAGACTACCAAAAAGTAGGTACTTTTTCCAAAAGTATGTACAATATAGTTTTACAGCAAATAATCGTACAGCAATGATCATGAAATTGGAAAATAAAGTAGCCATAGTGACTGGCGCGTCAAAAGGAATCGGCGCAGGCATTGCCAAGGCCTATGGTTTGGCAGGTGCTAAAGTAGTCGTTAACTATGCAAAAGACCAGATTAGAGCACAAAAGGTGGTTGATTACATTATCGATCATGGTGGAAAAGCAATAGCTGTTCAAGCCGACATATCAAAACCTGATGCTGTCGAAAGGCTCTTTTCTGAGGCAATCAAAGCTTTTGAAAGGGTGGATATTCTCGTTAACAATGCCGGTATTTACGATGTGGTTATGTTAGAAGCCATTACATTAGAAATGCTTCAGGCCAATATCAATACTAATCTGGTGGGCACAATACTTTGTGCAAAAAAAGCGGCTGAGGTGATGAACGCAAATGGAGGCGCTATCATCAATATCAGTTCTACTGTAAGTATAAATCCTTTGCCGGGCACATTAGTGTATGCTGCAACAAAAGCGGCTGTCGACAATATTACGAAGGTTCTTGCAAAAGAGTTGGGGGCAAAAGGTATAAGGGTTAACACGATCTCCCCAGGTATTACAGAAACGGAGGGAACTCATGAACAAGGCTTTATGGGAGGTGAATGGGAAGCTCAATTGGTTGCACAAGTCCCAATGGGACGGATAGGACAGCCGGAGGATATTGCGAAAGTTGCCGTGTTTTTAGCTTCAGATGATGCCGGCTGGATAACTGGTGAAAGAATACAGGTTGCAGGTGGTCAATTATAATCTTAATAGTCAATCAAATAATATGAAATTAAAAGACAAAGTGGCGGTCATTACCGGATCGTCTAAAGGGATTGGAGCGGGGATTGCAAAAGAATATGCCAGGGAAGGTGCTAAAGTGGTAGTTAATTATTCAACTAGCAAAGATTATGCGGATAGAGTAGTTGAAGAAATTACCAAGAATGGAGGCACTGCTATCGCTATACAAGCGGACATTTCAAAAATAACAGATATTAAAAAACTGTTTGAAGAAACAGATAAGGCTTATGGCAGGCTGGACATTTTAGTCAATAATGCAAGTGTATGGAGATATGAAATGTTGGATGCCGTTAGCGAAGAAATTTTCCAGTTACAAATTACAACGGGGCTTATGGCTCATATTTTCTGCGCACAACGGGCAGTAGCTCGATTTGGAGATAAAGGCGGAAGCATTATCAATTTAAGTTCTACGATTAGCTTGAATCCCATTCCGGGCACGTTGATTTATTGTGCTGTTAAAGCGGGAGTCGACAGTTTAGCAAAGACATTATCTAAAGAGTTAGGACCCAAAAATATAAGGGTTAATACAATAGCTCCTGGAATGACCGAATCTGAAGGCTCAACTGCTGATGGCCGGCCTGGAAGCGCCATGGAGAAATACTTTCTTGATCAGACACCTTTAGGCCGTATTGGTTTACCGATAGATATAGCAAAAGTGGCTGTTTTCCTTGCCTCTGATGACGCGTCGTGGGTAACGGGTGAAAGAATTACGGTAGCCGGCGGATTATTGTAAGAATCTTTATTTGGAAAAGTGCTGTCCAAAAGCAGCACTTTTTGCTACTTAACTTTATGAAAGGAATCCTTACGCATGATGGTTTCCAATGCTACTTTGATTGAACAGCAATGAGCTTTATGAACAAGTCATTTGGCAAGAATCGGTTCTAGTGTAAGTTCAAGGTTTTTTAAGATGGTAATGATCTTTTGAGCATGCTGTTTAGCGTTTTTTTAACCTCCTCTTTGGAAAAAAGCCTCAACATTGATTAAAGCGCCATAAAAACAAATAGGATCTATGTAGGTCATTTGTGCGTAATACGCCGTATGTTCAAGGCTTTTACAAAATTCATAAATCCTCATGTGGTGTTTGCCCGATAGATGGTATTTTATATCAAACGAAATAGGGGGGTGTCATCTGACAGACTGTTAATCTTGTATTTCGCAACGTCTATGGTTAGACAAACGACCTCTTTCAATCGTTAGTCAACTAAAAGCGAATTTCACAAACTCACAAGAAATTTTTTATACTAAGTGGTTCATCAAAAAACGGTCGTTTTTTGGAACGAAAAAAAGAGATTTGACATTGTATAACTTTCTTTATAAATAGAACATTAATGTATGAATTATAAAACTGGAATATTTATGTAGGCCAATCAATTACAATTCTTTTTGCAGTCTTTTAATCTCTTTTTACTCATCGTTTAGAGCAGTGATTAACTGACTGCTAGTTCTATTACCTTTATATTGGTTTTTCTGCTTATCAATCCGGCCAGAATCAATGCGCAATTTCTCAGCTGCCTCCTTTACTGAACCTTTAGTATTATATAACTACACAGCCATCCTTTTTAAGAGATTTAATCATACATTCACTTCTTTATTTTAATCAAATTAAATTTTTTTGAAAAAGTCTCTCCAGTCAAATGGAGCAACTTTACAACTCTATTGGTACAATACCAGAAGCCCAGAAAACAACAGTATACATTAACGAAATTGTTATTTTAATTTATAAAAAGTAACAGTCAAATTGGCGAAAGTATGAGTATCACGACACTTTCTATTTCATTACCATCGGTCGCTTTAATTCTTTCATGTATCAATTGGGAAAAGTACATAAATCTACTACAAAAGTGGCCGTATTTGATCTAACACTGCCTTCTACAGGCCTCATTGGCAGTTATTGCTGGCTATCACTAGATGAGAAAACTTTAGTGGGAAAGGACAAAGCCTCTTCGTTTTTGTGGTGGTTGGAAAATTGGTAAAGATTCGCAAATGCATGCTAACCGGGCTTAAAACGAAAAGTTAAAAGCTAATATGAGTTAATTAGTTACCATCAAATGCATCCTTTGGATTATACTTGATTGTTTTACACTAATTTTTATAAATTTAGTTGCTTTAATCTATCACCTCACTTATGTCACGTATCTCTGCTAATTTTAGCCGAAGCAAGATAATTATTATCCTAGCTACTGTCAGTGCTCTATTTCTGATAGTTTTTTTGGTTTTTAAACATAAAAAAAAAGAGTCGCAGTATGAGTTTAATAAATATATTCAATCCTATACTGCGGGCGTTATTTCCAGAACGAGTACCATTCGAATAAAGCTTTCTGACGAGGTGCAGATTACGCACGGACAAAATGAAGAGTTAAAAAATGATGTTTTCGATTTTTCACCTTCTGTTAAAGGGAAAGCTTATTGGGTAGATGCACAGACAGTAGAGTTCAGACCTGAAAAGGAGCTTGAGCCTAACAAGAAATATGATGTTGATTTTGATTTGGGTTCTGTTGTTAAAGTGAATGATGAACTGAATCATTTCACTTTCGACTTCCAAACCATCAAACCCGATTTCACCATTGACTATAATGGACTTCAGACTGCAACCAGTACTTCTTTAGATAAAATGAAGTTTAGCGGTGTTATTCAAACTGCTGACGTTGAAGATGAAGCAAAGGTTGAAAAAATGATCACAACCTCGTACCCTTCGGCAGTAAATGTAACTTGGCATCATGATAGGCTTAGTAAAACTCACCAATTCGTGATCAACAATCTCCTGAGGTCAACCGGTAAGGCTTCAGAGTTAATTGTTAAGTATGAGGGTAGTTCTGCAAATATGGATGAGAATGGTACCGAAACAGTGAATGTACCGGCTATTGGCGATTTTAAGTTGCTTAATGTTCGGGCGGTGCAAGATCAAGATCAGTATGTGCTTTATCAATTTTCTAACCCGATAAAAGTAGGTCAGGAATTAAGAGGCTTGATTGGTGTAAATGGCATCAGTGATCTGGCCTATACCATCGAAGGAAGTATGGTTAAGGTATATGGGCCGGAACGTTTACAAGGTAATTATACAGCTTTTACTGATGAGGGCATCGAAGATATTGTTAATAAGAAAATTAGCCGGACCTACAGCTCAAATGTATTTTTTGAAAACAGGCTTCCCTCAGTTACCATTCCTGGTAAGGGCGTGATTTTACCTGATTCAGGTCGTTTAATGATGCCTTTCGAGGCGGTTAACCTTAACGCAGTCGATGTTACTATTATCAAGATTTATGAAAATAATGTTCCGCAGTATTTTCAGAATAATGATTTTAACGGGCAGGAGCAATTAAGGCAAGTCGCTAAACCTGTAGTGAAAACTACCATTCGCCTTGATCGGGATAAGGGGCTTAACCTTAATAAAAAGAACCGCTTTATGCTGGATATTGACCATCTGATGCGAACAGAGCCGGGAGCCATCTACCGAGTAGTTATAGGTTTCAGACGGTCATATTCTTTGTATAACTGCAGCACAAAAGCAACAGCTGAGAACAGTAATAAAGACACTGAAGCTAGTGACTATGACGATGAAGGATATAGAAATAGCTCTAACACCATAGATGAGGATGATGAGTTCTGGCAGCGTTATGATAGCTATTATCCCGAAGGTTATAATTGGGATGAAAAAGATGATGTATGTTCAGATTCGTATTACACCAAAGACCGTTGGGCTACCCGAAACATTATCGCTTCGAACATAGGGTTAATAACCAAACGTGGCAATGATAATAGCATGATGATCGCTGTTACCAACATCATTGACGCACAGCCCATGTCGGGCGTTGATTTACAATTGCTGGACTATCAAAAGCAAGTATTATGGAAAGGTACTTCAGATGGAGATGGATTTGCCAAATTAACACTTAAAAGAAAACCATATTTGCTTATAGCCAGCAAGGGTGATGAACGGGGATATTTAAAGTTGGATGATGGCAGCGCGTTACCCTTGTCTAGATTTGATGTGGGAGGTGAACAGGTACAGAATGGTTTAAAAGGATTTATTTATGGTGAACGCGGGGTATGGCGACCCGGAGATTCAATTTTTGTATCGTTTATTTTAGAAGATAAACTTAAAACGCTCCCGCCAGATCATCCGGTTGAGTTTGAGTTTTATAACCCACAAGGGCAATTGTATAAGAAAATGATTCGTACCTCGTCTGTTGATGGGTTTTACAGTTTTCATACTTCCACTACAACAAGTTCACCTACAGGAACATGGAATGCAAAAATTAAAGTAGGTGGAGCAGTATTCGAGAAAAGCATTAAGGTAGAAACCATAATGCCTAATCGGCTGAAACTTAGTTTATCTTTTAACAACCAAACCGAACTAACAAAAGGTAGTACCAATGGTACTTTATCTGCTAAATGGTTGTTTGGAGGCATTGCGCAAAATCTGAAAGCTAAGGTTGATGCATTCCTTTCTCCACAAACTACCAGTTTTAAAGGGTTTGATGGTTACGTATTTGATGACCCGACACTTTCTTTCGCTACACAAACACAAAATATATTTGATGGCAAGTTAGATGAAAACGGTACCTCACTTATACATGCTGATATTAATTTGGAAAAGCAGGTGCCAGGCCAATTAAAAGCTAATTTTCTGGTAAAGGTTTTTGAACCAGGTGGAAACTTTAGCATTAATCAGGTTACTTTACCTTACAACGTTTATTCCGGATATGTAGGCATTAAAACACCTGAAGGCAGCCAGTTAAGCGGCATGTTAACTACGGGTACTAACCATGTAATAGACATTGCCGATGTAAACACCAAAGGTGCTTTAGTTAGCGGTAACCGAAACGTTAATCTTGAGCTTTATAAAATTCAATGGCGCTGGTGGTGGGATAAAACAGGTGATGAGCTTAGTAATTTTACTCAAAACCAATACAACAAGCTTATAAAAACCCAAACTGTAACTACCGTAAATGGCCGGGGTAAATGGATATTAAATATACCCCAGGCAGATTGGGGCAGATACCTGATTAAAGTAACCGATCCTCAAACAGGGCATTCTGCTGGTAAAATCATTTATATAGATTGGCCTAACTGGGCAGAACGGTTGCAGCAGGATAATCCTACTGAAGCAGCTATGCTTTCGTTTACCTCTGATAAAAAAAGTTATAAAGTTGGCGAAGAAGGCACATTAACTATCCCGACAAGTAATAATGGGCGAGCGTTAATAAGTTTTGAAAGCGGCAGTAAGATTATCAAATCCGTTTGGATAGATACACGGAAAGGCCAATCCCAATATCATTTTAAAGTGGATGAGGAAATGGCTCCAAGTGTTTTTGTAAATGTTACGCTTCTGCAACATCATAACCAAACTGTTAATGATTTACCTATCCGTATGTACGGAGCTATACCGTTAACTGTAGATAATCCGGCTACGGTACTAAAACCAGTAATTAGTATGCCGGATAAAATCAGGCCCGAAACTTCATCATCAGTTACCGTGTCTGAAGCTAGTGGTAAGGAGATGACCTATACTATTGCAATTGTTGACGAAGGTATTCTGGATCTTACCAATTTTAAAACGCCCGATCCGCATGATGCTTTTTATGCGCGTGAAGCACTGGGGGTAAAAACTTGGGATTTGTTTGATTATGTAATTGGTGCGTATGGTGGTGGTTTAGAAAGAATTTTAAGCATTGGCGGCGACCAGTTTGTGGGTAATAATAAAAATGCTACAGTAAACCGGTTTAAACCAGTAGTAAGGTTTTTGGGCCCTTTTCATTTAAATAAAGGAGAAAAACAAACCAAACGCTTTGTGTTGCCACAGTATATCGGCTCGGTAAGAACGATGATAGTAGCCGGGCATAACGGAAGTTACGGCTTTGCAGAAAAAGCGGTGGCGGTAAAAAAGCCATTGATGATACTTGCAACGCTGCCAAGAGTATTGGGACCTTCAGAAAAATTCCAGTTGCCGGTAACGGTGTTCGCTCTTGAAAACAACATTAAAAAGGTAACTGTACAAGTACAATCTAATGTACTTAACGGTACACCGGGCAATAACACCCAAGTGGTAACCTTTAACAAACCAGGAGATCAATTAGCGACCTTTGACCTGAATGTTAAAAATTTTGCTGGTGTAGGTAAAGTTAGAATTATAGCTAAAAGCGGAAATGAAATAGCGGTACAGGATGTGGAATTGAATGTGAGAAATCCTAATCCGCCTATTGCACGCACTATAGTTAAAGAACTGAGAGCCGGTGAGGCCTGGAATACAGGCTATACTCCGGTGGGCATGCCGGGTACCAACAAAGCTACTTTGGAAGTAGCGGCTATTCCGCCTATTAATTTGAGCAAACGCCTGAGTTATCTTCTGGAATACCCGTACGGTTGTGTTGAGCAAGTTACTTCTTCGGGCTTCCCACAATTGTATTTAAACCAGCTTGTTGACTTATCAGCTAAGCAAAAAGCAGAAACTGAACGCAATATCAAAGCAACTATAAGCAGGTTGAGTGGTTTTCAGGTACCTGGTGGCGGCATTAGCTATTGGCCCGATGGCGGAGAGCCTAACGAATGGGGTACTAACTATGCCGGTCATTTTATTTTATTAGCACAGGCAAACGGTTATAGTTTGCCGGTAAGCTTTTTAGATAACTGGAAGAAATTTCAACGCCAGAAAGCATTGAACTGGGCGCCAGATCCACACAGCTTTTATGGTGCAGACCTGATACAGTCTTATCGTTTATACCTGCTTGCCCTGGCTGGCGTACCCGAACTTGGTGCCATGAATCGTTTAAAAGAGTTTAAGTATATCAGTGTAGCAGCTAAATGGCGTTTGGCTGCGGCTTACCAATTGGCAGGACAACCGGAAATTGCATCTCAAATGGTTAACCGTTTGCCAACTACCATTAAACCTTACGAACAACTTGACTATACCTATGGGTCTGATGAACGTGATGAGGCCATGATACTGGAAACGCTTAACCTGCTTGGTCGTCGTCAGCAAGCATCAGTAGTAATGAGATCTGTAGCCGCACATTTATCTGAAGACCGATGGTACAGTACGCAAACAACTGCTTATTCTTTGCTGGCTATTGCAGAATACTGCGGAAAAAATAATTCGCCATATAAATTGCAGTTTAGCTATCAGGCTGCAAAAGTAAAGGGTAACTTAAATTCTTCATCCTATATCTGGCAAGCGCCTGTTTCCTCAGATGGTGGTAAAGTTGTTATCAGGAACAATGGTAAGAATACTTTATATGTGCGGTTAGTACAGCAAGGCATTCCTGCACCAGGGCAGGAGCCGGAAAAGGGCAACAACCCGGATGTATTGCAAATGCAGGTAAATTACATTAGCATGAAAGGACAGCCTATTGATGTTTCTGCACTAAAACAAGGAACTGATTTTGTGGCCCAGGTAACTATTAAAAATCCTGTTGGTAATGAAAATTATCGTAACCTGGCGCTTTCCCAAATATCCCCTTCAGGCTGGGAGATATTAAATACACGAATGCTGAACAATGATGAAGTATTTAAATCATCCCCGTCAGATTACCGGGACATACGGGACGATAGAGTTTACACCTACTTTAGTTTGGAGGAAGACAAAGCCGTAACATATTACGTAATACTGACTGCGGCTTACGCGGGTAAATATTACCTGCCCGGGACGTATTGTGAAGCCATGTACAAATCATCCATAAATGCATTGCAAAAAGGCCGGTGGGTTGAAGTGATTAAGTAATGCAGATATTGAAAAAATTATGGTATAACAGAACCTTCCGGTTAGGTGGCATGGTTCTGTTAGCATTTTTTATAATTTTTTGGTTCTGCCTGCCTGCAAAGCTATTCCATAATCCAACATCATACGTATTGAATGATAGTGATGGTAATTTGCTTGGCGCTTCTATAGCTAAAGATGGGCAATGGCGTTTTCCTTATGATTCCATTGTTCCTGCTAAATTTAAGCAATGTATCATCGCTTTTGAAGATAAGCGGTTTGAGCATCATATAGGAATAGACTTTTTGGCATTTGGCCGTGCTATCAGGCAAAATCTTAATTCACGGCACGTAACCAGCGGTGGAAGTACGATTACCATGCAGGTAATCCGGTTGGCTACCCATCACCCCCGTAATTTCTGGTATAAGTTGGTAGAAATGGTGATGGCCTTACGTCTTGAAATTACTTATGGTAAAGATGAAATTATGGCGTTGTACGCCAGTAATGCCCCTTTTGGCAGTAATGTGGTTGGCCTCGATGCCGCTTCATGGCGTTATTTCGGACGCAGTCCGGATAAGCTTTCCTGGGGAGAGATGGCTGCACTTGCAGTACTCCCCAATACACCTTCACTGGTACATCCAGGCAAAAACAGAAATATACTTTTACTTAAGCGTAACCGCCTGCTGGATAAGCTTTATAAGAATAGCATTATAGATAGTAATACAGCTATGTTATCCAAGCTTGAACCCATGCCGGATAGGCCGGTTCCTTTGCCTGAGTATGCTCCGCATCTGTTGGGTCATATTATTTCAAATTCTGTTGAAAATGTATCGGCAGATACCCGTATTAACAGTACGATTAAGATAGCTTTGCAGAAACAGGTTACACAGATTTTAGAACGGCACCACACCGTACTTAAGGCCAATCATATTAACAATATAGCCGCTATTGTTTTAGATGTAGAAACCGGTAATGCGCTTGCTTATGCGGGTAATATATACCATCCCGAAGATCCGCAACTTGAAAGTAGTGTAGATGTGATTAGTGCGCCACGTAGCCCAGGTAGTACGCTCAAACCTTTACTTTACGCATCCATGCTGCATGATGGTTTGATTCTTCCGCATAGTTTGGTGCCCGATATACCAACCCAAATAGCCGGTTATCAGCCTGAGAATTTTGACCTGGGTTATGATGGAGCTGTACCTGCATCAAAGGCGCTGGCACGTTCACTGAATGTTCCGGCTGTAAAAATGTTACAGAAATATAAATATGAACGATTCTATGATTTTTTAAAAAAAGCTGGTGTTACTACCCTAAAGCAGCCATCAGATTTTTATGGACTATCCCTGATTTTAGGAGGTGGCGAGAATACATTATGGGAACTGACCGGTACATATGCAGACATGGCCAGGGTGCTTAGCCATTATAACAAGTATAATGGAAAATATGATCCTGATGATTATCATTCACCAGTTTATAGTCCTGTTAAGCATCCTAAACCACAATTGGAAAAGACAGGTTTACTTGATGCCGGGTCTATCTTTTACACGTTGGAGGCCATGGAGGAGGTGATGAGACCTGGAGAGGAGATGCTCTGGCAACAATTTGAATCTACGCAACGCATAGCATGGAAAACCGGCACCAGTTTTGGGTTTCGTGATGGTTGGGCAATAGGTATTACACCCAAATATGTGGTTGGCATATGGGTAGGCAATACCACAGGTGAAGGCCGGCCGGGTTTAACAGGGATTAATACAGCAGCACCTGTACTATTTGAAATATTCAGGCTGCTGCCTGTTTCAAGAGACTGGTTTGAAAAACCTGTAAGCGAAATGGTAAAAATTAAGGTTTGCCATCAAAGCGGTTATCGGGCAGGCTTGTATTGTAACGATACTGATGATATGTGGGTGCCTGTAGCTGGATTAAAATCTTCGGTTTGTCCGTACCATCAGCTAGTTCATCTGGACAGGAGCAGGAAATGGCAAGTAAATAGTAACTGTGTGCCTCCTGATGAAATAGTTAACCAAAGCTGGTTTGTGCTTCCTCCCGCTATAGAGTATTATTACAAGAGCCGTAATTATCAATATCAAAGTTTACCTCCTTTTAGAAAAGGATGCGGGGATGATACAGGTAGCCCAATGGAACTTATTTACCCAAAAAGTGGAGCTAAAATTTATGTTCCGCTTGAGGTTGATGGGACACGCGGGCGCATTATTTGTAATGCAGCACACGTACAATATGGGGTTAAGATTTTTTGGCATCTTGATAATCAATATATAGGGGAGACGGCTAAATTTCATCAAATAGCTATTAATCCATTGCCTGGAACTCATGTTTTAACATTAGTAGATGAGGCGGGAAGTACTTTGAAGATCATGTTCACTGTGCTGGATAAAGAAAAGTGATTTAGACAGTACAACCTGATCCGCTTATAGTTCGTGCTGGCAAGTACTGCTGCTGGCCTACTGGATATTGTGTATTGGTATTTAACCGTAGTGCTTGAGTTAAGCAATACAGTAAGTTATTTAAACCATAATGATGTTGATGTTGAGCATATTTGTGATAGCCAGCCGGTAAAAAATTGCGAACAAAAGCAATATGAAAGCTTCATAAATAAGCAGATTAACATTGCGCAAGTTACATTTGCTGTATGAGTACTCAGAATATTAGCCAGCATATTAAAGTAACCGTTGATGCCATTGTATTTGGATACAATCAGGAACAAGGCATTTCTGTATTGCTGATTAAGCGTAAAATAGAACCGTACACGCTCCAGTGGGCATTGCCCGGCGGCTTCGTTCATGATGAAGAAACTTTGGAGGAAGCAGCAGAACGTGAGTTAAAAGAAGAAGCGGGTATATCTATTAACTACCTGGAACAGCTTTTTACCTTCGGTAAGCCCGACCGCGATCCGCGTGCACGAATTATTTCTGTAGCTTACTTCGGGCTGGTAAAGTCGACGGATTTCAGCTTATTTGCGGCTACAGATGCGGCTGAAGCTCAGTGGTTCAATATTTATGAATTACCGCAATTGGCTTTTGATCATGCCGAAATTTTGCATAAAGCTATTGAGCGCCTGCGGGCGAAAATAACTTATGAGCCTATTGGGTTCGAACTACTCAACCGTAAATTTTTGTTTTCCGACTTGGAGCAATTATACATGAAGTTATTAGGACGCGAGATTGACCGGCGGAATTTTAAACGTAAAGTGATGTCACTGGGCTTGGTGGTTGAGCTCAATGAAAAAGCTCCGGCACTTGCCGCAGGCCGGCCTGGAAAGCTGTACTCGTTTGATAAAGAGAAATATCAGCAGCTTAAAATCAAAGGTTTTGATCTGGATAAGCTGATCTAAATAGCTGTAAAATAAAGCCAAATTTATTTTGTGTCATAAAAACACAAAATAAATTGGATGTTATATTTACAACACAGTATATTTGTGTCAATATAACGCAAATGTTTATGAAAACATTAAATCTATCTACCGGATTCAAGCCAATTATTGTTGAAAAAGGCGAATTGGAAAGCCATAGTTTTATATTCAGTGGCGGCGAGGTTCATATTAAATTAAAAGAAGTTGCCGAAGATGTGTTGATCACTACCCGTCTCAACAATTCGGATGATGTAATGAAACTGCTGCTAGCCGTTGATGCCTTGCGCAGGAGTGGCACCAAGCATATTAATGCTTTTATACCCTACTTGCCTTATGCCCGGCAGGATAGGGTGATGGTAGCTGGCGAGCCGCTATCTATCAAAGTTATGTGCAATTTGCTTAACAGCTGTGCTTTTGAAAAAGTATATATATATGATGTACACTCAGAGGTATCACTTGCACTGTTGGATAATGTGCAACTGATTACTAATACTACCTTAGTTGATAAAGTTCTGCAAAGCCATCATGACGCCCTGCTGGTATCACCGGATGCAGGCGCGTTAAAGAAAATCTATAAAGTGTCTCAGGCTGTTGGCTATACCAATGATATTGTGCTGTGCAACAAAGTGCGTGATGTAAGCAATGGTAAAATCAAACAGATCACCGTTGATCAACACGATTTAGGTGGTAAAGATTGTTTTGTGATTGATGACATCTGTGATGGCGGCGCAACATTTATTGGCGTTGCCAAAGAGTTGAAGCAGCGCAATGCCGGCAAGGTAAGCCTGATTGTTTCCCACGGCATCTTTTCGCACGGCGAAATTGAACTGGCCGAGTGGCTGGATCATATTTACACGACTGATTCTATTCGTAATGAGGCCTCTCCACTTATCACCCGCATACCTTTAGCCGAATTAGTACAACTTTAATGATAAAGCTATTCAATCCTTACATCATGAAAAATATTCTTTTGCAAACCGACGTATATAAAATGGGCCATGTGGAGCAATATGCTCCTGGCTGTAACAAAGTATATTCTTATCTCACCGCACGTAGCGAAAAAGTCTTTCCTGAAACTGTGTTGTTCGGCCTGCAGTACTATATAAAAAGGTATTTAATTCAACCCATTACACCCGAAATGGGCGAAGAATTTTTAAACTATCGTAGGCTCATTTTAGGCAGCAATTCACCCGAGATTGAAGCCAAAATAAGAGAGTTGTGCCAGCTGGGTTACCTGCCTATTGAAATAAAAGCGGTAAAAGAAGGTACAATTATGCCGGTTAAAAACGTGCTGATGACTATAACCAATACACACCCTGATTTCTTTTGGGTAGTTGGTTTTATAGAAAGCTTGCTGCTTAAGCTGTGGTATACCATTACTGTAGCTACTTGCAGCTACCAATACCGAAAAGTGGTAAATCGCTTTTTTGAAGCTACCGACGACGATGCCTTGCAAGCTTTGAAAGACTTCCAGGTACATGATTTTGGTTACCGGGGCGATTCATCTGAAGAAGGTGCAGCTATTAGCGGCGTTGCACATTTGTTATCCTTTTTAGGTAGCGATAATGTACCTGCATTGCCTTGTGCCATTGAGTTTTATAACGCTGATGTAAACGGCGAGTCCATCATGCTTTCGGTACCTGCCAGCGAGCACAGTGTTATGTGTTCTTTCGGTAGGGAAGATGAGATCGAAGCTTTTCAACACATGATAGATCTGTATCCAGCCGGGATTGTTTCTATAGTTTCAGATACGTTTGATGTATATAAAGTGCTCACCGACTTTGCTGAGCGCCTTAAACCTTCCATTTTACAGCGTGAAGGCAAGGTGGTGTTCCGTCCAGATAGCGGTAACCCTGAAAGTATCATTTGCGGTGATCCGGATGCCGAAACCGGCAGCAATGAGTGGAAAGGTGCCATTCGTTTGCTGGATGAAAAGTTTGGGTCATCCGTAAATACCAAAGGTTACAAAGTGCTCAACCCTAAAGTGGGCTTGATTTATGGCGACGGCATGTACATGGAACGATACATCCGCATTCTGGAACGACTGCAAAAAATGGGATATGCAGCCAGCAATTTGGTGATTGGCGTTGGTGGCATTTTGCGTAACCACAGTCGCGATACATTGGGCTTTGCCATTAAAGCTACCTACGTTGAAGTAAACGGCGAACCACGCGAAATAGAGAAAGACCCCATTACCGACCACAAAAAGAAATCGCACAAAGGATTGCTGGCTTTGGTAAAAAACGAGCAAGGTTATCAAACACTAGACCGTTGCACTCCCGAACAAGAAGCCAACTCTCTGCTTAAAACTGTTTTCAAAAACGGCAAAATAGTTAGCGAAACTAATTTGGCCAACATCCGCCAATGGTTAAAGGAGCAAGAAGCAGAAGTTAACAACAAAGTGAGCGTTTAACGAGCACTGATAACAGCAACTGGGATGGAATTTTTTTTAAATACGTGTAAAAGTTTATTACTCGGCGTAGCAGTAGGCGATGCATTAGGTGTGCCTGTAGAATTTAAGAGCAGAGCGTATTTGAAGCAATATCCGGTTACCAACATGACTGGATACGGCTCGCACCATCAACCCGCCGGTACGTTTTCAGATGATGCATCCCTCACATTCTGTTTAGCCGAAGGTATAGTATCAGGGTTTGACTTAAAACAGATAGCCCAAAACTTCATTAACTGGCGCAACCATAGTTACTGGACGGCTACTCATGAAGTCTTTGATATAGGAATTACCACACAACGTGCAATTGATAGGCTGGTGCGGGGAGTAGCCCCTGAATTAGCCGGCGATGAGGGTGAGAATGCAAACGGCAACGGTTCGCTTATGCGTATTCTGCCTTTACTGGTGAATATAAAAGATAAGCCAGTTGCCGAAAGGTTCGAGATTATTAAAAAGGTCTCGTCGGTAACGCACAGGCACATACGTACGGTTATTGCTTGTTTCTATTATTTAGAGTTTGCCTTACAGATATTGCAGGGTAAGCAAAAGATGGAAGTTTACTTAAGCTTGCAGAAAACTTTTCCAGATACGCTTATAAAGCTATTTATACCTGAAAGTGAAATTGCAATTTTCATCCGCCTGCTGGTAGACCGGATAAATATGATCGGCGAAGGTCAAATATACAGTAGCGGTTATGTGGTGCATACGTTAGAGGCCAGCATTTGGTGTTTGCTTACTACCAACACTTATGCTGAAGCTACTTTAAAAGCTGTAAACCTGGGCGAAGACACCGATACAACAGCCGCAGTTACCGGTGGCTTAGCCGGATTGCTCTATGGACTTGATGGTATACCGCAGAAGTGGCTGCTGACATTAGCAAGAAGAGACGATATTGAAGAACTGGCTCTAAGACTCTTCAATAAAATACATTCTGGTGGAGCGTTTTAGGCACAATGACAAGAGTAATAAGTTATGCGGGAACCCTCACTCTTATGTTAAGCTGTCACTTTTTTCTGTCGGTAATAAATGAAGATATAAAATACAATAGTGGATACGGGTATAACGGCAATGGTAATCATACCTAACATCGCAAAACCTACAGAACCAATAGCACATTTTATATCCGAAGGTAGACTAATGATATCCGATAGCTGGCCAATATAGGACACAGGATTCACAGGACTATATAAATTAAGGTGATGGCAGCAATAAATATAGGTGTGCGGCTCTTAAGCGAAAAATACAACAAGTAATATGTAGTATCGGTGCAATGCACATTAGTATCAGAACAGCAAAAACATGAACATCCTATTTTATATATTAATACCCAAAATTGCAATAAAGTAACCTTTGTCGGACCCTTTCAAGGCGCTTAGCTCAATTATGGTTCAATAACAACGCCATTAGTGTAAATTTCTTGGCAACACAAAGCTATTGCAGACGTTCCAAATGTAATACTAAACTTATCCTGAGCGCAAGCTCACCATGGGCTCACGTTACCGCAGCAAAAGTATAGAACGTTTTATTCAGGAATTTTATCAGATTATGGGTATTTAAATTACCTTGAGTTGGCAAACTTATTTATTCAAATTTGATGAAGTAAAATGCACTTACGGAATTGACTCTGACGCCATCCTTCTTCGTGAAGTCAAAGCTAATTTCCTTTACTTGAACAGTTACTTTAATGCCTGCTTTTTGCTGGGTTAGCTGAAGGTTTTGCTTTGGCAGCAAGTACCATTTGTCCAAACCCCGTGCTGCGCTGGTATCTTTATAAGTACTTAGCTTATCGCCTTGCTGCACAATTTGTTTAGCCAGATCTTTAACCGAAAACGTGAATTTGGTTGGCCCTATATCCAGTATCATAGCGTCGTTATAGTCAAAGCTATCCCGTTGCCGTACTGCGTAACTGGCTACCGTATCAACACTTACCGTATCTGTATAAATGTCTTTAACCAGCATATAATCATAACCTGTTAAAGATGATACTTTTTCCTTAGTGCGAACGTAATAATTGGCGTTGAGTTCATTCTCTATTTGATCTTCACTATAATGCTCCCGGTATTCATATCCATCTAAGTTCAAATAGTTCTCTATCCAGTTCTTTTTATACAAGTTAAAGCCATATTCGTCTGGCACATGATTATTGTCTTTTTCCCAACGCTGTTTCAGCAAATTTTCCTGCCTTTGCAAATCAACGCTCAATAATGGCTGCAGTGCTTGAAAATCATAATGCTTCAGGATATAACTAAGTGTACTGCCCATACGCACAGCTGCATAAGGCTTGACCTTTTCCTCCTTAACAGGCATCAGCTTACTTTGCCGTATCAGATTCTCTTTCTTGAACAGATCTGACAACACAGATATTTGCGAGTTAAGACTAACGGTAGTAGCGCTTTGCGGACCGTAAATAATAAGCATAATAATTACGAATAATGAAATGGGTATCGCCTTAATCGTAGTCTTTTTATAAGACAGAAAGTAGACAATCAAAAATAGCAGCCAGACAGCTAGCACTATTAGGAAATAACGGTACTGGGTAATACCATAAGTGCTAATTCGCTTGGTAACAGCCAACACCAACAAAGCAACTAAAGGAACCAGGAATAGATAAAAATATTTGCTGTATAACTTTATCCAACTGTTACCTTCCTGCTCGCGGATGGGGTAAACTAACAGTAACGCTAACAACCCAAGCCCGGCGTAACCAAGTATCAACCCAGATACCATTCCTTTTGGTAATTCCCATTCTATCAGAATTTTCAATTCATAAACCAGCAATATTACTAAGTAAACCGTGGCTAACGGTATGAGAATGTACTGACTGAAAAATTTCAGACCTTTTGGATAATCAGTCAGTGTTTTATGGCGGCTAATATTTTCCGGGATGCCGGCCAGGAAGAAAAAAGTATTAAAAACACCGAAAATAATAGTCCAGGTATACTGCAGATAGCGCCAATCCAGATGTATTCCGAATATACTGTTTATCATCCCAAATGCTGCACTTAAACCTATTGCCAGAACTAAACTGTACAACAACCCAGTAAGCAAACGAATAAACAGTGTTTTGTTAAATTGCCAAAATGCAATAGTGTCACCAGAGCTGGTGAAAGCCGCGAACGACACCAGCAAATGCATAGCTACCAACAGCAATGCAAAATGAACTATGTGCTGAGGATATTCGTCGGGATGAAAAACGAATAAAAAGAACATGGCTATTGCCGCAGTCAGGCATTTGAGCAGAAGTTGTCTGCCAATAGACAATCCCTTATCCGTAACAAATAGAGAGGCTGATAAGCTTGACGGCAAACCAATAGCTGCCATCATTAAAATACGTGTATACCATTCATTGCTGATATAGCCATAAATATAATCTGATAAGAGAGCAACAGCCGCGTAGGTTCCGACTAATGCAAAAACAAGCTCAAAAGGGAAACGCCTGATAGTATTTGCAACATGGCGAAACATATGATTTATGGATGGTAACTGTAATGGCATTGATTATAACGGAGTGTTTAGGTAAGGTGAAACAATTTGCTGTCTGTATCAGATAGGTCCGTAGGTTAAGCTCAGCACTATGGCATAACGCTGATGGGTCTGTTTGGTTATACGGTTGGTAGTAAGATAATACTGGTGTCACTTATATTAAAAGTTATAAATAAGTATAAGTGTATAATTGTTAAAAAATGTTTTTAAAAGAAGATGTCTATATAATCTGTAGAAATACCATCACAATTGAGCATCTGTTGCAAACGCCAGTATTTGCGTTTACCTGAAGCCTTAAAAATGACCAACCCTGTACTTTCGCAAGGCTGCCCGTTATTGACATAAGAAATTTTAGATACAATTTTACCATTGAACTTGAGTTCACGTCCTCTAGCTAGAAAAGTTCCTTTGATCGTAACATAATCATTTTTAAGCTTGTCCCTTTGCTCTCCTTCAATGCTGTATTCATCTCTTCCCAACGATCGTATCAGAACCGTTCCGGGTTTATTCTTGTTATCGAAAGTAATATATTGAATGGTGAAAGCATGCTGACCGACCCTCACGGGAACTGTTTGAGCGGTTGCAAACAACTTGAAGACCAGCAACAAGGCAAGAAATGGGGTAAACTTCATAAATAAGGTTTGGCAGATGCCTATTATAAACGTGGGATTATTTTACTTGTTTAAGTCAATAGATACTTTTGCTGCAACTACATAGCGAATATGTTCATATCAAACTTTTCAGCTATTTATGTCTAGTTCCATAACTACCGCAAAGGTATTGTAAACCAGGCAACACGATTGGTGACAATATTTTATCAGACCCAAAAAAGACCAAACAGCTGCCTAATGATGAAAAGGTGGATCACTTATTTGATCAATTCTTTTAGCTTAATTACACTCATCTTAATTGAATATAAGGGCATGAACTAGCATGCGCTTATCATTGCGTAAAGCATGATTGAGATACTTGCAATGAACCACACTGCTAATAACATCTTACGGGGTGAGAAGAAGACTATTTAGACTGCGACTGTGAAGTTTTTACCAAATTGTTGGAAGCTAATAGGTTAATGAGTTGAGTAATGATTGCCCTGCACTACAAGGTGATTAACAATCATTTTTAAACAGTTTCAAATGTCTTGCGCAAAATTCGCTTGACATTTGAAACTGAAAGCTTCTAAAATTAATATAAAGGATAATTCGATTTATAAAAAGTTACAACTATGCAGTTTTCACTGTAAGTAATAATTTTGTTCTTAAGCTAATCCATCCTTCTTAGCTTTCGCTATCACCTTAGCGGCACGATCTGCGCTACCTGGATGTGAGCTCAGCATTTTCTGAGATTTACTTTGCGTAGTACCTGACGATGTTTCTAGGGCTGCCAGTTTGTTAAAGGCGCTGGCTAAAGCTGTTACTTTGTAGCTATTACTTTTCAGAAAATCATAAGAGTAATCATCAGCTTCACTTTCCTGCTTACGGCTATAACGGCTGTCCAGCAAGGCCCCTGCAAACGTACCTAACTGGCTTTCAGACAATGTATTTACAACGCTTGATTGTGAAGATGCCGCATCAGTCAGCGCCTCTCTTTTATAAACCGCCCTTACCGCATCCCGGCTATCTTTGTGAGCCACGTGGCCAATCTCATGACCGATAACGCCCAGCAGTTCTTCGTCTGTCATCATATCCATTAAAGCAGAGAATACCCGAACGCTGCCATCGGCGCAGGCAAAGGCATTAATATCTTTTACTTTGTAAACCTTGTAATTGAGGTTCAGACCGTCTTGGTGCTGATGCTTGGCAAAGATCTTGTTCAGCCGCACCGTATACGGGTCAGTTGGGCTGGCTACTGGATTATGTGCATCCATCCAGGTTACCGCTTCAGAGGCTAATTTGGCGGCATCAGCGTCAGAAAAGGTGGCGGCTTTGAACCCCTTTTCACCGGCGCTAATAGTTTTGGTGTTAATTTTAAATTGTGCGGAAACCGAACTAATGGTTAATGAGAGGCTCAAGGCCAGAAAGGTTTGTGATAATAATGATTTCATAAGGGCTAATATTACGGTTGTTTATGCAAGGTAACAGCAATTCAATAAATATGTTTATGACAGGAGATTACACACTAGGGGGATCAAGCAACTAAAAGCGGGGTAGTTTTTCTCCGGTCTTGTTGTTTACGAAACTGTTATTGACAACGTTAAATCACAGCAACAAAGGTTCAGGCTGTCAGCAAAGTCAAAAGAGCTAACAGAAAGCATATGATGCACGATATAAAGATTATTCCGGTTTTGATTTCACAAAAATGGTGGTGCTTTTTCAATACCGTTCTGCGGACGAGTGGGACAAAAAACAGGCAAAGGCAAATCAGAAATAAGAGACCCAAGGGAAGAAACATAGCGCCCGGGAGATTGAAAAATGAATGTTTACCTGCATCATGGATGATAGCCGGAATACACAACACATTCCAGCTAACGACGATGCCAACCACCGCACTGGTTTTAATCGGAAAGCTTCCTGAAGATTGTAAACTGGCAATTTCCTGTTCGATAGTTTCAGGCATAGGTTCGCAGTTAAGCAAAAATCCGGTGTCTCTAATATGCTGGATTAAAGAATTTGCATTACCAACTGGCCTGAAAATAATATGATCACTATATCCACTTACTTTATGTCTGATCTTAATACCTTTCCGGATACCTAGGAAAGAGTCATGTAAGTCGATTGACACAGTATCAGAAGGCCGAAATATAACGGTGCCTACTAAAGATATGGTTAATTGTACCTTAAATGGAGTAATCGTCAGTCTGGCGAAAGGATACGTACCATGCGCATTTCCAATCTCACCGCCACCTGTTACTATAAATTCTCTCATCTATTAATCAAGTAAACAATTCATGATTATCAAAAATGCAATAAAGTATTTTTACTAAACACTTTATTGCATATCCTAATAGTGCATTCATGCTTTCAAGAGACTTACGCAACAAAAAATATGATCAAACTCTACATTATGCATTGAGTTTGGAAGTACAATTTTCAATAGTCTGTTTTAGTTCGCTAAAGCGCTCAAGCTCCGGGATAATCTCTATGTTTCCTTCACCTGTCAGCCAGCGTGCAATTGCAGATTTGCTTCTATCGCGAAGTGCTATTGTACCATCCGTCTTATTTGTTATTAACAAGTTCTCCCACTGAATTTTTTTGTCGTTAGGTGGCATATAGAACGCTACACCCTCATCATCCAATACAATTCGATAATGGCGGTACCTTTGCTTAAGTAGCATATACCCTAACAGTAAAGCCAATCCGTAAGCCGGGATGCATACAGCAGCTCCTGTAAACACATATGTCCAGTCAAACTTGAGTCTTAAGGTTATATACACCGTAAACAATACATAAACAATAACCATCAACTTGACAGCCATTTTAATGGTTCGAAAAGCAGCAGCAGGTAGCTTTGCTGTATCTATTTTGTAGACTTGATACATGTAATAAAACAATAATTGTCTCACAGTTAACCAACAAGGAGCTAACTTGTTGGTTAACTGTGATGTTGACGAATTTGAATTTGTTCTTATGAAAAAGACCAGATTATTTAATCTGCCTCTTATGGGGCGTGCAGCAGAAGAAAACAGACATGGCGGTAAAGCGCTAGCTTGCCCGCGGTGCTTATGCAGAGAGTTGGTTTTATTGGTATTTGTGGTTGCTAATCGGCGTTCCGCTACTTTTTGCTTTGAGCTTGCTTAAAGACAGGTTCTTTCCTAAGCTGATATTGAGCCCCAAAACATCCTCCGGTTTGCGGAAGTTTTTTGATATTGTATTAATTGTGATTTTGTCAGTTGTCGGATTAATTATTTTGATAGTGCTGCTGACTTACTTCTTCCTGTAGCTTAACGAACTGTGCTTTGATTTTAGATGCAAGTACTTATCAAGGGCAGCTAATACATGCTCCTGAAAATCTAAAGCATGTGCACTGTTTTCATTCATTACCGCTGATGAAATAACAGTACTGGTATTCCACCATTTGGAATTTTTTGGAACAACATTGTACCGGAACGTACCCCTGGCGCTCCGCATAAGGATAATGCCGGAAATCTCGTCAAAAGGCAATGTTGTGGTTCGCCAAAAGCCAAAAAGGAGTTTATACATTACCCGGTTATTTCTATTAAATATAATGGTGGTGCGGCCAAATAGCCCAAAGAAGATAATCATTAACAGGTAGAGCACTGTTATCGGCCACAAAACAGATATAACGTTTGTAGAAGTATCATTAAATGCGTTAACTACTAATAGCACCCACACTATGCACACTATGCTAGTAATTACACACATAATATAGATAGCACCATACGGATAAACTGTAACTTGTTCAGGTGTAATTTCCCAGCGGGTCTGGATTAAACGCTTTATCGTCATGTTCGAGAAAAGGTTAACTGTTTTATAGGAAACAGGTTACAAAGCTACCGGTTTTATTGCGCTGTATTATTTTGCAACATCTACAAAGTTTATCACCCTGTTGCAGTAATGCAGAGATTAAATCTATATAAGTGTAAGAACCGGGTTGGAACATGTTGATATGTTGAGCCGCGACAGGAAACCAGCCAGTCTATACTTATGAGCTCGGCAAAGACCATAAGCCCGAACCACCACATGTAAGATGCGAAACCGATCCACAGGCCCCCCAACGCAGATCTCAGTACTAAGTGGTAAAAGTGAATGTTGTGAATCAATACAAGTTCACCGTCCTTTTTCAATAAA
Organism: Mucilaginibacter robiniae; assembly: GCF_012849215.1. Classification (NCBI taxonomy): domain Bacteria; kingdom Pseudomonadati; phylum Bacteroidota; class Sphingobacteriia; order Sphingobacteriales; family Sphingobacteriaceae; genus Mucilaginibacter; species Mucilaginibacter robiniae. Next base: position 4,331,254 of record NZ_CP051682.1, read on the forward strand.
ATACGTTTCTCGGACGTCAATGCTATTGAATATATGTTGACTCCAGTTTGAGCTACGGCTGAAATAGTTAACATTTACTTAAACAGCGGGTTAATAACTTGCATACTGTTGTGTTAGTTTGCTACTTTGGAAGTGTCTTCAATCCTTTATCAACATTTATAGCAACATTTGTAAAATCAAAATGAGAGGTGTTATTGATGTGAGTTCTCATTGAAAAACTCCTATTGTCATTAGTGCCATTATTTAAAGCTTTTTTTGATGGCATGGTTCAGGTTGCTAGCCGACCAGTAACCGCTTCCAATGATTCTGCGAATAGTAAAAAGCGGCTCCTTAGAATCACGCTTTTCTGCCAATTGAAAAGCTGCTTTGAAGTGGTGCTTTTTTAGTTCCGGCAGTATGGATGTGTTCCATAACCCATAAGGATAAGCAAAGTATTCAACCTTCTTACCAGTTAACTGCTCCAAGGTATTGGTTGGGCCATCCACCTGTACTGTCCAGTCATCCAGTTTCGGGTTAACATCATGTTTATATCGGATTACCATTTTATGATCCCAGGTATGGCTGCCAATTACGTTGCCTTCTTCAGACAGTTGTTTGACTTGCGCCTTGGTCATATAATGACGGTGACCCAGTGAAACGGTCATGATAAAGTACAGGGCTTTAAAATTATATTTCTGAAGTTCAGCTCGTCCTATGGTGAACTGGTCTAGATCTGTATCATCAAGAGTGATCATGATGGGGTTAGCCGGTAAAGGTGCACCTGTAGTCAGATATGCAAAGAGCTGATTAGGCAAGATAGAATGATAGCCGCTATCAGCCAGCATTTTGATTTGGGACTTAAAGCGATCTACCGGGCAGATATCGTCCTTGGCACTTTTAGAATCACGGGCAGTCCAATTGCGGATTTGATGATAACACAGCACAGGCACTTCCTTACGCGTCACAATGGTTTCCGCATCTGATGTTTGTACAAGCGTTATTGTTGTGCTACGTGTTGTTGTATAACTATCTTGGTGATTAGGTGCGTTTTGATGACCTGTTGGCTGGCAAGATGCCAAATAGAATAGTGTTATTATAGGCAGTAAATACTTTGCTAGGTTGTTTGTCATGCTGGTTGATCAGGTATGGGTATTGCACATCGTAAATATAATTTAGTCAGGTGACATGCGAAGATGATCTCGGCACTAATCAATGAGATCTTGGAGGTAAAGCTACTTTATTAGTTAAAAAAAGAAGGTCTATTTTATAAAAATCTCTCTTTTTGCACACTTCTACACTGAATATATGACAAGGAGTGCACGAAATTAACTTCGAAAGTTTTCTTTAATGCAATCAGTGGCTTAAGTAGACCAAAGCCTTGTTTTTACGAGTTTTTCGGTACACCAAGGAATTTACTAAATAATTCACTTTCTGCCCATATACTGCCTCCATGCCGTTTAATAATTTCGCAACATAGATAAAGGCCGATACCAAAGCTGGCAATATGCTGGACCTAGGTATTCTTCGTACGGTAGTAATGATCGGATAGCTTGGGTAGATCATTTTGACTGATATGCATGCCTTGTTCCAAATTGGTAGTTGTTAATTCCTCATTACGGGCAGCTAATTCCTAGATCAACAACTGCTCCCGATTCTGGCTTTCTTTAACCGCCTGTTCCAGGAGGATGCGCTTAGTGTCGTTGATAATGGTATTGATGATGTAAGCGACATTGGTTTCGTCATTTAAAGCGTCTTCATGACGGTTGTGTCAGTATAGGTTTCATACTGGTTGGAAAACAATGCCTTTTGTCGCAATCACATCCATAAAGGCGTTAAGCACAATGATTTTTTGGATAAATCGCCCTCGCTGCCTGGAAAAAGCTTCGAAAAACTCTTTACTTAATATCTCATCACGAATTTTGTGTACCAAGTTCAGGTAAGTTTCACTAAATATTAAAGTAGTAAATCTCGCCACATCTATTTTTATCACCAATGACTGAAGTGAGCTTCTAAAAAGGGTATGAAGTTCTTTATTATTATAAATAAATCACTATTGGAATGTGCCACTTGCAAAGATAAAAAGGTGATAAATTTAACTAATACTTACAAAGTATAACTGGTTGCATGAAAACAAATTTACTCACTCTCACATTTTTAACGGAACTGCGTGAATTTTTATGGTGCTTCAAAAATTTGATATTGTTATTATCGGGGCTGGTTGTGCCGGCTTGCAACTGCTGCAGCAGCTTTCGCTGCTTGAAAACTGGCCCGATTATAAAGTATTGCTGATTGATGATGGTGCCGAAAAGCAGCAGTCATGGTGCTTTTGGTCGGCATCTGGACACCCGTTACAGCATTTGGTTACTAAAACATGGCATCAGCTTACTTTCAGTGCCGCGAGCTTTTCAACCTGTCAGCCTATACAACCATATGCCTATCATTACATTCCGGGAAGTGTGTTTTTTGACTATTTCAATCATCAGTTTATTCCCCAGCATAGCAACATTACGGTAATGCGGGCCCGGGTTAACCATGTTACAAAATTAGGAGGTGGTTACTTAATTAAAGCACAGGAGATGCAGTGGTGGGGGCAAACCTGCTATAGTAGTTTGGCACCTAAAGAAAGCCCAAAGCCTGAGCTATGGCAGCATTTTAAAGGTTGGTATATAGAAGCCGAGCAGGATGTTTTAGATACCGATACAGCCATTTTAATGGACTATACAGTACAATTGTACAATAAAGTGCATTTTGTGTACGTGCTTCCTTTTTCAGGGAACAAGGCATTGGTGGAAGCAACCTTTTTTTCGGAGCGTAGGGAAGACGAAGAAACTTACGACAGACTGATTACGGCCTATCTGCATCAGGCCTTTCCGTACATCAAATTTAAAGTAACTGCTACCGAAGTAGGGTGTATTCCCATGAGCAGGCATTCGTTTAGTCGGTACGGGGCAGCGGGCGAGGTGTTGATAGGGCAGGCAGCCGGTATGGTGAAAGCCAGCACAGGTTACACCTTTAACCGCATTACCCGTGACAGCATTTTACTGGCAAAGCACTTTGGTGAAAAGCTGCCTTACCAATGGCCTGCAACGCGTGGTAGGTTTCGGTTTTACGATCAATTGCTGCTCAATATAATTATAGCGAAGCCATACATAGTTCGTGATATTTTTACCCGGTTGTTTAGGCATGCCACTATGCCGCAGGTGCTTAGGTTTTTAAATGAACAAACCACACTGGCGCAGGAAGTGGGTATATTTTTGCATTTACCCTGGAGGCCTTTTCTAAAGCAGGCTGTAAAGCATATATTTAACCGTAGTGGCACAAAGTAACCCATATACGCTGCAAAATGTAAAGCTCGTCTGCTTTACGGTGGTAGCAGGTATTTTGCTGACGGTTTGGCAACTCATCGACGGGTGTATTCCTTTGCCTATGCAGCTGGTTTTTTTAATGGTAAGTCTGCTGTTAACCGGTATACCGCATGGTGCGCTTGATCATTTGGTGCAGCAGGAACAGTCCAGGCGGCAGCAAGGCCGCTTTCGGCTGATGTTATTTTTGGGCAGGTATGTGGCCATTATGCTGCTGTATGCGCTGGCGTGGTATGTATTTCCGCAGTTGAGCCTTTCCTTCTTCCTTCTGATATCCTGCTGGCACTTTGGAGAAACAGACATCAGCCTAATGCCGCAAACCCCAGTGCTTACTGCATTGCTCCGGTTGCTGTATGGCATATCGGTATTGGTCTGGATTTTACTTCCCCACCAGTTCGAAGTAAGTCCTATACTGCTACACATGGTTACCCGAAATGGCTTAATTTATAGTCACTGGACTGCCATTGCTTCAAACTCCTCTTGGCTTATACCAGCATCGAGCATGGTTATCTTGGTGGCTTCGATAGTTACCGCATTTATAAGGCAGGGCAACCGTTATTGTTACTGGCTGAGGTTGCAGTTGGTGGTGGTATTGCTATGCGGATATGCGTTGCCTTTGTTGCCTGCTTTTGCCTTGTATTTTGCCGGCTGGCACTCGCTCATTACCTTGTTTAATATCAAAGGGTTTATTACCGACGGCAATACCACCCATAATAAACCCTTGCTGATTCTGTGGCTGAAGGCTTTACCCTTCAGCCTAATAGCTATTACCGGCCTTGTAGCGGCCGGTTATTCGTTTAGGCGCTATGCGCCTTTGTTTGATCCTTTGCCGCTACTGTTTGTGTTTTTGTCGCTCATTACACTTCCACATATGGAAGTGATGCATAAGTTAAACAGTTCGGTACCTGGTTAGTCTACCATGTGTGTGTTCATGGTAGCATCTTCGGCTACACGCTTCTCCAGTATCTTTTTGGCAGCCAGGTATACTACTGCACCAGCACCTACTTTATTGATTACGTCAAAAATGCTAAACGAAATATGGATGTAGTTCAGGTTAAAACCATTAATGGTGGTCAAGATATAACCTATAGGATACACGCCCCATGTAGTAACGGTAGATAAGGCAAGCCATTTGTAAGCGGTACGTTCCTCTGGTTGTACAGTATCTTTGAAACGTTTCCACAGGTTCCATAATATTACCGGGATAATGATATAGCCTAGGGTAGATATAGCACCCCAAATCAACTTGTCACCAACCATAATGTGGCCGTTGGCAGTTAATTGCTGCTCGCCAATGTAACCGGTAAATACCATAAACAAATCGGCAAATAATAGCCAAAAAATACTGTTTTTAGCTTGGTTGGGTTGTATTTTCAGCATACTTACGGCTTTTAGTAATAACAGGGGAGTAGTAATAGACCAGTCGATGTATCGCAGCTGACCAATGGCGTTGTATGAAGTTCTCAGCAGTTCATCCCTTTTAATGGGGTCGGTCGTGTGAGCCAGTTCTCTCAACATTTCGTGATAAAAGTGCGCAATCAGCATGTAAGATATACCTGCTACCGCCGCAATAATAGCCGTAAAATACCGGGAAGTACGATGCTCGGGTGCTACGCTGGACTTGCCCAGCCAGCAAAAAATGACGTTTCCTAAAAAGGCATAAGCCGCAAAAATGAGGAAAAAGTACGTCACCATAGATGACATACCAACACTGTTGGCAGTGGGAAGAAATGAGTCAGAGAATTCCATATATTTATATTGGTTAAATTTTAATACTATTAGTTAAGTGTTTTTCAATAAAGTATAACCACTTATAAATGTTTTTCTTTTAAAACATTTAATGACTTTCAAGTTTCCTTGCCGTGTGTATCACAGGCTCATGATCTGTTATTATTGGTCCATTTTAATGTGAAAGAGTAGTAGAAGCAGAGCTTAGTTAAAAAGAGAATGCTGATTTTAAGCTACTAAACGACCGTTTTTTGGTTTTTACTAATAAAAGTTTACAGTATAACAACTCGCCAGCTAGACATTTCGAATGGTCCCATGCTTGGTCAGGATATGGTTCAAACTTAAATCAGTATCATTAAGGTAGATGAACGAAATTTCATCCTGAAAACATACATAAATGTAAGATAAAACCCAAACGTCAGTCGGCCCAATGGTGCTCTGGCCCTGCAATCCTTTTTCAAAGTGTGGTGGATTGATAAGGGCATATTTAATCTTTTTTTCGATCAACAGCTTTTCAGCTGACCGGATAGCTTGCAGAGCGGTGTGTTTCAAGATAGGTGAAAGAGATAGTGGTATAAAATTAACTTAATTCAATCAGCGCCATCAGGTGCGACAAATAATGATTTGATTCTGGCTGGTCAAATGTTACACCTGCAATATATTGATTGCCGTTTAAAGCCTGCACATAGCCGAAGTAGCAAGGTGTAGATTTTTCAAGCCGGGGTGTGCGTAAGTAGGTGAGCAACCGGCCGGGTCGTTCCAGATACAGTTTGTAAGTGGCGATGAGCTGATGCAGCCGGCTACCGGAAAGCTGCCGGAGCACCTGGTTATCGGCACTAATCAAGCTTTGTAGGTTAAAACTGATTGTGGAATCACCGATTGGAAACTGCACCTGGTGATCAATGCCTTCTGCTCCCCGTTGGCCATCAAAAATTAATAGTGTTGTTTCCTCAAATGTCTTTGTTAATTCAGACAAATCAATGAATGTCCATGTTTTGCGGTCACCCACCGTTTCTTCTAGTTGTTCAAGTAAACTACCCAGCTGGCCGGCTTGCTGGTGATCTTTTCCGGCATTGTCTATCCAGCGCCCATTATACTGGGTAATTACGGTTTGCTGGTTATCAAAATCAAAGGTATAGTACAACTGTTCTTCAATTTTATCATAACCCCGGAAGATTTGCAGAGTTCGGGTGCTGGTGTCTTCTCTAAAAATCGTATAAATAGGATTAGCTGCCATAGGGTATATAACAGTTGCATAAGCAGCTTAGTTTCATCCATTAGGGTGCATATTCCTGGCTAAGAAGCTACTGCTGCTTGATTATACATCTTACTTATTTTTTATAATCGGTTCTCTTACCAACTTACCTTGTTTTACGGTCCATAATGTGCAAAAAGCTTATCCTGTTTATTTGGCTGTTATGTTCAGCAACGCTAATGGTCTAATTTCGGATAGAAAAGGAAAAAGAATTGAGTAAATTATCCAATGTAGAAGTATATGGTACCAATGAAAGCCATACAACCTTGCATCAGCTTGAAAAAAGGTTCTGTTTAACGACTGTTGGTTTACTCCTTGTGAAGCCTGTTGTTGTAAATCCAACAATCAAGTGTCTCACATTTGTCTTTGCATTTAGGTAATAATTCAGATACAATCTAGAGCAATCATTTTAAAAGGAGAGGTGCGGATAATTATTGACACTTTCATGCTATTAATCCTGGTTTGTAAAACCATTTAATAGCTGAAAATATAAAACGAAAAAATATCTAAAAAAATTTGGGGAGAAAAATGACGTTTTTTAAACGTTTCGTAAAACCATAGGTAAGCTTTCAAATAAAGGAAAAACGGGTAATACTTGTATATAGAAGGCAGCTAAAAGTAGATAAAACCGCCTTTACCTTTTATATACAGATGTTTGTATATAAAAGGTAAACGCGGTTTACTTTCCGATACAGAACTTAGAAAAAATATTATCCAACAGATCATCAGTGGTAACTACACCGGTAATCTCACCTAGGTAATGCAAGGCTTGTTTAATATCAATAGCCAGAAAGTCGGAACTTACTGCAGTATCAATACCTTGTAGGGCTTTAATCAACGCTTGTTCCGTTTTTTGCAAAGCTTCTAAGTGACGTACATTAGTAATTAAAGTCTCATTACCATTCAACCGGCCTTGTACGCTATGCTGATAAATTAGCTGTTTAAGCTCTTCGATATGCGTTTTCCCTTTAGCTGACACGGCAACGTAGGTTGTGCCTTCGGGTAGGTTGGGGGCCTGCTGTGTTGTGTTTTGCAAATCAATTTTATTGGCTATCACCAATACCGGCAAACCGGGTTTATGTAAACTGACAATGTCATGCTCAACATCTTTTACAGAAAGTGTTTGCACGTCATATACATATAATAGCAAAGCAGACTGGCTTATTTTTTCCATTGTCTTCTGCACTCCAATTTGTTCAATCGCGTCTGTAGCTTCACGAATACCGGCAGTATCTATTAATCGGAAATTGATGCCATTTATGTTTAAAGTTTCCTCAATAGTATCTCGAGTGGTGCCGGCAATATGGCTAACAATGGCTCTTTCTTCATTCAATAACGCATTTAGTAAGGTGGACTTACCAGCATTAGGTCTGCCGGCAATTACAGTACTAATGCCTAGCTTAATAGCATTTCCTAAATCAAACGATTGGATGAGGCGGCCAATTAATTGGGTGATATCATGTATAAGTTGCCTTAACTGGCTACGATTAGCAAACTCTACGTCTTCTTCCGAAAAATCAAGCTCTAGTTCAATCAATGATGCAAATTGTACCAATTGCTCACGTAAAGTTTGCAATTCGGTACTGAAGCCACCTCGTAATTGCTGCAAAGCAGCTTGTTGTGAAGCTTTGGAATCAGACGCAATCAAGTCGGCTACGGCTTCAGCTTGCGAAAGATCAAGCTGACCGTTCAAAAATGCTCTAAGCGTAAATTCACCTGGCTTAGCTGCACGGGCACCTTGCTTAATCAGCAATTTTATAATAGACTGAATAATGTAAGTTGAGCCATGACAAGAAATCTCCACAACGTTTTCACGGGTATAGGAACGAGGTGCAATAAATAATGATATCAATACTTCGTCTAAGGCTAAATCACTATCATGTATAGTTCCGAAGTGAATAGTATGTGAAGGCTGTTTAATTAAATTCTTTCCTTTAAAAACACTTTGAGCAATAGTAATTGCTTCGGGGCCAGATAAACGAATAACAGCTATAGCACCACTTCCATTCGGCGTAGCCAGTGCAACAATAGTATCTTGAGTTTGATAATTCATTAAATAAGTACAAGGCTGCAAAAGTCTGCAAATAAGTTAACCATTATGTTTTGTAGCTGTAAAAATATCAGCATATATAAGTGTCATACAATGCTAATATGAAATAGCTTATAAAAATAGATAAATTTATAGGCGTAACTTAATTGTTATAAATGCTTAGGAGCTACTTTATGGCATAATAGATGTTCAGACGAGAACAAATTTACATCCTGAAGAAAGGTATGTAGTTTAAGATAAACTGATCAGAAACATTCATGCTTAACATAATGAAAGCACTTTATTTTTTCCTAATATCCAGTTTTTTGCTTTGTGTTGCTTGTAACTCGCCTGCTAAAAAGCAACATAAAAATAAGCAAAATAAGATTAATAATTTTCAGAATAGGGGTATGGAGATTGATCCTAAACAGTCGCCAAATAACAGTATGAATAAAACTGGTTTGAATACCGACAGTACTCAAACTGATACTGCCGGTAAATGACTAAGCAATCATAAAATTTCCTGTAAGTCTTTAAACTGTTTTATTGTTGTAATAGGTTCACCTGTTACTTTGCCAAAGCCATACGCAGCAAAAATCATAGGAACTCCCGCTTTAGTGCTGGAGTCATAATCGCCCTGAGTATCGCCAATATAAACTGGAGCGTATAAGCTATAATCGGCAATCACATCTAGGATATTCTGAAATTTAGGTTGACTTTTGGTTCCATAACATTGGTGACCTGCAAACACGTGTTCAAAGTTATGTTGTTTCAGAAAAGATTCAATGTAACCGTTCTGGCAATTACTTACTACAAACAATTTATATTTGTTACCTAGATATTTTAAAGTCTCTTCCAAATCAGGGTATAATGCTCCACCTTTAGTACTTAACATTTCCAGTTCATACCGAGCCGATAAGTTTTTGAATTCATTACGTTTTTCGTTGCTCAGGTAAGGAGTTAATTTTTCAAATATTGCATCGTAGGCCATACCGGCAATGGAGCTTACTACGGCTGGAGTAACATCATCTTTTACATAGCCTAATTCTTCCTTAGCCTTTTGCCAAGCCTCAGCTACGGTGATGGTCGAATCCCACAAGGTTCCATCTAAGTCGAATATAATGCTATCAAATTTATTTTTTAGGTTTGCTTGCATGGTTATTAATTAAGCTGCAAAAATAAACATTAAAGCGGAGTACCTACTCTGGCTTTATAAACTGACAGCCTTGCAACAAAATGGAAGGCTGTAGTGTTAGCTACTTTTAACACATTGATATATACTTATGCATCGTGGTGGAATTATAAAGTTTTTTTTGATACTGGCAGCTATCAGTTTATTGATGGACTGGTACGTTTATCACGGTTTAAGAACGTTATTAGCTGGCTGGTCAAACAACCGTAATAAACAACTGGTATTGTGGGCGTATTGGGTGATAAATGTAGGAGTGTTAATGGTGTTTGTAGCTGGGCTAGGTAGCTTCACTACAGCACGTGGTATGACGCCTTTTCATGAATGGGTACTCAGTATTTTTCTAACTTTTTTGGCAACTAAAATAGTATTTGTTTTGGTGCTGTTTCTAGGTGATGTTTACCGGCTTTTCATTGGCTTGTTAAACACTATTAAACATACTCCACTACAAAATGGACAATCTATATCATCAAGGCGAAGATTTATTAGCGAAGTAGCCGTTCTACTAGCTGCTATTCCGTTTACCTCATTCTTTTATGCCATGTTGCGAGGTAAGTATGATTATCGAGTACATCGCCACACTTTGTTTTTTGATGATTTGCCAGAAGCATTTGATGGTTTTACAATAACTCAGTTGTCCGACATCCATTCAGGAAGCTTTGATAACACAGCAGCTGTTCGAAAGGGTGTTGATCTGGCTCAAGCGCAGAAATCAGATTTATTTGTTTTTACTGGAGATCTGGTAAACAATGTAGCATGGGAGATTGAACCTTACTTAAATCATTTTAGTTCATTAAAGGCACCTTATGGGCAGTTCTCTATCTTGGGTAATCATGATTATGGAGATTATATACAATGGAACAGCCAACAAGAAAAAGAAGCTAACTTGCAAAAGTTAAAAGAACATCATAAAACTTTAGGGTACCGATTATTATTAGATGAAAATATTGAGCTAAATAAAGGAGGAGAAAAGATTGTCCTAATTGGTGTACAGAATTGGGGACGAGGCTTTATACAAATAGGAGATTTAGACAAGGCGCTAAGCAATGTTGATCCGCATTCATTTAAGGTTTTGTTATCGCATGATCCTACTCATTGGGAAGAGAAGGTTCGTTATCATCCTACACAAATACATTTAACATTATCCGGCCATACGCATGGTGCACAATTTGGTGTCGAAGCTGCAGGCTTGCGTTGGAGTCCGGTTCAGTACCGCTACTTAGATTGGGCTGGTTTAGCTAATGAAAACAACCGTTATTTATATGTAAATAGAGGCTTCGGATTCCTAGCTTTCTCAGGTCGATTAGGTATATGGCCGGAAATTACAGTTATTACTTTAAAACGGAAAATAGCATAAAAAAAGGCATCCAAATGGAGGCCTATTTTTTTATGTAGATAAATGATAATGCTTTTAGTACTTAGAAACTAATAGTGTTACTTGTATAGGTCTCTTTGTTGTTTACAGCATAAAATTTTCTTTTGCTTACTACAACTTTGCGTCGTTTACTAATTGTAGATTTACTTGATATAGGCATTTCGGATCCGCTGATTTTAAGTAAATTATTGCCTTCTATAAAAATATTTTCTTCTGTTGGTACACTAATATAGGTATATAAGCGGGTATAACTTCTCTTAATATCATTTACCTGTAAGCTGTCATAATGCAATGACCACCTTAAAGCTTCTTTCAAGTCGCGGTTAGCTAATTTATAATCATGAATATCCATCTTAATAGCAGCCAACTGAACCAGTGTACCTATAATATCATCAACTTTAGTTTGCTGACGTGCCAACGCATTAGCTTGCAAAATAAACCATTTAGCTTGTGCATAAAGGCGTTGCATACGATAAGCTTTGGATAGATTGGTATAGCTGGTTTTTAAACCTGTAGTATCGTCGTTTTTAGAATAAAGGTGCAATGCCAGCATAGAATAGTTAACCGCATTTTCTGCATTGATTCTTTTACTATATCGGTTTGGAGAATTATTTTCATCCAAATAGTAATCAACCATTCGCGTATAAATAGCTGCCTTTGCAGAATCAATAGTGGTAATTTGCAACTGCTGTTTCAAGCTATCTAATCCATTTGCAAAAATGCGACTGGTAAAGCTTAATAGTATGATTGAGAGTACAAATAATCTTTTCATAGTAAACATTTAAAAATGTATTTTAATAAATACAAATAGTATGCCTGTTTACAATAAGAGAGGAAGAGGCTTGTAAATTTTGAATGAAAATTATCTAATTAGCGCTTCGTACCGATATAAAGATTGCTTTATAACTGAACTTTTGCACATGTAATTAAATAGTACAATGCCTGTAATAGCACAAATAACACCAGCTATTACATCGAGTAAATAATGATGGCTATTGTAAACTGCCGAGAACCAAATGCCTATCATTACTGTAGCAAAGAATAGGTTAATCCAGCCTAAACGGTTTTTCAATCCGTAGTAAAGTACAATAACCGGGTAGCTGGAATGTAATGAAGGCATAGCCGCAAATACGTTAGAGCCCTTTGCATAGATGGATTTAAATATACCCGCATGGAGATGTCGGTCAAATCGGGCTAAGCCAGCTGTATTACCTGCAGTTAGTTTAATGAAGTGAAAGCCATGATATTGTACATACCAAGGCGGGGCTGCGGGATATGCATAATAAACAATAAAGCCCAGCAGATTAACGAATACGAAAGTGAGTGAAAAACGCAAAAATTGATCACGGTTTACAAAAAACATGTAAGACGCAAAAGCTAACGGAACAGGTATCCAGCATAAATAAAATATACCAGTAATAATATCTAAAAAGGTAAAACCGTAAATGCTCCAGTACTCATTAGGTGTTAATATCTTGCCACCAATATGTAAACCAAACCAATGTTTTTCCAGATTATACAGGCCAGCAATATGAACCGGATTGTAATTGTAATTAGGAAAAGCCTTCATGTAATCGAATATGATCCAATACACAATGAAGATGGAAAAGCCTAAAATGAATTTACGAGTAATAGTTGAAGCAAAGAAAGCGCAGCAGAATATACCTGCCAACACCAACTGATCTGACTTAAATCCAACTAAAAAATAAGAGATAATTAAATAGGCTAAAGCTGCGCCAAGGGCACTTAGCGCAGCTGTTAAAGTTAGGGAAGTACTTTTACTAACCCCCGAACTCATTTCACTTTTACTTTTTTAACAAAGTCTGATTGGAATATTTTGTCCCAGAAAGGGGAGCTAACACCATATCCTTTCTGTGGGTCTTGATAATGATGCAACATATGATGTTGTTTAATGGCTTTCCATAAACCACCTTTAAAGTTAAAGTGATGAATGGCATAATGTGTCATATCGTACACCAGATAACCTAACAAGAATCCCGCAAAAAAAGGATAAATGTAAGTGGCCGGTAATGCAGCATTAAACAAAAAATACAAAATTAAAGCCATTGGGATGCTGGCTGATGGTGGCATCACTAATCGCTTGGCATCGCTTGGGTAATCATGGTGTACACCATGAAAAATGAAGTGTAAACGTAAAGCCCAATCAGCTTTAGGTACAAAATGGAAAACGTATCGGTGCAGCACGTATTCTGCCAATGTCCAAAACATTAATCCTGCTATAAACATACCTACAACGCCAAGAATTGTAAGTGTACTTTTTGCAACTGCTAAATAAAGCAAGTAGCTAATAACAGGCACATAAACATATAGGGGTACAGTGAAGTGAACCTTAGATAATTTTTCTAACAAGTCACTCTTAAACATCCTTACGGATTCACTAGAATTAGATACAAAGTTCTTCATCACTAATCAGGGTTTGAAACGCTCAATATATTCTTTTCCGGTAGATTGGTCTGTCCCTCTTAATTCTACAAATAAAACTTTAGGAACCCAGAACGATCCTCCTTCAATTTTAACAAAAACACGATTCAGAATCAATAGCCTTTGAGAAATCGTTGCGAAGATATGATATTTACCGTCTGTACCTTTCATTAAGGTAAGGGGATATTTTTTATATGACACAAAACGGATATCATATTTACCATTACCCAAAGATTTGGTATTAAGGCCATAGGCAAACTTTCGTTGTATATAGCTCAAATCAGCTTTTTGCCCTTGTTCATGATAACGTATCCAATACGCGTGTATCGGTTCATCCTCATTGGGCTGGCCATTACTGCTCATGTTCAATTCATAAACAATGGTGTTCGCATTAGGCGTACGTTGTACATAAAATAAGCGATTTACACTAACCGGTAAAGCTGGATAGGGGTTACCCGGTAGCTGAAACAGGTTCTTCACAGTATCAGCAGGAGTAGAAAAAGTAGGTAGGTTGGATAAAGGCTTTGCTGTAGTAAGTATACTCACTGCCAGCAGACAAATTCCGGATAATATTGCTCTTTTTTTAATCATTACGTTTACAAATATTATTTTTCAGCCTGCTGAATATTCTTTTTGGCATCCATTAATCGGTTAAAAGCTGTTATGTTGGTTAACACGGCTAAAACAGCTATAGGTATTGTAAATACCGACATCGGCTCAAAAATGTGAAATGGAATACCTGGCACATACAGTTTGTAATTTCCGCCAACATAGCTGGCAGTTACCCCACATAATATAGCGAATAAGCCAATAGTTACTACACGTTCTGGGCGTTGCATTAAGCCACCTTTGCATTCTATACCTAAGCCTTCTGCACGAGCACGTACATAACTTACCATCATAGAACCAATAAGTGCTATAAATGCAAAAATTGAGCTTAAAAAGTAATGGTTATAAACCAGGTAATAGCAAATGCCAAAAAACATAATTAGTTCGCTGTAGCGGTCTAAAACGGAATCAAACAAAGCGCCAAAAACTGATTTCATGTTTCCCAAGCGAGCTACTTGTCCATCCAACATATCAAACAAACCTGCAAATAAAAGCAGGCCTCCTGCCCATGCTACCGATGATAAATCATTACGCTTTTTTTGTTCAGCGCCGAAAATAAAAACAAATGCAACACCAATATTTAATATAAAGCCAATTAAAGTAACCGCATTAGGTGTTAAACCTATCCTGATCAAAACCTTAACAAAAGGATCAATAATTTTATATATACCTAATTGTAAGTTAGTACGCAACGATGTTTGTTGTGCCATATTCAAAAAAAGATGTGCAGTTGATTTATGTACGCAAAAATAGTTAAAATATAAATTGTACGCGTGTCCGGATTCCCCATTCTGCAACATGTGCATGATCAAGGTAGTTGAAGCGATGTACCAAGTCAACCCTTAACACTTTAAAGATATTTTCAATACCTACACTGCCTTCTACATAAGGTTTGTTACCTAACGAGTAGGTAATTGGGGTACCATCCAACTCTTTAGGGAACTGGTATAATTCTGGATGGATGTTAGGATCATTTTCACTTCTCAAGCCGCCCCACAAAGCTTTTACAGATGCTGTTTCACGCCATTTCAATCTTTTAAATAATGGAATGCGATTAAAGAAGTAACCATTAAAATGCTGGTCGATGTTGATGCTTTCGTAGTGATCATTGGCGAACTCCAGAAAGTTCATTAAATTATAAGAAAGCAAATCATAAGCATATGTTTGATTGGCACGCGGAATAGTTAACAAAGGGTACGGTACCTGACCAATAATGCGTCCTGCATCTAGGTAAACGTCTGCATAGCCAAATCGACCTAAATAGGCATGCTTGTAAATATCTAGATTTAAATTATGATAGTTGTATTCACTACCTAACAATCCTTTTATTCCTGCTGTGTAGTCGAAAGTAAATATTGGATATTTATTTAAAAATTGCGTTCTGTATATTTTACCTTGATAAAACTCTTCGTGTGGTGCATAGCGTAATTGCACATGTGCTTGTGTAGTAGTCAAGTTATTAATTTGGTGATTAACCCCATTTACTTGATTGATAAAATATAATGAGCCTGCTGGTGTTTGCGTCCACTTACGGAAGCCTAGTGAATAGGAAAAATGGTTCTCAAACTCACGTACATAGTCAATTCGATAATTATCATTGTATAAATATTTATCGTTTGTTCCACGCTTGAAAGAAAGAAGAAAATTATCTTCCTGAACGAATTGCAAGTTTAAACCAGGGATCTGAGTATCTCTTTGGAAACTTGCTCTAATATAATTTTGAGGGAACCTATAAATTGATTTTGCATTAAAGGAGTAAGTACCTGCCAGAAAAAATTTCCATTTCTCATCCTTAAAGCCATATGCACCATAAGTTTCCAGATAGTAGCGCTTACTGAGCTCAGGCGTGGTACGGCCACCTAAGCGCAACTTAAAACCTTCAACCGGGTTAAAGCTGTAAAAGGTATTAGCTGGACCAATTTCAAATTTGCCAAATGATTTATAACCAGCTACCAACAACGTAGCTATATCTACCGTACGGCGATAAGAAGGCATCTTGTGCAAACTATCAACGTTGGTATATACCTTGGCTTGCACATTGTTTAAGGTATCCAATCGGTTTTGTTCCCAAAACTGCTCACTCCGATGTTTTACATCATCAGAGACTATTCCCTCCAGACCCGTGTATGTAGTATCAGGTTTGGCTTGATTAACCAAATAGTTTTTATATGTAATTGTACGTTGCCCGAACATGCCGCCTTTACCTGATTTACGTACCCCAAAATCGGCCAAAGTATTACTTCTACTCAGGTGGTAACGCCCATCCGGATTTTTTTCGAAATCCAGATTAATGTGCATCTCTTTAACCCAGTTCAGATTAATTTTCCGGTTAATAGTAAGGTTAGCTTTTTGTACGGCGTAGTTACCATCTAACGTTATGTAAATTTCACCTTCAAAAAGAATGTCGTTGGTGTTACGAGGGGTAAAACTTAGTTCAATCAGCTTAGTATTATTTACTACTACAGTATCGGTTATAAAAAATTTATATAGGTTAGGCGCATTGTCTGATATTGGACTTAAAAATTCGTTAGTTACTAGTACGGCACTATTAGCATAAATATCTACATTCTGGTATAAATGTTTGAAATAAACAGTTATACCTTCATTATCAACCATGCCGCCAAAGTTTACACCTTTCTGCCCCAATACAATAGTTCTGCTTTTTTCAGGGTTCTTCCGGTAGTAATATTGTGATAGTTTTTCATCAATGTAAATGGGGAGCAGGTTTTTACCAGGTAGGGTAGTAGTATCGCGATTGTCTAGTAAAAATTTATATTTACGAAAGAACTTTTTATCTGATAATGTAGGAGAAACATTAATAAAAGAGAATGTCATTCGATCATACTCTTTATATTCTACATAATTATAACTTTCCGGACGGTTTTTTTCTTTGTTCTCAATTACCTTTCTAATTAGCGCTACTGCCGGATTATCACGATTAGTGTACCTAGGCTTTTTACCAGAGCGTACCACTACATCTTTCAATTGCTTACTATCTGCAACTAAACGAATATTGATATCTTGTTCCTTACCAGGTGTAATTGGTAGTGTAACTGCTTTATAACCTACAAAGGAAGCTTGTACTTGGTTATAAGGCTTTTCAGACCTAATAACAAATTTCCCCGCATCATTAGTACTTACGCCAATGGTACTGCCGGGAAAACTTATGGTTACATAGGATAAAGGCTGTTTATTGGCAGCATCTACTACAGTTCCCCTAACTACAGTAGTTTGCCCTAAAGTGATAGAAATTGAAAAAACGCCAGCAATTAACGTAAGCAGGAAAGGAATATATTTTTTTAAGTGCATTTAAGCTAATTAGTGTGATTAGTAATTATACAAGGGTAAACGTTTCAGCAATGTTTTAATTTTAAATGCATTGATTAAGTATCCTTCGAATAAGAATATCTTAATACAATATCAAGAATTTTAAAAATGTGTTACGTAAATACTTATTACTAATGTTTGAATTACTTGCCAAAAATAAGGAATAGTATTGTAGATAGTGTTGTTACATCGTAAAAATCAATCAAATGATTGATTAATTTTTGTGATGTATTTCATAAAAAAAGGCTGCTATGAATAATAGCAGCCTTTTTTTATGTTGATGTATACTTTACAGCAGTTCAACTAAATCTTGATAATAATCAAGGCCCAAATGAGTTATTAAATCTTCGCCCATCATATGGCGTAATGTATTTTGCAGTTTCATCAACTGTTTGAAAATATCATGTTCTGGACGTAAGCCTGGGGCAGTTTGTGGCGATTTCAGGTAGAATGACAACCATTCTTGAATGCCGCTCATGCCAGCACGTTTAGCTAAGTCAACAAATAAAGCTAAATCTAATGCTACGGGTGCTGCTAATATAGAGTCGCGGCACAGGAAGTTAACTTTGATTTGCATTTGGTAACCTAACCAGCCGAAAATATCAATATTGTCCCAGCTTTCTTTGTTATCACCATGTGGTGGATAGTAGTTAATACGAACTTTATGGTATAAGTCACCATACAGTTCAGGATTTTCTTCTGGTTGAAAAATGTCTTCTAACACACTTAGTTTTGAAACCTCTTTGGTTTTAAAGTTATCCGGATCATCCAGTACTAAGCCATCACGGTTACCCAAAATGTTAGTTGAAAACCAACCTTTTACACCTAAAGCACGTGCTGCTAAGCCAGGAGCCAAGATAGTTTTCATCAGGGTTTGTCCAGTTTTGAAATCTTTACCAGCTATAGGAGTTTCAGTTTGTTTGGCCAACTCTACTAACGCTGGAATATCAATAGTCAGGTTAGGTGCACCATTTACGTATGGAATGCCTAATTTTAATGCGGCATAAGCATACAACATGCTTGGCGAAATACGCTTGTCATCATCCTGTAAAGCCTGCTCAAATATTTCAATGCTTTGGTGAATGTCTGATTCTTCAAAGTAAACCTCTGTTGAACCACACCACAAAACAACAATACGATCGCAATTTTTTTCTTCCTGAAAAGTTTCGATGTCTTGCATTAAAGCTTGTGCCATTTCATAACGGGTACCTTCTTTTACGTTTGTACCATCTAAATTTTTAGCATAGCTTTTATCGAATGCTGCAGTCATGGGAACAATAGCTTCCAATTCAGCTTTAACCGAGTTTAACAAGCCTGGCTCCAAAACTTTGGCTTTCATGGCCGCATCATAAACATTATCGGCATATACGTCCCAACCGCCAAATACTACATCATTCAGGTTAGCCAGAGGCACGAAATCTTTAATTTTAGGATAACGGTTTTCTGTTCTTTTGCCTAAACGTATGTTGCCCATTTGGGTAAGTGCACCTATAGGTTGAGAAAGGCCCTTATTTACTGCTTCAACACCAGCAATTAAGGTAGTAGCTACTGCTCCTAAGCCAGGAATCAGTATGCCTAGTTTGCCGTTGGCAGGTTTAACATTGTTTTCCATTTTACTATTTATCGGTTATTTAAAACATTCAGGCTTTGGCATTAGGGTTAGTTAATGCTGAAAACCTTATATTGATTTTTCGTAAATCCTGTACTTCTTGTAAGGCTCACCATTAATCGCTTGAATAGCATTGTTGATTAAATCGTTATTTTCAAGCGTCCAAGAGGCTTCGGCATATTTAAGTCCTTTGCGACGGTATTCTTTAATAATAGTTCCGTATAGGCAGGCTTCAATACCCATTTTTCGATAACCTTCTACTACGCCCAATATCATGATGCGTATGCCTTGAATTTTGCTTTTACCTAGCAGTAACTTGAAAATGCCAGTTGGCAGTAAGCGACCTTTTTTAATTTTTATAAGCACTTGGTTCAGGTCGGGAACAGCTAAACCTACACCTACAACTTTGCCTTCTTGTTCTGCTATAATACAAAAATCAGGATCTACCAACATTTTTAAATCTTTGGCTAGGTAGTCAAATTCGGCTTTGGTCATGGGTACAAACAAGGTGTTCTTTTCCCAAGCCGAATTATAAACTTCAGCAATTTTATCTGCTTCCTGCTTGTAATTCTTCATGTTGATTTTGCGGATAACAATGTTATTGCGTTTTAAGCGCTCTTGTAGCTTATCCAACAATTTCATTGACCGGTCATCATAGCCTTCTGCACCAAAGCGCCAGGCTATTAAATCAACCTTTTTGTGTAAACCTGCTTTTTCAAGTAGAGCAGGATAGTAAGAGGCATTATAGGTCATCATTACCACTGGTGGCGAATCAAAACCTTCAATCAACAAACCTGTGGTTTCGTTTGTTGAGAAGTTCATTGGCCCAATCATGTTGGTTAAGCCTTTCTGCTTAAGCCATTGGGTAGCAGTTTCAAAAAGTAGTTTAGCTACATCAGCATCATTTATACAGTCAAAAAAACCAAAAAAGCCATCATTGGCTTCATTGTATTTGTTATGATTGTTGTTTAAAATGGCTGCAATACGACCTGCAATTTTATTATCGTTATAAGCCAAAAAGCATTGAAGTGATGAATGCTCAAAAAAGGGGTGAGTGGTTAATAAATCGCGTTGGGCGATAAATAACTCGGGCACATAATTTGGATCGTTTTTATACAAATCATGTGGAAAATCTATAAAGGCGGCAAGTTCTTTTTTAGAACTTACCGCAACTATTTGTGTCATATTTTTTCTTTAACGGCGTCAACACCCACTTTCTTAAATACCATTGCCATCTTCTCAACAGCTTCTTCAATTTGGCTAAAGGTATGGGTAGCCATTAACGAGAAGCGAATTAGAGTAGAATCTGATGGAACTGCAGGAGAAACTACAGGGTTAACAAATATTCCGGCCTCTTGCAGGTATTTGGTAACCAAGAAGGTTTTCTCATTATCACGAATATAAATTGGTAATATAGGGCTTTCAGATGGACCAATATTGAAGCCTTCTTCCTGCATTAACTTGGTAGCGTAATTAGTATTATCCCATAAGCGATCAATACGTTCAGGTTCAGCCTCAATAATATCTAAAGCTGCAATAACACTGGCTACCGTAGCTGGAGGCATACTGGCGCTAAATATAAGCGAACGGGCATGGTGTTTTAGATAATCGATTGTAGCATAATCAGCTGCAATAAATCCACCTAAGGAAGCTAATGATTTACTGAAAGTACCCATAATCAGGTCAACATCATCAGTTAAACCAAAATGTGAGGCAGTACCAGCTCCTTTTTTACCAATTACACCAAAACTGTGTGCATCATCTACCATGATATTGGCACCATACTGATCGGCAAGGTTTACTATTTCAGGTAATTTGGCAATATCGCCTTCCATACTGAAAATACCATCAACCGCAATCAATTTTACAGCTTCTTCAGGTAACAAGCTTAGCTTGCGCTGAAGGTCATTCATATCATTATGTGCAAATTTGATTACGCGAGAAAATGATAAACGGCTACCATCAATAATTGATGCGTGATCGTACTCATCTAATATTAAATAATCATTACGTCCGGTAATAGCAGATAGTACACCCAGATTAACCTGAAAACCTGTGCTGAATAATACAGCAGCTTCTTTACCTACATACGCAGCTAAACGATTTTCCAGTTCCACATGGATATCCAGCGTACCATTTAAAAACCGAGAACCTGCACAACCAGTACCATATTTATCAATAGCTTTTTTTGACGCTTCTTTAATTTTAGGATGGCTTGTTAAACCTAAATAAGAGTTGGAACCAAACATCAGTACACGTTTGCCATCAATTATAACTTCAGTATCCTGCCCTGATTCTATTGGCCTGAAATAAGGATATACTCCGTTTTTTCTGGCCTCATCA
Source organism: Mucilaginibacter robiniae (assembly GCF_012849215.1). Taxonomy (NCBI): domain Bacteria; kingdom Pseudomonadati; phylum Bacteroidota; class Sphingobacteriia; order Sphingobacteriales; family Sphingobacteriaceae; genus Mucilaginibacter; species Mucilaginibacter robiniae. The sequence goes on from NZ_CP051682.1 coordinate 4,352,501, forward strand.
GCTGCTGTAAACTGAGCAATCTTATCATGTAGTTTTTTACCCATGTATTAACTCTGCTTAAAATTTTTGTAAAAATACCATCTAAAACCAAATAACTTATATTTAGTATGTAAATTTTTTAAATACCGGTATTCAGGTTTAATATGTATCTATCCGGCAAATTAATTAAATTATTTGTATATGTAGTATCATCTCAATTTAAAATATGAAATTTCATAAACAATCTACAAGTTTGAATGTAAAAACAGGTGTCAGTTTAATTCGCTCCTTTATATTATACTTATTGACAAGGATGTGTATAAGAAATTTTACAAATTCTTGCACTTTTTCCATCATCAATTTACAAAACTAATATTGGCTATTTGCGTTCTTTGCAAACGCATGTAAGTGCTTATGAAAAAAAAATACTTTCATTATATTTCTATTATAGTAATGTTTCCATTGGGTTTGTTAGCTCAAACTCGTCGAGACACGGTTTCCGAATTACTTACTTTACAGCAATGCGTTGATTTCGCATTGCGTAACCAGCCAGCCGTAAAACAGGCTTTAATTGACGAAAGCATTAATGAACGTGATATACGTATTAGCTTGTCGGCCTGGTTGCCTCAGCTTTCTACTGCTGACAGCTACCAGCGGTATTTTCAACGTGCGGCCACTATTTCATCTACAGGAGTGGGTACTACGGGTAGCACAACCAGTACTAGTGGAGGAACTAATACGGGCAATAACGGTGGTACTACCAATAACAATACAGGTACTGGCACTGGCACTGGAACTAATGGTACTACAGGTAATACAACAAACTCACAACAACAATCAGTGATTGCTGCAGCACGAAATGTATCAAGTGTTGCTCTTCAAGCTACACAGGTCATCTATAATAATGATGTATTATTGGCATCCAGGGCATCAAAGTATTCAAGAGAATATTACCGTCAGAATTCATACAGTGCTCAAATCAATGTAGTAACGGATGTTAGCAAAGCCTTTTTTGATGTACTACTATCACAAAAGCAGTTAAATATATTGAATGAAGACATCGCTCGTTTGCAACGGAGTTTAAAGGATGCTTATACTCGTTATCAGGCTGGAGTAGCCGATAAAACAGATTATAAACAAGCTACAATTGCTTTAAATAATTCATTAGCATCACGCAAACAAACGCTGGAAGCAGTAAACAGTCGTACGGCTTACCTTAAACAAGTAATGGGTTTTACACCTTACCAACGTTTAACTTTAACTTATGATTCGACCAAATTTGAGAAAGAAGCTGTAATTGATACAAACCAGCGTTTGGAAGTGAATAATCGTATTGAATTTCGTTTGCTGCAAACACAGAAGTCATTACAAAATCTTAACGTTAGCTACTATAAATATGGTTTTTTGCCTTCATTGTCGGCATTTGGTACTTACAACCTTATTTATTTTAATGATCGTTTTACGAGTCTTTACAATAATGCCTATCCAACTTCATTGGCAGGCTTGAGTTTGAGTTTGCCAATTTTTCAAGGAACTAAGCGCTTGCAAAATTTAAGTAAAGCGCGCTTACAGGTTGAACGTGCCGATTTAGATATTGTTAATGCCCGCAATCAGATCAATACTGAATATGTACAGGCTTTGGCCAATTACAAGTCGAACTATTCGGATTATCAATTATTGAAGCAAAACGTGGCTTTAGCTAAAGATGTGTATAATGTAATTAGCCTGCAGTATCGGGAAGGTATCAAAGCTTACCTGGATGTATTAAATGCTCAGGCTGATTTGCGAACTTCTGAGCTGAACTATTATAATGCGCTTTTTCAACTGCTGTCTAGTAAAATTGATTTGCAAAGAGCTTTAGGTACTTTACCAGTTAGATAAATTTAACATGATAAAATTGAAATATACTTTTTGGGCTGCACCTTTATTGGCGCTGACCTGGACAGCATGTAAACACCAAGATAAAAATGCTTCGGCTGCTCCACCACCAACATCGGTAAGTGTTGCAACTGCAGAAGCAGCCAGCGCTATATACTATAACCAATATCAGGCTACCGTAGTGGCATTAAATAGTGTAGAGCTGCGGGCACAAGTTGCCGGGTTTATTACAGGTATATTCTTCAAAGAGGGAGAGGTAGTGCCTAAGGGTAAACTTTTATACGAAATTGACCGTCGGAAGTATGAGGCAGCTTACCAGCAGGCCCGGGCTAATTTATCTAGTGCCCAAGCTAATCTGGTTAAAGCCCAGAAAGATGCCGATCGTTATACCTTTTTGTTAAGGCAAGATGCTGTGGCGCGACAAACTTATGATCAGTCTGTAGCTGCATTGGCTACTGCCCGCAGTCAGGTTGATGTAGCTCGTGCGGGTGTTACATCTGCACTAACAGATTTGTCTTATTCAGTGATAAAAGCGCCATTTACTGGCCGTATTGGTATATCGCAGGTAAAATTAGGCGCGGAAGTTTCAATTGGCTCTACACTGCTAAATACTATTTCCAGTGAAAACCCAATGGGGGTAGATATTGTGGTGAACGAACAGGACATTAACCGATATTATAAATTACAACGACATAGTACTGATTCTACCTTTCGTTTGCAACTCAGCGACGGAATTATGTATAAGCAAAGAGGAAAAATATTTGCTATTGACCGTGGCGTGAACAACCAAACAGGTACTATTAAAGTGCGAGTAGAATTCTCTAATCCGCGAGATAGTTTAAAGGATGGTATGAGCGGTGTTTTAAACGTGCTGAACAATGAATCGGGTAGTAGGATACAAATACCATACAAAGCTGTGTCTGAACAGATGGGAGAGTTTTTCGTGTTTGTTGCGCAAGACACTATCGCTCATCAAATAAAAGTCAAGCTAGGCCCACGTATTAATGATAAAGTTGTGGTGATGAGTGGATTGAATGCAGGGGAAAAAGTTATTACTGATGGTTTCCAGCGTTTACGTGAAGGCGGACGTATCACGCTCGGTCCACCACCTGCCGCACAGCAAAGCGCTGGTGGCAAGCAAGGCCGTCAGGATAATGTACAGCAATCATCGGGTAGTAGTCAGTCGGCTGAAAAACCTAATCAAAACCAGCAACAAAGCAAGTAACAGGCAAACAGATATAAATTCAACGAAGTAATGATTGCAGACGTTTTTATCAGGAGGCCGGTTACCGCCATTGTTATATCCCTGGTTATTGTTATTGTAGGTATTATAGCCATTGGTACGTTACCCATAGGTCAATATCCTGATATTACACCACCAACTGTACAGGTTACGGGTACCTACACCGGCGCTGATGCGTTAACGGTTGAGCAAACTGTAACTACTCCTGTAGAAGTACAGGTAAACGGAACACCCGGCATGACTTACCTGCAAAGTAATAGTACCAGTAACGGGCAGATGAGCATGACTGTGAACTTTGAGGTGGGGACCAATATTGACATTGCAGCGTTGGATGTACAGAATCGGGTGAGTATAGCTCAACCTACTTTGCCGCAAGAAGTGCAGCGTTTAGGCTTAACTGTACGTAAACGTAATCCTAGTATATTAATGCTGGTGGCTATTTACTCCCCAAAAGGATCGCATGCAGTAACGTTTTTAGATAATTATACCAACATTTTTGTGCGTGATGCCTTGTTACGATCCAAAGGTGTGGGTGACGTTTTTACGCGGGCTGATGATTTTAGTATGCGTATATGGTTGAAGCCAGACAAATTAGCTTCATTTGGCATGACGGCTGCTGATGTAACTGGTGCCTTGCAGGAGCAAAACGTACAGGTAGCTGCTGGTACCGTAGGTGCACCGCCACAAGTAAACGGACAAACATTTGAGTACACTGTACTTACACAAGGACGTTTGATTAAGCCAGAAGAGTTTGGTAATATCATTGTACGAACTCAGCCAAATAACGGAGCTATAGTGCACCTTCGCGATGTAGCTCGGATAGAGCTAGGAAAATTTAACTATACGGGTAATTCTTTTGTGGATGGTAAGCGTGCATCTTATCTGTTGGTTTACCAGGCACCAAACAGTAACGCTTTGGAAACTGCAAATGGTGTATATGCCACTATGGAGCAGTTAAAGAAAAGCTTTCCAGCTGATGTAAATTACGTAGTACCATTTGAGTCGGTTACTGTAGTAAAGGTATCGGTACATGAAGTAATCGAAACCTTACTGGAAGCTTTAGGTCTGGTAGTAGTTGTAGTGTTTTTGTTTCTGCAAAGCTGGCGAGCTACCCTTATACCCGTACTAGCTATTCCGGTATCTATTATAGGTGCCTTCATATTCTTTATACCGTTAGGCTTTACAATTAATACACTTACTTTATTTGGTTTCGTGTTAGCTATTGGTATTGTGGTGGATGATGCAATTGTGGTGGTGGAGGCTGTACAGCATTATATGGACGAAGAAAAAATGTCGCCACGTGATGCTACAGAGCATGCTATGCGCGACATATCGGCACCAGTAATTGCTATAGCTTTAATTTTGGCTGCGGTGTTTGTGCCGGTGGGTTTTGTACCAGGTATAGTAGGGCGCTTGTATCAGCAGTTTGCTATCACCATTGCTATTTCGGTGTTAATATCAGCCTTTGTTGCACTTTCACTTACACCTGCGCTATGTACACTATTGCTGAAGCCGCATGATGAATCTAAAAAGTCTAACAATATTCTGGATCGCTTTTTTGCGGCATTCAATAACTGGTTTGGCCGGGTAACAGGCAAATACAGAAATGGAGTTGACCGAAGTATCAAGCATGCTAAGTTGGTTATTGTGATCCTGGTGTGTTTCATTATAGGTACCATATTACTATTTAAAAATAAACCATCAGGTTTTATTCCAACTGAAGATGAAGGTCGTATTTACATTACTTATGATTTGCCCGAAGCTTCAGCTACACAAAGAACAGTTAGTGTCTTGAATCAGATGATGCATGTGCTGGATAGTATTCCTGCTATTGGCCATTACGCTGCTTTAGGTGGGTTAAATGCTGTAACGTTTGCAAGTAAATCAAACAGTGCTACCATATTTGTGCAATTAAAACCTTGGGATGAGCGATCAGATAAAAGTCAGCAGTTATTTTCTGTTGTAGCTACTTTGCAGCAGCGGCTTGCTCGGTTTAAAGAAGCGAACGTTGTAGTTATTCCACCACCTGCTATTCCGGGTTTGGGTAACACGGCAGGCTTCTCATTTATTTTAGAGGAAAAACAAGCTGGTGGCGATATCAAGAACTTTGAGCGTGTGCTGCAAAACTTTGTTGGCGAAGTAAATAAGCGCCCTGAAATTTCAAAAGCATTTTCGTTTTTCACTGCACGTACGCCAGCCTACAAGCTAGTGGTTGACCGTGAAAAGGCCAAACGCTTAGGAGTTCAGATATCGGATATCAATAATGCTTTGCAAACCTACCTCGGTAGTTCTTATGTAAATGATTTTACGATTTATGGTCGTAATTTCAGGGTGGTTGCACAAGCCGATACCAATTACCGCACGAGCATACAAAACCTTGGGCAATACTATGTGCGTAATCAGGCAGGTAGTATGGTTCCGCTAAGTACCTTAACCTCATACCAGATTATTGAGAATGCTCCGCTCATATCGCATTATAATCTTTTCCGTTCTGCCGAAATTGATGGTAACTCAGCCCCTGGCTATAGTAGTGGTGATGCACTAAAGGCTTTGCAGGAAGTAGCTGCAAAGAGTTTACCAGCTGGTTATGGTTACGAGTTTTCAGGCCTAAGCCGTGAGGAATTATTATCAGGATCAAAAACCATATACATCTTTGCCTTATCAATTGGCTTTGTTTTCTTGTTCCTGGCTGCATTATACGAAAGCTGGTCAGTGCCATTTTCAGTACTACTGGCGGTACCACTAGGTGCATTCGGTGCAATTTTGTTTTTAACATTTTTGCCTAAACTGGATAATAACGTGTATGCACAAATAGGTTTAATTACCCTGATTGGTCTATCGGCCAAAAACGCTATCCTGATTGTGGAATTTGCCAAAGAACGTTTAGATGGTGGTGGGTATGACTTAGAAGATGCAGTACTGGAAGCTGTACGCTTGCGTTTGCGGCCAATCATAATGACATCGCTAGCCTTTATACTGGGTGTATTACCGTTAGTATTTGCTTCAGGAGCAGGCGCTAATGCTCGGCAAACTATAGGTTGGACAGTGTTTGGTGGTATGTTGGCAGCAACATCGTTAGCTATATTTATAGTACCTGTTCTATTTTATGTTATTAGTCGTGTGGCATACGGCAAAGAAAAGCTCGAAGAGTTGAAAAATAAACCCAAGGCACATGAGGTGCCTGAAGGATAATAAAAGAGGCCGTCTCATAAGTCAAATATGAGGCGGTTTTTTATTTAGTTATGATTTTTGGTTGGAAGGTTGAGTGAAAGATGTCAGCAGCCGTTTAAGAACCGGGGATTGATTCTAACAGGTTCTAAAAGTCTATAAAAAGCTTGTTTTCAGGTTTTCCATTTTCTTAGGTTATGTGCGATGGATAATAAGCCGATTTCGACCTCGGCCTTGGACATCCCTTTCAGCAGGAATCGTCTGAAGCCATGGTTATGCTTTAATTGGGCGAATACCGGTTCCACATCGGCCGGCCTTCGTTTCCTGAGGTTGATACCCTGTTCTGTATTCAACCGTTCTTTGGCTGCCTGTTTATGTTGTCTTAGGCTGTGGTTGATCTCAACGACCCGGTTACCCTGTGTAGTATGGCAAACACCACGCATCGGGCAACCTTCACAGTTCTGGGCACGGTAACGGCTGATCAGTTGTACAAAACCAGATGAAGTGACTCGCTGACCGTTACCGATATGCGCCATCCATTGACCTATCGGACAAACAAGGTAATTCTCCGCTTCGTTATAATGCAGGCTGTCGTTACTGAACGCTTTGATACCGTCCTTTTGTTCCTTATCGAACGTATTGTATTTGATGTAAGCCTCAATGCCTTTTCGCGCTAACACACCGTAGTTCTCATCCGATCCGTAGCCGGCGTCGGCAACAATGGCTTTGGGCAGGTCTTTATATAAGGCTTGGTATTGTTCAATATGGGAAGACAAGGTTTGGTAATCGGTTGAGGTTTGATGCAGGGTATAATTAAGGATGAATTGCTCCTGGGTGGATATCTGCAGGTTATAGGCCGGCTTAAGTTGTCCGTTCAGCATATGGTCTTCCTTCATCCGCATGAAGGTGGCATCCGGGTCGGTCTTTGACATGCTGTTACGGCCGGCTAATAACTTTTCCTGCTCGTCATACCGTGCCAGGCTCTCCGGTCAGTGCTTCTTTGCGTAGTTCAGCTTTTGCTTTACTTTTTTGTCTACGTCTTCTTTATCATCTAAGGCTGCATTGATCTTTGAGATGGTTTCCTTTACTTTCTCCGGGTTGATCTCACTATATTCCAAGGGCGCTGTATCTTTTAGTTCTTCGGCGGCAATGCTTTGCGCATAACCCCACAGTTCATCAAGCTGGGCTTTCATCTTATCTTTATTCGCCTTGATGTTTTTGCCCCATACGAAGGTGTACTTGTTCGCCGCTGATTCGATCTTGGTACCATCAGTAAAAACGGCTTCTTTCAAGGATACGATACCTTCCTGCTCGAGCAGCAACACGATTTGTGAGAAGATCTGCTTTAAGACGCCTGACAACTTCTCGCTGCGAAAACGGTTGATGGTGTTGTGGTCGGGCTTTTTCATCCCTAAAAGCCACATGAAGTGTACGTTCTGCGCGGCCTGTTCTTCCAGTTTGCGTGAGGAATAAGTATTGGTCAGATAGCCGTAAACCAGCAGCTTCAGCATCAGCCGGGGATGGAAACTTGACGCCCCGCCGCCTTTGTACTTCCGGTTGATCGGTTTGACATCTACCGCGTCCACGACCTGTTTAACGATACGGACCGGATGACCTGTCGGTACCAGTTCCTCCAGTTTGTACGGTAAAAACGTTAACTGGTCTGGATCATATTCCTTAAAGACTATCTTGCCTCCCATGCCTTTAAGATACAAAAATCTCCTTAAAACAACAAGAGACTGTCCCTTATGAGACAGCCTCTTTTATTATAAGGCAAATAGTGGTATATTACAGTTCTAGACTGTATTAAACTACATCTACATAAAGTTAAGAATACTATATATTTTAGCGGCACAGTTCATGGTTCGATAATTAAGATGTAATACAATTTATGACACTTAGTACCAAATTTAGCTACATTCATGAAAGCTTATGTATGCCAAAAATAATTAGAAGTTTTCTAATATTGGTTTTACATTAAGTTTACAAATCTGCATTTTGTAAGTTCTTAATATATAAATTAGGCTGATATTCAATATAGTTGTGAAAACAGTAATGTTAATAATGTAGTTAATGAAGTAGATACAGCTATAAGCAACAATAATTATAAAGCATAACAGAAGGTAATAATGGCAAAGTATTTGTTCATGGGTGCTTGTAAACAACTTAATATTTAACACACATTAAAAAACGACTATGAAAAAATTATCTAAGCTTATAGCACTTGCTTCATTCGCAGTTATGGGTTTATTTGCAAGCAAAGCAAATGCTCAGTCAGGTACACCAGCTAATGCATGGAGATTTGGTATTGGCGTTGAAGGTATGTTACCAACCGGTAATTTACACAATATTTCTAATGTTGGTTTAGGCGGTACAGCTCGTATTCAATACGGTATCAACAATAACGTAGCATTGACATTAACTTCAGGTTACTATAACTATTTTGGTAAAGAGAATACAGCTACTTACGTTAATGGAACCAATGTTACTAGAGTTACCAACAAAGCTGTCGACTTTGGTATGGTGCCTGTAAAAGCTGGTATTAAAGCTTATGTAGGCAGCGGTTTCTATGTTGCTGGCGAAATAGGTGCCGGATTCGAAACTAAAGATGCGTACAAAGGTCAAACAGGTGACTACAACGAAAAAGCTACTAAGTTAATTTTAGCTCCAGGTGTAGGTTACTCATGGACCAATGTTGATTTAGGTGTTCGTTATGAGAACTTCTCAGGCAATAACAACAATTACGGTATGGTTGCCCTACGTTTAGCGTATGGTTTCAAATTGTAAAAGTATAATCTACTTTATGTAAAAAGAGCCCTGTTTAACAGGGCTCTTTTTGTTTAATGCCATGTGCGATATAGTATGATATGTAACTTTTGCTTAATAAAAATAGTATAACAGCTAACATAGCTTGCTTAATGGTATTTCTAATATGTGTTAGATAACCTATTGCAATTAAGATTGGCTTTTTACTTAGAATGATGTAAGTGTGTATTGCCGTTTTTAGCATACAACTTAATAATTAAGCATAGTTTGATCATCCTTATTATAAATGTGCATGAAGAAAATTCTATTCAACTTTTTATTGCTTGTTGTTTTTCTTGGCTTTCAAAAAACAGCTAACGCCCAAATTTTTGCTAGTAATGAGCGTTATAGTGAAAGTAGTCTACACATTAGTGTAGGAGCAGAAGGCATGTACAATATAAATCCAGGCAAAAATTACTACAAAGCCGGTGTAGGTGGTACCTTGCGTTTTCAGTATGATTTAACCCAAAACTTAGGTTTAACACTTACTTCAGGCTTTTACAATATTACGCATGATAAGGGGCCAAGAAGCCTTACTAAAGAAGATATTAAATTTATACCCGTGAAATTTGGTGGTAAAGCTTACTTTTTACCAGAATGGTATTTAGGAGGTGAAGTGGGTGTAGGGTACATAGATCCATCTATTGTACCCCGAACACAAACACACTTTGTAAAGGTTATAGCACCATCTATAGGTTACGAGAGCAACCATATTGACGCTTCTTTTAGATATGAAAACATTAACAATCAGAACAACTATGTAAGCGTGGTAGCTTTACGACTAGCTTACATCTTTAACTTCTAATCAGTACAGTTTTTGAATTTATTGGAAAGAAAAGCATTAGCTCAGTTTATTGTAATTGAGCTAATGCTTTTTTTATGCGTTTTACAGCCTCTACCAATTTGTCTTCGGCAGCAGCGTAAGAGATGCGAATAGATTTTGGATCGCCGAACGAACTTCCACCCACTACAGCTACATGGGCTTCTTCCAATAAGTATAAGCTTAGGGCATCAGCATCGTTTATGGGTTTGCCGTTGAAGCTTTTGCCGAAAAAGGATGTTACATCAGGGAAGAAGTAAAAGGCTCCATCAGGCAAGTTTACTTTTAAACCATCAATTTCCTGAAGTAAGCTATAAACCAAATCACGACGTTTTTTGAAAGAATCACGCATTTGCAACACGCTCTCCAAACCACCATTGTAAGCAGCTACGCCTGCACGTTGGGTAATTGAGCAGGTGCCCGATGTAATTTGTCCCTGCATTTTGTCAAAAGCCACAGCCAGCTCTTTAGCTGATGCGGTATAACCAATGCGCCAGCCAGTCATGGCATAGGCTTTAGAAAAACCATTAATAATGACTACACGATCTTTAATGCTATCAAATTGGGCAATAGATTCATGACGATCAACATAGTTAATATGTTCATATATTTCATCGGACAGAATATAAACTTGTGGATATTTTTCAAACACCTTAGCTAAGCTTTCCAGCTCCGCTTTGTTATATACGCTACCGGTTGGGTTAGATGGTGATGAAAACATGAATAACTTAGTTTTAGGAGTTATAGCAGCTTCAAGTTGTTCAGGCGTAATTTTGAATTCCTGTTCAACCATGGTGTCAATAAACACGCTTTTGCCTTCTGCTAGTTTTACCACTTCTGAGTAGGATACCCAGTAAGGAGTAGGGATAATGACTTCTTCACCTGGATTAACCAAGCATAATACGGCATTGGCAATAGCTTGTTTGGCACCGGTAGATACCACTATATCGTTAAAATCATAATCCAGATTATTCTCGTTTTTCAACTTCTCCACCACAGCCTTGCGCAAATCCGGATAACCGGCAACCGGGGTGTAATAAGTAAAATTGTCATCCATGGCTTTTTTAGCCGCCTCTTTAATATGTTCTGGAGTATGAAAATCAGGTTCGCCAAAGCTTAAGCTGATAACATCTACGCCTTTAGCTGCTAATTCACGGCCCATTTTGGCCATTTTAATAGTCTGTGATTCAGACAAATTGTTGATTCTGTCGCTTAGTATGCTCATGATGAAGGCAAATATAGAAAATTACTTTAGGCGTATTTAAACAGCTTATTACTAAATTTGCACACTCAAATTAGGCTTTGCAGGAAAAAAGAAATATCATTATTGTAGCCTTGGCACTTAGTATAGTGCTGATGCTAGCTAAGTTTAGCGCTTACTTTATTACAAGTTCTAACTTTGTACTTACAGATGCTGCCGAAAGTGTGGTGAACGTAGTAGCAAGTGCTTTTGCATTTTTTAGCATTTATTTAGCTTCTCGTCCCCGTGACGAGAACCACCCTTATGGGCACGGTAAAGTTGAGTTTTTCTCTGCTTTCATTGAAGGTGCACTAATTTCTATTGCCGGGATAAGCATCCTTTTTAAATCAATCTATAGTTTATTTTATCCTAACGAAATTCATGATCTATTAATAGGTGCATTAATTATTGGTGTAACAGGCGCTATTAACGGTATTATGGGCTTTTACATGATTCGTAAAGGGAAAACGCTAAAATCAATAACCTTAGAAGCTGATGGCAGGCACTTGTTGACTGATATGGTAACCAGTGGTGGCCTGGTTGCAGGCTTGATTCTGATTTATTTTACTAAGGTTGCCTGGCTGGATAGTGTTCTATCTATTGCCGTGGGTGTATACATCGTTTTTAGTGGTTATAAGCTTATCCGCCAATCTGTAGCCGGGTTAATGGATGAAGCAGATTTTACCATTGTTAACGATATTGTAAAAGTTTTAAATGAGCAGCATAAAGCTGAATGGATTGATATTCATAACCTGCGTGCACAAAAGTACGGCCATGAGTTGCACCTGGACTGCCATTTGACATTACCGAACTATTTTGATCTGAATAGAGTTCATGAAGAAGTAAAGCTGGTTGATCAGTTGATTAATGAAAAGGCTGGCATCCACACTGAGATGTTTATTCATGCCGATCCTTGTATACCGCAATGCTGCCATTATTGTAGTATGCCCAATTGCCCTATACGTTCAGAAGCTAAGCGGGAAGATATTGAGTGGACAATGGAAAACGTTACACGAAACAAAAAACATTACGAATAATGGCTTTATTCAACGTGCGGGTCTATGGATTGCTGGTAAACGATCGGCGAGAGATACTGTTAAGCGATGAGCAGGAATATGGTATGCAATTTACCAAATTTCCAGGGGGAGGGTTGGAGCATGGAGAAGGACTTATAGATGGATTAAAGCGCGAGTTTATGGAAGAATGTAATGCCAGCATTGAAGTAATTAGCCATTTTTACACTACCGACTTCTTTTTGAAATCTGCTTTTAATAATTCACAAATTATTAGTATTTATTACTGGGTAAAGAATATTTCACCGTTGAATCTTACTTTTAAGATAAAGCAATTTGACTTTGATGGTAGTGGTGAGGTGTTGCAGGCTTTTCGTTGGAAAAAGCTTGCTGAACTACAAGCTGATGACTTGACCTTCCCAATCGATCAGCATGTAGCTAAACTTTTAGCAAACAAATGATGCTGCTAATGGCAGTTGCCAAACAACACTTTCTTATTTTACCGCCAAATTGCATTATCTACCAACAACTGAAATATATTTACCGCTTTAATAAATAAGCTTTAGAAAACTTATAGCTATGCAACTTACTAACCTTTTTACTACCATTGTTGCGGATGACGTATTACATGCTCGTTGGCTTAATACCTTGTCGTTAATGGAAAATACAGGTGCTCGCAAAATATCTGCCAGCGAAGACCCAACTACGGTAACTTACATTATATTAAAGCATGCTGCTGAAGAACATCGTCATGCTTTTTATCTGAAAAAACAGATTGATAAGCTGGAAACTGTAGCGTGTCCAACCTATGCTCCTGATTTTTTATTAGCTGCATCGCAGAGCAAACGTTATTTGAATCAGTTAGATATCAATGTTTGTCGTTATTTGAAAGATAAACTGGATTTGAGTGGTAAAGAGTTACGCTTTGCTGCATATTTATTAGTTACCTATGCTATTGAGGTGAGGGCGGATGAACTATATCCAGTTTACCAAGATGTTTTATCGGCTGCAGGCAGTAAGGTGAATGTAAAATCTATCATTTTAGAAGAAGAAGGGCACTTGGAAGAAATGATTAATCAGTTACAGCATTTCTCGGCCGATTGGCAGGTACATGCTGACAAAGCTGTAGCTATTGAAGCCCGCCTGTTTGAAGAATGGGTAAACCATGTAAGTACCGAGGTAAATGTAGCAGCCTAATAAATACTTGCTACATTAACAATAAAAAAGCCTTTTACAACAATAGATGTAAAAGGCTTTTTATCAAATATAAGAAGCAATTATTTGCCGCCGCTTAAAGCACTAAGTTCTGTTAAGGTAATGCGGTCAAAGCCTGCCGGAATATTGAATGTTCCTGCTGGAGTTTTAGTTTCAGTAATGGTTTTCAAAGTATTCACAAGTTTTTTACCTTGTTGAAATACGGTGAACTGTACAGGAAAACCACCCACTTTTGCATAGATATTACTGCTTAAACCTACAGGAGCTTCAAAATCATTTGTTACCCATACATCATAGCTGGCATTATTCTTAGCATCTTTAGCAATTACTTTTTTGCAATTGAATCCGTTAATCTGCTTAGTTTCAGTTGTAGGTGTGAAGGTTAAAGTAGGCAATGCTGCATAAAAATCTTCTAATTCTGAAGGCGTAGCTACTCCAGCTTTTTTAATTCCAAATGCAGAAACATCTACTAACACAGCAAGGTAAGAATCTTTATAAGCAATATATTTGATAGATGCTGGGCCTTGTTGCAATGAAGTTGATGTTGAATCGCCTTTAAAGTAGGTTTTAAGTTCAAGAGGCTGTCCGTTAGCATTAGCTTCAAAAGTTGCCATACCTTCAGTATATTTCTTTTGTGCACTGGCGCTTATTGCAGTTGCAGATAAGGCCATACCCAAGGCAACAGATAAAAATTTAAAATTCATGGTGTTTAGTTTGGCGTTAAAGTTATTAACTTTCTAATTAGATACAATAACCAGCGCATTGTTACGCTTTAAACTTACTTTTTTTATATGCAGGCTATCAGCATCATGCATTAATTTCAGCGTGCGCTGTGCTGAGTTATTTGCATCAATAATCAATTGTTTGAATGTGTAATTTTTACAAATAAAACTCAAATCAGCGTGAGGGTTATCAGTAAATAATAGATAATCAACGCATAGTTGCTGAGGTAATTGTATTTGCGATAAATGTTTATCAAAAATGAGCAAACTTTTATTCTGAAATTGAAGATAATGCTCATGCTTCTTCAAGAAGGTAGTTTGCAGATTTTGGTGGAGTTGAATCAAGTTTGCTTTTTCTATTTGTAAACTGTCCAGACAAGGTTGTATGCTATACATGAAGTTCTTGTCTTGTTGGTTTAAGTCAGTTACTACAACCCCTTGATGCCCAAAGTTAAGTAATATGGCTGTATGTTTTTTCGTGTTAAAAAATACCAAACTGTTATGTTGAGTAGCATGGTATGCTTTAAAGCTTATACTAATACTTAGTAACAACAAACTAGTTAATGCAACAGTGAGTTGCCAAGCATACTTGCGGGATAAGAATAAAGTGATAAGTCCTACAACTATACACAATAATAAAAATTCAGTAGTTGTAAGCCATACTTTATCCAAGCTGGAATAAGGCATAGCCTCAATAAAACTAAGCCCTTGGTTCATCCATAAAATAAAATGTTCAAGTAAGTAGCCTAGTGTACCAGTAACCGGAGCTAAGGCGGGAATCAATGAAGTAATTAAAAAAGCAATACCTACTGTCATGATTAACTCGGAGGGAAGAATGATAAACAGGTTACTAATAAGAAAGTAGATTGGAAACTGATGAAAGTATAAAGTGCTAAGCGGAAAGGTAATCAGTTGTGCTGCCAATGAAGCGGAGCACCAATACCAAAGTTTACGCAGCCAGGTGTTTTTAAAGTTAAACTGCTGATTGATAATCGGTTGAAAAATAATCAAGCCTACTACTGCTAAATAAGAAAGCTGAAATCCTACATCCATAAACAGAAATGGATTGTACAGCAATAAAATAAAGGCCGAAACTGCCAGTATATTCAACCCATGTGCTTGCCTTCTAAAGGTTTTACCAATAATTAATAAACTAATCATGAGCGCAGCCCGGCATACAGCAGGTGAGAAGCCCGTAAGCAGTGCATAGCCCCAGATTAACGAAACAGCTGTTGTAGTTCTAAAAAGTCGTGCGTGTTTAAAGCGGTTTAACGGGCGTAACAAAAAGCTAATTAACAGGAAAAGTACGGCTACGTGAGCACCCGATACTGACAACACATGAATAGTCCCGGTTTTAGCATAAGCTTTTAAAATGTCAGGATCTAGGTCAGCTTTATAACCTAGTAGC
Organism: Mucilaginibacter robiniae; assembly: GCF_012849215.1. Taxonomy (NCBI): domain Bacteria; kingdom Pseudomonadati; phylum Bacteroidota; class Sphingobacteriia; order Sphingobacteriales; family Sphingobacteriaceae; genus Mucilaginibacter; species Mucilaginibacter robiniae. The sequence continues at coordinate 4,367,992 of NZ_CP051682.1, forward strand.
AGGGTAGAGGCTACAGCTATAGCTTGCGGGTTATGCAAATATCTTTTCAGTTGCATCACCATTTGCTGCCTAGTTTCTAAAGCATAAGCAACAATAGGATTACCTGCCTGCGTACGAAGTTTAGCTACTTGTCCTGCACTTAAAAAGCATTGATGATAAATATTCTGATGTACTAAATATTGCTTGTAGTTAAATTCAGCTGGATTGTAGGGCGGTGCAACTAGGTTAAACTTTGCAGGTATTAGCAGCTCATCACCATAAGCCAAAGGATGGCTGTTACTATCAGCTACCAAGGTTAGCAGTAAATTACCGGATGCTACTACAGCCTCACGGTGATAAATAGATTGTTCAACTTTAGTTACACATCGGAAGAAACGTCCATTTTGTTTGGGTTCGTCTGTTACCTTTATGATTAAAAAATCTGCTCGTTGCTTTGAAAAATGTTGCTTATTGTTTAGGTCACTATGTAAACTAGTTGCCAACCAACCTGATAGCAGGAGTGTTGTTGTCAATAATAAACTACCTAACCAGCTATATTGATAAATTTTAAATTGCCGATAAAGAAAGTTTAGCAGAATGAAACCTGATGATGTTAAAGCTAAACCGATACTTAGGCTATATGTATAATTTGTATTTACAAAGTAACAACCGATAGCTATACCTAATATAAAAGGTAGCAACAGCAGCACTGCCGGTATTTCACTTTTATGAATACCGGCCATAAGTAAACAAGATGTTAAACAGTTTAGGTTTCAAGTATAAGCAGGGTTGAATATACAACATCTGCTGCTATACGAATGCGGTTCAATTAAAGTTCATCCCGAACTTCCAACAAAAACTTTTTAAGGTTCTCTAATGCAGTTATAACATTTTGTTGGCCCTTACTTTCGGTCAAATTACTTTTAAGATGGTCTTTAGCACCCTGTATAGTGTAGCCTTTATCACGTATCAAATGTAAAATGAGCTTTAAGTTTTCTACGTCTTCTGGAGTAAAGTAGCGGTTGCCCTTTTTGTTCTTTTTGGGCTGTAGTATATCAAACTCTTTTTCGTAGTACCGTATTAAAGAATGATTCACATCAAACATGGCTGTTACTTCACCCATGCTATAATACATTTTATTAATTTCTCGCTCTTTATAAGCCATATGCAAAGCTAAAAGTTATTGTGCAATTCGCTAAATTTTGGTGTTATGATTTTGGCGATTACAAAATATTTATATTTGACGGGTATGACCAGAAAAAACATTGCCTTGCTAGCCGGTGGGTACACCGGGGAATATGAAGTATCTATCAACAGCGCTAAAAACATAGCTGCCAACCTAGACACTGCTAAATATAATGTTTATACGATTCTAATTAATCGCGATAGCTGGTTTTACCAAGCCGGAGGTGAGCATATTGAGTTGAATAAAAATGATTTTAGTTTAAACTTAAACGGAGAGAAAATCAAGTTTGATGCAGCTTTTATTACGGTACATGGTACACCGGGCGAAGACGGCAAATTACAAGGCTACCTGGATATGTTAGGAATACCTTATAACACCTGTGATGCTACTACATCGGCTATTACCATGAATAAGGCTTATACCAAAGCCTTGGTTCAAGGCATCAAAAACCTGCATACGGCAAAGTCTATGCAGCTATATCGTAAAGATATTCATGATGTAAGCACCATAGCTTCGGTGCTTCGGTTTCCGTTATTTGTGAAACCCAATAATGGTGGTAGTAGTGTGGGTATGAGCAAAGTGCATAACATTGCAGAATTACCAGCAGCTTTAGAAAAAGCCTTTCATGAAGATGATCAGATTTTGATAGAAGAGTTTATTAAAGGTCGTGAATTTAGTAGGGGGATAGTTCGTCTAAATGGGCAGGTTAAGGTTTTGCCAGCTACAGAGATCATTACGACTAAAGATTTTTTTGATTATGAAGCTAAATATACAGCTGGTGTCACGCAAGAAATTACACCAGCCAGCTTAACCGAAGAGCAGAACCGTGTTAGTGCTGATATTATCAGCGAGGTATATCTACGTTTAAATTGCCGAGGTATGTCACGTGTTGATTTTATAGTGCAGCAGGAAACCAACAACTTTTACTTTATAGAGATTAATACCACACCAGGCCAGTCAGCTAATAGTTTAATCCCGCAACAGGTACGTGCTGCGGGTATGAACTTACAGCAATTTTATGGCGATTTAGTTGAGGGTTGCGCTACGAACTTTTAAGTTAATACTAGCTTTTAAATTTGGTAATGGGTAATAACATCTTCTGGAATTTTGGTGCCGCGGCCGGTTTGCATGTCAATTATGGCATAGTCGAACCAACCATCGCAGCATACCTTTTGGGTAGCTTTATTAGTGATGGTAAAATTAACTCGGCAGCCTCTTTCATCAATTTGTGCAATGCCGGTTTTAACGAAAAAGTAATCGCCCATAAGTAGCGGGCGCTTGTAGTTTAGCTGAACGGCACGTACAACCCAGCCAAAACCACGCTCCATAAACTTTTCCATAGCCATACCATAGTTACGGTCCATCTGTTCGTAACGAGCGGCCATTACATAGTCCATGTATTTGCTACTGTGTACATGATTAAACATGTCAATGTCATCTGGGCGTACACGGTGTTCAGTTTCAAAGCTACTATAGGTGTTTAGCGTATTCATTAAGTAAATATAGGTAAGATGAAATGTAGATATATTGTTTAAACATTATATATTGCATTCAAGTTTATCAATTTGCTAAGCTACATGACCATTGTTGATTTAAAAACAAGATTAAATAACTTAGGTGTACCCGATGAGGTTTACGACTTTTACAAAGAACCGCATCGTTATTATCATACGCTTACCCATTTGGATGATATTTTTACACAAATACTTGAAAAAGGTTTGTCCGGGAATGATGCGTTACTACTAGCAACTGTGTATCATGATATCATATATGATCCACAGTCATCAACTAATGAGGAGGACTCGGCTCAATATTTTATCAACACATTTTCAGGTTCTGCAAGCTTGAAAGCTGACGTTGTACAAATTATATTGGATACTAAAACACATCAGTCCTCATCTAAACTTTCAACTATCTTCTGTGAAATGGATTTGAATATTTTGCGTCAGCCTTTTGCTAAGTTGTTAGAGTATGAGTGTCAAATATTTAAAGAATTTCAATTTGTAGATTACAAACTTTATCAGGCCAAGCGTATAGAAATTTTAGAGAAATTACGCCTTCAAGTAGATAATCCAGCATTGGATTTCTTAATTGAATATGTGAGAAATCGGAAGCCTAGCATTGCAGTTTATCCCGGAAGTTTCAATCCGTTCCATAAAGGGCATCTAAATATTTTGCAAAAAGCAGAACGCATTTTTGATAAAGTAATTATTGCCAGAGGGATCAATCCGGAAAAAGCAAAAGCATCTTATAATTTACCAGCATTGTTGAATTATCGACAAATGGAAACCTATAGCACCTTGCTAACTGACTTTGTTAAACAGTTAGGGTACTCCGTAACTATTATCAGAGGATTAAGAAATGGTACGGATTTGCAATTTGAGTTAAATCAGTACCGGTATTTGCAAGATTTAACCAACACCGAACTTAATATCATATCTATATTCTGTGATCGTGAGTTCGAGCATATTTCAAGCACAGGTATTAGGCAATTAGATGCCTATGGGCAAGCAGATAAATACTTACTATTATAACATAATCTATGTATTTTCTACGTTGCTTAAATAGATATTATTCGTTATCTTTGTGCGTTAATTAATCAATTTATTCACGCTTTAATATTATTCAAGTAATGTATTTAAGTAAAGAGGCAAAATCTGATATTTTTGCCAAACACGGTGGCATCGCTACCAACACAGGTTCGGCTGAAGGCCAAGTTGCTTTATTCACTACCCGTATTGCACATTTAACTGGGCATTTGAAAAACAACAAAAAAGATTTTGCAACACAGTTATCTCTGCAAAAATTAGTAGGTAAACGTCGTGCATTATTGGCTTATCTGTACAAAAAAGACATTAGCAGATATCGTGCTATCATTAAAGCTCTTGAGCTGCGTGATATCATTAAATAATGCTTTCCCGTTTTTAAAAAAAGCTGTCCTGTGGGATGGCTTTTTTATTTTTGCAACGTATAAAAATACACAATAAAACAGGTGCGCTCTAAAAGATGAAAAGCGCATCATACATTAAACACAATGAGTTACAATGCAATTAAAAAGGTAATCGATTTAGGTGATGGCCGCACCATTGAGATCGAAACCGGAAAACTGGCCAAACAAGCTGATGGCTCTGTAGTAGTAAAAATGGGTAATACCATGCTGCTCGCAACTGTCGTATCAGCACCCGAAGCTAAAGAAGGTATAGACTTTCTGCCGCTTTCAGTTGACTATCAAGAAAAATATGCGGCTACTGGCCGTATTCCAGGTGGTTTCCTGCGCCGTGAGGCCCGCTTATCCGACTATGAAATTTTAATTTCACGTTTGGTTGACCGTGCTTTACGTCCATTATTTCCAGAAGATTATCATGCCGATACTCAGGTAATGATTTCTTTAATTTCGGCTGATAAGAATATCATGCCTGATGCATTAGCAGGTTTGGCTGCCTCAGCAGCTTTGTCTGTTTCTGACATCCCTTTTAATGGCCCTATCTCTGAAGTTCGTGTAGCGAAGATTGATGGTCAGCTGGTAATTAATCCTAGTCTGAGTGAGTTAGAACGTGCTACTTTAGAGTTTATCGTAGCGGGTTCTGAAAACGACATCAACATGGTGGAAGGTGAAGCTAACGAAATTCAAGAAGAGGAAATGGTAGAAGCTTTGAAGTTTGCTCATGCAGCTATCAAAGATCATTGCCGTGTACAAAAAGAATTAACCGAAGCAGTAGGTAAAACTGTAAAGCGTACATACTCACATGAGCATAGCAATGAAGAGTTGCGTAAACAGGTGTATGATGCTACTTATAGCAAAGTGTATGAAGTGGCCGGCTCAGGTTCTTCAAAACACGAGCGTCATGCTAAACTGCGTGAAGTACGTGACACCTTCGTTGCTACTTTAGGCGAAATTGATGATGTAACATTAAGCTTGGCTAAAAAATACTTTCACGAAGTGGAATATGATGCTGTGCGTAACTTGATTTTAGATGAAGGCAAACGTTTAGATGGCCGTACTACTACACAAATACGTCCAATCTGGAGCGAGGTAGACTACTTACCTGCAGCACATGGCTCATCAGTATTTACACGTGGTGAAACACAATCATTAACCAGCGTAACGCTAGGCGGTAAAGATGATGAGCAAATGATTGATGGTGCATTTTTAAATGGCTATAGCAAATTTATCCTGCACTACAACTTCCCTGGCTTCTCAACTGGTGAAGTTCGACCTAATCGTGGTCCGGGCCGTCGTGAAGTAGGGCATGGTAACTTAGCTATGCGTTCGTTAAAGCAGGTGTTGCCACCCGATGATGAAAATCCATATACCATTCGGGTAGTTTCGGATATTCTGGAATCTAATGGGTCTTCATCAATGGCTACAGTTTGTGCTGGCACATTAGCATTGATGGATGCAGGGGTTAAATTGAAAGCACCGGTATCAGGTATAGCAATGGGCTTAATCACTGATGAGAAGACCGGTAAATACGCAATCTTATCTGACATTCTGGGTGATGAAGACCACTTAGGCGATATGGACTTTAAAGTAACTGGTACCATTAACGGTATTGTGGCTTGTCAGATGGACTTAAAAATTAATGGTTTATCATACGAAGTAGTAGCTAAAGCATTAGCTCAGGCTAAAGAAGGTCGTTTGCACATTTTGAATGAAATGAGCAAAACAATCAGCGAGCCTCGTGCTGATTATAAGCCATTTGCACCACGCATTGTTACCTTAAAAATTGATAAAGAGTTTATAGGTGCAGTAATTGGCCCTGGTGGTAAAATCATTCAGGAAATGCAACGTGAAACAGGAGCTACTATCAATATTGAAGAGAAAGATAACCAAGGTATCGTTCAAATTTTTGCAGATAACAAGGAAGCTATTGATAGCGCAGTTAATCGTATTCGTGCTATTGCTGCCAAGCCTGAAGTTGGCGAAATTTATGAGGGTAAAGTACGCTCTATTATGCCTTTCGGTGCCTTTGTAGAAATTATGCCAGGCAAAGATGGCTTGCTTCATATTTCAGAAATTGACCATCGTCGTTTAGAAACTATGGACAACGTGTTCCAAGTAGGCGAGATTGTTCGCGTTAAACTGTTGGATATTGACAAGCAAGGTAAACTGAAGCTTTCCAGAAAAGCATTGTTGCCTAAGCCGCCAAAACCAGAGCAGCCTAATAAAGAAGAACCTCAAGCATAAGTTTGCTGCTTTAAACCATATACTCCAAGATTTTATCAAAAGGGTATATGGTTTTTTTATTTGTTTTTGTTTCTTTGCAAAACCCCTAAGTTGTTAATTTAAATTGGAAAATATGTCTATATAAGTAATCGCTAAAACATCTGAAGTCCGATCCTATTGAAAATGACATCTACTACCAATAACGATCCTTTAGATTTTTTAAGTAACAACTTGCCAGGTACGTCCGGTAATCCGCAGACTGATTTGATTCAGCTGTTGCTTTATGAAATTATAAGGGTTAAAGAAATTATACAATATTATGAATCCATTCCTAACGGCGCTGGCCAGTTAGGTGCATCAATACTTCAAGAACTTGTATCTGAAGCTTATCAGTCATTGGTAAACTATGACACTGTATTGATGCGTAAGTACTATGACTTGTTGCTGAATTGCGACTAATTCTTGTTGTTTTATTTCCCCTAAAATCTTTACTGTTTGCTTTTTTGCTAATCTACCTATATTTGGCACATGAAGCATTTAATTGCACCTTCCATTTTAGCGGCTGATTTTGGTAATCTTCAGCGTGATATTGAAATGTTAAATTGTAGTCAGGCCGACTGGATACATGTAGATGTGATGGATGGTGTATTTGTTCCGAATATTTCATTTGGCTTTCCGGTACTTGAAGTAGTACGAAAATATGCTACCAAGCCGCTAGACGTACATTTGATGATTACCGATCCAGACCGATATTTAAAAGCTTTTCAGACGGCTGGAGCAACTTTAATTACTGTACACCTTGAAGCTTGTACTCACTTACACCGTACTATACAAGCCATAAAAGAACTTGGATGTCAAGCTGGCGTAGCTCTCAATCCACATACCCCTGTAAGCTTACTGGAAGATATTATTACTGATTTAGATTTAGTGCTCATTATGTCAGTTAATCCTGGCTTTGGAGGACAACGTTTTATTGATAATAGCTACAAAAAAATAAAGCAGGTGAAAGCATTAAGCGACCAGTACAATCCAAACTTGTATATAGAAATAGATGGTGGAGTCAATCAGCATAATGCAAACAGCTTGGTAGCCGCAGGTGCCAATGTATTAGTAGCTGGTAATGCTGTGTTTGCAGCGTCCAATCCATCGCAAACCATAATTGATTTAAAAGTGGCGAGTGATCTGAAATTTGTTTAATTATTTACTTTCAAGCTTTTACGGTATTCTGTTAAAATATGTAAATATCTGATATAGGTAAAGCTTAAATGGTTAACTTCGAAGCAATCAATAGCAAACCATGCTGTTGATACAATTGAATGTATTTGCAAACTATGAAACATAATTTTGGTGCCGGCCCCGGTATTCTTCCCCATGAAGTAATAAAGCAAGCTTCACAGGGCGTGATAGATTTTAATGGTATTGGTTTGTCAATATTAGAAATTTCACACCGTTCAGCTGAGTTTGAATCTGTATTAAGTGAAGCTATAAAGCTGGTAAAAGAATTATTACAGGTTCCAGAAGGTTATTCTGTGTTGTTTTTGCAAGGTGGCGCCAGTCAGCAATTTGCAATGGTTCCGTATAACCTGTTACCTGAAAATGGTAAAGCAGCCTATTTAGAAACTGGTGTATGGGCTAATAAAGCTTCTAAAGAAGCCAAGTACTTTGGCGAAGTGCAAACTATAGGCTCTTCTAAAGAAAGCAACTTTACGTACATTCCGAAAGATTATGAAGTGCCTGCCGATGCGGCTTACTTTCATATTACTTCTAACAATACCATTTACGGAACACAGATGCAGGAGTTTAAACCTTCACCTGTACCTATGGTTGCTGACATGTCATCAGATATTTTCAGCCGTAAATTTAATGTGGCAGATTTTAGTTTAATCTATGCTGGTGCTCAAAAAAATATGGGTCCGGCTGGGGTAACGCTGGTTATTATTAAGGATGACATATTAGGAAAAGTAAACCGGAAGATACCAGCTATGTTCAATTATCAAACGCAAATTGAAGGTGGCTCCATGTACAATACACCACCTGTTTTTGCTGTATATGTATCTATGTTAACCCTAAATTGGTTAAAGGCAAAAGGTGGAGTAGAGGCTATTGAAAAGGAAAACAATGCAAAAGCAGCAGCTTTATACAGAGAGATTGACCGTAATTCATTGTTTAAAGGAGTAAGTGCAATTGAAGATCGTTCTAAAATGAACGTGTGCTTTGTTATGAATAATCCTGAACATGAAAAGCCATTTCTAAAGTTGTGTGATGATAAAGGAATAGTGGGCATTAAAGGCCACCGCAGTGTTGGAGGTTTCCGTGCTTCTATTTACAACGCGCTGCCTATTACCAGCGTTCATGTGCTCATTGATGCCATGCAGGAGTTTGCTGAAAAGAATAAATAATTAAGTGCGTAGTTGAATGATGGGTGATTAGTTAAGGTGATTCACTTTATAAAAGAAGCCTCATCTACTCGTGTTTAAACCTGTATCACTCAACTACTCACTATTCAACTACTCACTATCCACAATATGATAAAGTTACTAGCCAATGATGGCATTGATCCGGTAGGTAAACAGATGTTGGAAGCTGCCGGTATATCTGTTGATACTATTAATATTCCGCAAGATCAACTTTCTGAGAAACTACAAAACTACGATGCTATTACAGTGCGTAGTGCTACTAAAGTGCGTAAAGCATTGATAGATGCATGTCCAAATTTAAAATTGATAGGTCGCGGTGGTGTAGGAGTTGATAATATTGATGTTGAATACGCCATGGAAAAGGGAGTAGCTGTTTACAACACTCCTGCATCCTCATCTGCTTCGGTGGCTGAGCTAGTATTTGCTCATCTATTTACAGGTGTTCGCTTTTTGCAAGATAGTAACCGTAAAATGCCGATTGAAGGCAATACTAAGTTTAATGATTTGAAAAAATCATATGCTAAAGGTATTGAGCTCCGGGGTAAAACTCTAGGTATTTTAGGCTTCGGACGTATTGGCCGTGAAGTAGCCAAAATAGCTTTTGGTACGGGTATGGAGGTATTGGCTTATGACCCTTATCCATCAACTACCGAGCTGGAAGTTGTATTAGGAGGTGGTGTTACTGCTAAAGTTCCGGTAATTTACGTTACTAAAGAAGAGCTGATTGGCCAGAGCGATTTTATATCACTGCATGTGCCTTTTAGTGAGAAGCCAGTTATTGGTGCTGGTGAGTTTAATCAGATGAAAAAAGGAGCAGCTTTGGTAAACTGTTCTCGTGGAGGCACTGTTGATGAAGATGCTTTATTAGAAGTATTGAATTCAGGCAAACTGAGTTTTGCTGGTTTAGATGTGTTTGATAATGAACCTACACCACGCACTGATTTGTTGCAACATCCTAAAGTTTCATTAACACCGCACATTGGTGCTTCTACCAATGAGGCACAAGAACGTATTGGCGTTGAGTTAGCTACACTCATCATTAACTACTTTAAGCAGAAATAAACTCGCATTAAAAAATATTATTCAAAAACAGAAAAGCCCTAATTACCTCAAGTAATTAGGGCTTTTCTGTTAGCATTATGCTTCTATTTATAAGTTAAATGACCCACTTATTTTCAGTGTAGTTTTGTTATCAGCATCATTAACCATAACTCCATCAAAGGTTCCTTGAGTGGTTACTTTATCAGTACCGTTAACGTAGGTTGTAAAATTAATCTTATTTACAGAATTACTTGCCATGGAATAAGAGGTACCATCGGCTAAAATGATAGAGATTTGTGTTATACTAAATGTGCCAGCTTTAACGCCATCCGTTGAAAGTGAAAATGCAATATCAGTATTGCCCATTCCGGCGGCGAGTAACGTAGTTGATTTAGATATCCCTAACCCACCATCAGCTTCAACATAAGCTGCACCTACAAGGTAGGTGGAATTGTTATTAACTAAAGTATAGGTTTTGCTATTTAATGTAAAAACAATAGTACCAGAAGAGCCAACGGGTACTTGACTATTACCTCCATTACTATTTGCACCTGTATTTAAGGGTACAACAACGTTGCTTTTTGTGACACTGCCTGATTTAACAATTACTGGATCAGGATCAGCTGATTTCCCACATGATTGAAAAATTAGGGTGCTACTGGCAATTAGAATGATAGCAGAGAAACTGTACTTATGCGAGAGTAACTTCATGAATATATTGTATAAGGTTAAGCTTTATTGCGCTAAAAGCAAACGAATATACAACCAAAATTATTGATTTACAAAGTATAGCTTTTTCCTTTTTCAGGAATAGTTACCTGATAATTATCCTGTTGCAATGCTACTGACAAAGCTTCCATACTATTGTACTCACCATGAACTAGAAATACTTGTTTTAGTTCATCAGCTTTTTGCTGTTTAACAGTATTAACTAAATCATCATGATCGCCATGTGCACTGAATAAATCTGTTTGCTTAATGGTTGCATATACAGCTAATTCTCGATCTTTAATGTGTACAATGGGATCGCCGCGTAACAATCGATGACCTAACGTGCCTTTGGCACAATAGCCGATAAAAAGTATAGTACAATAATAGTTTTGAATGTTATAAAACAAGTGATCTTGTATGCGGCCACCCTCCAGCATACCGGCCGAAGAGATTATAATACAAGGTTCAAAGTAATTTGATATCTGTCGACTGTCTTTCAAGCTTTCCACATAAGTAAGGTTTTCAAAATCAAATTCGTCACCTTGTGATTTATAAAACTCTTGAGCATCAGCATTTAGCAGTTCATGGTGCTTTCGAAACACATCAGTTGAAATTGCTGCTAATGGACTATCTACAAATACCTTAACAGGCGGAAGTAAACCACTGCTAAATATTTTATTTAGCGAGTAAACTAATGCCTGTGTGCGCCCAATACTGAAAGCTGGTATAATTAACCTACCAGGTTCTTTAATGCAAACCTTATCAACTGTTTCAATCAGCACTTGTTCAACAGTTTTCTCTTTGGAGTGATAACGGCCGCCGTAGGTTGATTCGGTAACTAAATAATCAACTTTAGGTAGTGATTCAGGATCATTAAGTACCGGGTAATTCTTACGACCTATATCACCTGTAAAAGCAATAGTTTTTTCAACGCCATTATCATTTACTTTCACTACAGCTGCTGCTGCACCTAATAAGTGGCCAACTGGAATAAAAGTTAGCTCCACATCACCGTTAAGACGGAAGGGTTTGTTAAAGCTGATGGTTACAAAACGTTCTACAGTATCCATCACGTGCTTTTGCAAGTAGAGTGGTTGTTGGGTATTATGTGATTTACCACGACCGCGTTTGCGACTTTTCTGCGTTTTGTGCATGAAAATACTTACGGAATCAAGCAAGAGCAGTTCAGTAAGCTTAGCAGTAGGTGAGGTACATAGTATTTGTCCCTCAAAGCCCATGCGTAACAAAGTGGGTAAGTTGCCTGAATGATCAATGTGTGCATGCGTTAAGATAACCACATCAATTTCAGCCGGATTAAAAGGAAATTGCTCGTTAGCTTGTATGTTACGGTCTTTTTCGTAATCAAGTCCGCAATCAATTAATATTTTATATTGGTTTACTTCCAGCAGGTGCATACTGCCGGTTACCTGACGGGCTGCCCCGTGTATGGTTAATTTCATTTATCTCCTTTTGGTTTTTATCTCACAGATTATCTTTAACAATTGATGACAACAAGGTTTTAAAAGAATTTGTTGTCATCAAGTGCTTAATAATCCATGAAGCAGCTGCTATGCAGTAGCATCAAATTGTAGCTGACTTAAGTAGCGGTACAAACCTTGCTCATGAGAAATTAGTTCCTCATGGGTGCCGCTTTCAATAATGCGACCTTTTTCCAGTACCACAATTTGGTCTGCCTCGCGTATAGTGGATAGGCGGTGCGCAATAATGATAGATGTACGCCCTTTCATTAATTCTTCCAAGGCTTCCTGTACTAAACGTTCAGATTCAGAATCTAATGATGAGGTAGCTTCATCAAGTATTAATATAGCCGGATTTTTCAATAAGGCTCTTGCAATAGCGATACGTTGTCGCTGCCCACCTGATAATTTAACACCACGTTCGCCTACAATCGTATCATACCCTTCCGGAAAACCGGTAATAAACTGATGGGCATTGGCACGTTTAGCTGCTTGTATTACTTCTTCCCGGCTGGCATTACGTTTACCGTAAGCAATGTTTTCAAATATGCTGCCGCCAAACAATAGTACATCTTGCGGTACAATAGCTACCTGGTTACGTATGTCTGTTAATGCATAGTCGCTTACAGGAGCGCCATCAAACAACATAGTGCCGCTTTGTGGATGATAAAATTGCAAAATGAGCGAGGCCATAGTAGATTTACCGGATCCGCTAGGCCCAACAATAGCAACTTTCTGGCCGGCTTTAGCTTCTAAGGTTACATCTTTTAATACTTCTATCTCGGGGCGAGAAGGATAATGGAAGTTGATGTGACGGAAAGATAAATTGCCTTTTAAAGTTTGTTTAATATTGTTATCTGTTTCAGTTATTGAAATAGGTTCACCTTGCTCATTCAGGATTTCCAACACACGTTCGCTGGAGCCTACAGCTTTTTGAATGTTGGCATATAAGTCAGGTAAACTCCCCATTGCCGCACTAATGAATGCTGCATATACAATAAACGTGGTTAGCTTACCAAAAGTAAAACCGTGATCGTGAATAGATACCAGATAAGAGCCATACCATATCTCGCAAAAAATAACACCAAACAAGCAGAACACTATGAATGCTCCAAACATACCCCGGTATTTAGAACCACGTACAGCCAGGTTAACCACTTCACGTAAGTTGCGATCGTAACGGTTTGCTTCGAAAGCCTCGCTTACAAAAGCCTTCACGTTAGCAATACCTTGTAGAGTTTCTTCAACTATGGTGTTAGATTCAGCTAATTTATCTTGTGCCTGGCGTGATAGGTTTCGTATAAATTTACCAAAAAACATAGCAACAGCTATTAAAAAAGGTAAAACTACTAACAGTGCAAAAGTAAGCTTGATGGATACAATGGTTAAAAGAATAATGCCACCTACCAAAATAATCAATTGCCTAATAGCTTCTGCAATGGTAGTAGTTAGTGTATCCTGTATTTGTGACAAATCGGCTGAAATACGGCTGTTCAGCTCACCTACACGCCGATTAGCAAAAAAATCCATAGGTAGAGTTACCATTTTAAAATAAGTGTCTCTGCGTATATCAGCCAATGATTGTTCGGCCACTTGCACAAACCAAGTAATTCGAAAATAGGATATGAAGCCCTGTAAAAATAATACAGTAATCGCAATCTCACCAATTGTGGTTAAATTGGCTGGTATAAAGGCATAACGCTGTTTTCCTTGTGCGGCATCAATTAAAGCACCAAAGAAGCCTGGAAAAGCTAATCCTGTTAAGCTGGATAATATCAGAAATACTAAACCTCCAAAAAACTTAGCTCGATACGGTTGTATGTATTTTAAAAGCCTGCCTACATTTTGTAGGCTTTGTTTATTCAATTTTGCTTTTGGTAGTTCTTTTTCAGCTGCATTCCCACTATTCAAACGTTGTCGTGCCATACAATATAAATTCCTTCAATATACTATAGAAGCTGTAAATTTAAGCTTAACTATGCGTTTACAGGAAAGCAACATGAAAATTGACGTTATAATGAAAACTATGTAATTGATAGTTAGTGAAAATATTTATTGGAAATCAATTATTACGCTATCACCTAAGTTTAAACCCAGCAAGCCACTGGCATTACCTTTGTTAATGGCAATTTCTAAATGATCGCTAATACCGAACAAACAAAGCTTTTCACCCTCTGGTACTTCATTATAATGCCAGCTTAATTGAGTAATTGTTTCATTTCGCTTGAAGTACAAAACAAATCGTCTTCCTTGCTGCACTTTATTAAAAAACTCTTTAGTGATATTAGTAATCACATTCTGGAACGAATCAATGTAAATAACTATACCCCGAATCAAGTTACGCTCAACGGTAGGTTGCAGGTTCATTTTCTTTTCTACACTATTTACTGGTATGCCTATTTCATTAATATTGTAACCTTGCGCAAGATGGCACGCAGCTTTTACAAAAATGTCGGCAAGTGGGAAATGTAAAAACTTTAAATCCTGAAGGATATTTATTTCTACTATTTGCTGTGGAGCCTCATCAAAAATCAGTGAGAATATACCATTGTCGGTACCTACAAAATAATGGTTACGGTACTGCGTAGCCAAAAACTTAGTTTCGTTTTGGTAAACGGTATCAATACCGATTAAGTGTACCGTACCTTCTGGAAAATAGTGAAAACTGTTTTTTAAAACAAAAGCAGCTTGCTGGAGGTTAAATGCTGCTACCGAATGGGTTATGTCTACAATAGTAACTCCTGGCAAAGCTTTTAGGATGCTGCCTTTTAAAACAGCCTGATAAATATCTTTATCGCCTAAATCTGTTGTTAAAGTTATTATTGCCATGCTTAATTAAATATTTATTGCTAATCTTGTGTTAGCATTAAGAAAGTGCAAATATTCAAAAAATTTAACCATTAAAAATCGGCAACTCAAAATCAATTACTGTTGAACGAACTTAAGCTATCTATTGAACACATTAACCCCGCGGTTTTGTGGGGTCCGAACAATGATCATTTTGAGATCATTAAGAAACAATATCCTAAATTAAAAATTGTAGCCCGCGGCAGCGAAGTAAAAGTGCTGGGCGATGAGAATGAACTTGCAGCTTTTAAAGATAAATTTGGTTATTTGCTGCAGCATGTTGAAAAGTTTGATAACCTGAGTATAACAGATATTGAACGTATTTTAGGTGCTAAAGCAATTGAGCCAGCAACACCAACAGACACGCAAGGTGACAAATCTACTACTGGTGAGGTAATTGTTTTTGGCCCTAACGGTATTATGGTAAAGGCCCGTACAGCTAACCAACGCCGTATGGTAACTAGTATCACCAAAAGCGACATTATGTTTGCTATTGGTCCAGCTGGCACAGGTAAAACCTACACAGCGGTTGCTTTAGCAGTAAGGGCATTGAAAAACAAGGAAATCAAACGGATTATATTAACTCGACCGGCTGTAGAAGCGGGAGAGAACTTGGGTTTCTTGCCAGGCGATTTGAAGGAGAAAATTGATCCATATCTGCGCCCATTGTATGATGCTTTGGATGATATGATACCTGCCGAGAAACTGAAAACTTATCTGGAAAACCGTACTATAGAGATTGCTCCGTTAGCCTTTATGCGTGGCCGTACGCTGGATAATTGTTTTGTGATACTGGATGAAGCTCAGAATGCTACAGACATGCAGTTGAAAATGTTCCTGACTCGTATGGGACCTTCAGCCAAGTTTATTGTTACAGGTGATGTTACCCAAATTGATTTACCTAAAAAACAACAATCGGGCTTGCATACAGCGTTACACATTTTAACCGATATTAAAGGTATTGAAATAATTTACCTAAGCGGTGAAGATGTTGTACGGCATAAGTTGGTAAAACGCATTTTGGAAGCATACGGAGATATACAATAATTGTACATCTGAAAACTAAGAGTTGGGTGTGGAGAAATCGAAATGGTTTTTTAGCTCCCGACTCTTATCTTTGCTACCTGTTGAAAATAGTTTACAGGTACACGGGGGCAGGATTGCTGACCCATATTCTTGATGCAAATCATGGACGCGATAAAAGAAACACATTTTAATTTTCCGGGACAAACTGCTTATTATAAAGGCAAGGTGCGCGATGTGTATACTATCAATAATCAATATTTGGTGATGGTTGTTACTGATCGTATATCAGCTTTTGATGTAGTGTTACCGGAACCTATACCTTATAAAGGGCAAGTGCTTAATCAAATTGCTGCTCATTTTTTGCAAGCCACCAAAAACATAGTGCCTAATTGGGTGGTTAATGTACCTGACCCAAGTGTAACTATTGGCCGAATGTGCGAACCATTTAAAGTAGAAATGGTGATACGAGGTTACCTGGCTGGGCATGCATGGAGAGAGTATAGCGCCGGAAAGCGCGAGCTTTGCGGCGTAAATTTGCCAGAAGGTTTAAAAGAAAACGACCGCTTACCTGAGCCAATTATTACACCAACTACCAAAGCATCAGTAGGGCATGATGAGGATATCTCCAAAGCTGATATTTTAACAAAAAACATTGTATCGGCTGATGATTATGAGCAATTGGAAAATTATACACGTGCATTGTTTCAGCGTGGTACCGAGATAGCTGCTGAACGAGGGTTGATTTTGGTAGATACCAAATACGAGTTCGGTAAAGCTGATGGTACTATTTATTTGATAGATGAGATTCATACGCCCGACTCGTCCAGGTATTTTTACAGTGAAGGCTATGCAGAACGCCAACAAAGCGGCGAATCGCAGAAACAACTATCTAAAGAGTTTGTACGCAAATGGCTTATTGAAAATGGTTTTCAAGGTAAGGATGGGCAGGTTGTGCCAGCAATGACCCAAGATATTGTACAATCTATTTCAGAACGTTATATTGAACTCTATGAGCAGATTACAGGCCATCCATTTGTCAAATCAAATACTGACAATGTATTATTCCGGGTTGAAAATGCAGTTAATCACGCAATCGCTGAATTGTGATTTTAGTATTATATAAAATAGTTTTATCTTAGCTCGATAATAATTAAATAACAATGAAATTCACTGTTGATAAGCACGAGAAGTATGTTTTGATTAAGCTAAACGAGTCAAAGCTGAATTCATTAATCACACCACAACTTAAGTCTGAGTTGATATTGATTAATACCGAAGGTCAACGCAACATCATATTGGATTTATGCCAAGTTAAATTTGCTGATTCATCCGGATTAAGCAGTTTATTAGTTGGCCATCGATTATGCAAAAATGCTGAAGGTAGTTTTATATTAACCTGCTTAAACGACGCTGTTTCTCGCTTAGTGAGCATATCACAGCTAGATAGCGTGTTGAATATCGTTCCAACTACAGAAGAAGCTATTGATTTCATTTTTATGGAAGAAATAGAAAAAGAGTTGAAGAGAGAAGCAAAATAACGTTTTTGTATGTTTACCTAATATGAAGTTTGAGGTAACCATACTGGGTAGCAGTTCAGCAACACCTGTATATAACAGAAATCCGACGGCACAGGTGCTTAACATTAATGAGCGCCTGTACCTGATTGATTGCGGCGAAGGTACGCAATTACAGATGATACGTTTTGATGTAAAAGTTAGTCGTATCGATCACATCTTTATCAGCCATTTGCATGGCGATCACTATTTTGGCCTAGTAGGCTTACTATCTTCTTTGCATCTGAATGGCCGTACCAAACCCATAAAGATATTCGGACCGGCACCTTTAAAAGAAATTATTGATGTGCAGTTTAAACACTCAGAAACTAACCTGCATTATCCTATTGAGTTTTATCCCACTAATCCTGATGTATCTGAAGTAATTCTAGATAATCAGGATGTTGTAGTAGAAACCATTCCGCTCGACCATCGCATAGCTTGTACCGGCTTTTTATTTAAGCAAAAGAAACGTTTACGTAAACTAATCAAAGAAAAGGTATTAGCCTTGGATATTCCGCTTGAGAATTATGCATTGCTTAAGAAGGGAGCACCTTATACAGCGCCAGATGGAACAGTTTATAAGAACACAGATTTGACTGTTGATTCTGATCGCCCTAAATGTTACGCCTTTTGTTCAGATACCATCTATAATGAACAATATTTTGAGCAGATTAGTCATGTAGATATGCTATATCATGAAGCTACATTTTTACATAATCTGTTAGATAGAGCTAACAAGACTCACCATACCACAGCTTGGCAAGCTGCACAGGTGGCATCACAAACCCAAGCTAAGAGCTTGTTAATAGGGCACTTCTCGGCTCGTTATAAAAGTCTTAATGAATTGCTGGATGAAGCTCGTAATGTATTCCCAAATACGGAATTAGCACTTGAAGGCTATACTTATGAAGTAGGGATTGATTTTGTTTAATCAATCCCCTTTACGACCAAACACTGAAAAGCTTACGTAGCGTTTAGGATGTGCTTTCAAATCGATAAACAAGTTGTTCAAATTTGCTGAGGCTGCATTCAGGTTATTGTACATCTGATCATCATTCATCAGCAAACCTAATGAGCCTTTACCATTGTTTATTTTACTAACGGTAGCTTGTAAATCGTTCATTGCTTGATTAGCACTTGCTAAAGTTTGCTTTAAATTACCATTAGCAATGTCAGTACTGACACGTTCAAAATTTGCTGTAGCTGTGTTTAAACGTACTGTACTGGCACGTAAATTAGCTGTTAACGCTTCTGAGTTGGTTAAAATAGTACTTATGTGACCAGTTTGCGAACCCACCAAGCGATCTATTTTCTTAGTAGTTCCTTCTAATGTTTGTAAGGAGTTTGCAATGCTTAAAAAGCTACGATCTATATTACGTTGAAATTCGGGGTTCAATATTTTATTTACAGCGCTTAAAGTTGAGTCTACCTTATCAGCCAGCAGCTCAGCTTTACGTTGTACTGGTTGTAAGCTTTCTGCCAAGCTACCTTGTATATCAGCACGTAAAGTGTCTTGATCTTCAGCCATCTCTCGACTGTTGCCCATTTCAAATACAATAGCTTTACTGCCCAATAAGTCGGTACTTTCTAGGCGTGCTAATGTATTAGCGGGTACGGGGTACTTTTTATCAATTTTAAATTCAACAGTAGTGCTGCCACTAGGTTGCAAGGTCATGTTTGATACGTGACCAATCTGGAATCCGTTAACCAATACTGGTTTTGATAAGGTTAAGCCTTCTACATTTCGGTAAATGGCATAAAACTTATTGGCGCTGGAAAAAACATCGTTGCCTTTCAGGTAACTGTAGCCTAATATTAGTACGGTGATGGCAAATACAGTAAGTACGCCAATTTTAGTTTCGTTAGATATTTTCAAAATCAGTAGAGTTAGTTGAGTAATTTATTTTATTGATTCGTTTGATCAACTTCTTTTGCGTATTTCTTTATAGCCCTAACAATAGAATTCACAATTTCGTTTTGCCCAGATGCAGAATTTAAGTAATCTTCTTCTTCAGGGTTATTGATAAAGCCGGTTTCTACCAACACGGATGGCATGGCGCTATTAGCTAATACCTGAACACCTTGTTCTATTACACCTAAACTTGGCCTACTATCATGGTTTACGAATTCATTATTGATTAAGCCTGCTAAATGAATGCTTTGCTTTCTAAATTTATCCCGGTAGGCATTTAAAACTATTGCATCTGCTGGGTCAACAGAAAATTTTTGCCGGCTTGAATAGCGATCTTCTTGTTCAGCCATTTCGTTTTCACGTATAGCAGCCAACTGTTCTCTGGTGCGGTGAAATGCATATACCAATAGTAACACTCCTTTACCTGAATGATTACGAACTGAAACTGTTTTGCCATTTACTTTTTTTCTGGCATCAGGGAGTGAATTACAGTGCAAACATATATATAGGTCACCTTTACTTTCGTTAGCCATAACAGCACGGTACCCATTATTCACGTAAGCGTCAGTAGTTCGTGTCATGACAACCTTTATACCAGCCATTTCGCGGTTTATGGCTGCTTGTAATTTCAGAGCTAGAGCTAAGGTTACGTTTTTCTCTAACGAATAGGATCCCATGGCTCCGGCAGCCCGTCCGCCATGGCCAGCGTCAACTACAATGGTTTTTATGCGGAATTTGCCACCAGGTGAATCTTCAGTTTGAATATGTCCATGGCCGAAAGATAAGCTACTAAAACTAGTAATTACAAGCAACAAACGACAGAATAAGCTTGGCATAAATTTGTCTCTTATGAATCGAGAACGAATTGTCAGCAATTCGCTGGTAAAATAATATTGTAATTACCTTATACCTTACAGCTTCGTTTTTAGTTTGGTGATATGATAATTAGTTGTTCTACACAAAATAGTCTCCAAACAACTTACTGCGGCTGAGCTTTTTGTTCTAATTCACGTTTATATTGCTTTATAGCACGTACAATAGAGTTAACTACTTCCGTTTGCCCATTATCTGAATTCAGGTATTCTTCTTCTTCAGCATTATTAATAAAACCAGTTTCCACCAGTACTGCCGGCATACCACTGTTGGCCAATACGTGTAAACTTTGCTCTTTAACACCATTGCTATATCGGCCATCAGTATCTGTAAATTCTGAATTGATTAAATTAGCTAAATGAATGCTTTGCTTTCTGTATTTATCCCGAAAAGCATTCAGTACCATGGCTGATGTAGGATCGTCGTCATCAGCATAGTAATCTTTATAGTTTTTTTCTTGTAAAATGGAAGCATTTTCGCGTATAGCTTCTAGTTGTTCACCAGTGCGTTTAAATCCGTACACCAACACTAAAACCCCTTTACCTGAATGGTTATGCACCACTACCGTCTTGTAAACCGGTGTTTTTTTACCATGCCGCCCTTTGGTATAATCAACAATTTCACTGCTCCGACTATCAGCCAGTGAGTTGCAGTGAATAGAAATAAAGATATTTCCTTTGGCCTTGTTGGCAATTTCAGAGCGTTTGTGTAATTCTACAAACTCATCGGTGGTGCGAGTCATCACTACGTTTACATCTGGCAAATCTTTTTGTATGGCTTGTTGCAATTTAAATGCAATTGCCAACGTTACATTTTTTTCCATCGAGAAGGAGCCGTAAGCACCTGGATCGTGTCCGCCATGACCTGCATCAACCACAATAGTTTTAAGCTTAAAGCCAGTATTAGTTGAATCTAGCTGGTTCTGATAAGTTATACCAAAAGAATAGTTTGTAAAACAAATGAGCCCGAGTAATAAACCACAAATGGATGTTTTGAAAGCTTTAATTTTCATTATTTTTGAGCGCCGTTAACTTTATCTGCAAAAATACTATTCATATTTTATTTTGAAATTAGTCAGCTTTTTTTTTCTGTTAGGTACGATATTGATTTTAAATAGTATAGCTATAGCAGGTCGGCACAGCTATAGTAAGCCGGTTTTATTGGCAGATACCATTATAAAACTAGATACTGTTAAAGATAAGAAGATTTTAGCGCCTGCCAAGGCCCGTGAAAATGCGCGTACTAAAAAGGGAGGTGCAAAGTCAGCTTCTGCTACTAACGACACTACTAAAAAAAGCAAAAGTGGCCTTAAATCACAAGTAAATGCCAAAGGCGATGATTTATCATACTTTGACATTGAAAAGAATATTGGTTATTACTATGGCAATGCTCGTGTTACTTACGAAGATTTTGAGTTAGATGCCGATTTTATTAGGGTAGATAAAAACAAACATTTAATTTTTGCCAGTGGTTTGGTTAATCCTAAAACACACCGTTATCAAAACAAGCCCATAGCAAAAAGCAAAGGGCAAAATCCGGTAATTGCAGATTCACTTTATTATAATTACGAAACCAAAAAGATAAAAGCTTGGAATACCTCTGGTGAGCAGGAAGGGAATTATATTACCGGTGGTCAAACTAAAAAGTTAAACGAAACTGAAGTAGCTTACAATAATATATTATTTAGTACCTGCTCTTTACCTTACCCTGAAACGCATTTTGGTATAGTAATCACAAAAGGAATTGGCGAAAAGAACAAAATCATATCAGGACCGGCTTACTTGGAAATTGAAGGGGTACCCTTGCCAATTGCTATACCTTTCGGTTTCTTTCCGAAGCCCGACCATCGTACCTCGGGTGTAATATTGCCCAGTTTTGGTGAAGATTCCCGCTTAGGTTTTTACCTGCGGCAGTTTGGTTATTATGTTGGTATTAACGATAATCTGGATTTAACTACTACTGGTACATTATACTCACGCGGATCATTTGAGGCGGGTACTACAGCACGATACCTAAAAAGGTATGAGTATCAGGGTACTTTGACATTTAACTTTGGTGCACACAATTATGGTGTACAAGGAGATCCTTATCAAAAAGATTTTAGCGTTATATGGAATCACTCACAGGATGCCAATGCTCACCCTGGAAGCACGTTTTCAGCTTCTGTAAATGCAGCTACTTCAACATTTTATCAAAACAACGTAGCTACTACAAATTACAACGTACAAGCTATCACTCAAAATAATTTACGTTCAAGTATTGCTTACAGTAAAACCTGGGCCGGAACGCCGTTTAATTTTACGGCTAACTTGTCACATAGTCAGGATTTAACTGCTAAAACAGTGTCGCTGGAGTTACCTACCTTCAACTTCAACATGACTTCCATCAGCCCGTTTGATTCAAAAGATAGAGTTGGCGATCAGAAATGGTATCAGCGTATTACTGTGGCATATAGCTTGCAAGGTACCAACAAGATTAACAGCGAGCCGGAATCACAAATTTTTAAAGGCGATAATTTGTTAAAGAAATTACAAAGTGGTTTCCAACATCAAATACCTATTGGTTTAAACTTGAATGTATTAAAATATTTTCAATTTAATGCTAACAGTACCTATACCGAAAGGTGGTATTTTCAAAGCACCAGACAGTACTATGAGCGTGGTAGCATTTCTGGAAATGCTACACCTTTGGTTGATACAGTACAAGGATTTACTCGAGCAGGTGATTACAATGTGAGTGCAGGTTTGTCCACTAAAATTTATAGTGAGGCTAGTTTTAAGGGAACTCTTAAAAAATTACGTTTAGTATCAACACCATCATTAAGTTTGAGCTATCGCCCAGATTTTGGCGATCCTAAATATGGCTATTACCGTACAATAGTCAGTGGTGCAGTTTTGCCTTATCAAGTTGTTTCCAGCCGTTATTCTATTTACCAATATTCTGTATATGGCGGACCTAGTCAGGGTAAATCCGCTTCCTTAAACCTGAATGTGGATAACACATTGGAAGGTAAGCTGAAAGCCAGAAGTACAGATACATCAGGAGCAGACCGTAAGATATCTATATTACAAGGGCTTAGTTTTGCAACCTCTTATAATTTTGCAGCCGATTCTTTTAGACTATCACCCATTTCATTCAACGCACATACTACTGTACTGAACCAAAAAGTTAGCTTAAGCTTAAATGGGGTGCTAGATCCATATGCTTCACAAATAAAAGATTCAATAAGTAATAACCAAATACAACGTTTTTACCGTCGTATTGATCGTTACACTTTCCAAGATGGCAAGTTCCCAACATTAAACACGTTGAACTTTTCGATGAATTTCAGTTTGAATTCATCAAAAAACAAGCGAACCAATTCGCCTCCATCCAATACTTTACAAAGTTTGAACCGACAACAAGCTGATGAATTAGCCTTAATCAATAGTGATCCTGAAGCTTATGTAGATTTCAACGTGCCTTACAATGTAAACGTTAACTATAACTTCACTTACAATAATGGAGGGCTTACAAAAACCATCTCTAACACAATAAATGCCAGTGGTGATGTGAACGTAACTCCCAAATGGAAGGTGCAATATACTACGGGTTTTGACGTAAAAGCAGCCAAAATTACTACAACATCGTTTTCAATTTACCGCGATCTGCATTGCTGGGATTTGTCTTTCCGGTGGCTACCTTTTGGTTATTATAAATCGTTCAGCGTTGACTTAAGGGTAAAGGCTAGTATTTTGCAGGATTTGAAACTATCTAAGCGAAAAGATTATTATAACAATCAATAATGCTGGCAGAAATTATAACCATAGGTGACGAAATATTAATAGGGCAGATTGTAGATACTAACTCAGCCTGGATAGCTCAGCAACTGAATAGTGCTGGTATTCGAGTTAAACAGATTTCATCTGTATCTGACGATCGGCAACACATACTAACAGCTTTAAAGGAAGCACAAGAGCGCGTAGATGTAATACTGATAACTGGTGGATTAGGTCCTACAAAAGATGATATTACGAAAAAAACTTTAGCTGAATACTTTCAGGTGGGCATGATTGAAAATGCCGAAGCGCTGGAAAATGTAAAGCGCATTTTTGCTAAGTATAACCGCCCCTTACTGGAAGTAAATCGGCAGCAGGCCCTTGTACCCGAAAATTGTGAAGTAATCAATAATCATAATGGTACAGCGCCGGGTATGTGGTTTGAGCACCAGGGTAAAGTGTATGTTTCAATGCCTGGTGTACCTTTTGAGATGATGTATATGGTAGAAGATCAAGTTCTACCTAAACTGAAAGCTACTTTTAAGTTACCGTTTATAATTCATAAAACTATACTTACAGTTGGTGAGGGAGAATCATTTTTAGCTGAACGTATAGCTGATATAGAAGATAGTTTGCCACCACATATTAAACTGGCTTATTTACCAAAGCTAGGCCAAGTTCGGTTACGTTTGAGTGGATATGGTGAAAACCAGGATAATTTAGCTACGGAAGTAGAACATTATGCCGAACAAATTATATCAAGTTTGGGTACAGTAGTTGTAGCACAAGAAGATATTGCACTGGAAAAGGCTTTGTTAGATAAATTAGAAAGTTCAAGTAAAACCCTATCGGTTGCTGAAAGCTGTACAGGCGGTTATATTTCGCATTTGTTTACACAACATCCTGGTTCATCTAAAGCGTTTTTAGGTGGGGCTGTTTCCTATTCCAATGAACTAAAAGAAAGCATTCTGGGGGTGAAAAACGAAACTCTTTGGCAGCATGGCGCTGTGAGTGAAAAAACCGCTACCGAGATGGTACAGGGAGCATTGCAAAATTTCAAATCAGATTATGCCATTGCTGTAACAGGTATTGCCGGCCCAGGTGGGGGTACAGATGAAAAGCCTGTAGGTACCGTTTGGATTGCTGTAGCTAGTGCTGCTGAAACTGTTGTTCGTAGGTTTACTTTCGGCAACAAGCGTAAACAAAATATCGAGCGTACAGCCATTACTGCATTAGGAATGTTGAATACTTTGCTGGGCAACCTATAAAACCTAAGCATAAATAGTTAATTTTGCCCTATTACTTGTATACATTACTATGGCAAAATACCAGCTGTTGCTGCCTAAAATGGGAGAAAGTGTTGCGGAAGCAACGGTAATTAACTGGCTTAAGCAACCCGGTGATTACATTGAGGCTGATGATGCCGTTGTTGAAATTGCTACCGATAAGGTAGATTCTGAAGTGCCATCTCCTGTAGCTGGCCGCTTAGTAGAGCAATTATGCCAAAAAGATGTAGTAGTACAGGTAGGTGATGTAATCGCTATCATTGAGACCGACGAGCCTGAAAGTAGTGGCCTATCATCATTAGAAGAACCAGAAGCTACAGAGCAACCTGATACATCAACACAAGCGGCCGCACCCCAACCGGAAGCAGTTACAACCAATATTCCTGGTATGGAACAGCTTTCTCAAAAAATGGCTGCACCTTCAACACAACCATTAAATACACAAGTACGCTTTTACTCACCGTTGGTCAGAAATATAGCGCAGCAGGAGGGAATTAGTCCTGCTGAATTAGACACAATACCTGGTACTGGCGCAGAAGGTCGATTAACTAAAGACGACTTATTGTCTTATCTACAAAATAGGGGTAGCATCGAAATATCTGTTGCTCAGCAACAATCTGCTCCAAGCCAACCACAAGCTGAAAACAGAGTAGTTCATCATAAAGTAACTATTCAGGCTCCGCCTATACCTGAAAAGCCTGTATCCTCGTCCATACCTGAGCAATCAGCTAAAGCGGCATCTTTATCAGCAGGTGATGAGATTATCGAAATGGATCGTATGCGTCGGTTAATTTCCGAGCACATGACTATGAGTGTGCAGACTTCGGCTCATGTTACTTCTTTTGTGGAGGCTGATGTAACTAATCTGGTATTGTGGCGTGAAAAAAACAAAAAGCGCTTAGAGCAGCGTGAAGGTGAAAAAATTACATTCACACCCATGTTTGTAGAAGCTGTTGTTAAGGCTATACATGATATGCCAATGATTAATGTATCAGTAAACGGTACACAAATTATCAAGAAAAAGAACGTGAACATTGGCATGGCTGCTGCTTTGCCAAACGGAAACCTTATTGTACCCGTTATTCGTAATGCTGATCAGTTAAATATAATTGGATTGATAAAATCTGTGAATGACTTAGCTAATCGTGCCCGAAATAATAAACTACAACCTGATGAAACACGTGATGGTACTTTTACCATCACCAACATTGGTACGTTCGGTAATATAATGGGTACACCAATTATCAACCAGCCACAAGTAGCTATATTAGCATTAGGTGCTATTAAAAAGAAACCGGCTGTACTAGAAACACCAACTGGCGACGTGATAGCTATTCGCCACATGATGTATCTGTCTATGTCGTACGATCATCGTGTTATTGATGGCTTTTTGGGAGGATCTTTCCTGAAGCGGGTAGCTGATTATCTAGAAACTTGGGATATCAACAGAGAAATATAATTTAGATTCAGTAATAGAGTAGAGGTTTTACAAAGGGAAATGATTGAACATCATTTCCCTTTGCATCATAAAGACGTTTATTATAAACAACCTTCGCCTTTAAGCAGGTTAACTTTTTCAGCAAAGTCTCCTGTACATGAGAAACTGTAACCTTTGGTTTTTGCCCAAGCAATAAATTCTGTCAATCTTGTTATGAAGGGTTCACCACTGTTTTTTACCACATAACTTGGAAAACCAAAACGTTCAGGTTGGTTCAGGTCGGTAAACTCCCATGGGTGAAAATATAAACTTAGATAACCATCTTTGCGGTGAGTAACGCTACTGAGCCATTTTAACAAACCCATTGGTAAGTTATGGAAGCTTAACCAAAACAACGGGAAGCGTACAACTGGCGAAACCGATGATGGTAATTGCAGCATATTATGGTGATAAAACCACCGGCGAGGTTTACTAAAGTTATTGTATCTTCCAGGTAACCAGGTTGGATTTATAGATGAATTGTATATATAACCTGCTCTAGCAATCTCTTGTTCATCTACAGGCATCATCCGGGCCATGCGATAGCCTTTAATAATTTGACCAGAAATTTCTTCCAATTTCAATTTGGACTGCAACAGGTGCTCGGGCTTAAAATCAGAATGATAATAGCCATGCGAAGCTAGTTCATGACCTTCTTTTACAATTTGCATAACTATTTCAGGCTGATGTTGTGCATAATTGGCTGTGCAATAAAAAGTAGCTTTTATACCAGCGTTGCGTAAAATATTTAATATGCTTAAAGTGCCTGCTGTAGATATAGACAATTGATCGCTGAATTGAATAGCTTTGCCATATTCAAATGGCATGTCAAACTCCTCAATATCAAAGCTTAACAAAATCATGATTTACCCTTTGTAAGTTGGTGGAACGTATAATATAATTAGGCCGTTGTTTAGATTGCATGAAAAGTTTACCCAGGTACATACCAATAATGCCAAGTACCATAAGCTGTACTCCACCAAAAAATACGATGGTAGCAATTAATGAAGCCCAGCCAGATACTGCATGCCCAGTAAAGTAACTGATTAAAATGTATGGTATGTATAACACAGCTACCATCGAGAAAAATAAGCCAATACCTGTAGCCATGTAAAGTGGCCGTACACTAAAAGCAGTTATGCCTTGTACGGCAAATTTTACCATTTTTTTCAGGTTGTATTTACTTTTTCCTGAAAAACGTGCATCACACTGATAGTGAATAGCATATTGTTTAAAACCCAACCATTTGATTAAACCACGTATAAACAAGCCATTTTCATTTAACGTAGTTAATACATTAGCTACTTTACGGTCTATTAGCCTAAAATCGGCAGTGCCTTTTTCCAGCTTAGTGTCCGATAAAGAGTTAATCATCTTGTAAAATAAATCAGATGTTTTGGTTTTAAAGATAGTAGCCTCATCCTGGTACTCGCGGCAGGTGTAAACCACATCATAGCCTTCTTCCCACTTCTCTAGAAACTGAGCAATCATTTCGGGTGGGTGTTGCATATCACTATCCATGCTGATTATACAATCGCCGTTGGCGTAGTCATAACCCGCTTTCAATGCATTTTGATGGCCGAAATTACGTGATAATTCCAGATAATATAAATGACGGCTGATATCGCTTATGTTTTTCAACTTTTCCAGCGTATTGTCTGAACTGCCATCGTCCACAAAAATTACCTCATGCTCATAGGGTAACTTCTCTAGCGCTGTAATTAATCTTAAGGCCAATACTTCAATGTTTCCTTCTTCATTAAAGGAAGGAATTACTACAGAAACTTTTTTTCTCATCATACAACAGAGTAGGATGGGGGGTGAGTAAATTTACGGGTTAAACTTTCGTATACTATTTTAAGCCATATTATAAAACAAGGCAATGCCTTCAAAGCGTAAGGCTTTATATAATTTTTATTAATAAACCGTGGGAATAGGTCAGATGGTGACATGCTGGTAATAATCAACGCAAAAACCAATAAAGCAATTTCCCAATTACTTACTGGTTTATCCAGGTTCATAAACCAAATAGCTACTCCGACAAAGGCAATGATGTAAGTAGGAGATTCTGAACTGGTGCTGAAAATTACCGTAAAAATTAAGGTAGATGTTAAAATTAGTAACTGATAACTGGTTTGATTGAAACTAGATATTCTGAGATAAGATAAAGCAAATACTAGTATGCCAGGTAACAAAACTACCATATTAGATAGTTGCGGATAATGGAACAAACGGCGTATCATTCCCATCACACTAATATCTTGCATGGTTGATGTTGCATTCAGTGCATTTTTCTCTACCAGGCTATTGTACCAATCATAGTAGGATTGTATAACAAACGCTGGCGAAGAAAATAACATAGGTAATGCAAATAGAAGCAGCCCCCACACAACGAGCCACATAATCAACTTTAACTTATTCTGTGAAAAAAAGAAAAAGGCTAACCCAACAATACCATAAAGTTTAATGTAGGTGCCAATTACTATGGCCAGTGCAGCCCATATATCTTGTTTTCTGCGGATAAAAACAAAGCTTAATACAATTAACGCAGCCATTGTTGGGTTAAACTGCACATTGAACGACGCCGTCATCAACTCATGTGTACAGATCAGCAAAATAGCGGTACGTTGCTGAATGGTAACCGGTAACATGAGAATAGCTTGGTATAAAGCCCAGGCATTAAATACTACCCAAAGCAGAGTGCCTACAACATCCGGAAATAAAGTAAATGGTGCTATAAATAAAGCAAATAGCGGCCCATAATGGTTACTATCTAGAAAGTTTTGAGGCTGAGGAGCGTATAAGTTTTTATGTAAAATCAGATTAATAAATGTGTACTTATAAATCTGATAATTGTTGATGTGATGATGTAAAATTTGCTTCAAAGCAGCCAAAAAGCTCAAGCTAAACCATAAGATGGTTATAAAAATGCGGTTAGTAAAAAGCTTCAGAAACTTTGACATTAATTGGGGGTGTGTCAACTACTTGTTACAAATATAGCAGGATTATTGAAAACCGACTATAGATAAATCTGCCATACAGTTAAAAGCTGTTAAAAACGAAAAGCTTTCTAAATATTGAAAGCTTTTCGTTTTAATCAGATAACATCACCAATACACATCTGATTTTCACTTATTCTGCCGTGGCTAAACTAACCCCCGTTAGCTGGTCGGCAAAGGCTATGAAAGCCTTATTATCCAATATACGTTGCTGATGAGTAATCAGATTTTGCAAATTGATTTTTCCGGTAATAAATTTGTAATCACCCGAATAAAAACGCTCATAAATATGCTCAAAGTTCAATAATTCTACTAACTGTTCATCGTGGTAACGCAAGTAAATATTTAGCGTAACATTATTAGTAAAATTCAAGCTTTTTTTTTGCAGAGCTTTTTTGTATTCATATTGGTAGCCATAGCGCAACGCGGCTATATCTGAAAGTACGGCTGAACCGGTAGGGTGGCCGCCAGCGCCTTTACCAAAAAAGAACTGCTGATCGGCAAATGCAGCTTGTACAGTTACACCATTGTATTCATACTCCACATTGTATAAAAATTCACTTTCGGTAACAAATTTCGGTAATACAAATAAGGTAACATTTTCAGCATCAAGTTCTTTAGCAACTGGTACCAATTTGATTTTCAATTTCTTTTCGCGCGCATGTTGTAAATCATGAGTTGACACATTTTGTATACCTATATTTAATATTTCTTCAGGTTTTACAACAATCCCGTAAGCATGTGCTGCAGCTATAACCAGTTTGTATTTGGCATCGAATCCTCCTACATCTAACGTTGGGTCGGTTTCTGCAAAGCCTAAATCCTGAGCCTGTTTCAGAGCTGTATCATAATCCAAACTTTCGAGATAAACTTTAGAAAGAATGTAATTGGATGAACCATTGAATATACCGCTTACCGAATGTAGAAGTTCATTGTCATAATATTCTTCCAGGTTACGGATGATGGGAATACTGCCGCATACTGAACCTTCATACAATAAAGAAGTGCCATGCTGTTGTTGCAAGTCAATCAGCTGATCTAGGTAAGTAGCCACCATTTTCTTACTGGCTGATACTACGTTTTTACCAGAAGCTAAGGCAGTAGACACAATATCGAAAGCTGCTTCGGTATCGTTTATAAGTTCCACTACCGTATTTATTTCCGGATTGTTCAGGATTTCATTCTTATCGGTAGTAAAGATATCCGATGGTAAACTGCGGAGCTTGCCAGGATGTTTAATGGCTATCTTTTTAATTTCTAAGTTCAGGTTTTTGGTGCGGATAATGTCGTACAAGCCTTGGCCAACAACGCCGAAGCCAAATAACCCAATGTTTAATTTAGTACTCATGTAGTAGTAGTTTGCAGAGAGAAGGCTTTGCCTTTCTCTTGAGAAGTGAGAAAAGAGAAGATAATTTTAGTTAATATGCCAGTTTCAATTAAAAATCCATCATGGCCATACAAAGAATCAAACTCGGCGTAAGCTGAGTTAGCAATATGCTGATGTAAAAATTGCTGTTCAATTGGAGGGAATAAAATATCCGAAGTAATACCAATAACCAGCGTTTGCGATTTTACTAACGCTAAAGCCTTTTCTAAGCCGCTACGGTTGCGGCCTGCATGGTGTGAATCCATTGCTTTGGTAAGGTACCAGTAGCTATAAGCGTTAAAGCGGTTTACCAACTTTTCGCCTTGGTAGCTTTGGTAAGATGAAGCCCGATAATTATCCATAATCTCATCATCGTTTTCTGCTTGCGTTTTGTTATAAGCAGCATAGCCACGATATGATAGTAGCGCCATGCTACGCGCAGCTTTCAAACCATTACAGCCACCTTCTGGAGTGTTCTGGTAAAAGGTAGGATCAGCACTGATAGCTAAGCGTTGCGATTCATTGAAAGCTATGCCCCATGGCGAGTGCTGTGCATTGGTAGCAATTAATATTAATTTCTTAATGCGTTCAGGCTGCATAATGCTCCATTCCAGTGCTTGTTGCCCTCCTAATGAGCCACCAATTAGCAAACCAATATTTTCAATACCTAAATATTCTGCTAATAAATAGTGAGCATTAACTATATCACGAATAGTATATTGCGGAAAGTCTAAATAATAAGGTTGTGATGTATTAGGGTTAATACTTAGTGGATTGCTGGTTCCGTATGGAGAACCAAGTACATTGGCGCATACAATAAAATAATGTTCTGGATCAATCAAGTACCCTTTACCTACAAAGCCGTTCCACCAATCGGCAACATCCGAATTGGCTGTTAATGCGTGGCAAATCCATACCACATTGCTTTTTTGTTCGTTTAAGCGGCCATACGTATGATAGCCAATTTCAAGGCCATTCAGGGCTTTACCCAATTCCAGTTCGAAAGTTGCTGTATGCCTGAAAACTTGTGTATCCATATAAATATACAAAGCCTCTCTTGTTTACCAAGAGAGACTTTTAGCTATTAATCTATTAAAAAAACTAAAAAATGTTTCAAAACAATAAACTATGCTAATTCAGGTTCCTGCTGTTTAATTTTGGCAAAAGCCTGTTCAAAATCAGCTCTAATATCATCAATATGCTCAATGCCCACAGCTATGCGTAACAGTGCTGGTGTTACACCTGCTGTTAATTGCTCGGCCTCTGATAATTGCTGGTGTGTGGTAGCCGAAGGCTGAATAATTAATGTTTTAGCATCACCTACATTAGCTAGGTGGCTTACTAAATTTAAACTATCAATAAACTGTGCTGCAATATTTTTGCCGCCTTTTAGTTCAACAGACAATACAGCGCCGAAACCATTTTTTAAATACTTTTTAGCTAAAGTATGATAAGGTGATGAAACCAATCCCGGATAGTTTACCTTAGCTACCTGCGGGTGCTGTTCTAGCCAGCTAGCCAACTCTAATGCATTATCTACATGCCGCTGTACCCGTAATGACAAAGTTTCTAGACCCTGTATAAGTAAAAAGGAGTTAAAGGGAGATTGAGATGGTCCAAAATCGCGTAAGCCTTCTACACGTGCACGAATAATGTATTGTATATTACCAAACGAACCACCTATACCAAATATATCATTAAATATGAGACCATGATAGCCTTCAGATGGTTCAGTAAACTGCGGATACTTACCATTGCTCCAGTTGTAATTACCACCATCTATAATAACGCCACCAATAGTGGTGCCATGTCCGCCAATCCACTTCGTAGCTGATTCAACTACTACATGTGCGCCATGCTCCAGTGGGCGAAACAAATAACCACCAGCCCCAAAAGTATTATCAACTACTATTGGCAAATCATATTTACGAGCTAAAGCTGCAATTTTTTCAAAATCGGGTATGTTAAAGCCAGGATTGCCTATAGTTTCCAGATAAATGGCTTTGGTCTTTTTATTTATAAGCGGTTCAAAGCTCTCCGCCTGATCGTCTGCTGCAAAGCGGACTTCAACACCTAAACGTTTAAAAGCCACTTTAAACTGGTTGTAAGTACCACCGTATAGAAATGGCGATGTAATAAAATTATCACCTACCTGTAATATATTGTTTAAAGCGATAAACTGCGCTGCCTGACCTGATGAGGTAGCCAAAGCAGCTACACCACCTTCTAATGCAGCAATGCGCTTTTCAAATACATCAGTAGTAGGGTTCATCAGACGCGTATAAATATTGCCAAATTCTTTTAGCGCAAACAAGTTGGCGCCATGTTCAGCATTGTTAAATACGTATGATGTGGTTTGATATAAGGGTACAGCACGTGAGCCAGTTGTTTGATCAACTTCCTGACCGGCGTGTAACTGTAATGTTTCAAATTTTAAAGATGATGCAGGCATGAGTATTGAATTTAAAAGTTGTTAAAACCTAGTGTGATGGTACAGGTGTTAAAGTAGGATAGAATTTACCTATAGTTTTAGCACGTTGTGTTTTGCGACTGAAATAAACGTGTTAGAGTGTGCTTAGCAACAGCAACAACACATGCACTTACAGCTAATAGAAGAGTTATAGGTTAACAAGTAAGCACCCGTAGATGAGGTAGAGTAATGCTGAGTAAAATTAAATTCGTGTTTCATGGCTTTACACATTTATATTCCCCGATGGTAAATTGTTAATCGGGACAGGATTTGGCACCTTCTCCTGATACATTGGAGGGTTGCCAGCGGGTCTGTGAGCCTGATCTCTCGCCGCTTCTTTATAAATCAAAACCTTTAAAGAGGTATTTGAAATAGGTATCGCTTTCGCTACTGCAAATGTAAATAGTTATGTTTTACATTTGCAAATATTATTTTATTTAAATGGTAATACATTGATATGCAACAACATTTGCTTAAATATGTAGATGGTTGTGTTATGTGCTGCGTTAAGTTGTAATGGATTTAATAGCAAAGATGTACCACTGCAAAGCTTAAGACTTAATAACAGTAATGGAGTATTCTTGTGGCAAATGCAGGTGAAATTTCAATAACGATTTTACAATTCGCCATGAACAAATAAACTTTCATGACTTCCGCTTTCTTTCAACAACATAAAGTGTGACTTTACTGCTTTTGATAATGGATAACTGCGATAAGGCAAATTATACTTTTGCGCATATACGTATTTATTGGTGTAATTGCCGGATAGTAGGTATGGGCTACCGTTGGAAACAAGTGGTGAGCTACATGGTGGTTAAATTCACCAAACAGAAAATTGACTACTTTACTGTTGGGGCTAAAATCTTTAGTCTCACTAATCTGATACATAGCCCAGGTCATATTAACGCTAACATCTTCCGGTGGCAACGGAAATTCAGCATATTCATCAGCATGTGTAGATAATAAGGCAGTCACGCCAAATGCACTAGCTGTAACATGCATAGTTAAAAAGGCAACCAGTACAGTGTACCAGTGCTGATTCAATACCAGCATTGGAATAAAAGCACTAAGGCTAAATTAAACAGTTTGGCTGCAAAAAGCTTTACGTACTCAATTTTAGGAATCTTGGTGATTGGTATCAGGTAGTTGTCTTTTGTACCAAAAAAATCTTTAAAGTCGCGTACAAAAAGCCAGTTTAAAGTATAAAATAAGTACAAGAATCACATGTACCAATGTTGGTAACTGTGAAAATTAAAAGGAGGGCTTTCTGAAAAAATACGCACAATATCACTTTGCTTTACATCAATGTCCCAATGTTGCATATTGGGATAAGGTGATGCAGTAACAGGTAACGTTTTTTCCAGATGTAACTATTACTACCAAATAATTCCAGCGTATAAGTGTACCAATCATTATGCTTATGATTTCTGAAATCAGCACCATGTGCTGCATCATGAAATCCGTTCAGAAAAACCATAATCATAGTTAACCCGGTTAGTACATAAAGGCTGTACAATAAGGGTGTGTAGTCGCCGAAAAATAATATACAACCATATAAGGTGAAGTATAGCAATACTATAACTAGCGATTTGAAAAATAATAATGTTCTGTATCTGTACTAGTCAATTGTTCAGTACGCGTTGCTGTACTTGTAAATTAAGGGCCTTTAAAAAAAGTCATCAGGACCTGCTTTTTTAAATATGGACTTAATTAAAGTATCCGTATTTATGAGTAAACAAATAAAATATAGGCCAGCTTATGTACTGGTAACTCTAATATGCTTTTTCGTGTAATTGTACGTTTAAACACGTATATACACGTTTAGTTTAGCTGTTTTTCATTACCCAACCACCGCAAACTTTTACCCTGGTCAGCCATGTGTATCTAAATTCAAAGTTAATTCCGTTTTATTAAATAACGGCATAATAGCTTTATATTTGACCATCTGTTACCACAAACAGAGCCTTTATATAGTATAATGACAAATCATTTATCACCTGTATATGAGCAATATGAACTTGTTGTAGGCTTAGAGGTACATGCCCAGCTATCTACTTTAAGCAAAGCTTTTTCTTCAGATTCTGCTGCTTTCGGAGCAGGCCCAAACGAGTACGTAAGTGCCGTATCACTAGGGCATCCTGGTACTTTGCCGTTCTTGAACAAAAGAGCAGTAGAATATGCAGTAAAAATGGGATTAGCCTGTAATTGTCATGTTAATTTGTACAACAACTTTGCCCGTAAAAATTATTTTTATGCAGATTTACCTAAAGGCTATCAAATTAGCCAGGATCAACTACCGATTTGTAGCGGAGGGTATGTTAACGTTAAATTAAGTAGTGGAGAAAGCAGAGACATTGCTATTCACCATATACACATGGAAGAGGATGCAGGCAAGAGCATGCACGATCAGCATCATGCTCATTCGTTGATTGATTTGAACCGTGCAGGCGTACCTTTACTGGAAATAGTTTCTGAACCTGATTTACATAGTGCCGAAGAAGCGGGCTTGTATCTGATTGAGATGCGTCGTTTGCTACGCTATCTCAATATTTGTGATGGCAACATGGAAGAAGGCAGCATGCGTTGCGATGCCAATATTTCGGTGCGGCTAAAAGGACAAACTACTTTGGGAAACCGATGTGAGGTGAAAAATTTAAACTCAATACGTAATGTACAACGTGCTATTGAACATGAGTTTGTACGCCAAGTGAATGTAATTGAAGCAGGTGGGCATATTGAGCAAAATACATTGAACTTCAATGCGGATACAGGTGAAACATCAGTATTACGTACGAAGGAGATGGCCAACGACTACCGATATTTTCCAGAGCCTGATTTGCAGCCTTTACAATTAACAGCTGAATATGTAGATCACATACAAAAGGGTATGCCTGCTTTGCCTCATCAGCTACAACAAAAGTATATAACTGAATTAGGTTTATCAGCTTATGATGCTGCATTGATAACTGCTGAGCATGAAATAGCAGGGTATTTTGAAAAGCTAATTACTTACACTCACAATTATAAATCTGCTGCTAACTGGTTGATGGGGCCTGTAAAATCGCACCTGAACGAGCAAGGCAAAACCATTGAACAAGCTGCTCCTGAACCTGAACTATTAGCAGGTTTAATCAAATTGGTGGATGATGGCAAAGTAAACCATACCATTGCAGCGCAAAAAATATTTCCGGTTTTAACTCAACATATAGGTAAAACTGCTGAAGAAATTGCAGCCGAACTAAACTTGCTGATACAAGAAAATGCAGGCGAGTTAAATCAATTTATTCAGGATGCTTTAGCTAAATTCCCAGATAAAGTGGTAGAATATAATAAAGGTAAAAAGGGCGTTTTGGGCTTATTCATGGGCGAAATCATGAAACGTTCAAAGGGTAAAATTGATCCTAAAAAAACTAATGACTTATTAATACAAGCACTACAAGCTAAATAAATGAAAAACTCAGTTGTAAAATATAGTTCCCTGCTTTTCCTGTCGGCTTTGGTAGCCTGTAAAGATAAATCTGCTTTTACATTATCGGGCACCATTAGTCATCCTGATAAGGTGAAAAAGGTATATTTGTTACAAGCGGATAGTACACAGATTAGTGTAGTAGATTCTACCTCGTTAAGTGAAGATGGTCAATTCAAATTTCAGCATCAAGCCCCTTATGCAAACTTGTTTAAATTACGTGCTGGCGGAGTAACGTTCGATTTGATTGCTAAAAATGGCGATGATGTCACTTTTAAAACAGACCTGCAAGATCAAAAGCATGAATATGTAATTACAGGTTCAGATGAATCTGATAAGATAAAGCAATTCAATGCCTTAAGTAATGTTTATATTGATAAGAATGCTAAGCTAGCCGAAGAGTATGAAGCTAAAGCTCAGCAAAATGGTAATAAGGATTCATTAATTAATTACTATCAGCCCATCTTCAAAAAGAACATGAACGATTATGGAACTGCGGTATGGAAGTTTGTTAATGATAATAAAAATTCATTAGCGGGTTTTTATGCTGCCTTATCACTAGATCAAAATCAATACGAATCGCAATTAGTACAATACGCTGATGACATCAAAGGAGAGTTTAAAGACAATCTTTCAGTACAGAAATTTAAGCAGCAAATGGCAGCTGTTAAACCTGTATCGGTTGGTCAGAAAGCTCCCGAATTTACTGTTGGCGGAGTAGATGGCAAGCCTGTCAAGTTATCAGACTACAAAGGCAAATACGTAATGATTGATTTTTGGGCCTCTTGGTGCATGCCTTGTCGTCAGGAAAACCCGAATGTAGTTAAGCTCTACAATCAATACAAAGACAAAGGATTAAATATTTTAGGTATATCGTTAGATGAAAAGAAAGCAAACTGGCAGCAGGCTATTACTGCTGATAAGTTAACTTGGCAGCATGCATCAGACTTGAAAAACTTTGAAGGTCCAACTGAACGGTTGTATCATATTGAAGCTATACCATCTAACTTTATTATCGATCCGCAAGGAAAAATTATTGCTAAAAACGTTACAGGTGCTGATTTAGAATCCTTTTTAAAGAAAACTTTTCCTAAATCTTAATCCAATATTAAGCTTTAACAATTTATTAACACACGCTTAACTATTATCTTTTGTAACCGTATTACTTTTATCCCAAAATTCGACCTGATGAGTACAACTGCAAAACAAAAGATATTAATTGTTGATGATGAGCCTGATATATTGGAGCTGATTGAATATAATTTGAAGAAGGAAGGTTATCAGGTTTATTTAGCACATAATGGGCAAGAAGCAGTAGCTGAAGCTAAAAAAGTATTGCCGGATTTGATTGTGTTAGATATTATGATGCCTAAAATGGATGGGATAGAAGCCTGCCGCATGATGCGTACTATGCCTGAGTTCAAGAATACCTTCATGGTTTTCTTAACTGCACGAAGTGAAGAGTACTCGGAAATTGCTGGTTTTAACGTAGGTGCCGACGATTATATTGCTAAGCCCATTAAGCCCAGAGCTTTGGTAAGCCGCATTAATGCAATATTACGTCGGAACAATACACCTGATGAAGTTTCAGATAACAAGTTAGAGGTAGGTGATTTAGTAATTGACCGGGAAACTTACTTGGTTTATAAAAACGGTGAAAAAATTGTATTGGCTAAAAAGGAGTTTGAATTACTATATCTGTTAGCTTCAAAACCTGGTAAAGTGTACACCCGAGAGGTAATATTAAAAAACATTTGGGAGGATTCTGTAGTAGTTACGAATCGTACTATAGATGTGCATATTCGTAAGCTGCGTGAAAAGCTAGGTGAAAACTATGTATCTACCGTAAAAGGAGTAGGATACAAATTTGAAGCTTAATCAAAAAGGCGCTGGGTTGAACCCAGCGCCTTTTTGATTATAGAATGTTTTATTATTTATTGTTGCGAACTGTGTTCTTCTTTTTTGTGGAAGATGTGGTATCAGCAGCCTTTTCATCAATTGTTATACTTGATGGTTTAGCTCCAACTGAAGTAGGTTTGTTGTTAGCAACTTTTGTGTGAGTTGGTGCTTTGGAGTTTTCGGTTTTCTTCTGGTTGGCAGCAAGCTTATTTTCAGATCCTGATTGCTCTGCTATATCCGCTACATCCTCTTTTAAGTTTTCGGTCTCGTGAACTGTTTGCTTCCAAATGCTGTCAATGCTGCTTTTTACTTTTTCCAAAAAGCCTTCGGTTTGAAACTTAACGGGTCTTGCTGATTTTGAGCTCATAATAATTAAAATGTTTGTTGAGCAATAAGATGAGGGATGTAGAAAGTTCAACAGGGTGTTTGAAATATTGTTTCAGGCTACACCAAGTGTCTGATGAACTTAAAGTAATTATTTGATTGAATAACCGTATTTTTGCAGGCTATAGTTGAATAATGAAGATACCAAAGTTTGCCGACCTGATTATATACGAAGATGATAACCTTTTTGTAGTAAATAAGCCCCCCTTTATCAGCACCCTGGATGAACGTGGCGAAGGTAGCGAGATTAACATGTTGAGGCTGGCTAAACAATATTGGGAAGATGCTCAAATTTGCCATCGTTTGGATAAAGAAACATCTGGGGCGTTAATTATCGCCAAAAATCCGGAAGCTTACCGCACAGTATCTATGCAGTTTGAACGCCGGCAAATTAAAAAGGTGTACCACGCTGTAATTGAAGGTACCCATGTATTTGAAGGATTGTTGGTTGATCTTCCTATTTTAAATACAGGCAAAGGTACCGTATCTATAAGCCGGCAAGAAGGTAAACGGGCTGAAACATGGTTCCAGTCGCTCAGGTATTTCAAACATTATACTTTAGTAGAATGCAGGCCAGTTACCGGACGTATGCACCAAATACGCATCCATTTGGCTACGCAAAGGGCTTCTATTGCTGGTGACGAAATGT
The DNA here is from genome assembly GCF_012849215.1 of Mucilaginibacter robiniae. Taxonomy (NCBI): domain Bacteria; kingdom Pseudomonadati; phylum Bacteroidota; class Sphingobacteriia; order Sphingobacteriales; family Sphingobacteriaceae; genus Mucilaginibacter; species Mucilaginibacter robiniae. Next base: position 4,407,939 of record NZ_CP051682.1, read on the forward strand.
ACAAAGGTAAGCCAGTTTACCTATCGCAATTAAAACGTAAATACCACTTGGGTAAAGATCAGGAAGAGCAACCCATTATGAAACGTTTTGCTCTTCATGCTTTTGAGTTAACCTTTAAGCTGCTAGACGGCCAGGAAGTAAATATACATGCACCATATTCTAAAGATTTTGAAACTTTATTGAAGCTGCTGGATAAGTTTGATGCTTAATGCCAAAAACCTTGCGCTTTGATTTGGTTGGAACCATATCCAAATTTTTTTAAAACTTTGCGCAATTGAGTAACCATAGTGCTATTGCCTACTAAGTAGAAAATAGTATTTTCCAGATGAAACGTTTGCTGCAATAACCATTCGGTAAGAGCATGATGCCCATAATGGTCTAGTTTAGAAACCGTTTGTAGGGAAGAAGTAAAGTATTCTTTAAATAAGCTACGGCTTGCTTCATCGCTAATGGCTACTGCACCTGAAAAGCGAGTTAAAGGTTTAGCTAACTGCTGCATAGCCAACAAATGCCCTATACTGCTTTCATCACCCAGGCAAATAACGGCTGAAGTATGTACCGGTGTTTGCCGGGTACTCTTAATACTCAAGTAGTGAACTGCATCACCTTGTTGCAAATTTTTAGCCCATTCACTACCGGCTCCATTATGGTTAGTGTCAATATATAATGTACAAGTTTGTGTTTCTGAATCCCAAGATGCAGGAGTATAATCACGATAGGTAAAATCGTTAACCTTGCATTTGATGTAATTAACTTCGTTCCAATTGTTCATATTATCTGTGGGCAAATGAAGGTCAACTTCAACTAGGGCAGATGATGACCAGTGGCGTGTTTCAAGTACATTTCCTGTTCTTAGCATCCGATTTTCCAATAAGTCGAATGCTTTTCTTTTAATGTTATGTAGCATATGTGATATCGTTGTTGATTTGATACCACAAAGTAATTGGTAAATCAGGCGCAAAGAAATAGATAGAACAAGGAAGATATTGGACTATTCGCGGTAAGCCTTACGAAAAGATAAAGGTGTAAGTTGGTTAGCTTTTTTAAATAGCCTTGAAAAATAAGTATGGTCTTCGTAGCCTAATTGATGTGCAATTTCTTTAACAGTAAGCTCGCTGTAGTATAACAAGCGTTTAGCTTCCAACATGATTTCATTCAATATCCAATAAGATACTGAAAAGCCTGTAACCTTTTTAAGTACTTCGTTCAGGTAGGTTTCTGATATATGCATCCGGGCTGCATAGTCGGAAGGACTTTTTATAAATTTTATGTTTAGCCTTAACAAAGCTTTAAAATCGTGTGCTATTTGCAAGGGGCGCGATAATTTTAAGGGTTGTGCTGTATTCAAACTATAAGCACCAGCCGCCATACTTAAAAAGGCGCTTACTAAAGATTGTAATAGATTTATATGAAAATTACTTTGTTCTTCAACAATGTATTGTTGGTAGATAAGTTGTAAAAGGGTTTGGCACTGTTGATATTGATGAGTATTCAAGCAACAAGGCTGCTGCAGTAGCAAATGGCTTTCAAACACCGGGCGGTAATCCTTTGGCATCAATGTGCTGTCAATAGCCATAAACCACCCTGTAGCATGTTCGTCTTTAATGCGGTGATGTACCTGTCCAGGTAAAATATAGTAAAGAGCTCTGCTACAAATATAAACCTCCTCAAAATCGACCATTATAGAGGCTGAACCATCTTCAATAAAAAAGAATATGTAATGATCATCCCGGTGAGCACTTTTTGTACTTTCATCCTCTGCTAATTTCAAGTTGTTGGTATGATGTACCATCAAACCTAGCTTATTGCTATTTCGTAAAGTATGTACCGGAATACTCTTCATGAGGGTTAATGCTTGCAATATAATCAAATATAGAAGCTTAATTAACTTGTATGATATTGTATAAAAGTGAACAGGCCTTATCTTTTCTGGTAAACCAAAAAATGCTGAATGGGTAAAAACTCTTTATCTTCTACTAATTTAAAACCGTTCGCTACCATTTCTTTATTTACCTGAATAACGGTGGTTTTATGGAGTTCTTTAATAGGTACCTCCGGATCTTCGCCACGATATTCTAATAATAGAATTTTTCCTTCTGGTTTTAAACATTTACGTAGCGATTGCAAATATTCATGTGGATAAGCTAGCTCATGATATACGTCAACCATTACAGCCAAATCAATACTATTGTCAGGTAAGTTAGGCGATCTTTCGCTGCCTTTTACCACAACAACATTATTTTGATGAATAGACTGACTACGTTTCTTTAAGTAAGTAATAGCATCGTCTTGTAATTCAATCGCGTACACTTTTCCTTGTTTAACTTTGGAAGCTATTCGGAAAGTATAATAACCCGTTCCTGCACCTATATCGGCTATCGTACTTTGCGTTGTAACAGGTAAGTTTTGAATGGCTAATTTTACATTCTCTTCTTGCTGCCGCGTATCACGTTCTAACCATTCGGCACCACTAAACCCCATCACACGAGCTATTTCCCGGCCTTTGTACATTTTACCTGTACCATCAGCCGAGGGTGTTTTGTATGTGTAAATAGAATCTTGCTGTTTTGTTGTTTGTTGTCGAGTTGGCTTAGGCTTGCAATAAATTAGTAGAGAGGATATTAGTAGTAGTGAATATTTAGAAGATAACATAAGCTAACAATATTTATGGTTAAACATTTGTTTGCAACAAAAAAGCCCTCTAGTAAGGAGGGCTTGTGCTTTATGCAGTGTAACCTAATATTTTAAGTACCTGTTTACTATTTTGTTCTTCACCAAAAACTTCAAAATTAAAGGTTTCATCCCGATTACGCCTAATTAACACATGTTTGGGCGAAGGTAGCAGGCAGTGGTGAATGCCACCGTATCCGCTTAATACCTCTTGGTAAGCACCGGTATTAAAAAATCCTAAGTATTGAACTTTACGTGTTTTAGGCATGTATACACTGTTCATGTGTGCTTCCTGGTTGTAGTAATCCTGTCCATCGCAAGTAATACCACCTAAATTTACACGCTCGTACTCGGCATCCCAGTTGTTTACCGGTAAAAGGATATATTTTTGGTTTAGAGCCCATACATCAGGTAGGTTAGTGATAAAAGAACCATCCAGCATTAACCATTTTTCACGATCATTCTGCTGCTTACGCCCTAATACTTTGTACAAGATACCTGATGCTTCGGCTACAGTATATTTACCAAACTCAGTAATAATATCTGGTTCAAGCACATCATGTTCAGCACATATCTCTTTGATACGGCTCACAATTTCATTAATCATGTACTCATAATCGAAATCAAAAACTAATGAATCCTTAAAAGGCATACCGCCGCCAATATCCAGCGTATCCAGTTCGGGATTGATTTTTTTGAATTTACAATACAATGTTACATATTTCTCTAATTCGTTCCAGTAATATGGGGTATCTGAAATACCTGAGTTAATGAAGAAGTGTAATAGCTTAACTCTAAAGTTTGGATTCTTCTCGATTTTGCTGGTATAAAAATCAATCACATCTTCCTGACGAATACCTAATCTTGAAGTGTAAAATTGTGAATCCGGTTGCTCTTCAGAAGCTATGCGAATACCCAAGTTACAAGGAGTATCCATTTCGATTTCATCATCGTAAATGTTAAACTCTTCTTTATTATCCAGTACCGGTATGATGTTGTTAAAGCCATCATGTAGCATATCTACAATGTACTGTTTATACTGATAGGTTTTAAAACCGTTGCAGATTACAGTTATATCTTTTTTAACTACCCCTTTCTTCTCCAAGGCATCAATCATGGGCATATCAAATGCTGATGATGTTTCCAGGTGAATATCGTTTTTTAACGCCTCTTCAACAATGTGCTTAAAGTGTGAGCTTTTAGTACAGTAACAGTACTTGTAACCACCACGGTAATTGTTTTTGATGATAGCCTGCTGAAACATCAGCTTAGCCTGCTGTATCTTTTTAGAAACTATTGGCAAATAAGTGAAGCGTAATGGTGTGCCATACGTTTCAATCATCTCCATCAAGTTAAGGTCGTTGAAGTATAATTCGTCATCTATAATTTCAAAACCTTCTTGCGGGAAACCCACGCTGAGGTCAAGAAATTCCTGGTAGCTTTGCATTCTTGTATAATCGTCTAATTTTCAGCAAAAATGTAACTTTTTTATTAAAACATTAAAGATGTTACTCACAAATTTATCGCTATAATGTAAATTAAATTTGTACAAAAATAGCGTAAAAAACGAGGGTTATATTAATCATTATGTTTGATTAATATAACCCTCGTGTAAGCTGCAATGTGTTAATTATTAATAGCTTATTTGCATTTAGTCAAGTTGTTATTTACTTGTTCTACATTGTATAAGCCCAGCTTATTACCAAAAGAATTTTGAATATAAGTAAGTACTTGAGCAATTTCAACAGGTGCTAAATCAACAGAAGGCATCTGCCCTGAGTATGATTTCTGGTGAACTACAATAGAATCCTTCAATCCATTTTGTACATAACAAGCCAAATCATCTTTATGTGATTTCAGGTAAATGCTATCAGTAAGCGGAGGTATTAAGGCAGCTAAACCTTCGCCTTTAGCTCCATGGCAGTTTTGACACCGGGTTTGGTAAACCACTTGGCCTGATGCATAGTAACGATTGAATTCAATTTGCTTCTCGTTTTGGCAGGCAAAAAATAATATTAGGCAAGCTGCTAATGCAAAAAAAGTTAAGATAGATTTCATTGAGCTATAGTTTCGGCAGGTTCTGATTGTAAAGTTTTGATGTCGTTAATGAGTTTATTTACATCATCTGTGTTTGTACCATCATAAGTGCCACGTATGCGTTTTTGTTTATCTATCAGTACAAAGTAACCGGAGTGAATATAGCCCCCAGGCGTGTTACTATCTTCTTTAACAGCTACTAAATAGTTGTTCGCCAATTTGTATGTTTCTTCTTTATTGCCTTGTAAAAACCACCATGTATTACCAGATATTCCTAGTTTATCGGCATACTTTTTTAACACATCTACACTGTCATGCTTAGGGTCTATGCTGTAAGATAAAATTTTGACATTATTACCATCTTTAAAGGCATTATACACGTTTAGCATGTTACGGTGCATAACAGGGCAGATGGATGGGCAACTGGTAAAAAAGAAATCAGCTACGTAAATGTTACCATCCAAGCTTTTGTTAGTAATAGTTTTGCCATACTGGTTTACAAACTGAAAAGCAGGTATAGTTTGGTAAACGGTATCGGTTATAGTTTTGCCATTTACTGTTTTGGTCACCGGTTCTCGGTTCCCGTAAATAGGTAATGCTTTTTGTGTATTGCTGTTTGAGGTACATGCGGTCTCCATAAATAAACCGGAAGCTATAGCAATAGCTATAATTAATGTTTTCATTTCTTGATGGTAGATAGGTAAGTATTTGAATTTTTAACAGCCTTGTCCAATTGCATATCTACAGCAGATAGCTTTTTCTTTTGGTCAGTTAAATATTGCATAATTTCATCATGTGGTTTACCGGCGTAATCAGCATTGAACTGGTGCATCCAGTTCTCCATTGCTTCATTGGCGTGGTCAAGCTCTTGCACTGTTTGGAAAACAGTAGCACTGTTTTCTGGTATTTGCTTAGTTTTAAGCAGTGAATCTAGCAGTATTTTGTTTTTCATTACAGCCTCATCATCGGCCATAACTTTATCATGCATTTTGAGTATGCCATCTAATAAATCGGTTTCTTGCTTTTTATTGTCTTGACAAGAAATTAATATAAGGCTTGTTAGTACACTAATTGTAAGTACTTTAATATATTTCATTATTTAGTTTTTTTAACCAAATCCATACCGCACTTAGGGCAAGTGCCTGGTTTGTTTGTAATTATTTCTGGGTGCATGGGACAGGTGTATTGTACTACTTCCTTTATGTTCTGCTTTGCCTTTGGGACTTGTTTTTGCGTACTAGCAGGCTGTTGTTGGCAAGCTGTAAATGCTAAAAGGAATAGGGTAGCAAATTTTATTTTCATGCTATTAGTTTTAATGATATTATCACTGCTTAACAAAGATACAATTAACACGTTACTGGCAGCAGCATGTTTAACTGTGCTCTGTGTAGCAATAGAATTTTTGATTGGAGTTTATGTATATAAAAGTTTACTATCGATGCAATACGTACATTGTTATGTAATAATACGTTAATTGTTTATCGATAGATAATTACTCTCATGAAGGCAACGCAGATATAATTATATCTAAATACTCTGCATTGTATAATAGAGATATACCTGCCCTGCTTTCAAAAGATAGTATTTAAGCAACTTGCGGAGGCTGCAACAAAGTCTGATAAACTTGCTGACTTTCAACAGGAAAATCAATAATTGGAATAACTTGCAGCAAAGTGGATTGGAATGTTATATGAGTAATTGGTATATAAAGGGCTGTTTGATACAAGCTTTTTTGTATCTGTCGTTCAGTGCTACGTTCTTTTTCTTCAGCTTGTTTTATCTTCTTTATCAAATAACAGCGGCCATTACAATGCAACCAAGGGCGGTTACGGTTTTCGCAAAGTTTTTCAGCAATATATTTCTGATTAACTTCAAAGCCAGCATATACAAACAGCCGAGTAAAATTAGCTGTGAGTATAAGGCTCATTAATAATATAGCTAAACAGCGCTGAAACATTGTGCCACAAAGTTACTAATCTACATTTAGCTAGCAACAGCTATTTCCAACAATGGTAATCTTGCAGTATAGCTACATTCTGCGTAAGTAGTAAATGTAATCGGATACAGGTAGTTGGGTACCTGCCAACTTCAAATGCTGCCCTGCCTGCGCCCGGTGGTGGGTGCCATGGTTAATTAAGTGTGCAAGCACATCATCTAGCCGGTTAGTAAAGGTTTGACCTTTGCTGTTTTTATAGATTATTGATTCAGCAAAGTCGTTGTCCTTTAAATCTTCTAAAAAGCCGATCCATGCAGCATGATTGTCTTCAATTATTTTTTTAAATGTATCTGCTTTCCAATCTGGCCATAGTGCGTCTCCTGCAGCAGGCTGTTTCTTACAACGTTGTAACCATATTTGCTGAGCGGCCAATAAATGAGCCATTAATTGAATTGGCTTTTCAGGGGAGGGTTTAGCCAAAATAGTATCTAATATCTGCAAATTAGCGTGACGATCATAATCAAATAATCGAATGAAATAATTTTTCATGTGATAATTGTATAAAAGTAACTACTAAACTCATGAAAGTTAAACAAGCATGTGCATTTTAAACTACCTGATAATACAGCTAATTTTTAAAACTACTCGTTTCAGTATGCTATAATAGCACACAACTGTTTACTTGTTGAGCGGGCTTAAATGTTGCTGGTTTGTATAAATGTATAGCATAGAAAGCTTACTTTTGCTTACTTACAAAACTAGTAGTTATAGCAAGTTAGCAGAAGCTTTTTAAGTTATACTAATCTAGCTTTTATATCTTCATTATCATGTTTTCATCTCAGGTTATACAACAACTTCAGCAACACGAAACTCCTTTTTACTATTATGATTTAAATTTGCTGCAACAAACACTTAATGCATGCCACAAAGCGGCTCAAACTTACCAGTACCACGTGCACTATGCGTTGAAAGCTAATTTTAATTTAAAAGTTTTGGAAGCTGTGCAAGCTACAGGTTTTGGTGCCGATTGTGTAAGCGGAAATGAGGTGAAGGCTGCTGTTGCACATGGATTTGATTCCGGGAAAATTGTGTTTGCCGGTGTAGGTAAATCGGATAAAGAAATTAATGCAGCACTTGATGTTAATATTTTCTGTTTTAATGTAGAGTCTGTTCAAGAGTTGTTAGTGATTAATGATTTGGCTGCAGCTAAAAACAAAATTGCCCGCATTGCCATTCGTATTAATCCGAATGTTGATGCACATACACATCATCATATTACTACTGGGTTAGAGGAAAATAAGTTTGGTATTAATACCTGGCAGCTGGATGATGTGTTGTTCACCTTAAAAGATTGTTCTAGCTTGGAGTTTATCGGCATTCATTTTCACGTAGGTTCACAAATTACTGATCTGGATGTTTTTAAACAATTATGTCTGCGTGTAAATGAACTGCAAAACTGGTTTGAACAAAAAGGTTTAACCATTAAGGTACTTAACGTAGGAGGTGGATTGGGTGTAGATTATTACAAACCAGATACTAACACTATATGTGATTTTAACGATTACTTCAAAGTTTACCACGATCACTTACAGGTAAAAACCGGACAAGAAGTGCATTTTGAATTAGGCCGTGCTTTGGTAGCGCAATGTGCATCATTAATTGCAAGAGTACTGTATGTTAAAAACGGCCAAGCTAAAAACTTTTTAGTACTGGATGCTGGCATGACGGAACTCATTCGCCCAATGCTTTACCAGGCGCATCACGAAATAGAAAACTTGAGTAAGCAAGATGTTACTGCTGCAACGGTTAAATACGATGTAGTAGGACCAATCTGTGAAAGTACAGATTGCTTCCGCACTGATGTACCTTTACCTGAATCGCATCGTGGCGATTTGATGGCTTTACGTACAGCAGGAGCTTATGGTGAGGTCATGGCTTCTGGTTATAACTTACGAGATCGGGTAGAGAGCGTATATAGCCAGGATGCTTACGCCGGTAACATAACGCTAGTTTAAAATTTAGCTAATATTAAAAGTTTTTCTTTGTTGCATCTAATCAGTACGACCATGAAAAACTCATCTTATTTATATACATTAGTCAATGCTTTTCGTGAATGGGTTCTGTTAAAGAGTTTCAAATCATCATTCCGGCACTAGGTATAATAAGTTTTGTTAAGCAAAATTTATTAAACAATTTGTGCAGCGTTGAGGTCTGGTAAACAAATGGATAATACGACCAACAATTCTGCCTTGCAAAAACAACATTTTGGCCCGGATTTTACCTGGGGAGTATCTGCTGCTGCTTTCCAAACTGAAGGAGCATGGGCTGATGATGGCAAAGGTCCATCCATTTGGGATACCTTTACACAGAAAAAAGGTAAAATTCATAAGCAGGAGGATGCCCGTATAGCTTGCGATTTTTATAACCGTTATCGTGAAGATATTGATTTAATTAAGCAGCTAGGTATTCCCAATTTCCGCTTTTCTATCGCTTGGACGCGTATTATACCTCATGGTACAGGTGCGGTTAACCAAGCAGGTATTGCTTTTTATAATCAGGTAATTGATTACTGCCTACAACAAGGTGTTCAGCCCTGGATTACTCTATATCATTGGGATTTACCACAAGCTTTAGAAGAACAAGGCGGCTGGACCAGTCGCGACAGCGTACAATGGTTTACCAACTTTGTTAAGGTTTGTGCACAAAGTTTTGGTGATAAAGTAAAGCATTGGATGGTGATGAATGAACCTGCAGTATTTACCGGTGCAGGATATTTCTTAGGCATTCATGCACCTGGGCGCACCGGATTGAAAAGCTTTTTACCAGCAGTACATCATGTAACTTTAAGTATAGCAGCCGGAGGGAGAGCTTTACGTGAGCTGTTACCAGATGTACAAATTGGCAGTACTTTTTCTTGTTCGCATGTAGAACCTTTGAGTACTAAGCCTAATGATGTAGCTGCGGCAAAGCGTGCTGATGTATTGATTAATCGTTTGTTTATTGAACCTATTATGGGTTTAGGGTATCCAGCAACTGATTTGCCTGTATTAAAGAAATTGGAAAAGTACATGCAACCCGGCGATGAAGAATTGTTGGCTTTCAATTTTGACTTTATAGGTTTACAAAATTATACTCGCGAAGTAGTTAAATACTCATTTATTACGCCTTACATTAGTGCTACCTTAGTGGAAGCTAAAAAACGTGATGTACCTTTAACTGAAATGGGCTGGGAAGTATATCCGCCAGCTATGTATGAGGTGATTAAAAAATTTAGCGCCTACTCGCAGATTAAAAACATCCTGATTACCGAAAATGGTGCTGCCTTTAAGGATACTGTAGAAAATGGCGAAGTTCAGGATATACTACGTACCACCTATCTGCAGGATAATTTGAGTCAGGTGTTAAAAGCAAAAAAAGAAGGTTGTCCGGTAAATGGTTACTTTGTATGGACCTTGACAGATAATTTTGAATGGGCCGAGGGTTACCGTCCACGTTTTGGATTGATACATATTGATTTTACTACGCAACAACGTATTGTTAAAGCATCGGGTAACTGGTACCAAAAATTTTTAAGCCAATAGAAATAGCTACTGGCTTAAAACATAATTTCTACTTGCGAAGGTCTTTAGTACTATCGCCTTTGTTGGCGTTACGATTGTGATGTAGTATGTGCACATTTTCTGCAACTTCATCACCTTCTTTAGTGTATTCGGCGGCAATCTCTTTATCAAGTTCCGGATCGGTTCCGGCAAATGCATCTTTTAATCCGCTTGATTCTTTTTTATTACCTGATGGTTGACCTTTATGTTCTCCGGTATGGCCTGCAACGTTGTTTCCCATGATTAAAAATGTTTGGTTTACTAAAGGTTAATAAATTTAACCATTTTAATAAGCAACTAATTATTTCATAAATTGTTCTTTTTAACGTTTATAATAAAGAATTACTAAGCAGCCTGAATTATAAGTTTATATTATTAGCAGAATATAATAAATTCGCGCGCTATGATTAAGGTGAGTTTACATGGTGCCGAATTTTTTGCGAGGCATGGCTATTATCCGGAAGAGCAGATTTTAGGCAATCGATTTGTTGTAGATATTGATGCAGAGTTTACACCTGATGATGCCCTTCATCAGGATCAACTAAACAATACCATTAATTATGAACACTTATACCTGATCGCTCAACAAGAAATGCAAGTAGCTCGCCAGTTGCTGGAAACGGTTGCGCAATCCATAATGGATCAACTATTAGCCCAATTTGTCTACCTTGAAAAGCTGAGTGTCAGGGTTAAAAAGCTAAATCCACCTTTAGGAGGCGTAGTAGCAGCTTCAAGCGTTACAATTATTTATCAAAAACCAGTATAGGTGTTTTTATTATTGCGTGCTAATGTTAATTAGTATTCGTAATGAGGCCAGGTTCGTCATACTCAATCATACGCTGACGTTCAGCCCTAGGTATGGGTATCGATTTGTTAGCTTTGTAATCATAACTAATGCAAACGGTTTTTCCCGTAGTGCAAATTTCTTCGCCATCAGTTGTGTTTTTTACCAGTACATACATTACATCAAAACTGCTGTTACCAATACGCGAAACACGTATGTAACAAGTAATCTGATCATGGATGGTTATAGGCTTTAAATAATTTATTTCTGATCTACCTAAAATAACACCGGTATTGTTCCAATCCCATTGTACTACATCTCGCCAATAATTCAACCTAGTAATTTCAAAATAGGTTAAATATATAGTGTTACTTACGTTCCCGTAAGCATCAATATCTGAAAATCGAATGGGTAAATTCGTTTTATACTTATAATTAGTTAAATCTTCAGTCATTTAGTGTCAAATTGTCGTTTTGGAAATATATTTACAGACACATTGTCGGTAAAAGAACTTGATTTTAGCGTTGGTATAAGCCTTGTATAATCAATAACGAAAATATAAAAAGAAATTTTTCGGAGGATATAAAAATGACATTAGTGAATTTTAAAAACGGAAATAGAAATGCTTTGGTGAACCCTTTATTTAAAGATGTGTTCAATCCTTTTTTCAACGAAGCTTTTTCAAATGCACCTCAATACAATAAAGTTCCGGCTGTAAATATTGCCGAAACTGAAAAAGGTTTTGCTATTGAATTAGCTGTTCCAGGTTTGAAGAAAGAGGACTTCAAAATTAATTTAGATAAAAACGTTTTAAGCGTATCTGCTGAGGTGAAAGCTGAAGAAGCTACCGAAACTAAAAAATATAACAATAAAGAGTTTAGTTATTATTCATTTAAACGTTCATTTAACTTACCTGAAACTGTTGACCAATCATCTATTGATGCTCAATATGTAGATGGTGTTTTAACCCTAAGTGTAGCTAAGAAAGAAGAAGCTCGATTACAAACCCGTGAAATTGCGGTAAAGTAATCAGCAAGTTTGTTTTTATATAGGTTGTTGGTTTAGTTTGATTAGTCCACTTTGCATATGCAGAGTGGACTTTTTAATTTATCAACCTATTGGTTCATGTGAAATATTCTACTAAACTAGTTTAGCTTCTCATATTAATATACTGAAGCGGTTGCCCAAAATCTTCATTACGACACAAACTGATTACAGCTTGTAAATCATCAATTTTTTTAGCCTGTACACGAACTTGATCATCCATAATGGAAACCTGAACTTTCAATCCGCTATCTTTTATCTTCTTAACGATCTTTTTGGCAGCCTCTTTATCAATACCTTCCTTAATAGTAATCTCTTTACGGATCATGTTGCCCGATGCGTACTGTTCTTTACCAAAGTCGAGGGCTTTAGGATCAAGCTGTTGTTTAATCATGCGGCTGATGATAGAATCTTGAATGGCTTTCAACCGCATCTCATTCTCAGTAACAATAGTTACCTCATTAGTTTTCTTATCCAAGTCAACCGTGCTTTTAGAGTCATTAAAGTCAAAGCGGTTTAAAATTTCTTTTTTGGCGTTGTTGATGGCGTTATCCAATGTTTGCGCATCTATTTTGCTAACAATATCAAATGAAGGCATTAGTAAATGTATTTAGGGTAAACAAAAGTAGCCTATATGAAGTACAGTTATTACAACTATTTAAAATAATTAAGTTAATATTATCTTAACATCAAAATAGGCAGCTTTGTGGCTACAACACGTTAGGCGCTGCAATGTTTACTCATGGCTCATAAACATATACCTTTAATTAATCGCGAAATCAGCTGGCTGTACTTCAATGATCGTGTTTTGCAGGAGGCAGCAGATCCCACTGTACCGCTGATTGATCGAATAAAGTTCTTGGCCATATTCTCCTCTAACCTGGATGAATTTTACCGGGTTAGGGTAGCTACTTTAAACAGGTTGTCGAACCTGAACGAAAAAGCAAAAGCATTGCTGGGGTACAATCCCAAAAAAGTTCTTAATCAAATTAAAAACTTGGTTGTAAAGCTGGAGCATAAGTTTAATAATCTGTACGATAATATTATTATTAAACAACTAGCTGAACATAAAATTTTCATTCTTAATGAAAAGCAATTGAATGTAAACCGGGGCTTGTTTGTGAAAAAATATTTTCGCGAAAAGCTGTTATCAACACTGGTACCGGTTATGTTGGATGATCAGCAAACACTGCCCGAACTGCGTGATCGTGCTATTTACTTTCTGGTAAAACTAACGAAAGGTAAAAAAGATCGTTTGGCTTTAATTGAATTACCTGATGATTTATCCCGATTTTTAGTTTTACCCGAAACCAATCAGCTTAAGTTCATCATCATGGTAGATGATATTATCCGGTACAATCTGGAAGATATCTTCTTCATATTTGAATATGATAGTATTGAAGCGTATTCCATACAGCTTACACGTGATGCAGAACTGGATCTGGATAAAGAAGTAAGCGAAAAGTTTATTGACGCCTTGGCTAAAAGCTTGCAAAAACGCCGTAAGGGTAAACCCATGCGGCTACTGTATGATGCTAATATGCCAGCCGAAATGTTAAACTATCTTAATGCTCGTGTCGGATTAAGTTCTGATAGTTTGATTCCAGCTAACAAATACCAAAATTTTAAGGATTTTATTAATTTTCCAAATGTGGGTGGGCCTGAGTTGGAGTACCCACGCATAGCCAATTTGCCGGTACCAGGATTGTCTGTTGGTAAGAGCTTGATTAATTTAATAGCCACTCAGGATTTTCTAGTGAGTACACCTTATCAATCCTACGATTACATAATCTTGTTTTTACGTGAGGCTGCTATCGACCCTAAGGTAAAGCAAATTGACATCAGCTTATATCGGCTAGCTTCCAATTCAAGAGTAGTGCATGCATTAATAAATGCGGCTAAAAACGGTAAAAAAGTAAATTGCCTGATTGAATTACGTGCTCGCTTTGATGAACAGAACAACATTAACTGGACAAGGCGACTGGAAGAAGAAGGCATTAACGTGATACATGGTATATCTGGCTATAAGGTACATGCCAAAATATGTTTAGTTACACGAATGGAAAAAGGAAAGCCCGCGTATTATGCCTGTCTTTCTACCGGGAACTACAACGAGAAAACTGCTCAAATTTATGCCGATCATACTTTGCTAACGGCGAACAAAAAATTAACCGGCGATTTGGTACATGTATTTCGGGCTATAAACAAAGGTGTTCTGCCTAAAGATGTCAAAAACCTCATTGTATCACCAGTTGATTCGCGCCCTGCAATTTATAAGTTGATTGACAACGAAATAAAAAATGCTAAAGCAGGTAAGCCAGCTTACATGATATTGAAAATGAACAGTCTGGCTGATGAGCAGATAATTGCCAAACTGTATGAAGCCAGCAATGCAGGCGTTAAAATTAATTTGATTGTAAGAGGAATGTGTTGCCTGGTACCAGGGGTTAAAAATTTCAGTACAAACATCAAAGTAATAAGCATTGTTGATAAATATTTGGAGCATGCCCGGGTACATATATTTGCCAACGGCGGTCAGGAACTATTTTTTTTAACTTCGGCCGATTTCATGACACGCAATATTGATAACAGGGTAGAAGTGGGTTTCCCGGTATATGATGCTTCTTTACAGCAACAGATACGGGACATGATTAATTTGCAGCTTCATGATAATACCAAAGCCCGTGAAATTACCATAACCAATACTAACAAGTACCGCAAAGCTAAAAATGGTACCAATCATCGGGCACAGATTGAAACCTATGATTATTTAAAACAACTTAAAACCATAACACCTTGAGATACGGAGCAATTGACACAGGTTCGAACGCTGTTCGATTACTGATAGCCGACATTATTGATAATGACGGTAAAATTTCATTTAAAAAGAACACGCTCATTCGTGTGCCTTTACGCTTAGGTGATGATGCCTTTTTACATCAGCACATCTCTGATAAAAAAGCAGATGATTTGGTAAAAACAATGTCGGCTTTCAAGAACTTGATGGATGTATATAGGGTAGAAGATTATATGGCTTGTGCCACATCAGCCATGCGCGAAGCTAAAAACGGGCCCGAAATCATCAAGCGCATTCAAGAAGAAGCGAATTTAAATCTGGAGATTGTTCAGGGCGAGCGTGAAGCCAACATCATTTATGCAAGCCATACCAATGTTAATCTGGATGAAAATAAAAACTACCTGTACATTGACGTAGGCGGCGGTAGTACTGAATTAACTGTCTTCTCAGACGGTGAATTATTAGCAGCGCAATCGTTCAACATTGGAACCATTCGTATTCTGGATAATCAAGATAAAGATGAAACCTGGAAAGAAATGAATGAGTTCATCCGTCAACATACCCGTAGGTTTAAAACGCTGTATGGTGTGGGTACCGGTGGTAATATCAATAAGTTGTTTAAGCTGTCGGAGTTAAAAGATGATGAGGCCTTAAGTTATAGCAAACTTAAATCGTTATATAGTTATTTAAGTTCTTATTCATTAAAAGATCGTATTAATGTATTGAAGCTTAATCAAGATCGGGCAGATGTAATTATTCCGGCTTGCGAAATTTATACTACGGTAATGAAGTGGGCTAATATAAAAAACATCTATGTGCCGAGCATTGGAATGGCTGATGGTATTATTCAAACATTAATTGAGAAAAACCTTTCAAAATAAATTAAAAATAATTTTTCCAAATATGAAAAACATTGCTACATTTGTAATGCCCTCTCAAAGGGCATGTTTTTCATAGGTAGATGTAGGGTCGAGTACGAGTTATTCGACCCTTTTTTATGCGCCTAACTTTTTGACCTTTACTTTGTAGTATTCGCATGAAGAAAAAGATTGTAGTGGCTATAACAGGAGCCAGCGGTGCTATATATGCGCGGCTCTTACTCATGCAATTACAAAAGCTAAGCAGCCAAATAGCCGAGGTCGGAATTGTGATGAGCAAAAACGCTCAGGATGTTTGGGTATATGAACTGGATAGCAAAGATTATTTTGATTTTCCTTTTACCTACTATGATAAGCACGATTTCATGGCTCCTTTTGCATCAGGCTCTGCGCGATATGATACTATGGTTATTGTACCCTGTTCAATGGGAACACTGGGGCGCATAGCCGCCGGCATGTCTGACGATTTAATTACTCGTGCAGCCGACGTAATTTTGAAAGAACGTCGTAAACTCATTCTGGTAGCACGCGATACTCCTTTAAATCTGATTCACATTCGTAATATGAAAACTGTTACTGAAGCTGGTGGAATCATTTGTCCGGCAACACCCTCATTTTACAGTAAACCAATTACTGTTGAGGATGTGGCTCTAACTGTTGTACATCGGATAGTTGATCTGATCGGATTGGAGCAAGAGAGCTATCGCTGGAGTGAGGATGAATAAAATTTTTTTATAATATCAAACACGTAGAAAATTCATTATAAAGTTTATAAACAGTTGTTGTAATGTGAGAAGTAAATTGTGTAATTTTGAGCAATTTTAAAAATTTAACAATTTTATACTTATCACATGAGCTTCGTAGAAAAGAATTTAACAGCTAACGAACGTGTACAGTACACTGGTAAAATCCATTGGTATGTTTATGCACGAACATTCTTCATTTTTGCTATTATGGCATTAGTAATTAAGTCTTCATATGCATTAGGGGGCTTTTTGTTTTTCTTAGGTATAATTAGTTTGTTATCTAACATTGTGCTTTCAAAAACAACCGAATTTGTGGTTACTAATCGTAGAGTTATTTTAAAAACAGGATTTTTAAAAAGGAAGTTTATTGAGTTACAATTAAACAGAGCAGAAGGGCTTGTAGTTGAGCAAAGCATTCTTGGCAGAATGTTTAACTTTGGTAGTGTAAAAATTGCTACAGGTGGTGTAGCCGAATCATTCCCGTTTCTTGCTAATCCATTTGGTTTTAAGAAAGAAGTTAATCAAGCTATTGAGAACTCTGTAGTGCTAGCTACTGCTCCACAAGCTTATTAAGTTAAATAATACTTGATAAAAAAGCTGATAACTGAATATGTTATCGACTTTTTTAAATGCTATTTTTAAAGATGTAGCTAGCAACATTTAAGTCACAATGTTTACTTTTTCGTATCTTTGCAGCTTGATAATGAACAAGAAAGTTGCTTTTTATACCTTAGGCTGTAAGCTGAATTATTCAGAATCGTCAGCAATGGGACGCCTGTTTACACAGGCCGGGTACCAGATTGTAGAATTTACCGACATTCCCGATGTATACGTAATTAATACCTGTTCGGTAACTGAAAATGCAGATAAGAAGTGTAAGAAAATTGTTAAAGAGGCACTTAAAATATCCCCTGATGCTTATGTAACTATTGTAGGTTGCTATGCGCAGTTGAAACCACAAGAAATAGCTGAAATACCAGGTGTGGATATGGTGTTAGGCGCTGCTGAAAAGTTTCAGCTAGTTGATTATATCACCGACTTAACTAAGCAACCAAAAACGCTGGTGTATAACCAGCCGGTTTCTGAAGCTAACCAGTTTGTAGCTTCTTATTCCATTGGCGATCGTACCCGTACATTCTTGAAAGTGCAGGATGGGTGTGATTACTCTTGTTCATTTTGTACTATTCCACTAGCTCGTGGCGGCAGCCGAAGCGACACTATTGAACATGCCATAGCCCAAGCCAAGCAAATAGCAGCCTCAGGCGTTAAAGAAATTGTGTTAACCGGTGTAAACTTAGGCGATTTTGGTATCCGCAATGGTGAACGGCAAGACAAGTTTGTTGACTTAGTGAAAGCACTGGACAGGGTAGAAGGTATAGATCGTATTCGTATTTCATCTATTGAACCAAACTTACTTACGGATGAGATCATTGAGTTTGTGGCATCATCTCAACGGTTTGTGCCGCATTTCCATATTCCCCTTCAATCGGGCTCAAATAAAATTCTGGGTTTAATGCGACGTCGGTACCGCAGAGAATTGTATGCCGATCGGGTAGCAAAAATAAAACAGTTAATGCCTGATTGTTGCATTGGTGTAGATGTGATTGTTGGTTTTCCAGGTGAAACTCGCGAAGATTTTTTGGATACCTACAATTTTCTGAATGAATTAAATATATCTTACTTGCACGTATTTACATATTCTGAACGTGAAAATACATTAGCTGCCGAGATGGAGGGCACTGTACCTGGTTCTACTCGTGCTGACCGTAGTAAGATGTTACATATTCTTTCAGATAAAAAGCGTCGGGCCTTTTATGCAACCCAAATAGGTGAAGATAGCGAAGTATTGTTTGAAGGTGATAATAAAGACGGCTATATGCATGGCTTCACCCGTAACTACGTTAAAGTGAAAGCCAAGTATGATCCTGTTCTGGTTAACGAACTAAAAACGGTGAAGTTAACAGCTGTAGGCTCTGATGGCGACGTTGAAATTACTGAGAGCGAAGAAATATTAGTTCATTAACTTTATATTCGCTGCAAAAAAATACCTGATGTTTCCAACCATTACCCATCTTATCCAATACCTGTTTGGTATTCACATTCCGCTGCCGATACAAACATTTGGTTTTTTTGTAGGCTTAGCTTTCATAGCGGCTTACTGGGCCTTTGTGCAGGAGTTTAAACGCAAAGAACGTTTAGGCTATGTACATCCTTTTCAATCAACAGTTACCGTGGGACAAGGGCCTACTGCTGTCGATTTGTTAGGCAATGCGGTATTTGGATTTATTGTTGGTTACAAAATACTAGATCTGATTTTAAACTATAGTGCTTTTACCAGCAATCCGCAGGAGTATATTTTATCTACACGGGGCAATTTCCTGGGTGGTATTATCGGCGCTGCTGCTATTGCTTACTGGGCTTATTACGAAAAGAAAAAGCAGCAGCTAGCTGAACCTGTACAACAGAAAATTACCGTACATCCTTACGAGCTGATGGGCAACATTTTAATATGGGCTGCAGTGTGGGGGTTTATTGGTGCTAAAGTATTTAATGCATTGGAAAACTGGGATGAGTTTATGCGCAATCCAGTTGACATGCTGATAGGTTTTAGTGGTTTAACCTTCTATGGTGGCTTGATTTGTGGTGGTGCAGCTGTTTTATACATTGCCAACAAACATGGGGTTAAGCCTTTAACTATGCTGGATATTGGTGGCCCGGGCATGATGCTTTCTTACGGCGTAGGCCGTATAGGTTGCCAGATGGCTGGTGATGGTGATTGGGGTATTACTAATTTAGCGCCCAAACCTAGCTGGTTAAGCTGGGCACCCGATTGGATGTGGGCGTTTAAATACCCGCATAATGTAAATGAAGTAGGCGTAGCTATTCCAGGTTGCCTAGGTAAATACTGTGCTGAGTTGCAATCCCCTGTTTATCCAACACCTTTTTACGAGTGTGTAGTTTGTATATTGCTGTTCCTGTTTCTATGGAGCATCCGGAATCGTATTAAAACACCGGGCATGATGTTTGGAATTTATCTGATTCTGAATGGTATTGAACGCTTCTTTGTGGAGTTAATACGCGTAAATACTCGTTATCATATTGGTAGTTTATCTTTTACTCAGGCCGAACTTATATCTCTATGTTTAGTTCTAGCTGGTATTATCCTGATTGTATCCGTATCGGCTAAGTCCAAAACCACTGCCTTGAATAATGAATAATGTTCATCCAAGTAAACCTTTTTTCGACAACAAGTTTGTTCGGTTTATTTTTTCTGCAGGGTCGGGGTTCTTGGTTGATGTATTATCCTTTTATATTTTTTATCATAACCTGTTTGTACAAAAAGATTATACTATATTTTCGGCAACCATCAGCAACTACACGCTGTCGTTTACTATTTCGTTCTTTTTAGGGGTTCTGGTTAATTTTATAATTACTCGCTATTTAGTATTTTCCGAATCTACCTTACCGCCGGCTAAGCAGTTTCTTCGCTTCTTTTCGGTAGCTTTTATAGGGTACTTCGCCAATTTAGGCGTACTACATGTATTTATCAAATACCTGCATTTATATCCGCCTGTAGCGCGGCCATTAGCAGCATTAAGCTTGTTTTTTGCCAGCTACTTTGTGCATAAATTATTTTCCTTTAATCTATCATTACGTCATCATGCTCGAACAAATCACCCTTCAGGTAACTGAAATAGCTCGCCAAGCAGGCGCATTTATCCGGCAAGAACGCCAGAACTTTAATCCAAAAAAGATTGAGTACAAGGGCTTGAATGATCTGGTATCTTATGTAGATAAAACGGCTGAACAACAAATTGTAGCAGCACTTCAAAAAGTATTACCTGAAGCTGGCTTTATTACTGAAGAGAAAACCACTACTAAAATAGGTGAACGTTACAACTGGATTATTGACCCATTGGACGGAACTACTAATTTTATACATGGCTTACCAGTATTTTCGGTAAGTATAGGTTTACAGGAAAATGATCAGTTAGTAGCAGGTGTAGTATATGAAGTAAATCAGGACGAGTGTTTTTATGCTTGTTCCGATACACCCGCTTACTTGAATGGTAAAGAGATTAAAGTGAGCCAAGCACCTACTATTGCTGATAGCCTGATTGCAACTGGCTTTCCCTATTACGACTTTAGTAAACAACCACAGTACATTGACTTATTTGCCGATTTAATGCGTAATTGTCACGGCCTGCGCCGTTTAGGGTCGGCAGCTGTTGATTTGGTTTATACTGCCTGTGGTCGGTTTGATGCTTATTACGAATACAACTTGAACCCTTGGGATGTAGCGGGCGGTATTGTAATTTTAAGGCAAGCAGGTGGTCATGCAGTTAATTATAGTGGCGGTCAGGAATGCATGAATACTCGTGAGTTACTAGCTACTAATGGGAAACTAACACAAGAGTTGCTGAATAAAATACAACAGTATTTTGTAAAGTAAATCAACCTTACTAAACAAGTCTTTCCAATAAAAAGGGTCTGCATAAATTATATGCAGACCCTTTTTTTTTATGTTAATAGAAGCTATATTACATTGCTTCTGAAACTACTTCCTGAACTTCAGGAACCATACGTTTCAATAAGTTCTCTATACCCGCTTTAAGCGTAATGGTAGAAGATGGGCAACCACTGCATGAACCACGCAGTTCTACAGTAACGATGCCCTCATTGAATGATTTATAGCTAATAGCGCCGCCGTCTTGTTCAACAGCAGGGCGTACATAATCGTGCAGTATTTGTTGAATTTTTACTTCAGCATCAGTGCCTTCAAAAGAAACTTCTTCCTGAGCTTCTTCCTGAACTTTTAAGTCAGCTTCTACTGCACCTTTTACAAACTCTTTTAATATAGATTCAATATCATCCCAGTCAGTACCTTCAGTTTTGGTGATAGTAACAAAGTTGCTGGCGAAGAATACGCCATTTACAAACGAGAATTTATATAGTTCCTTAGCAAAAGGAGATTGTTCAGCACTTTCTTTAGTTGCATAATCTACACTACCATTAATCAGGAGCTTATTTACAATAAACTTCATGGTGGCCGGGTTTGGCGTAGATTCGGTATATACGTTAATGTTCATGGCTATGCATTTTGAGTGTAAACAAATTTAAGCACCATTTTGATTTATTTATACAGCAACTATGGTTATGACCTATACATGACTTATATACCTGTATAATTAAACGGTGTAATTTGCCGTAATTGTTGCTTAACATCTTCACTTACCTGCAATGTGTCAACAAATGTGGCTATACTTTCTGCATTAATTTGCTGGTTGGTACGGGTTAACTCTTTTAAAGCCTCATAAGGATTGGGATAGTCTTCACGGCGCAATATGGTTTGTATAGCTTCGGCTACTACAGCCCAGTTACTTTCTAAATCATGTTGTATAACTGATTCGTTCAGCAATAATTTATTTAACCCTCTTAAGGTTGATTTAATGGCAATAAGGGTATGCGCAAAAGGTACACCGATGTTGCGTAATACTGTTGAGTCGGTTAAATCACGTTGTAAACGTGATACTGGAAGTTTAGCTGCTAAGTGTTCAAATAAAGCATTAGCAATGCCCACATTGCCCTCTGAATTTTCAAAATCAATCGGGTTTACTTTATGCGGCATGGCCGATGAACCTACTTCACCAGCTTTAATTTTCTGCTTAAAATAATTCATGGAAATGTACGTCCACATGTCGCGATCCAAATCCATAATAATATTGTTAATGCGTTTTAAGGCATCGCATTGAGCAGCAAAATTATCGTAATGCTCTATTTGCGTGGTACGTTGTGAACGTTTTAAACCTAAAATTTCATTTACAAAGTGATTGCCAAAAGCTTGCCAGTTGATATCCGGATATGCTACATGATGTGCATTAAAGTTGCCGGTAGCGCCGCCAAACTTAGCTGAATGTGGTACAGTTTGTAATAAGCTAAGTTGGTTTTCTAGCCTTTCAATAAATACCTCAATTTCTTTACCTAGCCGGGTAGGTGAGGCTGGCTGCCCATGCGTGTGGGCCAACAAAGGTATTTGCTGCCATTCTCCAGCATAATTTTTTAAATTGTTAACTAATTCTTGAATAGCAGGATAATAAACCTCCTGTAATGCTAATTTGAATGAATAGGGTATAGCCGTGTTGTTAATATCTTGTGAGGTAAGGCCAAAATGAATAAACTCTTTGTAAGCTTGTAAATTTAATGCATCAAACTTTTGCTTAATAAAGTACTCTACAGCCTTTACATCATGGTTGGTGGTTTTCTCAATAGTTTTAATGCTTTCCGCATCCTGTTCAGAAAAGTTCTGATAAATATCACGAAGTTGGCTGAACAAAGTAGGATTAAAGTCTTTAAGCTGAGGCAGAGGATGTTTGCATAAAGCAATAAAATATTCAACTTCTACAAAAACCCGGTATTTGATTAAAGCAAATTCGGAAAAATATCCGGCTAGTGCGGCTGTAGTATTGTGGTAACGACCATCAACCGGTGATATGGCCGAAAGAGAAGTAAGCGTCATATAGAGAAACATTAATTTGCGCAAAGTTAACAAAGTAGTGCAAATTAGTGTTGATCATAGCTGTAAACACAAAAAGCTGCCTGAAGTGACAGACAGCTTTTTAAAAGAATCAACTTATGTTATGATTTGAATTTATCCAATATCCCTTTAACATGTAGTTGGTCAACCAGCTTGTTTAGTTTTCTTTCATGTTTGCCACCCGCATCCAGTGCATCATAGGCAAAGCCTGCTGCCAGTGCATATACGGCATGGTGCAAAGCATCAACAGCCAAGGTTTTAGGTTCTTGCTCGGTAGCTGGTGGAGCAGCATCGTATTTAGGTAACATGATCAGTTCGGTAGCCCAAATAGCACCGAAATGCACTAACGTAGCTGGTAAACCTTTTAAACCTAGCAATCCTAATAAGCCGCGTGCAACACCCCACGAGGTACCGTAGGCAAAATGCACTTCCATGCCTACTTTTTCTTTCTTGTCTTCAGAAGTAGGTTGTACACCGGTTACTTCCGATGCTACTTTAACCGGAGCTTCGCTGGGACCGCGTTTGGTAATCTGCATTTCTATCATTTGTGATAGCGTTATAGCTGCTGTACCAGCCAACCCGGCAAGTAGGCCTTTGCCTAAGGCACTGCCTAATTCACCTAAAATGTTTTCTTCTTTTACTTTCATAAATAGATGTAGTTTATCTGATTTAAACAATAAACAACAATAATTGGTTTGATAAATATTCTGTAAAACAGAATGTTAGCTTTTGTGTAACAATAGGTACTTATATAAAGCATTTAATTATGGCACTCAAATTAACAAAGCCGTTCTGGCAAGCCGTGGGAGTAGGTACATTAGCTGGTTTTCGCTCAACAGCAGCACCGGCGGTAACCAGCCACATTTTAAGTCATCATCCTTCTAATGCACTTAAAGGCACACATTGGCAATACATGCAGTCTAACAAAGTAGCTACCGTGTTAAAGCTGTTAACATTAACCGAAGTAGTAGGTGATAAATTGCCCAATACACCTAACCGTATAGTACTACAAGGTATTAGCGCACGCATGCTGATGGGCGCATTGTCTGGAGCAAGCATTTACAAAGCCAGCGGGCATAAAGCTTACTTGGGCGCACTTATCGGTGGCAGTGCAGCTGTGCTTTCTACCTTTGGTAGTTTTTACCTGCGTAAGTCTGTCGTAAAGAATACAAAAATAATTGATCCAATAATTGGAGGTATTGAAGATGCTTTGGTTGCTGGCAGTAGTATAGGTTTAGCAAAAGTTGCTTAAATATTTGTATTTGGAATATCGGGCTTTGTTTGAGAAACAAAGCCCGATATTTCAGTACGGAACTTGGGTAAGCTATTGGGATGATTCCTTTGTACGTAGTTCACCATGTTTTCCCGAATATAACAGCGTAAGTCAAAAGCCTCAGATGAATTGCGGGCACTTACCAGCATCCGAATTTCAATAGTATGTTCTTTGCTATCTGTAATTTGTAAGGCTTTCACTCGTTGGTCCCACAATGGCGTAGCTTGCATTAATCGTTCAAATTCTAGTCTGAGATCATTTACAGGCGTATTGTAATCCAGGTAAAGGAAAACGCTTCCAACAATTTCGGCTGATATGCGGGTCCAGTTCTGAAAAGGTTTTTGAATAAAGTAGTTGATAGGTAAAATTAAGCGGCGCTGATCCCATAAGCGCATTACTACGTAGGTAAGCGTTATATCTTCAACGCGGCCCCATTCACCTTCGGCTACCAGTACATCATCAATACGAATAGGTTGGGTAAAAGCAATTTGAAAGCCAGCTAGTAAATTGCCTAATGAGTTTTGAGCTGCAAAGCCAATTATGATACCACCTACACCTACACCGGTAAGTAAACCGGTGCCGATTTCACGCAAACTTTTGAAGCTAAGCAGAATTAAAGCAATGGTCACAAATATGATAACTGCAATTAATAACTTACGGATAAATTGTAGTTGAGTACGTACCTTTCGTTCTTTTAAATTATCGGTTTTATCTAAACTATAAACGTGATATACATAGTCTTCAAATACTTTAATGGCACTAATAAGTACACTGGCGAATGACAAACTTAAAGCTATTCCAAAAATATGTTCAAGCGGCCGGTGAAATGACGCTTGTAAACGCAATAATGGTATAGCTAGGTTTAACATTACTAACGGGATGAAGTAAGATAGTGGTACTCCCAAGTGGAATACCATAGAACGGAATAAGGAGTAATCTCCTTCTTGCCGGGCGTAATATTTAAATAGTCGGGTAACTATAAATTTTATAACCAGACCAATAATAATGGTAATTACCACGATAGAGATGTTCCAGAGCCAGCTTGGCAACTGTTGTGACCAGCTTAATATATCAGGTGGTAATGAAGTTTGTATAAACAGTAGCATATTTAAATTGATAGAATATACTACTTAATACAGTAAATGTTTGTGCATGATGCTTAAAGAACAAGTTACGTATGTGTCGAGCTTTTTATAAAGCAATATATTTTATGAGCCAGCGTTTATGTTTTCATACATTAAATGTACTTGGTTTACTATCTGTAATACAGGCGTAAAACCCAGTTGGTGTAAGTTATACATGCTGTAATAAGCAGTCTCTTTGTCCGAGATTAATTAGTAATAATTTACTACAATATAGATTATTAAAGGTACTTCTTAAAGTTAGAGGTGATTGTTTTAGAGTGATTGAAACCGGCTGAGAATATTTTTCAGCCGGTTTTTTTATGTGAGTACTTATTCTTCTATTATTTAAGTAGGGTTACTGTAAATGTGTTTCAACCATTACACTTCCGGTTAAAACTTTATGTATAGGACAGGCATCTGCAATTTGCTCCAATCGTTTTAGTTGATCTTCTGTCAAATTACCTTTAATTGTCAAGTTTCTTTCAATTAAGTAGCCACCAGTTATTGAGTACATGGCCAAATCTACTTGTATTTCATCTACTGGCCAGCCTTTGCGATCAATGTACATGCGCAAGGTGATAATGGTACAGCTGCCCAAACTGCTTACCAATAAGCCAAAAGGGTTCATGCCAGCATCAGTTCCCTGCATTTCTGCAGGTTCATCAACTACAATAGTGTGTTTGCCGCTACCTGCTGTAGTGTGATAATGTTCGCGGCCAATATGGGCAAAGCCTTTGGTTATAAGTTTTTTCTGTAAGTCCATCTGGTATCAGTGATAGTTGCAACAGCAAGTATATATAATGCTGTAAGCAACATTTGTTGCAGCCATGCTGTTTGTTTATGCTAACCTATTAATAAAAATCATAACAACGGCGTGAACCCTGAAACTTATGATCTTCGTTACGTGATGGTGTAGTAGTTTCATAACTTAAGCTGCCTTCGGTAGTACCACTGGTGTTGCTGTAGTTTAATTTAGAAGTAGGGGCATCATGACTAATACCAAAACGTATTTTTTCAGCACCCTCTTTGTTGATGAACAAGTCAAATATGAATGAAACAACAAAAGCACTCGGCCCATCAGTACCACCATTACGATACCATACACCGGCATTAACGCCCCGTCTTTTATACTGTACCCCAGCATTAATGGAGCTGGCAGAACCTTGTTTATATAGCACAACCGAAGGGATAAAATACGAATCATTGTCATCACCATTGCTGTACCGGTTGGTGTTGATACGGTAGCTAACATGAGCAGTAGCACGCATAGGCAGTTTGGAGGGTGTACCAGTAAATGAATCATTAGGGCGGTTAATATGTTGCAAAGCCGAGCCTACCATAAATTCGCCTACTACTAAATTTACACCAGCGCCAGAATCAAAATAAAATCGATTGTTTAGTTGACCCAAATCGGCAGCTGATACAGAACCTGGAATATAACCTAATGTTGGGTCAATCTGATCGCCAAATACCAATTTGCCGCGGTCGATACTACGATTGCTGATACCAGCTTGCAAACCGAAGGATAATACATAATTATCAGACCCTACACTGTATGAATAAATACCTGCCAGATTATTACGCACAAAGTAGGCTGTACCTTCGTTAGCTCTTGTAAAGAGCAGACCCACACCACCACCAAATTTCGGGATGTTATAATCGGCTGAAGCAGTGATGTAGGATAAGGAACCTGGTACAGATGTCCACTGGCTACGGTAAATCAGGTTCATCCTAAAATCTGCATCAAACTGCCCGTTCAGGGCAGGGTTCAAATATACAGGTGAGTTAAAAAATTGCGAATACATATGATCCTGAGCCTGGCTTACACCGGCATAAATCAGCATCCACATGAGCAGGTAGCGTAAATATTTCATGTTTACTTAGCTTATCTTATTAAATGTATAGCTCCGGTTCGTTTAGGTGATGAGTTATCGTAAGTCATGCCTTTCCAGGAAGAACCATTAATAAACTCTGCTTCAATCTGCCAGATGTACACGCCTTGTGGTACGGCAGCGCCTTTGTATGTGCCATCCCAACCTTCCATTGGTGCGCCTTTGCTGTCCAGCTTAGTGGTTTCCCAAATCAGCTGACCGTAGTTGTTGAAAATGCGCATATGCCATGCACTTAACCCTGAACCTTTAGCTTTAAACGTTTGCAATTCCAACATGCTGCTAGATGGTTCAAAAGCATTCGGCACGTATAATTGCCCTGGTACACCATTGATGCGTACATAGCGAACCTTGGTAGTACCGCAATATTTATTAATAGCGGTTAATGTTACTTTATATAAGCCAGTGTCGGAATATAGGTGAATTGGGTTTTGCAAAGTAGAAGTGTTCGGGTGAGACGCTGAAGCTTTAGGGTCGCCGAAGTTCCATTGCCACGCAACAGGATTGTTCTTGGTCAGGTCTTTAAAGGTAAATTCATAATTTGGATATGAGATTACACTATCGGGCTCAGCTTTGAAATCGGCTAATGCTGGTGCATTTACTATAACCTGCTGCGTAGTAAAACTACTGCAACCAGTGCTTCTGCTGGTAGCAGTTAAGGTTACTGTGTAAGGCGATTTGGTATAATCATACGTATGTGCTGCCGGTGTGCGTAAGGTTGATGTGTTCGGATTATCAGTTGTAGCATTAGCATCACCGAAATCCCAAGCATAAATTAAATCGTTTGATTGTGTACTGGTGTTTTCAGGCGTGTTATTGGTAAAGGTCACATTAGATTTGTTACAGGTATTCTGATTATCTATTGTGAAAGCAGGAGCAGGGCTGGCGTTAACGGTAATAGTTATTGCATCCGATGGCGCATTTTGAGAACAATCGTTAGATGCATATAACACTACATGGTAAACCCCTGCGGTAGTAAAGGTATGCGTGTATGGATTAGTATCTGTGGCAGATGTTTTAGTGCCATCGTTCCAATCGTACACGTATGAGGTAGCCCCTTGGCTAGTGTTCTGGAAACTAACCGTTAGCGGAGCACATCCTGTTCTTTCAGCATTAGGCGCTGTTGCCAAGCCCGGGAACAAGGAACGCGGTGATACCTGTATGGCTATAGGCGTACTTTTACCGGTTGCACATTCACTGGTAGCTTCCAGGTAGATCGAGTAATTGCCTGAGTTCGGAATTGTGATTTGCTGTGACGATTTATCAGAAATGGTTATTGGTGTTAGTACATCAATACCGCTTGCATTTACCACATGGTAAGTGTAGCTGGTGTTGGTACCGGGTGATATATTATCAACCGTGAACGTTAGTGGCGCACAGCCTGTAGTGGTACTAGGTGATAGCCGGGCTATAGGAATGGCTGGCTTAACTGTAATAACCTGAGGTGTAGTAGTGTTGTTGCCACAGGTGGTAATAGCAGTTAATACTACGTTGTAAGTAACATCTTTACCATCGGTACCGGCGGTGTAAGTTACCGGGGCAGGCTGCACCTCGTTCGAAGTTTGACCATTACCAAAATCCCAGTGGTAAGTAGCGCCGCCTATAGGTGAAGATGTGTTGGTGAACTGTACTGTTACGCTACCGCAGCCTTTGGTAACGCTTGGCACAAAGCTGGCCGTTACATTTTTGGTGGTGGTAAAGGTATGGGTAAACACTGCTGGCTCACAACCAAATTTGCTGGCAACTTCCAACTTAATTTCTACCGACTGGCCATCACTGGCAATGGTATAGCCCGGGAAGGTAACGCCTGTACCAATTTGTACGCCATTAGCATACCAAGTGTATAGCCCGTTACGGTCAGGATAATCGATAGCCACAATGTTTTGAGAGGTAAGTGCGAAGGGCACGCAACCTACATCGGTAGTCCAGTTAACTACTGCTTTCGCATCTGGGTTAACGGTTATAGTTATGATATTGCTGATATTGCTTTGCTCACCTGTACATACTACAGTGCTTACAATACGACGATACTGCACAGAGTTAATAAGCACCGGTGTAGTATAATTCAGATCGGTAGCACCACTGATGTTAGCCCAGGTTGCACCGCCATCAGTACTACTTTGCCATTGGTAAATAAAGTTACCATCGGCACCTGTTGGGGTACTGCCTGTAAGCTGACCAGCGGTATGGTTAACGCATATCGTAGTTTGATCTGCAGTAATGATATTATTACTGATAGCCGCCAGAGTGTTTACACGCACTACGTTACTTTTATCATCAGTACAAGTAGCTGAGTTTACTGAACGGCGGAAGTAGATGCTTTGCGTTACCTGTACAATCAAGTTACTGTTGGTCTGATTTGAAAGTGGAGTCCAGCTAATATTATCTAAGCTGCTTTCCCACAAGTAGGTGTAAGCTCCGCTACCACCGGTTGGGTTACTGCCCGTAATGTTGATAGTTTGCCCTGCACAAGTAGTTTGATCGTTCAGCGTAATGGTGTTGTTGCTGATAGGTGGATTAACAGTAACAGTTACCTCATCGTATTTAGGACCACAAGGCGATACGCCGTTTATAGTCCATCTAAAAGTATAAACTTGCCCAGCTCTTAAGCCGCTAACGGTAGTATTAGGCTGGCTGGCATCGTCAAATGTTACGCCTGATTGGCCAGAAACTAAGGTCCAGGCGCCTGAAAAAGGTGTTGTTACGTTATTCCCAGCTAATTGATAGGTGCTTTGATTACACAAAACAGCATCATCGCCGGCAGCAGCATCTGGTGTTGCAGGCTGCACCGTGATGGTGATAGTTTCTGACGAACCCGCACAATTGTCGGCTGATGCTGTATTAATTGGTGTAATGGTATACGTTACCGTACCAGCTGTAGTGCTGCTATTTACCAGTACATCATTTATCGAAGTGTTGCTGGTAGGTGTAGTTTGGCTCATAGCACCAGTGATGCTGCCGTTCGCAACAGCAGTCCAGGTATATTGGGTACTACTTACCGAAGAAGCTAAGGTAATACCTGCTGGCTGGCCGCTGCACAGGGTGTTATTGGCTGGTCCAGTTACAGTAAGCACTGGTTTCGGATTAACAGTAACTACCAAGTTAAATGGTGTACCATCACAATTGTTGGCGCGAGGAGTAATCTGGTAAGTTACCGTTCCGGAAGTGGTAGATGATGAGTTGGTTAATAAATCATTAATATCACCCGAACCAGATGCGGTATAGCCACTTACGCTATTAGAGTGATCTGTCACTGTCCAGGTAAATATACTACCATCAACATTTGAAGTAGGTGTATAAGTAACGGTGTTACCGGTACAAATAGTTTTAGTAGTGGTGCTGGTACCTGTATTAGCTGGATTAATCGTTAGCGTTAAATAATCGTTTATGGTAGCACAATCCCCCGGTAGCGAAGTATTGATTGTTAAAGTTAATTTTACATTACCTGCACTCTTATCCGCTGCGCTAGGTGTATAAATCGGGTTTAAGATAGAACTGTTAGAGAAAGAACCGCTACCACTTGTACTCCAATTTAGTGAATTATAGCTGCCATCCACACTACCATTTAACTGTACAGTTAAGTTATCAGCCGGACATACCGTTTGATCACCACCCGGGTGAACAGTTGGTGCTTCTTTAAAGGTAATGTTCTGCGTGTTTGAGGTTACCTGGCCGCAATCATTTTTTTGAGATACTGTTACTGAATAAGTGCCATAACTAGAGAATAAGATATGGGGATACTTGCTGTTTGCTGCTGTTCCATCTGCAAACGTGACTGGTTGCATATTACCATCTGCAGCGGTAACTTGCCAGTGATAAGTGTTTTCGTTCTCATTACTTGTACCGGTTAGCTTCGTGTAAGTTTGGTTATTTGCATCATCATCAAACTTTAATGTACGACCCGTGCCGCATAAAGAAAAGTCTGCTGATAAAACTGCCACAGGCGCATTACTTACCTTAATAGTTTGTGGTGCACTGTTTGCCGGATCGCAGGTACTATTATCAATCTGTAATACCACATTGTAAACGCCTGGTGTTGTAAACTGAAACTGCGGTGTAGTACTGTTGGCATTGGTGCCATTAGCAAAAAGTACTCCATCTGAAGGTGTTACCGTCCAGGTATACTTTATGGGCATGTCCGGGCAGTTTGTCATGATAACGGATTTGTCAACTGGGGTTACTACACCCTGTTCAAGACAAACATTGGCAGGTATGGTAAAATCAGGTTTGGGTGCATCAGTAACGCAAACTGCTTTTGATGCATCAGCCGCAGTACAGGCACTTTGCGTACTAGTTAAACGTAAAGATACATTATAGTTACCTGCTCTCGGGAATGTGTAGGTAAATGGTGCACCTACAGGAACGTTTGATGGGCCTACAGCCACTCCATCTACATACCATTGGTAAGTAGCACTTACGTTTTCGCAAGAAGTAGCGCCAGTAGCCGGATTTGTAATCTGACCGGCATATGAAGTGTTAAAGAATGTTACGGGTACACCTGTACAAGCCCTGTTCGGACCACTAATAATATTTTTAGGTGGTGATAATACAGCCTGATCTCCACTTAGTGTTTTAGACTGGTCAGGACAGTAAGGTGGTGATACTGTAAATGAAATAGTGAACTTATTAGTAATCTGACCTTGTGCGTTTTTAGAACCGCATGAAGACACACCATAGCTGTGTGTTAATACACCATTGTTAGCTTTAATTTGGTAAAAAGTTAAATCAGTTTTTGATTCATCACCCCAGTCAATGGTATACAGCGTTCCTGGGAAGTTAGTTTGTAAGCCCCCATTACCAGCTAAATTTGCGCTATAACTTACTGTAGCATTCTGGTTACCCTGCAAACAAATGGTTGATGAATTCTGTGTTTGAAAGCTATTACTGATGTTGTTGTTTATCAACAAATAAGCCTTTGTACCAACAATGTTGTTGTTAATGGCTTTAACATAAATGGTATAGTTGCTGTTACGAGCTGTGAAATCATACCCGATATTGCTTAAGGGAATGTTGTTGGCGCTCGTAGCTGTTTGGTTTAAATCATCATAAAATGTAGCTGTTGCTGTTGCACCAGTGCTGGATGCATTGGTAAAGCTAAACTTGTAATTATCTTGCGGAAAACAAGTACCAAATATTTCCGGATAAGATTGGTTAATTACAGCAGGTGAAGTGGTTCCGGCCTGTACACCTATACCAGCATTTATTGTAAAAGCACTTGAAGGTGAGCTGGTAGTAACGGGTTGGGTTGTTTTTATGCGTAGCTGGTAATTGGTACCTGGTGCAAGTCCACTAGGTAATATACCATTTACAAAGGTGGCATAAAAGCCACTGTACGAACCAATTTTGGTTTCGTTAGTAAAGCTGCCGTTTGCATCTGATAGGTATAAATCAAACGAATTATTACGTACCGAGATGTTTCCGCCATCGTCGTTAACCGTAATTAGTGCAGTTATGGTTGAGCCGGGCGCATAAGGCCCTGCATCCACTGTACGTATGTTTACGGTTTGTGCAGTTGCAGCAAATCCTAAAAAACACACTAAAAAGGCCGTGAAAAAACCGGAAATAGTTTTTGTAGAAATTTTATTCATTCAAAAAGCAACTAGGGGGAATCGACAAATATTCACTGCATGGTTATACGGCTTAAGCTGAATATCGGTTATAGCTATATTGCAGAAAAGTATTGTTTTGCTTTAAGAAGGTTAATTGAAACTAAAAACGTTGTGTTAAATCGGAAATAATATTGCGAATAGTGTAAGGAGTATATGAGTATAAATTACTGATTTATCCGAAAAATAAATAAGTAACCAGTATGGCGGCAATTACGCCTGCCAAGTCGGCAATTAAGCCCGCAGGCACAGCATAACGTGTTTTTTTGATACCTACCGAGCCAAAGTACAAAGCCACTATATAAAATGTAGTATCAGCTGAACCATTAAATACGCAAGCCATGCGGCCAATAAAACTGTCAGGCTTAAATGTTTTCATGGTATCCAGCATCATGGCCCGGGCACCCGAGCCGCTTAATGGTTTCATGAGGGCAACTGGTAATGCGTCGGTAAAACGGGTATCTACCTGCAAAAAACTGAACAGCCATTTAAAGCCATCTACAAAATATCCCAAAGCGCCTGATGTACGAAATACACTGATGGCAGCCAGCATAGCCACCAGGTAGGGGATGATGCGTACCGACGTTTCAAAGCCGCCTTTGGCTCCTTCTACAAAAGCCTCAAACACGTTTACTTTTTTATAAAGCCCACCAGTAATAAAAATGATCGGAATAATAAACAGCAGTAGGTTGCTGGTAACTTTTGATATCAAACTAATTTGGTCATGGCTTAAATAAACGGTAAAGTACCATACCACTAAGCCAATAAAAGCTGTTAAGCCTACCAACCAGGCTAGTACAACACTATCCAGTAAATTGATACGTTGTTTAACAGCAACTGCCAGCAAGCCAACTACAGTAGCTACGTAGGTGGCAATAATGCACGGAATAAAAATGTCAGTCGGGTCATGCGCACCTAATATGGCCCGTTGGGCAATAATACCAATTGGCAGCAGGGTAAGGCCAGAGGTATGCAGTACCAAAAACATAATTTGTGCATTGGAAGCTGTTTCCGGATTAGGGTTTAGTTCCTGTAAGCTGCTCATTGCTTTCAGCCCTAAAGGGGTAGCGGCATTATCCAGACCCAGCAGGTTAGCCGAAAAGTTCATCATCATTTGTCCGGTAGCTGGATGGTTTTTAGGTACTTCCGGAAACAAACGATTAAAAAATGGACCTACCAGCCGTGACAAAAAACGTATAGCACCTGCCTTTTCACCGATATTCAGTATACCTAGCCAAAGAGCCATATTGCCAATAAGTGGTAGTGCAATATCCATCACTGACGACTTGGAAGAATCAAACAAACCTTCCACCAGTTTTTGAAACGCATCTACATCACCTAAAAATATAAGCTTACCTAAAGTAATTACAAACGCAATCAGGAATAAGGCTACCCAAATATAATTTAAGGCCATGTAGTATTATTAAATATTGGTGAAGGGCAAAAGTGCTGTGCAAATTTAATGTAAGCTGATCTGTTTTTATCAGTAACTGTATAGAATGATCTGTCCTTTTCATTAAAAAAGTATTACTGCTAAAATTTATAGATTAACCTCGGGCTGAACTAAGTTACGTTGAATTTAGCAGAGGTTTAAAGTCGGCACGTGTAATATATTTGTGGCTAAACCTATCAATTTACGCAAATTGAACAAACATTCAGGCTCAAAATTCTAAATTAGCCGCATACAAGAACTATACAATGTCTGTAATTGAACTAAGCCGTGTAAACGGAGATTATGGCTTTGAAGCCTATGATGAAAATGGCCATACTGTACGTATGGATAGTAACCCTGAAATGGGCGGCCAGAATTTTGGTGTACGCCCCATGCAGATGTTGCTGATGGGTTTAGGAGGATGCTCTGCAATTGATGTGGTGAGCATATTGAAAAAGCAACGGCAGGAGATAACCGGCTATCGAATGCAAATTAAAGGTGATCGTGAAGCTGGTATTGAACCTTCATTATGGAAAAATATCACCATCGAGATACATTTGGAAGGCAACGTTGATGAAGAAAAAGCTAAACGTGCTGCAGAATTATCATTCAATAAATATTGCTCAGTATCGACCACTCTTGAAAAAGCCGGCGCTACTATTAACTGGCAGGTGTTTGTACATCCTGCAAAATAATTAAACTTTAAAATTTATTTATGTCAGATTTACACCCTATAAGTAAAGCTATACGCATACAAACACCACGAACACAACAACACGAACATTCAACGCCGTTGTACTTAACCAGCAGCTTCACTTTTGATGAAGCCGAAAGTATGCGAGCTGCCTTTGCTGATGAATCGGATGATAATATATACAGTCGGTTCAGTAATCCTAATGTGGATGAATTTATTACGAAAATGTGTATGCTGGAAGGAGTAGATGATGGTTTTGCTACCTCAACAGGTATGAGTGCCGTATTCTCATCTATGCTGGCTTTGCTTCAGCAAGGCGACCATTTATTATGCTGTAGTTCTGTATTCGGGAGCACCTTTACTGTGGTTACCAAGTATCTGCCTCGTTATGGTATTACCTGTACATTGGTTCCGGCTAATGATGAAGCTGCCTGGGAAGCTGCCGTACAGCCTAACACTAAAATGGTGTACTTGGAAACGCCAACCAACCCTCAATTAGAAGTAATTGATTTAGCTTGGGCGGGTGCTTTCTCTAAAAAGCATAATTTAATTTTAAACGTAGATAATTGCTTTGCGACACCTTTATTGCAAAAGCCAGCTGAATATGGCGCTGATATCATTGTTCATTCGGCCACAAAGTGGATTGATGGGCAAGGCCGTGTAATGGGCGGAATTATTATAGGTCGTGCCGATCTGGTAAAAGAAATTTATTTGTTCTGCCGCAATACGGGACCATCTTTAGCACCTTTTAATGCTTGGGTACTTAGTAAAAGTTTAGAAACTTTAGATGTGCGCTTGCAACGTCATTGTGAAAACGCTTTGAAAATAGCCGAAACTTTACAAGATCATCCGCAAGTGGCTTGGGTAAAATATCCATTTCTGCCCAGCCACCCACAATATGAAATTGCTAAAAAGCAAATGACTTCAGGCGGCGGTATATTGTGTTTCGAAATAAAGGGCGGCTTGGAAGCAGGTCGTAAGTTTCTGGATGCTTTAGATATGCTTTCTGTTACCGCCAACTTGGGCGATAGCCGCAGTATCGCTTCGCATCCTGCCAGCACTACACATTCTAAACTAACAGATAAACAACGTGCTGCCGTAGGCATTACCCCGGGGCTTATCCGTATATCAGCTGGATTAGAAAAGGTTGAAGATATTATTGCTGATATTACACAAGCACTTGAGAAAAGCGCTGTGTAAAAAAATTAAGTTGTGTATGTATTGAATACAGTAGTGTTGCTTAGTAGATACACAACTTACAATTGTAAAACTAACTGTATAGAATTTTGAACAGGTGCCAAAAGCTTTATATACGTTCAAAATTTAAATTATTTAAACCGATTACAATAACGGTATAGCTGTATTCTAACTGTTTCGTAAACTGCTCATTATTAATAATTTGTTAACAGTTTAGTGGAGGTGCAATTTTTTGTTCTCTCAGTTTTTCACAAACATTATTTTAGTTAATCGTTTGATTAATGGCATTAATGTTGACTAATGGAGCGCATGCTGTAAGTTGTTAATACAGGTACAGCAAGAACAAAAATTTGTACAATATGAAAATGAATTTAAAAAAATCTGCCATGTTACTCACAGGAGTGGTAATCAGCAGCAAACTATTTGCACAAACTCCTGATACTACTGCCATGTCAAAAAGTTATGTGCAGCCATTCTCTGGCAGCGATAACTTCCGTACATGGTCAATCGGTTTAAATGGTGGTATTCTTACACCTTATACAATCCTGCGCGGTAAAGAGAACGACTACAGAACACCAAATGAAAGATGGGGTTACGGTGGTTACATCAAAAAACAAATTTTACACTCATTAGGCTTACAAGCCGATTTCTTTAGAGGTCACGTACAAGGCACTACACCTGCTGATGCAACTTATGCGTACAACAAGTTTGAAACTAAAATTAAATATGCGGTTGACATTAGTGCAAACATTACTATTGCAAACATCAACTGGTTACATAACAAGAGCTTGTTACAACCATATGTTACTGTAGGTGGTGGTTCAATGGCTTATAGCACATCATTGTACAATAGTGTATCTTCATCACAAAACCCAAATGCACGTAGCAATGATTACCACCAATTCTACATTCCAGTGGGTGCTGGTTTAAAAGTAGGTTTGGCTCCAGGTATCAACTTAGATTTAGGTTATCAAGTTAACTTTGTACAAAGTGATAACGTAGATGGTTACACTTACGGTAACAGCAATGATAAATTTGCTTACGCTCACGCTGGTTTAGAGTTCGCTTTAGGCAAACGTTCAAAACCACAATTAGCTCGTCATAACCCGGTATCTTCAATGCGTACTGAGTACTTAATGTCTGAGCGTGCTTTGCAAATGCAATTAGAACAACAAAAAGGACAAAACGATCAATTACGTAACGATCTGAACACTACCAACGCTAACTTAGCTCGCTTAACTACAGATAGCGATGGTGACGGTGTATTGGATATTGCAGATAAGTGCCCTAACACACCAGCTGGTACTAAAGTTGATGGTTCTGGTTGTGCACTGCCTACTCCAGTAGCTCCGGTAAGGGTATATGTTACTGAAGAAGACCGCAAAGTAGTTAAAGAAGCTATCAGAAACTTAGAGTTCGACTTGGGTAAAGCTACTATTCGTGAGCATTCTTTTGAAAGCTTAGACCGCGTAGCTGAATTGTTAGTAAACAAAAATTTTAGCTTGAAATTAGCTGGCCATACTGATAACACTGGTTCTGCTGAATTGAACTTGCGTTTATCAAAAGATCGTGCTGAATCTGTGAAATCTTACTTAGTAAGCAAAGGCGCTAATCCATCACGTATCGAAGCAACTGGCTATGGCCAAACCCAACCTATTGCATCAAACAAAACTGCGGCAGGTCGTCAACAAAACCGTCGTGTTGAGTTCACCCTGTTTTAACGATAATAATTTGTGATTAATAGAAGAGGCCGTCTCATAAGTCAAATATGAGGCGGTTTTTTATTTAGTTATGATTTTTGGTTGGAAGGTTGAGTGAAAGATGTCAGCAGCCGTTTAAGAACCGGGGGATTGATTCTAACAGGTTCTAAAAGTCTATAAAAAGCTTGTTTTCAGGTTTTCCATTTTCTTAGGTTATGTGCGATGGATAATAAGCCGATTTCGACCTCGGCCTTGGACATCCCTTTCAGCAGGAATCGTCTGAAGCCATGGTTATGCTTTAATTGGGCGAATACCGGTTCCACATCGGCCGGCCTTCGTTTCCTGAGGTTGATACCCTGTTCTGTATTCAACCGTTCTTTGGCTGCCTGTTTATGTTGTCTTAGGCTGTGGTTGATCTCAACGACCCGGTTACCCTGTGTAGTATGGCAAACACCACGCATCGGGCAACCTTCACAGTTCTGGGCACGGTAACGGCTGATCAGTTGTACAAAACCAGATGAAGTGACTCGCTGACCGTTACCGATATGCGCCATCCATTGACCTATCGGACAAACAAGGTAATTCTCCGCTTCGTTATAATGCAGGCTGTCGTTACTGAACGCTTTGATACCGTCCTTTTGTTCCTTATCGAACGTATTGTATTTGATGTAAGCCTCAATGCCTTTTCGCGCTAACACACCGTAGTTCTCATCCGATCCGTAGCCGGTGTCGGCAACAATGGCTTTGGGCAGGTCTTTATATAAGGCTTGGTATTGTTCAATATGGGAAGACAAGGTTTGGTAATCGGTTGAGGTTTGATGCAGGGTATAATTAAGGATGAATTGCTCCTGGGTGGATATCTGCAGGTTATAGGCCGGCTTAAGTTGTCCGTTCAGCATATGGTCTTCCTTCATCCGCATGAAGGTGGCATCCGGGTCGGTCTTTGACATGCTGTTACGGCCGGCTAATAACTTTTCCTGCTCGTCATACCGTGCCAGGCTCTCCGGCCAGTGCTTCTTTGCGTAGTTCAGCTTTTGCTTTACTTTTTTGTCTACGTCTTCTTTATCATCTAAGGCTGCATTGATCTTTGAGATGGTTTCCTTTACTTTCTCCGGGTTGATCTCACTATATTCCAAGGGCGCTGTATCTTTTAGTTCTTCGGCGGCAATGCTTTGCGCATAACCCCACAGTTCATCAAGCTGGGCTTTCATCTTATCTTTATTCGCCTTGATGTTTTTGCCCCATACGAAGGTGTACTTGTTCGCCGCTGATTCGATCTTGGTACCATCAGTAAAAACGGCTTCTTTCAAGGATACGATACCTTCCTGCTCGAGCAGCAACACGATTTGTGAGAAGATCTGCTTTAAGACGCCTGACAACTTCTCGCTGCGAAAACGGTTGATGGTGTTGTGGTCGGGCTTTTTCATCCCTAAAAGCCACATGAAGTGTACGTTCTGCGCGGCCTGTTCTTCCAGTTTGCGTGAGGAATAAGTATTGGTCAGATAGCCGTAAACCAGCAGCTTCAGCATCAGCCGGGGATGGAAACTTGACGCCCCGCCGCCTTTGTACTTCCGGTTGATCGGTTTGACATCTACCGTGTCCACGACCTGTTTAACGATACGGACCGGATGACCTGTCGGTACCAGTTCCTCCAGTTTGTACGGTAAAAACGTTAACTGGTCTGGATCATATTCCTTAAAGACTATCTTGCCTCCCATGTCTTTAAGATACAAAAATCTCCTTAAAACAATAAGAGGCTGCCCTTTTCAGACAGCCTCTTATTTTATTTGATATGAAATGTGTTGATTAAAGTTGATGCAGCGAATAAATTCGCCCTATATACCTTCAAAAAAGCTGATTAATCCACCAAAGTAACTATCGTTCCAGCCTTCAACCATATCCTGGTAAGCTTCATCCGGAATATTGATGTGTCGTAATTCCACTGATGATGAACCCTGTTTATCGGGGTGCAACTTAATAGTAACTATAGATGGTTCATTCTGCCCGTCAAAGTACCATTGTTGTACAATTTTTTTATCCTGCTCAAACTCCAGGTTTTTGCCTATAATACTGCCATCCCACATCGAGAATTCTGTATCAGGTGTGGTCGACATTTCTGCCGGCTCACCGGTCCACAGTTCTATGGTAAATGGATTGGTTAGCGCCGGATAGATTTCCTCAGGCATAGCCGGAACTATATAATATTTTTTATAATCTTTCACCTCCGCAATTTACGTAAATAAATACTATACTTCGTGCTTTACTACGGTGCCAATCGGCAATACGGTTTTATTATATACTTCATTAAGTACATTAGCTATACCTGTGTATATGGCTGATGCGCCGCATACAATGCCTTCATAGCCGGCAAAATGTTCAATGCCCTTATTGCTGGTAGTATGTCCCATAGCAAGCAAGAAAAAAAGAATGGTTAACGTAGCAAAAATGAATTGTAAAGCTCGGCTAAGCCGTAGGGTGCCGAAAAACAAGCATAAGGTAAATAGGCCCCACATAGCTAAATAAGCCGCCATACTGGCATCACTAGGGGCAGCTATCCAGCCTAGCTTAGGCATAACAATCAATCCAACTAACGATAACCAGAAAAATCCATAAGAAACAAAAGCGGTAAGGCCAAAGGTATTGTTTTTACGCACTTCTATGATACCAGCAATAACTTGCGCTAGGCCGCCATAAAAAATACCCATAGCTAATATCATGGAACTTAGTTCGGTAAAGCCGGCATTGTGAATGTTGAGTAATACGGTTGTTAAACCAAAGGCACACAGGCCAAGTGGTGCAGGGTTGGCAATGCCATCCTTCACCACAACAGGAGTTGTTGGAATCATAACAAGAAGGTTTTAATTGGGTTAAGCAGCCAATATAATCAATTCGTTGCTCAATATCCAATTTACAACAAACTCATTTAAGGCTTATTGGTTATATTTTGTATATGCAAAAACTAGTTTTATTGCGCCATGGCGAAAGTGTATGGAATTTGGAAAACCGCTTTACCGGTTGGACGGATGTTGACTTATCGGCAGAAGGCTGCAAACAGGCTGAACATGCCGGGCAGTTGTTGAAAAAACACGGTTATACTTTTGATGTTGGATTTACCTCGGTACTTAAACGTTCTATTAAAACTTTGCACACAGTTTTAGATGTGATGGACATGTTGTGGATACCAGTACAAA
Source organism: Mucilaginibacter robiniae (assembly GCF_012849215.1). Lineage (NCBI taxonomy): Bacteria > Pseudomonadati > Bacteroidota > Sphingobacteriia > Sphingobacteriales > Sphingobacteriaceae > Mucilaginibacter > Mucilaginibacter robiniae. The sequence continues at coordinate 4,449,071 of NZ_CP051682.1, forward strand.
AATCGTGGCGGTTAAACGAACGTTTTTATGGAGCTTTACAAGGCTTAAACAAAGAAGAAACTATTGCCAAGTATGGCGAAGAACAAGTACACAAATGGCGGCGAGATCCGCATGAACATCCACCAGCAATAGCTGAAGATGATGAACGTTTTCCTGGTCACTACTTGCGGTACAATGATTTAACCTATCGCGAGTTGCCTTTAACTGAAAATTTAAGTGAAACCATGAATAGGGCACTACCTTTCTGGCACGAAAGTATTATACCAGCCTTACGGCAAAATCAAAAGGTGATTATTTGTGCGCATGGCAATAGTTTGCGCGCCTTGATACAGTATATTGACAACCTGACGGATGAGCAGGTAACTCAACTGGATATACCCACCGGGACTCCTTGGGTGTATGAATTGGATGATCGCTTAAACCAAATCAGGCATTACTATCTGGATTAAATTGAAAGATAGTTAAGTTGTGAGTCAGTGTAAAAAGTAAAAGTCCGTAAGACTTTGATGAAGTATTCACCTCAGTATCTTACGGGCTTTTTAATGTATAAAATATCTTAGCTCTTACTGGTCTTCAGTACTTAATGCTAAGCCCCAGTCTCGGCCTTTGTCAACAGCCGGAACGCCTTTGTCCATCCATACTGGCATAGGAGCACCTTTCAGGAAATGATCAAAGTATTGCTGTTCACGTATGCTAATATCCTTACGGTTACGACGCTGAACCAAGTTATGTGCTTCATCATTGTACTGTAGCAACCATACTGGTTTGCCTAAGCGGCGCAAGGCCGAAAACATTTCAATACCCTGGTACCATGGCACAGCTCCATCTTTATCATTCGACATAATAACTACCGGCGTATGTACATTAGGTAAATAAAATAAAGGTGAATTTTCAATGTACAGGTTAGGATTGTCCCACAAGTTAACGCCAATGCGGCTTTGACCGCGTTCATACTGGCCTTCACGGGTAATACCGCTTTCCCAGCGAATACCGCCATAGGCTGAGGTCATGTTAGCTACCGGAGCACCAGCCCAAGCGGCTGCATACATATCGGTTTGTGTAATCAGGTAAGCTACCTGATAGCCGCCCCAGCTTTGTCCCTGAATGCCCACGTGCTTGCTATCTACCCAAGGGTTTTTCTCTAAAGCTTGTACGCCAGAATTAACATATTCTACAGCCGATGCCCCAGGATGACCAGTAGTATAGCTGATATCAGGCGTGAATACCAAATAACCATTGCTTACAAAAAAAGAGATAGGCAAACGTGATGGGGTAGGTGCTGGTGGTACGTAGCTGTATAAGGTTTCGCTAACCTTCTCGTAAAAATATACCAGCATTGGATACTTTTTGGTTGGATCAAAATTTTCTGGTTTATAAAGAATACCTGTAGAATTATGCCCTACTGGAGTCGTCCAGTGCACCAGTTCTGCAGTACCCCAATTGTATTGTGCTTGTTGCGCGTTAATGTTGCTAAGCTGCATTTCTTTTTTCAAGTCTGAAGAAACATACAGGTTAGGCGATTGCTGATAACTTTCTTTTGTGTAGATGTACACATCAGCCAGCTTGGCTTTTTGCAGATTACCATAACGGTAAGGCAATAATACTATTTGCTGTGGTGCAGCACTGCTGCCTAAAGCTTTTTTATAATAGCCCCACTGTTTGGTTTCATCATTTTGGGTAAGTAACCACAGTGGCTTTTTAGTAGAAATATATCGATCTTCATCATCCAGGTTGGCAGCTGCACCGAACATACGGCCACCCGGCATAGGGTAGCGGAAAACAAGATGTTGTTTACGCCCGACACCATTGGTGAAGTTGGTAGCTATGCCTGTAGCTGGGTCAATGCTCCAAAGATCAAAACGATCATATATCAAAACGCTTTTATCGCCTGCTGTCCAGCCTGATATACCATAAGGGTTCGGGTCTTCAGGTACATCATTATCTTCTTCACCCATTTTCACGCCGGTAGAAGCTGTCAGATTAACCGTTTTACCCGTAGTGATAGCATAGCTGTGCCAGTTTTGATCTTTTGAATCAAACCAAACCACATAGTTGCCCCCTGGCGATAAGTTGTAACGCGCTTTCATGCGTGCATTAATTCGGTGACGTTCACCTGTGCGCGTATCAATTAAATAAGCTTCTTGTAAGCTGCTGCCCCAACTAGCTTGTATACGCGCGCCGGTATCGGTTACGCCCAAACCATAGCGGCTATCGCTACCATCAGCCAGTTGTACTTCTTGTATGCCTTTATCAGCATTGTATCAATTTATGATTAGCCTCATTAGGATGAATTACAGCCAGGTAGCTACGGCGTAACTCCCGTTGCAAATTGTTTAACTGTTGCGGTTGTAGGTAATCGTCTTTATAGTTCCAAATGTCAAGTTTGGCTGTTTCAAAATCAACTAAGGTAGTATCCACCGCTTTAGGGATAGGAGCGGTTCCGAAAAAAAGGTTTTTGCCGCTTTTGCTGAAGTATATACGGCCATCACCGCTTACAGCCCAATTATTTGTCATGCCTGGTGCACCAGCTGCTGAAATTACTATAGCACTATCTTTTGCAGTATTGTAGTAATATAGCTTGAAAGGTTTAATCAAGGCTTTCTCTGGGTTCTTTTCAGCAGCGAAAGCTAACTGTACACCGGCGTCATCGAAAGTTATGTTGCGGTAGGTTCCACGACCGGTGCTTACTGGTTTTATAACATCTTTTTCAATGTCATACAAATACACACCAGATTTTACATTATCGCGACTCCGGCGAGGAGCAACAACCGAGTAGGCTAGCATTTTACCATTTTTGCTTAGCTGGTATTCGGTTACATATTTGAAAGTACGTTCTTTATCGTTAAGCAACTGCCTTACAGTTAGGTTAGCTCCTTCGCGTGTAGGTGGTGCTATAGTGGTAGCAATTGCCCGACGTGAAGTATCATTAGCAGCTGGGCGAGCTACAGTATCAGAAGGAGCCAAGTAGGCAATTACAGAAGCTTTATCTGCAACTTTAAATGAACGAACGCCAGGTATTTTAGTGATGGCGGTATTGCCTAATACCATCAAGCCCAAGGTGTCTTTTGGAAACTGATCAGGACGCTTTTTTTTGATGCGTGCCATACGGGTAGCCGCATAATAGGGACGTATTAAGAACAAAGCATATTTTGAGTCGTTGGTAAAACGGGCTGTATCTGCACGAGGTATAGTTAGTTTATTGGTGTTTTTAGCGCTTGTAATAACCAAGCTGGCATTACCTTGTTGTGGCTTAACAGCGTACAACACCCATTTACCATCGTTACTAATACGATCGTTGGTTACACTTTGCCAACTATCGTAAACGGAATGATCAAGCGGCTTTTTACTGCTGTTTTGGGCGAAAGCACCAAATCCGGCAGCAGAAAACAAACTTAGTAGTAAAATTTTATGCATTTGTAGTTGAGGTTTTGATTAATTAATTAAAAATGTATAAAAAATGGTGGGATAAAAGGTTGGTGATGAAAAAGTTACAATGAATAAATTCAAAAATGCAGTGCACTAATGCAGAGCTTACAATAAAAAAGCACCAGAATATAGTGATTAGACATATATTCTGGTGCTTTATGCTGTATTGTTAATGGTATTTTTATTTCATGCTTTTATTTAAAGCAATTACGGCCTGATCGAAATGCTCACGTGCTACAATAAACTGGATGTTTACTTTACGTAAAGCAAAACCTGCACTAATAATGTTAATACCGGCATCCGCCAAAGCTTGTGCTGAAGTAGCTAGTAAGCCGGTACGGTCCATATTGGAACCAATCAGGCAAACCATAGCAACTTTATCAACCGTAATTCTTTCAAAATTAGCTTCCAGTTGCTTGATTAACTCATCTTTTAAATCCTTTTCCCAAATTACGATAGAGATACTGTTCGCACTAGTAGCTTTGAAGTTGTAGCTTACATTATACTTGGCGAAAATCTGCATAATCTGCAAATCAGTACCTACATTGCCTACCATTAAAGGATCGTAAATATCCACTATCACCAACTTGTTGGTGCCGGTAATAACCTCTACATGCTTGGTGGATGATACATATTCGCGCGTAATCAGCGTGCCTGGATGTTCAGGTTCGAAGGTGTTTTTGATGCGCAAATTAATATTGTTAATTTCGAGTGGTTTAGATGCTTTCGGGTGAATGGCTTCCATACCCACATCAGCTAACTGATCGGCTACATCATAGTTTGTAAAACCAACAGGAATGCAGTTATTAATACCTACCATTACAGGATCGGCAGAGCATAGATGATACTCTTTGTGGATAATGACTTCACCAGGTTTTAAGGCTACCGCAATTTTACTGAAAGTCACTTCAGAATAGCCGCGGTCAAACTCGCGCATAATACCTTCTGTACCTTTAGTATAACCTGTAACAATGCAAATGGTAGAAGCAAAATCAATGTCCTTAAAGGCGTGCTTAATACGCTGGTCAATAGTATAAGGCTCGTGGTCATGAAAGCCACTTAAATCAACCAATGTAGCATGAATACCCATGTTTTGCAGAATATTGGTAAATACAAATGCTGAGTGCGTTTCGCCAATAGACGCTAAGATTTCGCGGGCAGCCTGCAAAATACCTTCAGTGCTTACATAGCCTGAGGCCAATATGCCCGATAAATTTTCCAGAAACCGTTGTGCATGTCGCACGTGCTTTTCAATAAAATCATCAGCAGTGGCTAAATCCAATCCCAACGGCTCATATTTTTTATTCAGTTGTTTTAACTGAACAATAAGGTTATCCAGCGTGCCTTTAAAATCTTGTTGCCGTACTATCAAGTGATAAACGCCAGGTTCGCCGGTCTTTTTATTTTCAAGCAACAGGTTGGTTACACCAGAAAAAGCCGACACTACAAAAATGCGGTTGTACAACTCAGAACCAGAACGTTTGTACAGAATTATATTTTCAATTACATCGGCAAGTGCACTCATAGAGGTGCCGCCAATTTTTTCTACAGTTAACATTATATAGAAATATATTTTTATAAAAGCTGCAAATTTATTGTGTTTAGTTGATAGTTCATAGCTTATAGTTGAGTGTATAAAGCTAGAGCTTTGAACTTATAGGAATACCAATAAATTTGCTCATAGTTAGCCTGATTTGTATTAGGTACAACACCATTTTAGCGGTGTTTGCAGCAAATATTTAAACCCAAAACAAGGTATTTTTGGTATTCATGTACGTTCAAGTCATCAAAAAATAAACACCAGAACATAGCCACAGTTTAACTTTGCAGATCAACCTTCTTTCTTGTACAAAACTCCAGCTTTATCTGCTGAGAGTTTAATACCTTTAATCATGGCTGAACTAAAGCCATTGTGCTCCATTTCATTTAAGCCAGCAATAGTACAACCTTTAGGTGAAGTTACTTTATCAATTTCTTGTTCAGGGTGTGAAGCCAGTTGCAGTAGCAAGTCAGCAGCGCCTTTAGCGGTTTGTGCAGCCATTTTCAAAGCATCATGGGCGTGAAAACCAATTTCGGTACCACCTTGTGATGCGGCGCGGATGGAACGTAAAAAGAAGGCTACGCCACAAGCACACAGGGCAGTGGCAGAGGTCATGAGTTCTTCATTAATCTGTATGCTGATACCTACCGTATCAAACATGGATTTTACCAATTGCAGGTTTTCGGCGTCAGCTCGGTCGGCAGCAATGCAGGTCATAGAGTGGCCGATGGCAATGGCCGTGTTAGGCATAGCCCTGATTACCTGTACATCCATACCTAAATACTGACGGATATCTTCACAGCTTACACCTGATATAACCGATATGAATAGTTGTTTTTCAGTCTGAATATTAGGTTTGATCTCATCTAATAATTTATTTAGTTGCTGCGGAAGCACAGCTAAAACAATGATGTCTGCTTGTGCCACTGCGGCTGCATTGTCGGCAGTAGTTTGATACCCTTGATTGGCTAAATCATTTAAGGCTGCTACGTTGCGGCGGGTTAACGTAATTTGTTGAGGCTGATATTGTTGGGCTTTAACCAATCCTTTAGCTAAGGAAAGGCCAATGTTACCGCTGCCTAAAATGGCTATATGTTTTGCTTGCATACTTTTTTATTGAGTTAAACGTGTACCAAATGGTTGCTGCTGTTTGAGTTTATTAATTTCATCTGACTTACCGATAATAACTGCACGTACGCCATTGGCAATGGCTGCAAAAGCATTATCCATCTTTGGTAGCATACCACTATGAATAATCTCGTGTTTTTTTAATTCGTCGTACCGTTTAGGATTGATGTCATGGATTAGTGAATCATCATCATTTATATCCTGCAACACGCCTTTTTTCTCAAAACAGTAAACCAGTGTGGTTTCATAATATTGTGAAAGTGCTACCGCTAGGGCCGAAGCTATGGTATCTGCATTGGTGTTCAGCATTTGTCCATCGCCATCATGTGTCAAAGCACAAAAAGCTGGAATAAAATCTGCCTCAACCAACCTGCTAATATTACCTGCATTTACTGAACCTTCATCCAAATCGCCCACAAAGCCGTAATCGATAGTTTTTACCGGACGTTTTTTAGCACGTATAAAGTCACCATCAGCACCGGTAAGCCCTATAGCATTACTGCCGAAGCGTTGTAACTGGGCTACAATGTTTTTATTAATCAATCCAGCATAAACCATTGTTACCACGCGCAAGGTTTCAATATCAGTTATGCGGCGGCCATCTACCAGTTTACTCTCTATACCCATACTTTCACCTATTTGAGTAGCTATTTTGCCACCACCATGTACCAGTATTTTATAGCCTTCAATAGCCGTAAAATCTTTCAAAAAATAGTAGAGGTTTTCAGAATTGTCAATAACGTTGCCGCCAATTTTGATAACGTATAATGGTTTCATATCACAGATGTACTTACAAAAAAGAGATGTAGCGGCTATTATACTGAAATATCAACGGAATAAACTACACAGATTGAAATATACTTTGATGATAGCTGGAACAAATACATTTCTTTTTCATAACAGTAAGAAAATTTCTGCACTTTCGAAAATACATGCATAATACAAGAAGTGGAGTTTTTTAAAGGGTAGGAGAATTAGCAGCTAATCCAAACATAACCCATCATTTTGCAGTTCTATCAACTGAATTTGCTAGTTACAATTTATTATGGGTTTAACACAAACTCCTTCGCAGTCTCAAAAATCAAATAAAAAGCGCATAGTCATTGTTGGTGGCGGTTTTGCCGGTATAAACTTAGGTCGACAACTTAAAGATCAGGATGTAGAAATCATTATGCTAGATAAGCATAATTACCACACCTTTCAGCCTTTACTTTACCAGGTAGCTATTGGTGCTATTGAAAGCGATGCTGTTGGTTTTCCGCTACGCCGTATATTTTCCGGACAGAAAAATTTTGCCTTTCACATGGCTGAAGTGCAAAAGATTAACCCAGAAGCTAACACCATAAGTACCTCAATAGGTGATGTACCGTACGATTACTTGGTTATTGCTACTGGTTCCAACACAAACTTTTTTGGCAACAAAGAGATGGAGCATTTTACTATGCCCATGAAAAGCATACCGGAAGCACTGAATATACGCAGCTTGGTTTTACAAAACCTGGAGCAGGCAATGGTAACTTCTGATCCCGCTGAAAGAGAAGCCTTGCTTACTTTTGTGGTAGCTGGCGGAGGCCCAACAGGTGTTGAGCTTTCAGGTGCTTTTGCAGAAATGCGGCAGAATATGTTGCGTAAAGATTTTCCAGGATTCGACGTTAATGAAATGAAAATCTATCTGGCCGAAGGTAAACCTAAGCTGATAGCAGCCATGTCTGAGCAGGCATCGGTTAAATCTAAGGAGTTTTTAACTGACATGGGGGTAACCATTTACAATGGGGTACATGTGCAAAGTTATGATGGCTTGGTGTTGAAAATTGATAATGGTGTTACTTTAAACACCCGTAATGTATTCTGGACAGCCGGCGTACGTGGTGAAGTACCGGATGGCTTACCGCCTGAAGCAATTACCAAGGGTACCCGCCTGCAAACCGACGAAGTAAACCGGGTGAAAGGCTATTCTAACATTTTTGCTATAGGTGATGTGGCTGCTGTAATTACTTCAGATACGCCAAATGGTCACCCCGGAGTAGCTCCTGTTGCCATACAGCAAGGCGCACATTTAGCTAAAAACATAGTACACCTTATAAAGGGCGAAGATACGGAACCTTTCAAATATCATGATAAGGGTTCATTGGCTACTATAGGACGCAACCGTGCTGTAGCTGATTTAGGTAAATTTAAGTTTCAAGGCTTTTTTGCTTGGATTTTGTGGTTGTTTGTTCATATTATGTCATTAGCTGGATTTAGCAATAAGCTGATTGTGTTTTTTACCTGGTTAATTAATTACTTTAGTAAAAATACAGACAATCGTATGGTGGTTAGGTATTTTGATACTAAAACGATGATGACTGATCCTGTTGCTAAGTAAAAATTACATTTTAACAATATATTATCAATTAAATGTTAACAATAAACAACAACTAGTGTTAGAGTATAAATAATTAACAACACTAAAACTCAAATCATGGCAACAAACACCAATCCGCAACATAGCGAAGGCCCAGTAGCTAAAGCTATTGAACAACAAACGGCAAAATTACCATCAGACATTTTCCTGTGGGCTTCATTAGCTTCAATGGGGGCTTCTTTAACTTTAAAGTTTATGGGTAAGGACAAAACAGCTTTATTTGTAGGCCAGTGGGCAGCTCCATTTTTGCTGCTAGGTTTATACAATAAAATTGTGAAGCTGGAAGGCAGCGATCCGCAAAAGTAATCAGTATCTGAATCGTCCTGAAATAGGTTGACAGATTTTACGATAGTCCCAGTTACGAGAGTAGCTGGGATTTTTGTTTATAAACACTTTGCGGTGTTTTCATTATCAAAGATAAGTGTGGCCTTCGATTATTGTATAGATCAATGGCCTTTTCAGTCAATAATTTTGCATGTAGTTTTGATCTCATAACATTACCAAGGCCAAACTCTTCTTTCAAGGTCCTGTTCATTCGTTCCGCTAATGCATTTTCATAAGGGTCACCATTCTCTGTCATACTCATTTTTATTTCGTGCTGATCAGCTATACTTACATATTCTGCGCTGCAATATTGCAGGCCCCGGTCTGAATGATGAATCAACGGATATTGTTTATTTTGTCTGTTCTTAACAGCCATCTGAAAAGCCTGCTTCATTTGGGCTGCTTCCATATTGTCAGCTATAGCATAGCCCATTATCTTCCTGCTGTAGGCATCGGTAACCATATTCAGGTAACAGTTCCCCTCGTCAGTTTTAAGATAGGTGATATCACTTACCCAAACTTCGTCAGGTCGTCCGGCAACAATGCCTTTGATCAGGTTAGGGTATTTTCTTAACCAATGCTTTGACATCGTTGTCTGTACATACCGACGCTTGGGCAGAATAAGCATACTGTGCTTTCGCAGCAATGCAAACAGTTTGTCCCGACCGAACTTGATCTGCTGTGCCTGTAGACTATCTCTGATCTGGTGGTGAAGCTTTCTGCCGCCTAAGCGGGATAAGACCTTGCGCTCTTTATCGACAAGTTGTTTTACCTGTAATTCATGCGCTGCTCTGTGTGCCTGCTCTTTACAGTGTTTATAGAAATACTGTCGGCTGTATCCTAAAACTTTAGCTACTGATCCAACGGTTCGCCGTTCTTGCTTTGAGCCTGTTCTGTAGCTTCTGACAACAGGCTCAAATACTTTTTTCTGATATCTGTATGCAACTGACTATCGGCTATATCGATCGCCCGGTTCAGTATTTCTTTCTCTTGCTCCAGGCGCTTTAGCTTCTTCTCCAGTTCCCTGATCTTTTTACTGGGCGTATCTCTTTTCATGGTTTCCGATTCTTTCCAATCTAATCTACCATGTTTTCGCAACCAAACCAAAACGGTACTTCTTCCTTGGATGCCATAACGCAGTTGGGCCTGTTTGTAAGTAAGCTCGCCTTTTTCTACCGCATCTACGATCTCCAGTTTAAAAGCTAAACTGTAATCTTTTTGAGTCTTCCTTTGATAACTCTTAACTTCTTGTTCTTGCATTTGTTAACACTTATTGTGTCAACTTATTTCAGAACCTTACAACATAAGCAAATAAAAAAAGCCGGCTAATGATTATTCATTAGCCGGCTTTTTTTATTTGCTTATACTGCTACTAAAGGAACGTAGTACCCAAATAAGTATACCAATTATCAAGGCAATAAGCAGACCTATAAAAATCCCGCCTTTAAAGGCATCACCAATGAGTGAACAGCCTGATGTAGTAAAAATTAAAAGAAGTATGAATAAATAGTAAACTTGCTTTTTCATCTGAGTGTAGTTTGTTGATAGTACAAACAACAAACATTTAGGTTTTTTAATTTGTCTGTTTACATACATCATGTTTAATCAGGTACAAAAAAAGTAATCTACTGTTCTTGTGCCTGATCATGCCCATTAGCTTTTTATTGTAAAAGATCGTTCAATAGTTTTTTGAGTTAACCTCGTTTGTGTATCTGGTTGCGAACCGCCCACGCTCACCATAATTTTGCCAGGTAGCTCTTTAGTTATGCCATCTTTGCTGGTTATAGATAAGTCTTGTGGTGATAAGTTAAAAGTTAATGATCTGCTTTCACCTGCCTTTAAGTAAATACGCTTAAACCCTTTTAATGCTCTAATTGCGGTTTTCATTGGGCTATTAGGATGAGAAACGTACAATTCCACTACTTCTTCACCATCTCTGCTGCCGTTATTGGTAACTTTAAAAGTTACCGGAACTGCCTTGTTGCCATCTACTGCACTTGGTAAAGTTAATTGACTGTATTTAAAAGTGGTATAACTTAGGCCATACCCGAAGCCATATAAAGGTTTATCGGTAAAATAGCGGTAAGTACGATTGTTCATGGAGTAATCATCAAACTTGCTCAAGTCATCATCGCTTTTGTAAAAAGTTACAGGTAAACGGCCAGCTGGATTATAATCGCCGAACAGCACATCGGCAATGGCCGTACCTCCTGATTGGCCTCCATACCATGCATTGAGAATGGCCGATGTATTTTCGGCTTCCCAAGGTATGGCAATAGCACTTCCAGTCATTATTACAAATATTACTGGTTTACCGGTTTGCTTCAATGCTTTTAATAAGTCGGTTTGCACTTTAGGTAATTGAATAGAAGTGCGGTCGCCACCTGAAAAGCCTTCATAGTTCACGCGCATTTCTTCACCTTCTAATTGAGGAGATATACCGCCAACAAAAACAATAGCATCAGCATCTTTTACCCGCTGCGCTATAACATTCAGATCTGCTTTTATGGCTACTCCAGCTTTAAAGTTAAATGTTGCCCGACCTTCAGTTTGTCTATATTCTAATTTAATGTGATAAGTTTTACCCTGAACAGTACTCAGTACATAACTTTTTACACCCATACCATCTGGCTCACCGCTTAAGGTACGTTCCTGCCCATCAATAACTAATTTGTATGGCTTGTTGCCGCTTAGCTCAAAAGTAATTTCATCAGTACTGGGAGCCGTATAGTTGGTTGTCCAACTAGCTGAAAAGTTTTTTTGACTAACATTGCCAGTCACGAAAGTGCCTTCACGCCAAATGTAATTTATAGCAGATTCTATACGTGTAGCTGCCGGCGTTCCACTTAAATCACCGTTCTGGTAATACTCTGCTTTAAAACCTTTGTGTCCATCAACACGACCCACTTCACCCAAATCAATGTTGCGGGTATAGCTAGCGCTCGTATAATTGATAGCTTGGTCGCAGAATACATCTGCATTGTTACTCAGCTTCGCTTTTATTGCTTTATAGGGGGTGCTGATTTCAGATGGAAAACCGTTATAGTTACCTAGTACGCTGTTAGCGTTATCTGCATTTGGACCTATTACAGCTATCTTTTTTAAAATTTTACTGAGTGGTAAAGTGTTGTTTTGATTTTTGAGCAGTACAATAGATTGGCGAGCCATTTTCAAAGCATGTGCTTTATGTTCTGGTGCTTCCAATGCAGCTGTAGTAATCTTATCATACTTGTTACTACCTATAGGATCAAACAAGCCTAAGCGGAAACGTATGGTAAACAATCTTTTTAGCGAAACATCAATTTGCTGCTCGGTGATTAAATGATCTTGAACCGCTTTGTATAGTGATAGGTAAGATACATTGCCGCATTCTACATCGGTACCGTGCAGTACTGCATCAACTGAGGCTTTTTCGGCATCGGTGTGCGTTTTATGTTTTTGATAGAAGTCATCAATAGCGCCACAATCCGAAGTCATATACCCCGTAAACTTCCACTGGTTACGTAGAATATCAGTGAGCAAAATATCGCTGCCGCAGCATGGCTGACCTCTGAAAGCATTATAGGCACACATTACACCGGCAACTTTAGCATTCACAACCAACTCACGAAAAGCCGGAAGATAGGTGTCCCACAAATCATAATCATTTACATCAATGTTAAACTCGTGGCGTAAAGGTTCTGGGCCGCTATGTACAGCATAATGTTTGGCGCAAGCTGCTGCTTTTAAATATACCGGATCGGTGCCTTGTAAACCAGTTACAAAGGCTTTGCCCATAGATGCGGTCAGAAATGGATCTTCGCCATAGGTTTCCTGCCCGCGTCCCCAGCGCGGATCACGAAATATATTGATGTTGGGAGTCCAGTAGGTGAGGCCTAGATAAATGCCTCTTTGATTCTTTTTAATGCTTTCATTGTAAATAGCGCGTCCTTCGTCTGCTGTATATTCAGCCATCTGGTGCAAAGAGTTCACATCAAAAGTGGCTGCCATGCCAATAGCTTGCGGGTAAACTGTTACTTTAAAGGGCGTGCGTGCAATACCATGCAAGCTTTCGTTCCACCAGTTGTATGCTGGTATGCCTAAGCGTTCAACAGCAGGGGCGCTGTTTAGCATTTGCGCTACCTTTTCCTGCAAGGTTAACCGGGATACCAAATCATTAACCCGTTGCTCGATAGTAAGAGCTGGATTCTGAAACCTATATAGGTAATTGCTTTTGGGCTTGATAGGAACATAAGAAGCACATATTGTTAATAGGGCTATACCGAACAGCAATAGCTTAAGTTTTTTTTTCATAACCAGTATGTTATAGGTTTACTAAATTGGTTTTAGCAAAACTATAACAATCGATTGCAATTTAAAGAGAAAAGTAAAAAACATACCTTAGTTTTCAATAGTATTATTTGCTACTAAATAAAGATATGTAACTTTCCGCAGGGGTCTTAAATCTTATCTGGCCATTACTTACTTTTTTGTTGCCCAACAGTTTAAAGGCATTTTCCTTATCAGTAATATACACATTAAACGAAGTAGCGTTATTAGGTAATCCTGTTAGTGCTACTTCGCGTGTAGAACCATTATTAACCAAATGGATAGCGTAAGTTCCGGTGGCAGTATTACCTAAAGCAGCTCCTGATACGTCTGCTTTATTGCACTGTAGCGGCATAGCCGACAAACCAGCAGGTGTTGAAGACAGTTGTTTTAAGTTCCAGAACCGTTGGGTAGGGCGCAGTGGCAAATTATCACCAAAAATACCGCCGCCAGCTAGAGGCGAGTAATCAGCTGTAAGTTGCCATTGCAGAATAGATGCTGGTTGGCAGATAGAGAGCAAGCGCATGTATAAATTAATTTCTTCGCGTGCATAATCAGGTTCCTGGAATATAGCAGGGTACTGCCAGGCAGCAGCATCAATACTACCTTCGGCTACCAGCAAAGGAACATTGATTTTACTGGCGGCATCAGCCCATTTTTGCAAGGTTGATGTTTCCCAGCCCCGCCATGAGTGGAAAGATATAGCACCAATATATTTGCGGGCTTGGGCATCATTTAATGCCGGATAGATAAATGTATAGCTGTTCGCATCTGAGTTATCACCTAAGAGCATTTTGGTTTGTATGCCTCTTGATTGAAAATATGCACCTAAGCCTTTAATGAAATCATCATGTTGTTGTGCCGTAAGCCTTATATTAATACCTAAATCTGATTCATTGAAGGAAAATAGCTTAGGTTCAACACCATAGTTATCTTTCAGGTAAATAATGTAATCAGCTATCGATACATAAATTTTCTGCATGTGTTCTGCATCAAGCGGGTTACCCCAAATTCCGTTTACAGGCTCATTATGAAAGGTACCTTCAATAGCCCAATTTGGTGCCGACCATGCTGATAATACAAAGGGAATGCCCATTTTACCTAAGCGTTGCGCCATCTCCATCGCTTTGCTCACTTGGGTAGGTAGCTTACCAGCTTTAGCATTTTGAATAGGATCGATATGTAAATCAGGATGCCAAAATCGCCAGGGCATTTCTACACGCCCCCAAGCCACACGCAGGTTTTCCAAGCTATAATCAATTACCTGAGGGTCGGTAGTTGGGTTTTGTAACCGGAAATTACCACCTAAGCCCGCAAAACTACGGCCTTGCTGCGTGGCATTGAGTACCAGATTAATAGACGATTTATCAACAAGACCTGAAACTTCGATAGTAAAGGATTTATTTACAATTTGGCCCTTAGTTATATGATTTAGTAAAATAGGGTAGTAGATATACACGTCACCAGTTTGCGCATCTTTTCTTACAAGAATAGAATCTTTGTTTTCAGTTTTAACTCTTAACTGCGTTGCTGGTGAAGTATAAATAAAGCTACCCGAGCTAGTAGCTGGCATATTTTTTAAGGAATTACTGCTTAGTACTTTCCAATCAAGCGGCTGCTTATTGTTATTAAACATTAAACGGCTTTGACTAAAATCTGGATGGGGCAACCTGATAACAAAGTAAGCTCCGGTTATATTTGTATCAATATGCGAGGTTAGTTTTACGTCTATTTGCGCTTTTCCATTACCATTATCAGTAATCGTTTCTAGAAAAAATAGACTATCTAAGTTTGTAGTAATAGTTTGTGCATTATTATTTCGGGTGTATCTAGGTCTTTGCTTTTCGCGTCCTGTAGTTAGTATTTGTTTACCATCGTTTTGAATATACTGTAAGCTAGTTTCAAACGAAAATAACTGACCCTTTTTGCGTATACCTGTTACATTGCCCCAGGCAGTTACCTGTGGTTGACTGTAGGCATAAGCCGTAAATAAAAAGAATATTAGCGTTAATAAACGATATTTTATGGATAACATATAAATTTAAGTAGTCGGTAAACTTACAGGTTTGATTATTATATGATACGTTTTAGAGCCACACAAGTTTATACAAGCCCAAAATAAACCTATTCGCCCCAAGCAGTGATTATCAAGTTTCTTTGTCCGCCGTAGTTACGGTGTTCACACAAATAAATTCCCTGCCAAGTACCCAGTGCTAGTCTGCCATTGCGTATGGGTAAAGTTACCGAAGTGCCTAACATTGCCGCTTTCAAATGGGCTGGCATATCATCTGAGCCTTCATCATTATGCAAGTAATCCGAGTCATTTTCAGGAACTGCTTTGTTAAAGTAAGTTTCAAAATCTTTTCTTACCGTTGGGTCAGCATTTTCATTAATAGTTAGTGAAGCTGAAGTATGCTGTATAAACACCTGACATAGTCCTGTCTTGATTTCAGTTATTTGTGGTATCGCTTGTACAATTTCTGTTGTAATTAAGTGAAACCCTCGAGTACGTGCCCGAAGCTGTAAGGCCTGCTGGTAAATTTTCATACATTGTAAAGTAAGTACTTTTGAGATACACTTGATTAAGTTATGAGGTTTAATAAAACTTTTGTTGACCAAAAAACTTACGAGTTGGGATATGAAAACTTGCTTAGTATTCGTTTAAAATGCAAATTATGCTATAATCTCCTGTGTACAGAAGCAGGATTTTATATGTTTGTGCTCGTTAAACAACTAAACTTTACTTATGAAGATTTCCAAGATTAGCTATCTACTAACTGCTATGGCACTTTCGGCTGCTACCATGCAAAGTTGTAAAGCAAAAAAAGCAGTAACAAAACCAGCCCCAGCAACCACACCAGCTGCAACTACGGCACCAGCTCCTGAAAAGCAACCAGAGCCAGCACCGCCTGCCCAACCAGAGCCAGCACCTGCTCCAGCAAAGCCAGATTTTAACTTCAGTAATATTCAGTTTGAATTTAATTCGGCTGTATTAAAAACTAGTTCCTACCAGATTTTAGACAAAATAGCTGCTGAGATGAAAAAAGATCAAGCAGCCAGGTTTGTTCTTAATGGAAATTCATCTGCGGAAGGTACTGTTGAACATAACATGTCGTTATCAGTAGATCGTGCTAACTCGGTAAAATCATACTTGGTAAATGCCGGCATTAATGGCGATAACCTGAATGTAAAAGGTTATGGCGAAAGCAAGCCTTTAGCACCTAACACTACAGAAGAAGGCCGCGAATTAAACAGACGTGTAGAAGTAAAATTAACAAAATAATTAACTATCACCGCCGTAAAACCTTGAAAGATATACGGCGGTGATAATTAATTACTTTGTACTATCCAATACCTTCTTCACGGCCAGGTACAGATATATCATAAGCATTTAGCATTACCGATACCAAACAGTATCCGCCGATTAAGTAAACCAGTTCAGCCATGCCTTGTTCACCAAAGGCCTTTAGGGCAGCCTGATAGGTGTACTCCGATAATTGCCCGCCTTTACTTAGTACGGAAGCTACATCATAGGCTATGCCTTCTTCATCGGATAAATCAGATGGACGTTCGCCAGCTGTAATGGTAGCAATTTTCGACACAGACAAACCAATCTTTTCAGCTACGTGCTCATGTGCATAAATTTCATAACGAGAATGAAAATGTGCACCAGTTACCAAAATGGCTACCTCATGCACTGGTTTAGGCAAGGTGGTGTTTTCAGCCAATGCCATGGTGTAATCCCAAGCAGGCCCACCAAATTGTGGAAAGTGCAGTATCGGTATAAAAGGACCAATTAGCGCACCATCTGCCCGTTGAGAAATAAAGCCTTTTAAGTATTTCTGAACGCCTGTTTGTATGTTTTCATGCAAGGTGCGCTGTGTTCCTGAAAGCTGATCGAGGGGAAGTGGTTGTAATCTCATAATGTTGAATAACTAATTAGCTTTATTATTGGTTGTTAAATTTGTATTTCAACCAAATAACATCATTTTCTAATTGCTTCACTTCTGTAAGTTGCAATAGGCTGGCAGGTCGTTTCTGCAAGTATTCACTTACTTCAAAAGTTGTGGCCGATTTTGGCGTGCCATCAGCAATAGGCAGTATCAATATACTCAGTTCATCAATCAAGCCATCATTCAATAATGAGCCATTTAAATGACCGCCACCTTCCAGCATGAGTGTATTAATAGGAAATAAATCGGCCAGTTGGCTTAATGCCGATTTAAAATCAACTTCCTTTTCACCTGCAAAAATGTAAGAAATGCCTTTTTGCTGAAGATAATTCAGGTATTCATCACTTACTTGTTCACTGAGTACTTCAATAATGTGGTCTCCACCTGTTTCATTGCTTTTCCAGCCTAATTTTCCATGCGCATCAACAGCTATGGCAAAAGATGTTGCCTCTTTATTACCAATGAACGGTTGTCGGGCAATAGGATGTTCTGTCTGAGTAAGCTCAAGCTTTTCGCCTCCCGAAAAATCTTTTTCCATAGTAATTCGACCGCACATCCATGCTTCACTCTCAAATGTTTCATGGTATTTTTCAAAGAAACCAGAATAAGTTTTTATCAGTTCCTGATCGCCCCAGTTAGCTGATAAAATTTTGCCATCTACGGTAGACATCATATGGCAGATTACATGTGGTTTTTTCATAATGAGAATCGCTTTTATCTGTATGTACTGCTAAACAGTTAACCAGTTAAATTGATTGATTATCAGTAAAAGGGACACACTCAAAATTATAGGCTTAAACAAAATACGATTAATTATTATTTAATAAGATAAAATAGGCATTTACTTAAAAGTTGTAAAACTTAGTACGTGTGAATATTATTGCTATGATAAAACCGCTGAAAACCTCATACAAAATAATTATTGCTGTTGTTGTTTTGTTATTTGTGTTCAGGCTTATGCTGCCCGGACTTGTTAAAAGTTACGTTAATAAAAAGTTGAATAACTTGCCAGGATACACCGGGCATGTAGACGATATTGATATTCATTTAATCAGGGGAGCTTACTCTATTCATGGTCTGGAACTAAGAAAAACTACGGATAAGAGCAAGCATCCATTCTTACAGATTGCAGATATTGATCTTTCTGTGCAGTGGAAAGCAATATTCAAAGGTCGGTTAGTAGGCGAAGTTGAAATGGATCATCCTGTTATTAATATACAAGCTACTGTTCCAGATCCTGGAGCAGAGCCATCTAAGGAACATTGGACGCAAACATTGAAAGACCTGATGCCAATGACCATCAACAGACTGCAAGTTAATAATGGAAGATTTGCTTACCTGGATTTTTCTAGAAAGCCTGATGTGGACTTGCATATTGACAATATGCAGCTTACTGCATTAAACTTAGCCAACGTTGAAAAATCAGGTGAACGTTTGCCTTCCACAGTAAGGCTTACAGGAACATCTATCGGCGGGGGCAGTTTGAGAAGTGATATGCGGGTAAATGCTCTAAAAGAAATACCTGATTTCAACATGAACATGCAATTAACCGGTGTAAATCTTACAAGCCTGAATAATTTCATTAAGGCATACGGTAAATTTGATGTGGAAAGAGGTAGCCTAACTATGTATAGCGAGCTAAAACTCATGAACGGTCATTTTGATGGTTATATCAAACCTTTTATTAAAAACATCAAAGTATTAAACTGGAAAAAGGATGTAAAGAAAAAAGGTGGGATATTGCAAGCTGCAAAAGAAGCAGTAATAGGATTGTTTACTAAAGCCGTTGAAAATCATAAAACTAAGAAAATTGCAACTAAAATACCCATTAGCGGTAACGTTCAAGATGTGAAGACCAATGGTTGGAAAACGTTTTTAGGTGTGCTGAAAAACGCCTTTATCAAGGCGCTGAATCAAGGTATAGAAAATAGCCTGGGCTAAATAGCTGGTGTTAAGGTAAGCTAATTTATGCAAACATTTTATTGGAATATGTCTTGTCTTTAATTATATAACTTCTAATAATATGAACAGACCCTTCGGTATTATCTTAATTGTGGTTGGCATTGCCATGCTGGTTTGGACAGGATTTACATATACTAAGCGAGAAAAAATTATAGATGCTGGTCCAATTCAGGTTTCTGCCGATAAAGAAAAGTCGGTGAACTGGCCACCTTATGCTGGAGGAATCCTTATTATTGGTGGGGCTATTTTATTAGCTACCGTCAAAAAATCAGCTTAATGACTGTTTGCCTTAATAATAAACATCAATAATAAACTGATTGCCTATCGGTGTTCTCATATTGTATAAAATTAACGCTTTTGAGTAAAGCGTTTATGATTGCTTAATCTGAACTATTTTGCCCTATTAATGAGTGTTAACGAGATAATAACCATAACTATTGTTTTAACGGCAGTGTTTGCCTACATCAATCACCGGCTGATTAAATGGCCTCCTACCATTGGCATTATGGTTTTATCGCTGCTATTTTCTATTCTGGTAGTTATTTTGGGTAGTTCAGGTTCATGGGTTGCCGAAAAGGTCAGACAGTTAGTAGGGGCTATAGATTTTGAAGATGTACTCATGAATTTTATGCTTAGCTTCCTACTATTTGCAGGTGCTATTCATGTGGATGCCAATAAGCTTAAACAGGAACGCTGGCCTGTATTGCTGCTGGCAACTATGGGTACATTAATTTCCACTTGCTTGGTTGGGGGATTGATGTTTTATCTGTTTAAATTATTCAGCCTGAATATACCCCTTATTTATTGCGTGCTGTTTGGCTCTCTTATTTCTCCTACAGATCCTATTGCTGTATTAGGTATTTTGAAAGAAGCCAAAATTCCGTCCTCATTAGAACTTAAGATTTCTGGAGAGTCTTTATTTAACGATGGAGTTGCTGTAGTAATTTTTATTACTATCACCGAAATAGCTAAATCAGGTGGAGCTCACATTGATATATTGGATACAGGTAAACTCTTTTTGCGCGAAGCCGTTGGCGGATTGTTTTTCGGCGGTGTATTAGGTTATATAGGTTATTGGGCATTACGCTCTATTGATGATTATAAGGTAGAGGTGCTTATTACGCTGGCCTTGGTAGCTGGTGGCTATTTGCTTGCCGATCGCTTGCATGTTTCTGGTCCGCTGGCTATGGTAATAGCAGGTATCATCACCGGCAACAAAGTGAAAAATGAAGTGATGTCAGATATTACTCGAGATTACTTAGGCAAATTTTGGGAGTTGATCGATGAATTATTAAATGCTATTCTGTTCCTATTAATTGGTTTGGAAATGCTGATTATTAAATTAAATATTACCCTGTTGTGTATAGGGGTTATAGCCATTTTTCTGGTGTTGTTATCAAGGCTTGTGTCTGTTGCTTTACCGGTATCTTTATTACGCTTTAAAATAAAGTTTGAACAGCATGCAGTAGCTATACTGACTTGGGGAGGGCTAAGAGGAGGCCTATCTGTTGCTATGGCATTATCATTACCTGCAAACATGTATCATGATGAATTTTTGTTAATTACCTATGTAATTGTAGTTTTTTCCATCTTAGTGCAAGGACTTACCATTGGTAAAGTAGCTAAAAGGCTGCAACCAGCTACTGCTAAATAGCTCCAAACTAACTATTGTATATAAAAGGCATTACTGTTATAATGTACAATTAGTAATTTACCTGTTCTGCAATAGATAAATTTGCAAAACAGGCAAGCATATTTTTGATGAAGAATATCATTGAGTTTATTTGTTCAATTTACTTTCAAGTTGCTGACTAAGGCTTAAAGCAGCACTGATTAATCCTAAGTGGGTAAATGCCTGTGGATAGTTACCTAAATGCTGACCATTAGAGCCTAGCTGTTCTGCAAACAAACCTAAATGGTTGGCATAACCTAACATTTTTTCAAAATACAAGCGGGCTTTATCAGTTTGGCCAGACAAGCCTAAACACTGCACATACCAAAACGTGCACATTGAGAAGGTACCCTCACCACCATGTAAGCCATCCAGGTTTTCCTGATTGCGGTAACGGTACACTAAAAAGTCGGCCACCAGCTTTTCTTCAATACACTCCAGTGTACTCAGCCATTTAGGATCTTTGGGGCTAATAAAGCCAATTATTGGCATCAGTAATGCAGCTGCATCAACCGTTTCCGCATTTTTATATTGAACAAAGGAGTTGAGCTTGGTGCTGTAATAATCCTGGTGTATGGTATTAAATATTTGATTACGCTGTTCCATCCAAGTTTCCGGGAAAGGGTAGGAACGATTTATCCCAATCTTGATAGCCCGGTCAAACGCTACCCAGCACATTATTTTTGAATATAAAAATTCTTTTTCACCACCACGTACTTCCCATATACCTTCATCCTTACGGGTCCAGTTTTTACTT
This sequence comes from Mucilaginibacter robiniae, assembly GCF_012849215.1. Taxonomy (NCBI): domain Bacteria; kingdom Pseudomonadati; phylum Bacteroidota; class Sphingobacteriia; order Sphingobacteriales; family Sphingobacteriaceae; genus Mucilaginibacter; species Mucilaginibacter robiniae. The sequence goes on from NZ_CP051682.1 coordinate 4,470,545, forward strand.
AACCAATCAATCTGGCTAGAAAGTTTTGTCCAGAGTTCATATGAGATAGGTTCACCATCTTTATCATACTGATAAACAGCGTCCATCAGCTCTCCGTAAATATCCAGTTGCAATTGTTGATAAGCCCCATTACCAATTCTGACAGGTTTGGAATCACAATAACCTGAAAGGTTGTCGAGTATCTTTTCTGTCAATCCCCGGCTACCATCAATTTTATACATCAGTTGCAGGTTTTGCTTATGATGTACGTCAAAACATTGGGTAGCCACCCAGTTAATGAAGTCGCCGGCTTCTTTTGTATAGCCGAGTTGCAGTAAGCAATATATAGTAAACGATGCGTCGCGTATCCAGGTATAACGATAATCCCAGTTCCGCTCACCACCTATTTCTTCTGGTAGTCCAAAGGTAGGGGCAGCTACCAACGAACCATATTTATAAGAAGTCATTAGCTTTAAAATCAAAGCAGAACGGTTAACTATTTCACGCCATCTGCCATGATAATTGCTTTTCTCAGTCCAGTTTTGCCAATAGTTAATGTTCTCCATTAAACTATCAGATACAAATTGCTGTAGGTCTTTTAACTCCGGACTTGCTTTATCTACATACGATAAAATAAAATCAGCTGTTTCGCCGGCAGCTAATGTAAATTCAGCACTAACATCATTGTCCTGAATGGTTAGCGGTACAGAACTTTTTAATCTTATCTGAACGTTTAATTCATCACATTGAAATATCAGTTCTTTATCACTTATTGGTTGAGCAACATGGGCAGACGTAGCATAGTTAAAGCGCGGTGTGCAAGATAAGCTGTAAGTAATCTCACCCTGCAAAGTAGTTACTCGCCTGATGAGCTCATTTCCACGGTTTACTGCTTGTACCGGCATGAAATCAGTAAGTTCACCTATACCATTATCTGACAGAAAACGAGTCAAGAGGATATTGGTATCAGGCAAGTACAGTTGTTTATACCTTATTTGTGCATCTTTAGGATGCAGTTGAAAACGTCCTCCTTTTTCATTATCCAGCAAAGCGGCAAACAGAGTAGGCGAATCAAAGTCAGGGAAGCACATAAAATCAATTGAACCCGTTAGTCCAATGAGTGCCACTGTGTTCAAGTCGCCAACAATTCCATAATCTTCAATGGGCAGGTATGCGTTATTCGTATCTTTCGGATCCATAAATAATGTAGCTATTAATTACAACAAAGTGTAGCCATGTAAAAAAGAATAACCACACTTTGCTAATCAGAGGTTTTACTTGGTAGAAGAAGTATAATTAGAAAATGTTTGTGCTTCCGTATTCTCAAAAGTGGTTTTGAATACTTACTTGGCGTAACATTCAAGCAGCCACCACTGCCATAATAGATTACTTAAACATTTGTTTAATTCGATTGAAGATTCCGGAAGGTTCATCCTGTTTTTCATCACCACCCAGCAGAAAGCCATATGGTTTAAGCGAATCAAAATGATCGCAGGTAATTTTAATCATTCCAAATATTGGTACGGCTAAAATCATTCCTGGTACTTCCCAAATTGCATCACCGATCAGGATACTTACTATGGTAAAAAACGGATTTAAATTAACTTCTTTACCTACAATTAAAGGTTGCAATATGTAAGATTGAATAAATTGAACAAGCCCGTAAGTAATTAAAATACCCAAAATGAGTTTAGTATCGCCGCCCTGAATTAATCCCATTAGTACTGTTAAAGTGGTGCCAGTAATATTGCCTATAAATGGAATAATTTCTAAAGTACCACATAATAAAGCAAAAAAGATGGCATAGTGTACACCAACAAGCGAAAAGCCTATGCCATACATTACCCACAAAGTAACAATCATGAGTGCTAAGCCGCCTAAGTATTGTTGTGAAACCTGACTGGCCTCAGGAACAAGTTTAGAGATATTTTGACGCTGGTTATCAGGGCTTGCTTTCAGAACGAAGTCCATTAAGTGCCGGCGAAAATACATGAACAAGAAAACATAAACCAGTACCAGAATGATATTAACAAGGATGCCCAGTAGATTACCGGTTACGCGAGCCAGTATGGTAATGGAATTACCGGTATTAGCTTTTTTAACAATCTCTTTTTGTTTGGCTTCTGCTATACCTAAATGTGAAGCAACAAAATCTTGCACCTGGCTGCTTATCTCGGACAAACGTTGCTTGATTTGCCCCATGTCACTAACTAAATTTGACATTTGCCAGGATAACAACCCAATGATTAATGCAAAAGCCAACACCATCAGCAAAATGCATATTACAGCTGCTAATGCTCTGTTCATGCCTTTAGCTTCCAGTTTTTTGCTTAAAGGGATAAGCAACATGGCCAACACTAATCCAAATACCATTGGAACCAGCAGCGATTTAGCAAAGTAAAGAATGCAGGTTCCTAAAACTGTAATAAGCAGAATATTGCGAATTTTTGATAAATAAGGGTATTCTGATGTTTGCATAGTTATGGTTTTGATTGGTTAAATATTGGGTGATAGTTGATACCTGCATGAGTTTACCTATATTGCTGGTAAGTATATGCTACTAACAATTATTGTGATAACTATTTAGGCGATATTGCTTGAGCGCTAGTTATAAATGTTATGTTTTTTATCAATCATCATTATCATCTACATATCTGTTTTCTCTAATTTTATTTTTCCACCTGATGTACCAGGCTTGTTTATGTAACGCCAAAAGGAAATAAACGGCAGCAGCTGATACAACAGCCGTTATAAACATATTCATTCCTACCGCTACCCCAACGCCAGCTGTACACCAAATGGTAGCAGCAGTGGTTAAGCCTTGTGAACGGTTGTTACTGCTATCTTTGAAAATGATGCCTCCACCCAAAAAGCCAATGCCTGATATAATATATGCAATGATGCGTGATGTAGAAGATAGGTCATGCAGGTTTTCGCCAATGTCGGTAAATAGTGAAGCTCCAAGACAAACGGCAGCATAGGTACGGATTCCGGCACTTTTACCATCCCGTTCTCTATCGTATCCGATAGCTCCACCTAGAATAAAAGCAATCAGTAACTTTAAAACAATATTGAGCTCATTATTGATATCCATTCAAAACCTTCTAAAATATTTTTATTAACAATTGTAAGCTATAACAGCAAACAAGCTCTATAGTGTGATAACCTATTGTATTTAGTTGATTGTTATTGGAAAGATTATTTTTAAACCAAGTGGTTTTTCCTGATTTTAGGAAATAACAATCAAAGCATAGCAGATTTACGTAAGAAGCAACATTAACTTTCAAAGGAGTAATAAGACCTTTAGTATTTTGTAATTGGTGTGCCTGCAAAGTGCATTATGGTAATTGCTTATCTTTGAATCCTAATAATTTAAAGAGAATTAATTTTACTGCATTGGTATCAGTATTTCAATTATTGAAAAGCAACTATCGGACGCTATTTTCAATTAGCTTGCTGGTTATTGTATTTTATTTAAGTCTTCAGCATAGTTATGTATTCTTTCATACCGTTGTTGAATTATTTTCTATTGTAGTTGCTTTTGCAGTTTTTATTGTCACTTGGAATGCGCGCCGTATGATGGATAACAACTATCTGCAATTTGTGGGTATTGCTTACATTTTTATAGGTGCTTTAGATTTGCTGCATACCCTAACTTTTAGGGGAATGAATCTGATTGTTAGTCCTATTTACTATACTAACCAATTCTGGGTAGCGACTCGTTTTCTGGAAGCTATTACATTACTGACTGGCTTTGCATTTTTAAATACGAAAAGGAAACTGAATGCCGATTTGGTTTTCCTGATCTATTTAGTGGCAAGTACGCTTATAAGTTTATCAATTCTGTACTGGAAAAATTTTCCTGTTTGCTATATTGATGGATATGGGCTTACTGATTTTAAAATTTATGCCGAATATGCTATTATAGCCATTCTTTTTATTGCAGCTTACCTTTTAGTTCAAAAAAAAACGTCTTTTACTCCATTGGTTTACCAGTTGATATTTTACTCATTGGTATTTACTATATTAAGTGAGTTTTGCTTTACGCTTTATGCAACAAACAGCAGTTTTGCCGCCGAGTTAGGGCATTATGCAAAATTGATTTCTTTTTTCCTGCTTTATAAAGCCGACGTTGAAACCGGCTTCTTAAAACCTACTGATTTAATTTTTAGAAACCTAAAGGATAACGAGGAGAAATACCGCACACTGGCAGAAAGTATGCCAGGACTTATTATGCGGTTTGACCATAACCTAAATTGCATTTATAATAATAGTAGAGCAAATCAATGGTTGCACAATGGACAACAAAGCTTATCTATCGCAGATTCTCCTGAAATGCAGATGACTTTATCTTTAGAGATGGAGTTGAGCCATTTATTACAAAAAGCAAAAACTACCGTACAAACGCAAGAGTCATATATTTCTGTTCAGCAGAATGAAGCTATAATGCATTATGCTGTTCAGGCTATTCCGGAACAGCATACCGAAACAGATGAGCCTACATATTTGATTATATGTCAAGATGTTACTCTTTTAAAGCTTGCAGAACAGCAATTGAAAGAGCTAAATGCTACCAAAGATAAGCTATTTTCTATTATAGCTCATGATTTAAGAAACCCATTTACCTCTTTACTATCATTCAGTGAGCTGATCTATAAAAATGCAGATAAGCTGCGTAAAGAAAAAATTGAACAAATGGCTTTACGCATGAATGATTCAGCCAAGCAGGCTTATGCATTACTAGAGAATTTACTGAACTGGTCGAGGGTACAAACCGGAATGCTTAAGCCTAACTTACAGCTTTTAAATTCCCAAGAGTTATTGAATGAAGCAAAGTCTTTCTCATCTTCTGTGGCTCAGGCAAAAAATGTTGATATTGTAATTATTGGCAGCAGTGCTATAAACGTGTTTGCTGACAAGCACATGATTAATACTGTACTCCGAAATTTGATTTCTAACGCCGTAAAATTTAGTTATCCCGAAAGCAGTATTGTGCTGAGGGCTGACCAGAATGGAAGTGATATGATGTTTTCGGTTGCGGATATGGGCGTAGGTATAGAGAAGGAAAATCAGGAGCAACTATTAAGCATTGGTAACAGGCACTCTACCAACGGTACCGCAGCTGAAAAGGGTACTGGTTTAGGTTTAGTACTTTGTAAAGAGTTTATAGAGCTTAACGGTGGCCGTTTATGGTTAAACAGTGAATTTGGTGTAGGTACTACTTTTTACTTTACCTTACCTATTGCACACGATCAACTTCAAAAAAGAATTTAGTAAATTTCTGATGCAAGCCTTCTTTTTGCGTGTAAACAAACAACATATTTTGTTATAAAAAAGCTTGTAAGTGAATACTATACTTATGAGCTTTTTTATGTGTTAATTAGTTAAAATCTGTTGTAAACCGTTATTTGAAGCTGATGGTTGTCAATATCGGAAAATGATCTGACGGGTATTTGCCATGATAGCCTTACCGGTTAGGGTTCTGCCCAGACTTCGCATTTAATAAGCAGTCTGTTTCAGGAATGGGGGTTAAAGGTAATATTTATCATTTCATTTGCGAGCTACAGTACTTAACTGGGTAAGTTCGCCAGAGTTGCTGCCAGTTAATTGTTAAATAATATCATTTGTAATAAAAATTAGCGAACGTTGTAATTTATGCTGAATAACAAAAGCATTCTTTTAGGATTATTATTTGCTATACTTTGGGCAACTGGATCTGTAGCTTTTAAATTGGGACTTCGGTCGGCCGATCCGTTGATATTGGCTACTATGCGCTTTGTGGGTACGGGCATTTTGTTCGGTCATTACTTTCTGATTAATAAGAAGTACCGTTTTCGACCTAACTTGGTAGAGTGGAAAGCCATTGCTATTTATGGACTTTTAAATACTACGTTAACACTAGGATCGTTTTCAGCTGCACAACGATATGCATCCGCTGGTATTAGTATGCTGTTTATTGCTATTACTCCCTTAGTGATTGCACTGTTAAGCTCTATCTTTTTGGAAAGGAAGCTTAAGTGCACAGAAGTAGCCGGTATGCTGCTGGCATTTTCGGGCTTAATGCTTGCTGCTGTTCTTGATCTGCCAAAAGCACAGATTAAGCCTATGGGTATTATTCTATTGATGATTTATGTTTTTGCCTATGCGTTAAGCAGTATTTACTTTTCGGGCTTAAAATTATCTTTATCTAGAGAGGTGTTTAATGTATGGCAGGTATTTGTGGGTGGTATAATACTAAGTCCTTTGTCTTTATTCTTTCATCAAAGCCATGTTACACATTGGGACTTTTACCTATGGGGATCTTTAGCCTGGTTGATTGTAGTGCTTTCGTTTATTGCTAACCAATTGTGGTTATACTTAATTAACTTAGATACGGTAAAAGCGGCAAACTGGCTTTACCTGGTTCCTGGCTTAGGTTATATATATGGTTATGTTTTGCTCCATGAACATATTACCTGGTATGCAATATGCGGAACAATAATGGTTATAGCAGGCTTAATAATATCTAAGGGTGTTAAAACAAGTAAGCAGTAACATGCTTATTCGGACACACGAACAACATAGTAGCATCTTAACCTTTTTATTGTAGAAAGAAAAGTGCTTTGCTTACGATTTGGTACAACTTTGTTGAGCGTTTATTTTTTTCATGAGTATAGGTAACAATAAACCCTGACCAACTATCGTAATTAATACAACAACTGTGGTAATGTAAATGATAGTTCCCCGCATTGGAAAGGGCTGACCATGGACCAGTGTTTTTGGTAAACCTATAGCTACAGCCAACGAAACAATACCTCGCATGCCCGACCAACTGATTACCAAACTTTCCTGTAAGCCAAGTAGGGTAAATGCGGATATAGCCTGTTTACTGTTTTTAATATTAGGATGATTAAAGCCACGTTGTAATCCTTCTTTTTTCGAAAATACACGTACCATACGTATAATTAATGCTGTTACTGTAATGAGTAATGCATAAGCTGCATCTTTCCACAAATCATCGTAAGAAATAGATTTAACAACAACAGGAAGTTCAAGGCCGATGAGTACAAAAATTAACCCGTTTAGTAGAAATACAAGCAATTCCCAAATGCTTGCCGATTGTCTTTTTAATTCTTCTGGAAAGCGAGCTTCACTTAACTTCGATATACTAAGTCCAAGTGCAACCACCGCAATAACGGCAGAACAATGGAGTTCTTCGGCTAGCAAATAAGTGATAAATGGTGCAAGCAATGTATAACTTAGTACAGCCAATATTTGATTGCGTATCAGGCGTAAAACAGTTGCCAGTATTTTGGCTATCACCAAACCAATTACAATGCCTCCACCTATTAGGATAAGGAAGGTAAATGAAGCTTTCCACCATATAAAGGCTGCTCCGGTTACTGCTGCTGTAGCGTAACGGTAAGCTACCAATGCAGATGCATCATTGAGCAGGCTTTCGCCTTCTAGTATCGTTATGGTAAGTGGCGATAATCCAAGTCCTTTAGTTATACTAAGAGCAGCAACGGCATCTGTTGAAGAAAGAATTGCACCAAGCACAAAAGCAAGCGGCCAACTCATGCCCGGAATAATGTAATGAGCAATTACGGCAATGCCAACTGTTGTTAAGAACACCAATCCAAATGCCATTGAACTTATCGTATTCAGATTTTCTCTAAAATCTTTGAAATGCAAATTGAAAGCAGCATCATATAGCAATGGAGGAAGAAATAGTAAGAATACAACTCCTGGATCAATCTCTATTGTTGGTATAAAAGGAATAAATCCCATAGCAATACCAGCTATAATCAATACTATGGGCGATGATAGCTTAAAGCGATCTGCCAATGCATTAAGTAACGCCATAATACTAATTAGCACCAGTAGTATAGTAAAGTTTCCCATACAATTACCTATATTAATGATTCTGCTATAACTTAAAATATTAAACTTTTATCAAGGATCAATATCTTACCCATAATACAGTATGTACCTATATTACGATATTTTTTGGTGATTGTGAACAAGTTCCAAAATTGAAGCAGCAATATCCAAAGCATATGGTATAAGGGCTTTCTTGTAGATGTTGCACTGCCTTGTACCATAGTTTATGTATTTAAAGGTATATATGTTAGGCAGTTCTTAATGTAGATGTTTGCTTTCTATTAGTTAAAAATACGGCTATCATAACAAGTGCAGAAAGTAAACCTAAAATGAGATAGCTATAACTTAAATGTCCTTCATCTTTAGGTGGTAATACCGAAACTATACCATAACTGATTATGGAAACCAAGATGTATACAACTCCTCCTGTCATGCCACCTGATATGCCGGCATACTGTGGAAACTTACTAAGGCAATAAGTGAAATAGTTGTTGTAAGTGAACCCGGCACAAGCATGAATGAGAAACGCAAACAAAAGCAATGTAAACAAGTTGCTCACGAAAAATAAACTACCAATCATGGTTACTGCGAATAATATCTGCAACGAAAGATTAAACACTAGCTTTCTAAAGAAAGGTCGCTTGATTGTGGCTCTGCCTATAAAGCCGCCACACATCCAAGCTATCCCGAGTAGGAGTGAGCAATAGCCGGCAATTACAGGAGTAAGTTTCAACTGATGCTCTATAATAAATGGGCCAGTCATATTGTAAACCATAACCATAGTATATGCCAAGCCAAGCATAGCTATACCAAGGGTAAAACTGGCGGTACCTATCATATTAGCATAAATATCTGCAATAGTACGTAAATGGAAGGCAACAGGCTTTTTAAGCGTTTCACGGCTGTAAAGCCAATCCAATAGCCCGATTCCTGCCGATAATACGGCTAGAAAATAAAAGTTAGATTGCCACCCGAATAAGTGCTCCAGATAGCCTCCGATAAAAGGTGCTACTATAGGCCCTGCCGACCAAATAATGGTAAACATACTGAGGTAATGCTTTAGGCGATCTCCCTCATATACATCCACAAAATAGGCGCGCTTAGCCACTACAATAATGGCTACGGTAATGCCGTGTATAATACGCATTAAACAAATCAAATAGATGTTATGGCTTACCGCAATTACTAAACTTGCAATGGCAAAAACAAGCAATGCGATAAGACCAAGTTTAAACCTGCCAAAGCTATCTAGTACACTGCCAATAAATAGCTGTGAAACGCCGTAGCTGATCAAAAACAAAGTTAACGTAAGCTGAACCTGTACATTGCTGATGTGCAAAGCCATTCCCATACTGGGTAATGAAGGGATATAAATATCAGTAGCAAAACCAGAGAGGGGCAGTAAAGAAAAGGCAAGGATTGTGGGGATTCGATGTTGGCGTTCGTCTGTCATGAGTGGGCAAAATTAACATACCTGCCCAAACGTTGTCGGAGACGAAGGATTATTTACATCGGGTTGACTGTTCAAAGGTTACTATAATTTAGATCAATTTAATGTAGTGGAAGAGGTTTATTCATGTTAATTTACTCATTATATAAATCTAACGGCTATTTAGTTTTAACACTCGGATCTGAGTGGGCTTGTAAAAAAAATCTTGTTTACACGAGGGGTATTCACATTTAAAATTTAACAATGACAAATTGCTACGACTAAATTCAGTAGTAACAGCTTGTCGTTGTCTTTGGATGAAGACAGAGTTATTTATCCGATTGTTTCGTTAGGAACTAGCTTAGTCTGAATAACCCTTTCTGCAATCCTTTTTGCTGAAGTTACTGCCCCTTCCATATAACCGCCATATACGAGTGATGTTTCGGTGCCACAGAAATACAGTTTGCCATTCATATAAACCTCTTGTAGTAGCGGATGTCCATTAAACTGGTGAGGCCGTTGGATAGTAGGATTGCCGGCGATCAGCAACTCATCATTCCAAAATTTATCTTGATAATCTAGCGGCATGGCCGCTTCTTTACCAAACAGATCAACCAACTGGCGTAATACAAATTCTTTCCTAACCTCGTAATTGTAGCCTGCTGCGCCACTGTTTAGAAATCCGATAAATCCAAACTTATCTTCTTCAAAATTGGTGTGATCATACATTTCTACAATCATCCCGGCATGACTATACAGCATGCCTGAATAGCCTTCTTTTCTCCAAAATGGTTCACTATATTCAATGGTAAACTTAAGTGCACCGGCCATCCAGGTTTGTACCGCCGGAAGTATTTGGGTAACAGTTTCAGGTAATTCAGGGGTAAACGTGATATGAGCTGCTGCTAGTTGCGGTGGAATGCAAATCATGACCTGATCCGCACGAAAAATTGTACCGCCAGTTACTTCAACTATCAGGCTATCATTATCCATTTGCTTGATGGCCGAAACTTTCTTGTTAAGGTGAATGTGATCTTTATTCAACTCTTCAGCTAGCCTGTCAATTAGCATTTGTGTTCCTCCAGCTATCCGGTAAGATGGATTTTCTGCTTCTGGAACAAAGAATTTCTGAGGTGGTTCAAATGACTTGGTTTGAAAAAGACTGATGCCTCCGGAGTACTGCGGATATTTAGTCAAACCCAGTTCGTTGGTTAATTCCAACAAATTGGTGTGGAGGTCTGAAAGCCAAGTAGCTCCCAACTCTAAAGGAGTTCCCTGCGTACCTTTTATCGTTTGTATTCGTCCGCCTAAACGAGATGACGCTTCTAAAACCGTAGCCTCGATGCCTTTTTGGAATAATAAATAAGCTAAAGTAAGTCCGCTTAAACCACCTCCTATAATCACTATGTTACCCGTAGAATTCATTAGGCAAATATCTTGTTTTAATATAGAAGTGAATCGGATAAGCTGGAATATTTATGCTATTATATTAGCAACGTTATGCCGTGTGGTAAAAAAGTCACCAGCGCTATATTCTTTACTGTTTTCGCATATTCTACCAAGTTAGCCCTTATTCATTCAATAAGTAGGTGTTACAAACAACAGTGCGTTAACTGTTTAGTAACAAATTAATTTCTACCTATGGCAGCTTTCCAGCCTTGATAATCTTGTTCAATACGTGTTCCAACATTAGGTGGTAGGCTATTTACTTGTTGAGCGTTCAGCTTTTTTATGGCTTCTATGCTTTCAAACAAATCTGCCTGTAGGCCTGCTAAATAGGCTGTACCAAGGGCCGAAACGTCTGGCTGGCCACGGTTTACCAGGTTTGAACCTAATAAGTCGGCAATCATCTGTAGTACAAAACGGTTGCTGGTAATACCGCCATTTACCATCAGTTCGTGTAAGCTGAGACCAGTATCGGCTTCCATAGCGGTAATCACATCTTTAATCTGGTAAGGAATAGATTCTAGCGCTGCACGAACAATGTGGTTTTTATTGCAGTCAAACGTGAGTCCGCTTATTTCAGCTTTGCGGCTCATGTCCCAATGCGGAGCCCCTAATCCACTGAACGCCGGTATCAGGTACACACCATTATTATCCGGTACGCTGATGGCCATAGCTTCCGTTTGGCGGCTGTCTCCAAATAAATTCATTTCATTTTTTAGCCACTCAATGGTAGCACCACATGATACAATCACGCCTTCCAAAGCATAATCTACACGGTTCTCTGTACTCCAGCAAATAGTGGTCATCATGCCATAGTTAGATGGTTTAGCTTCCTGGCCTATATTCATCAAGATAGAGCAGCCTGTACCTAAAGTAGCTTTGGCTGTACCTGGCTCAAAGCAGCCTTCGCCAAATGCAGCCGAATGCGAATCGCCAATCATGCTATCAATGTGGAGAGGCGTAGCAAATAAACCTGCAAAATCTGATTCGCCGAATGTTGAAGCAGACGGACATATTTCAGGCAAGTTCAACTTTGATAAACCGAAACGTTCCAGCAGTTCCTTGTCCCATTGCAGGGTATGCAGATTAAAGAATAGTGTACGTGAAGCGTTAGTATGGTCGGTTAAATATTTTCTGCCTTGGGTTAGTTTATATAAAAGCCAGGTATCAACAGTGCCGAAGTAAGCCCTGCCTTCATCTACTGCGGTTTTAACTTTTGCATTGTTCTCGTATAACCAGATTAGCTTGGTGCCGGAAAAATAAGGGTCGATAATGAGGCCAGTACTTGCGGTAATTTGATCTTGTAAACTATCGATAGCTAACAAACGCTGACAAACATCTACCGAACGCTTACATTGCCATACCACAGCATTATATAATGGTTCACCTTTTTCATCCCACACCACAAAGGTTTCACGTTGATTAGATATACCACATGTTTTAATTTGCGACAAGTCTCCTCCTGTACTAGTAAAGGTATCCAAGCACTCGCGAACTGAATCCAGTACATTCTGGTAAATATCTTCGGGTTGCTGTTCTACAAATCCACCATCCAGATAATGGGTTTTTAATGGTACAGTAGCTTTAGCCAAAACTTGGCCTTGCTGATCAAATACAATTGTTTTGGTGCTGCTGGTTCCTTGGTCAATGGCTAGTATACAAGCGTTTTTCATGTAAATACGTTTATTCTGCTTTTGAATTAGCTTTATCAATAATCACTGCCAACAGGATAACAAATCCTTTAACTACCTGCTGCCAGAATGGGGACACGTTGAGCAAGACCAGCCCATTGTTTAGTACACCAATAATAATGGCACCCAGCACAGTGCCCCATATACTACCGCGACCACCTGATAGGGAGGTACCGCCAATAACTACAGCAGCAATTGCATCCAGCTCGTAGCTGTTTCCAGCGTTAGGTTGTGCCGAATCGAGACGTGAGGTTACGATCAATCCGCCAATTGCAGCCAACGCACCGGCAAAGCTGTAAACAATAATTTTAACTTTATTGATATTGATGCCCGAAAGCTTGGCTGCATTCTCGTTACCACCAATAGCATAAATGTAGCGGCCCAATGGGGTCTTGCCTGTGATGACAACAGCGGCAATTATCACGATAGCCGATATCCAAACCGGAACCGGAATGCCTAAAAACCAGCCCGTACCTATATAAGCAAAGTTGTCGCCCAGTACTGAAATAGGAAATCCTTTAGTCCACAAAAAGGTGAGCCCTCGTGCAATGGTTAGCATAGCCAGCGTAGCTACAAAGGGCGGCACTTTAAAACGGGTAATGGTCCAGCCATTGAAGCAACCAATTAGTCCGCCGGATAGAATACCAGCTACAATAGCGCCTAATAAGGTGAAGCCAATGAATAAATTGCTTGATGGTATTTCAATCCCATTTTTAAGCAGCCCTGCCGTAATAGCGCCACACAATGCGAGCACCGAACCTACAGAAAGGTCAATACCTGAAGTGAGTACTACCAATGTCATGCCTACAGCAATACAGATGTTAACGGATATTTGCCGCATTACATTCCAGCCGTTATCAATGGTTAGAAACTTATCTGACAAAAAGCTGAGCGCTATGCATAGTATAATCAGCGCAATTAAAGACTGAAATTTAATTAAATAAGGTCGGTATTGGTTCAATCCCATGTTTATGAGGCTACTTTTAAATGTGTAGGTATAGCGGCTTTCAATATTTTATCTTCTGATGCTTCATCCGCTATAAATTCGGCAGTAATTTGACCCTCGGCCATTACAAGCACGCGGTCAGATATAGCAAGAATTTCAGGTAATTCGGATGATACTACAATGATGCCCAAGCCTGATGCAGCCAGATCTATAATCAACTTATAAATTTCATTTTTAGCATTAATGTCGATGCCACGGGTAGGTTCATCCAGCATTAATACTTTAGGTGAGATAGCCAGGCATTTGGCCAGTACAATTTTTTGCTGGTTACCACCGCTCAAATTTTTAGCCGCTTGTGCAGACGATGATGTTTTGATCTTTAGCGCTTCAATGTATTTTTGAGCTAATGCTTGTTCTTTGCGGTCGTTCAGCAAGCCGCCAGTTTGTAAATCATTCAATGTAGTTAGGCAGATATTGGTTTTCACATCCAATCCCAGCACTAAACCATCCTTTTTCCGGTCTTCAGGTACCAAGGCAATACCAGCTTTCATGGCATCTTCAGGTGATTTAAATCTGATAAGCTGATTATTCAATAACAGCTGACCGGATACAGTTTTTTGATGTAAGCCGAATATGGTTTCCATCAGTTCGGTACGTCCGGCACCCATCAAGCCAAATATACCTAGTATTTCACCCTTGTATAAATTGAATGATATATTACTGAGTAACATACGCTGTGCATTCTCAGGATGCTTTAAGTTGATATTGCGGGCCGAAAGGAGTGGAGTAGCACCTGACTGATAACCTTCTTTTTTAATTATTTTAATTTCACGACCTACCATTTTATGAATGAGCTGATCGTTCGTTATACCCTGCATATCACCCGATTCGATGGTGCGGCCATCGCGCAACACAATGTAGCGATCGGCTATTTTGAATAGTTCGTCCAGTTTGTGTGAGATGTAGGCAATGGCTTTATTTTCTTTTCGCAATGCTTCAATAATATTAAACAGTACAGCTACCTCACTTTCGGTGATGGCCGATGTGGGTTCATCCATAATAATTACGGCACAATCCGTCAGTAGTGCTTTGGCAATTTCTACCACCTGCTGTTGTCCTACTTTCAAATCAGCAATTAGTGTGTCGGGGCTAACCCGCAGTTTGAGCCGGTCGAGCAGTTCCTGTGTACGCTGGCGCATGGCTTTACGGTTCAATGTACCCCAATTAGTAGTTAGCTCGCGGCCTAAGAAAATATTTTCCGTGATACTCAGGTGCGGTACTAAATTCAACTCCTGATGAATAATAGCAATACCGGCATGCTGGGCTTCGCGAGGGTTAGCGAACATGACATGTTCACCATTCAATAAAATACGGCCTTCATAATCGGGGTACACACCTGATAAAATCTTCATCAATGTAGATTTTCCCGCACCGTTCTCGCCCAGCAAAGCATTTACCTTACCCGGATGTAATTCCAGATTTACGTTCTCCAGCGCTGTTACACCCGAAAATCTTTTAGTAATGTTTTCTGCTACTAACATCATTGCCGTACGTATTTAAGGAATTCGTTTTATAGTAACCGGTATAATTTCAGCATCATCTAAGTTGAGGTGAGCTTGGTTAAGCTCCAGAGCTCCAGTAAACTGCACATGATCTCCTTTTTTTGCTTGCGCCTTAAAAGAAGGGATCACCTGCTGCCGGATGCTTTTATTTATCTCAGCCGATACATTGTTGAGGTCGGCTGTATTGGTAAATGCATTAATATCCACTAGCCCTGATGCATCGCGCACCGCATTACCATACACGTATTCGGTGGCTATTTTCAAGGCGAGTTTACCGGTATCGGTAACTATGCCAATGCTGTTTTCATCAATGTTATTAATTTGACCTGTACCTTTTACCAGGAAAAAGCGGGTGCTGCCAATAGCTAATGCGTGCGAGTGTTGTTGAAAAGCCTGTGCAGGTGCCGAATGTAACTGCATAAACAAATTGTCTACGGCTGTGGCTTTGGTCATGGCTGATGGTAAGACTTTGTTCAGGTAATTATGAGCATAGCTGGCTGCATCAAAACTTTTACCTGCAGCTTTTACTTCACTTAGTTTGCGGAAGTAAACCGAGTTATAAACTACAAAAGCAATAATAACCAGCCAGACAATATATTTAACTGCTTTTTTCATGAGTTAATCTTTTTTACCATAAGCGATATAATCGTTTGCATCGTTGCGGGTAACCAGCTCAACACCTACCGGAATCTTTTTTGGAAAATCGCGTTTGCCTTTAAAGTACTGGTCGGCATACGTTGCTGCGGTTTGAGCCATTACTTTCGGAAATTGCATTTCTGTAGCCAGCAGTTTTCCATCTTTAATAGACTGAACAGCATCTTCAGCTCCGTCGAAACCTAATACCTTTACTTTATCGGCCTTACCTGCAGCTGCTAAAGCTTGATAAGCGCCCATAGCCATTGCATCATTACCGCAAAATACAGCATCAATATCAGGATGCGCTTGCAGGATAGATTCTAATACATCCATGGCCTTGTTACGGTCAAAGTCGGCACTTTGCTGGGCTACCATTTTCAAACCGGGGTAGTTATCCACCACACTGTGAAAGCCTTTACTACGGTTCCAGGTGTTGTTGTCAGCTACCAGGCCTAGCAGTTCTACGTACTTACCTTTTTTGTGCATGGTTTGTACAAAGTACTTGCCTAAATCTACACAGCCTGAGTAACTATCAGATAGTATTTGTGAGGTAGCACCATTCACGGTGTTCACCTCTCGATCCATGCAAAATACCGGCACACCAGCAGCTTTGGCTTTATTGACGTTAACTACAGACCCATTGGCATCTGTTGGATTGAATAGAATTGCTTTATAGCCTGAGGCAATAGCATTTTCAAAGTTGTCGGTTTCCAGTGCCGTATTATTCTGCGAATCGAATATCTTGGTTTCATAACCCAAGCTTTGTGCTTTTGCTGCGGCCGTTTGCGCCAAAAATACAAACCAGGGGTTGTTCAACGTAGATACAACAACGGCTATCTTCTTCGGCTGGCCGGCGTCAATATGACGCTTACAGCTTGCCAAGGCTAGTAAAAAAAACAAGAATACTTGCAATCTTCTCATTTTGGTATTCGTGCGTTATAATTGGTTATTGGTAATTAAGCTTTGGGCGCTTAATTTAGGATTTCAGCAGTATAATACTGCCGGATTCAAGTACGTTATTGCAATTCGTTAATTACTTATCGCAATAACGTGAGTAGCTTATTTTTTCAGCAGTTTCAATGCTGCTTCGGTAATGCCGTTTTCTGATATGCCGTAATGGTTCAGAATTTCCATCTGAGAGCCGGTTACAGTATATTCGTCCGGAATACCCATAATTTTAAATGGTTTATGGTAGCTCTGTTGAAGCAGGTACGAGGCGCAGGCTTCACCTAAGCCGCCGTTCACCATGTGCTCTTCTACCGTTAACATAGCTTGGGTACTCTCCGCTAATTCAGCCAGCAATTCGGTATCCAAAGGTTTAACTGTGTGCATGCTCACTACGGTAGCTTGTAGACCATGTTCTTTTTCCAACTTTTGTGCAGCTAGCAGGGCAGGGTACACCGTTTCACCATTAGCAATTATGGCAATGTCAGCCCCCTTTTTTATTACACGGCCTTTGCCAAATTCAAAGCTGGTTTCATCAGGATTCAACAACGGCATCGGTTTTTTGCCGAAACGCAGGTATATCGGTTGATCCAGTTGCGCTGATAATTTCACGGCTTGTTCAGTCTCAAAATTATCAGCAGGTACCACAATGGTAATATTATTGATAGCCCGCAATACGGCAAAATCGTGTAAGCTGTGGTGTGTAGTACCCAATGCACCATAACTTACACCAGCGCTAATGCCTATTAGCCGCACATGATTATCTGAGTAGGCTACATCGTTTTTAATTTGCTCTAGGGCACGAGCCGTTAAAAAGCATGCTGGTGATACAGCATAAGCTTTTTTACCAGCCGAGGCTAGGCCAGCAGCCACACCTACCAGGTTTTGCTCAGCAATACCAATTTCAACAATTTGTTCTGGTAACTGCTGACCGAATGTAACTAATTTACCTGATCCGCGTGAATCGCTGGTTACCGCTACAATATCACGATCTTCAGTAGCTAGTTCTTGTAATATACCTGCGAAAACATCTTGATTGGGTTTGCCGGTAGCTACGGTACTCTCAATTACTGCTCCCATAGTTTATACTAAAGTTAAAGCGTTATCTAATTCTTCAATGGCTTGTGCGTATTGTTCTGGATTAGGTACACCATGGTGCCATTTACCTTGGTTTTCCATAAAGCTGATACCCTTACCTTTTATAGTATGCGCAATTACCAGATTGGGTTTGCCTGCTGTAAAAGGCAGGCTGGCAAAGGTTTCGTTTAATTGCTTAAAGTCATGCCCGTTTACATGGTGTACCGCCCAGCCAAAGCTTTCAAATTTTTCATCTACAGGGTCGGTATTGCAAACGGTGTTGGTGGGGCCGGTAATTTGTAGCTCATTTTTATCCAGAATAGCCACCAAGTTATCCAATTTGTAATGTGCGGCTGTTAACGCTGCTTCCCAATTGGAACCTTCGGGTAACTCACCATCACCCAATAGGGTAAATACGCGAAAATCTTTCTTATCCATTTTAGCAGCTATGGCGGTACCCACAGCTATCGGCAGACCATGACCTAAAGCGCCGGTGTTCTGTTCTACACCTTTCACCTTGCGGGTGGGATGGCCAATGTAGTGTGATTTGTATTTACAAAGCGTTTCTAAATCCGATTCTGGGAAAAAGCCCTGATCAGCCAGTACTACAAACAAAGCTTCTACACAGTGTCCTTTGCTTTGAATATACCGGTCACGGTCGGGTGAACCAAACGTTTCCGGACTAACATTCAATACATTATTATATAGTACATTCAATACATCAACACAAGAAAGGCTACCGCCAGTATGGCCGGCTTTGGCTCCTACAATATATTTTAATATTTTTTTGCGGTATTCAACCGACTTTTGCGCTAATTCTTTTTCGTTCATAGCGAGAGTTTTTTAATACTTAGCTCAAATGTTGGTGTACTTCCCAACCCATATAGTTTTCTAATGCTTCTTTCAGGATGTTTGCCGTTTTTGAGGCATTCATGACTACATGGTGTTCAAAACCATTGCGGCATACATACTGCATCAATCCCTGCATGTTGTTGATTTTAGCTACTGC
Organism: Mucilaginibacter robiniae; assembly: GCF_012849215.1. Classification (NCBI taxonomy): domain Bacteria; kingdom Pseudomonadati; phylum Bacteroidota; class Sphingobacteriia; order Sphingobacteriales; family Sphingobacteriaceae; genus Mucilaginibacter; species Mucilaginibacter robiniae. The sequence goes on from NZ_CP051682.1 coordinate 4,489,128, forward strand.
ACGATTGCCGAAGGTGTTCAACGGGTCATCGGTCAATTCGCCTTCACCAATGTAAGCTTTAATAATGCCTTTACAATCATCGGTGCTGATACGGCCAAACGTGAGCGGTGAGGCTGGTGTACGGCCATCCAGTGCGCCAAAGGTGTTTTCTTCACCCACAGTAGTACCCAGAATAGGAGCAGTGCTGATCTGGATATCAGGCAGGAACGATTTAGCCCAATTGCCACAGTGAAATAGTACGCATTTGTTGTCATCATCAGCGTAGTTGTTGTTCCAGTCAACCAACGCGCTTGGCGAACCGGACGCCAGTTGCATGGCGTACATGCTTAAGGTGCCGGTTACATCTACCTCGCAGGCGCTAGGCAGCATGTTTTCGCTCATGATGCTCATGCTGGTACACACATTACATCCATAATTTTGCTGTAACGAAGTCCAGCACTGAATAGCCGTAGCATCAAGCGCATTTTCTTCCATAAAGTTATGCAGGGCTACATCCAGTTTGGCAATTTGTATCAATGCTTCATCTGGCGTACGACCTTTGGGCGTATAGGCTAATATCGCATCTAAACGGTTTTTTACAACCTGGTCATCTTTGGTAAGCTTGTTAGCCGTACCTAAAATGGCCGATAAATCAACTGTAACTACGGATATGCCGCTACGTTGCAATAGCTTTTCACTATAACGAACTGTATTAAAGCTGCCAGGGCGAGCACCTACAGCACCTATACGCAGTTTACGTAAACCCTTTACTACACGGCATACGGCTGCAAAATCCAGCAGTTCTTGTTTAAACGCAGTATTTAACGGGTGAATTACATGTTGCTGCGTAATCGTATATTTTATACCAAACTGATATAGGTTATTACAGGCCGATATCTTACCGCACCATGCATCGCGTCTGCGGGCAACATCCAGTTTATCTAAATCATCAGGATAAGCTTGTAGTAGTACAGGTACGTTCAAACCTGCCATTTTTAAAGTTTCAGCTATGCCACGTTCGTCACCGAAATTAGGTAATACAACCAGCACGCCCATAATCTCATCGTGGTGCCTGCGGAAAAGTTCAGCGCAGCGTTGTGCCTCCTGGAAGGTTTCTACACCGCCCAGTTTGGTTTCATACTCGTCCAGCATAATAGGACGCAGGTTTAACTCTTCAAACAAAGCTAATATGTCGGCACGTGCTTCAGCAACCAGGCGGTCAGGAAAAAAATCGCGGTTGCCAATAATGACGCCCAAACTAATCTGTTCTTTCATTTTATATTAAAATCGTATTATAATTGGTAATAGCTCGAAAGTAAACAAGCTGTATTTTTCAAAGCTATAGGTTAACATTGAGTATTTATAATAATGGTTTTTCATGATATTGTACGATATTACCATTGATTGTGTGAGATAGTGTACTCCTTATCTTGTATTTTACTGTAATTGGCTTCAGTTTTTAATAGTAAATATAGTAATAACTGTACAGGGTCTCAGAATCTTAAAGTGGCTTACACGCTAGTTCATTTTCAATATTATTAGTATAACTATACATAAGATAGTGCAATACTCGTGAGGTTTACTGCTGTACTTGATATAATATATAAGCTGCAAACAGCAAAGCTTAAAACATGGGAATGTTTTGTTAATTAAAAAACTTGTTTACATTGCATTACCAATTATAACCGGCTATGCACCAGCCAGAATCTGATTTAAATTCAATTGTGAGTTGTATTGCTTTGCACAATGATGAACAAGCGTATCGGCGCTTGTTTGATCTGCTTTATAACAGATTAAAGTGTTTTGCTGCTTCTATTCTTAAATCAAATGAATTGGCTGAAGAAGTAGCGTGCGATACCATGTTTACTTTATGGTGCAATCGTGCGCAACTGCCTGGTATAGCTAACATTAAAGTTTATGCTTATGTAATTGCTAAAAACAAAGCACTCAATTTACTAAAGAGAGATGCCAGAAGTTTTATAAACTATGTAGATGAAATGGATGTCAACATCTCTTTCCATGACCTTACCCCAGAGCAGATTTTAATTACAGAGGAGTTAAAGCGAAATATTGAACAGGTAGTGAATGCGCTACCGCCCAAATGCAAACTGATTTTCCGGTTTATTAAAGAAGATGGATTAAGCTACAAAGAAGTAGCCGAACTGTTGGATATATCTGTGAAAACCGTTGATGCACAATTAGTAACTGCTATTAAAAGGATTGGTGCCGTTGTGAAGCGAGAGTATAATCTTACTCGTTAAACTTTCTTGAAAATTTTCATTTTTCTTATAGGGAGTATTCTATTACTAGTTGTCCTGTAATATAAGAACCCAATTATAACCTGAGCTTACCGGCTCTACTTTTAATATTACATGTCTGAAAACAGGATATTAGAATTGCTTGCCCGTAAAATGGCTGGTGAAGCAACTATAACTGAATTAAGTGAATTAGAAAATTTACTTAAGCAGTATCCTGATGGGCTGTATTATGAAGAGCTTATCAGGCAGCTTTGGATGAACAAGTCAGCAAAAGATGATACAGATGCAGCTTATTTGTTGCATACGCTGAAACATCCGGAGATTATGCAATCCGATCCCACAAAGCATGCTGGCTGGAGCAGGCAGAAAATGCTGGTGTCGGCTTTGCTCATGCTGGCTATTATAGTTGTAAGTGTAATCTATATTTATCAAAGCAACAGTACAGCCAGCGGTACCACCGAAATTTTTGCAGATAAAGGCATACATAAAAAGGTGGTTTTGCCCGATGGTACACGAGTATGGTTGAACTGTAACAGTAAAATTAATTTCAGTAATCAGCTAAATACGGATGCCGTAAGGCGGGTGCAACTGGTAGGTGAAGCTTACTTTGATGTTACTAAAAACAAGCACCGACCCTTTGTAATCACCACCAAAAAATTTTCAGTTCAGGTGTTAGGAACTGCTTTTAATATTAAAGCCTACCCTGATGATGCGGTTAGTGAAGCTGCACTTATCAGAGGATCGATAGAGTTAACCACATCCGGCTCTCAGCAGCAAAAAATATTATTGAAACCAAACGAGAAACTTACCCTTGCGGATAACTCGCCCGAATCAAGTGCTCATGTACACGGTAGTAAAACCATGAGACTGGCTATTCAAAGTATAAAGCCTATTGAAATAAGAAGTAAACAATACATTGAAGAAACCTCATGGATGGATAATAAACTGGTATTCAAAAATGAATCTTTCGCGCAGCTTAAACCCCGGTTAGAACGCTGGTATAATGTTACGATCAACGTTCAAAACGCAACTGTAAATAAATACCATTTCACTGGTATTTTCCAGAGCGAAACAATAGATCAGGCATTGAAAGCCATGCAATTGATAAAACCTTTTAAATATGAATTAAAGTATGACGAGATAACTATTAACTAAACCTGCAAAAGTAAGCGGGAGATGGTACCAGCATCTCCCGCCGAAAAATCTGCAAACTTCTTGGCCGGGGCATATGCCCCTAATTAACAGATTGTTTAAAATTTAAACCTTTAAAGCTATGAAAAAAAATATACTTCATAGTAATTGTTTGTGTATTTCTAAATACCGAAAGTTTCTCTTGATGTTGAAATGTGTTTTTTCCCTTACTTTGCTCTTTTGTATTCGTGTATCAGCGGCATCTTACTCGCAGAATGTACGTGTAACGCTCGATGTTGATAAGATGGTTCTTAAACAGGTCTTCAACCTTTTGGAAAAAAAGAACAAGGTTAGGCTGTTATACAGTGAAGAAAACCTTTCCGGAAATACAATGGTGACGCTGCATGCAAAAGAGATGCTGCTAACCGATGTGTTGAAAGAAATTTTAAAAGGTACTGCACTGCAAAGTCGTGTACTTGACAATGGCTTGGTAGTTATAACGCCGGGTACAACAACTCTGGCCGATTCAAGGGTAAAAGGTAAAGTTACCAGCGATACAGGGGAGCCGTTGCCGGGTGTTTCTGTTAGAGTGGAAGGTACAAATTCGGGTACGGTTACCGATGTAAACGGTGATTATCAGCTTAACGTACAAACTGGAGCTCGGTTAACTTTCTCTTTTATAGGTTACATTAGCCAAACAGTTGATGTTTCCGGTACCGCTGAAGCTCAAACCATCAATATTACTTTAAAAATGAATGTTGGCGGTAAGCAGTTGAACGATATTGTGGTAGTAGGTTATGGTACACAAAGTAAAAGGGCTGTAACCGGCTCTATTGCTTCTGTGAAATACGACAACTTTAAAGACAGAACCAACACCAACGTGCTGCAATCATTGGCCGGAGAACTTCCGGGCGTAAGCATCACGCAATCGCAAGGAGCGCCGGGGCAATCGCCTTCCATTCGCATTCGGGGTGTGAGCTCTATTACTGCCGGTACCAACCCACTTTATGTAGTTGATGGGGTGGCTTTGGAAAATTTCAACCTCAACAACATCAATCCGCAGGATATTGAATCAGTAGATGTGCTGAAAGATGCCTCCTCAACAGCAATTTATGGCTCGCGAGGCGCCAATGGGGTGGTTATTGTTACAACCAAAATAGGTAAACCTGGGCAAACTAATGTAAATGCTACCATTGAATACGGTACACAGGATGTAAGGCGCCGAATAAAAATGATGGATGCACAGCAGTTTGTACAATACTATATAGATGCGCATAATAATGCCTGGGCTGCATCGGGCAGTGGTCGTTCCGCATCAGATCCGAACAGCGTACGCTCATCAGCCTTCAAAATTCCTGAAGATTTTCTGAACAACCCAGGGCAGTTTGGTAGCGGTACCGATTGGCAAAGTGTAATGTTCAGGGTAGCTCCGTTGCAAAACGCTCAGCTTTCTGTATCAGGAGGTACCGAAAAAACACAATTTTTATTTTCGGGCGGTTTCCTGAACCAGAACGCGGTGCTGGATGCAAACTATTATAAGCGTCTTTCTTTACGGAGCAATATCCGGCACAAAATATCAGACCATTTTACTATTGGTAGTAATATCGCTTTTACCGGCATTTTCGACCGTACTGATGGGATAGCCGGTAAAAGTGATGTGGTAAGTTTAGGCGTACAGAGTGATCCCATTTTTCCTGTTTATACCGAAACAGGTAGCTTGGGCTTTCGTGATCCAAACTCCGTATGGTATCGTTTTCTGCCTTATAGTGATTTAATCGAATGGCATCCGTATTCGTTAACCCGGCAAATATCTGAGCATAATAAATCTTTTAACACGCTGGCTACCGGATTTCTTGAATATAAAATTATTGACGGCTTAAAAGCACGAACCTCTATTAGCGGTAATCTGTACAATAATTCTTTTGATTCTTATGCCAATGCCAATCAGGGATATGGCTATTCGGCCGTTTTGCCGGCAACCGCTAATATCCGGTCTAATTACTCGCTGAACTGGCTAAGTGAAAATACTTTAACTTACGATAAGCAATGGGGTGCGCATACAATCAACGCGCTGTTGGGTTTCACGACCCAGCATCAGCGCGATGAGTCAAGTACAACATCCGCATCAAATTTCCCTAATGATTTGGTACATACTTTAAATGCCGGAACGGTAACTTCTGCTACATCATTTGCATCAGAATGGGCATTGGTATCGTATTTAGCCAGAATAAACTATAACTATAAAAACAAATACTTCTTAACAGGAACTATCAGGCGTGACGGAAGCTCTCGGTTTGGAGAGGATTCTAAATATGGTTATTTCCCATCTGCATCAGCCGGCTGGTTAATTTCTGAAGAGGATTTCATGAAAAACCTGCCTGTAATCAGCAATTTGAAATTACGCACCAGCTATGGCGTTGCAGGTAACAACCAAATACCCAACTATGGGCCGGTGAGTTTATTGAATAAAACTAATTATGTAGCAGGCAATACATTAGCCAGCGGGCTTAACGTAGCTAATATTTCAAACCCCAACCTGCAGTGGGAAAAAACTAACCAGTTCAATATAGGTCTTGATATAGGATTGCTAAAAAACAGATTAAATGTAACAGCAGAGTTTTACAACTCAATCACAAAAAACCTGTTGTTAAATGTTCCTATTCCTGATATAACTGGTTTTTCAACACAGCTATCGAACGTTGGTAAAGTCCGGAACAGAGGGTTTGAGTTCAACTTATCGAGTAAAAATATGGTAGGGCAATTCAAATGGACCACCGACTTTAATCTTTCCTTCAATCGTAACAAGGTTTTACAACTTGGGCCAGGCAATGCACCTCTGCTATTTACCGATTATGCAGTTCAGGTAAAAACAGAAGTCGGTCAACCAATATCTAACTTTTACGGCTATGTGTTTGATGGGGTGTACAACAATCAGGCACAGATTAATGCTACGCCGCATATTGCCGGTACAGTACCGGGCGAACCTATTGTACGTGATGTAAACGGTGATGGAAAAATTGATGCGAACGACCAAACCCGTTTGGGCAATGCACAAGCTAATTTTGCATCGGGTATTACAAATACTTTCACTTACAAAGGCTTTGATTTGGGCTTTCTGGTTCAGGGATCATTTGGCGGACAGATTACTAACCAGCTTACCCGGTACTTAGGTATATGGAACGGCGGACGGAATGCTTATGCAGATGTTGCCAACTACTGGCGTTCGGAGAGTAACCCTGGTGATGGTATTCATTTCAAGCCCTCCATCAACCCAACAGCTATTGAACAAAGCTTTTCCAGCTACTGGGTAGAAAGTGCTACCTGGGTAAGATTGAAAAATATCCGCTTTGGCTACACCGTTCCGCAGCGTTGGGTTAAGCACACGCCAGCCAAGAATATACGGGTTTACGTAAATGCTGAAAACGTACACTTATGGAGCAAGTACAGGAATTTCGATCCGGAAAATACCACTTATCCGCCAACCACGCCAGCATCTACCGGCAATCCGTCAGGAGCCTTTTTCGGCGTTGATTACGGATCTTACCCGTTGCCACGCATTATTACCTTCGGAGCAAAAGTTGATTTTTAACACGTTCAAGATTGACAAAATGAAAAGTATACAAAGAATTATCACCATTACAGTTATCTGTATTATGGTATGTAGCTGCAAGAAGTCATTTCTTGACTTGGCACCTATTTCAAATGCTAATGCAAATAATTTTTATAAAACCAGAGCAGATTTTGATGTGGCTATTAACTCCGCTTACGCTACACTCTACACTATTTATGCGCCGGAAGAAGCTGCTTCTTACACCGAAATTATGTCAGATAATGCTACACTGTATGCGGTAGCCGGTGCACAGGCTGATAAATGGGCCATCAGAGATTATACCATCAGTGCAAGTAATACTTTGATTTATCAGTACTGGCAGGACTATTATAAGGCTATGTTCACAATTAATAACATCATTGATCAAATACAGGTTGCTGGTCTTGATGCGGCTTACACCAACCGGGTGAAAGGTGAAATGATGTTTTTGCGCGGTTTGTATTACTATAACATGGTACAGTTATGGGGCGGCGTTCCACTAGTAACTAAAGTAATTTCTGCTACTGATGCTTACACAACCTTACGCTCATCTGAAACCGATGTGTACAACCAGATTGTAACTGATTTGAAGTTTGCCGCAGACAACTTGCCGTTAGCCAATGCTGTTCCTGCACTTGGGCGAGCTTCAAAAGGAGCAGCCCAAACTGTGTTAGCTGAAGTGTATTTATCTATGGGCAATAAATCGGCTGCAACTACACTGTTGATGGAGGTTTATAATAGCGGGCAGTACAGCCTTTTGCCGCAGTATGCTTCATTGTTTGGCGCAAACGTTAAAAACACTAAAGAATCTGTATTCGAAATACAGAATTTAGGTGGTTCGGCAAGTAACCCTTACAGTTCTTACTGGACGGCCTATGCTCCTGTAACCAATGGGGTAATTACCAAATATGGCGGCGGCATTAACCAGGTAACGGATGATTTGTATAACGAATACGAAGCAGGCGATCCCCGCCGGGATGTTTCAATCAATACCGGCTATAATGATGCTAAAGGGAATTTTGTAGCTATTAAATTCCCAAAGAAATGGGAAGACCGGACAGCACCGGTAAGCGGTACTCAAGAGTTAAGCAACAACAACTTTATGGTGTTACGATATGCTGATGTGCTGTTACTTTTAACAGAAGCCACCGGCGATGCTACTTACATGAACCAGGTACGTGCGCGTGCCGGCTTATCTGCATTTGGCACTGCTAATTACCCAACTGCTAAATACCCAACAGTAGCTTTAGCTTTAGAACATGAGCGCCGGGTAGAACTAGCTTTGGAGTTTCACCGCTTTTTTGATTTAAAAAGAACGGGTAGAGCTTTAACGGTATTGCCTGCAAAAGGCAAAACCGCTACGCAAAATAGATTGGTGTACCCTATACCACAATATGTGATTACACAAAACAGTGCCATTACCCAAAACCCAGGTTATTAGTTTGGTTAATAACCAATATATTCTGTACTGATGCTATCTATGAAAAATTATTTTGCATCTGCTAAACTGATTATAGCAGCACTGGTATTAAGTTCCGGTGCTGCTTTGGGGCAGGTGCCTGACAGTATATTGGCTTACAGCAAGCTCATCAGGCAGCATATCTATTCAGATTATAAAGGAATGTTCAGGTCAGCACATGGAGCTTTACATTATCCTTACATCACACCGGGTAGTAACGCGTATGCTAATGATTTGTGGGATTGGGATTCTTGGTTAAGCAATGTAGCATTACGCCAAATTTTAACTGACCGTGGAAACGATAAAGAACAGAAAGACGCTGTTGCATATGAACAAGGTTGTATCCTTAACTTTCTATCCTATACTGGCTTTGATGGCTACATGCCCATCCTGATTTCTCAAAAAAGCAGTGCCGATAAAATGAAGCCGATAAACCTGTATAAAACTAACATGCACAAGCCGGTAATTGCACAGCATGCTGCGTTTTTAATCAAGCTTAATGGTGGTAATGCAGAATGGCTTCGTGAGCAATTTAGTTTGATGCAGGCGTTTATCAATAACTATGAAACTCATCATCGGCATAAACCCACCGGATTATATTACTGGCAAGATGATTTGGCCATCGGGGTAGATAACGATCCCTCCACTTTTTTCAGGCCAACGGGTAGTTCGGCATCCATTTTTTTGAATTGCCTGATGTATAAAGAGCTTAAAGCAATGGTGTATATAGCTGAATGTCTCAAACTGCCAGAAGTTGCCAAAGAGTACAATACAGATGCCGAGGATTTAAAGGCTGCGATTCAAAAAAACTGTTGGGATGAAAAAGATGGCTTCTTCTATTCAGTAGATATCAACCTTCGGCCAGTTACGGAAACGCCTTCAATAATATTTGGTCAAAGTATGATATTGCACAGCGGCTATCCTCGCACTTACGATGGTTTAATACAGCGCATAGGTGTATGGTCGGGCTTTCTGGCCATGTGGGCAGGCATTGCCACACCAGCTCAAGCTAAAAGGATGGTTGATGAGAATTTCGAGATACCCGCCACCTTTAATGCAAAATTTGGCATTCGTACTTTATCAAAATTGGAGAAAATGTACAGTGTACGAGCCAGTAATAATCCATCAAACTGGTTAGGTCCAGTCTGGGGAATATCTAACTATTTAGTTTATCGGGGTTTGGTAAAATATGGTTTTGCAAAACAGGCGCGTGAACTGGTTAACAAAACCATAACGCTGTTTGGTCGTGATTTGCAGCAAACTGGTGCTTTGCATGAATATTATGAACCCGACAGTGGTCAGCCGATCTTAAACAAAGGCTTTCAGAACTGGAACTATTTAGTTTTAAATATGATAGATTGGACAGACGGGCAAACAGTTGTAGAAGAGTTTTAAACATGGTAAACACAAACAATCTTTTAAGCAGACTTACAACAAAGCTCATTTTACTGGTAGGTCTATTTACTATACAGTATGGTCAAGTCCATGCACAGGCAATTAAGCCGCGCATTATCATTAGTACAGACATTGGCGGCACTGATGACGATGATTTTCAATCCATGATACATTTTTTAATGTATGCAGACAAGTTCAACACGGAAGGTTTGATTTCCTCTCCTTCATACGGTGACGGTAAAAAGCAGGATATTTTGGATATGATTGACCTGTACGCAAAAGATTACCCGCAATTGAAACAGCATGCGGATTTTCCGTTACCCAATGCATTACGGGTTTTTTGTAAACAGGGCGTATCCGGAGCTGCACCTTACAGCGGTTGGCGCACAGCAACAGAAGGATCAGATTGGATTGTTAAATGTGCTAAAAAGAAAAGTGCGCAGCCTTTATGGATATTAGTGTGGGGTGGGTTGGAAGACGTAGCCCAAGCGCTGCATGATGTTCCAGAAATCAGAAACAAAATTAAAGTTTATTGGATTGGTGGACCTAATAAGAAATGGAGCATAAACGCTTATGCCTACATTGTGCAGCACTTTCCGGACTTGTGGATGATAGAAAATAATGCAACTTACCGAGGCCTATTTTTAGATGCAGAAACCCCTGAAGATCCCAAGCAGGATAACTACTATAATCAGCACATCAAAGGACATGGGCATATGGGTATGCAGTTCAAACAATACTACGGCGGTGCCATAAAAATGGGGGATACGCCATCCTTACTCTATGCAATGGCTGGTCATCTTGAAAATCCATTTAAAGAAAGCTGGGGTGGCAGTTTTACAAAAATTCAGCGTAGTTCACATTATATATTTAATCGTAATACAACTCTGGCTGATTCAGTAGCTGTGTATGGTACCGTAGAGTGGCATTTCAAAGGTCCGGTAATACAGCATTCTTCTGATAAAGCTTGCTTTAGTATGGAAATATTAAATCAACAATGGCCTGGGTATTATTTAGGAAACGGCAATTATGCTATACGGTATGCACCCAAAAAGGCGGGTGTTTGTACATACAAGATCAAAAGTGACATACCTGGCTTTGTCGAGTTGACGGGGGAATTTACGGTTACCAACATATGGCCTGGAAAGGTAAATAAAGCCGACTACTTAGTAGGCAGTAATTGGTACAGTGACCAGCAAGAGCCCAATCTTTTCTATGGCGATCAGCAGGGAGGACGTACTATTGCAAAGTGGCGGCAAAAGTTTCTAAACGATTGGGCTAAAAGATGGGAGTGGTTACATTAATGATTAAACAACAAAGCCCTCCTGGAAATTAGGAGGGCTTTGTACTCGGGGCGGGAATCGAACCCGCACGATCTTTAAGGATCACAGGATTTTAAGTCCTGCGTGTCTACCAGTTCCACCACCCGAGCAGGTGATTCACCTTTTCAAAAATAAATCCCTTCAAAAAAGAAGAGATTTGGAGCGAAAGACGAGATTCGAACTCGCGACCCCGACCTTGGCAAGGTCGTGCTCTACCAACTGAGCTACTTTCGCATTTTAAACTTTGAGAGCTTTTTAAGTATGCCCCTTCCGTTTTGGTGATGCAAATATAGAGAACAATATTATTCCTGCAAATAATTATTTTAAAGTTTTTCTAACTTTTTTGTAACTCCTTGGCTCTCAAAATGTCATTTATTAAATCGCTTTCAAAACCTCGACTTAAAGCATATTGTACTAATTTATAACGGCGTTTAAAAGCATCGTTTTCTTGTATTTGCTCTTGCTTTTTCTGTAGTAAATCTTCTAGTGTGTGTAAGTAGTCATCCCCATCAATGGTTTGAAGTGCTTTATTAATTAGTTTATCAGGTACACGTTTTAATTTCAAACCCTGTTTTATTTTGTTACGTCCCCAACTTTTCATCCTGAATTTGCCTTGCGCATAAGCTTTGGCAAAACGTTCTTCATTTAAAAAGTTATCAATTATCAACTGGGTAATTACTTGCTCAACGCCAGTAGGGTACATGCCCATGTCATACAATTTTTCTCGTACTTCCTGTTGTGAGCGTTCTTGATAGGCACAATAATGTTCGGCTTTGGTTAAGGCTGTTTTTACATCTGTAATTCTCTTCTTTTTCGGTTCATCCATCAAACCAAATTTACTAAAAATTCTTCTCTTTACATAAATATAGCCACATTCGTAACATGCTCAGTACTCCTTATTCTATCTTGGAAATTCAACAAATTATTGGTGCATTGGGTACCATAGTCCGTGAAAACAATATCAGTTTTTTACTGACGGATAGCCGCCAAATCAGTAATCCTATTGAAAGTCTATTTTTTGCATTAAAGGGACGACGTGATGGACATGAGTTTATTAGTGAAGCTTACAATGAAGGCGTACGGAATTTTGTGGTGCAAGAGCAGCCAACAATTAGTTACCAAGCTGCTAACTTTTTAATGGTGCCAGATGTAATGCAAGCTTTGCAGACGCTGGCTGCTTATCATCGTAGTCGCTTTAATTTACCTGTAATTGGCATAACAGGCAGTAATGGCAAAACCATTGTTAAAGAATGGTTATATCAGTTAATGGCTGCTGATAAAAATATTGTTCGCAATCCCAAAAGCTACAATTCGCAAATTGGTGTACCGTTATCCGTGTGGCAAATACAAGCTGAAAATGACTTGGGGATTTTTGAAGCGGGTATATCCACAACTCATGAAATGGAAGCTTTGCAGGCAATAATTCAACCCACTATTGGTGTGCTCACTCACTTAGGTTCTGCACATGCCGAAGGTTTTGAAAGCTTTGAACAAAAGGTACAAGAAAAGTTAAAGCTGTTTACCAATTGTGAACTATTAGTTTACAATTACGATCAATTAATATCTTACAAGGATGATTTACCTGCCGCTACCGCGTTTACCTGGAGCTTAAATTTTAAAGAGGCTGATTTATTTGTGTTTAGTGAAACAGTAATATCCAAGCGTTTTTACTTGCGGGCCATGTATAAAGGCCAAGAAATTGAGTGCTTAATTCCATTTTTGGACGAAGCCTCTGTTGAAAATGCTATTGTATGCTGGGCAACTATGCTGGCGTTAGGTTACAATGCAGTTGAAACTGATGTTAGGTTGGAGCATTTAACGCCCATTAGTATGCGCCTGGAAATGAAAACAGGTGTTAATGACTGTTCTATCATTGATGATTCCTACAACTCTGATATCCGGTCGCTTGAAATTGCCTTAAACTTTTTACAGCAGCAAAATCAACATCCTGTTAAAACATTAATACTATCTGATATTTTTCAATCTGGCTTACCGCAAACCGATTTGTATCAACAAGTAGCAACACTGGTTAAAACTAAGCGCGTTGATAAATTTATAGGTGTAGGTAAGGCGCTATACCAACATCAAGATAGTTTTGATGCTATACCACGTAAGTATTTCTATGAGAGCACGCATGAACTGCTTCGGAATAGAAACGAGTTAAATTTTAACAATGAAGCTATTTTAATCAAAGGCTCTCGCAGCTTTGAATTTGAAAAAATAAGTCGAGCACTATCCGAAAAGGCTCATGAAACAATGCTGGAAATCAATTTAAATGCATTGTTAAATAACTTAAATTTTTATAAATCCAAGTTGAAGCCGGGCGTTAAAATCATGACCATGGTTAAAGCCTTTTCATACGGAAGCGGTACTTTTGAAGTAGCCAACATATTGCAATATAACAAGGTCGATTACTTGGCTGTAGCTTACATCGATGAAGGCGTAGCTTTACGTCAGGCCGGTATTAAGCTGCCTATTATGGTACTTAACCCTGAGCCTTCGGCATTTGATAAAATGCTCGAATTTAAACTTGAGCCTGAGATATATAGTTTGGGTTTACTGGATAGGTTTATCAAGTTTGCACAAACCTATAAAGTAAATCAGTACCCAGTGCACTTGAAAATAGATACAGGCATGCACCGCCTAGGCTTTGAAGCTTTTGAACTGGATGTGCTTTGTGATTTGTTGATGGATAACCCGTACATAAAGGTAACTTCGGTATTCTCACATCTAGTAGCCAGTGATGCCGAAGCGCATGATGCTTTTACACGCCAGCAGATTAAAGCCTTTAAACAAGCGTTTGCACAGATAGAAGAAGCTTTAGGCTATGAGGTAATTAAGCATATTTCAAACACCTCGGCTATCATTCGATGGCCTGATGCGCAGTTTGATATGGTAAGGCTAGGCATCGGATTGTACGGTATTGATGCCGCCGTGCCTGAACATTTAAATGGCTTGCAACCTATTGCTACATTGAAAACCAGCATTTCTCAGGTGAAAAATATTTTAGCTGGTGAAACTGTAGGCTACAATCGTAATGGCAGTTTATTAAAAGATGGCCGAATAGCTACCATTCGTATTGGTTATGCTGATGGTTACTTACGCGCTTTTGGTAATGGAGTAGGACATATGCTGGTAAAAAATACCCTGGTGCCAACCGTTGGTAATATAGCTATGGATATGTGCATGATTGATGTAAGCGCAGTTGATGTAAAGGAAGGCGATGAAGTTATCGTATTTAACGAACAACAAACTATTGAAGATTTAGCTAAGCAAATTGGCACTATACCCTATGAAATTTTAACCAACATATCTCAACGGGTAAAAAGAGTGTACTTTTATGAATAAAATTGTACCTGCATGAATAGGTTCTTCCGTGCTGTATTAAGATATTTTATAAAAGGCATGCTGGTGGTTATTCCATTAGGTGCTGCCTGTTTTCTGATATTTTGGGTGGTAGCCAGTTTGGATAATGCGCTGAATTTAAGTGGCTTCATCTGGACCGATGCTAAAGGACGTGCCATCTATATTCCAGGAATGGGTATATTGAGTGTAGTGGTTTTAATATTAATAGCAGGTGTGCTGGTCACTAATGTTATCACCGACCCCATAAAAGGCTGGTTTAGCCGCTGGTTAAACCGCTTACCATTGTTTAAATTCTTGTATTCGTCTATCAAAGACTTAACCGAGGCTTTTGTGGGAGAGGAGAAGAAGTTTAATGAACCGGTAATGGTAGAAATAGATAGTTCGGGTTTAAAAAAGATTGGTTTCCTGACGCAAAAAGATTTAAGTGCGCTTAATCTCCAAAACGAAGTTGCCGTATATTTTCCTTATTCTTACTCGTTTGCAGGCCAACTATTGATTGTACCGGCAGATAAAATAAAGCCTATTAACCGCAATGCTGCCGAAGTTATGAAGTTTGTAGTGTCTGGTGGTGTAAGTGAGTTGCAATGATTATATATAGCTGAGAGTATTTTTATACAAGCACTATTAACTTGCACGATGACCTTTTTTGAAATTGCTAATCGCTATAAACGTACTAATTAACATTAAAAGTGCACCTAGTAAGTAGGGTGCACCTGGAAACTGCAGGTGAGTTTTAGGATTGGTAAAATGTGCAAATATTGAAGTCATTAGTAAAGGGCCAATAATAGTAGTAATACTGGTTAAACTGGTTAATGCACCTTGTAGCTCGCCTTGTTCATTCGCTGGAACCTGACTGGTAATCATGCCTTGTAATGCCGGACCGGAGATTCCCCCCAAGCAATAAAAAATCATATAGATGTACATTAGCCAACCGTGGCTAGCAAACGCTATTAGGGCTAAGCCAGTAGCATAAAATAATAAGCCTGCCACAATATTTTTTTCCTGTCCAAATTTGGGTATTAGCCATCTGATCAGGAAACCTTGTATTCCAATGAGCAGCACGCCAATAAATATACCCAAGCTACTAATGCTGCTTAGTGACCATTTAAACTTCTCAACCAAAAAGAATGGCAAAACTGATTCTACAGCTTTTTGAGCAATGTAAACCAACGTAAATGCACTTACTAAACCACCAATAGCTGGAAATAGGCTGAGCCGTTTTAATGATCCTAAAGGGTTAGCTCGTTTCCAATTAAAGCTACGCCGATTTTCAACAGGTAAAGATTCTGGAAGTACAAAAAAACCATAAACGGCGTTTAATAAAGCTAATCCAGCAGCGGCCATAAATGGTATCCGGATGCCTAAAGCTCCAATATATCCTCCCAGGCCTATACCCATAATGAAGCCTAAGCCAGTTGCTGCACCAACCAAACCAAAATTAGCTGCCCGTTTATCACCTGTGCTTACATCGGCAATGTAGGCGGTGGCTGTGGTATTACTAGCTCCGGTAATGCCGGCAATGGTGCGCCCTATAAACAGCCAAGCCACAGTAGGAGCAAAGGCCATAAACAAGTAGTCAATACCAAACCCTAATAAGGAAAAAAGCAGTACTGGCCTACGGCCAAATCTGTCGCTTAGATTGCCCAATACAGATGAAAAGATAAATTGCATGGTGGCATAAGTGAAGGTAAGATACCCGCTGTATTGGGTAGCTGTACTGACGTTAATGTGCCCCAGCTGTTCCAACAATTTTGGTAAAACCGGGATGATAATTCCTAAGCCTAGTGTATCAATAAAAATGGTAACAAATATAAAGCCCAAAGCTGCAGGGCGTTTAGGGTGTACTGCTTCACTCATCTTTGGGTATTAACAATAATAAAGTTAAATGTTTGTTTGTGGCTAACTAAAATTACACCGCTTGTTTTGCTCTTTTAAAATTTCTTACAGCTAATAATGTGCTGGTCAACATTAACAAAGCCCCCATCAAAAATGGAGCACCAGGAAAATTGATAGGTGCTTTTGATCCGGTAAACCATGCAAACAAAGTAGTCATTAATGGAGGGCCGATGATGGAAGTAGCACTAATCAAACTCGTGAGCCCACCTTGTAATTCGCCTTGCTCGTTAGGGAGAACTTGCCCGCTAATTAAGCCTTGTAAAGCTGGTCCAGCAATGCCACCTAGGCAATACGGAACTAGTATAGCAAACATCATCCAGCTTTGGTCGGCAAAAGCAAACAGCAATAAGCCAAGACTATATAGCAACAAGCCCGTTATTATGCTTTTCTGCTGACCCAGTTTGGGAATGGTATATCGGATAAGTAAACCTTGAACCAGCCCGGATAACAAGCCAATAACACCTAATGAATATCCTACCAGAGATTCGCTCCATTGGAATCGTTCCATAGTGAAATAAGTCCAGGTACTTTGCACGGCATGTGCAGCAATATAAATAAGAATCAATGAGCTGATAAGTCCGCTAATGGCAGGATACTTCTTCAACTGTAATAATGAACCAACCGGATTAGCACGCCGCAATTCAAAAGGTCGCCGGTTACTTGGCGAAAGAGATTCCGGTAGAATAAAAAAGCCGTAAATCGCATTCAATAAAGCCAAGCCCGCTGCAGCTAAAAAGGGCAGTTTAGCACTATACTGCCCTAGTACACCACCCAGCACCGGACCTATAATAAAGCCTATGCCAAAAGCAGCTCCAATAATACCAAAGTTCTGTGCACGGTTTTCTGGGGTGCTTACGTCGGCAATATAGGCTGAGGCTGTAGTAAAACTGGCACCAGTTATGCCTGCTATAATTCGGCCTAAAAATAACCAGGTAATAGTAGGAGCAAATGCCAAGAATAAGTAGTCAATACTAAAACCCAGTAAAGAACCTAACAATACTGGCCTTCTACCAAACCGGTCACTTAAGTTGCCTAGTACCGGTGCAAACAAAAACTGCATAATAGAATAAGCAAATGTGAGCCATCCGCCATAACGTGCGGCATCACTCAAATTGCCATGTAATAAATGTTCAATCAACTTCGGAAAAACCGGGATGATAATACCAAAGCCGGTAATATCAATAAGCAAGGTAACAAATATAAACCCTAAGGCGGCCTTACGTTTAGGTTGAGCGGGCAAGTTCATACTTGCAATATAGGTAAACTTACCAGATTTGAATTGACCAGTTACATTATGTTTCTAATAGCTTAATATAGTAATAGCGCTATTATCTATACGTGGCAAGATATTGCGTATCGTTCATGAATTTATTTGATGTATCAAGGGTTTTTCTGTTTATTTGCAATAAATTGCTTTTGAGCTAATATTTTTACATGAGGGTACACTTTATAGCTATTGGTGGCAGCGCAATGCACAATCTGGCAATGGCTTTATATAACAAAGGATTTCAGGTAACCGGTTCGGATGATGTATTATTTGAGCCATCTATATCCAGATTAAGCAGGTATGGTTTATTGCCTGAAAAAACTGGCTGGTACCCCGAAAAAATCACCAATGATTTAGATGCGGTAATTTTAGGTATGCATGCCCGTGCCGATAATCCTGAATTGTTGAAAGCCCAGGAACTAGGCATTAAAATATATTCTTACCCAGAGTATATTTATGAGCAATCTAAAAACAAGTTACGGGTAGTTGTAGGCGGAAGTCATGGTAAAACAACTATAACCTCCATGATTTTGCATGCACTGCAACAAGCCGGTCAGGATTTCGACTATTTAGTTGGGGCACAGTTAGCAGGTTTTGACACAATGGTGAAGCTGAGCGATGCACCTGTTATTGTTATTGAAGGGGATGAATATCTTTCTTCAGCTATAGACCGGCGACCAAAGTTTCATTTATACCAAGGGCATATAGGTGTTATTAGTGGTATTGCTTGGGATCATATCAATGTTTTTCCAACTTTTGAAAGTTATACTGCCCAGTTCGAGTTGTTTATACAAACTATACAACCAGATGGAATTGTTTTTTATGCGCAAAACGATGTCGTATTACAACAATTAATTGCCAGAAATGAAACTCCTATAAGAAAAGAACCGTATAAATTACCAGAATACGAGATAAATAACGGTATTACTAGCATCATAAGTGATAATAAGCAATATCCGTTGCAAGTTTTTGGTGAACACAACTTATTAAATATTGAAGCAGCACATGCAGTTTGCAGTCAGCTGAACATTAGTACTCATGATTTCTACAACAGTATGAGCAGCTTTAAAGGAGCTGCTCGTCGGTTGGAATTATTAGGTAAATCATCAGTAACTAATATTTATAAAGATTTTGCACATTCGCCTTCAAAGCTAAAAGCAACCATAGAAGCTGTTAAATCGCAGTTTCCTGAAAGAAAGCTTATTGCTTGTATAGAGTTGCACACATTTAGTAGTTTGGATAAAAAGTTCTTGAATGAATATGCAGGTAGTATGGATGAGGCCAGTAAAGCAGTTGTGTTTATTGATGCAAAAACGTTTGAACAAAAGCAACTAACGCCTTACAGTGAAGATGATGTTAAACAGGCATTTGCACGGGCTGATTTAATATTCTTAAACAATTCGCTTGCATTAACCAGCTTGCTGGAACAGGAAAGTGTAGATAATGCTAATGTATTATTAATGAGTTCGGGTAACTTTGGTGGAATCGATCTGAATAACTTGACACAGAAAATATTAAACAAAACTGGATTTTAGTATTAAATAATTATTGTAACTTTATTAACTCATAAGAAACCCTTATCCTTAATTTAAAACATGAAGACACTCGGTAAAAAGATTAGATTACTAAGACACCAAAAAGGATGGAGTCAGGAAGATGTAGCCAAAAGGCTAGATATTTCTATCCCGGCTTTTTCAAAAATTGAAACCGGCATTACAGATATTAATCTTTCAAGGCTGGAGCAGATTGCAAACCTATTTGACATGTCTGTAGTATCTTTGCTTACTTTTAACGACGCCGAGTACGAGCAAAAATATCAAAGCGAACTGGAAAATGTAAATAAAAAACTTATGGATAGAGAAACCGAAGTGATTGATTTACAGAAAAAAGTTATTGAGCTTTTTGAAGAATTAAGACAAAGTAAAGCTACGGCATAAAGCATTAATTTTATATATTTAAATAGTCCGGTGCTGTTAAGTACCGGATTATTTAAATATATAACGCATGGTAGCATGCTTTTTACCAAACGTTGCGCCAGTGGCTTGATGTAAAGCAAGCATTCTATCGTTGAAATCTCCCACCCACGATAGTTCCATCTCATCATATTGCTTTAATGGAAGCACGTATTCTTTTATCTTAATAAACATGGCTGATTCAAGCCCGTGTTTTTGATACTTGTTTTTAGTACCCATTACTACTGCCCGCATCCGGTTAACACCTTTCCATTTATGGTATAAAAACTTGAGTTTTCCTATCAGGTTTAATTTGCCGTTTAATGTTTTAATCATTTGGTTTGCATCAGGTAGTACCACTATAAAAGCTGCTGGCTCTTGGTTGACGTAAGCAAACCAAATCAGGTTTTTATCCATAATAGCTTTCATTTGCTGGAAGCTTTTTAGAATGGTTTGTTTCTGGATAGGTACAAATTTATCAAAATCCTGCCAGGCATCATTGTATATCTCCATAAAGTCAGCTGCAAAATCTTCAATTTGTGCAGGTTCCAAGTGCTTAAACTCGTAACCCGGTTTTTGTATCACCCAGTTGGCAATTTTAGTAAAACGTTCAGGGAAAGGTTTATGTGCATCAATATGGTTGGTTATTTGTTCGTACATGGTTTCAAAGCCATATTGTTCGAACAAATTCTTATAGTATGAAGGGTGGTAATTCATGCCGTAAGATTGTGGCATAAAGCCTTCTACCAGTAACCCCCAAAACATATCATTTTCACCAAAATTGATAGGTCCATCCATGGCTTTCATGCCATGCTGCTGTAGCCATTGTCGAGCTGTATCAAACAATTTATTAGCAGCTTGCTGATCTTGAACACACTCAAAAAAGCCTACGCCGCCTGTAGGTTGATCGTTCTGATACGCTTTCTTCTCATTAATGAATGCCCCTATACGCCCTAACGGCTGACCACTATCGCTGGTAAGTAACCATCGTGTTGCAGTGCCAAACTGAAAGAAATTGTTTTTTTTAGGATCGAAAACATTTTCAATGTCATTATCTAAAGGGCAAATCCAATTAGTATCGTGCAGGTACTGTTGATAGATGTAACGGGCTGTATCTAAAAATTTAATTTTCGTTACTCTATCAGTAACCTCGGTAATAATCATCAAGTGAAATGTTAAGGTAAATAAAAAGCATCCGATGCGGATGCTTTAAAACTTTATATCAAACTAGCCAAGCTAAATTGTGCACATTAATAATCATCGTCATCATCGTAGCGACTTAAGCTATCATAATCCAGGTCATCTAACGGTGCGCCAAAATCGTCGTCATCATCAAAACTTTTTTTAGGCTTTGTCTCAGCAGGTTTTAACGCAGGCTTCTTGGCATCTCCGCTTTTTGAAGAAGTAGCTTTGCTGGTATTTTTTTTAGGCGTTTGCATGGTGAGTAATTGCTGGTTGTGTTAAAAAATATATCGGTAAAACTAATTTGAATCAGGTAATCAGCCTCTGTTAGTGTTTCAAAAATAATCAAATTTCAAATTCAGAAAAACACTGAACCAAAAATTATTCCTGTTCAGAACCGATGGTACTAGCTACCGGGTTCATGTCGGAAGGTTTAGGAAGTTGATCAATATTGCTTATTCCCATGTAGTCAGCAAATTGCCCACTGGTGCTGTATAGTAGAGGTCGGCCAATAGTATCAGCTTTGCCTGAGATAATAATTAATTCTTTTTCGAGCAGCTTTTGTAGAGTATAGTCGCAATTTACGCCACGTATTTGTTCAATCTCTAACTTGGTGATTGGCTGTTTGTAGGCTACTATTGCTAAGGTTTCCAACGCGGCCTGGCTCAATTTCTTTTTAGATTGTTGTAGCTGTAATTGGCTAATTACTTCGTGGTACTGTTTTTTAGTTAAAAATTGATAACCATTGTTCAGGTAGACTAACTCAATAGCCAATTCAGGATTATTATACTTTTTGGCAATGTTATTGATAGCTTCCCTGACATCAGTTTCTAAAATATCATCGTGCAAAGCAGCTTGGAGGCAATATAAAATTTCTGGCAGCCGTATGCTTTGCTCTGATGCAAATATTAAAGCTTCTATGTGTTGCTCAATTTCAGGCATTGTACAAAAGTACATTATTTAATAATTTACTAAAACTGCCAAACCATATTGTTCGTAAATTGTAATATTGTAAATCTGTAATTAATAATTTGTATTACTTATGAAAACAACAACACAAGACAACATTGTTGGGGGCTCAATGGCCAGAAGGTCATTTTTAAAATTCGCCGGTGCAGGAGCGGCAGCCGTAGGTGTAGTAGCAACAGCGGCATCTTGTAATAAACATGGTGGTGTGGTTAGTGATCCACAGGTAATTGATTTAGGATCTGGTGATCTTGGTATATTAAACTATGCTTATGCGCTAGAGCAATTAGAAGCTGCGTTTTACACTCAGGTGATTGCAAGCCCATTTTCAGGCATTACTGCTATGGAAACTTCATATCTTACAGATATACGTGACCATGAAGTTGCACATCGTGAATTTTTCAAGGCGGCCCTGGGTTCTAACGCTATCGGTAGTTTAACTCCTAACTTCTCGAAAATTAACTTTGCAGACAGAACTAGTGTTCTAGCAGCAGCAAAAGGTTTTGAAGACTTAGGTGTATCAGCTTACAACGGTGCAGGAGCTATGATTAAAACAGCTGATTACTTAGTTTTAGCTGGAAAAATCGTTTCAGTAGAAGCTAGACATGCTGCTTTAATTCGTGCTTTGCTGGGTGTATATCCAGTTGATGATAGCATTGTAACTCTTAGTGCAGGTACTAGCCTTGAAATATCTCAAGATCCTCTTACTGTATTAAATGTTGCCAATGCGTTTGTAAGTGGTAAACCGTTGTATGGTGGTAATGTAGGTAAGTAATCAAACTAAACAAAAAACTCAAAATGGACTTTTTAAACTTATTAAACGATATACAAACTGCTGATCCTGAATTTGCTGATAGAATCAGCCCTCGTCGTTCAGCTATTAAAAATATAACTAGCTTCGGCTCGAAAGTAGCTGTAGCTTCTTTGCCTTTCGCTATAAGTGCCTTGTTTAAAAAGGCATATGGTCAGTCATTGTCCTCATCAGTTGTCAGTGTATTGAACTTTGCTCTTACAGCTGAATATTTAGAATCATCATTCTACAACAAATATCTTAGCTATTCTTACATTCCATCAGCTAATGCTGCAGGTTTAGCATTATTAAAAACTGATGAAACTAACCACGTAAACTTTCTAAAATCAGTATTAGGAAGTAGTGCTATTGCTGCACCTTCATGGGATTTCAGTGGTGGTAGTGGTTCTGGCAACGGGCCATTTGCTAGTGTTGAAACTAGTTACGATACTTTCCTTGCTCTAGCACAAACATTTGAAGATAATGGAGTAAGAGCTTACAAAGGACAAGCTACTGCATTGATGGGTACAAATACCGTATTGACTGCTGCTTTGAACATCCACTCTGTAGAAGCACGTCACGCTTCTTACCTGCGTAGATTACGTCAGTTACGTGGTGTATCAGTTAAACCATGGATTACAGGCGTAACTAGCGGTATAACAGGATTGAATGCAGCCGGTACTGCCGCAGTAGCATCTATATATTCAGGTGAAGATAATGTATCTCAAGGTGGTGCTGATATAACTAAGTTACCAGCTATTAGTGGTACTGTTGCAGTTAATGCTGCAACCGAAGCTTTTGATGAACCATTAACTATGGCTCAAGTTCTTCCAGTTATTGCTTTATTTAAAAAGCCATAATTTAAAAAGCTTTAGCTAAATAAAAAAAGCGGTTCTGCACAAGTAGAACCGCTTTTTTTATTTAGTTGATCATTAGTAATTAATTACTTGCTCTTCCATAGCTGGCAATTCACGCCATTCATATTTTTGATTACGTAGTTGTGGTTCAAAGCCAGTTTCTTTAATAGAATTCTGTATGCCTCGTGCTGTGAAACGGTGTGGTGCACCAGCGGCTGATACTACATTTTCTTCAATCATAATTGAACCAAAATCATTAGCGCCAGCGTGTAAGCATATCTGAGCAACCTGTTTGCCCACTGTAAGCCATGATGCCTGAATATTCTTAACGTTTGGTAGCATAATACGACTTAATGCAATCATTCGTATATATTCATCGCCGCTTACATTGTTGGTAATGCCTCTTACCTTGCGCAATAAGGTGCCATCATCTTGAAAAGGCCACGGAATAAAGGCGGTAAAACCATAGTGTTCTTCTGGTTTTTCAGCCTGTACTTCACGTATCCAAACCAAGTGTTCAAAGCGTTCTTCAACAGTTTCTACATGCCCAAACATCATGGTAGCTGAAGTAGGCAAATTGATTTGATGAGCCGCCCGCATAACATCCAGCCATTCTTTACCACCACATTTCCCTTTGGATATTAAGCGTCGAACACGATCATTCAATATTTCAGCACCAGCACCAGGCAATGAATCTAGCCCCGCAGCTTGTAAAGCTTTCAGCACTTCTATATGGCTCATGCCTTCTAATTTACTTACGTGAGCAATTTCTGGTGGACCTAATGAGTGTAACTTCAGAGTAGGGTAAAGCTCTTTGAGTTGTTTAAACAGATCTACATAAAAAGCTAACCCCAAATCAGGATGGTGCCCACCTTGCAACAATAATTGGTCACCGCCATATTTAAAGGTTTCCTCAATTTTACGTTTGTAAGTATCAATATCTGTAATATAGCTGTCTGGGTGACCCGGGCGACGGAAGAAGTTACAGAACTTACAATTAGCAATGCAAACGTTAGTAGTGTTTACGTTCCGATCAATTTGCCAGGTTACCTTTCCATGAGGCACTTGAATTTTGCGTAGCTCATTAGCTACATACATGAGTTCGGGCGTACTGGCATTATGATACAAATAAACACCTTCTTCAATACTTAAAAAGTTGAAGTGGAGTGCACGTTGCAGTAAATCAGCAGTATTCATACGCAAAGGTAAGGGCTAAACGTTAAACATTCAACTGGCAAAGTATGTACAGCTGTAATATGATACTGACTTGATGAACATGGTAGTTTATTCATCAGTTACCACCTTACCTTTGTTAAGCCTCAAAACTTTGTTTACACTATCAGGAATATCTTGTTGGTAGTGTGTAACATATATCAAAGCAGCCGAAGTTAAGCTGCATATAACATCGAGTATACTTTTAAAGTTCATACGTTGTTGCTCATCCATACCCTGGCAGGGTTCATCTAATATCAACAATGGTGGACTTTTTATCAGAGCTCTGGCTAGTAAGCATAAGCGTTGTGTACTAGCGGGTATGTTTTTGAATAAATGTCTGCTGTATTGATTTATATGCAACACTTGCATCCATTGCGTAGCTAATTGAACTTTAGCTGGTTGGCTAGGCCTAAACAAACCTAAAGTATCATAAAAGCCGGATTCAATTACTTGCAGGCATGAGCTATCTGTCGGGAAGTACTGGTATAGTTCAGGAGATACAAAGCCTGTTTTTCGTTTGATATCCCATATGCTTTCACCACTACCACGTTTACGATCAAACAAAGTAATATCGTTAGCATAAGCCTGCGGATTGTCGCCATTAATCAAGCTCAACAAAGTAGATTTTCCTGCGCCATTCGGGCCTAGCAATGCCCAATGCTCAGCAGGTTTTATTTGCCAGTTTACACTATCTAAAATTTTGAGCTGATTGTAAGTAACCGTAACATTTTTAAGGTTAACAATATCATTAAAGTCTTGTGTGTTATTACTTAATAGTTTTTGCAGCGTTTCTTTATTAATAGCTGGAGTGTTATCAGCAGGTTCAGTTACTCTGGTAAATTGTTCTGGCGTGCTAATTTTATCAATAGTTCCTTGTTTTAAATAGGCAATGTGAGTAATACTGGCCGGTATTTCCTGCGTACTGGCCGACATAATTACTGTTATGCCAGAAGCCACAATTTCATCAATTAGCGTACTAAAAGCGCCACGTGTTTGTACATCTAATCCGTTTAACGGATTATCCATGAGTAATATTTCTGGCTTTTTTAATAAAGCTGCAGCAATAAGTAACCGTCGTGTTTCGCCATTAGATAGCTGGATGAGCGGCTTATTTAATAAGTATTCTAGTTGTAGCCTTCTTATGATTTCATCGTATGTCCAAATAATTGTGCCTGAATTAAATACAGGGAGGCTAGTAAGATACTCTTCAACCGTAGCAACATTTTCCGTATCTGACGAATTAAACCGTTGTTGGTAGTAAAATTCGCTAGTGTTTGATTTTGTACGAAAATGATGTTTGGTATCAACCAATGCAATAGGTCTATGGCTTGTGGTTGTTGCATTTGACGGGTTAAATTGCCAATTTAAATTACCTGACGATAAACTAAGCCGACCAGCTAGTACCTGTAATAATGCTGTTTTACCCGAGCCACTTTCACCGGTAATAAGCCATTGTTCGCCTTTGTGCACAGTAAAGTTTATCTGGTGTAGTATAATTTTGTTAGCCTGTTTAACTGTTGCGTTGTGGATAGATAGCAGAGTCATGATGAGTAATTTATAGCGTACGTAAATGCAGGTGTATTTTAATCAATCTGTATTTACTAAAACAAATATGAACAAATTACCTGCTTATGTGCTTTAATATAAACTGAATTACAAATTTATGAAACTGATAAACGCATTAGCCGGTGGCTTGGCAGGAGCTTGTGCAGTTACTGCACTTCACCAAATATTGAAAAAAACTGATGAAGATGCACCTCGCATGGATTTGCTGGGCATGGAATCATTAACCAAGATATTGGAGAAAATGAATGCTGAAATACCTAAAGGTGATAATTTGTACTATTTAACCATGGCTGGTGATTTATTCAGTAATTCTATTTACTACAGCCTAATAGGGGTTGGTCCTAAAAAAACATGGCTCAAAGGTTCTGCTTTGGGTTTGGCAGCTGGTTTAGGCGCAGTTATATTACCTAAGCCACTAGGGTTAAATGAAAAGCATAGTAATCGCACTAGCGAGACGCAACTACTGGCTGTTTTGTACTATTTCATGGGTGGGCTTGTTTCTTCGTCTGTTATTAAACTACTGAACCGCAAAACAGAAAAGCCTTATGAAAAAGTTGCAAAAGCAATAAAAAACTGATCTGATAAATATTACACCTAATAAGAATATACGTTAGGTATTAACTAACAATTTTTATATATAATGGTTAAAAAGGTTAATTCAAAAATACCTTTTTATACTTATGAAAAACTTATTTGATCATTTTAAAGCTAACTACACCAAATCAGTTGCTGTATTAGCATTAGCAGCCGTATCATCTTTTACTGCTTGTAAAAGTAATTCATCTGGTTCGAGCACCACAACTACCGATAGCTCAACCACTACGGCTACAACTACATCAACTGACACAGCTAAAGCCGGTGGTTCAGTAGATGATGTGAAACCAAAAGGACCAAAACCAGCTTGGGGGCAAGACATTAAGCCACAAATGCAAGCCGTGTTGGAAAAATTGGCAAGTTATCATGACAAACCAATCCCTTCATTACCGGCAGCTCAAGCCCGTAAAAACCATACAGCTACTGATGCTGTGATGGATGTGATGAAAGAAAATAACATTGCTATGCCACAAATGAAAGTGGATACAATGGGTAAAGAAATTCCGGTAACTGGAGGTAATGTACATATTCGTGTATATACGCCACAATCAGGTAATGGTCCGTTCCCGGTAATTGTTTACTACCATGGTGGCGGTTTCGTAATTGCTAACATCGATGTTTATGATGCATCAGCAAAAACATTAGCTGATCAGGTAGGAGCAGTAGTAGTATCTGTAGCTTACCGCTTAGCGCCAGAACATAAATTCCCGACAGCACATAATGATGCATTTGATGCTTACCAGTGGGTAGTAAAAAATGCAGCCTCAATTAAAGGTGATCCGAAAAAGATTGCTATTGCAGGTGAAAGTGCCGGCGGTAACTTAGCTGTAGCAACTACTATTGCTGCACGTGATAAAGGTGTACAATTGCCATTGCATGTGTTGAGTGTTTATCCAATTGCTAGTGCAGATATGTTTAGCCCATCATACAACAAGTATGTAGAAGGCAAACCATTAGACAAAGCCATGATGATGTGGTTCACTAAAAACTACACCAACTCAATGGCTGAAGCTAAAGATCCACGCTTAAACTTGGTTGCAGCTAATTTAAAAGGTCTGCCTCCAGTAACCATTATCAATGCTGAGCTTGATCCTCTGCAAAGCGACGGTGGTATGCTGGCCGATAAACTAAAAGCTGCTGGTGTAAAAGTTGATCGTAAAGTTTATGACGGTGTAACTCACGAGTTTTTCGGAATGGGTGCATTAGTACCTACTGCTAAAGATGCAGAAGGTTATGCTGTAAGTCAGTTAAAAGACGCTTTTAACAAATAATAAATTCAATCATTTAGTTAATAAGGCTGCTGTTTATAAAAAATGGCAGCCTTATTGCTTATATAACAATACATTTAAACATTCACCTATCTATGAAAAATTTAAGTTTAGTAATTATGGCTGCCTTAGTTTTTACTCTAAGCAGCTGTTCGGCAATTGCCGGTATTTTTAAGGCTGGTGCAGCCGTTGGTATTATTGCTGTATTAGTTGTAATTTTTATTATTATCTGGATTATCTCTATGTTCAGAGGACGTTCATAATAGCTTTTTAAGCTGATTATGCATCTGAAAACAAAATAAAAACTTTGCAGTTACACCAATCAAACTTACACATACACTATGGAATACGCACAAAAAACAGTTGAAACTTTAAATGACTTAGTTAAAATTCATAACGACAGAATTTTGGGTTATGAACGTGCTACTAAAGAAGTAGGCGAAGGTCATGAAGATTTAAAGCACTTGTTCACCAGCTTTATTGGTGATAGCCATAAATTTAAAATGGCTTTAGGAACCGAAGTGCAGTCATACGCTAAAGATATTGAGAACACTACATCTAACAGTGGAGATATTCATCGTACCTGGTTGAATGTAAAAGCATTCTTTAGCGGTCATAGTACACGCAGCGTACTAGAAGAATGTGAGTTTGGTGAAGATGCTACGCAAAAAGCTTATAAAACAGCTTTAGACGATGAGCATTTGCCAGCTTACATACGCGATATATTAACTGAACAAGAGCAAAATTTAAAAGCTGCTCATGATAAAGTTAAAATGCTGCGCGATCAGGAAAAAGAATCATAATCAAGATTTTTTTGACAGCATAAAAAAGCACTTTGGTTAGTTCCAAGGTGCTTTTTTATGATAAAGCTGCTTCAAAAAGTTAGTATTTGGTATATTGCGCTCTCAAACAACAATCGGTTTAATCAACTGTTAATTCATCACTAACAAAGCCTTTTAATGAAAAAAGTAATCTTAATAACTATGTTGGCCGGTAGCGCAGCTTTGCTACAGGCTTGTTCTGGCGATCATACACCTGGTGGTGGTGTTGACTCAGTAAGAGGTACGAACACGTACGATGTATCAAACCGTGATACTTCAAAAACGACTACAAACTTAGGTGGAGCTACTTTGCTTGATTATAGCTCATCTGGTGGTACAACAATGCCTAAAGGAACGCCAAGTACTAAAACTACCATGGAAACCACAGCGCCAGCTAAACCGGACACAGCCAAGGCACCAGCCGCCGCAACTGATTCAACTAAGAAATAAAAAAAAGCCCTGATTTTAACAATCAGGGCTTTTTTATGCTTCTTAAAGCGATATTACATTTTTTTAGTAGTATCAGCCATTTTAGAAGTGTCAGCTTTTGCAGTGTCAGTTGCAGTAGAGTCCATTTTAGCTGCAGTGTCAGTTGACATTGTAGTAGAATCAGTTTTAGTAGAATCTGAAGTAGATGAACCGTTACCTTTGCAAGCAACCATTGAAGATAAAGCTAAAGCTAAAAAGCCTAATTTGAATGCATTTTTCATTTTAATTTCTTTTAATAAGTGATTAATAGTTTCCCTTTAATACGGGTAAATGGAAAAGGTAACCCGCATTTTTTAAATATTTTTTCAGAAACTTACTTTTTTATTGTAAGATGCTGATTATTACTGCTTTTTAGTTACAGTTTTTTTTACAATAGTTTTTTTAGTAATGGTTTTACTTACCGTATCGCCTGTACTTGCTGCATTGGTAGTTTGTGGTGTATCGGCTTGAATAGTGGCTGTATCTTTTTTTGCAGTATCTACCTTAACTGAAGTATCTGTTGTAGATTGAGTAGATGTAGAAGAGTCTGCTTGAGAAGAATCTTTGCCATTGCCTGAACCGTTGCCATTGCAAGATACTAATGATGAAGCTAAAGCTAGCACAGCTAAACCTGACTTGAACATGTTTTTCATGTGATTGATTTATTATATAAAGGTTTGGAAAAAGTTATTTCTTAGTAGTATCAGCTTTAGCTGTATCAGCCTTCGCCATAGTATCAACGTTGCTTGAAGTGCTGCTGCTGTCTGTACGTGTAGCTACAGAATCATAAGAGTTAGATTTTGCGCCATTGCCTGAGCAAGAAGCTAACGACAATACAGTAATGGCTAATAAGCCAGCTTTAATTAAGTTTTTCATAATGCTGAATATTAATTTTACCATTAATACACGGCTATTTGAAAATGTAACCCACTAGAATTTTATTTATGGTAAAATTTTTTTTTATCAATTATGGGTTACAATTTCGCATAAACTGTATTAAATAGTGAGTAAAGCGATAAATAATTCAGCACCAACAGATAGCGAAGTTGTTTTTGGTATTCTAAACAATTCAGAAACGATACTAAAGCGTTTATACACCGCCTATTTCCCGATGATATTGCAACTAATCATCAATAATAACGGAACGGCTGATGATGCTAAAGATGTTTATCAGGAAGCTATAATTGTTCTTTACAATAAGGTTAAAAGCGGCAAGTTTGAGCTGAGCAGCAAATTGAAAACCTTTTTATATTCGGTATGCCGCAAACTTTGGCTCAAGAGATTGAATCAAATGAGCAGATATGCCGGAGACATTAAGGATTTTGAGGAACATGTACCTGCAGAAGAAGATGTAGATCTGCATACCGAACGTGATATGCAATTTACCCGTATGAAAGGGGCTTTGGAGCTGTTGGGCGAACCTTGTAAAACCATTATTGAAGACTTTTATATTCATGACCAATCGATGCAAGAGATTTGCGAAAAATTTGGTTACACCAATGCTGACAATGCTAAAACTCAGAAGTACAAATGCCTGCAACGCCTGAAAAAACTATTTTTTCAGCAACCATAAGGGGGATACAAACTGATGAATGAAAATCAACTGATTGAGATGACCGAGCGTTACCTCAACGGCGAGTTAAGTAACGAAGAAAAGCTGCATTTTGAAAAATTATGCCAGGAAAATGCTGCTATAAAAAGCCGTGTGGAAGAACATCTGCATTTTACTGGTTTAATTAAGCAATATGGCGCACGTGTTGAGCTGGAAAAACGCCTGAACGATATACACCAGGAAATTGATGTACATGCATTGACTGAAGAATTAACCGTGCATCCATCATGGGTTGTAAAGTTATGGCGTAATCATCATAGCAAAATTTCTGTTGCTGCATCTGTTGCTATTTTTGCTATGATGGTAACTTTGTACGCTACCGGTTATTTCAGCAAAAATACACCAGGTGTTACTGAGCTAAAACGTGAAGTTCAAAGCTATAAGAATGCTACCGAAAAACTCAATCACTCAACTAACGAGTTGTTGCATGAAATAAAAGTTAATGGTCGGCATCTAACCACGCCAAGTAAATTTGATGGTACTGGTTTTGCACTTACTTCAACTGGTTATTTAATTACCAATTACCACGTAGTAAGAGGAGCAGATTCTTTATATGTGCAAAATGCTACAGGCGATTCTTATCATGCTAAGCTAATTTATAGCGAACCTATGCATGATATTGCTATTTTAAAAATTGATGATGCCGCTTTTTCAGGTTTGGGCACAATACCTTACACTTTCCGGAAAAATAAAAGCGATGTAGGTGAAGAAGTATATACTATTGGTTATCCTCGTGATGATTATGTATATGATAGAGGTTATTTAAGTTCATCAACCGGTTTTAACGGTGATACAACTACTTACCAATTATCATTACCAGTAAACCCTGGTAATAGTGGTGGCCCATTGCTGGATTCTAAAGGTAACGTGATTGGTATTGTAAATGGTAAGCAGATGCAGAATGAAAGCGTTTCATTTGCTATTAAGTCAAGCTACATTTTCAAAGCCGTTCAGAGCGTTACGAATGATACTACTGCAAATACCATATTGCTTAATACAAGCAGCAAAAATAGCTTAGCAGGTTTGAGCCCTAAACAACAAATCAAAAAGCTAAATAACTATGTATTCATGGTTAAGGTGTATTAAAAGTTAACCTGAAACATATAAACAAGAAAGGCCTTCATATTTGATGAAGGCCTTTCTTGTTTATGGTAAATGATAAACTAATATTATCGATCTAGCTCGCCTAGTACAATATCTACGGAGCCAATGTTGGCAACCAAATCTGCAATCATTACACCTTTCGAAATTTCAGATATAACAGATAGATTGTTAAAGCTGGGCGCACGTGCTTTTACGCGAAATGGTATTTCTGATTTACCATCAGCATCGGTAATGAAATAAAAGCCTAATTCACCTCTAGCACCTTCAGCACGCATGTAGTAGTCTTGCGCTTTAGGTGTAATCTTGCGAGGTAATTTTGCTCGTGGGTCAAATTCAGGAGTACGCTTTAGTTCCTTTTGTAATCGATCCAGGCATTGTTCAATCATTTTTAAAGATTGTTCAATTTCATCCACACGCACTTTGTAACGATCCCAGCAATCACCCACAGTACCCATTTCGCCTGTACCTATAGGTACATCAAATTCAAGCTCCGGGTAGGCTGAATAGTTATCAATACGGCGAAGGTCCCACTTCAAACCCGATGCACGTAGCATTGGACCTGAACAACCATAATTAATAGCTACATCAAGTGGCAAAATACCCACGTTAGCAGTACGGCTGATAAAAATCTGGTTTCCAGTAAGCAGTTCATTTAACTCTGCCAACTTGGGCTTAAAATAATTTACAAATTCACGGCAACGCTCTTCAAAGCCTACGGGCAAATCATAAAATAGCCCACCAATCCAAATGTAGTTGTAAAGCATTCGTGAGCCGGAAGCCCATTCCAGCATGCCCATAATATGTTCACGATCACGAAAGCACCACAAGAAAGGGGTAAAGGCTCCAATGTCAATGCCGTAAGTGCCAATGGCAATCAGGTGCGAAGCAATCCGGTTTAACTCGCAAACTAATACCCGGATGTATTCAATTCTTTTCGGAATATCTTTATCAATACCTAACATTCGTTCAACGCCCATTACCCAAGCATGACTGTTGTTCATGGATGCTAGGTAATCCATGCGGTCGGTAAACGGAATAGTTTGCTGATAGGTGAGCGATTCAGCATGCTTTTCAAAACAGCGGTGTAAATAACCAACGTGCGGAATTACTTCTTTAACAATCTCACCATCAGTAATTAATTCTAAACGTAATACGCCATGGGTAGATGGATGCTGAGGCCCCATGTTCAATACCATATCTTGCGTTGCGGCAGCAGCTATTTTAGCTTGGTACTTTTCTACAGCAGCAGTTAATATGGATGAATTTAATGAGTCCTGTTCTTCACTCTCAGGAGTAAAAGGGGTATAGCCAATCTTGATACCTTTGTAATATTCCGCAGCTTTATAATCTTTCCGTAAAGGATAACCTACCCAATCGTCAGGTAGTAAAATACGCCTTAAATCAGGATGTCCTTCAAAAAAGATCCCGACTAAATCGTATGCCTCACGTTCGTGCCAATCGGCAGTGCGATAAACCATTGACAGACTTGGAAAGCTCGGCAAATCATTCAATCCTCGGCCATGTATTTTACTGATTTTTAATGTTAGCTGTGTACGGTAAGGGATAGAAGCTAGATGATAAACTACTTCAAAACGATTAGTTGTAGGCCCGTAATCAACTCCTGAAAGACATGATAAGTAGTCAAAGTAAGTGGCTGGATTATCGCGCAGTTCCAGACATACGTGCGCAATCTGTTCAGGCGCTATGTGCAGAGCAGATTGTAAACCATGCTCGTCTTCACCCGTAATTACGCTCAGTCCAAATTTCTCAATCAGCAATTGTTTGATTTGCACGTTGCTCATGGGGCAAGTCTTACTTTTTTCCAGTTGCTCTTATCCGACTTTTTATATAAAATACGATCATGCAAACGGCTAGACCGACCTTGCCAAAATTCAATCAATTGTGGTCTCAAAATATAACCGCCCCAGTATGATGGTTTGGGAATTTCTTTATCGGTATATTCTGTTTCTAGCTGTTTCCATTTATTTTCTACAATGCTTCTATCAGCAATTTCCTGACTTTGTGGTGAAGCGAGTGCTCCAATCTGGCTGCCTTTTGGCCGTGAGTGAAAGTATTTTTCTGACTCTTCTTTGCTTAACTTTTCCAAGGTGCCTTCAATTCGTATCTGGCGTTCAAGCGGCCCCCAGAAGAAAGTCATAGCCGCATGAGGGTTTTTGGTTATTTCTTTACCCTTCCGGCTCAGATAGTTGGTATAAAAGATAAATCCACGTTCATCAAAGCCTTTTAATAACAATATCCTGGCAGAGGGTCTGCCATCATGAGTGGCTGTAGCCAGCGTCATGGCGTTAGGTTCATGTATTTGCGCCTGTAAAGCTTCGGTAAACCAGTTCTCAAACTGTTTAATCGGATTGTTATCTGTATCTTTTTCCAACAATGAGGCTGCCTGGTAGTCCTGCCTTAAATTTTGTATATCTTGCTGATTCATCATTGCAAACTTACAAATTGATTGTAGCATTACCAGCTTTATACCTTAAATGAACATATTTACGTTACTAATGTTAAAATAAGAAACTATACTAAACATGCTGAGTTCAATCAAACCTGTTGCCGGTAGGCTTTTAATTTCTGAGCCATTTATGATGGATCCTAACTTTAAACGATCAGTTATCTTGTTAACGGAGTATTCGGACGAAGGAACCATGGGCTATGTATTGAACCATGTAAGTGAATATATGCTGGGTGATCTATTGCCTGATGTGGCATATTCAGAAATGCCAGTTTATGTGGGTGGCCCAGTGGCTAACAATACCTTACACTTTATTCATCGTTGTCCTGATAAAATAGAAGGTGGTATTGAAATATGGGACGGAATATATTGGGGAGGAAACTACGAGCAGGTAAAAGAGCTGCTTGCCGGGTATCAGTTGAATGCTGATGAAATCCGCTTTTTTGCTGGTTACTCCGGCTGGACAAGCGGACAGTTGGATGCTGAAATATCAGAAAATACTTGGATTGTAGCCAACAAGTTTAACCCAGAAAGCTTATTTACGCATGATGAGCAAAACTTATGGCGCGAAGTGGTAATTAGCCTCGGTCAGCGTTATGCTCACATTGCTAACTTTCCTGAAAATCCAACATTGAATTAGTTGGTGAATAGTGAATGGGAAGTGGTGAACAAAATATTAAAGTGGTTAATAAGACCAAGTAAAACTATATTATATTACTAAACTTGCTTTACTCACCACTCACCACTCACCACTCACCACTCACCACTCACCACTCACCACTCACCACTCACCACATTTAGTAAGCTGATGGATAACCGTTCTGCTTCATCTGCAAAGCAGAGTCTTCAACTTTTTGAGCCAAGATTGTTTTATAATCAATTAATCGTTGCGCAATACTTTCATCTGCTGTTGATAAGATTTGTGCAGCCAGCAAACCGGCATTTTTAGCAGCATTCAAGGCTACAGTAGCTACCGGAATACCGTTCGGCATTTGCAATATGGATAATACCGAATCCCAACCATCTATAGAATTGCTGGATTTTACTGGTACGCCAATAACTGGCAGATGCGTAAGCGAAGCTACCATGCCTGGTAAGTGTGCGGCACCACCAGCACCAGCAATAATTACTTTTAAACCACGGGCAGATGCTGTTTTTGCATAATCAAACAACCGATCGGGTGTACGATGGGCTGATACAACGGTTATTTCATAAGCAATATCCAGTTCCTGAAGTACAGCAGCGGCATCGTTCATGATATTCAGGTCAGACTGGCTGCCCATGATGATACCTATTTTGGCAGATAAATTCATGCGTGATTTAATTTATTAGAAATAATGCTTAGTGGAATGAGATGATATTTAACTTACTACTTTCAAGGTTTGTTGAACAAATCTTGCTTTTTCAATAGCTTTTTCCCGGTCGGCATCTACGATGGTAACATGGCCCATTTTACGGAAAGGTTTAGTAAGTGCTTTACCATATAAATGAATATAAACACCTGAGCATTTTAGCACTTTTTCAATACCCTGATATACTGCCGGACCTTCATGGCCTGCTTCACCCAATACATTAACCATAATGGCGTTATTTAAAGCCGCTGTATCACCTGGTGGCTGGTTAAATATAGCGCGTAAGTGTTGCTCAAATTGCGAAACAATGTTGCCTTCTATGGTTTGATGACCACTGTTATGCGGGCGTGGCGCCAATTCGTTCACTAATATTTTGCCATGTTTATCCAAAAACATTTCAACTGCCAGTAAGCCTACAATTTTTAAGTTATTGGCAATCTTTTTAGCTATATCAGCTGCTTCCTGCTGCAACTCGAATGAAAGGGTAGAAGGAGATATTAAAAATTCAACCAAGTTAGCTTCTGGATTAAACTCCATTTCCACCAACGGGAAGGTAGCTACTTCGCCTTTTGCATTTCGAGATACAATTACGGCTATCTCTTTTTCAAAATCAATCCAGCGTTCAATTAAGCTGGGAGCTGTAAATGCATTTTGCAAGTAACTTTCGTCTATAACCTTATAAACACCTTTACCATCATACCCATCACGACGTAATTTTTGTATGTAAGGGAAAGGCATTGGGCTTTGCTGCAATTGTTCGGCAGATGATATTACCTGAAATTCTGCGGTAGGAATATCGTTTTCTTTAAAAAACTGTTTTTGTAAACCTTTATCCTGTATTAACCGGATAACGCGTGGTTGCGGATATACAATCACGCCTTCTTTTTCCAACTGTTCCAGCGCATCAACGTTTACCTTTTCAATTTCGATGGTAAGCAGATCAACTTTTTTGCCGAAATTATAAACAGTTTCGTAATCACTTAATGAGCCGGTTACAAACTCGTCACACAGTTTGCGGCAGGGTGCTTCTCGGTCAGGATCAAGTACTTTAATAGTTACATTGTAGTTGATAGCCTGCTGAATTAGCATTCGTCCCAACTGTCCGCCGCCTAAAATGCCCAGGCGTAAATCTCCGTAAAACGCTTTCATATTTGGTAGTACAATGTTAGTTCAAAAGTTTCAAAAAGCCTAAATCAATTTATGTAATACAACCTTTCCGGTTTATGATGTATATTTGACACGATTACTAAAATGTGTAATTTTTATCCAGATGAAGACAAAAATAGCAGTAGCGAAAGGCGACGGTATCGGTCCGGAAATTATGGACGCCGTACTTCGAATTTTTGAAGCCAATGAAGTACCCCTAGAATATGAGTTTGTAGAAATGGGCAAGTCTTATTTCGATGCAGGCCACTCAACAGGTATGACTGAAGCTGCTAAAGCTACTATTGAAAACCTGGGTATATTGTTTAAAGGCCCGATGGAAACCCCTAAGGGTAAAGGTGTAAAAAGCATAAACGTAACTGCTCGTAAAGTGTGGAATACTTATGCTAACCAACGCGATTTTAGATCATTGAATGGTGTGCAAACCGTTTTTTCAAAAGCTGGTGTATCTATTAACTTAACCATCATCCGCGAAAATATTGAAGATACTTACGGTGGTATTGAGCATATGATGACTAATGACGTAGCTGTAGGGCGTCGTATTATTACTCGTCCAGGTTCGGCACAAGTAATTCGTTATGCGTTTGAAATGGCTCGACGTAAAGGTTATAAAAAATTAGCCTGTGGTCATAAAGCCAACATCATGAAACTGACTGACGGCTTATTTCTGGAAACTTTTTATGAGATAGCTAAAGAATATCCAGATCTGCAAGCCAGCGATATCATTGTAGATGACTTATGTATGAAGTTGGTTAGCCACCCGGAAATGTTCCAGTCTATCGTGTTAACCAATCTGCAAGGTGACATAGTATCTGACTTGTGTGCGGGCTTAGTAGGAGGTTTAGGTTTTGCACCATCAGCCAATATTGGTGATAACATCTCGATTTTTGAAGCGGTACATGGTACAGCACCAGATATTGCTGGACGCAATATTGCTAACCCAACAGCTTTGTTACTGTCTGGTATTTCAATGTTACGCTATTTAGGTTTGACGGCAAATGCTGCTACTATAGAAAATGCCTTGCTGTACACTTTAGAAAAAGGCGTACATACCGGCGATTTCGGCGATCGTTCAGTACCTTCAAAAAATACTTCTGAATTTGCAGATTGTATTATTGCTAACTTAGGCAAACATCCTGTACAAGGTGGTGCATTTTCTCAGCCAAATTTTGAATGCAAAACCAACGCTGACTTTCATCCATCAGAAAATAAAATAACCGTATCTCAGCCTGATATTGAGGAAGAAATTTTAGGTGTGGATGTGTTTGTTGAATCAACTTTACAACCTGCACAATTGGCTGAAGTTGCTCAAAGCAAATTGAACGACAAGTTTAAGCTGATTATGATTTCAAACCGTGGTACCCAAGTTTGGCCTACCGGATCGGTATATACTGAATTAGTAAATCAATTCCGCATACGCTACGAAAAAGCGGACGGTATTGAGCTGAACCAGAAAGATGTTTTCAATATTGCAGCCGATGTATCTGATGCTCTTAAAGTGTGTTCAGTGGAGTTCCTAATGAAGTTTGGCGACAAAATAGGATATTCGCTTGCGCAAGGTCAATAAGCCTTTTTCAAATATAAACAAGAAAAGCTGTTCAGTCTATGAACAGCTTTTCTTGTTTATAAGTAAACTTTATAACTATTTATTAACTAAATATTGAATTAATACTGATTAGTAGTTATCAATAAATTTAACTATTTATTGATTGTTTGAGTAAATATTAAACACTCTGTAAAGCGCCGGCTATTTATAGCTAAAGTACCTGGATAGCCGTTCATTAAAGGTGATAAAACAATTTTGTAACTATTGAAGGACATTGTATAATCTTTCTCTACCATTTTCTGAGCTGCTTCGATGGTTAATTGTTGCTGCTGATAGTTAGTTAGCTGAGTATAAAAGGATTGATGATCATTATAAAACTTCACAAAGTTTGATTTTGAAGCAAAGTCTCGCATTAGTGGTGCAAACCTTTTGAAATTAAACTTATTCAAATCAATCCGGTAATCTGATTTAAGCGAAAGACGATTATGGGATAATTGAAAAGCATATAAGCCATCTCTGAAGCTATGAAAGTATTTGAAGTTTCTGCTAATTTCCTGGTTTAAGAGAACAACAGCACGATGATTTTTATAGTTGTTGAAATATCGAATTACATCATGGTAGTACTGTGAATGCGTATCAATTAAATTGGTATCACGTTGACTATAATCAGTTAATGCCAGTATAATATAGCCCAACTCATAAGCTTCGGGTACTTGGGCTATAACTTTATTGGTATTACTATTAATATATTTGGAAGTATAGCGGGAAGCAATGTCAGTGCTTTTACAACCATTTAATGTGATAGCTGCAAAACATAGCAGCATTACACTAATAATAGCTGACTTAAAAATGATGTTCATAGTTATGAAACAAGGTGGTTGAAATACTACATTATTGTATTAGTACTTCATACGTTGTTTGGCAATGCTTAGTTATTCTATCAAATAACAAATGCATTAACTATGGGGAGAGTACTTGTTAAGTGGTAATTAATCTCTCTTGCTCTATCTTTTTTTGCAGTTCCATAATAGCTCCAATTAATGCTTCAGGGCGTGGAGGGCAGCCTTGCACATAAACATCAACCGGTATAATCTGGTCAACTCCTTTAACCACATGATAACCATGTTGCCAGTAGGGGCCTCCGCAGTTAGCACATGATCCCATCGAAATAACGTAGCGTGGCTCAGGCATTTGTTCGTATAATCTTTTAATACGCTCAGCCATTTTAAAGGTGACTGTTCCGGCAATAATAATCACATCAGCCTGCCGCGTTGAGGTTCTGGGCAAAACACCCAAACGGTCAGCATCGTAGGTGGATGCGTACATTCCCATCATTTCAATGGCACAACAAGCAATACCAAAGCTTAATGGCCAAAGCGATGATAAACGCGCCCAGTTCAGGAGATCGTTTAACTTGGTTACCATTACGCCGCCATTTTCATTCATGCTTTCCGGATTCATCAGCTGGCTTTTTAAATGTAGGTTTAAACATGGGCTTTCTTATAGCAGCAGGTGCAGGTTCTGTACTTGCCGGAATAGGTGGTATAAAGTCTGGTTGTTCAACAGTAAAAGCTTTTACTGCATACGCTTGCTGTTCTAAGTTTACCTTTTCATAAACCGAAGCCGGAATATTTACTTCTACCTGAGGGAGAATAGTATGAGGTTTTATCCATTCCAGGTCGCCTTTTCGCCAAACGTAAACTAAACCCAGTATTAGTATGCTTGCAAAAATGAACATTTCTGCAAGCGCAAACGTACTCCAGCGGCTATCGGCAGCAGCCAAACTCTTATTTGCGTAAACAGTAGTCCACGGAAAAATGAATACCATTTCTACATCAAACAATAAAAAGATAAGAGCAATTACGTAAAAACGGGTATTGAATGGTATCCAGGCGCTGCCAACAGGATCTTCGCCGCACTCGTATGAAGTTAACTTTTCAGCATTAGGCTTATTAGGTGCAATCAAACGGTTTAACATCAAGACGGTAGCTACCAGAATTAAACCCACCAGTACGAAGATAAATATCTTACCAAATTCAGATATTTGCGAAACTTCATTCATGGCTGCTAATTTAACAAAACAAACCCACTTTGATGCTATTATAATTGGCGCCGGTGCCTGTGGACTCATGTGCGCTGTACAAGCTGGTTTTTTAGGAAAGCGTACTTTAATACTAGAAAAAAACAGCAGGGCAGGAGCTAAGATTTTAATCAGTGGAGGCGGACGGTGTAATTACACGAACCTGCATACCTCGCATCAGCAGTTTGTTTCGGCAAATCCGCATTTTAGTAAATCGGCCTTTGCACAATGGACGGTAGAAGATACCATTAGCTTTTTTGAAATTTATGGGATTAGCGGGCAGGAGAAAACGTTAGGCCAACTGTTTCCACAAACGAATAAAGCTAAGGATATAGTGGAGGTGTTCACCAACTTATGTACCGACCTTGATCAACCCATCTGGTTGGAAACCGAAGTCAAGACTATTGAGCAGGTGAAAGATGGTTTCCAGGTAACATATGAACGTCAAGGGAAAGTATCTCAAATTTCGGCACCTAGCGTTGTAATGGCTACTGGCGGCTTGCCGGTGCAGAAGCTAGGTGCTACAGATTTTGCTTTACGTATAGCTCGACAGTTTGGCTTACAAGTGATAAAGCCGATGCCTGCATTGGTGCCGCTTACTATTACAGGGAAGGAGCAGGCTTGGTATGAGCGATTATCAGGCAATAGTATTTTTTGCAGAGTTTGGAATGACCAGATTAGTTTCGAAGAAAACATTTTGTTTACTCATTGGGGTTTAAGCGGACCAGCTATTTTACAACTATCCAGCTATTGGCGGGCAGGGCAGGAGTTTTATTTGGACTTACTGCCTGCACAAAATATAATAGAGTTAGTCGTAAAAGAACGTACTGCTAACCCGAAGAAAAGCCTGCTTACTATATTAGCTGGACTATTTACCCGTAAATTTGCCGAGGCTTTACAGATTTTCTTACCCGTGGATAAAAACTTAGCTTCATTATCAAAAACGGATTTAGAAACTATTCA
This sequence comes from Mucilaginibacter robiniae, assembly GCF_012849215.1. Lineage (NCBI taxonomy): Bacteria > Pseudomonadati > Bacteroidota > Sphingobacteriia > Sphingobacteriales > Sphingobacteriaceae > Mucilaginibacter > Mucilaginibacter robiniae. The sequence goes on from NZ_CP051682.1 coordinate 4,530,757, forward strand.
GCAAATAATTCATCAATTTAAAGTGAAGCCAGCTGGTGATAAGGGGTATGATAAGGCAGAAGTAATGCGAGGTGGAGTAAGTACCGATGAATTATCTTCTAAAACTTTAGAAGCCAAAAAAGTTCCAGGATTGTTTTTCGGTGGAGAGTGTGTGGATGTTACTGGTTGGTTAGGTGGATACAATTTCCAATGGGCTTGGGCCTGTGGGTTTGTGATAGCACAGAATATTTAATTAATTTATTTTGTCTACTTTGAATTAAAATATACTTTTGTAACCAACCTGTTACAATGAGTAAACTTATTTCTTTCTACAAAAATTATAAAGTTGTTTCTATTCTTTGGTTGTTAGTATCACTATTTTGCTGGTGGCTTAAATACTTTCACAATCGATATAATAATTACCTGATTTTTAAAGGTGTTTATTACCACACTTTATCGCAAGTAAATTTATACAACTATTATCCGCTTGAGTACGGCGACTGTAACCATTACGGTCCGGTATTTAGCTTGTTAATAGCACCTTTTGCCATATTGCCAGACAGCATTGGTTTTCTGCTTTTTACTTTGCTTAATACTGTAGTATTACTGTGGGCTATTCATAAACTACCTCTGCGTACCAAAAGCAAAATGTTCATCATGCTTTTCAGCGTAGTTGAGTTTGCTAATGCAACACATTACATCCAGTTTAATGCAGTTATTACAGCCATCATCATTTTTAGCTTTTTACTGGTAGAAGCTGAAAAAGATGAGTGGGCTACTATGCTGATTGCGCTAGGCACGCTCATCAAACTATATCCGATAGTAGGGCTCACCTTTTTTGTGTTTTCTAAACATAAGTACCGGTTTATTATCTCAGGCTTAGTATGGTTAGCCGTGTTCTTTGCGCTACCTATGTTAATTTCCAGTAAGCATTACATTGTGCAAACTTATATTGACTGGTATAATTCACTGCATTCAAAAAACATGGAAAATATAGGCGTTGGCAGTTCGCAAGACATCTCTGTCATGGGAACAGTTAGAGCATTACTGCATAACCCAACCATTCCAAATACACCTTTCCTGTTATTTGCAGCCGCGGTTTTTGGCATAGCTTTACTTAGGTTCAAACAGTACTCTTCTTTAAATTACAGGTTGCAAGTTTTGGCTTCTGCTTTAATGCTAGTCGTACTGTTTAGTACAGGTTCTGAACATCCTACTTACATTATTGCAGTAGTGGGTGCTTTAATTTGGATATTTATGTATGATAAGCCATTTACGAAAGTAAATATCGCTTTACTAGTGCTTTTGGTGTTGGTTACCGGCTTAGGTCCAACTGATGCCTTTCCAAGATATATCAGACATGAATATATCAACAAATACATGATTAAGGCATGGCCATGCATTATAGCATGGTTGATGATTTCTTATCAGTTACTATTCAAAAATTTCAACTTGTCTGATGTACGCCTTAATTCTAACGATGTGCATAGCCTTAGCTCCAAAAATTCCAGCGAAGTAGTAGCTTGATTATGGATTATGAGTTTGGCTCTTTAACGTTTCATAGTATTTAACCAGCGCCTGTATTTTATCGAAGCGGTATTTGCCACTTTGTATGGCTTCAACAGCTTGGGGTTCGTCCGCCATAATATCACTCATTACATCAACAAAGTTTTGTGGTGTAACTTGCTGCATCTCGGCTGTATTGGCACCAAAGTAGTAAACATTTCGTATACGGCTGCCACCATTACCTAGAGTTAAGCCAATACCGCCGCCGCCAAAAGCCCCATAATTACCGCCGCCTATACCTGCTGCAACATCAGGCCTGATTCTGAAACCGCCACCACTACTACTGCCTCCGTAAACGTATAGCTTTAATGGTTCATCAAGTACAACCTTTACAAAATCCGGATCTTTAGGCTTCCAGGTTTCAAACTGTGGGGCGTGTGCTACCACAAAGCTGTCTTTACCCGCTATAAAATATTGTAGTTCACTGGCACTGAGTTTTATTTCATTGCTTTTTGCATCAGCTTTGTAGTTGATGAAACCTTCCGTTTTAATCGGGCCTTTGCCTGATGGATAAGCTTCAATCAAGCCATTTACTTTGTTTCCTTTCGTATCATAAAAATAGCCTGGCTGCCACTTTTGTGCATGGGCAGATAAAATGCTTACTATAAACCCTATAGCAAAAGATAATTTGTACTTCATATAATATCTTAGTTGCAATATTGTGTAATTACATAAACTAATCTTTTAAATAATCAGCTATAATTCCAGTTTTATAGAATTCAACTAGTTCATCAATATTACCGAAACGAAAAGTTCTGTCTTTTATTTTTTCTAACACTTCTGGTTTATCAGCCATCATTTCCAACATGGTTGGCATAAAATTATTTTTGTCCACTTTGGTTAAATGATCTATATCAACGCCATAAAAATAGATCAACTTAGCACTATGCGATGCTGCTGCTCCTGCAATTCCACCAATGAGGCCAAATCCAGCAGCACCAATTGTAGCTGCTGCTGGCGAGTGTTGAGTAATAGAGGCAAAAAGTTTAGTAGAATGATTAATAACCACTTTTACAAAGGGGCTAACCTCAGGTGAGATAGATTTAGATACAATAAAGCTATCTTGATTAACAACAAAAGCGTTTAAACTATCAGAATATATTTTTAGTTTTTCAGCTTTCTTGTTGGTTCTATAATAAATACTATCCGCTTTGTTTATTAAAACTTTTTTGGCTGGTATATTCCAAAGTATTTGCCCCTCATGCACTGTATTTGTTTGGTCATAATACTTGCCATTCGTCCATTTACCAAATGATTGTGCTTTAGCAGAAAATGTAACACTGAAAATACATAGAAGTACAAAAATTGAACGCATAAGATTTAGATATTTGGGCAGCAAATATAAATACTTTGAATAGAATGATGACTGTTGATTTACGTAGCGATACGGTTACTAAACCTACACCAGGCATGTTGGAAGCTATGTGGAGCGCCAAAGTAGGTGATGATGTTTTTGGCGAAGATCCAAGCGTAAACGAACTGGAAGCTAAAGCTGCAGCAATGTTTGGCATGGAAGCCGGTATTTTTTGTCCATCTGGTACCATGACCAATCAAATAGCTATTAAATGTTTTACGCAACCTTTAGATGAGTTGATTGCCGACCAAACGGCACATGTTTATCGTTATGAAGGAGGCGGCATTGCTTTTAATTCGGCTGTATCTACCCGTTTGTTAAACGGAGAGCGTGGTATTATTACTGCTGAAATGATTGAACCGGAAATAAATGCCGAAAACGTTCATTATCCACATACCAGCTTGGTAGTGCTTGAAAATACAGTAAACAAAGGTGGAGGTAAATGTTACACCCTAAACCAGATTGCACCTATTGCTGCCTTGTGTAAACAAACAGGCTTGAAGTTGCATTTGGATGGTGCACGTATTTTCAATGCATTGACCTATACTGGTGATAAAGCTGTTGATTATAGCCAGTATTTTAATGGCATTTCAGTTTGTCTATCGAAAGGATTAGGTACACCAGTTGGGTCTGTTTTATTGGCAGACAAAGAAACTATAAAGTATGCGCGCCGGTTGCGGAAGGCTTTAGGTGGTGGAATGCGACAGGCTGGCTTTTTAGCTGCAGCCGGTATTTACGCCTTAGATCATCATGTGGAGCGTTTAAAAATTGATCATAGCCATGCATATACTTTGGCTGAAGAGTTGGGTAAATTAAGCTGGGTGAGCCATGTAGTACCAGTTGAAACTAACATTGTATTATTTGATACGGTAGAGGCTGCTGATGCTGTAGTGAAAAAACTAGCCGATAAAGGTATAAAAGCAAATAGTACCGGAAAAAACCGAATCCGCTTTGTTACCCATTTAGATGTACATCCTGAACAGGTAGAATATACGATAAGTACTATGAAAACCCTTTAAGGTCTATATTAGAGGGTTTGTGAGTACAGCAATTATATAGCATACCTAATGTTGCCTTACTCACAAACTCTCTGATTTACTTACTAAAAATTATCTATCTCTGCCCTGAAATTCTACCATCCAGCCCGGGTATTCTTTTGCTAAAGCACTTACCTCGTCTATTCTTTTAAGATCATCTGCCGTCAGTTGAATTTCTGTCGACTTGATGTTATCTTGCAATTGTTCAACACGTTTAGCACCGATGATGGTACTGGTTACACCTGGCTGTTGTCGCACCCAAGCTAAAGCTAGCTGTGCTACTGAGGCATTGTACGCTTTGCTTAGTTCTGCTAATACATCAACAATATCGTAAGCTTTTTCTTTGTTGATAGGTGGGAAATCAAATTCATCCCGACGAGAGTTTCCTGCTTTCTCGTTATTGCGACTATATTTTCCTGATAAAAAACCACCAGCTAAAGGGCTCCATGGCATTACGGCTAAATTTTCAGCAGCGGCTAATGGTAAAACTTCCCGTTCAATATCCCGACCTGATAATGAATAGAAGTATTGTAAGCCTACAAACTTGTTCCAGCCATGTTTTTCGGCAATGCCTAGAGCCTTCATTACCATCCAGGCTGGCCAATTACACACGGCTACATAGCGTACTTTACCAGTAAGTACAATATCATTCAACGCTCTTACTGTTTCTGCAATCGGCGTGCGTTTATCAACACCGTGTACATATAAAATATCTATGTGGTCCAGTTGTAAACGTTGCAAACTATCATTTACTGATTGGAAAATATGGTAACGTGATAAGCCTACATTATTAATTCCTTCTTCGCCCATTTTTCCACGTACTTTGGTGGCAATCACTAAATCGTTCCGGTTCAATCCTAAATCTTTAATGGATTGCCCTAGTAGCTTTTCCGATTCACCAAAAGAGTATACATTGGCAGTGTCAATAAAATTAATACCTGAATCAACCACTACTTTCATTAAATCATTAACTTCCTGCTGCTGTACTTTGCCTACCGCTTCCCACATGCCTCTACCACCAAAGGTCATGGTACCAAAGCATATTTCAGATACCAATATGCCAGTGTTACCTAAAAAGTTGTATTTCATTTTGTTCTGTTTAGTTTAAGGTGCAACCCTAATAGTTGTACAATTGTTTATTACATCAGTCAAGCGTAAGTCAAACCTAACTGCTGAATGCTTGTTTATGCTGCAATGAACCGTCTTCTGCAAAAACTCGAAAAAATTGGCCGCGATCCGAAAAGTACCGCTAAAGCTGCTGGATTGCGTTATGTATCTGATAGTACTCCTGGTTACAGTCGTAAACCTGTTGATAGTGGCTATGAGTATTATGATGCGCAAGGTGAGTTGGTAACGGATGAGGCCACAGTTCAGCGATTCAATAAGATGGTGATTCCACCAGCCTATACGGATGTCTGGATATCGCCATATGAAAATGGGCATTTATTATTTACCGGTGTAGATGCAGCCGGCCGTAAGCAATACCGTTATCATGCAGGCTGGAATCAATTACGTAATCAGTCAAAATATCATCGCTTGCAGGCGTTTGCAGCACATTTGCCAACTATACGCGAGCATGTCGATAAAGATTTGAATCGTCGTAACTTGGATCATGATAAAGTGCTTGCTTTGGTAGTAAGGCTTATGGAATTAACTAGTATACGGGTAGGTAACGAATCTTATAAAAAGCTATACGGTTCTTATGGTTTAACTACCATGATGGATAAGCACGTAAAAATTGATGGTTCGAAAATCAAGTTTGACTTTAAAGGTAAAAAAGGTGTTTATCACAAAATTGACCTGCAAAGTAAAAAGCTGGCCCGTTTAGTTAAGCAATGTCGGGATATACCAGGCAAAGAGCTTTTTCAATACTACGATGATGAAGGACAGCGTTGTACTATTGATTCTGGCGATTTAAATACCTACTTGAAAGATATTACAGGCGAAGATTTTACTGCTAAAGACTTTCGGACATGGGCAGGTAGTGTAAGTGCGTTGTATGCTTTTAAAGAAGCTGGAGAATTTGAAAACCAAACGCAATGCCGTAAAAATATTGTAAGCGTTTTGGATGAAGTAGCTTTAAACTTGGGTAATACCCGTACTGTTTGTAAAAAGTATTACGTGCATCCAAGTATAATTAAAGCTTACGAAGATGGGGTGCTCTCTAAATATATTCAGAATTTGGACGAAGATGAAGACGTTAAAGCTTCAGAATTGAAAAAAGCAGAAAAGGCTTTATTGCAGCTACTAGAAAATGAAAAGTTAGCCGTTGCCAGTTAATTCATATAATTTTTTGTTTCTATCTCAAAGCGCCTATAACTAAGGTAATAATACCAATATGTCGTTGTTGAAGTAAAGAATCATCAAGCATACGAAAGTTTGTGAAACAAGAGCATGTGAGTAGTGGAATATCGTATTAGGTTTTGGTTTAAGTACATGAATGCACAAAGCACATGCTTCATTGCAAAGTATGTAAATAACTCAATAACTTAGCAGCTTATAATTTCATCAACTACGCATAACTATGCCATTCAGAACAACAGTAATTACAGGGGCTACTTCAGGTATAGGCAAGGAAACGGCTTTAGCATTGGCTAAAAAAGATCATGCTTTGTATTTACTGGTACGTAACGTACAAAAGGGAGAACAGCTCAAGAAAGAACTGGTTGAACAGACTGGCAATCGCAGTATATTTGTGCTGCATTGTGACTTGGCTGATATGCAAACCGTTAAACAGGCTGCTGATGAATTGAAAGGAAAGTTGTTTGCTATTAATACGCTAATTAATAATGCTGGCGGCATTAACATGCACCGGGAAGAAAGTAAGGATGGTATTGAACTGACTTTCGCCGTGAACCACTTAGGGCACTTTTTACTTACGCTTAGCTTAATGCCTTTGTTAGAAAGAGGGCAGGCTCGCGTTATTAACGTAAGTTCTGAAGCACACAAAATGGGCAAAGTTAGGATGTTGAATGATATACAATTTACTCGTGATTATTCAGCTTTCAAAGCCTATGCTCTGGCTAAACTAAGTAATATTTATTTTGCTAAATCTTTAGCTGAAAAGTTTGCTTCAAAAGGTATAACCGCCTATGCTTTGCATCCTGGCGTTGTTAAAAGCGGCTTTGGAAACGAACTTAGCGGATGGGGAAAGTTTATGTTGTGGTTGGCTCGGCCGTTTATGATTAGCCCGCAGGAAGGTGCACAAACTTCTATTTACCTGGCGTCTGAAGTTAAACTAAGTCCTAAGTTAAGCGGTGAATACTTCAAGAAAATGCAAGTAGCTAAAACCAATTTAGCTGCTCAGAATGCTTCGGGCCGTAACAAGTTGTGGCAAATTAGCGAACAATTGGTAGTCCCATATTTACTTTAAAATCAAGCTGCAAATAATTTCTTCATAGTAGTGTAAAAAAACATGTTTGAACATTCATGTTTTTGATTATTTTTAGCCAACCCAAATACTTACTATGTTGCCCGGAAAAAAATTCTTTATCACGATTGGTTTGTTAGGAACCATAGTGTTTGTTTCAACTACTGCAATGCAACAACAGCAGCAAAAAGAAGAACACAAATACAAAAACTTGAAAGTACTGCCTAAAAATATTACTGAGCATCAAATGCATGAAGTAATGGAAGAGTGGGAGCACTCGTTAGGTGTTCGTTGCAATTTTTGCCATGTGCGTAATGAAGAAAGCCATCAAATGGATTGGGCTAGTGATACTAAGCCTGAAAAAGAGATGGCTCGTGAAATGTACCGCATGACAGCTAATCTGAACAAAAAGCATTTTAAAGCTGGTAAAGATTCCATAGGCATGATTATGGAAACTGGTGTAAACTGTAATATGTGCCATCATGGACAGGCACATCCGGAAGTTAAAATGCCAGAACGACCAATGCGCCCGCAGGGGCAACCAGGCCAGCAACCTGGCGGCGGTCAGCCGCAGCCACCAGCTGGAGATAAGCAACCCTAAGCTTGATTGAATGTCTGATAACAATATAACTATTCGTGATGCGAAGGCAGCCGACTTGCCATATATACTCGACATTTACAATCATGCTATAACTCATACAACTGCCGTATATCAAGAAACATTACACACGCTGGAAATGCGTGAAGCTTGGTTTGCTGAGAAACAAGCTAGCGGCTTTCCGGTGTGGGTAGCAGTTGAAGGTGAGCAAGTTGTGGGCTTTTGTACCTACGGTCCCTTTCGTAATTGGCCTGGGTACCGCTTTACTGTAGAGCATTCTGTGTATTTGGCTCCATCACATCAGGGTAAAGGCATTGGTCGGCTATTGGTTGAACATATCATCAATCATGCACGTGAACAAGGCAACCATGTATTGATAGCCGGCATTGATGCCGATACTATACCCAGTATTCGCCTGCATCAATCATTAGGATTCACGGAAGTCGCCCACTTCAAACAAGTTGGTTATAAATTTGGGCGCTGGCTCGATTTGAAGTTTTTGCAGCTGATTCTTCAAGAATCTTAATCAGCCGTTTATGGGTGAGTTGTTGTTGTGTATGATCAAGACTAACTCATCAATAAAGGCGCTTTGTGCCGGATTAATTCTGCTTCTAGCTTCATCAGCAGTAAACCAAGCACCTTTATCTACTTCAGGTACACTGATCCATTTACCTGATTTGTAAGGATATTCCATCTTGAAAGTGTTGCTGATGATGGCTTCATGAGCTATATTGCCTTCAACTGCCCAAGCATGTACTATTTTGCCGCCTTTTTGTTTGATAGACTGAAGTTGTATAAAGTTACCTTCAACAGTTTGCCCTGTTTCTTCTTTAAACTCCCGCTGTGCGGCCGTCAGTGCTTCTTCATCGTCGGTGAATTCGCCTTTGGGGATTGTCCACGCACCAACATCTTTATTGGCGAAGTATGGACCGCCGGGATGAACCAGGAATACTTCTAAATCCTGATTGATTTTTCGATACAACAAAATTCCGGCGCTTTGTCTGGGCATAATAATGATATGTAGCTGATAAAACCTTACCGACTAATAATTAGTTTTGGTGCTGTATAATTTCTACAACTAACACTGTAACCACAAATGTTTACCGGCATCATCGAAACTTTAGGCCACGTGGCCGATTTAAAACAAGAGCAAGGCAACCTGCACATTACTGTTCAATCTGCTATATCATCCGAATTAAAGATCGATCAGTCAGTAGCACATAATGGCGTATGCCTTACTGTGGTGGCTTTGGTTGATGGCACACATACGGTTACCGCAATTGAAGAAACATTAAATAAAACCAATATTGGTCAACTTAAGGTTGGCAACCTAATCAACCTGGAACGTTGTATGCAAATGAATGCTCGCTTAGATGGGCATATAGTACAAGGCCATGTTGATCAAACTGCCATATGTACCGAGTATAAAGAACTACCCGGCAGTTGGGAATACACATTTGAATACGACAATACTAAAGGCAACGTAACTGTCGAAAAAGGCTCTATTTGTATCAATGGTATTAGCTTAACTGTAGTTAATTCAACAGCCAACAGTTTTTCGGTAGCCATCATTCCCTATACTTACGAGCATACCAATCTACAAAACGTTAGGGTAGGCACAACGGTAAATCTGGAGTTTGACATTATCGGGAAGTACGTGGCTCGACTGATGCAACGCTAGGTTCTGTAAGCTGGTTTAATCTTCCTTTGGTATAATCAACTAAAGCTTGTTCTTTTACCGGTGGTTTAGCAGCCAAATATTTCTTGAAGTACTTAATGGCTAAAGTTTTATTTTTTAAATCATTATCATACAAATTGGCCAGCGAGTAATATATAAGGCGACTATCTTCAAATTGCAAACCTTTTTGATAAGCATTTAATGATTTGGTAAATTGTTTAGATTCTTCGTATGAACTGCCAATTTCACCATAGTACGTACTGATGCTGCTGGATATACCATCAGCGATAGCTTTATTAAAGCACTGTACAGCTTTAGGGTAATCTTTAAGGTTTTTATAACCCATACCCATCCAGTAGTACGAGCCTTCCGTTTGCATTAAGCGCGGTAAACCAGCTATAGTTTCTACACAGCATTGGTAATTTTTCAAGTAATAGTAGGCTTGTGCTAACTTGGTTACTGTAATATAGGTATTATCGCCTAATTGCAAAAGCCTCATACCTGTTTTAATGGTTTGCGGCCATCTTTTTTGTGCATGAGTTAAATTTTCTAAGCTCTCTAGTAAAATGATATTATCAGAATCAGCTGCTATTGCTTTATCTAACACTTTTTCTGCTTGTACATAAAGTTTTGCTTTAACGTATCCATCACTTAAAGATGCTGCCGCATCTGCATCTTCAGGATTGATTTTATTGGCTCTAATCAAGTAGGTCATTTTACCTAATGAGTCTAATTTAACTGAGCATATTTTTGCTAATTGCGTATATACATAAAAATTGCTGGTGTCGTTCTGCACTATCTTTAAGTAATAGCCGTAGGCTTTATCCTGATTACCACGCCTCATATTAATACCTGCCATGTTGTTAAGTACTGGTAGGTTAGTGGTATCCATTGCATATACACGCTGGTAATAGTTTTCTGCTTCAGCCAGTTTGCCCGCCATTTGTGAAGTATAAGCTAAACGAGATAAAGCTTTTGCGTCGGTGACTGGTTCCTGGTAATTTGTCTTCAAATACTGTAAAGCTTCCACATAGCGCTGGTTTTGATAATATTCCAGCAGTTGTGAATCACTAACGGTTTGTGCTTGTACAATTTTGGGATTAACTAAAAGTACACCAATTAAGAAGAGCAGAATGGATAAGTTTTTCATAAGTATCATTTAAAACTAAGTTATTAGTTATGAATGATATTTCAAACACATACTTTAAAATTTAGTTATTAAAGCTAAATAATTTATCATATGGATAAGATAAGAAAGTTTGAGTTGATGGAAAAAATTGTCCATGAACTAGAAGATTTAAAGAATAGTCAACAGGCAATTATTCAAAAATTAGGTAAGATTGAAGTAGATAACATTGATTTAGGCGATAAACGTTTAGAGAAAGACCTTCCAGATATGCATCAGCGTATTTCCGATAACCTGGATAACATAGCTTCAATACTAGAAGATTTTGCTGCGCAAACTACTACTTACAGCAGTCAAAATCATATCGAAGAACTGAAAGCACAGGAAGCTATCGATAAACTGTCTGAATAAAATAAAATGCCCTTCTCTATAATGAAGGGCATTTTATTTTATTCAATGCTTTTACCTTTCATGGCCTGACTGATAGCTGCATCCATAACACGTTCGGCAAAGGGTCGTGTATAGTTATTTAGCTCATCTACTTGTTTCAGTATTAAATCTTTATCACCACTGGTCAGCACTTCTTTTAGTGTATCAATGTGCTGCTGAGTTTTTGCAATCTCTGCAATGGCTAGATAGTCTTTATTCTTTTCAATAAAGCGTTCTGCGGTGTATACCATTTGTTCGCCTTCAGTTCTGGCCTCAATAAGCATACGCTGTGTTACATCATCCTTGGCGTGGGTAATGCTATCCATGAGCATCTGTTCTACCTGTTCATCAGTAATGCCATAAGCAGGTTTTACTTCCACTTCCTGCTTCATGCCTGAGCGTAACTCAATAGCCTGAATTTTCAAAATACCATCAGCATTCAACAAAAAGTTAATATCTACTTTAGGCAAACCTGCGGGCATAGCCGGTATGCCTTTCAAATCAAACTCAGCTAACTTGCGGTTTTCTTTCACTAAATCGCGTTCCCCTTGATAGACGGAAATCTTCATGTTTACCTGTCCATCAACCGAGGTAGTGTATTGCCTCCCAGCTTTGGTAGGTACTTTGGAGTTACGTGGAATTATGACATCCATCAAACCTCCCATAGTTTCAATACCTAATGAAAGGGGGGTAACATCCAGCAGCAAAATATCTTTGCGGTTACCAGCCAGAATATCAGCCTGTATAGCGGCGCCTAGTGCTACTACCTCATCAGGGTTTAAATCATCATGTACCGGGCGCTTAAAGAATTCAGCTACTTTTTTCTTTACCAAAGCAGTACGGGTTGATCCACCCACCATTACCACTTCGTTAATATCATCTACCGTTAAGCCAGCATCTTTTAAGGCGTTGGTACAAGCATGAATGGTTTGTTCAACTTTCGGGCTAATTAGTTGCTCAAAAGTTTGACGGTCTAACGTACACCAGATATCACCAATTTGCTCATTAAAAATACTTTGGTGAGCGAAAGCTTTTTTTGCTTCTTCAGCCTTTAAACGTAATTGCTGTGTTAGCTCACGGTTTTCAGCTAATTCAATAGGGTTGAGTTGATTCTTTTCAATCCAGTATTCTACAATAGCCCGGTCAAAATCATCACCGCCTAAAAAGGTGTCGCCATTGGTAGATAGTACCTCAAAAATTCCGTTTTGTATTTGCAGAATAGAAATATCAAAGGTACCGCCACCTAAATCGTACACGGCAATGGTTTTAGTTTCATCAGGGTGAAGGCCAATACCATAAGCTAAGCTGGCTGCTGTTGGTTCATTTACAATGCGTAGTACATCTAAACCAGCCAGTTTACCCGCATCACGTGTGGCTTGCCGTTGAGAATCATTAAAGTAAGCGGGAACCGTAATTACTGCGCGGTTTACCGGTGTTTTTAAAGCGTGTTCTGCTCTTTGCTTTAGTTCTTTCAATATCAATCCTGAAAGTTCAATCGGTGTATAAAAGCGGTCGCCCACTTTAATTTTTACCAAGCTTTCAGTGTTATCATCGATAACTTTGTAGGAAAAAAAGTTCTGGTACTTTTCTATATCCTGATATGAACGCCCTAATAAACGCTTCACAGAAAAAACAGTATTCTGTGGATCAGTAATTAAATATTCTTTAGCTTCATTACCAACTGTTATAGAACCAGCACTATCAAAATGTACTACTGAAGGTACTAAAACACCCTTACCCATGTCGTTAATAACCTGAGGGTTTTTATCAGGATTAATAAAGGCCACTAATGAATTGGTTGTGCCTAAATCAATGCCAACAATTACTTCATCTTTTTGCAGCGATCCAGTAGCCAGATTGATAGAAACTTTAGCCATATTACTTACTTAATAAGCAGCAAAGGTAGGCAGTTTTACAAGATGCAATGTCATGTAAGTGTGAATTGACAGGCAAATTGCTTTAATCATAATTTCTAATTATTTTCACAGCAATGTTTAAACGGTCCGTTCTCCTAATTATGGGTTCATGTTTAGGCATAGGTAGTATTCAAACTGCTTATGCACAAGCTTTTGGCGGAAATCCGCCTTCTATCAAGTGGAATCAGGTAAACACACCGGCTGCCCGGGTAATCTTTCCAAAAGGAATGGATTCGTCTGGTCAGCGTGTAGCTAACATTGTGCAGCAACTCAACCGCACCATGATGCCAACTATTGGCTACAAACAAAAGCAGATTAATATAGTGCTACAAAACCAGCTGCTTACTACTAATGGTTACGTTGGGCTAGCTCCATTTCGAAGCGAGTTTTATCTGGTACCTGCACAAAATAATTTTCAATTAGGAACATTGCCCATTGCCGATCAACTAGCTATTCATGAATTCAGGCATGTGCAACAGTTCAATAACTATGATGTTGGTTTAACCCGTATTCTGCATGTGCTATTTGGTGAAGGCGGGCAACAGATAGCGAACAGCTTTTCTATACCTAATTGGTTTGACGAAGGCGATGCCGTGTATAACGAAACGCTGATGAGCAACCAGGGCCGTGGCCGTTTGCCATACTTTTTCAATGGCTACCGTGCTATTTGGGCAGCCGGCAAAAACTACAACTGGATGAAACTACGTAACGGATCATATCAGGACTATGTGCCCGATTGGTACCCGACAGGCTATATGCTCACAGCTTATGGTCGCCAAAAGTTTGGTGCGCAGGTTTGGAAGGGTGTTACTCATGATGCTGCCACGTTTAAACATTTGTTCTATCCTTTTCAAACATCATTTAAGCAGCACACTAAACAAGAGTACAGCAGTTTTAGAGGCGAAGCATTAAACTACTTTAAACAGCAACTGGTTACGCCGAATATGCAGAAAGCGGCCGAGGCATACAAGCCCAATCAGCACTTTATTGCTACTACCGAATACCCGGCTTATGTAGATGATAGTACTTTAATTTATCAGAAAACATCTTATAAGCACCGTCCAGCTTTTATTATACGGCGAGGTAACAGAGAAAAAGTAATCCGATTGGCAGACATTAATGCTGACAACTACTTTAACTATAATAATGGCCAAATAGTGTATGTAGCCCGTCGTCCGGATGTGAGGTGGGGGTATAGGGAGTATAATGATATTAAACTAATTGACGTTAAAACCGGCAATCAGCGACGAGTTACCGCACGTACTAAATATTTCTCGCCGGCATTAAGTGCCGATAATAAAACGATTGTTGCGGTACATGTGCCACCTTCTGGTGCGTATGAATTACATATTATTGATGTGGCAAGTGGTAAAGTGTTACAACGTGTGCCTAACGTTGGGCATTATTATTACACTTACCCTAAGTTTTACAATAATCATCAAATTGTATCTGCCATCAGAAACACTGCTGGTGAAATGTCGGTTGCATTGATTGACCTTAAAACAGGAGAAAACCAGTATTTAACGGCTTGGGGCATGTCTCCCAAAGGTTTTACTACAGTACACCGGGATACTGTTTACTTTACTGCTACCTCAGGGCTTAATGATAAGTTATATGCCGTAAATGTACCCGATCATCAATTGTATGAGTTACAAAATGATTCTTTACATAGCTTTGTAGGCAACTACGAGCCAGCGGTAGGCAAAAGCAAAATAGCTTGGGTAAGTTTTAGTGCTTACGGTTACCAAATACATGAGCTGCCTAAACAAGCCTTGCAGTTAAAGGCTGTAAATACGTTACCAAAGTTGCCTGAGTTCGGCATTAATGCTTTACATCAAGATACTTCTGCCGATTTACTTGCTGATGTACAAAATGAGAATTTACCTGTCAAAAAGTATTCTAAACTTCATCATCCGTTTAACTTTCATAGCTTAATACCTTACCTGGATGATCCTGATTATACCTTATCTTTAACGGGTAACAACATCTTGAATACATTTCAGAGCGATTTATCACTCACTTACAACCGTAACGAAGGTTACAAACAAATCAGCTTTACTACTTTGTATGGCGCGCTGTATCCCTACTTATTTGCTAGTGCAAGTTATACATTTGATAGAAGACGGTATTTTCTGGATCAGCGTCGGAATACTATAGAAGCTAATTGGAACGAAAGTAACGTACAAGGTGGTTTAGAATTTCCGTTCAACTTATCGCGTGGGCGTAATTATACCAACATCACTTATCTGAGCAGTTTATCTTATACCGTGACTGATGTTCAATCTTTATTTAGCAAAGCCATACCGGATAATACTTATTTAACTAACGCTATAACCTTCAGTAATCAGGTTGCGAAGCCACGACAAAACATATACCCGCATTTAGCACAGATTATTACGGTTAATTACCGTAATACAGTTAACAGCTTGCAAGCTCACCAGTTACTAACGTCTGGAACTTTCTACTTTCCAGGCTTTTTGGCTAATCATAGCATTGTAGTCAGCTTAGCTTATCAGCAGCACGACCGCAATTACAGTTTCTTTTCCAACGAGTTGTCTTTTTCCAGAGGTTACACCTCCGATAACCTTTACCGTTTGCAGAAAGCAGGCATCAACTATTCCTTTCCAATTGCTTACCCAGATGCAGGTTTTGGTAATATTGTTTACCTGCTTAGGTTAAGAGGTAATTTATTTTACGATCATACTCACGGGCGTGATTTTTACACCAACGGTAACACCTTTAAGGCTGATTTCAATTCGGCGGGAGCTGAGTTGTTTTTTGATACCCAATGGCTGAATGAAAATCCTATTAGTTTTGGCATACGCTATACGCGATTACTAAATGACGACTTGTTTGGCAATAATGGCCGAAACCGTATAACCTTAATTTTGCCTTTAAGTATCTTATAGCAATATAACCAGAACAACTATACAGTAGGAGATGAGCCCTGATTAACTTTAGCCAGAAGTCTTTTTACAACTTCGGTACCCGTTACATCAATAGCATAATCATCTGCGTATTTGCTGTTGCCAAATATAATAGCAGAGTTGTGGTAAGTCATGGCACTTTGTAGCTGCGTTCTAGCAGATGAATGTATTTCGGTTGCTCCGGTATAATGTACCAAATCAGCAGCATTTAGTTCGCTAATACCTGCACCCGGCATGATAATGATGCGACCGGCTGCTTTTTGTATTAGATGAGCAATCTTGTTTGCGCCTTCAATAGCAGTTGTTTTTCCACCAGAAGTTAAGATGCGGTCACAACCTAATTGTATTACATCTTCCAGAGCTTGATCCATATCTGCACATAAATCAAAAGCCCGGTGGAAAGTTACACTTAAGCCGTGTTGTTTGGCTATGTCTATTAAGATACGGCAACGGGGCACATCAACGGTACTATCAGCATTTAAAATGCCTAGCACTACGCCATCGCAGCCGGCACTAACCAAATAGTGCAAGTCCGCCAGCATAATTTGAAATTCAATATCTGTATATAAGAAATCGCCAAGGCGTGGGCGCAGTAATGCATGTAACTTAATGTGCAGCAACTCTCGGGCAATTTTTACTTGCCCATGCGAAGGCGTAGTTCCGCCTTCATGCAGGTTTTCACAAAGTTCAACCCGATGTGCACCACCATTTTGTGCCGCCAGTGCAGAAGCAACCGAATTAGCGCAAACTTCTAATTGGATCATAAAATAAGTATAAAGATAAATTGGTTATTAGTGTGATTAAGCAACGTTCTTGAATCGAAATAGTGCATGAACCACTAATAAAAACTTTTTCCTTTCACTAATAAATCCTGCTTGTTGCCATCGCACACTCCGTATGAAAAGCCTTTTTGTATGGCATAAGCTCCGTATTCACCTTTCTTGTTTAATGCTAAAAAGCCTACCTGTATGTCTTTAGCTGTATCAGGTTTCTTTTTGATGATGCGATGTACAGCCTCTTTGCAGGCATTTTCTGGGGAAAGACCTTGGCGCATCAATTCAACTACCAAAAAGCTGCCCACATTGCGGATTACTTCTTCACCTACACCGGTTGATGTAGCACCACCCACTTCATTATCTACATACAAGCCGGCTCCAATAATTGGGCTATCACCCACACGCCCACGCATTTTAAAAGCCATACCACTGGTAGTGCAAGCACCTGATAAGTTCCCGTGTGCATCCATAGCCAGCATACCAATGGTATCATGGTTGTATTGATTGCCGGGTAAACCTTTAGCATTTTCAATGTTCATAATAGGCTTATACTCATGCTTAACCAACCATTCTTTCCAGGCTTTTTCCGACTCGGGAGTTAGTAAAACTTCTTTCTTGAATCCTTGCTCAATAGCAAATTGCGTTGCCCCCTCGCCAACCAACATTACGTGTGGCGTTTTCTCCATTACGCGTCGGGCAACAGATACCGGATGAGCAATGTACTCCATAGCTGCTACTGAACCACAATTGCCAAATTCATCCATGATGCATGAATCTAGAGAAACATGCCCATCACGATCTGGGTAACCAGCTCTGCCTACTGTATGGTTGTTTAAGTCAGCTTCAGGTATTTGTAAACCAGCTTCAATAGCATCAATAGCACGTCCGCCTTTTACCAGTGTTTTCCAGGCTTCCCGATTGGCTACAATGCCGAAATCCCAGGTAGATATAACAATGGGCTTATTGATAACCGGAGTTGAATCTGCTAAATTTTTAGCTATAGACTGCGTAGATAGGGCAGCCACTGAGGCTCCAGCCGCAGATACTTTAATGAATTTACGACGATTGTACATGTTGGGCTAAATATAATAAGCTACTAATGAAAACCTGAATTTTTGTATGAATTACCGGGTAAACTGCATACGCATACCTTTTACTTGTTCGTTGAATGTACCTTGCTGATAAACCAAGTTACCAGATACAAACGTGTGCGTAATGGCAGATTGAAAAGTGTCGCCTTCAAACGGGCTCCAGCCACATTTATACAAAATGTTTTGCGGCGTAACCTGCCAGGGTTTGTTCAGGTTAACCAAAACCAAATCGGCCCAATAACCTTCACGTATAAAACCGCGCTGTGCTATCTGGAAGCATACAGCTACATTGTGGGCTGTTTTTTCAACAATTTGTTCCAGTGTTATTTTACCCTGATGATACAGCTCCAGCAAAGCCGGTAATGCATGTTGTACCAGCGGGCCGCCTGATGGTGCTTGTAAATAGGGTTGAGCTTTTTCGGCTATGGTATGGGGGGCATGATCGGTCGCTATTACATCAATGTGCCCATCTTTTACCGCCTGTAAAATAGCATCCCGATCGGCTGCTGTTTTTACTGCGGGGTTCCACTTAATAAGGTTGCCCTTAGTGGCGTAATCTTCATCAGAAAACCATAAGTGGTGTACACAAGCTTCAGCCGTAATTCTTTTATCTTTTAATGGAATATTATTATTAAAAAGTTGTGTTTCACGGCCTGTAGAAATATGCAATATATGCAGTCGAGTGTCATTTTTACGTGCAAGTTCAATAGCTAATGATGAAGAAAGATAACAAGCTTCAGCACTACGAATTTTGGGGTGATAATCAACCGTAATAGCGTCACCTAATAATTCTTTATAATGTGCTGCGTTGTTTTTTATGGTTTGTTCATCTTCACAATGTACGGCAATCAGCATAGGCGCTTGTGCAAAAAGGTTTTCTAGAGTGGTTGGATTATCCACCAGCATATTACCGGTTGATGATCCCATGAAAACTTTAATACCACATACATTTTGTATATCAGTTTTTAACACCTCATCCAAATTGTTGTTGGATGCACCCATGTAAAACGAGTAATTAGCCAAAGATTTCTGCGCAGCCAATTCGTACTTATCAGCTAACAAATCTTGCGTTAAGGTATTCGGAACCGTATTGGGCATTTCCATAAACGAGGTAATACCGCCAGCTACCGCTGCTTTGGCTTCGGTATAAATATCAGCTTTATAGGTAAGCCCCGGTTCACGAAAATGTACTTGATCGTCAATGCAGCCAGGTAACAGGTGCAATCCTTCAGCATTAATCTCCTGATCGGCTTGTACGTCTATTTGGGTATCAATACGGCTAATCAGACCATCTTGAATGAATACATCAGCAACAAATTGCTGGTTTTCGTTAACTATAGTAGCGGCTTTTATTAGGATGGATGACATGGGGGTAAAGTTAGAAGCCATGAACCAGAATGAAGAAACTAGATGAAAATAGTTTTGAACGATGGGATTTAAACAAAACAAGCCTAACCATAACTGGCAGGCTTGTTTAAGTTTGGATATGGTGATAGGTTTCTACTCTGTTTTTAGACTTTTTACCGGATTTACAAAGGCTGCTTTTACTGCTTGTGAACTAACGGTAACTACAGCCAATAGCAAGGATAAACAACCCGTAATTAAGAAAATCCACCAGTTGATTTCGGTACGGAAGGCAAACTCCTGAACCCATTGGTGCATAAAATACCACGCTAAAGGCCATGCAATAAGGTTGGCTACAACAACTAACCAGGTAAATTCTGTTGAGATCAATAAAGAGATACTTTGAACACTAGCTCCTAAAACTTTGCGGATACCGATTTCTTTGGTCCGGCGTTCGGCTGTAAATACAGCTAATCCGAACAAACCAAGACAGCTTAATAGTATGGCTACGCCGGCAAAGGCTTTAAATAGTGTTGCTGTTTGCGTTTCACGACGGTACATGGCTTGGAAATTATAATCCATAAACTGATAATTGAATGGATGTATAGCATCAATATTCCGATAGACTTGCTCAATTTTAGTCAATGCTTCCTGAGCGTTTTCTGAATTAATTTTTACATACAAGTAGCCGCCATATTGAGAATCCCGGGATATGGAAAAAATTGCCGGCTGTATATTAGCTTTTAGGGTAACGTTATTGAAATCGCGGATAACACCTCTAATCTGGCCTGAGCGCCCCCACAAGTTAACAATGGTTCCTAACGGTTTTTTCAGGTTCATTAGCTTAGCAGCCGATTCATTAATTAAGTAGTAAGCACTATCGGCAGATGTGCCCGTAAAACCTTCACCTGCTGCAAACTTCATTTGCATGGTTGATGCAAAGTTGGCAGTAACTTGCATCGGACTGATATGTGCCTGCGGATCTGTTTTACCCGGCCAGCTTATGCCATCGGTCGAGTTTTCACCCATTTGCATCAAGTCGCTATTGGCAAAGGTTACGTCTTGTATATGCGTATCTGCTTTCAGTTCAGTTAGTATAGTTTGTAAATGAGCGCCGACTTTTGGATTTAAAGGTACAATTACAATGTTTTCACGATTATAGCCCAGGTTTTTGGCTTGCATAAAGCGAAGTTGCTTCGTGATAATTACTGTGCATATAATAAGCACGATAGAAAATGCAAATTGCAATATTACCAGGCTTTTGCGCAGCAATCCGCCTTGTGCTGATTTGTTGAAATTTGATTTTAAAGCTTCGGTAGGGTTAAAAGAAGATAGCACCCATGCCGGATAAAAGCTACCCAATATAATGGTACCGAAACCAACCCAGCCAATGATTTCAAATGTAGAGACCTGCCAGTAATCTATCGTATAAGTTTTACCACTGATACTTTTGTAAATAGGTACCAACAAGGGTAAGAGTAGCATGGCTAATAATAGCGAGGCTAAAAAGATCAATACAAACTCTGTTACAAATTGTATCAACAGTTGCTTGCGGTTGGCACCAATGGTTCTACGCAAGCCGACTTCTTTGGCTCGCTTAGTGGCTCTGGCAGTTGATAAGTTAATATAATTGATTACAGCAATTACAATAATGAGTATGCCAATAATAAAAAACAACTTCACGGTTTTAATTCCTGATGGGGATAAATCCGGTTTGTATAAGCGTAAGGTATTAATAGGTTGGAAAATGAAAGTGACATCGCCGGGTTTAACATAACCGTTGTTTTTTACATGAATGGCGGAAAGCTGTTTAGCTAAGGCTGCCACGTTGGTGCCCGATTTGAGATGTAAAAAGGTATTAAACGCGAAGTTACCCCAATCATCGTCAATAGTTTTCCACTTACCATTACCTCCAAAATCTTTCCGCAATACGTCTATAGAAAGGAGGACATTGAAGTGAATACTACTGCGCTCCGGCATGTTTTCATAAATGGCAGATACGGTATAAGGAAGCTGTTTTTCATCCATAAGCAGAGTTTTACCTATGGCTTTATCTACAGAACCAAAATATTTGATTGCCGCATCTTTGCTAATAGCTACACTGCTGATGTTTTGTAAGGCTGTTTTTAGGTTGCCTTGCAAAAAATGAATATGAAACATGCTGAAAAAAGCAGGTTCGGTGAAGGCTAAGCTGTTTTCCATCAGGTGCGATTCGCCTGAAGTTATCAGTAATTCTCTTTGCTGAAAGCGAGCAACCTGTTCAACCGCCGGAAAATCTTTTAATGCTGCTGCTATAGGAGCAGGTACACTTGACCAGGTGTCAAATACATTACTGCTCATCCTAACCTTAGCGTTGATTCGAAATACATGGTTAGCATCAGGCCATGATTGGTCATATAGCAATTCATCATTAGCACCCCAAAATACCAATATGCTTACGGATAAACCTATAGCTAGACCTATAACTGCAATTAATGAATATACTTTACTACGAAGCAGGTTACGCCATGCTGTTTTGATATAGTTTTTTAGCATAAAGTTGGGTTAATAAAGGAGCATTTACCAATATGCATTTTTAAGCACGTATAATTATACCTATACAAACACATACCATTCGATTAACAGGCTGACAGTTAAATATGTATGTAAAGCTTCATGGTTTGCAGTGTACGGTTATGATACACCAAATTGTACGCTTTTGTACAAGCATAATAAAGTAAGTTAACGGCTACGTAGTGTTACAGGTGTTACATGTTACAGAGTGTAACATGTAACACCTGTAACATTGACAAACCATTGGCAGTGGTGGCACTGCTTTGTCAGCGTATTTTACTTAGAAAGATATTAAAAAGCGTTCCTGAACACTGCGTGACTTTGCCAGTAAGTAACTCTACAATAATTTATAATTGAACAACTATTTACAGCAACATAATTAACTGAGGGTACCTGCCAATTAACAAGGTGTGATTTTTCCAACTAAACTGTATCTTTGCCCGCCATGGGCGTACCTTTTGATGATTTTAAATTTAACCGCCAAATTCTGAGCGCGATAGCTGATGCGGGTTATACGGAAGCTACGCCTATACAGCAAAAAGCCATACCGCCTATTTTAAACGGGCAGGATGTAATGGGTATAGCCCAAACCGGAACAGGCAAAACTGCTGCTTATGTACTGCCTATATTAATGAAACTCAAGTATGCACAGGGGCAGGATGCCCGTGCGCTAATATTGGCGCCCACGCGTGAGCTGGCTATGCAAATTGAGCAGAATATAAAAACATTTGCAGCGAACACTGATTTGCGTACAGTTTTATTGTACGGAGGCTTAGGGCCAAAAGCTCAAATTGAAGCCATACAAAAGGGTACCGACATTATTGTAGCTACACCAGGCCGATTTTTAGATATCTACCTGGCCGGTCACATCAATACCAAACCCTTGCAGGTGTTGGTACTGGATGAAGCCGACAAAATGATGGATATGGGCTTTATGCCTCAAATAAACCGTATTCTGGAAGTGGTGCCCCGAAAACGACAGAACCTGTTATTTTCGGCTACCATGTCTGATAAGGTTCAGCTGTTGTCGGGTAATTTCCTGGAGTTTCCTACGGTTATCGAGGTTACGCCTCAGGCTACGCCTGCACAAACAGTTAATCAGGTTTTGTATTATGTACCTAACATAAAAACTAAGATTAACTTGCTTAAAAAGCTGTTAGACAGTGAAGAATCTATTAGTAAGTTAATTGTGTTTTGTAAAACACGCTATGCTGCTGAAGATGTATATAAGTTTTTAGTGCGTAAGTATGATGAGGAGCAGGTTAAAGTTTTACATGCCAATAAAGGGCAAAATACCCGTATCAACTCCATCAATGCGTTTAAGAGCGATGAGGTAAAAATTTTGGTAGCTACTGATGTGGCGGCGCGGGGTTTGGATGTTAGTATGGTAAGCCACGTTATTAACTTTGATGTGCCTATTGTAATTGAAGATTATGTGCATCGTATTGGCCGTACAGGTAGGGCTTCACAATCAGGCGATGCCATTACTTTTTGCAATCCTGCCGAAGAGTATTATATCGAAAAAGTACAAAAACTAATACGTCAGCCTATAACGGTACTGCCTTTGCCAGATGATGTATTCATTGAGCAAACTCCGTACGAGGAGCGCCAAGAGCAGGCTCGTGAAATTGACATGCAGAAGCGCCGCGAAAATCCCGATTTTAAAGGCGCCTTTCACGAAAAAAAGGAGTCGAACACCCGTAAAGCGGCTGCGCCTAAATCCACAAAACCTGGCGATAAATACAAAAAGCCTAAAACTACACGCGGTAAATCTTTCCGTAAAAAGTAATTATGAAATTCAAAGTAACGCCTTTAAACTTTGCTACTGTATTTTTTATTGTGCTGGCATTTATTACCTGGTTGTATCATCCGGTGGGTGTTACCGGCCGTGAACTGGCAGGATGGAGTGGGGCAATTGCTATATTATTTTTCTTCTTTGCTTTTGTAGTTGCTTTTTTAGATATGATTTTCCGCAACTTCTTTTTAAAGCTAAAAGTAATCTGGGCTATTGAGCTTAGTTTTATTGTATTAACAGTTGGAATATATTTAATGGTTAGATAACCAAAATTGATAAAATGAAAAGAGCCGAAATAAAATTGACGATTGATTTAGATGATAACAACGTTCCTGAAAATATTATGTGGGAATCTACTGATTCCCAAGATAAGGAAGCGTTACCTGTAAAAGGCATGATGTTGGCATTATGGGATCATAACTACAAAAATACCCTTCGTATTGATTTATGGACTAAAGATATGCCGGTTGATGAGATGAAACGCTTCTTCTATGAAACTCTTCAAACTATGGGTGATAGCTTTTTGCGTGCTACCGGCGAAAAGAATATAGTAGAAGATTTACGTGATTACTGTGCCCACTTTGCTGATAAAATGGAACTAACCCAACAATAATTTGTATGCAGCCTAAAGCCTTCTTTTCTTTCTTAGGTTTTACATTGTTATTAGTAGCTACTTACTGTCCATTGTTACGGCCTTTTGGGTTGATTAACTGGGATTTATACGATTTAAATAAACCTTATGGTATAGTAGTGCTGCTGGTAGCCGTAGTGGGTATTGCCAGTATATTGTTGAAGCAATATTCTGTAAAACGTATAGCCGGGTGGATGGCTTTAGCGCTGGTTATTTTAGTTTATATTGCAGCCGTATTAAAAGTTAAATCTTCCTTTAGTTTTATTCCATTTAAAGGAATGGCCGGAGTGTTAACGCGGCAAATCCATTTTAAATGGGGCTGGTTTTTATTGTTTGCCGGAGCCTTATTATCAATCATACCGTTATCTAAAAACTCAATACCATAATTTGTGTTACACCCGTACATTTATTAGATATAATAATCAAATATGCGCGGTTGGAAAACAATTTTGTTCCTAATTATATCAAATACCTTCATGACGTTTGCCTGGTACGGGCACCTAAAGTTTAAAGATTACTCTTGGGGTAAACATTTAGGTTTGTTTGCTATCATTGTAATTAGTTGGGGTATGGCATTTTTTGAATATCTCTTTCAAGTGCCGGCCAATCAAAGCGGCTTTAAGGATAATGGTGGTCTTTTCAATTTGGTACAACTCAAAACTATTCAGGAAGCCGTTTCTCTAACTGTGTTTATGATTTTTACATTAGTATTTTTCAAGACAGAAAAGCTGGGCTGGAACCATTTAGTTGGGTTCAGTTTTATTGTTGCGGCTGTGTTCATTATATTTAAAAAGTGATAAGTAACCTTTAAGCTCATTAAAAGCGTATAACCATTTCAACCACAAAAGCTAGTACAGGTAGTGTACCATTTATGTTGTATTAATTATTATTTTTGGTCCGTTTACCTTTACAAACATTAACTAAGCATTTCCACTCAATATATGTTCAGATTTTCTTTTCGGCAACAAGTCTTAATTGGTTTTGGCGTATCTATTATTCTAGTTTTCATTGTTGGTTTGTTATCATTTTATAGCATTAGAAAACTGCAGGATAATCAAACTGAAGTTGAACATAGCCAGCAGGTTGTAAATACATCGCACAACATATTGCAATACCTGATTGATGCTGAAACAGGTATGCGTGGTTATGTGGCTACCAATAAAGTGCGATTCTTGGATCCCTACAATGCTGCTTTACCGCGTATATCGCATGATTTGAATCGTTTACAAACGTTAACTGAACAAGATCCTGATCAGCAAAAGAATATAACTGATTTAACTCAATTAACTGAAGAGCAATTAACCTTATTAAAAACCAACGTTGATAAGCGTGAAGCGCTAGGGTTGGATTACATGGTTCAACATGATATGCTACTGAACGGTAAGGCAGTCATGGACAGGATCAGGGGATTAATTGACAATATCAACAAAGTGGAGAGCAAATCATTGTTGGCTGGCAAAGCTCGCACAGCTGAAGCCGCTAATAACACTACTATAATTATTGTAGTAGGCTCTTTGATATTTTTGATAATTATTGTTGTCTTATTCATTTACATACAAAAAACTTTTGAGCAGCAGAAGAAGATTGAAGCCGAAGTCAAAGAAACCAACACGGCTTTAGAGCAGGTTTTGGGTGAAAACGAATCTAAAAACTGGCTGCTAACGGGCATCGGTAATTTGAACGAAAAGATGCAAGGGCAGCAAAGTGAAAAGGAGTTGGCTGCTAATATCTTAACAGAGGTTTGCCAATACACTAATGCGCTTACCGGTACATTTTATCTTTTTAGTGAAGATGATGAAGCACTGGAGCTTTATTCTTACTTCGCTTTTCATGATTTAAGTGTAGTTAAGAAGAAAATCAAACTATCAGAGGGTTGGTTGGGGCAGGTTGCTACCGATCAGAAACCGGCTACCATTAAAGGTCATTTGAATGACAAGCTGCAACTGGAGACCTCTATCATCAGTCAGGAACTAGCCGAAATACTGATTGTTCCTTTCTTCTTTGATAAAAAACTGAAGGGTGTAATGGAAGTAGCATTCCAAAGCCAGCTTAAAGATAATGACCGCGATTATATAATGGCTGCGGCCGATGATATTGGCATTGCCATTAACACTGCACAGGCTCGAACCATTATGCACGATTTGTTCGAGGAAACTCAACAACAAGCCGAAGAGTTGGAAGCACAGCAAGAAGAAATGCGTGTTACCAATGAAGAGTTACTCAACAAAACCGAAATGCTGCAGGCATCGGAAGAAGAGTTGCGTGTGCAGCAGGAAGAGTTACGTACCATTAATGCCGAGTTGGAGGAGAAAGCCAGCTTGCTGGAAGAGAAGAACCAAGCTATTGAAGAAGCCCGCCATGCCATTAATCAAAAGGTAACCGAGCTGGAAACAACCGGTAAGTACAAGTCGGAGTTTTTGGCCAATATGAGTCATGAGTTGCGTACGCCACTCAATAGTATTCTGGTGTTAGCACGTATTTTAAAAGATAACAAAACAGATAACCTGTCTGAAGATCAGATTAAATATGCCAGCGTAATTTTCAATGCCGGTAATGATTTGCTGACGCTCATCAACGATATCCTTGACCTCTCAAAAATTGAATCCGGTAAAATGGATATGCAGAATGATGATGTGAAGGTTATTGAGATTGTTCGTGATATGGATATGCTATTTACAGAAGTAGCACGCAACAAAAAAATAAACTTTACTCATAGCATTACCAATCTGCCTGAATCTATCTTTACCGACAAAGTTCGGGTAGAGCAGGTGCTTAAAAATCTGTTATCAAATGCCTTCAAGTTTACGCCTGAAGGTGGTTCAATTGCTATTAATGCAGTATCTGGCAAAAAGCCGAACACTATCGATTTCATAATAAAAGATTCCGGTATTGGTATTGCAGCAGATAAGCAAAAAGTAATATTCGAAGCCTTCCAGCAAGCTGATGGTTCAACCAGCCGTAAATACGGTGGTACTGGCTTAGGCTTATCCATCAGTCGTGAGTTGGCTAATTTACTAGGTGGCGCTATTAGCTTGAAGAGCGAACTGGGGCAAGGCAGTGAGTTTATTTTAAACATACCTTTTGAAGCCACGCAAGTAACTCCGGTTGTGGAAGAGCCACAGTTACCATCTATTGAAAGCTTTAATGCTAAAAGTAATTTTTTACAGCCGGCTGAGCAGGTGCAAACTCAACAAGGCCGTCCGGAGCCATTGGTAGTTATTGTAGAAGACGATAAGAACTTTGCTGATATTCTGCATGATTATGCGAAAGAGCATGGCTACCAATCTATCATGGTAAATGAAGGTACCCACGTTGTTGAAATTATAAAAGAAAACATGCCTGATGCGGTAGTTCTGGATATTATGCTGCCTGGCAAAGATGGCTGGCAGATATTAAAAGAACTAAAACAGGATGATGCACTAAAAGATATACCTGTTCACCTGATGTCTGCAGGTGAGGCTGCTGCTAATAAAGTGCGTCGGGAAGGGGCTATCAGTTTTATGAAGAAGCCTATCAATACCGAAACACTGGATAAGCTATTTGCTGATATGATGAGCCAGAGTGGTGTGCGCTTCAAGCAGATTTTGCTGGTGGAAGATCATGAAGCGCAGAGCCAGGCGCTCAAAGAACTCATGCAGAAACAAGGCATTACTGTTGACCAAGCTTTTACAGGCGAGCAGGCATTCACGATGTTGAATGAAAACGATTACCAATGCGTTATTTTGGATTTGAATCTGCCAGATATTTCAGGCTTAGATTTACTGGACAAAGTTAAAGCTATTGATCGCTTTACTGAACTGCCGGTAGTTGTGAATACCGCTATGGAATTGGATAAAACATCAGTAAACCGACTGATGCAATATGCCAATGCCATGGTGATGAAAAGCAACAAGTCGGCCGATAGGTTAATTGACGAAGTAAACTTGTTTTTACATAAAATTAGCGCCAATCCGCAAACAACGGAAAAACCTTCTGCGCAAAAAACGCTTCTTACTACAGTAAATAAGGGGAAAGAAGTTTTGAAAGGTAAAAAGGTACTTATTGTTGATGATGATATGCGGAATATTTTCGCATTAAGCAGTGCTTTGCAAACGTATGATTTGCAGGTTGAAATTGCTAATGACGGAGATGAAGCACTAGAAAAGTTAGAGACTACAGAAGGCATTGATATTGTGTTAATGGATATCATGATGCCTAAAATGGACGGATACGAAGCTACTCGGCAAATACGTAAGCAAAACAAATGGGCTAAATTGCCTGTAATTGCTTTAACAGCTAAAGCGATGAAAGAAGATCGGGAAAAGTGCATAGCAGCAGGTGCTAATGATTATATCACTAAGCCAATTGATATGGACCGATTAATTTCTTTATTGCAGTTGTGGTTAGACAACTAATAATGATGAAGCAAAGTATAGAGGCAGACGGGTTAACATCAATACACTTAAGTGAACTCATAAACCTCGTTAAGAAAATACACGGATTTGATTTTTCAGGCTACTCTAAAGCCTCGTTTAAAAGGCGTTTAGTACGTATTATGCAGTTGAAAAAGCTGGAGTTTTATGATTTGAAGCATTTGCTGATTAATGATCATGATTTCTTCCAGTATTTTTTAGAGGAGGTTACTGTTAATGTAACCGAAATGTTCCGTGATCCGTTATACTATAAAGCTTTGAATGCACAGGTGCTTCCATATTTGTCAACCTTCCAGCATATAAAAATTTGGAGTGCAGGTTGTTCAACCGGTGAAGAGGTATATTCATTAGCTATTTTGCTGCAGGAGGCTGGTTTACGAAAAAAGTCATTCATTTATGGCACGGATGTCAATACGCAGGTTTTAAAAGAAGCGAAAAAAGGTATATATAGCTTGCGTAAAATCAAATCATACATAGAAAATTACCAGTACTCGGGCCTACCCGGAACGCTTACTGATCATTTTACCATATTGTATGATGCTGCTACTATACATGCCGAGTTGAAGCAGAACACTTTGTTTTCTGTGCATAATTTAATATCTGATCAGGTTTTCAATGAGTTTCAGTTAATCACCTGCCGTAATGTGTTTATTTATTTTGATTCGGAACTTCAGGAAAAAATTTTGGACTTGTTTTATCGCAGCTTGTGCCCTTTAGGGTTTTTATGTTTGGGCAGCAAAGAAGCTATACGGTCTGATAGCTTTCGTAAACGCTTTAAAACTGTAAATTCCAAAGAAAATATATATCAGAAAATTGGAGCTTAGTACAGACATAGTTGAACGATGGCATCAATCGGATGTGCTGCTGCTGGGTGGTTCGGCCGGATCATTTAAGTTGCTTTTCCGAACGGTTAAAAGTTTAGCAGCTAATTTGGGCAAAACGGTTATCATCATTATTCACCGTAAAAAGAATTATTTCAGTGAGATTGAGAAACTTTTTGGTCAACACAGTCGTATGTACCTACGTGAAATATGTGATAAAGACGTAATCAAAAAAAACACCATCTATATAGCGCCAGCCAACTATCATACCCTCATAGAAAACGAAAAACAATTCAGTTTAGACGTTTCAGAATCTGTATGGTATTCCAAGCCTTCTATAGATGTTACCTTTGATACGGCAGCCGAAGCCTTTGGCAACCGTTGTACAGCCATTTTACTTTCCGGAGCTAACCAGGATGGGGCGGAAGGATTATTAAAGCTTCGTAAAAAAGGTTCGTTAACGATTGTGCAAGATCCGAGTGATGCTGAGATGGCTGATATGCCTAACGCAGCTATTCATTTAAAAGCAGCTGATTATATATTAACTGCTGAGGATATTTTTAAATTATTACAACTTTAATCTTACACTATACAACCAACTTTGCCTTTCATTTATGGACCCTGTTAATATATTGATAGTTGATGATAAAGAAGAAAATATTGTTGCGCTGGAAGCATTGCTGAAGCGTGATGATATTACTATTCTATCAACCACGTCGCCTAATGAAGCGTTGCGTATAGCATGGGAAAATACCATTAGTATTGCATTGGTAGATGTTCAAATGCCTCAAATTGATGGCTTTGAACTGGTTGAAATGTTGAAGTCAAATCCGCGTACTAAAGATATCCTGATCATTTTTGTAACAGCTATATCTAAAGAATCAAAGTATGTAGTAAAAGGTTTGGTAAGCGGTGCTGTTGACTATTTATACAAACCTCTTGATCCGTATATTACCTCAGCTAAGGTTGATTCGTTTATACAATTAGCACGGAACCAAAAAGAAATTAAAGTTAAAAATGAAGAGTTGCAGAACTATGCCATCATGGTTAAAAATTCTGCTGATATTATTGCAACAGTAGATGCACAATCTCTTCGCATCAAATCTATCAACCCGGCAGTTCAAAAGTTGTTAGGGTACCAGATGGATGAAGTTTTGCAAAAAAGCGTTATTGATTTAGCTGCTATTGATGATCAGCCTAACTTTCGTAAAAAGCTTTCAGATGTTATTAATAATAACTTAAGTTTTGCCGTAGCTGAATATCAATTTGAAACCTTTGAGAAGCATATGTTGTGGGTAGAGTGTCGAATTACCTACCGCAACAAGATGGTGTTTCTAAACATCAGTGATGTTTCTCCGCAAAAGAGCTACGAGCATCAACTTATTAAATCAAAAGAAGCGGCCGAACAAGCCAAAAAAGCCAAAGAAAACTTTCTGGCAAACATGAGCCATGAGTTACGTACACCTGTTAATGGCATTATGGGTTTAACCCATATACTGCGTAATACAGAATTAGATGCGCAGCAAACGGATGTTGTTGACTTATTAGAAGTTTCTTCACAATCTCTTTTAGGGGTAATTAATGATGTATTAGACATTTCTAAAATTGAAGCCGGTAAGTTTTCTATATACAGAACCAACAATAATTTACGCAAAACCGTTAATGCCGTATTTGATTTGCTAAAGTACAAGGCCGACGAGAAAAAGCTGAATTTCCAATTGCACATTGATGAACAGGTACCTGAAGCTTTATTGTATGATTCATTACGGTTAAACCAGATATTGATGAACTTACTTAGCAATGCTATAAAGTTTACAGATGTGGGGTTGGTGAAACTGGAAATTGGCGTTTTGCAGAAGCTGAATGAAAAAGTTAAGCTGCAGATTAGTGTAGCTGATGAAGGTATAGGCATTGCAGCCGATAGATTATCTAAAATTTTTGATTCATTTGAGCAAGCTGAACAAGATACACTGGTTAAATATGGAGGTACAGGCTTGGGCTTAGCTATTGTTAAACGACTCATTGAACTAAAAGGAGGCGAGTTAACAGTAAGCAGTCAGATAGGTAAGGGCAGTGTTTTCAACTTTACCAACTGGTACACTATAGCTGAAAATGAATCGGTAAATACGCAACAAAGTAGTCTCAGTAGGAAAAAACTGGATCCATTTGAGTCAGTGCATATATTGGTGGCTGAAGATAATCTGGTTAACCAGTTTATGTTATCAAAAATGCTGAAAGATTGGAATGTGGAGTTTGATATGGTAGATAATGGCCGTAAGGTGTTAGATAAGCTTCAAACCCAGGATTATGATTTGATACTAATGGATACCCATATGCCAGAAATGAATGGCTACCAAGCGGCTAAGCACATACGGGTTAACTTTGTTGAGCCCAAACGTAATATTCCTATTATCTCCTTATCGGCAGCTTCATTCGATCATGAACAGCAGCAAGCCTTATCATCTGGTATGGATGATGTATTGGCAAAACCATTTCAAGCCTACCAACTGCATGAAAAACTAAAAAGCTTTTTAGTAGCTAAGTAAGTAGTGTGCTTTTATCATAGTTGCATTTGCAACTGACCATATCCTGCCACTTGCACTTCGTGACGTAAAAGCCACTGTTTGCGCCAAAGTCCGCCGGCATAACCTGTAAGGCTGCCATCAGTTCCAATTACACGATGGCAGGGAACAACAATCCACAAATTGTTTTTACCATTGGCTGCCGCAATGGCCCTGATAGCTAATGGGTTCTGCATTCGTTGCGATAACTGCATATAGCTTATTGTTTCTCCAAAGGGTATTTGTTGCAAATATTGCCATACTTGCTGCTGAAAATTAGTGCCTTGTTGTTTAAGTGGTAAATCAAATATTTGCCGTTTTCCTGCAAAATATTCGTCTAACTGTTTTATGGTAATTTGGGTAGCATCAGTTAATTCCTGGTTATTTTCCATTGCTGTATCGTCACAAACGCGTATGGCTGTAATCAATCCATCATGTTCTGTAATGCAAGCTGTACCCAGCGGAGTAGGGTGATAATAGTCGGCCATGAATTTTGTATGCAGGTGTACACAAAGCTATAAATTTCAGATGTTAGCCAGTAAAAGGGCAGCCAATTATAATTGATATATTTGCTGCTATGGAATTGTTGCGCCAAACTGTACATCTGCTTAAAAAAGAAATTTTGCTGGAATGGCGATCTAAATATGCATTTAATGGTATTTTACTTTACATCGTTTCTACTGTTTTTGTGTGCTATATAGCGTTCAACCTAAACCCTGGGTTTAAAGATAATGAGGGGTATCCTTTGGTGTGGAACGTACTTTTTTGGATTATTATCTTGTTTGCCTCTGTAAATGCTATCGCAAAAAGCTTCTTGCAAGAAAGCCGAAGCCGTATGCTATATTATTATATAATTGCCAGTCCGCAGGCGGTAATTCTATCTAAAATCATATACAATGCCTTGTTAATGATGCTACTGAGCATATTAGCATTAGTTGTTTATACCTTGTTTTTTAGCAATACCGTAGGTGATATGGTTATATACCTACTAGCTGTATTAACAGGTAGTTTTACTTTTGCTACCGTGTTTACCATGGTATCAGCAATAGCTGCAAAGGCCAGCAATAATGGTACGCTAATGGCCATATTGGGTTTTCCCGTTATTATACCCGTAATTCTGATTGTTGTTAAACTCAGTAAAAGCGCCATGGATGGGGTTGACCGTAGCTTTACTTACGGTAACTTTGGTGTATTAGCAGCTATCAACGCTATTGTACTGGCTATATCGCTTATTTTGTTCCCGTACTTGTGGAGAGATTAGAGCTCTTTAATGTGAGCGTAACACCTTTGAGATATAAGCTCTAACCCAGCTTGTGCCGCATCATGTTATAACATGATGCTATATATTTGAGCTGAAATTTTTTTCAATCGCTAACGTTAAACAAGCTGTCATAACTATTTGATTATACCATGCGCTTCTATTGGGCTTTCCTAATCGGCATTATTATATCATTCACAGCAAAAGCACAAACCGGCGTAATTACGGGTAAAGTATTACGCATGGATACTAAAAAGCCGGTATCTGGTGCTAGTGTTTTCTTGAGTAACGCCACCTTTGGTACTACTACTGCCGATGATGGTACGTTTAGATTGATTGGCGTGAAGCCCGGCCAGTATGAACTGGTAATTACATCTGTTGGGCTTGAAGAATTTACACAATCAGTTTTAGTAGGACCGGAGCCAGTTACCGTAAATGCAGAATTGCTGCCACGTGTTCTGGAACTGCATGATGTAATTATTACCAGTGGAGGAAACTGGAAAGCTAATTACGAGATGTTCGTTAAAGAGTTCTTAGGCGTATCAGATGATGCCCATAAATGCAGAATACTGAACCCACATGATATCAACCTCATTTATCATAAATCTAAAAGAACGCTTGAAGCTTCATCTTACGATTTTATCAATATTGAAAATCGTGCTATTGGTTACAAAGTCAAGTTTCTGATTAACGAATTTAAAGTTGATAATTATAACAATACCATTTCATGGCAGGGTAAGGTGTTATATGAAGAATTACCGGGAAGTGCTAGTCAAAAGGCATTGTGGGAAAAGCGGCGACAGGAGATTTATTATGGCTCCAGCATGCACTTTTTCCGATCATTGGTGAGCGACCATTTCAATCAGGATGGCTTTGTGATTCGCACTTTGTACCGCCGGCCTAATCCTCAACGGCCTAAAGAAGAAATTATCCAGAAAAAGCTAGATCAATTCAGAGAGGTGAATCGTGATTCTATGAACTATTGGGTCAATAAAGAAAACCTGAACCGCTATGATGATAACCTGAGCAGAACACCATTGTTGCCCGAGCAGGTCATTCGGAAAACAGAACAGTCGGGTATTTATGCACTTACATTTCCAGGCTGCTTATACGTAGTTTATACCAAAAAGCGGGAGACTGTTGATTTTAAAGATATTTACCGCCCTTTAGATTGGGATAACTACGAAACCAGTGTAATCACGCTTTATAAACCCTATGCTTTGTTCGATCTGAATGGGGTAGTGGTATCTTCACAAAGCACATTGTATGAGGGTACTTGGTCAAAGAGTAAGATAGCCGAACTACTACCCGTAGATTATTCTCCCGGCGAGATGAAGAAGTAACATAACTCCTCCAAGTACAATAAATACTATGTAAGCATAGCACTTGTTGTAATTTGTTATACCTTTGCACGTTGAAATTTTATGAAATTTATCTATCAGTCTTGGTGGAAAATTATGGCTGTGGTACTGTTATTTTACACCATCATAGCCGGCTTTCTGCTCCCTGTACCCAAATTGCCCATATTGCATGAAACTATACGCAATGTGTATTTCCATGTGCCTATGTGGATGGCCATGTTTGTTGTTTTCGGCATTTCAGTAGTTTACAGTATTAAGTATTTAAGCTCTGGAAAAGAGGAGCACGATTTGGTAGCTATTGAGGCGGTAAATACCGGTATTGTATTTTATATACTGGGTTTGCTTAGCGGCATGTTATGGGCTAAATATGCTTGGGGAGAGTATTGGAGCAATGACCCTAAACAAAACAGTGCAGCCATTGCCTTTCTGTTGTATTGTGCCTATCTGGTTCTTCGCAACTCAATTGATGAAGAGCAAAAGCGGGCCCGAATTTCAGCCATATACAACATTTTTGCTTTTCCGATTATGATTGTGCTGCTGTTCATTTTACCCCGCATGACCGACTCTTTGCATCCAGGTAATGGTGGTAACCCAGCCTTCGGCAAGTACGATATGGATAACACCATGCGTATGGTTTTTTATCCGGCCTGTATAGGGTGGATATTTTTAGCTATATGGATAGCAACCTTACGTTACCGAATTCGTTTAATAGAAAATAAAATAAATACCTTATAAAAGCTTATCATGAAAAAGCTGGTTTGTTTGTTAGTTGCAGTATTAAGTTTTATAAGTGCTTTTGCACAGCCGGTTGAAATGGCTGATGCAATGCGCAGTTCGGGCAAAATTTATGTGGTAATTGGTACCATAGCGATTGTATTTGCCGGACTGGCTATTTATTTATTTGTTATAGACAAGCGATTGAGAAAGATTGAAAACAATAAGTATTAAACAACTTTTATAAACGTAAATACTTTTTGATCTATCGAATCGAAGTCTACTTATAGTTAACCAATTATTTACACAATATTATCATTATGGCTAATATTTTAATAGCTGATAATCAGGAAACACACTTCTTTAATGATGTGTGTAATAACTTTGATTATGCAGCGCAATTTACCAAGCATGATGCCGGATTATTAGATCAGATCAAATCATGCAACAGTGTTTATCGTTTTCGTTTTCCAATACGTAAAGGCAACGGTTTTGAAGTGATTGATGCTTGGCGTGTAGAACACTCACATCATCAATCGCCCACTAAAGGTGGTATTCGCTACAGCGAAATGGTGAACGAGGATGAGGTGATGGCTTTAGCAGCTTTGATGACCTACAAGTGTGCTATTGTAAATGTGCCTTTTGGCGGTGCTAAGGGCGGGATTAAAATCAATCCGAAGAACTACACCATACAAGAGCTAGAAAACATCACCCGCCGCTACACGGTAGAGTTAACCAAAAAAAACTTTTTAGGTCCCAGCATTGATGTACCTGCTCCTGATTATGGTTCAGGCGAGCGTGAAATGAGCTGGATTGCCGATACCTATGCTACCATGAACCCTGGCCAGGGTGATGCCTTAGGCTGTGTAACGGGTAAGCCTATTGCCTTGCATGGTATTGCCGGTCGTCGTGAAGCAACTGGCCGCGGCGTGGCTATTGCTGTACGTGAATGCGTGAATGTAGGAGAAGACATGCAACGCATCGGTTTAATGCCAGGTATCAGCGGCAAACGCATTATTGTACAAGGCTTAGGTAATGTGGGTTACCATTCAGCTAAGTTTTTAGCTGAGTTCGGTGGCATCATTGTAGGCTTATGTGAGTACGAAGGTGCTATCTACAATGCTGATGGTTTGGATGTAGAAGCTGTATTCCAGCATCGTAAAGAAACCGGATCTATTTTAGGTTATCCAGGTGCTGCCCAGGAGTTCAAAAATTCAAAAGAAGGTTTAGAGCAACCATGTGATATTTTAGTGCCTGCTGCGTTAGAAAACCAGATTACTGCCGACAATGTACGTAACATTCAGGCGAAGATTATAGCAGAAGGTGCTAACGGCCCAACTACACCAGAGGCAGAAGCCATCTTTTATGAAAACGGTGGTATTATCATTCCTGATATGTATGCCAACGCTGGTGGGGTAACGGTATCTTATTTTGAGTGGTTGAAAAACTTATCGCACGTATCTTTTGGTCGTATGAACCGCCGGTTTGAAGAAAACTCAAACTTAAACTTGGTGAATATGGTAGAAGGGATTACTGGGGTAGCTTTAACACCAATGCAGCGTTCTACCATCATCAAAGGTGCATCTGAGCTGGAGTTGGTAAATTCTGGTTTAGAAGATACCATGATTCGTTCTTATCACGAAATTCGGGAAACGTTTGTTAATAATCCTAAAATTGACACTTTGCGTACCGCTGCTTTTGTTGGAGCTATCAATAAAATTGCGGTGAGTTACATGAATTTAGGTATCTGGCCATAAACTATTGGCAACCTCATTTCAATTAGCTACTTTTAAAAACTAATTGGAATGAGGTTTATCACAATCTGCTCGTTTTTACTTTTACTGCTCAGTCTATCAGTAAAAGCACAATGTCCGCCTAATATCGGGTTTGAAAAAGGTTCATATGTTGGTTGGCAGTGTTACTCAGGTACAGTAAGTCAAGATACGCGGCAACTCAATATAGCTGTTTCTCCAACCGCACCCACGCCTGACCGCCACACCATAATCGACAAAACATCCACACAGCTTGATCCTTACGGCTTGTTTCCGGTAGTTTGCCCTAACGGGAGTCAGCATTCCGTTAAATTGGGTAATGAAATTCCTAGCAGAAAAGCAGATAGAATTACTTATACTTACACCATTCCGCCTGGCAGTTCCTATACTTTACTTTTTTATTATGCAGTTGTTCTGCAAAACCCATCTAATCATGGCGATTTAGAGCAACCCAGGTTTACTGCTAAAGTTTATGATGTAACAGATAGTACGTACGTGAATTGTCCGTCATTTAATTTTAGTCAAAGCTCAAGTATACCTGGGTTCAAATTGTCTAGTACCAGTTCAGCAGGTCAAACAAATTCTTCAGTGTATTATAAAGATTGGTCGGCCACTACCATCAATTTGGTGGGGTATGCAGGTAAAACCATTCAGTTAGAGTTCACCGTAAATGATTGTACTAGAGGCCAACACTTTGGATATGCTTATTTAGATTTGGATGAAAACTGTGGTTCTGCCATAACAGGCAACACCTATTGTCTTGGGCAAAGTGCAGTCACATTGCGTGCACCAGCTGGTTTTAGTAATTATACATGGTACAACGGTAATAAATCCAAGCAATTAGGACAAGGGCAAACTTTAACCCTATCTCCGCCACCTCCCGATTTAAGTACCTATGCTGTTAAAATCGATCCCTTTGCTGGTGTAGGCTGTCAAGATACTTTGTATACTACAGTACATCGTATTACTACAACATTTAAGTTAAATGTACCTGAAAAAATATATGGATGTCCGGGTTCTGCTGTTGATTTAACCGCACCTGAAGTAACTGCGGGTAGTAGTCTCGGAACAATATTCAGCTATTACAATGATTTCAATGAAACGAGCTTTTTGTATCGGCCTAACGAGATTACCACACCCGGAACGTATTATATCAAAGGTCAGAATACCGAAGGCTGCGAAAGTATTATGCCCATACAAGTAGTTATTGATACGCCCCAAATTAAAGTAAACAATGATAATTCCACTACGTACCCCAATACCATTGATTTAAGTAGAACCTATACTCATCGAGCCGGCTATACTTACACTTACTATAGTGATGCAACTGCAAGCAAAGCGGTAGAGAATTACTGGTCGATTAATAAAAGTGGTACTTATTACATTAAAGCAACTACAGGTAATAACTGCTACATTATAGCTCCGGTCAATGTAACGATTAATCCGCCACCGCCATACATTATTAAAGCGCCTAATACATTTACACCAAATGGTGATGGTAGAAATGAACGTTTTTCTCTCAACTTTGAAGGCTACGTAACTTTCGGCAATCTCAGAATTTACAATAGGGAAGGACAGCTAGTATTTTCCAGCAGAACGATTGCAGATTACTGGGATGGAACTTACGCTGGTAAGGAATTGCCTGTAGGTGTATATTACTGGGTGTTTGATGGTTATGATAGCTACTCCAAAGCGCCGATTAAACGGACAGATTATATAACTTTGTTAAGATAGATTCTAAATAATATATATCTGTTGTAATAAAGTTAATTAGCTATACGTTTTGTATTTTTGTATATCGATTTTCAGCAGTTAAAACATCATGAAAAAAAGCGCTATACTAGGTATAATTGTTATTGCTGTAGCTATTGCGGTAATTATTAGTACCTATTCTAATTCAAGTACTTACGGTTCATTTAAAGATGCAGAACAAACTAAAAGTGAGTTGCATATTGTAGGGCATCTAAACAAAGAAAAACCATTGTATTATGATGCTACTAAAGATGCCAATTACTTTTCATTTTACATGAAAGATAACAAAGGTGAAGAATGTAAAGTAGTTTTCACCGGTACTAAACCGCAAGATTTTGAACGTTCAGAACAAATTGTGTTAACCGGCCAAATGCAGGGTAGTGAATTTCATGCCAATAAAATTTTAATGAAATGCCCATCCAAATATACCCAAGATAAGGTCGAAATTTCCGGTGCTGCTACGCCAACCAAGCAAGCCAGCATATAATCGCTAACAGCACTTCATGAACATAGATTTTAAAGGGGAGCACCTTCTGCCGGGGCACCTGGGACAGTTTTTTATTGTACTTTCCTTCGGCTCGGCATTATTAGCTACCATTAGTTACTACTTCGCTACTACACAAACCAACAAGCTTGACCTTTCCTGGTTCAGGCTGGCCCGTTTAAGTTTTTATATCAACACCGTATCGGTAGTAGCCATAGGCTGCTGCTTGTTCTACATTATTTACAATAACCTTTTCGAATACCATTATGCGTGGGCGCACTCATCGCGCACATTGCCCGTGTATTACATCATTTCCAGCTACTGGGAAGGGCAGGAAGGTAGTTTCTGGTTATGGACTTTCTGGCAGGCGATGTTAGGTAATATCTTAATGTGGAAAGCCAAATCATGGGAAAAGCCCGTAATGACTGTTGTTGGCCTTTCGCAAACGCTGTTGGCTTCTATGTTAATTGGTGTTGAGCTTTTTGGTACTCGCGTGGGTAGTTCGCCATTCATATTATTGCGTGATGCAGTACCCGGACCCATATTCAGCCAACCTAATTACTTGGATTTTATTAAAGACGGTAACGGCTTAAATCCCTTGTTGCAGAACTACTGGATGGTAATACATCCGCCAACTTTGTTTTTGGGCTTTGCTTCAATGATAGTTCCGTTTGCATATGCAGTAGCTGGCTTATGGCAAAAGCGCTATAAAGAATGGATTAATCCCGCTATCAGCTACAGCTTGTTTGCAGTAATGGTGCTGGGTACTGGTATTATTATGGGCTCTTTTTGGGCTTACGAATCACTGAATTTTGGTGGTTTCTGGGCTTGGGATCCGGTTGAGAATGCCTCTTTAATACCCTGGTTAGTACTGGTTGCTGCTTTGCACGTGCTTATTGTTTACAAAAACTCAGGTCATTCATATTTTACCGCTACATTCTTAACATTGCTGAGCTTTGTGTTAGTGCTATATGCCTCGTTCCTAACCCGTAGTGGTATTCTGGGTGAAACTTCTGTACATGCTTTTACTGATTTAGGAATGTTCTGGCACTTGGTACTGGATGTTGTAATTTTCTTAGGTATTACCATCGGAGTATTAGTTTGGCGCTGGAAAGAATTACCTATTTCACGAAAGGAAGAAGAAACCTATTCGCGTGAGTTCTGGATGTTTGTAGGTTCAGCATTTTTAGGTCTTTCTTGCCTGCAATTAGTTATAGTAACTTCTATTCCGGTTTGGAATGCGATGTTTAAAACGCATATTGCACCGCCAGCTAATCCGGTATCCTTATACAATGTATTCCAGGCAGGTTTTGCATTCATCGTTACCTTGTTTTTAGGCTTTACACAATTCTTAAAATACAAGAAAACAGATACTACTCGCTTCTTTATTACAACGTTAGTTTACTTAGCTTTTGCAGCATTAATTACTGCCGTAATTGTGTGGGTAAGCGGCGTATATAAACTGAAGTTCGTATTTATTTTAGTAATGCTGGGAGCTGTTTATGGCGTAATGGCAAATGCGAAGATATTAGCTGCTGCATTAAAAGGTAAGATCAAGTTAGCCGGATCGGCTGTAGCTCATATTGGCTTCTCGTTGCTGCTGATAGGTGCCTTAATTGCAGCGGGTACCAGCAAAATAGTTTCGCAGAATGATAAAGGCATGATTGAAGTAAAAGGCTTCGATAAGGTTGCTGATGTACGCGAAAATATTATGCTGTACAAAAACGAGCCGGTTAATATGGGTAACTACAAAGTAACTTATGTAGGCGATTCATTAGTAGCTCCTAACCATTATTTTAAAGTATTGTACCAGAAACTGGATGTTAATGGTAAAGTACAGGAACAGTTCGTATTGAAGCCTAACTCTCAAGCTAATATGAAAATGGGACTGGTTTCATCGCCAGATACCAAGCATTACCTGTTTCATGATTTATATACCCACGTTTCAGCAGCACCGATTAAGGAAGAAGAGAACCTGACTGCCGGCTCTACTTCGGCCGAGCATGGCGGTGGTGATGAGGACAAGAACTATGAACCTCCGGTAACTCATGAAGTTCGCATTGGCGATACGATCCGTTATCGTGAAGGCTATATTGTATTACGAAATTTAAACAAGCAACCTAAAATTCAAAACATCCCGCTTGGCACTAATGATGTAGCTATAGGTGCTGAATTGGAAGTAGTAGCACATGGGCATACATACCAAGCTGAGCCGATCTTCATGATTAAAGACAATAATACTTTCGACTTTCCACGTAAGGTTGATGATGCGGGTTTGAAGCTGCGTTTTTCAAAAGTTATACCTGCGGAAAATAAGTTTGAAATCACTGTTTATCAACAGCCGGAAAGAATGAAATCTTACATCGTAATGCGGGCTATTGATTTTCCATACATCAACTTCTTCTGGGCCGGTACCATCATCATGGTAATTGGTTTCCTGATGTCGATTTTTAGAAGGAATAGCGAATTAAAAGTAAGCTGATATGGTATTAACCAATCATACACATAACATCAGGGATAACGGGTTTACCGTTATCCCTGATGTGTTTAGAGACCATGAGGTTAACGAAATGGTTAGCCTAATTGAGCAGGCTGATACATCTGATTTGACCTTTCGTAAAACAGATGATTTATTTGCTATTCGTCAGTTTCTAAAACAAGTTCCTGAAATTAAAACATTGATTTTTACAGATATGCTTCGTCAGATTTTGGATGCTTTATTCAGTTTCAATTATTTTGTGGTAAAATCTATTTATTTTGATAAACCCCAAAAATCAAACTGGTTTGTAGCTTACCATCAGGATTTAACCATATCGGTAGATAGAAAAGTAGATTTACCAGATTTTGGGCCTTGGACAATCAAGCAAAATCAATTTGCCGTACAACCTCCCTTAGCAATTCTGAAAGATAATTTTACGGTTCGTATTCATTTAGATGATACGGATGAAGGTAATGGCGCACTCAAGGTAATTCCCAAATCTCATCATAAAGGTATCTACCGACCGGAAAATATAAACTGGGATGCAGAGCAAGAAGTAATTTGCCCAGTACCTAGAGGTGGTATCATGATTATGCGTCCATTACTATTACATGCTTCTAATAGAACCACCAGTAACCGGCGCAGGCGGGTGATACATATAGAGTTTAGCAAAGCGCTTTTGCCAGATGGCTTACAATGGTCAGAGCTAGAAAGCAGCTACTGACTAATTCAATCTTTTAGAAAAGCTGCAATTTTGGGGTTAACTGTTGCCGCTTGTTCAAGGTAAGGTAAGTGCCCGGCATCATCTACAGGTAAAAACGTTGCTTTAAGCACGCTACGTACCGAATCGCTGTACTGGAAAGGCACAGTATGGTCTTCTTTTCCCCAAATTAGTAGCGTTGGTTTGTGGGTATTGTTCAAGCAAATGCTTTCAGCTTTACCTTCACTAGGATAGTTATACAAAGTAGATACTAAGGCATGTGTAAAGCCCTTGTACTGCATTTGAGTTTTGTATTTACTAACCCAATCAGGATGCCGATTAGGATATTTAAAGTCTTCTACCTGGCTTTCGGCTCTTTTATCTGAATGGATGGTGAACTGGTAATCAGTTATTAGTTCCGGTGTATTAGGCTTCATCTTTGAATAGGCCGGATCAATCAATACTACCTTATTAACCAGTTGCGGGTACTGGCAGGTGAAGTCACGAGCAACTT
This sequence comes from Mucilaginibacter robiniae, assembly GCF_012849215.1. NCBI lineage: Bacteria > Pseudomonadati > Bacteroidota > Sphingobacteriia > Sphingobacteriales > Sphingobacteriaceae > Mucilaginibacter > Mucilaginibacter robiniae. The sequence continues at coordinate 4,573,755 of NZ_CP051682.1, forward strand.
TGCCACCAAATGATACACCAACTAAATTAACTGGTGCTTGCAGATGAAGATTGGTAAGTAGTTCATTGAGTTGCTGCATATATACCTGGTGGTTGTAGGTGATATCTGGTCGGTCAGAAAACCCGCGACCGTATTCATCATAACGTAATACCCGGAAGCCTTGGGCTGTTAAGTATTCATAAGTACCATCCCAAATGTAGTAGGGTACACTAAAGCCATGTATCAGCACAACTACTTTGCCGGTAGCTGGGCCGCCTAGTTGATAGTGAGTAATACCCTGACTAAGTTTAATGTACTGACCACCTGCTTGCTTACGATCGGCATCAGTTAAATCTTTCTTTTCCTTATTATTCCACCGGTACAATCCTGTTAATATAATTCCTGCAATAACAAATATATAAGCTAAGATGGTAAGGAAAATTCTGACAAATTTCATTTGTTTTGTACTGTCTTGAATGAGGCACGAAAGGTATAAAAAAAATGAATATGCCTTATGTGCTCTGTTATACAAAATAGTACTTATGAAAATAACCATATTGGGCGCAGGTAACGTAGCAACGCACATGGCTGCTGCTTTATTTAGCGCCGGGCATATCATTGTACAGGTGTATAGTCGTACCCCTCAAAATGCAAGGCTGCTTGCTAAACAGGTACAGGCAGAAGCCATTGGTAACTTAAATGATGTAAGTACCAGCACCGACATGTACCTGATTAGCGTAAAAGATGATGTGATAGAGGAGATTGTAGCAGCTTTAGCTCATCATCAAAAATTAATTGTACATACATCAGGAGCTACAACCCTGCAAATATTAACGACCTACATCCAACAGGCAGGCGTGTTTTATCCATTACAAACGTTTAGTAAAAGCAAGGCAATAGATTTTAGTCAAGTGCCTATGTGTGTTGAAGGAGCTAATGAAGAAATTACTGCTTTGCTACAGCAATTAGCGCAAAGCATTACCCAAAACGTTTATCTGGTTAGTTCAGAACAAAGGAAAATATTACACTTATCTGCGGTATTTGCCTGTAATTTCCCCAACTATTTGTATTACATAGCTCAACAGTTACTGGCCCAACAGCAATTAAGCTTTGATTTATTACGTCCCCTTATATTAGAAACAGCCGAAAAGGTGCAGCAGCAATTTCCGGCTGATGTACAAACTGGTCCGGCTGTCAGAAAAGATGAAAAAACAATGGACGCTCACATAGCTTTATTAAACGCTCAGCCTGATGTGCAGCATTTATATCAGTTGTTAAGTCAGGCAATCATCAAAATGGGAGAGCACAAACACCTAGTATCGTAAAATTGTTATTTTTGTCGGAATGGACATTTTTAAAGTAAAAATCAGCTTTGAGGAAGCAGGGCATAGTCCGGTAGAACTACCTATTGCCGAAGGAGAATCGGTATTAGATGTTTGCCTCGAAAACGGCATAGAATTACAACATAACTGCGGCGGCGTATGCGGGTGCAGTACTTGCCATGTTTATGTAACCAAGGGAATGGATAATATCCAGGAAATATCAGATAAAGAGGAAGACTTTATTGATCGTGCAGTTAACCCGCGTATTAACTCACGTTTGGGCTGCCAATGTGTAATTATTGATGGCGATATTGAAGTTACCTTGCCCGATCAGTCACAGTTTTTAGGTCACTAATTTACTGCATAAGCCTATTGGCCTGTAAGATAGTAGACAAAATTCATCTGAAATTTAAAAGTTTAATCACTACACAATCACGTAATTATTTATGAGCAACAACGATAAATTTGCTTTACCTATACACTGGAATGACTATGAAGATATTGCTATGGGACTTTATGAAAAGTTTGGCGATAGCTTTGACGAATCAAAAATATACCGCATTCGCTTTACTGATTTATTAGAATGGGTACTTACCTTACCACATTTTACCGGCAAGCGTGATGAGGCTAATGAAGGGCATTTGGAACAGATACAATCTGCCTGGGTATATGAGTGGCGTGATAACCAATAGTTTGTTATAGGTATTCATAAACGAATTTCGTAGTATTGCTCAATTTGTTATAAACTTTACAAAATCTTGTTAAATAAATTTAGAGATATTACCACCTTCATCTTTGATGTTGACGGGGTATTAACCGACGGAAGTGTTTACGTAAATGATATAGGTGAACAAACCCGTGCCTTCAATATTAAAGATGGTTATGCCTTGCAATTGGCTGTTAAATGCGGATACAATGTATGTGCTATATCGGGCAGTCGCTCAAAAATTGCCATGCATCGCCTGAATAGCTTAGGTATAAAAGATGTGTACCTAGGCTGTAGTAACAAAACAGAAACTTTTAAAGTGTACATTAATGAGCGGGGTATCAGCCCCATGAATGTGATGTATATGGGTGATGATATTCCTGATCTGGGCGTCATGAAACTGGTAGGTATGCCCGTTTGCCCGGCAGATGCAGCCGAAGAAATCAAGGAAGTAAGCCAATATATATCGCACATCTCTGGCGGGAAAGGCTGTGCGCGTGATGTGGTTGAAAAAGTATTAAAAATTCAGGGCAAATGGATGGGAGCAGAGGCTTATAGCTGGTAATCTCTTTATACCTTTTGTGATATACATTTACTTGCCAACCTTCAACTATTTGCTGTAAACTATGATTCATCAACTACCTAAAATTATTCTTGCATCTAAGTCACCACGTCGACAGGAACTGTTACGGCTAATGGATGTGGATTTCCGTATTGTGCTGAAAGAGGTAGATGAAAGTTATCCAGATCATCTGAAGCCTGAAGAAGTAGCAGTTTACATAGCTGAAAAGAAAGCCAAAGCCTACGATGAAACCATTGCTGATGAAGTTGTACTTACTGCCGATACCATTGTGTGCATTGACGATTTGATATTGTGCAAGCCTGAAACGCCTGCACATGCTATTGAGATGCTGCAACGCTTATCGGGCAGAGTACATCGGGTAATTACAGGCGTTTGCATTTTGTACAAGCATCAGTACAACTTGTTTTACGATGTATCGGAAGTGTTTTTCCGTAAGCTGACAGATGAAGAGATAACAGCATATGTGAATAAGTATAAACCGATGGATAAAGCCGGTGCTTATGGCATACAAGAATGGGTAGGCCTTACCGGCATTGAACGCATTAATGGCTCATATACCAATGTCGTTGGCTTACCTACCGAAAAGGTGTACCAGCAGCTACTAAAGCTTATTTAACACTTGCTGGTTCAGCATACTGGCTAATACACCTTCCTTTAGCGAATACGCCGTCATCACTACCTCTTTAATCTGCAACTTTTCTAATAAATAGCAGGTAATTAAAGAGGCTACTACAATCATATCAATCCGTACAGGTATAATTCCTTTCATACTTAGCCGTTCATCATGCGATGACTGAATAAGACGATTGGTAATCTTCAAGAAGTCTTGCTCATTGAACGTATAAACCTGATTTTGTTTTAATTCAAAATCATAACCCTTATCGCGCTCTGCTAATTCAGCAAAAGTCTCGAAAGCGCCGGATGAGCCAATTAGATTGATTACAGAATTACGTGCAACAGCTGCAAGCATAGGTTGCAAGTGGTTATCTAAATGAGCGTATAAATCTTGAATGCTGCTTGGCGGTATAGGGTCGGTTTGATGAAACAGTGCCATTAAGCGAGCAGCACCAATTTCAAAGCTTTGCTTGTAAGTAATATGTTCGTTATTGCCGATAATTAACTCTACACTGCCACCTCCAATATCTACAATTAAACTGTTATCTGCTTGCAGACAATTAGATGCTTTTACGCCCTGGTAAATGTACTGAGCTTCAGTGTCACCTAAAATAATTCCAATCTGAATACCCGTTTGTGCTTTTACTTCATCTATAAATTGCTGTCCGTTTGTAGCGCTACGCATAGCCGAAGTAGCCAATGCTTTAACTTGCTGTACATTGTATTGCAATATATATTGTTGAAATTTATTCATTGCAGCAATACCCCGCTGATAGGCATCAGGCCGGATAACACCATCGTTGATTCCACCTTCACCCAGTTTTACAGCTTCAGACTTATGCAGTAGTTCTGTAAAGAAATAAGACTGGCCAGGTTCTGCTATGAGTAAATGAAAGGTGTTAGTACCGAGATCTATAACGGCAACACGGTTAGTCATTCCTCTAAAATAAAAAATCCCTGCAAAAGTTTTATTTTTTTGCAGGGATAGTGATAAAGATTAGGTTAGCTATTATTCTTTATAAAAAAACCATTTGGCTATTTCGCCGTAGCTGGCTTTTTTACCGTACATTAATATTCCTACCCGGTAAATGCGTGCGGCTATCCAGGTAGTAAAAATAAAACCTGCAATCATGAGCCCCATAGATAAGCCTAATTGCCATGCCGGCACATCAAAAGGCAAACGTACCATCATGGCAACCGGGGCTGTAAATGGAATGATGGATAACCAGAAGGCCAAGCTGCTATCAGGGGCTTGTGCCAAAAAGCTTACTGATAATAGGTAAGTGAAAAATAACGGCATGGTTATCGGGAACATAAACTGTTGGGTTTCTGTTTCACTATCAACTGCGGAACCTACAGCGGCAAACAATGCACTGTATAACAAGAAGCCACTCAAAAAATAAAATAAAAAGCAGCTAAGTATATAACCAAACGGAATGTTTTTGGTAGCCGCTAATACGGTGAGCAGTGGGCTTTGGCTCTGTGGAGTACTAAAATATTTGTTAGCCAGGTAACTTACTGCAATGGATAATACAATCCAAAGTGTAAATTGAGTTAAGCTCACCAGTGCCACACCAATAATTTTGCCCAGCATAAGCTGAAAAGGCTTTACGGATGATACAATGACTTCAATAATACGATTGGTTTTTTCTTCAATTACCCCGCGCATTACTTGTGCTCCGTAAATGAAAAGCGATATGTAAATAATAATGGCACCTGCTACACCCAAAGCAAATAATGCGGATATGTTAGAATCCTTAACACCTGTATCCGTAACCTGGCGGGCGCTAATATCAATGTGGCTGCGTATGTTACGGATTTTTGAAGTATCAATACCGTTGGCAATCATGTTGTTATTGGTAGCTACCTCATTCATTTGGCGCTCAATAGCTGCAGCTACAGTAATGTTCGGCTTCTTTTCTGATAATACCTGCACAGCTTTCGGTACATCAAAAATTTTCGGAATGTACAGAAGTAAATCATCTTCATGCTTCTTTAAATCTTTTTTAGCTTCAAATAAGTTTTGATGGGTAGCAACAAATTGTAAGTTGCTGCCATTGTGTAATTTGCCCGCAAAGCTGCCGCTTTCATCAAGCACTTTAACCGTGCGTATGGTTGTAAACTCGCTACTGTTTTTGTAAATGAGATATACAATGGCGTACATAGCCAGTACTAGTAGTGGTACCAAAAAAGCAGTAACAATGAATGCTTTTTTGCGTACGCGTGATAAATATTCTCGTTGTATGATAAGTAAAACTTTGTTCATGGTTTAGGCGGTTTGATTAACTTTCTGAATAAAAATTTCATTTACGCTGGGTATCACTTCTTGTAAGCGATTAATTCTAACCTGCGGAATTAAATATTGAAGTACATCGTTAGAGGTAGTGCCATCATTGAGTTTTAACCGGATGGTATATCCGTCTTCTGAAGCTACTTCATCAAGTAGAGTAAAAGGCTGCTTACCATTTAAGTCGAGCTTAGTGCCATTATATTCAACCAAATAGGTATTACTACGGTATGAATTACGAATATCTTTTATCCGGCCATCCAGTATTTTGTGTGATTTATGGATGAGCGCAATAGAATCACATAGTTCCTCAACCGATTCCATACGGTGAGTAGAAAATAGGATAGTAGCTCCTTTTCGGTTCAGCTCCAATATTTCTTCCTTAATTACTTCAGCATTAACCGGGTCAAAACCGCTGAAAGGCTCATCCAGAATAATCAGATCAGGTTCATGCAACACGGTAGCCACAAACTGGGCTTTTTGTTGCATTCCCTTCGATAGCTCTTCCACCTTCTTATGCCACCAATCTTGTATTTCCAGCTTTTCAAACCAGTATTTGATACGCTTGGTTGCTTCTGCCTTGCTTAAACCTTTTAAGCGGGCCAGGTAAACGATCTGTTCGCCAATCTCCATTTTCTTGTACAAGCCACGTTCTTCGGGCATATAGCCAATACGTTCAATGTGCGATTGGTTAAGGCGTTCGCCACCAAAATAGATCTCGCCGGAATCGGGTGCGGTAATTTGGTTGATAATACGAATGAGAGAAGTTTTACCAGCGCCATTTGGGCCTAAAAGGCCAAATATTTTGCCACCGTTTACTTCCAGGCTCACGTTGTTCAGTGCCGTATGGCCGGCATACTGTTTCACAATGTTGCGAATACTTAGCATGAGATTGAGAGGAGTAGTTTAAATGTTTTAAGTTGTGATTGGTATTTAGATACAGACTAATCAATTATGTTACAGTATTCAAAAAGTAATTGGTACAAAAAAAGCCTGAAGCTTTATCAACTTCAGGCTTTATCAAATTTATACTCAACAGGTTTACTCAAAATATTCCTTCATCCGCTCAAAAAAGCTTTTTTCGTTTTTGCCCGGATTAGGTTTAAAGTTTGGTGAATTTTGTAATTTCTCTAAAGCATCGCGTTCTTCGCGGCTTAAAGCTTTAGGAGTCCAGATGTTGATATGAACCAATTGATCGCCACGATGGTAGGAGTTTACCTCTGGCACACCTTTGCCTTTCAAACGAAGTATCTTACCCCCCTGGGTGCCTGGCTCAATCTTGATTTTAGCTTTGCCATCAATGGTTGGTACTTCAATGCTGGTGCCTAAAGCGGCATCCACAAAGTTGATGTGCAAATCGTAAATTACATTGTTGCCATCACGTTTTAACGTTTCGTGCGGAACTTCCTCAATCAAAATAATCAGATCGCCTGGTACACCGCCACGAGGAGCTGCGTTACCTTTGCCGCTCATGCTTAGCTGCATGCCTTCACTTACGCCGGCAGGGATATTAATGCTGATGGTTTCTTCGCCACGTACCACACCGTCGCCATGGCAAACATTACATTTAGAAGTAATAGTTGAACCTTCACCGTTACAAGTAGGGCAGGTGCTGGTCGTTTGCATCTGACCTAATATAGTGTTGGTTACCCGGCGTACAGCACCCGAGCCACCACAAGTTTTACAAGTTTGAAATGATGATTTATCTTTTGCACCTGTACCATCACAAGTTTTACATAAAACCTGCTTGTTAACTTTAATTTTCTTTTCGGCACCGTTAGCAATTTCTTCCAGCGTTAAGCGTACTTTAATGCGCAAATTGCTGCCACGGGCTACACGACGGCCTCCGCCTTGCTGACGGCCACCGCCACCACCAAAGAAGCCTTCAAACGGACTTCCGCCACCAAAAATATCACCAAATTGGCTGAATATATCATCCATATTCATGCCACCGCCACCATAGCCACCATTGGCCGATTGTGCGTTGGCTGCATGGCCAAATTGGTCGTAACGCTGACGCTTATCAGGTTTGCTTAGTACCTCGTAAGCTTCTGCCGCTTCTTTAAATGATTCTTCGGCAGCTTTATCGCCCGGGTTTTTGTCCGGGTGATACTTAATTGCCATTTTGCGGTAAGCCTTCTTAATCTCATCCTCACTGGCGCTACGGGATACTCCCAGTACGTCGTAATAATCTCTTTTTGACATAATATTTTGTGGTTATTATGTTATCAGGTTATAAGCCTAATAACTAAATAACTTAATCAACTTACTAACTACTTAACTGCCTACTACAACTTTAGCAAAGCGTACTACTTTATCATTCAGGTAATAACCTTTTTCCAGTTCATCAACCACTTTGCCTTTCAAGTCTTCAGTTGGTGCAGGTACGTTGGTAATGGCCTCATGTAAATCAGCGTCAAACTCGGTGCCTTTGGCATCCATTGGCTTCAAGCCTTTTTGTGCCAGCATGTTTTTTAGCTTGTTAAAAACTAAACTAACACCTTCTTTAACCGCATTTATATCAGTAGTAGATTCCATGGCTTTCAAGGCGCGGTCAAAATCATCTACCACAGGCAGCAAAGCCACTATGGTGTCTTTACCTGCAGTTTGTCTTTCTTCAGCACGTTCCTTGTTTGTCCTTCTTCTAAAATTATCAAACTCAGCATATAAGCGCAAATATTTATCATTGGCCTGCGCTAGTTCATCTTTTAATTTACTTTCGGCTGAAGCTTCAACCGGCTCATTGGCGTTCAACTCGTCGGCTAATGGGTTTTCGTTTTCCTCAGTGCTGTCAAATGCATTGTTCACGTCTTCCATGTTATCAGTTGATGGTGTTTCCTGCTTATCTTTTTTATTAAACATGTCTTTAAAGTTCATGATGGTAGTACAAATCAAGTTCCCTGCCATAGCTGCAAAGCAGTCAGGCTGTCAGTGCGTTTTAAATTTTATGGTAGATTTGTCTTGTTATGACAGATGGCGAAGTGGCAGTATTGCGTAGCAGTGGCAGAACAATAAATACTACTGATTTAATATTAATTTTTCTGCCGCTGCTTTCTTGAATTAAGCAATCTGTACATCTTCTAGTACTTTACCCGATTCACATTTGATAATACGTGACGGGAAAGTACGAATAATATGATAATCGTGTGTAGCAATCAGCACGGCAGTACCCGATAGGCTGATTTGCTTTAACAACATTACAATTTCTTCAGAAGTATCCGGGTCTAAGTTACCTGTAGGTTCATCCGCCAAAATAATTTCCGGTTCGTTCAGCAAAGCCCGGGCAATAACCACACGCTGCTGCTCGCCACCCGAAAGCTCGTGCGGCATCTTTTTAATTTTGGAGCGTAAACCTACTTTTTCCAGCACATCACGAATACGTTCGGCAATCAGTTTCTTGTCTTTCCAGCCCGTAGCTCTAAGCACAAAATGCAGGTTTTGTTCTATACTACGATCGGTTAATAGTTGAAAATCCTGAAATACAATACCCAACTTACGACGCAGGTAGGGAATATCACGGCTGGGCAGTTTCCTTAAATCATACCCGCCAGCATGACCTTCGCCAGTAGTTATTGTTAAATCGCCATAAAGTACTTTTAACAAACTGCTTTTGCCCGACCCGGTTTGGCCAATCAGCCAAATAAAATCGCCTTTATCAATGTGCAGGTTTACATCTGATAATACCAAATGCTTTTGCTGAAATATATCAACGTTTTGCAGCTTTATAATAGAATTTCCAATCATGGCGGTTATAACTCCAGTTTTAAAATCTGGCCAAAAGGCAGGTCTTTTATTAAATTCATTATGTAATCAGCTTTATCACCCAACCCCACTTTATCCAGCGATTTATCGGGACGATCTACCCGAAAATACGCCAGTAAGGTAAACTGCTCATCACGCAATTGTACATAGTCAGGTATTTTGGCCACGCCTTTTACTTTAATGATATACATGCCGTCCAAAAATAGCTTTATTTTAAAGATTAGACAAAAATTGTATCGTATCTATTCCGTCAGCATAATCCCATAAAGCTGGCTGCTGGCTTTCTCCAAAATCAACTACTTGATTATTAATGTTTAATTCAGCTCTGGTAACCACACATTGAATTTGATCGCTTTGTTGTGCCAGCAAAGTCTGCGCAGCATCCAGATATGCATATTCCTCATAAAACAACACCGCCAAAGGGGAGGCTAACCGTTCATCCTGCTTTAATAATAAAAAGCCATTATCCAGATGTTTGTCTCTGTTCACCAAGTAAATGGCTTTGTTGTAATCATAGTTGTTGTGGTACTTGTGATGCTGAATAACGTTACTGCAACTTTCAATAGCCTCAAAAAACGGAATAAAATCATACCCTTGTGGTACCAGTAATTTGGACACGTTGCGGCAACCTAAACCATAATAGGCAAAAATATCATTACCCAAATTTCGTAATTGTTCTTCCGTTTCCCGACCGGTAAGTAAAGCAATACTATTTCGGTTTTTACGAATAATATGTGGTACATTACTAAAATAGTATTCAAAATAGCGTGAGGTATTATTACTACCAGTAGCAATAATAGCATCAAAGCCTTCCAAACGCTCTACAAATTTATATTGCCCGGCAAAGTTGTTATCTATATCAACCAACAGCTGTAAAACATACTTAATCAAGCGTGCATCTTGCGAGGATGCTTTGATTAAAGCAATGTTGCCGGTTAACAATACACACAAAACATCATGAAAGCCAACAAGTGGTATATTGCCAGCCAGTATCAGGCCAACCTTTTGAGGTGTATGGTTTTGTAAGGTATAGCGGTTTAACCATTTAGTAAGGTTTTCTATAGTTAACTGCAGGCCGCTAGCTATCACAGCCTGTTGTACACTTTCGGGGGTAAACCAGGCATTATGATTGCTTTCTGTTTGTATCAATTGGCTCAGCGTTGCATCGGGGGAACTTAATTGCTTACCCAATTCGGCTACTGCATTTATTAAATTTGATTTACTTGGATTTGACATAGTAACGATGAGGAAAATTAAACTCCCTGCATGAATTTTTGTTATATTTGCAAGCACTGCAAACGCAGGCAAAGTTAACCAGAATATAAGATATTAAGATATGGCGATTAAAATCACTGATGAATGTATTAATTGCGGTGCTTGTGAGCCGGAATGCCCTAATAATGCCATTTATGATGCGGGCGCTGCTTGGCGATTTTCAGACGGTACTGATTTAAAAGGGGTAATTGATTTTGGCGATGGTAATACCCTGAATGCCGAACAAGCGCAAGCTGCCTTGTCGGACGACATCTATTATATTGTACCTGATAAATGTACTGAGTGCGTTGGTTTTCATGATGAGCCACAATGTGCAGCCGTTTGCCCGGTTGATTGTTGCGTGGATGATGAAGACATTCGCGAATCTAAAGAAGAACTGCTGGCCAAAAAAGATTGGCTGCACATGGAAGGTTAATATTAAGGTAGAAAATATACAAAGGGGTGCATTAAGCATCCCTTTTTTGTTGGTACGAAACGAAAAACTATTTTAGCATTATGGATTACGGAATTAGTCAGTTGGCCATTATTCCAATGCGGGCCGAACCTTCGGAACGAAGCGAGATGGTTTCACAATTGCTATTTGGTGAAACGTACCAGATTATCGAATGGCAGGAAAAATGGGTGAAGATTGTAACGGCTTATGATGAATACGAAGGATGGATAAGCCGCAATCAAGTTACTACGCTGAACTACGAAGATTATTTAAACTTACAATCAGCACCATCAGTATTAACTATTCAGCACGTTAGCGTAGTTATTAAAACGTCTGACAATAGTGCCTTGCTTTTGCCAGCCGGATGCACGTTACCTTTTCATGAAGGTAATACCTGTCAAATTAACAAGGAAGTTTACCACTTAACTACTCCAATTAATAAACTCATTGATTTATTAGCTTCAGCGAAAACTTATCTGAATAGTCCTTACTTATGGGGCGGACGAACACATTTCGGTATAGATTGCTCAGGGTTTGTGCAGACTGTTTTTAAACAATATGGTTTATTTTTAAAGCGTGATGCGAGTCAGCAAGCAGAGCAGGGTAGTGCGGTAGATTTTCTGCAAGAGGCTCAGCCCGGCGATTTAGCCTTTTTCGACAATGCCGAGGGGCGTATAGTACATGTTGGTTTAATGCTCAACAACGAACAAATTATTCATGCCTCAGGCAGGGTGCGCATTGACAAAATGGATACGCAAGGCATTTATGCTGAAGATCAGCAACGCCATACGCATCAATTAAGAATTATTAAGCGGTATTGTTAAATTAACTTATAAAGAATAAGGGTTAGAACTCTATTTCCCAAGCCATAATCCGCTTGTCATCACTGGTTGAAAGGAGTTGATTACCATTCCAAGCCAGTTTGTTTACAGATAAGGCATGACTATCATAACCTTTTTCGCGACTAATGATTTTGTATAGTTTAAAATCATTCAGCCCCCATATTTTAATGCTTTTATCCATACTAGCTGAAGCAAAGTAGGGCTGGGTAGGGTGAGCCAGAACATGATTAACGGCAAACATGTGTGCCGGAATGTTTTGAGCCAATTCTAACGTTTGTACATTCCACAGTTTGATCTGCGCATCACGGGAGCCTGAAATCAAGTAGCGGTTATCTGGGGTATACTGCACGCTGAACACAGCCAAAGTGTGACCTTGCAATGCAGAGATAAAAGCGTAATCCTCCAAATGGTACACCTTTATCGTGCTATCACGACAAGCGAAAGCAACCTGAGTATTATTAGGTGAAATACCAATGCTACGAACGGTATCATCAGAAACTTGAATGGTATGGAGTAATTGTAAGGTATTCAAGTTCCAAACACTCACCCGACCATCTTCAGAAGCTACCAGCAATTCTTGCTTGCTGCTTACCGATTGGATGTCAAAGATAGGTTTGCTATGGCATTTGAGTGTAGCTACAATTTTTTGCTGCAAGAAATCAAATACCAACACATCGCCGCTACGTAACCCGGCAAACATTAACGGGAAGCCAGCAGGACAGTGTATAGCATAAATAGATGCCTGTACCGGAAACATCACTTTAATGAAAGTTTGTTTGCTCAGGCTCCATTCTACCAAACCTTTATCATTACCGCCGCTAAACAAAATGTTTGGCTTTTGCGAAAGCTCCAGTGAAAAGATAGGATTGCTATGCCCGGTAAGTTCAAATGATTTTTCTGCTTTCATACTGTGCCTGTTTTTAAAAGAATTGATAATCAGAAAAATGCTCTTACTGCAATTTCAATGCTTCCCCACGTGGTGGTTGAGGATTAGTATGCCTTACTTCCAGGTTTTGGGCGATAGTTTCTAAGCTTACGCCTTTCTCTCGCAGCAATACTAGAAGATGAAAAGCCAAGTCAGAAGCTTCGTTGATGAAGTCTGTCTCTGTTTCGGCCAGTGCAGCAATCACCGTTTCAACACCTTCTTCACCTACCTTCTGAGCTATTTTCTTCAAGCCTTTACGACGCAATTTATCTACGTACGATCCTTCTTGTGGATTCTCGTAGCGGCCGCGAATGATACTTTCCAGTTCTAGAATAAAGTTTTGGTTGTACGATGTTTTAAAACAACTACGTGCGCCGGTGTGGCAGGTGGGGCCATCAGCTTTAGCTTTAATCAAGATGGTGTCATTATCACAATCTATATGCATGCTTTGCACATGCAAAAAGTTGCTGCTGGTTTCACCTTTGGTCCACAAACGGTTTTTGGAACGGGAGTAGAAAGTAACTACTTTTTCCTGTACCGTTTTATCATAAGCTTCCTGGTTCATGTACCCCAGCATCAGCACTTCCAGTGTTTGTGCATCCTGAATAACCACCGGCACTAACCCATCCGGCGATTTTGAAAAGTCTATTTGCATGTTTATTCTTTCTGAATAAAGTTGTTATCAATTTACGGCTAAACCTATCTCACTTCTATGTGATGCTCGCGTAAAAGAGTTTTTAAATCGGGTATTAATATTTCACCATAGTGGAATACCGATGCAGCCAAAGCGGCATCTACATTGGTTTGTTCGAATACATCTACAAAATGCTGTACATTGCCCGCACCTCCGGAAGCTATAACCGGAATGCGTACCGCATCATTTACCACCTTTAAAAAGGTATTATCAAAGCCTGCTTTGGTGCCATCATGATCCATTGAGGTTAGTAATATTTCACCCGCACCACGACTTTCTGCTTCCTTTATCCAACCTAATGTTTCTTTATCGGTAGCTATGCGCCCGCCGTTCAGGTGTACAATATTAGTATTGGCTACGTGTCGGGTATCAACGGCTACAATTACAAATTGTACGCCAAAGGCTTTGGCCAGTTCATCAATTAAAGCCGGATTACGTACAGCTGCCGAGTTGATGGATATCTTATCGGCTCCGGCATTCAGCAATGCATCGGCATCCGCAATCTCGTTTATGCCACCGCCAATGGTGAATGGAATATTAATCTGCCGGGCTACGGCTTTTACCAATTCCACTATCGTTTTACGGCGTTCGTGCGTAGCTGTGATATCCAGAAACACCAGTTCGTCGGCACCTTGCTGTGAGTAATTCCAAGCCAGTTCTACCGGATCACCGGCATCGCGCAAGTCCACAAAATTTACGCCTTTAACAGTACGCCCATCTTTTACATCAAGGCAGGGGATAATTCGTTTAGCTAAGCCACCACTTCCACCAATGGCGGAGCTTACATGTTGTTCAATATCTTTCAAAACGAATAGTAAATGGTACTTTTGTAAAATCTTAATTTATCAATGCCTTCCTGCAAAGAGTTAGATACTAATCAGTGATTTTAAGTTCCAGTTTTTTACATCTTCAATGGTAATTCGTTGTTCGTAAATAGCTTTACCTACAACGCAGCTTTCCACCTTGATTTTGCTTAGTTGTTCTATATCTTTCATCGAGCTTACACCACCTGAAGCAATTAGCTTGATGATAGGTGAGTAGTTCAATAGTTTTTTATATAGTTCAACACCGGCACCCCCTAATTTGCCGTCCTTATCAATGTCGGTACATAAGAATCGGTAAAAACCTAAATGCAGGCATCGGTCAATATAATCCATCAGCTTGATAGGGGAACTTTCCATCCAACCGGAGTATTTGATTACCTCATCTAGAACATCAATAGCTACAACAATTTTCTCGGCGCATTTAGCAGAGCCGCACATGGCTTTGCTCAGTTCATCTAAAAAAGACGGATTAGTTATAGCTTGGGTACCTACAATAACGCGGGCTATACCAGCATCGGTTAACTCCTTCACCTTATCAATACTGCGGATACCACCACCATATTGAATTTTCATATCTGTTTTTTTAATCACATCAAACAGATATTGTTGGTTGCTAAAATCGTTTTTAGCACCATTCAGGTCAATGATATGGATAAAGTTAGTACCATTAGATTGGTAGCGCTCAATCATTTCTTCCAGGCTCACGTCATATTGCGTAACCTGTTGGTAATCGCCTTCGCGAAGACGTACCACTTTCTTGTTCAGAATATCAATAGCCGGAATAATGTACATGTTTGTCTATATTTTTGAAAAATTAGAAAGTATAGTTTCGCCGTACACACCCGATTTTTCTGGATGAAATTGCACGCCGTAAAAATTGTTATGCCAAATTGATGCCGAGTACTTTAAACTATAATCAGTTGATGCTAAAGTATAATCATTACTATACTCGATATAGTAGGAGTGGACAAAATAGAAATGCGCCCCCGACGGAATACCTGCAAATAGTGGATTTTGCTTATTCTGGTAAACCTGGTTCCAGCCTGTATGAGGAACTTTGTAGGCTTCACTGTTTTTAAATCTAAGTGTTTTGTTCGGAAAAATGTTCAATAGGTCAGCATTGCCTTCTTCAGAGTAGGCTGTCATGAGTTGCATACCCACACAAATACCCAGCGTTGGCTTTTGCAAAGTTTTAATAGAAGGTACCAGACCGGTATGCTCCAGTTTACTCATGGCTGCCCCGGCATGGCCCACGCCAGGTATGATGTAACGGTCGAACTTATCAAAATCAGCCTCGGTATGAATCATGCCATAGCTTACGCCTAGCCGGTCCAGAGCGCATGTAAGCGAAAATATATTTCCGGCACCGTAACGTACAATTCCGATATTAGCAGCTCCATTTACAGGAGATGAGGCTGTTATTTCTGAATCATTCTTTTCTTCAATTTCCATAGTTACTTGGATTCATTGCTAATCATAAGAGTTTTTACAAAACTCCTTTAGTGCTAGGTAGTACCATTTTTTCTGCATCGCGTTTTACAGCCATTTTAATGGCTTTGGCAAAAACTTTAAATATAGCCTCTATTTTATGATGTTCGTTATAGCCTTCTGCTTTGATGTTCAGGTTGCATTTTGCTGCATCTGAAAATGACTTGAAAAAATGGTAGAACATTTCGGTGGGCATATCGCCAACTTTTTCTCGCTTAAATTCAGCTTCCCACATCAACCAGTTACGTCCGCCAAAATCAATAGCGGCCTGAGCCAGACAATCATCCATTGGTAGGCAGAAACCATAACGCTCAATCCCTTTTTTATTGCCCAAA
Source organism: Mucilaginibacter robiniae (assembly GCF_012849215.1). NCBI lineage: Bacteria > Pseudomonadati > Bacteroidota > Sphingobacteriia > Sphingobacteriales > Sphingobacteriaceae > Mucilaginibacter > Mucilaginibacter robiniae. Next base: position 4,589,825 of record NZ_CP051682.1, read on the forward strand.
GCGGTAGCAAAAGCCTCGCCTAACGCAATTCCGGTATCTTCAATAGTATGGTGTTCATCAATATGCAAGTCACCTTTAGCCGTTATATCCAAATCCATACTACCATGTCGGGCAATTTGGTCTAGCATGTGATCAAAAAAGTGCAAGCCGGTATTAACATTGGCTTCACCTGTACCGTCCAAATTGATTTTGATATATATGTCTGTTTCCTTAGTGGTACGACGATGTTCTACAACACGTTCACCCAGTTTTAGGTATTCATATATTTGCTGCCAATCTGTAGTTTCCAGCGCAACTGTATTTTTAATGGCTGATGCTTCATCTTCAGTAAACTCCTGTGCGCCTAAACCTGAATGGTTGTTCAGCCATAAAGCTTTAGCACCTAAGTTCTTTGCTAGTAGCACATCATTCATGCGATCGCCAATTACATAAGAGTTGGGTAAATCATACTCCTCGATATTGAAGTAGCTGGTAAGCATACCCGTACCTGGTTTACGAGTAGGCGTATGGTCGGCTGCAAAGGTGCGATCTATATGTGTGGCCGAAAAAACAACGCCTTCATTAGCAAAAGTGCGTACAATCAGTTCATGTACGGGCCAAAAGTTTTCATCAGGGTGCGAAAGGGTACCCAGGCCATCTTGATTACTCACCATTACTAATTCGTAATCCAGTTCTTTAGCTATGCGTGATAAATAAATGATAGCACCAGGATAAAACTCCAGTTTGTGGAAAGAATCAATCTGCTGGTCGGCCGGTTCTTTAATCAGGGTACCATCCCGGTCAATAAACAATACTTTTTTCGGACTACTCATTTAAAGTTTTTTAAGGTTTCTATGAGTTTGCTGTTCTCTTCAGGTTTACCAATAGTGATGCGCAAAGCACCTTCACAAAGCTCAACCTTTGAGCGGTCGCGTACAATAATCCCATGCTGCACTAAAAAGTTGTATATACCACGGGCATCGGTTGTTTTTACCAAGATAAAGTTAGCATCAGATGGATAAATGTTAAGTACAAAATCTAAACTTTGAAGCTGTATTATTAATTTATCTCGTTCTTGTAAAACTTCTTGTATCCAGCTATTTACCTGCTCTGTGTTTTGCAGAGCCTGCAAAGCTAGTTGCTGCGATGCTTCATTAATATTGTAAGGAGGCTTAACTTTATTCATTACATCAATTACCTCGTTACTGGCAAATGCCATACCTACACGTAAGCCTGCTAAACCCCAAGCTTTTGATAAAGTTTGCAGTACTACCAGATTCTGGTATTGAGTTAAATTCTCTATAAAGCTTTGCTGGCTGCTGAAGTTAATGTAAGCTTCATCTACTATAACTAAGCCGTTGAAGCTAGTTAGCAGTGTTTCAATATCATTACGATTGATGGAATTACCGGTTGGGTTATTAGGCGAACATACGAAAATAAGCTTAGTATGTTCATTAATAGCATTAAGGATACCATCAACATTCAACTGGTAATCAGTTGTCAATGGCATGCGCTGGATAGCAATGTTGTTAATATTGGCTGATACTTCATACATGCCATACGTTGGCGGTACGAGTATGACATTGTCTATGCCTGGATTACAGAAGCTGCGGAATAATATATCAATAGCTTCATCGCTGCCATTACCTAAAAATATATTGCTTGTTGGTACACCTTTTATATCGCTTAACCGTTTTTTAACTTCCATTTGCAACGGGTCAGGGTAACGGTTGTATTGTTGTTCCAATGGTGAGCCAAAAGCATTTTCATTAGCGTCTAAATACACGCTGGCTTCACCCTGAAACTCATCACGTGCGGACGAATACGGTTTAAGGTTCTTTATATTTTCTCTAAGTATATTATTAATATCGAACATAGGTTTTGAAAGTTGATGGTTGTAAAAAATCTGATTGATAATGCACCTGCAATTAGTGTTGTAAGCGAACGCTTACCGCGTTTCTATGTGCATGCAAACCTTCTAAATCAGCCAAAACTTCCACATGAGGACCAATGTTCTGTATACCAGCGGATGTTAAATGCTGAAAGGTAATCTTTTTCACAAATGAATCTACCGAAACGCCAGAATAGGCCTTAGCATACGCGCTGGTAGGTAATGTATGGTTGGTACCTGATGCATAATCGCCAACACTTTCTGGGGTTTGATTACCCAAGAACACTGAACCAGCATTAATAATTTTATCTGTAATGCTCGACCATTGTTCAGTAGCTAATATCAAATGCTCAGGCGCGTATTGGTTGCTGAACTGCATGGCCTCATCTAAACTATTTACCACAATTACATAAGAGTTAGCTATAGCTTTACTGGCAATTTCAGCGCGAGGCAAAATTGCCAATTGTCGTTCCAGCTCTGCTGTAGTTTGTTCAACTATTACTTGAGATGTAGCTACTAAAACGCTTTGACTATCAACGCCATGTTCTGCCTGAGCTAACAAATCAGCTGCTAAGTAGGTTGGAGTTGATGTCTCATCAGCAATGACCAAAACTTCTGATGGACCTGCCGGCATGTCAATAGCAGTAACAGTAGTAGATTGAATAATGGTTTTTGCTTTAGTAACAAATTGGTTTCCAGGACCAAATATCTTATCAACTTTAGTGATACTTTCAGTTCCGTAAGCCATAGCAGCAATGGCCTGTGCACCGCCGGATAGATAAATGCGATCTATGTTCAATAGTTGAGCCACATACGCTATAAAGGCGTTTACTTTACCATTCTTTTGCGGTGGTGAGCATACTACTATTTCATGGCAACCCGCTATACGAGCTGGTATACCCAGCATTAAAAAGGTGCTTGGTAAAACTGCCGTACCTCCCGGAATATACAAGCCTACCTTTTCAATAGGTCGTAGTTCGCGCCAGCAGGTTACGCCAGGCATAGTTTCAATTTGCGCTTCAGCTTTTAGCTGACTTTCATGAAATTTATAAATGTTCCGGTAAGCCAGTTCTAATGCTTCTTTTTGCTCCGGCAATAAAGCAGTTGCAATTTCGGCCAACTCAGCTTTGTCTAGAAAAAGCTTTTCTAATGCAACGCCATCAAACCGTCGAGCGTAATCAAATAAGGCCCGATCACCAAATTGCTGTACGTTCGTCAGTATGTCTTCTACGATGTTACGGATATCATTTGCCGGATCTACATTACGTTGTACCAGTTCCTGTAATTGTGCAGTGCTTAAATCAGCATAATTATAAACTTTTAGCATTTCAATCATTCATAATTACTCCCTTTATAAGGGATAGATGTTAGAGAATTATTTTTTCAATTGGCATTACTACAATTCCTTGAGCACCAGCTTGTTTCAGCTGGCTGATACGATCCCAAAAATCGCGTTCCGGAATTACCGTATGTACAGCAACCCAGTCTTCTTCAGCCAGAGGCACTACTGATGGGCTTTTTACACCAGGCAGTAATTGCAAAACGGTATCCAGATTATGACGGCTTACATTTAGTACGACATACTTGGTTTCCTTAGCTCGTAAAACTGATTGCACACGTTGAATAAGCTCCTGAACTAAGTCTTCATTTTCTGAACCTTTGCGGCCAATCAATACCGCTTCTGACGACATTACATCAGCAAAAGGTTTCAGACCGTTGCTTTTTAAGGTGCCGCCGGTTGATACTAAATCGCAGATGGCATCGCTCAAACCTAAGCCTGGTGATATTTCTACAGAGCCAGATATTGTTCTTATATCTGCTTGAATGTTATTACTTTTAAGGAATTTATCTAAAATAACCGGGTAAGTGGTTGCGATAGATTTGCCATCTAACTCAGCTAAGCTTTCAATAGAACTGTTGTTCTGTACAGCAATTTTCAATGAGCATTTGCCGAAGCCAAGTTTTTGCAAATAGGTTACTTCAACCTCAGTTTCCTGAATTACGTTTTCACCAACTATACCTAAGTCGGCTATGCCATCTTGTACATATTCCGGAATATCATCATCACGCAGAAATAAGATTTCGAGCGGGAAGTTTGATACTGGAGAGATCAACGAACTTTTATAATTTTCAAAATTCAGGCCGCAGTTCTTAAGCAGCTCTACAGATTTTTCATTGAGCCTTCCTGACTTTTGGATGGCTATTTTTAATGGTTTCACAGGGATTGGAATAAATTAAACTATAAATAAATCGGGGTTTGTTATTTCACGTAGAAACATACATCATCATTATCGCCACAAGGGGCGATGGTGCAGATGAAGATGATGTAACTGAAAACCGATCATTTTATATAGTTATAATATATGAATGAAGTGCCGCAAATATAGAAGTTATTTGTTTACCGTCAAGAACATAGAATTCTAACGTACAAGAACATTCTTGGCAAACTACAGCACAAAGCCGCAAATGTTTTATTCCCGTACACATAACCATCCTATTCTTAACGATATTGTTACTTAATTAAATCTAACATTTCGCTAATAGGCTGGTCGCTATTAATAAGAATACCTGTTACACCAGCTGCAGTACCCGCTTCAACATCACGTTCACGGTCGCCAATAAAGTAAGATTGTGCCGGGTCTATATTATACTGTTCAATACCTCTTAATAACAAACCTGGCTTAGGTTTGCGACAATCACAATCACCGGTAAAGTTGGGATGATGCGGGCAGTAGTAAATATCAGTAAAGGTAACGCCATGTTCAGCATACAGATTTTTCAAATGCTGGTGCATAGTTGCTAATTGCTCTTCGGTGTACCAGCCTTTGGCTAAACCACCTTGGTTGGTTGCCACAATTAGTAAGTAACCTCGGTTTTGCAGTTCTTTCAAAGCTTCAAAATTATGCTCTAATACTTGAAAATCTTCTAGTCGGCATACATAATCGCCTAATTCTTTATTTAAAACGCCGTCACGATCTAAAAATACGGCTTTGTTCTTAGCTGTGTCCATAAAAATAATATAGCCAGCAAAGATAAACTATTCATATTGTTAGCTAAAGCTGTGCTTTATAGTTGCTGCTGAATGCAGTAGTATTCCTGTAAATTGTGAAAATGTAAATTTCGGAATGTTAAACCCTACAAAATTTTGCATATTCATAAAAAAGCAATTTATATTCTGCAAATAATTACAAAGCATTATATTCGTAATTACACACCTAACTGAATTAGTAAGCTAAGAGAGATGAATCAAACTGAATGTGAGCAGCAGGGTCTTTACAGATCCGAATTTGAGCATGATTCCTGCGGGACCGGATTTATAGCGAACATTAATGGCCACAAGGCCAATCAAATTATTCATGATGCCCTCACTATGTTAGAAAATATGGAACATAGGGGCGCTTGTGGTTGTGACCCGGAATCGGGTGATGGTGCTGGTATTCTGATACAGTTGCCGCATGAGTTTTTGATGGAAGAATGTTCGGAAATGGAAGTGAGCTTGCCCGAACCCGGCGAATACGGCGTAGGTATGATTTTCTTCCCGAAAGATTCCGCTTTAAAGAAAGCCTGTCGTAATATTATCCAATCGGCTATAGAAAAACTGGGTTTAACTATCCTAGGCTTTCGTAAACTGCCGGTTAACAGCCAAGTTATTGGAGAAACAGCCCGCCAGGTTGAGCCAGATGTGGAGCAGGTATTTGTGCTGAGGCCATCATACATTAATAACACGGAAGATTTCGAGCGTAAACTATATGTGTTACGTCGTTATATCAATAAAACGGTTAATGATACTTACCCGGCAGCAGGCGATTTCTTTTACTTTACTTCGTTTAGCTGCAAAACTATTGTTTATAAAGGACAAGTTACCACGTTCCAGTTAAGGCAATATTATCAGGATTTATCTGATCCGCGTATGGCTTCTGGCTTTGCCATGATTCATTCACGGTTCTCAACGAATACATTCCCATCCTGGAAGCTGGCGCAGCCATTCCGTTTAATAGCGCACAACGGTGAAATCAACACCCTTACAGGCAACCTAAATTGGTTCTACTCCGGTGTGAAATCATTGGCTTCTTCGTATTTCAGCCAGGATGAGATGGAAATGTTGTTACCGGTTATTGATAACAACCAGTCTGACTCTGCCTGTTTAGATAACATTGTTGAAATTCTGCTGCATTCCGGCCGTTCATTACCTCATGTCATGATGATGCTGATACCGGAGGCCTGGGATGGTAACGAACAAATGGATCCGCTTAAAAAAGCTTTCTACGAGTACCACGCTACCCTTATGGAGCCTTGGGATGGACCGGCCGCTATCACCTTTACTGATGGTAAAGTAGTTGGTGCATTGCTTGACCGTAATGGTTTGCGCCCTATGCGTTACACCCTAACTAATGATGGCCGCATTATAGCCGCTTCAGAAACCGGGGTGCTGGAAATTGATCAATCTACCGTTTTGCGCAAAGGTCGTTTGCAACCAGGCAAAATGCTGTTGATTGATACAGTACAGGGCAAAATTATTACCGACGAAGAAATTAAACAGCAAATAGCCGCACAGCAGCCTTATGGCCGCTGGCTGGAAAATTATAAAATAAGATTAAGCGAACTGGCCGAACCACGCTTGGCGTTTGCCAGCTTGTCGCCCGATTCAGTGTTCCGTTACCAGCAGGTGTTTGGCTACACCCGCGAGGATATAGACACTATCATCAGACCTATGGCATTGGATGCTAAAGAGCCTATAGGTTCAATGGGTACTGATGTGCCATTGGCTATCTTGTCTGACAACCCCCAGCATTTATCTAGCTACTTCAAACAGTTTTTTGCGCAAGTAACTAATCCACCGATTGATCCTATAAGAGAGCGATTGGTAATGAGCTTGGCTACTTTTATCGGCAACAACGGCAACTTGCTGGATGAAGATAAAATGCATTGCCATTGTGTTATGCTGAAGCATCCCATATTGCGCAATCATCAGCTAGAAAAATTGCGCAGTATTGATACAGGCTTGTTCCATGCCAAAACGCTGCAAACTTACTTTAAAGCGGATGGACAACCAGGATCATTGGAAAAAGGTATTGCCCGTTTATGCCGTTATGCAGAAGATGCCGTAGAGGATGGGTTTGAAGTATTGATTTTATCAGACCGCGCTCTGGATTCAGAACACGCACCTATACCATCATTGCTGGCAGTATCAGCTGTACATCACCACCTAATTAAGAAAGGCTGCCGCGGAGCTGTAGGTTTAGTGGTGGAAGCTGGCGACGTTTGGGAAGTACACCATTTTGCCTGCTTGCTAGCCTTTGGTGCTACGGCTGTTAACCCATATTTGGCACTATCTACCATTGAAACCATCAAGAATAATGGTAGTCTGGAAACAGAACTGGATTATAAAGCATTGTCAAAAAACTATGTAAAAGCAGTTTGTGATGGTTTGCTCAAAATCTTTTCCAAAATGGGTATTTCCACCCTGCAGTCTTATCATGGTTCGCAGGTGTTTGAAATATTAGGTATCAATAGTTCAGTAGTTAACCGGTATTTTACCGGTGCAGTAACCCGTATTGGCGGCTTAGGTCTGGATGAAATTGCCCGTGAGGCTTTGTGTAAACACGAGGTTGGCTTCACTAACAATAAAACTGCTGGCAGGATACTGCCAGACGGCGGTATTTACCAATGGAAACGCCGTGGGGAAGTGCATTTGTTTAACCCAGATACTATACACCTACTGCAACATGCTACCCGTACTAAAAATTACGATTTGTACAAACGCTATGCAGCTCTGGTGAACGAACAATCAGAAAAGCATTTTACTATACGTGGTTTGCTGGACTTTGCACACCACCGTGAAGCTATTAGTGTTGACGAGGTAGAACCTATTGAAAAAATCTTGAAAAGATTTTCAACTGGTGCTATGTCATTCGGCTCTATATCACACGAAGCACACAGTACTTTGGCAATTGCCATGAACCGCATAGGTGGCCGTAGCAATACCGGCGAAGGAGGTGAAGATGAGTTGAGATATGAAGTAATGGAAAACGGCGATTCTATGCGCTCTGCTATCAAGCAGATTGCCTCAGCCCGTTTTGGTGTAACCGCCAGCTACCTGACCAATGCTGATGAATTACAAATTAAAATGGCTCAGGGCGCTAAGCCTGGTGAAGGCGGACAGTTGCCTGGCCATAAAGTGGATGAATGGATTGCCAAAACACGCCACTCTACACCAGGGGTAGGTTTAATTTCGCCACCACCACACCATGATATTTACTCGATTGAAGATTTAGCGCAGCTGATTTTTGATTTGAAAAATGCTAATCGCCAAGCCCGTATCAATGTAAAACTGGTATCAAAAGCAGGCGTAGGTACTATTGCTGCTGGTGTAGCCAAAGCTCATGCTGATGCTATTTTGGTATCAGGTTATGATGGGGGAACAGGCGCTTCGCCTATCAGTTCAGTTAAGCATGCAGGTTTGCCTTGGGAGTTAGGCTTAGCAGAAGCGCACCAAACCTTAGTACGCAACAAACTACGCAGCCGCGTAGTATTACAAACGGACGGCCAGTTAAAAACCGGACGAGATTTGGCTATTGCTGCTTTAATGGGTGCTGAAGAATGGGGAGTAGCTACGGCCGCGCTAGTAGCTGGTGGTTGTATCATGATGCGTAAATGCCATTTAAATACCTGCCCTGTAGGCGTAGCCACTCAAGATCCTGAATTACGCAAGCTGTTTACCGGCAAACCGGAGCATATAGTAAATCTATTCTACTTTTTGGCTGAAGAACTACGTGAAATTATGGCTGAACTAGGTTTCCGTACCGTAAATGAAATGATAGGTCGTGTACAGTTCCTGAAAGTGAAAGAGGGTGTTAAACACTGGAAAGCTAATACCATTGATTTATCAGGTATTTTACACCCAGTAAATAATGCAAAAGGGCTTACCCTGTACAAAAGCGAAGAGCAGGATCATGGTTTAGCTAATATTATAGATTGGCAATTACTTCAAGATGCACAGCATGCATTAGCTGAACAGGTACCGGTTTATGGTTCATATACTATCAAAAATATTGATCGTACAGCAGGCACTTTGTTATCTAATGAAATTACCAAAAAATATGGTGCAGCAGGGTTGCCTGATAATACCATTAACTACAAGTTTACCGGTTCGGCAGGTCAAAGCTTTGGCGCTTTCACTACGAAAGGTATCTCTTTTGAGCTGGAAGGTGAAGCTAATGATTATGTAGGCAAAGGCTTATCAGGTGCGCAGTTGGCTATTTATCCTTCGTTAACCTCAACGTTCGAGCCTTCCTCAAATATTATTGTAGGGAATGTGGCCTTATATGGTGCTACATCTGGTGAGGCTTATATAGGAGGTAAAGCAGGTGAGCGTTTTGCCGTTCGTAACTCTGGCGCAATTGCGGTAACAGAAGGTATAGGCGACCATGGTTGCGAGTACATGACAGGTGGCCGGGTGCTCATACTAGGTCAAACCGGGCGAAACTTTGCAGCTGGCATGAGCGGCGGTATAGCTTGGGTGTACAACCCTGATGGTGAATTTGTTCATAACTGCAACACCGAGATGGTTGATTTAGACCCGCTGGAGTTTGCCGATGAGGAGCAGATTATTACCTTATTGCGTAAGCATGTACAGCTAACTGGCAGCCGCTTGGCGCAGCATTTATTAAATGACTGGAAAGAAGCATCCGTGCATTTTGTTAAGGTATTTCCGAAAGAGTACAAGAGAGTATTACAACAAAGACAAAAACAGGCTATTGGCTAATAAGCCTTATTTAATCGACATTATATTGCGTGCTTGCAACAGCTGAAACAAATGGGAAAAGAAACTGCATTTAAAGAATATAATAGGGAATTGCCACATAAGGCAGCACCTGCAGACCGGGTAAAGAATTACAATGAGTTTGTGGGTTTATATAGTGATGAAGAATTGAATCATCAATCTGCCCGGTGCATGAACTGCGGTGTGCCTTTTTGCCATGCTGGCTGTCCGTTGGGTAATATCATTCCGGAGTTTAATGATGCGGTATATCGTAAAGACTGGGAAGAAGCTTACGAGATATTATCATCTACCAATAATTTTCCGGAGTTTACTGGTCGTATCTGCCCGGCTCCGTGTGAGTCTTCCTGTGTTTTGGGTATCAATAAACCGCCGGTAACCATTGAAGAAATTGAGAAGCACATTATTGAAATTGCTTTTGAACGTAACTTGGTTAAACCGGCTGCTCCACTAGTCAAAACTGGTAAAAAGATTGCTGTTGTAGGTTCGGGCCCTGCTGGTATGGCTGCTGCCGCGCAATTGAGCAAAGCAGGCCATTTGGTAACCGTGTATGAACGTGATGATCGTCCAGGTGGTTTATTACGCTATGGTATTCCAGATTTTAAATTGGAAAAATGGGTTATTGATCGCCGTATTCAACTGATGGAAGAAAGTGACGTAACTTTCATCTGTAATACCGAAATAGGCAAAGATATTACCGCCGAAGAATTGGTTCGTAACTACGATGCCGTAGTGTTGGCTACAGGTTCAACTATACCGCGCGATTTGCCTATAGAAGGGCGAAGCCTGAAAGGTATTTATTATGCTATGGATTATCTGGTTCAGCAAAATAAGCGGCTTGGTAACAGCCCAGTTGAAGTTAAAGATATATTAGCCACCGGCCATGATGTAATTGTAATTGGCAGTGGCGATACAGGTTCAGACTGTATTGGTACGGCCAACCGTCAAGGAGCTAAATCAGTTAAGCAGTTTGGCTTAATGTTTCAACCGCCGAGCCAACGTACACAGCACATGCCTTGGCCTAGTTATCCGACTATTTTGCGTGATACTAGCTCGCACGAAGAAGGTTGTGAGCGGGTATGGGGCATTAGCACTAAAGCCTTTTTAGGAGACGAGCAAGGAAACTTACGTGCTCTGAAAGTAACTGACATTAGCTGGGAACTGGATGATTTCGGTCGTAGGGTTAAATTTCAGGAGATTGAAGGTTCTGGACGTGAAATACCTTGTACGCAAGTGTTTTTGGCTATGGGCTTTTCTCACCCGCAGCATGAAGGCTTATTGCAGCAATTAGGCGCAGAGTTAGATGAACGCAAAAATATTAAAGCGAAAGAAGGTATATATCGTACTAATGTAAGCAAAGTATTTGCCTGCGGCGATGCACGTCGGGGACAATCTCTAGTAGTATGGGCTATCTCCGAAGGCCGTGAAACTGCCCGTAAGGTGGATGAGTTCCTGATGGGGCATTCATCTTTAGAAAGCAAAGATGCGGTGAGTGCATTTAGTTACTAAATTGTAGTTATTAGGTGTCAGATTTTTAAACAATTGTACTTCTGATAATCTGACACCTAATAATTGAATAACCAAACCTATTTCATATCAATAATTTCGCTAACCTGTGATAAACGGTTACGTAATTGTTCATAGGATTCGGTAACGGTAATATACGATTCATTATCTCCGGTAAGATATACACGTACTTCCTCTTCGGGAGTCATGTAAATAACCAATGAAATAATATGATCTAAATTAATCAGCGTGTTGCGATTGTTTTTGTCTAAAAGTTCAATAAATTTTGCCATAGCTGATTAACATTTATGATTGTAAAAGGTTCGTTCAGATGCTAACCGAATATTATTTTTTGGTGAGCGCAGTACTCACTAATGCTGATCTAATTGCATCAACTGTTGTTGGCTGAAACTTAAAACTAGCTTAAATTCAGCTTAGCAAAAAAGTCCCATAGTACAATGCCGGCAGATACTACAATGTTAAAAGAGTGCTTGGTGCCAAACTGAGGTATTTCCAAACAGGTATCAATTTGAGCCATAACTCCGTCGGCTACACCGTTCACTTCATTTCCAAAAATCAGCGCATATTTCTGGTTAGCTTCAGGGGTGAAGTTATTAAGCATTACGCTTTGTTCAGCCTGCTCTATAGCTATAATTTGGTAACCGGAACTGCGCAAATCTTCAACAGCTTGCAGGGTATCAGCATAGTAGGTCCAATTTACAGATTGAGTTGCACCCAATGCTGTTTTTTCAATTTCCCGATGTGGAGGCTGCCCGGTAATACCGCACAGACACACCTGCTCTACAGCAAAACCATCGCTGGTACGAAATATAGAACCTACATTGTGCATGCTACGCACATTATCTAACACCACAGCCACCGGCAATTTATCCTGCTGTTTAAATTCTTCAACCGATGCTCGGTTCAGTTCATCTAATTTAAGTTTGCGCATAGCTTTAAGTTTTCCTCACGAAATAAGGAATCAATTACGGCAAAGATATAAAATGCTAAGGTTTTTTGGTTTGCTGCTGCGCTTTCCAGACCGGCATATAGTCGTAAGTAGGATAGAAGGAAGTATTGAAAGCACCCCATGCACCGTTCTCCAACGTCAGGTTCAGTTCGCGCAGTTTGTCCGCCGGAAACTTCAGGGTAACTACCTGACCAATGCCCATCATTACGTACCATGATACTACCCGCGCGAACTTGGGCGGGAACATCTCGTGAAACTGGTTAGCATCCAGCTTGGCATTAATTTCTTTCAAGTTTTTATCTTCCTGGTGTTTCAGGAAAATGGTAAGCATGGTGCTGTCGGCAGCTTTTTGTGCCTGTGTTGCTGAAGTGACAAAAATAAAAATAAGCAGGGTTATAATGAAAGACTTCATAGCTGTTTTAGTAGGTTTGCTACCTTTTAAAACAGCCTGCATGGTTGCTTGTTGTTAGAATTAATTGACTAAATTATCTTCTTATGAACCAATACGTAATTACAGCTTACGACTACACCGATACTGAAGCTTTGCAGCGCCGTATAGATGTGCGTCCGCATCATTTAGATAAAGTAAAAGAATTGAAGGAAAACGGCAACTTCATAGCTGGCGGCGCCATACTAAATGCCGATGGTAAAATGATCGGTTCAGTGATGATGGTGCAGTTTGAAAGTGATGAAGCTTTAGAAGCTTGGAAAAATAACGACCCTTATGTGCTACAAAAAGTTTGGGAAACCATTGATGTGAAACCTTTTAAACAGGCTGTAGTATAATACAAAGCCATAAACAAAAAAGTCAGGCAGGTAGGCTGCATGACTTTTTTGTTTATAAACCTTACTACCGATTACGGGTTCATCACAGTAAACATTTGTTCGCGTTTAGCCCGCAGGTTTTCAGCCTGACCAACAGCGACTTCATATACGTTGTTCTGCAAAGCTTCTACAGCTTCTTTCACAAACTCATCTACCGGCATACCACCGTGCGATTGTGTTTTATCATCGCGGCGATCATGGCCTAGCTCGGTATCTACAGCAGGTGGAGCAATTTCATAGACTTTTATCGGCGTATCTTTTAGCTGATGCCTCAAAGATAAGCTTACCGAATGTACAGCCGCCTTAGTAGCGCAATATATTGGCATAAAAGACAGAGGCGCAAAAGCTAGTCCTGATGAAATATTGATAATTGCAGCATCTTCCTGATTGCGTAAATGTGGTACCAGCAGTGAAGCCAAATGTACAGGCGCTACCAAATTTGTTTCAATTTCAGATCGAACACGGTCCAAGTTACAAGGATTTGTCAGATCAGTAAGTAACTGGATGCCTGCATTGTTAATCAATACGTTAGTACCGGGATAATTAGTTACCAGCCATTGCACCAGTTCTTCACGCTGTGCCGTATCGGCCACATCGCACACGCGGGTAATAATGCCGGGGTGATGCAAGGTTATCTCGTCTAACCGGTCGGCACGACGGCCGCAAATAATCACGGTATTATCGCGCTTTTTAAATTCCTGAGCCAAAGCCAGGCCAATGCCCGAAGTACCGCCAGTAATGAGTATCGTATTATGTGAAAGTTCCATGAGTGATGATGATAGTTTATAAATGCAAACGTCAGTATGAAAACTAATAGTACCATTATTGGCACTGCTTAGTTTTCATACTGACGGTATGCTGATTTTGTTTGTTTAAGCTTGTGGGATATTGTTCAGTTCTTCTATATCCTGTTCGGTCAGCTCAATACTGCCGGCTTTCAGGTTTTCTTCCAAGTGCGCTACACTGGAAGTGCCCGGAATAAGCAGAATGTTATCCGCATGGTGTAGCAGCCAGCTTAAAGCAATTTGGTGTGGAGTAGCCTGATGTTTATCGGCCACACGTTTTAATACTTCCTGACCTTTTACGTTACCGCCACTCAGTGGGTACCATGGTATAAAAGCAATATTGTGCTCTTTGCAGTATTGCAGAACAGATTCCCATTTACGGTTATCTACACTGTACATGTTTTGTACAGACACTACTTCGAAGTATTCCTGTGCTTTCTGAATATCCTCTACCGTTACTTCCGAAAGACCAATGTGTTTGATTTTACCTTCCAATTGGGCTTTCTGTAAAAAGGCGAAGGTTTCTTCAGCAGGCACATTCGGGTCGATGCGGTGCAACTGGTACAAATCAATCCGCTCCAGTTTCAAGCGTTTTAAGCTGCCCTCCAAAGCTTCTTCCAAGTGTTTGGGCGAGGCATCAACAGGCCATTGGTTAGGTCCGGTACGTAGCAGACCGCCTTTGGTGCCAATTACCAAACCGGCAGGATATGGATATAAAGCTTCCGCAATCAGTTCTTCTGATACGTTAGGGCCGTAACTATCGGCAGTATCAATAAAAGTTACGCCGAGTTCAACCAAACGTTTTAGCACACGTATAGATTCCTCATGATCTTTTGGCGGGCCCCAAATGCCTTCGCCTGTAATGCGCATAGCGCCATAACCTAGACGGTTAATAGGTAAATCGCCACCCAGTATAAATGTTTTTTCGAATGAAATGTTGTTAGCCATAGTTTTAGTGGTTATTGAGTAAAGGCAACAATACATTGCTTATCAATGTTTAAGTTGCTCTATCAGCTTAATCTCATAATTTGGTAGATGCTGAAATTTGTATCTACATGTTTTCCTGTTCGGTTAAAGCGCCTACGGTAAAGCCGGTTAAACCTGTTGCTATAACCGCATTACGGGCTTTAACATCATCAGCAAACTTGAGTAACCAGGGTGCGCCTAAAGCAAATAGGCTTACTGATAAATCAATCATTAAGTGTTTTTTAAAGGGCAATACGCGCCACAAACCCCATTCGGCTTGAGTGAGCAGTGAATAGGCCAGGGCACCTCCACCTAGTAAGCGGCATAGTGTAGTTGCTTTTTTATTATCCTGAAATTTCAGCAGTTCGGGTAATACACTTACCACAGCTGCATAACTATAATCGGCAGCGCCATGGGCTTGCCTTGAAATTGGTTTTTTCATGATGTTTTGATGTTAGAGTTACATTTCCTCTGGTTTAGACAGCGTACCAGCCAATATGCCGATCAGGCCGAAAACGGTGAAGGCAGCCAATGCTTTCTTGTTTTTGGCAAAGCCAAATAGCCAGGGAGCGCTTAAAGCAAACACACCGTTAGCTACATCCAGTATCAGATGTCTCTTGAAAGACATCGTGCGAAACAAACCCCATTCAGCGCGGGTAAATAGGCTGGAGGTTAATATAGCGCCGCTTAATATACGGCTTAGCTTAGCTGCGTTTTCTTCATCGGCAAAGCCTACCAGCTCGGGCGCAAAGGCCGTAAGCGGAATATAAGAGTAGTCGGTGAAGCCGTGTTGCGGCCTACTGATTGGTTTTTCCATGATAGTGTTTTATATGTATGCAGATATAACACCTCGGATAAAACCTTGTTTAATTTATAGTTAAATAGATTTACTGTACCCATGTCAACAAGCACAGTAAATCTGGTAGCACAACAACCTTGTTTTAAGGTTGTATTGTACTTAAAAGGAAAAACATGTAAAATGGATTACTAAAAGGAGTACTAATTATTCCCAACCAGTACCTTTTTTAGCGTTGCCATTTTTAATATGCTCTTCGGCAGTGGCTTTGCTCATAATAGCAGCCATTTTGTTGCCGTCGCTATCTTTACCTGTAGCAATGTAACGGCCAGATTTGCAATCAATAACCGGATCTACCATCGGTACATTTTTCTTTTTCAGTTTTACAGAGTAAGCAGTGATTTCCCCTGGAGTTTCAGTTTCTTTTTTAGCCTTAGCCATATCGATAGGATTAAAGTTTCGTGTTTAACCGCAACGTACTGTTTTTGTTTGCATTAAATGAACTTTAATTAAAAACTTTAACTATTTGCCAGCCGTTACAACTATTATGAGTATGAAGATTGGTGACGAACTATCAAAAGTATTAAAGAAAACTTACGAGCCAGACACCCTAGTAGAGATGCCTTTTAAGCGGTATGATCTGGCTTTTAAAACTGACGAGCAGGGCAGACCTTATTTGTTGTTTATGGGTAAGAAAGATGAACGCGGACAAATTAAAGGTGAGCGTTTTGGCCGAACCATTCAGCAGGCACCTGATGGTACTATAGTAAAAGACTTTTGGGAAAATAAAGGCAAAGCTAGCTGAGTAGCCGGGGAAATTTTTGAAAAATCATGTTGAACTTGTTTCAGCATCCCGGCTTATTTGTATTACCCCTTAACACCCTTTACCCGAATCATGACCGGACTAGCATGTGGCATTCCCCAGGTTTTGCCGGGGGCAGCTTTCATGTAGAAGGACAGATAGCCATCTTCGGTAATGCTTTTCATAGCCTTTAGCTTATACTCTACATCGGCGAATAAATTGTTGATAGATTTCATGAAGTGCAGCTTGCCTTTTTCATCCACCATCACCAGCATGTAATAGTCAAAATCTGCATAAGCCTTATGTATGGTAATCTCGTAATTGGGCGACAGGTAATCGTCTTCCTCAAAAACGCCGTTTAGGCGGTCAACCTTAGCATGTATGCGCTTTACCTGCAGGTTAGGGCTAATGCTGGTAAACACCGCCGGCTCGGTAGCGCCAAATATTTGTTTATAGTCGGCATTGGCTTGCTTAACAAGGTTTTGTACAAACACACTGTCTTTGCTGCGATGGCGCATCAGCTTTTCGGCCGTGGTGTGCAGCGTATTTTTGATATAATCGTTGCGGTATAAAGTCATGAGCACATAGGGCTTGGTTTCGTGCACGTGCTGACTGGATACGTTCAGTACCCGGAACAGCAGACTATCGGGCGTTTGTTTTAGTACCCGTACCCACGACCAGGCAATACTGGCTACCGAACCATGATCGATAGTAACTGGACAGATTACATATTTTTGCAACTTCGGGCTGTAAATACGTACCGAATCATCGGGTAGAAAAGTAATTTTCCATAAGGGCACCAGCTCATAACCACCCGAATCAAAAACATACCCGGTATTAAATACCCGCTTCACCTCGGTATATTCTTTTCCTTCAATTGACTTAAACGATATCAAAAGCTCCGGCTTAGGTGGTAGAGGCGGAGGTGCCGGCATACGGCGATGACATGCTATGCTTAAGCAGATGATGGAAAATAGTACAATGTATTTATGTAGATGTCGGTAATGAGACATAAAGAGCCTAAAGTTAGATTAGAAAACAATATCACCAATGTAAGTGAAGCGGGTTCAAATAACAAAATTTAGGTAAGGTATGCAAGTGTTACATGTTACAGGGTGTAACACCTTGTAACACTGACAGGATTTTGTCAGCAAGTATTTTTTGAAAATAAGTTTAGTTCCTTTAAGTTCTTACATGCAAAGAGCAATTGAATTTGACCTATCGAGGTAGATAGACAATTTTGGAAGACGACAATTTTCATCTTTTCTTTCCTTACAAAACAGCGGTCTTTTTTCCACACGCTGTGCTAAATACCGCCAAACGCGTTAAATTTACGCCTTACTTAAAAACGTAAACGCTTGGGCAAATCCGATACCAAAGAAACGCCATTGATGCAGCAGTACAACCAGATTAAGGCCAAGTATCCTGGCGCCTTGCTGTTGTTCCGTGTGGGTGATTTTTACGAAACCTTTGGCGAAGACGCCGTTAAAACTGCCGGCATACTGGGCATTGTGCTTACCAAGCGTGCCAACGGCGCAGCTACGCATATCGAGTTGGCAGGTTTTCCGCACCACTCGCTCGAAACTTACCTGCCCAAGCTGGTACGTGCCGGTCAGCGGGTTGCCATTTGCGATCAGTTGGAAGACCCCAAAACCACCAAAACTATTGTGCGCCGCGGCGTAACCGAACTGGTAACCCCCGGCGTAGCCGTTAACGATAACATACTGCAACAAAAAAGTAATAACTACCTGGCTTCGCTATATTTTGAGAAAAACAGCGTAGGCATTGCTTTAATTGATATCTCAACCGGCGAGTTCCTGACTGCTCAGGGTAATGCCGATTACATCGACAAGCTTTTACAGTCATTCAGCCCCAGCGAGGTCATCTATCCGAAAAGCTGCAAAAACGATTTTGCCGAAAAGTTTGGCGACCGCTACTACACCTATACACTGGATGAATGGCCGTACAGTGGCGATTATGCCCAGGAAACCTTGCTGAAACACTTCGGGGTAAAATCATTAAAAGGGTTCGGTATTGAAAAGTTAAACCTCGGCATTGTAGCTGCTGGTGTATCCTTGCATTACCTGAATGAAACTGAGCACCGCAACCTGCAACATATCAGTGGCATTAGCCGCATTGAAGAGGACCGCTACCTGTGGCTGGATCGTTTCAGCATCCGTAACCTGGAGCTGGTAGGCTCGGCTAACGAAAATGCTGCCACCCTGGTGGATGTGCTCGACCATACCTGTTCGCCTATGGGCGCCCGCCTGCTGCGGCGCTGGATTGTGATGCCACTCAAGGAACTTAAACCTATTCAAGATCGCCTGAATGTGGTAGAGCATCTTATCACTCATGATGACTTGCGGAATGAGCTGCAAGCCTGTATTCGTCAGGTAGGTGATCTGGAAAGATTGATTAGCAAAATTGGTCTGCAAAAAGCCAACCCGCGTGAGGTATGTCAGTTACGTAAGGCCTTAAAAGCTATCAGCAGCGTCAAAAAAATGTGTGCCGAAGCAGGTACGGAAGCCCTGCTGGCTATCAGTCATCAGCTCAATCCTTGCGATTATATATGTGAAAAGATTGGCCGAGAGCTGAATGCTGAACCGCCCATACAAATTGTAAAAGGCGGCGTGATGGCCGAAGGCATACACGAAGAATTAGATCGTCTGCGCAAAATTGCTTTTGGCGGCAAAGGCTACCTGCTGGAAATACAAAAGCGCGAAGCCGAGCATACCGGCATCCCATCGCTTAAAGTAGCTTTCAATAACGTATTCGGTTATTACCTGGAAGTTACCCACGCGCATCGTGATAAAGTACCTACCGATTGGATCCGCAAGCAAACCCTGGTAAATGCCGAACGCTATATTACGCCAGAGCTTAAAGAATACGAAGAACAAATATTGGGGGCTGAAGAAAAGATACTGGCGCTGGAAACCCAATTATATAATGATTTGCTTTATGCACTTACCGAGTACATTAAACCTATTCAGCTGAATGCACAACTGATAGCCCGGCTGGATGTGCTGCTCAACTTTGCTACGGTATCTATTAAGAACTATTACGTAAAGCCACAAATGGATGATGGCTTGCTGATTGATATTAAAGGTGGCCGTCACCCAGTAATAGAAAAGAACCTGCCGATGGGCGAGGAGTACATTACCAACGATGTATACCTGGATTCGGAAGGGCAGCAGATCATCATCATCACAGGGCCTAACATGGCGGGTAAATCGGCCATCCTGAGGCAAACCGGCTTGATTGTATTGATGGCGCAAATGGGATGTTTTGTACCGGCGAAGCAGGCCACCATCGGGTTGGTAGACAAGATTTTTACACGAGTAGGAGCGTCAGATAACTTATCATCAGGCGAATCAACCTTTATGGTGGAGATGAATGAAACGGCCAGCATCTTGAATAACTTAAGCAACCGCAGTCTGATTTTGTTGGATGAGATTGGCCGTGGTACTTCTACTTACGATGGTATTTCCATTGCTTGGGCTATTGCCGAGTATTTGCATAATCACCCAGCAGCTAAAGCGAAAACTTTGTTTGCTACGCACTACCATGAGTTAAATGAGTTGAGCAATACTTTCTCGCGTATTAAAAACTACAATGTAACGGTAAAAGAAGTTGGGCATCAAATTATCTTTTTGCGTAAACTAGTGCCAGGTGGTAGTGAGCATAGCTTTGGTATTCACGTAGCTAAACTGGCGGGTATGCCGCCAAAGGTACTATCCAGAGCCAACGAGATTTTAAAAAAGCTGGAAGCCGAGCGTACGGGTGGTGAAAACATCAAGGAAAGCATTAAAAAAGTACAAAAACAAGCATTGCAACTACAGATGTTTTCCATTGATGATCCGGTATTGGTTAAAATACGCGACATGTTAAACAACCTGGATGTGAACACTCTGACTCCGGTAGAAGCCTTAATGAAGCTGGATGAAATTCAGCGGGTCATAAAGGGTTAAAAATAGGTATTATAAAAGTTTACTTTAGATTTCGTACCATTACAATTATGCTTACAAGAAATTACCTGACATTATCTTGGCTTGCCTTAGCAGGTTTAGCTAGTCCTGCAGTATCGTACGCGCAAAAGGCTACGGTGGATAGCAAAGTGGCGCAGGCTATGCAGAGTGCCGATTCCAGCCAGATTAAAGCAGACATTACTTACTTGGCTGATGATAAGCTAAAAGGCCGGCTACCCGGTACGGAAGGCTTTAAAATAGCAGCCGACTATGTAATTGAGCAAATGAAGAAATATGGTGTACAACCTGCCGGCGAAAACGGCAGCTGGACACAACAAGTTAGGCTACGCAAAGCTTTTATCAAAAATGCACAGGTGAGTTTAACACTAAAAGGTAATAGTTCTGCTAACGAACAACTGGCTAGTGGCCGTGATGCGGTTATATACCCTGATCCTGTAACTCCGCATGAAAGTGTTAGCGGTGACATTGTATTTGCCGGCTTTGGTATCACCAACCCTGAGCAGCATTACGATGATTATAGCGGCATTGATGTAAAGGGTAAAATGGTAATGGTGTTCAGAGGTGCGCCGCAAAGCTTTCCATCATCCGAAGTGTCGCACTTTATGGATATGGTGACTATACAGAAAACGGCCGCCGCACATGGGGCTGTTGGTGTAATCTTGGGTACGCCGGATAGTTTAGGCCGTTTAGCCAATACGAGTAGAGGTATTTATAGTGTGTTGGATGATAAAGGCAGTGTAGTCGTTTCGCGCAGTTACTATTCCAACCAGATTAAAGCGTTAGCAGTTCTCAGCTATTCATACACCCAACGTTTGTTGCAAGCATCTGGAAAGTCTAGTAGAGAAATATTGGCAGCATTAAAGTCAGGGCATACACAAAGTGCAGATTTGCGAGCTGAGTTGCATGCCACTTACGAAAGCAGCTATCAGGATGTGGATGGATTTAATATCGTCGGCAAAATACCGGGATCTGATCCCAAATTGAAGCAAGAATATGTGGTACACAGTGCCCATCTTGATCATTTAGGTATAAGCGTGCCTGTGCAAGGCGATTCAATTTACAATGGTGCGCATGATAATGCATCAGGTGTGGCTAGTATGTTGCAGATAGCACATATCTATGCTAACCTGAAAGTTAAACCTAAACGATCTATCCTGTTAGTGGCTGTAACCGGCGAAGAGCTAGGTGATTTGGGTTCTGGTTATTTTGCTGCACATCCTACCGTTCCGGTTAAGAACATGGTAGCTGATGTAAATACGGATATGCCAACCATTATTGCGCCGCTGCTTTCAGTAACCGCCTTAGGTGCCGAACATTCATCTTTAGCTAAAGTGGTTGATGAAGCTGCCTCGTATCTGGATTTAAGCGTTGAACCAGATCCTGAACCCAAAGAGAACCGTTTTGTACGCAGCGACCAGTATAGCTTTGTAAAGCAAGGTATACCTGCTTTGCACATTAAATATGGCAGCAAAACACCTGATGGAAAAAATAACTTAAATGAAAAGGTGGCCGTTTGGAGAGCTAAATATTATCATAAACCACAGGATGATATTAATGGCATATTTGATTTTCGTGCAGGAGCTAAATATGCACAACTTAATTTTTTAATTGGCTATTTAGTTGCTAATGATCCACAACGCCCAGAATGGAATAAAGGCGATATATTTGCAACCAAGGAGTAAAGAATTAACCTTCGTTTGTAAGCCTAAGCTGTTTAATTTACAGCTTAGGCTTTTTTTTATAACTAACCTGAACTGGCTACAATAATTCCAGTCTTTCTCAGTACCTATACGTTGTTTCGTATTTATCGATACAATCATCATATTCATCCTCACAAAAACATATACCATATCATATAATATGTATTTTTAAGCATTGTTTATACTGCAAAACAGCATAAACAAGATTATACCTATTCATTTAATACTTATTGATAATGGTGAATACACGTCATTGCAACTTATCATTCCTGGTATGTTATTGGGCGCACTATGCACAACGTAGTGCCGGTAATAAACATTTAGCTTTCCCTTTTTACATACAATATTAACGGTGGTAAGCTAATGAAGAAACTCCTACTTATTCTAACTGCTTTCATTTTCTACCTACCAGGCTTACACGCACAGCAAAAGCCACAATACACGCAGTATGTATTTAATAACTTTTTACTGAACCCAGCGGTTAGTGGGATAGAAAATTATACCGACGTTAAGGCTGGTTATCGTAGCCAGTGGACGGGCTTAAATGGTGCACCGGTTACCAGTTATCTAACCATTAATGCTCCTCTGGGTAGCCGCTTCATTGAGGGGGATGCTACTTCAATGCCTAATGTTGCTGGTGGTGATAATCCGTTTAGCCGATCTTACAACCGTGAATATATGGCCGCTGAGCCTCATCATGGTATAGGAGCTATGGTTGTCACTGATCGGGCAGGGCCTATAACTACAACCAATCTGGATGCTACCTATGCTTATCACTTGGGGATAAGCAGTAAATTGAATTTGGCGGTAGGCGTAATGGCTGGCTTTGAACACGTGAACTTAGATATAAGTCAGGTTTCATTAGATAATCCGGATGACCCAGCTATTTACAACGGGCACAACAGTCAGTGGAAACCTGATGTAGGGGTGGGTTTGTGGGCATATTCAGGTAACTATTACGTAGGGGTTTCTGCACAACAGTTAATTAAGCAAAATCTAACATTTGGCGAAAGCTCAGCATATAATCAAAGTCAATTGGTGCCTCATTACTTTGTAACGGCAGGTTATAAGGTGTTTTTGTCTGATGATGTAGCGTTGCTGCCTTCTGTGCTTTTCAAATATGTAAAGCCAGCACCAACTAGTTTCGATGTGAACTTAAAAGTTGCTTTTAGTGATAAAATATGG
The DNA here is from genome assembly GCF_012849215.1 of Mucilaginibacter robiniae. NCBI lineage: Bacteria > Pseudomonadati > Bacteroidota > Sphingobacteriia > Sphingobacteriales > Sphingobacteriaceae > Mucilaginibacter > Mucilaginibacter robiniae. The sequence continues at coordinate 4,612,996 of NZ_CP051682.1, forward strand.
ATCGGTGGGTCATACCGGCATAATGATTCTTATGCCGGTATGGCGGGTATCAATATCAGCTCCATTATTAACGTTGGCTATTCTTACGATTTTACCAGTTCCAGCCTGAATACAGTAAGTAACGGTTCGCATGAAATCGTGATTGGTATCCTGCTCAATAACCGTTATAAAGTAAGATGCCCGCAACGCTCCTGGTAAACCGGGCGTTGCAGGCATCTAATATTTACTGATATCTAGCTGTTATAGAGATTCTAACATTTGCTTTAACACCGCTTGGGCTGCCCACACGCGGTTACCAGCTTCATGAATTACCACAGAATGCGGGCCATCCAGTATCTCATCGGATAACTCTAAATTGCGGCGTACCGGTAAGCAGTGCATGATCTTGGCGTTATGAGTACGAGTTAACATATCATTGGTCAACATCCAATCATCATGGTTGCCGATAATCTTGCCATAAGGTTCGTAAGCCGACCAGTTTTTTACATACACAAAATCTGCATCGGTTAAAGCCTCCTGTAAGTTGTGAGTAATGGTAGCGCCCTGAGTAAAATGAGTATTGAGTTCGTACCCTTCAGGGTGAGCAATCACAAAATCAACATCTGCTTTACACATCCACTCCGCAAAAGAATTAGGTACCGCTTGTGGCAATGGCTTAATGTGCGGTGCCCAAGCTAAAACTACTTTTGGGCGTTCAATAGTTTTTAGTTCTTCAATAGTAATCAAATCGGCCAAGCTTTGCAGCGGATGGCGGGTAGCCGATTCAAGACTTACAATGGGAACTCCGCAATATTCAACAAACTTGTTGAATACCGTTTCACTATAATCTTCTTCACGGTTTTTCAAGCCTGGAAAGGAACGTACACCAATAATGTCAACGTACTGGCCTAATACTGCAGCAGCTTCACGTACGTGTTCTACTGTGGTACCATTCATAATTGCACCATCCTGTAGTTCCAATGCCCAACCTTCTTTGTCAATATTGAGCACCATTACATTCATACCTAAATTCAGGGCAGCCTTTTGGGTGCTCATGCGGGTACGTAAACTTGGATTCAAAAATACCAAGCCAATGGTTTTATTTTTACCTAGCTGCTGTAAAGCATAAGGATTTTGCTTGAGCTGTAAGGCTTCAGCTACTAAGGCATTGATGTCAGTAACGTCGTGTACAGAAGTAAATTGTTTCATTGACCTTCTATCGGTTTACTCAGCGGGTTAAAATTATGTGTAAAGAATAATAGTTAAGCTACAGTTACTTTAGATGATTGTAACACCTGACTAAATGCTTCCAGAAAACGATCAGCATGAGCCTTGGTTAAGTTTAAAGCAGGTAACAAACGTACTACGTTGGGTTTTGCCTCGCCAGTGAAAATGTGATGTTTGTACAATAAATCTTTACGTACAGATGCCAGCTCCTCCGGAAGTTCAATGCCAATCATTAATCCACGACCACGTACTTCTTTAACCTGATCAAACTTTTTAAGTTCATCAATTAAATATCCGCCTACTTCCGCTGCATTTTGCATAAGTTGATCTCGTTCCATCACCTCCAGTACTGCCATACCAGCTGCGCAAGCTAAATGGTTACCACCAAAAGTAGTCCCCAGCATGCCATAGGCTGGTTGTATTTTGGGCGAAATGATAATGCCACCAATAGGGAAACCATTGCCCATACCTTTAGCCATGCTGTAGATGTCGGCATTGATGCCGGCAAAATCATGCGAGAAGAATTTACCTGTCCGGCCGTAACCGCATTGTACTGAGTCTGCAATGAATACGGCGTTATGTGCATCACACAAGCTTCTGATTTTTTGTAAAAAGCTCATAGTGGCTACCTGTATGCCGCCTACACCCTGAATGCCTTCAATAATAACAGATGATATTTCATTTTGAACAAAGGCTTGCTCCAGCGCAGCTTCATCACACCAAGGCAAAAACATAACGTTGTCAGTTTCATTTACTGGTGCTACAATTTTGGGGTTATCCGTAGCAGCTACTGCTAATGAAGTACGACCATGAAAAGATTTGCGGAAGGCAATCACTTTCTTTTTGCCGTTATAAAACGAAGCTAGTTTGAGTGCATTCTCGTTAGCCTCAGCTCCAGAATTGCATAAAAATAGTTGGTAATCTGTTTTACCGGATACCTGGCCCAGCTTTTCTGCCAGTTGTTTTTGCAAAGGAATTTCAACCGAATTAGAGTAAAATCCTATTTGATGTAACTGATCTTCCAATCGCTTTACATAGTGCGAGTTAGTATGGCCAATAGAAATTACGGCATGGCCGCCATATAAGTCCAGGTATTCAGTACCTTGATTATCATAAACCAAACTACCAACACCTTTTACAATTTCGATAGGATTGATTGGATAAACATCAAATAGCTTCATCTTGAATTGAAAGTGAAAAGTTAAACGTTAATATCAAATAATTAAAAAGCTACGGCTTTAATGCGTAACCCACTGGTTTCTTCCAGACCAAACATTAAGTTCATGTTTTGTACAGCCTGACCGGATGCACCTTTTAATAAATTGTCCATAATACTGATGATAAACAATTTATTATCTTTTTTCTGCACCTGAATAAAGCATTTATTGGTATTCACAATCTGCTTTAAATCAATATTCCGGTTGGTTACATGCGTAAACGGATGTGCATTGTAAAAATTAGTGTAAAGCTTTAATGCTTCTTCCTGCGTTAAATTGCTCTCCAGATACATGGAAGCAATAATACCTCTGGTAAAATCGCCTCGGTAAGGTATAAAGTTGATAGACTTATCAAAACCACCTTGCAATTGCTTTAGCGATTGGTTGATCTCTTTTAAGTGCTGGTGTTCAAAAGCTTTGTACACCGACAAGTTATCATTACGCCAGGTAAAATGTGAGGTGGACGATAAGCTTTGCCCTGCGCCGGTAGAACCCGTGGTAGCCGTAATATGGACTTCGGCATTCAGGTTATTGCTTGCTGCCAACGGTAATAAGCCTAGCTGTAAACAGGTAGCAAAGCAGCCTGGGTTGGCAATATTGCTGGCTTGCTTTATCGCATCCCGGTTAAGTTCAGGTAAGCCATATACAAAATCACGCTTTCCATCCTGTAAAAGGTGGGTGTACGTTAAGCTGGCTTTTTCTTTTAATCTGAAATCCTGACTTAAATCAATCACCTTAACACTTTCTGGAAAAGTATTTGCTTCTAGAAATTTTCGGGCATCACCATGACCGACACACAGAAACAGCACATCAATCAGGCTTGACATCGTGTTGGTGAACTTTAAGTCGGTATCACCAAACAAGTCAGTATGCACTTCATACAGGTAATTGCCGGCATTGCTGTTGCTATGTACAAATGTAATTTCTACATCCGGATGGTTAATTAGGATGCGCAATAGTTCGCCACCGGTATAACCTGCGCCGCCAATAATGCCTGCTTTAATTTGAGTACCGCCGGTAAGCGGTACCATTACAGTTGGAATTCCTTGTGTGTTCAATATAATTACTGATTTACTTTGTGATAAATCATCACTTGATTACCAAATATTTTTGAGAAGCCTTTTACATCATCACCAGTCCAGGCGTTGTTCATTTCACCATAGCTGCCGAATTTGTTCGACATCAAATCGTGACTTGATTCAATACCCGTAACTTGGAAACGGTAAGGGAACAATTCTATAAACACTTTGCCACTTACATTATGTTGAGTATCACTTAAAAAAGCTTCAATGTTACGCATAATCGGGTCATGGAACTGACCTTCGTGCAACCAGTTACCGTAGAAAGATGATAACTGATCTTTCCAGGAAAGCTGCCATTTGGTTAATACGTGCTTTTCAAGCGTATGGTGTGCTTTGATAATAATGATAGGCGCAGCGGCTTCAAAACCAACACGACCTTTAATGCCAATGATGGTATCGCCCACATGAATATCACGCCCAATGCCATAAGGCTGTGCAATAGCTTGAAGGGCCTGAATAGCTTTGGTTGGATGGCTGTATGTTGTACCATCAATACCTACTAATTCGCCTTTCTCAAATACTAACTCCAGTTTTTTAGTCTCAGTTGATGTGGCTGGTGTTGGCCATGCATCTTCAGGCAAACCTAAGTTGGAGGTTAAAGTTTCTTTACCGCCAACTGATGTGCCCCAAATACCTTTGTTGATAGAATATCTGGCCTTATCAAAGTTCATTTCAACACCGTGCTTTTTCAGGTATTCAATCTCTTCTTCACGGCTCAGTTTTAAGTCGCGAATAGGCGTTAATATCTGCACATTAGGCACCAGGATGTTAAAGATCATATCGAAACGAACCTGGTCATTACCAGCACCGGTACTGCCATGAGCCACGTACTCTGCACCAATTTCTTTAGCGTAGTTTGCAATAGCAGTAGCCTGGCTCACCCGCTCAGCACTTACTGACAGGGGATAAGTGTTATTTTTTAACACGTTGCCATAAATCAGGAAGCGAATACAAGTGTTGTAGAAGTTTTCAGTTTCATCAACAACATGGTGCGAGGTAACGCCCATTTTGTAAGCACGTTCTTCAACCTGCTTCAGTTCTTCTTCGCTAAAGCCACCCGTATTTACAATTACCGAGTGTACTTCCAAACCTAAATCACGTGTCAGGTAAATGCAGCAGAATGAGGTATCTAAACCGCCACTGTATGCTAATACTACTTTTTTCTTCATTATATATTATGGTGCAACTAATACTTAAAAGGTAAATACTTTAACAGTGCCTTTCAGGGCACTTTCAATACGCTCCAGCAAGGTTGCCTTATGCGTAAGTTTTTTTATACGTTCTTCTTCCTGTTTTTGCTTATCTATGGGGTCCCAAAGCATGGCCGTACATAAACAGTTTTTACGACCCTTAGCAGTTAAGATATCATAGTTTACACAGCTGCGGCAGCCTTTCCAGAAATCTTCATCCTGAGTAAGTTCTGAATAGGTAACAGGCTCATAACCTAATTCAGAATTAATTTTCATAACCGCCAAGCCAGTAGTTAATCCAAATATTTTAGCGTTAGGGTACTTTTCACGGGAAAGGTTGAAAACAGCTTGCTTAATGGCCTTAGCTAAACCTACCTTGCGGAACTCCGGGTTAACAATTAAACCTGAATTAGCCACAAAATCGCCGTGGCTCCAGGTTTCAATGTAGCAGAAACCGGCCCAAGTGCCATCTTTATGCAAAGCAATCACGGCTTTGCCTTCCAGCATTTTATTAGCAACATATTCCGGCGAACGCTGTGCAATGCCTGTACCACGCGCTTTAGCCGATGCTGCCATCTCATCGCAAATTTGCGGAGCATAATCAGCCTGTTGTGCTGTGGCAACTAATATGTCGAAGTCTTGAATAGTCATGAGTAATAAACGAAATACCGTTAAATTATTGGCTTTAAAGGCCTTAATTAATTAAATGGTTTTGCTGATAAGAAGTTTTACTAAAAACTTCAATTGGGTTTTGAGTAGTACTGACTACGAGTAAATCAAACCCGTGGAATAAACAATCGTCGTCGTGAGGGGATATACATGAAAATAGTGGAACGCAAAGCAGCAACAAACCGGGCAGATACTGCTACGGTTATGGGCTTAATGATGCTTTGTATTTTCATTTTTTATGACGACTGTGATGTTTTATAAATTTTGTGCAAAACAGCATAATAATTTTTATTTATGCAAGTAAAAAATTCAATCTGCAAGTCATGATTTCCAACTATTAAGTCTTTAATCTTCAACAAGGAAAAGCTAGCGTAAGCCTATATTGTTGTGTGAAAGTTTTTGTGATGTTTTAATCTGCTAAACAGTTGGTGAAAAGCGTTGTTGTTTGCACATGATTGATGCGCCGATGATACTTACTTTAGCCTTAGATGATTCTGCACAAGATTTCTTTAACGCTTTGCGTAAAGAGCATTTTCCGGTAGAAAGAAATTATCTGGATGCGCATTTAACTTTATTTCACCATTTACCACCAGAAGAAACTTCAATTATAGAAAGCATTGAACAAGTTTGTGAACAATACCAGCAGATGCAATTGCAAGTAACAGAAGTAAAAAGTATTGGTAATGGGGTTGCTTACCAGATTGTTTGTACAGAATTGATGCGCATGCACAAACACTTACAACAACAATGGGATACGTGGTTAACTCCGCAAGACAGGCAGAAGCTTTGGCCGCATGTTACCATACAGAATAAGGTTGCTCCGCAACAAGCTCGTTTGTTAAAGGAACAATTGGCTGAAAGTTTTGAGCCTTTCACAACAGAAGGTACCGGCCTTAATTTATTCGCTTACCAAGGTGGCCCCTGGCAGTTTATTAAACATCATCCGTTTAGCGTTTAATAGTTGTATCTAAAGTAGGTTGCTTTCCAATCTTTACGCATATCAGTGAAGCGACTAGCAACCGTTTTGTAAAACTCCTCATCCAGCAATTCAAATACGCTGTTCACACCTTCCGTTAAGTCCATATCTGGTATTTTGTAGGTCTGCTCCAAACTGCCTTGTTCAATTTTGATGATGAACTTTTGGTTCATGCTCATAATAGAAACTTTAAATTCAGGATGCGGTACTTCAGCAATAACTCTCATTGTGCATTAAATTTGATTTTACCTTGCAGCGGATCAACTCCATTTAGCGTTCCCCAGGCTGCTATAGGTTTGAAACGGGCAAATAACTCTTCACTGTACCAGTTTTCACTTCGTGTTTTCTTAATAACCTCGGCGTGTTCACGCGAACGATAAGCAAACGCTTTTACATCGTCTATACTTTCCCAAATAGAAAAAGTGGCTTGCCTTACTGCCGGAGCCTCGCCAATACCAACTGAGGCGATATAACCTTCAGATTTAGTCATTAGCTGCGCTGCCTGATCTACATTCGACCAAAAGTTCTTCAACCTGTTTAATCGTATGGTAGCACGTGTAAGCACAGCAACCGGGCCATTGTATGTTTTATTATTTGGTTGACCAAAAGGCTCTTGCCCATCCCATTTGCCATGGCTTTGAAGCGGCTCGGCTAAAATCGTCCAGCTTTCGGTAGTCAGCTTGCGCCACCAGCCTGCAACAAATGAAGAGGTATAGAACCGTTCAAAGTCTTCGCAGGTGTTCCAGGAAGCCAGCAACCCCCATTGTTGCCAGTCAGGCGTCAAGTCAAAGCTTCCGTTTTTACCGCAGCCTAATAGCTTCCAGAAAGTACAACCTTTTTGCAGCACCAACGGTAAACGATGCAAGGCCATAGCTAACAGAGCAAATGGAACAAACGCTTTACGGTAGCGAACAATAGTGAGACTGACAATCATTTACAAAAGCGAAATAAATGATTAAAAATGATATTTGCCTTATTTAGTTTAAGGCCTGCCTGTTTACTTTTGTGGCATGGCCGAAGATTTAACCATCCTGCAAACTGCCGACAAAGCGGCACAATACCAATCATTGATTCCTCAAATTGAAGCTCTAATACAAGGGGAAACCGACTTAGTAGCCAACTTAGCCAATATCTGTGCTGCCTTAAAAGAGCAGTTTAAATGGTTTTGGGTAGGCTTTTACTTGGTGAAAGATAATCAGCTAGTACTTGGCCCGTTTCAAGGTCCGGTAGCTTGTACGCGTATAGGTTTGGGTAAAGGAGTTTGTGGGGCAGCATGGCAACAGGAAAAAACTTTATTGGTGCCCGATGTTGAAGCCTTTCCTGGTCATATTGCTTGCAGTTCGCTATCAAAATCAGAAATCGTAGTTCCATTATTTCATAACGGGCAGATAGTTGGGGTACTGGATGTAGATAGTGAAGAACTGAGTCAGTTCGACGAAGCTGATGCGCAATACCTGGAGCAACTGGTGAAACTGATTGAGTGGTAATGCCTCAAATATTTTTAATCTCAGGTTTAGGTGCGGATAGACGTTTGTTTAACAATATTCATTTACCTGGCTATGAATACGTACATGTGGATTGGCTTGAGCCTGAAACTCATGACACGATCCACACCTATGCACAAAAGTTAATTCAGCAGTATAACATCTTGCCTGGTTCTACAGTTGTCGGCGTTTCTCTGGGCGGAATTATGACGGTTGAAATTAGTAGCATTGTACCGCTGCACCAAGCTGTTATTATATCCAGCATTAAATCGGCAACTGAGTTTCCCTGGTACTTTAAACTGTTTCGTAAAGTTCCACTTTATAAAATTTTACCATTAAGTTTTTATACTACAATGGGCTCCCTAATTAAGCCTTTATTTGGCAGCATGACCCAAACCGAATGGCAACAATTTAAAAGTATGCTGGAACAAACATCCTCAACCTTCATGAAGTGGGCTATGCATGCTGTACTACATTGGGAGCCGAAAATACTGTCTGGCAAAATTTATCATATTATGGGAACGAAAGATTTTATTTTCTCTCATAAGCTAATTAAAAATGCAGATGCCGTTGTATCAGGTGGCACACATGATATGGTGTTTAAAAAAGGGGAAGAAGTAAGTAAAATACTACAATCGATACTAATAACATGAAACTACCTGAATCATTTTATTTAAATTCCAATGTTGTTGAAGTAGCCAAAAGCCTTTTAGGTAAGTATTTGTTTACTTGTATTGATGGTTTACTTACTGGCGGATACATAGTTGAAACAGAAGCTTATAATGGAGGCATAGATAAAGCTTCACATGCGTATGGTAATCGTTTAACATCACGTACACAAACGCTGTTTCAGCACGGCGGTGTGGCTTATGTGTATCTATGTTATGGTATTCATGAAATGCTAAATGTAGTTACTTCGGTTGAAGGGCAGCCACATGCCGTATTAATTCGAGCCATCAATCCAACTGTAGGCTTAGATGTTATGCAACACAGGCGCAATATGGCTGTAGTGAAACCAACTATAACTTCGGGTCCAGGTTCAGTAGGTAAGGCTTTAGGCATATCCCGAAAACTAAATGGTATAAGTTTTCAAAGTGATCAGTTATGGATTGAAGACCAAGGACTGACTTATGCAGAGGAGAATATGGTGGCCGCACCACGAATAGGTGTTGCCTATGCAGCTGAAGATGCCTTGCTGCCTTATCGCTTTTATGTAAAAGGCAATATTTACGTGAGCAAGCCAAATCGTTAATTTTTCAATCAAAAATGTTTTTTCATGGTTATAGTTTAAATACCTATAAAAACTTGAGCCATGGATTACGAAAAAGACATGAAAAAATTGGAAAATATCGACATGCTAAGAACGATGATTGACAAATCAAAAACAGGCATGCTCACCACGTTTACGGCTACTAATGGCTTTCATAGCCGCCCTATGGGTACTGCCCAGTTAGATGTAGATGGTAGTTTGTGGTTTTTTACCAATGAGTTTTCTCCAAAAGTTGCAGAAATATCGCAGGATAACAAAGTGAACGTTACCTATACTAACAGTGGTGCTTCTACTTATATCAGCATAAATGGTATAGCCAGTGTAGTTGACAATCGTGTGAAAATGCAAGAACTGTGGGATCCTTACATACAAGCCTTTTTCCCAAATGGCTTGGAAGATCCAACTTTAACATTGTTGAAAGTGGATGTGAGCGATGTTGAATATTGGGATAACAGTGCCGGTCCACTAGCGGTTGCCTTTAAATGGATACAGGCAAAAATAACCGGTAAAAAATACGAAGAAGGCGAACACAACAAAATGTCATTATAACAGAAAGGCAGATTTAACATTCTGCCTTTTTTGTATAATTGGCTGATGAATTATCAGAATAATATCGAGTTTGCTCAGCAATTAGATCAACAAGATAAACTAGCTAATTTCCGTGAGAAGTTCTTAATCCCAAAGCATCATCAGCAGGATGCTATTTATCTATGTGGCAATTCTTTAGGCTTGCAACCTAAAGCTACGTATCAGTATATTCAAGAGCAATTAGCCGTTTGGCAGAACTTGGCCGTTGAAGGTTGGTTTCAAGGTTCTGACCCATGGTTGAACTATCATCAGCAGCTAAAAAAACCTTTAGCTGATATGATTGGTGCTAGGCCTGCCGAAGTTACGGTAATGAACTCCTTAACCGTAAACCTGCATTTACTGCTGGTCAGCTTCTATCAACCTACAACAAAAAGATTCAAGATTTTGATGGAAGGTGGTGCTTTCCCGTCTGATCAATATGCTGTAGAGAGCCAGGTGAAGTTTCATGGCTACGCGCCACAAGATGCCATTATTGAAGTGTTTCCACGTGAGGGTGAAGAAACATTGAGAACAGAAGATATATTAACTGCAATACAGGATAATGCTGATGAACTGGCTCTTGTATTGTTTAGCGGTATAAACTATTATACCGGGCAATTTTTTGATTTATCTAGCATTGCTAAAGCTGCTCATCAAGCTGGAGCCTATGTAGGCTTTGATTTGGCGCACGCTGCTGGTAATGTTCCTTTAGCTTTACATGATTGGGAAGTTGATTTTGCATGTTGGTGTTCTTACAAATACATGAATTCTGGTCCGGGAGGCATTAGCGGCATATTTGTACACGAAAAGCATTTCACTAATTCATCGCTTAATCGTCTTGCCGGATGGTGGGGTTATCGTAATGATACCCGGTTCAAAATGGCAGCTGGCTTTGAGCCTGAAACAGGTGCAGAAGGCTGGCAGGTAAGCACCAGTCCGATATTGTTAATGGCTGCACACAAAGTGGCATTGGATATTTTTAATGAAGCAGGAAGCATACTACCCTTACGCCAAAAAAGTATACAACTTACCGGCTACTTAAAGTTTTTGATTGATGAAATTAATCAAAAAGCAGGTAATGAGCTTTTTAAAGTTATCACCCCAGAAAATGAGCAGGAGCGAGGCTGCCAATTATCCATCATTTGCAAACAAAAGGGTAAAGAAATTTTCGATTACCTGTATAGCCAAGGCATTATAGGAGATTGGCGTGAACCTGATGTCATTAGGTTGAGTCCGGTGCCCTTGTATAACTCATTTACAGATGTTTTCCGGGCAGGGCAACATTTAGCCAAAGCTGTTGATCATTTTTAGTTATAATAGGCCTGTAATGTTATGTTAAAGATTGCGTTTGATCCTATCTATGCTCATCCTTTACCCGAAGGCCATCGCTTTCCAATGCTGAAGTATGAGTTAATACCAGCACAATTACTGCACGAAGGGGTAATAACACCTGAAAATCTTTTTTCTCCTAAGGCACTAGATGAAGACACCATATTGTGGACACATGATAAAACCTATTGGGAGCAGTTACGAGATTTAACCTTACCAGCCAAAGAGCAACGACGTATAGGTTTTCCGCTTAACGGGCAATTAGTAGAACGTGAAGTACGTATTGCTAAAGGAACTATTGATGGTTGTCATTTTGCTTTTGCTAACGGTATTGCCTTCAACGTGGCTGGTGGCACCCATCATGCAGGTACAAATTGGGGCGAAGGATTCTGTATGCTGAATGATCAAGCAATTGCTGCTAATTATTTACTAAATAATAATTTAGCTAAGTCTATATTAATTATTGATTTAGATGTGCATCAAGGTAATGGTACAGCGCAGATATTTGAGCATGAGCCTCGGGTATTTACTTTTTCTATGCACGGGGCAAACAACTTTCCCTATCGTAAAGAAAAATCTGATCTGGATATTGCTTTACAGGATAACGTTGCAGATGAAGAATTTTTAACTATTGTAAGGGAAACAGTTCTTGAATTGATTAACCAACAGAAGCCTGATTTTATTTTTTATCTGTCGGGTGTTGATGTGCTGGCCTCGGATAAATTGGGCAAGCTGGCGTTAAGTAAAGAAGCCTGCCGTGAACGCGACTATTTGGTTTTAGCACAATTCAAGCAAGCTGGTATCCCAGTACAGGTAAGTATGGGCGGTGGCTACTCACCCCAAATTAAAGATATTGTGGATGCACATTGTAATACCTATAAAGTAGCTACCGAGCTATATTTCTAACCTTTTAGCTACATAAGCCTGAGCCTGTTTGGTTGTAGTAACCTGAAAGCGCAGGTAAAGTAAAATTGCAGCTACAGCTAAACCCGCTACTAATCCGTACCAAACCCATTGTGCACCTAAGTGCAAATGTAAACCTAACAAATAACCTAAGGGTAATCCTACTATCCAGTAGGCCAAAAAGGTGATGATGGTAGGTACGTTTACATCGCCCATGCCCCGTAGTATACCTAATCCCATAACTTGGGCGCCATCAAACAACTGGAATACAGCGGCAATGATAAGTAGTTGAGAAGCTAATGTTATTACCTTAGGATCAGAAGTCACTATCCACGGGAGCCAACTATTACCTACTACAAATACCAACGCCATAATGAACATGAATGCCAGTACAATATGGTACCCTGCAATAGCTGATGATTTTAGCTGCAGATAATTTTTAGCTCCAAAATAGTTACCTGTTTTTATGGCAGCAGCAGCAGATAAACCACTGGCCATCATGTAGGTTAATGAAGCTAGGTTGATAGCTACTTGGTGCGCCGCTTGCTGTATTGGGCTAATTATGCCTGTCATGATAGCTGCTGCACTAAAAGCACTTACTTCAAAGGCATACTGCATTGATACAGGTGCACCAATGCGGATTAGCTGCATGCATTGTAAACGATTGATGTAGGTGATAGAAAACTGGTCCAAATATTTTTTGAAGTGAACAGACCGGAACACATAAATACCCATTACAATAGCCATAATGGTACGATCAATCAAAGTGCTGTAACCTACACCACTTATTCCCATAGGTTTAGTACCAAACAAGCCTTTTACAAAGATGATTCCCAGGCAGATGTTAAGAACGTTACCCCAAATAGAAATCATCATGGCCTGTTTGGTAAATCCCAAGCCTTCTGCAAACTGCTTAAAAGTGTTAAAAATAAGCATGGGTATGATAGAGGCGGAGAGCAGTAGCATAAATGGTTTGGCTTGCTGTAAAACTGCTGGAGATTGATCCAGATGTGCTAGCAGCCATCCGCCACCAAAGTAAAGCAATAAGAATAGTAAGATGCTAGTTAGCAGATTAATGCAAATACTATTCGACAGCAACTTGCCGCATGCTGCATAGTTATGCATGCCATTTTGCTGGGCAATAAGCGGAGTAATACCGTATGACATGCCCAAGCCAATCACCATAGCCAGTAAAAAAATGCTGTTTACTAATGATACCGCAGCAAGCGATATTGTACCGGCAAAATGCCCCACAATAACACTATCAGATAATTGTACCAGCGTATGCCCCAGCTGTGAGATAACTACCGGAATAGCTAATTTTAGATTATCACGGTAATGAGTTTTGTATTTATGAAAAGGCATACTGCTTATTTATAAAGGGCAGCAAAGATACTGCTTTAAGCGGAATACCTTAATCATTAACTTGCGGTGTAAAACTCTTCCTTTTCAGTAGTATGTACCCGTACAACGCCTGATAAAACTAAATTAACCAAGATACGCTGTGCACGCCTGCGGCTTAAATTCAGCAGATCACAGTATTCTTTTACCGTAATACGTTCGTGTTTATCCAGATACTCCAATAAAGCTTTTTCTTTAGAGGAATACTCTATTAATACACCTTCTTTATTGTCGGAACGTTTTAATACATCTACCACAATTTTGCTGGCCAGTACACTTTTATCTTTTATTCGGATGTACACCCACCATTTACCATCATCGCCCAAAGCGTAGTGAGGTTTTGTGTCGCTCTCTTCAATCTCTGCAATCAGCACTACTTTGTCATCAATGTATATCTCCTCAAAAGCCGGTTCTAAAGCAGGACGGGCATAAAAATGTGCCGCCTTGGTAATCATATAACGCTCTTCATCTTCTGATTTTACGCCTTTAATAGAGCCGTCATCAGCCACGCCAATTAATAGGCGCCCTCCTTTATTGTTGGCGAAGGACACCATTGTTTTGGCTATCTTCTCGCAACTGGTTATCGTTTTTTTAAAATCCTGCGATACACCTTCCCCCTCTAAAATCATTCGTCTGATATTCATTCTCTTATAAATCAGTAATAACCGGGTAAGGAGTAAAAATTTCCATCCACCTATCAGTATTGTTCAACGGGTTAAAACCCATTTGCTGATACAGGCCATGTGCATCGGCAGTAGCCAACGTCCATCTTCTTAAACCGTCAAATTCCGGATAATTTAATATTGTTTGTATTAACCATTTGGATAAACCTATACCGCGGTAAGCTTGAAGTACAAATACATCACAAATGTAGGCGAATGTAGCTTTGTCGGTTATTACTCTCGCAAAACCAACCTGTTCCTGATTTTTATAGATTCCGAAACATACCGAACCTGCTATTGCTTTGTGTAGGCGTTCGGCAGTTAACCCCTTTGCCCAATAGGATTCCTTTGTCAAAAAACTATAAACTACATCAAAATTCAGCAAGCTGTTATCTGTTGATATGGTAAAACCTTTATTCAGGAAAGTATTATAATTAACAAATGTTTGCATGTTGCTGTTTGTTTAATAAAGTGACGAATTTAAAATTCCTTTACAACAGCTACGTTATGCATTGCTATTATATTGACTATTAACGTTAGATACGATTAATACGGTTAGATAATCGTTCCATATTAAAGTAATTATTTCAAGCTTTTGAAAGTAAATAAAAAAGCCAAGAAAGCTCTATAAAGGCATGTTACTCAGGTTTGAATTGATTGTAATGGTTTAATTTAATCGGTAGTTAAAATATTATCAGAACAATTGATTGAGGTTGATGTTATTTAATGAGACAACAAACAATTAATTATCAACAATTTATGAAAAAGAACTTTTTAGGTTTAGCCTTTGCCGTTGCAATACTAGCCTCTATAACCACCAGTTGCAGTTCTGAACGTGCTGCCAGCGGATCGTCAGACAGCACCAGTATGATGAGTGATTCATCAGGAACAACGTCGAGACCAGTAACTACAGACTCTGCAGGTCGGGATACGGCAAGAAGAGATACTTCAAGAACGAATCCACCACAATAATAAAAAAGGCTTACCTAGGTAAGCCTTTTTTTATAGGTGCTTTAGCATATAATTGGTATGTTTCTCAAAAATATCGTCGCCCTTAAAGTATATAACCAGTGGCAAATCTTTCAGATCTTCAAGATGGTCACTATGGGTTACTACTTGGCTTTCGGGGTGCATCTGCAAGTAAGTACGTAAGCTATCCACATTCTCAAATCTTTTTACCGGTTGTTTCAATTGAAAATTATATGCCGGATTATAAAGTCGATAAGATACTAAAGGCTCATGAACAGGGTAAGTATTTAATCCGGTTGTTACCGGATTAAGGGTATAAACTTGACTGTAGGTATATAAATGAAGTATCCAGCCCGTAATCATAAACGAGAATAAAGCAAAATAGATACTGAACCTGTTTTTGTATAACGTGTTGCTATATTGGTAATATAAAGCTATAGCAATGCCAGTGGGCAACAATAAATAGGGTAGCCATGTATAACTTAACGGTTTTAAGCTGCTTTGCTGGGGTATAATGATGTATAGCACTATAGGTATAGCACAACCAATTACTAGCAAAGCAATAATATATGGTTTGATGGTAGTATTATTGCGTAGTACCTGATCTATATAGTTAGCCAACAAGATGCTTAGCAACGGATAGCATGGCATAGCATAGTTTGGGAGTTTAGTGCTGCAAAAGCTAAAGAAAACAACAATCACTATAACGCCAACTGCAACAAACCGGATAAAACTATTAATAAGCGCTTTTTTATAAGTATGTACAGTTGTTTGATAAATAAAAACAGAAGATGGTAGCAGTCCTACAATTATATACAAAGTAGTTAACAAAAAGAAACCGCCATGCTTTTCTTTCGGACTAATGTAACGGTGGTAGTTATGTTTAAGTAAAAATTCGCTGGTCCATAAGCCATGGGTTTGCCGATCAACGAGATAATACCATGGCAAGCTGATTGATATTAAAATCATTATACCATACCACGGTTTGAATTGAACTATAGTAGCCCAGGTAAGCTGTTTTTGTAAAAGCAGAAATGTAGTAATTGTTATTACCGGTAATAACAAGGCAACAGGCCCTTTAGCCAACAAGCCAAAACCTATACATACATAAAAGTAGAATGCATACTTAAACTGTGTAAATGATGAGTTATAAAACAAGTAGATGCTATAAAGCGCTAGTATTATCAACAAAATTAAATATGGATCCGGAACGGCCATGCGCATTTCTAAACCAAAATGCCATGAACTGAGCAGTATGAACCCACTTAAAAGCCCAACTTGTTTGTTAATGTGTTTAGCCGCAAACAAATAAGTAGCAACAACAATCAGTAAGCCGCAAACAGCCGAAAAAAAGCGAGCCGCAAAAGCATTAACACCAAAAACTACATAAGCCGCCGTCATGAAGAAGTAATGCAATGGTGGCTTATCGGTACGTAAGGTTTGATTGAAAGTAGGTACTATCCAATTATGGTTCAGCAGCATTTCGCGGGCACATTGCGCATTTTTAGCTTCATCCAAAATGTATATAGGTGCCTTACCTAAATGAACAAAAAAGGTTATGACACTCAGGCAAACGATAAACAGCAACCGCTTGTCTGCAATTTTTAGTTTAGGTTTATAGGTGAGCATGGATAGTTTAGGAAGCCGATTAGCTACCTACAGTGGCCGGTTTGATAACCTGTTTACCTATATATAACTTTCGTACCTGATATGTTTTTTTGTTCTGCGACTCGAAGTAAGTTCGAACGTTCACTTCGGCCAGAATACCTAAGGTAATCAGCTGTATGCCGCCCAATAAAAATATCAAACCTAAAATAAGCAGGGGTTTGCCACCAATATCATGACCTAATATTTTAAGTACCAGCAAGTAAGCATTGATAATTACCCCCAGGAATAAAGAAATAAAACCGATGCTACCAAACAGGTGCATAGGCTTTTGTATGTATTTGCGAAAAAATACCATTAGTATCAAATCGCTAATTACTTTGAAGGTACGGTTAATGCCGTATTTAGATTTGCCATGAATACGGGCATGGTGCGTTACATCAACCTGCGTAATACGTGCACCCTGTAGTTTAGCCAACACAGGTATAAAACGATGTAGTTCGCCGTATAAGCCTAAGTTTTCGGCTATTTCACGCCTGAATACTTTTAATGTACAACCGTAATCTTTAATATAAACGCCAGTTAAACGGCGGATTAATGCATTGGCGATTTTGCTAGGTATTTTACGTAGAAACACACCATCCTGCCGGTTGGCACGATTACCAGCTACAACATCCCAATCTTCATCCTTCAGCTTCTGCAGCATGGAAGGAATATCATTAGGATCGTTTTGCAAATCGCCATCCAGCAAGGCCACATACTCGCCTGTAGTGTAATCAATACCGGCTGTCATGGCTGTGCTTTGGCCATAGTTTTTGCGTAACTCTACCAGCTTTATACGGTCGTCAGCATTGCGAACAATGTCCTGTTGAGTACCATCGTCCGATCCATCATCTACAAATACAACTTCATAATCCAGATTGTACAATGCTTTTCTGATTTCGGCAATCAGAGGCTGAATGTTGTCTTTTTCGTTCAGTACGGTAATAACGACAGAAAGTTCGGGCATAAGCTATGCAAGTTTGAATACCAGCGCACAAAGATAGCTATTTTAAGCATTTGCTAAACTGCACTTTTTACCACACCACCATCAACACGTATAGCCGCGCCGTTGGTAGCCGATGAAAGCGGACTAGCCAGGTAAGCAACCATATTAGCAATTTCTTCTGGTTCAATAAAACGCTGCAAAATAGAGGTAGGTCGCATGTGCTCAAAAAACTCTTTTTCCATAGCTTCTGTACTTTTACCTTTTTCTTGAGCCAGGCTTTCTATAAAGCCACCTACACCTTTTGAAAAAGTAGGTCCGGGTAGCACCGTATTTACAGTTACATTAGTATGTTTAGTTAATTCAGCTAAGCCACGCGCCACGGCTATTTGCGCTGTTTTAGTTACGCCATAGTGAATCATCTCTTCTGGTATTTGCAAAGCTGATTCGCTGGAAACGAAAATGATGCGGCCCAAATTCTTTTTTATCATAGTATTAAAATAAGCTCTGGAAAGCCGAACGCCGCTTAATACATTTACTTCATAAAATTTCAACCAGTCATCATCAGTAATATCTGTAAACGCTTTAGGTTCAAATATGCCTACGTTGTTCACCAAAATATCTACCTCCGGTAACTGCTTGATTAATGAATTGATCTCATCTACTTTACTAAAATCAGCAGCTATGCCATGAATCTCTGTATGGCTAGTTTCTTGTTTAAGCTTATTTACGGCATCTTGAACACGTTCGTTAGTACGTCCGTTCACATAAACAGTTACACCTTCATTAGCTAAGGCTTTGGCTATAGCATACCCAATACCAGCGGTTGAACCCGTAACTAAAGCTATTTTATTTTCGAGTTGTAAATCCATGATTTCTAGTTTTGATGTGGATGTTTCATTTCATCTTGCCGCATAGGCATGGCATCAATGGTGCCGAACAATTTGGCAAGAGCAATAGGTTTGGTGCTTCTTAACTTTTCGCCACCATCTTTACCAATTAACAAAAAGGTAAAGTTTGCTTTAATACTTTTGGTGTTAAATAGAGCTTGATCATGGCTTGCAAAGTAGGTTTTGATCTCTAAATCGCGTTCCTTTAAGCTGGGTTTATCAGATTGTAATATTTGTAACTGCTCTTGCAAATACTTGTTACTGCTATTATCAGCGAACAACAAAATAAACCTTTTTTTTGGGGACAAACTTACCATGTGTATAGAAAGCAGAATTATAGTTGAAATCAGTACTTTCATTAAAGATTAACATGCGCATTTGAATAAAGTTGTTTCAAACTACTTTAAAGCATCAAAACTATATTTAGCATCGCTCCAGAACTCATCTAAAGCAACAATGCGCGGCTTGAAAAATGATATAAGTTTGGGCCAGTCGTCCCGATTAAAAATGCTTACGCCAGATAATTCTTTATAGATCCGGCTAATAGTTTTACCGTATTCGCCTGTGCTGTGTAAATTCCAGGTCCATTCTTCCTGCAGTGCATCATGCAGTACCAACTTTAATTCTTGAAACTGTTCAAAAAACAACTCCTGTATGCCAGTATCCGGGTGTGAGATTTCAATACCAATTGATGCTGAACGATTTTCGACCTGCATCCGGAAATTAACGTATTTGATACATGTTTTATAATTAATCCAGTTGATGCGCAAACCTTCGGCAGAGGGTTGGGGAGCAATGTACTGCCCAAAAGTAGTCCAGAAAGTTTGTTTAATTTGTGAAGATTGCTCTTTACTATACATGCGAATATATAAGTCGGCAACAAGCAACTTGTTTTAGTTTAAATAATTCCGACTTTTGGCAAAACTAACTACTATGAAATCGATCAGCAAATTATTTGCGGTAGGTGTATGGCTATCAACAGCCGTTTTTGCAGCTCAGTTGCAAGCCTCTAAAATTATAACACATTCAACAGTTGCCACAGATTCTACTTATTCAACAATAGGATTATTCGATGCACAAACCCGACCTGTACAGGTAAGTAAGCAGTTTGAATTTACTGAAGGGCCAGCGGTTGACAAAAAAGGTAATGTGTTTTTTACCGATCAGCCTAATGATGCTATTTGGGAGTATGATACGCAAGGCAAGCTATCCAAATTTGCTGGCCCTAGTGGCCGATCAAACGGTATGTATTTCGACCGGAAAGGAAACCTGATTTCTTGTGCTGATGATAATAATGAACTTATTTCGTTCAGCCCGGATAAGAAAAGAACCGTGTTGTTAAAAAATTTTGAAGGGCATCGGTTAAACGGACCTAATGACTTATGGGTAGATGCCCATGGAGGTATTTACTTTACCGATCCGCTTTATGTACGCGATTATTGGAATGGCCGCAAACCGGACATCTCCGGCGAAAAAGTATATTACCTACCATCAGGTAAAACTGAAGCACAAGTATTACCAATACAGGTACAAAAGCCTAATGGCATTGTAGGTACAGCCGATGGCAAGTACCTGTTTGTAGCGGATATTGGCGCCAATAAAACCTACAAGTTTGACATTGCCGCCGATGGTAAATTAACTAACCAGCGGCTATTTACGCAGCAAGGCTCAGATGGAATGACGCTGGATAGCCAAGGTAATGTGTATTTAACTGGTTCAAAAGGGGTTTATATTTACAATCCGCAAGGCATACAAATTGGCTTGATTGCCATAGCCGAGCCTTGGACTGCCAACGTTGCTTTTGGTGGCAAGCATAAAGATGTGCTTTTTATCACCGCATCAAAAGCAGTATATACTATGCAGATGAAAGTTCATGGTATAGAATAAAACAACTACATACTGACACTAAGCGGTCAATACGAATTTGCTAATAAACCAAAGAGGTGAAACATGGATACATGTTTCACCTCTTTGGTTTAAATATGAATGTACAGATTATTTTGCTTGTGCGGTTTGCATAGGTTTAGCACCTTTTACATAGGTGTTCATCCACTCGTTGATTTCCCAAAGCTTGTGCAAAAGGTTTTCCCGTCCGCGGTAGCCATGAGCTTCGTATGGTAAAAACACAAAGCGTACGGTACCACCAAAACCTTTAATGGCGTTGAACAAACGCTCGCTATTAATAGGGAAGGTGCCAGGGTTATCATCAGCATCCCCATGTATTAAAAGTATCGGCGTTTTTATTTGATTAGCAAAGCTGAACGGACTCATGTCATAATACAATTTAGGATCATCCCAATATGTACGGTCTTCATTCTGGAAACCAAAGGGAGTAAGCGTACGGTTATAAGCACCACTTTCGGCAATACCGGCCTTAAACAAACCAGTATGTGCTAATAGGTTAGCTGTCATGAAGGCACCATAGCTATGTCCGCCTACAGCAACTCGGTTTCGGTCGCCCACGCCCATATCAGCCAGTTTGTTGATTGCGGCTTCAGCATTCAACTGTAATTGTTCCACAAAGGTATCGTTTGGCTTTTTGCCGTCTTTGGCAACAATCGGCATTTCTGCATTATCTAATATAGCATAGCCCTGCGTTACAAAGAAGATTGGGCTACCACCGCCAATTACTGTAAACCGGTTTTCAGAACCACGAACCTGTGCCGCATCATCAGCCGAATTATACTCACGTGGGTAAGCCCAAATTAATACCGGCAACGGTCCGTCTTTATCCTTGTTGTAACCTTTAGGCAGATATAAATCGCCGGTCATATCTATACCGTCTGCACGTTTATATTTTACTTTTTGTTTGGTTACACCGGCAAGGCCAGGATAAGGGTTAGTGAAGCGGGTAACTGCTATATCAGCTCCTGACTGACTCAAGTTTTTGATATAGTAATTAGGAACTTCAGTTTTAGATTCACGCCGGGTTAAAACAATTAGTTTGTTCGGATCAATTACATCTACCACACTTTCATAATATCCTTCGCCACAACGCCATACAATGTCACTTTTTTTAGTGTTTAGGTCATACTTCGCTAAAAAAGGCAAATCGCCTTTAGGTGATGAACCAATTGGGTTGTTGTATAACAACTTAGTACCATTACCTGTTAATAAAATCACATCGCGGCCATAATTATTCTTAGTCGTTACAGGTTGCCCCAATGCACTGTAAGCATCCGTCTCGTTACGGTCATACAGCTTTTCTAAAACACCAGTGCTAGCATTAAACCGGCTAACACGCGTTGTTTGATTTGAACGAGAATTTTCACTCACCAAAGCTAACGTAGCATTGCCCCATTGTACATTGCGGTAACGCAATTGTGTTTTAAACAATTCTTTAGGTTCACCTGTAAAGGGTGCACTTAAAGCATATACAGCATCATGGTATTCTACTTTCTTTTTAATCATACCGCTATCCAATGGGTGTGCCCAGGTTATGGTAGCCGATTCATCATCCCGCCAGTCAAAATCGCGAGATATATTCTGCACATTATCATAGCCGGATGGTCTGCCTTCTGATGAGGGCAGCGTAGCTAATGTTTTTACCAGTTTACCATTCAAGTCAGTAATTTGTATAGTAGAAGGGAAGCCTTGTGCAGTTACTAAGTAGGAAAAAGGCTTACGGATAGTACGTTCCAGTATATATTTTTTATCGGGTGATATGCTTACACTACTGTAAATCTGCGGCTTACCTATAGGTGTTTCTATACCATTTTTGTTACGTACCAGTTGCGAAGTGCCATAAAATTCAAATAGCTGTTCATCATAGGGTGTTTTAATTAAATCCTCATAAGTGGCACTTGGGGCTGCTTTTCCTAAATTTTGCTGAATAACCGGACCTTTAGGCATTAAGGGCTTGGCTGGAGCTGCACTTACAGGTTTAGCTGCCGTATAGTACAACACCGTATTCGGATCAGTCCATACTACACGAGCGTTCAGTATAGTGTTTAATGGCTGTTTATTGATTTTGGTGGCTTTGTGGGCAGCTACATCAATTACGTACAGATCAACACCCTTTGCGGTAGTTTGTGTAAAGCTGATTTTTGTTTCATTCGTATTCCAAGTTGGCAAACCAGCGTAAAGAGGAGCAGGCAAGCCGACAATTGTATAGGTTTGACCAGTTTTTACATTTTTCAGGGTGAACCCACTAATAAAATTTTGCCGACTAAGTGCAAAGTTGTTTGGATTGATGCGTAAGCCGGCTATACGTAGTTCTGGGCGTGCTAATTCTTCAACAGAGGGGTAAGAGTTCCGGTCGCTGAGCAGCATCCATTCTCCCTTAGCATTCAGGCTTACCGAAGGGGTGGGTTTAGCCAAGAGTAAATCGGCCATTGCCTTAGGAGGCATCTGGTAGCCAGTTGCATCCTGGGCCTTTACCCATACACCGGATGCTATTAGAAGCGCACATAAAAATGTTTTTTTCATACACTGTGGAGTTGATTTGTAGTTGAGTGTGAAGGAAATTTACAGAAAAGTTCCTTTATAGTACTCGATACTTTCTAAATACCACAGCTTTTTTACATAATGTTTGTTTTTTAACTGCTATTTAGCTTTTATGCATTACAAAATTGCTAAATAGTAGTTAACCGAACTAAATATTGCTGGTATTCATCTTCATATAATACTTCAGTAGCAAAGCCAGCTTCATTCGCTACTTCAAGTAGGCTTTGCTCGTCAACATATAGCCAATTAAACCAGTTGGATTTTTGTTGTTTGTATTGATACTGATAAGCAATTTCGCCGTAATAAACCTGATTAGCAGGCAGGTTACCATCATACAAGTAAGTTACATCAGATGAATCGAAGAGTAACTGACCGCCAGGTTCTAACAAGCTTTTCATATGTAGTAGTAAAGCTGGTAAATCTTTTAGTGTTCCGGCTAAACCTATACCATTCATCAACAATAATAAAGTATCGTAAGTGGTACCTGAATAGGTGAATATATCTGCTTGCTGCACTTTGTGTACGCCACGTGCCTGCATTACATTTATGGCTAGTGGTGATATGTCTAAAGCGGTTACGTCATACCCTCGGGTTTGCAGTTCCAGTGCATGGCTGCCCGCAGCAGCGCCAATATCCAGAACTTTGCCCCGGCACTCGTTCATCGCCAGCCATTCCAAATCAGTCATGTCGTCTTCATTCCTGAAATAAATAGCCAGGTCCATGAGCTCACGTTCGCCATAACGGTTATTAATCCAGAGTTTGCCTGGAGAGTTCTGGAACTGATAGTCATACAGGGCTTTGCCTAAAACATCACTCATGTTGAATATGGGAAATAGAAAAAACTAGGTGTGCTACTGTCATATTTCTAAACGAAGCGTAAGTTTATTATAGTTAATTACCGCTTTGTATTGCATCAAGATATCGCCGCCTAATACACCCAGTACCTGCGGATGATTCAACTGCTGATAGGCTTGATTGATGGTGGACAAATCTAATACGGCTACTTCAAAGTTGAGGAGTGAAAGCTTACCTATTTTAAAGTTATTTAAAATGGCACTGTAGGATGCCATAGTTGTAGTACCTAACCCAGCCGACAAGCGTTCGGAAGCTGTAATATTCAAGCTATTCTGAACTTCTAAAAGCATTGATTGGTCAAACACTGTTTTTGATGCGCCAGTATCCAGCACTATGTTAAAACGGGTATTAAAAACGAAAGCTTCCACCAAAAGGTGGAAGCCATCATCATTTAAATCTATTACTTGTAAGGGAATGGTAGTTTTCATGAATGCTGCAAAGCTAAGCATCACTTTTCAAAGCTTTGTTTTTTAATCATGATTAGAATGGATATCCGATAGCTAAGTTAAAAACCATGCCCGGAGTAGAGGTGCTACTATTTGACCAAGGCTTCAATATTGGGAAACCAAAGTCGGTACGTAGTACTATTACACTGGCATCAAACCGTAAACCAAAGCCGGCATCAGCAGCCATTTGACTTAAAAACTTTGATGAGAAAACACCATTTTCCTGACCCGGATGGCTTCTGTAGTTCCAGATATTACCGGCATCCACAAATAAGGCGCCGTACACGATGCTGAATAGTTTAGGCCTGAACTCAATGTTACCTTCTATCTTGATATCACCTGATTGATCGGCCAGGAAAGCGTTGCTAGATGGGTTTACAGAAGTAGGATCAACAGCACCTGGGCCGATTGACCTTGCCCGGAAACCACGTAAGCTGTTTGCACCGCCAATAAAGAACTGTTGGCTATAAGGTAATATCGTGGAGTTTCCGTAAGGAATACCCAAACCTACAATTAACCGGGTTGCTATTTGGCTACTCAATCCTACTTTATGGAAGTAACGTATTTCATTCTCCAATTTAACATATTGATTAAAGTTGGTGCCAAATAAAGTTTTAGGTTTACCATTCAAAGTATCTGCTCCCATAACCAAACCCAATATATTACCGGATAAGCTAATGCGACCATTGTAATAAATGGTGTTCGTTCTGTAGGTTTCTGTAGTGTTCGTATAAGTATAACTATAGCTTGGACCGAACGTAAACTGAGGGTCGATAACGTGTTTCAAAGATGGGTTCCGTGTTTTGCGGATACTATCTGTATATACAGAATCTACCTTCAATGGATTGACGTAAGTAACATTTAATAAATTTAACTCGTGCGTTTTGTGATTGCTTTGTTTCCATTGGTAACCAAATGAACCATTGAAAGAGTTCAGGTTATATAAACCACTACGGTTAACCACAGAATAGCCTAGCGAAAAGTTTGTACGTGGTATATAAGCATTATCAGCCTTGAAGTTAAACGGACTAATAAAGCGAGGCCATGATAAAGTAGTTTGAATACCTACTTGCGAAAGAGCATGACCGCCGTAACTGCTGGCAATCTGGCCATCGGTACTTCCGAACAAAGTAACAGTCAGGTTTTCGGCGCCTTTAAAAGCGTTACGGTTACGCCAGTTTAAATTTAACTGTGTACCATTGTAGTTGGCCGAAGTTGAACGGAACAGGGCATCAAACGAAAGTGATTTTTTAGGATACTGTGTCAGGAAGTAAAAGGCATCCATTTTAGATGAATCCTGACCAACTTCCTGAAAACGATTTCTTACAAACTTAAATGGCCCAAGCTCAACAAAACGGCTTAATGAATTAGTGTGGTCTGTACGGTTGTAAACTTCGCCTGGATGCAGTAAAACAGTGTTCTTAAATACGAACGGTTTAACTGTTCTTCTACGACGATCAATTACATTGTACCAACGATACTTTACGGCTGAATCCAGTTTTAAAGCTGTGTCACGCAAGGTGTAGGCTGGGTACACATAAATGTTATTGATGGTGTAAATACGACGAGCTTTGTTAGGGGTATTATCTTTAACCTTTAAAAAAGCATCTACCTGATGACCCGCAATGGTTGAGTCGATTTGTACAATTAAATCTTCCGGAGCAAAATAGTAGAATCCTTCTTCTTTCAAACGAGCATCAATACGTAAACGCTCGTTCTTGATAATGTCCAGATTGTATTTGTTACCCGGTTTCAAGAAGGTTTTGGCTGATGTTCCGGTAACAGCTGTATCTAAACTTCCTTTACCTGTTGGGAAAGTAATGTTACGGTATTTATAAGCTGGACCTGCCTGCACAATGTAAACCGCTTTGGCTACTTTAGCTTTGGCAACAGTATCACCGCTAACCTGCGCCTGAAAATAGCTTTCGTTTTGTAAGCGGTTCTGCAATATTTGACTGTTTTTTTGCAAATCAACCGAACTGGCCAGTATAGGCGGTTCACCAAACTTGGTATTCAGCCAATGTTTTAAACCTTTAGTTTTTGTAGTTCTTGTTTTTTGATAAATGTACAACTTAATACGTAAGCCTAAAATCTTACCGTTTGGCGCTGGTCGTAACAAACCTTGCAGTTCGCTTGATAAGGCTTTAGCATCATTCTTTTTAATGTCTTTATCAGCAATCTTAACCTCGCCGCCGGTATATAGCTTTTGTCCGGCCGGCAAGTCTTTGGTGGTGCTGCAAGCGCTAAAAAGTAATGATATTAATAATAAATAGGTTAAATGTTTAATCATGATTTAGTTAGTGGGGGTTTGCTTAGGCTCAGTGGCTTGTATAGGCTCGCTTTGAGTCTGTTGCTCCTTTTTTTCCTGCTCTTGCTCTTTTTTGTCTTCTTTCTTCTCCTTGTTCTCTTCTTTTTTGCGTTTTTGCAATTCTTTATCTCGTCTAGTTGATTTCGAGAATATTTCTTTGAAATGATTGTAATCAACAGTTAAGGTAAAGCCGATACCTGTTTCAACCACTTGACCTTGAATTACGATGTACTGATCGCGTCTGTAGGCTCTTAACATGTAACGGCCATCTTTCGTTAACCGGTAGTTAACCGTAACGTTGCCGGCTATGTTGCTCGTTTTCTCGCCCGGTTGTGACTGACCTTCCAGTTGGAAGTTGTTACCAACAGTAACCGTTAACCGGTCATTTAAGAAACGTTTGGATAAACCTACGTTCAAATCTGTTCGGTTCTGTTCTACACCTGTTGAGTAATCTTGACCGGATGATAAATCGAAGTTCAAATTAACACCACCAATTAGGTTACCAGCCAATTTATTCAATTGGTTAGAAAGCAAGCTGCTTACACTATTACGTACGGCACCTTCAACCCCGGCGCTGCCACCTTGACTTTGTAGTGGGTTATCACCAATAAAATGGCCCAGCACCAATACGCCTAATACCTGTTTATTCAATTCATTAGTATCACGGCGAATTTGTTGTAAGCGAGTATTCACGTTGTCAATTACATCTTGTGATACGGTATAGTTGCTATCAGGCAGTACAATGTCAAAGCTAATTTTTGGTGTAAGTAACTGATTAGTTAAATTCAGATTTACATTGAATGGTAACTTTTCTTTATATACTGTACGTTGCGCATCAGTACCACCAATTTGGTCTTCAACCAAGTCAATCGGCGGAACGTTAGCTAAGTAAACAGCGGTGATGTTAATATTAGCCAAGGTTGGATCGCCAGCCCAAGTAATGGTACTGCCAGACTTAAATTTAAAGAGGCGGTTAACTGGTCCATATGATAATTGATAAGAACCTTCGTTAACTACATATGTACCAGTCAAGCTGGTTTTACCACTTGGGTCAATACCACCATTTAAATGTGCTTCACCCTGAATATGTACTACGTCGCCGTTACGTGGGTCAATTACTACATTGAAGTTGGCATTTTTGTTAATGTTAACAGTTGCAGTAACATCTAAACCAGTTACTTCTGATTTTCGTAACGAATCTAACTGCTTCGCCATCAAAATGGAATCGAGTTTAGGCGCATCCTTATCAATAAACTCTACTACGCCTTTTCGGTCTTCCACACTCGGGTCGTCGGCCGGTAATACAAAGGTCATGTCTGTTTTATCGTTTACCGTCAAGGTTGCATCTACAACCGGCTTATTCATATCGCCACGTACTTTGATACGGCTATCTAAGTACAGTTTACCATAATACAATTTATTATCAGCCTGAGTAGAATTAATTACCCGGAAATTATCAGTTCTGATATCGATACCAAATTTATAGTCGGTATAAGTTTGGGTATATAAAGTACCAGTTACTATAGCTTTATTGCCGGTTGAGTCGACCAACGTAAAGTCATTGAAGCGGACACCTTCATTGTTGAAGGTAATACTTTCGTTAGGCATACTGAAGTAGGAGTTCAGCATGGCTACGTTAAAGCCAACTTTATTAAAGTTAATATCTCCACGTACTTGCGGAGCAGATGTAGTTCCGGTAACTTTTAGTTGTCCGGTAATATTACCTGTGGCTTCTTTGATGGATCCGAAACTGAATCCCTCAATGCTCTTCATGCCGAGGTTTACAATATTCAAATTTAAATCAAGGCGACCAGCTGGTGTTCCGGTATAATACAAACCATTTAAATCAACCTGATTGCCTTTGCCGGTGATGCTTACATTAGCTGCATAGGCGTTAGCAGTTTGATTGTTTACTTTAATAGCAATGTTACCAACAGTATCACCTTTAAAGTTAAAATCATTAATGTTGAGTGCGGAGGTAAATACCGGCGAAGTTTGAACATTACTAACCACTGCATTACCATTAATTGTACCGCCAATCAGCAGCGAATCTTGCTGGGCTAAACGGGTTAAGGTTTCAATTTTAAAGTTATTGAAAGATACAGTTAATGGGGCATTAGCTTGTGGCGGATTACTGGTAATGCTTAATACTTGGTTATTGTTGGTAATAGCAAAATCACGAGCTAAAATGCCTTTAGGGCCATATTGGAAAGAGTTATTAGGGTTAACTGCCCATTCGGTATAATCAAGCAATAAGCCGTTTTGCAAAAAGCTGAACTGATAAGCACCAGGCACTACATTAAATATACCGGCAATACGGTAGCGTTCTTTCTGTGCAGCATCACGTATCTGCACGCTTAAATTCAATTTATTGTTCTGGGCATTACCGCTGATGCTTGGATACAGTAGCTTCAAGCTGCTGCCAGCCTGTATCTGATCAAAGGTAAGGCTGTAGTTTAAAGCATTATTATTGGTGTTTATATTGATTTTGCCGTTGCTTACTACGTTAGTGCCATAAATGATTTTAGGCATATTACCATTTACCAATAACTGACCGGATTGACTATCAAAACTTCCGTTAATCAGGATAGGGTCTAGCTGCTTCAGATCAGGAGCAAACTGAGTTACCAAAGGTGTTTTGACAATACGCAGATCAAACTTAAATTGCTCTGGCGAGTACTTAGCCGGTCCAGTTGGACGAGCAGCTGGTGTAGCGGCTAAAGCTGTATTAAAGTATTTGTTTACTTCGCCTTGCAATGCTGTACCGATTTCAGTTAACTTATACTTGCCGCCAAGGTGTGCGTACAAGAATGGCGTTTTCAGGCGGAGGCTGCTGCTATCTGCATTAGCAGTTGCTTTAACACTTACGGTATCCAGTTGTATCCGTTGGCCTTTATTTACCAATAACATATCGGTTAGTTGAATATTACCATTCAAATAATCCGGATCAGCAGTTGGAACATCAGCAACTAACTTACCATGAAAACGAATATCATCTTTTACAAAGTTCAGTTTTTGTAAATTAATGCTATCTACCAGTAAGTTTGCAGTAACTGATGGATATTTTTTGTTCATGTTAGCCTTTCCATCTAATGTAAAATTGATGTTCGGGTCTTTCATGCGTGCATTAATTACATAGCTGCCGTTGCGGGCTGTACCTCTGGCTACTAAGTTGCGGTAATTGTAGCCCTTTACTTGTGCACTAACTACATCGGCAGCAAATTGTACATTCAAGTGTTTAGGATCGATACCTGAACCATTTACCTTAGCAGCAAGCGTTAAACGACCAACGGTTTGCGGCATTTTGGTTAAAGCACCTGCATTCAGATTATTAACTTTTACATTAGCTGCATAGATAAGATGATTTACATCCGTAGCATTTTTTACGTGCGCGATAGCATCAACACTGCCATAGCTGGAACGCAGGTTTAATTGCGTGTTTAAATCTTTCATGCTGCCTTTCAGTTTACCTTTCAGGCTGAGGTATTCAGGAATACTAACACTAGTTGGTATAGTGCCGCGAGGGGCTAATTTGAATATATCGCTACGATTGGTTGTAAAGTCGGTTAGGTTAACATCAAAGTAAGCTTTGTTCACATCTGGCAAGCCTTTTAGTACAGCTGATGTTTTGATATGGGTTCCTGATAAACCGCTTACTTCAAAATTCGGGATATTCAGATTGTTAACAGCACCCATAATCCGGCCATTGATTTTGAACACCGCGTTTGGCGTACTGCGGAATGGCTCCATGCTGGCCATCGTTGGCATCAACAGCAGTACATCGCGTAAACCCAAACGGCTGCCATCCAGGTTAGCGTTGATGCTTAACTTGCTTATATCATTACTTAAGGTAGCAATAGAAGGATAAGCTACCTGTACATCTTTTTGCAAAACTGTTTGTGGTGTTTCCACATACAAATTCTTTAAGTAAGCATTTTTAGGCCCGTAAAAAAAGTTGGTATGAAACTCCTTTAAGGCAAAACCACTCTTATCATTAAAGGTAAGTTGGTTTACTTTACCAGCAATGGTGTCGGGGTTATATGACAGGTTCTCGATATCAGCCGTTAGGTCTTTGATATTCATGTGGGCAAAATCCAACCCTCTGCGTAAAGGAGATTGCGCATCATTATCAAAACGGATATCGTTATTAGCTAAAGTTAATTTACCTAAAGCAACACTCCAGCCCTTAGATGCTTGTGGCTTGCTAACCAATGTGTCCAGCTTTTTAACTGTTTTCACTACTGCTTTAACTACAGTTTGCGGCTTAGCTAAGGTTAAACCAGCACGAGTATCATTCAGTTCAATGCTTTTAATACCTACCTTTTGATTTTTCAAATCAATTTTATCCATTTCCACTGTAAATGCGCCTAGGTTCACATGGGCTTTCATTTCATTGGTTCGGTAATTAACTTTAATCTTATTTAGGTCGATAGTACCCAAATTTAAAGTTAGGTTCATGGGTTTTGTAGCTGTATCTACGGCAGCAGCCTGAGCCACTGATGAACCTGAAGGTGTTTGAATCACCACAGCATCTACATCCGAAAGATTAATTTTCGGAATGCTGAACTTCATTTTGTCTAAATCGAAATCTTTAATGCGGGTATCAAAGTGGCCTAATAAAAACTTAACATTATTACCCGTAGTCACATCTTTGTAAGATACATTGATGCGATCCAGAATAATTTTATCAAGTGCAAACTTCATGGTTGAAGTCGTATCTTCTGGTTTGGGCTCTTTCTTTTGTTCGCCGGCAAATGCTTTGATGATGTAATCAAAGTTAAACGTGCTGTCTTTATCACGGCTGATTTTAGTGGTAATGCCTTGCAGGTTGATTTCGTTTACCTCTACCTTTTTGTCAATAAGCTTCAGTAAATCAATATCTACTTTCAGCTTATCGCCAGCTAAAAGGGTGTCACGTTTTTGATCTTCAAAGTAAACATTTTCCAGAACAATGAGTTTAGGAAGACCCAGCGTTATGTGGCCGATCTGTACTTTAGTATGAATTTTGCCTTCTAAAAAGTTAACGGCTTTGTTTTTTGCAAATTGTTGTACAGCTGGTACCTGTATCAAAACAAATACAAGCAGCACCAGGAATATGACACTTGCAACTATCCAAAGTATGGTTTTTAAAGCTATACGTCCAAATTTTTCCAATTCAGTAGAGTTTTCGAAGGTGAAGATTGATTTGTACTTCAATAATACAAAATCTATGCAAAAAGGTTACTTTTTCGGCAATAATGAAGAATATATTTATCCACATTCGTAAATTTCAACCTTGATAAATCTATGTTGGTAGTTGATTATTCTGCTTTGGCGATCTTATTGCTAGGGGCATTTTTGAGTTATAAATATAAAAAGCTAACACTCAGTGCAGCCTTGGTTGGAGGAGTAACTGGCGCTCTTATATTTGCTGCTTCTGGTTACTGCGGCATAATGATGATGGCAGCTTTTTTCATTACTGGAACTGCAGCAACAGCATGGAAAGCACGCGAAAAGCAGCAGCTTAGAGGGGCAGAAGGCGACAAAAAACCACGCAAAGCCAGCCAGGTTATTGCTAATGCAGGCGTTGCTGGATTATTGGGTGCTGTTGCTTTAGTCATTCCACAATATAATATTATATTACAGTTACTTATAGCCTCTACTTTTTGTACTGCTACAGCTGACACATGGTCGTCAGAACTAGGAACTATCTATGGTAAACGCTTCATTAATATTTTAACCTTAAAGCCCGACAAGCCTGGCTTAGATGGCGTAATAAGTTTAGAAGGTACATTTATTGGAGTGATAGGCAGTCTGTTAATAGCTTTAATTTACAGCATTAGTAAAGGTGATTATTCCGCATTGGGTTGGCTGGTACTCTGTGGTACCTTAGGTAATCTGGTTGATTCTGTATTGGGAGCTGCACTGGAGAGGAAAAGTTACCTTAAAAATGATGCTGTAAATTTCTTAAATACCTTAGCAGCTGCTTTGTGTATGTTGTTAATAATTTGGCTTAGATCGTAATGATTATAAATTTGAAATAAACTTTCAATAAGTTTTGAAAGTTTATTTTGCAGTGTTTACATTTGCCTTATGGAACTAGTAGAAGCCAAGCAAAAATTTATTGAAACCTGGGGTAAATTAGGCTCAGAGTGGGGGATTAACCGTACTATGGCTCAGGTACATGCATTGCTGCTGCTTTCACCAGACTCATTAACTACAGAGGACATTATGCAAGCTTTAAGTATTTCTAGAGGCAATGCAAACATGACTTTGCGTGATTTGATAGGATGGGGGTTAGTTGAAAAACAACATCGCGCCGGCGAGCGCAAAGAATATTTTTTTGCAGATAAAGATATTTGGAACGTGGCCAGACAAGTGGCTCAGGAACGAAAAAAGCGAGAGTTGGACCCAATGGTTAAAGTTTTAAATGAACTTTCAGAACTTAAAGGTGACATGCAGGACCCAGAATTTAAAACCTTTAAAACTTCCGTTACCG
The DNA here is from genome assembly GCF_012849215.1 of Mucilaginibacter robiniae. Lineage (NCBI taxonomy): Bacteria > Pseudomonadati > Bacteroidota > Sphingobacteriia > Sphingobacteriales > Sphingobacteriaceae > Mucilaginibacter > Mucilaginibacter robiniae. The sequence continues at coordinate 4,645,934 of NZ_CP051682.1, forward strand.
ATATCAATAAGTTAGCTAAAAACGTGAATAAAACTTTAGAAACTATGTTGAAAGCAGAAGAGTCGTGGTTTTGGGGTTCATTATTTAAGCTGTTCAAATAGCTTATTTTTTGCTTTAAACTTTCAAAAATTACTGAAAATATTATATAAACCATTATGAAAGCTTTAAAAAATCATGTTATTCTGTATGATGCAGAATGCCCTATGTGCAACTTATACACTAAAACCTTTGTAAATACAGGAATGCTTGACCATGATGGCCGAACCAGTTACCAAGATGTACCTCAAAGTATTTGCCCATTGGTAGATATGAAAAGAGCAGTAAACGAAATTGCTTTAGTAAACACTAATACTGGCGAAGTAAGTTATGGCGTAAACAGCTTATTTAAGGTAATCGCTTATTCTTTCCCGGCGTTCAAATGGTTGTTTTCTTTGCAGCCATTTGTTTGGTTGGCAAGTAAAATGTACGCGTTCATATCATATAACCGGCGGATAATTGTACCAGGATACTCTAAGCAGCACACTATTCAACCCGATTTTAAATTAACTTACCGGTTGGCTTACCTGCTGTTCACGTGGTTAGTAGTAGGTTATATTTTAACGCAGTATGCGCAGTTGTTACAAGGTGTTGTACCTGTAGGCAACACTTACAGAGAATATTGGATATGCGGCGGGCAAATTGTATTTCAGGGTTTAATAGCTGCATGGTATCAGCCTGATCAAAAATGGAATTATTTAGGCAACATGATGACTATTTCATTAATGGGCGCTTTGTTACTGCTACCTGCTTTTATAGTAAATCATCTGTTTAACATGTCTGCACTGCTTAATACAGGCTATTTTTTGATGGTAGCTGGCTTAATGTTGCTTGAACATGTACGCCGCACAAAGCTCTTGAACTTAGGCTGGTTACTTACCACAAGTTGGTTTGTCTATCGTGTATTGATTTTGGTAATCATCTTAAAATTCTAACAATATGAAAAAGTATCATAAAATAATTTTAGCAGGCGGCAATGGTTATTTAGGTACGGTGCTTAGCAACTATTATGAAAGCTTGGCAGACGAAGTAGTTGTACTGAGCCGTAATTTAAAATCACATAGTAACAATATTAGAACAGTGATATGGAATGGACAAACTCTTGGTGATTGGACAACTGAACTTGAAAATGCTGATTTACTAATTAACTTATGCGGTAAGAATGTGAACTGCCGTTATACAGAAAAAAATAAACAAGCAATTATCAGTTCCAGAATCATACCTACAGCTTTATTGGGTAAGGCAGTTAAGCAGTTGCAACATCCTCCTAAATTGTGGATTAATGTTACCTCAGCCACCATTTACCGTCATGCTGAAGATTGTGCACAAGATGAACTAAAAGGTGAAGAAGGTACCGGATTCTCCGTTGAAGTATGCCGCCTATGGGAAAAGACCTTTTTTGAAGCTGATATGCCTCATACACGCAAAATAGCTTTACGAATGGGTATTGTATTTGGAAAAGATGATGGTGTATATCCTCGTTTGTTAAACTTGGTAAAGCTGGGTTTAGGTGGTAAACAAGGTAACGGCAGGCAGCTTGTATCTTGGATACATGAGCAAGATGTGGCACAAATAACAGAATGGCTCCTTTTGCATCCTGAACTTGCTGGCATAATCAACTGCACGGCACCTGAGGTAATTAGTAATGCTCGTGAGATGATGTTTATACGGCAGGCTTACCATCGTACCTGGGGGCTACCAGCTCCTGAGTGGCTGCTGGGGATTGGAGCATTTGTAATTCGTACTGAAACAGAATTAATTTTAAAGAGCAGATGGGTTGTGCCTCAAATATTACTAGATAGTGGTTACAAGTTTACCTATCCAACATTTAAAAAAGCAGTGGAAAGCTTGTGTTAAAGCCAGAACTTTAACACAAGCTTATTTAATCATTATTTATGGTCATGATTCCAGCCTATTTTAATTTTTCCGTTTTCATCATCCTTAGCTACTAGATGAAGTACTAATCCTTTAAAACGGCGTTGTTGTAATTCGTCTTTATCTGTTATCCCTTCGTCGTTTTTAGGGTTTCTAAGCGGAACATCAAAGGCTATATTGGTGCCACGGCTCAAGGCGTAAGTACCAGCTACATCAGCATTAATTACACTGGAGTTGATTTGCATCGGGTTGATAATAATTTTGTCGCCATGTATGTCAAACTTAGCATTCAAACTAGGTATCACTATATCCTTCATGTTACGGAAAGGGAAGGCAAACCGGCCCACACTAACCAGCGGACTATAATCAAGTAATTCAGCATTGCTTAATTTCACATTAGCTACGCCTTTAATGGAACGAGGCACCAGGTTTCCGTTGTCAGTTATACCGCCACTAATATGCGCGGTGGCAGATAAAAAGCCTTTTAAATTTTGATAAGTAATACCGCTTAAGCCAAAATTGTCAAATGAACGAAAGAAATCGCGGACGTTAACCCTGTTAACGGTTGTGTTGATGTTAAAGCGGTTTAGGTTATCGCCTTGAATTAACCGGCCATTTAGTTCAAGTGAACCACCTGCATGTTGTACGCCCATATCTTTAATCAGGATACCGTCGGATACAGTTACCAATTCGGCATGTGCATTAGTAGCCAAAAAGTTCTTGTAAAAGAGCCTATCTATTTGAATGTGCATCACTGCATTGCCTTTATCCAAAACATCACCTAATTGATCAATAATATTATTGCTTGTGCGTTTATGAACTACTTTACTCACGTGTTTTTTGGCACTCAAAAAACCTAAAAACTCAGCCAGGTGTATTTGCGGACTATGTACTTGCCAGGTTAATAAAACTTTTTCCGGTGCATCATAATAGAAGTTCAGGAAGTTACTTACCCGGCCTTCCATAGTTAAACTGCTATGTCCGCTTTGCAATTTAATATTACTTAATATCAAGTCGTTACCGGCAAAGCGCATAGATAATGAGGTATGTGTTAATGCCAAGTTTCTTGGAACGTAAGTAAAGCTTGCATCCTTAATATTGATATCACCGCTCACTACAGGTTTTTTTAAGCGAAAATCGATAATATCAGCTTTATAGTGCAGCTGCAAACTAGCTGTACCTGCACCAAACTTTGCAATATCATCGCCAGCTAAACCATTCAAATTAGATATAGGAAAACTGGATTTTATATTACCTACGGCGATAGGTTTATGTAAATTGATGATAGAACCTGTATCAATACTAAAAGGCAAATTGTTGTATTTACCTGTTAAATGATAAAGCTTAATAGCCGAATTTTCATCATTCAGCCCTTTGCCATTTTGGTAATTGTTCGTGAAAACACCGGTAAAGCTGCAATTATTAATTACACCACCCGGTGTAGTTACGGTATTATTAACTACGTTACCGGTAACATTCAACAACGGATCTCCGCCACCAAAACTACCGGCTATTTGGGCTTTAACCGCTATAGGCTTTGCCAGATTAAACTTGTTCAGCGTTTGGGTAATATTAGCAGCCAAAAGCGATGCTGCATGTTTCCAAAGTATTTGATTAGCTGCTACACGGATATCAAAGTTAACTGGTTTACCACCTGTCTTAAATATAGCGTTAATAGCAAACTGATCATTGCCTATAGATAGGGCGTCAGATACTACACTGATTTTTTTTGTATCTTCATTATAGCCGGCAATCAATCTTCCGGCAATGAACTCACCTTTAATAAAGGCACCATTGTCTGTATTGAAGGCTAAACTTTGCGCTTGCACTTTTAATTGCAAGTCGGCGTGCCACCCCGAATCAGGGTAAGTCATTTTACCTTCCAGATTGTTAATATCAAAAGCGAACAGCTTGTTCTTTTTTTGATTGTTTAGGGCAAAGCTTACATTATTTAAGCTAATTTTACCAAATTCTGCAGATGAGCTGCTATTATCGTTCGACTTGTCTTTTGGTTTATTCTTCTTTTTAAATAGATCTGTATTACTGTAACCAGTACTGTCGGTATACAAATCAATAGCGGCATTGCTAATATCAATATGATTGACACTGATAGCACCCCTAAGTAACGCTGCGGTATTTACACCTACATTAAAGTTCTTTGCATCTAATAAAGTATGATGATGCTCTGGCCATCTTTTATCACGAACTAATACATTTTTCAAGGTCAATGACACATTGGGAAATCCTTGAAAAAAGGAAGGTTGCATGTCGCCAATGGTAATGGTGCCATTTAGATTTTTGTTTAGCTCCTGGTTAACTAATGCCAGTACTTTCTTTTTATTAAACGTAATATATAAAGTAAGCGAAAGGGTAATCAAAACAATTACACCAACTAGTACAGCTAATATTTTAAGAATAGTTTTTAACCATTTAGGCATAAGGAGTATTTTATGGGTAAATAGTTTAAAGTAGAAATTTGTTTTGTTAGCAACGTAACGATTTGATTTTATAGATTGCTTATAATTAAGTATTTAAGCCATGTATATTGAATTATTGGAAAATAAATTTACCTAAAGTAAATAATAGACCAATTATAATACTTACCTTGCATACTTATTAATAAAATATAATGCAAAAAGAAGGAACAGTAAAGTTTTTCAATACCGAAAAAGGTTTTGGATTCATCTCTCAGAGTGATAACAGAAGTGATATTTTTGTACACTCTACTGGCCTCATCGACCAAATTCGTGAAAACGATAAAGTACAGTTTGATGTAGAAGAAGGCAGAAAAGGCCTTAACGCGGTAAATGTAAAAGTAATTTAATTAGTACTATAAAATTAATCGTAAAGCACCTGCCTGTATAAGGCAGGTGCTTTTTGTTTCTATAAATTTTGTTAACCTGAAAATTTATAATATGGCGAAATCACAAGCAACATACATGAAGAAACAGCTTGAAAAAAACAAGCAAAAGAAGAAAGAAGATAAAGCACAACGAAAACAGGAACGTAAGCAAAACTCATCCGGTGGCGATCTGGAAAATATGATTGCGTATGTAAATGAGTTTGGTGAAATCAGTTCAACACCGCCTGATACTACAAATACCAATTAGGGTAAAAAATAATCAATAAAAAGCTGCTTCGTTAAAAGCAGCTTTTTGTATTTCCGGATATATTTCTGTCAATTTCAGATATAATAGGCAAGGTAAATTCCTTTATTTACTTTTGACTATTCTCCAAAAGCATCAAGCAACTTCTGGCATGAAATTTGATCAACATACGCCTTTAGATATATTTCTGAACATGCTCTTTGAGCGCTATGCAGCCAAGGTTCCGGCCGTTAAAAGAATAACTAGCGCCTTAATAGAAAATGGTGTAGTAAACTCGCAGCAGGAAATTGTAAATGACCATATTGCTTTCCGTACTTTGGGCGTACCTAACTTAGGTATTGCATCATTTGAAAAGATATTCCTGCATCATGGCTATCAAAAGCGTGATTACTACTATTTTGAAGGCAAAAAGCTGAATGCTTACTGGTATGCACCACCTTCACCAGTATATCCGCGCATTTTTATTAGCGAATTAATTGTTGATACCCTTTCAGAAGCTGCACAGCAAATTATACATCAGTACACGAAAGGTACTCACACTGATCCGGTAGATCGGCTGGATTTAGATAATGGGCAGCAAGTGGGAGAGTTCTTTCACCAAGCTCTTTGGCAATTACCCACCAAGCAGGATTATGAAACACTGCTTGCAGAAAGTGAATATGCTGCCTGGGTTATTTACAACCGTTACTATTTAAACCATTATACCATAAGCGTGCACTCTTTAAAAGAAGGCTACAATATGCTAGCCGAGTTTGATGCGTTTGTAGAAAGCTTAGGCATTAAGCTGAATAATGCTGGCGGCATCATGAAAGTAAGCGAAGACGGATTGTTGCGCCAAAGCAGCACTGTAGCCGAAATGCAGAATGCCACCTTTGCCGATGGCGAAACCATGCCGATAGCTGGCAGCTATGTAGAATTTGCAGAAAGATTAGTTTTACCTGAATACCAGCATCTGCCATTAACGGATATTAAAGCGGAGCACAGAAGAGATGGGTTTGAAACCAATAACGCAGATAAAATTTTTGAAAGCACTTACACCGGCCAAACTAAAGCCTGATGTAATAGAACAACAGTTGCAGTTGTTGGCCGAGCAATTGAAAGGTGAACTGCATACGGGTTCAACTATGCGTATTTTATACGCTACTGATGCTTCTGCTTATGCTGAAATGCCGCTGGCTGTAGCTATCCCGCGTTCAGTAGAGGATATTAAGCTGCTTATAAACTTTGCTCAAAAGGAAGGCACCTCTTTAATACCTCGAACTGCAGGTACGTCACTTGCCGGGCAGGTGGTCGGTAATGGAATCGTAGTCGATGTATCCAAACACTTTAAACAGATATTGGAACTAAACACTACCGAAAGATGGGTACGTGTGCAACCGGGCGTAGTCCGCGATGAGTTGAATTTATTTTTGAAGCCTAACGGCTTACTTTTTGGTCCTGAAACATCCACTGCTAACCGCGCCATGATTGGCGGTATGGTAGGTAATAACTCGTGTGGCTCCAACTCCTTAGTTTACCGGAGCACACGCGAACATACATTAGAAATAAAAGCCATATTGAGCGATGGTTCGGAAGCAGAGTTCAAGGTACTCAGCTTTGATGATTTCATTAATAAATGTTCAGGCTCATCGTTAGAATCAGCTATCTATCGATCTATTCGAAGCCAGTTAAGCAATTATGAAAACCAGGTAGAAATCAGAGCAAACTTTCCGAAGAAAAGTATAGAACGCCGCAATACCGGCTATGCTGTTGATGTTCTGTTAGAAACAGCACCCTTTACGGCAGGCGGTGAAGAGTTTGATTTTTGCAAGTTACTGGCCGGTTCGGAAGGCACGCTGGCTTTCATTACCGAAATCAAATTAAACTTGATGCCTTTACCGCCCAAGGAAGCAGGTTTACTTTGTGTACATTTCAACAGTATCGATGAAGCTTTACGTGCTAATTTGATTGCGCTAAAGTATAACCCAAGTGCGAGTGAGCTAATTGACCATTACATACTGGAATGTACAAAAGACAATTTAGAACAACGGCAAAACCGCTTTTTTGTACAGGGAGATCCGGGAGCTATTCTAGTAGTTGAATATGCCCGGCACACGCGCGAAGAGGTGATTAACATAGCCACGCAAGTAGAAAATGAAATGCGCTCAGGTGGTTTAGGTTACCACTTTCCTTTATTATTTGGTGCTGATACCAAACGGATATGGAACTTACGTAAAGCCGGACTAGGCTTACTCAGCAACTTGCCGGGGGATGATAAAGCTGTACCGGTAATTGAGGATACCGCTGTAGATGTACAGGATTTGCCAGCCTACATTCGAGATTTCAACAAGATTTTAGAAAAGCATGGCTTGTACTCAGTGCATTATGCACATGCTGGTTCGGGCGAAATACATTTACGTCCCATCATTAACTTGAAAACGGTTGAAGGTAATCAGCTATTTCGCACCATTGCGCAGGAGATTGCTGTATTGGTTAAAAGATATAATGGTTCATTAAGTGGTGAGCATGGCGATGGCCGTTTGCGGGGCGAGTTTATTGAACAAATGATTGGTTCTAAAAACTACCAGCTGCTCAAAGAAATCAAACACACCTGGGATCCGAAACATATTTTTAACCCCGGTAAAATTGTAGATACGCCACCTATGAATACCATGCTGCGCTATACGCCAGGCCAGCAAACACCATCATTTAAAACGGTGTTTCGGTACCCAAACCAGGATGTACTACAACATGCTGAACAGTGTAATGGTTCGGGCGATTGCCGCAAGTCGCACTTGATGGGCGGAACCATGTGCCCGTCGTACATGGCAACCCGAAATGAAAAAGATACTACCCGTGCACGAGCTAATATCCTACGAACGTTCCTGACCCATTCGGATAAGCTAAATCGATTTAACCATGAGGAAATTAAGGAAGTCATGGATTTATGCATCAGCTGCAAAGGCTGTAAGTCCGAATGTCCTTCCAACGTGGATATGGCAAAACTAAAAGCCGAATTCTTGCAGCAATATCAGGATGCAAATGGGGTACCGTTCCGGTCGAAGCTGATTGCCAACTACACCAAATCTGCTCAAATAGGAGCTTGGATGCCAGGGTTGTATAATTTAGTAATGACAGGTAAAGCTACCAGTAACTTGATTAAAAGAATAGCCGGCTTTGCTCCAGAACGATCTATACCTAAGCTACATCAGTTTACCTTAAAGCGCTGGTTTGATAAACGCAAGGGTAGTAACTCCTATGCCACGGATAATTTGAAAGCTAAAGGTAAGGTTTACTTTTTCTGTGATGAATTTACTAATTACCAGGATACTGAAATTGGTATGAAAGCTATATTGCTTCTGGAACGATTAAGTTATGAGGTCATCATTCCAGAACATTTAGAAAGTGGCAGAGCCTCGTTATCCAAAGGGTTACTACGTTCAGCTAAGAAAATTGCTCAACAAAATGTAGCTCTGCTAAGCCCAATTATTTCTGAAAGCACACCATTGATTGGTTTAGAGCCTTCTGCTATATTAACATTCAGGGATGAGTACGTAGATTTAGTAGATGACGATCAATTGCAAGCTGCTCAGCAGTTAGCCAGACATTCTTACTTGATTGATGAGTTTTTATCACAAGAGTTCAAAAAAGGCAACATCACCAAAGCACAATTTACGCAAGAGAAAAAGTTAATTCAGTTGCATGGGCATTGTCAGCAAAAAGCATGGTCGGCTCAGGGAGCTTCTCAGGTCATACTCTCACTGCCGGAAAATTATGAAGTACAAACTATCCCGTCTGGTTGTTGTGGCATGGCCGGTTCCTTCGGGTATGAAAAGGAGCACTATGCCATTTCTATGCAAATTGCCGAGTTGGTGCTTTTGCCCACTATTCGCGAGCAGGGTGATGATGTTATTATAGCAGCAACCGGAACCAGTTGCCGCCACCAGATTAAAGACGGAATTGGCCGGAAAGCTTTACATCCGGTTGAAGTGTTGTATGATGCTTTGATTGACTAAATTGCTTTTCACCTGAAACGAAGACGCCAACAGTTCGTTACCTTTATAGTTTCCACGTAGCTTTATACTCAGATACAATAAAATGGAATTAGGAATTAGTACATTCGGAGAAGTAACGCCTGATGGGGTTGCCGGTAGAGCCGTACATGCTCATCAGCGTGTACAAGAGTTGTTAGAAGAAGTAAAACTTGCCGATGAAGTTGGCTTGGACGTATTTGCTTTTGGCGAACACCACCGCCCTGACTTTGTGATTTCGGCTCCTGAAATTTTTATGGCTGCTGCTGCTGCTGTTACTAAAAATATTAAGCTCTCCAGCTCTGTTACTGTACTAAGTTCTACTGATCCGGTACGGACCTTCCAAAATTTTGCCACTGTTGATTTGATTTCCGGCGGCAGAGCAGAAATGATTGCAGGACGAGGCTCATTCATCGAATCTTTTCCTTTATTCGGTTACAATCTGGATGATTATGATGAATTGTTTACTGAAAAACTTGCCCTGTTATTACAAATTAACCAGCAGGAAGTGGTGAACTGGCAAGGTAAGTTCCGGGCACCCATACCTAACAGAGGTATTTATCCAAGACCCTATCAGGAAGCTATACCAGTATGGTTGGGCGTAGGTGGTACACCAGCATCAGCAATCCGCACCGGTAAACTGGGTTTGCCCATGATGATTGCCATTTTGTGTAGTTCGCCTCAGCAGTTCATATCCTTTGTAGAACTCTACCGTGAATCAGCACAAAAGGCAGGTCATGATGTAAATCAATTACAATTGGGTATCAGTTCGCAATTCTTAGTAGCCGAAACTTCAGCCCAAGCTGTTGATGCGTTTTACCCATCTTACGAAGCCTTGATGAATCGGGTAGGGCGCGATCGTGGATGGTCGCCCATGACACGGCATCAGTTTGAGTCGTTACGCAAATTTGGTCCGTTGGTAGTAGGCGATGTGCAATTAGCTATAGACAAGATTATGGAACAATATGAAATGTTTCATAACACCCGCTTTTTAGCCCAGCTGGTTACCGGTTTAACACCGCATAAAGATGTATTAAAAGCAATTGAATTATTGGGCACCAAAATAGCGCCAGTGGTGAGGAAAGAAACAGGTTTGTCTAAACCTACCGAATAGAAACTTCTAAGAATAATTTTCATTATAAATTAAGTTCCGGTAAGCGAGTAATGTTGCGTATTAAGGCAATGAACAAGATGGTATACACCATCTTCATGCTTTAAAACTTCATATCTAAGTGCCAGTTGATCGCCAATTTCTGCGCTTCTTTTCTAGTTAATTGTATAACAGCCGGATGTTTCGGGATAGAAAAATTTGTAGCCTTCATAATACCCTCATTAAAATGCCCCAGATTAGTGAAGTTAATAAAGTCTGAAGTTTCACTGAAGCCGAAATTGTTAGGGCGTATACTGTAAATGTCGTAAATCAGCACCCATTTGTTTTGGCCTATTCGCTTATAAATGGTGGGTGCTTCGCATCCGCCTTTTTCTGGATCATACCATTTAGCGTCATACTTGTAGCCTGTATTTACAGAATCAGATATGGCTTGCTTAATACCGGCAGTACCATCATGTGAGCAGTAAAACATATGGTATTGATTACCTACTTTGGTGATATCCGCATCAATGTATGGAACGCCATTGGGGTATTCAAATAAAGATTTAGGCAAAGTTTCCATACTGGTGAAATCTTTGTTCATGTAAGTATAGTAAACCTTTTCCTTACCCGAGCCAAAACGCATGGTGAAATACAGCATTGTTTTGTTGTTATTTTCATCGTAAACCATTTCAGGAGCCTATGCGCATCCAATATCGGTTAGTTCAGGAAAAGCTCTATCTACCCTTAAAACCTTGTGTGACCAGTGAATCAAATCCTTAGATTTCATCAGCACCAATCCACGATTATTACCCCAGCCGTACGCTTTACCATCACGTTCCCACTGCGTGGTACGATACCCTTGTTTTTGGGCGTAAATGTGCAAATCAGTAAGCGCCAGATAAAACATCCCATCGGGTGAACGATAGATGTATGGATCTCTTATACCTTTTTGTTCGGCAATTGTGTCGCCAGCAATAATGGGCTTACCATTGTTTACATCAGTAAAACTGTTACCGTCTGCGCTTAAAGCCATGTATAAACCATGCGTATCATCTTTAAAGTACACCATTAAATAAGCACGCATCTTTTTTTCTGATGGTCTATTATCTTTCTTTTGTGCCAAACAGCAGATTGGTAATAGGAATATCAAAGCTATTGCTTTCAGACAGTTAGATGTTTTCACGATTAAAGTAGAATAAAGGTTTATAACTTAAATGGGTATAAAGTAGCTAGTGGCCAACAATATAGCAATAAGATCAATTCGCTATGCAACTTAAAATTTTGGAAAATAGATATCATCTGCTATTACTTTCCAAAGTTTAACTCTTATTTATATCCTTATATCTCGCAAGTTTTGCTTACATTAACTCCCATGCACTCTGGTACCCATTAATCTGCTCGGCAAAAGCAATGAAGTCTGTGTAAAAAGGTAATTGTGCCAGGGTTGAGCTATCACCAATTACAACCAGTTTTTTTCGGGCGCGGGTCATGGCCACGTTCATCTGCCGTATGTCAGCAAGGAAACCAATATCTCCTTCGGTGTTACTGCGTGTCATGCTGATGTACACTACATCACGTTCCTGCCCCTGAAAACTATCAATGGTATTTACCGCAATTTTACCAGTATGCTGTTGCAGAACAGGAGAATTAATAAACAACTCGTTCAAAACCCTGATTTGCTGTTTGTAAGGCGAGATAATAGCAATAGTCGGAAAGTTCTCAGTAGTATAATGTTCGTTTAATTCGGTAACGAGTTGTTCCAGGTGCTTGATTAAAAAGGTAGCTTCTTCGGGGTTCGTGGTGCTGGTGCCTTCCAATTTTTCATCAAATCCGCAGCCTGCCGTATCTACAAAAGTCAACGGCATATCGCCTGTAAACAATAATTGATATGCAACCATGCTGTTTGCTTTTAAACGATTTTGGTAAAACTCTTGCGATGAAAACTGCATTATAGCTTCGTTCATGCGGTGTTGTTCTTCCAATAGGATTACAGCTTCGGGGTGCATCGAAATACATTTTTCGAGCAGGGTAGTACTTAAACCACCTTTAGCTGCCTCGGCCGATTTAATGGTAGGTGGCAACTGGCAATGGTCGCCAGCCAAAATCACTTTTTCAGCTTTTAATAGGGGTATCCAACAGGCAGGCTCCAGTGCCTGTCCGGCTTCATCGATAATGGCTGTTTTAAATTTTAAGTTACGTATAGTGTAATGATTAGCACCTACCAGCGTTGCGGCAATTACCTGTGCTTTGCTCACTAAATCATCAACAATGTATTGCTCGGTTTTACTAACATCTTTCATGATTTTATGAGCCTCATCAAACAAGGCTTTACGCTGATCGCGTTCGGCTTTGCCAAAATTACGCTTGTATTTATGGGCCATGTTTTTGTATTCGGCAGCTTGCTTTTTAAGCTTCTTTATTTCTTTTGTCTGCTCGTGCGAGGTCATTTTACTATCCAGCGTTAAAGCCATCAACCGGTCTGATACGCGTGCCGGGTTGCCAATACGCAATACATTTAAACCTTCGCCCGATAGTTTTTCGCTTAGTAAATCAACCGCAGTATTGCTGGGGGCTGTCACTAAAACCTGTTTTTCGCCTTGCTCAATCAAAGCTTTAATGGCTTGAACCAGCGTGGTTGTTTTACCTGTACCTGGCGGGCCATGTACAATAGCTAAATCCTGAGCAGTTATTATTTTTTCAACAGCCGCATGTTGTGAAGCATTCAAGTTATTAGGTCGAGCTGGCTGGTTTATGATAGAAAAAGCTGGTGCTTTATCACCGGTTAATATTTGTATTAACCGGCCTTCTTCAGCTTTTTTACTTAATGCATCAGCTAGTTTGAGTGCATTTTGCATTTCTTCATAGCTATTATCATCAAACAGCAAGTCAACACCAAGTTTTCCGTCTTGGCACCAGTCTGGCAGTTCCTCAGTAAACAAAGTGATTTTCATCCGGTCGCCGCTTTGATAAGTTACTGTTCCTTCAACACGATCTTTAGCAGAATTGTGGTTAGAAAGTAAAGCAGCCGATGCACCAAAACGAAATTGGTGTGCTATGTCCTTATGTGTGGTGCGTTCCAGTTCTACGGTAATATAATCGCCACGGCTAGGCTCTGTTCCGCGAATAGCTACCGGGTACCAGGAAAGGCCATTCGCTCTGCGATCGGCTGCTGAGGTATTTTGGGTAAGTTGCTGATAAGCTTTCCGGTCATCGTTGCGTTCAATATTTAGCAAGTTGAGCAGCTGCTTGAAATAATCCATACTACAAAGGTAATAAAGGGCGGAGTGATTGTGTCAGTATCCTAGAAAGCAACCCATGTAGCAGGCAATTCAGTACATCAGTTTTCCACAAAATTGCGGTATGCTACCGATTTGCTTAATTTTGAATTGAATATAGATGGGTAATAACTGGAACTAAAATCCGGAGAAACTCCACCCTCAATCTACTACATGAAAGTAATCATTGCAGAAAAGCCCTCAGTAGCCCGTGAAATAGCCAAAGTGTTTGGAGCTAACACTAAACGTGAAGGCTATATTGAAGGCAAAGGCTATACTTTTACTTGGGCTTTTGGCCATTTGCTGCAACTGGCCCCACCTCAGGAGTATGGCTTTTATGGATGGAGCGTGCAAAACTTACCCATGTTGCCACAAAAGTTCAAGCTTTCTATTCGGAAGGTAAAAACTAAAGATGGCGTAGTTGAAGATCCGGCAGTTAAAAAACAGCTGGATATTATTAAAAACTTGTTTGAAGAGGCTACGGAAATTATTGTTGCTACGGATGCCGGGCGCGAAGGTGAACTCATTTTCCGATATATCTATTATTATTTAAAATGCAAGAAGCCTTTTAAGCGGCTTTGGATATCTTCACAAACAGATGCAGCCATCAAAGATGGTTTCCGCAACTTGAAGCCTGGAAGTGATTATGATACTTTGTTTAACTCGGCACATTGCCGTTCACAGTCTGATTGGCTGGTAGGCATGAACGCTACGCAGGCGTTAAGTATTTCTGCAGGTACCCGGTCGGTGCTTTCTTTAGGTAGGGTGCAAACGCCTACGCTAGCTATGATTTGCTCCCGGTATATTGAAAACAAAAACTTCGTGCCGCAAACTTATTACCAGGTCAGTATTCAGGTTGATAAAAGAGGGCAGGTATTCAGAGCATTATCTGACAAGAATTTCAAAACCAAAGAAGAAGCCCAAGCTGTATTAGACAAAGTAGAGGATGTACCAACAGGTTTTCCGCAAGGCGCAAATATTATAAGTGTAGAAGCCAAGCCCCGCAAAGAACTACCTCCATTATTGCATGACTTAAGCAGTTTGCAGCAGGAAGCCAACAAGCGGAAAGGGTTTACGGCAGACCAAACCTTATCTATTTTGCAAAGCTTGTATGAAAGCAAACTGGTTACCTACCCACGTACCGGTAGCCGGTATATTGGTGATGATGTATTTGCCGGCATTTCAGCTTTAATTGATAAGTTTACCGGCCATCCGGATTTTGGTAAGCAGGCTATTTATTTGCAAGGCGTTAAGTTGAGCAAGCGTAGTGTAAATGCAAAAAAGGTAACGGACCACCATGCTATTTTACCAACAGGTGAGACTGCACATCAGCTATCTGCTGACCGACAAGCCATATACGACTTGGTAGTAGGGCGCATGTTAGAAGCTTTCCATCAGGATTGTATTAAAGAAATAACCAAGATTGTAGTAGAATCAGGATTTAAATTCATTGCTACTGGTACTGTAATTAGCGTACCTGGATGGCGTGCCGTATTTAACGACACTGATGACGACAAAAAGGATGAAGAGAACCCAGCCTTGCCCAAAGTACAGCAGGGAGAGTTGCTGCCCATAACCGAGAAAGCCTTATTGGAAAAGCAAACCAAGCCCAAGCCACTTTATAACGAAGCTTCCTTACTGAAAGCTCTGGAAACAGCTGGTAAAGAGATTGATGATGATGAGTTGCGTTACGCTATGAAAGACAGCGGTTTAGGTACACCGGCTACACGTGCAGCTATCATTGAAACACTGATTAAGAGAGATTATGTTGCTCGCGAAAAGAAAACCCTGGTACCTACAGGTACTGGGCTTGCTGTTTATGAAGTAGTGAAAGATCAGAAAATTGCGCAGGCAGAACTAACTGGATCCTGGGAAAAAAGATTAGAAGAAATCCGGTCAGGTGCTTCTATAACCGATTTTCAGGAAGAGATTAAAACGTACACCCGCACCATTACTCAGGAGCTATTGAAAGCCGGAGTAAGCCTGAAAGCAAAACCCGGCGCATCTACTCCGGTAAAAGCTTAATGCTGACTACTTGTAATATACTGACGAGGCACGTAGTCGGTTAACCAAACGCCATTATCTGATATATAGAAAGTATATCCATCTTTGTACATGCTCTGTGCATCAATAATTAACACCTCAGGTTGGCCATGTCTCTGTCCAACTTTGATGGCTGTATCGCGGTCTGTACTCAAATGAACATGTTGGCGGCTACGTTTTTCCAGCCCATCCTGCATTATTGATGCTACATGATGTGTAGCAGTGCCATGGTATAGAACATTAGGTGGTTGCATGGGCGTGTATCCCAGATCAATGTTTACTGTATGCCCCTGGCTTGCCCTGATTTGCATATGTGTTTCATTAAAAGCAAACCGCTTTTTATTATTGGTAGCTACTACATGTTCCAGAATAGCAGGGCTGATTTTCATGCCATGGTTATTCATGTGCTGTAATAAAGTGCTCACATCAGTCCATCCATTTTCATCTAGTTCAATACCAATAACATCGGGTTGGTGCCTAAGCACTAAACTTAAAAACTTGCTGATACGGGTAGTTTCTTTATCGCTTAACATTGAAGCGCAAGTTATACTGTTTTATCAGGCATTCCGCATTAATGATGATTTCGGATTTTGATTGTAGTTAGATAGTTTAGTTGCTAACTTTATAGCCAAGCAGAACAGGAATATGGAAGAACCAGATAAATTAGATCGGATAATAGAAGCCCGCATGAAATTAAAAGCGCGGTTTGAAGAAAAAATGAAGCAAACACCTTCCGTTTCCGACAACGCACCTAAAGGCTCAGGACCCGCTAACCGGCATGGTATGCCAGTGGTTCCTATTGGTCAAACCATAACTACTAAATGGCCTGTGTTGGATTTAGGCTATCAGCCTGATATTCTGCTTGACCGCTGGCGATTGTCCATTGATGGTGCTGTGGAAGAGCCTATGCGCTTAACCTGGAAACAATTAATGAACCTGCCACAAACTAAAGATGTTTCTGATTTTCATTGTGTAACCACTTGGTCTAAATTGAACATGCATTGGAAAGGGGTAAGCATGCTGGATTTAGCTGCATTGGTGCGCCCTAAAGAAACTGCCACGCATGTGTTATGCTATGGGTATGATACTTACACTACTAATTTATCTTTAGAAGAAGCTTTGAAACCTGATGTGCTGCTAGTGCATACTTTCGAAGGCCAGCCATTGCCGATTGAACATGGCGGCCCCGTACGCATGATTACCCCACAGCTTTACGCTTGGAAGGGTACTAAATGGATAAAGCGTATTGAATTTTTAACAGCCGATAAATTGGGCTTTTGGGAAGATAGGGGTTATTCAAACACTGCGTACCCTTGGCAAAATGACCGCTATAGTGATGATGAAGATTAAACCACAAGCTTTTATATCAATAAACAACTAAGATAAAGCGAAACGCAACAAAAAAGACCGGTAGCTTTACCGGTCTTTTTAATTTATCAAATTTTTTATTGCTGCGGCTTTTCAGGCGCTTTACCTATCAAATCCATAAACTGATCCAGTTTAGGGGTGATGATAATTTGGGTGCGTCTGTTTTTTATTCTGCCAGCCTCGGTGCTGTTATCAGCTATCGGGTTGTATTCACCACGTCCGCCTGCTGTTAAACGTTTTGGATCTACACCATAGTTGGTTTGTAAAGCCAGAACTACTGAAGAAGCCCTTAAAGCACTTAAATCCCAATTGTTACGAATGTTTTTCTGCGCAATCGGCACATTGTCTGTATTACCTTCAATCAATACATCATAAGTGCTGTAATCATTAATGATCTTCGATATTTTGCTCAGTGTTTCACCGGCAGCACCTGAAATCTCATAGCTACCTGATTTATACAACATATTATCAGCCAATGATATGTAAACCACACCTTTTAACACCTGTACATCCACATCTTTCATTTCCTGCTGACTTAATGAACGTGTTAAATTATTCGTCAAAACCATGTTCAATGAATCGCTTTTGTTCTTAGCGTTCACCAGTTGCTGAATGTATTTGTTTGAGCTGTTAATTTCATCTACCAGTTTTGATATATTAACATTACCCTGACTGCTGGAGTTTAAACATTTGTTCAGCGCTTCTTGTAAGCCTTTAGCATTAGAACGTTCAGAAGCCAGTTGCTCTTCCAAGCTCTTAGCCCGGCCATTTACTACGGCTAGGTTACGTTCACTTAATAAAAACCGACCACGCAAATCGCGGGTATTACTATCTAAGCGATTATACCGCCCTTGCAAATCGGTGTATTTTTTAGTGCTAACACAACTCTGAGCCATAACGGCCACCATAAACAATCCTGGTATTATTAATGGGAATTTCATAAAATAGTATTTTGATGAGTAATAATTAGAATTCATAATTTAACTGCAAAACTCATATAAAGTTTGCTTAATCAACAGGATCGATTCTGTAGCTTAGTTGTTATGTATAAACAATGGATTGAAAAATAACCTCTTAAGTTATTCAAACTGCATGTAGTTTTTAAAACTTTGTTTATAATTTTCTTGTCCGTAAATATCTGTATGTTATTACATTTAATGCCTTTTTATCTATCAAATTGACTACGATCATATTCCTGCGTGATGCGGAGCATTGGGCAAAGGGTGAGATAGAGAGAACTTTGTATTGTAAAGCATTGAATCATGGCAGCAACAATTACAGACAAAGAACTAAATACCGAATTGCAGGAACTGTATTTAACCGGTAAACAATGGCTATCAGATGTAGAATTCCTGAATAGCGAGCAGCATTTTCTGGAGCAATTAATCGCCAACCCTAATTGGAATACCTACTACCAGCCGCATACCAACACAACTACAATAGCTAACACACTAGCTCAGGCTGGCGAAAGGCACCGCCAGTTGTACCTAAACATTGTTCATTTCATGAACGAGTTGGAACCCTTAATTACAGGCACGTCAAATACAATAGGCATTCGCCTTATTGAAGATTTTTCAACCTTACAGTACGAGGTAAATGAAGCGCTTTTTTCATTAAAAGCAATAAAGTACTACGTGGTTGATTCCAAAATCAACTAAGAAGCTACCAAGTATTAATTTATTTCCTGTTTCCAAGCAAAAAGTATGAATAAGCTAGAGAATAAAGTAGCGGTTATTACCGGTGCTGCTGCGGGTATGGGTAAAGCCATAGCTCAACTGTATGCTAAAGAAGGTGCAAAAGTAGTATTATCAGACATTAACGAAAGTGGCATTAAGCAAGTTGCTGAAGAAATTAATGCTATAGGTGGTATGGCCATTGCAGTACCTGGAAATATTGCTATCCAACACGATGTGGATGCTTTGATTGATACGGCAGTAAATACTTATGGTACACTGGATATTCTGGTCAACAATGCTGGTATCATGGACAACTTTGTACCTGCCGAAGAAGTAACAGACGAACTTTGGGAACGAGTAATGGGTGTTAACTTAACAGGACCTATGCGTACCATCCGTAAATCGTTACCAATTTTTAGAACAAAAGTATCGGGCACCATTATTAATATTGCTTCTGTTGGAGGGTTACAAGGTTCAAGAGCAGGAGCAGCCTACACTGCCTCAAAACATGCATTAATTGGTCTAACCAAAAATGTGGCTTTTCAGTATGCGGATCAGGGAGTTCGGTGTAATGCTATTGCACCTGGTGGCGTTAACACCAGTATTGGCGATACTATCCAATCACCCAACCAGTTCGGACTGCAGAAAGCCATTTCTGGCGCTGCATTCAATCCGCGTAGTGGTGAAGCAGATGAGATTGCTACCATAGCATTATTCCTTGCTTCAACTGATGCCAGCTTTGTAAATGGTGCCGTAATTGTTGCTGATGGCGGCTGGACTGCTTATTAAATATATTGCTTATATTTCTGACAAGTATAAAATAAGGGCTACTGTTTAAACAGTAGCCCTTATGCATATCGTGATGCATATCGGTTATATCAAAATAACTGCAGGATCAGGCTCTTCACCCTTATTTAATTGTTGAACGTTATGCAACGTTGTTTCGGCAATTTGTGAAAGGGCTTCTTCGGTAAAAAACGCCTGATGCCCGGTAACAAGCACGTTCGGAAAGCTCATCAAGCGTTGAATGGTATCATCTTCTATAATCATACCGGAAAGGTCTTTAAAAAACAACTTGTCTTCTTGCTCATATACATCAATGCCTAAGTACCCAATTTGCCCGGTTTTAAGTGCCTCGATGGTATTACTGGTATGAATAAGTCCGCCACGGCTAGTATTGATAATTGTTACCCCTGGCTTCATCAAGTTTAATGTTTCCTGACAAATCAAGTATTTGTTGTCAGGCGTAAGTGGGCAATGTAATGATAGTATATCCGCCTGCTTCAACACTTCTTCAAATGTGCTATACTGTACGCCTAAGTTGCTCAACTCGCTATCTTCAAACAAATCATAAGCTACTACTTTACACCCAAAACCTAGCATAATTTTGCAGAAGGCCCTACCAATCTTCCCGGTGCCAATAACACCAACCGTTTTGCCATGCAAGTTAAAGCCCAGCAATCCGGTTAAAGCAAAATTTTGTTCACGTACCCGGTTGTAAGCTTTGTGTGTTTTTCGGTTTAGGGTCAGTAACATGGCTACGGCATGCTCAGCCACAGCCTCTGGTGAGTAGGCGGGTACACGGCATACACGAATACCTAGCCGTTTGGCAGTTTCCAGATGTACGTTGTTAAAACCCGCACAACGCAAAGCAATTACTTTAACACCTTTGTCGGCTAGTACTTCAATAACTTCTGCGGTTAGCTTATCATTCACAAAAACACAAACTGCAAATGTTCCTTCATCTACGGCATTTACAATATGCGGGCCTAAATGGGTTTCCAAAAAATCTAACTCAAACCCATAAGCTGCATTATGTTGCGTGAAGAAAGCCTTATCATAAGGCTTAGCTGAAAAAAACAGGATTTTGTTTGCTTCCATAATTGTTGAAATAAAACTTTTTAACTGTGTTTAGTTCCCTTCTTGGATAATTAAAACCGTAAGATTAGTTGAAATTAATTTGATCTGCAATCCTAAACGCAGGATTTTTATACCAACCCCATACAGTTTATCTGTTAAACCATTACCATTTAAGCTTACTGTAATTTAAAGATGCCTTAACATTCATGTGGTACTTTTGAACTTAGTAGTTTGATTATACAAACATCTTAAATAGCCTGACATAAAAGCCCTAAGTGTATGCAACCTTATCAAAAAGTACTATTGTTGTTGATAATGATTTTTATATCAACATCCGCACAATCTCAACCAAGCTTTGACAAAGAAGGGCATCGTGGCTGCCGGGGATTACTTCCGGAAAACTCAATTCCGGCAATGAAAAAAGCCATTGATCTTGGAGCTACTTTAGAAATGGATATTTCTTTCAGTGAAGATAAAGTTCCAATTATCTCACATGATCAACATATTAATTCATCAATCGCCTTAAAACCGAACGGAGATACGATCAGCAAGGAGGAGGAAAAATTACTTGTGTTATACCAGATGAATTATGCAACTATTAGAAAGTATATTTGTGGTCAAAAATACTACCCGCTTTTTCCTCAACAGCAACTGGTAAAAACATGTATTCCAACACTGGCAGAGCTTATTGACAGTGTAGAAACTTATGCAAAGCGGTATCACAAGCCCTTACCGCAATACAATATTGAAACGAAAACCACTCCCGCCGGCGATAATAAACTCCATCCAGCACCAGAAGAATTTGTTGAACGAATGATGAAGGTGGTGCTTTCAAAAAAAATTGTAAAAAGAGTTATCATTCAGTCGTTTGATCCGCGTACACTAGAAATTATTCATCAGAAGTACCCTGAAATTCCAACTTTATATTTGGTTCAGGCAAAGGATTTAAAAGAAAATTTGTCAAAACTATCTTTTACGCCTAGTATTTACAGTCCTGCATTTAAGTTAGTTAATGAGCAGCTAGTTAGAGATTGCCATGCTTTGAAAATTAAGATCATTCCATGGACGGTTGACACAGAAGCTGATATTAAGAAACTAAAAGCATGGGGAGTGGACGGTATAATTTCTGATTACCCGAATTTGCTATAATACAAGTTATCTCACTTTAAATTACAGCCACCATAGGGTTAAACTCAAATCCTATAATAGATGAGGTAAAATTCATTCCGATAAATATTACAATTTATTATGCAGGTCTGAATAATAAGAAACTATATTGGTTGCGTAAAATACATTTAGAGCGGAATCTATATGCACAGACGTAATTTTTTAAAGCTTTCGGCTACAACAGCTGCCACTATATTGTATAGCAGAATAACTTACGCTAGTAGCGCAAATTTGACTTTAATTAACCATCCGGATGAAGCATGGGCAAAGTTTGATGATCATTGGGTGAAGCTAACCAGCGCTGGCGGTAACGTGTTCTCTTACCAGGATATTCATGTAGAACTGAAAACCAGTGGACATGCAAAGTCAGTTTATATACAATCCCCCTCAATAAGCTTGCAAGGCATCAGGCTGCAATGGAAGTACAACACCTCATCCTATGCTAAGGTGTTGGGCGACCACTGGGAACGCTCTTATGGTGATTTGGCTTGGAACGCTCCTCAAACAGGCGTTAAATTACCCTGGTATATACTTCTGCATGATACACATCACACCGCCTGCTTTGGCGTAAAAACTTGCCTTAATACCATTTGCTACTGGACGATTGATGATAACGCTATTGAACTAATGATGGATACACACTCCGGGAGCGTTGGCGTAAAGCTGGGACAAAGAAAGCTACATGCTGCTGACATTGTGGTATCTGATAGTAAAATAGGAGAAACGCCTTTTGCAACAGCTACCCGTTTTTGCAGTATAATGTGTGCTAAACCACGGCTGCCTAAACAACCTGTTTACGGCATTAATGACTGGTATGCGGTATATGGCAACAATTCGTTCAATAGTATAAAGAGCCAGACTGCCTTTATGGCCGAGCTAGTAACCGATGTGGCTAACCGGCCTTTTTCGCTTATTGATGATGGCTGGCAGGTGCCTGATGACTTTTCAAAACCCAACGAGAAGTTTAAGGATATGCGTCTTATGGCTCAAGAAATTAAACACTTGGGCATGCGCCCCGGACTGTGGACACGGCCATTGGTGGCAAAGGACAATGATAAACCTAACTTGCTAGCGCCTAAAATAAAAGGCAGAAACGAAGGAATTAAAGACTTAATACTAGACCCAACTGTACCTGAAACCATTGAGCGGATAAAATATAACCTAACTACTTATCGTTCGTGGGGGTATGAAATGGTAAAGCATGACTTTACATCGTATGATATATTTGGCCGCTGGGGTTCTCAAATGAAAGATGAGTTTACCGTGCCAGGCTGGAAGTTTAATGATGATACCAAAACCAATGCGGAAATTATCAATCATTTGTACCACTCCATTAGGGAAGCTGCCGGAGATATGTATGTAATTGGTTGTAACACGATGAGCCACCTATCGGCTGGGCTATTTGAATTGAACAGAATAGGAGATGATACCAGTGGGAAAGAATGGGCTCGTACGCGCAAAATGGGGGTTAATACCTTAGGTTTTCGCTTACCGCAACATAACACCTTTTATGCGGCCGATGGAGATTGTGTAGGTTTAACGAAAGATGTACCTTGGGGTAAAAACAAGCAATGGCTGCAACTATTGGCAGAAAGCGGGGCTCCATTATTTATTTCAGCAGAGTTAGAAGCTATAGGGGCAGAGCAAAAGGCGGCTGTTAAAGAAGCTTTTGCCAGAGCCGCAAAAGTGCAACCTACTGGCGAGCCGCTGGATTGGATGGTAAACCCGTACCCTTCCAAGTGGAAGCTCAATGGGAGAGTAGTTGATTTTAACTGGGGTTAAGCTATATAATGAAAAGGAGTTAGTGTATAAATTGCATGAGTTATTGGGGTTACAGAGCAACTGTTAAGTCTGCTAGCCGTTAATAATCATCGTAAACAGAATCTGCCTTGAGTAGGTTTTTGTAGAACTGTAAACTGAAGATAGAAGTTCCACTATCATCCCTGATGAATTTTGATAGGCCATCATTAGTAGGAAGCTGCTCAGTTGTTCCATCCGCCTTCATCAACATCAAGCCGGGACTGTAATTGCCTTGGGCATGAAAGCTCGGGTGGAAATAAGTAAGTTTTCCCGACCGGTATAGAGTGCCTTCTATTTTATTCTGGGTAACAAAGCTACCCGCCGCTTTAAAAGTGTGCGGATTAGCCTCCTTTACCACGCATAGTCCCGTTGTGTGTCCTATATATTGAGGCATACGTCCGCCAGATCGGTTCCACTTACCGAACGTAAAATATAGGTGCCGATTGTCTGTAAAAATGCCGCGATCGATCTTGGAAAATGGTGTACTATTATCGCGGCTACCCATGAAAACCAACTCATGTCTATCCGTATCATAGCAGTAAATTTCGGTGCCTTGGTAAAAAATGCCATACCAGCCAAAACCTTTATCTAGGCTGAGTAATTTCAGCTGCGTTTTTGCCTCATCCTGATCCACTAGTACTTCATGCTCCTCATTAAAATAATGCACACCATCAAACGCGTACTGCGTATCCCACGCGTCGTCTTCTACCTTCAAGAAGGTAAATGCTGAAGGTTGTGCTCCCTTTATGCATATACCACGGAAATAGACATGATTCCGGTCTCGAATGTATTCATCAGGTGGATTTCCATGTTCTGTATCATAAATAATGGCTTGTAGAGAATTAGCATCTGCTCCAATGACTACGTTTTGTTTGTAGTACAAATGTTTTCCATCTGCAGCATAATAATTCCTGATGTAGTGGAACGAAGCCGAATCTGCCGTTTTCAAATGTGTGTTCCCGTAGAAAATGCCATGCTTAGTCTTACAAAAATTATTACCCATGTAAATTACTTCTTCGGGTTTCAAACCAGGTACAATTGCCGTTTTAAAAAATACATGCCTGGCATCTTTGCCCATTGTTCCGCGATCATTTACCGTATTAAAAGCCTTGAAGGTACCTGCATCTGCACTATCCACATCATAGTAACCTGAGCCCACTTTAAGATAATAGATTTTTCCATTTCCGCGGCTGTAACGGCTGTAAGGAAGGTCTTGTGCCTCGCCAATGTTAGAAAGGCCTTGTTGTTCATTGTCCAAATAGATTTTCCAGATAATGACGACTATAACCGCAATGAAGATAACAATCAGTGCATAAAAGGCAATTTTGGCGCTTTCACGAAAATTCATTTTACTTCTGACCAGTTGTTTACTATTAGCATCCTGCGGAACTTTTTTACTCATGAATCCCATAGGTGACATTTAGTTAAAACATAAATATGGCAACGTGCAAAATAATGATACTTATAGCATAAACTTGCAACGCTTTATATCGCTCGTACCACCAGGTTGCACCCAAGCAGCAACCTAGAAAACTCATAAGCGAAACAAACATGGCTAATACCCCATAGTTACTGCGGAATACAAATAAGTAAAGGTCCAGGTAATACCCGCTACGCGACGAGTGGTTTGGTATTAGGAGCAAGTAAAAGAAAGGTATTGTGCGGTTTCTGTTCTGTAAGGCGTTCCAATCCTGCTTTCGGATAAATAAGCTAACCTGCCGTTGCTGCCGGGGTTTTAACTGTGGTTGCAAGTAGTAGATCGGTTCAATTGCAGTATGTGGTGGCGGCTCATGAATATCATAAAGCAAGTTTCGGATAAAAAGATCATGAAGCCCTTCATCATATCGTACAAAGCTAGTACGGTATTCTTCCAGGCTGAAAATTCTGCGACGCGTGCTATGCGTACCCTTTCTTTCAAATGAGTGAATAGTTCCGCTAATTGGTACTAAAGAGCGGTCAATCTCATAGGTGTACCACCCAAAATAGCCTGCTAGTAATAGAGGTACAAGGAATGTGCCTAGCAAACATAGTCTGTTCTTAATAACCACTAGTTGCCTTTCTAAATTCCTGCTCATGCCTAATTTTGTATAGCCTTATCCAACAAAAGTTTTTTTAATAATTTATTCTAGTCCATTATTGTACTGCAGCCTTTTATTACAGAATAGATGCTATACTTTGAGTATTAATGGCGCAATAATCAGCCACAAGATACTAATTCTAGAAAGCTTCATGATCGTTGCGGGAGACAAACCATCTTATATATGAATGCTTTGAGATGCATAAGAAACAGAAAAGCCCTTAAATTAATAATTTAAGGGCTTTCGGAAGTTTAACTTCTTATCTGGCGGAGAGTTAGGGATTCGAACCCCAGGACCTGTTACAGTCAACAGTTTTCAAGACTGCCGCAATCGACCACTCTGCCAACTCTCCGGGGACAAAAGTACAAATCCGGACTGAATTGGCAAATTTGATTTTCATTTTTTTTGATAAAGTGCCTCTTTGTTGAAAAAGTGATTGATTATCAAGGAGAAAAATTTATTGAATGACCCTGTTTTTGTGGTTACGGAAGGTATTTACACGTGGTTTTACAATCTTGATGCTGCGTTTAGATAGGTCAACGCTGGCATTTAATTCGAATCCGATGAGAATTATTAATGAATTTAGGTATAACCACAGCATCATAACGATGAGTGTACCTATAGATCCGTATATTTTATTGTAAGAGGAAAAATGATTGATATAGTAAGAAAAACCCAGTGAGGTAAGTACAGCCAGGGTAGTAGCCAGTATAGAACCCGGACTTAAAAACTTCCAACGGCGTTTATGAGCAGGGCCGTAGCGGTATAGAATAGATACTACCACGAAAAAGATAACCACAACAATAATCCAGCGGATCAAAGCAATGAGGTAAAACCAAATGCGCCACGTAGAAAAAACATGCGACTTCAAAAAGTGAACAACGGCTTGCCCGGCAATAAGTATGGCTATAGCGCTGAACAGTGAACAACTAATTACAATAGTTAACACCAATGATATTAAACGCCGTTTCATCCAGCTACGGTTTTCTAGCGTTAGCGATGATTTATTGAAGGCTTGCATCAGGTTGTAAACACCATTGGCTGCAAAATACAAGGCGGAAGCAAAACCGAAGGAGAGGAGCTTGCCATTTTGATTTTTGACAATATCCATGATGGTACCTTTCATTGCTGAAAAGGCGTTGGCTGGCAATATAACTGAAAGCAAATCAAGTAATTTGCCTTGAAAATTATGTATGGGTATAAAGGGGATAAGTGTAAACAAGAATATAGTAGCCGGAAACATGGCCAGCATAAAGTTGTAGGCCAATGCCGAAGCCCGGTTAATGAGTGAGCTCTTTTGTAACTCGCCAATAAAGAAAACTGCTATAGTATATAGTGGCAATGGCCGGAAGCCTGGCAGGAATACAGTTTTAGTCCATTCAATAAACGCCCGATAAACACTTATCCTTAACAACAATCGGTGCAGCCTCTTCATTAACCAAAGTTAATCAAAATAAGGCTTGATACGGTCTATAAATTCCTGCGGGGGCAGGCAGGGGCGTTTAGTTTCTTTATTTAAAAAAGCCAGCAGGGTTTCAGCTACATGAATTAGTTCATCTTGAGAATTATATAACTCGTATTTAAAATGAATTTTAATACCCGACATTTTCTCCTGTATCACCTTTACTGTAATTTCATCATCATACAAAGCTGGTTTCAGGAAACGTCCTTTCATTTCCAGTACGGGCATAATTACGCCGTTTTCTTCCATCCACTTGTAATCTAACCCTATGCTGCGTAGCATTTCAATACGGCCTACTTCATAAAACTGTGCATAATTGCCATGATATACCACGCCCATTTGGTCGGTTTCGCTATAACGTATCCGAAGTTTAGTACTATGAACGAGCATTATTTCTTAATCCCCCTTTCATTAAGCGCTTGCTGGAAGCGGTGGGCATTAGCCAAATGGTCGGCTACGTTATTAGCAAAGTTATGATAGCCTGAAAAGTCTTCTTTGGCACACATATAAATGTAGTCGCTCTTCTTATAATCCAGCACCGAATTTACAGCGTTAATAGATGGCATCATAATAGGTCCTGGAGGCAGACCTGTATGTTGGTAAGTGTTATAAGGTGAATTGTTTGTCAAATACTTGTTCAGCACCCGGTGAATGGTAAAATCACCGGTTGCATAAATTACAGTTGGGTCAGCTTCCAGCTTGATGCCCCGGTGCAAGCGGTTTAAATACAAGCCTGCTATGGTAGGCATTTCATCATCATGTAAAGCTTCAGCATCAACAATAGAAGCTAAAATTGAAACCTGAATAGGTGTTAAGTTTAAAGCTGCTGCTTTTTGCTTGCGCTCGGCATTCCAGAATTTTTCATATTCCTGATGCATTCGTTTAAAGAAATTGATCCCGGTTGTGTTCCAGTAAAATTGGTAAGTGTTAGGCAAAATCATGGTGTACACGTTTTCGGGCGTAAAACCATAATGGGCTACAAACTTGGCTGAATCCAGTAACCCGATCAATACTACCGAATCGGGCTCTAGCTGTTTGGAAACATAGCTGGCAAATTGTGTTTTTAAACGTAGTTTACTGGAAGAATGGAACGCTAGTTGTACAGGCTCCTGCTCGCCCAGTTGCAACATCCTGATTAAGGTATGATTGCTCATGCCGCTTTTTAAACGATACTTTCCAGGTTTTACACGGTCGGTGTACTTCATGTTATGCGCAGCCCACAAAAAAGAGGTAGAATCTTTCACAATGCCTTCTTCACGTACAGTTTGGTAAACTTCCGGAAAGCTGGCACCGGTGTGGATGTACAAAAACTCTTGCTTGCCAGTTACATTCGGCCCAAAATAGCGCAGGTAGTAAAAGATACCAGTAAGCGCCAGCGACACAATAATAAGCACCACCAAAGCAATAATAAACTTTTTAAACGTGCTGCCTGATGAAGTTTGATTAGCCATAGCTATGTATAAAATATTTTATTGTTGTAGTTTTCTTAAAGCCAGCAATCCGCCGGTCAGGTTTCTTGCTTGTGTATAACCATTTTCAAGCAAAATAGATTGTGCTGTTTTACTTCTTAACCCGGCCTGACAAACCAATACTATTTCATCTCCCTGGTGTTGGCTGATGTTACTCAGGCTTTCAGCTAGTTTAGACAAAGGAATATTAATGCCACCTATATTATAGGTATGGTATTCAACCGGCTCCCGCACATCCAGTAAAAACAGATTTTCAGCATTTTGCAAACGCTGCTTTAGCTCAGTAGCGCTAATTTCAGGGTTGTGGTGGCTCGGGCTGTTGTTCATCTTGCTTTTTAGCTTGTGAAACAGTTAAATTAACACGGGTGCCAATACTGGTTTTACTGGTTGAATCCGTTCGCATCGGTGATTGCGATACCACTACCAGGCTCGATGAATCAGTAATCGCTCCCTGATAAGTAATCGTTCCCAAAGTTAAGCCTGAACCTTTTATGGCGAAGCGTGCAGCATCCAAATCCTGGTTCATTAAATCGGGTATATCTACCTCATTAGCACCTGCACCATCACCTAATACCAAATCAACCTTTGAACCTTTAGGTAAACGGAATCCGGTTTTAATTGGCTGTCCATTAAAGCTGATTTCCAGAATGCGATCGCGAGCAATATCGGGCTTGTACGTAGTGTCACCAACTCTTAAACCATTGTTTGATAATATAGCAGCGGCTTCGCGGTAAGTACTTTGTTCAATATCCGGTAAAGAGATAGTTGGAGCCTGGGTAGTTACCATAGTGAGGTAAATAGTACGTCCTTCTTTCACGTTAGTACCTGGGTCAGGGTCTTGCTGAATGATGGTACCAGGCGTTTTATCCTGCACATACACTGAGTCAATCTGATAACGGAAGCCTTGCTGGTCTAGCAAGGCCGTAGCGCGTTCAACAGGTAGGCCGCTTAATTGCGGTACCGGTATGCCCGAACCATGCCGTGTGTACTGGCCTAAACTTAAATAAGCAATGAGCACAATAGCCAATACCGTACCTATGGCCGCCAGAAAGTTGTTTCGAAAGTCTTTAGTTTTTAAATAAGTCCAGAATTTATTCATCTGCGGCTGTCAAAAAATTCACCAAACATACTGAAAAAGAACCAAGCGCAAAGAACCAAGAAACAAGACTTTTTCATTTTAATACGGATATAATTACTATTTCTTTGTGAGCAAGTAGTTTAATAATATAAGAAGCTTAATACTTGCTATTACGCAAAGCTTGGTCATTATTTTGTGCCTTTTAACTTCAATAGTCTAAGTCCTGGTTCTTGATTCTTGGCTCTTGGTTCTAAAACCTCTATCTTTGCAAACTTATTTTTGCAATGATGACAGCTCAACAGATACGGCAAGCTTTTCTGGACTTTTTTGCTTCTAAGGGACATACCATTGTTCCATCAGCACCTATTGTGGTCAAGAACGACCCTACGCTGATGTTTACCAATGCAGGTATGAACCAGTTTAAGGATATATTTTTGGGCGAGAGTGCGGCCAAATATCCGCGTGTGGCTGATACGCAACGTTGTTTACGGGTATCGGGCAAGCATAATGACTTGGAAGAGGTTGGTATTGATACTTACCACCACACCATGTTTGAAATGCTGGGCAACTGGAGCTTTGGCGATTATTTTAAACAGGAAGCAATTGCCTGGAGCTGGGAGTTGTTAACTAAAGTATATGGCATTTCTGCCGACCGCCTGTATGTAACTGTGTTTGAAGGAGACGAGAAAGAGCAATTGCCACGCGACCAGGAAGCTTACAATTATTGGAAGCAACACATTGCAGAAGACCGCATTTTATTAGGTAACAAGAAAGATAATTTTTGGGAAATGGGCGAAACCGGCCCATGCGGACCATGTTCTGAAATACATTATGATGGCAGGAGTGAGGAAGAAAGAGCTCGGGTAGATGGTAAAGCCTTAGTGAATGCCGATGATCCGAACGTAATTGAGATTTGGAACAACGTGTTCATGCAGTTTAACCGTTTAAAAGATGGTTCGTTACAAGCACTGCCTGCTCGACACGTAGATACAGGTATGGGCTTTGAGCGCTTGGTACGCGTACTGCAAGGCAAAACTTCCAATTATGATACGGATGTTTTCCAACCATTAATTCAATTCATAGCTGAAAAAAGTGGCAAGCCTTACAACGCTGCTGCTACACCAGGCACCGAAGGATGGAACGAAGCTGTAGCTATGCGTGTAATGGCAGACCATATCCGCGCCATCAGCTTTGCTATTGCCGATGGACAATTACCATCTAATAACAAAGCAGGATATGTAATCCGCCGTATTTTGCGTAGGGCTGTACGTTATGCTTATCAATACTTAGGATTCAAAGAACCCTTCTTAAATCAACTGGTACCATTATTAGCTGAACAATTTAAAGGGGTGTTTGATGAATTGTGGAGCCAAAAGGATTTTGTACAAAAGGTAGTTTCAGAAGAAGAAAATGCATTTTTAAGAAATTTGGAGCTAGGTTTACGTCGTCTTGATACATATTTCGATCTGTCAAATGAAATGGGAATAGCGACTCATCTAGATGAGGATGTAGCTGAACACATTAAAATAAAAAGGGAGTTTAATGAAGATCGAAAAAATAGACTAGTGAATGGAACTTTTGCCTTTACACTATCAGATACATTTGGGTTTCCACTTGATTTAACGGAGTTAATAGCTCGTGAAAAAGGCTTCAACGTAAATGTAGAGCAATTTGAGCATGAGCTGCAACAGCAAAAGAACCGTTCACGTGCTGCAACAGCTATAGATACTGGCGATTGGGTGATTTTGCAGGATGATGATAGTGTTGAGTTCACCGGTTATGATGAAACGGAAACCGTGGCACATATTATCAAATATCGTAAGGTAAAAACTAAAGGAAAGGAACAATACCAGATAGTGCTGGATAAAACTCCTTTTTATGCGGAAAGCGGTGGCCAGGTAGGTGATGTGGGTGATTTGATTTTTCCGAATGGTGATATTATACCGGTGACAGATACCAAAAAAGAAAACGGCTTGATCGTGCATTTTACTGACACCTTGCCGCAGGATATGAGCGATGCATTAACCGCCTATGTAGATCCGGAACGCCGTTTAAGTATCGAAAATAACCACTCTGCTACGCATCTGCTACACGCTGCACTAAAACAGGTATTGGGCAGCCACGTCAACCAAAAAGGTTCGTTAGTAAACGAGAATAACCTGCGGTTCGACTTTTCACATTTCAGCAAAGTAACGGAAGAGGAGCTGGCTCAAATTGAAGCTATTGTAAACCAAAAGGTACGTGAGAACATTGCTTTGCAAGAAGAACGCAATGTGCCTTATCAGCAAGCTATCAGCAGTGGCGTTACGGCATTGTTTGGTGAAAAGTACGGCGACTATGTGCGTGTAATTACCTTTGATGAAACCTTCTCAAAAGAGCTTTGCGGTGGTACGCATATTCAACATACAGGCCAGATTGGTTACTTTAAAATAGTTAGTGAAAGTGCTGTAGCTGCTGGCGTACGCCGTATCGAAGCAATTAGTGGTATCGCTGCCGAAAACTTTATTACCGAGCAGGCTCGTTTGGTGCAGCAATTAAAAGAGTTGTTAAAAAATCCGAAAGATGTAACCAAAAGCATTGAAACTTTATTGGACGAAAACAGCCGACTGAAAAAAGAGATTGAAAAATCTATTCAGGAAAAAGCAGCCGGTTTAAAAACAGAGCTGGCACAAAAGGCTGAAGCCGTTAATGGCATTAACTTTATTGCCCAAAAGGTGGAATTACCCAATGCCGAAGCGGTAAAAACCTTAGCCTATCAGTTGAAAGATATCGTATCAGATTTGTTCCTGGTATTGGCTGCCAATTTTGATGGCAAACCGAACTTAACAGTCATGATTGCTGAAGACCTGGTAAAATCACGTAACTTGAATGCCGGTGCCATTGTGCGTGACTTGGCTAAAGAAATTCAAGGCGGCGGCGGCGGTCAGCCATTCTTTGCCACTGCTGGCGGTAAAGATGCAAGTGGCTTAGATAGGGCTTTGGCTAAAGCAAAAAGCTTTGTACTATAATACAGTTATACAATATAATTAATAGCAAAGGGCAGGTGTTTAACATCTGCCCTTTGCTATTAATTATAAAACTGGCATTGCTATCAGCCAGAAAACAGCGTAATAAAGCATCATAGCCTGTTACAATACTTGGTATTTACACGTAATCAGGTAAAGCCTTTGACTATGAAGAATATTTACGTTATTGTTCTGCTCTTAAGCAGCGTTACTGCTGCATGTAAGAAATCCAAAATACACAGTTCCTCGTCTGTTATCGGAAAATGGAAATTAGTAAGCTACTCCGGAGGAGTTGCCGGGTTCAAACATCATCCAGCTACCGAAGATGTAGTACTTTCCATTTCTATTGATAGCCAACTAACAGTGTTCAACAGTAATGTTTCCCAATCAACGGTGCGCTATGTTACTAATGAGCATTATGCCTTTTCGTCAAGCTATAATGCACCTGGTATACAATTAGGTTCAGAGCGGTGGCAACTTTATAGCATTAGTCATGGCTTACGTGACACGTTAAGTATAGGTTGGTACAATTCACCTGATTTCCTATATCCGGAATACGAGAGGATTAAATAGGTACGTTGAAGTTATTGCTAGGCAAGATTTATCAGGTGGTCAGAAATATAACTAAACAACAGAATGTTTAGTTATAAAATGGTGACAAACTAATGCCACCACTGCCAATGGTTTGTCAGTGTTACAGGGTGTTACAGGTGTTACACACTGAAACATGTAACACCTGTAACACTACTCTGGTCAAGCCCTCGCCGCTAATGTTACAAACAAGTGATACACCATAGTTGCATAATCATTAATTTTGCTGCAAACACATATACATGGATGCTGAACAATCATTAAGGGTACTACTCGAAGATACCCGTTTGGCTGATGACCTGAAAGATATTGCCCGTAAAGTGCTCAACCATGAGCGTATCAACTTTGAAGAAGGCGTTATATTGTACGAAAAAGGTGAGCTCAGTTATTTGGGCGTATTGGCCAACTATATCCGCGAGCAGCGCCACGGAGATAAAACTTACTTCAACCGCAATTTTCATATTGAACCTACCAATCTATGCGTGTACGATTGCAAATTCTGCTCATATTCCCGCTTGATTAAACAGCGTTCGGAAGGCTGGGAGTACACGATGGAAGATATGCTGAACATCGTTAAGAAATACGATGATGAGCCAGTGACCGAAGTGCACATTGTAGGTGGTGTATTGCCGCAGTATGATATGCCTTTCTATCAGCAGCTTTTTAGTTCTATAAAAGCGCACCGTCCCGAACTGCATGTAAAAGCTTTAACACCGGTAGAATATCATTACATCTTTAAAAAAGCCAAGGTAGATTATGCCACCGGTATGCGCCTGATGAAAGAGTCTGGCTTGGAATCAATGCCAGGTGGCGGTGCCGAAATTTTTCACCCGGATGTACGCGAGCTGATTGCCAAAGATAAATGTACAGCCGACCAATGGCTGCAAATTCATGAGGAGTGGCATAAGCTGGGTATGCGCTCCAACGCGACTATGCTGTACGGCCACATTGAGCAATATTGGCATCGGGTTGACCATATGGAACGTCTGCGCCAATTGCAAGATCGTACCGGCGGTTTCCAGACTTTCATTCCATTAAAGTTCCGCAATAAAGACAACCAGATGTCGGACATTCCTGAATCATCTGTGATAGAAGATTTACGCAATTATGCTATAGCCCGCATTTATCTGGAGAACTTTGATCATATCAAAGCATACTGGGCCATGATTAGCCGTACCACCGCACAATTATCTTTAAACTTTGGTGTGGATGATATTGATGGTACTTTAGATGATACTACCAAAATATACACCATGGCAGGTGCTGAAGAACAAACCCCTGGCATGAGCACCAAACAACTGGTTGAGCTGATTAAAGCAGTGGGCCGTCAGCCTATTGAACGGGATACTTTATATCATGTAGTTACTGATTACAGCAACCATGATTTTATTGACGAACCCAAACCACAATTTTACAAGCTGCCTGTTGTAAACTAAAGCAGCTGTTATAAAAGAATGATTCAAAAAACATTATACATCGTCCGCCATGGCCAAACTGACCTTAACAAACAAGGTATTGTTCAGGGCCGTGGTATGGATACCAACCTGAACGAGGAAGGCCGGCTACAAGCCAGCCTTTTCTATAAGGCTTACCATCATATACCTTTTGATAAAATTTATATATCTACGCTGAAGCGAACGCAGCAAAGCATTCAATCCTTTATAGATTTTGGCATTCCCTACGAGAAGCTTTCCGGGCTAGACGAGTTAGCCTGGGGCATACATGAAGGTCAGCCCAGCACACCAGAAACCAAGGCAGCTTTCTTCAAGCTTATGCGAGACTGGACCAGCGGTCGGTTGGATTCCAAGTTTGAAAAAGGGGAAAGCCCGAATGAGGTTAAACACCGGCAGCTACAAGCGCTGGAAACCATCATGAGCCATCCGGAAGAAAAAAATGTACTGATTTGCATGCATGGCCGCGCCATGCGTTTGTTACTATGCCTGCTTACCAATAAGCCACTTATCGAGATGGACAATTTTCCGCACCAGAACTTGGTACTGTATAAAGTTACTTACGATGGCAGCCGGTTTGAAATAGCCGATTTTAATAATGCCATCCATCTTAAAATACATTAATCTACTTCTTTGGAAAAGATCAGAATATCGGCTGTTAGTTATACTAACACCAAACCTTTTTTATATGGTATTCAACATACCGACATTATCAATCAAATTGATTTAAGTTTAGATAATCCATCAGATTGTGCCCAAAAACTTATTGACGATGTAGTGGATATTGGTTTAATACCAGTAGCAGCTACCTTAAGCTTACCACATTGGGAAATAGTATCTGACTACTGCATTGGTGCCGTTGGGCCGGTTAACTCTGTTTTTATTTTTAGTAACTGCGACATTCAACAGGTTAAAAGCCTACAGTTAGATCCACAATCGCGCTCGTCAAATAATCTGGCTAAAGTTCTATTGAAAAACTACTGGCAAATACAGCCAGAGCTAATAACAGCCGCGCCCGACTATGCACAGCCGGCAGATGAATATACAGCCTTTGTGCAAATTGGCGACCGTACTTTTGGCAAAGCAGAAAGTTACCCCTTTGTATATGATTTGGCTGCTGAATGGATAAAGTTTACCGGCTTGCCATTTACTTTTGCTGCATGGATTGCCAATAAATCTATTTCCCAATCCTTTATGAATGATTTCAACCAAGCGTTGCAGTACGGATTAGATCATCGGGATGACTTGTTTAAAGAAATACCTATGCGCACCGACTTCGATATACAAGATTATTTGATGAAGCGTATAGATTACCCACTTACGGAAGCTAAAAAGCAAGCTTTGTATTTATTTTTAAAGTACATTAAAGAATTGTAAGCTGATTACAAGCAACATAGAAAAAAGGGAGTAAACGCATGATTACTCCCTTTTTTAATAAATTCATTTTTGACGCTACTGAATACATTGTGTATTTTTAAATTTTAACAATGAAACCGATTAATTATTAATTTATCATAAAAATTAAAATATATTTTACATATTTTCAATGATGTTGTATTTTTGTTGCATAAATAAAAAGGATACGTCATGAAAAAAGTAATATTTACCCTGTTCGCTGCTTTAACTTTAGGCTATAGCACTTTTGCTGCTAAGACTGCTAAATTATCTGATGATGGTGATAAAGTATTTTACACCGTTAAAAACCAGTTCAATGCTGAGTTTGGCTCAGCCGAGAATGTAACCTGGACAGTTAACAACCAAATTCAAAAAGCTGAATTTACAGAAGATGGTGTTAAGATGGCTGCTTATTATAATACCACTGGTCAGTATATTGGCTTTTCTAAACAAATAACTTTCAATGAATTGCCTGCAGCTGCTAAGAAAGAATTAGCCGCTACTTACAAAGGTTTTTTTGCAGATGAAGTACTTCGTTATGAAGATACTAATGTATCACCAGCCTTACAGCGCTATATGTCAAACGATGAAACTTACTTTGTAAAGCTGTCAAAAGATAATGTACAGCACATTATCAAAGTAACGCCAAGTTCATCTATTGAAGTAATCAAATAATTAGATAGTTACCTACCATTAAAATAAAAGAGCCCTGCTTATATAAGCAGGGCTCTTTTATTTTAACAAGCATTTACAAGTGTTCCATTTATCATGTAATTAAAACAAGTTTATAGTTTCTGTTATTAAACAAACTGAGGTGATTTAATAATGGGAAAAACAATTATAATTTCAAACCGGCTGCCGGTAAAGGTTAAAGAGAATAATGGAAATTATGAATTATCAGCCAGTGAGGGCGGTTTAGCTACTGGTTTAGGTACTATTTACAAGCAGGATGGAAATATCTGGATTGGTTGGCCTGGCGTTACTGTAGATGAACCTGCCCATCAGGAACAAATAGCAAATAAGCTTCATGATTTAAGTTTAGTACCTGTGTACCTCACACAAGAAGAGTACAATGAATATTATGAAGGTTTTTCAAATACGGTTTTATGGCCGGTGTTTCATTATTATGCTTCCACTTATACTACCTATAAACCTTCCAATTGGGACTACTACCGTTCGGTAAACCACAAGTTTAGAGATGTTGTGCTGGAACATGCACAACCTGGCGATACAATATGGATACATGATTACCAGCTTTTGTTGCTGCCAGCTTTAATCAGACAGCAACTGCCCGATGTGACGATTGGGTTCTTTCTACACATACCTTTTCCATCACAAGAAATGTTTAGGTTGATACCATGGCGTATGGAGCTATTAAAAGGAATGCTGGGTGCCGATCTGGTTGGATTCCATACTTTTGATGACGTAAGACACTTTTTAAGTTCTGTTTCACGGATCATGCCTATGCAAGTATCATCCAATACTATTACCTGTGATGAACGGATAGTAGTAGCAGAAGCGTACCCTATGGGAATTGATGAACAGAAATATGCCAGCTTAACGCAAGAGCCGGAAGTACAGCACCAAGCTGAGCAAATTAAGCTGGTATTTAAAGATGTTAATCTGATCTTATCTATAGATAGACTTGATTATAGCAAAGGCATATTGCACCGCTTGCAGGCATTTGAGTTATTACTAAAAGAGAATCCTGAATATGTCGGTAAAGTAGCTTTGTATATGGTTGTTGTTCCATCGCGCGATCAGGTTCCGCAGTATATGGAATTACATAACCAGATTGATAAGAAAGTCGGTAACATCAATGCGATGTACCGAACTATGGATTGGACGCCCATACATTACTATTACCGGTCGGTACCTATTGAAACCCTTTCGGCATTATACAGCACCGCTGATGTAGCTTTGGTAACACCCATGCGCGATGGCATGAACCTGGTATGTAAAGAATACGTAGCCAGCCGAACCAACAATGATGGGGTGCTTATATTAAGCGAAATGGCAGGTGCATCACGAGAATTAATTGATGCATTGATTGTTAACCCTAATAATGTTATTCAAGTACGTGATGCTATAATTCAGGCTGTTAACATGCCGCTACAAGAGCAGCAAACCCGAATGAAGCAGTTACGTCATGCGGTTAGTAAATTTAATATATCGCACTGGGTAAACTTATTTATGTCGGGCTTGTCCGAAACTAAGTTTTTACAGCGTGCTATGCAAACCCGGCATATAGCATCAGCTACCGAACAATCACTCATTAATCGTTACCATCAAACGCATAAACGACTCATATTTTTAGATTATGATGGTACGTTAGTAGATTTCAAGACTGATATAAATCAAGCCAGCCCAGACGAAGAGCTTTATAGAATTATACGCCAACTTACTGCCGATCCGGAAAACCAGTTGGTACTTATTAGTGGCCGCAAGCATGAAAATCTGGAAGAATGGTTTGGCAAGGAGAAGTTGTTCATGATTGCCGAACATGGTGCCTGGTTCAAAGCACAAGGAACATCATCATGGTATAAAATCAATGGTTTATCAACTGCTTGGAAAAAGGATATTTATCCAATACTGGAGAAATTTGTAGATCGTACGCCCGGAACATTCATTGAAGAGAAAACTTACTCGTTAGTTTGGCATTATCGTAAAGCACAACTTGGCTTAGGCGAACTTAGAGCCAGCGAGCTAATCAATACCTTAAAGCTATCATCTAACGACAAAGGCTTACAGCTTTTACCTGGAGATAAAGTGGTTGAAGTAAAAAACATGGAAATCAACAAAGGTAAAGCTGCTTTGAGCTTGCTTGATCAGGCAGAGTATGATTTCATTATGGCTTTAGGCGATGATGTAACCGATGAGGATACTTTCAAAGCCATGCCCGAAAAAGCAATTACTATTAAAGTAGGTTCAGGATCATCAGCAGCAAAATTTTATTTACGTAACCCTGATGAGGTACGGCGTTTATTAGATACGCTTTCTACGGGAGTAACAGTACTGAACGCTTAATTTTATGGCTAATGCATATATTCAGGGTTAAAAGGTTAGTGTAATGCTGGTGTAAACTATAGTTGATTTTTGCATCAGTATAGTGATGTAAAAACTAAAGTTTTAACTTAGCAAAAACCGATTTGAAAACATCAAAAAACATACTACTATGAGTTTACGATTAGGCGATGTAGCGCCAAATTTTAAAGCCAAAACATCTGAAGGCGAAATAGATTTTTATGAGTATTTAGGTGATAGCTGGGGCGTATTATTTTCTCACCCTGCTGATTATACGCCAGTTTGTACCACTGAACTGGGCCGTGTAGCTTCGCTTAAACAAGAGTTTGACAAACGTAACGTCAAAGTAATTGCATTAAGCGTTGATAGTGCAGAATCACACCAGGGCTGGATTCAGGATATTAACGAAACACAAGATGTGGAAGTAAACTTTCCGCTTATTGCAGATGAAAACCGTAAAGTTGCTGAGGCTTACGACATGATTCATCCGAATGCTTCAGCAACAGTAACCGTACGTTCGGTATTTGTAATTGCTCCCGATAAAACCATCAAACTAATTATTACTTACCCAGCCTCAACCGGTCGTAATTTTCAGGAACTATTGCGCGTAATTGATTCTTTACAGTTAACAGCAAATTACAGTGTATCAACCCCTGCTGATTGGAAAGACGGTGATGAAGTAGTAATATCGCCATCTATTAAAAACGAAGATATACCTGCCAAGTTCCCGAAAGGGCATGTTGAAGTTAAACCATATTTACGTTTAACTCCACAGCCTAATAAATAAATTATGTTTATATTATAAAATTTATATATTTGAAACAAATATTTAATCTGCCATTATCTTCTGAATACTAAGCTGTTGCATTTTTTCAGGGCATTATATATTGACTACCTCATAAACTTAGATGATATTTTTTATATTATGAAAACTGGAAAAGTAAAATGGTTTAATACCCAAAAAGGGTATGGCTTTATTGTCACAGAAGAAGGGAAAGACTTATTCGTTCACTTTAAAGATGTTGAAGGTGGCGTAAATGCCATAAAAGATAACGATACAGTTGAGTACGATGTAGAAGATGGCCGCAAAGGCTTACAAGCTGTAAAAGTGAAAAAAGTATAGATTTTATAATATAGGCATAAAAAAACCTCTGCAATCACAGAGGTTTTTTTATGCTTAAAATTTTATATTGCCTTCCCTAAACTCTCTTGGATGGACACGCAACACGACTTTGCTTCAAAAAATACAAAAAACGTTATATTCCTGGTGCTAGTGGCGGCATTAGGCTACTTTGTTGATATATATGATTTGCTGCTTTTTTCAATCGTACGGGTAAAAAGCTTGCATGATATTGGCGTTTCAGATGCTGATATACGTACTAAAGGTGAATTCATCATTAATACACAAATGTTCGGTTTGCTTTTAGGCGGTATTTTGTGGGGCGTAATTGGCGATAAGTTCGGGCGTATCAAAGTATTGTTCGGTTCCATATTATTGTACTCATTAGCCAATTTTGCCAATGGTTTGGTTACAGACTACTATATGTATGCTGTAGTACGGTTAATAGCCGGCATCGGACTGGCAGGCGAGTTGGGCGCAGGGATAACTTTGGTTAGTGAAACCATGAGTAAAGAGAACAGGGGATATGGCACCATGATCGTAGCCGTGGTAGGTTTATTCGGAGCGGTAGCTGCTAATATAGTATCACACTTTGGTTGGCAAAACGCCTACTTTATAGGTGGTGTACTAGGTCTTTTATTACTTCTGCTTCGGGTAGGAACCTTCGAGTCAGGTATGTTTAAACAAGCTGCCCACGAACAGGTTGCCAAAGGCGACTTTCGTATGCTGTTCAACAATAAAAAACGCTTTGTAAAGTATATATGCTGTATATTAATTGGTATGCCTCTTTGGTTTATCGTAGGTATTTTAATAGCTCAATCTCCCGAAATAGGTAATGAACTACATGCTCAGCAAAGCCTTAATGCAGGTACGGGTATTATGTACACCTATATCGGTTTATCTATCGGCGATGTTTTTGCCGGCTTTTTTGCACAGTTTACCAAATCACGTCGCTTAACTATGCTGACGTTTCAGTTAATGTCAATTGTAAGTGTAATATTTTATTTAACTGCCGATCAGATTACCACCGGGCAATTTATTGGCTTGTGCTTGTTTATTGGCTTCTTTGTAGGATATTGGGCAACTTTCGTGACTATTGCTTCTGAACAATTTGGTACCAACTTACGTGCAACTGTAACCACCACCGTGCCCAACTTTGTACGAGGTGCATTAATTCCTATCACTGCCGGCTTTGAGCTGTTGGTGAAATACTTTAGTACACATGGCTATCAGGATAATAGTATCATTATGAGTTCGTACGTTATGATGGGTATTGTTACAATAATTGCCTTGGTTGCTCTTAGCCAGTTGAAGGAAAGTTTTGGCAAGGATTTAAACTATGTTGAAGTAGATGAACCGGACGGAAAAGTAAATGTAGTATCTTAAAGCAAGTATTATCTTAAAGCCACTTCAAATTTGCATTTTTGCGCTGATGATAACTAAAGAACAAGTAGCAGCCGATTATCAAACTATACAAGATGAAATATGCCAAAGTTTAGAAGCTTTGGATGGAAAAGCACATTTCGAAGAAGAAATTTGGGAACGTGAAGGCGGTGGTGGTGGCCGCACACGTATCATACAAAACGGTAACGTACTGGAAAAAGGCGGTGTTAATTTTTCAGCTGTACACGGAAAATTGCCTGATGGCTTGAAAAAAAACTTAAAAGTTGATCAAGATAACTTTTTTGCAACTGGCGTATCTATCGTGATGCATCCTAATCATCCACTGATACCTATCATCCACATGAATATTCGCTATTTTGAAATGCCTTCTTCTATAGCTGGCGGTTCTCCGTTACGCTGGTTTGGCGGAGGTATCGATTTAACGCCTCATTACGTTATTAAAGATGATGCTCGTTTTTTTCATAGTGAACTAAAATCAGTTTGCGACCATTACCATCCTGATTTTTATAAACGCTTTAAAACCTGGGCTGATGATTATTTTTTCATCAAACATCGTGATGAAACACGCGGCGTAGGTGGTATATTTTATGACCGATTGACCGCTAACGAAGACTTAAGTTGGACAGAAATCTTTGAATTTTCTAAAGCAGTCGGTCGTACGTTTGCACCTGTATATTCAGAATTAGTTAACCGAAACCGGCAGTTTGCTTATTCAGCCCGCCAGCAGCAGTGGCAATATCAACGTCGTAGTCGTTATGCTGAATTTAACTTGGTTTATGATGCCGGTACAAAATTTGGCTTGGAGACCAATGGTCGTATAGAATCTATACTGATGAGTTTGCCGCCTACCGCTAAATGGTTGTATAACTACCAACCAGAGCCGGGCAGTGAAGAAGAGAAAACGCTGCAACTACTAAAAAAAGGTATAAATTGGGTTTAAATTATTCAGTAAATCAAATACACTGATTAATTAACTTGTTTGATTTGAGCCGGCGTTACTACTTAGCAATGCTGGCGTTTTTTATTATATCAATTATGAAGATTGTTCCTGCTGTTGGCTTGGTAGCTGCTACTTTTTTGCTGGCATTTGCGCCTAAAAGCAACCTTAAAGGTACTTGGATATATGCCGGAGGGTACTATAACGGCAAGCTAGATTCAGCACCGACCGATTATCAACTGCAAAGAAAATATACCGCATCTAGTTTTGAAGCTTTTGTTGTTGAACAAGGCAGCAAACCGGAAAAATTTCAGGCGGGTGATTATACTTTAACTACAGATAGTTGTTTAGAAACCGAAACCTACAACGCACAATCAACCAAGCTAACTGGTGTTACCTTGCATTATCATTATGAATTCAGAAATGATACGCTGTTTTTGAAAGGCCATTTACCCAGCGGCATGGATGTGCTTGAATATTGGAAAAAGGCCAAGTAGGCAATGCTTTTGTTTTCTAAAAATTAATAAAATAGCTTCTGCTCAATACTGTACTTACCACGCGTAAATGTTGGTAAGTTTAGCTGTAATATGGCTTATTTTTGGTATATTCGCAGGTTACTTTTTACATCAACCTTGTAAACGTTTAGCAAGTTTTTTCTACAAAAATTCTAATTGATGGCTGAAGATAATTCACAACAAAACGACAGAATAATCCCGATAAATATTGATGAAGAAATGCGATCGGCTTACATTGACTACTCAATGTCAGTTATCGTATCCAGAGCCTTGCCCGATGTGCGTGATGGTTTAAAACCTGTACACCGGCGAGTACTATTTGGTATGCTTGATTTGGGTTTAAATAATAACAAACCCTTCAAGAAATCGGCTCGTATAGTAGGTGAGGTGATGGGTAAATATCACCCGCACGGTGACTCGTCGGTATATGATACTATGGTACGTATGGCACAGGATTTCAGCTTACGTTACCCGTTAGTTGATGGTCAGGGTAATTACGGCACTGTTGATGGTGATAGCCCGGCGGCCATGCGTTATACTGAGGCTCGTCTGCAAAAAATTGCAGAAGAGATGTTGGCTGACATCAATAAAGATACTATCGATTATCAGCTCAACTTTGATGATACGCTGGAAGAACCAACCGTTCTGCCAGCTAAAATCCCGAACTTATTAGTAAACGGTGCTTCTGGTATTGCCGTAGGTATGGCTACCAACATGGCGCCACACAACCTGTCGGAAGTAATTGATGCTACAGTAGCGCTGATTGATAATCGGGACATTGAAGTTTCCGAGTTAATGACCTATATCAAAGGTCCGGATTTCCCGACTGGTGGTATTATTTATGGCTACGAAGGTGCTCGTGATGCTTTCGAGACCGGTCGTGGCCGTGTTGTTTTACGCGCTCGTGCGGAGATCGAAACCTTCAACAATGACCGTGAACGGATCATAGTTACCGAAATACCTTATCAAATCAACAAAGCGCAAATGATAGAGCGCACAGCTGATTTGGTGA
This sequence comes from Mucilaginibacter robiniae, assembly GCF_012849215.1. Classification (NCBI taxonomy): domain Bacteria; kingdom Pseudomonadati; phylum Bacteroidota; class Sphingobacteriia; order Sphingobacteriales; family Sphingobacteriaceae; genus Mucilaginibacter; species Mucilaginibacter robiniae. The sequence goes on from NZ_CP051682.1 coordinate 4,689,785, forward strand.
ACGAGAAAAAGCTGGAAGGTATATCTACCATCCGCGATGAATCTAACCGGGAAGGTATCCGTATTGTTTACGAAATAAAACGTGATGCTAATGCGGCTATCGTTTTAAACAATCTGTATAAATATACTGCGCTGCAAACTTCTTTCAGTGTAAACAACATTGCGCTGGTTAATGGCCGGCCTATGCTGCTTAACCTGAAAGATTTAATTCATCACTTTGTTGAGCACCGTCAGGAAGTTATTGTACGCCGAACCAAGTTTGAGCTAGCCGAGGCTGAAAAACGTGCTCATATACTTGAGGGCTTGTTAATAGCCTTAGACCACCTGGATGAAGTAATCCGCTTAATTCGTAGTTCGGCAACACCTGAAGAAGCCCGTGACGGCTTAATGCAGCAGTTCAGCTTAACAGAAATTCAGGCCCGTGCTATTCTGGATATGACGTTGCGCCGCTTAACCGGTCTGGAACGTGATAAGATAAAGGAAGAGTATGCCGAGTTGATGAAGCAGATAGAATACCTGAAATCTATCTTGGCTGATCCGGAACTGCAAATGCGAATCATCAAAGATGAGCTGCTTGAAGTCAAAGAAAAATATGGCGATGAGCGTAAAACCGAAATGGTACACTCAACTGCCGAAATGATGACGGAAGATTTCATTGAAGATGAGGATGTTGTAATTACTATCTCACATGAAGGTTATATCAAACGTACGCCGTTAACTGAATACCGCCGGCAGGGTAGAGGTGGCAAAGGAGCTTTAGGTAGCAATAGCCGTGATGAAGATTTTATTGAGCACTTGCTGGTAGCTTCAAATCACAATTATATGTTGTTCTTCACTGAAGCTGGCCGCTGCTTCTGGTTGAGGGTATTTGAAATTCCGGAAGGAACGCGTACTTCAAAAGGCCGTGCTATTCAGAATATTATTAGTATTCCGAAAGAAGAAAAAATTAAAGCCTACATTAAAGTTAAGAATCTGAAAGATCAGGATTACTTGGATAATAATTTTATTATTATGTGTACCCGTAAAGGTACCATCAAGAAAACTTCCCTTGAGGCTTATTCTCGTCCGCGGGCTAATGGTATCAATGCTATTAACATTAATGATGGCGACACTTTATTAGAAGCAACATTAACTACGGGCAATAGTGAAGTAGTTATGGCGTTAAAGTCAGGTAGGGCTATACGTTTTAATGAAGCTACAGTAAGGCCGATGGGTCGTACTGCAACTGGTGTTCGGGGCATTACCTTAGAAGATGAAAAAGATGAGGTAGTAGGTATGATTGCCATCAATGATGCTGAAACTACTGTACTGGTAGTGTCAGAAAAGGGTTATGGCAAGCGTACTGACATTGAAGATTATCGGGTAACTAACCGTGGCGGTAAAGGTGTTAAAACCATTAACGTGACAGAAAAAACCGGTAAGCTGGTAGCCATAAAAGACGTTACTGATACCGATGACCTCATGATTATCAATCGTTCAGGTATCATCATCCGTATTGCTATGAAGGAATTACGTGTGATGGGCCGTGCTACACAAGGTGTACGTCTGATTTCGTTAAAAGAAGGAGATGAGATTGCATCCGTAGCGAAGATTGAACACAGTGAGGAAGAAGAGTTAGAACAAAAGCTGGAAGAAAATGGTTTAACGACAGATGAAAGCGGTGAAAATTTAGATGACTTTGCACCTGAAGATAATGGTGAGGACGAATCTGCCGCTGACACAGAAATTGAATAAAATATTATGATGAGCCGTAAAATCATCTTATCGGTTTTATTGGTTATGTTTACTGCACCTTTAGCATTCAGCCAAACTGAAGCGCTTAAAGTTGTAGTAAACAACCTGGCTTACTACCGCCAAAAATCAGAACTGAAATATTTAAGTAATGCTAAAAAATCAGTTGATAGCTTAATTAAAACTCGTTCTGATTCAAACAACATGGCTAAAAACGTTTATAAAGCCATTGTTTACTCCAGTATAGCTTATCTTGATTCAACCAATAAGCTAAATCAGCCAGCTAATTTCTTTGACCAAACGGTAGAGCTGGTAAACAAGCTAAGATCACGCAGCACTATTTACAAGTATCAAACCGAAATTGATTATGCTAAGCGCTGCCTGGCTAACGTTTATATACGACATGGCTTTGAGCAACTTAAACAACGCGACTTTGGTAATGCGGTACAATCTTTCCATGATGCACAAACCTACGCTCCAAACTTTGGTCAGTTGAACTCGTATATTGCTTATGCTAATACCAAAAACGGCAACTATCAGGATGCAGTAAAATACTACAATGGCTTATTAACAACTGATAGCGTTAAAACTGAGTATGTTTCTGCAGCAGTAAATATTTATAAGTTGATGGGAGATACTGCTAAAGCACTACAAACCGTACAAAAGGGGTTAAAGTATTTGCCCAATGATAAAGGTTTATTAATGGAAGAAGCTACTATATACAATAACCAGAGAGATTATAAAGGATTGGAGTCCATTCTAAGCAAGCTACTTGAGCAAAATTCGAATAATCCTGATGTTGTATTTTTAGCAGCTAACTGCTATGATCATTTAGAAGATTACGATCGTGCCGAATCCTTATACTTACGGGCGGTTGATTTGAACAATGTAAAATATGCTGCAGTTTTTAACTTAGGTGTTTTGTATTTAAAAGAAACCACGTTAAAACAGTATCAAGATAATGCTGATAAAAACATGAGTAGGGCAGCACAATGGCTGCAAAGGGCTAGTGAAATGGTACCTAGAAACGCAACCACACTGCAATTGCTACAACTTATATATGCCAAAACCGGAAATACTGTACAACTAAATAAAATAAGTAACAAATTGCAACAACTAAATTATTAATAAATCTATGAAAACCAAGTTAGTAATGGCGGGTGTGCTAACCCTGTCCACAGCAACCTTGTTTGCACAAAAGAATGAATTAACTAATGCTCAAAGTGAGTACAGCAAGTACGAGGTATTTAAACAAAATAAAGCTACGCTTGCACAAGGTCAAACCAGTATAAATACAGCTAAAACTTCCATTGATAAAGCTGCTGCTAATGAAAAAACAGCAACTCTACCACAAACTTATGCTTTAAAGGCTGCTATATATAGTGCATTAGCTTATCAGGATACTGTGGCTAGTAGTTCACAGCCGTTATTTGCTGCAGGTGATGAAGCTTACAAAAAAGCTGTTGAAACAGATGCTAAAGGTGAAAACAAACAGCTTATTGCTTCTGCAAAGCAATATTTAGGTTACTATCAGCTTAATGCAGGTGTACGCCAGTATCAAACCAAAAACTATAATGATGCTTATAAAGCTTTCGATTACTATCGTGCTAGCAGTCCGGAAGATACTACAGCTATTTACTATACTGCATTAGCGGCAAACCTTGCTAAAAACTATGATGCTGCCGTAACCAATTATAAAAAATTGGCTACCACCAACTCCAGCAAAAAAGGAGAGGCCTACAACGATATCGTAAACATTTATTTAGCTAAACATGACACTACAGCTGCATTAGCTGCTGCACATGAAGGTATCGAGAAGTTTCCGAACAACAACGATTTACGTTCAACTGAAATACAAATTGGCTTAAACCAAGGTAAACAAACTGAAATAATAGGCCAAATTCAAGAGGCTATTAATAAAGATCCTCAGAACAAAAATTTATATTATTACTCAGGTTTAGCGTATTCAAAAGTTGCTGAGAACGCTGAAAAATCAGCTAAAGCGACTAAAGAACCAGCTAAGAAAGCAACCTTCGTAAAAACTAAAGATGAGAACTTTACACAGGCTGCTGAAATGTACAAAAAAGCACTTCAAATAGATCCGAACTTTGCAGATGCTTCTTTAAACTTAGGATATGTTTTGATGAGCCCAGCTATCTACAAATTACAAGATGCTAATAACTCACGCACCATCAAGCAAACTGAATATGATGCTTTAAAAAACAAGGTTTATGCACAGCTTGACCAAGCTAAACCATACCTGGATAAAGCGGTTGAATTAAACCCAAAATCAGATATTGCATTAACCAACTTAAGAAACTATTACATCATCAAAAATGATAATGCACACGCTGCAGAAATCAAGAAGAGGATAGATGCATTGTAAATAGCAATATAAAGGGATAATCTATTTATCCCTTTATATTTTAAACACTTACTTAACATAATATAAATTATAGGTCAAATATTATAATATTCTAAATAATATATTTTATGTTAAGTAGAACTTGTTTATCAATATCGTACACTGCTGAGTTAAGAGTTTGTAAACAATAAAAAAGGCTTGCCACATATTGTGAGAAAGCCTTTTTTATTAGGGATGATAGTAAATTGATTATCTAGCGTCGCGTTTTATTTTAGCAGCTGTACCACGACCTGGTAAATAAATTTGTAAGCCAAAATTCAAAGTTAAAGTGTTTTGGTAACCTGCATCACCAAAGCCTGCTATGCCATTGTATTTAAGTAAAGTTTCTAAGCCAATGTTCGGTGTTACAAAGTAAGCAAAACCTGGACCAAAGCCAAAATCTAAACCGTTAGTATGGCCGCCTCCATTACTTACATTGATACCGCCAACACCAACGGTAGCTTCACCAAACACACGTCCGTGGCGTAATACAGCTACATCATTACCTGTATAGTAACGGCCGAGTGCACCCACACCATAGTTTACAGTAGTACTGGAATGCTTAGCTGTTTCTATACCTAAGTTTACATAACCACCTAACGCTACATTATCTTGAATAAACCAAGCCGCCTTAGGAGTAATATTAAAATTAAATTCTTTAGAGTTGTCCAATCCCAATCTTATGTCGGCAAAATCGCCTCCTACCAAAACGTTGCCTTTTTGGATTTGCGCATTAGCGGCGAATGCAAAGCTAAAAACTGATACTAAAGTTGCAATAGTAAATCTTTTCATAGTACTTAAAATATAAATTATTAATTAATTATACTTTAAGTACATCAGGATCGTGTTAATGTTTAATCTCATTTTGAATTGTGCAGTGCTCCGCACAGTTTGCTACACAACTTTTAGCTATGCCAATTATTTTAATAAAGAATTTATAGCCTTAGCCGAATCCAGGTGCATTTGCATCTTTGGCAAATTTTCTTTTATAAAATTATCAATAGCGGCACTGGTATTATTACGTGAATCGCTAAACAGTTGCACAACTTTTTCATGGTCCATAACCATCATTTGCATATAAGCTTTATCAAAGGCGGCACCAGACAATTTTGATACACTATCAATTTTCATTTGATGTTCTTGGTTAGGACCTGAAGGTGTATTTACATACTTTTTATTAGCAATTTTGCTCAACTCCTCTCCCGCTTTCATATGGTCGGCAATCATCATTTTTGCAAAGCTAATTACTCGCGGGTTTTGAGATTTAGCTTGAGCCACATTAGCTGCCTTAATTTCGGTATTGCCAGCCTCGGTAGCTTGCTTAATAAAAGCAGCGCCTTCGTCATCTACCAGAGTTTTATCATTGTAGTTTTTTGCTTTTCTGTTATCATGGCAACCTGTAGCTGCTAATGTTAAGGCTAATGCACTCAGACAAATTATGTTTTTCATAATGTTTTAGATGATTTTAGAGGTATTATCTGTCCTGATTAACAATAAAAATCAAGTCTGGTTTACACTATGCCCATAAAACTTATACTAAGTTGCGCCCAGCATTAACAACACCATAAACTGTACGAATAACCAGCTTACTATAAGTATCTTTTAATTCTTTGTCTTCTGTTTGGTTTAATCTATTTAATGCAAAGTGTTGTATAATAACCAGCGGTAGAACAATACGCTCGCGGGTAGCAATTGAACGTTTTTCAATTGGATAATCTTGCATCAGCTCTTTAGTACCGGTGAGCTCTAACAGCAGCGCTTTAGTTAAATCAAATTCTTGTTTTAACATAGTCCAAAAAGTGCCGTATTGCTCGTCTTGCGCCAAATGGGCTGTAATACGGAAATCAGCTTTTGACATAGACATCATACAATTATCTATCATGGTTTTAAAGAAACCTGATGATTTGTATAAATCAACAACCTCTTGCCATTTACCAGTTTCCTTCATTTTTTGTAAAGCAGTGCCTACACCGTAAAAACCAGGGATGTTTTGTTTAAGTTGGCTCCATGAAGTTACAAAGCTTATTGCTCTTAAATCTTCCAATTTTAAAGGCGCATCACCATTACGCTTGGTAGGCCGGCTACTGATATTGGCATTTGGTAGTAACTTAAGCGGACTTAAATTTTCCAAATACTGGGTAAACATTGGGTGATGTCGTAAATCCATAAACAAACGATAGCTTTCATCAGCCATTTCCGCAATTAATCGTTTATGGTTTTCATCTAATAAATCATGATGCTCAGGGTGCAAAGCCGATGTAATACCAGCATTCACTAATTGCTCAATATTAAATTTAGCTGTTTCTACCGAGCCGTATTGTGAGCTAACGGTTTGCCCTTGTATGGTGAGCTGAATATGATCATTAGCAATTTCTTTACCCATAGCTGCATAAAAGCGGTGTGTTTTGCCACCACCACGTGCCGGAGGCCCACCTCTCCCATCAAAAAATGCTAATTCAATACCATACTCCTTAGTGATGGCAGTCAGTTCAACTTTGGCTTGGTAAATAGACCAGTTAGCTGTTAGGTAGCCACCATCTTTTGTACTGTCTGAAAAGCCCAGCATAATCATTTGCCGATTGCCCCGAAGTTTCAGATGCTCTTGGTAGTATGGATGCGTATAAAGCTTTTTCATTACGGCAGCTGCATTTTTCAAGTCGTTTACCGTTTCAAATAGCGGCATGAAGTCGATATACAGCTCCTCTTTTTTCCAACCACTCCATAAAAACAGTTGCATCAACTGTAATATGTCTGACGCTTCCTGGCAATTACTGATAATAAAGCGATGGCAGGCTTTTTCGCCATTATGCTGTTGTATGGTGTGCGTGAGCCTGATGGTACATAATGTATCCTTTATCATAGCCTCATCACTCTTATCGCTAACATCGTCGCCGCCTAACTGACAAGCATAATCCACTTCATTAAAGCTGATGGTTGTTAGCTTTTCATCTTCTGGTAAATTATCATACTCTGTTGTAACACCATTAAAAAGTTCAGGCTGTTGTAGTCCGTAATCATATACTTTGCGTAAAATGCGGCTATCCTGCCGAATGTCGAGTGTAGCAAAATAGCAGCCGTATAATTTAATCTTTAATGCTAAATCATCAATCAGGTCAACAAAAATGCCGTAGTTTTCATCTATAAGCTTGTGCTTAATTTGTTGTAGCAAATCAAGCATGTCATTTTGCAAATTACCTGCATCAGGTTTTGGGCTAAAAGCATTTTCATAAAGCAGGCTCTCCAATTGGTGCATTGGTTCTTCTACGCCCCTGAAGGTGATACGACGTTTTAATACACGAAAATCGCGGTAATAACATCTGAATATAATTTGCCTTAATGTAGCTGCTACGGTTTGCGTAGAATTGGTTCTTACATTTGGGTTGCCATCACGATCGCCTCCAGGCCAAAAACCCAACTCAAAAATCGGATTAGGAATATCATCAATATCGAATACTTCCGCTAAACGGGTTTTTATAGAGGCTAATGCATAATAAAAGGTATTCTCCATGAACCAAATCAGGCTACGAGCTTCATCAATCGGTGTTGGGGATGTTTTATTGAAAAAAGGAGTTTTACCTAATTGTTGCAGCAGCAGGTTAATGTCATTGATATCATTGTGCTTCAATGCATCAATTAAATCGGTCATGATACCGAGTACCGTACTTGGATAAAATTGGGTTGGATGCGCAGTTAGCACCAATCTTAATGAAAAATTCTTTAGCTTTTCACTGATTTTGGCACGTAAGCTATCATCAGCAGTGGCTTGCTGTATCAAGTTCTGTAATGTACCAGTATCTTCAGGCCGATTAAGCTTGCTAAATGAAGAATCTTCAATAGCATCAAATAGTACCACCTGGCGCTCTATATATTGTATAAAGCGGAACAAACGATTGATATGCTCACGTTCATCGGTGTTGGGTACATATTCTTCAAAAAATGATTCAATAATTTCCGATGGTGATTTGAGCTTAGCGGTTTCCTTTTCACAAAATGAGCTAAAGAAAGGCAACAGAATGCCGGTATCTTTAACCTGATAAAACGGAAGCGTTAAAAATAAGCTGTTATACAACTCGAACCGGGTAATCACCTCCTGATTAAAAATATGCTCTCTGTGGGTTAATTGTGCTGCTGCAGACATGTATATATCACGTAAATGTGTAAACGCTAACTTTAAACAAGCGCGCTATAATATTCCGGTTAAAAAATCAAAGTACCAAACTCTGTTGATATTTTATGAGTTATGCTATTTGATTCTTTATGCTTAACATACAGCAAGGGGATTTGTGTACTTTTGCTCATTAATTTTTCAGTTATACATGCCTTTACACAGCCGCGAAATAAAAAGCTTTTTTTTTAGTCAGTATTTTTCTGATGGGCTGCGTATTAGTATGGGCTTGTTGCTGCCAGCTGTAGTGTTTGCACAGTTCGGCATGCTGGCAACCGGAGTAACATTGTCTTTAGGTGCGGCCTGCATGAGTGTGATTGATAACCCAGGACCAGCCATACACAAGCGTAATGCTATGCTGATCGGCAACCTGGTGGTATTTTTTATCACTTTAATTACTGGCTTTGCACGTTATAACTTATGGGTGCTTGGCGCGGAAATTACTTTCTTTTTTTTCCTATTTTCTATTCTGATTATTTATGGCAACAGAGCTGGTAATGTAGGTTCGGCAGGCGTGCTGGCTATTATTTTTACTATGGATAAAGCTTTGCCAGTTAATGCAATACTCCCCTTTTGCTTAACGGTATCAGCTGGTGGTATATGGTACATGGCCATGAGCCTACTGTTTTTTGGTATACGGCCATACCGCGCCGCCCAGCAGGCTCTCGGTGAAAATATACGCGATGTTGTAAATTATTTACGTACTAAATCTGACTTCTATCTTTCTCAAACCGATCTTGATGCGAACTACCGTAAGCTCATATCCCAGCAAATACTGGTAAGCCAGCATCAGGATGCTGTACGTGAACTACTGTTCAAAAGCCGTTTAGTGGTTAGAGAATCTACCAATTACAGCCGTATGCTGCTGTTAACCTTTGTAGATTTAGTGGATTTGTTCGAGCAGATTATGGCTACACACTACGATTACAGCCATATGCACGAACAATACGGTCATACAGGTATATTGGAAGATATTGGCCATCTGCTACATCGTATGGGCGATGAACTGGACAATGTTGGCTATGCGGTTCTCTCCAATACCTCTTATGATTCTATTAAAAGGTTTGATGCTGATTTAGAGCAACTGAAAACTAAGATTGACGCCATTGGCGCAACCACTCCGCCCACGGCAAATATGGTCTTGAAAAAAGTGCTCATTAATTTGCGTGACTTAAGCCAGAAGATAGTAAATATTGCTAATTATCACACTATCCGGTCTTCCAAAAAGCTTATTGACAATCCTAACGAGGTTGATTATGCCCGCTTTGTATCCCATCAGGATTTTTCGCCGCAGGTGTTAATCAATAATTTAAGTTTTAAATCCTCAGCTTTTCGATTTGCTTTACGGGTATCCCTGGTATCATTGCTAGGGTTAATTATCACAAAATCCAGTGCTTTACTCTATTTAATTCATAGTGTAACGGGCAAGCAGGTTGCGTTCGGGCAGCATAGCTATTGGGTACTCTTAACCATTATTGTGATTTTGAAACCTGCGTACAGCTTATCCAAGCAACGTAACTTCCAACGTTTGGTGGGTACAATTGTAGGCGGCTTAATTGGAGTGGCTATACTAACCTTAGTGCATAATGGTACAGCTCAGGTTATAATTTTAGCCATACTGATGATTGGTGCCTACAGCTTTATCCGCATCAATTACATTGTCAGCATCATGTTCATGACGCCTTACGTACTTATTTTGTTCAAGTTTTTAGGTGTTGGCCATTTAAACGTGGCTGAAGAGCGTATTTTAGATACCATTATCGGTTCGGTAATTGCATTTGCCGCCAGCTACCTGGTGTTTCCAACCTGGGAATCGGAACAACTGAAAATAGCTATGCGCGATGTGATTACTGCTAATGTAAATTACCTGATTAAGATTGCAGAAAATATTACAGGGATAGCTGTAAGCGCCACTAATTACAAATTGGCTCGTAAAGACGTTTATATTAAATCTGCTGAGCTGGCAGGTGCTTTCGAGCGTATGAACTCTGAGCCTAAAGCACGGCAGATTAAAAACAAGGATGTACATAAATTTGTGGTGCTGAATCATATTTTGTCTTCATACATCGCCACTATAGCTTCAGGGTTATCAGGCAAAGAACTGCATAAAACACGCCCCGAAAACTTAAAAATGGTTAAGCGAAGTATTAATGTATTAAATGACACAGCTCGAAAACTGGGTGGAACGGCTATTGAATTTATTGGTGATAAGCCCATTGTAGCTGCACAGGAGCAATCCGAACTTTCGGGAGATGAAACATTGCTGAAGGACCAGTTAGGTTTTATTAATAAAATCAGTACAGATGTAGCAAAAGTATCTGACGATTATTTAAAATAATCTGTTTAAGTGTCTACTCATATGCTCGATTACTCCAATTGAATATAAGTATTCATCAGGGAATTTATAGCTTTTTACCAGCTACTATTCCTTTATTCCTTCTCGTATCTCGATGAATTCCTGTCGCTGCTAAATGCCTACAAAATATTTACCGTTCAGCTCTTGTATTTTAAACTAAATATTTAGTTTATTTGCGAAGGCATTGTTAAATTTTGTTAATTTATAATTATGCCTGAAAAATAATTATACTTTAGTAGCTCAACCTTATTGCTCGCATGAAAATTCCTCTACTCACCACAATTTTTCTGTGTTTATTTAAATTCTTAACGTTTGCGCAATCACCGTATTCTATTAAAGGTGCAGTTATCGACTCCGCATCGCACCAGAAAATGGAAAACGCTACTATTTGTGTGCTAAATGCTAAAGACTCTACCCTATTTAAGTTTACACGCGCCACAGCTGACGGTAGTTTCGCCATCCAAAACTTAAATAAAGGGAAATTCATTCTGCTCATTAGCTATCCGAAATATGCCGATTATGTAGAGCACTTTAATTTGGATTCAGCTAAAACCAGTGCTGATTTTGGTAAGCTAAACATGATACTGAAATCAAAATTGCTGGCCGATGTAATTATTAAAGCGGAAAGAGCCGCCATAAAGATTAAAGGTGATACTACTGAATACAATGCTGGCAACTTTAAAATACAACCCAATGCCAAGGTAGAAGATTTATTAAAGCAGCTTCCTGGTATACAGGTAGATAAAGATGGTAAGATTACAGCCCAAGGGCAAACCGTGAATAAGGTTTTGGTGGATGGTGAAGAGTTTTTTGGCGATGATCCTACACTAGTTACTAAAAACTTACGTGCGGATATGGTTGATAAAGTGCAATTGTATGATAAAAAAAGCGATCAGGCGGCATTTACAGGTGTTGATGACGGGCAAAAAACAAAAACCATCAATATAAAGCTGAAAGAAGATAAGAAGAACGGTTATTTTGGTAAAGTAGATGGTGGTGTGGGTACCAACAAATATTACCAAACGCAAGCCATGTTCAATGCCTTTAAAGGTAAGCAAAAATTTTCGGCTTATGGTACTTTAGCGAACACCGGGAAAACCGGGTTAGGCTGGGAAGATGCCAATAAATACGGAACATCAGGGGGCAATGTTGAACTAATGGATGGCGGCGGTATAGCCATTTATTTCGATGGCGGGCAAGATGATTTAGATTCTTTTGATGGCCGTTACAACGGTGAAGGTATTCCAACGGCCAGAACCGGAGGGGTACATTATGATAGTAAATGGAACAGCGATAAGGAATCCATAAACGCAAACTACAAAATTGGCTCATTAGGAGTAACTGGTACCAAGAATACGTTAACGCAAAATACGTTACCATCAGGTATCATTAACAGCAATAACGACCAGGCTTTCGACAACTACATGTTCAGACAGAAGCTGGATGCAACTTACTCTGTTAAGCTGGATACTAGCTCAACATTGAAATTTATTGTAGATGGTACAGTGAAGAACAGTAAAACGCGTAACGATTATAATGCTACCAGCGTGCGTGGCAATGGTGTACTATTAAACCAGAACAAACGGAGTGTTGATAATGATGTAGATGGTAAAATATTTCATGCAAATGGTTTATGGACAAAGAAGTTTAAAAAAGTTGGGCGTACGGTATCATTAACTGTTGATGAACTTTATAACGAAAGTGATGCTCATGGTTATTTAAAATCTAACATCAAATATTACGATACAACTGGTGTTCAGAGCAGTTCGCAAATAACAGATCAGTATAAAACCAATAAAATCAGAAGCTCAGTTCTAAAAAGTAATTTGGCATATTCTGAACCTTTAGCCAAAAACTTTGCAGCAGTAATCAACTATGGCTTTAGTTTAAACAATAGTAGTGCTGATCGTGAGTCATACAACCAATCAGCACCTGGGCAATATAACTCATTGGATACTACCTTGAGTAATAATTATAAGTTCAACCAAGTGTATAATGAAGGCGGAGCCATCTTTAACTACAACAATAAAAAGAAAACCATATTTAGCTTTGGTACTAAAGTGGCCGCTGTAAATTACAAGCAGGTAAACGAATACACTAACAGTATTTATAAACGCAGCTTTATCAATTGGAACCCGCAGGCTACCTACCAGTATAAATTTACCAAGCAAAGCTCTATCCGTATAGCATATTCCGGCAGCACCATACAACCTACTATAGATCAGTTACAACCTGTGCGGGTAAATACTGACCCTCTGAATATAACTGTTGGTAACCCGAACTTAAAACCATCATTCAGAAATCAGTTTAACTTTAGCTATAGTTCTTATAAAGTATTAACGGATCAGTATATTGGCTTGTATGGTAATTACAGCTTTACTTCCAACCCTATAGTAAGCAACACGCTTACTGACTCTGCCGGTAGAAGTACCTACCAGTCGGTAAACATGGGTAGTAAGCAATCTACCAACTTTTATTTATCAGCTTATTTAAGCAGAAAAATAAAAGCATTGAGTGTTAACATGGGGCTAAACGCTTCTACCAACGGTAACACCTCATACAACTATGCGAACAATGCACTGAATATGTCTAAGTCTATCAACTATTCGGCAAGTTTGTACGCCTCTAAATACAAAGAGAAAAAATACGATGCTTATGTTTCTTTTGGTCCATCCTATACTATCAGCCAGTCATCCTTACAAAGCGTTAATAATAACGGATATGGTTTGAATGGTGATGCCAATTTTAACTTCTACTTACCGGGTAAGTTCCAGGTGGGTTCAGATGCTAATTATCAATACCGCGCCAAAACAGAATCATTCAATCAGGATTTTCAACGTGTAACCATTAACGCCCGAGTAGCAAAAACCTTCTTCAAGCAAGATAATGTAAAGCTTACCTTATCTGCTTATGATTTACTGAACCAGAATAAAGGTTTTGACCGAAGTGCTCAAAGCAACTTGCTTACACAAACCACTTATACTAACATCAGAAGATATTTTATGCTTTCATTGAGCTGGGACTTTAACAAAATGGGTGGTACTACTGCTAAAAAATAACTTGTATGAAATACCTTATCAGTTTGTTCACGATTTCTTGTTTGCTGCTTAGCGAAGTTAGCTATGCTCAAACTAATAAAAGGTTTACAAAAGAAGGCAGTGTTGAGTTTGAAAAAACAGTCAACATGTTTGCTTTGATTGCTAAAACCATTAATAAAGAAAATGAAAGTTTTATGCAGCAGGCATTTGATGCTTATAAAAAATCAAAGCCGCAGTTTGTAAAGCTTAAAAGCACTTTAACCTTCGGTAACAATCAAACGCTGTTTGCACCTGTGGCAAATAATGAAAGTGCAGAAGGTGCCTTTGGCGATAACCCGATGGTTGGTCAGAATAACATTACTTACACCAACCTATCAACCAATACTAGTGCCACCCAGAAAACAGTATTTGAAGAGAAGTTTTTGGTAAAAGACACCGTGCGCAAAATCAAGTGGAAAATCACTGATGAGGTGCGTGATATTGCCGGCTACTCTTGCCGTAGGGCTAATGCTTTAATTATGGATTCTGTTTATGTTGTAGCTTTTTACACAGATGAAATCCCGGTATCTGGCGGACCAGAATCTTTTACAGGCTTGCCCGGTATGATTTTAGGCGTAGCACTTCCGCATGAAAATATTACTTGGTTTGCTACCAAAGTAACTGACCAGACTATAGCTGCTAATATCATTAAACCACCGGTAAAAGGCAAACCTGTTGATAATAAACAGCTACAAGCTACCTTCAAATCTGTTATGAAAGATTGGGGTAATTATTCGCAAATTGCATTGAAAGCGTTTCTATTATAAGCTGGTTTATTAACGTTTTATGATAAAAGTATATTTTATTGCTGCTTAGTCCCAACTATGTGGCTGTTCTAAATGTTGCTTATAAATTGTTTACTAACTAAGCTAATTACTCATGATTAAAGCATATCAACTTTATACAGATACCGACGGGCACTCCTATTTTCGTACAGGTAATATATCGCAAACTGTAATTAGTAAAGCGGAATCTATCCGTTTTCAGGAATCTCCTCCGGGTTCGGTATATGATTGGCATCCGGCACCAACACAGCAGTTCGTCATTAACTTGTGTGGCACACTGGAGTTTACCACGTTTAAGGGAGAAACTTTTATATTAAAGCCTGGTGAAGTGTTGCTGGCACAAGATACTACCGGAAGTGGCCATAAATGGCGGTTAATTGATGATAGCCCTTGGCAAAGAGCGTATGTGGTATTCAGTCCAGATACGGAGTTGAGCTTTGTGCCACAAGGAAAGGTAGAGGATGTTTAATTCTCAACTTCTTTTTGTATAAGAACCTTAAAAAAGCTGTATTAGCTTACTTGTTTTTAACACAGCGAAAACCTAAATTTTCCGAACTACTATCGTCCGCTTCCTTCATTCGGCGACTTACCCTGTAACCGGAGCAATAGCTATCATTACATAAAAAGGATCCGCCTCTTACCACGTGTTTTTGTGCGTAAGGCTCTTGTGGATCAAAGCTTTTTGTAGGACCTGTAGGATTTTTAACTCCGGTAGGCGTATTTACCTGACTATAATATTGATAATGGTATAAATCGGCGCACCATTCCCATACATTGCCGGCTACATCATACAACCCATAACCATTAGATGTAAAAGATTTAACAGGTGCTGTATTGTAATACTTATCAGCCGTTGTATTATGATCCGGAAAATGCCCCTGCCAGAAGTTGCCTTTGATATTACCACTATTCGCTGGTTCATTACCCCAAGGATAAACGTTGTTTTCTAAACCGCCACGTGCAGCCCACTCCCATTCAGCTTCGGTGGGCAAACGTTTGCCGGCCCACTTACAATAAGCTAAAGCATCGTATACCGATATTTGCACCACTGGGTAATTCGCCTTTCCTTTTAAATTACTTTGTAGCCCTTGCGGATGCTTCCAGTTGGCACCTTGTTGCCATTTCCACCATTGGCTGTAATCATCTAAATTAACTGGCTCACTAGGCGGTGAAAACACCAGCGATGCCGGAACCAGCAAGCTTTCATTTGGTTTAGGTGTGCCGGGCGGTAGTTGCTTTTGTAGTTCAGTCCAGTCAGGCTTTTTTTCTGCTGTGGTAATATAGCCTGTGGCTTTTACAAACGCAGCAAACTCAGCATTGGTAACTTCGTTTACATCCATCCAAAAGCCGTTTACGGTAACCTTATGCTTTGGATATTCATCAGCACTGGCTTGTTGGTTGTCAGCTCCCATGCTGAATGTACCCTCAGGTATCCACACCATACCTTCCTGTTCTTTTCGTCCTTCATTAATATAAATAGGTGTAGTAGATGATTTAACATGAGCGAATCGTACAGGTAGCTTGGCTGTACAAAAAGTTTGTTTTGCCATCTTCATCTGGCTATGTTTTGGCTGCTCTGCCAAAGGTTTACTCTTAGGCTCGCAAGCGGTTAGCATAATTAACAAACTTAAATAACCACCAAATTTCAACATGGCTTCAATTTATTTCAACATGGCTGGTTGACGCCTATTTTTACCTTCATGCTGTGTCAGGTCATCGCCCATGTCATTCCGTGCTTGGTCGGCTAGTGCTAATATTTTTTTTACAACATCGGGGTAGTTAAGCTGCACATCATAAGCTTCGCCAGGGTCGTGTGCTAAGTCATATAAAGCCACGGGTACATCAACTCTGCCTATTTTTCCACCATCGCCACCTTTGCCGTGCAAAGGAGCATAGGTATTAGAGGGATGCGGTAACACCAGCTTCCAGTTTTTATAACGAACCCCTTCCAGGTTGTTTTTACCAAAATAGTAGTAGAATACTTCACGTGGGTCGGTTTTTACTTTGCCTCGCCATACTTGCAAAAAGTTAACACCATCTATAGGCTTTTGCGGTAATGTTGCACCAGTAGCCGCTGCAATAGTGGGCAATATATCCATATTGGTCATCAACATGCTGTTGGTACCTCCTGCTTCAACCTGCCCGGGCCACCTTATCCATAAAGGAACTCGCGTTCCGCCTTCCCATGATGTGGATTTACCCTCACGAAAACCGCCTGAAGAACCGGCATGATCACCAAAATTCAGCCAAGGGCCGTTATCGCTGGTTACAATAAGCAAAGTATTATTGGCAAGCCTCTCTTCATCCAGCGTTTTTAGTATTTGCCCTACTGACCAGTCAATTTCCAAAATCTCATCGCCGAACTCTCCCAATTCACTTTTGCCCCTAAACTGTGCTGAAGGTGCCAGCGGCACATGCGGCATACTTTGCGCCAAGTACAAAAAGAAAGGCTTATTTTTATTTTGCTTGATGAATTGAACCGAACGTTCGGTAAGCTGCCCGATTAGGTGTGATAGTTTCTGCTTTGAGGTAATAGAATCTACCACCCGATCTCCCTCGAGTAAAGGCAACGGCGGCCAGGTGTAGCGAATATCTTTTTTATCAGTGATTAAGTTGCCTTCATGATCACGGTTCCAGATATCGTGTGAATATGGAATGCCAAAAAATGTATCAAACCCATAGTGTAATGGCCAATAAGGTGGCTTGTTGCCCAAGTGCCATTTGCCAAACATGGCTGTTTGATAACCCTCTTTTTTCAGCATGGAGGCAATAGTTTCTTCGTTCGGGTTCAATGCTTTTTTGTCAGCAGGCAATAAAGCGCCCGTCATACCTAAACGGTTAGGGTAACAACCGGTTAGCAGAGCTGCGCGTGATGCTGTACAAATAGGTTCGGCAGCATTGTAGTGTGTGAAACGAGTACTTTCTTTAGTTAAGCGGTTGAAGTTGAAAGTTGGAATACCTGTCATGCCATAAGGCTCGGTGTCCCCATAGCCCATATCATCCATCATGATAATAATGATATTCGGCTTTTTTTGCTGGGCATGGCTAATTAGTGCATCAGCAAATATCAAAATAATAAGTAACAGCTTCTTCATAGGCACAATTTCGAATAGATATTGACGCGCAATATTAGTGAAAAACTAGACTTTGAAGGAAGAAGTTGAATTCAAATATAAAAGCAGGCGAAGAAAGCCTGCTTTTACTATAATTTATTTAAAAGTTGTTTATTACTAAATATAAGAATTATTCTTCGTGCTTAACCAAAAAAAGCTGCACAATTACATACGGCCATATACACATCATGAGAATATACACACTGGCCAGAAAATGATTTTTGAACTGCTTCTGCTTATCACTCTTGTGATGTAATCGGTTATCCATTTCATCACTCATCACTTGCCAGAAAGCAGAATGTTTGAAGGCATTGAAATACATGATTAAAAAGCCAACAATGAAGTAAATAATAAAATACTGCATCTAAGTTTAAATAATTGGGTTTACCTAAGGGTGTATGTCAAATGTAATAGCCGTACTACATAAAAGCAAATAAATTATTTATCTTTTAACCTGTTTACGAAAACTTTTTAGAAAAGGTTAGGATAAATATTAACATTTGGTTAAAAATATTATGCACTATAGGTTAATATTTTCTAGGTGCAGTACAGGGAATATGATAAAGTTTTTAATCGAAACTATATCCAATATTCGTAATGAAGCTTATTTAAATGTCAAGTAGAAAATGAAAGGTGAGCTAATTACAAGTACCATAATACTAAATGCTATGATTTAGGCAAGTAAGCGGTTAAGCAATGGTTAATGTCTGTGCTGATAATGTCTAATGCAATACCTTGTATTGCTAAGCTAATAGTGCAACTCAGACCTTCGTATATCCAGGTAGAAATACGTGTGTACAAAACCACGTACTAACACCTGATTTGAGAATTATTGTGTACGATGTAAGATATTGTATCTATACTTACATCAGTAAATACTTTTTATATCAAGATGTAAGTAAACCATACTTACGGATTGTAGCAGTTTTGGTTTTTTGTTTAAACAATTAATTAAATAGCTTACCCAACCTTATCACAGCCGACTATGTTCGGCTCCTCATCCCTGACGCAAGGTCAGGGATTTTTGTTTTTAGGGGAGCCTGTTAGAATGAGCTCCATGCATAATGAAAGCTGAATTGTATACGAGCTATCATTTTGAGCTTAGCTTTATTTAATATAAAATACATTGCTTTTTACGCCTGTGATACATCTAAGCGGCGTATTTGTGGCTTGTAAGCTGTAGGCAATATAGCTTCTTTAATCAGCCAATCTAGTTTAATTAGCCGACATAATTTATACAAGCTAATAATTGGTTTTAGCCAAGGCGTGCGATTTAAGTTCAATAACTTTCTTACACTTGGTGGAGCTATTAGAACTTGTACTTGTTTTAATAATTGATAACGCACAAAACCCAAGTGTTTGCGGTATTGTTTATACAGGTCTTGGGTAAAGCGGCTATTTGATAAGTTATCTTGCAAATGTGCTCGGCGCATCTCGGTCCACTCAATATAGTTTTTAGGTAAGCCGCTTATGACCATGCGGCTGCCCATTTTATAAAAAGTATCAAATATCTCTTCTTTTTCATTGCTGGTGAGTTTTCTTTCCAGCAGCTCAAATGCACGTATAGAGTAATCTATCAGCATAAATAGTACATCACGGTAAGCCCAATCAGGTATTTGTGCGCCTCGGGAAGTTTCTACAGCTTGATGTATTCCCACAATTTGATCAATTGCTTTAAACGCTTTATCCTGTTCCGAAAACACAATCCGGCTAGCATATTCTACTGTAGAAAATAACCGTCCTAGCGGGTCAGCAGGCAAACGGCCAGTGTAATACAGCCAATCAACAGCCTTATTCAAAGCAAACTCTGCCGATGCTCCTGCAAAAATAAATAGCACCGTATCTGCTTTCCCCCATATCTTCCTTACAATTGAACCCGGCTTTGAAAAATACTGTATACCTTGTGAGTTGTGCAAAGTGGCTACATCTTCTATTTCTGCATTCATTTGTTTTCTTTATCTATTTAGTCTGCATACGCCTGCGGGTACGTCGCCTTTCTACTAATAACGTCAGGCACATACCTAAGGTATAAGCCAGCAGGTCTGTCCATGCAAAAGAAGTGCCTATAATCACCTTTGCCAATGATGATTGCTGTAGCCCAAGCCTGTTCACTAAATGAAAATACTGTGATACTTCAACTACATAAGCAAACACCAATATGGCCATACCTGTGCTATAAGGTTTTGTTTTCGAAAAGCTTTTTACAATGCAATAGAGCATTATTACAACTAAGAAATCGCCGCCATAGGGCCTGACAATACTATCGTGCATAAACAAGCCTATA
Organism: Mucilaginibacter robiniae; assembly: GCF_012849215.1. Classification (NCBI taxonomy): domain Bacteria; kingdom Pseudomonadati; phylum Bacteroidota; class Sphingobacteriia; order Sphingobacteriales; family Sphingobacteriaceae; genus Mucilaginibacter; species Mucilaginibacter robiniae. The sequence continues at coordinate 4,709,699 of NZ_CP051682.1, forward strand.
AAAAACTCAACATCCAAGAGAATTATGAACCAACAGAAATAGCTTTTATTGAATGTAAACACCATTATATGCTTTGTTGATGTAAGTATTGTAAACGCCTAACAGTAAGGTGGCTAATTAGTAATGGAATTATTCCAAACACACCGAAAGAACAATCAATCATTCGCCAAAAAACGGGTATATCTCTAATAGAGCCAGCTATAAAAGCTAACGGAAAGATGAGCACACAAGCCATCATACCAAATTCAATTACCCACACGTTTTTAACCGGATTATTCAGTGGCCCAACAAATAAAATAGCCAGCATTAGGTGTGCAAAGGCCAGCCAATCGGTTCCATAACTTAGATAAGGGTAATTTCGATTAGTGGTAATAACGGCTGTATATACCATGTGCAACCATGTTTGCATCACCGACGGGAACCCGTTGCTATGTTTAACTAAAAAAATCAACTCACTTTCAATCGGGAAGGCAGTTAGCCCACTTACGGCTAAACCAGTAATCACAACCCATATGCATGCTTTTGCCCGGCGTAATAACCGGTACTCTATAGTTTTCATAACTTTTTAAATTGATGATTTGTAATAAGCCAGCTGAGTACCTAATGGATTCGTTGTGCGCCCTATAGTCATGAGATACTTATAGTGCATTTTACGCAAGTAGCTTTTAAGTGTGTTGCCACCAGCTCTAAATAGTTTTTTATGAGCAAACCATATTAACATAGCTGTGCTAAAGAAAAAGCCTTTATAAAAGCTGCGGTACACCCATCTTTCAATCGCAGTTTTTTGACTGAACAGTATGGCCATGCGTTCCGTTTGAAAACTGATGTGGTAAGCCTCATCAATCAAAATGTCAGTGCATATTTGTTGTAGTAGTTTGCATTGAGTTGCATCTTTTAAGGCTTGATAAAATACTTGGGCAGCACTTTCTACTGTAATTACGGCTAGCGTCCACATCTCCATACTGGTATTTAAATGTCTGATCTCCCTGAATAAAGTGTCGCCCCAATTATGTTGAATGCGTGGTTTGCCGATACGATCCAAGTATTGACCTAGATTTTCGCCATGTTTTTGCTCTTCTTTGATAAAAAGTTTGATACAATCCACATATAAAGGATCACCTACGCGCTTGGCATACTTTGTTGCTGCTCTGATCAGATTTTCACCATCTGATGTTTCTCCTAATTGCCAAGCTTGTAGCGAAGGTAATATAGCTGCGATTTGCTCCTGAGTCGCTGTAGGCTGTAAAAGCCAGTTAATACGCGTTTTCGTTGCATTTACTTTGAAATGCTTAATCCATCCTGTGCTTGTTTTCATTTTATTTAGCTATAAAGTACTTTGTAATTCAAAGTATATGTGTAAAAAAAATTATTTCTGCTGCTTGATTAAATTTTCGAGTGCTTCCAAATGCTTTTTAAAAGCAGTTTTACCTTTGGCAGATGCCTCATAACGGGTATTAGGCTTACGACCAATAAATGATTTGTTGACTAAAATGTACTCCTCTTTTTCCAGTGCTTTTAAATGCGATGCCAGGTTGCCGTCAGTAACATCCAATAGTTCTTTAAGAGAGTTAAAATCGTAACTTTCATTGGCTACCAGCACGCTCATAATTTGCAGGCGTAAGCGATTTTCAAACGCTTTATCAAAGTTAATGAGAGCTATTTTCACGATCGTATTTAAAGTGCATAATGGTACCGTACAAGATGTGCAATACGCCAAAACCTAAGGTCCAGAAAGCTAAACCATATCCGGGCAAAAAGGTTGCTAATAATCCTAGGGCTATTTCTGATAGCCCCAGCCATTTAACATCACCAAAGGTATATTGACTGGCAGCTACTAACGCCAACCCATAAAATATCAGACAACCCGGTGCAATAATACCATAATGACCTTGATATAGCAAAATCAGCACAAAGCAGCCGCCGATAAGTAAAGGCAAAAGCCCGCTTTTTAATAAAGCTCTACTGCTTTGGTTCCATATGCTTTGCCCCTTGCGTTGTGCTTTACGAATAGTAAGCCATATTCCGGTACTTATCGATAAAACCAGTACCACCAGAGCAATTATAAAGAGCTTAAAGTTAAGATCATGATTGTAAGTGTCAGTACGATATAAGGAAGTTTCCGCATCTGCATAAAGCAGTTTGTAAGCCAGCCCTGCTCCTATTAAGGCATAAAGACCCGCCATAACACCTGATAATCCGCTTAAAGAAATAAAGCGGGTAGATCGCTCCATAATGTTTCGAATAGAACTTAATTCGGCATAAACGTCTTTATTTTCCATTTAAAGTACTTTGTTATTCAAAGTAAATGTAAATAAAAAAACTTTCCAAATTTATTTTCAAGAAAGTTTAATCTTAGTTTTTCAGCTTTATGTTTTTGTTCATACTACTATTTAAGATAAAATAGTAGTATGACATTCGGCAATGCATCCATTATAGCTTTTCGGGCAAATGCCGCCAGTATCTTTTAGGTATGTGGCGCATATGTAGCTTTGTATTTTTACGGGCTGGAATGTTAGCACTTTTAAAGTAATTTTTCCAAAGGTCTTGGTATAAGCTTTCGTTTTCTTGATAAGCTGAAATAACATTAGTGGGGTTTGTAGTGGAAAAGTCTAATGTAATAAATTGCAAATCGTGCAAATCATAATGCAAACCGTAATTTCTTTTTATGTCATAAATAATCCACTTCTGGTCAGCATAACGATCTTTAAAATGTTTGCCTAGTAAGGGCAACACATTAAAGTCAGGCTCAATGGTTGCGTAAAAAGTTTTGTCTTGTAGCTCTTTAAATCGTACAAAGGCTTCCATTCGATGCTTTTCACGCCTAACCGTACGTACAATCTCTGATAAACGTAATACATATTTATTGCCATAATCTTCCTCAACGTTGAATGGCGCATCAAATACATAACGTATATAACCCAATATCATACCATCTTCAGACTCTACTTCTGCTAAATGAGCCGCATACAATCGTTGTAACCCTTCAGCCGAAAGCCGGCTTCTTAATCCATTTAATACCCTGCCAGCCCGGCCATTGTCTGTAGTTATTTGTAGCACATCTTCAAACAAAGCCATACTTAACCACACGCCTTTTTGCAGCTTTACTTGTTGAAGCCGTCGTTCGTAAATTTCGAATACTACGGTAAGCAGTCCCTCAAAAGTACCGTCATATATTAAAGTGGTCATGGTTAGAAAAGGTTAAGTTGAGTGGTAGCCGTTTTAATGTATTTGCTTTGTGATTGCGATAGAATGTATTGTTTGATGGCTGTTCCGGCTAAATCGCGTCGTTCAAACTGGCGACTATTACAAGTAATAAAGTACTTAGCCCGGTTAACCGCTATTCCTATTTTTTTAAGTTGCTCCCAATCCAACTTACCAAATTGACGGGCACTTACTATCTTTTGAGCCGATTGCACACCAATGCCAGGTACACGTAAAATCAATTGCAAATCGGCTTTATTAATATCAATAGGGAAAGCATTCAAATTGCGCAAGGCCCAGCCCAACTTAGGGTCAATATCCAAGTCGAGATGCGGATTCTGCTCATCTACTATTTCATTAACCTGAAAGCCGTAAAAACGCATCAGCCAATCAGCCTGATATAAGCGATTTTCACGTACCATAGGTACACTGGTATTTAAAGCAGGTAAGCGATTATCGCTAATAACCGGCACATAACCTGAGTAGTAAACCCGTTTTAAATTAAAGTTTTTATAAAAATGATTCGCTGTATGCAATACCTGCTTATCCGTTTCGGGAGTAGCGCCTACAATTACCTGTGTGCTTTGCCCAGCCGGAGCAAAGGCGGGTGCTTTTTTAAACAAAGATTTTTCTTCCGTACGCTTAATAATTTCATTTTTCAGAAAGCCCATAGGTTGTATCATATCGTGCCTATTTTTTTCAGGAGCTAGTAACTTCAACCCTTCTTCAGTAGGCATCTCCAGGTTTACGCTTAAACGATCAGCATATAGCCCGGCCTCTTGCATCAATTCATCACTGGCACCTGGTATTGATTTCAGATGGATATAACCATTAAAATTATGTTCTGTACGCAGCTTTTTAGCTATACGTACCAAACGCTCCATGGTATAATCGGCATTATAGAAAATACCCGAACTCAAAAATAAACCCTCAATGTAATTACGCCGGTAAAAATTGATAGTTAAATCAACTACCTCTTGTACGGTAAATGCCGCACGCTTAATATCATTGCTTTTGCGCGACACGCAATAAGCACAATCAAAAATACAGTGGTTAGTCAATAAAATTTTAAGCAACGATACACACCTACCATCCTCCGTGTAAGTATGGCAAATGCCATTGCTGGCATTACCCAAACCCTTGTTCTGGTTTTTACGTTTGCTGCCACTTGATGCACACGAAACATCATATTTGGCAGCATCAGCTAAAATGTTCAGTTTTTCGGTAATTCGTTCGGCATTCATATTAATCAAAATTACTAATATTTTTAGCAAAACAATATTAATGCCAACAAAACTTTTCCACACTGATGCAGGTTTGAATTGAAAAGAAAACTAACATGGAGAAAGTTTATACCGCTGTGGTTACAGCCAAAGGAGGCCGTGATGGTCATATAAAATCATCAGACGGGGTGATTGATTTAGACTTGAAGAAACCTAAAGAAATGGGTGGCGAAGGTGGAAACTATACTAATCCTGAACAATTATTTGCTGGCGCATACGGTGCCTGTTATTTAGGTGCTTTAGGAACTATAGCCAAGCACGACGGCGTTGATGTAAGCGAAGCTACTGCCGAAGTACACGTAAGTTTTAATAAGGATGGGAATGCTTATGCTCTTTCTGCCGAATTGCATGTGCATATACCCGGCAAAAGCTTGGATGAAACTCAGCAACTGGCTGATAAAGCACATCGGGCCTGCCCTTATTCAAAAGCAGTTCGGGGTAATATTGAGGTAAAAGTACTTGCAGTATAAGCTGCTAAAGAAGAAAGCACATTTATATATCATAAACGACAATCGAGCAATCTCCTAGCTTTTATAAATGCATGGAGATTGCTTGATTATCGCTTAAAAACAAATTTATACTTCAGCTACTTCCTGTTGTTGCTCGGCTACTTGGTTTAGACGGCCATTTTTGAATGCCGGACGTGGTGTTAAGCCTAATAGCTCAAACATAGCCATATCATCACTAAAAGACGGATTAGGCGTAGTTAACAACTTTTCGCCTGCAAAAATAGAGCTGGCACCGGCCATAAAGCATAAAGCTTGTTCAACTGTACTCATTTCTGTACGACCAGCAGATAAACGTACTGCCGATTTTGGCATAATGATACGTGCTGTAGCAATCATGCGTACCATGTCCCAAACGGATACACGTGGCTGTGCTTCTAATGGTGTTCCTTGGATAGGAACTAAAGCATTTACAGGCACTGATTCGGGGTGCTTAGGTAAGTTTGACAACGTTTTCAGCATCGATATACGATCTTCTACCGTTTCGCCTAAACCGATAATACCGCCGCTACAAACTGTAATTTTTGCCTTACGTACATTCTCCAGGGTTTGTAAACGATCATCGTAAGTACGGGTAGTAATAATACGTTTGTAGTCTTCTTCTGAAGTATCCAAGTTATGGTTATAAGCATACAAACCAGCATCAGCCAAGCGTTGTGCCTGATGCTCATTCAGCATCCCTAAGGTACAGCAAACTTCCATATCCAGTTCATTCACTGCTTTTACCATCTCAATTACTTTATCAAAGTCGCGGTTATCACGTACTTCGCGCCAGGCCGCACCCATACACAGGCGTGAAGCACCAGCTGCTTTAGCCTTTTCAGCAGCAGCTACTACCTCTTCTTTAGGCAGAATAGCATGCACATTTACGCCGGTTTGGTAACGCGCAGCCTGCGGGCAATAAGCACAATCTTCAGGGCAGCCACCGGTTTTTACCGAAATAAGCGAGCTGATTTGTACTTCAGCGTAATCTTTATTTTCGCGGTGCACAGTAGCCGCACGGTATATCAAGTCCAATAATGGAGAATGATAAATTTCTGCAATCTCTTCTTTTGTCCAGTTATGTCTAACTTCAGCCATGAGCATTCAAATATTAGTAGTGGCAAATTTACAATAAAAGCTTTGTTGCCAACCATAATGGCAATAAAAAGCCTATACAATCGGTAAAAGTAGTAATAATGATGGAGGAAGCCACTGCCGGATCAATACCTACCCGTTTTAATATGAGTGGAATGGTAGCACCAGTAAGGCCGGCAACAATCAGGTTTCCTGTCATGGCTAAAAACAAGGCTAAACCCAACTTGGGATTAGCATCATACAGCAAAGCCACTATGAAAACAATCACGCCGTTGGCAGCTCCATTAATCATGCCTACTAAAAACTCTTTTAAAACGGTATTATAAGCCTGCTTATCTGTTAAGTCACTTAGCGAAATACGCCTTACTGTTACCGCTAAGGCTTGTGTGGCTGCATTGCCGCCCATGCCAGCTATGATAGTCATGTATGCTGCAATAACAGGCAGTTTGGCTGCTGTAGCATCAAAATGCCGGATAACGGAAGCTGCCAGGAAAGCTGTACCTAAATTAATAACTAACCAGGGCAAACGGCTTTTTACCGCATCCTGCCAGCCACCGCTTAACTCTTCATCTTCCGACACGCCGGATATTTTTAAAATATCTTCCGTGTTTTCTTCCTCCATTACGTCAATGATGTCATCAACCGTAATACGGCCCAACAGCTTCATATCGTCATTAACAACGGGTATGCTGGTTAAATTATATTGTGAAATAAGCTTAGCAACTTCTTCCTGGTCCAGATCAGCTTTAACAAATACAAAGTCGGTATTTACCAATTCTTCTACCCTAACCTGACGGCGGGCTTTTATAATATCTTTAATTGATAAAATACCTTTAAGCTCACCGATATCATTAACTCCATACAAAGTATAGAATTCTTCCATTTGTTCAGATTGGCGGATGATTTCTTCCAATGCTTCATTTTTGGTTAAATTTACATTCACCTTAATCAGGTCAGTGTTCATTAAACCACCCGCAGTATCTTCCTGGTAAGTTAACAGTGTACGAATGTTGGTGGCATCTTCCTGGTCTATTCCATCCAGAATCTCCTGCTGCTCACTTTCACCCAGCTGTGAAATAATATCGGTGGCATCATCGTAATCCAGCTCTTCAACAATCTCTGAACGTTTTTCTTTATCCAGATTAATCAGCAATTCGGCCGGATGATGTTCTTCATCCATTTCAGAGATAACCTCCGAAGCTTCTACTGCCGGCAGAATTTTAATAATTCGTTCCCGTTCTTCTGGTTGCAGCTTTTCAAACAGAATGGCAATCTCAGAGGTATGATATTGTTGCAGAACCTGTTGTAGTTCAGCATCGCTGTTTTCAAGCGCAGTTTTTAGGCGTAATAGGTCTGATTTATCAATATCAAAAGATTGCATGCACGCCCAAGTTACAAAATATGGCTTAATGCAGCACAAAAAAGGGTAATATTGCTATTACCCTTTTGTTAAAACCCCTCTAGCTAACTGTTAAGTTAAGCTACCTTTTGCAGTTTGTAAGAAGTATTTTCATGATTGATAACCAACTCATTGTGATCAATAGACTCAATAATAATCTTACGTTCACCCAAGCGGTCATAATTGTGTATCAGTAAGTACAAGTTATCGTCATTTTTAATTAAACGGAAAGGCGATACAATAGTCCCCGCGGGCTTCGTTTCCTTAAAAAAGCTAATTTTTAGTAAATGCTTAACAAAATCAAACTCGAATCTCCTCTCATCTTCGAGATAGATTCCAATAGGTAAGCTGTTCATGTTCTTAAATAGGTTAGAAGTAAATGTTGTACCAAGTTAATAATATATTTGCCCAAATGCAAATTATTTACTTCTATATTCTAGGAATGTTCTAGCTGCTAAAATTATATTTTATCTGTACGTTTTTGATTGTCTCTAAACGTTTTAGAATTTGATTTACACTTGATTTTCTTAACTCCAGCTTAACAGAGCACTGATTGTCGGATACTTGCTGTAATACGTTAATACGCTCTTCCTTAATTATCCTCATCACTTCGTTCATTTGAATATAATCAAATGTAATGGTGTAAATATCGGTACTCACCTTTTCAGTAATGCCTGCTTGCTGTAAAGCTTGCTCAGCCGCCGTTTTGTAAGCATTGATTAAGCCGGGTACGCCCAATAACTTACCGCCAAAATACCGCACTACCACAATTAAGGTATTGGTTACATTTTTAGATAATAGTACATTTAATATAGGACGACCAGCGGTGCCCGAAGGTTCGCCATCATCATTAATTTTAAACACCGTGCGATCTGGACTGAGCCGTAATGCCCAGCAGTGATGATTGGCTTTCGGATGCAGTGCTTTAAGTTGCAAAATATGCGGCTTAACCTCTGCCTCATTAGTAATCGGGAATATGTAAGCAATAAACTTACTACCTCGATCGGTAAATACGGCTTCGGCTTGCTGGCTAACTGTTAAGTAAGTATCGTCAAATAACATGGTTTTGCATTATTTCAAGTTGGTCAGAACCAACATCTTGCCGGGCGATGGTTGTACCTAAAATCTGTGGCGCTGCAATACCTTTGCCCAGCTTGGATGTCCCGGTAAAAATACGTGCCTCATCCCACAAGTCAGCTTCAATAAAAGCAGACAAAGTACGAGCACCACCTTCAATTATAATTGATTGAATATCTTGCAAATACAACTGGTATATAATATATTGAGGCACATAGTAATCGAAGCTTTCTAAAGCGATAAACTTGTTCTTACCTTCAATATCTGTTTTAATTTCATTAAAAATCAAAGTCTCAGCAGCGTTATCAAATAAGTGAAGATGAGGATCTAGTTGTAAACGCCGATCTATAACTACGCGCTTTGGTGCTCTGCCTTGCCAATAGCGTACGTTTAATTGTGGGTTATCGATACGTGCTGTATTGGTCCCTATTAAAACAGCATCTTCTTCTGTACGCCATTTATGTACCAGTTGTCTAGCTTCTGCACCCGTTATCCAATACTGAGCATTGTTATCGGGAGCAAAAAAGCCATCAACCGTTTGAGCCCATTTTAAAATAATGTACGGGCGTTGTTGCCGAACATGGGTAAAAAAACGCTTGTTAAGCATCTGACACTCTTGTTCTAAAACACCTACAATGACTTCATGACCGGCTTGTAGCAGCTTTTCAATACCTTTGCCATCCACCTGATCAAACGGGTCACGACAACCTACCACAACTTGTGGTATTTGATGCTTAATAAGCAGATCAGCACAAGGAGGTGTTTTACCATAGTGCGCGCAAGGCTCCAGTGAAACATAAATTGTTGCTTGCTGTAGCAATGTTTCGGCATCTGTATAGTTTTGCAATACTTGGTTTACCGCATTTACTTCAGCATGTGCCTGACCATATTTTTGATGGTAACCTTCTCCAATAATTTTACCCTGATGCACAATAACGGCACCTACCATAGGGTTCGGACTTACATAACCAGCGCCTAGTTGTGCCAACTGCAGGCAGCGTTGCATATAAATTTCGTGTTGTGCCATCGTACAAAAGTAGCTTTTTCTGTTTCTTTGTAGCATGCAAACGGTGAAACAGGTTTATGAAGCCTATCAAAACAGTTTAAAAAGTGTATACGATGTACGTGAGATTGAAGCTATAACTAACTTATCCATAGGCAGTATAATTCGTCTGCCTAAAGCTCAGCTCAAAGCTTTTCCTGATCGAGAACTTAATGATGAACAAATAGATCAGTTAAACTCAATATTAAATGCTTTACAAACCGGTGAACCTTTACAGTACATTCTAGGTCATACTGAATTTTACGGGTTAAGCTTTAACGTTAACCCTAGTGTGCTTATACCCCGCCCTGAAACTGAAGAATTGGTACATTGGATTTTGGAGACTGTCATCAACAACAAAGCTATCAAACAAAACATTTTAGATATTGGGACTGGAAGTGGCTGCATTGCTGTTACTTTAAAGCATAAATTGAAAAATAGCGTAGTGGCTGCATTAGATATATCACCTGCTGCATTACAGACAGCTAAACAGAATGCAGACCTGAATCAGGTTGAAATCAACTTTCAGGAAACGAATATTTTAAATTGGAAACCAACTGAGATTACACAGGAACTTTATACTTTAATTGTTAGCAATCCGCCTTATGTAACAGAGACAGACAAGCAGCAAATGCACCGCAACGTAACCGATTTTGAACCACATACGGCATTGTTTGTTCTGGAAACTAATCCATTGCTGTTTTATAATGCTATAGCAGATTTTGCAAGTCAGCATTTAACCAAAGGTGGTTACCTCTTCTTTGAAATCAATGAATCTTACGGCCAACAAACAGTTAATATGTTAACCCATAAATTATTTATCAACATTGAGTTAAGAAAAGACATGTTGGGTAAAGACCGGATGATAAAAGCTATATGGCCGATGTAAATTTTAACTGCGTGGATGATACTGTACAATGGTGCTTTTAAGATAATCACGGTCTAAATGAGTGTATATTTCGGTAGTGGTTATACTTTCATGCCCAAGCATTTCCTGAACAGCACGCAAATCTGCACCACCCTCAATCAGGTGCGTTGCAAAAGAATGCCGGAAGGTGTGCGGACTAATATTCTTTTGCAAATTGATAGCAGTTGCCAGTTGCTTGATCATCATAAAAATAAACACACGAGTTAGCCTACTACCACGGCGGTTCAAGAAAACATAATCTTCCTCACCTTTTTTTATAGGAATTTGTACTCTTACATGCATAAGCCATATTTGCACCGCTTTGATTGCTGCTTCGCCTATAGGTATTAATCGTTCTTTATTACCCTTACCTGCTACTTTGATAAATTCAATATCCAAATACAAGTTTGATATTTTAAGATCAGTAAGTTCAGATACACGTAAGCCGCAGCTGTACAGCATCTCCACAATGGCTTTGTTACGCACCCCATCAGGCTTGGATAAATCAATTACAGCAATCATGTTATTGATGTCAGTATAGCTCAGAGTATCGGGTAATTTACGTTGCAGCCTTGGTGCTTCCAACAATTCTGATGGATCAGTTTTTACCACATCCTCAATCAGCAGGTATTTATAAAAAGTTTTTATTCCCGATAAAATACGAGCTTGTGATGAAGGTATCATCCCTAATTCATTTACCCAAACAATAAAACTACGTAAGTCAGACAAAGTAACTGTTTCCGGTAATAACTTAGGTAACTGTATATCAGAAAATTGAGAGAGCTTATCTATATCTCTACTATAAGCATCAACAGAATTTACGGTAAGCGATTTCTCGAGTTTTAGATAGGATTGAAACCCTTTAATTGCCGATTGCCAATCCATGCTGTATAAGTTTTAGTAATTAATAGCTAAGTTTGAAGTAATGAAAATCCATATCATTAACGGCCCAAATTTAAACTTACTAGGTGTAAGAGAGAAATCTATTTATGGTGATGCTGATTTTATAACTTACTTTAACACTTTGCAACAACGTTATACCAGCCATAGCCTAACCTACTTTCAAAGTAATAAGGAAGGTGAACTGATTGATAAGCTGCATGAGGTAGGTTTTAATTCAGACGGTATCATCCTGAATGCTGGGGCCTACACCCATACTTCTATCGCTATTGCTGATGCTATTGCAGCCATTAGCACGCCGGTAATTGAGGTTCACATTTCTAACGTTTACAAGCGTGAAGCTTTTCGGCACAAATCAATGCTGGCAGCAAGTTGTAAAGGTGTTATAGCAGGCTTTGGATTAGATTCTTACCGCTTAGCATTAGAAAACTTTTTAAACCAATAAAGCAATTTCTGGTCAAACGCTTTCGATGTAAATGTGTTGTGTTTGCATTCCAGCTGCTCCTACATGTATAAAGTCTTAAAAATTAGTTTTTTATTGCTGCTTTTAACAGGGTTTATACCTGATAATACATGCATTGCACAAACTCAAACCAAGCGTCATCGAAGCAAAACAGACTCGCTAAGGGCAGCCATGCTAAGGCGTGATTCGATGATGCGATACTACAAAACCTCAGATACTTCAACCAACAACCTTTTACAAAAGATTGAGTATTATACACAGTCGTATAACCAAATTAACAATACGCTTTCTCGTGATTTAGATACGGCCGAAATCAGTGCCCAAATACCTCGCCTGGAAAAAACGACAACGCTGATTCGCAACCTCATCAATCGCGATCGCTCGGGCACCTTGCGGTATTTATATGCTATTCGTGATATTTTAACCCACAGGCAGGATGAAGTGGATTTATGGCAGGATCAATTATCAGACATTAGTAATAAGCTAATTGATATACATTCAGATCTGGAAGAAATTAACCGAGATAGTGCCTTCCTTATTTTTCCTACCGATAGTGCTCTGCAACTAACTTTTTTGAAACAACGTGGAACCTTAGAAATTAAGGCTCACCACTTGGATTCATTAAACAAAAAGAACTTACTTAAAATAGGATTAATGCAGAATCGGCTTACATCGGTTTACATTGCACTAATTGATGAGCGGGAACAAGTTGCAACTAAAATTAGAGCCTTTAGTTACAAAGCTTTTAATTGCGAGTACGGCTATTTGTGGGATCTAAAAACAGTAAATAGCACCACTTTCAAATCTGCTTTGGATAGAACAGTTACTGTTAACTTTAAACTATTTAGGTTATTAAGTGGAGAAACCTTAACCCACGTCCTCGGAATCTTTTTACTAATTGGCTTTTTCAGTTGGGTATATTTTAATCGCCGTAAAATTGTAAAAACCAAAGAACTGCCTGGAGATATTTTGGCTCAAACCACTTACGTAGCTCAATACCCTTTTACGTCAGCTTTACTAATTACTACGCTGATTATACCTTACGTTTACGACCATCCGCCTGTAGTGTTTCTGGAGTTGTTGTTTCTAGTATCAATTAGTTGTGTATTATATCTGGTTAAGAAAACTTGTCCGCCAGCGCTTTTTGCTTACTTGGGTAAGTTGTTTTTTCTAACCGTACTATTTAGCATTAGCAACTTATTTATTGAGGTGTCATTGGTTGACCGCATAGCCGTTTTACTGCTTGCTGCAGGCGTAGCTTGGATTAGCTTTATGTTTTTAAGGCATGTTCAGCGTGAAAAAGTCAGCTATTTGCCCTATAGTCGTGCAGGATTAACTTTACTCATCTTATTTGAAGTAGCTTCTTGTGTCGGTAACATCTTAGGCCGTTTTAGCTTGGGTAAAATAATTGGTGTTACAGCTATCTACAATTTTTGGCTGGCTATATGCCTGTATTATTTAGTACAGATATTAGTACAAAGCTTGTTTTTACAACTGGAAGCCAACAAAGTCGAAAAAAACAATATCAGTTCTTACCTTGATTTTAAATTATTGCAAAGCAAATTCAGAAACGTACTAAACATTGCAGCCTTATTAATGTGGCTGGTTATGTTGTTGCAAAACCTGAATATAGAAGATAGTGTTTTCGACTTTATAGGTGATTTCCTAACCCAATCCCGTAAGTTGGGCGGCACTTTATTTACTTTCGGAAGCATTATTATTTTCGTTTCTGTTATTTGGCTCTCTTCTGTATTAGCCCGCATCATCAGCTACTTTTATGATTTTGCCGATCAACATAAAGCCGGCAATACAGCACAACGCAAAAACCGAACATCCTTATTACTAATTCGGATAGCTGTGTTTAGCATAGGATTTTTATTAGCAGTTGGAGCCTCAGGTTTTCCATTAGATAAAATTACTATCATCATTAGTGCGCTTGGTGTAGGTGTCGGCTTTGGTTTACAAAATATCGTAAATAACCTAGTTTCCGGTTTAATATTAGCGTTTGAAAAGCCTGTACAAATTGGTGACGTGATAGAAGTAGCTAACCGTACAGGTACCATTAAAGAAATTGGCATACGGTCTAGCAAGATAGCTGCAGGTAATGGAGCAGAAATCATCATTCCTAATGGTGATTTGATTTCGCAACATGTAATTAACTGGACATTGAGCGATAGTAACCGCCAGGTAGAACTTAATATCAGTGTAGCTTATGGTTGCGATGTAGATCAGGTGAAAAACATTTTACGAAACTTACTAAGCAATCGTGATGATATTATGGAGAGCCCAGCTCCTGTGGTGTACCTGAATAACTTATCACCTTCCTCGGTCGATTTTAAAGTACAATTCTGGGCCGCAGATATTAGTTTGTATCAACAGTTAAAAAGCCGTGTATTATCGTCTATCTACAAGTCGTTTGAAAGTGAAGGCATTGAAGTTCCGAAGAGTACACAAGACGTAAGAGTATACCTGCCTGAAAACGGGCAACCGCCGATCAACAAAAACGATTTGCATCCAAATCAGTGAAGCGACTCTTTTTTTTCAAGAAAAAATCAACAATAATGTTACCTTGATATAAGCCTTTCAAATTAGCTGGGCGTGTACCAGCTGGCTTAACGTTTATAGCGGTAGTTGGGTGATGTGCAGGTAATAGCTTCTTTTCACGGCTGGTAAACAAGCTCTTTACAAAACTTTGATGAGCGCGGCTTACTGCCCAGGCATCTTTACGTTTACCTTCAGATAAAAAGCGGAGTAAAGCTACAAAGTCTAATCCGAAACGTGCACCAATAGTGAAAACAGAACGTGTAACCGGCAGATTGTTTTTAAGCAATAACAAGTTATTACGGAAATTAAGATAAGTTTTCAAAGGGTTTTCAGTATTCAAGGTTCCCCCACCTACATGGTACACGGTAGATTGGGCACAATACATTACTTTATACCCTTGATTTTTTAAACGCCAGCATAAATCAATTTCTTCCATGTGGGCGAAAAAACGTTCATCAAAACCACCTGATAGTTGCCAATATTTTTTCTTGATGAACATGGCTGCTCCTGATGCCCAGAATACTTCGCTTGATTGCTCATATTGCCCCTGATCTTCTTCAACCTCATAAAAAATGCGGCCACGGCAAAATGGATAACCAAAATGATCTATATACCCGCCGGCTGCACCAGCATGTTCAAAATGGCTTTTCTTCGCAAATGATTTTATTTTAGGAGCAGCAACAGCAATAGCGTCATCGCTTTCCATCAGTTGAACAACCGGCTCAATCCAGTTTGGTGTTACTTCAATATCTGAGTTGAGCAGCACAAAATAGTCGGCATCAACTTGTTCCAATACTCTATTATATCCACCAGTAAAACCCAGATTAATACGGTTTTGAATAATCTTAACTTCCGTTGGATAAGTAGATTGCAAATACTCAACAGAACCATCTATTGAGGCATTATCTCCAACTACAATTTCCAGATTAGGCCAGGTTGACGATAGTACAGCAGGTAAAAACTGTTTCAGAAAGTTCAACCCGTTCCAATTAAGTATCACCACTGCTACCTTGGGGTAACTATTCATTTATGCATATCCTCCGGCTTATACTTCCACCTGCGGTGTGACCATAACCAATACTGTGGTTCGTTTTTGATAACCTGCTCCAAGTATTGCACATGCGCGTTTGTGATTTCGTATTCAGCTGTGTTTTTAACGTCGTTAAACAAGGGCACGAAGTTACAATTATAATAGCCTCTTTTTATACGTCTGATATCGCAAAATACAACCGCACTATCCGTAAGCTTAGCTAACTTTTCAACTCCCAGAAATACGGCCGTTGGCTGATTCAAAAACGTTGTGAAATGTTGTATCTCTCTTTTTGCCGGTGTTTGATCGCTTACCAGTACGGTTATGGTACGCTCTTTTCTGTACTCAACCAGTTTGCGCATGGTATTTTTCATGGCAATTAGCGTAGCTCCAAATTTAGAACGCATCTTTTGAAACATACTATCAAATTCCGGATTTGATAAAGGTTTATATACAATTATACGTCTTTCGGTAGTTAATAAACTTAATTTGAGCGCTGCCATTTCCCAATTACCATAATGCCCAACAGCACCTATAACACTTTTGCCGGCAGCAAAAGCAGGCACTACCACTTTATCGAAATTGGTAATTGTAAAATGTTTTTCAAGGTCTTTTTGTGATATGGTAAAAAGCTTAATACTTTCTACAATCAAATCAGCTAGATGCTTATAATACTCTTTTTCAATATAGGCACGTTCAGAAGTTGTTTTTTCTGGGAAAGCGTTACGTAGGTTTTCCTGTACTACCTTGCGGCGGTATCCTGCTATGTAGTACAGTACAATGAATAGAACATCAGCTATGCGGTATAAAATAAAGAAAGGCAGCAATGAAATTAGGTATAGCAAGCTCGCTCCCAACATTGAAAACCCTTTTCTAATCATTACTTTCGCAAAAAATTAAGCCACAAACATAAAAATATATGATGGAAAAAGGTGCTGTTTTACCTATGTTTTATTTACCGCCTGTTGAATATTTTACGGCACTACAAAAAAACAAACCTGATATATGGATAGAAAAGGAAGAGCATTTTCCCAAACAAACCTATCGTAACCGTGCTCACATTTACTCGCCCGATGGTTTGCTTGCTTTAGTAGTACCTGTAGTAAAAGGCTCAAAGATGCATACCAAAGTAAAAGATGTAAAGATAAGTTACGACTTCAACTGGCAGCGTTTGCATTGGATGAGCTTACAATCTTGCTATCGTCGGTCAGCATACTTTGAGTATTATGAAGATGATTTTGCTCGCTTTTATGAAAAGCAATTTCCTTATTTATTCGAGTATAATGAAGAACTGTTAAAACTAATACTAAAATGCCTAAAAATTCAGCTCACCTTGAACTACACCACAGACTACCAGGAAGCTTATCTTGATTTAACTGATTACCGGAACTCCATACATCCGAAAAAAGAGAGCAACTTTGAACAAAAGACTTACTTTCAGGTTTTTGAAGAACGAAATGGCTTCCTGAAAAATTTGAGTATTGTTGATTTGCTGTTTAATCAGGGGCCGCAATCTGTTAATTACCTTTAAATGTCTAACCAGAACAAACGGAAGCTATATAAAATGAAGCTTCAGGGTAACGTTGGTGATCGCCCAGGAAGCATTCATGTACCTGAAGGTGCTTTAAAGCCCCGTATTCAAGTATTTTCATATAATACTAAAGAGTTTGTTACTGCAACTTGTGATAATGCAAAAGCTGTTTTCAACCAGTTGAACCAGTGTAATACACATAATCATTGGATTAAAATAAATGGTTTGGGGGATGCTGATTTGATACAGCAAATTGGTCATCAGCTTAGTGTTAACGACTTGGTGTTAGAAGATATCATGAATGTACATCAACGGCCTAAGTTTGATGAATACGACAACTACGTTTTTGCCACCAGCCGACTCATTAACATGAATAAAGATAATGAGCTCTTGAATACGCAATTTTCAGCACTGGTGAAAGACAACATCATCATCAGTTTTGAAGAAACATACGATGAAAATTTTGAAGGGGTTGAAAATCGACTAAAAGGCGGTAAAGGCCCTATTCGTACTGCCGGACCAGGCTACCTATGCTACGCATTGTTAGACACCATTATTGACAGATACTTTGTAGTAATGGATCATATTGGTGAAGCGTTAGATAATATTGAAGATCGATTGTACGGTAAAGTTGACCGTAGCATCATGTATGATACCCAACGCATGAAGCGTACGTTGATTACCTTACGTCGTGCAAGCTGGCCGGAGCGGGATAAAATCAACGATATGATTCGTACTATAAGTCCGCTGATAAATGATGAAACCAAAACTTACCTGCGTGATGCTTACGATCATTGTATCCAGATTATGGACTTGATTGAAAGCTACAAAGAGATCAGCGCCAACAACATTGATTTGTACTTATCTATGGTAAGCAATCGGATGAACGAAATCATGAAAGTGCTTACTATCATATCCGTTATTTTCATTCCATTAACTTTCGTGGCAGGTGTGTATGGAATGAACTTTGCATCCAATAACCCTTATACCAACCAGCGCCTCCCAGATAATATGCCTGAGTTATATCAGCCACATGGCTATATTTATGCTATGGCTATTATGGGGTTGATAGCCATAGCGCAAATCATTTTCTTTTGGAAAAAAGGATGGTTTAACAAGTTATAAATGGTTTAAAAACCTGGTTTCAAATAGGACTGCATTGCTCTTCTAAACTTTTCTACTTTCGGTTTAGATACTGATGCAATGTATGGGTTATCCTGATGTAAGCGGTAATATCCTTGATGGTATTTTTCGGCAGGATAAAATACGTTATAAGGTTCAACCTGGGTAACTACTTTGCCGTTGTAGTGTTTAGAAGCATTAACTTTATTAATTACACTTAACAGAACCTGCTTTTCCTCTGGTGTTCTGTAGAATACTATAGAACGATAATCAGTACCTTCATCTGCACCTTGCCGATTTAAAGTGGTTGGGTCATGCGCATAAAAGAAAGCTTCGGCCAGTGTTGCATAGCTGATTACTTTGGGGTCATAATAAATCTGTACACATTCAGCATGATTGGTGGTGCGTGTACATACATCTTCGTAGCTAGGGTTTTTAGTTTGTCCGCCAGCAAAACCTGAAACTACCCTATCAACACCTTTAAGCTCAGTCATAGCCTCGCTCATGCTCCAAAAACAACCACCACCAAACGTAGCTACCTCTTCTCCCGGCTTCAGCTTAGGCAAAGTAGCAAAAGCATAATCAGCCTTGCTATCCTGCCCGTTAGCACAGCTGCATAATAGCAGCATACTGGCTAAATATATCATCACGTTTTTCATACCATAATATACGATATTAACGATAATGCTGATTTACAGAATTCTTAACGGATTGTAAAATCGCGTTCAATCCGTTAGTCTTAATTTCGTAAGTGGTAGATAGCAGCATACCCAATTTGCCGGTAGGCATGCCTTTGTGATGCATCCATTCCAAATAGCTTACCGGCAAATCGCACAACAATGTATCCTTGTATTTGCCGAAAGGCATACGGGTTTTTACAATGTCAACTAAAACTTGGGTATCAGGCTTTACTGGTTCCATGCCGCAAGTATAGGCAAAAGGCTATACTATTTAGTTAAAGCTCTAGTAACCGCAAAACCAGCCAGTGCCCCAGCCAGGCCTATAGCAACTTTAAATTTTGTAGTTGACCGGAAAGCAGGCACATAATAGGTTCCTGTTTCATCCGCTTCGGCCGAGTGACCTACATAGCGCCCTCCGGTAGGTACAGCTAGTTTATCAAAATTGTCGGCTAGTTTTTTAAGCTCTTCCTGTAACTCGCGGCCTCGCATAACCGGGCCATGGCCTGTTGCTGCAATACGCGGCTGCAAATCAGACAGCTTTTGCACCGATGCTTTTGCTGCCGCCCAATCAGGTGTAAGATACATTGGCGGGCCTGATATATGCTTTATACCATTAAGTACATAAACTGCTGATTCAGGCTTTGTGGTAACAAAGGCGTCACCTGCAATAAGGGTGGTATTTAAGGGTAAAAATAAGGATACATGACCAGGTGTATGCCCTGGCGTATGAATTATCTTCCACTCCGGGAGTTCAGGAATACCTTGTTCCAGATCAATAGCTTTTACTTTGTTACCTAATTTCAATGGTGTTTTACGGAAAAAAACAGACATTAAACTCATGATCCCCCCACCTACTGTAAAATCAGCTGGCGGATAGGATGACTTACCGTTTAAATAAGGTAGTTCAAACGCATGAGCATATACTGGCACATCCCAACGCTTTAATAAGTCTTCCAGAGCGCCGGTATGATCTGAATGAGCGTGTGTCAAAACAATAGCTGTTGGCTTAGTACCAGCTCCAAAAATTGATTCAGCCATCGCGATAACCTTATCAGCCGAACCTTGAACGCCGGCATCTACCAAAACCCAACCTTTTGGAAACCCGCGGCGATTAGCAATCATGTAAACATTTACAAAATAAATTTTCATACCCCAAACACCTTGGGCTACCTGAAAATACTTCACATTTTTATTATAACTCATAGAGATGATATGATATTTCTGTAACAATAACCTATACATAATAGTTTTTTAGATATGCTAATATGTATAATGTACACTAACGGTTATCAAAACATTTTTATGATAACAGGTATTACATAATAGATAAAAAAATTAACATTCATTTCGGCTTTATTATAATATGGAACAACAGTTTGATGCTATCCTGACCGGATCAGACAGCCCTATTGAGGGTATAGTGAATTTAATTAATTACAACGGCGTTGAGCAGGCTTACGCGTTTACTGCGATCGACAACACTTTGCACCTGATTATTGCTAAAGATAACCATGGGCATTGGGTACGTATTGCTGGTACCGACCCTTATTTTGCCGGCTGGGTAGATGAACTGGCTGAACAAATTAACAATCAACAATAATATACAAAGATGGAAAAGCGCAACTTAGGAAATTCAGGCATTAGCATAGTACCTTTTGTATTCGGGGGAAACGTTTTTGGATGGACCATTGATGAACCAACCTCTTTCAGTATTCTGGATGCTTATGTTGATTTGGGTTTTGATTGCATTGATACTGCGGATGTGTATTCAACCTGGGTACCGGGGCATGAAGGCGGCGAATCAGAAACCATCATCGGCAACTGGTTGAAAAAATCTGGCAAACGGGATAAAATTATCTTGGCAACCAAGGTTGGTTCGCAAATGGGCAATGGAAAAAAAGGCTTGTCAAAAGCCTATATTATTGAAGAAGTAGAGCAATCATTAAAGCGTTTGCAAACTGATTATATTGATTTATATCAGTCGCACAAAGATGATAATGATACGCCTTTACAGGAAACGTTGGAAGCTTACGACCAGTTGATCAAGCAGGGTAAAGTACGCACCATTGGTGCATCTAATTACACTGCAGACCGCTTGCAAGAAGCTTTACAGATAAGTAATAAGCATAACTTACCGGCATACGTAAGCTTACAGCCTGAATACAACTTATATGATCGGGAAGGTTATGAGAAAGATTTGGAAGCACTTTGCCGTAAGGAGAATGTTGGTGTGATTACTTATTTCTCAATAGCGAGTGGATTTTTGACAGGCAAATACCGTAACGAAGATGATTTAAATAAAAGTAAACGAGGCGGTGGCATCAAAAAATATCTGAATGATCGTGGCTATAGGATCTTAGAGGCACTTGATCAGGTGGCATCAGAATATCAAACCACGCCAGCGGCAGTTTCTTTAGCTTGGGTAATAGCTCGGCCAGGTATTACAGCTCCTATTGCTAGTGCTACCAGCGTTCAGCAGTTGGAGGAAATTACCAAATCGGTTAGCTTGAATTTAGGCCAAGAGGCTATTCAGCAATTAACAGAAGCTAGCAAATATTAAAAAGTTAAAGGCCACCTACCAGGTGGCCTTTTTGCTAAAATATATGTTGGATCGGATGTATAAACCCTACTCTGTTTTTAGAAGCCTCTACGATTACCATTATTAGAACCGGAGTTGTTGTTTTGTGCAAAATGTTCTTGCCCATTACCATTCCAGTTTCCACCACGCTCTCCGCGGCCATTCTGATTACCACCTTGATTGGTATTCTGGTTGTTGTTAGAAGGCTGACCTCCAAAATTTCCTTGTGATTGGCCACCTTGGTTATTACGTTGGCCGCTAAATCCATTCTGGTTATAGTCGTTACCTCGTTGATTGTATCCGCCTTGATTATTCCAATTGCCTCGGTTCATTTCACCACGACCTTGATTATTGTCTCCGCGTTGGCCATCCCATCCACCTCTATTATCATTCATTTGGCCTTGAAAACCACCACCGCGACGTTCCATTCTAGGTTGTTCGCCTCTACCATAAGCATTATTGGAATCAAAAGGTGAATCTTGGAACCTACCACCCCTATTATTCCAATCACCACGACGATCAGGCATACGGTTAGCGTACATATCACGGTTGTAACCTCCATTAAAGCCACCAAACTTTGAACGATAGAAGCTGTGGTTCATATATGGTCGTTGAGCTCTTACCTCATAACGACGAGCACTACGCCAATCTATATCATGAAAACGGCCAGGCAAGTAAGCTGCTGATATCCATTCATCACCATCGTTATAATAATAGCAATGTTCTGGTACGCTATAATAAGCTTCTTCATCAGGCAAGTAGTAAAAATCATCATAAACCGGAGCCGATGCAACCGGAGCAGCTAAGTGTACAGATACCGGACCTAAGTTAAATCCTACATGTACGCCTACTTGTGCATCTGCGCTTTTATAAAGTAAGCTACCTGCTGCAATTATCATTGAGAATACTAACTTTTTCATGTTTTTAAAATTTGAATATATGACTGTGCAGTTTTGCATAGGTTTAACTATCCTATAAAATAGTTTTTACCAATCTTTTCAAGTAGAATAAAATTTTACATTTTAATACTAAGGCCAAACATTATTTTAAATCAATAAGAGTGTTTTTTGTAGTTATGCAAACAACTTGTATAACATAGGTATTACATTCATCAGCTTCCAGATTCTAATTTTAATCTGTTAATTTGAGTAACAACATTGAATATGAAAAACAGAGTTTTATTATCCTCATTTTTACCAGCTGTGGCTGTAGCAGGTTTGCTATGGTTCAACAGCTACAAGCCTAATGTACCGCCAGTTGTGAAAGCCGATGCGAACAATGCAGGTTTAAAATTGCCAGCAGGCTTTGGTGCATTGAAAGTAGCAGAAAACGTAGCGCGTCCGCGTCATATTGCTGTTACGCCCGAAGGCGACATTTATGTTAAACTTAATCGGGTAGCTAATGGTTCAGGCATATTGTTTATGCACGATGCCAATGGTGATGGTAAAATAGATGAAACAAAAGCTTTTGGCAATTACGGTGGTACTGGTATGTATATTAAAGATGGCTATTTATATACGTCATCAGATACGGAAGTATTTCGCTACAAGCTTAACGCGCAAAACAAAGTTATTAACCCTAATGCACCTGAAAAAATTGTAACCGGTTTGATTGAACGTGGGGAACACGAATCAAAATCTATTGTATTGGATAACGCTGGCAATATATATGTAAACGTAGGCGCTTATTCTAATTCTTGCCAAGAAAAAGACCGGGAAAAAGGTTCAATGGGCCGTAAAGGCTGTCCTATTCTGGATTCAGCTGGCGGCATCTGGCAGTTTAAAGCCAATAAGCTGAATCAAAAATATGGTGATGGTGTACATTACGCCCAAGGCTTACGTAACGTGGTAGGTTTAGACTGGAACCAACAGGACAACCAACTATTTGTAATGCAGCATGGCCGCGACCAGTTACACGACATTTTTCCGGACATGTTTACAGTGCAACAATCAGCTATTCTGCCTGCGGAATGTATGTACGCGATAAAAAAAGGTGATAATGCCGGCTGGCCTTATATATATTATGACCAATTACAAGGCAAAAAAATATTAGCTCCGGAATATGGCGGTGATGGAAAAAAAGAAGGTGGCGAAAACGCGATAAACCCTGCTGCTGCTTATCCTGGTCACTTAGCGCCAAACGGATTATTGTTCTATACCGGTAATATGTTTCCGGAAAAATACAAGAATGGTGCTTTTGTTGCCTTTCATGGCTCATGGAATCGTGCGCCTGAACCACAAGCTGGTTACTTTGTAGTATTTCAACCATTTAAGAACGGTAAGCCCGAAGGAAAATGGGAAGTATTTGCTGATGGCTTTTCCGGCTCACCCGAAAAAACTGCTTCAGGGCGTGCTGAACACCGTCCATGCGGATTGGCACAAGGTCCTGATGGCTCTTTATATGTAACAGATGACAGCAAAGCTGGCACTGTTTACCGTATTATCTACCACAAATAAATATTATGAAATTTAGTTTTTTATTGCCGGCAACAGCATTCTTATATACTTCATTATCAGCCCAGGTTAAAAAACATACGCCTGCAGCATCTGCTAAAAAAGCGCCTGTTCAAAACATAGCAGCTTCTATTAACAGTGGTAAAGCAGTATATACTCAGTATTGTTTAACCTGCCATCAGGCCGATGGCGGTGGTGTGCAAAACATGAACCCTCCCCTTATTAAAACTTCTTACGTATTGGGAGATAAAGGCCGAATTATCAAAATTGTACTGAATGGCTTTAATCAAAAGGTTGATATTGATGGTGATACCTACAACAATATCATGCCTTCGTTTAACTACTTAAGCAACCAACAAGTAGCTGATGTACTTACTTTTGTGCGCAACAGCTTTACCAATAAAGCCAGTGCTGTAACAGTAGATGAGGTTAATAAAATAAGACCTGCCGGAAAGAAATAAAAGCCGAAGCTTACCGCAAAAAAGAAGGGATATTGTTAAACAATATCCCTTTCGTATTTTATTAGCTGGCTAAGCCTAAACTGGTAAGTGATGATGTAATTTGTACAGTTTGTGTAACAGGCATATTAACGTTCACGCCTTCAATTAAGTAATGCTTCATGAGTTCTTTCTCACTTACAATAACGCTAAAATCATTAAATTTTACACCGTCTTCAAATGGGTAAACTGTGTAGCCGCGTTTATTGGAATCGTAAGCTCCTAATTCAAAAACTTCTTCGTACTTAATGCTTTTAATCTTAGCGCCTTTTACTAATTGATAGGCATCTTTAATACTGTTAAATGCGTTGTTTTTCATGGTACTACCACGTAAACAATTACTTTGCCAATATTTAAAGTTAATTAGCTAAACCAATCAAATAAATCAGATTGAGTTAAGATTAATTTATTTTCCTTATTGTAATCCCGAATAATCTTACCTTCTTCCATCTGAATTAACCGATTGCCATAACGATAAGCATCTTTTAACTGATGAGTGATTAAAATAGCAGTCAGGTTGAAGCTTTTAATCAACTCATCTGCCGTATGCATAACCAATTCAGCCGACCGCGGGTCTAAGGCCGCTGTGGGCTCATCCAGCAGCAATATTTTGCAATCATCCATTACACTCATCAATAACGTAAGAGCCTGCCTTTGCCCTCCAGACAGCGTTCCCATAGGTTGTTGTTCCAGCTTATTTTCTAAGCCCATGCCCAGTAAGCTTATTTTCTCTTGCACTTGCTTTTTAAAACCTTCGCTGGTGCCAATGCGTAATCTTTTTGTATGTGTACGCAATGCAGCCAATCGGAAATTATCCAGAATACTCAAATCAGGTGCTGTACCACTTAATGGATTTTGAAACACGCGGGCAATCCAGCGGCTACGCTGGTAATCAGGCAACTTAGTAACGGATACGCCATCTATAACAATATGACCGCTATTAGATAATACGCTTCCAGCAATTAAATTAAGCAATGTGCTCTTACCTGAACCATTAGCGCCCACAATCACAACATATTGCTGATCTGCAATGTGCAGGTTTAAATCAACTATGGCATTTACCTGGTTTGCTTTACCTTTATTAAAAGTTTTGTTTACCTGTTGTAGTTCAATCATGTCGGTTAAATAAGGCTAAACGAGGCAGGCTCACAATTAATAATACAAAAACAGCAGTTACCAGCTTTAGCAGATTAGCATCTACGCCCATTGCTAATGTAACAGCCAACACCATTTGAAATATAACTGTTCCGGCAAGTACTAAAGTCAAGCTTAACCAAACTGAAGTAATCTGGAACCAGTTAATTAAAGTTTCGGCGATAATTACTGAACCTAAACCAATAATAACAATGCCAATCCCCATGTTAATATCGGCAAAGCCCTGAAACTGCGTCATCAAAAACCCACTCAATGCAGTTAAGGCATTAGCTAGTGCTAAGCCGATAATTTTCATACGATCAGTATTTACGCCCAGTGCCCTGATCATGGTCTCACTATTTCCAGTAGCCCGCATAGCAATACCAAAATCTGTTTTTAGTAAGTAACTGATCAATAAAGTTAATACAACAACTACGATCAGCAGCATAATCAAGCTGTTCAGATTAACATCATTTACCCACGTTAAAACTGTAAACAAAGATGAAGTATCAATTAAAGGAATATTAGAACGACCCGCTAAAGTTAGGTTAACGGAGTACAGTGCCGTCATTACCAATATACCAGCTAACAGGGCGTTAATCTTAAGCTTGGTATGAATGAGTCCGGTAGCAGCACCAGCCAGTGCGCCTGCTATAATCACTGCTGGTAACGTAACTAATAGCGACTGATTATGCGTAAGCATGATGGCCGTTACAATTCCACCTAAGGTATAACTACCATCAGTAGTTATATCGGGAATGTTAAATATCTTCATGGAAATAAAAATTCCCAATGCTACACCCGACAAACATAAACCTTGCAGTAAAGCCGTTAAGTAAAACTCCATTATTTTACAGCCTCAAAGTTTGCAGGTATGGTAATGTGATACTTAGCTGCCGCTGTTGGGTTGTAAACACGTTTTCTTACTTTCACCATTTCTGGTTTTAAACCAGTTGTTCTATGCGTTTTCAAGTATTGTGCAGCCTGCAAACCTGATTGGTATCCCCATTGATAAATATCAGCTCCAAAAGCAGCAACTGCTCCCCGCTGTACCAATCCGGCCTCACTGGTGAAAATAGGTACATTTTTCTGGTTACAGCTTTTTAGGATAGTTTCAAAAGCTGCAAATACCGTGTTATCAGGGTTGGCAAAAAAAGCATCAATGTTTTTGTTTAACAACGATTGAGTGATTAGCTGCGCCTCTGCAGAAGAATTAAGCGGCAAAGCCACCACATTCACATTTAACTTTGCAGCTAATTGTTTGATACGCTCTAAGGCATCAGCCGATTGTGGTTCCGATTGGTTAAAAATCATTCCTATTACAAACTTACCACTTTTAGGCTTTAACAGCTTAGGTATTAAGCTAAACGATGTATCTATGTAATTTAAATCTTCAACTGTACCAAACAGGTTTGGCTGTGCTTTACCTTGTGCATCCAGCAAGTGGGCACGTGCAGGTGTAGGCGAAACCATCATGAAAATAGGAATAGTTTTAGTTTTCTGAGCAGCAGTAACAGACGATAAAGTAGTACTGGTAGCTAACAAATCAACTGGCTCGGCTACAAACTGGTTTACAATCTGGGTAAGTGTGGGTATGCTGCCTTGTGCATTATGATATTCAATTTGAATAGTATTTTGCTTTTCACTGAAACCGTTTTTAGCTAAAGCATCAGTAAACCCAGTTTTAGCTTGCGATATAGTGGCATCTTCAAATGCATCTACAAAACCCACAACAGGCACATTGTTTTTGCGTGCAGAATGACAGGCAGTTAAGCTCAGCATACTGCCTAATAGTAAAAGGCGGTTGATGTATTTCATTGCACTAAGGTAGTGCAAATGCCTATATAAGCGGACAAATGTATAAGTCATGCTCATATTTTTACCTGCTTTTAACTAATTTAGCCAGCACATGATATCGGTATCTAAACTACCCCAAACCGGCACTACTATATTTACAGTAATGTCGGCGCTGGCCAATGAAGTAAATGCAATTAATCTGTCGCAAGGCTTTCCTGATTATGAATGCCCTGCCGAGCTGATTGATTTGGTAACTGCTGCTATGAAAAATGGCTATAACCAATATGCTCCTATGGCTGGTTTACCAGCCTTGCGCGAACGTATTGCTGCCAAAACTGAAAAACTACACGGAGCCGTTTATAACCCGGATACAGAAATAACTATTACTGCCGGCGGTACACAAGCTATTTTTACAGCTATATGCGCCACTATTCATCCGAATGATGAAGTGATTGTTTTTGAACCTGCTTATGATGCTTATGCACCAGCCATTAAATTAATGGGCGGTACGGTAAAATCATTAGCGCTGGAACCACCTGATTATCGCATACCTTGGGAGATGGTAAAAAGGCTAATTAGTTCACGCACCCGCATGATTATCCTGAACTCGCCACATAATCCAACCGGAACTATATTGCGTAAAGACGACATTGATCAGCTAAGCATTATTGTTAAAAACAGAGACATTCTGATTTTAAGTGATGAAGTTTACGAGCATTTAATTTATGATGGCGAAGTACATGAAAGCATGGCTCGTTATCCGGAGTTACAACAACGCAGCTTTATTGTAGCATCATTCGGTAAGTTGTTTCATAGTACAGGATGGAAACTGGGCTACTGTTTAGCTCCCGCTGCTTTAATGCAGGAGTTTAGAAAAATTCATCAGTTTTTGGTATTTAGCGTAAATACACCCATGCAGGTAGCTATTGCTGAATATCTAAAAAATGAAGAAACCTACCTGAGCTTGTCCAGCTTTTTTCAGCAAAAACGCGATACATTCAGGCAAGGCCTTGCACAAACCCGGTTTGAGCTCCTGCCCTGCTCCGGATCTTACTTCCAAAGTGTATGGTATAACAACATCAGTGATGAAAAAGATACAGATTTTTCCATACGTCTCACACGTGATTTCGGAGTAGCTACTATACCGGTTTCTGCCTTTTATAGCAAGGCTATCGATTACCATGTAATAAGGTTTTGTTTCGCTAAAAAGCAAGAAACTTTGGATATGGCCGTTGAAAAGTTACTGGCACTATAAATTGGATTTTAGCCGTTACTTATAGTTTTAAACATTATTAAAGCCGTATCCTTATGGATAATCTAAAAATTACAACGTTTCAAGGGTATCTCTTCTGGGAAAATATCGATAAAAATTTGCAGAATATCTCGCTACGTTTATCAAATATTCGCACCAAAACAGACCTGATTATCTTACCCGAGATGTTTAACACCGGGTTTACTATGGAAGCGGAAAAGCTGGCCGAACCCATGAATGGTAAAACCATGCAATGGATGCAAGCTACAGCTCAAAAGTTTGATTGTGTAGTTACCGGCAGCTTAGCTATCTCTGAAAATGGCAATTACTACAACCGGTTAATTTGGATGCGCCCGGATGGTAGCTCTACACATTACGATAAGCGACACCTTTTTGCTATGGGTAAAGAACACAATGTTTATACCCCAGGCACCCAAAAGCTTTTTGTTGAACTAAACGGCTGGACTATATGCCCCATGATATGCTATGATTTACGCTTTCCGGTTTGGATGCGTAATGTTGGCGAAAAAAGATATGACTTAATGTTAGTGGTTGCTAACTGGCCTGAAAAACGTTCTTTACACTGGCGTACTCTGATTGCTGCACGTGCTATTGAAAACCAAGCCTATGTTATTGGTGTAAATCGGGTTGGGCATGATGGTAATGAATTATACTACTCGGGCGATTCATCCTGCATTGACCCGAGCGGCAATGTAGTGTATTATAAACGTGATGAGGAAGATGTATATACATTTACTGTAAATGCCGAAGAGCTGGAGAAAACCCGTAGATATATGCCTTTTTTAAAAGATGCGGATAGTTTTAATCTAGATTTGTAATTGAAACTTTATTATTGAACTATTCATCTTTCTGATAAATTTCTGAGAACCAAATTCCAATAACTAAACTCGCTTTTCGCGATGTTTATTCATTGTATATAACTTAACTTTCATGCAAACTGCCCTCTATCAGTTTAAACGTAAGGCGCTCGCGTTGCCTATCGTATTCCTTTGTCTTACTAGTTTAGCTCAAAAAAAACAAGATTATACGCGCTTAGTTAACCCGTTTATAGGTACAGGTGGCCATGGGCACACCTATCCTGGCGCTGTGGTACCCTTTGGCATGGTACAATTAAGTCCTGATACGCGTTTAGAAGGTTGGGATGGCTGTTCCGGTTACCACTATTCAGATACTGTAGTGTATGGTTTTTCACATACGCACCTTAGCGGCACTGGTATAGCCGATTATTGCGATGTACTGTTTATGCCTACAACAGGACAGCCGCAATTTAAAAATACAGATTATCGTTCGTCATTTAGTAAGAAATATGAGGTTGCTTCTCCTGGTTATTATAAAACACAGTTAAACAAGTATAATATTAAAGTAGAACTCACGGCGACTACCCGGGCAGGGCTACATCAATACACTTATCCCAATACCGACCAGGCGAATATCATCATTGACTTGCAACATCGCGACAAAGTACTTGATTCATGGATTGAGGTGGTGAATGATCATGAAATTCGTGGATTTCGCAAATCACAGAGTTGGGCAAATAATCAGTATATTTTTTTTCATGCCAAATTTTCTAAGCCATTTAAAAAATACGGTATTGCTTTGAACGATGTCCTACAACAAGGATCACATAAAGTAGAAGGCAAGAACGTAAAGATGTTTGTTCAGTTTGATGATCCTAAAGAGGTACTAGTTAAGGTAGGCATATCAGCAGTTAGTGCAGAGGGAGCTCTCAAAAACCTGGACACAGAGATGCCTGACTTTGATTTTCGAAAAGTTGAAAAGCAAGCCAAAGCCAGTTGGAACGATGAGCTTAACAAAATACAAGTAGAAGGCGGTGGTCCGGCAGCTTCTCAAATGGCTATGAATGAACAAAGTGCTTATGGAAATAACAGGAGCGTATATCCGCAAGCACGACGAAAGAAAGCAGAGCTTGTTGATTACAGTAAACTTAAGCAAACCATCTTCTACACCTCACTTTACCATTGTATGCTGGCCCCTAATATTTATAGCGATATAGATGGGCAATATCGTGGCTTAGATGGGCAAATACATATGGCGCAAGGCTTTAATTATTATACAGTCTTTTCATTGTGGGATACCTTCCGGGCTGAACATCCACTATTTACGCTGATTGACCGGAAGCGAACGCTGGATTTTATCAAGACGTTCTTGGCGATGTATGACC
This sequence comes from Mucilaginibacter robiniae, assembly GCF_012849215.1. Lineage (NCBI taxonomy): Bacteria > Pseudomonadati > Bacteroidota > Sphingobacteriia > Sphingobacteriales > Sphingobacteriaceae > Mucilaginibacter > Mucilaginibacter robiniae. The sequence goes on from NZ_CP051682.1 coordinate 4,740,375, forward strand.
AAGGCGGATTACTACCAATATGGCCATTAGCAACTACCGAAACTTATTGCATGATCGGCAATCACGCTATTCCGGTAATTGTAGATGCTTATGCCAAAGGCATTCGGGATTTTGATGCGGAGAAAGCCTTAACCGCCATGAAAGCAGCGGTTAATCGTAACCAATTTGGTTTAGAATCCTACCGGAAAAACGGAGCTGTGTTAGCTGACGACGAACACGAATCAGTTTCTAAAACACTCGAGTACGCTTATGATGATTGGTGCATTGCACAGATGGCTAAAATGTTGAACAAGTCGCAAGATTATACCACCTACATACAAAGGGCACAATATTGGAAAAATGTGTTTAACCCGCAAAATGGCTTTATGCAGGCTCGAGTAAATGGCGGCTGGTACACACCATTTGAACCTACTGAAGTTAATAACAATTATACCGAAGGCAACTCTTGGCAATATACCTTTTTTATACCGCAAGATGTGGAAGGCTTAATAAACCGCATGGGCGGCAAAGAAAACTTTGAAACTAAGTTGGATGAACTATTTACAACGCATGCTAAATTAAGCGGCCGCCAACAAGATGATATTACAGGCTTAATTGGCCAGTATGCACATGGAAATGAACCCAGTCATCATATAGCCTATTTATACAACTTCACCAGCAATCCGCATAAAACACAGCAGTTTTTGAACCAGATAATGCAAACCGAATACAGCAATAAACCAGATGGATTGGCGGGCAATGAAGACTGTGGGCAAATGTCTGCCTGGTATGTGATGAGTGCCTTAGGTTTGTATAATATAGCACCTGGTCAGCAGCAGTTAATGGTTGGCTTACCTCAGTTTGAAAAAGCTACCATTAACCTGGAGAATGGAAAAAAGTTTATTGTATCCAATTCAGGTATGGCTGTAAGCCCCAATAATGTGTATTTGCAAGGCATGAACTTCAACAAAAAGCCTTATAACAAATTATATATTAACTACGATGATGTTGCAGAAGGCGGCGAATTTGAAGTTTTTACTGGCCGTTTACCTAATCAGTTATTTGTACAAGATTTGGAAAAACCTGCTTCAAAAATAAATGAGTCACAAATTATAGTAACTCCATCCATCGCAAGTTCAAGTATAAGTTTTAAACAAACCGATACTATTAACATAAATGTTGCTGATGAAGGTATAAAGCTATATTATACTACTGATGGTAGTGAGCCTACTACATCATCAACTTTATATCAGAAGCCATTTGTTATAAATGCATCCACAACAATCAAAGCCATAGCGTTGAAAAATGGACAGCAAAGCTTTGTTACTACTGGGCGGTTTATAAAAATTAGAAGTGATCTTAAACTCACGCTCTTAACCAAATACTTGCCTAACTATCCCGCACGAGGCGACGAATCACTGATTGATGGTTTACAAGGTTCTACTAACTGGCGATTAGGTAATTGGCAGGGCTACCAAACTAACAACCTGGAAGCGGTTATAGATTTAGGTCAGGTAAAACCGGTTAAACAGGTTACTATAAGTACCTTACAGGATACACGTGCTTGGATAGTGTTTCCGAAAGCTGTACAATATTGGGTATCAAATGACGGCAAAAACTACCGGCTTATCAGTACAGTAAACACTAAAACTGCTATTGATGATTTAAAAGTACAAACCCAGACTTTTGATGGAACCTTAAATGTTAATACACGCTACATCAAAATTGTAGCGCAACAATATGGCGCACTACCTGAATGGCATGAAAGCAAAGGCAAACCTTCGTACATCTTTGCAGATGAAATTAAGGTAGATTAGAGATAAAGCAGTGGTATAATCTTATATACCACTGCTTTATCCATTACTCACTTTCCAACGATTGTTTAGCTTGTTCTAGCTTTTCTTTCTCAATTGCAGGCAGAACAGGATATTCTAACTTTAATTTTTTCAGGGTTTCAAGCATTATGGTTGAAATTGCAATACGCGTAAACCATTTCTTATCAGCTGGTATTACATACCATGGAGCATTAGGTGTAGATGTAGCGTTAATTGCATCCTCATAGGCCTCTTGGTAATCAGCCCAATGGCTACGTTCCTCAATATCAGCAGAAGAAAACTTCCAGTTTTTATCAGCTTCATCAATACGTTTCAGAAAGCGTTCTTTTTGCTCGTCTTTTGATACATGCAGAAAAAACTTGATAATAGCGGTACCATTGCGGGTTAAATGCTTTTCAAAATCTCTTATACTATCATACCGATGCTCCCAGAACTTTTTGTCCAAATCTTTCACATCGTTGATACCTGGTAGATTTTCTTTCATAACATATGCAGGATGTACTTTGGTAACCAACACGTTTTCATAATGCGAACGGTTATGAATACCTATCCGGCCACGCTCGGGCAATGCTTTGTAATGGCGCCATAAAAAATCATGATCATAATCCTCCGATGTTGGCTGTTTGAAACTAAACACTTGGCACCCTTGAGGGTTCAGGCCCGACATGGTGTGCTTTATAGCACTGTCTTTGCCGGCTGCATCCATGGCCTGAAATATGATGAGTAAGCCATGTTTATTATCAGCATACAACTCATTTTGCAAATCAGAGGTCTGCTTAATCATATCAGCAAGTAGCTCATCAGCATCGTCTTTATCGTAACCTGCCGTATCAGCAGTGTCATAATCTTTAAGGGAAATCTTTTTATGATCAGTAATTTGAAATTTCTTGATTATATTTTCCATAGATAAAATAGTTTTGTACCGGCTTTAAAATTTACCGGCTCTATCAGCGTTCTTAATATTTGTTAACGAATTATGGTGTTGACGGTATAATTTCACATATTTATCCAATGTTTAAACGTATTCGAAATCCATTCCTGCGATACTTCGTAATTCTTATATACTTTGTAATTCTATTCTTCTGCGCCATTGAAATAAACTTTTTAGGTTTATTCGGCTACTCTCCTGACATGCAAGATGTTAAAAACCCTATCTTATCTGTTGCATCAGAAGTCTACACCGCCGATGGTCAACTTTTAGCCAGATTTTATAAGGAAAACCGCTCGCCGGTCGAGTTTAAAAACATATCGCCTAACCTCATCAATGCCTTAGTTGCTACTGAAGATGCTCGATTTTATAAGCATCATGGTGTTGATTACTACTCCTTTTTTACTGGTTTGCTATCTACAGCTAAGGGCGATAAGCGTGGCGGCAGCACTATTACACAACAATTAGCCAAAAATTTGTTTCAAACCCGTAAAAGAAAATATCAGGGCTTCATAAGGCATATTCCCGTATTGCGTACAGCAGTTTATAAGATAAAAGAATGGTTAACCGCTTTCAAGATTGAACATGTTTATAGCAAGCAACAAATTTTAACTTTATACTTTAATACTGTACCATTTGGTAACAATACTTTTGGTATTAAAACGGCAACTCTAAAGTACTTCAATAAAACGCCTGATGCAGTAACACCAGATCAGGCAGCTACTTTAATTGGTATGCTTAAAGCAACCTCAACCTACAACCCTATTCGTAATCCGAAGCGTTCACTGGAACGCCGGAACGTAGTTTTAGGGCAAATGGAAAAATACGGTTACTTATCGCCACAAGCTTTCGCTACTTACAGTCACGAACCCCTAACTTTGGATTTAAGTTATGTGGAAGACGATGCACAAGGCGATTCGTACCTGCGCCGTGCCGTTGAAAAATGGTTGGAAAAATGGTTAAAAGCCAACGATTATGATTTGTATGAAGATGGCTTGAAAATTTATACCACTATTGATTCACGCTTGCAGCAATACGCCGAAGAGGCTGTTGCCGAAAAAATGAAAATGCTTCAAAAGCGATTTAATGGTATTTGGGGCAATAGAAATCCTTGGCGCGATTCAAAGGGTAATGAAATTGTAGATTTTGTACTGAAGGCAGAACAACGTTTACCCATATATAAAGTATTAGAAACAAAGTATAAAGGAGATAGCAGCCAGATACAGCAATACTTTACAACTAAAAAACGCATGAAGGTATTTACCTGGAATGGTGAACGTGATACAACTTTTTCAAGTGAAGACTCTATTAAATATTATGCCCGTATCCTGAACACGGGTATGATGACCATTGAGCCTAGTACCGGTAAAATTAAGGTTTGGATTGGTGGCATTAATAATAAATACTTTAAATACGATCACGTTAATCAGGCCAAGCGCCAGGCGGGTTCAACCTTCAAGCCTTTCGCTTACCTGACGGCTTTAGATAATGGTTATACGCCATGTGATAAATTTACGGATAAGCCTGTATCCATAACCTATGATGATAATGGCAAGCAAGAGGTTTGGTCACCTAATAACGCGGATTTCCATTTTTCTTATCGTGAAATGTCATTACGATGGGCTATGGGCAAATCGGTAAATTCCATCACGGCGCAGCTAACCGAAAAAGTGGGCTGGGATAAAGTGGTAGAGTATGCTCATAAATGCGGTATTGAAAGCCCGCTGAAAGCTGTACCATCTGTATCATTAGGCTCAAATGATGTTTCAGTTTACGAAATGGTGCGCGCTTACAGTACATTCCTGAACAAAGGGCAACGGATTGATCCTTTACTGGTCACCAAAATCACAGACCATAATGGCAACGTTTTACAAGAGTTTGAATTGAAAAGCACCCAGGTTCTTAGTCCCGAAACGGCCTGGCTGATGCTGTACATGTTCCGTGGTGGTATGGAAGAACCCGGCGGCACATCGCAAGCTTTATGGGAATATCCGGGCTTATGGAAAAAAGCAAGTAACCAAATTGGTGGCAAAACCGGAACCTCTTCTGATTATGTAGATGGCTGGTATATGGGCATTACCAAAGATTTGGTTACCGGTATATGGGTAGGTGCAGATGATCGTAGCGTGCATTTTAACTCATCTGGCAGTGGCGAAGGTTCACATACCGCTTTACCTATTTTCGGGCGGTTTATGGAAAAAGTATATGCTGATGAAAAATCAGGCTATGCTCCGGGGCCTTTCCCTAAACCTTGGGTTAAAATTACTAAAGAGTACACTTGTCCAACGCCGCATATTTCGGTAGACACGTCATCTTCGACTGACAGCTTATCTGCACCAATTGATACAGCCGCAAAATCAGTTGAGCCTCCACCACCAGAACAACCACAAAATCAGCCACCACTTGAGTAAAGGTGGCTGATTTGTTAATACCTCCTATAGCCAATTTTTAGTTAATTTTGGTGATTGTTAATCAACTTACTTTATGAAACACATTTACTTTACGATAAGTAAAGCCAAAATTATTTTCATCTTAATACTGTTCACGTTAATGGCTAGCTTGTTTAGCAATACAGCTAGGGCGCAGTATTTTGGTGAGAATAAGGTACGATACAAAAACCTGAAGTTTAAGGTTTATAAAACCCCGCATTTCGAAATATACTACTACCTCAAAAATGATAGCTTGCTGAAGCGCTTTGCACAAGAAAGCGAATTGTGGTACACGTTGCACCAGCAGGTATTCAGAGATACTTTCAGACGAGCTAATCCCATTATACTATATGCAGACCATCCCGACTTTCAACAAACTACCGCGATTGAAGGTGAAATTGGCGTGGGTACAGGTGGTGTAACTGAAGGTTTAAAAAACCGTGTAGTTATGCCCATTATGGAAACAAACCAAACTACACGTCACGTTATAGGTCATGAGTTGGTACACGCGTTTCAATATCATTTGTTGCTGCGCAATGATACCACTAATATTGGCAATATCAACAATATGCCTTTGTGGATGATTGAAGGTATGGCCGAATACCTTTCTTTAGGTAAAAAGGATGCTTACACAGCTATGTGGATGCGTGATGCTTATTTAAACCATGATATACCAAGCGTTAAGGATTTAACCGAAAGTACCAAATATTTCCCTTACCGTTATGGTGAGGCTTTTTGGTCTTACCTGGGTTCAACTTATGGTGACACTATCATTGTCCCCTTCTTTAAAAATACAGCCCGCTATGGCTTAGCTTATGGCATACGCCGTACGTTTGGATATGATGATAAAACTTTATCCAACCTCTGGAAAAATTCCATTACTACCATGTATCAACCTTACCTGAAAGATACAGCGCAGGTACCCGTTGGTAAGCGTATTATTGATAATAAAAACTCCGGTGAAATGAATATAGCACCGGCAATTAGCCCAGATGGTAAGTATTTAGCCTTCCTGTCCGAAAAAGATCTGTTCTCGGTAGATTTGTTTCTGGCTGATGCACAAACCGGCCATATCATAAAAAAGCTAACCAGCAAAACATCTAATACGCATATTGACGAGTTTAACTTTATTGAATCTGCTGGAGCTTGGTCGCCTGATGGTAAAAAGTTTGCTTTCAGTATTTTCAGCAAAGGGCGCAACCGTTTGTTAGTTGTAGAAGTGCCAAGTGGACGCGTACTGGATAATATCTCTATGGGTAAAGCTGAACAGTTCAGTAATCTAACCTGGTCTCCTAACGGTTATGAAATTGCTTTTCAAGGTTTAGCTAACGGTTATGGTGATTTATACTTGTATAACTTCAACACTAAAAAGGTAAAGCAACTAACTAACGATAAATACTCAGATTACCAGCCCAGCTTTTCAAGAGACGGTAAAAAAATAGTTTTTAGTAGTGATCGTACCACTTACGATGCTGCACTAACACAAACCATCACTTTCAACCTGGCTGAACTAGATTTAGCAACAGGTAAAGTAACTGATATTAAAGTTTTTGATGGAGCGAACAACCTCAATCCGCAGTACTCGGCAGATAACTCGCAAATCTATTTCCTATCCAACCGTGATGGTTTCCGTAACATGTATCGCTACACCATAGCTACCGGTAACGTTGAACAAATGACGGACTTATTTACCGGGATTTGCGGTATTACAGAATATTCACCGGCACTAAGTATTTCCAATCACGACGATATAGTTTACTCTTACTACCGCTCACAGAAGTATGCTATATACAATGCTAAAGCATCAGCCTTTACGCCAAAGGCTGTTAGTGGTAGTGAAACCCACTACGAAGCGGCTATGCTGCCGCCGCCTAAAGCTGTTGGGGTAGATTTAATTAACGCTAACCTAAATAACTATCTGGCTTATCCGAGAATACCGGCCGATTCTATCCATAACATTCCATACCGACCACAATTTAAACTCGATTATCTAGCTAGTAGCGGAGTTGGTGTTGGCGTTAGTGCTTACGGCACAGGTTTAGCCAGCGGTGTACAAGGTGTATTCAGCGACATTTTAGGTCGGAACCAGATTTATGCAGGTGCTGCCGTAAATGGCGAAATCTACGATTTTGGCGGACAGCTGTTATACATCAATCAAAGAGGACGTTGGAATTTTGGTGCAGGCCTGTCACATATTCCTTATCAATACGGGAACTTTGGTTCACGTACTACCACAATAACCAACAACGGTACGCAAACGCCGGTAGTAGAACAATATACCGATATTATCCGCACTTTCGAAAATTCAGGCCGAGTATTAGCTTCTTATCCGTTTTCCAAAGCTACCCGCATCGAGTTTGGTGCAAGTGCTGCCTACTACTCCTACCGCGTACAGCGTTATAGCGATTATTACAACTACACCCGCAGGAACGACAGTACCTTTATTGGGAACTATGTAGGTTCTGATCGTCATACAGTATCGCGCAGTGATTATTTAGATCAAACCGGTTTAAATTTAAGACCTTTTACAATTTATTCTATCAGTACTGCTTTAATTGGCGATAACTCCTACTTCGGTATTGCTTCACCTCTAAGTGGTTTCCGATACCGTTTAGGTGCTGAGTATAATATAGGTTCTTTTAAATTTTTCAGCCCAACCATTGATTTACGTAAATACGTTCGATTGAGCCCGGTAACTTTTGCTGGCCGGTTATATAGTGTAGGACGCTTCGGTAATACTGAGAACGTTTTGTACCCATATTACTTAGGCTACCCGTTCCTGATTAGAGGTTACGAATACACCAGCTTTTATAACAGCAACAAAGTAGCTAGTAACAACTTTACTATCGATCAGCTTTCAGGTAACCGTATAGCTGTAGCTAACTTTGAGGTTCGTTTGCCTTTCACTGGTCCAGAAAAGCTATCTCAAATTAAGTCTAAGTTCTTTTTTTCTGAACTATCCTTCTTTTTTGATGCAGGTTTAGCATGGAACCAAGGCGATAAAATTGAATTCAAAAGTAACCCAACGCTCTTAAGAAGTGACTTGGTAGTTGATAGCAGTAATCAACCCGTTTTGGACGCCAATGGTCAGAAACAATATCAATCAGTTTATTCCAGAGTTCCGATTACCAGTGCTGGTGTATCTTTGCGTGTTAATCTGTTTGGCTATCTGGTACTTGAGCCTTATCTGGCCGTGCCTTTCAACCGTACTGATGTAAGCAAACCTGTATTTGGGTTGAACTTTGCACCTGGGTGGTAAGCTTTTTTAATTTTTTTAAGTATAAGCGGCTCTTTTAGGCCGCTTTTTTAGTTTAATAAAACAGCTTCAACGCTTTATAGTTTATGTGGTAACTATTATCATGAAAAACCTTTTAATATTATGTTTGGGACTATTAGGCCCATTGGCTGTAATTGCTCAAACCACTCCTCCTCGCGGAACATCATATCAGGATTCTGTTCGTATACAACAAAGCCGCTACCCGGTAAAAAATATTAGTAATTTGTACATGAATCCTGTAATGGATATTGTTGAAAATCTCACACAAAGCACAAAACACCCAATATTCTTAAACGCACTCAGAGCAGCTAACTTAACTGCTACCTTTAAAAGCAGAGGTCCTATCACCTTGTTTTTACCTAGCGATTCTGCATTCATCAGTCGGCTTGGACAATCACATTTAGATACGCTTTTGAAACCTGAACATAAATTGGAACTAAGCAACTTTATCACCTACCATGCTGTTGCCGGGCGTTTAGATGCGAAAAGTATTGGCAAACAAATTAAAGCAGGTAATGGAGAAGCTACCTTATTAACCTTATCGGGCAGCAAAATTATTGCTCGTATTGATGGAAACCGGAATATTGTACTAACTGATGAAACAGGAGGACAAAGTGTTATTGAAAAGTTTAATGTGCAGCAAAGTAATGGATTGATACACCTCATTAATCCTGATATTATGGCTAAAAACAGGATTTTATAGTGACAAACTACAAAATCTAAAGCTAAATTTTAGCCGTACGTTTTGGTATGAGAAAGATAAATGCAGTTTTAATAGCAACTAGCCTGTTGGCTTTGTTTGCCTGCCAGAATATAAGCGGACAAAGCGCACAGCCTAAAGGCCCTAAAGGTAAACCCGTTGCCGAATGGAAAAAACAGCTGACACCTGATGAGTACTACATTATGGTAGAAAAAGGTACTGAACCGCCATTTCATAATGCCTACTACAATAATCATCAAAAAGGCGTATATGTAAGTGCTGCAACTGGCGAAGTGCTATTTAGCTCAGATAGTAAATTTGATAGTGGTACAGGTTGGCCAAGCTTTACCAAACCTGTTGATAAAAGCAAAGTTTTGCTGGTACGCGATGCAGATGGTGAGCGTACCGAAGTAGTTGAAAAAAGCACTGGTCTGCACTTAGGCCATGTATTTGACGATGGCCCGGCAGACCAGGGCGGCAAAAGATATTGTATGAATTCAGGAGCCCTGAAATTTATTAAAAAGTAAGTCGGTTTGCAGCTGCATTCATAGCAGGTCGCATATAAGGGCGCTTGCGCACACTTTGTTCAATATTCAAATTAGTGGTCAGATCTAGCCAATTAGGATTTACAGATCTGATCATTTTTTCTTTCTGAGAGCGGGTAAAAGCACTTACAAACTTAAACCTTTCCATTGCATCTTCTTCTGAGTTAATTTCCTCAAAATATACTAAACGACTTAGCTGTTGCGCTTGGTCAAAAAATAAAGTTGGCATTTCGCGGTAAAAATTAATGGTTTTTACCATGTCTGAACATAAGCCTACATGTAAGTTACTACGATTTCTGTCAGTAATAATATAAACGAACTGTTTCATTTGACAATATATTTTGCTAATTAAAATTTTGTTACTAATTTTATGAGCATAAATTTACTAACAATTTTAGTAAAATCAAATTTTATGTCAATTATTTCATCAAATATTAAATTTCTACGGAAGAAAAAAGGGCTTACTCAGCAGCAATTTGCTGATGCTATAGGTATAAAACGTTCATTAGTAGGTGCATATGAGGAAGATCGTGCAGATCCTAAATATGATTTACTAAAAATAATAGCATCTTACTTTGAGGTAACTATTGATGACTTCATTAATGAAACCATTAATGAAAAATGGGCGCCTAAGCCTAAAGGTAATCCAGCCAACCTGCGTGTATTAAGTATTTCAGTTGATAGAGAAAACAACGAAAATATAGAAATGGTACCGGTTAAAGCCAGTGCCGGTTACCTGAACGGCTATGCTGATCCGGAATATGTAGCAGCGCTGCCTAAGTTTTATCTGCCCATGTTTAAACAAGGTACATATCGTGCCTTTGAAATCAAAGGCGATTCCATGTTACCCTTACCATCAGGCACCGTTGTGATTGGTGAATATGTAGAAAACTGGGCCGATGTTAAGGTGGGTGAAACTTATGTTGTTGTTTCTAAATCGGAAGGTGTAGTATATAAACGTGCCGGTAACCGTTTTCGTGAAAATAAAAAGTTGAAGTTGGTGTCTGATAATCCTATTTACGAACCTTACGAAATAAGTAGTGATGATGTTGTTGAAATTTGGAAAGCGAAAGCCTATTTATCTACCCAGATGCCAATACCGCCAGCCGAACCCACCATGGAAAATTTAACCAGCATGATGACGTCTATGCAAAAATCAATTGCTAAATTACAGCAAAGCAACAATTAAGTTACACGGATGCTATTAAACCATTAGCGTATATCTTTATCAAAAACTAAAAAATAAACGATGAAAAAGATTTTATTGATGTGCTGCTTTGTGCTAGGTATCAGCGCAGTAAGTTTCGCTCAAGGCGGTGGTCGGCAACGTCCAACTCCCGACGCTCAGGCTAAACAATTACAAACAGATTTAAAGTTAACTGACGATCAGTATGCTAAAGTATTATCGGTTTTTCAAGCTCAATCCAAATCAATGGATAGCTTAATGACTGCTTCTAATGGCGACCGTCAAACCATGATGCAATCTATGCGTCCTTTGCGTCAGTCTTACAACACCAAAATCCAGGCTATCTTGACTGATGAGCAAAAAGCTACTTACCAAAAAATGATGCAAGAAAGAATCGAGAGAATGCGTCAGAATGGTGGCGGCGGTGCTCCTCCTTCACAAGAATAATTCTATTAAAAATTTCTTTAGAAAGCGGCTATATGCCGCTTTTTTATTTTATATAACTTTGTACTATTGAACATACACGACTACATTGAACAAAAGCTAGCTGACCGACAAGCAGCCGGTACTTACCGCCAACTTAGGCCGGAAAGCTTACTCATTGATTTTTGCTCAAATGACTACTTGGGATTTGCCCGATCCGCTCGTTTATATAACCTGGTTGCTGAAGAAATTGCAAGCAGTAAATTGTTCAGTTCCGGCTCAACCGGCTCTCGCCTGCTGGCTGGTAATACCAGCTATGCTGAAGAATTAGAGCAAGAAATAGCTAACTATCATGAAGCTGAAGCCGGGTTGTTGTTTAATTCTGGCTATGATGCCAATGTAGGTTTACTATCCAGCCTGCCACAACGTGGTGACACCGTAATACATGATGAACTGATTCATGCTTCTATAATCGATGGCATTCGCTTGAGCTATGCAAGTCGTTATAATTTCAAGCATAATGATTTGAACAGCTTAGAAGAGAAGCTAAAACAAGCCAAAGGCAATATATATGTAGTTGTAGAGAGTATATATTCAATGGATGGTGATGCGGCACCTTTAACAGCCATATCAAAAATTTGCAAGCAGTACAACGCTGCACTAATTGTTGATGAAGCTCATGCCACCGGAGTACTCGGTAAAGGGTTAGTTAACCAATTAAACTTAGAAGCTAATGTTCTTGCTCGTGTAATTACTTTTGGTAAAGCATTGGGTTGCCATGGTGCTATTGTATTAGGCAACCAAAGTTTGCGGAACTACTTGGTTAATTTCGCACGATCTTTTATTTATACCACTGCTGCTCCTCTGCATCAGTTAGCTACCATTAAAATGGCGTACCGATTACTACAAGAAGATCAAGACAGCCTAAAGAAGCTTTACAAGAACATAAATCTATACACAAGTCAATTACCTAATTTTGCAACAAGCACAAGTGCAATACAAACTTTTATATTAGGCTCAAACGAAAAAGCTAAAGCAACGGCTTCTATGCTACAGCAACAAGGTATGGATGTAAGACCCATACTAAGTCCGACAGTTGCTGTGGGTACAGAGAGATTACGCATTTGTTTACATGCTTATAATATGACCGATGAAATTATGAAGCTGACTAATTCATTAAACAATATTAACAATGTCTAATAACTCACCGCTGTTTGTTACTGGTATTGGTACCGATGTAGGTAAAACAGTAGTTTCGGCTATATTAGTCGAAAAACTTAAAGCTGATTACTGGAAACCCGTTCAGTCTGGCGATCTGGAAAATAGTGATACTATGAAAGTACGCAACCTAGTTTCTAATCCAATTTCAAAGTTTCATCCCGAAACATACCGACTTACGCAGCCTTTATCACCCCATCAATCGGCAGCTATTGATGGCATCAAGATAGAACTTAATCACTTTAAACTTCCAGAAACTAATAATCAGCTGATTATTGAAGGTGCAGGAGGATTAATGGTTCCCCTAAATGATGAAACTTTCATTATCGATCTGATTCAGCACTTAAAAGCTGAAGTTGTGCTGGTTGTTAGGAACTACTTGGGGAGTATTAACCATACTTTGTTATCACTAGAATTGTTAAAGCAAAAAAAAATCAAAGTCAAAGCTTTGATTTTTAATGGCGAGGAAAACGAGTCTAGTGAAATATTAATTAAAGGGCATTTGTCATTAAATACAAAAGCAATAAATACCCCATTATTAGACAAGCTGGAAGCTCATACTTTATCCTTTTTGTTGCAAAACGTTAACTTGTAGCAACTTAATTCTATTGTGATTGGTTTTGTATATTAAAAAGAAAAGCTGTTCTTTTAAGAACAGCTTTTCTTTTTGTTTTAGATGTAAATTACCAACCTGGATTCTGTTTTAGATTAGTGTTTATAATTAAATCATTTGTTGGCAAACCCCAAGTAAACTTATTATCGTCAGCAGGAATTGCTAATACATCGTAACTAGTACCTCGCTGAATAATGCTAGTGTTCTGAGGATCGTGTCTCGTAAATCCTTCATGATAACGTTTTAAGTCAAACAAACGGAAGCCTTCAAACGCTAGTTCGCGGAATCTTTCATCTTTGATGTCTTGAATTAAAGTAGTACCACTTGATGATACAGTTGCAACTCCGCGAGCAGTTTTCAAAGCATTCAATGCTGTAAGTGCATTACCAGCATTGCCTGATTTAGCTGCAGCTTCAGCAGCTATCAGGTATAACTCTGCAACACGAAATAGCTTTGGTGCTTGATAATAGTTAGTGTAAGTACCTGTAAACAGTGATATATTACCTGGATATTTGTTTACCAAATATATACCTTTAACTGTCTGGCCTGAAATCACCACGGTTTTTGGGTCAAAATAAACAGGCTTACGAATATCGGTACTTGAATAAAAATCAACTACCCACTTTGAAGGGATAAAATCCGGAGCAAAGGTGTTGCTGCCGTTAGTAAGAAGTCCTAGGTAAATGTTGTTAACATTCGGAACCTCAGTTGTATTATTCGCATTAAGTTGTACAATATCCTCTTGTTTGGCATCTGTACCCCAATATGCTTGGAAGTTTGCTGCAGTATTGTACAACGGATAAGTTGTACGAGTAATTACAGTGTTAGCAGCAGTATAGGCGCCAGCCCAATCTTGCATATACAATCTTGTTCTAGCTTCTAACGCTAATGCTGCATCAATTGTAAAGGTTCTCGAACCTTGTGCCCCTGCCGTATTAGCTAAAAACGTTTTAGCATTGTTAATATCCGAGATGATTTGATCATACACCTGTTTAACAGTTGCACGGGAAGGCATAGCATCGATATCGTACTTAGTTAAAACCGGTACACCTAAGTCTGTTGAAGCAGTCGCAGATTCATAAGGCTTTGCAAATCTTATAACTAAATTCAAATAGTAATATGCTCGAGCTAGATAAGCATCGCCTCTGTACTTGTTTAGGGTAGCAGCATCAGTTGAACTTGTAGTAGCAATATTATCAAAGCCGGCTAAAGCAACATTAACATCTGTAATTGCATAGTAATAGCCACCCCAAGCGGTCGTAATCGCACCATCATCAGCCAAGAATGAATCACCCCACCGGTGAGGAGAACCGTTTCGATTACCATAATCCAAACTGGCATTTAATTGATCGGCTTGTACATCCTGACTAATCATGTATGATCCATACACGCGACCTCTCAATATACCATAAAGTCCGGCATCCCATGATTGAGCGTCTTTAAGTGTTTGAAAGGACTCAGTTACTTTAATTTGATTGTATGGTGTTAGGTCAAGCTTTTTGCAAGACGGAAATACTGCTATAGCAATAGCTCCCGCAACCAAACCTCTTATTATATTTTTCATCTTTAATACTTTAGAAGTCTATCTTTTCTCTTTAGAATTTAATGTCTAAACCAACAGTATACTGTTTAGTGTTAGGGTTTGTACCTAAGGCTAAGTTGGAATCAACTTCTGGATCTGGACCTTTGTACTTAGTAACAGTAAATAAGTTACGTCCGGTCAAGAACACGTTTAAACCTTTAATAGCTTTAGTACGTTTAAGTACAGCTGAAGGAACAGCGTAACCTAAGGTTAATACTTTCATTCGCATAAAGCTGGCGTTTTCAATCAGACGTGAATCAAACTGAGTAAATTGTACACCGTATTTAGGGAAAGTAGTTACATCACCTGGGTTTTTCCAGTAATCAGTAACTGTTTTGTACTGATTATAACCTGGAAATTGGCTTGGATTTTCATAGAAATAACGGTCATTGTTGATCAGGTATTTACCCAGTGCATAGCTAAATTGTGCTGATAAGCTGAAGCCCATGTAGCCGGCATCTAAACCAAAACCACCAGTTGCTTTAGGGTTACGACGAATACCAGTGTTTTGTTGTAATGCAGCAGTGCTAAAGGTTGAGGTTACAGCACTTGCATCTTTGCGGGTTACACCTGGGTTAGTAGCATTTGGCAAATACCATTCAGGTAGGCCTGTCTGAGAATTAACACCTTTGAACACAGGGTATACAAAAGATACTGGCTGACCAACTACCCAAGCTACCCCAGTGCCTGATTGTACCCAGTAGTCTTTACCTTGGAAAATTGAAAGAACCTTATCTTTATTTGTAGTAATATTCACGAATGGTCTTATATAAGCCCGTTTTGAATCATTCCTCCAAACATCAGCATTAATATCAATATCAAAACCTGTGTTTTTGTATTTACCCACGTTATTATAAACACTTGTAAAACCAACTACATACTGATAAGGTACAGCCAACAACATATTTGTTGTTATCTTATTGTAGTATGCTACGTCTAATCTGATTCTGTCTAAAATAGTAGCGTTAAAGCCCACAGTAGTATTTTGTTGTCTTTCCCAAGTTAAATTAGGGTTACCTGGTGCGGTAAGGCCATAACCAGTAGTTGCATTATAGGTATTAGTACCCGCTAACTGATAACTTAGATAGTTTTGGTCTGCAGATGTACCAAAATCTGAGTTACCAGTACTACCTGTGCTAGCCCTTAATGATAAATCATTTAACCAGCTAACATCTTTTAGGAAGTTTTCTTGTTTAATTTTATACATACCACCTACAGAGTAGAAAACCGCAGAACGATTGTTTGCTCCGAAGCGAGAAGATTTATCTTGACGGATTGAACCATCAATAAAGTAACGACTATTAAAATCGTAGCTTAAACGACCGAAGAATGAATGATAAGAATACTCCGTTTTACCTGAAGTCACTGCAATAGAATTTGGACCATTCTGTAGCAATAATACACGATCGTCGGTGATACCTGAAGAACCACCCTGGAAAGTTCTTGTTTGACTGTCCACAGATTCTTGACCGGCCAACAATGTAAAGTGATGGACAGTTTTCAAGTTAAACTTGTACTCTGCGGTATTGGTTACAGTACGGGTATAATATCTTGTAAAGTATTCTGTTAAATTGCCGTTATTTATAGAACCTAGATAAGATGGTAAAAGAGCATAAGTTTCTCTTCTATCATAGGCATCCAAACCTGCTTGACTTTTCAAAGTCAATCCTTTAATTGGATTTAACTGAATATATCCAGTTGGATCTAATTGAATATTGTTGATATCATCAGGGTTTTTTGACAGACGATAACGGGGATTGTAGATGTTAGGGCCAGGTATGTAGGTATAATCGTTACCATTTGCATCTTTAGTGGCATAATAAGGAGCATATAAGAGGCCTAGACCACGTCCTAAGCTATTACTACCAAAAGGGTTAGTTTGGCGATAATCATTACCCATTGAAAGATTTAAACCAAACTGCAACCAATCATTAACAACAGAGTTTACATTTGAACGTAAAGTATATCGCTCATATTTGGAGCGCCACGCTAAACCTTCTTGTTTAAAATAACCAGCAGAAGCATAGTAAGTGGTCTTACCACCACCACCTGAAACGGTAGCTGTTGATTGGAAAGTAGGTTGGTTGTCACGATAGAAAACTTTGTACCACTTAGTATCAGTATTAGCACCATAAGTAGTACGAATAGCATCAGCCGCTGCTTGTGTTCTCTGCCCAACTTGCACTTGATAGCTTAATAGCTGATCAGCGTTCATCAGGCGATTAAAAAAGTCAAGATTTGCAAACTTGCTGATACCATATTGTGTAGTTACATCAATAGTGGCAGGACGATTAGTACTTCCTTTTTTAGTGGTTATATACAATACGCCGTTAGCTGCTCGTGAACCATAAATTGATGTGGAAGATGCATCACGTAAAGCTGAAATGCTTTCTATATCGTTAGGATTCAAACTTAAAAAAGCATTTTGGTCAACTTGAATTCCATCTAACACATACAAAGGTGATGTGCTTGCGCTTAATGAGCCACTACCATTGATTCTAACTGAAGATAACTGTGAAGGCTCACCTGATGAGGTAAAGATTTGCAAACCAGCAACCCGACCCTGTAATGCATCAAGGGCATTTGCTACAGGCTTATTCTGGATCTCTTTTGATGTAGCTGTAGCAACCTGACCTACTACGTTAGAGGCACGCTGACCTGAACCGTAACCAACAACTACTACATCATTCAACTGCTGATTGTCAGCTGCTAATTTAATATCCACTCTGCCTGATGTAGGAATAGCAACATCTTGAGTTACGAACCCGACAAAAGATACAGTAAGCGTTCGTGCATCGGCCGGAGCATTGTTAATGGTGAATGTTCCGTCAACACCTGTTGTAATACCTGTGGTACTACCTTTAACGCGAACAGATACTCCAGGTAAGGGTTGACCGTCGTCACTCCCGATTACTCTTCCTGTAATTTTTCTACTTTGAGCCATTGCATAGTTCATGGCAAAAACACTCAAAGCAAGAAGAACAAGTAAAATTTTCTTCATTTGTTAATGTTTATGAGTTAATTAAATAGTTTGTGAGCGAAAAGTATGAATTATTTTTATTTTAACATACTCTTTTTTGAAAAAACAATATTTAATGAAGTACATTTTGAAAAATGTAACTTTTGAGAAATCACATAATGTACTTGGATGCCTTACTTAACACAATCTTCAATAATATATTTTCTAAATACCAATTGTTTATAAAAGTGAAAGGGCTGCTATTTATCGCAGCCCTTTTACTTTTCGAAAATTACCTTAAATAAGGATCCTAGAGTTTACATACGTTCAGGTACTTCAATGCCCAAAAGATTCATACTTCGCGCAATAATTTTAACAGATGATGCTGACAGTTGCAGTCTAAAATTCTTAGTGGATATTTTTTCTGCCTGCAAAATTGAGTTTTCGTGATAAAACTTATTGTAAGCTTTAGCCAATTCATAAACATAGTTCGCTATCGCTGCTGGGTTAAAATCTTTTGCGGCTAAACTTAAAGCATCATTAAATTGAGTTAAATTAATAATCAGATCTCGTTCGAAGCTGTTTAATTGTTCAATATCAGAAGTTTTGTTGTACTCACCTTCTGCCCTACTTAGTACTGATTTGATACGTGCATGTGTATATTGTATAAACGGTCCGGTGTGTCCTTGAAAATCTACCGACTCATTAGGATCAAACAACAAACGCTTTTTAGGATCAACCTTCAACAAAAAATACTTTAGCGCTCCCATACCTATAATATGGTATAACTTGTTCTTTTCATCTTCGGAGAAGTCCTGAACTTTACCTAAGGCTTCAGTTTGCACTTGAGCGGTCTGCTCCATTTCTGCAATCAAATCATCAGCATCAACTACAGTACCTTCCCGCGATTTCATTTTGCCTGAAGGTAAGTCCACCATACCGTATGATAAGTGGTATAAACCTTTAGCCCAGCTTTTACCTAACTTTTGCAAAATCAGGAAGAGCACTTTAAAATGATAATCTTGCTCGTTGCCTACCACATAAATAGATTCATCCATGTGATAGTCGTTATACTTCAATTGGGCCGTTCCTAAGTCTTGCGTAATATAAACTGATGTTCCGTCGGCGCGAAGCACCAGTTTTTGATCTAATCCATCAGCAGTTAAATCAATCCAAACAGATCCATCCTCTTTTTTAAAGAATACACCTTTTTCCAGCCCTTCTTCAATAATATCTTTGCCTAACAAATAGGTATTTGATTCATAATAGCTTTTATCAAAATTGACCCCCAATTTGTTGTAGGTTTCATCAAATCCCTTATACACCCAACCATTCATGGTTTTCCATAAATCAATCACTTCCGGGTTACCAGCTTCCCATTGCTGAAGCATTTGTTGTGCTTCTATAATTAACGGTGCTGTTTTTTTAGCTTCATCTTCGGGAGTTCCCGTAGCTTTTAGTTCATCAATCTGCTTTTTGTATTCTTTATCAAAAATAACATAGTATTTACCAACCAGTTTATCGCCCTTCAAGCCAGATGACTCAGGCGTTTCACCGTTGCCAAACTTTTGCCAAGCCAGCATAGATTTACAAATATGAATCCCCCGGTCGTTAACCAAGTTGGTCTTGATTACTTCATAACCTGCTGCTTCCAGTATAGTGGCAACCGAGTAGCCTAATAAATTATTACGCACATGGCCTAAGTGCAAAGGTTTATTGGTATTGGGTGATGAATATTCCACCATTACCTTTTTGCCATTATGGGGTAATCTACCAAAATCAGGACTGAGTACTACCTGATTATATAAGGTAAGCCAGTAACTATCAGATAAGGATAAATTCAGGAAGCCCTTAATTACGTTAAAGCCGGCTATTTCGGCTACGTGGCTTTGCAGGTAAGCACCAATTTCGTTTCCGGTTTGCTCCGGCGATTTGCGGGATACTTTTGTAAAAGGGAAAGTAACTATGGTTACTTGTCCTTCAAACTCTTTGCGGGTTTGCTGCAGGTTAACTTCCTGAGCAGTTAGTGTAGTTTGATATAAATCTGCAACAGCTTTTAATGTAGCTTCAATAATAAAATCCATCCTACAAAATTAATAAAATGCCTCAACCTGCCCTCACTAATTATTTTCATTAATTCTGATAACTTTGATCATTGCTACCCATAATATATGATGCTATCTGATGAATCAACCTTCCAAGTCAATGTAACTTCTGAAATTGGAACTTTACGAGCTTTGCTAATTCATAGTCCCGACAGTGGTTTAGGTAAAGTAGTGCCCTCTAAAGCTCAAGATTGGCTTTTTGAAGATATTGTTCACCTAGACACTATGCGCCGGGATGAATACGATTATTACATAAAGCTGCTGCTTTATTTTTTAGATCCTGATAAAATTAAAGGCAAACTTCAACAGGTTGATAGCACTTCGGCCGACCGCAGCTTTTTCAAGCCCGAACATCCGAATTTTCATGCCTCTACTAAGGTAATTGAAATACAAACATTGCTGGCAGATATTTTAGCAGATGATGATATACGTAAAAAACTGACAGCTTCGGTTTGTGCTATTGAAAGCTGCAGCTATAGCTTGCAGCAGAAGCTGATTGATACTCCACCAGTAGAGCTGGCAAAAATTTTTATATCAGGTTCACTGTACAAAGATCAAATGATTTTTGCACCTATCCCTAACCTGATATTTTCACGAGATATCGGCATTACCATCAATAACTATATATTACTAAATAAGCCTGCTAAAAAAGCCCGTGCACGGGAAACATTGCTGGCCCGTTACATTTTATTTAATCATCCGCTATTTGCAGCTTATCACGACAATATTTTAGAAATACCTGATAACATTCATCATTTTTTGCGCCCTGGTGAAGATCATGAAGATAAAACCACGTTAGAAGGTGGTGATGTGATGATGGTTAGCCCCAATCATGTAATTATCGGCTGTAGTGAACGTACATCAATCAGTGGTGCTAATGAAGCGATAAAATTGTTATTTGAACACCAGGCAGTTAAAAAAGTAACTATTGTAAAAATTCCGCACAAGCGCGACTACATGCACATTGATACAGTATTTACGCAAGTAAAGCAGAACGTCTGGGTGCTATTAGGATCATTAGCCATTACCGAAGCACCCGTACCTGCATTAGAACCGATGAACTGGTTTTCTGATAAGAAAACCAAAGAAAAAGACAAGCTTGAAATTATACAGTTTACCCATGGTGAAAGTAAGCCTCGTTTCTTTAACAGCCTGGAGGAATTACTTTCGGACGTTAGCGTAAATGATTTACACAGTACCGAACCTGTTCAGTTTATCTACTCAGGTAATAATACTTTTCCATTTGATGCGCGTGAACA
The DNA here is from genome assembly GCF_012849215.1 of Mucilaginibacter robiniae. Taxonomy (NCBI): domain Bacteria; kingdom Pseudomonadati; phylum Bacteroidota; class Sphingobacteriia; order Sphingobacteriales; family Sphingobacteriaceae; genus Mucilaginibacter; species Mucilaginibacter robiniae. Next base: position 4,761,413 of record NZ_CP051682.1, read on the forward strand.
ATGGACGGATTCCTGCAACTTATTAGCTTTGAAAGATGGTGTAGTATTAGGCTACGATCGCAATGATAAAACAGTGGAAGCTTTCAGGCAAAAAGGGTTTACTATAATTAAGGTAGCTGACTTATTGGAAAAGTTTGAAAATGACGAATTGAAGCCGCAAGAATTGCAGGATACATTAATACTGATGCCTTCCGCAGAATTATCACGTGCCAGAGGTGGGTTTCATTGTATGAGCTTACCTCTGTTACGTGATGCTGTAGTATAAACCCGTACATTCGGTTACTGTGTAAAATTTTTAAAACCAATTCACATAGCTTTTACTTTGTAATCATTATGAGCCAATCTACATCTACCCTACTAATGATACGCCCGGCCAGCTTTGGTTTTAATGAACAAACTGCTGCCAGCAATGCTTTCCAAAACAAAGATGCTGAACAACAGCATGTACAGCACAAAGCTTTGCAAGAGTTTGATGCGTTTGTACAACTATTGCGCGATAACCAAGTTGATGTTATTGTAATAAATGATACAGAAGAACCAGCGAAGCCTGATGCTGTTTTCCCGAACAATTGGGTAACTTTTCACGAAAACGGTGATGTACTACTCTACCCTATACAGGCCGAAAACCGGCGCTGGGAACGACGTGAAGATTTGATACGTAAACTGGAAGATCAGTATCACATTAATCATACTATTGATCTGAGCCGATTTGAACTACAAAACAAATTTTTAGAAGGTACCGGCAGTATGGTGCTCGATCGTGAAAACAAAATCGCGTATGCCTGCCTTTCTCCCCGTACCCATACTGAGGTTCTGGATACTTTTTGCCAGCACCTAAAATATACGGCTGTTACTTTCAATGCAACTGATGCGAAACAGCAACCTATTTACCATACTAATGTAATGATGTGTGTAGGAAGCAGCTACGTAGTGATTTGCTTGGAAAGTGTTACGGATTCGAGTGAAAAAGAGAACCTGGTAAACTCTTTCCAAAACACCGACAAACAAATAATTGAAATCTCCCTGGCGCAAATGAGCCAGTTTGCCGGTAATATGCTGGAAGTGCAGAATCAATTTGGTGAAAATATATTAGTCATGTCCAATACTGCATTAGAGGCACTTACGCCAGAGCAAAAGCAAGCTTTAGAACAACATGTAAAAATATTATCTACTAACCTAGAAACTATCGAAAGCAATGGCGGTGGCAGTGCACGATGCATGATGGCTGAAGTTTTTCTGCCAAAAACAGAGCAGTAATTCAAAGTGGCGCTTATTGTAATAAGCGCCATTCTACTTAAACAACTTGCTCATGCAGCTAAGCGTGATCTTATTCTGAATTTTGGACGAAAGCTTACGAATACCTTGTGGATGGGCCTCCTTCATTTCTCCAACCATACAATTACAAAATTTGTCTTGAACTTAAATATCCAGCTTTTGCACCGCGGATGTATGTTTTAAACGCTCTTTAATATTGTTTTCCATTGCAGGTGTCCATGATCGGTCCATTTGAATAGGCCCAACCATTTTAGCGCATTCACTATAATCCTGATTCATAATCAACCGTAAACTGTCTTTCGGAATGCTGGATAATCCTTCAGGCAACTGGTCTTTCAGTTTTCGTACTATACACCCGGCAAACTCATGTTTTTTCTGCAATGTGGTATACCTGGAACCAGCTACCAGATGTATTTGATCATAAACTCGCTGTTCATAAGTAGGTGACCACGGCTGCTCTACTACCAACCTTGAAGTATCTGGATCTAGTAAAGGTGTTTGTGCCTGATAGGCATTTTGCCGATTGCAGCGGTCCAGTAGCAAAATTACTCTAATCATGACGACTCCGATTCCAATACCCATTTTCCAGGAAATACCACTAGAGCTGCTACGATAATTATGTTCATTAACTAAGCGGGTTACATCATCAGGTGATATCCCTCGTTCAAACAATATCTTTTTAATTGTTTCAATAACATGTGGTTCGTAAGATGCACGATCATCCAGCAGCATCTCATTCAATTGCTCGGTAGTTTTTTGCGATAAGTTTTTGTAAACTGTAGAATGTTCGGATACAGACATATATGTAATAAGGTAATATTAAGCAACGTTAGGCTACTTTTTACTGTGTAGTATAGTGTGCCATTTAATAGCACAAAATAATATAATATCTTTAAATCAATAGTTTACATTTTCACAAACTACTCACCTCTGCTTAAAAGCTAGGTATTAAGCCCATGACTTACAGGTATTCTGATCGAGTAAGTACAAAACCATTATCTTTGCCAAGCAAAACGTTCTATCGTTCTTTGGAAACAAAGGGAGGAAAGTCCGGGCAACACAGAGCATCCTGCTTCCTAACGGGAAGGCGCCTTGCAGCGGGCGACAGCCAGTGCCACAGAAAATATACCGCCCGGCTTTGCCGGGTAAGGGTGAAAATGTGAGGTAAGAGCTCACAGCGAGTGCAGGTAACTGCATTCGCGGTAAACCTCAGGAGTTGAAAAACCAAATAGGTCCTGAACGTGAAGCTGCTCGCTTCCGTATGCTGCCTTGGTGGCATCGTCAGGATGGGTAGGTTGATAGAGCCGGTTAGTGATAGCCGGTCGAGATTAATGATAGAAGCCGCCGAAAGGCGGTACAGAACCCGGCTTACAGCTTTGCTGCTGTATTTCAACCCTTTCTGAGCAATCAGGAAGGGTTTATTTTTATGCCGTTGATTATAAGTGTTGCTTTTTCTATACAAATACCTATATTAGCCCCACAAAAACTACCTCTTGAATAACTAAGAATGGCCAAAATTTTAATCATTGATGACGAGCGTGCTATCCGTAGTACGTTGCGTGAAATTTTAGAGTACGAAGATTATACTGTAGAAGACGTTGATAATGGTATTGACGGTCTGCAGCTGATCAAAAAGAACGATTATGACTTGGTGCTGTGCGATATCAAAATGAATCGTATGGACGGTATGGAAGTATTAAGCGAAGGTTTAGCCATACAGCCCGACCTGCCTTTCATCATGATATCCGGTCATGGTACCGTAGAAACTGCGGTAGAAGCCAGCAAAAAAGGTGCTTTCGATTTTATTGCCAAACCACCGGATTTGAACCGTTTATTGATTACCGTTCGTAATGCGCTGGACCGTGGTAGCTTAGTTACTGAAGCTAAAGTATTAAAGCGCAAAGTATCTAAAGTACGCCCTATACTGGGTAACTCGCAAGCCATTGTTAAAATTAAGGAAACCATTGACCGGGTAGCGCCTACAGAGGCCCGCGTATTGGTAACCGGTGCTAACGGTAGCGGTAAAGAATTAGTGGCCCGTTGGCTGCATGAAAAATCACACCGGGCTAATGCACCCTTAATTGAGGTAAACTGTGCAGCTATCCCATCGGAGTTGATTGAGAGTGAGCTGTTCGGCCATGAGAAAGGCTCCTTTACATCGGCTGTGAAGCAGCGTATTGGTAAGTTTGAATCGGCTAATGGCGGTACTTTGTTTTTGGATGAGATTGGCGATATGAGCCATTCGGCACAAGCTAAAGTATTACGGGCTTTACAGGAAAGCCGCATTACCCGCGTTGGTGGCGAAAAAGAGATTGAGGTAGATGTACGTGTAGTAGCTGCAACCAACAAAGACTTACTAAAAGAAATTGAAGATGGCAATTTCCGGATGGACTTGTATCACCGCTTAAGCGTAATTTTGATACACGTACCACCACTGAGCGAGCGCCGTGATGATATTCCGCTATTGACACAAAGCTTTTTGGAAGAAATCTGCAATGAGTACGGTATGCCAACTAAACGCATCAGTGATGCCGCTTTGGATGCGCTAAAATCTTTGCCGTGGACGGGTAACATCCGTGAGCTGCGCAACATGATTGAGCGTTTAATCATCCTGAGTGATAAAATTATTACCGATACGGATGTAAAAGCATTTGCCAATCCATCGGCGCCGGTAGCTATACCAACGGCAACCACCACGGCCGTTGCCGCAGCTCCGCAAACTGATTTTGAACAGTTCAAGAACTTTCAGGAGTATAAAGATTATGCCGAGCGCGAGTACATTAAATTCAAGTTGGAAAAGAACAACTGGAATGTATCAAAAACAGCTGATGACATTGATATACAACGAAGCCATTTATATAGCAAGATTGAAAAATTCGGATTAAAAAGGGGTGAGTAATCACTCCTTTTTTTTGAACAGAGGTTTTCTTTTCCTGTTTACCCCTCCCCATCATTGTTGATTTCTGTTCTACTTCGCGAGTGTTACAGGTGTTACATGTTTCAGTGTGTAACACCTGTAACACCCTGAAACACTGACAAACCATTGGCAGTGGTGGCACTGTTTTGTCAGTAGCTGCTCGTCAAAAACAACGTTTTTAAAGTAAATAACGCACAATTTTCTATTCAGTTAGTAGATTGAGCTTGATAGTAAGCAATTGCGATTGAACCTAATTGCTGTAAAAACTTATCAACAAAAATAGCTTAGGCATTGTTAATGCTAAAAATATTAGCAATTTTTGAGTTATGAATCAGAATTCAATTCAACCGAAAACTGAGCCTCGCGTGTTGTTTGTAGATATGGACAGCTTTTTTGCCCGTTGCGAACAGCAGGTAAATTACTGGCTACGTAACCGGCCGGTGGGGGTTTGTGTATATACGGGTCAGTTTGGCTGTGTCATCTCTTTATCGAAAGAAGCCAAGCAACGCGGACTTAAAGCGGGTATGCGCCTGAATGAAGCCATGCGGCTTTGCCCGGATTTGATTCCCATAGAAAGCAACCCCGCCCGTTACCGTGAATTTCACAAAAAAATTATTCACGTACTCAAAAACTATTGCCAGGATGTAGTGCCCAAAAGTATCGACGAGGCCATCATCAATTTAACCAATTACGAACACGTGTACCATAACCCGGTAGAAGTTGCCGGGAAAATTAAGCAGGATATTCTGGCGCAGGTAGGTGATTGGCTGACCTGCTCGGTAGGTATTGCCCCTAACGCGTTCCTGGCCAAGCTGGCTTCCGACTTGGGTAAGAATACCGGAGGCTTACTGATGATTACGCCGGCTAACATTGACCAGATTTTACAACCGCTCAAATTAGGTGATTTGCCAGGTATTGGCTCCAACATGGCCTATCGGCTGGAACGCTCTGGTGTTCGCACCCCCTTGGAAATGCGCTATGCCACGCCGCAACACTTAAAAGCTATTTTCAAAAGCATTGAGGGCATCTACTGGCACTATCGACTCAATTTTATTGAAACCAACATTGTATCGCATGATTACCGGGGTATGCAGGCCCAGCGGCAAATTGACAGCCACAAGCGCCAGAGCATGGCCTATATTGATCAACTGTTCATGACCTTGTGCCTTACACTGGAAAAGCGCATGGTACGGCACAAATTTTATTGCAAGGCTATTGGTTTTACGGCCAGATACGAGGACGATACCCGTTGGGATGATGCCTTTACCGTAACCACTCCGGTGCAGGATGCCGTAAGCCTCATGCGCATGATTCGGCTGCGTATGGAAAAGTTTGAACAGCTTACCCGCTCTGCTCCCATCCTGAACACGCAAATTAGCAGTATGCGTGTGGCCGTCACTAACTTTGTGGATAACGGCGATATGCTATACAACCTATTTGAAGACTTAGACCGTCGCCAAACAGCGCTCAAAACCATGCACGAAATTAAAGACAAGTTCGGTGCCGACAAGCTGGTGCGCGCCATGGAAATGAACGATACCCAAGTCGTGAAAGATGTAATCGGCTTTGGCTCGGTTAAGGATTTGAGTGAGTTGGATTATATGTGAGAGAAAAATATCTTGGATTTAAGCTTAAGACGCTGAATAATTTAAATGTCCTTGCAGACCAATACAGACATGCAAGATTACCAATTTATATATTGTTATTTTCACACAATTGAATGGTACGTTTATACGCGTTGTATGTAAATACAATAAAAGTTATTTCAACACATTGGTATATAAAAGGCATTTGCATTAATTATGCTGGATTATTATTATTTCTCCTTGCCAAAATAAAATAATAGTTGGTTACATTCCTGAGAGTTAAAAAAAGAACATGCATAGCAAATAGCAGATTGATACTATTAAGAATGTTTATGTTAACCAAATTGCTGACATGTTTATATATTATTGGAAGTAGAAGGTTTACAATCACTATAAACACTTCCATAATCACTGAATACACGTATGTAATTAACAACAAGTCGAACAAGGATATTGGCCTTGTACCTCGTATGTAAGTTGTAATTATTGTCTTTATTTCTTCGACGTTTGGTGTACTTGAAGTTACTAGTAATGTTATAACAGCAATTGAAAAGCCAATCAAAACACCAACAAGGCTAATTAAAGAATTGCAATTAACAACAGCATCTGTTTGTATTTCTTTGTTACCAAAATTTAACCCAAATGTGAGTCCACAAAGCAGTGTTGGTAAAATCCAATCTAGTATAAAATCTTTTCTTTTGATTATTTTGAAATAATCAAATATCAACAGTATAAATTCGATATTCATACTAAACAGCTAATGCAATAGCCTCCATTTGTTCAAAGATGGAGTCAGACATAACCTCACCTGTTTGCTGATGCAATTCAACATCTACAAACTCGGCTTTTGCAATTATTTCGGAATCTAGCATAACATTGTTGTTATTATCATTTTTCCCTCTAACCCTCACTTTTGAAATAGCAGAAGCTCCACTATTTAACTTGTTGAAGATGTCTGTCAAAGCATTTGATATGGAAAAGTTTCGTTCGGCTGAAATAATTATTTTAATATTGTGTTTAACTGAATCAATGCGGTCGGAATAGTCTAAAGCAGCTGAACCCAAAATTCTTTTATCAACAATTATTTCACCTTCAATTACTCTATTCAGATCTCCCATTTCCTGTAAAAAATTTTCCTTAACTATAATTTCGTATTCAAAGCTATATGTTCTATTATCACCTGCATGTGCATGGTACTGAGTAGCATAATTATTTAAATAGTTAACAATTTGCTGAATCTTTAACGTTGTATTTCCACTTTCTAGATATAGATAGACGCCTGCAGGAGTATATTTTATAATACAATGGGTCATCACACGTTCCCCTTCGCTTATGAGCTTAGGATTATCCCTTTCTGTTCCGGCGTTTCTATCCATTAATGGTGCGCGTGTTCTATGATTTGCTGATTTAAAGATTATCTTATGTAAACCTCTATTCTCATCAGAGAAGTCTAACCTACAAAATTTTGTATCTGCATAATCATACTGCCGAGCGACCTCTGAAAGCCCTATAACATATTCTATTACCTCTCTGACATTTTGGGCTGGTTCAGAATTTCCACCAGCTCTTACGTAGTTCTTTTTTATTAAAGTGTAGAAAAGTACTTTTTTGCTCATAATAAAGATTTTGGTTTTTTATAAATATAGTCATCACAGCGATAATTCACAATTATGCCCACGTGAAAATATTTTTTTAATGCCAAGTAGATATAAAACAATCTACAGTTTGAGTGTACTTATTAAAATATCTTAATTGTGTCGCTTAACATTATTATACTAAACATGCTCCCGCAAGCGTCATACTGTGTAAATAAACAAGTCCCTCAGGCACATTTTTCTAAATAATCCTGTCCTGTTTTCCACAGGGAATAAGTGAGTAGTAGTAGTTTTCGCTGTACGGCTATTACGCCTTGTTTTTTAGCCTTTTGCCGTTCATTGAGTTGTGCATAAAACAGTTTCATGGCAGGGTTGGTCCGGCAGGCGCTCAGGGCTGGCATGTACAGTGCTTTTCTCAGATGCGCGTTCCCTTTCTTGGTGATGCACCCTTTGGTCATTTTCTCTCCTGACTGGTTTATCTGCACGTCAAGCCCTGAATAACCGACCAATTGTTTTTGATTGAGGATGATATTAAAGCCATCTGTTTCTGCCAGAATGGTTGCCACAGATAAGAAGGAAAGCCCTTTTACTTTGGTTATTTTATTGATTCTGGCAGCGACCGGCTGGCTTTGTTTGACTAATGCTTTCCTATCCGTTTGTGCATCCCTGATCTGCCTGGTCAGATAAAGAATGTGCTCTTTGAGCCGGGCAATGGTTTTTTCCGCTTTGACAAAAGCAGTCTGGTAAGCATGCAGCTGGTTTTTAAGTTTACTTCGCTGCAATACCAATGCCTCGCGTTCCCTAGTCAATACTTTTAATGTGGCAAATAAGCTTTCAGGTGGCTGCCAGGGGCTTAGCTTTCTTTCCAGCCCCATCTGGCAAAGCAATTTCGCATCTATTACATCCGACTTTGCGCGGATATTAATGCTTTTACTGAACGATTTAGCTTTGTTGGGCAGCAGAATAACCACGCAAAACTGCTGAGCTGCAAGGGCGTAAGCCAGTTGCTGATGATAAACCCCGGTGGCCTCCATTACAAAGCAAACCGGTATGCGCAGGTCAGTTTTGCTTACCATGTCTTTAATGAACTTGTTTATCCCTTTTTTGTCATTAGCATACACCTGTTCATAAACGTTTTTCGTTTCAAGCTGCTCATCAATTACACCTAGGCATACCTTGAAATCACTTTTTGAAACATCAATACCAATAGATTGCTTTAAGATTTTCATAAGTTTGTGTTGAGATAAAAGTTGTTGGAAAATCTTTATTCCCTGTGACGTAATTATACGGGATGCCCTGTGGGCTCCCTAAATACTGTTCGGGTTATAAAGAAGGAGAGGAAAGAATATAATGACGCTTACGATATCCTTCTACAGAGGTATCTCTCGCTTGAACTTTCTTTTCTCTCTCCAACAAAATTAACAGGTAATTAATCTCTTTTCAAACATACGTCTCGCTTGTGGTTATCAACTAGTAACCTCATCTTCACAACACCTTTAAAAAAAATAATTTTCTTCACTATACTTGCTTCCATTTTACCTGATTAGCTATTACTCTACAATATTTTGGAAACAAAAAAGAAAACTTATTTTGAAAATTTAGATGGCTTAAGAACTACTGCTTTTTTGTTGGTTTTTTTACAGCATTCTCTACTGGCCTGGACGAGCAGATTAAAGCCTGCTGAAAGACCATCTAATATATTCTTTAGCTTTATATCCGGTTCAGGCGGACTTGGCGTATCTGTCTTTTTTGTATTAAGCGGCTTTCTAATCACCTATTTACTGTTGCATGAAAAAGAATTGAAAGGCAGAATCAATGTACCGTTTTTTTACATGCGAAGAGTACTACGTATCTGGCCTCTTTATTATGTGGTAATCTTGTTCGCTATTTACCTATATCCTTATTTAAAAGCTAAATTAGGTAACCCATCTCCTGCTGTTGGTTCTGCTGTAAGCCATCCTTTTTATTATTTTGCCTTTTTAGCCAATTTTGATGTACTTAATGTTTTTAAACACAAAGAAGGGCTAGATGCACAGCAGGCAGTAACCTGGTCTGTTGCAGTTGAAGAGCAATTCTACCTGATATGGCCTTTGTTGTTTTACTTCACTCCACGAAAATTTTATAAGTTTATCTGTATAGCCGCTATACTCCTATGTCAGGTATTTAGAATTATTCATAAAGATGATGATATCACTTTATATTATCATTCCCTAAGCGTGATTGCTGACTTAGCTCTTGGTGGCCTCTGCGGCTATTATGCTTATTATAGCAGCCAATTTAAATTGTTTTTTCAACAGCTGAACAAGCCATCCATCATCTTGATTTACCTTTTAGGATGCTTATGGATTGTATACGCAAATAACTTGTTCAAGTCGCCCTTATTTGACGCTTGCGGTAGATTGGTAAACACCTTATTTTATGCGTTCGTTATACTTGAGCAAAACTATAGTACAAATTCATTTTTTAAGTTCTCTAACAATAAGGTATTTTCTTTTTTAGGTAAATACACGTATGGGCTTTACCTCATGCATCCCATAGCTATTCGTTTTACTGAAATTATCCTTAACAAAGGTTTAAAAATATCTATTTACGGTGGTTCCGTGTATTATTCAGAGCAAACAATAGTAAGTCTATTCCTTGCTATAGTAATGAGTTATCTGTCATACGAGTTTTTTGAACAACGTTTTTTAAGGCTAAAGCACAAGTATTCTTTATCATAATGTAAGTTGATGATATAAGAGCAGGTAAACTTTAACTTAGGAACAAATGTCGAGGCAATTTATTAGCCTTTTAAATGTAAAAGCCGCTTCATTAAATAATGTGGATGGCTATTAGTTGTACCACCATACTCTTTGTGATACACATGAACGATCTCCCAACCTAATGATGACATATAGTTTAATGCATCAATCATGTTGTAAAACTCAACCACTTTTAAAGTCTTCTGCATGATCGCATCATCATACGCGTTTACTGTAAGCTGTTCCTGACCCAGGTCTAGTTCAAAGCCCACTTTGCTGCTTAAAATTTTACCACTTACTTTAAGCATACAATACTGCACGGTTGGAAAGTCTGCTTTGCTATCTTCATTCATATTGAATAACGTTTAAAAAACGGCAATATAGAAATAAAGTTAAAGTCGTTGTATTCGTTAAACATACTTCTTTAAACAATCCTTTACCCTGCTTAAATATCCTAATCCGAATAAATTCAAATGCAACAGCAACGGGTACAAGTTCCACAAATGGCTGCGTTGCTCCCAGTCTTGAGCCAGCGGAAACGTATTCTGGTATCCTTCATAAAACTCCCGGCTATAGCCACCAAATAAGGTCGTCATGGCTAAATCAAACTCACGGTGGCCGTAGCTTACTGCCGGGTCAATCAGGTAAGGCTTGCCATCGGCACCAATTAAATAATTGCCGCCCCATAAATCACCATGAATCAGCGCAGGTACTTCTTCCTCAAACCAATCTCCTAAATGTAAGTAAAGCTGTTCAAATTGGTTAGCTTCCGCATTTTGCAGTAAACGTTTATTCAAAGCTCTTTGCACCATCGGTTGTAAACGCTCCTCTATAAAAAAGCTTCTCCAAGTGTCATGCTTGCGGTTACTTTGCGGTAACGAACCCATGTAATTGTCTTGGTGAAAGCCAAACTGCCCGGCCGTATGCCGGTGCATGGCGGCTAGTTGCTCTCCCAGCTTGCGGGAAGTAGCTGGCGTGGCGTGTGTAGCATCAATCCATTCCAAAATTAAATAGCTATCCTGTTCAAAATCACTTTGTAATACCACCTCAGGTACAGCAATGGTTTGGGTAGATTGGATAGCATTTAGCCCTTCACTTTCACAAGCAAACATACCTGGGTAAGCTTGTTTACTGTTCAGTTTCATCATGTATTTACCTGTATTGGTGTGTAGGCAATACGCTTCGTTAATATCGCCACCACTAATGGGGCTAACTGATGTGAGTTGAACAGGGCGCTGGTGTATAGCCGATAATTGCTCTGCTAAATGCGTAGTGAAGTGCCGGGAAATAGCCATTCCATCAAATTACCTAATTCATGGTCGGCATAGCAAATTTATTCGGGTAAAAAGCTATTTTTGTGCAGTAAAATGAAGCACATTCGTAACTTTTGTATCATCGCACACATCGATCACGGTAAAAGCACCCTGGCCGATCGTTTGCTGGAATATACCAAAACTATCACGCATCGCGAAGCGCAGGCCCAGTTGCTCGACGATATGGACCTGGAACGTGAACGCGGGATTACCATAAAAAGCCATGCCATCCAGATGGATTACCAGTTGGACGGCCAAGCTTACGTTCTGAACCTGATTGACACGCCCGGACACGTCGATTTTTCCTATGAAGTTTCCCGTTCTATTGCCGCCTGTGAGGGCGCTTTGCTGATTGTGGATGCTTCGCAGGGTATTCAGGCGCAAACAATTTCCAACTTGTACCTGGCCTTGGAGAACGACCTGGAAATTATTCCGGTACTTAATAAAATGGATTTACCCGGCGCTATGCCTGAAGAGGTAAAAGACCAGATTGTTGACCTGATTGGTTGCAAACGCGAAGACATATTAGCGGCTTCCGGCAAAACCGGGATGGGTATTGAAGATATTCTGCGTGCTATTATAGAGCGTGTTCCTGCCCCTGTTGGTGATCCGGAAGCGCCCTTGCAAGCGTTGATTTTCGACTCGGTATTTAATTCATTCCGGGGTATTATTGCTTACTATAAAGTAGTAAACGGCGAAATCAGGAAGAACACCAAAGTAAAGTTTATCGCTACTGGCAAAGAATACTTTGCTGATGAAGTAGGTACGCTGAAGCTGAATCAGGTACCTAAAGATGTTATTAAAACCGGCGATGTAGGTTACATTATATCAGGTATTAAAGAAGCACGTGAAGTAAAAGTTGGTGATACCATTACGTTGGTTGAAAGTCCGGCTGCTGGAGGTATTCAGGGCTTTGAAGAAGTAAAACCGATGGTATTTGCCGGTATATATCCGGTAGATACAGAGGACTATGAAGAACTACGCGAATCCATGGCCAAGCTGCAATTGAATGATGCTTCGCTGGTTTTCGAACCAGAATCATCAGCTGCTTTGGGATTTGGTTTCCGTTGTGGTTTCTTGGGTATGCTCCACATGGAAATTATTCAGGAAAGGCTGGAACGCGAGTTCGATATGACGGTAATTACTACCGTTCCCAACGTATCATACATCGCTTATACTACCAAAGACGAAGAGTTAATAGTAAACAACCCGTCCGATTTGCCAGACCCCAGCAAGCTGGAGTTTGTGGAAGAGCCTTATATAAAAGCCAATATCATTACCAAGGCCGAGTTTGTCGGTCCGGTCATGTCGTTATGTATACAGAAACGTGGTATTATCGTCAATCAATCATATCTCACGGCAGATCGTGTGGAGCTGATTTTTGAGATGCCAATGGGCGAAATTGTATTCGACTTTTATGATAAGCTAAAAACTATATCTAAGGGTTATGCTTCGTTTGATTATACGCAAATCGGTTATCGCCAGTCTGATCTGGTCCGTTTGGATATTAAACTGAACGGTGAACCTGTGGATGCTTTATCATCACTCATTCACCGCAGCAACTCGTATGATTTTGGTAAAAAGATTTGCGAAAAGCTGAAAGAACTGCTGCCACGCCAGCAATTTGAAATTGCCATACAGGCTTCTATCGGTGCTAAGGTTATAGCGCGTGAAAACGTACGAGCCTTGCGTAAAGATGTAACGGCTAAGTGTTACGGCGGTGATATATCGCGTAAACGGAAGTTGTTGGAAAAGCAGAAGAAAGGTAAAAAGCGTATGCGCCAGGTCGGTAACGTGGAAATACCACAATCCGCATTCATGGCTGTGTTGAAACTGGATTAACAAATAAAACAAGGAAGGGCAAAAGACGAGTAACAAACAAAGTCTTTTGTCCTTTCGCCTTTATATACTATACTCATTTATGCAAATACTCGACGGAAAATACGTATCCGAAAAACTGAAAGTTGAAATTGCCGAACAAGCAGCCAATTACCTGCAACGCAGTGGCCGCAAACCGCACCTGGTAGCCGTATTGGTGGGCCATGATGGCGGTAGTGAAACTTATGTAGCCAGCAAAATGCGCAACTGCGAAAAGGTAGGCTTTAAATCAACCCTGGTGAGATATGAGGATATTGTTACCGAGGCTGAACTACTATTGAAGGTAGCCGAGCTAAACGCCGATGAAGATATTGACGGCATTATTGTACAGTTGCCTTTACCCAAGCATATTGATCCGGAGAAAGTAACCGAAAAGATTGATCACCGCAAAGATGTAGATGGCTTCCATCCTATCAATTTGGGCCGTATGCAACGTAATTTACCTTCGTTTATACCGGCTACTCCTTACGGCATTACCCTAATGCTGAAAGAATATGGTGTAGAAACTGCCGGCAAGCATTGCGTGGTAGTAGGCCGCAGCAATATTGTAGGTTCGCCCATGAGTATTTTGATGGCGCGTAACACACAGCCAGGTAACTGTACCGTAACCATTTGCCACAGCCGCACGCCTGATATTAAAAAGTTTACATTAGATGCGGACATATTGATTGTCGCCATCGGTAAGAAAAATTTTATCACAGCAGATATGGTGAAAGAAGGTGCCGTGGTGATTGACGTAGGCATGAACCGTGAAACCTCTACCCTTACCAAATCTGGATATAAATTGTATGGTGACGTTGATTTTGAAAACGTAGCTCCAAAAACATCCTGGATAACTCCGGTTCCGGGCGGTGTAGGTTTAATGACGATTATAGGATTGTTACAAAATACTTTGGCTTCGGCTAACAAGCAGGTGTACCCTGATGTGCAGCATTCATAATAGATAATTAACAAACTTTATGGCTGGGTAAGATTAAACGAGTCCTTTGATTTTGTCCAGCCATGAATTTACTTCTACATAAACACCATCCTCCCGTACCTCAACGGCGTAGGTATTTATATAATCATTCTGCCCGGCGGCACCTCTGCCTGTAGTTAAATCATAAGCATAGCGGTGGTATGGACAAGTTAACTGTCCATTAGTACACCAACCTTTACTCAAGTCGGCTCCGGCATGCGGGCAAATAGCACTTAAAGCGTAGACCTCTCGCTGCAGCTGAACTAAGCAAATACTTTTACCGGCTACTTTTATCTTTTCAATACCCGTATGCTCCGCATTGAAGTGATCATCTACTTTATACCAAGGCATAGTTAATTAAAAATCAATACGCAAATTCATCACATTGGGGTTCTTGATGATTTCATCCATATTGGTTCGCAACGTTACCTGCCGGCGGTCGGCTGAAAGAACCGCTTTAGGATTGTCTAACTTTTTTATGGGCTTGGCAAAATTTAGCACCACCTTATAAGGCATGTCAATCAGCATAGCACGAGCCATGGCTAAGGTTGATTGTGTTTTTCTGAGAAAGTTGTTAAACTTGGTTTTATCAATAATGCGGCAAAATTTATGAGAGGTTACCTCGTAAGTATAGCAATCTTGCCCTGCTATCAGCTGCTGGGCATCAAAACCTTGAAAACGTTCATTGTTTTTATCTGATCGGGTAAGCTGGTTATGGCCAGCCAGCTTGGATAGTTGTTGCAGGTAACCTTCCATCTCCCGTGCGGAAGCAGCTTGATGGCTAATACTTACTTTCATTTCGCTCCGTTTCAGGTTCATTATTACGGATAAGTTGCTGGCTTTAGCTAGTCCGGCTTCTTCCTTACTCATTTTGGCCTGGGTACTATCGGGCAAAGCATTGTAATAATTCATGGAAGTATCCTTCACGGTTGCAAAGGCCTGCGTAGCAATGACGGAGTCCGGCATCAAATTCATGAGTACAGAAAGCGCTTTACTCATGTCAAAGTTATAGGCTACACTGCAGGTACCGTTGGCTTTAAAGCTGTAGCTTTCAACAATATCAACACATGAACTACAGCAGATGCATAAGCTGATTATAACAAAAAAGTAAACTTTTTTCATATCGCTCATTTTGAAGTAATTATCGGAAATATATACTACAAACAGAAATTTATTGCCGTATTAATATTGCGTATATTTGCGGATTGATTATGGCACATGTAATACCGGCTGACGGCACACAGCTTCCTTTAATGGAAGAGTTTTATACAATACAAGGCGAGGGATATAATTCGGGCAAAGCCGCTTACTTTATCAGGTTAGGTGGTTGTGATGTGGGCTGCCCCTGGTGCGATGTAAAAGAAAGCTGGGATGCAGAACAGCATCCGCTTACATCAGCCGACACAATTGTAAGTCACGCCGCTCAATATCCGGCTAAAAACGTAGTAGTAACCGGTGGCGAGCCGCTAATTTATAACTTAGATTATCTGACTACCACTCTACAAAATCAGCAAATCCGTACTTTCATCGAAACCTCGGGTGCTTATCCGCTATCGGGCCAATGGGATTGGATTTGCCTGTCGCCTAAAAAATTTAAAGCGCCAATGCCTGAAGTTGCTGCTGCTGCTCATGAGCTCAAGGTTATTGTGTTCAACAAATCAGACTTTGCCTGGGCTGAGCAGCATGCTAAAACAGTCTCTCCAGGATGCAAGTTGTTTTTACAACCCGAATGGTCGAGAGTTAAAGAAATGACGCCATTGATTGTTGATTATGTAATGAACAATCCGCAATGGGAGGTTTCTCTGCAAACGCACAAGTATATGGACATTCCATAAAAGCTGTATCTTAGGAACCTTAAATAACGTATAAAAGAATATCACCTGAAAAGATATAGGGACAATAAGTTGGAGTGTATTCTCTTAGGTTTATATGGTTATTAAAGTACCTAAATCTTGTGTAATGAAATATTGGGCTTTATGTGTAAGCTTATGTTTGGTATCGGCTTTAACCGCTAAAGGGCAGAACAAATTATATAGTACCAGTAATAGCTCGGCTATTACTTATTACCAAAAAGCAAATGGCAGTTTAGACCGGCGCAATTTACCCGAGGCTATTACCTATCTGCAAAGCGCCATTGCTGCCGACGATAATTTCACGGAAGCTCATGCACAGCTAGGCGATCTGTTTAAATTACAACAACAGTACAAGCAGGCTATAGAACAGTTCCGGAAAGTAATTCAGTTAAATCCAGAGTTTAGCCGCGCAGTTTATTTAAAGTTGGGTGAGTCTGAGGTATCTTTAGCTGATTATAGCCAAGCACAGCAACATCTGGAAAAATATCTTACCTATCCTAATTCCACTCCCGAAAACCAGCATTATGCCCGTAAGCTAATCAGCGATTGTGTTTTCAGTATAGATGCTTTGAAACATCCAGTTCCTTTTAAGCCGGTGAACCTAGGGCCCGAAATTAATACGGCTAATGATGAGTATTTACCGGTATCTACGGCTGATGAAAACACGTTAATTTTTACGCGTAAAGTAAATAACAACGAAGATTTTTTTAAAAGTCAGAAACAGGATAAGCACTGGACCAATGCAACTTACCTGAGCAAGCAAATTAATACAATTGAATATAATGAAGGTGCTCAGTCTATATCGCAAGATGGACAGTACTTGTTTTTTACCGGTTGTAACCGGCCCGATGGTTTAGGCCGTTGTGATATTTATGTAACGCAAAAAAAAGGTGACGACTGGAATAAACCTTTTAACTTGAGCGCACCTATAAACAGTCCTGCTTGGGAGTCACAACCGTCTATCAGTGCCGATGGCCGAACCTTATACTTTGTGAGCAACCGTAAAGGTGGCTATGGCGGGTATGATATTTATAAATGCCGGTTAACTAACACTGGCTGGACACAGCCTGAAAACCTGGGACCGAATATCAACACGCCACTCGATGAGCAATCGCCTTTTATACACCCTGATGATAGTACCATGTACTTCTGTTCAAATGGATGGCCGGGAATGGGCAATAAAGACTTATTTGTAAGCCGTTTAGGTAAAGATGGTAAGTGGCAAAAGCCACAAAACTTGGGTTATCCCATTAATTCCAGTGGTGATGAAAATGGCATGAGCATCACGGCAAATGGCACATACGCATTCTTTGCTTCCAATACGCTATCTGGCTATGGTGGCTTTGATATTTACACCTTTGAATTACCCGAAGCAGCCAGACCACACCTGGTTACGTATGTAAAAGGTACTGTTGCCATCGGGTTAAACAAACAGCCAATTGATGCAGCGGTTGAGATTGTTGATTTGGAAAAGAACCAAACTGTCTATCAAAATTACACATCGGCAGCCCACGGTGAGTTTCTGGCTACTTTACCGGTAGGTAAAAACTACGGGCTTACCATCACGAAAAATGGCTATCTTTTTTACTCGGAAAACTTTTCTTTAAAAGATCACCAATCTGGTAAACCTTATCAGATTGATATTGCGCTCGATCCAATTGAAATTGGTAAGAAAGCCATTTTAAAGAACATCTTCTTTGATACCAATAAATACACGCTTAAACCTGAATCAGAATCAGCATTAGAAAAGTTAATGGATTTTATGAAGCTGAATCCAGCCGTGCGGATTGAAATTGCGGGTTACACGGATAACGTTGGTAACGATCAAGTTAATCTCATTTTGTCAGGAAACCGTGCAAAAGCTGTATATCAGTACTTGATTACTCACGGAGTTGCGGCTGATCGGCTAGTTTATAAAGGTTATGGTAAACTGCAACCTATAGCACCCAATACGACGGAAGAAAACCGTAGTCAAAACCGCCGTACGGAGTTCAAGATTATTGCTAAATAAAAAAGAGCCGGCTTTCTATAAAGCCGGCTCTTTTATTATCGAATAACCAATTGCTAGTTCCCTAGCTCTGACATGAACTTAATTCTCATCAGTTGTATTTCTTCGCGGGTATAATCGTTTACACCTAAGTCAACCAAAGCATCATCTATAGAATCTACCTCGGCAGAACGGAAGTAGTCATACACCTCATCCTGCTTGTCTTCATCAATTACTTCATCAATGTAATAGTTCAGGTTCAATTTAGTACCTGAGTTAACAATAGATTCTACCTCACGCAAAATTTCCTCGTAATTCAATCCTTTAGAAGCTGCAATATCTTCTAAATCTAAATGACGGTCAATATTCTGGATAATGTAAACTTTCAAAGCCGATTTGTTGGCAGCGCTCTTAATCACCATATCTACCGGGCGATCAATGTCGTTATCTTCAACATACTTTTTAATCAGCTCAATAAAAGGCGCACCAAACTTGGAAGCCTTGCCAGCACCAACGCCAGATATCTGTTTCAACTCATCGGTTGATACCGGATAATGCGTACACATCTCTTCTAACGAAGGATCCTGGAATACGACAAATGGTGGTACATTCTTTTGTTTGGCAATTTTCTTGCGCAAATCTTTCAGCATTTGCAGCAACTGCGTATCTAGTGCGCCACTACCTTGTTTAGGGCCTTCTTCTGTATCATCATCATCAGCCGCTTCAATAGGTTTGTTCAATACAAAACGAATGCTGTAGGGGTTTTCTAAAAAGTCATGCCCCTTATCGGTTAAGCGTAATAAACCATACTGATCAATATCTTTTGACAAGAAGTTGTCTAATAAAGCTTGGCGTAGCAGTGATTTCCATAAGTTTTCACCATCTTCTTTACCTGATCCAAACACGCTAAGTGAATGGTGGTCATAATGATGTACCTGCGGACCATCCTGTCCCATTAATACGCTTACGACATGGTGATCGTCAAACTTTTCTCCTAGTTGTTTAATCAAGCTAAGGGCTCGATGGAGTTGAGCTTCACCATCAAAAAACTGACGTTGTGAGGCACAATTATCGCACATGCTATTACAGCTTGAAGCATCATAATCTTCCCCAAAGTAATGCAGTATCTGTTTACGACGACATACAGATGATTCAGCGTAATCAATTACTTCTTTTAATATCTGTGTACCAATTTCGCGTTCTGAAACTGGTTTATCCTTCATAAACTTTTGCAGCTTGTCTACATCTTTTTCAGAGTAGAAAGACACACATACCCCTTCACCACCATCACGTCCGGCACGTCCGGTTTCCTGATAGTACCCTTCCATACTCTTAGGCACATCATGGTGTATTACATAACGAACATCTGGCTTATCAATACCCATACCGAAGGCAATGGTAGCTACAATTACTTCCACCTCTTCCATCAGGAATTTGTCCTGCGTTTCGGCACGCACCTTGGCATCCAAGCCCGCATGGTAAGGCAGTGCCTTAATACCATTCAAGTTTAATGCTTCGGCTACTTCTTCTACTTTCTTGCGGCTCAGGCAATATACGATACCTGATTTGCCAGCATTCTGCTTAATAAACTTGATAATCTCTTTTAACACGTTGCGCTTGGCACGCACTTCATAGTACAAGTTTGCCCGGTTAAAGGATGATTTGTAAACCGTGGCATTATTCATTTGTAGGTTTTTCTGAATATCGTGCTGAACTTTTGGCGTTGCAGTAGCCGTTAGAGCTATAATTGGGATATTTTCACCTAAATTGCTTATTACTTGGCGTATTTTACGGTATTCTGGTCTGAAATCATGTCCCCATTCTGAAATACAATGTGCTTCATCAACAGCAACGAATGATAGTTTATTCAGGCGTAAAAAGTCAATATTGTCTTGTTTAGTTAATGATTCGGGAGCTACGTATAACAGTTTGGTTTTACCAGCCAGTACGTCTTCTTTAACTCTGGCTGTTTCTGATTTTGTTAAAGATGAATTTAAGAAATGCGCTACGCTGTCAGAATTACAAAATGCCCTCAGTTGGTCAACCTGATTTTTCATTAAGGCTATCAGCGGCGATATAACAATTGCGGTTCCTTCAGTCATTAAGGCGGGCAGTTGGTAACACATTGATTTGCCGCCGCCGGTTGGCATAATCACGAAAGTATCATTACCGGCAAGTATGTTGGTAATAATCGCCTCCTGTTCGCCTTTAAAATTATCAAATCCGAAAAAATTTTGCAGGTTATCGAAGAGCGATTTTTTAATTTCAATCATTTTGAGTAATACAATATGGAGTTGTTGCTAACAAAATTCAAAATAACAAATTTTCCTATTCAGACGGTAGTACGTAAAGAAAATATTAATGTTTAATGATTTTTGCTAACATTATTCTAAACTAAATATACTCTAAAATTATTATAAAACTTAATTTATTTTTTCATTTTTGACAGCTATATTACTTACATCAACTTATCAAACATTTGACATGAACAAAAACTATTATGCTATCATCATGGCTGGTGGTATCGGAAGCCGTTTTTGGCCTATTAGCCGCACCTCATTTCCCAAGCAATTCATCGATATATTAGGTACCGGAAAAACACTTATTCAAAATACCTATGATCGTTTTTTGAAGATTTGCCCTAAAGAAAATATTTATGTAGTAACTAATGAGAGCTATGCTGAGCTGGTGAAAAGCCAACTGCCTGACATGACCGATGGACAGATACTCACCGAGCCAGTAATGCGTAATACAGCTCCTTGTGTGGCTTACGGCTGCTTTAAAATTGAAAGCATGAATCCGGATGCTGTGATTGTTGTAGCACCATCCGATCACCTGATATTAGATGAAGCAGGCTTTGTAAAATCTATCGAACAATCATTACAAACAGCACAAAATAATAACTGCCTGATTACTTTAGGTATCAAACCTTCACGTCCTGATACCGGTTATGGTTATATACAATACACCGATGAAGTAATTGACGGACAGTTCCATAAGGTAAAAACATTTACTGAAAAGCCGACATTGGATATCGCTAAAACTTTTATTCAAAGCGGCGATTTCTTGTGGAATGCAGGTATTTTCGTTTGGTCGGCTAAAACAATCATTAGCAACTTTGGTACACATTTGCCAGATATGCACGAAATCTTTGCCGAAGCACGTTCCGTTTACAACACCGAAGACGAAAGAAATCATATTAACACTGCTTACCAGCAATGTACTAACATCTCAATTGATTATGGTATTATGGAAAAAGCAGCAAACGTTTATGTGTTGCCATCAGAGTTTGGCTGGTCTGACCTGGGTACCTGGGCCTCTATTTACCAATTAGCTGAAAAAGATTATGTAGGCAATGCCGTAATACCAGCCGAAAAAGTAATTATGTACGATTCATCTAACTGCATGGTAAACGTGCCTGATGAAAAACTGGTGGTACTGCAAGGCTTGCATGACTACATTGTGGTAGAATCAAACAATACCCTGCTCATTTGCCCGCGCGATCAGGAGCAAAACGTAAAGCAAGTAGTAGCCGATGTGAAGCAAAAATTTGGTACTAAATACATTTAATACGCTTAAATCATACCAGCAGAGAAATGGTAGTTATAAAATAGCAGCACTCTCTGTTGTTGTATCCTAACATAAATACCAAATACTTAAATCGAGTATTTGGTATTTACTTTTCATTAAACTACGGTACTAGTGGCTATATAGATAAATTGGTCCACCTTGGTAGCCTGTATAAGATGGTACATCTAAATAATATTTTAATTGAGTAGAGGTTATTTCAATAATAGTGTAACTCACCCCATTGATAACTAATTTTTTATTAGTAAAATCAACTGTATAATTCAAACTTTCATTTTTAGCTTCCTTATCATCGCAATGCTTTGATCCACTATTCACCTGTAATTTACCATTACTATTGAATTTGTAGGTATTATCTTCTTCACATGATGCTACAGGTACATATCCTACCGTAAGAAATTGAGGAATACTACTTGGATTAGTATCTACATGTGCCTTTTTCCATTGTTTGCTAGTTAACAAACTTTGCATATCATTTTTCTCCTTCTTGCATGCAGAAGAACACCAACCAGTTATTACAATAATTAGTAAATACTTATACATAAAATTTTTAGCTGAAGAATATTAAAATTGTTAATAAAACTTATTATACAAGGGCATATAGCTTACAAGGCAAAGCACAATTTTACTGCCGCTGCCTTACGGCCTCATATAAAATAATACCAGCTGATACGGATACATTGAGTGATTCAATTTCACCGTACATAGGTATTTTGGCTAAATGATCAGAGATGCGGATCAAGTCGTTACGAATGCCGTCTTCTTCCGACCCCATAATAACAGCGGTAGGTGCAGTATAGTCAGGTTTATAAATATAATCCTGCGTTTTTTCGGTGCAGCAAACCAGTTGCAAGCCTGATTCTTGAATAAAACGTATCGTTTGCATAAAATTATCATGGCGGCAAACCGGTATTTTATATAAAGCGCCAGCTGAAGTTTTAATCGCATCTGCATTGATTTGCGCTGAACCTTTACCCGGTATTACAATAGCATGAACGCCGGCACATTCGGCCGTACGGGCTATAGCTCCCATATTACGTACATCGGTAATACTATCTAAAATCAGGATAAGCGGAACTTCGCCTTTTTCAAAAATTTCCGGAATAATGTTTTCAATCTTCTGGTAAATGATGGACGAAATTACAGCCACAGCACCCTGATGGTTTTTAGGTGTTAAACGGTTCAGTTTCTCTATCGGAACAAACTGCGCCGAAAGCTGATGTTGCTGCATTACATCCTTTAGCTCCTGATATAAGGCACCGGTAAGTCCGCGTTGTATATAAAGTGTTTCTATCTCTTTTCCGGCAATAATAGCCTCAATGATAGCCCTGATACCAAAAACCATTTGATTATTTTCCCGCTTTGGCCTGAAATTACCCGACATAAATTAAAAATAAGGCTGCAAAAGTAACTATATTTATTTTAGTTGAGCCAGGCATGCCACTCTTGATTTTTGTTGAAGAAACACAAAGCTATTTTATCAACCAGTTTAAAATCAGCCATATAAATTTTCCACAACGTTTTGTTAGCAACTAGCAGCATCAGGCATGAACGAAGGCCGTGGTTTTTAAATATTTTTGTTCAGTATGATTTTTGAGAACAGCAACCGGACTAATGGCGATCGCCGCACCAAGAGTTACACCTCGCAGGCAAGTACATTGGGTAAACTACCACCACAAGCACGTGATTTGGAAGAGGCCGTTTTGGGTGCTCTGATGTTGGAGAAAGACGCTCTATCATCGGTAATTGATGTATTGAAGCCAGAAGTTTTTTATGTAGAGGCACACCAGAAGATCTTTTCTGCCATCCGTACCCTGTTTGAAAAAACATCGCCGGTAGATATTTTAACAGTTACTGCGCAGTTACGTATGCAAGGTGAACTGGAAATGATTGGTGGTCCTTTTTATATTACTGAACTTACCAACCGGGTAGCTTCGGCAGCCAATATTGAGTATCACTCGCGCATCATCATTCAAAAATACATACAGCGCGAACTGATCCGTATTTCAACCGATGTGATTAATACTGCCTATGAAGATACTACCGACGTTCTGGAGCTGTTAGATAAGGCTGAAAAGAACTTGTTTGAAATTGCACAAAGTAACCTTCGCCGCGATTCGCGTAAGATGGACGATTTAATGCAGGAAAGCTTACGAGAAATTGAGTCCTTAAAAAATAAAACAGACGGCTTAACAGGTATTGGTACCGGCTTTACCGAGCTGGACCGTATGACTTCAGGCTGGCAGCGTTCAGATTTGGTTATTATTGCGGCTCGTCCGGCAATGGGTAAAACGGCGTTTGTGTTAAGTTGTGCCCGTAACGCGGCAGTCGATTTTAATAAACCAGTAGCGGTATTCTCACTCGAAATGTCGTCTGTTCAGTTAGTTAATCGTCTGATTTCGGGCGAGGCTGAAATTGAGCAGGAAAAAATCCGTAAAGGTAAGATGGAAGAGTGGGAATGGCAACAAATTCACTCTAAAATTGGCAGACTGGAACAAGCCCCTATCATTATTGATGATACACCAGGCTTAAACATTTTTGAATTTAGGGCTAAATGCCGTCGCTTAAAATCACAACACGATATTCAGCTCATCATTATCGACTACTTGCAACTCATGACTGGTAAAACCGACGGCAAAGGCGGCGGTAACCGTGAGCAGGAAATTGGTAGTATATCGCGCTCCCTGAAAATGGTAGCTAAGGAATTGAACGTACCTGTAATTGCCCTTTCACAGTTGAGCCGTGCCGTTGAAAACCGCCCTGGTGGGTCAAAACGCCCTATGCTGTCCGACTTGCGTGAATCCGGTTCTATCGAGCAGGATGCGGATATGGTATTGTTCCTGTACCGGCCTGAATACTATGGCTTGGAGTTTGATGAAGACAACAACCCGACTCAAGGTGTTGGTGAAATAATTATTGCCAAACACCGTAACGGTGAAACTGGCCGAGTTCGATTAAAATTCGTAGGCAAGTACGTGAAGTTTGCCGATTTAGAACAAAGCATGGATAGTTATTTGCCACCGCCAAGCGGTAATGCCTTTACAGGGCTGACTCCATCAGCGGGCTTTGATAGCAATCCTGGCAACATCATCACAAGGCCATCGCGCATGGATGATATGGATGATGAGCCACCTTTCTAAATCTAAAATAACAATCCCAAAACAATGCCCAGTATAATTAATATGGGCGTTTTTATTTTGGTAAAGTATAACAGCAAGAAGGCACCAGCCATTACACCATAGGCCATCCAATTAGTGCCGAAAGGCCTCATTAGCGAGATAAAGGCTGTAGCCATAAACCCTACCGATACGGCGTTGATACCGCTTAGTGAATTTCTAATGCGGGTAATTTTTCGTAAATCTTCCCAGAATGGTACAATAAATAGAATTAAAATTAGTCCGGGTAAATTGATACCGACAACAGCCACTACACTACCCAGAATTTGGCCCCATAAGCCGTAACCATTGTTGCCTAAACTTATTGCGCCCAAAAATGACGTAAATGCAAATGTGGGTCCGGGTAAACCTTGTTGTAGTGCATAGCCCGACAAAAACTCTGCTTCAGTCAAATAATGTTTCAGTTCAACAAACTCGGTGTACATTAAGGGTACCAGCACCTGTCCGCCACCAAAAATTAAAATACCATTGCGGTAAAAGTTTTCGAATAAGCGTACGGGCAAACTAAATGGTGAGGTACGATTAATAAGAGCACCTAAAGCGGCAAAAAACAACAGGATACCTAGAAAATAACCTACTTTATTGGGATTAACATTGGCGTATAACTTAGTACGAAGTGCATCTTCAGCCGGTTGGGTTTCCAATGCCGACGATATAATACCGCCCAATAGTATAAGCAACGGAAAAGCATAAGGATTCCGCAGTATTAACGTCGCTATGAGCGAGCTGATGGCCAGCCAGGTATGTACTTTAGTTTTCAAAAACTTCTGAGCAAAAACAACGGTAGCATAAGCCACAATGCCGACTGCTGCCGGCTGTAAAAAGCGCAACACCTCTTCTACCCGCCCGCGGGCAGCGAAAGTTTGATATCCTATAGCAGCCGCTCCCATAATAATGGCAGAAGGCAGTACCCACACCAGAAAAGTGGCAATAGCCAATTTAAGGCCGCCAACCTTCCAGGCTACACCGATAAGCGTTTGGGTTGAACCGGGGCCGGGTAGCATTTGTGCCAGCGCGTTCAACTCCATCAACTCCGCTTCGGTAATGTACCTACGTTTTTCTACAAACTCGCGCAGCAGTATGGCAATATGCGCTTGCGGACCGCCAAACGTTGTGAATGTAAAAACCAACGTATCCCGTAAAAATAACAACTGCCGCTTTTTCAAATGCTGAGGATTGATAGTGAATCAATAACTAATAAGTTGTTCAAACATTGAATTAAACTTCAATATGCTGTAATAATGGCAGGCTTCAGGATTTACCCGAATCATATTTTACTCGTCATCATCATCATCGAACATACCTGTAGCCTGGTTGTAGGCTGATTGCAGTTCAGAATAAGCATGATTATCATGTTGCTGACGGGTTACCTGCATCCCTTTCTGATAAGTAGCAACAGCATCATCCTTACGGCCTAATGTTTCATACAATTTGCCTAAATGGTAATAGGTCCCTATATAGTTAGGATGTTCATTTATCAGCTTTTCATAATACTGCAAAGCTTTGTCAGTTTCATTAAGGCGCATGTATTCGGTAGCTAGCGCATATTGTAAAAACTCATCATTTGGCTCATTCTCCAAAAACTCCAACAGCTTCTGTAATCGGTTAACCTGCATTTTAAAACTATGTGTATTTTAGTTAAATTTGTACCTGTTAGTAAGTATGTATTCAACATTTGCACACGGGTACAACAATTAGCAAAGGTATAACTTGCGGTTGATGTTCTGCTAAAACGTGCTATTGAATATTGTAAGCAGCTCATCAACAAAATTGTCTTTCCCTAATGAGGATATAGAAATTTAGTTAACCAAACGGATGTGCTAACTGCTAATTACGGCACAAATAATGCTGTACAATTTAACACGTTTTTTAGAGTGATGGGTAATAACATGAAAAAAATAAAGCTCGATATAGTAGGCTTATCTTACAGCCAAACACAATCGGGTGCTTATGCATTGGTTTTGGGCGAGGTAAATGGCCGTCGCCGGTTACCAATCATCATTGGCAGTTTTGAGGCACAGGCTATAGCGATTGAAATTGAGAAGATGACGCCCAGCCGTCCGCTTACCCATGATTTGTTTAAAAATTTTGCGCAAGCCTTTAACATCAACGTGCAGGAAATTATCATTTATAACCTGGTAGATGGTATATTTTACGCCAAACTTATCTGCTCAGATGGTAAGAAAACTTCTGAGATTGACGCCCGCACATCAGATGCCATTGCTATGGCTGTAAGGTTTGAGTGCCCTATTTACACCCATGAGTTTATCTTATCTACTGCCGGCATTGTAATTGAAGGTAACGATTTTGTTTACCTGGAAAACATTGCCGAAGCTGCAGAAGAGAAACCCTCCGCGTCATCAGCAGCTGCAGGTTACACCTCGTTAAGTGTTGATGAACTAAAAACCAAATTGCAGGACGCATTGAATGAAGAAGCTTATGAAAAGGCCGCTAAAATCAGAGATGAACTGAATAAACGTAAAGCTTCTTAAAAGCTGTTTATTTTAAACTAACTAGAATAGGATTAGCTATTTTGCCAGCTGTTATCCTATTTTTATTAGGGGTGTACTAAGTACGCTCCTAATTATCTTCTATGTGCCTAATCAATTTTATAGTTTCTGATTTCGCATTTATTCGCTACTTTCCGTCTTTATTTTAACACTGACTTTTGTTTTAAATCCGGGTACACGTATGAATATTAAGTTTCGCTTAATAGTAATGAATTTTATGCAGTTCTTTATTTGGGGATCATGGCTGCTTACCATAGCAACCTACTGGTTTCAAAATAAACATTGGTCAGGCGCACAATTTGGGGCTATTTTTTCTACTATGGGTATTTCGGCCATATTTATGCCTACACTAAGCGGCATTATTTCCGACCGCTTCATCAATGCCGAAAAATTGTACGGTGCCATGCACATCTTGGGTGCATTAGTGCTGTTTACCCTACCACTCGTCAACAATCCGACAACCTTCTTTTGGGTAATATTACTAAACATGCTGTTTTATATGCCTACGCTATCTTTATCTATCACTGTAGCGTATTCAGCTTTAAAAAAAAGCAATTTAAATGTGGTGAAGGATTATCCACCTATTCGTATATGGGGAACTATCGGCTTTATTGCTGCACTTTGGACAGTAAGCCTTACACATAATGAGACCTCACCCAACCAGTTTTATATTGCTTCCGCTGTAGCCCTAATATTAGGCATTTACTCATTTAGTCTTCCTAAATGCCCGCCTTTGTTAAAAAGAACGGGTAATAAAACTTGGTTTAATGCGCTAGGCTTAAATGCTTTCGCTTTATTTAAAACCCCTAAGTTTGCTATCTTCTTTGCTTTCTCCATGCTTTTAGGGGCCGCATTACAGCTTACTAATGCTTATGGCGATACTTACATCCATGACTTTAAAAACGTACCGGCTTACCAGGACCTGCTTGCTGTGAAATATCCGGCTATTATCATGTCTATTTCACAAATATCAGAAACGCTGTTTATCCTGGCTATCCCCTACTTTTTAAGGAAGTTTGGCATCAAATACGTAATGTTATTTAGTATGTTAGCTTGGGTATTACGATTCGGTTTGTTTGCCTTTGGTAATCCGGCGGGAGGTTTATGGATGATCGTTTCATCATGCATTGTGTATGGTATGGCTTTCGATTTCTTTAACATTTCCGGTTCGCTGTTTGTTGAAACAGAAACAACTCCTGAAATACGTGGCAGTGCACAGGGCTTATTTATGATGATGGTGAACGGTTTTGGTGCATTCTTCGGCAGCATGGCCAGTGGTATCATCATTGATAAATACTTTACTTTAGCCGATCAGAGTAAAAACTGGCATGGCATATGGCTTTGTTTTGCCGCCTATGCGCTGGTAATTGCTGTTATTTTCCCGTTTGTATTCCGTTATAAACATGATACTACGTTAGATGCAGTTATAGAACACGCTTAAAAATAACACAACTATACGACCAATAAAAAAGCATCAAGATATTCCTTGATGCTTTTTTATTGGTCGTATTTAAAAGTTAATCACTATGCATGCGGCTTTAACACCACTTTGGTACAATCATCCTCTTTATTTTTGAAAATGTTGTAGGCATGTGTAGCCTGATCAAGTGGTAATTTATGCGATATGATATCATCCAGCACTACCTTTTCCTGCTTAATCAAATCAATCAGGTGATCAATGTAGTTTAACACCGGCGCCTGACCTTGTTTGATAGTGATACCTTTGTCGAACATACGGTGTACCGGGAAGTTATCATAAGGCGTACCATATACACCTACTACGGTTACTGTACCGCCACGACGAACCGCTTCAAAGCACATTTCCATTACTTTGACCGTTCCTTTTTCAAAGTTCACGGTAGCTTTAATTTTTTCCAGGAACGAACGATTAGCTTCGAAGCCTACAGCATCCACGCAAACGTCAGCACCGCGGCCGCCAGTCATATCGCGAATGGCTTGTACTACGTCCACCTCATTCGGGTTCAGCGTTTCTACTTTGTTCGTTTCACGAGCTTTTTTCAAACGATACTCTACCGGGTCAATAGCAATTACACGACTTGCACCGTTCAACCAAGCTGATTTCTGCGCCATCAAACCTACAGGGCCCGAACCGAAAATAGCTACTACCTCGCCGCCCTTCATTTGTGCCCAATCAATAGCTGACCAGCCGGTTGGGAAAATGTCAGTTAAAAAAAGCACCTGTTCGTCGGTTAAATTGTCAGGAACAATACGCGGACTCACATCGGCATAAGGCACACGCACATACTCGGCTTGACCACCAGAATAACCACCATACAAATCGGTATAGCCATATAAGGCACCACCTTTATGATCTAACAAATCGCCCTGCGGACCATAATGTTCATGATTAGAATTTTCGCAATGTGGCGAAGCGCCGTGGGTACAGAAAAAGCAATGCCCGCAAGCAATGGGGAATGGTACCACTACACGGTCGCCACGTTTTAGTTTCTTTACAGATGGACCTACTTCTTCAACAATGCCCATAAACTCGTGGCCCATAATCAGGTCTTTGGTTTGTGGGATACCACCATCCAGAATATGTAAATCTGAACCGCAGATGGCTGTAGAAGTTACTTTTAAGATGACATCGCCTGCCTCTTCAATTTTTGGATCGTCAACGGTATCTACGCTGATGTCGCCAGGTTTGTGAAACACTGCTGCTTTCATAAGTTTTTGTTTAATTTAAAATATTATCTATTGGTTAAATGTATTTCTTCAACAAATGCTAATGGGTATAGTTTAAATTATTTCAGAGCGTATAATTTTAAGCCGATCAGGGTTTCCTTTTATGGAATGTGGAGGATATCTTTTGCTTGCGCTATCATATGGTTATCACCGGTATATTTACCATGCTCATCAGATAGTTTAACTACTGGTATCCATTCGCCACTTACCTGCGCTTCGGTCATTTTAATTACAATGTTCATGGCTGTTGGCCCAGCATCATTGGTAAGATTTGTACCGATACCGAAAGACATGCCTATTTTATTTTGGCAGAACTCAGCTATACGGGCTACCTTATCATAATTCAGCGCGTCAGAAAAAATAATGGTTTTGGATTGTGGATTGATGCCTAAGCTCTGGTAATGATTAATCACCTTTTGAGCAAACTCTATAGCATCTCCACTGTCATGCCTTACGCCATCAAACAGCTTTGAAAACATTTTATCAAACTGCCTGAAAAACACTTCAGTTGTGTAGGTATCTGAAAGAGCAATGCCCAAATCTCCACGGTAAACATCTGCCCAATGCTGTAAGGCCATAGCGTTGGCCATACGGTAACCATAATGCGCTGCATGGTACATAAACCATTCATGCGCATGAGTACCTATAGGTGTAATTTTATACTGCTCTGCTAAATGTACATTACTGGTGCCCACAAAGGTAGCTGGCCCGAATGGTTGCAAGGCTTGTAAAACCAATTGCTGTACTTGATAAGAATGACGCCTGCGCGTGCCAAAGTCGGCTACGGTGACGCCTAATTGCTTGTATTTTTCAAATTTGGCAGTAGTACGATCAATTACTTCCTGATCGTTGATTCTGGCAATATGATTTAGCTGGTAATATAGCTCACAGATTAACGCCATAATAGGTACTTCCCACAATATGGTACGATACCAGTAGCCTTCAATGCTCACTTTCAAATCAAAACCTTGCTGCTCAATAACTACTTCAGCAGGATTATAGCAATAACTTTCCAGAAAATCCAGGTAAACCGGATCAAGATAAGGGCACTTGCTTTGCAGAAACTGCTTTTCGGCAGCGGTTAGCTTTAAGCCAGCCATACTATCAACAGCTTGCCGTAATGCTTGGGCGAAGCCTGGCGGAAACTGGTGATGCCCACGATTGATAAATTGGTAGCGAGCTTTGGCGTATGGAAAAAGCTTAGTAACTCCCTGCTGCATTGTAATTTTATAAAAATCATTATCTAGCAGGGAGGTTAAGATAGGTGTCATAAATTTTATAATTCAAACACCAATGAAAATGTTTTACGCCAGTTATAAGGAGAACAGGCGATAGCCAACAGTTAGGTTAAACATGTTGATACGGGTTTTATCACCATAGTTGTTGCTGATTTTGTTTAAACCCAGCTCATAACGCAAGTCAAACGAAATTTTTTGCACATCCAGCCCCACGCCAAACTGCCAGGCATAGTTCTGGTCTTTATAATTTAAATGAGTGGCGTTAGAAAAAGCCGCACCTGTGCTTTGGTCTTTATCAATGGCAAATGATATAAGCGGACCGGTATTAAAACGTGCACCTACACCCAGAGCGCCAATACGAGTACCTACTAACAACGGTAAATCAATACTTTTAAAACTAGCATCATTTACTATACCTGCACTGCTTTTCACATCTACATTTTTACTGGTATAGTATAACTCAGGCTGAAAATGCAAGCCTGCACCACCTACCCTAGCCCAAAAACCGCCCAGAAATCCAGCACGACTATCACTGCTTAAAGTGTTCTCGGTTGAGAAATGCGACAAA
This sequence comes from Mucilaginibacter robiniae, assembly GCF_012849215.1. NCBI lineage: Bacteria > Pseudomonadati > Bacteroidota > Sphingobacteriia > Sphingobacteriales > Sphingobacteriaceae > Mucilaginibacter > Mucilaginibacter robiniae. The sequence continues at coordinate 4,793,302 of NZ_CP051682.1, forward strand.
TTTGCCCCTGCTTTTACACCAAATTGGAAAGTGGGTAATAATTGTGCCGATGCCATCATTGAAAACAACATAGCGGCTGCCAATAGAAACATTACTTTTTTCATAGGAATTGTGTATCAAGTTTGCACAAAAGTAATCATTTTATGTACAGCTTATAACGACATATTACCTTGATAGTAATCCAGTATCTTGGTGCGGATGTAATAATCATATCGCGCACTGATTAAATTGGTGCGGGCATTATCCATATACCGCTTTGATACCAGATAATCTACGGAAGTAAGTGCGCCGGCATTAAACCTTACTTCAGCCGTACGAAAAGATTCTGCAAATGCCTCCACCTGCTGGGTTAAAATCTCGTATCGGTCATAAGCTGCAGTCATGTTTACATAGGCTTGTTCCACATTTTGTTTGAGCTGTATTTTGGTGGTTTCATTGGTATATTTAGCATTCAGATAGTCAATTTTAGCCAACGCTACCCTATTACGATTTTGAAACCCATTCAGAATTGGGATGCTAATGCCAATGCTGGTATAGCGGCTATAATTGTTTTTAATTTGATCCAAATAGCCTGTGGTATTTCCACTACTATTTAACAAAGTGCTGGAGTAATTTGAAGTTAATGTACTGGATAATGATACTACCGGAAATAATGTTCCTTTAGCAGCTTTAATTTCGCTTTGGGTGCTTTGCATACGTAAATCAGCGGCCTTCACCAGTGCTAAATTAGCTAAAGATTTTTGGTACAATTCGCCTGCTGAAAGCGTGTACTGACTGCCAGGTACCTCACCAGCCGATAAGCGTTGAAATTTGATTTCTTTATCAAACATCACGTTCATGATTTGCAGCAGGTTTAGTTTGGCAGCATATAAGGCATTCCTGGCATCAATTACTGCAAGCTGGTCATTCGCTAACTGACCTTTTAAATCATAGTATTGCGAGGGTGGAATGCTGCCGCTTTCATTGAGTATAGCTAAACGTTCAACTTGTTTTTGTGATACTGCAACCTGGTTATTGCTCTGCGTTAGTAAATCCTGGTTGTTTAACACCTGTAAATAAGTAGTAATTACATTCAATGTAATCTGGTCTTTAGCCTGCTGGAAATCCATTTTACCGGCTTGGTAAGCTAAAGAATAACGTTTGATGGTGTTTTGTAAATTCAACCCATTGAATAAAATTAGGTTGCCATTTAAGTTATACTGTGCGAAAGTAATCTGGTTATTTACATAATTATAGGTGGTTGGATCCTGGCTACGACCGTTACTTATCGTATGCGTAACATTACCATTAAAGGTAGGCAGCAAACTTTCACGGGCTTGCTGCCAGTACACCCGGTCAGTTTCCATCTGCAATTCGCTTTTTTTCACATCCAGGTTATTGCGGATAGCAATGTCAATACATTGTTGCAGCGTATAAACTGAATCGGCAGGATCTTGAGCATAGCACGAGCCGCCGATTAGGAAAACAGCTATTGATAAAATATAGGCATGTAGATAGCGCATCGTCGTTGTTACAAAATAGATGAAGATTCGATTTTGCCATCCAGCAGATTAATGATACGAGTTCCGTATTGTGCATTTTTTTCGGAATGTGTTACCTGTATAATGGTTACGCCGTCCTCTTTATTTAACTTGCAGAAAAGCTCCATAATTTCCTCGCCTTGTTTGGAGTTTAAGTTACCAGTAGGTTCATCAGCCAGCAATAGTTTAGGTTTGGCAATCAATGCGCGGGCTATACCTACCAACTGCTGCTGACCGCCCGAAAGCTGTGCCGGAAACAAATCTTTTTTACCCACTATATTAAACCGGTCCAAAATATCGGCTACTAAAGCCTTTCGCTCGGCGCCTTTAACATTTTGATAGATCAATGGTGTTTCGATGTTTTCATACACAGTCAATTCATCAATCAGATGATAGGCCTGAAAAACGAAACCAATATTTTGCTTGTACAGAGCCGACCGTTGTTTTTCTTTCAACTGGTGTACAGGTTCTCCTAAAAAGTATTGATAACCTTCAGATGGCTGATCAAGCATACCGATGATATTCAGCAAGGTAGATTTGCCAGAGCCAGACGGCCCCATGATGGAAACGAACTCACCTTTGTCTATATCCAGATCGATTTTGTTGAGCACATAAGCTTTGGTGCCGCCGTTTTGGTAATATTTAGAAATTTGTTTTAGTGATAGCATAGTTGAAATAATGTATTGCTAATATGCATTACCTAATGTGAATTTTGTACCAAATTATTAACTAATTGATAAACAATTAATTATATTATATTCAACAATCATAATCCTGTGCGGATGTGTAACAGGATTGTACGGTAGTGATACAGTACAGGGTAAAGCAGGTGAAACGCATCAGTGAGTAAATGAAAATGGCTTTACCAGCATACTGGTAAAGCCATTTTCATAATAGCCTAGTCACTCTCCTACTCACTACGCAAGCTTTTCACAGGGTTAGCAATGGCTGCTTTTATAGATTGAAAGCCTATAGTTAGCAGAGTAATAGCTATAGTTAACACAGCCGCCTGAGCAAATAACCAGGCACTTACATGAACGCGGTAAGCAAAATCTTGCAACCATTTATTCATTACAAACCAAGCTATAGGTGAGGCTAACAGAATAGCAATAAATACCAGCTTTAAAAAGTCGGCAGCGATGAGGGTAAGTATATTACTGACACTTGCACCTAGAGTTTTACGAATGCCTATTTCTTTTACCCGTTGCTTGACCATATATACGGCCAAACCAAACAGGCCCAAACAAGAAATAAATATGGTTATTACGGTAAACATTGTCAGGATGCTGCCAACTTGCTGCTCATTGCTGTACATTTCATCAAATTCCTGATCCAGAAAATGAAACTCAAATGGTTTGTTGGGATAAAAAGCTTTCCATCTTTTTTGAATGCCCGCAATAGTTTGACTAATGTTTTTATCAGATACCTTAATTAAGATTTTACCAAACCAATTATAATCAGGAAAAATTACAATAGGCTTGATGGCTTGGTGTAAGGAAGAAAAATTAAAATCTTTCGTTACCCCTCGTACTTCCCCTCTGCGGTTGCTTAGGGCGATGATTTTACCTATTGCTTCGGGGGGGTGCCACCCCATTGCTTTAGCTGCACTTTCATTAATAATAAAAGCATAAACCGGCTCATTCTGGTTAGTCTGTGATCGCACTTGTTGTTCATCACCGTAGGTGAAATTTGCACCTGCTATCAAGCGTAAACCCAAAGTTGGTACAAAGTTTCGTTCCACCGGAATTGCTGTTACAGATAGCGCATAATTAGCAGGCTTGCCTGTGGCACCGGTAATACTATACCCCCCTCCCACATTTACCGGCGAATCATAAGAAGCTGTAGATTGCACAACGCCAGGTTGCTGTACTACCTGTCCGTTAAAAGCCTCCAAATCATTGTAGTTCATCCCTCCGGTGTTTATTACCACAACATGCGAGCGGTTTATACCAGTATCCACTTGTTGAATGTACTGCAACTGCCGACCAGCAATTAAAGTGCTGACTATAAAAAACACAGACACTAAAAACTGTACAACCACCAGCGATTTACGCAGACTAACACCTTTAGTATTGCCTTGTCGCGGTTTACTGCTCAACGCTGTTATGGGTTTAAATGCTGACATGTATAACGCAGGATAAATACCTGCTAAAAAGGTAACCAACACCAGTAAACCGAAGAGTAAAACAACAAGCCACGCTATATTCCAGGTAGAAAAACCTATTTGCCGCATGGCAAAATTACTAAACCATCCAAAGCTCAAGCCGGCAGTAGCTACACCTAGTATAATGGATATTGCTGTAATTAAAGCAGCTTCCATCATGAATTGGGTGAATAGCTGACCTTTTACAGCCCCCATAACCTTCCGCACACCAATTTCGCGGGCGCGATCTACCGAACGAGCCGTAACCAGATTTAAAAAGTTAATACAAGCCATTAGCAACAATATACAGGCAATCATACCTAGTATATACACTTGCGTACTATTACCGGCTATTTCTAAAGCGTCACCTACCTTACTATGTAAATGAATGCTGGTTAATGGTTCAAGCGTGTACCAGTTTTTACCACCCTCGGCCTGCTCATTTTTAAATAAACCTTTTACATAGGCGTTCATCTTTCTTTCCACCTGATGGTAATCAACACCTGGTTTAAGCAACAAATACGAATAATCATTTGCGGAACTCCACTCGCGAGTTTTAGATCGGTCAAGCATGGAGTAAGTGCCCATTAAATCAAACTTGATTTGCGAATAAGCGGGTATATTTTCAATTACCCCAGTTACCATCATGTCCCGTATACCTTTTACGGTTAGCACCTTACTAATTGGATTTTCATCACCAAAATACTTCTTAGCGACAGCTGCGGTAATTACTACTGATTGAGGATTAGCTAGTGCAGTAGCGGGATTACCAGCAAGAAATTTAAAGCTGAATATTTTAAAAAACGCTTCATCAGCTACCAACATGGGGGTTTCATTGAACAGTTTGTCTTTATACTTTACAGAAGCTGGTCCAGATCCGGAGTAATCATAAATCCTCACCCCATCTTCTATCTCTGTTATTTCCTGTTTAAACACAGGCACCGGTGCTGTAGGTGTTAATGCCGTGCTATTAGTTACTGCATCGCCAGCCGCTTTATAATTCATGTCCGTACGTACAATACGATCGGCAAACTGATGGAAACGATCATAACGCAATTCATTAATCAGGTAAGTTGCCAACAACAAAAAGCAGGTTACACCTAATGCCAAACCCACAATACTAATTAATGATGTTGTTTTATGATGCAGCACACTGCGCCAGGCAGCTTTTAAATAGTTTTTAATCATGTTATGATAAGGTTAATATTATCGTTTATTCACTTCTTAAACTTTTTACCGGGTTAGTTATAGCCGCCTTTATGGATTGAAAACCTATTATAGTAGCTACTATTAAGCTCGCAATACTGCCAGCTAATACAAAAAACCACCAGCTTAGGTGAATATGGTAGGCGAAGTTTTGTAGCCATTTATTCATCAGCCACCAGGATATAGGGCAGGCAATTAAGAATGCCAGTAGTACCATGCCCAAAAAATCTTGTGATAGAAGCAAACTTATTTGAGCTACAGATGCACCAAGTATTTTGCGTATGCCGATTTCTTTGGTACGCTGCAAAACAATTAACGAGATTAACCCTAATAGGCCTACCGAGCTAATACCAATAGCTACTATAGCTGATGCCCATATTAACTTCTGCTGGATATTTTCTTTTTTGTACAGCTTAGCAATTTGTTCGTCTATAAATTGATAACTAAATACTTGGTCAGGTAGAATACGTTCATATTCCTTTTGCAAAGTGGTGAGGGTTGTTGAAAGCTGATTACCAGATAGCTTTACTGCCAAATTAGTTTGTAGAAAATCAGTTTCCAATATGATTGAAGGTTCTATAGGTTCAATAAGCGATTTGACATTAAAATCTTTTACTACCCCTACTATCACGCCTTTTACATCACCGGCGGTTAGCTTTTTGCCAACTACATCAAACTTATTTTTCCCCGCCAGCTTAGAGGCCATAGTTTCATTAATTAAAAACTCTGGTGTAGGCTGGCTATTACGCATGTTTCTTCCGGCAATCAGATGCAAGCCAAACGTATGGCAATACGCCGAATCGCCAATGGCAAAACGAGCAGGCCAACTTTCCCACTTCGAACGATTGTCAAACTGTACTGTGGCTCCACGCTGACTATTACTGGCTGGTGCATTATTACAAAAGCTGAATGATTGCACAGCCGGCATCTGGTGCAGGCGTTCTCTCCATTGTTCTTTCTGGGAGGCAGAAAGCTGACCTAAAGGCATCGTGACGATCAACTGACGGTCAAATCCGATATCTGTGCTTTTTAAAAAATGTACTTGTGCAATAATGATGATGGTACAAATAATAAGAATTTGTGTTATCGTGTTTTGAAAACCAACCAGTATTTTACGGCCCAAACTTACCGGCAAGTTAAACACATTGTTTTTTAACGCTTGCGCTATACTTACCCGGCTCAATACCAATGCCGGATAAATGCCAGTACCTATAGTAATTGCAAGTAGTAACAGCCCTATAAACAAACATAAATTGGTATAAGAAAGTATATGAACAGGTTCATCAGTAAATAGCCAATGATTAACCGCAGGCAACATCCACAAAACCATCAAACCAGCTACTATCAAAGCAATCACACAACTTAGTAAAGCTTCCACCATAAATTGCGTAAAAATATGTCGTGCAGAACCTCCTAATACTTTACGGGTAGCTATTTCAGTTCCTCTTTGCGTTTGTTGGGCAACTACCAGATTAATGTAGTTTATTATGGCGATCGTAATAATCAGCAAGCCAATGATGAGCAGGTTTAACAACAATATTTGCTGAACCGTGCCACCGTAACGAACATCAAAATGTATATCTTTTAAAGGTAATAGCTTAAAAGTAAAGTATTTTAATCCATCTCCCCAGGCGTGCTTTTTAGCCAGCTCAATAATCTGTTCTTCTACAGCATCTTTCTGATTAGCATCATGTAACTGTATAAAACCCGCATTAGTTGAATTGATATAGCCCCAATCAGTGTAAAAGTTTTTATCGTATAAGGGAATTAATGAACGAAGAGAACTCAACGAAAGGTACAAATCGGATTTTAAGTCTGTATTATAAGGTTCATCAGCCACAACACCTGCTATGGTAATGAGCTGATTATTAATTGAAAGCACCTTCCCCACAACATGGGTTGAACCAAAATATTTTAAAGCTATTTTTTGCCGTAACACCACCATGCTGGGTTTATCCAGTTGTTTGGCACTACCAGCAAGCCATTTATAAGAAAATAACTTAAACCAATCTGATGTAATAAAGGTGGTGTTTTTTTCTTCTTTAAAACGCTTATTAGAATTGCCACTTACATTTATAATAAAGCTTTGCCCATCAACCGCAAAAGCAGCTTGCATTACTTGTGATGTTTCAGTTTTTAACGCTTTGTATTCGGCGTAAGATGAACCTTTTTCATACTCTTCCTTTTCTAAATGCAATTCAGTTACCAGACGAAAAATGTTTTGAGATTGTTTATGGTAACTATCAAAGCTCAGATTGTAGCTGATGTATAAATAAATTAGCGTACAACAACTAATGGCTACAGCTAACCCTATTACATTTAAAAAGGTAAAAAACTTTTTGGCTTTAAGATTCCGCCAAGCTATTTTAATGTTATTTCTAAGCATAGTACATTAATCAAACTTATGTTTATTCACTTCTTAAACTCTTCACTGGGTTAGCTACGGCTGCTTTTACGGCATTAAAGGCTATGGTCAGTAAAGTAAGGCCAACTGCTATGCCACCTGCAGCCACAAACAACCACCAAGGTACAGTTGTACGATAAGCAAAACCTTGCAACCAACCTGACATTGCATACCATGCCAGTGGCGAAGCAATGAGTATAGCAGTAAGCACCAGTTTCAGAAAATCGGAAGAAAGCAGAACTATAATGTGCGCTACGGATGCCCCCAGCACTTTGCGAACGCCGATCTCTTTAGTACGCTGTGATGTAGTATGTATTACAAGCCCCAATAAGCCTAAGCAGCTAATAAAAATAGCGAGACCTGTAGCCCAGTTTAACAAGCGCGACATATTTTGTTCACTTTGGTAAAAGCGAGCAACACTGTCATCTAAAAAATAGTACGAAAAGTCCGTATCAGGGTAAACCTTCTTCCATGCTAATTCCATATTGTTTAGTGCTGCTTTCCAGGCAGTGCCATCAGCATCAGGTTTTAGCCTGATGTGTAAATCGGTACCGTAAGATGACACTGCACTATAAGCCAGCGGCTTAATTGTAGTATGTAATGAGCTGTAATAAAAATCGGCTAGTACGCCCACTATCGGTAAATGCTTGTTCTGCGTTATTATCATTTTACCTACTGCATCAACCGGATGTTTAAAGCCCAAAAACCGGGCGTATGTTTCATTAATGAGTAGTTCTTTCAAGCTATCACTCGGCATCAAATATCGGCCTGCAATCAGCTTTAAATGATAAAGCTTAAAATAGCTCGAATCTGCATACTTAACTTCAATTGAACTTTCAATGGGCGTTTTACCATCTTCATAACGCATTAAGGTAGTTGAGAACCCATGCTGAGCGGGTGCCGAACCGGCCATTACCACCTGCTCAACCTGCGGAAGTTGTTGCAACTGGTGTAACAATAACTGAGGCTTTGCAGTAGTTTGGGAACTACTCCAAGGCGTAGAAATAATCACTATCCCATCTTTTTTAAACCCCAGATCTTTATTCAAAACATAATGAATTTGCTTAGCAACAATAATGGTGGCTATAATAAAAGCCTGAGCGGTTACAAACTGAAAAACAGTTAATGATTTGCGCAACCAAGAGCTACGTGTATCAGACCGCGTAATGGCAGCCTGATTTTTAAGTGCTGTTACCGGGTTAAACCCAGCTAAAACCAGCGCAGGGTAAAAGCCAGAAGCTGTACCTACTACCACAATAAGCACCAACGTAAATACAATTATACCCGGCTGCTGCAAAAGGCTGAAGTGTAAGTCGGGTGGTATAAAATCAGCAAATATTTTGAATAAGAATGGCGTCAGCAGTAAGGATAGTAAAGCTGCAATTGTAGTAATAAACAATGTTTCGCTTATAAATTGTAACATGAGCTGCTTTTGAGAACTGCCCATAGTTTTGCGCACGCCAATCTCTTTAGCCCGATGTACGGCTTGTGCAGTAGTAAGATTGATAAAATTGATACAACCCAATACCAGCAAAATTGCAGCTACAGCCAGTAAGCCATACAGAGATTTAAGGTTAGCCTGCCGCTGATAAAAATTGCTGTATTCAGTATTAAAATGTAAATCAGATAAAGGCTGAAGCTTGTACTGCGCCTTTAATCCGTCATTTTTGACATGCTTGTTGTGCAGTTCTGCCAGTTGCCGTTCAATTGCTGAGGCCGATACAACCGGATTAACTTTAATAAACAGCTGCGAAGAACCATTGATGTTCGTCCACTGCGGGGAGAAATCATATTTTAAGCCACTATTTTCAATAGTGCTGTAGGAAATAAAGTCTTTAAAAGTAAAATCTGTTCTTTCTTTTAAATCTTCTACTACGCCGGTTACCGTAGTTCTAATCGAGTCATTGTATATAACTACTCGCCCAATAGCTTCCTGCGGGTTGCTGATGTTAAAATAAGCTTTAGCACGACTAGCGGTAAGTACTACTTTAAACGGCTGCATTAACGATTGTTTAATTGAACCTGCCAGCCAGTGATAAGGAATTAACTGAAAATAATTATTGTCGGCATAAACTATATGCTCCTGCCCTTTCAACTTAATGATTTCACTGGAAGTTACGGGCACACTTACTTTAATGCCGCCATAGGTTAAGTAAACCGGAGCCGTTACGCTGATACCACTTACTTCATTTTTCACAGTGTTGGGCAATGGATAAGGTACTCCGGGGTTCCGACTTTCATTGTTTTGAAAGTGCATGACCGATACAATGCGGTATATTTTATCGGCGTTAGGCTCAAAGCGGTCAAAGCCAAAATCATATTGTGCAATCAGGTAAATAACCATAGCAGCGCTGATGCCTATAGCTAAGCCGACTACATTAATCAGCGAAAAAAATGGATTTCGCTTGAAATTACGAACAGCCGTTTTAAAGTAGTTTAGTAACATAAACTTTGAATGAAACTTTCAGAAAATAAGTAGGTGTTTTGCCTGAACAAGTAACAACTATTCGGTTTTTAAACTTTTTACCGGGTTCATTAAAGCAGCCCTGAACGATTGAAAACTTACAGTAACAAAGGCGATAGCTACAGCAATTATGGCCGAAAGCATAAACACCCACCAATGTATATTGATACGATAAGCAAAGCTTTGCAGCCAGTTGTGCATCAGCCACCAAGCTATCGGGAAGGCCAGTAGTGCAGCTATCAGAACCAGTTTTACAAATTCGCGCGATAGCATCATTATGATACCTGGTACACTTGCCCCTAGTACTTTGCGGATGCCAATTTCTTTGGTGCGCTGCAGTATAATCATGACGGATATAGCCAGCAAACCAATGCAGGAGATTAGAATGGCAATAATAGCACCTGTAACAAATATACCTGACAAGCGCTTTTCGTTCCGGTATTCGCGTTCGGTATTCTCATTCAGCCATGACCCTCTAAACTCAGAATTTGGATATAATTGGTGCCAGCTTTGTTTTACTTCATCAAAAGCAGCGATCAGACTGGTAGGCCTTACTTTTATGAAAATATAGTTTATCGGATAATCTTTTTCCATCGTCAAGCTTATAGGTTCAATAGCCTGATGAAGAGAACGGAAATGAAAATCCTTCATGATACCGATAATGGTTTTAGGCGTCTGTTTATCATACATAGGCAAACGGGTACCAATCAGGTTGGTGCTGCCACCCAATTGCTTAGCCATGCGCTCATTAATCAGCACCGCATTGCTATCTGTCGCAAAGGTTCTTGAAAAATCACGTCCGGCTTTCAGGCTAATGCCTAGGGTTTGAGTATAGTCATAATCTACCCGCTCTATATTCGTGCTAACGGTATGGCCTTTATAATCATAACCCAATATGGAAGTTACGCTCGAACCATCTTCGCCCCGACCAAAGTTCATATAAGCGCCACTAACAGTCAAAATACCAGCACGACCATGCAACTGATTACGCATTAAGTTTAGTGCCTGAGCACCATCTACACCGCTGCCTGTAGGTACACTTAAAACTTCCGTATTGTTATAACCTAAAGGCTTTTTTTGCAGATAGTTAATTTGCTGCCACGTTATAATGGTACAAATAATTAAGAGCGTGGAAAGCGAAAACTGAATAACCAACAATGTATTACGAAGCTTACCGGGCTTATTGCCAGCTATAACTCCCTTTAATACAGCTACAGTTTTATAGCGTACCATAAGTAGTGCCGGATAAAACCCTGCTATTAATGTAACACCAAAGAAGAGTAACAAGGTAACCAGCAGTTGTACAGGCTGCAACAACATACTTAAAGTAATATGGCTCTTGAAATTGGCTTTAAAACTTGGCAAAATCAAAATAGCTATACTTACCCCGATCATAGTAGCGGCCAAACAAACCAAAAATGTTTCTACCCAAAATTGGGTAACCAATTGCCATTTACCCGCACCCAATGTTTTACGAACACCAACCTCCCGTGCACGGGTAAAGCCGCGTGCTACCGATAGGTTTACAAAGTTTATACAGGCAATAACCAGAATAAAGCACCCAATGGCTAATAATGAAATTACATAGGTTTTATTAATTGGCGTACCATCAATGGTACCAGTATCTGTATTAAAATGGGTGTTAGCAAAAGATGCAAACCCTAAAGTAACTAAATTACCTTTTGCATCAGGCTTAGCGCCATCACGCTTTAAGTTAGTAACATCCTGTGCAAAATGTTTATGAATGAATGGTTGCAAAGCATTAGCAAATTTTTCAGCGTTCACATGGTTATTAAGCTGCACCACAACCTGATGATTCCGGTTGTTCCACTGGTCGATGTTAGATTGATATCCCGGCTGATTTTCAAAACGCACTAGTATATCAAAATGTATGCTTGAATTAGCGGGCATATCTTTCACAACACCGGTTACTAAAAACGGCTTAGGTTTATCATCATAATTTAAAACCAACGTTTTATTAATTGGGTCTTGTTGTCCGAATATCCCTTTAGCTGCAGTTTCGGAAATTACCAGATTATTAACACCAGATAGTACCGTAGCCACATTGCCTTTAACCAAAGGAAACGAGAACATCTTTAAGAAATCCGGATCTACAAAATGTATGTCTTCATCTATATTTTTGTTCTGGTATTCAGTAAGTGCACTTCCGTTAGATATGCGGGTATAATATTTTACTTCAGGGTATTCGGCTTTCAGCGTTGGTGCAAAAGGCACCGGCATGGAAGCGCTTTTTTTAGGCCCATCTGCTTGGTTAGTGGTGGTATAAACCCGATATAAATTGTCCAAATTCTCGTGAAAACGGTCAAAAGAAAACTCATAAGCTACCGTTAAAAATAACAGTATACAACAGGCTACTGCTACCGATAGCCCCGTAACATTCATTAAATTAAACACTCGGCCTTTCCACAAATTACGCCAAGCTGTTTTCATGTAATTTTTGAGCATAGCTGTATTTATTTATTTTGAACAGTTACTTGGTTACTAATGCCTAAGGAATCCACAATATGCTGAACCAGATTACTTCTTTTCTCTTTACTCCAGCCTTTTACCACAAATACCTTATCGTAGTTAACTGGTTGATTACTAGCATTGGTACCGCTAATTTTTACATGCAATTGTGTTCCATCATCATCTATATCGGTGTGCATGCTACGCCTTTGGGTAGTTAGCTGAGCTACAGTTACTTTTTGTGGCGACACTGCTGATGGCGCAAATGTGCGAGGCTGTGAGGTATAGGTTACGCCTAATGAATCAGCAATTCGCTGTAACAAAGCATCTTTGTCAGTCTGACTCATACCTGCTACTGCAAATGTTTTATCGTAATCAACAGTTTTGTTATTTGTTGACCCGTAGAAGCTTACCGACATGGTTTTGCCATCATCATGTATGCTGTTGCTAAAACTTGTATGCTGTTTTTGTTGTGCAGCTGCGCTTCCTATCAATCCTGATAATAAAACGATGTAGGTTATTTTTTTCATTATGGTTATGATGTAGGTTACTTAGATAGTTCTTTGTTTTGGGGACGAATGTTATTCAGCGTTTTACCTTTCAGATAGCTCAAAGCTTTATTTAGCACCGGGTCATTGTTCTGAATAAAGTCTTTTACTGTAGGTTTTACTTCAATGTCGGGGTGTACACCGTAACCTACAAACTCGCGCCCATCAGGATAGGTGTCTTTTTTAGTGCAAACCCTGGCACTACCACCACCAGGTAACAGGAAATTGTAGGGCTGACCAGTGCTACCAAAAGTATTTTGCCCTATTTTAACCATGTGAGGCTGCTTATCAGCAAAAATCAAAAAGTCTTCAGCAGATGACGCTGTGTTATGACTGGTTAGAATAGCCGTTGGAACAACAATCTTGGGTTCTTTGACCCTATTTTGGTGTATGGATGAACTGGTAATTACTTCAGTACGCAAATCGTGGTTATCCAAATATGCTTTTGCAGCCCAATCACTATGAACGGTATCTTTTGGAGTCAAACCATTTCCCCATGCTTTATAAGAAGCTACATGTAAACGGCTTACCATTTTAGAACCATGTAAAACGGTAGAATCTGTCAGGTAATCCAGTATAGCTGTGCCGATGCTGGTGCTCCCACCACCGTTTTGCCGTAAGTCAATAATTAAGGCTTTTGCTTTACGTAGCTCAGGTAACTGCTGAATAAACAAACTATCAATCTTTTGATCCTCAAATGAGTTTAAGGCTAAGTAAGCAATCTGTCCAGGGTACCATTTAAAATCCAGCAACTTGAAGTCGGCAATTGTAGGGTAAAGTTCTTTTTCCTCAGTCTGAGCATGGGTAAGAGCTAAATTTTTTATTTGTCCTTTTGGAGTTTTGATAGTAATATCATATCGATCCCCCACAAAGCCACGCAGCAATCCGGATCGGGCATTGTCCTCTCTTACATAATCGGTTGATGAAGGGATGTAAGGCTTTACAAACTGGTTAATGTAAGCATCAGTCGGTAGTTTATTTACACTCACGATTTCGCTGCCCGTAGGTACTTCATCTTTGATGCTTAAGTTAGTATGTGTAATAATGGCTCTACCATCAATATTTTCAACCACCAAGCGGTACTTGCCAAACATGCTCGTCATGATTTGAGTTTGCTGCATTTGATTGGGGAAGTATATATTCGTATGTCCATCATTTAAAAAGGCACAAAAACGCTGCAGCTCTCGGTAGTACTCGTAATCGTTGGGTGTATGTTCAACAATCGGTATCATGGCCGTATAAAGGCTATCCCATGCTTTACGGTCTACTTTATCCAGGTAAACAAAGTTGTAATTCACCTCCTGCCAGAACTTAGAGAGGCCATAAACCTTTTCTTGCGGTTTTAAGGTATTAGGGGCCTGTGCGTGTGCATGAAAACAGGCTGCTGCAAGCGTTGATAGTAAGAGTGATTTCTTTAATAACTTCATGATGCGATGGGGATAGATTAATATTTTAGGTTTTACTCACTTCTTAAATTAGCTACCGGGTTAGCCAACGCAGCTTTAATAGTTTGGAAACTAATGGTAGCCATAGCCAACAATGCTGTTAACAGACCGGCCCCGGCAAAAATCCAGAGGTTAAGTTGTATTCGGTAAGGATAATTGTTTAAGAATTCATGCAGCCCCCACCAAGCCAATGGTGTGGCTATGGTGAAAGCAATGGCTACCAGCAACAGAAAATCTTTGGATAATAATGCACTTAGGTTTGCTGTACTTGCGCCCAGAACCTTGCGTATACCAATTTCTTTTACACGCTGCTCCATCGATAATGTAGCCAAGCCAAACAACCCCATACAGGAAATCAGGATAGCCATAATGGAGGCTGTCGTAATTATTTGTTTCCAGTGCTGTTCATTATTATACTGCTGAGCTAACCTACTTTCAAGAAAATCATAATTGCACGGGTAATCAGTAACCAGCTTACTGTAGATAGTTTGAATATATTGCAGCGCCTCCGGCTTTTTAGCAGGATCTATTTTCACCAGCAAATGGTGTAGCCGTTTTTGGCTGGATTTGTTAAGCAGCAACGGTTGAATAGTACTGTGTAATGAACTAAAATTAAAGTCTTTGCAAATACCTACTATAGTCATAGCACTTTTGCCCTCTTCTCCAATTTCCCATTTCACCGTTTTTCCAATCGGATTATCTGTCCAGCCTGCTTTTTTCACAAAAGCCTCGTTAACAATACAGCTATTACTATCGGCAGCACTGCTGTAAAAGTTGCGGCCTTTCAGTACTCCTATCTTTAACTCCGGAATAAAGTTTTCATCCGTAATAAAGTAAGGTTCGTTGTAAAGCTCTTGATTATCCAAGGTAAAGGTGGCCGAGTTCCACCCCGTAAAGGGTATACTTACAGCAGCAGTTTGCAGAATGTATGGTGATTGAGCAAAGGCATTTTTAAACAAATTCGGAGCAACAGGTTTATCATAGGGCAATGTTATGTCAACTACGTTGTCTGCTTTATAACCTAGGTCTTTGTGTATTAAATAGTAAAATTGTTTCTGAAATACTATGGTACCTACAATGAGTAGTAAGGCTATGCAGAATTGCAACACCACTAAACTCTTACTTAAATATCCTTTACCTGATATTCTGAATTTACCGCTTAACGCCGCAACCGGGTTAAAGCCGGATAATACCAGTGCCGGATACAAGCCTGAAAGCAGTACATTAACCAACATGAGTAATACAAAACATAGTAAGTTTTGCCAGTTAAGGAGGTAACTAAGCTGTAGATGCTTGCTGGAAAAATCATTAAAGTACGGTAAGGCTATTATAGTAAGCAATACAGCTACTACAAACGCCAACAATGTGAGCAACTGGGATTCGCCCATAAATTGCCAAATTAGTTGCGTTCTTGAACTACCGGTTACTTTGCGAACGCCAATTTCTTTACTGCGACGCAATGAACGTGATAAGGTTAAATTGATAAAGTTAATGCAGGCAATTATGAGTATAAACAACGCTATACCTCCCAGAATATAGGATAACTCGGGACGGCTGCCTTCTACCAACCCATTTGTTACATCATAAGATTTATCCAGATGCATGGTGGTAAATGGTTGTAAACGGTAAGTGACTGAAAGATTTTTTTTAGCTCTTTTACTATACTGCGCTAATAACCCGCCAGCTTCATGGTTAAATACCCGTGCCATTTTATTTTCAACTGCTTTCACGTTGGCACCAGGACGTAATAAGACGAATGAGTTTAAATAAGCATAAAACCAACTATCGGCCGATGAACTATGCTCCGCATTGCGTTCAAAAGGCAAAAGTATTTTGAACTGGATACTGGAGTTCAGGGGTGTTTCTTTAGTTATAGCTGTAACTATAAAGGGTTCAAAAATACCTTTCTGGCTAATGCGCATAACTTTACCAACTGCATCTGCATTACCAAAATACTTTTTTGCTATGCTTTCAGAAAGCACTACACTGTTGAGTGATTTTAATGCCGTTGTTGCGTTACCTTCTTTTAGCGGGAAGGAGAACATAGAGAAAATAGATGGATCGGTGTAAAACACATCCTCACTAATCACTTCCTTCTCTGTTTTCACCAGTTCACCTGCATTCTGTAATCGGCATATAGCATCAAACTCAGGTATAGTAGTTTTAAAACGCTCAACCTGTGTTTCACCCGTAATACCGCTTTTGCTTGTACCACCTTCAATCTTGCTGTCCTCATGCACCAGGCGGTATAGCTGCGGCGCTTTAGCATGAAAACTATCAAAGCTCACCTCATCCCTAACAAATAGCACAATAAGCATTACACTAGCTAAGCCAATACTTAAACCCGCTACATTAATGATAGCATAGGTTTTATGGCGAACAATGTTACGCCAAGCTGTTTTTAAGTAGTTTTTAAGCATAAGGTAAAGGGATTAAGAGGATTTAAACTGTGCAAATTACATCATGATATTTTCCATGACGGTTTGACCATCCAACAACCGGATAATACGGTGACTGTATCGCGCATCATGCTCAGAGTGAGTGACCATGATGATGGTAGTGCCCTGCTCATTTAAGTCAGTTAACAGTTCCATTACTTCATTACCGTTACTGCTATCCAGGTTACCAGTAGGCTCATCGGCTAAAATTAGCTTGGGCTTGTTTACTACGGCACGCGCTATGGCTACACGTTGTTGCTGACCGCCCGATAATTGTTGTGGGTAATGGTTTCTGCGGTGCATAATCTGCATTTTAGCCAGTACTTCTTCTACCCGCGTTTTTCGTTCAGATGAAGGCACACCTGTATAAATCAGCGGTAGCTCTACGTTTTCGAAAACGGTTAATTCATCAATCAGGTTAAAACTCTGGAAAACAAAACCTATGTTATGCTTGCGCAAATCGGCACGCTTACGTTCGTTGAAATGAGCGACTTCAACATCATTGAAAACGTAGCTACCACCATCCGGGTCATCCAACATTCCTAGTATATTCAACAAGGTGGATTTGCCGCAGCCTGATGGCCCCATAATGGCTACAAACTCACCTTTTTTAACTTCCATGTTTAACTTGTTTAAGGCTACCGTTTCTACTTCTTCAGTACGGTAAAATTTTTCTAGGTTGGATATTTTTATCATTGTTAGCCTCCTGGCCAGTTTAGTATTGGCCTTTTTATCGTGATGGGTGTAAATTAATAATTGTAGTATGAATACTTGTTTCGCTTACTTTTTCAGTACCAATTCCTGCATATCACCGTAGTTCTCATAGCCCGAAGTTACTACCCGATCACCCGGTTTTAAGCCTTGCATTACCTCGTAATAATCTGGATTTTGCCGGCCTAGCTGTATATCAGTACGGTAAGCGGTTTTGCCATCTTCACTTAATTTAAATATCCAGTTACCACCAGTTTGCTGATAAAAACCACCTTTGGGTACCAATAAGGCTTGTGTTTCGTCGCTCAAAGCCAAGCGTATTTGCAAGCTTTGGCCACGGCGTATATCTTTTGGCATGTTACCGATAAACTGCATATCTACCTGAAAGCGGCCGTTAGTTACTTGAGTGAATACCTTTTTGATCTTTAATTTATAGGTTTTATCACCCAGCATAAAATCACCCATTAAGCCATTAAATACGCGGGTAATATAATGTTCATCAATATCAACCCGTACCTTATAACCTGATAGTACATCAATTTGCCCCAAACGCTGCCCTTTAGTTTTGTTCTGTCCCACTTCAGCATCCAATGAGGTCAATTGGCCGTCTACAGGTGCACGTACGGTAAGGTCGCCTACCTTTTTGCGCATTAATTCAAGCGTAGATTTCATGTGCTGATACGATTCTTTCGACTGCTGATCGGATTGACGGGTAGAAACAGTATCCTGGCTCATTATCTGTGCGGTCAATTTTCTGCGGCGTAGTGCATATTGGTAATCGTTGACAGCTTTTTGATATTCCTGTAAGCCGATTGCTTTTTTCTCATACAAGCCCTTATCCAGGTTATAAACCCGTTCAGCTTCTTTTAGGGTACTTTCAACTTCAGCAGTTTGGTTCAGTTTACTAATGGTATTCTGGCGGGCATTATCATGCGAAATCTGCATCTGCGTAAGTACATTAAATACAGTAGTTTCTTCATTAGCCAAACTCAACTCCAAATCTGTATTGGAAAGCTTTAGTATTGGTTGACCGGCTTTCATGTCGGTACCATCTTCTACAAATAGCTTTTCTACACGGCCTCCTTCTACAGCATCCAGATAAATAGTCGTAATAGGCATTACAATGCCGTTTACCGGTATAAATTCCTGAAACGGCGCTCTCTTTACTTCGTTGATGGTAATGCGCTCCACCTCTACGTTCAGCTTACTTTTGCCTGAGGTAAAGAAGATACTACCAGCTACCAGTGCTACTATTGTAACTACACCACCAATAGTCATGAGGCGTTTACTGTTCCACTTTTTTTGTTCTATTACTCTGTCCACTTGAAATAAAATATTTGCAAAGGTTAATATAAAGGATGTGCCACAACAAAAATCATTGATTTTCAATAACTTAATACAAGTATGCATTTTTCGCCGTACGCTTGTAATACAACATGTGTACGAAACTGATACAGTTACCTCTTTAGCTTAAAACACAGACTTGATTGATAGACAAACACTTAAGTAAGTGGATAGCAATTTGTTCAAATTGAGCATGTTAATATTAGCTTTTTGCTAAAGCAGATATTATAGGTTTTTATTATATATTTAGCTGAACTTAAAACAACTCTGAACTGTACGCACATGTTATTAAAGAAAGCCACTGTACTTATTGTAGATGATGACCCGGATGTACTTACTGCGGTAAAGCTTCTGCTGAAAACAGAAGTACACGAAATTATTACCGAGAAAAATCCGGAAAACATCAACTGGTTGTTAACCAAAAACCAGGTTGATTTGGTATTGCTGGACATGAACTTTAACAGTGCCATTAATACAGGCAATGAAGGTATTTATTGGTTGCGAAAAATAAAAGAGTGGAAGCCCAATGTGTGCGTAATCATGATTACGGCTTATGGTCATATTGATTTGGCTGTACGATCATTAAAAGAAGGTGCAGCCGACTTTTTGGTAAAACCCTGGCACAATGAAAAGCTGATTGAAACTATTCGCGACTTACTAGATAAAAAAGAAGGGCCTAAAGCGAATAAATCAGCGGTGAAAAGTGCAGCAGGTGGTACTGCTATCCTAGGCGAATCGGAAGTGATGCAGGATATATTTTATAAAGTAAATAAAATTGCACCTACTGATGCGAACATATTAATACTGGGTGAAAACGGGACCGGTAAAGATTTAATGGCGAAAGCTATTCATGAGCGTTCAATGCGGGCCAACAAGCCATTTATAAAGGTAGATGTAGGCGCATTAACTGACACGTTGTTTGAAAGTGAACTATTCGGCCACAAAAAAGGAGCATTTACTGATGCTCGCGAAGACCGGATGGGCCGTTTTGAAGAAGCTCAGGGTGGCACATTATTTCTAGATGAGATTGGCAATATATCACTACAGCAACAAGCCAAGCTGCTTACCGTTTTGCAGAACAGGCAGGTTACACGCTTAGGTACCAACAAGCCTGTTGATGTTGATATACGTTTAATTTGTGCTACTAATGTGCCATTACAGGAATTAGCCAGCGAAAACCGATTTCGGAAAGATTTAATATACCGCATCAATACCGTTGAAATTACAATGCCACCTTTGCGCAGGCGCAATGAGGACATTGTAGTGTTAGCACGGCATTTTGCCCAATTGTATGCCAAAAAGTATGGCAAACCAGCTCCTGATTTTAACGCTACTGCCTTGCAGAAGCTAAAAGTATATCCTTTTCCGGGCAACGTTCGCGAACTGCAATATACCATTGAACGTGCTGTAATTATGGCCGAAGATGCAACGCTTCAGCCGGACGATCTGATATTCTCCTCACTGGAAAACCATGTAGTGGCCACTGAACCCGAAACCGATAATGTGCCATTGAGCCAAATGGAAAAAAATGCCATACTAAAAGTGATTGATAAGCATAGTGGCAACATTACCCGTGCAGCGAAAGAATTGGGCTTAACCCGAACAGCCCTTTACCGCCGACTGAATAAGTATGACATTTAAAACTTACGACTGGCGGTTTTACGTAAACCTTATTTTGCTTTTTGGTGCCATGATTGCAGCCGCTTGGTTGCTGGTTAGCCGACAATATTTGTATCTCAGTATTGTTGTGGTAATTGGGTTAAACCTACTGGTGAACATTCTGCAACATCTGAAACGAGTACAGCAGGAGCTAGATCAGTTTGTAGAGGCCGTACGTTTTCGGGATTTCTCGAGGCACTATGCGGTAAAAAGCGCCCCGGTTGCATTGCAAACTTTAAGACGGGGTTTTAATGAATTAAATACTACTTACAAAACCATCAGCCGTGAACGCGAAACACAATACCAGTACTTACAAAAAGTTCTAGAACTGGTAGGAACTGGCATCCTATCTTATGAACAGGATACTGGGCTGGTTAGTTGGATTAATGATGCTTTTAAAAATATTTTGAACATTCCTTACCTCAAAAACATTCATTCACTAGAAAGCCGCGACCCCAATTTATACCATGAAATTAATAAATTAAGACCAGGCGATAACAAAGTTTTAACCATACATCCGCAATTACAAACTATAAAAATATTGATTACGGCTAGTTTGCTTCGCAGTGATAATAAACTTTATAAACTGGTTGCTTTTCAAAATATAAGCGATGCGATGGATGAATCTGAATCTAACGCCTGGCAAAAGCTTTTGAATGTAATGACGCATGAGATCATGAACTCAGTAGCTCCTATTTCCTCGCTGGCAGACACCTTAAAGAACCGCCTGCAAAAGCCAGAAGTTATGAAAGGATTGATTACCCTGGAATTGGAAGACTTGGAATTAGGAGTTGACACCATTAAACGCCGTAGTGAAGGATTGCTAAAGTTTACTGAAAGCTACCGTAACATTAATAAAATCACTCAACTTGATTTAACCAAGGTGCCCGTGTATGAGCTGTTCGAGAACCTGAATACACTGATGTTGCCTACATTGGAAAAGAAAAATATCGAACTCGACATTATTCTGCGCGATTTAAGTTTAACCATCGAAATAGATTTAAACCTGCTGGAACAAGTATTAATTAACCTGCTGGTAAATGCTATTGAAGCGGTGAAAGATCAACCTGAGCCTTTAATTACTCTTTCAGCCGAAATACAGGGTAGTAAAACGTTACTTAAAGTTAGTGATAATGGTACTGGCATGCCTCCCGAAATACAGGAAAAAATATTCATCCCGTTTTTTAGCACCCGCAAAACAGGCAGTGGTATAGGCCTAAGTTTATGTAAACAAATTATGCTACTCCACAAAGGCAACATACAGGTACACTCTGCTCCAGAACGCGGAACTGTATTTACTTTAACGTTCAGCTAAATCTGATTCTGCTGTTTACTGCCAAATTGTCAAACAACCTTCAATTGGAACACACCTTGATAAAAGGGATTTAACAATTGAACGTAAATCTTTAAAACATGTTTGTTATGCAAGAAAAAGGAACAATTTCGATTCACACCGAGAACATTTTTCCGATTATCAAGAAGTTCCTGTATTCAGACAACGAGATCTTTTTGCGTGAGTTAGTATCAAATGCTGTTGATGCAACGCAAAAAATTAAACGTTTGTCATCATTAGGCCAGTACAACGGCGATTTAGGTCAGCTTCAGGTTGAGGTATCTTTCGACGAAAATGCAAAAACCATCACTATTTCTGATAATGGTTTAGGTATGACCGCCGATGAAATCAAAAAGTACATTAACCAGATTGCTTTTTCGGGCGCTACTGAGTTCATGGAGAAGTTTAAAGAAGCTAAAGATGCCAACGAAATTATTGGTCGTTTTGGTTTAGGCTTCTATTCAGCTTTCATGGTGGCTGATCAGGTTGAAATTCAAACTTTATCTTACCAGGAAGGTGCTGAACCAGCTCGCTGGATTTGCGATGGTAGCACTGAATTTGAAATTACCGAAGGTAACCGCACCACACGTGGTACAGATGTTATTCTGCACGTAAACAAAGAATCAGAAGAGTTTGTAAGCCAACACAAGCTGCAAGAAATTCTGGATAAATACGCTAAGTTTTTACCTGTGCCTATTAAGTTTGGTACTAAAACTGAACAAGAGCCCGATGGTGAGGATGAAGAAGGCAAACCTAAATACCAGTCTATTGAGGTTGATAATTTCATTAACGATACCCACCCGATCTGGACTAAATCGCCATCTGAATTAAAGGATGAGGATTATTTGAATTTTTACAAAGAGTTGTACCCGTTCTCGGAAGATCCATTATTCTGGATTCACTTGAATGTGGATTATCCTTTCAATTTGACTGGTGTATTATACTTCCCGAAAGTGAAGAACGACTTTGATTTCCAAAAAAATAAAATCAAGTTGTTCTCTCGTCAAGTATTTATCACCGATGAAGTAAAAGACATTGTACCTGAGTTTTTGATGCTGCTTCACGGTGTGATCGACTCACCGGATATTCCGTTGAACGTATCACGTAGCTTTTTACAAGCCGACAGCAATGTTAAAAAGATTAATACTTACATTACCAAGAAAGTAGCTGATAAGTTAAGTGAGCTGTTCAAAGCTGATCGTAAAGCTTATGAAGAGAAATGGCCAGACATTGGCTTGTTTGTCAAATATGGTTTTATCAGTGATGATAAATTCTACGAAAAGGCTAAAGATTTTACACTGCTAACCAACACAGCTAAAGAAACCTTTACCCTGAACGAGTACAAAGAAAAGGTTGAGGGTTCACAAACTGACAAAGACGGACAATTAGTATATATATACACTAACGAGCCAGCTAAACAGGATGCATTCATTCAATCGGCTAATAAAAAAGGCTATGATGTGTTGTTGATGAACTCTCCTATTGATAATCACTTTATCAGCCACCTGGAGCAAAAACTGGAAAAAACCTCTCTTAAACGTGTAGATGCTGATGTAGCTGATAAGCTGATTAAAAAAGATGAAGCGCCTGAAACAGTTTTAACTGAAGAACAAAGCACGCAGGTAAAATCCATTTTTGAAAAAGCTATTACTAAACCGGGCTTTAAGGTTGAACTAGAAAGCCTGAACCCAGAAGAACTACCGGTAACAGTTACTATGGATGAATTTATGCGCCGCATGAAAGACATGGCTGCTATGGGTGGCGGTATGGGCTTTTACGGTAGTTTACCTGACAACTATAAAGTAGTAGTAAATGGCAATCACAAATTGATTAGCCGCCTTATTCAAACTGATAACGAAGCAAAACAAACCCAATTGGCTAAACAAGCCTTTGACTTAGCTTTATTATCACAAGGATTGTTAACCGGTGCTGAACTAACTGAATTTGTTAATCGCAGTGTGAACTTGATCTAATATATCTTTAATAACCTTTTATGAAAAGCTGGCTACAAAGCCAGCTTTTTTCATTTATAATTAACTGTAAGTAAACAATATATACTTAATTTTTATTATAATTCTGTAACCAGGTAAACATTATAATAGATATAATAATTATGAAAAATTTAGGCTATATATTTTTACTGCTTATGCTATTAACAAGCAGTATAACATACGCACAACAGCCAGATAGCAAAGAAGCTAAAAAGGCGGCAAAAGTTGCGGATATTAAAAATCTTCTTGACCAAAGAAACTTTGTTTTTAAAGCTCAGTACGCAAATCCATTAGGTGGCGGCACTACAGCTTTAAATGGAAAACTAATTAATATCACGCCCGGAGGTACAGGTCATATTTACTTGAACTATGATTATGATGTTAAAATCCGGCCTGATTCTGTCATTTCATTTCTGCCCTACTATGGTACCATCACCTTTGATCCGCCTTATAGCCCTACCGATGATGGCATTAAGTTTACTTCTACTAAGTTTGGGTATAAAGTAAAACAAAGCAAAAAAGGGCGCACTATAATTACTATAACGCCGCAGGATGCCAAATATATCCAAAAGCTAATATTAGATGTATCTCCTGAAGGATATGCTAATTTAAATATTAACATCACTAACCGTTATAGTATATCTTATGATGGTTATATTGCTGCACCAAATAAAGATCACGGTGATAAGAATCCCCAATCCGCCTCAACCGGAACAAATAAAGAAGGGAATTAAAAATTCTCTTACTGTTTTATTGGGTATTATTTGATTGTACTATAATGAGTATAAAAGAAGAAAGGGATTAGTTAACTAATCCCTTTCTTCTTTTATTATGCCTGATGTGGTCTTAACTTAATCATTATTAGTTTAGTTGTTGGTGTATTGCTTTTTTCGGCTACACTATCAATTGGCACCAGCACGTTAGTTTCCGGGTAGTATGTAGCAGTGCATCGTTCAGGTATATCATAAGCTACAATAACAAACAAACGAGCCGAACGTTCAATACCGCCATAGTTATTGTATAAATCTACCTTATCACCCGTTTTAAAGCCAGCTTTCTCAATATCCTTATGATTCATGAATATTACCCGACGTTCGTTGTGTATGCCCCTATAGCGATCTTCCAATCCATAAATAGTTGTATTAAACTGATCGTGACTGCGTATACTGGTCATCATGTACTCATCTGCTGCCATGGGGTGTTCTGGTAGTTTAGATACGGTGAATTGCACTTTACCAGGCGTTTCATCAGTTTCAAAATCACCATGTCGCGGAGCATTTGGTAAGTAAAAGCCGCCTGGTATGCGCACTTTTTTATTGTATTCTTCAAAACCAGGTATCACTTTTTCAATCACATCACGAACATGATCGTAATGCGAAGCATACAAATCCCAGTTCACCACTGTACGGTCGGCCAATACTTTTTTAGCCAAGTTACATACGATCAGTGATTCGCTCATTAAATGATCAGAAACAGGTTGCAACACACCTTTAGATTGTTGTACTACTCCCATCGAGTTTTCACAACTTACAATTTGCATCTCGCCGTTTATCACATCTTTATCACTTCGCGCTAAAGTCGGTAATATTAAGGCTTCTTCACCATGCACTAAATGGCTGCGGTTCAGCTTAGTAGATACATGTACCGATAGCTTTAGTTTACGCATAGCTTCGGCTGTGTACATGGTATCTGATGTGGCTGAAAGAAAATTACCGCCCATGGCAAAAAACACCTTTACCTTACGCTGGTGCATCGCCTTAATCGTATCTACAGCATCATAGCCATGTTCCCGTGGTGGTTCAAAGCCAAACACTTCTTTAAGCTTATCCAGTTGTTTTTCATAAGGTTTATCATAAATCATCATGGTACGGTTACCTTGTACGTTGCTATGGCCCCGTACCGGGCATAAACCAGCACCTGGCTTACCCAGAGCACCTTTTAGCAGTACCAGATTTACAATTTCCTTAATTTGAGCAACGCCATTTTTATGCTGCGTAATGCCCATAGCCCAACATACAATAATGCGGCTTTTATGCTTTAGCATATCGGCAGCTTCTTGTATTTGCCCAAGTGGCACACCTGCAGCCTCAGCCAGCTCGTTTACATCATATTTTTCCAGGTCTTCAATAAACTGGTCGTAAAAAACTGTTTTATTTTCAATAAAGGTGCTGTCAAATATTTCTAACAGCGTTTCTTTTTCGTAATCATACAACAGCTTTTCAATAGCTTTTAGTAAAGCCATATCACCATTAATTTTCACCTGCAAATACAAATCGGCTAGCTTGGTACTCATGCCCAGCACCCCTTTGGTGGTTTGCGGGTTTTTGAAAGCAATTAATCCAGCTTCTTTCAACGGATTAATGGCTATAATCTTACTACCACTTTTTTTGGCTTTTTCAAGTGCTGTAAGCATACGCGGGTGGTTGGTACCCGGGTTTTGTCCCATAATGATGATGACGTCTGTTTCGTAGAAATCATTCAAGGTAACCGTACCTTTACCCATACCTATAGCTTCTGCCAAAGCCACACTGGTTGATTCATGGCATAGGTTCGAGCAATCAGGCATATTATTAGTACCGTATTCGCGTACAAACAACTGGTACAAAAAAGAAGCTTCATTACTTGTTCGGCCCGAAGTATAAAAAGCTGCCTCATTCGGCGAATCCAAGCCATTCAGATGCTCGGCAATTTTAGTGAAAGCACCATCCCAACTTATAGGCTGATAATAAGTGCCGCCTTTCGGCAGGTACATCGGCTCAGCAATGCGACCATGCTTGCCTATTTCCATATCAGTTTGATGAGCCAGATCAGCCACTGAGTTTTTAGCAAAAAACTCACCACCTATCTTTTTCAGTGTAGCTTCTTCAGCTAAAGCTTTGGCTCCATTCTCGCAATATTCAGCTACCGGAGAGCGATCATCATCCGGATCGGGCCAGGCGCAGCTTGAGCAATCAAAACCTTGCTTTTGGTTCATTTTAAATAAAGCCCCAACGCCTCTGGGGCCACCGGTTTCTTCAAATATATCGGCCATAGCCGCACCAACTGCGGTCATGCCCGCAGCCCATTTATAAGGTTCGGTAACCTTCAAGTCCAATAATCCTTCCGGATTTTCTGCACTAGGCAATTCTGTTCTCTCGCTCATTGTTTATTGGCTAACGGGTTAGGATAGTTATCGCTTTGGTCTTCAGCTACGTTTTCTAAACAGGTAAAATCTTTTTCAACCAACAAGTATAATGGCCCTTCGCTACAATCGAAACCAACACGATCTGTACTGGTCCAGTCATCAGCTAATTGTTCAGGTACTGAAAGGGTAATAATGTTATTATGCAAAGTAGCTTTCATTTCAGGCTCCATTGAACGTTGCAGCACATAGGTTAAAGCTTCCTCACCTATTGGTGTCTTTTCTTTATACATACCTTCGCGAGCAAATTGCTCAACCTCTGATCGGGTTAAACGGAAGCGCAAAGAGTTGGATCGGATACGAATTTTCATAAAACTTTATACGGTAGATATGCGGTGAGCCGCTGTGTAAATATTAAATCGCTGATGGCGCAAAAAGCCCACCAACGTTATGTTAAATTCTTGAGCCAGTTGTATGGCTAAACTGGATGGTGCACCAATGGCCGCTACTATTTTTATACCTGCCATAGCTGCTTTTTGTACCAGCTCAAAACTGATGCGGCCGCTTAATAGTAATACTTTATTATGCAACGGCAACCACCCGTTTCTTAAAGAGATCCCTATCAGTTTATCCAAGGCATTATGCCGCCCTACATCCTCACGAACGGCCAGCAACTCCCCTTGCAAGCTAAACAGTGCTGAAGCATGTAGTCCGCCCGTACTTTCAAATACCTGTTGGTGTTGTCGTAACAAGTCCGGTAATTGGTAAAGCAACGCTGATTGCAATACAACATCATCAGTTATAGATTCATCATACGCACTAACCGTGCGTATAGCATTGATAGAAGATTTGCCACATACTCCGCAGCTTGACGTCGTGTAAAAATTACGATCAGCATTGCGCAAGTTTGGGATTATGTGACTTTGCAGATTTACCTGAATGGTATTCTCACGATTTTCGGCACAAGCTATAAAAGAGTGCCCGGCTTCGGCTACATCACTGTGTGCTTTGATGATACCTTCTGTAAACAAAAAACCTGTAGCTAAGTCAGCATCATGTCCTGGAGTTCGCATGGTAACTGCTACATTTTGTATCTGCCGGTTGTTCTCAGGTCCGAAAAGCAATCTTATCTCCAAAGGCTCTTCTGCTGCAACGGCATCTTCTGCAGTTGCCTCCACCAAACCTTCCTGAATTTTCACAACCGGCACAATAGCACTAGCATCAATCACCATACTTCAAATATACAATTGCGGTTTATACATTGTTCATTTACTAACGTAATTATCGTAAGTTTAGCTTGTTTGTAATGCGCTATATATTACGTTTTTTAAACCTTGTTTATCGCTTTTCCAGCAGTGTAACATTTATGCTATACTGCACACCTGGTAAACAGCATTATAAGTACTGTTTACAGCTAAATTCCGTAAGATGGAAGACCAATTTTTAATCATTATAAATAACCATTTCGTGCATGTAAACGAAACAAATAAAAATTGTACCCTGTTGATTAGGTTGTAAACTTAGCCGCTTAGCGTAAACCAACAGCGCATTATAATTACTTCATGTATATTTCAGACACTATATCAAACCTGCGTGTTTCTGCCTACAAAATCCCTACAGATTATCCAGAATCTGACGGCACACTGGAATGGGACAGTACTATACTGGTATGGGTAGAAATAGAAGCGTTGGGTACAACAGGGGTTGGTTATACCTATGCACATCAAGCCACAGCCTACTACATTGAAGATAAATTAAAATCGTTGCTTATTGGTCAGAACCCAATGGAGATTCCAGCTATGTGGCAAAAGATGCTAAACATTGTCCGGAATGACGGAACAGCAGGTATTAGCTGTGCAGCTATCTCAGCGGTTGATAATGCTTTATGGGATTTAAAAGCTAAAATCCTGAATTTGCCTTTGGCTACATTACTGGGCATGGTACGGCCAGATATGCCTTTATATGGCAGCGGTGGTTTTACCTCATATCCTGATCGGCGCTTGCAAGAGCAGTTTACTGGATGGCTTGATAAAGGCATCAAAGCTATGAAAATGAAAATTGGCCGGGAACCAGACAAGGATTTTGCACGAGCTCAGGCCGCCAAAGCTGTCATGGGTGGTGCTGAACTGATGATAGATGCCAATGGTGCTTTCACGCCTCGTATCGCTGTTGCTACAGCAACAAAGTTTGCTGAATTAGGCGTATGCTATTTTGAAGAGCCGGTATCATCCGACAATCTGCAAGGCTTACATTTTATACGACAACAAGCTCCGGCTGCCATGCAGATTGCCGCAGGCGAATATGGCTATTCGTTGTGGTACTTTGCTGAAATGTTAAAACAACAAGCTGTAGATATATTACAGGCTGATGCTACACGTTGTTGCGGCATAACGGGCTTTTTAAAAGTTGGCTACTTATGTGAATCGCATCAAACTTTATTTTCATCACACTGTGCACCATCTATACATTTACATGCGGCTGTGGCGTTAAACAGCTTTTATCTGGCAGAGTATTTTCATGACCATGTACGTATTGAAAACCTCTTGTTTGATGGTGTGCAACAACCCATTAATGGCGTACTTAAGCCAGATTTAACCCGACCAGGTATAGGTATTGAGTTGAAATATGCCGATGCCGAATCTTATAAAATTTTGTAACAAAACACTATTCTTTTTATATGAATGTTGAAGATGTAAAAGCTGAAGTAGCAAAAATTGATGTTACCATGCTGGAGATTGAACTTCGGGCTACCATTAAAGGTGAAGTTCGTTTTGATAACGGTAGTCGTGCCGCTTATTCGACTGATGGTTCTAATTACCGACAGGTACCTATTGGAGTGGTGATTCCGAAAACGCGGGAAGACATCATTAATACGGTTGCCTTATGCAACCAATACAAAGCACCGGTATTATCACGTGGCGGAGGTACCAGCTTAGCCGGGCAGTGTTGTAATATTGCTGTAGTGATGGACATGACCAAATATTATAACAGTATATTGGAAATTGATCCTGAAAAACGCATTGCACGCGTAGAACCCGGTATTGTACTGGATGAGTTGCGTAAGGAGGCCGAAAAACATGGCGTAACGTTTGGCCCAGACCCGGCTACACATAACCATTGCGCTTTAGGTGGTATGCTGGGCAACAACTCATGTGGCACACACTCTATTATGGCCAAAAATGCAGGTCATGGCTCACGTACTTCTGATAATACCGACCGACTTACCGTCATGACCTATGATGGTTTAATTATGGATGTTGGTCCGACTAGCGAAGAAGAACTGGAACAAATTATAGCTGAAGGCGGCCGACGTGGTGAAATTTACCAAAAGCTGAAAAACCTTCGTGATAAATATGGAGATCTCATTCGCGAACGGTTTCCAAAAATTCCGCGCCGTGTATCCGGTTATAACATTGATGAGTTATTACCAGAAAGCGGCTTTAACGTAGCCCGTGCATTGGTGGGTACGGAAGGTACTTGCGTTACCATATTGGAAGCGCAGCTAAATTTAATTGAAAACCCGAAAGCCCGTTCATTGCTGGTGTTAGGCTATCCAAGTATATATGATGCTGGCCGACACTCACGTCATTTATTAGAAACCTACCCAATTGCGCTTGAAGGATTGGATAACAACTTGGTTGATGGCATGCGCAAAAAAGATTTGCATGTAGATGACATAACCATGCTACCTAAAGGTGGCGGCTGGCTGATGGTAGAATATGGCGGTGAAACTAAAGAAGAAGCCGACAACAAGGCTAAAGCCACTATGGAAATGCTGAAGAAAGAAGGTGACGCACCAGAAATGAGCTTATTTACAGATCCTGGTCAGGCTCAGAAACTTTGGGAAATACGTAAAGCTGGCTTAGGTGCCACTGCATATATTCCCGGTGAAGAAGACACCTGGGAAGGTTGGGAAGATGCTGCCGTACCACCCGAAAAGGTAGGTGACTACTTGCAGGAATTCCGCGACTTGATGAACAAGTATGCCTATGTAGGCTCTCTTTACGGTCACTTTGGTGATGGTTGTATGCATACCCGCATCAACTTTGATTTGGTTACAGCACCAGGCATTGAAAAGTACCGTCAGTTTACCCGTGATGCTGCGGAACTAGTTATCAAATACGGTGGCTCTTTATCCGGTGAACATGGCGATGGACAGTCTCGGGCTGATTTGATTCATCTGATGTTTGGTGAAGAACTCATGCAGGCTTTTCATGAGTTTAAAGAAATTTGGGACCCTGAATGGAAAATGAATCCAGGCAAGGTAATTGACCCTTACGGACAAACTTCAAACCTACGTTTAGGTGCTGATTATAATCCGCCAAAGCTGAAAACTCACTTCACTTTTCCTGAAGATAACGGCAGCTTTGCTCATGCTACTATACGCTGTGTAGGCGTAGGTGAATGTCGTAAACATGAGGGTGGCACCATGTGCCCAAGCTACATGGTAACTCGTGAAGAAGAGCACTCTACCAGAGGCCGCGCCCGCTTATTATTCGAAATGCTGGAAGGCGATGTATTGAAAAAAGGTTGGGAAAGCGACGAGGTAAAAGATGCGCTTGACTTATGCTTAGCTTGTAAAGGTTGTAAAGGTGACTGCCCGGTTAACGTAGATATGGCTACCTACAAATCGGAGTTTCTATCGCACTATTATGAAAAGAAAACACGCCCGCGTTCAGCCTATGCGTTTGGGTGGATCTATTGGTGGTCAAGAATGGCTTCAATAGCTCCGGAAGTAGCTAACTTCTTAACCCATAATCCGGTTACGAAAGGCATTGCCAAATGGGCCGCCGGTGTAACACCTAAAAGAGAGATACCAAAGTTTGCTGATTATAACTTTAGAGATTGGTTTTTCAGTCAGCCTAAAAACAATAGTGTAGCTAAACCTAAAGTGATTTTATGGGCTGATACCTTTAACAATTACTTTTTGCCTGAAACATTAGTAGCTGGTAAAGATGTGCTGGAGGCAGCCGGTTTTGAAGTGATAGTACCCAAACAAATTTTATGTTGTGGGCGACCACTTTATGATTTTGGCTTCCTGAATATGGCTAAAAACCTCCTGCATGACATATTGGAAGGTTTAAGAGACGAAATACGCGCCGGTATTCCGGTAGTTGGTTTGGAGCCTAGCTGTGTAGCTGTTTTTCGGGATGAAATGACTAGTTTACTGCCTGATAACGAAGATGCCAAGCGCCTGAAAAAACAAGTTTATACCATAGCTGAGTTTTTAGAACAGAAAGCACCTGATTTTAAAATTCCAGAGTTAAAAAAGAAAGCTCTGGTACACGTACATTGCCACCATAAAGCCATCATGAAAACTGAAGCTGATGGCAAAGTGTACGAGAAAACAGGATTAGACTACCAGTTTCTGGATTCAGGCTGTTGTGGTATGGCCGGTTACTTTGGTTATGAAAAAGGCGCTCACTACGAAGTTGGTTTAGCAGCTGGTGAACGTGTGCTGTTGCCTACTGTACGCAATGCTGATAAAGATACCTTAATTGTTACCGATGGCTTTAGCTGCCGCGAGCAAATTGAACAAGGTACTGACCGTCACGGCTTGCATACGGCTCAGGTTATCCAAATGGCTTTGAAAGAGCAAGGACATGCCACCAGTACTGCTTACCCCGAAAAAGCGTATGTAGAAAACAAACCTTACATACCTGGTGCTAAGTTAAAGCGTTATGCTTTGCTAGGTGGAATTGCTTTAGCGGCAACGGCAATAGTTGTAGCCGTAAGTAATTTAAGTAAAAAAGCAACTGAGTAACCGCTTTAGTTAACCGGCTGATGATTCTTTTTAATAGCGAAGAGCCATCTGGTTATGCACCAGATGGCTCTTCGCTATTTATGTAATGACCTTATCGGTTTATAATATATTTTTCAATACTGGCCAAACGTTTTCATTAGCCACGATTTTTGCTCCGGATTTGGTTGGATGTATGCCGTCAGCTTGGTTTAAGGCAGCTATACCACCTACATGGTTTAGCAGAAAAGGAACTAGCGTCATGTTATTTCTAGCAGCCACTTCAGGAAATACTGCTTTAAAATCATAAGTGTATTTAGCTCCCATGCTGGGTGGTATCTGCATGCCTAGCATTACTAATTTAGCTTTTGGATATTTGGCTTTAACTTTATCAATTATAGCTTGCAAGTTTTTACGGGTATCACTTACAGGTACACCTCGTAGACCATCATTAGCACCTAGTTCCAGTACAAAAACATCAACTTTTTGCCTAAGTACCCAGTTAATACGATTTAAGCCTCCAGCTGTGGTTTCCCCGCTTGAACCTGCGTTCACTACCTTATAAGGCAACTTTGCCGAATCAATCTTTTTGGCAATCACTCCCGGAAATGCATCAGCCGGATCATCTAAGCCATAACCGGCAGTTAGGCTATCCCCAAAAAACAATACTGTTTTTTGGGGCTGGTTATCTGTTTTACTTGCTTCCTGTTGCTTGACAGCCTCTTGCGAGCTAGTTGTATTTTGTTCTTGGCAAGCTGTAAAACACATGGTTGCCAAGAACGTGTAAATTATTTTAAATGGAACTTTCTTCATAACCTTTAAACGTTAAATATCCGACCTTAATACTTCCAGTGGCGGCCGGTTCAGTACTCCACGGCTATTCAATAAACCAATAATAACCGTTAATGCAGATGAAATACCAAACATGATGATAGCCGGTTTATAATTTATCAGGAAAGGTGTTTCAAAACTGTATTTTGCCAGCAGCCAAGTGCCTAGTAAAGCAATTATTATCCCGGTTAAAGCAGATAATGCCCCCAGAAATAAGTATTCCAACATAGTAATAATTAAAATTTGCTTGCGGCTTCCACCTAAGGTACGTAACAGCACACTTTCTTTAATACGCTGATATTTACTAATACGTACTGAAGCAATTAGCACTATAATACCTGTGGCAATACTAAAACCGCTCATAAAACGAATTACATAGCTGATTTTATTCAATATCTCATCCAGCACGGTAAGTACCAAGCCTAAATCTACAATGGATACATTAGGATACTTACGTACAACCGCTTGTTGATACTGGCCAGATACTTTGGCTGAAGGCACATGGGTAAACAATACATGAAATTGCGGTGCCTGCTCCAATACACCCGTTGGAAATAAAATCCGGAAATTAGTTTGTATTCGGTTCCAGTTTACTTTGCGCAAACTCGCTATAGTAGCATTCATAGGAGTTCCTTGTACATTAAACACTACTTTATCATTCACCTTTAAATGCAACTGGTTGGCTAAACGCTCATCAAACGACACCGGGATTTCACTTGCATCAGCAGCCTCACCTATCCATTTACCAGCCGTTATTTTTTCGGATGATACTAAACTATCACGATAGGTGACCCGGTACTCACTAGTTAAAGCACGGCGCATACTAGCCGAGGTACTATCTTTCTCCAGATCAGTGATAGTTTTATTGTTAATCTTTTCAATTCTTATAGTTACGATAGGTACCTGTTGGATAACAGGCATTTTATATTGCCGGGTAATATCCACAATGCCTTTTTCCTGATTGGTTTGAATATCAAACAAGATAATATTAGGCTGATTACCGCTAGCCGATAGGCTTACCTGCTTAATCAATAACGATTGTACAAAAATCAAAATGCAGATAAAAGCTGTACTTAAGCCAATGGAAACCATCAAAATGATGGTTTGATTATTGGGCCGGTACAAATTTGCAAACCCCTGCCTTAATAAATAACTCCACGAACCCTGCACCAATAATTTCACTATGCGCATGAGCAGTAGAGCCATCAGCGTCAAAATTAAAAAGCCTATTAATATGGCTGCAGTAAAAGCCAAGCTTGCTGGCCAGCTATTGAGTTGCAAATGAGCAAACACTATAATGAATGCTAAAATTAGCAAATACACCAGCCATCTTAGCGGGTCGCGCTTAGGGGTAGCTTCATCATATGATGCTCTTAATGTATTAAGCGGCGATATGTTACGAATGGAAATGAGTGGCAGCAACGCGAACAATACAGAAATAATTACGCCTAAAACAATTCCCTGCTCCAAAGCCAACCAAGAAACTGAAACTTCAACATCGAAAGGCAGAAAGTCTTTTAGTACCAGCGGAAGCAGATACTGTATAGCTGAACCTAAAGCCGCACCTATTACAGAACCAATCAGGCCAATACCAGCTATCTGTATCAAAAAGATCAGAAAAGCTTCTGAAGCTTTAACACCTAAACATCGTAATACAGCTATTGAAGCTACTTTTTCGCGAATGTAAATCTGTGTGGCGCTTGCAACACCTATGCAGCCTAGAAGTAAAGCAATAAAACCCACTAGTGATAAGAAACGGTTTAAATCATCAAATGCCCTACCTGTGTTTTGTTTACGTGTTTTTATGGTTTCATAATGTAGGCCAGCTTTATCTAATTTGTTATCTAACTGGTCTGCTAACTTATCTACATTAACATCTTTGCTAAATTTATAGTAAAAGCTATAGTTGATACGACTTCCCTTTTCAACCAAGCCAGTTTTATCCAAGTACTGCAACGGAATATACACTATGGGTGCTATGCTGGCAGCTACACCAGTTTGCCCGGGTGCATCGTTCAAAATACCGGCAATAGTAAATGTCACCTTACCTATTTTGACTGAATCATTTACCTGAACTTTGTACTGCTGCATTAAGGATTTTTCGACTAATGCGTAAGCGCCGCTTTTGAAACTTTGAGCAGCCTTAACTGGCGTAGTCTCGATACTACCATAATAAGGATAATTGCCCTGTAATGCCCGTATTTGTACCAGCCGAGTGTCATTGCTTTTGCTAAATAAAACCATAGAGGCAAAATCGCGCTCCTGTGAACGTTCGTCACCCAAACTATCTAAGAGGGGCTGCAAAGTCTTATCTACTGGTTTATTGCCGGAAATTACCAGATCGGCCCCTACCAAAGTAGCAGCCTGATCATTAATGGCCTGCCGCATGTTGTAGCCAAAAGAGTAAATAGCTACCAATGCCGCAATCCCCAGAATGATAGAAGATATAAATAGAAAAAGCCTTGATCGGTTACGCCGGCTATCACGCCAAGCCATGCGCAAAAGCCAGCCAATACGTATGCTCCTGCTAAAATTTAAAGTTTCTGATGGCATACTCAATTAGGCTTGGGTTAAAGTATCAGAAACCAACTTGCCCCCTTTTATTCTTAATATACGCTGAGTTTTGGCAGCAAAATCCATATCATGTGTTACTAAAATAAGCGTAGTACCCGCATCCTGGTTCAGGTCAAACAACAATTTGACCACCTTATCACTGGTTTCTGCATCCAGATTGCCCGTAGGTTCATCTGCAAATAATATCTTGGGTTGGTTTGAAAAAGCTCTGGCTATAGATACCCGCTGCTGTTCACCACCCGACATTTGTAAAGGATAGTGATGGCTGCGAGCAGATAAGCCTACTTTATCCAGCAAATCCAACGCTCGTGCTTTTATATTTTTTTCTCCACGTAGCTCCAATGGTACCATTACATTTTCCAGTGCGGTAAGCGTAGGCAGCAATTGAAAATTCTGGAAAATAAAACCTACATATTGGTTACGTACTTGAGCCCTCTTATCTTCACTTAACTGGTTTAA
Source organism: Mucilaginibacter robiniae (assembly GCF_012849215.1). NCBI lineage: Bacteria > Pseudomonadati > Bacteroidota > Sphingobacteriia > Sphingobacteriales > Sphingobacteriaceae > Mucilaginibacter > Mucilaginibacter robiniae. The sequence goes on from NZ_CP051682.1 coordinate 4,829,702, forward strand.
ATCAATTTGATTGAGCTTAATGCTACCAGACGTTGAACGATCAAGTCCGGCGCATAGGCCCAACAGCGTAGTTTTGCCACTACCTGATGGACCAACAATTGCGTTCACCGAGCTGGCAGGTATGGCAAAGTTGATGTCATCCAGTACAGTCAGTGTTTTGCCTGCACTTTTATAGGTTTTATTTAGGTTTACTATTTCAAGAATGTTTTCCACTTAGTAATAATTTATAGTTCAGCGATTATACTTTAGACCTACGTTGTACCAGTAAGTTACAACCTGAATTTTGCTGAACGTGCTTTTAATTTAAAAATGAGAGTTGCGTAGAAGATACATCAGCATAAAACTCGTTAGTTTGCTGAAATTTGATTCAACAAAAATCACATAAACTTTCGTCTTAACTTTTCTTCCTCTAAATCTATCTGTGCTAAATGCTTTTTAATTACATCATCATCAAATTCATCTTTTTTGCTGATGGTAATTAATATTTTTCTTTGTTGTTCCAGTATATCTGTACTAATGTGCTTAAAATCTGCAATTATGGCATCCGTATGATGATCGTCGTTGTGTACAGATCTTTTATATTCATCTAAAAACTTGCTATCATTTTCAAGTCTTAATTGCAGCCCTTGTAACAAACGATTTTCACTTACCTGCTGCTTATATTTATCATGCAATAAGCCTAAAGTTGATGATGCTATTTGTGTCCTAATAATAGCTTCTTGTTCGCTTTCTGACAGTGCATCATCAGGCTCTTGCAAATCTAAACTACGTACCAACCAAGGTAATGTTAACCCTTGTAAAACCAAGGTAATTAATATGACACCAAAAGTGATGAACAAAATCAGATCGCGCTGTGGAAAAGGTTTTCCGTTATTTATCAATAATGGGATAGACAAGGCAGAAGCCAAAGACACTACACCACGCATACCAGCCCAGCCAAAAACCAATGGTTGCCGCCAACCCGGATTATCATTGGCAGTTTTCATGACGTGGCTTATTGCTTTGGTAAACAGTGAAGCCCCCAAAGTAAACAGAATACGACTTAGTATAATCACCCCGCTGATAATTAAACTGTATTTGATGGCATCGGCGATAGAAACATGATCTAGCTGCTTGACTATGGCAGGCAACTCCATACCAATTAACATAAACACCAATGCATTTAATACAAAACCTATGGTAGTCCATACACTAGTACCACGCAGCCTACTGTTATGACTCAAGATAACATGGCTGTTACCAGATAAAAATAGCCCCCCGCTCACTACCGCCAGTACACCCGAAAAATGAAGCTTTTCAGCAACCAAATACATGAGGTAAGGTGCAATAAAGCTTAATATAGTATCCATGCTGGCTGTAGTAGGTAACCATCGATGTATGGCATAAAACACCAGCGCTACCACAATGCCTACTATAATACCCATTACGATAACCATGCAAAAGCTGGTTAATGCCTGGTGAAAAACAAAGGTACCAGAAGCAACTGCAGCCAAAGCAAATTTGAATACCGTTAAACTGGAAGCATCATTCATTAAACTTTCGCCCTCAATAATGGAAATCAAATCTTTAGGCACACGAACCTGCTTTAAAATTGCCGTGGCTGATACAGCATCAGGTGGTGAAATAATGCCGCCGAGCAAAAAACCTAAAGCTAGTGTAAAACCCGGAATGATCGCGTTGGATATAAATGCGATAATGCAAGAAGTAAGGATAACAATGCCAAAAGCAAAAGAACTGATAATACGGCGAAACTTCCAGATGTTTTTCCACGAAGCTTGGCCGGCAGCATCATACAACAGCGGCGGTAAAAAGATCAGAAATATCATTTCAGGATCAATACTCACCTTGGGCAACTTAGGTATAAAACCCAGCAAAAGCCCACCAATAACTAACACAATCGGATAAGCTATTTTTAGTTTCCGAGCTAGCATGACCAGAAACAAAATGATGAGTAATAATATCAAATAAAAGCTAAACGTATCGTGCATGACTCAATGTTAATATATACATTCCTGTGAGGCAGGAACACTTATTTAACTGTAAATAGCTTAGGTTGTTCGTTACAGATTGATTCTATACATCAGGATTACACAATAGTATGAGAGATGGATGTTAGATTAACAGGAAGATTTACCTAGTACGTACCTTTATAAAAATCAAATTGCAGGTATTAAAGTGTAATACCTGCAATTTATTTGCTTAACCTGCTTCTTTTATCAAAACTCAGGTAAAATATTCAAGCTTTTACATTATTATCCTTGCACCATAGCAGTTTGATGTGCCAGAAAACGCCAAACATCTACCTCCTTACGCCAAACAGCTAGGTAAATAGAAGTCATTGTTTTTTTAGTTCCATGAAGTGTTACCTGCAAGGTTACCTTACCATGTACCACCAAACTGGAATTACCAGCCAGAGTGGCACTTTCTACCTGAATTTCGACTCGGTGGTAGTTATACAAGCCATCGCTAAACTTCTGCACAAAGCTTTCTTTATCATCCCAATAACCACCAGAATGACCATAATACAAATCATCTGAAAACAGCCCTGCTAATTTTTCAGCATCACCAGATACCATAATTTGCGATCTGGACTTTTCCAATTCAACGGCAAGGTTTAATAAGCTTTCGCTAATCATGTTCATACTATTACGTTCCTTAATTTGTACCTGATTAAACTAAACTAGGTACACGCAAAGCCTCTGCAAAAAGCTGATAAGAATGTAACCGAGCCTGATGGTTATAGATGTGCGAAGTAGCCATAATTTCATCAACTTGTGTTTGGTTGATGAAAGCCTGCAAATCTATTTTCAGCTTTTCCGGTCCGCCGATAAAAGAGTAACCTAGCATTTGCATTACCGCTTCTTCCTCATAAATATTCCAAATGCTTTCCATACTTTCAACCGGTGGTTGCAAAAGCTTACGTTTACCAGTTACTACCCCCATAAAAAATTGCTTTAGAGAGGTAGCCAAATACTCAGCCTCGTTATCAGTATCAGCTGCCACCACGTTAACACAAGCCAGTACATAAGGCTGTTGCAAGTGCGCTGAAGGTTGAAAGTTTTTACGATATATATTGATAGCTGTTAAAAATTGTGCTGGTGCAAAATGACTGGCAAAAGCATAAGGCAGCCCCATTGTAGCAGCCAAGCGGGCACTATCGGTACTGGAACCTAGTATCCAAATAGGTATATCTAACCCTTCGCCTGGAATAGCCCTAACCTTTGCTGTACTATTTTCAGCTGAAAAGAAGTTTTGTAAACGTTGTACATCTTGCGGGAATTGGTAAGCAGCCTGCATGTTTTCACCGCGTATAGCCATAGCTGTTAATTGATCTGATCCGGGTGCACGGCCCAAACCTAAATCTATACGTCCGGGGTATAAAGATGCTAAGGTACCGAACTGTTCGGCCACAATTAGCGGAGCATGATTAGGTAACATAATACCGCCCGAACCCACCCGTATAGATGTAGTACCACCAGCAATATAGCCAATGAGTACAGCCGTAGCTGAACTGGCAACATTCTCCATATTGTGATGTTCGGCAAACCAATAACGGTTGTAACCCAGTTGCTCAGCCTGCTTAGCTAATTCTAAACTATGATGAAAAGAATTTGCAGGTGTTTCTCCTTCTACTACGGCTGCCAAATCGAGTATAGAATATGCTGTATGATGAGATGGTATTGAACTCATATGACTTTGTTCCTTTTGCTTTATTTATGGTGAAGTAGCTAATACGCTTACTTGTAATACTCAAATTTAGGTGATGTAAGCTAAGCTGTAGTTATCAGCAGTTAGATATGACTTTAAGTCTACATACTTCTTGGCATGGACATCTATCAAATAACTCTATGAAAATGACCTCAATCACTTTTTCACATAACGACCGACATAAACATATACAAGTCCAGATTCAGATATTTGCACTTGTGACTTTCATCACCTTTAGAAAATTTCTGTACTTTTAAAAATGGAAAATGCTGCTTTACTCAATGCTATTATTGAAAATGCGATAGACGGCATCATCACTATCAATGAACGAGGCATTATAGAAACCATAAATCCTTCGGCTTGTAAATTATTTGGCTACAAGCCTGAAGAAGTAACAGGTAAAAGCATATCTATACTGATGCCCGAGCCCGATCAAAGCCGGCATGATGAATATATACAACGCTATCAGCATACAGGGCAGGCTCATATTATTGGTATTGGCCGCGAGGTGTTGGGTTTGCGCAAAAATGGCTCTGTGTTCCCTTTTCGTTTAGGAGTAAGCGAGGTTCAGTTCTCAGGACGTAAAATCTACACAGGTTTTATTCACGACCTCAGCCGGGAAAAGCAAGCGGAAGAGCAGTTAAAAGAATACGCTATGCAACTGGAAAACCTGGTGGAAGAGCGTACACAATCGTTAAAAGAAACTGTAATGGCTTTACAGGATGCGAAGGAAGAAGTAAGCCAATCTTTAGAAAAAGAAAAAGAATTAAGTCAGCTAAAAAGCCGGTTTGTATCGATGGCTTCGCATGAATTTCGTACACCATTAAGCTCCATACAATTATCAGCGGCATTAATTGAAAAGTACGTACAGCAAGTTGACCAAGCTAACGTTATTAAACATACCGGAAAAATCAAAAATTCAGTCGGTAACTTAACTGGCATTTTAAACGAATTTCTATCATTGGAACGGCTAGAGGCTGGTAAGATAGAGCCCGTTTTTACCCGTTTTGATATTGTTAAATTTGCCGAAGAAATTACGGAAGAAATGCAACTGATAGCTAAGCAAAACCAGCATATCATTTATCAGCATACCGGTACACTCAGCCAGGCAACTCTCGATCAGGCTCTGCTCAAAAACTGTATCATTAACTTAATGGGCAATGCCATCAAATACTCTGGCGAAAACACATTTATTGAGTTTAATACCGAAATTACCACCACAAATTTGGTGGTAATTATTAGAGATAATGGCATCGGCATCCCGGAAACCGATCAGAAACATTTGTTTGAAGCTTTCTTCCGGGCACATAATACCGGCAATATTCCTGGTACAGGCTTAGGCTTAAATATTGTTAACCGGTACGTAAGGCTCATGAACGGGCAAATTGACTTTGAAAGCAAAGTTGATCTAGGTACTGCATTTACACTCTCATTCCCTTTAATATCATGAAAACTCTCATTTTAATTATTGAAGATAATACCGATATACGCGAAAGTACAGCAGAGATTTTAGAACTAACAGGTTACGAGGTGCTACAGGCACTAAACGGGAAAATAGGCGTTGAACTAGCGCAACAACACAAACCCGCTCTTATCTTATGCGATATTATGATGCCAGAGCTGGACGGTTATGGTGTTTTGTACTTGTTAAGTAAAAACCCCGAAACAGCGTCAATTCCTTTTATTTTCTTAACAGCTAAAAGTGAACGTACCGATTTTAGAAAAGGCATGGAAATGGGCGCTGATGATTACTTAACCAAGCCGTTCGACGATATAGAGCTTTTGAATGCTATTGAAAGCAGATTAAGTAAAAAAGAGAAGCAAGAAGCTTATTACAGCCAATCGTTGCAAAGCATAGAGCGTTTAGCTAGTGCTCAGAATACCGGTACAGCCGAACTAAAAGCCCTAATAGCGGGTCGTAAAGTAAGGCAGATGAAAAAGAAACAGGTACTGTACTATGAAGGCGATCAGCCGCAAGGCATTTACCTAGTACTGGATGGCAGTATTAAAACTATTAAGCTAGCTGAAGATGGTCGCGAATTAATGACTGGGTTATACAAAGCTGAAGATTACTTGGGCGTAAACGCCGTACTGCTAGAAGAGTCATTTAACGAAACAGCTGAGGTTGTGGAAGATGCAACTGTATGCCTTTTACCCAAAGATGCTATGCTCTCGCTGATTAACCGCTACCCTGATGTTGCCCAGCAATTTATAAAAATACTCTCAAATAATATTCGCGAAAAAGAAGAACAATTGTTGGAGTTAGCTTACCATTCTGTACGCAAACGCTTGGCTCAAACCTTGGTTAGGTTGAGCAAATCATCAGCTGATGCTGCACAATTCAAGGTATCACGCGAAGAACTGGCCTCTATGGCAGGTATTGCTACGGAAACTGTAAGCCGTACACTTACGGATTTTAAAGATGAGCAACTTATTGAAAAGAAAGGCAGTACTATACAGATTTTAAATCTTAACCGGTTGATTAAGATGAAGAACTAAAATTAGCTTGTTTGATCTAGAAATAAAGCTGAACACTTTATAGGTGTTCAGCTTTATTTTTAAATAGATAGTAGTGTATCGGTAATGCTAAAAATAGAAAGCAAAGTTTATTACCTGCAAACACCTGCATTCATAATATTTTTAGACGGGCTTAGATACGGAATATCCAAGTTCATACCACGTAATAAGAACCAAATACCTAAACAAAGCATTACGTAAGGTATAAACTTGTTAATTCTTCGGCGCATGGTCATGTTCATTAATCCACTGCCTACGGTAGCAATCAGCATGAGTGGTAGTGTGCCTATACCAAACCAAAACATATATTGTGCAGCTCCGTTCACTGAACCTGTATTAACAGCCCCTATAAGAGCTAAGTAAACAAACCCACAAGGCAAAAAACCATTAAGCATTCCTATAATCCAGTGCCCGGCACGCTTAGTTAAAGCGTAAGTTAACAGTCGGTTAAAAGGTAGTAGTATTTTAGATCCCCAAGAAGTTACAGCTGACTTTTTAAAAAACCTGGCACCCGCCGCTAATACAATTAATACCCCACTTAATAAACTTACCCACTGCTGCATACCAGCCAGCCAAAGCTGACGACCAATAAGCCCGGTAATGATGCCTAGTAAAGTGTAGGTAAATGTACGGCCTAGATTATACACCAGCTTATCCCACACCAGCAACCATCCTCTACCCTCTCTCACAGAAACGGCAAAAGCTAAAGGGCCACACATACCTACACAATGCACACTGCCAAACAGCCCTACAAAAAAGGCAATCTCATTGTTACTCATGGTAAATATACTTCCTGCTCGTACAAGTAATTTTTATGCAAACTTGCCCACTCAAAACGCAAATGCCACTGCCCAGTTGAAAGCTGTTCTAACGGGATGCTTACTACGTTGCCGGCATTGCTTTGAATAGAAAACATCTTATCAAGCCGGTGATTGGAAGCATGTTCGAATTTTACTGATCCATCTGCTGGCTGAGTAAACCTCACGATCAGATTATTGTCACTGAAGCTAATTACCGGTTGCGCTTTATCTTGCGCTACCTGTTTTTCGCGTACATAATCATGATCAAAGGTTAACCCTTTTTCATAATATTGTTTATCGTAATCATCAGCAGGCTGAGTAAACATATAAACACCCATACTTATAATAAACAGCATAAAGCTGCCCATGCCTGCTACTAAATATTTTCCCCAATTCATATCAAATTTAGTTTAATCAACAGGTCCAACAAAGGTGGTACTAGTAGTTCCCACTACCGTTTTACCTTGTATAATTTTTAAGTTTATATCCGTTTTAGCCGCTGTAATATGGTTTGCAGGTACTAACAAAAAGAAGGTGGCTTTTGTAGCCTGATTACTGCCGATTACTCCAGGTGCCTGAATATATTTTATTTTTATCGATGGGTCATCAGCCACCAGCGTAATATTTTGCGCTTTGTTGGTTTTGTTAATCAAATCAGCATTGTAAATGTTGCTGATATAGCCGCCTGGCTGTTCCTGATAAAGCAAACCTGCAGAACGGAGTACAGTAACATCAATGTCACTCTGTCTGCCCACAAACCAAGTAAGTGCACCCAACAATGTAACCATCACTAAACTGCAAGTGGCCATACGGGCGGTAAAAGCAGGTTTGGTCTTTTTCTCGATCATTTCTTCCGAATAAAAACCAATTAAGTTTGCCTGCTTATTAATTTTAAGCATTACTTCGTTACAAGCATCTATACAGGCTGTACAGTTAATACATTCCAACTGAGGCCCTTTACGAATGTCGATACCTGTAGGGCATACATCTACGCACAACTTGCAATCTACACAATCACCTTTCTGCTCTTCACTTTTGCGGTTCAGTTTACCACGAGGCTCTCCGCGTTGATAGTTGTAAGCTACACTTAATGTATGTTTATCGGTTAATACACCTTGCAAGCGGCCATAAGGGCATATTACGGTACATACAATTTCGCGTACCTGGCTGTAAATAAAATAGAATACAGCAGTAAATAAACAGATACTGATAAAGCCTGACCAATGTTGGCTAATAGGTTCAGTGATAATTTTCCACAAACCCTCACTACCAATAATGTAGGATAGGAATGTATTAGCAATAACAAATGAAAGCACGATAAAGATAACATGCTTACTCGTTTTTCTAATAATCTTATTGGTTGTCCACGGTGCGGCATCTAGCTTTTTACGCTGACGGGCATCCCCTTCAATCCATGCTTCTATTTTACGGAAAAACATTTCCATAAATATGGTTTGCGGGCAAATCCAACCGCAAAAAAAGCGGCCAAACGCCATGGTGAACAACACCACGCACACAATACCTGCCAGCATCACCAGAACAAACAAGAAAAAATCTTGTGGCCAGAATACTTTACCCAGTATTACAAACCGGCGTTCCAGTATATTTAACAACAAAACAGGGTTGCCATTAATGCGCAAGTATGGTGTGGCAAAAAACAAAAGCAGATATAGGTAGCTTAACCAGCTGCGATACTGGTACAGCTTACCTTTACGAACAAGCGGATACATCCACTTGCGCTTTCCGTCTTCAACGGTATCCGGCTTGTTCGTTTCAGTTACTATCATGGTTTAATTAATTATTCAAATAATTAAAGATCAGCGTAGCCAATCTTATTTTTTAATCAGCATAGCTGTTTTTAATGTAGCATTAGCAGCACCCTCTTCTTCTTTAGTACCTTGTGGCTCTTTAGCACCAGCCGGGTTTGTACCATGTAATGATTTGATGTAATTAGCTACATCAGCAATCTGGCCAGGTGATAATTGCTTTTCCCAGGTAGGCATGCCTTTGGTGGTTATACCATATTTGATGGTTTTAAAAACATCATTGATTTTTCCGCCATGCAACCAGTAATCATCTGTTAAGTTAGGTCCCACTACACCTTGACCATGATCGCCATGACAAGGCACACAGTTTTGTTTAAAGATGGCTTGTCCAGATGCTAACATGGCTGGTTCGGTAGATACTTTCACTGTGTTCTCATCCACTCTGTTAGCAGCTTTAGCCAGGTAAACAGCTTTTTCCTTAGCGGCTACAGCCATTTCAGTTTTGTACTCATCATATTGCAGCTGCCCTATGCCTAAAACATGATAAGTGAACAAGTACGCTACTGCAAAAACTATAGTAGCATAAAACAAGTACATGAACCAGGCTGGTGTTGGATTATCCAGCTCCTGAATACCATCATAATCATGCTCAATCAGGATAGATTTTTCTTCAGACAGCGGCTTCAAAGAAAGCAGCTTGTTAAATACTTCTGCTTTGGTTGGTTTAGCTGGTTTAGCCGGCTTCAACTCTAGCTGAATTTGCTCTTCCGTATAGCCTTCAGCTTTAAGTACTAAGCGAGTTAAAACTTTAAATGCTTGTAATACAATTAATAATGCAGCTACAATTACTAATAAAGTGCATACAACAGCTCCGTATCCGATATAGGCTTTCATTTCGCCGGATATCAGGCTATCAGCAGCCAACATGGGCTGTGCTGCTAATAGCATAATTGATAAAAGTGTAGGTTTTAAGTACATCATAACTGCAAATATTTAACGGTTGAGTCATCAGTGTCATGTAGCGGAAGGTCGCTCATGTAAGTATTATGAGTTTTCTTCATGCGCAGCATTAAAACGGTAACCACGATGAAGAACACCAGGAAGATTCCTAAAGAGGCTATCAGATAAATCTGATTACCCGATATATTTTCGGTAAATTGCTTAAACATAATGAGGTGTTATTAATTGTTGCTGGCAGTTTTGTTAGCTTTAATGTCAGTACCCAGGCGTTGCAGATAAGCAATCAATGCAACGATCTCTTTAGTTGGTTTTACTTTGATATGGTCTTTAGCCAGATTATCAGCAATCCCTTGAGCTTGTTTGTTCAGATCCTGATTAGCTTTTTGAGCAAAATCAGCAGCATACGGTACACCCAATTTGCGCATAGCATTTATTTTAGCAGCAGTAGTTGTAGTGTCTAATGTCTGGGTAATCAGCCAATCGTAGTTTGGCATAATACTACCTGGCGACATCAGGCGCGGATCCATCATGTGATTATAATGCCATGCGTTACCATATTTTCCACCCTCACGCTGTAAATCAGGTCCGGTACGTTTAGAACCCCACAAGAAAGGGTGATCATACACGAACTCGCCGGCTTTGCTGTATTCACCATAACGTTCAGTTTCTGACCGGAAAGGCCGTACAGTTTGTGAATGGCAGTTTGAACAGCCTTCACGGATGTAAATATCACGTCCTTGTAACTCTAGCGGCGTATAAGGTTTTACACTAGCAATAGTTGGTATATTAGATGATATAGTTAGCGTAGGCATCAGCTCAATGAAAGTACCAACCAGGATAACCAGTAAGGCCAACACCATTAATTGTATAGGTCTTCTTTCAATTACCCGGTGCCATACATCGCCTTGTTGTTTCACGTAAACTGGTTCTAGTGGCATAGCCTCTGCAGCTTCATTACTTACCAAACGGCCTTGTGTCATAGTACGGGCTATGTTGTAAGCCATCACAATAACACCAATCAAGTAAAAGCCACCACCTATTGAACGCATTACGTGCATTGGTAAAATACGCAGGGTGGTTTCCAAGAAGTTTGGATACTTCAGCATACCTTCAGCTGTAAACTCTTTCAGCATTAAGCCTTGTGTAAAACCTGCCCAGTACATAGGTATGGCATAAAACAGGATACCTAATGTGCCAATCCAAAAATGGAAAGTGGCCATCTTTTTAGAGTACAGGTTGGTACGGTAGATACGAGGAATCAACCAGTATAAAATACCAAAAGTTAAGAAGCCATTCCAACCCAAGGCACCAACGTGTACGTGCGCTACAATCCAGTCGGTAAAATGGCCAATAGCATTCACTTGTTTCAGTGATAACATGGGGCCTTCAAACGTAGCCATACCATAAGCTGTAAGGCCTACTACCATGAATTTAAGCACTACATCATCACGCACTTTATCCCAAGCACCACGAAGGGTAAGTAACCCGTTTATCATACCGCCCCAGCTTGGTGCAATCAGCATAATAGAAAATACTATACCTAATGATTGTGCCCACTCGGGCAAGGTGGTGTATAATAAATGGTGAGGGCCTGCCCAGATGTAAATGAATATAAGCGCCCAAAAGTGTAAAATACTTAGTTTGTAAGAATATATGGGACGGTTAGCCATCTTAGGTAGAAAGTAATACATCATGCCCAGATAAGGCGTAGTTAAAAAGAATGCAACCGCATTATGGCCATACCACCATTGTACTAATGCATCTTGTACACCAGCAAAAAGGTAATAACTTTTTAAACCTGAAATAGGCAGCTCGAATGAGTTAACAATATGTAAAACCGCAATAGTAACAAAGGTGGCAATGTAGAACCATATAGCTACATACAAGTGACGTTCACGCCGCTTGAATATAGTACCGAACATATTCACACCAAATACCAACCAAATCAACGTAATGGCAATATCAATCGGCCATTCTAATTCAGCATATTCATGTGACGTGGTAAAACCTAAGGGTAAAGTAATTACAGCTGAAACAATGATGAGCTGCCATCCCCAAAAATGAATATGGCTTAGCACATCACTGAACATACGGGCTTTAAGCAGCCTTTGCAGAGAATAATAAACGCCCATGAAAATGGCATTGCCCACAAAAGCAAAAATTACTGCATTGGTATGCAGCGGCCTGATACGGCCAAAAGTGGTGTACTGGTTGCCCATGTTCATACCGGGCTTGTACAACTGTATAGCTATCAAAAGGCCCACCGTCATGCCGATGATGCCCCAAACAATGGTAGCTATCCCAAAGTTGCGTACAACCTTGTTGTCATAGTAAAATTTTTCGGGTTGCATAAATTAATTAAGAAATTGCGTGTGTTTGATGTTGTAAAAGTAGAACAGTGGCCTGGGCTGCAGAATGACGGTCATTGGCTCAAAAACTGATCTTCATCACTATTTTGTGAATTTACATCAGGCTGATCATCTAGCAGGATACGTACTGAGGGAGTATATAAATCTTCGTGCTGACCATGCCGCTGCGCCCAGAAAAAGGCACACAAGAACATCAGGGCAAGCAAAATGCTGCACCCGATTAAAAAATAAATAATGCTCATAACAGTCGTCTGTTTTTAGCTGCTATATGAGTAGCTATGCTGGTGAATGAAATAATAGTTGCAGTGCTCAAAGGCATTAATATAGCCGCAATAAGCGGAGATAAATGACCGGTAATGGCGTAGCTTAAACCAATGCAGTTGTAGGTAAGGGAAATAAGGAAAGAGATATGTATGATGCGAACTGAATCTTTAGAAAACTTAAAAAATTCGGGCAGCTTACTTAGAGATTGACCATCTAATATAGCATCGCTTCCTGGCGAAAAGTTGTTAACGTCATCCGTGATCGCTACACCCAGGTCGCTTTGTTTTAAAGCACCGGCATCATTCAACCCATCACCTATCATCATTACTTTGCCACCTTTCAGTTGCAATGCTTTAATGAAATCCAGTTTATCTTGCGGTGATTGCTGAAAGTGCATACAGTTATCATCCTCAAAAAAGTTGCATAAAACATCTCGCTCATAATCCTGATCGCCTGACAATAAGCAAAACTGGTATTGCGGCTTCAAGCTGAATATCTGCTTTAATCCATTGCGAAAACTTTGTTTAAACACAAACGTGCCCCTGTACACTTCATCAATTACTACGTGTACTTCTGTAGCTGTTTTAAGTTTAATGGAAGGTTGCGCTGCAAATGACGCACTACCTATCTGTATAGTATGCCCCTTTACCGTAGCTGATATTCCTTTACCTGCAATCTCCCGATAGTTATTCACTAACAGTAAGGTATGCTCACCCAACATCCGGCAAATTTGCCGACTAAGCGGGTGACTGGAATTACCACACAAGCTATAAACCATATTTTTTTCCAAGTCGGTTAATTCGCCGTGTAAACTAACAGTGGTATCTGCACCAGTAGTAATAGTACCGGTTTTATCCAGTACCAGCATATTTATACGGGCAAGTTGCTCTACTACAGCCGTATTTTTCAGGTAAAAGAAGTTGCGATCAAAAACACTCAAGGCGGCCGACATGGTAAATGGTGTACTTAATGCTAGTGCGCACGGGCACGCTACAATAAGTACCGCAGTAAACGCCGATACAGCCCGGCTAACATCTGTAGGCAGCCAGAACAACAGTGCACCTAAAGCAACCACCAGCAAAGCCACAGAAAAATAGCGACTAACTTTTTCACTGAAAGTTTGCATCCGATTATCTGGCAAGCGGGTAAAAGCTTCGTTATTCCAAAGTTGAGTTAAATAGCTTTGCGATACAGGTTTAATAACTTCCAATTCAAGTGCACCACCGGTTTGTCGGCCACCTGCATAAATAATTTCTCCGGCAATACGGCTTACAGGAATAGCTTCGCCAGTAACGAAACTAAAGTCAATCAAAGCATCTCCTTGCAGCAAAATAGCATCAGCAGGAATAATTTCATTGTGCCTGATACGTATGCGCTGACCTACCTTCAACTCTGATAATGGCACAGGGCGTTCTCTTTTTTCTTCTTGGTTTTCTTCCAACACCTGCACTGCCACCGGGAAAAATGACCGGTAGTCACGCTCGAAAGAAATGTGGTAATAAGTTTTGCGTTGTACGAATTTACCAACCAGCAGAAAAAACACCAATCCGCATAAAGTATCGGCAAAGCCTGATCCAGTATGTGTTAAAATTTCTGCCAGGGTACGTACAAATAAAACGGCAATACCAAGAGCTAAGGGAAAATCGATATTTAGTATCCGATTGCGAAGATTGTTCCAGGCAGAGGTGAAGTATTCAGTTCCGCTATAAAATACTACTGGCAGTGAAAACAAGATATTCAACCAGCCGAAAAACTGCCGGAACGTTTGCTCCTGACCGGATAAACCTAGGTACTCCGGAAAACTCATAAGCATCACATTACCAAAGCAAAATCCGGCAAGTGCTATTTTTTTAACCAGATTATCTTTTTTGCCGGTAATCTGTTTTTTTACTACATCCTGCAGGCTGATTAAAGGTTCGTAACCAATATCGTACAGCAATTCTACTACCTGCCGTAAGCTGATGTCGCTTTTATTAAAGCGCACATTTAATTGCTTTTTCAGGAAATCTACCCGGCTGTAATATATAGCTGGATTAATTCTGTTTAACTGCTCTAACAACCATATGCATGAACTGCAATGCATGTACGGTATGTATAAGGTAGCAATAACAATTCGATCATCGGCATAATCAATCAAATCACCGATAATGGAAGGCTCATCTAAAAACTCAAAGCGTTTGTCTACGCTGGCGCGGTTTGCTCCGGGGTGGTCATTATAAGTATAGTAATTGCATAAACCGCTTTGCGAAAGTACCTGATAAACCCCTTTGCAGCCTAAGCAACAAAAGCTTTTATCATCCAGTTCGTAATGTGTTTCGTTGCATTCATTGCCACAATGGTAGCAGTCAACTTGTGTAAGGGTATGTACGCCCATCTTTAAGAATTTACTTAATCAAAAATCAGCCTAATTCTAAAAATGGGGAATGATGCCAGTTAAGTAAAAATATGACTAAGATCATATTTACATTACAGCTCACTTAATAACGTTTATCGTTTCTTAAGCTTTTTAATATATTAATAGCATTTTTAAGGATGCTTTAAAAAGTTTAAGTAACTTGGAACAGAACCATTTCACAAGCTAAATTATAAAAAGAGTTAGTCGTTATAACTACCTATTTTAAATTAATTTAACAATTAATCATCTGCTCGTCCAGAAATCGATTCATACTTTATTCTGAAGAAAACCTGTGCAGTGTTTGAATGCAAATCAGTAGATTCAAGCTGATCAGCATTCGGCGACTCGGAAGGAAGGCTTACCCGTTGTCTAATCAAGTATTCAGTGTAGCGAGGTCTCAAATCTCCTAGCTCATTTTCATTAGTTATCTCTTCGTATCTACCGTTAATTACTACACACCTCCAATGATTTGCGTCTCTGATTTCATCCACTTCCAAACAAACAGATGTATGTTTGCGCATCAAATCAATTTTCAAACCCTCCAGTGAGTAACATAAAACGGCATTCTCTTCATAATGGTAATGAATAGGTACTACATAAACTTTAGTTCCGTCGGTACAACCAATACGTGCCAGAAAGTTACTTTTTAAAACTTCTTGAATTTCGGTATCATTAAGTGTTCTTAACATGTTTTCTCCATTTAATTATTAATTGAACAGGATTTGCTAACTATATAAGCCAGTAAACCCTGTTCTGTATTGCTAATTAAATTTGATCGTTTTCTGTTGTTTAAAGAATGTTCTTAATCACAATACCGTATGATAACCATCATACGAATTTACTTATCAGATTCACATAATATATTTAAGTAATTATATATTAATAAGTTAAGTAATATTATACAATATACAAATCACACCTAATGTAATTAGCAGGTCCTATTTAATTTAAGTTTAAAATATTTATAGGGTTCATCCGTCTTTAACTACTGCACTTGCATGCACGTATTTATATGAAACAACGTATTGCTTATATTACACTTATTTGGATTTTAACTGATCTTTACTTTTTCCAAGCTGTTCATACTCTATCCAACAATGCTCTTATAGTATATGGTTATTGGCTAATCGACCTGATACTGGTTGGTGGTATTTTTTACGTAAGCCGTGGGCAACGTATGCGTCAGCACCCTCGGTTAGTTTCGGTGTTAATGGCATTGATGTTACTGGCTGTTGTACCCAAAATATTTGGTTCAACCGTGCTATTGTTGGAAGATATTACCAGACTATTTCGTGGCTTTCCGCCAAGAAGTTATTGGGTTAGTTTAACAACAGTAGTTATTGCTGCTATCCCGTTCTTCGCTTTACTTTTTGGTCTTACGCAAGGACGACATCATTACCAAGTACTTCGTGAAACGTTGGAGTTTGACGACTTGCCGGATGCATTTGATGGTTTTACCATTACCCAGCTTTCAGATATACATTCGGGAAGTTTTACCAGCGAAAAAGGTGTAGGAAAAGGATTAGCCTTAGTTAATGCACAAAAGAGTGACATCATTTTATTTACAGGCGATTTGGTAAACAACAAAGCTTCTGAAATGGACCGATGGATCCCTGCTTTTGCCAAACTTCAGGCATCCTATGGTAAATACTCGGTGTTAGGCAACCATGATTATGGCGATTATGTACAATGGGAAAACCTTGGTGATAAACAAGCTAACCTAAACCAGCTTAAAAAAATACACGAGGAAATTGGTTTCAATTTGCTCCTGAATGAAGCTACACAGATTAAAAAAGACGGACAAGCTATAACATTAGTAGGCGTAGAAAACTGGGGTAAAGGCTTTCATCAATATGGTGATTTGAAAAAGGCCACCGCAAATGTAGCAGACAGTGCCTTTAAAATACTCCTCTCTCATGATCCTACCCATTGGGAAGCGGTTACACTAAAGCACCATCAACCGGTTCATTTAACACTGGCTGGGCACACACATGGTATGCAGTTCGGTATCGAGTTTTTAGGTTTGAAATGGAGCCCGGCGAAATATATTTACCGGAACTGGGCTGGGTTATACAAACAAAACAACCAATACCTGTATGTAAACCGGGGTTTTGGCTTTTTAGGTTTTAAAGGTCGCGTAGGTATCTGGCCAGAAATTACAGTGATTACATTAAAAAAGAAACACATTAAATGAATATCACAATCCACTTATACGTAACAAGTTAAATTACCAACCTCATGTATAACTAAGCATTAAATTTAAGTACAAGCTTGTATTTACCGAAGATAGATTATTGTGTTCCTGTTAAATGATTAGTTAAAATGATATTGCAATCTGTTATCTTTGTGCTAACGTTCTTTACAAGAATAAATCTTCCAGCAGCAAAGGTTTTCGGCGAGAGTCGGAACGAAGAAGGAACCGTGTGCAAATCACGGGCTGTCGCGCAACTGTAAGTTTTACAATGAATAGCAAATAGCATGAGGTAATTTAATTTTCCAAACTGCTATCAGCATTCATTACTGTTAAGCACATGCCACTGTTAGCTATTAGCTTATGGGAAGGCGCTTAATGGAAAACGAGCCAGGAGACTTGCCTATGCTGTTTTAAGACCGATGCTTTCGCGATTGAAGCAGTAGTCCATGGACAAACATGAATGTCATGAACACAAGGGAAGAGTTGCGCCCGATTGTACTGGCTTTCTATTGTTTATTTCTACCCTATTTTCCCGAAAGTGTACCAAAAACGTAAGGAGCATTAATTATCTATTAATGTTTAACCAAAAGTTTTATGCGTATGCTTAAAAACAACCTCGGCTACCCCAGAGTGGGCAGCCACCGACAATTAAAAAAAGCCTGTGAACAATACTGGGCAGGCAAAATTGACAAAGGCGAACTACACCAAGTTGCCCGGAAAATCAAAGAAGAAAACTGGCAGTTACAGATAGATGCCGGCATTGACCTGATTCCATGTAATGATTTCAGTTACTATGATCAGGTACTGGACATGAGCTTGCTATTAGGTGTCATACCTACCCGTTACACTCAGGTAGTATCTAGCGTAAAAGAAAATGACGAGCTTGACCTCTATTTTGCTATGGCTCGTGGCTACCAGAAAGATGGGCTGGATGTTACAGCCATGGAAATGACCAAATGGTTTGATACCAACTACCACTACATTGTGCCTGAGTTTACAGCTAACCAAGAGTTTCGTGTATTTTCAGAAAAGCTTTATGCCGAGTTTAACTACGCACATCAGTACTGCGGCAAAGCAGCTAAACCCGTAATTATTGGTCCGGTATCTTACCTGCTTTTGGGTAAAGAAAAAGAAGAAGGATTTGAACGGATTGATCTTATCAAAAAGCTGGTTCCGGTTTATGTAGAAATCATCAACCGGCTGAAAGCATTAGGTGCCGAATGGGTGCAGCTTGATGAACCTTATTTAGCGTTAGACCTAAGCAAGAAAGAGAAAGAAGCATTTGCCTATGCGTACCAAGCCATCAGCAATCGTATTAGCGGCATCAAAATTTTGGTAGCTACATACTTTGATGCATTGCTGGATAATACTCATCTGGCAGTTAATTTACCTATAGCAGCCTTGCATATTGATTTAGTACGTGCTCCTGGTCAGTTGGATGAAGTACTGGCACTAATTCCTGAAAGATTATCATTATCGTTAGGCGTAGTAGATGGTCGTAATGTTTGGAAAAATAATTATCAGCAATCGTTAGAATTGGTTAACCAAGCAACTGCTGCTATTGGAAGCGACAGGATCATGATTGCGCCATCTTGTTCTTTATTACATTCTCCTTATGATCTTGATCTGGAAACCCAATTGGATTACGGTTTGAAAAACTGGATGGCGTTTGCCAAACAAAAGTTAACAGAAGTAAAAGAGTTATTCGATATCAGCCAAGGAAATACAACTTCATTACAAGCTAATCAGCAAGCTCTTGATACTCGCAGCTCATCAAAATTAGTGCATAAAGAAGTGGTGAAGCAACGCGTGGCTGATATTACTGATACGGATGCTCAAAGAGGGAGTGCCTTTGCTATACGCCAACAATTACAACAAAAGCGTTTTCAACTACCTTTATTTCCAACTACAACAATTGGTTCTTTCCCGCAAACAGATGATATACGCAAGCTAAGAGCTAAGTTAAAAAAGGGCGAGATTACACAAGCAGAGTACGAGCAGGCTATTGAACAAGCTACTATAGATACCATTCGCTTACAGGAAGAAATTGGCTTGGATGTTCTGGTACATGGCGAGTTTGAGCGTAATGATATGGTAGAGTATTTCGGCGAGCAATTAGAGGGTTATTTGTTCACCCAAAACGGCTGGGTACAAAGTTATGGTAGCCGCTGTGTAAAACCACCGGTTATTTACGGTGATGTAAGCCGCCCTAAAGATATGACGGTGCGTTGGAGCAGCTTTGCTGCTGCACAAACTGAAAAGCACATGAAAGGCATGCTAACAGGACCTATCACCATATTACAATGGTCATTTGTACGTGACGATCAGCCAAGATCAGTTACTGCCAACCAAATTGCCTTAGCTATACGTGACGAAGTAGTAGCGCTTGAACAAGCTGGTATCGGCATTATTCAAATTGATGAGCCTGCTATTCGTGAAGGATTACCGTTGCGTAAAGCCAACTGGCCAACTTACTTGGATTGGGCAATTAAGGCTTTCCGTATTTCGGCCAGTGGTGTGCAGAATGAAACACAGATTCATACCCATATGTGCTACAGTGAATTTAATGATATTATTGAAAACATTGCGGCTATGGATGCTGACGTAATCACCATCGAAACGTCGCGTTCACAAATGGAACTGCTGGAAGCTTTTGCAGATTTCGAATACCCGAATGAGATTGGCCCAGGTGTATACGATATCCACTCCCCACGTGTACCTAGCACAGAAGAGATGGTTAGCTTGCTAGAAAAGGCAGCAACACTGCTGCCTGCAGAAAACATCTGGGTAAATCCGGATTGTGGTTTAAAAACCCGTAAGTGGCCTGAAACAAAGGCCGCCTTGGAAAACATGGTTGCAGCAGCTAAACAAGCTCGCGAAAAGCAAGTTGAACCAGAAACACTGTAAAATAACAAAGCCTTGCTACTAATTAGCAAGGCTTTGTTGTTTATCATAACACTTCTAAGTGTAGAATTACCGTTGTGGAATAGTGTTTGTTAATTATTCAAGTATACAAATAGCTAACATGACCAATAAAGAAATACTAAAAGATACCAGCCGGATATTATTAGGATCAGCTCTGGTATTTGCAGGCGTTAGCCACCTAAGTTTTGCCCGCAAAGAATTTCAGGCGCAAGTACCTAACTGGATACCTTTAGAAAAAGATGACACCGTAGTATATTCTGGCTTTGTTGAAATTGCATTAGGTAGTGCTTTGATATTCACTCCTAAAAAGCATCGAGAAACCGTAGGCAAAGTTGCGGCCGCGTTTTTTGCAGCAGTTTTCCCGGGCAACATTGCACAGTACACTCATGATCGTAGTGCTTTTGGTTTAAACACTGATAAAAAGCGATTTGCAAGATTATGGTTTCAACCAGCTCTTGTTTATTGGGCACTTAAAAGCACAAGCAAATAAACCTACTTATTAGGTTTATTTGCTCTTCAATATATCAGATTAATTTAGCCTGATATTTTCTGATGATAAATCCTGGTTTAAATCTATCAGAATACTATTGCTTACCGTGTTTTTTGGTGTTAGTACCGGTATACTAAAATAGAACGTAGAACCTTTTCCTGGCTCACTTTCTATCCAGAACCTACCTTGATGACGCTTAAGCACTTCGGACGATATAAACAAGCCCAATCCTAAACCTTCAAAACGCATGGCTGTGTTATCTACACGATAATAACGGTCAAACAATTTATCAATGTGTGCTTGGTCAATACCAATACCAAAATCCTGCACTGAAACGGTAACGTGGTCATTGTCTAGCCAGCTCTTTACTACCACCTTCTCTCCTTTCGGCGAATATTTTACTGCATTAGATAAAAAATTATTTATCACCTGCTCCAACCGGAATTGGTCTCCGGTAAAAGTTATTTCTACCGCACTCTCTAACATGATTTGATGAGAAGGCGATATATGCTGAACACTCTCAATGCTGTCTTTTAAAAGTTGCTTAAAGCTAAATGGCTGCATGTGATATTCCAATTTACCAGCATTCAGTTTAGTAACATCCAATAAATCTGAAATGAGCTTTTCCAGACGCAAGATGTGTTCGGATGATTTACTCATGAAATTGCTCAGCTTTTCCGTATCACGCGTGCGTTGCATGATTTGATTAAAAGCTTTAATACTGGTGAGCGGCGTTTTTAACTCATGACTAGCTATAGATAAGAATTCATCTTTCTTTTGCTCATTTGCTTTCTGCAAATCTATGTTGGTATTGGTACCGATCCACAACTTAATCTGGCCGTTTTCAATTAAAGGCACAGCTTTACCCAAGTGCCAGTAGTATGACCCGTCGGCAAATCGTATGCGGAATTCAACAGTGTAATCCTTACCAGTCTTTAGCGATTTCATCCATAACTCGGCGGCTCTATTGAAATCCTCCGGATGAATAAACTTTTGCCAGCCATAACTAACTGCAACTTCCGAATCATAACCCAGTTGCTGGCTAGCTAATTGGTTCACATAGTTTATAGTTCCATCTGGCGTTGCTGTCCAAACCTGTTGTGGCATAGCATTTAGTAAAAAGCGGAAGCGCTCTTCACTATCCTTTAATTCATGAACTGTGAGCTGGAGCTGATCTTGAATAGCAATCAGCTCTTCATTTGTACTTACCAGTTCCTCGTTAGAAGCCATCATTTCTTCATTAATGACGGTTAGCTCTTCGTTGGTTGCGGCTAATTCTTCCGTCGTTTCCTGTAATTCAGCTTTGCTAAATTCTAAGTCATTCCGGCTTTCTACTAGTTCGGTAATATCAATTACAGTAACGAGCAATGATTCTACATTACCATTTTGATCCAGTATGGGATCATACGAGAACTTAGCATAATGTGTATGCAAGGAGCCATCTACTGCAGCCAAGGTAACCGGAGTTTCAGGTAAGGCTATTCGCTCCTTTGTTTCAAATACATTACGCATGCGTGCAGGGTTTGGCTGATCAACCAGTTCAGGAAAAACATCTGTTAAGGTAAAGCCAATTACCTGCTCACTGTTACGCCGCCATATGTTCAGCATGGGCTGGTTAGCTTGTTCAATAACCAGCTCTCGTCCTCTAAGAATCGCCATGGCTACCGGTGTATTGCTTACCATAACCTGAAAGCGGTATTTGGCTGCCTCAATAGCTAAACGGTTATGTACTTGCTCAGTTACTTCAGTAGCCACAATCATGATGCTATGCGTAACCCCATTCTCGTTTTTAAGAGGCTTAAATACAAAGTTGGTATAAATCTGCTTCAGTACACCGTTGTATTCCATAATGCCAGGTGCTTCATTACCCAAAAATGCTTCGCCACTTTCAAAAACCTGTTTTAAAACAGGGAAAAAGCTTTGCCCTTCAATTTCCGGAAGTGCCTGGTATATAGTTTTGCCAATTACCGCATCAGACTTACCCCAAATTTTTAAAACATATTGATTTGCCTGTTCAACTATAAAATCAGGTCCTTTGAATACAGCAATAGCTACGGGTGCGTCATCAATCATGTAACGAAGATTACTTTCGCTCTCCGCCAATTCACTTGTCCGTTTTGCCACCCGACTTTCAAGTTCCATGTTCAACTCATGCAAACTATCTTGTGTTTGCCGCAACTCTTCATTGATGGAAAATAGCTCCTCATTAGCTGCAGACAATTCGCCATTTAAAACCTGTTCACGCTCTAACATGAGGCTTTGCCGATGTTCCTTTTCAACTGCTTCGGAACCCAATACACGTTCAGTTACATCGGTAGCGGTGTGCAACAAACAATATATTTCTCCCTCACTATTTTGCAAGGCACGGTATTCATAATCATAATACTTAACCTGTAAACGGTCATCTACATATAATTCCGCAGGTACATTGGTGCCGTTAAAAGTGTTTCCTGTTCTAAGTACCGATTGTAATTGTGCAATAAAAACTTGCCCTTGCAGTTCCGGTACAGCTATAGCCAATGGCAAACCAACTATTGATCGATCTTTACCCCAAAAGGCCAACATGGCATCGGTAACAGCTTCAACAATCAAGTCATCGGTTGTATATATGGCCGTAGCAATATGCGAAGAAGAAAATATATTGAGTAACTGATTGCAAGTAAGCAGCGTAGTATTGTTCATAATCCTTAAAGAGCCTGTAAAGATAATGTTAATAACGCCCTTTTTCAGACTTAATTACGTCATAAATTATAATATAAATAATTCATAATGTATGCTTTTATCACATCAACATCAAAGCCAACTAGTATTCCTAACTAGGTTATTATTTTTGTAGTTTATTCATGTATCACTAAGTAATATTTATATTAACTAAATGAAGATGGTTTAATTTGTAAAACCATACAAGCACTATGATTAAGAAAGGTAATGAAAGCTGGTTTCGTATGTTATTTATCTGGAGAGGTTCGGTACTTCCAAAATTATTACCTCGTTTAATCCTGCTTCTGTTACTTTCTATCGGTATTGTATTTTTTAAAGGAACTTTATTCAATTATAAAGTCCCTTTAAACCCTACGCCTTTTACCTTATTTGGCATTGCACTCGCTTTATTTTTAGGTTTTCGGAACAATGCCAGCTATGATCGTTTTTGGGAAGCTCGCAAACTTTGGGGCGCTTTGCTGAATGATACCCGCTCGCTGGTTCGCCAATCCATAACATTAACTAGCTATTCGGCACAAAGTGAAGAAGTAATCAGCTTTGTTCGTTACCTGACAGCTTTAGTTTACGCACTGAAACACCAGTTAAGAAACACTGATGCCTCAGCCGACTTACAGCAAAGATTACCTCAAGAGTTAGCAGCGAGAATAAATGCAACTCTCTACAAGCCAATCATGATATTGAAAGAGCTTGGATGTTGGATCAAAGAGGCTAAACTTCAGGGGAAGATGGATTCTATACAACAAACGGCAATGGATGAAAACTTAAATAAGCTTTCAGATATAATTGGTGGTTGTGAAAGGCTGGCATCAACGCCAATACCTTATACTTACAGCATTCTGCTGCATCGTACTGTTTACCTGTATTGCTTGATGTTACCTTTTGGCTTTGTAGATAGCTTGGGCTGGTTTACACCATTGGTAGTAGTTTTTATTGCCTACACCTTTGTGGCCCTAGAGGCTATAGCCGACGAGATAGAAGACCCTTTTGGCACGGAGGCTAATGATTTAGCATTAAACGCTATGAGTATTTCTATTGAAACTACTTTGCTTGAAATGGTTGAACAGCCTCTACCTCTTCAACCAACAAGTAAAAACAATATTATTGATTAATACAGCCGCTAGAGTTAAACAGCATATTGTCTTTTAATAACTTCATCCTGGCAAGTGTCAATCTTGAGGTATTTTACGCCATCAGCTGGTTTGTAACTTTTCCCTTTATAACCATACACTTGTACTGTAGAATGGTTGCATGGTGAAGAAATAACCATTTGATTGTATTTGCCTTTAAATCTTTTAAAATAAAGCATAATTGGATTTGATTACTTACCGTAAAATTGAAATATATAACTCATTTAATTAATGATACAGGTCATTTCACGGTTTGATATAAATCAGCCACTAGCCTTTAGATGCCTTATGTTTGCACCTGTATTTAGTATAATTAGATCATCTCTTACGTTAAATCTCGTTGCGTAACAGGCATAATACAACACACTACATTTTAAAATGAGCCGTTGTAAAGTTTTAAATATAACTTAACTTGTGCTAACATCCGACGTATAAAAAGCAAAATCACTAAACTTTAATAGCAGCCTACCTGCTTCCACTCCCGATTAATGATTACAAAAAAAGACATTTTTAGCTACGAGCCAGACCTTCAATACCAAACATTAGCTGCATACTTTTCAATGGAATTTGCCATCGACCAGTCGCTCAAAATTTACAGCGGTGGTTTGGGTTTTCTGGCGGGTTCACACCTGCGTAGTGCTTACCAACTTAAACAGAACTTAGTAGGCATAGGCATGCTTTGGAAGTATGGCTACTACGACCAAGGAAGGGATACTAAGGCTTTCATGCAACCGAATTTTACACAAAAAGATTACTTCTTTTTGCAAGATACTGGTTTAGTATTTACAGTGCAGGTGCACAGTTCACCTGTACATGTAAAAGCATGGTTGCTAAAACCAGAAACTTTTGGGTCGGCTCCTTTATTTTTGCTCAGTACAGATCTTCCGGAGAATGATGAGCTTTCAAAATCCATTACACACTATTTGTATGATGCTAATGAAGAAACCCGTATTGCCCAAAGCATTGTTTTAGGTATAGGCGGCGCTATGCTGCTGGATAAGTTAGGCCTAACACCCGACGTTTACCACATGAATGAAGGCCATGCCGTGCCTCTTAACTTTTATTTATATGATAAGTTCAAGAGCTTGGATGAAGTACGAAAAAGAGTAGTTTTTACCACCCATACGCCCGAGATGGCTGGAAATGAATCACACCTATACAGTTTACTGCATGAGATGTCTTTATTTTATCATCTGCAAGAACATGAAGTGAAATCTTTGTTGGGTTTAAATGGTGAGTACTTTAACTATACATTGGCTGCACTAAAGTTTTCCCGCAAGGCTAATGCAGTATCGCAATTGCACGGCGAGATAGCTCGACAAATGTGGAGTGACAATGTTGGCGTATGTGAAATTACAGCAATTACCAATGCTCAAAATAAAGATTACTGGAAAGATGATATATTGGACAATGCCATTGCTACCGGCAGTAATGATGTAATCGTTAGCCGTAAAAAGGAAATGAAAAAGTCCTTATTCAAGATAGTAGCCGATCAATGCGGTAAACTATTTGATGAAAATGTCCTTACCATTGTTTGGGCCAGGCGCTTTGCAGGTTACAAAAGGGCAGATTTGGTAATGCAAGATTGGGATAGATTCATACACCTGATTAGCAATACACAATACCCTGTTCAAATTATATGGGCGGGCAAGCCTTACCCTAAGGATATGGAAGGTATTGCATTATTTAATCACATTATCGAGCGCGCTCGACCATTTAAGAATTGTGCGGTACTTACCGGCTATGAATTGGCATTATCAGCTGCCTTGAAAAAAGGTGCAGATGTATGGCTCAACAATCCACGTATGTACCGAGAAGCTTCGGGCACCAGCGGTATGAGTGCGGCTATGAATGGCGCCATAAACCTTTCTATGCTTGATGGCTGGGTACCTGAGTTTGCACAAGGTGGTAAAAATTGTTTTCTCATCCAACCGGCACCTGATGAACTATCCGTTCAAGAAAAGGACAGTATTGAAAACCAGAACCTAATGAATAGTTTAGAAAACATTGTATTACCGATGTATTATCAAAATGAATCAGAATGGTTAAATATTTTAAAGCAAGCAACTACTGATGTTGTCCCGACTTTTGAAGCAAGCCGGTTAGCTCAAGAATACTATGAAAAGCTTTATCATACTGCATAGTTGTTCGTGTATGATAACGAGTATCTTTTTATATACTCCTTTTTGGTCATTTAGTAAATCTACCTTCTTGCTTAATTTTACTAAATGACCAAAGCAAAAAGGTGTTATGCTACAAACAGGTAACACCTTTTTCCTTTGTCTAATATATTATATTCCTGACTATCAAACGGCAATCTTTTGCGTTGCCCGTTGTGTCATAATCTCTTGGATCTGGCTTTTGAGTTTATTTTTATAATCTTCTTGTAGCCATTCCAGATAGTTTTTAGTTACTTTACCTAAGCATTTGCCATACTGTTTTACTCTCCAGACAATCTCTTTGTCTAGCTCTTCTGAAAGTGCAATTGCATCAGTAATCGTATCGCTATTATCAGCACACATAAGCACATGCTGCTGTATAGAATCAGCTATGACAGTACTATGTTTCTTGTTATCCTCAACGGCATCATGATAGGCTTTCTGCATATCAAAAGAAATTTCCAAGCTGTTCGGAAACTTAGAACGCATATCAGACGGCATGGTATGAGAATCATGACTAACCTGACTATGAATACTTTCACAATATTCTTCCGGGTGTTCAAATATATACTGCCAATCAACCGAGGCATTCCATTCCCCGAACCGGTCAACGTTATTGCCTAAATCTATAATGGTAAAATCCTTTTTTCGAGGCAATCTTCTGGAACCACGCCCTATCATTTGATGATATAAGGTTAATGAAGTAGTTGCCCTATATAAGATTACGCTTTGTACGGTAGGCTCATCAAAGCCTGTAGTTAAAATAGACACAGAAGTAAGTATAGCGCCCCGGGTTTTTTTGAGCCAGTTTAAAATCTCTGCCCTTTCTTCTGCCGAAGTTTCATTATCCAAATGCCGGGCAGGATAACCAGCATCGTTAAACATCTGGCACACGGCTTTAGAAGCAAAAATACCGTTATTGAAAATTAAAGTTTTTTTATTTTTGGAGTGCTCTTCATACGCATGCAACAACAGTTCTAACATAGCTGGTGAGGCATAAAGTTCATCCGAACTGCTAACGGTAAAATCGCCATGTGCTGTTTTTTGTAAAGTATTTAATTCTACATCATAACGCCAAGCAGTGGGTTTAGCCAGAAAACCTTGCTCAATCAGCGAGCCAATGCTTTCACCAATGACTAGCTCATTATAGGTTTCACGCATCGGCAAGCTTATATCCGAGCTGTATGGTGTAGCAGTAACGCCGATGATTTTTGCATTCTCGAACTTATCTAAAAGTTTTTGAAAGGAGTTGTGATGTGCTTCATCAATAATAACTAGTCCAATTTCGCTGGTATCAACCAATCCATCGTTAATACGATTGTTCAAGGTTTCAACCATAGCTACATAACAGCGGTAATGGTCTTTTTTACTAACTTTTTTTACTGCACTATTAATTACTTTGTTTTTGATACCCAAACCTTTTAATGTTGATGAGGTTTGGTTGCACAGTTCCTGACGGTGGGTTAAGATGATTACTTTTCCATCATACTTATTTAAAAACCGATTAGCAATTTCCGAAAAGATCACCGTTTTACCGCCACCGGTAGGTAACTGATATAATAATTTGTAATTAGCAGGCACTTGCTCTAGCTTATTAAACAACGTGTTAATGTCAGCTTGCTGATAGTCGTAAAGTTCTGTTAAAGGTTTTTCTGTAGTATTGGTAGTAATATTATCCATCTTGTCAGTATCGTTATAAAAATATGAATCACTTTAGGATTCATATTTTTATAATCAAGAATACAGCCAAACAAGAATTCGGAATGCAAAATCTATTACAATTTGTATTTATTAAAATGCGACCTTGATGAAGTGAGACGGTTAAATTTTTTCAAAATTTAATACTCAACTGCAAGCTTTTAAACTACCATTTAGAGTGGTGTATGAATCAAAGTTTCTGTTGATAGAAAAAAACCAAAATCAAAAATACGTTGTTGGAGAATTTAATCTATAATTAAAAATAGTATGAGCAGCGAATCAGCAACAACACACGATCACAAAAAAATACAACAATGGGCAGAAAAACGCGGTGGTGTACCTGCCAAAATTAAAAACACAGGTAAAAGTGAAGAGTCCGGCGTACTGCGTATTCATTTTCCTGAACATAGCCATAACGACAGCTTTGAAGAAATTACTTGGGATGAATTTTTTGAAAACTTTGATGAAAATAATTTAGACCTACTTTACCAAGATAAGAAGGCGGATGCTGAAACCAGCACCTTTCACAAGTTTGTAGAAAGAAAAAAGAAGTAACTTCTTACCTAATTGCTTGGTAAATAATAGTAGTACTATCAAGATTAGTAAAGAGGCACAATAATTATTATATATGGACAGCTATAAAATTGTATTAGAAGAAGAGGGAATAAAACGGGAGTTAGACGTAACACCTGAACAGCAAGCAAAAGGTTCAAAAAGCCGGAATGCTAATTATAGCCTTTCTGAAAAGGGTAAAAATTTAGGACGTTTAGTATTTAAAAATGGTAAATATCATTATGAAGGTGACGAAAAGTTTTCGCCAGATGATATCCACCTCATCACTTTATCAATTACCAACAACCAAAAAGAGATGGTGATTGACAGTGAAGAGGATAATATAGAGGACGAAAAATAGTAAAAAAACTTAAGCTTTAATAACGAACGCTCTGGCTCGCACATTATTTGTGTACTTTTATTATTCAAATGCAAAGAATGTAATTCAAGCAAACAGAAGTGTGTATTCAATGTTGAACCATAAACAGAGTATCTGTTTCCATTTATAATCTTTTATATTATGTCACTCATCATATCTATTCCTGCTGTAATCATAATACTTGCAGTAGCTGTATTTTTAGTATTCAGAAAAAAAGGAGGCAGCAGGTATACTAACAACGAGTAGATTATCAAACTGTACGCTTACTGCCTCAAACTCATAAGTTACAGCAAGCGGCCTACTTGTTTATCTACTTCCAATGCTGCGCTAATCAAAGCCAAATGTGTGAACGCCTGTGGAAAGTTGCCCAAATGTTCACCTGACCTACTTAATTCTTCACTAAATAACCCGAGATGATTAGCATAGCCACGCATTTTTTCAAAATTCTCTATAGCACGATCTATCTGACCACTCTTGGCTAACGCTTCAATAAACCAGAAGGAACACATATTAAAGGTACCCTCCTCACCTTCTAAACCATCAATTTTTTCAATAGAATTTTGATAACGGTAAATCAGCACATCGAGCCGGAGTTTTTGATCAATTACCTCCATAGTAGATAACCACCGTGGTTCATTAGGTGCAATAAAGTGCAGTAAAGGCATTAATAAAGCACTTGCATCAACCACATTAGCTCCTTTGTATTGTACCCAAGCTTTTAAATTCTCATTCCAAAAGTTATGGTAAATATCATTATAAATCTCATCGCGAGTATTTTTCCAATCCATTTCCGGGAACGGAAATGAACGGTGCTCTGCAATTTTAATAGCTCTATCCATAGCCACCCAACACATCAGCCGGGTATGTAGAAATTCTTTTTTATCATTCCTGATCTCCCATATACCATGATCGGGCAATCGCCAGCTTTCTATAACTACTTCCACAAACTGTGAAACTACCGACCAGAACTCATAAGTAATAGGCTTATAGGATTTATTGTAAATGTAAATGGTGTCTATCAACTCGCCATAAATATCTATTTGCAACTGATCTCTGGCGGCATTGCCTATCCTCACTGGTTTTGAACCTTTGTAACCATCCAGATGCTCTAATTCTTTCTCATGTAAATCGGTATGGCCATCAATACCATAAATAAGCTGCAACTTGCTTTCTTTACTTACTTTCAGTATCCATTGTAAAAAATCAGTTGCCTCTTCATAAAAGCCTAATCGTAAAAAAGCATACATAGTGAAAGCCGCATCCCTGATCCAGGTATAGCGGTAATCCCAGTTACGGTTACCGCCAATAGCTTCAGGCAAACCAAAAGTTGCCGCTGCTACAACAGAGCCAAACTGGTGTGAGGTAAGCAGCTTCAGCGTGATAGCCGAACGGAAAATCAACTCTCCCCATCGTCCACGGTAAGTTGATTTACTCACCCATTTACGCCAGCCTAAAATGGTTTGCTCATAAGCATGTTTGGCATAATATCCTATTCCTTTAAAAGCATCCTCCTGTCCTACTTCTACCGATTCTAACACTATATGAACTGTATTCGATTCATGTATGGTAAACTCTGCATAACCATCCTCATCCACTATTTGCAACGGCACATCGGCTATCAGGCGCAGCTTGGCATTTCCATCATTTTGAGCAGTAAATATGATTTGGTCACCTTTAAGTTCGCTCTTATGCTCATTTTGCGCATACTTAAAGCGAGGTGAACAATGCATTTTAAAAGTGATTGATCCTCGTATGGCGATTACTTTTCTGACGATTGTACTGGTGCAATCTTTATCATCAACATTTAGCGGCATGAAATCAATAATTTCTGCAATACCAGCATCAGAAAAAAATCGGGTTAATAGGATGGCGGTACCTGGCAGATACATTTGCTTGCTCTTGAAGTCACTCATCTGTGGCTCAATGCCGAAATAACCGCCTTGTTGAGCATCCAGCATGGACGCAAAAATAGTAGGTGAATCAAAACGTGGGAAAGACATAAAATCTATAGAACCGTTTAAAGATACCAGTGCTACAGTTTTTAGGTCTCCTATAATACCATAATTTTCAATAGGCTGATAGGGTCGAAATTGATGTTGCATTAAAGGTTAACAGTAAAAATTACTTCTTGTTGCCCGATGAGTAATGGGTAGCATAATCTTTACAAGACTATTTTATAAATTTAACCGTTTTTACGTATGCGGTTAAAGTATAAAATTTAAAAAAAGAAACTATTTATGCAAACTAATAAGCTACAGCATTGGTATAAATATTGCAAAACGCAATAGGCATAAACTTAAAATAAATACTGCACAGTTTACATCAACCTATAACGTTGGTATTATCATGTAAACTGACAATCTTACATTTTATACTATTAATTTTACATTAAAGCTTCCCTTTTTAATATTAGCACATTCAATAATATATGTTTCAAGTCGATCTGACCAACTGTGACCGCGAGCCGATTCACATTCCTGGAAAAATTCAATCTCATGGCTTTTTGGTTGCAGTTAATTCAAGCTATAAAATTGCATTCTGTAGCGAAAACATTTACTCCTTCCTTGGTGCTGAAGCAGCCACATTGTTGGGTAAAGAGATTGAAACATTAGAAATGTTCTTACAGGAAGCACAACCGGGCTTTATCCGGCAAGCCATAGGTTTTGCTAAGCGAAGAAATGAGTTCAGACCATCTAACCCATATGCGGTAGAGGTAAAAGGGCAAGAATTTAACTTGATACTTAGTCAAAGTGCAAGTTTCTATGTACTGGAATTTGAGCCGGAGATTTCAGATTTACAAAGTAACTTACAACAGGCTGTTGGCCGTTCCTTATCTGAGATGCTGGCTGACAAAAGTCTTTCTTTATTATTAACTAATGCAGCTAAGCAAATACGGGAAATTATTTGCTACGATCGTGTAATGGTTTACCAGTTCCATAAAGATGGACATGGTGAAGTTGTGGCAGAGGACAAAGAAAATAGCCTTGAATCTTGGATTGGCTTACATTATCCTGCCTCTGACATTCCGAAGCAAGCGCGTGAACTATATAAGCTAAACCTAACACGTTTAATTGCTGATGTACAGCAAGAGCCATCTGCAGTTATTACTTTACCAGAACACGTGCAAGAGTCTTTGGATATGACGTGCAATGCATTACGGGCAGTTTCACCTATTCATATTCAATATCTAAAAAATATGGGTGTTGCCTCTAGTTTCAGCGTATCCATATTACATCAGAATGAGTTATGGGGTTTAGTTGCTTGTCACAATTATACGCCACGGTTTATCAACTACCAGCAGCGTGAATCAGCCCGACTTGTGGGACAAGTTCTCTCCTCAGCTTTAAGCTTTAGGCAGCATGAAGAAGATCAGCAAAGTACCTACAAACGCAGAGATGCCATTGAGGGCATTACCCGTTTGCTGCTAAGAAATATACCGGTAGAAGAAGCTTTGTTAAAGCACGAAGTAACTTTGCAGGATACTGTATCTTCTGGCGGAGCGGCCTTACTGTACGAAAACAAATTAAGCATAATAGGTTCGGTACCTGATGAAAGCTTCGTAGAGCAACTGATTAGCTGGTTGGGCGATCAAATGCAAGACGACGTTTTTGAAACCAACCAACTGCCCCAAATTTATCCTTTAGCAGAAAAGTATAAAGATGTAGCCAGCGGCTTATTGGCTTGCAAATTATCAAAAGAACTTAAAGAATATTTAATATGGTTTCGGCCTGAAGTAATCACAACAGTAAATTGGGCCGGTAATCCGCAGAAACCGGGAGAATATGATGCTAACAACATTTTGCACATTTCTCCGCGTACCTCTTTTGAAGTTTGGAAAGAACAAGTTACGGGTACTTCACCAACCTGGACTAATGATGATATTAAAGCAGCTCAGCAATTACGTGATGAGGTAAATTATGCCATTAGCCGTAAAGCTACCGAGCTGCGGGTATTAAACGAGAAGCTGCGTGAAGCCTACGCTGAATTAGATACATTCAGCTATACTATTTCACATGATCTCAAAAATCCACTAACAACAATTAAAAGCTACTCACAACTTATTGGAAGGCAATCAGATTTAGAACCTAAAATAAAAAACATGGCAATGCGCATTCAACAAGGCGCAGACAAGATGCAAGCCATGATAGAAGAGGTTTTGCAATACTCTCGTGTAGGGCAATCTAAAATACAGATTAAAGCTATTAATATGCTGAAAATGCTGGATGACTTGCGCCATGATCTTCTTGTTGCTTCCGAAAACCCTAACCTTGAATTGAATATTGGGAACACGCCTGAAATTCAAGGAGAGGAAATGATGATATTTCAGGTATTTTCTAATTTGCTTAGCAATGCTGTAAAATATTCTAAAAACGCTGATCAACCTGTTGTTACGGTAAGTGGTTCTACCAAAGACGACATTATAACTTATGAAGTTGCGGATAACGGCATAGGCATACCTGACTATGAACACGAAAAGATTTTTGAGTTATTTTCCCGCGCTGAAGATGCTAATACATTCGAGGGTACAGGCGTAGGTTTAGCTATTGTTAGGCGCATACTGGAAAAACATCATGGCAAAATTTGGTTGGAAAGTGAACCAGGTAAAGGCTCCCACTTTTATGTAAGCTTTAAAAGGTATGAGGCCGCACAGCTGCTAAACTAATGTATTTAAACATTTGAAAATTTCAAGCCTGCTTGTAAATTAAGTAATTTTCGTACAAAATCAGCTTAACATATAAAAGCCGGATAAGGTAGCTTAACTGTCGATGTGCTACCTTATCCGGCTTTCTATATATATGAAGGTTGATTTTTATTAAATGGTACTCAAATTAGCTTTCGATTGCTTGTTGTTTTGAAATCTGCCTTTCAGCTTCTCTATAATCAGGTACATGGATGGTACTACAAAAAGAGTTAGTATCATGGAGCTGGTCAGACCGCCAATAATTACCCAAGCCATACCGTTCTTAATTTCAGAACCGGCTCCACTAGCCAATGCGATAGGCAACATACCCAAAATCATAGCCAATGTAGTCATCAAAATTGGGCGTAAACGTTCTTTACCAGCCTCAACTAAAGCTTCTTCAACAGGCCGTCCCTGCTCTTTTAAGTGGTTAGTAAAATCTACTATCAGAATTGCATTTTTAGATACTAAGCCTAACAGCATAATCACACCAATTATTGAAAAAATATTGAGTGTTTCCATACTCAACGCTAAAGCTAGTAAAGCTCCAATCAAGGCCACCGGTATAGAAAACAATACCACAAAGGGATAAATTGTACTTTCATATAAAGCTACCATAACCAGGTACACCAATACGATTGCCGTAATCAGCGCTAATCCTAAGCTTCCGAAAGCATCGGCCTGGTTTTTGGCATCGCCCAAGTACTCGATAGAAACACCTTCGGGCAATTGGATTTGCTGTGCCTTAGTTTTGATGTCAGATACGATAGTACCACTCGGTCTGCCGGCAACGTTAGCATTTACCGTAATTGAATTTAACCGGTCGCTCCGCTCTAATACGCTTTCGCCAATACCCTGCTTTACTTCT
Organism: Mucilaginibacter robiniae; assembly: GCF_012849215.1. NCBI lineage: Bacteria > Pseudomonadati > Bacteroidota > Sphingobacteriia > Sphingobacteriales > Sphingobacteriaceae > Mucilaginibacter > Mucilaginibacter robiniae. The sequence continues at coordinate 4,864,275 of NZ_CP051682.1, forward strand.
GCAAACTGGCTGAGTACAAAACTTTGTCCGTCGCCATTTACAAAGGGTAGGCTTCTTACGTTATTGATATTTGACCGATTATATTCATCCAAGCTGATTAAGATGTCGTATTCATTTCCAGATTGCTTGAACTTGCTTTTATCATTACCGCTAAATGCATTCTGCAAAGCACCGCCTACCTGCGCTGCATTCAAGCCAAGAACTGTCATTTTCTCGCGATCTAGCTTAATTTCCACCTGGGGTTTAGGGTCCTTTACGGATAGTTTAACAAACTGAGTTCCGGGTACGCTGGCTACAACTTTCTCGTACTGTTCAGCAACCGAACGTACATCTTTTAAGTTTACGCCCTTAACAGCGATCTGGATTGGTGCTTGGTTGGCTGTTCCAGTAATAGAAGTTGGCGATGCAGTTACTTTTACGCCAGGAATTACAGCACTTAGTTTACGCTGCATCATAATTCCAAAATCAGTGGCTGTAATATTGCGGCGTTCTTTATCAACCAGCGTAACGGTGATTTCTGCCAAGTTAGCATTGTTTCCAGCACCCGCAACGCCCCCACTTACAAACCCAATACTTGAAAATACTTTTTCTACTTCAGGCCTGGCCATAATCATTTTTTCTACTTGCTGGGTAATTTGGTTAGTTTGGTAAATGGAGGCTGATGGAGCTAGTTCTAGATTAATTAATAACTCACCCTGATCACCGCTTGGAATAAAAGCACCACCAACAAAGCCAGCACCAACCAACGCAAAAGAGCCGATAATAAGCAGAATTACACCTGAAAGTAGCCAACGCTTTTTATGCAATACCACATGAAGCCAGCTACCGTATGTAGCTGTAGTAACATCAATAACATGTTCAAAACCGAGGTTCAATTTACCCCACAAGGTATTAGGGTCTAATTTTTCTAGCCTGCCGAATCTACTAGCTAATAGCGGGGTAATGGTAAATGATACGAATAAACTCATCAGGGTAGAGAATACCACTACCAAAGAAAACTCGCGTAATAATTGTCCAATTGTTCCACCAGCAAGTGCTAGCGGCAAAAACACTACTACGTCAACTAATGTAATGGCTATAGCTGTAAAGCCGATTTCGCTACGGCCTTCTATGGCAGCTTTTACCCGGTCTGAGCCCATTTCCAAGTGCCGGTATATATTTTCCAGTACCACAATAGAGTCATCCACCAGGATACCTACCACCAACGACATGGCCATCAGCGTCATCAAGTTCAGTGAAAAACCTAATAGGTGCATAGCAATAAAGGTGGGAATAATAGAAGATGGTAAAGCCACCATCACAAACATAGAACTACGAAAGCTGTGCAAAAAAGCCATCATTACCACACCTACAATAACTACCGCCAAGAACAAGTCTTCCATTACTGCATCTGCCGACTTCAGGGTGTAAGTGGATTGGTCTGACGAAACAGTAAACTTCAGGTCCTCACTGGTATACTGCATTTCCATCTGCGCGAAAGCGGCCTTAACCTGCTTACTTACATTTACCGCATTGGCATCAGATTGCTTAACGATTTGAATACCGATAGATGGCAACCCATTAATGTGGTTGATAGCTGTAGTTTTAGCGGTAGCATCTACCACCTCAGCCACATCTTTCAGGTAAATACTGCCACCACCCAGCTGCTGCCTTACAATAAGATTGCGAATCTGATCAAGCGAGTTTACATTGGCATCGTACTGAATGGATAACTGCTGGTTACGGGTTTCAATACTCCCTGCTGGAAACGACTGGTTAGCATTATTTACCGCATTAGTTACATCGGCTATGCTCATGCCATAAGCCTGTAGCTTGCCTTGGTCAATATTAACTTGAATTTCGCGCTCATCACCACCAATGATGGTCACCTGTCCTACACCTGCAACGTTCTGTAATATTGGGCGAAGTTGTTTATCAACAAAATCATATAACTGTTTAGAAGCCTGCTTGGAGGTAACCCCTGCCCTAATAACGGGGGCTTCTTCCAAATTCACTTTATTTACTATCGGACGATCAATATTGTCTGGCAAGTTATTTTGTGCCTGATCGGCCTTACGTTGTATGTTAGCTTCACCTTCATCAATGTTTGTTCCGTTTTTAAATTGTATGATAATTTGCGATACCCCCTGCTGTGAGGTTGAGCTAATCTTATCAAGCCCTTCAACCGAAGCAAAAGCATCCTCCAGCTTTTTGGTTACAGAAGTTTCTACCTCGACTGCCGATGCACCTGCATAAACGGTATTTACTGTCACCGTAGGTACATCCAGTTTAGGTAATAAGTTGTAATTTAAACTAAAGTATGATTCTATGCCAAACAGAATCAGTATGGTGAATATTACAACGATAAGTAAAGGCCGCTTAACGGCAATTTCTGCTATCGACATGAGTTGATCTGCTTATTTAGATACACTAACGGCACTGCCGTCTTTTAAATTAATCTGGCCGGAGGTAACTATTTGGTCTCCTGTATTCAAACCACTAACTACTTGTATTTTGCCGTTTGTTTCGGTACCGGTTTGTACGGTTTTTAGATGTACTATACCATCTTGAACTACAAACACGGAAGCATTCTTTACACTTTCGGTAAGAGCTTCGCGGGGTATCATCAGCAACTGCTGGTGTGTTGTTCTGGAAAAATCAGCATACACAAAAGTACCTGAGCGTAGTAATGATTTTTGGGTGTTATCAACTTGGATTTCTACCAGATAGTTGTGGGTTTGATCTGCCTGCGGACTGATAAAAGAAACAATTCCATTAAACACCTTACCGGGATAAACATCTGTAGTTATTTTTACTTTCTGACCCTGTACTATCTGGTACACTTCTGTTTCCGTAAGATTTACCTGTACTTTAGCTCTGGAAAGGTTAACAATAGTTGCAATTTCAGCACCGGCGTTCACTACCATTCCTTCTTCCACTTTCTTATCAGCAATAATTCCACTTGTAGGCGCTTTAATAACTGCATCACTCAAGTTCTTTTTAGCCAGATTTACCTGGTTTACGGCATCCAAATAATTCTGACGTATATCATTTACTTTTTCTTGCGTAGCCGCATTGCCTTGCAACAACTCAGTATAAGTATTTAAATCGCCACGCAATTTGGACGCATTAGTTTGAGCTTTCTGAACATCTAACTGTAGCGCACGGGTATCGGTATAAGTCAGCACTTGCCCTGCCTGTACATGATCCCCAAGGTTAAAGCGTAAGTTGTGTAAGGTGCCACCAGTTGCCGCAACCGCTTTTACTTCTTTAAATGGAGTCAGGTTACCAGTCTTCATAATGTTGATTTCCAGTGTTTGCTCTTCTGCTGTTGCTACTTTCACCGGAATTTTAACATTGCCTGTCTGCACTGGCTTGTTTTTCTCGTTGATTTCTTTTTTATTAACCGCCAGCTTATAAGCTATCAGTGCTACAAGAATGACAACAACCAGCCAAATAATGTATTTACTTTTCATGTAAGGATTTATAGAGAAGAATAAAATGTCTTTAACGTTCCTGCGGCTTTTTCAAGATCCATTCTGGCCAGCAGAAAATTATATAATGAATTAAGATAGTTGTTCTGTGCTTCTTTCAACGAATTCTGTGAATTCAACCAATCGGTTAGGTCAGTTGTACCTTTTTGATATTGTAAGTTTGTAACTGCAAACACGGATTTTGCCAGTTCAATATTTCGCTTGTTGTTATCAATATCACCTTGCTGCTTAATCAGCTTGGTACGAGCATTTTCAAACTCTACCTGGTATTTACCTTCATTCAGCTTCAGTGTTTCAACTGCATTTAATCGTTTATACTTAGCCTGATTATATTGCGCATTTCGCTTAAAAAAATCAAGTATTGGAAAGTTAAGCTTCAAGCCTACAATTGCAAATGGTATTTGGTTTGATAAGGCCGGGCCCAGGTAATTAGCAAACCCGGTTGAACCATATCGGGCAAATGCCGTTAGTTTTGGGTAAATACCCGCCTTAATACGACTTTCATCTATGGAATAAAGCTTTACATCCAGTTCTGACAGTTTGTAATCTGTACGTTTACTTGCTAAAAATGAAGCGCTATCTGCCATAGGAACCAAACTGAACTCTGTGCTGGCAGCAGTACTATCTACGGGCAGGCTACCTGATATAGGATAACCCATCTCATACTTGAGCTGATTTTCGGCAAGTGCCAAGTTACTTTCAGCCACCCGGGTTTGCGACAACGAATTGTTATAATCTACCGTAACTTTATCCAGATCTTTTTGCAACGTAACACCCTTTTTTACCTGCAAGCCAAGAATCTCCATCTGTTTACGGTAGTTCTCCTGATCGCTACGTTGTAGTGCCAGTTGTTCACGGTAAACAAAAATTTGGTAGTAAGCTGTACTAATATTGTAAATGATATTTTCATCATTTTGCTGCTGATTTAGTTCAGCTTGCTGTTTATTGTACTTGTTTGCTTTAAGCCCATTAAGTAATGACTGGTCATAAAGCGTTTGATCCAGCTGTGCAGTAGCAGTAGTGTTAAACTTTTTGGTGAAAGCTACACGAATATCTGTAGGGCTGAATATACCAGCCGGAATAACCGTTACTTGTGGCTTTAGGTTATTATCAAGTTCACCATTTAAGCTTACGGAAGGCAAATAGGCCGCTAACGCCTCCTTTGCCCTAGCATCAGCCGCCTTTTTTTCATTGGCATATACTACGTTGCTGCGATTGTTTTTCAAGCCATACTCAATGCATGATTTCAGTGTCCAAGTGGACTGCGCTGAAGTGCATAGGGGTACAATGGCAAGAAGCGTAAAAAAAAGTTTTATTCTCATATAATATTGCACAAAGCACATAGGAACAACCTTTAATATGAATAATGGAGATTAGCCGGCCGATTCCTGATACGAAAGTAGATTAATAGGAGTTTATGTTGCTTCTTAATTGAACGAAATGCACAAATAAAGATTTGGAATGCGCAAAAGCAAGTTTGAAGTGGCGTGTTATAATAAGTTGTTATTGCTTTAAAATGTTAACCATCGTACCTTATAATTTTTCGAACATCTATACTCACATGATCACTATGTATATAAAATTTAGCGCTTTATACATAATAAAAGCAGAAACTTGTATTGGCAAAAGCTTCGATTTGATTTATTAAAACAGTAAAGAATTTACAGGATAGACAAGCATTATTACTGTTCTAACCAGCTTAGAAAGTCTTGAGCTTTAAGACGACTTATGATAATTTTTGTAGGAGTTGCACATTGAAGTTTAACCACTAATCTGCGATTGAAATAATGTTCAATATTCTGAATTACATTACGGTTAAGGATAAACTGCCGATTAGCCCTAAAAAAATTTTGTGGGTTCAACATGGATTCCATCTGATCAATGGTACACTGCATAACATAATCATGATTATCAAACGTATGTAGGGTAACTATTCCGTTGGCCGCATATACAAAAGCAAGCTCATTAACCTTTACTGGTGTAATTTTTTCGCCATGATGTATTAAAAAAGATTGTTTGTATTTATTATCCAATTGCAATACAACCTTATTCAGGTTAGTAGTGTAAGAACTGCCAGAATAGTGTTCTTTGATACGTTTAAACTTTTGCAAGCTTCGCTCCACCATATCTTCCTCTATAGGTTTTAACAAGTAATCTATGCTGTTGGATTCAAACGCATTGATAGCATACTCGTCAAAGGCTGTACAAAAAACAACAGGTGTTTCAATCTTTATTTCCTTAAATATTTCAAAGCTAAGTCCATCACCAAGCTGTATGTCAGAAAAAATAAGGTCGGGAGCCGGGTACTCACGAAACCACTTGATAGCAGCCGCAACAGACGTCAGGATATCAACAATAATAATTTCAGGATCAATGTTCTCTAATGTAGCCTTAAGGTCTTTAGCCGTGCGCAGCTCGTCTTCAATGATAATAATGTTCATAGCTAATTAGTGGTAAAATGACCGTGAAAGTTCCATTAGCCTTATTAATGTTGATTTCTTTGTTAAACAACAAGCGAAACCTATCATTGATATTTTGCAAACCTAATCCGGTACTTTCAACCGGAGATTTTTTAGGCTGAAGAGTGTTTTCAATAATAAGTTCCTGTTTATCATTTACATGAATGAGAATACCGAGCGGCATATCGGGCGAAACGATGTTATGTTTTATTGCATTTTCAACCAAAAGCTGAATAGATAACGGTGGAATCAAGCAATTGTGGTAATTGTCGGGTACCTCAATAGTAATATCAAGTGAACCTTCAAAACGCTGATGAAGAATATACAGGTATGATCGGATAAACTTCAGCTCTTCAGAAAGTTTAGTTACCTGATGATTGTTAAAATTGAGCAGGTAACGATAAACATGGGACAGCTGTACTACAAAGTTTTTAGTGTCACTTTCGTGCGTGATGGTTTTTAAAGTACTTAGTGAATTAAATAAAAAATGGGGGCTAATTTGCTGCTGTAAGGAAATAAGCTGTGCACGTAGATGAGCTTGCTTGAACTGCTCGTTTTCCAACTTTGTTTTTTGCAGAATCTCATTAGTAAAAATCATGTTAAACACGCTATAACAGATTAAACTGAGAAAAAGTGATCCAATTGCATGCTTAATAAAATCGGCAAGCGTTTTTTTAAACACCATTTCAGGAAGCAAGAAGCGAGCCGGCACATAGGTGCCCACCAAATAGCTTAGCATAAAAGCAACTAAAAGAGTAAAGATAATACTAATTAGTGCTCGCGTACTTCCACTAACTTTTGCCAGTTTATGAAGTAAAAAGTAGCTATGAGTGAACCAACATATTGTAATATAAAAAGCTAGCGATAATGTATAAACAACGTATTGTGAAACATTAATCAGCTGAAAATCGCCAAACCTCATCAGCAGAGTACCAACTGCCAAAATTCCGATAAGCGTAAAACACCACTTTAGCTGATAAGCTTGAGACATACACAAAAATAACTACTCAGTTTGATGTACTGCAAATACAAGAAGTTACCTGTACAAATTAGAGCTTGAAGTGTACATTTTCGCTATTAAAGAACATTCTTGATAGCACCTATAGTTTACCAAAGAAAAGTCGGGAACAGTAATAATTACACGTTATACGACTAGTAACTTTTTAGAAATGCACAGTTGTCCCCAACATGAAACTTTTAAGCTGTTTATCTACTCCATTGAGCTGTGTTGTGCGAGTACTTCCAAAGTCAAGATATAGATTATCAACACCAGTTCCGGTTTGTGCCTTGCTGTATGCTCCTGTAACAAACAAAGACAAATAATGATTAAACTGGTAGGTGCAAGTTAAAGATGCACCTAAATCAAAGCCATTAGCATGTTGCTCAAAGCTTACGGGATGCTGGAAAGCATCTATTAAGTTCCAGTCGGCTGAAGCATGGTATTTCAATTGGCTGTACCTTAAAATGCCTCGAACATTCACTTTAGAAAAAATTTGGTAAACAGCAGATAGACCTATTAATCCACCCTTCCATTGAGTTTGGTATATGGAACGAAGATTTTTCTGGCCGGAAACATCTTCTGCATGTTGCAACAAAAACAAGTATTCTTTACTCGTAGTATATCCGGCAAAAGCAGATAATGTAAACTTATTCAATAACAAAATTTGGTAGCCTGTATAAATACGATAATCAATTAGATGGCCTTCATCACTATCTAATAACGCATTGTAAGTTTGCATCTCGCGGTTATCATTAGCATAATCAGCATCAGTAGCATGGCCTGCTTTAACAAAGCATTTTGCATATTCACCTGCTAAAAACCATTTATTGGTAACATTAATTTGCAATTGAGGGTTGAGCAAAGTACCACTTACCGAATGCCATTTAAGCTCAGAATAAATATTTGGTGACTGACCATTTGCATTACCAGCAATAGCCCAATGCAAGTTAGCAGACTCGTAACCGCCAGCTAGTGTTAAATCAACTAAAGGTACCCCGCTTTGTGCTTGTACAGAAGACCAACTTAAAATAAGAGCAACAACAGGTAAAAGTATTTTCATAGATAACAAAAAGGTTAATCAACTTTAAACTTTTTAAAGCTGATTAACTATTATTTTAAAAAAACTTATTGATTAACCCCAAAAGCTTCCCATCCTGATATAGATGTACGATTGCAGGTCATGGCTTGCGTACCATTTTCGGAAGATACATATTTGTCATTGTTTCCTCTTAACGATATTTTGCCATCTGCATTTACCATCCAATCAAACTTTTCCCAGTCGCTTATGGAAGTTCGATTACAAGTAATAGCTTGTGTACCGTTTTCTGAAGATACATATTTACCTTGCGATTGCAGCGCGATTTTACCATTGCCGGCATCAACCACCGTAAAAGTTTCCCAGCCAGATGCTGATGATCGATTACAGTTCATAGCCTGAGTACCATTTTCACTGCTTACATATAAATTGTTGATGCCTTTTAGGGTAACGTTTTGTCCGATAGGTATTGATGAAGAAGAAGATTGTGTACCCGACCATTTGAATGTAGCTACTGCGCCACCCGGTAAGGAATAAGTAAATGATTGGCTACCCCATTTTACTTTGAAAGATATGGTTGATGAGCCATTATTTAAAGCCAATAACACCTTAGTACCATCACTGTTTTTGAAAGCAGTTGTTTGAATGCTACCAGAGTTGTTTGAAGAAATACGTACCGCATCAGGACGAACAAACTTTGATGCATGTGAAATGATGTAATAACCTACATTTCGGGTAACTGAGCTACCGTTAATAGTAAGTGCACCTTTAGAATTGGTACTTCCGCCAGCCGTATGAGGCCCAGAATTAGGATCGCTGGCTAAATTCCATTCTAAAGCAGTTCGTGCCCAGTTGTTCATAGAACCTATAACAACATTTTGAACATGCCAGGATAAATCGCCCGCAAAGCTACCGTTAGATCCAGTATATTGCTCTGTAAAATATACATTTTTACCTGTAGCATTTTTCACTGTAGTTAAGGCTGATATATCACCTGCATACAAGTGAAACGCCGAACCATCAACATAAGAACTATTGCTAGCTACATAAGTCGGAAAGTCGGTGTTATCGCAGTTGTGATCATAGCATATAATTTTACAATTAAATCCTGCTCCACGCAACTTAGGCCCTATGTAATCATTAATTAATCCAAGTTCATTTTCCTTAGTAAGCGTCATGCTAGGTTCATTGTTAGCATTTAAGGGTTCATTTTGCGGTGTTATAGCCCAAATAGTTATACCTTGCGCCTTCATGGCATTCATGTAATCCAGCCAATACTGACCGTAACTTTCATAATTTTCTGCTTTAAGTGTACCACCGGTAAAAGAACCATTAGTTTTCATCCACATCGGGGCCGACCATGGTGTAGCTAAAACTTTTATACTTGAATTGATAGCCAATATCTTTTTTAAAATCGGTATAGTGTAGGTTAAGTCTGGACCAGATAAGCTGAACGATGCTCCGTCTCGATAAGAGTATGAGTATTCACTTAAATCAGTTGCACCAATACCAATACGAACAATAGATAATCCTACGCCACTTGATGCATTAAATAATTCAGTAAGCAAAGAGCTTTGTGCCGAAGCAGACATGCCGCTGATTAACTTGGCGCTACCTTCAGTTAATGTAAAACCAAAACCATCAATACCCTGGTAGGTAGTGCCTTCGTTTACAGTAATAGTAGTGTTGTTGGTACCCGCATCGGCAGCAAAAGTTACATTGCCTTGCTGTTGCAAAAGCTTGCTTTGGTCGCCGGTAGTCATCCAAATACTCACTGATTCGTTGGCACGTGCAATAGTTGAGTTGTTATCGTCCGTTCCGGTTGGTGAGCTATGGATATCTTTTTTACAGGAATACAACGCTAAAAGCGCTGTTGTAATTGAAAACAGTAAATAAAGCTTTCTTCTCATAAAATGATTTTTAGTTGGTTGTTAATTAATGTGTAGGTCTGATTAGTTAGAAAGGAACTGCTTTTGTTTAAGTCATAGATTTCTGGTGATTAGGTAAATAATTAATTAAATAATCAGAATATCGAACCACACGATTGTAGATTCAACATTAGGTTATTTTGAAATGCAGGTAATGATTGTACAAACAAACTTAGCCAGCCTGCTGATATCGCATTTTTGTTAATTAATAGGTAAAATTGGTTCCGTTAAAGAAGCAAAAAGGATGTTGCTAGCTGTTAACTAAAAGCAAACTTATCAAAATATAGAGGAGAAAATCAAGTGCATTTATGAAGTAAATCACTAATATTTTAAGTGGTAATAAATATTAAAACGCATAAATACCAAGCTAAAAATTCAACACAATTAACTGTATTTGAATAACATATCATAAATACCCAAAAGATTTATATTGAAATACTAATACGCTTATTTCCTAATAAACTTTTTTCATCTTTTTGCTTTTTCATCTCAGCTATATCTAGTTTCTTAATGATTAAATGACAGCTAAAGCATTTGCCTTTTGAATAAATAAGACCTTCATATCACATCAAACAGCATTTTAATGAACTTTGGGCTTATTTATGGGCCTTGATAAATTTCTGCTTTTTGTTGAGGGTTTTAAAAATTTACTTAGAACAGTTCTATTTGGACATCTTTGAGAGTAATTGGTTAAACGCCCTTTTAGATAAGCTACTGTGCTAAATAGTTAGTTTACTATAGCACAACATTTTCAACTTTAAACAGTGTACCTGATGTATTGTATAAGAAAAGATTTTGGGTCATGTTTGTACTACCAAACTGATCCTAAATAACAAAAGCCTTTAAGTTTTTACTTAAAGGCTTTAAATAAATTAAATGAATCTTTTCAGCGGTGAGGGAGGGATTCGAACCTGCCTCTGTATACGTTTGATTTATAGCTACTTAAGCACCATGAGATAATTGAACGCCACAGATGTCGCAACTTCCTTTACCTTCGTAAATCTTAATTCAAATATAAACAAATTAAACAGCCAATATTAATATCTAACCATTAATTTGATGGGTTTCCAGTGAATTTTATTTAATTACAATTCGAACCCAGACTAGGGACGAAACTGTAGACCAGTCGCATCTCGATTAAATTATCAAAGTTTAGATTCAAGCCCAGTATTGTGTGCCTAAAATGCCTCCACCCAACTGTGCGCTTCTCGAACCATTTTTTTTATTCGATCTCATCAGATTTTTTAGCTTAAGTATAAAAAAGTAGTACTTGATTGTTTTGTTGAAATTTACAAAAAGCTCACTAACTTAGTATTACTTCCCGAATAGTTTATCAAAAAATGGAATGTGTCTGTTACGAGCATATTCTATAAGCTTGGCAAACGTCATAACTTCGATGTGTAAATTCTTATTAGGTTCTATTTTATAGAAAGTTCCAAATGGAGTTTTATTCCAGCCCTTATCGGTATTAAATTGCTCTAACAGCGGCGGCATCACGTCAAGAATAATAAACCCGAATTTTGGAGTTTCTTTTTTCACAACCACATGCTTGCCTTTGTAATTTTTCTTGTCTACAGAATACAGGAAATCGTCGAAGTACGGCTCAATAAGTTCGGAAAACTCCCAACGGTAATCGTTTTTCTTTTTTTGATGGGCAACATCTCCGGGACGTTTAAACTCGAATATAACCATCGAGTTGACCTCACCATTGCTTTTATCACCGAAACTAATCGGGTTATCAAACATGATCGGCTTTTCGTTTAGACAAATTACATCTGGCTCTTTACTGCTTTTCTTTTGACTTAATGAGGTTATTGATTTGTCTGAAGCAATGAATTTATAAGTGACAAATCTTTCGTCCAATAGCCACAAATTATGAGATTCATAACTGATCTCGTCATTTGTAAAACCTATCGGGAAAATAATATTGTGAATATCCTCTTCAAGCCGGTATTTACCATTGTTGTCTGCTTCAAGGAATTTATCAAATAACTCTATGATCGCCCTACGTCGAATCATATAATCAGCTAAACTATCAATATCATAGGCAGTCTTTTCCTGAATATCTTGTTTAATTTTCTGAATTGCATCTTCGTTCACTTGTTTATTCTCGATGAAATCTTGAAGCTTCTTATCTATATTCCTCCTTGCGTTAAAAGAGATTTTATGCAGATATTCTTCAATTTTATCCTCAGAAGAATTTGGAGGTATGGTTTTCAATAATTCAGGCTTATATCTCAAACTATTGTATCTCAATGCCTTTGAGCTGATATAGGTTTGAACTTCAGCTATACTTCTTTGTGATGATTCCTTTACGTGGCTCTCATATTCATCTTCTAACACAGTTAATAAATCAGCTTCGATTTCTTCAAACGAAATTTCAGACCCACCAAACAAACCGTCCTGCTTTTCAGGGGAAATTGAGAAACCATTACGGGTTTGGTAGTTTTTCTTGTTAAGGTAATCGGACACAACATAAACGTCCAAAAAGTACAGCTGGCCGTTTTGGTTTATGGGGTAGCTAAATAGCCCATTAATATTACCTATACTTTTGGATTGCACCACTCTAGAATTCGCACAATAATAGATGTAGTGATTCTTCCTGTTATTCTCTTTGGGAACTTTAGTTATGTATGCTTTGAACGTATGATTACCGACCTTAAATTCACGTTCATTCTCTTTTGAAACTTTAGAGAATAGATCATTAATTACTTCGGCAGTATTATCTTCAATATCAAGTATTGTTATTTTCGGTAACTCATTGCTTAGATAGTATATCAAACAATGTTGCATTAATTTCCGGGATATTTCTTCAATAGTTATTGCTGTCCGATCTTTAATTATAGGATTAAAACAGTCTAACAATTCTATAGTGGTGGTAGCTTTTTTAGATGATGATATTTCCGGGAGGCTTATGGGCGTGATTTCATTTTCTGAATCGCAGCTAAACTCCCTGAACATCCATTGTTCATCTTGAAAATAATTGCTTTTTATGTGGATGGATTTAAAAGCAGCAAGAACGGTGAAGCGCCCAACACCTTTACAGCCGTATTTTTTGTTTATTTTTGTAAACGGTGTTTCAAAAGATTCAAAATTGTCAGTGTTAAATCCCGTGCCATTATCTGTGATGATAATGGAATTGATAGTTTTGATATTATTGCCAAACAACAATTGTTGCGGATAATCTCCCCGAATTATTTTTATTTGAATTTCTTTATCAGTCTGATGGGATTGTATTAAACTGATTATCGAATTAACTACACACTCAAATAATGGCAAAAATGCGTCGTTGGGTGTCAAATCAACAGTTTCGACGATATTTTTAACAGGCACTATCATATTTTTTGATTTATTCGATAAGCTATAATACACAACCGTAACACTGGTTAAATATATAAAACCTCACTGACATCATTTTAGCTTACTTAACATAGTCATTTTGCGTTGGAAGCAAATTATCAAAAGTCTAATGACTTAAACCACCTATCTCCCCTATACTTTCATATACCGGCGTGTAACCCTCCAATTGCAAGATGCCTTTTTGCAGCTAGTTGATGACATCTTTTTTAGTATCGGGCATGTTCTGTTCAGTTTCGGATTTCAAAGCTATGCTAAAAATATTGGCATTTTACAGACATGCTTAAAAATATATTTTGCTTTTTTGGTGATAACGAATAATGCTTTTTTAGTGAAGTAGGCCAGGGCCTGGATTAAGCGCAGGAATGGCCCTGATGTGGTGGTGCGTGATGCTGAATTCTTAAAGTGAGGATGCTGCGCTTTGTTATGATTTGTTTACGGCTTATGAGGAAAGGCCGGATTATATTGGCGCATTTTGTTTGATGCGAAGCGTTATTAGATATATGATGGTACCGTCTGCAAAGTTGGCTTACCTTTCAGGTTAGAAAGATTTGGGAAATTGCTACTTCACATTATTTGTATTGTTTTCTGTATGTTTATAGCATAATCCTAAATGATCACTGAATGAAAAGTGAGGAAAACACTGAACCAAATGAACCTCTAAAAAATAAAATCATTAAGGGATTAATTTGGTTGCCATTATTGGTTTGGCGTTTTTTTATAAGACAATTCTACCGCATGCAATTTCGATTGAATCACCAATGGCGGGTTAAGGAATTTATTTTTCTAAATTATTGGGTGCTTTTAAGTTTAGCTTTTGTTGTTACTATTCTTAATACTACCCTAAATAAATCCGGTTACTATTTTGCAATTCCCAGCTTAGCAACAGAGTTATATATTTCTGAGAATACCCTACGAACGGTCAGCATCTTTGTTGGTATCGTATTTTCCTTTATCGTACTCTCGTTCAATGTGTTCTATAAATACTTTGGGCGGTTCGCATTTGTGCAGTTTTTTACTAGCAAGTACATCAAGTTCATTTTCACCCTTTTTATCGGGGATATGATGTTACTGATTTATACCTGCGGTTATTTAAAAGAAGGTGCTGCGAGGGATGCCTATGGTGATAGTTTATTTATTTTTTCCATTATAGTTTCGGTAGTTCTGGTTTTATCAATCATACCTACGTTGATTTTATTGTTGCGTTCTTCTCAAAACCGTGACAATATCCGGCAATTGATCAGCCAGTTTAACGGGGATTGGTCTATCAGTTATCACGTCAATATCTTATGGAAAGACGGTAATGAGAACGCACACCTGCAACGCGACCCCATTACGTTGTTGATAGAAATCGGTACCGCGGCGATAAAAGATTTTGACCGCACAACTATCGTATCCATAAAGAAAGGTTGCCTAGATCATTTGAAAAAAATGCATGCTGATTACCCGGTCCAACAGGAAATTCATCCTGACAAGTTTTACCATAAACTCAACGAGCTTACCCGGAATCTATTCCCAGTTGCTATTAAAGAGCGAAACGAAAATGCGGCTCTGATGATCATTCATTTTCAGCTTGAATTAGAAGAATTTTACATACGGAATTTTAAAGATTTTAATCCGACTCAACAGTCCGACCATCATTACGATGGTATTCTCTTCATGGTAGTTATGAAAGAATTCTTTTTAAAAGCGCTACAATTTAATGAAGACGGAGTAAGCGAAACCATTATCAGTACTTTGCGTAAATGGTGGACGTTAGTAATCGACGTTTATTTTCCAGCGGTCAAATACGACTATCCTAAAGGTGAGCGTTTTCCGACCGACAAGAACAGTTTTTTTGTTGGTTCCACTTATTATGAACTCAACAACATCTTTGAACTGGTATTTACTTATAAAAAGCTTTTTTTATATAAGGAAATAGCACTGTTTTTTGGAGTTCTTAACGCTGAAATAGTCAGTTCAAAAAATACCCGAAATACGGTGGTGCACCTCCTTCAAAGAAATGGTTCTTACTTGGTTTCGCTTTTTCAAAAGTTTATCACTTTAACAGATAGCGAGATAACATCAAGCGTTTACCCGTTTGGGCACGGGACGACACAGGAGTTGATTTATATTAAAAGCCAAGTACCCTTGCAATATGAGTTGGACGTTTTCGAGTATTTATTTAGAAATGGTAAGCTTAATGCTTATGTAATTAATATCGTCAAAGCAATCGCTTATCATACGATGGCCCGTTTTACAGAGGATGCTGGTAATAAAAAAGCGTTGTTATCAATCATAGCTAAGTTCGATCACCTGCAAGCTTACGTTAAAGACGATGCCAGTGATACTCAAAAGGAAACCTATTTGCTCTTAGAACGATATCTAGGCTATATCCAAGAATGGATGCCGGAGTATAAAATTAAGGATGAGGATGTGTTACAAGCTGTGTCGACCGCTTTAAGTCATTTTGGATTTAAGGAGAAATTCACAAAAGACTTAGATAAAAAAGGCTACATCATTAAAGATGTTAGATAAAGTCATTTCCATAAATCAAAGTCAATCTTTCACGCAACAGTTCCTCAATTACCTTGACCGTATCACCATAAAACACTCGGTAAATATCTTCCGTAACGTAGCCTACGTGTGGTGTGGCCAATATAGTATCCAGCTTTCGCAGAGGGTAATCGGCTGGTAGCGGTTCGGTATCATAAACGTCTAATGCTACGCCAGCGATTTTCTTGTTCTTAAGGTTTCGATTAATGCGGTTTCATTAACGAGCGGGCCAAGTGAGGTATTGATAAGATAGGCGGATGATTTCACGAGTGCCAGTTCGGCTTGACCGATGGTGTTGCGGGAGCCGTCACTCAATACGAGGTGCAGTGTTACGAAGTCCGACCATTTTAGGAGCTTTTTTTAATTACGAGTACAGCGCCGTGTTCGGCGGCTTTTTCGGTGGCTAGGTATTCACTCCAAGCGATCACTTTCATGTCGAATGCTTTGGCATAGGGGGCTAACTTTTGGCCTACCCGGCCTAAGCCATGATGCCGACGGTTTTGCCTTTGAGGTCGGTGGCCACGGTGGTTTGCCAGCACCCGGTTTTAAAGTTATGGCTTTCGGTGGTAATATGTGTGAAATTAGGCATCTTTGTTTCTTTATTCATCCTGTTTCACTATTGATGGAAATACCTGGTTTTGTAGTTAAAGTCGAAAATGGGCTTGATGTTAAAGCTTTCCTTGAAAAGAATTTCCCCGGCTTTAACCCTACCGAGGTGTCAGCCCAGGCCGATGCGCTATTAGGGCCGATGGCTATTACAGCGATTACACGCAAATGGACGCTTACTGACCCGCCACCACACATTAATTTTTACTTTGGCTCAAAGGATGCTTTCGTTGAAAAAACAGGCGTTTGTCTTTCCCGTACTTTCCGTTGCACGGAACAGGGGGTTGTTGTTCACCATGATTATTTCACCATACCGGAACAGCACCGGCATCAGGGTACGGGAATAAAAATATTGAAGTCTTGGTTCGACCTTTATGTGGCGATGAATATACGGAAGATCTTGGTTCATGCGACGCTGGAAGACGGCGGCTATGTATGGGCAAGGGTTGGTTTTAAGGCAACCCGGCGTGACGAGGTGGATAAGATATTGGCGCGGGCGAAGCGTGAGCTTACAACTGAACGATTCTCGGTGATTCAGGGTTACTATGATGACCATTACAACAATTTTGTGGATCAGCCGTTTCCCTTAGAGTATTGGGCAAGGATAAGCTATATGAAGTCGGTATTGAAGGCAAGTTCATGGCATGGACAGATCGACTTGACAAATGAATCGGAAATGACTAACTTTAACAAATATGTCTCTCAATAAATATCGTCTTACGGAAAGTGCTTATATCGGTGAGGAACTGTTCGCTGACGCTGATTATGAGCTGGAACGGCAGTGCGCCAGCGTGCGCCATGCGGAGGAGCGCGGGCTGATGAGCCGGGAGCAGGCGTTAGATGCATTTGAAGTTACCCCAGAACAATACACCGCTTTCTTAGCACATAATACCTCTCATATCCTGTGGCCAGCGGCTGATACGAAAGTTTGGAGCTGGACGGAGAGCGTGATTACACTGCGGGTCATGAACATTAATCTGATACAGTTCGCTAATCATCAGACGCAGACCCAGGGAAAGCACCTGAAATATTTAAAGACCCTGAATGCAGCTTTGCGCGCCATGAAAAAGCTGACCGAAGAAGTTGAGGTTCAATCCCAAACTTCTGATAGCGATCACTAACGGGTCATCGTTTTACTTTTTCCTTACAGTATGCTATTGCCACTGGCGATCTGATCGCTCTTTTGCTGCAAATAAGACTGCTCAATTTGCTCTTTTGTTAATTTTTGGTGTTCGAGTACGAAAATGGCGTGTTGCATAACATTGTCCATTTCACTTAAAGCGATCAGGTCAAGTAATTTTTCATCGTTTATTAAAGTGAGAACATCCTGATGAGAATGCTGGCCCAGCATGGTGATTAAGGTGACAAATTTTTCAATAGGCTTTTCGGCTGAATTAATTAATTCCGCAATCGTTTCACGATAATTCAAAAAACCGGTCTTACTGTAATACATGTAGGCCATAGCTTTTAATACCGGATCTTTAAGCATAACCTGGTTTTTAAAAATCAGGTCGGCATATTCATTTTTAGTTGTCCCCAGGATGAACCCGAGGTTTGTTCTCACGGCGGGCAGATCACTACCTTTTACAAGAAGGGAATAAATTTTAAAGCGTTGCTGATCGGATAAGCCTTCGGGGTGAGTTATAGATAAATAAGCGATGGCCTGGTTTTTCTTTTCCAGATTACCATGTTCCATATCGTCCAAGGCCTGATTGATCGTTTTGTTACGGGTTTCTTTAAGATAGGCCGATAACCTGGAATCGATATTAGATTCCAGTTCTTTGAGTGCGCGTTGTGATGGCTTGATACCAAACTGATACATAATAATCGGTAACGCGAGCGCCACGACAGCGATAAAGATGCCGAGGATAGTCAATATTTGCCCAAAACTGCCAATGACAGAATTTAGATAATTAATCGTTTGCGTAGCATCCTGTAATTTTTGATTGAGCTGGATCTCTTTTTTTTCAATTTCCAGGTTAAGGCTATCAGTTTGTTTGATGCTTACCACTGCTGAATTTGCCGCGGATTTATCTTTTTGAATTGTTTGTGCTTGTGATAAAGTGAAAAAACACAGTCCTGCAAGGAAAATTAAGATAGGTTTCATTGCACCTAAGTTAATGTTTTCAGGTAAAGCACGATAAAATGTGTACGCATTAACAAATAATTAAATTTGTTTTAATTCTGAATACCCCGCTCCATATCTACAGTTTGTTTTACTATTATATATGGAAGAAAAAGACATCACGATTCTTTTAAATAAGTATAAAGCCGGCACCGCCAGTGTAGAAGAAATCGCTTTAATAGAAACCTGGTACCTGGATTTTACGGAACAAGGCTCAGAATTAATGGGTGAAGCCGAACGTCTGCATACGTTTGACAAGGTTTGAGCGAACCTAGAACAAGAGCAGGGTGTGAAACAGCATAAACGCCTTTGGCCGCGTAATTCGTTAGCCGCTTCAGTTTTATTAGTGCTTTCTTTTGGCGCTTATTTTTAACACGCAGATCAGTTCCAGCGCAACAACTAGTGGAGGTGCAGCCTTTGGATGTTATCCTTATATATTGGCCGTTAAGTAATGAATTTAATTGCCATTCCAATGAGGAAAATTAAGATGATTAAATCTTAAATCCTGTGCAATAAAGTAATCGCCGGAATTTTGTAGTATTTAACCGGCAGTGCTACTAATTTAAATTACATAGTTTACGCTTAGCATTCCGGTATCTTAATGCTTAAACAACTTCGGCAGCTTCCAGGCAGGTTCTGTAAAGGGCAGCGAAGGCAGCGTAGCGAACAGAGCTGTTTATATACCCTTTACAGGTTCTGAATGGAACTGACCTTTGTGGCTGCGATAAGATGAAAAATTACGAGAATGTGGTTTAAGAAGTCTTAAATGCAAAAGTGCCGCTGAAAAACAAATCATTGCAACCTTTTTTATTGAATCACTGAGGTCTTGATGCGGTACCTACCCTTGCATAAGCGGTACATTAGCTTTTTTTGCGTCCCAAATAGCAGGTGTGCTACGAACACAGTGAGTTTCACTCCTATAGTACTTAAAAACAAAGTTGGCCGCGTAGCGAACTATAGCGCGTTAGCGCGTGACGAAATGGAGAGGCCTGCCTTGCTGATTGGTGTCTTTCATTTGTAGGCATATTTATAGCAGAGGCAAAACACTGGGTGTATCAAAAAGTGTGGTGCAAAATGAGTACCAAGTCATATAGTACTTTTTTAGGCGACTTCCAGGAAAAATGCAATTAGTTAACACGCTTAAGAAAAGCTGTTGACTATCGTCTATGATCATGATTATATATCAGCTGTTTATAATTTGTAACAATATTCCCGCAAAACAATAATCTTAAAACTAAGATGTTAGTTTTAAATAAATTATTTGTTATGAAATCCCTACTCATCACTTTATTGTGCTTTACCGGCCTCATTGCACAGGCACAAAACCCCTTTAATTCCACTTTAAAAAAGCAACTGGATAGCGTGATGATTCTAGACCAAAAGTACCGCGATACTTTAACCTGGTTAATGACTCCTGATAAGGTCACTGCCATAACAAAAAGTTTAGGAATAAGCAGCAGTCAGGCTATTAATTATTACAGTAAGCTGCAAAAAAATATCGATTCTGCTAACACCGTTTTTGTTGAAGCTATATTTAATCGTTACGGCTATCCAGGTAAAAGCCTAGTCGGAGATAGTACCAGTGAGGCAGCTTGGTATGTTATACAGCATAGTAAAAAGATTGATAATTATATCCCAGTAATTAAAAAAGCTGCTGAGGCACATGAATTGACTTTCCGTCTATACGCCATGCTGCTTGACCGCTACCTGATGAATAACAACCAAGAGCAGGTATACGGTAGCCAAATGAGTATGCGTACTTTGAAAGCTACACAAAAGAACGAGTGGATAGTATGGCCAATAAAAGACCCAAAACGAGTAAATGCACTCCGCAAAAAAGCAGGTTTTAAAGATACCGTAGAAGACAATGCAGCAAACCTTGATGTAAAATATAAAGTAATAAGGCTGGATGAAATTGTGATGTAAAAATACGTTGTAGTAACGCAATCATATAGGCAAACTTCCTGCGGGTTCGGGCTGAAACTGTGTACAATAAATAATTTCCGCAATTGCTGGCAATAAAGAAGAAAATCAGTTAGGCAAATGCAGCGTAAGAAATAATGCTGCCTTTGCCTAACTGTCGTAAATGCCGGTAATCGTTGTTTATAAGTTTTCCTCAAGTTGTTGCAGGTAGCACTGATAAACTGCTTCAGCTTTGCTGTAAAGCAGGGTTATTTTATCATTCAAGGCGGCAATGGTTGCTTGGTCAGGATCGAAAGATTTGCTGTAGTGTGCCTGTGCATAAGCGTTCTTTAGAAAAGTGAAGTCTTTCACTCCTGACGGAGTATCTAACTGGAATACGTCTTTCATGCTTTCCGTGAAAAGCAGGGTCAGCCGTAGTAACCGCGAGATGTTGTGCATCTGAATGCGGTAACCTAAAACGGCTTGAATAACCGCTTTAAGTATAGTCTCAGTAGCTTTATGCAGCAGGAAGGCGGCCTGGCGATAATTGCCGCCCTCATGGTAAAATGCTGCTCCTTTGAGTAGTTCGTGTCCTTGCTGGCCCCAATAGTTCCAATGAAAATGCGCACGCTCTACAAGCACCTCTTTCGTGATGGTAACGGTTTGCTCAAGTTGTAAACTATTAGACTGATAGACTAAGTGGCCCTGGCTTAAGGCCATGTTCCAAAACCGGCTTCCCTTTATTAGACTTGTTTTGGCACTGGAAGCTTTGTGCAGGATAATGTGAGTATGGGCAAGCCTTTGCAGGTGCCCTTCTATGGCGTTGCACAATTGTCCTTCTTCAGTCTTTTCTTCCTCAGATATTAGTAACAGCAGGTAGTAGGTAAACGGCTCGGCGTGGCAACCTAAATACACGATGAGCTGAACGGCAGGATAACCTTCCAAAATGGCCTCCTTTAGCTTCTGCAATCCTAAAGCGCCCGCAGGGCTGGGTTTTGGATAAAGCGGAGTTAATATCTTGTTTTCAATTTCTGAAGCTTCTCTTACCTGCTCTGCAATATTGAGATGTTCCAATGGTTCGCTAGTGGCCAGCTTAGGAATTCCGGATGGAACCGATATGTCCACCTTTTTTCTTTTCAGGTGCGGACGGTCACTGTTGCGCTGGCAAATAATCCATGCCGCCGCATACAGCTCCAAGATGTTTTCATACACTGTGATTACTTCTTCGGCATCCAAATCGGGGTCGCGGTTTTCCGTCCGGGTCAATGCCATATGCAGCCATTCATATAGGTGATCGCGGTAAACAGCCAGATCGTAGGTCTCAAAGAACTTTTGGATAACCAGGTATGGGTTAGCCAGCCAGCTATCGTCAAGGTTCATTGGAAAGTAATCCCAGGTACTTCGTTCTTCGGCCAACTGCTCAGCGGTCGGCGGCTTATACCTGTAAACAATATTGCGGTGCTCATGCCAGAGCAGGAACATGGCTTCCATCAGCCGAACATGTTCCTCCCAGACGTAAAGCAGCATGCCCGGGCCATTACGCTCGTTTACATAGTACTCCAATCTTACGGCGTAGTCACGCCATTGCTTGAGGTGTTTGGCATGACCTTCCATATCATCAATTTCAAAAAAGTCGATAACCACCTTAAGCGGATTGATCATCTCATCGTGCCTTAACAGTTTCGGCGCATTCTCCCAGGGGGCGTAAGTTCCTATGTACATTGCTTTGCCATTTACCAGCGGCCTGCATTGACCGGCTGAAACAAAGTTGAACAGAGAAACGGTGGTATATCACAAAGGTGCATTGTAGTATACAAACAAGCCTTTATGAATAACAAGCAACGATTTGTGCTTTACAAAACACGCTTTAATGGCTATATTTACATAAACAGGCTACAGTGTAACTTAAGCTCCTTTTCACATTGTTTACTTATTTATACATTTGACCCATCATGGCAGAGACACTACACATCGGACGCAAAATTGCACGTATCAGGGAACTTAAAGGGATCAAGCAGGAAGCATTGGCAATCGACTTGGGCGTTACCCAGCAAACCGTTTCCAACATTGAGAAAAGTGAAAAGATAGAGGATGAGGTGCTAGATAAAATCGCAAAAGCTTTGGGTGTACCAGCCGATGCCGTTAAAAATTTTAGCGAGGAAGCTGTATTTAATTACTTTAATAGCTTCCATGATAGCAGCACAGGCGACTTCAGGCATCATTGTACTTTCAACCCGATTGATAAAATTGTCGAACTATACGATGAGAAAGTAGAACTATTAGAGCGCCTTTTAGCCAGCGAACGCGAAAAGGTTGAACTACTTAGAAATTCTAAATAAAGTTATACTATGGTCAAGCTATTTGTCAGTGGCTTTCCCCTTGAAAGCACTGAGCTTGAACTGGCTCAAATGATTGCGCCATCTGGCGACATCTCCACGATTAAAATTGTTCGCGACAAAAAGACCCGGATTTGCAAGGGCTATGCCTTTGTCGAAATGCTTACCGATGAGGGTGCCGTTAAGGCCAGTGCCGCTTTGGACGGGCTTGAACTTGAAGGCCGGGAACTAACCGTTAAGATTAATGTAGACCAGCCTGTAAATCCTGCAATAACGTCAAGATTCCGGCCACGAACCGGTTCCTACTCTAGAAATATGCAACAGTCGCCTACGAATCCTGTTAGGGCTAAGCGACTCCGGCGACCACTTCAGTAAATCAGCTTTGCTATTTTTTTCACAACAAAGCAGCGGTATTATGAGCGTAGCAAATTTTACGGCTGCCTTCTGGTCCGAGGCTAAAGGTGCAACGGAGATCGGCGTGCTTAGCGCCGGACGCAGTGGAGTCTTTGGCCCCGGACCCTTCTTTATTGCCTACTTTTCACTTACCATGAAATGCAGCATGCTTTGCAGGTCTTTGATATATTCTTCCCTACCGTTAGCTGCATCAACCCTGATGAGCACCCTTTTGCCATCTTTATATTCATGGATGAACATGGCAGGGTCTTCTTTAATACCAGCGGAATAGGAAAAGTACAGCCCCTGGTCAAGTGAAGCTTGTACGGCTTCCGTAATTACTGGTTCCAGGTGGGCTTTGAACTCTTGGTCGTCCATCGCAAAGATATCCTTTTCACTAAGTTTGTCCATAAGCTTGTAATGCTCACTGGCCTTGTTGATTCCATGGCGCAACTGTTCCCACTCCAATAGCGTTAAGAAAACGCCTTGCGGCTTTTGCTGCTGGTCCAGTACGACTTCCATGATGATAACCCTTCTTGTAATATTGTATAACTCAAAAATATGCAACTTGTGTAATATATGCTTTGGTAATAAGGCAGGGCAACCAGCTACCGCTGGCTGGTCCTTGCCTGTTTTTGCTTCCCGCAGGTCCAGCCCAGGGTGACGCTTAGCTATACTGCCCTGTCGCTATAGCGCTATGCTGCTCTGTAGCTATATAGCTACGTAGTTAACGCCTGTACTGCTGCCCTAGGGACTTTTTCTTTCTTTTTTTCCTTTGCCCGTCGTCATGATCAGGAACGATATTCGCCCCCGGCATGTACAGCGGTTCCAGCGTTGCCTCTATAAAACTAGCCGCTGTCTTGCCTACTGTTGCCAGCATGTCGCCGGTAGCCTTCAACAACCCTTCAGCAACACCCTCGGCAAGTTCGCTTGCGTCCGACCTACCCTCTTTATTCTGCGACGCACCTGAATTTAATACGCCCACCTGCTCCCGCTCCGCCAGGTCGCCGTTCTTCTGTACATTGGCATAGGCCATGGTGTCTTTAAGCTGCCGGTCGAACGAAAACAAACTATCAAAAAGTGTCTCACCGCTCTGCTTGAAAGCCACCCGGTCAAACTGGCCCATCTTCCTGGAGTGCTCCGCGTTCTTTCCCCGGGAGGTGTTCATCGGGCTAAGCTTTATCTTATTCGTGGCATCCTTACGGCTGACAATGACCTGAACATGCATTTGTTCGCCTTCCTTTCGTTCACCGCGCTGTTTCAACCCTTGCCCCACCTCCGGGTCTTTGTAGCTGTAATAACGATGGTTTTCCAGCTTGGCGAACCATACCAGGTCATCATGGCTGTTAACCCCGCCCCGGTTGAAGTTCTGCGCGTAGGCATCCATCACCCTAATGGCAAACCCTTTCATTTGCTCCCTGGCACCATCCTCACCGTACTGCTCAATCAGAAAAGCAATCTCTTTCTGGCTAGGACTAATATTGACCAGGAAGAACTTGGCATCGTCTCTGCCCAGCTTGGCAACATTACCATCGATCTTTGCTTTGACCTCGTAAGGTTCGATCCTGAGCCCTTGTCCATTGAACCAGTATTCCGGCTGCTGCCCTTTAAAATCAAGCCGGTTCTCCTTTTCGAGGTAATGCACCAGCCCGCCGCTGCTGCCTTTATTGGCAGCTTCCTTGTTGTCCGTGATATTGATAAACATTTTGCCCCGTAACCCCTACAGTAAGAAATTCAATAACCATTATAATAAACCGATCTGCGCTTTTGTAGCTGTGATCAGTTCTTCTTTATCCCTGGCCGATGTCATCATCCCAAACGCATCGCGGGACTTGATATAGCTGTCCAGGATATATAGGAACTGCGACTTAAGGGCTTCTTTGCTTTTAAGCGCTTTCTGTACTGCTTCCATGTTTACTCCTATTGCAGTAAGCTTTTGATCATGGATATTTTGGTTATTCAGCAGGTCGGTATTAGCTTTGATTATTTGGGTATTAAAGCGTTCGATGATCTTTCCTTGTGAGACGGACACCCTGTCCATTTCTGTTTTGATAGGGATGAGCAGCATGTTTTCCTGACTTTTGATAAAGCCGATATACTGCTGGTGGTTCTTTATCAGTGCATTCTTGAGGAGTTCATCATTCAAGTCTATTGGGTCTTTCTTGCTTTTGTAAAAATAGTCTACCATCTGGATAAAGACCTGGCGCTTCGTGCGGCCAAGTTTAACGGCTATCTTTTCAAACTTCTGATCAACTAAAATAGGGTATCTCACTGATCTTACATTGATGTCTTCCATTGTAAATCTTTTTAAACTGATGAGCTGTTTACACAGCTGTGCCGATATACTGATATACAGGATACCCAGAAGTATCCTGTTTTCCTTTCCCTGATTGGCAGTAACGCCCTAAAGTATCCCCGGAGGATACGCAAAACCCCCGTAGCGAAGCGTAGGGCAAGCAAAGTAGGGCTCTGCCCAACTTCCGCTTGCTCCTTTTCTTCCAGAAGAAAAGGACGCGTTTGGGTATGAGTGCCGCCGCCAAATGGCGGACGGCTCCCTGGAAACCCATGAAAAAAAGTACCGAAGAATTGCTTTCCATCATCATATTAACGTGCTTCTTATCCGGGAGATGGGTCTGCTCATTGCTAGTAGATACATAGCTACATGGATATATAAATAACTATTACTCCACATCAACACACCTTTCCTCACCTAATAGCAGACTGACCTGACTGCCTTTATAGTAGTTGTAAGTCGGCTGGTACTCGATGTAGCCGAAAGCTTTAAGCTCTCGGATGCACTTGTGATAAGTGGCAACAGACTGCAACCTGGCCAATGGCATCAGCTCCCTGCGGCTGATGGTAAACAGGTCCGCACTGCCGCTCTGCCGCCATAAAAAAAACAGGGCCAGGTACAGGCTCTGATGCGTGGGCAACAGGCGCACGTCAAACCGCGCTTTGCCATAGAATGCCATGATGGGACTTAGCTGGCTCATGGCTTTCCCTTTCCGTCCAGCAGCTTCTGGATATCTTCCTGCTTATAATACAGGATACCTCCGATCTTGGTATAAGTCAGTGTGCCGTTTACCCGCAGGTTTTGCAGGGTGCCGGGCGAAATGTCTAAAAGCGTGCGCACTTCCTGACTTTTGATCCACTGCTTTCTCTGCGCTTTAACAGGAGAAAGTATGCTCTTCATCTCTTCCAACAGTTCGGCTTTGAAGGCCTTTAAATCTTCTTTTGTAATTAACTCGTTTAACGTCATCATTCATAGCTTTGTGATCTTGCATAATAAAATAGTAGGGTTGCTTTTCTCCTAGCACATTAGCAACTGTTGCTCCGTGCAAAGGCGCATCCACCTTGATTATAAGCTAATTTACACCATTGTTTTGATAGTATAAAATATATCAAAACAAATGATTAAGTTTGAACTTTTGCTGCTTGCTGTAGCCAGCATTCATTTTGATATCCTTCGATTGAATCTAATTGCAGGTATTTGACCCAAAGTAAAATGGAGGATAGCAGAAGCCCTCAAAATGTCATGAAAAATATTTTTATAAAAAGTGAAAAAAGTCAGTTTTAAAACTTACCTCAATGACCGCCTTAAGGAGGTAAACTTCCATGGGCAGCCAACTTATCCGCTATATGTGCAGGTGACTTATGAGCGTAAAACCATCTTTTTCAAAAGCTATTATTTTGAGCTGTTCACAAAGCCACGGTTCGCAGTTATGCTGCCTGATGGTAGTACCAAAGGCCCGGATGTAGCATTAGCTACTAAAAAAGAAGAAGATGTAATCAGGTTCGTCATTGGTAAGCTGGAGGATGACTTCTCCCTTGAAGCTTTCAGGAAGTTGTACGCCTACTTCAGCCGGGACATTTGTGAGGCTATGGAAGTAGAGTTCATAGATTACTTATACGTTTTCTTTGAAGATAAAAAGCTACCTAATATGGCTGAGCTCATTAAGTGGGGAACGAAGCATGTGATTACCTATGACCTGATGACAGAACTGCAAAATACGCTTGATAAAGCGTTATATCAAGAACTAATTGACGGTGCTTTTGAGGATGCTCCCCCTTACGTGCAAATGTATAGTTTTATGCTGCACATTAAGAATTGGCCGGAGCTTTGCCTTACCGCAATGGAATGGTACAACCTGGAAACGGTTCAGGTTTTTAAGGTTTATGTAGAAGAGCATTTCTCTGATTTACCGTCGAATATACTGATTAAGCAGGTTGACAACTGGCCACATTACAGACGAAAATTATAGGGCAAGATTTAGCCTCGCGCTGGCCTGGTTTTTGGACGGAGCCGGAATCAAATGCAATTAATTATTAAAATAAATTGCAAAATAAATTTGATAATTTTTACAACCTATGCCGCTGATGAAAAAGTGCCTGATTAATGTATTAGTTAGAATTAGGATTATTTAATTTCTACACATTTAAATTATATAGGGCTTTACAAATACCAAGATCTTCACTGGTTGAACGAATAGGGGAGCAAAATCTTATGGTGTTAATAGGGTATTCCCCCAATATTTATCAATCGTGGAATAATAGTCAGCGGTTTGGTAAAAAAGTGCTTCATCGACTAAGGAATACAAAATCAATTTGAATATTCATAAAATTACATAAAAGTATTAACACGTTCGAGCTTTTGTATTGCCTCAATAGCCAATCTGCCCAACTTTGGATGATTGACAAACTCTTTTAGTCGTGCTATATCGGTAATTTCGCCAATTGATTCTAGCATATAGATCGCATGTTGCAAAATTTCCTCAGGTGCATCCCAACTAAATAATATGGACTTTTGAATCCCAGGATTACTAAGGGCTTTGCGACAAAAGAATGCGGTCATTTCAGGTAGCCCTAACTGTAGATATGCATTCGTCGAATCGTTCAGTTTATAACTCCTAATCGCCCAATCAGCCCAATAAATTCCGTCGACCACATACTTTGAATCACCTCTTTTTAGAAAGTTAATTGCTATTTGGCATCTTTTTACACGTTCGACTATATTCAAATTAATTGAATTAAGGTTATATACACACTCGGCAATTCCAGATAGGGTGTTTGCTAACTCACTTTCATATGTCCCTAATAGACTAGTAATTTGATAGCCCATTTGACCCATGACTACATGTGTAATGAAAAAAAGGTCTGACCGCTCTTGCGCGAAACCATTAAGCTCTTCGGGTGGCATTCTAAACTTCTCCAAATAAAAGCAATCATTCACTGTGCCGAACGTACTCAACTTGGACACCAAACCACTGGCGAAAATGTCATAAGTACTACCTTTTAAAGCCATCAATAATATGGCTTTTAGCTCACTCTCTTCAAGCGAATCAAGTTGAATTCTATAAGATTTGCCGTAAGGATGATCAAATTGTTTGTAATAAACAGCATATGCCATCGGCCAGTATTCCGCATCATCAAGGTTAGCTAAGCAGTTTTCAATTTCTTTTTTTGTAACTTGCTCATAGTTTACCTCGTCAGCTTCTGTCGCTCCTAACGCTTGTAAAGCCTCAAAGATAGTTGTGGGCAAGGAGCTGTAATGTGAGGCAAGTTCGTTAACGGCATCGATCAGTTCAAGTCGTTGCAATTCATTGCTCCAACAATAACCGACAGACCAGCATATATCTAGTTTCAAGTGGTATGGTGCTACCCACCATTTTTGACTCAGAATTGAAAAAATGTAGGGATAGAGTAATTTGGTATCTTCGCCTAACTTAAAAAAAGAAGTTGCGATATAAATTTGCCCGAAAGACTGAGTAGGTTCTTTGCGCAAATATTCTCGGATAGGAATTAGAAATTTTTTGTTGTTGTTAAATGAGTGAAAATTGTGCAGAACCTTTACAATCCGTGTAATAGCCAAAGCTGGACTTCCGGTCAAAGAAAGGTACATACAAGCGAAAATACCGTCAATCACATCCTGCTTATCTCGCCCTTTCATTTCAGTAGTGAACATTGTAGGCAGTGCATCAAGATTCCGCTGGTCAAGTTGAGATAACAAGGGCCAAACATCGTTAAAGAAATACCCATTCTCAAAGAGTATTGGAACTGCCTCTATAAATGCTAAATTACTCTGATTCCAAGAAGTTAATGTTTCTTGTTTAATTTTTGTGTTCCATAACCCTTTGTTTTTTTCGTCAAATTCAAAGTCATTAATTTCATTTTTAATTCCATCAAATATTGAAATGAATTGATTTTTCACCCATTGTTGCGCAAATCTCCCGCACTCACCTAAAAAGCAAGCTGCAATCAGTTCTTTATCAACAACCTCAAGAAGTATTAGAGCCAAAATTTGAGTGTCATCTACAGCACCGAGAATCAGTGTTTTACGATTGAAATTAACTGGCGAGGAAAGTGCTTTTAAAACAGCATCACGTTGATTCTTAGAAAATCGCACGATGCTTTCCGCAATATAATTATTTAAAAAAATTTCGTGCCTAAAACTTAAGCGGTCTGTATAGCGGCGAAGTATGCCAGAATCTATTAATTCATCAATGATCGAACTATTTATTCCCGCCTCCAAGAAAACTCGCTCAACAATGCGTTCAGTTGTACTAGACGCTAATTGATCAAATAAGTAGGCAGCAAGTGTGTCTAATGCCAGGATTCCGTCGGCTGAATTTCCACCTAGTTTTTTTCGAGTAAAAAGGTCGAATAACCCGAACCGGCTTAATGCACTAGCCCCTTCTTTTCCCAGTTCACCCGCAACACGAGCCTCCAGGCCAGTTTCAACGATCTCAAGAAGCGGCTCGATCAATGTTAAGGTATCATGGTCAACTACATTACCAGCAATTTTTTTCTTCAATTCGTGATTTGGCAACTGAACTTCGAAAACATTGCATTTTAGTGATGCGATGAGGGGATCATTCTCTTGACTAATTATCATTGTGCGGATTAGGAATCGTTCACACATGATTTTCACACAGCGGACTAGCTGTGCCCGTTGAACAGCAGAACATTCGTTGATACCGTCAAGTATTAGGACAATATCATAGTTTAATTGTTCTCGGTCTTTCAGCAAATTAGCCGCAGAGTTATAGCCAAGCAACTTAACTTCCTCATCTATCATCGGACCTAACTGACGTTCGAAGTGTAAAGCCTGTAAATAAATCGGTATTATTCGAAAATTTAGCGCAATTTCGCCCATTTTTTGTGCTAACATTGACTTTCCACATCCAGATGGGCCAACAATATGCAAGTTATGTTGAAAGAAGTGAATTGAGTTAATTTGACTTATTGATAGATTTTCCTCTTTGTAGCGAAACTGGAAATCTATAAAACTGTCTAAATTTTCGCTATAGGATAAACGATATAATTTTCCGTAATTCCTAAGCTGTTGTTCAATCTGCTTATAAGCAGGACTAATTGCCCAGTTTACACCTTCAACAGCTTCTAAACTAAGCCTATCGGCCAACTGACGACAACTTTCCAAAGTTGAGCCAAAGTTTTTTTTAAAAGGGGTAAAATCTTTTATGTCTTGGAGATTTTTAACACTGACTTTGTGGTCGCCACTGACAATCTTAGAGTTTTTGTTCAGCTGAGGCGAAAAAAGCAAAAGAGCTTCTGGGTAGCCAATGTTATGATGCGTAATCAAAGTTAAAGCATCTCTGACAACATGCTTTGCAGTGAGGGCCTGCTCGTAATAATTGCGAGTCGGTTTCCACTCGCCGGTTGGTGTTTTTATTTGCCAATTACCGTTGTAATCACCTTGTAACTCCAAATGGCCACCTTTAATCTCAACAACGATAAGCCTATTTTCAAGTCCAATTATCAAATCGACCTGCACCGATTTAATGTGAAAGTTTGCCAACAAAACAGCGTTGACCTGTAAGGCTTCCAAGAGTGTTACAATGTATTGCAGGCATACTCGCTCCGATACGTGGACAACCGGGGATCCAATATATATATCTATCTTATTTGGCATTCATTTTTATATTGCGCTAACTGGTAGACGGGTCTAATTGATAGTTGATCGTCACCGTTGTACTGTCAAACGCCCTTGATGATCAACTTCGTTAATATTACACTTTGTATTTGATTCATATTCTTGCGAAAAATGATTTAAGGATTAAGTGTCTAGTAGATATAAATTCAATAGCTTTCACTCTCTCGGTAAAATCCAGTATGCCCATTGTGATAGGTTTAATTTACAGTTGTTGCAACTTATATATTTTTCATTGTAAATTTATTACAAATAAGGAACACCTCATAATATATAGATGGCGACACCCATGAAAGTACTACCTATCGACAAGTTATTGAATATACTCAACTGGCATGTGCGCTAAAGAAGGCATGATGGATGTTTCCAGCACGAGCGCTTCTCAATTTACTGTAAACTAAATATAAAAATCCTAAATTCTAATCTAGCTTCTTAGTTTTTTAAAGCTGCCTGTTACGTGTTTATGATGGACATTTAAGTAATTCACAAGAGGTTATTTCGCTAATGGTAATATTTGACAAACGCAATTATCCCTCTCTCATGCATCCATTGTATAGCATTTGCGGGTTAGCTAGCACTCCCAATCAGTAGGCATAATGAATTTTGTTGGGGACAGTTCCGTCTACTTGACCTTTTT